>NZ_CP109327.1:0-4800000 GCF_035918155.1 Streptomyces sp. NBC_01591
GCTCCGCGAACACGACGCGCCGTCGCTACGCGACGGAAGACGACCACGCACTCCGTGTGGTCCGGGACTTCGTCCCGGGGATCCGGGCCACTCCGTGGCCCTTGAGTCCAACTCCGCTGGACTCTGGCCCTGTTCGCTCCGCGATCAGGGCGACGGGCCGTGCTCCGCACGGCCCTGGGCTGGCTGCATGTGCGGGCGTCAGGGCCTGGGTGTGCTCGGCTGCTTGATGGGGCATCTCTTTTCCGCTGACTCGTGGTCGGTTTCGGGAAGAGATCAGTCCGTCTTATGGAAGCAGAAAAACTATGGAATCTTCGAGATGTCTGCGGGCCCCTCTTCGGAGACGTCGCGGGCGGTTCCGGACCGGTCCTCTCGGAGGATCTCGTCCATCAACTTGCCTTGATCTTCGGGTAGTTGACCTGCTTTCTGTTTGGTGCGGGTCTTGCACAGCCACGGGCCGATCATGACGCTTTCGCCGTCGGCCTCGATCCATTCTCTGGCCCCTGGCGGGCGGCCGTGACGCTCTACGAAGGCGCGCAGCAGCAGCGCTGTCTGCTCGAAGGAACGGCGTTTCCTGGTACCGGATGTGACAGTTGTTCTCGGCGTTTTCTTCAGCGGGACTTGATCGGCGGTCAGGCCGAGGCTGGTGAGAAGGTCGCGCTGGCCGGAGTTGAGATCGTGCCAGGTGGTGAACTGACGGTGCAGCCAGCTGCCGGCCTTCACGCCGTCGATCACCGTGTCGCGGCGCAGCGTGGCCGGGTCGTGGCCTGGCTTCGATATGGCGCTTGATCAGGTGGTATTTGCGGTGCCAGTCGGGGCCGTGCGGGAGCGTCCAGTGCGGGTCGAGGGCGGTGAGCTGGGCTTCGCGGCTGGGGGCGAGACGGCCTTTGCGGGCCAGGGACCGCTGATCGACGAGGAACTGACCGCCCGGTTCCTGGGAAGGGATGGCGAGGTGGCCGTGTTCGGTGTGGAAGGCCTCAACGGTGGCCATATGCCCCTGCCAGGCGGCTTCGCTGTCGTCCCAGACCATGCCCAGGTCTTCGAGCTCGGCAATCCAGTCCTCGGCGAGAGAACCCTGGTGATAGGCGGTGCGTTGCCCGGTGATGAACTGGCCGAGCCGGTAGCCGTAGGCATCCTCGTAGTCGGCCGGGACACGCAGGTGACCGTGCTCGGTGTGATAGCGGACGGCGGCCGCGAGTCCCGCGCGGCGGGGTGCGGACAGAACCGCACCAGCAGCGGGCCAGGCCAACAGGTCCATGGCCCGGGCGATATGCCCGGGGTCGAGCGTGAAGTCGAACCGGAACCGGCGTGTGATCAGGGTGTGGGTGTTGGCGTCCAGGCGGCGCTTGGCGTTCTTGCGCGGGGCCCGGGCGGCAATCGACTGGTCATGATGCCGGAGCGCAGCGGTGACCAGCCACAGTGCCTCGTAGGGGGTGGAGAGGAGGTCGGTGGGGTCGGCGTCGGGTGGGGTGTAGGCGGGGATGACCAGGCTCGCCGTCTTGCGCTCGATGGTCGGGGGCTTACGCAGAGCGCGGCCGAGGCCGCCTGGACGATGCGGCGCACGCTCGCCGTACGGTCCGCGAACACGACCGCGTCCACGGCCGGCAGGTCCACTCCCTCGCCCAGGACCTGGGCATTGGTCAGCACGCCGCGGTCGGCATCGGCGAAGCCGGTGAGGATGGCGTGGCGCTGGTCGGGGGTGTGGGTGCCGTTGATCGACTGCACGAGAAGGTCGTCGGCCCATACGGGGCGTTGATTCCCAGGGAGGGCACGCAGCGTATGGGGAAACTGGCGGGCGAAGTCGGCGGCGTCCGCGACCTGCTGGAAGTACACGATCACATGCTTGAGGTGGTGCTCCGTCATGGCCCTGAGGACGGCCAGGTGCAGCGCCGTCGTGCGACGGGCACTCGGCGCGAACCCGGTGTGGGCGTCGCCGGAGTTGGTGAGGACGGTGCGCAGGTCGGTGCTGGTGATCGTGGGCACGAGGAGCTGGTAGTCGGCCAGGACGCCGTCCTCGATCGCGTCCGCGTGGGAGTAGGTGTGCAGGCGCGGGCCGAAGACCTTCGGATCGTCCATCGACGCGATCAGAGAGGGAGCCTCCCAGGCCGGGACGGTGGCCGCGGTCCGCTTCGGCTGGGGCCGTGTATCGGGGGCCTCGGTCAGGCGCGGAGCCTCCCACTCGTACGGGGTTGCGGTCATGTAGAGGCGGCGGTCGGCCAGGACACGCTGGTGGTCGTGGATCATCGTCCACTGCTTGTCCCAGCTCCCCGCCGTGCGGTGCGCCTCGTCCACGACCAGGAGGTCGAAGACAGGGGCAGCGAAGACGCTGTGCTGGGACTCCTCGATCCTGGAGAGGGAATCGAACGTGACGAACACCGTCGCCCGCTCACGCCGTTTCCTGCACTGAGCAAGCCAGTACGCCAGGTACTCCCCCGAACCCGTACTCACCGCCCCCGCACCCGCCAGCACAGGATGCTTACGGGCATCGGAGGAAGAGACCGCCATCAACGGCTCACGGCGCCCCTCCGCGCGGGCCGCGGCCGCCCACTGACCAATCAAATCCAGGCCCGGCACCGCCACCAGGAGATACCAGACATCGAGAGCTTCCGCAGTGCGCAGCGCGGTCAGGGTCTTCCCCGTCCCACACGCCGAGACAATATGCCCACGCGAACCCGGGCGCTTCAGATGCCGGGCTGCGCTGTCCACCGCCTGCTGCTGATCTGGGCGCAGCACACGACGTTCGGGGCGAACCGAGATGGGCGGGCCGTCGTAGTTGGGGTCGGTGGTCATCAAGTGGTTCCTCAAGGACACGGGAGGAGACGTTGAGGCTGGAGCGGCGGTGGTCAGCAGTACGGCCAGTGGATTCCTTGTCCGCGGCCTCTGATCGCACGCCATTCAGGGACGGGGACCCGGCCGGCCGCGGCATAGATCCAGCCCTTTTGGTGGTAGACGCGGTTGAGGAGCGTGTCGAGGACGTGCCAGTCGGCGTGATGCCCGCAGGCACTGCACCGGTTGGGGTTGAAGCTGCGGCCCCGCTGCCAGGCGGGGCGGTCGTGCAGTTGCGCCGCGATGTCTGCCGTGTCGCCGTCCGGTGCCGCCAGGATGCGGCGTGCCATGGCGACGGCCTCGGGGAAGTCCGTGGTGGTGAACTCCTCGCCGCGCGGGCTGTATGACGGCAGCAGCCCGAACACCCACCACAGGGAGAAGGAGCACCGCTCGCACGGCGCCTCGTATGCCAGCACGTCTACCTGCAGCGAACTCACCAGGCCGCACCTCCTTACACGGTGATCCTGGCACATCGTTTCTTGGCGCTGGGCGCGGTCTGGCAGGGGGGCAGGTAACTGGTAGAGAGTCCGTCCGGTAGCGCTCAAGTCCGGCGACAAGGGCGACGGCGGTGTCCGCTGCCTCTCGGCGCTGCGCTGGTTCGCGGGCGGTGTACATGTGGCCGAGGGGCAGAAGAGGGTGTCAGCCGTCGCGTCTTCGTCCACGACAGGCGCCTCCGTCCCGTAAGGGAGGAGGCGCCTTCTCGGATCAGAGGGTGTCGTCCATGGACGCTTTCCCGGTGCTCCAGCAGGTCGGACCAGAGCCAGCCGCTGCCTGAGCCATCAGGCCTGCAGCTCGGCCTCTGGCCGGCCTGCTTCGGACGGTTGCCCTCGTCCCTGCCAGAGGAAAAGGGCACACCAGTCCTGATTTATCTAGTGGCCAGTCTGCCGCCAAGCATGACTAGCCAGTCTTCTTCACCAGTGAGCCGACAAAACTCATGCGGTGAAACGCAGGGTCCTGGTCCTGTAAGGATCCTGCGAACAACCCCGAGCATGAAGGTCTGGGTGACTCCTTGCACGCCTTGAACTGAGACGGGAGCTGACCCAACGTCGACTCGCCCCGGATTCCTGCTGGCCAGTGGCCGGACAGGAGTCAACTCGGGCTTGGATACGCGGTGGACCAATGTAGTTGGGGCCCGCGTGGGTGGCGTTGCGCCTGTCAGAGTAGGGCGTGGAATCGAGTCCTGCGCAGGCGGGAGCGCCAACTCCCGGTGGGGCTCGATCCGGCTGAGCCTGAAGTCCGCGTGGGGTGTCGCCAACGCCTTCGGACCGAAGGCCCAGTGAGCCGACATCAGCAAGTACGGCGGCGGTACGCCGCCGCCGTACGCGAGCTCATGAGGAGCCCACCCGGTGAAGCCCCCGCGTACCGACGAGGCGGCCATGTCGTCCGTCGTACTGTCCGGCCGGACGCAGTCCGCGCCCGCAGTGATCACGCCTTCCCGTTTCGGGATGGCCCAGGCGATCGTGCTGGTCGCCTTTGTGACCGCGGCAGTTGTCCTCTGCCTGGCCGCGCACATGCCCGTGAACACCGTCTACGACGTCCTTCTACTTCTCGGCGGTGCCGGTTCCATCGGTGTCGCTGTTCTCCTCGCCGCAGGTGTCAGTGACCGGCGGCGAAGCGGGAACTTCCTGCGCCGGATCGTCACCGCGGTCCTGAACAACGGGTCGGGGAGCTGAGGCGGCATGGCGCGACCTGAGAACCCGATCGACTACACGGTTCCGGAGGTGGGCATGCTGGCCAAGTACCTCCGGGACCTGCGCAGCCAGTCCGGGATGACCTTCCGTGACCTGGCCGGCATCACCCCCACCTCGTCGGAGTCGGCACTGAAGCGGGCCGTGAAGGGCGGCTCGCGTCCTCCCAAGCAGGTCGTGGTCATCGAGCTCGTCGAGGTCACTGACGGCGATCTCGGCCACGCCCTGAAGCTTCTCGCCGGGGCCGAGAAGGCCGCGGCCGAGGCGAGGCGCGAGGCGAGGCGCTCCACGGTTCTGCCGAAGCCTGGCCTCGCGTGCACCCGGGCCGAACTGGGGCAGGCGATGCGCGATGCGTACAACGCGGCGGCACGACCGACGCTGGACGAAATGGTGGACCGTGCGGGCCTGGCCCTTCCCCGCAGCACGGCCCACCTCATCGTCAAAGCCCGCAACGTGCCCCGGGATGTGCGCACGTACCTGGCGTTCCTGCACGGCATCGGTGTGCAGGAGGCCGAACTGCATCCCTGGATCAAGGCCTGGGTCAGGGTTGTGGGCTGGGGAGCCGGGGTGCTCGAGCAGAAGGTGCTCGGTAGGCCGCACACCCGCTTCGAGTCAGTCTTCGATCAGTGGGTCCGTGGCCTTCTGCGCAGCCCCAGCCTGATGGCACGCCTGCATCCTGGAGCGATCGCCGACAGACCCGACGTTCTGGTGGAGCTCGTCGGCCGCCGCTTCGTCAATGGATTCGAGGAACTGGACATCGCCGCCTGACCTCGATGAGGCTGGGGTGATCGAGGGATCGGTCACCCCAGCACGAGCGGCGGGCGAGGGACACCCGGGAAGATCGAGGCGCTGGTCAGCGGGCATGGTGAGCTAACCCGGACACCGTGGTTCCCCTCTCGTGCCAGTGAGCATCTGATGATCGCCTACGAGGAACCCGAGATCGATCCGCGGTGGACCGAGACGTTCGAGGTCGTCGAGGGCGCTGCACACGGGCGGGTGCTGCGACTGCTCGAACACACCGCGCCGGAAGAGAAGCTGGCCGGCTGGTCACTGCCGGCGATCCACAGGACCGGGCCGGGTGTATGGGATCAGTGTGCTCGTCCGGCGGCTCCGCCGTGGGTGCGTCGGTTCCGATGTTGCCCCGCCGACGGAATGCGGGGCCTGGGCAGGGCGGCTGGGGCATCGTCGCACCGGAGTCCAGGAAGCCATTCCATGCCGAGCGCCTCAACGGATTCGGTCTCTTCACGGCTGAGGCGGGCCGCGCCGGCCAAGTCGCGCAAGTCGGTGATCCACTGACCCAGCGGGAAGCAGGAACTGCCGTGGGTGTCGGTGTAGTCAACGGGGACGCGCAGATGCTGGTAGCGGCGGAAGAAGCGCCGGGCGGCGCGCAGTCCGTGGGCGTGCGTGGCGCTCTGGCTGCCGAGGGGACGGCACAGGGCAAGGGTGAGGGGGCCGCGCTGCAGCGGCAGAGCGGCCAGGAGTGTCTGCTGTGCTTTGGCGAGAGTAGGGAAGGCATCGATCTGCTCGTCTAGCCAGCGAGTGAGGTCGTCCGCGTCGGCGGGGAGCGGGCCCGGGTAGAGAGACAGGTCCGTGTCGGCCTCGCGGGCACGCGTGTACATGCGCTGCCACGCCGCGTGCCAGGCGGGGTTCCACCAGCGGTCGATGTCCTTCAGGGCGCGGGCGTAGGGGGCGGGCAGGGTGCTGTCGGCGGCCAGGCGGCGCTGCTCGGCAAGCCAGGCGCCCAGTGGTCGACCCTGATAGGTCTCATCCGGTTCCGGGAGCAGATGGCCGTGGGCACGGGCGTAGTCCTGGGCAACGGGGAGGAGGTTTTCGGTGCTGTCTTCGGTGTGGGCCCAGGGCATGGTGCAGGTGACCAGGGCGGCGACTCGGGCTGCGGAGAGGTGTCCGGCGGCCTTGAGAGCGCGCTGGTACCCCAGCCAGCAGCCGAGGTGGAACCCGTCATCGGTGATGTGGTTGCTGGGCACGTTCAGATGGCCGTGGGTGTCGAAGAATGCCTGCGCGCAGGCCATCCCGTTCTCCCAGACATCGGGTTCGGGCTCCATGATCCGCAGCATCAGGTGCGGGGCGATCTCCGTTGCGCGTGCCGGGTGAATGGCGAGGGCCGGTGCGGGCGGTAGCAGCCGGGCGCCGTTGATCGGCAGGCGGTGGAAGTAGTGCTCGTCGTACGCCTTGAGCGCGATCATGACCTGGTGCAGGAGGTGGTACGGGGTCCCGAACGTTGCTGCCTCGGGGCGCTGCCCGGGGCCGAAGAGCACCGGGATGACCAGTGTGGAGATCTTGTTCATACCAGGGCCGATGCGCAGAGCGCGGCCGATCGCCTGGACGATGTCGATGGTGGACTGTTTGGGGTCGGCGAAGAGCACGGAGTCGGCCAGCGGGAAGTCGACACCTTCGACACATAGGCGGACGTTGCACAGCACGCTCAGCTCCGCGAGAGTGCTGGCGTGCTGGTCTTGCGGAGGCTGGGCAAACCGGGTCAGGTGCTCTCGCCGCTCTGAACGGCTGTTACGGGAATGGATGCTGGCGACCCATAGGCCGTGGGCGTGGCCGCCGGGGATGGCTGCGGCGGTCTCGGGCAGGGTTTCGGCGAAGGCATCGCTTTGCGCGATGCTGCGGCTGAAGACGACCGTGCGGCGGATGCTGTGTTCCTCGCGCGCTCTGAGCAGGGCCAGCTGGGCCGCCGCTACCCGCATGGCATCGGTCTGGGGCGTGCGGCTGGCCCCCTTGCCGGCGGTCAAGAGGGTGCGCAGGTGCGGGTCGTGGATCTCGGGGGCGGCGATGCGGTAGTCGGCCAGGCGTCCCTCATGGATGGCCTCGGCCAGCGAGTAGCGGTAGGCGACAGGTCCGTAGAGGGAGACGTCGTCCATGGAGGCGATCGGTTCGGTGACGATGTCTCGGTTGACGTCCCAGATGCGGGGCGTGGCGGTGAGGTAGAGGCGGTGGCGGGCGGGGATGGCGTCGTTGTCGTGGATGACGGCCCACGGTTTGCCGCGGGCGCCGGCGGTACGGTGGGCTTCGTCCACGACCGCGATGTCCCAGCGCGGCAGCAGATGGCGCTGGTGAGCTTCGACGAGCTTGGGCAGCGAGGCGTAGGTGGCGAAGGCACTGACGGGACCGTCTGCACCGCGTACGACGGCAGCCAGCCGGGCGGGGTCGCTGGTCATGGTGAGCACGCCGCTCAGGATGGGCTCACTGGTCTGTGTGTCGGAGCACAGGCCCAGGAAGTGGCCCGGCCGGCCGGAGGTGTGCCAGACGCGGGCGGTCTGGTTGAGCAGTTCCAGGGTCGGCATCACGGTCAGGCTGCGGCTGTCGGAGGTGAGCTCGTGGGCGATGTGGACGGCGAGGTGGGTCTTTCCGGTGCCGCACGGCATGATCACCTGCTGGCGTTCGTATCCCATAGCGAAGGCGTTGAGGACGCAGTCGGCCGCGGCGCGCTGGCGTGTCCACAGTTCGCTGGGCAGGCGTTTGGCGGGCTGGTCGTGCAGCACAAGACGGCTCCGGCGCAAGGGCAGGTGACGGGTTTCTAAGGGGCAGGATGCGGACGAGCCCGCGGCGCAGGGCACTCACCCCGGCCTGTCTCACCCGTTGGGGTGAACGCCCCGGGCCCTCTGGGTCCTCACCGTGGTAGGGAGCGGAGTGCGGTGGAGATCCGGTTCATTGCGGGCGTGGCGTCCTGGGCAGGACAGCCGGTGCGGGAGGCGCGATGTACGGCGGGCGGCAAGCATCGTGATTGGACGGTTGCCGGGCCGCCTGGGCAAAGGGGTTGGGGAATACGGTGTGGAGCAGAAGTCTGCCGCGGCGGCCGGTCCGCTTCGTGGCCAACGAGTCGAACTGTTCGTTCTTGTGGCGGGTGGCCGGGGCACAGGGGGTGGAGGTCGGCTTCCTGCTCGCCGAACTCGGCGACGGGCCGCCGGGCCAGGAGGCCCTTCAGCCATATCTGGCCGAGGTGTTCCTCAGCGGTGCGGCGGCAGACCGGCTCGCGGAGATGCTCGGGGTGCCGTCCGCGCGGCTTCGGTGGGCCCTGCCGCATCTGCGCGAGGCACATCTTCTGCCGGGTGGGCAGGCGCGGTGGGAGTGGCCGTGGCAGCCGCTGGCGCACTATCTCGTGCCGGCTTGCGGACTGTGTACGGCGGCACGGGGCGCCGGCCTTGGTGGGGTGTGGCTCGTCTGGCCGGAGCGGTGGCGGATCTGCGAGCGGCACGGCCGGTTCACGCACGTGCGTCAGAGGAATGGGGCGGGAGTGGATCTGGCGCCGCTGCCGGAGTCGGTCGACGCCCACCGTCGGCGGGGCCGGCTTGAGCGGCGGTTCGGGCCGGCCGGAGGGTTCCTGGTCTCGGACGCCTTCGCCCTTACTGGGTGGTGGTGGCGCCGCGCCCCTCTCACCCGGCGGTGGACCGGGCGGGCCGGGCGGGCGGGACTGCAGCCCGAAGTCGTCGAGACGGCATGGCTGTTGGTGTATCCGGAGGTGCTGCAGGTAGCCCGGGCGCTGCTGCGCTACGAGCAGCAACGCGCCGCTCTGCCCGGCGGGCCCTGGGCTGCGGCCGAGTCCCGTCTGGTGGCCGAGCTGTCCCAGCTGGCGGATGCGCTCGAACTGCCGCCGGGCAGGTGGCAGGTCCCGGTGGCGGAGTGGCTCGCCCGGCATCAGCGGTGCGCGCCGGCCACCAGGGATGACGAGTGCGGCGGGCGCCGCCGTGGCCGGAGGCCGGTCACAGCGCTGATCCACCGCGACGACGAGCACCGGGCGCCGCTGGAGAACCTCTGCTGCCTGCCCTGGGACTGGAGTGACTCGTTCACCGTCGTATGAGCTCCCGCCCACAGCGGCACGCCCCGTCTGGTTTCGCACACGTATCTGCCCTGTTCCCTCGATCGTGGGGTGGAGCCGGGTGCGGCTGCGCATGCCCCATCCGTACGTGGATGCTGGAGCAGGGGCACGCACGGTGCGGCCCACGACAACAGCCAAGGGGGCGGCGGACATGCCAGGGGCCCCGGTCAGCGCATGCGACATCACCGTCTGCTACCTCGACCGGTTCGGACGACAGCGCGAGTGCCCGGTGTCAGAGGCCGGCGAGGTGCCGTTCGAGGAACTGGCACCGCTGGAGCGGCCCGTGCCCTACCCGGGACGGCAGTCGTTCGTCACCAACGCGTGGGCCTCGGCCACCGACCAGTTGCTGGCCTGCGGCTCGCTGCGGCAGCAGCGCTGCGGCATGGTCCTGGACCGCGACTTGGCGGTCGGGCTGCGCAGCGCGGGGCCGATGGAGCTGCGCTGGAGCCAGCAGGGGCGCCGCCACCGCCTGCGGCCAGCGTTCGTCGCCTTACGGGCGGGCTGGCGCGAGGTGATCTGCGTGCAGCCGGAGCAGTTCACCGACCGGTGGCAATCCGAGCAGGCGGTGCTGGCGGTGGCTGCGGCAGCAGCAGGCTGGCAGATCCGGGTGATGGAACCTCCCACCGGGGTGGAACTGGACAACCTCCAGCTTCTCTACGCCGCCCGCAGCCCACGATGGCTCACGGCAGGGCAGGACCAGTTGCTGGCACAGCAGTTCACCTCGCCTCGAACCATCCGCTCTGGGCTACGAGCCGCCGCCCTGCCCCCGTACGCGGGGGTGGACCTTGCCTATCACCTGATCTGGGCGCAGCGGCTGCATACCGACATGGGTGTCCCGCTCACCCCGTCGTCGACGGCATGGGCCCGCTCAGGGGAGGCCGTGTGACCTCGGCTTCGCGGCACACCGCAGGTGCGGGGGCGCTCGCCGCTGCTGACACCCTGGCTGTGGGGGACACTATCCGCTTCCGCGGCGTGGCCTGGGTCGTGACCGCCTTCCACGGACCGCGTCTCTTCCTCGACGCCGCAGAGTCGGCAGAGCCTGTGGAGCCGCTGATCATCCTGCAGACGGCCGTGACCTCGGCCTCCGACTTCGCCGTGCTGAACCGGGCGGCGCCGCGCAGTTCGCTGCCCGGCCGCCTCGGCGAGTTCCGTGCGCTGCCGAAGGATGTACGCAAGGCCGCCCTCGCGTGGGAGCGGCATGTCAAGGAAGTACTGCACCAGCAGGCCCCGAACGTTCCCGCCACCACCGAGCCCCGACCGGCCTTCGACCCGCAGCGGCGCACCCTGCGTTAGCGCTACCAGGCCAAGGCCGGCCAGTTGTCGCAGGCAGGAACACCGGTGTCCGCGGCCACTGTCGAACGGAAGTGCGCGGCCTGGCGCAAAGAAGGCCTGATGGGCCTGGTCGACAAACGCAGCCTGCGCAGTACGGCCCCGCACGGGCGCGTCGATGCGCGGGTGGTCGACCTCGTGTGGGAGATCCTGGACGACGAACGCGACAAGGGCCTGTCTCCGGGAACCCTGTCCCGGCTGATCGACCGGGTGCAGCAGACGGTCCGGACCCGCTACGCGCAGCTGCTGGCCGATCCGAAGACCGCCCGGGGCCTGGTGATCAGTCCGGCGACGTTCTACCGGCTACTGGAGCGCCTCGGGATCACCGCGCAGAACGCGCACGACGCGGCGGCCCGCCACGCGGCCGGACCTGCCACATCCGCAGAGCGGCCGGTCGCCCGGCGGGCGACCTGGGCCCGCTGGCCCGGGGAACTGGTGCAGATCGACACCACCGGACTGGACGTCCTCGTCCTCGGCGACGACGGACGGGGCATCTCTGTGGAGCTCACCATCGCCATCGACGTGGCCACCCGCAGCATCGTGGGCTCTCTGCTCGTGCCCAAGCGCACCGGCCGCACAGGCGGGACGGGACGGTGGACCGCCGGGCGGGCCACCCGCTCGTTCGACACCATGCAGGTCGTCGCCCAGACCACGGCCCCGCTACCCGCGCGCCCGGGCTGGGCACCGGAAACCTTCATGGAAGGATCCGACCTCCCCTTCGAGGACCTCCTGGCGGCCGACCCCCGCTTCGCCGGCGCCGCCGCCAGGCCCGTCATCAAACCCGAAACACTCGTCATCGACCACGGCTCGCCGTTCATCTCCGCGGACTTCACCCGCGCCTGCCACTGCATGGGCATCGAAGTACGCGAGGCACGGCTGCGCACCGCCGTCGACAAGGCCATCGTGGAGCGCGCCATGCTGGCGGTGAAAACCGGCTTCAGCCAGTACCTGGCCTCCTACACCCATCACCGTCTGGACCTGCGTGGCAAACGCGTCCGCAAGCAGCCTCTGTGGACAATCCCCCAGCTCCAGGAACTGTTCGAGCAGTGGGTGGTTCTCCGCTGGCAGCAGACCCCTCACGCAGCACTTCGTAGTCCGTTCACTCCTGGGCTGTGCCTGACTCCCAACCAGATGTACGCAGCCCTGGTGTCCCTGCGCGGCTACCGGTCCACCACGCTGACCGCGCAGGAGAACCGCAAGCTGCTGCCGACGGTGTGGGTCCGGGTCAGCCGCAAGGGCTTCCAGATCAACAACCGCACCTACAACCTCGACCGGGGAAAGCTGGACCTCTTCCGTGGGCCCTCCGGCATCGCAGCGCAGCAGGGGCGCTGGGAGGTCCACTACTCCCCCGACCACCCGGAAGTCGCCTGGCTGTTCAACCACCGGGCCGAGCCGGGCACCGACCCGTGGGTCGAGGTGCCCTTCATCCACCGCCGACTGCTCAAGGACCGGTGGACCGAGGAAACCTGGGACCAGGCCCTGCGTATCCACCTCGCCGCCGGCGGCAGCCGCCGTGACGAGGCCGCCGTCACCCGGGCCACCGCTCAGCTGCTGCGCACCGCGGCCGCCGGGCCCTCGCCTACCGCGGCCAGGCCGGGTCCCCGCGCGGCTGCCGCGGTGCCCCGCCCCGCGCGGCCGACGCCCACCACCAAGCCCTACGCCGACGGCCTGCCGCCCCTGGACCCGGACTCCGTCCGCCCCTTCCGCTCCCTCGACCGTCCCTCCGGAGAGCTGTTCGACACGCCCGAGCCCGTCCGTGGCGCGGGCCTGAGCCTGGACGACTTCCTGGCCTCCCTGCCCGGCCTCCACCCGCCCGGCCCCACCGATCCCGGGCCCGTGGGCGACAACAACTGCAGGCCCACCCCAGACACCACCCAAGGTGACAGCAGCACCGGCCCTCCCCCACCGGGCAACGGGCGACAGGGAGATGACCGGTGAAACCCCCCGTACGTGACGCTCAAAGTGTCCCGCCGCCCGCGTCGGCGCCGGCCCTGTCTCCTGGGTCACCGACCACTCTGCACGGCTGGCGCGCCCGCGTACGGCACCAGCCGGCCCCTCCCCCGATCCCGCCGGTCGACGGCCCCGTGCCCGTCGACGAGGACGACCCCCGGGTGCGTTACCACGCCCAGCTCAGCCTCGTCGAAACCACCGACATCGCCACAGGCATGAAGACCGCACGGCGGATGCTGCGCCTCAACGGCGAACGCCGCCACCCCTGCCAGCACGTCGCCATCGACAGCGACTGCCGCGGTACTGGCAAACGCACCCTGCTGCACCACATCGGGCTGGCCCACCAGGGACGCCGCGAGAATCGGCCACCATGAAGCCGACATTGTGCCGGTTCGCCGCGTACTCGGGACCGGGGTCCCCGAGGGTGACCTCGGCCGTTGCCGTCCGGCCGTCGCGCTGGTAGGTCAGCGTCACCCGGTCGCCGGGCTTGTGGGTCCAGATCTCGCCGATCAGGGTCGGGCCGCTGTCGATCACGGTGTCGTTGAACTTCGTGATGACATCGCCCGCCCTGAGGCCGGCCCGGTCCGCGGGGCCGTCCTTCGACACGGCTGCCGTACCGTCCGCCCCCTGGTCGGAGATGACCGCGCCGCCGGTCTTCTCGTCCATGCTGACCGTGGCTCCGATCACCGGGTAGACCGGCTTGCCGGTCTTGATCAACTGCTGGGCGACGTTCGTCGCCTGGTTGATCGGAATCGCGAAGCCGAGGCCGATGGAGCCCGCCTGGGTCTGGCCGACGCTGCTGCCGGTCGACTGGATGGCCGAGTTGATGCCGATGACCGCACCGCGCGCATCGAGCAACGGGCCGCCGGAGTTGCCCGGGTTGATCGAGGCGTCGGTCTGCAGGGCGCTCATGTACGAGTTGCTGCCGCCGGAGCCGTCACCGGAGGCGACCGGGCGGTTCTTCGCGCTGATGATGCCCGTGGTGACCGTGTTGGACAGGCCGAACGGGGCGCCGATGGCAATCGTGGAATCGCCGACCGCGACCTCGTCCGAATTGCCGAGGGCCAGCGGAGCGAGCCCCGACGGCGGGTTCTTCAGCTTCAGAACGGCGACGTCGTATCCCTGCGCCCGGCCGACCACCTCGGCGCCGTACTTCTTGCGAGGTCGCGCGGGTTGGCGGTGACCTCGGCGAGCAGCCCCTGCCAGATGGTGGGGACGGCGGCCACGGCATCGACGACAGCCGCATCCCCGTCGTCTGCGTCAACGCCCCGCCCGAACCCGGCACATCCGCCGACTGGTCCGCGGCCCTGGCCGTCTTCCTCGGCTGGGATCTGTACCGCCCGGACACCGAGCAACGGCCCGTACAGCGCATGAAGGACTTCACCGGGCCTGCGGTCCACGTGATGCGCCATGCCCGTACGGAGGTCTGCCTGATCGACGGAATCGACCGGCTGCGGCCCGAGGACCTGCAGCCGACGTTCGACTACCTCGCCGACGAACTGGGCCTGACCGTCTTCTGGAGCGGCATCGGCTCCAGCGACATCCTGCGTGAGGCCCGCGCCGCCCGCTTCCCCGCCCTCAGACGCCTCACCGAGGCTACCGCCCCCATCCGGCCACGCTCAGTCCCCACACTCTGGGTCAACCGGCTCCCGCCTCGCTGCACGGAACACCCCGACGAATGGGCCGGCACCCTGGCCACCCTCGACAGCCTGCTGCGGCTACGGCACCACAAACTCGGCAGCCTCCTGGACCACGAGGAAGAGCTCTACCGCATCACCGACGGACTCATGGAACACCTCACCCCGCTGATCGGTATGGCCGCCCAACTCTCCATCCTCGACCGCACCGAAACCCTCACCCGCGATGTCCTGCACGACGCCGCCCGCTACCTCGACCTGCCTCTCGGCTGACGGCGTCGGCGCCATCCGTGGCGACAGCCCCGCACGCAGGTCCTGTTCAGCAGGCGTGGCGAGGTTCATCGGCGTGACATCGCAGCACCGGCGCGGCCGGTGGCGCTGGGCTGTGCCGGGGAGTGCGGGTGCGTGTGCCACATGCCCAGGAAGTGGCTGATGCTGCCGGTGTCTTCCGTCCGGCGGCGAGGTGGACGCTGACACCGTGCTGGAAGTAGGCCTCGGTCAGCGGAGAGTCCGGGGGCGGGCTGGTCGCCTCGCCGACGAAGATCACGCCGCTGGCCTCGTCGACGAGCAGGGTGCCTCCCGTGGCCATTCACGTCTGTCCCTGCAGCTGCGACGACGGCATGCTGCCGCCTGGCCGGGCGCCTCGACGGGAGGGTGGGGGTGACCGTACGACCCGTCTGTGACGGCACGCCATAATGCTCCTGTTATAGGAGGGGTCGTGAGTCTGTCGTTTTCTCACCAGTTCAACGTGCAGGCGGTCGCAGCGGAAGGTGGTCCCGCCCGGTTCGGGACGAATGTGCTGGCCGGCCTCGTCGACGGGATCGACACGTTCCGGAACGAGTTGGAGCAACAGCGGCGCTCACGCAGCCTTGGGGCCGGGATGCTCGGGGCGTTCTTGTGGGTGGACGACACTGAACTGCTGCGCCGGATAGCCGGGTTCCCGTCCGCATGCGTGGTGGTCAGTAAACAGTCAAGGGGCCCACGGTCCCTGGAGAGACTGCGCAAGGTGGCCAACGCGGTGAAGGGCGCGGCCGGCTTCCCCGCTCGGGCGCTGCCCAATCTGGAGGGACTGAGCCTCCATGAGGACGGCGCGGCGCCTGTACTCGGTCCCGGCTCTGCGTCACCGGACATCCAGCTGCCTGCGCTACGCAGCCTCGGTTACCGCAAGGCCGGTGATCATCTCGTTCCGATCCTGCACACCAAAATGTTGCTGCTGGGTGAGCTGTGGCGGCACGACGAAGACGGGTTGGGCGGGGTGGCCGATGTCATCGGCTTCCGGCCCAGCCGGCTGTGGCTGGGAAGTGCCAACGGCACGGAAAGCTCCCGCCGCAGCCTGGAGTTCGGGCTGTGGACACGGGACCCCGGTCTCATGAAGGCCGCGCAGAAGTTCCTGGTCGAGGTCGTTGCCCAGTCCGAGGAGCTGGATCCCGACAGCAACATCCTGACCCCAGACCTGGTTGAACCGGACTACGACGACGAGGAGATGTGGGAGGCGCTCACCACGCTCAGCGACGGCTCAACCGATGACGGCCACAAGGACGACGTATGACGGGGACGAGCGAAACCATCGCCCCCGGGTCGCCTCGCTTCGCCCTGCACACCCTGGGCTGGCGCGCCTTTCAGGACCTGTGCGCAGCTGTGCTGCGGGAGGTGTGGGGACAGTCCGTACAGGCGTTCGCGGACTCCAACGACGGGGGCAGAGACGGCGCCTTCTACGGCACCTGGCAACCGCCCGACGAGCCCGGAGGCGTGCAGGATGTGCCGCCGGGCCCCTTTGCGCTGCAGTGCAAGCACACCAAGAAGGCGGATGCCACACTCGCCCCGTCGGAACTCGAGGACGAATTCGCCAAGGTCCGTGCCTTGGTTAAGCGCGGGGTATGCGCGACCTATGTGCTGCTGACCAACGCCCGGGTCAGCGGCCTGTCCGAGGAAAAGATCCAGCGGCGACTACGCGCCTGCGGGGTGGCACACCCCCTGGTCCTCGACGGGCAGTGGCTGAGCGACATGATCGCCTCACATCGAGAGCTGCGGATGTTCGTCCCCCGTGTCTATGGACTCGGTGACCTGTCACAGATTCTCGACGAACGCGCCTACACCCAGGCCTCAGTGCTGATGAAGTCCGCGCCGGAACAGGTCTCCACGTTCGTCGTCACCAGCGCCTACCGCAAGGCCGCCCGCGCACTGCGCGACCACGGCTTCGTACTGCTGCTCGGCGACCCGGCCGTGGGCAAATCCGTCATCGCCCTGATGCTGGCCATCAGCGCCGCCGACAACTGGAGCTGCGTGGCCATCAAGCCGCGCACCTCCGACGAACTGGTACAGCGCTGGAACCCGCACGAGAAGGACCAGTTCTTCTGGCTCGATGACGCCTTCGGCGCCGTCCGCCATGAGGAGATCCTCACCCACGCCTGGGCACGGGACCTGCCGCACGTGATGAGCGCCGTGAAGAACGGGGCCCGGGTCGTGCTGACCTCCCGCAACTACATCTACAACGAGGCCCGGCCCCTGCTGAAACCGTATGCCTACCCCCTGCTGCACGAACAGCAGGTCACCGTCGATGTCGCCGACCTCGCCCGCACGGAGCGGCAGCAGATCCTCTACAACCATCTCGCTGCGGGCGATCAGCCGGCGGACGTGCTCAGCCGGATGAAACCGCACCTCGAAGCCGCAGCCGACGCCGAGCCGTTCCGCCCCGAAGCCGCACGGCGCCTCGGACTCCAGGCATTCACCACGGGGCTGTCCCTGACCCGCGAGAGCATTACGTCCTTCATGGCCCGGCCCCGGCAGCTCCTGATCGATGTCTACGACCAACTGGACGTACACGCCCACGCAGCCCTCGCCCTCGTGTACGCCACAGGTCAGGACAAGGGGCTGCCCAGCCCCCTCGCCCTCGATCCGGCCCAGCGCGACATCATCGATCGGGCTGGCGCCGCCCCCGGCGCCGCCAGCCGGGCCATGACCACGCTGACCGGCACCTTCCTCACCGAGGCGACCGCCCTTGACGGGCAGGCGTACTGGTCATTCCACCACCCCACTCTCCGGGAGGGCTTCGCCACCTGGCTGACCACCCAGGCCCACTTGCTGCCCATCGTCCTCACCGGCATGACCGACCGGGCCCTGCTCTCCCGCACGGACTGCCTGCCCACCGGCAGCGAACAGCGCCAGGGCACTCTCCTGCGTATCCCGCCGCCTCTGTACCAGGCGACGGCCAAACGGATCTCCGCGTTGCGCCGACATCGCCGCAGTCCTCTGAGGGATTGGCAGGAGGAGTACGAGCGTCGACAGAGCGTCTTCTCCTACTTGTCGCGGGACAGCAGCGACGGCTTCCTACGCGCCTACCTCATGGAAGATCCCGATCTCCACTCGGTGCTCATGGACTTCGGCACGCCGGCCAACGACGACATCCGCTCGCGGGTACTGGCCCGCCTCCACCGCGCCGGTTTGCTCCCCGAAGACATCCGGCAGCAGGCGATCGCACGTATGACGGACCTAGCCGTCATGGCACCCGACGCCTCGTGGATTGAAGACAACGACTTGCACCATGCCTGGCACGTCCTCCTCACGGAAGAGGAACGCGAGAACCTGTTCGAGCACGTATGCCGTGAACTCGTTCCCCGCCTCGAACAACGGGTATACGACTGGGCCTCGGAGTTCAACGGCGACCCAGACAACGACCCCGTCGACGACGCGCTGTTCTGGTACAGCCAAGCCTTCGAGCGACGGCTGGACGATGACACCGCCGGTGAGTTCGACCGCGCACAAGACATCTACCAACAGATCCGCGAGGATCCGGACGAAGCACACCGCGACTGGGCTCCCGATCCTCTTCCCTACCGACGAGAGACCCCACAGAACAGCCAACCGATCCCAGAACAGCGCAGTCTTTTCGACGACATCGACCACTGACAGACGGCCAGAACGCCGCCCCGGGCCCCGCGTCCGCAGCGTTCCCGTGGCTTCCGTCACGCCCTCCAGCAAGACCCCTGCCAGACACCGCTCCCTGCCGATCACGAGGACGCACACCCGCGGCTCCACAGCGAAGCCGGAACCGGGTGGGCGGCGGGCGTGCATCATCCGCCTCGAACCAACCCAGCCGCACCGGCACGTGCAAGCGAGCAGAGGAAAGGGGTGGTCGTGCATCAGATTTCTCAACATATCTGCAGGCTTCTCACTCAACTTGCAGCAGTACAGGTCAAACACCCTTACGACGTGACAGAACAGGACCACGACATGTCTCATCCGCCTGCAACACCCCAGGTCAGAGGCATACCTCCGCTACAACAAAAATGAGAACTCACACCAGGCAGTCACCGCACGGCCGTCCCTGATCGTCACCGGCCCCGCCGGCGCCGGGAAGACCACCGCGCTGCTCCAGGTCGGTCGTGCCTGCCACCTCGCCCACACCCGACGCCACGGCCCCACAGCCACAGCCGGGCAGGTGCCTGTCGCCTACGTCCTGGTCCCGCCCGCCGCCAGCGCCAAGACCCTGGCCACCGAGTTCGCCCGCTACCTCGGCATCCCCGTCGCCGCCGGCATGTCCCAGGTCCAGATCACCAACGCGGTCTGCCACACCTACACCGCTGCCGGCGTCCAGCTGGTGATGATCGACGAGGTCCACCGGCTCAACCCCCGCACCACCACCGGCGCCCAGAGCGCCGACCTGATCAAAGACCTCACCGAACGCATCGGCGCCACCTTCGTCTACGCCGGAATCGACGTCACCACCACACCTCTGTTCACCGGGGTGCGCGGTGCGCAGCTCGCCGGACGCGCTTCCCTCATCGACTGCGCCGCCTTTCCCGCCCGCCTCGGTGAGAGCGAACCCTTCCGCGACCTCATTACCGCCATGGAAGGCGCGCTCGACCTGCGCCACCACCGGCCCGGAACTCTCCCCCAACTGGCCCCGTACCTGCACGAACGCACCGCCGGCCGTATCAGCAGCCTCGCCCGCCTCATCCGCCAGGCCGCCATCGCTGCCCTACTCGACGGCACCGAACGCATCACCAGAACCAGCCTCGAAGCCATCCGCCTGGACCACCTCGCCGAACAGCACTACCGACCCCACACCCGGCCCCGAAGCCGCAGCGCCAGCACCCTGTGAGCCGGACAGACGTTACGGACCGTGCCGTAGCAGAGGCCGGCGCCCCACAGTGCAGCGCCGTCACCGCAAGGGCATGGCTGCAGGTCCCGGCAGCCGCGCCGGGCGTGTTCCGAGTACGGCCGCTGCCCGGCGAAGCGACCGCCTCGTACGCCCAACGTATCGCTATGTCCTATCAGCTGACTCTGCCCCAGCTCCTCGACGGGGCTGGTATCGCCCTCCACGGCCACGGCACACTGCCGGCAGCCGAACTCCACCTCAACCACAACGCGGCCCGGCACCTCGCTGCCCTCGCCCGGGTCCCACTCCCCAACCTCCTGCGTGCCTTGCCCCGCCCCGCCCTCAACGACACCGCCCCCAGCGCCGAGGCCGCCGCACGCTGGAAGCGGCTCAACGCCGCACAGCAGCCCGTCCGCGCCTGCACCCTGTGCACCCACCACCGCAGCCACGGCACCACCGACACCGCCTGGGTTCACCCACCGCCGCACCGGCTGGTGTGCCCGCGTCACCACCAAGCCGCCCCCGACCCACGGCTTGCCTCCCCCATCCACACGTGGGCCGTGCCCCAACTCGCGGCCGCGCGCCACGCCCACCAGCGCCTGCTACGACATCCCGGCGCCGCTACCGCCTGGACCGCGGCACGCGCCATCACCACCCGCTGGTACGACCACCAGCAACATCTCACCCACCGCTGGCACACCCGCCTGACCCGACTCTGCGCGGGCAACCCCCACCTGGCCACCACGGGCAGCGCCTCCCCCGCACTCCTCGCGCGCGACCTGGTGATCTACCCGGAAACCGTCGCCCTCACCCGCGCACTCGCCACCCTGCCGAACCGGCCACACCGCACCACCAACGACGCCCTCGGCCTCATCGCTCACCGGTTGAACCTCACCCACCTGACCCCCAGCGCGAACGACCCCCTCCGTATCTTCCTCACCCACACACACCACTGACCAGCCAAACCGCGCTTTGAAGCCCGGATAGAACGCAGCCGCCTATAGACGCACCACTACATCAACGGGAAACCCAAGATCATTCCCACACAGCCACCGGACCGCAGGCCAAACGCCCGAACAACCAAACCGAACGCGATCCCAGGCCACACCCATCACACCCGAACACAGCCACTTCAGCCGTCCCGAGTCCCACTCCAAAGACGGAACACCAGACCAAAGCAGCCCAACCCCCTGAACATCACTGCTCCGTCACAGTTGCCGAGGTGTGGAGTCGGCTGCGCGCCGGCCACGGACAGGTATCCGCCAAAGAATTGGCCGCTGCCACGGGCCGCGGCAGTCGGCGGCTCCAGGTGCTGCTCCGCGAGCAGATCGGACTGCCGTCGCGAACCGCCAGCCGAATACTGCGGTTTCAACGGGCGCTCACCTTACCGACTGGTGCCTGCAGGTCGCTGGCTGACCGGGCGGCTGTGTGTGGCTACTACGACCAGGCACACATGAACCGCGACTTCCGCGACCTTGCCGGACTCACCCCGGCACAGCTATGCCTTCTCACCGACCGTGCCGTTTCCCGAGGCAGGGCTCCTATCGAAGGACGGCTGGCCAATGTCTTCGATCATTGAAGCCGTCGTGGGCCCGTCGACGGTCCGGTGCGACTTTCCGCCGGGACCGCCACGACATCCTCCGGTGACCGCTCCCGGCGGGGCCGGTTCGCCGCCGGCGGGCTGCGTTCGGCACGCTACCGACGGGACATTTCGGCCCCGACCGAACCGTCCTGCACTGGAACGTCAGGCCCGGTCCGGCAGCAGTTCCGCGTTGAGTACGGCGATGCCCGCCTCGCCCTCCTCGAACAAGGCGATCAGCTCCTCGGGCCCGGCATCCGGACCGGCGGTGTGGTCGACGAGGAGGACCGGCTGGAACTCCCCGCCCTGCTCGACGGGGACGAAGCCGGTGGTCAGCTCGCGGCGGAGCAGGACGACCCGGTCGGCGTCGAGCGGATCGGAGGGCAGTGCTCCGGACAGTACGCGCCCCTCCTCCGGGCGCGCCCGGAGGCTGTGAGCGAGGACGTCCCGGCGGGCGAGGAGCGTCACCGCGAGCCGGTCACCGGTCCGCTCGTAGCGGGCGGCCAGATCCTCCGGCAGCAGATAGAAAACGCCCTCCTCACCCTCGTGCCCCCGGTCGAGAAGAAGCCGCGCCAGCCGGGCTCCGGGCTCGTCGGCGTGCGAACCGAGCCCCAGAAGCACATCACGCCCACCGGGCCCGAGGGAGGGCACCGCCCCGATCCACAGCTCGGCGGAGCCCTCCGGGGCCTGCTGGATGTCGTCGTCCTTCGTCATGGCGGCGATCCAAGCACACGGCACCGACAGGCCGTTGTCAGTGCGCTGCTCGCGGCGCAGCGCCCGGGGGTGACCCGGTGACCACCTCGTACGCCCCGAAGGAGCCCCTGCCCGCGCTCTCGGCGGATCTGCGGCCCCTGGCGGTGGAGGCGCTCGACCGGATCCTCACCAAGGAGTCTTGGACTGCTCGGCGATCGCGTGGTCGCGGGTGGGCACCAGGGTGCCGTCCACGATGAGCACGGTGTCCTTCGCGAACCGCTTGCGGGGATGCAGCGCGAGTGACGGGCCGAGGTCGTCGCTGATGCGGTCGGCTGCGGACTTCGGAACGCCGAAAGGCGAAGCAAGTTGACGCAACGTCAAGTTCGTGCGGCAGTGGGCCGCCACGAGCAGCACCCGGTCCTCCAGGGGAAGAGACCACGGGCGGCCCTTACGGACCGGATCCTGGAAAACACCATCAAGATCACACCAGCCGAGGAGAACGAGCGGCCTGTGAAACGGACGCAAGATGCAAAGTGGGCGGTCAACCTGGCACTCGGTTCACAACGCCGTGAGGACGAAGGTCAGCAGCGCCAGGGACAGGGTGGCGCTGCCTGCGAAGGCCACGGCACCACGCAACAGGGCGGTGGCGTAGGTGGCTCCGTCGATGCGAGCGAGCAGGCCGGCTGCGGCTCCGACGAGCGTGCAGAAAAGCGCGACGACCGAGAGGAGGAGGACCAGGAGCATCAGGTGGTTGGTGGAGGTGTTCATGCCTTCTTCCCGAGGTGGTTGACGACGGCGACTTCGATGAACTTCGCGGTTTTGGTGTTCACAGGGGTTCAGGCCGAACAAAGATGAATGAAGACGGTCGCCCAAGAGAGGAGAAGCAGGACATGGAGGAGGTGCACGAGGATCCGTTGGCGGAGCTCGCGCTGCGGCTGCGCACCCTTAAGACACAGCGAGGCCTGCAGATGGCTGGGCTGCAGCAGCGGACAGGGCTAGGGCGAACAACGGTCAGCCAAGCGCTGAGCGGTCATAAGGTGCCATCCGAGGCCACGCTGGTGATCTTGGCTAAGGCGCTGGGTACGGAGGTAGTCCCGTTGCTGGCCTTACGCCGCGCCGCCGCGTGCATGCCGCAGGTGGGGGAGGGCTCTCCGAGAAGAGTGCTTCGTAGGTCGGTGCGGCCGACGGTGCAGCCTTCGTTCGAGGAGCGGTACCTCAGCTACGTCGCGGAGCGGCATTCCCGGCTGACTGTCGTAGGGCTGGACCTGAGCCGGCCAGAACGTGCACACTGGCCGCTGGACGCGGCGTACTTGAGCTTGGAACTGGCGGAGCAGCCAGAGAGTTGGCCTTCGAGTAGCGAGGAGGCGGACCGGCCATCCGTTGTGGTGAAGCGTGCAGAGAACGCGTTGGCCAGCTGTCGACGGGTACTTCTGCGAGGGCTCGCCGGCAGCGGAAAGACAACGCTGCTGCAGTGGTTGGCTGTCGCCACAGCGCGCGATGAGCTGCCGGATGAACTGGCGGACTGGCGGGGGAAGATTCCGTTCGTCCTGCCGCTGCGCACACTGGTGCGGCGTGGGCCCCTTCCGGAGCCACATGAGTTCCTCTCTGCGGTCGGAACACCTCTGGCCAGCTCCCAGCCTGAGGGATGGGCCGATGGCGTGCTCGCCAGAGGTGAGGCCCTGGTCCTGGTCGACGGCATCGACGAAGTCCCCCAGGAGGATCGGGCTGCCACACGGGACTGGCTTGAACAGCTCTTGGCGGCCTACAAGGACGCATACTTTGTGGTCACCACCCGGCCGTCAGCGGTTCCCGAAGGTTGGCTGGCTTCGTCGCGCTTCACCGAATTGTCCGTACGGCCCATGAGTGCCGCTGACACGGGCATGTTCGTCGGTCGGTGGCATACCGCTGCCCGGCACAGTGCGGCGACCGACACCGAACGCTCGCAGCTGCGTGATCTCGAAGCAGTGCTCCTGGTGACGGTACGTGCTCAGCGTGACCTGGCACAGTTGTCCAGCACTCCCCTGATGTGTGCGCTTATCTGTGCGCTGCACCGGGACCGCCGCGGTCATCTGCCTCATAGTCGTATGGAGCTCTACGAGGCAGCACTGTCGATGCTCCTCGTGCGCCGTGACCTTGAGCGCAGCATCGACGTCCCAGAGGGCATTCAGCTCACCGAGCACCAGAACGTCCAGCTTCTTCAGCGTCTGGCCTACTGGCTCATCCGCAACCGCCAGACAGAGATGGGCCGGGCAACCGCGCTGGCCCTAGTCAGTGACGCGCTGCCGGCCATGCAGGCCGTGGCCGAGCAAGGCACTGCCGACCAGGTTCTGACTCACCTGGTTGGACGCAGCGGGCTCCTGCGCCAGCCCACCATGGACACCATCGACTTCGTGCACCGCACTTTCCAGGACTACCTCGGGGCCAAGGCCGCCATCGAAGCCCACGACTTCCCACTCCTGGTCAACAACGCCCACGATGACCAGTGGGAGGACGTCGTACGCATGGCTGCCACCCACGCCAGGCCAGTCGAAAGCGCCGATCTGCTACGGCGCCTCGTCGAACGCGGTGATGCTGAGAACCAGCACCGTCCCAGGCTCCACCTCCTGGCGGCAGCCAGCCTGTACTACGCGACCGAAATCGAGCCCGACACTCGCAGACTGGTCGAACAGCGTGCGCGTGTCCTGATGCCTCCCCGCTCCGCGGAGGAGGCGGAGGCGCTTGCCGCGCTGGGGCCGGGCGTCTTGGAGCTGCTGCCGGGGCCCCAAGGCCTGGAAGACGATGAAGTGGGTCCCGTCATCGAAACTGCAGCCGCCATCGGCGGCGACCAGGCCTACGCCTTCCTCTACCGCTTCGTACAGTCCATGCCTTCTGACGCAACGCCCTCCGCGCTATTCCGGCGCTGGGAGCACTTCGAGGCTGATCAATACGCCCGCGACTTACTGCTCCCCCTTCCGGATCAGGAACGTCTGTTTCTGGAAGTACACACCGCTGATCAGCTGAACGCGCTGCGACTCCTGAAACCCATCACCAACGTCGCCTTCCGAGGGAAGTTCACCGCAGGCGAGATCGTCGAACACCTCTCACCTGAACACACCGAAACTCTGCGGATCTACTCCGGCCAATTACTCCAAGACTTAAATTTCGCTCGCGGATTGCCAGCCCTAAAGGAACTAACCATCTCCGAATGCACCCAAATCACAGAGATAGAAGAACTTGCAGGACTTCCGTTGCTCAATTTGAGCCTCCTTCACTTACCGGACGAATTCTCCTTTGACGCATTGGATTCCCTGCCCAAAATAACCAATCTTACCCTCTACACGCGTCTGCCCTGGGAAACCCTGGCGGAACTGCCAGCACCCAAAGGTCTGACGCGGCTAGAGCTTGGCGGCTGGGTCGGCACACGCTTGGCCGGCATCTCCAGGTGGCAGCAACTGCAGGAGTTAGTAATTAACGCCGCACCCAGCAGCGGAGAGTGGCAAGAACTTTCCACGCTCCCCCGCCTGACTGAGCTGTGCATTTCAGAATACGACCTCAACCACGCCGCCCCAATGCCCAGCATCACCTATCTCCGCCTTCTCCCAAATTCAGAAATACAGCTGGATCTAGTCCCGGACCTCTTCCCAAATCTCGAAAGCTTCTTCATTAACTGTCGCTCGGCACGAACTTCCATGATTGACATCACTCCACTGAGCCATATCGAGGGAATCCAGATCTCCATCAGCTACGCAAGCAATGTCGTCGGTCTCGGAAAATTCGCCCCAGACGCAGTCAGGCTGTACCCGCGACCGCGGACAGCAAGCAGTTGAGGTGTTCGCACAGCCTCGTCCAGGACCACGCCGATGTCGTGCAGATAGAGGCTGAGCAGATAGTCGGCCAGCGGTGACGAGCCTGCCCTGGCCTCGTGAGAGGGCGCGCGAGTTTCGTGCTTGGTAGGGGTCTGTCAAACGAGCGGCTCTGTTCGTCGGTGGTGACGGTGCGTTCTCCTTATTGCAGGAGGATGCGGTGACGGAGGAGGTCGAATCCTGCTCGGCCGCGCATCTGCCGCATGATCTTCTTGGTTCGGGTATTGACGCCGGCGTTGTCACGTTGGTGCGGTGTTGATCGATTGAGGGCGTGTCAGGGTGTGTAGGGGTCGGGTGGGGGGGCTTGGCTTACGCTGCGATGGGCTGGTCGGTGGCGCCGGTGATCTCGTCCCAGATGGCGAAGCGGGTGGTCGTCTCGGTGTGGTATTCGGTGGCGGTCATCAGGTGGCGGCGTGGTCGGAAGTGCGGTGAGATGCCGCTGAACGCGGACAGGAACCGCTGGGCCCCGCCGGTACTGCGGAAGCCCTTCATCGCGCGTTCGCGCTGCCTCGTCGGCTGATGACTGTTCTCGGCCCGGTTGTTCAGACCCTTGTGGGAGCGATGCTCGACGGAGGGCATGACCTCGCGGTGGGCCGCGCCGTAGGAGCGCAGCTTGTCGGTGACAACCACCCTCGGCACCGAGCAGGTCTTCTTGAGCAGTTTGCGGAAGAACCGCCTGGCCGCAGCGGTGTCCCGCCGGTTCTGGACCAAAATGTCGAGCACGTTGCCATCGGCGTCGACGGCCCGCCACAGGTACTTCAGCTCACCGTTGATCCTGAGGAAGACCTCGTCCAGGTGCCACTTGTCGCCCGGCTGCACACGCCGGCGGCCCAGGCCGTTGGCGTAGGCCTGCCCGAACTTCGTACACCAGCGGCGGACCGTCTCGTGGGAGACGATCACGCCGCGCTCGAGCATCAGCTCCTCGACCTCGCGGAACGACAGCAGGAAACGGAAGCACAGCCACACGCAGTGCGCAATGATCTCCACCGGGTACCGGTGCCCCCTGTACGACGGCGGCGCGCTGTCCACGGACGCCCCCTCCCAGCACGACCAACCAGAAGATCATCCCAGGCCGGTCAGTCAACGTGACAGTGCCGCTCCACGCCTTGCGCGCGATCGAACAGTTCTACAACTCCCATCGGCCGCATCAGGGCATCGCGAATGCCCGCCCGCTGTATCCATTGCCCACGCCGATCACTGTTCCGGACGAGATCGCCCGCCTCGACATACGCCGCCGCGATCGCCTCGGCGGCATTCTCCACGAGTACCGACATGCCGCATGACCTCAATGGATGACGTTTTCGGCAAGGGCAACGTCAGTCGCATGGGAACCACGCTACTCGCCCGGCGCACAGGGCTCAGGCCCCGGCGGATTCGCGCGGGGGCCTGAACGGTTTTGACCGGTTGATAGTCAGCGGGGGTTGTCGTTGACCATCGTGCGGGAGATTCCTTTCTGCTACTCCGGCGGCGAATCGACGATGGCGTCCCAGTAGCCCGCTACATCGGACGCGTCGATCCGCAGGTAGGCAGGGCCGTTGGAGCCGTCGTCAGCGTGCGCGGGTGCGGTGGCGGCCAGTGCGCCGAGGGACAGGGCCACGGCCCCGATGATGCGGTGTGTGGTGTTCATAGCGGATGTAACTACGAGGCTGGCAGACGGTTACGGGGCCGCAGTCCGTCAGTTGGGCTCACCCCCATGTCCTTCGAGTTAGCCGGGGAGGACACCTAACTTGCCTTACTTGCCTGACAAGCAAGCAACGACCTGACTTCTAGGGATAGTTGACAGACCTAGATAACGATCGTCGGCGCCGGGGTCCTCGGGCGGGTGCTCGGCGTCTCGGTAGCGGGGCAGGCGGTAGACGGCCTCGGCGTACGGCGCAGGGGCATTGCATAGTCGCGATCGGTCCGGTTCGTCTGCCTCATGCGTGACGTGGCGTCATGTCCCGGCCTGGTCTGAGATGCCCCCGGGAAGCAGAGCAGGCACGGTGCCGGTGATCATGTGGTTGTCGGCGATCAGGCAACGACCTGGGCCCTGGCCGACCACAGCTAACCTCGCCGTTTCGGGTGGGCTGAAGCGGCGTCGCTGATGACCAGCTGTGGGGTGGTCAAGGCATATTGATCCTCTGCGAGCTCTTATTCGGGTACATGCTCCGGGACAGTGCAACGAGCCGGGAGGTTGCGGACGGCCGAGAGGAGGAGAGGGATGGTGCTGGCCAGGAGGACGAGTACACCGCTGAGCAGGAGTGTTTCGGCTATGCCGATGTGAGCAGCCACCGGGCCTGCCACGGCGAGGCCCAGGGGCGTGCAGATAAAGGAGACCAGCGAGTCATATGAGCTGATCCGGGACATGGACTGCTCGGGAACATGAGTGTGGACCGTGGTTCTCCACAGGACCTCGAACACATCAATGCAGATGCCAGCCACCAGCATGCTGGTGGCGATCAGCCAGGTTGGGGAGCCCCCGGCGAGGAACAGGTAGGCCGGGAAGAAGCCGAAGGTGACGAAAACGCCCGTACGCAGGGGGTAACGGGGACGGATGCGGATCGCGATCAGGCTGCCGAGGACGAAACCGGCCGAGTGGGCGCCGAGAACGACCGACCAGGCGACCGCCCCGCCCAGCTCCTGCTTGGCCACCGCCGGGCCCAACACCATGATGGCTCCTCCGAAGGAGGCGTTGACGATGGCGAACTGGCCTACGACCGGCCACATCCAGCGCAGGGAGGAGAACTCTGTCCAGCCGCTGCGCAGTTCGCTGAGGAGACTGGTCGGCGCCTCTGTCGCGGTGAGTGCCCGCGATGCCGTACGAGGGCGGCTGAACATCAGCAGCACGGCGGACAGGAAGTAGGTGGCGGCGTCGGCCGCCAAGGCCCAGCCAGGCGCGACGGCCGCGACGAGTACTCCGCCGGCGAACACGCCTCCGATACGCGAGAGGTTGGCCGCTAGGCGCAGCAACGCATTCGCAGGCTGAATGCGTTCGGCGTCGACGAGCTGGGGTACGAGCGCGGTGGCGGCTGGTTGGCTGACAGCGGAGGACGCGCCGTTGACGGCGGCGAGGACGATCAGAAGGTTCATCGGCACGCTGCCGTGCAGAAACAGGGCGGCGGTGAGCGCTTGGGAGCATCCGGCGGCGGTCTCCCCCACGATGATCAGACGCTGGCGGGGGAACCGGTCCGCGAGGACTCCGCCCAGCAGAATCAGACCGAGCTGAGCGACTGTGCGGGTCCCCAGCAGTAGTCCGAGTTGGGACGGGGAGCCGTCAGGCAAGGCCAGCACGGCGAAGGCGAGGCCCAGCGGTGCGATGACGTTGCCCGTCAGGGACGATGTGCGGGCGAGGAAGAACAGGAGGAAATTCCGCTCCCGCAGCAGGCTGAGATCACCTTTCATGAGCTGCCATGGGCGCTGGGAGGTTCAGCTCTCATGGCACGTTCGAGGATGTCCGCGATGACTTCGCTCTTCGCGTCGGCGTAGTGCTGCATGTACGTCCATGTCCGCTGTGCGAGGTCCCTTTTGGTTCGGGCGTAGAGGTCGCGATCGTTCGTGTGGGCGCGCAGCCAGTCGCGGAAAAGGATCATGCGCTGAATCTCGGGGCAGCCGGTGGAGAGCACGTGCAGATTGGCTGATTCGGCACTGGGCGCGAGGTCGGGCTTGCGCAGGACGCGGTGCTCATACCAATCGGGCTCCCGGACCGCGAGCGCGTAACCGAGGGGAGCCAGGCTGGGCACGTAGGCGGATTCGTCGGCGGAGTCGGGAACGATCAGCAGGATGTCGATGACCGGTTTGGCGGGCAACCCGGGTACCGAGGTGGACCCTGTGTGTTCGATCCGGTGTGGCAGCGCGCCCAGCTCGTCGCTCATCCGGCGGGCCTCCTCCGCGAACGCGGCGGCCCATTCCGGCGTGTACTCCATCAGCTTGATGTTGCTGTTGAGTAGGGGGGGCGTCTTCAGGTTCGCCGCTTCGATCTCCTCGTCAGTCATCGAGACGCGGGGGATCTCCTGCTCTTGACGTTCCTGTGGCATCATGACATTTCGTCCTTGTTCGGTTCGCTTGTCAACTCCAATAGGCTAGAGGGTAGTTAGCCAGGGCCGTTGCCTGATCGCGATCTGTCCGGGTTGATCACGTGAGGCCGAGGGTCGACAGCGGCCGGTGGTAGTCGCGGCTGGTGCGGCGGAGGGCGGCGGCGATGTTGGTCTCGCCGTTCTGGCGGAAGACGCTGATGGCGAGGTTGCGCAGGCCGGCCATGGTGCGGGGCAGGTGGCCGGTGCGGACCTTGGAGTCGTCCTCGCAAAAGGTGCGGTCGCGGACGTGGTGCAGGCGGTTCTCGATGCCCCAGTGGCCTCTGATCCAGGTGGCGAGTTGGGCCGGTGTCGCGTCGAAGACGTCGAGGCTGGTGATCACGTAGACGCGCTCGGTGGTCAGTTTCCCGGTGCTCAGCTCGCGCCGCCACCGGACGATCTGGATGGCCTGGCGGGCGCCGGGATAGCCGAGGTGGTGGAAGGCGACGACCTTGATCCGACGGATCTCGTCGCGGTGGTGGGCCCGGTCCCGGGTGCGGTGGTCCAGCGGGATCTCGGCCCAGGGCAGCTTGGTGACCTGCGCATACAGTCCGGGGTGGTTCTTCTTCACGATGGCCAGGTAGTCGTCGGCGGAGGTACGCACCATGGCTGTGTTGGGTGTGCAGGGCGTCGCCGGTCAGCACGGTGTTCTCCACGTTGATGGTGTCCAAAAGTGGCTGGAAAGATGGAATCTCGTTGCTCTTGGAGGCGACCTGACGCTGGGCCAGGACCACGCCGTGGTGGTCCATCGCGGCCAGCAGCTGGACCGCAGTGGTCGTGGCGGTGCGGGAGCCGCGGACTGTCTTGCCGTCGACCGCGATCGCCCGCAGAGCCGGCTTCGGCGGCGGCTCGGACTCTTCCGGCCGTGGCGTTCTGGCCTGGAGGTAAGCACCGATGGCCGCATCCAGCGCGTCGCCGTCGACGCGTTGGAGCAGGCGACGGACGGTGGCGGCGTGCGGCGCCGGCCGGATGCCGGTGAACGGTCGGCCGGGAAGCCGAGCACACCCAGGACGGGCTGCGGGGCATCGCCGATCCATTCACCGATCGCGATGAGAGACCGGGCACCGGTCAGGACGGCTGCCGCGGCCGCGCACAACAGGGGGAGCAGCGGATACCGTCGTCCTCGCAGGCCACGCGGATCGGGCACCCAGACTAGGAAGCGTCGCAGGTCAGCGGCGTCCTGCGTAGTGGCGCAGAGGTTCGGGAGGGCCAGATTCCCCAGCCCGGCGGGCATGGGCGATGATGTCCGGGCAGGCACGGTCTCGCTCGGTTCTCATGGGTCTTCGACAACCACATGATCACCGGCACCGTGCCTGCTCTGCTTCCCGGGGGCATCTCAGACCAGGCCGGGACATGACGCCACGTCACGCATGAGGCAGACGAACCGGACCGATCGCGACTATGCAATGCCCCTGGCGTACGGCGTGAGGTCGGCGGGGTGGAGGTCCAGGCGCCGGGCGAGTTCGAGGACGACGTGCAGCGGCTGGTTAGGCAGGGCGTCCATGGTGACGTCGTGCTCGTGGACGCCGAGGAGGTCGGCGAGTTCCCATACGGAGAGGCCCGCGTTGTGCAGGCGGCGGCGCAGTTCATCGCCCCAGCCCCGGGGCTGGTAGCGCGGGGCCAGTGGAAGCGGTCGGTCACCAGTCGGGGCCGTCCTCGGAGAGGATCACCACGTCCATGCGGCGTGCGGCCATCCAGTCGGTCAGGAGCGCCGGGCCGCCGCCGATCCCCGCGACTTCGCAGAAGCCGCGGTGGGGAGCGCTTGCCCATTGGTCCTGGGTGGGGGCGCGCGGTGGACGTGGGTGCGCTGTCGTGTCCCCCTGCACGCCCTGGTCAGGCTCTTGCAGAGCGAGAAATGATCTGGAAGACGTCGGGCTGTCCGGCGGAAAGCCCCGTCGGCCTGCTCAGTGCATCCGGTCGACGGAATCGAGAGGGCATGTTCCATGAGCGTTGAACAGGACGAGGCGACCACCACGGTCACCGCGGCAGACGTGGCCCGGATCGCGAAGCAGGGTGTCTTCGCGACACCGACTTCGCTCGACCCGAAAGCCGTCAATGTGGGCCATGCGCTGATCGCCACGCTGCAAGGCGCGGCGGAAAAGCCGCTGCTGACCGATGACCTCCAGCGGCTCACGGAGCAGGTGCGGCAGAAGGCCACCATCGGCTTCCCCCGCATCACCTCCGCCGACGGGATCCGGTTGTCGGCACACACCATCAAGCTCAATGCCCCAGAGCCCCGGCCGGTGGTGATCGTGCCGTCCGACTGGACGCCTGCCGGCTGGCCCCTGTTCGAGCACACGTATCTCAAGCTGGCGCTGCGCGGCTACCACGTGCTGGCCTACACCCCCCGCGGGCTCGGGCTTACGGCAGACGTGCACGGCGGCGGGTACATGGACGGCCCGTGCACCTCCGGAGGGACGATCGACGTGGCCGGCCCCCTGGACTGGGCCGACGGCTCGACCGTGATCGACTACGCTCAACAGCACTTCAACCCGAGCCGTATCGCCTTCTTCGGCAGGGCCTACGGCGGGCTCATCAGCCAGCTCGTCGCGGCGCACGATCCTGGCGCCCGTGTGGACGCCGTCGTCGCGCTGAGCACGTGGGAGGACCTGGTCGCCGGCCACCAGAACGACCGCGGACACCTCGCCGCGGTCGCCGACCTGACCAACTTCACCGGCGGACCGGTGAAGCACAAGTTCGATGAGGACACGCAGCAGATCCTCGCGGACCTCCAGGCCGGAGAAAACCCCGACGATGTCGCCTCGTGGGCGATGCAGCGGGCTGCGTTCTCCTACGTCGGGCAAACCAATGCCCGTGGCACCGCGACGTTCATCTCCCACGCCGGGAGCGATGCGCTGTTCCCGCTCAGGCAGATCACCAAGCACTTCGAGCAGCTCACCGTGCCCAAGCGACTGAGCCTGCAGAACGGCAGCCGGCCCGCACCTGAACACGCCGGGCTGACCGTCCCGCTCAGCGACACCGCCCCGACACTCGACGAAGCCTTCGCCTGGCTCGACCACCATCTCCTCGGGGCCGCCAACAACGTACCCACCTGGTCACCGGTCAGCAGCTAGTGACCCGAGACGGGATTGGGTGGCCCGCATCGCTCCTGTCGAGCCCGTTTTCACGAATGCCAGGTTCACCTGAAAGCGCTGGCCGCAGCCGGTGGGCGTGACGCGGTGGCTTCGTTCACTCCCGCCCCACTCGTAGTCGCGGCGACCACTCCGTCCAAGAGCCCATTTCGCAGCGGGGCCCCCGCCGGGGTGCTTTCCGGCAGGGGCTCCGAAGGCGTGGCTCAGCCGAGGCGGAAATGCTGGTTGGGCTTGTTCTTGTCGGTCCACTGGACGAGCTTGGCACCGTCCGCGGTGTCCTCGCCGACGACGGACAGGAGCTTGCCGCTGTGGCGTGCCTCCAGGGAGAAGTACCCGTCGTCCTTCTGGACGAGCTTCCACTCCTGGTTGGGCTTGCCCTTGTTGGTCCACTGGACGACGGTCCCGCCGTCCTCGGTGTCCGAGGCGGTGACCGACAGGGCCTTTCCGCTGTGCACGGCAATCACGTTGTAGTAGCCACCCGTCGTCGCCACCAGGTTCCAGTGCTGGTTGGGCTTGTTCTTGTCGGTCCACTGGACGACCTCGGCGCCGTCCTCGGTCCCCGAGGCGGTGACGGACACGAGCTTGTCGCTGTGACGGGCCACCAGAGCGGCAGTGAAAACGGCCATGAGTTCTCCTCGTTCAGTGATCAATTCGACCACCGGCATAACGATCACTGCCCCGCCTCCGTCGTGATCAACAAGCTGTATGACCAGAAAGCGCCCTGTGAGGGCTCGGGATAATCGGCCGGCTCGAACAGCCGTCGGTTCCCGACAGCCGGACTCCAGCAGTCGATCGGGCAAGGCGGCGCGAAACGCCCGGCTCCGGGCGTGGTTACCAGCCCGATGGCCTGGGCGGCCAGTTCGGTGCCCTGCAGACGGTCCTCGATCTTGGCGAACGCCGTCTCCCATGAGGTGGAGGTGTCGTCCGCGAAGGGAAGCGAAGCCCGGGTCACAGCAGGTGCCCAGTGGGAGCTCTCACTCCCCTGACCAGGTAATCCTCACCCAGTGACCAGCTAATCCTCACGACTTGTCCAACATCATCGCCCGGTCATCAGCGCTCAACACCCCAATGAAACAAACCGAATCAGCCCGGCCCACAGCACCCAAGACCGGACACCGAACCGAGAACCACCCCAGACAAAGAAGCGAAGACTCCCAGGCCATGTCCTCGTCCTTGATGTCGTGGCCCTCCGCGCGGAGCTGGGCGACGGCGGCGTCCAGGTAGCGGGTGTTCCACAGCACGACGGCGTTGAGGACGAGTCCGAGGGCGAGCTGGTCCTCCTGGCCGTCCCGGTACGCCTGGCGGATCTGCCCGCGGCCACCGTGGCAGATCGCGCGGGCCAGGCGGTGGCGTGACTCCTGGACGGTGAGCTGCCGGTTCATCAGGCGCCGGTAGGTGTCGTCCACCGGGTCGACCAGGGCGAGCAGGTGCATGGTCTTGTCGATGCGCCCGTACTCGGCGAACGCCGCCCCCAGCGGTGTGGGGTGCCCCTCGCGGCCGAACAGACTGGCCGGCCGCCGATCCCCGAGGCGCTCCCGCCCGCCCCACCCCCACCCCTTTCTCTTTCGGCAGTTCGGGCAGCAGGGGGTGCGCAGAGGGGATGCCAGCACCCCGACCACGCCCCTACAGGCATGGTGACCTGCACAAACACCCGACGCCTTGGTGAGAGGGCGCAACAGATACCGCAGGAGAACCCGCGGGGCATGACGCAACAGGTGCCGCAGGAGATTCCGGCTCCGGGACATCGGCGGGCCCAGGGCACGGTCGCCATGCCGACGCCGACCGCCACCCTGAGGCCGCGGGGGGTGCCTCCGGCACCACATGCTGGAACAACCGCCGGTGGGCTACCGACCTCAAGGAGGAGGCCTGCGGTCAGTGACCTTTACGGCGCTGTGCGTCGAACCGGCGCAGCACCCGGACCAGACGCCACACTCCGGCCGCCGCTCCGAGCAGCGCACCCCCCACCAACGCGCCCTTCCCCGCTGGACCAGAGACGCCAAAAGCCAGTGCGAGAGCCAGAGCGACGGCAAAGACCGCCGCAGCCAGCACGACGGCAGTCACCAGAGCAAAAACGATCTCCACCGTCATTGCGTCCTTTTCCCACCGCGACTCACGCCCCATATCCATGCTGCAAGTCTCACATCACGTCAAGCCATTGCGCCTGGACCGAACAGCACCTGGCTCAGTGGCCGCAGCCGGACATGGGGGTGTCGAGGTACTTCCAGGTCTGGGGTCCGACCTGGCCGTCGGGATTGAGACCGCTACAGCTCTGCACGGCACGTACGGCGACGTCGGTACTTTCTCCGAACTTGCCGTCGACGGTGAGTGTGTAGTCGTAGTTGGAGTTCAGCAGGCACTGGATCTGCTTCACCTTCGAGCCGACCATGCCCTTAGCCATGACCTGGGTGCGGTCCCAGTTGTAGCGGCAGCTGGCGCGGCCGGCGGCGCCGGGCGAGGCGGCCGTACTGGGAGAGGCAGAAGCAGAGGCCGGGGAAGAGGCCTGGTCCTTGGCTGAACTGCTGGGGCGCGGTGGCTTCGTGTTCGTGTCCTCCTCGCCCGTGGAGTCCTGGTCCTTGTCCTTCTTCTCGTCGTCCGGCGGAGTCTTGGTCGGTGCGGTGCTGCTCTTCGGGGGCACGGGGGTTTCGTCGGCCACTGGTTGGTCGTCGCCGGGGCGGTTGTCGCCGCCGGTCTCGGGCTGGGAGACGGCGGAGTCCTTCGTCTCGTGGACCGAGTACCAGCGTCCGACCAGCAGCAGCGCGGCGAGGGCAGCGGCGATCAGCGCGAGGATTTTGATCCTGCTTCGGGGAGCAGCGGCCGGCCTTGCCGGTTCGGCCGGGCCGGGCGTGGATGGTGCGGGAGCCGGGGTGGCCGCTGCGGGTTTCGGAGCTGCGGTGCCAGGAACGGTGTCCGGGACTGTCGGCGGCACGGGGTCCGCGGCTGCCGACGGTGTGGGGTCTGGGGCTGCTGTCGGTGGTGTGGGGTCCGGTGCAAGGGCTGTCGGCGGTGTGGGGTCCGGTACGCCTGGTGCGGAGTCCGCCGGTGCCGGAACGTGCGCTGCTTCGGACGGTGCTTCGTCCTGGGTGTCTGCGGCGCGGCGGGCCTGGTCGGCGGTGTCCCAGAGGCCGAGCAGGGTGTTCTTGTCCAGGCCGCGGCGGGAGCAGAGTCGTTCCACGGCTGCCCGGGGTGGGAACGCGGTGCCTTTGAGGACCCGGTTCCACGAGGAGCGTGAGTAGCCGGTGTCGTGGGTGAAGGCGTCCAGGGAGAGGTTCTTGGATGTCTTGACCTGCCGTAGTGCCTGGAGCAGTGCGGTGACTTCCGGCAGTGGCTGTGCGGGTGAATTGTCGCCTTGGTTGGGTTGCACAGGTCTCCCCCTGGTGCCGATGTGATCGTCGTGTTCCAGAGCCGTTCCTTTTCGCAGGTCAGGGGCCTTGTGGGACGGCCGGGACGGCGCAGTACGGCTGGAATGGCGATCAGGCTACCGGTGGGACGGCGGTACCCCGAATCTTCATCTCGTCGACGCCGCAAAGGCGCCGTGTGAATCGCCCTCCGGATGTGTGCCGGTGGGTCTGACGAGGGGTGAAGTCGTGTGCATCATCAGCAAGAAGACGGGTCTTCAGGCGGGTGCCATGGTGGCGGTCGCGGCCGCCGGATTTGGCCTGATCAGCTACTCCGGCAACGAGCAGGCGCAGGCGAACAGCCCGGCCGCGTACAGCGTGAAGGGCTTCGACACCAGCCACCACAACTCCCACCCGATCCAGTGGTCGGCAGCCGCGAGGGCCGGGTACTCGTTCGTGTTCCAGAAGGCGACCCAGGGCACCGGCTACCGCGACCCGCAGTTCGCCGGTGACTTCGCAGGCGCCTCGCAGGCCGGGCTGATGGCCGCGCCCTACCACTTCTACGACTCCGGTTCCGGCGTGGCCCAGGCCGACCACTTCGTCCGTACGGCCCGGGCCGCCGGCTACGACGGCAAGCGGCCCGGGCAACTTCCCCCGGTGGTCGACCTGGAGAAGATCCGCGGCCGGTGCCCGGCCGGGGTGAACAACACCCAGGTCGCCGCGTTCCTCTCCAAGGCCCGTCAGGCGTTCGGGGTGAACCCCATCGTCTACACCTCGAAGGACTTCGCCGACACCTGCCTGCGCGGCAACACCGGCGCCCTGGCCAACAGCCCGCTGTGGCAGCCCCGCTACGAGAGCGGAACGCGTGAGCCCGCTCCCGTCGGCGGCAGGTACTGGTCGATCTGGCAGTACACCGAGAACGGGACGGTACCCGGCCTGCGGGGCAAAGCCGACATCAACGTCTACAAGGGCACACTGACCCAGCTCCGCGCACTCGCCCACCTCAGCCCCGGCCAGACCCCCACCCGCCCGGGAACAGGTTCGACAACCCCGCCTGCTCCGCCCACGACGCCGCCTGCTCCGTCCACGACGCCATCTGCTCCGTCCACGGCCGTCTGGCCGCTGCTCAAGAACGGGACGCGCGGCGTCAACGTCACCACCGCCCAGCACCTGCTGGCCGCGGGCGGCCAGTCCGTCACCGCCGACGGGATCTACGGCCCGAACACCCGGAACGCCACCGCCGCGTTCCAGCGCTCCCACGGCCTGACCGCCGACGGCATCATCGGCCCGAACACCTGGAACAAGCTGGTCCGCACCGTTGGCCAGGGCTCGAAGGGATCCACGGTGAAGGCGGCCCAGGCGCAGCTGGCCGGGTATGGCAACCGCATCGCGGTCGACGGGGCGTTCGGCCCGGCCACCCAGGCCGCGGCTGCCGCGTTCCAGCGGTCCCACGGCCTGACCGCCGACGGGATCATCGGCCCGAAGACGTGGAACAAGCTCGTCAACGGAACCAAGACGAGCACCCCGACCACGCCTGCCCCGACCACGCCCGCTCCGGCGAACGGTAGGCTGACCCAGCGCCAGGCCCTCACGCAGCTCGCCGCGGCCGGTATCAAGGCCCCGGTCGGGCGGACCTCTTTGGCAGGTGTCCGTGCCCGGACCATCCAGGGCGTCATCGCTCTGAAGAAGGCCAGCGGCTGCACCATCGTCATCACCGGCGGCACCGAGTCCGGCCACAGCACCCGGGGCAACCACTCCCACGCCAACGGTTACAAGCTCGACCTGCGTACCCGTGACGAGGGCCGCTGCGTGACCAACTGGATCAAGACCACCCAGCGCAAGGGCGCCCCGCGGGGCAACGACGCCCGCTGGCACGGCACCCTCAACGGGATCTCCGCCGAGTACGTCTACGAAATCCCCCGCAGCGGCGGCATCCACTGGGACATCACCCTCATCTGATCCCCCTCCAAGTCGACTGACACCTGCGCCACCAACGTCCGGTGGGCGGCACCCCATGCGGGTGCCGCCCACCGGACGTTTCAGACGGGCGTAGCGGCGAGGCCGTGGTCAGGTTCGGGGTCGATGTCGTCGCAGGACCGGGGGTGAGGATGCCGGTGGCCGCAGTGTTGGCGAGGTACTGCGGGGGTGGCTTCGAGCAGCAGCTCGCCGATCGCGTGGGCGTGGGAGGCGAGGTCGTCGACGGTCCGGCGCGGGTGTGGCGAGAACCAGGATCCGTTGGCTGGGCCTGGTGCTCAACGCCGCCGCCAGTCAGATGGGTGGCCCTGGTCCGCGGGTGCCGAACCTGGCTGGTGGGGAGAGGCGTACGGGCGCGGTGGAAGCCGCCGGGCGTACTTCAGGTCCGCTCGAACCGGGGGTTTGTCTCCGGCAGGAGATCAAGAGATCGGTCCTGCTCATACCGTGTGATGTGCCGCACCCCTGCTGAGCAAGGAGTATCTGTGGCCAACAACTTTCAACTCGGTGAGATCCCGCACGGTTTCGCGTTCACCGAGACCGGCGGTCTCATCCACTACAAGCACACCATCATCCTGACCGTGCCGCCGCCCAACGCCGGCCCGTGGGGCGACTGCTGGCTCAGCTTCGGCTGCGCCTGGGCGGACACCAAACTCGGCGTGAGCATCTACACCGGCAGCACCTGGGGCGGTGTCCAGCCCCGGACCGTCCCCGACAACGGCAACCGCCTCGGCGAACGGCTCCCCGCCGGCACCCAGAAAGTCGTCATCGGCCGCATGAAGAAGGACGGCGGAGACTCCGCAGACGACGTGCCTATCAGCTGGCTCCTCGAATACCTCGGAACCTGACACACCCCCACCGGTGCCCCGGCCCGGCCCACCAGCCGGACCGGGGCACCGGCCTGCCCACCGGCCACCGGCCACCGGCCACCGGCCACCGGCCACGGTCCAACTTCTCCCCACGACGAACACCGCCGGCGCCGACACCGGTCCGGCGACACCGCCCTGGACCTCGTCGTTCTCACCCATACCCTTCAGGATGCGCCGCACCGACAGCCCAGGGCCGTGCGCACCAATCCCGACAACCCCATAGAATCACCACTCACCCACCATCAAAAACTGACCCGCAATCAACACCCGAAGGGCCCGAGAGAAACCCTCTCTCGGGCCCTGAAACGTACTCAGAATCCACCCTGCGGGAATCCCATAAAGAATCCCTTGAATCCGAGCAGGAAGAAGGACGAATTTGAGATGAAAAACGATCACGACAGCGACGGGGCGGCCGCCCACGGCACGACCCAGGCCCCGACCACAGCAGGTCACAGATGAGACACTCCCAGGCCAGACCACCCACCACCCCGACCAGCCCGTTCCCGACTGGTTCTCAACCAACCCGCAACACCCCAGCCCACACCACTCCCAGCACATGCTGGCGGGATCGACGCCCCACACGTTCGTCCGGGAGCCCACCGCGATGCGCTTGAGGCTGCCGGAGACGTTCACCCGCGGGTTCGAAGCCCCCTGGTCCCCGGCGTACCGGAAGATTTGATTGCCGCCGTTAACGCGTAGTGCCTTGTTTGCGGTGCTATGCACCGCAGTTGGCGAGCTGGTTGGGCCTATGAACTCGCGCTATCCCACACGGGACCCCGGTCCCAGACCTCTGGCTGACCAGTTCCACATACACCGAAGGGCGCAGGGCGGGCCGTATCCGCCACTTCTTTCGTGTCCGCACGCGGTCGGCAAGAGGATGCACCCGCTCGCACCTTTGTCCTGAAAAGACTGTTCGCCCAGTACGCGCGCTATCAGTTCAATTCATCTGAAGGTGTGCTTTGCATGTATTGCCCGGGCGCGTCGTCGCCGCCGCCGACACCATCCGAAGTGTCGGGCCCCGCCTGCTGTCCAGAGCGGGAACCGGCTCAGCGCGGATCCACCGAAGAGAGGAACCAGTGATGGCGAACGAGTTGCGTTACGGCGACCGGCTGCACCTGCAGAACCTCTATCAGGGCGACGGGGGCTACCTCGACACCAATGGCACTTCCAGCGCGCCAGGGGCCAAGCTGGCAGTTTCCACGGCCCCCACCGCCACGCGCGCGCCGGGCACCGGTACCTGGGAGATCGTCTCCGGTTCCTGCCAGGCCGCCGGCTCCCCGGTGAGGAGTGGCGACATCGTCTACCTGCGCAATCTCTGGGACGGTAACGGCGGCTACCTGGACGTCAACGGCGCAGCCAGTGCTGGCCAGCAGAGCTCTGGTGGCATCTACGACGTCACTACCGCCTGGGGCAAGGACCGCGACGAGAACAGCAGCCGCTGGCAGATCTTCGACACCACCTCCGCGCCCCTGGACGGCCTCGTCCGCTTCAACGACACCGTCCAGCTGTGGAGCACCTACCACAACAGGGGCGGTTTCCTGGACACCAACGACGTCAGCACCGCGACCGGCGCCCGGTACGACGTGGACACCAGCGCCTACTCCAACCGCGCCAACGCCGACGTCGCCTTCTGGAAGGTCCTGCGACCGCAACCCTGACCCCCTCACCCCAGCCAGCCTCACCCCGGCGGCAAACGACACGAAGCCCTGACGGCCTACACGAGCCGTCAGGGCTCCTTCGCACTCGGGCTGGCAGCTCCCCGCTCCCCGCTCCTCACGACAGGCGGAACGAGTCATCAGCCCGTTCGGCGCGTCAGCCAATGGAGGGGGTGGAGTGCCGCCCACCGGGCGTTTCGCGGGCGCGGCAGCACTCAGGTGCCGCACCATCGCTGAGGGAGTGTCAGGCGGGATGGCAGGGCTGTTCCTCGGCGGTGCGGCCACCGGTTCCGAAGGTCCGCCGCGGGGACGGGGCGCCGCCGGGCGAGAACCGAGCACGCCTCGGGCTCGCAGTTCATCGAGGTCGGACAGACGCTCTCCGGGAAGAACATCGAGCAGGTCGGCCTGGGCGGCGCGAATGCTGGGCGCGGGAGCCTGGGGGCCTGCGCCAAGGGCACGGCCGTGGGTGTGCACGGTGACGCGTCGGCCGCCCGTGCCGGCGGGCTGGTGCACGGTGATCGGCGCGCTGGTCATGACTCCAGCGTGCTCCCGGCGCTCCGGTCCTGCCATCGCGGCGGTTTCGTACTCGGTCAGGAAGGGGCACCGAGCGTGCACTTTCGTTCATGGCGGAGGGTGGCCGTGCCCCGGCGCTTAGAGTGCGATCGCGCGGTGTCCCTCTTCGCGGGTTTCCCTCCGGACCAGCTGGCTGGAGGGAGGAAGTGCCTCTCCCGGCCTTGTCGAGGAGGCAGATCATGAAGTGGGACGATGCGCCGGACTACGCCGCGTGGAGCTTCTACCTGAGTGCAGTCGAGTTGCTGCTCGACTTACTCAGTCGGCTCCCGCTGTAGCCCGGCGACCGCTCCGCGGGGCCGTTCCTTCAGGGGACGGCCCCGTTCCTGCGTCTCACGACGACACCGCCGATGCTACGCACGCGGGCACTGCACAGCTACCAACTTCCAGCGAACGGAGTATGCCAGGGGCATACTCCGTTCATTGCCTGGGCTGCGGCTAAGGGCTCGTAAAGAATCAACACGTTGGTTTGGTCTCTGTCGTGAGGGTCGCGCCGTGTGCGGTGGCGTGGACGAGGAGTCCTGCCAGGGTGCTGAGGTGTGCTGCTGGGGGCTGGGGTGTGTGCGCGTGCTGGTCCATCAGTCGTCGGATCTCGCTGGTGGTGTGGCGGATGGTGTCCTTGCTGACGGCGAAGAGGTGGGCCAGCACGGTAGGCGGCAGAGCGAGGTTTTGTTGCAGCACGGTGGCCAGGACCCGGTCGGCCAGGTCGAGTTTGGCTTTGCGGCCGCCGCCCGGGGCCCGGCGCCGGGTGCCGCCGTCGCGTCGGGTGGCCGGGTCCTGTTTCTGCAGCGCCTGCCAGCCAGGGGTCAGGGTCTCGGTCAGCTCGGCCAGTGCGGTGCAGGTCATGCCGGTCAGCGCGGGATGTGACAGGGCACCGCGGTCGAAGACCGCCGCCGGCCCGGGCGTCGGCCTGGTGGGGTCTGCCGGGCTGGCGGGGTGGGGGTGCACGGTGTAGTTCCATTCGCCGTGGAAGGCATGTCCGGTGACCGGCGCCGCGTTCAGCTCGGTGTCGCTGACCTTCACACCGGTGGGATAGGTGCCGGTGTCGAGTTCGGCGTGGACGGTGAGACCGGTGCGGGTGGTGGTCGCGGCGATGGACTGCACGACGACCTCGTGGCTGTTCAGCGCTCTGCCGCGCCAGTTCATGGTGATCGCGGAGAACAGCCGATGCTCCACCTTGTTCCACTTCGATGTGCCCGGCGGCATGTGGCAGACCGTGACGGCCAGGCCGGTCCGGGCGGCGAACGCGGCCAACTCGGTCTTGAAGGCCCGGGTGCGGTAGCCGTTGGAGCCGCCGGCATCGGCAGTGATCAACAGACGTCTGGCCTGCGGGTAGTCGAGGCGTCCTTGCCCGTTCCACCAACGGCGGATCGATTCGACCGCGAAGGCTGCGGTGTCGTGATCCGTACCGACATTCACCCAGCCGGTGTCCGCCGCCAGATCGTAGATGCCATAAGGCAGGGCCTTGCCCAGTGCATCGCTGGGGAAGTCATGGACGTCAACCCGCACGGGTTCACCGGCCGGCCGCCATTGACGTCCCGCATTCTTGAAATCCCCGACGACTTCCTTCTTTTTCGTGTCCACACTGACCACCGGCTCGCCCTCCGCCTGATGGTCCTTGACCTGGTCGTTGATGTACCGGAACTGCGCGTCCCGGTCGGGGTGCTGAGCGCCCTCAAGGGTCTTGGCATTGGCCTGCAGACTGAAACCGTTCTCCCGCAGCAGCCTGCCCACGGTCGGCGCCGACGCGGTATGGCCCTGCCGCGTCAGCTCCCCGGCCAGAGACCGCAGCGACTTGGTCGTCCACCGCAGCGGCGACATCGGATCCCCCGCTCATCCGGCTCGACCAGCGCCAGCAACGCCGGAACGAGCAGCCGGTCAAGCTTCTCGGCGCTCTTGCGACCGCCGCCGTCCCGGCGGACCCGGCCATCGGGCAGTGGGTCCTCACCGCCCTCCAACTCGAAGACACCCTTCCGCACCGTCGTCTCGCTCACCCCTGCGGCACGCGCGACGGCCCGGACCCCACCGTGCCCCAGCAGCCGGGCCTCGGCGGCCAGCGCCAGCCGCTGCTGCCGCTCATTCAGATGAGGGAACAACACTCCGAATCTCAGGGCAAGTTGGTCACGAACCTCACTCGGTATGCGCATACCACACCAACGACAGGGAGACCGTGAAGCAACGTGTTGATTCTTTACGAGCCCTAAATACGAAACAGGAAACATCCGTAAGCCGCGCCCGCGGCCACGAGCGTGCCATGCAGGCTGAACACATGCCCGCGGCCGCGGAGTCGCGGCCTGAGGGCACCACGGCGACCAGGGAGAAATTCATGCGGATCAGTGCGGGAGACAGTGAGTTCTACCGGTGGCTGCTTCACCACGCCCGGCTGATGAACTGGGACCTCGACGCGGTCGACGAGCTGGACGGTGTCACCGTCCCGCGGCGCCGCTTCTTCCTCGTGTGGGCGTCGATCGCACTAACCAACGGGCTCACTCCCGCGCAGACCGGGCAGCTCGCCCGCGGTCTCGGCGTCACCCCGGACGAGGTGACCAACGCGTACACGCCAGAACTGCGGGCCACCACCATCGACGAACTCAACCAGGCACTCCGGTACTGAGGAGCGGAGCGGCGTTGCACGGACCGGGGTCGTTGGTTGCCTGGCCGTGAAGGCCCCAGCGGGGAAGGGGCGGACGCCCAAGCGGTGGCGCGCATCCGGCGCGGACGGGCGCCAGCGCCGAACCTCGTGAATCGCCCTGTCAATACTGTTCGGTCTCGACGAACCCGGCGTCGGCGTCGTCGCCAGCGCCGAACGCGTCCGCCGCGGCCGTCGGGTCGAATCCGGGCGGGCTGTCCTTGAAAGTCAGGCCCATGCCGGCCAGCTTCGCCTTGACCTCGTCGATCGACTTCGCACCGAAGTTACGGATGTCGAGCAGGTCGGCCTCCGAGCGGCCCACGAGCTCACCCACGGAGTGGATGCCCTCGCGCTTGAGGCAGTTGTACGAACGGACCGTGAGCTCCAGCTCCTCGATCGGCAGCGCGAGGTCAGAGGCGAGGGCGGCGTCCGTCGGGGACGGGCCCATGTCGATGCCTTCGGCGTCGATGTTGAGTTCGCGGGCAAGACCGAACAGCTCGACCAGGGTCTTACCGGCCGAAGCCATGGCGTCACGGGGACGCATGGCCTGCTTGGTCTCGACGTCGACGATCAGCTTGTCGAAGTCGGTGCGCTGCTCGACGCGGGTCGCCTCGACCTTGTACGTGACCTTGAGCACCGGCGAGTAGATGGAGTCGACCGGGATACGGCCGATCTCCTGGCCCGCCTGCTTGTTCTGGACGGCGGAGACGTAGCCGCGACCGCGCTCGACGGTCAGCTCCATCTCCAGCTGGCCCTTGCCGTTCAGCGTGGCCAGGACCAGGTCCGGGTTGTGGACCTCGACACCGGCCGGCGGGGCGATGTCAGCAGCGGTGACCAGGCCGGGGCCCTGCTTGCGCAGGTACATCACGACCGGCTCGTCGTGCTCCGAGGAGACGACCAGCTGCTTGATGTTGAGGATGAGGTCGGTGACGTCCTCCTTGACGCCCGGCACGGTGGTGAACTCGTGCAGGACACCGTCGATCCGGATGCTGGTGACAGCAGCGCCGGGGATCGAGGAGAGGAGCGTACGGCGGAGAGAGTTGCCGAGGGTGTAGCCGAAGCCCGGCTCCAGCGGCTCGATCACGAACCGGGAGCGGAACGCATCGACAACCTCTTCGGTCAACGCGGGACGCTGAGCAATCAGCATAGGGTGCTGCCTCCATTTTTCGGCGCCCGCTATTTGACGCCGTAGACACCGCACGGTATCGGCAATACGACCTCACAAGAGGCCGCACCGCCCGGCTCGGGGCAAAGCACAGATTTCCGCAGGATGGAACGGCGCACAGGAGTGAGTGCGGACCTGGATGCCCTCGGGATGAGCTGGTAGCCGCAGCGCCATCGGCGGGAGGACGGCAGCTGGCACGGATGCGTCGGCGGGGGTGGGCTTTCCTGTTTGGCTGGGGCGAGGGAGCGCTGGGCCGCTACGGTCTCAGTAGAGCTGACGGCACATTGGATTCTCGGCTCTTGAGATTTGAACTGCTTTGTTCATGTGGTCTGTTGCGGGAAGGTCGGTGAGCTTTGTGGCTTCGGCGGGGGTGGCGCGGGTGTGGGTGTGGGTGACGGCGGTGGTGGCGTTCCTGGGAACGGTGGGGCTGGTTTTGGTGGCGGTTCTGGCTGATCTGGACACGGCTGGTCAGGCTGCGAGCGTGGTGGGTTCGATGGTGGCGCTGGTGGCGTTGCTGGTGTCGGTGGTCGCGCTGTTCCGCGGCGGTGGATCCGCGAGCGGGCGCCGTGTGCGTGGTGGTCGTGGTGCGGTCGTGGCCGGTGGTGACATCACGGGCTCCGCTCTCGGAAAGGACTCGAAGGTGACCGGTCCCCGCACCCCGCCGAGGATGGGCTCCTCGCGGCGGGATGGGGATGATGTGCGTGCCGGGCGGGACGGGGTCGCGGCTGGTGGCGACATCACCGACAGTGCCCTGGGTGAGGGAAGCGAGCGGTGAGCCTTTTCCCTCGGGCCCGTCGCGGGCGTAAGTCTGGAGACGGTGCGACTCCCCCAGGGGCGGGGGCGGCGCGCAGAGTGTCCGCTGGGGCAGGTGGGGTCGCGGCGGGCGGGGGGATCACCGGTTCCGCGCTGGGTGACAACAGCCGGGTCACGTATGTGGACAAGCAGTACGTGGCAGAGGCCGGCGTGCCGGTGGGGTGGCCGGTGGTGGTGGGGACGGTGCCGGTGCTGGCGTCCGCGTTCCAGCCGCGCGAGGTACTGCGTCAGGCGGTCGACGAGGCCCGCGGGCACGGCCGGAGCGTCGTGCTGGCGAGTGACACCCCGCACGGTGAGCGGTCGCGGTCCGGTACGCGTGCGTCTGTGCAGGTGATGTCGGGCGGCGGCGGGGTGGGCAAGTCGCAGCTGGCCGCCGCCTACGCCCGTGAAGCGGTCACGGACGGCGCCGATCTGGTGGTGTGGACGCCGGCAACCGATATCCAACAGGTTCTGACCGTCTATGCGCAGGCCGCTGCGCTCGTGCAGGCGCCCGGCCATACCGGCACGGACCTGGAAACGGACGCACGAGCCTTCCTCAGCTGGCTGGCGGCCACCGACCGACGATGGCTGGTCATCCTGGACGACATCACCAACCCGGATGCGATCGAGCCCTGGTGGCCAGACAGCCAGCGCGGCACCGGCTGGACCCTTGCCACCACCCGCCTCAAAGACCCGCGCCTGACCGGCGGCGGCCGGACCCGCATCGACGTCGACGTCTACACCCCAACCGAAGCAACCGACTACCTCACCACCCGCCTCACCCACGACCACAAAGCCCACCTGGCCGACCACCGAGCCCCGGCCCTCGCCGAGGCACTCGGACACCTGCCGCTGGCACTGGGACACGCCGCCGCCTACATGCTTCGCGAGAACACCTCCTGCAGCACCTACCTGGAACAGTTCACCGACCGCGCCACGCACCTGGACAAACTCCTGCCCCACTGGGCCGACGCCGAACGCTACGGCCGGCAGGTCACCACCACCCTGCTCCTCGCCCTCGACGCCACCGACCAGGACCCCCACGGACCCCTGGCCCGCACCGCCCTCCGCATCACCGCCTACCTCGACCCCGCCGGACAACCCGCCGCCCTATGGACCACCAACGCCTTCCTCACCTACCTCATCCAGCAACAGCGCGCCGCCGTCCCGGCTCGGCGGAACCTCGGCCTGCGCCGACGGCGCAGGAGCGCGGTGCGGACCGTCACGGGTGACGAGGCAGCCGCAGCGCTGCGGCTCCTCGACCGGTACGGACTGATCACGTACGACTCCGCCGACAACCCCCGAGCGGTGCGTATCCACGCGCTCACCGCACGCGCCGTGCGCGAGACCACTCCTCAGGACCAGCAGCCGACGACCGCCGTCACCGCCGCCGACACCCTCGTCGAAATATGGCCAGACCCCGACCACACCCAGCGCGAACTGGCCAGCACGCTACGCGCCAACACGGATTCCCTCACCACCCATGCCGGAGAGTCCTTATGGACGCCCGACGCCCACCCCGTGCTCTACCGCACGGGAGCAAGCCTCCTCAATGCTCACCTGCACAGCGCCTCCTCGACGTACTGGGAACACATGGTCGCCGACTGCGAGCGGCTGCTGGGCGACGAACACCCCGACACCCTGGCCGCCCGCGCCAGCCTCGCCGCCTCCTACTGGCAGGCCGGGCGCACCAACGACGCCATCGAAATCGAAGAGCACGTCCTCGCCGAGTACGAGCGACTCCTCGGCAACGAACACCCCCACACCCTGGCCGCCCGCGCCAGCCTCGCCGCCTCCTACCGGCAGGCCGGGCGCACCAACGACGCCATCAACCTGCTCGAACACGTCCTCGCCGAGTACGAGCGACTCCTCGGCAACGAACACCTCGACACCCTGGCCGCCCGCGCCAGCCTCGCCGCCTCCTACCGGCAGGCCGGGCGCACCAACGACGCCATCGAAATCGAAGAGCCCGTCCTCGCCCAATGCGAGCGACTCCTCGGCAACGAACACCCCCACACCCTGAGCGCCCGCGCCAACCTCGCCGCCTCCTACCGGCAGGCCGGGCGCACCAACGACGCCATCGAAATCGAAGAGCCCGTCCTCGCCCAATGCGAGCGACTCCTCGGCAACGAACACCCCGACACCCTGAGCGCCCGCGCCAACCTCGCCGCCTCCTACCGGCAGGCCGGGCGCACCAACGACGCCATCGAAATCGAAGAGCGCGTGCTCGCCGATCGCGAGCGGTTGCTTGGCAACGAACACCCCGACACTTGTTCTGCTCGTGATGCTCTGTCCCGGTGGCGGTCGGCGGGGGATGGTCTTGGGGAGCCTCCGTTGTAAAGAGGGACCGCGAAGATCCTGGTGGGCGGGGCGTCTTTCTGGTCGTGCATGAGGCGGTCGTGCGGGTGCGGCGGCGCAGGGCGGCCGCGTAGCGGGGGCCGAACCGGTCGCACCACCGGCGGATCGCCTCATGGGAGACGGTGATCGCGCGTGCCAGGAGCAGCTCCTCGACTTCGCGGAAGGAGAGCGGGAAGCGGTGGTACAGCCATACTGCGTGGGAGATGACCTCCGCCGGAAACCGGAACCCCTTGTACGACGGCCCTTCCCCGGCGCCCTCCGCCACCAGCTACTCCCGAACGATCAACAAACCCGGCTACCATTCCGGCCCGGAGACCACTCAAGGCCACGAAGTTAAGGGCGTGGGGGAAACTGCAACTCGCCTGACGGTTGGGGACCTTGGGGATGCGAGAACGGGACCTCTGGTAGAAGCGGGAGACCGACCAAAGTCTTCCTGCCGCGAGAGGTCCCGTTGTCCGACCAGTCTGCCACCACGACGCTCACCCGTACCATCACGGTTGCGGATGGTGTCTTCGCTCCTGGCCACCTGGGCGAGCTGACCCAGTACCTACCCTTCGAGCTCGTCGATGACGTGCTGGAACAGACGCGAGCCGTGCAGCACCGGCTGCGACAGCTGCCGTCCCGGGTGGGTGTGTACTTCGTGCTGGCCTTGGGGCTGTTTCCCGGTCTCGGGTACGCGCGGGTGTGGGACAAGCTGGTCGCTGGCCTGCACGGACTACCACTACCGGCCCCGTCGGAGAAGGCCCTGCGCGATCTACGCCGACGGCTGGGGCCCGCTCCGTTGAAGGCACTGTTCGAGGTCATGGCCGGGCCCCTGGCTCAGCCCGCGACGCCGGGGGTGTGCTATCGGCGATGGCGGACGGTCGCTTTCGACGGCTGCAGCTCCATTGAAGCCCCTGACCAGCCCCGTATCCGCGCTCTTCTGGGCAAGATCCGGCGTACCCGTGGCGGCCTGGAGGGCTATCCACACCTGCGGCTGATGGCCCTGTGCGAGACGGGCACCCGCGGACTGCTCGGTGCGGTGTTCGGCCCGACCAACACCGGAGAGACGATCTACGCCCGTCGGTTGCTGCCGCTGTTGAACCCGAGCATGCTACTGCTCGCCGACCGGGCCTTCGACGGCAGCGGCTTCCTCACCGCGGTGGGCGACACCGGAGCCCAGATGCTGATCCGCCATCTGGGCCGCGCTGCCCGACGGCTCTTTCCTCACTCGCATCGACGGCCGGACCTTCCGCATCATCGACGCAGACGTGACCGTCATGTGCGGCGACGGGCACCGCATCCGCGACCGTTACCGGCTCGCCACCACCTTGCTGGACCACCGGGCCGACCCGGCCGCGCGCCTCGTGCACCTGTACCACGAACGCTGGGAGGTCGAGTCATCCTTCCTGGCCCTGCGCCACACACTGTTCGCCGGCCGAGTCCTGCGATCGGCCGACCCCTTCGGCCTGGAGCAAGAACTCTGGGCCCAGCTCGCCCTCTACCAGACGTTGCGCCGCGCCATGGTCGATGCCGTGGAGTCCGCACCGGGGACCGACCCCGACCGCGCTGGCTTCACCGTGGCCCTCCAGGCCACCCGCGACCAGGTCATCACCGCGAGCGGCATCATCCCGGCCACCGCCACCCCTCGGGCCGAAGCCATCGGTAAAGCCATCCTGAACAACCTCCTGCCGCCTCGCCGCGCCCGCCTCAGCGCCCGGAAAGTGAAGTGCCCTGTCTCGCGCTACCCCGTCGAACAGAACGAAAAGCGCCCCGCACGCAGCCAGAACATCGTGTCCATCGCCGTCGACGTCCTTGCCCGTGCCGCCTCACGACCCTCCCCGCGGCTGCCAGAGACCATGAACGCCCGCTCCGGGACGAGCCGCTGGGACCGGGCCCTCCAGCTCCTGCGCACCGAGCCAGACCGGTCCTGGCGGACCATCGAACTCGCCGCCGCTCTAGAAATCAGCCACTACCGCAGCTTCTGTGCCCAGTTGGGACAATGGACCAAAGAAGGGATACTGCAACGCCTCGGACGCGGGCGCTACACACTCGCTGCGGAGTTGATCGCTCCCACCTCGTCCCAAGGTCCCCAGCTGTCAGGCGAGTTGCAGTTTCCCCTGCGTCCTTAACTTCGTGGCCTTGGGAGACCACTCACTCAACTTGACAGTGCCGACTCAGAAGTTCAGCGAGCGTCTGGAGTTGGTCCTCGTACTCGCCGGGGCTCGCGTCCAGCTCCTAGTCCGTGAGCCCGCGTTTCGTCGCCATCCCGCGCAACATGGCGTACATCTGTCTCTGGCCGTCGTCATAATGCTTGATCATGTTGTTGCGGGTGTCGGTGTCGACCTTGGCGTTCTCCTCGTTCACGTGAACCGTGGCTCGCCAGGTTGTACCGCCCCACCAGCGGGCGCTGTCACCCGGACGTGGCACCGCCCTGGTCGCCTTGGCCTCGGCCATGGGTGCTGGCCAGGGTGACGAGCGCGATGTGAGGGACGGCGTTCAGGCAGAGTTCCGCCGCCGTGCTCGGATCGGTCGCGGTGCGCGCCTCCTGCAGCGCCAGCAGACCGGTCAGCACCGCGGAGTCGACCGCCTCGTCGAGAACCTCGTCCGCGGCGAGTTCGCCGCCGGCCACCAGCTCGCGCAGCCAGGCGGCTGCCTCTGCGGACCGGTCCGCCACCGCGCGGCCAGCTGGCTTTGTTCATGAAAACGGGTTCTGGCTCAACTTCTGTTTGCGCCGTGAGGCGCTGTTGGTTCGAGTGGAGGTGGAAGGCCTGCACCAACCCGCTGTCGCAGCAGCTGGGTTGAAGCTGAGGGCAGCCTGATCCGGGTGATGCCGGGGAGGGTGAGAGCGGCCCTGACGAAGCCGGGACGTGACCAGTACTGCCAGATGGGGCGGGTCCGGCAAGTGTGATGGAGAGGAGTACGCGAGGAACCGGCGTTTTACGTCTCTTAACGAGCCTCCGGCTCCAACCTGGTGGATCTGGGCCGGAAGCGGTGCGTACTCGGGTCATCCTTTCGGGTGGTCTGACAACTCCTGGGTCGGTTTACGAAAGCTGGCCGGGAGGCCACGAGGAAAGCCTGCGGCGTACTCGTGGCGATGCCGCAGGGACACAGTCGGGCTCCTACTCCGTCGAGCGAACCACAGTGAACACGGGAACCGTCCCGAACCTCGCCCCGCTACCTGTCTCCAGCAGGCTGCCGGGGCTGGGCGCATCGACCGCCGATCGGTCCGGGACGGGGCGGAGCCGCCGTAGTACTCCGAGGCCGGGAAAGCCGGCCGCATGGGGAAGGGCGGCAGCGGTATCGAGAAGGGAAGGACGCTGCAATGCCGGAAGATGCCCCGCCGAATGGCGGAGCCCCGGGCCCTCGGGCCCGGGTACTGGAGATGCAGGCCAAGCTTCACCGTTGGGCGGTGGCCGATCCCGGCCGCCGGTTCGATGACCTGTTCAACTTCGTGCACGATCCGGCGACGCTGTTGGTGGCGTTCGACCGGGTCGCGGGCAACCGGGGAGCCCGGACTCCCGGCGTCGACGGCCTGACCGCCACCGACGTCGAGGAATCCATCGGTGTCCCCGGATTCCTGAACGACCTGCGGGTCGCCGTCAAGGGCGGTGCGTTCTGTCCTCTGCCGGTGCGGGAACGCAGCATTCCCAAGCCGGGAGGCTCGGGAAAGGTCCGTAAACTCGGGATTCCGACGATCGCGGACCGGGTCGCTCAGGCAGCGCTGAAACTGGTGCTGGAACCGATCTTCGAGGCCGACTTCAAGCCGGTCTCCTACGGGTTCCGGCCCCGACGGCGGGCCCAGGACGCCATCGCCGAGATCCACTATTTCGGCACCCGGGGATATCGCTGGGTGCTGGATGCGGACATCGAGGCGTGCTTCGACTCGATCAACCACACGGCCCTGATGGACCGAGTGCGTCATCGGGTGAAGGACAAGCGTGTCCTGTCGCTGGTCAAAGCCTTCCTCAAGGCCGGGATTCTTACTGAACTCGGTGAGAACAAGGAGACGTTGACCGGCACCCCGCAAGGCGGCATCCTCTCCCCGCTGCTGGCGAACATTGCTCTGTCGGCGCTCGATGAGCACCTGCACGAGACGTGGGAGCCGGGCGGGACGATGGCCACCGAAGGTAAACGCGCCCACCGGCGCCGCAAGGGTCGGCCGACGTGGCGGGTCGTCCGCTACGCGGACGACTTCGTCGTCCTGGTGCACGGCACCGAGGCCGACACTGCGGCACTGCGCGAAGAAGTCGCTGACGTGCTCGAACCTCTGGGATTGCGCCTGTCGCAGGCGAAGACCCGGATCGCGCACATGAGTGATGGGTTCGACTTCCTGGGCTTCCGCATCCAGTGGAAACGCAAAGGAGGCACGGACAGATGGCACGTCTACACCTTCATCGCGGACCGGCCCATCCGGTCCTTGAAGGCGAAGGTCCGTGCTGTGACAGGCAGGACATCGCAGCAGGATCTCGCCACCGTGCTGATCAGACTCACTCAGATCATGCGCGGTTGGGCCAACTACTTCAAGCACGCTGTCGCCAAGCATGTCTTCACGAAGCTTGACGCCTTCGTGTGGTGGCGTCTGATCCGCATGCTGCGGGAACGTCACCACTGGAGTTGGGGCGAAGTCCGCCGCCGGTTCACCACCCCCACCGGGCGGTGGCTACCGATCGCGGCGGACGGGGCCGAACTGTTCCAGATCGCATCGGTCACGGTCAGCCGTTACCGATACCGGGCCAGCAGGATCCCCAACCCATGGCACCCTGCGAACCCCGTCTGACGGCAGAGACCGTGGAGAGCCCGTTGCGCTGAGAGGCGCACGGCGGGTTCGGCGAGAGGTCCGGAGAAACGGACCGGGAGCAATCCCGGCACCGCGCTCCGGGCCTACTCAGCGGTGCCGACACGGTGAGTGACAGCTGGGAATGAGTGGGGCGGTGTGCACCGGGGCTGAGGGGGTCGGGCCGTGGTGTTACAGGGCGATCAGCCCTGCTGCTGTCTCCCGGAAGCCACAGGCGTCGAAATAGAACGAGCGCAGATGTTCCTCGAAGTCGACGTGGAGCCACTCGCACTTCGCGGCACGGGCTTCTTTGGCTGCGACTGCGACAAGCGCGGCGCCAACCCCTATCGACCGAAGATGCTGGGCGACCACCGTGTCCAGAATGAAGGCGTGTGCTCCGCCGTCCCAGACAACGTTGACGAATCCGATCAGATCGCCATTTTCCCTCGCGCAGACCCAGCCAAGGCTGTGGCGCTCAAGCCGTGCTTGCCAGTCGGTCTGAGCGACCGGGGATCCGAAACCGTCGGCGTGCAATCTGTTGAGGGATGCGTTGTCGAAGTCGCCTTGCCACTCATACTTGATCGCCACGTCCAGATCCTAGTGCCGAGAAGGTACTTGGTCCGCATCGACTACTGGGCGAGGAGAACCCGCTTCCGGAGGAGACGGAAGCCGGCACGGCCGAACATCTGGCGCTTGAGCATCTTGATCCGGTTGACATGGCCTTCGACGACACCAGAGCTCCAGGGGAGGGTCAGGCCGGCGATGACGGCGTCACGGTCGCGGCCGATGCCCGCGGCGAGGGTGTGGAGGCTGGGGAGATCGTCTTGTCTCACGGCGGTGAGCCAGTCCGGCAGGAGCTCGCCCTGGCGCTCGGTGAGCATGGTCGCGAAGGACCGGACGTGCCTGGTGAGTGCATCGATTTCGGGACAGTTGGCCCGGACGTGCTTCAAGCGGAGTTGTTCAGTCTCGGAGAGGCTTTCCGGTCGGCGGAGGACCCACCCGGCGACGATCCGGGGCGAAGGCGCACGGGCCGTCACCGGCCCTGGTGAAGTGCGTTTCTGGCGGAGGTAGGCGCGAACCCGCTGGTAGCTGCCCGTGTAGCCGAGCGGAACGATCTCCTCCCACAGCTTCCAGGCGTTCGTTCCGCCCTCGTTCCAGCGGTCGTCGAGATAGGGCTTGTACTCGTCGAGAACCGAGCGCCGTGCTTGCCACTGACCGGTGAAAAGATCTTCTGGCCTGGCAGCGTCCGCGTACCGTTTGACGGTTCGGCTGGTCATGCCGAGCTGCCGCTGGATCGCGCGGCGGCTGTGCCCCGCCTCCACCAGGGCGTGGACCGTGGCGTGAACGGTCCGGGTTCGGTCGGCGAACCGGTGGCCGGTCGGCCAAGGCGAGTCGGAGGACTCCTGCACAGGTCCTGGCTCCGCCTCGGGCGTTTCAGGTGTCTCGGGCACCAGGACACGCAGGCATCGCCGGTGCTGGGCGATGCTCCGCTCGGCTGCCTCACTGAGGTTGTGCCAGAGGTGCCACCGGTCTGCGACCTGCACGGCCTGCGGGGCGCCGACGGCGGCGCCTTCGGCGAAGAACGGCGCGCGGTCCCGGCAGACCACCTCGATTCCGGGCCGCTGGGCCAGCCACGCAGCCAGGGTCGACGACTCCCGGTCAGGCAACAGGTCGATGGGCCGGCGGGTCTCGACGTCCACAAGAACGGTCCCGTAGTGGCGGCCCTTGCGGGTGGCGTACTCGTCGACGCCGACCACCCGCGGAGCGGGCACCTCCGGCTCGGGAAGCGCGTCGACCAACCGCAGGACCGTGCTGCGGCTGACCGCCCCGCCCACGATGGCAGCCAGCCGGGCACCGGCCCGGCCGGCCAGGGCAAGACCGATCGAGGCCAGGGTCGAGCGGAGCCGCTCGGTCCGCTGACCGTTTCTCCGGGTCAGGCCGGGTATCTGCTCGACGAACGTGCGACGTCCGCACTCAACGTTCCCGCAGGTGAACCGGCGGACCCGCAACTGGAGAACCACGCTTCGTCCCGCGCTCGGAACCCTCTCTGTCAGCCTTGGGTGAGACATCCCGTTCTGCGGGGTTAGCCTGAGAGGGCACGACAGGAGAACCGTCCCTTATGCCCAGTACAGAGCCCGTCGGGTCCGAGCCGGCGCCGAGGCCGAAGCGCCGCACTTTCACCTCGGAGTACAAGCTGCGAATCGTCGCCGAGTACGACGCCGCGCCCAGGAACGAGAAGGGTGCGGTCCTGCGCAGGGAACGGCTCTACCACTCGCATGTCAAGGAGTGGCGGGCCGCCCGGGATGCCGGGGCCCTGGAAAACCTGGTCGACCGCCGGACCAGCCCGGCCCGTGCGAAGAAGTCCGCCGCGGAGGTGGAGAACGAAAAGCTGCGGCAGCAGGTGGAGCGGTTGCAGAGGGACCTGGCACGGAACAAGGCCGCACTCGAGGTGATGGGAAAAGCTTCCGCGCTCTTGGAAATGATCTCCGAGAGCGCGGACTGAAGCCTGCCGCCGACCCTGTCGTGGACGAGGCGTTCACCAGCGTCGAGGTTCAGCTGGGCATCACGGCCGCCTGTCGGCTGACCGGCCGCTCCCGCGCCACGCATTACCGTCGGCTCCGGCCCCCACCACCACGCAGAACACGTGCCCCACAGATGCAGCCGTCGGCCCTGACGGCCGAAGAGCGTTCTGCGGTACTCGAGTTGATGAACGGCGACGAGTACGCCGAGCTGGCGCCCGCGCAGATCTGGGCCCGCGAGCTGGATGCCGGGCGCTATCACTGCTCCGTCTCGACGATGTACCGGATCCTGCGCGAGCAGGATCAGTCCGGTGAGCGCCGACGGCAGGCCACCCATCCCGCCAAGGCGGTGCCCGAGCTGGTCGCCACCGGGCCCTCGCAGGTGTTCACCTGGGACATCACCAAGGCGGCCGGGCCGGCCAAGGGCGTCTGGTATCACGCCTACGTGATCATCGACATCTTCAGCCGGTATATCGTCGGCCACACCGTCGAGCGAGCCGAATCAGCTGTGCGGGCCGAGGAGCTGATCCGCGAGACCATCGCCCGCAACGGCATCGTGCCCCAGACCGTGCACGCGGACCGCGGCACCTCGATGACGTCGAAGAAGGTCTCCCAACTACTGATCGATCTGGGCGTGACGCGGTCGCACTCGAGGCCGAAGGTCTCCAACGACAACCCTTACAGCGAGGCCCAGTTCAAGACCACGAAGTACATGTCGGATTATCCTGAACGGTTCGATTCGCTGGCCCACGCCCGCGAGTGGTTCGACGCGTTCATCGCGTATTACAACCATGAGCACCGGCACTCGGGTATCGGCTGGCACACACCAGCCTCCGTCCACTTCGGGACCGCCGAGGAAGTCCGCGACCAGCGCGCGGTCACCCTCGCCGAGGCATACGCCCGCCACCCCGAACGCTTCGGCCGCCGCCCCAGACCACCCGAGATACCCCAGACGGCCTGGATCAACGACCCGGCCAAACGCAGGGAACCCGCACCACAAACCTCATAGCGTCACGACCGTCTCACTGGACTTGAAATCTTCCGGAACATCATCGGGAAATCGCAGGTAGGAGCCGTGCACCTTGGCTGACCATGCCCCACAACCCGGACACGAGGCACCAGCTGCGGTGCACCGCACATCAACACGCACTATCGCGATGTTCACGTCTACCGACAGCACCGCGACATCCGCGATCGACGGGAACAACAGCTCCTCCAGCCGGAACAAGATCTCATTCACAGCCACGAACTATCGGCCCAGCCACGCATGCCACTGCTCGTTTTGAGGCAACTTACCTGGCCGCCCCAGGGAGTTCAGTCGTTACTCACAGTGCACGGACCACACAACCTGAGCCAGAACCACTACTGGTGAATAAAGCCACCGGGCTTACGGCTGCACCGCCCGGGCTACGCGTCACGGAGCAGGCGTAGTTGAAGGGTCTTCTCCAGGGCTTGGGAAGCGGCCGGGCGTGGGCGGCCAAATGCGGCAAGGACGGGTGTGGCGCTGGTTGGGCTGGGTTTTTTGTGAGGCTGAAGGCGGTGGGCTGGGCGTTCGTAGCGTCGCGGGATCCGGATGGGCAGGCCGGAGCGAGTCTGGCCTGCTGGCGGGTAGGGGCGCTGCGGGCCCTTCCAGATGCGGGGCATGTCGGTGTTCATGTAGTCGCTCACCACTTGGTCACGGAGGTAGTCGTAGTCGGGGCCGTTCGCGGCTGCGGTCATCAGTAGGACGGGGGGTTGGGGTGGCACGGCCGTCCGCGACGCGGATCTCGACGACAGCCGGAGGCTGGCGGGCGTGGGTTTGCGCGATCCGGTCCCACGCTCGTTCCCACGGTCTGACTTTGCGGGGGGAAGCGCCGAGGGCTTCCATGAACGCGGTGACGTGCTCGCGGGAGGGGACCGCTTCCCCCCGCAGAACGGCGCTCAGACTGCTCTTCGGGAGCCGGAAGTGCCGGCCATCAGCGGTCCGCCCGGCCTCGGATTGCAAGTAGCCCAGAGACGGCTGGCCCTCCCTGGCACGGACCTGGATCATCGCCCGGCGTAACTGACCGAAGGTCTCGATCAGTTCCGGGTGAGTGAGTGCGGAGCGCACCGAGGTGGCCAGGTCCTGGAACTCTGTGGTGGTCTCCTCTCGACGCCGGAGTTCTTCCTCGGAGCGGCGGGCGGCTTTCCACAGGCGGATCGCGTCTGCGGGATCGGCGTCGCAGGCTTGTGCGTAGGCTTCGACGAGTTTACGGGAGGGGACTTTCCCGCTGGCGCCGCGCGAGAGCATGGTCGCGGTGAACCGGTATCCGATCAGTTTGGCCATCGCCGCGTAGGTGACGCCTCGGCGCTCGCGCTGGGCACGTAGCCACAGCGCGAGCGCTTCGGACTGCCGGGTTCTGCGGCGACGGCGTTCTCACGCCGTCCCATAGGTGGGTCAGACTGCCTCGGGCGAGGGCGCTGTCGTCGTGCGCATCGCCCTCAGCGAGCTGACGGCGACGTAGAGGGCGCCTGCGATGAACTCAAGAGCGCCGAACATCGGCAGGCCGGCCAGGGCGAGGGCTCCTGCCACGAGGATGACGACGAGGATGATGACCACCTCGCCGGGCGTCAGCGCGCCCGGGTAGGCGCTGGGCGAGGACGGCGGGAAGAGTGATGAACGCATGCGTGTCTCCAACTGGCGTCGCGTCAGAACCCTGAATAGGGCGCGGACTTGGGCTGCACCGTGAACAGCTGACGGGGACTTCCAGGTCCGGTCCGTCAACGTTCGGCGATCCTCTCACCAGTAACCCGACCATCACAATGCGTGGCCCTTCGGGCAAGGGCGTTGATTCATGAACGTCCAGAGCCCGGGTCCGCGATGCGGGCGAACGGGTGGACGAGCCGGCAGCCGGCTACCAGGAGGCTGCAGGTCAGGAGAATGAAACCAATTTTTTCATTCGTTTCCGTCCATCCGGCGTTGCCGAAGGCACGCACGCGATGACACCCTCCTAGCAACGCTGTCTCGGGTACTCGTACCCGAGGTCTCCCTGGCGTCGTGGCTGCACCATGGAACAGGGACCGGGCATCACCGCGTTCCAGCGCGGCGCCCCAGAGGGTGGCGCATCCTCACCGGATGCGGCCACCCTCCGCACCCTCATAAGCCAAAGCAGTCAACCGGTTCATGGAATCTGTCCCTGCACACATACGGCTTCACCCACGGCATAACGAACTCCCCCTCCCCCGACGGGCAGCACCCCCTTTCCGCAGCCGATCCACCAACCGGGCCAGGAAGTCCCCGTCCGAGCGGCAGCGGTGCCTGAGCGCGGGAAAGCCCCGGCTGGCCGGGGAAGACCGGCCGGGACCGTGAGGTGTGTGGGTGCGGAGGGTGGTCACCTCTCGGCGGAGGGCTCCATGGGGCTCCAGCCGAACGATCGACAGGGCTGCTCGGCGCGGGTGACGGCCCCGCTCACGGTCCACCGGGCCGTGCTGGCGCAGTGCACCGACCTCGCCGGTGACGGTTCTACCCCCGGCCGGGCGCAAGGCGCACCGGATGCCTGACCTCATGTGAGGTTCCGCTGGACGTGGTAGTGCCACCACACCAGGCCTCGCGAACTGCGGCGTTCGAAGGAGAGGCGATCTTATGGCTCAGGGCCTCGCACGCATCCAGGTGCGAGACCCTGAGCCGCGGCCCTCTACCATTCGGTCTGAATGGGGGTCACCAGCGGGAGTGGAAGTACAGGGCGTGGAAGGCGGCGCGCAGCGGGGCGGCTCCCGCGCCAGTGTCCGTCCAAGTGGAGCCGGCGTCATTGGAGTACGTCATCGCGTGCCTGCCCTTGGTCAGCACGCGCAGCTCGCTGTGGTCGATACCGGCTTCCTTGCGGTAGAGCACGATGTGACCGGCCACCCATCGCACCCTGGGCCATGAGCAGCGCGCCGATCCTGGTGCACCGGCCGTCGCCCACGGGTGGGCGTCGGGTCACCTGCTGCGGGCAGATTCTCGGGCTCGCGCACGGCGATGGGGCCACAGCACCGCTTTGCCGCCGTCGGGCGGCGAGCGACCGGAGTCGCTGTAGGCCCGGCCGGGTCCGCGCCCTGCGCCGGCGCGGTGACGCGTCGGCCGGCGCCGCCGGTGTGGCGGCGCCGGCCTGCCTGACGCGGCTGGTGGACGGGTCAGGCTGCCTTGAGCTGGGCCGCTATCCTCACGACGCGTTCGGCCTGGTGGCGGGCGGCGGCGCGGGTGGTGTCGTCCACCGGGTTCGTGCCCTGCCCGTCCACGTGCGAGGTGCCGTAAGGGTTGCCGTCGGCGAACTTGACCGGGTCCGTGAAGCCGGGGGCGACCACGATGCCGCCGAAGTGGTGGACGCTGGTGTAGAGCGCCTGGAGCGTCGTCTCCTGTCCGGCGTGGAGGGTCGCGGACGAGGTGAAGCCGCTGTAGACCTTGTCGGCCAGCTTCCCCTGTGCCCACAGCCCGCCGAGGGTGTCGATGAACTGCTTGAGCTGCGAGGAGAGGTTGCCGAACCGGGTGGCGGATCCGAACAGTACGGCGTCGGCCCACTCGATGTCCTCGGGTGTCGCCTCGGGGATGCCCGCGGTGGCGGCGTGGTTGGCTGCCCACGCCGGATTGGCCTCGATGGCCGCCCGCGGGGCCAGCTCGGCGGCCTTCACCAGGCGGACCTCGGCACCGGCCTTCACACCGGCATCGCGGAGCTCCTCGGCTATCTCGGCGATGGTGCCGGTGGAGGAGTAGTAGACGATCGAAAGCTTGACGGGAGTAGCCACGGCAGCGGCTCCGTTCCTTGTGGGGATTCTGGTGGGGTTGTCGCGAGACCGAACTAGACGACCGGTCCACTAATTCAAGGTAGACGACCGGTCCAGATGATTCAAGGCCGGGTGCCGCGGTTACGGCGGGAGCGACGAGGCCCGTGCGATCAGGCGGTGACGGCAGTCCTGCCCGGGTCGTTGGGGTGGGACTGCAGGACCGTCACCACCGAGGTCATCCACGGCCAGAGCGGCAGTGCGCCGAGCACCTTCTCGTACAGCTCACCCTCGTCGGCGGCCCGCCACAGACCGATGCTGCGCAGTTCGCCCACCGGGCGCCACAGCCTGACGAGGTGACCGGCCGCGGCCAGCTCCCCAGCCCTTACGGATTCCTCGGCGCGACGGCGGTCGACCTCCGCCGGGTCGGTGCCCTCGGGAACGGTGGTGGTGAGCTCGACCAGGAACTCCTTCATGGCACTTCTCCTTCTCTCTGCGGGGCCTACCGGCCCCTCGTGACGACGCACACGAGGCGGCGCAGCCGCCCTTCCGCGGGCGCACACCCTGCCGCCACGACGGTACGCACGCCTTTTGAAATATTTCGACCGGTCGTCTACTTTGACATAAGTGACCGGTCGGCTAGTCATCTCATCCTCATCTCCCTGGAAGAAGGTCATCATGAGCACGCAGGTTCAGAAGGTCGCGGTCGTCACGGGTGCGTCGCAGGGCATCGGAGCCGGGATTGTCACCGCCTACCGCAAGCTGGGCTATGGCGTCGTCGCCACCTCGCGCCGCATCCCCGCGTCGGACGACCCCGACGTCGTCACCGTCCAGGGCGACATCGCCGACCGCGCGACCGCAGAGCGCGTCATCGCCGCCGGCGTCGAGCAGTTCGGCCGTATCGACACGCTGGTCAACAACGCGGGGATCTTCGTCGCGAAGCCCTTCACCGACTACACCGAGGACGACTACGACGCGGTGCTCGGCGTGAACCTGGACGGTTTCTTCCGCATCACCCAGCTCGCGGTGGAGCGCATGCTCGAGCAGGGCGGCGGTCACGTCGTGCAGATCACGAGCACGCTCGCCGACCAGGCCAGCTCCAGTGTGACCTCCGTACTCGCCTCTCTGACCAAGGGCGGACTGCAGTCCGCCACCAAGGCGCTGGCCATCGAGTACGCCGGCCGCGGCATCCGCAGCAACGCCGTGGCGCTGGGCACCATCAAGACACCCATGCACCCCGAGGAGCATCACGCGGCACTCGCGGCACTGCATCCGGTCGGCCGTATGGGCGAGGTGAGCGACATCGTCGACGCGGTCGTCTACCTCGAGAACGCCCCGTTCGTCACAGGCGAGATCCTCCACGTCGACGGCGGCCAGAGCGCCGGGTACTGAGCGCGGGCACTCAACGCCTGGCTTCGCCCGCGCGGGCCCGAGGCGGGGCGCGCCACCGTGCCCGTGCCCTTGCCAGCCGCCCCGGAACCGGCTGCCGACGGCCCGGCGCCGACGACGAACCGGCCGGCACCGGCCCCCTCGGGGACCGGCCCGGGGCGGGCCACTGCCTCCTGCCGGACCAAGTCCGTCCCCATCTCACGAGGAGAGAAGACACTCCATGACCTCGCCACTCGACGGCCTCGCCGTGGACAACCCGGTTCTGGCCGCGCCGATGGCCGGCGGTCCCAGCACCCCCGCACTGGTCGTGGCGGCGGCCCGTGCGAACGGACTAGGGTTCCTCGCCGGCGGATACAAGACCGCCGACGCACTGGCCGAGCAGATCGCCGAGGTCCGACGCCACGACATCGCCTTCGGGGTCAACCTCTTCGCTCCCAACCCCCTGCCGGTCGATCCGGAGGCCTTCCGACGCTATGCCGCCGCGATCGCCCCCGAAGCCCGGGTCTACGAACTCGACATCCAGGCAGCGGAAATCGTCGAGGACAACGACCACTGGTCGGACAAGATCGACTTGTTGCTGTCCGCACCGGTACCGGTCGTCAGCTTCACCTTCGCCATCCCGGACACAGCCGTCATCGCCTCACTGCGCGCCGCCGGAACCCTGGTCGTCCAGACGGTCACGTCACCGGCGGAGGCCCGCCTGGCCGCGGACGCGGGCGCCGACGTACTGGCCGTACAGGCGTCGGCCGCCGGAGGGCACTCAGGCACACTCACCCCAGAACGTGTTCCGGCCTCCGTCCCACTGACCGATCTGCTGGGGCAGATACGGGAGGCGGTGTCGCTGCCGCTCGTCGCCGCGGGCGGGCTGGCCACCCCGGCCGGCGTGGCCGAGGCACTACGCGCCGGGGCCGAGGCGGTAATGGTCGGTACGGTCCTGCTGCGGGCGGACGAAGCCGGTACGTCGCTCCCCCACAAGGCGGCCCTGGCCGACCCGAAGCGCCGCCGGACCGTGGTGACCAGGGCGTTCACAGGCCGGCCCGCACGGGCTCTGGCCAACCGGTTCACCGACCACTACAGCGGCCTCGCCCCCTCTGGCTACCCCGCCCTGCACCATCTGACCAGGCCGATGCGCCAGGCCGCCGCCGCGGCCGGCGACCCCGAGCGGATCAATCTGTGGGCCGGGACCGGGTACCGCCAGGCCACCGCCGAGCCCGCCGCCCAGATCCTGCGGAGACTGGCCTCCCACGTCTGAACGCCCTCGGCGCCCGACGCACACCAAGGCACCGGCAGTCCGGGACCTCCGGGCCAACGGGACTCTGGCGCCCGACACTCCGACCCGCCGGCAGCGGACCGGGGCTCATGCCTCGGCCGCTGCCTCCTGCGGCGCCCGGGCGCCCAGCAGAGCCAGGCAGTTCGCCCAGAGAACGCTCAGCTGGGACGTGCTGTTGTAGAGCTTGGCGAACAGCACCTGTCCTTCGAGCTGCGCGACGACCGATCGCGCCGCCTCACGGGTGTCGGCGACAGTGACCTCGCCACGCTCACGCGCCTCGGCGACGACCGACTCCACCATGTCGACCTGGGCGTCGAAGATCTCCTGCAGGCGTCGGCGGATCGCTTCGGTCTGATTGCTCAGCTCCAACGTGAGGTTCCCGAACAAGCAGCCGGAGACGGTGCCACAGCTCTTCTGCCCCGCGCGCTGGATCGCCTCGGTCTCCTCGAAGAGCTGCCGCAGCCGCTGCAGAGGGTCGGCGTCGCCGCGCAGAACACGGGCCCACTCGCGACGCTGGTCGGCCCAGTGCTCGTCGAGCACAGTCAGCGCCAGAGCCTCCTTGGACTCGAAGAAGTAGTAGAAGCTCCCCTTGGGCACCCCGGCCGTCTTGCAGATCTCGGCCACGCCCAGCGCCGAGTAGCCACGCAGCTCGATGAGCGACTGCGCGGTGCTGATGATCTTTTCCCTGGCGTCACTGGTCCGTCCCATGGTTGCAAGTATACGACCGCTCGACTATTTTGTACTGGACCGGTCGGCTAGCAACTCCGCGGGACCACTCGGTCGCAATCCGCGACCGTCCGCAGCTGGAGCCGCTGCCCGCACACCCACGCGCAGATGAGAGCTAAAGCAATGACCCACCCGATGCATGACGTCCTTCGGCGCTGGAAGGCCGCTTTCGACGGCCACCAGCCCGACACCATGGCCGATCTGTTCACCCCGGACACCCTCTTCCAGGGCTTCGGACCCGCCGTCCTCACCGGCCGGGACGCGGTGCGGGGCTACTACACAGCCGTACCGGCCGACCGAAGGGCCGAGGCAACGATCCTGCACACATACACGATCGGCGAGCAGGTCGCCGGAGGCTTCGCGGACGTCACGTTCGGCGACGCGCACGACTGGGAGGCCCATGTACATCTGTCGCTGGTCCTCCGCCTCGACAACGCCGGCTGGCAGATCCGCCAGTACCACGTCTCCCGCGTCGACGCCGAGCACTAGGGCCTGCCTGGAGTCGTGATGACGTGGATCGAACATTCTGCGGCCACTCAACGATCACGCTTGACTGCTTTCCGTAAGCGCTCGCGAGAGCGGATCAGCGCCGAGATAGGGCACAACCTGTATGATTTCCGTGAGGACTGATTCGTCGGTTGCCGAACACATGTAGCAGAATGGCTGATTCTCGCCGCATATAACTCCCCGTCAATCACGATGTTTCAGCGCGCTGGTCAGTTCCCGATTGGCGGCCTGGGCCGCATCGGGCGTTGTCACGTTGTCGGGGGTATAGGCGTCTGGCGGTGCGTCAGGGCGTGGTCGAGGCGGCTGTCGGCTGTCGGTCAGGCCGTGGCGGGCAGGCCGGCGGTGCCGGTGATCTGGTCCCAGATCGTGAAGCGGACGGTCATCTCGAGGCGGTGGTCGGGTGCGGTGCGGTGGTAACGGCCGGGTCGGAAGTGGGGCGAGATACCGCTGAACGCGGCCAGGAATCTTTGGGCGCCACCGACGCTGCGGAAGCCCTTCATCGCGCGCTCGCGCTGCCTGGTGGGCTGGTGCGAGTTCTCCGCCCGGTTGTTCAGTCCTTTGTGGGAGCGGTGCTCGACCGAGGGCATCACCTCGCGGTGGGCGGCGCTGTAGGAGCGGAGCTTGTCGGTGACGACCACCCGCGGCACCGTGCCGGTCTCTTTGAGGAGTCTGCGGAAGAAACGCCTGGCCGCGGCCTTGTCGCGGCGGTTCTGGATCAGGATGTCGAGCAAGTTGCCGTCGACGTCGACGGCCCGCCACAGGTACTTCACCTCGCCGTTGACCTTGATGAAGACCTCGTCCAGGTGCCATTTATCGCCGGGCCGAGGACGGCGGCGCCGCAGGCTGTTCGCGTAGGCCTGGCCGAACTTCAGGCACCACCGGCGCACCGTCTCGTAGGACACCATGACGCCGCGCTCGAGCATCAGCTCCTCGACCTCGCGGAAGCTGAGCGGGAACCGGAAGTACAGCCACACGCAGTGGGAGATCACCTCGACCGGGTACCGGTGCCCCTTGTACGACGGCGGCGTACTGTCCACGGACAACCCCCTCCACCATGATCAACCCGAAGATCATCCCACCCGTCAGCCAACGTGACAGTGCCGTCCGTCGACCTGCGGCCCTTGAAGGCGGTCGCGGGCTCGGGGGGCAGCGGCTCCACCGCGGGGCCGGAGGGGATACCGACGACACGCGATCCGCGAGGTGACGGAATGTACGTCGCGGTCAACGGACCGGCGGCCGAGGCGGGTTGGGGCGACACTCTCCCCGCGGCGCGTGCGGTCAGGGTAAAGCGGTTGCTCGCAGGCGGACTGGTGACGATCATCATCACCGATGACTGGTGAACTTTCTTCTGTGAGGGGTCTGCGGTGACGATCGTGACGAGGGCTGACGGATTCGATCCGGCTTGCCTGGAGGAGGCCGTCTCCGCAGTGGCGCAGGAAAGGGGGTTCTCCGGCACGGTCCGGGTCACGCGTCACGGGGAGCCGGTATTCACCCGCGCGTTCGGGATGGCGTCACGGCGGTGGTCCATACCGAACACGTGCGACACGCGATTCCGGGTGGCGTCGGTGTCCAAGATGTTCACAGCGGTGGCCGTCCTGCAGCTCGTCGAGCGGAAGCAGGTCTGCCTCGACGACGCGCTGGTGGGCTTCGTGAAAGAGCACATGCCCCAGCTCGATCCGCGTGTCACGGTCCACCACGCCCTGACGATGACGGCGGGCATCGGCGACTGGTTCGAGGAGGGCAGCGACGACTGGGAGGCCGAATGGGCCGCCCTGACCTCCTCCCACCCGCTCTACCTGCTGCGGAGCAACAAGGACTACCTGTCGCTGTTCGCCGGTAAGCAGCCCCACTTCCCTCCCGGGGAGCGTCATCTGTACAACGGCGCCGGCTACATCCTGCTCGGCCTGCTCATCGAATCGGTGACCGGCCGCTCCTTCGAGGAGGTCATCGCCGACGATGTATTCGCCCGTGCCGGAATGAGCGCGGCAGGATTCCCGGCCCTGGACGACCTGGGGCCGGACATTGCCGAGGGATACCTCACCACCGCCGGCAGCCCCACCCCGTACCGGACCAATCACTACGCGACCACCCCCGGGGCCGCCGCCGACGGAGGGGCTACCTGTAGCGCCGCCGATCTGACGGCCTTCGCCCACGCACTGCGCCACGGGCGGCTGCTGAACGAGGAGACCACGCGCCTGGCTCTGACCCCGCAGGTCGACGAGCGTGAGGAGAAGGTCCGCGGCTACCAGTGGATGTACGGCTTCGGCCTCACCCACATCCTCGACGACGAAGGAACCATCGTCCGCTGGGGCCACACGGGCGAGGAGGACGGGGCCAGCGCCCGCCTCTATCACTACCCGCAGCAGGGCCTGGACGTCGCAGTCCTCGGCAACATCAGCTGGTGCGCCGGCGACATGGGGTGGGCCATCCACGACGCCCTGGTCGGCAACTGAGCAGCCGCGTGCCGCGTTCGCGACGCCGGGCGCTCAGCAGACCGGACAGGCATCGAAGGGTGGAACTGGACAGATCGAGCCCCAACAACAAGCTGAGATCTCTACCGAACCCGGGGTGCCTCTGTGTCTTGTCAAGTCCCTTGGATAGGGAGCGGCTTGGCTTTTCGCTCATCGGCGATCATGACGCGCCACACGTGGTCGGCCAGGCGGCGTTTCAGGCACCGCTTCGCTTCCTTCGGCGTCTTACCCTCGGAGAGTTTGCGCTGGTAGTAGGCGTGTCCGGGTGATTTCGGCATCCGTATCTGCACGACCGCGATGGTGTGGAGGACGGAGTTGAGCTGGCGGTCGCCGGAGCGGGAGAGCCGGTGGCGGGCTTTGTCCGCGCTGGCGATCTCCACCGGGGCGGCACCGGCATAGTTCGCGAATGCCGCCGAGGTGGAGAAGCGGTGAGCCCGTCCGGTGCGGCCGATCAGCCGAGCGGCCATGACCGGCCCGATGCCCGGGGTGTCCATCAGCGTGCTGCTCGATGCCTCTACCAGGCTCTGCATCCGGGCAGCGTTGTCCGTGAGCTGCTTGTCCAGTTTCCGGATCTCGGCGACCAGGTCCCAGGCGATGTCCTTCCGGACGGTCTCGATATCGCCGGCGGGGCGGACGGATCGCAGCAGTTTGGCGGCCAGGTCCGCGGACAGCTGTGGCGGGGCGCCGCCGGGCAGCAGGTCACGCAGCAGCGCGTGGAGCTGGTTGACCGTGCGCACCCGGGCCTGGGCCAGGTTCACACGCCGTTCGTCCAGGAGGGCCAGCGCCGTGGTGTGATCCTCGGGCGCGAGATCCCGCCCTTCTCCCTGCAGATAAGCAACGGTGGCTGCGGCCGCTGCGTCTATCTGGTCGTTCTTACGCCGTCCACCGCGGGAAAGTTCGCGCACCCGGCTGGTCGCCGCGGCAGGCACGTCGACGACGCTCTCACCGCGGGCGATGAGCCACTGGGCGAGATGCCGGCCCAGGCCGTTGGCGTTCTCCACAGCCCACTTCCGCTGTGGCCACCGCTTGGCCCAGGCCAGCAGCCGCCGGTAGTCCGCCAGACTGGCCTCGATCCGCATCGACCCGACCTGCTGGTTCGAGACCGGCTCGACGGCGGTGGCGGTGTGGGTGGACTTGTGTGGGTCGACACCGAGCAGTATCACGGGACCTGATTCCTCACAGTCGGACGACGGGGACAGCCACGGTCGACACGCCGACTTCCGGAACCAACCTGGCCGGGACACGCCTCTGCTGAGTCAGACCGCGGACGGACACCGGACCGGCGACATACCCCGGGAGAGCCAGCCCCGAAGAGCGGCAGACGGTTCACGAGTCACCCGGACTGGCGTCCTACGGCACGCTACGAGCGGCCAACCCGACCGCGTCCCGCTTTCCCCATATAAGTCGGCGGTTCAGACCTCCCCATTGCCTATTTCTTGGCAAACTCGATAACGGCTAACACCACTCCGACGACCCCTGCGATTTCAGCAGCTACGGTAAAAATAGAGCGCTTAGGGCCCTCGTCGATATTGTCCGGGTAGAGCCATACACCGACTGCCGCCAATAGACCGATGAAGATTGCTAGGGATCCGTCACCTTTATCCAAAGAATGCAAGACGAGAAATGTTGCGGTGCTAACTAAGAGGAATAACCCTACTTGCTTGTCAGTCACTGCTTCCCCCTCCGTCACAACCCCATGCGGCCGCCTTCTGGCTCCTGGCGAACAGCACAGACACCGGATCGTGCCACTCGGACGCTTGGTAGAGCTGAGCCGCCGTCACCTACCTGCATAGACTATTGGACAACGCCTTAGGGCTGTCCCGTATACGCCACCGCAGGCCAGCGCTCGGCACGTCGGGTGGCACGCATGCTGCTGGCCGCGCAACCGGAAGGAGCTCACGGAGAAACTCGAATTCGAGCATGAGCAGTGGTCGTATGCAAAGCACAGAGCCGACGGGTACACGCAGGACACCCTCTCCTTCAGCCTCACGTGATGCCGCGGCGCGCCGGGCCGTGGCCCGTTGCTATAAGAAGGGGCATGGGAATCTGGACCGACGCCTTCATCCCGCCCCCGGCACCAACTCTCGTGCGGTCGGAGGCGTTCGGCCGGCTCGCGGTCGAGCTGGCGCGAGAGCGTGTGGTCCGGACCCCGTGGGCGCTCCTCGCGGGGAACCTCTGCGTCAACGCGAGCCTCAACTGGGGCAGCGTCAGCGGCCAGGCCAACCGGGACCGGCCTCCCGTCGGTGCGGTGCTGCAGACCGAGGCGTACCCGTGGGACACAGAGGACCCGGACGACGCCCCCCGCCCCGGGGCCCCTCGCACGAGGAGGCCCGGCTGCTCGCCTCCGGCGAGAAGGTGCTCGACATCCTTCCGGCGCTGCGGGCCGCCCCGTACGGCGACGCGGACGTCGCCGTACTGGATCCTCAGCTCCCAGAGGAACTTCTTCGAGTTCCCCTTCGGCATCCGGCAGATCTCAATTCCAAGGGGGCGCCACGCCGTTCGTGCCCTTTCTGGCCCTGGGTCACGTCGAAAGGGCTCTGACTGATCCCCCGCCTCCGTGAGACTTCGGGCCCGGCCTTCCGCTCCGTCGAAGGACCGGGCCCGTGCCGTGTGCCGGCCCCGTACGACCGGTCTTGCCCGAAGTCCCCTTTTCCCCTGCCCCAGCAAAGACCGGCCCATGTCAGCCATCCCACTGCCGGCGCTTCCGCCTCAGTGAGGCAGCTCGGTGTCGAAGAGCTTGGTCACTGAGGTGACGAGCATCAAGGCGTACACGGTGTTGATACGCGAGTACTGGGCCTTGGAGACTCCGTGGGCACTGGGGTGTCTACCGAACGTGCGGGGGATCCCTCTCTGTCAGCCTTGGGTGAGACATCCCGTTCTGCGGGGTTAGCCTGAGAGGGCACGACAGGAGAACCGTCCCTTATGCCCAGTACAGAGCCCGTCGGGTCCGAGCCGGCGCCGAGGCCGAAGCGCCGCACTTTCACCTCGGAGTACAAGCTGCGAATCGTCGCCGAGTACGACGCCGCGCCCAGGAACGAGAAGGGTGCGGTCCTGCGCAGGGAACGGCTCTACCACTCGCATGTCAAGGAGTGGCGGGCCGCCCGGGATGCCGGGGCCCTGGAAAACCTGGTCGACCGCCGGACCAGCCCGGCCCGTGCGAAGAAGTCCGCCGCGGAGGTGGAGAACGAAAAGCTGCGGCAGCAGGTGGAGCGGTTGCAGAGGGACCTGGCACGGAACAAGGCCGCACTCGAGGTGATGGGAAAAGCTTCCGCGCTCTTGGAAATGATCTCCGAGAGCGCGGACTGAAGCCTGCCGCCGACCCTGTCGTGGACGAGGCGTTCACCAGCGTCGAGGTTCAGCTGGGCATCACGGCCGCCTGTCGGCTGACCGGCCGCTCCCGCGCCACGCATTACCGTCGGCTCCGGCCCCCACCACCACGCAGAACACGTGCCCCACAGATGCAGCCGTCGGCCCTGACGGCCGAAGAGCGTTCTGCGGTACTCGAGTTGATGAACGGCGACGAGTACGCCGAGCTGGCGCCCGCGCAGATCTGGGCCCGCGAGCTGGATGCCGGGCGCTATCACTGCTCCGTCTCGACGATGTACCGGATCCTGCGCGAGCAGGATCAGTCCGGTGAGCGCCGACGGCAGGCCACCCATCCCGCCAAGGCGGTGCCCGAGCTGGTCGCCACCGGGCCCTCGCAGGTGTTCACCTGGGACATCACCAAGGCGGCCGGGCCGGCCAAGGGCGTCTGGTATCACGCCTACGTGATCATCGACATCTTCAGCCGGTATATCGTCGGCCACACCGTCGAGCGAGCCGAATCAGCTGTGCGGGCCGAGGAGCTGATCCGCGAGACCATCGCCCGCAACGGCATCGTGCCCCAGACCGTGCACGCGGACCGCGGCACCTCGATGACGTCGAAGAAGGTCTCCCAACTACTGATCGATCTGGGCGTGACGCGGTCGCACTCGAGGCCGAAGGTCTCCAACGACAACCCTTACAGCGAGGCCCAGTTCAAGACCACGAAGTACATGTCGGATTATCCTGAACGGTTCGATTCGCTGGCCCACGCCCGCGAGTGGTTCGACGCGTTCATCGCGTATTACAACCATGAGCACCGGCACTCGGGTATCGGCTGGCACACACCAGCCTCCGTCCACTTCGGGACCGCCGAGGAAGTCCGCGACCAGCGCGCGGTCACCCTCGCCGAGGCATACGCCCGCCACCCCGAACGCTTCGGCCGCCGCCCCAGACCACCCGAGATACCCCAGACGGCCTGGATCAACGACCCGGCCAAACGCAGGGAACCCGCACCACAAACCTCATAGCGTCACGACCGTCTCACTGGACTTGAAATCTTCCGATCGTGCCTCCGTTCGCCGGGAAGTACTTGGCGTGCGCGTACCAGACAGGGGCGAACGTGCAGGCCGTCCTGAACTTGTAGGCGTCCAGCTTGAACTTGGCACCATTCTTCTTGAAGTCGTTCCTCGTGAGCTCGACTCTCAGTGCCTGGCTGAGGTGGCGCTGGAGGATGGAGTCAAGCAGGTTGGTCGCCAGGGCCTGGGCCGCGCTGGTGTGGCCGTCCCGCAACGCGTCCACGACGTCCAGGGCGAAGCTACGGACATCCTGAAGGTCGGGGTGCCTAACCTCTTCCAGGGCATCCTCGCAGCTGTTGACGATGCCATTCCAGCGCTGCCCGATGAGCCGTCTGCGGGCAGCGGCGTCGGGAGCCTCCAGGAGAACCTGAACCGTGCTTGGTCCGGGAACCCACATGAGCGGGATCCCCTCATCGACAAGGAGCGTCTCCATCTCGTCGAGCCTGGGCGCCAGCTCTCGCAGGTTCTCCGGGTAGATACTCCGGGCTGCTTCGGCCAGCGAGGAGAAGACCTGGTGCCAACGCGCGGTCTGGAAGGTCGCAGCTGTAAGCGGTGCGAGGGCCCGTGTGATCGCGTCGTTGAAACCAGTCAGGTCAACCATGTCGAAACGCATGGCCTCTACCGCGGCGGTGAGTTCCGAGGTTGGGATGGCCACACGTGGGACGGCAAGCCCGGCAACGAGCCTTGACAGATGACTCTGCTGCTCACGGTACGGATTGAGGATCGACTTGTAGAAGCCAGACAGGTCCGGCAGGACAATCCGGGAAAGGTCTATTCCTCCGAGCGTCTCGTCCTCCGGCTCCGGCTCCGGCTCACACTGCTTGTTCATGGCCGCATGCTCGCATATCGCAGACAGGGCAAGTCACCTATTTTCGGCAGCATCCAGAGCCCTGCCCTCGAACCACAGACACGGCGTTCCAGTCGTCGAAGGTGCCGGTCATGTAGTGGCCGACGAGCCGGGACCTGCTGTCGGGCTCACCGGCACCGGCATCTTCATCAGCCTCACCTACGGATCCCTCATCGCCTCGTCCGACGGCCACGGCTTCACCTACTGGCTGTTCATCACCATGCTCGTCGCCTGCAACATCGGTGCCTTCTGTGTGACTCTCTACGTCCTCGTCCGCGGCGCGGTCGGGCGCCGTCGAACCTGGGTGGATTCACTGCCCGAGTTCCTGGTCCCCACCGTGGTCACAGTCAAGGACCGCCAGGTCACCCAGATGCTGCCGTTCGACAAGGCTAAGATTTTTCCCTACGCCTACCGACACACCTACGCTCAGCGGCACGCTGACGCCGGCGTCGCTCCCGATGCTCTGCAGTCACTCATGGACCATCGTCAACTGACGACCACCCAGCAGTACTACCGGAACTCTCAGGAATTGCATCAGACGGGCGAGAAACCGCAGGTCGCGAGGTCAGGGCGGGGCCTGACAAGGACTCCATCCTCCTGCAACTTGGCGTCCTGAGCTGGGAGTTTGGCGATCAGATCCCGTCTGATGCAGGATTTGCCCTCTGAAGGGGAGGGTGAAAGTGGGTCTACAGCGACGTGCCGACCTGGCGGGGGCGGCTCAACTGGAGCTGGTCTCCGGGGTGGCCCAGCTGCGTCCACAGGACGCGATGGTCGAGGCGATGGTGCGGGGCTGGAGGGCCCAACAGGCCGCTCGTGGGCTCCGCGAGGACACGGTCACCGCCCGGGAACGACTCGTACGCCGGTTCCTGGAGTACACCAACGAATATCCGTGGGCCTGGGCTCCTGGCCATGTGGACGAGTGGTCACTGTGGCTGACCAGCGAGAAGCACCTCGCGCCGTCCACGATCCGCAGCTATCAGGGCAGTCTGCGCCTGTTCAGCGAGTTCTTGATCGACGGTCGTTACGGCTGGTCGGTGGCCTGCGAGGACGCCTTCGGCACTCACCCGGTGGCCATCTGCCACCGGGTGGAACACCATCGCCCACCTCAATGACTACGAGGGGCGCCCCGAGGCGAGGCCGTTCACCCGCGAGGAGATCCAGCGCTTCCTCGACTACGCCGACGACCAGGTCGAACGGGCGGTCCGGGCCAAGCGCAAGGGAGCCCTCGCCGCCTACCGCGACGCCACCCTCTTCAAGGTCATCTACGGGTGGGGTCTGCGCCGGACCGAGACATCGAAGCTGGATGTGGTGGACTTCGGGCGGAACGCGAAGGCTCCGCAGTTCGGCCGGTACGGCACACTCAACGTCCGCTACGGCAAAGCGAAGAAGGGTCAGCCACCGCGTCGTCGGAACGTGTTGTCGGTGATGGACTGGGCGGTGGATGCGGTCGCCGACTACGTGGAGAACGTACGGCCGCGGTTCGGCTGCGAGGACCACCCCGCGTTGTGGGTGACCGAGAGGGGCGGCCGGGTCAAGCCGGCGGAGATCAATGCCCGGTTCGTCGCCTACCGCGACGCACTGAAGCTCCCGAAGGCGCTGACGGTCCACTCCGCTCGCCATTCTTACGTCACCCACCTCACGGAGGACGGGGTTGACCGGCGGTTTCTGCAGCAGCAAGTCGGTCACGAGAATGACAGCTCTACCGCCATCTACACCCACGTCAGCGACGACTTCATGAACACGATGCTCCACAAGGCACTTGCTCCCGCGCTCGCCCCGATCCCCGCAGACAAGGACCGCTGATGGCCGCGAAGCTCGACTACCACTGGCACCTGCGCAAGGTCATGGCCGACCGTGGGCTCTTCTCCACCACCGACCTCATCCCGCTACTGGACAAACGGGGCATCACCCTGTCGTCCAGCCAGGTCTACCGGCTCGTCGTCGAGCGCCCCGAGCGGCTCAGCCTGAAGATCCTCATGGCCCTGCTCGACATCCTTAACTGCACCATGGACGACCTCATCGAGCCCGTCGCCGCAGCAGGTTCCGGACCAACTACCCGGACAAGGAAGGCCGTTGGTGCCGAGACAGGTGTCGGTGACCTGCGACCCAAGCGAGCCCGCATCCGCGGTCTCGAGCGGCCGTGACCACACCCGGGCTCCCCGATCGGGCCGTCTGCGACCCGATCGGGCTCATCGTGGACCTGGTCGCGGCCGTCGAACATCAGCTGGAGCCTGACCGGATCCGTGCCGTGGTCGCCAGCGTCGCGGGCGGCCGCTCGAAGTCACGCCGCCTCGCGGCACATCTCTCTGAGCATCCTCGCGTGCTGAACGACGGTCGCTCGCCGGCGCCCAGGGCCGTCGGCGACCTGCTCATCGCCCTGCGTGAGGCCGGGGCCCAGAGGGTCTCGCCGCCGTGTTGCGCCGAGTGCGGCAGGCAGATGCGAACTCTCCAGCGCCGCGGTCAGGACTGGTACTGCTGGAACTGCGGGCCGCAGCCCGAGCCATGTGCTGCCTGCGGAAACGCCCGCCGGGTCGCTTCACGCGACCGGGCCGGGCGGCCACGATGCGGCAAGTGCCCGGACACCGACGGACGTGACCCCATCGCAGTGATCGGCGCCCTGATCGCCGCGCTGGACCCGCAGGCCGGACGAGAGACGATCGCCGACGCGGTCCGCCGATCGGCGCCTCGTCCCTCCTACCAGCAGAAACTCGCCTGGACCCTGGAATCCAACCCCGCTCTGTTGACCGGGGAAGGCCACCTTGCACCCCACCGCGCGGTCCTCAAACTGATCGACCTGCTGCACGAGGCCGGCATCGCCGGGATCGTCCGGCCCTCCTGCCCCGGCTGCCACAGAGTCGTACGCATCGACAAGCCTCTGGACGGAAAGCGGGTCTGCCGCATGTGCATCTCCCACTCCCGCATCGAGGAGTGCTCGGGATGCGGAGCCCGCCGAGAGCCCGCCACCCGCGACGACCAAGGCCGGCCAGTGTGTCCGAACTGCCTGGTCAGTGCCCCGGCGAACCTGGAGACCTGCATCAACTGCGGCCGGCGAAAGGTCGTGAACACCCGCACACCGGACGGTCCGCTCTGCGCGAGCTGCCCCTCTTTGCCCACCGCGACTTGCAGCATCTGCGACGCGGAAAAGCCCTGCGGCACCTCCCGCACCACGGGTCGGCCATGGTGCCTGGACTGCCAGCATCGCTCAGCGCCGTGCTCGGCCTGCGGCGGCGTCGCGGCGGTCGTCTCCGGCACTCTCGACCAGCCCCTTTGCACGGACTGCACCGCGCTTGAGGTCTGGCACACCTGTCCCACCTGCAGCGATCCCGACTACCCGCACCCCGGCCAGTGCGCTCGCTGTCTCATCAACCGGCGCCTCAACGAGCTCCTGGGCCCTCCATCCGATGCCCTCCACCCCGCTCTCGAAGTCCTGCGGAACAACATCGCCACCGCCGAGCACCCCATCACCGCCAAGCGGTGGCTGAACAAGCCGTCCGTGTCTCCGGTTCTGGCCGACCTCGCGGCCAGCAGACGAGCCCTGACTCACGAGGCCCTCGACGAGCTGCCCGACAGCCCACCTCTCGCTCACCTCCGCCAAGTCCTCGTCGGCGTCGGTGCACTGTCCGAGCGGGACGAGTACATGGTCCGCCTCGAACGCTTCCTCACCGGCCTTCTTGCATCACAGCAAGACCCCGAACAGCGCAAAGTCCTGCACCGGTACGCGATATGGCACCTGGTCCGGCGACTACGTCGACGCAGCAACAGCCGACCCCTGACCCCGCAGCAGTTCATGTCCGCGCGTCAACGAACCCACGCGGCCGTCGCCTTCCTGACCTGGCTGAAAGCTCACGACCTCGCCTTGGAGACCTGCCAGCAGGCCGACCTCGACCAGTGGCTCACCGACGACTCCGCCACCTACCGCCACACGGCCGGACACTTCATCCGCTGGGCTCGCACCAACAAGCTCACCACCGTCCACGTCCCCGCCGTCCGCTGGCACGGCCCCACCCAGCCACTCGATGACGAGCATCGATGGAACGTCGCACGCCGACTCCTGCACGACGACACCCTCAAACCAGAAGACCGCCTCGCAGGACTCCTTCTCCTCCTTTACGCCCAAGGACCGTCAGCGATCAGCCGGTTGACCACCGAGGACGTCGAGGCCAGCGCCCAGGAAGTACGTCTCCACCTTGGCGATGCCCCCGTCCGGTTGCCCGAGCCCGTCGCCGCACTGGCCCGCCTGGTTGCCGCGAACCGCAAGGGTCACGCCACCATCGGGGCCTTGACTCCGTCTCCATGGCTCTTCCCTGGCGGCCAGCCCGGACGGCCGATCAGCACCACACAGCTGACCCAGCGGCTGAACCAGCTCGGGATCCGGCCCAATCAGGCCCGCAGCACCGCGCTCTTCCAGCTCGCCACCGAGATCCCGGCCGGGATCCTCGCCCGCACGCTCGGCATCCACACCGATGTCGCTGTCGCCTGGCAACGTCTCTCCGCGGGCGACTGGGCCACCTACGCAGCCGAGATCAGCCACAGAACAAGTCGCCACGACCACGAAATCGCGTCCGGCGACCGGTGCCGCGACTCACGACACGAATGAGATCCAATGCGAACCTATCGCTACAAAGTGCAGAAGAGTGGCTTCGGACTGTTTCTCGGGATCGCAGCCGAAGCCATCCGGCTGACGGTCCCGCCAACTGCCGGCGCCCCCGTCAGCGACCGGGTCTGGCTAGACGCTTCCGAGGTCAACAACGCCTACTACGGCAGTCGGCTGACACTCACCGAGAGTGAAGTCGCCACGCTGCGAGTCGGCCTGGGCAAGGTCTCTGGCGACATCGAACTCGTCGAAAGCAGCCCTTACATACTGATCGCAGTCCGAGCACTGGAGATCTTCGAGGTCGATTACGCAGAGGTGGCCCTCGCGCCGGCGATCGCCAGGTGGGCCGAAGCGGAGTTCTCTCTGGCACCCCGCCGCTGCCACGCCACTCGCGACAGCGCTACCGGCGAGTTCACGTTGGACTGTGATGAGTGACCTACATGGCCAATGGTGTCATCGGGTGCGATCACGCCCAAGGCATTCGGACAGTTCCAATACCCGACGTCACCATTAGTCGGCGAGAAGCGCAAGCGTGAGGCGGTGGAACGGGTCACCTCAATGCAGTTCGACCGGAACGGCAACCGTGTCTGGCGCAAGGCACAGGCCCTGCTCGACTCCGAGCATGCCCGCCGGGCCATCGGGGAGGTCCAGGTCCCTTATGGGCTCTGCACCGAACCCACCAACGTCCAGGCCGGTGGCCACGACTGCCCCGTCCGATTCCGCTGCGTCGGCTGCGACCACTACCGCACCGACGTCTCCTACCTTCCCGACCTGGAGGCATACCTCGCCGATCTCCTCCGCGGCCGCGAACGCCTCGCCGCATTCGCAGCCGATTCCTGGGCAAAGGACGAGGCCATGCCTTCCGACGAGGAGATCACGCGGGTCCGCCGCCTGATCAAACGCGTTCGGGAGGACCTGGGCGACCTCACCGAGGAGGACCAGATTCAGATCAAGGAAGCCGTCACTGTGGTCCGCCGCACCCGTCGCGTCGTCTCACTCGGCCTGCCCCGCGTTGGACCACCCGAGGGCCTCCGTCCCGAAAGGCCCGCAGGATGACCAATCCCATGATCGATGGAAAACGCGCAGACTCGGCCCGCCGCCGCGAACGCGTCCTCAAAGCCATCGACACCGCCGCCAAGAACGGCGGAGACATCACCGTTTCCGGTCTCGCCAGAGCCGCCCGAGTCGATCGCACCTTCCTCTATCGCCACCGCGACCTACTCGAACGCGTCCATGCCGCCGCCAACACCCCTGTCAATGAGGGGCGAATCGCCGCGGTCAGCCGGGCTTCGCTCCAGGCTGACCTCACAAACGCGCTCGACCGTAACAAGCGCCTTGCGGCACGAGTCCGACATCTAGAGAGCCGGTTGTCCTCCCAACTCGGAGAGGCCATCTGGGCCGAATCCGGCCTCGGCACCCCGGTCGACATCGACCGGCTCCAACACCGCATCGCCCTCCTCGAACAAGAGCTCGCCACCAAGCAGGGCGAACTTGAAGAACGAACAGAAGAGTTGGATGCCTCGCGGGCGGCCAACCGGGAGTTGACCCGATCCCTAAATTACCGGCCTTGATCACGACCGGCCACTGTCTGAACTGAGCCAGTCAGACCATCCGCCCCGGTTCTCGGCGTCCTGCGTCTGTCGAGAACCGGGGCACGTTACCCGATCGGTAGCCTCCGATGCCGCAGCCGGCGCCTCCATCTCCAGGTCGGGGGCATATGGCTAATACTCCAGCCGTAGATCGTGATCTTCATGCCTGAGTGGCTTGTCGACGGTAGTGGCTGGCCTGGGATCGGGCCTGGTGGCGGCGCCGCCAGTCGGACCAACCGAGCCGGTGGGCGGCATCGTGGACGGGTCGGACAACGAGTGTGATGAACAGGCGCTGGATCTCGTTGCAGGTGAGCGGAATGAGGGCATCGGGTGCGGGGCGGGTGTGCTCGTCTGCGCGTACGACGGCGAGGAAGGCGTGCGCGAGCATGGCGAGGGTGACCCAGCGGGACCAGGAGGCATAGCGGCGGACCTGGTGCTCGTCGAGCGCGGCCAGGCCCTTGCCCGACTGGAAGAACTCCTCCACCCGCCATCTTGATCCAGCGACTCTGACCAGCACGGTCAGCGGCACGGGTGCGCGCGAGTAGCAGCGGTAGTAGGCGAGTTCGCCGGTGCTGCGGTTACGGCGGATCAGCAGCTGACGACTCCCGGGTCGGGGGTCGGCGAGGTCGATGACTGCCCAGTCGTAGAAACGGTGGCCCTTGGCCCCGGCCCCTGTGGAGAGCTTCTGCCAGGCCCGCTTGGGCACCTTCTTGGCCAGGGTGTCCGCGCGGAACTTCCCGGCGCCGGTGGTGACTTCGTGCGAGCAGGCCACCGCGAGGACGTAGCCGGTGCCGCGTTCCTCCAGTGCGGTTCGCAGCCTGGGGTTGCCGCCGTAGACCTCGTCGCCGGCGACCCATGCGGCCTGGTGGCCGGCGTCCAGGAACCGGGCAACCATACGAGTGGCCAGTTCCGGCTTGGTGGCGAAGGCGGTGTCCTGGTCGAGTCCGGCATCCCGGCAGCGGTCAGGGTCGGAGGTCCATGAACGCGGGACGTACAGTTCCCGGTCCACTGCCGCGTGCCCGCGCCGGCCGGCGTAGACCAGGTAGACGGCGACCTGGCATTTTCGATCCTGCCCGCGGTGCCGGTGTACTGGCGCTGAACGCCGACCGTGCCGGTGCCCTTCTTCACGTCCCCGGTCTCGTCGACCACCAGTACCGCCTGGTCGTCGTGCAGGTGGTCCACCACGTAGTCACACACATCGTCGCGGACCCGGTCGGCGTCCCACTTGGCCCGCCCCAGCAGATGCTGCATGCCGTCCGGGGTCCTCTCCCCGGCCCATTCGGCGATGGTCCAGCAGTTCTTGCGCGGCAGGTCCGACAGCAGTCCGAGCACCAACTTCCGGACCCGGAACCGAGGTTCGACCCGTGTGAACCGTCCCGCTATCCGGCTCATCAGGCCCTCGAACGCCTCCTGCCAGCGGGCAGGGTCTACGCTGTGACCTGCGGCCACCGCGTGATCGTTTGTCTTCACACACCGATGATCAACGGGTGGCCGCACCCGTCTCCACAGCGCGTCGGGGTCGCGCAGCGCCCGCCCGCCGTCCTGTGTCAGGAGGACATGTGCAACGTGGCGAAGTCTGGTGGGTGGAGTTCGACGAGCGGCGGCCGGTCGTGCTGCTGTCGGGAGACGACGCGTCCGGGATCCGGGTGATGCAGGTCGTCGCTCGGGCGGGTGTCGACATCACCGATCTGGGCGTCGAAGTGGCAGTAGGCGCCGTGGAAGGACTGCCCTTTGAAGGCGTGCTTCGGTTCGCGTTCCCGCGTCCGGGGCTTTACCCCTTGCACGTGGCTGACCACCGTGTCCCGGGACGACCTGATCGAGCGGGCGGGCGCCCTGTCCTCCGCGAAACTCAGCGAGATTGAGAACGCCCTCCGTCTCGGTGAGCAGGCGAAGGAGTGGACCCCGGCGACGACCGCGAAGCTCAGCGAGATAAGGAACGCCCTCCGTCTCGGTGGACTCGGGTAGGCGGAGAAGGAAACGAACGCCCGCGACGGCGTGGTCGGTCTCATCCAGATGATCGACGCTGCCGGCTGCCTCCTCGGCGCCCCTCACGATCGAGATCACGAACTACGGCTGGAGTACTAGTGTGATGCGCCAGAAAAGGCGGTCTTAAGTCTGTAGGCTGTTTTTATGTCGCATCGAGGCCCTCGTGCTGTCGAAGTCGTGCTGTCCGCTGAGGAGCGTGCGGAGTTGCTGCGCTGGGCGGGTGGCGGGGTGCCGGCCCGTGTGGCCGAGCGGGCGCGGATCATCCTGGCCTGTGCGGACGGGGCGTCAAATACCGCTGTGGCGGCGGACTGTGGGGTGTCCGTGGAGACGGTGCGCAAGTGGCGTTCGCGGTTCGTGGCCCGGCGGCTGGCGGGCTTGGTGGATGAGCCGCGGCCGGGCCGGCGCAAGCCGGACCTGGTGCTCAGCGAAGCCGAGCGTGCGGAGCTGACGCGCTGGGCGCGGCGGGCGAAGACCGCGCAGTTCCTGGCACTGCGCGCGAAGATCGTGCTGCGGTGTGCGGAGGGCGGGACGAACAAGGAGGTCGCGGCCGAACTCGGCATCGCCCACGCGACGGTGAACCGCTGGCGCTCCAGGTTCATCACCCTGCGTCTGGACGGACTGACGGACGAGCCCCGCCCCGGCAGGCCGCCCTCGGTCCTGCTCGACCAGGTCGAGGACGTACTCGTGGCGACTCTGGAGTCCGTCCCGGGCAAGGACACGCACTGGTCGCGTGCCTCGATGGCGAAGCACAGCGGGCTGTCGAAATCGACCGTCGGGCGGATCTGGAAGAAGTTCGACCTCAAGCCCCACCTGCAGGACTCCTTCAGACTGTCCACCGACCCGCAGTTCGTCGCCAAGGTCGTCGACGTCGTCGGCCTCTACCACCAGCCGCCGGAGAAGGCGGTGGTTCTCTGCGTCGATGAAAAGAGCCAGATCCAGGCACTGGACCGCTCGCAGCCGGTACTGCCGATGATGCCGGGCATGCCCGAACGCCGCACCCACGACTACTACCGGCACGGGATCACCAGCCTGTTCGCCGCCTTCAACATCGCCGACGGCACCGTCATATCGGAACTGCACCGCCGCCACCGCGCCATCGAGTTCAAGAAGTTCCTGATCCGGATCGACAAGGCCGTGCCCAGCGGACTCGACGTCCATCTGGTCTGTGACAAATTACGCCACCCACAACACCGCCGAGATCAAGACGTGGCTGGGAAAACACCCCCGCTTCCACGTCCACTTCACCCCGACCGGCTCTTCCTGGATGAACCAGGTCGAGCGGTGGTTCGGCCTGCTGACCGACAAACTCATCCGCCGCGGCGTCCACACTTCCGTGACAGCCCTGGAGAAGGACATCACCGCCTGGATCGACACCTGGAACGAGAACCCGAAGCCGTTCACCTGGACCAAGACCGCCGACGAGATCCTCAAGTCCCTCGCCGACTACCTCACCAAAATCAGCCCACCCAGCACCGAAAACCAGCGGCAGACTTAAGATCACCTTTTCTGGCGCATCACACTAGCACTCCTGCTGTAGATCGCGATCTTCATGCTTGAGTGGGTTGTCGCTGGTAGTGGCTGGTCTGTGACAGGGCCTGGTGGCGGCGTCGCCAACGAGACCCCGTGGGGGCGGGCCGGCGGGTGAGGGTGGCTGGCCTGCCCCGCCGGGGTTTCGGGCTCGCCGCAGGCGGGACCAGGACGTGACGTACGAGCACGACGAGGGGACGAAGGCAGAATCCGCAGCCTGTTCCGTCGGCGGCCCTGACTCCGGCAGGGCGATGGCGTCGGATTCCAAGGATCGTCGCAACACGTGATCGCCGTTGTGTGATGGCGAGCAGTCTAGACAGCCGCTCCGCCGGGCTACCCGGCCGAGCGGCTGTCGGTCGTTCCAGGCCGGGCGCCCCGGCCAGCTCACATTTATCTCGGTTGTGGTTTCGCAGGCGGCCGAGGGGCTGATGGACTCACGCCATGACGACTTTGCTGCCCCGCGTCCTTCGAGCACTTGAGCAGTTCCATGCCGCCCATCCCTGGGACCACAACGCCCATTACCACCGGTGGATCCTGCGCCAGCTGGCCAGCCGTTTCAACAGGGCTTTGGACGTCGGATCAGGGAGCGGTGACCTCGCCAGACTCCTGGCCTCACGGGCCGGAGCGGTGCACGGTATCGACGTCGATCCCACGATCGTCGATCGCGCGCGGGAACTCACAAAACCCGCCGCCCCGGTGACCTTCACTGTCGGAGACGCCTTGAAGGATGTGCCGCCTGGTCCCTACAACGTCATCACATGTGTCGCCACCATCCACCACATGCCGTTCAGCGACGCCCTCACCTGCTTCCGTCAGGAGCTGGCGCCTGGCGGAACGCTGGTCGTCGTCGGCGTGTATCGCCCGCAGTCTCGGAGCGATTACCTGATCGACGCCGTGGCCATTCCGGCGAACGTGGCCATGGCCTGGATCAAGAACAAGGGCCGCAAGGCGCCGCGACCAGCCTCAATGACCGCCCCGACCCGACCGGCAACTACGACCTTTGCAGACATCGTTCGCGACGCCCACCAGGCGCTACCCGGTGCACGGCTGCACCGACGACTGTTTTGGCGCTACACGCTGGTCTGGCACCGCCACTAGGAGGTCGGCCTCGGCTTGGCCTGGGGCCAAAGGCGCCGCGCGGAGGGCCCCCTGTGCCGTCAGGAGTCCCGTACTCAGCAGACTTTGCAGGCGCTCGGCTGGAGTTTCCCAGCCGAGCGTTTTGCGTGGGCGGCTGTTGAGTTCGGCAGCCACCGCGTCCAGGTGCTCGCGGGTGTGCCGGGACAGGTCGGTTCCCTTGGCAAAGTACTGCCGGAGAAGGCCGTTCGTATTCTCGTTCGAGCCGCGCTGCCAGGGACTGCCCGGGTTGCAGAAGTAGACCGGCATGTTCGCGGCGGCGGAGAAGAGCTCATGACCTGCCATCTCGTTGCCCTGGTCCCAGGTCAGTGACCGTCGCAGATGGGGCGGAAGCTGGCTGATGGTGGCGGTGAGCGCCTGGTGGAAGTGCTCTGCCCGATGCCCGTTGGGCAGGTGCACCAGCATGGTGAAGCGGGTCGTGCGCTCGACGAGTGTGCCGATGGCGGAGCGGTGGTCGGCGCCGACGATGCAGTCGCCTTCCCAGTGGCCGGGTATGGCGCGATCAGCCGCTTCAGCGGGCCGGTCGCTAATCATCACCATGGGGGCGGTGAACCGGGGCTGCCGCTTGTTTGCCTGGCGGTGGGGGCGCCGGCGGGCCCGCCCGCTCCGCAGGGCCTTGGTGAGTTCGCGGTGGAGTTCTCCACGGCCTTGGATGTAGAGGGCCTGGTAGATCGTCTCGTGCGTCACGCGCATCTCCGGGTGGACGGGCAAGTCCCGGCGGAGCTGGTGGGCTATCTGCTCCGGGCTCCAGCGCCGTTCCAGACGCTCTTGAATGTAGTCACGCAGCCGCGGACACCGGCCGATCTTCCCGGCCTTGGGGCGAGGTCGGCGGGCATCGGCACGGGCCTGGGCGACGTCAGGCCGGTAGGTCCACTCGGTGCCGCGCCGAGCGCGCCGTTGCGGCGTATTTCTCGGCGATGATCGACGGGCTGCGGCCCAGCTCGGCGGCAATCGTGCGGATGGACACCTTCTCCCGCAGCCGGTCAGCGATGTGGATGCGCTCATCTGCACCGAGGTAGCGGCCGGACGAAACGGGGACGGCCGCCCGCTGTGAACGAACGGGCGGCTCGACCCTGCCGCTATTGAGCAGGCGGCCGTTACGCCACCCACGAGCGGTCCGCACATGGACACCTACACGCTTGGCCGCATCTGCACTGCTGTAGCCCTGTTGCACGAGCCGGAAGTATTCCTCCCGCTCAGCATGGAGCCTCTTGCGCCCCTGCGGCCTGCGGTCCTTCCGAGCTTCGAACCCCATCGCATCCCCTGAGCTGGGGTGTTGCGACGACGGCTAGAACGGAGGCCACTGGGGCGGGGGCTCTTTCGTGCCTGTCAGCCGGTCTTGCCGCCAGTGAGGGCGATGTCCAGGTGCGCGAGCAGTGTGTCGAGTGTGGCCAGCTGTTGTGGTTCGAGGCGGCCGAAGCGCTGGCGAAGCACGTGCGTGCCTGCTTCTTCCGCGGCCCTTAGTGCCGTGCGGCCGATGTCGGTGATGGAGACGGTCTTGCGGCGGCGGTCCTCGGGGTCGCCGGTTCGGGCGACCATGCCGAGGCGCTCCAGGCCCTCCACGATCTGGGTGACGGAGCGCGGTGCTTGGCCGAGGGAGGCGGCCAGCTGTGCTTGGTGGAGCGCGCCGCTGCTGACCAGTGCCTGAAGGACCTTGGTGCGGGACAGGGACAGGCCTGCGGTCGCCAGCATGTGCTGGTCGACCTGTTCGCGCAGGCTGTACGCGAGGGTGAGGAAGGACAGTCCCACCTGCTCCGGGGCGCTGCCTGCCGTTGTTGATTCGTGCTGCTCCATGGTTCGGGTATCCTCGCACAACATAATCATGAGGTACCTCACGAAAGGGGTTGTGGGATGGATCGTCCCGTCGCTGTGATCACGGGAGCCACCTCCGGGCTGGGCCGCATCGCTGCCTTCGAGCTGGCCCGCCGGGGCTACCACATCGGCACCGTGGCCCGCTCCCGCAGCAAGGCACAAGCCCTCGTCGCCGACCTGAGGGCGGTGACCGCCGAGCCCGTCGATGTCTTCCATGCCGACCTCGGCGTGCTCTCCGACGCCCGCCGCGCGGGCGAGGAGATCGCCGCGCGCTATCCGCGCCTGGACGTCCTGGTGAACAACGCCGGCCTGCACGCCTTCGCGCAGCGCATCACCACCGAGGGCCTCGCGGAGATGACGGCGGTGAACTACCTCGGCCCGTTCGTCCTGACCGAGGCGCTGACGGCGAAGCTCGGCGCCTCGGCGCCGGTCCGGATCGTCAACGTCGCCTCCGAAGCAGCCCAGCAGGCGAAAACGATCGCCCCGGCCGAGGATCTGCGGCGCACCGAGCCCTACACCCGGCGGGAGTCGATGTCCCTGTACGGGCGCACCAAGTTGATGACCATCATGTGGACGCAGGAACTCGCCCGCCGCCTGGATGCGGACAAGGTGACCGTGAACTGCTGCGACCCCGGCTTCAACGCCACCGGCCTGGGCCGGGACCTGCCCGGCTCCGCCGTCCTGCAGCGGGTGCTGAACACCCTGAGGATCGGCGATCCCCGCAAGGGCGCTGGCATCATCGTGCGACTCGCCACCGACCCGGCGCTCGCGGGCACCACCGGGGGCTACTTCTCCGTCCGTGACGCCCGTCCCTTGCAGTGCCCCGAGCCCGGCCGGGAGCCGCGCGTGCAGCGGGAGCTGTGGGACGCGACGGTGGCGCTTCTTGCCGCCCGCCCGGCTGGCTGAGACCCGGGACGTCCGCCTCGAGGAGGACACCGCCCGGTACGGGGGTACCGTCCCGGCCGCAGATTCGTCCTCGCGTAGCTCATTTCAGCCGCACGCGACTTCTACGTTCATGGGCGGAGCCTGTCGGGCTCGCCCTCACACATCCGTTTTCCCTCTTGGTGGGAGTAACTTTCGTGGCCACCTTTCTCTACCGGCTCGGCCGGCTCGCCTTCCGGCGGCGCAGGCTGGTGCTGCTGGCGTGGATCGCGGTGCTCGTCGCCGCGGTCATCGGCGTCAGCAGCGTGTCGGGCAGTACGACGGACGACTTCACGCTTCCCGGAACCCAGTCGCAGCAGGCCATCGACCTGCTGGAGAAGGAGTTCCCGCAGGCTTCGGCCGGCGGCGCCACGGCCCGTGTGGTCATCGAGGCTCCGGACGGGCAGAAGCTGACGTCCGCCGCGCACAAGCAGGAGGTGGAGTCCCTGGTCGCCGACCTGCGCAAGGCACCGCAGGTGGCGAACGTCGCCGACCCCTTCACCGCCGGCCTGGTCAGCTCCTCGGGCAGCATCGCCTACGCCCAGGTGACCTACGCCGTCCCGCAGGCCGACATCACTCCCGCCGCGTCGGACGCCCTGCACGAGGTGGCGGACAAGGGCGAGAAGGCAAGCCTGAAGATCAGCCTCGGCGGCAACGCGGTGCTGGAGGAGGAGCAGAGCAACGCGGCCGAACTGATCGGCCTGCTGGTCGCCGCATTCGTCCTGGTCATCACCTTCGGTTCACTGGTCGCGGCCGGACTGCCCCTGGTGTCTGCGATCGTCGGCGTCGGCATCGCCCTGTGTGCCATCACCGTCGCCTCGTCGTTCGTCGACATGGCCTCCAACGCGCAGACCCTGGCGCTCATGCTGGGTCTGGCGGTGGCCATCGACTACGCCCTGTTCATCGTCTCCCGCTACCGCACAGAGCTGCGTGAGGGGCACACGCCCGAGGAAGCCGCCGGGCGTGCCCTGGGCACCGCGGGCTCGGCGGTGGTCTTCGCCGGTCTGACCGTCGTCATCGCGCTCGCCGGTCTGAGTGTCATCGGCATCGCGATGCTCACCACCATGGGCCTGGCCGCGGCCTTCGCCATCACCGTCGCCGTGCTGGTCGCGCTCACCCTCCTGCCGGCCACGCTGGGCTTCACCGGTACCCGCGTGGCCCACGGCCGCCTCACCACACGCCGCGTGCGTGCCGAGCAGCACGGCCGACGCGTCACGATGGGCGTTCGCTGGGGTCGCTTCGTCACCCGCCACCCCTGGAAGATGCTGCTGGCGTCGGTTATCGGCCTGGGTGTGCTGGCCATTCCGGCACTGTCGCTGCGGCTGACCCTGCCCGACGACAGCATGGCCGCTCCCGGCAGCACCCAGCGCGTGGCCTACGACACGCTCAGCAAGGGTTTCGGGCCGGGCTTCAGCGGCCCGCTGACCATCGTCGTCGACGCTCGCGACAGCGACGACGCCAAGACCGCGGCCATGGACACCTCCGCCATGCTGGAGGGTCTCGACGACGTCGCCACCGTACGGCCCCCGGTCTTCAACGAGGCCGGTGACGTCGCCCTGATCACTGCGGTGCCGAGCAGTCCGCCCACCAGCCAGGAGACCGTCGACCTGGTCGGCGACATCCGCGAGGGCAGCGACGCGGTGGAGAAGGACAGCGGCACGCAGGTGATGGTGACAGGCACGACCGCGCTCAACATCGATGTCTCCGCCAAGCTCGGCGAGGCGATGGTGCCCTACCTGGCCATCGTCGTCGGCCTCGCGCTGGTCCTGCTGCTCCTCGTGTTCCGCTCGGTCCTGATCCCGATCAAGGCCGCGGCCGGCTTCCTGCTCAGCGTCGTCGCCACCCTCGGCGTGCTGGTCGCCGTGTTCCAGTGGGGCTGGCTCAAGGACGTCTTCGGCGTCGACGAGACCGCACCCATCGTCAGCCTGCTGCCTATCCTGCTGATCGGCGTGGTCTTCGGCCTGGCCATGGACTACGAGGTGTTCCTCGTCTCCGGGATGCGCGAGGCCTATGTCCACGGCGCCGGCCCCACCGAAGCGATCGTCACCGGGTTCCGCCACGGCGCCCGCGTGGTCACCGCCGCCGCCATCATCATGATCTCGGTGTTCGCCGGGTTCCTCCTCGACGACATCGCCCTGGTGAAATCCATCGGCATGGGCCTTGCCACCGCGGTCCTCTTCGACGCCTTCGTCATCCGCATGACCCTCGTCCCCGCGGTGATGACCCTGCTCGGCGCACGGGCCTGGGCACTTCCCCGCTGGCTCGACCGCCTCCTGCCCAACGTCGACGTGGAGGGCGAGAAGCTCCGCCGGGTACTGGCCGAACGCGACCGCCAGACCCGCTTCCCCGCGCAGAACGACCAGGAGCCGACGGCGCCCGCGCCCATCGGATAGGCACAGCCCCGGCACACCCCGACCCCGCCTGCCGGCCCCCACCCCCCCGAGGGGCGGCAGACGGCCCCCCGGGGCCCGGACAGCACACCGTGCACCGCACATCGGCTGTCCGGGCCCCTTTTGCCCCCGCCCGCCGGTTCACGCTCCCCATGGAGCGGCGGGCGGCCCTCCCGGACAGCGAAAAGGCCCCCACCTGCCATGAGCGAGCCGACCACCCGAGAACCTGTACACGGCACCTCGCCCCATGCTTCCCGGCTTCCGCGGTCACTGACCAGCGACCCCGACCACCGCGTCACGGTGTCGATCATCAGCGGGCTGGCCGCCTGGCGGATACTCGACCGCGACCACCCCCGTCTGCGGCTGTGGGCCGTGCCCGTCTTCTGCGCCGTCCTCGCACTGCCCGCTCTGCTCAACCCGGCCAACCGCGCCCACCTGCCAAGCGAGATCGTCCTCACCCTCGCCTACACGGTTCCGCTGCTGTGGCGGGAACGACGGCCCGGCCTGGTGTTCGCGATCACCACAGCCGCCTCCGTCCTCGCGCTGCCGCTGAACGTCCTCAACGGCGCCGACGCGGCCCGGATCGTCGCGCTCTACAACGTCGGCCGCTACGGTAGCCACCGCCAGCTGGTCCTCGCCTGCACGGTCACCGCCGCCCAGCTCGTTCTCTGGATCGCGGCATTCTGGGGAAGCGGCCATCTGCAACACGCCAAGCGCCCAGAAATCGTCACACTGCTGGCCATGCTCGCCGTGACCGCCTGCGCCGCACTGGCCCTCACCGGACGCCTGGCGAAAGCCTACATTGTGGCCCTGGAGACCGAGCGGGACCAACAGACCCGCCTGGCCGCAGCCGCGGAGCGCACCCGCGTCTCCCACGAGATGCACGACATCCTCGGCCACACCCTCGCCGTGATCATCGGGCTGGCCGACGGAGCTGCCGCTCTGGCCAGGTCCCGCTCGGAGAAATCCGCCGACACCCTCGACCTCATCGGTGACAGCGGCCGCGAGGCCCTCGCGGAACTACGCCGCCTGCTCATCGTGGTCGACAACCCCGCGACACCACGGGACACCACCCCGCTCGCCCCGCAGCCGACCCTTCAGGACCTGCCCACGCTGCTCCACCGCGTCCGCGCCGCCGGCCCCACCGCCGACCTGCACACCAACGGGGACCTGACACCGCTCAGTCCCGGCCTTCAGCTCACCGTCTACCGCATCGTGCAGGAAGCCCTCACCAACACCCTCAAACATGCCGCGGCCGACACCACCGTGTCCGTCGACCTGTACAGAGATGAGGAATCGGTGCACGTCACGGTGGAGGACACGGGCCCGACCCGTGCGGCGGACAGCGAACGGCACGCCAGGCACAGCGGGCAAGGACTGGTCGGCATGCGCCACCGCGCCGCCCTCTACCAGGGGCGCATCAGCGCAGGCCCGACCCTCGCTGGCGGCTGGCGCGTCCACACCGTCCTGAGCACATCCCGCACCCTGCCCAGCGCCGCCCAGGAGAAGCACCGCATATGACCACCGTCCTCATCGTCGACGACCAGACCCTGCAACGACTGGGCTTTCGCATGCTCCTCGAAGCACAGCCGGACATCTCGGTCGTCGGCGAAGCCTCCCAGGGCCAGGAGGCCGTCCGCCTGACCGCGGAACTGCGTCCCGACGTCGTCCTGATGGACGTCCGGATGCCCGGCGTCAACGGCATCGAGGCCACCCGCCGCATCGTCGAGTCCGGCGGCCGTTCGCGGGTTTTGGTCCTGACCACCTTCGACCTCGACGAGTACGCCTACGAGGCCCTGCGGGCCGGCGCGGCCGGCTTCTTCCTCAAGGACGCACGCCCCGAGGAACTCGTCGTCGGCATCCGGGCCGTGGCGGCCGGCGACAGCGTCATCTCCCCGAGCCTGACACGCAGACTCATCGACGCCTTCACTACCTCTCACCCACAACGGACGTCCGGCGCTCTTGTGCTCAGCCCCGGACAGCGACGACAACTGGCCGCCCTGACCGAACGCGAACGCGAAGTTCTCGCCGCCGTTGCCACGGGATGGTCCAACACCGAGATAGCCGCCCACCTCCACCTGGCCGAGTCGACGGTCAAATCCCACGTCAGCCGCATCCTGGCAAAGATCGACGTCCGCGACCGCGTACAGGCCGTCATCTTCGCCTACGACGTGGGCCTGGCCCGCCCGCAGTGAATCCGCGCGAGCAGACAGATGGACCCCAGATGCCGCCGTCCGACGCGGCCGTCCCTCCGGCCGGGCGCCCCGCCCCCCGGACCAGCCGACCCTGACCGTTCGACAACTCTCCCGGAGCACCCCGCCGCCATGCACCGACACCTCGGCCCCAGCACCCACGACGGGCGATCCGTCTCCAGTCCGTTCCCACCGGCTGAGGCAGCGGCGTGAGCACCCTCGCGCAGGAAGCCACCGTCGCCGCCGTGAGCATCGTCGCCTCGGCCGCCGCACACCGCTACCTCTACCTGAGGCTCGTCAAGGACGTCACATCGTCCGCCCGGCTGCGCAGCGCGGGCGGGGCCACGGCGGTCGCCCTCACGGTCCTGGTCCCCACCGGTGTCCTCGCCGCTCAGTACGCGAACCCCACACGCATCGCATGGCTGGCCTGGCCGGCCTTCGTGTGGGTCGCCCTGGCCGCCTACCTGCTGATGACGCTCGTCGCCCTGGAGATCCCTGCACGCCTCACGGCGCGTGCACTGCGGCGTCGAACCGGAACCGGCCCCGCGATTCCCGCGCAGGCCCCTCGGGCGCCGGTCGTGCAGCAGAGCCAGTCCGTCGCGGCTCCGATCATGGGCGCCCCGAATCCCCGACCGGCCCAGGACCCACCGCGGATGGTGGACCGCCGTCTCGTGCTGGCCCGCTCGGTCGCGCTGCTCGCCACCAGTACCGCCATGGCCACCACCGGCTACGGCTTTCACCGCGGCCTGGGAGCACCCGATGTGAAAGTCGTGCCCGTGGCCCTGCGCCGACTGCACCCCTCCCTCGACGGCATGCGCATCACCATGGCCAGCGACCTCCACCTAGGGCCATTCTTCGGCCGCGCCCACACCGCACGCATGGTCCGGATGATCAACAACACGTCGCCCGACATCGTCGCCATCGTGGGCGATCTCTCCGACGGCACCGCCGGCGACCTGGCCGCTCACGCCGCGCCGCTCACCCGGCTGTCCTCGACCCACGGCACCTTCTTCGTCACGGGCAACCACGACTACCGCCACGATGTCGACGCCTGGATCGCCACACTCGCCGACTTCCGCGTTACCACCCTGCGCAACACCCGAACACTCATCAAACATCGGGGCGGAGCCATCGACCTCGCAGGCGTCACCGACATCACAGGCGAGCAGAACCGCGACACACCCGACTACGACAGGGCCCTCGGCGACCGCGACGCCTCCCACCCCGTCGTCCTGCTCGCCCACCAACCTGTGCAGGTGCACGAAGCCGCCCGACACAAAGTCGATCTCCAACTGTCCGGGCACACACACGGCGGAGCCTTCTTCCCCGGCAACCTGCTCGTGCCACTGACCCAACCCCTCACAGCGGGACTGGCTACCATCGACCACACACAGCTCTACGTCTCCCGCGGAGTCGGAGCATCCCTGCCACCCATCAGAGTCGGAGCACCACCCGACATCACAGTCATCGAACTGCGCAGGCAATAACGCACGCGTGGCGTCGGCGATCAGGACCAGCACAGCCCAGCTGTTCCGGCCCGGCTTCGGTAACCGTGCCGCTCACCCCGCCGGGGCGCCGTGGCTTCTGAGTACACGGGCTACCCTGCGGGTGGTTCCGGAGCATCTGCGGCGATCAGCTGGCTGTTCTCGACCATCAGCCGCTGGTTGACGTTGCGGAGTGCCTGCATGGCGGCCTCTACCTGGCGGCCGCCCTGACCAGCTAGTCAGCCACTCCCGCGCAGCGGGGGAACCTCAGCGTAACGAGCTGGTGCGTGATAGCGGGTGATGTGTTCTTGCTGGTGGGTGGCATGATCCGGATGTGGCGATCATGCTCAGTCGGACGGTTCTCGCGCATCAGGTGTTCACAGGGCGTTGTCACGTTGGTGGGTTGTTGATCGGTTGAGGGCGTGTGGGGGTTGGGCGGGGGCCTGGGTCACGCTGCGGTGGGCGGGGCGGTGGCGCCGGTGATCTGGTCCCAGATCACGAAGCGGGTGGTCATCTCGGTGCGGTGGTCGGGGGCGGTCCTCCGGTGCCGGCGTGGCCGGAAGTGGGGTGAGATGCCGCTGAACGCGGACAGGAACCGCTGGGCCCCGCCCAGGGGATTGTAAAGAATCAACGCGTTGCTTTGGGGGCTCTGGCGCGTTGGTCTGGTATGCGCATACCGAGTGAGGTTCGTGATCAACTCGCCCTGAGGTTCGGGGTGTTGTTTCCGCATCTGGATGAGCGGCAGCAGCGGCTGGCGCTGGCCACCGAGGCCCGGCTGCTGGGCCACGGCGGGGTCCGGGCCGTCGCGCGCACTGCGGGCGTGAGCGAAACGACGGTGCGAAAGGGGGTCTTCGAGCTGGAGGGCGGCGAGGATCCGCTGCCCGGGTGGAGGGTTCGCCGCTGTGGTGACGGGGCACAAGAGTGCCGAGGAGCTGGACCCGCGGCTCGTTCCGGCTCTGCTGGCGCTGGTCGAGCCGGACGAGCGGGGTGATCCCATGTCGCCGCTGCGCTGGACGACCAAGTCGCTGCGGCACCTGGCCGAGGAGCTCGCCGGGCAGGGGCATCCCGTCTCGGCGCCCACGGTGGGCCGGCCACCTCCACGGCGCCGGAACGTACCGCGGCGGCGGAGGCGCTGACGCTGTTCGCCGACTGGGAGCCAGGCACCTACGACCGCCTGGACTGAACCGGCACCCACCGCGGCGCCTCGCCCCGGCACGGGGTCAGGTGGGGTTCAGTGGAGTGATGCCGGTACCCGCGTACGGTTCGGGCTCCAGCGACAGGACCGTGATCGGCTCCCCCCCATTTACCTTTTTGGTGGCTCCGCAACGGGGCTCCCGGCCTCCGGGCTCGGCATGACTTCCCCCCTTGTTAACCATGATCCGGGGGGTGGTGTCACCGAGCCCGGAGGCACTGACTGACCGCTGATTAGGGGCATGACCACCGACTCTTCGCAGGTCGGGAGGCTCTTCGTAATGTGGATGTGGCGATCGGTGCCGTGGACGAGGCCGGGCAGAAGCACGACCGGAGGATGCACGTGATCGACACCGGCGACATCGACGTCTATCTCGGCCTGGACGTCGGCAAAGGCGAACACCACGCCACCGCCGTCACCCCGGCAGGGAAGAAGGCGTTCGACAAGCGCCTGCCCAACACCGAGCCCAAGCTCCGCGAGCTGTTCGCGAAACTCCAGGCCAAGCACGGAACGGTGCTGGTCGTGGGCAGCCGGCCTCGATCGGAGCCCTGCCGCTGGCGGTGGCCCGGGACATGGGCTGCCCCGTCGCCTACCTGCCCGGTCTGACGATGCGGCGGATCGCCGACCTCTATCCCGGCGAGGCCAAGACAGACGCGAGGGACGCGTTCATCATCGCCGACGCCGCCCGCGCGATGCCTCACACTCTGCGCTCGGTCGACCTCGAAGACGAGACGATCGCCGAGCTGGAGATGATCGTCGGCTTCGACGACGACCTGACCGGTGAGGCCACCCGGGTCGCGAACCGGCTCCACGGCCTGCTCACCCAGATCCACCCGTCCCTGGAACGGGTTCTGGGCCCACGGTTGCAACACCCGGCTGTCCTGGCCCTGCTGGAGCGGTTCGGGTCACCGGCCCAGATCCGCAAGGCAGGCCGTCGGCGGCTGGTCACGCTGCTGCGGCCGAAGGCGCCGCGGATGGCCGAGCGGCTGGTCGAGGACATATTCACCGCGCTGGACGAGCAGACCGTGGTGGTTCCCGGCACCGAAGCGGCCGCGCTGATCGTCCCGAGCCTGGCCGGCTCGCTCGCCGCCGTCCTTGACCAGCGCAAGCTCCTGGCCGGGCGCATCGAGGAACTGCTGGAGGCCCACCCTAATGGGCAGTGATGCGGGGCACCGCCAGGCCCACCCCGGCCCGTCGACGCCTTGAAAGAGACTGCGGGCCCCGCATCACCCTCGTGACGGTGGTCGGTGCCGGAGAAGCCGCGCACACCCCCAGGGACTTGGATCCCTTGGTCAAGAGTCGGCCTCCGGTGCCGTCCAGCGTCACGAGTCCGTACCCCACCGCATCCAGTCCGATGATCGGATCGTTGAAGTTTGTGGTCCGAGCCGCCCACAGGGGTCACCTCTCACCACGCCTGGAGCCGCCGAGCTCTGGAGCAGACCGAGGGCCCTGTGAGTCGCTGGGGTCACGAACGGCTAATCGGATGCAGGGCCATCGAGCCCTTCCATTAGGGAGACGCGTGCCCCCGCACGGCTGCGACCAGCAGGACACCCCAGACCGAGAGGACGAACACGCCACGATGACCGTCACCTGCGGAATCGACTGGGCCAGCGACCACCACGATGTCGCTCTGATCGACCACGAGGGCACCTTGTTATCCAGGGCCCGAATCAACGACGACCTCGAGGGCCTGCACCAGCTCCTCAGTCTCCTCACCGCTCACGGCGACAGCGCGAACACCCTGATTCCTGTCGCGATCAAGACCTCCCGCGGCCTCCTTGTGGCCTGCCTGCGAGCCACCGGCCGGCCCGTCTACGCGATCAACCCGATGGCCGCCGCACGCTACCGCGACCGGCATACGGTCACCCGCAAGAAGTCCGACCACCTCGACGCCATGGTGCTCGCGAACATCTTGCGCACGGACAAGGCCGCCCACCGGCCGCTGCCCGACGACAGCGAACTCGCCCGCGCTATAGCCGTCCTGGCCCGCGCTCAGCAGGACGCGGTCTGGGACCGCACCCAAGCGGGCAACAAACTCCGCTCCCACCTGCGCGAATGCTTCCCCGGCTTCCTCGCGACCTTCCAGCACAACCGCGAAGGAATCAGCAGCAACGTCGCCCGCGTCCTCCTGGCCGCGGCCCCCACACCCGAACAGGCGGCCAGGCTCACCCGCGTCCAGCTGCGCTCGCTCCTGAAAAGGGCCGGCCGCCAACGCGGCATCGAGGCGGAAGCCGAACGGCTCCGAGACGCACTGCGCATCCCGCAGATGCGCCAGCCTCCGCAGGTCGAGCAGGCCATGGGCCGCCAGGCCATCGCCCTGCTCAGACAACTTGATGCCGCCTGCACCAGTGTCGACGACCTCGCCGAAGCGACGGTGGAGTCTTTTGACACGCACCCGGACGCCGAGGTCATCACCAGCTTTCCAGGGCTCGGGGCTCTCACCGGCGCCCGGGTGCTCGCCGAGATCGGTGACGACCGATCCCGCTTCACCGACGCTAGAGGGCTCAAGGCCTTCGCCGGAGCCGCACCGGTCACCCGGGCGTCCGGCAGGAGCCTCGCGGTCATGGCCCGACGGGTCAAGAACCAGCGTCTGGCCTCGGTCGGCTATGTCTGGGCCTTCGCCAGCCTGACCGCTTCACCCGGAGCCCGGGCCCACTACGACCGGCGGCGAGCCGATGGAGACCGTCACACCGCCGCTCAGCGCAACCTCTTCAACCGCATGCTCGGCTGCCTCCACCACTGCCTTACCAAGCGAACCCGCTATGACGAGCTCGCCGCGTTCCCCGCACCGTCAACCCCACAACTCACCATCGCCGCTTGACAGATCAACTGCATCGGATGTCTCTTTCCCCGGTCCTGACCTCGATGCCCGGAGTCGGGATCAGGACCGGAGCCAGGATCCTCATCGAGGTCGGCGACGGCAGCAGCTTCCCCTCCGCCGCCCACCTCGCCGCCTACGCAGGACTCGCCCCGGCAACCCGCAACTCGGGCTCCTCGATCCGAGGCGAACAACCGTCCCGGAGAGGGAACAAACAGCTCAAACGGGCCTTCTTCCTCTCCGCGTTCGCAGCCCTGGGCGACCCGACCTCCCGGGCCTACTACGACAAGAAGATCGCCCAGGGCAAGCACCACACTCAGGCCCTCCTCTGCCTCGCGAGACGACGAGCCGATGTCCTCTTCGCGATGCTCCGCGACAGCACCTTCTACGAGCCCCAACCCACCCGATCAGCTTGACCGAACACCATGCTGCGAGAGCTCACGAGACGGGCTGATCTGCGACGTCTCGGTACTCGTCCACGAGCCGGAAGAAGGCGTCAAGCGGAGGTTCACCAGGAAGGTTCTCCACAATCGCAGCGTCCCATCCAGTTGCCATCGACCAACCACGGGTCCTGCTGAGCCAAGAGGCAAACCCTCCACTTCCACGATGAAACGCGAACTCCTCATCGGCATCGTGGACCTGAAGAGCGAGGTGGTAGCCGAACATCATCACCGCCAGTTCCTGCAACGAGCTGTTACGCACCCATGCGTTCGGCCGCTGCCGAACGGCTTCCAGCAGGTCATAGACGTCCCGCCACTCTTCAGCAGCGCGTGCCTTCGACTCTCCGCCTGGCACCCCCACCGAATCCCCCTCTCCAGCCGGCATCACCAGCAAGCTAACCCGCCGCCTTGACGAACTACATAGGGGCACCCCCCCGCCTTCACCGCATCCGGACCACGGTGAGGGTGCCGTGCCGGCCGGACCCGGCCAGCACATCCACGACCAGGTCCGTCTCCACCCGCTTATCCGTCTCCACCCGCTTATACGGCTCGCCGCCTGCCGTCCTCTCCCCCACCACGACCGCGCCACTCAAGGCCTCACCGACACGAGTCGCAAGGACAGGTTCCAGGCGCGCGGACATTCGGGCCGGCCCGCCCTCGTCCCGGTCGTGGCCTGCGCCGTCTGCCACAACCGCATTCATTCGGAACAGCCAGCCAGAACATTCACCGTAGTCACTGGAGAGCCGGATGACCGGGAAACCGTCATGTCCGGTTCGGCGGGAGGCCGCGCGGAACAGGACTCGCCCACGGCGAGCACCTCACCGCGCGGCCGACCCAACCTCCTGGCTGACCGGATACCACCGCCTCAACCACCGCTACGAGCGCAAACCAGGCAACTACCTGTCCTGTCTCGGACTTGCCGCCGCCCTCTGCTGCTACAAACGGCTCCTCAAACTGACCATGCAGGAAACGGTCTCAGCAGCGATCACCACCTGGCTGTGAGACTGCCTGCGCTCGCGTGACCATCGTCGCCCCGTTCACGCGTCTCACGCCCTCGTTCGGATTTGTCTATCGTGGTGTCATGCGAGCATCGGATGGTTCGGTCGAGTGGCTTGAGGACTTCATCACTGCGTGGCACGGAGCACGTCAACCGAGCTACGGCCTGACCGAGACGGAACTACCCGACTTCCTCCCAGTACCGCTCCGATGCCTGTATCGCCATGCCGGACGCTGGCCCGGCCCGAATCCGGAGGAGCACTTGCCGGACTCGCCCGGGATCTTCCAACAACAAGATGTGCTCGTACGCGCCGAGGCCCTGAGCCTTCACGACGGAACGGTCGAGTTCCTCAGCGAGAACCAGGACAGCTGGACATGTCGTGTTACAGCCGCCGGTCCAGCGGCACCCGTCGTGCTGAGCAACGCCCACTGGATGTGGGACGACGACTCGGAAGGCGAGTACATGCCGCTGACACCATCTCTCGAACAGTTCCTCACGAGCTTCGTGCTCCAAGAAACGGTCTTCGGATGCCGCAACCTCGCCACCACCAGCGAGCCGGCGACCCCGACCAGTCGATCCCGCTCTGGCTGGACGGCTGGTACGTCTTCGAAGAACCCAGCCACAGCTTCTGGAACGTTGACTCCGCGCTCGTCGCCGACATCAGTGGAACTCGCTGGGTTGGCTGGAACGGTCCAGACGCGCCCTCAGCCGAGCTCGGCAAGCTGCAAATGATCCGAAGCTAGTGTTCTGCACCCATCGACGCCCTCTCACAAGATCCTGACCATACGCGGGCCAACACCGCTTCCCAGGCCTTAGAACCCTTCGTTTCCGCTGGTCAACGACGTATCGAGTCTGTACCACCAGCAGACGAAGAACCTTCTCGTGTCGTACTCACCCCGATCGCCACCCGGTTCCTGGCGTTGCCGTAGAGGAGGCGGATGCGGGCCGGGTGAGGACCAGGGACCGAGCAGCGGAAGGCGTCGCCCTACGTCGGCAGTCGTTGGGCACTACAGACCGAGCGCACTATCTCCGGTCTCGCGGCGTGCTGCTTCGCTGAGCATGTCTTGCTCATGTGCGTGTCGTGTGAGCACCCACGGCGTCGATGATTGCGGGCCAGAGTTCTCGTGGTCGGTCGTGGCCCATGTCGGCGAGCAGGATCAGTTCCGCGCCGGGCACGAGTTCGGCTGTTCGCTTCCCTCCTCTCGGGTCGATGAGGGTGTCGTCGAGGCCGTGGATCACGAGGGTCGGGACGGTGAGGGAGGTAAGTGCTTCGGCGCGCGATCCTCCGAGGATCATCGCTCCGAGCTGACGGCCTGTGCCCGCTGGGTAGTACGCGCGGTCGTAGCTACGGGCGGCGAGTTCTCGGATGCCGTCGATATCGGTGTAACGCCGGGACGCCCAGATGGCTTCTTTCTCGGATGCGTTGATGTATCCGGCACGGTCTGCGGGCTTGGGGCTGAACAGCGCCTGCTGGGCTGCGGGACTGGGTTGTCCGTATTCGGACTCGCCGGTGGAGGACATCATCGAGGTCAGGGTGAGGCACCGCTCAGGGTGGGTGATCGCCATGGTCTGAGCGATCATCCCGCCCATCGACGAGCCGAAAATGTGGGCGCGAGTGATCCCCATGGCGGTGAGCAGGCCCAGGCCGTCGTCGGCCATGTCCTGCAGCGTGTAGGGGATCATCGCTTGAGCAGCGGGGATTTCGCCGGCGCTCACTGTCTCGATGAACCGCGTCATGTCGACCGGATGGGCGTCGAACTTGGTGGACAGGCCGCTGTCGCGGTTGTCGTAGCGGATCACGTAGCGCCCTCGCGCGGCGAGCATGTGACAGAAATCCTCGTGCCAGGAGATCATCTGGGCTCCGAAGCCCATGACCAGCAGGACGGGCGGATCGGCAGCCTCGCCGAAGGTGTCGTAGGCGATGGAAGCCCCGGAAGGGACGTCGGCGATGGGCATGGTCAGTCCTCGTGAACGTGGTGTTGGTCGCGGCGCCCTTGCGGATGGGGGCGTTTGATCTTTACGTCGTCCAAGCAGGTCGTGGTGGTTCTCAGGTGCTTGAACGGGATCTTCTCGGATGTCAGATAGTCGATTGCCATGACTTCGGCCTCCACTGCGGCGAGGTCGTCGGCCTCGACAGCGGTGTCCGCGTCGGCTTCGATGCGACAGCGGAATGTGAATCTGGTCAGGGTCGGTGTGTACGTGAAGGTTCCGTCCTCGGTGAAGGCCGCGAACTGCAGGTCATGTTCGTGCTGCTTGTCGAGCAGGCGTGTGCGGAGCAGCTGTTCGAGCTCATCGAACCGGCCTGTCACCTGAGCTCTAGCGGCATGAGCAACCATCCCTTCGCCGGCCTGCTGCGAATATCCGGTGGCGGGCTCTACTGCCGGTGGTGAAGATCGCGGCATGAACATCTTTCTGGAGACCGATCGGCTCGTGCTGCGCGCGTTCACCGAGGCCGACGTCGACCATCTGTTCGCGCTGGACAACGATCCCGACGTCATGCGCTTCATCAACGGCGGCCGGCCAACGAGCCGCGAGATGATCCAGGCACAGACCTTGCCCAGGCTCCTCCACGAGTACCCGTGCTTCGGGACCCGCGGCTACTGGGCCGCGCAGGAGAAGGACACCGGGGCCTTCCTGGGCTGGTTCGAATTCCGCCCCCTGGACGAACACAGCCCCGCTTTGGTGGAGCTCGGCTACCGGCTGAACAAGGCCGCCTGGGGCAGCGGCTACGCCACCGAGGGATCACGGGCCCTGATCCGCAAGGGATTCATGGAACTCGGGGTGGGTCGGGTGACCGCGAACACCATGACGGTCAACGCGGGATCCCGACGTGTGATGGAGAAGGCGGGCCTGTCCTTTCTCCGCAACTTCACCGGCGACTGGCCGGAGGCGATCGAAGGCTCCGAGCACGGAGAAGTCGAGTACGAACTCACCCGAACCAAGTGGGAGCAACGTTCATAGAAGTCAGCCGCTCAGCTGGAAGTCCAGCGGTTCCGCTCCGAACAGGCAGCCTTGCCCTCAGGCGATCCACAACTCTTGACAATTACTCGGCCGCCCGTCTCGTCCGGGAGACTCATGGCTTCCTGGTCGAGTTCCAAGTCGCCGACGAACGGATGGGCAGGTGGCCGACTTGCAGCCGGATGACCGTGCCTGAGATGACCGGGAGGTCGCCGGCGGGGTGGTCGGCCAGGCCGAGCATCGGCTCAGCAGCGGGTGCAGCCGGTGCGCTTCTCGGGGGCCGCCATGGCCGCCGCGCGTGCCCGACCGTATCGAACCGTATTGTGCATTGATAATGTAAATGCGCCGCGCGAGGCACACACCTCACTCCACGGCAGACCCGACACGAGGTGTGAGCAGAAAATAGACGAAGGAGCCGGCTCAAAGTGAAGGCTGCACGCTACTTCGACCGCGGTGACATCCGCATCGAGGACATCCCGGAGCCCACTGTCCGACCGGGCACGGTGGGCATCGACGTCGCATACTGCGGGATTTGCGGCACCGACCTACACGAGTACCTCGACGGACCGATCTTCGTCCCGCCGGCCGGCCACCCGCACCCGGTCTCGGGTGAGTCCGCCCCCGTGACGCTTGGCCACGAGATGTCCGGCGTCGTGTACGCGGTGGGTGATGGCGTCGAAGGCCTGAAGCCGGGCGACCGCGTCGTCGTCGAGCCCTACATCCTGCGCCCCGACGTCGACACCAGCGAAAATAACCCGACTTATCACATCTCGCCCGATATGAACTTCATCGGGCTGGGCGGGCGCGGCGGCGGGCTCGCGGAGAAAGTCGTCGTCGAGCGCCGGTGGGTCCACCCGGTCGGAGACGTCCCGCTGGACCAGGCGGCCCTCATCGAGCCGCTGTCGGTTGGGTACCACGCGTTCCAGCGCTCGGGCGCGAAGGCGGGCGACTTCGCCCTCGTCGGCGGCGCCGGCCCCATCGGGCTGCTCACCTGCGCGGTGCTCAAGGCGATGGGCGTCGAGGTCGCGGTCACCGAACTCAGCCCGCTGCGCCGGCAGAAGGCGCTGGACACCAAGGTCGCCGACCACGTCATCGATCCCGCCGCCAGCGACGTTGCCGAGGAGGTCCGGCGTCTCACCGGCGGCAAGGGCGCGGACGTCGCATTCGAGGCCACGTCCGTCAACGTCGTCCTCGACACACTGCTGGACGCCGTTAAGCCGGGCGGCGTCATCACCGTCATCTCAATCTGGGGCAAGCCCGCGTCGCTCGACATGCAGAAGCTCGTCCTCAAGGAGGTCGACCTGCGCGGCACGATCGCCTACGTCAACTCCCACCCGCAAACCATCAAGCTCGTGCAGGAGGGGCGCATCGACCTGGCGCCGTTCATCACCAAGACCATCGGCCTGGACGACCTCGTCACCGAAGGCTTCGAGACCCTAATCCACCACAATGAGACGGCCGTCAAGATCCTCGTAGACCCCCACTCCTGACATGCCGACGGACCCGGCCGCGGGTTACCGGGGCTCGTCTCTCCTTCCTCATCCTCATTTGGTTGCAAAATGGTCCCCGATGGACCGTCCCGGCACCGACGCACTCATCTGTGGCCCCGATGGCACCGCCCAAATCGCCCAGCACGCCCTTCAGATGATGGGCCGCGCCATCGGCCAGGACATTCTCCTCGCGGCCTGCGTAGACTCCCCTGGGCTGCCCCTGTGTTCCCCGCCCATCACTACAATCAACCTGCGCCCCCAGCCTTGCGGGCTACCCCGCGATCGTTCCGCAGCAGCCAGCCACCCGGGCCAGATCCTGAAGACCGACGGAGACCGCCTGGCGGGAGATCCGTTGCCGCTTCGCGGGTGTCCCCGACATCTCCGGCACCGTCCCTCCCGCCGCCGGTGCCGGGACCCCACCAAGTGCACCGCCCTGCGCACCGGGCACCGCTTCAAGCGGGACGGACGCCTGACCATGTCCTCCGGCGACTTCGTGCCCGCCAGCAGTTCCTCGGCTCCTCCGCCGGGCTCTCTCCGGCGACGGTCACCCGGCTGACCCAGCAGTGGCAGGCCGATCACGCCGCGTTCATGGACCGTGATCTGTCCGAGGTCGACTATGTGTACATGTGGGCCGACGGCATCCACCTCAACGTCCGCCTGAAGGAGGCCAAAGCCTGCGTCCTGGTGCTCATCGGGGTCCGCGCCGACGGTTCCAAGCAGCTGGTCGCGCTCAAGGATGGTTACCGCGAGTCCGGTGAGTCGTGGGCCGACCTGATGCGGGACTGCGCCCGCTGGGGCATGCGCGCCCCGGTGCTAGCGGTCGGGGACGGTGCCCTGGGCTTCTGGAAGGCGCTGGCCGAGGTGTTTCCCCACCACCGCGAGCAGAGGTGCTGGGTTCACAAAACCGCAAACGTGCTCGACTCCCTACCGAAGTCCGCGCAGCCGGGCGCGAAGAAGGCCATCCAGGACATCTACAGCGCGGAGGACATGCAGCACGCTGAGGCGGCGATCAAAACGTTCGTGCAGCTCTACGGGGCGAAGTTCCCCAAGGCCGTCATGAAGATCACCGACGACCAGGCCGAGCTGCTGACGTTTTACGCGTTCCCGGCCGAGCACTGGATGCATCTGCGGACCACGAATCCGATCGAGTCCACGTTCGCCACGGTCCGGCTGCGGACCAAGGTCACCCGCGGGACCGGCTCCCGCACCGCCGCCCTGGCGATGGTCTTCAAGCTGGTCGAGTCCGCCCGGCAGCGGTGGCGGGCGGTGAATGCGCCCTACCTCGTCGCCCTCGTCCGGGCAGGCGCCCGCTTCGAACGCGGCCGGCTCGTCGAACGGCCGACGCCAGCCGATTACCTGGGGGCCGACGTGGCATGGTCTGAACACGTAGTGGTGCGAGACGGCGTCCGGCTTACCTGCCGGGACTGGGGCGGGCCGGGACAGCCCATCGTGCTGCTGCACGGCTTGGCCGGTCACACGGGTGAATGGGACGTGCTGGCACAACGCTTGAGCTCCGGGTATCGGGTCGTCGCGGTCGACCAGCGCGGGCACGGCGCCAGCGAGCGTCACCCGCGGGACGTCTCCCGCGCCGCCTACGTCGCCGACGTCATCGCCGTTGTCGATCAGCTGGCGCTGCCGCGGCCCGTCCTGGTCGGCCAATCGCTGGGCGGGCACACCGCCATGCTCACCGCCGCCGCACATACCGGGCTCGTCCGCGCGCTCGTGCTCGTCGAGGCCGGCCCTGCGGGGCAAACCCGAACGGCCCCGCGGACATCGGCGGATGGCTCGACTCATGGCCGACACCGTTCCCCTCACGCGAAGCGGCAGCCGCGTTCCTCGGCGGCGGACCAGTCGGCGCAGGCTGGGCGGCCGGGCTGGAGGAACGCGAGGGCGGATGGTGGCCTCGCTTCGACCGGGACGTGATGGTCCGCTCGCTGGCGGAGAACGCCCAGCGTTCCTTCCATCACGAGTGGGGTCAGGTCGCATGCCCCACCCTGGTCGTCCTGGCCCAAACCAGCTTCATCCCCGCGCAGGAAGCCGACGAAATGCTCCGGCAGCGACCCGCCACCATGGCCATGAGCATCCCCGGCACCCGCCACGACCTGCACCTGGAACAGCCTGAAGCCCTGCACACCGTGATCTCGGACTTCTTCAAGGGCCTCGCCTGAGAAACTCAGCCCGGTCATAGCGTCACCAAAGTCAGACTCCGCAGAAAGCCACCGATCCGCAGGCCTTGACGATCACTCCGACATGGACAAGCGCCTCGACCTGGGGATCATAGTGCCCCGCCCCCAAGCCCCGGCGGAGGCCGTCGCCCATTTGACCGTGGAGACACGATGAAGGACTTCGCCGACCTCATCGCCACCCTTGGACGACTAACGTGGCGGGCGCTCGACCTGATGCGTGTCTGCGCCGCTCGCGACCGCGCCGCGATCGTGGAGCATTTCGCGCACCTAGGAGGCGGACCAGTTGGCGTACCCGCCGTGCTCGTCGCACTGCCTCGACTGCCAAGCACCTCGTCACCGCGGTCGTGCGCGTGCCGCCCTGACGCCGGGTTCACTGTGCGAGCCCAGGAAGGCGGTCTGCGAACCGATGGCCTGAGCGACGACTTCTGAGTGCGTCAGCTGAGGATGGTGCCCCGCGCCGGCAACCACTGTCACGGTGGCGTGCGGGAGGGTGTCCAGCAGCGACTGTCCCTCAGCGGTGAGCGGATCGTTGGATCCCAGGACGATGTGGACACGCCCTGGGTAGTGCTGCAGCTTGGCCTGGAGGTCGGCACGCCACTGCGGGTTCGCCGTGGCGGCCAGAAGCCCGGCGGCGGTGGCCCCAACGGTGCCGCGGCGAAGATCCGCGACAGCCGACCGGAGCGCGGCCGCGTGGCCCGTGGCGCCGGTCAGCCGCTCGGCCAGCGCCTCGGGGGGTGTCCGCCTCAGGTACCAGCGGGTCAGGGCCGGCCGCCTGGCGGTGCGGGGCGGGTGCCCCTGCAGGAAGAACGGTGACACCAGCGTGAGTTGATCCACCGCATCGGGATGGGCGGTCGCGGCGTCGACGGCGGCCGCGGCGCCGATGGAGTGACCCACCAGGTGACGGGCACCGGTCTCGGTGACCAGCGCGGTCAGCCAGGACTGCCAGTCCTCGCGGCGTCCGGCGCTCATACCCAACCCCGGCAGGTCGACGGCGCGCGCGTGCCCGACCGCCGTAACGACCGGCGCCCAGGTGTCGGCGTTGACCGGCAGACCGGGCAGCACCACCGTGGGTGCGCCTGCCTTGCCGAGCTCGAAAGTCCGTATCCCGCCCAGCTTGGTGAATCGTCTGTCACCTGCGGGGGCGTCGCCGAAGCGGTGGGCTGCAAGGTGGTCGGCCCAGCGGCGGATCGTCGTGGCGGTGTCCGGCATGGCCAGCCCGTGCCGGGCGGCGAAGGCACGGGCCGAATCGGTCGGGTAGCGGTCGGTCGACAAAAACGTCACGGTCTCCGGATCAGCCTTGGTGAGCCACTGGGGCAGCCGCTTGAGCAGGGACACCGGGACCCGTGTCCTGGGTGCCTTGACCCCGTAGTGCTCCGCTATGAGCGTGAGCAGGTCGGGCAGTGCGGGCGTGCCGTCGTCCAGCGTCCAGTACGCAGTGCGGTGGGTGGCCTCGTCCATCGGAAGCAGCGTCATGAAACGGGCGAGGTAATCGACCGCGACCACGGGGACGAACGTGTGCCCGTTGCCCGGGAGCACGGGAAGCGAGCCGTGCCAGAGGTCTTTCACATTGGAGGCGAGTCCGAGGTACTGGTCGGACTCCCCGGTGGCGCTGTCGCCGATTACGCTGGCCGGGTTGACGATGGACCAGGGGACACCCAACTGCCCTGCCAGATCCTGGAAGACGGCGTCCGCCTCGGCCCTGGACGCCTCGTAGGCGCCCAGGGCCCGGTAGGTCTCCTGTCGATACTCCTCGCTCCACGGGGCGGCGTCCTGCCCGCCCACGCGGTATCCGGAGACCTGAACCAGGCGGCGCAGGTTCGGCAGCCGCGCCCCGAACGCGACGACCGCGCGGACGCTGCCAACGTTGGCGCGACGCGCCTCATCCACCGACATGCCGAACCGGTAGGCGCCGGCGCAGTTGTAGATCTCGGTGATGTCGTCGCACTCGCCGTCCATCAGTGACGCCTTGGCGAAGTCGACCCGGAGGTCGATCGGGACCTGGTCATACCCGCGCCCGGCCAGCCACCGAGTCAGCCGCTGGTAGGACTCATGGCTCCGGCTGGCCGCGCTGACTCGAACGCCGGCCTGGCCGAGCGCGAGTACCAAGTGGCGCCCGATGAAGCCGCTCGCACCCAGCACCAGTGCATGCCGGTCCTCCGGGCTCATGCCGAAGCCTCCGCGCTCTGTTCCAGCAGCACGGCGATCGCCTGGGCGGCGCAGTGCAGCGGCTCGGTGGACCGCTGGGCACGCGAGACGATCACCGCTCCTTCCACCATGCTGACCACGGCTGTCGCCAGGGCTCGGGCGACGGGACGAGGGTGGCCGTGCGCACTGAGCAGGTCACTTACCGGCGCGATCCATGACTCGAAGGCACGGGCGCAGGCGTCTCGCAGACGTTCGCTCTGCGCACCCATCTCCAGTGTCACCACCGAGACCGGGCATCCCAGCTGGAAGCCGCTGTCGTTGAGTATCCCGGCCAGTTCGTCGATCACACGGCGTACCACCTCACCCGGCGTGGCCGACCCTCGCGCCGAGTCGGCGACGAGAGAGCCAAATCGCGCGGCCGCCAGCTCGACGGCCTTCTCTCCGAGGGCCTCCTTCCCCTGGGGGAAGTGGAAGTAGAGCGACCCTTTCGGGGCACCCGCGTGCTCCACCACCGTGTTGAGTCCCGTGCCGCTATAGCCGTGCCGCTGGATCAGTTCCAGCATCGATTCCGCCAGCCGCGAGCTGGTCCTGGCTCCCTTGGTTCCATCCATGACTCAAGAATAGACCGGTCTATAGATTTTGTGAAGCGTCTCAAGCTTGTCGCAGCGATGTCCACGTCGGAGTCAAAAGCGGGAGTGGCGGGTGCTTCATGAGTGGACCGAGCTGCCCGGCCGGTGAGCGCCGGCGCTGAACCGGCCGGGCACGTCCGTCTCGGCTACGCACGGGCCTCGACTGCCCGGCAGTCCCTCGACGCACAGCTTGACTCCCTCGCCGAGACCGGGGTGACGCGGGTCTTCTCGGAGAAGATCTCCACCCGCGCCACCCGGCGCCCCGAGCTGGAGGCCGCCGTGAAGCTCGCCGGGGAGATCCGCTCCTCCGGCGTCGCCGTGACCCTCGTCGTCCACGAGCACAAGCGGCACGGCCGCGGCATCGAACTCGCCATGCTCGCCGAGGAACTGAAGGCGAGCGACATCGGCCTGGAGTTCCTCCCGGAGAACTGAAGGGCTCCCACGACCCCTCCAGCATCGAGTTCACCGCGCTCCCGGCCATGTCCGGGATGGAGCAAACACCAGCCCCACCGATGCGCCGGCATCCCGCATGACGTGCAGGTGGGCGGTCTTGACATGGGAGTCCCCGCCGTCGGCGACGGGCAGTACCGCCGACGGCGCCCGGGCGCCGTCGGCGGTACTGAACGCGTTGAAGGCGTCGGCGACCGGCTCCGCGAGGTCGGTGAGGTCCACGACCGCGCGAATACGGTCGGCCGTGTGAAGGGGAAAGCTGGGCATGGCAATGGTCCTCACTCGGGCAGGGCGTCCAGGGTTCCCCGGGCCACCATGCTCACGTCACCGCCGACCCGGATGTTGTGCAGCGCGTCGGGGCGTCCCTGCGGCAGGACGGTGAGCCGGCTCGGACGGCCGGTGAAACGCCCCTGCCCCAGGGTGAACTCCTCCTCGACGGGCACAACGCCGTGCAGAGCCAGGTACGCGCCGACGCAGCCCGCCGCACTGCCGGTCGCGATGTCCTCCAGAACGCCGTCGTTGTTCCAGTGGCGACCTTCCAGTGCCTCGATGTCGAGCACGTACGCGAACTGCGCGCCGTACCGCCCGACGAGCTCCGCGAAGTCGCTGCGGACGATCCTCGCCTCGGCCAGACCCGCCACCACCGGCACGATGAGATAGCGCAAGCCGGTGGAGACGACACACAGGGGAAGGTCGGCGAGTGCCCGGGTGGGCAGATTCAGCGCCGCGGCGATCTCCGTCCTGTCCTCCGCCGGTACAGTCGCAAGGAATTCCGGCGCTCCCTGGTCGAGTTCCGCGTGGTACCCGGTGGCGGTGCGCCGGGTCGTCACCTCGACGGTCCCGCCGACCAGGCGCAACGTCCAGCGCCGCAGGCCCCGGCCGCCGTCACGCTCGTGAAGGACGGCGGCCGCGCCCAGGACCGGATGTCCGGCGAAGTCGAGTTCCTCGAAGAGGTCGAACACCCGGGCGGTGACGTCCTGGCTCTCATCCTCACCGCGCAGGAAGATCGTCTCGAAGTGCCGGAGTTCCTGGGTGATCGCGAGCATCTGTGCGGCGGAGAGGCCGGGGACGTCGGGAAAGACGGCAAGGGAGTTGCCGGTGAACGCCTTGCTGGCAAACACATCGACATGGCGGTAGTGCAGGGGCGTGTGGTCTTCAGGACTGATGCGGTAGTGGCTGGTCACGGCTCGACGCTAGGGCGAGACCATCCATCCGGTCATGGTCCAATCCCAATAAAGTGGCCTACGTGAATGGCACGGTGTGGCACGTCCCGGCGTCACGGTTCTTCCAGTTGCTCGGCAACTGGCTCGCCGGCGACGGACCGCTCGCACGACGGTTGGCCGATGCCGTGGAGAAGGCCATCCGCGACGGTCGGCTTCCTCTCGGGGCGCGGCTTCCCGCCGAACGCCTGCTCGCCGGCGAGTTCGGTCTCGCTCGGGGCACCGTGACGATGGGCTACCAGATCCTGCGCGCCGAGCAACTGATCGTTACCCGGACCGGCTCCGGCAGCACCGTCTCCCTGCCCCGGCTGCACGAGCGCCTCTCGCCCTGGGCCAGCGACCGGGGCGAAGCAGGCAAGAACGGGGCACCGCTGGACCTCACCATCGCGGAACCCGCGGCACCCTTCGGCGAACTGCTCCAGGCCGTGAGGGAAGCGACCGACACGCTGTCCGCCACACTGTTGCGCGCCCCCTCTGAAGGCGCCGGTCCGTCGGCGCTGCGCACAGCCATCGCCGACGCCTACGAGGCCCAAGGGCTCGCGACCGACAGCGGGCACCTCCTGCTGACCAGCGGCGCCGATGTCGCGCTGAGCCTGCTCAGCGCGGCATACCTGCGGCCGAACAGCAGAGTCGTCCTGGACTCCCCCACCTATCCGGGCGCGCTCGCCCTGTTCCGGGGCGCGGGTGCCCGGCTGGTCTCCCAGCCCCTCACCCCCACCGGCTGGGACGTCCCCGCCATGGACCGTACTCTCGCGACTGCCCGGCCGTCCCTGACTTACCTGATCGCGGATTTCCACAACCCGACGGGCCTGTTGATGGGCAAGGAGGAGCGCGCCGAACTGCGCCGGCGGTTGCACGCCCACGACACCTTGGTCGTCTTCGACGAGACCATGCGGGACTTGGACCTGCGCGAGGGAGCCGCGCCGCCGCCGCGTATCACGTCATGCGCCGGTGACCGGCACGTCGTGTACGTGGGTTCCTTGAGCAAGTCCTTGTGGCCGGGCCTGCGCGTAGGTTGGATCCGGGCCCATCCCGACGTCACCCGGCGGCTGGCGGCGCTCCCGCTCGCGGCCGCGCTCGCCCCCTCGCCGTTCGACCAGCTCGTCGCCGCCCGGCTCCTGGAGCGCCAGCGGACGGTCCTCGGCCGCCGACGCGCCCAACTCAGGTCCCAGAGAAACTACTTGGTCGCGCGACTCGCAGGTCTTCCGTGGTGTTGTTTCCCGGTCCCGCAGGGCGGTCGGTCCCTGTGGCTCATGCTCCTCGACGCCGCCCCGTTACCTTTTCTGTGGCCCCGAAATGGGGCGCCTGGCCCCCGGGTCCGGTATGGCTGTGTGCCCCCTGTCGAAGTCGATGACCTGGGGGGTGTTGCCGCCGGGCTTCGGGGCACCGCTTGACCGCTGATGAGGGGCCTGACGACTGCCTGGTCCGGTGCAACGCCGGACCTCTTCACGGGCGGGATGTCTGCGTAACGTGGTTGCCGGCGTGTGGTGCCGCAGGGACGGCCGGGACGGATGCGAAAGGCACGACCGAAGAGGGGCATCGCGCATGGCCGACACCGTCATCGATATCTCCGGCATAGGTCTGTTCCTCGGCCTGGACCTGGGCAAGGAGTTCCACCACGCCCGCGGCCTGACCGGGCAGGGCAAGACCGTCCACGACAAGAAGCTGCCCAACACCGAGGCCCGCCTGCGGGAGTTGTTCGACAAGCTCAGGGCCAAGTTCGGCACCGTCCTGGTGATCGTGGACCAGGTCGCCAACATCGGCGCGCTGCCACTGACCGTGGCCCGCGCGACCGGCTGCCGGGTCGCTTACCTGCCGGGACTCTCGATGCGCCGGGCCGCCGACCTCTACCCGGGCGAAGCCAAGACCGACGCCCGCGACGCCTTCGTCATCGCCGACACCGCCCGGACCATGCCGCACACCCTGCGCGCGGTGGACCGCGACGACGAGAAGCTGGCCGAGCTGACCATGCTCACCGGCTACGACAACGACCTGGCCGGCGAGGTCAACCGCACCTCCAACCGGCTGCGCGGCCTGCTCTCCCAGATCCATCCCACCCTGGAGCGGGTGGTCGGCCCCCGGCTGGGCTACCCCTACATCCTGGCCCTCCTTGAACGGCACGGCTCCCCGGCCAGGCTGAAGAAACTGGGCCACGCCCGCTGCGAGGCCCTGCTCAAGGCGCACGGCTCGCGCAAGGCCCACCACCTCACCGCGGAGATCTTCGACGCGCTTGCCGAGCAGACCGTCATCGTGCCCGGCACCGAGGCCAGCGCGCTGATCGTGCCCGGACTTGCCGCCCAGCTCGCCGCCGCCCACACCCAGCGCCGCCAGGCCGAGCAGGAGATCGCCGCCCTGCTGGAGGCCCTCCCTCTTTTCCACCTCCTGACCTCCATGCCCGGCATGGGCGTCAGGACCACCGCCGCCGTGATCGTCGCCATCGGCGACGGCACCACCTTCCCCACCGCAGGACACCTCGCCTCCTACGCCGGACTCGCCCCCGCCACCAAGTCCTCGGGCACCTCCATCCGTGGCGAGCACGCACCCCACCGCGGCAACCGACTCCTCAAACGCGCCCTCTTCCAGGCCGCGTTCGCCGCGATCGGCTGCAAATCCGACCGCTCCTCCCGCACCTACTACGACCGTCAACGCGCACGCGGCAAGACCCACACCCAAGCGATCCTCCGCCTGGCCCGCCAACGTGTGAACGTCATCCACGCAATGATCCGCACCGGGGCCCTCTACGAACCACGAACCCCCGGCGACATCGGCCTCGCGGCCTGACAGCACCACCGCCCCTCCCTTCCTGACCCCATCACGCGCGCACCGGCACGGCCACCCCCGCCGTGCCGGCCACCGGGCTGCCCATCAGGCACCCGATCCGCCGGGAACGTCCCGCTTCGCGGGACGTTCCCAAAACCAGCACCAACTCCCACGAACCGACCCTGACAGGGTTGACGAAACAGATAGGGGCACCCCCCGCCGGTTGGCCGACCTGGCGGCCACGCGCAACCTCGCCCTCACTCCGGGCTTCCACTTCTCTCCCGACGGCGCTCTGGATCGCTATCTGCGGCTTCCCTTCACCCTTCCGCCCGAGGCACTCGGCACCGCGGTCGCTACTACACCGACGGCACCCTGGAGGCGGAGCGCCTCGTGGAGCTGGAGGCATTGGGGATGGTCTGGGCCGAGCGGGACGCGGCCTGGGCGGACGGGGTGGCCGCGGCCCGGCTCTACACCGCCGCCCACGGCCACTTCCTCCCGTCGACCAGTGCGGTGTGGGCCGACTACCCGATCGGGGTCTGGGCCAAGAACGCCCGCACAGCGGCCCGCCGGGCCGCCGAGAACGACGAGCTGCGCGCGGCCGGGCGGTTGCCACCACCGGGCCGGCGAACCCACCCCAACGGCGCCTCTCCGGAGTCCAGTTCCCGCACCCCGAGCGACACAGTGGCCTCCCGGACGCCGACGGCACGGGCGACCGCCCGGATCCCGCCGTGACCGAGCGACCGGGCCTCCGCCCCTATCAACAGACGACGCTGCCGCTCGTCGAGATGCGGCAGAATCGCCCCGAACTTGGCTGACAACACGGCTGTTGCTCTTCCAACCCACCCATGCCAGACCAACGAACCACCGAGCGGAAAGCCACGGGTAAAAGATCTGCACGCCCTAAGGGCTCGTAAAGAATCAACACGTTGGTTTGGTCTCTGTCGTGAGGGTCGCGCCGTGTGCGGTGGCGTGGACGAGGAGTCCTGCCAGGGTGCTGAGGTGTGCTGCTGGGGGCTGGGGTGTGTGCGCGTGCTGGTCCATCAGTCGTCGGATCTCGCTGGTGGTGTGGCGGATGGTGTCCTTGCTGACGGCGAAGAGGTGGGCCAGCACGGTAGGCGGCAGAGCGAGGTTTTGTTGCAGCACGGTGGCCAGGACCCGGTCGGCCAGGTCGAGTTTGGCTTTGCGGCCGCCGCCCGGGGCCCGGCGCCGGGTGCCGCCGTCGCGTCGGGTGGCCGGGTCCTGTTTCTGCAGCGCCTGCCAGCCAGGGGTCAGGGTCTCGGTCAGCTCGGCCAGTGCGGTGCAGGTCATGCCGGTCAGCGCGGGATGTGACAGGGCACCGCGGTCGAAGACCGCCGCCGGCCCGGGCGTCGGCCTGGTGGGGTCTGCCGGGCTGGCGGGGTGGGGGTGCACGGTGTAGTTCCATTCGCCGTGGAAGGCATGTCCGGTGACCGGCGCCGCGTTCAGCTCGGTGTCGCTGACCTTCACACCGGTGGGATAGGTGCCGGTGTCGAGTTCGGCGTGGACGGTGAGACCGGTGCGGGTGGTGGTCGCGGCGATGGACTGCACGACGACCTCGTGGCTGTTCAGCGCTCTGCCGCGCCAGTTCATGGTGATCGCGGAGAACAGCCGATGCTCCACCTTGTTCCACTTCGATGTGCCCGGCGGCATGTGGCAGACCGTGACGGCCAGGCCGGTCCGGGCGGCGAACGCGGCCAACTCGGTCTTGAAGGCCCGGGTGCGGTAGCCGTTGGAGCCGCCGGCATCGGCAGTGATCAACAGACGTCTGGCCTGCGGGTAGTCGAGGCGTCCTTGCCCGTTCCACCAACGGCGGATCGATTCGACCGCGAAGGCTGCGGTGTCGTGATCCGTACCGACATTCACCCAGCCGGTGTCCGCCGCCAGATCGTAGATGCCATAAGGCAGGGCCTTGCCCAGTGCATCGCTGGGGAAGTCATGGACGTCAACCCGCACGGGTTCACCGGCCGGCCGCCATTGACGTCCCGCATTCTTGAAATCCCCGACGACTTCCTTCTTTTTCGTGTCCACACTGACCACCGGCTCGCCCTCCGCCTGATGGTCCTTGACCTGGTCGTTGATGTACCGGAACTGCGCGTCCCGGTCGGGGTGCTGAGCGCCCTCAAGGGTCTTGGCATTGGCCTGCAGACTGAAACCGTTCTCCCGCAGCAGCCTGCCCACGGTCGGCGCCGACGCGGTATGGCCCTGCCGCGTCAGCTCCCCGGCCAGAGACCGCAGCGACTTGGTCGTCCACCGCAGCGGCGACATCGGATCCCCCGCTCATCCGGCTCGACCAGCGCCAGCAACGCCGGAACGAGCAGCCGGTCAAGCTTCTCGGCGCTCTTGCGACCGCCGCCGTCCCGGCGGACCCGGCCATCGGGCAGTGGGTCCTCACCGCCCTCCAACTCGAAGACACCCTTCCGCACCGTCGTCTCGCTCACCCCTGCGGCACGCGCGACGGCCCGGACCCCACCGTGCCCCAGCAGCCGGGCCTCGGCGGCCAGCGCCAGCCGCTGCTGCCGCTCATTCAGATGAGGGAACAACACTCCGAATCTCAGGGCAAGTTGGTCACGAACCTCACTCGGTATGCGCATACCACACCAACGACAGGGAGACCGTGAAGCAACGTGTTGATTCTTTACGAGCCCTAAGGGCTCGTAAAGAATCAACACGTTGGTTTGGTCTCTGTCGTGAGGGTCGCGCCGTGTGCGGTGGCGTGGACGAGGAGTCCTGCCAGGGTGCTGAGGTGTGCTGCTGGGGGCTGGGGTGTGTGCGTGCTGGTCCATCAGTCGTCGGATCTCGCTGGTGGTGTGGCGGATGGTGTCCTTGCTGACGGCGAAGAGGTGGGCCAGCACGGTAGGCGGCAGAGCGAGGTTTTGTTGCAGCACGGTGGCCAGGACCCGGTCGGCCAGGTCGAGTTTGGCTTTGCGGCCGCCGCCCGGGGCCCGGCGCCGGGTGCCGCCGTCGCGTCGGGTGGCCGGGTCCTGTTTCTGCAGCGCCTGCCAGCCAGGGGTCAGGGTCTCGGTCAGCTCGGCCAGTGCGGTGCAGGTCATGCCGGTCAGCGCGGGATGTGACAGGGCACCGCGGTCGAAGACCGCCGCCGGCCCGGGCGTCGGCCTGGTGGGGTCTGCCGGGCTGGCGGGGTGGGGGTGCACGGTGTAGTTCCATTCGCCGTGGAAGGCATGTCCGGTGACCGGCGCCGCGTTCAGCTCGGTGTCGCTGACCTTCACACCGGTGGGATAGGTGCCGGTGTCGAGTTCGGCGTGGACGGTGAGACCGGTGCGGGTGGTGGTCGCGGCGATGGACTGCACGACGACCTCGTGGCTGTTCAGCGCTCTGCCGCGCCAGTTCATGGTGATCGCGGAGAACAGCCGATGCTCCACCTTGTTCCACTTCGATGTGCCCGGCGGCATGTGGCAGACCGTGACGGCCAGGCCGGTCCGGGCGGCGAACGCGGCCAACTCGGTCTTGAAGGCCCGGGTGCGGTAGCCGTTGGAGCCGCCGGCATCGGCAGTGATCAACAGACGTCTGGCCTGCGGGTAGTCGAGGCGTCCTTGCCCGTTCCACCAACGGCGGATCGATTCGACCGCGAAGGCTGCGGTGTCGTGATCCGTACCGACATTCACCCAGCCGGTGTCCGCCGCCAGATCGTAGATGCCATAAGGCAGGGCCTTGCCCAGTGCATCGCTGGGGAAGTCATGGACGTCAACCCGCACGGGTTCACCGGCCGGCCGCCATTGACGTCCCGCATTCTTGAAATCCCCGACGACTTCCTTCTTTTTCGTGTCCACACTGACCACCGGCTCGCCCTCCGCCTGATGGTCCTTGACCTGGTCGTTGATGTACCGGAACTGCGCGTCCCGGTCGGGGTGCTGAGCGCCCTCAAGGGTCTTGGCATTGGCCTGCAGACTGAAACCGTTCTCCCGCAGCAGCCTGCCCACGGTCGGCGCCGACGCGGTATGGCCCTGCCGCGTCAGCTCCCCGGCCAGAGACCGCAGCGACTTGGTCGTCCACCGCAGCGGCGACATCGGATCCCCCGCTCATCCGGCTCGACCAGCGCCAGCAACGCCGGAACGAGCAGCCGGTCAAGCTTCTCGGCGCTCTTGCGACCGCCGCCGTCCCGGCGGACCCGGCCATCGGGCAGTGGGTCCTCACCGCCCTCCAACTCGAAGACACCCTTCCGCACCGTCGTCTCGCTCACCCCTGCGGCACGCGCGACGGCCCGGACCCCACCGTGCCCCAGCAGCCGGGCCTCGGCGGCCAGCGCCAGCCGCTGCTGCCGCTCATTCAGATGAGGGAACAACACTCCGAATCTCAGGGCAAGTTGGTCACGAACCTCACTCGGTATGCGCACACCACACCAACGACAGGGAGACCGTGAAGCAACGTGTTGATTCTTTACGAGCCCTAACCTCGCGCTTTCATGAGCGTGCTCGTCCATGCCTTGATCAAATAAGCAGAGAGTGCTTCTGACCTGCAACGATGGGACTTGTCTAGGGTCCTGTTGGCTGCACGGAAAGAAGCACTCTCCAGGTGAGTAAGCGTATCGGGTTGTACCCACGTGTCCGCGTCGAGGGCGGCGGCAGAGGGGCGGTCTCGCAGGCCGGGGCGGTGCTGCTGGTCGAGACGGTCCGCACGTTGGGCCTGGACGATGCGATATCGGCGGCGCTGGCGCCCTGGCGCAAGCCGCGGACGATGCATGATCCGGGCAAGGTCCTGCTGGATATCGCACTCGCGACGGCTCTGGGCGGGGACTGCCTCGCTGATGTCGCCATGCTGCGGGCCGAGGCCGACGTGTTCGGTCCAGTGGCATCGGACCCCACGGTCTCCCGGCTCATCGACGCGCTCGCCGCGGCCGGGCCGAAGGCGCTCACCGCGATCCGCGCGGCACGAGCCGAAGTGCGCACGCGAGTATGGGAGTTGGCCGGTGAAGACAATCCGGCCGCCGGTGGCAGCGTGATCGTGGACATCGACGGCGTGCTGGTGCTTGCGCACTCCGAGAAGCAGGACGCCACCGCGACCTGGAAGAAGACCTTCGGTCACCATCCGCTCGTTGCGTTCGTCGACCACGGCCAGGCCGGTTCCGGGGAACCGGTGGCCGCGCTGCTGCGGCCTGGCAACGCAGGCTCCAACACCGCGAGCGATCACATCGAAACCACCCGCCTCGCCCTGGCCCAACTGCCCAAACACCTGCGGCGGGGACGGCAGACGCTGGTCCGCACCGACTCCGCCGAGCGGCACCCACGCCTTCCTCGACTGGCTCTCCCGCCGCGGCCGGTGGCTGTCCTACTCGGTCGGAATGACCATCACCGACGCCATCCACCAGGCTGTGCTGAAGATCCCGAAACGGGCCTGGACACCGGCCTACGACTCCGACGGCACCGAACGGCCCGGCGCCTGGGTCGCAGAGATCACCGACATGCCCGACCTGAGCACCTGGCCCAAGGGCATGCGGCTGATCGTCCGCAAGGAACGGCCACACCCCGGCGCCCAGTTGCGCTTCACCGACGTTGACGGGCTGCGACTGACCTGCTTCGCGACCAACACAAAGGGCGGCCAGCTCGCCGACCTCGAACTGCGTCACCGCAGGCGGGCCCGCTGCGAGGACCGCATCCGAAACGCCCGCGATACCAGCCTGCGCAACCTGCCCCTGCACGACACAGCCCAGAACCGGATCTGGCTGGAGATCGTCTCCATCGCGCTCTACCTCCTCGCCTGGATGCCGATGCTCGCCCTGACAGGCGAAACCCGCCGTTGGGAGCCGAAGCGCCTCCGCCTCCGCTTGTTTTCCGCCGCCGCCCAGCTCGTGAACACCGGCCGCCGCCGCTGGCTCCGCCTGGCCGCCCGATGGCCCTGGACATCCGTGATCACCAGCGCCATGGACCGGCTCCAGGCCCTACCGAACCCCGGCTGACCAGTAAATTCACCCGTCCCAACAACCTGCACGACCACCCCGGGAGTGGAACCCGGCGCCCACCCGACGCGACAACCGGGCCACCAACATGCCCTCGCACATCCGCAACAGCAAAACGGCCCGACGGAAGAACCGACGGACCGTCATGCAAGATCGAGGCTAAGCTTGGCTTAAACCCAATACCGTTCAGTTAAGGGTCAGGGCGGTACTGTGGGGGCATGCCGCGTTCTGGTTGGGTGAAGCCGTCTTCTGGTGTCCGGTTGTCGGATTTGGTGTCTGTGGGGTTGCTGACGCGGGTGTTTCCCGCGGACGTGGTTGACGCGGTGATCGAGGAGGCGGGGCGTACTGAGCGGCGTCGCCGGTCGTTGCCCGCACGGGTAATGGCGTACTTCTCGATCGGGATGGCGCTGTATTCCGATGACTCGTACGAGGATGTGTTCGCGCAGCTCACGGACGGGCTGTCGTGGGCGTCGGGGTGGTCCGAGTCGTTCCCGCCGCCGTCGAAGTCGGCGATCTTCCAGGCCAGGTCTCGTTTGGGGTTCGAGCCGGTGCGGGATCTCTTCGCGCGGGTCGCACGTCCGCTGGCGGGGCCGGGCACGCCGGGGTCGTGGCTGGCGGGGCGTCGTCTGGTGGCGGTCGATGGGACGTGCCTGGACGTGGCGGACACGTCAGTCAACGCAGAGTTCTTCGGGCGGCCCGCTTCAAGCCGAGGGGAGCGGGCCGCGTTTCCGCAGGCCCGCCTGGTGGCATTGGCTGAATGCGGCACCCATGCGGTCTTCGACGCTGTTACCGGCCCGTGCGGTGTGTCGGAGATGGAGTTGTCCCGGCAGCTCGTCGGGCGGCTGGAGCCGGGCCAGCTGGTCCTGGCCGACCGGGGTTTCTACGGGTTCCGCCTCTGGCAACAGGCCGCAGCCACGGGCGCGGATCTGCTCTGGCGAGTGAAGACGAACCTGAGGCCCCGGTACCTGGAAACCCTGGCCGACGGGTCGTGGCTGGCCCGGATCGTCCCGACATCGGGAACGAACCGGGCCACGACGGATCCACTCACGGTCAGAGTGATCGACTACACGATCGATGACGGCCGGGACAACCCCGAGGAATACCGGCTGCTGACCACGATCCTCGACCCTGCCGAGGCCGGCGCCGAGGACCTCGCAGCCGCCTACGCCCAACGGTGGGAAATCGAGACCACCTTCGACGAGCTGAAGACCCACCAGCGCGGGCCCCGCGCGGTACTGCGCTCGAAGGCCCCCGACCTTGTCCAGCAAGAAATCTGGGGACACCTGTGCTGCCACTACGCCATTCGCACCCTGATGGCCGACACCGCCGCCCACGCCGGCCACGACCCCGACAGAGTCTCCTTACGCGCTTCGAGTACTGCAAGGCGAGTGGATCACGGACTCGATGACGTACGCAGCCGACGAAGATCCGGTGCTCTACTTCGGGGCCGCCCTGGAAATTCCCGAACGGGTCGTCCGGGCCCGCGCCTACGCCTCGGCCCTGGGCTGGTACCGCCTGGTGGTCAACGGCAAGGACCTGACCGGGGCGAGCCTGGTGCCACGCTTCACGCCGTTCGAGCAGGAGGTCGAGTACCGCGAGTACGACCCGGCCGGCGCGATCGTCCCCGGCATGAATCTGTTCCACCTGGTGGTCGCCGACGGGCGTTTCCGTGGCCGCCTCGGGTTTCTCGCACGCCGCTGCGTCTACGGGCCGGAACTGGCGGCATACCTGCACTTGGAGCTGGAGTTCGCCGACGGAACCCGACGCACGTGGGGCACGGACGCCACGTGGACCGTGGGCCGCGGGCCCGTCGTGCGTGCCGACCCGAAGTTCGGTGAGTTTGCAGATCTGCGTATCCCTGCGCCGTGGAGTCAGCCTCATGACCACGCTCAGTCGCGCCCGGTGCGTCCGTTCTCCCCGCACTCCCGGCAGCTGATCGCTGAGCAGGTACCACCGGTCACTGCCGTGAAAGAGCTGACACCGGTTTCGGTGTGGCGATCCCCCAGGGGACGCCAACTGGTTGATTTCGGGCAGAACTTCGCCGGCGTCGCGCGCCTGCGCCTCACCGGCCGGGCGGGCACCTCTGTCCGCGTCACCTATAGCGAGCTCATCAGCCCTGACGGCGAGCTGGACACGCAGTGGATTCTGAGCGACAGGAAAAAGCCGTGGTACCAGCGTGACGAGGTCATCATCGGCGCCCCGGGTGAGTGGTTCGAACCGAGCTTCACCATCCACGGCTTCCGTTACCTGGAGATCGAGGTCCTGGATCAGGACCTGGCGCCCAACGACATCGTGGGCGTGGTTCTGTCCTCCGAGCGGGACGCGGTCGGGTTGGCCGCTCGTAGCGTGCCGTAGGACGCCGGTCCGGGTGACTCAGGGTGAAGCCGCGGGGCGGACCGGCATCGACGACATGCAGCGCGTCGACCGTTCCGCGCTCCTCCGCGGTGGTCATGATGACCGGCACGCCCTCGAAGACTGCACCGGGCCGTGACCTGCCTGGCCGGGCGGTGCCCGCGCGCAGCAGTGTCAGCGGCTTCCCTTAGGTTCGTCCCATGAGTTCTTCTCTGAGCGTCTACCTGCTCGACGTGGCCGCTACGCGCGCCTTGGTCGGATCCCGCGACAACCAGTTGCTGGAGGCGATCCGCAACGGCTTCGGGGACGACCTGGCACGCGACGACGACTATTTCAGCGACGCGATCGAGGAAGGCGCCCCCACGGCATACGAGGCACTGCGCGCGGTCATCGACGGCGAGCCCTTCAGTGAGGATAGGGACCACGCCTTCCAGTACGGCTACGCCTACAAGCGGCTGTGTTCGCTCACCGGCTCGTTCTTGGACAACGACCGTTTTACGCCGCACCGGGGTGACTGGCTGTCGGTGGTCGACGAGGGCCTGAATGCTCTGGGCGTCACCGCCGTGTCTGTTGAGGACTTCAGCTACAGCGACCTGCCCGATCCTCTGCCGTACACATTCATACCGGGCTGCGGCGAGTGGACGCCCGATCACATCGCACAGGCGCTGGAGCAGTTCGAGGCCACCAAGCGGGCGGTCGACGAGTCGGGCCAGGCGCCACCGCTGGAGTCTGAGGTCGTGGAGGCCGTTATGCAGTGTCTCGGCTGGATGCGGCACGCCGCGGGACGGCCTGGCTTTGGAGTCATCGGCTTCCGGTCCTGAACGCGAACACCGACGCCAGGCCCTCGTACGGCACCTCGGTGAGCAGTACCGCCGACTGTCCGAGCGCTTCCTGATGCCGAACGGGGTGTCGCTGGAGAACCGGCGCGACCCGCATTCGCTGCTGATCTCCACGGTGCCCCGGATCGGGGCGCGGACGGAGAAGAAGGTCACCGGGACGGGGAGCTGCGGTGGGCTTGGGCGAGGAGCCGTTCCCAGGTACGGGTTGATCCGCCGTACTGGGCGGCGAGAGCGGCCGCGAGGCGGGTACGGGGGACGTCCTCGGCGGTTTCGAGTGCCTCGGTGGCGGTGCGCAGGCGGGGGTCGCCTTCGTAGGCGTGGGCCTTGAGGGGCCCGTTCCCTGTGCCCGGGGGGCGTCCGCCTCCCTTTCCCTGCCGGGGAGGGGCGTTGCGGCGTTTCTCGACGTCGCGTCGGGCCCAGAGTCGGAGGCTGTAGACGGTTGTGCCGGGCGGGAGGTAGCCCTGGGTCGCGTAGGCGCGGACGGTGCTTGCCGCGACGTCGAGCAGGGCGGCGGCCTCCTCGTCGTTGAGGAGGTCGTCGGGGTGTTCGCGGGTGGGCAGGGCGGGGATGGGCCGCCCGTCGAGGTGGGCCTGGGCCTGGGCGAGGTCGTAGACCAGGACGCGACTGTCGGGGAAGAGGGTTGGCACGTGCTGGCGGAATGCGGGGGCGTCGCGGCGCCGCCAGGTGGCGATGGGTACGCCGGCCTGCTGGGCGATGTCGGCTTCGTTGATCACGGGGCGGCTGTGGGGGATCACGGGCGGTTGGCTTCTCTCGGGTGTTCCGGCGGACGGGCTACGCTGGTGGGACTTCCTCGGCTGGCGGTGACGTCTGCGTGGATGTTGGTCAGGGGCCGGTGGTGTGCCGGGTCGCTTCTCGCAAGTGGCTCTCCGCCGGCCCCTTCTCTGTCTCCCTCTTCCAGCGGCGGACCTCGCGCGGGTTGGCTGAACTTTCGGCTGCGGGCGATGGGCTGGCAGACCGCGCGCGCCTGTGCCGTCAGCTCATCGCGGAGCGCACCTGAGGAAGGCCACGGTTTCGCGCAGACGTTTCGCTGCCCGGGTTGACTTTAAATGGAGGCCGATTCCACTGCCACCGGATCGGGCACGGTCAATTTCGACGACGAGTCGCCGAAGTACACGGACGGCGGCCCGTACCCCGGTACCGACTACTCCGGCAAGGTGCCGGGCGACGACGCCGAGCTGACCCATTCACTGATCGACGAGTACAGCCGCAGCTTCCCCGGCAAGAACATCATCGTGGCGAAATCGTTCAACAACCTCTCCTTCTCCGGGGTGTCCGGCCTCGAACATCTTGCGGTGGTGGACGGTGTCGATGTGTTCGCCCTCGACAGCGGAACCATCACCAACAAGGGGGACGGCGGCTGGAAGAACTGGGGTTTCACCGGCAACTTCGAGTACGCCGAGGACGCGAAGGAGGTGACCTTCGGCGACCGGTGAGGTAGAGGTCGACCGCGCGCCCGTCGAGGGCTGAGGGGTGCCGTCGGAGACGCTGATCGGAGGACTGCCCACCACCTGGCCGGGCGCAAGGACCTCGGACGGTGGGTAAACGTGCAGCGGTTCGGGTGGGAGCAGCTCCTACCCGAACAGCAGTGGATCCTGGAGAACACCCTCACGGGTGCTGTTACGTTGTTGGGTTGCAGGTGCCTGACGGTGCGTCGTGGCCTGGTGGGGCCCGCGGTCCGGGCCTGTGGTCAGGCTGTGGTGGGCCGGCCGGCAGCGCCGGTGATCTGGTCCCAGATCGCGAAGCGGACGGTCATCTCGGCTCGGTGGTCGGAGGCGGTCATCAGGTGGCGGTGAGGGCGGAAGTGGGGTGAGATGCCGCTGAACGCGGACAGGAACCGCTGGGCCCCGCCGACGGAGCGGAATCCCTTAATGGCACGTTCGCGCTGCCGGGTAGGCTGATGACTGTTCTCGGCCCGGTTGTTCAGGCCCTTGTGGGCACGGTGTTCCACCGAGGGCATGACCTCGCGGTGCGCCGCGCCGTAGGAACGGAGCTTGTCGGTGACGACCACCCGCGGCACCGTACGGGTCTTCTTCATCAGGCGGCGGAAGAAGCGTCCTGCCGCGGCCTTGTCCCGGCGGCTCTGCAGGAGGATGTCGAGCACGTTGCCGTCCTGGTCGACGGCCCGCCACAGGTACTTCTGCTCTCCGTTGTTCTTCACGAAGACCTCGTCCAGGTGCCACTTGTCCCCGGGCCGTGGCCGACGGCGGCGCAGTCCGTCCGCGTAGGCCTGGCCGAACTTGGCGGACCAGCGGCGGATGGTCTCGTAGGAGACGATGACGCCGCGCTCGAGCATCAGCTCCTCGACCTCGCGGAAGGACAGCGGGAAGCGGAAGTACAGCCATACCGCGTGCGCGATCACCTCCACCGGGTACCGGTGGCCCTTGTACGACGGCGACGCGGACGACACGAACGAATCTCTCCCCGGCACGACCAACCAGAAGATCATCCCACCCGGCCAGTCAACGTGACAGTGCCCTGGAGCACTGTGCGGTAGTTGCCGACGTGTGGTCAGAAGGTGAAGGCTTCGCTGATGGCGTGGCTGTCCTCGTACATGCGGTAGCCGGTGATCTTGCCTTCGGCTGCGGTGATGTGGAGGGCAAAGTGGTTGGTGAAGGTCTTGCCGGTGGCCAGGACCCCGAAGCGGTTGTGGCCGATGACCACGGCGTGGTCACCATCGACGACGGTCGTGGCGACGACGTACTCCTTTGCGGGGGTGAGGTGCCGGCCGAAGGAGGCGAAGAACGCGGCGATGTCGTCCTTGGTGGTGCGGTTTCCGGCCCAGGGGACGTTGGGAGCGCCGCCGACGTGGAAGGCAATGTCGTCGGCGAACAGGTCCAGCAGGGCGGGCATGTCGCCTTCGCCGAAGCGGGCGAAGAATGCGTCGACAACGTCACGGGTGCTGGCCTGGGCGGTGATGGTGCTCATGGTGGTTCCGTTCTGTGTGGTGTGTGTCGTGCGGGTGGGATGGGTCCTGCCTGACGCAGGCCGGGGAGCCGGCGGTCTGGCTGCCGCAGGGCAGAAGCTGCGGGGCGGGTCAGGGGGCGATGGAGAGGACGATCTTGCCGGTGGTGCGGCCGATCTCGCCCAGCGTGTGGGCCCGGACGGCTTCTTCGAGGGGGAAGACCGCGTCGACAATCACGCGCAGGTGGCCGTCCTCGACCAGGGAGGTGATCTCGCGCAACCCCGCATGGTCGGGCTCGACGAGCATGAACACCGCCCGGATACCGGCCGCCTCGGCCTCCTTCGCGGGGAAGGTGTCGTCCAGCGGCAGGATCGAGATCAGCGTGCCGCCCGGCCGCAGCGTTTGCAGGGACCGGGCCCAGTTGGGGCCGCCGAGGGTGTCCAGGACGACATCGACGTCGCGGAGGGTCTCGGCGAAGTCCTGGGTGCGGTAGTCGATCAGCTCGTCGGCGCCCAGCGAGCGCAGCAGCTCGTGCTTGGCCGCGCTGGCCGTGCCGATGACGTACGCGCCGCGGGCCTTGGCGATCTGCACGGCCAGGTGGCCGACGCCTCCGGCGGCCGCGTGGATCAGGACGCGCTGGCCGGGCTGGACGTTCGCGGTGTCCACCAGGGCCTGCCAAGCGGTCAGCGAGGCCAGCGGCAGGGCGCCGGCCTGGATGTGGTTCAGGCCGTTGGGGCGCGGGGCGAAGTGGCGGGTCGGGGCGGCGACGTACTCGGCATAGGCCCCCGCCGGGTGCGGGAAGCGCGGCATCCCGAACACCTCGTCGCCGACCTCGAAGAGTGTCACCCCGCCGCCGACCGCCTCGACCACCCCAGCGACGTCGAAGCCCAGGGTGAACGGCGGCCTGGCTCCGGTGGCGAACACGCCGCGCTCGCGGGTCTTCCAGTCGGCCGGGTTCACGCCTGCCGCGTGCACCCGGACCAGGATCTCGCCCCGGCCCGGGACCGGACGCTGCGTCTCGACGGTCTTGAGGACCTCCGGGGCTCCAGCGGCGTCCTGGGAGACGGCGCGCATGGTCGAGGGGCTGGTGGCCTGGTCCATGATGACGTGCTCTTTTCAGCAGTGCGTTTCTTGTCGTTCGTGCCGTTTCTCCTGGGCACGTCCTAAGACTGCCTGGGAGGAAAGACCCCCAGTAGTGGCCCGATGGCCATGGAGTGAAAGGATCGGGTCATGCACCACATTGGCGTTCTGGCCCTGGAAGGTGTCGTCCCCTTCGAGCTCGGCATCCCCGCGCGGATCTTCGGCGCCGCCCGCGACGGCACGGGCAACCGGCTCTACTCCGTGACCACGTGCAGCCTGGACGGCCACCCCGTCCGCACCGAGGCCGACTACCAGCTCACCGTCTCCCACGACGCCTCCCTGCTGACCACCGTCGACACCGTCGTCATCCCGCCCTCCCACGCGCTGGGCCCCATTCGCGAGGAGGGCCGCCTGCCCGACCCCCTGCGCGAGGCCCTGGCCGCCATCCGCCCCGAAACCCGGATCGTGGCGATCTGCACCGGCACCTACGTGCTGGCCGCCGCGGGGCTGCTAGACGGCCGCCCCGCCACTACCCACTGGCGCGAAGCCGACCGCCTGCAGCGCATGTTCCCCACCGCGCGCATCAACCCTGACGTCCTCTTCATCGACGACGGCGAGATCCTCACCTCTGCCGGGGTCGCCGCCGGAATCGACCTGTGCCTGCACATCGTCCGCCGCGACCACGGCAGCGAAATCGCCAACGAGGTCGCCCGCTCGTGCGTCGTACCGCCCTGGCGCGACGGCGGACAGGCTCAGTACATCCAGCGCCCCGTCCCCGACCCCACTGCCCCCGGCACCGCCCCCACACAGGCGTGGATCATGGAACACCTCGCCGAACCCGTCACTCTGGCCGATATGGCCGCCCACGCCAACGTCAGCGTGCGCACCTTCACCCGCCGCTTCCGCGACGAGGTCGGCACCAGCCCCGGCCAGTGGCTCGTCCGCCAGCGCGTCGACCTGGCCCGGCACCTGCTGGAGACCACTGACTGGCCCGTCGACCTGGTCGCCGGCCGCGCCGGATTCGGCACCGGTGTCTCCCTGCGCCAGCACCTTCATGCCGCCATCGGGATCACACCCCAGGCATACCGCCGCACCTTCCGCCCCACCCCCGCAACGCTGGGGGGTGGCTAGTAGGGCTTTGTTACGTATCTGGGCAAGTGGTCGCCTTGATGGTTTCCTGCAGTTATGAGGGCGGATGAACTCGCGGCGTGCAGGGCCCGGTTGGAGGAGTTCGCTGGGGAGGTGTTCGCGCCTTTGGCGCGTGCTGATCAGCGGAGGAAGGGCGGGCTGTACCTGCGGGGCCTGCTGCTGGACGGGCATCGGAAGTCGATGCAGCCGATGGCTGGTCGGCTGGGTGTGGACCACCAGCAATTGCAGCAGTTCATGACCTCGTCGACCTGGCCGGTGGACACGGTTCGTGCCAGGCTGGCTCGCAGGGCGGTGGCTGTGGTCCGGCCGCAGGTGTGGGCCGTGGACGACACCGGGTTCCCGAAGGACGGAAGGTCCTCGCCCGGGGTGGCCAGGCAGTACTCCGGCACCCTGGGCAAGGTCGGGAACTGCCAGATAGGGGCCTTGACCCCTGATCTTGAACACGGGTTATGCGGATTCGGCCAGCGTAGTTGATGTTGTTCGGAGTGCTCGCTCGTAGGCGATGGGGCTGCGATGTCCGAGGCGGGAGTGGCGTCGGACGGTGTTGTATCGGTGGAGCCAGCGGAGGAGGTCCAGGTGGGCCTCGTGCTCGGTGTCCCAGGCCCGGCGGCCTTGGAGGGTCTCCCGTTTGCAGGTCGCGTTGAACGACTCGGCGAGTGCGTTGTCCGCGCTGGAGCCGACCGCGCTCATGGACTGGGTGACGCCGGCTTCGCGGCAGGCATCGGCGAAGGCCCGGCTGCAGTACTGGGCCCCGTGATCGCTGTGGAAAATGGCGCCGGTGAGATTGCCGCGGGTCCGTTCGGCCGCATGCAGGGCGTCGATGACGAGGTCGGCCCGCATGTGGTCGGCGATCGCCCACCCCGCCAGGCGCCGCGAGGCGAGGTCGATCACGGTCGCCAGGTAGCGGAACGTCCCGCCGCTCAGCGGCAGATAGGTGATGTCGCCGACGTACTTGGTGTTGACGTCGGTGGCGGTGAAGTCGCGGCCGATCAGGGCCGGGACCTTCGCGACGGTGAGGTCGGGGACGGTGGTGCGGTGCCGGCGGCGCAGGCGGAGCCCGGCCAGGCCGATGGCCTTCATGACCCGGGCGACGCGTTTGTGGTTCACCACCTCACCCCCGTCGCGAAGCTCGGCGGTGATCCTCGGGACACCGTAGGTGCCGTCCGAGGCTCGGTGGACGGTGCGTATCAGGGTGGCAAGCCGTGCGTCGGCCGCCTGCCGGGCTGCCCGCAGCGACGCCGTCCGGCGCCAGTAGTAGAAGGTCGACCGGGCCAGGCCCAGCACACGGCACAACCGCTTCACGCCGTATCGGCGCTGGTGGTCCTCAACGAACTGGCAGCGGTTCACCAGCCCGTCTCCGCCGCGAAATAGCGGGCCGCCTTGCGCAGGATCTCGCGTTCCTTCTTCAGCTCGGCGTTTTCCCGTCGCAGGGCGGCGACCTCGGCTTCCAGCGCCGACGGCACTACCGGGGCTGAAGACGGGGCGGTCGAACGGCGGCCCCGCGGGCAGCCGGAGCCGGCCACCCGGATCCAGTTCCGCAGGGTCTCCGGGTTGATCCCCAGGTCCGCGGCAACCTGCTTGATCGTCGCTTCCGGCCGCGACTCGTACAACGCGACCGCATCCGCCTTGAACTCGGCGGAGTAGTGCTTCATGACCACGACACGTCCATCTCTCAGATCCTCAAGATCCACTATCTCGAGTGTCCAAGATCAGGGGTGAGGGCCCAAGGCCGGGTAGTTAGCGTTTTCGCTGGTCACGCAAGGGGAGTTGGGGTCCATGTTGTGGCGGCGTAGAGGCCGGGGCCGAGTTTGTGGATGAGGCCGGTCTCGGCCCATCTGGAGGCGCCAGAGGCGGTCGGGGTCCTTCTCGAGCAGGGCCAGGATTCGGTGCCGGCGGCGCTTGGCGAGGGCGGTGTGCCGGTCGTCGCGGGAGACGGCGGGGAGCTGAGGGTGGGATTCCGGAGGCTCGAGGATGTTGATGTCGAGACCGGTGACGGTGCAGGTGTTGTCGGGCCTGCCGTCCTCGTGGCGGGTGCTGTAGCGGGACATCGGTGACTTGACCTTGCGGGTGCTGACCCGCTGGCGTCTGGGCGGGAGGAGGCGGGTCAGGATCCGGTGGCCGATCAGTCCGGGACGACCGGCATCGACGGGGTCGGTGATGACGGCGGCGGCCTGGACGACCTGGTCACGGGCGGTCTGGAGGGCGACGGTGAAGCAGCAGCGGTCCGGGTCGGTGCCCGGCAGCGACTCCGCGGCCTCGACCATCACGGTCCGCAGGGTCTGGTAGAGAGTGAGCAGGGCCCACATCTCCTGTTCGACGCCGGCCGGGTCGCCCGAACGCAGGACGCGCCCGTTCATGATCGTGTGGCGGAGCGCGTAGTACGCCGATTCGTGTTCCCACCGCTGGTGGTAGAGACCTGCCAGCACGGCCGCCGGGTAGCGGCGGGCGTCGGTCAGGGTAGTGACCAGCCGGTAGGAGCCTGCGAAGACGGTCCCGCCCGCGCAGGTCACCGTGATGGTCGCGTCGATGACACGGACTTTCTCCGTACCGATCACCGACAGGTACGAGCCGTCACCGAGACGCGTCAGGACCGGAGTGCGGCGGTTGGCCCGGAGCCGGCCCAGCACCTGAGCGCCGGTCGCGTTCACGGCAGCGAGGAAGCTGTTGCCGTCGAAGCCCTTGTCCCACAGGACCAGCATGTCCGGCCGCAGCAGATGCAGTAGCCGTGAGGCGTAACCGGTTTCGCCGCCGGACGGTGGCCCGAACACCGCGCCGATGAGCGCCCTGGTCCCGGTCTCGACCAGCGTCATCAACTCCATGGTCGGATAGCCGTGGTGAGACGTCCGCCCCAGCCAGCCCCGGTTCCGCTCGGAGTCGGCGACCTTCTGTGAACTGCACCCGTCGAACGACACCGTCCGGAACGGACCGAATCGCACCCCCGGTGTCGTCGGCCGGGCCAGCGGACCGGCCAGCACCTCGAACAGTGCCCGAACCGGTGCGGCTCCAAGCCGACGGCGCAGATCACGCAGGGCCTTCGGCGTCGGACCGGCCACCGAAACCCCGTCCAGGCCCGCCGCCAGCTTGTCCCAGACCAACCGGTATCCGACCTCGGGGAACAGGCACATCGCGAGCAGGAAGTACACCCCCACCCGCGACGGGAGATCACGCAGTCGCCGCTGTATCGACCGCGTCTCCTCCAGGACCGCGTCGACCAGCTCAAACGGCACGACGGCTGTCAGCTCGCCCAGATGCCCCGGCGCGAACCGGCCCGCCGCCACGGTGACCGTACGGGTGATGGCCACTACCGGGGCCGAAAGGACATGATGAAACGGCAACGGACCTCCTCGGGAACAAGCTGTCTTGGACGACTGTCTGTACCAACGAGCTCCGTTGCTCCACGCCGAGAATCCCTCAACGGGCTTGCGTGACCAGCGAAAACGCTAACTACCCGGCCTTGGGCCTTGACCCCGGGTTTTGGACACCGGAGAGACTTTCGCGTTTCAGCTCGATACCCGAGACCAGAAGGACGCGGTCGGCCGCGTAGTGAGGGCAGCACAGGCGGTGCCACGTCAGGGTGAGGCGGTCCCGGCTGCGATGCAGGGTTGCGGTCCCTGCGCGACCCGGACAAGGTTCTGGACAAAGCCGAGGCGGAGTAACGGATGCGCTGCTACGTCCCTCTGACGAGGTCGGGACGGGGTGCCGTCACACAGGGACGGGCATATTGTCCGTATATGGGTGACGTGCGGTGCGGCTGGTGCGGTGCGCGGCTGTCGGGATCCGAGGCCCGCGGGCGCCGGTACTGCCGGCCGGCTCACCGGCAGGCGGCTTGGCGGGCCCGGCGCCGTTGGCGGGAGGCAGCGCCCGCGCGGAAAGGGGTGGCCGCGGCCGGTGAGCTCCTGTTGCTGCACGTCACAAGCGTCGCGCGGCTACCCGTGGAGCCGCCTCGCCCGGGTTCGCCCGTGGGCTGGAACTGCGCTGCCGTGGCCCGGGTATCTGATCTGGCCGGACAGCTGGTCCGTGCGGCGGTGCTGGCGGATCGGCGGGCCGGGGCGAGCTGGGCACAGATCGGTGCGGGGCTGGGGATCAGCGCCGAGGCGGCCCGCAGCCGCTTCGGGCGCAGCCGCAGAGCCGCGCCTGCCGGCCGGGGCGGGTGACGGCCATGCGGGGCCCTGCTGTCCCTGCAAGTGCTGCCGGCCCCGGAAAGGGGCTGCTGGATGCGGTCCTGGTCGACGTCATGCGGGATACCGGCGCATCGGTGGGCCTGGTGTTTCTGCTGCCGCCGGGGGAGCGGGTGCTGCGGCTGGTGCTGGCTTCCGGGATGTCCCGGGAGATCGCCGCTCCCTGGGCCCGTGTTCCCATCAATGCGGCGATCCCGGTGGCGGACGCCGTGCGCCAGAGGTGCCTGGTCTGGCTGGGCAGCCAGGAGGAGATCGCCCGCCGCTACCCCCGGGTCGGCATCGTCCTGCCGTACGACTTCAGGGTCGCCGCAGCCCCGATCACCGACGGCACCACCGTGTGGGGCGGCATCGTGCTGCTGTGGCCCGTCCGGCACCCGGCGCAGCTCAGTGCGGCCGAGCAGGAGACGATCACCGCCTGCTGCCGGCGCGCGGCACCGCTCTTGCAACAGGCCGCCGACAGCGGCCGTCCGCTGGGGTTCGCCGACGAACCCCGTCTGCTGCCTGCGCTGCACTCCCGCGAGGCCGACTCGGCCCGGGCCGTGGCCGCCCTGGACTGTGCCGAGCGGCTGCCCGTGGGCTGCTGCGCGCTCGATCTGGACGGCCGACTCACCTACATCAACCCCGCCGGCGCCGGACTGGTCGGTGCCGGTGCCGCCTCCCTGCTGGGCAAACGCCCATGGGAGGTACTTCTGTGGCTGTACGACCCGGTGTTCGAAGACCGCTACCGGGAGGCGGTGGTCTCCCGGCAGCCCACCTCCTTCACCGCCAGGCGTCCGCCCGACATCCGGCTGTCCTTCCAGCTCTACCCTCATGACAGCGGCATCAGCGTCCACATCACCCCCACCGCCGGGGATCCGACCGCCACAGCGGCCAAGGCCGCGGCCCCATCCCCCGCCGGGCTCGTCGGCGCGACGGGGCTGTACCACCTGACGCACCTTGCCACCGCCCTAGCCGAGGCCGTCAGCGTGCAGGACGTGGTCGAACTTGCCGCCGACCAGATCGTGCCGGCCTTCGGCCCGAAGGCGCTGGCTCTTCTCACGGTGAACGACGGACGGCTGCGGATCACCGGCTACCGAGGCTACAGCCCGGAACTAATGGACCGCTTCGACGCGGCCCCCCTGACCTCTGACATCCCCGCTGCACATGTCATCACCACAGGTGTGGCCAGCTTCTTCGCCACCTTCACCGATCTCAAGAGGGCCTACCCTCCTGCCGTGCACCAGGACGAGATGGCAGGCTGGGCCTTCCTCCCCCTGATCGTGTCAGGACGCCCGGTCGGCTCCCTGGTCCTCGCCTACGACCAGCCTCGGCCCTTCCCGCCCGCCGAGCGGGCCATGCTCACGTCATTGACCGGCCTGATCGCCCAGGCCTTGGACCGCGCCCGCCTCTACGACGCCAACCACACTCTCGCCCACACCCTGCAGACCGGACTGCTGCCGCACACCCTCCCGCGCCTCACTGGCTTTGACGTCGCCGCCCGCTACCGGCCAGCCGGTCACGGCATGGACATCGGCGGCGACTTCTACGACCTCATCGTCTGCACACCCACGACGGCCGCCGCGGTGATCGGCGACGTGCAAGGCCACAACACCACCGCCGCCGCCCTCATGGGACAGGTCCGCACCGCCGTCCACGCCTACGCCGCCACCGCCAGCGCCTCCCCCGGCGCGGTCCTCGCCTGCACCAACCGCCTCCTGGCCGACCTCGACCCCGGCCTGTTCGCCAGCTGCCTCATCGCCCACCTCGACCACACCCACCACCGCGCGCTTCTCGCCACGGCCGGACACCCCCCGGCCCTGCTCCGCCACCCCGACGGGCACACCGACATCCTTCGCGTGCCGCCAGGGCTGCTGCTGGGCATCGACCCGGACGCCGACTACCCCACCACCGAGATCCCCCTCCCTCCCGGCGCCGTCCTCGCCCTGTACACCGACGGACTCGTCGAAACCCCCGGCACCGACATCGACGACGCCACCAACACGCTCGCCGGCCACCTGGCAGCAGCGGAACCCGAGAACCTCGACGCCCTCGCCGATGTCCTCCTCCACCACGCCGAACAATCCGCGCCGGGTGCAGATCCAATGAGGGTTCTGGCGATCAAGCCGCTGGTATGAGCGTGTCGCGGTATCGGGCCTGGTGGTTGCGCGTGAACTCCTGTGTCTCGTGCCAGGCCCAGTAGGTGTCGAAGTCGCCGTTGCTGCGCAGGGCACGGAGTTTCAGGACGGCTTCGGCGCCGGAGAGGCCCCAGCGGGCTCCGGTGATGTCGAGGCGGTCTTTGACCAGGTGGCGGCACGCCCCCTCGATGATCCCGGTGGCGATCGGGAAGCCTTCGGTCAGCGCGGTGTCGTAACGCAGGTAGGCGGCCTTGTTCTTCAGGTAACCGACGGCGTCGTCGATACCCTTGCGTGAGCCAGGCCTGAGCCCGACGGCGTCGGCGGCGGCGCTGATCGAGGCCGCGGCCTGCTCGGAGCCTCCGGCCAGGATGGTACGGGCCTGTCCGGCGACCCAGGCCTCGGCCGCGCGGTCGCCGGCCGGGTGCAGGCAGTGCGCGGCGCCCCACAGGTATTCGAGCACGTGGATGATGTCGATGACGATGTGCACGGTGACGTTCCGGCGTGCTGCCTCGGCTCGGATGAGGTCGAGCTGGTGCCGGGCGCCGTCGACCAGCACGACCCAGGTCCGGCGGTGGGCGGGGTCGCGGGCTTCGGCCTGGTCGAATACCGCGGCGATGACTTGTTCGGCGGTGTCGTTCACCGAGCCGCACAGCCACTTGGACCTGGCTCTCGGTCCCGGGCGACACTCCTTCGCGGGGTCGGCGGGGTCGGCGATGATGTCGTCGACGCCGCGGACGGCGGGCTCGGTGTCGTAGACGGTGCCCAGGGTGGCCATCCGTTTGCGGCCGTGCTTCTCCCCGGGCGCGAGCCTGGTCGCCATCTTGTTGCCGCTCTTGGTCGCAGCGGCCTTCGCCGTGGCCTCGCGCAGCGCCTCGGGCCTTATCACCACGCCCTTGCCGTCGGTGGACAGCACCAGCAGCGTGGCGTCGGTGCACGGCTCGGGCACCAGGGCCTGGTAGAAAGCGTCGATGCCGGCCGCGGCGGCCACGGCGAGCTCCTGGACCTGCCTGTGGCCGACCCCGGCGCCGGTCAGCGCGTTGACGCGGTCGACCGCCTCGGCGAAGGAGCCGCGGGCGGACTCGGTGGCGGCGAGCCTGGCCAGCCCATGGCTGTGCATCCCGGCCGGCATGTTCAGCGCGGCGTCGGCCAGGTGCAGATCCGCCGAGCCGGTGGCCCGGTAGGCGATCCGGGTCGCGGTGACCTTCCCGAACACCGTGGCCAGGATCCGGCGTCGGCCCCGCTCGATCCGGGTGCGTTCAACCCCGGTCTCATCGACCACCTGCCCGGCCCGCCGCTCGCGCACCGCGCGCAGATCCAGATGGTCCTGGAACAGCTGCCGGGTCACCTCGCGCATGCGCGCCGCGAGCAGGTCTTCCAGCCCTGAATGCGTCAACGCGGCGGCGTCCGGCGACGTCAGATCCTTGGCGACCTGCTCGAACAGGCCGCGGGCGGCGGCGAACGCGGTCTCGGCCACCGCCGGACCGCCGGTCTCCAGGGCGGCGCTCACCAGCCCAACTCCCGTCCGTCCACCCTGAACAGCCCCGGCGCAGTCTCGGCCAGGATCCCCCGCTCCACCAGGCGCTTCAGCTTCGAGCGCATGCCCTCCACGTGACGGGCCTCGGTCTGAAGCCCCAGCTCCACGCACACGTCCTTGCACCGCCACGCCGACCCCGACGTCGCGAACAGCGCGGTGATCCGCTGGTAGTCCGGCGACATCACCGTCACATCGCCCGCGGCCTCGGCGGCCAGCAGCGCCGCGGCAACATCGACCGGCCCGGACGCCGCCGGCACGGAGACATCACGTGTGGCCACCGGACCGTCGGCCAGCACCTGCTTCACCGTCTCCCGCGTGATCTGCAACCGGGACAGTTCAGCTTCCGCCTGGGACACCGCTTCGGAAAGCTCTGCGATCTGCTTGCGCAACTCCGCGACCCTGGCCCGGCATTCACTCTCTCTGGCATCCAACGCGGCCATCAACGACGGCACCACACCACCCCGCCTCACCCGGTGCCCGCACCCACGGCCGGCTCACCTCGCCGACGTTAGAGACCGCCCCACACCGGCACATCCCGAACCTCTGCGAATCACCCCAACGAAGCACCCTCACAAGATCTGCACCCATCGAAGTTAGTCGGGTGGAGTGGGCTGACCTGGGGCGACTGAGTTGGATGTCAAGGGGGAGGCTGGCCATTCACTCAGGAGATGCCCGACAGCGGTTGAGAGTGAAGGCCGTATATGAGGATGCTTGCACGGCAATTAGCGCTGGTCACGGCTCCGCTAGCAGGCGAGGCTTCCGCCTCATGGGTCGACCGGATGGCGCGGCTGAATAGGTCTTCGCCAGCAGCGGTCGCAGATTCTGATGGGCCCCTTGCGTGGGAGCTATCAGTTGAGCCTGGGTGCGTCATTGCTTGATCGCGATCCCGCCCCGGTGACGCACCCAGGCACGCTCCTGCCCGTCGGTTGTAGCACCCGACGGGCAGGAGCGTGACCACACGAAGGAGGCTGAACTGTCCACCCCTCAGCGCCTGTCGGCTGGCCGGAGTCTCCTATCGAGCCTGGAAGGGTTCGGGTGGGACACCCCGGCAACGGTCATCGTCAGGCGAAGCGCATCCCAGGCCGACAAGGGTGCGTTCGATGGGGTCTACCTCGCAGTAACTGCCGCTCCGGGCATGGGCGCCAGCTTGTCGGCTTCGACGACGGCGGCGTTCCAACTGAACTCGTTGTTGTCGCTGAAGTAGTAGTAGGTGGCGCCGTTCGGCATCATCGCGACGGTGATGCCGCCGTATCCCGACATGAAGGGTACGTAGAAGGGGCTGGTGTAGGCGGGGTTGTCGGCGGAGGTGAACTCCTGGCCCCAGAAGCCGTTCTGGTACTTCATGGGCTTGGTGCCGGTGGTGGTCATGCCCGGGGCCTCCGGTGTGCGTTGCATGGTGGCCGCGAGCAGTGTCGGGTCGAGTATCTGCGTGCCGTTGACGGCGCCGTGGTCGTTGTTGAGAAACTTCGCGAACCGGGCGATGGAGTCCTGCGTCCAGAACATGCCGTAGCCGCCGAAGGGCACCCCGCCGGGGCTGTTGTCGGTGCGGGAGGAGACGAGGGAGTCGGGCCCGACGCCGATGGGTTCGAGCACGTCGTCGCGGAGCATGTCGAAGATGTCGGCGTCCGAACCGGCCTTGTCCCGCAGGTAGTTGTTCATTGCGCGGGTGGCGAGGAAGGTGTCCGAGGTGTGGTAGACCCACTTGCTGCCGGGGCTGGCCTTACGTGGGAAGGACAGGGCGAGTCGCATCTTGTCGGCGTAGGGCTCGGCTGCGAAGAAGTCCGCCATGGTGCGGCGCGATTCGTCGGTCTCGTAGCCGGGCGAGGTGTAGTTCCCGGTGGCCATGTCGAGGGTGTGGTCGAGTGTGACGCCGCTCCAGGCAGTGTTGCCGGCGGTCTCGGGGATGCGGTTGGAGAGTTTCTCCTGGGCCACGGCCGGGCTGTAGCGCTGCGCCAGACGCAGCATGGCTGTTCCCGCGAACGCCGACTTCGCGGTCGAGTACGAGGGCAGCAGCATCTGGCCGCAGAACGGGTACTCCCCTTGCCGCGTGCGACAGTTGCCCACGTAGTGGACTCCGCCGAAGTAGAAGCCGAAGGTGCTCAGCGCGGACGGCGTGATGCCGGAGCCGAACTTCGTCACGTCCACCCCACTGTCCGGGTAGTCGGTGGCCAGCGCCGAGATGGGCTTGGCCGGAAGCCGGTCCCCGACCTCGGCGGCGTACGCGTCGCGCCGGTTCTCGGCGCCGTCGACGGGTCCGGGCCGGTAGTCGGCCGTTACCTGGCCCCACATGTCGAACTGGAAGTACTCGCAGGTCTCCGTGGTGATCTGGTAGCGGACCTCGGAGATCGATGTGGCGTCGAAGAGGAACGTCAGGGCGCCGTTGTGCACGCAGTTGGCGTTGCGCTCGACGAGCGCGAACGGCAGGGAGGCACGGGTGCGTTCGCCGTCGCCGTCCTCGTTCCACGCGCGGCCGGGTCCCACCGCCAGGTTCCACGCCGGGTTCCCCGTGTACTGCAGCCCGCGCTTCGCCGGGACGAGGTGGCTGCCGTTCTGCACGAGGGCGACGTCGATCGGCGGCAGGTGTCGGGTTGCCGCCGTGTCTCCGTATCCGTTCGGGTCCTTCAGTGCGCGGAAACCGCCGGCGGTGGAGAGCCCGTCGAGGGTGAGGGTGCCTTCGAAGCTGTGGGTGGGTGGCGCCGCTTGCGCCGGCAGGGCGAAAGCGCTGTCGGGCACGGTGTCCTCGGCGCTGCCCCCGGTGAGTTGGCCGGCGGTGAGTTCGGTCCGGTTCACCGCACCGCTTCCGGTGAGCGGATCACCCGGTACGGGTGCGGTTGCGGGCGCCGCCATCGTCGGCAGCGGGACGGCGAACAGCCCCGCGAGCACGGCGGCAGTGGCGGCGGCACGGCGTAGCCGCCGGGCATGGAACGGTCTTGGCATGGTCCGAGGTCCTCTCGGGCTGGCAACTGATGCGGAATATCGCTGCATGGTGGGGCGCACCGGTGCCGCCGTCCAATGCCTGCCCGGTCTGGTCAGGCTGCTCGCCAGGCATACCTCCAGCTCTCCTTGGCCTGTCGGCCGTCGGGTCGGCGTGCGGTCACGCCTCGCGTTGTGGTGAGGGCCGTGGTCTGGAGTCGTCGCTGCAGTTCACAGGCGGGCGGCGACCTGTGGCCCGTACCGCTCGACACAAAAACATGACAGCCCGGCCGCGAATGCCTCGATGCTGTGCAGCGCGTAGTGGCCGGCGTCCCACGCCGCGTGCAGGTGGATCTGCAGCGGTTCGCCCGTGCTGTCGAGGATCAGCAGCGGGTGCAGGTCGAAGCGGGGATCGTCGGAGACCACCGCGACACCATGGCCCGAAGCCGCCATGGCCTGTGCGACGTGCGGGGTGTCGCATTCGAGCACGATGTCGTACGAGGCGTCCGCATCCTGCACGGCATGGTCCAGGATGCGGCGGGTGCCGTGCGCCGGGGTGAGGACGATGAGGGGCTCCGCGGCAAGTTCCCTGATGGTGACGCGGCCCCGGTCCGCCCAGGCATGGTCGGCACGGACGTAGGCCCACAGCGGCAGGCGGGCCACCGGGAGCCCGGCGAAACGGCGCCTCGGAGGTGCCGAGGAGATGGCTACATCGGCGCCCCACGCAAGGGCCTGGTACGCACGTGCCGGACTCTCCGCCTGCACGGTGACGAGCGGATCCTCCGGCCCCCAGGTGGCCAGGAACGGCGCGATCACGTCGGTGATGGTGGTGGGCGGCGCCGCCACGGTGATCCGCATGGCACGACCGGCAGCCAGCGCACCGACTGCGGCCTCGGCGGCATCCGCACGGGCGACCAGGTCGCGGGCCAGGGGAAGGAAGCGCCGGCCGGCCGCCGTCAGGACCATCTGCTTGCCGCCGCGGTCGAAGAGCGTCATCCCCAAGGACCCTTCCAGGCCGCGCAGTTGACGCGACAGCGAGGGCTGGGCGACGCGGACCACCTCGGCAGCCTTGGTGACGGAACCGGTCTCCACGATGGACAGGAAGTAGCGCAGCACTCGGAGTTCCATGGCGGTGGCCCCTCGGGAGACGGAGGAGGCATGACACCCTCATGCCTCGAAGGCATGATAGTCAACCCTCACAAGTATTTGAAGCTATGGCTGACTGGCTGCATTCTTGTCCCACCCTCGGCCCCGCCCTCCAGAATCTCTGGCCGGCGGCGCCCGAATCTCCGTCGGTTTCTCCTCGTAGAACCCTCCCTTCGATTGGCTGGTGTTCCCGCATGGCCCGCCCCCTGCCCCTGATCCTCGCCCAGGCGCCCGGCCGCCCGGCCGACGACCTCGCAGGCTTTGCCGCCGACGTGGAGCGGCGCGTGAAACTGCGCGCACCCGGCGCCCTCGTCGTCTACCCCGAACTGCACCTAGGCGAGAGCGCCCCCGGCGTCCCGGCCGCCCCGGAGAAGGCCGCCGAGCCGCTCGACGGCAAACGCGATGCGGCCTTCGCCGAGCTCGCGGGGGATCTGGGCATCTGGCTGGTACCCGGCAGCGTCTACGAGCGAGGCACCGGCGACCGCGTCCACAACACGACACCGGTCTATTCACCACGAGGTGAGCGCCTCGCCGCGTACCGCAAGATCTGCCCGTGGCGCCCGTACGAGACGACCACACCCGGCAACCGGTTCGAGGTCGTCGACCTCGCCGGGGTCGGCCGCATCGGACTGTCCATCTGCTACGACACCTGGTTCCCGGAGATCTCCCGCCATCTGGCCTGGATGGGCGCCGAGCTGATCGTCAACGTGGTCCGCACGTCGACGAGCGACCGCGCGCAGGAAGTCGTCCTCAGCCGCGCCAACGCCATCACCAATCAGGTCTTCGTTGCCAGCGTCAACTCCGCCGCCCCATCCGGGATCGGCCGCAGCCTCGTCATCGATCCACAGGGCACGGTGCGCGCCGAAACCGTCGATGCCGGAGACTCCACCCTCACCGACGTGATCGACCTCGACGAGGTCAGCAACGTCCGCCGCTACGGCACCGCCGGTCTCAACCGGATCTGGGACCAGTTCCGCCCCGGCGACCCAGCCCTCGAACTCCCGCTGTACGGGGGCCGCATCGACCCCGCCACCTGGAACCCCGCCCACACCACCGAGGAGCCGCCACGATGAACAGCGAGACCACAGGAAACACCATGAGACTGAAGGGCGACCTGAGCCTCCTCTCCGTCGTCCTGTTCGGCCTGGCCTACATCTCCCCCGGCATCGTCGTCACGATCTTCGGCGTGGTCGCCGCCACCAGCGGCGGCGCGGCCCCGACCGCGTTCGCCATCGCCACCCTCGCGATGCTGCTCACCGGGCTGAGTTACGCGAAGATGGCGCGCGCCGTGCCCGGCGCGGGATCGGTCTACACCTACGCCCGCAAGATGCTCGACAGCCGCATCGGTTTCCTGTCCGGCTGGGCGATGCTGCTCGACTACTTCTTCATCCCGATGGTCGGCTGGCTGATCACGGCGATCTACTTCAACGCCCAGTTCCCTGACATACCCAAGTGGGTCTGGCTGATCGTCTCGGTAGGCATCACCACCGCCATCAACGTCTTCGGCATGAAGCTCGCGGACCGCGTCAACAAGGTCCTGATGTTCATCGCTCTGGGGTCGCTGGTCCTCTTCGCCACCCTGTGTGTCGTCTTCCTCGGCAAGCACGGCTCGTCCGCCCCTGCCACGGACGCCGTGTGGAACTCCGGCACGTCGATCGGCGCGGTCACGGCGGCCGCAGCCATCGCCGCGTACTCCTTCCTCGGCTTCGACGCCGTCTCCACGCTCGGTGAGGAGGCCAGGGGCGGGGCGAGGACGATCGGCCGCGGCATCATCGGCTGCGTCATCGCCGCCGGAGCGATCTTCATCGTGCTGTCCTTCGTGATGCAACTGGTCCACCCCGGCGCGAAGTTCGCCGACGTCGACGCGGCCGCCTACCACCTGAAGGTGCAGGTCGGCGGCAAAACGTACGCCGAGATCATCAACTTCGTCACCATCGCCGGATCCATCGCCTCCTGTATCGCCCTGCAAGCCTCCGCCGCCCGCCTCATGTACGTCATGGGACGCGACGGCGCACTGCCCAAGGCCGTCTTCGGCAACCTGTCGAAGAAGACCGGCACGCCCGTCTTGAACCTGCTGCTGACCGCGGCCGCCGGTGTCATCGCCATGAAACTCGACCTGACCACAGCCACCTCGTTCATCAACTTCGGCGCCTTCCTCGGCTTCGCCCTGGTGAACGTCTGTGTGATCGCCCACCTGGTCCGCGAGCGCAGACACGGCCGCACCCCCAACCTCTTCTCGTTCCTGGTGATGCCGGCCATCGGCGCCGGCGTTTCCCTCTACCTGCTCACGAAGCTCGGTGACGTCGCACTCCAGATCGGCGGCGTCTGGCTGGCGATCGGCGTCGTCTACCTGGCCGTCCTGACCAAGGGCTTCCGCCGGCCCGCACCGGAGATGACCTTCGACGACGACACCACGGCCACGGACGCAGTCACCGCGTAGCTCCCCTCCCTCGCCCGGGCTCGTCGTGCGGTGTCGCGACGGCGTCACCGGCCGGGTGAGGCACGGCCGTACCCCCTCCGAGCTGCCCTTTGCCCTGCGTCCAGGGCCGGCTGCGGCGAAGTCGACAAAGGGAAGCGCGTCCATCAGCTCGCACACGGCGGAGCGGATGGTGCGGCGGCGGATCAGACCAGCCGCGTACGCTTCCTCGCCGACCCGTGGAAAGTGGACCCCATTGGCGTCGCCGACATCCGGCACCGCCGCGACCCAGTTGTGGCCGATGCCTGCGAAGGCAGACGTGACCCGGCGCTCGTAGAGCTCGGCGAACGGGCAGTCGTTGCCCAGCGCACCAACGAGGGCTGGCCGTTGCGCTGGCAAGACGGGGCATGCGCAGGAAGGGGGCGTGCTCGACTGGCGCGTTCAAGATCCACCGTCGACCGTACATACCCCTGTTAGAGAAGTCGGAACGACTGGGTTCGATGTCAAACGACTCGGTTGGATGACAAAGGACACCAAATGTCCTGTCTCGACGAACCGAGTTGTCCGCCGATCCGTCTCATCGAATCCAGTCGCTGCAGGTCGGCGTCCTTGAGAGAGCGGCTCCGTTCCAAGGCGCCCGTCTCAACGAAGTTTGTCCGCACTGGTCAGCAACTCGGGATCGACTGGCTTGGTTGAGACAGGACACCAAAGTGCCGGACAAACGCTGCTGCTGAAAGTGAACGAAGCCACGGCGAAAGACCGGCCACTTCTCTATCGGGGTCATCCTCACGCTTTCCCTCGGTCCGTGGGCACCGAGGGACATGATCACCCCGGCTGATTCCACGTAACTTCTAGGGTGCGGAGACGCGGCAGATCGGGCGGCAAATCGTATATGTGTTCTACTCTACGCCGTGGGACTGAGCGGACGAGGAGGACAGCATGATCAACGCTGACCTGCTGCGATCCCTCGCCATCGACCCGTCGGACCTGGATCCCGCCCCGCCATGGACGCCGTGCGGGAGCGCAGGCATCCAGCGTCTCCATGGCAGGCATCCATGCGTGCGCTGTGGCCGGCCGTCGACCGTGGCCGGGGTCGTCGAAGTGCCCGAGCACGGCCGGCGCTGGGTGGACCGCTGCGTTCCCTGCCTCGTCGCCACCACCCCGCGCGGCGGCCCGCAGGCGCCCCTCGCGGAGCCGCTCGCCGTGCTGCGGGAGGCGGCCCGAACGGCGGGCGTCACCCTGACGACTGCCGCTGACGGGGTGTAGCGATCATGGATCGCTATCGACTGACCCTGGCGATCGGAGCCCGGACCATCATGCGCGGCTGGTGGCCCGACCTACCAACCGCCGAACGGAAGTACCTGCGATGGATCGGCGAGCGCGGCAGCGTAAACGGTGCCCGGGTCACCCTCGCCGACGAAGCGGCCGACGGGCGCGTGCTGAAGTCGTGGCCGCCGGACTGACCAAGCCCGGTTGTCATCGCTACTCGTACCGTTCCGCTGGGCGTACCCGGCATCTGCCTCAGCTGCCGGCGGCCACGGGTGGCTACCCGATCCAGGCAGCCGGCCGCTCCGTATGCGATCACGTCCGCCTCAGGCAAGGATCGTATTGGCGGCCGGTCGCGCCCCCGACTCCTGCCTTTCCCCGGTGCTCCGACCGTTTCCCGGCGCAGTGCGATCAGGGGGTTCTGGAGGTACGTATGCCGCGGCCCTTGTGGACCGGAGCCATTTCTTTTGGCCTGGTTACCATCCCGATCAAGGTCGTCAGCGCGACCGAAGACCGCTCGGTTCATTTCCACCAGGTCCATCTGGAGGACATGGGCCGGGTCCGAACCCGCAAGGTCTGTGAGATCGAGGACGAGGTCGTGCCGCAGGAGGAGATCGGCAAGGGCTACGAGGTCGCCAAGGACCAACTCGTCGCGGTCACCGATGAAGAGCTCGACGAGATGCCGCTGCCGACCGCGAAGGCGATCGAGATTGTGGCGTTCGTCGATGCCGACAGCATCGACCCGATCCGGATCAGCGACAGCTACTACCTCGCGATCGACGGACAAGTCGCAGCCAAGCCCTACACGTTGCTCCGCAAGGCGCTGGAGCGGTCCGACAAGGTCGCCGTCGCCAAATTCGCGTGGCACAACCGCGAAAGGCTCGGGCTGCTCCGGGTGCGCGAGGACGCGATCGTGCTGCACGCGATGCGATGGCCCGACGAGATCCGCAGCCCCGAGTCCCTCAAGCCGAAGGACGTCGACCTGGACGACGACGAGATCGAGCGGGCCGTCCAGCTCACCGACACCATGGCCCTCGACGACATCTCCGGCTTCCGGGACGAGTACCGCGACGCCCTGGAGGAACTGATCGAGGCGAAGGCGGAAGGCACGGAGCTCCCGGAGCCGGCCGAGGGCGAGGAACGGGAATCCGGGAAGGTCGTCGACCTTATGGCGGCCCTGAACGCCTCAGTCAAGGCAGCCAAGGAATCGCGCGGCGAGCACGGCGGCCAGGACGCCACTGTGCACACGATGCAGCCCCGCAAGAAGACCGCGGCCAAGAAGAAGGCCGCCCCGGCCAGGAAGACCACCGCGAAGAAGACCACAGCCACGAAGAAGCGCACGGCGAAGAAGACCACCACGAAGAAGCGCAGCGCGTCCTGAGCAGGCGCGAAGCGGGATGGTCATGAGGTTGCCGCGGATCGCTCCGATGCTCGCCACGCCCGGCAGCCTGCCGCCGTCGGGCGCCGAAGACCACTGGGCATTCGAGGTTGTTGTAGACAGCCGCTCCCGCAATCGGACAACCCCGCATGGCCTTTGAGAACGGTTGAGCATGGCCGGAGGGGTGCCTGGCGGCCGGCCGTTGGGCGATCACTCGGTGTTGGTGTAGTCCAGGAATTCGGCGACGGCGGGTATCCCGCGGCGGCGGGCGAGTTTGCTGCGCAGGTCTTCCAGGGTGTGGGTGCTGCGGGCGGAGGTGATGCCTCCCATCCGGTCGACGGCGTCGTGGGCGGTGGCCACGGCGGCATCGACATCGCCGAGACCGAGATGGGCCTCGGCGAGCCGGGCGAGGTAGATGGCGTGGCCGCGGGGGAAGGCGTCGCCGTTGTATGCCTCCTGGTTGGTGTGGACGGTGGAGGCTTCCAGGAAGTGGGCGAGGGCCCGTTTGGGGTTGCCCAGGTTGAGGGCGGAGCTGCCGATGAGCTGGTGGGTCTCGCCGAGGTTGTACCAGTAGACGCAGGAGAGATCGTCCTCGATGGGTCCGGCGTGCTCGTAGGCGTCCAGGGCGGCGTTGGCGGCCCGGTCGGCGGCCCGGGCATCGCCGGCATGGGCGTGGGCCCGGCAGGCGCGGGCGTGGAGCATGGAGGTCAGGCGGGGCGAGCCGGTCCTTGGTGCTTTTGACAGGGCGGCCTCGATGAGGTCGACCGCGCCGCGGGGATTGCCGGTGGAGTAGTGCTGGATGGCCCAGAAGGCGAGAGTGTTCGCTCCGACCACGGGGTCGTCGGCGCTGGCGGCGGCGCGCAGGGCGGTGACGTAGTGGCGTTCGGCGGCGGCGGTCTTCCCGCTGTCGTAGGCCGTCCAGCCCGCGGAGCGGGAGGCTTCGGCCGCCGCGGCGAACAGGCGGCGCTCGACGCCTTCGCCGAAGGAGGCGTTCTTGAGGGTGGCGGTGATCAGGCGGAGTTCGGCGCGGGCCGCGTCGTAGACGTCGCCGGAGCCGACGGTGTCGTCGAGCCGGCGCAGGCCCTCAAGGCGGCGTTCGAAGAGGTCGGGGACGTCGTCACCGATCCGGCAGCCCGTGGTGGGGGCCGCTCCTGCGGGGGCGGCGGCGGACCATTGCGCCACGGTGGTGCCCAGGGTGACGGATGTGGTGATCAGAAACTTCCTGCGGTCCACCGGACCTCCTGTGATCTCCAGTGCCTGCACCACCCCCGTGGTCGTCCACGGGAGGGTGAAGAGGGTGTGGTCCGGCAGGGCCAACAGGAGCCAGCCCGGCCAGCCGTGGGCGTGGATCGCCTCGGGCGGGATGCCTTCGAGCGCGGCCATGGCGAGCTGGGTGCGGTAGTTGGGCGCGTAGTCCCCCCTGATCCAGCGGGATGCCTTCTCCCGGCGGTACGCCATCTGCCCGTATCCCATGCGCTGGTGCTGCTCGGCGACCCGGAGCAGGTACGCCTGCGCCTTCTGGCCGCGTACGGCCAGGAGGTAGGCAAGCGGGTGGCGTTCGGCGGCGTCAGTGGTCACGGCCATCCCTTTTCGCGGGCGCGGGCGCCACCAGTTTCCCGGCTTCCGGCGGGCGGGGGAAGGCCGCCGGAGGTGAACGGCAACGGCCTGCAACGGGCGGCAACGCCAGCGGTCTGTGAGGCGGTTCGTGCCTGCGGTGTCCTTGCACGGCTGCCCTGCAGGGCAGCGTCCGACAAGATGTCAGGAGGATTCCGATGGTGACCATACTCCCCGCAGCCACCCCGGTGGCGCAGGCCGGCCCCGGGCGGGCGGACGTCCTTGCCCAGGTCGCCCGGCTGGCCGACCTGGACGAGCTGACGGTCGAGCAGATGCGGGCCGAGGCGCTGGCAGCGCCCGCCCGCGGCGTCGTCGCGTACGGCGAGTACCAGTCGGGCGGCTGGTGGACCACGTCGCTGCTGAACCACTCCGGTGACCCCCACGACGTCGTGATCGGCGACGGCCGCCCCCGGCCCACCTCCTTACTGGAGGCCATGCCCGCCACCACGCGGTTCCTCGACGGGCTGGGACTGGACTTCATGTACGTGCGCCTGGCCCGCCTGGAACCGCACTCCTACCTGTGGGAGCACCGCGACTACGCGGAACTGCGAGACATGGGCAGGCACCGTCTGCACATCCCGCTCGTCACCAATCCTTCGGCAGTTCTGGTCACCGCAGGGACCAGGGTCCACATGGCAGCCGGCGCATTGTGGCGGCTGACGCCCTCGCAGGCACACGGCGTATGCAACACGACCGGCCCGGACCGGCTCCACCTGATCGCCGACGTGTACGCCAACGACGCCTACCAGGCCCTGGCCGCCCGCCCCTGCCTGCGTGACGGGGACGCGGCGGACCTGCCGGAGATGACCGGGGCGAACCGGGCCGCACTGCTGTCCGGGGCCGGGCAGCTTGCCGAACTCGGCTTCACCGACGCGGCGGAACAGACCCTGCTGCGCGCTTTCTACAGCTACGCCCTGCCGGAGGGCGGGGCCTACGACCTGATCGCCGAACTCCACACGGGCCGCGGCGCGGACAGCGATGCGCACCGGTGGCGCCAGGCGAAGGCGCACCTGCTCGACCGCCCCTGACCCCAGCCCCGATCCTCTTCATCCGAAAGGCAGGACACTGATGTCCACCTCGGCATCCCCGCCGCGCGAGCTGCCCGCGATCGAGGAACTCGCGCACGCCCACCGGCCGGCGCAACTCGCCGTCCTGGGCGACCTGGTCCAGGCCCTGTCCGCCACCACGGCCGTGACCCACCTCCTGGTCCGCGGCTCGCTGGCCACCGGCACCGCGGACCGGCTCTCCGACGTCGACCTGGTCGTCGCCGTCCACGACAGCCGACTGCCCGACCTGATGAACAGCCTGGACGCGCTGATGTCCACCACCTTCGGCACGCTGCTGCCCGGATGGCGGGACACCATCGTCGGCGATCTCGGCGGCGCCGGGTTCGTCTACCTGCTGCCGCACGACGGCCACCTGCTCCAGCTCGACCTGTACCTGTGCCCGACCAGCACGGTCGGGGCGCTGCGCCGCAGGATCGGCCCCCGCCTGCTGTGGCAGGGCCCCGGCGCCGACAGCCTCGCCGATGCCGGCACCCGGCAGCGCACGGCGCAGGAACTCGCCCGCGCGGCACAGGCACCCGCGGACTGCGGCAGTCTCCTCGTCCAGGCGATGGTCCTGCACGCGATGCTCCGCAAACGCCTGGCCAGGGGCCAGCACTACATCGCCTACGGCCTCCTGCACGACCTGAACGCCACCTGCCGGGACGTGATCCGCACCGCGCTGGTGCCGCACTCCCGGCATCACGGCTGGTACCACCTGCCCGACGAAGTCGGCCGCACCGCCACCGGCCGGGAGTGTCTGGCCCAGCTGACGCAGGCGCTGACCAGTCCGCCGGTCCCCACCGTGGCGCAGGCCGATGAAGCACTGGACCGCATCGTGCGCCTTGCGCAGCGGATCGCCCCGCACGCCGCCGGCTCGCTGACCGACGAGATCTCCGCATACCGCTCCTACCAGCAGCACGAGGAAGGACTCGTATGAACAGCACCGACCTCACCGCGGCCCTGTTCGCCGGAGTCGTACCGCCGGACGGCGAGGAACCGCTGGCGGAGGCTGCCGGCGCCGCACTGGCCCGCGCCGGGTACGCCCTGCGGCACGGCGGCTACAACGGACTGATGGAGGCCGCCGCGCGCGGCGCCGCACCCCACGGAGTACCGGTCACCGCGATCACGCTGGCCGGCCGCCCCGACTGGGGAGCGCTCAACCCCCACGTCACCGCCACCGTGTACGCCCCGACCATCGGCGCCCGGCTGCATGCCTATCTCGACGACGCCGACCTGGTCGTCGCGATGGGCGGAGGGGTCGGCACGCTGCACGAACTCACCGCCGCCCTGTACTACGCCACCACGATCCGTTCCCTTCCCGTGCGGCTGCTCGGGCCCACCGCGTGCCGTCTGGGTGCGTTCCTGCGGGCCGGGGGATGGCTGACCGAGAGCCCCATCCGGCCGCTGGGCTTCCTGCGGGAACTGCCCGACGCCGCGGCGCTCGAAGCGGATCTCAAGGCCCTCGATGCCGGGCGGTGCAAGCGATGACGTTGCCCGCCGTCACCTTCGCGGAGAAGATCGCGGGCGTCGCCTACCGGCCCGGCCCCTACCGGCTGCCGGAAGGCGGCACCCTGGACACCTACTTCGACCCGTACCGGCTGGCCGGTGACCCGGAGCTGCTGGCGGAGACCGCAGCCGCGCTCGCCAGCCTGCTGCCCGCTGGCACCGAGGTCCTGGCGGGTCCCGCGCTGGCCGGCATCCCGCTGGTCACGGCGGTGTCCCTGCACACCGGTCTGCCCGCCGCCTTCCTTCGCCCCTCTCCCAAGGAACACGGCACGTGGCAGCAGATCGAGGGCGCCGAGCTGAGCGGCCGGCAAACGGTCCTGCTGGACGACACCGCCCGCAGCGGCACAAGTCTCCTGCGCAGTGCCCGCCTGCTGCGGATGGGCGGCGCGCGGGTCGGCACGGCCCTGTGCGTCCTGGACCGCGACGCGGGCGCCGCCACCCTGCTCGCCGACCACCACATCGTCCTGCGCGCCCTGGTCCAAGATCCGGACGGTGCCCGGTGACCGGGCCCCGCCAAGCGGCGCTGTTCGACCTGGACGGAGTGCTGCTGGACAGTGCCGCCGCAGTGCGCTCCACCCTCGCGGCGGTCGCCACCTGTGCTCTCGGCCGCCGGGTGATGCCGGATGACCTTCCGCCTGCTGCCCTGCGCCGCCCCCGCTGCGAGGTCCTGGCACTCCTGGACGTCGCCGATCCCGACGACGCCTGCGACCGGTGGTGGGACGGCGCGGCGTCAACCCTCCCCGTCGAACCGTTCCCCGGGATTCTCGCCGGGCTGCTGGCCCTGCGCGCGCAGGGCACGGCCGTCGGCGTCGTCACGGTCCAGGACCCCGACCGGCTGCGGTGGCTGCTGCCACCAGCCCTGACCAAACTGCTGGAGGTCGTCGTCACACGGCAGGACGCGCCGCCCAAACCGGCTCCCGACGGACTGCATCTCGCCCTGAGCCGGCTCGACATCCCACCGGAACGCGCGGTGTTCGTAGGGGACAGCCCCACCGACATGACCGCGGCCCGCGCCGCCGGCGTCGTCGCACTCGGAGCGGTCTGGGGCTGGCACCCTCCCGCCGCCCTGCACGCCGCCGGGGCCGATCACCTCCTGCCCGAACCCGCCAGCATCGGGCCGTCCCTGCTCAACCACCTGCCCCCAACCGACAGCGCGTGACCCACCCGCCGCACTACAGTGAAGGGGCGCCCCCCACGGGCGCCCCTTATTGCACTTCTGCACTCAGCTTGGCTTTAAACCCCACCAAGATCATTTCTTGGTGGGGTTTGTCGTTCGCCTGACAGCTGAGCGGCCTCTGCTTGATCATATGTTTCCGCCAAGAGACACGTTGATCAACCAAAGGCCGTGATGGACAGTCTGCAAGACGGCGCCGTGCGCGTCGAGGCCCTGGCCAGGTTGTCCCGGTTTCGCCGTGAGCTGTACGAGTGCCTGACGTTGCGGGCGGATGCTCTGTTCGAGCTCATGGATGCGGTGCTGTGCGCAGACGGGCCGGTGACGTCCCTGCCGGAACTCTCGCTGTCGGGGGTGCATCGGCGCGGGCACGGAGCGATGTACGACGCGCTGACCCAGGGACACATCAACGTGTCCCGGCTTCGGATGGCGCTGGCCGGTCTGCGGCTGCCGCGCGGGACGGACGGGCAGCTGTCGATCGCGTTGGATGTCACGCCGTGGCCGCGTCCGGATGCCGAGTGCTCGCCCGAGCGGCTGCACTGCCACCGTCCGTGCCGGTGCGACGGGGTGCGTCAGACCATCCCGGGCTGGCCCTACCAGGTCGCGGCGGCCCTGGGTGGGGGCCGCTCCTCGTGGACCGGGCCGCTGGACGCGGTGCGGTTGGGGCCCGAGGACGATCCCACCGAGGTCACCGCCGCCCAGATCCGCGACCTTGTCGCCCGCCTGGAGCGGGCCGGGCAGTGGCGCCCGGGGGACTTGCCGGTGCTGTTCGTCCTGGACTCCGGCTACGACCTGGTTCGTCTGACCTGGCTGCTGCGCGAGGAGCCGGTGCGGCTACTGGGACGCATCCGCGCCGACCGGGTGATGCGCGCCCCAGCCGGCAAGCGCCGCGGGACGAACCCCGGGCGCCCGCCCCGGCATGGAGCGGAGTTCCGCCTGGCCCACGCCGCGACCTATCCCGCGCCGGTCCAGGAGTCGGCCGGCGTCCACGACCGCTTCGGTCAAGTCCTCGCCCGCTGCTGGGGCCGCCTGCACCCCAGGCTGGACCGGCGCGGCTCCTGGGCTGACCACGAAGGCGAACTCCCCATCGTCGAGGGAACGTTGGTCCATCTGGCGGTCGAGCACCTGCCCGGCAATCGCGACCCCAAGCCGCTATGGCTGTGGCACAGCGACCCCGACGCCACCGCGCACGACGTCGACCGCCTCTGGCGGATCTTCCTTCGAAGGTTCGACATCGAGCACACTTTCCGCTTCTTCAAGCAGACGCTCGGCCTGACCCGACCCCGCTTGCGCACCCCCGAACAGGCCGACCGGTGGGTGTGGCTGATCCTCGCCGCCTACGCGCAACTCCGTCTCATCCGGCCTCTGGCCGAGGACCTCCGGCGGCCCTGGGAGAAACCCCTGACACCGGATCAGCTCACCCCGGGCCGAGTCCGACGGGGCTATCCCCGCATCCGACGGACCGTGGGCACTCCAGCCCGCGCGCCAAAAGCCTCCCGCCCCGGCCCAGGCCGCCCCAAGGGCCGCACCTCCACACCCGCACCCCGCCACCCAGTCGGCAAGAAACAGCGCAAAACGGATAATGCCTAGACGCGACGGGGCCGACCAGCAGCCTTAAAGATCAAGCTCAGAGGACACAGGCGAATGCGCGTGATGCGGCGACGAGCGCCCGGCGCCGAGCTGGAGCACTGAGAGAGCGGACCCCGCCCCTCAGCCCCGACTCCCGGTCCGGCTCGGCGCGCACCCCCATCACCCCGTCACCCGTCCCCTGGACCTCTGAAAGCTGCCCCGATGCCTGTACCGCCCACCAGCGGCCGTCTGCAATGGACCGACGTCCCCACGGCGCTGCGCGCCCGCCTCGAAGACGCCCTCGGCGCACCCGTCACCGACACCGTCACCCCCGGCGGCGGCTTCGGCCACCAACTGGCCGCCGCCCTCCGTCTGGCCGACGGGCGACGGGCCTTCGTCAAGGCAGCTCCCGACGACGACCCGCTCACCGCCGCCAACGTCCACGAAGCCGCCGTCCTGGACGCGCTGCCTCCCGGCGCCCCGGCCCCAAAACTGCTGGGCATCCACCACGCCGCCAACTGGACCGCCGTCGTCATCGCCCACCTCGACGGCCCGCACCCCGACCTCTCCCCCGCCTCAGGCGACGCCGGGCAGACATGGGCGCTCCTGGACAAGCTCACCTCCAGCCCCGCCCCGGCACCGTACGCCAAGGCGGTCAGCACCACACCCTCGACAGCGGCCGGCCTGCACGGCTGGGACGAACTCCTCCGCGATCCGCCCGCAGACCTCGCCCCCGCCGCCCGTGACCGCCTGCCCCAGCTCGCCGAACTGGAAGCCGCCTGGCCCGCCCTTGCCCGCGGCAACCGCATCGTCCACGGAGACCTGCGGGCCGACAACATGGTCCGCGACCGCCACCTCGGCGTGACCTTCGTGGACTGGGCACACGCCACCACCGGCCCGGCCTGCATCGACGCCGCATCTCTCGCCCCGCAACTCGTCCTCGCCGGACACGCACCCGCAGACATCGCCCGCCTGCTTTGCGACCACCCCGCCACCGCCACCAACCCCGACGCCACCACCGCGTTCCTCACCGCACTCACCGGTCACTGGCACCGCAACGCCCGCAAACCCGCACCCCCGGCGCCCCCGGACTGCGCGCCTACCAGCACCGCGCCGCCGCCGCGGGCCTCGCCCTCCTCGGCTACCGCCTGAGCTGAGACATCGACCTGGACGAAGACGGCCTGACTCAGGAAGCGAACCCCGGTCAAAAGACCGGCGTGGCTTTATCGAGCAGCAGTGAAGGCGCTTCTCGATGGGTTTGGGAGGCGCCTTCGGTGTCCCGATCCCGGTATCGACGAGTACGGGAGGCAGTGCCCACGGAGACCTCCGCGCCGGCAACGGAGTCGGTCCACCCGGCCACCTGATCCCGTAGCCAGCATCTTTGACCTCAGCTTGCCTCGGTGCGGGGACGCGCAGACGGGAATTAGGTCACGCGGATCCAGGAGTGTGCCGTCCGGACTCGTCGACATTCGGGCCCTCTGGAGTGCGTACGCGCCTCCCGAACTGCCCGAGAATCGAATCGCTGTTCCTCGTCATCAACAGAGCCAAGGGGTTCTGTCGGTCCAGGCGGAAGGCACTTTCTGCGTGCAGGGTATCGGTTCGCGTCCCAAGCTCCATGTCTCTGCTGACGGTGCCGGGGTGGTTGGTCACGCCGGGGCACGGTTGCTGGCTGATCTTGCCGATGCCACCGAACTGACCAGCGCGTACTCCACCGCGTTGGGACCACTTCGGCCACGCGGCACTGGCCACGACCCGGGCCGGATCGCCACCGACCTCGCGGTGATGCTGGCTGATGGCGGGGAATCCATCACGGATCTGGCCGTGTTGCGGGACCAGGGCAAGGTGTTCGGCCCGGTCGCCTCGACACCGACGGCCTGGCGGCTGCTCGCCGACATCGACGAGACCGGACTCGCTCGGCTGCGAGCGGCCCGCGCCCAGGCACGGGAAGTGGCCTGGCTGCAGGCCGCCGAGACCCGCTGCGGAATACCGGCGGCAAAAGCCGGCGGACGGGAACTGCCCGGCCTGGTCCTGGACCTCGACGCCACGCTGGTGACCTGCCACTCCGAGAAGGACCAAGCCGCACCCACCTACAAAGGCGGCTTCGGATTCCACCCTCTGGTGTGTTTCCTGGCCAACACCGGCGAGGGCATGTCCGGGCGGCTGCGGCCCGGCAACGCCGGAGCCAACACCGCCGCCGATCACATCGCGGTGCTGGACGACGCTCTCGCGCAGATCCCCGACACCCACCGGCACGGCACCGACATCCTCGTCCGCACCGACAGCGCCGGATCGGCGAAAGCCTTCCTCGCCCACGTCCGAGACATGCGGATACGAGGAATCCGCACCTTCTTCTCGGTCGGATACGCGGTCACCGAACCGGTCCGCCGCGCGATCCGGGCCCTGCCCGAACAGGTCTGGCACCCCGCCCTGGACCAGGACGGAACACTGCGTGCCGGCGCCTCGGTCGCCGAGCTGACCGGCACGGTCGACATTGCCGGCTACCCGGACGGCACCCGCATCATCGTGCGCCGCGAGCGCCCGCACCCCGGAGCCCAGCTCTCCTTGTTCGACCAGGACGAGGGCCTGCGGCACCAGGTCTTCCTCACCGACACCCCGCTCGCCGGCGCCGGCTCCGCCCAGTTCCTGGAAGTCCGCCACCGCGGGCATGCCACCGTCGAGGACCACATCCGGTGCGGCAAGACCACCGGCTTCGGACGCTTCCCATCCCGCCACTTCCTGGTCAACGCCGCATGGCTCGAACTCAGCCTCGCCGCGACCGTGTTGAACCCCGGTGCCGCCCTCCAGCTCGTCGGTGATCAGGTGGACGAGCTCGGCACGTTGCAGCTTGCCGCCCAGCTCCTCGAATACCTCGCGGTGCAGGGCCGCCTCGATGGTCGCGTCGTCCTCCTCGACCCCGCCGCCGACCGACGACGAAGTGCCGCCGCTCGCCTCTCTGGCCCCCCAGCAGACCGTCCTCGTCGACAGCCTGTCCAAGCGCATAGCCCCTGGCCTGACCCTCGGGTTCGTGGTGGCGCCCGGCTTCCTGGTGGGCGAGATCGCCACGTCGCTGCGCTCGGGGGGCTGGACCCCCATGCGCTTCGCACTGGAGGCGGCCTACCACTGGCAGCAGGACGGCACCGTGAAGGCGCTCGTACAGGCCAAGCAGCGGGAAGCCGCCGTACGACAGGAGATCGCGGCCCGGCACCTCGGCGGCTTCGCTGTACGGAGCGACCCGCGCTCGTACCACTGCTGGTGGCAACTGCCCCGCCCGTGGCGCGCGGACACCTTCGTCGCCGCCGCTGCCCGGCACGGCATCGGAGTGGTGCCGGCCGCCGCGTTCACCGTCGGCAATAACCAGGCCCCCAACGCGATCCGGCTGGGGCTTGCCTCCCCGCAGACCGACGTTCTCTCCCAGGCGCTGGCCACACTGGCCGAACTCGCCCGGTCCGCCCCGGACGACCTCGTCACCGACTGACGCCTGCCCGCGCGCCGGCGACCGTCCGGCGAAGACCGAGGCGAAGCCCACGGCCACAGACACGGGATCGGCATCGAGATCGTCGAGCGGAACCCGCAGGACAAGAGCTTCATCGCGACTCCGAGGGGGCCGGGCGGCCCTCGTAGTCGCGGACCAGTCGCCGGTGCAGTATCAAGGTCGTCAACACCTGTGGATCAAGCGTTCTCCCCGGATGACCACCGAGCTTCTCCGTCTCACCGTCCCGGGGTGTGCGACGCCTTGTCCGAGCGTGGACAATCCCTTGCTCCGGCCACCTGGTGTCCAGCGGCGACACACGGGTGTGGATGGACGCGGGCAGCGGGACGCTGGCTCAGCTTCAACGGCACGTCCAACTGGATGAGCTGGACGCGATCTGGATCTCGCATCTGCACGCCGAGCACAGCGCGGACCGGGAACCTCAGCCCTGCCCGACGCGGTGAACACCGTCTGGCTTCCCGGTCGCCTGAGCCTCGATTTACCGGTCCGGTTTGAAGTGGTTTCCTGAGGCTGTGCAGGGCGGCGTTCGGTGCCGTTGGCCGGGTGCGGGCAGGGGTCATCCGCTGGTCTGACCAGAGTGTCCACGGGTTCCGTTCCGGTTGTGACCAAGTGGGGCATCAGCCGCTACGACGCGCTCAAGCGCCTCTTCACCACCGGGGCGTGGATCCCTCACCCGCGAAATCACCCTCGCCCTCCACGACATCCCGGGAACGAATCAGACATCCACGGAACACTCCGGCGCTCTGGCCCGCCCCCGGCTCAGCTGCTGCCAACGGAAGCTGTTGACGCCCGACTTACTAATTCGCATTATCAGCGCCCCCAAGTCTTGACGTGTTTGAAACACAGGGTTCACACTGATCCCGAGGCGAGATAATTCGTATTAGCGGAGGCTCAAGTGACAATTGGTCGCCCTGCGCGGCGGATCACGCAGCGGGACATTGCCAAGCTGGCCGGGGTGAGTCAGCCGACCGTGTCGCTGGTGCTCAACGGTCGGGCCGACGCGGATATCCGGATTCCCGAGGAGACCCGCGAGCGCGTGTTGAAGGTGATCCGGGAATCCGGGTACGTGCCCGATCCAGTGGCACGACGGCTGGCTGACAAACGCAACCGCATACTGGGCGTCTTCACCTATGAGGCGGTCTTCCCCAGCGCCACCAGCGACTTCTACCACCCGTTCCTGGTCGGTATCGAGGGCGCGGCCGAACAGGTCGGCTGCGACCTGCTGTTGCTCACCAGCACATCAGTGACGGGCGGTCGGCGGCGTGTCTTCGAGGGCGACAATCGGCTCCGGCTGGCGGACGGCTGCCTGCTGCTCGGCCGGTCGCTCGACCGCGACGACCTGAGGCGGATGGTCGCCGACGGATACCCCTTCGTGGCAGTTGGCCGGCGCGATGACGCCGGAGGCCCGGTGCCTCACGTGGGCGCCGATTACGCGACGGCCGTCAGCCGCCTCGTCGAGCTGGCGGTGACCCGCGGCCACCGTCGCGTGGCATACCTCGGACTCCCCACCGACGTGGAGTCCTCCGCAGACCGTCGGAAAGGCTTTCTGCAGGCCACCCAGGCGGCACCGGGGCCCGGCGTCCTCATCGCGCTCGACGAGCTGTCTCCCGGACGCGAACCCGACGAGTTGCTGTCGGCGTTGCTGGCCTCACGCGCAACGGTAGTCCTGGTCGAAGACTTCGCCACCGCTGCGGATCTGGTCGCTTCCGCGCGTCGGCGCGGCCTGGCCGTACCGGAGGACCTGTCGGTCCTGACTCTCGGCGATCCGACCACGCCCGTACCTGCCGATGTGGACTTCACCGGATTCAAGATCCCGAGAGAGGAGATGGGCCGACAGTCCATCGCGCTGCTGACCGACCTCCTCCAAGGCACCGCGGACACCCCGCAGCTACTGCTGCCCTGCGAACTCGTCACCGGCGCCACCCTGGCGCCCGCACCCGCACAGTGAAAGGAACGTGGATGGAAACGGAGATCCTCGTCATCGGCGGAGGGCTCGGCGGAGTGGCAGCGGCATTGGCCGCCCTGCGCGCCGGCCGGCGGGTAGTGCTCACCGAGGAGTACGACTGGCTGGGTGGCCAGCTGACGAGCCAGGCCGTCCCACCGGACGAGCCCAGCTGGGTGGAGCAGTTCGGTGTGACCGCCGGCTACCGGGCACTGCGGGACGGAATCCGCGACTACTACCGCCAGCACTACCCGCTGACCGAGCGGTCCCGGGCCTGGCGCCACCTCAACCCGGGGGCCGGACACGTCAGTCGGCTCTGCCACGAGCCGCAGGTGGCAGTGGCGGTCATCGAGGCAATGCTCGCGCCGTACCGGGGCAGCGGGCGGTTGCGCGTGCTGCAGCCGTACCGACCGGTGTCCGCCGAGACCGACGGCGACCGGGTCTGTGCCGTGACGGTGGGGCACTGCGGAGATGGCGACGAGATCACCATCGCCGCACCGTACATTCTCGACGCGACGGAGACCGGCGAGCTGCTACCTCTCACCGGTACCGAGTACGTCACCGGCTTCGAGGCGCAGTCCGAGACCGGTGAGCCGAGCGCCCCGGGCACGGCGCAGCCCTTGAACATGCAAGCCGCCTCGGTCTGCTTCGCGCTGGACCATGTGGACGGCGATCACACGATCGACAAACCGGTCCGATACGACTTCTGGCGCACCTACCAGCCGGACTTCTGGGGCGGCCCGATGCTCTCCCTGAGCGCGCCTCACCCACGGACCAAGGAGATCGTCGAGCGCAGCTTCACCCCGAATCCCGACGACGACCCGCTGGCCGTCGTCGCGGACCAGCGGCTCAGCGCCGGCGACAGCAACCTGTGGACGTTCCGGCGTATCGCGGCACGGCGCAACTTCACCGACGGCGCGTACAGTAGCGACATCACGCTGGTCAACTGGCCGATGATCGATTACCTGGCAGGTCCAGTCTACGACGTACCTGATGCCGCGCAGCACCTCGCGGCCGCTCGCGAACTGTCCTTCGCGTACCTGTACTGGCTGCAGACCGAGGCTCCACGGCCCGACGGCGGCACCGGCTTCCCCGGTCTGCGGCTGCGCGGCGATATCACTGGCTCGGCCGACGGTCTGGCACAGGCACCGTATATCCGCGAGTCACGGCGTATCCGCGCCGAATACACGGTCGTCGAACAGGACCTGTCCATCGCGTTACGGGGCGACAAGGGTGCCGTGGAGTATCCCGACACGGTGGGCATCGGCATGTACCGCATTGACCTGCACCCCACCACCGGCGGCGACAACTACCTCGATGTGGCGTGCTGCCCGTTCCGGATCCCGCTGGGTGCGCTGCTCCCACAGCGGGTGGAAAACCTGCTCCCCGCCTCCAAGAACATCGGCACGACACACATCACCAATGGGTGCTACCGCCTGCACCCCGTCGAGTGGAACGTCGGCGAGGCGGCCGGTGCACTGGCCGCCTTCTGCCTGGAGCGCCGGGTCTCCCCGCGCGCCGTCAGAAACACGCCCGGCCTCCTGGCCGACTTCCAGGACCGTCTCACCGGCGACGGGGTCGAGCTGCAGTGGCCGCGAATAGCGGGTTACTAGCCAATCATCGCAAGGAGTACAGCAATGAACCCATCGAGACGCTCCGTCCTCGCGGCGACCGCGGCCGCAGCCGCGACCGCTGCCCTCACCGCCGGCTGCGGCAACGGCGGCGGTCGGTCGGGAGCCGACGACGGCAACCTGCGCATCGCCGTGTGGACGGCGGTGAAGGAGCATCTGGCGCTGCTGAACAGCATCGCGGACGCCTTCAAAGCCAGTAACCCGAAGGTGAAGAGCATCAAGTTCGAATCGCTCAACCCCATGGACTACACCACCGCGCTGACCACTCAGCTCGCCTCGGGCAACCCGCCCGACCTGGGCTGGATTCTGGAAACGAACGCGGCCGACTTCATCGAGGCCGACACGCTCGTCGACATGGCTCCGGCCATGAAGGCGGAGAGCGGCTACGGATACAACGACTTGGAGCCGGCGCTGCTCAGCCAGTGGCGGCGCGGCAAATCGCTCTACGCGTACCCGTTCTCCAGCTCGCCCCTCGCGGTCTTCTACAACGCCGACGCCCTGGCCAAGGCCGACGCGGACGATCCGGCCAAGCTCGCCTCCGAAGACGCCTGGACATGGGACGCGCTCGCCGCCGCGGCCAGGAAGGTCACCGATGCCAAGACTGCACGGTTCGGCCTGCTCGTCCACGATTTCGACTACAAGCACTGGGACCGGCTCTATCCGATCATGAGCGCGTACGGGGCGGCACCGTGGACGTCCGACAACGACTGCGGGTTCTCCGACGGGAAGATGGTCGACGCGATTGACTTCTTCCGGAAGATGGCCTTCACCGACCGGAGTACGCCGGGGCCCGGAGAGCAGGCAGACTTCTTCTCCGGCGAAAGCGGCATGATCATTACCCAGGTCAGCAAGGCCGGCCCGCTCGCCGACGTCTCGTGGAAGTGGGGCGTCGTACCGCTGCCGTCCGGACCGGCCGGAGCTCACCAGGTGATCGGGCAGGCCGGCCTGGCCGTCTTCGCCAAGGCCAAGAACCAGGAACTGGCCAAACAGTTCTTCCTCTTCGCCACCGACAAGAAGAACACCGCCGAACTTGCCCAGTTCTTCCCGCCGCCGCGCGCCTCACTGCTGACGGCCGAGACCCTTGCCAGAACCAACCCGCTGCTCAGCAAGGACCAGCTCCAAGAGAGCATCATCGATTCGCTTAAGTCCGGTACGGTGCGCCCCGGCCATAGCGGGTACGCCGAGCTGAACGAGAAGACGCGGGCGGCCCTCGACGCGGCATGGAAGCCGAAGGCCGATACGCACAAGGTCACCCGTGCCGTCTGTACCGCCATCGAGCCCCTGCTGCAGGCCGGATCGTGAGCCTGACAAAGAAGGCCCCGACCCCTGCCGTGTCCCGGCGGGCCACCGTGCCTCTCAAGGTGCGGCCGGCCCGCCGGGGCGGGCGGCAACGGACCCCGCGGTGGCGTCGGCGGGACATGCTCGCCGGGTACGTACTCATCGCCCCGCAGATGGTGGGATTCGCCGCTTTCGTGCTGGGGCCCCTCATAGCCGTCGTCTACTACAGCTTTACGAAGTACAACAATCTCACCGGCGATATCAGCTTCATCGGCGGTGACAATTACCGGAAGCTGCTCGACGACCCGCTCGCGATTGAGGTGGCTCAGAACACGGCCGTGTTCTCCCTGGGTCTGGTGCCGCTCAACATCTGCCTCGCCCTGCTGCTCGCCGTGCTGCTGGACCAGGGGCTGCGCGGCACCATAGTGTTCCGCGCGATCTTCTTCTCCCCGACCGTCGTGTCGGTCATCGCGTGGACCATCGTATGGAGCTTCCTGCTCAGCAAGGACGGCGGCCTCAACCTGCTCATACGCATGGTCGGCGCCGATGGTCCCAACTGGCTGCGCGAGCCGGACACCGCGATGTTCTCGGTGATCCTGGTGCAGGTCCTCAAAGGTGTGGGCGTGAACATGGTGCTCTTTCTGGCCGCCCTGCAAAGCGTCCCCACGGAGCTGCGGGAGGCGGCAAGGGTCGACGGCGCCCCTCCCTGGACCATATTCCGCCGGATCACCCTGCCGATGATCAGCCCGACCATGCTGCTGGCCGCGATCGTCACGGTGATCGGCTCGCTTCAGGTCTTCGGCCAGGTCATGGTGCTGACCGGCGGCGGTCCGGGTAACGCCACGACCGTACTCGCCTACTACGTCTATCTGCAGGCATTCAAGTTCTTCGACCTCGGCTACGCGAGTGCCCTCGCGGTACTGCTCTTCCTCGCTGTCCTGGTCCTGACCGTCGTGCAGTGGTGGTTGCGCAAGAAGTGGGTGTTCCATGAGCAGTAACCCCTTGGCCCTGTTCCGACGCAGGGCTCGGAAGCCCGCATTCGGGCGGATCCTGCTGTACGTACTGATGGTGGCCCTCGCGGTGCCGTTCCTCCTGCCCCTGCTGTGGATGGTGAGCAGCTCCCTCAAACCGATCTCGGAGATCTTTTCCTATCCGCCCTCGCTGCTCCCGAGCGACTGGCGGTGGGACAACTACGCCCGTATCACCGATTACCAGCCCTTCGGCCGTCAGTACTTCAACAGTCTCTATATCGCGGCGTTGGTGTGTGTCGGCAGCGTCGTGGTCTCGGCCATGGCCGGTTACGCCTTCGCCCGGGTCCGCCTCATCGGCGGCGGCACCATGTTCGTCCTCCTGCTCACCGCATTGCTGATGCCGAGCGAGGTCATCATCGTTCCGCTGTTCCGGCTGTTCTCCGAGATCGGCTGGACCGACACGCACTGGCCGCTGATCATTCCGGCCGTGTTCGGCAGCAACTCGGTCTTCGGCACCTTCGTCATGCGCCAGTTCTTCCTTGGCCTGCCGGCCGAGCTGGAGGAGAGCGGAAGGCTCGACGGTCTGGGGCGTTTCGGGCTGTTCTTCCGGATCGCGCTCCCGCTGGCCGGACCTTCGCTCTCAGCGGTGGCACTGCTCTCCTTCCTGCACAGCTGGAACTCCTTCCTGGAACCGCTGGTGTTCCTGCGCAGCCCGGAGATGTTCACCCTGCCGGTAGCGCTCACCCAGATCGTGGACAACTTTGGAGCCCCGGTCTGGAATGTGCAGCTCGCGGCCAGCACGCTCACGGTCATTCCGGTTCTCGCGGTATTCCTGGTGGCCCAGCGCTGGTTCATCAAGTCAATCGTCAACAGTGGTCTGAAGGGTTAGTCATGGAAATGCTCACAGTATCCGGTGACCGGTTCGTCACCCCGTCCGGAAATCCAGTGACTCTGCGCGGCACCGGGCTCGGCGGCTGGATGATGATGGAGAACTTCCTCAACGGCTTCCCCGGCGCCGAGCACCAGGCCAGGGACGCGCTGCGGCATTCCATGGGCGCAGAAAAGGCCGACCGGCTGTTCGACCTCATCCTGGACGAGTTCTTCACCGACGCCGATGCAGCGCTGATCGCCCGCACCGGACTCAACTGCGTTCGCATTGCGGTCAATTACCGGCACCTCTCCGACGATGCCAACCCGTTCGACATCAAGGAGGACGGAATACGGCGGCTCACTACCGCCATCGACGCCTGCGCCCGGCACGGCATCTACACCATCATCGACCTGCATGCCGCACCAGGCTTTCAGAACCAGTCCGAGCACAGCGACAATCCGAGCCACCATGCCTGGCTGTGGCGCCACCGCCACTTCCAGGACCGAGTGGTGGCCATCTGGGAGGCGCTTGCGGACCGGTTCCGGGGCCGGCCCGAGGTAGCCGGGTTCAACCTGCTCAACGAGCCCGGCGATCCCACCGGCGAGGTGATCGGTCCGTTCTACCGCCGACTCGTCGACGCCGTACGGGCCATAGACCCGGACCATGTGATCTTCCTCGACGGCAACCGCTACGCCAACGACTTCGATGCCATCGGCAGTGGATTCGACAACACCGTGTACTCCGCCCACGACTACGCCCTCGCCGGAATCCGTGACGCGACCGAGTACCCGGGCGTAGTACGCGGACAGTATGTCGACCGCAGCTGGCTGGAGGAGCGCTTCCTGGAGCGAACCGAGCACTCCCGCAGAACGGGCACACCAGTCTGGGTGGGCGAGTTCGGGCCGGTCTATTCCGGCGACCCCGCAGTCGACAAGCACCGCTACGCCGTACTGCGCGATCAGCTGGAGATCTACCGTGAGCACGGGGCGAACTGGTCCATCTGGACCTACAAGGACACCCATCTGTCCGGGCTGGTGTCCCTCGACCCCGACTCACCCTGGTCCCGGCTGCTGCAGCCGATCAGGGAGAAGAAGGAGCGGCTGGGCACCGAGCCTTGGTCCACCGGCGAGGAGGGCATCGGCCACGCCCTCGCCCCGCTCGATGAGCTGATGGCCACCGAGTACCCCGACTTCGACCCCCAGCCCTTCGGCCAGCGCTGGTACGTGCGCAGGCTCGTCCGTGAACTTCTGCTCGGGGAGCCCATGCTCGCCGACTTCGCCGCCCTCTTCGCCACTGTCGACGACGCCGGCATCGCAGCTCTGGCCGGCTCATTCCGCGTCGACGCCTGTATACCTCGCACGCCGCTGGCGGAACTCCTCACTGAATTCACCCGCAGCTGAAACCACCTCTTCAGAAGGAGACACCAGTGCGACACCCGACCGACAGACCTATCCACACCGCGCCCGGACTCCCCGGCCTCAGCCGCCGCGCGCTGCTCGGAGCTGCCGGCGCCGCAGCGCTGCTGACCGCGCTGCCCGCCCGCCCCGCCGGCGCCACCGAGGGGACGACCGCCCTGCGGCTCCTCGACCCGCTGCCCCCGGGACTCCCCGACCGCACGCTGTTCGCCCCCGAGGAGCAGCGGTACGCGCCGTACCTGGTGACCCTCGCGCCGATGGCAAACGACATCGAGGATGCCGACCCGGCCACATACGGCTGGTTCAAGGGCGGCTGGTGGCGCACGCCGGACGAGCCGTACAACGCCCGGATCCAGGAGCACGTGTACACGCTGAGCTGGTTCTACGCCAACTCCCGGCCCTGGAACCCGTACGCCGGTGACCCGGCACTGCTGGCCCGCCTCGACGCAGCGCTCCAGCACTATCTGCGCCTGCAGCACGACAACGGCTCATGGCCGGAGTACCGCCCCACCGAATATTCCAGAGCGGCCACCGGTTTCGGACTCGGGTATCTGAGCAAGACGCTGCAGGTTCTGCGCACGGCCGGGGCCCTGCCCGAGCGGCAGACCGAGATCCGGACCGCCGTGCACAGAGCGATGGTGTGGTTCCTCGACCCCGGCAACACCACCGTCTGGCAGAACCCCCTGAGATACACCAACCACTACATCGCCGGCCTCGCAGGCGCGACTCTGAGTCTGCAACTGGACCCCGATGCCGCTTTGCAGACACGGCTGGCAGAACGCATCACCTTCATCGCAGACCGCGGTCAGAGCCCACAAGGTTTCTTCTACGAACCACGCGGCATGGATGTCGGCTACAACTTCGATGTCATGCTGCCGGACATGGCCGAGCTCTATCACCTCACCGGCGATCCGGCCATGCTCTCCATGGCCCGCAAATTCGCCCCCTGGCTCGGCTACAACCTGGTGTGGGAGCCCGATGGATCGGGCTACTTCACCAACGTCGCCGCCTCCGCCCGCACCAGCTCCCTCTCGTACGACGGGGTCATGCTGGAGCCCGACCGCACGCACCTCGGCTCGCTCTTCGTGCCTGAAACACCCGAGCTCGCGGCGTTCTTCACCGCCCGTGAGGACCGGGCGGACGCACGCGCCGCCTGGGCGGCGGATCCGAATCCCGTGCCGGTGCTGGAGCGCGGCAAGACCTCCCCGCGCGTCATCGCGCACGTCCCTTACGGCGATGGGTCCCCGACCCGTGCAGAGAAGAACGACGCGATCTCCGATCTGCCGTACCTGAGGCAGGACAACTTCGTCGAACTCCGCCGTGACGCCAAACAGGACTTCCTCTTCATCCGGCGCCCCAGCCTCTACCTGGGAACCTTCTTCGGCACCCGAGCCACCAGCCTCGTCCGCTCCGGCCTCACCTTCCTGTGGCACCCCGACGCAGGCATGGTCGTGTACTCACTCAACAACGGCGACTCCTGGGCCACCGAGCTCGACGGCGGCCGGCTCGACGCCAACAGCGACCTGACGGCCGAGTACTTCACCGGTGCGCCCACCGCACGGCCCTGGACCGGCGGCGACCTCTCCCCCGGCGAACCCTTCTGCATCCAGTATCGCACCCCCGACTCCGCGGTCACCACCGACGTCACTGTCGCCCAGCAGTCCGTGCGTCGCGTCGTGACCGCCGGCTCGGCGGCGAGCGAACTGATCCCGCTCGTGCTGCACCCGACCGACCAGGTGACCTTCACCGACGGCACGGAGGCGGCCTACGGCAGCGCGACTTCGGCTGCCGCGGACGGCCTTACCGTGCGCCGTGGCGACACCACGATCTTGATCCGGTGGGATGCCCCACGCGCCGCCAGCCTCACCAGCGGCCCCACCACGTTCCTGCGCGACGCCACCCGCCGCGCCCACCTACTCCGCATCCCGCACCCTGGCGCTCTCCACCTGACGATCACGTTCAGCTGAACCACACCAACGGGACGTCACCGGCGTCCCCGAAAGAATCGGACAGGCATGACGATTCGACCGTCTCAACGAAAGTCGACGGTTGCGTGGCTGCTATCTCGATGAGTATTCCTGGCATCGGGTGACCCGCTGGCTGCGTAAACGACATCCTCGTGTCCCGTGGGCATCCTTGTTCCGGCGTTTCCTCCCGGGGAAACGCCGGCCGAAGACGGGATCTCGCTGATCCAACCCCAAAAGGTTCCGGTGGTCCGCTACCGATATCGGAGGCGGAACATACCGACACCATGGACGCCAATACCGGCAGCCGTCGGCCAACCGGCGGCAAGAGCACGTGGAGAGCCGGATGCTCGGAGACGGGCACGTCCGGTTCGGCGGGCGGGCGGGCCGGGGAAACGGAACACCAGAAATGGTGTCACCGCGCCCCAGTCCGACCCGACTCATCCACACAGAACACCAATGCCCGTTCGGCGGGTCCAGGTAGAGGCCGACGACATCGTGGACCTTGTCGACGACGTACGGATCGGTCGACAGCTTGAAGGTCTTCTCCGAGCGGTGCGGCTGTGGGTCGAACGCCCGCCAGATCCGTGACACCGATGACTGCGAAAGTCCCCGACACTATGCCGCCCACGCGGGCCTGGTTCGCCCTTCAGCCCCTTTTCATTGTGCAGGGCCCCAGAGCGCCAGACCGTGGCCCCGCTCGCCGGGTAGACGACCATGCAATAGCCTTCTGCGCAGCGCTCCCAGCCATTGCGCCGCCCGCTGGCCAGGTCCACCGGATCGCCGTCGGCGATGCCCAGTTCGGCCAGGTCTTCGGGGTTGACCATGATGACCGGCGGGCGTAGTGGAAGCAGTTCGGCAGCCTCGCTGTCCACGACACTGGTCCAGCCGTGCCGCTTTTCGGCCCCTCGGACACGGTCCTGGGCGGCCAGGACCGCGTGGGGGAAACCGGCCTGTTCCCAGCCGGGACAGCAGCCGATCGCTAGCGCCGGCCGCGTCAGGGTGCGCGGCCTGGGCCCGGCGTACAGGGAGCGCATGGACGGGCAGAACCGCTTGGCTGAGACCAGCGGGCGGCGCCAGGGCCTCGTCGAGGGCGGTCTGGGCCGCCTCCACGATTCCCGGATCGGGCACCTGCATCCGGCCGGTCATGCCGAACACACCAGTTCGCCGCTCGCCGCGGCCGGGGCCCTCCGGGTGACGCGGCTCTTGATCAACTTGAAAAACCGACTCGAAGGTATTTAGTATTGGGGGCATGGGAAGGCCAGTGGATCAACTGACACCGAAGGGCGCGGCGACGCGCCGGGAGATTCTGCGCGCCGCCGCCCGTGTCTTCGATGCCAAGGGGTACGCCCTGGCCCGGATGGACGACGTGGTGAGCGAGACCGGCCTCACCAAGGGTGCCGTGTACTTCCACTTCAAGAGCAAGGCCGCCCTGGCCCATGCGGTCGTCGACGATCAGAAGCAGGGGATGCTTGCGCATGTGCGCAGGCAGCTCGAGGGGCTCGGAGGGCCGGCTGCGCAGGTACGCGGACTCGTCCCCGTCCTCGTGGACCTCGTCATCGCCGAACCCGCGGGATGGTCCGTCGTGCGGCTCGACCGCGAGCTCACCACCGAGTCACCGCAGGAACGCGCTCAGGTGTCCGTTCTCGCGGAGTGGGTCGGCCTGGTCGAAGAACTCCTTCTGGCCGGCGCCCGCGCGGGCGACCTGCACCTTCCGGCCGACGCCCACGTGCTGGCGACCGTATTCGTGGGCGCGTTCGACGGGCTGAAGGGCGTCCTCGAGGCCACGGGGCGCGCCACTCCCGAAGAGCTGCGCCGTGCAGCAGGCGCTCTCGCCGAAGTCATTGAGGCGACCATCGAAGCTCACTGAACGCGGGCAGGCCGGACATCACGCACGTCGGCCACGTCGGCCTTTTCATCGCCAAGAAAAAAACCTTCAAGTCGGTATGGAGACAGACATGAACTACTCGGACACTCTCACCTCCCAGCTGGCCGTCGTCACCGGCGCTTCGTCAGGGATCGGCGCCGAGTTCGCCCGACAGCTGGCCGCCCGCGGTGTGGACCTGGTCCTCGTCGCCCGTTCGAAAGACAAGCTGGAGGAGCTCGCCTCGACCCTGCGGACCAAGCACGGCGTGACCGTCAGACCCATCGCCCTCGACCTCTCCCTGCCCGACTCCTCCGAGACCCTCGCGCGCACGCTCGACAAGCAGGGCGTCGTGGTGGACATCCTCATCAACAACGCCGGCTTCGCTTCCCACGGCGACCTCGCCGAGGCCGACCCCGGCCACATGGCGTCCCAGGTGCAGCTCAACGTCGGCACGCTCGTCGGCAACACCACCCGGCTCCTGCCCGGCATGGTCGAGCGCGGGCGCGGCACCGTCATCAACGTCGCCAGCACGGCCGGATTCCAGGCGGTGCCGCACATGGCGGTGTACTCCGCGACGAAGGCATTCGTCCTGTCCTTCACGCGTTCCCTCTGGGGCGAGACCCGCGGCACCGGTGTGACCGTCCTCGGGATCTGCCCGGGCGCCACCGACACCCCGTTCTTCGACGTGGCCGGTGACAACGCGTCGGTCGGCAGCCGGCGCACACCGCAGCAGGTCGTCGCCACAGCACTCGCGGCGCTCGGCGGACGCAAGGCGACCGTCGTCGACGGCGCCGGCAATGCCCTGGTGTCACGCGTCGTCAGCCGCCTGGTACCCGAGCGCCCCCTGATCCGCATCGCCGAACGCAGCGTACGCCCCAGCGCGTGAAAGGCCCGCTGGCGAACCGTGAACGCAACGTCGTCGTCCAGGGCGAAGACCTCGGACGGTGGGTGAGTGCGCAGCGGGGCGTTGTCACGTTGGTGCGGTGTTGATCGATTGAGGGCGCGTCAGGGTGTGTAGGGGTCGGGTGGGGGCCTGGCTTACGCTGCGATGGGCTGGTCGGTGGCGCCGGTGATCTCGTCCCAGATGGTGAAGCGGGTGGTCATCTCGGTGCGGTATTGGGTGGCGGTCATCAGGTGGCGGCGTGGTCGGAAGTGCGGTGAGATGCCGCTGAACGCGGACAGGAACCGCTGGGCCCCGCCGGTACTGCGGAAGCCCTTCATCGCGCGTTCGTGCTGCCTCGTCGGCTGATGGCTGTTCTCGGCCCGGTTGTTCAGACCCTTGTGGGCGCGGTGTTCTACGGAGGGCATGACCTCGCGGTGGGCCGCGCCGTAGGAGCGGAGCTTGTCGGTGACGATCACCCTCGGCACCGAGCAGGTCTTCTTGAGCAGTTTGTGGAAGAACCGCCTGGCCGCAGCCTTGTCCCTTCGGCCCTGGACCAAAATGTCGAGCACGTTGCCATCGGCGTCGACGGCCCGCCACAGGTACTTCAGCTCACCGTTGATCCTGAGGAAGACCTCGTCCAGGTGCCACTTGTCACCCGGCTGCACACGCCGGCGGCCCAGGCCGTTGGCGTAGGCCTGCCCGAACTTCGTACACCAGCGGCGGACCGTCTCGTGGGAGACGATCACGCCGCGCTCGAGCATCAGCTCCTCGACCTCGCGGAACGACAGCGGGAAACGGAAGTACAGCCACACGCAGTGCGCAATGATCTCCACCGGTTACCGGTGCCCCTTGTACGACGGCGGCGCGCTGTCCACGGACGCCCCCTCCCAGCACGACCAACCAGAAGATCATCCCAGGCCGGTCAGTCAACGTGACAGTGCCCGGGCGAGGGCTTCACGGTGGGTGATCACGACGACAGCGCGCTCGGTTGTCAGTCGGCCACGGTGTGCAACGCCTCAGATGCGGTCTCCTGGTCGTCGTGCTCGTAGTTGGCGAGGGCCAGACCGATAGCGAAGAAGGTCGGCGCCCACTCGCCGACGAAGATGCCCCAGTGATCTGCACGCCCCGTCCGGCACTCCGCTTTCAACGACCCGGCCCACGAGGCAACGGCCAGACCGACGGAAAGGAAGCCGGCGCAGTACGCGTGCTCGGACTTCAGGCCCTTCTCGTGCAGCACTTTGATGATCATGGCTCTCCCGAGAGTCAGATGGCCCCCATCCACCGTCGCGCAGGAAACCGTCCGCTGCACCTGGGGCAGGCGGTCACTGAAAACCGGGCCCGAATCCCAAGACACCCAAGGACATCGGCGCCTGGCTCGACTCGTGGCCGATCCCGTTTCCCTCGCCCGAAACAGCAGCCGGTGAGGGCGAGTGGGGCGGTCTCCTTCGCTCGGCGAACCTGAGGCGCGTGTCGTGATGTGCCACCACCACACGTGGACGGCTCCGTGGTGGCCGAGCAGGTCGATCGCGCACCAAGTAGTCTCCAAGCAGCTGTACTTGTACCTGTACCGAACACCGCCGTGGCGGCTGCAAGTACCGCGGAACGTCTTCGAGGAGCTGTAGGCCCCGTCCTTGCATTGGGCGGTGACACCCGCCGGGGTGCGCGCTGCCGGCCTTGCACACGCCGGTGGCGCGGGGCGCGCACGCGGCCGTCGCCTCGGCCTGAACAGCCGGGACCAGGAGCGCGGCGGCGACGGCGAACGCGGTGCCCCCCACGCCCTGACGACGCGGAGCAATCTCGCTTTCTGGCGGGGGGTGCCTCTATGTTCTTCGTCAACCCCAAGGTGCCGGTTCTGGGGTGGTTTGCCGGGGTGGGGTTCATGCGGTTGCTGGGGTGTTGGTTCGGGGTTCGCGGGGCTCGTAGAAGGTGCCGTCTCGGAGCATGGCGAACAGGACGCTGATGCGTTGGCGTGCGAGGCGGAGGAGGGCCTGTGTGTGGGTCTTGCCGCGGGCGCGTTGTTTGTCGTAGTAGGTGCGGGAGACGGGATCGGCGTTCATGCAGGCGAAGGCGGAGAGGAACATGGCGCGTTTGAGCTGCCGGTTTCCTCCTCGGGGTGCGTGTTCGCCGTGGATCGATATGCCTGACTGCTTGGTGGTGGGGGCGAGGCCGGCGTAGGAGGCGAGGTGGGCGGCGGTGGGGAAGCCGGTGCCGTCGCCGACGGTGGTCAGCAGGACTGCGGCGGTCCTGACGCCGACTCCGGGCATCGAGGTCAGGACCGGGGAAAGAGACATCCGATGCAGTTGATCTGTCAAGCGGCGATGGTGAGTTGTGGGGTTGACGGTGCGGGGAACGCGGCGAGCTCGTCATAGCGGGTTCGCTTGGTAAGGCAGTGGTGGAGGCAGCCGAGCATGCGGTTGAAGAGGTTGCGCTGAGCGGCGGTGTGACGGTCTCCATCGGCTCGCCGCCGGTCGTAGTGGGCCCGGGCTCCGGGTGAAGCGGTCAGGCTGGCGAAGGCCCAGACATAGCCGACCGAGGCCAGACGCTGGTTCTTGACCCGTCGGGCCATGACCGCGAGGCTCCTGCCGGACGCCCGGGTGACCGGTGCGGCTCCGGCGAAGGCCTTGAGCCCTCTAGCGTCGGTGAAGCGGGATCGGTCGTCACCGATCTCGGCGAGCACCCGGGCGCCGGTGAGAGCCCCGAGCCCTGGAAAGCTGGTGATGACCTCGGCGTCCGGGTGCGTGTCAAAAGACTCCACCGTCGCTTCGGCGAGGTCGTCGACACTGGTGCAGGCGGCATCAAGTTGTCTGAGCAGGGCGATGGCCTGGCGGCCCATGGCCTGCTCGACCTGCGGAGGCTGGCGCATCTGCGGGATGCGCAGTGCGTCTCGGAGCCGTTCGGCTTCCGCCTCGATGCCGCGTTGGCGGCCGGCCCTTTTCAGGAGCGAGCGCAGCTGGACGCGGGTGAGCCTGGCCGCCTGTTCGGGTGTGGGGGCCGCGGCCAGGAGGACGCGGGCGACGTTGCTGCTGATTCCTTCGCGGTTGTGCTGGAAGGTCGCGAGGAAGCCGGGGAAGCATTCGCGCAGGTGGGAGCGGAGTTTGTTGCCCGCTTGGGTGCGGTCCCAGACCGCGTCCTGCTGAGCGCGGGCCAGGACGGCTATAGCGCGGGCGAGTTCGCTGTCGTCGGGCAGCGGCCGGTGGGCGGCCTTGTCCGTGCGCAAGATGTTCGCGAGCACCATGGCGTCGAGGTGGTCGGACTTCTTGCGGGTGACCGTATGCCGGTCGCGGTAGCGTGCGGCGGCCATCGGGTTGATCGCGTAGACGGGCCGGCCGGTGGCTCGCAGGCAGGCCACAAGGAGGCCGCGGGAGGTCTCGATCGCGACAGGAATCAGGGTGTTCGCGCTGTCGCCGTGAGCGGTGAGGAGACTGAGGAGCTGGTGCAGGCCCTCGAGGTCGTCGTTGATTCGGGCCCTGGATAACAAGGTGCCCTCGTGGTCGATCAGAGCGACATCGTGGTGGTCGCTGGCCCAGTCGATTCCGCAGGTGACGGTCATCGTGGCGTGTTCGTCCTCTCGGTCTGGGGTGTCCTGCTGGTCGCAGCCGTGCGGGGGCACGCGTCTCCCTAATGGAAGGGCTCGATGGCCCTGCATCCGATTAGCCGTTCGTGACCCCAGCGACTCACAGGGCCCTCGGTCTGCTCCAGAGCTCGGCGGCTCCAGGCGTGGTGAGAGGTGACCCCTGTGGGCGGCTCGGACCACAAACTTCAACGATCCGATCATCGGACTGGATGCGGTGGGGTACGGACTCGTGACGCTGGACGGCACCGGAGGCCGACTCTTGACCAAGGGATCCAAGTCCCTGGGGGTGTGCGCGGCTTCTCCGGCACCGACCACCGTCACGAGGGTGATGCGGGGCCCGCAGTCTCTTTCAAGGCGTCGACGGGCCGGGGTGGGCCTGGCGGTGCCCCGCATCACTGCCCATTAGGGTGGGCCTCCAGCAGGGTGTTGATCTGGGCTTCCAGGGCCCGGCGTTGTTCGTGGACGGCGGCGAGCGAGCGGGCCAGGGAGGGCAGGACGATGTCGAGGGTGCCGGTCCCCGGGACCACGACGGTCTGCTCGTCCAGGGCGTCGAAGACGTCGTCGATCAGCCGTCCTGCCATGCGCGGGGCCTTGGGGCGGACGAGCTCGACGAGGCGGCGGCGTCCGGCTTTGCGTAGGGCGGCCGGCGAGCCGTGGCGTTCCAGCAGCCAGGTGACGGCCTGGTGGTCGAGACGGGGGCCGAGGACACGTTCCAGCGAGGGGTGGAACTGGGTGAGCAGGCCGCGTATCCGGTTGCTGGTGCGGGTGGCCTCGGCCGCGAGGTCCTGGTCGAAGCCGGCGAGGACGGTCAGCTCGGCGGTGATCTCGTCGGTGAGTTCCAGGGTTCGCAGGGTGTGCGGCATGGTGCGGGCCGCGTCCGCGATGACGGCGGCGTCGCGGGCGTCCGTTTTGGCCTCGCCGGGGTAGAGGTCGGCGATCCGGCGCATGGCCAGGCCGGGCAGGTAGGCGACCTTGCAGCCCGTGTCCCGGGCGACGGCCAGGGGCAGGGCTCCGATGGAGGCGGGCTGGTCCACGATCACCAGGACGGTGCCGAACTTGGCGGCCAGTTTGTCGAAGACGGCCCGCAGTTTCGGCTCGCTGTTGGGCAGGGGCTTGTCGAAGACCTTCTTGCCTGCCGGGGTGAGCCCGTGGCCGTGATGGGCCGTCTTGCCGACGTCCAGGCCGAGGAACACGCCCACGTCTTCGGTTTCGAACATTGTTCCCTTCCAGGGGAGTTGAACGTGCCGGCCTCGGCGTCGGTGTCGTACGCGCGCATCCACGTTATGCAGACCTGCCGCCCGCGAGCTGTCCGGCATTGCGCCGGACCGGGCGGTGGCCGGACCTCTCATCAGCGTCTCCGACGGCACCTCCCGGGCCCGGTGACACCACCCCCCCCAGGTCATCCGTTCGACAGGGGGACACAGTCATGCCGGGCCCGGAGGCCAGCGGCCCTCTTGCAGGACCGCGAAAAACATAACGGGGGGAGGCAGGGGATGGAGAGTGGATCACCCGGCAGACTCGCCTGCGTGCGGGCTCAGGACTCCCGCGCCGACCAGGACAAAAAGCAAAATGCCCAGAATGATCCGGTAGATGACGAACGGCATGAAGCTCTTGGTCGTGATGAACTTCATGAACAGGGTGCTCGACGGCTTGTTCATTGCCCCCGCCCAGCCCGCCCAGCCCGCCGCCCAGAAGGCCAGGCGCGAGGCCCGCCAAGAGCCGAACGCATCGGGTACCTGATCTCATGGGCGCCACATGGTGATCCCGCCGCTCAGAAGCTGTTGTCTTTTCGATCTTGAGCGGTGGCGGTCGAACGTGGATTCCCGGTTGGGTGATCCTGCCGTGGCCAGGGCATGAAGACGGGACCTCCTGAACAGCTCGTGGGTGTCGAATCCATAGAGCAACAGGAGGCCCCGATGCCGCAGTCTTCCGTGCCGACGGCCGGGCAGTCCAACTCGGCTGCTCCATCGTGTGATTGCCTCGCGCACGTGTACGGCAACGCGGCCGACCGGCCCGCGCGGCAGCGCCGGTACCCGACGGACATGACGGACGGGGAGTGGGCTGAGGTCCGGCCGCTGCTGCCGGTGCCGGGCTGGATGCGCGGGCGGGGCGGCCGGCCGGAAGGGTACTGCCACCGCGCGCTGCTGGACGCGGTCCGGTATCTCGTGGACAACGGGATCAAGTGGCGGGCGATGCCCGCCGACTTCCCGCCGTGGGACCGGGTGTATGCCTTCTTCCGCCGCTGGCGCGACCACGTGCTGGTCAAGGAGTTCCACGACCGGCTGCGTGCCAGGGTCCGCGAGAGGCTGGGCCGCGATGCGGAGCCGAGTGCGGGTGTGATCGACTCGCAGTCCGTCAAGGCGGACGCCGTCGTCGGCGTGGACAGCCGCGGCTTTGACGGCGGCAAGCTGGTCAACGGGCGCAAGCGGCACGTCGTGGTCGACACCCTCGGCCTGCTGCTGGGCGTGATGGTCACCGCCGCGGACACCGGCGACCGCGCTGCCGCCCACGTCCTGCTGAGGCAAGTGGCCGACTCGCACCACCGCCTCGCCCGCGTCTGGGCCGACGGCGGCTACACCGGCAGCCTCGTCGAGCACTGCCTGGCCACGCTCGCCCTGGTCCTGGCGATCGTCAAACGCAGCGACGACATGCGCGGCTTCGTGGTGCTGCCCAAGCGGTGGATCGTCGAACGGTTCTTCGCGCATCTGATGCGCACCCGCCGCCTGGCCCGCGACTTCGAGCGCCGCACCACCAGCGCCGAGGCGATGATCTACTGGTCGATGACCCTGCTCATGACCCGCCGCCTGGCCCGGCCACACCCGCAGCGAGCGTGAACCGGCCCGGCTGCCGCTCGGCCAGTCAGCCGCGCGCGACCAGACGTTTCGCCTTCGACCGCAGCGCCTCCACCTTGGCCGGCACCGGGTCCACGCCGAACACCGCGGCCATCTCCTGGCAGGTCAGCGGCCCTTGACCGAGCCGGGCCCGGTCCGCGAGAGCCTGCAGAATGCGCTGGTAGTCCACCGACAGCGCCGCCGAGGAAAGACCGTCACGCCACACCGGCACCTGCGACTTCGGCTTCGCCGCCTCCCCAGACACTGACCGCGCCTCCGCGTCCCGCGGATCCTCGGGGACCTCCGTTTCGGCGGTGCCGCCGACCGGAGCCAGCACCGCATCGACCCGCCTGCGAGCGATCGCCCACTCCTGCCATTCCAGCTCGGCCGCAGCCAGCTCGGCCTGGATGCGGTCGGCCTCCGCCCGCAGCCCGTCGACTCGACGCCGAGCAGCGAGTTCGTGTTGTTCCAGCAGTCCAACAACCGACGGCATCCGCGACCTCCCGGGGAACGACGACCCGACAGGCCACCACTCCCACGAACCCACCACTCCTATCCCCGACCAGCGGAAACACGTCCATCACGTCCGGAAAGACAACAGCTTCTGACGTGCGAACCGTCGATCGCAGCGTCATCCATCTCCAGCAGACCTTCTCTGCGTAGTTCTGCAAGCAGGACCTCATGCAGGCGGGGCCATACGCCAGCCTCGGTCCAGTCCCGCAGGCGCCGCCAGGCCGTCACCCCACTGCAGCCGACCAGCTCTGCAGGTACATCCCGCCAGCTCACACTCTTGCGCAGCACGTAAACGATGCCCCGCAGGGCAGCACGGTCATCGGCGGGCAACCGCCCGGGATACCGCTGCCGACGAGGCGGACGAACCGGCAGCAGCGGGGCTATGCGCTCCCACAAGTCATCAGGCACAAGATCAGCAGACACCCGGCAGATCCTGCCGACGCAACACCTAAGTGCCAAGCCAACACACCGATCTCATTCTGAAACGATCAGTAAGGACGTGCGCTCAGCCGTCTACGGGGATCGGTCGGTCCGGTGGGCCGTCGGTCAGCAAGGACGCCAACAGTTTCGGCAGCCCAGCCGGCCGCAATACATCCGAGGTCGCGGCCAGTTCCGCTACGGTCCACCAGCGGTGCCCAGTGATCGCGGCCTTCTCGATCTCCTCGAAAGCCGAGGTATCGACCTGGAACGCAGGCACCCGGGCCATGTAGTAGCGCTGGCGAACCTCATAAGCGACGCTGCCCCGGACCGCTGTCCACGGACGCCCTCGCCAAATCTCCGGACCCAGCGAGAGGTTCGTCAGCCCGGTTTCCTCCTGCAACTCCCGCAGGGCTGCCTGCTCGTGGCTTTCGCCTGGCTTGAGCCCGCCTCCAGGGGTGAACCACCGGACGGAACCGTCCCCCTTGTTCAGGGCGGAGAACAGCAGTAGCCGACTGACGTCGTCCAGCAACACCACGCGCGCGCTCGGGCGCGGCACCAGGCTCCCCTCCGGTTTCATCACCTCGTCAGATTAGAGCCGCTGTCCCTGGGCGACCAACGGAGTTGGTCACCGGGCTGAGCTTTCACGCAATTCCGGTCAGAGCCGGATTCAGGTTCACAGGTTCAGTCGAGCAGGTCGTACTCTCCGGGCGTCCAGTCGGCAAAGAGAGTGAGCGCCTTCTCCTTCTCTGCCCGTTCGGGCGTGGTGCCAGTGGCCGGCCACCAGTTCTCCACGTGGTCGGCGTCGACGAGGACGGATTCGCGGTACCCGCCGAAGTCGCCGGGGTCTTCAGCGACACCAATGTGAATGGGGGTGTCGTCGGGCAGGTCCTTGAGTGCTGCGCGGAGCTGCGCGGCGTTCCATACCTGCGGCGCGTGGTCAAAGACGTCGGTCATGCGCACAGAGTGCCGAACCAGGCGGCGTTGCTGGTGGAGACACGGCTGTACCCCGGGCCAGAGCGCTGATCCGGGGTACAGGGGACTGGGGTGAAAAGCTGATCACCGGTGGTGAAGCAGGCCCAGCCGGTGGATACCGTACCGGGCGGCCTCGAGGTCGGTCCGCTTCGGGGAGGGTCCAGCCTCTCGGGCCAACGGTGTCGACTCTCGCCTATTCGGGGCAGGCGATATCCGTCACCAAGGCCACGTCTCCTCGCCGTGGTCCTGGTCGTACCACCGCTGCACCTGCACTGACTGCAGCCGCCACACCTGCGCCAGTGTTCCCCAGCCGCAGGTCCTACGCGTCGACTGCGGCCGGGTCGAGGGAGTCGACATCCTCCATGAAGCTCAGCATCCGGGCGTTGACCACGTCGGGATGGTCGATCTGCGGTCCGTGGCCCGTCGCGGCGATGATCTCGGCACGGGCCCCGGGGATCAGGCGCGGCACCCGCTCCAACTGCCGTTGCGGGTGTACCAGAAGGCTGCGCTTGCCCATGATGACGTAGAGCGGGGTCCGGATGGAGCGCAGTGCATCCTCGGCCAGCGGCAGCGGTGCGGGGCGGCGGATCCTGAAGGCCCGGGCGCCCACCTGGACCCACTTTCGCAACTCGGGAACGGCGATGACCGGCTGCTCCAGCCAGGAGGCGAGGCGGGGGCGCAGCGCCTTGGGGGCGAAGCTGGCGAAGAGGCTCACGAAGACCCAGGCGAAGAAGCGCAGGCCTACCTTCTCCAGGCCGCCGGGGTCGAGGGCGGTGACCGAGGCGAGCCGTCCGGGTCGGCGGTGCGCCTGGTTGAGCACCAGCCAGCCGCCATATGAGGAGCCGACGAGGTGGACCCGGTCCAGGCCGAGCGCGTCGAGGGCCTCGTCCATCCACTGGGCGGCACGCTCGGGCTGCCACATGGGCTCCCGGTGCACGCTGCGCCCGGCGTCACCTGGGGTGTCGAGCGCGTAGACGGGCCGTTCGCCGCTGAGCGCGGGGGTGTTGGGGTACCACATCGCCGAGCAGTAGCCCGCGCCGTGGATCAGGACGACCGGCGTGCGGGATTCGGCGGCGGGGTCCGAGGGGCCGTACCGGTAGACGTGCGTGGTGCCGAAGCTCGTCTCGACGTCCGTCTCGGAACGAACGGGTGCGCCCATCGCGTAGAGGACGTCGCTGGCGGCGAAGTAGCGGTCGCGCAGGGTGTCGTTGACGTAGCGGCCGACGTCGCGGCGCACACGGGTCGTGTTCTCGGGCACGGGGCACCTCCGGGAAGATCCGTTCTTCGTAATACGACCGTACCATGATGGTGGTACGGCGGTACCATGAAGGGGTCCGGAGAGAGCGGACGGCGAACCCCACCACCGACGGGCGGAGACACCGGCACATGCCAAAGCGTGTGGATCACGAGGAGCGGCGCACCCAGATCGCCGATGCGTTCATCCGGGTCGCGGGGCGGCGAGGACTGCACGCCGTCGGCATGCGCGACGTGGCCGCGGAGGCCGGAGTGTCACTCCGGCTCGTGCAGTACTACTTCGAGACCAAGGAGAAGCTGCTTTTCTACGGGGTCCAGCACCTGACCGATCGCTTCACCGCACGGGTGGGCACCCGCCTGGCTGCCGCCGGCCCGGACCCGGGCCCCCGCGCGACTATCGAGGCGATCCTCGTGGCGTCCCTCCCCACCGACGAGGAGAGCCGCACCTTCCACCTCCTCTACAGCTCCTACTCGATCCTGTCCGTGACCAATGAGGCGCTGGCTGCTCAGCCCTTCCTCGACAACCCCGACGCCGCGGAAAACGCCCTGACAGGCTTGCTCGAACAGACCCAGGCATCAGGCCTGGCCGGTCCCGACATCGACGCACGCACGGAGGCGATCAGTCTGCTTGCGATGGCGGCGACCATGGGCACCAGCATCCTCGTGGGCCAGCGGAGTCCGGAGTCGGCCATCGAGGTACTCCATCATCACCTGGACCGGATCTTCGTGACCGTCGAGACGTCGGTGGCTGGGGAGAATCCAATCTGACGTGCCGTTGCGGCAGTTGTGGCACGCGGATAGTGCGCGACTCTGAAGGATTCAGGCAACACATCCGGCGCCGCTGCAAACGCCCCGCTCGGCGACGCTAACGCCTCGACCCACAGGTTTTGACGATTGCTGTGGTCAGGGCTATGCCGAGGGTGGGTTGATGGCCGAGGTCGATGAGCAGCAGCTGTTCACCGAGGCGTGCCTGCACGGGCTGAGGGCCAGGCTGTGTGACGACGTCGACTCGCTGGACGGCTACCTGCCGCCGCAGGTCGCGGGGCTGGCGCGGAAGGTCGCCGAGATCCTGGAGGAGCCGCAACTGGCCACCCCATGGCAGCGGGCGTCGGCGAGCTGGTTTCAAGAATCGGCCCTGCCCCGAGGTCTGCTGGGCGGGGGTGGACGACCTGGTCCGCTGAAGCCGGTCGTCCACCTTCAGGAATCCACACTGGTCAGCCAACCGAACAGCCCTGGACGAGAACCGGTCCTCACGGCCGCCGCGGCCGGAGCAGCCGCGGACCGATGTCGTCCTCCTGGTGCTCAACGCTGTGCGTCTGACCCGAATCCTGACCCGCGCACCCGGACCGGCGCTGCCGTCGTAGTTGTCGTACTCGGGGTCGTCGTAGCCGGGTCCGATGATTGACATAGGGGGTCTCTTTCCTGGTCTCGCTCAGTCCAGGTCGGCGCTGGCCAGGGTGACCGCGAGCGCGATGTGGGGCACAGCGCTCAGGCACAGCTCCGCCGCCGTGCACGGATTGGACGCGATGCGCGCCTCCTGCAGCGCCAGCAGACCGGTCAGCACCGCGGAGTCGGCCGCCTCGTCGAGGACCTCGCCGGCGGTGAGTTCGCCGCCGGCCACCAGCTCGCGCAGCCAGGCCGCCGCCTCCTGCGCCGGTGCCGGTCGCCTACGTCCTGGTACCGCCCGCGGCGACAGCAAAAGCCCTGGCCACGGAGTTCGCCCGCTACCTCGGCATCCCCGTCACCGCCCGCATGACCCAGGCCCAGATCACCGACGCCGTCTGCCACACCTACAACCATGCGGGCGTGCGTCTGGTACTCATCGACGAGATCCACCGGCTCAACCCCCGCACCACCACCGGCGCGGAAACCACCGACCTGCTCAAAGACCTCACCGAACGCATCGGGGCGACGTTCGTGTACGCGGGCATCGACGTCACCACCACCGCGTTGTTCAGCGGTGTGCGCGGGGCCCAGCTTGCCGGGCGGGCTTCCCTCGTGGAATGCGGGGCGTTCCCGGCACGGCTCGGCACACGCGAACCCTTCAGAGAACTGATCGCGGGCGTAGAAGCCGCACTCGATCTCCGCGCGCACCGGGCCGGGACACTCCCCCGCCACACCGCCTACCTCCACCAAAGGACCGCAGGCAGGATCGGGAGCCTGACCCGGCTGATCCGCCAAGCCGCGATCACGAGCATCCTCGACGGCACCGAACGCATCACCAAGGCGTCCCTGGACCAGGTCCGCCTGGACCACCTCGCCGAAACCCACCGCCGCCCCGCCCCGAACGGGTCCCGCGCACCCCGCCGGTAGCCCCTCTCATTTTCTGCCCAGCGGTCGACGCAGAAGGCTGTGACCAGGGAAAACACACTTGGTCCTTTAGGAGTTGACGCTATCTGAGGAACGCCAAGGTGATCTCAACGAAGAAGAGACATCCCCAGACCAGCAGGCCTACGCCCCCGCGAACCCGCGCTCACACGGTCTCAACCAATCCCGGATATCCCCAGCACACACCCCTCCCCGTACCTCAACTACACCCCACGAAACGACACCGAGCATGGTGTCGTCGGCGTAACGCGAATATCGCAGTCGCCGGTAGCCAGGCAGGGCGATTGCAAAGCCCCGGGGATCTTGTGAGTGCGCAGGTCACAGTAGCGAGACGACGATGGATGGATGCGCAACCACACGCAACGAAGCTTCTCCGTTGCGGAGGTGACCTTCCCAAGTCCCCTTCGCGCAACGGAGTCATCCCCGGCCCTTCCAGTGCCCGCCCCGTACCGAACTGCGGATCGTCCTGCCCGAGCTCTTCCGGCACCTCCCGACCTGAAGATTGCCGTGCCCCGGAGGGAGATCGACTTCAGGCAGGGCTCCATCGTCTACGGCGTCGAGTAAATACCCGTCATCTGGTGACGGGCCCCACACAGAGAAACAGGGAAGAACCATGATGCGTGTTGAGGTCGACGTTCCCAGGTGTGTTGCCTCGGGCCAGTGCGTGATGCTCGCCCCGACGTCTTCGACCAGCGGGACGAGGACGGCATGGTCGAACTCCTCGATGACACTCCGCCCTCCGAACTCCACGACGCCGTACGCGAGTCGGCCACGATATGCCCCGCGACAGCGATCCGGCTCGGGGAGTCGTCGTGACCGCCGCACCGATCGAGTCGTGTGTGCGGTTCAGCGTCCGCGCCGCCTCATATAGAGATCGAAGGCCCGGTAAACCATCGGTCGCAGCGGCAGGTCCCACTCGCCGATGTACCGCATCGCCTGGCCGCCGGTGCCGACTTTGAACTGGACAAGGCCGACGTGCGGGTCGTCGGCGTCGAGGGTGGGGGTGATGCCACGCAGATCGTAGACGTCGCAGCCGGCCGCGAGCGAGTCGCGGATCATCGCCCACTGGCAGGCGTTGGAGCCGCGCACCTCGCGCTTCGCGGTGGAGGAGGCGCCATAGGCGTACACGGCGTGGGTGCCGACGCGGACCAGGAGAGTAGCGGCGGCCAAGTCGCCCTGATGGCGGGCCAGGTAGAGCTTGATCCGCTCGGGGTCCTCGGCACTCAGCGCCGCGAACATGGTCTCGAAGTAGCGCAGCGGCCGGGGTGTGAAGTGGTCGCGCTCGGCGGTGTGGACGTAGAGGTCGTGAAACGCCTTGAGGTCCTCCGGGCCCCTGTCGCTGACCGTGACCTCGACGCCCTCCTTAGCCGCCTTCTTGATGTTGCGACGCCACTGCTGGTTCATGCCCCTGAGCAGCTCGTCCTCGGTCCTGCCTACCATCGGGATCTCGTACTTGAACTGTGGATGCCCGACCCCGAACCCGTCCTCCGGGCTCTGCGGCAGCCAGCCGGCGTCCCGGAACCAGCTGGCCACGCGGGCACCGACCGGGTCGGCCCAGTGGCCGGAGATGTCGGTGAGCCGTTTGCTGCCCGGGTCGGCGATGCCCTCCTTGACCTGGGCGGCGCTCCAGGTGTGTGTGCACACCGGCGGGCCGAGCCGGATCGCGAACGCGCCGTGGGCCTTGAGATGGATCGCCAGCGGATCGAGCCAAGCACCGATCTCGCCGCTCCAGTCGATGACCGGGCCCTCGGGTAGATACGCCAGCGTGAAGCGGTCGAGCCGCGGCACCGGGCGGTGCAGTACGAGCCCAGCACCAACCAGGCGCCGCCCCTCGAACCAGCCGAGGGACTCGCTGCGCCACTCGGTCTTGACGCGGCCCCACGCCGGGGTCTGCAGAAAGCTGACCGACCGCTGGGCCCGCACGAACGCCATATGCTCGGCGGCGCTGATCGGCCTGACGACCGGATTCCGGGCTGCAGGTCGCATTGGTTCGCTGGAGGGGTTGAAGGACATGCCACCAGTCAATGTAGCAGGGTGTTGCCCGGGCGTATGCGATTCTCGATACGCCGACGATATGTCACCACCCGGCGGCTCACTATCTGGTTCTGGCCGCCACCAGCCGGTGGCTGCCGGGATGTCCTCGACCCGACCATGGGTCTGGACCTCCGGCGGGTACTTGCACATCAGTGCATGTCGGTTGTCGTCAGGGGGCGTGGTGCCGGCGCCGGAGTGGGCGCTTCGCTGCCGAGTGCATCTCCAGGTGTTTCGGGAGCGCCCGGCGGTACAGCGGCAGGGCCGCGGTGCTCGTGATGACGGCGACCATGACGAGAACGGAGAACACCGGCTTGGTGATCAGGCCCTGCGCCAAGCCGATGTTGATGAAGATGATGATCATCATGCCGCGGGCGTTCATCAGTCCTCCCACAGCGAATGCCTCGCGCCAACTGAAGCGGAGTGTCTTCATAGCCAGGGTGCTGCCGAAGTATTTGCCCGCGAGTCCCGCCAGGAGCGCGGCGACGCCGAACAGCAGGGTGTCGGCCGAAATGCTCCGCAGGTCGGTGGTGAGGCCGGACAGGGCGAAGAAGACGGGCAGCAGTAGCGTGGAGACGGTATCCATCATCCGGCTGTGCAGCGCTTGGCGGAACTGCGGGTCACGGGGCATGGCCAGGCCGGCGATGAAGCCGCCGAAGACCGAGTAGATCCCGATCAGGTCGGTGAGGTATCCGCAGACGATCGGGACGATGACGACGACGTACATCACGCCGGGGCTCAGCGTGCCCTGTCGGCCGACGTGCCGCGCCAGCGGCCGCAGCAGCCGGGACACTCCGAGCAGCATCACGGCGGTGAACAGGATGCTGTAGCCGATCATGGGCAGAGCGTCGGCGGCCCCGGAACCGGTGTGCACGGCCGTCAGCGTGGCCAGGAAGCACCAGGCCGCCGCGTCGTCGATCGAGGCGGCGACCAGGGACAGCCGCCCCAGGCGGGAGTTCTGCGGTGAGGGTTCCGGCCTGCACGTGAAAACTCACGTCGCGCAGGACATCCGGCGTCGCTTTCCCGTGCTCGCGATCGGTCCGCAGATGCTCCAGAGACGCCAGTGAGACCTCCTCCGCGGTGGGATAGCGGAAGAGCGAGGCCATCAGCGTCATCATCACGAAGGCCATCCGGCCCCAGACGGCAAGGTTCACGCCGATCTCGCGGATCCTATTGGCACGATCCGCGTATTCGGCCATCTCCTCGTCCGGACGGCCGAAGAGCTTGGAGAGCATCGCCCCCTGTACGTTGAACCGCTCCTGCAGCCGTCCGCCGAGGCCGGCGTTCTCGTCCATCTGCCGTTGGGTGCGCCGCTGTATCACCCGCCCCACGTGAACCCAGGGCACGATGAATATCGGAACCAGCGCCAGCGTGATGACGCCGACAAGCCACGACAGGTAGAACAGCTCGGCCAGCACCACCACGACCATGACCGCACTGGTGGCCGCCATCAGCAAGCCGCTGAACTGCTGCTGTGCCATGATCAGTTCGGTGTGCAGCCGGCCGACCAGCACCCCCGTCTGGGTGCGGGTGAAGAACGCGAGCGGCAGCCGCCGGACGTGGTCGAGCGCCTGAACCCGGAGGTCGTAGCTGACCACCTGCCCGATCCGCCCGGAGATATAGGCGGACACCAGCGACAACCCCGCGCCCAGCACGGCAAGGCCGACGGCCAGGCAGGCCGTCAAGATCACGACCCCGCGATCGTTCTTGACGATGCCGTTGTCGACGAGCTCCCTCAGCAGCAAGGGAGTTGCGGCGACGGTCAGCGCCTCCATCGTGGCGACTACGACGAAGAGCGCCACCATGCGGATGTGCGGGCGGAAGTAGGCGAGCACTCGGCGCACCGTCCCCGGGTGGATCGTGGTCCGCCAGGGATCGGGATCGTCATCGCTCTTCCTCACCCCCTGGTAGCGCAACACCATTTCCACGCAGGTGCCCCTCTCACACGGCTCACGAAGTCAGCGAATCTCAATCGTGCTGAACCAAGTCGATGTCCACGAGTGAGTCCAACTGAAGACTTCGGGCACTTGGACGCATCTGTCGGTGTCCGTGCCGCACGGCTGCCGCGGCGCGGGGGACCACCGCGATCACCCTCTCGCCCCGGGGCTCGTCGGCTTGCCGCCGTGACGTGATCCCGCTTTTGCCGACGGTGAGCCTCTTCGAGGTGGCCGCGTCAAGTGACGGTCTGCGAGCCGCCACGAGCGAGGCCCCGGGGCTGTTGATCGAGATGTCTGATGTCTCCATCATGCTGCCCGGGGGGCCTCGTTGGTCATCTGTCCTGCCGTACTCGACCCTCTGCCGGGCGGCGCCCTCGCCGAGTGCGACCGGGTCGCAGTCTCACGCGCGGACTGCTCCCCCACGCGCCGCCGGCACGGGGTGCAGGTGCGGGCAGTCACCGGGCGGCCGGCTTTCACCTTCATGCCGGGCAGCCCGGAACAAGCCCTGGTCCTGATCCCGAGGGTCATGCAGCCCACCACCGAAGTGGTCGGCCCCGACTGCAGTGAGGCACCGCCGCGAACAGGGCCCCGGTGATCGCCGTACCGCAGGGGTCGGACCGGTCCGGCAACGCGGACCGGCCGGTGGAGCTGGGTGTGGAGAAGGCTGTGTACGGGGGCGTCCCGACCCCCGTGGTACATCTCAGCGACCGTCGTGGGGTATTCCGCCCGCACGCTGTCGGGCCGGGCTCACGACCTGACCGCGCCCGCACTCACCGGATCATCCGCATCTGTGAGGGCCAGGCCGTTTCCGTCCTGGCCGATCCCGCCGACCCAGGGCGCCGGCCCCTGGCTGAGCGCGGGCGTCACCGGGGCCCCCGGCGGGCCCGGGCACCGGTCGAGCGCGGCGCCGCCCGCCTGACGTCCTGGCGGGTCGTCCGCAGATACCGTGGCAGTCCCACCGCAGGACGTCAATCGTCGAAGCGGTCTCCAGCCCGCAGCGGCAGCGCCGAAGAAGCTCAACTGGAGCTCTTTCAGGCCGACCACGGCTCGGGGGACGGGCCGTGAGGGACCACACTCCTCCCGCGCCCGCCCGGGCCGGGCTGATGCCGGCTCAGCAGACCCTCAATCGTGCGCTCGCAGCGGCGCGCGGTGCCGGTTCGCCTGGCCTCACGGTGTCACACTGACCAGGATTCCTCGTCCTGCGTGGAAGCGCTCGAATACGCGCATGGGCAGCGATGCGGAGTCCGCATTGTGGGAGTAGCCCGACGGATTATGGAACCGCACCGTCCCGCCATGGACCTCATGAACCAGCACAAGATGCCCTCCCCGCCGCGGTTTATAGGTGCTTGGGTCGCGAATCTCAGGAGACACTGAAGCGATCAGGGCTTGCCCGGGGCGCACCGCTCGGGCGGATGCTTGAATCGGTGTGTTCTCGACCAGTTGGCATTTGAATCCGAAGTGTGAGCTGACCCAAGCCATGAATGGCCGGTATATCAGTCCTTGGACCTTGCCCTGGGGTTCCACCACGTAGCAACCCCAGTCGAGGGCCAGCGCAAGGAGTTCACGCATCAGCAGTCGGGTGTCCGTCCAGCCGTGGAGCAGGGACTGCAGACATGCCAAGCCGCAGACTTTGCGGGACCAGAACAGGTACTCCTCGCGCGAGTGGTACCCGTCGGAGGTCCAGTCGTGCAGTTGCGATGGATCGGTGCGCCTCAGGAAGACGTCGATCCTGGATGGGGCGGCACGCCGCATGACGACCTCGTCGTTCCGGTCCAGGCTTCCCCACTGTGAGACGTAAGGGAGGCTTCCATCAGGTGATGGGAAAGTCGAAATAGACATCTGAGTAAGGCTCGCTTTCCAGCGTGTAGTGCCACCACTCGCAGGCGTAGCGAGCAAATCCGCAGTCCTCCATTACGGAGCAAAGGTGCTCGCGGTTTTCCGCTTCGATGGGTCTTATTCCTGCTGCTCCATGATGTGAGATCGAGTCCATGAGGTCGTGTTCACCACCCATGCAAGCATTTTCTCCGGTGGCAAGGGTGTAGAGCGTCAAGTCGACGGAACTGCCGCGGCTGTGGCCTGACTTGGCAGCCACGTATCCCTTGTCGAAAAGCTCGGACCTGTCGATATTGGGGTAGTGCCGCTGCTTTGTCCGGCCGTCCTCCGACTGTTCGGACCAGCGCATGAAGCAGTCGACGGCGCGTTGCGGACGGTATCCGTCCCAGACAAGCAAGCCGAAGCCGCGGGACGCGGCTTTTTCCTGCGCTCGCCCCAGGGCTGCGCACAAGGCTCTGGTGCCGACTATCCGATTCACCAGGTATCCGTCTACCGGCTTTCCGGTGAAGTTGTCCCCGGTGGCGTACTTGGCATCCCAACGGATGCCGGGCACCAGCTCGTCCAGGTACCCGAAGTCGCCGTTCATCGCTTTTTCCGGTGCAGTGTCATTGACACGAGCCGGTCGATGACGTCGGAAAGCGGCATTCCTGCGGCGCCCATCATCCGTGGATAGCGGCTGTAGGAGGTCATGCCGGGAAAGGTGTTGACTTCGTTGAGTACCACCTGGCCGTCGTCCTGGAGGAACACGTCCACGCGGGCAAGCCCCTGGCAGCCCAGTGTGCGGTAGATGGTCTTGGCGCTCTCTTGGACGAGCCGACGCGATTCTTCGGAGATGTCGGCGGGAACGATGAACGTCGAGTTCTCCGAACCACTCTCGGGTGACTCCTCCTGGTGGATCCTGAAGAATCCGTGGGAGAGGGCTACGCGGTCCACCTCGCCCGCGATCGGGGTGGATGGGTCCCCCAGGATCGCGCAGCCGACCTCACTCCCGGCCACGGCCTCTTCGATCAGGACCTTCGAGTCGTACTGCCGTGCGGCCTCCAGCGCACTCGGCAAGTCCTCTGCTCCGGCGACTTTGCTGACGCCGAAGGATGAGCCCGAACGGGCTGGCTTCACGAAGACGGGATAAGGAAGCTGTTCGGCGTCGACCTTCTCGTCTCCCGCGACCACCCGGAAATTTGGCGTGGCGATGCCCGCGCTCTTGGCGACGGCGTAGGTCAGGGATTTGTCCATGCAGATGGCAGAGCTCTGGATATCGCAGCCGGCATAGGGGACGCCAGAGAGCTCCAACAGGCCCTGGATCGCCCCGTCTTCGCCGAGTGTGCCGTGCAGGACGGGCAGCACGAGGTCCAGACGGATCACTTCGAATCGGTCCTGTTCCAGGACGAGCAGTCCGTGGACGCTTCGGTCGGGTGACAGCATGACCGGCCGAGCGTCGGTGTTCTCCCAGTCTGTGCCAGGGGAGTCACAGAGCTGCCAGGCACCGGACTGCGTGATGCCGATCCAGTACGGCTCGTATTTACCGGTGTCGAGGTTCTTTGCGACCTCTTGGGCGGACTTGACGGAGACGGGGTGTTCTTCGGAAGAGCCCCCGAAGATGACGCCGATCTTCAACCTGTCCATGTTTTCCCGCTTTCAAAGTTGAGGCAGTTGATGAGGCTGTTTCTGATGGTGTCGCTCAGCGCGTGGTCGGTGTAATAGGCCGTGTGCGGGCTGATGAGCACATTCGGCAGATCCTGTAGTCGCAACAGCTGGCGGTTCTCTATGGGCTTGTTCCGGCAGTCGGTGTAGAAGATTCCTTCTTCGCCGTCGAGGACGTCCAGCGCCGCGCCGCCCAATCTGCCGCTCTCCAATGCCGATAGAAGGGCTTCGGTATCGATGAGTGGCCCGCGTCCGGTGTTGACGATGAACGCGCCGTGTTTCATCTGGTCGATACGTCGGCGATCGACGAGATGGCGGGTTTCTGCGGTGAGCGGGGTGTGGAGCGTGACAATGTCGCTGTGCTGAAGCAGCTCGTCGATCGGCGTGTAATCGGCGGGGGTCTTGGGGCGATTGCCGTAGGCCAGCACGCGGCAGCCGAAGCCTCGCAATCGGTCGATGACTGCTGTGCCGATACGCCCCGTGCCGACCACTCCGACAGTCAGGTCGCGCAGCTCTTTGCCGCGTATCTCACTCAGCCGGTAGTCATGAGCATCGGTGCGGCGGACGGTGGCCTTCGCGTGGCGCACGGCCATCAGCATCAGCATGAGCGTGTAGTCGGCAACGCTGTCGGGAGAATACGCCACGTTTCCGACGGAGATACCGACGCTGTCCGCGTAGCTCACGTCGATGTGGTTGCATCCGACGCTTCGTGTGGAGAGATACTCCACACCGGCGCGGCTCAGTGCGCTGAGTGTGGCACGGGTGACGTGCGTCTTGTGGCCGATGCTGATGTATCGGTTCCCGACTGCCAGGTCGATATTGGCTTCAGATACCGCTTCCTTTGTGATGGTTGGCGCCATGCCAAAGCGAGGCGCCATTTCTCGGAATAGAAGGGCCTCGTCCTGCTCGCACCCATAGACTGTGATTCCCGTTGCCGAGACAGCCCGTGAGGGCGACGCTGGCGCTCGGGTGCGGCACGCCGCTGCTCGTGTTGGTCCGCTGGAACTCATGCCTTCCAGTCAAGAGAGCGTGGTGTTGCCAGCGCGTATGCATTTTTTGATACGCCGACGATACGTTGCCGGCCAACACCCTGCGCGAGCATGGATGCGGCTGGTCGGCCGCGCTGGCTTCGCCCGTGGGATCGACCGGAGCTCTGCGGGCGACACGCAACGTGTTGTGCATTCGCCTCGCCGGCACCTCTACGGGCTGGGGACTCGTCCTTGAAGATCAGGACGAGCATCGTCCTGCGCCTGTAGCGGCCGGCAACATACATATCGTCGACGTATCGAAAACTGCATACGCGCCGGCAACACCACGCTCTCTTGACTGGAAGGCATGAGTTCCAGCGAATCAGCCTCTGCCATCCTCTACTTCGCCAGCCCGCCCCCGATCGCCAGCACAGCGACCGGACGGTTGTTGATGTGCTTCGCCGATCCTTGCGTGGTCCGGGCATGATCCCGCTCAGCCTCGGTGAGATCGCCACAGTTGTCGGCGGGACGGTCGAGGGCGACGGCGCCGTGACAGTGACCGCGCCGGCCGTGCTCGACGGCCGGCAGGCCGAGCCGGGCGGCCTCTTCGTGGCCTTCGCCGGCGAACACGTCGACGGCCACGACTACGCCATCCAGGCCGGCCGGGCCGGCGCGGTGGCCGTGCTCGGCTCCCGGCCCACGGCGCTACCGACCGTCGTGGTCGAGGACGCCAAGGCCGCGTTGCAGGCGCTCGCCACCCACGTCGTGGCACGGCTGCGCGACGGGCTGACTGTCGTCGGGGTGACCGGATCCCGCGGCAAGACCAGCACCAAGGACCTGCTGGCGGCCGTGTTGTCGAGCGCCGCGCCGACGATCGCCACGATCGGCTCGCTCAACAACGACCTCGGCGTGCCGCTCACCATGCTGCGTTCCAACGCGGCCACCCGGTTCCTCGTCCTTGAGATGGGAGTCCGCCGCATCGGCGACATCTCCAAACTCACCGGCCTGGTCGCGCCCGACGTCGGTGTCGTCCTCAACGTCGGCCAGGCCCACCTCAGCCATCTCGGGTCGCGCGAGGCAACCGCCCAGGCCAAGGGTGAGCTGGTGCAGGGTCTGGCGCCCGGCGGCACCGCGGTCCTGAGCGCCGACGATCCCCGGGTGGTCGCGATGCGCTCGCTCACCGACTGCCCGGTGCTGACGTTCGGCCAGGCGGAACACGCCGACGTTCGCGTACTCGACGTAGTCCTTGACCGGCTCGCCCGGCCGTCCTTCACACTGCGGACCGCCGCCACCTCGGCTCGCGTCGGGCTGCCGCTCGTGGGCACTCACCAGACGCTCAACGCGTCGGCTGCCGCGGCGGCAGGGCTGGCGGCCGGCGTTCCCCTCGATGGGGCCGCGGCAGCGCTGCCCACGGTCTCGCTGTCGAAGTGGCGCTTGGAACTACGTGACCTCGTCGGCGGCGCAACGCTGCTCAACGACTCCTTCAACGCCGACCCCGACTCGACCCGCGCCGCCCTGGACGCGCTGGCGGCAATCGAGGGCGGGCGCCGCATCGCCGTCCTCGGCGAAATGCTCGAACTCGGCGACGACAACGAGGCCGAGCACCGCGCCATCGGGGAGTACGCCGCCTCCCGGGCCGACGTGGTGGTCGCGGTCGGCACCCGGCCGCTCGCCGACGGTGCCGGAGAGCGGGCGGTGGCGCTGGCCGACAACGCCGCGGCCGTCGAGTGGCTGCGCGGTCGGCTCACTGCCGGCGATGTGGTGCTCGTCAAGGCCTCCCGCGGGGCGCGCCTCGACAAGGTCGCCGCCGCGCTCGCGTCCGGACCCCACGATGTGCTGGTAGGTCGACCGATGGACGACAGGTAGGAGCGGCTGTGGCTTTTCGGGTACGTGCCATCACGGTGAGCGATCACGCCTCGTCCAACGCGACCCAACCTGCGGTGGCGGCTGCCCGGGTTCAAGACATCGCTGGCGTACCTGCCCGAAGGGCCGGTGATCGACTGGGCCTCGGATGATCTGGCCGGCTGGCTCGACCCATTGGTGGACCACCTGAAGCACTCTGGCACCTTCGCCCTACGCATCGGGTCGACGGCGGTGGCCCGCATCTGGAGTGCTGCGAGCTGCGGGCCCGGGTCGGAGAACACGCCTGGTACAGCTACGGCGCCTCCGCCACGGCCGAACGGGAGGTATGTGGGTCGAACGCCGTGCAGCGGAAGATGATCACTGATGCTCTGGCTGCCGGATGTACGGTCCACGACCTGCGCGGCATCACCGGCGCCGTGGACGACAACTTCCTGCACCTGGGCCTGATCCAGTTCAAGGTCGGCACCGGCGGCGAAGCCTTGGAGTATCTCGGCGAATGGGATCTGCCGCTGAATCGCCTGCTTTGTAAGGCATTCGACGTCTCCATATCCCATCGAGGCTGAGGCGGCCTGTCGGTGGCGGAACTCGGCGGGCGAGACGCGAAGTGGGCGTGGAAGCAGCGACCGGCGTAGTTCGGGCGTGAGCAGGCAGCGGGTTTCCCCGGTGAGATTCGGACGTTCTTCAGGCCTGATCGCCATCTGTTTGTGTGTGCGCTGACGCGGCGGGCAGTTGCACCGTGACGCGGAGCCCGCCGGCGGGGCGGGGGGTGAGGGTGAGGGTTCCGTCGTGTGCCTGGGTGATGGTCTTGACGATGGCCAGGCCGAGGCCGACACCTGCGTGGCTGCTGTGTATGCGTTCGGTGCCGCGCTGGAATGGCTCGGTGAGTGTCGAGACCAGCTGTGAGGTGAGCTTCTCGCCAGTGTTCTCGACAGTGAGCACAACAGTGTCGGGGCGGACGCTGGTATGCACCCATACGGTGCCCTGTTCAGGCAGGTTGTGGCCGATCGCGTTGTGCAGAAGGTTCATGACCATCTGCAGCAGGAGCGCCTGTGAGCCGATGGTGGTGCTCATGTCGCCGGAGGTTTCGATGGTGACGCCATGCTTTTCTGCCAAGGGGAGGAGCGTTTCAGTGGCTTCTTCCGCCAGGAGGGACAGGTCGACGTCTTCCCTGGTGAATGACCGCTGGTTGGCGCGGTTGAGCAGGAGCAGTGCTTCAGTGAGGTCGATGGCTCGGGTGTTGACCACGCGGAGGCGCTCGACAAGCTCACAGGTGTCGCGGTTCGGATCGTTGCGGGTCGCGTCGAGAAGCGTCTGCGTGACCGCCAGCGGGGTGCGCAGTTCGTGAGAGGCATTGGCCGCGAATCGCTGCTGTTCGGCGACGTGGGCTTCGAGCTGCGCGAGCATGGTGTCGAAGGAGTCGGCGAGTTCGCGGAACTCATCTCGGCGGCCCGGTAGGCGGATCCGGTGGGAGAGCGGTCCGTTCGCCACCCTGTGTGTGGCGTCGGTGATGCGTATCAGCGGGGCGAGCATCCGGCCGGCCAGAATCCACCCGCCCACGAGACCGAACACCAGCAGGAACCCCAGCGCCAGGATTCCCGCCGGGACGAAGACGACTGGGCCGAAATTGCTTGGCTTGAAGACGCGTAGGAAGTCGGACCAATCGGGGACGGCCAGGCTGTTCGACCTTCCCCGCAGAAGGAACACCCACACGGCGGCGAGCAGCAATGCGCCCGCGATCACGAGGAACCCGGCATAGCTGAGGGTGAACTTGAGGCGGACGCTCAACCCTTGACGCCTATCCACGCACCGCTCCCCGGTCATCGGCGTCCGGTCCTGCGTCGATGCGGTAACCGACCCCGAGCACGGTGGCGATCAGCCAGGGCTCGCCAAGGCGTTTGCGCAGGGCCGAGACCGTGATGCGCACGGCGTTGGTGAACGGATCGGCGTTCTCATCCCACGCTCGCTCCAGCAACTCTTCTGCGCTGACGGCACCGCCTTCGGCAGCGACGAGGACTTCGAGCACAGCGAACTGCTTCCTGGTCAGCGCGATGTAGCGGCCCTCGCGGTAGACCTCGCGGCGGAACGGATCCACACGTAAGCCTGCGATCTCTCGCACAGGTGGTCTGTTGTGGGCTCGCCTGCGGTCGAGTGCTCTGAGCCTGAGCACGAGTTCGCGGAGTTCGAAGGGCTTGGTGAGGTAGTCGTCGGCGCCGATCTCGAACCCGGTGGCCTTGTCGTCGAGCCGGTCGGCAGCGGTCAGCATGAGGATCGGCATGCCGCTGCCGGAGGCGACGATGTGTTTGGCGATCTCGTCACCGGTAGGTCCGGGGATGTCCCGGTCGAGGACGGCGATGTCGTAAGCGTTGGTGCTCAGCAGTTCCAGAGCGGTATCACCGTCACCGGCGGTGTCGGCCGCGATCGCTTCCAGGCGCAGCCCATCGCGGATCGCCTCTGCCATGTAGGGTTCGTCCTCGACGACTAATACACGCATAGTCCGATGTTACGAGCCGGTACGTATCGTCGGTATATCGAAAACTGGATACGGGCTGGCAACATCACGCCCCCTTGACTGGGGGCATGAACGAGCCACACGTTATCCCGCTTCGGCCCCGTGACCGGCTGTTCACCGTACTTGCGGTGGTGCTCGCCGTGCTCCTGCTCCCCGTTGCGTTCGTCCGCGATCCCGGCCGCGCCCGTGAACTGGCCTGCCACTGGGCGTTGGGGATCCGATTTCCTGCCGAGGATCTCACCGGGCTCACCGACGGTGCCAGGGCGGCGTTCACCGCTGCACGCGCTGAGGCGCTCTGGCGTCATGGGCAGCTCGTCGGCCTCACCTCGGGATACCGCGATCCCCTCGTCCAGCAGCGGTTGTTCGACGAGGAGGTGCGCCGCGTCGGCTCACCGGCCGCGGCCCGGATGCTCGTACTGCCACCGGCGGAATCCAGGCACGTCAAGGGCACCGCGCTGGATGTGCGCCCGTTCGAAGGCGCGCGCTGGCTCGAGGAACACGGTGCCCGCTACGACCTCTACCGCATCTACGACAACGAGTGGTGGCACTTCGAGTACCGCCCGGACGCCGACGTGCCACCAACGACCCAGGAGATCCGCGATGCCCTGCAAGCTCGTTGACGAGGGGCAGCATGCCGGGCGCCTGGAGGGGCGTCTCCAGGCCGCGAGGCAACGTGCCTTCGTCGGACGAAAGGAAGAGCTCGCTGCCTTCGAGGAGGCGCTGTGCACCGGCGGCCGAGTGCTGTTCATTCATGGCCCCGGCGGTGTCGGCAAGTCGGCGCTGCTGGGACGCTTCGCCCAGCGGGCCGCAGCAGCGGATCGCACCGTACTGATGCTGGACGGGCGGAGTCTCGAGGAGTCCCCCGCAGCCTTCGTGGCCGAGGCCAGGGCGGTGCAGCGCCTGCGCGCAGGCCACCGCACACAGCGCCATCGTCCCCGAACCCACGACGCGCGCGACGGCACCCCACCCCGACGCTCTCCCAGAACGCCGCAAGCAACGGGAGCGCGGGCCAGGGGCGGCAGTTCGGATCCAGGAAATGCTCAGCTACCTCGCAGCCGCCCTCCCCTCCGAGGTCGGTGCCGCTGCGCGGCTGCTGGCTCTGCAGTGCGCGCTGCGGGCAACTGTCTCCGGCCGGCTCTGGATGCTGGCAGGGCTACTGCGAGGCCTGCGCATGAATCGTCATTCGTCTCTCTGGCAAGAGCTGGAGCAATCCGGCTGGCTCACGCGTCTGGCTACGAACCCGCCTTGGGCAAAGCAGCGCGGGTTCGCGGTGCAACTTCTCGACGCTGCTGAGGTTCCCCCGCAGCGCGGGAGTGGCTGACTAGCTGGTCAGAGCGGGTTGACGTGGTTTCAGGTTCACTTGTTCGGTCGCTGCCGGGGCGGCGTAGTACTTCTCCTCGAACTCGATCGGGCTGAGGTAGCCCAGTCGTTTCTGGATGCGGCGGGGGTTGTAGAAGCCGTCGATGTACTCGAAGAGCGCGAGGTTCGCTTCGGCTCTGGTGGCGAAGACGCGGCCGCGGATGCACTCGGTCTTGATGACCATCCACAGGTTCTCCGCCAGGGCATTGTCGAACGAGTCGCCGACCGAGCCCATGGACGCCTGGATACCGGCCCTGACCAGGCGTGTTGTGAGCTTCACGGACGTGTATTGACAGCCGTGGTCGGCGTGGTGAATGAGCTCACCGGGGGCGACCTCGCGGCTGGCCAGGGCATACTCCAGCGAGGTGAGGACCAGGTCGGCGTCCGCGCGGGCGGAGGTCTCCCAGGCGACCACCCGGCGGGAGAACGCGTCGCGGATCGCGGACAGCCACAACGGCCCCTCCCCGGTGGAGATCATGGTCAAGTCGGTAACCCACAGCCGGTTCGGCCCATTCGCGGTGAGGTCGCGTTGCACCAGGTCAGGGGCCAGATCGGCGTCCGGGTCACGGCGAGTGAAACCCGTGCCCCGGCGGGGGCTGATCCCGGCCAGGCCGGCCTCCCGCATGAGCCGCTCGACGCGCTTCCTGCCGACGTGGACGCCCTCACGCTTGAGGACGGCGTGCACGCGAGGTGAGCCATAGATCCCGCCGGACTCGTCGTGGACCTGCTGGATCCTGCCCGTCAGCTCGGCGTCCCGGCGGCGCCGTTCGCACGGTTCCTTCTCGGCCTGGCGCCACCGGTAGTAGGTGGAGGAAGGGATGTTCAGTTCCCGGAGTACGGGCTCGACCCCCAGATGCGGGTGCTCGTCAACGAGCGCCGTCACCTGGGCCGGGTCGGGTCGAGCTGGGCCGCGAAAAAAGCCGAGGCCGTCCGCAGGACCTCATTCGCACGCTTGAGCTGGGCATTCTCCTTGCGCAGGGCGGCAAGCTCCTCACGCTCGGCGGTGGTGAGCAGGTCGTCGCGTTCGCCGGCGTCGGCCTCGGCCTGGCGGATCCAGTTGCGCAGGGCCTCGTGGTGCACGCCGAGTTCCTCGGCCATGCGGCGGATCACGGGCTTCGGCTCGGCGGTCCGGTACATCCGGACCGCACGCTCACGCAACTCCAGCGGGTACTTTCTCGGCGCAGGCATCGTCTGGGCTCCTCTCATGAGACCCATCTGACCTTCTGTCACCCATCCCCGCATCTCGGGGGAACCTCAACTTCTCGACGCTGCTGTCCTGACACAGGCCCCTGGGCGCCGGGACCGTGCCCATGCCGCCGACGCAGCGCTGCGCCTGACATCCTGCCCGGCGCTTCGCAGCCTGTCGGCCTCAGAACAGCTCGCCGGACTCGCGCTGGCCACCTACCTCTCCCCCGGCCACGTGCACGGCATCATCGAGGCAGACCGACTCGGGCGCGTGTGCGCAGCAGACACACCTGGCGCCCTGACTGCCACCCTCGACCGGCTGGTTGCCGCCCGGGTAGCGGACGGGTGGTCGTACGACCCGGGATCCGACGACATCACGTGGGTTCTAGGGCCCGCGTTGGCCAGGCGGTACCAGAGCGTGACCGCCGGGAATGACTCTGCGGTCACGTGACGAACTCTCGCAGCATGCGCGTGCAACTCGCCCCCGCCACCAGGTGACCAACCCGCCCCGCCAGCGCTGCCCTCACCCACCAGACCAGCATTCAGGAATCGGGCGTGCGAGCCCCGGGTCCGACCCGTCGAGCCTCGCGACAGCGATCGTGCAGCAGCTCAGAGAGCCATGAGGCGGTGATAGTCCTGGACCTGCTGGGCCAGGTCGTCTTCAGGAATACCGGTCCAAGCGCTCATCTGGGCATAGGGCAGGCCGCTTCCGCGTCCGACCAGCGCGGATCCAGCGGCACGGACCGGGCCGGCCATGAGGTTTCCCCGGTGTGCGGGAGGTGCCGATCAGCTGGTCAGGGCGGGTTGACGGGGTTTCAGGTTCAGTTGTTCGACCGTCACCTGGCCGACGCAATACTTCTCCTCAAACTCGACGGGACTGAGCCAGCCAAGCCGCTGCGGCGGCCGTTGCTGGTCAAGTACGACGCACGACTGTTCGTAAGCGGGTGTGGCCGGTCAAGCGCCTGTGTGGCTGGGGCGAGGGATCCAGCGCATGTCGAGGGCCTCGAGGGCGGCGATCTGCTCAGCTCTGAGCTGGGTTACGTTCCGGCGTCGTTCCGCGATCCAGCGCCCCAGATGGAGGCTCTGGCCGTCCTCCTCATGCAGGTAACCGTAGGGGACGTCGAAGTGTTCGTGGCGGCGCCAGAACATGTAGGCAGCATGCAGGCCCTTGCTGAAGGCACGTTGCGACGCCCCGCGGGGACGGCGCAGCAGATAGGCGAGGGGGTGGCGTTGGCGGGAGTGGTTAGTGGCTTCTTCCTCGGTCGGCGGCAGGTCAGGGACCAAGCTGCGGTTGAGCACGGCCAGTGGCTCCGTGGACAGCGTCAGGACGCATACGTTGCACTCCTTGATGCCTGGGACACCGCGGTGAAGGAATTCCAAGAGGAGATCGACCAGGGAGAGTACTTCGACGAAATAGCGGCGCATGAGGAAGCTCGGATGGGCGACAGCTTCTGGGAGGACCACGAAGAGAGTACGGCGGCCCATGTGGATCGGATCTCTGAAGGTGTGCAGCGTCCCCTGGAGCGGGTGCTGCTTCTCGTCCCGGAGCTTGTGGACAAGGCGTGCATCAACCTTGCCGAGGCGCTGGAGGCCCTGGGATCTTCGGTGCGCTCGAAATCCGGAACCTCGGGCTGGCCCAACTACGACATATATCGCGACATGTACAGGAATGCAGGGAAAGCTCGCAGTGCCTTCCTGGACGCGTCACGCGAATCCATGCGCGCGGCACCACGCCCCGGCCGCTGACCCATCGGACGGCCACGGAGGAGACGGACAGATCCACTCTGCCGCACACTCAATTCGACCTTTCACCGGCTCGCCGTGATCAGCGGTCCGTTCGCCACCTTCACCGGGATCGGACACCCGCCCACACCACACCACTGACCAGCACGAACACCCCACCCTCGTAGCGATCAGCAGCAAACCGACCACCACGCCCCGCAAGAACGACAGTCCTTCATCGGCATCCGCTGTCAGAACCCAGCACCCCGCATCATCGGCCAGGAAACACCACCGAGCCACTGACAAAACGATGACGAACACCCACCGACAAAACGACACCGATCACCACGGTGAAGGTGCTGGGCGAGGGGGTCGATACGGCGAATTGTGATTCCGTCGCATTCTGCGATGCGCGGGGGTCGATGATCGATATCGTGCAAATGGTCGGTCGGGCTCTGAGAATGAAGCCGGGGGAAGGGAAAATTGCTTCTCTGATTGTTCCGGTATTCCTCGCTCCGGGTGAAATACCGGGCGAAATGCTGACCTCGGACGCCTACGGAACCCTCGCGAAGGTCCTCGGGGCGCTGCGGGCGCACGACACCGAAACGATCGAACACCTCGCGGATCCCCGTATCCGGGCGGGAGTTGGCACCCGGAGGGAGCCGAGGAAGGCGAAGCGGAGGCTGAGCGGGAAGAGCCGGAGGGTGAGCGGGGGCCGAGCGTGCCCGCGCGGGAGCTGCTGAAGTTCAGCACACCCAGGGATCCGGCACTGCTGGCCCAGTTCGTGAAGCTGCGGGTCATCGAACCCGAGAACACGTTTTGGCGGCGCGGTATCCAGGCGTGCGTACGGTACGTGAAGGAGACCGGGGCAGCGCAGTTGCGGGTGCCGTACGACTACATCACCCCCGATACCTGGGTGCCGGCCGGGTTCCCGCTGGGGACCTGGCTCGCCGACCAGCGGAAAACCCACAAGGCAGGGTGCCTGGATGCGGGGCGGGTGAAACAGCTCGACGGGCTGGGCATGGTGTGGTCCCACCAGGACGTCGCGTTCGAAGAAGGCCTCACAGCCGCCCGCGCCTGGGCCACGGCGCACGGACACCTGCTGCCACCCACGACCGCGGCATGGGACGGATACCCGGTCGGGACCTGGGTCAAGAACCAGCGATACGCCGCCCGGGCAGCAGATCAGAACGCGCAACGTCGGCAGGCCGGCCTCCCCGTCGAAAACAGTGCGGGTGCCTTGACCGAAGCGCGGCGAGCAGCGCTGGAAGAGATCGATCCGGGGTGGTGCCCGGTATGGGACACGGGATGGCAACGCTGTTTCCGGCTCATCCAGAACCTCCTCCAGAACGGCGGGGCCCTGCCGGTGGCAGTCGGCAAAGTGATCGTGCAAGGAGAAGACCTCGGAAGGTGGGTCACCGCGCAGCGGCTCGGGTGGGAACAGCTCCTTCCCGCACAGCAGTGGCTGCTGGAGAACGTCCTCGGGATCGAACCCGCCGAGGAAGCAGAACGGCCGGTGAAACGGACGCAGGACGATATGTGGGCCCTCAACCTGCGTGCGGCACAGCAGTTCCATGGCCGTGAGGGGCATCTGAGGGTGCCTCGGAAGCACGTCGAATACCTGGAGGGCGTGGCGGAGGGCACGGCAGGCCCGTCGGGCCATCAGGCAGGCGCTGACGGGGTCGTGGTGGTCAAGCTCGGCACATGGCTCGACAACGTCCGCAAACGCGCCACGAAGCTCACCGAACAACGCCGCGCCGACCTCGACGCGCTTGGCATGCGCTGGTAAAGCGGGCGGTAGTCGGGTGGAGGCTATGTGCCTGATCCGAGGCGGCTGAAGGCCCAGCGGAGGACTTCTTGGTCGACGCGGGGGCGGCCGGTGCGGTTCAGGGCGGAGAGGGTGTGGGCGGTGAGGCGGGCCCAGTTGCGGAAGTTGCCGTGGGCGGCGCGGCTGTCGGCGTAGGTGATGTCTTTGGGGTCGGCGTCGGCCCAGATCGGGTGGTAGAGCGGGATGGTCTCGAGGACTTCGTCGGTGGTGAGGCGGGTGAAGCGCTGCCAGATGAAGATGCGGGAGGACAGCATCGGTTCTTTGCGGAGGGTGGCGTGGCAGCCTTCGCCGCCGACGAAGATGACGGCGAGCTGGGTGTAGGGGTCGTCCCAGAGGTAGCGGATGTACTCAAGTTGCTCGCTGGAGAGCCACTGTGCCTCGTCCAGGACGAGGGTACGCGGGTGGGCGGCGAGCGTTGCCTTGAGCGCTCGGCGGCCGACAGCGCGGCCCAGATCGGGGAGTCCATGTCCGTATTCAAGCCGCCCCGACTTTGCGCACCCGATCCGGGTCACCGTTGCCGCGAATGAATCCTGCTCATGCCGGGCCTGGTGCCGGTAGAGTTCGAAGGTGATCATTCCCCCTGTCCACCCGCGACCGGCCCTCAGGGCGACTACGAGCCATCCGGGCCGCTGACATGGCGCCCTTTGTGTACCGCATTACTCCGTACGACCCTGCTGACCTCGACGCGGCGGCCGGCAGAGACAGCACCTTCATCGCGTATGACTCGAGAGAACGCGTCGCTGCTGCCTGCATGGCGGCCGTGGCCGGGTTCGCGCTCGATGCCGCCGTCGAGCAGGTGACGATCGACAATCCCATGGCCGAGGGGTTCTTCTCCTTCTCCGTCCTCGCGGGAAGAGGGGGGCATGGGCTGAGCGGGCTCTTCCCCTATGACAGCGTCGGGTTCCACGACGGCGCGCGCGTCCCGCTCACCACCGGTCTCGGGTTGCTGCGGGCGATGGTGCTGCGCGAGGGCGCCTGGTGCCGGCTGCAGGCGGACAATGGATTCTTCGTCCATGTCGGCGACCGGGACGACATATACGTCGGCGGCGGCCGGGACCAAGAGAACGCCGTGTCCCGCACCCGCATTCTTGGGCTGTTCGCCGACCGGGTCGCGAGCTCACCCTACGACCCGGCCCTCGACGAGACCGACGCCTCGCGGGCCGCCGACGAGGAGTTCTGGTCTGAGGTCGGCGCACTGGTCGCGGACCGCGGCGGGGTCCTGCTGGAGGAGCGTCCGTCCGGCAACGCCTACCGCTGGCACCGCCTGACGGCCGCTCACGAGGTCGAGGCTGTGCATGAGCGTCTGACCCCACGGGCGCGGCTGGCGGTATGGCCGGACCTCACCGACGACGTCGAGGCGATCCGCGCCGCCGTCGTGCGCGGGGAACGCCTTCACCTGCTCGTACGGCAGCATCCGGGCGGGGGGTTCCACAGGGCGTGTGTCGCCGAACCAGGCATGGGACGTGCAGACGGGCCGAATCCCCAGATCACGGCGGGCCCGGGCCACCGCGTTGCGTTGGTTCCGCTGGAACGAGCTGATCGCCATCCTCTTCTCGCGGCAGTGCTGCCCGACGGGGACGGTGTCCTTCGGGCACGCTGGCGCACCAATCGCAGCCGGGCCGAGGAGCGGCGGACGTTCCTTGGCTCGCTGCGAGTGGGCGAGGCTGTCACCGGCGTTGTCGCGACGGGTCTCAATGACATCGGGGTGTACGTGCACCTCGATGACGATCTGGGCCGTTTCCTCGGCTTTCTCCGTGTTCCCGAGATGTCCTGGACCCGTTTCGACTCGGCGGACGACATTGCCCCGATCGGTCGGGAAGTCCGCGCCGAGATCATCAGCATCGACTTCGCGCAGGAGCAAGTGAGCCTGTCCATGAAGGCGCTGCAGCCCGATCCCTGGCAGCACTATGCCGACACCCACAAGGGCGGGGACACGGTCTCGGGGACGGTGACCAAGCTGGTGCCGTTCGGCGCGTTTGTCCAGGTGGAAGAGGGCGTCGAGGGCCTCGTCCACCTTACCGAGTTGGTCGATCACGACGTCGAGTACCCGCAGGAGGTGCTCGCGGTCGGCGACCAGGTCCGTGTCGCCATCCTTGACGTGGACCGCCAGCGTCGCCGCATCAGCCTTTCGCTCAAACGCGCCCAACCGGAATGAGGGCAGCGGTGCTGCATGAGCCCTCAACGATCACGCCCAGGTGTGCTTCGCCTCCACTGCGCTGACCCGCAGCGCGCGGCCGGCCAGCGCCGCCTCTGCGGGGATGACCGTGACGAACCGGTCGCGACTGTGTATCCAGGACTCCACCGTCGCTCTGTCGCTGTCGGTGAGCGAGCCGAGGTCCGTTTCGCACTTGGTGATCAGCTCATCGACCTGGATGATCTCCTGGCGCAGGAGCTCCATGTTCGCCCGGGTCAAGGCTGTGGGGGTGAGCACGGTGCCGTAGGCAGTCTCCAGCAGCGCGAGCTGGAAGACCCGCGAGCGGTCGAAGTCGTTCCCGTGCTCGTCGACCAGAACGATGAGCGCAACCATCCACACGTTCAGCCAGTAGCCGACCGAGCTGGAGTCGTACGGCCGCTCCGAGCTGGTTGGCGCGAGAGAGCCGGGTGGTGGGGAACAGCACCATCCGCAGTGACAGCGGGCGGCCGTTGCCGTGCCCGCCGACAGCATCGGCCGCGAGCCGACGGCCGCGGAGCTGGACGCGGTCGAACGGGAGCCCTCCGATTCGGGCGGAACCGGCAGTAGCCTGCCGGTTCCGCGTGCAAATGGTCGGGCGTTCCCTGCGGACGCGTCCAGGGCGCGGGAAACTCGCCACCTTGATCGTGCCGGTATTCCTCGGGCCGGGCGAAAGCCAGGGCTTCGGCGTAGTCGGCGGGCGCCCGTTTTGTGATCACGCGAGGCCGAGGAGTGCGAGGGGTCGGCGGGCGTCGCGTGCGTTGCGGCGGAGGCCGGCGGCGATGTTCTTGACGCCACTCAGCCGGAGAGCGCCGACGGCGAGGTTGCGCCATGTCGCCATCGCGCGGGGTGCGTTGCCGGTCCGAAGCTGGGAGGCGTCCTCGGCGAAGGCGGTGTCGCGGACGTGGTGCAGGGCCTCGATCTTCCAGTGGTCGCGGATCAGTCTCGCGAGTTGGACGGGGGTGGCCTGCTCGGCGGTCAGGCTGGTGACCGCGTAGACGGTCGTGATGGTGGTCTTGCCGGTCTTGCGGTCGGTGCGGCGGCGCTTGATCTGGACGGCCTGGCGGGCGCCGGGGAAGAGCAAGTTGTTCACGGTGGCTACCTTGATCCGGCGGATCTCCGCGCGGCCGTGGCCGGCGCCCCGGGTGCGGCCCTGGAACGGGATGTCCTTCCAGGGAAGGGACTTCAGCTGCTTGCGCAGCTTCTTCTGGTTGCCCTTGACGATCGCGATGTAATGGGCCCCGCGGCCCAGGAGGAGGTAGGCGGCGTGCTCGCGTTGCGTATGGAGCGCGTCGCTGGTGACCGCGGTTGCGGCCAGGTCGGCGACGGTGTCGAGCAGCGGCTGGAAGCGGGTGACCTCAGCGGTCTTCTCGCCGACGTCGAGCTGGGCCAGGACCAGCCGGGTGGTGTGCTCCACCGCGGCGAGCAGGTGGATCCTCCGCCCCTGGGCCTTCGCCGCGCCGCGCAGGGACTTGCCGTCCACGGACAGTCCGCTCAGCCCGGTGCTCTCGGGTCGGCGGTCGGTGAGCCATCCGCCCACCGCCCGGTCCAGGGCATCACCGTCGATGCGGGCGAGCAGTCGGCGGACCGTCGCCTCCGAGGGCACCAGCCTCCGGGGCAGTACTGGATCGGGGCGCACGCCGAGTCGCTCCAGCACGTGCGGCGGCGCGTCCGCGATCCACTCGCCGACCGCCAGCAGCGAGGTCGCGCCGGTCAGCACCGCGCACGCGGTTAGCGTGAGCACGACGGCCAGGGCATGGCGCACGCCGCGCGGATCGCGTGGATCCGGCACCTGAGCCAGCCGCTCCAGCAGGCCGGGCACCTCCCCGGGCCCGACGTCGGACTGCTCGCGGAGCCTGTCAAGGGCAGGCGGAATCAGGGATGAAGCGTCGGCAGGCACGGTCTTCCAGGCAGGTCACGGGGCGTAGAACACTCCGTGATCACGGGAACCTTCCCTGTATCGTCCCCCGGTCACATCAACGCCGCAGCCCCGCCTGCCACCCAGGTCTGCCAGACATGACGGGTGTTCGGCAGGTCAGGGCGGTCAAGGAGCCAGAGCACATACCCGGCATGGCACCGGGCCCACGAACTGTCCGAATCGACTGCACGATCGAGCCTGCCCCGTAGGTCAGCGCTGTCGACAGCCCGGGCAACCCGCACGTACTCGCGATCCTTGCAGCGATACGCCCGGTGGACGACGATCTCGACCAGGTCGGTGAGCTTCGCCTTGATCGCCTCCTCCTGGCGAGCACGGGCCACCTCTCGGATCAGGCTCTCCTTCGTACCCCACGCCTTCGCATGCCGCGTCCACTCCCGCGGGTACCTCGCCTCCCACTCCAGGAAGAGCAACACATAGAGCAGCCCCGGCCACGTCGCCAGATCCCCGCCCACAGGACCGCCCCACACTCCATCAGGAAGTGAACGCCTCTGGGCTTGCTGATACCTCCGGCGCGCCTGCAGAAAAGCCGGCTCTCGGTACCGCTCGTCCGCTCCCAGCGTCAGCCGCCACATCTCGTGGTACCGGGCGCGCGCGTCCGTGACCTTCCTCTGGGCCTCCGCCAGATGGACGAGCGCTGCACCTCTCGCAGCCGGATCCTCCGCTATAAGTCCGAACGCCCAACCCAGTCGCTCAGCCCATGCACAAGCGTCGTCCGTATCTGTACCTGCCTCTTCAGCCACGCACGGGATCATCTCCTAGCGTAGTCGGCTTGCTCCACCCGACGGTGCAGGGGAGACGCAAGCACTCCGAGGCGCAACGGACGTGAGCGGGAACCGTCCGCTCGCCCTCTTATCTCAAGTGATCACGAAACGGACGCCCGCCGACTACGCCGAAACCCTGTGTCGAACCCGTCTTCACGAATGCCAAGTTCACCTGAGAGCGCTGACCCCAGCCGGCGGGCAGCGAGGCCGCGGTCGAGGCCGGTTCCGATTTCGCTGCAGAACGGGACGAGGACATCGACGGCCTCGTGGTCAGGGCGGTAGGCGGGGGCGACTTCGAGCATCAGCCCGCTGATCGCGTATGTGCCGACGGCCAGGCCGTCGACGGCCTGGCACGGGGCCACGAGCGCGGGGGCCGCCGGCGGTTCGTCCGGTGGCGGGGGCGGCGGTGCGGATGTCGCGGACGGCTTGGCGGACCACCGCGTGCACAGTGGCCGGGTCAAGCCGCTGCGAGCGAGCCTGGGAAGGCAGTGAGCGGATCAAGGTCGGCGACATCGCTGGAACAGGCGGAGACAGCAACCAGGGCGGGCTAGGACAAGCCGTAATCGAGCACAGCCGCGGTCGCCACGTCGCTGTCTCGCATGCGGGACACCTGCGGCCACGGCGGCCCGGATGGCGCCCAGGACGTGCGCGACGTCGAACAGCCGGGACGCCCGTAACCGGCTGACGCCGGGCCCACCCCTCTTGGAACTCCCGCCCCGCTGACCAGGTATTCCTCACTCAGTGACCAGCCAATCCCCACTGCTTGTCCAGCGCCAGCGCCCGGCCACCACTGCTCAACACCCCATAGGCCCGAACCGGCCCGGCCCACAGCACACAAGACCAGACATCAAACTGAGAACCACCTCGGACACAGAAGCGAGAACTCCCACCCACGACGCCCATCAACCGACCCCGCTCTCTTCTGGAATCAGCACGGATCCCCTCCTCGGTCTCGCCCAATAAACACGAAAGTCCCCTCCGCTAGGAGGGGACTTTCGGCGCGCAACGACCGAGGAGGCTGCCCGGTCTGCGACGGCCGGTCGGACCGGGTGCATAGCTCGTACCTCCGCTTTCCCGTGGACATGCCGACGGCGGGCCAGGGCGTCGTGGTGTCGTTGCGGGTTCGGAGCGGAGGAGGGCGGGCAGGACGCGGCGAAGAGTGGCGGTCCGTAGCGAGGGGGCCGCCGCCCTTGGGTTGCGGCGGTTTCACTCAGGCGGCGTGGCGGGTCTTGCGGCGGCGTACCACGACGGCGGTGCCGCCACCGGCGACGACAAGCGCGGCGGCCACACCGGCAATCGCCGCGGCGTTGTCGTTCGTACCGGTCTCGGCGAGGTCGGAGCCCTTGGCCGCAGTCGACGGAGCGCTGTTGGTCTTCATGGTCTTGTTGATCCAGCCCGCGTAGGCGGGCGCGCTGGTGTAGAGGCCGGGGCCCTGCGAGCACGGCACGTTCGGGGCGCCGGGCCCGGAGGTGACGCCGATCAGTTCCCAGCGGCCGTCCCGGCCCCTTTGGACCTGCGGTCCGCCGGAGTCCCCGAAGCACGCCATGGCCTTGGGCACGGTGGTGATCGTGCACAGCCGGGTCCGGTCCGCCCAGCCGGGCGCGCACTCGGACTCGGCGCCCCTGCGGGTGTTCAGCTCCTGCAGCCGGTCCGGGAACTTGAACTCGGTGTCGACGGTGGTGCCGAAGCCCAGGAGCCGGGTCGGCGTGCCGGGCTTCCCTGCCTGCTTGGCGATCTTGACGGGTTGCTGGGCGACCGGGCGGTCCAGGCGTACCAGCGCGATGTCGTCCTTGTTGGCGACCTTGTTGTCGCCGTTCACATAGCCGGGGTGGACGAAGGTCCGGTCGATTTTCCGGACGGTGCCGCCGGACTTGCGGTGGTCGCTGCCGACCCGCACGATGCCGTCCAGCTTGATGCCCTCGACCTTCAGGCAGTGAGCCGCCGTCAGCACCCACTGCTGATCGATCAGCGACGCCCCACAGTTCCCATCGATCAGACCCTGTTCCGGGGCCGACTCCGGGATGGTCGCCATGAACGGGTAGCTCTCGGTGGAGTCCGACCCGTTGACGATGGCTGAGGCGCTGCCGGCCATGACAGAGACGCAGGCCGCGGCGGCGAGAGCGCCGACGGCAGCGGTGCGTACGGTACGGCGACGCGACAACTTGAAGTTGAACACAGAAGGTTCCCTTTTGCTTGGTGGATCCGTATGCATTCAGCCTCGTTGTCCGAAACCTGCCGCACCATCCGGGCAACAGGTCGGTCGATGGTATGGCTAGCCCCCCCTCTCTGAACTGGGGAAACGCGGGGCCCGGCGCCCGCCTCGCGCGGGCGAGCGTCGCCGCGGAGCGCGGCATCCTGCATCCCGCCCCCGCCGATGCGGGAGAGATCGTGGCGCGGATCGCCCGCGCCCGGCGCCGGGCCCTGCGGCCCAGCGAGGAATACCGCACTCCCACGTCGGAGGAATGAGACGCCTTTCTCGCCCTCGAGAAGCGGGCGGGGGAAACTCTCCACTTTGATCGTGCCGGTATTCCTCGGGCCGGGCGAAAGTGGCGATGAAATGGTACGTCGCGGACGCCTACAAGACCCTCTCGAAGGTCCTCGGGGCTCTGCGGGCGCATGACACGGACACCATCGAGGCACTGGCCGATCCCCGCGTCCGCAGCGGCCGGGAGAACACCGACGACCAGGACCAGGAGCACGACGGCGTCGACGGGGACGTCCTGGAGGGCGGGAACGGGGGCGGGGCGGTGGCGCTGAGCAGGGCGGCGGCCGGGGTGCTGCGGTTCAGCGAGGAACGCGACCCCGCTGTCCTGGCGCAGTTCGTGCGGCTGCGGGTCATCGACCCGGAGGGCGCGTACTGGCGGCGTGGGATCGAGGCGGCCGGGCGTTGTTGGCTGCGGGAGACCGGGAACACCGTGCTGCGGGTGCCGTACACGGCCGTCACGCCGGAGGACTGGGGCGGCGTCGGCGGGTATCCGCTCGGGCAGTGGATCGCCGAGCAGCGCCGCGCCTACACGGCAGGGACGCTGGAGGCCGGGCGGGTCGCCGAGCTGGAGCAGCTCGGGATGGTGTGGTCGGAGCAGGACGCGGCCTGGGCGGACGGAATCGCCGTCGCCAAGGAATACGCCGCCGCCCACGGCCACTTCCTCCCGCCGACCACCGCGACGTGGGAGGGGCATCCGATCGGTGCGTGGGCGAAGAACGCCCGGGCAGCGGCGCGCAGGGCGCGGGAGAACGAGGAACTGCGCGCGGCGGGCCTCCCCGTCCCCTCGTCGGCCGGCGCGATGAACCAGGCGCGGCAGGAGGAGTTGGACGCGATCGATCCGGGATGGTGCCCGGTCTGGGACACCGGGTGGCAGCGCTGCTACCGCCTCGTCCAGAACCATCTCCAGGCCGGCGGCACCCTCCCCACACTCGACGGCGACGTCGTCGTCTAGGGCGAAGACCTCGGACGCTGGGTCACGGCGCAGCGGTTCGGGTGGGAGCAGCTCCTGCCCGTACAGCAATGGATCCTGGAAAACACCCTCGGGCTCCAGGCAGCCAGGGAGGACGAGCGGCCGGTGAAGCAGACGCAGGATGCGAAGTGGGCGGTCAACCTCGCGGCGGCACGCCAGTTCCACGCCCATGAAGGACACCTGAGAGTCCCCCGCAAGCACGTCGAGCACATGGAGACGGAGAACGGCCCGGCAGGCCGTCAAGACGGTGCTGACGGGCCCCTGGTGGTCAAGCTCGGGACGTGGCTGGACAACGTCCGCAAACGCGCCGCGAAGCTCCCCGAACAGCGCCCGACAGACCTCGATGCCCTCGGCATGCGCTGGTAGACGGCCAGGACGCAGGACCCGAGAAGGGGCCGGGATTCGATGGGGATCCGGGTCCATCTCTGGCCCAGACTAGCCGCCAGGGTAGGTCCGGAGCGCCGCAGGCGTAACCCAGCCACCGAAGGCGCCGCCGCGTATCTCGCTCTCCGTTGGCCTCACCACCGAAACCGACTACCTGAGGGGAACCACACCTGATGTCCATATGGCCTTCGATCGTTGCTGTACTCGGTACCCTCGCCGGTGCTCTGACCGCCGGACTCCTCCAGCACCGTTCGGCACGCTCCGCACGCGCCGAGGAGCGTGCCGACAGCCACCGTCAGGATCAGCGGCGCCGTCACCGACTTCGCGGCCGCCCTGGACGCGCACCGCTCGGCGATGTTCCATCGGGAGCGTCTGGCCCTGGCCGAGGCAGGCACCGAGCACCAGTTGGAGGCCCAGACGAGATCCCACGACACCCGGGCGGCAATCACCGCGCCCCACATCCGCCTTCAGGTCCTGGTCCCCGGGCTGGTCGGCCCCGCCCAGCAGGCCGCAGATGCCACGTACGCGCTGCGCAAGGCCATCGACCGGACCGAGCTGGACGCCCGGCGGCATGCGGCGAAGGAAGCATCCGTCGCCTTTATCGCCGCGGCCGCCACGCTGCTGAGTCCAACGGCCGCTGACTGAGGGTGACCGCTGCCAGCGTTCTGGCGCTCTGTGCGCCGCGTCGCGGTGAACGCCGAGGCACCGGCGCGCGCGGCCCCGCCGACGCGCGAGAGGGGACTGGCCGGCCGCCGATCCCCGAGGCGCTCCGCCCTCCATTTCGGCAGTTCGGGCGGCAGGGGGTACGCAGAGGGGATGTCAGCACCCCGACCATGCCTTTACAGGCATGGTGACCTGCATAAACACATGACGTCCCGGAGAGAGGGGTCAACAGATAGTGCAATAGAAGGCGCAAGAGATAGCGCAATAGATCTCTGGGTCGAACTGGTGGCTCTGTACGCGAGAACCGGCTCTGGTCCACTTCTTGTGGTGCGTTCACGCTCGGTGATATGGCTGAGACTGCGTCGGTTCGGTTGACGCTGAGATCTATGCTCGGACACATGATCGAGACTGAGCGGTTGCTCCTGCGACCTCTTCGTGTGTCTGACCTCGACGTTTTCGTCGAGCTTCATGCTGACCCGCTGGTCAACCGCTTCGTCGGAGCCTTCTCGCGTCAACAAGCGCTGGAACGACTCACTGGGATCGAGCGGCAGTGGGATGAACGAGGTCATGGTCTGTGCGCCATTGAGCTCAAGTCGAGCGGCGCATTCGTCGGTCGAAGCGGTCTGCAGTACTGGGAACAGTTCGATGAAGTGGAACTGGGTTGGGCCCTCCGAGCGGATCACTGGGGGCACGGGTATGCGACCGAGGCCGCTCAATCGTGCCTGGACTGGGGTTTCGCCACGCTTGAAAACGACTACTTCACGGCTCTCATGCGGCCGGGCAACGAGGCATCGGTGAAGGTGGCCGAGCGTCTGGGGTTCTCGCCGCGTCGCGAAGACCAGCTCCAGGGCAGCCCAGCCACGGTGTATGCCCTGGATCGCCCAGCCAGTCTGCCCTCTCGTTGATCCTCCGCATGAGTCACGAGAGCAGGACTCTCTTCCTCAACAGGGCGAATCCTGCGCGGCCGAACATCTGACGCTTGAGCATCTTGATCCGGTTGACATGACCCGCAACGACACCCGAGTTCCACGGTTGTGTGAGGCCAGCGGTGACGGCGTCGAGGTCGCGTTCGAGGTGCTGAGCGAACCGGCGGAGACTGGGCAACTCGGTGGTGGCGGTGGCCGCTTCGATCCATGTCGGCAGCTGGTCGCCTTGCAGGTGGGTGAGCATGTGGGCGAAGAAGCGGACATGCTCAGCGAGTGCTGCCATCTCAGGGCAGTTGGCCAGGACGGCCTTGAGCTGGAGCCAGTCGCCCTCGGCAGATGCCCCCACCGCACACCTGCTCAACCATGGCGAACACCTGCTGCACGTGCGGTATCAGCCCTTCAGGCGCAAAGAGCTGTATCTGCGCTACGTACCGATCAATTGCCCGCATCACGCCTTCGTGGTCACCCCGAAGATGCCGACTCACCATGGACTTCGGGGCCGGCTGTACCTCGGACACGGTCATCAGAAATGACGGGCGGCGGACCCGCCTCCGAAGTGCCCCGCTGCTACAGCCAGCGAGTGAGCCCGAAGAACCGTACGCGCCAGCTCTTGCGCGGGGACCTTGCTGGTATCGACCTTGAGGTCGTACCTGGCCTCATGGGCATGAACCGTCCGCAGGTGCCCCCTCGCCAGGCCCGCCGAATTGCCCCGTGCCGCCTCCCGCTCCTCCAGCACATCGACCGGGCAGTACACCCCAACGAGATAGACCTCTACGCCGGAGAGCGCCTGGAGCCAGTCCTCCAGCAGATCGGGATCCAGCAGCATCTCGTCGACCACGACGTTGCAGCCCTTGAGCGCCAGCTTGGCGACCGACGCACAGGCGGCGGCAAGCATCCGGCGGCCGACGTCGCCGTACCGGATGCTGATCAGCTGACGGCCGTCCTCGTCATGCTCCGACCGGTCGTAGCGGAACCCTTCGAAGCTCAAGTGCCCGCCGCGGGCGCCGGCCCACTTCTCCGGCACCATCGAGAACAGCGTATCGATGCCCCAGTACAGGTACGGCTCATCGCTTTCTTCCTGGATCGCGCGGGCCAAGGTGGTCTTACCAGCACTTGATGTGCCGTTGAGAAAGATCACGTGACCAGGGCGGTCATACTGCACAGAGGCTCCCATCCAACCAACGTATCGGGCCCGATCAGCGATGGTGCGGCCCTCCGACGCAGGAACCCGGACGAGCCCGCCTCGGCGCCGCGGTCACCGCTGGAGTAGGTCCAGCGCTCCCCGGGGGGAGTTCCGTGCACCAGGTGTCGGCGTACACCTGCACCTTCGTCCGATGCGGCATGACGAAGATCGGCACTCACGCTGCGTACGCGACCACAGGAAGTGGACCAGAGCCCGTTCTCACGTACAAAGCCAATCGCGCGGTACTCCACCATCCGCTGGAGCGGGCGCGGTACCTGCGACTGGTTCAGCGGATGGATCTTCACCCGCGTCCCGCCGTCGGCGTTCAGGCGTCGGCCCAGACGCCACCACACGTCGCCGGGCAAATACCGGTCAGGGATGTCAGCACACCGGCACGGTGCGGAGCGCACTTCAACTCCTTGACGGTTCAGGCCTCGATGTACGCGACGACCACGACGGTCCGGAGTGCCGTGACCCAGTACAGAAGCCGGACGCGCTCGACGTCGTCGGCGTACTGGCGCAGCTGGGGGCCGGTGGTGTCGCCGGGGAGCGGTTCGCCGGCGTCGGGGTCGACGGAGATGACGACCAGGGCGCGGTCTAGGGCGTGGAGTTCGGCTTCACTGGTCAGGTTCTCCAGCTGTTTCGCGGCGGCGTCGGAGAAGGCGATTCGGGCGCGGCGGCCGTGCTGCGGTGCCATCAGGCGACGGCCGGGCGCTGGGCGGCGAGCCGGGCGAGGTGTGCCTCGCGCAGTTCCTCCCAGGGCGTGCAGTCCTCCACCGCGGGCAGGCCGTTGGCAGCGATGTCCTCCAGGACGGCGGCGAGCTGGTCGGCGCTCTCGCGTGTCCTGGCCGCGTACACGCGCAACCCGTCGGCGGCGGCGGGGTCCAGCTGCTGCCGGGCTGCGGTGTCGGCGGGGGCCGGCTTCTCGCTCATCGGGGCCTCCAGGGCGCGGAACTGGCTTGTGCCACCACGGTATCGGGCGGGCGCGGGCCTTGGGGACCACTCCGCACCACCCGGCGGAAGCGGGCCGGCCGCGCGTCACATGCCGAGCGAGGACTCGATGAGTGGGGCAGGACCCGGCCGTCGGCTGCGTCACCCGCACGAGCGCCAGCGGGGCCAAGCCGAGCCCTGTTGCCCTTGCTACTCGGAACGAAGCAGCATGACCCACATGCGAGGTGTACGGCGCCAGAACGGGCGCTGCTTCGCTTGCCACCTCTTGAACGCTCGCTGCCGGGCGATAAGGGCCGGGTCGGCCACGTAGTCGGCCAGTGCCTCGCTTAGGCCGCGCATGCTTCGATCGAGAACCTCACGAAAGGCAAAGAGGTGGAGCTGTAGCTCGACTTCGTGCCCGGGGAGTCTGTCACCTCGCAGCGCGGCCTGGCAGCAAGCTATGGCGTCTTCGGCCCAAACTGTCCGGACCGATTCGACCGTGTTTTCCGGGGGCGTGGTTATCCAAAAAGTCTGAAGGCTGGAGGTGGCCTCCAGTACGCGCCGACGTAGCTTCCTATTCCTCAGAAGCGCTGCTTCAGGCGCCAACATCTTGGCAAGGTCGCGGCCTTGCCTCCCGGTGTCATTGCCCTTCAGATCTCGGAACTCGAACAGTTTGGTTAGCAGTTCACCGATGCGTTCTTCATCGGCGTCCTTGCGCTTGTGCCTTCGGTCAAGTGCCGTCTGGCCCAGTGACCTACGTATCCGAGGACCGCCCCCAGCACCAACAACACAGCTTCCATCATGAGACGTAATTATCCAGCCGAGGATGTTGTCATGTGCATACTCCGCCCCGTTCCGAACGGAGAGGACGAGCTCGCACGCCCCAGACCCTGCCCGGACGAGTTGTGACGCCGTGCTCCGAGTAGGCGGCGCGGGCCCGTATGCGCCGGTACGGCGAGGTCAACCTCGACATGGCCGTCCGCCTCGATCTCGCCGCGGCCACGCTGCCCAGCCCCCGCACCGCAGAAGCCGAGTCCAAGGACCGCACCAGCAGCGCCTTGAACCCGGCCCCAAGTTGATCGCCGAGGGAGACCGGCGGAGCGCCTGCCCCAGTGGTCAGTTCTCCAGGCGGACAGGCATCAGTATCGAAAAGGTGTCCTCGGTGTCGGTTCGGCGGATCGCCAGGGGCGCTGTAGGGGCGCCGAACTCCAGAATCAGTTGGTCCCGGGCTCCGGCGGCGAGGGCATGCAGTAGGAACTCGCGGTTGACGGCGATGTGGTCCTGATCGTCGTCACCGTCTTCGCAGACGGTCACCACGCCGTCGGCCGCCACCTTAAGCACGCTGAGATCACAGGGCACGCCGTCCTGCTCGCGCACCTCGCTTGCACGGACGGGGCCGGTTTCCACCATCTCCCGGAAAGCCGGGACATCGACAAGGGCACGGCGCCCTGCTGGCAGGCGGACGAGGCGACGGTAATCAGGAAAGTCGTGATCGAGGCACTGGCCAGCCGCCTGACGGTCCCCCGTCTCCAAGGCCACGCGGTCACCATCCACAGTGAGTTGAACGGATGCGTCGTCACTCAGCAGCGCCCGCATCGCGTCGGCGAGCGGGGCCGGCACGATGATCTGCACACGGGGGCCGCCATGCCCGGTGGTAGCGGCCTGTGCGACAGCCATCCGGTACCGGTCGGTGGCCACGACACGGAGCTCGTCGCCCTCGATGTCGAACAGGACACCGCTAAGCATCGGCAGCTCGGGGTCGGTGCTGGCGGCGAAGCGGACCGCGTCCAGCGCGGCGGCCAGCTCAGGTGCGAAGACAGCCGACCGGACGGTCGTGGTGCGGAGCGAAGTCATGGGGTTCTCCCTGCATTCGAGTAGCGCTCGGATCGTGGAGAACTCATTGCGGGCATCGGACAGCCCGAGTTCGAGACGACGCAGATGCGCCTGGAGCAGCTTCCGCACCAGGTCGGTGTCCGCACCGGACCATCCGGCCAGTACCAGCCGAATGTCCGCCAACGGCATACCAGCCCGGCGCAGCCGGGCCAGCAACTGGGACTCCTCAAGCTGCTCAGGGCCGTACCAGCGGTAGCCGCTCACCGGATCCACCCAGGCCGGGACCAGCACGCCAGCACCGTCGTAGAACCGCAGAGCGCTCACGCTCAGTCCACTGTCCCGGGCCATCTCACCAATACTGCGCATCTCGCTCTCCACACCCAGCACTCTGAGCCCTCCACCAAGTCGAGGGTCAAGGCCCTGTTCTCCCGAAGCTACGGCGAAGTGACAAGTAGCTCTCTGTAGCGGATCTGGGGTGTGCTTGTCAGCGTTTTTGATCTTCTGGGCTCATCGGGGGCCGTGCTCGGCGAGGTTGGTCCGGTCATGACGACCGGAAGGAGTCTGGGGTTGCCCTTGCCGAAAACGTCATCCATTGAGGTCATGCGGCATGTCGGTACTCGTGGAGAATGCCGCCGAGGCGATCGCAGCGGTGTATGTCGAGGCGGGCGATCTCGTCCGGATCAGTGATCGGCGTGGGCAATGGATACAGCGGGCGGGCATTCGCGATGCCCTGATGCGGCCGATGGGAGTTGTAGAACTGTTCGAACGCGCGCAAGGCGTGGAGCAGATGCCGCTGATTCCAGATCAACGTGCGGTCCAGCAGCTCGCGCCGGCAGGTCTGCACCCACCTCTCCATAATCGAGTTCGTTCTCGGCATCCGGACGCCGCTGAGCACAACCTCGATGCCCGCATCGGCGAGGATCGCGTCGAACAAGGCGGGGAACTTCCCGTCCCGGTCCCGGATCAAGAACCGCGCCCGGCAGCGTGCGTCCTCCAGGTCCATGACGAGATTCTTCGCGGCCTGCGCCACCCAGGCGGCGGTCGGGTGTGCCGTGGCGCCCAGAATCCGGATCCGCCGACTGCCGTGCTCGATCACTGCGAGCACGTACATCCGTGCCCCGGACAAGGTGACCGTCTCGAAGAAATCGCACGCCAGCAGGGCGTCGGCCTGCGAGCGCAGGAAGCCCGCCCACGTACTTGAGCTCCGTTGGGGTGACGGATCGATCCCGGCCTCCCGCAGGATCTCCCAGACCGTGGAGGGGGCCACCGTCACGCCCAGCACCAGCAGCTCGCCGTGGAGGCGCCGGTAGCCCCACGTGGGATTTTCCCGTGCCAGGCGCAGCACCAGGGCACGGATGGAGCGCACGGTGCGGGGCCGACCCGGGCGCTTCGGCTTGGACTCGGCGGCGTGGCGGCGGGCGACCAGGTCGCGGTGCCAACGTAGCACCGTGTCCGGCCGGACCAGCAGCCGCAGCCTGCGCAGCACGTCCCGCGGCAGCCGGTGCAGCAGCGCCGCCAGGAACGCCCGGTCGCTCGGGCTGAACCGCACCTTCTCCTTACCGAGTTGGCGCTCCAGCACCGACAGTTGGTGGCGCAGGGCGAGGATCTCCACGTCCTTGTCCCGATCGCTCATCGGTAGCAGGCGCAGCATGGCGAACGCGTTCGCCATGCTCAAGTAGGCCAGTCGCAGCAGCACGGTTGGTCATCATGCCGCGTTGATCGATAGCCGCGCGACGGAGCAGACTCGACCGACCGCGCTCGACATCCCGTACACCCCGCACACCAACTCCGACCAGGGCGGATGAGATTATCGGCAAGCGCACTGGCAGCAAGCACCACATCATCGTCGCGCGCAGGCGTGCGGCGTAGTCGAGGTCCTCGTCGCGGAAGCAGTCGAGTTCGCCAACCGCGATGAAGGTCGGCGACAGCGCGCTGAGATCCGCTGCCTCGGCGAGCAGGCCATGGCCACTTTGAAGGCTGGCGCCTCCTGCGGAAGCTCCGCTGCAGCACCAACCGCCTCACGGCGATCGTCCAGGCCCTAATCGCTTGCCCGGTGCGATGTCAACCGCATAAAGTGGTGGACATGGATGACAAGGACGGTCGACGCGGAGGGCGCCAGCGCGCCAAGGCCGACTTCCGCTTCGACGACGCGCGACTGTGCTTCGCCTTCGCCGCCACCCTGGCCGACCGCGGCACGGACACGCCCTTCGAACGGCTGGCCCGGCCAGAGGACCTGGGCCGCTGGAGCGTGGAGAGCGGCTGCACCACGGTGGCGCCGGTCTGCATCGAAGCCGACCTGGACCACGCCAGACGACTACGCGAGGCGATCCAGCGGACGGGCCAAGCCCTGGCGGACGAAGCCCCGCCCGCCCGCGAGGACATCGCGCTAATCAACAGCGCGGCCGCCGAGCCCCCCTCAGTGCCCGAACTCTCGGCCGACGCGGCCTCCGCGCGCTGGCACGGGGACAGGGCCGCAGCGGTGCTCTCCATGGTCGCGCGGGATCTGATCGAGCTCTGCCACACGGAACACCGCACACGCGTCCGCATCTGCGGAAACCCCGCGTGCAGCACACCATTCGTCGACACCTCCCGCGCGGGCGCCCGCCGCTGGTGCTCGATGAAGACCTGCGGCGCCCTCGCCAAGAAGCGCACCTACCGAGCCAGGACGCAAACACCCGCCGACGGCGAGCAGGCCCGCCCCAAAGGTTGATCACCGAGCCTCGGCGCCCCTGCCCGCACCCGAAAGGAAAACTCGGCCGGACGCGAATCCCCTCGGGTCCTCTCTGTCTCTTATCCGTGTACCGGCCGAACAGCCCGGCAAAAGCCGGCAGGAAGCACCAATGGTGGTCACTGTTCTCGTAGTGATCGGGGTCCTGCTCGTGGGCGCGTGCAGCCGGCACCTGATGCGGGGCTGCGGGTGGCAGGAGGTCTTCCGGTGGGGCGGGGGCCGGGCCGAGCCGGGGCGGCGGGGACTCCGAACCTCAGTCTGAAACGATCAGTTAGCGGCTCAGCGGGCTTCAGGCCGTGTCCGTCGACCTGAGGCCCTTGCGCGTATCGGTAAGCTCACGGCCGACGTCAGCTCCGGCCAACACGCCCCCGGCCACCGGTCCCATGCGCCGGAGACCGGGTGTGAGGGCGAGGGTGACCGCGGCAGAGGCGGCGGCCATCACGGTCATGGCGGTCGCGGGTGAGGCGAGCTGTGCGACGCCGCCTGCGACCGCCGCGGCGACGCCCTGCATGGTGAACATCCCTGAGGAGTGCAGTCCGAGGGCGTGGCCCCTCAGCTCGCTCGGGACCAGGGACATCAGGCGTTCCTGGAGCAGCAGGTTGGCGGAGAAGCCGATCGATCCCAGGGTCACGGCGGCGAGTGCGACGGGCAGTGCCGGGTGCAGGACGAAGATCAGGTACGGGGCGGCGAGCAGCAGCAGCAGTGGCGGCGCTCCGAGTCTGTCGCGCCAGCGGGCGGGCAGGAAGCGTCCGGTCAGGGTGTCTCCCGCCAGCATGCCGACCGCGGCGGAGGCGAACAGGAGTCCGGCGTGGTGTGGTGTGTAGGAGACGAAGAGGGACTCGCAGCCGACGACGAGTCCGTTGGGCACCCACAGCGCGAGGTAGACGCGGCGTCGCGGTTTCGCCGCCCACAGGCACGCGTTGGTCCGCCAGGTCTCACGTGCGGACGGGCGGCCTTGTGCGCGCGGCGGCCGTCTCGCGAGACCGATGCGGGCGACGGCCGCGGAGACGACGAAGAGTGCGGCGCCGGTGAGCAGGGTCCCGCGCGGCGCCAGGACGTTGACGAGTACGCCGCCGACGGCGTAGCCGCAGATCTGCAGGCTTCCCGCGCACATGTTGAGTACCGAGCGGCCGAGCAAGTAGCCCTCTGCGGGGAGGATCTCGGTGAGTAGTCCGTAGCGCACTCCGCCGCCGACCGAGCCGAGCATACCCTGTACCGACAGGATCGCGAAGATCGCCCCCATGGACAGGCCGGGCAGGGCCAGGGTGGTGGTGGTCACGGCGAAGAAGAGCGCCAGGCCGATGGTTGCGGCGCGCGGCGGCAGGCGGTCCACCGCTGACAGCAGCACACTCGCGCCGATCATCTGCGCCAGCAACGGGCCGAACATGCTGAGGGCGGCCAGGAGCGGTGAGCCGGTCGCACCGTAGACGAGCGTCCCCACGGCCATTCTGCTCACCGTCTGGGCCGCCACGTGTGAGGCAAAGGCCGCGAACAGCGGGGTGAACTCCGAGGTCTTGAAAAGCTCCTGGTACGTACGCATGGCCGCAGTGTCGTCAGGCGGTCGGACACGGAGGTAATGTTTCGCGGGGAGGCGAAACAATTGGGCTGGTGGGAAGTCAACGCGGATACGCTCGCGAGCAGCCGGTTCGTCGTGTCGCCCCTCTGCGAGACAACAGCGAGCCTGATGGTCCTGGAGAAGGACTCGCCCGCGCATCCCGCCGAGCGCCGCTGGCTGGACAGCCACGGACCTGCCTACCGGGCACGGCTGGCCGCCGATCCGGTTACAGGCCTGCTGGTGCGCGTCGCCCTGGGCAGACACCGCTGGATCGCCGACTTCCTCACGCCGGTGCCGTCCCGAGAGGACGAGACACCGGGCGGTGCGGAGTTCCACGACGAGCTCGCACGGATCCGCGAGACACCGGCCGACACCGCCCGCACCGACCTCGAGATCGCTCACCGCGGACCACTGCCCGACCCGTTGCTGCGCCCCGATCTGCCGGAGCGCATCGCCGACCTGCTGGAGTGGGTGTGGCGGGAGACCGTGGCGCCCGACTGGCCGCGGCGACGGCGCGTCATCGAAGCCGACGTCGTCGCGCGTACGGGCCAGTTGAGCCGGGCGGGCTGGGCTGCCGCACTGGACGACATGCATCCGGAGATGCGGTGGCTGGGCGGCAATCGGCTCCAGATCAACACCCGGGCCTTCCCGCCCCGGCAACTGATGGGATCACAGCTACTGCTCGCGCCGGTCACGCCGCGCAGGGGATGGATCTCCATAGACCGGCCCGACTCTCACGGCGTGGTGCACCGCAACGCCGTGGTGTACCCGTGCTCGGGCACGCTGGCGGAGGCGGAGCGGGCCGCCGCTCCGGAGGCGCTTGCCAGGCTGCTCGGCGCCGGGCGGGCAAGCGTGCTGGTACTCCTGGACAGCCCGATGAGCACGACGCACCTGGTGGCGATGACGGGGCAGGGTCTCGGCTCGGTGGGCCGCCACCTCAAGGTACTCCTGGACGCCCGGCTGGTCAGCCGCCGCCGTACGGGACGGTCCGTCCTCTACTACCGCACAGCTGCCGGCGACGCGCTGGTGCGGGCGCAGGACCCCTAGGTGCAATACCGGTGACTTTGGTGGTGGTGGGTCGTTGGGTGTGGTGTGCCAAGGCCTGGACAGGTGAAGTCGTCGGGTGAGGGGTGTGTCAATTTTAACGGGTCTGGCCCGTAGTCGGTGGTGACGGTGCGTTCTCTCCTTATTGCAGGAGGATGCGGTGACGGAGGAGGTCGAATCCTGCTCGGCCATGCATCTGCCGCATGATCTTCTTGGTTCGGGTATTGACGCCTTCTGTCCGTCCGTTGTGGTGGGGCAGGGTGAGGCCGGCGTTCACGGCGGCGCGGTCGAGTTCGAGGCCGTTGCAGAAGCTGTGCAGGTGGGGCAGGCCGGCGGTGCGGGCCGTGGCGATCCACTGGGTGAGCTTGTTGTCGTTGGCCTGGGCCGGGGCCAGGAGCGCGGCGAACTCGCCGGTGAGCCGGGCGAGTGCGGTCATCTCCGGGCACGCTGCGGTGAGGAGGCTGAGCAGGTCGGTGTCTCTGGTCCACAGGTGCTCGGGGTGGGTGAGCAGGAGCCGGGCGAGGCGGCGGGGGGGTCGTCACAGGGCGGTCGCCTTCGGCGCGGCCCTGATTGAGGTAGCGGACCAGCAGGTTGGCGCTGCCGGTATAGCCCAGTTCCCTGATCTCGTGCAGGAGGTGCGTGACGGGAACAGCCGGGTTGTCGGACCAGCGCCGGCGCAGGTGGTCGCGGTAGGGGTCGACCAGGGTGGGCCGGTAGCGGGGGGCGATGCGATCCGCGGGCGGTTCGGGGATGCGGGCGTAGCGCTTGACGGTGTTCAGGGCGAGGTTCAGTCTGCGGGAGCAGTCGAGCAGGCCGACGCCGGAGTCGAGGAGGGTGTGGACTTTGTGCCAGCGCTCGCGGGTGGTCTGCTCGCGGACGCCGCCGGGCCGGGGTGGGTTGACGGCGGCCCAGCAGGGGGCGTGGGCGCGGGCCTCGGCCAGGGCTTTGTCGCACAGGTACCGCCACAGATGCCAGCGGTCGCCGACCTGCATCGCGTCAGGCAGGGCCCGGCGGATCGCCTCGGCGTAGGTGGCCGAGCCGTCCCGGCACACGACTTCGATCCCTTTCTTCCCTCGCAGCCATGCCTCCAATGTGGCGGCTTCGCGGTCGGGTAGGACATCGATGCGCTCGCCTGTTTCGGCGTCGATGATGATCGTGGCGTAGCGGTGACGGCGGCGCAGGGCGAAGTCGTCGACCCCGATCACCCGCGGGATCCGCACCGCCGGCGGGGGGATTCCCCGCAGCACCCGCAGGGCGGTGGCGAACGAGACGGGCAGGGCCAGTATCCGGGTGAGCCGGGCGGCCGCCCGGCCGCATAACTCCTTGACCACCCCCGAGACCTGGCTGGTCAGACGCGTGGTGCGGCGCTGAAGGCGCTCGATCAGCCCAGGGACCTGCTCGCGGAAGGTCTGCCGCCGGCAGACCAGACGTCGTACCCGGACGTTGACCACGACCCGGCGGCCATCGACCGGCACATCCGCAACCGTCCGGACGTGGTATCCGTGCACCTTCCCCGTCGGCATCCCGCACATCGGGCAGGGAAAGGGAACATCCCTGGTCCGGGCCAAGACCCGGATCACCTCGCCGTCGTCCGCCACATCATCGATGACCAGTGCCGATAGCCCTGAAAACACCGTTGCCACAAGGGAGTTGGCATCTCGCATACAACGTCAACGACGCTCGTTACCTGCCGTCACCACCGACTACGGAACAGAGCCAATTTAACGGCTGATCTTGGTTGTTGAGGTTCAGTTGTTGGCCGGGGTGAGCCGGCCCTCGAAGGTGATCTGGAACGCGTTGAGGGGTGCCTTCCAGCGCATGGCCCACCTCTTGCGGCCCTTCCCCGTCGGGTCCAGGCTCATCAGCGCCATGTAGACGCACTTGAGGGCGGCGTCCTCGTTGGGGAAGTGTCCGCGGGCCCGTACGGCCTTGCGTATGCGGGCGTTCACGGACTCGATCGCGTTCGTCGAGCAGATGACCTTTCGGATCTCGACGTCAAAGGAGAGGAAGGGCACGAACTCGGCCCAGGCGTTCTCCCACAGCTTGATGATCGCCGGATACTTCCGGCCCCAGGCTTCCTGGAACTCCCCGAACCGCTCTGTCGCCGCGTCTTCGTTGGGTGCGGTGTAGACGGGCTTGAGGGCCTTGGCGACCTTGTCCCAGTCCTGGCGGGCCGCGTAACGGAAGCTGTTGCGCAGGAGGTGAACCACGCAGGTCTGGACAATCGTTCGAGGCCAAACGGCCTCCACCGCCTCGGGCAGGCCCTTGAGGCCATCGCAGACGAGCATGAGCACATCGTCCAGGCCGCGGCTGTCCTTTGCCAGGACAGGGATGATCGAGTAGCCGGCGACGCCTGCTCGTTCGAGCACCTCAGCCGCGGGCGGCCCGATATCCATCTGTCCTTGGCGGGTGTAGATCTTGTCGATGCTGCCGCCGGTGGTCAGAACGAAGACCTCTGACTCGCTGGCGTTCGTCGTCTGCTCGGTCAATCTTGGTCGTCCACATCGATGGCTGCGACGGCGTGGACTTCAACGGCGGCGCCGTAGTGCAAGCTGCTCACGCCAGCGACCGCACGGGCAGGTCGGTGCGAACCGATCCACTCGGCATAGATCTTGTCGAACTCGGGCCACTGGTCGATGTCGGTGACGTAGACGGTCACAGAGATCAGGTGGTGACGATCCGTGCCGGCCGCTGCCAGGCAGTTGTCGACGTTGCGAAGGACCATCCGCGCCTGGGTCTCGAACGACTCGTCAGTTGCGGGGGCCCCGTCTGCGTCGAGCGGGAGCTGACCGGATATGTAGGCGACGCCGTTGTGGACCGCGACGTGCGAGTAGTGGCCGAGCGGGGCGATCATGGCGGTGCTGTTGGTCAGCCGCATGGCGGTGGAGCCGGTTGGCGCGTCGGCCTCGGGACGCGCCGCCGGGCTGGTCGCAGCGCTGGTTACATGGTTGGTCGGAGGGTTGGTCACGGTCCTTCTTCCTGGGTCGCAACAGGGTGGTCAGTTTGCTACAGCTACTTTGTGTAGTTGTAGACAGTTGCTCGGGAGACGCCGAGTTGGTCGGCGATGAGCTGTGCGGAACTTCGGGTCTCGAAGAACCCATCGCGATGCAGTTGCCGGACCAGTTCGCGCTTCTGGTCGCGGTTGAGACTGCGTGGCGTGCTGGAGCGCTCCGCCGCGAAGGAGTCGATGACCGCTCGGAGTTCGCGCCCGGTGCGGTCGCGCAGCGTCTCGAGGGCCTCGCCGCGGTGCTCGTTGCCTGTGGCGACGAGGTTCGCCAGGGTCAGCGCCAGCGGCGACATTGTGCTGACGTCGAGGTTCAGGCACAGTGCCGCGACGTAACGCCCGTCGGCATTCTTGATCCCGATCGAGGTGCTCTTGGCCGGACGTCCGTCAGGGAACTGGTTGCTGTAGTTCTGGATGACGCTGGGGTAGTTGGGGTCCTCGATGCGGCGTAGCCCCAGTTCGGTGGCGGAGTCGCCGACCTGACGCCCGGACAGGTTGTTCTCGATGACGCGGATGGCACTGCGCGGCCGACGCAGGTCATGCAGGACGACCTCGCACAGGCCCGGGAACATGCGCCCGATGGCGACCGCGATGCGTTCTGCTTCCTGCAGGAGGTGCTCGTCTGCGAGTTCGTCATTGGGCCGGTCATGGGAGGACTCGGCTGACGGGTCCACGTTGTCAACGTCATTCGTATCGCCCTGGTGCGGGGGCTCCGAGGAGGGCGCCATCACGGTCTCCTTCTCTCTTGGAGGTCAGTTGGAAATCCCATCGAACACTGAGGCTATCTTCTCGGCGGACTTCAGCCCGGCGCCGGTGAGCACGACCACGGTCGTCTCGTCCGGCGCGATGTCTCCGGTCGCGATGAAGTGATCGAGGGTTGCCGCGGCGACGCTGCTCGTCGGCTCGGCGTACAGACCGCGCGCGCTCAGCGCGCGTACCGCGGCGTGGATCTCCGCCTCGGGGACGGCGTATGCGGCGCCCTTGGAGCGGCTGATGGCCTCCACTGCCTCGGGCAGTCGGACCGGGTTGGCGATGGATGCGCCTTCGGCGATCGTCGGTACCCGCTCGCCGCGGCCGACCGGGGCGATGCCGTTGAACGTGTCGGCGATGGTCGCCCAGTGCTCGGGCTGCCCGACGAACAGGCGCGGGCGCTTGTCGATCTGACCCGCGGCGAGCAGCTCGCCGAACGCGATGTCGCAACCGATGATGTTGCTGCCTGCCCCAGCCACCAGGACGACGTTGTCGGGTGCCGTGAAGCCGAGGGACTCCCACATCTCGTAGGCAACGGTCTTGGTGCCCTGGATGAACATGGGGTGCCAGTTGTGGCTGGCGTAGGGAATCTGCTCCGACTGCCGGATCGCCTCGTCCGAGACCTCGTCGCGGGTGCCGCTGACGAGTTCGATCTCGGCTCCGTAGGCGCGGGCCTGGAGGATCTTGGCTGCCGAGGTGGCGGCGGGAACGATGATCTTGGCGTGGATGCCGGCAGCGGCGGCGTAGGCGGCCACCGAGGAACCACCGTTTCCCGAACTGTCCTCAAGGACTCGGCGGGCGCCGTGTGCTGCGAGGTGGGAGACCATGACCGATACGCCTCGGTCCTTGAAGCTGGAGGTCGGGTTGAACCACTCCAGCTTGAAGTGGACGCGTCGACCGGCCCAGTCGACCGGGATCATCGGCGTGCATCCTTCGCCCAGGCTGACTCGGTGGGCGGCCGGGACGGGCAGTGCCGCGTGGTAGCGCCAGAGGGACCGTTCGGTCGTGTCGATCTGGTCGGGCCGCAAGCCCGGCTGAGGGCTGACGGCGAGAGGGCTGCTGTCCTCGCCTCGCCAACGGGGATCGTCCAGGGGGTAGCGGTTCCCGGATCGGTCGTACAGGTGGGGTGCGGGGGCGGCTGCGTGCTGTTCGGCGTTCATGGTCTGTTCCAGGTTCTTCTTGTGGAGTGGTTGGCGGTGTTCTCAGCCGGCGGTGACGGTGTCGGTCGGGGCAGGGCTCTGGTGTCGGCTTGGGGGACTTGCGTTGGTGGTCGGCTTGCGGCCGAGGACGGCGACGGCGATCGCATTGCCGAGGATGTTCGTGGCGGTGCGGCCCATGTCGAGGATCTGGTCGATCGCGAGGAGAAGCGCGACTCCGACGGCCGGGACTCCGAAGCCGGGCACGACGGCTGCCACGATCACCAGCGCGCCGCGAGGCACCCCGGCCATGCCCTTGCTGCTGAGCAGAAGGACGAGGCACATCAGGATCTGCTGGCTCAGCGAGATGTCGACGTCGTAGGCGTTGACGAGGAAGGCCGAGGCGAAGGTCATGTACATCATCGAGCCGTCGATGTTGAACGCGTAGCCCAAGGGCAGCACGAGTCCCGTCGTTCTGCGGTCGACACCGAAGGTGGTGAGACTGCTGATCAGCTTGGGGAACGCCGCCTCGGTGCTCGCGGTGGAGAAGGCGATGAACATGGGCTCCCGCACCGCGCGCACCAGGGCGAGGATCGAACGGCCGAGGAACAGCGCTCCGACCAACAGGAGCAGCACCCACAGCCCGGCGAGCGCCGCGTAGAAGCCACCGATCAGGGATCCGTACGTGGTGAGGGCGTCGAGCCCCTGTGCTGTGAACGCCCCCGCGACGGCCGCGAACACCCCGACAGGCGCCAGGAGCATGACGTAACCCGTCATCTTCAACATGATGGCGGCGAGCTCATCGACGGCCTCGGCGAGCCGCGAGCCGCCCGAGGTCGATCGGACGGCCAGCAGCGCCAGCCCGAACAGCATCGAGAAGAGCAGGATCTGGACCGGCTTGTTGGTGGCCAAAGCCTGGATGAAGCTCTGCGGCACCAGATCCTCGATGAACGAGGAGGCGGTTACGGGCTCTGCGTCGAGGCCGGCCCCTCCTCCGGTGTCGCGCAGCGCCAACCCGTCACCGACTCCGATCAGGTGCGCTGTCGCGAAGCCGAAGGCCCCGACCAGCAGCGAAGCGGAGACGAACCACACCAGCGACCGCGCGAACAGAGAGCCCAGCCCCTTGGAGCGCGCCATGCCCGTGATCCCGGAGACGATCGTCGCGAAGATCAGCGGCGCCACGACCATCTTGATCAAGTTCAAGAACAGGTGCGTGACCGTCTCGAGCGTCGCGACGACGTCGGCTCGTGGGCCAGCCGGCAACTGATGCAGCCCGAGCCCTGCGACCACCCCCGCCACCAGGGAAAGGGCCACCCAGGTCCCTGTCCTCTTCGATGTGCTCTCGCTGGGTTTCGCGGTCCCCTCGGACGCGGGAGTGGGCGAACTGCTGGCCGCGACGCTCGTGGCGTTCCTGATCGTGCTCACTGTCGTTTGACCTCCCTGCACGCATGCAATTGGTCGACCAGCACCTCAGTCGATCTGCCACCCGTCACATTAGACGTATTATCTAGAGTTACACAACCAGTCCAAACTAAACTCCCGATCCTCGCGACGCCCCCGGTCGAGGCTGAGCCGACTTCGCTCGATGGATTCGGATTCGCGGCGAGGCGCATAGATGTGTCTCAGGGGGAGCACGTCGTTCGCCGGTGTCGGGGTCATACGCGGACGTCGGTGGCGCGTCCCTGAGAGGCCACAACATGACCGCGACGGCCCGGATCTGGGAAGCACCCGAGCACGCTCGAAGTGGTGAGGGCGGGGAGCCGCGGCTGATCGCGAGCATGGATCCGGGGTCGCGGGTGTTCGGGCCGGTGGCGTACAAACTGACGCTCTCACAGGCGGTGAGCCGGGGCGAGGTGGTGCTGAACGCGGCGGGGCGGGATGTTCTGGCCCGGTTGTGTGGGGTCGGGCAGGAGGTACTGGGGCGGGCGTTGCCGTCCTGGTGCCGGGAAGGCGCCAAGTTCCCCGCCGGAAAGGGCGGGGAACCGTTGGCGGTGTGGCGCGCCGGAGGTGCGGTGGTGGGGCCGGTGGCATTCGGGTGCCGCACCACGAGCCGTTCTCACCCGATCTGCAACACCTCAGCTCACACCACACCACACCCCACACCTCAACCCACCCACCCCGCCAACAATCCGGCAGGCCTGCGCGTTCCCCATCCCTTGATCCACAAGGGAAAGGTAGAGCTCACGCTCCTTCAGTAGCTTCCTGGGCCCCTGCGGCCTCCGGTCCTCCCGGATCTCGAAGTCCACTGCAACTCCCTACAGACGGGGTGTTGCAACGACCTCTTGACGTGCGTGCCAGAAGTGAACTCGACCAGCCAGTCTCCTTGCAGGCCGGTGATCGGCTCGCCGTAGTGCTGGTCAAGAACACCCCAGCCCAGCCCCGTTCCCACACCCCAACCCACACCGAGACTCAATACACCCCGGTGAGAATCCCGAGGGCGGTACGGGAGATCAGTGCGTCCGTGGCGGTGGACGGGGTGCCCGCCACTCCGGAGCGCATCAGAGTGCTGCCCTCGATCAGGGCGATGAACACCTCGGCGCGGGCGTGCTGTTCCTCCTGCGGGACGCCGGGTGCGTGGGTGCGGATGCGGTGGGCGAGCAGATCCGCGTACTGGCGGTAGAAGGCGCGGACCGCGACGGCGACGGCCTCGTCACGCGCCGCGAGGGCCCACAGTTCAACGAAGACGCGGACCAGCTGAGTGTCGGACTGCTGAGCGAGCAGCAGACCGATCACTTCGTCCGGCCTGCCGTCCGGGACCACCTCGGTGACCCGGTCGAGGGAGCGTTGGAGGATGCGGGCGAGGAGTTCGGCGACCAGGCTGTCCCGGGAGGGGAAGTAGTGCTGGAGGTGGCCGAGTCGGATGCCCGCTGTGTCCGCGACGGCGCGGAGAGAGAGGGCCGTGTACCCGCCGCCGACGAGGGTGGCCTCTGCGGCGTCGAGGAGGGCGGCCCGGCGCGCGGCGCCTTTGGCGGTGGTCACGCGGCCTCCACGGAAGAAGCCGTGGAAGACGCAGAAGAAGACGGCACGACGTCGACCAGGACGCCCGCCGCTTCCAGGGCCGGCAGAACCGTGGCCGGCAGCGGATGCGACTCGGGGAAGGCGAGCCCGGCCCGCGCCGCCGGTGCGCCGTCGTCACCGAGTACGCGCCGCAGGCCGAGGAGCCCGCCGACGGCGGTCATGTGCGCCTGGCCGCGCGGGTCGGTCACGGTGGCAGTCAGGGAGCGCCCCGGCCCGCACACCTCGATTACGACGGCCGCGGTGCCGCCCTCGCCGGGCGAGTAGAGGAGGCGGCGGCGCACGGGCCGCCAGCAGTCGCCCCGGGCGTGGCGGAAGAATCCGGTCCTGCCGAGGGCAATCAGGGTGGACGTGGAGGAGTTGCTGCTGAAGCCGATACGGGTGGTGACGGTACGGGCTCCCAGGGTCAGAGGCAGGGTGAACTGCTCGGGGGTGTCGATCCTGGCGACCCTGGTGCGGTCCTGGCCGATGGTGAGCGTACGGGCGCTGGTGAGCGGGCTCACCACCCTGCCCCGGCCCTCTTCGAGCACCTCGAAGTCGACCCCGAGCCGGTCCATGAACTCCACCGAGTCCACCCCCGCCCGGTCGGCGAGGTCGTAGCGGATCGCGGTGTCGACGCTCTCCACTCCGCCCAGCCGCTCCGCGAGCGCGGCGGCCACCAGCGGAACCACCCCGCCCATCCACCCGGACGAGAGCAGCGTCGGCGCCGTGGGCGAGCCCAGCGACACCAGGGCTACCGCGCGCTGCATCCTGGCCGTCCAGCGCGTCACGTCCACATACGGGATTCCGCCGCCCAGGGCCGCCCGCAGCACCCGGTCGTCCGGATCGTTCACCAGGCTCACCACGGCTCGAACGGAGGCGTGGAACGGCTCGGGGGCGGACAGGTCCCACCGGCGGGCCTCGGCGGAGACCTCGCGGCACAGCTCCGCAGCCTTCCCCGGCGAACGCCCCGCGAACAGCAGCGGCCACCGCCCCCGCGCCGCCCTCGCCAGTTCCGCGCCCACCGTCCCGTATCCACCGACGAGCAGAATCGGGCCCTCGGGGTCATGCACCAGCTGATCAATCTTCATGAATACGACTATAGGTCACTCGACCTAAAAAGCGGGCATGCTCACCCCGCCCGGCCCCAAAGCAGGTGAACGCGTCACCGGAGGCCGACGCCCAGCCCCCGGGTGCCGCTCGGCAGCCCCGCAGCACCTTCCCGAAATACGCGTCCGCCTCGGCGGGTTCCGTGTCCCACAGCAGCCGGCCGAACCAGGCCCGCGTCCGGTCCAGGTGACCGACGTCCCCGCGGATCGTGCCGTCCGCCGACGCCCGCGCGGGCACGAACCGGGGCAAGCGCGAGGAGCCGGGCGCACCATAAGCTACGGCTCCGGGCCGCGCGGCGGGCCTTGGTTTTCCCCTACGCCTCCGCGCACGCGCATGAAACGATCCCCTTCACCCCGGGACGCTGTTGTCCTGGAAGTCGACCTCCCTTCAGGGCTTCGGCGGTGAGCTCGCGCAGCCGGTCATCGGTGGCGCCTTGCTTTGGGCGTCGAAGAGCCAGGCGGCGTGCTGGGGCGGGAGAGCCACGGTGAGGTGCCGGATCCGGTCCTCGGCCGTCGTGTCCGCCGCCCGCCCCGGCATAGCCGAGGCGGGCGGCGGGTTGTCGGCGCCGTTCCGGCGGGGGGTTGCGGCGCTCGCGCAGTACCTCCAGCGAGAAGGGCACGAACGACCCGTCCCAAGGAAGCACGAGGAGCCCGTCGACGTCGACGGCCAGGAGCACATGGTGAAGCGACGACGATGACGGATTCGCCGCAGATGGTGCTGGCGTGGGGAGCGGGCGACGCCGGGCAGCTTGGCGACGGGACTACCGAGGACCGGTACGTTCCCGGTCCGGTGACCGGGGTGGCGTCGGCCGACGTGGTGAGGATCGTCAGCGGGGGCGTGGGCTCCAGCAGCACCTTCGTGCTCGCGCGGCCGTGTCCGGCCGGTTCAACGACGGCCACAGCGGACCTGCCCGGGACGCTGCCCGGCTGCCCGCTGTTCTTCGGCGATCCGGGCGGTCAGGGCGAGGTGACGGGCGCGCTCCGGCGTCATCTCGGGCGGCCGCGGGGGCGGCAGGGGAATCCGTGAGCTCATGCGGGCGCTTCCCGGGTCGGCGGTAAGTGACGCTATCCCACCATGTGCCACTGACATCGCCGGGCCGGTCCCGGCACATTCCTACTTGAGGAGGTGGTGCCGTCGTACAGGCGTCCGACTGGTGCGCGTTTCCGGCACGCCTCGGCTGCGGCTGGGCATGGGAGGCCGTTCACCGCGCCCGTCCCTGCGTCGCGATGGCCTGTCCCGAGTGCGCCCACCCGGTCCACTCGAAGGTCTCCCACCACGGCCTGCGGTTCTTCGCCCACGACCCCGGCTCGCCGACCTGCGCCCTGTCTGGGGAGTCTATGGAGCACCACCCTGCTCAAGCTGGAGCTGGCCACCTCCGTACGCGCCGTCGGCCACCACGCTGAGTTGGAGGTCCGCGGGCCCGGCGGCGACTACGGCCCACTACCTCTACACGGGCTACTACCACGCGTACAGGTATCTCGGTCTGCTTTTGGGGGAGTTGATCCTGCTGGTGTCGTGGCCTTGGTGGGCTGGAGCCGCACCGATGCCGTGAGGAAGGAAGCGCCCATGGACACGCTCTCGACAGAGAGCCCCGCAGGGCCGGGGTTGCGGGACCAGATGGTCTCCGTGATCGAGGCCAGGGCGCTGATGACGGTGACCGGCGAGGACGCGGCCGGCGTCGTACGGGCCGTCCGCACCGTGCTCGTCGACCTCGGCGAGCACGACATCGTCGATGTCGTCGCGGTCGCCCCTACTCCACCAAGACCCTCGTGGACGCGTTGTGGACCGGGCTCCACCAGGAACGGTGGGCCCGGCCCCGGCATACCGAAGAGGCTCTCCGCCACGTCGACGGCGTACTCGCTCGCCGTACCCAGCCCGTACTCGTCCTCCACCACACCCACCAGTGGCGCACCGAGGCCCTGGAAACTGTCGGCGGGATCTGGAAGACCGCGGGCGGGGCTCGTATTCCGATGGTCCTGACCGGGACAGGCCGACTGGCCACCGTGCTGGCACGGCCGCGCCTCAGCGGCCTGCGCAGCCTCATCTGTGTGCGTCACCAGCTCTAAGGCGGGGAGGGTCTCGCGGTTCACCGCCGCGGGGCCCTGAGTCACGGCCCCGCACGACATCACGCCGAGCGGCCGGAGCCCGGCCGTTCAGTGTCGGCCCCGTGCTGCCCTGGACGAGATCGGCACCGGGTGGTCGCCGGTCTGGGACGCCGGATGGCAGCGGTGCCTGCGCCTGGTCCAGAACCAGCTTGCCGACGGCGGCAGCATGCCCCTGGAGACCGGCGCGGCGGTGGTCCAGGGAGAGGACCTCGGGCGGTGGGTACATGGCTGCCGGCTCGGATGGGGCGCGGTGTGGAGTGGACAGTGGACGCCGCGAGGCGATCGCGGTGGGATCTGGCAGCGGGTGCTGCGGCTGGCTCCGCTCGCCGGGGAGACGACGTCGTCCCTTCCGGGCCGCGTTGCTGCCTGCTACGGGATGGAGGAAGAGTCGTGCCTGGCTTGTCGGCAGTGGCCCGGTTCCGTGGGCACGGCACCGCCGGGGGTGGGGTCCGGCTGGAAGAATCGTCGCCCCAGATGGTTCGTCAGCGAGGCAGGTCCCATGTTCAGCGACTACCACCGCCGCAAGGGCGGTGCTTCCGAGCTCGGCGCCCGTGTGCCCGGGGAGCACGGTCCGTTCGGCGTCTTTCCTCATCCGGGCGGGACCGGCCCGGTGGAGAGGAAGCGGCCGGTGCTGGATCGGTGGCTCGCGGACGCGGGCGAGGAGCATCCGGTGGCCGGCTGGTCGCGCGGGGCGGGGCCGGCGGCTGTCGGCGCCGCTCTCGACGCTATGGAGGACGTGCTCGGTGCCCTGGACCGGGTCGCCGGTGACGATCCGCGCTGGCGGGCCAAGCGGGCCGAGTTCGCCGGCCTGCGCAGCCCCGGCCAGTTGCTTTAGATGCGCGGCGAGTTCGTCATCGCCCGTACGCTGGCCGAGGCCGGCGTCCCGTACGGGCTGGGGGATCTCCGGGTCTCGAATCCCGACTTCCTGCTCGCCGACGGCGCGGGCGGCGGGGCCGGGCCGGTGGCCGGGGTGGAGGTGACGGCCGTCAGCCCGAAGGGGATCGCCGAGCTGTGCGAGCTCGTCGAGAGTGAGGGCGGGCTCGGGGATGTGCGGGTGAGCTGGAGTTCACCGCCTACCCCTCGCGGCTGCAGGACGGCGCGGCCGGGCAGATCCTGGACGCGGTCCGCGTCCAGGCCGCGGTACTGGCCGGCGGCGGCCAGGCGGGCGATGCGGTGGTCACGGTCGAGGACAAGAAGAACGTCGTCCCGGTGACGGTCACGGTCCGGGTCCGCCCCGGCGGGGGGCCGCTGATGTGGCAGGTGACCGGCGGGGAGCTGGAGGGGCCGATGGCGTCGGCGGAGTACGCGGTCTTCCAGGCCGGCCGCGAGGCGGCAAAGGCGGAGCAGGGGCGGTCCCTGGACGGGGCACCGGTAATCCTGGCCGTTGACATCTCCCGTTACGGCGCCGCCTGGATGCGGCCGGCCCGGGTGTGGGCTGGCCGCCTCGCCGTGAACAAGGACTTCGGGGCGGAGTACCCGTTCGCGGCAGTCGGAGTCTTCCGCCAGAGTCTGACGAAATCAGCTGTCCTTGACGCGGCCGTCGGCATCCCCTCGCATATCGCCCCGGACGCGCGCCGGACGGTCCTCGGGCTGTGCGAGCGTCTCGGGTGGACGGCCGCCCCGGCCGATTGACCTTCCGGCGCCACAACGGCGGGACCGGACGCTATCCGGTGCCCCCGCCCTCTCCTTAGCTTGCCGCCCCCCGGCGTCCTGTTCTTGCGGGTCTCGAAGTCCATCGCACCCCTTGAACTGAGGTGTTGCGACAACCGCTAGAACTCAGAGGGATCCGGCGGGGCTCTCGCGCGGTCAGGTCAGGCGCAGGTGTCGAGCATCTGTGCCAGGGCGGTGGCCTCGGTGGGGTTGGCGGTGAGGTGGTAGTGGGCCTTCACGCTGATCCAGGCGCGGCTGTAGGTGCAGTGGTACGACTGCACCGGGGCTTCCAGTTCCCGGCGCCAGCCGATGGCTGACCGCTCGCCCTTATTCCTCCTCTTCCTCCGCGTCGCCGATGGCGACGCGGAGGTCGTGCATGCTCTGCTGGACCTCGATCACGGACACCTCGGCCCGGCCGAGGGCACTCCGGACGCCTTCCACATCGCCGTCCTGGAAGCGAAGGTGAGCGCCGAACGTGTCCGCCGAGACCACGATGGCCATGGAGGCGGCCGATTGCCCTGGGAAAGTCTCGTCCTCGTCGAGCCCCAGGAGCTGCACCCCAGTGCGATGCAGCCGGTTGATCAGCACATTGTTCGTCATGCCAGAGTCCGGACCCGCCTCCTCGATCCATCCCAGCAGCACTTCGCCTTCGTCCTCGTCATTGCCCAGCCGGGTCGCGGCGGTGATCTCCAACTCCACTTTGGCCAGCAGGGCACCGAGCAGTCGCCGGCGGTCCTCATCCTGCGGGCCTTCGGGCCGCATCTCCGGATCGAAGAGCGGCTCGGCTCCCAAGGCCACCAGGGCTCGATAGATCTGGTCTGCGCTCACCGGGTGCTCGCTGCTGATGCTCACGCTTTCAGCATCACCGCACGCGACTGCGAACGCCCGCACCAACACCGCCTGGTGCTTCGGGGACCAGGTCGTAGTTCGGATCAATGGGCCGGATCAGGAGCACGCACTCATGGGCGCCGTAGCGACAGGCCCTCGTCGGGCAGGCTGTCCGCGGGATTCAGGCCGCGCGGGCGGCGTCCGCCCGCTGGAGAGTTTGGTGCAGGTGCCACAGTGTCCTGTCGCAGCGCAGGTGGCAGTTCACGTGACGCTGACTTGCATAGGTGCCAGATGTTCTGGGACTTCGGGCCGGTGGCGATCTCAAACGATCTGGCTTTCGCGGAAGTGGTGATGGGGGCCAGGTAGCCCGTCCGTTGTCAGTGGCGCCTGCGAGGGTGCTCTTCGTGAACCTTGAAAACTTCTGGGAACTTGTAGAGACGTGTCGCCGACAGGCAGACGGCAGGGATGCGCGACTTGCATGGCTTCGTTCCGATTTGTCGCGCAGGCCGCTGGCGGAGATCGTTGAGTTCCAGATGTGCCTCGACCAGGTGACCCGTCAGGCTTTCACCTGGGAGCTGGTGGCTGCGGCGGAGCGGATCTTCGGCGGCCGGTGTTCGGATGACGACTTCTGCTACTTCGGCCTCTGGATGGTCGGGCTGGGAAAAGACGCCTTCGGGCGAGCCGTGCTCGACCCTGATGCTCTGGCTGACACTCCTGAGGTCCTGCGCCTGGCGGGGCGAACTTGGAGGACCTGGGGTAATGACTGGCCCGGGTGGGAATCGCTCGACTATGTGGCATTGGAAGCCCATGGGCTTGTGACCGGGGATCCCGACGAGTGCGGGGATGCTTTCTATGCGGCTGTGAAGACTCGGCGGGGTGAGCACGCGGTCAGCCAGGGCCTGGCCGGGACGCGCTGGAATGTTCGGGATGAAGACGAGGCGGCCCGCAGGCTGCCAAGGTTGAGCGTCATGTTCCCACTCAGCGCAGACGCGTGAGGCGCGACAAGTACGCGTTGTTGATGGAAAACGCCGATTTTTTTGTGTCGACTCGCTCGACCTGCTGCTGTCTGCGTCGGCCGGCTGAGGAATTTGGTTGCGGAAGATTGTGCGGATGCGGTGATACTCCGTCATGAGTAGAGATGCCGAGGTCATCGTGCTTGCCCGTTGGTCGGACGAGATCATGGAACCGCTGACTCAGGACGACCCGGAACGCACGTGGCGAGGCCGCTTCGTCCCGATCGCGGGGCACTGGGGCTATGAGTTCGGGTGGGCCCTGGAGTTCGAGAAGATGCGCGCCCGCAAGGGCCTACTCAAGCACCTGGAGTCGCTGCCGTGGCCGCATCCGCACACGGTGCAAGTGCTGCTTCGCGACCAGGATGACGACTGCTTCGGGCTGTGGATGTTCCAGGAGGACCGGCTGGTGGAAGTCACGATCCCGCGCACCGAACGTTTCCACCAGCCGGCACCGCCCGACGAAGACTTCGAACCCGACCCGGGCATGCTGCTGCGCACCGACCAAGACACAGCCCTGCCCGACCAGACCCCGGCAGCACTCCGCGACACCCGCCCACCCTGGTAGACCCCGAGCCCGACCTACCACGATGCGCTGGCATCCGTAAGCTCATGTGGGCGCTTCCCGGGTCGGCGGTAAGTGACGCTATCCCACCACGCGCCACTGACATCGCCGGACCGGTGGCGGCCCAGTCCCACTCCAGGAGGGGGTGCTGTCGCACAGGTGTCCGGCTGGTGCGCGGTTCCGGCGCACTTCGGGTGCCTTTTGTACGGGCGCGTCGCCGCGGCAGTCGGCGTCCAACGGAGGCGAGCCATGGAACTCTTCGGCCTCGGCCCGTCGCTGCTCGCACCAGCAGCGTCACCTGGGCGTTCACGCGTCGGCGAGGGCTGCGGGTGCATGTTCATGCGCGACGGCCCGGTCCTGGAGTTCGTTGCTGGGGCGTCTGTTGATGTGGCACGGCCGTCTGCGGTGTCGCGGGTTGAGGTCGAAGCGCTCTGAGGCGTGAGGCTTGGTCCCGCAGGAGTCGTTCGGCCAGGGCCTGGATCTGCGCAGCCCGGTCAGCGAAGGGCTGCGCGTTTCGCCGCGGTGCTGGACGCAGGAAGCCCTTCTCGTCGTAGCGGTTCTGGTAGGCGGTGCTCGCGTACTGTTCTGAGAGAGGGGCAATGGCGGCTGGGACGGCGGGTGTGAACTCGGCTGTGTGGGTTATATGAGGGTGGTCGGCCTGGCGCCAGGACAGTTCGGTGACGGCGACCGCAAGACCGCCTCGGTGCCTGAATTCGATGCTCGTAGCCAGGGCGTGCGCCTGAGGCAGAAGATCGATGTCCACCGGGGGCAGCGTGAACACCACGTGTGTGGCGGGTCCGGATGGCTGGCTGCTGAAGAGTTCCTCGTGGTGGGCGTCGGCGAACGCCGCATTGCGGGTGGCATTCCAGTACGCGTCACGGGGAAGGTTCCCGTGACCGATGTGTTCCAGCAGTGCTGCAGCCCTCGCATGCCGATCCTTCGTGCAGTCGTGCACGAAGTCGTGAATGGCGGGTGGCAGGACAAGCCGTGCTGCGCCGTGCAGTGGTTGGGCCGTCGGATCCACACGCACCGGTGTGGCTGGCCGGAAGGCGGCCGTGTGCAGGGCCGCTTCCGTTTCGAGGTGCTCGCCGTAGCGGTAGACGGCATCCTGATGGCCGTCCAGGCCGTAGGAAGTGTTGGTGTGCGCGTTCTGGGCCTTGTCCGCGGCGACGTCCACCGCGTCGAAGTAGCCGGCCCACTCGCCGGGCGGCCTGTTATGGATGTTGCGCTGCGGTGCTGGCTCCTGGTAACCGTTCCACCAGCGTGCGCCTTGCGGGGTGCGCCAGCCGTGGTTGATCCAGGCCGTGGGATAGGCCGCGTACAACGCGTCCATCATCACGCTGGCCAGACCACGGCGCTGGAAGTCGGGATGGACGCGCAACATGCCCACCTTCAGCGCCTGTCCGTCAGGGTGGAGGAAGAAGTCGATCTGCCCGGCCACGGACCGGCCGATGGACGCGACCAAGTGGCGCCCAGGCCAGAGGGCGCTGGCGCTGTCCTTCCACTCTGTCAGCCACAGCGACAGGCCCTCGTCGGGCAGGCCGTTCGCCTCCTGGGCCATGGCTACCGAGCGGAAGCCGAGGGCGTCACGGCGACGAGCCGACTGCTCACCGCGTGGACACCCTCCACCGCAGACAGTGCGGCATCGGCACAGGCTTCCAGCCGCTGGGTGTCCCCACGCTCACCGGTCAGGGGCCAGCGGGCTGCGTCAAGGCTCAGCGTGTTCTGCATGATTGCCGCAGCCCGCCCGGGCGCTGGCTGGGGCCCGGGCGCACCGTAGGTGGCCACCCGGGCCGTGCACGCCACATCACCACGGACGTCGGGCTCCGACCTGTGATCGAAAATGATTTCACCCGCGCCGCCAAGGGCGGCCATGAGCCGGGCGACCGCTTGCGGTGGCCCGCTCAACTGGACTCTGGTGTAAGAAGGCTCCGGGATCTCGGACGACTCATCCACGGTTGGCTGCTCCTATGTGCTGCGGACGGCTTCAGGGAGCCAACTTCCGGCCTGACCGTCAAAGTTCCCCGCGGCACGCGCCCACCCGCCACTCCTTGTCTGCCGGTTGCCTGCCGACCGGGACACGACGCGGGCAGATCGTGGTGTCCGCGGGATTCAGGTCCCGCGGGCGGTGTCCGCCCGCTGGAGAGTTTGGTTCAGGTGCCACAGCGTCACGGCAGGGAGGAGTCCGCCGAGCCGGTCGGCGGCCCTCAAGTGAGCAACGCCGGACATCAATTCGGCCTTGGCGCGGGAGGCGGTCTCGTCGTGAAAGGTTCCTGCAGCCTCTTCCAAGAGGTCGGCCAGCTCGGCGACGCCTGGATCGTCCGGCACTACACCGCCCCACCGAGCCGCGGCGCCGCTGAGCTTGATGATGATGCGGCCTCGTGCTCCGGCCAGGCGCAATGAGAGATCTTCGTTGATCACATGCGACATCCTCTCCTATGCCTGGCTGCGGAGCAGGAGTTCGGCAGAGGGTGCACCACCTGGCGGGCAGAGGACGGTTCGCCGCAGCGACCACGGCGAGCACCGCCTGCGGCCCGGGCGTCATGTCCTATGCTCGGGCTGTCCCTTTCACGGCGGCGGAACTGCCGACGGGGGCGTGGCGGGTGCCGGGGCCGGCGCCTGAGGATCGCAACGACGCATGTGTGCCGTCGAGCCTGCCTGTCTCCGGGCGGGTGCGACGGCGGTCCGCGCACGCCACGTACCGGGAGCACCCATGGCCTTCCTCGCCCTCCTCCTCGACACCCGCGACTACGACGGTCTGTCCGACCTCTTGCGGGAGGCGGTGATCCGCCGCCAACGGCGGGAGGACCCCGGGTTGTGGAGCCTGGACCTCCTCGCCCAGGAACACGAGGTGCCTGTCGCCGAAGTCCGTGAGGCACTCGCGCAGGGCGACCACCCGATCCTCGACCGGACCACCCCGGGCTGCCTGCTGGGCCGCTTCGCCGGTATCTCCGCCTGGGTGGACGACCACGTCAAGGGCGGCACCACCCGCAAGATGGTCGATATGTCCCTGGCCCCGGGATTCTTCTGGCCGCCGCTGGCCGTCACCGACTGGGCGCAGCGCCTGAAGCGGGATATGAAGCGGCTGCGGCCGGACCAGGAGGCCGCGGCACGCGCCGCACTGCGGTCCGTACACGCCCTGATGGACGGCGCCGACATGTGCAACCAGCTGCTCAGAAAGGAGGAGCCGAGCCGGGCCGTGCACGCGCACGCGGTGCAGCGCGGCGTGCTGGACCGTGCCGGCTCCGCAGAAACGGTCCGTGCGTCGGACCGGGCCGTTGCGCTGGCGACGCGGACGAGGGAGGCCTTGCTGCGGACCACCGGGTGGGAGGCCGAAGCGCTGGCCCGCCTCACCGTGCGGGACGTGGTACTGCTGGACGACGGGCAGACAGTGGAGCTCTACGGCCGGGCCCCGGACAGCCCCGCACGGCAGCACGTCGGATGGCGGACCGGCGCCCTGGTAGCGGCACTGGCCGCCGACCGGGCAGAGGACGAACTGCTGCTGGACTACGCGTCCGACCCCGTGGCCCCGTAACCGGCCGGAACACCGGACTGCGGACCACCGCGGACCCGGAACGACGAGCGCCGGACACAAGCACGGACCACTCGCGCCCGCACCGCTGGGCGACGCGAAGCGCGGGCAGCCCAGCGGCGGCAGGACGCACGTGGACGAGTGCGGCCGCTGCGTCCGCAGGGCCGGGCCCGTCCCCGCCCGTGGGATTCGAACGAGTCTGCCGAGCCCCTTCGGTGCGAAAGGAATGCGCCATCCTTCGCGCCTCCGGCGACGCAATAGCCACCTTTGCTCTCAAACAGGAACGGCCTTTTGACCTACTGGTAACCATGCCTCCGCGCCGGCTGCCAAATAGCCCTCAGCGGCCGCGCGGCGCACGCTCTGCCCCGACCCGAAAGGACGCCCGTGGGACGACACAAGCCCGGCAAGGTCCGACGCCGCCGCCCCGACGACCCGCCCGGCCACGTCCAGATCAGACAGACCCGTCCCGGAGAGGGCAAGGCGTTCACTGATCTCGCCGCGCTCGCCATGGAAGGCCACGGCGACTTCGACGACCGCGAGGCCATGTGCGAGACCATTGACGAAGGCGGACCGTTCATCAGCCGGTACAAGGCCGGGCAGTTCGTTTTCCTGGTCGCCGAACACACGCCCACCGGGCGCATCGTCGGCGTCTCGTCCAGCATCCCGCCCCTGGCCGTACTCGCCGGCATGGAACGCGACGGGGCGGATCCCACCGTCCTGGGCGCTACCGCGATGGCTTACGTCAAGATCCGCGCTCTGGCCGTCGCGGACGACTGCCGCCGCCAGGGCATCGCCTCCGCCCTCCTCGTCAGGGCCCTGACCGTCCACCGCGATCACAGCGCGTTCTTCGCGTACGGGCAGTTCACCGCCGGGGACGCCGCTCTGGCCCGGTTCTACCAGCGCCAGGGGTTCACCATCCACGCCCCGGGCGAGCCGGTCCTTCTCGCCGGCGGCTCCAAGCACGCCGGCGTCGGTGCCTCACCGCTCCCCGGCGAGCAGATGTTCTCGCGCATGCTCTGACTCCGTACCCGGCGGCTTCGGAAAACGGACCTTCCGGCCAGGTCGGCCCTGGCCGGGCAAGGACGTCCCGAGAAGCGCAGCGGCGGCGCGGCGGGACGACGGCTCGGTGGGGAGCCCGTTACCACATCGAAGGTCCCGTGCCGAATCGTCCCCGCTCATCGGGTGCACCCTCGGCCCATGGACGATGGGGGTCAGGTGAAGCGTCCGGATGGCTGCCGATGCGTCGGGAAAGGTGGCGATACCGGGCAGTCCGGTCGGCGGGCGGCAGCATCGGCCGTCAGGCACGTACCGAGGGACGGCGGGCCTCCTGCGGTGCGGCCTTCTCCACGCGTCCGATCCGCCGCCGGATCGCTGCGAACATCTCGGCCTGCTCCTCCTTGACCGGGTAGTCGATGCGGTCGTAGCGCAGTTGGAGGGTGGCGGTGTTGTCCGGGGACTTCAGGAGGACCAGGCCGAGGCTCTCGCTGGGGGTCAGGTCGCGGTGCCCGCGCAGTTCCAGCGGCAGACCGTGTTCCGGGTCGGTGAGGGCTTGCACCAGCTCGGCTCGGCGCAGGCCGGTGTCGGAGGCGTGGTCCAGCTCCAGGATCCACCACTCCCCCAGCCGGGCCTCGTGGCCGGTGACGAGGTGGGGGACGGCGACGGTGTGCAGGAGGCCGAGGCGGCGCAGCAGCCCGCTGGGGAGCCAGGCCGCCTCGTGCCAGGTGGATTCGTAGGCGAGCGGCTGGCGCTCGTCTTCCCACAGCCGTTCGTGGGTGGTCCAGGTGTCACCGGCGAGCCAGCTGGCCTCGCCCCCGTCGGCGTGGATTTGCTCGGCGAGGGCGGCTTCGGCCTTGTGGAAGGCGCGTCGGGAGGGGCCGGTGAGCTGGATACTGGCCGGCTGTCCGAGGCGGCGGAGCTCGATGCCGCGCTCGCTTCGTGCGGCGATCCGCAGCCCGTTGAGGCCGTGGATCTCGTCGCGGCCGGTGCCTACGGGCACGCGGCCGGGCAGCAGCCCGGCCAGCAGGCTGTCGAGGCTCGCGTCGCTCTCCAGGTGGAGCCGGATGCTCTTCTCGGTGGGCTGCACGTACCGGATGCTGAAGGGGAACTCGAAGAAGTTCCTCTGGGAGCTGAGGATCCAGTAGAACGCCTCGGACTCAAGGAGGAGTTGCGCGTGGTGGGCGGGTGCCGGGATGAGAGGGGTGTGCCGGGGGAGGCCGGCGACGACCTCGCATGCGAGCTGGCGGGGAGCACCGGTGTACAGCGCGTACGTCCGGGCCCGGTTGCTGGTCTGGTTGGCCGACATTGGCTTCAAGCACCTTCCGCTCGGCTCCGTCGGCCCGCGGAGCGTGAGGAACAGGTACTGGGTGCAGCGTGGAGGTCGGTGGGGTTGAACTGATCGAAGCCTTGCTTCTTCGCCTCCGCCTTGAACCAGTGGGCCGAGGTTCGCGTGAGGAGCAGCAGACCGGTGCCGCAGGGCGTCACTGTAGCGGCGGGTCTCGGTTCCAAGGGGTCGCCACGCCGTTCGTGCCCTTTCTGGCCCTGCGTCACGTCGAAAGGGCCCTGAGCCTCTGGTCGGGACGAGGCGGCCTGGGGCTGCCGCCCGGCTGCCGGTCTCGGGGCCCTCGCTCCGGGAGCAGCCGCGCTGTCCCAATACCTGGTGATGGTCTTCCCGCGCAACAGCGCCCGGATAGGCTGCTGGCGAGCGTGTGTCGTGGCACGTTCCAGGGCCGGTCCCACCACCGGCAGTTGGAGAACCAGGCGACCGCAGGACACGGCGTGTGACCGTTGGTGCTGCCGTGTTTCGGGACGCTCCGCTACGCCGGGCAGGTTCGGGGTGGGCCGGGTCGCGCCGGGCGCGGAAGAGCTCATGTGACCCAGCACAGCAACACCACCCACCAGCAGCAGATCGCCAAAGCCCTGCACACGAGGACCGGCTGCGGCTACCAGGAAGCCCTTCGCCGCGTCCGGCTCGCTGCCGAACAGGGCCTGCTTCCCCGGCCGCTGGACCTGGCCGGGAGGCAGAAGGCCGTCGAAGTCCTCGCCGCCGCCCTGGACTCCCCCGCCCCCGTGCCGGCCCCTGTTGGCCAGATCCTTCCGGAACACGACGAACAGGAACCCGCGGTGCCCTACGCCGGATACCCGCCGGAGCGCGATGCGGAGATCCTCACCGTGTTGCTCGCCCGGGGACGGCGGCCCGAGCCCGAACGTCCGGGCCCCGCTCCGGGGATCGGGTGGGGACAGGCTCTGATGGCGGTGGGACGGTCCTGGCAGAACCTGAGCTCCGACGAACGCGAGAACCTTGCCCGCTGGGGCCTGGACGCGCAGCCCGCGAAGGAGTGGCTGGCCCTGTTCGAGTGCCTCAGTGGCTGGACATCCGCACATGGACAGACCGTCCCCCGCTCGGCCGTCCACGACGGGCAGCCGGTGGGCGACTGGCTGTGGAAGCAGTGGCACACCCACCACGGATACCGGCCCGGCGAGATCTTCCTGCAGCTCGCTCTGGCCGAGGTGACGGGGGTGTACCCGTACCAGGAGCTGATGCCCTACGTACCGCCGTCCTTGCCGTACCGGGCCTCCTACGACCGGGCCCGCAAGGAGCTCTCCCTCGATGCTCTGCTGGAACGGGACGAGGAGCTGTGTCGGTCCGCGCGCGGCCGTGCTGTCCACCGTGCGGGGTCACCCGACCCGGGCCGCGGCCTGGTTCTCATAGTCAGCGGCGCAGCGTCGTTGCCCGCGCCGATGGCCTTCACGCTCGCCTGCCACGCCTCGCATACCTGGATCCACCTGGCGGAGGCCATCGACCGCGTCTTCGCCCGCGACGACGATCATCTCGCCGCGTTCTTCATCCAGTCCCTGACCTGGGACCTTCCGGCTGGTGACGACGGGTTCTACTACGGCTCCAGCTTCGAGCGGATCACCATTGACCGCCCCCGGCCTGAACCCGCGGCCGTGCCCTTCTCCCCCGGTGAGATCCCGACCGGGCAGACGGCGCTGGCCGCGATGCTCGCACCGGGCTTCAAGCTGGGCTACCTCTTCGATTTCGGGGACAAGTGGATGCACCGGCTGCGGGTGCTGCGCTGGACCCATCCGCAGGAGGACGCGCAGCTCGAGGAGTTCGACAGCCCTCTCGTCAGTATCCGCCCGCTGAGCGGCCCGCCCGGGCAGTACTACACCGAGGACGCGCCCGGCTGGCAGCACTACCTGTCACTCCCTCCCTCGCCCAGGCCCGCCCCAGCGGTTCCCGGTCCCTCAGCCGGTAGCCGCCGTGGCACCCGCAGGCGGCGCAGCCGACCTGGGGGGGGTCGGCGCAGCGCGGGCACGGTGGGCTCTTGGACCTCTTCGACGTCGGTGACCAGGATGGGCCGCCGGCCACGAGAGGAACTCCGGGCGGAGGTTGGTGACTACCGCACGCGCGGTAGCGGCGGCAGACACGGCATGGAAGGACCGGCTCGACGAGAGCCTCACCGATTCGCCGAGCAGCAGCCCAGTGCCAGGTCTGCGAGTACGGGGTACGGGAGCGATGTCTCAGCCGCCTGTTCCGGATTCGGTGTCGGGCAGGGTGTCATCGGCTTCTCGTTGGCCGCAGTAGAAACAGTGGACGTCGTCGGGGTGCGGGCCGACCAGCGCGGTCAGCTGAGTCCACGGAGTGGTGCGGGGACCTGTTTCCACCAGCGCGTCCACCGCAGCGACGAGGGACTCGTTGAGGCTCGGCTCCAGTCCGACGACCAGAGCCGGCACGCCCGGATGCCACACGGCGTGCTCGACCGCAGCCGCGAGCTCCACAGGGCCGCCCCGGGCGGGCAGGAGGAGAACCTGGTCCCGGTCGGTGACCACGAAACCGAAAGCCGGCGGCTGCCCGTAGGTTGTCACGGACTCGCCGCGCAGCAGCACGACTTCAAGGGGAGCCCCGGTGGAAGGGCCGGGCGCGGGCATGGTGCGCGGTACGTGCAGAGCGATGAGCCCGGTGCCGGGTGATGTAGCGCACCAGGCTGGGCCGGCCGGTGCGGGCCAGGTGCCCAGGACGGATCCGGCCGCCGCGTTCGGATGGGAGTCCAGGGCCTCCAGGGCTCGGTGCGCCCGGAGGCTGCCGGTGTTCTCTGCGGGGGTGACCCGGTCGGTGAACAAGGTCCGCAGCGGGAGGGGCAGTTGGCCGGTGTCGCAGAGTACGGTCCCCGCGCTGCCGGGGTCTCCGAAGAAGCGCAGTGCTTCGCGTGCCAGACGCTGGGACGGGGCGTGGTCCATGACCCATTCCAGGCCCTCCCAGAAGTCACCGGTCATTCTGGGGGCGGGCGGCAGGACGAACTCCACGGGGACCTGCCAGACCGTGGCATCGCTGTCCTTGGGCAGCGCGCCGTGGTCGGGGACGCCTCCGCGGCGCCATCCGGAGGTGGCGCTGTCCCACCGGGTGTTGCCCAGCTCCAGCACGGAGGCGCGCAGCGTGCCCTCCAGGCCGGCGGCGGCGCTCTCGCAGCGGCGGACGAACGCCTGTGCCTCGGCCAGGGGCGGCGGAACGTGGTCGGAAATCCGCTGGACGTCCGGTGCCCAGCTGGCCACGAGGGCCGGGGTGGCGCAGCCGGGCGGCCACCACGGCAGGCGGTGCCCCAGGGCCCGGACCAGGTCTCCCAGTTCGTCGTCGGCGGGGCGCATCTGGCGCAGGAGGCGGTGGAGGGAATCCTCGGTACGGCCGCGGCCGTCGGCGTCGACGTCGTAGAGGTCGAGCATGCGCACGTCCCCGGACAGGGAGCCGTACTGGGGTTCGGCGCGGGTGGGCAGCAGGACCAGGGTGCCCAGCAGGTCGGTGGCCGCGAAGTGATCGGGCTCGATGTCGGCGAGGACCTCGTGCACCAGGTGCTGCAACGGGCTTCCGTGGGGCCAGGCGTGCGGCCAGCCGAGCAGGCGGCTCATCTCACCCGGGGCGAGCACGGTCGCCAGCCACACAGAGGGGCCACGCCCGTCGGGGGCCGTGTAGCGGGTGACATGGACATCGACCGGCGGGTGCCGCAGCTCGGTACCTCGGGTCGCCTCTTCCGGCTGACACAGATGCAGTGTCTGCTGGCCCTCACGGTGCAGGTTCGGGCCGTCCGGGCCCGGCAGCAGCCACGACGCGGTGCGCGGCGGGAGACGGCGGCCGGTCCTCGCGCACCAACGGGCCACGGTGCCGCCTCGCCACAGGGGCCGTGCTGCGGTGCTGTCTGCGGCATCGGGTTCTGGGAGCGCCTCGGACGTTCCCTCGGTTCGCAGTTGGGATACTCGCCCCGGGGTCAGGCCGGTCAGTCGCGCGATGGCGGCGCCGGAATAGGAGTCAGCAAGGGTGTGATGGCTACGCGTCCAAGGGAAGGTCACCACCCCAAACTAAACGAAACGTTTAGCGCCGCCATCGGTTTTCGGCCGGTACCTTCGGCCGGGAAGCCGTCAGCCGCACCGCGTGGTCCAGAGCGTCGGGGTGATCGGGCGACATCCCCAACCGCGGCCGTGCTTGCGGGCGGAGTCCCCGTTGGTCAGAACTTGCTGCTCCTTGACGTGCGGTCACATGCCTGGGCGCAAACCTGTTGGAGCGCGGCATCGGTGTGCTGCTGTGGTCGATCCCTGGACGCCGCTGATCTGCGGCGGCTGACCGCTTCGGCTTGTCGCGCGGCTCTGCCTATGCTGCCGCTATGGGTCTGGATATCACGCTGTTCATGGCGGACTGGGAGAAGTTGAGCGCTATCCCTGTGGAGAACCGGGTCCGAGCACTGGATGACACGACCTGGCCACCAGAGCTCGACGGCGAGTACCCCCAGCGGTACGGACTGGCCGGCGGCTGGCTGTGGCCCCCGGATCGGGAGTCTGCATGGTGCGCCGAGTACGACTTTTCCACCACCGGCGGCTATAGCCCGCCCGCCCGGGCGGGCGATGCATGGGACGACATACGGCTCCTCGTCGACGCATCCGTGCGCGAGGCGATCGACGCCTTTCTCGTCGGTCTGATCTGGGACGCGAACCCGGCCGACGATCCTGCGCTGACGGGCGGCGGAGGGTTCTTCCCGCCGGCCACCGACCGCGGGCTCCTGCGCGTCCTCCTGGTGTGCCCGCCTGAGGCAGTAACCGGCAAGGCCCGCGCCTGGAAGCGAGCGGTGTCCCACCTGGATGTGCTGCGCGAGCCGTTCGCCGCCGAGTGCGAGGGCTGGGCAGGACGCCCGGACACCTTCGAGGACTTCACCGCACTTCTGCGTGAGTGGGGCGCCGTGATCACAACGGCCGCGCGCCGCAGTTGGGGACTGGTGGGTCTGCCCTAGCGGTCAAGGCTCACGGCGGCGGCGGGGGCAGTACCTTGGCAGACTGCTCGATGCCGTGCCAGAACCCGGCGCGTTCCGGGGTCGTCAGCAGGTCGGTGTTGTCCGGCGCGTCGGGCAGCGTGACGCGAGAGATGGTGATGTGTCCCTGCTGTTGCCATCCGATCAGCTCCGCTCGCACGGGGCGGGGGATGTAGCGGTCGAGGCCGTCGAACGCGTCGATCATGTCGTGGCGCTCGGCCCGGCCGGCATCCGGGTCCACGGCGATCGCGTGCAGTTTGGCAAGGGCCTGGGCGAGTGTGTCGTCTCGCTGCCACAGCGGGAGCATGACCGTGCCCTCAGCTTCCAGTTGTTGGCGCGTGGAGTCCTCGAACTGGAATTGCAGCCCGCGGGAAGGACCCGCGAGCGCGCGGCGAATGGGTGCGTAGGGGTTGCTCCCGTTGAACAGGGACTGGATGACGACCTCTCTCATCCGCTCGTCGCGCTCGAACTGTACGGCGACGTCGACGTCGTGCGGCTCGGTCGCGCCCCGTGCGAAGCTCCCGAACAGCCACACCTGCCGGACCAGGTGCAGCGGCCATTCATGGTCGTCGTCAAGCCGGTGGAGCATCCCCTCGACCAGTTCAACGGCTCGCGCTCGCTTCACGTCTGATCTCCCTCGTTCACGCCGGGTTCCAGCGTAGAGGCCTGCCGGGGTCACTGATCCCGGCAGCGGACATGGAGGCGGGTCCGGATCATTGCCTCGGCCCGGTCGTCGGTGCCTCGTTCATCGCTCGCACGCCGGATTGCCAAAACGGAACGGACGGCAGGCGGGCTTCAACGGCTGGGAGCGGCATGCGCCGACTGTCGATTCCAGGGTGCGGAGAGGGGCAAGCGCCGCCGGGGCCCGGCGGCGCGGCACGCTGTCCTGCGCTAGTGTGATGCGCCAGAAAAGGTGATCTTAAGTCTGCCGCTGGTTTTCGGTGCTGGGTGGGCTGATTTTGGTGAGGTAGTCGGCGAGGGACTTGAGGATCTCGTCGGCGGTCTTGGTCCAGGTGAACGGCTTCGGGTTCTCGTTCCAGGTGTCGATCCAGGCGGTGATGTCCTTCTCCAGGGCTGTCACGGAGGTGTGGACGCCGCGGCGGATGAGTTTGTCGGTCAGCAGGCCGAACCACCGCTCGACCTGGTTCATCCAGGAAGAGCCGGTCGGGGTGAAGTGGACGTGGAAGCGGGGGTGTTTTCCCAGCCACGTCTTGATCTCGGCGGTGTTGTGGGTGGCGTAATTTGTCACAGACCAGATGGACGTCGAGTCCGGTGGGCACGGCCTTGTCGATCCGGATCAGGAACTTCTTGAACTCGATGGCGCGGTGGCGGCGGTGCAGTTCCGATATGACGGTGCCGTCGGCGATGTTGAAGGCGGCGAACAGGCTGGTGATCCCGTGCCGGTAGTAGTCGTGGGTGCGGCGTTCGGGCATGCCCGGCATCATCGGCAGTACCGGCTGCGAGCGGTCCAGTGCCTGGATCTGGCTCTTTCCATCGACGCAGAGAACCACCGCCTTCTCCGGCGGCTGGTGGTAGAGGCCGACGACGTCGACGACCTTGGCGACGAACTGCGGGTCGGTGGACAGTTTGAAGGAGTCCTGCAGGTGGGGCTTGAGGTCGAACTTCTTCCAGATCCGCCCGACGGTCGATTTCGACAGCCCGCTGTGCTTCGCCATCGAGGCACGCGACCAGTGCGTGTCCTTGCCCGGGACGGACTCCAGAGTCGCCACGAGTACGTCCTCGACCTGGTCGAGCAGGACCGAGGGCGGCCTGCCGGGGCGGGGCTCGTCCGTCAGTCCGTCCAGACGCAGGGTGATGAACCTGGAGCGCCAGCGGTTCACCGTCGCGTGGGCGATGCCGAGTTCGGCCGCGACCTCCTTGTTCGTCCCGCCCTCCGCACACCGCAGCACGATCTTCGCGCGCAGTGCCAGGAACTGCGCGGTCTTCGCCCGCCGCGCCCAGCGCGTCAGCTCCGCACGCTCGGCTTCGCTGAGCACCAGGTCCGGCTTGCGCCGGCCCGGCCGCGGCTCATCCACCAAGCCCGCCAGCCGCCGGGCCACGAACCGCGAACGCCACTTGCGCACCGTCTCCACGGACACCCCACAGTCCGCCGCCACAGCGGTATTTGACGCCCCGTCCGCACAGGCCAGGATGATCCGCGCCCGCTCCGCCACACGGGCCGGCACCCCGCCACCCGCCCAGCGCAGCAACTCCGCACGCTCCTCAGCGGACAGCACGACTTCGACAGCACGAGGGCCTCGATGCGACATAAAAACAGCCTACAGACTTAAGACCGCCTTTTCTGGCGCATCACACTAGTTCTCTTGAGCCTGGTTCCACGGCACGCCGGCCTTGGCTTGCCCGATCAGGTAGCGGATGCCCTGGTTGTCGTCGGGGTTGGTCCACAGGCTGTCGCCGAAGACTGCCGCCGCCTTGGCTGTCTCGCCCAGCTGCCACCACGTCAGTCCCAGGCCCTGCAATGCCCGGTGGAAGGGGCGGTTGCTCAGTTCTCCCCATGCCAGGACTCCGGTGAACGCCGGCGGCAGCGACAGCTCGGCGACGGCTACGGCCGTCTGGTAGTAGCCCAGGGCTTCCGGCAGAGCGGAATCGTCGGCATCGGCGCGGTCGAGCGCGTCGCTGCCCAGGTGCACCCAGCAGTCGATCTGCCGCGGGTCCTCGCGCACTGCAGCACTCAGTGCCGCGCGGTAGGCGGCGGTGTCGCCTGTACGGTCGCGCAGGTCGAGCGCGCGGTCGACGGGCGGTTCGTCTTCTCCGAGGTAGGGGTCGGGCATTTTGTAGAGGGTTCGCGGGCCGGCCTCGCGTACCTCACGCCACCAGGCCCAGTCCGGCCTGCCGTCGTGATCAAAGGCGGTCGAGGGGCGGGCACCCCAGCCCCGCTCCGAGCGCGGGTCGTAGTCCTCACCGCCGAAGGCCAAAGATGCCGGGGTTGCCCCGCGGCTCTGGATGCGCTCAAGGAGGCGGCGGGTGTCTCCGCGCTGGTAGCGGTCGGTGATCTCGGACAGGTACACGTACCGTCGGCCGGGGCGTTCCTGCCGAGGTGCGGGCAGGACACGGCGAAGCCGGTCGAGCAGGTCGGACAGCGCTTCTTCGGCCTGCTCCGCGGTCAGGGGCCACGACATGCCTGACGCGCGCGGAACCTCGTGGACGGGGTACCAGAGCGAGTCTCTGTCCAGGCCGCTGCGCTCGGCCAGCATCGTGCGCAGGTCGTCCTCGCTCACCGATTCCGAAGTTGCCATGCGGGTTTCCCGCCCTCCCCGTCCTGTGCTTCTGTGCGCCAGTGGCGCAGCCCCGACGGCAGCGTATCCAGTGGCCCCTCCCGACGGCCTTCCCCCGAAGGAGTGACGGTCTGGACGGGCCTGCCCGCCGTGCGGGAGGCCAACGCTTGGGCGAGACCGGGCAGGTGGTACCGGTCCGGTGCGGTATACACGAGGAGATCACAGGCTGCCGCACGGCGAGGCGGCGCATCGGGGGTGGGGAATGACCGTGCCGCACGTGAGTACTGCGCTTCGCCCGGGGGACTACCTCCAGATCGCTTCGGAGCGGATGGCCGTCGACGGGGTACCGGACGGAGAGGGGTACGCCCGGATCGAGCAGGTGGAGCTCATCTCCGACATCGGCTTCCTGGCACGGGGCTCCGCCCACATGCGGACCCGGGCAGCCCGGGAGATCGCGGTCGTGTTCTGCCACGGCATGCTGGGCCCGGTCATGCTGCGCGAGGGTGATCAGTGGACCCTCGGTGAGGTGGACGGCGACCGGGCCCGCTGGGATGCCGCCCACCCTTGGTGGCCCGAGATGCACGGGCCGCTGTTCACTGGCAGCCGCCTGGCCACCGGCCCGCATCCATTTCGCAGCACCATCGAAGGCCCCAGCCTCGTGAAGCAGGCCGCTTCGTGCGAACCGCATCCGCCGCGGCGGCGGGCGGCCGTGTTCGACAAGCCGGCCCACACAGTCATGGTCGGTGACTACCTGCAGGTTCACGCTGTGCGCCACCCGAAGTGGGACATGCGCATCGACGAGGGCTTCCACCGAGTGGAGTGGGTCGGTCACCTCACCGGCGGGGCCCTCGCGGGAGTGCTGAACAACCCGGCGTGGGCTCGCGGCCACCTCACCCTCGTCTCGGTCCACGGCCTGTCCGGCATCCTCGTGCTGCCCGAAATCCCGGTGCCCGTTCTGGTCCGGCCCAACCCGGAGCGGCGCCGCTCCGACGAGGACGAAGCCTGGCACGAAGGCCCCTTCTACGAGCTGGCGGGCGCCACCGAACCCGACCTCGCCGAGCAGCGGCGCGCCGATGCCGGTCTGCGGCCGGAGCCGCCCGCGTCCGAGGCCGAGCTGTATCCCAGCCGGTTCAGCAGCGCCGCCGCGCGCGCTCTACACCTGGACGGTGTCACCAGCATCCGCCCTGTCGCCGCGTCCCACCTGCCCTGGCCACACGGGTTGTTCAAGTGTCCCTTGGGTGAGCGGGCCAAGAGCCTGGCCGCCACCTACCCCAAGGGCCACAGCAAGACCGCCCACGCCGAGCTGTTCACCCAGCTCGACGGGCAGGACTTCGCCGCCTGTCCCTACCACCAGGCCGACGACTGGAAGGCCATCGCCGAAGCCGTGCTCGCCTTCGCCCGCGCCGAACGCGACAGCGACGAACAGGACCGGCTCTACCGCGCCGCGCACCTGAGCGACCGCGACCGGGCCTGGTTTCGCTCTCTGATCGGCGGAGGCCATATCTGGTGGGACACCGGGCAGAAGAACCTGACCAACGGTCAGCACCGCCTGTGTGCACTGCGCGCCGCCGGTGTCGAGGTAATCCCCGTGTACGGCCGGCACCTTCCCGACCAAGACGAGACCAAGCCGTCCGAGGCAGCTCACGCACACGCCAGGCGCACCGTGGAGGACTTCTGGGACACCCACACCGCCGCCGCCCTCAGGCCGGGCGTCCTCAGCACCCAGCTCGCCCGTCTGCTCGTCCGCTACCCAAGGCTGCGTGTCCTGCTTCCGAAGCGCGAGTAACGCGCTACGCCTCGGCCGAACGAACCCGTGGGGACACGGGCCTGCCCGGCTCCCGCAGGGCATCGGAAATCCTGACAGCACACGAGAGCGGCCGCTACAGGCAGCCAGCGACCGCCATGTCAGCGGCGGCGCCAACCACCTCAACCTCGACGAGCCCAGGGCCCTGGAGGTGTGGGACGGCTGTCAGCAGCAGTCAGGGGATGTGGTGGATTCGGGCTACGGGGCGTGGCCGCCCCGTCAGGCGGCCCTCGCGCAGCCTGTGCTGCGTCGCGGACCACGACGTCCCCGAGCCTGGTCGCCGGGCTGGAAGTCTGCGATCTCAGTCAGGAGAATCACCCCGCAGGTGGGGGGGAGCACGTGTGCAGCAGCTCGACGGGCGGTGAACCGATGCTGCTCGTACGGTCGGACATGAGTGCCCTGACAGGACGGTGCTCCTGGGATGGCCCCGCGGTCACTTCGCACGTTCCGCAGGGCCAACCCATCCGTCAGGTCAGAACATCCAGACGTGATTGTCCCGAAAGTCGTGCCCGCCCCTCAGCCCCTGCCGGGGCGGCCTGTGTCATTCGGGTTCGTCGCCGTCGATGCTGACTCCCCTGGCCAGCGCCAACCTGGTTGCCTGTCAGGGTCTACTGCTCGCCGTGACCGACTACGCCCACCGCACTTTCGGATGCGCCGGGCTGGGCGCGCTCGCCCACGAACTCGCCGATGGCGGCTGGATATCTCCGAACCACCAGCGCTCACCGCCCTCCTCGGCCGCGTCCGCGCGCACACCGGGCCGAGACCGGCCACACCGGGCACAGCCGAGTCCCCGCCGGGAACCCACCGTCCTCGCACCGCCCCCGTACAGCCACTGGCGCTGTTGGCCAGGCGAGTTCACCGCTATCGGGCCGCTTGCCGCGTACGGTGGGCCCTGCTGACACGTCCCGTCCGTGATGGCGGTGCGGGCGACATGGAATGGGAGGAAGAGCAGGATGACGCAGGCCACTGCGAACGAGCTGGACGAGCGGGTGGTGGGGCGCAGGTGGACAGTGCGTCTGGACGCCGCCGGCCGGGGCAGTGCGGCGGTACGTGTCTCGTGCAGCCGGCCCACCTGCGTTGAGCAGCGCCTGCCGTCGGCGACCGTCGGTCGTGCGGCTGCGGTCGCCCACCTCAAGGCCCACTTGCGGGCCGCGGCCGGGCCCCGGGACGGCGTGTACTGCGCGTGCCGGGCCGAGAGCTGCCGCACGCACATCCGTCCCGACGACCGGCAGGCGCGGACCCAGCCCTGGCGGTGCGGCGGGGCGGTCGTCTGGGCCGTGATCACCGACCGGGAGCGGCGCTGGTGGCAGGCCATGGAGTGCTGTTCTCGCTGCGCGGCGGCCACGCCCGGCGCGCAGGTCGTCACCACCGCACAGACCGCCTCCGGCCCTGTGCCCGATACCCCGGACGCTGCCGACCGCCCGTCCACCACCCCTGTCGGCGCTCCGCAGTTCTCCGACCGCCCCGTGCCCGCGGTCCGGCCGCGGGAAGTGCCTGCGCCGCGTTCCGCTCCGGTCCGGCGCCGCCATCCGTATGGAAGGATCGCGCAGCGGACTGTCCCCCAGGACCTGCGGCCCGTCGCCCTGCGGGACGAACTCGCCGAACTCGGCCAGCTCTTCCGGGCCTACCAGCAGCGCACCGAGCCCGATCTGGCGCTCCTCGCCGACCTCCACGAACGCAAGGCACGCGCCTTCGCCACCTGGTCCGATGTCACCTGCGACACGGGCCTGCGGCTGGACGCCCGGCGCGCCGAGCAGGCCGCCGCCACCGCCCGTCTCCAGCACCAGCAGCGCACCGGTGGCGGAGCGGACAGCGATGGGCCGGCGGTGGCCCGGCTGCTGACCGCGGCAACGCAGTGGAATCACGCCCGGTCCGTCCTCGCGTACGTGGCCGACCACAGCCCGCTGCCCGGCCCCGAGGCGCGGCTGCTGGTGGTGATGCTGACGCTGCGCACCGCGCACACCGGCACCGGCAACCTCGTGGGCCAGGACCTCACCTCGCTGGGCCTGACCGATCCGGAGGGCCTGGTCGAGCAGTTGACCGGCTGCGGGTGGCTGAGCATCCCCGGCACCGCCGGTGACCTACTCGCCTCCCGGCCCGAGAATCCCACCCCGGTCACTGTCCCGTCCCTCGTGCCCCACGAGGACGGCCCGGCCCCGTTCACGTTCGGCAGGAAGATGCGGCCCAAACTCAGCGGATGGGCCCAGAGAGTCGTCTCGGACAAGAAGCTCCGCAAGGCCAGGACCACCGCAGGCACCCGGCTGCTCGCCCTGACCCTGGCCACCCAGACCAGCGCATCGGGACGGCTCGGCCCCGGCGGAACGGGCGTCGCCCTGGACTCCCTCGCCGCCTTGTGCCCAGTGGGTCCCGGCGAACTGCAGCACCTGGTCGACCAGCTGACCGCAGCGGACTGGATCACCGAAACCGCCGTCACCGACACCCACCTCACCGGACGGCTGACCGAACACATCCTGCCTCTCACCTGCCCCCTCCCCTAACCAAACCAGGCGGGCGACGGGCGGCTGCGCTTCGGCGATACGGGCGGCTGGCCGGGAATGAGCCCGGTGGTGGCATCGGACGTGACTCTACTTCGTTCATGCCGATGAGGAGGTAGCGCACTGGCAGGTGCTGGCCGAAGGCTGATCCGCAGAGTGCGGAAGAACCGCTCGACCGGCCCTTGTCCCGGCCCGTCCTCAGCCGCGCTGGCTGGATCGAGATCCCCATCCGTCGGCACACGCTCGTCAGATGCTCCGATGCTGTTTCATTTGGAACGCGGGGTCTTCGGCGACAAAGCCGGTTGAGATGGTGCCCTTGGTGAGGAAGGGTCTGTGGTCATGGAGTACTTCTGCTACCACCGAGACCGGCTGGGCTCCCTCGCGTTACGCGAGGAGTTGCTGGAGGAGCACTGGTCCTACATGGACCGGTACGCGAAGGAGCTGATCGCTCGCGGTCCGACCTTCGCCGATGATGGTGAAACGCCCACTGGAAGCGTGCATATCGTCGATCTGCCCGATCCCGCCGCTGCCCGTGCGTTCGCCTTCGACGAGCCCAACTACCAGGCCGGTGCGTACCGGGACGTGCTGCTGCGCCGGTGGCGCAACGTGCTGGGGCGCACCATGTGGGATTTTCCCGGTGGCCGGAGCGGTGGCAACCGGTACCTGGTGCTCGGCCTCGGTGAGGGCCTGGCCGCAGACCTCGCCCTGCCGCCCGACCAGGACGAGCTGATCGCGTACGGGCCACTGCTGTCCGACGACGGCGACACATGGCTGGGTACGGCGGTGCTGCTCAGGGCCCCAAACCCGGATACGGCACGCGCCGCCCTGACTCCGGACCGGTACGCGGACATCGAGGTCCACGACTGGGAGTTCGGCGGGCGTCGATGAACCACGGAGGCACCGGGCCGATGCCGTCTCCGGAGCGCATTGACCTGGGACAGGAGCGGTGACGGTGGCGATGCGGGCGGTTCCATTGGTGGGCGGGCCGGTGGAGTTACGGGGTGCACTGGATTTGGAGACCACAGCGGCAGGGGTGATGCCGCGCCGGTTGCCCGCGTGGACCAAGGAGCAGTACCAGGACCCGTCGGTCTACGGGGTGACCGTGATGCCTTCGGGGGTGCGGCTGGTGTTCCGCACCGATGCGCGCGCATTGGAGTTCGAGGTACTCACCTCCACCGGCCAGCTCGACGCCGACCCCCACCCTCGCCCAACCGGGATGCTGGAGTTGTTGGTGGACGGTGCCCTGGCCGGGCGTCGTCAGGCGCCGGTGGGCAACGTGCTGCGGATGGCGGGCCCCGGGGCAGTACAGCGACTCATCCCAGGCAAGCCCGGGACCGTACGGTTCGCCGGACTGCCGGCCGGTATGAAGAACGTCGAGCTGTGGCTTCCGCAGCAGACCCCTACGGAACTGGTGGCACTGCGCGCTGACGGCGACGTGCTGGCGCCGCTGCCGGACGGGCGGCGCCGCTGGGTGCACCACGGCAGTTCCATCAGCCACTGCATCGAGGCTGACGGCCCGACCGGGACCTGGCCGGTGGTGGCAGCTGCGCTCGGAGCGGTGGAGGTGATCAACCTCAGCCAGGCGGGCAACGCGCTGCTGGATCCCTATGTCGCCCGGACGATCCGCGACACGCCCGCCGACCTGATCAGCCTGAAGGTGGGCATCAACATCGTGAGCCTGTCCGCCTTCCGGCTGCGGACGTTCGGCCCGGCGGTACACGGATTTCTGGACACGATCCGGGACGGTCACCCGGACACCCCGCTGCTGTTGATCTCCCCGGTGAGCTGTCCGGCCCTTGAGCAGGTTCCCGGCCCGACCGAGACCGGACCGGACGGGAGGATCGCTGCCCTGGGCGACCCGGCCGATGTGGCCGGCGGCGCACTGTCGCTGACGGTGGTCCGTGCCGAGCTGGCCCGGATCTCTGCGGCACGACAGGCGTCTGATCCCCACCTCCACTGTCTCGACGGACGAGCGCTGCTCGGCCCGGACGAGACAGACGACCTGACCGACGGCCTTCACCCCACCGCCGCCGCGTACCGCCGAATGGGCAAGCGCTTTGCTGCCCACGCCTTCGCGACCGACGGTCCCTTCCGCTGAGCTGTTCTTGACCTCCGGTGTCGAAATGCACTCCGAACTGGGCCGCTGGCCTGGGCATTCGCCGGACGGCAGGTACCGCGAGGAGGCCGACGGCCAGGAGGCGTACGCCAACTGCGCCGCTGCGCGAGCTGCTGGCGCCACTCCGGTGCGCAGGGGGAGCCTGGCTACGGGCTGCACCTCGACCGCGATGGGGACGGGATCGGGTGCGAGTGGGGGGGTGCCCCTATCTGTTTCGTCAACCCTGTCAGGGTCGGTTCGTGGGAGTTGGTGCTGGTTTTTGGGAACGTCCCGCGAAGCGGGACGTTCCCGGCGGATCGGGTGCCTGATGGGCAGCCCGGTGGCCGGCACGGCGGGGGTGGCCGTGCCGGTGCGCGCGTGATGGGGTCAGGAAGGGAGGGGCGGTGGTGCTGTCAGGCCGCGAGGCCGATGTCGCCGGGGGTTCGTGGTTCGTAGAGGGCCCCGGTGCGGATCATTGCGTGGATGACGTTCACACGTTGGCGGGCCAGGCGGAGGATCGCTTGGGTGTGGGTCTTGCCGCGTGCGCGTTGACGGTCGTAGTAGGTGCGGGAGGAGCGGTCGGATTTGCAGCCGATCGCGGCGAACGCGGCCTGGAAGAGGGCGCGTTTGAGGAGTCGGTTGCCGCGGTGGGGTGCGTGCTCGCCACGGATGGAGGTGCCCGAGGACTTGGTGGCGGGGGCGAGTCCGGCGTAGGAGGCGAGGTGTCCTGCGGTGGGGAAGGTGGTGCCGTCGCCGATGGCGACGATCACGGCGGCGGTGGTCCTGACGCCCATGCCGGGCATGGAGGTCAGGAGGTGGAAAAGAGGGAGGGCCTCCAGCAGGGCGGCGATCTCCTGCTCGGCCTGGCGGCGCTGGGTGTGGGCGGCGGCGAGCTGGGCGGCAAGTCCGGGCACGATCAGCGCGCTGGCCTCGGTGCCGGGCACGATGACGGTCTGCTCGGCAAGCGCGTCGAAGATCTCCGCGGTGAGGTGGTGGGCCTTGCGCGAGCCGTGCGCCTTGAGCAGGGCCTCGCAGCGGGCGTGGCCCAGTTTCTTCAGCCTGGCCGGGGAGCCGTGCCGTTCAAGGAGGGCCAGGATGTAGGGGTAGCCCAGCCGGGGGCCGACCACCCGCTCCAGGGTGGGATGGATCTGGGAGAGCAGGCCGCGCAGCCGGTTGGAGGTGCGGTTGACCTCGCCGGCCAGGTCGTTGTCGTAGCCGGTGAGCATGGTCAGCTCGGCCAGCTTCTCGTCGTCGCGGTCCACCGCGCGCAGGGTGTGCGGCATGGTCCGGGCGGTGTCGGCGATGACGAAGGCGTCGCGGGCGTCGGTCTTGGCTTCGCCCGGGTAGAGGTCGGCGGCCCGGCGCATCGAGAGTCCCGGCAGGTAAGCGACCCGGCAGCCGGTCGCGCGGGCCACGGTCAGTGGCAGCGCGCCGATGTTGGCGACCTGGTCCACGATCACCAGGACGGTGCCGAACTTGGCCCTGAGCTTGTCGAACAACTCCCGCAGGCGGGCCTCGGTGTTGGGCAGCTTCTTGTCGTGGACGGTCTTGCCCTGCCCGGTCAGGCCGCGGGCGTGGTGGAACTCCTTGCCCAGGTCCAGGCCGAGGAACAGACCTATGCCGGAGATATCGATGACGGTGTCGGCCATGCGCGATGCCCCTCTTCGGTCGTGCCTTTCGCATCCGTCCCGGCCGTCCCTGCGGCACCACACGCCGGCAACCACGTTACGCAGACATCCCGCCCGTGAAGAGGTCCGGCGTTGCACCGGACCAGGCAGTCGTCAGGCCCCTCATCAGCGGTCAAGCGGTGCCCCGAAGCCCGGCGGCAACACCCCCCAGGTCATCGACTTCGACAGGGGGCACACAGCCATACCGGACCCGGGGGCCAGGCGCCCCATTTCGGGGCCACAGAAAAGGTAACGGGGTGACCCGCACTGGGCTGGACGGAGAGGCGCCTATGCGCCGCCTTGAGGGTCTTCGCCGTCGTCGTCATGTTGAGCTGGCGCCACTCTTCGAGCGTCGGCGTCAGCAGGGTGCCGATCAGGTCTCCGATCCAGAGCCCCTTTTCGTATGCCATCCGCTTCAGGTCTTCGCGATCAGACTTGGGCAACGTCACGTACGTAAAGGCTGAGGAGCGGAGCGGCGTTGCACGGACCGGGGTCGTTGGTTGCCTGGCCGTGAAGGCCCCAGCGGGGAAGGGGCGGACGCCCAAGCGGTGGCGCGCATCCGGCGCGGACGGGCGCCAGCGCCGAACCTCGTGAATCGCCCTGTCAGTACTGCTCGGTCTCGACGAACCCGGCGTCGGCGTCGTCGCCGGCGCCGAACGCGGCGGCCGTCGGGTCGAATCCGGGCGGGCTGTCCTTGAAAGTCAGGCCCATGCCGGCCAGCTTCGCCTTGACCTCGTCGATCGACTTCGCACCGAAGTTACGGATGTCGAGCAGGTCGGCCTCCGAGCGGCCCACGAGCTCACCCACGGAGTGGATGCCCTCGCGCTTGAGGCAGTTGTACGAACGGACCGTGAGCTCCAGCTCCTCGATCGGCAGCGCGAGGTCAGAGGCGAGGGCGGCGTCCGTCGGGGACGGGCCCATGTCGATGCCTTCGGCGTCGATGTTGAGTTCGCGGGCAAGACCGAACAGCTCGACCAGGGTCTTACCGGCCGAAGCCATGGCGTCACGCGGGCGCATGGCCTGCTTGGTCTCGACGTCGACGATCAGCTTGTCGAAGTCGGTGCGCTGCTCGACGCGGGTCGCCTCGACCTTGTACGTGACCTTGAGCACCGGCGAGTAGATGGAGTCGACCGGGATACGGCCGATCTCCTGGCCCACCTGCTTGTTCTGGACGGCGGAGACGTAGCCGCGACCGCGCTCGACGGTCAGCTCCATCTCCAGCTGGCCCTTGCCGTTCAGCGTGGCCAGGACCAGGTCCGGGTTGTGGACCTCGACACCGGCCGGCGGGGCGATGTCAGCAGCGGTGACCAGGCCGGGACTCTGCTTGCGCAGGTACATCACGACCGGCTCGTCGTGCTCCGAGGAGACGACCAGCTGCTTGATGTTGAGGATGAGGTCGGTGACGTCCTCCTTGACGCCCGGCACGGTGGTGAACTCGTGCAGGACACCGTCGATCCGGATGCTGGTGACAGCAGCGCCGGGGATCGAGGAGAGGAGCGTACGGCGGAGAGAGTTGCCGAGGGTGTAACCGAAGCCCGGCTCCAGCGGCTCGATCACGAACCGCGAGCGGAACGCATCGACAACCTCTTCAGTCAACGCGGGACGCTGAGCAATCAGCATAGGGTGCTGCCTCCATTTCTCGGCGCCCGCTATTTGACGCCGTAGACACCGCACGGTATCGGCAATACGACCTCACAAGAGGCCGCACCGCCCGGCTCGGGGCAAAGCACAGATTTCCGCAGGATGGAACGGCGCACAGGAGTGAGTGCGGACCTGGATGCCCTCGGGATGAGCTGGTAGCCGCAGCGCCATCGGCGGCAGGGCGGAGCCGGCACGGATGCGTCGGCGGGGGGGGTGGGCGTTTCCTGCTTGGCTGGGGCTAGGGAGCGCTGGGCCGCTACGGTCTCAGTAGAGCTGACGGCACATTGGATTCTCGGCTCTTGAGTCTTGAACTGCTGTGTCCATACGGGCTGTTGTGGGAAGGACAGTGAACTCGTGGCTTCGTCAGGAGCGGCACGGGCGTGGGTGTGGGTGACGGCGGGTTTGGCCTTGCTGGCCACGGTGGGGCTGGCGCTGGTCGCGGTTCTGGCTGATCTGGATACGGCTGGTCAGGCCGCGAGCGTGGTGGGATCGATGGTCGGGCTGGCGGCGTTACTGGTGTCGGTGGTCACGCTGTTCCGTGGTGGCGGATCCAGGAGCGGGCGGCGCGTGCGTGCCGGGCGTGGGGCAGTCGCGGCCGGTGGCAACATCACGGGCTCCGCTCTCGGAAAGGACTCGAAGGTGACTGGCCCCCGCACCCCGCCGGGCAGCGTCCCCACGCAGCGGGACGGGGATGACGTGCGAGCCGGGCGGGACGGGGTCGCGACTGGTGGCGACATCACCGACAGTGCCCTTGGTGAGGGAAGCGAGCGGTGAGGTTGTTTCCTCGGCCTCGTCACGGGGGTGGGTCCGGAAAGTCCGGAGACGGCGCGGTTCCCCGGGAAGGGGAAGCGGCGTTGTCACATTGGTGCGGTGTTGATCGATTGAGGGCGCGTCAGGGTGTGTAGGGGTCGGGTGGGGGCCTGGCTTACGCTGCGATGGGCTGGTAGGTGGCGCCGGTGATCTCGTCCCAGATGGCGAAGCGGGTGGTCATCTCGGTGCGGTATTCGGTGGCGGTCATCAGGTGGCGGCGTGGTCGGAAGTGCGGTGAGATGCCGCTGAACGCGGACAGGAACCGCTGGGCCCCGCCGGTACTGCGGAAGCCCTTCATCGCGCGTTCGCGCTGCCTCGTCGGCTGATGACTGTTCTCGGCCCGGTTGTTCAGCTTGTCGTTTATGGTCCGCTGTCGAACGCGGCTCGAACTTGGTGAGCGTTTTCGCAGTTCACCGGACGTGAAAGCGGCCTTCGGCTGATCCTTTGCTCCGTCACAGAGGCAGAAGATCAGCACGAAGGCCGTGGTCGTGAGTTTGGTACATAAGGGCGTCCTGCGGGACGCGTTCGCGGAAGCGTCACACTTCCGGTCGGAGCTGTACGCGTGCCTGACCGCTCGGGGCGACGCGTTGTTCGAGTTGTGCGACGCGCTGTTGTGTACGGACGGGCCGGTACGGACGCTGGTCGACCTGGCCCTCGCGCCGGAACACCGTCGTGGTCACGGAGCCCTGTACGGCGGGCTCAACCAGGGGCAGATCGACGTCGTCCGGCTTCGCCGGGCCCTGGCCGGGGTGCCGCTGCCACGGGCTGCGGACGGCAGGCTGGTGCTGGCCGTGGACGTCTCGCCGTGGCTGCGGCCGCATGCCAACACCTGTGCTGACCGGGCCTTTTGCCACGCGGCTTGTCGGTGACGACCACCCTCGGCACCGAGCATGTCTTCTTGAGCAGTTTGCGGAAGAACCGCCTGGCCGCAGCGGTGTCCCGCCGGTTCTGGACCAAAATGTCGAGCACGTTGCCATCGGCGTCGACGGCCCGCCACAGGTACTTCAGCTCACCGTTGATCCTGAGGAAGACCTCGTCCAGGTGCCACTTGTCGCCCGGCTGCACACGCCGGCGGCCCAGGCCGTTGGCGTAGGCCTGCCCGAACTTCGTACACCAGCGGCGGACCGTCTCGTGGGAGACGATCACGCCGCGCTCGAGCATCAGCTCCTCGACCTCGCGGAACGACAACGGGAAACGGAAGTACAGCCACACGCAGTGCGCGATGATCTCCACCGGGTACCGGTGCCCCCTGTACGACGGCGGCGCGCTGTCCACGGACGCCCCCTCCCAGCACGACCAACCAGAGGATCATCCCAGGCCGGTCAGTCAACGTGACAGTGCCGGCAGCGCTGCTACCGCCTCGTCCACAACCACGTCCAGGCCGGCGGCACGCTCCCCGAGGCTGCGGGCGACGTCGTCGTCCAGGGCGAGGACCTCGGACGCTGGGTGAACGCGCAGCAGTTCGGGTGGGAGCAGCTCTTGCCTGTACAGCAGTGGATCCTGGAGAACACCCTCACGATCACACCAGCCGAGGAAGACGAGCGGCCGGTGAAGCAGACGCAGGAAGCGAAGTGGGCGGCCAACCTGGCAGCAGCACGGCAGTTCCACGCCCGTGAAGGACACCTGAGAGTCCCTCGGAAGCACGTCGAGCAGTTGGAGACGGAGGGCGCACTGTCGGGCCGTCAGGGCTGTCCGGATCCGCATACCAGTTATCACGCCACGTCAATCGTGCAGCAGGCGAACCGGACCAATCTCGACTACGCAACGCCCCTGTGCGACGAGCACGCCCCAGTCGCGTCATCCGGACGGCACGGACCCGACGGGAACAGATTCAGCCATCACTTCGCTGTCGCACATTCTTCCGGTCGCCATTCGCTGAGCACTCGGAGACTGTCGCGGATCCCGATGGATGCGAGGGGTTCTGCTGGTGACAGCGGGACTCCGGGGGATAGGATATCGCGCACTGCTCGCGGTGGCGGTCGGTGAGGTCGGGGGCGGGGGCGAAGGCACCGTGATTGAGCTGCAAAAACACGCAACCCAGGGCGGTCCTGCCCGAGGTCGTGAACGCGCGTTTGCTTTTCCTGTCCTGCAGCGCTTACAAATCACCCACAATATCCTCATACGATCACCACAAAGCGGTCCACTCAACAGCAGTGGGCCCTTTTTTCTTCCGTGACGTTCGCCACCGGCGTCCGCGCCTGGGGTCACGAAGTGGACGTGTAGCGAGAAGCGAGTGCTTCGTTTTCACGACAAGAGAAGTGTGGAGTGTGATGCCATGAACCGACTCGGCAGAGACTCGCGCCGATTAGCCTGGAGGCTTGTGGAGCCGCCGGCGCGCATCGCGTTATCTGTTCTTTTGCTGGCAGGCGGCGCCGTGGGAGCGACGGCTGGACCGGCCGCCGCTTCGACCGCCGACGGTACGCTGACGGTTGAGGTGCTGCGCGACTTCTTCGGCACCGGCGTGATCAACACGACGATGGACGTGCCGCAGCGGGGCATGAAGGTGGAGATCTCCGACCCCGCTGGGCACGTTGTCACCGGCGTCACGGATGCCACCGGAAAGGTCGTGGTGTCGCGGTCGACCGTGCTGAGCGGCGGCCAGTACCGCGTCGACGTCAGCATCCCGGCGCCGTACAGCGGCTATCTGCAGGCGGCGCCTGCGTCGACAGCGGGGAACCACTTCGACAGCTTCACGTCGTTCGTGGATGTGTCGGGCGGACAGAACGCCTCGGTGGTGACAGGGGTGTGGGATCCGGCCGACTACGCGCTGCCGGACTCGCGGTACTTCGTGCCGATCCACAACGGCGCCAACGGGACCGACAACCGGGCGTTGGTGGCGTTCGGGACGAAGACCCGGGGCACGTGTCCCACCGATGTGGCGTGCCCGACCACGCTGGCCACGCAGGACCAGGTGGGCACGACGTTCGGGTTGGCGTACGACAAGTACCGGACCCGGCTGTTCCAGAGCGCGTTCGCCCGCCGGTACGCCCCGTACGGGCCGCAGGGCGGGGGCGCGATCTACACGGTGCCGGTCAACGGCTCGGGTGCGCCGGAGCTGTTCGCGCGGGTGCCGGACGCCGCGGTGACGCGGCACGACACCGCCAACATGATCAAGGATCCCGGGTTCACCGACGCGCCGGGCAAGGAGAGCATCGGTGGCCTGGCCCTGTCGGAGGACGGCTCCACGCTGTACGCGGTGAACCTGCGGACCCGCAGCCTGGTGAGCTTCGACGCGACAGGGGCCACCGCCGCGGCGCCCAAGTCGACGGTCCCGATCCCGGACCCGGGGTGCGCAAGCCCCGACGACTGGCGGCCGTTCGGTCTCCAGGTCCACAACAACACGCTGTACGTCGGCGGCGTGTGCAGCGCGGAGAGCACGCAGCAGCGCGCGGACCTGAAAGCCTTCGTCTCCACCTACGACGGCAAGCGGTTCACCACGGTGCTGAGCCACCCGCTCACGGACGAACGCGGCAGCGTCTTCGGTTCCGGCGACAAGGCCACCCACTGGAACCCGTGGAACACCAGCCTGGACACGTGGGACGACAGGAAGACGGGCAGCGTCTTCATCGATCCGCAGCCGGAGCTGGCCTCCCTCGCCTTCGCCCGCGACGGCTCGATGATCCTGGGTTTCCGCGACCGGTTCATGGACGTGCTCAGTTGGGGAGGGCTGGACCCCCGCCCGGGGAACGACACGGCGGAAAACGGCATGTCCGGTGGTGACATCACCATGGTCTGCGCCACTCCCACCGGTGAATACCAGTGGGAAGGCACCGGGAGCTGCCCCAACCACGCCACCCCCGCCAACAATGGCGGCCAGGCCGCCGATGTCGTCGAATACTTCCCGGGCGACTTTTACGCCAACGCGCACCAGGAGACCGCGCTGGGGTCGGTGGCCTATATCCCGCAGCAGCAGTGGGTCGTCAGCACGGAGTTCGACCCGGTCGTCAACGTCGCGACCTCAGGGACCGGGTACCACAACATCACGACCGGTCAGGGCCCGGGCAACAACCCGACCGCCAACGGGTTCCAGTTCGTCAACCGGGAACAAGGCGGGTTCGGCAAGGCCGGCGGGCTCGGTGACATCGCGTACGCGGCGGCGAACGCGCCGATCCAGGTCGGCAACGTCGTGTGGTTCGACGGCGACCACAACGGGATTCAGGACCCGGGGCACGTGCTGCTGCCGGGGGCGACGATCAACCTGCTGGACGCGGACGGCAAACAGGTCGCCACGACCAGGACCAATGCCGCCGGCGAGTACTACTTCGGCGGTGTCGGCGCCGCGTACGAGCTCACGCCGGGCGCGAAGTACACGGTGCAGTTCGACGTGTGCACCGCGGACACCAGCCAGGTGCCCGAGCAGCCCCCGGCGCGCGAGCTGAGGTTCACGCTCCCGCGGGCCGGTGCCAACCGTGCGCACGACTCCAATGTGACCCCGCCGACCACCGGACCGTTGTGCAACGGCTACGCGCCTGTCACGGCGCCGGACAAGCCGGGCGGGGTCGATCACACGATCGACGCCGGGGTGTACATCCCGAAGGAAACGCCGACTCCCACACCGACTCCGACGCCGCCCGCGGCCTCCACGCCGCCGTCGTCCGCGCCGCCTGCCAACCACCCGGCCCCGGCCGGTGGAGGCGGGGGTTCGCTGGCGAACACCGGTACGCCCGGGCTGGCGGAGGTGATCGGCATCGTCGGTCTGCTGGTGGGTGCGGGCCTGGTCATCGCGTTCGTGACCCGGAATCGTCGCGCCCGGCAACACTGAACGAACCGCACAACGGTGATCTGCCCGTCCGCGATCCGGACGGCGCGGACGGGCAGATCACGTCTCGGCCGGTCCACGAGGGCCGGCCTTGGCGTCGTCTGCCACCGGACTGCCGAGTGCCGCCGCGAGCCCGCGGCGGCCGGACGGTGTGGTGATCGAAAGGATGAATCGGAGAATGTCAGCGTCGAACCGCGTGCGGAGCGTGAGAATCCGGCAAGCCCCACCGGGTCGTCCGGCTGACCGGCGCCGATGGCCGCGGTCGCGCCGGGCCGCGGCCGTCATCGGCATCGCGGTGGCCGCGGTGGCCGCGTTCCTGGTCGCCGACGGCGGCTCCGGCGCCGACGGTCCGCGCCCGCTGACGACGGATGAGGCGAGCCGGCTGGCGATCACGCGATTCCGTAACTACCAGGCGCAGGGGCGCGCGGTGACGATCACCGTGCCGGGCACTGCCGGCGGGCTGACCGTCACCGGGTCCGTCGACTATCGGCGCAAGGTCGGTTACGGCGTGGTGCACGGCACCGGGCGCGACACATCCAGCGAAGGGCTGATCCAGTGGACGCCCACCTCGGTGCACGTCCGCCCGATGACGGACGCCCCGGCGCACGCACCCGCGTCGCCGCCCCGTTCGGGCTGGTACGACCGTCCGCTGCTGTCGTCCGGCAGCGCGCTGGACACCTCCCTGTCCATCGCGCTCGGTCTCGGCGGCGACCGGCCGGACAACGCCGAACTGCTGCCGCAGAACGGCGCCGCCTGGTGGGGGCGGGAGCAGGTGGACGGGCGCTGGGTGGACGTCATGACCGGACCGTCCTCCCCTGACCGCTCCGGTACGGCGGGCAACGTGCGCTACTGGATCGGCTCCGACGGCACCATGTACCGGGTCCGCGTCAGCGTGGGTTCGCAGCCGGAGCCGGTAGTCATCGATTTCGACACCCACAAGTACGTTCCGGTCAAGCCGGTACCCGGAACCACCCCGACCCGGTAGCCGCTGTTCAGGACGTCTGCACCCGCGCGTACGCGGCGAGCAGGGACGCCGGCGGCAGCCGGATGCCCTCCGTCTTCGGCAGGGCCGGGACGGGCGGGACAGCGGTGGCGCCCGCAGTGGCGGCGTCGGGGAACTGCGGCTGCGGAGCAGGCGCCGCGACCTCGGTGAACGGGATGCCACCGGGTGCCGTCGGCGCCGCCCACGTGCCGGCCGGCGAGGACGCCCCGGCCGGAAGCGGGCAGGCCGCAGTCGTCGCGAGCCGGGCGGGCACGGTGGTGCGCAGATCGTTGCCCCGCAGGCAGTTGCCCCGTCCCCGCGTGGCGGTGGGGAACGTCCAGCCGACGTCGACGCCGTTGCCGGTGAACGTGTTGTCCACGATCTGGTTGCCGACCGGAGGTATGTCGGTGGTCGCGGTGATCACCAGCCCGGCGTTGCGGTTGCCGGCGATGCGGTTGCGGATGAACCGGTTGTCGCTGCCGCCGTCGATGCCGGCGCCGATGCCCCACCCGCCGTCGGCCTGCTCCGGGGTGGCCTTCTGCTGGTTGGCGGCGATCAGATTGCCCGCGATGACGGACCCCTTCTGCGGGAGCAGTTTCTCCTGGTGGTCGGAGTTGGTGGTGAGTCCGACCCGGTTGCCAAGCAGGCGGTTGCCGACCACGTACATGTCCTCGCTGGCGTTGGTGCCTTCGTAACCGACCGCGTTGAGTTCGGCGACGCTGTCCCGCACCACGATGTTGCAGGGCTTGCACTGGCCGACATAGATCCCCGAGTCGGCGCTGCCCGACGCGTACGAGTGCTCGATGACACCGTTCTGGGCGGAGAACGCGTAGATGCCGTACAGACCGTTGCGGGTCGCGGTCACGTGGGAGACCAGGAACGACTTCAGGAGGGTGACAGGCTCGTCGCCGGTGTCGTAGCCGCCGCTTCCCCCCGGCAGACCGACGGCCGCCTTCGCCGAACCGGTGACCAGGACCCCGTTCTGCGTGTTGTTCTCCACGGTCAGGTTCTCCACGGCCACCCCGGGCGCCGAGACGACGACGCCGTTCGGCTGCTGCAACCGCCCGTCGATGACGACCTTGTCCCGGGACAAACCGCGAAGAGTGATGCGCGCCGTGTCGATCTTCACCGACTCGTGGTACACGCCCGGCGCGACCAGCACCAGGTCACCGGGCCGAGCCAAGGACACCGCATCCGAGATCGTCGGGGCATCGGCAGGTACTCCGATCGTCACATGCGCACCGGCCGGACGCCGGCCCGCGCCCGATCCGCCATCGCCGCCGCAGCCTGCCACCAGCGTCAGCGTGCCCATTACCGCCGCCAACACGCGAAGAGCTAATCGAGGCATGATCCCAGTCTGGCATGACGCCCAATTCCACGCCAGAATCGCGAGGTTGACCGGCACGCTCGATTCGGGTGTGGCACTCTGCACCCCATGCGCCGAGCCGATCACCACCCGTCACGCCGCACGTTCCTCGATCTCACCGGCGCCATGATGGCCGCCGGTCTGACCGCCGGGTGCACATCGGACTCCGCCCAGCCAGGCCGGCACGCCCCTACCCCAGGGGCCACGCCAATGCCGGTTCCGGCGACGGGCCGCCATCAGGCAGGCATCACGTTCCCCCAGCCGGCCCAGCCCAACCTGCTCGCCGTGGTGACCGACCTCGGTGCCACCGTGGCTCCCGGCCCGTTCCTGGCCGAACTCGGCCAGGCCATCCGCACACTCACAGCGGGGACCGACACGCGGCTGCTGGGCCTGCCGCCGGGCGACCTCACCGTGACCGTCGGCGTGGGCCCCCGGCTGGTACGCACGGCCGGTGCCTCGCTGCCCGGTGCGGCCGACCTCCCGCGATTCTCCCGCGAGCGGATCGACCCGCAAGCACGTGGCGGTGACCTGCTGATACAGATCTGCGCCAGCGACGCGCTGCTCTTACCGGTCGTCGCCGCCGCGCTTCTGGACCAGGCCGGTGACCGCATCCGCGAACGCTGGCGCCAGTCCGCACGCCGCGGTACGAACGTGTCCGTCGGCAACGGCCTTACCGCGCCACGCAACCCGCTCGGTTTCATCGATGGCATCGTAGGCCCGCACACGACCGCCGAACAACAACGCGACCTGTGGCTGGCGGGGCCCCCTGCGGTCGCCGGCGGCACCCTTGCCGTACTGCGGCGTATGGAACTCGACCTGCCGCGGTTCGCCGCCCTGTCCGTAGCCGAACAGGAAGCGGTCTTCGGGCGGCGCCGGGCCAGCGGCGTCCCCCTCTCCGGCGGCACCGCCGCCTCGGGCCCGGAACTCGGAGCCAAGACACCAGACGGGCGCTACCTCGTCCCCGCGGACGCCCACGTGCGCAGAGCGCACGCCACCGTGGTCGGGGTCGGGCTCATGCTCCGCCGCTCCTACAGCACCGACGAGCCTGCCCCCGGCCTGCTCTTCATCAGCTTCCAGAACGACCTGCGGACCTTCACCGCCACCCTCACCCACATGGACACCTCCGACGCACTGCTGCCCTTCACCACCACAACCGCCAGCGCGACATTCCTAATCCTCCCCGGCTTCGACCGGCAACACCCGCTCGGTTCCCAGCTGTTCGGCTGATCACGATCAACTTGAGGGCGGGGAGACCGCGATGCCTCACTGCCTGTCGATTTGCATGCGTCGACGCACAGCTGACTGTCCTGGCATCGCCAGTCGCCCGGCCCGCAGGGGCTCGTTCTCGGCTACGCAACGACCACACCGGGGGCCATCGCGGAGGGCGTGGCCGTGTTTGGCGGACACTGCGCGCACTTGCCTGATGGTGGAACGCGACCGTGGTCCCACCCAAAACGCGCCGGTGTCCGTACCGTCGGGTGCGGGTGCCCTGACAGGACGGTGCTCTTGGTTGTCCCCGTGGTCACTCCGCACGTCCCGCGGGGACAGCCCCCGCCCCGGGTGCTTCCTGGATGATGACCGGGTTCGCTCCCCCGATCGGACAGCCCCGCACGGCCCTCGCGCATCGCCGATGCCGAGGACTCAAGGAGGTTGGGGCGCCTCGGGGGAAGAGGGCGGGGGCGGGGTGTCCTGCTTCTCCTCCCCCGCGGCGGGTCAGGTGCGGACGGGGTCGTCCGGCACTCCGGCCTGGTTCGCCGGGCCGAGTTGCCAGCGAGTGCCGCCTGGCGCGTCGGCTGGCGAAGTCAGGTGTTGCAGGTGTCGAGCATCTCGGACAGGGCGTTGACCTCGCTCGGGTTGGCGGTGAGCACAAAGCCGTCGAGAAGTACCGTGAGCAGCTTGCCCTCGAACGACGCAAGAAGCTCCGCGTCGCCTGACCCCGAACATACGGCGCTGCACCCCCAGGTGCAGCGCCGTTTCCACGCTCTGGAGACCCGGTCCATGCAGCGGCCGTGCATGTATCTCGCCCGGAGCATTGCAGCGTTGCCATCTCTCAGCCGGGAAGCCGCCCGGGCCCGAAACACCCTGCCCATGAACTGCCCCTGGCCAGAGGCGGGGAAGGCGGCCGCGGACAAGCGCCGCAGAGCGTTGCACGCCGTCGACTGACCCAGTGGCCGGCCTCGTACGGACATCGGCGCTGCGCTTCCCCGGGTGCAGCGCCGTTCGCGTGCTCGGTGTCGATGCCGATGCCAGAGATCCCCGCCTGGGTGGACAAAGATCCATCGGTGCAGGGCCAAACGGCCCGGCGGCGCCGCAGTCCTTGCCCGGGCGCAGCCACTGTAACCATCTATGTGGCGATTCGTCAGGCTTCGTCTCTGAAATCATGAGGCTGTATCAGCCCCTGACTTCGGAGCATCGCCGTGACAGCACGTCGCCTCGCCCCCATCGCCGCCATCTTCCTCGCGGCCTCGCTCGCCGCCTGCGGCTCAAGCGCGGCGAAGACCGAGTCCGACTCGAAGCCGTCGGCCCCCGCCGCCGCCAGCGCTTCTGGCGCCCCGGGTGACGGTGCCTCCGCTGCCCCGGCGCCCCTGCGGGCGGCGGCGACCTGTCCCTCGCGGAGGCAATCGCACAGATCCCGGCCGGGGACGAGAGCCGGGCCGGATACAAGCGCGATTCCTTCCGCCACTGGATCGACGAGGACAGCGACGGCTGCTCCACCCGGAACGAAGTGCTGCTGGCCGAGGCGACGAACAAGCCCGAACAGGGCGCGAAGTGTGTCCTGACCGGGGGTGAGTGGCTGTCGTACTACGGTGCGGCGTGAAGTCGCTCTTCGTCAGTGGGCGGTCCTAGAGGAAAGGGCCGTCTCCGGCTAAGTGATCAAAACAGCCGGTCCCCTAGGTCGGGTGCGGTCTCGGCAACGAGATCGTGCTAAGCCGACCGACGCGGAAAGCCCAAGGGCGCACGGGCCATCGTGAGCAACAGGCAGTGGGGAAGTCCGGAAAGGGCGAACGCAGGTGAACCTCCGATGAGGCCCCGTCAGTCAGTCGCGCCGCAATGGTCAGATTTCGGTGGCGTGTAAGAGGACCTGGAGCTGGAAAGCATCCAAATGGCTCTTCTTCCGTAGTTAGAAGAGTGAGATCACCATTGGTCCCGGGGTATAGGAGGCGCCCTCCTTCGGGCATATCTGACAGGAGCGGAACACGACAACCCCGTAAGGGTCCAGCGGAAGTTGGTAAGCCGGAGGCAACGAAGGCGGAACTCCCTTGCGGGCGCAGGATGACCCGAAAAGCAAATGCTGCTGGAGCGAAAGCTCAGGGGAAAACATGGGTACCGGGGCCTCACTCGCCATGTATAACCCGGCAGATACGGGCACGACGCCCGGCCCGAAAGGGAGCCCACGCGGGTCAGGTGGGCCTTTGAATGGAATCGGTCAAATCGAATTAACCGTGGCGCAAGTTGGATACCGGAGGTGGGAATAGTGGAGACGTGCGAAAGGGCACGAGAAGCAATTGAGGTACCTCCAGGGAACGGAACCTCGGGCGATGCCTCCTATTGGTCCAGTATCGACTGGATCAAAACGGAGCGCAACGTAAAGCGACTTCGGCAGAGGATTTTCAAGGCTGCGCAAGACGGCGACCTCAAGAAGGTTCGCAACCTACAGAAGCTCATGCTGCGATCGCACTCAAATACACTTCAAAGTGTAAAGAGGGTGACGCAGAAGAGCGCTGGAAGGCGTACAGCTGGCGTCGATGGTGAGACAGCCCTCAGGCCCTCGGATAGGGGAAGGTTGGCAAGGTCCACCGGAAATCGCCCAGCAAAAGGTGTCATGCCTGTACGTCGGGTGTATATCCCCAAGGCCAATGGAAAGATGCGGCCACTCGGAATCCCAACGATCAGGGACCGAGTGCACCAGGCACGGGTGAAAAACGCACTCGAACCTGAGTGGGAAGCACGCTTCGAGGCGGGAAGCTACGGCTTCCGTCCTGGACGGAGTTGCCACGACGCGGTCGAACGGATCTTCCGGATCACCTCATCCCGCCAAGCCAGGCGGCCATGGGTGCTCGACGCGGACCTGGCAAGTGCTTTCGACCAGATCAATCAAGACCGGCTCTTGGAAGCCATCGGAGACTTCCCAGCCAGGGAAGCCGTCCGGCGATGGCTCAAGGCAGGGGTGATGGACAGAGGGCGGTTCGCGCCGACAGAGGCAGGAACGCCTCAAGGCGGGGTGATCAGCCCACTGCTGCTCAACATTGCCCTACATGGCATGGAAGAAGCGGCCGGCCGACGTGCTGACGCCGGACGCAACGAACGCTTGCGCTCGCCCGATACGGTCAGATACGCGGATGATTTCGTCGTGTTTTGCAGGACGGAAGAAGAAGCGTGGGACGTCAAGAAGAGACTGACTGAATGGCTCGAACCCAAGGGACTCTCCTTCAACGAGGACAAGACCAAGGTGGTCCACCTTGATGAAGGGTTCGACTTCCTCGGATTCAACGTCAGAAAGTACTCAGGAAAGACGCTTATCAAGCCGAGTAAGGGAGCTGTCAGGCGGATCATCGGGGCGATGAGGGACGTGGCTGGGTCGATGAGCCAAGCCCGCACCGAAGAGGTAGTAAGACGCCTCAACCCAATGATCAAGGGGTGGTCCACCTACTACAGAGGAGCAGTCTCGTCGGAGATCTTCTCATCGCTCGACCACTACGTGTGGAAGCGAATGTGGAGGTGGGCAGTGAGACGACACCCAAGAAAGTCCAAGCAGTGGGTATTGGACAAGTACTGGGGTCAATTTCTCTACCCGACGAGGAAAGACCGCTGGATCTTCGGAGACAAGGAGACCGGAAAATACCTGTGCAAGTTCACTTGGACCAATATCAAGAGGCACATCCCAGTTAAAGGAAGGTCATCAAAAGATGACCCAAGCCTCGAAGAGTATTGGGCAAGTCGTACCCGGAAGCGCGCGCACCCGCAGGTCGACGGAAAGAATGTCTACCTCGCAGCACGACAGAAGGGTCTGTGCCCACTGTGCGGGCAGGACTTGATCGATGGAGCCGGATATGAACCGGAATCCGTTCGGGAGTGGGCCGACTGGTTCCACGCGAAATACCGATCGATCCACAGGCACCACCTGGTCTACCGGAGTCAAGGGGGATCAGACAGCACGACCAACCTCGTACTCATTCATGCCGAATGCCATCGGCAGCATCATGCTGCTGACCATCCCGATCCAGGAAAGGTAATGAACGCGCAGCCCTAGCGGCCTGCTTGAGCCGGATGCGGTGAAAGTCGCACGTCCGGTTCTGAGGGGGGACCGGCCGGGCAACCGTCCGGTCCTACCCGACACGAAGCCACGGTCACCGAGGCCAGGAAGCTGGACATCGACCACATGGTGCCGCTGGCCGAGGCATGGGACAGCGGAGCCTCGGCGTGGGACTCCGACCGGCGCATGCGATACGCGAACGACCTCGATGCCGAGCGCAGCCTCGTGGCGGTCACCGCACATGAGAATCGCAGCAAGGCCGACAAGGACCCCTCGGAGTGGATGCCGCCGGCCAACTCCGCGAAGTGCACCTACCTCGCCGACTGGACCGCCACGAAGCTCCGCTGGAAGCTGTCCGCGGACGACAAGGAACGGGCCGCCCTGGAGAAGCTGGCCAAGGGCTACTCCAACACCGTCGTGAAGTACGAGGTCGCCGCCTGACCAGCGGGCACGGCATCCTCACCGCATCCGAATCACGGTGAGGGTGCCGTGCCGACCGAATCCGGCCAGCACCTCCACGACCAGGTCCGTCTCCACCCGTGTATACGGCTCGCCCTCTGCTCGTCGCTCTCCCACCACCGTCGCGCCGCTCAAGGCCTCACCGACACGGGCCGCGAGAACGGGCTCCAGGCGTGCGGACATCCTGGCCGGCCCGCCCTCGTCCCCCACCGCCAGGACCAGATGGTGCGGTCTGAGCCGGGAGCCGGTGAACCCCAGTACCAAGGCGTCGACGGTGTCTGCGTGCCACTGGTGGAGTGTCGGTATTCGAGAGTTGCAGTATTCGCCCACGGGGCGAGCAGCCCCGCACCCGACCTGGTCACGCCAGCGGTGACAAGGTGTAAGGCTCCTGCCGCAACGGGTGCTACCTGCGACGACGCCAGATCAAGCACACGATCCCAGAGCCGAAGAACCAGCCGGGCAGCGTCGGACTCAATCGCCTGATCGACTGCCAAGATCTGCGGACAGCGCCGCGTAGATGTACTCGCTGCCCCAGCGATCCCCGTCGAGGTCGTTCTCGACCAGGTGCGCCTCCCGGCGCATCCCGAGGCGCTCACAGACCCGCACAGACCCGGTGTTCTCCACATCCAGCCGTGCGTAGAGCCGGTGCACGCCCAGCGTGTCGAAGGCAATCCCGGCCAGCGCCGCGGCCGCCTCGGTCGCGTAGCCGTGTCCCTCGTGACTTGGGTCGAGAGTCCAGCCGATCTCGGCCTGGGCGGCGCGGACATCGGCCAGGGTGAGGCTCACCTCTCCAAGGACGCCGGGCTCATCGCGTCGGCAGACAGCGAGCGCCAGCTTGTCCCCGTCGGCGCGCCAGGCCGTCTGCGCCGCACGCTCGGCGGCAACTTGCTCGCTGCGCTCACGCGTGTGCGCCGGCCGGTACAAGTAGCGCGCCACGCTCGGCAGGCTCTGGTAGGCGTACAGGTCGTCGGCGTCGCCGGGAGTGAACAGACGCAGCGACAACCGGGACGTGGTCAACGGCAGCAGCGAAGCGATGTCCATGCGGACCTCCGGGACGCGGATGTGGATCAAGTTGCGGAAGGATTGTCGCATCACGACTGCCCCGCAGCCACGCCTTTTCAAGAGCAGCGGTCGGCAGCCGCACTTCACCACGAGGCGTGGCTTTCCAGGAGTTGTTTACTGACCCACACTCCTAGCCCTGCGGGGCGTCCCGTCTCGCTGCCAAATATTCGGACCAGTTCCCGCCGGCGAGGGTGGCCCAGCGTTCGGCAGTCTTGGGGTGGATGCCGAGCAGGTCGGCGATGACCATGGGCGGCAGGTCTACCAGGGCGTCCATCATGGCGGTGTTCCGTGCTGCGCGGGCGGACAGACCGTGGTGTCTCAGTGTGTCGGCGAGGCCGAGGGGGTTACGCAGGCGTCCAGGGCTCTGGCCGGGTAAGAGGTACCTACGTCCGGCCGGAATGCTGTGACGGGGCGTGCTGTGTCGGAGCTGATCGTCGATGAGACGGGCGAGCTTCGGCGGGAGCACGAAGGGGTGCTGGTTGACGGCCAGGTAGGTGTGCTCCTGGTCGCGGCTGATGTGGTCCTCGGTGAGCTCGACGATGCGGGTCAGGGGAAGGGCATAGAGACGGACGAGAGCAGCCGCGACGCGGACGTCCAGGGGCAACGTGGTGTCGTTGAAGCAGCGCAGCAGCTCGTTTCGGGCCTCGTCCTCGGCTTGGAAGTGGCCGGGGAGTTGCGAGGCTGGGCGATCGATGACCAGACCGGGCGGGCAGAGGCGTCGTGCTGTGCTCCAGCGGAGGAAGGGGATGGATCGGGAGCGTAGGGTTGGCCTGTCGGTCGCCCAGGTGTCCAGATGCGGCTGCTGAAGTCGGCGGAGGCTCAGGGGCTGGGAGTCGAGCCAGTTCAGGAAGTCGATGGCGGCAGCCACGTTGCCGCAGTCGCCTTTGTACGCGGCATAGGTGTAGCGGCCTCGGGTTGAGCGTCGGCGGGCGTCGCGGATGATGTGCCATTCGGCGAACGGACGGATGAGATTGGCGTGCCGTGCTGGGAGTTCGGCCACAGCCCGCGCGACCCAGTTGGTGAGCAGGGCGAGGTTCTCATCGCGTGGCGGCAGGATGCCGGCAGTGACGAGTAGCCCGCGCACGTATGCGGTGGCAGCCCGTTGAGGCAGCGTGTCGAGGGACTCATGGTTTAGGGCTCCAGGATCGAGAGCCAGGCGCCCCAAGAGGTGGGCGGCGGGGCTTCGGCGCAGCCACTGCAGGACGCGGTAGGGGTTTTCCGCGCCGGTCAGAACGACGGCGAGGGGTTGGAGTGGCTGGGCCACGCTTGCGCCATCCGCGGAAAGTAGATCGGTCACGCGGGCGGCCAGGGTGCAGCGGGGGCAGCGGTCGCCGGAGTAGAGGTCCGCCGGCTCACCGCAGGCCGAACACCGCTCGACCGGTTCGTCGGGGAACGAGCAGGCCTTGCACAGGAGGGTTCCCTCGGCTGTCTGACCTATCAGAATGCGATGTCGACTACACGAGGCGCACGGTGCAGGGGTCGACAGAGCCGCTCTGTAGCAGGAGTCGCAAACCGGCCCTCGCGGCCAGAAGACCTTGACCTTCCCGACCCGGCCGCACAGGGCACATGCGCGCTCTTCGCGAGGACGGCACGTGTCGCAGTGGAACGGGCCCAGACCGCCGTTGATGTGGTGGCCGGGTCGGACTCTTTCACAGATGGCGCAGGTCTTCTCGTGTCGCTTGTAGCACCTCTCGCAGGTGTCCGGCCTGGTGCCGTCGGCCCGGGCGACGATGGGAACGATCTGTCCGCAGACACCGCACCGGCGGGGAGGGCTGGAGTAGCAGCCGCCGCAGACCGGCCCGTCGGAGGTCAGTGCGTTGACCCGGCGTACCCGTCCGCAACGGCAGCACGTCTGACGATTCTTCGGAATACAGGTCTGACAGAGGCTGGTGCCGTCGGGCAGGCGCCGGTACGAGATCATCATCCGGCGGCAGCCGACGCATTCCTCTTTGGCGTCCGGCTCCTTGCTCCTGCACGGGCTACAGATGCCGCCCTCTGCTCGGCGGGCGTAGATGCTGGTCACTCTGCCGCAGCGGGCGCACGGCTTCTTGGCACGTCGCCCTGCGCAGCGTTCACATAGCCGCCCCTCCGGTCCCGTGCGGGTGGGAAGAGGGTCGGTGCGTCCGCAGTCGCCACAGGCCACCAGGGCGACCTTGTCACCATGCCCGGCAGCGGTCAGCGCGGCCAGCAAACGCACGACACAGGTCGGGCAGTCGGCACGGGGCATAGTCAGAGCGTCGGGCCTTTCGGACAGATAGCGCACCAGACGGAAGGCGTTAGCACCACGCCATGCCCGAGCCTCCTCCGCCACGGCCTGCGCGTGTTCGGGGGCAAGGGATTCGCCTACCGCTGACCGCAGCATCGCGATGATCTGCTCTTGCGCGGCGGCGAGTTCGGCGCGTAGGCGGATCTGATCCGGCGTCAGCGGCCTCACGGCTGACCCGGGCGCCGGATCGTGGTTCGCCGCTCCTTGAGCGGCAGTGGCTCGGCTTGTCCGTCCGCGGTCTTCTTGACCTGTGCGTTGACTACCTTCGGCTTGATGAGATCGTTCGGCGTGCACCCGAAGATGTCGCACAGCGCGACCAGGGTGTCCATGCTCATCCGCTGGGGCGGTTGCGTCACCAAGCGGTAGACCTGCTCACGCGACAGGGTCACGCCGCGTTCCGCCAGGAGCGGCACCAGGTCCGAGGTCTGGAACATCTGGTGCTCGGCCATCGTGGCCCGCAGACACCACTCGTAGCCCATCTTCTTGATCATTTAAGGTCCCAGTCGTCACCCAGCCGGCGCTTCAGCGAAGCCTCCAGGAGCTGGTTCCGGTACTCGTCAGAGACACCCATGTAGATGGCCGTCGTAGAAGCGTGACTGTGGCCCACCTGCTCTTGAACGAAGCGGGCAGGGTAGCCGAACTCGGTCAGATGCGTGATGTAACTGTGGCGCAGACAGTGCAGGTCGAGGTCTTCGTCGAGGCCGGCGTCCTGGCGTGCCGTCACGAATGCCTCGTTGATCGAGCGGGGAGACATCCGGCCAGCCCGCTCGGTCACCCACAAGGCCGGGTGTCGGCCCGGTGCGAGCCGCGGGCGAATCTCGTGCACCCACTCGTCGAGGACGTCGACCACCCAGTCCATCTCCGGGACCAGGAGCACGGTGCGTCGCTTCGGAGGTGTGCCCTTGGAGGACTTGCCGTACCGGACGGTCATGCTGCCGGCGGTCCCGAACTGCGGCGCCTTCCTATGACGCCGCAGATCCACCAGGTCGACCTTCGAGGACTCGGTCCGCCGCGTGCCGTAGGCGTAGATCGTCTTTAGCGCGGCCGCATCGCGTAGCGCGGTGAGCGTGCCCTTGCGGCCCTGCCTGTGAATGCGTCGAGGTCGGGCATCGGCGGCGTCGAACAGCGCCTGGACCTCGTCGTAGGTCAGAGGCCGACGTCGGGGATCGCCCTCGTACTCCACCGAGTGCAGGACGGAGTTGCCCTCGTGAAAGATCACCTGCGGTGACAGGCCGAACCGTTCCTGGCAGGTCTCGATCCACCCGTACCGGCGGTCCAGCAGGTACTCCACGAACAGCTCGATCACTACCCCGTAAGACCGAGCCGTAGACAACTGGACCGGCTTGGCCCCGCTGCGAAGGTGGACGATGAACGCCTCGCCATCGGCCGGAGTCCACTGCCACGGGTACAACCCCGTGAAATCCTCGAACCGTTGGACCAGACGCAGCCGGGGCTGGACCGTCGAAGCCTGGAGAAACCGCGCGGACTGCTGCCGAGCCCATCCTTCCTTCATTGCAGAGGAAACCGCTGGCTCCGGGTCCAGGAGGACAACGTTCGGGGCCAGGGCAAGACGCACCGAACCGGGTGCCTCAGTGACCATGCCCGTCGTTGTATCAAACGCATCATTGTTGCGTCCATATCGAGCGGTGCTGGTCAGCTACCGAAGGAGGCCCAGGGCGTTCCCGATACAGGGTCTCTGATCAGCAGGAACGTTCGAGGTAGGGCTGTACGAACTGTTGCAGCCAATGCAATTCATCCTGTTTCGTACTTTCACCCACCGGCGCTGTCCTGACGGATAGCCCGCGCCGCCCCGCTTGCAGACGATCCCCTCGATGCCCTGCTCGCGCAGGGCGTCGTACCAGAGCACAGCCACGTCCCGGTCGTCGGTCGCCGGGACAACCTGGATCGGCGGCCCGACATCGGCGAGGAGCTCCAGGAGGAAGGCGCGGCGCTCGATGTACGGCAGGCTTCGGCAGTCGCCGATCGCCGGATCCGGGTGCTGCAGAACGTCCCAGCAGACGTAGGAAGCCGGATGCCGGGCCGCCAGGGCGCGGGCCCGGGTCACGGACGACGCGGCCCGTGACTGCGCGGCCGCGAAGTCGAGCCGACCGTCCCGCCAGATCACGGCCTCCCCGTCCAGCACCGTGCCGGGGCGCAGTTCCATGCCGGCGACGGCCAGGTCCATCCAGTGCTGGGTGACGACTCTGCCGGACCGTGCGTACAGCACGACGGTCTCATCGGTACGACGCAGCACAGTTCTGTGGCCGTCGAACTTCGGCTCGTACCACCAGCCCGGCCCCTCAGGCAGGACCGGGACGGCCTGGGCCAGTGCCACCTTGGTCGGGAACTCCACAGACCGATCCTGCGAGCCCGGCTCCCGCAAAGCGCGTCGGGCGGTTTGTACGGCCCTACCCGTCGACGAGCCCCGTCTCGGGCTTGCAGATCTGGCACGCCTCGATGTCGGGCTCCGCCAAGGCGATCACGGCCTCCTCACGGTTGAGGAATCCGCCCTCGACCGGATATAGGGCACAGTCCCTGCGGTGCACCAGAGCCATCGACGATGACCGCTGCGGCTGGATCTTCCACCGCAGCGCGGCGTGCGCCTGCTCCCGGCGCTGTTGCTCCTGCTGCTCCTTGATCTCCAGTTCCCGGATTCGGCCCCGGACCTGACGCAGCTGCCACTCCAGCCAGTCGGCCAGGGCCCGGATATGCAGGGCCTTACAGGACGGGGCACGGAGGCACCGGAGCCGAACGGCCCCCAGGGCCGGGCGGCAGCACGGCCTGCCAGGCATCAGCGCCCGTAGCACGGCCATGATGGAAGCGATCACAGACCTCCCGCCCATCGTCGTCAGCGACCTCTTCGGCATGCATCCCCACACCGCCTACGCCTGGGCCCAGTACGCCCAGAACAACTGGGCGGAGTACCTTGAAGCCGCCCAGGCCACGGAAGACGTTCAGATGTAGACCGGTAAACACCTAACTGCTTTATCAGGCATGGCCCTGAGAACACCGGCTACCTGATCACCGCAGCCGGTCGGTCGCCTCGCACCCCTTCTGGCTCATGTCGCCGACGCAGCCCCACCCCTCAGTGATGACCCACTCGAAGTACTGAACGGGGCGCAGCGGGATGGCTTCGGTGGTGAATGTGCCGGTGCCGCTCGGGATGCGCTGCTCGTGGGAGCCGCTCGTGTCGGTGTACGAGGCGACGATGTGCCACTCGCACGTGTGCGTGGACACCTCGGGCTGAATGCGGAATGCCACGTTGGACTGGCCGTTGCCCAGCTCGACAACGTTGCGGCGGAAGTACAGCTGGCCCTGCGAGGCGCCTTCGTCAAGGACGTACGGCCCTTTGGCCTTGTCCTTGCTCCCGCCGGTCAGGTCCCACAGCAAGCCCTGCCGGGACTCGGCTCCTGCCGACGGGAGGTGGACGACGGCCTGGGCTTCGGGTGCGCGGCATGCGTCCTTGACGGCCGTCATGTCATTGATCGTGAGTCCAGCACTGCGGTCGCTGTTGAGGTTGAGGTTGAACGTCTGCGACTGGCCGCGATTCTGGTTGCCGTCCTCAGGGTTCATCGCTTCCGAGGGATGTTCGACGATGCGACCGCCCAGCGGCTTCAGGAACGCCCACGCCTCCGCGGAATTGCCCCTGAGAGCGGTGAGGCCGGCCTGTTCGCGGGCGGTCAGAGTCCGGTCGAGCAGTACGGTGATGACCTCGGGCATCTCCTGCTCGTAGTCGTGGGGCGTGACGGTCGAGACGAAGGCGGGCTGCTCGCGGTCGACCGACTTTTCCGCTTGCTTGTCCGAGCGCACCCGTTCCGTCGCCGTCGAGCGGTCCAGGACGAAAGTGGCGTAGTAGGCGAGGGCGAAGCCTGCCAGGACCACGAGGACCGCGAGGGTCGCGTATACCGCGCGCTGTGCGGGCGGCAGTCCGCGAAAGCCCGGCAGATGGTTGTCGGCCCACGCACCCCAGCCGCTCTCTCGCGGTGGCACGGGGTCCGAAGGGGCGGGCTGCGGGGCGGAGGCGGGGTCGTCGTCGGACGTTCGGTCGGCGGGCGTCTGTGCTGCGGTGCTGTTCGGCTCCGGTCTTTCCTCCTCCTCCTCCTCCTCCTCCTCCTCCGGTACATCCGGCTCGGAGGGAGGGCGAGAAGGCGGAGTCGTGGCCATGAGGTCCCCCGTGGATTGGATACGGAATGCCATCGGTCAGGGCGTGCGCCGAGGACTGTCAGGGGCGGGGTGGTGACCATCCAGGTGCGGGGCCGGTCGGGGAGGGTGCTGTCGGGCCTTGGCCGGTGTCGGCGTCGAGGGCGTAGACGTTTCCGTCGTTGCTCCCGAAGTACACCACCCCATCCGCCACCGCCGGCGTGGAGTTGACCTCCCCGCCCGTGGAGTAGGCCCACTTCTCGTTGCCGGTGGCCGCGTCCAGGGCGTACAGATTCTCGTCGCGGCTGCCGATGTACACCACCCCGCCTGCCACGGTGGCGGAGGACTCGATCTCGCCTTTGGCGGAGTAGGCCCACTCCTTTCCGCCGGTGGCGGCGTCCAAGCGGTATACGGAGCGCCTGCTGCCGAAGTAGACCGCTCCGTCGGCCGCCCACGGCTTCGAGGTGATCCAGCCTCCGGAGTCGAAGGCCCACTTCTCGCGGCCTGAGCCCGCATCGAGGGCGTACATGTTCCCGTCGCGGGCGCCGACATAGACGACCCCGTCGGCCACGGCCGGCGAAGCGACGAAATCGTGCGCAGTGGTATAGGCCCACTTCTTCTTGCCAGTCACGGCATCCAAGGCGTAGACGTTCCCGTCATTGCTGCCGATATAGACGACCCCGTCGGCAACCGCAGGCGAGGCGGAGACCCAATTGTCCGTGTCGTAGGCCCACTTCCTGGCCCCGGTGGCGGCGTCCAGTGCGTACACGCCGCTGTCCCAGCTCCCGACGTACAGCACGCCGTCGACCACCATCGGTGTCGAGTGGACCCAACTGTTCGTGCGGAACGCCCACTTTTTCTCACCGGAGTCGGCGTCCAAAGCGTAGACGTTGTTGTCGTCGGAGCCGATGTACACCAGCCCGTCGACTACTGTCGGCGACGACTGGACCTGGTCACCCGTACCGTAGACCCACTTCTCCCTGCCAGTGGCGGCGTCCAGGGCGCAAACCCCCTTGGGTGCAGATCCAATGAGGGTTCTGGCGATCAAGCCGCTGGTATGAGCGTGTCGCGGTATCGGGCCTGGTGGTTGCGCGTGAACTCCTGTGTCTCGTGCCAGGCCCAGTAGGTGTCGAAGTCGCCGTTGCTGCGCAGGGCACGGAGTTTCAGGACGGCTTCGGCGCCGGAGAGGCCCCAGCGGGCTCCGGTGATGTCGAGGCGGTCTTTGACCAGGTGGCGGCACGCCCCCTCGATGATCCCGGTGGCGATCGGGAAGCCTTCGGTCAGCGCGGTGTCGTAACGCAGGTAGGCGGCCTTGTTCTTCAGGTAACCGACGGCGTCGTCGATACCCTTGCGTGAGCCAGGCCTGAGCCCGACGGCGTCGGCGGCGGCGCTGATCGAGGCCGCGGCCTGCTCGGAGCCTCCGGCCAGGATGGTACGGGCCTGTCCGGCGACCCAGGCCTCGGCCGCGCGGTCGCCGGCCGGGTGCAGGCAGTGCGCGGCGCCCCACAGGTATTCGAGCACGTGGATGATGTCGATGACGATGTGCACGGTGACGTTCCGGCGTGCTGCCTCGGCTCGGATGAGGTCGAGCTGGTGCCGGGCGCCGTCGACCAGCACGACCCAGGTCCGGCGGTGGGCGGGGTCGCGGGCTTCGGCCTGGTCGAATACCGCGGCGATGACTTGTTCGGCGGTGTCGTTCACCGAGCCGCACAGCCACTTGGACCTGGCTCTCGGTCCCGGGCGACACTCCTTCGCGGGGTCGGCGGGGTCGGCGATGATGTCGTCGACGCCGCGGACGGCGGGCTCGGTGTCGTAGACGGTGCCCAGGGTGGCCATCCGTTTGCGGCCGTGCTTCTCCCCGGGCGCGAGCCTGGTCGCCATCTTGTTGCCGCTCTTGGTCGCAGCGGCCTTCGCCGTGGCCTCGCGCAGCGCCTCGGGCCTTATCACCACGCCCTTGCCGTCGGTGGACAGCACCAGCAGCGTGGCGTCGGTGCACGGCTCGGGCACCAGGGCCTGGTAGAAAGCGTCGATGCCGGCCGCGGCGGCCACGGCGAGCTCCTGGACCTGCCTGTGGCCGACCCCGGCGCCGGTCAGCGCGTTGACGCGGTCGACCGCCTCGGCGAAGGAGCCGCGGGCGGACTCGGTGGCGGCGAGCCTGGCCAGCCCATGGCTGTGCATCCCGGCCGGCATGTTCAGCGCGGCGTCGGCCAGGTGCAGATCCGCCGAGCCGGTGGCCCGGTAGGCGATCCGGGTCGCGGTGACCTTCCCGAACACCGTGGCCAGGATCCGGCGTCGGCCCCGCTCGATCCGGGTGCGTTCAACCCCGGTCTCATCGACCACCTGCCCGGCCCGCCGCTCGCGCACCGCGCGCAGATCCAGATGGTCCTGGAACAGCTGCCGGGTCACCTCGCGCATGCGCGCCGCGAGCAGGTCTTCCAGCCCTGAATGCGTCAACGCGGCGGCGTCCGGCGACGTCAGATCCTTGGCGACCTGCTCGAACAGGCCGCGGGCGGCGGCGAACGCGGTCTCGGCCACCGCCGGACCGCCGGTCTCCAGGGCGGCGCTCACCAGCCCAACTCCCGTCCGTCCACCCTGAACAGCCCCGGCGCAGTCTCGGCCAGGATCCCCCGCTCCACCAGGCGCTTCAGCTTCGAGCGCATGCCCTCCACGTGACGGGCCTCGGTCTGAAGCCCCAGCTCCACGCACACGTCCTTGCACCGCCACGCCGACCCCGACGTCGCGAACAGCGCGGTGATCCGCTGGTAGTCCGGCGACATCACCGTCACATCGCCCGCGGCCTCGGCGGCCAGCAGCGCCGCGGCAACATCGACCGGCCCGGACGCCGCCGGCACGGAGACATCACGTGTGGCCACCGGACCGTCGGCCAGCACCTGCTTCACCGTCTCCCGCGTGATCTGCAACCGGGACAGTTCAGCTTCCGCCTGGGACACCGCTTCGGAAAGCTCTGCGATCTGCTTGCGCAACTCCGCGACCCTGGCCCGGCATTCACTCTCTCTGGCATCCAACGCGGCCATCAACGACGGCACCACACCACCCCGCCTCACCCGGTGCCCGCACCCACGGCCGGCTCACCTCGCCGACGTTAGAGACCGCCCCACACCGGCACATCCCGAACCTCTGCGAATCACCCCAACGAAGCACCCTCACAAGATCTGCACCCAACCCCCTTGGTGCCGCCGCCAACGTAGACGACCCCATCGACCACCGCCGGCAACGACTCGAGGACCTGGCCTCCGATGGTGTGACGCCAGGGGCGCCACGGCGTTGACTCAGGGATACGTCCCTCGCTGCCGTCTTGCTTGCGCCTGCTGCCGCCGTCGTCTTCCTTAGCGGAGCCGCCATCAGAACAACCGGCAGTAGTCGCACCGACCAATGAGGTCACCACACCAAGCCCGAGCCGCAGCGCTCCCCGGCGGCTAAGACTCTCCGTCACGCCCCTCTGATCGACAAGCGAGCCGAACCGCCGCTGCCCACCTGACACTTGTCCAGCCATCAAGAACCCCCGTTCTGGACACCGCAGCAACACCAAACGGGCACGCACACGACAGCGTTAACCCACGAAACTCACGACGACAGTCCCACACGCGGACCGGGTTCACGCAAGACAGGATTACGCCCTGTGGCCGGGGAGCGGCGGCTGATTCTCAACTCCTGACCGGTGCGGTGGCCTGCGCACTGCGACGAACCCGCGACTCCCGCTGGCTTCTTCCCGGACGACGCGCCGACCAGCCGCTCCACCCACACACGGTCACCAGCAGGCTGGACTCCCGGGAGAACCCGTGACAGTTGAATGAGCCCATCAGTATCAACCTCCGAATAGCGCAGGGTTGAAACACCGACTCTTAACCAGTGGGCAAGGACGACCCCATCTACCTGCGCGTCCACGCCAGCCCCGAAGGACGCGACTACCACCAGCAGATCACGACACTGCGCCAAGCCGGCGCACCAGAAGACTGGCTGGCCCGCGCCTTTCCCCAGCAAGCGATCCAGCACTATCAGGCGGGGCAACTCCAGTAACGGAACGTCTGCCCACCGATCGAGAGAAGGCCGCGCATGCCTGGGCCGGACCTGCCGCCGCCGGCGGCTCCCATGACTGTGGAAGCCCTACTCACCCGGTGGCCCACCGCCGCGCAGAAGGTGGAAACTTCTCCACGGAGTGCTCGTCTTCGCTGGCGACTTCGACGAGCGTGACCTGGAGACAGCACGCCGTACCTACCCGGGCCGTCGTCCGGTGCTGAACGCCGACAGCGGCCTGGAAGTACATCCGGCCGGGCCTGGAGCCCCCACACCGCTCGTGAGCTGAACGCCTCCCGAATCAGGGGAATGGCATGGCCCAGGGCTCGCGCCGCAGCGACGCGAGCGTCGTCATGCCGGTCTTTTGGCTGGGACGGGTCCATCTACGCCGGGACAGCCGCCGTGTACCTGCCTCGGGCACCCGCCCCGGGCTGTCAACGAAGACCAGGCCGCGCTGAGGTTCTCCCCGGCGTGCGGGAGGTGCTGATCAGCTGGTCAGGGCGGTTGACGGGGGCTTCAGGTACGTTCGTTTGGCCGTTGCCTGGTCGGCGTAGTACTTCTCCACGAACTCGACCGGAGAGGTAGCCGGCGCTTCTGGATGCGCCGTGAGTCATAGAAGCCGTTCAGGCTCTTACCACTGGCGGCGCAGCTGGACGCACTCCGCAGTGATCTGGGCGAGGAGGTCGGTGTCGTCGGCGGGCGCAGGGCGTTGCAAGCGGTGCAGCAGGTCCCGGTGCAGGCGCAGCGCGTCATCGCTGCCGGTGGCGGCCAGGACAGCTGACCACAGGGGACTGCCCGGGAGGGTCTTGTTCTCCGCTGTCTCCAGCAGTGTCAGTTTGTCCTGGTGGGTGAGGCGGCTCAGCTCATGCTGCCCGGTCTTGTCTCCTATCTCGCGCCCGGCATGCTCCTTCCGCGCTCCGCTGGCGGAGTGAACGCGCAGAAGATCGCCCGCATCCGGCCAGGGCGGCCGGGAAGTCTGGTGCCGTAATCAAAACTGTGAAGCGTGTCGCGGCCTTCGCCGCCCTGGCCCTCATGCCGCTCGCCGCCACCACCGCCACCGCCTCCGCCGCCTCTCCGGCCGGCGGGGTGCGGGCGGCGATCGACTGCCCGTCCGGCTACGTCTGCATCTACCCCGAGATCAACTTCGGCGGCCAGCCCTGGGTCCGCCGAGCCGTCGACGGCAGCGTCAAAGACCTGCCCTCCGCGATCCGGGACCGGGGCAGCTCCATCCGGAACAATTCTGACCGAACCGCCCGCGTCTACGAGAAGCGGAACTACTCCGGCCGCTGGGTGTGCGTGACCCGCAGCGGCGGCTCCATCCACGACCTGCGCGGCTACAACCTCAACGACCAGACCCGATCCCTGAAGATCAACCGCAACGACTGCGGCTGACCCGGCCACGAACCGGTGGCCCACCCCCATTCCTCCGAGGTGGGCCACCCTCGTGTCTCACGACCGCGCCGGCGGCGGCCGTTTCGATCTAGTGGACCTGGGACACCTTGGCCGCCTGCCCCGAGGAACGACGGAACGGTCCGTCCTTTCTCTCGGGCTTGAAGTCGAGTGGACGCGACGGGCGCCACGTTTTCCCAGCTCAGTGGCATGACTCGTTCGGTGCCGTGTGCGCGACAGGTGTCGTGGATACAGGCTCGTTCCGATGCCAGACCGTGGCGCGTTGGCTGTTCAGCGCTGGTGCCAGACCAGCGTGTAGCGCCAAAACAGTCGCCGGCGCAGCCGTGCGCCGGGTAGTTCATGGCGAGCCTCGCGCACGATGTCTGCGAAATTCATGGTCGCCGGTCGGGTCGGGGCAGTCATCGAGGTCGGTCGCGGTGACTTGCGGCCCTTGTTCTTGATCCATGCCATGGCGACATTCGACGGAATGGCGACGGCATCGATCAGGTAGTCACTCCGAGACTGTGGGCGGTAGAGACCGATGACGACCAGGGTTCCGCCGGGGGCCAGGTGCTGCCGAAAGCGGGTGAGGGCGTCACTAAACGGCAGGTGATGGATGGTGGCGACACATGTGATGACGTCGTAGGGACCAGGGGGTATCTCGTTCAATGCGTCTCCGACGGTGAAGGTCACCGGGGCTGCCGGGGCTGTGAGCTCCCGCGCGCGAGCGACGATGTCGGCGTCCACGTCGACGCCGTGCACCACTCCTGCCCGTGAGGCCAGGAGCCTGGCAAGGTCACCGCTGCCCGATCCGACGTCCAGGGCGCTGTTGAAGCGTCTCGGGAGCTGGCGCAGGATCCACTGGTGGTAATGGGCGTTGTGGTCCCAGGGATGGGTGGCATGGAACTGTTCAAGTGCTCGAAGGATGCGGGGCAGCAGTGTCGTCATGGCGTGAGTCCATCAGAGGTCGGTCGTCTGGGACACCGTCGTCGGGTGACCGCTGACGGCGATGATGCGGTCAGCGGTTGAGCTGGGCCATCAGCTCACGGTTCGCGGCGCGGGCGGCTTCGAGGTCCTCGTCCCGTTCCGCAAGCTCGCCGCGGAGGTCGAGAATCTGCTGTTCCAGCTCGGTGGCGCGGCGTGTGAGCGTCTCGATGTCGGCCGGGGCGCCGAGGCCGGATGCTTCCCAAGCCGTCTGGCCCAGAGCCTCGGACAGGCGCCGTTCGAGCCGGGTGATGTGCGCGGCCAGTCTCCCGTTGCGGGCCGTGAGGTTCGCGACGTCGGCCAGCAGCGACTTGCGGCTGACCTGCGTTCCGGCAGTCGTGCTGGGCAGGGGCTGGCCCGCGCGGGCGATGACGGCTGCGTGCAGATCACCGTGGCGGTGAATCAGGCTGCGGTGAACGCCGGCGGCACGGGCGACCGAGGAAACGCTGATCTCCTCGCCGGCGGAGACCAGTTGGTCGAGGGCTTTGAACACTCGGTTTCTTCGACGGTCGGAGTCAGCGGCCCGCGCTCGGGTCAGGTGGTCCGGTGATGCGCTCACGCGTCACGCTCCAGCCGCAGGTCCGGCTCGGGCGGACGGATGCCGGGCATGCCCAGGGAGACGGTGCGGGACTTGCGCAGGGTCCGGGTGGCGTCCTTGATCTGCTCGCGTTCGTCCTCGGTGAGCCCGTCGAGGTCGGTCTCGACGCGGCGGATCAATGTGCGGATGCGCTTGATCTCCTCGTCGGACGGAGTCGCTTCGGTGCGGGCCCAGGCGTCGAGGTCCGAGGCCGCGGCGAGACGTTCGCGGTCCCTCAGCAGGGTGTCCAGGTAGGTCCGCAGCTCCGGCAAGTACGACGGGTCAGTGCGGAAGTGGTCGCAGCCGACGCAGCGAAACCGGAACGGGCAGCTGTGACCGCCGGCCTTGACGTTGCTCGGTTCGACGCAGATGCCGTAGGGGACGGACACCTGGCCGATCCGCAGGCGGGCGTGCTCGTGCTCCAGGAGCTGGCGGGCCTGGGTCCAAATCTTGTTGCCGTGCCGGTCGAACTGGTGCGAGACAAGTTTGTCGACCGCGGCCCGGGTGCGTTTTTCCGTGACTAATGGTGACGTCGGGTATTGGAACTGTCCGAATGCCTTGGGCGTGATCGCACCCGATGACACCATTGGCCATGTAGGTCACTCATCACAGTCCAACGTGAACTCGCCGGTAGCGCTGTCGCGAGTGGCGTGGCAGCGGCGGGGTGCCAGAGAGAACTCCGCTTCGGCCCACCTGGCGATCGCCAGCGCGAGGGCCACCTCTGCGTAATCGACCTCGAAGATCTCCAGTGCTCGGACTGCGATCAGTATGTAAGGGCTGCTTTCGACGAGTTCGATGTCGCCAGAGACCTTGCCCAGGCCGACTCGCAGCGTGGCGACTTCACTCTCGGTGAGTGTCAGCCGACTGCCGTAGTAGGCGTTGTTGACCTCGGAAGCGTCTAGCCAGACCCGGTCGCTGACGGGGGCGCCGGCAGTTGGCGGGACCGTCAGCCGGATGGCTTCGGCTGCGATCCCGAGAAACAGTCCGAAGCCACTCTTCTGCACTTTGTAGCGATAGGTTCGCATTGGATCTCATTCGTGTCGTGAGTCGCGGCACCGGTCGCCGGACGCGATTTCGTGGTCGTGGCGACTTGTTCTGTGGCTGATCTCGGCTGCGTAGGTGGCCCAGTCGCCCGCGGAGAGACGTTGCCAGGCGACAGCGACATCGGTGTGGATGCCGAGCGTGCGGGCGAGGATCCCGGCCGGGATCTCGGTGGCGAGCTGGAAGAGCGCGGTGCTGCGGGCCTGATTGGGCCGGATCCCGAGCTGGTTCAGCCGCTGGGTCAGCTGTGTGGTGCTGATCGGCCGTCCGGGCTGGCCGCCAGGGAAGAGCCATGGAGACGGAGTCAAGGCCCCGATGGTGGCGTGACCCTTGCGGTTCGCGGCAACCAGGCGGGCCAGTGCGGCGACGGGCTCGGGCAACCGGACGGGGGCATCGCCAAGGTGGAGACGTACTTCCTGGGCGCTGGCCTCGACGTCCTCGGTGGTCAACCGGCTGATCGCTGACGGTCCTTGGGCGTAAAGGAGGAGAAGGAGTCCTGCGAGGCGGTCTTCTGGTTTGAGGGTGTCGTCGTGCAGGAGTCGGCGTGCGACGTTCCATCGATGCTCGTCATCGAGTGGCTGGGTGGGGCCGTGCCAGCGGACGGCGGGGACGTGGACGGTGGTGAGCTTGTTGGTGCGAGCCCAGCGGATGAAGTGTCCGGCCGTGTGGCGGTAGGTGGCGGAGTCGTCGGTGAGCCACTGGTCGAGGTCGGCCTGCTGGCAGGTCTCCAAGGCGAGGTCGTGAGCTTTCAGCCAGGTCAGGAAGGCGACGGCCGCGTGGGTTCGTTGACGCGCGGACATGAACTGCTGCGGGGTCAGGGGTCGGCTGTTGCTGCGTCGACGTAGTCGCCGGACCAGGTGCCATATCGCGTACCGGTGCAGGACTTTGCGCTGTTCGGGGTCTTGCTGTGATGCAAGAAGGCCGGTGAGGAAGCGTTCGAGGCGGACCATGTACTCGTCCCGCTCGGACAGTGCACCGACGCCGACGAGGACTTGGCGGAGGTGAGCGAGAGGTGGGCTGTCGGGCAGCTCGTCGAGGGCCTCGTGAGTCAGGGCTCGTCTGCTGGCCGCGAGGTCGGCCAGAACCGGAGACACGGACGGCTTGTTCAGCCACCGCTTGGCGGTGATGGGGTGCTCGGCGGTGGCGATGTTGTTCCGCAGGACTTCGAGAGCGGGGTGGAGGGCATCGGATGGAGGGCCCAGGAGCTCGTTGAGGCGCCGGTTGATGAGACAGCGAGCGCACTGGCCGGGGTGCGGGTAGTCGGGATCGCTGCAGGTGGGACAGGTGTGCCAGACCTCAAGCGCGGTGCAGTCCGTGCAAAGGGGCTGGTCGAGAGTGCCGGAGACGACCGCCGCGACGCCGCCGCAGGCCGAGCACGGCGCTGAGCGATGCTGGCAGTCCAGGCACCATGGCCGACCCGTGGTGCGGGAGGTGCCGCAGGGCTTTTCCGCGTCGCAGATGCTGCAAGTCGCGGTGGGCAAAGAGGGGCAGCTCGCGCAGAGCGGACCGTCCGGTGTGCGGGTGTTCACGACCTTTCGCCGGCCGCAGTTGATGCAGGTCTCCAGGTTCGCCGGGGCACTGACCAGGCAGTTCGGACACACTGGCCGGCCTTGGTCGTCGCGGGTGGCGGGCTCTCGGCGGGCTCCGCATCCCGAGCACTCCTCGATGCGGGAGTGGGAGATGCACATGCGGCAGACCCGCTTTCCGTCCAGAGGCTTGTCGATGCGTACGACTCTGTGGCAGCCGGGGCAGGAGGGCCGGACGATCCCGGCGATGCCGGCCTCGTGCAGCAGGTCGATCAGTTTGAGGACCGCGCGGTGGGGTGCAAGGTGGCCTTCCCCGGTCAACAGAGCGGGGTTGGATTCCAGGGTCCAGGCGAGTTTCTGCTGGTAGGAGGGACGAGGCGCCGATCGGCGGACCGCGTCGGCGATCGTCTCTCGTCCGGCCTGCGGGTCCAGCGCGGCGATCAGGGCGCCGATCACTGCGATGGGGTCACGTCCGTCGGTGTCCGGGCACTTGCCGCATCGTGGCCGCCCGGCCCGGTCGCGTGAAGCGACCCGGCGGGCGTTTCCGCAGGCAGCACATGGCTCGGGCTGCGGCCCGCAGTTCCAGCAGTACCAGTCCTGACCGCGGCGCTGGAGAGTTCGCATCTGCCTGCCGCACTCGGCGCAACACGGCGGCGAGACCCTCTGGGCCCCGGCCTCACGCAGGGCGATGAGCAGGTCGCCGACGGCCCTGGGCGCCGGCGAGCGACCGTCGTTCAGCACGCGAGGATGCTCAGAGAGATGTGCCGCGAGGCGGCGTGACTTCGAGCGGCCGCCCGCGACGCTGGCGACCACGGCACGGATCCGGTCAGGCTCCAGCTGATGTTCGACGGCCGCGACCAGGTCCACGATGAGCCCGATCGGGTCGCAGACGGCCCGATCGGGGAGCCCGGGTGTGGTCACGGCCGCTCGAGACCGCGGATGCGGGCTCGCTTGGGTCGCAGGTCACCGACACCTGTCTCGGCACCAACGGCCTTCCTTGTCCGGGTAGTTGGTCCGGAACCTGCTGCGGCGACGGGCTCGATGAGGTCGTCCATGGTGCAGTTAAGGATGTCGAGCAGGGCCATGAGGATCTTCAGGCTGAGCCGCTCGGGGCGCTCGACGACGAGCCGGTAGACCTGGCTGGACGACAGGGTGATGCCCCGTTTGTCCAGTAGCGGGATGAGGTCGGTGGTGGAGAAGAGCCCACGGTCGGCCATGACCTTGCGCAGGTGCCAGTGGTAGTCGAGCTTCGCGGCCATCAGCGGTCCTTGTCTGCGGGGATCGGGGCGAGCGCGGGAGCAAGTGCCTTGTGGAGCATCGTGTTCATGAAGTCGTCGCTGACGTGGGTGTAGATGGCGGTAGAGCTGTCATTCTCGTGACCGACTTGCTGCTGCAGAAACCGCCGGTCAACCCCGTCCTCCGTGAGGTGGGTGACGTAAGAATGGCGAGCGGAGTGGACCGTCAGCGCCTTCGGGAGCTTCAGTGCGTCGCGGTAGGCGACGAACCGGGCATTGATCTCCGCCGGCTTGACCCGGCCGCCCCTCTCGGTCACCCACAACGCGGGGTGGTCCTCGCAGCCGAACCGCGGCCGTACGTTCTCCACGTAGTCGGCGACCGCATCCACCGCCCAGTCCATCACCGACAACACGTTCCGACGACGCGGTGGCTGACCCTTCTTCGCTTTGCCGTAGCGGACGTTGAGTGTGCCGTACCGGCCGAACTGCGGAGCCTTCGCGTTCCGCCCGAAGTCCACCACATCCAGCTTCGATGTCTCGGTCCGGCGCAGACCCCACCCGTAGATGACCTTGAAGAGGGTGGCGTCGCGGTAGGCGGCGAGGGCTCCCTTGCGCTTGGCCCGGACCGCCCGTTCGACCTGGTCGTCGGCGTAGTCGAGGAAGCGCTGGATCTCCTCGCGGGTGAACGGCCTCGCCTCGGGGCGCCCCTCGTAGTCATTGAGGTGGGCGATGGTGTTCCACCCGGTGGCAGATGGCCACCGGGTGAGTGCCGAAGGCGTCCTCGCAGGCCACCGACCAGCCGTAACGACCGTCGATCAAGAACTCGCTGAACAGGCGCAGACTGCCCTGATAGCTGCGGATCGTGGACGGCGCGAGGTGCTTCTCGCTGGTCAGCCACAGTGACCACTCGTCCACATGGCCAGGAGCCCAGGCCCACGGATATTCGTTGGTGTACTCCAGGAACCGGCGTACGAGTCGTTCCCGGGCGGTGACCGTGTCCTCGCGGAGCCCACGAGCGGCCTGTTGGGCCCTCCAGCCCCGCACCATCGCCTCGACCATCGCGTCCTGTGGACGCAGCTGGGCCACCCCGGAGACCAGCTCCAGTTGAGCCGCCCCCGCCAGGTCGGCACGTCGCTGTAGACCCACTTTCACCCTCCCCTTCAGAGGGCAAATCCTGCATCAGACGGGATCTGATCGCCAAACTCCCAGCTCAGGACGCCAAGTTGCAGGAGGATGGAGTCCTTGTCAGGCCCCGCCCTGACCTCGCGACCTGCGGTTTCTCGCCCGTCTGATGCAATTCCTGAGAGTTCCGGTAGTACTGCTGGGTGGTCTGCAACGACCGGTGCCCCATGAGCTCGCGCAGCACGTCGGGCAGGGTTCCGGCGTCGGCGTGCCGTTGGGCGTAGGAGTGGCGGTAGGAGTAGGGCACGACTTCCAGCTTGTGGAACTCGGTGCCGTCGGCCAGCAGCAGTGGGGGCATGGCGTTAATCCAGCGGCGGTGGACGTTGCCGATGTGCTGCATCCGGAACGGCTTGGTGCCTTCGGAGTTCTGCCGGGGCTGGGGGAAGAGGACCAGCTCGGACAGCTTGGTGTCTGGGAACCGGGCGCGGATGGCCTTCTTTTGCCGGACGATGATCTCTGCGGTGGAGTCCGGGATCGGCAGGCGCAGGCCGATGCGGTTGTTCTTGAAGTCGGTGTAGACGAGCACGGACTTGCCATGCTCGTCGGTCTCCATGCAGTCCCAGGGCAGGCATCCGATCTCGTCGGGGCGTCGCCCGGTATCGACGAGGATCTCAATGGCGGCGCGCGCGTCGTCGCTGCCGTCCCGGATCTGGTCGAGGGTGGGCAGCCGCTCGCAGAGCTGGCTGAGGATCTCCTTCGGCAGGGCTCTTCCGGGTCCTTCCTCGATGACGACAGGCGGCATGTCGTGCCTGCGCAGCGCGAAGTCGTCGGGCAGGTCGGCGAGGATTTCGCCGGGCCGGGTCAGGCCCAGGTCGCGGATTTCGCGCAGGAACCGGCTGGTGAAGCGGCAGACCGTCGTGCGGCGGAAAGCGCTGATCTCGCCGGTGTGCGCGAGGTGAGCCACGTACTGCGTGAACGTCTCGATGTCGCTTCGGCCGAGCGCGGCCATGTCCGCTCCGTCGTCCTGACGGGAGCGGACGAGGCTTTGGGAGAGGTAGCGCAGGCAGAGGATCATGTCGGAGAGGCCGTTGGGGATGTTCTTGCCGTAGCGGCGGGGGATCTCATCAAGCACCCACGTCTTGCAGGCTCGCCGCATCCACTCCTGGTGCAACGGCGTGAAGTCCATCCGACGCCACTGGCCCAGTCCGAAGGCGCCCATGTTCCAGACGTCCTTGATCTGCTCCAGTTCCGGAGTGGAGACGGCGGCTGCGAGCATGTGGCGCATGCGGTTGGTCATGCCGGCCAGGTGGGTGTTGCGGGGCACCTGGACGTCGTCGAACTGCTCGACGCGTTGCTCACGCAGGTGCCGGACGAGGCCTCGCAGCAGGACGGGCGGGCTTTTGACCTCGGCGTCCGTGCGGGCCTGAAGGACGTAGAGGATCTCGGCAGTCACCAGGGCCGGCAGACCCCGCAGGCTCAGCGCGGTGGACTCTGCCGTGCCGGGCTCGATGCGGCACCAGGTCTCGAATTCAGCGTCGGGGACTTGTGCCTCCTGCCACCTGACCCAGTGCGGGGGGCAGAACGGGTTCGAGCTGTTCGCCTGGTGCCGGTGGCAGGCGTCGACCGAGCACAGGCCGAAGCCCGGCAGCGGGCGAACGCGGGGGTCGGCGAAGAACTCCTCCAGCGTCGTCGCCCGAAACCGCTGCCTGGGCGGCCCAGGAGCGGACCGCGTGCCGCATGAGGTCGAGCGCGGCCGCCGGTGCGGGCCTGATGTCGGGAGCCAGAGCGATGTGCTGCAGCGCGCCCGGCGCGGGCGGTCGCGCGGTCGGGCCAGAAGTGGGTGCCGATCTCCTCTTTGAGCACAGCCCAGAAGCTCTCCGCGGCGGCGTTGTCGAAGCAGCTCCCGGTCCGGCCCATGCTTTGCCTGTGCTCCAACAGGCCGATTCTGTCGCGCAGTTGGCGGGAGGTGTATTCCGATCCGCGGTCGCTGTGGATCACGCAGCCGGGTTCCAGGCGGCCCAGCGCGGCGGCCATGTCGAGCGCGTCGACGACGAGTTCGGTGCGGTGGTGGTTGGCCATCGAGTAGCCGATGACCTCGCGCGTGGCCAGGTCCAGCCACGCGGCGAGGTAGAGCCAGCCCTCGGCGGTGGGGATGTAGGTGATGTCCCCGACGATCTTCGTGCCGGGGCGGGTGGCGGTGAAGTCCCGGCCAATCAGGTCCGGCGACGGGGCGGCTTTGGTGTCGGCCCTGGTCAGGCTGCGGCGTCCGGTGCGCCGGCTGTTCCCGGCGATGCCGTGCTCCCGCATGACCCGTTCCACCCGCTTGCGGTTGACCGGCCGGCCCCGCCGACGCAGTTCGGCGGTGACGCGCGGGACGCCGTAGTTCCGCCGGGACGCGAGGTGGATCACCGTGATCTCGTGCGCCAGGGCCTCATCGGCCCGCCGCCGCGCTGCGCGGGCTTCCCGTCCGGCCACCCACGCGTAGTACGTGGAACGGGCGGTCTTCGTCACCTTGCACAGCAGCGTGACCGGGTAGTTCGCCTTCTCCGCGTGGATGAACCGGCATATCTCGCTCACCGGTCGCTCTCCTTCGCGAAGAAGGCCGTCGCTTTTTTCAGGATCTCGATTGTTTTCGCCTGCTCGCCGGTCAGCTTCCGCAGCCTCTTCAGTTCCTCGTCCCGGTCGTCGGCTCGCCCGGCGGCGGGACCGGATCCGGTGTCCTGAGCGGCACGGGCCTTCTTCACCCAGCCCCGCAGGGACTCCGAGCTGACCCCGAGCTCCCGGGCGACCTCGGTCACCGTCCGGCCCGACGACCGCACGAGCTCGATCGCGTCCCGCTTGTACTCGTCCGAGTACCGCTTCGTGTACTTGCTTCCCACCTGGCACTGCTTCCTCTGGGCTCTCACGGCCCAGTCTCCAGGTGTCCACGATCAAGGGGAAGCTTCACCGCGCATCCGCCCGAGATGTTGCTGATCTGTTTTGGCTCGCTGGCCAGGAAGTCCTCTGGCGTTTTGCCGCTCCGCTTCCAGACGCTGCGGCAGGCCGAGCACAGCCCCAGTTCTGTCTTCCGGGCTGCTGCCCAGCAGCCGGAACGGGCGCAGATGTGCATGCCGAGGAAAGGGTGGTCCGGCGAGGGCCGAAGGATTCGGGATTTCTCGTCCCAGTGCAGAACGTCCAGCGTCTCCGGCCGGATCAGGGCGCGTAGCCGTTTCGCGCGGGCAGGCAGCAGATCCGATGCGGGCGCGGGCACCAGTCGCAGGGCCGTGGTCATCCGTTCCTCCTGGGAGCGAGAGCGGCGACCCGTTCGACGGCGGACCGTAGCCGCTGCGGATCGGGATGCAGGTAGACCTGCGAGCTGGCCGCGCTGGCGTGCCCGAGGAGGTCGGCGATCTCGTCCAGGACGGCGCCGGCGTCGGCCGCGTTACTGGCGAATCCGTGCCGCAAAGCGTGGGGATGAACGCCGTCGGCCAGGCCGGCCCGACGGGAGAGCCGATCGAAGAGGTCGTTCAGGGCGCCCGGCGGCATGGGCGCCCCCAGTGGGGGCCGAAACAGGTTCACCAGCACGAAGTCGCTGTCGCGGGCTTCGCGGCAGGTGTCTCGTTCGACGACGTACTGGTCGTAAGCCTGAACCAGCAGAAAGTCGACCGGGACGGCGCGCGAACGCTTTGACTTCGCCCAGGCGCCGTTGTCGTTGTCCCGTCGCACCACGTGCAGGTGAGAGCCGGGAATCCGGCAGCCCAGCACGCTGGCGTCCAGGATGAAATGGATGTCCTCGCGCCGCATGCCCAGGGCCTCGCTGCGGCGCAGCCCGGCCCTGGCGAGCAGGAGGACGATGAACCGGTCCCGGGCCGAGCGGCAGGCCCGCAGCAGGGCAAGGACTTCCTCGTCGCTTGCGCGGCCGACCGGCTCTTGCGGTTCGGCTGCCCGGTGCCGAGCCTTGGCGTAGTAGCGAAGGTGGCTTCCCTCGCCGCGGGCCTGCATCGGCAAGTCCCGGTCGTCAGCGACCTCGTAGAGCTGGGACAGCACGAACGTCGGCACCGTGCCGAGCGTCGTGCCGTGGGTGAGGAACTCGCGGACGCCGGCCAGCACGGTGTTGATCCGGCGAGGCCCGCGAACGGGTTCACTGCCCGGCCCGGCCGCCACCGGACTGCCGTCACCGGTCGAGTGCCGCAGCCAGAACATAAAGCTGCCCAGACGGCCCGCCGCCGTCGTCCAATCCCGGCCGGTGCAGCGGCACCACGTCAGGGCACCTGCGCGGCATGCCGCCTTCCACCGTTGCCGATGTCCTCGGTGTTCCGATTGCCTCCGTCCGATCCGATGAGCGGCACGCCAGGCATGTGGTGGAAGCCGTTCTCGGTACTGAAAGCGACCCTGAAGGGAATGTACTGTGACCGCTATCGACGAGCTCTTCTCGCGGGCCCGGCTGATCGACCATCCGAGCAGGCCGGAAGATCCGTACGACAGGATCTCCGGCGCGGGCGGGCTCGTGGCCGGTGAGTCCGGCGCCAGCTCCGCAGACCTGCTGAGTGAGGCGGCGAATCAGGATCTGCTGGCCTTGTGCGAGGCGCTGGTGTCACGCACCCCCACCTCCGCGCTGAGCGGGTTCGTGACCGAGCAACTGCCCGATCCGGACGGAGCCCGGGTGCTGGGCTGCATCCTTCAGCTCGCCGAGTCGGAGGACGGGGCCCGGTCGTGGGTGGCAGTACGCCTCCGGAGCCGGAGACAAGGCCGCGTCCTACTGCCTGTATCTGCACCACCTGTCCCTCGGCGAGAACGACGCCGCAGCCTGGTGGTACGAGCAGACACAGACGGACAGTTGCCCGGCCCCATCCACGCCGGCGAAGGGATCCGCCCCTGGCCAGAAGGAATCGCAGGGATCCTGGACCGTACCGGAGACGGTATGGAGCGTCGACACCAGCACGCCTACCGTGCTGCGGGTGTTCCGCCAGCTCCTCCACCGCAGTGGCCGCCGCCGCTCCGAGGTAGTCGACGCCCTGATGCAGTACCTCCCCACAGCCGTCGCGGTCGGCTACGTCCACGATGAGCCGGACGTCGATCTGCCTCTGCCCGGGCCCGACTTCGCTGAGCAGGTCGGAATTCTGGTCGCGGCCGCGTCCTCGACCAGCTTCGGGGACAAACCCCGCCGTCGTGAAGGAGGCGGGACCCACATCAGGCGCAGAAGCACCAACGACGACTCCGGCGAACTTCAACGGACAGACGAAGGAGCAGAAAGCGCCGTACGAGGCGGCAGATGACGACCCAGCAGGAGCCCGGTTCAGCGCGCAAGGCGAGCCGATTCCCTGGACGGCGCGCCCGCCCGAGCGCAGACATCCGGCTGAGTGAGCGGATGCACTCCTGGAACCAGCTCGTCTGCGTCAGAACAGGGCGGGGCCTGCCATCACCGTGACCGCGGCCAGGGGCGGAGCGACGATCCGAGCCCGGCCCGGTCCCCCACGCCTCCGACGTCCGTCCCGCCGGGGCCGGCCCTGAGAAGGATGCGGCCAGGAGGCGCTGAAGCGGGCGGCGGCCGCCGCGTACCGCGGCGCGGCACCTGCCGCGCAGTCCGGGCCGGTAATCTCTCAGCAGGCCCGCCGCCAGGAGCAGCCCGCAGGCACCACCCCTACTTGATCGTATGCGTGGGGTAGACCTCAACGTCGGTGTAGGCGCCCTTGATCTCCCCCGCGCCCGCGGGCCACTTCAGGCTCACGGTGTGGGTCTCGTTCGGGGGCGTCACCAGGATGTTGGTCGGGGACGCGAGGCTGTCGCCGGTGTTGTCGATGTCGTAGGCGAGGTTGAAGACAGCGGCGTCGCCGGGCTTCAGGGTGGTGATACGCGGCTGGGCGTGGCCGCGCTCGATGGGGTTCGAGGTGTTGTCGGCGTCCTTGATGTCGACGCCCGCGAAGCCCGTCGCCGAGCAGGTGGTCGAACCCCGGTTGATCATGGTGATGTCGATCCTGCCGGAGTTCTCGTCGGGCGCGGCGTCCCTGGCATCGATGGCCAGGTCCTCCGTCTTGCAGGACGTGACCTTGCCGCCGGTCTTCGTCGCGCCGTTCGCGGCTGCCTCTGCCTTGGTTTCCTCACCGGAGCCCGACTTCGCGTTGCTGGCCTCCGAGCCGCCGGAGCCCGAGCCGCCCTGCGACTTCGAGCCACTGTCCGAGGACGAAGAAGATGAGGATGAGGAGCCCTTGGAGGACGAGTCCTTCCCGGTGCTGTCGCTGCCACAGGCGGTGAGCGAGAGGGTGGCGGCGACGCCGATGGCGGCGAGAGCAGTGATGCGGGTGTACTTCACGGTGTTCCCCCAGGAGTAGCGCGGTGCATGTGGTCGGAAGTATTTGTATCTCGCACCGAGTCACAGGCGGTCCTCCGCGATGTCTTCGTTCCGTCACAGGCGTATTGACTCACGGTGCGCCAAGGCGTCGCCGTACGGTCACCAGCCTGGCCCGAGTTCGACCTCTGGCCCCGGTCGTAGCCGTGTCTCCACCGGCCACGCGGTCCGGTCCGGCACTCTGTGCCCATGACGGTGGTCTTCGAGCACACCCCGCAGGTCTGGAATGCCGCGCAGCTTCGCGACGCGCTCAAAGACCTGCCTGATGATGCGCCCGTCCAAATCGGTGTGGCAGGCGACCCCGGCGACTTCGATGGATACCGGGACTTCGTCCTCGTGCCACACCCAGTTTCCAGGCGTAGGCCGCGCGGCCCCTGACCGGAACCGGTCCACGGGCACGCCGTAAGCGCCGCCCGGCGGCCGTGCGACCGCTCACCGTCGCCGTCGGACTCGACCGCGCCCCCGAAGGCGGGCTCGGCTCACGGTCCGCGCCAGAGGTTGGCGAAGGCCGAATTCTCGATGGTCCGCCTCTGGCGTACGGCCTCCAGCTCCATCACCGCGTCGTGGACGGCGGCAACCACGGTCGTCACCGCCACGTCATCGAGGCCGGCCTCATCGTCGGATCCTTCGTCGTCGATGCCTACGACCGAGGCGAGGGCGGCCAGGACGGGTTCCTTCCCTCTCCAGCGGTCGGCTGCACGGCGGCGCGCGGGCGTATCGACCGGTTCCACGCGTTCCGAGCCGAAGGACAACCGGCCGCTTCGCTGCGGCTTCAGCTCACCGTTCTCTTCCAGGGCGGCCTGGTACGCGGCCGAGAGGTCTCGGCCCCGGCGCCACAGCCAGTCCTCGATCCGCTCGTAGGGCGCCTGCCGAGTGAGCCCTGCCGCAGCCTCGCCCATGAACCGATCGTCCAGCGTCGGCGGTCCACCCGGCACGATGCGGTCGCCGTCCACGGCGACCGCCCCCGCACCGATGAGATCGATCAGCTCGGCTCCCGCGAGTGCGAGGGACAGGTCGCCCTGTCCCACGGAATGCTTCAGGTCCATGGCGATGATGAACAGGTCTTTCGCCGTGGTCATGAACGGCTCCCCTCGGAGACATCGACAAAGGTGCGTCCCCACCGACCGGGTCCGCGCCCGAGGCCGGCCCGGCGGCGGGGCGACTGTCACAATCAGTATCGCCCCGCCCGCGCGGCCGAAGCCCTTTCGTAAGGCGGCGGGAGTTTCTGCCGACGACGTCAGAACGGCGGGTCCTCGCTGCACTGGATCCCCGAGCCGCTTCGTCCGCCTGTCCACCGAGCGGCTGCGAACGGTCGAAGGGAACAAGATCATCAGGCGCGTGGCGTCGTCCTCCCACATGGAGGGACGAGACATGTTGAAGCATCTGAAGAACCGCCGAACTTCGGTTCGTACCACCAGCCCGGCCCCTCGGGCAGGACAGGGACGGCCTGGGCCAGGGCGACCCTGACGGGAAAATCCACACCCCCAGCTTGCGTGCCCCTGCCCAAAGCAGCGCATCGGGCGGCCCGTACGGCCTACACCTGTACCAGCCCCGTCTCGGGCCGGCACACCTCGCACGGCTCGATGTCCGGCTCAGCCAGGGCGATGAGTGCCTCATCCCGGTCAAGGAAACCGAGCTGCGCGTTGTACAGGCCGCACCCGCCGCGATGCAGCAGCGCCGTCCTGCCCGACCGCTGCGGCTGAATCTTCCACGACTGCTCGGCCCGCGCCCGCTCCCGGGCACGTGCCTCCTGCTGCTCCTTGATCTCCAGTTCGCGGATCCGGGAGCGGGTCTGCCGCAGCTGCCACTCCAGCCAGTCGGCCAGGGCCCGGTTCTTGTCCAGGTCGGATATGCCGCCGGACACGGCTACGCCTCGGCCGGCTCGTGTGCGTGCTTGAGTGCCATGCGGGCCTCGACACGGTCGCCGGCGTCGACGGAATCCCAGAAAGGATGCGTGGACACGGCGATGCTGAGCTCCAGCAGCCGCGCGCGGAAGCGGGCAACTTCCGCGGCCTGCCCCTCCGTATACCCGGGAGAGTCCTCCTTGTGGGACCGGTAGGAGGAGTGCAGCTGCTTGTCGCCCTCCCACCCGGGCATCGGCTCGGCCGACCACGGCAAGGTCTTGGCGTAGTCCTCGCACGCGGCACGGCTCGTCGAGGGCGACCTGGGCGTCGAGGAGGTCTTGCGGGAAGGAGAAGGCTTTCGGCACAACACCCCAAGAGTACGTCTGTTCGAATATCGGATGCGAATGGCGCGCCGAAACCATGCAAAGCGGTCGAAACACTTGCCGCCGAAGGGAACCTCGGCGGCGTCAGCCTGCGCGGACCCTCGTCCTCGTGCAGCCACCGTGATGTCCCGCCTCAGCCGAACCAGTGGGTCTGCGAGCTGACTGCGCAGGTTGTCGGGACCTGCGCCGAGCTGCGAGACGGCGACGCATGCGCCCAGAAAGGGGCCAGCAAGGCCAACAGCGTGCCTTCTGCGGTTTCGACTGGTCGCATCTCAGAAATCAACATCAACGCCGAAGGTACGTACGGCGAGCACACGGTCGAGCGGTTTCACAAGCTCCTGGTGAGCGATGGCCAGGAGCTGAGTCGGCACTTCACCCGCGAGCAGCCCGGTTACGTAGGCGAGGGCATGCGTCGGGGAGAGCCCAGTCACCCTCCGACGAAGGGCACGGACAGCAGCGATGCGTCCGCCCGTTGCTTCAGCTACCGTCCGTAGCTCGTCGTGGAGATCATCCACCGGAGTGCGGACCGGCAGCCCTCGGATACGACTGCGGTAGTCGTCCTCCCAAGCCCCCTCGATCTCGGAGAGCACTCCAATCGAGTGGAGCCCGCCATTGGCGCGGTCGACCAGATACGGACCGTGTCCCACCAGCATCGCGGCTACATTGCGCGTTCGCGCATACTCCTCGGATTGGACATAGACCTTCCAGACGAGCTCGTGCTCGACCACGCGCACGACCACGCTGCGCGGGAACTGCTCGACGCCAGCGGCAACCCACGCCTGATGGCTACGCGCCAGCTCTTCCTCAACGATGCGTACCGCGTCATCCCGTTCGATCACGACCGCAGCATCACCTAGAACGTCACCTCGCCACCACGGGTTTGCCCACCTCCAGAAGCTCGCCTGGACCAAGATTGTCCGACACGTGAAGGTGCGAGGATCCGCGTCGATGGACGATCCGGCACTCGCGACATACTGGAACGATCGCCGGAAGAGGCAAGCACGCACCCTGCCGCTGGACAAGAAGGCACTCTCGTTGGCCTACCTACAGAGGGGTCTGTGTCCACTGTGCAGGAAAGCGCTCATTGCCGGAGCTGAATTTGAGCGCGAGGACCCACGCTTTTGGGCAGAGTGGTTCTGGATTCAGCTCAGGGGAGGCGGGCTCAACAGGCACCACCTCACCTATCGAAAGAACGGCGGGACGGACGAAAAGAAGAACCTGATCCTCGTACACGCGGACTGTCATCAGATGCATAACGCGAAGATCGACAGACGTCCAACTACGCAGGTTCTGTGAGCCCTTGGGGCTTGCTTGAGCCGGATGCCGGGACGACTGGCAAGTCCGGTTCTGAGGGGGCCGGGGCGCGGCAACGCGCTCCGGCTACCCGACAGTCGCACAGGTGGATCCCCCCGTGCCACCGAGACGGCTCCTGCGTTCGTTGGGCGGCGCCGGAGAACACGCCGAGGCGGATCGTGCGGGAGGTGGCCGCGCTGCACGCCGGGCTGGCGGAGCTGGCGGTCGAGCTGACCGCCGACTGGGGTGGCGCTGTCGCTGTCGCCGTTCGAGGACGACGACTACAGGAGCAGGCCGCCGACGGCACGGAGAAAGTGCACGTCACACGGCTGGCCCCCCTGTTTTGGCGCGGACGGTCCCGCGCCTCGAGTGTGGTCTGGGCAGGGCAACGACGCCCCGGCCGAGCTCACAGAACGGATCCTCATGCCCGTCGAAGTGCACAACCACGCAATACCCCACAAGTCCACCGTCCCCGGCGCGAACGAGGGGGATCAGGTCAAGCTCTTCGTGCGGGAGCGCGACGGCACGCCCCCCGGCCACCTCGACGAGCGCACGGCCGTCCTGATGCTCCACGGCCGGAGCATTCCGGTGCTCCCGGGCTTTGATCTCGAGTACAAGTCGTACAGCTGGGCCAATGCGCTGGCGAAGGCCGGTTACGACGTCTTCATGATGGACCTCCAGGGCTCTGGGCTGTCGCCGCGGCCGAAGATGGACGACCCTCGCAACGTCAACCCCGCCCAGCAGCACCTTCTGAAGCCGAGACCTCCAGGTTTCACGCCAGGCCTGCCGAACTATCCGTTCCAGCTGACCAACTCGAACAGCGACCGGGACGAGCTGAACACCGTCGTGGAGTGGATCATCCGCGAGCGCAAGGTGAAGAAGGTCGCCTTCATCGGCTGGTCTGCGGCCGCGTTCACGATGGGGCCGTACGCGGTCAAGAACCCCGGCAAGGTGTCGAGCCTGTTCCTGCTGGCGCCGATCTTCCCGCCCGGCGGCACGTCGAACGCCCCCGACCCGCTGCCGCGGCCCGGCTTCCCGATGTTCGTGAGCACGAAATCGGGAACCTGGAATGGGTGGGGCAATGAGGCGCTCTGCGAGGGCCAGCGCGAACCCGCGATGGAGCACGTGGTGTGGGACGCGATCATGCAAAGCGATCCGGTTGGCAGCACGTGGGGGACGGAAGGTGAAGGGCTCAACCGCATCAGAAACTTCGTCCGGTGGGGCTGGAACAAGACCACCGCGGCGCAGGGCGGCGTCCTTGGCGGCAGCGTGCCGGTCCTCATCGCGTACGGGGAGCACGACAGGCAGGTAAACACGTCCAGCGAAGATCCGGAACTCAACTTCTCGGTCCCCGCGCTCTACAACGCCATCGCGGGCGACCACAAGCTGATGGTCAAGCTGGACTGCGCCGGGCATTCGGTGGTGTGGGAGATGCAGCACAAGAACGTGCACAACCTCTCAAAGCACTGGCTCAAGCACCTGAAGGTCGACGGCAAGACCCAGGGCATCTTCGACATGGACACCAACGGCGACATCAGCCCGGCTCCGTAGGACAGCCGAGCCCCCGGCCGTGAACCGTCGGGGCTCCAGGGTCCGAACATCAGCCCCGCGCAGTCGTCAGGGCCGCCACAAGCACCGGCGAGGTGGAGCCGCCGGGTGCACGGACCCGCTGTTCAGCAACCAGGTAGATCGCCGACCTGCTCTACATCAGTGAAGCTGTCGATGGCGGCAGGCACGCCGCCCGATCAGCTGGTGATGGTCCAGCCGCGGAGCTGGGCGGCGATCTCCTGCACGCTGGCGTTCTTGTGGCCGGCGCTCATGACGAGCGCGAGAGCCTCTTCCGGCTGGTAGTCCATGTGGATGCCGTTGACTTCGAGGAACACTTCGCCGGCGAGCCAGGCGAAGAATGCGTTGCGGTCTTCGAGCGGTTCGTGCAGGGCCAGTGTCTGCAGGAGGGCCGCTGCATTGAGCCAGGTCGAGCCGTAGACGTCCTGGTCCATGTAGCGCGCGCGGGTGCGGGCGCATGCGGCGTCGAGCACGCCGAGGTCAAGGCATGCCGGGTCTCCGGGGAGGGTCTGGGCGACCTGCAGGAGCTCGCGGGGGGTGAGGTGGCGGGTCACGCAGCGCGGCCGTGCTCGAGGTCACGCATACCAGGCGCCGCGTCGGGCCACCGGGTGACTTCCGCGGCTGAGCTGGTGCCGACCTCGGCGGTACCGAAGGCGGAGGCGAGGCGGGCCACGGTTGCGCCCGCGTTCTTGAGGGCCTTGAGGAACGGGTCCTCGGCGGCTTCGAGTGCGGCGTCTCGCATGAAGGCCTCCGGGTCCTTGCCGACCAGGCGGCCTGTGCCGTTCAGAAATGCGTTGCTGCAGGTCGTAGGGGGTCTGGTGGCGCTCAGGGTCACGTGGGACGATGCCGCGGGTGATTGTCTCGCTGGTCTATCGGGTGACGAGGAAGCTGTTGTCGGTCCCGGTGTTGCTGCTGCGTCGGCAGGTGGCCAAGGACGCCGAACTTCTTGTCCTGCGGCACGAGAACGCGGTGCTGCGCAGGCAACTTGCAGGTCCGGTGCGCTACGAGCCGGCGGACCGGCTGTGGTTCGCGGCGTTGTCCTCGCTGATACCCCGGCGTCGTGGGCGCAGGTGTTCCCGGTGACTCCGGACACCGTGCCGGCGGGGCATCGAAGGCTCGTGGCGCGCCGGTGGGACTACAGCAAGCGCCGGAGCAGGCCCGGCCGGCCACCGACCACGAAGGCGATCAAAAGCTGGTGCTGCGGCTGGCCGCAGAGAACCCGCGTTGGGGGCGTCGCAGGATCCAAGGCGAGCTCGCGCGGCTCGGGCATCGGGTCGGAGCCTCCACGGTCTGGGAGATCTTGACTTTTGCCGGAGTAGGCCCTGCTCCCCGCAGAGGTGGGCCGACGTGGCGAGAGTTCCTGACGGCGCAGGCCGACGGCGTCATCGCCTGCGACTTCCTGCACATCGACCTGGTCGATCTCCGCCGGGTCTACGCGCTCGTCTTCCTCGAGCACGGCACGCGCCGCCTGCACATCGCTGGTGTGACCGCGCATCCGACCACGCAGTGGACGGTCCAGCAAGCCCGCAACCTCGCCGTCGACCTGGGCCTGCGCTTGGAGTCGCTGCGCTTCTTGGTCCGCGACCGGAACCGCAAGTACACCGAGTCCTTCGACGCGGTCTTCGCGTCCGAGGGCATCGAGACCCTGAAGACGGCGCCGCGGGCCCCACGGATGAACGCGCACTACGAAAGGGTCATCGGGACACTCCGGCGCGAGGCCCTCGACCACCTGCTGCTCCTGAACGAAGCCCACGCTCGACGCGTGCTCGACGTCTACGCCTTCCACTACAACGGCCATCGCCCCCACCAGGCCCGGGGGCAACTTCCTCCCCTCGCCCAGGAGCACCCGGCGCCCCCGACCGACTTGACCGCGCACCGACTCCTCCGCACCCGAGTACTGGGCGGCGTCATCAACGAGTACAGATACGCGGCTTGACCAGCAGCGATGAGTTTCTGAACGGCACACGATCTGCAGGACGCTCACCGGGCACGACTGCCAGATCGCCCCTTCCACCTACTACGCCCACAAGAAACGCCTCGAAACTCCTTCCGCCCGTTCCGTGCGCGACGAGGAACTCAAAGAGCGGACGACCCCGGCGAACGGCGCCGCGACATGTCCCTCGTTGCCGCGCTCCGCCTTCTCGGCGGCCTTGGCCTCGGTGGCGACGGGCCTGTCCCGTACCGACACCGGCCGCAACTGCCCGTTGAGAGTGGCCAGCACGCTGCGGAACCCGCGCTCGTCGACCTCGGAGATGGCCTCCAGCTCGACCAGCAGGGTGACACCGGGGTCGAGCGTGACCGTGTGCTCGGTCTCCGTCTCCATCCCATACAGGAAGTCCTGGGTCGGCAGGACGGAGGTGTCGCCGTACGCCTCGCGGTGGGCCTCAAACTCCTTGATCGGACCCGGGAAGAGCAGCCGGTTCAGGGCCCCGCTCGACGAGACGGTCACGTTCGTCGACGGCCTGTGACGTCGCCCCTCCTCGGCTGATCAGGGCGCCGCTCCTTGCCCGGCCCACGTAACCGTTCATATGCCATATTCCGCACATAACCCCAACGAAAGGCATGCCATGAAGATCGCGGTCATCGGCGGCACCGGGCTGATCGGGTCGCAGGTCGTCAAGACTCTGAACGCCGCCGGGTACGAGGTGGTGCCGCACTCGCAGTCCAGCGGAGTCGACGTCATCAGCGGCCAGGGACTGGACGAGGCGGTGGCGGGAGCCGACGTCGTCGTCAACCTGACGAACTCGCCGACCTTCGACGATGCCTCCCCGGCCTTCTTCCGGACCTCGATGGACAACCTCCTGGCCGCGGCCCGCAAGGGCGGCGTCGGCCACGTCGTCATCCTCTCGATCGTCGGCACGGACCAGGTGCCGGAGCTGGACTACTACCGCGCCAAGGCGCTCCAGGAGAACCTCCTCGCCGCCGGGTCGATCCCCTACTCGATCGTCCGGGCGACGCAGTTCATGGAGTTCATGGACGCCGTCCTGTCCTGGACCGCCGACGCCGACACCGTACGGCTGCCCGCCACACCAATCCAGCCGATCGCCTCCAAGGACGTGGCCGCCGCGGTGGCGGAGGTCGCCGCAGGTGCCCCGCTGAACGGCATCCGCAACATCGCCGGCCCCGAGATCTTCGCCCTGGACGAGCTGGGCCGGATCACCCTGTCCCACAAGGGCGACAACCGCACGGTCGTCACCGACCCCACTGCTGGCATGTTCGCCGCCGTCAAGGGTGACGTCCTCACCGACAAGGACGCCCGCCTCTCCGCCACCCGTTACGCCGACTGGCTCTCCTGACTTCACCGCCTCCTGTGTGCTCCGTCCCAGCCCGGCAGCCCTTTCGTTGCGCCCGCCGGGCGGCGGCTTGCTTCGGACGGGGGATCCGGCTGCGGTCCCCCGATCCCCGGTCAGGCGGAGGGGGCTCGCGTGCGCCCATTCGGTCCCGCCGGGATAGACGGGTCACGGCTCTCAGGGTGGGACGGGCCCATGGGCGTCGCGACGGTCGAGGGCCGGTGCATGGCGCTGGATGCGCCAGTACCGGTGGGCCGAAGGAGAGGGCCTTGTCGCATTTCGCGGTCCCGGATGGTCAACGAGTAGACAACTGGAGCAAATGAGCGAGGTAGATGATCTTGGACGTGTATGAGGCGGTCACGAGCCGCCGGGCGGTGCGTGGGTTCACCCGACCGGCGCGTCTCAAGGCAGGTGCTGGAGCGGGTGCTGTCCGCTGCGGCCCGCGCAACAGCCCGACCCCATGGCTACCACGAGTACGAGGACCCGGCGCGGGGACGGGAGTTCCGCACCTTCCTGCACGGCCATGATCAAGCGCAACGAGACCGCCCGGCCCTTCAAGTGGACCTACGCCGCCAGCCCACTCCAAGCAGCCTGAACACCCCTCCACGAACCTTCGCGGAGCAGCCCCAGTGCTGCTTCGCGTCGCCCCTTACGGTGGTGGCCGCCCCGCAGCGTCTCCGCTACTCCTCGTCGAGGAGTGCGGCGAACCGCGCCAGAGGGTTCCCGGTGAACGGGCGCAGCGCGGGGGCGAGGAGGCGCGCGCCGGGGAAACGCAGGCCGCCGAGGAAGGCGAAGCGGGTCGTACGGTCGGTCTCGGGGCGGGCCGCCATTCCGCCGAGGAGGAGGCGGCTCTGCATCAGGCACCAGCCGGGGGCGAGGTCGATGGCGAAGGTCGCACGGAGCCGGGTGTGGCCGTGGATCCGGGCCTGGAGCGGAGCACCGGTCGACTCGGGGGCGAGGAGACGGACCGTGCGGACATCGGGGATCCAGAGTGGCATCGTGCGTTCCAGGTCCTGGGCGATCGACCAGACCCGCTCGAACGGTGCGTCGAGAACGGCCTCGCCGATCCGCGCCGCTCCGGGCGTGGTCGCGGCGATCACATGCAGGCGGCGGACCGGGTCGAAGGCGGCGACGGGCCACTGCGGCATCGGGGTCTCGGTCACTGCTGCCACGCCTTTCGGAAGCTGAGTCGGGCCCGGGAGAGGCGGGACTTGACCGTCCCGGGCGCGACCGCGAGCAGTGCCGCGGTCTGCCGTTCATCCAGCCCCTCCAGGTCGCGCAGGAGCAGCACGGCGCGATGCTCCGGGGAGAGCCGGGACAGCACGTCGCGGATGTCCGCGGCGAGTTGGGGGTCGCCGGGCGCTGGGAGTTCGCCGAGCTCGGCCGGCTGCGAGCGCGCCGAACGGGTGGCGTACCGCACCGCCTCCCGCACCGCGATCGCCCGGACCCAGCCGAACAGTGCGGCGGGATCCCGGAGTTGGCGCAGCTTGCGGAAGACCACGATGAGTGCCTCCTGGGTCGCGTCCGCGCCGTCGTCCAGCGCGATCGGGCCGCAGAGCCGGCGGACGTACGGGCTGATCAGGTCCAGCAGCCGGCCGACCGCGAGTTGGTCGCCGCCCTGGGCGGCCCGAACCAGCTCGGCAAGGCCGGGCGGTGGCTCCTGCATGGCGCCTTCTCCGTCGATCGGTGACAGGGGTCCGTGGAGGGAGGCCCCGAGACGGCGAAAGGTTCCCTGCGATTTCCGCCCGGCCGCAGTGTTCCTCGTCACAGGAACGGATCGACGGGCGGGGTGCTCCTTCGGGTGTCCAAGCGTCCTGACACTCCGTGAGGTGACGACATGAAGCCGGTGAAGTCGGCGAACACCCGCAGCAAGGCCACCGCGATCGGCGCGGTGCTGGCGGTGGACGGTCTGATCCACCTGTACTGGGCCACCGGGCGGACCTGGCCGGTGCACAGCACCACCCGGCTCTCGCAGCTGGTGCTCAACACCCAAGTGCCGTTCACTCCGCAAGTGCTGGTCCCACTCGCGGGACTGCTCTTCTCGGGCGCGACGCTGGTGCTGGTCCACGGCGGTCGGCTGCCGGCCCTGGCCCGCCGGCTGCCCGCCGTGTTGCCGCGCTGGGGGAGCCGGGCGGTGGCCGCCGGACTGCTGGCCCGCGGCGCGGTCGGACTGGTCTGGGTGACGGGGGCCTGGGCGGACCCTGGCGACATGTTCTACTGGCTCAACCTGCTGCTCTACACCCCGCTGTGCCTGCTGCTGGGCCGGGCGGCCTGGCAGGTTTCAGCGGCGGGCGCGAAGGCGGGTGGGGTGAGGCGGGCGCGGCCCCTGCGGGCCTGAGCGTCCGCCGGCGGAACCGCCGCTGCACAGGAAGGCGGCCCGGCCGACTTCCTGTGCAGCGGCGCGAGGGGCCGCAGCGCGGGCGGGTCAGGGGTGTCCCGGTGTCCTGATTCAGCCCTGCCGCTTGCCTCGTGCTGCCCCACTCAAGGCCGCCTGATAAACGCCCCTCAACGAACTTCCGCGGAGCAGCACCAGTCATCTTGGGCATGGAAGGTTCCTCTCACCCACATCGGCGGTGCGTTGTCCGCGTACTGCTCCCGGTCCCGAGGTACGAGCGGGGTACTCCTGGGAGGGATGAGTGCTCTGGCTGGTTGCTCTGGCTGGGCCTGGACCACTTTGTGGTTCGGCTTGAGCGGCCTTGGCTCCTGCCTGGCCGCGCTCCGCACGTAGTCGGGGATTTCGCCTGCGACGATCCGGGCGGCGCGAGCGCGGCGGGATGTACCTGCAGAGCTGGTCGGCTGCAGTGGGGTGACGGCCTGGCGGCGCCTGCGGGACTGGACCGAGGCTGGCGTATGGCCCCGCCTGCATGAGGTCCTGCTTGCAGAACTACACAGAGAAGGTCTGCTGGAGATGGATGACGCTGCGATCGACGGTTCGCACGTCAGGGCGCTCAAAGAGGGGCTCACACCGGACCTTCGCCGGTCGACCGTGCCCGGCCCGGCAGCAAGCACCACATCATCGTCGACCGGCACGGCACTCCCCTTGCTGTCTCTCTGACCAGCGGAAACCGTCACGACGTCACCCAGCTCACGCCCCTGCTGGACGCCATACCCCACATTCGCGGACTGCGCGGCCGGCCACGTCACCGACCTCTGCGGCTGTTCGCCGACCGCGGCTACGACTTCGACAAGTACCGGCGCCTCGTCCGGGCGCGTGGGATCACACCCAAGATCGCCCGCCGCAGCACCCCGCACGGCTCCGGGCTGGGCAAGACCCGGTGGGTCGTCGAGCGAACCTTCGCCTGGCTGCATCAGTTCAAACGGCTCCGCATCCGCTATGAGATACGGGCCGACCTACACCTCGCCTTGCTCCAACTCGCATGCAGCATCATCTGCTTGAGACGACTCAGAACTTCATTCTGAAACGATCAGTAAGGGCTCGTAAAGAATCAACACGTTGCTTCACGGTCTCCCTGTCGTTGGTGTGGTATGCGCATACCGAGTGAGGTTCGTGACCAACTTGCCCTGAGATTCGGAGTGTTGTTCCCTCATCTGAATGAGCGGCAGCAGCGGCTGGCGCTGGCCGCCGAGGCCCGGCTGCTGGGGCACGGTGGGGTCCGGGCCGTCGCGCGTGCCGCAGGGGTGAGCGAGACGACGGTGCGGAAGGGTGTCTTCGAGTTGGAGGGCGGTGAGGACCCACTGCCCGATGGCCGGGTCCGCCGGGACGGCGGCGGTCGCAAGAGCGCCGAGAAGCTTGACCGGCTGCTCGTTCCGGCGTTGCTGGCGCTGGTCGAGCCGGATGAGCGGGGGGATCCGATGTCGCCGCTGCGGTGGACGACCAAGTCGCTGCGGTCTCTGGCCGGGGAGCTGACGCGGCAGGGCCATACCGCGTCGGCGCCGACCGTGGGCAGGCTGCTGCGGGAGAACGGTTTCAGTCTGCAGGCCAATGCCAAGACCCTTGAGGGCGCTCAGCACCCCGACCGGGACGCGCAGTTCCGGTACATCAACGACCAGGTCAAGGACCATCAGGCGGAGGGCGAGCCGGTGGTCAGTGTGGACACGAAAAAGAAGGAAGTCGTCGGGGATTTCAAGAATGCGGGACGTCAATGGCGGCCGGCCGGTGAACCCGTGCGGGTTGACGTCCATGACTTCCCCAGCGATGCACTGGGCAAGGCCCTGCCTTATGGCATCTACGATCTGGCGGCGGACACCGGCTGGGTGAATGTCGGTACGGATCACGACACCGCAGCCTTCGCGGTCGAATCGATCCGCCGTTGGTGGAACGGGCAAGGACGCCTCGACTACCCGCAGGCCAGACGTCTGTTGATCACTGCCGATGCCGGCGGCTCCAACGGCTACCGCACCCGGGCCTTCAAGACCGAGTTGGCCGCGTTCGCCGCCCGGACCGGCCTGGCCGTCACGGTCTGCCACATGCCGCCGGGCACATCGAAGTGGAACAAGGTGGAGCATCGGCTGTTCTCCGCGATCACCATGAACTGGCGCGGCAGAGCGCTGAACAGCCACGAGGTCGTCGTGCAGTCCATCGCCGCGACCACCACCCGCACCGGTCTCACCGTCCACGCCGAACTCGACACCGGCACCTATCCCACCGGTGTGAAGGTCAGCGACACCGAGCTGAACGCGGCGCCGGTCACCGGACATGCCTTCCACGGCGAATGGAACTACACCGTGCACCCCCACCCCGCCAGCCCGGCAGACCCCACCAGGCCGACGCCCGGGCCGGCGGCGGTCTTCGACCGCGGTGCCCTGTCACATCCCGCGCTGACCGGCATGACCTGCACCGCACTGGCCGAGCTGACCGAGACCCTGACCCCTGGCTGGCAGGCGCTGCAAAACAGGACCCGGCCACCCGACGCGACGGCGGCACCCGGCGCCGGGCCCCGGGCGGCGGCCGCAAAGCCAAACTCGACCTGGCCGACCGGGTCCTGGCCACCGTGCTGCAACAAAACCTCGCTCTGCCGCCTACCGTGCTGGCCCACCTCTTCGCCGTCAGCAAGGACACCATCCGCCACACCACCAGCGAGATCCGACGACTGATGGACCAGCACGCACACACCCCAGCCCCCAGCAGCACACCTCAGCACCCTGGCAGGACTCCTCGTCCACGCCACCGCACACGGCGCGACCCTCACGACAGAGACCAAACCAACGTGTTGATTCCTTACGAGCCCTTAACGTTTTCGCAGGTCATGCAAGGGGCGTTGGTGACCATGTCGTGGCGGCGTAGAGCCCGGGGCCGAGCTTGTGGATGAGGCCGGTCTCGGCCCATCTGGAGAGCTGTCTATACATGGTTTCCATGGTGATGTCGCCGAAGTGGGAGGCGATGTCGCGGGGGCGCCAGAGGCGGGTGGGGTCTTCTTCGAGCAGAGCCAGGATCCGGTGGCGGCGATCGGCGGGGGCGGTGTGCCGGTCATCGCGGGAGACGGCGGGGATCTGGGGGTGCGCTTCGCAGGGCTCGAAGACGCTGATGTCGAGACCGGTGATGGTGCGGCTGGTATCGGGCCTGCCGTCGTCGTGGCGGGTGCTGTAGCGGGACATCGGTGACTTGACCTTGCGGGTGCTGACCCGCTGCCACCGGAGTGGGAGGAGACGGGTCAGGATCCGGTCCCCGATCAGTCCGGCGCAATGGACAGCCGCGGGGTCGGTGGGGAGGACGCCGGCGGCCTGGACGACCTGATCACGGGCGGTCTGGACGGCGACGGTGAAGCAACAACGGTCCGGGTCGGTGCCGGGCTGGGACTCGGCGGCCTCGACCATCACAATCCGCAGGGCCTGGTAGAGCGTGAGCAGAGCCCACATTTCCTGCTCGGCACCGGCCGGGTCGCCCGAGCGCAGGACGCGCCCGTCCATGATGGTGTGGCGGAGCGCGTAGTACGCCGATTCGTGTTCCCACCGCTGGTGGTAGAGGCCCGCCAGCGTGGCCGCCGGGTAACGCCGGGCGTCGGTCAGGGTGGTGACCAGGCGGTAGGAACCGGTGAAGACGGTGCCGTCCGCGCAGGTCACCGTGATGTTCGCGTCGATGACACGTACTTTCTCGGTGCCGATCACCGACAGGTACGAACCGTCGGCCAGACGTGTCAGGACCGGGGCACGACGGTTGGCGCGGAGCCGGCCCAGTACCTGGGCGTCGGTCGCCCTCACTGCGGCGAGGAAGCCATTGCCGTCGAAACCCTTGTCCCATAGGACCAGCATGTCCGGCCGCAGCAGATGCAACAGCCGGGAGGCGTAACCGGTCTCGCCGCCGGCGGGCGGTCCGAACACCGCGCCGATAAGCGCCCTGGTCCCCGTCTCGACCAGCGTCATCAACTCCATTGTCGGATAGCCGTGATGAGACGTCCGCCCCAGCCAGACCCTGCTCGGAGTCGGCGAACTTCTGCGAACTGCAGCCGTCGAACGACACCGTCCGAAACGGACCGAACCGCACCCCCGGCAATCATCGGCTGGGCCAGTGGCCCGGCGAGTACCTCGAACAGCGCCCTGACCGGCGCGTATCCCAGCCGGCGGCGCAGATCACGAAGAGCCTTCGGCGTCGGACAGACCACCGGCATCCCGGCCAGGCCAGCGGTCAGCTTGTCCCAGACCAGCCGGTAGCCGACCTCGGGGAACAGAAACATCGCTAGTGTGATGCGCCAGAAATCCTGATGGTTATTTACTACCCTGTTGCCATGGTGTATCCAGGTCCTTCCGCTGTGGAGATCGCGTTGTCCGGGTCCGAGCGCGCTGAGTTGGTGCGCCGGACGAAGATGTCGGACCGGCGCTCGGCCGAGAGGGCCCGCATCGTCCTGGCCTGCGCTGACGGCATGTCAAACGCGGGTGTCGCACGGATCGTCGGCGTCCAGGCCAAGACGGTTGGCAAGTGGCGTCGGGCTTTCGCGGCAGAGCGGATGGCCGGGCTTGAGGATGCCGGCTGGATTGGGCGGCCGAAGGCCGACCTGGTCCTGGACGAGGCTGAGCGGAGGCAGTTGACGCAGTGGGCGCGGCGGGCGAAGACCGCTCAGTTCCTCGCGTTGCGAGCCAAGATCGTGCTGCGCTGCGCGGAGGGCGGGACGAACCAGCAGGCCGCGGCCGACCTTGGTATCGACAGGTCGACCGTGGACCGCTGGCGGGCCCGGTTCATCGCCAAACGCCTCGACGGTCTGCATGACGAGCCCCGCTCGGGCCGGCCGCCCTCGATTCTCCTCGACCGGGTCGAGGAGGTCATCGTGGCCACCCTGGAGTCGACCGCGGGCAGGGACACGCACTGGTCACGGTCCTCGATGGCCCAGCGCACCGGCCTGTCGAAGTCGACTATCGGCCGGATCTGGAAGAAGTTCGACCTCAAGCCCCACCTGCAGGACTCCTTCAAACTTTCCACCGATCCGCAGTTCGTCGCCAAGGTCGTCGATGTCGTCGGCCTGTACCACCATCCGCCCGAGAAGGCGGTCGTGCTCTGCGTGGACGAGAAGTCCCAGATCCAGGCACTGGACCGCTCACAGCCAGTCCTGCCGATGATGCCGGGCATGCCCGAACGCCGGACCCACGACTACTACCGGCACGGCATCACCAGCCTGTTCGCCGCCTTCAACATCACTGACGGCACCGTCATATCTCAGCTCCACCGCCGCCACCGTGCGATTGAGTTCAAGAAGTTCTTGGTCCGGATCGACAAGGCAGTGCCCGCCGGGCTCGACGTCCACCTCGTCTGTGACAACTACGCCACCCACAACACCGCCGAGATCAAGACGTGGCTGGGCAAACACCCGCGCTTCCACATCCACTTCACCCCCACGGGCTCCTCCTGGATGAACCAGGTCGAGCGGTGGTTCGGCCTGCTGACCGACAAACTCATCCGCCGCGGCGTCCACACCTCCGTGACAGCCCTGGAGGACGACATCACCGCCTGGATCGACACCTGGAACGAGAGCCCACGGCCCTTCACCTGGACCAAGACCGCCGACGAGATCCTCAACTCCCTCGCCGACTACCTCACCAAAATCAGCCCACCCAGCACCGAAAACCAGCGGCAGACTTAAGATCACCTTTTCTGGCGCATCACACTAGTCGTACTTCATCATCGAGCCGGTGAGCTTGAACTCGATCGTCCGGTCCGGGCGCCCGGACTCAAGCCGTACGGACTCGGCCGCCTTCAACTGACCGCCATGGACGACCTTCCCGTCGAGCTCCTTCGGGCGTGCGGAGGCGGTAGGCGCAGCGCCGCCGCCGGTGCGCAGGACGGCGAGGGCGGAGCGGCTTTTGCCCTCGGCGAGCGCGGTGAGCGGGAAGGTGCCATCCCGGACGGTCACGACGGCGTCGATGCGTTCGCCCATGCCGAGCAGGAGTGCGTCGGCCTGCGTCTGCTCGACGGGGAAGCCGTCGGTGTGCGTGACGGTGAGTTTGTGGCCGCCGAGGGCGATACGGAAGGCGGTGTCGCCGCTGGCGTTGATGGCCCGGAGCCTGATCCGGTCGCCGGGGCGGGCTCTGAAGGTCTGCGGCTGGTCCGGCGTCCGGCCGTTGATCAGGTAGTGCGGTTAGCCGACGTCTCCGGCGTCGCCGCCGAGCAGGTCGCTCGTTGCGCCCATGAGCATCCGGGAGGGCCCAGAAGGCTTCGGCGGGGGGACTTCCGGGTGGTCATCGACATCTTCGACGTGTCGTGGCCCTCCATGCCGCCCGATCCCCCGTGGTCCATGCCGCCCATGCCCTTGCTCAGCTCGGCAAGCACGGCGTCCGGAGTGGAACCGTCGACGCCATCGACCCAGTCGTCGAGGACGATCACCCACTCCTTGTCGTACTTGAGCGGTTCCTTGGGATCTTCGACGATCAGCGGGGCGTACAGGCCGCGGTCCTGCTGAACGCCGGAGTGCGGATGGAACCAGTAGGTGCCGGGGTGGGAGACCGCGAAGCGGTAGTCGAAGGAGCCGCCCGGCTTGATGTCGCGCTGCGTGAGACCGGGGACACCGTCCATGTCGTTGCGCAGGGCAAGTCCGTGCCAGTGGACGGAGGTGGCCTCGGGAAGGTGGTTCGCGAGGGTGAGCGTCAAGGTGTCGCCGGCGGTGACCCTGACTTCTTTGCCGGGGAGGTCGTCCCCGTACGCCCACGTCCGGACGGTCCGTCCTCCGCCGAGGTCGAGTGGGGTCTCGACAGCGGTCAGCTTGAACCGCCGTTCCGGGCCGGGCTTGCGGAGGGCTTCGGTCGCGGCGACCTCCTTGCTGTCCGGGCCGAGGTAGTCGGCGCTCGACGCCATGCCACCCCCGACGGAGGAGTGGTCCATGTCGCCCATGGAACCTGAGCAGGCGGTCAGCAGACCGGTGCCGGCGGCGGCGAGGCCGGCGCCGAGGACAGTACGACGGGTGAGTCGGGACATGACTGTGCAACCTCTTGAGGTAGTCGTTGCATGAACAAGGCTTTCCGCTCACGACGCGGAGCGGCCGGTCTGCCTATATGCGCAACAACGAGAGGCGGGTCAGCAGGGACCTGGGTGACTCGGGCGGCGGGATCACCCAGAGGGCATTGGCAAGCCGCACGGCAGTCGGCGGCTCGTCGGCCGCATTGCGTCGGCCTCGTCGTACGAGCGCGCCACGGACCGCCAGCACGATGCCGACCCCGGCGCCAAGCACCGCCAGGCACACGCCCGCGAAGCCGACCCCGTGCGCGGGGGCGGGGTCGGGGTGCGTGGCGTGGCCGGCGTCGGCCACCACATGCTCCATTGCGGCGGCCACGTGCCCGCCTGATACGTGCGTGGCATCCACGTGCTCGCCAGGGTGGCCGAGGCTGTGCATCAGCACGATGCCGACGAGCAGCGCGACGGCGAGCACAAACCGACCCCACCACGTCGCAGCCCTCGGGCGCCTCGTCACCTCGGATTTCACCCACTCATCATACGGTGAGGGGGTATGCAGCGCGTCAGTGGGAGCCGTGGCGGTGGTGCCTGTGGCGATCGCGACTCGGCCGGGTGGCCTGCGTCCGCCCGCCGCCACCGGACCGGTCCGGTGGCGGCGGGCGCCAGTGCAATGCGGGGCGACCAGGCTGGGATCGGCGGGCTCGGGCAGTTGCTGCTCGACTTACTCAGTCGGCTCCCGCTGTAGCCCAGCCCGGCGACCGCTCCACGGGGCCGTTCCTTCGGGGACGGCCCCGTTCCTGCATCTCACGACGACGCTGCCGATGCTACGCACGTGGGCTGTGCAGCCGCGCTTCGGACCCAAGCGTGTCATACAGGCTGACCGTATGCCCGCGGCCGCGGAGTCGCGGACCGAGGGCGCCACGGCCCCGATCAAGGAAACTCATACGGATCAGTGCGGGAGACAGTGAGTTCTACCGGTGGTTGCTTCACCACGCTCGGCTGATGGGCTGGGATCTCGACGCGGTCGACGGGATGGATGGTGTCACCGTCCCGCGGCGGCGCCTCTTCCTCGTGTGGGCGTCGATCGCGCTGGCCGACGAGCTCACCCCCGCGCAGACCGGGCGGCTCGCCCGCGGGCTCGGCATCACGCCGGACGAGGTCACCGCCGCGTACACGCCGGAACTTCGGGCCGCCACCATCGACGAACTCAACCAGGCCCTTCGCCTCTGAAAAGCGGCGTCGATGTCGACGCATATCAGGGAGCTGCTCACGCCGGCGGCCGCTGCCCCGCTCGCGTCAAATGGCCCGCCGACAAACCGCTCAGGGTCAGCGAAACCGTGAATCTCTGCGACGGTCCGAGGTGAGGGCGTAGCGGCGGGCGCCGAAGCCATGGTCGTGGCCGATGCCGGTTTCGTCGTACAACGGGGTGAGGGTGTTGGCCACCTGGTGGTCGGAGAGGTAGGCGGGGGCTGCTCCGGGGAGCAGCTCGCCGTTCGCGTGGGCATGGGCCAGCCCCGGGAGCGCGTGTGCGGCTTCGGTGAGGAGCACCGGGCGTGGTGGGGCGGCGGGACGAGCGGGGCCAGGAGGTCTCGGGTGCTGTGCCCCAGCTGTCGAGGAAGTCGGTCAGGGCGCGGCGCTGTTGTTCCTCGCGGGCGATCTGCTGGGTCGGGTTGGGGCTGTGTGTTGTCAGGACGGAGGCAAGGCCAGTGCACCGGTCGTTCAGCCCTGGTCGCGTTCGCTGGCGAACTGCAGCCCGGCTGTGCCGCCGGTCTCGATGAAGAGCTTCATGAACTGCTCGGCGGTGTCTTTGCGAGACCAGTCACGCTGGAGCTCGCACAGGAGCTGGGTCCACGTGATCAATTGTGCGCCTGCCTGTTCCATACGACGCAGGGCGGTTTCGTGTGCCGTGAGCGATGTGCCGCCGACCGCATCCACCACGGGGTACACCTCGTAGCCCTCGTGGAGGGCGTCGTGGGTGGGGAACGTCAGACACGCTTCCGTCCAGAGTGCCGCCATGATCAGTTTCCGGCGGCCGGTGGCCTTGACCGCGTCGACGAACTCCTGGTCCTCCCATGCGTTGATCGACGTGCGATCGTACGTCGGCAGATCGTCGAGGACTTTGCGCAGTTGCGGGATCGCCGGTTTGTTGAGTCCGGTCTCGACGTTGACCGTCGAGTGAACGATCGGCACTCCGTACGTCCGGCCGATCTTCGCCAGCCCGACGACGTTGTTGACCAGCAATTGCCGGTCCATGGAGTCGATCGAGTTCACTTGGACCGGTTGGTAGTCGATGATGACGAGCGCGGCGTTCTTCGGCGTCAACAGGCTGTCGGTTTCCTGGTCGCGGATTGGTTTGCTGGTCATCCTCCGGACTCCTTGGTGCGACGGGCGCAGTTTGTTCGGCGTTCTCCGAACGCTGCCGTGGTCTTGATCGCTGGCGGGGCACCGGGGCGCGGAACACCTCTCGTAGTTTTCGAGGGCTCCGATTTTTTCAGCCTTTCGGAAAGCAGAATTCGCCAGGGCCGTTGAAGATCCCGGGAACGCGGGAAGCGGGCCCCGCTCCTGCTCGCGCTCTGGCAAGAGACTTTCGCGATCGTTGCCCTCGCCACAATTCGACCACCCACCACCCCGCTACACAATGTGGGCATGTCGGTACAGGTACGGAAACGGCACTTCGGCCCAGACCACGGCCACGGCCACGGCCACGGCCACGGCCACGGCCAGCGCATCGAAGACTCGTTGTCACCGCAACCGCCCTTCTGGTGCCGGTGACGTGGACGCCTCGGCTCGCTGCCGCGTCCTCGCAGGAACAGTCGAAGTCGCCGACCACCAGAAGAACCCCGTCGCGCGGATCGGCGGTGGGCCTTCGCGCACAGGTAATTGCCGCTACGGGGTCGGGGAAGACGCTGATCGGTGTGGAGGCCGCGAACAGGATCTCTGCGAAGCGTGTGCTGGTCCTGGTACCGACGCTGGACCTGCTGACGCAGACGTCCCGTGCCTGGCGGCAGGGCGGGCGGCATGGGGCGATGGTCGGGGTGTGCTCGCTGCGGGCCGAGGAGTCCGACGGGATCCCCTGCACCACGAACCCCGACGAACTCACGGAGTGGGTACGGGGCCTGGATGTGGTGACGGTGTTCGCGACGTACGCCTCGGTGGGGATGAGCGTGCTTCAACGGGCACACGAGGCCGGCCTCCCGGTTTGGAGCCTGATGATCGTCTACGAAGCGCACCGGACCAGTGGTGATGCGGGGAAGCCGTGGGCTGCGGTGCACGACCAGGACCGGATCCCGGCGGTGCGGCGGCTCTACATGACGGCGACGGCACGGGTGTGGGAGGCCGAGGGTGGGGTGCCGCGGCTGATCGCGAGCATGGATCCGGACAGCCCCGTGTTCCGTCCTGTGGCGTACAAGCTGAAGCTCTCAGAGGGTATCCGCCGGGGGATTATTGCCCCGTATCAGGTGCTGTGCCTGGACATCCGCGATCCGGAGCTCCACGCCGCACTCCTGGAGGAGGGGCTCGGGTCGGAGGCGGTGCGCGGGGCACGGATGGCGGCGATCCAGGCCGGGTTGATGCGGGCCGCGGCCGAGGAACGGATCCGAAAGGTGTTGTTGTTCCATTCCCGGGTGGGTGAAGCCGAGGCGATGGCAGCCAGTGTGCCGGCGGTCGCCGCAGCCCTGGCCGAGGACGCCCCGGACACCTACCCGCCCGCGAGCCGGGTGTGGGCGGACCGGCTCTACGGCGAGCACTCCCCCACCCACCGCCGCCAGATCCTCGACGAATTCGCCTCCGATTTCGTCGGTGGCACTTCTGATATTTCCGCCGCACTTCGTGTTCCCAGTTCCGTGAAGGTGCTCGGGGAAGGGGTGGATGCGGCGGAGTGCGATGCGGTTCTTTTCGCGGATGCACGTGGGTCGATGGTCGACATCGTGCAATTGGTCGGGCGTGCCCTGCGGACACGACCCGGACGCGGGAAACTCGCAACCTTGATTGCGCCGGTATTCCTCGGGCCGGGTGAGAAGCCGGATGAAATGGTGACGTCGGACGCCTACGAGACCCTCTCGAAGGTCCTCGGGGCGCTGCGGGCGCACGACACGGACACCATCGAGGCGCTGGCCGATCCCCACGTCCGCAGCGGCCGGGAGGACACCGACGACCAGGACCAGGAGCACGACGGCGAGGGCGCCGAGGGTGTCCTGGAGGGCGGAGAGGGGGCGGGGGTGAGTGGAGCGGCGGCCGGGATGCTGCGGTTCAGCGAGGAACGCGACCCCGCGGTCCTGGCCCAGTTCGTACGGCTGCGGGTCATCGACCCGGTAGGCGCCTACTGGCGGCGCGGGATCGGCCGCCGGGTGGTGGCTGCGGGAGACAGGGAACAGTGCGCTGCGGGTGCCGTACACGCTCGTCACGCCGCAGGTCTGGGGCGGGGTCGGTGGGCATCCGCTCGGGCAGCGGATCGCCGAGCAGCGCCGCGCCTACGCGGCCGGGACGCTGACGGCCGGTCGGGGGGCCGAGCTGGAGAAGCTCGGGATGGTGTGGTCGGAGCAGGAGGCGGCCTGGGCGGACGGGGTGGCCGTTGCCCGAGCGTACGCCGCGGTGCACGGCCACTCCCTCCCCTCCGACCACCGCGGTCTGGGACGGGCATCCCATTGGTGTGTGGGCGAAGAACGCCCGCGCGGCGGCCCGTAGGGCGCGGGAGAACGAGGAGCTGCGCGCGGTCGGCCTCACCGTCCCCTCGGCGGCCGGGGCGATGGCCGAGGCACGCCAGGATGAGCTGGACGCGATCGATCCGGGCTGGTGCCCGGCCTGGTACACCGGGTGGCAGCGCTGCTACCGCCTCGTCCAGGACCACATCCAGGCCGGCGGAACACTCCCCACGGACGCAGGCGACGTCCTCGTCCAGGGCGAAGACCTCGGACGCTGGGTGAGCACGCAGCGGTTCGGGTGGGAACAGCTCCTGCCTGTACAGCAGTGGATCCTGGAGAACACCCTCGAGATCACACCAGCCGAGGAGGACGAGCGGCCGGTGAAACGGACGCAGGACACCATGTGGGCCACGAACCTCACGGCGGCACGGCAGTTCCACGCCCGTGAAGGGCACCTGCGGGTACCCCGGAAGCACGTCGAGCAGTTGGAGACCGAGGACGCACTGTCGGACCGTCAGTGCGGCGCCGACGGGGCCGCGGTGGTCAAGCTCGGCACCTGGCTCGACAACGTCCGCAAACGCGCCGCGAAGCTCCCCGAGCAGCGCCGGGCGGATCTGAATGCGCTCGGCATGCGCTGGTAGACGGGGCGAGGAGACGCGGTGGGGCCCACTCCTGACCTGCGTGGCGTGAATAAAGCCAACCCGCAGGAGAACCGGCTCCCGCCCTGGCCAGAGAACTCACCCCTGCTCAGATCCACTGACCAACGACATTCGGAAACGGTGCTTCAATTACGGGACGTAGGTACGCCATTTGAAGCACTCCGCGCTTCCGATATCTGGTTTCACTCCGTGGCCCAGATAATTTGACGGGCACTCGGGAAAATACCCGTCAATTCCCTGCGTGAATGAACCCTTTTGTAATGTCTCGTGACGGTTCGTGATCTTCGTTCAGGCGGTGCGGGCCTGCAGCCGCCCGCCCGTCACCGGCCCGAAAAGCCGTGACGGCCCGCCAGTAGAACTGGCGAGCCGTCAGGAAATGCCGAGGTCAACACTTGTTGGCAATATCGTCTGCAAGAGCTCGGGCCACAATCACACCCCGTTCGGGAAGGACTCCCGCATAGAAGTCGAGGGAGAGCCAGACGAACCGCTGCGGGGCGAAATGCGCAGGGTCGCTGTCGAAGGCCAAGCTCCGAACTCGGCCGACCCCCATGAGGGCCTCTGTCCGCGGAGCAATCGGTGACGTGCTTCCTCGGAAGTCATGGGATCGCCCAGCGCTGCCTCGTTCCCGTCCGCGAGGCGTCCGGGAAGGTCCTCCGGCTTCACACCTTCGACCAGGACGAACCGGTAGGACGTGAGGTTGTCGCAGGGGTCCGGGTCCGCGAGCCACGCCAGGTTGTCCGGGTCGAGGCCGGCCGTCGGGCTCGGTGCCTCACCTGCTGCCCGCCCCTGGGGGTGGACAGCAGCTCGCGGCCCCGTTCCGGGGTCAGCAGGGGTCCGAGTCCTGCCCTAGCCTCGCGCTTTCATGAAGCGGGCTGTCCGACGGGTGGTCTGAAAAGCAGAAAGTGCCTCTGCCCAGCAATGCCGGTGAGTTAGCGCGTCGGTGCAGGTCAGGAACTTGATGGTGCGGGGTTTGGGTGGTCATATCCCCTGGTGACGTTGCGTGATCCGTCACTTCTGGTGATGTGTCGGCGGAGGCCGGGACACGGCAACGGAGTTCCCGGTAGGACAGAAGATCGACCAAGATCCGACTGTCCGCGAGGGAACTCCGTTGGGTACTCAGTGTGCCATCGTCCGCATGCCGTCTGCCATCGCCGAGGGCAGCCAGGCCCCGTTGAACAGGCTGGCGGCGCCCTCGGACCGACGCTTTGGCGAACGTATCCGTCTCGGCGTGTTGACCGAGGAGATCAGCCCTGAACTGGTCGATGAGGTCGTGGAGTTGACCGGCTGCGGCGAGCGTCGCCGCCGGTTGTTGCCGGCCCGGGCGGTGGTCTACTTCGTCCTGGCGTTGTGCCTGTTCAGCAGCTCCGACAGTGCCGGGCCGCCGGGATACCGGTCGGTCCTGCGCACGTTGACGGAGAAGCTGCGGCATCTGCCGGGCCTGTGTGTGCAGCGGCTGCCCACCAGTTCGGCCCTGACACGGGCCCGGCAGCGGCTGGGCGACAAGCCGCTGCAGGCGCTGTTCGAGCGGCGGTGCGGCACGCTGGCCACGACCGTCACTCCGGGCGCGTTCGCCTTCGGGCTGCGGCTGGTCGCCTGGGACGGCACCGCGCTGGACGTCCCCGACACCCCGGCAAACGCCGCCGAGTTCGGCTTCACCGGCAAGGGCGGGGTCAACCAGAGCGGACACCCGCAGGTGCGCCTGATGGCCCTGACCGAATGCGGCACCCACGCCCTGGTCGACGCGGCCTTCGACGCCGTGGCCAGGTTCAGCGAGCACAAGCTCGCCCGCCGGCTGCTGGCCTCCCTGCGACCAGACATGCTACTGCTGGCCGACCGCAACTTCGCCGGATACCAGCTGTGGGGCCTGGCCCGCGCCACCGGCGCCCACCTGGCCTGGCGGATCAAGAAGAACCTGGTCTTCGTGCCGCTGCGGGTACTGTCCGACGGGTCCTACCTGTCCATCATGCGCACGCCCGCGGAGAACATCCGCCACGGTCAGGCCCGCGCGGCCGGACGCACCCTGACCGAGCCGCCCCGGGGACACCTGGTACGGATCATCGAGTACACCGTGACCATCCACCCGCAGGCCGGCCCACCCCGCACCGAGACGTTCCGGCTGGTCACCAGCCTGCTGGACCACCGCCTCGCCCCGGCCCACCAGCTGGCGAGGGCATATCACCAGCGGTGGGAGATCGAAAACGGATTCGCGGAACTGAAGAACCGCCTGCGCCCGAGCTGATCTGCCAGGAGATCTACGCCCTTCTCACCGTCTACCAGGCACTGTGCGCACTGCAGACGCGCGCGGCAGAACACGGCGGGACCGATCCCGACCGGATCTCCTTCACCGTCACCGCACAAATCGCCCGGCTGGCCGTCGCTGCCCAGGCCGCAACAGACGCCACCACACTGGCCGCCGCCCGCCGCGAGGTCACCACAGAGCTCTTGGCCGCCCTCCTCCCGCCCCGCCGCAACCGGCAGTGCCAACGCATCAAGAAGCCGTCCAAGAACACCTTCGAGGTCAGAAAGCGGGACCAGCCCCGCACTCCCAGTAACGTCCGCTACACACTCAAAGTCACCAAGTACCCCACCTGACCTGCACCGACGCGCTAACTCACCGGCATTGCTCTGCCCAGCGAGAATAAGGATTGTTGAGGCCCTTGTTCCCGCCGCCGTCGGAGGCACTTTCCAGGTGAAGCAGAGTAGCGGGTCCTATCCGCCTGTCCGTGTCCAGGGCGGTGGCCGCTCAGTGGTCTCGCAGGCCAGGGCGGTGGTGCTGGTCGAGACGGTTCGCAAGTCCGGTCTGGGCGGTGCGATATCGGCGGCACTGGCGCCGTGGCGTAAGCCGCGGGCGGTGCACGATCCGGGCAAGGTCCTGCTGGATGTCGCGCTCGGAGTCGCTCTGGGCGGGGACTGCCTGGCTGATGTCGCCATGCTGCGGGCCGAGCCGGAAGTGTTCGGCCCGGTGGCATCCGGCCCGACGGTCTCCCGTCTCATCGACGTCCTCGCCGCAGCCGGGCCGAAGGCGCTCACCGCGATCCGCACGGCGCGAGCCGACGTACGGGCGCGGGTCTGGGAGTTGGCCGGGGCGAACGGACCTGCCGCCGACGGCAGCGTGATCGTGGACATCGACGGCGTGCTGGTGCTTGCGCACTCCGAGAAGCAGGACGCCACCGCGACGTGGAAGAAGACCTTCGGTCATCACCCCCTCGTCGCGTTCGTCGACCACGGCCAGGACGGATCCGGTGAGCCGGTGGCCGCGCTACTACGGCCCGGCAACGCGGGCTCCAACACCGCAAGCGATCACATCGAGACCACCCAACTCGCCCTGGCTCAACTGCCCAAAGCCTTGCGGCGAGGGCGGAAGACCCTGATCCGAACCGACTCCGCCGGCGGCACCCACGTATTCCTCGACTGGCTCTCCAAGCCGGGGCGGTGGCTGTCGTATTCCGTCGGAATGACGATCACCGGGGCCATCCACCAAGCCGTCCTGAAGATCCCGAAGAAGGCATGGACGCCGGCCTATGACGCGGGCGGCACCGAACGGCCCGGCGCCTGGGTCGCAGAGATCACCGACATGCCCGACCTGACCACCTGGCCGAAGGGCATGCGGCTGATCGTCCGCAAAGAACGCCCACACCCCGGCGCCCAGTTGCGCTTCACCGACCTCGACGGACTACGGCTGACCTGCTTCGCCACCAACACCAAAGGCGGCCAGCTCGCCGACCTCGAACTACGTCACCGCAGACGGGCCCGCTGCGAAGACCGCATCCGAAACGCCCGCGACACCGGCCTGCGCAACCTTCCCCTCCACGACACCGCCCAGAACCAGATCTGGCTCGAGATCGTCTCCATCGCACTCGACCTCCTGGCCTGGATGCCGATGCTCGCCCTGACCGGGGACACCCGCCGCTGGGAACCCAAACGGCTCCGGCTCCGGCTGTTCTCCACCGCCGCCCAACTCGTGAACACCGGACGCCGCCGCTTCCTCCGCCTGCCTACCCGATGGCCCTGGACCGACGTCCTCACCCAAGCGATCGACCGGCTCCAAGCCCTACCGAACCCCGACTGACCAGCAACTTCAACCGCCCCGACAACCCTCACCATCGCCCCGGAAACGTGGAACCCGGCGCCCACCCGACGCGCGAGCCGGGCGCTCAACCTGCCACACCACCGGAAAACCGTCATGTCGCAAAAGCAGAGCCCCCGTCAGCGAACCGACGAGGACTCATGAACGATCGAGGCTAGGCCGCCGACCGCGCCAAAGACCTCGGCGTCATCAACATCGCCAACTCCGGCCCGCAGGTCCTCGCCCCCGCCCTCGCCTCGCCGATCACCACCCACCTCGGCGGCTACACCGGCCTCTACACCACCGCGGCCCTGGTCATCCTCATCGGCGGTCTCCTCGTCAACCGCATCCGCAGCGTGGCCTGACGAATGGCCGGACGGGCGGGCCTGTCCGTCCGGGCCACTCGACTCTCGACACTCGCTCAACTCTCAACCGACCGCAGTCGAACACGAGTTCACCAAAGCTGAGAATTCCTCATGTTTTTCGACCCGGACCGTTGACTCCGCCGACGGTGGTCGCGATTCTGAAAACCCGTCAGTAACTTGAGTGCACATGTCAATCAAAGTGAGTGATGACCATGGCTCAACCTCCGCGCCGCAGACTCAGATCCCTCACGGTGGTGTCACTGCTCCTCGCCGTGATGTCCCTGGTACTCGGCCCGATGCCCAGCTCCGCGGCGGAGCCCGACCCCGGCTGGTGGACCCCGACCGCGCGGCCCACGCCCGACGCGCAGATCGACGTCACGGGCGAGCCCTTCAAGGGCACCGACGCCCAGGGCCGCGTAAGAGGCTTCGTCGACGCCCACGACCACATCATGGCCAACGAGGGCTTCGGCGGCCGACTGATCTGCGGCAAGCCGTTCTCGGAGCAGGGCGTCGCTGATGCGCTCAAGGACTGCCCCGAGCACTACCCCGACGGCTCGCTCGCCATCTTCGACTTCGTCACCAAGGGCGGCGACGGCAAACACGACCCCAATGGGTGGCCCACCTTCAAGGACTGGCCCGCCCACGACTCGCTGACCCACCAGCAGAACTACTACGCCGAAATCGAGCGGGCATGGCGCGGCGGCCAGCGGGTGCTGGTCAACGACCTGGTCACCAACGGCGTAATCTGCTCGGTCTACTTCTTCAAGGACCGCAGCTGCGACGAGATGACCGCCATCCGTCTTGAGGCGAAGAAGTCCTACGACATGCAGGCCTTCATCGACAAGATGTACGGCGGCCCAGGCAAGGGATGGTTCCGGATCGTCACCAACAGCGCGCAAGCCCGCGAGGTCATCGAGCAGGGCAAGCTGGCTGTCGTCCTGGGGGTCGAGACGTCCGAGCCGTTCGGCTGCAAGCAGATCCTGGACATCGCGCAGTGCAGCAAGGAGGACATCGACCGCGGCCTGGACGAGCTGCACGAACTGGGCGTGAGCAGCATGTTCCTGTGCCACAAGTTCGACAACGCCCTGTGCGGGGTGCGCTACGACTCCGGCGCCCTCGGTACGGCGATCAACGTGGGCCAGTTCCTGTCGACCGGCACCTTCTGGAAGACGGAGACCTGCCGCGGCCCGCAGCACGACAACCCCATCGGCAACGCGGTGGCGGCGGAGGCGGAGAAGCAACTGCCGAGGGGGGTGGCCGTCCCATCGTACGCCTCGGGCGCGCAGTGCAACACCCGCGGGCTGACCAGCCTGGGTGAGTACGCGGTGCGCGGGCTGATGAAGCGCCACATGATGCTGGAGGTCGACCACATGAGCGTCAAGGCCGCGGATCAGGCCTTCGATGTCCTCGAGTCCGAGTCGTACCCGGGCGTCATCTCCTCACACAGCTGGATGGACCTGGGGTGGACCGAGCGGCTCTACAAGCTCGGCGGGTTCGCCACCCAGTACATGAGCGGCTCCGCGGCGTTCAGCTCGGAGGCCAGACGCACGGACGCGCTGCGCGAGAAGTACCAGGTCGGCTACGGCTACGGCACCGACATGAACGGCGTCGGCGGCTGGCCGGGCCCGCGGGGCGGGGACACCCCCAACCCGGTGAAGTACCCCTTCCGCAGCACGGACGGCGGCTCGGTGATCGACAAGCAGACCACCGGCGAGCGCACGTGGGACTTCAACACCGATGGCGCGGCGCACTACGGCATGGTCCCGGACTGGATCGAGGACATCCGGATCGTCGGCGGCCAGGAGGTCGTGGACGACCTCTTCACGGGTGCCGAGTCCTACCTGCGCACCTGGGGGAACGCCGAGAAGCACAAGTCCGGGGTGAATCTGGCCTCGGGTGCGGCCGCCTCGGCGTCCACGTCGGAGTGGTGGAACCCGTTCGTCAGCTTCGCTCCCGGCAAGGCCGTGGACGGAGACAAGGGCACCCGCTGGGCCAGCGAGTGGAAGAACGACCAGTGGCTGCAGATCGACCTCAGATCCGCGAAGCCGGTCAAGCGTGTCACCCTCGGCTGGGAGGCGGCATACGCGAAGTCGTACCGCATCGAGCTGTCGCAGGACGGCAAGAACTGGCAGGCGGCATGGTCCACGGCCGCTGGTGACGGCGGCCTGGACACAGCGTGGTTCGCCCGAACTCCGGCGCGCTACATACGAATCCACGGCCTGGAGCGCGGCACCAAGTGGGGCTACTCACTCCAAGAGGTCGGCGTCTACAGCGACTGACGGCACCGGCGGCGGTGTCCCGGGCCGAGACCGGCCGGATCAACTCTCCCGATCCGGCCGGCCTGACGTCCCGGCACGCCACGAAGAGCGCAGGCGCCCTGCCGGTGCCAGCGCCTGGGCGAGTGCGGGAAGGATGCGGAAGCGTCAATATAGCTGGGCCCGTTGCGGGAGTAGATGGCCTCGTACAGCTTTGCTGCCTGCAAGTACACGGCTGCGTCGGCGCAAGTGAAGCGCAGCCGTGGCAGAGCCTCGGTGTACTTGCCCCCGCTCTGGCTGGCCCTGCGGGCGGTCTGCGAGGCGGTGGACTGGTTCTTCGGCCTGACGTACACCTCTGCCGGGCCGGGTCACGCCCCCGACCCGACTCGTACGACTGCCGTTGACACGACGGAACGCAGAACTGGGAGGGCGGGCCCCAAAAGACCTTGACCGCCGCATCCGGTCAGCGCGGCTCCGGAAGCAGGCAGTGATCGGCAGTACGCCACTAGCCAGGCAGGACGCTAACCGGCCCAACCGCACCAGCCGAAGAGGACGGGCAGTCGATTCCCTCGAACGAGCGAGGTCTGGCGACCAGGAAGCTGCGGTCCTGGGCCGCGAGCTGACCGTTCCCGGTCGCGCGTCTGTGCTCGGGAGATCCGTCGCTGTACAGCACCGTCGCTGAGCAGATGCGCCTGCTGGACATCGAGGCCGACCACGACGAGGTTCGCGGGCGTCTCTCGCAACACGATCTACAAGGCCCCGGTGTCCTAGCTCAGACACCAGCCGCAAAGTAGGCCTGTCCGACGTCAGAGCATCACACGCACTTGTTGTCGCTCCAGGTCTTGGCGGCGTTGCCCGGCAGGGCCTGCCAGTGGACGACGGCACACTGGAAGTTCTGCCGGGTCTCGTTACCGACGGCGTACTCGTAGGACGTCGGGTAGCCCATCCACCCTGCCTCACATCCCTGATCGCACCAGTAGTCGCCGATGGCTCCCCACACAGGCCACGCGCCGCTGCGAGGGGACCAGTAGATGGTCCCGTTCTTGAACTGCGTTCGGCGGCCGATCCCGTCGGGGTTGACCAGCTCCTCCGTGAGTGGACAGCCAAGCGATCCTTTGGGGCCGTCCATCGCGATGTACCGCTTCTCGATGTCGCCCACCACCTTGAAACCGCAGTAGTCGTCGTTGGCCTGCGCGGCCGGCGAGGCCGACACGACGAGCGTGCTGGCCAGCACGGCGAGCAGGCCCATGGTCGAAGCTGCCTTCCCTGGCTTCCTGGTCCGGTCGGTCACCTGGATACGCGTCATGCGTCCCCCTTGTCGTGAGCTGAACAGGTGTCGCATCTCGCGAAGATGGCACTCGATCAGAGCAACGACGCGCGCAGGGCAAGGAAACGGGCTCGTCCAGCTACCCGGGACCTACTTTGCGGCCGCGATCCTCGCCACCACCACCCCACGACGCCCCCTGCCACCCCCATCCAGGGCGCCACCACCTGGGAATCTGCCGCACGAAATGGCTCAGCCCGCGGGACCACCCGCGGCCCATGGAAGGTGTGGCGTACGGCGCTGCGCCTACCGAGCGTCTGGTGCGGGCGTCGGTGGTTGAGGAGCTGCGCGGCAATCGACGGCCGTCGGGCTGGGTGCTGGCGCAGATCGGCAGCGGGCCCGGCCGGGGTGTCGGGCACGCGGTCGACTGCGACGAAGCCCGGCCGGAGCGCCTGTCTGTCCCTGGATCGGGCAGTTGCCGAGCGGGCTTGAAGCGGTTCTCGGGGCCGGCGATGGAGCTCTCGCCGACCGGGGCTGAGCCCGGTGGCGGCATCGGCTTCGAGGTGAGGTCACCACCGGGCGGGAGCGGCCCCCCATGAGGGTATACGGCCCTGTCATCAGCTTCGGTCCCAGAACCAGCGGGCGCGCGTAATCGGGCGCGGCAGCAGGTTGCGCAGGAGTTCGCCGGTCACGGGTGGCTACCCGAGCCAGACGGTGTCCAGCGTGTAGAGGCGTCCGGCCGGGCGATGGATGAAGGCCCCGGCCTGTGGGTGCCGGGGCTTCGTTGCATCAGCCGGGGCTTCGTTGCATCAGAGGGACGACGTGATGACGTCGATTAGGGTCTTGAGACCCTCCCACAGTGCGCGCGCTGCGATGTTCGCTGCGACGCGGCGTCCGAACGAATCCTTCGTCGTCTGCTGCTCGGGCTTGTTCAACCATGAGCCCCCCTCTCCGTGGAAGTACCCCGTGTTCTCGGGGCCTTCTGGCCTCTATCCAGGCGGTACTCCAGGGAAAGCGATGCGGGCTCATCGCAACTGTGCCCGAGGCCGGTGTGAACGCGTATGCAGCAGCTCGCCGGGCGGTGAACCGCTGTTACTCGTACGGTCGGGCATGGGTGCCCTGACAGGACGGTGCTCATGGGCTGGCCCCACGGTCACTTCGCTGATGTCTGTCTAGCGGCCTGAGGCGGTGGATGATCGACGAGGATCGTTGCCATGACCTACGTGATCGAATCCGCTCGTCCAGACGACTCCGCGTGGTTGGGGCCGTTGCTGCTGAGCGCTTGGCTGCAGACATACCCCAATCCGAAGATGGGGATCGACGAGGACTGGATCCGTGAGCATCGTGGCTCGTCAGCCACCGCGGAAGGCATCACCCAGTGGCGGGAGTTCATCGAGGCAGCAAACCAGCAACCGGACCTGCTGCTCTGCTGTGTTGTCCGTTCCGGCACCGAGATCGTCGGCGTTCTCTGCGGGCGCCGCAGCGAGGTGGTCACCCTCGGACCGATGTATTTGCTGAACCACGTCCAGGGCCAGGGACTCGGTGGCCGCATGATGACCGAGTTCCTCACCTGGGCCGGAGCCGCACCCATATGCCTATGGGTCACTGACTACAACGCCAGCGCGGTCCGCTTCTACCAACGCCACGGATTCAAGGTCACGGGCGAGCGGGAGCTTTGGCAAGGAAGGCTGCCCAACCTACGTATGACCCGCGAGGTCGCAAGCGTCAACCACAGCTGAGCTGTCCGGAACCAGACCCGTCTTGGCCCGCCGAAGCAAGCAGATCTGTTCCGGACTCCAGCGCCGCGCGAGGCGGTCCTGATGAAGTCGCGCAGCTCAGGGTTCTGGCCGATCTTTCCCGGCTTCGGGCGAAGCCGCCTGGCGTCGGCGCGGGACTGCGCGGCGTGCGGCCGGTAGGCCCAGCGGGAGGTGTCCCCGCGCAGAGGCATGCCGTTGCGGCGTATCTCCCGGCTGATCGTGGACGGGCTGCGGCCCAGCTCCGCGGCTATCTGCCGGATCGACGCCTTCTCCCGCAACCGGTCGGCGATGTGGATGCGATCGGACTCCCGCAGGTAGCGCGACGGCCTGTCGGGCGAGAGCGGTCTACGGACCGGTGGAGCACCCCGTGTCGCTCCCGTGGCCTGGCGGCCGTGCCGCCAGCGCTTGCCGGTACGCCGGTTGATACCGACGATCCGGCAAGCCTCTGTGTTGGTGAAGCCCTGGTCCATGAGCCGGAAGTATTCCGCTCGCTCACGGACCAGGGCCCTGCGGCCCTGAGCCCCCTGCCGGTTCTCCCGAATCCTGAAGTCCATCGCACCCCCTGAACTGGGGTGTTGCGACGACCACTAGAACGGAAGTCGGGAGTGCGGGGCCCTTCTCGTGTTCAACGGGCGAGTCGCCGCTGGCCGGTTCAGCCGGTGGCGTCCTGACGCCTGCGGCGCATCCACCACACCAGGGCCGCGCCGGCGGCGACGACCGCCACGGCGATACCGGAGATCAGCCCGATCGGGGTGTCGGAGCCGGTGTCGGCGAGGTCGCCGTGCGGGTCCGGCTTGTTCGCCGGCGGCTGGGTGCTCCCGCCGGTCCGGGTCGGGTCCGGGGTCGGGGTCGACGGGTCGTCACCCGGCTTGGACGGGTCGGGACCAGGCTTCGTGGGGGTGGGGGTGGGCTTGGGATCCTCGCCTTCGCCGGCCGCCATCTTGCCGCCGCCGAGGTAGAGGGTGTCGGTGTCCCGGTAGGAGACGTCATCGGACTGGAGGGACGTCTTGGTGGTGGTGTCCAGGGTGCGGTGTTCGACGTTGAACCGGGTGCGGGAGATGTTCTGCTTGGGCTGCTTGGAGAAGTCCACGCCGCCGACGCCCTGGTTGTAGACCTTGCCGCCGTACTCCAGCTCGAACCACTCGATGCCCTTCTTGATGGAGTCCATGTAGCGCTTGTGGACGCCCTCGCGGGTCCAGTTCTCGTTGGGCGCGCGCAGCGGCCACGCGGAGACGTCGTTCGAGTCGATGGTCTTGTGGAAGTCGGTCGGGGTCTTCGCATCCTGCTGGCGGATGTACTCGGCGGCGACGCGGGCGGTGTAGACGGCGCGCAGGTCGGCGTAGTCGGGGTCGGTGTTGACCCGGTCCTCCACCAGCGGCATCACGTTCGTGCGGACGTTGGCCTCAATGGCGTGCTTCTGCTCGTCGGTCAGGCCCTTGCACTCGGTGGAGCCGGGTGCCTGCCACTCGACGTCCAGCCACTGAGTGGACACCTTCAGGGGTGCGTCGAGGATGTAGATTCCGCCGTCCTGCTCGCGGACCTGGGCAGGCTTGGGCTCGATCCACATGCGCACGCCGGGGAAGCAGGGCATGCCGTTCTGGCGGGGTGCGGTGTCCCAGTACCGCTTGGCGCCGGCGTGCTTGTTGGGGTTGAGGGCTTCGGAGAAGTCGTGCTTCATCTCCAGGTCGGCTTCGAGCAGGACCCGGCCCGCGTCGGTCTTGCCGAACTTGGCGTCCATGACCCGGTCGGGCTCGTCCGGGTTGAGGTTGACCCAGAACTTCTCCGGGGTGAGTGCGAGCCAGGTGAACAGGGCGTCGGAGGAGAGCTGCATGCGCGCCTCGCCACCGAAGCCGGGGTTCTCGTCGGGGTTGGGCATCTGGTCGGCACGCATGGAGTACTGCATGCCCTTGCCCTTGCCCAGGCCGCCGACGTAGCGCAGTTCCAGGGTGGTGAAGTCGACGCCGCCCGGGCCGCCGCGCGGAAGGGTGCCCCGGGTGTCGAGCCGGCGGGCGTCGGCCTGGATCCTCTTGGCCTGTTCCAGGTTCTTCCCGGAGCCGTTGATCCGGTCGTTCAGCGGGCCGCGGGTGCCGCAGGTTGAGGCGGCGGCGAGCTGCATCCTGCCCTGGCCGCCCTGGCAGCCCGGGGCGAACCACCGCTGATAGTCGGAGTAGCCCTTGATCGGCTTGGTCCGCGGGACGGGGTTGTAGATCCGCTGGTTGCCGCGGACCTGGTTCGTCTGGCCGGGCCTCAGCCGGTTGATGTACCGGTTCAGGTTGTCGATCTTCTTGCGCTGGCCCGTGGTGAACGCCTTCGCGCCGGTGAACCGGAACTTGTGGTCCGGCATGAACCGGGCGATCTTCCGGTCCTTGGCGAGCTGCTTGTTCGTCAGCTCCGAGTTCGACTTGAACTCGTTGAACTCCTTGGTGCGCTGGTTGTAGGCGTCGTACCGGCGCGTCTCGACGACGTTGCCCTGTGCGTCGATGAGTTCGACGGTGACCTCGCACAGCCAGTCCGGTCCGACCAGGCGGAAGTCACGGACGAGCTGGCGTTCGAACGCCGATCCCTTGTGGTTGTTGGTCTGGTTGCGGATGAACCGGTGCTCGAACCAGTGCTCGAAGCTCAGGCCCTCCTTGTTGTGGAAGTACCGGGCGTAGATCTCGAACTTGCGGTCCTCCGGGTCACCGGACTTGTCCGCGATCTTCTGCCACGCCTTGTAGTTCTGCTCCGTGTCGTTCGGGACCTTCGACAGGGCCTGCGTCTTGTCTGCGGCTGTCGGAGGCTTCACCCCGTCGTACGCCTTGCCGGGCAGGTCGTAGTTGAAGTTCTTCGGGTTGCCCTGCCAGGCGGAGAAGTTCGAGCCGGTGGGGTCGTTGGGGAACCCTGAGTTCGTCGGCGTGCTCTGGTACTTGCTTCCCAGGTTCTTCACGTCGCAGCGCTTCGCGCCCGGCTTGATCCTGGCCGCGACGGCGCGCGGCGCGGCGGTCGCGGTGTCGGTCTCGATGCCGGGCAGGCCAGTCACGGTGATCGCCGAAGCGATCCCGAAAACGGCCAGAACTCGGCCTGCCAGACGCCACCGCTCGGGTATGCGCAGTGCTCTATTCAAGTGTGATCTTCCCTCATGAGTGGGGCCTTGAGGGGATAGGGGCGGCGCGTGTGGGCCCCCGTGACGTGTACGCGCCGCCCGTTCATCCTAGGCAGATCCACCGCCGCGCAAGAAGCGGATAAGTGCGTGTCGGCGTGTCAACCATGTTGAATGCGTCGGAAGTTGAGAGGTACTCAGCCAGTGAAATAAAGGCTTTCCATGTGGCTGGTCGCGTGCTCGCTGTGCCGCACCCGCAGTGAGGAGGCGTCCAGATCGGCCCTTCCCCACGGGTCCGCGTCCCCGAGGCATGCCGTGGCGAGGGCGCCCCAGTCGTTCTGGTTCGGGTCGTCGTCCAGGTCGAAGTACACGTCGAGCTCTTCGAGCACTTCCGCAGTGATCCCGAGGGTGGACATCACCGCCTGCGGATCGCCAGTCACGACGAACGGTTCGTCACCGGGCCAGCCGCAGGCATGGAACATGGTGCCGTCCGGCAGCCACACGAGGTCTTCGGTGTGCTCGGCGCCACAGTGCACCTCCACCCGGCCCACGATCCGCGCATTGGGGAAGCGCTCACGCAGCCGGGTGGCCTCCGCGAGCAGCGGCATGTCGTTGCCGTCGTCCGCGAAAGCCGGATCGGAGATCGACATGACGTTCCCCCACGCCCCCACCTGGACGACGTCCAGATCAGACCTCGTGGCGACCGTGACCGAGTCGCTCTGCTTACGGGGACCGAGGTCTTCGATGACGTCGTCGATCGTCTCCAGGGAGCGGGCGAACTCCTCGGCCCGGTCCGGGGCGTTGGGAGAAAGTTCGCTAGCGTCCACTGTGAACGGTGGGTGGATGACGGTCAGTTCGTAGCGGCTGCCGCTGCCCTGGGTCATGCGGTCGGGAGGCAAGGTCCAGAAGTCGGTGTCAGACATGCCTGTCACCGTAACGGGGGCCTGATCCCCTCGGAGGTGGTTACAGGCTGCCGGTCCGGTCTCCCGTATGCGAGTCCGCTCCGCCGGTGCCGGATGGCTGCGGTGGGACCCGGGGCAGTTCCGGCACCTCGGCCAGGTCCGGGAGGTGCCCCGGAACCTGCTGACCGTAGCCCTCGCGGTATCAGGTGGGTTTACGTTCAGCACGGGACAACCCACGATCGGTGTGGTCGGAGCAGGAGGCGGCCTGGGCGGACGGGGTGGCCGTCGCCCGCGCGTACGCCGCCGCCCATGGGCATTTCCTCCCTCCGACCACCGCGGTGCGGGAAGGGCATCCCCTTGGGGTGTGGGCGAAGAGCGCCCGGGCAGCGGCCCGTAGGGCGCGGGAGAACGAGGAGCTGCGCGCGGCCGGCCGCCCCGTCCCCTCAGCGGCCGGGGCTATGACCGAAGCGCGGCGGGATGAACTGGATGCGATCGATCCGGGATGGTGCCCGGCTGGGGACACCGCGTGGCAGCGCTGCTACCGCCTCGTCCAGAACCACATCCAGGCCGACGGAACACCCCCCACGGCTGCGGACGACGTCGTCGTCCAGGGCGAAGACCTCGGACGCTGGGGCACGGCGCAGCGGTACGGGTGGGAACAGCTTCTGCCCACACAGCGGTGGCTTCTGGAGAACACCCTCGGGATCCAGGCGGCCAGGGAAGAGGAACGGCCGGTGAAACAGACGCAGGATACGAAGTGGGCGGTCAACCTGACAGCAGCACGGCAGTTCCACGCCTGTGAGGGACACCCCACGGTGCTCAAGCTCGGCACATGGCTCGACAACGTCCGCAAGCGCGCCGCGAAGCTCCCCGAGTAGCGCCGGGCGGACCTCGACGCGCTCGGCATGCGTTGGTAGACGGCTGGGGTACAGAACGCGAGAGGGGCCCGGATTCGACGTGGGTCCGGGCCCCCTCTCGCGTCTACTCGTCCGTCCGTTCCTGGGGCGCTGGGCGGGTTACTGGTACTACCACCGACGTCTCCACGGGGAAATAGGGCACATCCCACCCGCCGAATACGAGACCAACTACTACCTCGCCACCACGAAACCCCAGGTCACAACCACAAGCTGAGATCTCTACCGAACCCGGGGCGGTTCACTCCGGTACTGAGCTGTCCGTTGAGGCGGGCCTGACGGGCGCGCGCTTCCCGCTCTGCCAACCATTGAGACGAGTTGGGGTGCCCGGGTCTGAAGCCGGGCACCCCAACTCGTCTCAATGGCTCAGCTCAGGAAAGTTCTCAGCAGTTGCCCCAGCTGTTGGAGCTGCCGCGGTGGGCATGGGCCGAGTCGCGCGGGGAGGACTTGCCGGCCTTGATGACCTTGACGCTGCCGGTGTAGTTCTTTCCCTGCCAGACGCAGGCGTCCAGTCCCGATTTTGCGTTGTTGTACCAGGACGCGTCGTGGTTGTTGATGGGCCAGGCCTCCCACGAGGCGTTCTTGCCGGAGAACTTGTACATGTGGCCCTTGTAGCCGGTCTGGTCCCACACGCACAGGTAGCCGCTCGGGCAGGCAGCGGTGCCGGTGGGCGCGGCGGAGGTGCTGGAGACGGGGCCGATGACGGTCAGCGCGGCAGCGATTCCGGCGGTAGTCAGGGCGGACACGAGGGTGCGACGCATGGCGGTACTCCTCACTCAGGGACTGGCTGATTCGGTCACAGCCTTCTGGAACCTACCGCTCCGCTACCCATTGCATTCACTTATCACCATGAGTGGCTAAATCTGTTCATGTGTCGTCTCATGGTGCCTTCTTGCGCTTTTGCTCACATGGCCAGACGCCGGCGAGCCAGTGCCAGGTGCCAGCGGTAACCCGCGCCAGCATCGCGGTGGCGAACTACTCGTTGGGGCGGCGAGCACCTGCTCGTCGGCTCCGTCTTCGGCAAGAAGAGCTGGGAGACACCGCTCGCCGACGGCCTGCGCATCCTGGAGCTCGGGGTGCGCACGCACGTGATCACCGCGGCACTCGCCCTCCCGCTCTCTGTCCGCCCCAACACGCCCCTGCACGTGGAGGTCACCGACGGCACAGCGGTCTCCAACCGCCGATAACGCGAGAACCTCTACTACGACCTCGCGAAGAACGCCCCGATCCCGATCGCCTTCGGGCTGGTCGGGAACTGGCGGAGTACGGGGGCACGGCGGTCGCCGTCACACCGGGCTTCCTGCGCTCGGAACAGATGCTCACCCACTTCGGCGTGAACGAGGACAACTGGCGCGACGCCATCGCCCAGGAACCGGGCTTCGCGATCGCCGAATCACCGCACTACCTCGCCCGCGCGGTAGCCGCGCTCGCCGCCGACCCGGACCGCGCCGCCCGCTGGAACGGCAAGTCCACCGCCAGCGCCGAACTCGCCAGGACCTACAACGTCCGGGACACCGACGGCAGCCAGCCGGACGTCTGGGCGTACTTCGAGGACAACAGGTACAGCGGGAAGGACAGCCCCGCGGACGACTACCGCTGATCCTCCCGCCCCGCGACGTACAAGACAGCGGGGCTCCGCGCGTGCTCCCAGAAGCGGGGGCCGGCCCGCCGAGGCCAGCACCTTCGCGCCTTTGCCCAGCCCGGTCAGGCTGGGCAAAGGCAACATCGGATGCCATGTCAGCTTGGCAAAAGGCATAGGGGCACCCTCAAGGCCATGCAGGTCATTGGCCGGTGCGGAACATCCTGCGCACCATCAACCGGTCCATTGCCTATGCCTGGACGCAGGACATGCGCAACTCCGTCAAGGCGCCCCAGGCTGCGTCGGTAGCGATCAGCGCCGTCGACGTGCTCCGTCCAGGGACGAACAGCACATAGTGCCTTGCCAGGTAGGAGAGGTCACCCCACGGCTCCTGACTGTGCGCACGCGCAAGCACTCGGTCGCAACGCGTACAGGCAATCCACGGGACAACCAGGAGATCAGCCAGCGCCGCGTCGGTGGCTACGGAGGATCCGGGCAAGGGGACGGTGTCGGCATGCTCGATCAACCTCAGCCTGTTGTCCTCCTGGTGGTCGCCGAGACATCGGCCGAGGCCGGGAGCGAGTGCTGTCCGCATGCCCCAGACCTCGGCCGTCACGGCGATCTCGGCCCGCACGGTGTCGCTGATCGGCACCTGATGCTTCAGCAGGCTGGCGATGAACTGGTCGAGTCCGGCTTCCTGCTCCCCGATGTCCCAGCAGTCCATAAATCCCGCAGCGTCAGCGGGTGGCAGCAGCGCAGCAAACCCACGCCATTGGGTCGCTTCATCGATCACGCGGCCGAGGCTATCGGTGCCGTCGCCGATCAGGCTTTGGGGGGACCAAGAGGCCCGCATCCGCCCGGTACCCGCGTACCACCGTCATCACGGAGACCAGGCCGAGGCCGAACCCGCAGCGCACCGTCCCAAGCCAGACACATTCCAGGATCGGCAGACCCCCCACAGGCATCTCGATCGGCTGCTCGAACCCACGGTTGCACTCGTCGTTTCCGCCGGAGACCGCCCCGGCGATGTTCAGCAGCTCACAGGACTGCCCTGCGGCGAAGCCGGTCGCGATGGATGAAGGCCCCGGCCTGTGGGTGCCGGGGCTTCGTTGCATCAGCCGGGGCTTCGTTGCATCAGAGGGACGACGTGATGACGTCGATTAGGGTCTTGAGACCCTCCCACAGTGCGCGCGCTGCGATGTTCGCTGCGACGCGGCGTCCGAACGAATCCTTCGTCGTCTGCTGCTCGGGCTTGTTCAACCATGAGCCCCCCTCTCCGTGGAAGTACCCCGTGTTCTCGGGGCCTTCTGGCCTCTATCCAGGCGGTACTCCAGAGAAAGCGATGCGGGCTCATCGCAACTGTGCCCGAGGCCGATGTGAGCATGTATGCAGCAGCTCGCCGGGCGGTGAACCGCTGCTGCTCGTACGGTCGGGCGTGAGTGCCCTGGCAGGACGGTGCTCCCGGGTCGGCCCTGCGGCCACTTCACACGTTCCGCAGGGCCAACCCATCGCAGGTTGAAACCGCCGACGCCTACGAGCCGTTGGCCGCGATCGTCGCCGATCGCGCGCCGCACGCACGCCTGCTGAACGAGATCACCGCCCACGCCGGCGACGACCACCACAGTGTCTGGCTGGACGAGAGCGACCAGGCCGTGTGGCATGCCAGGAGCGAGCCCGGCAAGGACGAGTGGACGCTGGACCACAAACCTGCCGCAGAGGCCGTTGACTGGATCACGGAGACCCTCACGCTCGTGCTCGACCGCGTCGCCTCCCCGGAACAGGCCGAGATCTACGAGATACACCCCGGCCTGGAAGAGGACGACCTCGATGCACTCGACGAGCTGGAGTCGGTACGGCTGACCGCGCTCCAGGCCCGAAGCACAGACCCCGCGGTAATCGACAGCATGATCCGAGGTCAGATGGACCAGCCCCGGGAGGAGATCCGCCTCCTGGCATGGCTGCGGGCCGGCAACCTGAAGCAGGCGTTCGGGACGGAGCGGGGCGCCGCCGCGGCCGCCGGAGCACGGAACATCACACCGGAGTCCGCCCGGCGATCCCTCGCGGCCGCCGCCGAGTTCGACGCCCGCGTACACGACGGCGCGAAGCAGGCACGCCTGACGGCAGGCGGCGGGCAGCCGACGACCTGACCCGCCATACCCGGTCGCCAAGACTGTGAAACGCCCCGCCCTACGCCATTCTCCCCGGAGCTCCCGCCATGCCGCAGCGGACGACAAGGAACGGGCCGCGCCGGAGAAGCTCGCCACCGGCTGCTCCGACACCGTCGTGAAGTAGAAGTCGCACTCTGACCAGCAGTCAGGGGTGAGGGTGCCGTGCTGGCCGGGACCCGGCCAGCACCTCCACAACCAGGTCCGTCTCCACCCGCGTATACGACTCGCCCCTGCCCGCCCGCTCCCCCACCACCACCGTCGTGCCGGTCAAGGTCTCACCGACACGAGCCGCGAGGACAGGCCCCAGGCGGGCGGACACCCGGGCCGACCCGCCCTCGTCCCCCACCGGCAGGACCAGATGGTGCGGTCTGAGCCGAGGGCCGGTGAACCCCAGCGCCAGGGCATCGACCGTGTCCGCGTGCCGTATCTTCACCCACCGGCGCCGTCCTGACGGATCGCTCGCGCTGCCCCGCTTCCAGACGATTCCTTCGATGCCCTGGTCGCGCAGGGTGTCGCACCAGAGCACGGCGACATCCCAGTCGTCCGTTGCCGGGGCGGCCTGGATCGCGGCTCGACATCGGCGAGGAGCTCCAGGAGGAAGGCGCGGCGCTCGGTGTACGGGCGGCTTCGGCAGTCGCCGACCGCCGGGTCCGGGTGCTGCAGGACGTCCCAGCAGACGTAGGAGGCCGGATACCGGGCGCGGGCCCGGGTCACGGACGACACAGCCCGTGACTGCGCCGCCGCGAAGTCCAGCCGGCTGTCCCGCCAGATCACCGCTTCCCCGTCCAGGGCCGTGCCTAGCCTGAGTTCCATGTTCTCTTGGGGGTGGACTGTTGAGCGGGTTCGGCAGGGGTAGGTCTGCGCAGATCAGCGCTGTCTCCATCCACCGTATCGAGTGCAACAGGTGTGGCGCTATCCCTGGATTGGGTGGTGCTTGCGCCTGATAAGGGTCGCGATGTCCTCGCCGGCAGGATGACGAAGCCGAAAGTTGCCGGGGTGTTTAACAACGGCATTGCGCTGGCGGAACGCCGCTCGGCGCAGAATTCTGCATGATCCTGGCCCGGCCGTGCGAGGATCCCCCGATGCCCGCACCTCTGGACGTCGCCCTTCCCACATCCGCCGAGATCGAGGCACTGCTCACGGCCTCCGTCGGCGCCCGGACCACCATCGAGCGCATCGAGCCGCTGCACCATCCCTGGGTGCTGCGCGCCCACCTGGCGGAGGCGACCGGGCTCCCTGAAACGGTCATCGTGAAATGCCTCCGCCCCGAGGGATACGGCCTCCGCTCCGCTGAGGAGCTGACGCGGTGCGAGCACGCCGCGCTCGCCTTCATCGCCGACGACCTCTGCCTCGACCTCGCACCAGGCCTGCACGCCGCCTCACCGGACTCCCGCCTGCTCGTGCTGGAGGACCTGTACCCGCGCAGCGAACTGGCCGAACTGCTGCACCGCGACGGCCACACCCCGGCCCTGGACGCCGAACTGACCGCCTTCGCCTCCTCGATGGGCGAGCTGGCCGCCGCATCCGTCGGCCGCGCCGCGTTGTTCAATGCCCGCCGCACGGCACTGGGCACCGGCGCCGACCGGCTGGGCGACTGGGAACACGCCTACACCGGCCTCTGGCGGAACGGGCTCGCCCGGGCCGCCGCCTTCGGCGTCCCGCTGCCCGCCGCCGCGGAGCGCGATCTGGAAGCGGCCGTGGCCGAACTGGCAGATCCCGGCCCATTCCTGGCCCTGACCAACGGCGACCCCGAGTCACACAACTTCCTGACCGGGCTGAGCGGCGGCGGCCGGCTGATCGACTTCGAGGGGGCGGGCTTCCGCCATGCCCTCACCGCCGCGACCAGCTTCGCAGTCCCCGGCCCGGACTGGTTGGGAGTGTCGGGGCCGGGCCAGGTCGAGGCGTTCCGTCGAGCCCTTGCCCGGACGGTCCCCGAGGCCGAGGACGACCAGCGGTTCGGCTTCGGCCTGGCTTCGGCTTCCATGGTCTGGGTGATAATGCGCACCGGCCGGCTCAAGACGCTGGACGCACGCAGCCCCGGCAACGACTCCCGCACCCAGATGGTGGCCCTGCTGGAATCCGGAGCCCGCACCGCCGAGGCGCACCGGGTACTCCCCCACCTGGCGGCCTGGTGCCGGTCCACGGCGGCCCTGCTGCGCCGCCGCTGGCCCGACACCGACATCGACACCGCCGCCGTCGCCCCCTACACCTGGCGTGAACGGTAGGGCGGAGAGCCGGGCGGTCACCGCCGTGGGGGTGCCGATCATCCGCAGTTGTGACCTCGGCCGCTAGATGGCCAGTGACGCTTCGATTCCTACTGGTCGGGCGGCTGTGACGATTCCTGGTTGGCCATTTTGTCGTCCAGTAGTTGGCCAATCGGGCGTTGGGCCGGGCAATGGAGCAGGCGGTGCGGAGGGGAACCGCCTGGGCGGGTCGCGCGATTCTCAGATATCGATCCTGGACCGGTCGAGCGTGGCAGCGGAGCTGGCGATGAACTCCTTGCGGGGAGCCACGTCGTTGCCCATAAGCAGGTCGAACACGCCTTCCGCGGCATCGAGGTCGGAGAGGTTGATCCGGCGCAGGGTGCGGTAGCGCGGGTCCATGGTGGTCTCGGCCAGCTGGTCAGCGTCCATCTCGCCGAGGCCCTTGTAGCGCTGGATGGAGTCCTTGTACCGGATGTTCTTGCTCTGGAACTCGAGCAGCTTGTCGCGCAGCTCGTGGTCCGAGTACGTGTAGACGTACTTGTCCTGGCCCCTCTTCGGCTGGATCAGCTCGATGCGGTGCAGTGGCGGCACCGCGGCGAAGACCCGGCCGGCATCGACCATGGGGCGCATGTAGCGGTGGAACAGGGTCAGGAGCAGGGTGCGGATGTGGGAGCCGTCGATGTCGGCGTCGGTCATCATGATGATCTTGCCGTAGCGGGCCGCGTCGATGTCGAAAGTCCGACCGGAGCCGACTCCTATGACCTGGATGATCGCGCCGCACTCGGCGTTCTTCAGCATGTCGGTCACGGAGGACTTCTGGACGTTGAGGATCTTGCCGCGGATCGGCAGCAGTGCCTGGAACTCGGAGTTCCGGGCGAGCTTGGCCGTGCCGAGCGCGGAGTCGCCCTCGACGATGAACAGCTCGCTGCGCTCGACGTCGTCGCTGCGGCAGTCGGCGAGCTTGGCGGGCAGAGCGGAGGACTCCAGGGCCGTCTTGCGGCGCTGGGCGTCCTTGTGCTGGCGGGCGGCGATGCGCGTCCTGGCGGCGGCGACGGCCCTCTCCATGACCACCCGGGCCTGGGCGGCGGCGTCACGCTTGGTGGAGGTCAGGAACGACTTGAGTTCCTTGGTGACCACGTTGTTGACGATGCGGCGGGCCGCCGAGGTGCCGAGGACCTCCTTGGTCTGGCCCTCGAACTGCGGCTCGGCGAGACGGACCGTGACGACCGCGGTGAGGCCCTCCAGCGCGTCGTCCTTGACGATGTCGTCCTCGGCGACGCGCAGCAGCTTCTTGGCGCGCAGCACCTCGTTCATCGTGTTGGCGACGGCCTGTTCGAAGCTGGCGACGTGGGTGCCGCCCTTGGGGGTGGCGATGATGTTGACGAAGGACTTCACCGTGGTGTCGTAGCCGGTGCCCCAGCGCATCGCCACGTCCACGCCGAGTTCCCGGGTGACCTCGGTGGGGGTCATCTGGCCGTGGTCGTCGAGGACCGGGACGGTCTCCTTGAAAGTGCCCTGTCCGGTGAAGCGGAGGGTGTCACAGATGGGTTTGTCGCTCGCCAGGTACTCGCAGAACTCGCTGATGCCGCCGTCGAAGCGGAAGGACTCCTCCCCCTTGCTGCCGCCCTCGCCGAGGCCGTACTCGTCGCGGACGACGATGGTCAGGCCGGGCACCAGGAAGGCAGTCTGGCGGGCGCGCTGGTGCAGGTTCTCCAGGGAGACCTTGGCGTCCTTGAGGAAGATCTGTCGGTCGGCCCAGTAGCGCACGCGCGTGCCGGTGCGGCTCTTGGGGATTTTGGTGGTCTGGCGCAGGCCCTGGGCGGGGGTGAAGGGGGCGTCGGGTCCGGTGCCGGTGTAGGTGCCGGGTGTGCCGCGGCGGAAGCTGATGGCGTGGGTGTGGCAGTGGCGGTCGACCTGGACGTCCAGCCGGGCGGAAAGAGCGTTGACGACGGAGGCGCCGACGCCGTGCAGGCCACCGGAGGCGGTGTACGAGCCGCCTCCGAATTTTCCGCCGGCGTGGAGTTTGGTGTAGGCGATCTCGACGCCGGACAGGCCGGTGCGGGGTTCGGTGTCCACGGGGATACCGCGGCCGTTGTCGGTGACTTCCACGGAGCCGTCATCGTGGAGGATGACCTCGATGTGGTCGCAGGCGCCGGCCAGGACTTCGTCGACGGCGTTGTCGATGATCTCCCACAGGCAATGCATCAGGCCGCGGCTGTCGCTGGATCCGATGTACATGCCTGGGCGTTTGCGTACGGCCTCCAGTCCTTCGAGCACCATCAGGTGCCGTGCGGTGTAGTCGGAGCCGGCCTGGGGGCGGCTGCCGGTGGCCGGGACGGGGAACGTGCTCACGCAGTGCTCTCCTGGGCAACAGAGGGTAGCGGTCGGGCTTCGGGTCGGGCCTCCCGCCGGGGCGGGAGCAGTGCCCAGGGTCAGATGTCGAGGAAGCGGACGTCCTTGGCGTTGCGCTGGATGAAGTGGCGGCGGGCTTCGACGTCCTCACCCATCAGGACGGAGAACAGGTCGTCGGCGACGGCTGCGTCATCGAGGGTGACCTGGCCCAGGACCCGGTGGTCGGGGTCCATGGTGGTGACGCGCAGTTCCTCGGCGTTCATCTCGCCCAGACCCTTGAAGCGCTGGATGGAGTCGTCCTTGATCCGGCGGCCGTCCTGCCTGCCCCGCTCCAGGAGCATGTTGCGTTCACGGTCGGAGTAGGCGTATTCGACGTGGTCCCGGCTCCACTTGATCTTGTACAGCGGGGGGCGGGAGAGGTAGACGTGGCCCTCCTCGATCAGTGGGCGCATGAAGCGGAACAGGAAGGTCAGCAGCAGGGTGTTGATGTGCTGGCCGTCGACGTCGGCGTCCGCCATCAGGATGATCTTGTGGTAGCGGAGTTTGGCGATGTCGAAGTCCTCGTGCACGCCCGTGCCGAACGCGGAGATGATCGACTGGATCTCCTGGTTGTGCAGGATTTTGTCGATCCGGGCCTTCTCCACGTTGAGGATCTTGCCGCGGATCGGGAGGATCGCCTGGTACTGCGGGTTGCGGCCGGATTTGGCCGAACCGCCGGCGGAGTCACCCTCGACGATGAAGACCTCCGACATCGCCGGGTCGTTCGACTGGCAGTCGGACAGCTTGCCCGGCAGCGCCGCCGTTTCCAGCAGGCCCTTGCGGCGGGTCAGGTCGCGCGCCTTGCGGGCTGCGACCCGGGCCGTGGCCGCCTGGATGGCCTTGCGCACGATGTCCGCGGCCTCGTTCGGGTTGCGGTCGAACCAGTCGGTCAGGTGCTCGTGGACGACCTTCTGCACGAAAGTGCGCGCCTCGGTGTTGCCGAGCTTGGTCTTGGTCTGGCCCTCGAACTGCGGCTCGCCGAGCTTGACCGAGATGATCGCGGTCAGGCCCTCGCGGATGTCCTCGCCGGAGAGATTGGCATCCTTTTCCCGCAGCAGCTTCTTCTCCCGCGCGTAGCGGTTGACCACGGTGGTCAGCGCCGTGCGGAAGCCCTCCTTGTGTGTACCGCCCTCATGGGTGTGGATCGCGTTGGCGTAGGAGTAGACGCTGTCGGCGTACTGGCCATTCCACTGCAGGGCTACCTCGACCGACAACAGCCGTTCCGTGTCCTCCACGGCGATGGTGATGACCGAGGGATGGACCGGCTCACCCTTGCGGGCATTGAGGTAGGCGACGAAGTCGCTGATGCCGCCGTCGTAGCGGTAGGAGACCGTCTTCGCTGCCGGGTCCGAGTCGGCTTCGTCGGCCGCGGCCGACGCGCGCGCGGAGGGCCGTTCGTCGGTCAGGGTCAGAGTGAGCCCGCGATTGAGGAAGGCCATCTCCTGGAAACGCCTGGCCAGCGTCTCGAAGGAGTACTCGGTGGTCTCGAAGATGCCGCCGTCTGCCCAGAACGTCAGCGAGGTGCCCGTCCGGGAGGTGGCCTCGTGCCGGGCCAGCGGGGCGGCGGGATCACCGTCCCTGTAGTCCTGCGTCCACCGGTAGCCGTCGGTCCAGATCTCCGCCGACAGCCGTGTCGACAGCGCGTTGACCACCGACAGACCCACACCGTGCAGACCGCCGGAGACCGCATACCCGCCGCCCCCGAACTTCCCGCCCGCGTGCAGCACGGTCAGCACCACCTCGACGGCCGGCCGCTTCTCCACCGGGTGCATCCCCACCGGGATGCCGCGGCCGTTGTCGACCACCCGCACGCCACCGTCGGCCAGGATCGTCACGTCGATCCGGTCGGCCACCCCCGCGAGTGCCTCGTCCACGGAGTTGTCCACGAGCTCCTGCACCAGGTGATGGAGCCCCCGCTCGCCCGTGGAGCCGATGTACATCCCGGGCCGCTTGCGCACGGCGTCCAGACCGTCCAGAACAGTGATCGCGTTGGCGTCGTACGACGCCGCCCCTAGATGGCCGGGCTGCTGGGACCCGGGGGTATCGGTGGCGGCGTGAGTGTCGTAAGTGGTCACAGATGCTCTCTTTCGGGCATGGCAGACCGCGCTCCCGCACCACGGTGCGGGAGCGGCCGGACAGCTGGCGGAGACAGGGCACGGCAGCCCAAACAGGGCCCCGGGGCTCACGGGCCTCGGGACCATCGACTACCGGGACGCTGCCCAAGATACCGGAGACACCCCTTACCGATGGGGCGAGAACACCTCCATACGCCGTCGTGCGACCCCTACTCCACCTAAGCCAATCCCCCCTGCCTTGACTACTTGAAAATGCGCCAGAGGGCTACTCGGGAGCCTTCTTGGCGCCTTGCCGCATAGAGCCCCAGGCACTATTTCCAGCGTGACCCTCCGCGGTCACCAGTCGCGCTGCGTCAGGCCGCCAGCGCCCGGCCTCCCGACGAACGCTGCCCGGTGGAGGGTGCTGCTGGAGGCGGCATCAGGCGTTTATGGTTGCCGCTGGTCGATGGTGCTGGCGAGCTGGTCGGCGTACTCCGTCAGGAGCGGCTTGAGCTGGGCGTAATGGGTGTTCGGTCCCGGGGTGGCGAGGCAACACTCAACCGGGCCCTGAACCCCCCGCCCGCACCGGGCGGACAGCTGTAGCCCAACCGATATCGGGTCGAGCCGCGCTCCGCACCGCCGTCGTGTCGGTGCTCTGCCCGCCCTCGGCGTACGTACTCCACACCCTCCGGCCATACCCACGTCGACCGGCATCCCGGATGCTCGCGGGACGGCCAACGTATCGGCGGTCCCCCTTCGGGCAGGAGGGGGCGCTTCCGTGCGTCCGGGGTCAGGATCTGCGCTCACCCAGCGCGGCACGCGGCCGGTCCGGCGTCCCCTGCCCGAGGAGTCCCCCGGCGAGGCACAGGCCGGTCCCGGTGAATCCGGGGTGTCCGCCCCGTCCTCGTACCCGGCCAGGTTTCGTGGATCACCCGCTCCGAGGACGAGGACCCGTTCGTCGTGAAGCGCCGGGGCAGTGGGCCGGAGTCGGATTTCCCGGACCTACAACCAAGCGCGTTCCTCGCGAGTCTTGATCTCGGCGGTCACATCCCGCCATGGACGATCAAGACTGAAGGAACGCATGAACCGACCCAGAGGCACGACGGCCACCACTGCCGGCGCCGTCGTGCTCGCCACCGCGGGCGGCCTGCTCACCGCGGCCACCCCTGCCTCCGCCGCCGTGACCTGTGCATCGCCCGTCTTCAAGCGGACGTTCTACGCAAACACCACCTTCTCCGGGACCCCCAAGGGCACGGACTGCGACTCCGTGATCGACCAGAACTGGGGCACCGGCGCACCCGGCTACAAGGGCATGCCCGCCAACGACTTCGGCGTCCGCTGGTCCATGACCCGCGACTTCGGCTCCGGCGGGCCCTTCACGTTCACTGCCTCCTCCCGCGACGGCATCCGCGTGTACCTCGACGGCATCCGCAAGGTCGACATGTGGAAGAACGTCGCCAACACCGTGTCCAAGACCGTCAATGTGACCATCCCGTCGGGCAGGCACAGTCTCCGCGTCGACTTCGTCAACTGGACCGGCGCCGCCAACGTCAAGTTCACCTACACCCCACGCACTTCGGCGACCGTCGACAAGGTCAGGCCGCTCGTCCCGACCGGGACCACCGTCACCTACAGCACGGCGACCACGTCCACGAAGATCAGCTGGGCCAGGAACATGGAGATGGACCTCGCCGGGTACCACGTGTACCGGCGGCTGAAGGGCACCTCCTACCCCGCGAAGCCGATCGCGACCACGAAGTCCACCTCGTACACCGACACGACCGTCCCGAAGGACGGCAACGTCTACTACTACGAGGTCCGCGCCTACGACAAGGCCGGCAACGCCTCCTCGGGCACCGCCGACCTCGGCATCACCACCCTCGACCAAACCGCCCCCGCCGCTCCGAAGGGCGTCGAGGACAACTGGGCCATGGGCTATCCGGACAAGATCACTCTCTACTGGAACAGCAACACGGAGTCCGACCTCGCCGGCTACCGCGTGTACCGCTCGACGTCCACCCCGGTCGCCCTCACCCCCGAGAACCTGCTGAACGGCGACAAGCTCTCGGGCGGTGGTTACAGCGGGCCCCTGCCGCAGACCGGCGACATCTACTACTACGTCGTCACCGCCGTCGACACGCACGGTCACGAGTCGGCGGCCTCGGGCGCGGCGATGTACTACACCCGTGATCTGACGGGCCCGGTGGACACCGCCCTCAACGCGCGAGGCGCGGAGAGCGAGGCGGGCGTCACGCTGACCTGGGACGCCTCCGAGCGGACCAGCGACGACTTCGCGGGCTACTCGGTCTTCCGATCGCGCCAGCCGCGCACCGTCGCCGGGGCCCAGCGCGAGGAGGTCGGCAAGGGAGTGAAGGGCACCCGCTTCACCGATGCCGCCCCGCCGCCCGGCGTCACGTACTACTACGGGGTGGTCGCCCTGGACCACGCAGGAAACGGGGGCGCCCCGTCCGAGGAGGTCGCCGTCACGGTCGCCGGCAACACGACCGCCCCCGCCGCGGTCACCGGCGTGACCGCGGCCCCGAAGGAGAACGGCGTCACCCTCTCCTGGAACGCGAGCAACGAGCCTGGTCTCGACCACTACCGCGTGCTGCGCGGCACCTTCGTCGACGGGAAGTGGACGTACGCCCCGGTGCAGGACCCCTGGACCCTGCGGCCGCGGGAGATCACGGAGACGACATTCCACGACGCGGTACCGGCCGACGGTCAGCAGGTGCGTTACGGCGTCGTCGCCGTCGACCAGTACGGCAACCAGCTCACCCCGGACACCGGCGCGACCGTCACCGACGTCACCGAGCTGGACCTCCGCCCGACCGCCCCGCCCGCGACCGGCGCACCACTCGCGAATCTCAGCACCAATCCGCACGGCGGGCTCGCGTGGGCCCTCTCCAGCGCCACGAACGAAAACGGCAGTGCGGTCTCCGGCTTCAACATCTACCGCTGGAACCCGCAGACCAAGACGTTCGACCTGATCGGCACCGAGCCCGAGGACAACTCCAGCACCGGCTCCTGGTACGACCACACCCAGCCGACCGCCACCACGGTGTACTACCGCGTCACGGTCCTCTACGCGGACGGTACCGAGTCGGGCGCGACCGAAACCGTCGCCGTGACCGACTGACCGCACCCACGCGGGCGGCGAAATCCACTATGGGGACGACTGGATGCGGGCGGTTTACCGCGTTCAGCAGAAGACCCCCACCGAATTGCGTGGTGGGGGGTCTTGCCCGTGGTCTCGCCTCCCCGCCGGGGACCACAGGGTGCGGGAGGCACGTGTCTAATCGGCAACGAACACCCCGACACCCTGACCACCCGCGCCAACCTCGCCGCCTCCTACTGGCCGGCCGGGCGCACCAACGACGCCATCGAATTGAAGAGCGCGTCCTCGCCGACAGCCAGCAACTACTCGGCACCGAACACCCCCACACTCGTTCTGCTCGTGATGCCCCGTCCCGGCGGCTGTCGGCGGGGGATGCCTCTGGGGAGCCTCCGTTGTAAACGGGGCCCGTTCGGTTCGTGCAGGCTGGTGGCGCCAGGCGGGAGAGTCCGTGCGATCCACCGGCGGCGGGCGAGCGGCCACGTCTGAGTCCGCCGCCTGGCCCTCCAACTGTCCCGGCAAGACCGCCCCGCTGGTAGACGTGGCCTACTTGTACCAGTAGCGGACGCCGCCATGGTGGCTGCAGGCCGAGGAACTTCGCCGCGTAGTTGTGGGTCCCGTCCTTGCATTCGGCGGTCGCCCCTGCCGGGTGCGCGCTGCCAGCCCTGCGAGCTCCCGCACCGACATGGACGGCTCCCCCAGCTCGCCTCGGCACTCACGCTGCCGGGCGTGCGACGCGAGCGCCGGCGCCCGGTGCGGGGCCGCCCCGGTCTTCTCCCCCACCGCACTGAATCGGACCCGTGGCAGACTGCGGAACTCCGGCTGACGGACCGCGTACTCGATGTCAGTGCTCTGCGATAGACACTCCGGCAGTAGCGTGAACGCGACCGCGGAAGAGGGACCCACCATGGCAGACAACGCAATCTCGGACACCACACCAGGAGCAAGCGTGACGGATCCGGTACCCGGGCTGATCGGGCGCATCGGCGTCGTCGGCGGTATCGAGTCGCTGGCCCTCGACGGCCGCCGCCTGTGGTTCGGCTTCGATTTCACCTCCGACCAGGTGCTCTCCCCCCTGATCGACGACGCAGGGGCCATGGCGGGTACGCCGCACGGCACATGTGCCAGCGCACAGGTGCCCACGACGAGTCCTACTGGGCCCAGCTCGTCCAGGCCGCCGTGGAGAACTCAGATCTGGTGCGGTATGAAGAGCAGCGCACCTTCACCACGCAATCACTGGAAGCAGGGGACGCCGGCCCCGCACACGGGCACCTGCTCTACCTCCTCGACGCGGCAACGAAGGACCCTGCTGACGGCGAACCCGTCCACACCGGGACCGGATCCCAGGAGCCGGCCACGCATACCGGCCTCCGGCCCGACGAAGTGGCCCCCGATGACGAGGACGGGGAGCTGGGGACGGCACTGGCCCGGACCACGGTCGGCAACTGGTCGCTGCTGTTCGCGCCGTACGCCCGCAGCGCACAAACGGCCTGACCGCCTGCCCGGACCCGCCGCTGTGTCAGCCTGCGGATCTCCGCAGAGGCAGTTTCGGCGTTCGACGCGCCACCATCAGTCTGGCAGTTCTCCGCGCGCCCGGCCGTTCCGGAGTACGGCCTCTGGATCCCGGCCGACTTGATGCCCTTCTTCGTTCTCCGGCGGCTTCAACGATGCGGAGTTCTCCGGCGGCACGGTGTCCTTCGATCGTGCGAAAGGGTCGGCTCCCACCGGGGTCGAGGCCGACCGACCGTGTCGTGTCCAGACTGTCCACCTTGGACCACAGCGGCCAGCTTGCGGCGTTGACCAGCAGCTTCCAGACGATTTCCGGCGAGGCGCTGGTGCTCACTGTGACATCGTATGTGTGCATGGTAGAGGGCTCCTGTGAGTGGATGCGGGCAGCGTCCCCGGCCGAGAAGGCGCGGTCGACGCGGTAGCGGCCAGCCGGGCACACGTTGATCTGCTAGGGCGAGAGCCAGTCGGCGTACTGGAATGGCGACGCCCGATACTGCAGCCCGTGCCGAGCGGCATCCCGCGCGGCCTTGGTGGCGTGGTCATCTGTCGAGGAAGCGCGATAGCTCGGCGGTGACGAACGGAGCGTTCTCCTCGACGAGCCAGTGCCCGGCGTTCGGCACGTCCACCGCCCGAACGGTGTTGGTCATGCGCGGAGCCACCGTGTGCGCGGATCGGAGGAAGCGGCGCGGCAACGGCCGTGGTGCTGTGATCACGTGTTCCCGCCCTGGAGAAGCTGGATCAGCGGCCGGTCGTGCCGTCGATGAGTTCGCGGAGGATGTCCGCGTGGCCCGCGTGTCGGCCGGTCTCCTCGATCATGTGGGTGAGTGCCCAGCGGATGCTGGGAGAGGGGCGGTCCGGCCGCGGTCGGGGGACCTGTGCTCCGAGATCGGTGCACCCGTCGAGAACGTCGTTCGTGCGCTTGACCGCGTCTCGGTAGCGGGCGACGACATCGGCCACGCTGTCCGCCGGTGCGGCTTGGAACGTCGCCTGCCAGTCGGTGACGTCGTCCCCGAGGAACATCGAGCGCTCGACGAAAGTCAGGTGGTTGAGCAGGCCGAGCAGGTTCGTGCCCGACGGCGCTGCGGCTGTTCGCACCTGCGGCTCGGGGGCGCCATCGACCTTCGCGGCGATCGAGGTCCGGAGGTAGTCGAGGAATCCGCGCAAGACCTCGATCTCGTTGCTTCCCGTCCGGGGCGGCGGCGTGTCGCGGCGGCGGTTACGGCGTGTGGTGCTGGGCATCGTGGGCTCCCTTCCTTTGTCGAGTGCGGGCGCCGACCGCCGTGTCAGGCGGTGCGGCGGATGAGGAGGACGTGGTCGGTGACCTCGGCGGTGCGCCCGTCTGGTCCGGTTGCGATCCGGCGGGGTGCGTCGGCCCGCTCGACCGTCCATGTCTCCGGAGCCAGGTCGATACCCGCGGCGACTTCCCGCGGGCTCGGGTAGCGGATGTCGGGATCCTGGTTCCATGACCACGGCGCGGCCGAGCCGTGGTCGACGACCAGCAGCCGCCCGCCCGGGCGCAGTGCGTGCGCGGCCGAGCGCAGTACGGTTGCCCGGTCCAGGTCAAAGGGGGTGTGCAGGTAGTGGGCGCAGACCAGGTCGAATCCGCTGGGCGGGAAAGACTTGTGCAAGTCGGCCCGCACGGTGGTGACGCGGTCACCCAGGCTGTGTGAGCGGGCGAGGACGGCGAGCCGCTCGACCGCCACGGCCGAGATGTCGGCGGCGGTGACCTGCCACCCCTGGCCGGCGAGCCACAGCGCGTCGCCGCCGTCGCCGCATCCGAGGTCCAACGCGTCACCGGGCCGCAAGCCCGTCACCGTCTCGGTAAGGCGAGTATTCGGCTGCGGGTTGCTGACTGCCGGTCGGGCCGCGTAGACGCCGTCCCAGAAGGCGACCGCTTCGGTGGTGCTCATCAAGACTCCTTGTGTCGGTGGGCGCTCAGTCTTGCCAGGCGCACCACGACCTGGCACGAAATCTTGCGGAAATGGCAAGATGGCCGCGTGGATCGCAAGACGAACGACGACGTGCTTGACGCGGTGGGGCCGCGGCTTCGTGCGCTGCGTCGTGACCACGGCATCACCCTCGCCGGCCTCGCGGCGACGACCGGCGTATCGGAGAGCAGCCTGTCCCGGCTGGAGAGCGGGCAGCGCCGGCCGAGCCTGGAACTGCTGCTGCCGCTGGCCCGTATCTACGACGTTCCGCTGGACGACCTCGTCGGTGCCCCGCGCACCGGCGACCCCCGGATCCACCTCAAGCCGATCAGGCGGTTCGGAATGACCTTCGTGCCCCTGTCGCGGCGACCGGGCGGTGTGCACGCGTTCAAGATGATCATCCCCGCCCAGCCGGAACCACTCGAACCGACCTCGCAGACCCACGAAGGCTTCGAATGGCTCTACGTGCTCAACGGACGCCTGCGTCTCGTGATCGGCGACCGCGACCTGACGCTGCCGGCCGGTGAGGCAGCCGAGTTCGACACGTCCTTGCCCCACTGGCTGGGCAGCGCCGACGGCGGCGTGGTTGAGCTTCTCATCCTGTTCGGCCCGCACGGTATGCGTGCGCACGTACGCACCGGCCCTCATCGGTCGTCTCAGGCGGAGGGCCGACGGTGAACTCAGCGAGAGATTCTGTATTCCCGTCAGCAGCGAGCCTCACCGCGCAAACGCCGCACTCGCCAATGTCGCGCCTGCAGAGATCGACCAGGCCGAACGCCAGTGGACACGGCAGACCGTGTCGCTCCGGAGTGCCCGCTGCTCGGGCGAGTCGGAAACGACTGCGACGACAGGTGACCCGCGCGCATGTGCTGACGGGTGGCACTCGATGATTACGCCATCCAGTCGCTGAGTCTGTCTGGTCTGCTGAATCGGGTGGTCTACCCGCTGGTGCGTCGTGAAGCTCACGACCCGCAGCAGGGCCTACTGCTCGTGCTGGGCGCCGCTGGCCGCAAGCTGCTGGAGGACAGGATCGCCCACGAGCGGTGGGAGAACGACTATCGCCGGTTCGTGTTGTGCGAGCCCAGCACGAACGAGGAGACGCCCACCGGCCTGTGCCCCGCCCCGGCATCCGCGCATCGGGCGCAGGGAACGTAAGGCGCGCCAACGGGTGACTTGCGCGTACGGCGCAATGTCAGTGCCTGCACGCATGCTGCAGCTGATGGGCATTCAGAGCTGGTACCTCGATGGGCTGATATGGCGGGGCATCCCAACGCCCCGCTGACGCCGGAAGGGCGTCGTCGACCATGTGAGCGCGTGGGCTCGGGACGTCCGATCGCGCACGTCGCAGCGGAAGCAGGGTTCTCCCGCCGCTGTCTGGCCAAGTGGTACGCCCGCTGGCGGGCGCACGGTGAGAACGGGCTGCTCGACCACTCTCCCCGCCCTACCACGAAGCCCGGACCGGGCCTCGGAGGCCATCGCGGATCTGGTGAAGACGGTGCGGCGGCAGACCAAGTACGGGCCCGCCCGCCTCGTTGCCGAGCTCCAGCAGCTCCGCGGTGCACGGTGGCGCCTGCCACCGTGCACCGCATCCTGGTGAGGCGCGGAATCAGCCGGCTGCGCGACCTCGATCCGCCCACCGGCGAGCAGCTGCGCGGAGTCATCCGCTACGAACACGACCTCGTCGGCGACCTGGTCCACGTCGACATCAAGAAGCTGGGACGCATCCCCACCGGCGGTGAGCGGAGGATGCACGGCGTTGGCAGCGCCGCCGCCCGTGCCTCCAAACGACTTGGCCCCGGCACGGGGAAGGTCGGCTACACCTACCTGCACAGCGCGATCGACGACCACTCCCGGGTTCGTCTGCGCAGAGGCCCTGGAGGACGAACGCGCCGTCACGGCAACCGCCTTCTGGCATCGTGCTGTCGCGTTCTTCGCAGCCGACGACATCGTCCCGGTCCGCCGTGTCCTCACCGACACCGCAGGAGTGGCTGGACCGGCGTTTCGTCTCACCGCGGGCTGTCGGGGAGCGGGTGGAACACGACGAGGGTGTGGAGGGTGCGGAGACCAAGGCGGCGTGGGCGCGGCGCATCTACGCGGCCATGGACGAGATCCTGCAGGGCCCTTGCGAGCACCAGATCATCGTGCCGCACGGCGGCTCCCTGACGTGCATCGTGGCGTCCTGGATCAGGATGCCGATCGAGTCGGCCGGCTATGCCGGTTTCCGGGCACCCTCCGGCAGCGTCACCACACTGCACGAAGACGACTTCTTCCACATCCAAGTCGTCAGTCTCGGCGACACCCGCCATCTCGACCCCGCCAAAGCCGGATGGCCTCAACCCAGCCCACTTCGACGGCCCACCGCCCGTGAGGGCGGCGGGCCGACCATGCACTGACGTCATTTCATTTCTCGTGAACATTCCCGAGCTCGTCGACCTCCATCTGCTGCCCAAAATACTGGGACAAACACTGCTGATAGAAGTGAACGAAGCCAGACGTCATCGGCGGCGAGACGTGCCCGCTCTCAGCCGAACGGGAGAGCCCGGCTCGTACGGCACGCCGTCGGGTCTCCCGCTACGGGTGCAGCACGACCTTCGTGTAGCCCTCGATCCGCTTGTCGAACTTGTCGTACGCCGAGGGCGCCTGGTCCAGGGGCAGTTCATGCGAAACGACGAAGTTCGGCTGCGCCCGGCCCTCGATGATCATGTCGCGCAGGTACCGGTTGTAGCGCTTCACGTTGCACTGCCCCGTACCCATGCGTAGGCCCTTCTCAAAGAGCTTGCCGATCGAGACGAGGAGCATGCCGTGCTTGGCCTGCTCGTCGGGGCCTCCGGGGTCGGACGGAACGTAGAGGCCGGGCACGCCGAGCGCTCCGGTGGCCCGGACCGTGCCGACGAGCGAGTTCAGGACTGTCGCCGGTTCCTCGCGGTCGGTGCCGCGCGCCGCCGCCTGGTAGCCGACGGCGTCCACGCCCTTGTCCGTGCCGATGCCTTCGGTCTGCTCCTTGATCTGCTCCACGGGATCGCCCTCGGCAAAGTTGACCGGAATCGCACCGATCTCCCGGGCCTTTTCCAGCCGCTCGGGAACTCGGTCCACGACGAAGACCTTCTTCGCGCCGCGCAACAGGGCTGAGTAGGCGGCCATGAGCCCGACCGGCCCGCCGCCGTACACGGCGACGCTCTCACCTGGGCGGACCCCGGCGAGTTCACAGCCGTGGTAGCCGGTGGGGAAGATGTCGGCAAGCAGCATGAAGTCGGTCTCGTGCTCGTTTCCCGGCGGCAGCTTCAGACAGTTGAAGTCGGCGTACGGAACGCGCAGGTATTCCGCCTGGCCGCCTGGCCAGGGCCCCATGGCGACATATCCGTAAGCACCTCCCGCAAAGCCAGGATTGACGGTCTGACAGAATCCGGTGAATCCCTCGACGCAATTGGTGCAGAACCCGCAGGCGACGTTGAAGGGCATGACCACGCGGTCGCCCGCTTTGAGCGAGGTGATGCCCTGACCGGTTTCCTCGATGATCCCCATGTTCTCGTGGCCGAAGACGATGCCGGGTTCGGCTGCGGTACGGCCCTCATACATATGCAGGTCCGAGCCGCATATCGCGGTGGAGGTGATCTTTACGATCACGTCGTTCGGGTGCTGGATTCTGGGCTTTTCGACGTCTTCGACCGCCACGGTGAACGGTTCCTTGTATACGACGGCCTTCATGACTGCCACCTCCGCTCGGCGATGCACGTTTTTTCGCCCGGAAAGGGAGGGCACAAAGTGGCTGCACAACGCCTCGGGACCCTGCTCGTCCCAGTGCCCGGCCTGTCCGGCACCACGTACCCGCCAGGAACGACGGTGACTGTCCGCGGTCGAGGCGCAACTGTCGATGCCTTCATCAACGGCGACTGGCTACCGCTGTCGTGGTGGGAATTCTCCGACGGCCTCCGCGAGGACATCGCCGACCGCTGACCCCGGTGCGGACGGTGGTCCGCGTCGGCGCCCCGGGCTCTTGATCATTCATCGATGCCGGAGCGCTCCGCGCCCGCGACGATGTGGCGCTGGAGTACCAGGAAGACCACCAGCAGGGGCAGGATCGAAACGGCGGCTGCGATGAACAGCTCGTGCAGGTTGACCGTCTGAGCCGTGGTGAAGGTTGCGAGCGCAACCTGCACGGTCCAGGCGTCGCGCTGCTGGCCGATCACCAGTGGCCAGAGGAACGAGTTCCACGAGCCGATGAAGACGATCGCCCCCACAGCGGCGAAGACCGGCCGTGTGTTGGGGACGACGATCCGCCAGTACGTACGCCAGTAGCCGAGCCCGTCCACCCTGGACGCGTCCTCCAGTTCCCGGGGAAAGCCGAGGAAGTACTGCCGGAAGAGGAAGGCCGCGAACGCGCTGAAAAGGGTGGGGACGATCAGTCCGCGCAGGGTGGAGATCCAGCCGAGCGACGAAACCAGGACGAAGCTCGGGACGAAAGTGACGGCGGACGGGATCATCAGGGTGACCAGGAACGCGTAGAAGACCTGGCTCGCATAGGGATACTCGATGCGGGCCAGCCCGTATCCGGCCAGCGAGGCGAGCAGCAGGGTGCCGGCGGTCGTGAGGACGGCGATCACGGCCGAATTCCACAGGGCGTGCAGCATGGGGACACTGCTGTCGTTGAACAGTTCCCGCAGGTTGCCCCACTGGAGGCTGCGCGGGAAGAACGTCCAGTCCGCCCCGGTGATGTCCGCTTCGGTGGCCAGGCCGTTGCGCACCAGTAGATAGAACGGGACGAGGAAGAGCACGGCGAGCGCGATGAGCAGCACGAGCCGCAGTCCACGCGCGAGCCGTCGGAAGGCATGGGCCGTGGAGAGCCCCGTTGGTTGATCCGTCGAGTGCTGTCGCATACGTCAGTCCTCCTGGCGTCCGAGACCGAACCAGCGTGCCTGTACCACCGCCACGACCGCGATGATCAGTGCGAGGATCACCGCGCCCGCGCTGCCGAGGCCCAGGTTCTGTCCCTGCCCCAACGCCACGTAGTACAGGTAGACCAGGGGCGGCCTGGCGTAGGGCGGGTAGCCACGTGCCGTCGACAGCAGGTTGTAGAACTCGTCGAAGGCCTGGAAGGCGTTGATCACCAGGAGCAGGACGACGGCGACGGAGGTCGCACGCAGTTGCGGGAAGGTGATGTGCCTGAAGACCTGCCAGCCGGGGCGGGCGCCGTCGACGGCCGCCGCCTCGTAGAGGGTGCGTGGGATTCGCTGGAGTCCGGCCAGCAGGATCACCATGTAGAAGCCTGCCTGGAGCCACAGGCGCACGGTCACGATGACCAGCCAGTACCAGGGCGGGCTGGTGGTCGACAGCCAGGCGATGTCCGAGCCGCCGAACCATCCCCACACCGTGTTCGCCAGCCCGAACCGTACCCCGTTGAAGATCGACAGCTTCCAGATCATTGCGGCGACGACGTACGAGCAGGCGGTCGGCAGGAAGAAGACCGACCGGAAGAACGCCTGGGCGAAGCGCAGTCTGGCGATCATCAGAGCGAGGGCGAGCGAGAGCCCATAGGTTGCCGGAACGATGAAGAGCGAGAAGACGACGAAGGTGACGAGACTGGAGATGAAGGACGGATCGCCAAGGATCTCGGAGTAGTTGTCCAGGCCCACGAAGTCGGTCGGCGTCACCGTGTTGTGGGCGTCGAAGAAGCTGAGCCACACGCTCCACAGCAGCGGTACGTACGTGAAGAGGGCGAGCCCGGCGGCAAAGGGGCCGACGAAGACCCAGAACCACAGGTAGCGGTTCTGGGGACCCAGCAGTCGCCGTCCCAGCGGCCGTTTGGCGCCTTCAGGCGTCTGCGTGGCTATGACCGCACCCGCTTCAACTCGGCGTTCGCCGTCGTGACGACCGACCTGATCTGGGCGTCCGGGTCGGCGCCTTCGGTGATGATCCGGCTCAGGGCGTCCTGGTAGGCGGTCTGGCTCCTGTCGGTCCACAACAGGGGTTGCGCGTAGCCGTGTTCAGTCGTGAAGCGGACGGCCTCGGCCGCCGCGCCCTTGGCAAGTCCGGCTGCCTTCTTCGCCAGCGAGATCCGGGCGGGAATGTGGAAGCCGTAGGATAGCGCGAAGTCTTCCTGGTAGTCGGTCCGTTCCACCCACAGCCACTTCACATATGCCTTCGCCGCGTCGATGTGGCTGCTGTGCGCGCTGACGGCCGCCCCGTAGGCGCCGACCGGTACCGAAGGCCTGCCCTGTGCCCCGTCGCGGGGAAAGGGCAGGACGCCGAAGTCGTCGCCCAGCGCCTTCTCGATCTGTGGGAGGGCCCACAGTCCCGTCCACTGCATGGCGGTCAGGCCCTGGAGGAACGCGGACGGGTCGGACCAGTCAGTGGGGGCTCCGAGCAGCAGGGAATCGTCCTTGTGGAATCGATGCAGTTTGCCGAGGGTCCTGGCGGCTTGCGGGTCGTCGAATCCGACTGCTCCGTCGGAGGTCACCAGTTCCAGGCCTGCGGCGCGAAGCGGGGTGGCACCGAGCACGCCGGCTCCCCCGTCGTTGCCGAGGAAGAGGCCTTTGACATCCTTGGTCGTCAGGGCCCTTGCAGCGTCGGCCAGTTCGTCAAGGGTCTGCGGTGGCCGGACGCCGGCCTCGGCCAGCAGGCTCTTTCGGTAATAGAGCATCTGCATGTCGATGGCCTGGGGGATCCCGTAGACCTTGCCCTTGTATGTCTTGGGGGTGAGGACCGCGGGGTTGAAGTCATCGTGTGCCCCGTCCAGGAGGTCGGTGAGATCGGCGACCTGCCCACCCCGGATCTGGTCCAGGGTCGGACTGCCCTCGAAGACGTCCGGTGCGTTCTTGGTCAACAGTGCTGCGGCCGTCTGCTGGTCATAATTGCCGGGCCGCCACTCGATCGTGATCTCCGCCTTGCGGTACGCGGCCGCATATCGTTTCACCGCCTGTTCGGTCCCGGCCTCGCCGTACTGGTGGTACCACTGGTCGAGGGCGGGGTGATCGCCCGCTCCGCCGGCACGGCCGGTGTTGGAACCGCAGGCGGCGGTGAGTGCGAGTGCGCCCGAGGCGGCCAGCAGATACCGGCGGCTGATGTTGTTGGCTGTGGTGCTTGAGTGGGGCATGGTTCATCAGTGTGACGCCGATACGTGTATGAGTTGTTGCCCGCTGATGAAACGGCCAGTTTTAGCCGAAGGGGCGGTTCGATCAGAGTCTTCAACGGTCAAATACGGCCAGGGATGGGGATGTTCAGACCGTCCTTGTCATGAGCCGACGGCTCGGCTTTGTGAACGTCGAGCCGGAAGAGGCAACGGCATAGGATCCGCGCGACGCGCCGCGCCCGCCCGTGCCGAACGCCGGACGGCTGCTCCGGCTCCGACAAAGACCCCGGCAGGAGGCCTGACCGGACCTGCGGGCGATGCCCCGGTGGCGCCGGTTTCCTCCGGTCAGCATGGACACATGTCCCACGACCGGGGAGACCTCGACGAACCCGTAGGCGGTGCTGGGCGCGACCGGCGGTCAGGGCGGCGCGGTCGCCGCCGCTCTGCTGAAGGCCTGGCGTGCGGTGCGTGCCGTGGTGCGGCGACCGGCAGCGGGCAGGCAGCAGTCAGGACAGGCCGGCGCGAAGAGCGTTGACGCGCGCGGCGCCCGCGTCGAAGGCGGTTCCGTCGAGAGTGCCGGCCGCCAGGGCCTCGCTCAGTGCGGTCACTGCTTCCTCCCCCTGGGCGGCGTCGCGGGCCGAGCACAGAATCAGGTCCATGCCGGCCGCGGCGGCCAGTACGGCGCGTTCCGCCGTGCTGCCATAGGCCCGAAGAGCCCCGGCCTCCAAGGCGTCGGTGACCGTCACGCCCGAGAAACCGAGCCGGTTCCGCAGCTCGCCGACCACGGTCGGGGACAGGCCGGCGGGCCGGTCGGCGTCCAACGCCCGGTAGACGGCCCAGGACAGCATGACCAGCTTGGTCCCGGCCGAGATCGCCGCCCGGTACGGCACCTCGTCGACGCTGCGCAACGTGGACGCGGACGTGGTGAGGGTGACGGGGCCCAGGTCGGTGTTCTGGTTCGCGGAGGCGGGGCCGAGGCCGGGGAAGTGCTTGGCGGTGGCCGCCACCCCGGCGTTCTGTTGCGCAGTGATGAAGGCCGAGCCGCAGGTGCCGACCGCCTCCTGGTCCTTGCTGTACGACCGCTCGTACTGGTCGGTGAAGTCGCCGGCCGTGCGGTACACGTCGAGTACCGGCGCCAGGTTGACGTTCATGCCGACGCCCGCGAGGTTCATGCCCGCACCGCTGCCGGTGAACTCCGCCTGTGTCTCCGGGTCCGTGGAGGCGCCGACGTCCTTCGCGGACATTACGGGCTCGCCGGGCAGGCGGCGCACCATGCCACCCTCCTGGTCGGTCATCAGGAGCAGCGTGGTCTTCACGGGGGCGGAGGCGTTCGCCTCGTTCATCGCCTGGATGACGCCCTCGATCTGGCTCAAGCTCTTGATGTTCTCCGCGAAGAAGATCACCCCGGCCGTACGGCCCTCCCTGATCGCGTCCATCAGCCGGGCCGGAGGCGTGAGTCCCGGGTAGGAGTGGATGACGCACTGCCCGGCGCGCTGCGCCGGGGTCGGAGCAGGCAAGCGGGACCGCGACCTCTCGGGAATTCGCGCGGCCGCGTCCGCACTGCCCGCAAGCCCCAGCCCTCCGGTCAGGGCAGCCGTTCCGGCGAGCAGAGCGCCGCGCCTGCTGAGTGGACGTGGGGTCGGGTTCATGACTTGCTCCTTCGCGAACTGTCATTGTGCCCGGCCGGACTGTCGGCCGGAACTCCGGGTCGGAGCAGGTCAGTTGGCCTGCTCCGACCGCGGTACCGATCACGCCGGGGTCACACCCCCCGGAGGTAGTCACCGTGTACGGTCACGGGGTGTTGTTGGCCAGGGCCAGCAGGCGAGAGCGGTCGCCGCTGAAGCGGTCGCGGTCGACGTTCCCGGAGATGCCGCTCACCGAGCCAGTGGACGTGTACTGCCAGACGGTCCAGAACGGGAAGCCCTGCGGGATGCTGGGGCTGCCTGCGGAGGTCCAGTGGGCCACCCACAGCGGGCTCCTGGCGGACATGCCGGTCCAGCCGCCGGTGCAGGAGTTCCACCAGCTCGGGCTGGTGTAGATCACGACGTCGCGGCCGGTGCGGGCCTTGTACGTGTTGTAGAAGTCGAGGATCCAGGACTGCATCGCCGCGGGGGTCTTGCCGTAGCAACTGCCCTCGATGTCCATCACGCCGGGGAGCGTCAGGTTGTCGCGGGACCAGGCGCCACCGTTGCTGGCGAAGAAGTTTGCCTGCTCCGCGCCCCCGGACACGTCGGGCCGCGCGAAGTGGTACGCGCCCCGGATCACGCCGGCGTTGTAGGCGCCCAGGTAGTTGGCGCTGAACGTGGGGTCCTTGTACGAGGTGCCCTCGGTCGCCTTCATCCAGGCGAACTCGATGCCCGCGCTGCGGACCGCGCCCCAGTTGATGCTGCCCTGCCAGCTGGAGACGTCCACACCCACGGGGTTCGCCAGGAGGTTCCCATCCGGCGCCGCTTCAAGGTGCAGCTGCCGGGTGTCCGGCTTGAAGTCCTTGCTGTCCTGGACGTAGCCCACGCCCATGTAGCCCTTGCCCGGCGGTACAGCGCCGTCCGACGGCAGCGGCGCCGAGGAGGCGGTGCCCGACATCAGGCTGAGGGTCAGTATGACGCTCATGCCGATAACACCGGCCGCAGTGAGTCTTTGCTGTGCGGATTTGAGGGAAAGGCTCCGGGGGAACAAGGCTTCCTCCTGCTTGGTGGGGGGTGAGATGCAGTGGTGCCGAGTGGTCCTTCGGTGCGGTGGATCTCGGCGCGCCGGTGTGAGAGCGGCGCGGCAAACAGAAGGGTCGGCGTGCGTCCGGTCAGGAGGGTTCGGCCGCGCGCCTCCCGCTGAGGGATCTACGCGCGCCCGGTTGACGCGAACACGACATAGTGAGCCACAGGGGTGTGCGCGCGGCAAACAGTTTTCCGGTTCGTTAGTGGTCTAGGCCAATCTGCGCTCCGGTGAGCTGCGGAAACAGATCGACATCGGCAGAACTTTCTTCAAGTGGCGGGATCGGAAAAGGAGTTGGCGGCACGTAGCAGCGAGCCGATCGGAGCCACAACCGCACGGGACCCGGTTACTCGGTACCGGACCGGCCGGGGACGACCAACACCCGGCACGAAGGACACAAGACGATATGTGGGCGCTCAACCTGGCAGCGGCCCGGCAGTTCCATGCCCTTGAAGGGCATCTGACGGTGGCTCGTAAGCATGTCGAGCATCTGGAGGGTACGGCGGGCCGTCAGGCAGGTACTGGAGGTCCTGTGGGGGGCAAGCTCGGCACATGGCTCGACAACGACCCCAAACGGGGCCGGGAAGCTCAGTGCGGATTGGCGGGCCGAACTCGACGAGCGCGGCATGCGATGGGCATCTGGACAGGCGGGAGAGAGTGTTCGATGAGCGTGCTGGGGGGTGATTCAGCAAGCCGTCGTGCGGACGGGTGCGAGTGCGGCAGCGGCCATGCAGCTACCTGTCGAGGTCTTCGACCGGCTGGCGCAGGATGGTCTTCAGCTTCCGAGGGACGGTCTTGCGGGGGTCGCTGAGGCAAATCTCGTGACGCAGCTTGGCTCCGCTGGTGAAGGCTTCGGGCCGGTCCGCCCACCACAGCCTTCCAGCGGAGCGACGACGAAATCACCGCCCGCTGTGCGCTTGCTGGCGAACTTGAGGGTGTAGGCGGCTGTGTAGAGGGTCTCGACCGCGTGGGCGTAGGCGGGAGCCGTATCGGAGTTCCCCGTACCGTCAACAGCTCATCCGCCTCACCACGCATGGACACGATCCAAGGGACCGGGCCTCACGCCCCGCAAAATCATTCACCAGGCGACCAGTTCGCCGAGTGAAGGCATGCTGACATCGGCCGCGGGACGCGCGAGATGCAGTGCGGTGTGGAAATGGCCCGCCGATTCCTTGCCGTCCGGGTCCTGCCCATGGGCGGTCACCGCGTCGATGGCGTACTGCTGCTCGGCAGCGCCGGTGAAGCGGCGTTGGACGAAGGTGCGCCCGGCGTACGTCTCGGTGGTCAGGCCATGACTGGCCAGGTGCTCGGCGATGGGCGCGTAGGAGCCGGTACGCAGGACGAAGGCAGCGACCCACGGCAGTGTGCGGGCGCTGTCCAGGAGTGGCTGGAATGTGGCCCGGGACAGGAAGCTTGCACCACCCGTGACGGTGATGAGTCGGATGCTCCGGGCCGCGTCCAGCAGGTCTCGGGTCGGCGGGGCGGTCTCCAGATTCTCGGCGAACCCATCGTCGAGCAAGCCGACCGCTCGTGCGTAGGCGATGGCGTTGGGCGCGATGTCGAGGCCGATCACCGGGACGGCGTCCCGTCTGCGGCGGGCGTGGAAGAAGGACCTGTCGTGCTCTGCCAGTTCCTCCGCGGTCATGGCCACCACCCGCGGCGACGTGTAGTGGGCGTACAAGTCGGCCAGGGTCAGCTCGTGGTTGAGCAGGGCTGCGTTGATGCCGTACGAACAGCACAGGTCCAGCACCACTTCCCCCGGGGCCCGCAGCCGGAGTGCTGCCAGGCGGCGGAAAATGCGCTGGGCGTGATGCGGTGTCCGGTAGCCGAACGCGCCAAGTTCGCGGAAGAAGGCGCGGGGATCGGCCTGGTCGTAGATGTCGTCGAACGGGGTCATCGTGCGCTGCGCGGGCTCCCCCGCGTCGTCTTCCCGTACCTCGGCCATCACATGCTCCGTTCTGCCGGCCGGGCCGCTGTCCGTGGTCGCCACAGCCTCCCGCACAGGGCGGGCCGGGGAAACAGGCCGCTGACGGATCCGGCCATGCCCAGCCGAACAGCGGTGGGTAGACCTCGGGCCGTTCTGCGGTCACGACCTTGGTGTCCTCGCCCGGCGCTCGGACGGCGTTCGGCCTTGACTGTGAGCACGTTGCGCTCGACGGCTGACGACGAGATGGTCTTCTGACGTTGCGTCAATCCCGTCCAGAGGCCCTGGGATGTCACTGGCCATCGGTCAGTCGGGGGTGGCAGCTCGAGGTCCCGGGGGCCACCGCCTCCCTCAAGCACGACTTCGCGATCACCCGCCACCGCGTGGTGTTCGTCGAGGGCACCGTCACCTTCGACCCGACCGAGCGCTCCGGCATCCCCTACGGCTGGAACGACGACCAGCCGGCCCACATCGGCGTCATGCCCCGCGGCCCACAGGGCGCCGGGAAGATCCGCTGGTTCGACATCGAACCCGGCAACATGCTGCACGTCGCCAACGCCTGCGAGGACACCGAAGGCCGCGTCGCGCTTGAGGGCCCGACCGTGGAGCGGGAGGGCTTCCAGCGGTCCTGGAACTGGCGGGTCGGCGCCCCCGAACACGGGACGGAGCCCAACACGCGCTCGTACACTCGACGTTGGATCATAGACCTGGCCGCAGGAAGCGTCGACGAGCAGATCATCGACGACCTCGCCGTCGAATTCCCCACCCTCAACGAGGACTTCCTCGGCTCCGAACACCGCTACCAGTACGCCGTCTCCTTCCCCGACCAGCACGGATACGGCGGCTACGGCGTCGTCAAGTACGGCCGCACCACCGGCGCCCGCCGCATCCACCGGGTCGGCGACGCCCGCCTGCCCAGCGAGGCCGTCTTCGTCCCCGCCGCCCGCGCCACCCGCGAGGACGACGGCTACCTGCTCACCGTGGTATCCGACCTCAAGCAGGACGCCTCCCGGCTCCTGGTCCTCGACGCCTCCGGCCTCGACCGGATCGCCACCGTCCACCTCCCGCGCCTTGTCGCCGCGGGAATCCACGGCTCCTGGATCCCCGACACCGACGACGCGCCTGGCAGTTGAGCCCGACGCCCCTGGAGGACCCCCGTCCCCCAGGGGCGTGCCCCGTCTTCCGGGAAGGCGGGGCACGGTGCGTACGTAGGGCGTGGCTAGGTAGCCGTCACCGACGCGAGGCAGCGCTCCGTGATGGGAACTTCGGTTCGGCGAGGGCCGATCGGCCTCTCGGGGAACCAGCGAGACCGGAGATTCATACATGGCAGCCCCAACGGCGTCACCTACACCGGCCTGGACGCACTGCTCACGCCCGAGAGGTCGGTCCTCCTGCTGATCGACCACCAGGGCGCGCAGTTCGCCGGGATGCACAGCATGGATCCCAACCTCGTGGTCAACAACGTGACCGCTTTGGCGAAGGGCGCCAAGCTGTTCGACGTGCCGACGATCCTCAGCACGGTCGTCGAGGACCGCGGCGGGCGGATCATCCGGCAGATCCAGGACGTCTTCCCCGACCAGAAGCCGATCGACCGCACCACGATCAACACCTGGGAGGACCAGCGGGTCGTCGACGCCGTCGCCGCCACCGGCCGCAAGGACCTCGTCATAGCCGGCCTGTGGACGGACATCTGCCTCGCCTTCCCGGCGATCCACGCGCTGGCCGACGGCTACCGGGTCTACGCGGTGACGGACGCGTCCGGCGCGACGACCGTCGAGGCGCACGAGCGCGGGGTCCAGCGCATGGTCCAGGCGGGTGTCATCCCGATGACCGCCGGCACCGTCGTCTCGGAATGGCAGCGCGACTGGGCGCGCGAGGCGACCGTCCCTGGCATCAGCCAGATCATGTTCGACCACGGTGGCAGCTTCGGCACCAGCCTGGCCTGGGAGCTTCAGCTCCTCAGCCAGGACTGACAACGCGCATGGGGGCGGGTGGGTGGCAGCTCGCCCCCGCCCACCGAGCCCACCCCTCCCGCAGCAGTCACGCGGTCAGGTCGTCAGCGGCAGGTCGCGCAGTTGGCGGCGCGAGGTGATGCCGAGCTTGCGGAAGATGTTCCGCAGGTGGGCGTCGATGGTGCGCGGGCTCAGGAACAGCTGCGTGCCCACCTCCTTCGATGTCGCGCCCGTGGCGACCAGCCGGGCGATCTGGAACTCCTGCGCGGTGAGACGGGTAGGCGCGTCGCCGACCCGTTTCCGCGCGCGGGCGCCGGTCGCGGCGAGTTCCCGGACGGCCCGTGCTGCGAACGCCGCTGCCCCGAGCATGGACAACTGCTCGTACGCCGCCTGCAGCTCCACCCGCGCCTCGGACCGCCGGCCCTCGCGGCGCAGCCATTCGCCGTACACCAGTCGGGCGCGCGACGTGGGGGGCGCCGTCGCTGCGTGCGAGCCGCTCGATCGCCTCCCGGTACAGCTTCTCGGCGGCCGGCCCTTCGGTGAGCAGGGCCCGCGAGCGCAGCTCGGTCCCGAGCGCCCACGCGGAGCCGCTCGCGGCAGTGCGCTCGGACAGGAGCTTCATGACGGGCTCCGCGAGATCGCGGCGTCCGGCGTGCGTCGCGGCCTCGATGAACTCCACGGGTATCCAGGAGTGGAAGCTGATCTCGTCGAGATCGCCTGCCGCTTGGCACGCCTCGAGGGCGGCGTCGTAGCGGCCCAGGCCGTTGAGCAGTACGGTCCGGGCGTACTCGGTGGCGCTGAGGAGCCGTCCCTCGCCACGCGAGTCGGCGTCGCGGGTGGCGATGTGGGCGAGCCGGGTGGTGTTTTCCGCGTCGCCGCGCCACGCGGCGACGGTGACGTCGACGTGGAGCATGGCCGGGGTGCCGAGTTCCGCCGCGATCGCGTGCGCCTCGTCGACCAGCGCGGCGGCGTCGGCGAACGAGTCGGGGGCGGAGTACATACCGCGCCCAACGATCCCGTGCAGGAAGAACAGATCAATGGCGATGGCGTGCAGTTCCAGCGTGACACCACCCTCGCAGCTCTCCACGATCTCCCAGGCCCGGTCCACCACGACCGGCCACCGGCTTCGCACGTCGTGTGCCCTGCAGCAGTCAGGGGCTGGTCTGGGCTCGGGCTACGGGGCCGTCAGCTGGCCACTCGCGTCAGTGACGCACTCGTACTGCCGCACAGCGACCCCAGGTCAACGATCGTGTCCTCCCAGGCGTCGTCCAAGCCCTGCTGATCACCGGAGGCCCAGGCCACGACGATGCGCTCCCAGCGCGGACGTTCATCGTCCGGAACTCCACCACCCGTTGCAGAGGCATCGCCACCTGCGACTGGTTCAGCAGATGGAACTCCACCCGGATCCCGGGTCCCGCGCCCCTCACGGTTGAGACGAGCCAGGAGATGCCGGGCCACGTTGCGGCGGCACACCGTCCGGTAGGCGGCGTCGATGCGCTCCAGGTTGACCTTCGACGGCTGGCGTTTTCCCTCCAGCCACGCCGGCAGCGTCCGGTCGGTCACCGCCAGGCCGGCGTCCTTGGCCGCAGCACGGCTGCGCAGCGGGCCGGCGGTCAGATTCCGCTCACCCAGGACGACATGCCTGATGCCCATGAGCGACATCGCGACCTGCTCCCTCCGCGACTTCCACGCGATCCGAGCGGCCGCCTCTCAACAGCCGGAGACGCCGGCAGAACGCGTCGAACTCGTCCTGCTCCGCGAGGCCACCGGGTGGGACCGCTACGGCCGCAAGCAGCTCGCCCGCACCATGCGCGACCTGGACCGCGGACGGCGGGGCGGCAGCGGACGGGCCCGGGTCGCCGTCCACGCTCCGTGATCCAGAGTCCGGCGTGGAGGTGGTGCCCCGGAGGCTGACCGCGCTGGCCGGCGCCCGGCCGTCGGAGTCCGCGACCGCCAACGGCAACGCGGTCACCCAGACCGTCAAGCGCGCCTACGACGTGCGGGTGCGGTAGCCACACGGCCCGGCCGGTCAGGGTTCTCTTGCCGGTGTGCTTGCTCGTGCATGTGTCCAAGATCTTGGTGAATTCCGGCGCGTCGCGCTGATGCCTCGTCACATATGTGGCGTGTGCCCCTCCGTCCGTCGGGTGGTGGGGTGCGGGTCTCACACGGTTGCGATGCCCGGGTCGCTCACGCCGGTTTGACCATTCTCGACGTGCCCGGCCAGGCGCCGCAGGTATCCGGCGTTGCCCTCGACGACGACCGTCAGGTCGTACCAGCGCTTGGTGGCGCGCAGGTCAATGCTCTGCTCGACGGTGGCGCCGGCGCGGACCGTGTAGGTTTGGCGCTCGCCGCCGTAGGCGTTGGTCACGGTGAGGTGTGCGTCGGCGGTCGACGGGTTGGTCAGGGTGAGCTTCAGGTTGCCGGCGTCGTGGCGTGCCGTCACCTCCGGCTCGGCAGCTTTGTTATTGCCCTTGAAGGTGCGCAGGAAGCCGTTCGGTCCGTGGGCCGTGAGGTCGTAACTGCCGCCGGAGTATACCGAGTTCCAGCTGTCGGAGACGGGCTTCCCGGCTGCCGCTGTGTACGTCCACGGGCCGTCGGTGCGCTTCTGCGAGCGCACCTGGAAGGCGGCGCCCGCCTGGTCCCCTGCGCTGAACATCAGCTTGTACTTGCCGGTCGCGAGGTCTGCGGCCCCGTCGACGTAGGGAGCGTAGGAGAGCGGGCGGCTCGGCCGCGCCCCGGCCTCTTGCCGGGGCAGGGCGCCCTGGGCGGGTGGCCTCGGTACGTAGCTGTTGTGGCGGTCGCGGTCCGGCGGCGCGTAGCCCGCGGTGTCCGGCAGGTCAGCCGGGTCTGTGATCTTGAGGGAGAAGTCGAAGGCGGATGTGAGGTCACCGCAGATGGCGCGCCGCCATGGTGAAATGTTGGTCTCCTTCACTCCAAACCGGTTCTCCATGAAGCGCAGGATCGAGGTGTGGTCGAAGGTCTCCGAGCAGACGTATCCGCCGGTGGACCATGGCGAGACCACGATCATCGGGACGCGCTGCCCGAGGCCGTAGGGGCCTGCGGCGTATCCGACACTCCCCTTGTAGTGGTCGAGTGTGGTGTCGACGGTGGACAGGCCTTGGCTGGCGGAGGCCGGCGGGTAGGGCGGCACGACATGGTCGAAGTAGCCGTCGTTCTCGTCGTATGTGATGAACAGCGCGGTCCTGCTCCATACGTCGGGGTTCGAGGTGAGCGCGTCAAGGACATGCGAGATGTACCAAGCGCCATAATTTGCAGGCCAGTTGGGGTGTTCGGAGAACGCTTCGGGGGCGGCGATCCAGGAGATCTGCGGCAGTCTTGCGGCCTTGACGTCGGCTTTGAGGATGTCGAAGTATCCGTCTCCTGCCTTGGCGTTCGTGCCGGTGCGGGCTTTTTCGTACAGCGGGTCGCCGGGCTTGGCGTTGCGGTAGTTGTTGAAGTACAGCAGGGAGTTGTCGCCGTAGTTGCCGCGGTATGCGTCGTTGATCCAGCCCCAGCCGCCGGCCGCGTCGAGGCCGTCGCCAATGTCCTGGTACACCTTCCAGGAGATGCCTGCCTTCTCGAGGCGTTCGGCGTATGTCGTCCAGCCGTAGCCTGCTTCCTGGTTGCCGAGGACCGGGCCGCCGCCGGTGCCGTCGTTGCCGACGTGACCGGAGAGCATGTAGTAGCGGTTCGGGTCGGTCGCACCGATGAACGAGCAGTGGTAGTCGTCGCAGATGGTGAATTTGTCGGCGAGGGCGTAGTGGAACGGGATGTCGTCCCGTGTCAGGTACGCCATGGCGCCGGTGCCTTTGGCGGGGATCCAGTTATCGTACTTGCCGTTGTTGAACGCGTTGTGGCCGCCGGCCCAGTCGTGGTCGAGGCCCGCGATGAACTGCATGCCCAGGTCGTCGGCGTCCGGGTGGTAGGGCAGGGTTTCCTTGCCGCCGCTTGCCTGGTGCCATACCGGTTTACCGCTGGGCAGTGTCACCGGGCGGGGGTCCCCGAAGCCCCGGACGCCCTTCATCGACCCGAAGTAATGATCGAAGGAACGGTTCTCCTGCATGAGGACGACGATGTGTTCGATGTCCTGGACGGTTCCGCTGCGGCGCGCCGCGGGGATGGCGGCGGCGCGGTCGATGGAGCCGGATAGGGCGGCGAACCCCGTAGTAGCTCCGGCGATTTGGAGGAAGCGACGCCGATTGATTTCGGTCATGGTTGTGGGGGTCCTCCTGTTGCTTCGGTGATGTCCGTCCACGAAGAGGGGCATACGGAGTATTCAAGAGGACCCGGGCCTGAGGAAAGTGCGCTGAGGTGACGGTCGCGCAAAATGTGGGCGGCTGGTGTGCGAGCCGTCAACGCGTCGCCGCACGTCGTGCCACATGTCCCGATCCACTGCCCGCGGATCGGCCTCCGTTCGGTAGGCCCAGGCGTCGTACACCATCGCGGTCTGCTCCCTTGCCGGGGCGTGCACGGACCGGCTCGGCCGGGGCGTCCTTACCGGTCGGACGATGCTCGTACGTCGCTGCTTCTCTGAGCTGCCGCAGGCGTTCGGTCATGTCCGGTTACCGGGCGGCGGACGGGAGCTCGCTAGGATCTGTCGTCAATGTGGACCCTCCTCGGCCTGGACGCCGCCGCGGCGAACGGCCAGCACGACTGACAACGTCCCGCCCCTGGCAGCTGCAATGCCAGGGGCGGGACAGGCGGTTGATCCAGTAGACGGCGGTGAGCTGTCCGACCGCTGCGGAACGGACGTCCTCGCCCTCGGGGTCACGGAGATCGAACGGCGGGAAGGACCACGGGTCGCGGCAGGCGATGTCCAGGACGTCCCGGAGCATCTCGCGGGCGTGATCGGGAAGTTCGCCGACGGTGCCTGCCGCAGGGGGTGACAGGCGTGCGGGCCAGGAGGGCCGGTCTTTCATGGGCGGGCCCCGAGGACCTGGTCCAGGTCGACGCCGTCGGAGTCGTCGCAGCCGCCCGCGAAGTACGCGCCCACGACCGGGGCGGCGGCGAGCCGGGCCCGCCACGTGTCCACGACACCGTGCAGCGGGGCGAGGCTGCAGCCGTGGCAGGCATCGTCCAACGCCCGGACCCAGTCCTGCTCGAACGCGGGCACCCACGTGGCGGCGCGGCGGTCGGCGCACAGCTGGGCGGCGGCGTCCGGGGCCGGCGGGGCGGGGTGTTCCTCGGGCTGCGCGCTCATCGGCACCTCCTGGTGGGGTCGACCGCCACGGTAGCCGTCGCCGGGGCGGTGGAAGAGGAGTCCGGCGCTCATTGCTGCGGCTCCGCCTCGTCGGGGAAGCGGATCACAGCGGCGGCCGGCTCCGGGATGTCCGTCCAGTCCTTGCCGAGCTTGACCTGTAGCCCGTTCTGGCCTGGGGGGTGTCAGTCCCTCTTGGCACCATGGCACTCAGGAGTCACAACATCTCCTACTCCACCGCCGACCAGGCAGACGTCCTCGCCTTCCCGGGCAGCAACGGCAACCTCACCGCGGACCAGCAGCGCTGCCTCTGCAACATGCGGAAGGCCGCCCGCGCGCGACAGGACGATCTCGACCACCAGGGCGTCGGCTGGGGCCTGCCCATCCCCGAGGCTCTCGATCACCTCCTGGCCGGGCACACCTCCTCGGCGGCGGAGTGTGCGGGAAACGCCTACTACTGCGCGTTGCAGATCATCATCGACCGCAATGCCTCCGACCCGTACACCCTGGGCGCCTACTCGAAGCCTTCGACGTTCTTCAGGCTGGTCGACGAGGAGATGCGCCGTCTGGGGGTGCCGGACGACCTGCTGCCCCACGGCTACCTCTACGGCGGACTGCCGGCCGGCTTCCCCCATATACCACACTCGTTGGACGGGTACCCGACCATCGGCCACCTGCCGCTGGCCAGGACCAAGCCCGCCGCCGACGCCTACCGCGCCGTTCTCGACCGCATGGACCCGGACTTCCGCCACGACGTCCAGGATCTCATCGAGAAGCTCGACTTCGAGCACGAGGAATGGCAGTCGGCGACGAGGAACGTCGACTGGTACACGCAGGACACCCTCTTCTTCAGCCTCATCTGTCCAACTCCCCCGGATCCGGCTGGTGGCGATCCGGCTGCGCAGGCCCCGGTCACCGCCGAGACGGTGAGAGCCGCGGTCAGCTGCGCGTGCCGACGGCGACGGCGCATCATCTGCGGCGGTCGTCACGGAGAGTCCGCCCTCAACCGCCCCAACCGGAGAAACGACGTTCCCCGATGCGCAAGCCTGCCGCAGGAGCCGGGACGGTCGCAGAACAACAATCACGGACGCCGTCTGCCGCTGCTGGGAAGCAGAAGCGGACGCCACCGTGGACGGCTGGGCCAGCGTAGGACTCACCGTCGCCCCCGCCCTGGAGACACCAGCACCGCGCCCCAGAATCCCTCCGCGTAGGGGGCTTCCTCGGCGTGGTTCCAGGCACTGGGAACCACGCCGAGGCATACGGTGACCGACCCGGGCTGTGAGACCCAGTGCGGTTGACAGGCGGGTGACTGTTCAGGCAGCGAAGCCGACGTTGGTGACGTACTCGTACTGCCCCCACTGCGACCCCAGGTCGACGATGTCCTCCCAGGCGTCGTCCAGGCCCTGCTGATCACCGGAGGCCGACGCCCGCGACGCGTTCATCATCGCGGACACCGCCCGCGCGATGCCCCACACGCTGCGTGCGATCGAGCCGGAGGTCGAGACGGTCGCCGAGCTGGAGATGATCGTGGGATTCGACAACTATCTCGCGGGCGAGGTGACCGGGTCGGGAACAGGCTCCGCGGCCTGCTCACCCAGATCCACCCGCACCTGGAGCGGGTGATCGCCCCCAGGATCCAGCACCCGGCCGTCCTCACGCTGCTGGAACGGTTCGGATCCCCGGCCCAGATCCGCAAGGCCGGACGCCGACGGTTGATCAACCTCATACGCCCGAAGGCCCCGATGATGGCCGAGCGCCTGGTCGAGGACATCTTCACCGCGCTCGACGAGCAGACCGTCATCGTCCCGGGCACGGACGCCTCAGCGCTGATCGTCCCCAGCCTCGCCACCTCGCTGACTGCCGTGCTCGACCAGCGCAAAATCTTGGCCGCCGGATCGAGGAGCTGCTGGAGGCCCAGCCTCTTTCCAAGGTCCTGACCTCGATGGCCGGCATCGGCGTCAGGACCCGAGCCCGCACCCTCGTCAACGTCGGCGACGGCAGTAACTTCCCCTCCGCCGCCCACCTCGCCGCCTACGCCGGCCTCGCCCCGGCGACCCGGAACTCCGGGTCCTCGATCCGCGGCGAGCAACCGTCCCGACGCGGGAACAAACAGCTCAAGAGGGCCTTCTTCCTGTCCGCTTTCGCAGCCCTGTCCGACCCCAGATCGAGGACCTGCTACGACAAGAAGATCGCCCAGAGAAAGCACCACACCCAAGCCCTCCTCCACCTCACCAGACGACGAGCCGATGTCCTCATCACGATGCTCCGCGACGGCACCTTCTACGAACCACGGCCAACGGCGGCGGTCATCTGACCAGCGGTTCCGCCAGCAGAACCACCTGATCGTTCTCAACATCGAACCCGAGTACCGGATGGCTGTAAGCACCGCCCTCGGAATACACCACCACCGGCTTGCCCAGCCGCCGCCCGATCGCGGTGAGAAAGCCGCAGAACATGTCAAGTCGCTCCTGGCCCTGGAGTTCCCGCAGATCAACATCGAAGTCGATCTCCTCCACCGAATAGAAACGGAAGATCGCCAACACATCGGCAGTCGGCCAGACCCGCAGCTCTGGGCACTCGGCGTCAGCCAGGCGAGACAACACCGCCTCCGCCCGAGGCACCGGCAGCACAGTCTCGCCTTCGGAGTACTGGCACATCCAGCCGCTCGCGCCGACGAGATCGAGGACCGCCTGCCAGTCCTCCATCGAGGTCTCGGGAACAAGCACGTCCGGCAACGACCCCATCAGATCAGGGTCGAAGAAGCCTTTGACGTCTTCCCACAGCAGATCAGCCACCCCGTCATCCTGCCCGCCACACCCTCACGAGGCAGCCCGATTTCCTTGACCGAACCCATAGAGGCACCCCCGGGGACGCTGTGGCGAATGCAGATGTCGAGCCCGGCGCGAGCTTCAGCTCGCACCGGGCTCTCCTGTCCAGGCTGGTGCTGAGGTGCGAGGATGCGTAAGTGGTGACAGAAGCAGAGTGGGAGCGAGTTCAAGGTGAGCTGCGCTTCGGTCAGGTCTTCACAGGCACTGTCGTCCGGGTGCCCAGGCCCGGGGCGATCGGTGTCTTCGTGGACATCGGCCTCAGTGTCGGAGGGTTCGTCGACATCGTGCTTCTGCCTCGTCGCCGAAGCAAGGATTGGCCTGCCGAGGGGACTGTGACCGACTTCGAGGTCTGGTGGGTGCACAGTAATCATCAGCAGATACGGCTGAAGCCGTCTGATCCGCAGTACCTGTGCGAGGACTTCGCCGATTTCGTTGCCCGATTCAGGCCCACTTGGCCATCCGAAATCGGCACATCTGTAAGGGTGCCGAGGCCATCAACTCCGTAGCACTGATCAGCGGGCATGGCGGAGCCACCGGGCCTCGGAGGTGAAGCCGAGCATGGCCTGCGTCATCGCGAGCGTGACCAGCTCGGCGTCGGTGAGCTTCGGGGCGATACCCACCGCCGGCCGCCACGGAGCAAGCTGCGGCGAACCTTTCAGCAGGTCGTCGGTCTCCGCATAGAGTGCGGTCGCGAGGGAGTCCAAGTCTGGTGTCATAACCTGATTTTGGGTTCCCTTGTCTCATCAGCTGCGGGTTCCCGTTTCTCGTGGCTGGCGCCGGGTGGACCTCGCCCGGTTGCCGCAGCCGAGGGAACACCATGCCTGGTCACGGCGCCTGGCCAGGAAGAACATCCCGCAACTGGGAGCGTGGCAGCGCCGCACCCGCTGGCGGTCCGGACGCGCGGCCAGGACGAGCGTCTCGCGGGCGACGACGGCGTCGGCGCCGCCACCCTGTTCCTGCTGTGTGAGCAGGCCGTCGCCGGTCATCCGGATGACGACGGGGGCGGACGAGGCGAGTTCGTTCAAACGGGTCCGCAGGCTGTCGGTGAGCGGCCGCTGTCCGGCTGTCGCGTCCAGCGCGTCGCGGACCAACCCACGCAGCCGCTTCAGCTCCTCCAAGGGGAGGGCAACCAGTCTGCGGTCGGCGGCGCGGGCGCGCCATCGCCTGGTGAGTTCCCGATCGGCGAGGAAGTCGACGTCGCCGCGCGCCGGGCCTGCGCCGACGACGACGGTGTTGGCCAGGTCGAGGACCGGGTCCTCGCCGATCCACGGCATTTCCTGCAGGTCCCGGATGGTCATGCCCCTCAATCTACTGGATTCAGGTCAGCGAACCCGCGATAACTTCAGCTCACGGATTTGATCCACTAAATCCGTGAGTCACGTGATCGTCGAAGGGTGATGCCATGAGTACGACCATCGAGTACGTCAGGTTCGACACCGACGACCCCGCCGCCCTCATCGCCCACCGAGAGCAGCTCGTCGAACTACTCAAGGAGCACTACGGCGACGGCTTTCAGGGCGCCCACCTCGCCCAGTTCGACGACGGCACCGTCCTGGACTTCATCATCTGGTCGTCCGCCGCCGTCGCCGAGCGCGCAGCCAAGGAAATGCCGACCGACCCCAGGGCGCAGGGCTTCTTCAGCCGAATCGGCACCGTGCACGAGATGCGGCACGCTCAGGTGCTGCACACCGCATAGCCCCCGAGATCAAGGAGAATGACGCCGTGCCCTCGGCAGACGAACTACTCGGCGCGGACACCGTCGCCGACCTCGCCCGATGCCTCACGCGAGCCGGTGACGGGATCACGGCGCATGAGACCCGGGGGTGCGGCGCAGTCCTGAACGGGCTGAGCTTCACCGAGCGTGTCACCGTGATCAGAAATGCCGTCCTGGCTGATCTTCCGGCGGACTACCCTGCCTTCGCGAACGTGTTGCGCGCCGCACTGCGGGACAGCGATTTCACCGGTTGGATGATCTTCCCTGTCACCGAGGCCGTCGCCGTACGTGGCCGGGACGTCTTCGAACCGGCGCTCGCCCTGCTTGCAGAACTCACCCCGCGCCTGACCGCGGAGATCGCCGTCCGGCCCTTCCTCCGTGCCGACCTGGAACGCGCGCTCCGGGTCATGACGCCGTGGACCGCGCATCCCGACCTCCACGTCCGCCGACTGGCCAGTGAGGGCACGCGGCCAAGACTGCCCTGGGCGCCCCAGCTTCCGGAGCTGCTCGCGGATCCGACACCCACACTGCCCCTGCTCGACGCGCTGTACCGGGATGACTCCGAATACGTCCGCAGATCAGTGGCCAACCACCTCAACGACATCAGCCGTGACCACCCCAACATCGCCACTGGTGTCGCGGCGCGCTGGCTGAGCGAGCCGGCACCGACGACGACCCGGTTGGTACGGCACGGCCTGCGGACCCTGATCAAGTCCGGCCACGCCGGAGCCCTTACGCTGCTCGGCCACTCCCCGGACAGTCCCGTCGCTGTCGAGGGCCCGCACGCCCACGCCTCAGAGATCCGGGTCGGCGACTATCTGCTGTTCGACTACTCGGTGACCAACGCCCACAATCAGACCGCTCACCTCGTCATCGACTACGTCGTCCACCATATGAAAGCCAACGGGACCCGCACTCCCAAGGTCTTCAAACTCACCACGCGGTCCCTGGCTCCCGGCGAGACGTGGCGCGCGACACGCAGACACTCCTTCAAGCCGATCAGCACGCGGCGATACCACCCGGGTGTCCATCTGGTGCAGCTCCAGGTCAACGGCCGATCCCACGGGGAAGCCTCGTTCACGCTGCTCTGCTGAGGGCAACCGCCTCGCATCCTGCTTCGGTGGCGTATCCGCCATCGCGCCGCCACCCTCATGGGGCTTCCGGTCGGGGGTGGCGCCGTGGAGAACGGCGGCCTCATGGGCATCGCGGGCGGCCTGGGCGGCGTCGCTGTGGCAGCTCCAGCCGTGGAGGGCTCGCCTCCGCTCTCGCGGAGAGCACCTTTCTGACCTGGCACGTTAGAGAGGGTTTGCCATCTCCTGAATTTCTCGCTGGAAGGCGATCAGGGTGAGGCCGTCGAAGTCGAGGGGTTCGCGGCGGCGGGTGCCTGCTGTTCGTAGTTGGAAGCCCTGCTCGCCGACACCACCATCGACACCGCCGGCCGCGTCTCCAGCCGGCTCCTTGCGGCGCAGGCCCGCAACGCCCGCCCCGCAGTCGAAGCAGCACGGCGGCAATGGTTCGAGCGAGCTGCGTTTGTCACCGATGTCTTCACCGAGAACCCGGACCTGGACACCGACCGCACCCGCCTCCTGGTCGCCCGGGCCCTGGACCGCCTTGCCTCGGTGCCGATGTGCGAGAGCCACCTCGACCACGGGATGCCCAACGCGTTCCCTTCCGGGGTGATCGACTGGCAGCACCACGCCCTCGCCCCGCTCGGCTACGACGTCTACCCGATGGACATCGCCGCGTTCAAGGGCGGCAACAAGGGCTACACCTTCACGCGGTCGGGCCGTCGAACCGGTCCCACTCCCTGTAGTCGTCGCCCGTGACGAGGATGGGCCACCGGTCGGGGTCGGCGCCCTCGGTGAGCCAGTAGAACGAGGTCCGCTGCTCTGTGCTCGCCCACTGCAGCAGGCCTCCCGGGGCCGGGTAGAGGTGGTACGGCTCCCATGGCTCGCCACTGTCCTCTGCGGCCGCCCGGGCCCAGAACTCGTTGAACTCGACGAGGTCGAGGCTGCCGGGCGGGCCGTTGGGAATCAGGAGGCCGAGGTAGTCATCGAAGTCGCCGTAGCCGAACCGCTCGACCAGTTCCTTGTAGTCTCTGGGCAACGCTGTCCCGAGCCGGGACTCGACCGTCGCCCAGTCGACAGCGGCGTCGCCCCGCTCCCGTGTCCATCCAGTGACGGCGGCGACCTCGTCCACCCAGGACCTCTCCTCCGTCGGCCCGTCCGGCTGCTCCTTCGGAACGGCTTTCGCCACCGGCTGCTGCGATGTTCCGACCTGCCCGCCCGGCTGCCGAGGTACGGCCTCCGCGTCCGGCTGCTGCTGCACAGCCTGCCCGGCCACCAGCACGACGGGCCTCACGACCCCGTCGGCCCGGACCGCACCACAGCCGATCCACCAGTCGGCGTACTACCACGCGCGCATCTCGACGACCTGGTCCTCGAAAGGGGTGAGGAGCGGTGCTCCGTTGCGTCCGATCACCGTCGGATCGACGTACTCGTCCATGGCCAGGTTACGCAACCGTCCGTACTGGACGGTCAGTTCCTTGCTCAAAGCCCTCAGGTCGACGGCCTCATCCGCTGGTAGGCAGGCATGGTCCGCACCATGACCGGCCCGGCCGCACAGCAAGTCTTGCCGGTTGTGAGCCACCAGGGTGTGAACGGCAGCAAGCAGTTCCTGTTCATCCATGACCGGGCAGTCAAGCTGCTGCGGCGTCCGGATGTCGCGTTCCGCGCGGTGTCGGACGACACTGCCCGCCACCAAGTCAACCACGCCCAGGAGCGGGGCCGACAGGCCCGCGAGCACTTCAAGGAGACCAGCCCCGTCGCGCCGGCGGTCCGCAGCATCGACCGGTCGGTGGAGCTCCTGGACCTGGTCACCACCCTTGGTGTCGACGACCAGGTGCCGCTTGCGGGCGGTCGCGCATGCCCGGCTGGGTCATACATGTCCGTCTCGCCTGCCGTGCCGGTGATACTTGGCGGCGCCTGCCACCATCCCCCGGATAGGCAGTTCATCCACGGTCGGGCCGACCGGGGGCGGGCCGGTGACGGCTTCCGCTCTTCCGTAACGTTGGGCGAGAGGAGCGGAGACGATGCCGTGTGCGAAGACACTGAGCAGCACGGTGCAGGCGACCACCGGGACGATCGTCTGCGAGGCTGACGGTTCCAGTTCCTCGACCGCCAGCAGGCCGAAGATGACGGACGCCAGCCCGCGTGGGCCGAACCAGCCCACGAACAGGACGGTTTTCCTGTCCAGGCCGCTTCCGGCCAAGGACAGGGCCACTGGCACCATGCGTACCACCGTCAGGCTCAGCGCCGCGTAGAGCACCGCCTGCCAGGTGAGGTGATGGACGGCGGCCGGTACCAGTACGGCACCGAAGAGCAGCCACACCAGGACGGAAGACAGCGAAGCGGACTGCTCGACGAACAACAGCACGCGCCGTGGAGCGCCGTGCGTCGATCCGAAGGCCAGACCGGCGACAAAAGCGGCGACGAAGCCGTTGCCACCGATCGCGATGGCTGAGGTATAGCTCAGGAGGGCCAAAGCCAGGACGCCCGCTCCGGCGACATCCTCGGTGGCCCAGCCCCTGCGCAGGGCGGAGCGCAGCAGCCATCCGGCCGTCAGCCCGAGCACCGTGCCGTAGGCCAGACCGATGGCGAGTTCCACGAGGGCGCCTCCGGGGGCATGGGTTTCCGACGTACTCCCGGCCGCGGCGACTCCGGCCAGGGCGAGCACGACGAACGGGGTGGCGATACCGTCGTTCAGACCGCTCTCGACGTTGATGAGGCGGCGAATCCTCGCGGGCACCACCGGATTGACCATCATCGTGGCACCGAGCGCGGCGTCTGTCGGAGCGAGGGCGGCCGCTACGTACAGCGCAGCCCAGCCCGACACCCCGGGGAGGAGGCCCATGGCCAGCAGGGTACCGAGACCGATACACATCGGCAGCCCGAGCAACAGAAGTCGCACATACAGACCGAGCTCCGGGCGCAGGGCCCGGAATGACAGCCGTGCGGCATCGGTGAAGAGCACCCAGGCCAGCGTGACCTCGGCGAGTGTTCGCACCGTCCCGGGCGAGGGGGCCAGGTGCAGTACGCCGATTCCTTCGCCCAGCAGCAGACCCAGCAGCACGAACGCGACGGGGGCCGTGAGTTCGACGCGCGCCAGTCGCTGCGAGTACAGACCCCAGAGGAAGAGGAGAAGCAGGATCAGTGAGAAGGTTCCATCCACCCTGGACTCCGTAATCGAGGCAGCATCGTCCGCGAAGGCCCGATTCTCGGCGGGTGCGGCGTGCTGAGGATCCAACTGGGCAGAATGACTGCAGGTTTCACTCGACCAGTGGAATGCACCGACGATGCACGGCCGTACGCCATTTGCCGGGAAGGAATCTGTCAAACGAGCGGTGTATCGGGGTGGTTGGGTTCACTGGCGGCCTCCGGAGAGGCGGCCGTCGAAGGCGTTGAGTGCGGTCCTCCAGCGCATGGTCCAGCGGTCCTGGCCCTTGTTGGTGGGGTCCAGGCACATGATGGCCATGTCGACGCGCTTCAAGTCGGCGGACGCCTGTGAGGTCCTCGTAGCTCCGCTACGAGGACCTCACAGCAATGCAGCGAGCTGTGCTCACGCTGGGTAGGGAGCAACCTCGCGAGCTGACCGGAGCGCCTTCGCCCACCAGGCCAACTGATCGAGCATCGTCTTGGCGTACCCGGGGACCCCGGGGTCGAGCGGACGATCGTCCTGCCACGCCGTGAAGTAGTTCGGGAAGGCGAGACCGTCGCGAATCGTCACCGCGTGCAATTCGGTCAGCACGTTCTCCAGGTGCAGCACCGCGTGCCGGCCACCGGCTGCGCCGCCGTAGCTGACGAAGGCAACAGGCTTGGCCGTCCACTGGGTGAAGTGCCAGTCGATGGCTGCCTTCAGCGACGCGGGATAGCTGTGGTTGTACTCCGGCGTGACCACGATGAACGCATCAGCGCCCTCCAGAGTCGACGTCAGTGCCGCCATCCCGGCCGGACGAGGATATGCGTCGCCGGCGGACTTCGGCGATGCCGCAGGCAGGGACAAGGGGATGTCGATCTCGGCCAGATCGACGACGTCCACGTCGAAACCGCCGTGTATACCCGCCTGTTCAGCGACCCACGAAGCCACCACCGGCCCGAACCGCCCTTCGCGGACGCTTCCGACGATGATCACCAGCTTGTGCGTGTTCTTGTTCTCCATGCCCACCACGATCGGGCCGTTCCGTAACCACAACCAGACCGTGCCGAGGCTGGCCCCGGCAGGGCCACCCTCGGCACTCCACTCCAGGCGGGACAGCGTCCTACCCTCATGGCATGAGTACACCGCTGGGCGACTTCATCCGGGCCAAGCGTGACAGCATCCAGCCGGCCTCGCTGGGGCTGCCGGATCGCGGCCGCCGCCGATCACCGGGGCTGCGGCGCTCGGATCTCGCCACCCGGGCCGGTATCAGCGTCGAATACCTGACCCGCATGGAACAGGGCCGTGACCGCAATCCCTCGGTGGCGGTGATGAACGCGCTCGCCGACGCACTCAGTCTCGATCCCTCGGAGCGCAACCACCTGCGCTACCTCGCGAAGATCACCGGCGGCGAATGCGCCGCTCACGCCCGGCCCGCACCACCGCGCCGTGACGTGCGTCCGACCGTCCTGAAAACCCTCCGGCTACTTGAACCCGGCATCGCCATGGTGACCAACCGGCTGGGCGACGTCCTCGCCCACACAAGCGGATACGAGTCGGTGACGAGCGGAACCGGACTGCTCGACGGCGACAACCCAAACCTCACCCGCTTCGTCTTTACCGACTCCCGCGCCCGGACGTTCTTCGCCGACTGGGACGACATCGCGGACGAGCAGGCATTCGATCTGTGGCTCGGACCGTCCGTCGAGAACACCGAGTGGCTCACCGCGGAACTCGCGCCCCTCGCCGGCCCCGACTTCACACGGCGCATGAACCGTCACCTGGTTCCGCAACGCGGCGTCCTCCGGCTCAACCACCCGTCCGGCTGCCAACTCCAGCTGATCCGTGAGACGCTCGAACTCCCCTCGGATGCCCAACAACTGGTCGTCCTCCTCCCTGCGGACGAGGAAACCGCCCAGGCCGTCGACCAACTCCGCCACCGGCCACAGGGCCGGCTCCGCGCCATCTCGTAACACGCCTCGCCGAATCCGCCGACATCGCGCCGTGGTGAAGGTCTCTGCAGGAGCCGGAACGGGCCCGCCCCCGGCTGGCATCGACCCCGCACGTGCACCTGACACCCACGGCGAACCCGGCACACATCCGCCGTTCCGGAATACGGGCCACCAGCCTTATCGTCCGGTTCACCACTACGGCATCAGGCGGCGGACTGTTGTCCCGCGCTCGGTTGGATTGAGGCAGCAGGCCCGGGGGCGGCGGAGAGAATCGGCTCGGTCCGGCCGGCGAGGTGGCCGGGCCGGACCGAGGAAGGGGTAAGTGGGATCGTGAAGGACGGGTTGCCTGCCCGGTGAACGGTCCCATGAGGCTTCCGCCGTACGGTGCGGGGCTTGCCCCCAGGATGGCCGTGGCGGGCCAGGGCCATCGGGTGGGGCTGTCCGGACCGTGAGTGGAGGTGGCAGAGGCGGCCGCCGGCCTTCTGCTCGGTCAGCTTCTGGTGCTGTTCAGCCGCGTTCGGCCTGCGGACTGAAGGTCAGCCGGTTCGGCAGCTATCCGATGAACTGGAAGCTGAAGCCGCGGTTGCTGCGCTGCCCGGCGCTGTTGCCGGTGACGATGACGATCCGTCCGGGTTCGATGACGGCGGCCTGGGTGCTGTTCAGGGCGTACCAGCCGTCTCCCCAGACGTTGGAGGTGACGCTGGGCAGCGTCGTGAAGGGGTTCTGGAAGACGATGGAGTAGCGGCCTTCGTTCTCCCTGGTCACCCAGAAGTCGCCGCTGCCGCTGGCGGCGCTTCTGTCTGCGTTGACGTTGCCGAACACCAGGCGTCGGCCCGTCGCCGTGGTGCCGCAGCTCTGGCCGGAGCCGGTGGAGGGCCGGCCGACGGTACGGGTCAGCCCGAGCCTTTACCCATAGTCGTCGCGCAGCCAGATGCGGCGGGCTTCGCCCAGCCCCTGGAGGTCGAGGTTGTCGAATACGTGGCTGTCGTCACCGGAGCTGACGGTGACGGTGCGCGCTCCAGGCACCAGCCGTCGGTCCCGACGTAGCGGATGTATGCCGGGTAGCGGTCCAGGTCATCGGTGGTCAGCTGCGGTTCTCGGCGGCCTGGTCCCGAGCCGAGCACAACACCCACCGGGTCTGTGCGGACGCCCGGCCGGGACGTCACTCAGGAAACAGGCGCAGCAGAGTTTCGACGGTATGGGTCACCAGGGAGAGGTCAGCGAGGTAGCGCACCCGGTGGCGCAGGCCGGGCAGGCAGAGGTCGCAGACGCGTCATCCATCCGCAACCGCTGCACCCAGCCACAGTCAGGCCCAGCGGTTGAGATGGTCAGCCCCGCGGGGTCTCCGCACCAGGTGCGTGAGCTGCCGGCTCAATCTTCTGCGCCCGGAGTTCCCTGACCTCAGCCTGAAGGTCTGTGAGTTGCCGGTGAAGTGCCTGAATCGCCACGATCACGACGCCGTTGGCATCGGTGCAGCAGATCGTCTTGTCGTCGGCTCCCAGGCCCAGGTGGGCCCGCCAGTCCTGTGCCATCGGCCCCAGGTGGCGCACTTCGTCGTCCTCCCACCGGTACCGCCATGTGCTCACAGGTAGGCCGACCACCGCGGCAAGGACATCGAACCCGTTCACACCGTCACCCGCCTCTGCGACAGATTCCCGGGAGGCTGTGGACGTCATTCCAGCGGGATTGGGCGTGTCGGGGTGCAGGCGCGCCCGGTAGGCCCGAATGCCGGCGATCCGGGCGCGGTGAAGGCGTTCGGTCAGCGATCCCATCGCACCGGGCTCACGCTGGTCTTTACGGCCCGGTCCGAGAACAGCAGGCTGCCCAGCGGGACGAACTGGGCGGAGACCTCGGGGTCGTCGTCGGCCGGGGCGGCACTCCGCTCCACTGCCCGAACCTGCGCGGGCTCGGCGGCCTCGACCGCCGAGGCCGCGCCCAGACACACCGACACGGCGGCGATCACAGCAGAGGACACTGCGGCAAGCCGGGTAGCTGTAGTAAGAGACATGAAGCACGCTCCGGGTTGGTCAGAGATCAGATCAACCAGGCAACGACACCGCTCCCCGTTGGTCACGAGCAGCACGACCAGACGTTGACGAGACCCAGGGGTCCGAATCAGAGCGCTTCGCGAAGAGCCCGAGCGAGGAAGTTGTTCGCAGTCGTTCCGGGATGGTGAACGACGGCTGCGTACACGGTTCCGCCCGCCCGCCTGGAAACGTAGGGCGCGTGCACTCCGGGGCCTGATGATGTGCGGCCGGATGCCGTTGATGACGTAGATGCCGGCCGGGCGGGTGGAGGTGATGATCGCGTCCATGCCCCGGCCGGTGCCCTGGACGCTGAGGGTGATGCCGCGTCCCATGCTGCCGGGTGCCAGCTGCTCGGCCCGCCGTACGACCGGTGCGGCCCCGGCGCCGGAGGATGCGTTCTCCGATCCCGCCTGGTCGGCGCAGCGCCCGTTCCAGGCGGGTCGCGTCGATGTGGAGGTCCAGACCGCCACCGGCATCGTGGGCTTCGTGGCACAGCTGGAGCGCAGCAGCCTCGCCACCCCTGCGGCGACCGTACGGTGAGATCCGGCGGCTCCACCGTGCGGAAGGCATGTCGATCAAGGGGATCGCGCGGCATCTGGGGATCGCCCGGAACACTGTGCGGCGGGCCGTGGCCAGCGACGATCCGCCGAAGTACCGGCGGGCGCCGAAGGGCTCGATCGTGGACGCGGTGGAGCCGGCGATCCGCGAGTTGCTGGCGGAGTACCCGCGGATGCCCGCCACGGTGATCGCCGAGCGGATCGGATGGGAACGGTCGTTGTCAGTACTGAAGCGGCGGGTGCGGGAACTGCGGCCGGTCTACCTTCCGGCGGACCCGGTCTCGCGGACGGCGTATCAGCCCGGCGAGCTGGCCCAGTGCGATCTGTGGTTCCCGCCAGTGGATATCCCGCTGGGCTTCGGGCAGACCGGGCGCCCGCCGGTGCTGGTGATGGTGGCCGGCTATTCGCGGGTAATCACCGCGCGGATGCTGCCGTCGAGGCAGGCCGCCGATCTTGTGAGCGGGCACTGGGACCTGCTGTTCGGTTGGAATGCGGTGCCCCGGGCGCTGGTCTGGGACAACGAGGCGGCCATCGGACGCCGCCGGGAGGGGCGGGTCGTGCTCGGTCATGAGTTCGCTGCCCTGGCCGGGCTGCTGGCCTGCAAGGTGATCCTGTGCCGGCCCCGCGACCCGGAGGCCAAGGGTCTGGTCGAGCGGGCCAACGGCTACCTGCAGACGTCGTTCGTGCCCGGCAGGGTGTTCACCTCCCCGGGCGACTTCAACACGCAGCTGGCCGCGTGGCTTGAGGTCGCCAACCGACGGGTGCACCGCACCCTGGAGGCCCGTCCGGCCGAGCGGTGGGAGGCCGACCGGGCCGCGATGCTGCCACTGCCGCCGACCGCGCCGCCGCGCTGGTGGCAGACCTCGGTGCGGATCGGCCGGGACCACTACATCCGCCTGGACACCTGTGACTATTCCGTCCACCCGGCCGCGATCGGACGGATCGTGCGGATCGAGGCGGACACCGAAACGGTGCGGGCTCATCTGGACGGCCGCCTGGTCGCCGAGCACGCGCGCTGCTGGGCCCGCCACCAGACGCTGACCGACCCGGACCACGCCGATGCCGCCACGGCGATGCGGCGCCAGTACCGCCAGAGCGGGGCCGTCGCCGCGGCGGTGGAGGTCGCACAGCCGGATCTGCCGGCCTACGACCGCGTCTTCCATCTGATTGAGGGCGGAGGAGGAGAGGAGTGAAGCCATGGCCACCCGCCCCACCACGTCCCGGGACATCGCCGCGGAACTGGCCATCCTCAGCCGTGCGTTGAAGGCACCAGCCCTGCTGGACGCTGCCGACCGGCTCGCCGAACGCGCCACCGCCGAGTCCTGGACGCATCAGGAGTATCTGGCCGCCTGCCTGCAGCGCGAGGTCGCCGCCCGAGAGGCCCACGGCGGAGAAGGCCGCATCCGCGCGGCCCGTTTCCCCGCCCGCAAGACCCTGGAGGAGTTCGACTTCCATCACCTGCGCGGGCTGAAACGGGAGGCGGCGCGATCAACGGTGCCTGGACGCACCGGACCACCTCGCCAAGGAGGGCCGCCTGGCGAAACTCGTCCCCGGCGGGCACACTGCCACGGTGCGCCACGCACTACCCGAACATGGAGAACCCGGCCCGCTTCAGCGCCGAACCGACGTCGTTCCTGGAGACCGTATGAGCAGCGCCCTTCTCGTGATGGACGTCCAGCGAGCCGTCGTGGACATTGTCGACGACGGCTCCGGATACCTGCCGCGCCTGCGCAGGGCGATCAATGGTGCCCGGGCGGCAGACATTCCTGTCATCTACGTGGTCATCGCATTACGCCCGGGCTTTCCGGAAGTCGGCTCGCGCAACAGGGCACTCACCGCCGTCGCGCGAGCCGGGCTCCATGTCGAGGGCGACCCCGGCACCGAAATCCACCCCGATGTCGCGCCCCGGCCAGGCGAGGTGGTGGTCACCAAGAGACGGGCGAGCGCGTTCTCGGGCAGCGACCTCGACGTGGTGCTCAGGGCGCATGGCATCGACAGCCTCGTCCTCACCGGCATCGCTACCAGCGCCGTGGTGCTGCACACCCTGTGCCAGGCCAACGACCTGGACTTCGACCTCACCGTCCTCGCCGACGCCTGCCTGGACACCGACGCCGAGGTTCACCGGTTCCTCACCGAGAAACTTTTCCCGCAGTGGGCGGACGTCGTCACCGTCGACGACTGGCTCAATGCCACCACACCCCGTTAACGGCAGACCAGGGAGAGACTCGTGAGTGGTGCCGCACGTCGGCGCAGCGCTGCTACTTCGGGCATGACCTTGCCATGACACTCCGTCACGGCACATAAGGATCCTTGTAGGCAGCGATGCCGCCTTCGACGAGCCGGGCGGGGCAGCGGTGCTGGCCGAACGGGTAATCGTCGCGGCGTGCGACCTGGCGGGTGCCCCGATGTCTCTGCTCTCTGGGACGATCTTGTCCGCCGGGCTGAGCCGCGCGCCCGGGCGTCGCTGCCCCGTTGGTGTTCGCCGGCCAGACCGACACCGCCGCCCTGCGGCGCGATACGGCGTTCGGGGCGCCTGGCCAGCCAGAGAGGGCCGGGGGCGAGGTCTACACGCGGGTGGAGACGGACCTGGTAGTAGAGGTGCTGGCCGGGTCCGGCCGACACGGGACGCTCACTTCTTTGCATTGCTCTACCTGTCTACCGTGATGGAGGGGCGCCGGGCCTTGGCTGCGGCGTAAGGGCCTCACGCCCGCCGCAACCGACTGGCCGAGCAACCTGGCTCTCCAGGTCAGCTGACACCACGGCACCCCCGCGCCGGGCGTCTCAGGTGTCCTCGGTGCGGAACGGGCCGCCCGGCCCCCGAGGCCGGACGGACGGACCAGGGGTCACAAACTCTTCCAGCAGTTGCGAGCAGTCGACCACCAGCCGGAGGGCGGAGTCATCGCGTTCGCCGCTGTCCGACTGCCGGCCGCCAGTCCTCGCGATAGTCGGGGTGGTCGGCGTAGGGCAGGGTCAGGTGGCGGAAGACCTCAAGGGGGACCGTGCATTCCATGCCGGCCGTGAACTTGTTGAAGGAGTCCGACAGCGCCCCACCCGTCTCCGGCTCCTCGTACCGCTCGAGCAGGCCACGCTTGGCCTCGACTTCACGCAGGGCGCGGGCCGGATCACGACGGGCGATGTGAGCGGCGTGCTGGTCGCCCGCGCCAGTCCTGTACGTGACCACCGTGCCGGCATCGTCGCTCACCACACCGCTCGGGATGAGGCGGCCGCCAACCGTGGCCGATCCGTGCCAGTGGCGCTCCTGGGCACCGAGCGGGCGCGGTGCGGGATACCGTCCGGGAGCCGCCGAACGGCGGCAGCGAGGGTACCCGAGCCGCGCTGGGCGGCCGCCGTCACCACCGAGGAGGAACGTGACGCCGAACTCGAAGAGGTCCTCAGCGATCTCCGCCTCGTCAAGGGGGACTGGGAGATCGTCGAACTGCGCAAGGCCGTGGACTCCACGGTGTGCAGATTCACCGACGGGTCAAGAGCGTGGACGATCCCGGTCGGCGCACCGGAGGCGTCAGCCAGGTCGTCGGTCGGCGCACGGACGTCCCGGCAGGGCAGAGCGAGCACGAGCTCCGACTCGGCGAGGGGGCTACGCCGGCCCATCCGGACGACCTCACCGTGCCCGAAGAGCGGCGCGGCAACGGCGTCCGGATCGAGGACGACCTGGAATGGTCGTCACCGAGGACGGTCACGAGAGCCTGGGCCGAGGCGTGGATAGCCCGGTTCGCTGGCTGACAGCATTGTCACCGGCACCAGGTTCGCTGGGTTCTTCTCCGCCAAGCTCGCCTTGATCCTCTAACCTCACGCGATCCCGAACTGGATGATTTCGTCGACGCCGGCCGGTTCTGACCGCCTCACACCCTGCCCTCACCAGCTCTGTGGAGGACCTCATGACCATCCACCAGGTACTCACCACCGACTATCACACCGGCGGTGAACCGTTTCGCATCGTCCCCGAACCGCCGGTCGCCATCGAAGGAGCCACCGTCGCCGAACGCCGCATCTTCGCCATCGGCAACCCCGACGTGGACAACCTGCGCAAACTGCTGTGCTTCGAACCCCGCGGACACGCCGACATGTACGGCGGATTCATTACACCGCCGGACGACGAGGGCGCTCACTTCGGCGTGCTGTTCTGGCACAAGGACGGCTTCTCAACAGCCTGCGGCCACGGTTCCATCGCGCTCGCCGTCTGGGCCGTGCAGACCGGCCGCGTCGCCCGCGACCGGTCCGGCATCACCACAGTCGTTATCGACGTGCCCTCAGGCCGGGTCACCCTGCGCGTGCACACCGCCGACGAACAGGTCACCGGCGTCGACTTCGTCAACGTCCCCAGCTACCGGCTCGCCGAACGCGTCACCGTCGCCACGTCCTGCGGGGACGTCGTCGTCGATGTCGCCTACGGCGGCGCCATCTACGCGCATCTGGACGCAGCCAGCGTAGGACTGGCCGTTACCCCTGAGCACTACTCCGACCTCATCGCGATCGGACGCGAGGTCAAATGGGCGCTGAACAACAGCGAGCACGCCCGTCACCCCGTCGACGACCGCCTCAGCGGCATCTACGGCACCATCCTGTACGACGACCTCGGCACCGACGAGAACGGCAACCCGTACCAGCGTAACGTCACCGTCTTCGCCGACGGCCAGGTCGACCGTTCCCCATGCGGCTCCGGCACCTGCTCCCGTGTCGCCGTGCTCGCAGCGACCGGTCACCTCAAGCCAGGCCAGATCCTCGTCCACGACTCGATCGTCGGCACCCGCTTCCACGCGCGGATCGTCGCGGAGACGGCCGTCGACGGCCACCCCGCCGTCGTTGCGGAGGTCACGGGGAAGGCATACCGGACCGGCGAGCACCGCTTCGAACTCAATCCCGCGGATGACCTCGGCACCGGCTTCGTCCTGCGGTAGCCGCCCCGCCGACCGGCTGAGCAAGCGCGTGCGCAGTGCCTGCGTCCCGCGTACGCCTCTCACTCGGGAGGCCATCTCGGCCCGTCCCGCCCGGATGCCGCGGCTGTGGGCAAGATGCTCGCGCATGATTTCGGCGTCCAGCCCGTCGTCGGGTGCCTCGGTCGCCGCCAGATCGACGTGGGCGCCCGGGTGCTCGGGGTGTTCATGGCCGCCGAGGTCCTCATCCTGATCGTCGTGGTCGTGGCCGTGCTGGTGACCGGGGGCCCGGAGGGTATGTCAGCCGGATCCTTCCAGCCTTCCAGCCCGGCCAGGTGTTCGGCGCCGGCGCCGGCGGGATGTTCGTGCTCGTCCTCGGCGCGTTCATCGGATTCGAAGGCACCGCGATCTACTCGGGGGAGACGCGGGAACCGAAGCGGACGATCCCTCGCGCGACCTACCTGGCCGTCGCCTTCCTGGCCCTCTTCTACACGTTCGCCACATGGGCCGCGACCGTCGGTTTCGGAGCCGACGGCCTTGTGAGCCTGGCCCATTCCGACGACTTCGGGAACATGTACTTCGACCTCGCCGACGAGTTCGTCGGACACGCGGCGAAGTCCGTGATGGAAGTCCTCATCGTCACGATCATCTTCGCGGCGCTCATCGCGTTCCACAACGCCAGCACCCGCTACCTGTTCGCCCTGGGCCGTGAGCGGCTCCTGCCCCGTCGGCTCCCGCCCGCACCCACACGAAGCACAGCTCGGCGCACGTGGCCAGCGTCGTCATGACCGTGGTCTCCGTGGTCCTCGTGGTGCTCGCGACGCTCGTCCACGCCGACCCCTACATGCAGCTGCTGTTGTGGGCGAACGGCGTCGGGGTCACCGGGATCGTCGCCCTGCAGGTGCTGTGCGCGCTCGCGGTCATCCGGTTCCTCTGGAAGGACAACTGCGGGCACCATTTCGCACGGGTCAAGGCCGCTCCGGCACTCGCCGCCGTCGGCCTCACCGTCGGCCTGTACCTGATGCTCACCGATTTCGAGCTGCTCACCGGCCGCACCGGCTGCATCAACGCCGCGCTGCTCAGCCCGGTGGTGCTGCTCGGCCTCGGCGGGGCCGGGTACGCGCTCCACCTCCGGGCCCGTCGGTCCGACCTCTACGCCGTGCTCGCCGGCACGGATGCGACACAGAACACGAAGGAAAGTTCATGACAGATCCGCACTACCTCAGCGCGCAAGAACTGCTGGAGGCATGCCGGACCAGGGCGCTGTCGCCCGTCGAGGACCTCGACACTGTCGAGGACTGGGCGGACGCCGTCGAGCCGACCGTCAACGCCCTGAGCCACCGGCTCCTTCAGGAACAGGCCCGCGCTGCTGCGGTCGAAGCCGAGGCCCGCTACGCCGGCCGGGGCGGCGGCGAGCCACGTCCTCTGGAGAGAATCCGCGTCGCGGCCAAGGAGGATCAGCCCATCACTGGACTTCCGCTCCGCCTCGAGTCCCTCCGCACGGACGACACTCCCTCGGCCACCAACGCCATCGAGTCGCTGAACGCCCGCTACCGGCGAGCGGCCCAAGCCTGCGGACATTTCCCCAACGAGACCGCCGCCCTCAAGCGCCTCTACCTGGCCACCCTCGCCCTCGACCCCACCGGACGGGGCCGCCAACGCTGGAACAACCGCTGGAAGAGCGCGCTCAACGAATTCGACCTCCTCTTCGACGGCCGCCTCACCGCCGGACGGGTGTAGACCAATCAGCCCACCGGAGAACCTGTGGGCCAATCAGACGAATCACACCTCATTCCTGATAGACCCTCCGGATCTGGCCGGGGGCCTACCGGGAATCAGTGGTGATCGGGCTGTCCGGCCAGAAGCCGTCTTCGTACCGATGACGGACCTTGGGATCGAACAGGGCTCTGGATCGGATGATCTCGGCGCAGCCGATGCATGAAAGCAGGGCACTGCTGCAGATCGAAGTGCGATCCGGATCACTTGTTGCTTCTTGTGCGTGCTGAAGACGGTAGAGAGGAGGTTGTCGTTGAGCGAGAGGACGAGAAGACGTGGATGTGTACGAAGCTGTGGACAGTCGCCGGGCTGTGCGGACGTTCAGCGATGAGCCGGTATCCAAAGAAATACTCGAACGAGTGCTGGCTGCAGCAACGCGGGCTCCGTCGAGTGGGAACCTCCAGCCATGGCATGTGTATGTCGTGGCCGGCGAGCCCTTGGCCGAACTGAAGAGGCATGCGACGGCCAGGGCACTGGCTGGGGACCCGGGTGATGAGCGGGAGTATCCGATGTACCCGGCCGGACTGGCCTCGCCGTATCTGGACCGTTTTTCCGCCGCGGCTGCCCAGCGGTACGAAGCGCTGGGAATTGAGCGCGACGACCCTGACAGGCCCATGAAGATTGCCGCATTGAACTCGGAGGCGTTCGGGGCACCGGTCGTACTGTTCTGCTACCTCGACCGGACGATGGGACCCGGACAGTGGGGGGACGCGGGAATGTACTTGCAGACGGTCATGCTGTTGCTGAGGGCAGAAGGGTTGCACAGCTGCCCCCAGGTGATGTGGACGATGTATCGCAAGACCGTCAGCCAGATGGTTGGGGCCGATGACGGGCTCGTGCTGTTCTGCGGTGTCTCGGTGGGATTCGAGAAGGAAGGCGTGCCACGGCTGCGCACCGGGCGGGCGGACATGACAGAAACAGTGAGCTTCATCGGAGTGTGACCAGGCATGTCGGTCTGGCTACGACGAACCTCTACATCAGCTGAGACAACGTGAGGGAGCGGGTGGACTGGTTCGAAGCCATGCGTAACCGGCTTCACGAAGACCACCTGGTCTACCGCCCCGACGGCGGCAGCGATGATCGTAGTAACCTGCGGCTGGTACACGCCGATTGTCACCGCATTCACCATGCGAGGGACTACAAACGGCCCCAGAAAGATCTCCAGCGGACCAGTGGCGCGGTCTGCTTGAGCCGTATGCGTTGAGAGGCGCACGTACGGTTCCGAGGGGGCCCGGCCCAGCAATAGGCTGGGGCTACCCGGCAGTTTCGGAAGACTCGCCAAGGCTCGACGCCGCGTCTGCGGTGTCCGGCCCTCGCTCATTCTGCCGACCGGGCGCTGACGCGGGGGTTCAGCGCCCGCAGGAGCGACCGGACCGGCCCCGGGCCAGCAGCTGGAACTGGTAATCGTTCTGCGCGCGCCGGGCGGTTGCGCGGGTCTGTTCGGCGGCCCGCTGCCGGGCCTGTTTGATGTGCGCCGCACGCTGCTGTGACTCGCGGGCGTGTCGGCTGCGGGCCTCGGTCGCCATGCGCAAGCGCAGCGTTTTCTCCGCCTGTAGTTTGCCCGCCGTGGTGGTGTGCTTCTGCGCAGTGCCACGGAGCTCCGTGACACTACCGCTCGGCGGTGATGGAGCTCCGCGCAACTGTGCGGTTGGTGATCCGCTCGATGTCCGGGGAGCCGTTCACGCATCGCGGCGAGCCGGCTCTGCAGCTCGTTGACGTCGTGCGGACCTTCCCGGCGGGAGAGGCCGGTCGTCTCGGGGCTGCCGATCGCGGCCTACGCTTCGCGTCCGGCACCCTCGGTGGCCGCCCGGCACAGAGCATCTCCCGATACGCCCCGCTCCGCTTCTGCGTTTCACGCACGACCTTCAGCAACGGCTCAACCCGCAACACCCCACCCATACAGGAGAAATACCCGCCCCACAACCTTCTGCGACACGCTTTAGGCTTTCCCTTGATTCGAACGGGAGGGGCGGGAGCATGGCGATTTGGGGACTGGTCATCGAGACGACCGTGGGCGTCGGGGAGCGCAAGCACGCGGAGGCGTACGTGCTGACGCACGTGGAGGGTACGCGCGAAGAAGCTCTGGTGGAGTTGGAGCGGCGTGCCCGGAGACATAGGCCGGAGCACCCTAGAAGTCCGAAGCGCCGTCGGCTCTTCCGGGAAGGCGACGGCTTGCTTCTGGTGATCGACGGCGCCTGGCAGTCCTTCAGCACGCGGTTCACGGTGGCGGAGCTGCTGGACGACAGCGCCGCACCTGCCCCGCCGTCGGCGGAGGCGGCCCCACCGGAGGTTGAACCGGATCCTGCGGACACGGTGCCGCCTCAGCCCTCGACGCCGCCGGTGGAACGCTATGCGGACGGAGTGCCAGTGCAGCCGACCTGGTGGGGCCGCACCGACCTTCCCTGAGGCTGATGCACCCCGCCGGCGACGCCCACAGAACGCATGGTGTCTTCGGGTTCGCGGTGCCGGGTCGCCACGGCCGGGAAGCTCACCTCCACCGATTTCAGCTCAGCGGCATGCAGGCCCAGAGCTAGGTTGGCTCGGTGAGCAGGCCCGTGTCGGCGGTATGGATGCCGAGTGAGCGGTCGGCGTCCAGGCGCGCCCCGCACAGGACGCAGTCCCATCCTTTGACCTGACAGATCGCCAGTTCTGTCACGTTGATGGGCCGCGCGGCAACTGCTCTCAGTTCCTGCACTTTCTGCAGTGCGGCGGCGTCGGTCAGGGGACTGCGCGACGCGATCAGCCAGTACGGGCCGGCGGGGCCTGCTTGTTCTGTGGCGGGAGGACGAGGTGGTTCGTTTCTCCGAGGTCGGTGGACTCGGGCAGGTTTCTGGTGCTGACAATGCCGGACGGTACGGGCCAGTACATGGTGCGGGCGGCGGGATCCAGGATGACGCGGCCCGCGTCCGGGCTGAATCGCTCGACGGCCGGCCCGGTAATGCGTCACAACATCACCAACCCGTGCGGCCGCTGTCACATCACGGTTCTCCGGCGGCCCGAGCGGCGTAGGACCTCGCGAGCAGTTCCTCCACCAGAGCGCCCTTCGCCGTCGAGTACTCCTGCCTGCCCCCGCTGTCGGCGTTTAACCGCTGTGCGAGGGCCAACTTCAACGCGCTGTAGCGCCGGACTTCATCGGGCCGCTGACGCAGGTAGTCACGGAGCAAGATGTGATCAAGGTAGGGCTTGGAACCTGCGACCACGCCGTACAGGTGATGTCCGGGAGCCGCAGAAGGGGCTTGAAAGGCCTCCCGCCCCGGAATCCCCAGATCACCTTCGTGCCGGTAACCCTGCCCGGTAAGCAGGGAGATCAGCTCGGGCATGACCGCCCCCTCGGCCACCACAATGTCAAGGTCGATGATCGGCTTGGCAGCACATCCGGGCACGGCCGTACTTCCGACATGCTCGATGGATACAGGTAGATCCGCGACGTGAGGTACAAGTCGCTGCCGCAGATCCTGGAATCGCTCAGCCCATCGGGGGTCGTAGTCGCTGACCACGATCATGCCAGTCATGCCGGCACTCTCCCACAGGACCGCCAGGGCCCCATCGAATCGCTTCGAGAGTCCCGACTATCGCGTACCGAGTCGTTAGCTTGGCGTTTATGCAGCTCTGCTGTTTGTGATGGCTGCCGCGAGGTTTGGTTTGTCCTGTTTCCCGACGGGGTGCTCGCGTGCGCGGTGCTTGTTCTTCATCCCAATTGGCCGGCCGGGGCCTGCGGTGCTGGGTTTCGGTGCGCTGGCCGGCTGAGGCGTTTTCCCGTGGAGGCGGCGAAATCCTCGACGGACGCGCGCGGGTGTGAGGCGCCCTTGGCGGGCGGGCCGCTCCCAGGGATTGCGGAGGTCTTCTGCGAGGGGCCGGGCAAGGCGGAGTTGGGTGTGGGCTGCAATGACGAGCCAGGTCCAGCGGTCGGCGGCGGCCGGCTCGCGGAGTTTGGGAGCGGTCCACCCCAACGTCTGCTTGAACATCCTGAAGGTGTGCTCAAGGTCGAATCTGCGCAGGAATGCCTGCCAGAGCCGGTCCACATCCCCAGCAGTCGCGGCAGTGGCCGACCACCACAGCCAGACCGGCCTGGGGCTGCGGTCTCCACGGAGGTGGTCGACCTGAACACGGATGACGGTGCCTTCGATGACCGGCAGGTCTCCTTCGGGGTGGTTGGCCCAGGCCGAGCGCCGGACCAGTAGTGGGTGCAGTCGATCCCAGGCAGTGGCGACGGCCTTCCCGTAGTGGGTGGTGTCGGTCACCGTGGTGACCGACGGGATCGGCTGAGTGGCCGCAACCTCGAACGCGAACTCCGCCCCGCGCTTGGGCTTGCGCCCGCGTTTGCCCGCCGGCTGTGGCGGGGGCGGGAAGTACAGGACGCGGTTCGAACGCATCCGGCCCAACAGTTCCACGGGCAGGTCCGCGAGCAGGAAAGCCAGACGGGTCACGTCATAGCCGGCATCGACGACGACCAGGACGGGCGGGTCACCGATCTGCCACTGCCCTGTCACATACAGCCGCTGGAACACGTCCCGGACCTGGGCTGCGGAGACGGCGATCGCGTCGTCCCACGGACACAGCCGGACCACGTCCAGCATGGCAGTCCACGACGTCCGCCCCGGTTCCAGAGCGGCAATGAAGGAGTAGGGCCACCCGGGGATCATCTGGGCCGAGCCCCTGCCCCGACCGTATGTATGGCAAAACAGCCGATCCGGGCTGGTACTCGCATCAGGCCGCAACCAGTTGCTGACATCGACCGCCAAGACCAACCGCCCCTCCGCCGTCCGGGGAAGCGGCAGACCCGCCAGCGCCCGGCGCAGCCGTGCCACATCCAGATGCCCGAGGTTCAGCCCGCCGTACAACGCACCATGCCCACGCTGATGCTCAGGCGCCAGGGACAGCTCGACCAACGTCCTCACTGGGCCGTCCGCACACAGCAAGGCGTCACTCAGCTCGAACAAGGCGTCGGGCCTCTTGGTCAGGCAGGCATAGAACTCCGTCCGGAAGCCCGACAGTTCGGCAAACGCATCCCGCTGCAGCAGACTCATTGTTCCGGCCTTCGTGCTGGTCAAGTGCCTCTGTGACGGAGCACAGGATCAGGCGAAGGCCGCTCTCGCGTCAGGCACTCAGCCGAAAGCGACACCAAGTTCGACGCTACGTTCGACCGCGGACGATAAACGCCAAGCTTAGTGGTCGACGCTGGAAGTCCTTCGGGGGTTGATCAGGCAGCCAGTGCGACGGAGGATTCTTGGTGTCGGTCGGTGAGCGTGTGCCGGTCGATCCGGGCCAGCAGATCGTCCAGGTCGGAGGTGGTGAACTTCCACTGGAACGGCTGTGCCGTGGCGTTGTAGCGGTCTTCGAACCCTCGGAGCCGATCCCTGACCTGATCGAGGTCGGTGAAGTCGTTGGGCGAGACGACCTTGCGTTGCACGATGGAGAAGAAGACCTCGATCTGGTTCACCCAGGAGGCGTGGACCGGGACGGTGTTCGGGAACTTGGCGGCCAGGCGGTCGATGGCCTTCTTGCCGCGGTGCGAGGAGCCGTTGTCCACGATCCAGAAGACGCGCTTCGCGCCGGCGTAGGGCTCCTGCGCCATGACCTGTTCGACCAGGGCCATGAACGGCACGATGCCGGTGGTGGCCTCGCAGCGGCCGAAGACTTTCGCCTGGTGGACGTCGTAGGCGGCCAGGTAGGCCACGGCACCGCCGCGGCCGTACTCGTGATTGACGCGCATCGCCCTGGCCTGGCCCGGGGCCAGGGTCGGGTGGCAGCGGCAGCGGGCCTGGACCGAGGTCTTCTCGTCGCTGGAGACCACGTACTCGTCCGCGCCGAGGGGTTCGCCTTCGTAGGTTCGGGCGTACAGGTCAAGGACGCGCTGGGCCTTGGCGCGGAAGTCCGGGTCCCGGATGAAGATCCAGGACCGGTACTGCCAGGGCTTGAGTGCGTCCTCGCGCAGCCAACGGCGCACGGTGGACGCCGAGACGGTGTCGGTGACGCCGCGCGCGGTCAGCTCGGCGGCCAGCTCCGGGCACGACCAGCGCGACAGGGGCGTGCCGGTCTCGGCGGGTAACTGGCAGGCCAGGGCCTTGGCTTCGGCGACCCGCACGGGGGTGAAGCGGGAGGGACGCCCGGAGCGTTTGCGGTCGGCCAGGGCCGGCAGCCCGCCCTGGGCGAACCGGCCGCGCCAGGTCCGCACGGTATCCACGTGCAGACGGGTCTCGGCGGCGATCCGGGCATTTGCCCCGGCCGCGTGCCGCCAGCAGCACAACGGTCGCCCGCTGCCGGGCCTGGTGCCCGGTCTTGTGGCCGTAGGCCATCTTTTTCAGCCGGTGCCGCTCGGCAGCGGTCAGGGTTATCGGACGGGCTGGGGCAACGGGCACAGCAGATGGACCGATCGGCAGAAGTGGATCACGGCGGGCCGTAGTCTGCCGCATCCGGCGCCGGGACGATCCGGCAGGATGGCCGTCATGCCCACGACGCCGGAGTCCACCCAGCTGTCACTCGCCCAGCAGTTGACCCAGTACGCCCGCACCGCCTGGCCGCAACTGACGGACCTGCACATCCGCCACCGCGGTGCCTTCGCCTACGTAGAGGGCGAACTGGCAGACGGCGAGCGGGTCAAGCTGATGCGCCTGCGCTACGGCGGCACCGCCAGCCGATGGGGCTTCGCCCTCTACTACGCCAGCAGCGACCGCTACGAGGACTCCCTGCTACCCACCGGCGCCTTCGCCGGCAGCCCCGAAGACACCCTCGACTGCGCCTGCCAGCTCCACCTCGCCCGACCCGAACTCTGACCCCAGCGACACACACAGCAGCGGCTTCGGAGTCAACCCCCGAAGGATTGCCGGAGCCGACCACTAAGCTGGCGGTGGCGGAGGCCGACTCCGCGTCAGGCTGGCGAACGGTGATGGACGCTTTGTACTTCGCGTTGGCATACAAAAAAGAGGCCCGCTGCCCCGTCTTCCTCAACGGAATGATCCACGAGGCGTTCTCGGACAATGGCTACGACAGGTCGATGCAGTACACCTGGCACCACGCCATGGGCCACGCCCCGCTGGCCGACCTTCCGCCCGAGCTGTGGCTGATCGCGAAGGACCGGGCATACGACTTCGACTTCCATACGTCGTTCGACGGGCACGTTGTCAGCGGCGACTTCCTGTCCCTGATGCAGTCCACCGACACTGGCAGCTGGCAGGCCGCGAGGCTGCATGCGGTGTCCACCAAGGGCAAACGGATCTCGGTGAAGGACTACTTCTTTGTAAAGTTCCCCCGGGCCGAGCTGCTGAAGGTCGAGGACGTGGTCGACCTCGAGAGGTCGAAAATCGACTACCGCCGCGACGGGCAGATCAAGAAGGTCTGGGAGCTCCGATTCAGGAAATCACCGGAGCGCGACCTGTTCTTCCTCGACTGCATCTCGCTCCTGGGTGTTGCCTTCTGCTCGGAGAGATTCACCGAAGGTGCGAAGCGGTTCAGGCCGAGGGGGGTCGAGTTCGTGGAGCTGCCTGAGATCGGGGCTATCCACAGCGCGTGACCGGACGCTCCGCCTCCGTGCGACGATCCTCCACCTCGTCGCCCTCGACACCTGACAGCGGACACACCCACAACCAGCCCGGAGTCAACCCCCGAAGGACTTCGAGAGCCGACCACTTAGTGGCCACTCGGCGTACGAAGCTCTCCTTCTGCTTCTCGGCTTCCTGGTTCTTCATCCATTCGTCCTCCTTTCCCACAGTGCCCCGCGCGTTCTCGGGGCCTTTTGGCCTCTATCCGCGTCAGTTGCTCGGAAGTGGGTGATGTGTGGTGGAAGCCCATCTTTCCTGCCGGCGCGCGGGAGAGGCTCTCGACGGGCGGTCAGGTCTGGCTGCCCGTACGGCCGGTGTGGTCGCCCTGACAGGACGGTGCCCGTGTGTCCCCGCTGGTCCGTCGCACGTGCCACGGGGCCACTTGCACACTTCGGAATCCGACAGCTCGCCTACGAGCACGGCGCCCGCCTGGTACCGGAGGAGCTTCTGGTGCCTCCTCGACTGTGGCTGTCGGGTGCTCCACCCACACCTCCCCCCAGCGGATACCCTTGTCCCCGCGCTCACTCACAGAAACATCGGAACCCTCTTTCGTAGCTTGAGCCTATGGTGAGAACTGAACCCAACGCGGCCGACAGGCACTTGATCCAGCTCACAGCAGCATCCGGACTGGAACTGAGCCCCTACCAGCTGGAGCGGTGGCGAACGGCCGGGCTGATTCCCCGGCCTGGGCCGGACACCCTGGTGCGGATCGGGAGCGCCAAGGTCTACCCGCCGGAGACAGCCGCCCTCGTGACAGGGCTCCTGGTATGTGCTCCGCTGTGCAGAACGAACGAGGACCTGGCTCTTCTGGCGTTCTTCAATGAGGTCCCAGTGCCCTCCGATCCCGTACGCGCTGCCCTACTCAAGAACTACTTTCCCCAGTACAGCAAGATCCGGAAACGGGAGAACGAGGCGTTGCAGCGGATCCCGGCGGAACATCGTGAGCAGGACAGGCCCTGGTACGACTGGGCAGAATCCGCAGCTTCCCTGGACATGGAGAACAAGGCGGCCGTCCAGCAGATGAGAGACAACCTCCGACGCCGCCGCGACCTGGCGACAGCATCGCGCGCCGAGCTCGATGAACGAGTCCGCGGCGTACTGATCTGGCTGAATGCGCCGGCTTTGCCCACGCGTGACAGCGTGTTCATGGCGGACCTGCGCGCCGCCATGGCGTTCGCCGGACCGCCCGAACTGTCCCGTGCAGCGTGGCTGCTCGCAGCGCACTGCCACAGCGAGCAGCTCGCAGAGCGCAGCGAAACCTCCGGCCTGGAGCGGCTTGAGACCTTTCTGGCTGTGACCGACGACGATCTGAGGGCCCTGCGGGAGCAGGTGAGAGAGTCCCTGGACGCCATGTGGTACATGGCGTCGGAAGGTTGCAGCCGCCGATTCGAGCTGGACTCACCCAGGATGGCCCGGCTGGCAGGCCGCATGCTCGTGGAATGGACCACCGCGCGCCAGGCCCACCCTCCCGGCTCGCGCCCCGCCCAGTTGTTGGTGGACGGCCTGCGCAGCCTGTGGTTCCTGTGCTCGACCGACTCCGTTGGAGAAGGCCGCTCTGCCTTCCAGCGCCGGACCCGGTCCCGGCGCATGTACTGCTCGCGGCCGCGACCAGTATGAACGGTCCGGCCGCTTCAGGACGACGCCGCTCCCAACCACCGCTCAAGACCCGCGAGGAGCACTGCGCAGATGTCCTCGGCGATGAGCACGAACGATGAAGACCGAAGAGGTGGTACGAGGGTGCCCGACCCGATGGACGACACCTACCGGCAACTGATGAACCAGCAGCTCACCGTCCAGGAGTCCCGCCACCGCCTGGCCCGCGCGATCTGTCACGGCGGCCGCGGGCCGATCCGCCAGGCGCACCGGGACGGACAGGAGGACCAGCTCGCCGCCCTCGGGCTCGTCCTCAACGCCGTCGTGCTCTGGAACAACCGCTACCTGGACGCCGCCATCGCCCAGCTGCGTACCCAGGGCCACGACATCAAGGACGAGGACGTGGCCCGCCTCTCGCCACCGAGGGAGGACCGGGGGATCCAAAGAGAGGCGGAGGTGGCTTTGAGTGAGGAAATCCGGGGCGCGGCCGAGGAGTTCGAGCGTTCGGCGAACTGGCTGCGAAGCGAATTGAGGGCCATCGCGGCCGCCGTCGCACGCGGCGTGGAACCGGAGGTCGAGGAGCGGATCCAGGAACGGCGCACCACGCGCGGGGCCATGGGCAGCCAGTTCACGATGCGTATGACTCTGCCCGGCACTCCCTATGCGAGTGCGGCCGCCTCTGACGCGATGGTCGCGGCAGGCTGGTGCATCGAGAGTAGCGAGGGCGTCTGGGGGCCCCACCTGAATGCACGGCGCGACGGATTCGAGGCGGGCCTCTTCAGCCGGCCGTTCGGCGGCATGGGCGTGTGGGGCAAGGCTCCCACCGTATGGTTCCACGCCCGCTGGATACGTCCGCCGCGCGCGGCAACGCCACAGACGATGATGCCCGGCTACCGGTTGTGCCGCATGTGTGACGGCTGGGGCACATGCACCGAATGCGAGGGCCTGGGCTTCATTAACGGCCAGCGGTGTATCGAGTGTGGTCTCGGAATGGACTGCTTGCAGTGCGGGGGCACCGGCCAGCAGCGCCTCGACAGCTGACCGGTCAGGTGAGCGCCGTGGCACGTCGGAAGCCGACCGGCCACCGACCGGCCACCGATCGGCCGGTGCTGGCCGCACCACTCAGCCCGTAGCGCGTCACACGTGGCCCGCTCCGCAATCGACTCAAAAGCTGCGTAGTCCTGCAGCGTCGCTGGGTGGTGCAAGGATCTCGGGCGTGGGCGATGTACGCCCGACGCCTGGTCAGGGAACATGAACGACTGGCAGAGAGCTCCGAGGCAACGCTCAACCTCGCGGCGATCAGGCTGATGCTACGGTGCCTCACCCGCCAGCCCGTTTACCCCAGTGCCGCCCATCCCCGGACCGGCGAAACACTGCAAGCGGCCTGAACAGCCCCGGTCGTTGCCCTGGCCGTCACCGCCCTGTGGGCCGGGTCGCAAACGACAGGCGAGCGAGCCGGGCACCAGCGATCTGTTGGGCCCGCTCCAGAACGTCCAGGAGGGTCCGCTGGGCTGCCCCATCGACCAGTGCGTCGCCGATCCGCAGCGTGTGGTGGCCGTGCTGACCCTGGACAGCCCCGCCGTACGCGCACCGGCCACTGCCCTCACCCTCGTGGCTTTGTACGTGACAGGGAGCAGCGCTTCGACAGCAGTTCGGGAGGCATCACCACTGGCGACGCGCCGCGGATGTTCACGACGACGCCCGGTAGACGGCCCTGTTCTCGTACAGCTACGGCCAGGTGGCGAGCAATGCTGGGTGATGTTCCGGCTGTCGTTTCCTCTCGTCCGCGATCGCCGGTGTCGCGGGTGATTGCGATTTCCGGTCACGCGACCAGGCGCAGCCAGGCCGCCGCGAGTGCGGCGTGACCGGCCGGCGTCGGGTGTACGCCGTCCGCGGCCCAGTACTCCGGCCCGGTCGTCGCGGCGAGCTCGGCGAACATGCCATCGGCGGCGAGCACATGCGCGCCGTACTTGCGGGCGAGCTTGCGCACAATCTGGATCTTCGGGTCCAGGTCGGTGCGCCATTCCTTTCGCTCTTCCTCTCCGATGAGCACGACACCGGCACCGGCCTCGACGACGCCGTGGATCGGCAGGAGGAACGGCTCGATGAGGATCAGCTTCGTGCCCGCCTCGGCGAGGGGCGTGAGCAGGCGGTCATAACCCGCTTCGAACTCCTCCACGGGGATCACGTACCCCTTCGGGTCCAGCGTGTGCCAGCCCATGTCGTTGACCCCGACGAGGATCGACACCACGTCCGGTCGCGCGTCGAGTACGTCTGTCTGCCAACGGGCTTCGAGGTCCATCACCTTGTTGCCGCCAATCCCGGTGTTCAGCCAGGTCACGGGCCGGTCCGGGTGCCGCAGTCCCCACTCGCCCGCGACGCGCAGCGGGTAGCCGAACCCGAGACCGTCTTCGCTCTCCAGCCGTTGGCAGTCGGTGATCGAATCGCCGGTGAACATCACGGTGCTTCCCGGTCGGACAGTGATCGTCATGTGCGCTCCTTGAACTCGGGTGAGGAGAGGAATGCGGAGAGCCACAGCCGGATGGGCACCCGGCAGGACCTCATGAAAGGTGCCAGGCCCCACCGACATCGGACCGACAGCCCCCGACATGCCACCGACACCACAGCTCCGCCGCCCGATCGCCCCTGGTCGCAGCGCCGATCAGCCACGCAGAGCTACACGCCACATGGCCGTAGCTATACGAGAACAGGGCCTGGACGGCGACCGCCGGCTGATCGTCCGCGGCTCCCGGTGGCTCAGGGACAAATGCGCTGGCTACGGCGACAGCTGGTCGGTGGTGGCTGCGCCGTCGCCGACTTCCCGCCTCTCTCCGGGCTGCTGCCCGGACTGGTGGACATCGGCCTCGCCGCTCTGCGAGTGCCTCCCACCTCCGTGAACTACTGCTGCTGCGAGTCGGTTCTGGCACACATTCCGTGAAGAGCTGACTGACCGTGATGTCAGCGGTGTGTGGTGGGATGGCCGGACTCTGTCGTTGACGTGCTGGGAGACCGTGCTCGTGTCCGTGTACCCGTCTTTGACACATGTCCTGACCGAGGCTCTGGTCGATGTCTTGTGGTTCGTCGAAGGCAGTGAAGACGAACAAGTGGATCCGGACGACGCCGTCAAGGTTCTGGAGGGCGTTGCCCATCTGGTCAGCAAGCTGTCGAGTGACCAGCGGGGCGAGTTGATCGACCTGCTTGGAACGATGGCCGAGGCAGAGGCCGATCCGGCTCGGCGGGAGTTTCTGGAGGGGTTTCCGGAGAACTTCGGGCTGCTTGAGGATGCAGCCTGACCTGTGCGCTCTACGAGTAGAGCAGGACGCGCTTGCGGAGGAGGCCAAAGCCGGCCCTGCCGAACATTTGGCGCTTCAGCATCTTGATCCGATTGATGTGGCCCTTGACCACGCCTGAGCTCCGGGGCAGGGGCAGACCGGCGATCACAGCATCGCGGTCGCGGTCGATGCCCGCGGCGAGGGTGTGAAGGCTGGGCAGGTCGTCTTGGCGGACGGCGTCGAGCCACTCGGGGAGCCGTTCGCCCTGGCGCTCGGTGAGCATCTGGGCGAAGGACCGGACCTGGCCAGTAAGGTCGTCAAGCTCGGGGCAGTTGGCCAGGACGGCCTTGAGTCGGAGTTGTTCGATCTCCGTGAGCGATTCTGGGCGGCTGAGAATCCATCTGGCCACCAAGCGGGGTGGCGGGGGCTGTGCTGTGATCGGCCGGGGTGACGTGCGCTTCTTCCTGATGTAGGCGCTGACAATGCCGTAGCTGCCCTTGTAACCGAGCGGGACGATCTCCTCCCAGAGCTTCCAGGCGTTGGTGCAGCCCTCGTTCCAGCGGTCGTCGAGGTAGGGCTTGTACTCGTCCAGAACGGAGGCTCGGTCGAACTGATATCGACCACTGAAGAGGTCTTCCGGCCTGACGGCGTCGGCAAGGCTCTTGACGGTGCGGTGCGTCATGTGGAGTTGGCGGCCGACGGAACGGCGGCTGTGGCCGGCGTTCAGCATCGCGTTCACGGTAGCGTGCCTGGCCGGATGCGGTTGGCGAACCGGTCGCTCTTCCAGGGCGAGGCCGGGGCCTTCTCGGGCGGTGTGGGCTCGTCGGCTCTCTCCTCGACCGGTTCGGGGATCAGGACGCGCAAGCACTGACGGTGGCGAGCAACGGCCCGCTCGGCGGCCTCGCTGAGGTTGTGCCACAGATGCCACCGGTCAGCGACCTGGACCGCTTGCGGCGCCCCAGTCCTGGCACCTTCCGCGAAGAACGGAGCGCGATCCCGGCAGACGACCTCGATGCCAGGCGCAGGTAGGAGCTGTGGACGCGGCTCGACCGGCGCCCGAAACCCGGACACTCGGCCACCGCCGTCGCACTACAAGCCTCGATACGTACGGTCTCGTCGCTCGCGTCCACCGACAGCATCGTCACGTCTGCGACCGACGGGAACAACAGCTCCTTCAGCGGACGCAATATTTCTTTCACGGGACCGAACTATGGCCACACGAGCGCCGTCACTGATCATTTTCAGGCATCTTCCCCGAGACGCTGCAGGTGTCAGTCGTCACTCAACGTGTGCGTTTCGCTGAGTAGGCCCGGAGCGCGGTGCCGGGATTGCTCCCGGTCCGTTTCTCCGGACCTCTCGCCGAACCCGCAGTGCGCCTCTCAGCGCAACGGGCTCTCCACGGTCTCTGCCGTCAGACGGGGTTCGCAGGGTGCCATGGGTTGGGGATCCTGCTGGCCCGGTATCGGTAACGGCTGACCGTGACCGATGCGATCTGGAACAGTTCGGCCCCGTCCGCCGCGATCGGTAGCCACCGCCCGGTGGGGGTGGTGAACCGGCGGCGGACTTCGCCCCAACTCCAGTGGTGACGTTCCCGCAGCATGCGGATCAGACGCCACCACACGAAGGCGTCAAGCTTCGTGAAGACATGCTTGGCGACAGCGTGCTTGAAGTAGTTGGCCCAACCGCGCATGATCTGAGTGAGTCTGATCAGCACGGTGGCGAGATCCTGCTGCGATGTCCTGCCTGTCACAGCACGGACCTTCGCCTTCAAGGACCGGATGGGCCGGTCCGCGATGAAGGTGTAGACGTGCCATCTGTCCGTGCCTCCTTTGCGTTTCCACTGGATGCGGAAGCCCAGGAAGTCGAACCCATCACTCATGTGCGCGATCCGGGTCTTCGCCTGCGACAGGCGCAATCCCAGAGGTTCGAGCACGTCAGCGACTTCTTCGCGCAGTGCCGCAGTGTCGGCCTCGGTGCCGTGCACCAGGACGACGAAGTCGTCCGCGTAGCGGACGACCCGCCACGTCGGCCGACCCTTGCGGCGCCGGTGGGCGCGTTTACCTTCGGTGGCCATCGTCCCGCCCGGCTCCCACGTCTCGTGCAGGTGCTCATCGAGCGCCGACAGAGCAATGTTCGCCAGCAGCGGGGAGAGGATGCCGCCTTGCGGGGTGCCGGTCAACGTCTCCTTGTTCTCACCGAGTTCAGTAAGAATCCCGGCCTTGAGGAAGGCTTTGACCAGCGACAGGACACGCTTGTCCTTCACCCGATGACGCACTCGGTCCATCAGGGCCGTGTGGTTGATCGAGTCGAAGCACGCCTCGATGTCCGCATCCAGCACCCAGCGATATCCCCGGGTGCCGAAATAGTGGATCTCGGCGATGGCGTCCTGGGCCCGCCGTCGGGGCCGGAACCCGTAGGAGACCGGCTTGAAGTCGGCCTCGAAGATCGGTTCCAGCACCAGTTTCAGCGCTGCCTGAGCGACCCGGTCCGCGATCGTCGGAATCCCGAGTTTACGGACCTTTCCCGAGCCTCCCGGCTTGGGAATGCTGCGTTCCCGCACCGGCAGAGGACAGAACGCACCGCCCTTGACGGCGACCCGCAGGTCGTTCAGGAATCCGGGGACACCGATGGATTCCTCGACGTCGGTGGCGGTCAGGCCGTCGACGCCGGGAGTCCGGGCTCCCCGGTTGCCCGCGACCCGGTCGAACGCCACCAACAGCGTCGCCGGATCGTGCACGAAGTTGAACAGGTCATCGAACCGGCGGCCGGGATCGGCCACCGCCCAACGGTGAAGCTTGGCCTGCATCTCCAGTACCCGGGCCCGAGGGCCCGGGGCTCCGCCATTCGGCGGGGCATCTTCCGGCATTGCAGCGTCCTTCCCTTCTCGATACCGCTGCCGCCCTTCCCCATGCGGCCGGCTTTGTCGGGTAGCTCCGGCGCGTTGCCGCGCCGGAGCCCCCTAAGAACCGGACGTGCCAGTCATCCCGGCATCCGGCTCAAGCAAGCCCTGAAGGCTCGCGGGTTTGCAGGGTTGCTGGACCTGGCGCGATACCGGCAGAACGCCGACGTCGGCAGGCTGTGTGCACGAAACGAAGGACCACGTTCGACGTGCCCTGGTCCGGAGCGAGGACGAGGTATTGCTTCGTCATTGCCCTTCGGACCACCGCCATCCACTGTTCCCATTCAGCCGGGCTCTGCGGTTGGTGGTCGGCGTGCAGGAGGAAGCCCCGACACAGCGGGCAGCGGCCGTCTTGCGACGTCAGCAGCCGCATTCCGAACGCGTCCAGTGGCAGGGGTTTCTCTTTGCGCCGCCGTTTGGCCCAGTATTCGGCCAGGGCTGGATCGTCCGGAGACGATGTGCCCGGGACCATCTGGTGTCGAACAATCTTTGTCCAGGAGAATTTCCGCAGGTGAGCACCGGTCTCCCGGTTGCCGAATACCCAGCGGTTCTTGCTGGACTTGTTGAACTGACCGAAGTACCGGTTGACGATCCAGTTCCTCGATTTGTTCTGGTGGCCGTGCTTGGCCCACTTGTAGGTGAGCTTCCACATGTAGTCGTCCAGCGCGGTGAACGCCGCACTGGAGACCACCGTCCGGTAGTAGGCCGACCAGCCGCGCACGATCGGATCCATCTTGTGCAGCACCGCACTGACATTGGACCCTCGCAGGGCCAACATCTCGGTGCGTAGCCGTTCCCGGATTCGTTTCAGAGCCGCCGGACTCGGTTTGATCAGCAGCTTTCCGTCATAGCGGCGGACGTTGAATCCCAGAAAGTCGAAACCGGAGTCAGCGTGGACGATTCTTGTCTTGTCCTCGTTGAACGCCAGTCCTCTGGGCAGCAGCCATTCGGCGAGCTTCGCCTTGACCTGTTGGGCTTCGTCATGGCTGTGACACAGCGCAACAAGATCGTCGGCGTACCTGATCAGGGCCGGGGAACCTTCAACCGACTCGGCGGCATTCGTGCCGAGCTTGCGGTATCGGACTCCGGCGGCTTGTTCCATTCCGTGCAGAGCGATGTTCAGCAACAGAGGGCTGACGACTCCCCCTTGTGGGGTGCCTTCCTCTGTCGGGGCGAACCGGCCGCCGTCGACCACTCCGGCCTTCAGCCAGTGCTTGACCAGTTCCCTGGCGGGGAACGTGCCGAGTTGGGCGAGCAGGTGCCCGTGGTCGATGCGGTCGAACGCCGCTCTCAAGTCCGCGTCCAGCACCCACATCCGCTGGGGATTCTTGCCTTTCAGCGTCAAGTAGATGGCGGATATCGCGTCATGGCAGCCGCGGCCGGGCCGGAAGCCGTACGACTTCGGCTCGAACCGCGCCTCCCACTCGGGTTCCAGCGCGTTGACCACCCGCGCTTGCAGTGTCCGGTCAGCGATGACCGGAATCCCCAGTGGGCGCTTCTTTCCGTCTGCTTTGGGAATATGCACGCGCTTGACCGGCAAAGGCGTCCAGGTTTTCGCACGGTATTGCGCCCAGTCGGCCAGTTTGGTCTTCGACTGGGGCAGCAACGCCGTTCGCCCGTCCACTCCGGCGGTCTTGCGCCCAGCGTTGATCTCCGTCACGCGCCGCACGCTCAGCAGCGTGTTGGCACGGGAACGAAGCATCAGTTTCTGCAAGTTGCGAACTCGTTTGAGGTCGCCTTCCCGCGATGCCGTGAAGATTCTCTGTCGCAGACGCCGTACTTCATCCTCGACGGCACGCCAGTCAATATCGTGCCAGTCGGGGATGTTGTCCTCCGGTCCGTTCGCCATCACGTCTACGTCGGCTTTCACCTGCGTCTTCGTCATGGCGTCCAACTTGCCCTTCGGTTCCGGTGTCGTTCTCTTCGTCTCTCCACAGGCTCACCTGGCCTCCGTCAGCACCCTTTCGGGTCCGGGCACCAGCCCGTATCCGGCCGGTTATGCGAGACGGCCGGCGGAGAGCCGGTCATGGTGTCTCGATTTCCCGCTGCCTTTCGGCCGCCGGCATTGGCTTCTGAGGCCATCCTGCGCCCGCTGGAGAATCGGGCCTTCCTTGCGGTCGGCTTGCCGTAGACGTCGTGGCGTCTGTGGACTCCAACGGGGTTGTCACGTTCCGCACGAGTGAGGTGCGGCCGGGTCGGGTGCCCCCTATACCCCGAGGACGGCGGTGTTCTCCCGACCGGACTAGCGTCTTCCGGTCGGCGCCTGCCGCTTCTCAACGGCCAGTCCTTGACCCCACTGCAACGACCCATCTGCGGGGCTTCCGATGACGAGGCATCACCAGGGGTTCACACTGTTCACCCTGTCGGCCTTCCCCGTGACCTGTAACTCCCGGATGGAACGGGAGCCCTTGGGCCTGGAGACCTGAGCTTCGCACCCCGCCGTTACCAGCGACGCACGTCAGGCCGGGGACAGATCCTCGAACACTGATCCGTAACTACACCTTCGGCATCAGCCGACCTCCTTCGATGAAGCTCACTCAACTCGTGCGACTTTCGTGTCGCACCCCGGCCTCGGAGTACTACGGCGGCTCCGCCCCGTCCCGGACCGATCGGCGGTCGATGCGCCCAGCCCCGGCAGCCTGCTGGAGACAGGTAGCGGGGCGAGGTTCGGGACGGTTCCCGTGTTCACTGTGGTTCGCTCGACGGAGTAGGAGCCCGACTGTGTCCCTGCGGCATCGCCACGAGTACGCCGCAGGCTTTCCTCGTGGCCTCCCGGCCAGCTTTCGTAAACCGACCCAGGAGTTGTCAGACCACCCGAAAGGATGACCCGAGTACGCACCGCTTCCGGCCCAGATCCACCAGGTTGGAGCCGGAGGCTCGTTAAGAGACGTAAAACGCCGGTTCCTCGCGTACTCCTCTCCATCACACTTGCCGGACCCGCCCCATCTGGCAGTACTGGACACGTCCCGGCTTCGTCAGGGCCGCTCTCACCCTCCCCGGCATCACCCGGATCAGGCTGCCCTCAGCTTCAACCCAGCTGCTGCGACAGCGGGTTGGTGCAGGCCTTCCACCTCCACTCGAACCAACAGCGCCTCACGGCGCAAACGGAGGTTGAGCCAGAACCCCAGAGATGAACGAAGCCACGTGTGGAACAGGAGAAGGCATGCCCGGCCAAGCCCTGCCCGTGCGGGCGGGGTGATCAGCGCCATTGTTACAGCCTCACCTGGGCGTGGCGGCAGCGTGCATGCGGCGTCTGGCGGATGTCATCCCGCCGACCGGCATGAGCGTGCCGAACCCTGGCGCTGCGGCACCCCGGGGCAGAGCCCGCCTCGTAGCGTCCGGGGGCGTTGTCAGAAGTGGCGGTTACGATCCCGGTCATGCGTCTTGAGGATCAGCTGGACAGGCTGGCGGAACTGGGGCTGCCGCTCGCGGCTGACCGGACCGTGGACGAGTTGCTGTACTCGTGGCCGCGGGAGGCATACGAGTGCAAGCCATTCGACCTGGTGCTGTTCGCGCTGGGCTGCGCGGTCGAGGACGAGCCGTGGGAGCGGTGGTTCTGCGACCGGGCGTGGCACTTCGACACCGAGTGCGTCCGCGGCCGGGGTTCGTACGTGGCGATCGCCCGGCAGCTGTGCCGGATCGCCGGCCTGCCGGATGCCCTGTCCGGCCTGCGGGACCACGTCGACCTCGGCGCAGAGGAGGCGTGGATCGAGTACACGGCCGACGGCCGACGGGTCAACTGGCCCATCGAAGTCAGGGACGACTGGGCCGACCTGATGGTCGTCGGCTATCTCATCGACGAGCTGGAACACGGGGACTGGCGCTTCCGTGTCCGGCACAACGGCCAGGCCATGACGCTCTTCTTCCTCAACGACGATGCGGCCGCACGGCTCAACGCGCTGGCCGGCGGACAGGCGGTCGCCCTCTTCCCGGGGTAGTGGCCCCCGCTCGCCCGGTACCTCCGCTCGCCACATGGGCCGGTACAGGGACGCTGCGGTCCACATTCCAGCGGCTCCGCGACGTGCTTGGCGCAGACGTTCAGCAAGTCTTCAGCACGTGGTCCCGCCAGTAGACGTCGAACCACCGGCCAGGTACGCCAGAGGCTGCGGACGGGCCGTTCCCCGGCTTGAGCCCCGCAGGAGAACAGTCTCGCGGGCATCAGGTCGCGTCATGCCATCGGAGGACCGGGCATGACGCGATCTCAGATGCCGTGCCGCCGCCAGCAACCCAGACACCGGCGGCAGCGGGGCCGGAGCGGATCGACCCGGCCGCGGCACGCAGCACCGGCTGACACTGTGGTCAGCCGGCGCCGGGGAGGCCCCAGTCTTCAGGGAGGTTGAACAGGCGCTGCGCCCGTCGTTCGTTCTCCTGTCGGAGCGCGGTGGTCCAAGGCCAGCGGTCTTCGGGCTGGAGGTAGGGGCAGACCGTGCGGTGCGCGATCCGCGCATCGGTGGTCACGGAAATGTTGGCGAGTTCTGGTAACGCCTCTTCGGCGTGGCGGGCGAGGCTCGTGGTCAACATGGGTCGTGGGGTGAAATGGGGGCGCTTGGCGTCGCAGGACAGGCAGCAGGAATGGAGTGCGTGGTGGGGACGATCCTCAAGGGCATGAGCCGCGTTCGGTGGCATGAGTTGACGCACGCGTACGGATCAGCGGTAGAGGTTCCGGGTCGGCTGTCACGGGTAGCGTGGGGTGACGCTCGGACCAGTGCTTCAGCGTTGAGTGATCTCGGTCTGTGGCTCGGTGAGCTGGCTGTCTTCGACGCGACCGTCGAGGCGGTTCCGTTTCTGTGGGATCTCGCGGTGACCGAATCCGTCACCAGTCGGGCCGGCGTGATCGAGTTGCTGCAGTCGATCCTCGAACACGCCAATCCTCCACAGATCGAGGTGCAGCACGCAGCTCACCGAGCCGTGCTCGACGGCAGGAGCATGGCGGACGTGCTGGCCCATAACGAGGATGCCGCCGTGCAGGCAGCGGCTCACGACCTGGTGACCGCGATCGACAGCCACGTTTGCGAGTCCTGCGGCAGCCGGACTGACACGAAACCAGATCCCGGCCAGGAGTGAACATGACCCCCCGAGCGGAGCAGGGATACTGACCACCCAGACACCGTAACGTGGCCCAGGTGATCACGGGTAAATCTGCACACGGTGGTATCTCCTGTCACCAGGACAGGAGATACCACCCCAGGCATTTTCAGGGAAGGAATTTGCAGAACGGGCCGTCAGGCGCAAAGTTGCGAGAACACAACGTCACGTCCCTGCCCTTGAGATAAGCCAGCAACCACTCACTGAACGTCATCTCGTAAAGAGTCCAGGCCGGACTGTCGAACTCCTGGACCACGACGCGCCAGGGCGACGATGGGTCGTCGGGAACGCGAAGGAAAACCGCCTCACCCGTCGTTGCCGACGCCACCGGCATCAATTCCCCGGAGTTCGCCCCCCACTGGACTCGGCAGGAACTCCGCCATGTCCTCCTCGCGCCAGAGCTCGAGATCCCTCCTGATGTTCTCTCCCAGACTGTGCAGAAGATGGCCGGCGGGGTGCTTCAGATACAACTCCCTGTTGATCTCGATCGAACCGTAGGCGTCCACGAACTCACGGAAGTCCGCAGGAAATTCGATACCGAGTTCCCGCTCCAGTTCGATCCACGGAGCCGGATCCGACCAGTGGAACCGGGGTTCGCCCAACAGGGCTGTGATCTCTGGAAGCGTTGCCACCACTAGGTTCCTTCCAGACCGTCGAGCCGATGCCCGTCTTGGAGTTGATCGCAGTACAGGGGAAAGTATCCTTGACCCCCTGAGGCCCGTACATGGTCATCCGGACCTGAACGGTGGTAGCAACGGCCGAATGAGGGTCTCCGTATACGGGCACGACCCGACCGGCCCCGCCGCGAATCACCGGCCGGTCAATGAGACAGGCTCCAGGACCCGCAGGCGACCGGACCGAGTACGGGGCGACAAGGCACACGACTCCCGCCATAACCGGTCCTGCCTGCGAAGACGCAGACATCTTCGAGGCCTTGCTGGGGGCCTGATCACCGAAGCCTCGAAGAGGGGTGAGGTGGACCTGTCCCTGGTCAGCATCGACTCCACCACCGCGCGCACTCACTACGACGCTACCGGGATACCCCTGGGCGAGACGTCATCACTGCCCCGGAGAAGGCTGTCCCCAAGGAGGAGAAGAACGGATAGAACTGCGGCTGAAGGCCGCTCTCCTCGGACACTCCAGGGGCGGGCAGACCAGCAAGCTCCGCCTCGCCGCCCACCGCAGGTGCCGCCCGCCGACGTTCGTCCCTGACCGCAGGCCAGGCAGGACGAACGCCAGCCAGCAGTTCACCCCCGTGCTGGGCACGATACGAATCCGCAGCCCCGTCTGCCGCCCCCGCACCCGGCCGGGCGCCGTCGCCGGCCGCCAACCGGAAGAGAAAGGGCAGCAGGGGCGGCCGGCCCGTCAGTCACGATGCCGAGCTGTACAGGCAGCACAACACCGTCGAGCGCCTGATCAACAAGCTGAAGGCCGGGCAAGGGTATCGCCACCCGCTACGACAAGACCCGGACAGCTGCCTTGCCGGCCTCCGCCTTTGTGCCGCGATGACCTGGATCAAAGACCTCATCCGGACCACCATCCGATCACGACCCGATACGCGGCCCAGGACTTGATGTCGGCCACGAGCACGACGATGAAGGCATCCCGCTCGGCGGGGGTCGACGGCCGTTTTCGATGTCTGTTGCAAGGCCCTGGTCGGCGAGGCGGGTGGCGGAGGCACGGACGGCCTCGGTGGTGTCGACTTCGACGCCGAGGTGGTCCATGCGCGCCTCCTCGTCCGGCGGGCCCTGGACGAGGACGAGTTTGAGCGGGGGGGTCGGCGATGGCGAAGTTTGGCGTAGCCGTCGCGCAGTTTGGCCGGCTCGGTGCCGAGGAAGCTTGCTGTAGAAGGCGATCGAGGCGGGAAGGTCGGGGACGCGCAGTGCGAGCTGCACTCGGGACATGACGTTCCTCCTGACGCAGAGGGAAGCGCCCCAGCCGTCAGCGGGCTGGGGCGCGGTGGTTCAGGCTCCGCAGCAGTCGCCGGCCGGTGGTTCCTCGGTGGCCGTGACCGGCAGAGAGGTGCCGCCGCCGATCTGTACGAGCGCGGGTGCCGGTGCGGCGCAGCAGCCTCCGTCGTCGGCCTGGTCGGCTGCCGGGTCATCGAAGAGTCCGGCGCCGCCGCAGACTCCGGTTTCGGGGAGGGTGAGTTCGACGCGGTCTGCGGATTCGGTGTCACCGGCGATGGCGGCGGTGACGGAACGGACCTGCTCGTAGCCGGTCATGGCGAGGAAGGTCGGGGCGCGGCCGTAGGACTTCATGCCGACCAGGTAGATGCCAGGTTCGGGGTGGGAGAGCTCGCGGTGGCCGTGGGGGTAGACGGTGCCGCAGGAGTGCTGGTTGGGGTCGATCAGCGGGGCGAGCTCGACGGGGGCCTGGAGTCGTTCGTCGAGGCCGAGGCGGATCTCGGAGAGGAAGGACAGGTCGGGGCGGAAGCCGGTCAGGACGATCACCTCGTCCACCGGGTCCAGACGGCGGCCGTCCTCGCCGACCAGGACGAGACGGCCGTCGTCGTCCTGGTCGATGGCTTCGGTGCGGAAGCCGGTGATCGCACCGGCGTGGCCGTTATCGACGGCGGCCTTCGCGGCGAGGCCGAGGGCGCCGCGGGCGGGAAGCTGGTCGGCGGTGCCGCCGCCGAAGGTCGCGCCGCTGATGCCGCGGCGCAGAATCCATACCGCGTGGGTGGCTGTCACGTCCTTCGCGAGGTCGGCGAGGGTCGCCAGGGCGGTGAAAGCGGAGGCGCCGGAGCCGATCACAGCGGTGCGCTTGCCCGCGTAGCGGGCGCGGACGGCCGGGTCCTTGAGGTCGGGGACGCGGTGGGTGATGCGGTCGGCCGCTTTCTTCTCACCGAGGGCTGGCAGGCCGTCGGCCCCGGCCGGGCTGGGCGTGGTCCAGGTGCCGGAGGCGTCGATGACCGCGCGGGCGAAGACGCGCTCCTCACCGCCGTCGGCAGTGGTGAAGTGGACGACGAAGGGCTGGGCTTCGCGGTCGGCGTCGACGATACGGTCACGGCCCGCGCGCGAGACTCCGGTGACGGTGGCGGTGTAGCGGACGCGGTCGCCCAGGGCGTCGGCCAGCGGCTGGAGGTACTGCTCGGCCCAGTCCCCGCCGGACGGGTAGGTGGCCGCGTCGGGCTTGGTCCAGCCGGTCGGTGCCAGGAGCTTCTCGGCGGCCGGGTCGGTGACCTCGCCCCAGGCGGAGAAGAGCCGCACATGCGACCAGTCGCGTACCGCGGAGGCGGCGGCCGGTCCCGCTTCCAGGACCAGCGGGGTGATGCCGCGCTCGGCCAGGTGGGCGGCGGCGGCCAGCCCGGCGGGACCGGCGCCGATAACAACAACCGGCAGGTCTGCAGTGATGGTCATGGCGGTCGATCTCCCTGAGTAGGTGCTACGAATCAGCGGACGGAAGAGAAGGCGGACAGCTGGGTGCGCCGCTGGTGGGCCGTGCCCCGGCAAGCGCTGTCACAGCAGACCTGTGCACAGCCATCGCAGAAGCAGATGCCAGCCACGTGGCGGGCCGTGCGTCGGGCCCCGGCGGTGGTGAGAGCGGTGCGGATGAGTGCGGTCACGACACCCCCTTGCTTCGACGCCTGTCGATGTCCTTCGGCATCCGGAGCTTGCCACCGGTATCGACAAGTGTCAACATAGACATATGTCGAAGTCAGAGTTTGCGGAGGCGCCGGTCCTGGACGCGGGGGCCGTGGTGCCGTGCTGCCCGCCGATCACCGCTGGGGAGCTGTCGCAGGATGACGCGGAGAAGATGGCCGTGATGTTCAAGGCCCTGTCCGACCCGGTGCGGCTGCGCCTGTTCTCCAAGGTCGCCTCGCATCCGGGCGGTGAGGCGTGCGTGTGCGATATCTCCGACGTCGGCGTCTCCCAGCCGACCGTTTCCCACCATCTGAAGAAGCTGCGCGAGGCCGGGCTCCTGACCTCGGAGCGGCGCGGGACCTGGGTCTATTACCAAGTCGCCCCTTCCGTCGTGGCGGCCATGTCCGCCATGCTCGACCTGCGCTCCTGACCAACAGCCAACGGCCATCAGTCAACGGCCCGCGCCGACGGGTCGGCCCGTGCAGTCGGACGGGCAGCAGCGCGCCGGATACGCCTGGAGTGCGGAGACGCGCTTCGCCATAGTGGCGCCGTCGGCCCGGTAGAAGACCTGCTTGGCTTCTTTACGGGAGATCACCAGGCCACCGCGGCCCCGGCCCCGCGCCGCGGCTTCACCCGCATTCTGGTGCTGTAGGGGCCGAGGAACCGGACGGATCCTGGCCGCGCTACTACGACAGCCTCACCCGGGGCGCTTGGTCCGTGCGGGCCGATGACGGGCGGGAGTTCACCGCGCGGGCGGTCATCGCCGCGACCGGTGACTACGGCACACCCCTTGTTCCGGACGTTCCGGGCGGGCGGGCGAACTTCGGCGGCCGGGTGCTGCACGCCGCCGACTACCGCAGCCCCGGCACGTTCGCCGGGCAGCGGTTCGTCGTGGTCGGCGGGGGCAATTCCGCGACCCAGATCGCCGCCGAACCCGGCCCGCTCGCCGACACCACCCTGGCCACCCAACGCCCGATCGGATGGACACCCCAGCGCCCGCTGGGCCGGGACCTGCCCTGGTGGCTCAAGCACACCCGCCTCGACGTCGCACCGATCCGGCGGCTGCTGGCGAAGATCCCCGTCTCGGTGCCCGATGACGGTCGCTACCGCACCGCCCTGGACCAGCATGGCGTCGACCGGCGCGACATGTTCAGCCGCTTCACGAGCGAGGGTGTCGTGTGGGCCGACGGAACGAAGGAAGATGTCGGCGCGGTCCAGCTCGCCACCGGATACTGTCTCACCTTCCCCTCTGCACGGCAGTGGTGCTCTCGGCACCAACGGCGAGCCGCTGCATCAGAGCGGCCTCTCCACTCCGGTGCCGGGTCTCGGCTTCGTCGGCATGGAGTTCCAGCGCAACTTCTCCTCCAAAACCCTGCGCGGCGTCGGCCGGGATGCCGAGCACGTCCTGAAGCGATTGCGTACCGCAGTGGCCGGGTGAGTCGAGATCAGGAGTGGCGGGAGGCGGTCGCGAGTGCCTGTTGCAGCTGGGCAACGCTGGGTGCACCGTCCAGGCCTTCGGGCGTGCGGTAGAGACGGCAAGCCATCCCCTGCGCCTGTCCGGCTTCTGCGAACGGGTCTTCACCGTCGATGAGGATGGTCGGGGAGCCGGTGAAGCCGATGCGTTCGGCCTCGGCCTGGTCGGTCACCACCCGTGTGACGACATCGGCCTCGTCCAGCCCGGCCGCCTCCAGCGCCTGCCGCAACCGGCCAACAGCCAGCTGTTCGTTCGGGCATTCCTTAACGACCACGACCTCGACCCGCATGCCTCCAGCATGCCGCAGGCACTCAGGCCGGCAGCTCGGCGATCTGCCGGACGGCCTCGCGTGCGGGGCGCCCCACGCCGATGAGGGTGGCGGAGGCCGGCCCCGTCCAGTCGCCGTGGCCGAGCAGGTGCAGCCGTGGTTCGCTGACCGCGCGGGTGCCGTCTGTGGCGATGTGGCCGCGAGTCCCGCGCAGGCTCAGCGGGGCGAGGTGGGAGAGGGCGGGGCGGAAGCCGGTGGTGTGGAGCCGGCGGCCGGTGGAGACCTCCCGGCCGGGGACGGCGGGCAGGAAGGGGCGCCACCAGGTACCGGTCGCCGAGATGACCGCCCGCGCCGACCAGTCGCCGAAGTCCGTCTCCACCCGCAGGCGGGTACCGTCCCGGCGCACCGCTTGGACGCGGACCGGGCGGTGGACGGGCAGACCGTAGCGCTGCTCGTAGTCGGTCAGGTACTTCACCACGTGCCCGGTGTCGGGGTATTCCTGGCCCGGTTGGGCGGGCATGATGCGGCCGGGCAGGGAGGAGAACGCGGCCGGGGAGAACAGATGCAGGGAGTCCCAGGTGTGCCGCCCAGGCCCCGCCGGGCGTGCTCTGGGCATCGAGGATCACGAAGTCCAGATTCTTGCCGCGCAGGTGGTACCCGGCGGCGAGTCCTGCCTGCCCGCCGCCGATCACCACAACGTCCACCACCCCGGTCACCGGGTCAGAGCCGCCATGGCCGGCGCCCCGACTGCGGCACACTCCGGGCACAGCACCGTCCGCGCTTCGACCACCAGGCGTTCCGATCAGGCTGCCCCGACGCATGTTCCGGGGCGCGATGCGGGCATGCGCCGCGCAGACTCCGGCTCCGCAGCCCTGGCAGAGCCGACGGTGGGACTGTTCGCTCCTCCCGTGGTGCGGCAGCCGAGGCAGCGCATCAGTCGTCCCTCCCGGCGGTCGTCAGTGCTGCGGGCGCGAACTTCTTGCGCCAGGCGAGCGCGACGTACACGAGTCCGATCAGGACGGGTACCTCGATGAGCGGGCCGACGACTCCGGACAGAGCCTGGCCGGAGGTGACGCCGAAGGTCGCGATGGCGACGGCGATGGCGAGCTCGAAGTTGTTGCCCGCTGCGGTGAACGCCAGTGTCGCGGTGCGGTCGTAGGCCAGTCCGAGGGCCTTGCCGAGCAGGAAGGTGCCGAAGAACATGACCGCGAAGTAGACCAGCAGCGGCGAGGCGATCCGTACGACGTCCAGGGGCTGCGAGGTAATCGTCTTCCCCTGCAGGGCGAACAGGATGACGATCGTGAAGAGCAGCCCGTACAAAGCCCACGGGCCGATCTTCGGCAGGAACTTCGCCTCGTAGCCCTCGCGGCCCATCTTCTGCTCACCGATGCGGCGTGTGAGGAAGCCGGCCAGCAACGGGATACCGAGGAACACAATCACATTGAGGGCGATGTGCCACACCGAGACGTCCAGGCCCTGGCCGTCGCCGAGGTTCAGCCACCGGGGCAGCAGGTCGAGGTAGAACCAGCCCAGCAGGCCGAACGCGATGACCTGGAACACGCTGTTGAGGGCGACGAGTACGGCGGCTGCTTCGCGGTCGCCGCAGGCGAGGTCGTTCCAGATGATGACCATGGCGATGCAGCGCGCGAGGCCGACGATGATCAGACCGGTGCGGTACTCGGGCAGGTCCGGCAGGAAGATCCACGCCAGCGCGAACATGACAGCCGGGCCGACGATCCAGTTGATGACCAGCGAGGACACCATCAGCGTGCGGTCACCGGTCACACGGTCGAGCCGGTCGTAGCGGACCTTGGCCAGGACCGGGTACATCATCACAAGCAGGCCGAGCGCGATCGGCAGGGAGATACCGCCGATCTCGATCTTCGCCAACGCGCCATTCATCCCCGGGATCAGCCGCCCCAGTCCCAGGCCGACGGCCATGGCGAGCAAGATCCACACCGCGAGATACCGGTCAAGGGTGGAGAGCTTCTTGACGATCGAGTCGTCCCCGCCCGTGGCCTGGTCGGCGCTGGGGGCCGTCGTGGTGCACTCGGTGGTCACGGGCAGGCCCTCTTGTTCCCGGCGGCGGTACGGGCGGACTCGGCGAGCGCCGCGAACTGCTCGGAGAGGCCGGCCAGGACTTCGGGGCGCAGCTTGTAATAAGTGAAGCGGCCGCACGGTTCCGTCTCCACCACTCCGGCCTCGCGCAGGACCTTCAGGTGGTTGGAGAGGTTGGTCTGCTTCGCTCCGGTCTCCTCGACCAGGTGCGTCGTGCAGAGCGTCTCGCGCGCCAGCAGGGTCACGATCTGGAGGCGGAGCGGATCGCCCAGCACCCGGATCAGATCAGGATCGACTGAAGTCAGCATGCACTGATACTTTCACATCATTACCCGCTGATACCAGCGAGGGCTGAAGTCATCGGCAGCTGATACTGCCACGCGACGAGAGAGAACGATCAACATGGCCGAGTCCTCCGGCAAGCCGTCCGTCCTGTTCGTCTGCATCCACAACGCCGGCCGCTCCCAGATGGCCACCGCCTGGCTGACCCACCTGGCCGGAGACCGCGTCGAGGTCCGCTCCGCAGGCTCCAACCCTGGCGACGCCGTGAACCCGGCGGCCGTCGAGGCAATGGCCGAGGTCGGTATCGACATCTCCGCCGAGACCCCGAAGATCCTCACGATCGATGCCGTACGCGAATCCGATGTGTGCATCACGATGGGCTGCGGCGACACCTGCCCCGTCTTCCCAGGCAAGCGCTACCTCGACTGGAAGCTCGACGACCCGGCCGGACAGGGCGTCGAAGCCGTCCGCCCGATCCGCGACGAGATCAAGACCCTGGTCGAGGGCCTGATCGCAGAGATCGCCCCGGAGACCACGGTGTGAGCGACATACGCGACGTCGTCATCATCGGCTCCGGCCCGCCGGACACACCGCTGCCCTTTGCGCCGCCCACGCCCGGCTCGAGCCCGTCCTGTTCGGCAGCAGCTTCTTCGTCGGCGGCTCCCTGATGTCTTTGTCCATGAGAACGGGTTCTGGCTCACATTCCGGGCTCTGTCGCCATTTTGGGGGTAGCAACTGGTGGGCGTTTCCCCTTGATCGTGGACACCCTGATCATTGGATCGTGAAGATCCATAGGACAGGAGTTCCCGTTGGGGACGTCGAAGTACTCGCCTGAGTTCCGGGCCGATGCCGTCGCGCTGTACCACGCCAGTCCGGGTGGGACGTATGCGTCGGTGGCCAAGGACGTGGGCGTCAGCCACGAGACGCTGCGCACGTGGGTGCGGGACGCCGGGCAGGCCGCCCGGCCCGGGGCGGTGGAGGCCACCGCGATGGAGAAGGAGAACCGGCAGCTGCGGGCACGGGTGAAGGAACTCGAGCTTGAGCGGGAGATCCTGCGGAGGGCCGCGAAGTATTTTGCGGCGGAGACCAGCTGGTGAGCAGCCGCTTCCAGTTCGTCGGCGATCACCGTGGCGCCTTCGGCGTCAAGCGGCTGTGCCGGATGCTGCATGTCTCGCGTTCCGGCTTCTGCCGGTGGCTGGCCGGCGCGGACGCGCGGGCTGCCCGGGCCCAGGCAGATGCAGAGCTCGCCGAACGTATCGCTGAGATCCACCGGGAATCGGACGGCGCCTACGGGGTCCCGCGCGTCACCGCCGAGCTGAAGGACGCCGGGAGGCGGGTCAATCACAAGCGCGTCGAGCGCGTCATGCGCACGTTCCGCATCGTCGGGCTGCACCTGCGCAAGAAGGTCCGCACCACCATTCCCGAGCCATCGGCGACGCCGGTGCCAGACCTGCTGCGGCGCGACTTCACCGCCCAGGCGCCGAGCACCAAGTACGTGGGCGACATAACCTGTCTCCCGATCGGAGGCGGCCGATTCCTCTATCTGGCAACGGTGTTGGACCTGCACTCGAAGCGGCTGGCGGGCTGGTCGATCGCCGACCACATGCGCACGGAGCTGGTCACCGACGCACTCAGGGCCGCCGCAGCGGCCCGCGGCGCCGACGGCCTGCATGGGGCGATTTTCCACAGCGACAACGGAGCCCAGTACGCGTCGAGGGAGTTCGCCCAGGTCTGCTCGGAACTCGGCGTGACCAGATCACGCGGCGCGGCGGGCACGAGCGCGGACAACGCCACCGCGGAGAGTCTGAACGCGACCATGAAACGCGGGACGCTCCAGGGACGGAAACGGTGGGACGGGGCCCGCGAGGCCCGCCTCGCGGTCTTCCGATGGGCAACCCGCTACAACACCCGCCGACGGCACTCCCGCCTCGGCCAGATCAGCCCGATCGCCTACGAACAACGATCAACTACGCTGGCCACCGCCGCATGACAACCGGTGTCCACGATCAAGGGGAAAGCCCCATCCGTCCGCAGTCGGGACATGCGGACGACGCGGCTTGCGACCGCACAGCCAGTCGAACCTCCGTATCCGTGAGTGCCACTTCCTCGACCTGAACCCCGACACCTGGCAACAGAACGTCCGCGACGCGAACCCCACCCATCACACAAGATCGATGCCCAACTACCCCCAAAATAGCGACAGAGCCAAATTCCGTGATGGGTTCACTCTCCGTATTCGAGCTCAGCAGAGCCGAGATCGATCCCGGTTAGCGTAGAGCGTTCATGAAGACAGCGCGATTGAGGGCTGTGTGGTCGTGTTCACGCCGGGACCAGTCGATCCTTGCGAGGATCTGCTCGCTGTCAGCCACGCGTGGCTCTGGGGTGTTGAGGTGCTGGTGCCACCAGAGGGCGTTGCGGTTCTGGCGGTCCAGGATGGCGTCAACGAGGTTGAAGCGCTCGGAGGTCTCCAACCCGTAGGAGTTGGCGAGAATTCGTACCTGGTCTGCCTGTGCGCGGGGAGGTGGGGCTTGCGACCTGGAGGAGATGCACCAGGTCCAGGCCATGTATCCAAGATCTTCCAGGGGGTCGCCGGGGGCGGCGGTGTCGAAGTCGATGAAGGCCATCGGGCGACCCTGCTGGAAGACGACGTTGTTCGGGCCGGGATCGTGATGGCAGACGATCGGAGAGGTTTCGGTAAGGCGACTGCTGCGCGTGGCCTCGTGCAACGAGCGCAGAAGGGCGCCGGCAGCCGCAACCTGATCGTCTTTCCAGAGCTGGAATCTGGCTGGCACTCGGCCGGGCACATAGGTGAACGTGTCGCGGTCTTTGCTGTCGAGTCCGAGATACCTTGGCGCGCCTGTGAACCCGCATTGTTGCAGGTGATTCAGCAATTCGGCGACGAAGGATGATCTAGCTGTGACGGGTCGGCGCACAGTGTCGTCAACGCGTACCACCCCCGGAGTGATCCGGCCTCCGGACAGTGGCACTTCGCCCTCTCTTGTGTTCATGGCACCAGCTTCTCGCCCCTCGACCGCTCCAGATGGCATCTGCCTGAGCGCCGCGTTCACGGAGCGAGAAGTACGCGTTTCCGGAGGAGCTGGAAGCCGGCTCGGCCGAACATCTGACGCTTGAGCATCTTGATCCGGTTGACTTGCCCTTCGACCACGCCCGAGTTCCAGGGCAGGGTCAGACCGGCGATAACGGCGTCGCGGTCGCGGTCGATACCCACGGCGAGAGTGTGCAGACTGGGCAAGTCGTCCTGGCGGACCGCGTGGAGCCACTGCGGGAGGCGTTCACCCTGGCGCTCGGTGGGCATCTGGGCGAAGGATCGGACATAGCCGGTAAGGGCATCGAGTTCGGGACAGTTGGCCAGGACAGCTTTGAGCCGGAGTTGCTCAGTCTCGGTGAGGGATTCCGGACGGCTGAGGATCCACTTGGCCACCACGCGGGGTGCCGGCGTCTGTGCGGTGACGGGGCGGGGCGAGGCGCGCTGCTCTCCCGGATGTAGGCGCTGACAATGCCGTAACTGCCCAGGTAGCCGAGCGGGACGATCTCCTCCCAGAGCTTCCAGGCGTTGGTGCAGCCCTCGTTCCAGCGGTCGTCCAGGTAGGACTTGCCCCGACCCTCCCTCTCCGAACTCGTCCACGGCAACGCCGCCTTCCTCGTCTTCGCCGCCCTGCCGACCGCCGCCGCGCTGCTCCGCAGGACGCTCACGGCCCGGCCTGCGCACGGCCTGCGCACGGCCCTGAACACCCTCACCGTGGCCTCGGTCACGACCACGGCGCCGCTCGCGGTCTTCCTGGTCGACGTGATGGACGGCGGCCCGTCGCTGGGACTGGGCGGTGCCCCCACGCTCGTCGGTCTCGTCGAACGCCTGGTACTCGCCGCCGACTTCGGGTGGGTCGCGCTCGCCATAGCAGCGGCGGGCGCCCGCAACGAGCAGGGGCGGGACCGTCGTGCCTGATCGGCGCATGGACCGACTCGCCGTCCCCGCCCCTGCCAACCCCGCGCGGTTCGACTCGTCGACTGGTTCCTCGCGGCCGGCACCGCCGTCGCCCTCCTGGCCGGCACCGCCCGGCTCGGCGGCCGGCTGGACGCCGCGGGAGCCCTGCCGCTCGCCCTGTGGCTGGGCCTGCTCCTTCTGACTCGCCGCCGGTGGCCGCTCGCCGTGCTGCTGCTGAGCGTGCAGGCCGTCGTCGTGTTCCGCACCTCCGGACTCACCGACACCGGCTGGGTGTGGCCGCTCCGCCACGTACGCCACCCTGGCCGCCGACGACCGGCCCGGCTGCCCCGGCCTCCCATGGGCGGCCGGTGTCGGCTTGGCAGAACTGGCCTTCGCCGCGACCTGGGAGACGACCACCGGCGGCGCCACCCCGCGCGAAGGCCTCGGCTCCCTGGGCGCCGAGGCCCTGTGGCTGGCGGTGCTCCTCGCCGCCGCGACCGCCTACCGCAACCGCCTCCGCTGGCGCGCCGAACTCGACGAGCACCTGCTGCGGGCCGTGCGGGAACGGGACTCGGAGGCCGGCCGGCGGATCGCGGAGGCCCGCCTGGAGATCGCCCGCGAACTGCACGATGTCGTCGGGCACACCCTCACCGTCGTCGGGATCCGGCTCCGGGTCGCGGCGGAGGTCCTGGACGACTCACCGCAGGAGGCGCAGGCCTCGCTCAACCACCGACCAGCAGGTCCGTACCGAGGCCGTACGGGACCTCGGCGCGCTCGTCCACGTGCTGCGCGCGCCGGGCGAGGCCCCGGAAGACCCCGCCGCCGGAGTCCCCGAGGTCGCGGCGCTCGTCGACCGGATGCAGTCGGCGGAGCTGGACATCCGGCTGGGGACGTCCGGCGATCTCGCCGCCGTCCCCGCACCGGTCTCCCTCACCGTCCACCGCATCGTTCAGGAGGCCCTCACCATCACGTACCGCGATCCGGGATCATCCCACGCTCAAGATCCACTTCCGGAACACGCCGTGGCGCACTTGTCGGGGCGGCAACGCTCAGAGCGCGTCGAATGCCGCCTGGAACGCGTCCGCCGTGGGGACTATGACGACCGCCTTCCCCCGGAGATCCGCAGGAAGATGGCGGCGCTCCTCCTCGTGGAAGATCAGCGCGCCACCGTCCTGGGGCACGATCGAGGCCCTGAGGGCTGCCGCCAGCCGAGCAAGCACGCCGCTCATCGCGCCACGGGCGAAGTGCGTCGCCGTCACGCACAACATCACGTCCTCGTCCTGGGACGCGTGGTAGAGGTCCGCCTCGCCCCCGTCCTCCGCGCGGAGCTGGGAGAAGCCCTCCCCCGGGCCGCCCGCCACCACGTACGGCTCCGTCACCTGCCGGAATCGTTCGGCGTCCAGGGCGACGGCCTCACCGGCCATGAACCGGAGCAGGAAGATGCTGTAACTCACGGGTACACTCTGCCATCGCCATGATCCGCCGGACAGGCCCGAGGCCGGACCGGTCTGCTGTTCCAGGTGGACCTGCGCAAGCCAGAAGGTCCGTTTCGTCCCTCTGCCGCCAGGCCCCACGCGCTGCACCTTGAGGTCCTCCGGACCCGCGGGTGACGTCCCACACGAGTTGAGCAGAAGGCACACTTCCTGCTGCACGCCGACCACGACGCCCTCGCCCATCGCAACGAGACCGGCACCGAGCCGGACAGCCACAGTGATCGACACGGCTCGCATCCCGCCGGCTCGCATCCCACCAGATCGCGTAGCCGACCTCATCACCGGTCACGCCAGGTGACCCGGCGAAGGTCGCTCTACCGACCCCTCGGGTCAGACGACAAGGCGAGCGCTTGTTTGTCAGCCATTTGTGAAGCCTCAGCACACAAACTCGGGCGCCTTGCCCGCAGGTGATGTGCGCATTGTTCGAAGCGGCGACAGGAAGTTGGGGAGGACGCTGAGCGTCATACCGACTGCACCGATCCACAGGGTTCCTGTCGCTCCGAACACAGAGCCCGAGACTCCGCCCAAAAGACCACCGAGAGGAATGCCACCCCAGGATATGAATCGCGTCGTTGCGCTCATCCGACCCAGAAGCCGATCCGGTGTCAGCGCCTGTTGGAAGCTCGATTGAGAAACGACGCGGACGACTCCACCCAGTGAAAGAACCGCTAGTCCGATCGCAGCCACATACACGCTCCAACCTGGCCGCGCCAACGGCATGAGGACGGTGAACGGACAGGTGACCAGCGACGCGATCCAGATGACCGGGCCTTGCCCGACCCGCTTCGAGACCGTGGCTGCCAACAGTGCACCCAGCAAGGCACCACAACCCATTCCCGAAAGAATGAGACCAATACCGAAGGGCTGGAGCCCTACCTCCCGCTCCAAAAACACCAGCAACATACTTTGATACATGACCAGAAAGAGGTTGAATACCGCATCTCCGAGCATGATTGCACGCAGGATCGGATGACTTAGAACGAACTTCAATCCTTCCTTGATCTCTCGACCCAATTGAGGGTGCCCACTTCGCTCTGGCTTCTGTTCACGTTTCCGGATAGTGACCGCCAGCAGCCCCGACATAGCCATCCCGGCCGAACTCACCAAAAGCGTTGCAGGGGCTCCGACCAGCCCGACCAGCGGCCCTGCCACCGTCGGCCCGCTGATGCTGGTCACCGAGCGCATTGCCGACAGTTTTGAGTTTCCTTCAACAAGATTGTCGCGTCCCACCAAGTGCGGGAGATAGCTGACGTACGCGACATCGAAGAAAACAGTCAACACTCCATGAACCAAGGCGACTGCGTAGAGCCACCAGATGGTGAGAAGATCTGCCCACCACGCCACCGGTACCGTCAAGAGGACCAGCGCGCGAACGAGATCAGCACTGATCATCATCGATCGCTTCCGCATGCGGTCCACCCACGCGCCTGCCGGCAGCCCGACCAGGAGCGATCCTGCCGCAGTCATCGCGGTCAGTAGTCCGACCTGGAACTCGCCGACATGCAATGCCGCAATGGCAACCAGGGGCAGGGCAAGAAAGATGATGCGATCACCCAGCTGACCGAGCGCAGTGGCGGCAAACAATCGCCCGAAGTCCCGATCACCTAAGAGACCGAGTCGGGAGGGTTTTGACATTCGAATACCCCACTGTCGAATTGCAATTTCTCTGTAATGACTTCAACGACTACGGACGGTCGACCCCGAACTCGTAGACCACTTCCCGGCGCACGTCCGGAATGACCATGTCAGCCGTTTCCACCGGACGTCCGTCGATGTCGTAGATGGTCCGCTCGATCTGAAGCACGAGGTCACCCACGCTGATCCCTAAAAGGTTCGCCTCCACCTGGGTGGCACGAGCCGGGCGCGGCACCTCGACCACAGTCGAGATGACCACGCCGATGGAGCGCATGCGCTCGACCACCCCCTTTCCCGCCAGGGGACCCATCTCGGGCAGCACGATCGGCGTTCCATCCGTGATCGCCATCGGCTCCCAGGATTCGGAAAGCTGGACGGGTTGCCCGTCAGCGAGGAACTCGTAATGCGTATTGACGCAGAGGTCTCCGGGACTGATGGCGAGCCGCTCGGCGACTGCCTCGGGGGCAGGGACGCGTACCTGGCTATGTGAATCCCAGGCGTCGGCCCTCCCCCGCTCTTTCCCGTCGGTCCAGGCGTGTGGGCCTTGCCTGCGTTCGCGGTGCCGCGAGCGGACCAGCCGCAGGCGCTCGCGCGGCGTGCGGACGTACGTGCCCGAGCCGGCGCGTCCTTCGAGCAGACCGTCGGTGATCAGGCGGTCCATGGCCCTCTGCATGACGTTGCGTCCGACCCCGTACTCCTCGGCGAGCCGCGCCCGGGACGGCAGGCGCTCCCCGATCTCCCACTCTCCCGCGAGAATCCGTGCGCGCAGCACGTCGGCTACTGCGAGGTACGGCGCCTCTCGGGGCATGAGCGATCCTCCGGCTGTCCTGCGCTGCGGCAACTGGTCGTTCCCAGGGGCCGTTGGCAAGTTACTGCACCAGGTGAAAGCTGCTGGAGTAGAAATACGCTCGGCACTCATCCGCCTACGGAGGTTTGCGGCATCGTGCACGTGATCGCCCGCCGCGGCACCCATTGCGGAGTCGGGCCGGGCACCTTCGCCGGATGATCGCTTCGATCCAGTTCAGCCATGAGCCGTAGGCCGGCAGGAAGACCAACTGGACCTGCCAACCGGGCGCCCGGGCGCGGGGCCTTGACGTGTCTGTGCAAGAAAAGTTGTCCCGCACAAGCGCCAGGGGCTGAACAGGCCGGTTCAGCCGTACCTGGCAGAGTCGTCATGCCTCGATGCAGGCCACCACAACGACCGTACGCAGCGCGGTGACGAAGTACAGGACGCGGACGGCTTCGATCTCGTCCGTGTAGTGGCGCAACTCGGGACGGGCGCTGTCGCCGGGTAGAGGCTCGCCTATCTCGGGGTCGACGGAGCCGGCGACCAGGGAGCGGTCCAGGGCATGGATCGCGTGCTCGGTGGTGAGTTCTTCGAGCTGCTTGGCCGCGGATTCACTGAACGCGATCCGGGCGCGTCTGGGGGTGTGGTGGGGTGTGGCCGGGTGTCATCAGGCGACGGCCGGGCGCTGGGCGGCGTAGGCACGGACCGCGTCGGCGGCCGCAGGCGCCAGCTGCTGCCGTGCGGCGGCGCGCCGACACCGACGGCACGTTCTACCTGCCCCGCTGGGCTCGGTGTGAGGCCACCCGGACCCGGGTTGCGCAGCGCGGGGTGCAGTAGCGCTGCGGGGTGCGGCGGCCCGTGTCGATGAAGTAGTGGTTGCAGTTGGGTGCGGCGCACTGCCCCCAGGCGCACCGGCCACGTTCGCTGAGCCAGAGCCCGAGGGCCAGTGCGGTGGTGGACAGCAGCCAGTGGGTGGGGTCGGCGTTTTGAGGCGCTCTGGTGTGGAGGGACCAGGGGCGCCCAGGGAGGCGGACGAGGTAGGGCTGGGCGGGGTGCTGGTCGAGGAGGGTGTTGATCGCTTCGGCCGCCTGGTCCTCGTCGTGCATCGCCAGGATGTGGATCAGGCGGGCGGTGGCTTCGCGCAGCCGCCGGGCATCGGACTCGGTGAGCGCGAACGATGGACCGCTGTGGCGCTCCAGGAGGGCCTGGAAATCTGCCGCGCTCATCTGGGTGCCGTCCTGGACGGTGTTGGCCAGTTCAGCGATGAAGTGGAGGCCGCGGGGGTTGGCCCCGGTCAGGTCCTCGGTCATGGGCTTCAACCTCTCCGGGTGGGTTCGTCCAGCGGGCAGCACTCTCTCACGGTAACGTCAAAATTCAGAAATGAACGTTACGACTGATGGTTGCCGGACCCGGTCGCTCTCGATCCGCCTCGTGGCAGGCCGTTTTGACGCCTGCCGTGAACCACCCCATGGAGAGCCATGCATTTTCCGAAGACGACTCCCGTACTCATCGTGGGTGGTGGGCCAGTGGGTCTTACTCTGTCGAACCTGTTGTCCCGGTACGGCGTGGACCATCTGCTGGTCGAAGCCCGTCCGGGCACCTCCCGCCATCCCAAGGCCCGCGGGGTCTCGGCCCGCTCGATGGAGATCTTCCGGCGCTGCGGGCTCGAAGACGCGGTCCGCGGCGCCGGCCTTCCGGCCTCCCAGGTCTTTTTCTACCGGGGCAGGGATCTGGTCGACCCGGACTTCGTGCGCAGCGGCGTTGCTCACGACGCGCCGGGGGGTGATGGGAACACCCCGTCGCCAGGGCTGATCTGTTCTCAGGACGCGCTGGAACCGGTCCTGTTGCGGCGGGCCCGCGAGCCGGCGGCTGACCGGGTCCGATTCAGCGCGCGCTTGCTGTCCTTCACCGAAGACGGGGAAGGCGTGCGCGCCGTGCTGGAGGACCGCGCCGACGGCGAGCAGCACACTGTGCGTGCCGAGTGGCTCGTCGGCTGCGACGGTGCCGCCGGTACGGTCCGTGCTGGTGCGGGCGTCGGGATGGACGGCCCGACGGGCCTGGGTCATTTCCTCAGCGTCCGTTTCGAAGCGCCGCTCGGCGAGGTGGTGGCCGACCGGGCGAGCGCCTCGTACTTCCTCACTCCCCCCGGGCAGGGCGGCTTCATGGCCGTGGACAACAACCGTCACTGGATCTACCAATACCCCTTCGACCCCGATCACCGGCGCGGGGACGAGGACCTCACCGACCAGGAGCACCTCAAGAACCTCGTCCGGGCCGCGGCCGGCATCCCGGACCTGGAGGTGTCCGTCCGCGACACCATGGTCTGGCGTATGGACGCCCAACTGGCCTCCACCTACCGCAGCGGGCGCATCCTGCTGGCCGGAGATGCGGCACATGTCATCCCGCCGACCGGAGGGCACGGCATGAACACGGGGATCGGCGACGTGGACAACCTTGCCTGGAAGCTCGCCGCCGTCACCACCGGCCGCGCCACCGCGGCACTGCTGGACAGCTACGAGGCCGAACGCCACCCGGTGGCCCGGCAGGTCATCGACCTGTCCACCGAAAACGCCCGTGCCCGTGCCGGCTACCGCATCGACGACGAACTCCTGCTCACCGCCGCCTACTGCTCCACCGCCGTCATCCCCAACCCCGAAACACCCACCCGGCCACCGCTGGACGCATCCAGCTACCACCCGAGTGGCGACCCGGGACACCGTGCCCCGCACACAAGGCTCAACGGACCGTCCGGGATCTCCTCCACCCTGGACCTCATCGGACCCGACTTCACCCTGATCACAGCGGCGGTCACCCCGGCCTGGCAGCAGCAGGCGGATACCGCCACAGCAGCCGACATCCCCGTCACCGTCCGCCGGCTCAACAGCGGCCGGCTGCGCGAGGAACATCCCGGTTCCTTCAACCGGTTGTGCGCCATGGCCGCAACCGGAGCCGTTCTGGTCCGCCCTGACGGCCACATCGCCTGGCGCGCCTCGTCCCCGTCCGCCTGCCCGGAACTCCTGCAGGCTCTTCAGCGCATCCTCACCGGCGCACGGGTTCCGTCGTCCGCCACGGGGATCAGCCACTGAGTGTGCCGATGAAGGCGCGGACGTCGGTGCCGAACAAATGCGGTCGCGCGACGGGCAGCCAACCGCGGTCGGCAACGCGACCGCGCACTGCGCACGGATCGCCAAGGGCCTGCACATCCTGCGCCTGGCCGAGAAGCCCCGCCCCCGCTACCGCCACCGGATCAAGGCACCGCCCACCTCCAGGACGTACCCCGCGGGGTAGGTCCTGCGCGGCTACGACGTCGAGCAGGAACCCGTCCGTGAACCCAGCGGAACGGGTACTCAGATGTTAGTAACAACTCCTCGTGGTGGCGCCCGAATTCCCGAGACCGCTGTGACATTCCCCCAGGCTTCGCGCCTTCCACAACTGGCTGTCGCCCGTGCATAGTCCAGGGGCGCACTGCCCCACACATGATGGTGATCGATCGAGAGGGACCCAGCAGTCATGACACCGGAAACGATCCCCACTGCTGTCGCAGGCACTTGGCTCCTCGGCGACATGAGAGTCAACCGGATCGGCTTCGGTGCCATGCGACTGACCGGCAGCGCAGCCTTCCACCTCGGCACATCCGGCGCCCGAGGCCAGGCGCTGGATGTGTTGCGCCGAGCCGTCGAGCTCGGCGTCAACCACATCGACACTGCGGCGTTCTACTTCTCGCGCCTCCGCTCCGCCAATGAACTGATCAACTCGGCCTTGTCGCCGTACCAGGACGACCTCGTCATTGCCACCAAGGTCGGCCCCGCCCGGGACGCCTCGGGCGAGTGGACAACGCCGGCCCGGCCCGACCAACTGCGCGGCCAAGTCGAGGAGAACCTGCGCCAGCTCGGTCGCGACCACCTCGATCTGGTCAACCTACGCGTCATGGGTCAGGAATCCATCGCAGAGCACTTCGGGGCCCTTGCCGAGTTGCGCGACACCGGCCTTGTACGGCACCTCGGGATCTCCGGTATCCGGCCGCATCACCTTGTTGAGGCCCAGGCGATCGCGCCAGTGGTCTGTGTTCAGAACCGCTATGGAATCGATGCACGTGACAGTGAGGGGCTGATGCGGCACTGCGCTGCACAAGGCATCGCGTTCGTACCGTTCTTCTCCATCGCCGGCGACGGGCGCGAGACGGGAGCACCGGCTGTCGAAAGCCCTGCGGTACTCGCTGTCGCCCGCGCGCACGGCACGTCATCTGCCCAGGTCCGGCTCGCCTGGACGCTACAGCAGGGGGACCACGTGCTGCCCATTCCCGGCACCGGCAACCCGGACCATCTGATCGAGAATCTGGCGGCAGGTGCACTGCGGCTGACCGATGAGGAGATGGCGCTCCTCTCCGGAGAACACTCGGCGTGAACTGCTCCTGCTCCTGCTCCGGTCAGGGGAGCTCGGCGCCTCCTGTCGCCTGGTGTGGGCACCGCACCCGCATGTCCGCTGGCCGCGACCTGACCGCCCGCTTCGCGCAGCCCTGATTCACGCAGCGCCCGAACTGCTCCCCAGCCAGAACAGGAGCCGGACGGCACACAGCGGGATCCTGCGCTTGCAACGCGTGATCCGGTCACATGGCCCGAGGCCGTAACAGCACTCGCCTGGGTCCAGAGCTCACGATCCAGAACGCAAGCCCAGAGCACTGTGCTCCACCACACCCGAGGGAAGATCGCTCTTTCCCGAAGCCCGAGCAGTCAGCTCCACGAGTCCGGCCCGGAGGTCGGCGGCCGGCTCACCAAGGACGATCGCGCTGATGATCAGCTCCATCATCAGGCGGTCGTACTCGTCGCCCATGCTCCGATAGCGCTCCCCATCGGCCTCCACCACGGCAGAGGCGATCTTCCTCCCACCACCGGTCACCTGGGCAAAGGACGCCTCATAGACGCCGTGACCGGTCCAACTCCGGTGCATGAGAACGACATCGGCTTCGACGAAGATGTTCCACTTCTCGTCCATGCCCCGGGCTCGATATCCGCGCCGGATCCGGTCCCAGTCCTCGTCGGTCCAAACACGATCAGGCAACTGAGGCACCGGCCTGGGCGCGTTGATCGGATGGAGGCGCCGGAATGACTCCCGGCTGAGCGCAACATCGTCAGTCATGAGGTGATCCTACGGATACTCTCGACGACGGCCGAATGCTGACCAGTTCGTATGCGTACGGAGGCTCGGCGCCCGCGCGCGAGCAGGTGATTGCCGCCGCCCGGGCGGCGAATGTCAGCAGCGGGTGCCAGCCATCGCTTGGGGGTGCCAGCCATCGCTCCCCAGCGCGGCCAGCGCACCCGGCACAAGCAGATCCCGCTCGGCAAGCGCGTGCAGCAGGGCCGCGTTCACCGTGTCGCCGGCGCCGATCGTGTCCACGACCTCGACGGTCTCGCCCGGGACCGTGAGGGACCGCCGTCCCGTGTGAAGACCGTGAGCCCGCCGCCGCCCCTGGTGATCACCACGGCCGTGGGCCCGGCGGTGAGCCAGCCCTGTACGGCTCCGCCCAACCAGTCGGCGTCCTCCTCGCTCAGCTTCAGCAGGGAGACATAAGGCAGCCAGTTGTCGAAGCGCTTCCGGTACGTGTCCGCGTCGGGGATCAGCCCAGGTCGGATATTGGGGTCGAGAGCGATGAACGTCCCCGTGGGAGACACGGTGGCGCAGGAGTGGATCGTCCGGACCGGTGGGGAGATCTCCGCCGGATACGAGGGGGCAATACGGTTGCTCCCCAACGCCGCGCCCGAGCAGCGTCCCACGGGGATCGTCTGTTATATCGACCGGGTCGCGGCGGGGGTTCTGCACGCCGCCGCCCGGCTCGGCATCGTCGTACCCGATGATCTGTCGGTCGTCGGGTACGACGACCAGGAGCACATGGCCGCGTACCTCACCCCGCCCCTGAGCACGGTCGCACTACCCCACCGGTTGATGGGAGAATCGGCCGCCCGGCTGCTTCTCGATGCCATCGACGCCGGGACACCCCGGGCATCGAGGTCCACCGGGCGCGGTGTCCGGTGGTCAGCCGTGCGTCGGTGGGATCAGCGCTCAGCCGGTAAGCCGGGCCCAGCGCCTTCCACGGTGAGCTCGCCGCTCCTGCCAGAATCGCCACATGGCTGAACGCAACAAGGGTCACGGCTACCTGCTGGACAACCAGCAATCGGAGGCGGGCATCCGCTTCGGCGCCCTCAGCGAGTTGTTCGATCCGGTGACGTTCCGTCACGTCGATCAGCTCGGTATCGCCGCCGGGATGCGATGCTGGGAGGTCGGTGCCGGCGCTCCGTCCGTACCCCTCGGGCTGGCCGAGCGGGTCGGCCCGACGGGAGCGGTGGTCGCCACCGACATCGACGTGTCGTGGACCCGGAACATCGACGGTGGCGTGATCGAGGTGCTGCGGCACGATGTGGCAGCCGACCCGCCGCCGCCCGGGGGCTTCGACCTCGTCCATGCCCGGCTGGTCCTGGTACACGTCACTGATCGCGCCGAGGCGCTGCGCCGGATGGTCCAGGCGCTTCGGCCCGGCGGCCGGCTGCTCCTGGAGGATGCCGACCCGGGGTTGCAGCCGCTGTTGTGTCCGGACGAGTCCGGTCCCGAACAGCGGCTTGCGAACCGACTGCGATCCGGTTTCCGCGCCTTGATGGCGGCACGTGGCGCTGACCTCGCGTACGGGCGAACGCTCCCCCGGCTGCTGCGTGAGGCCGGTCTTGAGGACGTCCAGGCCGATGCGTACTTCCCGATCACCTCGCCGGCTTGTGCCGTCCTCGAGGCCGCGACCGTACGGCAGATCCGCCACAGCCTGGTGGCGGAAGGGCTCGCCACCGACGAGGAGATCGACCGCCACCTGGCGAACGTCGCCACCGGACGCCTCGACCTTGCCACCGCTCCCATGATCTCCGCGTGGGGGCGCCGCCCGTAATCCTGCCCGATCGCCTCGCCGCCTATCGGCAGTGATCACAGTGAGTGCCGGAGCCTTCTTGTTCCTTGAGTAGTTGAGCAACTGATTCACTGAGTCACTGAGTCACTGAGTCACTGAGTCACTGAGTCACTGCCAAACAGGCGTGTCTGCCCCAGGAGTTCCTGTTTCCGCTTCGGCCGACGGCCGAGGTCTCATCCGTGCTTGCGGAGGTACGCCGCCAGCTCGGCGGCCCCGTTCAGCATCCCGCGGCCGCGGGCGGACAGCCGGGCGTGCCAGTCGCACAGTGCGGCCTCCAGTGGCTCCAGCCCGCCGGCCGCCCGCACCTGAGTGATCAGCGGCGCGATCTGTTCCAGCAGGTAGCCGCCCCGCCTGAGTTGGTGGGCCAGCCGGGCGTCCCGTACGTCGGCCTCGTCGTAGACGCGGTAACCGGTCAGCGGGTCGCGGCGCGGGTTCACCAGCCCGGCGCGCTCCCATTTGCGCAGCGTCGCGGGCCGGATTCCGAGCTTCCCCGACAGGGGCCCGATGAACGTGTCTCCGGGCCCGGACACCGTGGTCGGCTCGGCCCCCACGCCGGCCTCGGGTGCCGGAGTGGGCTCCAGGTCGCGGAGGGCGCTCTCCACGGCCTGGAGTGTTCGCCGGTCGTCGAGCAACTGGGCGTGGCTCTCGTCGATCAGGCGGAACGCCACGTCGACCGTACCCTCGTTCACCGCCCGCATAATCGACGTCGCCGTCCGGTGGCCGTGCCCGGGCACCAGGGCGAGGAACGCGCGCAGGGCCTGCGCGTGCAGCGAGGTATAGGTGCGGTAGCCGTGAGGTGTGCGATCGGCGGCCGGAAGGATGCCGGCCTCCTCGTAGTTCCTGATCGCCTGTGTGGACAGACCGTGCCCGCGCGCCAGATCAACCGGCCTGAGTCGCTCACCGTTTTGAAGGTTTCGTCCCATGGGACCGACGATAGCGCGGGAAAGTTTCAACCGAAGGTTCAACGATACCGTTGAATGCATGGCTACTGACATCAAGGAAACAGCCCATGCCGTCGATGCTGCCGCCGTCCTGAGGCTGCTCCCGACCCGGCCTCGGCTGCTCGCCCTGGGCGAACCCACCCACGGCGAGGACACTCTGCTCGACCTGCGCAACGAGCTCTTCCGGCAGCTGGTCGAACAGGAGGGCTACCGGACGATCGCGCTCGAGAGCGACTGCATGATGGGCCTGGTCGTGGACGACTACGTCACCTCGGGCACGGGCACTCTCGACGAGGTCATGGAGCATGGAATCAGCCACGGCTGGGGCACCTCCGCGGCCAACCGCGAACTCGTGCGCTGGATGCACGACTACAACGACGGCCGGCCCGCCTCCGAGCGGCTCCGCTTCGCCGGTTTCGACGGCCCGCTGGAGATCACCGGCGCCGCGAGCCCCCGGCAGGCCCTCACCGCACTTCACGGCTACCTCGCGGGCCGGGTGGACGCGGACCTGCTCCCCTGCACCGCGGAAACACTCGACCGCCTGATCGGCACCGACGACCGGTGGACCGATCCCGCCGCGATGATGGACCCGTCCCAGTCCGTGGGGCAGTCGGCCGAGGCCGGTCAGCTGCGGCTGCTCGCCGATGATCTGGTGGCGCTTCTCGATGCGCAGACGCCGCACCTGATCACGGCGACCTCTCGGGACGGCTGGGACCGGGCGCGCCTGTACGGGCGCACCGCGACCGGCCTGCTGCGCTACCACCACTGGATGGCCGACACCTCACCGGCCCGCATGACCTGGCTCGTGGGCGTGCGGGATCAGATGATGGCCCACAACCTCCTCGCCGTCGCCGCTCGGGGCCCGGCACTCGTCCACGCCCACAACTCCCATCTCCAGCGGGAGAAGAGCACGATGCGGATGGGCGGGAAGCCGCTGGAGTGGTGGAGCGCCGGTGCGCTGGTGAGCGCCCAGCTCGGCGAGGGGTACGCCTTCGTGGCCACGGCCCTCGGCACGATCCGGCACCAGGGTGTGGACACGCCGCCGCCGGACAGCGTCGAAGGACTCCTGTACGCGCTCCCGGAGGACCGCTGCGTCATCGATGCCTCACGGCTGGCCACCGCCCTCGGCGACAGGTTGCCCGCGCCCCGCGTGTCCCCCTGGTTCGGCTATTCCGCGCTCGCCCCGGCCCACCTGGCGGGCAGCGACGGCATCGTCTTCATCAAGGACATCCCGCAGAGCTAGGACCTGTCCGACCCTGATCCGCCGGACACGCCCTTGAGGCTGCCTCGGCCGCGGCACGGTCCGTCACCCGCCCCGAGGCTGCCGGCGCGGATCGCTCCGTCAGCAGCCCGGGTCGGGCTGCCGACGGGATGACGAAGAAAGCCAGTGCAGCGAGGACCGCCACACTCGCTGCAAGTGCCAAAGCGCTTGGAAGGGACCAGGTCGCGACCGGTCCGGCAGCCGAAGCTCCTAACGCGAATCCGGTGATCTTCAAGCTGGCACCGGTGGTGAAGATCTGGCCCCGCAGGTGTTCTGGAGCCTCCCGATGACGGACTGCGAACAATGCGGCCAGTTGGGGCCCTTCACCGATCCCGACCATCACCACGGCCACGATCAGCAAAGCTGGTTGCCCCGGCGCGGCCAAGGCCAACGCGGCAGCCTGGACGAGGGCACTGACCCAGATGACCGTGTCGGGGGCGACCAAGCGCGGAAACCTCGCGAGTACGGCGTTGGCCATCAGGGCAGAAGTCGCCGCACAGGAGAGCAGCATCGCGCCTCGGCCGGCTCCGCCCAGGACACGCTCGCCGAGGAGCGCGATGCAGGCCGTCAGCATGCCCTGAGCGGCACAGGAGACGACCGAGGTGAGGGTCGCTCGGGCCAGCGGCGGTTTCCTGATGATGACCCGTATTCCGGCAGCGAGGTCGCTGGTCACTGACGTCGTCCGAAGGCGCCGCCCCCGACCGGGACGGGCAGGCAGCATCCACGCGGCGGGCAGCGCCAGGCCGATGAGCCCCGCGGAGACCACCACAGCCGTCGGGGCTCCCAACACCTCCGCCATGCCGCCGGCGAGTGCCGGACCGGCCAGACTCGCCGCACTGAACGTCATGGAATCGAGCGTGTTCGCCCGGGGCAGGCCGTCACCCGTCACCACCCGAGGCAGTTGGGCCGTCCATCCGCCCGACAGGGCCGGCCCCAGCAGCCCCGTGACAACTGCGATCAGAATGGTGACAGCGAACGGCAAGCGGCCGAGCCCCACGAGGATCGTCCCCAGGCCGGCCGCGTACAGGACGAGGGCCACGGCCAGCAGGCGGCCCGGCCGTCCTGCTCTGTCGAGGATCGCCCCGAGCACCGGCCCTCCCACCGCGGCGGAGATCGTGATGCCAGCGAGCAGCGACGACGCTTCCGTGGTCGATCCGGCCAGCGTGAATCCTGCCAGCATCAACGCCGGTCCTGACATCTCGTCCCCGGCACGAGCTGCCACTGCTCCGGCGAGATAGCAGCGGAGCGAGTAACGCCTTTCCATGAGGGAGACGTTACGGAGGTAACTCAAAACTCCGCAATATGCGTTACATTGCGCATGTGTCCTCCACCATCGACGACTGGTCCACCCGGCACTCCGTACTGAGCATGGCTCGGCGGACCGCAGCCCTGATCAACGTTCTCGACAACGACTGCCCCAACCCCACCGAAGTCGCCGAAGTACTTCGTGCATACGGTGAGACCGACCCCATCGAACTCACCACTCACGACGCAGCCGCAATGCGTGCGGCTGCGGCCCTGCTGTGGGAAGTCTTCGCCGCCGAGACCACCGACGGTGCCGCCGACCGCCTCAATCGCCTCCTGCGGGAACACACCGGAGCGCTCCGCCTGACTTCGCACGGGGGCAGCGCCCCCTGGCACCCCCATCTCGACCACGACGACAACGCCCCCTGGGACGAGTGGCTCCTAGCCTCGTCCTGCATGGCCCTGACTGTTCTTGTCTGGGACCGCCAACGTCCGCCCGGCAGGATCTGCTCCTCGCTCAGCTGCCGGAACGTCTTCATCACGCAAGGCAGCGGCCCGGAGCGCCGCTACTGCTCCCGCCGGTGCGCAACCCGCGAACGCGTCGCAGCCCACCGACGTTCCCATTCCGCCGAGCAGTCGAGCGAAACCAGGTAGGACACCCGGAGCCGATGCACCATTCCCTCCTTCGACGCACGCGTTCAGTCCTGACAGCCGTAACCACCATGGCAGGAGTAGGTGCGCCGATCGGTGCATGATCCGGGCCGGATGCGCGACGGAAGGCGGATGAGGTCGGGTGCGGTGGCCGGGAGGATGGCCGTCGTGGAGATCGAGGACCGGACGGTGCCCGCCGATCCGGACGTGCCGGTACGGATCTACCGCCCGCACCCGGAACAGGGCGCCATCGTCCGGCTGCACGGCGGCGGACGCGGATCAGGCCACGGCTCGGGTGGTCGCTGAAGCGAAGCCGAGCCACGTGTGTCGGTTGCCCTCCCAACACCAGCCCACCTTCGGCGCGTTACGGTTGTCTCGGCCGTCTCGCCCGGTCCCATTACTGATCCACAGGGCCGGTGTTCGCGCGTCGAGCGTGCCGTTGGCTTTCCGTAGGCGGGAGCCGATGGTCATGAAGCAGTGGCCCCGTTCGAGTACCGCCGGCTGCTGGAGCACCCAGTGGATGGCCTCCACCAGGAGCAGAGGAGTGCGGCCTCCTTCAACTATGGCGGGTAGTGCCTCGTCAGGGCTCCAGTTCGCCATGTGATCGCCTCGGTCGAGGCCCTCCACCACGTAGATCGGTTCGTCGGGCACGTTCATGGGCTCGATGGGCGAGAACTGATCGATATCGGGCATGTCCACCACGACGAACCCCGGCTTCCCCCGATGCCGGAGCAGGGGCGCGAGGGCCGACGCCGGGACCCGGTCCGCGCCAACCACAAGAAGGCCGGCGCGAGCCCTGGTCTCCGCGGCCATGGAGCGCAGCTCAGCGGGCCGGAAACCGCCGAGTTCATGCACTCCGAGCTCGATCAATCGCTCTGCTTGCGCGGCAATCGAAGGCAGAGTGTGCAATTCGGCTGGCATGCGACTCCATGGGAACGTCGAGGCAGGGCAGGCTGGTACTCGCCTGCCTACAACGCGATGGACGCCGGAATCGTTCCTCGCTTCCATGACCAATGCCCGACAGCTGGTGACGGACATCGTCGAGAGAGGCAGACCGGCTCTCGTTGCGGGGTCAAGAACCCTGCAAACCTTCCTGGCTGCGTTCTGTCTCTTCGTTCTGTCTCTTCGGTCTTGCGTATCGAGGGACGGACCGCTCCGGAGGCCGCATAAGATCTGCCCGTGATCGCTGATCTGCAATGTGTGGTGCTGGACTGCTCGGATCCGGCGGAGCTTGCCGGATTCTACTGGTCGCTGCTCGGTGGGACCGTCAATCGGCAGGACAAGCGGTGGGCAGTCGACGACGACTGGACGACGCTGCACACAGAGGCCGGTCTCGTCCTCGCCTTCCAACGATCCGCCGACTACCGGCCGCCGCAGTGGCCCGACCCTGAACGGCCCCAGCAGTTCCATCTGGACTTCGGTGTCGCGGACCTCGACCAAGCCCAGGAGCAGGTGCTGGCCTGCGGCGCGACAGTGCTGGACGACGGTACTGACGGGCGGAGCTGGCGCATCTACGCCGATCCAGCCGGGCATCCGTTCTGCCTGGTCCGCCACTGACACCAGTTCCCGGCCCCCTCGGCTCGGTGCGGGATCACGTCCATCACATGCCTGATACCGCGTCGGCGGAGGGATCGGCACCGGCCCAGCCCACTCGTCGTCAGACAGCTCCCCCTGCTGAGCAGGATGAGAACAACGAGCTACCTGGTCGAAGAGACACGCCTACAGCCGGCGAGCCGCAACAACCGCTGAACTGGAAGGTGTTGTGAGTACTTCAGTGGCGTCCAGTGCCGGATGAGTGAGGTAGAACAGGCGGAGCTCATCCACTTCGCCGCCGAAACGAGGCGGCCACTCGGGTGAGGGGGTGAAGTCGTCCAGGATGAGAAGGCCACCGGGAGCGAGCAGCTCGACGACCCCCTGGGGATCGTCGCGCTTGCCCCCGCCGTCGCAGAAGAAGACGTCGAAGGGGGCATGCTGCTCAAGCAGCCGCCAATCACCGGTGAGAACGCTGACACGCTCGTCGTCCGCGAAGACACCGGCCGCTCGACAGGCCAGCTCCTCGTCGCGCTCTGCCGTGACCAGGCGTGCATTGGTGCCGAGGCCACTGTGCAGCCAAGCGGTGCCCACTCCGGAGCCGGTGCCGCTCTCCGCGATGATTCCGTGGGGTTTCGCAGCAGCGGCCAGCCTGAGCAGCCTGCCCACTTCGGGGATGCAGCTCTTCTTGAATCCCGCCTCAGAGGCGATACGCTCTGCGGCCACCACACGAGGCGGAACCGCACGTTCCGTCATGATTGTGATCACGCCCCCTTCGCTATAGAGCATGACGCTATCCGCCAGCAGAGGCCTCCGCACGGCGTTTCGCCGGTCCGGACCCGGAGGATCTTCCCGATCAAAGTACCAACGGCCGTTACGACCGTGATCCGTATGTGATCAGCGCCTCGTAATCTCCACGGCCAGGGGATGCACGGGACGAGCAGTCAAAGCGGGGGCAGCACATGACATACCGGCGCGTGGTGATATCGGCGCTGGTGGGCGGGCTGCTTCTCGCAGCGCTTCTGTGGTGGGCGGGGCGAGTGCGCAGGCACTGCACCTGCCGGGCGCCACAAGCGTGTTCGGCAGCCAGGCAGCCGCCGAGCTCGAACGCTGGCTCATCCCCTGGTCGTACGACCCTCCGGCCTCGGCTCAACTCGGCGCCGAAGTGTCCAGCGGGATCGGGAACACGGCCGGGACCGACAGCACCCGCTACCTCTCGCTGTACGCAACCGCGCAGCAGATCCGGTTCGCCGCGGTCTTCGCCTTCTTCGTGCCCGTGGCGCTGCTCTTGATCGGCAGGGCTGCCCCCGGTGCACGGCCGGATGCCGGCCGCGCTGCTCGCGGTGTGGGCCTGGTGGCCGGGACTCTGGCGGTGGGCCGTCTCCGCGCCGTGGCTGATCGCCGCGCAGGGGCATGGCAGTTACCGCTTCCTGCCCCAGCTGGCGAGCGTGATCTCCTCCGGGCGGCAAGTACTGCTGGGGACCGCGCTGGTCGCGGCGGTGGGAACGGTGCTCGTCGCGCGGGTCACCGCCAAGGGCGCCGGACCGCTGCCGCAGGTGGTCGTCCGGGTGCGCCCCGCCCGGCTGGCCACCACCGCCGGGACCGCGGTGATCGCGCTGTCCCTGGTGGTCCTCTCGTACCAGCCGGTCGCCGCCGCCCTCCAGACGGTCTCCCCCGACGGCGGGCTGTTCGCCGAACCGGGCGATCTCCTGCGCCAGTGGCTGCTGCTCGGCGCCTGGTCGATCCCGTCGGGCGCGCCGATCGGCGACTGGCTCCTGTACCGGGCCGCCGTTGTGCTGCTGCTCGCCGTGGTGCTGGCACTGCGGCGGCCGCCCCGGCTGCTCACCCGGACCACTGTCCCGGCGATGGCCGTGGGCGCAGTCTGCGCGACCGTCCTCGGGCTGCTGGCGAGCCAGCTGCTCCGGATGGCGACGGACGGGGTGGGACTGCGCTGGGGGCTGCTGCAACTTGCCGCCGGCATTGGTGGCGGCGTGCCGGCCGCCCTGACCTGTGGGCCGGCGGCGGGAGTCGCGGCTGCCGTGACGCTGCGGGTGGCCGAGGACCGCACGGAGACAGTCGACGCCACGGCCTCCGTCCAGGCTTCCGACCGACCCTAGTACGGTCGGGCCGCGATGAGATCGGGGTTCGCTACGGAGCTACGGCACTGCCACCATCTCGCCTCAACGCTCGCCGACCGGACCGCCACTGGGGCAAGCAGGTCCGCCCCACCCGGACCTCGGGCCGCCGAAGTGAAATGCGGTCCCTGGCTGCCAGACCGCCACGTCCTCGGATGAGCAGCTTCAACACGCACCGGATACGGGTCTGCGACGAGAGCCTGCTGACGCTCGTCCGGCATACGAATCTACGGTCGTGCCTCGTGCACTTCGCCCCCCTACGGCTTCCGAGCCACGTATCACCACCTCTGCTTCAGTGCGGGAATTTCCAAACACTTGGAGAAGGATCCGAACTCGCTCGTACGCGCGGCAGGTCAGCGGCGAAACCCAGGAGTGGCAACGCCCGGGCACTGGCCACCTCGCCGCTGTCCGAGCTGATCACCAGCACAGAAGGGTAGAAGGATCAGGGGCGCCTATCGGTGCGTGATCGAGCCGGAATGCGCGACGGATGGCGGATGACCTCTTGGGTGACAACCGTGAGCATGGTCCTCATGGATTCCGAACTCGGAGCATTCATCCCGTTGTTCCCCCGCGAACCGACCTGAACGACCCGGTCACCGCGCCCACCGTCCCGATAGGATCGGCTCATGGGTAAGGGGGGAAGCCATCCTCGCGATCGTCGTGACCGCGATACTCGGGCTCAGCTCGCTGTTGATCTGGTACGAATCGATGTCGCGGTGGCGGGAACTGAAGACGCCGCAGGCCCCGCGTGATCCAGCCCGCTACTTCCGAAGGCGCATGTTCGCATGGGAAAGCGCACCGGTGGAGGCAGCCCGGTGGAAGTCGACCAGCAGCAAGGTCACCGCTGACGACGCCGACGGCGTCGAGGTCGAGGTCGCCCAGATCCTCGCTGTCCTCGACGGCACGAGCAGCGACGACGTCAACGATATCCACACCAGGCTGCGGCTACGGCTGCCCGACGGGCACGAGACCGTGGTGAACACGTTCGTCAATGACACCATGAACGTTCGCCCGGGCATGTTCGTGCCAGCCCGGCCGTTCCGTGCCGGGCTCAGTCATGTGTCGGGCGACACCGTCGAGCCGGTCGAGAACCTCTCCCCCGCGGACACCCGCCGCCTTCTGCTCGATCACCGTCGTGGGCTGGGGCTTCTGGACGACTCCTGCGATGCGCTCATGACCGGCCACGCCGGACTGACAAAGCTCACCGCACTGAGCCCGACCGGCCGAGTGCGGTCCGGACACGTGGAAGTCGACCTGAGCGTCCAGCCGGACGACACCGGGTCCGGGGTCGTGTCGGTACGGGGGGTTCCTGCGCCCCGAGGAGATCGCTACCGCCCGGCACTGCGGCGAAGTCCCCCTGACCCAGCCGGCCCGAGGACAGTGGGCACTGTGGCCCACGTGGTACTGACCATGGTCGCCGCCAGCACGCCTGCTCACGGTGACAGGGGCGCCGGATGACTTCATGGTCGCCCAGCACGCCAGGTACGTCCGGCGGATGCGGGCACGCCGGCGCCTCACGATCCCACTGGCAGCGCTCACGATCGTGGTCACCATGGTCTGCCTTGCCCGATTCGGCTGGTCATGGTGGGTACTTCCGGGAGGATTCGGAGCATTGTGCGCTCTCGGGATCGCGAACTTCGCCAACCACGGCGAAGGTGAGCGGGGACGGCCTGACACCACGGTAGAGGTCACCTGCGTCGTCGGTGTCGAGATCCTCGACTGGGGCACCACCGACGCTGCCGGGCAGCACGGCGTGCGCGTGATCGGACGGCCCCTCGGGTATCCGCGCCCCAACCGCCGGTCCCCACCCCAGCCGTTCCAAAGGCGTATGCACCATCGTGCCCCGGACACTCTGAGTACCCGACACACCGGAAGCCTCAGGTCCTGGGCACGCCCCGGTCGCGGCTGGTGGGCTCATGAACGTCCTCGCCCGGTGGGCTTTTCAGTTCTCGCGGCGCGCAAAGCGGCGAGGCGGAGGATGTCTGGGGCAAATTCGCTCGCGCTCGCGTGACTCTTCTGATGTGGTGATCGGCACGAGGCGCTTTGGAGCGAGGGGACTGCTGTGGCGGACGACGGATGCATATTCTGCGCGATAGTGCGCGGTCAGGCGGATGCCAGCATCGTTCATGAAGATCAGTCGGTGATCGCCTTCATGGATCTCCAGCCCGTCAACCCAGGCCACTTGTTGGTCGTTCCCAAGACGCACGCGGTGGGGCTGGAGGATCTCCAGGAGGACGTCGGCGTCCAGGTCTGGAAGGTGGCGCACCGGCTCGGGCGGGCATTGCGCCGATCAGGCCTGCGGTGTGAGGGCGTCAACCTGCTCCTTGCGGACGGCAAGGCAGCGTTCCAGGAAGTTTTCCATGTGCACCTCCATGTGATCCCCCGCTTCGCAGGTGATCCCTTTCGCATTGGCTCCGACTGGCGTGTTCATGAACGAGAGCAGCTCGACGAGACGTCTGCTGCCGTCCGCAGCGGTCTCGCCGCCCTGGACGCCTTGCAACGTTGACGCCCGATGGGTGGGCCGATCCCAGCGATCGTCAGTTGTCTGGAGCGGCTTCGGGGTCGGACGGCCCCGCGATCGCCCTGGATCGAAGAGGCCGACCGCCACAACTTTCCACCCGTCGCTCATCGCTCACCAATCCCTGGCGGCGATCAGCTCCTCTACGTCTGCGTCCGAGAACCCGTAGGCCGACGCCACGAACCAGAAATCCTCGGCTATCTCCTCCCGCGCAACGGTCTCGATCTCACTCCCTGCCGCCTCGAACTCGGCCTCCAGCAGGTTGAACTGCTCCGTCGCCGCCTCCGTGAGCACATACAGCGCCGGCAGATCCGCCGGCCGCTCTGCCTCGATCCGCTCGCACAGCTTCAGCAGGATCGTCCTGCCCTTGTCGAGGACGTGATCCGGAAAGTATTCGTCCGCGTACAACTGATGCAGAAAGGCGTGCTCAGTCACCTGCTGGTTCGTGATCGGCATGGTGCCCCATCTCTCTCGAAGAGCCAACGTGCCGATCATGCACCACGCCACTGACAAGCTCGGCGCGAGACCCGGGACCAGCACTTTCACCACGCGCCCCAGCACCCCAGTGCGCTGCTTCGCGTTCCGTGCGCGAGTTACGCGGCGAAGCCGATATGGGTCACGTACGCGTACCGGCTCCGGCCCGCCGAAGGGCCGGGCGGAACTGCTCCAGCAAAGCGACAGCGGCGTCCCGGTCCGGCTCGCAGGTGAGCTTCTCGCCCTCCTCGTACGGTGTGACGCGCAGCGCCGCTGTCACAGTGTCGGGATCCCAGGCGCCCGCGCGAACCGCGGCCAGAAGAGCGGTCAGAGCACGTTCCTCGGCCTCGCCCTCGGTGTGCGCGTACAGTGCCTCACCGGCCTCGGCGAGCAGATGCCGGTCGTCGACGACGTGCTCGACCACCAGGCCCGGCACTCCCAGCGCGGAAACCCACGACGTCCCGTCCCAGCGGGCTGCGCCACTGAACGTCCGCTCCGTCTCCCCGGCGAAGGGGCCCGGCAGTGCGGTCAGGCCCAGCGCGGCGGTGACGTCGTCGGCGTTCAGGGGAGCGCCACGCTCGTCGTGGTCAGTCACCACGAGCACGGGTGCAGCTGGGCTCAGGTCCAGTACGAGCGAGCTGCCGCCCCCGTCGTCGTACGCCACCAGCACAGGCTCGGGGGCATGCCGCGGCCGCAGTCCGGCGGAAGCGAACACCGCCACCTGGAAGGCGATGCCCGCGGTCAGCGCAGCGGCGAGGGGAGCTGGGACCAGCCAAGGCGCTTTCTCATGGCCCCAATTGTGTCGCCCACCACCGACAGCCCCGGCGAGGGCGTGCGAGACTCGACCGACCCGGGGCACCGCTGGTTCCGTGACCACCTGACGGCCACGGTCCTGGACCCTTCCGGGACGGTGGACGAAGGCTCCCAGGGCAGCGCAGGGTTGTAGGGGCGAGTGCGGGGCCGTACTCGTACACCCGGAAGCACCCGCTGAACCTAGCCCCGGTCGGTGGCATGCTCCTTCAAGAAGGCGCCTGCGTGGGCGGCAGCTTCTTCCTTCGTTGCGTAGTACGAGGTGCTGTCGGCCTCATCGCGTGTTCCATCGGCCCCCTCTCCGGCCCATCGCCAGCCACCCGCTGAGGGGTCCCGGGTCAATTCGGCGCTGCCACCGCACAGTTCGATGCGGCTCGGCTCCGCTTCCGCGGAGGCCGGCCTGTCGACGGCATCGGGCCATTTCTTGCGGGCGCCCTGCCGGGTAATGCCCCAAGCGGCACCCAACTGCTCGTAGCTCGCTCCATAGGAGCCGGCTGTCGTTGCTGCGATCGCTGTCAGCCGCTTGACTTCCGCGTCCACCACCTTCCAGGTGGTGAGGATCGACAGAGTCACGCCGACAGGGTCGGCATCCCACATGCGCTCTTCAGGAAGTCCGGTCGCTCGGGCACGGATGGCCGAGGCGAGTGGGTTGAGGGCGTCCAGAAGAGCCTTGTCAAGGGCCGTCTGTTCCGCAGCGGTGATCTCAGGCAGCATCATGCAGGTAACTCTAGTTACCAAATAGGGATCCTGCAACAAAAGTTACCAAGGGCTGTCTGGGTCGCGATGTTCACAGGTCGGTCCAGACATGCCCTGGGTAGTAGTTGGACTCGCCTCGGAAGAACCGGTCGGCGAGGTCACCGATACGTTCGAGGCACTCCTCGTAGTAGGCATCCGGTGCCGGTCTCGGAAAGGCGGGGTGCGATGTCCACGACGGCACGGCCGTCGCGACCTCGTAGAACCCTTCGGCCAGCCAGCGATCGATCTTCTCGCTCGTCTCGAACTGTGCGCATGCTGCCCGCATGGCCTGCTCCAGACGGGTAAAGGCGGTCCGGTCCCACTGCCGGCCACGCAGCTGGAGAAGGAAGCTGCCCTCCTCGGCGTTGAACTCCCGCCTCAGAACTTCGATCGTCTCGTCCATGGGACGAGATCATGGCAGCTGCGAAAGGCATCGGTTCAGCGGGGCGGGGAACTCACCGTGCACCCTGTTCAGATCCACCTGTCGGGTTCACCGGGCCCCCAGCCTCGCTGCAGGGACTGCGTCTCCGTCACCGCCATCCGTGCCGACAACCACGCGTCGTACACTGCGGCCAGGCGCGGCCCGCCGCTGCCGGACCGGACCCGGTCGCGGTACACGTGCAGCTCGGACTTGGGCATCCTGCCCACCCAGCCGACGTACTCGAGCAGCGTCATCCCCCGGTCACGCGCCTCCTCGGTGAGGATGGTTCGGTGGTGGTCGGAGATCTCGCCGATGCGCTCCGGGTGGACCTTCGTACGGATGAGGGTGCCGTCGCGCAACTTGTCCATGGTCCAACCGGCGTTGTCGTCGGCGGCGCTACCGCCGTTGCGTCGCATGGTCATGTCCAGGATTGTCGTACCAACGCCCGGCATGCAGCCACCCCTCCGGCATGGCTTCCCGGCGCGGCAGCGACGACAAGTCATCCCCGACGAAGGGTTCCAGCGTGCTCCACCCGTACGCGCCTATCTGTCGCGGGAGGCCATGGCACAGGCCGGGTTCCCGTCGGCGCCGGACGCCTGTGTCGCGAGCATGCCGATCCGCGAGACAGGTTCGCGCCTGCCCGCCCACGAGACCCTGGACTATGCGCGATCAACGAGCAACTCCGTCAGGGAGTCGGCAAATTGCGTGAGCCAGTCCAGTCGTGCACCTCGCCGCGCCCTACGAAATCCGTGGCGGCGGCCCCAGAACGCAGCCTGGACAGCATGGAACTGTGCCCAACGCCGGGCGCGTTCGCGGTCGACCTCGGCCGCCTCGGCGAAGACCTGCAGGGTGCGGTCCAGCGCCTTCCGCAGGTCGCCCGCTTCGAGGAGCGTCAGCGCCTGCGACTTGAGCAGAGTGCCGGCGTCGTACGCCGGGTCTCCTGCGTACCCCTTGGGGTCGACGGCCAGCCACGGCTCACGGTCGGCGCGCAGGATGTTACGAGCATGCAAGTCGCCGTGGATGAGGGTGTCCGGCTGATCGCGGCCCAGCTCCCGGACGGTCGCCACTGCGGCGTCCATCGCATACCGGGACAGCGTGTGCGTCAGCTCCTCTGCGTCCTGACGGAGTTGGGCCTCCCAGGCATCGGCCTGCTCGCGAAGCCGGGGAAGTCCAGGCGGCGCGGGGACGGCCAGCTGACGACTGATCCGCCCTGCGACCCTCACCACCTCGTCGCCCTCTGCGGCCTCTGCGGCCTCTGCGGCCTCCGCCAGCGTCGACGACCCGACCCGCTCCAGCAACATCGCGAAGTGCTCGTCGTCGCGCTCGTGCAACAGCACGGCTCCGCGTCCGCCCCAGGCCGCGAACGCGTCCGGCTCGTGGACGTTGCCGGGGTGAGGAAAGGAAACCTTCACCACGGCCGCCCCCTCTGCCGGCCGTCGCACCGGAACAATGACCCCGACGCCTCCATGCATGACCTCGCCGTCCGGCACGCATTCCCAGCGCCCCAACAGCTCTTCCACAAGCCTTGGCAGTTCGGAAAGCCAAACCGCTCCGGGCTCACCCTCGCGCTCGATCGTGCTCCTCGCGAACCCTTCTGGTACTTCGATCATTCCCGCACCCTACGCACCGGCCGAGCGCGCCGGCGGTGGCTGCCAGCCCGTTGCCGCCGCCCAGCGTTCGGCAGCGATCATCAGGATCTCGGTGGCCGGGGCCTTGATCTGCCCGTAGTCCAGTAGGTCCGGCACGCTGTGGGACAGCCGTCGTTTGAACGCTCCCCACTCCCCACGGGCGGCTTCATCGGCGCGCAGGTAGTCGCGGAACAGGAGAGCGAAACGGCAGTTCGGGCCGCCTTCCTCGCGCAGGTGGACGTTGCAGCTTCGCGCACCCACCGGAGGCGCGAACACCAGCTTGCGGCACTCCTGTCCGCCCGAGGTTTCCACTCGGTTCCACGGCTCGGGGCGACAACGGAAACCGATCGCGGCAAGGAGCCCGATCTGCCCGGTTTCATGGATCGCGTCCACGCGTACCTGGATGTCCACACAGTCCTTGGCCGCCAGGCCCGGCACCGCTGTGGACCCGACGTGGTCGATCGCACGCGCGTGGCTCCCCAGAGCCCTGTACAACTTCCCGGCCAGCCGCTCGAAGTCCACCCCTCTCTGTCAGCCTTGGGTGAGACATCCCGTTCTGCGGGGTTAGCCTGAGAGGGCACGACAGGAGAACCGTCCCTTATGCCCAGTACAGAGCCCGTCGGGTCCGAGCCGGCGCCGAGGCCGAAGCGCCGCACTTTCACCTCGGAGTACAAGCTGCGAATCGTCGCCGAGTACGACGCCGCGCCCAGGAACGAGAAGGGTGCGGTCCTGCGCAGGGAACGGCTCTACCACTCGCATGTCAAGGAGTGGCGGGCCGCCCGGGATGCCGGGGCCCTGGAAAACCTGGTCGACCGCCGGACCAGCCCGGCCCGTGCGAAGAAGTCCGCCGCGGAGGTGGAGAACGAAAAGCTGCGGCAGCAGGTGGAGCGGTTGCAGAGGGACCTGGCACGGAACAAGGCCGCACTCGAGGTGATGGGAAAAGCTTCCGCGCTCTTGGAAATGATCTCCGAGAGCGCGGACTGAAGCCTGCCGCCGACCCTGTCGTGGACGAGGCGTTCACCAGCGTCGAGGTTCAGCTGGGCATCACGGCCGCCTGTCGGCTGACCGGCCGCTCCCGCGCCACGCATTACCGTCGGCTCCGGCCCCCACCACCACGCAGAACACGTGCCCCACAGATGCAGCCGTCGGCCCTGACGGCCGAAGAGCGTTCTGCGGTACTCGAGTTGATGAACGGCGACGAGTACGCCGAGCTGGCGCCCGCGCAGATCTGGGCCCGCGAGCTGGATGCCGGGCGCTATCACTGCTCCGTCTCGACGATGTACCGGATCCTGCGCGAGCAGGATCAGTCCGGTGAGCGCCGACGGCAGGCCACCCATCCCGCCAAGGCGGTGCCCGAGCTGGTCGCCACCGGGCCCTCGCAGGTGTTCACCTGGGACATCACCAAGGCGGCCGGGCCGGCCAAGGGCGTCTGGTATCACGCCTACGTGATCATCGACATCTTCAGCCGGTATATCGTCGGCCACACCGTCGAGCGAGCCGAATCAGCTGTGCGGGCCGAGGAGCTGATCCGCGAGACCATCGCCCGCAACGGCATCGTGCCCCAGACCGTGCACGCGGACCGCGGCACCTCGATGACGTCGAAGAAGGTCTCCCAACTACTGATCGATCTGGGCGTGACGCGGTCGCACTCGAGGCCGAAGGTCTCCAACGACAACCCTTACAGCGAGGCCCAGTTCAAGACCACGAAGTACATGTCGGATTATCCTGAACGGTTCGATTCGCTGGCCCACGCCCGCGAGTGGTTCGACGCGTTCATCGCGTATTACAACCATGAGCACCGGCACTCGGGTATCGGCTGGCACACACCAGCCTCCGTCCACTTCGGGACCGCCGAGGAAGTCCGCGACCAGCGCGCGGTCACCCTCGCCGAGGCATACGCCCGCCACCCCGAACGCTTCGGCCGCCGCCCCAGACCACCCGAGATACCCCAGACGGCCTGGATCAACGACCCGGCCAAACGCAGGGAACCCGCACCACAAACCTCATAGCGTCACGACCGTCTCACTGGACTTGAAATCTTCCGACCGGCCACTGCGACCGGTACTCAAGCACGGCCACTGCGGCCACTTCATCGGCAAACGGCATGGCTCCAGCCTGAACCCTTGCGCGCGTCCTGGCTGCTGAACGACCGGAATCAGGGCAACCTGGCTACGCCCGCACCAGAACGTTCTACCGGTCTGCCGGCTACCTTCCGTTCCCGTCCGCTCCAGGGGCCCCTGCCCGCAGGCCGTCCATCACAAGGTCCAGGAGGCGCGTCGCACGCGGCTGCCAGTCGCTGTGCGGGTCGATCTGCCAGAGCCCGGCGATGGCGAGCACGAAGTCGTCGGGGGTCAGACCCGGACGGATGGTGCCGGCCTTCTCGTTCGCGTTCAGCAGCAGTGTGACCGCCTGAGTCACCGGGCCGTGCCCCAGCTGGGCCAGGCTGCCGTACTTGCTGGTGGACTTGCGCAACGCGTCGGCCAGGCCGGCCTTGGCCATGGCGTACTGGGCGAGACGGTCCATCCACTCCCTCAGGGCCCGGTCAGGTGCGCGGGTCCGGAGCAGTTGGGCCGCGGTGTCGGCGACCTGTTGCATCTCGTAGCGGTAGACCTCCAGGACGAGGGCCTCGCGGTTGGGGAAGTTACGGTAGAACGTGCCCTGCCCGACGCCCGCCTTCTTCGCGATGGTGCTCAACGGGGCGTCCGCCGCCCGCGTCAGCTCGGCCAGTGCGACTTCCAGGATGCGCTCACGATTCCGTCGCGCGTCCGGGCGCAGCGTCGCGCATTTCTCGTCCCGCACTCGTCCTCCTCCCGGCAGGCGCAGCCAAGTCCGCCCTTGCTGAGCGGACAGCTGTCCGCTAGGTTCGACGAAAAAGTGGACAGCTGTCCGCTTGGATTCACCATAGCTGCAGATCCGGCCGTTGTGGCCGGCCTGCGCCCACCGTCAATGGTTCGTTCGCCCTCATCGCCCTCTCCCTCCCGGAATGTCCACCGGGATCGTCTCGTTCGACGCGCATCAGCAATGCGAAAGAAGGCTGATCATGACCCCATCGACGTCCAGCGCCATCACTCTGAACATCAATGGCGAGAAGTACGCACTACCCGTCGACCATCGCACCACCCTGCTCGACGCCCTGCGCGAGCACCTCGACCTGACCGGTTCCAAGAAGGGCTGCGACCAGGGGCAATGCGGCGCCTGCACGGTGCTGCTCGATGGCCGCCGGGCTCTTTCCTGCCTCCAGCTCGCAGTCGCGGCCGAGGGGCGCGCGATCACCACCATCGAAGGCGTGGCCGACGGCGAGCGCCTCCATCCGGTGCAGCAGGCCTTTCTCGATCTCGACGGCTATCAGTGCGGCTACTGCACACCCGGGCAGATCTGTTCGGCCATCGCGGTGATCGAGGAACACGCGGCGGGCTGGCCGAGCGCGGTGACCGACGATGTCCGGCCCGAAGCGGGGGTGCCCGCGCTCAGCGCGGAAGAGATCGGCGAGCGCATGAGCGGCAACCTGTGCCGCTGCGGCGCCTATGTGTCGATCGTGCAGGCGGTCGCACGAGCCGCGGAAGCGGCCGAGGCCCAGGGCGGGGAGGCAGTGGCATGAGGGAATTCGGCTACGAACGAGCCTTCGATGTTTCCGGAGCGGTCGCTCTGCTCGGTTCCGATCCCGACGCCCGTTTCCTCGGCGGCGGCACCAACCTCGTCGACCTGATGAAGGCCGGCGTGGAAAGGCCGGCGCTGCTCGTCGACGTACGAGAACTTCCGCTCGACAGCGTCGAGTTAACCCACGACGGCGGACTGCGCATCGGCGCGACCGTCACCAACAGCGATCTCGCGGCCCACCCCGACGTACGTCGTCACTACCCGGCTTTGGCGCAGGCCGTGCTGGCCGGTGCCTCGGGGCAGTTGCGCAACATGGCCACGGTCGGCGGGAATCTGCTCCAGCGGACCCGGTGCGGCTACTTCACCGACATCAGCAGGCCGTGCAACAAGCGTGCCCCCGGCAGTGGTTGTCCCGCCGTCGACGGCGAACACCACAACCACGCGATCCTGGGAGCCTCCGAGCACTGCATCGCCACCCATCCCTCGGACATGGCGGTCGCGCTCGCCGCGTTCGACGCCGCCATCTCGTACGAAACGGCCGACGGGCCGGGCGAGTTGCCGATCGACGAGCTCTATCCGCCCGTGGGCGACACACCGCACGTCGAGACCGCTCTTCCGCCCGGCGCGCTGATCACCGGCGTTACGCTGCCGCCCGCCCCGGTCGCCGCCCACTCGCGGTACCGGAAGGTGCGCGAGCGCGCCTCGTTCGCGTTCGCGATCGGCTCGATCGCCGCCGCGCTCGACATCCAGGACGGTGTCGTACGCGAAGTACGTCTCGCGCTCGGGGCCGTCGCGTCGAGGCCGTGGCGGGCCCGTGCGGCCGAGCGGGCACTGATCGGCAGACCAGCGAGCGCGGAGGCGTTCGCCGCCGCGGCGGATGCCGAACTGGGGGCCGCCAAGGCCCTTCCCGAGAACGGATACAAGGTGACGCTGATGCGCAACCTCGTCGTGGCCGTGCTGACCGAACTCACCGAGGAGGTCTCCCGATGACCACGACGACCGGGGTCGCCGCCGCGACAGGAGCAGTCGGCTCCGCCCGCACCCGGGTGGAGGGCCGCGACAAGGTCACCGGGGCGGCCCGCTACGCCGGAGAGGTTTCCTTCGCCGAACTCGCCCACGGCTGGCTGGTGTTGTCGACCGTGGCCCGTGGCCGGATCCGCTCTGTGGAGGACGGCCCCGTCCTGGCCATGCCCGGCGTCCTCACCGTGCTGCACCACGGGAACGCGCCGCGCGTCGACACCGAGTACATGGGCATGCTGGGGCGGCCGAACCCCGTCCTCGGCATCTTCCAGCACGACCGCGTGCCCTTCGTGGGCTGGCCCGTGGCGTTGGTGGTGGCCGAGACGTCCGAGCAGGCCAGGGAGGCCGCCGAGGCGCTGGTGGTTCGGTACGACGTGGAGCCGCACGATGTCGCGTTCCACGCCGGCCGTTCGGATGCCTACACGCCGGAGAGCACCCCGATGGTCCAGCCCGAGACGGAGAAGGGGGACGTCGAAGCTCAACTCGATGCCTCCGCCGTCGTCGTGGACGCGGAGTACACCACTCCTGAGGAGCACCACAACCCGATGGAGCCGCATGCGGCGACCGCCCGTTGGGACGGCGGTCGGCTCGACGTCATCGACTCCAACCAGGGCAGCACCTGGGTGGCGAGCGAACTGGCGCAGCTCTTCTCCCTCGATCCGGCCTCCGTGCGGGTGCGGTCCGAGCATGTCGGGGGTGCCTTCGGATCGAAGGGGCTGAGCCCGCATCAAGTTGCGGCCGTGATGGCCACGACCGTCCTCCACCGCCCGGTCCGTGTCGTACTGACTCGCCGACAGATGTTCTCCCTCATCGGCTACCGCAGCCCCACGGCACAGCGGATCAGGCTCGGTGCCGACGCCGATGGCCGACTGCGTGCCTTCGACCACCGGGCGCAGAGTCTCACGTCGACCGTGTACGAGTTCATCGAGTCGAGCGCCGCGCTGGGGCGCGTGATGTACGACGCCGACGCGCATCACACCCTTCACCGGCTCGTACGGCTCGACGTACCGACCCCGACGTGGATGCGCGCGCCGGGCGAGGCACCGGGGTCCTTCGCGCTCGAATCCGCCCTCGATGAGCTGGCCGAGAAGTGCGGCGTGGACCCGATCGCGCTGCGCGCACGCAACGAACCCGAGACGGGCCCCGTGTCCGGGCTGCCGTTCAGCAGCCGCAATGTGCTCGCCTGCTTCAAGGAGGGCGCCCGCAGGTTCGGCTGGGCGGACCGTGATCCTCGTCCCGGCCTGCGCCGTGAGGGGCGCTGGCTGCTCGGTACCGGAACGGCGGCGGCCACCTATCCCTCGGGGGTCGGGCCGTCCACCGCGGCCGTGACCGCGGAGCCGGACGGAACCTTCACCGTACGGATCAACGCGGCGGACATCGGAACCGGGGCACGGACCGCGATGACCCTGGTCGCCGCGGACGCGCTGGAGGTGGATCCGGACCGCATCCGGGCGCGCATCGCGGACAGCGGCCTCGGCCCGGCGATGATCGCCGGCGGCTCGATGGGAACGCGCTCCTGGGCGTGGGCGGTGACGGTCGCCGCGGACGAACTACGGGAGCGGCTGGCCCTGGGAGGCGGCATTCCGCCGGAGGGAATCACCGCCCGGTCGAACACGGCCGAGGCAATCGGTGCCCTCACGAAGAAGGAACGCCACTCCTTCGGAGCGCAGTTCGCCGAGGTCGCGGTGGATGTGGACACCGGTGAAGTGCGCGTGCGGCGGCTGCTCGGCATCTACGCCGCAGGCACCATCGTCAACCCGCTCACCGCCCGGAGCCAGTTCATCGGCGGAATGACCTGGGGACTGTCCATGGCGCTCCACGAGGAGGCGGTCAGGGACCTGGCCTCGGGCGGCCATGTCGGCGCCGACCTCGCCGGCTATCACTTCGCCGCGCACGCCGACGTGCCGCTCATCGAGGCCGACTGGGTGGACGACCCCGTCCCGGGCGATCCGGTCGGGATCAAGGGCATCGGCGAGATCGGCGTCGTGGGAGTGGCCGCCGCGATCGCCAACGCGGTGTGGCACGCGACGGGCGTACGCCACCGGAATCTACCGATCCGCCCGGATCGCGTCCTGCGTGCGGCGGACGAGGCCCGGCGACGGGCGGCGGGAGGAGCCCGGAGTGCTTGACATCGCCGAGGAGCTGAGCCGGTGGTTCGAGGAGGGCCGGGACTTCGCCGTCGCCACCGTCGTGGCCGTCAGCGGCAGCGCGCCGCGCGGTCCCGGCGCTGCCCTGGCCGTCGACAGTGATGGCACTGCCATCGGCTCCGTCTCCGGCGGTTGCGTGGAAGGCGCGGTGTACGACCTGTGCGTCCAGGCGCTCCTGGACGGGCGGACGGTACGCGAACGATTCGGCTACGACGACGAGGACGCCTTCGCGGTGGGGCTCACCTGCGGCGGCGTCATCGAAGTCCTGGTCACGCCGGTGCGCGTGGACGCGCCGGTGTTCCGGGCAGGGGTTTCGGCCGCGGGCCGAGGCGAGGCGGCGGCACTCGCCCGGGTGGCCCGGGGCGCGGTGGAACTGCTCGGCCGGGCGCTGCTCGTCCGACCCGACGGATCGTACGAGGGCAGTCTCGACGGACAACCGGAACTGGACCGGACGGCGGTGGCAGAGGCCCGTGCGATGCTGGACGCCGGCCGAACCGGCACCGTCGAGATCGCGGAGGACGGGTCGCGCTGTCCGGGCGGCGTGACGCTGTTCGTGGAATCCAGGGTGCCACCGCCCCGGATGATCGTGTTCGGCGCCGTGGACTTCGCGACGGCGTTGGTCCGGGCGGGCAAGTTCCTCGGCTACCACGTCACCGTGTGCGACGCCCGGCCGGTCTTCGCCACTCACGTCCGCTTCCCCGAGGCCGACGACCTGGTGGTCGACTGGCCGCACCGCTATCTCCGGCGCACCGCGACCGACGAACGTACCGTCCTGTGCGTGCTCACCCATGACGCCAAGTTCGACGTTCCTCTCCTGGAGACGGCACTGCGGCTGCCGGTCGCTTTCGTGGGCGCGATGGGCTCGCGCCGCACCCACGAGGACCGCAACCGCCGTCTGCGCGAAGTCGGCGTCACGGTCGATGAGTTGGCCCGCCTGCACTCCCCGATCGGCCTCGACCTCGGCGCCCGCACCCCCGAGGAGACGGCCCTGTCCATCGCGGCGGAGATCGTCGCGGCGCGCCGGGGCGGGACGGGTGTTCCACTGACCGGTTCGGGCGCACCTATCCACCATGACGTGGACAGGAGGGAAACGGAGGAGGCCCGCTCCCGAGCGGCAGCATGATCTGGCGGGTCCGGGTGGCTGTGCGATCACGAGGCCGGATGGCTGCCTGGCCATGACGGGCAGCCACCCGGGAGCAGGCACTGTTGGGTTGCAGCACTTTGCGCCCGCCGACGGGTGATACGTCGGCAGCCACGGTGATCGCCCGTGTGCTCGCCGATCACCGTGGGCAGGGATTCGGCGAGGAACTGTATGCGCGCGGGCTGAAGAGGGCACGGGAACTCGGTGCCGAGGTGGTCGAGACCGTCGTCCTGTCGTCCAACGAGGACGGTCTGCGGTTCGCGCAGAAGCACGGGTTCGTCGAGACGGAGCGCTACCTGCTGCCGGGAGACACCATCCCCTGGATCGACATGCGGCTCCCTTGAGCCGACCGCCTGCGGATCATTACCGAGCCGCCCCAGCCGCACCGCACCCGCGAAACGGAGATACGAGATGAGTGACCACGGGGTCACGTGGATAGCCGACACAGACATCACCTGGTCCGGCCGCCGCAGCTACCTGGCGCGCGGCGTGGAGGTCTAAGAACTGGTCGCCCGCATCGCGAAAGACCTCGCCCCTGTTCCGCTGGGTGAGTACACAGCCAGTGGCCTTGAGGGGTACAGCAACGCGCAGAGCCGCGAGGTTGCTGCCGTTCGCTACGGCACCCACAAGGACCTTGCTTTCGCGGTCGCCTACGGGTACTGGCGGGGCGAACTCGGCCCGGGCTACAGCAATGACATCTCCAATGAGGACGGGGAGGAGGTTTTCGAGCTGTACTACCAGTCGCCCCGCTCATCCGGCCGGACGGCGACGGCGACGGTGAGAAGCATTCGCGCCCGCTCGTGGCTGGGCGGATGGCCCGTGCCACCCGCCCGCAGGCGGGGACACGGGCCGACCGCACCGCGGTCTCAGCCCGGTGCTTAGCTCGGCGTGCAGAGCCGACTCAGAATACGAACGGTCCGGGCGACTGGGCGGACGTCGCGTTGCAGGTGGCGGTGATACCCAGGACCACGACCTTGAGGGACGTGGCCACCAGGCTGTCCCCCGAGGCGACGGTCCCCTGGAGCGGGCCTGTCGACACAGGGCTTCCGGCGGGGATGGCGGGGTTGGAGTTCCCGGTGAACGTCACCGTTCCCGTGCCCTTGTTCGTGAGCGTGAGTGTTGATTTGACCGAGTTCGCCCCGACGCTGATCGGTGCGGTGATGGCGGAAGTCGAGACGTTGATGGTCGCGGTCGCGCCGTTCTGGGTGGCGGTGAGGGTCGCGCTGCCCGAGCCGTAGACTCCGCAGTCGAAGGAAATCGTGGCGGTGGTGGGGGTGACCGCCTCAGCTGTGGGTGCCAGCGCGAGCGTGCCCGCGGCGAGGGCGGAACAGATGGCGAGTCGCCGTATGCCATACCTCATGGTGGTTGCCCTTCATGTGGGGGGACTGCCGACGCGCTTAATCGACGTGGCGCGCCGGAACACAGCAATTCCCTGACGAACCGTCAGCGGAGATTGCCTTCCCCATTGAGGCACGGCCCCCTTGAAGCAACAAGGCACATCGCCATGATTCTTGACATGCTACGGCCAATTTTGGTCACCCCTGGACAAGCGCCCCGGCCCCTCCGGTCACACCCCGGACCGAAGCAGCCGGGTCGTTTGCCGACCCGCCGGCTCGGCGGCGGGTCGAGCATTCGGTGCTTGCGGGGGTGGGGGTGGCGAGCTGCCCACCGTCATTCCGTGCCGTCAGGAGGGCAGTTTCAGGTCCGTGCATCCATGGCGCTGCGCCGCACGTTCGGCAAAGGCACGCAGTGCGGTGCGGAGGTAGCCGCTCGGCGGTGCCGCGTACTCGGTGTCGTTGACGGTGAAGAGGGCGCGCGGCCCCGTGCCGCATGCGGCGCTCCCCCAGGCGCTGTGGCGGTCGGCGCCCGCGTCGCCTCGGTAGCTGCCGGGGTCGCCCGCGGAGGTCCGCAGGCGCTGTGCGTACGGGCCGAACGCGGCGCCGAACCAGTAGAGTTCCTCGTCCCGCGCCTTGCTCTCGCCCAGTGCGCAGGTCTCCAGGAGGGCGGTGCCGGGGGCCGTGGTCTCACGGTGCCAGTCGACGGATTCGTCGCCCGGAACGGGTACCCCGGCGCATGTTGCCGTGGCGGTGCCGGGCGCCGGGCGGTCGGGCTGTACGGGGATGGGCGGCACAACGGTGCCGTGCGGGGCGTCGCACGACCATCGTTCGGCGGCCCGTTCGGCGGTGACCGTGGCCAGCCGGGCGATCTGCCTGGTCTCCTCGGCGTTCTCGTGCGACTCGTCGGCACTCACGGCCACGACGAGGGACGCGGGCCTGTTGGTGCAGTTGAGCACGACGCCGGTGTCGCGGAAATCGGTGTGTCCCTGCCAGCCGCCGCCGATGGCAACGGGCAGATGGTCGGAACCCCCGTCGCGCAGCATCGAGAGCGGCTCACCGGAAAGGTTGCGGTTGCGGACGGCGTCGTGCGGAATCAGGGCGACCAGCAGCCGGGTGTCCGCCACCCCGCACGCGTCCCAGCGGTCGTCATCCGCACCGCCCGTGCGGTCCCCCGGCAGCCCGGGGTCGGTGGAGTACGAGGTCAGGGCGGCGGATTCGGAGACCGGAAGCAGGCCCTCGCAGTACGTGGCGAGCCGGTCCTCGTACCGCCACCGTTTGCCGGTGTCGCTCGTCCGGTACCAGCCGTAGCCGGCCGCGAGCAGCACGACCAGTGGCACCACGGCGTACAGCGCGATCCGGCGCATCGTCCTCATGGAGCGTCCTCCCCCGTATCGATCACGCGCTCCTGCCTATCATCCGTGGTCGGGGTCCCGACACCCGTCGTACCCGAAATGAGCACCGCTGCGGGCTTTGAGCAGCGCAGATCACACCACCCGCACAGCCTGCACGAGCAGCGGTGACCGACACCGGGGCGCTGCTCGTCGTCGGCGTCCCCGCCTCGGACGATCTGCCGGATGCCGCGCTCCAGGCCCCGGACCGGTTCCCGAGGACCACCGCGCGTCGCAGTCAGCCCCGCACGCGCCGGACCCGGTCTGCGACGACAACGTCTGCGGTGCGCAGTGCACAGTCGGTCAGGAACTGGCCTCGGGGCGCCGGGCGAGGAAGACGAACTCCCGGCCCGGGCGGTCTGGAGCGTCGCGAACGTCCTCCACCACGAAACCCTGCGCGACCAGCCCCGCCTCGACCTCGCGCCGCTCACGGAAACGCAACGTCGAATCCGATGTCAGCACCTGCCCGTCCGCAGCGAACACGAGGGTCCCGCGGAAGGTCACCAGCGGCCCCCTCACTTCGAGCAGTTGGAGCCAGCTCTCGACCCCGCCGACTCCCGGTATCTCCGTCGTGCTGTACGAGGCCTCACGATTCCACTCCTCCCAGGCGCGCCGGGCCGGGTCCCGCGTCTCGAACACAAGGAATCCGCCGGGCCGGAGTGCTGCGTAGGCCCCCCGCAGGGTTGTCCGCCACGCCTCCGGGTCGACGATGGCCTGGGCGACGTTCGCCGTCATGGTCGCGAGGTCGGCCTGCAGTGGCGGGAGTGCTGTCGCATCACCGCAGATCCAACGCACCCGCTCGCTGCCCGGCTTGCCACGGGCCACATCGATGGACGCCGCGGCGGGATCGACGCCCACGACCTCGATCCCGCGATCGGCCAGCAGGAGGGCGAACACTCCTGTCCCACAGCCGATGTCCAGGACCTGACGCGCCCCGAGCTCCTCGGCCAGGTGGACATAGGCGTCGAGATCACTGCGATCAGGGTCGAGCACGTCGTAGAGCGCAGCGAGCCGTGGATGCGTGAAGTTCTCGTCAGCCATGCGCCGAAGGTACGCCGATCCACCGGTGAACGAATACACACCTGCGCCGTCGGCCATCGGTGCCCGCACGGCAGACGCCGCGGACAGCCGCTGACGCCCAGCGTCTCCAATTCCCCGATAGCTCGCGTGCCCCGGTGCCTGATCCGGCCAGAACCAGACGGAAGACCCTAGTCCCGCCACGCGATCTGCCCGTTCGCAACCTCCAGCACATCCGGCACCAGGGCTTCGTGGAACCTCAGGTGGCCGATCCAAACGGCATCGCCCACGAGCCGGTGTGTGTCGTGAACCCGCACCGCCAGCCAGCAGAGCAGCTCGCCGACCTTCTCGAAATCATCCGGGTGGATTTCCTGCCGGGAGGTCAGCGACCAGCCGTTCCGCGGCAGATCCGCTCGGCTGACCAGTGCCGAGCCGAGCACACCACCCACCCGCCAGGCCGCGCCACTGCCGGCCAGCAGTGGACGAGGTTCGTCCTCGACCACCGGTTCCCCCGCCTCGTCCACCACGACGAACGGGAACTCGGTCACGATGGACAGGCGCTCCGGCTGCGGCCCGATTCCCAGATGCCAGTGCAGTTCGGCGAGTTCCTGCTCGGAGAGCTCGTCCCGCAGATCGACCGATACCGCCAACTCGAACACGTCACTCATCCCACGCACCCTACAGAGGGGGTCCGACACTGCGATCTGGACCCGCGACCGGGCGGTGCACCCCTGCGCGCCGCTCCGGGAGCCTCCGGGTGAGTCGCCGCGGCCGCCGGCCATCCGGCGCGCCCGGTGATTCCGACGACCGCGGCCCCGGCGCCAGGTAGGTCCCAGCGCCACGTATCCGTTCAGGCCCGCAAATGCCCGAATCTATTTACATCCCCGATCCGCGGGCGTAACGTGACAGCGAAACCACACACTCGGACATGGAACGGATCCAAAACAACATGTATGCACCGGAGCGGCAGCAAGAGATCCTCCGCCTCGCCCGCGAGAGCGGCCGGGTCGATGTGCTGTCCCTGGCCGAGGAATTCCAGGTCACCGCCGAGACCGTGCGGCGTGATCTGAAGAGCCTTGACCGGGCCGGGCTGCTGCGGCGCGTCCATGGCGGTGCGATCCCGGCCGGGCGGCTCGACTTCGAGCCCGATCTCGCCGAGCGCGATGCGGTGGCCATCGACGAGAAGGAGCGCATCGCCGCAGCCGCGATCGGCGAGCTCCCCACCGACGGCAGCGTGATCATCGACGCGGGCAGTACGGCCGCCCGGCTTGCCGCGGCCATTCCGCTCGACGCCCACCTCACCGTGGTCACCCATGCGCTGCCGGTGGCCGCCCGGCTCGCCGACCACCCCGGCATCGCGTTGCATCTCGTCGGCGGCCGGGTCCGGCCCCGAACCCGCGCCGCCGTCGATGCCTGGGCATTGAACGCCTACAGCGAGATCAACGCCGACGTCGTCTTCCTCGCCACCAACGGCTTCTCGCCGACGGGCGGTCTGACCACGCCCGATCTGGCCGAGGCCGCCGTCAAGCGCGCCATGATCTCTGCCGCCCGGCGGGTCGTGCTCCTGGCCGACTCCGCCAAGTTCGGCCAGGAGCACTTCGCACGGTTCGGCGATCTCGCCCAGGTCGATCTGCTCATCACGGACACCGGACTCGGCTCCGACGACGCCCTCGCCATCGAGGGCCGGGGCACGGAAGTAGTATGCGCATGATCCTCACCGTCACCCCCAATCCAAGCCTCGACCGGACGTACGAGCTGCCCGGGCTGACCCGCGGAGCCGTGCTCCGGGCCACGGACGACCGGGTCGACCCCGGCGGCAAAGGCATCAACGTCTCGCGTGCAGTGGCGGCGGCCGGCCACCGCACGATCGCTGTCGCACCGCTCGGCGGGCCCGAGGGCGAGCTGCTCGCACGGCTGTTGGGCGAGCACGGCATCGAGGCAGCCGGTGTGCCGATCGTCGGCAGCACCCGTATCAATGTCACGCTCGTCGAGCCCGACGGAACGCTCACCAAGGTCAATGCGGTGGGCCCGGAGATCACCGAGGCCGAGGCCGAGGCCCTGCTGGATGCCGTACAGACCAGGTCGGCGGCCGCGGACTGGATCGCCTGCTGCGGCAGTCTGCCGCGTGGACTGCCCCCGCAGTGGTACGCCGAGCTGGTGGCCCGGAGCCACCGTGCCGGGGCCCGGATCGCCCTCGACACCTCCGGCGCTGCGCTGACGGCGGCGCTCCGGGAGCGCCCCGATGTGATCAAGCCGAACGCGGAGGAGCTTGCCCAGGCCGTCGGTCGCCCGCTGGCGACGGTGGGTGATGCCGTGAAGGCGGCGGAGGAGCTCCGCGAGTGCGGTGCCCGGTCCGTTCTGGCCAGCCTCGGGGCCGACGGACAGTTGCTGGTCGAGGGCACGGGTACGTACTTCGGCAGCGCCCGGGTGAAAACGGTCCGCAGCAACGTCGGGGCGGGCGACGCCTCTCTCGCGGGCTTCCTCGCCGCGGGTGGAACCGGGCAGGTGGCGCTCGCCGCGGCGGTCGCCCATGGCGCGGCAGCCGTAAAGCTGCCGGGCAGCGTTATGCCGGCACCCGCCGATCTCGATCTGTCGGCGGTCACCACGACCACCGAAATCCCCCTGGACCGACCCCTGACGGAGCCGACTTCATGACTGCCGCGCATCCGCGACCCAGCCCGCCGCCCCGAGTGTCCCCCGAGCCGCCCACAGGACGGTCCACGAACAAGGAGCCCCGCGATGAGTGAACTGATCACCGCGGAACTGGTCGATCTCGATCTGTCCGCCGAGACGAAGCACGACGCCGCCCGGTCGCTCGCCGAGCGGATGGTTACCGAGGGCCGGGTGACCGATCTCGACGGCTTCCTCGCCGATGTGGCAGCCCGCGAAGCACAGATGCCGACCGGTCTGGACGGCGGCATCGGCATCCCGCACTGCCGCAGCGAGCATGTCACCGCGCCCACGCTCGCGTTCGGCCGCAGCGGCCCGGGCATCGACTTCGGTGCGGCGGACGGCCCCGCCGATCTGGTCTTCCTGATAGCCGCGCCCGCCGGAGCCGACGACGACCACCTCACGATCCTCTCCGCCCTGGCTCGACGGCTGATGGACCCGGAATTCACGGGCGCCCTGCGTGCGGAGCGCGACCCCGACGCGGCCGCGGCGCTGATCCGCGGCGAGAAGGCCGCTGCAGCCGACTCGACTCCGGCTGACCCGACTCCGCAGGCCTCGGCTCCGGCCGACTCGACTCCCCAGGCCTCGACGCCGGCCGACGCACCGGTGGACGGCTCTGTCACGGACAGCGCCCCTCTGTCCGCCGAACCCTTCCGGATCGTCGCCGTCACGTCATGTCCGACCGGTATCGCACACACCTATATGGCCGCCGAGTCACTGGCGGCCGCGGCCCGCGACGAGGGCGTGGTGCTCAATGTCGAGACGCAGGGCTCAGCCGGGTTCGAGCGGCTCGATCCCGAGCTGATCGCCGCCGCCGACGCGGTCATCTGGGCACATGACGTCGAGGTACGCGAGAAGGCACGTTTCGACGGCAAGCCGATCGTCGACACCGGGGTCAAGGCAGGGATCAACCGTCCTGCCGAGCTGATCGCCGAAGCCAGGCGGAAGGCGGAGCGCGGCGAGACCAGCACCGTCCCGGCCGGCACCGCTCAGCAGGACGGTGGAGCCACGACCGGCGGTGACCACGCGCACTTCGGCGTCCGACTGCGCACCTACCTGATGTCCGGCGTCAGTTACATGGTGCCGTTCGTCGCGGCGGGCGGGCTCCTCGTCGCGCTTTCGTTCGCCATCGGCGGCTACGAGATAGCCGGTGCGAAATCCGTCGCGGACCACTTCGTCTGGGGCGAGGCCGACAGCTGGGCCGCGCTGCTCAACCAGATCGGCACCGCCGCGTTCGCCTTCCTGGTGCCGGTGCTGGCCGGGTACATCGCGTACGGGATGGCGGACCGGCCCGCGCTCGTTCCCGGCTTCGTCGGCGGCGCCATCGCACTCAGCATCAACGCGGGCTTCCTCGGCGGCCTCGCAGCGGGGCTACTGGCCGGTGCGGTGGTGATGGCGATCCAGCGGGTGAAGGTCCATCCCACGCTGCGGGGCATCATGCCGGTGCTGGTGATTCCCCTGGTCGCCTCGGCGGTCGTCGGATTCCTGATGTTCATCGTCGTCGGCAAGCCGATCGCGTCCCTACAGCGCGCCCTGACCGACGGCCTCAACGGACTTTCCGGCTCGAACGCGATCATTCTCGGCATCGTCCTCGGCCTGATGATGTGCTTCGACATGGGCGGGCCGCTCAACAAGGTGGCGTACGCCTTCGCGGTCGGCGGTCTGGCCGACCCGACGCCCGGCAGCCTCAAGGTGATGGCCGCGGTCATGGCGGCCGGCATGGTGCCGCCGCTGGCCATGGCACTCGCGACCACCGTGCGCGGCAGGCTGTTCAGCAGGACCGAACGGGAGAACGGCCGGGCGGCGTGGGTCCTGGGCGCATCCTTCATCAGCGAGGGCGCGATCCCGTTCGCGGCGGCCGACCCGCTCCGGGTGATCCCGTCGGTGATGGCCGGCGGCGCGGTGACCGGTGCGCTTTCGATGGCCTTCGGCTGCACATTGCGTGCCCCGCACGGTGGCATCTTCGTGGTGCCGCTCATCGGGAATCCGCTCCTCTACCTGCTGGCCATCGCCGCCGGTACGGCGGTCGCGACCGCCCTGGTCGTCCTGCTCAAGGGCATGCGCCGGAACACGGAGGCGCCCGCCCCGGCGACCGAGAAGTCCAGGATCTCCGTCGCTGCCTGACCGGAATCCCCATGCCCCTGCTCCGTCGCCACCTGACGGATTCCCCCGTATCCCCGTCCCCGCTCCCCCACCGACACACAGGAGAGTTCCCCATGCATCAGCGCACCGTCGCCGTTGGTTCCCGCAGCGGTCTTCACGCCCGCCCGGCCTCGTTGTTCGTCAAGGCAGCCACCCAGCAGCCGGTCAAGGTGACGATCGGCCGGGACGGTCAGGGCGCGGTCGACGCCCGGAGCCTGCTCTCCGTACTCGCCCTCGGGGCACAGCACGGCGATTCAGTGGTACTGACCGCGGAGGGCGACGGCGCGGAGGCCGCAGTCGAGGAGCTGGCCACGCTCCTCGCTCGCGACCTCGACGCGACGCCGTAACCTCAGCTGTCCCCGCCGTCCCCCGAGCGCACAACGGCTCCGGGGACGGTGTGCGTTCCCGGCCAGTGCTTCAGCCGCGGGCCGAACGGAAGGTGCCCTTCCGAATATAGGCCGGATCGACGGGCTTGAGCCGAATCTGTGGCAGTCGTCCATCCACGAGATCCCACGATTCATCGCCGGGCATGCGATCCATCCTGTCCCGTGAGTTCGCCGATGTCCGCATGTCGGGGCAGGGCAGGAGTGCCGGGCATGGTGGTCCAGAACGGATCGATGCGGCCCAGCCAGACGTCCTGTTCGTCCGCCAGCGGTTGCTTGAGGGGAAGCGGGAGGAAGCGGCAGGCGAAGATGAGGCCGGCGTCGTCGCCGTCTCCACGGACCTGGTGCTCCCACGCATCAGGGGTGTCGGCCGTTGCTCGGAGGAAGAAGAAGGTGGTCCGGCGTGGCTGCCCCGTTTCGGGGTGTGGCTTGTCCTCCACGGCGATCTGCCGGACCAAGGCGACTGCCGACAGCCCGGTTTCCTCAGCGACCTCCCGCCGGACAGCCTGTTCCAGTTCCTCGTCCGGTCCGACTCCACCTGCGGGCACTTGGGTGCCAGCCTCCGGCATTCCGATGTGGTCGAACACCAGCAACTCGGGTACGGAACAATGCCGGATCACGTATGCGGCAACACGGATTCCGGGTCGGGTCATACGTACATTGTCCGACGTCGGCACCGTGCCCTGTCCGGGAATTGGGCCGGAGGGTATGTGAGCGGCAGCAAGCGCCGTGCCGCAGTCACATGGAAAAGCACCCGGTTCTCGTCCTCTGTGAGAATGGTCGTGTGGTGGCGACAGAGGAACTCCTGCGGCAACAGGACGCCATGCGGTCCGCGGCGGATGCGGTCAGCGCCGATCTACGGCTCGAGGAACTGCTGCCCGGGGTCGGCCGGCCGGTGCGGGTGGGGAGTTATGCCCTCGGTCTGACGGTCCGTCGCGACCTGGACGTGACGGTGATCTGCCCGAAGCTCGAACCGCAGACCCTGGAAGTCGTTGCCGGGATCGGCGCACGACTGGCGCAGCACCGGCGAGTGCGGCAGGTCCGGTTCCGCGACGACACCGGCGAGTGGAACATCGACCTGGGCTACCCCGATGGGCTCCACCTCGGAGTGGACTGTCGTTCCGTCCGGGGTGAGGACTGGAACCTGGACATCTGGTTTCGTCGACGAACCAGACCGACAGCCCGACCTCGCCCATCTCAAGACATTGTCTCCGCGTCTCACTCCCGAAACCCACGCGGCGATTACCGGCATCAAGCAGGCCTGGGCAGACCGTGCCGAGTACGGCAGGTCCGTGAAGAGCGTCGACATCTACCGATCGGTCCTGGACGACCGCGTCCGCACACCTGAGCAGTTCGACGAGTGGCGTGCCCGCGCGGAGTCCTGAGCCCGTTGTCCGTCGGATTTCAGCCTCGGCTGCCTCCGTCGCCTGCTCAGTGGCCTCAGCGGGGGGCTAGTGTTCGCGAATGACCGATGACCCTGTTCCGGTGAACGTTCAGTTCGACGATGTCGGCCTTGTCGTTGTCAAAGAGACCGATGAGGACGGGACCTACCGCTTTCCTCGCCATGACCGGGTACCGGACAGTGCATTGTGCTCGCTGCCCCTGGCCGACGCATTGCATGCGCGGATCCGGCCCGTCGGAACTGCTGAGACCGTGCTGCGGAGCTGGGTGGTGGGAGGCCCGGTGCGAGGAGTGACTTCCTGGGACGATCCGGCATCCGCAGATCCGGTACGGGTCCGGGCCGGCGCGGTGGTGATTCGTGATGGGCGGATGCTGCTCATCGGCTTCGAGGAGGACAGAGAGCCGTTCTACGAGATTCCCGGCGGCGGGGTCGAAGACGGCGAGACACTGCACGCTGCGGTGATCCGCGAGCTGCGGGAGGAGACCGGCCTGGGCGGCAGTGTGGTCAGGGAAGTGGCCCGCGTCTGGAAGGACAGTCGCCGGGAGCACTACTTCCTCGTACATGCCGAAGGCGAGATCGGTGCCCGTGCGGAACTCGACAACCACGGCGGAACGCCCACGTGGATTCCGGTCGACCGGCTGCCCACCACTCCGGTGTGGCCGCGGCGGCTGGCCTGGCGCATCGCTCACTGGTACACGGCGGGCTGGCCGGACCGGCCGGCCGAACTCGCCGACAGCATCAACGACCTGCAGAACACCTGCACTTGGTGAATGCTGACAGCGCCCGTCGTCGATGCTGATGGCACCGGGCACCCGGTCGCCGAAACAATGGTCAACCCTGCTTCCCTCGCGCCCGCGTTCCACGAAGGGCCTGCCGCGTCCGAGCGATGGAGCTCGTGCCGCGGCAGGCCTCGCGCAGTGGGCGACGGACGGACCGGGTCCAGCCGGCCCTGCGTACCGTCAGGCTGTGTGCAGTGTCAGTCCGTACCGGTTCAGAATCTCGTTGATCGGCTGGTGCCAGGTCTGCCCGCCGCTGGTGCAGTCGCCCCAGCCGCCCGACGTGACTCCTTGCGCCTGGTCCCCGCTGATGAACGAGCCGCCCGAATCTCCCGGCTCGGCGCAGACGCTCGTCTTGGTCATCTGATGGACCGCACCCTGGCTGTAGTTCACGGTTTCGTTCGTGGCCTGCACATTGCCGCAGTGCCAGTGGCTGGTGGAGCCGGAGCGGCATATCGAGGCCCCGATGGGTGCCTCTGCGGAGCCCCGCACCAACTGGTCCGAAACGGTGCCCCAGCCGAGTACCACGGGGACGGTCCACCAGCCGTTGCCGACGCTGACCCAGGCGTAGTCGTCACCGGGGAAGGACGACCCCTGGAAGTTGCCGATGGCCGAACGGTCCCATCCGCTGACCGCGGCGCCGGCCTGGCCGCAATGCCCTGCCGTGACGAAGCCGCCGTGCACGGAGAAGCCGATGGAGCATCGGACGTTGCCCGTGTAGTAGGGATCGCCGCCCACGGTTCCGGCAGAGAAGGTCCTGGGCGCCTCGGGCGTCCGATTGACCAGTACGGGGCCGGACTTGCGGGCCCGTTCGACGAACTCGCGGACATCGTTGTCATGTGCCGCCGAAGCGACAACGTCGACGACGACCCGGTTGACCTTCGGGTCGACGTGCCAGCTGCTGACACCGTCCGGCGCGGTCAGTCTGTCGATCCGCGCCTTGGCCGCGTCGAGCTGTTGCGCGCTGTGGCGCACCAGCCGTACGGACGCGCCGGACGCCCGTACGGCGCCCGACTTCCGGCCGTCGGTGACGGCCACGGTGAGTCTGCCGGTGGCCGGATCGAACCAGGAGCCGGCGTAGGACGATCCGGCGGCTCGTCGCGCCTTGCCCTGTACGGCGGTTGCCGTCTTCTCCGCGGCCAGCCGCGCCCTGGCCTGATCCTCTGTCAGGCCGAGGTCTCTGCGCATGGCGGAGAGCAGTCCTGCGGACGCCGGTGCTTCATCGGTCGCGGATCGGGGTGTCCCGGAAGGCGAGTCCACGGCGGCGGCAGATGCCGGACCGGAGGCAAGACCCACAGTGGCCCAGGCTCCGACAACCAGCGCGGCAGCCAGGCTCGCACGCAACGCGTTCATACATCTCAAGGCAATGGCCCTTCTGTTGTTCCGGCATTGTGGGGGAGGAACAGCAGGCGTCCGGGAGCTCTCACCTGAGAGCGCTCTCAGAGTGTGCCGCAACGGACTGTAACGCAGTGCGCCTATCAGGTCCATGCCAATGGATGTTTCCGGCCCGCCGGGAGGCGGACGCCTTCTGCCCTCGACGGCCCTGCACCGGGACCCGCCGATCTGCGCACGGCGCGGACATCTATGCTCGCGTCAGATGATCGCGCGTCCCCCATACGTCAGCCTCCACCACGAGCCTCGCGAACAGCAGCACACTTTCCCGCAGGAGCCTCACCATGACATCGTCCGCCGACGAATCCGCCTCCTGGAGCAGGTTGTGGAAGGGGTCCCCACGGGTTCCCCATGCGCCCCTCGACGAGGAGACACGGCGCAACTCGGAGCTTCCGGGCACATTGCTGCCTGCACCGGACGGGATGAAACATCCGTTGATCTTCGAGCCCGCTCTGAAGCAGTTCGCCAATGCCTACCGGGCGGGAGAGCCTGACTTCAGCGATGGCCAGGAAGAGCTGGGGCGGGCCTGGCACCGGGCGCGGCGTACCGTGCTGGACACGGTGCTCGCGTCCATCGCGGACGGCCCGTGGGGCGACCATCTGGTGCTGCGTGGCAGCGTGTTGATGGCCACGTGGTTCGGGGAGGCCGCCCGTGATCCGGGAGATCTGGACTTTCTCTTCGTGCCCCGGGACTGGGCCATGGACGACCCTCGATCCTCGGGCCTCTTCGAGACGATCGCCCGGGACGCGGCAAGGGCCGCCGCCCGCGGCTCCGTCCAGATCGACGCGCCAGGCATGGTGACGGAGGACATCTGGACGTACGACCGGGTTCCGGGCCGACGCATGTTGCTGCCGTGGACGGCGGACGGGGTGCCCGGTGGCACCGTACAGCTCGACGTGGTCTTCAACGAGGCCCTGCCCTCCCCCGCCGAGCTCACCGAACTCCAGCCGCTGGGAGACGGCCCGGGCTGCCGTGTGCAGGCCGTGTCCCCCGAGCTGTCACTGGCCTGGAAGTTGCTGTGGCTGGTCACCGACGCGTATCCGCAGGGCAAGGATCTGTACGACGCCGTGCTACTCGCGGAACGCACCCCGCCGAGTTACGAACTGGTGCGGGAAGCCTTCGTTCTCGGCGGGACCGAGGGCCTGCGGCCCGTCGGCGCCTGGTGGCTCCACGAGTTGGGGGACCAGACCGGTTGGGAGCACTTCACCACCGAACACCCGTGGGTCACGGAGAGTGCGGCGAGCCACTGCGGACGTCTCGCGCGGGCGCTGGCGCCGCTGCTGGAGACGGCGGAGCGACCGGACAGGGCGGACTCAGGTGGATCGGACCGGTACCGGCAGTGGGCCCGGTGGCTGCAACCGCTGGTGGAGTCCACGCGCACGACAGCCGCGGAGGACCCTGCCGCCGCACTCGGGTTTCTTGCCGAGGGCGGGTGGGACGGGCTGAAGGCGGCCGTCGTGGTCGTACGGGAGATCGCCGGGCCCCGGCGTCTCGGTCTGAGGGAGGCACTCGCCAGTGTCCTGTCCCATGAGGACAGTTGGCAGTATTGGCGGAACCAACCCGAGGCGTGCGACCGGGCCCTCGACGAGCTGAACTGATCAACTCCCCTGGCCCTGCTCTGTCCGTACTGATCAACTCCCCGGGCCCGACCCAGCCTGTACTGATCAACTCCGTCGGACCCCGACCCGGTCAGCCGGCCCGGCCGATCGCGCTGCGCAGCATGGCGACCGTCGTCGCGGCGGCCGCACGTTCCGCGCCGTCCTCCGTCGCGCGCACTCGTTCCTCCAGCAGGACCACTGCTGCCTGGAGGACGCCCACGCGCACCGGAACGCTCTGCATCGCCGTCAGTACGGCCGCCGCCTGTTCGGCCGGGGTCGCCGTGGCGGCGTGTGGAATGAGGGTGGTGATTCCGCGCCCGAGCGCGCGGTCGCGAGGCGGCTGAGCCGCGGCTGTGGTCACCCGAGAAGTGTGCCGCACCGAACCCGGGGAATTGGTCAGCGACCTGACTGCGACTCTTCGGGGCCGTCGTGGACATGGGTGTGGACCCGCCTCAACAGCGCTGCAAGCTGGGCTTGTTCGGGGCCGGTCAGAGGGGCGAGCAGTGCCTCCTGCTCGGTCAGCGCCTCGTCCTGGAGCTCTGCAAGCACTACGCGGCCGGCCGGGGTGGGCGTGACGGTCACCCGGCGGCGGTCGGCGGTGTCCCGGGCCCGGTCGACGAGACCGGCCACCGCGAGATCGTCCACGATCTTGACGATGTCACTCCGGTCGATCCCGAGCCGTGATGCCAGTTCCCGTTGCACATGGGGGCCGAAGTCGACGAGCGCCGACAGCACGGCCATGTGCCAGAGCCGCAGATCCCGCTCGGCCAGTCGCGCCGCCAGTCGGCTCCGCGCCGCCTTGCCGGTCTTGGACAGCAGATACGTCGTGAGTCCCAGGAGGCTGGGCGGGGTCTGGCTCATCGACACCATCTTAGGCACGCACCCATCATAGGTTTTCACCCACTGATCGGAGCACGGCACGGCGCGGCGCAGGGCTCGGACGACGGGACACCCGCCGCCGCGCCGTGTCCGACCCCGGTCCAGACGAAAGACCCTAGCCCCGGGCCCAGTTGCGCATGGCTGTCCGTGAGGAGAAGGCTGCGACGTCCTTGTCGAGCGGCCGGTCGGTGTACTGATGGATGCGCCAGGAGGCCTTGATCCTCGGCTTCCCCGCGGTCACGTAGTCGGCGATCCACAGACCGTCCCCCGCATACGACGTGGTGTCGTGGTTCAGCCAGAAGTAGCGGTTGCAGTACAGCAGGACCTTGTGGTGCGGCCGCAGCCGCTTGACCTCACGGATGAAGCGGTCCTTTTCAGCATTGCCGGCCCTCGTGCCTTCGCCGTTCTCCTCCCAGTCCACGGCGAGCAGATCACCCGCCTTCTCCGGAGCCTTGCTCACGAAATACTCGGCCTGGGCCGTGATGTTCCCCGGCCAGAGAAAGTGGTAGAAACCGACCACGCACTCAGCGTCCCTCGCGCGTTTCACCTGTGCCGAGAGATGCGGATTGATGTACGAACGCCCCTCGGTGGCCTTGATGAAGACGAAGTCCAGTCCGTCCGTGTCGAAGGACGACTGATGGGAGCTGACATCGACACCATGCAGCATGGGCACCGCCTTCAAATGGGCTCAGTGATTCCGTTCTCTTCCTCTACGTGCCCGCAGGCACTCGTTCCCATCCTTCGGGTGAACGGGCGAATCGTTTTCTCATTGCCAGGAATACGGACCGGCAGCGGGTAGTTGTTGAAGCGGCCAGACCACTTCAGGTACCGCAGGCGCCATCGGAAGGTCGGATCCATGAAGATCGGCATCATCGGAGCGGGCAACATCGGCGGCAACCTCGCCCGGCGCCTCACCGCGCTGGGCCACGAGGTGTCCATCGCCAATTCGCGCGGCCCGCAGACGCTCTCCGCGCTCGCCGCCGAGACCGGAGCCACCGCGGTCAACGCCGCGGAGGCGGCTCGAGGAGCCCGAGTCGTTGTCGTCACCGTCCCCCTCAAAGCCGTCCCCGATCTGCCCACCGGTCTGATCGACGGTGCCGCGGAAGGGGTCGCGGTCATCGACACAGGCAATTACTACCCGCAACAGCGCGACGGCCGCATCGCCGCGATCGAGGACGGCAAGCCCGAGAGCCGGTGGACCGAGGAGCAGATCGGCCATCCGGTGATCAAGGCGTTCAACGGGACGTACGCGCAGGACATCCTCTCCAACGGCCTCCCCAAGGGCAGTCCCGGCCGTCAGGCGCTGCCGGTGGCCGGTGACGACGCGGCGGCCAAGCAGGTCGTGCGCGATCTCATCGACGAGCTGGGATTCGACACCGTGGACGCGGGGGGTCTCGACGAGTCCTGGCGGCAGCAGCCCGGCACGCCCGTCTACGGTCATCAGGGCGACGTGGAGGCCATCGGCAAGGTGCTCGCCGAAGCGTCCCCCGAGCGCACGGCCGAGTGGCGTGCCTGACGGTCCCCCGCACCGACGGTCCCCGGCGCCGGCGATCGACGGGGTCACCCTCGTCGCGCCGGGCACCCCGTCCCCGCCGGGCCCGTCGGCAGCCGTGTGCCCCGGCCGCACTCCCTGGTTCGCGCGCGTCGTGCGTGAACTGGCGGCCCGGGGCCCGGGTCGAGCCCGGGCCCGACGACCGGACCGGCACTACCCGGCGTCGTCCGGACGGGCCGGAAGACTGTCCATGAACGAACTGACGGAGAAGACGGCGCGTCCGGGTCCGGGCGGGCCGTAGCCGGGGGGCGAGCTGAGACCGTAATCCTCCATGGTCGCGCGATAGGCGTCCAGCAGGCGGATGTGGTACTCCAACGGCGCCCCGTCCGGGTTGGTCTTCCCGAGCGGGGTGGTGGGCTCCGGGCACCAGGTGGTGAACCGCGGGGTGATGCCGTGCGACATGAAGAACCGCAGGCCCTCGGTGGTCGAGGCGATGGCTTCGTCCACCGTGGTGAAGCCGAAGGGCTCGGCCATCTCCACACCCGCCACGAAGTTGGGGATGACATTGCGAGGGCCGAATACCTCGGCGGAGTCCAGGATGCGGCGGTGCCACTCGTCACGGCCCACGTAGCGTTCCTTGCCCGGGCAGTAGAGCTCGAACAGACGGCGGTCCCACACCTCGTAGTTGGGGTGGTAGATCTGCACGCCGTAGTCGTGGAACCGCTGTACGTCGGCCTTGGGCAGGGCCTGGGCGACGACCTTGCCGATCCAGCGGCCCGGGAAGCGCTCCTCGATGGCCTTGGCGTACTGCCCGTAGAAATCGGCCTCGTCGCGGCCGCCGATGTGGGAGGTGATGGCCCCACCGGTGAGGGTGTAGGCGGTGGAGGTCTTCGCCGTGTCGTACTTGTCGATGATGGCGAGCGCCTCCAGGACCTCCTCGACCGGCTTCACTCCGGTGTACGGGCGTCCCGCCGCCTTGTGCTGGCGCCAGTTGTGGTTGATGTCGCAGTACTGGCACTCCTCCTTCGCACCGAAGTACTGGCAGACCCGGAAGACCGTCAGGTAGACGAGGTATCCCCACTGGATGGTGGGCGCCACCTCCATCACGGACTTGCCGTTCTCCAGCGTGTGCCGGTAGTAGTCCGGCATGGGCGGCAGACCCACGTCGGAGATCCGCCGGCCGTCGAGATGCAGCCCGAGCACACCGTCGTCGTCGGCCGCGACACGGTAGGGGGACGACGGGTTGACCCGGACCGACACGACGGTCCTGCGCAGGTCGTACGGACCGCCGGTGAGGACGATCTCCTCCGGCGGGCGGCGGAGGGCGGCCGCGCCGAGCTCGGGGAGGGTGCCGTGGTCGAACGAGAAGATGAAGTAGGACTTCGGCTTGACGTCACCGCCCTCGTTGTCGCTGAGCGCGGACTCGTCGAACGCCACGCCGCCGCGCAGCAGATCCTCCTTGATGACGGCTTCCCGGGGCACGTGCGGGAACTGCTCCATGAGGCGCTCGACCAGGCGGGTGCGGTTCCCGTCCGTGCGACTTGGCTCGGTGCGGCTGCGGTCGGTACTGCTGGGCATGTGCGGGACTCCTCGGTCCGGTCGTCTGCGGCGTTCCGGGTACGCCACACTGTGCAACGAACCGGACACGTCCGCAGTGCCCCGACGCACCGGCCGATTCGCCCCGGGCCGACGCGGGCGGTCCGCGGCCGTGAGTGGCGCGGTCCGGGTCGTCGGTCGGTGGCTGCCTCCGGGCCGGAAGTCACCGGTCCCAGTGCGTGGGGCGGCCGAGTGACGGCGGAAGCTTCGTCGCCGCGTCCCCCCTGGCCGCGTTGAGCTGGGCCTGCGTAAGGAAGAGGCTTCCGGTGAGGTCGGCGCCGGAGAGGTCCGCGTCCCGGAAGTCGGCGCCGATCAGGTCGGCCAGACGCAGATCGGCACCGGCGAGGTCCGCCGCGATCAGATACGCGCCGCGCAGGTCGGCGCCCCGCAGATCGGCGCCCCTGAGTCTGGCTCCGATGAGGTCGGCGCCACGATGGTCACGCTTCTTCCTGCGCGGCGCCGTGGCCCGTACGAGTTCGCTGGTACGGAGCAGCAGCTCGGCCACGGCGTCGCGGTGCCCTGCCACATCCAGATCCGGGAACGCGTCCGCCGGGAGGCGGGTGAGGCGATCCGTCTCGTCGAGGGTGCACCGGATCTCACCGTGGAGGGGCCGCGCCGGTTCCAGGGACAGCGCTTCCGTGAGGTACCAGAGGAGTTCGTGGAGCTGCCGCATGACGGGGAACACCTGGAACATCTGCTGGGCGGTCTGTGGGGCCCTGCGCCAGTCCTGTCCGTCGAAGGTCTCGACGGAGACCTTCTGGCCCGCCCCGAAGCAGTCGTACACGGTGCAACCGGGGAAGCCCTGTGTCCGCAGTTCCGTGTGGATGCCGCAGCGGAAGTCCGCCCGGAGGTTCCGGCAGGGCTTCCCGGCGTCCTTGTCGATCGCGAAGTCCGCGGACCGTGTCAGGGTCAGTGCTACACAGCACAGTCCGAAGCAGTTGGCGCAGTCGGCGCGCAGGGCGGCACGATCGGTGCGGTCGGCGCCGGGGCCTTGGACGTTGTCGGGCACGGTGCGTGGATCCTCTGGGTACGGAACTGTCGGACAGTCGACTTTATCGGGATCGGTCACCCGTTCGCGTCAATTTCATGATCACCGCTGAGCCGGACCGGGGGCTCGGCTCCGGGCTCGAATTCTGCGCTCAATGATGGTGGGTAGTACATCTTTGTAGGAGGTGGCCACAGACGTGGCGAACGCGCCAGCCGACGACATCCCTGCCCGGCGGGTATTGACCGATCCGGCCGGCCTCACCCGGTATCAGCACGACGAGGCCGAGTGGGCCCCGTACGGAACTCCCCTGGCCATGGTGCGTCTGCAGACCACCGAAGAGGTCCGGGACGTGGTCCGGCACTGTCTGGCCCACCGCATCCCGCTGGTTCCGCGCGGGCGGGCACCGGCCTGTCGGGGGGTGCGAACGCCGTGGACGGGGCGATCATCCTGTCCTTCGAGGACATGAACCGCATCGTCCGCATCGACGCGGCGGAGCGGCTGGCCGTCGTCCAGCCGGGAGTGGTCAACGACGATCTGCGGGCGGCGTGCGCGGAGCACGGGCTCTGGTACCCGCCGGATCCGGCGAGCTCGCCCTGGTCGACGATCGGCGGGAACGTCGCGACCAACGCCGGGGCATGTGCTGCGTCAAGTACGGCGTGACGCGCGACCACGTCCTCGGTCTCGAAGTGGTCAACGGGCTCGGCGAGGTCGTCTCGCTCGGCCGGCGTACCGCGAAGGGGTGGCGGGGTACGACCTGGCCGGACTGATGGTCGGGTCCGAGGGCACCCTGGGCGTGATCACGGAGATCACGGTGCGGCTGCGTCCGGCGCGGCCGCAGGAGCGGACCGTGGCCGGGTACTTCTCCTCGGTGGTCGCCGCGGGTGAGGCGGTGAGCGCCGTGACCGCTTCGGGCGTGATCCCCTCGGCGCTCGAACTGGTCGACCGTCACTGCCTGGCCGCCGTCGACGCCTGGAAGAAGTTGGGGCTCTCCGCCGACGCGGACGTGGTGCTGCTCGGCCGGGTCGACACGCCGGGCGCCGAGGGCGACGCCGAGGCCGAGCTGGTACGGGAGTGTTTCGAGCGGGCGGGTTGCCACCTGGGCCGCGGTCTCCACGGACCAGCAGGAAGCCGATGCGCTCTTCCAGGCACGCCGACTGGCCTGCCCGGCGCTGGAGCGGCTCGGTCCGGTCCTGACCGAGGACGTGTGTGTACCGCGGACCGCGGTGCCCGAGATGCTGGCCCGGATCGAGAAGACCGCGGCCCGGCACGACATTCCGGTGGCCAACATCGCCCATGCCGGGGACGGGAACCTGCACCCGCTCATCATCACCACGCCGGGCGACGAAGCCGCGCGCGCCCGCGCCCAGTCGGCCTTCGAGGACATCCTCGACGATGCGATCGCCCTCGGGGGCACGGTGACGGGCGAGCACGGAGTGGGCCTGCTGAAGATGCGCGGCATGGACAAGGAACTGGGTTCCGCGGTGCTGGGCATGCATTACGCGGTGAAGGCGGCGCTGGACCCGTACGGCATTCTCAACCCCGGCAAGGTGCTCGGCGGGGGCGGGTCGCCGCTCACGGGTGAAGGGGACGCCCCGCAGGCGTGACCCGGGGCGTCGGGCGCGACGGCATCGGCGACGGGGGACGACCGGGCGCCGCTCGCCCGGGCCACTGTCAGTGGCCCGGCGCACACTGGCAGCAGTACGGCACGGGCGAAGGGGGACGCCGATGGACACCGAGGACGGGACCGGGTTCGAACCGGCCACCGGGGACGGTCCGACGGCTCCGGTTCCGGGCGGAAGGCGCTCCGCCTCTGTGCGGACCGCGTTCGAGGGACTGCTGCAGATCCGCCGGCTGACGAACACCGCACACGCCGACCCGCAGGGCATACCCGCGCAGTGGGAGATACACCGGCCGGTACGGGCGGTCGCCATCGCCCTGGAGGCATCGGGCCTGGCCGCCTCGGCCGTTGACGGATCGGGCCTGCGTACGGCGACCGGTTACCGCTTGCAGCGGGGCGAGGTACCGGGCGGCGTACGTGTCGAGTGGCTCGGTCCGCCCGGCAGTGGGGCGGCCCGTTCGGAGGAGGCCGAACTGGCGCGGTGCGCGGCCGTGCTGCGGGAGTTGGGCTGGACGGTGCTGCTGTACCGAGGAGCGCGTCGTCGAAGATTCCTGGAGGTCGAGCCACCGGCCGGTGCGCGAAGGCCGAACGACGGGTAGCGGGCGCCCTCCACGCCGCCGTCGGCGGGCGTTGTCAGACCCATGAGGGATGCTGGTGGGTCCGACACCTCTGACCGGGAGATGCTGAGATGCGCAAAGACGAACTCGCCGCGGCCCAGGCGTATGTCCGACTGCTGGAGGCAACCCGCGCCGCGCTCGCGGAGCCGGACGACGGCCCCTTGTATGTGCCGTTGCTCGCCTCGCCGATTGCCGAGGCCGATGGTGCGCTGCAGCGTGCCGGCCTCTGCGGCAACGAGTCCCGGTTCTTCGACCTCGTCAGCTCGCTGCAGCCGAGCATGTCCGGCAGCGGTCGCTGAACGCACCTGCTGAACGGCACCGCGGTCGCGCGATGCTCCACCGCCGCACGAGGCCCGGCCGAATCGGCTCGGCCGGCCTCGCGCCGTCTCCCTTCACCTCGTCGCCCCGATGCGCCACCATGCTCTGAACGGGTCGGCGGACCGGGCAGTGCACGATGAATTGATTCAAGACAGAAGAGAACCCGACCAGCTGCTTGACTGGAAGCTCGTGGGAAACCTAGCGTACGGTCCAGATGAAACGATTCATACGTCCGAACGGTCTCCGGTCGCTGGATGACTCTGCTTACGAGGTGTTCATGTCTGATGTGTCGGCCGTCAAGGCAGCTCTGAAGTCCCAGGTCATCGAGACGCCCTCGTGGGGGTACGGGAACTCCGGGACGCGATTCAAGGTGTTCGCGCAGCCGGGTGTGCCGCGCGACCCGTTCGAGAAGATGGAGGACGCGGCGCAGGTGCACGGCTTCACGGGTGTGGCACCGAAGGTGTCGCTGCACATTCCGTGGGACAAGGTCGAGGACTACGCCGCGCTGACCCGGCACGCCGAGGGTCTCGGGCTGAGGATCGGAGCGATCAACTCCAACGTCTTCCAGGACGACGACTACAAGCTCGGTTCGGTCACCCACCCCGATCCGAAGGTGCGCCGCAAGGCCACCGACCATCTGCTGGAGTGCGTCGACATCATGGACGAGAGCGGGTCTCCCGATCTCAAGCTCTGGTTCTCCGACGGCACGAACTACCCGGGGCAGGACGACATCACGGCCCGCCAGGACCGGCTGGCCGAGGCGCTGGCCGAGGTGTACGAGCGGCTGGGTGACGACCAGCGGATGCTGCTGGAGTACAAGTTCTTCGAGCCCGCGTTCTACGCGACCGACGTTCCCGACTGGGGTACGGCGTACGCGCACTGTCTGCGTCTCGGTCCGAAGGCCCAGGTGGTCGTGGACACCGGACACCACGCACCGGGCACCAACATCGAGTTCATCGTGGCCTCTCTGCTGCGCGCGGGAAAGCTCGGCGCGTTCGACTTCAACTCCCGGTTCTACGCGGACGACGATCTGATGGCCGGCGCCGCCGACCCGTTCCAGTTGTTCCGGATCATGCACGAGGTGGTCAGGAACGACGGTCTGAAGCCCGAGACGAACGTCAACTTCATGCTCGACCAGTGTCACAACATCGAGGCGAAGATCCCCGCCGTCATCCGGTCGGTCGCCAATGTGCAGGAAGCGACCGCCAAGGCGCTCCTGGTCGACGTGGAGGCGCTGGGCGCCGCGCAGCGGTCCGGCGATGTACTGGCCGCGAACGGCGCCCTGATGGATGCGTACAACACCGATGTACGTCCGCTGCTGGCCGAGGTGCGTGCGGAACTCGGCCTGGCGGGGGACCCGTTCGCGGCGTACCTGGCCTCGGGCAACCAGGAGCGGATCGCCGCCGCCCGGGTCGGTGGCGAGCAGGCCGGCTGGGGCGCCTGAGCCCCTGTCCGCTCCCCCGCACGACCATCGACCGGTTCAGACAGCCCCCGACCACGAAGGAAACTCATGACCTCCGCGACGCACCCCGAAGTCGCCGCTCTCCTGCAACGCGCCCACCGGATCGGCTCCGACGCCCGCAACACCAACTACGCCGGTGGCAACACATCGGTCAAGACCACCGGCACCGACCCGGTCACCGGGGGCGACACCGAACTGCTGTGGGTCAAGGGTTCCGGTGGTGATCTCGGCACGCTCACCGAGGCCGGGCTCGCCGTACTGCGCCTGGACCGGGTACGCGCGCTCAAGGACGTGTATCCGGGGGTGGAGCGCGAGGACGAGATGGTGCCGGCGTTCGACTACTGCCTGCACGGCAAGGGCGGTGCGGCCCCGTCCATCGACACGGCGATGCATGCCCTGGTCGAGGCCGCTCACGTCGACCATCTGCATCCGGACTCGGGGATCGCGCTGGCGTGCGCCGTCGACGGTGAGAAGCTGACCGCGGAGTGTTTCGGCGACAAGGTGGCCTGGGTGGGCTGGCGCAGGCCGGGGTTCCAGCTCGGTCTGGACATCGCCGCGGTCAAGGCGGCAAACCCGCGGGCCGTCGGGGTGATCCTCGGCGGCCATGGCATCACGGCCTGGGGCGAGACGTCCGAGGAGTGCGAGCACAACGCCCTGTGGATGATCCGCACCGCCGAGACCTTCCTCCAGGAACGGGGCAGGGCTGAACCCTTCGGCCCCGAATGGGCGGGCCGGGAGCCGCTTCCCGAGGAGCGGCGCCGGGAGCGTGCGGCCGCGCTCGCCCCGCTGATCCGCGGTCTGGCCTCCACCGACCGTCCACAGGTGGGCCACTTCACCGACACGGAGCCGGTGCTGGACTTCCTCGCCCGTACCGAACATCCGCGGCTCGCCTCGCTGGGCACCTCGTGCCCGGACCACTTCCTTCGTACGAAGGTCAGCCCGCTGGTGCTCGACCTGCCTGCGGACGCCCCGCTGGACGAGGCGGCGGCGCGGCTGAAGGAACTGCACGAGGAGTACCGGGAGGCGTATCGCGCGTACTACGAGCGTCATGCCTCGCCCGACTCCCCCGCAATGCGCGGAGCGGACCCGGCGATCGTGCTGGTGCCCGGGGTCGGCATGTTCTCCTTCGGCAAGGACAAGCAGACGGCCCGGGTCGCCGGAGAGTTCTACCTCAACGCCATCAATGTGATGCGCGGTGCCGAGGCCGTCTCCTCGTACGCACCGATCGAGGAGTCCGAGAAGTTCCGGATCGAGTACTGGGAGCTGGAGGAGGCCAAGCTGCGCCGGATGCCGAAGGCCAAGCCGCTGGCCACCCGGGTGGCACTGGTCACCGGCGCGGGGTCGGGCATCGGCAAGGCCATCGCGCACCGGCTGGTCGCGGAGGGCGCATGTGTCGTCGTCGCGGACATCGATGCGGAGAACGCCGACTCGGTGGCGCAGGAACTCGGCGGGTCCGACAGGGCTGTCGCCGTGCCGGTCGATGTGACCAGTGAGGAGCAGATCGCCGACGCGTTCCGGGCCGCCGCGCTGGCGTTCGGCGGTGTGGATCTCGTGGTGAACAATGCCGGGATCTCCATCTCGAAGCCGCTGCTGGAGACCACGGCCCGGGACTGGGATCTCCAGCACGACATCATGGCGCGCGGCTCGTTCCTGGTGTCGCGCGAGGCCGCCCGGATGATGAGGGCGCAGAACATCGGTGGTGACATCGTCTACATCGCGTCGAAGAACGCGGTGTTCGCGGGTCCGAACAACATCGCCTACTCGGCCACCAAGGCAGACCAGGCCCACCAGGTGCGGCTGCTGGCCGCCGAGCTGGGCGAGCACGGGATCCGCGTCAACGGCATCAACCCCGACGGCGTGGTGCGCGGTTCGGGGATCTTCGCGGCCGGCTGGGGCGCCCAGCGCGCGGCGACGTACGGCATCGAGGAGGAGAAGCTCGGCGAGTTCTACGCCCAGCGGACCCTCCTCAAGCGCGAAGTGCTCCCGGAGCATGTGGCCAACGCCGTCTTCGCGCTGACCGGCGGGGACCTCACGCACACGACCGGACTCCATGTTCCCGTCGACGCCGGTGTGGCCTCGGCGTTCCTTCGATGACCCCCGTTCCCGCGACGCCCCGTGTTCCCGCGACGACGCGAGTTCTCGGGATGCCCCGGTCCTCCGCGATCACCCGGATGAGATTTCCATGTCTGTGACGTCACGAAGCGACGCGACCTTCGCCGCCGTGGACCTCGGTGCCACCAGTGGCCGGGTGATCACCGGTCTGGCCGGTCCCGGGAGGCTCGTACTGACCGAGGCGCACCGATTCGCCAATACGCCGGTCCGGTTGCCGGACGGACTGCGGTGGGACGTGCTCGCGCTGTACCAGGGAATGCTGGACGGTCTGCGGACCGCTGCGCGCAGCGGTCCGATCGCCTCGATCGGCATCGATACGTGGGCGGTCGACTACGGCCTTCTCGATGCCGACGGGGCCCTGCTCGGGCTGCCGTTCCACTACCGCGACCGCCGGAACGGGAGGGCCGCCGAGCAGGTGCTGGCGGTGTGCGGGGCACAGGAGCTGTATGCCGTCGGCGGGTTGCAGCATCTGCCGTTCAACACGGTGTTCCAGCTCGCTGCCCACCGAGCGAGTGCCCAGTGGGGCGCGGCACGGACAATGCTGCTGATCCCCGATCTGCTGACCCACTGGCTGACCGGGGAGGTGGGCGCGGAGATCACCAATGCGTCGACGACCGGTCTGTTCGACGCGTCGGCCGGCGCCTGGTCCGATGCGCTGATCGGCAGGCTGGGTCTGGAGCGTTCCTGGTTCCCGCCGTTGCGCGAGCCGGGTGACCCGGCGGGGACACTGCTGCCGCATGTTGCCGAGTACACCGGACTGCCGGCCGGGACGCCGGTGACAGCCGTCGCCTCGCACGACACGGCGTCGGCGGTCGCGGCGGTTCCCGCCACCGAGCCCAGGTTCGCCTATGTGTCCTGCGGAACGTGGTCGTTGGCAGGACTTGAGCTGACGGCTCCGGTACTGACGGAGGAGTCCCGTTCGGCGAACTTCACCAACGAGCGTGGGGTGGACGGCACCGTCCGCTATCTCCGCAACATCATGGGGATGTGGCTGCTGGAGGAGTGCCGACGGACCTGGGACCGGCGGGGCGAGGCTCCGGGCCTGGCCGCGCTGCTCGCGGAGGCGGCCCGTGCCCGGCCGTTCGCGGCGGTGATCGATCCCGACGACGAGGCGTTCCTCGCGCCGGGTGACATGCCGTTGCGCATCGACACCCATCTCGTACGGACCGGGCAGGCGCCGCCCGACAGTCGCGGTGGCTATGTCAGATGTGTGCTGGAGAGCCTGGCACTGGCTCATCGCAGGACGCTGCGGCAGGCTGCCGGTCTTGCGGGGCGGGAGTTGAGCCGGATCCACCTTGTCGGCGGGGGTTCACGCAACGAGCTCCTGTGCCAGTGGACCGCCGATGCCACCGGGCTGCCCGTCACGGCCGGCCCGGCCGAGGCGACCGCGCTCGGCAACATCCTGTTGCAGGCACGTGCCCATGGGCTGGTGGGCGACCTCATGGACATGCGACAACTGGTGGCACGGACCCAGGAATTGCGCCACTACACCCCGCAGGGGAACCAGCGGGCCTGGGACCGAGCTGCCGCCAGGCTGGAACCGACCTGAGCCCATTCGTCACCTGCCCTCGACGGGCAGCCCGGGAGCCCTTCGGGGAAGCCCGGACCTTCGACGGAACCGAAGGAAGGAAACTCATGACTGATGTCTCGCCCGCCGTGCTCGACGGTGTGCTCGCCCGCACCACACGCCGTCGTACCCGTGTCGGTCTGGTGTCCGGCGGACTCGGTGCGTACTGGCCGCAGTTCCCCGGTCTGCTCGACCGGCTGCGGCAGTCGGCCCGCTTCGTGACCGGGCAGTTCGAGGAGATGGGCTGCGAGGTCGTCGACGCCGGTTTCATCTCCGATCCGCAGGAGGCCGCGAAGGCCGCGGAACGGCTGCGCTCGGCCGACTGCGACATCGTCGTGACGTTTCTGACGACGTATCTGACAGCCTCGATGGTGCTGCCGATCGCCCAGCGCGCGCACGCTCCGGTGCTGGTCATCGACCTCCAGCCGACCGAGGCCATGGACCACCCGGACACCGACACGGCCAAGTGGCTGGCGTACTGCGGGCAGTGCCCGCTGCCGGAGGTCGCCAATGTGTTCCGGCGCGGTGGCATCCCCTTCCGCTCCGTCTCGGGTCATCTGCGCGACGAGAACGCCTGGAACCGGATCCGCCGCTGGATCCGGGCCGCTCAGGTGCGCGGCGCGATGCGCCACGGCCGACACGGTCTGATGGGCCACCTCTACCCCGGCATGCTCGACGTGTCCACCGACATGACGCTGGTCTCCACCCAGTTCGGCGGCCATGTCGAGGTCCTCGAATTCGACGATCTGCGGGTCCGGGTCGCCGGCGTGACAAACGAGGCGGCCGCCGAACGCGTCGCGCTCGCGCGTACGGTCTTCACCCTCGACGACTCCGTCGACGAGGTCGATCTCGCCTGGGCCGCCCGGGTCTCGGTCGGACTGGACCGGCTCGTCGAGGACTTCGGACTCGACAGTCTCGCCTACTACCACCGCGGCCTTGAGGGCGAGATCCACGAGCGGCTCGGCGCCGGCATGATCCTCGGCGCATCGCTGTTGACCGCGCGCGGCATCCCGATGGCCGGTGAGTACGAACTGCGTACCAGCCTCGCCATGCTGATCGCCGACACCATCGGTGCCGGTGGCTCCTTCACCGAACTCCAGGCCCTCAATTTCCGGGACCGGGTCGTCGAGATGGGGCACGACGGTCCGGCCCACCTTGCCATCAGCGCCAAGGATCCGCTGTTGCGCGGACTGGGTGTCTACCACGGCAAGCGCGGCTGGGGCGTGAGCGTGGAATTCGACGTCAGACACGGCCCGGTCACCACGTTCGGCATCGGGCAGGAAGCCGACGGGACCTTCACCTTCATCACCTCGGAAGGCGAGGTCGTCCCGGGACCGCTGCTGGAGATCGGCAACACCACCTCCCGTGTCGACTTCGGCTTCGACCCCGGCGAGTGGACCGATGCCTGGTCCGCGACCGGCATCGGCCACCACTGGACGCTGTGCACCGGCCATCGCGCCAAGGACCTCAAGGCCGCGGCCGACCTGCTCGGCCTCCCGTTCCGCACGGTCGACGGGCCGAACGACCTCTGATTCCGTACGTGGTCTCTCGCCCCGCCGCAGTGTTTCTCAGTCCGTCGTCCTGGAAGCGGCATGCAGGCCGAGTTCGCGGTCGCCCAGCGGGGCGAAGAAGAATGCCACGTCGGCCTCGGTGACCTCGGCGAGAACCGCCGGGCTCCACTGCGGATTGCGGTCCTTGTCGATGATCTGGGCGCGCACGCCCTCCACGAAGTCGGGCCTGGTGAAGGCGGTGCACGAAGTCCGGTACTCCTGGTCGAGCACCGCCTCCAGGCTGCCGAGCGCACGTGCCCTGCGCAGGGCGGAGAGGGTCACCTTGAGCGCGGTGGGCGACTTGGTCAGGATGGTTTCGGCGGCCTGCTTGGCGGCGGGGACGCCACTGTTGTCGAGCCGGTCGACGATCTCCTCGACCGAGTCCGCCCGGTAGCAGGAGTCGATCCACTCACGGTGCGCGGCCAGTTCACCGCCTGGCGCGGGTGAGGCGTACCGTCGCACCGTCTCCTCGATCTCAGCGGCCGTACCGCAGCCGGCGAGGTCCGCGGTGAGCTCGGAGAGCCGCTGAGACGGTACGAAGTGGTCGGCGAGCCCGCACAGCAGCGCATCACCCGCGCCGACCGCGTCCGCGGTGAGCGCCAGGTGGGTGCCGAGCTCGCCGGGCGCCGCACCGAGCAGGTGCGTACCGCCGACGTCGGGGACGAATCCGATGCCGGTCTCGGGCATGGCGATGCGCGATCGTTCGGTGACGACACGGACGTCGCCGTGGGCCGAGACTCCGACGCCGCCGCCCATCACGATGCCGTCCATGATCGCGACATAGGGCTTGGGGAATCGGGCGATGCGGGCATTGAGCCGGTACTCGTCGCGCCAGAAGTCCATCGATGTGCGGCCGCCGGCCCGGGCGTCCTCGTAGATCGACCGGATGTCGCCGCCCGCGCAGAGGCCGCGCTCGCCCGCCCCGGTGATCAGGACCGCGGTGACGGAGTCGTCGAGCTCGGCGTCGGCGAGTGCTTCGGCGACGCACGCCACCATGGCGTGATTCAGCGCGTTGAGGGCATGTGGACGGTTGAGGGTGATGTGCCGGACGCGTCCTTCGGTGTGCAGCAGAACGGGATCTTCGTGGTTCATGAGTGCGCTCCGGTCAGCCCCTGTGCCGTATCGACCGCCGATCGCGGACGATCTTCCGCTGCCATTCTGCGGGGCGGGGCCGGTGCCGGGGCAGCAGGGGTCCCGAGTCCGCCCGGTCCGGCCTTCCGGCCGGATTTTGCCGGGTTCCCGCTGTGGCAACCTGCCGAAAGCGGTTCGACAATTAAGTCACTCAGTACGGGCCGTGCCGCCCGGCTGCCCGCCCGGCGACCTCCGGAGCAGGAATGACCGATCACGACCAGCAACCGAGCACTTCCGTCCCGCCACGCCTGCTGATCGGGAAGTCACACAACGGCGAGAACGCGACGGCCCAGCGCCTTGCCATGAATCGGACGGGCAGCTTCGAGTGGGATGTGAGGACCGGGACGGTCGACATGGACGATGCCGGGCTGCTGGTGTTCGGTCTGGACCCGCAGACCTTCGACTCACGGGCCGAGACCGTGCTGGATCGGCTCGAACAGTCTGAACGGACCCGTCTCGAAATGGCGATCGACGAGGCTGTCAAGAGCGGACGCAGTTCGTACAGTGTTCATTTCCAGGTGCCGCTGGACGACGGCAGGGACCAGTGGACCCACATCCAGGCACGCATATTGCGCAGCGACGACGGCCAGGCGCACCGGGTCATCGGGGTGGTGCAGGACGCCACGGCGGAAGTCACCCATTCGGCCTTCGTGCTCGACCTGGAAAAGCGGCGGCAGCGACAGACCAGCATCGTTGAACGTACAACGAGCGCGTTGTCACGCGCGGTGACCGTCGACGATGTGACCGCCGCGCTCACCGGACCGGGCGGGCTTGCCCGGCTGGGGGCCGACGGTCTCTCGCTCGGTCTGGTCGAGAACACCACGCTGAGCGTCATCGCTCTGAGCGGAGACTCGGTGGAGGCGATCGACGCGCTCGGGGACGCCGGGCTGGACCGGCGGTTCCCGCTGGCAGACACCGTTCTCAGCGGTCGGCCCCGGTTCCTGACCTCGGCCTCGGCTCTCACCCATCGTTACCCCGTGCTGACCCCCTATGCCGACCGGTTGAAGTTCCGGGCCGCCGCCTATCTGCCTCTCGTGGCCCAGGCACGTTCCCTCGGCACCCTGGCGCTCTTCTACCGCGAGAACACGTCCTTCAACGCGGATGAGCGCAATCTCTGTCTGGGGCTGGCCGCCATCGTGGCACAGTCCCTGCAGCGCGCGAAGCTCTTCGACGAGGAGCGCGAATTCGCCACCGGCCTTCAGTCGGCGATGTTGCCGCGGCGCATCCAGGAGATCGAGGGCGGCGAGATCGCCGTGCGCTATCACGCCGCCTGGAGCGGACGCCAGGTCGGCGGTGACTGGTACGACGTGATCGCGTTGCCCAAGAACCGGTTCGGGATCGTGGTCGGTGATGTACAGGGTCATGACACGCACGCCGCCGCCATCATGGGCCAGTTGCGTATCGCCCTGCGCGCGTACGCCGGCGAGGGTCATCCTCCGTCGACGGTGCTGGCCCGGGCCTCGCGCTTCCTCGCCGAACTGGACACGGACCGCTTCGCGACCTGTACGTACGCCCAGGTCGATCTCGCGTCGGGGACCGTGCGCGTGGTTCGGGCCGGGCATTTCGGCCCACTGATCCGGCACATGGACGGCCGGGTCGGCAGCCCCCAGGTGCGGGGCGGTCTGCCGCTGGGCATCTCGACCGACTTCGGGGACGAGGAGTTCCCGGAGACTCGCCTCGACCTGGTGCCGGGCGAAACGCTTGTCCTGTACACCGATGGACTGGTGGAGGAGCCGGGGACCGACATCGATTCGGGTGTGCAGGCACTGATCAACGAGGTGAGCGCGGGGCCGGCGGGCGCCCAGGCACTGGCGGACCATCTGTCGGACCAGCTCTGGGAACGTTGGGGTTCGGGGGACGACGTGGCTCTTCTGGTCCTTCGGCGCAGCCCGGACCCCGGGTCACCACGGGCCCCGCGGTTGCACCAGTACATCCACCAGGCGGATCCGGAGGGGCTGTCCGACGCCCGGACCATCGTGCGTCAGGCCCTGACCGACTGGGAGATGGCCGAACTCGCGGACGATGCCGAGCTGGTGACCGGCGAGCTGCTGGTGAATGTCCTGCTGCACACGGAAGGCGGCGCGGTACTCACCCTGGAGGTACTGCCGGAACCCGTCCGGCGGGTCCGCTTGTCCGTGCAGGACCGTTCCAGCGCCTGGCCGAGGCGTCGCAGTCCGGGCGAAACCGCGACATCGGGGCGGGGCCTGCTGCTCCTGGATGCCGTCGCCACCCGCTGGGGCATCGAGCCCCGCGGCGAGGGCAAGGCGGTCTGGTGCGAGATCGGGCCCTCGGTGCCACCCGTCGCCACTCCCCCGCCTGCCGCGAAGCAGGTGTGACGACGAAACACGCGCCGCGCCGGGCGTGAGGCGGTGCCGCCTCGACCGGCGGTCCCGGCACGGCCTGCGTCAGGACCACCGGTTCAATGGTCAGTGCTGTGCGGTACGACGCTTGCGCACAGCCCACATGATGCCGCCGCCCGCCAGCAGTACGGCCACAGCCGCTCCGGCAATGACCGGAGTGGCGGACGAGGAACCCGTCTCGGCCAGGTCGGGCGAGCTGGGGCTCGGGGAGACCGCGCCGGGCGCGGACGCCGAAGGCACCTCGCTGGGCGTGGCACTCGCGATCGGCGCCCCGGTCGACGGAGCCGTGGACGGCGTGCCCTCGGACGGCGCGGGCGACGGGGTAGCGTCCTCGCACACGGGTGCCGTCTTGGTCTCGTCGCGCGAGAAGTTGTCGCCGTCACCGGCCTTGACGACGAGGTGGACCGTCAGCGCCTTGTCGTGTTCGGGCAGTTCGAGCTTCTTGTGGAACTCCTCGCCGAAGGTCTCGGTCGGCAGAAGGTCCTTGCCGTCGACAGTGATGGTCACCCGGTTGGTGACGTTGCTGTTGTAGGCGGTCAGGTCGAGGCTCACCTCGGAACAGGTCACCGCCCAGGTGGGGGTGTGAGCTGTGGCCGGGCCGGCGGAGAGCACCACGCCGGTCAGGCCGACAACCGCGGCGGCCGCGAGCGTTCCCGCGGCGCGCAACGATCTCCTGGGTATGGTCATGGATTCTTCCTCCGCATGAGTTTCATCGCCCGAATGGCAGTGGGGCGCAGAGTACTGCCCCTGCCGACACCGCGCGCACCCGCCCCATGAAGCACTTGCGGCATCAACTGCCCACGCATCACCGCTGGTTCGAACATGACGGACACGGTGCGGAAGATGGGACCGCGTGGGCGGCGGCGCAGAACAGCCACCGCCGGAGCGATTGGCGCAGAGGTCGAGGAGAGACCGGCGAAGCCGTTGTCAGAGACGACGGTGCATGATGTGCAGCCCGACGAACCCCTGAACCGGGTGGTTGAATCCCTCCGGCAGCGTGCCCAGGATCTCGAAACCGAGCGAACGGTAGAGCCGGACGGCGTGGGTGTTCGTCTCCACCACTGCGTTGAACTGCATCGCCCTGAACCCCGACGCGCGAGCCCACTCCAGGGTGTACTCGCACAGGGCCCGGCCGACCCCTTGCCCCGAACGTTTGGGATCCACCATGTAACTGGCGCTGGCGATGTGCGAGCCATTGCCCATGTGGTTGTTGTTCATCTTGGCCGTGCCGAGGATCGTTCCGTCGTCGTCGACCGCGACGACCGTACGGTTGGGTGACTCGAGAAGCCACCAGGAGCGGGCATCACCCTCGCCGAGATCGAGTGGGTAGGTGAAGGTCTCTCCCGCGGCGACGATTTCGTGGAAGAACGGCCAGATGGCGGGCCAGTCCTCGTTGGTGGCTTCCCTGATCAGCATGGGAGCCAGGATGCCGGTGCCGGTCTCCCCGCGCGAGTTCTTTATCCGTCCGGCAGTTGCCCATCGGTCGTGGCCGGCGGCAGCCTCCTCGTCACGCGCCGAACGGCGCGCACCCCGGCCCGGATTGCCGACGGCCCGCGGCCCTGGTCGTACGCCTGCGCAGACCGATCCGAGCCAGCAGCCCAAGTGCGGGTTCCGCCACGTCTGTCGGCGCGTGGACAGGGCCTGGTGCCGGACCAGGATGAGGCGGGACGGCGGGAACGGACTCGGGCGCGAGAGCGGGCGCCGGAACGGGTCCGGCACCAGGGTGGGAGTCCGGCGCGCCTTCACACCCATTCCCCGGGCGCTGGAAGGCGCGCCATTCGCCGCCCGGACGCGGAGCCGGCCGCGCCTCCCGGGCGTTGTCCAACTCCATGATCAGGCTCACCCGCCGCCACAGCATCTCGTCCGGTTCGTCGGCCTGCATCAGGTGCGCCATGGTCTCCCGTGCCAAGGGCGGCCCAGTCGGCCCGAAGGCCGGTTCGGGCCGGATCCTGGCGAGGTACGCGCGCTCGTACGGATCGTCGACCACCTCCGCCAACTGCACCGCGTCCAGCGTGTCCGCGAGCACGGCCGCGCGGGCCCAAGGATCCTCCGTGAGGATCAGCAGCCGTTCGACCCGGCGCGAGCGCCAGTTGCGCGCCCGGCAGTCGGTGCCTCCCTCCAACCGGCCACGCAGCCAGGCCGGGCTCCTGCCCACCAGGAGCCGGGGCTCCCGGGCGGCGAACCCGGCGAGCTCGTCTGCGAGATAGAGCCAGACGATCGCCCGGTACCGGTTGAGGTAGAACGTGATCGGCGTGAAGCATCCTGCGCGGGCGAGTTTGGTGAAGCGGTCCGGACTGATCCCGAGCTGCTGAGCTCCCTTTGCCGTCCCGACCGTGCGCACCCTTTCCCGCAGCGCCTCCGGGAACCCGTCCTGCGACCGGAGCCGGTCGACCTCGTCGCAGCGGACCCGCGGCCTGCCGCCGTCCCGCGGCACCATCAGGCGGATCAGCCCCAGATGTACGGCGATCGCCAACTCGCCGCGCTTCAACTGGAGTTCCTGAGCCGCTGTGCCCACCGCCATCGTGCCTGCGGCGGCCGGGCCCGCCGCCATCACGCCGATGGTCTCCGTGCACATGTCTTCAGTAACAGCCATGACGCTCTCCCCCGTGAGACTTGGTTACTCTCTGTGAGTACCGTAGCCCCGAAGGGAATGCGTCCGCCCGGCCTGTGGATAACGCCTGCGGCCGAATCGGACGCGACCGGATCAAACGCGGCCGGATCAAACGCGATCGGCTTCTTCATCCGCCGCCTGCCGCGCGGCGACGCCGAGATGCTCACCGACCCTGTTGACGAGCAGCGTCATCTCGTACGCGATCTGGCCGACGTCGGCCTCGGCCTCGCTCAGCACGCACAGACAGCTGCCATCCCCCGCCGCCGTCACGAAGAGCAGTGCCTCGTCGAACTCCACCATGGTCTGCCGGGCCCTTCCGGCCCGGAAGTGACGTCCCGACCCACGGGCCAGGCTGTGCAGCCCCGACGAGACCGCGGCGAGATGCTCGGCATCCTCGCGGGCCAGACCCGTACTCGCCCCCGTCACCAGTCCGTCGTTCGACAGCACCAACGCGTGCCGTATGTGCTCGACCCTGCTCGTGAGGTCGTCAAGGAGCCAGTCGAGTCCCCTGTCCAGCGCCATTTCCCCGCTCCTCCCCGCTCATACGTTCCCCGTGCCCCGTTGCCGTAAGCCTTGCGCACTGGTCACGCAGGGGCAAGCACTCCTCAGTCATGTGGCTTGGTCCGAGCCACGTGGCAGGCGGGGGAAGAGCGCCCGGAAGGGTCAGCTCACCGAGTCGAGGAGCCGTGCGGTGTGCATCCGGCCGGCGTACTCGACCATGCGGATCAGGACTTCCTTACCGGATTCCCGGTCGCGCGCGTCGCACAGGACGACGGGTGTGCCGAGGTCGAGATCGAGGGCGCGGGACACCTCGCTTTCGCCGTACGTGCGGGCGCCGGCAAAGCAGTTGACCGCGACGACGAAGGGGATGCGGCGGTGCTCGAAATAGTCGACGGCCGGAAAACAGTCTTCCAGCCGGCGGGTGTCGGCGAGGACGACGGCCCCGAGCGCGCCCTGGGAGAGTTCGTCCCACAGGAACCAGAAACGGTCCTGTCCCGGTGTGCCGAACAGATAGAGCGAGAGACCGGACCGGATGGTGATCCGTCCGAAGTCCATGGCGACGGTCGTAGTGGTCTTCTGACCGACCCCGTCCGTGTCGTCGACCGACTGTCCCGCCTCACTGAGCAGTTCCTCCGTCCGCAGTGGCCGGATCTCACTGACGGCACCGACCAGCGTTGTCTTTCCGACCCCGAAGCCTCCGGCGACCAATATCTTCAGTGCGAGAGCATCGGTCTCCGCAGGCTCCCCGGCCGTCTCCCCGTATGTGTTGTCAGCGTGCTCGGAAGGCATCGATCACTTCTCTCACCAGTGCGTCCCTGGACGTCGAATGCGCAGGTCAAAGCAGCCTTGAGAGGGCTCGGCCCCCATGAATCGTCAGCAAGCGCACATCGACTTCCCGCCTGCTTCCCGCCTACGCAGGCCGACAGCATGGCAAAGAAGAACCTGCACCGCGGGATGAGATCGATTTTTTGGCCATGTGACAGTTCCAGCTCATTCACTGCCCGGATCAGTCCACAATCCGACACGTCTTTCGGGGCGATGCCTGCCGCTGCCGGTCATGGGCACAAGCGCCTGCCCCTGTCGCCCGGCGGACACGGTGAGTCCAGGAGTCCGGGCTGCTGCTGCCCGAGCGGCCCGCGGACGGCGGAGGTCCGGCGCCTACACTGAAGACTTCGGGTGCGAGGAATCGGGCCACGCGGACAGGGAGAACAAGAGTGTCGAGAGCTGCCGAAGGCGGTTTCGAGGATCCGCCCGCGGAGGTACTGGCGGAGGCCGCAGCGGCCTTCGGCCTGCTGGCGACGCCTGCGCGGCTGCACATCGTGTGGGCGCTGTCCCAGGGCGAGAGCGATGTGACCGGACTCGCGGACCGGGTGGGCGGCACCCTTCCTTCGGTGAGCCAGCATCTGACGAAACTCAAACTGGCAGGTCTCGTACGGTCCCGGCGCGAAGGCCGCCGGCAGGTGTACCTGGTCGACGATCCCGATGTGGTGACCGTCGTCCGGCTGATGGTCGGCCAGCTCGCGGAGCGCGCCGGACACTCGCCCGCACGACCCTCACGCCTCCGTGGGCTCGGTGCCTGAGAGCAGTGCCGCCGCGGGTCCCGGCAGCACCGGCCCCGATGGTCCGTCCGCCGTCGTCGTGCCGATGGGCGGCGCGACAGCCGGGCGGGGCGCCGCCCCCGATGCCACGGCTGCCGCCTTCGCGGTTGCCGCACCGACCTCCCTGCAGGTTCTCCGCTCGCTGAACAGCGGACCGCGGGGGCTGCTGGAGGAACAGGCCGGGGAACGGCTGGCGCGGTTCGGCGAGAACACGCTGCCGGCCTGGCGTCCGGTCTCCTGGCCCCGCCGTTTCCTGCGCAGTCTGCGCGATCCGTTCACCTCGGTGCTCCTGTGCCTGGGCCTGGTCTCGGCAGCCGTGGCCTCATGGGGCACGGCGTGCGTGACGCTGGTGCTCGTGGTCGTCAGCTGTCTGTTGCGCTCCGCGGAGGAGCACCGGGCGGACCGGTCCACGGCCGCGCTGCGGGAGCTGGTGGCGACCACCGCGACCGTACTGCGCCGTGCGGGGCCGGATGCCGCGCCGCAGGCCCGTGAGACGCCGGTCGGGGAGCTGGTGCCGGGCGATGTGATCCGGCTCGGTCCGGGTGATCTCGTACCTGCCGATGTGCGGCTGTTGCGTGCGAGCGGGCTGACCATTCATCAGTCGGCGCTCACCGGAGAGTCGGCCCCGGTCGCGAAGCATCCCGTCGACACGCCGTCACAGCCACGCGCCACCGGCGGCGGATGCGGCGACGAGGAAGGGCTGTTCGCTCGGCCGGAGCTGTGTTTCCAGGGCAGCAGCGTGGCGTCCGGCAGCGGTACGGCGGTGGTGACGGCGACCGGTGCGGAAACCAGGTTCGCCGCCGCGTACGACGGTTCGGCGCGCCGCCGCGGCACGAGCGCCTTCGACCGTTCGGTGCACGGGATCTCCTGGACGCTGATCCGCTTCATGCTGCTCACCCCGCCCCTGGTGCTCATGGCCAACGCGGCGCTGCGCGGCCGGGGCCTGGAGACGCTGCCGTTCGCCGTCGCGGTGGCTGTCGGGCTGACTCCGGAAATGCTGCCGGTGATCGTCACGACGGCGCTGGCCAGGGGCGCTTCGCTGCTCGCCAGGAACCATGGGGTGATCGTCAAGCGGCTGCCCGCGCTGCACGACCTCGGTGCGATCGATGTGCTCTGCGTGGACAAGACCGGAACCCTCACTCAGGACCGGCCAGTCGTCGAACGTTCCCTGAACGCGTCGGGCCGGACCGATCCCGAGCCACTCCACTGGGCCGCGGTCAACGCGCTCTGGACGCTGCAGCTCGCCGATCTGCCCGCCCCCGACGCACTCGACGAAGCGGTGCTGGACGCGGCCGAGGAGCGGGAGGAGACGCTGTCCGCGCACGACGGCGTCGCCGCGCTGCCGTTCGATCCGGTGCGCCGAATCGCCACCGCGGTCGTCCGCCGCCCCGGAAGGCTCGGCGTCCACACCCTCGTGACCAAGGGAGCGGTCGAGGCGGTACTCGAGCGGTGCGCGCTGGACGAGGCCGAACGGGTCCGGCTGAGCGAACTCGCCGCCCGCGAGACCGCCAACGGTCTGCGGCTGCTCGCCGTGGCCCGTACCGAGCGCCCGGCCCGGCCACGTGCGTACACCACGGCCGACGAAAGGGGACTGACGTTCCTCGGCTTCGTCGCTCTGCGGGACGCACTCACACCGAGCGCGGCGGATGCGCTGGCCGCACTGAAGGACCGGGGCATCGCCGTCAAGGTCCTCACCGGCGACGATCCGGGAACCGTCACCCGTGCCTGCCGGGATCTCGGCCTCGATCCGGGCGAGGTCATGTCGGCGGAGCGGATCGACGCACTGCCGGACGGGGCACTCGCGGAGGCCGCCGACCGGGTCACGGTCTTCGCCCGCTGCACGCCGGAGCACAAGGCACGGATCGTGTCCGCGCTGCGCACCGCCGGGCGGACCACCGGTTTCCTCGGCGACGGGGTCAACGATCTGCCCGCGATGCACGCCGCGGACGTCGGCATCTGCCCGCGCAACGCGGTCGATGTGGCGCGGGAGACCGCGGACGTGGTCCTTGCCGAAAAGGACCTCGCGGCCATCGATGATGCGATCACCGCGGGTCGGCACTGCAGCGGGAACATCGCCACGTATCTGCGCATCACGCTCTCGTCGAACCTCGGCAACGTCATCGCGATGCTCGCGGCAGGGCTGATGCTGCCGTTCCTGCCGATGCTTCCGGCGCAGGTCCTGGTGCAGAACCTGTGCTTCGACGTGGCGCAGCTCGCCTTCGCCTTCGACCGGCCCGCGTCCGAGGTGCTGCGGTGGCCCACGGTGCTGCGTCCGCGCGACTTCCTCCGCTTCATCACGGGCTTCGGTCTGCTGAACGCCACCGCCGACCTGGCGACGTTCGCCGTGCTGGCCTTCGCCCTGCACGGTTCCGCGACGTCGGGCGGGCAGGAGGCCTTCCACTCGGGATGGTTCACCGAGAATCTGCTCACCCAGGCCCTGGTGATGCTGCTGCTCCGTACGGGCGGACGCGTTGCCGGCGGTCGCAGCGGCGGTCCGTTGCGGCTGGCCGCGTGCGGTCTCGCGGTGGTCGGGCTGCTGCTTCCACTCACCCCGCTCGGTGGGCTGCTGGGCATGAGCGCGCTGCCACCGTTCTATTACTTGTTGCTGGCAACGGTGCTGGCCCTGTACGCATACGGGTTGCGGGCGGCCCGTACCCGCTACGAGCGGAAGTGGAGCCACTCATGATCCCGTCGCGCATCGACCGTCCGGAGTCCGGCACGAGTACCGGTATCGGCGGCGGGCCGGTGGTGCGTGCCCGCCGTGCCACGCTGGACGACGTGCCCGCGTTGGTACGGCTGCGCGGGCTGATGCTGGCCGAGATGGGAGTGGAGACGGGCGGCCCCGACGCGCCGTGGCGGGCGGCGTCCACGCAGTGGTTCGCCGAGCGCCTGCGTCACCCCGCTGTGTTCGCCGCGTTCCTCGTCGACGATCCCGCGCTCGGCGTCGTCTCCAGTGCGGTCGGGACGTGCCACGCGCATGCCCCCGGCCCGGCGAACCTGAGCGGTCTGCAGGGGCATGTCTCCAATGTCAGCACCGATCCCCGACGGCGCCGTCTCGGGCATGCCCGGGTCTGCCTCGACGCCCTGCTCACCTGGTTCCGCGAGGAGGCCCGGGTCACGGTGGTCGGTCTGAACGCCACCGAGGACGGGGCCGCGCTGTACGAGTCGTACGGCTTCGTGGCTCCCCGTCACCCGGTGCTGCAGCTCCGAACGGCCGGGGCACCGCGCTGAGCGCCGCCGGCCTGCTCCCGATGGCGGGTCAGCCGTACGTGAGGTCCGCGCACGGGTCGTCGTCGGCCGACCGGGCCTCGTCGGCGACGGTGGACGGAACGGTGGAGGGGGCCGGTGCCCCGGGTGTGGCCGATGGGTTCTGTGCGTAGTAACTGCCCAGGATCACCTGGATTCCGGCGGTGCCGGACGCCGTTGTCCGCGCTCCGGCGAAGAGCCGTGCGGTGGTCTCCGCCTCGTCCCGCAGTCCGGGCCCGTACTCGATGACGGTCGAAGTGTGGTCCTGGCTGCTGGCCGTGGCCGTGGTGGTGACGGTGAAGCCCCGAGAGCGCAGGAGTTCGGCCGCCTGGGCGGCGAGACCCCTGACCGTGGTTCCGTTGTAGACGGCGACGCTGATTCCCTTGCCGGAGACCGGGGCGTCCGCCGTGGGTGACGCCGGGCGGTTGACCTTCCCGTCGCCCTTCCCCGACGACCCGCTGGCGTCCTTGCCGTCGACCGTACGGTCGGCTTTCAGTGAGGCCCAGAGCGCGTCGGCGTCCGGTTCGACGATCGCGACGCGTGCACCCTCGTAACGCCAGGGGACGGTCACGAACTTGGTGTTGTGCAGGTCGATCTTCTTCATCGACATGGCGAACGACAGCAGCCGGTCGGCCGAGCCGAGTCCGGGGTCGACGGTCATCGCGTCGGTGGCCACATTGGCCAGAGGCAGCAGAGTGGTGGGGTTGAGCCCCTGGGACTTGACCTTCTTGATGAGGGAGGCGACGAAGGCCTGCTGTCGCTTGATGCGCCCTATGTCCGAGCCGTCGCCGATGCCGTGCCGCAGCCGGACGTAGTCGAGTGCCCGTTGCCCGGAGACGTTTTGCGGGCCCTTCGTGAAGATCTTGGCCCCTCGGGTGGGCCGCTTGGGGCTGAGGTCGCGCTGGTAGATGTCCTTGGGCAGACACACCGGTACGCCGCCGACGGCCGAGGTCAGCGCGGAGAATCCGGCGAAGTCGATGACGACGGTGTGGTCGACGCGCAGGCCGGTGAGGTGTTCGACGGTGTTCTGGGTGCAGGCCGGGTTCCCCTCGGCCGTCTCCCCCACCGAGAACGCCCCGTTGAACATCACGTCGTGCTGCGGCGCGGTCCACTCGCCGTCGGGCCCTTTGCAGGCCGGGATGTCGACCAGCGCGTCACGCGGAATGGACACGGCCACCGCATGCTTGTGGTCGCCGTACACGTGGAGGAGGAAGGCGGTATCGGAGCGCCCCACCGCCCCCGTGCCGCCACCGAGTCTGCTGTTGTCGCCCGAGCGCGAGTCCGATCCGATGACCAGGACGTTCTGCCCCTGCGAGGAACCGGGTGGCCGGTCGCCGGAGATCCCGTCCGCGCTGAAGGTGTCGATGCTGCCGCCGAGTTTGAGGTAGCCCCACCCGACGCCGGCGACCAGCAGCACGAGGAACGACAGCCCGAACATGGCTGTCCGGCGCAGGCGGCCGGCCCTCCCACTGCCCACTCCCGCTTTGCGACTACCCGTCATCGGCCACCCCGTCCGTCCGGTTTCCATGAGGGAAGACGTGCTCCACCGCCCCATGGTTGTACAGTTGCGCAATGTAGCAAGTATTGATGTCCGAGTGGATCACCGGACCTACCTACAGACAGCCTGCAGCACCGCCCACGTACGCCGAGCGGAAAATCCGACCAAAGCACCGAAAGGAAGGGCGGGACGCACATGTTGCACAACGGCCTCGCACCCTGGCACCTGTTGATCCTGGCGATCGTGGTGATCGCACTGTTCGGCTCGAAGAAGTTGCCGGACACGGCCCGAGCCCTGGGCAAATCCATGCGGATCCTGAAGAGTGAGGCGAAGGCCATGAAGGAGACCGATGTGCAGGCGCCCCGTACCGACCCACACGCTTAGGCCACCGGCCCACCAACGTACGGCACGTCTCACAGAGGTTCACTTCAAGGCTTGCGCAAGCAAGGGAACCATGGTCACGATGCCGTCGTTGACCGGGTGACGGCCGGAGCAGCGCCGTTCACCGAATCGCTGGACCACTGGATCAATGGAGGATGTTCATGGGTGTGACCCTGGCCAAGGGCGGCAACGTCTCCTTGTCGAAGGAGGCACCCGGCCTGACCGCAGTGACGGTCGGCCTGGGCTGGGACGTACGGACGACGACGGGCGCGGACCACGACCTGGACGCGAGCGCGCTGCTGTGCTCGAACGCGGGCAAGGTCCTCTCCGACCTGCACTTCGTCTTCTACAACAACCTCACGAGCCCGGACGGTTCGGTTCAGCACACCGGCGACAACCTGACCGGTGAGGGCGAGGGCGACGACGAGTCCATCAATGTGGACCTGGCCACCGTCCCGTCGGATGTGGCCAAGATCGTCTTCCCGGTCTCCATTCATGACGCGCAGAGCCGCGGTCAGAGCTTCGGCCAGGTACGCAACGCGTTCATCCGCGTGGTGAACCGGGCGAACGGCGTGGAGCTGGCCCGCTACGACCTCAGCGAGGACGCCTCGACGGAGACCGCCATGGTCTTCGGCGAGCTGTACCGGCATGGTGCGGAGTGGAAGTTCCGTGCGGTCGGCCAGGGTTACGCCTCGGGTCTGGCGGGAATCGCGTCCGACTACGGCGTCAACGTCTGACCGGGACGGATCCCGTGAGCAACGGGCGCGGGCCCTTCTTCCCCTCCGCCGGAGCGGGGAGCGGGGCCCGCACGGCCCGCTCGCCCGGCGCGCTCCTACAGGGCCCGCAAGCCGTTGATCACCTCGCGCAGGATGCGCTCGTCGGGCAACTGCGCGGGCGGTACGGGGCTGCTGACGCGTACGTAGCCGGCTTCGAGCAGATCACCGAGGAGCACGCGGACGACGCCCACGGCAAGGTCGGCATCGGCCGAGAGTTCCGCGACGGACGGGGTCTCCGACCGGCAGAGCCTGAGCAGCGCCCGGTGTTCGGGGCCGAGGAAGGACTCCTCCGAACGGTCCGGTGCGTTGCCGTCGAAGGTGACGAGCGCGATCAGATCGAACTGCGCACCGTTGTGGCCCGGTTCGGTCCGGCCGCCCGTCACCGCGTACGGACGGACCAGTGGTCCGGCTTCGGCGTCGTACCACCGGCTGCCCGGAAGCAGGTGCGGTCCCGGGAGTCGCGGGATGCCTCCCGGGCCCTCATCGGACATGGACACGGCCGTCTCCGCCCGATCGGCCGACGGCCGTCGGGGGTGCGGCGAACCGCGGCGGGGTACGCAGATGCTCACCGACACGTTTGACGAGCCCGGCCATCTCGTAGGCGACCAGGCCGATATCGGCGAAGGCCGTGCTCAGCACTGCCAGGCACGATCCCTCGCCCGCCGCCGCCACGAACAGAAAGCCCTCGTCCATCTCGACCATGGTCTGCCGTACGTTCCCGGCCCCGAAATGGCGGCCGGCGCCCTTGGCGAGGCTGTGGAATCCGGAGGCCACCGCGGCGAGATGCTCGGCGTCCTCACGGCTGAGCGCACTGGAGGCGCCCACAGCAAGGCCGTCGCCGGAGAGCACGACAGCGTGCCTGATCTCGCCGACCCGTGCCACCAGGTCGTCCAGCAGCCAGTCGAGTTCGCCCGAGGCGCGGCGCCCGGCGGTCCTCTCATTCGCGATCATTCATGGTCTCCTTCGCTGCGTGGACGGGGATCGGTGACGCCGGGCCGGGGCGCGGACGTACCGGGAGCCGTACCGCCGCCGCGCATCCAGCCGTTGCGGTAGGCGGTCATCCGGTCCCTGGCCTGCTCGGGGGTGCGCTCTTGGGGGTTGCCGGTGCCGTTCGGATCGTCGGCCGGTGCCGGTTCATCGGGGCGGGGCTCCTCGCGGAGCTGCGGGACGAGGCTCGCCTGCCGCACCCGGCGCGGCAGTGTGTCCTCGTCGCGCCGCGGTTCCGTGCGGGTCCCGGGACCGGAGTCGAGAGCGGGTACCGCTACCGGCGACGGGAAGGCGGTGATCCTCGGCCGGGCGGCACGGGGGCCGGGACCGAGACCGGAGCCGGGGCGTGGCCGGTCGTGGTCGTCCCCGCGTCGGCCCGGGGTGTTCCCCGGTGCGACCGGCTCCTTGTCGGCCGGAAGCGCGCTCTGCAGCAGTGCGGTGGGCAGCAGCACCACCGCGGTCGTCCCGCCGTACGCGGAGGTGCGCAACTGGACCTTGATGTGGTGGCGAACGGCGAGCCTGCTGACGACGAAGAGTCCGAGCCGGTCGCTGTCGAAGAGATCGAGCGCCTCTGCCTGCACGATCCGCCGGTTCGCCTCGCCGAGGAGTTCGTCGCCCATGCCGAGGCCACGGTCCTCGATCTCCAGGGCGTAGCCGTTGCCCACGGGTTCGCCGCTGATGCGTACCTTGGTGTGGGGCGGTGAGAACTGTGCGGCGTTCTCGATGAGTTCGGCGAGCAGGTGGGTGAGGTCGGCGACGGCGGCGCCCTTCACGGCGGCGTCGGGGAGTTGCCGCAGCTCGATCCGGGCGTAGTCCTCGATCTCGGACACGGCGGCCCGTACGACGTCGGTCAGGGGTACGGGCATGCGCCAGGCGCGTCCCGGTGCCGCACCGGACAGGATGATCAGGCTCTCGGCGTGCCGCCTCATCCTGGTGGTGAGGTGGTCGAGCCGGAAGAGATCGCTCAGTTCGTCGGGGTCGTCGGCGCGGCGTTCCATGCTGTCGAGGAGGTTGAGCTGACGGTGGACCAGCACCTGGCTGCGCCGGGCCAGGTTGACGAAGACTCCGGAGATGCCGTCGGCGAGTTCGGCCCGTTCGACGGCTGCGCCGAGGGCCGCCCGGTGCACGGTGCCGAGCGCCTCGGCGACCTGGCCGATCTCGTCGTGGGCGGCCGGGCCCTGCGGAGCCTCGGCACCGATGTCGAGCTCCTCACCGGACCGTAGCCGTTGCATGGCCCGGGGCAGTTTGCGGCGGGCGACCTCCAGGGCGCTGTTGCGGAGGCTGATGAGTTCGACGACGAGTGACCGGCCGATGCGTACGGAGATCACCAGGGACGCCGCGACGGCGACACAGCCGAACAGGACGGCGGCTCCGGACGGGGTGAAGAGTCCTCGGGCGAGCGGGGTGGAGCGGTCGGCGGCGTGCTGTCCGGCGCTGGTGCCGATGGTGCGGGTCTCGCTCCGGACGCGACCGGCTGCTCGTTCCCAGTCGTCGGCCGGAACGGCCCGCGCGGCCCTGCGTCCGGCGGGTGCGGCGAGCACCCTGTCCTCGGCTGCCTGGATCCGTCGGTGGGCGGGGCCCGCGGTGAACCTCTGCCAGGCGGCCCGCTCGGTGGCGGGCAGGTCCTCGCCCGCGGTCTCGGTGAGGTCCCTCCGGGTTGCCACCGCGCCGGTGAACAGGCGCAGTTGGTCGCCCCTGAGCGTTCCGGTGCGTGCGGCGGTGGCCAGCAGGGCGTCCTCGCGGGCGAGCATCTCGTCGGCGCGGGCGAGTTCGAGCAGTACGCGGGCATCGGAACCGCCTGCGTCGTCCTGGATTCCGGTGAGTGCGCCGGAGACTCCCAAGGCCACGGAGACGGCCGCCGTGTACCGGTCGTACGCGGCGTTCACAGCGCGTGCGTCACCGTCCGCATCGCTCGCTTCGCTGTTCACGTTCACATCTCCCTCGTTGCCCTTCTCGGCGCGCAGACGCCGGGTGAGGCCGAGGAATCGGTCGAGCCGGTCAGCGACCGCGGACGGAACGTTGCCGGTGTCGGCGATGGTGTGGGCGCTGTCCAGCCTCAGGGCGGCGAGCACCCTGTCGGTGCGTCCGGTCCGGCGTTCCAGCTCCGCGGCCTGGGCACTGCTGGGTGCCGCGAGCTGGAGCATGGCCTCCCGGCGCTCGCTCTGGAGCGCCGCGACAGCGGCGGATATCGGGGCCCGGACCTCCTCGTCGACCCGCTGCAGCTGGCGGAGCCGTGCCACGTCCTGGGCAGTGGTGACGGTGGCGAATCCCCACAGGGCGAGCAGCGAGACAACGGGCACCATCAGCAGCGAGATGATCTTCGCGCGTACGGTCCTGGGCCGAAGCGTCCACCGTCCTAGCGGTGCGGACGGAGCTGGTGACAGCAGCGGTCGCAGGTCGTGCTCGGCGCTCTCGTCGGCCGGTGGGCCCGCGTGTGCGCGGCGTCCGCGCGGCGGCTGGGCGGCCGACGCACCGGTTTCCGTGGTCGTGCGGGGTGGGCGCATGGCCTCCTCGTTCCGAGTGTGGTGCTGGGTGTGTCGCGATTGCCGGGCCGCGGCCGTTTCAGGGGGCGACGACGGGCGATGTGTCGTGGTCGCCGATGTCGCCGCCTCGTTCCTGGCGGGCGGGTCGCCGCCCGGTGAAGCCCCGCGCGTCAGCGATCGGGCCCGTGTCGGCGGGTCCTGCGGCACGTTCGGCGAAGACGTAGGCGGCGCGTTCCCTGGCTGTCGGGGAGAGCGCGACGAATGCCGAGGTGAGGAAGAGATACGAGCCGAGGCCTACGGCCAGGGGAAAGATGAACTGCATGGTGGTGGCGCCGGGCAATTCGTCGCCGGAGGGTACGACCTGCGCGGAGACCGCGAGCATTCCGGTGTAGTGCATGCTGCTGACCGCGGCGCCCATGACGAGGGAGGCCGACGCGACGGCCCGGGACGACTTGATGTTGAGTGCCGCCCACAGGGCCGCCGTCGCCGCAGCGACCGCGATGACGACGGAGAGTGCGACCCGCAGCGGGTTGTAGTGGATCGTGCCGTGCAGACGAAGTGCCGCCATGCCCAGGTAGTGCATGCTGGCGACGCCGATTCCGGTGGCGAGCCCTCCGAGCAGCAGCGCCCGCGTCCGGTCGCGGCTGTAGCCGACGGCGAAGACGCCGCCGCCGACCACCACCATGGCGCCGAGCAGGCTGAGCAGGGTCAGCGGCACGTCATAGCGGATGTCGGTGCCGTTCACGCCGAAACCGAGCATCGCGATGAAGTGCATGGTCCAGATGCCCGAACCGATGGCGGATGCGGCCGTGATCAGCCAGTTGCGGCGCGAACGGCCGGTCGTGTCGAGAGCGCGCACGGTGCAGCTCAGGCCGAGTGCCGCGCCGATGCATGCCATCACGTACGACAGCGCGGGTGTCAGCCAGCCGAAGGTGGCGTGGTCCAGGTGTCCCATGGATCGGGGACGCTAGCCGCGATGGGGGCGCGCGCCAGGGGCGCATTTCGAAAGCTGCCGGAATATGACAGAGAGAGGTTGCCGAACGATCGGCCAGTGCTCGAGCACGCACCCCATTTCCCGATGTTTCGCTCTGTTTCGCTCAATCGGCAACTACGCGATCATGTCTGTATGGCCGACGACCACACACACGTCCAGGAGTTCTTCACAGCGCGCGCAGCGGACTGGGACACCCGCTTCCCCGACGACGGGCCCGCCTACGACGCCGCCGTCGACTCCCTCGCACTGAGCCCGGGGGATGCGGTGCTCGACGCCGGCTGCGGCACGGGGCGGGCACTGCCCGCCCTGCGGGCGGCGGTCGGGACGCAGGGCACGGTCCTGGGCGTGGACCTCACGGCGGCGATGCTGGAGTCGGCGGTACGGGCGGGGCGCGACCGCGAGGGGACGCTGCTCCTCGCCGATGTCGCCCGTCTGCCCTTGAGGTCGCGGACGCTCGACGCGGTGTTCGCGGCCGGGCTGCTCTCCCATCTGTCGCACCCCGGTCCGGACCTGGCGGAGCTGGCACGAGTGGTGCGACCGGGCGGGCGGCTGTCGCTCTTCCACCCCATCGGGCGGGCCGCCCTCGCAGCACGCCACGGCCGCCGGATCACGGACGACGATCTGCGGGCCGAACACAACCTCCGCCCGTTGCTGGCGCGTTCGGGCTGGCGGCTCGATGCGTACACCGATGAGGACGACCGCTTCCTCGCCCTCGCCGCACGGACGTCCTGACCTGCCCGCCCCGTACCTTCGCGCTCACTCCACCGGCGCGTCGGAGCGCCGGTTGTGCGGGACCGGACAACCGCCGACGCCCGGGAGCGGGAACGTGCCCAGCCCGGAGACCTCGTAGCCGTCCGGGTAGCCCTTGATCTCCGGGTTCTGCCGGGCGTAGTGCGGGGTGGAACGCGGCGGCAGGAGTCGCACCGCGCGTGCCCTCAGCCGCAGAGCGCCATGAGTGAGGTTGCGGGCCGCAGAGCCGGGGCGTTCGTACCGGAACGCCCGCAGCAGGGAATCGTCGAGCAGCGCGAGGGCGACCTTCCGCGCGACGGGGGCCAAGGGGCGCGGGTACCAGGAGCCCATCAGGTCCAGGGTGGCGTCGGAGACGCGGCGCCCCCCTTCGTCCCAGCCGAAGTGTTCGGCCTCGTAGGTGTCGAGGGTGCGCTCGAAGTCCTCGTACGTCCGCGGCAGTTCCTTGATGCCCATGTGCGCGCCCAGGTTCCGGTAGTAGGCGGCGCACGCCCGCAGTTCGTGGTCGGAGAGCCGGCGCCAGCCGTAGTTGTCGAGCCAACGCTTCGGGGTGACGACGAAGGTGCACAGCACATAGCGCATGTCGTCATTGCTGATGTCGTAGCTGCGGTGCATCTGGTTGATCCGGCAGAGTGCCGTACGTCCCGAGTCGCTGTCGAAGCCGTGCTCCAGGACTGTGTCGAGGAGCAGTGCGGTGTCGTCGTAGCGCTTCTGTGAACGATCCGTCAGTTCGGCGGTCTGCGCGAGGAGTCGGCCGATGCTGGGTACGGCATAGGTGCGGTACAGGGCCAGTTCGAGCGCGCGGGTGATGTCCCAGGGAAACTCGTAGGTTGCCGTGATCCGGTAGATTCGAAGGAAGTCCTGCTCCGGATCGAGACGCTGAATCTCCTTCAGCCGGTCGTACCTCTTCACCGCGCTGCCCCCTCGTATCGGCCGAAGGTCCAACTCTACGTCGGCGGGGAATACCACAAGCAGGTACCAGCAAGTCACGCACTCACAGCTCCTCGGGAAGGCGGTCCCCATGATCGACATAATCGGCAGCCTGCGGAAGGTTGTCGCCTCCGACCGCAAGGCAGGCCAGTCCGCAGCACCCTCCAAAGAGGACCGGCGCAAGCAGCACAATCTCTTCGAGGCGGCCGCCACCTTTGTCTCGGCGTCGGTGGAGGAGGATCAGGCACGGCTCGACGAAGCGAGCGGTTGGGTGTCGCCCGAGGCGCTCTCCTTCGGCGTCAGCGAGCTGGCCTGCCGGGCCGTCATCGCACTGGCCCGCGAGCGCGGCGAGTCGCCGCAGACAGTGGCCCGTACCCTGCTCGGTCTCCCCGCCGAACGATGAGTGCCGTGCGCCGCACACGGAACTGACGTCTTCCCTTGTCAGGGCCTCGACGAGTGGGTTACTCACTCGTTAAGGTGCGCCGACGGACAACGACGAGGGACGAGGAGGGCGCCGTGGCCGCGCCGAACGACACGGTCGCCGACGACGACGCACTGTATGTGCTGACCGCGGTGCTGCTGACACCGGCGCAATTCCCGAGCGTCCTCGGTGACGACTACCCGGCCGCCTGTGCGGCACTCGCCCTCGAACCTTACGCCGAGGGATACGGGCTGGTCCTCGGCCAGGACGGCAGTGGCGCGCGGTGGACCGTCGTCGTCGAGGACGTGTCGCTGGTCGCCGTCGCGATCGCGGCCTGGGACTGCGGCATGGACTACGACCTCTCTCCCGACGACCGCTCGGTGGTCTGCGCACTGCCGGGCTGGCCCCTCCCGGTGGCGGTCGCCGCCCCGGGCGTGGCCGCGCCGCACGATCCGCTGCCGGACCCGGAGGCCGAGGGCACCGCTCCGGCGCCGCTGACACCGCCCGACACGGAATCGTGGGGACCGGCCCAGCGGCGCATGGGCGCGGACGAGATAGCGCATCAGTGGACCGCTTGGCGCGAGCAGATCGACGACGAGGCGGCCTTCATCACCCCGGCGGGCACGGACGCTGCCGGGAGCGATGCCGAGCCGGAAGACCTGCCAGGGGCCGAAGCCGTCGCCGAACCTGACCCTGAACCTGAATCCGACCGTGAACCTGAGGTAGAGGTTCACGTTGAGGTCGATGTCGAGACCGGGCCTGAAGCCATCCGCCAATCCGAAGCGGGCGACGCCGCCGCGAAGGAGTCCGGGGAGGAGTCCCTGACCGAGTCCGGGAACGAGTCCCCGGTCGACTCCGGGAACGACCGGTCCGACGCCACCACCGCGAACCCGGCCACGGACGCGCCTTCCGGAGTGCACCCCGGTGTACGGCGGGCTCTCGCGCAGGCACACGGCTACGTCGGCACCCCGCCGCCACCCGGCCGCGTCCGGTCCTCCTTCGCCACGGACGATGCCCGAATGCTGCGCGTCGACGGCCCCGGCTGGTCCCTGGTCGCCCGGACCGACGACATCGCGTTCATCCTGCTGGACGAGGAGCCGGGCGAGGTGCTGCCGGTCGGTCGCGGCACCGAACTGCCGGGCTTGCTGAAGGCTCTGGACGCGCTTGCGGTACGACCGGCAGCCTGACGCTCTCCCGGTTCGGCTCGGTGAACGAAAACGTCTCGTTTCCGCTCACCACCGCGGCTGTCCCGCTTAATACGGAGCCTTCCCTCTCAGCGGCCTATTTCCTTGCGGGTGATCCTGCGGAGCCTGCGTCGCTGACTGGGGTCCAGCAGCAGATACGCGATTGCCGGAACTCCGACCAGGACCAGCAACGACAGCCAGAAACCGATGAACGGCATCAGGATGACCGCTACGACCACTCCCCCGATGGCGATCTTCGCGCTGTTCGACATCGTCCACGCCTCCTTCGCGGCCCGAAGCCGCTTCTGCTGTGAGAACGCATGTGCGTGTCCATCGGTTCCAGCAGGCCGAGGACTCTCCTCAGGGCCGAGGAATCGCCCCAGGACCCGAGGCTCACCTCAGGGGTTCGCCGACCTCGTGCATGTGCTGGAGTGCCTGCCGGTAGGACTCGATCAGTCCGGTCTCCGCGTACGGCATCCCCAGTGCCTCGCAGTGGGCGCGCACCATGGGCTGCGCCAGGCGCAGGTGCGGGCGGGGCATGCTCGGGAAGAGGTGGTGCTCGATCTGGTAATTGAGCCCGCCGAGGAACCAGTCGGTGAGGATGCCGCCACGTACGTTCCGCGAGGTGAGGACCTGACGCTGGAGGTGGCCCCAGCGATCGCCGTCGGGGTCGGGCATCTCCATGCCCTTGTGGTTCGGCGCGAAGGCCATGCCCAGATGGAGCCCGAACAGCGCATGGTGCACCAGCGCGAAGACGATGGCCTTCCCCGGGGACAGGACGGTGAGCAGCAGCGTCGCGTAGAGGCCCAGGTGAGCGACGAGGAGCAGTCCCGAGAGAACTCGTTCCCGGGCGGGCTGCTGTCGCAGGTACTGGAAGCCGGAGACCTTCAGCGCGATGCCTTCCAGGAGCAGCATCGGGAAGAAGAGACGGGCCTGGTTACGGGTGAGCCAGCGGGCGAAGCCCTCACGCTGGGCCGCCTGCTTCTGGGTCCAGACGAGGGCACCGACACCGACGTCCGGGTCCTTGTCGATGTGGTTGGGGTTGGCGTGATGGCGGACGTGCTTGTCGTTCCACCATGCCTCGTTCATGCCGAGCAGCAGGTTGGCGTGCACGAAGCCGATGGCGCGGCCCGCCTTGCGGGCGCCGGTTATCTGGGCGTGCCCGGCATCGTGTCCGACGAACGCGGTGCGCGACCAGAAGATCGCCAGCGGAAGTGCGAGCAGCAGGGTCCACCAGGTGTTGCCGAGGAGGACCATGCCCGTGATCACGGCGCCCAGTGCGAGCAGGTTGATGGCGATTCCTGCGGCGTACCAACCGGTTCGCCGCTCCAGGAGGCCCTGCCCCTTCACGGCCCGCAGCAGGGGCGCGAAGTCGCTTCCCTGAGCCGGAGCGGTTCCGGTGCCGACGGCACCTGCCGCACTTCCCGCTCCCGCACTTCCCGCTGCGGCACCTCCCGTACCCTCACGGGCACCTTCCGCTGCGGTGGCTATGGCCTGGGGCATGACAACTCCGGTCTCTGGAAAGCTGCGCTGACCTGTAGAAACGTAAGGGGACCGCGTATGCGGCAACCATGGCACCAACACCCGGGCTCTCCGGGGGTATACCCCCTCCCCCGGTAGGGGTGCTGCCCACACCCAGGAGTGCAGCATGCCCTCCCGGCCGACAAATGATCAGGCATACCGGCGGATCCGGATGTGGCATGGATCACGGCGATTCGCCTCACGGCCAGGGACTTCCGTGGGGTACCCTCGGCGACCCGGCCCCCACTAGTCAAATTTGAGGAACTCGGCATCACTGTGCACAGACTCCCTGCGGCAACGCTCTCCGAGATCTCCGCACTCTCCGCCTGCTCCGTGGTCTTCCTGCCCGGGGATCCCTCCCGTACCGGCCGAGTCGCCTTCTGGCACCCGGACGGCAGCAGCCCGCCCGATGCTCCCGGACATGTGGAGGAGCTGGCCGTCGTCGGCACCGACGCGCGGGCGTACGCCGTACCGGCACGATTGCTTCCGGTCCGCGACGCGCTGCCTGTCCTGACGCGTGCGCGCGCCTCGGCGCATGCCTCCGACGCAGCCGCGTTCTGGGGTGCGGCCACCATTCTCGCTCTCCAACTCGCCGCCCGGGGCCTGCTGCTGCCGGGACTGAGCGCCACGGACCACGATGCCTGGCGGGCCGGTCCGCTGACCGCCGACGACCAGTCGCGGATCCGAACGCTCGCGGCCTCGATGCCGCCGCTGGCCCACGCGGTGCCACTCGACGGGTCCGCGCAGCCCGTTCTGCTTCCCGAGCCGGAGCGGCTGCTGCGCGCGTTCCTCGACGCGGTGGCGGACGGTCTGCCCCGCACCCCCGCTGCGGCGTTCGCCGGCGGCGGCCCGGCATTCACCGTCGATAAACCACAGCACCTGCCCGGCCATCGGGCCTGGGCCACCGATGTCGCGGCCGGGCACGACGCGGGCGTCCGGCTCTCGCTCCGGGTGGAGATGTCCGGGCTCACCGCGCCGGACGAGGACGACGGGCGGTCCGCCGGCCCCTCCTTCCGGGCCGTTCTGCAGATCCACAGTGTCAGTGATCCGACGCTGGTCGCCGATGCCGCCGAGGTCTGGGCGGGCGGCGCGCGCACTGCTGCGGCCTTCGGACCGCGCGCCCGGATGGATGTCCTGCTCGCGCTGCGCCGGGCCGCCCGCGCCTGGCCACCACTGTCGCCACTGCTGTCCGCCGCGGTGCCCGACTCCGTGGAGCCGGCCGACGACGAGCTCGCCGAACTCCTCGGCTCCGCCGGACGGGCACTGGCCGCGACCGGGGTCCAGGTGCACTGGCCCAAGGAGCTGGCCCGCAAGCTCACCGCACGCGCCGTGATCGGGCCGCCCGACGACGAGGGGAACGAGGAGCGCGAGGGGGTCGCACGCACCGGTTCCGAGGCTCCTCCGCTCCTGTCGGCCGGCGCGCTGCTGACGTTCAACTGGTGGTTCGCGCTGGGTGATCAGAAGCTCAGCCGTGCCGAGCTGGACCGCCTGGCCGAGGCCAACCGGCCGGTGGTGCGACTGCGGGACCAGTGGGTGCTGATCGACCCCGAGGAGGCCCGGCGAGCCCGCGAGACCCAGGACCGCAAGGTCACGCCGATCGATGCGCTGGGTGCGGTCCTGACCGGTTCCACCGAGGTCGACGGGCAGCGGGTCGAGGTCCGGGCCACCGGCTGGCTGGAGCAGTTGCGCCGCCGGGTGGCCGACCCGGAGGCGGCCGGACAGCAGGGCGAGCCACAGCCGGTCGGCCCGCCCGAGGCCCTCGCCGCCACGTTGCGCGACTATCAGCTGAGGGGTCTGAACTGGCTGCACACCATGACCTCGCTCGGTCTCGGCGGCTGCCTCGCCGACGACATGGGTCTCGGCAAGACCATCACGCTCATCGCTCTGCATCTGCACCGCCGGAGCATCGAATCGGCCGCCGGCCCGACGCTGGTGGTCTGCCCGACGTCGCTCATGGGGAACTGGCAGCGGGAGATCGAGAAGTTCGCGCCGGGTACACCGGTACGCCGCTTCCACGGCGGCTCACGCAGCCTTGCCGACCTGTCGGACGGCGAGTTCGTCCTCACCACGTACGGCACCATGCGGCTGGACGCGGCGAAGCTCGCGGAGATCCGGTGGGGCATGGTGGTCGCCGACGAGGCGCAGCACGTGAAGAACCCGTACTCGGCGACGGCCAAGCAGCTGCGGACGATCGGCTCGCAGGCCCGGGTGGCGCTCACCGGTACTCCGGTGGAGAACAACCTCTCCGAGCTGTGGGCGATCCTCGACTGGACGACGCCCGGTCTGCTGGGGCGGCTCGGCACCTTCCGTACCCGGTACGCACGGACCGCGGAGGGCGGTGACCCGGCGGCTGCCGAGCGGCTCGCCGCGCTGGTGCGTCCGTTCCTGCTGCGACGTCGCAAATCCGATCCGGGCATCGCGCCGGAACTGCCGCCGAAGACCGAGACGGACCGCACGGTGTCGCTGACGTCGGAACAGACGGGTCTGTACGAAGCGGTGGTGCGCGAGACGCTGGCCGCGATCTCCGGCGCCGACGGCTTCGCCCGACGCGGTCTCGTCGTCAAGCTGCTGACGGCGCTGAAACAGATCTGCAACCACCCGGCGCAGTACCTGAAGGAGAACGAGCCGCGGATCGCGGACCGTTCGGGAAAGGTGGAGCTGCTGGACGAGCTGCTCGACACGATCCTGGCGGAGGATGCGAGCGTGCTCGTGTTCACCCAGTACGTGCAGATGGCCCGGCTGCTCGAACGGCATCTGGCAGCGCGCGAGGTGCGTACGCAGTTCCTGCACGGCGGTACGCCCGTCGCGGAGCGCGAGGCCATGGTCGACCGCTTCCAGGCGGGCGAGGCCCAGGTCTTCCTGCTGTCGTTGAAGGCGGCCGGTACCGGTCTCAACCTCACCCGGGCCGGTCATGTCGTGCACTTCGACCGCTGGTGGAACCCGGCGGTCGAGGCGCAGGCCACCGACCGCGCGTACCGGATCGGCCAGACCCAGCCGGTGCAGGTGCACCGGCTGATCGCCGAGGGCACCATCGAGGACCGGATCGCCGACATGCTGGCCCGCAAGCAGGGCCTCGCGGACGCGGTGCTCGGCTCCGGCGAGGCGGCGCTGACGGAACTGAGCGATGCGGAACTGGCCGATCTGGTGGAGCTGCGAGGGGGCACGCGATGAGCGACGGACACGACGGCGACCGCTACGACGGCGGCGAGTACGAGAGCGACGGCAGAGACACCCCTGCCCCGGGACAGGAGCGGACCTTCGCCGCGATGCCGCCCGCACACGGCCGCGGCTTCGCTCGATCCTGGTGGGGCCAGGCATGGCTGAAGGCCCTGGAGGACACCGCGCTGGACGGCAAGCAGCTCAAGAAGGGGCGCAGGTTCGCCCGCGAGGGCCGGGTCGGTGCGGTCTCCGTGCGGCCCGGCCGCATCACCGCGGTGGTCCGGGACGGGGACTCGTTCACGTACCGCAGCGATGTGCTGCTCCAGGAGCTGAGCAAGGCCGAGTGGGAACGGTTCCTCGGCATGGCTGTCGAACGGGCCGGGCACATCGCGGCACTGCTGGACCGGGAGATGCCGCCGCACCTGGTGGAGGACGCGGCGGCGGCCGGGGTGGAGCTGCTGCCCGGGATCGGCGATCTGGACCCGGAGTGCACCTGTGACGCATGGGACCACTGCCCGCACACCGCTGCCCTGTGCTACCAGGTGGCGCGGCTGCTGGACCAGGACCCGTTCGTGCTGCTGCTGATGCGGGGGCGCGGTGAGCGGCGGCTCCTGGACGAACTGCAGGTCCGCATCGCGGCCCGCGCCGAGGGGCACGGGCCGTCCGGCCCGGCCGAACCCGCCGACGGGTCCGCGGCTGCGGCAGGAAAGGCCGACGACCTGGGCGTACGGGCGGACGAGGCGTTCGCGGCCCGGGACATCCTGCCCCCGTTGCCCGCTTCTCCGCCGCTGCCTGCGGAGCCCGGCCCGGCGCCGTCGCTGGAGACGGAGACCGAACCGCAGGCCGGCGTCGATCCGGCGGCGTTGGAGTTGCTGGCGACGGACGGTGCGGCGCGCGCCCACCGGATGCTGTCCGAGGCTCTCTCCCCCGGCCACGAACGGCAGCCGCTGCCGGCCGGGCTGACACCGCAGCAGGATGCCGTACGGCTGGTCGCGGAAGCCCGGCCCGAGCCCTGGATCGCGAAGCGGCTGGCCACCGGTTCGGGGCGGCGACAGGCCGAGCTCGATGCGGCGGTGCGGGCGTGGCGGTACGGCGGGGCGGCCGCGCTCACCGTGCTCGAAGAGGAGTGGACGCCCGGTCCGGAGGCCCTGGCCAGGGCACGGGCCCGGCTCGCCGAGGCGTGGGAGGAGGGCGAGCGGCCCCGGCTGCGGTCGGCGGGCAATCGCTGGACCGCGGTGGACGGTGGTGTGCAGCTCCGCTACGGGCGGGACGGGCGCTGGTGGCCGTACCGCAAGGAGGGCGGGCACTGGGTCCCGGCGGGTCCGGCGGACGACGATCCGGCGGCCGCGCTGGGTGGCTCGGGCGTGGCGGACGACTGAGGGCCTCGTTCGTACGCCCCCGGCCGATCGACGACGGACGGGCGGGGGCGACCAGTGCCTCCCGCCCGCGCCCGTCGTCGTGTTCTGTCCGTGCGTTCAACTGGATGTCACCGTGCGTTGATGGCGAGGACGGAACCTGACGGCCGTCAGAGCTGTTCGTGCCCCAGGAGGCCCCATGTCCGCGCGTGTTGTCCGTCGTTCCCTTGCCGTCGGCCTGCCGCTCGCTCTGCTCGGTACGGTGATCGCGGCCGGAACGGCAACCGGCGCGCAGGACCGGCACGAACGTCCGGAGCGTACGGCGCGGGTCACCGGGACCGCCGTGCTCGGCGACATCCCGCTGGCCGGCTTCAGCAACGGGCTGCTGCCGGGTACGGTCTCGGACGACCGCGGGGTGGAGCTCGGCGGCATCGGCAGCGACATCTATCCCGCGGGCCGCCGCGGCGAGTTCTGGACGGTCACCGACCGCGGACCCAACGGGCAGATCAAGATCGACGGGAAGAAGCGGCGCACCTTCCCCGTCCCCGGCTTCGACCCGGCGATCGTCAAGGTACGGGTCAGCGGGAAGCACATCCGGGTGCTGAAGGCCATTCCGATCACCACCCGGTCCGGCGCCGCGGTCACCGGCCTGCCGAACCAGCGGGACCGCGACGAGGCCCCCTACACGTACGACGCGAAGACGCCGCTCGGCTACGACCCGAACGGTCTGGACACCGAAGGCATCGTCCGTGCCGCCGACGGCAGCTTCTGGCTCGTCGACGAGTACGGCCCCTCCCTGGTGCATGTCTCCGCCCGCGGCCGGGTACTGACCCGCTACGTGCCGCAGGGTCTCGGACTGACGGGCGCCGACTATCCGGTGGTGGAGGCGCTGCCGGGCGTACTCCTGCACCGCAAGATCAACCGTGGTTTCGAGGGGCTGGCCCTCCTCCCGGGCGGTGATCTGGTGCTCGCCGTGCAGAGTCCGCTCTCGCTGCCGGACCAGGACGCGGGCGAGTCCTCGCGCAATGTGCGGCTCCTGCGCTTCTCGACGAAGAAGAGCGCGGTCACCGCGGAGTACGCCTACCGGTTCGACGCGGTGGATGTCGTGGACCCGGGCGAGGACGACACCTCCGAGCTGAAGATCTCCTCGGTCGTCGCGATCGGCCGGCACGAGCTGCTGGTCGAGGAGCGCACGGACAAAGCGGCCAGGCTGCACCGGGTGACGCTCCCGCACGGCTCCGGCATCCTGGGCTCCGCCTGGGACGACCCGGCGACGTCTCCCTCGTACGAGGAACTCACCGACCCCTCGGCGTCGGGCGTACCGGTGCTCCGCAAGAGCCTGGTGGTCGACCTGGGCAAAGTCGCGGGCGTGCCCGGGAAGATCGAAGGGGTGGCGGTGACGGGCCGGGACACGCTCGCTCTCATCAACGACAACGACTTCGGGATGACTGACGGCGCCGAGGCATTCGACGCGAACGGCCGCCTGGTCGACAGCGGCATCGAGACGTCGGTGACGCAGCTGAAGCTGCCTCGCCCGCTGCGCGGCTGATCCACGGGCGTCGTTCAGCATCCCGGTCCTCAGCGGCGAGTGCCCGCCGAGGGCCGGGATCGCCAACTCACCTGATCCGTATAGCACTTCGCCGTCCACGCACGCGGCCCACCGGGGCCGTTGAGCCCAACTGCCCGCCCCCGTACCGACGTCGCCGTACATTCCGGCGTACACCCGTTCCCACGGAGTCGATTTCGGCCCCTGCCGTCTTCCGCCACCCGCGCGGCGCCCGTACGGTAGGGCGCGCGAGACACTCGGCCGCACATCGGACAACACCTTCCGGTCATCGGACGCCAAGGGAGCCACGGGATGGCGGGGGAATCGAGCAGCGGACTGTTACGCGATGCCATCGGGCTGCGCGAGGTGCTCGTCTTCGCCGTGCTGCTCATCGGGCAGGCCGGTTCCGACAACACCCTTTCGGTGTTCGGTACTTCGCACACCGCCGAGGAATTCGACGGCATAAGCGGGATCTTCGCAGGCTCCGTCTACACCGTGCTCGCCTTCGCGGGCTTCGAGGCCGCGGCGCCGCTCGCCGAGGAGACCGGGAACCCGCGGCGCACGATGCGGCGCGCGGTGCTCGGCGCGGCGCTCTCCATCGGCCTGGTGTACGTGCTGACCACCTATGCGATGTCGGTGTACTTCGGGCCCGACAGGTTCGCCGGCTTCGGTGGATCGGGGGCGGCCTCCTGGGAAGGTGTGGCCCGCGCCTCGTTCGGGCTGTTCTGGGTGCTGCTCTTCCTCGCCGTGGTCAACTCGACCGTGGCGAACGCCAACGCGTGTGCCAATGTGTCGACCCGAACAGCGTTCGCCCTCGGCCGCATCGGTGTGTTCCCGCAGGCCTTCGCGAGGCTCCACCCGCGGCGCCGCTCCCCCGTCACCGGCGTGGCCGTGCAGTTCGTGATCGCGGTCGGCGCGGCACTCGGGCTGGGTTTCGCCTATGACCCGGTGACCGCGTTCGTACTGCTGGCCACCGTGATCGTCACGGTGATCATCGGCGTGTACATCATCGTGAATCTGTCCTGTGCCGGTTACTTCCTGCGACGGCGTCGCGACGCCTTCAACCCTGTACTCCATCTCCTGTTCCCGGTGCTGGGCATCGCGGCTTTCGTCCCCGCGCTGCTGACGGCCGCCGGAATCCCGGCTTTCGGCTTCGTCTCCGAACTCAGCGCACCCGTCTCGTACGCCGGTCCGGTCGTCGGTGTCTGGATGCTGATCGGGATCGTTGTGCTGGCGGTGCTGCTGCGCAGGCATCCGGAGCGGGTGGCACAGACCGGACGGATCCATCTTGACGACACCCCGGCGCCGGCCGGGGAAGCAGAGACAGGAGCAGTACAGCCATGAGCGACCCCCGCATCCTGACCGTCCGCCCCAAGGAGGGTGAGTACGCCTGGACCTTCGGCGGAGCGGCTCCGGTCGCCCGTATCGAGCCGGGGACGTTCCTCGACGTGTACACGGAGGACTGCTTCGCCGGGCGGGTCCGCTCCGAGAAGGACCTGGTCTCCGAAGTCTGCGAGTTCCCCTTCCTCAACCCGCAGACCGGCCCCTTCCACGTGGTGGGTGCGGAGCCCGGCGACACCGTCGCGGTGCATTTCGTCTCCGTCGAACCGGCCAGGGACTGGGCCGCGTCGACGACCGTGCCGCTCTTCGGCGCGCTCACCTCCACCCATGCCACCGCGTCGTTGCAGGCTCCGCTGCCCGAGGTGGTGTGGATGTGGCAGCTCGACCGGGCGCGCCGCACCTGTCTGTTCAGTGCCCGGGACAGCGACATCCAGGTGGAACTGCCGATGGATCCGATGCACGGCACGGTCGGGGTGGCACCGGCGAATCTGGAGGTACGGTCCGCGCTGGTGCCCGACGCACACGGCGGGAACATGGACACGCCCGAGATGCGGGCGGGTGTCACCTGCTACCTGGGCGTCAATGTCGAGGGTGCGCTGCTCAGTCTGGGGGACGGCCATGCCCGCCAGGGCGAGGGCGAGACCTGCGGAGTCGCCGTGGAGTGCGCGATGAACACGGTGGTGCTCGTCGAGCTGCTGAAGGGCGTCACCACTCCGTGGCCGCGCATCGAGTCCGACACCCATCTGATGTCGACCGGCTCCGCGCGCCCGCTCGAAGACGCCTTCCGGATCTCCCAGCTGGACCTGGTGCAGTGGCTCGCACGCGACTACGGCCTGTCCGAGCTCGACGCCTATCAGCTGGTCAGCCAGGCCGGTGAGGCTCCGCTGGCCAATGTGTGCGACACCAACTACACCTGTGTGGCGAAGATCCGCAAGGAGTGGCTGCCCGCAGGCGACCCCCATCGCGGGCTCCACCGCCACCTGCGGGAGACTGCGACGCTGCTGTCCAGCCCCTGACCCATCGCTTCCATCCGCGTCCCCAACCCCCTCCCCCACAGGAGTGTTCATGCACCGCAGAAGGATTCTCCAAGGCGTCGCCGCGACGGCGGCCGCCGCCCTGATCCCGGCCTCCACCCGCGCCATGGCCGCCACGACCGCGGGCGACACGGACTATCCGCTCGCCCACTGGACGCCCGCCTCCACTTCCAACTACACGGCTTCGAGCCGCCCTTCGGCCTATCCGGTGCAGTACGTGATCATCCATGTCACCCAGGAGACGTATCCGAATACGATCGGGATCTTCCAGAATCCGGCGAAGCAGGTCTCCGCGCACTATGTGGTGCGTTCGGCGGACGGCTATGTCGCCCAGTGCGTCCGGGAGAAGAACATCGCCTGGCATGCGGGCAATTGGGACTACAACACGCGCAGCATCGGCATCGAGCACGAGGGCTGGGTGGACAAGCCCTCCTACTTCACCGACGCGATGTACGAGAAGTCGGCGCTGCTGACCGCTTCGGTGTGCGACCGGTACAACATCCCGAAGGACCGCGCGCACATCCTCGCCCACGCCCAGGTCCCCGGGACCGACCACACCGATCCCGGCCCGAACTGGGACTGGGTGCGCTACATCCGCCTCGTCAATCTGTACTCGGCGGGCTGAGGCGGGCTGACACACCTTCGCCACCCGGGGCCGATTACCCCGCGCGCCGCAGTTGTCGCAGCGGCCCGCTGCGACGACGATGGGGTGTGCACGAAGCCCCTGGACGGGAGGGTGAGTTGACGGATCCCTGGGTGGCGCTGGCAGCCGATACGGACCCCGGTGCACGGATCGGCCAACTGCGCCGCGCACACGAGGTGTTCACCACGGCGGGCCGGCTGGAGCGGCCGGTACGGGCGGTCGTCGGTGAGTCCTGGCGGCGCTCGGCGCGGGCCAGGGTCAGCCCGGACGGTGCGGCCCTGGTCGAGCTGGGCTCGGACGACCTCGGCCCGTACCGGGACGGGCATCCCCTGGCCCCCGCCATGCCGGTGATCCGTGAGCTGATGGGCGCCTACGCGACGGACGGGGAGCATCTCCTCGCGGTGTGCGACGCGCACGGCAGACTGCTGTGGGTCGAAGGCCCCGCGGTGACCCGCCGGGCCGCCGGCCGGATGAACTTCGTGGAGGGTGCCCGCTGGGCCGAGTCGGCGGCCGGGACGAACGCGCCGGGTACGGCCATCGCCGTGGACCGCCCGGTGCAGGTCTTCGCCGCCGAGCACTTCCTGCGGCCGGTCCAGCAGTGGACCTGCGCGGCGGCCCCGCTGCACGACCCGCACACCGGACGGGTCCTGGGTGCCGTGGACATCACCGGCGGGGACCGGCTCGCGCATCCGCACAGCCTGGCGTTCGTGCAGGCGGTGGCGCGCGCCGCCGAGTCGCAGCTCGCGCTGCTGGCCCCCTCGCCGGCCGGTGAGACCGTTCGGCTCAGCGCGCTCGGCAGGGACGAGGCGCTGCTGGTGGCCGGAGGCCGCAGGATCCGGCTCAGCAGGCGGCACAGCGAGATCCTGGCGACGCTGGCCCGCCGTCCCGAGGGCCTCGGCGGCGACGAACTCCTCGTCGAGCTGTACGAGGACGAGTCGGTGACCCCGGTTACCTTGCGGGCCGAACTCTCCAGGCTGCGGCGACTGCTCGGTCCGGAACTGCTCCTCTCGCGCCCCTACCGGCTCTCCGCCCCGGTCGACGCCGATTTCGACACGGTGGCGCGCAGACTGGCGTCGGGCGCGGTGGCCGCTGCGCTCGGGGCCTACGCGGGCCCGTTGCTGCCGGGCTCGCAGGCACCCTCCGTCATCCGGCTGCGGCGGCGGCTCGAGGAGCAGCTGCGGGCGGCACTCATCGCACGCGGCGACCCGGGGCTGCTGGCCGACTGGGCGTACAGCCCTTGGGGCGAGGACGACCTCCCGGTCTGGGAGGCACTCGCCGCGGCCGTTCCCGCCGGGCAGCGCCCGGCACTGCTCGCCAGGGCCCGGGCGCTGAACGCCGAGCAGGGGTAGCCGCTCCCCCGCGACCCGTGCAACGGGGTTGCAACGTACCGCTGCCTACCCTCGCGCCGAGGGCCGTCCAATGGCGGGCGGCACCGGATCCGGGAGGCCACAGAGATGACCCGTTACGCCGCGCCGGGCGCCGAGGGCGCCATCGTCTCGTACGAGTCCCGCTACGACCACTGGATCGGCGGCGCGTACGTTCCGCCCGCCCGTGGTCAGTACTTCGAGAACCCCAGCCCCGTCAACGGCCGCCCCTTCACCGAGATCGCCCGCGGTACGGCCGAGGACGTCGAGCTCGCCCTGGACGCGGCACACGCCGCGGCGCCCGCCTGGGGAGCCACGGCGGCGGGCGACCGCGCGGGGCTCCTCAACAGGATCGCCGACCGGATGGAGGCCCATCTGGAGGAGCTCGCGGTCGCCGAGAGCTGGGACAACGGCAAGCCGGTGCGCGAGACCCTGGCGGCCGACATTCCGCTGGCCATCGACCACTTCCGCTACTTCGCCGGTGCGTTGCGCGCGCAGGAGGGCTCGCTCAGCGAGATCGACGACGACACGGTCGCGTACCACTTCCATGAGCCGCTCGGCGTCGTCGCGCAGATCATCCCGTGGAACTTCCCGATCCTGATGGCCACGTGGAAGCTGGCGCCGGCGCTCGCGGCGGGCAACGCGGTGGTCCTCAAGCCGGCCGAACAGACCCCGGCCTCCATCCACGTGTGGCTGAAACTGGTGGCCGATCTGCTGCCGCCGGGCGTCGTCAACATTGTGAACGGCTTCGGAACGGAGGCCGGCAAACCCCTCGCCTCCAGCCCGCGCGTCGCGAAGGTCGCCTTCACCGGTGAGACGACGACGGGGCGGCTGATCATGCAGTACGCCTCCGAGAACCTCAAGCCGGTGACCCTGGAACTCGGCGGCAAGTCGCCCAACATCTTCTTCGACGACGTGTGGAACGCGGACGACGACTTCCGCGACAAGGCCCTTGAAGGCTTCACCATGTTCGCCCTCAATCAGGGCGAGGTCTGTACCTGTCCGTCGCGCGCACTGATCCAGCGCGGGGTGTACGGCGAATTCCTGGAAGCGGGTATCGCCCGCACCGAACGGATCGTGCCCGGTCACCCGCTGGACACGGACACGATGATCGGCGCACAGGCCTCCGACGAACAGCTGAAGAAAATCCTTTCATACCTGGACATCGGCCGGCGGGAGGGCGCGAAGGTCCTCACGGGTGGTGAGCGGATCGAGTACGACGGGGAACTGGCGGGCGGCTTCTACGTCCAGCCCACCATCTTCGAGGGTGACAACCGGATGCGGGTCTTCCAGGAGGAGATCTTCGGCCCGGTCGTGGCGGTCACGTCCTTCTCCGACTTCGACGACGCGATCGGGACCGCGAACGACACGCTGTACGGCCTCGGGGCCGGCGTATGGACTCGCGACATGAACACCGCGTACCGGGCGGGCCGCGCCATCCAGGCGGGCCGGGTCTGGACGAACTGCTACCACGCGTACCCGGCACACGCGGCGTTCGGCGGCTACAAGCAGTCCGGGATCGGCCGCGAGAACCACAAGATGATGCTGGAGCACTACCAGCAGACGAAGAACCTCCTGGTGTCCTATTCGCCGAAGAAGCTCGGCTTCTTCTAGACGCAGAAAAAAGGGCGCCTGACCAGGCAAGATACCCGTCAGGCGCCCTCCACGGCGCACGACCAAACGGTAAGGCGATACACGCCCTTGCTCCCGATACCTCCCACCAATATTCCAGCTCTGACCAGCCGTTCCGGGGCATTTCCGGGCCAAGGTCCCGCTCAGGCGCCCTCCGCGTCGCCCGTCAGCGTCTCCCACCGCTGCATGGACTCCTCGATCAGCCGGTTCACATGGTTCCGCGCGTCGGCCAGGAACTTGGCGTAGTAGCGGAAGAGGACCTGCATGCTTTGTCCGGCTCGGCGCGCGCACTCGGCGGGGTCGACTCCGGAGGCCAACCAGAACGAGATGCCGGCGTGGCGCAGGTCGTAGGGGCGCTTCGCCAGCTCAAGGGAGTGCTCGTCAAGGGTGAGAGCGACGTCACGCACTCGCCCCCAGGTGATGCCGTACGCTGCGGCATCGATGTCCTCGATGGCGGACACCAGGTCTGGTGATCTCCCCGCACTGCGCCTTCGCCTTCCCTGGCGAACCCGCCGCCGTGGGCCAGGCGGCCGGGGGCGCTCCCGAAGGCTGCGGGTGACGTCGTCGTCCGGGTCGAGGATCCCGGACGCTGGATCACCGTACAGCGGCACGGGTGGGAGCAGCGGGCACGGACCGGGCCCGCCACGCAGAATCAGGGATCCGGCTCATCCAACAGGCACCCGAAGCCCGCCCGCCACCTCGCGTACGAAGCAAAACCTTCGGTCGCCTCGCACCGGCCCGGACACACCTGGCAGCCGGTGAACCCGAAGACTCCCGCCAGGAAACGGATCACGCCCTGGACCTCTGTTCGGCACCATCAGTTCACACAGAGTCAGCGAACGGCGCACCGAACTGCACGACGAAGCACTCCCGTACGCCAGGAGCGTCCCGGCCATCGGTCTCCACGAACTCCCTCGGAGAACTGACGGCCTCGCTGATGCACCCGCCGCCGGCGCACTTGCCTCTGACGGCGGTCGTGGCTAGCTCCCCGTAGGCGGCCGCTTACCGCGCGGTTTATCCCCGCATACGGCCAGATATCACTCTGGTGCCGTAGGGCGGTCACCGGCTTCCCGGGCTGTTTCGGGCTCGGCTCGGTGAACGGGGTTGTGCAGGACAGCTCCGTCGCTGTGATCACGGCGGCGCTCGTGCGTGGGGTTTGGCGGCGTCGGCCGCCCCGGGCCCCTTGCCGCTCAGATGGCCAGAATGCCGCCGTCCACCGCCACATAGCTGCCGGTGGCGAATGAGGAGCGGTCGCTCAGCAGCCACAGGGCCGCTTCCGCCACCTCTTGCGGCTCGGCCATCCGCTTTTGGATCTGGCGTGCGACGAATGCCTCCTCCAAAGCCGGGTTGGCCTCCACCGCCGCGTTGATCATTTCCGTCCGGGTGGTGCCCACGATCAAGGAGTTGACGCGGATGCCGTACGCCCCGTATTCGGCGGCCGTGGCCTTCGTCAGGCCCAGGACGGCGTGCTTCGCCGCGACGTAGGGGGATGGTGCGCCGGTGGCGATGAGGCCCGCCGAACTGGCGGTGTTGACGATCGTCCCGTGGCCGGCTTCCAGCATGACGGGGATCTGACGGCGCAGACAGTTCCATGTCCCGCGTACGTTGACATCCATGATGCGGTCGAAATCCTCTTCCGGCAGTTCGTGCGATCGGCCGAAGGTGGAGCCGGCGTAGCCGGCGTTGTTGAAGGCGCCGTCGAGGCGGCCGAAGCGTTCGATGGCCGTCGCGACGGCGCGCTCGACGTCGTCGGCCCGCGTCACGTCGCCGACGCTGCAGGCCGCTTGTCCGCCGGATGTCTCGATCTCGCGGGTGAGGTCCTTGAGCCGGTCTTCGCGGCGGGCCATGAGGACGACGGCCGCGCCTTCGGAGGCGAAGAGCCGCGCTGCGGCCTCGCCTATGCCGCTCGACGCTCCGGTGATCATCACGGTCCTGCCGGTCAGCAGGCCGGTGTTGTGCGCTGGGGGTGTCCAATCGTTCATGACGCGAGTAAACCTGAAGTAGCGGGCCGTCACGCCACTTTCACCAGACGGGCGTTCGATTCGGTGATGTGGTGCGGGCTCGATGGCGCATCGTGCCCTCAGGGTTGCTGAGGGGTACGAGCACAATGTGTCTCGTTTGCCCGCGCAGCGGAGGCCGTGGAGGTTTGGCCCTGAGATGTTCTGGGGGTGTCCGATCGTGGTCCGTCCCAGTCCTTGTTCGTTCTGGGCGGGCCATTCGGCTCCCCGTTGGATCTGCGGCAGCCGTCCTGTTTCTCTCGCGGGGCCCCTGTGCGTTCAGTCAAGGTGGTGTTGATGTCAGGCGTGAGGGCGCCTGGCACTGTGGCTGTCATGACTGATGAAGCGGCTGTTCAGCGGTCGGTTGGTGAGGGCATGCGTCCGTGCGACTTCTGCGGTGACCCGGTCGTGATCGACTCGATCGACGAGTACGACTGTCCTGTGTGCGGTGAGCGTGATACGGATCAGCCCGACGTAGCCGGCCGGGGCCTTGTTCGGGTCGAGGATCGTGGTGATGAGCCGGTAGACGCCCTCGTGGCCTGCGACGGTGTACTCCACCGCGCGTACCGGCACCCCGCGACGGGTGTGGTGGATGTCGCCGCGGTCGAAGATCTCGGGGAGGCAGAAGCCGTCCGGCAGTTGCTCAACCACGGGCAGCGCGAGGTCTTTGCGGACCCGCCACAGCAGGTCCGCCCCGGTCGCCGCGGCTCGGCACCACAGGTCCACGCCGTCGAAGCCGCGGTCGGCCGGCAGCATCCCCTGCCGCAGGGATCCCAGGACCGCTCGGGCGGAGAATCTGCTCTCCGATGCGAAGAGCTGCCAGCGCGGCGTCGAAGATGACGTGGGTGCCGCACTTCACCAGGCCGACCATGCGGATCTGCGGGTAGCCGATGTCCTGTTCGCCCCGCCCGGACCGGGGAGGACGACCGAACGCCTCCGCGTTCGCCTTCGTGTCGGGCAGGTCGAACGTGGTCCCGTCGATCGCAATCAGCCGCCGGCCGCGGTAGAAGGCGCACACCGCGCCTGGTGCGGCGACCGGACGGCACACCCGTTCCGGCACGCTACCCGCAGCTCCTCGACCGGGGCTCTCCTCGAATCCCCGGAAGACCTTCTGCTCACTTCTCGCATCCGGATCAGCATGCCCGTCCTCTGGCCGGCCCCGGACTCACCGACGCCCGGCCGTCGTCGACTCAACGGCGGAAGAACCTCGTGTCCGTGAGAGCGGATGCGGGAAGGGGAGCGAGGCGGCGTCGGCAGGTCCCGCCCGGTGGCTCTCAGCGTGCGAAGACCGGGCCGGTACAGGATGGTCCGCGGATCGGCGCAGTAGGGACGGGGGCGCCGGTGCGGAGCGGGGCGCGGCGGGTACCGGCCTGGAGGATCGCGGTGGCCCGCCGGGACGGGGCCGGGGGGCACGGTCGGTGGAGTCACGTGTGCGGCTGAATCGGCCACGAGCCCAAGATCACAGATGTGCTGAGGCCCCCGCATGGGGGACTGTCCCCCATATCCTCGGCCCCCTGGCCGGTGAGACAGAGGGGCGCACGGAGCGCCGCGGCGTCGGAGGACGGCCGGTCGCGGCCGTGCCGCCCGACGAGGCAGGTCAGCGGCGTGCGACCGGGTGCCGTCCGGCCGAGGGGCGCACGGGCAGGTGGTCAGCCCAGCGGGTATATGGGGGCATCCACGACGCACCATGGGGGAGGCACGCGACCCCGGCCGCCACCACACGGCCCGGTCTGCCGCGCTTGCTTGTCGTGCAGGCCCGCAGGGCTTGGCCGGTCGCCCGATTACCTTAGGCACGCGGCGGCCTGACCGACCGTCCGATCACACAGCGCTGCTACGGCCTGTGCAACCACCATCCGGTCGCGCCCGCCGACGGGCACGGAAGGCAACTCGTCGGCGGCCTGCGAACAGGACGGCGTGCGCGATGGTGTCCGGTCCGGTGTGCGCTCCGGCCGCGGGAGACCGGCTCGTCGAGGCGCGGGAGCCATCCGGGGGGATGTCTTCGCCCACCCCACGAGTGGTTGCCCCAAAGGAACTTGGGGGATCATCCCGCATCCGCCGTCGCTGCGGCACCCGCTCTACTGGTGTCCGGCTGGCGGGTTCCCGCGGTGACGTCCCGAAGGAGCGCCGCCGGTCCGAACTCGACTCGTGACCCACAGCCAACAGGTGCCGTACGACAAGACATACAGGAGCGCACGACATGCGGACCTCTTTGGGTATCGACTCCGTTGCACGGAGTGTGTACATCTCGATGGTCGACCGGCCCGGCGCGGAGGTGGCCGAGCTGGCCGCGCAACTGAAGGAGACCGAGGAAACGGTCCGGGGCGGGCTGGAGCGGCTGTCCGCCCTGCTGCTCGTCGTTCCGGGGGACTCCGCCAGCGGCTGGCGGCCGATCGATCCGGAGGTCGGACTGGCAGCGATGCTCACCCGGCAGCAGGAGGAATTAGCCCGCCACCGGCTCCAGGTGGAGGGCAGCCGACTGGAGGTGACGCGGCTGCTGTCGGAGCGCGGGCGCGGCGGCCGGGAGAGCGTTCCGGACGTCAAGTGGCTGGCCGGCGCGGACGCCGTGTGGCGGCACATCACCTCTCTCGCCGATGAGTGCGCGAACGAATGGCTGACCGTCGGACCGGTCGAGCGGCCGGACGCGGCGGCCTTCGAGGCCGGCCACTCGCTGGACGAAATCCTGCGGCGACGCGGAACGCCCGCTCGCGCCATCGTGCTGGAGAGCGTCCGCAACGACCCCGAGGCGACGGAGCGCCTGCGCCGGAACGAGGAGTGCGGCGGCGCCGTCCGCACCCTGCCGTCGCTGCCGGTGTGGATGATCGTCTCCGACCGCAGGCACGCCGTCGTGCCGGTCACGAGCGGCCGCAGCGTGGTCGGCGCGATGGCGTGCGGCGTCGAGTCGGTCACGGAAGCCTTCGCGACCCTGTTCGCCCGGCTGTGGAAGGAAGCCCTGCCGCTCGCGGAGGCACGCCCCCGTACCAGCGGCAACCTCTCCCTCCAGGAGCAGCACGTGCTCCGGCTGTGGGCGCAAGGGCTCACGGACGCGGCGGCGGCCCGCCGGATGGACGTCTCACTGCGCACGGTGCGCCGGCTCTCGGAGAAGCTGACCGACCGGTTCGGTGCCCAGAGCCGGTTTCAGCTCGGCGCCCTCGCGCTCGCCAGCGGCGGCATCCGCGCCGAGGACATGGCCTGAACCGTCCCACCTGGCGTGACCGGGCCGTGAGGGGCCGGACCTCGTCGCCGAGGTCCGGCCCCTTCGTGGTGTGGCAACGGGTGCGGTCACCTGGCCGGCGCGAACTGCGCTGTGATCGCCGCCATCATCAGGTCGGCGATGGCCTGGGCGAGTTGCGCCGGGGTGGGAGAGTCGAACACGGCTCGCACCGGCACATCGACCCGCAGCGCCTTCCGCAGCCGGGAGGCCACCTGCGTGGCGAGCAGCGAATGCCCGCCCAGTTGGAAGAAGTTGTCGTGCACGCCGACGCGGTCGATGCCCAGCAGCTCCTGCCACACGGCGGTGACAGTCCGCTCGACGGCGTTGCGCGGCGCCGTGTACTCCCTCCCCAGATCCGGCCGCTGGTGGTCCGGCACCGGCAGGGCCGCCCGGTCCACCTTGCCGTTGGCGGTCAGCGGGAGGCGCTCCAGCGTGACGAACGCCGCCGGGATCATATAGTCGGGCAGGAACCGCCCCAGGTGGGCGTGGAGATCCGCGGTGCTCGGCGCGTCCGCGCCGGTGGTCACGAGATACGCCACGAGCCGCTTGTCGCCGGGCGTGTCCTCGCGAACGATCACACTGACCTCGCCGATGCCGGGGTGGGTCAGCAATGTGGACTCGACCTCGCCGAGCTCGATGCGGTTGCCGCGGATCTTCACCTGGTTGTCGATCCGCCGCAGGAACTCGAGCTGCCCGTCCGCCCGCCACCGCACCAGGTCACCGGTGCGGTAGACCCGGGTGCTCACCCCTTCGGCCTCGTACGCGGTGAACCTCTCCTCGGTCAGCTCCGGCCTGCCCCGGTAGCCGCGGGCCACCGGCACGCCCCCGATGAGAAGTTCGCCGGGCACCCCGACCGGCACCGGCCGGCCGTGCTGGTCCACCACGAACACCAGGGCGTTGGGGATGGGCCGGCCGATCGGCGGGACCGCGTCGCCGGGTTCGACCACCGTCGAGGTGGCGAGGACCGTGGTCTCGGTGGGTCCGTAGTTGTTGACCACGCGGAACGGCAGCCGTGCCTGCGGCGGCATCCGCAGCCGGTCACCGCCGGTCAGCACGTAGTCGAGAGGGCTGTCCGCCGCCCACGGCAGCGCCACCAGGGCCTCGAGCATCGGCGTGGACAGGAACGTGGCGTGGACGCGCTGCTCGCACAGCCAGTCCCGCAGCAGATGCGGGGTGAGCCGGACGGTCTCGGTGGTGACGCAGCAGGTCGCGCCGCGGGTCAGGCCGAGCCACAGCTCCCACGCCGCCGCGTCGAAACCGATCCCGGCCAGCAGCGCGATCCGCTGCCCGGGTTCCAGCCCGTACTCCCGCGCCGTCCAGTGCACCAGATTGACCAGGCTGCGGTGCTCGACCTGGACGCCCTTGGGGCGGCCGGTGGAACCGCTGGTGTAGATCAGGTAGGCAAGGTGGTGCGGTGCGGCGGCCGGTCGGGGATCGGTGTCCGGCTCGTCGGCCAGCGTCGCGGTGTCCTCGTCGAGCAGCAGCAACGGTACGTCCGAGGGCAGCCGGCCGGTGTGCGCGGAGCCGGTGAGGACGACCGGGGTCGCGGTGTCCCGCACCATGCACGCCAGCCGCTCCGCCGGATGGTCCGGATCCAGCGGCACATACGGCGCCCCCGCCTTCAGGACGCCCAGCACGGCCGCCACCAGATCGGGGCCACGCTCCAGGCACACCGCGACCGGCATGTCCGGCCGCACTCCGTACCGAGTGCGCAGGTGGTGGGCGATCCGGTTGGCAAGCGCGTTCAGTTCGCCGTAGGTCAGCGTTCCCTGCGGCCCCTCGACGGCCACCGTGTCCGGCTGCTGTGCCGCCCGCTCCTCGAACAGGCCGTGCAGCGTGGCGGTGTCCGGGAAGGCGGCCGCGGTGTCGTTCCACTCGACCACCGTCCGCCGTCCTTCCTCGGCAGTGAGCAGGCACAGCCGGGACAGCCGTGCCGCGGGCTCGCGGGCCACCGTCTCCAGCAGTGTGCCCAGGTGGCCGGCCAGCCGGGCGACCGTGTCCCGCTCGAAGAGGTCCGTCCGGTACTCCAGGGCGCCGCGCAGTCCGCCGCCCGCGTCCTCGGACATCATCAGGGTGAGGTCGAACTTGGCGTCCGGCAGCGTGACCGTGAACGGCTCCACGTCCAGCCCCGGGAGGCTCCAGCCGTGCTCGTCCGGCGTGTTCTGGAACACGAACATCGTCTGGAACAGCGGGTTGCGGGACGGGTCCCGGTCGGGGGCGAGTTCCTCCACGATGCGTTCGAAGGGGAGGTCCTGGTGGTCGTAGGCACCGAGCGCGGTGTCCTTGACCCGGTCGAGGAGTTCGGTGAACGCCGGGTCGCCGGACAGGTCGGTGCGCAGGACGAGGGTGTTGACGAAGAAACCGATCAGATCCTCCGTCTCGGCGCGGTTGCGGCCTGCGACCGGGCTGCCGACGGTCACGTCGTCCTGGCGGGCGTACTTGACCAGCAGCACCTGGAAGGCAGCCAGCAGCACCATGTACAGGCTCGCGGTGCCGTTCCTGGCCGCCTTCCTCAGCCCGGCGGCCACTGCCGCGCTCACCTCGAACGTCACGGTGTCGCCGCCTCCGGGCCGCCCCTCCGGGCGGCGGTGGTCGGTGGGCAGTTCCAGAGGTTCCACCCCGGCGAGCCGCTCCCGCCAGTACGCCAGCTGCCCCTCCAGCACGTCACCGGTGAGCTGCTGTCGCTGCCACACGGAGAAGTCCGCGTACTGCACAGGCAGTTCCGTGTCCTCGGGCGAGATGCCGGTCGTCGCCGCCCGGTAGCCCTCCCGCAGTTCGCGCGCCATGACCGGCTCCGACCAGCCGTCGCAGGCGATGTGGTGCACCGTCAGCAGCAGGTGCGCCTCCTCGTCGGCCAGCCGCACCAGGTGCGCGCGCAGCAGCGGTCCCGCCGCCAGGTCGAACGGGCGGGCGGCCTCCGCGCGGGCCAAGTGCCGTGCCGCCTCCTGCCGTTCCTCGGTGTCGGCGATGTGCCGCAGGTCGTGGACGGCCGTGTGCACCGGCGCCGGCGGATCGACGACCTGCGCCGGCTCGCCGTCGTCGTCGGCGACGAACCTCGTCCGCAGGATCTCGTGCCGCGCCAGCATGCGGGTCAGCGCCGCGTCGAGGGCATCGGTGTCCAGCGCACCGCTGACGCGCAGTGCGAAGGGCACGGCGTACTCGGCGCGTCCGGGCTCCAGTTGGTCGAGGAACCACAGCCGCTGCTGGGCGAAGCTCAGCGGCAGCGGCCCGCCGGTCCGGTCGGCCGACACGATTCGCTCCGCACCGGCCGTCCCGTCGGCAGCGAGCTCCGCCACGGCCGCGGCCAGCCCGACGACGGTGGGTGCCGCGAACAGCTCCCGCACCGGCACCTCCACGCCCAGCGCGTCCCGCAGCCGTGACGTCACCTGGGTGGCGAGCAGGGAGTGGCCGCCGAGCTCGAAGAAGTTGTCGTCCACACCGGTGACCTCGGTGCCCAACACCTGGGACCAGGCCGCCGCGATCGCGCGCTCGACCGGAGTACGAGGGGCCGGACCGCCGGCCCCGGATGCGCGGGGTTCGGGCGCGGGCAGCTCCCGCCGGTCCACCTTGCCGTTCGGGGTCAGTGGCAGCCGCTCCAGCGCCACGAACGCGGACGGCACCATGAAGTCGGGCAGTTCACGGCGCAGCCGCCCGCGCAGGACCTCGCCGCGCACCGTAGCGCCCGCTGCCGGGACGACATACGCGACCAGCCGCTTGTCGCCGGGGGCGTCCTCGCGGACGACGACGGTGGCTGCGGCGACGTCGGGGCCGACCAGCAGCACCGCCTCGATCTCACCGGGCTCGATGCGGTGCCCGCGCAGCTTCACCTGGTCGTCCAGCCGCCCCAGGAACTCCAGTTGCCCGTCGGCCAGCCAGCGCACCCGGTCCCCGGTGCGGTAGACCCGGCGCGGTGTGCCGTCGACGTCGGCGGTCACGAACCGCTCCGCCGTTTGGCCCGGCTGCCCCCGGTATCCGCGCGCCAGCCCAGCGCCACCGACGAGGAGTTCGCCCGGCACCCCGGTCGGCACCGGCCTGCCGTACCGGTCCACCACGTACACGAAGGTGCCGCGCACCGGGCGGCCGATCGGCGGCACGGCCGTGCCGGTGACGACCTCGGCCGAGGTCGTCACCACCGTCGACTCGGTCGGCCCGTAGTTGTTGACGACGCGGAAGGGCAGGCGCAGCCCGGCCGGCAGGCGCAGCGCGTCACCACCGGTCAGCACGTACTCCAGGGAGGTCGGCTCCGACCAGTCGAGGGCCGCCAGCGACTCCAGCATCGGCGTCGAGACGAAGGTGCCCGTGACCCGCCGCTCGCTCAGCCAGCGCTGGAGCAGCGCCGGCGTCAGCCGCACCGTGTCGTCGGGTACGCACACGGTGGCACCAGTCGCCAGCGCGGGCCACAACTCCCACGCCGCCGCGTCGAACCCGACCCCGGCCAGCAGCGCGACACGCCGTCCCGGGGCCGCGCCGAAGGTGTCGGCCGTCCAGCGGACCAGGCCGACCAGGCTGCGGTGCTCGATCTCGACGCCCTTGGGCCGGCCGGTGGATCCGCTGGTGTAGATCACGTACGCCAGGTCGCCGGAGGACGCTGCGGGTTCCGGGTCGTGGGCCGGCAGGTCCGCGAGGGACGGCCAGTCCCGGTCGGTGAGGAACCGGCCGGGCTCGTCAGGCAGCCGTGCGGCCCGGGCGCTGTCGGTGACCACGAGCGCGGCCCGCGCGTCCGCGACCATGTAGGCGAGCCGGTCGGTGGGGTGCTCCGGATCCAGCGGCAGGTAGGCGGCGCCGGACTTGAGTACCGCGAGCAGTGCGGTGATCTGCTCGGGGCCGCGCTCCAGGCACACGGCGACCGCGGCCCCGGGACCGGCTCCGCAAAAACGCAGGTGCCGGGCGAGCCGGTTGGCCCTCGCGTTCAGCTCCCGATAGGTCAGTTCTCCGTCGGTCGAGAGCACCGCCGTCGTGTCCGGCCGCAGGGCGGCGCACTCCTCGACGAGCCGGTGCACCGTCGCCCCGGCCCCGGCTTCGGCCCCGGTGTCCGCGGCGGACGCCGTCCCGCTCCACTCGGCCAGCACCCGGCGCCGCTCGGCACCGGTCAGCACCTCCAGCTCGGACAGTGGGCGCTCCGGGCCGGCGACCGCCGCGCACAGCAGCGTGGTGAAGTGCCCCGCCAGCCGCTCCGCCGTGTCCGGTGCGAACAGGTCGAGGGCGAACACCAGATCGCCGTCGAGCGAGCCGTCGGGCCGCTCGGTGAGAATCAGGGTCAGGTCGAACTTGGCCTCCTCCTCGCGGACGGCGAACGGCTCCACCACCGCTCCGGGCAGCTGCCAGGCGTGGCCGTCAGGGGTGTTCTGGAGGACGAACATCGTCTGGAACAGCGGGTTGCGGGACAGGTCGCGGTCGGGGGCGAGTTCCTCGACGAGGCGTTCGAAGGGGAGGTCCTGGTGGTCGTAGGCACCGAGCGCGGTGTCCTTGACCCGGTCGAGGAGTTCGGTGAACGCCGGGTCGCCGGACAGGTCGGTGCGCAGGACGAGGGTGTTGACGAAGAAACCGATCAGATCCTCCGTCTCGGCACGGTTGCGACCTGCGGCCGGGCTGCCGACCGCGATGTCGTCCTGACCGCTGTACTTCGCCATCAGCAGCTGGAACACCGCCAGCAGCGACATGAACAGGCTCGCCCCCTGCCCCGCCGCCAGCCGCCGGGCCGCGCCGGCCACGTCGGCGGGCACCGAGAAGGACACCGTGCCGCCCCGGCCCGACCGCTCGGCCGGCCGCCGGTGATCGGTCGGCAGTTCCAGCGGCCGTACTCCGGCGAGCCGCTCCCGCCAATACGCCGACTGTCCCGCCAGAGCCGGACCGTCCAGCACCTCGCGCTGCCAGCTCGCAAAGTCCGCGTACTGGAGGCCGAGGGGGGCCAGGGTGCACGGCCGGCCGGCCACCGCCGCGCCGTACAGCTCGCCCAGCTCTCGAGCCAGAATGCCCTCCGACCAGCCGTCGGAGACGATGTGGTGCACCGTGAGCAGCAGCAGCCACTCCGTGTCGGCCACCCGCACCGCCACCGCACGCAGCAGCGGCCCGGCGGCCAGGTCGAACGGCCGTCCCGCTGCCTCGCGCAGCATCTCGCGCGCGGCGCCGGCACCGAGTTGGCGGGCGTCGTGGACGTCCACCGCCACCTCCCGCACGGCGTCGACGACCTGGAACGGACGTCCCGTGGCGTCCGCGACGAACCGGGTCCGCAGGATCTCGTGCGAGGCGGCCAGGGCTGTCAGCGCGGCACCGAACGCGTCCGGCGCGAAGTCCCCCTCGACCCGCAGCCCCACCGGGATCGCATACTCGGCCCGGCCCGGCGCCAACTGGTCCAGGAACCAAAGGCGTTGCTGCGCGAAGGACAGCGGCAGGGCCCCCGCCGACCGGTCCGCCCGCGGGATCGCGGCGCAGGTCCCCGGATCCAGCGCGTCCACGGCCGTCGCCAGCAGCGCCGGCGTCGGCGCGTCGAACAGCGTCCGGTATGGCACGTCCACCCCGAGGTCCCGACGCAGCCGGGAGGCGATCCGGACGGCCAGCAGGGAGTGACCGCCCAGTTCGAAGAAATCGTCGTCCGCGCCGACCTCATCGACGCCCAGCAGCTCGGCCCAGATGCCGACGACCGCCCGCTGGGTGGGTGTACGCGGCGCGGCGAACGCGGCGGAGACGTCCGGGCGGTGGCCCTCGGGCGCGGGCAGCGCCCGCCGGTCCACCTTGCCGTTCGGGGTGAGCGGCAGTCGCTCCAGCACGACGTACCGGGCGGGCAGCATGTGCTCGGGCAGCTCCCGCGCCAGCGCCGCGCGCAGCCCGGCCACGGCCACGGCCGTGCCGCCGGTCGGCACCAGGTACGCCACCAGCCGCTTGTCGCCCGGGACGTCCTCGCGGACCACGACCGTGGCCGCCGCGACGGCCGGCCGGGACAGCAGGGCGTTCTCGATCTCTCCGAGTTCCACCCGGTGCCCACGCAGCTTGACCTGGTCGTCCATACGGCCCAGGTAGACCAGGCGCCCGTCCGGCAGCCACTTCACCAGGTCGCCGGTGCGGTACACGCGCGCCTCGGGATCGGCCGAGAACGGGTGCGGCACAAACCGCCGTGCTGTCAGATCGTGTCGGCCCAGATAGCCGAGGGCCACGTTGACACCGCCGATCAGCAGCTCACCGGGCACTCCGACCGGCTGGACCTCGCCGTGCGCCCCGACCACGTACACCTCGGTGTTGTCGATCGCCCGGCCCATCGGCACGTGGTCCGCCGCCGGGTCCACCGACACCGTCCGGCTGACCACGTTGCCGACGGTCGCCTCGGTCGGCCCGTACTCGTTGACGATCGCGGTGTCCCCGGTGCCCAGGGCCAGCGCCCGGTGCGCCAGCGCCGGTGTCAGGTCCTCGCCACCTGCGACCACCGTGGCAATGCCGTGCCGGACGCCGTCCTGCTCCAGCCGAGCGGTCAGCAGCTCCAGGTGCGAGGGCGTTGCCTTCAGAAAGCTGATCGGGACACCGGTCGCGACGATGTCCACGGCCGCGTCGAACACGCCGCGTCCCGGCTCCGGCTGCGGCACCACCAGGCACAGCCCCTGCACCAGCGGCAGGAACAGCGCGGTCACCGTCAGGTCGAAAGCCGCCGACGAGCACAGCAGCGAACCGATCCGCGCACCGGGCGCCGGGGGATAGTTCCGGTCGCACCAGTGCAGGTAATTGACGACACCCCGGTGCCCGACCCGCACGCCCTTGGGGCGGCCCGTCGAACCCGAGGTGTAGATGACGTACGCCACGTCGTCCGGGCCCGCAGCGGCGACCGGGACGGTGCCGGTGCCGGCCGGCCACTCCCGGTCGGCCAGCAGCAGCGCGGTGCCCGGCGCGAACAGGCCCGCGTGCGCGGACTGCGTCACCACCACCGGCGCGGCACTGTCCTCGACCATGTACCGCAACCGCTCGGCCGGGTAGGCCGGGTCCAACGGCACGTAGGCGGCACCCGACTTGAGCACGCCGAGCAGCGCGCACACCAGGTCCGGGCCGTGGTCCAGGCACACCGCGACCAGCGCGCCGGGGCCGACGCCCTGCTCCGCCAGGTACCGCGCCAGCCCCTCGGCCCGCTCGTCCAGCTCCCGGTAGGTCAGCCGCTGCCCGCCGTGTTCCAGGGCCACCGCGTCGGGCTGGAGCGCGGCCCGCTCCCCCACCAGCCGGTGCACGGTCGCGGTGTCCGGGAACGCGGACCGCGGCCCGTTCCACTCGGTCAGGATCCGGTGCCGCTCCGGCTCCGTCAGCATCTCCAATGCGCTGAGCGGCTCCCCGGGCGCGTCGGCGGCGGAACACGCGAGCGTCGCGAGGTGCCCCGCCATCCGCTCCGCCGTAGCCCGTTCGAACAGATCGGTCCGGTAGCCGAGGACACCGCTCAGCCCCCCGCCGTCCGCGACGACTTCCAGCGTGACGTGCGCGTCCGGCGGGAACGCGGCGGCCTCCCGGCCGGCTGTGCGCCACGCGAACCACGCCACCGCACCGCCGGCCGCGTCCGCCAGCACCGCGAGCGGCACCGGACCACGGCCGACGGCGTCCGCCATGCCCCGCGCGACATGCGCCAGGGCCTCGGTGAACGCGGGGTCGCCGGCCGCGCCCCGCACCACGGTCGCCGCATCCGTGTCCCGCGTGCCGTCCGCCGGCACCGCCACCGGGACGTCGCCCCGGCCGGCGTGCCGCGCCAGCAGCGTGTGGAACACCGTCAGCAGGACCGCGGGCAGCTCCACGCCCCGGTCGCGGGCCAGCGCGGCCAGCGCGTCGGCGGTGCGGGCGAGCACGTCGAACGGAACCCGGTCCGCAAGGCCCGGTCCGTCGTCCGACGGCCGGCGGTCCGACGGCAGTTCCAGCGGCTCGAGGCCCGCCAGTGCATGCCGCCACTCCCCCAGCTGGTGATCAGCCACCGTTCACTCCCCATCGTCAGGACATCGTCAGCGGTACAAGCGGTTCACGGGCGGCACGCCGTACGGCGCGCGGCGAGGGGCAGGGCGGGGGCCTCCGGGCGGGCCGGGGACCGTGCCGCCGACAAAACCGCGACCGCCGGCGCCGAACGTCCGCGACGAGCAGGCTAGGACGCGCGGACGCGCGACCCCAGTGGACACAAATGACGCCCCTCGGGATGGTCACAACTGCCCAGTGCCGCTCGCGATCACCGCTGGCCACCATGGACGGCGTCACTAGTGCACAGCCCGGACGCCCCCACGGAGGGCGATTTCACGGGTACCCGGCCCGATCGCAGCGGTCGCGGCCCCATCACGGTGTCGAGAGGAAAAGCCGGTCGTGTACCCGCATCGCCAGCCCCCGGACAGCCCGCACCACGCAGTCCTGACCACCATCGCCTCGGACTCACACACCTGGAACCTGCTCTTCCTGCAACTGCTGCTCGAGGAACAGGGCTGGGAGGTCACCAATCTCGGCGCGTGCGTCCCGGTCGGCGTCCTGATCGAGGAGGCCACGGCCCGTACGCCCGGCCTCATCGTCGTCAGCACGGTCAACGGACACGGCGCCGAGGAGGCCACGGGCCTGGCCCGCGCGGTGCGCGCCGTGCCGGCGCTGGCCAGGGTGCCGCTCGTCGTCGGAGGCAAGCTGAACACCTCGGGCACCATCGCCCCGGACGTCCACGCCTCGCTCATCGACGCCGGCTTCGACGCCGTCCTGACCGGCGCGAACGCCGTCCCCGGACTGCTCGCCCTGCTCGACACCCTGCCCGAGCACCGGCACGGAAGGCCCCATGCCGATGCCGTCCGCTGAACCCGCCCCCGCCGGCGGCGCCTTCCACCGCTTCATTGCCGACGCCGCCCGCACCGGCAGCCTCGTCGTGCAGCCCCGTATGGGCTTCGCCGACCCCGCCCGGATGCGCACCGGCCTGATCGCCACCCGTGCCGCCGACGCCACCACCGTCGGCACCCTCACCCTGGACAGCTTCACCCGCGTCGGCGATTACGCCGCCGCCGCCCGCGCCGTCGCCCAGGACCACCACCTCAACGGCTATCCGCTGGTCAGCATGCCCATCGAGACCACCACCGGTCTCCTCGACGGCGTCCACGGCCCCGGTTTCCCCGTCCAGGTACGGCACGGCTCCGCACAGCCCGGCCGGATCGTCGAAGCCCTCATCGCCGCCGGACTCGACGCCACCGAGGGCGGCCCTGTCTCCTACTGCCTGCCCTACGGCCGCACCCCGCTGGCCACCTCGGTCCGCGCCTGGGCCGAAGCATGCCGCAGGCTCGCCGCACTGCGCGAGGCCGGCACCGAACCGCACCTGGAGACCTTCGGCGGCTGCATGCTGGGCCAGCTCTGCCCGCCCTCCCTGCTCGTCGCCCTCTCCGTCCTGGAAGCCATGTTCTTCCGCCAGCACGGCCTGCGCAGCATCTCCCTCAGCTACGCCCAGCAGACCAGCCGCGAACAGGACGAGGAGGCCGTCCACGCGCTGCGCGCCCTCGCCGCCGACCAACTCCCGGACACCTCCTGGCACGTGGTCGTCTACGCGTACATGGGCGTCTATCCGGAGACCTGGGACGGTGCGCTGCGGCTCGTGGCGGACGCCGCCCGGCTCGCCGTGCGCACCGGCGCCACCCGGCTCATCGTCAAGACACCGGCGGAGTCGGCCCGCATCCCCTCCGTCGAGGAGAACGTCATCGCGCTGGAGACCGCCGCCGCTGCCGCCCGCACCACGCGGCCGGCCGCTCCGCCGCCGTCCACCGGCATCGAGGCGGAGGCCCGCTCCCTCGTCGAGGCCGTCCTGAACCTGCACGACGACCTCGGCCAGGCCCTGATCCGCGCCTTCGCCCACGGCTACCTCGACGTCCCCTTCTGCCTGCACCCCGACAACGCGGGGCGCACCCGCAGCTTCATCTCCGACCGCGGCCGGCTGGAGTGGTCCCGCACCGGGTCGCTCCCGCTCGGCCGGCCCACCGCCGCACAGCCGTCCCGGCGGCTGACCTCGTCCGGACTGCTGCAAGCGCTCAACCACGTCAAGAACCGCTACGACGACCCCGCCGCCCGCCTCGACAGGGCGAGCTGATCCGAGCGGCCCCCGCCCCGGTGCCCCTCCGCCACCGGTGGCTGGTGCCCCCGACCCGGCAACGACAGGACAGGACAGACATGACACTTCAGACGGATCTCCCGTCGGCGCCCGAGGCCGCCGCGTTGCCCTCACCGTTGGACCACCTGCGCGACCCGCGCACCCACGCGGCCTTGCGCATCCAGCAGGCACTCATGGCCGGTGCCCGTTCCTTCCTGCGCTCCGACGGCGCCGTGGAGATGGCCCACCCGGTCATCGGCCCCGTCACCGACCCGGGCTCGCGCGGCGCCAAGCAGGTCGACGTCGACTACTACGGCCACCGCTACAAGCTGATGACCAGCGCCATCCTCTACAAGCAGGCATCGCTGCTGGCCTTCGACCGCATCTTCCTCATCGCGCCCAACGTCCGCCTCGAACCCGTCGAGACCAGCAGCACCCACCGCCACCTCACCGAGTTCCGGCAGATCGACGTCGAGTACGCGGGCGCCACCCGGGACGATGCCATGGGCGTCGCTGAGCGGCTGGTCCGCCACGCCGTGACCACCGTCGTCGACGGGTGCGGCGACGACCTCGCCGTCCTCGGCCGCGACCCCGACGCCCTGCGCCGCCGCGTGGCCCGGCCGTTCGCCCGCGTCCCGCACGGCGAGGTCGTCGACGGTCTGCGCCGCGACGGGTACCCGCAGGCCGCCGGCACCGAGATCGAGTGGGAGGCCGAGGAGCGCATCTCCCGCCAGGCCGACGCCCCGTTCTTCATCGTCGGCTACCCCAAGGGCTCCCGCGGCTTCTACGACAAGGAGAGCACGGCCGAGCCCGGCACCCTGCTCAACTTCGACCTCATCGCCCCCGAGGGCTGCGGCGAACTGTGCAGCGGCAGCGAACGCGAGTACGACTACGCGGCCCTGGTCACCCGGATGCGCGAAACAGGCGAGAACCCCTCCAAGTACGCCTGGTACCTCGACGTCGCCCGGCACGGCATCCCCAGCAGCGCCGGCTTCGGCATCGGCCTGGAGCGCCTGACCCGCTGGGTCACCGGCCTGGACTCCGTCTGGCGGACCACAGCCTTCCCGAAGATCGCGGGGGTCGTGTCGCCGTGACCCAGCTGGCTGCACCCGGCCTGCCCGAGGACACCGTCCGCGCCCGGGCCCGCGACGGCGCCGCCGCCGTCTTCCCGCCCCTGAACAGCTACGGCACCGCCGTCTTCGGCGCCGCCCCCGAATCCGCCGGCGACGAGATCGACGGACTGCGCCTGGCCCCGCCCGTCTTCATGCCGGGCCGCCTGGCCAAGCTCATCGACCTCGGCCGCGAACCCCTCTACTCCGATGTCCGCCTCGATACCGCCCTCGGCGGCTTCACGGCTCCGCTGCCGGTCTACCTGTCGGCTCTCGGCTCCACCCACGTCACCGGCATCAGCCTCGCCCTCAGCCGCCAGGCCGGACGGCTCGGCATCCCCATGGTCATCGGCGAGAACGTCGCCCCCATGAACGGCTTCCGCTCCAGCGGCGACGACCACCGCAAGGGCCTGCTGGAACGCGTCCAGGCGTACTGCGAGGAACTCCCCGACGGCGTAGGCGGCATCTGCGTCCAGCAGAGCACCGAGGACGCCGACTCCGAGGTCTGGAACCAGGTCTACAGCGACCCCGCCGTCACCGGCCTCCTGGCCACCGGCCGCCTCGGCTTCGAACTCAAGGTCGGCCAGGGTGCCAAGCCCGGCCTCGGCGGCCTCACCATGATCAGCGAAGCGGTCGCGGCCGACCTCGCCGGACAGTACGCCGTCGAACGGCTGGGCCCCAGCGCCTCTTCGATCCTGCGCTGCGCGAGCCCGGGCACCTTCACCGACGAGATCTTCCGCCGGCAGATCCAGCTCATGCGCAACAACTACCCACGCGCCCGCTGCTGGGTGAAGCTCTTCCCCGGCCGCGACATCGGCCAAGCCGCCACCATCGCCTGGGACGCCGGCGCCGACGCCGTCGCCGTCGACGGTGCCGAGGGCGGCACCGGCTGGGCCCCGACCGGCTTCCTCGGCCACGTCGGACTGCCCCTCTCCGAATGCCTGCGCCGCGTCGACCCCGCCGGCCGCACCCTCCTCGCCAGCGGACGTGTCTGGGACGGCATCCGCGCCGTGAAACTGCTCGCCCTCGGCGCCCGCGCCGTCGGCCTCGGCCGCGCCGCACTGATCGCCGCCGACGAGGACCCCGAGCACGGCCTCGAACGCCTGCTGGACGCCATGGCACTGGAATTGCGCATGGCTGTCAGCGCACTGGGCCGCTACGCGGCGGAGGAGACCGGCCCCGAAGACCTTTGGGAGCCCCGGTCATGATCTACGAACACACCTACGAGCTGGTCACCGACGACCTCTTCGTCCTGCTGCCCCGGATGGTGCCCGGCTCGGACCTCTTCCTGAAGATCGAGGGCCTCAACCCGGCCGGCTCCGTCAAGCTGAAGACCGCGCTGAGCCTCATCGAGGACGCCGAGCACCGCGGCGTCCTCACGCCGGGCGCCCGCGTCATCGAGTCCTCGTCCGGAAACCTCGGTATCGCCCTCAGCTCCATCTGCGCCACCAAGGGCTACCGCTTCACCTGCGTCGTCGACCCGAACACCAACGCCACCAGCATCGATCACATGCGTGCCCTGGGCGCCGAGGTGGTCGTCGTCGACACCGTCGACGCCAACGGCGGCTTCCTCCAGTCCCGCATCGCCCACATCCGGCGCCACATCGAAGCGGACCCGACCGTGGTCTGGCTCAACCAGTACGCCAACCCGGCCAACCCGCGCGCCCATTACGAACAGACCGCGCGCACCCTGCTCAAGACGGTCCAGCATCTCGACTACCTGTTCATCGGCGTCGGCTCCACCGGCACGTTCGTCGGCTGCGCGCAATACCTGCGCGAGTTCTCGCCGCACACCCGGATCGTCGCCGTCGACGCCCTCGGCTCCGTCGTCTTCGGCGCCGCACCCGGCCCGCGACGCATCCCCGGGCTGGGCGCCAGCCGCATCCCCGAACTGTTCGAACCCGGCCTCGCCGACGACGTGGTACTGGTAGCCGAGGAGGACGCCATACGCGAGTGCCGGCTGCTCGCCCGCACCCACGGCCTGCTCACCGGCGGCTCCACCGGCTCGGTCCTGGCCGCCGTCCGCCGCCGCGCCGACACCATCCCAGCCGGCTCCCGCATCGCCGCGATCTCTCCCGACCTCGGCGAGCGCTACCTCGGCACGGTCTACAACAACGACTGGGTCGAGCGGAACTTCGGCGTCCCCACCTGATCCCGCCCGCGAAAGGCAACCACCGATGTCAACCTTCCACGTGATCGACGGCTCCGTTACCCAGGATGTCATCGACTCCGCGCCGTCGGACGTCCTGGACCTCGTGCGGGAGACCTACCTCCAGCACAGCCGCGGGGCCACCGTGAACCCCAACAGCCACTTCCTGCGCTTCCCGCACGATCCCGGCGCCCGGATCATCGCTCTGCCCGCCCACCTCGGCGGCGACACACCGGTCTCCGGCCTCAAGTGGATCGCCAGCTACCCGCAGAACGTGAGCCAGAACCTGCCGCGCGCCTCCGCCGTCCTCCTGCTGAACGACGCCGAGACCGGCTACCCGTTCGCCTGCCTGGAGGCGTCCGGCATCAGCGCCGCCCGCACCGCGGCATCCGCCGCGCTCGCCGTGGAGACCCTCGCCGACGGCGACAGCCCGAAGACGGTGCTCTTCGTCGGCGCCGGCGTCATCGGCCGGACCGTCTCCGACTTCCTCGCGGCGCGCGGCACCAACGTCCGCGAATGCCTGGTCCACGACCACGTCGACGCGTACGCCGAGACCTTCGCCGCCTACGCCGCCGGCACCCACGGCTGGCAGACCCGCACCGTGGCACAGATCGACGCGGCCCTGGCCACCGCCGACCTGGTCATCCTCGCCACCACCGCGCCGGCGCCCTGGCTGACGGACCGGCAGACCCTCGTGCCGGGCCAGCTCATCCTGAACCTGTCCCTGCGCGACATCCACCCCACCGTCATGATCAAGTGCCACAACGTCCTGGACGACATCGACCACTGCCTCACCGCGCAGACCTCGCCCCATCTGACGGAGATGGAGTACGGCACGCGCGACTTCATCGACGGCACGCTGGCCGACGTGCTGCGCGGCGATGTGACCCTGGCCCACGACCGCCCCACCGTCTTTTCCCCGTTCGGCCTCGGCGTCCTCGACCTGGCCGTCGGCTACCACATCTACCGAACCGCCCTGCGCACCGGTCGCGCCACCGAGATACCGGGTTTCTTCCCCGAGTTGAAGCGCTGGTGAGCCGGGCGGCACTGGCCGCATCCTCCGACGCCCCGGTCTCACGCTCCCACCGAACACCTGGTGGGACCACGAGACCGGGGCGTCGGCATGTGCGCCGAAAGGGGCAGGGAGGGAAATGTGGGAATACCGGGGTGGAGACGTCACCCGCAGCGGGGGCCCGGGGCAGCGCCGGGCAGGGAGACCCCGAGGCCCCGAAGCCCCGCGCCGCCCCGGGCCGACAGCGCGGGCCGAGCCCCCGCAGCGGCCTCCGTCCCCGGTGCACCGCGCGGTCCGGCCTGGCGGGTCGGGTGGAGCCCCGGTGGGGCCGGGTGATGAAGGGACCGAGCAGGGCGGCGCTCTCCCCAGGCCACGGCCACCGCCGCTCACGGACGACGGCGAGCCGATCATGACGAGGGGCCCACCACGTTTCCGTGGTGGGCCCCTCGTCGGCTCTGCCGGCTCCCGTACTCCGGCGACGATCCGCGGTCAGACCTGCAGCAGCTCCCGTTCCCGGTCGGCGCCGCCGGCCGGCACCGCCTCCCGCAACGCGGAGACCACGGCGTCCAGTTGCTCGTCGCCCCTGACCATCTCCATGTGACGACCCGGCATCGCCCGCTGGGCCAGACCTGCCGGGTAAAGCCCGCGCCAGTGGGCGAGGTACCGGGCCTCCGGTACCTCGTCACCGCTGCCGTCGCGCACCGTGTCGCTGACGAACAGCGTCGCCCTGGCCACCGAGCGGCCGGGCCGGTAGGCGGCGAGCGAGCGCACCTCGGCCTCCAGCACCGCAAAGGGAAGCCACTCGTCGAGCGTGACCAGATCCTCGTCGAGGTTCATCTCCGGAGCCAGACGTCGCAGCTCCCGCTCCGTCGTGGCCCGTTCGGCACCGTGCTCGTCCTGACCACGGCGCCACAACTCGTTCACCCGGCGGTACACCTCGGCGTGTCGCTGGAAGCGGTCCCGCTGGTCGTCGCCGGTCACCGCCGGCTCCAGCAGGTACAGACCGGCCACCTCCTCCGGGGCCTGCACGCCCATCGCGTGTGCAATCACCGCGCCGGTCGACCATCCGAGGATGGTGCACGGGCCCGCGGGCCGCACACGGCGGATCTCCCGCCAGTACCGGTCCGCGATCGACTCGATCCCGACGAGCGGCGCCTCGTCCGCGTTCAGTCCCGGCGCCTGGACGCCGTACACGGTGCACCTGCCCGTCAGGCATCGTGCGAGAGCCCGGTACGGGTGGGTGCTGCCGCCGCCCGGGTGCACGCAGAAAAGGACGGGCAGCTCCGGGTCCGCCACGGACGACAGGAGCACCACCAGCCCGGCCGACTCCGCTTGCGGGACGTCCAGCGCGGCAGCCAACTGGGCCACCGTCGGCTGCCGCACGAACTGCTGGAGGGAGACGCCCAGACCGGCTTCCCGCAGCCGAGAAACCACCCGCACCGAGCTGATCGACTGTCCGCCCAGTTCGAAGAAGTTGTCGTGGATGCCGATGGTGTCGACGCCGAGGACGTCGGACCACACGCCGGCGATGGTCTCCTCCGTCGAGTTCCGGGGTGCGGTGTAGGTGGTGGCGAGTTCGGGGCGGTGGTGGCCGGGCGCGGGGAGCGCCTTGGTGTCGACCTTTCCGTTGGGTGTCAGGGGCAGTTGGTCGAGGGGGACGTAGGTGCTGGGGACCATGTAGTCCGGCAGTTGCCGCTGCAGGTGCGTGCGGAGTTCGGACGCGTCGGGACTGTGTTCCGGGGCGGGCACGACGTAGGCGACCAGACGCTTGTCCCCGGGGGTGTCTTCGCGGGTGGTGACGGCGGTGGTGTGGATGTGGGGGTGGGTGTTGAGGGCGGCTTCGATCTCGCCGAGTTCGATGCGGTAGCCGCGCAGCTTGATCTGGTTGTCGATCCGGCCGATGAACTCGAGGGTGCCGTCGGGCCGCCATTTGACCAGGTCCCCGGTGTGATAGGTGCGCGGATCGGGACGGGGCGGGGTGAAAGGGTTGGGGGTGAAGCGCTGGCGGGTGAGGTCGGACCGGTTGTGGTAGTGCCGGGCCAGACAGATACCGCCCAGCAGGGCGTGGCCGGGGATGCCGACGGGGGCGGGCTGGTTGTGGTGATCGACGACGTAGGCGGTGGTGTTCGTGATCGGCCGGCCCAGCGTGGTGGTGCCCCCGTGCGGATCAGGTGCGGTCGTCAGGCTCATCACGTTCGCCACCGAGCCCTCGGTCGCGCCGTACTCGTTGCTGAACGTCGTTTGCGTGCTGCTGGTGCTCAGGAGCCGGGCGACCAACTGCGGGGTGAGATTCTCGCCGCCGGCCACGATGGTGGTGATGTGATGACGCGCGCTACGGGTCTCCAGATGCGCGGCAAGGACCTCCAGATGGGAAGGAGTGGCCTTGAGGAAACTGATCGGGGTATCGGTGCAGATCAGGTCGATCGCCGCGTCGAACGCCGTCTGGTCCGGTGCGGTGACGGGAATGACGAGCTGCTGGCCCTGGATGAGAGGCAGGAACAGCGCCGTGATCGTCAGATCGAACGTCACCGACGAATACAGGACCGAACCGATCCCGCCCGGGATGTGCGCGGGATAGTTCTGATCACACCAGTGCAGATAATTCACGACACCCCGGTGCTCGAGAGCGACACCCTTCGGCTTGCCCGTCGAACCCGAGGTATAGATCACATAGGCCAGATCGTCCGGAGAGGCCAGCGGTTCGGGATCGGTGTCCGGACCGGCCGGCCACTGAGTGTCGACCAGGATGCGCTCGATCCCGCCGGGCAGCCGGTCGGCCAGACCGGAACTGGTGATGATCAACGGCGTGCCGGTGTCCTCGACCATGTAGGTGATCCGGTCGGTCGGATAGTCCGGATCGAGAGGAACAAACGCGGCACCGGCCTTCAGGATGCCCAGCAGCGTGGCAATGAGATCGGGCGAACGGTCGAGACAGACAGCAATCAGGGTGTCTGCGGTGACACCGGTGCCGCGGAGGTGGTGGGCGAGCCGGTTCGCACGGGCGTTGATGTCACCATAGGTCCAACGACGCCCCCCATCCGTGACAGCAACCGCATCAGGACTGGCCGCGACACGCTCCTCGACGAGCCGATGAATGGTCACGGCGTCCGGATACGGACCGGTGACACCATTCCACTCGACCAGCACCTCCCGCCGCTCCCCCACCGTGAGCATATTGAGATCGCCGATGCGTGCGCCGGGCGAGTCCACTAGGGAGGTCAGCAGGCTCTCGAGGTGTCCGGCCATGCGCTCGATCGTCTTCGCGTCGAACCTGCTCCGGTCGTAGACGAAGCGGAACTCCAGGGCCCGGCCCGCCGATACGACGAGGGTCAGCGGGTACCCGGTGCGCTCCACACAGTTGACCAGGCGCCGGGTCAGTCCCTCGGGGAAGTCAGACGGCTTCTGCACCACCGGGTAGTTCTCGAAGACGAGGATCGACCGGAACAGTGGCTCGCCGCGCGGGATCCTGCTGTGCTTCTGCACGTCGACGAGGTGACAGTACTCCCACTGCCGCATCTCCAGTTGTTCGTCCTGGAGATCCCTCAGCCACTCGGAGACGACCAGGTCGCCCGTGAGCCGGCCGCGCACCGGCAGCGTGTTGATGAACAGGCCCATCATCGACTCGACGCCGGGCAGATCGATCGACCGGCCCGAGATGGTGGAGCCGAACAGCACCTCGTCCTGGCGGCTGTACCGTGAGAGCAGGACCGACCACAGGCCCTGCACCAGTGTGTTCATCGTGACGCGCTGGGACTTGGCGTAGTCCCGGGCCCGCGCGAACAGCTCTGCGGAGGCGCACACCTCGAACTCGCCGACTCCCGTGTCACCGGTGTCCCGGTCGATGTGCAGGGCGGTGGGCTCCGTGATGCCCGCCAGGTAGTCGGTCCAGAACGCCGCGGAGCCGTCGTCCTGCCGGGAGTTGAGCCACTCGATGTAGCGGCGGTAGGGGACGGTCGGCGGCAGTTCGGCGGAAGTGCCGCCGAACAGCGCGCGGTAGAGGGCGAACAGCTCCTTCTGGAGGATCTGCACACTCCAGCCGTCGAGGAGGATGTGATGGAACGACCAGACAACGATCCGGCGCTCCTCCCCCATCCGCAGCACGGTGACCCGGACCAGCGGGGCCCGTGAGAGGTCGAACCCCCGGTCCCAGTCCTCCGCCAGGAAGGTGCTCAGCCGCTCCTCCTGACCGGACAGGCCGCGCAGATCCCTCACTTCGAAGGGGAGGGGAGCTTGGCGCTGCACCACCTGCACCGGCTCCGACACTCCCTCCCACACGAACGCGCTGCGCAGGATCGAATGCCGGTCGACGAGCTGCTGCCAGGCGGCTCCGAACAGCGTCTCGTCGAAGGGTCCTTCGACCTCCTCCGTCATCTGCACCATGTACGGGCGCGTGTCGGAAGTGTCCTCCAGCGAGTGGTAAAGCATGCCGAACTGCAGGGGCGAAAGTCCGTAGACGTCTTCCACGTTGTGCGCACTCATATCGAGAACCTCTTCAGGATCGCGGCCATGTCGGCGTCACCGACATCGGTGAGGGGAACACCGGGGGACTCCCGGCGGGCGTCGGCGGCTCCGTCGGCACTGCCGGCGATCAGCTCGCGCAGGTGGCCGACGACACCGTCGGCCAGGCGCTCGACGGTGCGCCGCTCGTGCAGCGCGGTCGAGTAGTTGATGTACAGGCCGAACGTGTCGCCTTCGACGGCGGCGGTCACGTCCAGCACGTTCCAGCGCATGCCGTCCGGGCTGATCGAGTGGCCCTTGGGCTCGTCAGGACCGGCGTACCACCCGATGCCCGGCAGGTCCCTGGTGAACTGCCCCAGGTAGTTGAAGTTCACTTCCGGAGTGGGCTGCCGGCGCAGTACGGCGGCCATGTCCGGGGCGCCGAGATGACGCAGGATGCCGTAGCCGACGCCCTTGTTGGGGATCCGCGCCACCTGCTCGCGGACGGAGTCGAGCGAGGCCACCGGATCGGTGGCTCCCGGCGCCAGCCGCAGCGCGACGGGGAAGACGGACGTGAACCATCCGACCGTTCGCGACAGGTCCACGTCCGGGAACAGATCCTCACGGCCGTGTCCCTCCAGACCGATCAGGATCTCGTCGTCCCTCGTCCAGTCTCGCAGGGCGTGCGCCAGTGCGGTGAGCAACGCGTCGTTGATCTGGGTGCTGAAGACCCGTGGCACGTCCCGCAACAAGGCACGCGTCTCCTCGGGGCTGAGCGCCGCCACGACGCTGGCGGCGGATGCCAGGTCGTTGCGACCGTCCCGGTCACGCGGCACCCGACCGGCCGGCTTGGGCTCGGCCCAGTAGGCGTACTCGGCCCGCGCCTGAGCGGAGTCGGCGAAGCCGTTCAGTCGCTGGGCCCACGACCGGAACGACGTCGTCTTCGCCGGCAGCAGGGGCGCGAGATCGGCAGCCCGCCGCTCGTAGCAACTGCCCAGGTCCTCCAGGAGGATCCGCCAGGACACACCGTCGACTGCCAGGTGGTGTACGACGGTGAGCAACCGCTGGCCGCGCGTCGGTCCCAACTCCAGCAGGGCGGCCCGCAACAACGGGCCCTTGGCCAGGCCGAGGCTCTGCTGCGTCTCCTCCGCGATGTCCAGCGCCACCGACGCCAGGGACTCGTCCGAGAATCCGGACAGGTCGTGCACGTCGAGGATGTCGGTGTCCACGGTCTCGTCCAGGTACTGCCGCCGGCCGTCGGGCCCGTCCACGCAGCGCAGGCGCAACGCGTCGTGGTGCTCGATCAGGTCGGCCAGCGCGAGCCGCAGCACGTCGGGGGCGAGCCCGTCGGTGACGAGAAGCTCGGCCTGGTTGAAGTGGTCGAACGTCGGCAGGTCCTTCTCGAAGAACCAGTGCTGGATCGGTGTCAGCGGGACCTCGCCCGCCACGCGGCCCTGCTCTGCGTCGACCGGCGTGGTCGCAGCGGCGTGGACCGCGATCTCGGCGATCGTCTGGTTCTTGAAGATCAGCCGCGGAGTGAGGTGCACACCGAACTTCTTGGCCCGGGCGATCATCTGAATGCTGACGATCGAATCCCCGCCCAGTTCGAAGAAGTTGTCGTGGATGCCGACGGTGTCGATACCGAGGATCTCCGACCAGATCGCGGCAAGGGTGCGCTCGGTGTCCGTCCGGGGTGCGGTGTAGGTGGTGGCGAGTTCGGGGCGGTGGTGGCCGGGCGCGGGGAGCGCCTTGGTGTCGACCTTTCCGTTGGGTGTCAGGGGCAGTTGGTCGAGGGGGACGTAGGTGCTGGGGACCATATAGTCCGGCAGTTGCCGCTGCAGGTGCGTGCGGAGTTGGTGTGTGGTGGGGGTGTTGCCGGGAGTGGCGACGATGTAGGCGATGAGCTGTTTGTTGCCGGGGGTGTCTTCGCGGGTGGTGACGGTGGTGGTGTGGATGTGGGGGTGGGTGTTGAGGGCGGCTTCGATCTCGCCGAGTTCGATGCGGTAGCCGCGCAGCTTGATCTGGTTGTCGATCCGGCCGATGAACTCGAGGGTGCCGTCGGGCCGCCATTTGACCAGGTCCCCGGTGTGATAGGTGCGCGGATCGGGACGGGGCGGGGTGAAAGGGTTGGGGGTGAAGCGCTGGCGGGTGAGGTCGGACCGGTTGTGGTAGTGCCGGGCCAGACAGATACCGCCCAGCAGGGCGTGGCCGGGGATGCCGACGGGGGCGGGCTGGTTGTGGTGATCGACGACGTAGGCGGTGGTGTTCGTGATCGGCCGGCCCAGCGTGGTGGTGCCCCCGTGCGGATCAGGTGCGGTCGTCAGGCTCATCACGTTCGCCACCGAGCCCTCGGTCGCGCCGTACTCGTTGCTGAACGTCGTTTGCGTGCTGCTGGTGCTCAGGAGCCGGGCGACCAACTGCGGGGTGAGATTCTCGCCGCCGGCCACGATGGTGGTGATGTGATGACGCGCGCTACGGGTCTCCAGATGCGCGGCAAGGACCTCCAGATGGGAAGGAGTGGCCTTGAGGAAACTGATCGGGGTATCGGTGCAGATCAGGTCGATCGCCGCGTCGAACGCCGTCTGGTCCGGTGCGGTGACGGGAATGACGAGCTGCTGGCCCTGGATGAGAGGCAGGAACAGCGCCGTGATCGTCAGATCGAACGTCACCGACGAATACAGGACCGAACCGATCCCGCCCGGGATGTGCGCGGGATAGTTCTGATCACACCAGTGCAGATAATTCACGACACCCCGGTGCTCGAGAGCGACACCCTTCGGCTTGCCCGTCGAACCCGAGGTATAGATCACATAGGCCAGATCGTCCGGAGAGGCCAGCGGTTCGGGATCGGTGTCCGGACCGGCCGGCCACTGAGTGTCGACCAGGATGCGCTCGATCCCGCCGGGCAGCCGGTCGGCCAGACCGGAACTGGTGATGATCAACGGCGTGCCGGTGTCCTCGACCATGTAGGTGATCCGGTCGGTCGGATAGTCCGGATCGAGAGGAACAAACGCGGCACCGGCCTTCAGGATGCCCAGCAGCGTGGCAATGAGATCGGGCGAACGGTCGAGACAGACAGCAATCAGGGTGTCTGCGGTGACACCGGTGCCGCGGAGGTGGTGGGCGAGCCGGTTCGCACGGGCGTTGATGTCACCATAGGTCCAACGACGCCCCCCATCCGTGACAGCAACCGCATCAGGACTGGCCGCGACACGCTCCTCGACGAGCCGATGAATGGTCACGGCGTCCGGATACGGACCGGTGACACCATTCCACTCGACCAGCACCTCCCGCCGCTCCCCCACCGTGAGCATATTCAGCTCCGACAGACGCGCACCCGGTGCGGCCGCCACCGACGCCGCCAGAGTCGTGAAATGGCCGGCCAACCGCTCGATCGACGCCCGCTCGAACAGATCCGTCCGGTACTCCAGGACCGCCAGCAGCTCACCGTCCTCCTCCGCCGCGGTCAGCTGGAGGTCGAACTTGGCATCCTGACCGCCCACACCGACCTGCTCGACCGTCAGACCGGGCAGGCTCCACGACTCCCCGTCCGGGGTGTTCTGGAAGACGAAAAGGGTCTGGAACAGCGGGTTGCGGGACAGGTCCCGGTCGGGGGCCAGCTCGTCGACAAGGCGTTCGAAGGGGAGGTCCTGGTGGTCGTAGGCACCGAGCGCGGTGTCCTTGACCCGGTCGAGGAGTTCGGTGAACGCCGGGTCACCGGACAGGTCGGTGCGCAGGACGAGGGTGTTGACGAAGAAACCGATCAGGCCCTCCGTCTCGGCGCGGTTGCGGCCGGCGATCGGGGTGCCGACCGCGATGTCGTCCTGGCGGCAGTAGCGGGCCAGAACGATCTGAAACAGGGACAGCAACGCCATGAACAGGCTCGCGCCCTGCCCGCTCGCCGTCGCCCGCAGCGCCTCCGTCACCTCCGACGGCACCGAGAAGTACACGGTGTCGCCCTCGGCGCCCTCCCGTTCGGCGGACCGACCGTGGTCGGTCGGCAGCTCCAGGGCCGGTACCCCTGCGAGACGCTCGCGCCAGTACGCCAACTGCCTCTCCAGGAAATCCCCGCTGAGTTGCTCCCGCTGCCAGGCGGCGAAGTCCGCGTACTGCACGGGCAGTTCGGGCAGCGACGCCTCGCGTCCGGCGACGGCAGCCATGTACAGCTCGCGCAGTTCGCGGACCAGAATCCCGGAGGACCAGCCGTCCGAGACGATGTGGTGCAGCGTGATCAGCACGTACTGGTCGTCGTCAGCGACGCGCACCACGTCAACCCGCAGAAGCCGCCCGCCGTCCAGCTCGAACGGTCGCCGCGCCTCGGCCGCCGTGATCTCCAGTGCGGCCCGCTCCCGGTCGGCCGTCGGGACGGTCCGGACGTCGTGCACCACCGGAGTGACCGACCACGGTGCGTCCACGATCTGCGCGGGACGGCCTGAGTCGTCCGTGACGAACCGGGTCCGCAGCACCTCGTGCCGGGTCACCAGACCGGTGAACGCCGCACCCAGTGCACAGGCGTCGAGCGTGCCGCGCACCCGCAGGCCGAACGGCACGAGGTATTCGGCGCTGCCCGGCGTCAACTGGTCCAGGAACCAAAGCCGCTGCTGCGCGAACGACAGGGGCAGTGGACCGCTGCCGCGGTCGAGCGGTACCAGCGGCGCCTCGTCGGCCGTCCCCAGCTCTCGCACGACCCCGGCCAGTGTGGCCGGGGTGGGTGAGGTGAAGAGGGCACGCACCGGGACGTCCAACCCGAGCCGCTGCCGCAGACGCGACGTCACCTGTGTCGCGAGCAGTGAATGCCCGCCCAGTTCGAAGAAGTTGTCGTGGATGCCGATGGTGTCGACGCCGAGGACGTCGGACCACACGCCGGCGATGGTCTCCTCCGTCGAGTTCCGGGGTGCGGTGTAGGTGGTGGCGAGTTCGGGGCGGTGGTGGCCGGGCGCGGGGAGCGCCTTGGTGTCGACCTTTCCGTTGGGTGTCAGGGGCAGTTGGTCGAGGGGGACGTAGGTGCTGGGGACCATGTAGTCCGGCAGTTGCCGCTGCAGGTGCGTGCGGAGTTCGGACGCGTCGGGACTGTGTCCCGGGGCGGGCACGACGTAGGCGACCAGACGCTTGTCCCCGGGGGTGTCTTCGCGGGTGGTGACGGCGGTGGTGTGGATGTGGGGGTGGGTGTTGAGGGCGGCTTCGATCTCGCCGAGTTCGATGCGGTAGCCGCGCAGCTTGATCTGGTTGTCGATCCGGCCGATGAACTCGAGGGTGCCGTCGGGCCGCCATTTGACCAGGTCCCCGGTGTGATAGGTGCGCGGATCGGGACGGGGCGGGGTGAAAGGGTTGGGGGTGAAGCGCTGGCGGGTGAGGTCGGACCGGTTGTGGTAGTGCCGGGCCAGACAGATACCGCCCAGCAGGGCGTGGCCGGGGATGCCGACGGGGGCGGGCTGGTTGTGGTGATCGACGACGTAGGCGGTGGTGTTCGTGATCGGCCGGCCCAGCGTGGTGGTGCCCCCGTGCGGATCAGGTGCGGTCGTCAGGCTCATCACGTTCGCCACCGAGCCCTCGGTCGCGCCGTACTCGTTGCTGAACGTCGTTTGCGTGCTGCTGGTGCTCAGGAGCCGGGCGACCAACTGCGGGGTGAGATTCTCGCCGCCGGCCACGATGGTGGTGATGTGATGACGCGCGCTACGGGTCTCCAGATGCGCGGCAAGGACCTCCAGATGGGAAGGAGTGGCCTTGAGGAAACTGATCGGGGTATCGGTGCAGATCAGGTCGATCGCCGCGTCGAACGCCGTCTGGTCCGGTGCGGTGACGGGAATGACGAGCTGCTGGCCCTGGATGAGAGGCAGGAACAGCGCCGTGATCGTCAGATCGAACGTCACCGACGAATACAGGACCGAACCGATCCCGCCCGGGATGTGCGCGGGATAGTTCTGATCACACCAGTGCAGATAATTCACGACACCCCGGTGCTCGAGAGCGACACCCTTCGGCTTGCCCGTCGAACCCGAGGTATAGATCACATAGGCCAGATCGTCCGGAGAGGCCAGCGGTTCGGGATCGGTGTCCGGACCGGCCGGCCACTGAGTGTCGACCAGGATGCGCTCGATCCCGCCGGGCAGCCGGTCGGCCAGACCGGAACTGGTGATGATCAACGGCGTGCCGGTGTCCTCGACCATGTAGGTGATCCGGTCGGTCGGATAGTCCGGATCGAGAGGAACAAACGCGGCACCGGCCTTCAGGATGCCCAGCAGCGTGGCAATGAGATCGGGCGAACGGTCGAGACAGACAGCAATCAGGGTGTCTGCGGTGACACCGGTGCCGCGGAGGTGGTGGGCGAGCCGGTTCGCACGGGCGTTGATGTCACCATAGGTCCAACGACGCCCCCCATCCGTGACAGCAACCGCATCAGGACTGGCCGCGACACGCTCCTCGACGAGCCGATGAATGGTCACGGCGTCCGGATACGGACCGGTGACACCATTCCACTCGACCAGCACCTCCCGCCGCTCCCCCACCGTGAGCATATTCAGCTCCGACAGACGCGCACCCGGTGCGGCCGCCACCGACGCCGCCAGAGTCGTGAAATGGCCGGCCAACCGCTCGATCGACGCCCGCTCGAACAGATCCGTCCGGTACTCCAGGACCGCGCGCAGTCCCTCCGCCGACTCGACCGCCGTGAGCGTCAGGTCGAACTTGGCGACACCCCGCTCGATCTCGACCGGCTCGATCCGTGTGCCCGCCAGCTCCCATGCCTGGGCCTCCGCGCTGCCGGGCGCCTGGAAGACGAAAAGGGTCTGGAACAGCGGGTTGCGGGACAGGTCCCGGTCGGGGGCGAGTTCCTCCACGAGGCGTTCGAAGGGGAGGTCCTGGTGGTCGTAGGCACCGAGCGCGGTGTCCTTGACCCGGTCGAGGAGTTCGGTGAACGCCGGGTCACCGGACAGGTCGGTGCGCAGGACGAGGGTGTTGACGAAGAAACCGATCAGATCCTCCGTCTCGGCACGGTTACGGCCGGCGACCGGGGTGCCGACCGCGATGTCGTCCTGGCGGCAGTAGCGGGCCAGAACGATCTGAAACAGGGACAGCAACGCCATGAACAGGCTCGCGCCCTGCCCGCTCGCCGTCGCCCGCAGCGCCTCCGTCACCTCCGACGGCACCGAGAAAGTGACCACGTCACCGCCGCCGCTCGGCTGCGCCGGACGCTGGTGGTCGGTGGGAAGCTCGAGCGGCGTCACGTGGGCGAGGCGCTCGCGCCAGTACGCCAACTGCCTCTCCAGGAAATCCCCGCTGAGTTGCTCCCGCTGCCAGGCGGCGAAGTCCGCGTACTGGATGAGGAGTTCGGGCAGCGAAGCCTCGCGTCCGGCAACGGCGGCCGCGTACAGTTCGCGCAGTTCGCGGGCCAGAATCCCGGAGGACCAGCCGTCCGAAGCGATGTGATGCACCGTCAGCAGCAGGAAGTGGTCGTCGTCCGCGAGCCGCACCACGTCGGCCCGCAGGAGCCGCCCGGCCTCCAGGTCGAACGGCCGCGTCGCCTCGGTGCGCAGCACCTCGCCCGCGCGGGTCTCCGCGTCCGCCTCGGCCCGCAGGTCGTGGACCGTGACCTCCACCGGCCAGGGTGCGCTGATCACCTGCCGCGGTGTGCCGTTGTCGTCCGCCGGGAACGCCGTCCGCAGCACCTCGTGCCGGGCCACCAGACCTGACAGTGCTGCGCCGAGCGCGGGGACGTCCAGCGCGCCGCGCACCCGCAGCACTGTCGGCACCAGGTATTCCGCGCTGTCCGGCGTCAGCCGGTCCAGGAACCACAGCCGCTGCTGCGCGAACGACAGCGGCAGCGGTCCGGCCTCCTGGTCAGCCCGTACGATCCGGGCCGCTTCCGCACGCCGCCGCATGCGGGACAGCAGCCGTGCCTCCACCGAGTTCTCGCCCATGATGTTCCGTCCTCTTCGTCTTCTCGCGTGGGCAATGGGCCGCTGTTTCAGGAAAGCTGTTCCTGCACGTCGAACAATTCGATGAGCTGTTGCTTGATGCCGATGACGGTCGACGACTGAAAAAGGCGTCGCAGGCCGATGCGTACTCCGGTCACCGACTCGACCTGATTGACGAGTTGGAGGGCGAGCAGGGAGTGCCCGCCGACGTCGAAGAACCTCTCGTGGACCCCTACGCGTTCGACGCCGAGCACGGCGGCCATGATCCCGGCGATCTCCGCCTCGATCTCGTCCCGTGGCGCGGTGTATCCGGCCGTGCTGTCGCCGTCGTTCCCGGGGGCCGGCAGTGCCGCGTGGTCGACCTTGCCGTTCCGGTTGAGCGGCAGTTCCGGCAGGATCGCGAACGCGGACGGCATCATGGCGCGAGGCAGGCGTTCGGCGGCCCACTCGCGCAGCGCGCCGACGTCCACCGTGGCGTCGGGCGCGGGCACGCAGTAGGCGACCAGCCGCTTGTCGCCGGGAGTGTCCTCCCGGACCACCACCGCGCAGGCCCCGACCGCGCCGTGGGTGAGCAGCGTCGCCTCGATCTCGCCGAGTTCGACCCGGACGCCGCGCAGTTTCACCTGACGGTCGATCCGTCCCAGCAGGTCCAGTTCTCCGTCCGCGGTGAACCGGCCGAGATCGCCCGTGCGGTACATCCGGCCGCCGCGGAACGGGTCGGCGACGAAACGCTCGGCAGTGAGGTCGGGCCGCTGGTGGTAACCGCGCCCGACGCTGTCGCCACCGAGGTACACCTCGCCCAGCACACCCGCAGGCACGGGACGGCGGTCCGGGTCCAGGACGTACACGGTCTGGTTGACCATGGGACGGCCCGCGAAGACCGGTCCGGCCGGGTCCGTGCGCGAGGCCCGCCAGTACGTCGTGTCCACCGAGACCTCGGTGGCGCCGTACAGGTTGACGAGGTCACCGGGGAAGCTCTCGGTGAACCGGCTCACCAGCGTCGGCTGGAGCGGCTCGCCACTGGCGAAGGCGTACCGCAGGTGCGTGCAGTCCACGGGCCGTACCCGGGAGACGAACAAGTCCAGCAGGCTCGGCACGAAGTGCAGGCCGACCACGCGGTGGGCGCGCATCAGGCGGGACACCTCGGCCATGTCGAGCCGGTCGGAGCCCGGCACCAGCACGACCGTGGCACCCTGCCACAGGGGCCAGAAGATCTCGTACGCCGACACGTCGAAGGACAGCGGCGTGGCCTGGAGGAAGCCCTCGCCCGGAGCGATCGGGAACGCGTGCTGCATGCCGGCCAGGTAGTTGACCACTCCGCGGTGTTCGATGCGGACGCCCTTCGGGCGGCCCGTGGAGCCGCTGGTGTAGATCAGGTAGCACAGGTCGCCGGGGTCCGCGACGGGTTCCGGCGCGTCCGTGGGCAGAGTGTCCGGCAGGTCGGCGGGGCGGTCCACGGCCAGCAGGTCCGGACCGTCCGGCAGCAGGGCGGCGTGCGCGATGTCGGTGACGATCAGCGGCGCGCCGGAGTCCGTCACCAGGTACGCCAGCCGTTCCTCCGGGTGCTCCGGGTCGAGCGGGACGTACGCGGCACCGGCCTTCAGGATGCCGAGCAACGTCCACACCATGGCGGGCGAGCGTTCCAGGCAGACGCCCACGGGTACGTCCGGACCGATGCCCGGCACAGCGCGCAGCCGGTGGGCCAGACGGTTGGCCCGCTCATCGAGCTGACGGTACGTCAGACTGTCCGTGCCGCAGACGACTGCGACCGCGTCCGGGTCCTGTGCCGCCCGCTGCTCGAACAACCGGTGCAGTGTCGCTGCCGGGACGGGCGCGGCGGTGTCATTCCATTCGGTGAGGACACGGTGCCGCTCCCCCGCGTCCAGCATCTCCACCTCGGACAGCGCGCTGTGCGGGCGAATCGTGGCCGCGGCCAGCAGGTTGGTGAAGTGGCCGGCCAGGCGGCGCGCAGTGTCCTCGGTGAAGAGGTCGTCCGCGTAGACCACGGCGCCGTCCAGCGTGCCGTCCGCCGCCTCCGCGAGGTACATCGACAGGTCGAACTTGGCGTCCCGGACCGGGGGCTCGACGGGCTCCGCCGTCAGGCCCGGCAGGTTCCAGGCGTCCGCGCCCGGCATGTTCTGCAACGCGAACAGGGTCTGGAACAGGGGGTTGCGGGACAGGTCGCGGTCGGGGGCGAGTTCCTCCACGAGGCGTTCGAAGGGCAGGTCCTGGTGGTCGTAGGCACCCAGCGCGGCGTCCTTGACCCGGGCCAGCAGTTCGGCGAACGTCGGGTCGCCGGACAGGTCGGTGCGCAGGACGAGAGTATTGACGAAGAAACCGATCAGATCCTCCGTCTCGGCACGGTTGCGACCGGCGACCGGGCTGCCGACCGCGATGTCCCGCTGCCCGCTGTAGCGGGCCAGCAGCAGCTGGAAGACGGCCAGCAGGGTCATGAACAGGCTCGCGCCGCTCTCGGCGGACACCGCGCGGGCACGGGCGGCGACCTCGGCGGGCACCGAGAACCGGACCACCTCGCCCCGCCCGCCGCGCTCCGCCGGCCGCGCGTGGTCGGTCGGCAGCTCCAGCGGCTCCATTCCGCTCAACCGACCGCGCCAGTAGGAGAGTTGCCGATACAGCGGCGCACCGGACAGCCAGGCGCGCTGCCACACCGCGTAGTCGGCGTACTGCACGGGCAGCGGATCCGGTCCGGGCGTGCCGGAGCGGTCCGAGAGGGCTTCTGCGTACCGCGCGGACAGCTCGCGCACCAGCACGCCCACCGACCAGCCGTCGAAGGCGATGTGGTGCACGGTGACCGCCAGGACGTACTCCTCGTCGGCCAGCCGTACCAGCAGCGCGCGCAGCATCGGTCCGGTGCCGAGGTCCACCGGCCGCAGTCCGTCCTCGCGCAGCACCTCCGCCAGGGCGTCCTCGCGGGCAGCCGTGTCACCCATCCGGCGCAGGTCCCGTACCAGCATCCGCACCGGCCGCGCCGGGTCGATCAGCTGCGCCGGGGAGCCCGCCGCGTCCGTACCGAACCGGGTGCGCAGGATCTCGTGGCGCGCCACCACCGCGGTGAACGCGGCGTTCAGGGCGTCAGTGTCCAGGGGGCCGTGGATGCGGAAGGCGAAGGGCAGCAGGTATTCGGCCCGACCCGGCTCCAACTGGTCCAGAAACCAAAGCCGTTGCTGCGCAAAGCTGAGTGGCGGCGGAGTGCTGTGGCGCGGCGCCGCCGGGATGCGGCCGGCCTCCGTGCCATCCATCTCCGTCACGGCCGCGGCCAACAGCGCCGAGGTCGGCGCGCTGAACAGCGTGCGCACCGGCACATCGGCGCCCAACCGCCGGCGCAGCCGTGACACGACCTGGGTGGCCAGCAGCGAATGCCCGCCCAGCGCGAAGAAGTCGTCGTGCACGCCGATCCGGTCGACGCCCAGCACCTCGGACCACACCTCGGTCACCGTGCGTTCGATGTCCGTGCGCGGCTCGGTGTACGCGGCGCCCAGTCCGGACCGGTCGGAGGCAGGCGCGGGAAGTGCCCGGCGGTCGGTCTTGCCGTTCGGGGTGAGCGGGATGCGCTCCAGCGGCACGAACGCCGTGGGCACCATGTAGTCCGGCAGGTCGCGCTGGAGGTGGGTGCGCAGCGCGCTCGCGTCGAGGGGGCCCACGGGCACCACGTACGCCACCAGCCTCTGCACACCGGGAACGTCCTCGCGCAGCACGACGGTGGCGCCGGTGATCGTGGGGTGGGCGAGCAACGCCGTCTCGATCTCGCCCAGTTCGATGCGGTAGCCGCGCAGCTTGACCTGGTTGTCGGAGCGGCCCACGAACTCCAGCCGCCCGTCCGGCAGCCACCGGGCGAGGTCACCGGTGCGGTAGACGCGCCGCGGCGTGCCGTCCACGTCCACGACGGTGAACTTCTCGCCGGTCAGCTCGGGCCGGTGCAGATAGCCGCGGGCCAGCCCGGGGCAGCCGATCCACATCTCGCCCGGCACGCCCACCGGCACCGGCCGGCCTTGGCGGTCGACCACGAACACCTTCGCGTTGGCGACCGGCCGGCCGATCGGCACCCGGTCGACGGGACCGGTGATCTTGGCGGTCGTCGCCTCCTGCGCGGCCTCCGTGGGGCCGTAACCGTTGACCAGAGGCACCGCGCAGTGCCGGAACCACTGCCTGACCTGTTCCCGCTGGAGCGCCTCGCCGCCGAGCCGGACCAGTCGCAGCTGCGGGCCCAGCGCGTCCGGCCCGTCCAGGTCGGCGGCCAGTGCCCCGAACGCCGACGGGGTGAGCCATGCCACCGTGACCCGGTGCTCGCGCAGCGCCGCCGCCAGCCGGCCCGGGTCCCAGGTGTCGTCGCGCAGCACCAGACCCGCCCCGGAGACGAGCGGGGCGAACATCTGACCCACCGACGAGTCGAACGCGATCGAGGCGAACTGCAGGACCCGGTCCTCGGGCGTGAGCCCCAGCTCACGGCGTGTCTCCCGCATCCGCGCACGCAGCGCGCCGTGGGTGATCTGCACGCCCTTGGGGCGGCCGGTGGAACCACTGGTGTAGATCACGTAGGCCACGTCGTCCGGGCCGGCCTGCGCCACCGGACCGGCGGAGGCGGTGTGCGGCCGCTCTGGCCAGTACCCGTCCAGCAGCAGCGTCGGCGTGTGGGCGGGCAGGCGGCCGGTGTGCGCGGACTGGGTGACGATCAGTGGGGCGCCGCTGTCCTCGACCATGTAGGCGAGCCGGTCCGTGGGGTACGCCGGGTCCAGCGGCACGTATGCCGCCCCCGACTTGTGGATGCCGAGCAGCGCGCACACCATGTCCGTTCCGCGGTCCAGGCAGACCGCGACCAGAGTGCCCGGCCCGGCACCGCGCTCGCGCAGCCGGCCGGCGATCCACTCGGCCCGCTCGTCGAGCTGACGGTAGGTCAGCCGGTCGGTACCGCAGGTCACGGCCGGCGCGTCGGGGTGGCGAGCGGCCTGCTCCTCGATCAGCCGGGTCACGGTCACCGTGTCCGGAGCGTCGGTGTCGGCCCCGTTCCACTCGCCGAGGATCGTCCGGCGCTCGGCGGCGGTCAGCATCGGGAGCTCGGACAGCCGGGCGTCCGGGGTGGCGCAGGCGGCAGCCAGCAGCGTCTCGAAGTGCCCGGCGAGCCGCACCATCGTGGCTTCGTCGAACAGGTCGGTGGAGTACACGACGGTGCCGTCCAGAGCGCCGTCGGCGGCCTCGGTGGCGTAGAAGGTGAAGTCGAACTTGGAGTCCTGGGCGGACACGTCGAGCTGCCGCACGGTCAGGCCCGGCAGTTCCCAAGACCGGCTGTCGGGGGTGTTCTGGAGGACGAACATCGTCTGGAACAGCGGATTGCGCGACAGGTCCCGCTGCGGGGCCAGCTCCTCCACCAAGCGTTCGAAGGGCAGGTCCTGGTGGTCGTAGGCGCCGAGCGCGGTGTCCTTGACCCGGGCCAGCAGTTCGGCGAACGTCGGGTCGCCGGACAGGTCGGTGCGCATGACCAGCGTGTTCACGAAGAAGCCGATCACGTTCTCGATCTCGGCCCGGTTGCGGCCCGCGATCGGGGTGCCTACCGCGATGTCCTCCTGGCCGCTGTAGCGCGACAGCACCACCTGGAAGACCGCCAGCAGGGTCATGAACAGGCTCGCGCCGGTCTCCTGGGAGAGCCTGCGGGCGCCGTCGGTGGTCTCCGTCGGCACGCGGAAGGTGAGCATGGCACCGTTGCCGCTGCGCCGCGCCGGGCGTCGGCGGTCGGTGGGCAGCTCCAGCGGTTCGGTGCCGGCCAGTCGGGCGCGCCAGTAGTCCAGTTGCTCCGCCAGCACCTCGCCGGTGAACCACTGGCGCTGCCAGACCGCGAAGTCGGTGTACTGGAGGGGAGGTTCGGACAGGCCGGCGGCCATGCCCGCGGCCCGCGCGCCGTACAGCGCGGTCAGCTCCCGGGACAGCACCCCCGCCGACCAGCCGTCGAAGGCGATGTGATGCACCGTCATATAAAGCAGGTGTTCCTCGTCGGCCAGCCGGATCAGCAGCGCACGCACCATCGGTCCGGTGCCGAGGTCCATCGGGCGGAAGCCCTCGGTGTCCACGATCGCGGCGGCCGCCTCCTCGCGCGCGTCCTGTCCGGCGACGGACCGCAGGTCGTGAACGGCGAGCGGCAGCGGCCGGGGTGGGTCGACGACCTGGCCGGGGTTGCCGTCCGCGTCGCTGGCGAAACGGGTGCGCAGCACCTCGTGCCGGCTCACCAGCTCCGACAGCGACGCGCGCAGCGCCGGGACGTCCAGCGGGCCGCGGATGCGCAGTCCCATGGGGATCAGGTACTCGGCCCGGCCGGGCTCCAACTGGTCCAGGAACCACAGTCGGTGCTGCGCGAACGACAGCGGCAGCGGACGTCCGTGCCGGGGCGCGCGGGGGATGACCGGAGCGTCGTCCGGAGCCCCGGCCGCCACCAGGGCGTCCATGGCGTCCGTCGCGCCCTCGACATCGAAGTCGGCCGACTCGAACAGCCGGTGGGTCCGCATCAGAGCTTCCTCCGCGAGGAACGACGCCACCGCCCGCACCGTCAACGGCTCCGGCAGTGTTTCCGTGCCGAATTCCGAACCGAATTCCTCCGCGATCCGGCGTGCCATTTCCGCCGCCTGCGGGCGGGTTCCGCCGAGCCGGAAGAATTCGTCCTCCGACCCGGTCACCTCGGCGCCGAGTACCGCATTCCACACTGTTGCGATGCGGGCTTCCGCAGGAGAGAAACCGCCCTGCTCGGCCCTCTGGCCGGAGGCCGCGGCCATCATCGGCTTCGTCGTCATGTGTCCACCAGTTCCTCGTCATCGACCGTTTGCGAAAACCCTCGGAAACTCAGCCGAATCCGATGCTCGCAGAGCGATCTGGAGGAGATAACTGGTCACTTCTGCCCGTCGGACGTGGTCACTTCTGCCCGTCGGGCGTGGGCACTTACGCCGGTCCGGGCGTGAACACTGCGCCCGGCCAGCGGAGTTCCGCTCACCGTGGCGGAGATCTGCCGTCCGGGCAGAGGCGGGGACGTGGAACCGGCGGCCGACGGGCGGTCCACCGCCCGGCCTGTGCCGGTCCCGTACCGCCGCTTACGCGGCTTCCTTGGCCGCCGCTTCCCCGGGAACCGAAGCGGTACCGGCCATGCTCCCGTTCCCGTGTTCGGTGCCGACAGGGCTCGCGTCGGACACCGTCCGCTTGCGCATGCCCGCCCACTCCCGGTTCAGGGCCGGCACACCGATGGCAACGAGGTAGAGCCCGCCCACGATCCACAGCGCGCCCGAGGTGCCCGCCACCGTCACCAGTCCCGCGCCCAGCAGCCCGCCGAAGGGGATGCCCGCCCAGGTGACGGCCTGAGCCAGCGTCTTGACCCGTCCCAGCAGCGGAGTGGGGATCAGTTCGTACGTCACGGCCCCCACGATCGGATTGACGAAGCCTGAGCCCAGGCCACCCACCGCCAGCACCACCAGCACCAGCCACAGGGGCGCCCCCGTGGCCATGGCCACGAAGCGCGGGACGCCGCCCAGCGTGAAGCCGATCAGATAGACGGCACGCCGGGGCAGCCGCTCGGCCACTCCCGCGGCCACGAGCGCGGCGACGATCGATGTCGCGGCGAAGACGCTGACCACCAGGCCAATGGCTCCCGCACCGTTGCCCGTCTCCTTCGCCCAGACCGGCAGCAGCACCGACATGAACGCCTGGTCGAGCAGGTTGGTCACGGCGAGCATGCACACGATGGACCGCAGCAGCTTGGCGTCGCGCAGGAACACGGCGCCCTGACGCAGCCGCGAGAGATAGCCCTCGGCCTCCTCGACCGGCGTCTCGTGCGGCTCGGGCACCGGGTCGCTGAGGGTGGTGGAGACGATCAGCGCCGACACACCGAACAGGCAGGCGGTGATCCACAGGGCGTAAAGGCTGCCGAAGGAGGCGACGACCACACCGGCGACGGCCGGTCCGATGGTCGTCGCGGTCCGTTCGACCGCCGCCGACAGACCGGTCCCCCGTTCCAGCGGCACCCGGGCCGCGCGGGTGGCCGCGGGCACGAAGAGCCCCTTTGCCCCGTTGGCCGGGCCGTCCGCCGCGCCGACCACGGCCAGCAGCCCCAGCAGCAGGCCGAAGGACAGGTGTCCCGTCAGGTAGAGCAACGGGGCGGTGGCCGTCGCGATGGTGGAAGCCAGGTCGCCGGCCACGCTGATGCGCTTGGGGCCGACCCGGTCGATGATCGGCCCCGCCAGCGCCTGGGCCACCACGTAGGGGACTATCTGACAGAAAGCGACCAGACCCGTCTTGCCGACGCTGCCGGTCGTCGTCAGGACGAACCAGGGCAGGGCGATCGAGAGCACCCGATTGGCCGACAGGGACGCCGCGTTGGCCGACAGCATGCCGACCAGTCCGCGCAGGACCCGGGGCCCGTCGTCCGGGGCGTCCGAGGCGTCCGAGGCGTCCGAGGCGTCCGAGGCGTCCGAGGCGTCCGAGGCGTCCGAGGATGGTGTGCGTGTGCCACTGTCCGCCGCTTGCTGGGCGGCCGCGTGCCGAGAGGTCATCTTTCTCACTCCGAGTCGGTGGGGTGGGAGACGTGCCGGTCTGCGCTGGTGGGGAACAACTGGAACTGGAAGGCGACTCGCGCCGCGCCCTCGGGCAGCGGCGAACCTGCCGGTTCGGGCGAGGAGTTGCGTCGGCGGAGCAGTCGGTGGATCTCCGCCGACAGCTCTTCGGCCTCGGCCGGGGTGAGCGTGAGCACGTAGTCGCCGAAGTCCTGGGCGTCGCGCCACTCGGGCGACAGCGAGGTGGTCGCGTCGATGGCGGTCGTCATCGCGTCGGACCAGACCCGGCCGAGCGCCTGCAAGTAGGCGATGCCGAGACCGTCATCGCCCGCCAGCACCGAATCGTCCGGTACGACCGTGTTGACGTGCGCCGCCTGCCACCAGCGCTCACGACGGCTGCCCTGGGACGACGCCTCGACGATGAAGCCGTACTCGGCGAGCTGGCGCAGGTGATAGCTGGTCGCGCCGGTGTTCTGGTTCAGCCGCCGGGCGAGCGTGGTGGCCGTGGCCGGCCCCTCCGTCCGCAGGACCGTCAGCATCCGCACCCGCAGCGGATGTGCGACACCCCGCAGGTTACGAGCGGTCAGTTGCACTTGGGAGGGCTGCTCAGGAGGTTCCATGAGGCCCAAGGTAGATGACAAAGACTCCTGTGCACAGACTCCTGTGCACAGAAGTCTGTGCAGTCGAGGAGGTGGCTGAATTCCGGCGGTACGCGGACTGATACCAGCGCCGACTCACGGCTGGGCTCCGTACCGCCGGAGGGACCTCTTCCTGTACGGCGCACGTAGAGGAACGGCAGCGCGCCGCGGTCGACCTCGGGGCGCCCGTCGGCCCCCCATGGCGCCGCCTCCGCTCACGGGGTGCCTGGGCTCCCGGAACACAGCGCGTGGTCGATGAGGGCGCCGGCCGCGTTCGCCCGGTCCAGGATGCGCTCCAGGCCCCCAAACCCTTCCTCGCCGATACCCTCTACGGCGAGGGCTCCCTGCAGCACCTGGAAGTCCACCACCGCGCACACGCCCGCGTCGAAGACGCGTATCCGCTGCGGCAAGACCACCGGCTTCGGCCGCTTCCCCTCCCGGCACTTCCACATCAACGCGGCCCGGCTCGAACTCGCGCCGACCGCTACCGACCCGTCCGCCTGGACGCAGACGCGGCTACTGGACGGCGAACCCGCCACCGCCGAGCCGAAAAAGCTGCGCTACCGGCTGCTGCACACAGCCGCCCGCGACGGCCGCCGACTCCACCTGCACGTCTTTGCAACCTGGCCCTGGCAGCACGAACTCATCAACGCGTTCACCCACCTCACTGAGCCTTTGCAAACCTCACGTTATGCGTGATGGAGGACGAGGGCGGTCCGGACGATCGCGGTGATGCGTTTGGTGCTGCAGCGGAGCTTCCGTAGGGTGGCCGGCTCCCTGGTACACCTTGTCCGCCCAGCACTTCGGCTCGGCCGCGGCGAGCGCGTCGATGATCCCGCAGCTCACTCCTCACCCCCGACCGGAACCAGCCCAGACGTGCGTTCAGCGACGGTGAGTTCGACAGACAGCCCGAGGGTCCTCCAGAGAAGGATGTCACCAACTGGCCGGACCGAGCATCCTGCGTCTTCACACAACACGGTCATGTGGACAGCAAAGCAGGCCGACTCCGAAGCGACCCGAAGCACCCCCGCAAACAGCAGCCCGTCCATGGCGAGTTGTCGCCACTCACGGATCCCGCTCTGCGACATTCGGGCATCGTGGGCAGCCCGACTGCGGGCAGGAGCCCCAGTGCCGTGCCGGCCGCCACCCGGCTGGCGAACTGTCCAGTCCACGCCGGCGCCAACACGGTAATGACGACACACAGCGGATCAGCGCAGTCCGGCGAAGAGATCGTTCTCGGGTACGGCCGCGCCGGTGGCGTCCTTGACACGTACGAAGGTCTCCATGCCCATCAACTCGCCGAATCTCTCCTTGCCCATCTTGAGGAAGAAGATGTTCTCGCCCTGACTGGCGTGCGCGGCCAGCGCATCGAACTTCTGACCGCTGAATGCGGTGGTGTCCACCCATGTGGTGATCTCACCGTCGGGCAGGCCGATCTCGGCCATCGCGGCGGCCTCGGCAGGATCCGGTTCCGGCATGTCCTCGTGAAACTCGCGCATGGTCTCCCCGAACCGCTGCATCATCGAGCGAGGCATCGTCGTCCAGTACACCTTCGGTGTCAGCGCGGTCATCTCCAGCGCCGCCATCGTGATGCGGTGGGCCTGAATATGGTCGGGGTGGCCGTAGAAGCCGTTCTCGTCGTAGGTGACGACCACATCGGGTCGGTAGTGACGCATGAGTTCCGCAAGTCGGGCAGCACCTTCCTCCACGGGGGTCTGCCAGAAGGACCCGGGGGCGTCATTGCTCGGCCAGCCGATCATCCCGGAGTCGGCATAGTCCAGCGTCTCCAGATCGCTGACCTTCAGGACGTCACAGCTCGCCTTGAGTTCTTGGCGGCGCATCAGGGCGACGGCCGCCGGATCGTGCCCGGGATCGCCCGGCTTGACACCCCCCGGCCCGTCACCGCAACCGCCATCGGTACACGTCACGAGAACCGTGCGGATGCCTTCCGCCGCGTACCGCGCGAGGACCCCTCCGGTTCCGGTGGCCTCGTCGTCGGGGTGGGCGTGTACTGCCATGAGCGTCAAGAGCCGGTCAATCATGAAACAGTCCTCCTGCAGAAATACGGGTTGGTCCGAGGGCGCGACGGGCGTACCGCGACCCTGGGGCCCGGATCCTGGCGGGGCGGACACCCTTGCAGTCTCCGTGTCTCCCCGCTCGTACGGCGCCGGTCCCTCGGTCGATGCAACCGTGCCAACCGGACCGCTGTTCCCGGCGCAGCCAATTGGCCTTTCAGGTCACGGCCGAACTCGGCATCGCCCACGCGACGGTGAACCGCTGGCGCTCCAGGTTCATCACCCTGCGTCTGGACGGACTGACGGACGAGCCCCGCCCCGGCAGGCCGCCCTCGGTCCTGCTCGACCAGGTCGAGGACGTACTCGTGGCGACTCTGGAGTCCGTCCCGGGCAAGGACACGCACTGGTCGCGTGCCTCGATGGCGAAGCACAGCGGGCTGTCGAAATCGACCGTCGGGCGGATCTGGAAGAAGTTCGACCTCAAGCCCCACCTGCAGGACTCCTTCAGACTGTCCACCGACCCGCAGTTCGTCGCCAAGGTCGTCGACGTCGTCGGCCTCTACCACCAGCCGCCGGAGAAGGCGGTGGTTCTCTGCGTCGATGGAAAGAGCCAGATCCAGGCACTGGACCGCTCGCAGCCGGTACTGCCGATGATGCCGGGCATGCCCGAACGCCGCACCCACGACTACTACCGGCACGGGATCACCAGCCTGTTCGCCGCACCGCGCCATCGAGTTCAAGAAGTTCCTGATCCGGATCGACAAGGCCGTGCCCAGCGGACGCGACGTCCATCTGGTCTGTGACAAATTACGCCACCCACAACACCGCCGAGATCAAGACGTGGCTGGGAAAACACCCCCGCTTCCACGTCCACTTCACCCCGACCGGCTCTTCCTGGATGAACCAGGTCGAGCGGTGGTTCGGCCTGCTGACCGACAAACTCATCCGCCGCGGCGTCCACACCTCCGTGACAGCCCTGGAGAAGGACATCACCGCCTGGATCGACACCTGGAACGAGAACCCGAAGCCGTTCACCTGGACCAAGACCGCCGACGAGATCCTCAAGTCCCTCGCCGACTACCTCACCAAAATCAGCCCACCCAGCACCGAAAACCAGCAGCAGACTTAAGATCAGCTTTTCTGGCGCATCACACTAGAGTGCCTCACCTTGGCTGAGGCGCTGCCACTCGTTCATGGACTGCTCGATGAGGCGGTTCGCCTGCTCTCGCAGGCCGTCGAGGAACTTGGCATAGTGGCGGAAGAGAACCTCGATGCTCTGGCCTGCGCGACGGGCGCATTCGGCCGGGTCCACTCCGGAGTAGAGCCAGAACGAGATCCCGGCGTGCCGGAGATCGTAAGGTCGCTTGACCAGGCGAGAAGTGCGCTCAGTACGAGTCAGGGCGTGCTACCTGGCCCGCGCCCACGTGATGCCGTAGGCGGCAACGTCCACGTAGTTGGCAGCCTGGTCCCGGAAGAGTCGGCCGTCAGGTGCCACGTCGAACCGTTTCACATGGGCACGCAGCATGCGTACGAATTGCGGCGGGATGGGAACAGGCCGCGTCGCGCTTGCCGCGCGACGCTTGAGCGAGTGCACCTCGCGCACCTCACCGTCGTCGGTCCACTCCTTGCCAGACGTGACAACCCCACCCGAGAGATTGAGCATCCCCCATCCAGTCTTCGGCAAGTGGCATTGATCGATCCGAAGATGGATGACCTCAGCTGGCCGCATAGCCGCGAAGTACCCCTTCTCCACCGCAGTGTTGAGACCTTCGTTGAACGCAGCCCTCTTGCGTCGGGCTGTCTTGGCCGCAGCCGCCTTGCCGTCCAGTTTGTGACACAGCGCATCGAGGGCCCGCCTCAGAACGTCGGCTTCCGCGAGGGCGCTGGCCGGTAGAGAGTTCCGCTTCATCCAGTCCAGCGCGTGGAGCCACCCCTCGGCGGGCTCACGCTGCCAGGCTTTCTTGTTGAATGCCCACGAGTACAGGGCACGCCGCAGTACCCGCGGCTCGGACTACGTTGCGCCGGGGAGTACCAGGGCGGGCGTGACCGTGGCGAAGTCATCAGCCAGGGTGCGGCGGTGTTCCCTGGCGTGCGCTCCCATCTTTGCTCGGTGTATTCGTGCGCCAGGTCATACCACGTAGTTTGCTGCTTGATGGCCCGCAACTCGGAAGCAGGCAGACCGGTGTGCTCATCAAACGACTCACCCTCGCGCGCAGCTGTCATCAGCTTCGCGCGACGGCTACTGAACTTGAATGTGTGATGTCGGCTGGTCGTGTCAGGTGTCCAGGGGCAGGCCGGTGCCTATGAGACATCCGTCGATGAGGTGCGGGCGGTATTGGGTTCTCTTGAGGCTGCGCTTCACGGCGGTGGCGAGCTGGTCGAGGTTCGCGGCGGCGAGGTTGCCGATGGTCCGCTTCACCAGCGACCAGATGCCCTCCTGCGGGTTGAGATCAGGTGCGTAGGAGGGGAAGTGGAAGACGCTCAGCCAGTCCTCGTTCGCGGCGATGAACTCCTCTATCTGCGGCATGAGATGGGTACGCAGGTTGTCCCAGAGCAAAACGATGGGCCCTTTGAGCTGGTTGTGCGCCCTCACGATCAGATCGTGGTAGTCCCGCCAGTTGAAACCCTTGGGTTCACCCTTGCGGCCCCGATGAACGCGGAAGCTGTAGATCATCCGGGACCGGTCTCCGGGGCGGAAACAGACCATTCCCGCCATCGAAACCCGCCCGGATCCCCGGCCCCGGACGCGAACGACCGGAGTATGACCGACCCGACCCCAGGACCTCGCTCGTGGCGGCCTCAGCGACTGGCTGGCCTCGTCCTCACAGACGATCCAGGCTCCGCGGGCCGCCGCCCTGCTTTTACCTGCGGCCACACCTCCTTCTTCCACAACTCCATCGCGCTGTCATCCCACTCGATCAACCTGCGAGCCGGCTGCTGCCAGGACCAGCCATGACGCTTCAACAGCCGCCATGTCCCCTCCACCGTGCAGCTGACATGGAACAGCCGCCCGATCAACGTCTTCACCCGAGCCAGCGTCCATCGCTGGTCCGCCCAGCCATGAGCCAGCGGACCACGCTCCAACTCACCCTCCAACAGGGATATTTGCTCCCCAGACAGCCTCGGACGTCCGGGTGAACCCTTCGATCGAACACCAGCCTCGCCCCGCTCCCGCCACTGCCGCCGCCAGCGCTCCACCGACCGCCGCACCGCCCGCTCACGCAACTCCAGCGGATATTTCCTCGGGGCAGGCATCGTCTGGGCTCCTCTCATGAGACCCATCTGACCTGCTGTCACCTTTCCCCGCATCTCGGGGGAACCTCACCTTCGTCGGACAGGTCAGCGAATACCTCGCCTGATCCATCGGATCGCGTGGAGAGCCGGATGCTCGGCCAATGGGCACGTCCGGTTCGGCGGGCGGGGATGGGAGAACCGACACCCGAAAAGGTGCACGGCGTCCCGTCCCCGACCCAACTCATCAAGAAGGGCACCACATCGGCGGGGGTTGGCCGGCAGTACACCGGCACGTCGGGGAAGATCGACAATTGCCAGATCGGTGGTGCGACGCGAGGTCGCACGCTGTGAGTGGTTACGCAGGGAGGAGGTCGGCATGACGCCGAGTACGTAACCCGGGCCAGTGTCCAAGGCCTGTCCCCTTCCCGACGTGCGTCGCTGGTAACGGCGGGGTGCGAAGCTCGGGGAAGAAGCCCAAGGACGCCCGTTCCATCCGGGTGTCACAGGCAAGGGGAAGACCGGACGGGTGAAGCTCACTGAATCCTCAACGATGCTCCGTGATGGCAAGCCTCGCAGATGGGAAGCAACAGCGGGGTGCAGGACTGGCCGCTGAGAAGCGGCAGGTGCCGGTCGAAGACACCGAGTCGGCCGGGAGGACACCACCGTCCCGGGGTAATGAGGGCGCCCACCCCGGTCGCATCTCACACGTGCGGAACGCGACAACCCCGTTGGGGTCCAGACCAACCGGTCTGGTCAGCCAACCGCAAGGAAGGCCCAACTCCCCAGCGGGCGCAGGACGGCCCAAGAAGCCAACGCCGGTAGCCGAAAGGCAGCAGGAAACCGGGACAGAACATAGGCACCTCCGCCGAGTCCCACATAACTGGCCGGATACGGGTAGATGCCCGAACCCGAAAGGGTGCTGACGTGGGCCGGGTGAGCCTGTGAAGAACTCCACCGAACAGGAACCGGAACCGAAGGACAAGTTGGACACCGTGACGGTCATACCCGCTGCCGACTCGGCCGCGATCAGCACCGACCCGGTGAACGGACCGGAGGACCCTCTCGACTGGGATGCCATCGACTGGCAGGCCCAGGAAGAGTCAGTACGGCGATTGAGGCAGAGAATCTTCACGGCATCGCAGGCAGGGGACCTCAAGAAGGTCCGCAACTTGCAGAAATTGATGCTCCGCTCTCGGGCCAACACGCTGGTCAGCGTGCGACGGGTCACGGAGATCAACGCAGGACGCAAGACGGCCGAAATCGATGGTCGGGTTGTCCTGACCGCCCCGGGCAAGGCGGAGCTGGCCCACTGGGTCCAGCACCGGATGAGCCCGGGCCGAGCCAGGCCCGTCAAGCGGGTATACATCCCCAAGCCAGGCGGCAAGAGACGCCCTCTCGGCATTCCCGTGATCCTGGACCGGGTGGAACAAGCCCGGGTCTCCCAGGCACTGGAGCCGGAGTGGGAAGCGCGGTTCGAGCCGAAGTCGTACGGCTTCCGGCCCGGCCGCGGCTGTCAGGACGCGATCGCGGCGATCTACTGGACGGCGAAGGGCAGCAAAGCCCGCCGCCGGTGGGTACTGGACGCGGACCTGGCAACGGCGTTCGACCGAATCGATCACGACCGCCTTCTCCAGCAGCTTGGCACATTCCCCGCGCGGGAAGAGATCGGGCAGTGGCTGAGGGCGGGTGTGGTCGAAGAGGGCCGGTTCACGCTCACCGAGGAGGGAACTCCGCAGGGTGGCGTGATCAGTCCAGTGCTCTTGAACATCGCTCTGCACGGGATGGAGACGGCTGCGGGAGTCCGGTACCGGCAGACCGGCCGCCGGGCCGGTGACACCATGCCGGGCTCCCCGCTGCTGGTGAGATACGCCGACGATCTTGTCGCCCTGTGCCATTCACGGGAACAGGCCGAACAGGTCAAGGCCCGGCTTGCCGAGTGGCTGAGGCCGAGAGGACTGGTCTTCAACGAGGACAAGACGCGCGTCGTCCACCTCGAAGAGGGCTGTGACTTCCTCGGCTTCACCATCCGCCGCTATCACGGCAAGCTGCTGATCAAGCCGAGCTGTGAAGCCGTCAGACGGATCCGGAACAGGCTGCGCACCGAGGTGCGGTCCCTGCGTGGGGCCAATGTCGCGGCGGTGCTGCAACGGCTCAACCCGATTATCCGGGGGTGGTCGGCCTATTACCGGAGTGTGGTCGCCAGCGAGGTCTTCACCGCGCTGGACGACTACATGTGGAAGCTCACCTACAAGTGGGCGACCCGCGCTCACCCGAACAAGCCCCGGCACTGGGTCACCGCCCGGTACTACGGCAAGTTCAACAAGTCCCGGCAGGACCAGTGGGTATTCGGCGACCGCGACAGCGGCGCCTACCTGCTGAAATTCGCCTGGACGAAGATCGTCCGACACCAGATGGTCCACGGCTCGGCGTCTCCGGACGACCCAGCCCTGGCTTCCTACTGGGCCGAACGGCGCCGCACCAGCGCACCACCGCCGATCAACCGCGCCACTCTACGCCTGCTCCAGGCGCAGAACGGGCAATGTCTGATCTGCGGGGGCCCGTTGCTGCACGCCGACGCCCCGCCGTCCAGCCCCACCGAGTGGGAGCGATGGCTGCGGGGCACCCGCCAGGCGATCACCACCAGGAAGATCGCCTACCGCGGGATCGACACGTCGGACGGAGTGCAACTCCGTCTTGTCCATGCCTCCTGCAACACTGCACGTCTGTGAGCCCTCGGGGCTTGCTTGAGCCGAGCTGCGGGGAAAGCCCGCACGGCCGGTTCTGAGGGGGCGGGGACGCAGCAATGCGTCCCCGCTACCCGACTGTTCGCCGCCTACGCTTCCGCCAAGGGCCGGGCGCTGGTGGACCGCGAGCTCTACCTGCCCAAGTCCTGGACCGAGGATCCCGACCGGTGCCGCGCCGCCCGGATCCCCGAGGGCAAGTCCTTCGCGACCAAGCCGGGACTCGCACGCGCCATGGTCCGGCGGGCCCTGGACTCCGTGCTGCCGATCGCCTGGGTGACCGCGGATGCGGCCTACGGGCAGGAGTGCCACTTCCGGCGGATGCCGGAGGAGGCCGGTGTCGGCTACTTCCTGGCGGTGCCCAAGTCGCAGCAGGTCAAATCGCCCGCGGGGAGCTGGCGCATCGACCACGTACTGACCGGCGCCCCGGCCGATGCCTGGGAGCGGATCTCCTGCGGGGATGGCGCGAAGGGACCGCGGGTCTACGACTGGGCAGCAGCCAAGCTGCCCACCATCGACGGCACGGATCCCACCCACTACCGCTGGGTGCTGGCCCGCCACAGCCTGGCGCGTCCCGAAGAGGTCGCCTACTACCTCGCCTTCGCGCCGGCGCAAGCCACCGTCTTCGAGCTGGTGAGGGTGGCCGGTGCCCGGTGGGCCATCGAGGAGTGCTTCCAGGCCGCGAAGAACGAATGCGGCCTGGACCAGTACGAAGTCCGCCGCTACGTCGGCTGGTACCGCCACATCACCCTGGCCATGCTCGCGCACGCCTTCCTGGCGGCGATGACAGCCCAGGCCCTCGAAAAAGGGGCCGAAGAAGCGGTTCGAGCAGCCTCGTTCCCCTCACCCTGACTGAAATCCGACGGCTCCTGGACCTTGCCCATCCCCCCGCAGCCCGGCACCAGTCACCCGCGCGCCGGCTCCACTGGTCCCGCTGGCGCCGACGCCACCAGGCCACCGCCCGCCACTGCCACTACCAGCGCCGCACCAACCCCGATCGGGTGAGTCACGAACCACCACCACTCTGACGGAGTGTCAGCTCGATAGACTTCAAAAGAGCCCTGTGACCAGGACAAATGGAGAAGCACGACTGGAGTACTAGCCTCGATCTTGCATGACGGTCCGTCGGTTCTTCCGTCGGGCCGTTTTGCTGTTGCGGATGTGCGAGGGCATGTTGGTGGCCCGGTTGTCGCGTCGGGTGGGCGCCGGGTTCCACTCCCGGGGTGGTCGTGCAGGTTGTTGGGACGGGTGAATTTACTGGTCAGCCGGGGTTCGGTAGGGCCTGGAGCCGGTCCATGGCGCTGGTGATCACGGATGTCCAGGGCCATCGGGCGGCCAGGCGGAGCCAGCGGCGGCGGCCGGTGTTCACGAGCTGGGCGGCGGCGGAAAACAAGCGGAGGCGGAGGCGCTTCGGCTCCCAACGGCGGGTTTCGCCTGTCAGGGCGAGCATCGGCATCCAGGCGAGGAGGTCGAGCGCGATGGAGACGATCTCCAGCCAGATCCGGTTCTGGGCTGTGTCGTGCAGGGGCAGGTTGCGCAGGCCGGTATCGCGGGCGTTTCGGATGCGGTCCTCGCAGCGGGCCCGCCTGCGGTGACGCAGTTCGAGGTCGGCGAGCTGGCCGCCCTTTGTGTTGGTCGCGAAGCAGGTCAGTCGCAGCCCGTCAACGTCGGTGAAGCGCAACTGGGCGCCGGGGTGTGGCCGTTCCTTGCGGACGATCAGCCGCATGCCCTTGGGCCAGGTGCTCAGGTCGGGCATGTCGGTGATCTCTGCGACCCAGGCGCCGGGCCGTTCGGTGCCGTCGGAGTCGTAGGCCGGTGTCCAGGCCCGTTTCGGGATCTTCAGCACAGCCTGGTGGATGGCGTCGGTGATGGTCATTCCGACCGAGTAGGACAGCCACCGGCCGCGGCGGGAGAGCCAGTCGAGGAAGGCGTGGGTGCCGCCGGCGGAGTCGGTGCGGACCAGCGTCTGCCGTCCCCGCCGCAGGTGTTTGGGCAGTTGGGCCAGGGCGAGGCGGGTGGTTTCGATGTGATCGCTCGCGGTGTTGGAGCCTGCGTTGCCAGGCCGCAGCAGCGCGGCCACCGGTTCCCCGGAACCGGCCTGGCCGTGGTCGACGAACGCAACGAGCGGATGGTGACCGAAGGTCTTCTTCCAGGTCGCGGTGGCGTCCTGCTTCTCGGAGTGCGCAAGCACCAGCACGCCGTCGATGTCCACGATCACGCTGCCACCGGCGGCCGGATTGTCTTCACCGGCCAACTCCCATACTCGCGTGCGCACTTCGGCTCGTGCCGCGCGGATCGCGGTGAGCGCCTTCGGCCCGGCCGCGGCGAGCGCGTCGATGAGCCGGGAGACCGTGGGGTCCGATGCCACTGGACCGAACACGTCGGCCTCGGCCCGCAGCATGGCGACATCAGCGAGGCAGTCCCCGCCCAGAGCCGTCGCGAGTGCGATATCCAGCAGGACCTTGCCCGGATCATGCATCGTCCGCGGCTTGCGCCAGGGCGCCAGCGCCGCCGATATCGCATCGTCCAGGCCCAACGTGCGGACCGTCTCGACCAGCAGCACCGCCCCGGCCTGCGAGACCGCCCCTCTGCCGCCGCCCTCGACGCGGACACGTGGGTACAACCCGATACGCTTACTCACCTGGAGAGTGCTTCTTTCCGTGCAGCCAACAGGACCCTAGACAAGTCCCATCGTTGCAGGTCAGAAGCACTCTCTGCTTATTTGATCAAGGCATGGACGAGCACGCTCATGAAAGCGCGAGGCTAGGCGGTCCCGTCCGCCCACGCATGGGCCCATGCCTGGAGTTCCGGATCAGCCAGAGTGCGCAGCCACAGGTCGGCCTGGTCAGCCCCCTCTTCGGCCGGTCGAGGTCCCACGCCGAGCACGCGCATGCCTGCTCTCCGGGCCGACTCGACGCCGGTGACCGAGTCTTCCACAGCCATCGCGTCCTCCGGCCGCACGCTGCACAGGCGGACTGCGGTGGCGTAAACGTCCGGATGGGGTTTCGGCAGCAGTCCATCACCCGCGACGACGACATGGGCGAAATAGCTGAGGAGGCCGACCCGGGCGAGGCTGGACTCGACCACGTCCAACGGGCAGTTACTGGCGACCGCGAGCGGGATATGGCGGGCGGCGAGGCGGACCAGTGCCGCCGCACCCGGCATGGTCACGGGGTCTTCGGCAACGAGCGCCGTGAAGTGCCTCAAGAGCGCATGCGTCATGTCGTCGGCGAGTTGCGGCTTCCCGGTCTCTCTCGCCATGAGGCTGCCGCACTCGGTGTAGTGCACGCCCTTGGCCCGCTCGGCAAAGCCAGGGCGGGGCTTCAGCCCGAACTCTCCGAAGACCCGGCTGCGCGCGTCCTGCCAGTGTCGTTCGGTATCCACGAGGGTTCCGTCACAGTCGAAGACCATGGCAGCCGGGGACCAGATGAAGATGCGACGAGGTGTCATTTGCCTGCCGTTCTCGAAGAGCGCGCCGCCCCGCGTCGTCAGTGCTTGCAGTAAGAAGCAGGGGACTGCGGAGAGGCCCGCTCGGCCGCAGAAGGTGCGCTGTCGAACGAGCCCCGCTCGACCACGCGTGAAGGCCGATGCTTCGCCTCCGGGTCCTCCAGCGACGGACATCGTCCGATCTTCTCCGGATGACCCCAGAAACATCGTGATGACTACGTTAATTTCCCAGCCGAGAAGGCGCAATCATCATTTTGAGTGTTTGACGGCACGTTCATTACCAAGTACTCGCGATGCGCGCGCGACAACCGGCAACGGGCGAGTGAGACCCTCGATCCCTCCAACTCCATTGGAAAAAAGGGGACTTGACCGTAGACGCCGAACCCCGGAGACCGGTGACCGCACTCGGCAGCACCGGCGAAGCGCGAATTTCCGCAATTGACCGTACTCACGTACGACCCAGAAACATAATAATCTCCACGCATTAACGGCACGGAGCGCCGTAAGTGCGCCACGGCGCACGACTCTCCCGGATCAAGAAAATGGGAACTGACGAACGAAGGCGGAACACACATGCAGGACAGGGCACGCGCGACCCGAAGGTCTCTACTGGAATCGGCAGCGCACCTTTTCGTTGAACAAGGGTACGCACGGACAAGCATCAATGAGATCAGCGACCTTTCAGGGCGCACCAGCGGAGCCGTCTACTTCCACTACTCCAGCAAGGAGAAACTCGCTCTGGCGGTCGTGCGCGAACAGTTCGCAGCCTGGCCGTTGTTGGCCGACCGCTATGCCGCCCCCGGGATACCGCCGCTGGAGAAGCTGGTCGCCCTCAGCTTCGATATCGCCAAGGCACTGCGCGACGACGTCATGACCCGGGCCGGCGCGCGTCTGTGGGCTGAGCGTCGCACCATCGACGTCGCCATACCCACGCCCTTCGCCGTCTGGACGGCTGCCGTCACGCGCCTTCTGGCCGAGGCACGCGCCGACGGCGAACTGGCCGACGAAGTCGAGCCGTCGGGCACCGCCACTACCTTGGTGTGCGCGTTCTTCGGGCTGTACGGCCTCACCGAGGAGATGCCGGAGCACGAGGACCTCTCCGACCGGCTGCACCGGTGGTGGCTGCTGATCCTGAAGTCGTTGCAGGCACGCCCCGAGCCCGCCGCCCTGGTGGCGCGGGCCCTGGCGCACCACCGGCCGGCGCCCACGGGATGAACCTCCCGGGCCGAACCGTTGGTCCCGGCGCCCCGGGCCGGACAACGTCATCCTGCTGTCCTGCAACGAGATCCAGCGACTGTTCATCAACGTCGCTGTCCGAGCCGTTCACGGTCTGGCCCACCGGCTCGCCCGGTCCACCTTGCGCCCCCTGACAGGGCCTGGCAGCGACTCGTCACCGCTGTCGATTCACAGCGAACTGATTCACAGCGGCCGCTCGGGACCAGGGCTCACATGCCGTCGGCGAGGGTTCGTCGGCGCGGCTGCCCCTTACATCGAACCAGGCCGCGACGGCAGTCCACCACGACGTAGGACGTGGCTGAGTGCTGCGCGCACGATGCATGATGTGCCGCGCGGCCACGGCTTCCCCCGGCTCATCGCGATGGAGAGCAGGTGATGTGGTGTCACCCGTGACAGCGGATCAGGCCGGCCTCGGAAGAACCTGGCGGGTGACCCTCGTCGGTACGGACATGGAACCGATCCACGAACAGCATCTCAGGGAGCCCGGTCTTGTCGTCTTCGACATCACCACGGCCGACGACGGGATTGCCCACGCGGTCATGTCCGTGCCAGACCAACTCTGGGCGACATCAGGAACGGACATGTGCGTCCGAGGGCAGGTAATCCCGGAGTCAAGGCGCGGTTGTTCGCACTCATCCGCCACCCCGCCGGATGAGCCGGCCCGTGCCGAAACCGGATTACAGGAATTCAGAATTCTTGAGTGTTTGCATTTAATTGTTCCGGTCGGAGTCTTTGTCAGTGGTGTCTGCCAATATCCGCAGCATGCTGATGACAAGGAAACCAGCGCAGGGGCCTTGACCCCGGATCTTGAACACGTCTATGCGGCTCGGGTCAGGGTAGTTGATGTTGTTTGGAAGGTGTTCTCGTAAGCGATCGGGGAGCGTTGTCCGAGGCGGGAGTGCCGGCGTCGGGTGTTGTATCGGGTCAGCCAGCGGAAGGCGTCGAGTCGGGCCTCACGCTCGCTCGACCAGCCCTTTCGGCCTTTCAATGTCTCTCTTTTGAAGCTGGCGTTGAACGATTCGGCGGCGGCGTTGTCCGCGCTGGACCCGACCGCGCTCATACTCTGCCGCACCCCAGCTGACCTGCAGACTTCAGCGAAGATTCGACTCGTATATTGCGAGCCGTGATCGGTGTGCATCACCGCCCCGGCCAGGCTCCCGCGGGTCCGCTCGGCAGCCTGGAGGGCATCGATGACGAGCTCGGTGCGCTCTACCTTCTTCCTGGGAGGCCCCAGTCATTCGTAGGGTTGCGGCACCCAGGGGAGGCGGGTGTGGCTCTCGGTGCGCTGCCGCCTTGTGGCTCCACATGCTTGGCCGCCCGGCTCCCCACGACGACTCGGCCGCCGATTAGGAAGTGCGAACAAGTCGCTGCGTAGAGCAATGCCGGCGAGGTCGTCCGTGGTACGCATCGTTCGAACGAGCATGTCAGGAGCGGGATGAGCCGGATGTGGGCTGGGATCGACAGCGGCAAGGGCCACCACCACTGCCTCGCATTGGACTCCAGCGGAAAGACACTGCTGTCGCGGCGGGTCGCCAACGACGAGCCCGAGCTGCTGAAGCTGATCGGGGACGTCCTGGCCCTGGCCGGCGGCGAGCAGGTGACCTGGGCCATCGACATGACCGGCGGGGAGCCCGCGCTGCTGCTGGCCCTGCTGATCAACCACGGTCAGGAAGTCCTCTACATCCCGGGCCGCTTGGTGAACCGGGCATCCGACGGCTACCGAGGTGAGGGCAAGACCGACGCCCGCGACGCCTACGTCATCGCCGACCAGGCCAGGATGCGACGCGACCTGCGACCCATCCGCCCCGGCGACGAAATCGCCATCGAGCTCAAGCTGCTGACCGGCCGCCGCGGTGACCTGGTCGAGGACCGCACCCGCGCGGTGAACCGGCTACGCGGCACACTTCTGAGTATGTTCCCGGCCCTGGAGAGGGCCTTGGACCTGACCAATACGGGACCGCTCAAGCTCCTTGCGGGCTACCAGACCCCGGGCTCGATCCGTCGCGCCGGCACCGCGCGGCTGACGAAGTGGCTGGCCAATCGCAAGGTCCGCAACGCGCGATCCCTTGCCGAAACGGCCGTCGAGGCCGCCGAGCGCCAGCACACAGCTGTCCCCGGGGAGAAGACCATCGCGAAGCTGGTCCACACCCTGGCCGCGGAGGTGATGGCCCTCAACGGGCAGATCTCCGAGATGGACAAGCTCATCGAGGGCCGGTTTCGCGAACACGAACTCGCCGACATAGTCCAGAGCGTCCCGGGTATCGGTGCTGTGCTCGGCGCGGAGTTCCTCGCCTCGGTCGGCGGCAGCCTGGACGGGTTCGACTCAGCTGACGCGCTGGCGGCCTTCGCCGGCGTCGCTCCCGCGCCTCGTGACTCGGGCAAGGTCAGCGGCAATCTCCACCGGCCGAACAACTACCACCGAAGACTCCAGCGCGTCTTCTATACCTCCGCGCTGGTGAGCGTTCAGTTCGACCCGAACTCGCGGAAGTTCTACGACCGCAAACGCGCCGAGGGCAAGAAGCATGTCCAGGCCGTGCTCGCTCTCGCCCGCCGACGCGTCAACGTCCTATGGGCCCTGATCCGTGACCGACGGTGCTACGAAGTCACACCCGCTGCGATCACAGCCGCTTGACAACAGCATTAGGAAGCATGTGATCGGCGATCGCCCACCCGGCCAGACGGCGTGAACACAGGTCGATCACGGTCGCGAGATAGAGCGGTTTCGCGCCGCTGACCGGCAAGTATGTGATGTCGCCGACGTACTTCGCGTTCACCGCGGTCGCGGTGAAGTCGCGTCCGATCAGGTCCGGCACCTTCGCCGTGGCCGGGTCCGCGACGGTGGTGCGGTGCCGGCGCCGCAGGCGGACGCCTTCCAGGCCGACGGTCCGCATGATCCTCGCGACCCGCTTGTGATTGACCACCAGGCCGCCGTCCTCGCGGAGCTCCGCGGTGATCCTCGGGGCGCCGTAGGTGCCGTCGGAGTCCTGGTGAACCTTGCGTATCCGGGCCGCGAGTTCGGCCTCGGCGGCCTGCCGGGCCGTCCGTGCAGCCGCGGTGCGGCGCCAGTAGTAGAAGCTCGAGCGGGCGATTCCCAGCAACGAGCACAACCGCGTGACGCCGAACCGGCGCTGGTGATCTTCAACGAACTGGCAGCGGTTCAGGAGCCGTCAATCAACTACTGCCTGATTTGATCTTGTTGTCGTGGTCGGTGATCACCTTTTGCAGAGCTTCGAGTGTGCGTGGTGGATGCGTCTGTGGGGTGAGGGTGGGGGTGAGGTCGGTTCCGGCGAAGGCCAGCAGTGGCCTGCTCGTCATGGCGTGGTAGCTCAGCGTGTTGCGGTCGTGTCCGAGGATCTTGCCCATCAGGGTCAGGGTGACGGTGTTGCGGACTCTGAGTAGGGCGACCAGGACGCGGTGGCGGTGGTCGAGGATGCCGAATCCGGGGTTGCGGCCGCGCCGGTCCCGCCCTTCGTTCTGGCGCTGGGCCTCGGCCAGGATCTGGCGACATGGTTCGAGCTGGAGCACGAACTGGTCGAACTCCTCGCGTGTCAGGCCGGTCAGGACAGGGTGGGTGAGGAGGAAAGTCGCCTCGGCCGGGACCGGCGGCGGTGCTGGCTCGGGTGCGGATCGGGCAGCTTGTGCGGGGTGATCGTGTAGTTCCACTCGCCATGGAACTCGTCGCGGGTGACGCGCTCCGTGATCGCTTTGCGGTCGGCCCGGGTGAGTTTGCGGCCGGTGGGGTAGGTGTTCTCGTCCAGTGCGGCCTTGACGGTCGGTCCGGTGCGGGTCCGGGTCGCCGAGATCGTCTGGATCAGTACTTCGTAGCTGGTCAGGGGTCGGCCGCGCAGGCTGTGGGTAATGCGGGAGAACAGGCGGTGTTCGACCTTGTTCCATTTCGATGTCCCGGGCCAATGCCGTTGTTTGACTACTGAACTATCGTCGCCTGCAGTGTGATTGTCCTGGCGAGTACGCGGCGTGGTGGGGCTTTCGGTTTACCCTTCGGCCGGTAGGAGTACAGCGAGTTGGGCCGTTTGAGGAAACGGTCCGCCTCTCGCAGTCGGCGGGTGCCGCTGTCGAGTTTCCGCCGGACCTTCGCCGCCAGTGCTGTCAGGAACCTGCGGATCTTCGGCGGGGTGTCGGCGAGTTGGCAGACCACGCTGCGTCGGGTGTGCTTGAGGACCTTGACGAACGAGATGCGGTCCGGGTCGATGCCGTTGCTGTCGGCAAGTTGCATGATGATGCCGGTCAGGCAGTGGTGCACGACCAGATGCGCCCACACTTCCTGGCGCACCAGCTGTGGGTCGGTGGATCGCAGAACTTCCTGCCGGCCCCGCTGGAAGGTCTTGATCTGCCGATAGGCTGATTCCACCTCCCACCTTTCGTGATACAGGACCGCTAACTCCCTTGCTGGGTAAGCGTCGTTGTCGAAGAGGTCGGTCAGTAGCCGGATCACTTCGCCTCCGTCGACGCGGTACTCGATCACGCGCACCAGCACACCGCCCGGATGGGCGCCCTTCTGCCCCGCGAGGTTCATGCGCGCCAGGTAGGTGCCGTCGGGCAGGTGTCGTACTGGGCGGCGTGCCACACACGAGCGGGCCCGCAGCAGGAGGTGGGCACCGGCGCCGATATACGCCTTCCATAACTCCACCCCGGGGAACCCCCGGTCCATGATCACGAGCATCCCGGAGGCCGAGGCAGCCATTGCCACGGCTGGGTCGCGTTCACCGCTGTTGTAGCCGCCCACCCGGGCGTCGATGGAAGAATGCGTGCCGGTCTCGGTCAGCGTCACGACTCTCACCTGCGGAAACCCGCCCGGTTTCCCGCTGGAGTCCTTCGGGCCGCCGAAGGCACGTCGGTTGGCCTCATTGTCCGGCACGTCCAGCAGGAACCCGTCGACCGCAGCGAGACGCATCCCCCGGTAGAAGGACCCGGCCAGCCCGCAGGGGCCAGCGGGCCGGCCAGGCGGTGGAAGATCCGCTCAACAACCTCCGGTCCCAGGCGCTCCCGAGCCCGGGCGAAAGACGCCTTGTGCGGGATACACCCGCTCAACTCATTCATTCCGCCCACCAGTTGTTCTGCCACATCGTCGTAGGAGTCCTGATGGAAGAGCGCAAGTGCGAGTGTGAAATAGACCATGAACCCCGACGGCAACGCTCCCGGCCGACGGTCCCGTTTGCGACACTCCGACAGGACCTCGTCCACCAACTCGGGCGTCACCCACTGCGTGATCAAGCCCAGCCGTACTCGCTCAGATACCCCGCTCCACGGATGCACACCCCGCATAACGGCGCGACGCTCAGTCCGTCACCACCAACTCAATGAACCTTCAAACAACGGCATTGTGTCCCGGGCGGGAAGTGGGCGACGGTGACGGACAGGCCGGACTCGTCGGCGAAGGCGGCGAGGTCCATCTTGAACAGGTGGGAGCCGGCGGAGTTCGCTCCGCCGGAGTCCGCGGTGACCAGCAGCCTGCCGGCGCCGGGGTAGTCCGCCTTGCCCTGGTCGTTCCACCAGCGGCGCAGGGACTCCACCGCGAAGGCTGCGGTGTTGCGGTTGGTGCCCACGTTCACCCAGCCGGTGTCTCGTCCAAGGTCGTAGACGCCGTAGGGGATGGCGATCGGGGTGTCCGGCCCGGTGAAATCATGGTCCGGAGCGGTGATCGGATCACCCTTGGGACGGTAGGTGCGGCCGGGACGGGCGAACTCGCCGATCGGCTCCTTCTGCTTCGCGTCCACGCTCACCACGGGCAGGCCGCGGGCCAGAAAGAGCTCGGCGGCCGCGTTGATATGCCGGAACTGGGCGTCACGGTCCGGGGACTGCGAGCCGGCCCGGGTCTTGGCCATGCCCTGCAGACTGAACCCCATCTCCCGCAGCAGCCCGCCGACCACCGGAGCGCTGACCGGATGCCCCGCATCGCTCAGCTCTCGGGCCAGGTACCGCAACGACGCCGTCGTCCAGCGCAACGAAGACACCGGATCACCCACCTCCCGCGGCTCGATCAACGCCTCGAGCGCCGGCCGGAGACCAGGGTCCCGCTCAGCAGCCGACCTGCGGCCACCGCCTGGCCGGCGCTCCCGGCCCAACGACTCCGCCCCGCCGGCGAGTTCGGCGCATCCCCGCGCGACGGTCGACTCCGAGACCTCCGCCAGCCGGGCCACCGCCACGATCCCGCCGTGCCCCAGCGCCTCGGCCTCCGACGCCAGATACAAACGACGCTGCCGCTCATCCAGATGCGGCAACAACGCCGCGAACTTCACGTCCAGGACCGCCAGATCCTCCTCAGAAATCCCCACAACAGACCACGTATCACGGCACGTACGGCAGCCGCATCGAAACCGTCAGTAATTTACTGACAGCTCCTCACCAGCGCGTCGCCGAGTAGCCGAGGGGAATTTCACCCCTCGGCCCTCACAGAACCGTGCTTAACAGTCTCCCGTTACACGGCTCTTGTCGTCCTGATCATCAGACCAGTACGGCGCTCACTGTTGGGGCAAGGCGCCAGTGCGCGAACATGCGGGGATATCGCCGAGCGATCTCCTGCAATTTCGCGAGCGCCTTCCGTTTGGCCGCGAGCCGTTTGTACTTCTTGCGGATCCAGCGCACCAGGTAGGCGTTGATGCGCACCATGAAAGGGATCAGTTCCCAGGGCCTGAAACGGCCGTAGTAATTGATCCAGCCCGCTACCTTGGGGTTGACCCATCGGGCGAGTTCTTGAAAGGTCAGATCTGTGCGGGTATGTAGGTGCCAGCTCCGCACTACCCGGCCGATCCTTTTCAGGGCGTCCTTGCTGATCCCCGGGTCGACCGCCAGGAACACATTTCCCTGTCGGCTCCGGTTCTTCCTGGCACGGAACGTGTACCCGAGAAACGTGAACGCCGTGTGCTCGTAGGAGCTTCGGCGATTCCCGTCCTGTCGGGTGGCCCGGGGGAATCTCACCCCCGGGCTCCCACAGATCCCGGCGTGAACTTCTCAGTTCACCGGGCTCTTACTGTCCTGGTCACCACACGCGCGGTACCGAAGGAACCCATTGCCAATGCACAAGCAGGCGAGGGTATCGCTTGACGATCCCTTGCCAACTTTCCTGGGCTTTCTTCCTTGACCGCAGCCGTTTGTATTTCTGACGGATCCAACGCACCAAGTAGGCATTGATGCGCGTCAGGAGCGGATACAGCGCCGATCTGTAGAAAGCGCCATAGTAGTTAATCCAACCTCGCACGATCGGGTTGATCTCCCGCACGAGGTCCATGAAGGTGTGACCAGTGCGTGAGTGCAGCCTCCAGGACCGCACTTCTGCACTGATTCTGTTCAAGGCATCCTTACTGATCGCAGGCAGGAACGAGGTGAACATCTTCCCTTCCCTGTCCCGCGCTCCACGAGCCCGGAACGTATATCCCAGGAAGGTGAACGACGTGTACTCATGCGAGCCACGCCGCGTCCCGTCCCGGCAATAGACAATCCTGGTCTTCTCCGGATGCAGCGCCAGCCCGACCTCATCCATTCGCTCCATAAGCGCCTTGAGCACAAAACGTGCCTGGCGTTCGCTGAAACAGTGCAACACTGCATCATCCACATAGCGTTCGAACCTGATGGCCGGGAACTTCCTGGCCATCCATGTGTCGAAGGCGTAGTGGAGGAACAGGTTGGCGAGTACGGGTGAAACCGCTGAACCCTGAGGAGTCCCGCGGTCGCGCTGCTGCAAGGTCCCGTCGGGCAGTTGCAGCGGGGCATTGAGCCACCGTCGCACGTACAGCACCACCCACGGGAGGTCAGTGTTGGCCTCTACCGCTTTGACGATCAGGTCCCACGGGACACTGTCGAAGAACTTCCGGATGTCGAGATCGATCACCCAGTCGGCTTTCCAACAACGTCGCCGGCAGACCTCGACTGCATCCAGCGCCGAGCGCCTCGGCCGGTAGCCATAGGAGTCAGGATGGAAGATCGGCTCGACCTTCTGCTCCAATACCTGGGCCACTACCGTTTGCGCAATCCGGTCGCCCACAGTCGGCACCCCGAGAATCCTGGTGCCACCACCATGCGCCTTGGCGATCTCCACGGCCTGCACCGGGGGCGGGAAGTACGAACCGGAGGACATCCTTTTCCAGATCTTGTACAGGTTTCCCTTGAGATCCTTCTCAAACTCCTCGATCGATACCCCGTCGACCCCCGGCGCCCCTTTGTTGGCCTTGACCTTCTTGTATGCCTCCCAGACAGCCCGTTTCGAAATTTCAAACGGCTTGCCTGACGATTTCAACTCGTCCACGCGACTCCTCCCGGGCACTCAGCCCGGTTGATCGAACGAACAACAGCCACGGACAGCCCGGCCCCTTGGCTCCACTCCCATTACAGGAGCTTCATCACTACTACGAACCGGTCCGCCAGCGGACCCCGACTCGGTACTCAGCCCCTTGTGGTTTCTGCCACTTGGGGCGCTCCCTTTCGCCCACCCGAGGGTTGACGGCATCGGGGCACGCCTTCTCCCGTTCCGTACGGAAGCGGCAGATCAGGATCACGTCGTCTACATGCCGGACACCGCCTGGCCAATGAGCGGGTACCCGCCAGACTTGTCCCGGGATAACTGCAACATCCCGGTTTTGATGTCAGCTGTTCGTGTTACGACACGTCAGCAACGATTCGCTTGCGCTCGTCTTCCTGATCCCTACCTGACGTCTCTTACGACGCCTTTTCCTCATCGCTCACCACGACGGTCTTCAATCCAACGCAGCATGAGGCGGTTTGAAGCCTCCCCCCGCAGGGCGACTTCGAAGGGCCTTCCTTCATCTTCCGCACAGCACCGCATCAAGTCGCTCTACCTACATAAAGCTTCCCTTCGCGTTCGGGACACACTGCAGTACACGATCTTGGTTTTGTCGGGGTGCAGCCGCAGCCCGACCTCTTCCATCCTGTCCCCGAGCGCCTTCAGGACCTGTTGGGCCTGGCGCTCACTGACCTCGATGTTTCGTGACGGTCCGTTGGTTTCTCCGGTGGGCCGTTTCGGCTTGTCGGGGCGGCTGTGTGCATGTTGATGGCCCGGCTGTCGCGTCGGGTGGGCGTCGGGTTCCACGGCTCCGAGGGCATTCGGCTGCTGGTCGGGGTGGGTCGTTGTTGCTGTTCAGTTGGGGTTCGGCAGGGCTTGGAGCCGGGCGAAGGCGCTGGTGATCGTGTCGGTCCAGGGCCAGTGGCGGGCCAGGCGGAGGATGCGTCGGCGGCTGGTGGTGACCAGGCGGGCTGCGGCGGTGAACAGTCGCAGCCGTAGGCGTTTGGGTTCCCAGCGGCGGGCCGTGCCGGTCAGGGCGAGCATCGGCATCCATGCCAGCAGGTCCAGGGCGAGCTGGACGATCTCCAGCCAGACCTGGTTCTGGGCAGTGTGGTGCAGGGGCGGGTTGCGCAGGCCGGTGTCGCGGGCCGCGTGGATCCGGTCCTCGGCGCGGGCGCGCTGGCGGTGCCGCAGTTCCAAGGCCGCGATCGCGGTGCCGGTGGTGTTGGTGGCGAAACAGGTCAGACGCATGCCGTCGGTGTCGGTGAACCTCAACTGCGCTCCGGGATGGGGACGTTCCTTGCGCACAATCAACCGCATCCCGGCCGGCCAGCCCTTGAGGAGGTCCCCGGCCAGTCCGGCCACCCAGGCGCCGTCGCGGAGCTGGCTGTCAGGTTCGACCGCTGCCGTCCAGGCCGAGTCCGGGACCCGCAGCACAGCGTGGTGGACGGCGTCGGTGATCGTCATACCGACCGAGTAGGACAGCCACCGGCCGCGCGCAGTGAGCCAGTCCAGGAACTCGTGGGTGCCGCCGGCGGAGTCGGTGCGGATCAGGGTGCGGCGGCCGCGCCGGTACTGCTTGGGCAACTGGGCCAGGGCCAGCCGGGTGGTGGTGATGTGGTCGGCCGCGGTGTTGCTGCCTGCGTTGCCCGGCCGCAACAGGGCGGCCACCGGCTCCCCGGACCCGGCCGACCCGTGGTCGACGAACGCGACCAGCGGATGGTGCCCGAAGGTTCGCTTCCAGGTCGCGGTGGCGTCCTGCTTCTCGGAGTGCGCCAGGACCAGCACGCCGTCGATGTCCACGATGACTTGACCGTTCGCGTCGGGGGCATCGGCCTGGGCCAACTTCCATACGTGCTCGCGCACTTCGGCCCTGGCCCGGCGGATCGCGGCCAGCGCATGAGAGCCGGCCCCGGCCAGGGTGTCCACCAGTCTGGAGACGGTGGGATCGGAGGCCACTGGTCCGAACAGCGCGGGCTCGGCCCGCAGCACCGCCACGTCTGACAAGCAGTCCCCGCCCAGCGCGACCGCCAGCGCGAGGTCCAGCAGGATCTTGCCCGGGTCGTGCACCGCCCGCGGCTTGCGCCACGGCGCCAGCGCCGCCGATATCGCCGTGTCCAGACCGGTCTTGCGGACGGTCTCCGCCAGCAGCACCCCGCCGGCCTGCGAGACCACCGCGCCGCCGTCGCCCTGGACGCGGACAGGCGGATACGACCCGATACGCTTGTTCACCTGGAGAGTGCTTCTTTCCTTGCAGCTGACAGGACCCTCACCGAGTCCCATCGTTGCAGGTCAGAAGCATTCTCCGTTTATCTGATCAAGACCCGGACAAGCCCGCTCGCAAGGGCGCGAGGTTAGCCGTTTTCCCGGCCCGGCAGGGGCGCACCCTCCAGGAAGGCGTGATAGGTCTCGACGGCTTCCGGATCGACTTCAGGGTTGGAGGGGCCGTAGCGGGTGTCGGTGCGGTCCCGCTTCGGCCCGGAGACCCAGAACTCCTCGTTGGTCTGCACGTCGTAGAAGTTCGCATCGAACATCCCCCCTGCCCGGCGCAGTGTCCTCCCGTGAAAGTACCCAGTGCTCCAGGTCTTCGAGAAGTCCACCCACCCGATCCACGAGGGTCCGCGGTCGGTGTTGTAACCAGTCTTCAACTGCACGAACATGAGACGTCGAGGCATACGCTCAGGGTCCTGCACAGACCGCACCCGTGACCAGCCATTTTGCGGGCGCCTACGAGACCCCGCGCCACCGCCGACAAGGGCTCGGGCAGGTGGGTACGGCCCGATGCGCTCGTTCACCTGGAGAATGCTTCTTTCCTTGCAGCGGGCAGAACCCCTGGCAAGTCCCATCGTTGCAGCTCAGCAGCACTCTCCACCTATCTGATCAAGACCCGCACAAGCCCGCTCGTGAAAGCCCAAGGTTAGGGTCCGTCCGGTCTGTTGAGAGCGAGGCCCGTCCCGGCGAGGAATCCGCTGAGGATGCTGTGCCGGTACTGCGGCGCCTTGAGCCGCCTGCGGAGCAGAGTCTCCAGCTCGCTGAGGGTGCGGGCGGCCAGGTTGGCCAGGCTCCGCTTGATATGCGCCCACAGGCCCTCGACCGGGTTGAGGTCGGGCGCATACCCAGCTGGTCCCGCTGGACGAGGAAGGGGCGGCGGGCGATGCGGGCGAGAGGCATCTGGCGGCCTGGACCGGCATCTGCGCGCCTGCGGACCTGAAGGGCGATCTCAGCATGCTGTCCCTGCGGGAGGCGGGGGGCGACCGAGGAGTTGCTGACGACCCGTCTCGGTGCCGACACCGGCCGGGTGCTCTGCCTGTACAAACAGGCAGACGAGGCCGGCTTCACTGGGCCGGGCCGAGTGGGTTGGTTGTGTTCGGGTGCTAGGCTGAGGCTTCCTTCAACAACTTCTGGAAGGCTGGCGTGGCCACCAACTCGGCGTTCGCCGGGTTGTCCAGCGCCGCCCGGAACTCAGGCGTGTCCAGCACCTCTTCGAACGCCTCGTCCACTCGGTGGTCCTTCCAGATCTGCTGAACGGTCAGTTCGGGATAGGAGCTGACGAAGATCCCCGCGGGCTCCTGGTGGGCGACGAACCAGTCCTTCACCCCCGGATCGGCGATGCCCGGGAACCCTTCGCTGTGCGAGAAGATCCTGTCGAAGTGGGCCCCGACTACCGTCCTGGCGAAGTCGTCGATGTAGGTGTCCCAGGAGCCGTCGAAGACGCTGGCGAACATGAACCGGGTGTCGTTGTCGAAGATCACGTGCCGTGCGTCGTGCAGGGTGCCGATCTGGTGCAGCGCCGCACGGTTGTCCGCGTCATCCGACCCGCTGGCGAGCGTGGCGAGATCCTCACGCAGTGCATCCGCGTGGCCGGCTTGATCTTGGTAAAGACGGTGAACTCGCCACACACCCCATCCGTCCTGCCCGGGCGCTCGGGCTGAGCTGGCTGGTTTGCACCTGTCGTCGCAGTCATCGTGAGATTCTCCTGCCACGGATCGATGCGAGGGTCGCCAAGCGCCAGAATCATGGGGCGACATCGCCCTCACACATCAATCCTCACCACGGATGCGCCGCCTCGCACCCCCACCCTGGGTGATGTGGTGCCACCGCATCCAACGACGTCGCCCTCGGGCTGTCCGGCCGGGGCCCGGCGCCTTCCGACGCCCCGTACACCGCCGCCGCGGCGGACTTCGAGGCCCACCGCATCCGCTCGCCGACGCGGGGCGCGAGCAGCGCGGCCGTGGTGCGCGGCGGCGCGATCGCCCTGGACATCGCGTACACCGGGGCTCTCCTGGTCACGGCGGCGCGGATCGCGCTCGGGGCGCCCGTACCCGTGGACGCGGCGCGGACCGGCCGGGCCTGTTCTGGTACAAAGGGCAGCCTGCGCTCTCGCTCTACGCACGCCGCCTGCAGGCCATCTCACGCCGCATCGGTGTACTTCCAGAACGCCGTCCAAATCGCGCTGGCCCTGGCGGCCGGTCGGCTGATCGTGGGCGCGCTCGACCTGTCCCACGGCCTGTGGGCGCTGCTGGCGGCGTGGGATCGAGGCGGCCGGGCGGTGGCTGCGCGAGTCGGGGAACGGTGTGCTGCGGGTGCCGTACACGCTCGTCACGCCGGAGGACTGGGGTGGGGTCGGCGGGTATCCGCTCGGGCAGTGGATCGCCGACCAGCGCCGCGCCTACACGGCCGGGACGCCGACGGCGGGCGGGTGGCCGAGCTGGAGCAGCTCGGGATGGTGTGGTCCGAGCAGGAGGCGGCATGGGCGGACGGGGTGGCCGTCGCCGAGGAGTACGCCGCGGTGCACGGGCACTTCCTCCCTCCGACCACCGCGGTGTGGGAGGGGCACCCCATTGGGGTCTGGGCGAAGAACTCGAGGGCCGCGGCTCGTAGGGCGCGGGAGAACGAGGAGCTGCGCGAGGCCGGCCGTCCCGTCCCCTCGGCCGCCGGGGCGATGACTGAGGCGCGGCGGGACGAGCTGACGCGATCGATCCGGGGTGGTGCCCGGTATGGGACACCGGGTGGCAGCGCTGCTACCGCCTCGTCCAGAACCACGTCCAGGCCGGCGGAACACTCCCCACGGCCGCGGGCGTGGTCGTCGTCCAGGGCGAGAACCTCGGACGGTGGGTGAGTGCGCAGCGGTACGGGTGGGAACAGCTCCTGCCCGTACAGCAGTGGATCCTGGAAAACACCCTCGAGATCACACCGGCCGAGGAAGACGAGCGGCCGGTGAAGCGGACGCAGGACACCATGTGGGCCCTCAACCTCGCGGCGGCACGGCAGTACCACGCCCGTGAAGGGCACCTGCGGGTACCGCGCAAGCATGCTGAGCACCTGGAGACGGAGAACGGGCTGGGAGACCGTCAGGCCGGTACTGACGGGCTCGTGGTGGTCAAGCTCGGCACATGGCTCGACAACGTCCGCAAGCGCGCCGCGAAACTCCCCGAGCAGCGCCGTGCGGACCTCGATCAGCTTGGTATGCGCTGGTAGATCGAGCGCGGCAGTGAACGTCCCCTGGCCCCCGCCCCAAGGCTGGCGCAAGCCCCTGGAAGCGAAGTGGGAGGGCAGGGACGTCCGACCGCTGCAACGCCATGGACCCGACCATGCTCCCTGTTCCAAGCTGGCCGCCTTCGACGGCGGTCGGGGGACGCGGGGCGCCCGGACAGCATCCCGCCGGGCCGGACAGCAGTCCCCTGGGCGACTCTCTGTACGAAATCCTGTGCCCCTGCCCCGCGCTCGCCCCGTTACCTTTTCTGTGGCCCCGAAATGGGGCGCCTGGCCCCCGGGTCCGGTATGGCTGTGTGCCCCCTGTCGAAGTCGATGACCTGGGGGGTGTTGCCGCCGGGCTTCGGGGCACCGCTTGACCGCTGATGAGGGGCCTGACGACTGCCTGGTCCGGTGCAACGCCGGACCTCTTCACGGGCGGGATGTCTGCGTAACGTGGTTGCCGGCGTGTGGTGCCGCAGGGACGGCCGGGACGGATGCGAAAGGCACGACCGAAGAGGGGCATCGCGCATGGCCGACACCGTCATCGATATCTCCGGCATAGGTCTGTTCCTCGGCCTGGACCTGGGCAAGGAGTTCCACCACGCCCGCGGCCTGACCGGGCAGGGCAAGACCGTCCACGACAAGAAGCTGCCCAACACCGAGGCCCGCCTGCGGGAGTTGTTCGACAAGCTCAGGGCCAAGTTCGGCACCGTCCTGGTGATCGTGGACCAGGTCGCCAACATCGGCGCGCTGCCACTGACCGTGGCCCGCGCGACCGGCTGCCGGGTCGCTTACCTGCCGGGACTCTCGATGCGCCGGGCCGCCGACCTCTACCCGGGCGAAGCCAAGACCGACGCCCGCGACGCCTTCGTCATCGCCGACACCGCCCGGACCATGCCGCACACCCTGCGCGCGGTGGACCGCGACGACGAGAAGCTGGCCGAGCTGACCATGCTCACCGGCTACGACAACGACCTGGCCGGCGAGGTCAACCGCACCTCCAACCGGCTGCGCGGCCTGCTCTCCCAGATCCATCCCACCCTGGAGCGGGTGGTCGGCCCCCGGCTGGGCTACCCCTACATCCTGGCCCTCCTTGAACGGCACGGCTCCCCGGCCAGGCTGAAGAAACTGGGCCACGCCCGCTGCGAGGCCCTGCTCAAGGCGCACGGCTCGCGCAAGGCCCACCACCTCACCGCGGAGATCTTCGACGCGCTTGCCGAGCAGACCGTCATCGTGCCCGGCACCGAGGCCAGCGCGCTGATCGTGCCCGGACTTGCCGCCCAGCTCGCCGCCGCCCACACCCAGCGCCGCCAGGCCGAGCAGGAGATCGCCGCCCTGCTGGAGGCCCTCCCTCTTTTCCACCTCCTGACCTCCATGCCCGGCATGGGCGTCAGGACCACCGCCGCCGTGATCGTCGCCATCGGCGACGGCACCACCTTCCCCACCGCAGGACACCTCGCCTCCTACGCCGGACTCGCCCCCGCCACCAAGTCCTCGGGCACCTCCATCCGTGGCGAGCACGCACCCCACCGCGGCAACCGACTCCTCAAACGCGCCCTCTTCCAGGCCGCGTTCGCCGCGATCGGCTGCAAATCCGACCGCTCCTCCCGCACCTACTACGACCGTCAACGCGCACGCGGCAAGACCCACACCCAAGCGATCCTCCGCCTGGCCCGCCAACGTGTGAACGTCATCCACGCAATGATCCGCACCGGGGCCCTCTACGAACCACGAACCCCCGGCGACATCGGCCTCGCGGCCTGACAGCACCACCGCCCCTCCCTTCCTGACCCCATCACGCGCGCACCGGCACGGCCACCCCCGCCGTGCCGGCCACCGGGCTGCCCATCAGGCACCCGATCCGCCGGGAACGTCCCGCTTCGCGGGACGTTCCCAAAAACCAGCACCAACTCCCACGAACCGACCCTGACAGGGTTGACGAAACAGATAGGGGCACCCCCCTGTCTCCGAGACTGGAGTTCCAGTAGATCCTGGTCCCTACCCGTGCAGGAAGCACGGGAGTTGACGGAGGTGATGACCGAACGCGGACGTGCACGCGTCATCCACTGCGACCTGCCCGGCGATGAATGCGCAGAAGGTGACCTTGCGGAAGACGACGTCGTCGAGCATCACGTGCGCAACAGAAACACCCGCAGAGCCACCCTCCTGCTCATCGGAGCCCTCACGGACCTTGGCTTCGGCGACCTGGACAACGACTGACACGACCCCGTGATCGTCACCGGCTTCACCGCAATCGCCCACACCCACAAGCTCGGGCTCACACCCGGCCAGAAGACTGCCCCCGGCCCTCGGACGGGGGCCGGGGGCCGTACGGCGGCTACTTGCACTTCTCATCGATCTTGTACTGGAGTGCCCGCGGGTAGTCGTGCCGGCTGAGCCGGACCCGGGCCAGGATCGGGGCGCGGTTGATGTCATTGCCCGGATCGGCGATGTCGAGCAGCAGTGACTCCAGCTGGGTGTGGGTGGTGAGCTCCCGCCCGTGCATCCGGTCCTTCTCCGAGCCGAAGACCTCCGCGAGCTTCTCGTACTGCCACGAGTGCAGCACGTTGTAGAAGTCGGCCCCGTCGGACGGCTTCTCCTTGTAGTAGCAGGGGCTGACCAGCATTTGCTCGATGCCGTAGAAGCCCTCGTTGTCCAGGACGAAGACCACCGGCCGCAGGTGGTGGCGCACATGCGTGGACAGCTCCTGGCAGATCTCCTGGAACGAGCCGTCCCCGACGAACACCAGCGGCCGCTTGAGCGGCTGCTGGCGGCCCAGCGCCACCCCGGTGGCCGCGCCGACCGAGTAGCCGATGGACAGCCAACTGTTCTGCGCCACGAAGCTCGCCCGCTCCGCCATCCGCAGATTCATCGAGCCCAGCAGTGCGAACGCTGCGTCCGAGACCACCGTGAACGGCGAGGTGGCCTCCGGGCCGTCGCCCTGCGACTGGCTCAGCAGAAAGGCGTTCATGTGCTGGAAGAACCCGTCGTACGTGAGCTCCTCGGGGTAGTCCGTGCCGCTCAGGCCGGTCAGGAAGGCGATCGTGCTCGTCGGGACCTGCCGGTCCTTGGCATGTGCCAGCGCGAAGAGGTCGGTCTCGAACGCCCGCTTGCCGAAAGCGACACCCAGCGCGTCCCGCAGCGCCGGGACGAACCGCGCCAGCTGGACGTCCGGGAAGTACTGCGCGCCGACGCTGACGCCCTCGCGGGCGGCCACGATCCAGTCGTCGCCGATCGACTTCTCGCCACCGAGATTCTTCGACGTCGACCAGGTGCCCAGGCCGATCCGGCACCCGGCGGCCATGAATGCCTTGCGCACCTCCGGCAGGCTCGCCTTGCCGTTGTAGACGCCCGTGAAGCCCGGGGTGTTCTCGGAGACCACGGACTTCGCGCCTACGGTGGTGCAGAACGGGATGCCGGTCAGCTGCACCAGCGAGACCAGTTCCCGCTCCAGCCGATTGCGCTCGATCTCCTCGCCCGCCCACAGCACCGGCGTGCCGAGCCGTTCGACCAGCTTCACCGAGGCCTCCACCGCCTTGGCGAGCATTTCCTCGTGCTTCTTGGTGAACGGTCGTTCCTGGCGACGGAGTTCGCCCTGCGGTGCGGCGCACGGGGCATTCCAGAGGTCGTCCATCACCTCCAGGTAGACCGGCCTGCGCTCGGTCAGGCCGGCGGTGATCGCGCTGTCGATCTGCGAGGGCGCGAGCCCGGGGTTGGAGATCACCTGCGCGTCCACCGTGACCTGCCGGTAGACCTCCAGATTGCTCTCCCGGCGCTGGCTCATGTGCGAGGTGAGCAGACCAACCGCCTGGTAGTTGAGCCACTGCTCGTACGACGGCGCCGCGTTGATCGCGATCACCGGCACGTATTCGACGTACGCGCCGCCGATCGGGTTGAGCAGGCTGAAAGCGCCCACACCATAGGTGACCGCGACGGCAGCGACGCCCTGCTCGCCCTTGGCGAGGTCGGCGTCGGCGGCTCGCACCCGGGCGTAGGCGTCGGCGGCGTAGCCGCCACCGATCTCGGTCGGGGTGCCGACCCAGCGCACCCCGGTGGTGGCGTGCATGATCGTCAGGAAGGGGCCGAGGTGGTCGCCCGGCACCCCGAACAGGTACCGGATGCCCAACTGCTCCAGTCTGGTGGCCAGGTAACGGCCCACCGTCCATTCGTCGTTGCTGTTCATCTGCTCAGTACCTCCGCTCTGCGTGCGCGGCCGGTCCGCGCCTCGGGCCGGATCTCCGGTTTGGCGCGGGGCGGTGGCGCGGGTGCCTCGTGCACGGCGATCGCCGCGCGGACAGCGGTCTCCACAGCGCCCTCGATCCAGGCGTGCTTGAGCGAGACGTGCTCGCCGGCGAAGTGCACCGGGCCCTCCGGCTTGACCACGTCGAGGTGGAAGCTGGTCATCTGGTGCGGGGTGTACACCGCCGCCTCGCCGAAAGCGTACGGGTCGCGCAGCCAGCTCTGGGTCTGGCCGTAGCCGGTGTAGAACACCTCGATCCGCCGGCCGTGCACCGACTGGAGGTTGCGCAGCGCGTACACGTACCGCTCGGCGTCGGCCATCGAGTCCCAGCGCACCGCGTCGTCCGACCAGCTGTAGCTGGCCAGCACCACGCCGCCGCCGTCGCTGTCGGGCACCGGGTGCGAGGGGTAGTACATGAAGCGGTTCGGGTTGTCGGTGGTCGAACCGCCGCCGAAGCAGTTGGTGGCGGGGCGCACGCTCGCCCGGCGCAGCGGGGTGTGCCGGAAGACCTCGAACTGCTCCTGGCTGATCCGGCTGGAGTCCACGCTCCGGTGGGCGCCGAGCAGCACCCTCGGTGGATTGAGCGGCGGCCGGTGCCCGTTGTGCGCGGCCGAAGCAACCGTCGCGGCCGCCTCGGCGTCCTCCTCGCCGACCCGCTGGTAGTACTCGTACAGGCCGGGTTCGATGGAGTCGAGCTCGTCCTTCCAGTCCGCCTCGGTGAACTCCCACCACCGGCGGGAGAACTCCAGCAGCACCTTGGTGGCCTGGTCGTAGTGCGTCTCGATGATCGCCCGGCGCTTCTTGTACGAGTACGGGGGCGAGACCTGGACGAACCGCAGCGCGGAGAACGGGACGGTGACGATCGCGAAGTCACCCTTCCAGACCGTCGGTTCGGCCTCTGGGTCGTCCTCGGGCACGGTGTGAACGGCGACCTGCGGTCCGTTCGGTCCGACGTCCTCGCCGGCCTCGCCGTCGCGGCGCGGGTCCCAGTACTCCATCCGGATCATCCGCTCGCCCATTTCGAGCTCCTCCTGGAGCTCCATGGCGAGGGCGTAGGGCAGCTGCCAGCTGCCGCCCTCGATCTCCCAGTAGGTGGCGTCCGGGTTGATGTCGCTGCGGCCCAGGAAGGTGTGGAAAAAGGACAGGTGCAGTCGCGAGGTCATGTTCTCGATCGTGCCGATCGCCTCGATGGCCTCATCGCTGAAGCCCGCGTACTCGCGCAGGAAACGGCCCATCGAGTAGCCGTCGAAGTCGCGGATCACCCGGGCCCAGCCGTCCAGCCAGTCGGCGAACGGCTTGCGCACCCGCTTGCCGTTCTCGATGTACGAGTAGTAGTCGCGGACCGGCTCCAGCGCCTGGTTGACCATCTCGGCGGCGGTGATCCGCACCTCGTCGCCGGTGAGGTGAAAGTCCTCGTTGACGCTGCTGGGGTCGGCGGCGTACTCGCTGCGGCGGGCCTGGATCCGGTTGGTGCGGATCCAGCTGTTGAAGCGCTTGACCGGCTCGCGGAAGTCCGGGCTGTCCTCGCCGTACTTCCAGACCTTGCCGTCCTCGAAGGACTCGTAGACCACCGGCGGGACGGGCGTGTTCTGGTTGCCGGTGTCGGGATCGACGTCGACGTTGTAGAACAGCTGCCGTTTCAGGCCTAGGCTGTCGACCAGGGCCAGGGTGAGAGGGTGGAAGCTGGGCAGGCGCATCGCCCCGGCCTCCCCGTACTGCTCCGGGTCGCAGAACGGGCCGTCCTGCTCGTCGTCGGTCGAGCGGAAGGTCTTGATCCGCCCGCCGACCCGGTTGGCATTGGCCTCCAGGATGGTGACGTTGTGCCCGGCGTCCTTGAGCAGCTTCCCGACAACCAGACCGGCGATCCCGGCGCCGACGATCAGCACGTCCTTGGGCTCGTCGGTCTCCGGGATGCCCTCCTTGATCAGGACGTCGAGGTAGCGCAGCTTCAGGTCCTTGTCGTCCGGACCGACCAGCAGCAGCTCGCGGGCCAGCTGCTGGCAGGTCCGCCGGCGGGCGCGGTCGTTGACCGTGCCCTCGATGGTGGGGTTCTCGTTCATGGCTTCTCCTCGCCGCTCAGGAGCCGGCCGGCTTGTTGGGGAGGTCCTCGCCCTCGGCGAGCAGCCGCAGCGTGCTGATCGAGGGGGTGAAGGCGTAGAGCGCGCCCGTGGTGCGGACGAAGCGCTTCATGTCGATCGTGCCGAGGGTGCCGTCCGCGAGTTCGACCGAGGCCTTGCCTGCGAGGCCGGTGACCTTGTCGAAGCCGTTGGCGACCACCTGGTCGGACCGGCTTTCCCCGGGGGTGAACGTGTCGTCGTTGGACCAGTGCCGCTGGACCAGTTCGAACTGCTCTTCCAGCGAGGTGCCGTAGCAGACGAACATCAGCCCGCGGTCCTTGCCGTCGTCCGGGCCGCCTTTGAACTCAGGGCCGTACGGAATGCCGCGGCGCATCAGGCGGTGGCTCATCGGCTTTTTGTCGACGATTCCGGCGAAGACGCGCGGATGGGTGCGGCGGATATGCGCGGCCCAGGGGGTGTGCCGGCCGATGGGGTCGTTCGCGTAGTCGAAGTCGTTCCGGTCCGAGCCGAGGCCGGTCACGGCGCTGCACGGCGGGGCGAGCGGTGTGCCGTCCTTGGCCCGGCCGACCAGACAAGCACCGAGCCGGTTGGCGTCCATGTTCCCGGTGAAGTTCTTGACGCCGTCCACCACGGCCTTGTTCCAGCCGGCGACATCCTGGCGAAGGCGGCGCACCACCTGGAGGGAGCCGTTCTTCATCCACGCCGGCGCCTTCCGGTCGCCCTGTTCGCTCTTGTAACCGAAGACGAACTCGCCGGGTTCGATCAGCTCGGTCCCGGCGTGGTTGTCGCGGAAGCCCTTGCGGCCGGCATCCTCGCGGTGGAAGTCCTTGACGCCGGGCTGGGAGATGCCGTCCTTGTAGCCGAAGTGCTCGTGACCCTTCAGATCGCCCTTCAGGGTGCGGCCCTCGTCCACATGGACGCGCGTGATCTGGTGGGTCTGCTCGACCGTGTCGAGGTTCTTCAGCTTCTCCTTCAGCAGCGCCTCGGTGTCCGCGGCGACGATGAGGACCGCGTGCACGACCTTGTCGCCGCTGCTGGCCCCGAACAACCAGGTCCTCGGGTCGCTCTCGCCGGTGTCCCCGAGATCCTTGGCCCGTGCGGCCGCGCCCGCGCAGAACGACGTGAAGGCGCTGAGGTCCTTCTTGATCTGATCGGGCTTGTTGGCGATCATCATGAGGCCCTCGAAGGTGAGGGAGACCCCGCAGCGGACGGTGGTGATCGACGGGTCGCGGCCGAAGGCCCGGCGGGCCAGCGAGTACTGCTCGTTGAAGTCCTCCGTCTCGTTGGTTGTGGCGACGGTGTTGAGGATCGCGGAGAGCCAGCCGCGGCCCTTGGCGGCGTCCGGGAAGCGCAGGTAGCGGAAGTCCATGAAGTCCTTGTTGAACGCGGCCAGGATGTTGCCCTGGATATCGGTGGACCCGCGCAGCTCCGGCTGGGGCAGCTGCTCGATGGACGGAACGGCGGTGGGACGGGTGGGGGTCGTGGTCACGGTGGGGCTCCTCGCGTGGGGTGGAGGGCGGCGACGGATTCGTAAGGGGTGACACAATCACCATAAATCACAAAGAGTGATTATTTAGCTACTCACAGTAGGTAAACCGTTGCCGTGAGCCCTGTCAAACGGAGGCCGGCCCCTCGACGGGTCACATGGCGTCGCCGGACGGAGCGTCCCCGCGCAGGCGCGGACGGGCGAGCGCGAAGGAGAGACCGCCGACCCGCGAGGACCACCAGCGCAGTGAGTGGCACCAGGTAGTCGTCGCACCAGGCGGCGTCCGGGGTATGCCCCAGCAGATGTTGACTATGGCCGCCAGGCCGTACGCCAAGGCGCCGAGGTTCACCGGCAGCCCCCAGCGGCCGAGCCGGTACGCGCCGGAGGGGGCGGGCCGCGCAGCCGGGCCCGCAGGGCGGCCGGCACCACCATCCGGAAAGCCGGGCAGATGGGCCTTGACCCAAGGCCGGGTGGTTAGGGCTCGTAAAGAATCAACACGTTGCTTCACGGTCTCCCTGTCGTTGGTGTGGTATGCGCATACCGAGTGAGGTTCGTGACCAACTTGCCCTGAGATTCGGAGTGTTGTTCCCTCATCTGAATGAGCGGCAGCAGCGGCTGGCGCTGGCCGCCGAGGCCCGGCTGCTGGGGCACGGTGGGGTCCGGGCCGTCGCGCGTGCCGCAGGGGTGAGCGAGACGACGGTGCGGAAGGGTGTCTTCGAGTTGGAGGGCGGTGAGGACCCACTGCCCGATGGCCGGGTCCGCCGGGACGGCGGCGGTCGCAAGAGCGCCGAGAAGCTTGACCGGCTGCTCGTTCCGGCGTTGCTGGCGCTGGTCGAGCCGGATGAGCGGGGGGATCCGATGTCGCCGCTGCGGTGGACGACCAAGTCGCTGCGGTCTCTGGCCGGGGAGCTGACGCGGCAGGGCCATACCGCGTCGGCGCCGACCGTGGGCAGGCTGCTGCGGGAGAACGGTTTCAGTCTGCAGGCCAATGCCAAGACCCTTGAGGGCGCTCAGCACCCCGACCGGGACGCGCAGTTCCGGTACATCAACGACCAGGTCAAGGACCATCAGGCGGAGGGCGAGCCGGTGGTCAGTGTGGACACGAAAAAGAAGGAAGTCGTCGGGGATTTCAAGAATGCGGGACGTCAATGGCGGCCGGCCGGTGAACCCGTGCGGGTTGACGTCCATGACTTCCCCAGCGATGCACTGGGCAAGGCCCTGCCTTATGGCATCTACGATCTGGCGGCGGACACCGGCTGGGTGAATGTCGGTACGGATCACGACACCGCAGCCTTCGCGGTCGAATCGATCCGCCGTTGGTGGAACGGGCAAGGACGCCTCGACTACCCGCAGGCCAGACGTCTGTTGATCACTGCCGATGCCGGCGGCTCCAACGGCTACCGCACCCGGGCCTTCAAGACCGAGTTGGCCGCGTTCGCCGCCCGGACCGGCCTGGCCGTCACGGTCTGCCACATGCCGCCGGGCACATCGAAGTGGAACAAGGTGGAGCATCGGCTGTTCTCCGCGATCACCATGAACTGGCGCGGCAGAGCGCTGAACAGCCACGAGGTCGTCGTGCAGTCCATCGCCGCGACCACCACCCGCACCGGTCTCACCGTCCACGCCGAACTCGACACCGGCACCTATCCCACCGGTGTGAAGGTCAGCGACACCGAGCTGAACGCGGCGCCGGTCACCGGACATGCCTTCCACGGCGAATGGAACTACACCGTGCACCCCCACCCCGCCAGCCCGGCAGACCCCACCAGGCCGACGCCCGGGCCGGCGGCGGTCTTCGACCGCGGTGCCCTGTCACATCCCGCGCTGACCGGCATGACCTGCACCGCACTGGCCGAGCTGACCGAGACCCTGACCCCTGGCTGGCAGGCGCTGCAGAAACAGGACCCGGCCACCCGACGCGACGGCGGCACCCGGCGCCGGGCCCCGGGCGGCGGCCGCAAAGCCAAACTCGACCTGGCCGACCGGGTCCTGGCCACCGTGCTGCAACAAAACCTCGCTCTGCCGCCTACCGTGCTGGCCCACCTCTTCGCCGTCAGCAAGGACACCATCCGCCACACCACCAGCGAGATCCGACGACTGATGGACCAGCACGCGCACACACCCCAGCCCCCAGCAGCACACCTCAGCACCCTGGCAGGACTCCTCGTCCACGCCACCGCACACGGCGCGACCCTCACGACAGAGACCAAACCAACGTGTTGATTCTTTACGAGCCCTAACTCCAACCACCGCAGCCACACCGCGCAGACCCGAGCCCTCCATGCCTACCTCCGCTGGCGCAACGCGAACGCCCGCCACCCCGACGTGCTGGCCGCCCAACGCCGCGAACGCGCCCGTATCCGCAGCGAGAAGGGCATCCGCTGGGGCGGCCGAAGTCAGGCAGCCGCTGCCTAAAACTGCCCGCACTCCCCGGCGGCCACGCACTACGGTGGGATACATGTCCGAGCCCTCCGTGCGGGATTTCTACGACGATTTGGCCCACGACTACCACCTGATGTTCCGGGACTGGGACGCGAGCATGGCCTACCAGGCCGAGGTATTGGGCGGGCTCGTCCGCCAATCTCTCGGCGCGGGACCGCACACCGTCCTGGACTGCTCGTGTGGGATCGGTACCCAGGCCATCGGGCTGGCCCTGGCCGGGCACCAGGTCGTCGGCAGCGACCTGAGCCCGGTCGCCGCCGCGCGCGCCGGCGCCGAGGCGGCGGCCCGGGGAAGTCGGCTTCCGGCCGCTGCGGCCGACATGCGCCAACTGCCTTTTAAAGAGACGTCATTCGATGTCGTCCTCTGCGCGGACAATTCGCTCACGCACCTACTCTCCGGGCAAGATCTCCGGACGGCACTCCTCGGCATGAGACGGGTACTCCGAGACGACGGACTGCTGGTGATCACCGTCCGGTCCTATAACGAGACGCGCCAGACCAGACCCACGTCGACACCTCCCCAGGTCTCGCAAACACGCGAAGGCCAAGCGATCACCTTCCAGCTGTGGCACTGGCACGAAGACGGCGAACGCTATGACCTGGAGCACTTCCAGCTCATCCCCGCAAAGAACACCTGGCAGGTCCGAGTCCGCCGGACCACCCACTGGGCGCTGACGCCGCCGCAGCTGACAGAGTTCGTGACTGAAGCCGGCTTCACCAAAATCGCCTGGCACAGTCCGGCCTCCAGCGGGTACTACCAGCCCGTGCTCACCGCACAGCGCGCTCCCTCAGCGCAGTAGTCCAGACATCGGTTCCGCCCTGCCTAACTCTCCGTTCATCCATGGCAAACCGGTGAACGTTGCCGGTCACAGCACTAGTGTGATGCGCCAGAAAAGGTGATCTTAAGTCTGCCGCTGGTTTTCGGTGCTGGGTGGGCTGATTTTGGTGAGGTAGTCGGCGAGGGACTTGAGGATCTCGTCGGCGGTCTTGGTCCAGGTGAACGGCTTCGGGTTCTCGTTCCAGGTGTCGATCCAGGCGGTGATGTCCTTCTCCAGGGCTGTCACGGAGGTGTGGACGCCGCGGCGGATGAGTTTGTCGGTCAGCAGGCCGAACCACCGCTCGACCTGGTTCATCCAGGAAGAGCCGGTCGGGGTGAAGTGGACGTGGAAGCGGGGGTGTTTTCCCAGCCACGTCTTGATCTCGGCGGTGTTGTGGGTGGCGTAATTGTCACAGACCAGGTGGACGTCGAGTCCGGTGGGCACGGCCTTGTCGATCCGGATCAGGAACTTCTTGAACTCGATGGCGCGGTGGCGGCGGTGCAGTTCCGATATGACGGTGCCGTCGGCGATGTTGAAGGCGGCGAACAGGCTGGTGATCCCGTGCCGGTAGTAGTCGTGGGTCCGGCGTTCGGGCATGCCCGGCATCATCGGCAGTACCGGCTGCGAGCGGTCCAGTGCCTGGATCTGGCTCTTTTCATCGACGCAGAGAACCACCGCCTTCTCCGGCGGCTGGTGGTAGAGGCCGACGACGTCGACGACCTTGGCGACGAACTGCGGGTCGGTGGACAGTTTGAAGGAGTCCTGCAGGTGGGGCTTGAGGCCGAACTTCTTCCAGATCCGCCCGACGGTCGACTCCGACAGCCCGCTGTGCTTCGCCATCGAGGCACGCGACCAGTGCGTGTCCTTGCCCGGGACGGACTCCAGAGTCGCCACGAGTACGTCCTCGACCTGGTCGAGCAGGACCGAGGGCGGCCTGCCGGGGCGGGGCTCGTCCGTCAGTCCGTCCAGACGCAGGGTGATGAACCTGGAGCGCCAGCGGTTCACCGTCGCGTGGGCGATGCCGAGTTCGGCCGCGACCTCCTTGTTCGTCCCGCCCTCCGCACACCGCAGCACGATCTTCGCGCGCAGTGCCAGGAACTGCGCGGTCTTCGCCCGCCGCGCCCAGCGCGTCAGCTCCGCACGCTCGGCTTCGCTGAGCACCAGGTCCGGCTTGCGCCGGCCCGGCCGCGGCTCATCCACCAAGCCCGCCAGCCGCCGGGCCACGAACCGCGAACGCCACTTGCGCACCGTCTCCACGGACACCCCACAGCCCGCCGCCACAGCGGTACTTGACGCCCCGTCCGCACAGGCCAGGATGATCCGCGCCCGCTCCGCCACACGGGCCGGCACCCCGCCACCCGCCCAGCGCAGCAACTCCGCACGCTCCTCAGCGGACAGCACGACTTCGACAGCACGAGGGCCTCGATGCGACATAAAAACAGCCTACAGACTTAAGACCGGCTTTTCTGGCGCATCACACTAGGGCGTGTATCGAGTCGTGATCACCGGATGGTCGGGGTGAGGTCTTTGATCCAGATCATCGAGGCGCGCAGGTGGAGTCCGGCGAGGTAGCTGTCCGGGGTCTTGTCGTATCGGGTGGCGATGCCACGCCAGGCCTTGAGCTTGTTGATCTGGCGTTCGACGGTGTTCCGCTCTTTGTAGAGGTCCGCGTCGTGACTGGCGGGCCGGCCGCCCCTGCTGCCCTTCTTCTTCCGATTGGCGGCTTGGTCCTTCTTCTCCGGGATGACTGCCTTGATGTGACGTTTCCGCAGGTGGGCCCGGATACCGCGGGACGAGTAGGCCTTGTCCCCGGCGACCGCGTCCGGCCGGGTACGGGGGCGGCCGACGGGCCCGCGGACTCGTATCTTCCCCAGCACGGGGATGAACTGCGGGCTGTCGGCGGCCTGTCCCGCGGTCAGAACGAACGCCGGCGGGCGGCACTTGCGGTCGGCGGCAAGGTGGACCTTGCCGGTCTGCCCACCTCTAGAGAGCGTCCCAGGAGGGCGGCCTTCAGTCGGAGTTTTCGGCGACGCCGGATGCGTCGTCGCTCTTCCCGCTCGGGATCGTTTTCGGCGTCCTGCCCGGTTTGTTCTTCGAGGTCGCCTCCTTTGACCTGGCCTTCTCCTCCTCGGCGGCGGCCTCCTCCAGCGCGGCGACGACGTCCTGGTCCAGATGCATCCCGGCGGCGTCGTGGTGAGCCCGCGCGGTGGTGGAGTCGACGCTGACCAGGGACAGGTCCACCTCGCCCCGCTTCGCGGCCTCCGCGATCAGCCCCTCCAGCAGGGCCTCGAAGACGCCGGCGTCACGCCACTGCCGGAAGCGGTTGTGGACGGTCGACCAGGCACCGAACTCCTGCGGCATCTCCCGCCACTGCCCGCCCGTCTTGAACCGCCAGATCACCCCCTCGAACTGCTGCCGCAGCCGCTCGGGGTACGGGCCGTACTCGCCGATCGGCAGGTACAGCTCGATGAACCCCCAATCCCTGTCCGTCAGTTGCACTCGCGTCATGCAAGAACATCTACCGGTCCAGGCCCCGCCGCGAGGGCGAATCCCTCAGATTGATCACGACTCGATACATGCCCTAGCTCCAATACCGTTCAGTTAAGCCCTGCTGGGTTATCGTGGGTGCATGCCGCGTTCTGGTTGGGTGAAGCCGTCTTCTGATGTCCGGTTGTCGGATTTGGTGTCTGTGGGGTTGCTGACGCGGGTGTTTCCCGCGGACGTGGTTGACGCGGTGATCGAGGAGGCGGGGCGTACTGAGCGGCGTCACCGGTCGTTGCCTGCCCGGGTGATGGCGTACTTCTCGATGGGGATGGCGTTGTATTCGGATGGTTCCTACGAGGATGTGTTCGCGCAGCTCACGGACGGGCTGTCGTGGGCGTCGGGGTGGTCGGAGTCGTTTCCGCCGCCCTCGAAGTCGGCGATCTTCCAGGCCAGGGCTCGTCTGGGGTTCGAGCCAGTGCGGGATCTCTTCGCCCGTGTCGCGCGTCCGCTGGCGGGGCCGGACACGCCGGGGTCGTGGCTGGCCGGGCGTCGCCTGGTGGCGATCGACGGGACGTGCCTGGACGTGGCGGACACGGCGGCCAACGCGGAGTTCTTCGGGCGGCCCGCTTCCAGCAGGGGGGAGCGGTCCGCGTTTCCGCAGGCCCGCCTGGTGGCATTGGCGGAATGCGGTACTCATGCGGTCTTCGACGCTGTCACCGGCCCGTGCAGTGTGTCGGAGATCGAGTTGTCCCGGCAGCTCGTCGGGCGACTTGAGCCGGGCCAGCTGGTCCTGGCCGACCGGGGCTTTTACGGGTTCCGCCTCTGGCAGCAGTCCGCAGCCACGGGCGCGGATCTGCTCTGGCGAGTGAAGACGAACCTGAGGCCCCGGTATCTGGAAACCCTGGCCGACGGGTCGTGGCTGGCCAGGATCGTCCCGACGTCGGGCCCGAACCGGGCCACGACGGATCCACTCACGGTCAGAGTGATCGACTACACGGTCGATGACGGCCGGGACAACCCCGAGGAATACCGTCTGCTGACCACGATCCTCGACCCGGCCGAGGCCGGCGCCGAGGACCTCGCAGCCGCCTACGTCCAACGGTGGGAAATCGAGACCACCTTCGACGAACTGAAAACCCACCAGCGCGGGCCCCGCGCGGTACTGCGCTCGAAAGCCCCCGAGCTCGTCCAGCAAGAAATCTGGGGACACCTGTGCTGCCACTACGCCATCCGCACCCTGATGGCCGACACCGCCGCACACGCCGGCCACGACCCCGACAGAGTCTCCTTCGTCAAAGCCCTCCGCATCGCTCGCCGTTCAGTCGCGCAGAGCGCATTTCCCCCCTCCGAGCACTGACACGGCCGACACGATCTGGCATCACGCCATCCGATGGCTCACCCAACACCTCAACCCACCACGCCGAAAGCGCACACACCCACGAGTCGTCAAACGCAAGATCCTGAAATGGGCCGCGAAACGCTCCCACCACACACACTCGCCCCAACCCAAACACAACCCCCACATCACCATCCAAATCCACTAACTGAACGGTATTGGCCCTAGCTCCGTCCAGTACTCACGGCCGCTGGTGACAGGCCGTTACGGACAGTCCAGAAGGATGCCACCCGGTGGATGCCCATCGTGCCGTGAGGAACTCGACCTCGGAAACGACTTCGTTCCCGGACGACAGGACACGAAGGATCTTGATCAACCACCCTTCCGGATATTCCGCGTTGATACGTACGAAGTTCTCCCGGCCATGGATACGTTCACCGCTGACCGGCCATTCCACAACTACATCTTCCGCCAGCAGTTCGCCGACGCCTGCCCAGTCCCGGGCCTGCATGCGGTCCTAAAGCATCTGAATGGTGTTTGAAGGTTCCATAACCACATCCTGCATGGCACCACCGACAGTGGCCCTGGTCTCCCGCAACGCACCGCCATCGGTTCCGGGAGGACAGCCGCTGGCGGTCAGCCGACCTTGGCGGTTTCCTCGGCTCGGGCCCGATACGGCCTCTGGGTGCCTGCACTGGCGGTTACATAGGGCACAGTGGCGGAGTGGCAGCTCCTACCGCCCGGAGCTGCTGCGTTGTCGATGTTGCGTTGTGGAGAGCACTGATGGACCGGACCATGTATGCCGAGAGCTTCGTCGAGCACCGTGACGGTGAGACGTCGGAGACGCTGCGGTGGCTTCCTGAAATGTACAGGGCCGCCGCGGCGCGGCTGGAAAAACTGGAGCGGGAGGCAGAGCAGAGGTATCCGGGGGTCTTCGAGCGCCTGGACACGGAACGCGTGGCAGCCGGGGCCACTGTCCCCTCGTGGTGCTGGCTGCCGGTGGCCCGGGTTCAAGAGGTACTGGCGCACCACTACACCAGTCACGGGACGGGCGTCGAAGGCGCCTCCCCTACAGCACAGAGGTCCGTCGATGCCGCGCGGCTGGCGTCGATCGGGGCGTGGCGGGCCGCAGGGCGGCACATGGTCCACCCGGACGACGACCTCATCCCCTGGCCGCACGAGGCAGAGTGCGAAGGGGGCGACGAAATGCCTGTCGACCTGCCCGGACGATGGCCGCTCTCCGGCCTGTACGTGGTCTTTCTGTCCCCGAACCCGGCCGTCCAGGCCGAGGGAGGCTTCTTGCACCTGGAGTGGGACGAGCGGGAGCAGCGGGCCGCATTGCGCATCGCACCCGACAGGGAGCCGATTGCCGGCCTGGAGCGGCTGGATGCCCAGCCGCTCCACCTGGTGGGCGACACGATCCTTGAGGCGGCCCGCAAGACTGTGCGCGCTGTCCCGTCGGACACGGTCCTTGCTACGTCCTCGGGCAGTGACCTGGATTGGTCAGCGATGCTACTGGCCGGCCAGAACCGGTTCTGGGTACGGGCAGCTGACAGGCTGACCTCGCCACAGGTCAACTTCGTGGACGCGGCACAGGCCCTGGGGCGCGCCCCAGGGGCCCTGTGGCCCCCCGAGCAGCCGGATGCGAAAGGCAGGGCGCCTTTGCTGTGGCTGGCGATGCCCGCAAACGCGTGATGATTTCCCGGAAACTGTATCCATACCGAACCGATCACCGATCTGAAATCCGTTCGATCCTCATGCTCGATGATCGGTATGGATACAGCTTCTGACCGGCGGGGGCCTGCCGGGCGGGGGTGTGGGGGCCGGCCGCGGTGGCGGTGGCCAGGCCGACGGCAACCGAGGAACTGTGGCCGCCCGGGCCTGATGGCCGCCATGCTTGAGGCGTTCGCCGAGGCACGGCCGCTGATCGAGGGCATCAAGGCGGTAGGCGACCCGATCGAGGTCCTGCCCGTCGCCTTCCACGCGCTGTGGCACGGGCAGCTGGGCGTGGCGCTGGATGCTCCGTTACACGAACGGGTCCTGGTCCGCTCCCCCACGGCCCCTCGGCGTGCGGGCGGCCCGGCTGATCGCCGGGCCGCCGCCGTCCATGACTGGAGGTCTTGACGCTCTGCGCTTCGATCACGCAGCCCGACGGTTTGAGGTTCCCCCGCAGCGCGGGAGTGGCTGACTAGCTGGTCAGAGCGGGTTGACGTGGTTTCAGGTTCACTTGTTCGGTCGCTGCCGGGGCGGCGTAGTACTTCTCCTCGAACTCGATCGGGCTGAGGTAGCCCAGTCGTTTCTGGATGCGGCGGGGGTTGTAGAAGCCGTCGATGTACTCGAAGAGCGCGAGGTTCGCTTCGGCTCTGGTGGCGAAGACGCGGCCGCGGATGCACTCGGTCTTGATGACCATCCACAGGTTCTCCGCCAGGGCATTGTCGAACGAGTCGCCGACCGAGCCCATGGACGCCTGGATACCGGCCCTGACCAGGCGTGTTGTGAGCTTCACGGACGTGTATTGACAGCCGTGGTCGGCGTGGTGAATGAGCTCACCGGGGGCGACCTCGCGGCTGGCCAGGGCATACTCCAGCGAGGTGAGGACCAGGTCGGCGTCCGCGCGGGCGGAGGTCTCCCAGGCGACCACCCGGCGGGAGAACGCGTCGCGGATCGCGGACAGCCACAACGGCCCCTCCCCGGTGGAGATCATGGTCAAGTCGGTAACCCACAGCCGGTTCGGCCCATTCGCGGTGAAGTCGCGTTGCACCAGGTCAGGGGCCAGATCGGCGTCCGGGTCACGGCGAGTGAAACCCGTGCCCCGGCGGGGGCTGATCCCGGCCAGGCCGGCCTCCCGCATGAGCCGCTCGACGCGCTTCCTGCCGACGTGGACGCCCTCACGCTTGAGGACGGCGTGCACGCGAGGTGAGCCATAGATCCCGCCGGACTCGTCGTGGACCTGCTGGATCCTGCCCGTCAGCTCGGCGTCCCGGCGGCGCCGTTCGCACGGTTCCTTCTCGGCCTGGCGCCACCGGTAGTAGGTGGAGGAAGGGATGTTCAGTTCCCGGAGTACGGGCTCGACCCCCAGATGCGGGTGCTCGTCAACGAGCGCCGTCACCTGGGCCGGGTCGGGTCGAGCTGGGCCGCGAAAAAGCCGAGGCCGTCCGCAGGACCTCATTCGCACGCTTGAGCTGGGCATTCTCCTTGCGCAGGGCGGCAAGCTCCTCACGCTCGGCGGTGGTGAGCAGGTCGTCGCGTTCGCCGGCGTCGGCCTCGGCCTGGCGGATCCAGTTGCGCAGGGCCTCGTGGTGCACGCCGAGTTCCTCGGCCATGCGGCGGATCACGGGCTTCGGCTCGGCGGTCCGGTACATCCGGACCGCACGCTCACGCAACTCCAGCGGGTACTTTCTCGGCGCAGGCATCGTCTGGGCTCCTCTCATGAGACCCATCTGACCTTCTGTCACCCATCCCCGCATCTCGGGGGAACCTCAGTTCGGCGTCCTGCCCTTCCTTCTGCCGCAAGAGCTGCCTGAGCAGGCCGTTGAGCTGGGCGAACACTCCTTCCTTCGTCCACTTCGCGAAGTATCCGCAGACCGTTTCCCAGGGCGGGAAGTCGTGCGGAAGGTAGCGCCACTGCACGCCGGTGCGGTCCACATACAAGATCGCGTCCATGATGTCGCACAGGTCGTGCCCGGGTGGCCGGCCGAAATCCAGGGCCCTGCCCCGGCGCTCGAATCGCCAGGCGGCAAGGACCGGCTCGATCAACTCCCAGCGAGCATCGGACAGATCACTCGGGTACGGACGTCGCGCAGGCATGCTCCTGGCGTACCGCTCCGGACCGAGTGCGCCCCGGCGCACGGCAACGGCGACGGAAGCCCCCCGTTATGTTTTTCGCGGTCCTGCAAGAGGGCCGCTGGCCTCCGGGCCCGGCATGACTGTGTCCCCCTGTCGAACGGATGACCTGGGGGGGGTGGTGTCACCGGGCCCGGGAGGTGCCGTCGGAGACGCTGATGAGAGGTCCGGCCACCGCCCGGTCCGGCGCAATGCCGGACAGCTCGCGGGCGGCAGGTCTGCATAACGTGGATGCGCGCGTACGACACCGACGCCGAGGCCGGCACGTTCAACTCCCCTGGAAGGGAACAATGTTCGAAACCGAAGACGTGGGCGTGTTCCTCGGCCTGGACGTCGGCAAGACGGCCCATCACGGCCACGGGCTCACCCCGGCAGGCAAGAAGGTCTTCGACAAGCCCCTGCCCAACAGCGAGCCGAAACTGCGGGCCGTCTTCGACAAACTGGCCGCCAAGTTCGGCACCGTCCTGGTGATCGTGGACCAGCCCGCCTCCATCGGAGCCCTGCCCCTGGCCGTCGCCCGGGACACGGGCTGCAAGGTCGCCTACCTGCCCGGCCTGGCCATGCGCCGGATCGCCGACCTCTACCCCGGCGAGGCCAAAACGGACGCCCGCGACGCCGCCGTCATCGCGGACGCGGCCCGCACCATGCCGCACACCCTGCGAACCCTGGAACTCACCGACGAGATCACCGCCGAGCTGACCGTCCTCGCCGGCTTCGACCAGGACCTCGCGGCCGAGGCCACCCGCACCAGCAACCGGATACGCGGCCTGCTCACCCAGTTCCACCCCTCGCTGGAACGTGTCCTCGGCCCCCGTCTCGACCACCAGGCCGTCACCTGGCTGCTGGAACGCCACGGCTCGCCGGCCGCCCTACGCAAAGCCGGACGCCGCCGCCTCGTCGAGCTCGTCCGCCCCAAGGCCCCGCGCATGGCAGGACGGCTGATCGACGACGTCTTCGACGCCCTGGACGAGCAGACCGTCGTGGTCCCGGGGACCGGCACCCTCGACATCGTCCTGCCCTCCCTGGCCCGCTCGCTCGCCGCCGTCCACGAACAACGCCGGGCCCTGGAAGCCCAGATCAACACCCTGCTGGAGGCCCACCCTAATGGGCAGTGATGCGGGGCACCGCCAGGCCCACCCCGGCCCGTCGACGCCTTGAAAGAGACTGCGGGCCCCGCATCACCCTCGTGACGGTGGTCGGTGCCGGAGAAGCCGCGCACACCCCCAGGGACTTGGATCCCTTGGTCAAGAGTCGGCCTCCGGTGCCGTCCAGCGTCACGAGTCCGTACCCCACCGCATCCAGTCCGATGATCGGATCGTTGAAGTTTGTGGTCCGAGCCGCCCACAGGGGTCACCTCTCACCACGCCTGGAGCCGCCGAGCTCTGGAGCAGACCGAGGGCCCTGTGAGTCGCTGGGGTCACGAACGGCTAATCGGATGCAGGGCCATCGAGCCCTTCCATTAGGGAGACGCGTGCCCCCGCACGGCTGCGACCAGCAGGACACCCCAGACCGAGAGGACGAACACGCCACGATGACCGTCACCTGCGGAATCGACTGGGCCAGCGACCACCACGATGTCGCTCTGATCGACCACGAGGGCACCTTGTTATCCAGGGCCCGAATCAACGACGACCTCGAGGGCCTGCACCAGCTCCTCAGTCTCCTCACCGCTCACGGCGACAGCGCGAACACCCTGATTCCTGTCGCGATCGAGACCTCCCGCGGCCTCCTTGTGGCCTGCCTGCGAGCCACCGGCCGGCCCGTCTACGCGATCAACCCGATGGCCGCCGCACGCTACCGCGACCGGCATACGGTCACCCGCAAGAAGTCCGACCACCTCGACGCCATGGTGCTCGCGAACATCTTGCGCACGGACAAGGCCGCCCACCGGCCGCTGCCCGACGACAGCGAACTCGCCCGCGCTATAGCCGTCCTGGCCCGCGCTCAGCAGGACGCGGTCTGGGACCGCACCCAAGCGGGCAACAAACTCCGCTCCCACCTGCGCGAATGCTTCCCCGGCTTCCTCGCGACCTTCCAGCACAACCGCGAAGGAATCAGCAGCAACGTCGCCCGCGTCCTCCTGGCCGCGGCCCCCACACCCGAACAGGCGGCCAGGCTCACCCGCGTCCAGCTGCGCTCGCTCCTGAAAAGGGCCGGCCGCCAACGCGGCATCGAGGCGGAAGCCGAACGGCTCCGAGACGCACTGCGCATCCCGCAGATGCGCCAGCCTCCGCAGGTCGAGCAGGCCATGGGCCGCCAGGCCATCGCCCTGCTCAGACAACTTGATGCCGCCTGCACCAGTGTCGACGACCTCGCCGAAGCGACGGTGGAGTCTTTTGACACGCACCCGGACGCCGAGGTCATCACCAGCTTTCCAGGGCTCGGGGCTCTCACCGGCGCCCGGGTGCTCGCCGAGATCGGTGACGACCGATCCCGCTTCACCGACGCTAGAGGGCTCAAGGCCTTCGCCGGAGCCGCACCGGTCACCCGGGCGTCCGGCAGGAGCCTCGCGGTCATGGCCCGACGGGTCAAGAACCAGCGTCTGGCCTCGGTCGGCTATGTCTGGGCCTTCGCCAGCCTGACCGCTTCACCCGGAGCCCGGGCCCACTACGACCGGCGGCGAGCCGATGGAGACCGTCACACTGCCGCTCAGCGCAACCTCTTCAACCGCATGCTCGGCTGCCTCCACCACTGCCTTACCAAGCGAACCCGCTATGACGAGCTCGCCGCGTTCCCCGCACCGTCAACCCCACAACTCACCATCGCCGCTTGACAGATCAACTGCATCGGATGTCTCTTTCCCCGGTCCTGACCTCGATGCCCGGAGTCGGCGTCAGGACCGCCGCAGTCCTGCTGACCACCGTCGGCGACGGCACCGGCTTCCCCACCGCCGCCCACCTCGCCTCCTACGCCGGCCTCGCCCCCACCACCAAGCAGTCAGGCACATCGATCCACGGCGAACACGCACCCCGAGGAGGAAACCGGCAGCTCAAACGCGCCATGTTCCTCTCCGCCTTCGCCTGCATGAACGCCGATCCCGTCTCCCGCACCTACTACGACAAACAACGCGCCCGCGGCACGGAAGATTTCAAGTCCAGTGAGACGGTCGTGACGCTATGAGGTTTGTGGTGCGGGTTCCCTGCGTTTGGCCGGGTCGTTGATCCAGGCCGTCTGGGGTATCTCGGGTGGTCTGGGGCGGCGGCCGAAGCGTTCGGGGTGGCGGGCGTATGCCTCGGCGAGGGTGACCGCGCGCTGGTCGCGGACTTCCTCGGCGGTCCCGAAGTGGACGGAGGCTGGTGTGTGCCAGCCGATACCCGAGTGCCGGTGCTCATGGTTGTAATACGCGATGAACGCGTCGAACCACTCGCGGGCGTGGGCCAGCGAATCGAACCGTTCAGGATAATCCGACATGTACTTCGTGGTCTTGAACTGGGCCTCGCTGTAAGGGTTGTCGTTGGAGACCTTCGGCCTCGAGTGCGACCGCGTCACGCCCAGATCGATCAGTAGTTGGGAGACCTTCTTCGACGTCATCGAGGTGCCGCGGTCCGCGTGCACGGTCTGGGGCACGATGCCGTTGCGGGCGATGGTCTCGCGGATCAGCTCCTCGGCCCGCACAGCTGATTCGGCTCGCTCGACGGTGTGGCCGACGATATACCGGCTGAAGATGTCGATGATCACGTAGGCGTGATACCAGACGCCCTTGGCCGGCCCGGCCGCCTTGGTGATGTCCCAGGTGAACACCTGCGAGGGCCCGGTGGCGACCAGCTCGGGCACCGCCTTGGCGGGATGGGTGGCCTGCCGTCGGCGCTCACCGGACTGATCCTGCTCGCGCAGGATCCGGTACATCGTCGAGACGGAGCAGTGATAGCGCCCGGCATCCAGCTCGCGGGCCCAGATCTGCGCGGGCGCCAGCTCGGCGTACTCGTCGCCGTTCATCAACTCGAGTACCGCAGAACGCTCTTCGGCCGTCAGGGCCGACGGCTGCATCTGTGGGGCACGTGTTCTGCGTGGTGGTGGGGGCCGGAGCCGACGGTAATGCGTGGCGCGGGAGCGGCCGGTCAGCCGACAGGCGGCCGTGATGCCCAGCTGAACCTCGACGCTGGTGAACGCCTCGTCCACGACAGGGTCGGCGGCAGGCTTCAGTCCGCGCTCTCGGAGATCATTTCCAAGAGCGCGGAAGCTTTTCCCATCACCTCGAGTGCGGCCTTGTTCCGTGCCAGGTCCCTCTGCAACCGCTCCACCTGCTGCCGCAGCTTTTCGTTCTCCACCTCCGCGGCGGACTTCTTCGCACGGGCCGGGCTGGTCCGGCGGTCGACCAGGTTTTCCAGGGCCCCGGCATCCCGGGCGGCCCGCCACTCCTTGACATGCGAGTGGTAGAGCCGTTCCCTGCGCAGGACCGCACCCTTCTCGTTCCTGGGCGCGGCGTCGTACTCGGCGACGATTCGCAGCTTGTACTCCGAGGTGAAAGTGCGGCGCTTCGGCCTCGGCGCCGGCTCGGACCCGACGGGCTCTGTACTGGGCATAAGGGACGGTTCTCCTGTCGTGCCCTCTCAGGCTAACCCCGCAGAACGGGATGTCTCACCCAAGGCTGACAGAGAGGGGCAAGACCCACACACAGGCCCTCCTCCGCCTCGCACGCCAACGCATCAGCGTCCTGTTCGCCATGCTCCGAGACGGCACCTTCTACGAGCCCCGCGAACCCCGAACCAACACCCAGCAACCGCATGAACCCCACCCCGGCAAACCACCCCAGAACCGGCACCTTGGGGTTGACGAAGAACATAGAGGCACCCCCCGAGGACTGGACATCCTGGGATGAGACAGACACGGACCGCCTCCCGCCCCTGCTGTCACCCCACCCGGCCAACAGGCCTCAACCACACCTCCAGCCTCACCAGCACCACAGTCCCGCACTCCAAAAATCGACGGATACACTGGCATCCAAGGTGAAAACGACCTCTCAGCTTGTTCTTTATGGTCTGACCTGGTCGCGTTCGGCGATGGTCTCAGGTCGCCTGACCGTTTTACCCACGTCGTAGCGGATGGCGGGGTGCCGGTTCTTCGAGCCGATCGGCCTGCCGGGGCCGGGCCGGTTGAGTTTCGGCGCACGGGCCGGACAGGGCAGAGGCTGTCGCACGGCTCCTGCCCCGTGAAGGTCAAGAGCGATTCTTGGGTGTGTGATTGATGAGCTTGTTGAGGTTGTGCACCGTGCCGAGGAGCTTGATCTCGGCGTCCACCGCTTGGCGGCCGCGGTAGTTGAGGTGTCGTCCGATCCGTTGGAAGAACTGGGCGAATCCCGGCTCGACCAGGGCACTTCGTTGACGGTACTGGGCCCGTCCCGTTGGGGTGGCGAGGCGGGCCGCCATGTCCTGCTGGCCGGCAGGGGCCTGCTGACGTTTCGCGGGAAAGCCTGCCTGGTCGGTATCGCTGGTGACCGAGACCAGTAGCGGGAGGTCAGCGAGGGCCTCGAAGGACGTGGCGGAAGCGTACCCGCTGTCAGCGAGCCAGAGTTGGATGTCGCCGGGGAGCCGTGCGGCCTGGTGATTGTGCTGGGTCTTCTTCACCATCGGAACGAGGGCCGTCCTGTCCGAGGGATTGTCGTGCGCTTCGATGGCCAGCAAGAATTGACGGCGGGCGCACACGATCTGGATGTTGTATCCCTGCAGGTAGCCACCGCGTTTGCCGGGAATCAGCCGGGAGTCGGGATCGCTCAGGCAGGCACGGGAATCCGGGGAGGGGACCGGTCGGGGTGCGTGGGCCCGCTCCAGCCAGGCCCGCATCTTCACCAGTCGCGTTCGCTGGCGAACGAGGACGGTCTTGTGCTCCATCGGGACCGGCGGCCGTCCGTTCGCTCCACGACGTCCTGCCGCCCGGTCCTCTTGGACGCGGAACTCGTACTTCTTCAGCTTCTCCTGGTGCGCCTCGGTCTCGGCGGCCAGGCGCATCTCCGCGCGGGCCACCATCCGCTCGGCGGCTTCGACCTTGACCCGGATCTCGGTAGGTGAAGGCATAGCCCGTTCATGCAGTCTGTCCCTGGCCGTGTGCGCGCGGGTGAGCCGGTCGCACAGCCGGGACAGGCGAGGCCAGTTATCGCACGGGTCCTCGCCATCGCCCTGTGCTGCCGAGCCGTCGGCCTCGACGCTCAGCGCGTGGTCGACTACATCCTCCATCAGCGTGCGGATCTCTTTCTCGCACTGGGAGATGGTCCCCTCCAGGCGCTGGAGCCGCTGGTTGGCGTCGCGTGAGGCATTCGCCTCCATCGGTGAGCCGTCCACGGCCACCGCCGAAAGATCGACCAGGCCACGTCGGCCACACAGCGACAACACCTGGACGAACAGCGAGTTCAAGGCGGCACGGTGGCGTCGTACGAACCGCGCGACGGTGGAGTGGTCCACTCGGCGGTTCGCGGTGATGATTCGGCAGCCCACGTCGTCCCAGCAAGCCTGCCCGATGCGACGGGAGGAGCGCACTCCCTTGCTGTAGCAGTACAGGAGCAACGCAATCAGGCTCGCGGGAGGGTAGGCCACCCCGCCCCGCCCGTCGTCACGGTAGCTGTTCTCGAACGCCGACAGGTCAAGAACCTCGACGACGTCGAGCACCTTCCAGCACAGGTGCTCGGGCGGCAGCCACTGCCGGACATCCCGCGGCATCTCAAGATCACGTTCACGGTCGCACGACAAGAAGTTCCGCTCCACCGGCCAAGAATCCGACGCCTCCCTGATCCTTGGAACCGAACAACGAATCGCTCTTGACCTTCACGGGGCAGGAGCCGTGCGACAGCCTCGGCAAGTACGGGCGGAGGTTTCTGAACCCCCGGCGGACCCGGGCGGGGGTGAGCCGGCCGGGCTCGGCCGGCCTCTCCCAGGGGCGGCGGAGGTCCGCAGCCAGCGGCCGGGCAAGGCGGAGTTGGGTATGGGCGGCGATGATCAGCCAGGTCCACCGGTCCGCCGCCTCGGGGGTACGGAGCTTCGGGCGGGTCCAGCCCAGCGTTTGCTTGAAAGGGCGGAAAGTGTGCTCCAGGTCGAATCTGCGCAGGAACGCCTGCCAGCGCAGGTCGACGCCCTCGCCCGACAGGCCGGTGACCGACGACCGCAGCCAGACCGGGAGTGGATCGTGGCCGCCGGGCAGGCGCTCGACCTCCAGGCGGATCAACGTGCTCGATGACGGGGAGTTCGCCGGTGTGGTCAATCCACGCGGAGCGGGTGGTCAGCCGGGGATGGATGCGGTCCCAGGCCATCACGCGAGCGGTGCCGTAGCGGTCGGTGACCTGCACGGTCGCAGTATCGGGCTCTTCCCAGGTGTCGGGCTTGGCGAAGCGGAACTCCTTGCCGTGCTTGGGCGGCCGTCCGCCCTGCGGCGGTGAGATCCAGGGGACCGGGACGGGCTTGCGCATCACGCGGTCCGTGCGCATCCGCCCGAGGACCTCCACCGGCAGTCCTTCCAGCAGATGGGCCATGCGCGGAGCGTCGTAGCCTGCGTCGAAGACGACCAGGATGTCGCGGTCCCCCGCGCGCCAACGGCCCATGTCGATCAGGTCCTCGACCACCCGGCGGACCTGGGCAGCGGTGACCTTGGCGACGTCGTCGGCCGGCCCCAGCCGCAGAGCGTCCAGGATCTGGCACCACGAGGTCCGGCCCGACTCCAGCACGGCGACGAACGAGTAGGGCCAGCCGGGCACGAACTGGTCCGAGGACCGGCCGCTGCGGCCGTAGACGTGGCAGAACAAGCGGTCCGCGCTGGTCGGTGCGTCCGGCCGGAGCCAGTGGGTGACGTCCACCGCCAGGACCAGACGCCCGTCGGCGGCCTCGGGCTGCGGCAGCCCGGCCAGCACCTGCTGCAGCCGCGACACATCGACGTTCCCGCTGTTCAACGCGTCGTACATCGCACCGTGCCCGCGCCGGTGCTCGGCCGTCAGCGTGAGGTCCACCGGCGTGGTCACCGGCCCGTCCGCGCACAGCAACGCGTTGGTCAGCTCGAACAGCGTGTCCTCACGCGGGGTCAGGCAGTCGAAGAAGTCGTCCCGGAAGTGTGACGCGACCGCGAACGTCTCCCGCCGGACATCATGTTGCAGCAGACTCATTCCCCCACGGCCTTCGTACTGGTCAAGTGCCTCTTTGGTCGGAGCGCAGGATCAGACGAAGGCCGTGTTCACGTCCCCGGAATCCTCGTACGAGCGAGTGCGTTCGGGACATCGTTCGAGGTCGGACCATAAAGAACAAGCTCAGTGACTGTTTGAGATCCTGCGACGCTATTGCAGGTGGACCGAGGATGATGGACTGGGTGCCATGACGACATTGGCGACCCGCATTTTTGAGGCAATTAACCGATTCCACAACGTCCCCCGTGGGACCACAACGCCCACTACCACCGGTGGATCATGCGGCAGGTCCCCAGGCGCTTCGACAGAGCTTTGGACGTTGGATCGGGTAGCGGAGATTTGGCCCGGCTCCTGGCCTCACGTGCCAAATCCGTGCAGGGTCTGGATGCCGACCACACAATCGTTGCTCGGGCCCGGGAGCTCACTGCGCCGGCTGCCCCAGTGACGTTCACCGCAGGAGACGCACTGACGGAGATACCGCCTGGTTTCTACGACGTCATCACGTGTGTCGCCACCATCCACCACCTGCCGTTCTCGGACACTCTCATCCACCTTCGCCAGCGCTTGGCACCAGGCGGGACTTTGGTCGTCGTAGGCGTAGCCCGTGCGCAGTCACCCGGCGACCATCTTCTCGGCGCTGCCGCCATTCCGCTGAATATCGCCATGGCATGGATCAAGAACAAGGGACGCAGAGCACCACGGCCGGACTCCATGACGGCTTCCACCCGACCAGCGACCATGAGCTTCGCCGACATTGTTCGTGACGCCCGCCGTGTTCTGCCCGGTGTTCGGCTGCGCCGACGCCTGTTCTGGCGCTACACGCTGGTCTGGCATCAGAGCTGACGAGCGCTCTCGGAAGCCGCTCTCTGCGACGTTCAGTTTCCGATGACGGGTTTCTTCGACCAGTAGGCCACAACATCGTCAAGGGCTCAGTGGCCGAGCATTTCGGGGCGCCGACCGTGATCTCGACGGAGGTCAAGGGAGAGGCTGACTTCCCCCGCAAGCACTGGTGGATCACCGAACCGGTCGCCCGAGCCCTCGCTCTAGCGGTGGTTTGTTAAGCCGGGGAGTAGAGGTCAAGCGGGTGGCCTGCGCCGACGGCGTTGATCAGGGCTTGGAGTTCCGGTGGTGGGGGTGCATTCGTCCAGGCTCGCCAGCATCGTTGGAGGCTGGTCCAGGGGTCGAGCCAGGCCCGGACGGCGCGTATTGCTTTGGCCAGCTGGCCGTGTGGGGCTGGTGGGGTCTGGTTGGGCCCCCTCTCGGGCCGGCTCGGTTCTTCGGGCGGCTCCGGTGGTGCTGTGCCGGGCGAAACCTCGGGTGGCGGACTGAACCAGGCGTCCCAACAGAACGAGAACGCGCAGGTGACCAGCGTCTGGTGGCGGCGGATGGCGGTGTCGGAGCGGACCTGGAAGTCGGCCCACCCGAGTTCGTCCTTGACCTGCTTGTAGTTCTGCTCGATCCAGTGCCGGATTCCGTAGATCCGGACGACTTCGTGCAGGTCAGCGGCGGGTTCGGGACTATCGGCCTCGCGGGGGCCGCCGGGTCGGGGCAGGTCGGTGGCCAGGTACCAGGTGGCCTTCGCGGGCAGGGTGGCCGGGTCTGCGGTCGCCACGATCAGGCGGACGTTTCCGTCGGGGCCCCACCAGCCGAGATGGGCATCGGCGGCCCACCAGGTCTCGGTGTGTCCGTCGCGGAAGGTTCGCTCGATGGCAGTCCAGTCGCCGGGATGCTCGGGATCCGTCCAGGTCAGGGCGCGGGCGGCGTCGGCGGGGGTGTAGGCGTCCTTGCCGTAGGCCCAGGTGCCGTGGCTCGGTTTGAGGGCCATGACGAACGGCAGTCCCGCCTCGCTGAGTTGTCTGCGGAAGCTGTCCTGGTCGCCGTAGGCGCAGTCGGCGGCAACGGCCCGGAAGGTCACCCCGGTGGCCTTGGCGGTGCGGGCGAGTTCTGCGGCGATCTGCAGTTTCGTGCGGAAGCCGGGATCGCTCCTGCCCTTGGGGAAGTGATGGCCGGGGCTGTAGGGGGGCGTTTCCCCTTGATCGTGGACACCCTGATCATTGGATCGTGAAGATCCATAGGACAGGAGTTCCCGTTGGGGACATCGAAGTACTCGCCTGAGTTCCGGGCCGATGCCGTCGCGCTGTACCACGCCAGTCCGGGTGGGACGTATGCGTCGGTGGCCAAGGACGTGGGCGTCAGCCACGAGACGCTGCGCACGTGGGTGCGGGACGCCGGGCAGGCCGCCCGGCCCGGGGCCGTGGAGGCCACCGCGATGGAGAAGGAGAACCGGCAGCTGCGGGCACGGGTGAAGGAACTCGAGCCTGAGCGGGAGATCCTGCGGAGGGCCGCGAAGTATTTTGCGGCGGAGACCAGCTGGTGAGCAGCCGCTTCCAGTTCGTCGACGATCACCGTGGCGCCTTCGGCGTCAAGCGGCTGTGCCGGATGCTGCATGTCTCGCGTTCCGGCTTCTGCCGGTGGCTGGCCGGCGCGGACGCGCGGGCTGCCCGGGCCCAGGCAGATGCAGAGCTCGCCGAACGTATCGCTGAGATCCACCGGGAATCGGACGGCACCTACGGGGTCCCGCGCGTCACCGCCGAGCTGAAGGACGCCGGGAGGCGGGTCAATCACAAGCGCGTCGAGCGCGTCATGCGCACGTTCCGCACCGTCGGGCTGCACCTGCGCAAGAAGGTCCGCACCACCATTCCCGAGCCATCGGCAACGCCGGTGCCAGACCTGCTGCGGCGCGACTTCACCGCCCAGGCGCCGAACACCAAGTACGTGGGCGACATCACCTGTCTCCCGATCGGAGGCGGCCAATTCCTCTATATGGTAACGGTGTTGGACCTGCACTCGAAGCGGCTGGCGGGCTGGTCGATCGCTGCGATGGTCTTCTCCCCGGGGACAGCTGTGTGCTGGCGCTCGGCGGCCTCGACGGCCGTTTCGGCAAGGGATCGCGCGTTGCGGACCTTGCGATTGGCCAGCCACTTCGTCAGCCGCGCGGTGCCGGCGCGACGGATCGAGCCCGGGGTCTGGTAGCCCGCAAGGAGCTTGAGCGGTCCCGTATTGGTCAGGTCCAAGGCCCTCTCCAGGGCCGGGAACATACTCAGAAGTGTGCCGCGTAGCCGGTTCACCGCGCGGGTGCGGTCCTCGACCAGGTCACCGCGGCGGCCGGTCAGCAGCTTGAGCTCGATGGCGATTTCGTCGCCGGGGCGGATGGGTCGCAGGTCGCGTCGCATCCTGGCCTGGTCGGCGATGACGTAGGCGTCGCGGGCGTCGGTCTTGCCCTCACCTCGGTAGCCGTCGGATGCCCGGTTCACCAAGCGGCCCGGGATGTAGAGGACTTCCTGACCGTGGTTGATCAGCAGGGCCAGCAGCAGCGCGGGCTCCCCGCCGGTCATGTCGATGGCCCAGGTCACCTGCTCGCCGCCGGCCAGGGCCAGGACGTCCCCGATCAGCTTCAGCAGTTCGGGCTCGTCGTTGGCGACCCGCCGCGACAGCAGTGTCTTTCCGCTGGAGTCCAATGCGAGGCAGTGGTGGTGGCCCTTGCCGCTGTCGATCCCAGCCCACATCCGGCTCATCCCGCTCCTGACATGCTCGTTCGAACGATGCGTACCACGGACGACCTCGCCGGCATTGCTCTACGCAGCGACTTGTTCGCACTTCCTAATCGGCGGCCGAGTCGTCGTGGGGAGCCGGGCGGCCAAGCATGTGGAGCCACAAGGCGGCAGCGCACCGAGAGCCACACCCGCCTCCCCTGGGTGCCGCAACCCTACGAATGACTGGGGCCTCCCAGGAAGAAGGTAGAGCGCACGGAGCTGGTCACCGACGCACTCAGGGCCGCCGCAGCGGCCCGCGGCGCCGACGGCCTGCACGGGGCGATTTTCCACAGCGACAACGGAGCCCAGTACGCGTCGAGGGAGTTCGCCCAGGTCTGCTCGGAACTCGGCGTGACCAGATCACGCGGCGCGGCGGGCACGAGCGCGGACAACGCCACCGCGGAGAGTCTGAACGCGACCATGAAACGCGAGACGCTCCAGGGACGGAAACGGTGGGACGGGGCCCGCGAGGCCCGCCTCGCGGCCTTCCGATGGGCAACCCGCTACAACACCCGCCGACGGCACTCCCGCCTCGACCAGATCAGCCCGATCGCCTACGAACAACGATCAACTACGCTGGCCACCGCCGCATGACAACCGGTGTCCACGATCAAGGGGAAAGCCCCCCGAGTTGTTCCGCCGCACGCAGCGCCAGCGAGGCCGCGAGCGTCACCCCGGGGTGCGCAGCCAGTGCGACGACCCCCGGAGTGCTCGCCAGCGGTGCGCAGAGCACGCCGTCGCCAGCCGGGATCGGGCGGACCCCTATGGTCACGTCCCCCAGCACCGGTTCCCGCGGCAGTCCGAACGCCTCCCTTACGGCACTCAGGGACGCACGTACCCGCGCTCGCGTCGCCGTCTCCGTCTCGCCCGGGACCACGTCCTCGGCGCCGACGAAGCCATGCCGGGCGGACGGCCGGATCTCGAAAGCCGGCGTGGACACCACCCGGTCCAGGCGTAGTTCCGGCGCGATGAAGGTGAAGCGCGCGGCCGGGACACCGGGCACTTCGATGTGCTCGCCGAGCTGCTCCGCGAGGGCGGGCAGGCCCGTCCCGCAGGCGAGTACGATCCGATCGACGACGAGTGCCACTCCGGTGCCCTGCAGCTCATAGCCGCCCGCCCGCCGCGCCCGGATGCGATCCACCCGAGCGGCGACGACGGTGGCCCCGCCGGCCCGCGCGCGGGCGAGGAACGCGCGGCGCAGGTCGTCCGGCTCGACCATGCCCTCGTCGCTCGCGTGCGCGACGACCGGCGGCGGCACCCGCAGGCCGGGAAGGATCTGTCTCAGAGCCTCCGCCTCGACGGTCGCGACGCCGGGACCCGATTGCTCGGCGAATCGAGCCGTTGCGGCTGCGGTCGATGCCCAGCTCACGGCGCCGTTCCAGGTGATGACGCCGCGCAACGGCCGCGTCGCCGTGACATTGCGCAGCACGCCGAGCGACCGGGCGAGCTCGTCCCGATCGCGCGCGCCCGACGGCGGTTCCGCCGCCGACCCGTGCGAGTTGAGCCAGCCGAACGCCACATCCGTCACCGGCGGCCGCGACTCCTCCGCCGTGCAGACCACGACGGACAGGCCGCGGCGCACGAGCTCGTCCGCCGCCGCCGCTCCCAGCGCGCCCGAGCCGACCACGGCGACGCGCATCATGCTCTCCCGAACCATTCGCCCACCTCTGTTTCCTCGGCGACCATGCGCACTGCACGGCGACGGAGCTCAAGCGGGTACCGGGAAGGTCGTACCACGACTCGATCCTTTCATGAGCCTTGCACGCTTCACTCCCGGCACCTTCTTGTGCTTTGCCTGCGATCCGAAGGTGCAGGGCAGCGAGCGCGTTCGTTCCCCTGGAGGGGAAACGACCAGGTCAACGGAACGTGGCTCAGCACTGGCGGTATCGCCCCCAGGTGATATCCGGCTCTCGAATGTCCCCCTGCTGCACAGAAAAGTGCACCAGGGGTGCATTCCGCAGTGCATGCAGCAGCTGTGCATAGATCTCGCGTGGAACATCTCAGCACTGCGATGTATGCAGCCGCCAGTACGGAAACTGACGCCGTGCTGCTGACCTCGGAGCAGCAGAACTCGTTGTGTGCAGCAGAGCCTCGGGCCGCAGGCCGCTGAGCAGGCTCAGGCCGACAACGGACTGGCCTGCTCCCCCGGCAACTGCCGTGTGCAGCATGGGCCATGCAAATGCTGCGCTGTACCACGACACCGCCTGCTGCCACCCGGCTACCACCACCAGGACCACGAGCAGCACCACCGCGACGACGACCACCACTCACCGGACCCACCGCGCAGAAGCTGTTGCACACAATGGCGAGCAGCAGGACCAGGAGTGGGAGCACTTGAACACCTCCCGCTTGGAGCGGGCGAACTCCGCGTTCGTCGCTTTCAACTCGGCGACCAGGTCTTTCAGGGCCTTCTCCCCGCCGACGGCCGGATAGACCACCTCGCGCACGCTGCCCTCGGGGGCGCCGAGGGAGGCAGTGGCGATCTTCCCAAGCAGCCCGGCCCTGCCGCGGACCTTGGTGAACTCGGCGACGAACGCCTCGGTGACCTTCTTCTTCGCCCACGCGTTGATGCGGTGCACGGTGGAGTTCAACAGCTCCACGAGGGTGTCGGTGATCTCCCGCTGACGCTGGAAAAGCAGGGCTGCGAGCAGGACATGCCGTACGGGGGCGTCGAAGCGCCGCAGGTGGCTTGGAGAGGTGGCCGACGCTCTGGCCCGCCAGGCGTTGATGACCTGCACCCCAACGCCGGTGAACACTGGCCGACTGAGGCGCCCAGTCGCAATACTGTGCCGAGGCTCGGTAGTTGTCACCCACGGGACCGAATGGGCTGCAGAAGGAATCAGGTGATCTGCAGACTCCAGGTGTCCACCTCGGGACTGCGCCGGTGGAAGACGTTCGGCTGAACCGGGTCACATGTGACCAGCAGGATGTCTCCCTGCCCGAGCACAGCCTCCCGGTCGACTCATGTGGAACGTCACTTGCTGGTTCGGTGGACCTCAAGCTGCATGAGTGCGGGCCTGGGGCAAGAGGGACGAAACGAGCCGTTCTGATGCTGGTTCGGTCCATGCCGCTGAGCCGGCGCTCGCCTTCCGTGATGGACACCAGGCGCCACTTGGGTGACATGCTGCGGGGTGGGTCGAGCAGGTCCACCTGGATCAGCAGGCTTGTCCGGCCTCGACGGCGGGCCTTGTGGATGAGATAGCGAGAGCGCCACTTCAACCGGCCGCCGAGGACGTTGTTCACCTGCGCCGCATCTCCCACGTTTCCCCCGTCTGCGAGCCGGTCAAGCCATCTGTCCACCCAGGCTGGCCTGGTCACGCGTCAACCGGCAGGCTTCTGGAAAGGGGTCGGCCTGGTGGTGAGCAGTGCGGTGATCTCCTGGGCGAGCTCCGGGCCGAGTTCGCCCCAGCCGTCCTTGTAGCCGTAGACGCTCGCCAGGGTGCGGGCGTCGTAGTCGCCGTTCATGATCTCGATGTCGGTGGTGGTGATGAGTGCCGGGTGGGCGACGCCGACAGCTCCCGAGACCTTCAGCAGCTCCTTACGCAGGGTGCGCAGGTAGACAGCAGCCCGGGTGGCCTTCGAGGGCGCGTCGATGCCGCGCACCAGCCACGGGTCCTGAGTGGCGATGCCGGTGGGGCACTTGTCGGTGTGGCATTTCTGCGCCTGGATGCAGCCGATGGACAGCATTGCCTCGCGGGCGACGTTGATCATGTCGACACCCAGGGCGAAGGCGACGGCGGCATTCTCGGGCAGACCGAGCTTGCCGGAGCCGGTGAAGGTGAGGTCGTCGGTCAGACCCCGCTCGGCGAACGTGCTGTAGACGCGGGAGAAGCCCATCCGGAACGGCAGCGACACCGAGTCGGTGAAGATCAGGGGAGCCGCCCCGGTGCCGCCCTCGCCTCCGTCGATGGTCACGAAGTCGACGCCGCGATCACCACGCGCCATCAGCGTGGCCAGCTCCTGCCAGAAGCTCATCTCCCCCACAGCGCTCTTGATCCCGACCGGCAGACCGGTCTCGGTAGCGAGCAACTCCACGAAGTCGAGCATCGAGTCGACGTCGTGGAACGCGGTGTGCCGAGAGGGGGAGGCGCAGTCCTTGCCGACCGGGATGCCGCGGATCCTGGCGATCTCGGGGGTCACCTTCGCGCCCGGCAGCATCCCACCGAGCCCCGGCTTGGCGCCCTGGGAGAGCTTGATCTCTATCGCCTTGACCGGGGCGCCTGCGACCACGGCCTTGAGCTTGTCGAGGTTGAAGGTGCCGTCTTCATTGCGGCAACCGAAGTACGACGTCCCGATCTGGAGGATGAGGTCACCGCCGTTGCGGTGGTACTGCGAGAGGCCGCCCTCGCCCGTGTTCTGCATCGCGCCGGCCAGCGCCGCGCCCTTGTTGAGCGCCGTGATGGCCGCGCCGGACAGCGATCCGAAGCTCATCGCCGAGATGTTCACGACGCTCGTCGGCCGGAACGCCTTGGCGCGCCCGCGCGGGCCGCCCAGCACCTTGGCCGAGGGCAGCGGGGCCTGCGGGTCGTGCAGATCGGGCAGCGTGTCGGCGAACGTCCGCTGCTTCACGTACGCGTGCCCTTGCACATGCTCGACATCTACGTCGGTTCCGAACCCGAAGTAGTTGTTCTCTTCCTTCGCCGACGCATAGATCCAGGTGCGCTGGTCACGGCTGAACGGGCGCTCTTCCTCGTTGGACGTCACGACGTACTGGCGCAGTTCCGGCCCGATCGTCTCCAACAGGTACCGGGCGTGCCCGATCACGGGGAAGTTTCTGAGCAGTGCGTGCTTCTTCTGGACGAGGTCGCGGGCAGCCACCAGCGCCAATGCTGTTGCGGCGGCTGCGCCGATGCTCCGAGCGCGCATGAACGTTCCTCTCCTCGGCTGCTCGATACCCGACTCCATCGCTCTGCGGCGGACGTCGTGGGCGTTGGGCGGCGGACACGGCCAGGCAGGCATCGGCGTCCGACTACGAAACGCCACATGATGTTAGAGGTCTTGCGGATGGGCGGACGCGGCAGGGTACGTGAGTCCGGCCGCGCCGCTGGCATCCCCTGCCGGCTGAACTCCCGCCGCACTCCGCGCATCACCACGGCCCCGGGCTGGGAGGGCGCCGTCTTCGTTCCACGGCCCGGGCACGGCAGCACGCTGGTAGCACCAGGTACACCGGATCGTTCTGGAGCAGAGCAGAGCACAGCAGTGCCCCCTGCCGCCGGCCCATTGCAAATGCTGCGCCAAGGGCCATCGCCTCAGCTCTGATTTCCTTCGGAGATTTGCTGTCGCGCCTCTGTGAAGTTGAGGCAGTCACGGTCTTTGCGAGGCACCTGTTCTCGCGTCCCGGTCAATCCGAGGCGCCGGCCTTCCACCATGCCTCACCTTGACCGACAATCACGAAGCATCCGCATCGTGATCGATGAGGGACATGTCGGATGCCAGAGCGCGGGCGGTGTCGGCGAAGTACTGCTCGTCGGCACCGTGGGCGAGGCCGAGGGTGACGCCCTGGCCGAGGCCGACGAACAGTGCCCTGAGTGCGGTGGTCAAACGCTGTGCTTGATGCGCCGTCACGACGCTCCCATGGTGCGATCTTCCGGTGAACAGCGCGATGAGGTGGTTCTCCTGCGATCGGATGGACGTGGCGAGCTGGGTCCCCAGATCGGGGTCATGCAGGGCCATATCCAGCAAGGTGATCTGGAGCGACTGGCGAGACAGCGCGTCGGGGGCGTCACAACTACGCCGGTAGTGCCTGGCGAAGGCATCGACCGCTTCGAGCAAATCCAGCCCGACTGGAACCGCCTGCTCGATCTCTTCGTAGTACGGCCGCAGGTAGTCGACGACGAGGGCGACCACCAGGCCGTTCTTGCTCCCGAACAGTGAGTAGATGGCGCCGGTGGTCAGGTCGGCGCGCTCGGCGATCTCATCAAGCTTGGCCCGGTACCCGTCCCGGGAAACGACCTGGAACGCGGCGTCCAGCAAGGCGCGGCGGTTGCGTTCCTTGGCCTCCGCTCTCGTCATTCTCATAGTTTGATTATTACCGTAATCTCATTATGGAACCAGTCAGGACGAGCTTCAAGGAGGAACGCTCATGGCCCAGGTCGTGGCACTGCGGGTGACCCGCCGGACGGTGGGGGCCATCGCCGATGGCGCCTTCAAGGTGTTGCTCGCCGCTGTCTACATCGCCGGCGTTGCCCCACTCGGCCGGTTACTCGGCACGCCAGCGTGGCTGATGGTTGTCTCGGGCGTGGCCCTGCTAATAGGCGGTGGCATCGAGATCGGATACACGCGCAGCCGGTCGATGCGCACGTACACGCAGCTCATGGTTGCCTACGACAGCGGCTGGGTGTTGGCGGCTGTCGTAGGCTTCCTGATGGCGCGGCAAGGCAGCAGCGCCGGGGGTGAAGTGTGGATCGGGTACCAGACAGCCGCCCCCGTCATGTTCGCCGCACTGCTGGTCGCCGCCACTCCGACAAAGACGACCTCGGACACCACAGAGGCCCCCGCCCACTGACGGCCGGCCTGATCGCCACCGATCCCGTCCAAGGGAAAGATCCTTCAGCTTCCTCAACTGAACCAGTACCTCCGGAAGCACCGCGCCTCGGAGGAGTAGACCCGCCCGCGACTGGCCGGCGGATGCAGCCGCGGACGGGAAATCAGAAGCGCCGCCTCCTGCTCGGTTTCGGTGTGCCGAGTGCGCGCCGGAACGCGGCTCGCAATCGATCGCGCGGCTTGCAGTCCGACGTACCGGGCGGGTGTGCGTAGCTGTCGGACCGGGCTCCGGACATTGAGTCGCCGTAGGCGGCAATGATGTAATCGCCCGTGATGGTGTGATCGCAGTCGACGCAGATCATCGACGAGCCTTCCGCCAGACACGGCCGAGCTGCGCCACCGTGAGGCAGGCCGTCCCAGCGCGGCAGGCCGCGCAGGTCAAGGTGTGGCCGAGCAGCGTGCGGTACGCGACGTCTGGCGCAGGCAGTGTCCTGGTCAGGGTGATCATTGTTGGCGGCCTTTCCAGCAGATCGAGCAGCAGCTGGGGAACCACAGAGCCGAGATGCCGTGCGCGTCCACCGGGCGGGGCCTTGGTCATGGGCTGCCCCACTGGCCGGCGCGACGCAACACCAGACGCAATGCGCGCCGCGCTGCTGCGCATCAGACAGTGACGCCGGATCCGGCACGGTGAACTCAGCAGTGAGCAGGACCGGCTCCCTCATCGGTGGCAGGCCCGCAGCCGCAGGAGACGATCGGCCAACACCGGGTCTGCCCCGGCAAGACGACGGCCCCGGCCGGGACGAGCTTCCGGGTCACGGCGCCGCAGCGCCAGCAGGCTTCGCCGTGGAGCCGAGCAATACTCACTCACTCGCTTCTTGATGAGCACAGGGGTGGTCATGGTGCCCCTCCTCTACCTGTGTGGTGTGGACAGATAGAGCGTGGGCCCTGGGAAGAGGTGCAACTGCTACAAGGTGTAGCAGCCCGTCAGGCGGCGCCGATCCAGTGAGCAAAGTGGGACAGGCTTTCGGCATCGGCACGGTGGAAACGCCGCAAGCTACCAGCGACTTCACGCGCCCACGGGTGCTCGCGGGTGTGCTGCGGAGCCGATGCACGGGCCACCTTGAGACTCTCGAACGCGTCTGCCTGAAGCCCGGACCATTCCTGCGCGCGGGCCAGCTCGATGTAGAAGCCGCTGCGGCGCCCGGCCGGCAGATCAGCGGGCGGCTTCCACTCAATAGCTACGCGCAGGGCGCGGTCGACGTGGTCACGGCCGAGGCTGACAGCGACGGACACTTCGTGGATCCGGACCGAGTCCGGGCCGAAGGTGGTGCCCAGATAGACACCCTCGCGCGCGACTTGATCGCCGAGCTGTCGGGCGTGCTTCAGGTGGATGTCCGCACTGCCCACGTTTCCGTCGCGTCCAGCGATCACGGCCGCCCGCATGTGGAAGGCGCCGCGGGCAGCGGGACGACGGCGCGGGGGCGTCCTCGATCGCCTGCTCCAATGCGACGAGGCCCACGGCGTGGGCTCGAGCCGCGAAGAAGACCTCTGTCCGTACGTACGCCGTACGCCGTGGCGGCCCGGACGAGAGGGTCGCCAGCACGGTCAGCGGCCGAGCGCACCAGGTCAATCAGCCGCGCGGAAAGATCGTGCGCGCCGTACTTGAACGCAATCCGCGTCGGCGGTTCGGGCGGCAGCAGCCAACACTCTGGCAGCGGCCCGATGCTCAGTGCTGCGCGCGGTGTGGACGTACCGGATGGCGTCGCCGAGGAGACTCGGGATGGCATCTGCGATCCGGCCGTACTGAGCACCGAGCCGCCAGGTCACTGCCGAATCGCTCGCTTCCGCGAGTTCGTCCGGTCTCCGCGCTGGAGAGCCCTGCGGGATCTCGTACCCAGCGATCATCGACGACAGTTCCGGGAGGGCCCGGTGGACACGACGCTCGGTGCCGACGTACCCCGTGCGCAGCTGCGTGGCGTCCACCTCAAGGGTGGCTGCAATCGCTTCGAGTACTTCGTCACTCGGCCGCCTCGCGCCGCGCTCGACGGCTCGGACAGTGGCGTAGGAGACGTGGGAGGCAGCGGCGAGACTGGTCTGGGTGAGGCGACGTGCGCGGCGACGTGCGGCGATCCGCTCACCGACCTCGTGCGGGGAGTCGGCGGACATGATCTGGCCGTACCCGCACCGTCACTGCGCGAGAGTACGGATTCGGTACAGGCAACTACTCGCTGACGATCGAGGGCGGCCCACAAGTGCCCCCACGGCCCACGCCGCAGGTGCACTGTCCGAAGGCCAGTTCGCGCGGCCGGGAAGACATCGTTCATGGGGTGATCACCGATGTAGATGGTGTCCCATGCCGGGGCCCGGGAAGCGTCGAGGACCCGCGCGAAGAAGTCAGCCGCCGGCTTGGCGCACCCCCACTCTCCGGACGTGGCGATGAAGTCGGCCGGCAGATTCAGCGCCCGAAGCAGCTGTCCCGCCTTCACCGTCTGGTTCCCGGCGATGACGACCCGGACGCCGAGATCCCGCAGTGCGGTGAGCGCGGGGCGTACGTCTCGTACAGGTCGGTCTCATCCAGGTGCTCCCCATGGCCGGCAGCCTCGCGGGCGGCGTACTCGGCAGGGATATCGATGCCGGGCTTCAGGAGCCGGAGAGCTTCAGCGTTGTCGAGGCCCTGGGAAGTGACAGCGCCGACGAGCGCGGACACGGTATGTCTGAGAACACCCGACCAGTCGGCCCAAGAGGCCCAGTAGCGGTCATCGCGGACAAGGGTCTCGCCGATGTCGAACACGATCGTCTTCACCGTGGGCACCCTACGGGAGGCATCGAACACGACGAAAGCGCCCTTGCCGCAGCCGGTGGTCACCGCAGTGACCAGCTGTGTGGTACCGCAAGCCGATCGCATTCAGTCGGCAATATCCGGCCCGCGTGGCGAACTGGATGACGGTCTGATCGCGCTGGAACGAGCAGCGTGGGCCGAGCAGCAGGAGTACCGGCTGAAGGTGGAAACCGCGGCCCCGGGTGCAAGCGGCTATCACCGCGCGCGCAGAGGCGACGGGACAGTCCCGGTATGAAGTGGAGCGAAAGCTGAAGCGCCTGGTCCGGCACCCGTCCGAGGACGACGACAGCTGACCCCTGCTTGAGGAGGCGAGAAAGGAGTGACCCGCAAGAACACGCCCGCAGTCCAAGCGTTTTGCCCTGCTGGGCTCGCGTCAGCGGGAGGGTTCGATTCCCCAGGCGGCGGCTCGGGCGGCGGCGGCCGCGCGGTTGGGGAGGTCGAGCTTGGCGAGGATGTGCTCGATGTGGGTTCCTACGGTGCGCGGCGTGATGTGCAGCCGCTCGGCGATCTCCCGGTTGGTGCGGCCGACGGTCAGTTCGGCCAGCACCTGGAGCTCCCGCGGCGAGAGTCCGCCAGGCCGCCGCGCATCCACAGCGGGGGCGGCCGCGGCGATCTCCCCGGGTGGCGGGCCCGCACACCGGCCGACGGCCGCGGCGAAGGCCTCGGTGAGCAGGGTGACCACGGCGCGCGCCGGGTCGGGCGCGCGCCGTGGCCTGCGGGTGCTGACGTTCAGCATGCCGACGTACCGGCCGTCGGCGGCGAAAAGGCACTGGGCCACGCCGTCCTCGATGCCGAGCGGACACAGCACCTCCTGGAAGCCCGGGGATGCAGCCAGGAGCTGCCAGGGGACGTCCCTGAGCCAGAGACCGCCTCGGGCGGGACTGCGGAGCACGGTGAACATCGGATCGTGGTGGAGATGGGTCTCGATGTAGGCCGTGGCTTCGTCCGGGTAGCTCCCGGCCAGGGTGGTGTGACACCGGCGCAGTGGGTCCCACCGGGTCAGGGAAGCGTGGTCGTACTCCATTACCTCTGACAGCGCCGCCAGGACCGTGTCGACGCCGGTCACGCCGCTCGTGGCGCTCCTGGCTGCCTCGCGGACGTGGACGGCCGCGTCCAGGATGTCCGCCGTGCTCCGCTTCGCTGTCATCGTCCAAGGATGATCACGCGCCCGGAATACGTCAATCGCGAAGGGTGTCGTGCACGACCTGCCCATCCATGACAGTGAGGACGACGGGCATCTCCGGGATGTCGTGGGGGTCGGCGGTGAGCAGGTCTCCGTCGAGCACACAGAGATCGGCGACCTTGCCCGGCTCCAGTGAGCCCTTCCAGTCGTCGGCGAAGTCCTGCCAGGCCGCGTCGATCGTGTATGTACGGATCGCCTCGGCCAGACCGATGCGCTGCTCGGGGCCGCTGACCCGGCCGGCGGCCTTCGACTCGCGCAGCAGCATGGTTGCGACGCCCTGGCGCCAGTCCGGGTACGTGACGGGGGCGTCTGACCCGCTCGCGACCCGCACGCCGGCGTCGATGGCGTCACGGTAGGGCCATGCGTACGCGGCCCGTCCGGTGCCGACGAACTCCTCCTCCATGTCGGCGACGGTCCATTTGATGGTGGGGTTCATGTTGACGCCGAAGCCATGTGCGGCCAGCACCTTCATGCTGTGTGCGGTGAGGAAGTCTCCGTGGATGACGTAGTGGCGAGCGTCGGGCCGCGGATGCTCGGCCATGGCCGCGGCGAAGGCGTCCGCGACGGTGTCGATGGCCCGGTCGCCAGTGACGTGAACGCCCAGCTGGTGCCCAGCGGCGTGGGCATACCGGATCATGGCGTCGATCTCGGCGGTCCGCTCGGCGTCGGTCTCGCCGCCGACGCACAGGGAGCCGCAGCCACCGCCGACGTACGGCTCGTGCATCCAGGCCGTCTTGTTGGGAACTATGCCGTCGGCGAAGATCTTGACCCCGAGGGTCGCGAGACGGCGCGGATCGGCGTCGCCGGGCGTGTCGAGGGCGGTGAGGGTGCGGGTGAACTCCTCGGCGGTGCTCGCCATTCCGGTGGGCAGGAGCAGAACGCCGAGGCGGGCGGTCAGTTCGCCGTCGGTCAGCAGTTGGCGGTAGACGTCGAGGGTCTCCGCACCGAGCGCGCCCCGCATGATGCCGTCGCCGCCGGGGCCGAGCCCGGGCTCGGTGTAGCTGGTCACGCCGAGGCGGGCGAGCGTGGCGAGGGTCGACCTGATCGCGGCGGTCCGCTCCTGCCGGCTGAGCGACGGCAACGCGTTCTGGACGAGGGCCTGGGCCCCCTCGTGGAGCAGCCCGGTCGGCTCCCCGGCTTCGTCCACGACGATGGCCCCGCCGGACGGCGCGACGGTGTGCCGGTCGATCCCGATGAGTTCCAGTGCCTTGGAGTTGACCCAGGTGGCGTGCCCGGAGAAGGAGTACAGGACGACGGGGTGGTCCGGGCTCACGGCGTCGAGGTCGCGCCGGGAGGGCAGCCGCGAAGGGTCGGAGACGCACTCGTCGAGGTAACCGGTGTCCCAGCCGTGCCCCGTGATCCACTGCCCACCCGGAACCCGCCCGACGGCCTCCCGTACCACTTCGGCCACGTCCGCGAGGCAGGACACGGCGGGATGGCCGAGGTCGAGGGAGAGCGGAGGCGTCGCCATGCCGAAGGCGCATCCGTGCAGATGGGAATCGTTGATACCGGGAAGCAGTGTCGCCCCCCGCAGGTCGACAACGCGGGTGCCGGGTCCGACGAGCGGCGCGACATCGTCCCGCCCACCGACGGCACTGATGACCCCACCGGTCACCGCCAGGGCCGAGGCAACGGAGAACTCGGCATCGACCGTGACCACCCGCCCACCGAGAAACACCAGATCCGCATACATGTCCACAGAAGGGTCCTTTCGAAGATCGGGTGCACCAGGCCACCCGCGAACGATCTCCCAAGGACTATGGCCACGCCCTTGCCTCCCGCACATCGGTCATCCCACCGATACGCGCTCTCGTAATGGCAGGCTGACGCCTTGTGCTCCGGATCACGTCGGGTTTCGGGAGGGCATCGGGTGCACGAGAACCACCCCCCATTACCGTTTTGATGGCTCCGCAATGGGGCGCCCGGCCTCCGGAGTTGGCATGATTTTCTCCCCCTGGCGATCGCAGGTCTTGGGGGTGGTGTCACCGGCTCCGGAGACATCTACAGACCGCTGAATGCGATGTTATGCAGCCGATGGTGCATCGGCAGGGAGTCGGCGCCGGTATCCGTCGGCGCAACCCGCGGCTCGGGCGCCAGAACGACCCCGCACGTGCCTGTACGGGGCCGTTCTGTTCGCGGGATTGGGGCGACTGGAGGTCGTCTTCGACGGGGTGCTCGGTGACGTGCCGCTGTAGTGACACATCGCATCCTCCGCCAGATCGACCGTGCGGCCGGGGCACGTCGCGACCCCGTCAGCGTCGGCGTACCACCCCTGCTCGGCGACCAAGAGGAGGCGCTGTCGCACGGTCATGCCTGCGGTGTGGAGGGGTAGTCAGCCCCACGCGCCGAGGGTGAACTCGGCGATCACTACCGAGAGCAGGAATGAAGCGGAGATCGCGACGAGCCCAACCGGGATGATCTTCCAGCCGATGCGGCGCAGCAACGGCAGATCCTTGCCCAGCGACAGTCCCGCGAGGGTCAGCATGATCGTGGCGATGGACAGAAAGTCCACCGAGCCGACCAGACTGTTGAGGCTGCCGGAGGCGAAGAACCACGGGCTGGACGCATACGCGCCCACCGTGGTGATCCACACAATCGCGGAGATCTTCCGGCTGACCTTGGCGAGGAACAGACCGAGCAGCACCAGGCCCAGCAGCACGGCGTAGCCGCCGACGATGTCCCAGCCGATCGTGCCGGCCGCGACGGAGGCGGTGCCGAGGCCGAGCACCGTCAGGACGCCGAGCGAAAGCCAGAGCGGGATCCTCATCTCGCCCGAGGCGGCGGCGACTTCCTCCCGGAAAGCGCGGTTCGCGGCGGCGTCGTCTGTCGGGCCGTCCGTGGCGTCGGGGACGTCGGGCGTCGTTGTCTCCGGCGTGCGGGTCTTCTGACGGCGGGTGAGGAAGCGGTAGAACCGGTCCGCCAGCGGCAGTGCTACGTAGATGCCCACGTAGACCCCGAGGATGGTGGTGATGAGGTTCGACACCGCCGCCATGCCGAGGATGGCTTCCTCGTGCCCCGGGTAGGCGGCCACGATGCTGGCCGAGGACGCGGCCATCATCGATCCCGAGCCGACGCCGGCGCCCATGGCGAGGGCCAGTGGGTCGAAGATGTTCCAGTTCGACACCAACGAGGTCAGGAGCGTGATGAACACTGCTCCGAACATCGTGCCGAACACATACATGGCCAGGACGCCGCGGTACTGGTCGGAGTCCGGCCCGTACTTCTCCGAGACCATCGCGAAAGACGGCTCGCGGTCCAGTGAGAAGGTGGCTCCGACCGTGGCCTTGCCCAGGCGCAGTACGACGGCGAGCGGCAGGGCCACGGCCACCGTGCCCAGTAGATGGCCGATCTCCTGGAGCAGCAGCGCAGGCCCGGCCTTGACGAGCGTCGGCAGGCTGGGGCCGATGTTGAAGGCGAGCCGGGCGACCAGGAGCATCACAGCCACGCCGACGAGCGCGGACGCCACTTTCTGGAGACGGATGCCGAGGGGGCGGACCTTCTGGACCGACACCAGCAGGCCCAGGATCAGGCCCCACACCATGGGGAAGATGATGACGGAGCCGATTCCCAGGTCGATGTCGAGCTGCCCGACGGCCTGCACGACCAGGGCGATGATCAGGGCAAGGGCGGCGATCGGCAGGGCCTGACGCGACCCGGCGATGCGGTCCTTGGCCGAGGCGGCGAGGGTGCTCATGTCGACACCGCCTCCTTACGGACGTCACGGCGGTAGCCCGCGGCGACAAAACGGTGCCGGTGCTCGATGTTGCCCGCCGCGTCGACGACGGTCCAGGCGAGGGCACGGGCCGCCTCGAACATCATGTCGTACGCCACGGATGTGTCGGCGACGGCCGCGAAGGCATGGGAGTGAATGGGGACGTCGGCTCCCGGGATGCTCAGCCACGGATGCAGGCTGGGGATGACCTGGCTGATGTTGCCCATGTCGGTCGAACCGCCGGCGAGCCGGTCACCGGAGGTGACGTCCCGTCCGAAGGCTGCCATGGCCGACGTCCAGAAGCCCGCCAGCGTGTCGTCCTGCACGAGCGGCTCGTAGAGCGGCTCGGTGGCCTCTACTGTCAGCTCGGTGCCGGTCGCCAGGGCCGCACCCTCGAAACACCGCCGGACGCGCTTCAGCAGTGTCTCGTACTCGGGCAGGGTGAATGCCCGGCACTCGAAGTCGACGACGGCCCGCTCGGGGATGATGTTGGTGGCGACGCCGCCTTCTGAGACGAACAGCGCCACTCGATGGTCGCCCGGCAGTTGCTGGCGCAGCAGCCCGACGGCCACCTGGGAGAGCGTGGCGGCGTCGGCGGCGTTCACTCCCTGGTGGGGTGCGGCTGCGGCGTGCGCCGCGTGTCCCCGGAACACGGCCCGGTACCGGCCGACCGCCTGCGCGGTGCTCCCGGCGGGGTTGTAGCCGATGCCGTCCTGTACCGGGTGGACCATCAGGGCCAGGCCCACTCCGTCGAACGCGCCAACCTCCAACAGCAGCGCCTTGCCGCCGCCGTGCTCCTCGGCCGGGGTGCCTATCGCCTTCAGCGTGATGCCGAGTTCGTCGACGTGCGGGGCCAGGGCCAGCGCGGCGGCCACCGAGGCGCCGGCGATGAGGTTGTGGCCGCAGGCATGACCGACCTCGGGCAGCGCGTCGTACTCGACACAGAGCGCGACCGTCAGTTCGCCGCTGCCCGCGGTGGCGGTGAACGCGGTCGGCAGACCGCCCGTGCCGTGCTCGACCGTGAACCCGCCCTCGGCGAGCAGCTTGGTGATCGCCTCGGCGGACTCGGTTTCCTGGAAGGCGGTTTCGGGACGTGCGTGCAGGGCGCGTGCCAGCTTGAGTACGCGGTCCTGCCAGTCCGACACGCCGGTGGAGGTGTCGGTCTTGAGTCGGCTGCCGGCGTCGGCGGGATTGTTCGTGGCCACGGATGCCTCCTAGTAGCTCAGTGAGGGGAACGGGGCACCGGCGGCCCGGGTGGGCGTCCAGACGGCCTTGGTCTGCGTGTACTCGTCCAGCACCCCGGGACCGGAGGAGCGGCCGTGTCCGGAGTCCCCGAAGCCGCCGAAGGGCACCGCGACGTGGATGGTCTTGTAGGCGTTGATCCAGAAGGTGCCGGACTTCACGGCACGTGCCACGTGGTGGGCGCGGGCGACGTCCTGGGTCCAGACGGCCCCGGCCAGGCCGAAGTTCGTGGCGTTGGCGCGGGCGATGGCCTCCGCCTCGGTGTCGAAGGCGTCGGCGCCGACCACTGGTCCGAAGACCTCCGTGGTCTCCAGCGGGTTGGCGGGCGTGACCCCGTCCAGCAGGGTGGGCGGCACCCAGTGTCCGCTCGCCAGCGCCGAGTCGGTGAGCCGGGCGGGCAGCTGTGTGCCGGTCACCCGGCGGGCGCCGCCCGCGAGCCCGGCCTCGATCAGCGAGGTGACCGTGCCGAACTGGGGCCGGGTGATGATGGGGCCGACCTCGGTGGTGGGGTCGAGGGGGTCGCCCAGTCGCAGCCGGGACGCTCGCTCGGCCACGCGCGCGATGAACTCGGCGTACACGGACCGTTCCACGAGCAGCCTGGAGCCGGCCACGCACGACTGGCCCGCTCCGGAGAAGACGGCCGACACGGCGCCGTCGGCCGCCCGGTCCAGGTCGGCGTCGGCGAAGACGATGTTGGCGCTCTTGCCACCGAGTTCGAGGACGGTCGGGATTCCGGCGCCCGCCGCGGCGACCGCCACCCGGCGGCCGGTGGCGACCGAGCCGATGAAGGACACCTTGCCGACCCGGGAGTCGGAGGTGAGGGCGGCGCCGACGGTGGCGCCCAGGCCGGTGGCGACGTTGAACACACCGTCCGGCAGCCCCGCCCGGTGGGCCAGCTGGGCCAGCCGCAGTGTGGAGGCCGGGGTGAATTCGCTGGGCTTGACGACGACGGCGTTGCCGGCCGCGAGCGGCGCCGCCGAGTTCCAGCCGCCCGTGAACAGGGGCGCGTTCCACGGGGTGACGGCCACCACGACGCCCCAGGGGATCCGTTCGGTGTAGGTGTGCCAGTTGCCCGGGACGGGGATCGTGTGGCCCAGCAGCTTGTCCGCCCACCCTGCGTAGTAGCCGAACATCTCGGCGACCTTGGCGGCCTCGGCGTGGGTGTCGCGGACGGGCTTGCCGGTGGTGGCGGATTCCAGGAGGGCGAGTTCCTCGGTGTGCTCACCGATCGTCCGGGAGACCTCGCGCAGGATCGCGGCCCGTTCGAACGGGTCGGTCGCGGCCCAGACCTCGGCCCCGCGGACGGCGGAGGCCAGCACGGCGTCGGCCCCTTCGGCCCCGGCGTCGGCGTAGTCGGCGAAGCCCTCTCCGGTCGCGGCGGCGGTGAGGCGCACGGTCTCGCCGCCGCCGGTGACGACCTGACCGTCGACGAACGAGCCCAGGCCCTCCGGGAAGGCGGCGTCGAGAGCGGCACGGGCGGTGGCCGCGCCGGACGTGCTCAGGTCCGTCGGGAAGGTGGTGGTGCTCATGCTGCGGTGGCTCCTTCGGAGGTGAGGGAGGGGGCTACTGTGCGGGCGATCTCGGTGAAGTCGGCGTCGGGACCGAGCGCGGCCAGGGCCTCCTGCCAGACGCGGCTGGCGGCGGCCAGCAGTTGCGGGGTCGCGCCGCGCTGCCCGGCGGTCTCGACGGCGAGTGCGGCGTCCCGAGCCATGAGTCCCAGGGCGAAGCCGGAGTCGTAGGTGCCGGTGAGCACCCAGTCCGGGTACATGGCCGCGGACGCTTTGCTGGCGCCGGACGCGCCGCTGATACCCGCCGCTGCGGAGGAGGGATCGACGCCGTACGCCTTCGCCACGGCGAGGGCCTCGCCGACCGCGACCAGGTTGACCGCCGCAAGGGCGTTGTTGAGGAGTTTGACCACGTTTCCGGAGCCGGGGGCGCCGAGGTGGCGGTACTGGCCGCCGGTGAGTGCGTCCAGGACGGGCCGGGCCGCGTCGAGCGCGTCAGGGTCGGCACCGACGAACGCGGCGAGCCGACCATCGGCCGCGCCGTCACGGCCGCCCGAGACAGGTGCGTCCACGAAGGCCGCGTCCTTGTCCGCTGCGAGGGCCGCGCACTCGGCGGACGTGCCCGGCTCCGACGTCGTGGTGTCGACGATGGCGAGCGTGCCCGGCCGCGCCAGCAGAGCGGGCACGGTCGCCTCGACCACGCGAGCCGAGGGCAGCGACAGGACCACATAGGGCGTGCCGGCCAAATGGTCGAGGTCCTCGACGACCTCCACACCCTCCTTTGCAGCGGCGGACCGGGCGGCGGGCGCCGGATCGAATCCGCGCACCTGCCACCCCGCCCGCAGCAGGGCGGAAGCCATGGCACCGCCCATCGAGCCGAGGCCGACAACGGCGATATGCTTGCTCATCAGTGCTCCTGTCATGAGGGGACGTGCGTACGGACACGAGCGAGGCCGGGGAGACAGGCCTCGCCGGCCCGGGGAGACGGTTTTCAGTGGGCCCCGACAGACCTTGGGAAGAGGTAGTCGGGGCAGGCCCATCGGCGCGGTCAGCGCTCACACGCGGCAGTGAAAGAGTGTGTTGAAAGGCGCGTAGGCCGCCGGCGCTCCGAGGGCGGCACCGGTCGGGCGGCGCGGGAGCGTGTGCGGTACAGCGGCGACAGCCGGTGGGGCGCGCCGCCCGATATGGGCTGTGCTGCGGGGTGTCGCCGACCGCGCGGACCGGATCGGACGTCACACGGCGCGAGGGGGAGAGCGGTTCAGTCGAGGTAGACGTCCAGGTCCTTCCAGAGTTGCTGGGTGCGGCGGATAGCGGCACGGCTGCGCTCGGGCTGAGCCGTCTGCATGCCGGCGAGAAGTCCGTAGACCACCGAGGTGGCGGCCGTGACGGACTGGAAGAAGGAGATGCCCTCCGACGGCACGATCAGCAGGTGGTGGGCGATGGAGGTGGCGAGCCGGCCGCGCCGCATGTCGGTGATCGCCACCACCGTGGCGCCCGCCGCATGGGCTGCATCGGCTGCGACGATGATCTGTTTCATGGACCGCCACATGTTGACGACCACGAGCACGTCACCCGGACCGAGGCAGTTGACAGCGGTCGCCAGATGGACGCCGGCCCGGTTCTCCAGCGTGACGGGGTAGCCCATCGTGGAGCCGAGGTGCGCCATGACACTAGCCGGACCGGCGAAGGAGCCGACCCCGACCACCAGGATCGAACGGGCTGAGGCCAGCGTGGCGATGGCCGCCTCCGCGTCGGCGGCGGAGTTGCTTTCCAGGGTCTGGCGCAGATTCTCGATGTCGTGCGTGAGCGAGTCGTGCAGCGGGCTGCGGTGCTCGCCGTGTTCGGTCAGGGTCTCCTCGATGGAGATGTGCACCAAGTAGCGGGCCCGCAACTCGCGTTGCAGATCCGGCCAGCCCCGGTAGCCCAACGTCTGGGCTGCCCGCACCACCGTCGAACTGTTCACGTCCGCCCGCTCGGCGATCTCCGCGATCTCCGCGTACGAGGACAGCTGCGGATTGCGGACGATGACGTCGACGACCCGGGCCTGAGCCTTGGACAGCGGCACATCGGGCAGAGCGTCGCCCAGCCACTGGCTGCCGCTGTCGGCGGGGTCGTGGTTCTGCAATGCGGACACAGATCTTGCTCCCTGGTACGAAACGCAGCATGCTGCAAACGTGATTGCAGAACCGTACATCGCAATTTCATTTGCAGGAACCCTTCTGTGCTCTGGCCAGGTAAATCCGCGCACTGAGGTTCGCCCCCGCTATCGTTTTCGCGGTCGAGCCCGGCATGACTGTTGCCCCCTGTCGCTCGGATGACCTGGAAGCTGTGACTTTCCGCGGAGGGCGTCCCAGGTCGTCGTGCCCAGGGGCTTGCCGTGCTTGCGCAGGTAGTCCGGGGGCAGGTGGCGGTCGGCGACCCCGGCCCCCATGCTCGGTACCGGGGCGCGTCCCGGGGCACTGACGACGTACCAGTCCCGCGCTTCCCGCTCCAGCCACTGCACCGTGGTCGTGCCCGCACTCGTGGCCCCGCTCACGCGATCCCGCTTCTGGGAAGCGCCGCGCTGCCGAACTACTGCCCCTCGGCCGACGTCCCCAATGCCTTGCTCAGCGCCCGGTTGATGCGGGGGTCACGGCCAGGGACGTAGGAGGCGACCAGAGCGTATCCGCAGCGGGTGTAGAGCGTGAGCGCGGCGAGGTTGCTGATGCCGGTCTCCAGGATCGCCTCGCTCATCCCGTGCTGGCGGGCGTTGTGCTCCAGAGCCTCCAAGAATTGTCGCCCGAGGCCGTGACCACGGGCGGCGGGGGTGACGTACATGCGTTTGATCTCGGCGATGGTCGGTCCGGCTGTACGCCACCCGCCGCAGGCCAAAGCGGTGCCGCCCGAGCGGGCAGCGAGGAGGAACACGCCGCTGGGTGGCTCGAACTCGGCGGCTTCGGGGTCGTCGGCTCGGCCGTAGGTCGCTGTCTGCTCGCGGTGGAGGGCCTGGGAGAGCCTGCGGGCGTCTGGGCTGTTGTAGGAGACGGCGGCGATCGTCCACGCTCGGGCCGCGGTCGGAGCAGGTGGGTCATGCACTCGACAGAGCCTCGACATCACCACACGGCTCCACAGCCGCCTCGAGCTGCCTCCCATCCTCCGCACACCCAAAGGTGACGAACCATGCGACCTCACCCGTCCCCCGACTGCACCGGACTGCTCGCCGCCCGCGAGGGAGCCACGCTCCCCACCGCATTCCTCGCCGTCGGGGCTGCCTTCGCGGGATCGGTGATGTTCTTTCACCCTCTGATCGCCACGACACGCCGCGATCCCTACGGCGATCGGACCGGTCCCAACCATGTGCAGCCTGGGGAAGGCGAAGGCCTGTTGCCGCCCCATCCCACCCGCCCGCCCGCCCGGCCGGGTGGGTGGGTGGGCCTCTGAGCAGCGTTTCCGACGGCACCCCACGGGCCCGGTGACACCACCCGCCAGGTCGTCAAGTTCGACAGGGGAACACAGCCATGCCGGGCCCGGAGGCCTGCGGCCCTCTTGCAGGACCGCGAAAAAGACAACGGGGCACGGACGCACTCGCTATACCTGCACGATGCGCTCCACCAACTCCGGGACCCATTCCACGTACTCGACCTCTGCGCCGCCGCGATGGCGCGCGTACAGGAACCGACCGGTGGCACTGGTGCTTTCCGGTGTGGCGATCTCGGCGCCGGCGGTCGCGAGCGTCTTGGTCAGGGTATCGAGGTCGTTGACGATCACGGTGGCGCTGGCGTGGGAATAGCGGGCACGCTCCGCGGGCGGACCGGCGATGACGAGGAAGTCACCGATTGCTGCGAGTTCGATGGAGTCGAAGGCGAAGCGGAGATCGGGTTCTGCGCCGGTCAGTTCGCGCAGCAGCGCCAGCGATGTGTCCGACTCGTCGGTCCACAGGCGTGCGTACGTCTTGAGAATGGTCGTGGCGTGAGAAAACGAAGGCGGACACGGACGCGAAGCCTTCGCCGCCGTCCGCGTCTACGCGGGCCGAGGAGCCGTCGGCCACGCCGTCCGTGTCCGCTCGGCCCGAGAAGCCGTCGGCCGAGCCAACCGGCGACCAGCCCGCGCCCAGGACGAAGGAGGGTGCGATCCAGCGCTACGAGCAATACCTCCACGCACTGGGCCGTGAAAACATCGACACGGTCTGCGAAGTGGCCGGGCCCGCCGCGAAGAAGGCACAGGACCAGGGGCTCGGCCCGTGCACGTCGACGTACGCCATCGTGGTCCAGATGATCTCGCCCTCGCAGAAGAAGGCTCTGCAAACCGCCACGGTCGACCCGCAGCGCATCGCCGTACGCACACCCGACAAGATCGAGATGCCGGTCGAAGCGGTCAGGGCTTCCGCAACCTTCTCCGAGAGCGACCTCGGCAGCTACACCCTGGAGTACCTCAAGAACGATTGGTACATCACCGACTGAACCCGACGCGCCCTACGCGGAGCCACCCGACGGACGGCTCCGCGCGCTCGCATTGGCTTACCGGTCTGGGTGCAATGACGGTGGGCCGAGCGTAGCCTCGGCTGCCTGTGTCTGATGGTGTGGAATGGAACCGAACAGCCTGTGCCGCCAATCGTCTGCGCTGCAGATCCCAACACAGATGTCACCTGCTATTGCGGGGCTCGCGAGGTTGCCGCTGACGCACCCGCCCGGACCCGTTTCACCTCGCCACATGCGACCTACGTTGGCTCACACCAGGGTTGTGGTTGCGGATTCAATAGCTCCGAGCTTGAGTGGGATTCGCGAGGAAGCTGCGAACCGGAAGGCAGCGGCGCAGAAGACCCCGATCACGCCCGCGCAGCTGAAGTACCTCACCCGCCTCGTGGAGCAGCCGGGCACGGAGCGGTTCGACGCTGAGTACGTCAAGGCGGTCAAGGGCACCGGCCTCAAGCCGCGGGCTCCCGGGGAGCGGACCTCCACGGCGTCGAAGCGGCTGCCAAGGCGGCGGCCCACAAGCTGATCGGCGCCCTGGTCGGCTCCTGACGCCGTCAGTCGCCATCCTCGTCATCGTCGAGTTCCGATGTCTCCGGATCGCGCAGCGGGCGCAGGGCGCCGGCGGCCGGGGCGACGGCGGCGTCGATGTACCGCGTGGCCCAGAGCACCACGGCGTTCAGGACCAGGCCGAGCGAGCCAAGCTGGTCCTCCATCCCGTCCCGGTACGTCTGGTGGATGGTGCCGCGCTTGCCGTGGCACACGTCGCAGGCCAGCTTGTGGCGGGACTCCTGCACGGTGAGCTGCCGGTTCATCTGTCGGCGGTAGGTGTCGTCGACCGGGTCCACCATCGGCACCAGGTGTTCGGTCTTGGCGATCCGCCCGTACTCGGCGAACGCCTGCCCCAGCGGGTTGGTGTGGCCCTCGCGGCCGAACATCCGCGCAGCAGGTCGTAGGCGCGGACCTGATTGGTGACCGGGAGCCCGCCACGCGCAGCATGTCCGGCCACCACGTTTCGATCTTCTTCAGGTTGACCCGGTTGCGGGCGAGCAGCTCCAGCACCCCGTACGTCCCCGTCTGAACGCCGGGCATCGTCGCCCGCCAGAACCTCTGGTCGTCCAGGTCCTTGAAGCGGGGGCTGACGTTGTAGCCCAGGATCTTGAAGATCCCGAACACGATGTCGAGTACGAGGCGTTGCCGGTGGCCACCATCTCCGGCTTGCCCCCGCCGCCCAGGTTCAGCATCGCGTCCAGGATGCGCAGGGTGTCACGCGGCGTGCCCGGGACGACCACCGGCCCGATCCGGGCGACCTGATCGTTGACGGCGTTGAACCGGGTGATGCCGCGTTTGAATTCGATATGCCGACGATATGTTCTGGGCCAGTGCCTTACGAGGCCGATCCCCTCCGCCGGCTTTGCGCGATGTTCACCAGCTGATTCCGGCCGCCACCGGCAGGTGGTCGCTGCCAGTGGCCGGCAGCAGCCACGAGCTCTTCGGCTCCACGCCACGAACCAGGATCTGGCCGATCCGCGCCACCGGGAACTTCGCCGGCCAGCTGAAGCCGATGCCGTCCCCGGCCACGACCTGGACCGAGTGCATCTGCAAGGTGATGCCGGCGAACGCGCGGTCGTCCATGGTGCCGTCACCGAAATCCGTGCGGGCCAGATGGGTCAGCAAGGACTCCAGCACCGGCGTCGTCGTGATCGCTGTCGGCCCCTCGAACGTGAACGGCGTGCGATCGGGAGCGAAGAAGGCGTCGTGGAACTCCACACCCGCCGTCGTCCGCCCCCGTGCACCACTCCGGCCGGCATCCACAGCCCGTGCCCCTCGGACACGGTGAAGACACGGCCCTCCACAAGGGACGTCAGCGTTCCCCCGCGCACCCAGACGAGCTCGTGCAGGTGATGCGAGTGCGGCGCCCACTCCGTGGGAACGGGAGGAACCTGTGATTCGGCGAGGATGACAAAGGGTGCCGCCGTCTGCCCCGGAAGTGCCGCGGCTCGGCGCACCGCAGTGCCCGTTTCGCGCTGCCACATCCCGGGGCTCGCGCCATTACGGGACGATTCGACCATACGAGCGAGTGTATCCAGGGCCGGTATCGACGTCGCACGCCCCCCGTAGTCCGGACGTGCTGCTGGTCCGTCCGGGCCGGTCGTGGGCCCGACTCTTCGCGCGATGCACGTCTCTGGAGGACGGCTCGCCGGGGTGCCGCCCCCAACAAACACTCAGCCGCAGGGGGCAATGCGAGGACCCCGCTCACGCGGCTGTTCCTGGTCGAACATGAACTTGGGTCAGGTGAGTTGGCTGCTGTTCGGCATGCTCCCCTCGCCTGGAAGGCACGAGCCTGCCATGGGCGGTCACCGGCTGAGCAGAGCTTCGCCGTACGGCGTCCAGCATGGCGACCTCGCGGTATGGCCATCGGCGGGGTGATCGTCCAAGGTGGGCCGGTGAGCGGAGGTCACGCGACAGATCTTCATCGTCGCCACATAGTGCTCTACCGGCCGGTGGCCCGTAGCACCGTGCCAAGCAGCGTCGGCCGGCTGTTTCAGTGGCCGAAGTCGGAGCTGTCCCCCGGCTCCGGCTTCAGTCCCAGATCCGCGGGCCCGATGAGCGTCGGCCTGGAGGTGCTGATGCCGGACGGGCCGCCGCGCAGGACCCGCACTGTGTCGTCGGCCCCGCTCGCGTACCACGTGCCGACCGCCAGTTCGGCCGCGCCGTCACCGTTCAGGTCCTGGATCGCCAGCATGGGCCGCATCGGGAGGCCGGGCAAGCTCTGCGCGTTCTTGCCGGCCAGGCCCTTCGGTCCGCCGCGCAGCACCAGGGTCACCATCTTGTTGCCCTTGGCCGGGGCGCTGAACGCGATGTCGGCGTAGCCGTCGCCGTTCACGTCACCCGTCGCCGGCGCGTACCCGAAGTTGCAGTGGGAGGAGACCGGCTTGCCGGGTAACCCCGGTGTCTTCTCGTCGATCGTCGTGGGCTTCAGGCTGGTGCTCTGCCCGCTCTTTCCGCCGTACGCGACCATCAGCCGGCTGCCGCCCTCGGGCGTGGCTACGTCGCCGATGATCTCGCAAGTGAGGCTGACGATCACATCGGCGAAGCCGTCCTTGTTCACGTCGGACGTGAGGGTGATCGAGCCGTACATGTCCTTGCCGCGCGCGTCCTTGAGGCGCGGCCCCTTCTTCAGTACGCCGCCGGCCGCGCCGCGGTACACGACGGTGGCTCGGGGGGCCGGCATCTCGTCCGCGAACACATGCGACCAGGTGACCACCAGATCGTCCTTGCCGTCGCCGTTCACGTCGCCGACTCCGGTGGGCCGGGGGGTGTAGTACGACGGATTGTCAGGGGTGAGGTCGAGCGTCTTCGTACGGGCGGGCTTGCCCGTCCGGGTGAACGGGCCGAACCGGACCGTCGCCTTGGAGTCCATGCTCCTGCTCGTGACGAGGTCGGCGTGGCCGTCGCCGTCGAAGTCGCCGGCGACCGGCGTGGCGCCGGTCAGTCTGGCCGCTCCGGAGAGCTTCTTCTTTCCGCCCCAGACCACGAAGACCGTACTGCTGCCGGCCTGCGTGATGAGGTCGCTGCGGCCGTCGCCGTCGAGGTCGGCCGAGATGGCACCGCTGCCGAATCGGCCGCCGGTGCCCGCCTTGCCGAGGCCGAGACTGTCCTGGGTGATCACCTGGTGGCGCCGGGTATCGGGTCCGGCCGTCGAGCCGTGCACCACGGCCGCGTAGCCGGCGGCGTACTTGCCGTTGACCGTGGCTGAGGTGTCGGTGATGACGAGATCCTCTTTCCCGTCGCCGTCGAAGTCGGCGTGGGCCCCGGCGGTGTCGGGGTCGGCTGCGGGCCGCTTCGCGGCCGTGGGGGTCTGCGTCACGCTCGGTGAGACGGCGGAGTCGGGTACGGCCCCGGGGGCCCCGCAGGCGGTTGCCGCAGTCAGGGCCAGGGTGGTGACAAGTCGTTTCCACATGTGGAGTTGGACCGGAGCCGCCCCCGAATAGTTGTGCGGGCGGCCAGGCAGACCGTACGGCGGTGCCCACGCCGGTACGGGTCACCGCCGCCCTGCCGACGGGTCGACGGGCCGTTCCAGGACCGGCACGGGCCACGGGCCCCCGGCGCCCAGTTCCGCCGCCACCGCCTGGCACGACACACCGCCGAGCAGTACACGGCATCGGGCCGCGCCCCCTGCCTCAGCCATTCACCGCAGCCCCCGCACACCCGCTCCCCGGCCCGCCCGGTGTCCTCGGACACCACGCCGTCGTAGGGCCCCAGGACACCCGTCAATGCAGTCCAGGAGCAGGCACTGAGTAGGGTCGGGGACTGGCGCGGTGGCTGTCGCTCCGTTTCCAGTCCCCGCCGCTTCAAACCGTGCATGCAGTTCTCCCGCACACGGCTTTCCGACATCGTTCACCACGAAATCATCGCAGTACCTCACCAGTGTCCCCAGCCGACGGCCTTCGTTTTGCCACGCCTCATCGAGAACGTGCAGCGCGATATTCGCCAGCAGAGGTGAAACCGGTGAGCCCTGTGGGGTACCCGCCCCGGTCGGGGAGGTCACCCCGCCCTCCAGAACTCCCATCCGCAGCCAGGCCCGGATCAGTTTCAGCATCGACCGGTCCACCACGTGTCGGGCCACCTGAGCCATCAGCGCCTCGTGGTCGATCGTGCCGAAGCAATCACGGATGTCGGCCTCGAAACACCCACTCCCGCCGCCGGTTCGCGGCAACCCGCACTGCTTCGCACGCGTCGATCGCGGACCGCTTCGGCCGGAATCCGTAGCTCGCCTCGGTGAACTGGGCCTCGAATACCGGTTCCAGGACCAGTTTCGCGGCCGTCATCACCACCCGGTCCGCCACCGTGAGAATCGATAGCGGCCGGAACTCCCCCCGGCCGCCCCGGTTTGGGAATCTGGACCCGCCGCAGCACCGACGGACGAATACGTATTCGACCGCAACTTCTGCGGCAGGTCCAGGAGGAATACATCCACCCCCGAGGCCGCCACAGCGTCAGCGGCCGTCCCGTCCACGCCGGGGGCACCCCGGTTTGCGCACACCAGCCCACGCCCGCCTGAGAACGTTCATGCGGCGGACATGGCCATACAGGGCGTGAAACCGGCGTTCGGGTTCTTGCTTGGCACAGCGGTAAAGCGTCCGTTGCAGGACTCGGACCTTGTCCAAAGGACGGCCACCCGGTCCTGTGGCGCCTTCCTCCCGGCGGATGGAGCTAACCGAAACGGCACTCATCCGGGTCCCTCCTAGTTCGCGAATCACATCGATGAAGCAGGGTCCTTCGCTCCCGACGGGTTGTGTTGTCCCGCCGATCACCACTACTACGGCCCCTCCGACTGCCTCTCGACAACCCGCCATTTCCCAGTTCTGCCGGTTATAGGCAGGCCACGCTTCCCGGGCCGCAAACCCGGGCCGAGGAGGTCCTCTCCAGTTCCCAGGACAACCTTCCGACCATTCCACGCCCCTTACGCCGGGAGGTTCTTCGGCGACCGCTCCAGGTCCGAAATCGCCTTCCATGGCCTTCGCCAAACAAGCACAGGCTCGGCTCCTCCTTGGCCCCCCGAGGACGGGGGTTAAATAACGACGCTGCAGGCTTCACTTCATGTTGCGGACTGGCCGGTTGCACGCCCCCCGAAGGGCGCTTGTCACTCCACTTCGACGCCACCATTTCGAGTGACGCCAGGATTCAGCTACCGGGGACCCTGGCGTCTCCCCGGACCGGACTTCCACCGGCTGGCTATCCTGAGCTTGACGTCCGGTTACACCACCACACCCCATCTGAGCTGCGATGACGTCCGGACTGCTGGACGTACACTTGTTCTTCAACCCTTCAGTCGGTGTAGGGCGATGAGTGTCCTCTCGCGGCGGATGGATTTGCCCACGTCGTAGCAGGGTGCCCGGCGTCTGTTGCCGGTGCCGGGTGGTCGTCCGGAGTCGGTCCGGTGGGGTTTCGGTGCTTGGGCAGGACAGGACAAGACATGTGCTGGCGGAGGTTCCGAGACGTCCGGCGAATGCCAAGGTCAGCAACTCAGTTCGAGGCACATTGCGACACCGGATGACGCAGTGCCGGCAGCCGGGGACGAGGCCAACCAGCGAACCCGAGCCCTATGTGCCCACGCCCACGGCGCCTTGCACGAATCGCCGGAGGTGCGTACGCACAGCGTCGGGCTGCTCCAACCAGGGCTCGTGCCCTGCGCCCTCGATCCGGGTCAGCGGAAGAGCGAGCCGGAGCGCGAGTGATTCAAGCGCCGACACAGGACGGGGATCGTCGGCCCCACCGAGGAGCTCCGCCCGCGCGGGCAGCCGCGCACGTAGCTCGGCAAGGTGCTCATCGAGCGGATCCGCGCGTCCTTCCTTGCCGAGTTCGCCGTTCATAGACCAGTTGACCGGGCGACGCTGCCTGGCACCCTGGGCTGCCCAGTGCCACCCGCGTCCGGGATCGGCGTGGTCGGTGAACCAGGACAGCGTGAGCAGCTCGACTTCTTGCTCGTCCGTGCGGTGCGGCAATTCCTCCAATGCGCGGAGCCGCTCCTGCTGCGCTGCGGACATGCGGCGGCCTCGCTCCGCTCGGTCCCCGGTGCGCCAATCACCGACGAATGGCCCGCACATCAGCAGCATCCCGGCCACTCGGTCAGAGTGCCTCAGGCAGAACCGGCTCGCCAGATCGGTGCCGTAGGAGTGCCCGATCAGCACGGCCTTGGGCACATCCCACGCGTCGAGCAGCTCGGCGAGATCGTCGACATGCCGGGCGAAGGAATGGGGGCCCCGCCACGGGGATCGGCCCGTGCCACGCTGGTCGTACCGGTATACAGGTGCGAGGTCCGCGACCATGAGGGCGACATCGCCCAGATAGTCCGGCAGACCCGGACCGCCATGGAGCATGACCACGGGCAGCTGCCGAGTCGTGTCCCCCAGCGCCATCCAGCGCAACTGCGCCTCGTCGGTCATCGACACGAGGCCCTGCTTCTCCATCAAAGTCACTGCGAAGAACCTACCGGCGTCACTGAGACTCCGCCAAAGGTTGACGAACAAGCTGGGGCCTCCCCCATCGAAACCAGCGCGGGCGCCCTGACCGAGACACGGCTCGAAGCGCTGGACGAGATCGGTCCAGGGTGGTGCCCGGCCTGGGACGCAGATGGCGACGGTGCTTCCGCCTCACCCGGACCCGCCTCCAGAACGGCGGGACCGGCCCGGGAGGACGAACGCCCGGTGCGACGGACCCAGGTGGCATGCGCGTAGCCGGTCCGAAGGAGGGCGGCGTGAGTACCGATCAGCACGGCGTGTACGGGGAAGAGCTGGGGTTTCGAGGAGAGCTGGGCCGAGGGTGTCCGCGCAGTCGTGGGCGAACTGCTGCGCATCGCGCGGTCCCGCACCGGCCCGGGTAGTTTTCTTGGTCCTGATGCATCGGACAGGATCCTGGCCGTGGTCCTCAGCGCCGGGCGCGAGGGTGAGCGGGACGGTTGCGTGCGGTGTCCGGGAGCGTTCGCCGGGGCGGTTCCGTGGGCGCTGGCGTCCCGGTGCAGGCCTGGCCGGGCTCGCCGGTCAGCGTCCGCGGGCGGCGGAAGTCGGCCGGGCGGTTGCCCGCGGACGACCCCGGTGATCCGGCTTTCCCGGCGGGTGACGGCGGTGAGATCGAGTGCCTCCGCATCTCCCCCGGCGCTCGAAGTGTTCCAGGCGCATGCCGGTGCGCACATCGACATCCCTGGCGCGGTGCAGCGCGGTGACCGCTTCGGTGATCTGCGGGGGGCCGGTTCCCGGGAGGGTACGCGGGTGGCCGCCGGTGGCCAGCTGCAGTCGGCGGTAGGACAGAGCGGTGCTGTCGGCGAGCGTGACTGTACGGTCGCCGGGGCGGAGGTCCGCGACCGCGGTGACGGTGCGCACCTCGGTGCCCTGTGCGGGTCAGCTGCCCGCCGGTCGCGGCGGCATGCGGGACGGGGCTGCGAACCGGCGAGCATCCTTCTTGGGCAACGGTGGTCCGTGGTAGGGGCGTTCGGGGTCTTCGCCGATCGGCGTGGTCTGCTCGTCGTAACCCTCCTCGTGCAGGGTGAGGGCGGCGGTGGCTCCCGCGTTGCCGGGGCCGACGACGACCGTGGGATCAGGTATGCGTGATCTCGGACATCTCGAAGTCCGCCCTGGCTGCGCCGCAGTCGGGGCACGACCAGTCATCGGGGATGTCCTCCCAGCGGGTGCCGGGGGCGATCCCCTCCTCCGGCCAGCCTTCGGTCTCGTCGTACACGAAGCCGCACGCCGGGCAGTGGTAGCGGCTCATGTCGCCGCCCCGTATCGGGCGATGGCCCGCCGCATCGCCCGCATCACCGCACGGATCGCCTACCCCGCAGCCGGACGCTGAGCCAGCTGCGGGCATACGGTGCAAGCCCGCAGGCGCGGCGGGCGCGGGATCTGTCGGCCGGTCAGCTCACGGACCCGGACGGGCGGTCGACGACCGCTGACCGCCCGCCTCGGGCAACGCTCGTCGGCCCGGACGCCGCCGGGCCGGTGAACTCCCCCGGGAACAGGCGAGCACTGCCACCCGCCCTGTAACCCCGGCGGGTCGAGATCGTTGGTAGGGCATGAACAACACCAAGCGCATTCTCGCCGCTCTCTCCCTCGGTGCCGCCGCCTTCGGGGCGCTCGTCACACCTGCCAGTGCCGACCCCGACCCCGTGGACACGGTCACCTGCCTCAGCGAGGCCCCGTCCGACCTCACGGCCCTCGTCGACCCTGCTGGCCTGGGAGCTCCCTCCGAGGTTCCGGGCACGAGCTGCCTGGCGCCCTGAATCCGAGTGGAGCCCGGCCACGAGCTCAGGCAGCGCGCCCGCCGCGCACCCCGTTCCTCCGAGCCGCGCCCGCCGGGAAGACCGAAAGCCCATGGCAAACCCTCTCCACCCCTGAACAGCGGGTTGAACAAGCGGATGCCGGCCTGAAGCAACTTGTCCGGACCTGCCTTTCGGGCGGCGAACGGGCATGAGATGGGTTACGCCATTTCTGCGAGGCGTACGCCCGCGACTCCGGCATCCCCCTGCCGGAACTCGACGAACGAGCCACACACGCCTTCGCCCCCATGATCACCGGACTCACCACCCCCGCGCCGAAGGAAACCCCGCCGGATTGACCGGCTCGCCCGAGCCGGTCAATCCTCGCCGCGGGCCGTCGGCGGGGATCCGGGGACGCCGGGGGTCTTGCCGGAGGAGCGCCTCGGCCATGGCGTTCCGGTATGGCCGGGTGGCGCCACCGGCGGGCAGGGCGGCCCGAAGCCCGGTGCACGCGCCGCCGACGATCACGGGATCGCGGCCGCCCCAGGACATGCGCGGGACACAGGGAATTCCGCTCGACCGCGAGCGGCTGCTGCTACAGGACGGGGCGGTTCTCCGGGCCGAACGCCCATGGCCGGGCGGCCTCCAGGGCCTTGCCGACGCGGAAGGCAGTCGCGTCGGCATAGGGGTGGCCGACGATCTGCATTCCGGTGGGTACATCCCAACTCGACATCCCCGAGGGAACGTTGAGTACCGGACAACGATTATTGATGTTGAACGGAATGGTCATCGCACACCACCGCGTGTCAGCGACCTCCTCCCCGTGCACAACAACCTTGTCGCCGGTCAGGTCGTCACCGGCGAGCCAGCCAGGGATGGCCGTCGTCGGGCACATAAGTGCGTCGAATCCCCGCATCGCTTCGGCGAGTTGGCGCTGGAGGCGCCCTTCGCTGCGCAGGCTGTCGAGGTAGCCGACCTGGACGCGCACGTCCGTCATGACATCGGCGAAGGACGCGGCGTACGAGGAAAGCTGCTCGCGTTGTGTCTCGGTCACGTCGGTGACCATGCGGCCGAAGAGGGTGGCGAAGTGCCCCGCGACGGAGACGAGTACATCCTGGTGGGTCCAGGGGATCTCGATCTCCTCGACGGTGGCTCCCGCGTCGGCGAGGGCCGCGACGGTGGCCCGCAGGTTCGCCTCGACCTCCGGATGCACGTCGTACTCACCCAACCGGACACACAGGGCGATGCGCATGCCGGCGACATCCTCGTACTGGGTCGGCAGGGTCACCTTGGGGAGGGACGTGTGATCGCGCCAGTCCTGGCCGGACAGAACGTTCTGAAAGGTGATCATGTCATCCACGGTGCGTCCGAGGGGGCCGTCACCCCGGTAGTGGTCGTTGACGAGGATGCCGTGGCCGGGGTTGCGGCCGTAGGGCGCCTTGAACCCGACGACTCCGTTGAACGCGGCCGGGATCCGGGTGGAGCCGCCGACGTCCGAACCGGACGCCAGCAGCGACGTGCCGCCGCCAGGGACGCACCGGAGCCTCCGGAGGAACCGCCCGGGGTGAAGTCCGGGTTCCAGGGATTGCGGGTGATGCCCCGCATACGGGAGTGGGTGAACGTGGCGATGGAGAACTCGGGCGTGGTGGTGCGGGCGTGCACGATGCCGCCGGCCTCCAGCACGCGATCGGTGAGAGGCGAGTTCTCCGCCGCGATGTTCCCGTCGTTGGTGAGGGACCCGTCGGTCAGGGTGCGCCCCTTGATGGCGTGCTTCTCCTTCAGTGCGACAGGGATGCCCTCCAGGGGACGGGGAGCAAGGCCGTTCTTGCCGAGGTAGCGGCGTTCGGCCTCGCGGGCCTGGGCACGTGCCTGGTCGAAGAGGCACTCGGTGAACGCGTTGATCCGCGGCTCGACCTGCTCGGTACGGTCGATGACGGCCTCCAGCAGCTCCACTGGGGAGAGCCGACGTGCGGAGAAGAGTCGCAGGGCATCCGTGGCGCTGAGGTAGGCGAGGTCGCCCGGAGCGTCGGAGGGCCTGAGAGAGTTCGCGTCGGTCATGCCGCTCACCTTGCATGGACGCTGCGCCGGGAGACCGATTTCACAGAGTTCCCTCACGGAAGCGGGTCTGTCCGCAGGAAATCCGCTGCCGGCCGAGGAGCGGGCTCCGAGTCGGTCCGCACGGCACAGCAAAGAACCCACCGGGCCGGCGCTCTTGGCCGCCGGACCGGCGGGTGGATCGGTCGCCCTGCGTACCGCCGCGACCGGGCAGGCCGCCGACCTGCGGCTGTCCGTCCAACTGCTCCAGCCGCTCAACTGCTGCTGTCCGTGCAGCTGCTGGTACCCGTTCAGCTGCTGGGGCGGGCGAGCCACTCGGAGGCGGCGCTCAGCATCAGCCGTACGCCGACCTTCAGCGTGGGTTCGGCGAGCGGCGCGAACCCGGGCGAGTGGTTGCCGGGTATGTCCGCCGGAAGGCCTTCTTCGGCCAGATCCTCCGGCCGGAACCCGGCGAACAGGGCAGGGTCCAGCGCGCCGAAGTGCCAGAACACCGACGGGACGCCCAGCGCCGTGCCGAAGGTGCCGAAGTCCTCGCTGCCGGTGAGCGGCTGCGGCAGCGTGAAGGCTCGCTCGGGCCCCACGACCCGGGCCATCGCCGCAAGCACCGTGTCGGTGGCCGCGGGTTCGTTGACCGTCACCGGGAAGCTGTGCAGGTCGGTGATCTCCGGCTCGCGCGGCGCGGCGGACGCCGTGGCCTCGGCCCGGATGATCTGTTTCACCGCGGCGACGGTCTTCTCCTGCACCGCCGGGTTGGCGCTGCGGATATTAATCTTCAGCTCGGCGGTCTCCGGGATGATGTTCTCCTTCGCCCCGGCGTGTATCGAGCCCACGGTGACCACAGCCATCTGGGTCGCGCCGACCTCCCGGGAGACCACCGCCTGCAACCGCATGATGATCGCGGCGGCCATCACCACCGGATCCATGCACGGCACTGGCTGGTGGGGCGGGTCAGTTCGCGCCGGCGCCGGACCAGGTGCTCGGTGCGCCCGCGCGCAGTCATGTGGCATCACCTGTTGGTGATCCTCGTCCAGTCCGGCCGATCCAACCGCTCACGCCCTGTGCGCGGGGGTTCCTCGCTAGCATCGGCGGCCAGGGGGTGGGGCGATGCGACGCGTCGTGAGGACGGCGACCTTATGCCTGGCGGGGGCGTTGACGGCCGCAGTGGCGGTACTGGCCTCGCTCGCGGCCAACGCTGCGACGTCCCAAGCCCGTTGGCCAGGTCTCCTCGATACCCTCCGGACCGACCCGTGGCCCTGGGTGGGCGTGTTGGGTGTCATGGCGATGGCGCTGGCTGCGGTCGCGGCCTTCGGTGGCAGGCCCACGGTTGACGAGGACCCGCCGCCGCCCGCCGCCCCCGCCGTCCCGGCCTGGGTGGTGGATCGCGAGGAGAGCCGCCGTGCCGTGGCCGCCGTCTGCGCCCCCGAAGCCGCGGACGTGGGCATCACCACATCCCTCGAAGGCGCGGGCGGCTTCGGCAAGAGCACCCTCGCCACCCTGGTCTGCTCAAATCGTCAGGTGCGGCGCCGGTTTCGGAACCGCGTCTACACGGTGACTGTCGGCAGGGACGTCCGGGGGCGAGCGGCCATCGCCGCCAAGGTCGCGGAGGCCACCGCCTTCATCACCGGTGACACCACCGCCTTCGACGACCCCGACCGGGCCGGTGACCATCTGTGGCGGCTCCTGTCCAGGCGGCCGCGGACCCTGCTCGTCCTGGACGACGTGTGGGAGCCGGATCAGCTCGCACCGTTTCTGCGGAGCGGCCGGAACTGCGTGCGCCTGGTGACCACTCGGGTCCCAGCCGTCCTGCCGCCGGGCTCGGCGCGCGTACGGGTGGACGAGATGTCCCCGGAACAGGCCCGGGCCGTTCTCACCTGGGAGCTGCCCGGCCTGCCGGAGGACCTCGTCGCCGGGCTGCTGCGCGCCACGGGCCGGTGGGCACTGTTGCTGCGGCTGACAAACCGCCTCATCGCACGCCTGATCGCCACAGGAGCCGATCCGGTGGCGGCCGCCCGGCATGCCCTGGAGGGACTGCGAACCCAGGGGCCCGCGCTGGGGGAGCCTCCGGCCGAGCCACTCGACCTCGATGACCCGGCCCGCCGATCACGTGCTGTCCGGGCGACCGTCGAAGCCGGCATCACCCTGCTCCCGGAGGGGGGCGCCCGCCGACTGGCCGAGCTGTCCGTGTTCATCGAGGACGAGTCCATCCCGGTGCCCCTGGTCGTCCGGCTCTGGCAGGCCACGGCCGGCCTGGCCGAGTTGCCGGCGCGCGAGCTGTGCGCACTGTTGGACCGTCTCTCCCTGGTCACCCTCAGCCCAGTGAACGGAGGGCGGATCGTCCTCCACGACGTGCTCCGTGACTATCTGCGCAGCGAATTGGGCCAGGTCGATCTGCGCCGCCTCCACGCCGTCCTGATAGACGCCACGCTCCCGGACGACCTGCAGTCCGTCCAGGACGGGTACCTGCTCGACCACGCGGTCGAGCACCTGCTGGCCGCCGGCCAGGACAGCCGGGCCGAACGGCTCGCGGGGGACCTCGGCTGGGTGGAGGCGCGGCTGCACCAGCGCGGCCCCGCCGCCCCGTCGAGCGACCTCGCCCGCATCCCCACCCCCACCGCCGCCGCCCTGGCCCGCGACCTCACCCGCGCCGCCCCTCTGCTCGCCCCTCTGGATTCCCCGCAGATGCTCGCCTCGGTGCTGCACGGCCGGCTCGCCCAACTGCCCCACTGGGACCACCAGATCGCGGCCCGCTGGGCGGCGGACATCGGCCTCCGGCCGCAGCTCGTCCCTCATTGGCCGCTCCCGGACCTCCCGGACCCGCACCTGCTGCAGACGCTCGCCCAGCCGGGCAATCCGCTGCTCTCAGTGGCGATCGATCCGGCCGGGACCTGGGTGGCGACCGGCGACGCCGCCGGCGAGGTGGTGATCCGTGACGCATCCACTCACGCGGTACTGGCACGGGAGTTCATCGACGCCGGCCGCATCGGCGCCCTGGTACCCCACCCGGACGACGGTTCGCTGACGGTCGTCGCCGGTTTCGCCGTTCTCAGTGTCGACCCGCGGGGCGGACGCCCTGCCGAGGTCCTCTTCGTCTGCCCCGAGGAAGCGCGGCATGTGGTGGTCGCACCACAGGGGCACTGGTACGCGGTGACCGACGGGCGCGGGCACATACACATCGGCGACAGGTCGTCGATCGCCTACCTGCACCATCCCTTCCAAGTCGCTGCGCACCGTAGCGGACGCCGGCCACTGGCCGTCTCACCCGACAGCCGTCTCCTCGCAGTGGCCTGCCGAGACGGCTGGGTACGGGTGTGGGACACGGTCACACACACGCAAACGGTGCAGGTGTGCCTGTCCTTGGACCCCGCGCGCATCATCGCCTTCTCCGCAGACGGCGCCTTCCTGGTCATCGCCGACTCGTCGGGCTGGATCCGACGCTACGACCTCACCGGTCACAGTGCGCCACAGGAGCCCCGCCTGCGGGAGACCGAGCTGCTCACCACCAGGGCCGACAGGGGCGAGGCACTGACCGTAGCGCCCTCCGGCAACTGGTATGCCACGGGCAGCAGCAACGGGCTCGTGCGCCTGTGGCGGCTCTCCGACAGACGCGCCTTCGCCGTTCTGCGGGGACACGCCGGAGCCATCACCTCGCTGGTGGCCGCCCCCGACGGCTCCTGGCTCGCCGGCACCGGGCGGGACGGCACCGTCCGGCTGTGGGAAGTCCCGCCCGAGCCCTCGGTGGCGGAACCCAACGAACCGAGCGGGGCCGTGGCTGCCGTCGGGTACGCGCACGACGGCGCACGCCTGGCCACCGCCAGGCTCGACACCACGGTACGGATCCACGAGACGGTGAACGGCACCGAGGCTCAGCTGCTCAGCGGCCTGCGGTCTCCCGGACGCTCGCTGGCGTGGGCACCCGACGGCTCCTGGCTGGCGGCCTCGGCGGAGGGTGAGTACGCAGTGGTCTGGGACCCCGCCGACGGGGCCGTCCTGACCACGATCAGAAACCGCCCGGACGGCCTCGACGCCCTGGCGGCCGCCCCGGACGGCTCCTGGCTGGTCGGCGCGGGACCGGACGGCGTCCCACGGCTGTGGGACCCCCGGTCGGGCCGGCTGTTGGGCGAGCTGTCCGGTGCAGGACCCGCCCGCTCGATTGCGGTCTTCCCCGACGGAACGAGAATCGCAACCGCCGGGGACGAAGGCGTGGTGACCGTCTGGGACCTTGCCACCCGCACCCCGGTCACCCGGCTGACCGGCGGATCCGGAGCGGTGGTGGCCCTGTCGGTCGCACCGGACGGGCGTTGGCTGTTCGGCGCGGGCGAAGACGGCACGGTGCGCCTCTGGAACCCGCGATCCGGGGCCTACCGGGCGCTGGAGACCGGCGACGGCCGACCGGTCCGCTCGGTGGCGACCTCTCCGGACGGGCGGTGGATCGCCTCCGCGGGAGCGGACGCCACCGTCCGTGTCTGGGACCGCGCGAGCGGACACCTGGTGGCAGCCCAGCGCACCGAAGCCCCGCTGCGGTCCTGCAGCTGGCGGCCGGACGGCCGGTTCCTGGCGGTCGGCGGGGAAAGAGGCCTGTACGTCTACGATTTCCGGCCTGCTCGGTCCGGCAACGGCCCGAATCCCTAATGGGTGGGCCGGGTCCTGGTCCGCCGCCGGCTTCGGGGGTAAGGGCTGCGGCACGGTCCGTCTGTAGGCGTCGAAGACCCCCGGGCTGTTGGCGGCACGAGACTGTACGGAGCGACCAAGCTCCTGGTAGACGGATTTTCGACCAGGAACACCCGTGCCACCAGGCGCACTCTGCCGTCCTGGGGAGCAACGGTTCCGGTCAGCTGGGCGACGGCCCGGTGTCCAGCCGCAACGCCCCTGCCGAGGTCGTCAAGCTCTCCGAGGCCACCGACACATCGCCCCGGACGCTCCCATCGACGAGGAGTAGCAGCACGGCGGAGACACGAGAAATTCGCCTCAGACAAGGCGCTTCGCCCTGTGCTCCTGATGCCTCTTCGCCCCGATGGCGATCCGCCTAATTTCCGTACCTGGTTCGATTCTGGCCCGAGTCTGGTTATTTTTTTCCGCATGGCAGGGCTTCGCGAGCGCAAGAAGGAACAGACGAGGCAGCGGATCACCGCTGTGGCATGGCAGTTGTTCGCCGAGCGCGGCTTCGATGACGTGACGGTCAATGAAATCGCCGAGGCCGCCGAAGTCGCCAAGGCCACCCTCTTCATGTACTTCCCCAGCAAGGAGTCGCTCGCGCTGCAGGGCGTGGGGCAGGAGAACCTGGCCGAGATCGTCGCCCGGCGGCCGGCAGGGCACTCCCCGCTCCAGGCGCTGCGGGCCCACTACAAGGCGTTCGTGGCCGGGCAGATGGCAGCGACGGACCGGGGCGAAGTGCTCGCCCAGATGCGCGTGATCTCCGACAGCCCCGCGCTCAGCGGAGCCGCGAACGCCCTGATCCACCAGCAACGCCGGGCGCTCGCCGACGTACTGACGGAGGAGTACGGCGAGACGGCGGCCGCCCTGGTGGCGGCTCAAATCGCGGCGACCACGCTCACCCTCCGGGAGTCCTACTTCCAGCTCATGACCGACGGCGCATCGCCACAGAACGCGGTCCGCTCCCTGGCCGAGGACACCGAGCTCGCCTTCGCCCTGCTGGAACACGGCATCGGCCGGCTGAAGCACCACCTGAAGGGACAGTGACGTGCGCGCACGGGGCATCAACTACGACACCGGGTTTCTCCCGGGCCAGGACCTCTCCCGCAAGACCTTCACCCACGAAACGGTCCAGCATGACATGGCGGTGATGTCCGACGAGCTGCACTGCGATGCCGTACGCGTCTCCGGCCGTGATCCCGAACGGCTGAGCATCGCCGCCCGCTGTGCGGCGGCCGTCGGCCTCGAGGTGTGGTTCGCCCCGTTCCCCGTCGACCTTTCCGCCGACTTGCTGCTGCCGTTCTTCGCCGACTGTGCCCGCCGGGCCGAAGCCGTACGACTGAGCGGTGCCGAAGTGGTGTTCGTCGCGGGCTGCGAGATGAGCGCGTTCTGCGATGGCTTCATCCCGGGTGAAACCTACGGCGACCGCCTGCGGGCCATGGCTGAGGCCGACATGGAGTGGTGGAACGGCCTTGGCCCGGTGCAGGAACGTCTCAACGACTTCCTGGCGCAAGCCGCCAAAACGGTACGTGCACACTTCGGCGGGCGCATCACGTACGCCTCGGCTCCCTGGGAGTTCGTCGACTGGCGCCCGTTCGACCTCGTCGGCATCGATGCCTATCGCGCCGCCCACAACGCCGACACCTTCCGGTCCGAACTGCGGGGGCACCTCGCACACGGCAAGCCCGTTGCGGTGACCGAGTACGGAACCTGCGCCTACCGGGGCGCGGGCGAGCGCGGCGGCTCGGCCTGGCAGGTACCACACGATGCGGTGCCGGACGAGGATGAACAGGTTCGCTACCTCACCGAGCTGCAGGACATCTTCGAAGAGGAAGGTGTGGACACCGCACTCTGGTTCACCTTTGCCGGTTACAGCAGGCCCGGAGACGCGGACCTCGGCTCCTACGGCGTGGTCCGCATGCTCGACGAGACCCGATGGGAACCGAAGAAGGTGTTTCACGCAATGGCGGTCAGGTACCGCTGCGGCTGAATCGAACTCGCTGCCTCCCTACGGCAGTTACGAGCGGGAAGAGGACTCACCCATCCCGGCTGCACGACTGTTCGTCCTACAGCCCGGCGACCCTGTCCCGAGTCCTGAACGGACAGGCGCTCCCGGCCTCCGAGCTGCGGGAGCCTGCGGCACACCGCGGGACGAGTGGGCCCGGGTGCGTCACCTGCGGCGGGCCGCCACGGTGGACGCGGTCGCGCGGCAGCAGACCCCCTCCGCCCCGAGAGCGCCATCCGCTCCGTTTCCCCACCAGACCCCCGGCGGGGTGCAACGCAGGGTGGAGGAGCTGTACAGCGCTGCGGGCGCGCCCAGCCCGCGCCGCCTTGAGAAACTGTCCGGCGTCTCCCGGTCGCCCCTGCACCGCACTCTCCAGGGGAGCTTCCCGAGGAGCGCGCCCGTCCAGGCGGTGGAGACCGCGGATGCGCTGCTCTCCCCCGTCGAGCCCGCCATGCGCAAGACCTTCAGCGGCCTTGTCCCGGTGATCACCGCGTTCAACGCGTACCACAACCCGGCCGTGCGGCTCGCCGGCAGCGAACTGACGGTGGACGACGGCTTCGTGCGCCTGATGCGCGAGTTGCAGGACACCGTGCACGAAGCCCTCGGCCTCCTGAACTTCGGCACCGAACCCGAGTGGCGGGCCTTCCGGGCGTGGTCGCCCTGATGACGGATCCGTGGCCGGCCGCTTACGGCTCGGCGGAGTTCCTCCGGGCCTGGGCAGAACAGCCTGGCGACCGGCTTCTCAAGTAGCCGGTCGCTGTACCGATCGGCTCAGCCCGCGAGCATTACCCGCTTGCTTAGCAGCTTGAAGCCGGCGCGTCCGTACATCCGCCTCTTGATCACTTTGATGCGGCTGACGTGGCCCTCGACGACACCTGAGCTCCAGGGCAGGGTCGGTCCGGCGGTGACGGCTGCGAGTGTGGGTACCGGTCAGTCTTGTCGGCCCGTAACGGCGTGACCTGCGGATTTGGCCGGGTGTCTCGACGATGTGCCGGTGGTTTTGTCCAACCGATCTATCTAAGTCCTCAAGCCGGGGAAGCCGCTGGTCTGGTTCCGTGGGTGAGGGATCGGCGGCGCACGGGAGTGAGGATGCTGCAGAGGCTGCGTGTGCCGACGCCCGCTCTACTAAGGTGAGGGGTGGGCCGTGACTGGCGCTGAGGTGGAGTACCACCGGGGAGCGGTCTGACACTCTGTCGATGCCGTGCGCCTGGGCAACTCACTGTGCGGCTCAGGAGTGGCACGTGGCTCGGACACAGACAGCTCGACTGATGGACGGCACTGGCCTTGCCCGCCGCATCATCGAAACCAGCTCTGCAACCGCTGCCGAAATTCACCGGCGCACTGGGACAGCCCCGTGTCTGGCCACCGTCCTGGTCGGAGAAGATCCGGCCTCGGTGACCTATGTCCGGATGAAGCGCGCCCGGTGCGAGAAGGCGGGTATCGAGTCACGGCATGTGGCCCTGCCCGCTTCGGTCAGCACCAGTGGCCTGATCGAAAGAGTCACCGAACTCTCGGACGATCCCCGCGTGCACGGAATCCTGCTGCAGCATCCCGTCGGACCACACATCGACGAACGCGCTGCCTTCGAGGCAATCGCTCCGGATAAGGACGTCGACGGGGTGACTATGCACTCTTTCGCAGCGATGAGCTTCGGCCTACCCGGCTTCGTGTCCTGCACCCCCGGAGGAATCATGCGTCTGCTGGAGGAGTACGGCGTGGACCTTGCAGGCAAGCACGCGGTCGTGGTGGGACGCAGTCCCATCCTGGGAAGGCCCGCGGGCATGCTCCTCCTCGGGAGGAATGCCACGGTTACCTACTGCCACTCACGTACCTCCGGCCTGTCCGAGATCGCCCGGCAGGCAGACGTCTTGGTCGCAGCCGTCGGACGACCGTGCTTCATCACCGGTGCGGACATCAAGCCCGGTGCGGTTGTGATCGACGCGGGATACAACCCGGGCAACGTCGGGGACGTGGACTTCGAGTCTGCCAGGGACCGGGCCGGTCTGATCACCCCTGTCCCCGGCGGCGTGGGGCCCATGACCATCGCCGTACTCCTTGCGCAGACGGTCGAGGCAGCAGCACGCCAGCTCGGAGTGAGCCGATCGTAGGGTTTCAGTCGGTCTTGTCGGCTGGGGCGCGGCTGTGCTCCGTGGCTTTCCTCGTCGGCATGGGCAACTAGTCGTCGAGGAACCAGTTCCGCATGGAGGCGAGGGACTTGCCTTCAAAGCCCCCGCTCCGCGAGTTCATCTCAAGGACGGGTGGTCCACCTCGTACCAGGATCGCCATTGGGTTGGGGCCCAGGCAGCTGTATCACGGTCGGTCCGGCGGCAAAGGGCTGACCAAGGAGCACAGCCGAATCGCTGTCGCCTACCGGCAGTTCGTGGTGCGCGCCGTCGAGCGCGTCCCCCGGCCGCCATCGGCCCCGATAGCGTCCTGAAGGGGCTACCGGGGCGCGCGGCCGTCACCGCTGGGTGGTGTGCCGTACCACGAACTGTTTACGTCGACCTGGTCCGGCCGGGTAATGGCGTACGCGATCGCTGCGGGGTCCTGTCGACGATGTGACCGGGCGGCCGCATACCCGACAGGGGAATTTGGAGTCCCTTCCACCGCCACGGGGGCGGGGGTCACAGCGGTGCGGCAGGCGTTCGAGCAGGTGACCGATGCGTCACCTGCCTGCCCCGCGCCGGAAGCAGTCGCTTCTCCTTGCGCCTGCTGATACCGCGCACTCTCTCCCGCTCCAGGGTTGATAGCGGCTGGGGAAGGGATAAAGCTTGGAATGACAAGCCGACGTCACGTACTTCAAGACGTCACGTAGTTCAATGGGAAACGACCGGCGGCCTGAGCGGGGGCGACAGTCCAGTTGGCTTTCTGCGGTCCGGCCGCCTCCCGGGAGCGCTGTGGTACTCCCTGCCTGGCATGCGCTCGCCGCGGTGCGGCCGATCCTGCAGTGTCCCGGGCGGTCGGTCGGCGCCGCCCCGGGGGGTTCGGACCAGAGAGGGAGCCCCCGGTGAAGTTCATCGATACGAAACTGCGCGCCCCGCCCCAGTCCGCGGCGCGTGTACCGGCGCAGGCTTCGGTCTCCGCGGGCGACTGCGGTCTGCTCCTCATCAGACTCACCTTCGGTCTCTTCATGGCAGGGCACGGATGCCAAAAACTCTTCGGGATATTCGGCGGTGACGGTCTCACCGAGACGGGCAAAGGATTCGCCGCTCTGGGCTACCACCCCGGGGTGGTCTATGCCGCCATCGGCGGCGGCTCCGAGGTCCTCGGGGGCCTCGGCCTGGCTCTGGGACTGTTCACCCCATTGGCATCGGCTGCACTGATCGGCGTGATGATCAATGCCATGGTGACCGTCACCGCGGCACATGGCCTGTGGAGTACACAAGGCGGCGTCGAGTTCAATGTGTGCATCGCGGTTGTGGCGCTGGCCATCGCTGCCATCGGACCCGGCCAACTCGCCCTCGACAGGCCCTTCCGCTGGGGGAAGGGTGGCTGGACAGAAGCCGCCTTCGCCCTGTGTGTCGGTGGCATCAGCGCCGCCATCGTGCTGATTCTTTGAATGCAGGTGCTGACCGGAGGCGCGCCGATCCCAGATGCAGCCGAGGTGCGGAAGATATGGCACTGTCACCGGACAGCCGTCATCGGAGGCCAGCTGCTGCTCGACCTCCCGGGCCGTCTTCGCCGCTCGCCGCCACGTCGTCCGCACCCGTCATGCCTGTGCCCCCTGTCTCGATGCTCCACTGCGGGATTCAGCATGATGAGCCGTGGGATGCCGCCGCCACGAAGTTGCAGCGAATTGCGCGAACCGGGCCCACCCGGGCCGGGCCCTGTTCACCGCGAGAAGAGCCGAGCGCCGGGTGTTGCTGGGGTCAGAGCGGGTCCGGGCCGCACAGCGCGCAGTTGCGCAAGCGGGTCGGGCAACAGATACAGGCCGCCCGTCACCCGCTGATCCGCACGCATCAAGGGAGTGGACGTCGCCCGGCGCCCCGGCCCGGTCAGGCAGGACCGTCGGCGGCGGCGTGCCGGTCCTGCACCTTGGTCCGGTACAGCCACAGAAGTACGGCAGCGATCAGGACCGCGAGAGCCACGCCCAGTTCGATGTAGCCGCCATATCCGGTGATGGAGAAGCCGGTCGCGCCCACCACCAGCACCACGGTGAGGAATCCGGCGAGCGTCCAGGCCAGTGGTACGAAGAACCGGGGCAGCCGGATGGGCCGCACGGCGTCGGGCCGGTCCTTGCGCAGCAGCGCGAAGCCGGAGACCGCCAGCACATGGGTGAGGATGTATCCCAGGTTGCCGGTGACGATGATGGCCAGCGGGGTCTGAAGCACCGTCAGCACGAAGACGTTCAGCACCAGGGCCACGAGCAACGCCCGAGCCGGCACCCCGCGCTTGTTGAGGACTCCCACCTGCTTGACGGTGAGCCCCGACTTGCCCATCTCGTACAGAACCCGGGAACCGTCGGCGAGACCGGTGATCATGATGAGTAGCAGCGAGGCAATGAGGAAGACCACCATGAGGTCGGAGGCGCCGCCCACCAGATCCTGGAAGGCGCCGATGAAGAAGGTGGTGGGCTCCTCGCCGATGGCCTTCTCGCCTACGTACCCCGACAGGGTCAGCGGCAGCAGGATGAAGACGCCGAGGGAGAACAGCACACCGGCGCGCAGGGCGCGGGAGGTGTCGCGCACCGTGTCCTTGTACTCGGGGGCGAAGGTCGCGCACACCTCCACGCCGAAGGACGTCCACGCCATGACGTAGAGCCATACCAGCGCCTCGCGCAGTCCCGCGGCACCGTGCAGATTCCAGTGCAGGCCCTGCGCGCTCCAGTCACCGGAGAAGAGCGGGAGCACGATGAAGACGGCGAGCGGTATGAGCAGCGCACCGCCGGTGACGTAGACGACCCACATGGCGACGTGCAGGCCGATCATCGCCGCGCCGAACAGCAGCAGCATCACGATCAGGCCCACGGCTATGGGGAAGTCCACCTTCACCGGCCCGAATTCCACGCTCCAGTCCTGGCCGGGGAACCACTGGGCCCGGACGAACGAGCCGATGAGTCCGGAGTAGACGGCGAGGGCGGTGGTCCAGGGGAACCAGTAGCCGATGCTCGCGATCGGGCCCACCACGGGCGCCCGCTTCTTCCAGCCCTCGGTGGCGTAGTGGGCGATTCCGCCGGAGGAGTCGGGGAACATCGCGGCCATCTCGGTGTAGATCCAGTTGGTGGCGGTGGCCAGCACCATCGAGGCCGCCCACAGGGCGATCGCGCCCCAGGCGCCGAGGCCGCCGATGGAGGCGCCGAGCGAGGCGATGAGTGCCGCCGGCATGGTCAACGACATGGCGAATCCGTCGAACCAGCTCATCTTCTTCGGCAGTGCGGGAGCGGACGCACCCACCGTCGCCGAGGAGTCCGAAGGGTCCGAGGAGGGCGGGGCCGGGGTCTGGGGCTGAGATGGCATGGCGTTCCCCTCAGGGTGGGCGCAGACACGGGAGTCGATGGGGCCTGGTTATAGATGAAGCGAAAAACACCTGTCAATACTCATGAACAAGCAATGATCGACTTCCAGTTTTGCTGATTACGCAGTCTTGACAGTTTCTGTTTGCTCAGCGACTCTCCAGTCATCGCTTCGCACCGGACCCGGGACGGCGCGGCCCAGAGCCGACGCGCCCGTCCCCGGTCAGGTCAGGACAGAGAGGCCAACGCATGACCACCCCGACCGCCGACCGGCACCAGCTCTTCATCAACGGCGTCCGCACCGACGGCACCTCCGGGACCACCCACGAGGTCATCAGCCCCGCGACGGGCGAAGTCGTGGGCACCTTCCCGCTGCCCTCGGCCGCCGATGTCGACGCGGCGGTGCGTGCCGCGAACGAGGCCCAGGCCGGCTGGGCCTCGACCAATGTGTGGACCCGCGCCGAGCTCTGCCACCGCATCGGTACGGAGCTGAGCAAGCGCGTGGACGAGCTCGCCCGCCTCCAGTCCCTGGAGCAGGGCAAGCCGCTCGCCGAGTCCATCGCCGACATCGAGGAGGCGGCCAAACTCTTCCACCTCCACGCCGAGGACGCCGTACGGCTGCACGGCGAGACGCTGCCCTCCACCGACAACACCAAGCGGATGTTCACCTTCCAGCGCCCGGTGGGCACATGGGGCATCATCACGCCCTGGAACTTCCCGCTGCTGATGCTCGCGGAGTTCGTCGCCCCCGGTCTCGCCACCGGCAACGCCCATGTCGTCAAGCCGCCTGCCAACACCCCGCTCACCGTCCTCAGGGCGATGGAGGCGTTCGTCGCCGCCGGTCTGCCCGATGGCCTGGTCAACATCGTGCCCGGAGAGGGCGACATCGGCGACGCTCTGGTACGCCACGAGGGCATCCACGCAATCGGGTTCATCGGCTCCTCCGCGACCGGCGCGAAGATCCAGTCCGCCGCCGGACTCAAGCGCTCCATCATGGAGTGCTCGGGCAACGGGCCGCTCGTCGTCCTCGCGGACGCCGATGTCGAAGCCGCCGCCAAGGCCGCTGTGGACGGCGCCTACCCGTGCGCCGGGCAGGTCTGTTGCGCCACCGAACGCGTCATCGTGCACGCCGACATCCACGACGAGTTCGTCGAGGCCGTGCTCCGCGAGGCCCAACGCATCACCCTCGGCGACCCGTTCGACCCCAAGACGGTGCTCGGCCCGCTCAACAACGAGGGCGTCGCGGCCAAGATGGACCGTCACATGGCCGACGCCCGCGAGCGCGGCGCGCGCATCCTGCTCGGCGGCAAGCGCGCCTCGGGCCACCCCACCGACCTCTACTACGAGTTCACCGTGGTGGACGGGGTGCCCGAGGACAGCCTGCTCTCCCGCGAGGAGTCCTTCGGACCGGTCGTCCCGATCATCACCGGGCAGGACGAGGACGACCTGCTGCGCATCGCCAACGACGACAAGCTGGGCCTCCAGGGCGCCGTCTTCACCCGCAGCATGACCTCCGCCTTCCGCTTCATCGAGGAAATGGCCGTCGGTCAGGTCGTGGTGAACGAGAGCAACAACTGGTGGGACATCAACATGCCCTTCGGCGGCGCCGGCAGCCGCTCCACCGGCTGGGGCCGCATCGGCGGCAAATGGACGCTCATGGACATGACCGACACCCGTACCGGTGTCATCAGTCTCTGAACCGCCCCGCCCGCCCACCGTCCGCCGACCGGGGCCCCGACCAGCGTCGGGGTCCCGGCCCGCGCTGCCCCACCACGCCGGCAACGAGGTACCCGCCACATGACCACCGCAGCCCCGCGCCCCACCGACCACCGCAGCCGACTGCGCGACACGAAGGCCGCCCCCTACTGGCTCGACCGGCCCGAACACCCCGCACCACTGCCCCGGTTGACCGCCGACACCACCTGCGATCTCGCCGTCGTCGGCGGTGGCTACACCGGGCTGTGGACCGCCCTGCTCGCCAAACGCGCCCACCCGGAGCGGGACGTCCTGGTCCTCGAACAGAACACCTGCGGCCACGCGGCCAGCGGGCGGAACGGTGGATTCTGCTCCCCCAGCATCACTCACGGCCTCGCCAACGGCGCCGACCGCTGGCCCACCGAGGCCCGGCTGCTGCACCGCCTCGGCATGGAGAACTTCGACGCCTTCCGGCGCGATCTCGACACGCACGGCATCGACTGCGGGTTCGTACGCGGCGGCAAGGTCACCGTCGCGGCCACGCCCTGGCAGGCGGAAGGGCTCAAGGGCGCGCACGCACTGGCCCACCGGTTCGGCGAACAGACCAGGCTGCTGGACCGTGACGAACTGCGGTCCTACGCCGACTCCCCCCTCTGGACGGCCGGGCTCTGGTCCCCCGACTACGCACTCCTCGACCCCGCCCGGCTCGTCTGGGGGCTGCGCGCCGCCTGTCTCGACCTCGGCGTCCGCATCGCCGAGCACACCGAGGTCACCGCCCTGACCACCCGTCATGCAGGCCGGCTCCGCCTCGCGACCCCCTACGCCGCGGTCGGTGCCCGGCAGGTCGCCCTCGCCACCAACATCTACCGGCCTCTGCTCAAGCGCCTCTCGCTCAGCATGATTCCGGTCTACGACTACGCGCTGACCACCGAACCCCTGAGTGCCGATCAGCTCTCCGCCATCGGCTGGAGCGGCGAGCACGGCATCACCGATGCCGGAAACCAGTTCCACTACCTCCGCAAGACCGACGACAACCGCATCCTGTTCGGCGGCTACGACGCCATCTACCACTACGGCAACCGGGTCGACGAGCGCCTCACCCAGCGTCCCGCCACCTTCGACACCCTCGCCGCCCAGTTTGCCGAAGCCTTCCCCGCCCTCGCCGACGTGCGCTTCTCGCACGCGTGGGGCGGTGTCATCGACTCCACCACCCGCTTCTGCATGTTCGCCGGCACCGCCGCGCACGGCAGGGTCTCCTACGCCCTCGGCTTCACCGGTCTCGGCGTCGGCGCCACCCGCTACGGCGCCCAGGTCATGCTGGATCTGCTCTCCGGCCGGCGTACGGAGCGGCTCCGGCCCGCCATGATCCGTCGCCCCCCGGTGCCGTTCCCCCCGGAACCGGTGCGCTATCTCGGGGTCGAGGCCACCCGGTGGTCCATGGCCCGCGAGGACACGCACGGCCACCGCAACCTGTGGCTGCGTACCCTGGACCGACTCGGCCTCGGCTTCGACTCCTGAGCCGGGCAGGATAGCCCCGTACGACCGAAGATCCAGGCCCGCCCCGCCGTGGCGGGCCGTACATGAGAGCCGGAGCGACCGCATGAGCACGCTGGGTGGCAGCCCCCTGGACGACACCGACCGTCAGATCATCGCCGCGCTTCAGGCGGACGGCCGCCGCCCGTACAGCCAGATCGCCGAGGAACTGGACATCCCGGCCTCCTCCGTGCGCTACCGCGTCCAGCGCATGGAGGAGAACGGCACCCTCCAGATCGTCGGCATCGCCAACCCGCTGACCATCGGCTTCGACCGGTTCGCCATGGTCGGCATCCGCGTCGCGCCGGGCAGCGCCCAGGAAGTGTGCAGGCGGCTGCGGGAGCTGCCGGAGACCTCCTACGTCATCATGACGGCGGGTACGTACGACGTGATGGCGGAGGTTATCTGCCGGGACACCGATCACTTCACCGATCTGATGAACCGCAGGCTCCACCTCATCGACGGGATCGTCTCGACCGACTCGTTCTTCGTACTGGAAGTGCACAAGCTGGCCTACGGCTGGGGCGTCGGCGAGGTGGACACCTCGCTCCTCGACGCCCCTCAGCCGCCGACCGGCGCCGGTCTCGACCAGCTCGCCTGAACCGCGCCCACGGCCGTCAGCCCGCGAATCCCGCCCGCGCATGGTGGTGATGGATCTCGTCGGTCAACCCGATTGAGGTGGCCGGGCCGATGACCATGTGGCCGTCGGTCGTCGCATGCGATGACTCATTCCCGTTGAGGATCCTCGCTCACCCCGTACCCGTCGAGGATCCTCGCTCACCCATCGGACTCGGACCCGTACAGATTTCGATGGTCAGGCATGAATAGCTTCATCATCTTCCATTCACCGGGGTGCGGCTGCCAGCATCGGCGCACCGCCACCCGTGAGGGAGAAATCCGATGAATCGTCCCCGTTCTCTGCGCTGTCTGGCAGCCCTGGCCGTGGTGGCCCTCACGGCCACCGCCTGTGGGCGCTCCGGTCAGGGCGACGCCCCGTCCGGAGCCGAGTCGCAGGCCGCATCCGGCCGAACCGCGGCCGAGCTGCTGCCGGCCCAGTACCGGCAGAAGGGTGTGCTCCGGGTGGCCACCGCGGTCGGCTATCCGCCGATGGAGATGTACGCGCCCGGCACCACCCGGCTCACCGGCGTCGACCCCGATCTGGCCAAGGCCATTGCCGAGCGGCTCAAGCTGAAGCTCGAACTCACCAATGCCGCATTCGACGGACTGATTCCCGGCCTGGAGTCCGGACGGTTCGACCTGGTCATGTCGTCCATGACCGACAGTGCCCAGCGGCGCCGGGCGGTCGACTTCGTCGACTACTTCCGCACCGGCGGCGTCATCATGACGAAGAAGCGCAACCCGCAGGGCATCAAGTCGCTCGCGGACCTCTGCGGAAAGACCGTCGTCCTCGCCAAGGGCAGCTCCAACCTCCACATCGGCGAGGAACAGAACGCCAAGTGCCAGGAGAAGATGCGGATCTCGCAGAGCGAGGACGCACCGACCGGGCTGCTGCAACTGGACAGCGGACGCGCGGTCGCAACCATCGTCGACTATCCCGTCGCCAAGATGTTCACGAAGAAGAGCAGCGCGTACGAGGTCCTGCCGGAGCAGTACGGCACCGCTCCCTGGGGCATCGCGTCCGCGAAAAGCCAGCGGGGACTGCGTGACGCCGTCCACAAGGCCCTGCAGGAACTCATCGACAACGGCGGCTACAAGAAGATCCTCGACACCTGGGGAGTCGGCGACAGCGCCGTACCCGAGGCCACCGTCAACGACGGGCAGTGAGAACGGACATGAACCACCAGAAAATACCCGGCGCCGCCCCCGGCGGGGCGCCGGATGTCATCCCCACCGACGGGACGCCGCAGGAGGACGACCTCTCCCTCCAGGTGACCGGACGCCCGCGTCCCGGGCGCTGGCTCGCGGTCCTCGCCGCCACGCTGTTCGCGGTGTGGCTCGCCTACACCATCATCGTCAACCCCAACCTTCACTGGGACATCGTCGCCAAGTACCAGTTCGACGGAGTGATCCTCAAGGGCCTCGGGGTGACCATTCAGCTCACTCTCGTCTCGATGGCTCTCGGCATCGTCATCGGGGTCGTCGTCGCGGTGATGCAGCTGTCCGACAGTCCGGTCCTGCGTCTCACCGCCGGTGCCTACACCTGGTTCTTCCGGGGCACCCCGCTGCTGGTCCAGCTCATCTTCTGGTTCAACCTGGCCCTGCTGTTCCCCGTGATCAGCATCGGAATCCCGTTCGACGGCCCCAAACTCATCAGCTGGCAGTCCAACCAGGTGATCACCGGCTTCGTGGCAGCGCTCCTCGGTCTCTCCATCAACGAGGGCGCCTACATGGCCGAGATCGTGCGGGCCGGCATTCAGAGCGTGGATCCCGGCCAGCGCGAGGCAGGCGCGTCCATCGGGATGTCGAACCGTCGGATCCTGTCCCGGATCATCCTTCCGCAGGCGATGCGGGTCATCATTCCGCCGTTCGGCAACCAGTTCATCTCCATGCTCAAGACGACCTCGCTGGTCTCGGTCATCGCCGGAGCCGATCTGATGACCGTGTCCCAGCACCTCTACCTCGCCAACTTCGAAGTGGTCGCGCTGCTCCTGGTGGCCTCGCTCTGGTACCTCGTGCTCACCACGATCGCCACCATCGGCCAGCACGCCGTCGAGCGCCGCTACAGCCCCGGTTCCGCTCCCGTGCTGCGGAGCAGGATCGTGGCCAATCTCCTGCCCGGACGCGCCAAGAAGGGAGCGGCGGCATGAACGATGTGATCCTCAGGGCCCGCGGGGTCCGTAAGAGGTTCGGTGACACCGAGGTGCTGAAGGGCATCGACCTCGATGTCCGCAGCGGTGAGGTGCTCTGTGTCATCGGCCCCTCCGGGTCCGGGAAATCCACACTGCTGCGCTGCTTCAACCACCTTGAGCGGATCGACGCGGGGCGGGTGTGGATGGACGGTGAACTGGTCGGCTACGAACAGCACGGCCCGTCCGGCCGGGTACTGCGCGAGCGGCGCGCCCGGGACGTCCGTCGGCAACGCGAGCGGATCGGCATGGTGTTCCAGCGGTTCCACCTGTTCCCGCACCGCACAGCGGTGCAGAACGTGATGGAGGGTCCGGTCGCCGTCAAGGGCCGGCCCCGTGCGCAGGCCGAGAAGCAGGCCCGCGGGCTGCTGGCCGACGTCGGTCTCGCGGACCGGGCGGACCACTACCCGCAGCAGCTGTCCGGCGGGCAGCAGCAGCGTGTGGCGATCGCCCGCGCACTGGCCATGGAACCGGCCCTCATGCTCTTCGACGAACCGACCTCCGCCCTCGATCCCGAACTCGTCGGCGAGGTGCTCGGCGTCATGCGCGACCTGGCCCGCAGCGGTATGACGATGGTCGTGGTGACCCACGAGATGGGCTTCGCCCGCGAGGTCGCCGACCGGGTCCTGTTCATGGACCGGGGCGCCGTCGTCGAGGCCGGGAGCCCCGACCTGTTGTTCACCGACCCGCGGCACGACCGCACGCGGGCCTTCCTGTCGACGGTGCTGTGATGGGCCGCCCCCTCGATCTGCTGCTGCGCGGCGGCACGCTCGTCGACGGAACCGGCACACCCGCCCGGGAAGCGGACATCGCGGTGGTGGACGGGCGGATCACGGTACTCCCCGCCGGCGCCCCTGCCTCGGCCGCCGAGACCCTGGATGTGACCGGGCGGGTCGTCGCGCCCGGCTTCATCGACGTGCACACGCACTCCGACGCCCTCGCGGCGCCCCACGGACCCGGCGGTGCCACGGAGCCGATCGACGGCCTCCGTCTCGCTCCGCTGCTCCAGGGCGTCACCACGGAGATCTCCGGCAACTGCGGGACGAGCCTGTTCCCCTCGCTCCCCCGGCGGCTGCCGGAACTCGCCGAGCATCTCAGGGTGACGTTCGGGCTCGGACCGGTGCGGCCCGCCGTGGACTTCGACGCGTTCGCGGCCGGACAGGACCCCGCTCTGCGCCACACCCATATCGCCTCGCTGGTCGGCCACGGCACACTGCGCGCCGGAGTGATGGGCTTCGAGGCCCGGCCGCCCCGGCCCGACGAACTGGACACCATGTGCGCGCTGCTGGACCGGGCGCTGGCCCAGGGGGCGGCCGGTCTGTCGACCGGGCTGATCTACCCTCCCGGCACCTACGCCGACACCGAGGAGATCGTCGCGCTGGCCGAGGTCGCCGCCCGTCACGGCAAGCCCTACGTCACCCATCTGCGCGACGAGATGTCGCAGGTGGAGTCCGCCCTGGAGGAGGCCCTGGAGATCGCGGTGCGCTCCGGCGCCCCCTTGCAGATCTCCCACCACAAGACCGCGGGACGGCACGCCTGGGGCGCCACACTGCGTACCCTGCCCCGGCTCGAACGGGCCCGTGCCGAAGGCGTGGACGTGCTGTGCGACGTCTATCCGTACACGGCGGGAAGCACCGTCCTGCACGCCATGCTGCCCCCGTGGGCGAGCGAGGGCGGCATCGGCGCCCTGCTGGAACGGCTGCGCCGGCCCGAGACGCGCGACCGGATCAGGACGGACATCGCCCAGGGCGTCGAGGGGTGGGAGAACACCGTGGGAAACGGTGGCTGGGACCTCATCTCGGTGGCCGCCGCGCAGACACACCCCGAGGCCGAGGGGCGCACCATCGCCGACCTCGCGGCCGAGCGCGGCGTCCATCCGGTCGACGAGGCGTGCGATCTCTTGCTGGCCGAGCAGGGAGAAGTGACCATCATCAGCCATTCCATGCGCGAGGACGACGTCCGCCGGGTCCTCGCCAGCCCGTTGTCGATGATCGGTTCGGACGGCGTCCCCAAACCCGGTCGGCCGCATCCGCGCTGGGCGGGGAGTTTCGCCCGGGTGCTCGGTCGTTACAGCCGCGACGAGCAACTGCTGCCGCTGGAGAGCGCGGTGCACAAGATGACCGGTCTGCCCGCCGGGCGGTTCGGCCTCACCGGCCGCGGTGTGGTCCGCGACGGCGCCCTCGCCGATCTGGTCGTGCTCGACCCGGCATCGGTACGCGACACCGCCGACTTCGACCGCCCCCTGCTGGCACCCGAAGGCATCGATACCGTCGTGGTGTCGGGTCGGGTCGCGGCAAGAGGCGGCCGTCCGACCTCTGCGCGGGCGGGAGAAGTGGTGAGAGTCCGATGAGTCTGGCCCAAGTGGCCGCAGCGGCACGGCGTTCGGCCGCGCTGCCGCTCACCCTGGCCGTCGCCGCCGTCGACATCGACGGCGGCGGCACCGTGGGGGTGGACGAGCGCACGGTGCTGCCGGTGGCGTCCGCCTCGAAGCTGCTGCTGCTCGCCGAGGTCGCGCGCCGGCTGGACACCGGGGAGCTGCCCGCCGACCGGTTCGTGGAGGTCCTCGACGAGGACATGGCGGACGGCACCGGTCTGCTGCGCCGGCTGAGCGGGCGCGGCTGGACCGTCGAGGACCTGGCCTGGCTGACCGCCTCGGTGAGCGACAACACCGCGACCAACGCGCTGTTGCGCCTCGTGGGGCGCGCGTCCACGGCCCGGCTCGCCCGGGAGCTCGGGCTCGATCACCTCACGCTGCACGACAAGGTCCGCGACGTCCGTGGCCCGGACGTGCCGCCCGTCTTCGCCACCGGCACCGCACGGGACCTGGCGCGGCTGGTGACACACGCGGTGCGCGGCACCATGAGCTGTCCGGCGGCCTCGGCCCGGCTGTTGCGCTGGATGCGGGCCAACACCGATCACGGCCTGGTGCCCGCACTGGTCGACCACGACCCGTACGACCCGGGCTTTCCCGAGCGGCTGCGCGACGGGCTTCTGGTGGCCAACAAGACCGGCACCGACACCGGGGTCCGTGCCGACGCCGGTGTCATCATCGGCAGGCGCCGGCTTGCGTACGCGGTGGTGGCGCACTGGGACACGGCACTGGGCCCGAGCACCGAGCGGGCCGCGGTGCATGCCATTCGGGACGTGGGCCGGACGCTCGCGGCATGCGCCGGGCGCCCGACCGACGTCTGAGGCACTGCGCAGCCCCCCGAGGTGCGGTGGTCGCGACCGGCGGACCGGTCACGACCACTGCACCTCCAGCAGCGACCGGATCTCCTCGGCGGCCGACCGCAGTTCCGCGAGGAAGATCCGCAGCAGCGGGTTGCGGTTGGTGGGCCGGGTGGCGACCCCGATGCGCCGGTGCAGTCGGGGGTGGTCCAGTCGGCAGACGTGCACGCCGGTGGTGTCACCGAGTCCGAGAGCCGGGACGAGTGCGATGCCCATGCCCGCGCGCGCCAGGTTGATCGTGACCTGGTAATGGTCGCTGCGGCAGCGGACCCGGGGCCGGAAGCCCTCGGCCGCGCACGCGCGTTCCAGAACCGGTTCGCCGGTGTGGCCGCCGTGCGTACCGATCCAGCTCTCCCCCTCCAGGGCGGCGAGCCGGACCGTGGTCTGCCGCCCGAGGCGGTGGCGCAGGGGAAGGACCACCAACTGCGGCTCGTCGAAGAACATCTCCACGTCCACGGTCGCCTGCCGGCACCAGGGGTCCAGCGGATGCTCGAAGACGACCGCGGCGTCGAGCCGGCCCGCCTCCAGGTCTGGCACCAGCTCGTGCGGCTGGCCGAGGATCAGTTCCAGCTCGACCTGGGGGCGGGCCGCCGCGAACCCCGACAGGGCCCGGGGCAGCAGCTCCAGGCCCGAGGACGCGAAGAAGCCCAGCCGCAGGACACCGGCCTCGCCCTCGGAGTGCGCCCGCAGGTCGTCCTGTGCGACGGCCATCAGATCGGCGACCGCCTGCGCGTGCTCGGCCAGTCGCACCCCGGCCGCGGTCAGCCGCAGGCTCTGCGGCTGACGTTCCACCAACGCCACGCCGAGTTCCTGCTCCAGCCGGGCGAGTTGGTGCGAGATCGCGGACGGGCTCAGATGCAGCGCCTGGGCCGCGGCCACGATGGTGCCAGTACGGGATATCTCCAGCAGGACGAGCAGTCGGGCGCTGTTCAGCATCGGGTCAGGTTAGACCGTGCCGACGCACTGCGCCGCTCCGGCACCGGACCGTACCGCCTCCGCCGCCGGTGCCGGGAACCCGGCGGGCTCGTCGACGTCCAGACGCAGCAGGTCCTCCTCGGTCTCCCGGCGCACCACGGTGCGGGCGCGGCCGTCGCGTACGAAGACGACGGCGGGGCGCGGCAGCTTGTTGTAGTTGGAGGCCATGGCGTATCCGTAGGCGCCGGTGACCGGCGTGGCCAGGAGATCGTCCACCGCGACGTCGGCGGGCAGGGCGGCGTCGTCGACGATCACGTCGCCGCTCTCGCAGTGCTTGCCGACCAGCCGTGCCCGCATGGGCCGCAGGGCGCGCGGGCTGCGCGGCAGGAACACCTCGTAGCGGCTGCCGTACAGGGCGGGGCGCAGGTTGTCGCTCATCCCGCCGTCCACGCCGACGTACGTCCGCACGCCCTCGATCCGCTTGATCGTGCCCACCCGGTAGAGCGTCAGTCCGGCGCGGGCGGCGATGGACCGGCCGGGTTCCACGGTCACCGAGGAGCCCCAGCCCGCGGCGCGTACCGCGGTCCGCACCCGGGCCGCCCACTCGGCGAACGACGGTGCGGTCTGTCCCGCCTCGTACGCGACGCCGAGGCCGCCGCCGACCGTGAGCCGGTGCATCCGTGTGTCGGCGGCGAACCGGGCGACGGCCGCGGCGCCGGCCGCGAGCTCTACCGTGTCCAGCACCTGCGAGCCCACATGCGCGTGGACGCCTTCCAGGATCATCGCCGGGGAGCCGGCGGCCCGGCGCACGGCGGCCGCAGCGGTTCCGCCTGCGAGGCCGAAGCCGAACTTGGAGTCGTTGCCACCGGTCCGGATCGCCTCGTGCGCACCGGCGGCCACTCCGGGCGCCACCCGCAACTGGACTCGGGCGGGCGGCAGGTGTTCCTCGGCGTGCAGGCGCTCGATGCGGTCCATCTCGTCGAAGCTGTCGACCACCACGTGCCGCACCTTGGCGGACATGGCCGTGCGCAGTTCCGCCTCGTCCTTGTTGTTGCCGTGCAGGACGATCCGCCCTGCCGGCACCCCGGCATGCAGCGCGACCCGCAGCTCGCCGCCGGAGGCGACATCGAGCAACAGTCCCTCTTCATGGGCCAGCCGGGCCATGGCCGTGCACAGGAACGCCTTGGAGGCGTAGGCGACGTTGTCCGGGCCGAAGGCGGCGACCGCCTCCTGGCAGCGCCGGCGCAGATGCTCCTCGTCATACACGAAGAGGGGTGTTCCGAAACGTCGCGCCAGTTCGGTGAGCAGGACGCCACCGACGGCCAGCCCTTCCGGACGGATTTCGGATGTGCCGGGCAGCAGGCCCGTTTCGATGGCTGACGTCATGCTTTCCTCCCCGGAAGCCGGCTCGCAGCCATCCTGCGGCCTGGGTGGGGGGTCATAAAAGCGCATTCTTCTGTGGCTGAGCCTCATGATTCTCGATGCTCGCGCGGTGCTGCCGATGCCGATACGCCGGACGCGCCAGGATGTCGAAGCACCGTTCCGACCGCATCATGTCGGGCCGGTGGGGCCCTTATTCCCTGGCCGGGCCTCCAGCCGCCCGTCTATGGTCCATCGCATGGGATCTCTGTGACAGATGAGGATGCGCGGCGTTGAGCTGGACTCCGTTGCCGCATCCAGCAGCGCGCTGTTGACACACCACTGCACCGGCTCTGTCCGCCGTGGCGGCGTCCGTGTCGTATTTCCGGCCCATTCGCCGAGTTTCCGGCCGATGCGCCGAGCGCGCGCTCACGCATTCCCTCATCCTCATCGTGAAACAGGAGACACACGCGTGTCGATTGCGCAATTCGCACTGCATGACATCACCAAGCGCTATCCGTAACGCCAAGCAACGTGTGGCGCAGCTGACCGAGAACCCGGTCCTGGCCCCCGCGGACCGGCTGTCCTTCGCCGCCCGCATCGACGTGGCGGGCGCGGAGGCGGAGGAGGCGGTGGCCGGGCTCGACGACGTGCGAGTCGCGGACCGGCTCACCGCCGTCTCCCTGATGATCCGGCCGGGCGAGCGACTGCTGGTCACCGGCCCCAACGGCGCGGGCAAGTCCACCTTGCTGCGGGTGCTCGCCGGGGAGCTGGCGCCGGACAGCGGCTCGGCGCACGTCGGCTGCCGGGTCGGGCACCTGCGGCAGGACGGGATGCCCTGGTCGCCCGAGCTGACCGTGCTGCGGGCCTTCGCGCACGGCCGGGACGGCTACTTGGAGGACCACGCCGAGAAACTGCTCTCCCTGGGCCTGTTCAGCCCGTCCGACCTACGGCGGCGGGTGAAGGACCTGTCGTACGGACAGCGGCGCCGGATCGAGATCGCCCGGCTGGTGAGCGACCCGATGGACCTGCTGTTGCTGGACGAGCCCACCAACCACCTCACCCCGGTGTTGGTCGAGGAACTGGAGCAGGCGCTGGTGGACTATCGGGGTGCCGTGGTGGTCGTCACCCACGACCGCCGGATGCGGTCCCGGTTCACCGGTGCCCGGCTCACCATGGACCACGGGCGCATCACCGGGTTCACGGCGCCCTGAGCCGCCCCCGCACGTTCGTGCCGGTCAGTGTGTGCCGCCTTCACAACATGTCTCGGGACGCCGCCGTGTGGGCATCCGTACGTTCGCGTCCCGAGGACAGCCGGCCGACGAGTTCCGCGGACCGGGCCCTGTATCGCGCCACTGATGCCATCTTGATCTCCTCGTAGCCGCGCACGGTGTCGGGCAGTGAGGCGATCTCGACGGCCAAGTCGTGGCCGCCCTCGTCGAGGTTCCGGCAGACCTCGTTGATCGTGGCCTCGTACTCGGAGACCAGGGCCCGTTCCGTACGCCGCACACGCGCCGCTCCGAAGGGGTCCAGGCGGGTGCCGCGGAGCCTGCGCATCGCGGCGAGTGCTTGGAAGGCGGGCTTGAACCAGGGGCCGAGTTCGATCTTGCGAGTCATTCCGAGTACCCGCAGTACGGGCGGATGGAGACGGTAGGAGATCCGCGCGCCGTCCCCGAAGCGGGCCTTGGCCTCCCGCTCGACCTCGGGGTCGAGGGAGAGCCGGGCCACCTCGTACTCGTCCTTGTACGCCATCAGCTTGTGCAGGTGCCTGGCAACGGCCTCGGTGAGTGCGGTCGAGCCGGGGACGCGCTCGCCCTCTGCTTGACGTACCTGTTCGACGAAGCGTGCGTACCTCGTGGCGTAGGCGGCGTTCTGGTACGCGATGAGGTCCGGTACCCGGACCGCCAGGAGCCGGGCGAGCTCCGACCCGGGGGCGGCCCCGACCAGTTCGAGGGTGTGCCGGGCCGCGGCGGACAGACCGCGCACCGGCTTCGGTGCGGCGGCCCGCCCCTCCAGGAGGTCGGCGAAGGCCTCGGGGTCGGCGACGGCCTGGCGGCCGAGACGGAACGCCTTGAGGTTGGCCTCGACCTTCACTCCGTTGAGGGTGATCGCCTCCTCGATGGCATGGGCCGGCAGCGGCAGCCCGCCGGTCTGGTAGGCCGCGCCCGTGAGCAGGAGATTGGCGAACTGGTCCTCACCCAGCAGGTCGTTGGCGAGCCGGCGCGCGTCGAGGAAGACCGCATCCCTGGACGATGCCCGGATCCGTTCCTTGAGAGGCTCGGCAGGGGGGAACGACACCTCCGGGTCGATCACCATCTGTCCGGTCGGGACCTCTGCCGTGGAAACGACCGCCACGGTTCGCGCCGGGGCGGCCGTCGTCAGTTGTCCGGGTTCGGCGGCGACGAGCAGGTCACAGCCGAGGTAGAGATCGCACTCGTCCAGGGCCGCTTTGGCGGCCTGTTCCGTCGCCTCCTTGGTGATCTTGATGTCGGAGACCACTGCGCCGCCCTTCTGGGCCAGGCCGGTCTGGTCGAGGGCCCGGACGTGCAGTCCGGCGAGTGAGGCCGCGGTGCTGAGGATCTGGGCGAGGGTGACCACGCCTGAGCCCCCGACGCCGGTGATCCGGGTGGTGTGGGATGCCGGTACGACAGGCTCCGGATCGGGCAGCGCAGCGCCGTCCGGCATCGGGACAGGGGTGAAGGCGGGCTTTCCGCCGGCAGGAACGACGGTGAGGAACGAGGGGCAGTCCCCCGCCAGACAGGCATAGTCCTTGTTGCAGGAGGACTGGTCGATCCGGGTCTTGCGGCCGAACTCGGTGTCGACGGGCTGCACGGAGAGGCAGTTGGACTGCTGTCCGCAGTCGCCGCACCCTTCGCACACCCGCTCGTTGATCATCACGCGCTCGGTGGGTTCGGGCACAAGGCCGCGCTTGCGCTTGCGTCGGAGTTCCGTCGCGCATTCCTGGTCGTGGACGAGCAGGGTGACGCCGGGGGTACGGGCGAGCACCTCCTGGGCCTCGGTCAGCCGGTCGCGGTGCCAGACGACGACGCCCTTCGGGAGCGTGATCTTCCGGTAGCGCTTGACGTCCTCGGTCGTGACGATGATGCGCTTCACGCCCTCCGCCAGGAGGCCCTGGGCTATCGCGGGCACGGGCATGACGCCGACGGGTTGCTGGCCGCCGGTCATCGCCACCGCCGAGTTGTAGAGCAGCTTGTAGGTGACGTTCACCCCGGCCGAGACCGCAGCGCGGACGGCGAGGCTGCCGGAGTGGTGGAAGGTGCCGTCGCCGAGGTTCTGGATCAGGTGGTCGCGTTCGAGGAACGGCTGCATGCCGATCCACTGGGCGCCCTCGCCTCCCATCTGGGTCATGCCGATCACGTCCCCGGCCTGGGCGGGGTCCATGAGCGTGACCATGGCGTGGCAGCCGATACCGGCTCCGACTGCGGCGCCCTCGGGTGCCTTGGTCGAGAGGTTGTGGGGGCAGCCGGAACAGAAGTAGGGGGTGCGGGTGAGCAAGGGAAGAAGGGGCAGCGACTTGCGCCGGGTCGTTGCCCGGTTGTTCTCCAACCAGCTCTGTACGGTGGGGAATTCGCCCAGCCCGCTCAGATGGGACGCGAGCCGTGCGGCGACGGTGTCGGGGTCGAGTTCTCCGTCGAGGGGAAACAGGGCCGAGCCGTCGGGTGTGCGCTTGCCGGAGACGGACGGCTGGTCAGCCCGGCCGTAGAGCAGGTCCTTGAGGGCGGTCTCGACGAGTGGCCGCTTCTCCTCCACGACGACGATGTGGCGCAGTCCCCTCGCGAACCGTTCGACGACCGTGGGTTCCAGCGGATGGATCATGCCGAGGCGCAGCAGTCGCACACCGCGGCGCTCCAGTTCGGCGTCGTCGAGTCCGAGGATGCGCAGGGCCTGGCGGAGGTCGAGGAAGGTCTTGCCTGCCGCGACGACACCGATACGGTCGTCGGGGCCCGTTCTGGTGATCCGGTTGAGGTTGTTGGCGGCGGCGTAGCGACGGGCGATCTCCAGGCGGGCGCCGTCCCGGCTGCGTTCCAGATCGCCGAGAACCGGTTGCACCATCCGGCTGCCCACGGTGTGGCGGTACGGCACTCCGTCGACCGCGAGGTCCGGAACGACCGGTGACACCCGTCCGGCGCTCACGTCGACGGTGCCGGAACCGTCGGCGACGGCCGTCACGATCTTCAGCGCCACCCACAGTCCGGATGCCCGGGACATCGCCACACCGTGCAGCCCGAAGTCGAGGGCTTCCTGCGGGTCGGACGGGTAGAGCGTGGGCAGGCCCAGATCGGCGAGGAGCAGTTCGGAGGCGCCGGGGACGGTCGACGACTTGGCGGCGGGATCGTCGCCGACCAGGGCCAGTGCGCCGCCGTCCGGGTGGGTGCCCATCAGGTTGTTGTGCCGGATGGCGTCCGAGGCACGGTCGAGGCCCGGGGACTTGCCGTACCAGATGGCCGTGACGCCGTCGACGCGCTTGTCCGGCTGCGCCGAGGCGAGTTGGGTGCCCTGGACGGCCGTCGCCGCGAGTTCCTCGTTGACGCCGGGACGGAAGACGATGTCGTACTCGTCGAGAAGCGAGCCGCACCGCGCGAGTTCCATGTCGTACCCGGCGAGCGGCGAACCCTCGTATCCGGAGACGAACCCCGCGGTGCCTCGGCCCTCGCGACGGTCGGCGCGACGGATGTCGAGCGGCAGGCGGGCGAGGGCCTGGATGCCGGTGAGGTGAAGGACGCCTTCTTCGCGTACGTATCGATCCTGAAGCGTGGGGCGGGAGCCGGTTGCTTTCTGAGGGGTCACCACTGCGTTCCTCCGGGTGGGGCATCTGTGGTCGTCGGGGCGGACGAGGAGTCGGCCCGGTACGGCAAAGGGCGGGCGCCCGAAACGGCTGTGTCGGCAGGGCGCGGCCATGGTGCGGTGCGCGTGTCGGCGCGGGCCGGCGCTGGTCACCGGCAGTCGGCGCAGGTCGAACAGGCCGGGACCGGTCGAGACTGCGACATCCGTGAGGCAGGCGTGGCAGACCGAGGCCGCCGGACTCGGCCTTCAGGGCGGGATCGCCGGATCGCCGGAATGCTGCGGTGGACAGGACACCCAGCGAGGGCCCGTCGACGGACGGGCCGTGCCGCCGAACGGGACAGGAGGCCGGGAGTGGGGGCCAGGAGGGCGCCGGCCACGCGGCCCGGCGCCCCACGGACGCTCCGCGCCGGGCTAGACGGACCGCTCGGCGGTGTTGAGCAGGGCGGCGAGTGCGGAGGCAGGGGATGATCCCTCGGCACTGTGCCAAGCGATGTGACCGTCCGGTCGGACGAGAACGGCTCCGTCCTCACCGATCCTGAGCACCTTGGGGCAGTAGCCGTCCGGGCTGGTGACGTCCCGGCCGATCACGACACTCCGCTTCGCCATGCCCTCCCCAGTCTCCGCGAAGGCATCGGCCCGGTCGGCTCCCCCGGGCCCCGTGATGAGGGTGAAGCCCGGTACGAGGAGGTCGTGGGTGGACACCCGTTCCCCGTCACGTTCGATCCAGGCGTGCGGAAGTCGTGCTCCGGTGACGGCGATCGGCGCGTAGTCGGTGGCCGAGATCGGGGCGTCGTCGGAGTGCCGGGCCGCTCCGTAGATGTATCCGATCTCTTGGTTGAGCGCGTCGAAGTGCGGGCGCTGTGGAGGAATGGCCTCCGCGATCCGTCGGCGTTCCGCCGCGGCGACTGCCGGGTCGGGGCTTTCGAGGCGGCCGGCGATCCTGGTCGTTTCGGGCCCTATCCCGACCTCGGCCATCTTGATGGCGTTGAGCATGCTGTGGCGGGCGTTGCCGACGGCGACGGGACGGCGCTCACGCTCGTAGGTGTCGAGCAGGGCGTCGGAAGCACCGTCCCTCAGCACGGCGGCGAGTTTCCAACCGAGGTTGTCCGCGTCGGCGAGGCCGCTGTTCATCCCCAGGCCGCCGGTCGGCGGGAACTGGTGCGCCGCGTCACCCACGAGGAACACACGGCCGCTGCGGTACGTCTCGGCGGTCCGGGCCGTCATGGTCCACGGCCCCACGGAGCGGACGTCCACGTCGAGTTCGGTGGTTCCGACGGCCTCCCGGATGATCTGGGCGCACCGTTCGGGCGGGTAGTCCTGCGGTGATTCGACAGCCGGGTCGATGGTCCGCTGGAAGGTCCACCGGCGAGCACCGTCCATCCCGATGAGGAGTCCCGGGGAGGCACTGTTGATCAGCCAGACCAGCAGGGCAGGATCCTCTCTCATCCACGGGGACAGATCGGCGTGGAAGTAGATGTTCAGCTGGTGGCCGAGGACCGGGGAGCCGTCCATCGCGATGCCGAGCGTGTCGCGCAGGCCGCCGGTCGCCCCGTCCGCCGCCACGGCGTAACAGGTGCGCAGGATCTGCCGCCCGCCCACGCCTTCCACGGTGACGTCGACACTGTCGCCGAGGTCCGTCACCTCCACGACGGTGGTGCTGTAGTGCACGGTGGCCATGCCCTGGGCGAGGACCGCGTCGAGGAGGTGTCGCTGTACGCGGTCCTGGGCGCAGGAGGTGAGCTGCTCGGCGGAGGCGTGGATCCGGCGCAGGAGCTGGTCCTCCGGGCCTTCGACGAGGTCGATCCGGCCCAGTGGTTCCCCGGCGAGGGTCTGCTTCCACAGGATGGTGCCGGCCCATGCCGGGTCGACCGCGTCCGCCCGGACGGCGTCCGCGATGCCCCAGGTTCGGAACAGCTCCATGGACCTGGTGTTGACGACGTGGGCGCGAGGGTGCGGATTGATCCCGTCGTACTGTTCGAAGACCACACTGCGGACGCCGTACTGGCCTAGGACGAGCGCGGTGGCGAGCCCCACGGGGCCGGCTCCGATGATGACGACCGGGGCATCGATGTCGGTCATGCGCGCCTGACCAGTTCGGCGAAGGACTCACCGGCGTCGAAGCGGCGCACCAGGTCGTCGGGGTCGAACTCGACCCCGATCGGATTGGCTTCGAAGGCTCCGGACCGGAACCACTCGTCGAGGGCTTCGTCGGTGGCGAAGTTGTCGATCTGGAGCTCGATGTGATTGCCGTCGGGGTCCTCGAAGTACATCGAGGTGGTCGGGCCGTGGTTGATGCACCAGAAGGGCAGGATGCCGTCCTTCTTCAGCCGCTGGTACGTACCGAGCAGGTCTCCGAGCGTGGTGTAGGTGAATGCCGCGTGGTGCAGACCGGTGTGCGCGTCCGTCGGACGCTCGGACGCTCCGGTGGCGATAAGCGCGACACGGTGGTGCTCGTCGTCGTAGGTCAGGAAGGCGAGGGCCTCGTTGGCGAAAGTGACGCGGCCTTCGAGGACGCGTATGTACCAGTCGGTCATGGGCGACAGACGGCCGGTGCGCAGGACGATGTGGGCGAGTTTGCCTGGAGAAGCCATGGAGCGGCGACCTCCTTATCGAGGGCACGACAGCCCTCTTGGCTGTCATACAAGAGAACCTTAGGCAGGCTCTTGTATGACAGTCAAGAGATGGATGTCAGCGCGCCGCCGCGACGGCCACCAGCGCCTCCATGAGGAGGTCGATGAACTCCCCGATCGACCGGTCAAGCCCCCGGGCACTGACCAGCAGCCCCTCGAAGAGCACATTCGCCATATCCGCCACGGGCGCGACATCGACCCCCTCGGGCAACTGGTTCGCGACGGCCGCGAGAAGGCGATCCTCCAGCCACTCCCGCATGCGGGAGTAGACATCGGCGAGGGCGGGCGACTCGTCCATGCGGTCATACGCCTCCCGGTGCAGCCCGCGATACGCCTCCAGGTCGGCAAGGAACGTCACCAGCTGCCGCCGCGGATCCTCTCCGATCACGGGATCCGTCTCCACGCGCTCGCGCTCGCGCCGGAAGAGGCGGTCCAGCGCGGCGGCGAACAGGTCGTCCTTGGTCGGGAAGTACCAGCGCACGGCATTGGCCGCGACGCCGGCCGCCTTGCCGACCTCGGTCAGACTGGTCCCCTTGTACCCCTTGACGGCGAAGAGCTCCCAGGCGCTGTCGACCAGGACGGCCTCACGCTCGACTTTCGGGATCTGTTGACGGTTCCTTGGCATAGCAACCCAGCCTAGGCGGCGCATCCCCGCCCCCATCCGCTGCATCCGAGAACAGCAACCCGGCAACCGATGAACTCTTGACTTCGAAACAAGACCTCTCTTGACTTAGGCACAAGAGAATGTGTCCCCAACACGCGGGAGTCCGTGATGCGCCTGTACAGCACAGCCCTGGGCATCGCCAGGGAGGAGAGCCCCGGCGAGCTCTCCGTACTCGACCTCCCCTTCGCCGACCTGGGCGCCCTCCTGCACGGACCGGGTATCGACGCCGCACGCGCGGCGACGGTCGTCCGGCGGGTCGCCCTCGACGAGGTCCGGGTGCACGCCCCCGTACCCCGGCCCGGGAAGATCCTGATCGTCGGCCTCAACTACCCCAGCCACGCGGAGGAGGCCCTGGAGATGTTCGCCGCGATGGGGCGTAGGGACATCACCCTGCCCACTGAGCCGAATTTCCAGCTGGTCGCCGGATCCGCGGTCACCGCACCGGGCGACGACATCCGCCTGCCGGCCGTCGCGGCCGACCAGGTCGACTACGAGGGCGAGGTGGCTGTCGTGATCGGCCGGTCCGCGAGCGCGGTCTCCGCTGCCGAGGCCGCGAGCCACATCGCCGGTCTGACCATCGCCAACGACGTCTCCGCGCGCGATATCCAGCACCGCGCGATGTCGGGCGATCCGACCGCGTCCATCGGCGTGGCCAAGAGCTTCGACACCTTCAAACCGCTCGGCCCCTGCCTGGTCACCCCGGACGAGTTCACCGAGCCGCTCGATCTGCGGCTGCGCACCCTGGTCAACGGTGACGTACGCCAGGACGACCGCACCAGCAGCTTCATCCACGGTGTGGGCGAGCTGATCTCCCACCTCTCCCGCTATCAGACCCTCGAACCCGGAGACGTGATCCTCACCGGAACACCACGCGGCGCCGGCGTATTCTCCGGTCGCCATCTGCGCCCCGGCGACATCGTCGAGGTCGAGGTCGAGCGCATCGGCACGCTCCGCAACCGCGTGCGGGCCGCCCCGTGATCGCCACCACCAGCGCGGACATCGCCTGATCACTGAGCCATGGTGACGGTGATCATCCGAACCGTCACCAAGCTCTCGCCGCGATCGCCGGTATCCCGGCGACCGTCGCTACACCCCCATCGCTCAGCCGTCGACGGCCTGCCCCGGCCTCAACCTCACGACTGCCGACGGTTCACCGCTCGGGGTGAACTTGATCCCACCTGCGGGGCCTGAAACCCCCGAACACCAGCCCGGGACCCCGGCCCAGTAGCAAACTGACGCTCCCAGCCCTCCTCTGGATCAAGGGAGATGTTCGAATGACCGTACCGGCCTCCGCACCCGAACCGCGGACGGGACGCTGCCGGTGCGGCGACATCGTTTACGAGGTGACCGGCGCTCCGGACGACCCCCACCTGTGCTCCTGCGAGCACTGCACGCTCATCTCCGGCTCGCCGGCCATGTCGTGGGTCGGGTTCCGCAGGGAGGAGCTGACCTGGACCGGCCCCGGAGGCGAACCGGCCTGGTATGCGACCTGGCCGAGCCTGCACCGCGGCTTCTGCCCGCGCTGCGGGACCCACCTCGTCTCCGTCGCAGACGACTCGGCGATGATCATGGTGACGACCTTCAGCCTCAACGAGCAGAGCGGCCTCGAGCCGGTCGGGCACAGCTTCTGCCAAATCGCCGTGCCGTGGATGACCATCACCCTCGCGCCCGATCCGCTTCATCAATCGGGCTGCCCGAGCCGTTCCCCGGCACGTTATTGATGACCGTCTCCCGCTGGTCATCGGACAGGAGTTGGCCGCTGGTTACGTTCACGAGCCGGGCAGCGGCTACGGTGCTGTTGTGATGATCAACGGGGAGGACACGACGCCCGGGACCGCGCTGTTGATCGCGGCAGCCCCGGCCGGCAAGGGCTGTCTCATCAACGCGACCGGCGCCCTGCCCACGCTCGCGGCGGTCCCGCCCGGCATCCTGACCGGCACGACGGCAGCCACCATCATCGAACTCGCCGACCCGACCGACCCGCAGACCCTCCTCACCCGCATCCGCGCCGCAGCCGCCGCACCGGGCCCACTCACCCTCTACATAACAGGACAACTCCACCTCGACCACAAGCAGCGCCTGATCCACCTCGCACTCGCCCGGACCACGCCGACCACCCTCCGCTACACCGCATTGCCCTGGCACTGGTTGGCCGGCGAACTCAAACTGCGCCGGCCGGGTACCACCACCGTCGTCACCGACATGGTCGCCGACCCGGACGCCTGGCAGCAGCTCCGTGCCGAGGGCCTAGAACTCGGCTACGGAATCCGCGCATACGGCCGGATCACCCCACCGCCGCCCCGCCGCCGAATCGCAGAACCGGCCTACCTGAAGGCCCTCGCGACCACCTGGCGCAACGGCATCAACCCGCCACTCGCCCAGCTCCACGAACAGGCCGCCGCCCACGTCGGCCCCGTCGACGCACTGTTCCTCGCCGTCGACATCACGACCGTCCCCGCCCCTGCGGGCTCGGCCGTCCAGGCACCGAGCCTGCCACACCAAGAGCCCTCACCCGCGCCAACAGCGCCTGCTCCGATCCCGGAGAGCGCCAGGGCGTCCGAAGAGGATCCGCTGCCCGAGATCTTTGCCGCCGCCCATGCCGGGCGGCACAGTGAGGCCGCGTCGCTCGCTTCCATGTGGGAGGGGTGGGCTCTGCGTACCCACGGTGCGGGCTCCGCGCAGACCACCCACTGGCTGGAGGTCCGGGCCGACCTCGCTCGCCTGGCCGACGATCCGGCACGCAGCTGCGAGCTGTGGATGGCTGCCGCCGACGCCCGCCTTGCCCGGCAACAACCCCCGGACGACCCTGCCGTAGAAGACGCCGTGGACCGCGCCCACCACCAGTGGCAGCAACTTCGCGACCCGCAACGGGCCCGGGAACTCGGCCCGCCCCTGGTCTCCTTGCGCCACCACGTACCTGGCCGGCGCCCCGGAGCGGTTGAAGACCTCCAGCGCCGACTGGAACTACTGCACACCACGCCCCCGGTGGGGGCCTGACGTACGGCATCCTGACTGGAGACCGGGCCATCTGTCGGGCACGACCCGAGCTGCGCCACCACCAGTCGTACTTGGCGAGGTCGGCGCGCCGTGCTCACCCGCTTTGCGTTCGCTGATCCTGGCGCCGACGTTCACGTACAGTGCGGTGAAGCTCGCCCATGGACAGCGGCTGTTGCCTTCAAAACGCCTTCGGTCAGCCACGAGGAACGAGGTAGGCATGCGGATCCAGGCGATGGTCGACGGCGCCGGAATGCTGTCCGGCGAGCGGTCGGCCGCGTACAGCGCCGTTTCCACGTCCCTGGCCCGGCGCAGCGATCAAGAACTGGGCGAGCTCGTGGACGCTGCTGCACCACTCGGTTCCGGCATCGGTGGGCGGTCGGCGCTGCTGGAGGTTGCAGGTAGGTCGGTCTTCGTGAAGCGGGTCTCCCTGACTGAGTTGGAGCTTCGGCCTGACCATCTTCGGTCTACGGCGAACGTGTTCGAGCTACCCGTCTTCTGTCAGTACGGCATCGGCGGGCCGGGCTTCGGGGCGTGGCGGGAGGCTGCCGTCCACACGATGACCACCAACTGGGTGCTCTCAGGGCAATATCAGGGGTTTCCGCTGATGTACCACTGCCGTGTCCTGCCGGACACGGCACCGGCCCTTCCGGAGGAGCTTGCCGACGTGGATCGGGCCGTGTCCTATTGGGGAGGCCGGCCGGAGGTACGTCGCCGTATCGAGGCCCTCAGCAAGTCCCCGGCAAGCCTCGTACTGTTCCTGGAGTACATCCCGCAGACGCTGCACGAGTGGCTCACCGAGCAGGTACGAGTCGGTGACGAGGCAGTCGGCCGGGCCTGCACCCTGGTGGAAAAGGAACTGGAGGCCGGTACTTCCTTCATGAACGACCACGGTCTCCTGCACTTTGACGCCCACTTCCAGAACATCCTGACTGACGGCCGGCGCCTCTATTTCGCCGACTACGGCCTGGCTCTGTCGTCCTGTTTCGACTTGGCCCCCGCCGAGGTCGACTTCTTCGAGCGGCACAGAACGTACGATCGCGCGTACACGCTCAGCTACTTGGTGAACTGGCTGATCACTGGTCTGTACGGGTACGAGCGGGCGGAACGGGAGGCGCTGATACACGCGTGTGCCGAAGGAGCCCGACCTCCCGTCGGCCCGCCGGAGGTCATGGCGACCATCGCCCGGCATGCATCGCTTGCGGCAGTCGTGACGGACTTCTACGGGAAGCTGCAGCACGAGAGTCGCGAGACCGCGTACCCGCTGGCGGCGATCCACCAGATCTTCGAGTCGCGCAACAGTTGAGCGTCCTCGGATGCCGCGGACGGGGACGGGGTGGCGTACGCCGACGCGGTGTCGGAGTACGCCACCCCGGGTGGGACAAGTTGCGGAAGGCGGCCCGCGAGGTCGTCCGGGCTACTTCGGATCGCGGTTGAAAACCGCCTTCGACCAGAAGTAGCCGAGCGCGGAGAGAGCCAGGCACCAGGCGACCGCGAGCCACCCGTTGTTGCCGATCCCGCTGCCGAGCAGCAGGCCGCGCAGGGTCTCGATGGCCGGCGTGAACGGCTGGTACTCGGCGATGGGCTGGAACCAGCCCGGCATCGCGTCGACCGGGACGAAGGCGCTGGAGATGAGCGGGAGGAAGATCAGCGGCATCGCATTGTTGCTGGCTGCTTCGGCGTTCGGGCTGACCATACCCATCCCGACCGCGATCCAGGTGAGCGCCAGGGCGAACAGCGTGAGCAGCCCGAATGCCGCGATCCACTCCAGGGCCGTGGCGTCCGTGGAGCGGAAGCCGATGGCCACGGCGACGGCACCCACGAGGACCACGCTCATGACCGACTGCAGCACGCTGCCGATGACATGCCCGGTGATCACGGAGCTGCGGTGGATCGCCATCGTGCGGAAACGGGCGATGATGCCCTCGGTCATGTCATTGGAGACGGACACCGCAGTGCCGATCGTGGTGCTGCCGACGGTCATCAGCAGGAGGCCCGGCACGAGGTAGGCGATGTACTCGGAGCGGTCGGCGCCGCCGCCCATGCCCGCGCTCATCACATCGCCGAAGATGTAGACGAAGAGCAACAGCAGCATGATCGGCGTGAGCAGCAGGTTCAGGGTGAGGGACGGGTAGCGCCGCGCGTGCAGGAGGTTGCGGCGCAGCATCGTGGACGAGTCGCGTACGGCGAGGGCCAGGGAGCTCATCGGACAGCCTCCTTCGGCTGGTTCGGCTGGTTCGGCTGGTTCGGCTGGTTGGAGCCGGTCAGGGCGAAGAACACGTCGTCGAGGTCGGGGGTGTGCACGGTGAGCTCGTCGGCCTCGATGCCGGCCGAGTCCAGCCAGTCGAGGATGGAGCGCAGCTCCCGCTGGCTGCCGTCGCTGGGGATCTGCAGCGACAGCGCCTCGTCGTCCCGGGTGACCTCGCGCAGCACGGAGGCGGCGCTCTGGTATGTGGACGGGTCGGAGAAGCGCAGCCGGATGTGCCCTCCGGGAATGAGCCGCTTCAGCTCGTCGGCGGTGCCTTCGGCGGCGATCCTGCCGTCGTTGAGGACGGCGATATGGTCGGCGAGCTCGTCGGCCTCCTCCAGATACTGGGTGGTGAGGAAGACAGTGACCCCGTCGGAGACCAGCTCGCGGATGATCTGCCACATGTTGTGGCGGGAGCGCGGGTCGAGCCCGGTGGTGGGCTCGTCGAGGAAGATGATCCGCGGGTTGCCGACCAGCGTCATGGCGATGTCGAGGCGGCGCTTCATGCCGCCGGAGTAGGTGGAGGCGGGCTTCTTCGCGGCCTCCACCAGGTCGAACCGCTCCAGCAGTTCGGCGGCGACCCGGCGGCCCTCGCGCTTGGACAGGTGGTGCAGGTCCGCCATGAGGAGCATGTTCTCCTCGCCGGTGATCAGGCCGTCGACGGCGGAGAACTGCCCGGTGACGCCGATCGCGGCACGCACCCCGTCCGGTGACGTGGCGACGTCGTGGCCCGCGACCTGGGCCTGGCCGCCGTCGGCGGCGATGAGCGTGGACAGGATCTTCACGGCGGTGGTCTTGCCGGCGCCGTTCGGCCCGAGCAGCGCGAACACGGACCCGGCCGGGATATGCAGGTCGATGCCGTTGAGCACGGTCTTGTCGCCGTACGACTTGCGCAGACCGACGGTGGAGACAGCTGCGGGCGACTGCGGACCATCGCCCCTTCTGGACGTGGACATGACAGATGAAGGCATGGAGCCCTCCCGTTCGAAGGGTGAAGTGACTGAGACGAATGGGGCGACTGGGGTGACTGGGCGAGTTCGCGGGGTCGTTGCTCAGACCCGGGCGCGGCGGACGTCGATGTTGCCGTACCGAGTGCGGGCGCGGACCTTGACGGTGTCCTCGGTCTTCTCCGGGGCCTCGGACGCGGTGAGCGTGTTGCGCACCTGGCCGGAGCCCGAGCTGGCGTCGAGCCAGGCGGCCGTGCCCTCGCGAATGCCGACCTCGATGGCGCCGTAGGAGGTCTCCAACTGGACGGTGCCGCGAGCCACTTCGCCCACGCGCAGGGTGCCGTGGGCGGTGGTGGCGGTGACCGAGTCCTCGGCACGCGCGATGTCGATGTCCCCGTTGGCGCCGCTCACCCGCAGCTCGCCGGTCGCGGCACCGACGGTCGTGGTGCCGTGCGAGTTCTTCAGGACGGCAGAGCCGTCCACGGTGCCGACGCGCAGACTGCCGGAGCTGGTGGTGATCTCGGCCGCGCCCTCGACACGGTCGACGGTGATGGACCCGTGTGACGCCTTCAGGTGCAGCGGCCCGGTGGCGTCGAGGCGCACATCGCCGGACGAGGTCTTCACACGCACCTCTCCGAGCCGGCCCTCGCCCAGCACCTGGGCCCAGGCGCCGGTCATGTCGATGCGCGAGCCCGTGGGCAGTTCGACCGTCACGTCGACGGTGCCGGTGCGGCCGAACAGATTGGGCTTGGGCGTCCTGACGGTCAGTACGCCGCTCGCGTACGTGACCTCGGTCTGCTCGGCCGTCCGCGCGTCCTGGTCCTTCTTGGGGTCGCGGGGCCGCACGTCGACGAGGGTGTCGAGACGGTCACCGGCGGAGAACCGGACGGAGCCGGCTTCCACGTGCACGGTGGCGGAGATCGCTTCGGGAGTGTCGAAAGAAGGCATGGCCGTACCGTCCTCTTGGGTCTTCGGGGCGTCCCCGCTGGTGGGACGTGGTGTGGGTGAAGTGGGGCGGGTGAGGCGGGCGGGGCGCGGCTAGCGGACCCAGCCCGTGATGCTCTGACCGATGGTGTGGGTCTTCTCCGTCGTACGCGGCCGCGTGCCGCCATTGACCGCGGCCGACACGGCCCGCACCAGCCACGCGTTGACCGACAGGCCCTCGCGGCTCGCGGCCTCCTCGGCGCGCGCCTTGAGGTGGGCCGGAAGTCGCAGGTTGACGCGGGCGGTGCCACCCTCGTCGCCGTCGGCGGGCGCCTGCGCCTTGAGCGGCTCGACGGGCGCGGCTGCCACCTCCATGGGACTGACGTCGGCAGGCGGCGGCGTCACCACGAAGTCGGGGTCGAGCCCGCGCAGTCGTACGTCGACCGAGCCGGGGGCGAGTTCGCGGGTGATCTCGTCCATCGCGGCGGAGAGCACATTGAGCATGGTCAGACGGGTCGCCGACTCCAGAGGAGCAGTGAGCCGCTCGGCCAGCTCGCGGGCATCTTTCCCGCCGGCTTCGGCGGCCACCGCGAGTTCGCGGCGGAGGGTGTCGACATACGGCGTGAGGTCCATGACGCCATGATGGCATCACGATGGCACCCCGTGCAAGTCTCTGTAGCGCCACGCTCGGGGTCAGCCCGGCAATGACCCCTCCGACCTGCGGAAACATGGCGATAGCGACCTGAGTCATTGTGGCGCCATGCGTGCACATGCGTCTCTTGGGGCGCGAAATGGCGCCGAGTGGCGCCAGACAGCATCGAACGGTGCCACCCTGCACCATGTGATGCCACGCGGTGTCGCAAGGGTGCTGCCCCTACCTCGCGGCCTGCCGCTGGATCAAGCCGCCCGCTGCGGCGCGATCGCGCCCGCCCCGCCCCGCCCCGCCAGGGCAGGTGTGAGGTCATGATCAGAAGCATCGACATGCACGCGTTGTGACAGCACAACTTGCGCATCCGTATCCGGCCCGCAACCAGCGTCGGGGACCTGCCGCGAACTGCGCCGGCACGGGCGTCCTGCACCGCTCCGGCTTCCTCGACAGGATCGAAGTCACCAGCTCCGCCACCATCGAGCGCAAGCTCGGCGTCCGGTCCGGGAACGCTCGATCTCGTTGTGATGACAGCGTGTCAGGTGGAGGTCGCGGGCTGGACTCACCCGTCGTTTCGGTCCCGGGCAGCCATGACCTCATCGCCGTGCTCAAAGGCCCAGGCGCCGAATGCGTCAATCGGGCCGAGCAACGTCCGCCCGAGAGCGGTGAGTTCGTACTCCACACGGCGCGGCGCTTCTGCATAGGCATGTCGTTCCACCAGACCGTTGAACTCCAGCCGCCGCAGCGTCTCGGTCAAAACCTTGGGGCTGATGCCGCCGATGCGCTCGCGGAGTTCGCCGGGTCGCCTGGGACCGTCCCGCAGGACCCAGATGGGGGCGGGCCCGGCACGAGGTGTTCGTCGGAGGCCGGGACGAACTGAAGGCCCCGCGGCTCGCGACGCGCATCGGCGGCGGTGCGGGACATGGGACCCTGCATGCGGCGGCGGACTTCGGTGAGGTGGTACTGGTCGCGCTGCCGTACGGGGCGGGGGCAGACGTCGTCAAGGAGCTCCAGGCGGCGCTGAGCGGGAAGGTCCTGCTCGACTGCGCCAATCCGGTCGGGCCCGGCTTCCGGCTGCTGACCGAAGGGGGCCCCTCGGCGGCGGGCCGCCTCGCCGCGGCGGCACCCGGCGCGCAGGTCGTCAAGGCGTTCAACCTCTGTCACGAGGACGTGTGGCGGATGACCCCGCCGCTCTTCGACGGTCAGCCCCTCGCGGTTCCGGTCTGCGGGGACGACGAGGCCGCACTCACACGGGTATACGAACTGGTGCGGGACATGGGATGCGCGCCGGTGCCTGTGGCGGGCTGGAACGCGCCGGACTGCTGGAGGCGACAGCGGCGCTGTACATCGGACTGTGGGTGGATGAGCAGGCGGACGTACGGGCGATCGCACCGCCGTTGGCATACGCGACAGGTCCACGAGCCGAGAGCGTGTGAGGTGTACCGGGGATTGCGTCAGGGGTTCTGCGGCGCGCCGAGGGTTGGGGCTCTGCCCGTAGTCGTCAACATCTACGGAGACGTCGGCGGCCGGCAAAGCTCTCACCCGCTCCAGGGTCTCTGCTCGGAACGTGGGCGCGCAGAGTGACGTGGTGAGATGCGGACACACGACGGTTCGTTCAGACGCCGTCGCCTGACGAGTACGGGCTACCGGTCGCCGACCACGGTGGCGAGTTCGTCGAGCAACGCGGTGACAGCGGCATCCGTCATCCGATAGCCGTCGGCGGTCCCGGAGATGCGGCCCGAGGCGACACGGGAGTTCCACCAATCTTCGAGGAAGCCGGGAGCGTATCCACCGGTGGAAAAGTCGTAGGGGTCGGCCACGAGACCGAAGACGATCATGAGCTCATAGTCCGGCAGCGCGTAGGAACGCTCGTACTGCGGAGGCGTCCTTACGTACCGGTCGAAGGATCCGACCTGGTTGAAGCTGGTGTACAACCAGAACAGGTAGTCGTACATCAGCGTGGAGCGCGCATCGGCGTGCAGGGCGAAGAACCCCTTGTCGTGCACGACGGCCTCCGCGAGTGCCCGCATTCGCCGGTCCGCGTCGGGCAGAACCTCAGCGACCTCGCGGAAAGCGCGCAGCAGCACCGGGGAGAAGCTGCCGTCGCGCACCGTGGCCAGGGCGGCGATCCGGTCCTCCTCCGCGGTGTCGTAGACGGACCCGTCGACCAGACCCGTGACGAAAGCCTCGAAGTTCTCCGCGACCAAGGTGATCGCGAAGTCGTCCTCCTGGTCGACATGGACCACGGTCGGCTCACCGTGTTTGCCGCAGGCGCGGTAGTCGAGGGCGAGCATGTCGTGGCCGGCCGATGGTGTGTCGGCGAAGTAGACACCGATCTCGGGGTACTCCCACATGTCGCTCCAGAACCGACTGCCGTACTCGCCGCCGAGCGATTGCGGCCTTGTCCGTCCGATGCCCCTGATGCCGGTGATCACGATGTGGTCGTCGGCCCAGGTGGTCGGCTCGGTCATGGGGAAGTGGTCCCGGGTCGGAACACCGCCGTTGTGCGCGGTCATCAGCGCGATGTAGGAGGCGGGCAGGCGGTACCCGCCGAGTTCCTCCTCCACCGACGCGATCAGTTCCTGCGTGGGCGGAGCCTCCTCCACGTACTCCTCCAGCGCGTACGCCGAATCGTCCCAGAACCCGGCCGCGTCGAAGCCTTCGAAATATCCCACTGTGCCCTCCCAGGCCTGCTCACCGAGCGATCGTACGTTCCGCGTCCGGACGCGATCACGGTCGCCCTCCGCTTCATCGCGTTTCAACTCGTCCGAGGGCCACCAGCACCTCACCTCGGTCCCGTTGAGGCGGCCCCGCCATGCCACGGGCGCAGCACCGGGACAGCGTTTCCGGCTCGCTACGGTTCTGTACGCGGATAGCGCACGCTGCTCACGTCTACGCTGCCCGCCGCACCGCGTTGGCCGACGCGCTCACCAACCGCGGCGTGACGACGACTGCGGAAGACGGCCTGTGCCTGTGGATCCCTGTCCTCGACGAGGAGGCAGCCATCCGCTTCCTCGCCATCAATGGCGTACTCGTCCACCGCGGCAACTCCTCCTATCCCAAGCCGGGGCCACCTCGCATCCGGGTGGCCACCTCCAGACTTGCCACCAACGTCGAGGACATAGCGCGCCTCATCACCATCGCCGGCTCCCACAGCTGAGCAATCAGCCGGGCGCTGACGAGCGGAGTCAAGCCGCTGGCCGCAGGCCCCGAACAGCGTTCTCCCAGCTCAACCCATGCGACAAGAAGGACCGCAGCGCGAGCAGATGTCACACGCCGCACAGCGACGTAACATGCGACATGAATAGCTGACCATTACTCAATCGGCGATGCGGTCGCTGATTCGGGAGGGCTTGATGGTTGCGAACACGGTCAGGACCTGGGTAGCGGGCTGGGCCGCGTCCCCGCGGACGCCTCCGCCGGTCGAGAAGCCCTGGGGGTTCTACATCGAGGTGACCGACAGCCCAGGCGGTATCGAGGGGCGATACGCCGCCTCCTCGTCCGAGGAAGGTGGTCTGCCGGCCGGTGCGTTCGGCCGAGACGATGCGGCAGCCTGCGGCCACTTTTGCCGGGTTCACCGCACCGGGCCTGGTGAGCCGATGATGCGCGACCGTCAAATCGCTTATGTCTCCAGCGGCTTGGATGCCTGAGTCGACCAGGATGATCACGTGGTCGCCGACGACCAGGCGCTCGTCCGCACCGGCTTCCGCACGACCCCGACGGCGGACGGCATCTATGTCGTCGCCGATGCGGCCAATGGCGTCGAGGCGGTGGACGCCGTGCACCGCACCCGCCCCGACGTGGTCCTCATGAACATCCGTATGCCCGAACCGACGGCCTGGAGGCCACCCGCCGCATTCTGGGCGACTGCCCCGACGGCGCACCGGCGCCCCGAGTGATCACGCTGACGACCTTCGACCTCGACGACCTCGTCCGCGAGGCCCTGTCCGCCGGCGCCAGCGGGTTCCTGCTCAAGGACGTCACCCCGGAACACCTGGTCGGTGCCGTCCGCCTGGGCAACACCGAACTGGCCGCCCGCCTCCACCTGTCCGAGACCACTGTGAGGACCCACGTCTCCCGCATCCTCGGCAAACTCCAGCTACGCGACCAGGTCCAGGCGGTCGTCCTCGCCTACGGGAGTGGACTGGTCGCCGTGGGGCGCTGACGCAGGCCACAGCTTCGGCCAGGACCTGTACCCCGTCGAACAGCTCCGACTCGACATGACCAGTGCGATACGGACGGTGGCGAGGCCGCTCCCCCTCCCGGGCGGCGATGGGCTGCAGCGATCGGCTGCCCGGGCTGGACGAACGCTGCACCTCCACCGGCAGCATGTCCAAGACCTTCTCGCCGACCGGACTGCACCTGGGCTGTATCGCCGGTCCGGCTCCTCGGCCGGCTCGCCCTGGCCTGACTCCTCACCAGGGGGGCGAGGATGCCCCTGTGGCCCCCGCCCCTTCGCGCCGCTCTTACCCGGGTGCCACCGCCGGCCAGGCACGTGGGTACGGCACGCGCAGGGCGGTCCCGTCGACCGTGGCGTGCTCGGCGGCAGCATGCAGGAGCCCGTCGCGCAGGACGAGCGCGCCGCTGCGGAGCATGGTCGTGACCAACTCGGCGGCGAGTACCTCAGGGGTCACGTCCAGGAGCCGTGCGGCGTCGGTCAGCCAGGCCCGGGCGTGCAAGTAGGGCTCGACCCCGGCAGCTGGGATGCCGTCGCGGATCATCAGGGCGAAGGCGAAAATCCGGCGGGCGCCGTACCAGACCGCTCCGTCCGGGTCGTCGACGAGGCGCTGGGCCCGGCGCAGGGCCGCGGCGAGGGCGGCGTCGGGGTCGGTGGGGATCGGGCCGTGAGAGGGGAGGATCACTCGCGGGGCGAGGTCGGCCAGCCGCTTGAGGGAGGCGAGCGCGGTGGCGGCCGCGTCGAGCCCGTCGAGTGCGAGGTTGACCCAGCCGACGTCATAGTCCGACAGCGCGTCCCCGACCACGAGGAGCCGCTCCTCCGGCTGCCACAGGGCCAGATGGCCCGGGGTGTGGCCGGGTGTTCGTATGACCTCCCAGTCCGTCTCCCCGAGGCGGAGGGCCTGCCCGTCTTCGAGGGGGACGTCGACCGTGTACGGAGCCACGGGCTGGTCGAGGTACTCGGCCGCACAGCAGCCCGGGTCCCTGCGAGAGATCGCCTCCGCCTCGGGTGCCCCGGCGGCGATGCCGACGCCGCCCGCCTGGAGGAGAGCGTTGCCGCCGACGTGGTCGGAGTGCCAGTGGGTGTTCACGACCAGGTCGACGGTCCCGGCGTGGGCGCGGGCCCAGGCGGCGGTCTCCTCGGCATGGGCCACGAAGCCGGTGTCGACCAGGGCCGGCTGCCGTCCGTGGAGCAGCAGGGTGTTGGAGTCGGGAAAGGGACGCTGCCACCACGTCAGCCAGGACGGCAGAGACGGCTGCGGGCTCACTCGGCGGGCCTGTTCACGCGGATCAGCGTCTGCTGTCCGTTGGCGACGAGCTTCCGCTCGCCGCCGTCCTGGACGCCGTACACCTCCAACTGGCGCACGGTCAGGGTGCGTCCGGACTTCAGAACGGTGCCGATCGCCTCAAGACGGTCCCCGGCGGCGGGCGCCAGGAGGTTGATCTTGTACTCGACGGTGAGGACCTCGGCGTCCTCGGAGAGCAGTGTGAGCGCCGCGTAGCCACCGGCGCTGTCCGCGATGGCGCTGGTGGCCCCGGCGTGGACGTAGCCGTGCTGTTGGGTCACCTCGGGACGGGCCGGGAGTTCGATGTGTACGCGGCCGGGGCCGATGTGGGCGAGGCGCGCGCCGAGGTGGGTCATGAGGCCCTGCTGGTCGAAGCTGTCCTGGACGCGCTTCTGGACCGCGGGGCTCGCCTGTTCCTGCTGCGTCTGGTCTTCCACGTACGTGCTCTCCTTCGTGTCCGTATCGAGTGGAGCGGGGTGGTTCGTCATCGAGTGGAGCGGGGTGGTTCGTCAGCCGGCCAGGCGCTCCACCAGCAGGAACCCGCCGATGACGATCATCATGGCACCGGATGCCCGCGTGACCGCCCGGGCAGCCGAGGGCCGGGTCTTCAGGAGGGTACGGGCAAGGACGCCGACGGCGAGGTAGACCAGCGCGCAGGCCGTCATGTGGAGCGCGCCGAGCAAGCCGGTCTGTGCGGCGACCGGCCAGCCGGCCGCGGTGTCGATGAACTGCGGGAACAGCGAGAAGTACAGCAGCAGCGCCTTCGGGTTCAGACCGCTTATCCCGGCCCCTTTGAGCATGATCTGCGCGCGGGAGGAATCCATCGCCTCCCCGGGGGCAGCCAGCGCGGCCGGCCGCCGGAGCACACTCCAGCCCAGCCACACCAGATATCCGGCCCCGGCCACGGTCAGCGCGGTGAGTACGACCGGGGAGCTCGCCACGATCACCACCAGGCCCGCGACCGCGAGGAGTGTGTACCCGGCGTACCCGGCGATCAGCCCGGCGACCGCCGGGACGACCGAGCGGTCGCGCAGGCCGGCGGAGATGGCGTAGGCCCAGTCGGCGCCCGGGGTGAACACCAGCAGCAGATCCACTGCCAGGAAGGCCGCCAGCGTCGTCGTGTCCATCTGTCGTTCCCTCTCATTTCTTGCTTTGAGAGGGAAGGCTAGGTCGGATATGCCCGAAAGTGTTTGCGCATTTACCCCATGATCGCGTTATGTGAGGGAGAATCTTCTCCATGGATGCCCTGGATCGGAAGATTCTTACCGAGCTACAGCTCGACGGCCGTCTCACGGTCACCGAGCTGGCCGCCCGCGTGCAGCTCAGCGTCTCGCCCTGCCACCGCCGCGTACGGGACCTCGAACGCGAGGGGGCGATCCGCGGTTACCGCGCCGTGGTCGACCCGGCCGCCGTCGGCCTGAACTTCGAAGCCCTCGTCTTCGCCACTCTGCGCTGGGAGGACGCTGACACCGTCACGTCCTTCGAAGAGGCCGTGACCGCCGTCCCGCACGTACTCCAGGCCCAACGGTTGTTCGGCGAACCCGACTACCTCCTGCGCGTGGCCACCGCCGACCTGGCCGCCTTCCAGCAGCTCTACGACCAGCAGCTCGCCCGGCTGCCCGGGGTCCAGCGCCTGACCTCCACCCTCGTCATGAAGAACGTCATCGACGACCGCCCCCTGCCCGAGCAGTCGCCTGCACCGCACGGCTGACTCCTTGCCGGTCCGCGACGCCCTGGAAGGACGGCTGCTACGCCAACCAGCCGCAGAGCCATTCGCCGCACACTGTGCTCGAACGTCGCGGCCGGCGAAGACGGTGGTACGTCATAGCCGTTTCTGCCAAGGTGCAGTCATGGAAACGACACCGGATGGACGGCCCATCCCGCCCCCGCATGCTGATGAGCGCGCCATGCTGGAAGCATGGCTCGACTTTCACCGTGCGACACTCGCCCTCAAGTGCTCGGGCCTCGAAGACGCTCAGCTACGACTGGCCTCGGCGGCACCGTCGTCGATGACGCTGCTGGGCCTCGTCCAGCACATGGCCGAGGTGGAACGCAACTGGTTCCAGCGCGTGTTCACGGGCCGGGACGTGCCTCCGGTCTTCGGGGAGAGCAATGCCGATGGCTTTGCCCTTCATCCGGACCGTGGACTCGACGAGGCGACGGCTGTCTGGCAGGAGGAAGTCGCACGAGGCCGTGAGTTCATTGCCGCCGCGTCACTGGACGACTCCGGTCGCCTGCCTGAACAGGAAGCCGCCCATGTAGGCGACCATGGAGTGTCACTGCGCTGGATCCTGGTCCACATGATCGAGGAGTACGCAAGGCACAACGGCCATGCCGATCTGATCCGAGAGCGAATCGACGGAGTCGCCGGGGCATGAGGCGTGCCGCCCATGGTTGGCATGACCGCACGAGCGGCCGCCCCGGCCCGGCCTGCGCCACCCGCGCGCAACCGGCCGAATGCACGGCTTCGAGAGCCTCGCCGAGCACCGGCCATTGCTCGCACCGGACTTCTCGGCGAGGCACAGGAGGTGCTCTCACTGCCCTTCACCTTGCAGTTCGACTTGGCCATCGGCCGGCAGCACCACACATCCGAGCCCCGATCAGCCGCGTCAACAACCCTGCGGGTCAACACACCTGGGCCGTGTCCGGGCCATCTTCTACAACCTTCGCGATCATGTCGTGGATGAGGTACTCGCCGGGGGCTCGGTTCTCCTTGAGGCGGGGGAGGTCGTCGATGCCGAACCAGTCGTAGGCGGTGTGCTTGGACCATTCCAGGGCGGGGTGGTCCAGATCGCCCTGGACCTCGACGAGATAGTCGGCCTCGTGTCGCGTTCCACCCCCGTCATCACCCGTCCAGGTAGTGATCCCGAGGAGGTGTCGGACGCGGCGCAGGCGCCAGCCCGTCTCCTCTTCTATCTCGCGGGCGAGGGTGTCCAGCAGGGATTCACCGGGCTCGACGTGGCCTCCGACGATGTCCCAGCAGTCGGGGAAGAGCCGCCTGTCAGGGCCGCGCTTCTGAGCGAAAGCTCTGCCGTCCTGGTTGAGGATGACTGCCCCGACTGTCCATACCTCGCCGTCGCCGGGCGCGGGGATCTCGACGCCGTCGTCCACGGTCACGCGGAGCTGAAAGCGCGCCCTCGTCTCCCTCGGCACCGTCACAGCTGCCCCTCTCGTCGCCTGGCTCCGATCCTGACTGGCGCACCAGGAGTGATCATTCGCCTTCCTGTCGGCTACTGGCCCTCTCGGCCTCGATAAAGGACCGGGCCCGCCTCAACACGGACTGCCGCCAGAGCTCAGGGTCGGAATCGTAGACGGCGCAGTTCGCCTGCCATCGGCTGAACTCGTCGCTGATTTCCTTGATCGATCGGCACCAGGCGATGCCCCGTCCATGTCTCACGAGCCCGGGGCGCCGCGGGTCGCAACTCAGGTCGAAACCGTGCAGGTACTGCAGGGCTGTCACACCGAGGCCACTGGCTTTTCTGCATTCTGCGCGAGCAGTGCCCGCGTGGGAGATTGACGCCCTGTGGCAGGTCCTCGTCGTCCTGAAGCAGGCGAAGGACGGGAAACCGGACGCCACTTCCTCCTCCGGATCACTCTTCCCGGCTCAGCCCTTGAACCTCTGGCGTTCCGGCGGCACCTGTTGAAGCGACTGAACGAGCAGTTGACGTCCTGAGCGCCGCGAGCCAGAACCGTGGTTGCTCGGGCGGGATGGGGCCGACCGGATTCGAACCGGCGTCCTCCCACACGCGGTGAAGGCGCGACGACCACTGCGCTACGAGCCCCATCCCGTTCGCGATCATACGGGCGCCTGCACTCCACCCCTCTTGAATTATCGAAAGCGACGAGAATCACTCAACGTGACAGCGCTACAAGAGTTGAGCAAGAACCCAGCCCCTCGAACAAACAAATGCCGCTGCTGGAAGTGAACGAGGTGGCAGACAGTGAGTACGACGCGGGCAAGGGCAAGAAGTTGGATGCCATCACGGCTTACTGCGAGGGCGTCAACAGACACCCGATCTGGATCAACCAGGGTTTGTCCGACCGATCACATGACCCTGGTCCGGGTGGACACCTCCGTCGTCGAGCCCGCCCACCGGCACGCATGGCCCAAGTACTGTGCGTCCTGGGGACATTGGGCTGGAATCGGCGAGCCGCCACCGTCCACGAGATGACACCTCGCAAGTGCTGCGGACGCGGCCCGCGCGCAGGTCTATGGTCCAGCGGTCGAGCGCGGGTGTGCCGGTCGCAGAGGGCCCGCCGTTGCCCCGACCCGCGGCGTAGAACGGCGCGGGCATGGTGGTGAGTTCCATGACGACGGTGTCGCCGTGGTCGTAGGCGTTGAGCCTGTTCGAGTAGAGCACCGGATCGATATCGAACCAGCGGGTGGCGCCGCCGGTCCGCGGCATCACCCCCACTCGCATCGGGTGCTTCGGGTTCCAGATGTACGGCACGGGTGTGCCCGCCTCGGCGGCCGCCAGGTCGAAGGTGATCGGCACGTCGACAATCACCACGTACTTCCTGGTGAGAGCGAAGTCGTGCATCATCGGCGCGTCCGACACCGGGATCCTGGTGGTCCGTGCCACCCGGCCGGTCCGGTCGATCATGACCAGTCCGGCTGCGCTGACGTGCCGCTCTCCCCTGCACACGAACGACTGGGCGCCGTCGTCGGTGACTCCGAAGGAGCACGCGCCACGGGCGTGCATCGGATACGCGTAGTGCTCGAAGCGGGCGTCCATGGCCTCCAGCCCGAGCCCGGGAACCCGCCGGTAGGCAGCTCGTTCCCTGGAAGACGTCATGTCCCAGTTGTGCCGCACGAGCGTTCAAGCCCCCGGACCTGGTACAGGTGCACCCTGGACACCGTTGCTTGGCACCCTGTGGCGCCTCGCCCGCGACTGGTACACCGGACGCCTCGAACCGGGCTACACCCGCCGCGACCTCGCCTCCGCCACCGCCTACTTCGCCGAGGTCGGCCTGAATGGATCTTTCTGGGGGCTGCCTGACTGAGGCCTGGTCTCCGCCTGCCGCCCCGGCAGCATGCTCGGCGTGCTGGTTGGGGCCCGTCCAGCCGGCACAGGCTCTCCCCCCGCGCCGCAGGCGTCCGTTGATCTGGTCGATCCGTTCCGGGACCGTCGCCGCGATACCGCGTCTGCGGATGCAGGCGCGGATCTTCCGGGCCGAGCAGCCCTTGTCCGCGGCGACGCGGTCGGGCCGGGTACGGGGGCGTCGTCCCTTGCATGACGGGTTCGAACTGGGTGCAGTCGTTGACGCGAGCAGACAGTCCCAGGTGCCGTCGGCGGACAGTGGGTGACGGACCTGGGCCCCGGTACGCGTACGGGTACGTCGGCATCGTGATGGACGACTGGCTCAACTACCCGACCGCTGGCCCTTCTGGCTTGGGCCGGAAGGGCCAACAGCTTCCGGCATGGCGCCGAGTAGGTGGCGTTGCGCCGTGGGCGGCGGCCGGTTTGTCGCTTACCGGCCCGGCGCGACGGGTTCGCGACGTGGGACGCTGTGCGGTTCTGATGCTCGGGGCTGCCTGATGTCGTCTCCGTGCGACCGGATGTGCTGGGCGACGGACAGCTCGCAGCGGCCGTCCACGCACGAACGCCGTAGCCGGCCCTTCGAGATGGTCTGCAGCAGCCCGATCGTCCAGCACATGGGACACCCGCGCAACGCGAGCAGACCCACTGGTGCGAGCAGCAGCCCGGCCGGCCCGACTGCCGGGATGAGCAGGACCGAACCGGTCAAGGCGCCGAAACCCAGCGCGCCGCGCACCAAGTGCCGGGGCAGCGACGTACTGGCGAAGCTCTGATGGTCAGTCATGACTGGCTCCCGGGCGTGAATCAGGCGTTTCCTGCAATGTCTGACGAACCGTTGTGCGGGCGCGGTGCAGCCTCGACTTCATTGCGGCGGTGCTGAGGCCGAGCGCATCGGCGACCATCCGCCCGCTGTAGCCCTGGATGTCGCGCATGATCAGCACACGTCGTTGGTCGGCGGGCAGGCCGGCGATCGCCGTCGCCACCCGGCCTGCTTCCAGACGCTGCAACACCTCGTCCTCGAAGGACGGCATGACGGTGTCCGGGACCGGTCCGTGACTGTGCAGCATCAGCCGCGCCCGCCGCAGGCACTCGTTGCGCACAATGCGGAACATCCACGACGCCAGCGCCCCGGAGGCCCGCAGCATTCCGATCTTTCGGTACAGGATGATCAGCGCTTCCTGTGCGGCGTCCTCGGCATCCTGGGGAGAGGCGCACAAGGAGTACGCGAACCGCTGCACATGCGGGTGCGAGCCCGACACCAGAGCGGCTGCGGCCTCGACGTCGCCCTTCTGCGCCGCGACGATCAACTGTTCGCCGGGCCATGTGAAGTCAGCCATGCGATCGCCCCCGACGACGCCGCACGATGACAGCACACGCACAGATGAGCACAGCCGCGACGATGACGGCACCAATGATCACGACAAACCTCCGGTTCCTGTGCCGACGCTGTTGTCCGCACATCCATGAGAGGCGCGACCACCGCCAAAGGATTCACCCCTGCAGGGTTGCGCAGTGTCGGCTCACGGCATGACCCGCCGCGACTCGGCCACCTCGAATGAGAACGAGTGAGCATCCGTCACCTGGAATGCCACGGGGCAGCTGCCACCTGCCCGATACCAACTCCAACTCTGCCGACCGGTAACCGACTTCATTTATCCCATCCGCTCCAGAGCAACGGCAATCACCAGCTCAGGAACGAGACGCCACTGGAGTTCCAAGCGTGGTAGCGGCGGGCCGCCGCAAGCACCCCAACGCCTCACTTAGGCTAGGCTAACCTGATCACGATCACTGCATTAGGGGCTGCCGACGTGTGGACGGATGGGAACGGAATGAAACAGGTGCGGCTCGCCGGGATCGCGGGCGTTCTGGCATAAATTGCCTGGCTTGTCGGGGACATCCTGCTCCTGGGCAAGCCCATGGCATCGCCCGATAATCATCCCCTTCTGAATGACTATGACGGAATGGCCGGTGTCTCACTGGCGGCGATGCTGCCGGCTTCCACGACGCGGCTGGCGTGGGGAGCGCTGCTCGGCGTGCTGACCGGTCCGGCCGCCCTCGCGCGAGGGCGGCGGCCTGCGGCATCCCAGCTCGCCGACCTCGTCGGCGAACTCACTCTGAAATCACCCGAGTTCCCCAGCTGGTGGACCGATCACCGCGTCCTGCGCCGCACCCATGGCGCAAAGTCCTACCACCATCCCCTCGTCGGAGACCTCCGCTTCTCCTACGAGTCCTTCCAAGCGCCCGGCGAAAGCGACCGGACCCTGTGCGTCTACAACGTCGAACCGGACTCCGAAACCGCCCGCTCCCTCCAACTCCTCACCAGCTGGACGGCACCACAGCCGGACACGCTCCCCCTGCCAGAGCCCACCATCCCGCCCGAAGCAGCCCCGTAACAATTCCGCCCGGCCGGCATCAGGAAGGAGCAACTCCAGGCCCTGCTTTGCGGCTGGCGTCCGAGCCCAGAATCCCTGGCCCGTACCGGCGCCCGCCCGCCCCCCTGTCGACGGCTAGAGATTTGGGGGCTGCGGTAGGCGGACAGCAGACACCAGCAGCGTTTCGGCCGTGCGCGGCCCTTGCCCGGCGGCGGCCAGCGCATCGACGGTGATCTCGGTGAACCCGGCCTCTTCGAGGGCCTTCGTCCACACGTGTTCCTGGAGCACCCAGCGGCGCATCGTGGTCTCTTCTCCTTCCGGTGTCCTTGCCGGGATGTCGGCGGGCACGGCATCGGGCTGGGCGTGCTCGCCGCTCAGGTAGTGGGCGAGGGTGGAGAACACCAGCCGCCCGCCGGGCCGCAGCGCGGCGGCCGCGGTCGGCAGCAGCTCCCGCGGCTCGGTGAAGTCGACCGCGCCGAAGACGCTGTAGAGGACGTCGTACGTGTTGGTCATCGCCTGCAAGTAGGCCACGACGTCGGACAGCACGATGCGCAGGCGCGGCGCGAGGTGGCCGTACAGGTCGGTGGCCATGGCGTACTGGGCCGGTGAGGCGTCGACCGCGGTGACCCAGGCGGGTTGGTGATGGACTGCCAGGTGCGCGGCGTGCCGGGCCGTCCCGGCGCCGAGGTCACCGACGCACCGGCCGGTCAGGTCGCCGAGCACTTCCGGGCCGGGTCCACCGTCCTGGTTCCAGGTCCAGTGAAAGGCCTCGGGGACGGTCCGGTCGGCAGCGGCACGGCCCCGGCCGTAGTGATACCAAAGGTCTCCGGTGGTGGTCACCCGTCCTATCCTGGCGGGCGCGACCGCGCACCGTACTGATTACCGGGAGGCCATGTGCACCCCCTAGCCGCTGTCTCGATGTGGTATCTCGTGGACATCGGGCCGGGAACGGTCCCCTCCTCGTCGCCGTGCCTCCCGTCAGGAGCCGCTGAGGTAGTACTCAAGAGCTGAGCCGGTCATTGCAACGACGCCGGCATCCGCTCCAGCTCCTGCAGGAAGATGCGACCGGTCCCTCTCCTCGCGGAGAATCACCGGCCGGTCCGTCGGGGTCACACTCGCCCCGAGGCGGTCCACCAGCTCGGCCAGGACATCGAAGAACTGGCCGGGCGGAAAGCGGTTGACGGCGATGCAGACCTGGTTGATGTCTACGTCGACCTCGTAGCCGTCGGCGGTGCGGATCAACACACCGTTCGTGAGATCCTCGTCGGCGGCCGCAACGTACGGCGCCAGGACTTCTCGTACGAGCTCCATGTCGAGGGGCTCCGGTTCACCGTTCCGATAGCGGAGCACGAACAGCATGCGACTCATTGTTCTGTTGGCTCCTCTGTCCGCCGGCGGGGCACAGCAAGATGTCGGCGAAGAGCCTTCTCCCCGGCCGAGGGCGGTCGGGGAACTCTGCCCCCGCCCAGTGTCGATCACGTGCACTTTCCGGACGAACCCGCCCGCCCTCACTTGGGGTCGGTGTCCCGGCGGTAGAGATGAGAGGCGAGGGCGATGGCGGTGTGAGTGGCGGGGTGGGCGTCGTGGGGGCGCCAGATGAGGTGGACGGGGATGGGGCCGGCGTCGCGCAGGGGGCGGTAAGTGATGTCGTCGCGGCGGTATTGGGCGGCTGTGGCCTGAGCGCTGAGGCCGATGCAGCGGCCGGTGGCGATGGCGGCGAGCCAGTCGTCGATGTCGTGGGTGTACTCGACGTCGGGCCGTTTCCCTTCGGGCCACAGGCCGAGGGTGGTGGTGCCGGTGCGGCGGTCGATGGCCAGAGTGCGGGTGGGGATCTCAGCCAGGCGGACGCTACGGCGGCGGGCCCAGGGATCGTCGGAGGCCAGGGCGACGTAACGCGCCTCGTGGCCGATCAGGGCATGCGCCCAGGGTTTGAGGTCGAGCGGGGCGCGGATGACGGCGAGGTCGCACAGCCCTTCGGCGAGGCCGCCGGTGGGGGTGTTGTGGCGGATCAGGCGCAGGTCGGTCTCGGGGTGCTGTTCGTGCCAGCGGCGCTGGAATTCGGTGGTGTGGCTGCCGAAGGCGGACCAGGCGTGGCCGATGTGCAGGCGAGTACGGCCGGTGGCGGCTTCGTGGATGAGCTCGTCGGCGCCGGCGAGCAGGACGCGGGCGCGGGCGAGCACCTGCACACCCGCGGGGGTGGGTGCGACGCTGCGGCTGGTGCGGTGCAGCAGTCGCACCCCGAGCAGGTTCTCGAGGGCGGCGAGGGTGCGGGAGACAGCGGCCTGGGAGGTACCGAGTTCGTAGGCGGCATCGGTGAAAGTGCCGGTGTCGATGATGGCGACCAGGCAGCGCAGGTGTTTCAGTTCCAGTGCCTGTGCGCTGCGCCGCTCGTCATCCATACGCTCATTCATACACCCAGCGTATAGATGGTCGCGTGAATGCATTTTGCGTATGCCAGTGGTGTGCCCATGGTGGTGGGTATGCAAATCGACTCCTGCGCCTCTCCCACCGTGGCGCCTGCTCCCGCCGCGCCCGACGGGGCCCGTGGCAGCGGGCGTTGGGGCGGGGTGGCTCTGATGCTGGGAAGTGGCCTGTCCAACCAGACGGGGGCCGCCATCGCGGCGCTGGCATTCCCCGTCATCGGCCCAGTGGGGGTCGTGGCGGTCCGCCAGTGGGTGGCCGCTGCCGTGCTCGGCGCGGTCGGCAGGCCGCGGCTGAGGCGGTTCACCGCGGCGCAGTGGCGGCCGGTGCTGGGGCTCGCGCTGGTTTTCGCCGCGATGAACCTGTCCTTGTACGTGGCGATCGAGCGGATCGGGCTCGGCCTGGCCGTCACCCTGGAGTTCCTGGGCCCGCTGACCGTGGCCTTGAGCGGTTCCCGCCGCCGCACCGACCTCGTCGCCGGTGTGGCGGCCGCGGGCGCGGTGGTGGTCCTTGCCCGCCCCACCCCGTCCACCGATTACTTGGGCATTTGCCTGGCCACGCTGGCCGCAGTGTGCTGGGGCTGCTACATCTTGCTCAACCGGACCGTCGGCGCCCGGCTGCCCGGCCTGGAAGGCTCAGCCGCCGCCGCGGCCGTCTCCGCAGCCCTCTACCTGCCCATCGGCGCCTGGGTGCTCTGGCACCACCGACCCACCCTCGCGGCCCTGGGTTGTGCCCTGGCGGCCGGAGTGCTCTCCTCCGCGGTGCCGTTCCTCGCCGACCTGCTGGCCCTGCGCCGTGTCCCGGCGCACTTCTTCGGGGTGTTCATGAGCGTCAACCCCGTCTTCGCGGCCCTGGTCGGCCTCGTCGTCCTCGGGCAGCACCTCGACCGCCTCGCCTGGCTCGCGATCGCCGTGATCGTCGCTGCGAACACCGCCGTGGTCTCAACGGCCCACCGTCCCACCACCCGACGAAGTACGACATGAAGGCCCTCTTCGTCCACGCCCACCCCGACGACTTCGTCGGCACCCGCCGGGGACCCCGACCGGCTCCAGATCGACGTGGAGCAGGAGCGCCGGTACCAGATGGGCACCTACCCGCCGGACGCGGCCGCCGAGCAAGCCGAGGTCGAATGGTGCGACCTGATGATCTGCGACTCGGCTGGACCTGGACGGCTGTGTGGTGCCGGGACCGGTTCCGCCGTCGCGGGCCCGGGTGACGTGTCAGCTACAGGAGGTCGAGCCGGCTCACGGCCGGACTACGTACACGTAACGGCTGAGGAGATCAAGGTTGCCGAGCAGTGGCTTAGAGGCGGCCGCTGTCGACACTGTCCGCGCGTCCGGTGGGTTCGGGCTCATACTGCTTTCACGAGCCAGTCAGCGGCGGAGGGCGTGCGGGTCAGGCGGGAGTGGGCGGCCCGTTCGCTCACCCCCGAGCGCCTGCGCGACAGTGTCCCGCTTCGGTCCGTCGACGGTGTCTATGCTGAACACGGCGTTGGCCAGGGGCAGTCGGCCGCCGCGGGGCCGGACCGGGCGAGTCCTTCAGCAGGTCGTCGCACTTCACGCCCAGTGCGATGGCGAGGGAGTCCAACACAACGATGTCGGGCTCCCTCGTCCCATGTGCGTGGCCGACCCATTGCAATCGGTCGGTCAGGCGTGCAGGTTTCCATCGAGGACGGTGACCGCGTACCCGGTGAGATGGACGCGGTCACCGTGCACGGCGGTCCTGACAAGCCCGGTGCGCGCGGATACCTGGAGGCCGGTGAGCCCGTTGCGGCCGATCCGCGCCGACCAGTAGGGGGCCAGGGCGGTGTGAGCACTGCCTGTGACCGGATCCTCGAGGATGCCCTCGGCGGGTGAGAAGAAGCGGGAGACGAAGTCGTACTCCAGGCCGGGTCCGGGCGCCGGGGCCGTGATGATGACGCCGCGCAGGCCTTCACGACGGGTCAGGTCGGCTATCGCGTCGAGGTCGGGGGTCACGGCCCGGACGGTGGCCTCGTCGGGCAGGACGGTCAGCAGGTCGCCGAGCGCACCGGTACGGAAGGCTGCCTCCGGCTTCACCCCCAGGGCCTCCGACAAGCCTGCCGGCACCGGTACTTCAGTGCCGGGCGCGGCCGGGAAGTCCAGGGTGATGCTGCCGTCCTCGTGCGCATGCGCGGTGAGGATGCCGCTGAACCGGCTACGGAACCGCACTTCGCCGACAACCCCCCGCTCCCGCCGCAGCGTGTGCGCCGTGGCCAATGTGGCATGGCCGCACAGATTGGTCTCGACGAGTGGGGCGAACCAGCGAATCTCCCAGTCGGCGCCCTCGTCGGCGGGGAGCGGCCGCACGAAGGCGGTCTCCGAGTGATTCATCTCGGCGGCAACCTGCTGCATCCAGGCAACCTCAGGCCAGTCTCCAGCATCAAGCAGGCACACGCCCGCGGGGTTTCCGGCAAAGGGCCGGTCGGTGAAGGCGTCTACGACGTGGATACGCATACCGCGACGATATCGACGCCAATCACAGCCGGGCCAAGTCCAATCCGAGAAAAGTGGACTGATTTCTCGCTCCGAGTCTCCACTCGCCCGCACACCGCTCTTCCGAATGCCGGGGACGGGTCGATATCGAGAGCAGCAAGGCATCACCGACGCGGTTGCCCCGGGCCGCCCCCACCTGGCCAACCCTGGTCTCATCACCCGGCTCAGGACCGATGGCCCGTACAACACGGCCGACAGCCCTGGCGCGTCGTTTCCAACAGGGCACGGTGAAGTAGTCGTACTCCGAGGAGCCCCGACCACCGAGGCTGAAGGTCAGGACGGAGCCGTAGCGCGCCCGCGTACGGGCCCCCGGGAGGGGCGAGCAGCGCTGGTAGATGCCGGATCCAGCCAGGGGGCACGGGGCAGGCTTCTCAATCTCGTCGGCCCGCATGCTGCATCTGAGGGTGGCCCTCGACAGCAGCCTGGTGGACGTGTGCCGCAAGCAGGCCCGGAGCCGGGCCCACCACGTTCTGCACGTCGGCGGCTGTCACGGTGCCGGCCACGAAGATGCCAGTCGGGTGCACCGCATCATGAAGGACGCTGCGATGGAGTCGGGTCCGGTTGAGTCCAGGACGCTCGATCCCCGGTACGAGCGTGTCGACGCGGCTGACCGAATCGGCGCGATGGGCCCGGGCCCACGACAGATGGTCCCCATCGCTGGTCCACTGAGCGTAGAAGAGCAGCCCGGTGCCGTCCGTGGAGAGGAAGACGTGCTGCGCCAAGCGCCCTGTGGGCGTATCGGCCGCCTCCCACTCGTCGATCACGGCATCGGCGGCGGCGCGCGAACGCTCGGAGGAACCCGTGAGCCACTCGCTCATCAGGGCTGTATTGACTGCAGGATGAACAAGATCGAGAAAACGCTTCGTGGTCATCAACTCTCATACGTCAACTGCACTTGAGGTCAAGTGCACGGGCTCGAACACGAGGCGTCACAGTGGCTCGAGATCGGCGGGGCCCGTGCCGCTGGGCCGGCCCGGATCGAATGATCGAGGGCCGGACCAGCGGCTTCGATGACGATCAGACGGCGATGGTGGCGAGGTTGCCTGACTCGTAGGCGCCGCCCTGGTTGTTGAGGATCACGCCGAGCCGGTTGGTTGCGTTGATCACGGCGATCAGGGAGACCAGTGCGATGGCCTGGTCGTCGTCGTAGTGCTTGCGCACCTGGGCCCACGTCTCGTCGGAAACGCCCTCGTGGCCGTCGATGATGCGCGTGCCCTCCTCGGTGAGGGCCAGCGCGGCCCGCTCGGCCTCGGTGAACACGGTGGAGTGGCGCCAGGCGGCGACCAGGTTCAGCCGGGCCGAGGTCTCACCGGCGACCGCGGCGTCCTTGGTGTGGATGTCGACGCAGAAGCCGCAGCCGTTGATCTGGCTGGCACGCAGCTGCACCAGCTCCTGGGTCGGCTTGGGCAGCGGCGACTCCTGGATCACCTGGCTGACGGCAAAGATCCGCTTGCCGATCTTGGCACCGATCTCGTGGGCGAACAGGTTCATACGGGGTTCCATCACAACGTCCTCGCTTGCGGAATCGTGCGCCGCACGGATCGTCCGCGCAGCGTCCTGATGCACATAGGGCGCCGGCCGCCGCGGCCCTGTGACGGCGCGGCGATGTGACGAAGGCCACCGATCTTCTGTGTCACAGGAGAGTGAGGGGCGGCATCTTGTGCGCGACACGGACAAGAGACGCAACAGGCAGGAGCCGACGATGGACGAACGCACCGAGCGAGCGACCGGCGTGAGCGGGCGCAGTCCTCACTCCGGCGAGACGGACTCCGCCACCGAGACGTTCGTCGTCCATCGCAACCTGTTGTTCACGGTTGCCTACGAGATGCTCGGCTCCGCCGCCGACGCCGAGGACATCCTTCAGGAGACCTGGCTGCGCTGGGCGGACGTCGACCACGAAGCGGCGCGGGACCCGCGTGCCTTCCTGGTCCGCATCACCACGCGCCAGGCGTTGACACGGCTGCGTACGCTGCGTCGGCGCAAGGAGTCCTATGTCGGCCCCTGGCTGCCCGAACCCCTGCTGACGGCACCCGATGTCGCCGAGGACATCGAGTTGACCGACAGCGTCTCCATGGCGATGCTGCTCGTGCTGGAGACGTTCGCGCCGACCGAGCGGGCCGTGTTCGTGCTGCGCGACGTCTTCGATCTCGGGTACGACGAGATCGCGCAGGCCGTCGACAAGACCCCCGCCGCGGTCCGGCAGATCGCCCACCGCGCACGGGCCCACGTCGCGGCGCGCCGACCGCGTGAGGTCGTATCCCCGCCCCGGACACGCAGCGTGCTTGCGACTTTCCAACAGGCAGTCGAAACGGGCGACTTGCAGCGCCTGCTCGACATCATCGCTCCGGACGTCGTGCTGCTGACCGACGGCGGCGGAGTCGTACGGGCCGCACTGGAGCCTGTCGTGGGTGCCGAGGCGGTGGCCAACGTGCTGGGCAGGCTCGCGTCCGCGTCCTTGCAGCCGGCCCAGGTCAACGGCCACCCGGCACTGATCCTGCGCACGGGTGGCGAGATCGACACTGTCCGTGCGGTACGGCTCGAAAGCGGCCTCATCACCGGGCTCTACGCCGTCCGCAACCCCGAGAAACTTCACGCATCGGCCAGGAGACCGCAGTGGGCCGCTGAGCCCGAACGGATCCGCCTCGGGCGACCTGGACAGGCCCCAGCGAGGCGGAGCTGACGCCATCTTTCAGGAGCGCGCGGCGGACGGTGGCGAGGCTGGTCGCGGCCCGGCCGGTGCCTCGGTCGCCCTTGTGTTCCGCGGATGCGGGGTATCACGGGGTGCCATGCCGGTCGAGATCAAGTGGTGCTTGCTGCCCTGGCGTCCGCGTTCGACCGGAGAAGGTCCGGTCCGAGCCCCCTTGAGGGCCGGGCTCCGCCGCAGCTGCCGCGGCGGATCCTGTTCCGGGGCCTGGTCGGCCCGCTGCGGGATGGCGTGCGGGGTGTTGCGGTGCCGCAGCCAGGTGCGGATCGCCTTCGAGTCGTAACCCTTGTCGCCCAGGACGTGGGCGGGCCGCACACGTGGCGTCCCGGCCCGATGCGGGGCACCCGTATCGCCTCCAACACGGCGGTGAACCGGGTGCAGGCGTTGGTGTTGCCACCCGTGACCAGCAGGGCGCGCGGGTGGCCCAGGCCGTCGCAGGCCAGGTGGATCTTGCTGGTCAGGCTGCCTCTGGGGCGTCCGAGGGCTGGGCTGCGATGCCCCGTTACCTTTTCTGTGGCCCCGAAATGGGGCGCCTGGCCCCCGGGTCCGGTATGGCTGTGTGCCCCCTGTCGAAGTCGATGACCTGGGGGGTGTTGCCGCCGGGCTTCGGGGCACCGCTTGACCGCTGATGAGGGGCCTGACGACTGCCTGGTCCGGTGCAACGCCGGACCTCTTCACGGGCGGGATGTCTGCGTAACGTGGTTGCCGGCGTGTGGTGCCGCAGGGACGGCCGGGACGGATGCGAAAGGCACGACCGAAGAGGGGCATCGCGCATGGCCGACACCGTCATCGATATCTCCGGCATAGGTCTGTTCCTCGGCCTGGACCTGGGCAAGGAGTTCCACCACGCCCGCGGCCTGACCGGGCAGGGCAAGACCGTCCACGACAAGAAGCTGCCCAACACCGAGGCCCGCCTGCGGGAGTTGTTCGACAAGCTCAGGGCCAAGTTCGGCACCGTCCTGGTGATCGTGGACCAGGTCGCCAACATCGGCGCGCTGCCACTGACCGTGGCCCGCGCGACCGGCTGCCGGGTCGCTTACCTGCCGGGACTCTCGATGCGCCGGGCCGCCGACCTCTACCCGGGCGAAGCCAAGACCGACGCCCGCGACGCCTTCGTCATCGCCGACACCGCCCGGACCATGCCGCACACCCTGCGCGCGGTGGACCGCGACGACGAGAAGCTGGCCGAGCTGACCATGCTCACCGGCTACGACAACGACCTGGCCGGCGAGGTCAACCGCACCTCCAACCGGCTGCGCGGCCTGCTCTCCCAGATCCATCCCACCCTGGAGCGGGTGGTCGGCCCCCGGCTGGGCTACCCCTACATCCTGGCCCTCCTTGAACGGCACGGCTCCCCGGCCAGGCTGAAGAAACTGGGCCACGCCCGCTGCGAGGCCCTGCTCAAGGCGCACGGCTCGCGCAAGGCCCACCACCTCACCGCGGAGATCTTCGACGCGCTTGCCGAGCAGACCGTCATCGTGCCCGGCACCGAGGCCAGCGCGCTGATCGTGCCCGGACTTGCCGCCCAGCTCGCCGCCGCCCACACCCAGCGCCGCCAGGCCGAGCAGGAGATCGCCGCCCTGCTGGAGGCCCTCCCTCTTTTCCACCTCCTGACCTCCATGCCCGGCATGGGCGTCAGGACCACCGCCGCCGTGATCGTCGCCATCGGCGACGGCACCACCTTCCCCACCGCAGGACACCTCGCCTCCTACGCCGGACTCGCCCCCGCCACCAAGTCCTCGGGCACCTCCATCCGTGGCGAGCACGCACCCCACCGCGGCAACCGACTCCTCAAACGCGCCCTCTTCCAGGCCGCGTTCGCCGCGATCGGCTGCAAATCCGACCGCTCCTCCCGCACCTACTACGACCGTCAACGCGCACGCGGCAAGACCCACACCCAAGCGATCCTCCGCCTGGCCCGCCAACGTGTGAACGTCATCCACGCAATGATCCGCACCGGGGCCCTCTACGAACCACGAACCCCCGGCGACATCGGCCTCGCGGCCTGACAGCACCACCGCCCCTCCCTTCCTGACCCCATCACGCGCGCACCGGCACGGCCACCCCCGCCGTGCCGGCCACCGGGCTGCCCATCAGGCACCCGATCCGCCGGGAACGTCCCGCTTCGCGGGACGTTCCCAAAAACCAGCACCAACTCCCACGAACCGACCCTGACAGGGTTGACGAAACAGATAGGGGCACCCCCCCCTGAGCATCGTCCGGCCGTCCAGCCGAGGCCGCCCCATCGCTCTGCGGGGCAGGGATGGGGCGCACGAAGTCCCGCTCGACTTCGGAGGGTTCATGGCGACGTATCACTCGGCCATGAACCATCAATCAAGATCACATGGATGGCAGACCCTGGGCAGAGGGGCGGGTGACCACATTGATGTTGAACGTGTGGGCACCCAGGCCGCCCGCGATGCCCATGAAGAGCAGGGCGAAGTGCTCCTGTCCGCGTGCGGTGCTGATGCCGCCGATGTCCAGCTGGGACGACGGGGACCAGCCAAGGTCGTTGAGCAGGCGGCCGGTGGTCCGTTTGGCTTCGGCATCGTCGCCGGAGAGGAAGACGGTGCTCGGGCCATCGAGACCGTCCGGGGCGGTCATCACGGTGGAGTCCATGGTGCACAGCGTCTTGACGACGGGGGTCAGGGGGAAGGCTTCCTGGATCTGTTCACCCAGGCTGCTGTTGGGGTGCGAGAGCTCGGTGAAGTCGTCGGAGAGGCCGACCCCGACATCGATCAGCAGGGTGCCGGCCAACGCTGGTGCCCCGATGGAGTGCAGCAGTTCCACGGAGACGGCCCCCGGGGTGGCATTGACCAGTACCTCTGCGTGGGCAGCTGTCTCGCTCAGGCCCGCCACGGGGAGACCAAGGTCTGTCCGCTCCTCAGGCCGACGTGAACCGAGGAGCACATCGTGTCCTGCGTCGCTCCAGCCTTGAGCCAGTGCTCGGGCGACGTTTCCGGTGCCAAGTAGTCCTATACGCATGGTGTGACGCTAGCCATTGTCGGGGCTCAGCGAATCGGACCGCGGGCCCGAGTGGACCGGCACCAAAGACGTAGTCCTGTGGTTGCTTCCCACTCGCTACGACAAAACTGCCGAGTCCTACCGGGCAGCCGTCACCCACACATCGCTCCTGATGTGAGCGTGACACTTTGACGACAACTCCTAGGACCACTGACGTACGCGCACGGTACTACCGAGAGACGATGACGTGGTGTCAGGTGTGGTGAAAGGCTGGCCCGCATGACGAGAACGCCCGGGACAGCGGGCGGATGAGGGAGCGCTCCGCGTTCCCCGGCCCACCTTCTGCGGCCCCGGCCGGGTCGGACCGGGCCGCCCCGCTCTTCTCGCTCTCCGCACCACCTTCTGTGCCGCTCTCTCACGCACCCACTCAAGGAGACCGTGTGACCACCATCAGCGCAGCGGTGCGCCGCGCCTCGTCCGTGGGCCTCGCCCTCACCGCGTGCTTCACCGCGCTGCCCGGCACGTCGGCGACAGCCGCGGACCGCGACGGCGGAGCGGTGACGGCCGGGGCCGGCCTCGACCGCTACTACCACCAGCGCCTCGACTGGCGCAGTTGCGTCGTGGGCCCGGACGATGCCACGGGCCATGACCTGGAGAAGGCCGGCGCACGCTGCGCCGACGTGACTGTCCCACTCGACTACGCCGATCCCCGTGGACGTACCCTCACGGTCGCGATATCCCGACTCGCTGCCACCGACACCCGTCACCGGATCGGCTCACTGCTGTTCAACCCCGGAGGGCCGGGCGGGCCCGGCCTCGGCTACTCCCCGCTCATTCGCCAGGTGTTGAAGGAGACCGGCGCACGCTACGACGTCATCGGCTTCGACCCGCGTTTCGTCGGCCGCAGCACCCCGCTCAACTGCGGCTGGCCCGTCGGTTCCTCCGTGCTCTCGGCCGGTCGAAGCCGGGCGAGCTTCGAGCGCCAGGTCGCCCTGCAGAAGGGCCTGGCCGACAGGTGCCGGGCCACCAACGCGTCCGTGCTGCCGTACGTCACCACCCGCAATACGGCCCGCGACATGGACGTCATCCGGGGCGCGCTCGGCGAGCGCAGGGTCTCCTACCTGGGCTGGTCCTACGGCACCTACCTGGGCACGGCCTACACCCAGATGTTCCCCCGCCGCTACGACCGGGTGGTCCTCGACGGGGCACTGGATCCACGCCGCTACAACCCTCGGCTGATGCGCGGCGTGGAGCGCGAGAACGAGCAGGCCCTCGCCGACTGGGCCACCTGGGCAGGGCAGCGCCACAGCGTCTACGGCCTCGGCCGCACGCGCGGACAGGTGCTCGCCACGATCAACCGCGTCGTCGCAACGTCTGCGCGCCACCCGCTGACTGTCGGCACCGGCGCGGACACGTTCCGGCTCGACGACACCCAGGTGCCCTTCGTGATCTTCTCCGGGACCGCGGACGACACCGATGAGGCACGAGCGGCGGCCGGGGATCAGATCTCCGTGCTCGCCAGGGCCGCAACGGGTCAACCTACCCAGCTGTCACGGCAGTTCGCCGTAATGTTGCGGGGCGCACTCACCGACGAGGGGTCACGCAACGGCAGTGTGCAGTCCGCGATCCTCTGCGGCGATGTCTCCGTGCCGCGCGACCCCGAGAGCTATTGGCGGGACATTGAACGCAGCCGGGCCGAGCATGCGCTGTTCGGCCCCCTCACCAACAACATAGGGCCGTGCGCCTTCTGGGACCGGCCCCGCGAGAAGCCCACCCGGGTGCGTCACGACACCCCGGCACTGATCGTGGCCGCCACCGGCGACCCGCGCACCCCCTACACGGGCAGCGTGGCACTGCACAGCCTGCTGCCGAGCTCCAAGCTGCTCACCCTCAAGGGCGCCAACCGGCACGCGCTCTACGGCCAGTACGGCAACGCCTGCGTGGACAACGAGGTCAACCGGTACCTGGCCACCGGAAAGCTGCCCGCGCAGGACCGGACCTGCGTGAAGCGGAGCCACTGACCGCCCGATGCCGCGTCGCCCCGGTCCCCCGGCCGCGCGCCGGTGGGCCGGGACGGCTCGGCGGCCCCTCAGGAACGGGCCATGGCCGGCGTCGAGCAGGCGACACCGAGAACTCCTCGACCATCCGGAGCGTCCGAAGCGGCGCGTGTCGGCGAAAGCTCGGTTCGGACAGTGGTAGTCGCCCGACGCCGGTCGTACGGTCTCAGCACATCGGCGAGCAACAGCATGCAACGGCACGGCACGGTTCTGCCGGAACGAGGACATCGGATGACGGGCATCATGCCCTGAACGAATACGACGGGGTCCCGCGGACTCCTGGTCCGTGCACTCCGCGCCCGTCGGCAGGCCGGGCACTGCCGGCACCTCGAGCATGGGTCCTTGGACCCAGCACCCTCTCCCACCGGGTGGCGCAGTGGGCCACCGAAGACGCCGGGCGCGGAGATCGCCTTCAGCCGGGTGCTGGATCCGGTCTCGGGTCGGGTCGGGTCGGGTCGGGTCGGGTCGGGTCGGGTCGTCCCTGCATACCTTGCCTGCGAGTCCCTGAAACGATCAGTCAGTAGTCCCAGCCGAAGATGCTGGCGATGTCATGGCATTCGTCGGTCTGATCTGCTGCCAGGGTGAGTTCGTGCCGACTGGCCTCAATCCGTTCGGCGAGCGTAACCGTTGTCTCGATGTCCTGTTCACGTGCGGGCATGTTCGGCATGGCGCAGGATTCCTTCCAATAGGTTGATCTTGCTGGTGCGGCAGTATGCGGTCTCGGTGGTGTCCAGGCGGCCGGTCTCGAAGTACTTGTTGGCTACCTGCCCGCCGCGGCAGTAGGCGAAGTACTCGCACTGCGTACGGCAGTTGGCGATGCCGGCCAGGGCTTCCGCGACCCACGGCACCTGCTCCGCGCGGGCTGCGAGGTCGGAAAGTGGGGTGTCCAGGACGTTGCCGGCGGTGAACGGGCCATGGTGGGGTGAACGGAACCCGGCAAGTTCCGCGCCGACGGGAAGGTAGTGGCCGTCCCAGGTCACCAGGGGCAGGGGCATGATCGGACGATCGGCACGCTGTGCCGCGGCTCCGGAGAGCTCCTCGCGGATGTAGGTGTAGACGTGGTCGAGATCCCTGATCCGGATACGAGGGTCGGCCTGCCGGCTGGCGGCCAATTCCTGCCAGAAGGCGATGGCCCCGGTCTGCGGCAACTGCCCGCCTGCGTATACGCCTTTCTTCTCGGCCAGGTTCACGGCCAGGCTTTCGCAGTCCAGCTCGCAGGCGAAACGGTACAGGCGACCGGCCGCTCCGGCAGACAGGTCTGACACCACCGCGATGATATTGAAGCCAATACCAGCGCGTCGCAGCGAATCGATTCCACGCATGGCCTGCGTCGTGCTCGGGTGTCCCGCCCAGTCCATCCGCGAGGCGTTCGCTTCACCAGGGCCATCGATGCTCACCGTCACTTGGACGGGTACCTGCGAAAAGACTTCGCACCACGCGTCATTGATACGGGTGGCGTTCGTCGTCACCTTATGAGTCACCGAATGCGTCTCATCCGGCCCGAAGGGCGCCACCAGGGAACGGAAGTAGGCCGGGTCCACCGCCAGCGGTTCTCCGCCGTGCCACGCGACGGTCACCGGATGCTGCCTGGACCACTCCCGGACGCCGGTTGCCACGGCCTCGGCGACCTCCACACTCATACGCCGCGCCACCTTCCGGTCGGGCAGGTAGCAGTAGGAGCAATCGAGATTGCAAAGAGTCGTCGGCTGCATCAGCACGGCCGACGCCGACCTCGCCAGCCTGACCCGACCCGTCTGCATGGCCCCCGCGTCACCAGGATCCACCTGACGAGCTGTCACGCTCGAAAGTGTCATGGCCATGCCTCCACTGTTCCGGTATGCCGCCCGTTTCCGCGGCTCTGCCCCCTGCGCGGCGCCCGGGGCTATTTCCACCCGCCCAACGCCGAATCCCGACCCAGGTCACGGCGGAGATCGGGCCGACGCGGGGCCGGGCGCACGACCGCGGACGCGTGCGCAGACGATCACCGCTGGGCCCGAAAGCCGGCCCGGGGCGGGCGGGGATCCCTCGCGCCCCCGGCTCGATGACGAGGTGCCGGACCGGCCTGTTCAGGCAACGACGACAGGTTCACCGCTCAGTACGACACCGGCCAGGCGCAGCTCGTCGAGTGCGGCGCGCGTGGTGTCGGCGGAGACGCCGGCGGTGTAGTCGAGCAGGACCCGCACCCTGAGGCCCGCGCGCACTCCGTCCAGTGCGGTCGCCTTCACACAGTGATCGGTCGCGATGCCGACGATGTCGAGATCGGTGACGCCGCGGGCCTTCAGCCAGTCGGACAACGTCGTACCGTCCTGAGTGAAGCCCTCGAAACCGCTCTTCGAGGCGGAGTGCGCGCCCTTGAAGACGACCTCGTCGACGTGCCCGGAGTCCACGGCGGGCGCGAAGTCCGGATGGAACTCGCCTCCCTCGCTGCCGACGACGCAATGCACGGGGAACGAGTCCCGGAAGTCGGGGTTCTCGGAGAAGTGGGCGCCCGGGTCGATGTGGTGGTCACGGGTGGCGACGACGAAGGCGTACTGCTCGTCGGGACGCCTGACCAGCTCGGCGATGGCGGCGGCCCGCCCCGCACCGCCCTTCACCGGAATGCTCCCGCCCTCGCAGAAGTCCTTCTGCACATCGACGATGATGAGTGCACGACGCATGGAAGAGCCCTTTCACTCGGAGATCATCTCTCCCCGATGGTTGTCCTTCCGCCGGCGTGCGGGCGCGCCACTCGCCGGTCATTCACCCGAGCGGCGTGGCATGCGCGGCAATGAGGTACAGCGCTTCCTTCCCCACTGGAACCATGGAGCCGCCCACGACCACGACGGCGAGGCGGCTGATGTTGCTGGTCAGGGCTGTCCGTTCGGCCTCGGTGGCTGCCATCGGCCGGGTGTGTGCAGGCGGGCGGTCAGTTCGGTGACAGCTGTTCCGGTGTCGGCCGGGAGCTCGGACACGACAGTGAGCGCCGCGGTGATGTGCTCGGGCTTGGCGCGCGGGTCCGCCTGGACGGCGAGGACGGCGTCCAGGGCAGGCATCGGGGTCAGGGCGTGGTGCCAGGCTCGGCGGGCGGGGCCTGTGGCGTAGTGCGCGGTGAGAGTCTCGGCGGGTGCCAGGGGGACGCCCGCGCGGCGTGCCAGGGGGGCGAGACCCGAGGCGACGAGGTCGCAGATCTCGCCGGACCGGGCGGTGTTGCGGTGGTGATCGTCGCGAATCTGATAGATCGCCGCGTACACGAGGGCTTGCTCACGGTCCGTCGCTGGGGACGGCAGGGGCGTCTCGTGCCAGTACTCCTCGACGGTCGACGGGGTGATCCGGGGGCGGGTTCGGCCGTCGGGTGCCTGTGTCGTGGCGATGCGTATGGCGCCGAGGGCGATGGCGTTCTCGGAGAGCCGTCGCAGACAGCGGAACTCGCCCGACTCCCTCGCCCCGGCAGCATGCCGGATCTGTGTGACGGTCGGGCCGTCCGTCCAGATGAGACGGGGGTCCGCGTCGTCCGCGTGGATGTCGTGGCCGAGATGCTCGGTGAGCGCGGCGGCAAGCCGCAGCAGGCCGGCCTCGGGCTCGCGGGTCATTGGTGGTCCGGCCGGGGCAGGACTGGGACGGTCTGCGGATAGCCGATGGCCGTGATCTCGGCCGTCAGCTGTTCGGGCGTCACATCGGGGTTGAGCGCCGCCACCATTTCCGGGGTCAGCGGACGCATCGCGTAGATGTGGCGTACGGCGTCCAGGTCCACCGGGGTGTTGTAGTAGCTCCGGGCCCAGTCGGCGAACCCCTCGGGCGTACCGTCCACGAGGAAGGAGAACAGGTACGACGCCCCATCGGGGTCGCTGCCTCCGCCGTCGTACTCGATCTGGCCCGTTCGCCACCGGTCGTCGCCGGTCTCGCGCCACAGGCAGGCCGTCACATTCGGAGTCCCGTCCTCGATGAAGGACGGCTCCTCGACGCAGGACCGGAACACCTCCGGTACCGAGTCCACGACTCCCGGCCAGACACTTCGGTCACCTGCGTATGGGCTCATGGGCGACTCGTGATCGAACCCGCGGATGTACACGCCCTCGGGCGAGAAGATGACCGAGTACTCGTCGCCTGCTCCGTTGTCCATCCAGCCCAGTTCGCGCCCTGGGGACCAGTGGGCGTCGAATCCGTGGCGGCGGTATGGGCCACCGGGCGCGAGGATCGCTTCCGCCATCGCCATGGAGCGGCACCGGTCACGCAAGGCCGGGATGTCGGGAAGGTGTTGGGCGACGTCATGAACGGTCATGCCTGCATTCCAGCAGACGCCTACGACAATCGAACGCCCGGCTGTCGTCTGCCGCTGCCGTGGTCCCGGGATGAACGTGCCCACGGACCGGTCATTGATCGGATTCATCAGGTCCGGCGGGTCAGTGTGAGTGATCAGTGAGGCCGTCGAAGAGAGGGTGCGACAGGTGCTCCGTCCACGGCCACGGTGGGGTTTCGGGTGCTTGGCGCCAGGTCAGATGCACTCGGGCGAAACGAGGCGGGTCTCCTTCGATGCTGAACAACACTTCGTCGCATCGGCTGCAACGGGCGAGTGCGGTGGCCTGCGTGCCGAACAGCGGATGCCTCTGGCCCACCTCGACGTGCAGCTGTGCCTCCAGAACTCTGGCCGTCGCGCTGGGGGCCAGAAGCCAGGGTTCCGGCAGGGGCCTCGATTCGCCGTCGAAGAGACAGTCGTAGCCGGGATCGAGGCCTGCGTCCGCCCAGGGCCCGCGTGCCCCGGCGTCTCGCACTGCCAGGCGCCGACACGACGAACAACGGCGAACCTCTCGCATCGGACCGCGGCGACCACGCACGGGTTCATCGGGGAGAGCTTGTCGCAGGGTGCGGTCGATCAGTTCGGTTCCGCACGATGGGCAGGTATCCATGGCCTCAGTCTGGCTCACGCTCCGAACACGGTGGGGTGCGGGCATCGAGAGCAACGATCGGTAGCAGTGTGGCGGTGGCGGCGCGCTGCGCCACGATCAGGGTCGGGTGGTGGGTGCCTCTCAGGGACAGTGCGATGAGCGGAAGCAGAGTGAGGGCGGCGGAGACCGTGCCAACCAAGGCGGGGCCGGTCAGGCCGAGGGAGGAGTCCAGGGCCCGCCCGGCGATGCCGGCGCCGTAGGCGGAGGTGGTCAGGGCCGAGGTGAGCGTCGGGGCGTCGCCGGCGAAGCGGACGGCAAGGGAGGTGACGACCGGGTTCACGGTGAATCCGGTCAGGGCCATGAGGAAGATCAGAGCCATGGCCGCCACCGGGCTGTCCGACAGTGGGATCAGCAGGAGCAGGGTCAGAGCGGTGGCTGCCGCGGCGGTGATGGTTGTGGCCATCGGACGGCGGTCCCCCAGGCGGCCGCCGATGGTGTTGCCGCCCAGAGCGCCGACGCCGAAGGCGATCAGGACCAGTGGGACGGCGCCTTCCGCGATGCCGGCGCGGCCGGTCAGGAGCGGGGTGCTGTAGGTGTACGTCGCCAGGACACCGCCCGTGATCAGCATCGCGGCGCCGAGTGCCAGCCACAGTCGGCCCTGCCGCAGGGCCCGGACTTCGGCCCGCACCGACACCTCTGCGCGCCGCTCGATGGTGGGGACGAAGCGGCCGACGAATGCGGCGGCGAGGCCGGAGAGGACGGCCAGGGCCCAGAAGGGGCCGCGCCAGCCGGTGGGCTGTCCGGCGAGGGAGCCGATCGGCACGCCGACGACGTTGGCCAGGGTCAGGCCGCCCATCATGACGCCGACGGCCCGGGTGGAGTTGCCGGGGCCCGCTGCGGCGGTGGCGATGACGAATCCGACGGCCCAGAACGCCCCGGTGGCCAGGGCGGTGACGACACGGGCTACGAGGACGACCGTGAAGGAAGAGCTGAGGGCAGCGACGACGTGTCCGAGGGCGAAGACGGCCAGGGCCAGGACCAAGGTCTGCCGCTGGGGCAGGCGCAGGGTGGCCAGGGCCATGGTCGGCCCACCGACGATCATGCCGATGGCGAAGGCGGTGATCAGGAGGCCGGGTCGGGCAGGTAGCGGCGTACGGGGGCGGGGCCGCCGCGCAGGCCGACGTGGGTGAAGAACAGTTCCTGGCCGTCGATGGCCACCTCGTGGGGGACGCCGACGAAGCCGACGTTGCCGCCGGGCCGTGCCGAGTGCAGGGCCTGCTGCATGGCCTGGGCGGTGCCGACGCATTCCAGGACCGAGTCGGCGCCGATCCCGTCGGTGAGGTCCTTGACGCGGGCGACGCCTTCCTCGCCGCGCTCGACGATGATGTCGGTGGCGCCGAACTCCAGGGCGAGCTGCTGCCGGGGTTCGTGGCGGCTCATGGCGATGATCCGTTCCGCGCCCAGTTCCTTGGCGGCGATCACCCCGGAGCGGGCCGGGCTGCCCGCAGGGTCCCGGCGCCGTGTCCCGGGGCTGCGCAGGAGCGAGGTCGCGGCCCTGGCCGACGTCAGCGTCGAGTACTACGCCAAACTCGAACGCGGCAACCTCGCCGACGTCTCCCCGGCCGTCCTCGAGGCCGTCGGCCGCGCGCTGCAGCTCGACGACGCCGAGCGCGCCCATCTCCTGCACCTGGCCCGGGCCGCCGACGGCACCGATACCCTCACCCGCCCCCGGCGCCGGACCACCCGGCAGTGGAAGCCGCACCGCAGCCTGCAGTGGACCCTGGACGCGATCACCGCCGGGCCCGCGTTCGTCCGCAACGGCCGCATGGACCTGCTGGCCGCCAACCGGCTCACCCACGCCTTCTACAGCGACGTCTACACCAGCGGTCAGCCCTCCAACCTCGCCCGCTTCAACTTCCTCGACCCCGCCTCCCGGCGCTTCTACCCCGACTGGGACCTCGCCGCCGACGTCGCCGTCGCCATCCTGCGCACCGAGGCCGGGCGCAACCCGCACGACAAGGACCTGCACGACCTGGTCGGCGAACTGTCCACCCGCAGCGAGAAGTTCCGCACCCGCTGGGCACCCACAACGTCCGCCACCACGGCACCGGAGTGAAGCGGTTCCACCACCCGGCCGTCGGAGAGCTCACCCTCGCCTACGAGGGCCTGGACATGGCCGCCGAACCCGGTCTCACCCTCACCATCTACACTGCCGAACCCGGCTCGCCCTCGGAGGAGGGGCTGCGTCTGCTCGCCTCCTGGGCCGCCACCCAGGAAACCGAAACTGCTACAGAACCGTCCACGGCCCACTGGCCACGGCAGGGCTGAGCCCGAGGTGGGTCGCGAGAGCCTCTTCGATGCTCTCGTCGCACTCGACGCTCTCGTCGAGGAACTGCTCGACTTCACGCAGCAGCCGGCGCACAACATGGAGCTGTCACACCCCGATGGCCCCACCGTCGTCTGCGACATGTCCGGATGGCCGTTCGCAGAGGCGGACATCCAATTGGCGAGGCACTACTGCGCGTTGCGCCGACGCGCGAGGTGGACGGTGATGTCGGCGGCAATCTCAACCGTCTCAGGCAGAACCTGCATGATCTGGCCAAATACCTGCTCCCGCTCCGAGGTCGGCAATACGAGATAGGCCGAGATGGTCGAGAGTTGGCCGACGTATTCGGTTGCGCTGATCGTCAAGCGCCGTTCGACCACGTCCTGTTGAACACCGGTGAACCATTCAGACCGTTGGAGTTCCGTACCCGGCCACTGCATCTCATGCTCCGGAGGTGTCCCGTCCGGGGACGGAATCTCGTCGCTCTCCAGGAACGGTGCTCGTGCCGCGCGAACAGCTTCCTCCACAGCCGGGTCGGCCAGCTGGATCGGCCCGCCGAACGAGGCGAACACGCCACCCGGCTCCAGCAGCGCGGCCATGCGTGACCACCGACCCTCCGGGTTAGTCCAATGCAGCGCTGCTGCCGCATAGACCAGCCCGTACCTCTCGCCCGGTTGCAAGTCCTCGAACGCGGCCTGCACTGTCCTGACGCTTGCCGGCACGTGCTTGCGCAACTCGGCGAGCATGGCCCTGTCAGGATCGGTCGCGGTGACCATGACCTGCCGTTGAGCGAACAGGCGGGTTGCTTTGCCTGTCCCGGCGCCAATCTCGAGGGCACGCCGAGCCGGCTGACCCGCGTACGCCATCACCATGTCGAAAAGCTCCACGGGATACCCCGGCCGGAACCGTTCGTATGCTTCTGCCATCATTCCGAAGCTCAGTGCACGACCAGACATGCCGAGCATCCTGACACGATCTGAGTCGTCAGTACTTGGTCTTTTCACCTGGCCTTTTCGCTTGGCCCCCCACTTGGCGTTCTCACTTGGCGTTTTCGCGCGACCCGGCCGTCCGATCACGGCGGCCAAAGCCTGAAGCACCAACGTCGCTCCATCGGGTTTCTGGTCGCAGGTGCGGCCCCGGGCGCAGGCGGCGGCGATGGCGCCCAGGAGCTGGAAGAGCATCCGATGCCCTCGGGGCGACGCGGTGGCAGTCCCGACCGGAGTGGCTCGGGATGGGTCAGCCGGTGGCGGGACGTGGTACCAGTCGGGCGGCCCGGGTTTCCAGGTAGCGGCGCTCGGCCAGGCTGGTGGTGCCGTGGGCGGCGCGGTGGTAGTACTTCCGGGCCGCCGGGTGGTCGCCGGCCAGCTCCAGCAGGTGTGCGCGGACCGCGTGCAGCCGGTGGTGGTCGTTGATCCGGTCATCCGCGGCCAGCTCGTCCAGCAGGGCCAGGCCGGTCTGCGGTCCGTCGATCATGGCGACCGCCACCGCCCGGTTCAGGCTGGCCATCGGGTTCGGCGAGAGCCGCTCCAGGATCTTGTACAGCGTGTTGATCTGGCGCCAGTCGGTCTCGCCGGTGCTGGGCGCCTCGTCGTGCAGCGCGGCGATGGCGGCCTGCAACTGGTAGGGGCCGAGCGTCGATCGGGTCATCGCGTCGGTGACCAGCGCGACGCCCTCGGCGATGCGACCGCGGTCCCAGCGCGAGCGGTCCTGCTCGTCGAGCGGAATCAGCTCGCCGTGTGGGCCGGTGCGGGCGGCCCGGCGGGCGTCGGTGAGCAGCATCAGGGCCAGCAGGCCGGCCACCGCGCCGTCGTCCGGCAGCAGCCGGTGCAGCAAGCGGGTCAGCCGGATCGCCTCGGCAGCCAGGTCGTCGCGGCGCAGCCGGTCGCCGGAGCTGGCGGTGTAACCCTCGTTGAAGATCACGTACAGCACGTGCAGCACGACCCGCAGGCGTTCCGCCCGGTCCTGCCCGACCGGCATGGTGAACTCGCTGCCCGCGGCCTTGATCCGCTGCTTGGCCCGGCTGATCCGGGCCGCCATGGTCGGTTCCGGTACGAAGTAGGCGCGGGCGATCTCCACGGTGGTCAGGCCGCCGACCGCGCGCAACGTCAGCGCGACCTGCGAGGCCGGGCTCAGCGCCGGGTGGCAGCACAGGAACAGCAGGGTGAGCGTGTCGTCCCGGTCGGCCGGGGTGTCCTCGCCGGGGCCGGGCGACGTCGGATCCGGCTCCCGGGCGGCCACCGCGTCCTCGCGCCGGCGCCGGGCCTGCTCGCTGCGGATCTGGTCGACCAGGCGGCGGCCGGCGACCGTGGTCAGCCATCCGTGCGGGTTGTCCGGGACGCCCTCGGTCGGCCAGCGTGTCGCCGCGGCGAGCAGTGCCTCCTGCACGGCGTCCTCGCTCAGGTCGAACTGCCCGTACCGGCGCACCAGCGCGCCGAGGGCCTGCGGCGCGAGCGCGCGCAGCAGGCCCTCGACGGTGGCGCGGTCGGCGCTCACGCGGTCGGGCCGCCGGAGAAGATCACCTGGCGGACCTCGATGCCCAGGCCGTTGAACCGGGCGTCCGGGATCATCGCGGCCAGCTCCAGCGCGCGGTCCCTGTTCTCGACGTCGACCAGGTAGTAGCCGCCGAGGAACTCCTTGGCCTCCAGGTAGGGGCCGTCGGTGACGACCGGCACACCGTCGCGGACGCGGACCACCGAGCTCTGTGACGGGTCGGCCAGTGCCTCGGTGCCGATCATCTCGCCGGACTCGCGGATCGTCTTCATGAATGTGCCGTGGCCGTCCATGATCTCCTGGCGCTCGGCCTCCGTCAGTTCCTCCATGATGGCCGGGTTGATGTGCATGATCAGCAGGAACTTCATGTCCAACTCCTCACCGTCGTGGCGCCCGGTCGGGCCCCGTCATCGGGTGGTCGTCGCGGACCGGCCGTCCTTGACATACCGGCGACGGGTTCAGCAGATCAGATGATTCCACCGGCCCGGGTCAAGATCCGTCGAGCGGCTCCGACCCTACCGTGACGATCCACCAGAGGTGGTTGCTCCATGAGTACGACGACGACCGAGACGGCACCGGCCGTGGACCGCGCCGGGCGGCGGGCCTGGCTGGGCCTGGCCCTGCTGGCGCTACCCACCCTGCTGGTCGGCCAGCCCGACCGCGATCGCGGCGGCCGTCGGCCAGCAACTTCTTCGGCGCTTCGCTGGGCATGGCGCTGCTCGGCGCGGCAGGCGCCGCGGCCTCTACCACCAGCGGATGGCCGGCCCGGTGGCGGACGCAACGTCGGCCGGTCTGCCCGCGGGCGCGGCGCGCCCAGCCCGGGAGACGCTGGCCGGTGCGGTCGACGCGGTGCACCGGCTTCCCGACCGGGCCGCGGCCGACCTGCTGCGCGCTGCGCACGACGCGTTCACCAGCGGGCTGCACGTGGCCGGCGCCGCCGGCGCGGTCATCTTCGCGGGCGTTGCGGTGTGGTTCCTGCGGGTGCACCGCCGATCCCAGCGGGGCTGACCGGCGCCCGGCGCATCCGCACCGGCCGGATCGGGTCATCGCTGCGGCCGAGGAAGCGTTCCACCTGCGGTTCCTCGCCCAAAGGGCCGTGCCCGACGCCCAGATGGCAGCCGTCGGAGGTGTTGAAGGTGATCGTGGAACGTCATGGGCGGCCGGGTTCTGTCGGTCGTCTTGATCCCCCGAGGTGGCCCGGGTGGTCAAGATGCCGCCGGTGATGGCCGCTGCGACTGCCACGGCTGCGCAGGCCGCTATCAGTCCGACGTTCATGCGCCGACCATGCCAGTGCCGAGCCGAACGCAGCCACTCCCTCAACGCAGATCCCACCCAGAGACTGGACAACGCACCGGAATACCACAGCCCCCTTCCGGTGCGGATTGTCTGTGTGCGACTCCAACAGCTTCATGGTCGCGGTCTCGGCTCCGTTCACAATGCGGCATCCGTTGTGAGGGTGTGCTCCCGACCATACCGACTGCAATGATATTCAGACACACCGTGTTCAGACAGTGTCACTTCCGTGGTGCCCGGGCGAGTCGGGGCGGGCCCGACAGAGGGTGCATGTGGTATGGATCACACACCCTGACCTGTCACACAGTTAACCGGGACAGCCCGGTCAATAGTGTGAATCGGCACTACGGCGAGGAGAGAACACCATGGATGCGCGTCTCAACTACTTCGGTAATGCGCTCGGGGCCAAGGTTCTGAAGCACATCAATTCGGCCAACAAGGTGGTCTCGGACTCAACGCTGCCGCACACGACACAGGAGCTGGTGAAGATCCGCGCAAGCCAGATCAACGGCTGCGGCTTCTGCGCCGACATGCACACCAAGGACGCCACCCACGCGGGCGAGACCGCCCAGCGCCTCAATCTGGTGGCAGCCTGGCGGGAGGCCACGGTCTTCACCGACGCCGAACGTGCCGCACTGGAGCTGGCGGAGCAGGGCAGCCGCATCGCCGACGCCGCCGGCGGGGTCACCGACGAAGCCTGGGCGAACGCCGCCAAGCACTTCGACGAGGACCAGCTGGCCGCGCTGCTCTCCCTCATCGCCGTCATCAACGCCTACAACCGCATCAACGTCATCAACCAGCAGCCCGCTGGGGGCTATCAGCCCGGCCAGTTCGGCTGAGCCGCCGGGAACGTCGGTGGACGTGCTGTCCGTCTCCTCGTCGCTCCTCCCCCGACCTGCGGCAAAGAGGCGGGCTTCCGGCCCGGCCCGAGGGGTCCCTGGCGTCTGGTTCAGGGGCCTCTCGGGTATCGAGCCCGTCCGCTGCCGGGGCCGGCGGGCATCGAACAACAAACACCATGCCCAGCTCAGCACCGCTGCACTTCTCGGACCGCGTCGCCATCGTCACGGGCGCAGGATCGGGCATCGGCCGGGCCACAGCCATCGCCCTGGCGGCATCGGGGGCGCACGTTCTCGGCGTGGGACGGCGGCAGGAGGCGCTGGAGGAAACCGCTCGCGCACACGCCAACATCGAAGTCCTGTCGACCGACGTGTGCGAGGAGGGCGCCGCCGACAGGACTTCCTCGTCGCGTACGACACCGGCGTACTCGGTCATCATGTTGCGGATGGCGCGCTGCAGCGCGCGTACGTTCTCCGGCCCGTCCGCGGCGAGCAGCTTGTCGCACCGCCCTTGGACGTTCCGCGGCCTTCCTTGATCTCCGTGTACGAGGCGAGGGCCACCCGGTCGCGGGTGGACAGCTCCATACGCTGCGCGTCGTAACGGTTCATGTACCGCTCGCCGAGCGCGTTGTCTGCGGACCGGACTGACGGAGCTCGCGGAGATCGAGAAGCGGATGGAGAGCGTCGGGGTCCATCCCGACATCGCCGGCTACCAGGATCTCGCGCACGCCTTCGACCTCAAGGCGGCCGCCCTGGCAGCTCGCGCCACCCTGGAGGCGGCGCTCGAACGCCGCGGGACCCGCGGCTGTCACAACCGCAGCGACTATCCGGAACCCGACCCGGCGCTGCGGGTCAACCTCGTGTGGTCGCCCGGGGCGGGCATCACCCGCGAGCCCCTTTCTCCCGTCCCGGACGAGATCGCCTCCCTCATGGAAGACGTCTCCACCGACGGCAAGCTCGCCGAGTAGCTGCCCTCTCCCCCGCTTTCACCGACGGCACGGCGGACCAATTCTGCCCGAGTGGCCGCCGTATTCCCGCTCACCCGCATGGCGCTTACGCATGCGTGTGCGCTGAAGCCTGAGAGCCTGCCCGGCGAACAGAGAACAGAGAATTTCGAGATTCTTCCGGACAGCCGTCACAAACACAGGCACCATCCGGTCTTTACCTGATACAGACGGAAAGACGCCGATGCCGAAACGCGGCAGCAGCCATCAGGCCGCGCGGGCACATACAAACAATCTCCCGAGAGGATTCCCATCATGAAGGTCGTAGTCATTGGCGGTACCGGACTCATCGGCTCGAAGCTGGTCGCCAAGCTCAGCGAGCACGGCCACCGGGCAGTGCCGGCCGCGCCCAACACCGGCGTCAACACGCTGACCGGTGAGGGCCTCGCCGAAGTCCTCGAGGGCGCCCAGGTCGTGGTCGACGTGTCCAACTCCCCCTCGTTCGAGGACGACGCCGTCATGAAGTTCTTCCGTACCTCGACCACCAACCTCCTCGAGGCCGAGGCCGAGGCCGGCGTGACCCACCACGTCGCCCTGTCGGTGGTCGGCACCGAGCGCCTTCAGGAGAGCGGGTACTTCCGTGCGAAGCAGGCGCAGGAGGAGCTGATCAAGGCGTCCGGGATTCCGTTCTCCATCGTCCACGCCACGCAGTTCTTCGAGTTCATGAAGGGCATCGCCGCCGAAGCGACCGACGGCGACACCGTACGTCTGGCCCCTGTCAAGATCCGGCCCATCTACTCCGACGACGTGGCCGCCGCCGTGGGGCGCACGGCTGTCGGCACGCCCGTCAACGGCGTGGTGGAGGCGGCTGGCCCTGACACGTTCCAGCTGGACGAGCTCATCCGCAAAGGCCTCGCCGCGAAGAACGACCCGCGCACCGTGGTGACCGATCCGCACGCCACATACTTCGGTGCCGAACTGCAGGAGGCCACGCTCCTGCCCGGTGACGACGCGCACATTGCCGGGACCCGCTTCAGCGACTGGCTCGCCCAGCAGGCGTGAGCTCACCGGGGTGGCCCTGGCGGCAGGACCACCCCGGCTCCGGCCGCTCGTGCCCTTCGCGCCACGGAACACATCTCGGCAGAATCTTCCGGCCCGTCCGTACGGGATTCCGCCCCCATTCGACATTTATCGCACGAGGAAGGAGGCGCGCCATGCCCGAAATCGGCAATCAGACTACAAATCCCCGTGTCAGCGCCTACGAACATCTGGCCGGCTCCTGCACCATTGATCCGGCCCACAGCACGATCGGTTTCTCCGTACGCCACGCCATGATTTCCAATGTGCGCGGAAAGTTCGACTCCTTGAAGGGCTTATCAAACTCGACCGCTCCCGGACCGAGCTGTCGGAGGCTCACGTGAGTATGCAGAGCGACAGCCTGGACACGGGGATCAAGGAGCGGGATGCCCACCTCCAGGGGCCCGACTTCTTCGACTCGTCGAGATTCCCCCTGACCTTCCGCTCCACCCGCATCGCCCCGGCCGGTGACGACGAGTTCCGTCTGCTCCGGAGTTTGAGGATCAAGGACATCGAGCTGCCCATCGAGATCGATATCGAGTTCGGAGGTGCCGGCCGTGACGCCTACGGGCAGAACCGGGTGGGTTTCGAGGGGCGTGCCACCCTTCGGCGTTCCGCCTGGGGGCTGACCTGGAATACGGCGCCGGAGACGGGAGGCGTTCTCGTCAGCGACAAGGTGTCGCTGAACCTCGGCATCTCCGCGGTCCAGGTCGACCGGGCCGACGCCTGACGCGAGAACACCGGCGGACGTGTCGGGCGTCTTTCCCGGACGCACTCCGCCCCACTGCCTCCTTTGCCACTGCCCGCCGACACAGGATGCGTGATGACCTCAATCTCCCAAGCCCCGCTCGTCGTTGCGGCCACCGTGCAGTCTCTGGCTGCGGAGGCCATCTCGCTCCAGGCCCGTATCACCGAGCTGCGTGAATCGCTGGTCCTGCTCGACCTGCAGATCCGGTCCATGTCCGACACCCTGCACCGGCTTCGGGCCGTCGGCGCCGAGCACCGCGCCGCGGACGTGGCTGTGTCGCCGATCCCTTCCTCCGGTACCTGACCGGCTACGCGTTGATGCCGCACGAGCGGCCAACCGCGACCTCACCAGATCTCAGAACCAACGCGGCTGAATCCCAGCGTTTGCCCGTGCTCCACCATCGGTGGCCAAGGGCCATAGATGGTTGAGTAGGACCATGGACAGTTTCCAGATCGACGACAGCTTGGTGCGCTCCCTGGTGCGAGAGCAGCATCCGGACCTTGCAGAATTGGACCTGCGTGAGGTGGCCGGCGGTTGGGACAACCAACTGTGGCGTCTCGGGGATGAGTTGGCCGTGCGCATGCCGCGCACGGAGCGCGCACCGTCCCTCCTGCGCAACGAGCACCGGTGGCTGCCCACCCTGGCCCCACGCCTTCCACTACCGGTCCCGACCCCCATGCGGATCGGTGAACCCTCCACACGCTTCCCTCGGCCATGGACCATCGCGACATGGGTTCCCGGCGAACCGGCCGACCGCGCCCCAATCAGCCACGCCCGCGCGGCCGACACATTGGCGGGCTTCCTCAAGGCGCTCCATGTGAAGGCGCCCGCCGAGGCACCGGTCAGTCCAGATCGCGGCGTTCCCCTCAAAACGCTCACGGACGCCTTCGAGAAGACACTCGGAAACCTCGCCCCCGAAAGCGTTACCGCTGACCTCCGGAATGTCCAGGACGTCTGGGACGAGGCCCTTGCGGCTCCCGATTGGGAGGACCCGCCGGTATGGCTGCACGGCGACCTTCACCCGGCAAATGTCGTCGTCTTGGACGGGACGCTCTCGGGCGTGATCGACTTCGGTGACATGTGCGCAGGCGATCCGGCGGTCGATCTCGCGGCTGCGTGGGTGCTCCTTCCCGCGGGGGCGGCTGCACGGTTCTTCGACGCGTACGCGCACGTGGATGAGGCGATGATCCGTCGCGCACGAGGGTTGGCTGCCCTGAAGAGCCTCGTCCTCATCCTCATCGGCCAGGCCGGGGATCGGGGCCTGCCCGGCGGCAAGCCGACATGGGGACCCGCGGGCCGGGCAGCGCTTGACCGTGTTCTGGCATCAATCTAGGAGGACACGAACTTCCACGTGCTCAGCTCTGGGTGGCACGGTGGTGGTGCCACACGTGTTGCACACGACAGTGTCGAACACACGTCGCTGAGCTGCACGAAGTGGTCTTCACTCGCCTCGCGCCACACAGTCACCCGCAGAGAAGGCGGCACACGGCTTTCGCCTCGTCGGTCTGTGCCAGCGCCGGGAGACTGTTGCTCCTTCCGAGGGGAGCCTGCGCGGCAAGGTGGATTTTGCACGGGTCGGCCTGGTCGTGGGCCGGAGCTGTGCGACGCCGAGCCCTGGGTTCGGTGTCGCACCCCGCTGCCTCGATGAGCCAGGTCACGGTCTCTGGCAGATGAGACCGGACGGTTGACGTCTGTGTGACACCAAGCGGTGTCCGCGCCGCCGCAGGCACGTCGGCTTCCGCACGATGCCGAACAGGGCACCGGCAACCGAGACGCTGCAGCACAGCCGCCGTGATGTCACCGGGTACTGGGAAGCGCGGTCGAGGCCGAGGAAGTGGTGCAGGAAGCGTGGTTGCGCTGGCAGAAGACCGATCGAACGGCCGTGGTCAGCCCCGTGGCCTTTCTGTCGAGCACCACCACCCGACTGGCGATCAACGTGGCCCAGTCCGCCCATGTGCGGCGCGAGACCTACATCGGCCCATGGCTGCCCGAACCCGTGGACACGAGCAGTGACCCGGAGGTGGGCGTCCAGCGGACCGAAGCACTGGAACTCGCGCTCCTTCTCGTCCTGGAGAAGCTGACTCCCGCGGAACGGGCCGCGTACGTCCTGAAGGAAGCATTCGACTACGCCTGTGCCGATATCGCGGAGATGCTCCAACTGACTGTCGTCAACGTCCGAAAGATCGTGAGCCGGGCCCGCAAGCAGACCCTCGACCTTCATGACGATCGCGGCTTCGAGCGAAGGCATTCACCGGGTCATGTGGGTGCTCAACCCGAGCAAGATCGCCGCGTTCCTCAACTCACGCCCCCGGTACGAGACCGCGCTCGGCGGCCCCGCCGGTACGAGGGCGGCGGAAGCGGAGAGCGCGCCTACCCGAGGGGAGCGGGCGTGCGCTCTGCCGCCGTACGAGGCAAAAAACACTGTCGAACACTATCTCTGCATTACCCTACGAGCAGGGAACACTGTTCAGCCCTAGCACGTTATCCAGTGGACATTCGATGGGACGGCGCGCTGCGTCTCTCCGGGGCCTGTCACGCCGCTGGCGACAACCGGGCAGCCACATCCATGCACCCATCCCCCTGAAGGGACCGTCATGCGCAACCTGTCACGTCTGGGAGCGATCAGTGTCTTGCTCGCCGCCCTCTGCTCCCCTGCCGGCGCAGCCCACGCGACCCCGGGCGGCCCCGGAGTCACCGGGAAGACCATCGCCCGGACCACCATCGGCGACCGTGACTACACACTGCGCAAGATCACCATTCCGCCCGGTCAGGGAACGGGGTGGCACTACCACGACGGCACGCTGTACGGCTATGTCAGGCAGGGAACCCTGAGCCACTTCGATGCCACCTGCGCCTCGGACGGTGTGTACCCCGAGGGAAGCTCTCTCCAGGAGCCGTCGGGCGCCGACCACGTGCACATCGGTCAGAACCGCGGCACCACCGATGTCGTTCTCGAGGTCCTCTACGTTCTGCCGCACGGTGCCCCCTTCTCCCAGGACGCCTCCAATCCGGGCTGTGTCTTCGAATAGCGGACGCAGGCGGCCACGGCACCCTTGCGAGGCCCTGTCCTGGCGTGAAGCACCGTGAAGCACCATGTGGTGTCGACCTGGTCTCCCATCAACGCAAGAGTGTTCCTACGTATGATGGGGGTGGTATCTGTAGTGGAGCCGGGCGACATTTCGAAAAGAAGGCCGGGCGTGGACGCGACCACAAGGGTTGAGGACGAGAGGAACACATGGTCTCCGTAACCCATGCGGCACACGACATCGAGGTCACCACTGAGAGCCTCCAGGAGGATCTGGCCCGTCTGAAGGTCCAGAAGCAGGCCCTGGAGCGCGAGCTGGCTGCCGTCATCGCCCATCTCCACTCCGTCCAGCGGGCTCTCGGCGCCTTTCAGGCCCTGATGTCCCCCTCCGGGGCGGCGTCTTCCGGCACCGCACCCAGGGCTGTCGCACACGTGGAACAGCTGCCGGATTCGCCGGCCGTGGATCCAGCCGACGCCGCGGCCAGAAGCGGACGCGCCACCCGGGATCCTGAATCCACGGCCGTGCCTGAGGAGCACGGCCCTGCGCCGGAGTCTTCCGACGAGGCCGGCGGGCAGAAGAAGTACGGCAAGCTGACCGAACAGATCCTGGACTACTTCGCTGCAGTCGGCGACGTCGACGTACGCGCGCGTGATGTCGCGGCGGCGCTCGGCCGCGACAGTGACAGTGGCAGCATCAACGCCGTCCGAAGCACACTCGACCGCTTGGTCGGCACGTCCCGGATCCGGCGCGCGGGCCGCGGCCTGTACCGCGCCGCGTAGCCTCTCTGACGATCACCCCCTTCCCCCTGCGGCGTCATATCGTACGGGGGCACACGTGCTGCGAGATGTGCCTCCGTGCGCTCAGTGTGGAGCCTTCGCTCATCGTCGCTCCTGATGGCCCGCCTGAACAGGCACGTCCGCGGACTGCTCACTGCGGCGCGGGAGGCATCGCGCGGGTGCTGCACCGAAGCCGGGGAGACGACGTCCCTACCGTAGAGAGCGGCGGTGATCCAGACCGCGAGCACCCGGACCTTGCGTTCCCACGTCGGTACGGCAAGCACGTGGTAGCCGCGGTGCATGAGCCAGGCGGGGAAGCCCTTGATGACCAGGCGCCGGTACTGGACGATGCCGCGGCCCAAACCCAACGTGGCCACCACTCCCAGGTTGTGGTGGACGTAGCTCTTGGCCGCCCGCCCCCGCAGCGTCGCCAGGATGTTCTTCGCCAGGCGCTTGCCCTGTCGCACCGCGTGCTGGGCGTTGGAAACCGTGTGCGCGCCGGGACGCCGCGCTGCGAGGTCGGGTACGGACGCGTCGTCGCCTGCGGCCCACACGTCCGCCACCGCTTCGGTCTCCGCCCGATGCGGAGGTCGGCCCGCGGACCAGCAGACCCCGTTCGCCTACGGGCAGGTCCGTGTGATTGTGCACGATGGGGGTTCGACGCGTTGCCCGCGGTCCACACGAAGAGACCCGAGTCGAACTCCTCCCCGTTCGACAGCACGACACGGCCGTGTTCGACGGAGACGAGTTGGGTGTTCAGGTGCACGTGCGCTCCGCGCTTTCGCAGCGCCCGCACCACCCACGCGCCAGGTCGGTCGCCGACCTCGGGCAGGATCCGGCCCCGCGCCTCGACCAGATGGAACCGCAGCTCGTCCTCGGCGAGTTCGGGGTAGTGCTTGAGCAACGCGGTCGCCAGGTACAGCAATTCACCGAACCTCTCGACGCCGGAGAATCCACCGCCCACGAAGGTGACGGTGAGGAGCCTGCAGCGTTCGGGGCCGCGCGGCAGCGACGCCGCGCGGTCGAACGAGGTGAGCAGCCGGTCGCGGATGGCGACGGCCTCCTCGACATGTTTCAGGCCGAGCGCCTCGTCGCTGAGCCCGGCTATCGGGAAGGTGCGGGTCACCGCCCCGGCCGTGACCACGAGGATGTCGTAGCGGAGCTGGTGGTCCGGACCACTCTTCGGCCGGACAGTGACGGTGTGGCGAAACGGCCCGCAGCCGGCCACGACACGGTTCCCGGCTGCGAGGACGGTCATGTCGGCGCCGCAAAGGCAAACACTGGCAGGCACTGCTGGATTCACCGTTCTTCGCAACGGCGCAACCTCGCTGTTCTCGCAGCAGGGCCACGCAGACGACACCCGTTGTCCGAAGAATTGGGAGCCGGCCGTTGCGTACGAAGATGGCGGCATGGTTACGGTCGCAGTTAGGGTAACCGCGTGGAAAAGGACGAATGGTTACTTCACAGCTCATCGTTCGGCACAGCAGCGGCCGCATACGCCGAACACCGCCCGGACTACGCACAGGCCGCGGTGCGCTGGGCGCTTGAGCCCGCGCCGGGCCTGCGAGTGCTCGACCTCGGCGCCGGAACCGGCAAGCTGACCGCCACTCTGGTCGCGCTGGGCGTCGACGTCATCGCGGTCGAGCCCGACCCGGCGATGCTGACCGAGCTGCGCCGCGCACTGCCGACTGTTCGTGCCCTGCCGGGTAGCGCCGAGGCGATACCGCTACCGGACGCGTCCGTCGATGTCGTGCTGGCCGGCAACGCCATGCACTGGTTCGACATGGCCGTCGCGGGACCCGAGATCGCCAGGGTCCTCGCACCCGGCGGCATCCTGGCCGGCCTGTGGAACGTCATGGACGACCAGGTCGACTGGGTTGCCGGGCTCGCGCAGGTCAGCGGGAGCGCGGCCATCGGCCCGCGTGACACGCCCACCAGCTGGCGCGCCGAGACGGCCGGCATGCACCTTCCAAAGACCGGCGTGGCTGCCCGGTTCCGTTCGCCGGAGCAGGCCGAGTTCCCGCACGGGCTGCGCCGCACCGCCGACTCCCTCGTCGCGACCCTCGCGACGCGCGCGGGGGTGCTGGTCATGCCGGAACAGGAACGTGAGGCCACGCTCGGCCGGATCCGCGCGTTCCTCGCGAGCAGGCCGGAGACCGCCGACGGCGAGTTCGCCCTCCCGATGCTGACCGCTGTACTGCGCGTGCGGCGGCTGTGAGAGCCATCGACCAGTTCGCCCTACCCTTCCGGTGTTGCTGTGTCCGGCTCTGCCCTGCGGTTCCTGGCCGGCCTGCGCTGCGGCGACACCTCCGCTGCCCATCGACCGGATCGCCGCCGACCGGCCGTGCTGTCGCTCGCCGCCTTCCGTCGCCCGCCGCCACACTCCGGCGACGCCCATCCTGGCAGCAGGACGCCGTCGCCACGGCGGCAGTTCCCCCGCTCTGTGCCCGCGCGGCGGTGGGACGTGGCCGGGAAGGCGGTCGAAGAAGGAGACGATCCGCGAGCGTCGCGACTGGAAGCGGACATCTACAACGGTGGTTTCCTGCAGTTCTACGGAAATTGTGTCAGGCGGTCGGAGTATCGGCGACGCGATAGCCCACCCCGGGCGTCGTCGTGATGACCGGCGGGGTGCCCAGCTTGCGGCGCAACCGGCCGATGGTGACGGTCACCGTGTTGGTGAACGGGTCTGCGTTCTCGTCCCACACCTGTTCCAGGAGGTTCTCGGTGCTCAGGAAGCCCGGGGCGGCACGCAGCAGCGCCTCCAGGACGGCGAACTCCTTGACGGACAGCTCCAGCGGACGGCCGTCGCGGAGGGCGGTTCGGCGTACCGGGTCGAGTTCGAGGCCGGCGGTGCGCAGTGTGCGGGCCCGGGCGTCCGGCCTGCGGCGGGCCAGGGACCGGATGCGCAGGATCAGCTCCGGGAAGTGGAAGGGCTTGGCGAGGTAGTCGTCGGCGCCGAGGGTGAGACCGCTGACCCGGTCGCCGGGCGCTCCGGCAGCAGTGAGCATCAGCACCATCGCGCGATCGTCCCGCTCGGTGATCATCTGGCAGAGCGTGTCGCCGTGGATGCCGGGCAGGTCGCGGTCGAGGAGCACCACGTCGTACGTGTTCAGGTCGAGCTTGGCGGCGGCGGCCAGACCGTCGTGCGCGATGTCGACGGCCATCCCCTGATCCCGCAGTCCCTCGGCGACGACCTCGGCGAGCGACCGCGCGTCCTCCACGACCAGAACCCTCACCGTGTCGCCCTTCCGGAACCGCCCGCCGACGGCAGTGCCGCCCCGACGCACAGGCCGCCCTCCGGCCGGGCCAGGAGGGCGAGGCGACCGCCGTGCGCCGCGACGATCGCTGCGACGATCGACAGTCCCAGGCCAGAGCTCCCCTCCGACCCGGTCCGGTCGGCGCCGAGCCGCTCGAACGGCTGCGTCAGCCGGTCCACCTGGGCCTGGTCGAGGACGCGCCCGCCGGTCTCGACGACAAGGCGTGCCTCGGTGTCGTCGTGTTCGGTGGAGATCCGGATCCAGCCGCTCTCCTGGTTGTGCACGATCGCGTTGTCGACCATGTTCTCCACCATCCGGGACAGCAGCGCTGGGCTGCCCGGCGTCCAGGCGTCCGGCCGCACCTCGTCGTCCACGGTCAGCGTCTTCGCGGCAATGTCGGCGGCCCGGGCGGTCAACGCCTCCCGCGCCAGCTCGCCCAGCGACACGAGGGTCCGGTCGGCGAGGGTGCCGTGTTGGGCCCGGGCAAGGACGAGGAAGCCGTCCAGCAGGTGATTCACCCGGTCGAGCTCGGTCCGCAGCCGGCCTGCGAGCGCGACGGTCTGCGCGGCTGGCTCCGGTTTGGCGACGGCAACATCCAGCGACGCCCGCATCGTCGCCAGCGGCGTACGCAGCTCGTGCGAGGCGTTGCCGACGAACCGGCGCTGCGCGACGAATGAGGCTTCGAGGCGTTCCAGCAGACCGTCGACCGTGTCGGCGAGCTCCTTGACCTCGTCGACGGGTCCGGCCACGGCGAGCCGCTGATGCAGGTTCTCCGCGGAGATCCGCCGTGTCGCCGCGGTGATCAGCCGCAGCGGGCGCAGGACTCGGCCGGCGAGGATGCGGCCGAGCAGGAGTGAGACGCCCGCCATCACCACCAGTGCGATCAGCGAGCCGACCAGCAGTTGGTGGCTCTGCTGCGCATGTACGTCCGAGAGCTGCCTCTCAAGATCCCGGATCTGCTGCTCGGCGGCGGCGAGGTCGAACTGGCCGCCGGTCGGGGGCTGTTCAGGAGCGACGCTGGTCACCCGGCCACCCGACATCAGGTAGGTCAGGGCGAGCAGCACGATTCCGGACGCGAGGAACCCCGCCGCGTACAGGATCGTGAATCGCCGCCCGACGGTCCCGCTCCGTAGCTTGCCCATGCTCCTCATCCTCCTCGGTTCCGGCCGGACACGGACCCAGGTTGCCCCACCGCACCTAACAGCGACATGACAGAGACGGTTCGGACCACGTTATGGCCCGATCCGTAGAACCGGGACCATGCTCACGACCAACGAACTACTCCGGCAGGAGTGGACCAGGTTCCGGCGTCCGGGTCGGCTGATCGCGATGGCGGTTGCGGCTCTGGTCGTCGTCGCCCTCGGTCTGCTCCCTGCGTTCGGCAACCACACGTCCTGCGACGGCCCGTGCCCGGCCGAACCGACCGGGCCGGACGGCTCCCTCGTCAACGACCAGTTCTACTTCCTGCATCGCGGCCTGGGCGAGAACGGCAGCATCACGGTCCGCATGACGTCCATGACGGGCACGATCACCTATCCCCCGCCAGACCATGACCGGATCGTCCCGGGCCTGGTGCCGTGGGCGAAGGCCGGGATCATCATCAAGGACGGTATCCGCCAGGGATCCTCCTACGCGGCGTTGATGCTCACCGGCAGCCATGGCGTGCGGATGCAGTACGACTACCGTCATGACACCGCAGGCAGCGACGGTGGAGTCTCGGCCGAGTCGCCGCGCTGGCTGCGGCTGACGCGGTCGGGCGGCATCATCACCGGCTACGAGTCCGCCGACGGCGAGAGGTGGGCGAAGGTCGGCACGGCGCAGCCGGCCGGGCTGCCCAGGACCGTGCAGGTCGGCCTGTTCGCCGCCTCTCCCGGCGACCTGACACTGCGGCCCATGGGCCTCGGCGGTGCGACGGAAGAGGTGCGCTTCACCCAGGCCGGCGGTGTCTTCGACAACGTCGTTCTCAACGGCGCGGCCTCTGCCGGGGGTTGGAGCGGCGACGCCGTCGGCGAGATGAACCGGACCGACTGGGAGAAGTACCACAAGGCATCCGGGGCGGTGGAGAAGAACGGCACGATCACCGTCACCGGCATCGGCGACATCGGGCCGGGAGGTACCGAGGACGGCGGCCGCCCGGTGGAGCGCTCCCTCGGCGGCCTGGCCCTCGGGCTGCTCATCGTGCTCGTGGTCGCCGTGCGGTTCGTCACCTCCGAGTACCGCCGCGAGTCCGCGCGCGGCGCGCCGGTCACCCGTCGGGCGCTCGCGGCGAAGGCGGTCGTCGTCGGAGCCGTCACGTTCGTGACCGGTCTCCTCGCCGTGGGCATCGTGGTCCCGGTCGGCAGGGCGATCCTGATGGAGAACGGGGCCACCGTCATCGGGGTGTCCGCGCTCACCGGAGTGCGGGTCGTCATCGGTACGGCCGCCGTGCTCGCCCTCGCCGCGGTGCTCGCGCTCGCGCTCGGCGCCCTGATTCGGCGCGCCTGGCTCGCGATTCTCGTCGCCGTCCTGGCGATCGCCGTCCCGTACGTTGTGACCTCCGTCCCGCTGCTGACCGACGGCCTTTCGCAGTGGCTGTTGCGGGTCACTCCGGCCGCCGGGTTCGCCGCCCAGCAGACCCTCGTCGAATACCCGCAGATCGTCGCCCACTACGCGCCCTCCGCCGGATACTTCCCGCTTCCGTGGTGGGCCGGGGTCGGTGTGCTGTGTGCGTACACGGTGATTCTTCTGGGGCTTGCTCTGAGCCGTCTGCCGCGAAGCGACGAGCAGGCCGAGCAACCGGGTCATTGGAGGTGACCGTAGACGGCGCAGGAGCCCGGGCGGTTTCTGCGCCGTCGCCGCGGGCTGCCGGAAGGCGACGTCGCTACGGGGTCGCGTCGGCAGAGCCCGCAATGTCCGGTGCCACGCGGAATCGCTGGTCGACCAGGGCTTCGAAGGCGTCCGGGTCGCCGATGATTTCCTCGGCACGGTCCCGCTGCTGATACATGGTGTAGTACCGGGCCCCGATGGCGTCGGGGTCGGCCTCACCGCCACCGGGGACAATGCCGGAGGCGATGGTCACCGTGCCGACGTAGACCCCTTCCGGCCCAAGTTCGGTGTGCAGAGCGCGTGCCCAGTTCCGCAGCCCGGCCATGGCCATGCCGGCGTTGGCCAGGCAGGGGGCCGGGATCGTCGAGGAAAAGCCCGTGGTCAGCAGCAGCGTGCCATCGCCCCGGGCGCGCATCTCCGGCAGTACGTGCTGCACGGCGGGCGGAACGCGGCGAGGCGTTCGCACCCATCGCGCATGCGATCGCCGACACCCACAGCCACAACTACATCACCCCGGACCGGATCGAGTGGCTGCTCGGTCAGGCCACCGAACTGGGCCTGCGCTGCCTCGGTTTCGACGACCTGCCGGAGAAGGGGTCCCTCACCACCTCGTGAAGGAACCGTCTTCCCGGCACAGACAAGGCGCATCGGCCCGCTTCGGATCTCGGCCCGCCGCAGGTGACGCCCACGGCGGGCTTGCGGGTCCTGGAGCAACCGGGTTGCCGACGGAACTACGGAACTAGAGCTGGCGGCGCGCAAAAAGGACTGCTCCTGCAAGGCGCTCGTCGAGGTCCAGGAGCAATTGGGCCTCGACAGTGAATCCGGCGTCGCACAGCCAGGCTTCCATTTGGGCGGGCCGGCGGCGGTGGACATAGACCTTCATCGGGTGGCCGCCATAGCCCTGCGTCTTCAGTTTCGACTCGTCGCCGATGTGAAAGCCGAGCAGCAGCGGTCCGCCGGGGCGCAACACCCGCCGGAAATGCCCGAGGACCGTAGGGATCTCGTCGTCAGGAACGTGGATCAACGACCAGAAGGCGAGCAGGGCGGTGACCGACGCGTCGGCGAGGTTGAGATCCGTCATCGATCCCACCTCGAACCGCAGGTCGGGATGGTCACGCCGAGCCACGTCGATCATCACGGGAGACAGGTCGATACCGAATGCATCGACGCCCGACTCCTGCAGATGGGCGGTGACGTGCCCTGGTCCGCAACCCACATCCGCCACTGGCCCGCCGCCGGCTGCGTGAACCATGTCGGCGAACACCGCCAGTGCCGCGCGAAGGTACGGCTCCCCTGCCAGGGCCTCGCGCAGTTGGTCGGCATAGCTGACCGCGACCGTGTCGTAGGAGCTCCGGGTGTCTGCCAACCATCCGTCCACGTTCATGTTCATGTTCCAGCACAGTAGTCGACCAACTGCTCGATCAACCTTCCTTCACGGACTGCGTGGAGCAGCACCAGAGTTCGTATGCGTATGGAGGGATGGAGAGTCGGCGCGCGCGAGCCGGTGATCACCGTCGCCCGGGCGGCGAATGCCTGCAAGGTGCCGCCGACGGGGCGCCCCTGTACGCGCTCGGGGTTCAGCTCACCGGGACGCGACATATGAAGGCAGGTCGACTCTGCCGGGACGGCTGGGGCACATCGTCGAGGCGCCGAGGACCGAGAGCGGGTCGGCGATGCCGTCCACCGTCCCGGGCACCGGCCCCGGGCTGGCCGGCGGTCGGCTGGTGCGGGCGGATCCTCGGGCATGCGGTGGCATCGAGTATGGACGAGCATGCCCCGGTTCAGCGGGGTGGTCCCGGAGATCGCCGCGCGGGCCCATCCGCACTCCTTCACGATGAACCCAGGCACACCGCAGCAGGCCCAAGGGATTCAGCCAGGCATATCGCCCGACACGCCGCGGTGGACTGCTTTGCGGCCGCGCTCCACAGAGGTTGAGCAGGGACCCCGGTTTCGGCAGCGTCGGCCGCTTCCAGAGTGGTCCACATGCCGACACCCGTACCTGCCCTCGCCCACCGGCCGTTGACCCCTCATGCCGTCACCGAGCTCGTCGCCCTGCCCACCGCGCCGCACATACCCGACGACTTCGACGCCCTCGACGCGGAGCTACAGCAACGCGGATGGGACTGGGAACACGAACTGGTCTGTGACTCCTTCCGCACCGGGCACGAACACGTGCTGTGCAGCGACGGCGGCAGCCCGTTCGGAGAGTCGGACGTCCGGCACTTCCCGTTCTTCGGCGAGCTGTACCCGTAGACCGGGACGACGAAGACGCCTTGGCCGCATGGATCGACGAACACGTCGACTGGTGAGTTCAATTATTCCTTGACGCGAATATTCTTGACGGGGAATACTTGTCCGCATGGACGAACTCCTCACCGCACTGGCCGACCCGGCCCGCTGGCGACTCGTGAGCCTGCTGGCCGATCGACCCCGCTCGGTCGGAGTCCTCGCCCAACTCGCCGAGGCGCGCCAGCCGCAGACGACCAAGCACCTGCAGACCCTTGAGCGTGCCGGTGTCGTCACCTCGCAGCGCACCGGCCAGCGCCGCATCTACGCACTCCGGACCGCTGCCCTGCGGGATCTGGCGGCTGAGCTCAGCCGGCTCGCCGACACCGCGGACGAGGCCGGTGGTCCGCGCGCGACCTACGACCGCTACGGGCTCAGCCTCCGCGCAGAGCGGCTCGCCGCGCAGGAGTCGGGGTGGGCCGACGGTCGTTCGTTCAGGTTCCTCCGGTCGCTGGCGGGACGCCCCGAGCTTGTCTGGCACCACCTGACCGAGCCCTCGCTTCTCGCTCGATGGTGGACGCCTGACGACCTCCGCGTCTCCGAGCTCGTCTTCGAGGCGCGACCGGGTGGGCGGATCGTCCAGGAGTACCGCGATGCCGAGGACGCCGACGGCTGCGACCCGGTCGCCGGGCGCGCCGAGGGAGTCGTCGAGGACGTACGCCCCGGTGAGTGCCTCGCCTACCGGCTCTCCCCGCTGCTTCCCGATGGCAGTCTCGCCTTCACCGCCCATGTCGACCTCGGTCTCCGGCCCACCGACACCGGCACGGACCTCGACGTCCATTGGCGGATCACCGACAGCACCGTCGACTCCGCGGACTTCATCGCAGGCATCGAGATCGGCTTCGGCCAGAGCCTGGACAAACTCGCGGCGGTCCTCGCCCCGGACTCGTACGACACCCACGACACCGACACAGGGAGCACGAAGTGACAGAGCAGTCCTCCGGCCGCAGGGTCGTCATCAACATGAGCCTCTCCCTCGACGGCCACTACGCCGGGCCGCGCGACCCCGAGGACAATGGCTGGGTGATGCCGTACGCCCACACCGATGTCGCCCGCGACCACATGACCAGCCTGCGGGAGCAGGCGACGACGGCTCTGCTCGGGCGGGTCAACGCCGAGGGGTTCCTCGGTTTCTGGCCGACCGTCATCGGCCTGGAAGGTGCCGACCCGCGCGACGAGGGCTTCGCGAAGTGGCTCCTCGACACCGACAAGGTGGTGCTCTCCTCCACTCTCGGCCAGGCGCCGTGGGAGCGGACGACGATCGTCGACAAGCCGGCCGCAGAGGTGGTCACGGACCTCAAGGCCACCGAGGGCGGCGACATCCTCGTACTCAACAGCGCGAGCGTCATCAAGGCGCTGCTGACGGCCGACAAGGTCGACCGGCTGGCGCTCACGATCTTTCCGGTCTTCCTCGGCGGCGGGCCGCGCCTGTTCGACGACGGCCTGCCCACGGGGCGGTGGGCGCTGGTCAGCCAGGCCGCGGGCGAGCACGGCACGTTGGCTCTCGTCTATGACCGAGTCCGCTGAGCCGACCTGACAGTCCGACGGGACCGTGCGGCCAAGGTTCTCGGCCTCGGCCTTCCCGCTGAAACCGAAGTCCTGGCTCGCCTGCACGGGGTCGCCACCAGGACGGGTAAGGACTTCATCCTGATCTTCACGGCGGAGGACGAGCCCTACGACCTGCTGATCAAGGACTGAGTGGCTCCCCCGTCAGCAGCGTGCCGTGCACGTGGGCGGTGCCGTTCGTCGGTAGACGGCGGAAGTATCCAGTGGTACGCGCGGCGCCGTCTCCTATAGGTTCTGCGGATGCGGCAATTCGCGGACGTCGAAGGCCTGTCGGAACTTGTGCGTGATGCGCTGGGAGCAGGACGCCGCGTTGTCGCGGTGGACCGGTTGCGCGGGGGGAGCAAGAAGGGTGTGTACCGGGTCCGCCTCGACGGTCCCCGCCCAGAGAGTGTGATCGTCTACAGCTGGGCCGAGGCCGAGAACTACTGGCCGAGCACGCAAGAGACCGATCCGGCCGACCCGCTCGCGCCCGCCTCAGGAGTGGTCCCGTTCCTGACCGCACAACGGGCCCTGTGCAGCCTCGGAGTGCGGGTTCCACGGGTACTCCTGGCGGATGACAGCCGACGCCGTTGTCCGGCAGACTTCGCCGTGGTCGAGGACATCTCCGGCGGCACGCTCGAAGCCCTCTTCGAGAGTGATCCCGATCGCGCCGCGGGAGCCCTGGTCGACCTCGCCGAGATGCTCGGCGTAATGCACCGCGACCGGGCCCAGCACTACGGCAGGGTGGACCTGCTGGAGCAGGGCGCCGGCGTGTCCGAGCTCTCGTGCGAGCGACGGGTCCTCGACCGCGCCCTGCGGGACCTCAAGGAGGCGGCGGGGCGCGACGACAGCATCGCGACGGCTGACACCGCATTGCACGACCGCCTGCAGGAGCTGGCCGACCGGGTGAGCCCTCGCACGGAATACGGCCTCATCCACGGAGAACTCGGACCCGACCACGTCCTGGTCGATGCCGACGGGCACCCGGTCCTGATCGACATCGAGGACCTGATGTACTTCGACATCGAGTGGGAGCATGTCTTCCTCCAAATCCGCTTCCACGAGCGGTACACGACACTGGCCCGTCCCGGTCTCGATCCGCAACGGCTCGACCTCTACATGCTCGCAATGCGGCTGTCGCTGGTAGCCGGTCCGCTGCGCCTCCTCGACGGTGACTTTCCCGACCGGGCGTTCATGCAGGGGGTCGCCGAGCACAACGCGAAGAAGGCGCTGGCGCTTCTGCCGTCGGTGTAGCCCTCGAAGACGCGGAACCGCTGTGGGGAGTGCGTGAACGTCAGGCTGCAAGTGGACCGACGGCCGCTCCCCCGGTGGTGGGCCTACCGAGGCAACCCGGCCGAGTTGTCGGGCGTCGGTCTCCGTCTGGATCGGGGCGCCGGTCACGGTTGTGGCAAACCCGCTGGTCGGGCCGATCAGGGCGCCGAACATCACGGCGGTGGGCGGTACAGATTTCCACCATCGCTCCCGTCCGGTGCCCCGGCCCGGCCCGTCACAATGAGTCCTGGGCCGCCGCCGAGCTCGTCACGAACCGGCAGCACCGGCAGCGCCGCCATCACTGTCATCACCGGCCTGAGCACGCGAAAGGGCGATGCGGCAGCGCGTGAGATCGACATCAACGATCTTCACGGTGAGGATGTCGCCCACGCACACGACGTCCTCGGGCCGCTCGACAGGCGTTTCAGCCGGCTCTCCGATGTGCACCAGCCCCTCGAAGCCGTCCTCCCGGTCTTCGATACGGACGAAGACCCCGAACGGCACAATCTTCGTGACCGGCCCGGTGACCATTTCCCCGACCCGCTGCGCCAGCTGCGGCCACGGGTCCTCCTGCACTGCTTTGAGCGACAGCGGAACCCGTTCCCGGCCCATGTCGACGTCGAGGACTTCGGCCGTGATCTCCTGGCCGACGCTGACGACGTCGGAGGGATGGTCGAAGGGGCGCCAGGACAACTCCGGAATGTTGATCATCGCGGTGAAGCCGCCGATGTCCACGAACGTGACTCCGAAATCGGCGATTGCCGTCACGGTGCCGGTGACGACCTGACCGCGCCGCAGGGTCTTCAGGAAGGCCCAGTCCCGGTCGCTGGGCGTCGGCTCGGTCTGCCAGCGCGCTCGGAGAATGCCGTCGTTGTCGGGCAGAACCGCCGTGAACAGCGGGTGACACTCATCAGCGTCCAGGGGTACGACGGCAGCAGCACACGCATCGGTGATACGAGGGATCAGTGCTTCGAACTGGGTCTCGTCGGCAATCGTGTTGGTGATGCGGCCGTTCGCGTCCTCCCAGAGGATTTCCACCGTGCCCTCGTCGGGCAGAGCTGCCACGACCGCGTCGACCTCGGTGAGCAGGTCCGGCCAGACTGCCAGCTGGGCACGAGGAGCCAGTCGGGCACGCACGGCCGCGATGTTGTCACGTGTGAGACGGTGCCAGCGAGACGCGTTCCCGACGTAGGTCTCCTCCAGGAAAGTCGCGCGGCGGGTACTGACCGTCCAGTTCAGGCGGGCCCAGAAGTCGGCGTCGGCCGGGCGCTGTACGTGCAGTTGGTCGGGGGCGAAGTCGTACGGCGACGCGTCCAGGCGTTCCGCGAACAGTCCGAGCGAGCGGGTTCGGGCCAGCGCCGCTTCGCAGGGCCGGCTGCTGCCGACGTAGAGGTACTGGTCCCAGCCGACGTGCACCGTGAATGCCCCCTCAACCTCCAGGCGGCACCATGCGCCGTTGTCCCGGAGCATCGCCCGGACGAGTTCCAGACCGACCACGACCGGCACCGGCGCACCATCGTGAAAACCGGCGAGGTCGTGCGGGAAGAGGCCGGCCAGACCGTGGCCGTCGACTGCCGGTTCCACACCGAAATGGACGAAGCCGCTGATCTCCGGCTCACGGATGGCCAGTTGATCGATGCCCATGTCCTCGGCGAAGGCGGCGACGGCCATCAGGTAGGCGGCCTCGACCGGTCCGTGGTCGCTGATCTCGGACTCGGCACCGATGTAGCGGCCGTGCTGATCACGATCGGCGGTGTCGTACTTGGTGACCCGGTAGACATGGGGCAGCACGTCACTGCCCGCCGTAGGTCGAAGGCGCCGCTGCGTTCGCAGCGGCCAGGGCGATCATGCGGTGCATGGCTGCCGCCGGAATCGATGGGTTGTGGGCGGCGTCCTCGGCGCTGTGCTCATCGAGGAGCAAGGAGATCAGGACTTCCGGCGGCAGGGCCGGGTTCTGCCAGGCCGAGCGCTGGACGCGGTGGTCGGCATCGCCCGCCAGTCTGGCAGCGGATTCGGGGGAAAGGCGCAGGTCACCGGCGGCGCTGCTGCGCACTTCGGCGTCGGGGTCGCGGCTGAACCGTTCGACGAGGGCGGGGCACGATGCGGGGTCGTCGAGCGCCAGAAGGCGAATACGGGGCTCTGGGTCATCGGCGAAGCGGAGGAGGTCATGACGGGGAAAGTTCGGGTGGTTGCGAGGACGCCCCGGAAACGAGAAGCTGCCGGACCACCAGCTCCACACTTCCAGGAGCAGGCTCGCCGGGGCGTCCTCACAGGACTCGGTGAGGAAGAGGCGCACGATGCGGTCCTCGTCGCGGGCAAGGAGCTCCACGACGTCCGGCGGAAGGTGCGGAGCGCGGGCCACACTGCGTCGGATCCGAAGGTTCGGCGACACGGCGAGCCGGCGCATCGCGTCAGTGTCTGCATGGAGGGCGGCAATCCACCACACCGCGTACGTACGGTCATCGGCGGTGATATCAGGAACGGTGGCCGCCATCGCCGCGATCTCGGCCGGGCTCGAAGGCGGTCGGGACTCGGAGTCCGGCGCCCGCTCGATACCGACTCGTGCCCCGGTCTCCTGATAAGCGGCCTGCTCCGCTGCCAGCTCCGCCAGAGCCTTGCGGAACGGCGAATCCGGGGTGGCGGAGAGGAGCCGGCTCCACTGCATGGGCGAGAGTCTTCCTGATTCCGCTGCAATGCCGCGGACTGCTCTCGCGGGGTGGACGACCGCCGCGTCCAGGACACCGGCCGGAAGGTCATCGCGGTACAGGAAGTGCACGAAGGGCTTCGTCCTCGCGTCGAAGAGGCTGATCAGCACCTCCGCCGACGCGGCCCGGTTGGAGCCCAGGCCGCGCAACCACGCATGGGAGATGCGCTCGCAGGGACGAAAGCCCTCGGGCAGCGCGGCCCAGGCACTCAGGTCGGCATCGGTCTCGGTCATCTATCGATTGAACAGGTAAGGAGTCGGAAGGATCAAGGCGTCATCGCATCCTCACCTTGAGGGCTTGTCAATCGGCGTCAGTGGCCTCGTCGAAGAAGCGGACGATGCGCGGAAGGGCCCGCCTCACCGAGTTGTTGTGGTCGTAGTCGCCGACATCGGTGAGCCGGTGGTCGGCGCCGTTGTCCGTCAGCTGTTGCGCGCAGTATTCGGAGTGGGAGTCATCGACGTCCTTGTCGCCGCGGGCGTGGAAGAGACTCACGGGAACGTTCGGCTTCCAGTCGCACGTGGTGTCCAGCGCGTGCAGTCGGCGCTTGAGGACACCGCTTGGCGTACGGATCTTGTCGAGGAAGTCCTCGGTGAACAGGTCCTTGGAAGCGGGCGACAGCGCACCGGCGATCTGCTCGGTCGTGTGATCACCGTCGAACAGCTCCTCCACGATCTGGTCGTAAGGCGCGCGGAAGGCTTCGCTCGGCGAGCCGTAGAGGCCGTAGGTCTTGTTCCAGGCGGTGGCGAAGTAGGCGAGATAGAGCCCGGACTTGTCGATCTTGTCGTCCGCCGCGTCCGCCTCGAACGCGGACAGATGGAACGGGCCGGCGACCGGGGCGAGCGCTCCGAGCCGGAAGTACCGGTCGGCGCCCTCCTTCTGGAGGGCCCGGCCGACCAGCATGGCCGCAGGCCCTCCCTGCGAGAACCCGCTGACCTGGACCGTACGCTCGAGCTCCCGGCCGTCTCGGTGGGCGAAGGTACGGGCCGCGCGCAGCGCGTCGACGGCGGCGGCGACGGTGGCCCGTGGGTCGCCGTAGGGATGGAAGCCCTCGCCCGCGCCGAGGCCCACGTAGTCGGGGGCCGAGACCGCGCGTCCGGTCGATGCGAACAAGTACGCGGCGAGTCGGTCGCCGGAGGCAGGATCCTCCGAGGCGACGTCCTTGCGGTAGGCGATGGTGCCGTGCAGCCAGGAGACGGTCGACAGACGCCGGCCGGCGGTCTTGGGTAACACGATGAGCTGGCTCGCGATGGTGGGATCACCCGCGCTGTTCGTGGTGCGATAGACGACCTGGTATGCCGTCACTCCGTAACGGACCTGGGAGGAGTCGATCTTTCCTTGCAGTTCCGAGGCGATCTGTTGTGCCGTCAGATCGGCGACCTGGCGCGAGGAGACAACGGCTCCGCCCTGTGCCTGCCGGGCAGGGGTGTCGGCGATCGAGGCCTGCGAGGTCGGAGCCGGTCGGGTCTGGCTGTCGACGGCCGAGGCCGAGACCGGCGCGGTCAGAACCGCCCCGCTGCCGAGGACGGCCGCACCGACCAGCAACCGGATATGGAAGCGCTGTGAAGTCATGTATGGATCCTGCCCGCTGACAGTTCCACAGGGACATGGGGCCACCTGCCCGCCCGATGTAGGGCCGGCCCTACAGGGTTCCCCTAGGAGTGGGCTTGAGTTCTAGCAGTCCTTGCTCCAGGACAGGCGCGCAGTGATCATGGAGGCTCCATGGGCTGAGCTGTACGGCTTGCGTTCGTTTCGCACCGCGCCGCCAGCCAGCCAGCCAGCCACTGTCAATCGATCAACGGAAGGTCGTCCGTGCGCAAGCTCGTGTACTACATCGCGTCCACTCTCGACGGTTTCATCGCGGGACCGGACGGTTCCGACCCCACCGGTCCGGACGGCTTCTGGCCGATCCCCGAGGACTACATTCAGCACCTCATCACCGAGTACCCGGAAACCCTGCCCGGCCCGGCCCGTGCCGCACTGTCCGTCACGGCCGACGGCACACACTTTGACACCATCGTCGAAGGGCGGCGCTCCTACGAGATCGGTCTCCGGGCCGGAGTGACCGACGCCTACCCACATCTGCGCCATCTGGTGTTCTCGCGGACGATGAGCGAGAGCCCGGACCCGGCCGTGGAACTGGTTGCCGACGATCCGGCAGCGACGATCCGGCAGTTGAAGCAGCAGGGCGGCAAGGACATCTGGTTGGTAGGCGGTGCCGAACTGGCCGGTGCGCTGTACTCCGAGATCGACGGGCTGATCATCAAGCTGAGCCCGATGACCATCGGCACGGGTATACCGCTCTTCTCCCACAAGGCAGCATTCGATCCGCGCAGTTGGGAACTCACCGACCACACCGTCCTGAAGTCCGGAGCAGCCTTCCTCACCTACGCCCGCACAACCCCCACCGTGTAGCGGCCAGGCCGCTTCCCTCCCATCAGCGCGAGGGCATGCTGCCGCAGTTCGCCGTCCGGGGCCCTCTTTCTTCCGGGCTCCGACGGCGTGCTCGTAGGCGCGGATGATCTCGGCCCGCGCCCGCCCCGAACGACAACGCCGGTCTCCACAACCCCAACCGGATCCCGGAAACCGGCATCACATCACGCGAGCCCCCGAACCCGCCCACGGCATCGGCGTGTTCAGGGGTCGATCTGCGCACGGCGACGAGGTCAGGCTCCGCAGAACGGCATGGTCCGCACGTAACCGCCGAGGTTCTCGTCATCGGTGCCCAGAAGGGCGTCGGCGGAGCCGGGCAGACACTCCACTGCCTCGACCTTGTACCGCGGGAACGTCCCGAGCACGGTCGGGTGCGCCGCGAGCGTGACCCGTACCCGGCCGGCGGCCGACACGGCCACCCGGCCCGCGTCGCTCACCGCGGAGTCGAACGGGCCGTCGTCACCGGCGTCCGCTGCCGAACTCACGATGATCCGGCCGGAGCCGGTCACCGAGATGTCGGAGATGTGCCGCGTGCCCTCACCGGTCGGGTACGCCGCCAGGTAGGCCCGGCGCGTCACAGCGCCGAACTGCGGCTGCCCCCACGGAGCGAACGACAACGCCGCCGCGTACAACGTGGCGGGACGATCCGCGCCCGCTCCCCGGTCCGCCCACAGGGCGGCGAGCTTCCCGTCCCGGGCGACGAGTGCGAAGCTCTCGAAGTCGTCGCCCTCGCCGATTCCCGGCAGCGGCGAGTAGTCGACGACCGCCGCCGTGGAGCCGGTGACCTTCAGACGGTAGACGATGCCGCGGCCGGTGAGCGCCAGGTACTCCCCAGGCATGCCGGGGATGGCCTCGATGGCCTCCAGGTCGACGGGTTCCGGCCCGTCCCAGGTGATCGGGGAGATGCCGTCGGAGCCCTCCCAGTGCGTGATCCGCGACAGGCGCCGCTGCCCAGACTGCTTGTTGTCGTGCACGGCCAGCACGTGCACCCCCTCTCCGTCCGCGGTACGGCCTTCGTACGCGAGACCGCTGACTCCGCTACGGACGTCACCACCGACCTTCTGCCATTCGCCGTCCGCACCGGCCGGGGCGCCGCCGAGCATCGTCAGCACCGCGGCCGCCGCGGTGATCCAAGCCATGCGCTGCAACATCGGGAGTTCCACTGGGGGTCGCTCGCCTTCTCTGTCCGACAGGCGCGAGGTCACGCGCCGGGCGTCAGGTTATTGATCACCACGAGCGCGGCCCAGCGACGGTTACGCCATTTGCCGGAGCGCGAAGTCGAACTCGGCAGGCACACGCCACACGTCACACGCCTGGTGCCGCCACCCCGCCAGGGCTTCGGGGCACCGCCTCGCATTCCATCCCGACGAGGCCGAGGCGGCATGTGCGCGAGCACCCCGGTCTCGTCTCCGGCGGGGCCCGTCGCCGCACCGGCCGCCACGTCCAGTCCGCTGACGCGAATGTCCAGGCCATCCACGGCCGTGAGCCGACAGATCGAAACACCGAGCCTGTTGGGTCGCCGACGGCTGCGTTGCGCGAAGACGCCAACCAGCGTTCGTCCTGCCGGCCAGGCACGGGACGGGACGGGTGCCGCAGTCGATCTCCTGGCTGTCGACTTGGTCGAAGAAGAACACCACTTCAAGGTGGGAGAACCCGTCCAGGCCGTAAAGTGCCTCGGGGCCGAACATCAAAGCGCCCAGCCGAATGACGGCTTCCTCAACCAGCCCTGGCAAGCCCAAGCCGCCCAACGGAAGCCGAAGCAGCCGCTGCCACTCTGGGCCCGTAACTCTCCGGGAGGATGAGCAAGGCGATTCCTCTGCTCTGCCTGCACGCACTGCCCACCCGGGCTTCGTGCCCGTGCCCAAGTGCGGAAACGTCGTGGCTGACCGGCTTGCCGTGCGGGTATCGTCCGGTCCCCGACCAGCCGTTCCGGCGGCCTCCGACGTTCAGAGAGCGATTCTCATGATCAGCCAGCAAGCGACGACGACCCTGTGGCGCCCGACCGGCCCCAAGGAGCTGGATCTGGTCCGGGAACTGAACTGGCGTGCGTGGCCGCCTCGTCTTCCCGAGCAGCCCATCTTCTACCCGGTCCTCAACGAGGACTACGCAATCAGGATCGCGAGGGACTGGAACGTGAAGCATGACGGAGCCGGGTTCGTCACGCGTTTCGAGGTCGAGTCCGAGTTTCTGCGTCGCTACCCCGTCCAGCAGGCCGGCGGGCGGACGATCCTTGAGCTGTGGGTTCCAGCCGAAGAACTCGATGAATTCAACGCCCATATCGTCGGTGAGATCCAGCTGGTCCACGAATTCAGCTGAGCTTCTTCATTGGCCTTCGCCCGGGTCGTACGACGATGGCGGTTGGTTCCAGACGGTGTCAACCGGCTGACGATCCGGCGGAGTTCGCGTGCGTTTCGAGGTGACATGGCCCGCATCGCATCGTGCCCTGCAGGCCATCAACATGCTGCCCCATGGTGAGATGCACTATCGCGAGCACTCAGATAACCAGCACTCACTTGACCGATCTCGTGGACCTCTCGCGTCGGTGCCACCACGGCGGGAAACGTTCCCGTTCGGTCGGCACGTACAGCATCGAGCGCCCGTGCGAGGATCGCGACGTGAACGAACTGCGCTTCCGCCTCGCCGACGAAACCGACCTCGCCGTTCTCGTTCGCCTGCGCGACGACGCGGCCCGCTGGATGCTCGACCAGGGCATTACCGGCCAGTGGCGGCCCGGCGAGCTGGACGAGGACCACTTCCGCCGGATCATGGCGAGTGGCGAGGTCTGGATCGCCGAGGCCGATGGCCGCGCGGCCGGGGCCTGGGAGCTGTGGTGGGCGGACGAGGACGCCTGGGGACCGCAGCCGCCGGTGGCCGGCTACGTGCACCGGCTGATGGTTGACCACAGCAGCGCCCGGCCGGGGACGGGACGGCTGCTGCTGCGGGCTGCGGAGCGGCGCGTGGCCGCGGTGGGGCGGGCGTTCGTCCGTCTGGACTGCCTGGCCGGGAATGCCCGCCTCAACACCTACTACGTGAACGACGGCTACCGGCTCGTCGGCCACAAGGCGGGCAAGCAGCAGCCGGGCGGTGAGCCCAAGTCGTTCACGCTCTTCGAGAAGACCCTGCAGGTCGGCCGCAAGGTCTGAGCAACCGCGGCCCACGCTGCTGCTTTCGCCGGTCGGTCAGTGGCGAAGGGCGAAGGCCGGCCCGGACATCACTCCTGGCTGTTCCCGTACCACGACCGGCTCGCCGGGCCGTCAGCCGGCTGACGGCCCGGGGGGCCGGACCGGGTATCCGGGACCCCACTGCCGTGGAGTCCGAGGGGGACTCGTACCGGCAGGATCCAGCAGGTCATCGACTCCGCACTCGACGACCTGCTGGACGCGGGACCGCCCGCCGACCTGGTGGCGCTGGTCGCCCGCCCCGTTCCGGCACGGGTCATCTGTCTGCTGCTCGGTGTGCCCTACGCGGACCACGCCTTCTTCCAGCAGGCAGCCGCTCGCGCCCTGGCAGGCGACGCGGACCCCGCCGACGTACGCATCGCTCTGCGTGAACTGGGCGACTACCTCGACGTCCTCGTACAGGAGAAGGCCCGTGCGTCCCACGACGACGTCCTGTCTCAGCTGGTCCGTGACCTGCTGCTGCCGGGCACCGTCGACCGGGCGAACTCGTCAATGTCGCGATGACACTGCTCGTCGCGGGCTTCGAGACCACCGGCAAGGGGCCCTCGGGCCCCGTCCCCCGAGCGCCCGGAGCCACCGGGCCGGACGCGCCTCTTCCCCAGCCCGCCGCAGTGGACGACACTCGTAGCAAGATCACAGCACTCTGCGACGGGGAGATCGGGGTGGGCACATGCGGGGTCTCGTGCTGCGGCTGGCCGGGCTCAACGCCGGGGCGGAGAGCGCCATGCGGCTCATCGGCTTCTTCGACACCCTCGTCGAGCAACGGCTCGGCCTCGACGGGGTACTGGGGACGGCGGCCCGGGTCGCCGAGTGCCCGGTCGGTCTGGCCGGGCCCGGTCCCGACGGTCTGACGGCCGGGCCGAACGGCAGTACGCGGCCGGGCGGGCCTCCGCCGGGCGCGACCCTCCGGGAGCTGCGCGGCGGGAAGTGCGCCTGGCTGGCACGAGAGGGTGCCCCGCAGCCCTTCGACGAGCTGCTCCTGGAGCGGCTGGCGCTGGCCTGCGACGCCGTGCTGAGCCGTCGCGGGAGCGAAGCGGTGCCGCTCGATCCGGCGCTGCTGGAGACCGTCATCAGCTCCACCGCCCCGCTGCCTGAGCGGGCGCGTGCGCTGCGGCTGCTGGGGTTCGCACCTTCGGGCCCGCTCACTCTCCTGGCCGTCGACGGCGGGCGCGGCCCGCAGGGGATGGCGCCGGTCCTCGAACGGCTCCCTCCCGCCTCGGCGGGCCGACGCCGGACGGCCGCGCTCGGCTCCGTGCACGCGGTGGCCGTGACGGGCCCGCTGCCGGAGCGGCTGCTCGCCCCGGCGGGCTTCCGGATCGGGGTCGGTCCCGAGGCCACCGCGACCGAGGCGCCGCGCTCCTGGGAGGGTGCGGTGCGGGCGCTGCGGTTCGCGGGGACCTCACGCTCGGACGTGGGTCTGGCCCCGGTCGTGGAGGAGCCCGCCATCTACCACTCCTCGCTCGGCGCCTTCGAGGTGCTCGCCCGGGAACTGTCCGGCCCTGCCATCGCCGGCATCGGTGACCTGGACGTACTGGACGCGCTCGCCGCGGAGCCGGGCGGCGGTACCGAGATGCTGACCACGCTGGAGGTCCTGGTCCAGGCGGGTTCGCTGCGCGCGGCGGCGCGGGAACTGCACCTGCACCACAACTCGGTGGCGGTACGGGTCGCGCGGGCGGAGGCGGCGCTCGGCTACGAGCTGGGCGAGACGGTGGGCCGGTTCCGGCTCGCGCTGGCCCTCGCCCTGCGCCGCCTGCGGGACAACCCCGCGTAGAGCCGCCTACGCGGGCGGCGCACGAGGACACGCAGAGGCGTCAGACGCGGGCAGCGCACGAGAACGCGCAAAGGGCGAAGGACGCGCGGGGACGGAGTACGCCGTCGGACGAGTCGCTCGCGCCCCTTGTCTCCGCCGCCTGCCGGGCGCAAGGCGCCAAGCGGCGCGGACGAGGGCGGATCGCGCGCCAACCGGCTCATGACCCGGTCGGGGCCGCGGACACAGACTGAGGGACGTCAGCAGCGGTTCTCCCGGGCGGTACTCACTCCGTCCGGGGCCGCTCCGTGTCGTCCGCCGGAGGCCCCTGTGCCCCTTCCCCTGCCCGTCGATCCCGAACTCGCCCCGTGGCTCGCCCTGTTGCCCGCCCTCGATGTCGGCGACGCCGCCGCCGCGCGGGCCACCGTCGAGGCGATGGGCGCCGCCGCGCCGCCCTTCGTCGTCCCCGAGGGCGTCGAGCTGAGCGAGCACAGCGTTCCGGGGACCGCGGGTGCCCCCGAGGTGCCGGTGGCGGTCTTCCGCCCGGCGGGGGCCGGGACCGCGCTGCCCGCCGTGCTCTATGTGCACGGCGGCGGGTTCATCCTGGAGGAGGGGGACGGGGACCGGGCCCTCGCGGCGCGCTGGGCGGCCGAACTCGGCGCCGTCGTCGTCAGCGTGCGCTACCGCCTGGCCCCGGAGCACCCCTATCCGGCCGCCACCGACGACTGTTACGCGGCCCTGGAGTGGCTGGCGGCGAACGCCGCCGACCTGGGGGCGGACCCGGCACGGATCGCCGTCGCCGGGGTCAGCGCCGGGGGCGGCCTCGCCGCTGCCCTCGCCCTGCTGGCCAGGGACCGCGGCGGACCGGCGCTGTGCTTCCAGCTGCTCGACATCCCGGAGCTGGACGACCGCCTGGAGACCCCCTCGATGCGGGAGTTCACCGACACGCCGGTGTGGAACCGCCCCAACGCCGTGCACAGCTGGCGGGCCTACCTCGGGGCGGACCGCGACCCGGCCGCCCCGGTGCCCGCCTACGCCGCGCCCGCCCGCGCCGAGGACCTTTCGGGGCTGCCGCCCGCGTATGTCGCCGTCAGCGACCTCGACCCGCTGCGCGACGAGGGCCTGGACTACGCCCAGCGCCTCGTGCGGGCCGGTGTCCCGACCGAACTGCACCTTTTCCCCGGCACCTTCCACGGCGCGGCGGGCTTCGTGCCCGACACGGCCGTGACCCGCCGCATGACCGAGGGCGCGCTGGACGCGCTGCGCCGCGGCCTCGCCGTCTGAAGAACCCGGCGTCCGAAGAAACCTCTCCCCCGCAAGGAGCCGCACATGACCGACTCAGCAACCCCCGTACCGGAATACGACGCGCTCGTCGTCGGCGCCGGTTTCGGCGGCCTCTACGCCCTGCACCAGCTGCGCGCCCACGGGTTCAGCTGCCACGCCTTCGAGACGGGCGACGACGTCGGCGGTACGTGGTACTGGAACCGCTATCCCGGAGCCCGCTGCGACGTCGAGAGCCTGGACTACTGCTACTCGTTCTCCCCCGAGCTGCACGCCGAGTGGGACTGGACCGAGCGCTTCGCCACCCAGCCCGAGATCCTGCGTTACGCCAGGCACGTCGCGGACCGCTTCGACCTGCGGCCGATGATCTCCTTCGAGACGCGGGTGGCCTCCGCCGCCTGGGAGGAGGAGAGCAGGGCATGGCTCCTGACGACCGAGGACGGCCGCCGCGCCCGGGCGCGGTTCCTCGTCACCGCCGTGGGCTGCCTGTCCGCATCGCGCGTCCCCGAACTGCCCGGCCTCGGCACCTTCCGCGGCGAGGTGCACCACACCGGCCGCTGGCCGCACGAGGGAGTCGACCTGGCCGGCAAACGCGTCGCCGTCATCGGCACCGGCTCCTCCGGCATCCAGGCAGTGCCCGAACTCGCCGCACAGGCCGAGCACTTGACGGTCTTTCAACGCACCCCCAACTACAGCCTGCCGGCCCGCAACCGTCCGCTGTCGGGCCGGGAGAGCTGGCGGGCCAAGGCTGAACTGGAGGAGCTGCGCACGTACGCCCGTACCGGATTCTCCGGCTTCTACATCGCCTCCACCGGCCGCTCGGCCCTCGATGTGGGCGAGGAGGAGCGCCGGGCCGCCTTCGAACGCAAGTGGGCCATCGGCGGGACCGAGATCATGTCGGTCTTCACCGACGTACTGACGGACGGGAAGGCCAACGAGCACCTCGCCGAGTTCGTCCGCGAGAAGATCCGGGACGCCGTGGACGACCCGACGACGGCGCAGAAGCTCGTCCCGCTGGACTACCCCATCGGCGCCAAACGCATCTGCGTCGACACCGGCTACTTCTCCACGTACAACCGGGAGAACGTCGACCTCGTCGACCTGCGGGACGAACCGCTCGTGGAGATCACCGAGGACGGCATCCGCACCGAAGCCGGCACCTACCCGGCCGATGTGCTGGTGCTGGCCACCGGCTACGACGCCATGACCGGACCGCTCACCCGCATCGACATCCGCGGGACGGGCGGCCGGGCCCTCAAGGAGCAGTGGACTTCCGGACCGCGCAGCTACCTGGGCGTGGCGGTGGCCGGCTTCCCCAACCTGCTGACGGTCACCGGGCCGGGCAGCCCCTCGGTGCTGGTCAACATGGTGCGGGCGGTCGAGCAGCACGTCGACTGGATCGTGGACTGCCTGCGCCGGCTGCGCGAGGACGGGGTGGACCGGATCGAGGCGCGGCCCGAGGCACAGGACTCCTGGGTCGCCCATGTCAACGAGGTCGCCGACACGACTCTCTACCCGCGCGCCAATTCCTGGTACGTGGGCGCCAACGTGGAAGGGAAGGCACGGGTGTTCATGCCGTACGCGGGTGGGCTCAGCCACTATCGGGAGCGGTGCGAGGAGGTGGCGCGGTCCGGCTACCGGGGCTTCGCGCTGGGCACGGAGGTGTCGGCATGACGCGGGACACGCTGAGGCTGGACGGACGCGCCGTCGTCGTCACCGGCGCGGGCCGGGGGCTCGGCCGGGCCTATGCCCTCGACCTCGCCGGGCGTGGCGCCCGTGTCGTCGTCAATGACCTGGGGACGGCGACGGACGGCACCGGGAGCCAGGATTCGGGCCCGGCAGCGCGGGTCGTCGAGGAGATCCGGGCGGCGGGCGGGACGGCGGTCGCCAGTACCGCGGACGCGAGCAGCGTCGAGGGAACACAGTCCCTGATCGCCCTGTCGTGCGCCGAGTTCGGTTCGGTCGACGGGATCGTGGCGAACGCCGGGATCTACCGGCCGGGGCTGGAGTTCACCGAGATCGACGAGGGGCTGCTGGAGCGGATGACGGCCATCCACTCCCTCGGCGCCTGGCGACTGGTACGGGCCGCCTGGCCCCGTTTCACGGAGCGCGGGCGGGGCCGGGTCGTCCTGGTCACCTCGGCGGCCGGTCTGTACGGGATGGCGGGGAATGCCGCGTACTCTCTGCTCAAGGCCGGGATCGTGGGGCTGACGCGGACGCTCGCCGCCGAGGGGGCCCCGCACGGCATCCGGGTCAACGCCGTGGCTCCGGTGGCCTGGTCGCGGATGTCGGCGGCGGCCGAGGGCGTACCGCCCGAGGTGCTGGAGCGGATGCGGGAGGAGGCGCCGCCCGAGGCGGTCGCGCCGGTAGTGGCCGCGCTGCTCTCCGATGAGGTGCCGGTCACGGGCGAGGTGCTGAGCGCGGGGCGCGGCCGCGTGGGGCGGGTGCTGACGGGTGAGACCCCGGGCATCCGCTCGGCGGACGGCGGCCCGCTGCTCGCACAGGACCTCACCGAGCGGATCGGCGAACTCCTCTCCATGGACGGGGTGGTGTACCCGGCATCGGCGCACGAGACTCCCTGAGCGGCGTTCCGGGGCGGGCGGGTAGTGGGGCGGTCCCCGCCACCCGCCCCTTGCGCGTTCCCGGCCCCGTCGGCCGTCCTCCGCGGTCGCACAGGGGGACGGTCCCGGGCCATCCGGGAATTTTGCACATCACGCAAACTTGCATAGCATGCACTTCATGAGTGCCGACGACATCCCTCTCGGGCTGCGCGAGCGCAAGAAGTGGGCGACGCGCAACGCCCTTGCGGACGTGGCGCTGCGCATGGCCGCAGACCGCGGGATCGAGAACGTGACCGTGGAAGCGGTCACCGATGCGGTCGGCGTATCCGTGCGTACCTTCTTCAACTACTTCCCGTGCCTCGAGGACGCGATCACCCGTCCCAACCAGGACAACGCCGAGCGGGCCCGTCGGGCGGTGCTCGACGCACCGAGGGAGCTCACGGCACTCAATGCCCTGCGCGAGGCGATCGGCCAGGAACTCGCCCACATCGAGGAGGACCACGAGCGCTGGGAGCTCCAGATGGCCGTGCTCAGGAAGAACCCTGCGCTGCTGTCCAAATTCCTGGCCGCCCAGGGCGCGGACGAACGCGCGCTGATCGCTGCCGTGGCCGAACGTCTGGGCCAGGACCCCGAGTCCGATCTCTACCCCCGGCTCCTCGCGCACGTGACGATCGCCGCCGTGCGCGCCGCCGTCGAGCTCTGGGTGGCCTCAGGCCGTACCCGCACGTTCCAGAGCATCTATCACGAGGCGTTCGCCTCTCTGGCTGCCGGCCTCAACGACTGAAGCACGCCCGAAGGCCCCGCCCGGGGCCTGTCACCCGAGAACCCAGAAAATGAGGAACGCCAGCCGATGACCGCTGCCGTCACACCCGAAACCGGTACCGCCGGTGCGCCCGAGGGGGCCGCACCGGCCATGACGCGTCGTCATATACTCCAGGCCATGTCGGGCCTGATGGCCGGCATGTTCGTGGCCATCCTGGCCTCCACCGTGGTCTCCAACGCACTTCCGAGGATCATCGCCGATCTGCATGGCAGCCAGTCCTCGTACACCTGGGTGGTCACCGCCGAACTTCTGGCGATGACGGCGACCGTCCCGATCTGGGGCAAGCTGTCCGACCTCTACGACAAGAAGCTGCTCATCCAGCTGTCTCTGTCGATGTTCATCGTCGGCTCGCTCGTCGCCGGCTTCTCGCACAGCGTCGGCCTGCTCATCGTGAGCCGTGTGGTGCAGGGCATCGGCGCGGGCGGTCTCACGGCGCTCGCCCAGGTCGTGATGGCGGCGATCATTCCGCCGCGTGAACTCGGCCGCTACTCCGGCATCTTCGGCGCCGTGTTCGCCGTCGGCACCGTCGCGGGACCGCTCATCGGCGGTGTGCTCGTGGACACCTCCTGGCTGGGGTGGCGCTGGTGCTTCTTCATCGGTGTGCCGTTCGCGCTGCTCGCGATCGTGCTGCTCCAGCTCACCCTGAAGCTGCCCACGGTCCGCAGGGAGGTGAAGATCGACTATCTCGGTGCCGTCCTCATCATGAGCGGGGTCAGCGCGCTGCTGCTGTGGGTGACGCTCGCGGGCAACCAATTCGACTGGGCCTCGTGGCAGACCGCCGCCCTGGTCAGCGCCGGTGTGGTCCTGCTGGTCGCCGCGGTACTGGTCGAATCCAGGGTCCAGGAGCCGATCATTCCCCTGGACATCTTCCGCAACCGCACCGTGACGCTGACGACCGTGGCGAGCCTGCTGGTGGGCGTGGCCATGTTCGGCGGCACGGTGTTCCTCTCCCAGTACTTCCAGATCTCGCTCGGCAAAACGCCGACCGTCGCGGGCCTGATGAGCCTGCCGATGATCCTCGGTCTGATGATCTCCACGACCGTCGCCGGGCAGATCATCTCCGCCCGCGGCAAGTGGAAGGGCTTCCTGATCGCGGGCGGCATCATCATGACCGCGGGCATGGGCCTGCTCTCCACGATCAGTGCGGACTCCTCGTTCGGGCTGCTCAGCGTCTACATGGTGGTACTCGGCGTGGGCGTCGGCATGTTGATGCAGAACCTGGTGCTGGCGGCCCAGAACGATGTACCCGCGTCGGAGCTGGGTGCGGCGACCTCGGTGCTGTCGTTCTTCCGCAGCCTCGGTGGAGCGATCGGCACGAGCGCGCTGGGCGCCGTGCTGAGCCACCGGGTGGCGAGCGAGATGGCGAAGGGCTTCGGCGGGGCGGCGGACAACGGGGGCGCCGGCCATGGCGTTCCCGACCTGTCCACCCTTCCCGAACCGGCTCGGCAGGTGGTCGAGCAGGCGTACGGCGTCGCGACCGCGGATGTCTTCCTGATCGGAGCCCCCTTCGCGTTTCTCGCGCTGATCGCGGTGCTGTTCATCAAGGAGAAGCCGCTCAAGACGCAGAGCGGCATGGAACGGCTCGCACAGGAGAACGCCGCAGCGGCGAAGTAGCCGCCTGGCCACCGGTCGGCGCGGGCCGCTGATCCCCGGTTTCAGCCGGCGGGAGGAGGCGGCCACGCGCCCGGCCGCGTTCCGCTGTTGGGTTTCTTCCCGGCGGAGCGGTTGCTGATGAGCGCCTGCCGGATCTGTGCGGCGGTCGCCCGTGCGTGTTCCGAGGTGGAGATCGCGTCGGCAGTGGCGGGGACGAAGCGGTGGGCCGGGTGCTGACAGTACGGGCAGGGCGCGCCGTCGGCGAGGAGGTATCCGTCCTCGCATGCCCGGTTCGAGCAGGTGCCGGGGCTCACCAGGGCCTCAGCGATCTCCTGGGGTGCCCAGCGGCGACGGTTCTCCTCGCCGCGTTCGTGGATCGCGTGGGACCAGCGGTTGCTCCAGCGCCTTTCGATACGGTCGAGGAGCTGGGCAGCCGTCCGGTGCTCGAGCTCGCGGAACAGGATGTCGGGCAGGGTGCGCGGGACCCGGTGTCCGAGCGCCTGGAGCAGTGGTTGGGGAAAGCCCTGCATGATGAAGCGGATCGGGTCGCCGCCCGGGCTCTGCTTCCACTGCTGGCAGTGGCAGACTCCTCCGTCGGGCAGCGGCTTGTGGCAGCGGGTGCACAGTCCTCGGCAGTCCACGCAGATCCCGTCGTTGAGCCCGTCCAGGTGCGGTGCCGGCGCCCTGCCGCATTCGCGGCAGCAGGCCGCGCACAGGCCGCACAGCCGCTCGCTGCCCTGCTGAGTCGTCCAGTTCCGCTGCTGACAGCGGCAGCACAGACTGGTGTTGCAGTAGTCGCTGTGCTCGCCGTTGTGCCGGCCGAGGGGAGCGAAGGACATGGTGCTTCCTCTTTTCGGGGCTGGGCGATGCCGACGGAGCGGGAGCAGTGGCCCTGGCACGCGATGGGCTCCGCATCGCGTGCCTGCTTTCCCCTCTGGCGGCGGGAAAGCGTGCCCGCGCGCGGTGTTGCTCCGTACAGCCTAGTGAATCAGCGCCGGACCGGACGGTACGACAAATCGCACCCGTCACGATTCACGGGAACCCCCGTGGCCGCGCCGGCAGCAGCACCTCGGCCTCCCGCTCTCAGTCGTTCCCCTCGATGAACCGGCGCAGCTCGTGGGCGAGTGCCGCCGGGTTGTCCAAGGGGACCAGCGTTCCGGCCTCGGGGATCTCGACGTAGCGCCCCTGCGGCAACAGTTCGGCAAGGCTCCGGCCGGTCTCGGGCGGCATCATCCGGTCCTCCGCGCCCCACGCCACCAGCGCCGGCCGGTCGAAGTGCCGCAGCCGTTCGGCGGCCCGAAGATAGGTGTCCTTCTGCGTGGAGCGCAGAAAGCGCGCGAGGTCTCGGCGGATCGCCCGGTCGGTCAGCAGCGGCCGGTACCAGCGACGCACCCGCTCGTACGGAATCCCATGCGCCGTCATGCCACCCAGTGAGCTGCGCATCGACGCCAGGAAGGGCACCCGGAAGGACTGGAGGAGCAGGAACAGGCCACCCGGTACTCGGCTCGCGGCCAGCAGGGTGCGGCCCTGGATGCCCGGTGGGTAGTTGTCGAGCGCCTCGCAGGAAGTGAGCACCAGTCGGGCGATGCGCTCGTCGCGTACGCCGGGCAGGAGCTGGGCCGTGCCCGCGTCGTTCTGCACCAGCGTCACCTCACGCAGGTCCAGCCGCTCCAGGAACTCGGCGAGCAGGTCCGCCACGCCCTGGGCCGACAGGTCCGCGGACGGCCGCATCGGGCGGCGGTGGCTGCCGAGCGGCAGGACAGGGACGACTACGCGGAAGTCTTCGCGCAGATCCGCCACGAGGGCGTCCCAGACCGATCCGTCGAAAGCGAGCCCGTGGACGAGCACCACGGTCTCGCCCACGCCGCCCCCGGTGTCGGTGTACTCGATGGTTCCGGCGCTCAGTTCGATCTCCGGCATCGCATGCCCTCCCCGTATCCACCACTGGATAGACCGATCTAGTGAGAGACTATCCGGCATGAGAATCACTGGCGACACCAGGCAGCGGATTGTCACTGCCGCCACCGAACTCTTCCGGCGGCAGGGCTACTCGGCGACCGGCATGAAGCAGATCGTCTCGGAGGCCGGGGCCCCGTACGGCTCGGCGTACCACTTCTTCCCCGGCGGCAAGGGCCAGCTCGGCGAGGAGGTGATCCGCACCTCCGGGGCTGCCTATCTGGAGCTGATCGGCAGCCTTTTCGCCGCCTCCGAGGCGGATCCGGCAGCCGCCACCGCCGCCGCCTTCACGGGCGCGGCCGAAACCCTGCGGGAGCTGGACTTCGCCGACCCGTGCCCGATCGCCACCGTGGCCCTGGAGGTCGCCAGTACGCACGAGGCGCTGCGTCGCGCGACGGCGGACGTCTTCGCCTCGTGGGTCGAGGCCCTCGCCGGCTTCTACGCCGGGGCGGGCATCGAGGCGGACACCGCCCGGGAGACCGCGGGCTCGGTGATCGCCCTGCTGGAAGGGGCCTTCATGCTCGCCCGCGCGGCCCACGACACGGCTCCGGTCCTCGCTGCCGCCCGAGCGTCCGCCGCAATCGTCCGTGACGCCCTGGGGTCCGGCTGAGTAATGTCGGCCCGGTCGCGCGAACGCATCCGCGCAGCCCGGGAATCAGCACACCCCCGACCAGCGCTCGACGGCTGGTTCATCCCCACCGACGGGCGCCCCGCGCCCCGGTTCGACCCACGACACAGAGGGACGGCACATGCGGATCGAATACGACGCGTCGGCAAACATGGCGTACATCTACCTCGTCGACAAGATCGGCCCGGGCGAAGCCGTCCGGCAGGAGCCTTCCGACGAGGACACCTCGGCGATACTCGACTACGACGCGCAAGGACGGCTCCTGGGCATCGAACTGTTCGATGCCAGATCCCGGTTGCACCCTGATCTGATGGCCGTGGCCGAGCGGATCGACGGTTAGTACTGCAATCGCGGTGGGCGTGGCGTTGTTGCAGCTTCACGGGCTGTGGCGTCGTTGCTTGCAGTGGCTGATCCGGGCTTGGTGTTGTTGGCGTCGACGCCAGTTCGACCAGTGCAGGACCTGATCGGTGGCGTGGCGGGTGGTGTGGGTGTGGCGGGTGATCAGGCGTCTGAGCTCGGGGACGCTGAGCGGGACAAGTTCAAAGGATCCGTTTCTGCTTTCCTCGCGTCGGGTTCGCCGGCCCGGGCAACGGTGAGGAAGGCGTGGGCGGCCATCGCGAGCGGGGCGGCGAACACGTCCCGCCGGTTCAGGGCGCGGTGGGACTGCTCCAGCACGCAGACCACGTACGCATCGCGATCGACCGCGCCCTACGGCAGCTCGACATTGAACAGCATCACCCGCCGCCACATGACCGGCACCAGCTCGACGTCGGCCTCGCGGGGCAGCAGCGGACGGTCCTTGACCCGACGGCTCGACAGTGCGGGCAGCCGAGGCACCGCCTTCAGGACGTGGCATGAGGTGAGCGATCCGGCTGGTCGGGCACCCGGCGTATGAGCACGCCGGGCACCCGACCAGCCCGTCGGTGCTGGGGACGTGTCAGATGCCGAGCGTCCGCTTGAGCCAGTCGTTGATGACCGGCATGACCTCGGGCAGTTTGGTGATGGCGCAGTGGCCGGTGCCGGGGATGAGGTCGACGCGGGTGTCGCGGCGGCCCTGGAAGACCAGGGTGTCGTGCTGGGGCACGTGGACGTCGTCGGCTCCGTTGATCACGAGCATGGGGGCGTTGGTGTCCTGGTCGAGCAGGTGACGCAGGTTGAACTTCGCGAATTCCGCGGACTGCTCTTCAGGGCTGGGGGATTCGTTGAAGCCGAGGGCGTTGCCGACGATGCCCTCCATGCCGAAGGCGAAGGTGCGTCCGGGGGCGAAGGCGGCTTCGACGGGGCCGCCGATGTTGATGGCGGCGTCCACGGCGCCGGTGAGGCCGGTGCGGGCGGAGTAGTAGCCGCCCATGGACAGGCCGAAGTGCACGACCTGCCCGTTGCCCGTCCTGCGGGCCTCGGTGATGAGGCCCTCGATGATTTCGGTGCCGCCGTCGTGGGTCATGGGGATGTGGCTGGTCTCTCCGGTACCGGCCAGGTCGAAGGCGATGATGCGGGTGCGGGTCTGCAGGGCGAGGCCGACGAGCAGGGAGTGCAGGTCCATCTTCCAGCTGTCCACGCCGCCGCTGGCGAGGGTGACGGGAGCGTCGGCGGGCAGGTCCGGCGCGGCCAGGATGTGCACCGGGACCTGGGTCGAGCCGCCCTGGTGCGGGAGCGTCAGGATGCGGCGTGAGAAGTCGACGGGGAAGCCGGCTGCGGCGAGCTGGTACTCCTCGGCCTGGCGGGCCAGGGCCATGCGCTTGGGCTCGTTGGCCAGGGTGGGGAACTTGGCATAGCCGTAGGCGAGCACCGCCAGGTCGTGCCGACCGTCGGCGGCGTATCGGTCGGCGAGCTGCGACCACTCGCGAACCCAGCCGCCCGGGGCATCGGGCCACATCTCGGTGATGGCGGCGCGGACGGCGTCGACATCGGAGGCGGGCAGTCCGAAGGCGACCATCTGCGGGTAGCGCTCGACGAACAGGTCACGCGGGTCCTGGGGCCATACGAAGGACATGTCGGTCTCCTTTCACGTCACCACCGGGCTACGCTAAAAGCAGGAAAACTTGCTTCAAACACCGTGGTGCACGCGCGCCAAAAAAGCAAGAACTCTTGCGTTAGGGTGGGTGTGAGAGGTGATACATGTGAGTGACGACGAGATCCAGCGCAGGCCCGGCGGACGGGCCGCCCGCGTACGCAAGGCGGTGCTCGACGCCACCCTCGATGCGCTGACCGAGGGCGGAACGACTCGGTTCAGCTTCGCCGACGTCGCCAAGCGGGCCGGCGTGAACGAGACCTCCCTCTACCGCCGTTGGCGCACCCGCGAGAACCTCCTCATCGACGCCCTGCTCGCCGCGAGCGACCGCCACATTCCGGTACCGGACACCGGCTCCGTACGAGAGGACCTGCTGGCTTTCGCCACCCTGGTGGCGGACTACCTCAACAGCCCCCTCGGCGCCGTCCTCGCCCACGTCGCAGTGATCCCCGTGGAGGATGCAGAGATAGCCAAGGCGCGCGAAACGTTCTGGCGATCAAGGATCGAGCTGGCCGCCGTAATGATCGAACGCGGCATCGCCCGAGGTGAGCTGCGCGCCGGGACCGACCCGCGCGTGGCGCTCGAAGCACTGATTGCTCCCCTGCACAGCAGAGTGCTGCTCTCGCGGGAGCCCCTGGACGAGGACCTCCCCCGTATCCTGGTCGACCTTGTCCTGGACGGCCTGGGAACACGCACCGACGACACCCCGCCAGACCGCATCTGACCGCCGCCCGGGACGCGGGCTGCCGGGTCGCCCACCTGCCGGGCCTCGCGATGCGGCGGATCGCAGACCTCCACCCCGGCTAGCTAAGAGGTCGCGCAGATAGGTGTGGTGGGGAGCCCAGCGCGAGGCAGGCACAGGTCCTGGGCGATCACACAGTTGTCACTCTCTGTGATTTCCCAGGGGTCTACCGCGAAACAGAGTGGCTGTATGCCTGGCCGACAAGCTGTAGAGATTCCGGGGCTTTCTCAGATCGCCCGAGCGTTCATCGAGGCGCGAGTTGCGGCGGAGATGAGAATTTCGCGGGGCACCCGCGCTGCGGCGGCAAGGGCGCGACCCACCGGGTAGGCGTGGGCGCCTGCTGGGAGATGTCCGCGGCGCCCGCTGAGCACCACGTCGATGGAGCCCGTGGTGCTGTGCGATTCTGTGGTTCGGTCCAATCGCCGAAGTGCTTGGCGGGCGACTGCCTCCGCGCTGTCGTACAGGGTGGTTCCGGTGGGCAGGCTCTGCAGAATCTCTGGTGCCACCAGGGGGTAGTGCGTGCATCCCAGCACCACGGAGTCGCAATTCGGGGGGGTCCGCTCGGCCGCGTCGGCGATCGCTTCTGCTGCTGCGGCCATGTCTCCGTGGTCGATCGCCTCGGCCAGGCCGGGGCATGCGACACGCGCGACAGGCCGACCGTTCGCGAAGTCCGCGATCAGGCGATCCTGGTAGTCACTCGCCGTGGTCCGGACGGTTGCCCACACGGCGATGCCTTGGCCGGACGCTGCGGCCGACTTCACGGCGGGCACGGTTCCGATCACAGGCACACGGGGTTCGAAACTCTCACGCAGAGCGTCGATCGCGGTGACGGTGGCGGTGTTGCAGGGGACCACGATGGCCTCCGCACCTCGCTGGACGGCCAATTGGGCGGCACTGAACAGACGGTCCGTGACGAAGGAGGCAGTTCTCGATCCCCAGGGGGCGCCGTCGGGGTCCAGGAACAGAAGCAGATCGAGCTCCGGGGCGAGGTGCCGAAGCCATCCTGTGGTGGAAAGGAGGCCAAGCCCTGAGTCGATCAATGCCACCATCATGGAAGCCAAGCTACCAGCCGACCACTGGCGCAGATGGCGGTCCGTCACGGGCGGCTGTGGGGGCGGTCCTCCCAGCGGCGGGTGGTCCACGCTCGGCGGAACAGGCTACGCACGGTGATGATGGTGTCGGCGAGGTCGAAGAGGGCGCCGATGACGGTGGCCCGGCGCTCGTAGCAGCGGGCGAGGCGATGGAAGGCGTTCTGCCAGGCGTGGGTGCGTTCGACGTGCCACCTCTGACTTGCCTGAAGGGGTGCCTTCTCGCCCTCGTGCGCGATGCGGCCGTGCAGGCCGAGTTCGTGGAGCAGGGTGCGGGTCTTGTCCGAGTCGTAGCCGGCGTCCAGGTGCACGGTTCCAGAATGGTTCGGTCAGCCATGACGGCAGCACAGGCACAGGTCTCCCCGCTGATCACAGAGCGTCGCAACTCCATGATCGCCAAGACTTGTGCCTGCTTTGCCAACGAGGTACCGCCACCGTGCCCATCTGTGCGGCCTCTAAGGCAGGCCCACCAGTCCCCAACTGCGGCGGGCGGCCTCTGTGGTCACGTCGCCCCATTCGCACAGAAGCGCGGTGAAGTCCTCGAAGGTGTCCGGGCGGCCCGCCCAGCCCTCGCACTCGGCGGCGAACGGCTCGCGCAACTCCTCGAGGTGAGACTCCACCTGCTTCCAGGCGAGGGCCTTGCCGGATACTGCCTCAGGCGGGCACACCAGAAGAACGTGCGGGAACCCACGGTCGGTAGCCGGCGGGAAGAACCCTCCGCCGCCCGTCAGTGCAGGATCGTCGGCCGGGTCCGCGTCCCAGATCAGACCGACGAGAAAGGTGTCCATCGCCTCGCGCACGGATGCGTCGACGAGAGGCCGTATGTCGGCCCATGCATCGCCCGCGCGGGCATGCGCGCGATAGGCGCCGGTGGTGGTGAAGAAGCCGTATTCGGCGCACCACGCAGCTTCCCGGTCCGGGGGCCACAGCCAGCCGCCGGCAAGTCCGTACCTCTGGAGGTATTCGTCGTCAACGCCTGGCGGCCAGGTCGTGTCGTCCAGTGCTTGGACCCGGTTGTCGACAGGTATAGCGCTCAACTGCTTCCAGTCCGCCATGAACAGCGTGAGATCCAGACCCATAGCGGCAGCATAGGCAGGCCCCGCACAGCAAGCCGAGGCGGACCAACACTCCCGGCCGCGAACCAGTGGCGCCGCGCCGCGCAATACGAGAAGGAGCGCCAGGAGAAAACCGCCCGCCGACAGCGTCCGGCCGAACCGCCTATCGACTTGCCTCGCGCCGGAAACGCTGACAGGTGAACACGCTGCCGCTTCAGCAGGTCCTCGCCGAACCGGCCTGGGCGAAGAAGCTCACCGACGAAGACCTGGGCGGGCCGACCGCCTTGTTCTGGTCGGACGTCAACCCGTAGCCCCAGACCCTTTGCCCGACCCGCCGGGCCTCGACCCCGCTTCCCACTGCGTCGACGACACCAGCCGCGTCGCTGTGCGGGATCACCCTCGGGTACGGCATGGACGACCCGAGCCAGCCGCTTGTGGCCCCTACTGTTCAACAACGTCACCCTGCGGCCGCCGTCGGCGCCCTCACCGTCGCCGTCGGTGACCGCTACGCGCTGGAGGACATCGCCAAGACCCACGCCCGCCTCGACGCCGGCGACCACGGCCGCGTCCTGGTCACAGTGCCCTGACAACGCGGACCGGAGGCACTTCAAATGCCCCGGCCGGGTGGCGGCTGACCGTGGATCAGTGGGCGAAGACCGTGCTCACCAGAAGGACATGAGCGGTGGTGCCGCCGAGGATGCTCAGCAGCGCGTTACGGCGCCAGAGGTGCAGCCCTACGGTGACAGCGAGTGCCGCCAGAGGGGCCAGCGTGCGTGGTTCTGTCAGCGGGAGATCCCGCAGGCAGTAGGCGAGCAGGATCAGCATGACGCCGGCCGGCATGCGGGTGCTGAGGTACTGGACCGTACTGCTGGACCGCAGCGGGGCGAGCGCGGCGAAGGGGACGGCGCGCAGGGCCCAGGTGACAGCGGCGGAGACGGCGACTGCGGCCATGAGGTACGGGGTGTCAGGCACGGTGCGGCTCCCTGTCGGTGGAGAGGTGGCGGGCCAGCAGCCCGGCGGTGAAGAGGGCGAAGGCGGCCAGGAGCATCTGCCCGGGGAACAGGAGCCGGGCCGCCAGCGCCGCGAGGACGGCGAGGACGGGGGTCGGAAGGTCGCCGCGCCGGTCCCGGAGGGCGTCGAGCGCGAGCACCGCGAACAGCGCGGTGAGGGCGAAGTCCAGGCCGGTGACGCTGCCGGGCAGGAGGGAGCCGAGCAGGGCGCCGGCGGTGGCACCCCCGACCCAGTACAGGTGCATGATCAGCTGGAGCCAGAGGATCCGCCGGCCCGGCCAGGAGCGGGCGCGCTCGCCGGTGGTCAGCGCGTACGCCTCGTCGGTGAGCGCGAAGGTGCTGTACGCCTTGGCCAGGCGCCCCCGCACGCGGTGGAGGGGAAACGACAGCGCGTAGAAGAGGTGCCGGATGTTCACCAGGAACGCGGTCAGCGCGACGGTGGCCAGGGGTGCGACGGCGACGACCAGACCGATCAGGAGGAACTCGAACGAGCCCGCGTAGACGAGCGTGGTGAAGGCGGTCGCCCACCACCAGTCGAGCCCGGACTCCGTCACGAGCAGCCCGAACGCCAGGCCCAGCGGCACGAGCCCGAGGCCGACGGAGGTGGAGTCCTTGAACGCGGCCCGGGGTTCGGACGACGCGCGGGGCGGCGAGGAAGCGGCAGGGGGCCGGGCGGGGTCGCCGACAGCGGAAGGAGATATTGCCATGCGGAAATTTTAGGACGATTCAGACGTCACATGGTTGCGGATAGTGACCCTACGATGGGCCTATGGGCAATGAATTTCACCTTGATGCCATCGATCGCGAAATTTTGTTTCACCTCCAGCAGGACGGCCGACTGACCAACGTCGAGCTGGCCAAGCGCGTCGGCCTCACCCCGCCGCCGTGCCTGCGCCGGGTCAAGCGCCTGGAGGAGGCGGGAGTGGTCTCCGGCTATCGCGCCGTCGTCGACCCGGCGGCGGTGGGACGCAGCCTGGAGGTCCTCGTCGATGTCGAGGTCTACGCCACCGACCGCAAGACCGTCGAGGAGTTCGAGGCGACCGTCGCCTCCTACGAGGAGGTCGTCGAGTTCCGCCGGCTCTTCGGGCGACCGGACTACTTCCTGCGCGTCGCGGTCGCCGACCACGCCGCTTACGAGGCCTTCCTGACCGGCAGGCTCACCGGCCTCCCCGGGGTCCTGCGGACCGAGTCCCACCTGACCATGAAGCAGATCAAGGCCACCTCCTGACTAGCCTCGATCCCTTGTGACGGTCCTGCCAGCTCGGCACGCCCCGTGGTCACGCCGACGGGGAATAGCGCAGGCTCGGAATACTGCCTCTTCACCAATAGGGCGGCAGGGTCAAGCCTGCGGAGTACCGGATGTGGCTCAGTCCGCAGGACCACCTGCGGCCCGCGGAAGGTGTGGCGTACGGCGCTGTGCCTACCGAGCGTCTGGGGCGGCCGTCGGTGGTTGAGAAGCTGCTCGACCACCGACGGCCGCCGGCCTGGGTACTGGCGAAGGTCGGCGGCGGGCCCGGCCGGGGTGTGGTGCACACGGTCGACTGCGACGAGGCCCCGGCCGGAGCGCCCGTCCTGTCCCCGGACTGGGCAGGGCAGGGACCTGGCCCCGCAGCTGAGCGCCACCGAGCCGCCCACGGGAGCACCGTCACTGGTTCCGCTCAGGCGGCACGGCGGGTCTTGCGGCGGCGTACCGCGACGGCGGTGCCGCCACCGGCGACGATCAGCGCGGCGGCCACACCGGCGATCGCCGCGGTGTTGTCGTTCGTACCGGTCTCGGCGAGGTCGGAGCCCTGGGCCGCAGTCGGCTGGGCGCTGTTGGTCTTCATGGTCTTGTCGATCCAGCCCGCGTAGGCGGGCGCGCTGCTGTAGAGGCCGGGGCCCTGCGAGCACGGCACCTTCGGGGCGCCGGGCCCGGAGGTGACACCGATCAGTTCCCAGCGGCCGTCCCGGCCCTTTTGGACCTGCGGTCCCCCGGAGTCCCCGAAGCACGCCATGGCCTTGGGCACGGTGGTAATGGTGCACAGCCGGGTCCGGTCCGCGTAGCCGGGCGCGCACTCGGACTCGGCGCCCCTGCGGGTGTTCAGCTCCTGCAGCCGTTCCGGGAACTTGAACTCGGTGTCGACGGTGGTGCCGAAGCCCAGGAGCCGGGTCGGCGTGCCGGGCCGCCCGGCCTGCTCGGCGATCTTGATGGGTTGCTGGGCGACCGGGCGGTCCAGGCGTATCAGCGCGATGTCGTTCTTGTTGGCGGCCTTGGCGTCGCCGTTCACATAGCCGGGGTGGATGAAGGTCCGGTCTATCTTCCGGACAGTGCCGCCGGACTTGCGGTGGTCGCTGCCGACGCGCACGATGCCGTCCAGCTTGAGGCCGTCGCCCTTCACGCAGTGGGCCGCCGTCAGCACCCACTGCTGATCGATCAGCGACGCCCCGCAGGTCCCGTCGTTCAGACCGTGCTTGGGGGCCGACTCCGGGATGGTCGCCATGAACGGGTAGCTCTCGGTGGAGTCCGATCCGTTGACGATGGCTCCGGCGCTGCCGGCCATGACGGTGGCGCAGGCCGCGGCGGTGAGAGCGCCGACGGCAGCGGTGCGGGCGGTACGGTGGCGCAGCGGCTTGAAGCTGAACACAGAAGGTTCCCTTTTGCTTGGTGGATCCGTATGCGTTCAGCCTCGTTGTTCGAGGCCTGCCGGACCATCCGGGCAACGGGTCGGTCGATGGTGTGGCTAGCCCCCCTCTGTACTGGGGAAAGCTCGCAGCCCGGAGCGTGACTGCCCGGCAGAGGAGGACCAGTCCCACTGGGCAGAGCGCTGGCTCCACATACGGACCGGACGCGGCCCGCGCCCGGTACCGGAGGAGACTTTGAGGGCGTGGCCATCATGGTCGGGGGTATCCTGGCCGGCTGGTCGCAGGGCGCCGCCGAGGCCGACGCACAGAACCTGGCTAACAGCCCGCACTGTCCGCGGTGTGTTGTGCTCGGTGTTGCTGCGCTGGAGCTGGCGGATCTCCTCAGTCATGACAAGCAGCGGCACCGGCTCCCCGCAGGCGGTCACCGCCTGAGACCGCGTTCTCCCTCCGCGACGCCCGCGGTCGGGGGCTGGCTGATCATCTCGCTGACATGACCTCAACCCCTGCGGCCTTCCAGTCGTTGCCCGCCCACTACCCGGCCCGCGCAGCGCGAAGACGCCCGGGATCCGGGCGGCCGGTGCGCGGGTCAGCCCCAGACTCTTCGGGTGAACTCCTTTGCCCACTGCACTCGTTCGCCGTGTGTGCCGTGGGGCGTGCATGGGGCGTTGGGCGCGGCATGCCACTTCGGGCAGGTGACGTCCATCGCGTGCCAGGTTCGTTCCGGCGAACCACTCCCCTGTTCTCCCCACCCTTCCCTGCGCGGTTGCGGCGGAAGGACGTCGATGAGATCGACCAGGTGAGCGAGGTCGGAATCGTCATCAAAAGTGATGGTGTCGTGCACGGATCTGCCTCCAGTGGAAGATGCGCGGGCGCCCTGGACAGGGCCGCTGCCGCAGATCATCAGGCCCTCACACGCCGCTCGCCGCTCACCGAGAAGACTGCGCGGTTCCCAGCACGCAATGGCTGAGAACACCCTCACGCCAAGCCGCGGAGCTCGCGGTCGTCCCTCACGCGCCCGGGCCAGACTCGCCGGCGGCTGCGAGGGTCGGCACCATGAACTTCACCGTGGACAGCGGTTCTCCGGTGCGCGGGTGGCGGGCGGCGAGGTCCATCGCGGAGAACGCGCCGTCCGCAGTTCTGCCTCGCGTACCGGGGCACCGTCCGCTCCCGTTGGAATGAAGAACTCGATGAGCCGCTGCCCTCCACGCCTCGACGCGTAATGGTTCCTCTAAGGCAATCAGGATCAAAGGGAGCAGGGTTGCGCATATGGGGCGCATCGGAACAATCCTGAGCGCTGCCGCGCTCACCATGCTGACCATTCCGGCGAACGCTCACTCCGCAGCAGTCGCCTGCGGCGGTGGTGTGTCGACCGGCCGGGTGGCCGTCAACGGCTGCATCAGCGCGCAACGCGGAAAGGAAGGCAAGGTCCACACTCGGGAGATCACGGCATACGTCAAGGCGCGCAACACGGGGCCGAGGGCGGTGAACGTCTCCTACGAGGCGTTCTTTCGTGTCGTCGTCGGTGGTCACTGGGTGAAGTTGGGCAGCGGTCGCACCTATGTCCCGGCGGGTGGGACCGTCGAGCCCACGGAGGTGGGAAGCTCGACCCGGGTGTGCGGGCCCGTGAAGGTCGAGATTCGCGTACACGCCCGTGCCGACGGGGCCGCCTGGAGCGGCTGGTCTACCGCCGGCACAGCGCAGTGCCAGACCTGAGCGGCTGAACATGCGATGCCCGAAGGCCGGGAGTTGAGGAACAACGGGGCGGCTCGGGTAAGGGGCCGCACAGCCGGGCTTTGAGACGACCGCAGCACTCCGGCCTTCGGAGCACGGCCGACAACCATCCGACCGAGGCCGTAGTGGTGGTCGGGGGCCTCAGCGCTTCAGCCGACGGGCAGAGCGGCCGTCCCTCCCTTGAGGCGAAACCATGCCGGCGACGGTTGTCACGAACGGATGTGCCGGTCAGGGCGCGGGGACGGGGCCGCCGGGCCGGAACCGCTCCACCCCGACGATGTGCCGCACCTTGATGGGGCGCACGATCACCGCGACCCGCTGTTCCCCCGGCATGGTCCACTCGAAGCGCTCGATGCCCAGATACTTGCGGGCCAGCCGGTCCATTCGGTCGTGTGCCTCCTCGCCCTCGACGAAGCGGGCAACCACACCACTGATCTGCACTCGGTCGAAGGGGTCGGTGACGTCCGCGTGTGAGAGGTAGACGCGGGGGTCGCGGCGCAGGTTCTCCTCCTTCACCCGACCCACCGAGGTGTTGAACGTCAGCTCCCCTTCCCCCTCCAGATCCACCCACATCGGGCTGACCTGCGGTGCTCCGTCGGCGAACACGGTGCCGACGTACCAGATGTTGGGGGCTTGCAGTCGGGCACGGACGGCTTCGTCGAAAGGCGCAGTCATCCCGGGAGGTTACCAACCATGTTGGGCTGGAGAGTTCGGGAGAGCCGTGGAATCCGCCGCTCCGAACCCTGCGACCTGTGCCGGGCGCCGGCGGGGACGGTGGGTCCCGACAGGGCACGGGAACCGGTGGATACACAGAGGCGTCCTGTGCTACCTGTGTAGTTCGTCCAATGCTGCCAGGACAGGCGGCCGTCGGCTGCCAAGAAGGGGCGTGGGGGTGTCACGACGTAGGAAGATCACGGTCATGGTGGCAGCGGTCGTGCTGACCGTGTCGACACCGTTCTTCTGGCTGCTCGACAACCCGGACACCGGGCAGTTGGTCGCCGCCTCGGTCCAGGGCGCCACCGGTATCGCCGCCCTGGCGTGGGCGCTGATGCAGTCCCCGACCAGCCCGCAGCCTGGAGCCGTGGCGATCGATACCGGAAAGGCCAAAGCCACCGCTGGAGGCCGGGCATCCACCGGCGTGCGACGCCCGCAGGAAGCCGGGAGCGGGACCGTCCGGGCGGAGCGAACCGGAGACGCCACCGCGGACGGGCCTGACAGCAGCGCAAGCACGGGTATCGACTTCAGCTGACCGGTCCAAAACAGCCGGAGCGTGTGGGAGGTTTCTGTCCGATGGTGCGATGGCCCAATCGCCGCCCCGAACGGGACGGGGAGCCCAACGCTGATCCCGGGGCCGCGGACGCAAAGCGCGAGCCGTCGGTCACCCTCGCGGACACCGGTACTGCCGCTGCCCGCGACGGCGCCACGGCGGTGACCGGCTACACCAGGCCGGCCTCAGGGCCCGCCGGCCCGGTACGCGTGAGCCATACGGGGGACGCCACCGCCAGCGAGGGCGGCCTGGCCAACACCGGGTACCTGGCGATCGACCGCTTCACCCTGGTGCAGCAGGCCGCCCCGCGCGCGCCCTTCGCCTGGCCGCACCAAGTCGGCGTGCTCCCGCCCCGCGCCCAGTCTCTTCAGCACCGGGCCGAAGTCGACCAGTTGCGGGCAGCGGTTAACCGCGGGGGCACCGAGGTGCTCACCCAGGTACTGACCGGGGCCGGCGGGGTGGGCAAGACACAGCTGGCCGCCGACTGCGCCCGCACCGCCTGGGACAACGGCGAGGTCGACGTACTGGTGTGGATCAGCGCGAGCAGCCGCTCAGCGATCACAGCCGGGTATGCGCAGGCCGGTGTCGAAATCCTTGCCGCCGACCCCGGCGACCCGGAGCAGGCCGCGCGATCGTTCCTGGCCTGGCTGGAACCCAAAGCCGACCAGAAGCCGTGCCGGTGGCTGGTCGTCCTGGACGACGTTGCGGAACCCGCCGATATGCGCGGCTGGTGGCCGCCCACCAGCCGCCACGGCCGCGCCCTGGTCACCACGCGCCGCCGCGAGGCCGCCCTGCCCGGAGCAGGCCGGCGCCGGGTGACCGTGGGCCTGTTCACCCCTCAGGAAGCCGCCGCTTACTTCACCGCCGTGCTTGCCGCGCACGACCGCCAAGAGCCAGCCGATCAGATCAACAGCCTGGCCGCCGACTTGGGATACCTGCCCCTCGCCTTGGCCCAGGCCGCGACCTACATCGTTGACGCGGACCTGACCTGTGCCTCCTACCGAGAGCTGCTGGCCGACCGGCTGAGGAAGCTGGCCGACTTGCTGCCGGAGCCCAGTGCTCTGCCCGACGACCAGACCGCCACCGTGGCCGCCAGCTGGTCCCTGTCCGTCGAACGCGCCAACCAACTCCGCCCGGCGGGCCTGGCCCGCCCCATGCTCCAGCTCGCTTCCTTCCTCGACCCCAACGGCATCCCCGCTACAGTCCTCACCGGCCGGCCCGCCCTTGCGCACCTCAGTCGCCGCACCCCAACCGGCACGGGCGGTACCCACCAGTCGGCCCAGGTTTCGGCCGAGGACGCCGTGCTCGCGCTGCGGGCCCTCCACCGGCTCAGTCTGATCGACCACACTCCCGACATCCCCCACCAGGCCGTCCGCGTCCACCAGCTCGTCCAGCGTGCCACCCGTGACACCCTCACCCCCGACCAGCACGACCGACTTGCCTGCACCACCGCTGACACCCTCACCGCCGCCTGGCCCACCATCGAACGAGACACCGCCCTCGCCCGCGCCCTGCGTGCCAACGCCACCGCCCTCACCCGCGCCGCCGAAGACGCCCTGTACCGGCCCGTCCCCCACCGGGTGCTCTTCCGCACCGGCCAAAGCCTCGGCGAAGCCGGCCAGGTCACCGCCGCCACCGCCCACTTCTCTCGCCTGACCGAGGCGACCTCCCACCGCCTCGGCCCCGACCACCCTTACGCCCTGGCCGCCCGTAACAACCTCGCCCGGTGTCGGGGTGAGGCGGGGGACGCGGCGGGTGCCGCGGCCGCATTGGAAGACCTGCTGGCTGACGTGATGCGGGTACTGGGCCCCGACCACCCCGACACCCTGAAAGCCCGACACGAGCTCGCCCGGTGGCGAAGTAAAGCGATCGTTGATGAATCGACCGATTCCTGAGCGAGATCGGGAAGTGACGATTCGCAGCCGGATCGGTGCCGGATCCTGCGTGAAAACGGTGTTCAAAGAGGTCGGCGTGCTCAAGAACCAGGTGGGCACCGTTTTCTGTACGAACTCACCGATGCGACAGCCGCGCAGTCGTCCCCCCAACTGCCGCGGGTGATCACCGATGTAGATGGTGTCCCACGCCGGGGCCCGGGAAGCGTCGAGGACCCGCGCGAAGAAGTCAGCCGACGGCTTGGCGCACCCCCACTCTCCGGACGTGGCGATGAAGTCGGCCGGCAGATTCAGCGCCCGAAGCAGCTGTCCCGCCTTCACCGTCTGGTTCCCGGCGATGACGACCCGGACGCCGAGATCCCGCAGTGCGGTGAGCGCGGGGCGTACGTCTCGTACAGGTCGGTCTCATCCAGGTGCTCCCCATGGCCGGCAGCCTCGCGGGCGGCGTACTCGGCAGGGATATCGATGCCGGGCTTCAGGAGCCGGAGAGCTTCAGCGTTGTCGAGGCCCTGGGAAGTGACAGCGCCGACGAGCGCGGACACGGTATGTCTGAGAACTCCCAACCAGTGAGTGTAACGATCCACGCCCAGCTCGCCGTTGGGCGGTGTCATCGCGGGCCAAGTCGATACCCAACAGGGCGATGTCCGATTTCCGCCAGCGACGGGACGATCGTTTGCGGAAGCTGAAGCCATGACCACGACTTACGAGGTGCGGGCCATCGATCCCGCCGTGCTGAAACAACTCCGGGAACAGGACGACGCCGGTCACACCCGGACACCCGTCACCGATCCGGAGGGCGGTGCCCCGCTGCGTTGCTGTCTGCGGCACAGCGAGGCAGGTGAGCGGATTGTCCTCGTCTCGTACGCACCGTTGCGTCGCTGGGCGGTGGAGACAGGCGCTGAGCCGGGCCCGTACGACGAGTGCGGTCCGGTATTCGTTCACGCCGAGGAGTGCGACGGGCCGACTTCCGGCCCCGGCTATCCGGTCGAACTGCACGGTGCTCGCCGGGTGCTGCGCGCCTACAGCGCCCAGGGGCACATCCTCGGTGGGCGACTGGTCGAGATCCCCGAGGAGCGGGCGATCGAGGTGGACCACGCGCTGCGCGAGGTCTTCACCGATCCGGCAGTGGCCCTGGTACATGTCCGCGCAGTGGAATTCGGCTGTTTCATGGTCGAGATCCGCCGACGGTAGGCGAGGCGGGGAGCAGGAGAGTGGTGTGTTCTGGCTACGAGCACCGCCCGGATAGGGTGAATGCCGTGACCGTTCCGCATGCCACCCCGCCACGCAAACCCGCCGACCGGCAGACGGCAGACGGCAGACGTGAGCACATCGACTCTGACCGGGCATACGGAGCCGGTGATGGCCGTGGCAACCGCATCGCTCTCGGGCCGACTTGTCGCGGTCTCCGGGAGTCTGGACATGGGGCGCCCGTCGACGACGGACGTCGCCACGGCCCACACCGGGTAGGCGTGCCCGGCCGGCATCCTTCCGATTTGTCGGCCGGTGGCCGGGTCCCAGACGCGCACGGTGGTGTCGTGGCCCGAACTGACCACCACGGGACGGCCCGCAACCACTGCTGTCGCTACGGCGTACACCCCCTTGGTGTGACCGGTGAGGGGTGCACCCACAGGGCGGGCGGTGGCGACGCCCCAGATACGGGTCGAACGGGCTAGGGTTTCAGCGCCGCCCCGATCTCTGTGCGCGAATCGATCTCGAGCTTGGTGAGAATGCGCTCGACGTGTGTGTCCGCAGTCCGCTTGGAGATCACGAGATGCTCGGCGACCTCCCGGTTGGACAGTCCTTGCGCTACCAGTGTGGCGACTTCCCGTTCCCGCGGGGTGAGCACATCGGTTGCCGGAGGCCCCTGCCGGCTGCGGGGCAGGCGCTGCGCCGACAGCGGCGTGTCGGTGTCCGCCCGTACCGTCTCCAGGATCTCGGTCCCCGACAACCGCGCCCCCACGCCGTGCCAGCGTTCGTACTCCGTGTTTCCCAGCGCTTCCCGCACGGCGTTCCGGGTTGCCTCCTGCTGTTCCAGCACGGACGTCAGCATGGCCACGGGGTCACCGCTCAGCCGCCGCGCGCCTTCCGCGTACCCCAGCAACCACGCTGCCCTGGCATAGCGTTCCTGCTGTGCGGCATGCCAGGCCAGGCCCAGGCAGCAGAGCGCCGCGACCAGCACGTCACCGATCTCACTCATGGCGTCCAGGGCCTGCCGCAGCGCGTCGGCACCTTCCTCGTGGCGTCCGGCAAGCCAGAGAATCAGGCCCTGTGCCATGAGTGTGGATCCGTAGAACTGACGATCACCCGTGCCGTGCAGATGGGCCAGCCCCACCTCGCACAGTTCCAGTGCCCCGTCGGTGTCTCCGAGCACCGCCCGCAGCAGCGCACCCTCGTAGTGGACCATGCTGATGCCCAGTGAGTCGCCCACGGCGACGATGCGCCGACGTCCCTGTTCCAGCTCGGCCAGTCCCTCGTCGATTTCGCCGCAGAGTGCCCTCATCGCTCCGATGTACGGCTCCGTGAACAGCGCCACGCGCTGTTCATCGCAGTTCAGCGCCACCTCCCGCGCCTGCAGGAAAGAGGTCGGCGCCTCCGCGAGGTCAGCGGTCCAGGTAGCGATCACTCCGGTCGTGAACAGGCCCCAGGCCCGCTCCTCGCAGTCCTCGGGCACCAGATGGAGCCCTTTCTCGATCCAGTACCGCCCCTCCGACAGGGTGCCGGTCGCCCTCCAGTGCGGGGCGAGCTGCACGGCAAGGCTCAGCCCTTCCGCCGCGCGGCCCGTGGCCGTGAAGGCGTACTTCATCGCGGCCCGGATGTCGGCGATCTGGCCGCGCACCGCTTGGTGAAGCTCGGCCTGGGCCGGAGTGATCAGTTCGTCCCAGAGGCGCCGGGCCGTGTCGCGATGGTGCTCGAAGTGCCGCCCGCGCACGGCCGCCGCGTTGCTCTCCTCGTCGAGGCGCTCGGCACCGTATTCACGGATCGTGTCCAGGAGCCGGTAGCGCGCCCCGTCCTCGCCGACGCGTTGCACGACCGACTTGTCCACCAGTCCGAACAGCGCCTCCAGGACGGCGTCGGACGGGAGCCCGTCGCCCCCGCCCACCCGTTCCGCAGCCGACAGTTCGAAGGGACCGGAGAAGACGGACAGGCGCGCCCACAGCAGGCGCTCCGCCGGGGTGCAGAGCTCGTGGGACCAGCCGATGGTCGTACGCAGCGTCTGATGCCGGGCGCAAGCAGCGCGCTGCCCGCCGGTGAACACCTCGAACCGGCGATCCAGCCGGGCCACCAACTCGGCGAGCGGTGCGACCCGCAGACGCACAGCGGCCAGTTCGAGGGCGAGCGGGATCCTGTCGAGCCGTTCGACGAGCGCCAGCGTCTGTGTCCGGTTGGATTCGGTGACGGTCCAGCCCGGCAGGACGCGGGCGGCTCGCTGCGTGAACAGCTCCAAGGCGTCGTCCACTCCGAGCGGGGCGATCGGCATCGTCTGCTCGTCGACCAGATCGAGGGGCTGCCGACTGGTGGCCAGGACGCACACCTCGGCGGCCTCGCGCAGGAGGACGTCGCAGAGCACGGCACATGCGTCGACCATGTGCTCGCAGGTGTCGAGCACGATGAGCAACTGCTGTCCCTTGAGGTGGGCGACGACCGCATCCAGCGGTTCCATCCCGGCGTGTTCCGGAACCCCCAGCACGGTGGCCAGCGTCGCGGGGACCAGTTCGGGATCGGACAAGGCCGACAGCTCCGCCAGCCACACCCCGTCCGGAAACCGTTCCCGCAGGCCCTCCGCCGCACGCAGAGCGGTGCGGCTCTTGCCGACACCTCCAGGCCCCACCAGGGTGACGAGCCGCGCTTCGCGGAAGGCCTCCTGAATCAGCGAGATCTCCTCGGCACGTCCGACGAAACTGGTCCGCTCGGCAGGGGGTTGCCCGCCGCGCCGCTGCCCGAAGCCGAATCCCATGGGGCCCCCGTGGTGATCAAGTACCCGCCTCTTCGCGAGATGTCAGCACAGTGTAGATGTGCGACTTCGGAGCGTTGCCAACGTTTGGACGGATATGTAGATCTTGTGAGGATTTATGGGTGCTGGCGTGCCGAGGTGATGGTGTGCCGGGGTGCGGGCGGGGACGCGGGCCTCCGCAACCCGCCCACTCACTCAGTCGGTGCCCCCGTCCTCGACCACCAGGACGATCTTTCCCGCATTCCGCCCGTTCTCGAGCAATGCGTGCGCTTCGGCGGCCTTCGTCAGCGGGAACGTCGCCTCGATCCGCGGCCTCAGCGCACCGGAGGCGGCAAGGTCCGCGATGGCCTTCATGCCGGCGTGGTCCGCCTGAAGGGGGCCACTGGGCGGTCACCCGCGACGGCGGTGAGGTGCTCGGCCGGATCGCCCTGTGCGGCCTGGACCTGCAGAGTCGCCATGGAATCCGCCTACCTCCTGGAAGGCACCAAGCGCAGCGCCGCCGTGCATGACGACGGCCGACACGACATGCACCTGCACGCCCGCATCCGAGGCGATGAGCCCGGCCGGTCCATTACGTGCGGAGCCAGATGACGGCTGAGGAGGCGGTCAAGGTGCCGAGATCGACGAATCCACGCCTGCCGTAGCGAGTGGCTGCAGCCCGGATCGCATCGCACCCCATCCCCATGAGGGCATCAGCCGACCGGCAGGTGTCCCACTCCCGGCCGGCAGTGCTCGTCGTCCGTATCCGGATCGTACTGACGAGTGCGGGCAGGTTTGACGGCCGACCCGGTCGGCACCGTCATTTCGGCGCCCCGGAGGGGTTGCCGTCATGGGCCGGACACGGTGAAGAGCGCGCCGTCGGGGTCACGGATGATGAAGGCGTCCTTCGAAGGGCCGTCGCGTGCGGGAACCAATGACGATTCACCACCGGCGTCGACGGCTGCGGCTGCGGCCCGTGCGCTGTCTTCGACGCGGAAGTCGACGATCCACCGAGGCCGGATTCTGGGATCCGCGGCAGTTTCGATGCCTCCGCCGCGCAGGGTGGCGACGGTACGCCCTTCGAGCTTCACGCGGACATGATCCTGTGCGTAGTCGACCATGCAGCCGCCGGGCGGTTCGGCCCAGTCGAAGACCTCCGCGTAGAAGATGGCCGCCTCGAAGGCGTGGCGAGTCTGCAGGTCCAGCCGTGCGGGGGCGCTGCCCTCCCCCACCGACCAGGCAAGGGTCATGCCTTCCCAGAAGCCGAAGACGGCCCCGTCGCGGTCCGCGGCAATCGCCGCGCGGCCCTCGCCCAGTTTCACCGGCCCGACGCCGAGTGTGGCACCGCGCTCCCTGACCCGGTCCGCGGTCTCATCGGCGTCGTCCACCGCGAAGTACGGGGTCCAGACAGCGGGAGGGCTGGTGGCGGGAGAGCAGCATCCGATCCCTGCGACGGGCCGGGCGTGCGCCATGGCCACGGAGAAGTTACTGCCCAGGGTGCTGGCCACGAAATCCCAGCCCATGACATCGGCGTAGAAGGCCTGGGCCGCGAGCAGATCGCAAGCCATCAGGCTGACCCAGCAGGGAGCGCCGTTTACGGGCCTGATCTTTCCGAGGGCCGGCATTCAATGCTCCTTCGGGTTGCTCGCCGCTGCCGATGGCCCACGGGCTGCGCCCCGAGCTGCGCGAACAACTCATGCGGGGTGACGAACATCCAGTCCACAGGTCGAGAATCGCCTCCGGTTCTTCGAGGTCGGCCCGCTCCGTGAAGAGCAGCACATCAGGGTCGGAACGGGCCGGACCGATGCGCTCGACCCTGTCTCCGTAACTGACCGTCGCACAGTGCCCGCCGGTCGGTGACGGACATACGTGGCGATCGGCAGGGTCGAGTTCGTGATCTAACCGTGTACCCCAGGCTGCTCCACCGCACCTCAGCACCCCTGCTCCCGCGCCCGATCCCACACCGTCGGCCGGCGCGGGAGCCCAGCCCGGCATCAGGGCGACGTAGCGGCAGCAAGGAATCGAGGACGCCCGACCGCCGAGGGCGCCACTGCGATCAGATCGTCGCGGTGTGTGGCCGGTGCTCGGGCAGCCAGCCCTCGGCGTAGGCGACGGCGTCAGCCAGGTCGAACAACCGGGCCTCCGCACCGCCCACCGCGCCCTGTTCCACCGGGCGTTCCTTCTCGAAGGCGGCACCCAGATCATCGAAGCGGTCCGCAGAGATCGAGAGGTCACGGACAGTCGCCCATCTACGGCCCTGCGGAGTCATGACGGCGAAGGAGTTGTCCGCCTGCGGCGAGGGCACCCGGTACTCGGCAAGGTGGAACGCCGTGCAGGATTCGAAGCCCGCACCCAGGAGAAGAACCCGCGCCCCGCCTTCCTCCAGCCGGGCGAGCGGACTCCGCTCACCGAGCCGGCAGTCGAGTGCGTGGCCGTCCAGGATCGCGGCGGCGCGTGGGCCCACGGCCGCGAAGGAGGTCTGCGGATGGCAACTACGCAGAGCGCCCGGCCAGTTGCGGACGGTCTCCGGGATGATGCCAACGCCGAGAGTGGGAGTCGTCCGTGTGTCAAAGGCCGGCATCGAGGCGCGGATGTCCGCCCACCATGCCTCGGGCACAGGCGGGTTCCCCCAGTCCGCCGGATCCGAATTGTCACCGGAGTGGGTCGGCACCACCAGAGTCCCACCGGCGCCGAGAACATCGAGCAGGGCCATGACGACAGCAGCGGGACCGCCGCAGACCCAGCCGAGCGAGCTGAGCGAGGAGTGCACAAGGAGGGTCTCACCTGGGCGCAGGCCCATTGCACGGAGATCGGAGGCGAGGGAATCGCGGGTACACATAGGGCCGGCCGAAGGCTTGATAGACATAACCGGTCAGTGTCCGGGTATCGAGGCACCCGGACCACTGATTTTCGGCGCACGCTCAGGTCCGTCGTCCAGCGGGCCTCCGGTAATACCCTGGCCGGGAACGATCACCGGACGGTTGACCTCGCTGTGAGTGACAGACTTTCAGGGCCGTTGCCGCGCGACAGGGTTCCTGCCATGGGTGTACCTCCTGATTCCGCTGCCGAGCGGCCCACTTCGTGGTGGCGCGAACGGTGCCTTGAACTGCTTGATGCGGGTGATTGGTACGGGCTGTATCGCAAGGCAATGGCATGGCGGGTCAGCGGTGGGGGATCATTCACTCCGGACGCTTGGCTGATGGACGTGTGCTCGGCCCTGCTGCATCACCAACCGAAGACTGCGATTCGCTGCTGCGACATGGCGCTGAGCGTCTGGATTGAGCGGCCTGGCGATCGAGCAGTACTCCGCCTTGTTCGTGGTCTGCTGATTGCTGACCACGTCGGGGATCCGCTGCGCGCTGTGGGCGACCTGAAGTTCGCAGTCCACGGTCCGGACTGGCTGGCAGCGCGAGCTGCACATGAGCTGGAACGAGTGACGGAAGAAGCAATCCGTTCGCGAGTGAAGAAGCCTCGGGTAACTCCCTCTCCCGATTTTGACGCAGTGTATCGGGACCTGATCCTTTCGCAATCGTCGGAGCCCATCTCGCCACCGATGGAACCACTACCGGTCGACGGAGCGGTCCCATCGCTCTGGGACACGGCCATGAACCATCTTCAGCGGCTCTGAGGTCGATCGCGGCGGGGGTCTTGGCGGTCAGCCTGTCGCGCGAGCGGCCGTTGCCCTAGTACGGCAGGTAGTAGCTGAGCAGATCGGCCGTGATCGGCGGGAAGAGTGCCTGGAACAGTTCCTCGTCCCCCGCGTAGACGTCGGGACGGATCCGGGTCAGCCCCTCGATTCCGTGCGGGCCGAACAGCAGGGCGGGCAGGTGGTCGGGGGCCACTGCTGCGCCTCCCACGGCTCCGGTCCCCTGCATCGCGCCGCCGGTGACGACCTGGCCGAGGCCGTCGTCATGGACCGGGATCCGGTAGTGGGCGCCGAAGGTGGAGATGACGATGTCGCCACCGGTGTGATCCGTGCCGGCTGTGGTGAGGCGGTGCCAGAGCAACGGCCGCAGCCGGTCGAGCAGCGCAGCGACGTCCGGGATGCGGACGTAGTACTGCTCCGCCTGCCTGGGCGCTTCGAGGTCGAGGAACTCCTGCCAAGCGGCGGCGGTCACGGTGCCGGTCCGGTGGACGGCCCGCACCTGGCTGTCGGGGGCCAGGCCGGCGACACCGCGGAGCAGCTCCCGTGCCGAGGCCTCGTCGAGTGCGGCGGCCTCGGCCAGGAGTACCCGGTCGTCGGGGGGCGTGGTGCGGCCGGTGGCGATGACGGTGTCGGCGTGCTCGAGGACCCAGAGGTTGCTCGCCTCGTGGGCCAGCAGCCATCGCCAACGTGCCTCCGAGTGCGGCATGGCCACGCCGAACCGGCTCTGGGCCGTGTTCTGCAGGGCTGCCATGGCGGGGATGTCGGAGGACCGGGCGGCACGGAGTGCGGGTTCTCCCTCGCCGGGCGGTGTGGTGTGCACGGTGAGCGCCGGCGGGATGTCGATGGCGTACTCGTAACCGAACAGCCGGTAGAAGTACGGGATCCCGATCATCGCCTGAACGACATGGCCACGGGCGGCCGAGCGTTCGTGGGCCCAGTGCATCAGTGCCCGGACGAGCCCGCGTCCTTCGTATTCCCGGTCGGTGGCAACCAGTTCGACCTGGCCGGCGGGCAGGTGCACGCTGCCGATGCGTACTTCTTCGTCGAGGAGCGTTGCGGTGGAGACGACCCGGTCGCCGTCGACGACCACGGCGCAGGCGGGCCAGCCGGCGTCCGGATCTGTGACGACCAGCCGGTGATCGAGGGCGTCGTCCGGGTCGCCGCGTTCGGCGAGGAGGGAACCGATCTGGTCGAGATCTGCGGGCCCCGCCTCGCGCAGGACGAGGCCGTCGGTCAGTGGGGTGGGTTCGGAGGGTGCGGGGGATGCGGGGGATGCGGAGGATGCGGGGGAATCGGGTGTCGCGGTCACTGCCTGACCATTTCAGCGGCCAGGCCGCCGCGTCCATCGGGTTTCCGCCGGGTCGTGGCTCGCGGCTCGGGAATCCGCACTTCCATGATGCGAACTCCGAGGCGCAGTGAGACCGCGGTGTACCGAGACCGCGGTGTATCAAGACCGTTCGAGGTCCGTCACACAGGCGACGAGCCTCGAAACGCGTCCTGAGCAGTCGCTGTCAGTTGCCGCACAGAGCGGCGTCGACGGCCTGCATCACTGCCTCATTGGACTCCTTGCTCATCGGGACCTGAGTGAACGTCAGGGTCACCGCGTGGCCTGTCGGGTCGACGCCGCCGGCGGTCATGAATCCCGGAATTCCCCCGCCGTGCCCCCAGATCTCCTTGCCGCAGGAGTTGTGGACACGGACGATTCCGAGGCCGTACCCGTCCTTCGGGTTCTTGTTGAGCGGCACGGTGCGCTTCATCTCGGCGATCCGGTCCTTCGATACGAGGTCGCCGTGCAGCAGCGCCGTGTAGAACGTGTTGAGATCGGCGCCGGTCGCAACCATCGCGCCTGCGGTGTGCGCCCATGACACATCGCCATCGGTGACATCGACCTGCTTCCCGCCGATCCGGTGATAGCCATGGGCGTGCGGTCCGCGGATGTCCGTCTCGGACCTCGGGAAGTACGTGCCCTTCAGTCCGAGCCGGTCGATGATGCGTGTGGTGATCTCCTCCGGAGCGGGGTGGCCCGTCACCTCTTCGACGAGCCTTCCGAGCAGGATGTAATTCGTGTTCGAGTAGACGGCCAAGTCCTTCGCGGCCGGGCCGGGCGGCAAGGACTGCGCGATCTTCAACAGCTCGTCCGGCGTGTGGTGCTGCTGGGGTTCTTCGCTCTCCGCTATCCGCAGCTGCCCGGGCTTGATGTCCTCCGGCTTCGCGCCGCCCGCCACGACGTAGTCCGTCAACCCGCTCGTGTGCTGCAGGAGGTCTCGGATCGTCACCCGGCTCCCGTCGTTCCCCTTGCCGGGTACGAGTCCCGGCAGATAGTGCTCGACGCTCTCGTTCAGGTCGACCCTCCCCTCGTCGACGAGTTGCATGACTACGGTCGCCACGAATGCCTTGGTGTTGCTGCCGATCCGGACCCGTGCGTCGTCGGGGATCGGCTTCCCCGTGCCGGTGTCGCCCGTACCCGCGCGCAGGGTGCGCGTACCGCGGCCGGGGTCGGAGATCACCACCTGTACGCCAGGGATCCCCTGCTCGGTGACAGCGTCGATCCTCTGCTGGATCGTGCCGCCGGTGGACGGGGCGGGCTTTGCGGAGTCGGTCGGCGACGCAGACTTCGTGGCGTCGGTCGAGGGGCCGGGCTTCGCGGCGTCGTCACAAGCGGTCGTCATCAACGCGAGCGCGGCGGCCCCGGCGAAGACGGCCAGCTTGGCGCGACGTCGTGAGGTGGTCATCGGCGGTGGTCCTCCTGGTCCGTCGGACCTCACAGCAAGATCCGTACGACGACCAAACTACGAACGCGCGACCGCAGCTCCCATGGCGCTGACCACCGCCTTTGTGGTGGGGCGGGCCGGTGCGTACGGGGTGTGGGAGGCCCCCGGGCCGCCACCCCTCAGTGAGGGCAGGCGGGCGCAGAAGTCATCGTGGGCCGGCGCCGCGAGTCGCCGCAAGTTCACGGGACGGCACACCCCATGGCCCGGATGCGGTCATGGTGCGGCTCGTGCGCGGTGCCTACGTACCGCGTCGCGGTTGGCGCACCGCTGGGAGCAGTAGCGCTGGCGACCGGTGCGGGAAGTATCGGCGAAGATCGTGGTGCACTCGGTCACGGCGCACCGCCGGAGCCGGTGCATGCCCCGCCCCGCCAGGTGCAGCGCGGTGCCGACGGAGATCAGTGAGAACAGCAGGGAGCCGAGCGGCTGCCGGTCGTCGCGGTAGTGCAGGTGCCAGCCGTCGTCGGCGTGGTCGGTCAGCCGCGGGTAGGCGGCGGCCGCCGCCAGCATCCGGTTGAGCATCTCGGCTCGCTCGTGCTCGTCGTCGGCATCGACGGCCTTCTCCCACGCGTCCAGCACTTCATGGGTCCGGTCGAGGTCCTGTGGCGTGACCGGGAGCTCCACCACCAGGCCGGCAGCCCGGCAGCGGTCCGCGAGTTCGTCGGCGCTCGTAGGGCGCAGGTTGGCCAGATCCGCGGCCAGGTTCACAACATCCTCGCCGTAAGGGTTGAGGTGCATAAGACCATTACATCAGTCTGGTCGGCATGAGACAACGCACTGGACACAACTCCGATGTACGGCAGGCGGTGGAGAACGACATCGCGGAGCTCGTACGCCTGCGGGCGATGCTTTTCGAGAATCTCGGCGGCGAATTCTTCAACCCCGCGTGGGGAGGCGACGACTGGCTGGACGTCCTGGCCGTGGTACTGAAGGAGCAGTTGGCCGCGGACGGCGTGCGAATCCTTGTCGTGGACGGCGGGAGTGGCCTCGCCGCCTGTGGCATCGGCACGATCGAGCAACGACTGCCCGGCCCGCACCTGCGCAACGGCCGGATCGGACAGGTGATCGGAGTGGTCACCGACCCGGCGTACCGGCGGCTCGGCCTCAGCCGCTCGATCATGCAGGACCTGCTCGGCTGGTTCCGGGAAAGCGACGTCGCCCGGGTCGACCTGTACGCCTCCGTAGAGGGTGAACCGCTCTATCGCGAGCTCGGTTTCACCAACCACCCCGACCCGTCGCTGTACTGGCGCCCGTGACCGCCCGACATCGACGTCCTCCCACTCCCCCTCCCGCTCCCCTGCTCACGCGCACACTCACCTCGTCCGCCCTCGTACCGGCTCCGGTCGAACCCATGGTGCCGTCCCGGACCAAAGGAGGTGAAGAGCGTTGATGCGCGGCACGCGGCACTACCGCTGGGTCGTCCTCGCCATCGCGACCTTCACCCAGGCGGCATCCGGCTTCTTCGTCCAGGGCATCGGGCGATGGGCATCCACCTTCAGCGTGATCTGGACCTGAGCACGGCGCAGTTGGGTCTGCTGGTCTGGCAGCCCAGTTCGTTCCGTTGGCCGGCCTGCTGGTGGCCGGGGAGTTTGTCAGGAACGCCTCCAGCTCTTCCGGGACCGGGCGTTCGTCCATTGGGAGTTCTACGAACCCGACAGCAGGTATCCCGATCCGGCTGCCATCCACACGTCGGCGGCGAACTCCTCCCGGTGCGAGACGCGTTCGACGCGGGATCCGGATGGTGGGTTCAGAGCTCGCCCATCGGGTGCAGTTGGGCGAACTCATCGGCGAGCATGCCCATCATGACGAGATCGTGGTGCTGTCCGGCCATGAACACATGGTCGCGCAGGCGGCCCTCCTCGACGAATCCGAGCCGACGGTGAAGTGCCAGCGATGCCTCGTTGTGTGCGAAGATCCGCACCTGACACTTGTGGAACCGCCGCTCTGCGAACATGAAGCGCAGCAGCAACAGCACGGCTTCCGCCGCGTAGCCATTGCGCCGGTGATCGGCGCCGATCGTGATGCCGTACTCGAACCAGCCCGAACGCGGGTCGGCCTGGAACGAGCCCACGGCCCCGACGGTCTCCCCTGTGTCGGCGGCTTCGATGGCCAACTGGAAACAGTCTCCGTCGGGCTTGGCGACGGCCTGCTCCTTCGTCCAGGCGCGATGGCTCTCGGCGGATCGAGGCGGGTTCAGCAAGTCTCCCAACCGCTCCTCGTCCTCGGCGAAGCGCTTGAACGCGGTCCAGTCGTCGGGTTCGATACCGCGCAGACGTATCCGTTTTCCCGTCCAGAAAGAGGTCATCCCGTCATCGAATCACCCCTCGGATTCGACGTCCAGGGCTTTCACCACCTCCCGGCACAAGCCCCTGACCAGGTACTTCGGGGCGGAGCTACGGCCCCCGCGTGGCCTTCGTCCCACTGCGTTTGCGGGACTTGTCGGTAGGGTCGCGTTCATGAGCGTCGAAGTGGAGGTCGTCCGCGAGGCGACCGATGAAATGGTCGAAGCAATCACTCGCCTGCTGCCCCAGCTTTCCCGGTCGGCCAGTGCGCCCGACCGGGACTCGGTGGCCCAGTTGTTGCGCAGTGACGCCAACACCCTGCTGGTGGCCAGGATCGAAGGCCGGGCGGTCGGCATGCTGACTCTGATCATGTTTCCGTTGTCGTCGGGCCGGCGGGGCCGCATCGAGGATGTCGTGGTCGACGAAGCGGCCCGGGGTCATGGCGTCGGAGCGGCGTTGACGGAGGAGGCACTGCGCCTCGCCGAGGTGGCTGGGGTTCGGACGGTCGACCTCACTTCACGTCCGTCCCGCCAGGCAGCGAATCGACTGTACGAACGCCTGGGATTCCAGGCCCGGGACTCCAAGGTCTACCGGTTCGTCGTCCAGCCGTAGAGACGGCCCTGCGCCCCGGCCGGGCCCGCTTTCGGGCCCGGCCGGGGCGCCGGTGGCACCGGACGCCGCCCTCGACGGATCCGCTGCGTGGGTTCGGGTTCGCACCGCCGAGTCAGGCGCCGGCCAGCAGCGCCTCCAGCGCGACGGCCGTCTCCGGATGGCGACCGGCCAGTACCGCGCCCGTCGGGCGGCCGGCGTCCGCCGTCTCCCACGTACCCTCGCAGCCCAGCAGACTCGCCACCGCGTCGCACGTCGCGGGGTGTGCGGCGAGCAGCGTGCAACCGTGGCCGCCCTCCGCCCGGCCTGCCGGATGCCCGGCTGCCGGCTCCGGCTGCGCCCGCCACGGTGGCACCCACGCGTCCAGCGCTGCGAGCCGGCCGGGGAAGGTCCGCCCGGCCTCACGGATCAGCAGCGGAGCCAGATCCGAGCCGCCCGATCGCAGAGTGGTGATCAGGGTCGGCAGCCAGGGCAGGAGCACCGGGTCCGGCAGCCTTCCGAACGCGTTCGACACTGCCTCCACCACGAAGTCGGTGAGGCCCGGTACGGGATCCAGCGCGTGTACGAAGCCGCTGAGGTAGCGCGGATAGGCGGGCACCACCAAGGGGTTGCCCAGCAGCTTGTCGCACTTCGCCCGCAGGTCCGCGCGGGAGAGATGCCCGAGCTGTACCTGGGCCGCCCACAGCAGCGCCGTCTTCGACGACTCCTCCGGATGCGACTGGACCACCGCCAGTTCCAGCTGGGTCCGGTCGCACCCCAGCGACAGCGCCAGGCTCTCCATGCTGAACAGGAAGCCCAGCATGGCCGCCACTTGACGGACGGTGGCGTCCTCGTCGGTGAACGCCGTCGGCAGCAGGGTGCAGTAGTGGGCGTATCCGGTCTTGACGAAGGACTCGATCCAGGGCGGCAGCACCGGCTCGCTGGTGCGGTAGTACGCCAGCAGCCGCCGCACTCGGCGCAGTACCTCCGGTGCGCCGTCGACGCTGCGTTCGGCCGACAGCACCTCCAGGGCATGTGTGCCCAGCTCGTCGGCGAGGCGGCGGCTGCGTAGGTACAGTGTCGCGTCCTCGACGGCTTCCAGGACGGTCGCCGCGGTGGCACGCCGGTCGTACGCCGTGCGGCGCAGGCGCTGCTCCAGCACCTGCTCGATGCTGACGCCCTCGTAGCCGAGCTCGATGAGCGCACGCTGGTAGGTGCCGAGCGCGAGGTCCCACGACTCCTGGATCGGCCTCTCCCCCAGCTTCCGCTCACCCATGATCGGGCGCGCGGCACCTTGCGGCATCAGGTAGCGCAGCATCCACAACGCGTCGGAGCACCGCTCCAGTTCCGGCTGGGAGGCGATGTCCAGCAGTGCCCGTTGCACACCGCTCTGCTGGAGCTTCAGGCCCAGGGGCGCGAGCCGGTCGTGCACATCGCGGGCCAGGGGTGGCAGCGCGTCGTAGCCGACCTGGCCGACCCGGTCGCCGCCCATCATGATCTCCACGAGGCGCCGCACATCGCGCCGGCCGGGCACGGTGTCCTTCTCGATGCAGGTGACGGCCGCGTCCTGGAAGTCGTACGGCGTGGGCCTGGCCCGGTCGCGCATTCCGGCCAGCAGGATCGACGTCTCGAACACCGCGATGGCGTCGGCGGTGGAGGCGAGGTAGCCGTTGCGGCGCGCGGCGCGCACGATCTCCACCGACCAGCCGAGCAGTTCGGCCTCGTCCAGCCGGTCCAGGGCGGGCGGTTGCTGCAGGAAGCCGGTCAGCTTGTCCGAGGGCGGGATCGCCGGCACGGGCCCCGCCGCGGCCGCGGCCTTCTTGGCCTTCGATTTCTTCGCGCCCGCCTGTCCCGCCAGGCGGTACGGCTCCACGCGCGTGCGTCGGACGTTCTTCGCCCACACGGTCGCGGCGATCGACACCGAGCCTGCGGCGAGGCCGAATTGCGCCTCGATCGCCGCATGGCTGGACGGAATCAGGCCGTGCTGCCACGTGGTGGCACTGGGTGGGCTGATCTCGAAGGTGTCCGTGCCGTGGACGCCGAACTCCGCGACGCGGCTGGCGGCGTGGAAGGCGCCGCAGACGTAGAGGCAGTCCGCGGGATCGGCGCCGGTCGCGGCCAGGTGTTCGCGCATCCTGGTCCACATGTAGCGTTCGCGGTCCTCGTCCACGCGGACCCGGTGGGGATCGCCGGGTGCGAGTCGCCGGAAGAGGCTTCCGATCAGGAGCATGACCTGGCGGTAGGTGTCGTGGTCGCTGTCGCCGAGCGGCAGCTCGACGTACTGGTGCCACCATTCCGACCAGTGCCGCACCTTGCCGTGGCGCAGCAGGTGCTCCTCCAGTTCGGCGAAGCGCGGTCGCAGGTCGCCGATCTCCACGCCGACCGCGTCGCCGTGCAGCGCGGCCTCTTCCTCGGCGGGAGGTGCGTCCGGGTCGGCCGGCTCGGCGGACTCCGTCCCGCGCGCGTCCCACTGGAAGACGTGGTCCGAGGACCGGTCGACGAGGACCAGTTCGACGCCCGGCGTGTCCAGTGCGTAGGCGATCGCCTGGTACTCGGCGGAGGCCTCGGTGATCGGTGCGACCACCGACAGCGGGGACCACTCGGCCGGGAAACCGTCGACCTCGGTCGCGAACGACTGGACCGCCACCGGGAGCTTGCAGTTGCGCAGTTCGGTCAGCAGCGGCGCCATGTCCTCGCACAGCTCGAGGTACACGACCTTGGGCTGCTTCTCCCGCAGGCGGCGGGCCATCGCGATCGCCGAGGCGGGTGAGTGATGGCAGACGGGGAAGATCTCCAGCGGTTCGCGGACCGCGTGGTCGACGTCGTCGACGATGCCGAGGAGGATGCCCTCCAGGGCGTCGGGCCCGTCGGCGAACGTCGCGGCGGCCTCCTGCAGCTGAGCACGCAGTCCTTCGAAGGTTCCCTCGTGGGTGCTGCTCATGACAGGGTGGCGATCGCGTCGCGGCCGCCCTCCAGGAACTCCGGCCAGGATCCGCCCTCTTCCTTGCTGCGCGGTTCGACGACACCGTGCAGGTACTTGTTGAGGATGGCCAGGTCCTCGGGCTCGCGCCGGGCCAGTGACCCGACGAGCGAGGAAGCCAGCGTACGGGCGGTCAGGGCGCGCTCGCCGAAGAAATTGCTGTGCAGCACCGCGTCCTCGAGCACACCGATCTGCTCCGCGGTGGACAGCGCGGACTCCAGCTTCTCGTCGTCGCTGCCGGCCGCGGCCGCCGAGGCACGCAGGTCGGCGAAGCTCTGCAGCAGTACGTCGAGGAGCGTCGGCGGGACTTCCAGTTCGATCTGGTGACGGCGCAGCAGCTCCTCGGTGCGGAAGCGGACGATCTCCACCTCGCTCTTCTTGTTCGTCACCACCGGGATACGGACGAAGTTGAAGCGGCGCTTGAGCGCCGAGGACAGGTCGTTGACGCCCCGGTCGCGGCTGTTCGCGGTGGCGATGATCGAGAAGCCGGGCTTGGCGAAGACGATGCTGTCGCTGTCCAGTTCGGGAACCGAGATGTACTTCTCGGACAGGATCGAGATCAGCGCGTCCTGCACATCGCTGGTGGAGCGGGTGAGTTCCTCGAAACGGCCGATGGCGCCGGATTCCATCGCGGTCATGATCGGCGAGGGAATCATCGAATCCCGCGACTGGCCCTTGGCGATGACCATCGACACGTTCCAGGAGTACTTGATGTGGTCCTCGGTGGTGCCGGCCGTCCCCTGCACGACCAGTGTGGAATTGCGGCAGATCGCGGCGGACAGCAACTCGGCCAGCCAGCTCTTGCCTGTGCCGGGGTCACCTATGAGCAGCAGGCCGCGGTCGGAGGCCAGCGTGACGATGGAACGCTCGACGAAACTGCGGTCGCCGTACCACTTCTGCGAGATCTCCCGGTCCAGGCCGTCGGAGCGCTCGGAGCCCAGGATGAACAGGCGGACCATCTTCGGGGAGAGCCGCCAGGAGAAGGGCTTGGGGTTGTCGTCGATGGACTCGAGCCACTCCAGTTCCTCGGCGTACTTGATCTCGGCGGGGGCGCGCAACAGGTCGGACATGACAGGGCCTTTCTAAGCGAGGAACGTCTTGAGCTCGTTGACGAGCTTGCGGATGTGGCCGGAGAGAACCGGCGTACCGAGGTCCTTGAAGCGCTCGCGGAACCACGGGTTGACGCTGCCGCGGCCGGAGCTGGTGACTGAGCCGACCGGGATGAACTTGGCTCCCGAGCGGTGAATGGCGACCATGCTCTCGAACAGTGGCTCGGTCTGCCATTCGTAGAAGTCGGAGATCCACACCACGACGGTGTTGCGGGGTTCGGCGATCTTCGGCTGGGCCAGTGCCATGGCCACCGTGCCGTCGGTGCCGCCCCCGAGGTTGGTGCGCAACAGGGTCTCGAAGGGGTCGTGCACCCACGGCGTGAGGTCGAGTGCCTGCGTGTCGTACGCGATCAGGTGGACGTCCACCTTCGGCAGCCCGGCGAAGATGGACGCCAGGATGGTGCAGTTCACCATCGAGTCGACCATCGAGCCCGACTGGTCAACGACGACGATCAGCCGCTGGGGTGTCGTCTTGCGGACCGTGTGCCGGTAGTAGAGGCGGTCGACGTAGAGCCGCTCCTCCTCCGGGCTCCAGTTGGTGAGGTTCTTCCAGATCGTGCGGTCGAGGTCGAGGTTGCGGAACACCCGCTTGGGCGGGACGGAGCGGTCCAGGGCACCCACGGTGGCCTTCTCCACCTGGGTGCGCAGTACTTCAGCGACCTCGTCGACGAAGCGGCGGATCAGGTCCTTGGCGTTGGCCAGGGCCACGCCGGAGAGGTTGTTCTTGTCCCGCAGCAGCTGTTCGATCAGCGACATGCTCGGGGTCAGCTGCGCGGCGAGCCTGGGGTCTGCCAGCACTTCGCGCAGGTGCATCCGCTTGACGAGATCGGCTTCGATGGTGCCGAGTTCCGGGCCGATGGCCGGAATCAGCCGGCTGAGGTCGGGGGTCGTGCCTCGGCCGCCGGTGCCGGTCGGGCCGACGCCCGGCCCTGCGGCCCCTCCCCCGGCACGGCCGCCGCGCAGCTCGCCGGGTTTGCAGCCGAGCGCCCGCTCCAGCCAGCCTGCGTCGGACTGCCAGCGCGCCAGCTGTCCGGCGGTGACCGTGCCCGAGCCGGAGGCGAAGACGTTGAGCAGCACCTTCGAGACCAACGCCGCCCGTCGTACTTCGGCGGCCCGGTCCCGTGCATCGGCGGCCTCGGGGTCGGGCGCCATCAGACCGTCGAACTCGGCGGCCAGCTCCGGGTGGCGCTGCACGATCGAGTCGACGGAGGCCTGTGGGTCCAGCAGCGCGGAGGGCAGGCCGATGTCCTCGACCACGGCGAGGCTCGCGGATTCCAGCGTGCCCTGTTCCTCGTGGTCGAAGAGCCGGGCGAGGAGCCGCCAGTACAGGACCTGACGCCGGTTGTCCTGGGAATCCGCCTCCGGGCTCTGCGGGGTCTGAAGGGTTTGCGGGGCCGTGTTCTCGGCCGTTCGTTCTGCCGTGTGCTCCGTCATTTCCGCAGCAGCCTCCCCGCACGCTCCCGCAGCACGGCCACGGCGTCGGTGGCGGCCTTCTCGGCCTTGACGCCGGCCTTGTCCGTCGTACCCCCCGCCCATCCCCCGGCGTGGATCGCGACGGCCTTCTTCCGTACGGTCGTCTCGACGGCCAGGGGCTGGACGCGGTACGTCCCGGCGTCCCAACGAAGCAGTCCGATGCACGCGCCGGATGCCGCGACGGCCTCGGGGGTGAGTGGTCCGGCGGTCGGAATGCGGTCGATGTCGACGGCGAGAGGGCCTCCGGCGAGGGTGAACGTCAGTGCGTCGTCGTCCTTGTGGGCGGTGTAGCCCTCCAGGAACACCGGGACGGCTATGCGTGCCGGATGCCGGTCCAGGGGTCCGGTCGCCGCGTCACCGGCGGTGGGCAGGGCGACGCGGGCGGTGGCGAAGGCGTCGGCGGGCTCGCCCTGGCGTGCGTACTCGTCGCTCCAGATCAGGTCGCCCTCGGCGGTGACCGGCATGTCGGTGAGGTCCATCGAGCGGCCTTCGCCGACGGCTGCCAGGAGCGACATGTGCGGGCGGAGCAGCTGCCAGAGGCCTGCTCCGACGACCGTGTCGGGCTTCGGCACCGCTACCCCGGCGCGCACCAGACGCGGCGCGGCGCCGTCCGCGGGCTCGAACACCGCGTGGACCTGGGCCTGCACGGCGGTCGCGTGTTCATGGACGTCTACGCCGAGGGGCAGGAGGCGCCCGGTGGCCGTACCTGTCACGGGCACATCGGCTGCACCGGGCACGGTGAGCAGCAGCGCGCGTGACCACAGGTCGGCCCAGCGGCGTGCCGGGATCCGTTCCAGGGACATGCCCGGGCAGGACGCGGCAAGTTCGGCGGCGAAGCCGTCGAGGAGCGTTGCCAGGCGGCGCAGCGCGGGGTCCGGAAGCATCGCGGAGACGACCGGCGCCGCCCCGGAGACCACCTCGTGGTCGATGCCCTGCCACCCGGCGCGCGCCAGATCGGACAGCCAGGAACGGGCGGCGGTGAGCAGGTTCGCCGCCTGCTGCCCGGCGGTCGCCGGGACGGTCTCCTCGCCGCGTGGTCGGCCGGTCGCCTCTTCGATGCGGGTCATCAGTGCGTCGTGGACGGAGCCGAGGAGTGCGGTACGGGCGGCGGCGAGGGCGACGAAGTGGTCTTCGTTCGCAGCTCCGCCCGCCGCCTTCTCGGCCGCCTCGGCGACCCTTCCGGCCAGCGGGGTCCCGGCGACGGCGTGGGCGAGTCCTGTGAGGCCGGCGGTCTGGGCGGGCTGAGGACGGAGCAGGCCGGCGACAAGAGCCTGGTCGAAGCCGTCGACGGCCGTCAGGGCTTCATCGAGTCCGGTGATGGTCTCCGAGAACAGGTCGGCACGCATCACGCCACCGCCCTGGTCGGCGGGAACCACTGCATCTCCGGCAACGGGGCCGTGGTCGGGGTGAGTTCCAGATACGCGAGGTGGCGCAGGAACCGGCTGAAGACGGGCGCGGCGGCCTTGGTGTCGCCCTGAGGTGGACGTGCACCGCTCATGTCGGTGGCGAGGGTCTGCGCGCTCGGCTCCCCGTCCGCGGTCTCGACCCTCAGGTAGCGGGCGACGCGCTCGGCGCCGTACTGCAGCACCGCCTCGTTGATCAGGGCCCGGATGTGATTGCAGAACGACCCCCGCGCGCCGCCGCAGGGCCGGTTGTTATTGGTGCTGCAGGCGAACGCGTACGTGCCGGCGGCGACCGACGACACATACACCCGCCCGATGTCGGAGCCGCTGGACACCACACCCTGCAGGCGTCCGTCGGCCAGCTCGACGAACGGGACTTTGGCCAGCTTGCGCGGTCGTGCGGGTGCTATGACCCGTGCCGTGCTCGACCTCTCCCAGTCTGACAACGCACCACTCCTATGTACACCAGGGCGACTTCCTCGCCACAACGGCAGGACACGACCGAACATACCTACGGCCACTGACAACGCCCGGTCGCGGCCGCAGGACCGCGTCACGCACAGCTCTCACTGCCGTGAACACGGCCCCGGCGCAAGGCCCGGCATCGCCGGATGCACGTGGATTCCCTGCCCTGTCTCATGGGCCGGAGCATTCTGCACCGCGGCAGGAGCCTCCGCGGCCCCACGCTGATGCCGGTCGGTTGGGTCGGTCGGCGCAACAGGCGCCTCAGTGGTGCGCGGATCGTGCCTCGCCCTGGGCAGGCGTCAGAGCGTGCGCGCTGATCCTTCGGGAGCCATGACTCCTCCGCCCGAGGGCAGGGGGTGGAACGGGATGGCGACGAGGTCGTACTGAGGGCACGGCGTCGTGATGCACTGCTTGGGCGACGGCACACAGACATGCCCCGCAGGCGCCACGACGGAAGCACACGGGCTTGACTGTGGTGCGACGGAGCTCGCCTGTGGTGCGACGGAGCTGTCTCCGGCGAGCGCGGGGCCGGCCATGGTGAGGGGCAGGGCGGTGAGAGCGACCGCCGTGGCGGTACGCAGCAAGTTCTCGATCACAAGCAGCAGAGATAGCCGCACCCCGGCGCGCCTTCGCACCACCGGAGGGGTCAATCACCCGTACGGGTCGCGAGGTTCACCCTCGGAACGCATTTTCGCATCCCGACTCCGCCGACTCCACCGACTCTTTCGACCGCCTTCTCCCCGAGCCCTCAGAGGAGAAGCCGGAGGAGATATCCGCAGGCGGCCTGTTCGCTCGGGTGCCGGGCGATGACTTCGTAGGTTCCGCGTTCGTACGCGCCGGTCTCCCACGCCCCGTCGGATGCCTGCCGCAGGAACAGGAAATCCGTGGGGGTGGGGACCGGTTCGTGAACGCCCTCGATGCGGTAGTAGCCGTCGGGCACTCCTGCCCGGCTCAGCGCCGCGTACAGCTCCCGACGGTCCACGCCGAGGCTAGGCGCCGGCGGGCATGAGGTAGTCGTGCTCCAGCAGCCACTTGACGTTCAGCCGCTGCCCCTGGCCCGGATCGAGGAAGACCGCGTCCAGCTTGATCTGCTGACCGCCTCCCGGCTGCTCGAACCACGGGGCGATACTTCCCTGCCACACCCAGAAGGGCTTGGCCACCTTGTAGACGCGGTAGTCACAAGCGACGACTGCGTCACGGGTGTTGAGGTTCTGCGGCGGCAGGGCCCGCTCCGCGTACGCATCACCGGCGGGTGCCAGGTAGCCGCCGTACTCGGAACCGAAGCGGTCCAGACGCTGGCCCGGGCGCAGCTTGGTCGGCTCCTTGTCGATCTGCCCGTTGACTTCACCGAATCCGTCGTTGGGCGGGTACTTCCAGCTCCCGGAGTCCGCGGGGCCTTCCCAGTACTTCTTCAGGAATGCCTGCGGAGACAGGGTTCCGGTGCGCTTGTATCCCTTGAGGAGCGGGCCCACAGGGGCCAGCCGGTTGTTCGGAAGCCACTTGGGGCCGAGCCTGGCATCGCCGCGGAACTCACCGGTACAGGGCTCGTGGCGGGCCGAGGACGCAGGCGACCGGTCCTCCGGCTTCGCCGAGGCGCTCGCGGCCGGAGCCGCGATGAGCCCGGCGGTGATGCCGAGCACGGCAAGTACGTTGCGCATGCGGTTCATTCAGAGTTCCCCTCGGGTGCTGGTGATCATTCGCCGTAACTGACAAAGAGTAACCACTCATTCACCCACAGCGTCCGAGCCGTGCCGTCGCGATCCGGACATCCCGCCGGGGACGCGTCCACGGTCTTCGGCCTGCCGTCAGAGTCTGTTCTCGACCCAGAAGCTGATGACGCCGGCCAGGGCGGTTCCCGTGCCGTAACAGATACCTTTCAGTAAGTGCGAGGCCGCGGCGCCCCGTTGGGCACGGGTCCAGTCGCGGAGCCGGCCCCGGAGGCTTGGCGGTAGCGGTGGGGAGGGTTCTGACACGGTGCTCATGGGTCGTCCTTGTCTGCGGCAGGGCACGGGGGCGGCGCCCCGGCCCGGGGGCGCGCGGCGGAGGGCGAGGGACGGCGGTGGTGTTTCCCGTGCGCGGGACCCACTGTTCGTGGGGTCCCACGCACGGTGTTGTGCCGAGGCGAGGTCGGCGCGGGCGGACCGGTTCAGTGCCTCACGAGGGCGGGAGGTAGCCGGTCGTGGATGAGGAACTGACGGAGTTCGGGTTCCATCGGGATGCGGAGTGCGAAGTCCTGGTCCAGGTGGTTGCTCCAGCGGACGGGCTGGGGCAGGTCACCGGTGCGGTAGCCGAGCATGCGGGCGAAGGCCCGCCAGACCCGGGCGTCGGGCGGTGTGCCGACCGCCGCATGATGGGCGGCCAGGAGGTGAGCGGCGATGGGGTCTCCGGCGCCGGCCGCGAAGCCCCACCAGTAGAGGGCGCTCTCGTGGCGGTCGATGGTGTACAGGAGGCAGGCGAATGTGCGCGCCCCTGCGTGATCGTAGTAGGTGTCGAAGGCCAGGAGGGTGTCGATGTCGTCCGAGCTGAGCACCGTCTCGCACACGCTCCGTACGTGTGCCAGCACCGCGGACGGGTGAGCGGCGGCGTCGGAGGCCACGATGGGAGTGGGGCGCCGACGTGGCCGATTGCGGGTGCGCGGCCGCGTGGAGGGATGGGCCGGGGTGCCGTAGGACGGCGGCGCGTATCCCTGTGCGGGCGCGGCCATCGGTGGTGCGGACTCGGGTGAGTCGGGTGTACGCACCCGCGGAGGCCGCGAGGCGTCTTCGGCGATGCGCAGGGCCAGTCGGCGCATGAAGTCGTCGGTGTCGTGGGTGCTGAGCATGTCGTGGAGTACCTGCGCTTCGGCGCGCAGGGTTTCATCGAGCATCAGGAATCCCCTTTCCCCGTTTCGGGGAGATCCATGAGATCGTGCAGCTTCTTCCGGCCCAGGTGGGTGTTGCTCTTTGCCGCGCCTCTCGTGATGTTGAGGTACTCGGCGATCTCCTCGAAGGTCATCCCCGAGAGATAGTGGAGCCTGACGCAGTCGGCCTGTTTCGGCGCCCGCATCTGCAGTTCCGCCAGAGCGTGATCGAGGGGTTCGTAGCCGCGCAGTGCGAGGATGTCGTCGACGGTGACGGCACTGCTGTAGGCGGCGGAGTCGGTGCCGACCGGGATCTCGCGTTCGGCGTGGCGGGCGCGGCGCCGGTAGAAGTCTGTGATCTTCGCGTTCAGGATGGTGTAGGCAAGAGCGATCGGGTTCGAATGGGCCTCGATGCGGATCCACTTGCGGTGCATCTGTATCGCCGCGTCCATGAGTGCTTCGTCGGCGTCCTGGAGATTGCGCAGACGTGTCATCGCGACTCGCAGGAAGTCGTCCTTGTGCTGGACGAAGAACGCGGTGAAGGCCTGGTCGAGCTCGGACTGACGTGCCTCCTTCTCGGGTGAGTCGGTCACGGAGCCTCCTGGTGAAGGCGGCCCGGGGCCTGTCCGGACGGGCATGGCCCGGTAACCGCCCGGCGCCGGGCGGGCGGTGGGTACTGCGGTGCCGAGGAGCGCACGGCGGAGCGCCGTACGCGAGCCTGCGAGGCGATGCGGGTGGTCCGGCGCGTGATGCCGCCGCCCGCTTCGGTCAACCGGTAGGCGCCGGGAGTGACCAGCGCGTACCAGGCCCTGAGGAGCCTCACGGACCCTCCTTCGTTCAGGTCGTTCTGGAGCGCGTCATTGCGGACCAGCTGGATCGGTACGTTCTCACCACTCCACCGACCGCTACCCCCGTTCGGGTTAACCGACAGGCACATGTTCCTAGCGCATAGTGATCAACCCGATGCTCACTCAATGCTCTGACCTGCACACTTAATGCAGTCGAGTGACCCATGTCACAGGCGTTACTGGTGTGCACGCCGGTGTTCGCCACCCCGAGCAAGCCCTGGCGCCACCTGCGCCGTTGAGATCCGTCCACCATTCGCGAACGTGATCTTGAGGGTTCGCGTGCCCTCACGTGGTGCTGCCGGAAGCGCTCGATGCGGCACTCCGGTGGGCGCGGCACCGGGATCGCGGTCCGCAGGTTCCTCCGAGGGCCCCTCGCCTGACATGGGCCCCATGAACGGCCCCATGAACAGGACTTGCCGCGCAGTTCATGGAACTGCGCGGCAGTCCTGCGGCAGGGTCTACTCGGCTGCGGCCGTCTCGGACTCGGCCCGGGACTCGGCAGAGGTCTCCGAGCGCCCGATCGAGCAGACCAGAGCGTTGTCCCTGACGTCGGCGACGATGGTGTCGCCCGGCTCCGCTTCGCCGCTCAGCAGCAGGGAAGCGATGCGGTTGTCGAGTTCGGTCTGGATCGCGCGGCGCAGCGGGCGGGCCCCGAACTCCGGCTGGTGGCCGTGCGCGACAAGGATTCTCTTTGCTGCCTCAGTGACCTCCAGTTCCATGCCCTGGGCCCGCACGCGGCGTTTGCTGCCGTCCAGCATGAGGTCGACGATGCGGCCGAGGTCGTCCTTGTCGAGCCCGTGGAAGATGATCGTCTCGTCGACGCGGTTGAGGAACTCCGGCGGGAAGTGGCCCCGCAGGTCGCCCATGAGGTTGTCGCGGATCTCGGAGACATCGCCCTTGTGGGCGAGGATGCGCTGGGCGCCGATGTTGGACGTCATGATGACGACGGTGTGGCGGAAGCCCACCGTTCGCCCCTGTGCGTCGGTCAGTCGTCCGTCGTCGAGGACTTGCAGCAGTGTGTTGAAGACGTCCGGGTGGGCCTTCTCCACCTCGTCGAACAGGAGCACGCTGTACGGCTGGCGGCGTACCTTCTCCGTCAGCTGGCCGGCCTCCTCGTGGCCCACGTATCCGGGTGGTGCGCCGACGAGCCGCGAGACGGTGTGCTTCTCCTGGAACTCGCTCATGTCGAAGCGGGCCATGCGGTTCTCGTCGCCGAACAGCAACTCGGCCAGTGCCTTGGCTAGTTCTGTCTTTCCCACACCGGTGGGCCCGAGAAAGAGGAAGGAGCCGACGGGGCGGTTGGGGTCACCCATTCCGGCCCGGTTGCGGCGCACCGCTTGCGCGATCGCGGTGACCGCCTCGTCCTGCCCGACCACACGGGAGTGCAGCGCGTCCTCCAGCTTGAGGAGCTTCTCCTTCTCGCTGGCGGTGAGCTGCGTGACCGGAATGCCGGTGCGACGGGAGACGACATCGGCGATGTCGGCGGTGGTGACGTCCATGACGCCCTCACGTCGTTCTTCGATGCCGGCTAGTTCGGCCTCGGTCTCCGCGATCTGCGGTTTCAGCCCCGACGCCTTCTCGAAGTCCTCGGACGCGACGGCTTCGTCCTTCTCCCGCTTCAGCTTCGCGAGCTTGTCCTCCCGGGAGACGACTTCGGTGGACCTGCCGAGCGACCGCAGCCGCACCCTGGCGCCTGCCTGGTCCATGAGGTCGATGGCCTTGTCCGGCAGGAAGCGGTCGCTGATGTAGCGGTCGGACAGCTCGGCCGCCGCCACCAGGGCATCGTCGGCGAAGCGGACCTGGTGGTGGGCCTCGTAGGAGTCCCGCAGGCCCTCCAGGATCTGGATGGTCTCCTCGACCGTCGGTTCGGGCACCATCACGGGCTGGAAGCGCCGCTCCAGGGCGGCGTCCTTCTCGATGTGTTTGCGGTACTCGTCGATGGTCGTCGCTCCGACGACGTGCAACTCACCACGGGCCAGGGCGGGTTTGAGCATGTTGCCCGCGTCCATCGCACCCTCGCCGGACGCCCCGGCGCCGACCACGGTGTGCAGCTCGTCGATGAAGAGGATCGTCGAGTCCGCGGCGGCGCTGACCTCGTCGATGACGTTCTTGAGCCGTTCCTCGAACTGGCCGCGGTACTGGGAGCCCGCCACCAGGCCGGAGAGGTCCAGGGCGATCACCCGCTTGTCCTTGAGGGTGCGGGGGACGTCTCCGGCCACGATGCGCTGGGCGATTCCCTCCACGATCGCGGTCTTGCCGACACCTGGCTCACCGATCAGTACGGGGTTGTTCTTGGAGCGACGTGAGAGGACCTCCACGGTCTGCTCGATCTCCTCGGCCCGGCCGACCACGGGATCGAGTTTCCCGGCCTTGGCCTCCTCGGTCAGGTCGCGTCCGTACTGGTCGAGTGTGGGGGTGTCGCTCGTACCGCCCGCCGGGGTGCCCTCGGCCCGTGCCGCATTGTCCGCCTCGCGCCGCAGTCTGCCGGTGTCCGTGCCGTATGCGCCGAGCAGTTTGGACGCACCGGACTCCTGCGTGTCCAGCAGCGCGCCGAGGATGTGCTCCGGCCCGATGTAGGAGACTCCGGCCGCCTGTGAACGCTCGTAGGCCTGGAGCAGTACGCGTTTGGCGGCGGGCGTCAGGCTCGGCTTCGCGGACGGGGTGGCGCTCTCCCCCGGCAGGATTTCGGCGATCCGCTTGCCCAGCTCGTCGGGGTCCGCCCCGGCCTGTTCGAGCAGGGTGCGGGCCGGGTCCACCTGGGTGGCGGCCCACAGCAGATGCTCGGTGTCCAGGTCCCGGCTGCCGTCGTCGGTAGCGCGCGTGGTCGCCCGGCCTATCAGCTCGCGGGCCGATTCGGTCAGCAGCCGCCCGATGGGAACCCGCTGCACCTGTGGCGGTGAGGACGCCGGGGACATCCCGAAGAACCGGTTGAGCATTTCCGCGAACGGGTCCGGGCCGCCGAAGGAACCGAAGGAGGACATGGTCATGGTCACCGTCCAGTGAGTGCGGGTGGGGGAGCGCGAGCGGGGTGCCGGCCAGGATCGCCCTGCGCCGGACACGGACGTGGGGGTGCCCGCGGCTCACGGATCACCGAGGTTGCCTCGTAGCCCCCGTCGGCAGGTGATTTCACTAGACCAACGCCTACTCCGTCACGCAACGGCGCGGACGATCACGCATCACATGCGACCGTCGCCCACCACGGCGTCACGGACTTCCTGGCCCGGTGACGAACCGGCCGGGAATCCGCCGTTCGGGTGACACCTGGACCGACCGCGCCGCAACGCGCGGGCGGACGGTCCCGGGCGGTCGCCTCGCCGAGCGTCCGGACCCCGCCAAGACTTGCGCCATGAGCAACAACGAAAAGTTGGAGGATCTCAAGGGCGGCCCCGGCCACATCGTCCTGTTGGCGGTCGTCTTCGCCGTGCCCGTCCTCAAGCTGGCCTGGACGCTGGGCGGCGGAGGTGAGACGAGCGAGGCGCTCGTCGTCATGGAGCCGTCCAACTGGCCCAACATCCTGATCGGCATGCTCCTCAACAACGCGCCGCTCGCCTCGGTGCTCGCCGTCGTGGTCTCGCGCACCACGTACGCGTACTTCGCCGCCAAGGGCGGAGCCCGGGTTCACTCGGACGTGCCCACCGCCCACAGGCTGGTGTCGGCCGCCGTCGTGCCGCTCACCTTCGCGCTGGTGGTCGGCGCCTTCCACGGGCTTTGGTGGGGAGCGCGGTGGCCCTTGCCTCCTATGCGCTGCGTCTCGGCGTGATCGTGGAGTACCGCACCGGGCGTCGCGAGCGCGGCAGCGGCAGGTCGGCCATGATCACCGCGTCCACCTTGACGCAGATCCGCTCACTGTCCACGAGGACACCGTCACAGTCGAAGATCACCAGTTCAACAGGGCTTCGAGTCATGGGCGCAGCCTAGCGGCCCCGCGCGGCGCCTCGACAGCTGCCTTCTTCGTTTCCCTGTCGTCGACAGGGACGTGGGAGCGGGGTGTGCCGGAAGGCGTTGTGTGCGCCCCGCCGCTGGGTTCCGTGCCCGAAGCGCACGCCACCAGCGGCCGGAGCAACGTGCGGCGTTCAATTTCGGACATGCGGAAGGTGGCCTTGACCCTTTCCGAGGGCAGCGTGTTCACGAATCCGCGCTCAGCGGTCGCGTCGTATCCGTGGTCCGTGCACCGCCCCGGCGGTCTCTCGTCGGCTGCGCCTGCTGACCACTGCCGTGTGGAGCGGCCGACGAACTCCAACTGACGCATCGTCATAAACGTTCCCCTCGCCGCCTTCAGCCTCGGTGCGTTCTATTTCCGGATTTCTACGTTCTTGTCAGTGCCATACGCCACGCTGGACACATACCGCCCAACACCGGCTTGGAGGCCAGTAGTGGACGCCCAGGACCTTGCGCAGCTCGCCGACAAAGAGTTCGAGCAGATGCTCACCTCGAACATTCACCCGCCCACCCGCGATGCCAGAACGTGGGCGGCGATCACTCACCCCGACAATCTGCCGCGCGCCCGGAAGATCCTCACGCATGTCCACGAACGCACCGCGAGCGTCCTGCGCCGCCGGAAGACCGAGCGCGAGGAGTTTCGCATCGAGTGCTTCGCCCGGGGCGAGGCCGGCAAGCGCGAGTGGTTCGCCACCCGGGCCGAATTCGAATCGCTGCGCCGCCGCACCGCCAACTTTCATCAGCGTGTCCAGCGAGCCATCTCCGAGCTGGGCCAGGAGCAGCGGAACATGAATCGCGCACAGAGCCTCAACGCCGGGCAGCAGAGCCGCGAGACGCTCCGCGAACTGGCTGTTGCCGTGCAACGTCACCAAGCGGTCCATGCCCGCAACGGCGGCGGCGCCGAGCAGGCGGACCACGAGCTGTGGCGGCATCTCGACCGGCTGACCGTGCCCACCGGCCCCGGCCAGCATCCGACGACACTCCGCACGATGCTCAGCATCTACTGGACCGAGGTGCAGCCGGTCGATGACGATCCGGAGCGCCTGACTCAGACCGAGCACGTCACCCGCAGCGCCCCCTCGGCCCCTTCCGCGACCCACTCCGGTGTTCCGCAGGCCCGGCGCGTTCATGACCGGGAGGACCACACGACGTAGCCGCACCTCTCCACGCCCGCGGTCCCGTTGTGTTGTGTTGCGCCGGGGCATCGGGCAGAACGGCAGTCGTCCGTTCCGCCCGATGCCGGGGTGGGTCAGGAGGCCTTGTACAGAGAGGCCGGTGTTCCGTGGACCCGGCGGGCAGGGCCCGGTGCCGGATGACGCACCGAGCCCCTTTCAGCGGCGCATCACCACCCCGTCACACCGTCGACGCGCTCGCGCACCAGGTCGGCGTGGCCGGTGTGACGCGCGTACTCCCCGATCATGTGCAGGTGGATCAGCCGCAGTGAGTACTCCTCGCCGCCATGGACGAAGGTGTCGTCCAGCGAGGCGCCGGCGACGATCTCGTCCGCGAGCCGGCATTCCTCGATCAGGCGGGCATAGTCCTCGGCCGCGCGGGCCGGATCCAGGTCCTCGAAGTCCGCGTCCTTGCCCTTCTCCGGGTCGTACATGGGGTCGAATGCCTGGCCGGCGAACCGCTCCCGGAACCAGACGCGTTCGACCTTCGCCATGTGGCGGATCAGTCCCAGAAGAGTGAGGTTGGACGGCGCTACGGTCTGTTCGGCGAGTTGTTCCCCGGTCAGGCCCGCGCACTTGTGCAGCAGGGAGCTGCGGAACCATGCGAGATAGCCGGTGAGCATCTCCCGCTCATCTGCCACGAGTGAACCGGGTACGCGCGTCACCTCGGGTGCTGTCCATGTCATGGCGTGATCATGCCTCGTCCGCGGTGGAACCGGACAGGGTTTTTCACATGCCGTCGGTGGGCTCGGTCGACCAGGTGGTCGTGGTGGAGGTGGTGATGGAGGTGGCCACCCCGAGCACCAGGAACAGGACGAGCAGTCCCTTCCCCGCGCCGCTCATGACGAGGGGCCGGGTGGCGGAACGTGTCTGCTGCTGCGGTACGGAGAGGTCGTCCTCGCCGAAGAAACCCTTGGGGTAGGCCGGGGTGAGCATCATGGCGTAGGCGGCGAAGCGCATTGCGTAGCGGAGAACGGCGGCCGTGGCCTCGAAGAGGGGGCCGGGCATACGTCCCAGGATCAGGGTGATCAGCCACCAGATGATCGCCACCGCCCACCAGCCGGACACGGCGAGACTCTGTACGACGGCGGCCGGAATCATCAGGATCAGGCGGAAGAAGACGGCCAGGCGGTTGAGTGCGGTGGGCCGGACTTCGATCTGGACCGGGTAGTCCGGCGGCGGGTCGAGGGCGAACGGCGGGTAGCGGTCCACGAGCAGCATGCTGCTCGCGCCGACCCGTACCTGATAGCCGAGGTATCCGGCCAGGAAGCGGAAGACCGGTTCGGGCAGCCGTCCCAGGAACAGCGCGGCGAACCAGCCCACGATGACGGTCACCACGGCCGCGATGTGCAGCAAGAACAGCACGATGAAGTGCGGGATCAGCAGGAGCAGCCGCACCAGCACGGTGAGCCGGCGCTGTCGTGGCGGCTCGATGATGTCCAGCACGGGCAGCCACTCGGCGGCGACCCATGCCCGCGGGCCCGGACTCCACTGGGCGTCGGCCATGTCGCTCCTCGTCGGCGGGTGTTCCGTACGCCATCGGCGCGTACGACGTCACCCCACGCTGGGCCGAGTGGGGACGCCCCGCAATCGGCCACGGGCCGATCGGGTGCCCGGCACGTGACCGGGCACCCGGCCGGACTCAGCCAGTGGGTTCGAGGAGGTTGCCGCGCAGTGCCTCCACCAATTCCTTGCTCGCGCCGAGGAATTCGGTGGCATAGGCGTGGACGGAGCCGTGAGTCGCGGCCAGATCCGCCAGGAAGAACCGCATTACGTCGGCGGGCGCTCTGCCGTATCCGGGCCAGACCGGTTCCTGACCGGCGTGGTCCGCCCGCCAGTCGGCCAGGAGCCGTTCGGTGGCGAGTCCGGTGAGGGCGAAGTCGGCGACGATGTCGTCCTCGACCACGCCCAGCAGGGACAGGACGAGTGCAGCGAGCAGCCCGGTCCGGTCCTTGCCCGACGCGCAGTGGAAGACGACGGGCCCGCTGTCCTCGGCGGCGATCACCTCCAGGGCGCGGCGGAGTTCGACGACTCCGTCGTGGGCGACCTCGGCGTACCGGTCGGCCAGGAAGCGTCCGGTCTCCACCTCCGGGCCCAGTGCGGCCTGGTCGTAGGGCCGGTGCTCGATGCTGAGGTGGTGGTAGCGCAGTCCCGGCGCCTCGGGCACTCGCCCCTTGGCAGCGATCTCCCAGTCGTACCTCAGGTCGATGACCGTGCCGATCCCGAGGGCCTGGAAGCGGTCCCAGTCCTCGCCGCGCAGTTTGCCCAGCGAATCGGACCGGTAGAGCCGGCCCCGGCGGACCGGCCGGCCGCTCTCCCCCCGATAGCCTCCGACGTCGCGGAAGTTGTGCAGTCGCTCGAACGCTATATGCCTGGTCACGACGGAGGACTTTAGGGCCTGGAGGGATGCGGCGGGGCACGTCGGCGTGTTCCGGCGGGGCGGGAGCGTTCCGGCTCGCCGCGCCGTGCGGTCCGGGAGTGGGCCCCTTGGCGGGGCTCGAACCGAGAATGCAGACGTGCCCACTCCTACGCGTCCCTCTGCTCCCGCCCTCCGCGCCGAGCTCGATCCACGGGGGGAATGGGCTCTGCTGCTTCTGTCGGCCGCTTCCGGGGCGGCCGATGCGTTCGTCTTCATCTGCGTCGGTCAGGTCTTCGCCGGCGTGATGACCGGGAATCTGGTGCTGCTCGGCGCTTCTGCCGCCGGTGGCGGGGAACAAGGGGTGGCGCTGCGGGTGGTCACCGCGCTGGTCGCCTACGCCCTCGGCGTCACGTGTGGTGCGTGGATGAACGAGCGACTGCGATGGTCACTGCCGGTGATGCTGCTGATCGAGGTGGCGCTGCTGACAGCGGGGGCCGTGCTGTGGGCACTGGAGCTGATCACTTCCGACGGGGACCGGCTGGGGCTGCTGGTGCTCATCTCCGTGGCCATGGGCATCCAGGGCCGGATCCGCGCGACGCCCACCAATTACTTCACCGGTACGCTCACGGCTCTCGTCGGCCGAGCGGCTCTGCGGTCGTGGGAACAGGGGGACCGCTGGGTGGCCGGCCGGTTGATCGCGGTCGTGGTGGGCGCGGCCTTGACCGCGCTGACCGTACGCCTCTGGCCGGACGCGGCAGGTGTGGTGGCAGTGGTGCCGACGGCGGGCGCGCTACTGATCGAGACGTTGCGCAGAAGGCTGCCCGACGGCTGACCCACGACCGGGCCGGGGCAGAGGAAAGCCCCGGCCGGATCGGGGGAATCCAGCCGGGGCGGCTTATGGGTGGGCGCGGTGCGCGGCATCCACATATAGGTGAACGATAAACCACCACTCCCCGTTCCCGGAAACACCCATCCCGGACTGTGACCCACAGCACGGAATGAGGGCTTCCGGCAGATTCGCGGTCAGCGCTCCTCACGGAAGAGCACGTGCCGCCCCACCGCGGGGTCGAACTTGCGCAGCACCAGCCGGTCGGGGTTGTTGCGACGACTCTTACGGGTCACATAACTCTGCCCCGTTCCGGCCGTCGACCGGAGTGTCACAACAGGGCGGGCCTCACTGCGGGCCATGGGCGCCTCCAGACTCCTGCGTCACCATCCCCTCCTGATGGGAATGGGTTTCATTTTCGTTCCGGTGCCATAACACGGCGGACCGCTGCCGCATTCCCACCCAGGAGCCGACGGCACCCCGCATATGCCCGGATCGGGCGGGGCGCGCGGCGAGGCATCGACGCACGCGGGCGCGCAACCGTCCGCACACGCCGGATGACTTGCGTCAACGTCCGTCGAAAGCAAGGCTGTTCGACGGATCGGCACCCAGCGCAGCCTGTGGCATATGCCAGACGCAACAACGCATCGAGTGTTGCCAAATCCCTTACGGGCTCCCGCAGGCTGTGCAACAGTCGTCTTCGGTCCACCCTTCAGACCTGGTTGTGCCGTGCCTGTATCGGAGTACGAGATGCCGTCCCATCTGTCCGCGGACCGCCCCGCCCCACAACCACCCGAGCGCGATGCCGTCGATGCGCTGATCAACCGGACCCTTCGGCTCCGTGGCGATATGGATGCCGTGCGGCGGGACACGGTGCTGATCGACCAGGAAGACCCGCAGACGCGCTGGCAGCGGGCACTCTGCAAACTGGCGGTCCATCATCTCGACGACCTCGGCACGCACCTGGGACAGCTCAGGGAGGGCCTGTCACCCCGGGCCCCCGAACGCCTCGCGGAGACCTCGGCGCAGGGCGCAGGGCGGGACACGGCGGAGGAAAGCCCGCAGGAGCGTTACGACGAGCCGCAGCCGGGATCGCTGATCGGCCGCGTGGGCAGCGCGGAGTGGAATCTGCTCACCGACGACGTCAGCTGGTCCGAGGAGCTGTTCCAGATCTTCGGCAGGTCCCCCGCGGCCGGACCGCTCTCGCTGGACGAGCTCCCATCCATGCTCCTTCCCGATGACCAGCCCCTGCTCACCGCCCTGGTGACGGACTGTCTGGTGGACGGGAAGCCGATGGACGGCGAATTCCGCATCATGCGGACCGACGGCCGGATGCGCACACTCCACATGATGGGCGAGCCCGTCCTCGACTCGGACGGGTGCACCGCCTCCATGTGGGCCGTCCTGCGTGACGTCAGCGAGCTGCGGCGCAGCCAGCAGGCAGTGCGCCGGACCCACGACTCGCTGCGCCGCCGGGAGCACAGGGCTCAGACCGAGCACCGCATGGCGGTCGAGCTCCAGGAGGCCGTACTCCCCCCGTGGCGGGGATCTCTGCGGCTTCCCGCGCAGGGGCCCGGCGCACTGGACATCGCGGCCCACTACCTTCCGTCGGAGTCGAGTTCGCTCATCGGCGGCGACTGGTACGACGCGCTGGAATTGCCGGACGGCAGGACCGTCCTCACGGTCGGTGATCTGACCGGCCACGGTGTCCAGGCCACCTCGGCCATGGCGATGCTGCTGGGCGCGCTGCGTGGAATGGCCGTGGCCGGCATCGAGCCGGGTGCCCTGATGGGCCACCTCAATCAGTTACTGGAGTCCTCCGTTCAATCCGCTCTCGGCAGCGCGGTGTGCTGCCGTGTCGATCCGGCCACCGGCACCCTCGCCTGGGCGCAGGCCGGACACCCCGCTCCGTTGCTGTTCCGCGACGGAGAGGGGCGGCCGCTGCCCGCGCCGGACGGGGTCCTGCTCGGCGCGGCCCCCGGGGTCGCGTACGAGCAGGACGAAGTGCACCTGCTGCCCGGCGACGTGCTGGTACTGCACACCGACGGGCTGAACCGTCACAGCGACCGGGGTGCGGGCCCGGACGCGCTGCTTGCTCTGGCACCACGACTCGCGCAGGCCCGTTCGGCACAGGAGTGCCTGTGGGCCGTCGTCGCGGAGTTCGGCGACACCGAGCGCCTGGACGACGCCTGCGTGCTGATCGCCCGCATCGGGGCGTAGCAGCACGGCGGCACGCGTACAGAGCCACGGAAACGCGGAACACCGGACACGGCGCAGTGCGCAGGAGGGCGTGCCCGCCTGCGGGTGCGGTGCTCGGACGGCCGGAGGTCAGAAGGCCAGAGGTCGGAAGTCGGTGGTCGGACGGTCTGTGCTCGGCGCCCCTTCGTCGCGGCGCCCGCACTTCAGATCTCCGACGACCGCCTGGGCTGCTTGATGATGGAGCTCTGCGGCAGGGCGAGCTCGATCTCCTCGCGCAGGTCCTTGATCTTCGCGTACCCCGCGAACTGGCCCGTGAGCCGGTACATTTCGCGCAGCCGGTCCCAGGTGCGGTGCGAGGAGGTCTCCCCCATCGTCACCAGGGCGAGTCGCGCGTACCGGTCGGCCTGCTCGGGATCGTCGGCGATGAAGCACGCCGAGGCGAGCGAGATGTAGTCGAAGATCTTGGACCGCTGGCGGCCATTGGCCCGCAGCTCCAGCGCCTGTTTGGCATGACGCTGAGCCACGATCGCCGCCGATGGCTCGTGTTCGGCGAGCGTACGGAACGCCAGGGCCTGCATGCCGTGCAGATCCGCCTCGTCGAACATCTGCATCCAACTGGGAGGCGGCATATCGCTCTTGTCCGAGGTGAAGAGTTCCTCGGCCTTCCCGAGCGTGCGCCGCATCGCCTGGCCGCGGCCCATGGACGCCTGTGCCCAGGCCTCGATGGTGTGCAGCATCGCCTGGGTGCGTGGCAGAACCATGTCCCCGGAGCCGGACTTGGCGAGCTTCATCAGGTCCAGGGCGTCGTCGGGACGGCCGAGGTGGACCATCTGACGGGCCGCCCTGGAGAGCGCCTCGCCCGCGCGGGGGCGGTCGCCGCCCTCGCGCGCCGAGTGGGCCGCGATGACGAAGTACTTCTGGGCGGTTGGTTCGAGGCCGATGTCGTGGGACATCCATCCCGCGAGTACCGCGAGGTTGGCCGCGACGCCCCAGAGCCGGCGCTGGAGATGATCGGGGTGGCGGTAGGCGAGCATGCCGCCCACCTCGTTGAGCTGGCCCACCACGGCCTTGCGCTGGAGTCCGCCGCCCCGTGAGGCGTCCCAGGCACGGAACACCTCGACGGACCGTTCGAGCGCCTCGATCTCGTCCGACCCGATGGGCGCGGCCTCGTACCGGTCGAAACCGGCCGGGTCCGCGTGCAGCGGGTCGTCGATCCGTGGCGCGTCGGCCGCCAGTACGGGGTCGGAGTGCAGCCAGTCGTGCATGGGGCCGGTGATGGTCGATCCTGCGGCGAGCGCGGCGCCCGCGCTCACCAAGCCGCGTCGGTTGAGCATGAGGTCCATTCCCGTGAATTCGGTGAGGACCGCTGCCGTCCGCTCGGGCGCCCACGGCAGTCCGTCGGGATTGTCCTGCGTCCCGGCCTCTCGCCGCTTCCCCACACGCCCGCGTCGGCCGAACCCGAGGTCCTCGATGGTCACGACACGACCGAGTCGCTCGGTGAACAGGGCAGCCAGCACTTTGGGCACGGGATCGCGGGGGGACTCCCCCATGTCGATCCAACGCCTCACCCGCGAGGTGTCGGTGGCCAGTTGCGGGTGGCCCATGGCGGCCGCCTGCCTGTTCACCATTCTCGCGAGTTCGCCCTTGGACCAGCCGGCGAGGCCGAACAGGTCGGACAGGCGGGTGTTGGGTTCTCCGGTCACGTCAAGCCCCCAGGTTCTCGGCTGTGTTGACAGTAACCCCCTGTCAGATGCCATGCGACTATTCGCCAGGGTTCGCCAGGGTGCGCCAGATGGTCTGCCACCCGTCGGCCGGTGTCAGGTAGGAAAGCGCCACCCCGCCCGGCAGCCCTAGGTACTCCCCAGGGTGCCGAACGGCCGCCGGCCGGGGCGGTGCACGCAACTTGTCGGCGCACGAAGGGATCTGTCTCGCCTCATGTACACAGCATCGTCCTCCGTGACCGCCCCGCCCCGGCCGCTTCGTCCCCTGGGGGCGGGCGGCGGACCGTACCTCACTCCGCATGCCGCTCCACCGGTGCCCAACACGGTCCGGCCGCGGCGGCCGGCAGGGCTGGTCGGCCCCCCGCTCAGCGGTCGGCTGGACCTGTCCGGCGCGCAGGGCGCACAGCTGAGAATGGCGATCGCCTCGGTGCACCGGATCTGCCCCGAGTTCAACCCGGTCCAGGTGCTGCGCCGCAGCGGCCGTTCGGTGCTGCTCGTCGGCTCCACCGGCCGCGCGACCGCGGTCGCCAAGTGTTTACTGGACCACTCCCCCGCGTGGTCGGAGCGGTTCCGTCACGAAATAGCTGCATATCGTGCATTCGTCCGGCACCGTCCGCCGGTGCGCGTGCCGCGTCTCATCGCGGCCGATCCGGAGAACTGCACCCTGGTGATCGAGCGGATGCCCGGCCGGGTGGCCGCGTTGACCAGGCATCCGTCGGAGGCTCCGCCCCGTGCCGATATTCGGGCCGCGCTGGGCGCGATCAGCCGGGTCAACGCCTGGCGGCCTGCGCCGGGCCTCTTCGACGCTCCGCTCGACTACGCCTCGCGGATCGCCCGGTACCACGAGCTGGGGCTCTTCACGGACCGGGATCTGGGCGATCTGCAGAAGCTGCTGCACGGCCTGGCGCACGCGGGCGGGCGGCAGGGCATGGGGCAGTTCTGTCACGGCGACGCGCTGCTTTCCAACATCCTGCTGTCGCCCACGGGTCCGGTGCTGGTGGACTGGGAGCACGCGGGCTGGTACCTGCCCGGCTACGACCTGGCGACGCTCTGGACGGTCCTCGGAGACGCACCGGCGGCGCGGCGTCAGATCAGCCAGCTGGCGCAGGCCAACGGACCCGCCGCGCGGGACGCGTTCCTGGTGAACCTGATGCTGGTGCTGACCCGCGAGATCCGTACGTACGAGACGGCCGTACAGCGGGCCATGCGGGATTCGACGGCCTCGGGCGCCGGTCAGGACCGCCCTGGTGCGCTGTCGTCGAGCGAGGAGCAGCGGCTGTTGCTGCGCCGGCTGCACGACGACTGCGCGATGGCCCGCAGGGCCGTGCGTGCCGCGGTCGGCACTCGCTGACCCTGCCAGGGGGATGCGCGCTGCGGGTCCGGTGCCGACACACCGGACCCGCAGCGCGCCGATGTGCTGTCAGGGGCTCTTGAAGTCGACCGCGTCCACGTCGAACGAGTTGTTCTGCGGGGACGTGAAGACGAGGTACAGCTTGTGGGTTCCCTTCAGGTCCTGGACGGGCACGGGTGGGGTCGCCTGATAGTTGTCCCAGCCGCCCGTATTGGGGACCGGGGTGGTGGCGAGCAGCGGGCCGTCGGCGGCGTCCGCGCGCAGTTCGATCGCGCCGACTCCGTTGGGTGAGGACAGCCGGTAGCTGACCGTACCGATGCCCTCGACGCTCATCGGGTCGAAGGCGACCCAGTCGCCGTGGGAGACGTCTCCGATCCGCTTGCCGTTCTCGGCTCCTTCCTGGGCGACGATCCGGGTGCCGGACTGGGCGTCGTAGTACTCCGCCTGCTTGTGCTTCGGCTGGAGCACGGCGCGGCCGTAGCCGGTCAGGGCCGAGACGCCGTCGCCGCCCTTGTCGGTGTACTTGGCGTTGAGTACGTAGGTGAGGTCCGCGCCTTCGGGGTGGCCGCCCAGATCACCGGTGTCCACGGTCCCTTCGCAACCGGGGATGTCGGTGGTGGGGTGCTCGTGGTCGTCGTGGCCCAGGGCCGGGTTGACGGTGACCTTGGAGCAGTCGACCGGGCCGTCCTCGGGATCGGTGACCGTGACCTTGTACGGGATCTTGTCGCCGAACTCGATGAGCTTGCCGCTGACCGGGAAATCGATGGTCACCTTCGGTGCCGTGTTGCCCGCGGTGACGGGAATGTTGGCGTAGCCGGACTTGCCGGTGGAGTCGGTGACCTTCAGCTGGGCGGCGAAGTCGCCCTTGGCCGTGTAGGTGTGGCTGGGGTCCGCCTCGGTGGCGTCGTAGGTGCCGTCGCCGTCGAAGTCCCAGGCGTAGCTGAGAGCGTCGCCGTCCGGGTCGTTGCTGCCCTCGCTGGAGAAGTCGACCTTCAGCGGTACGGGGCCGTCCGTGGCGGAGGCGGCGGCCTTGGCCATGGGCGCGCGCTGTCCCTGTGCGTAGTCGATGCGGTAGAGCCCGGAGTCGTTGTTGCCGCCGCCGAAGGAGCTGCCCCATTCGAGGACGTAGAGCGAGCCGTCGGGTCCGAACGTCATGTCCATCGGCTTGTTGAACTTCTGGGTGGAGAGGAAGTCATTGATCTTGAGCAGCTTCTGGTCCTGGTCGAAGCGGACTTCCTTGACGAAGTTGCGCGACCACTCGTAGAAGAAGCTCGCGCCCTCGAAGTAGGCGGGGAACTTCGTGGTGGACGGGTTCTTCCCGTCGTAGTGGTAGACGGGGCCGCTCATCGGGGCCGAGCCGCCGCTGCCGACCTCGGGGAATTCCTCGGACGCTCCGTAGCCATACCAGATCTCCGGCTGCTGGATGGGCGGGAGTTCGGTCAGACCGGTGTTGTTGGGCGAGGGGTTGACCGGGTTGGCGCAGTCGAACTTGGGGCCGACTTCCTTGGTGTCCGGGTTGTACGGGGCGTACGCCTGGTTGTTGCCGTGGCAGAACGGCCAGCCGAAGTTGCCGGCCTTCTTGATGACGTTGTACTCGACGAGGCCCTCGGGTCCTCGGTCGGTGGTGGGCAGTCCGCGGTCGGGGCCGTAGTCGGAGGCGTGGACGTAGCCCGTCTTCGGGTCGACGGTGAAGCGGAAGGGGTTGCGGAAGCCCATCGCGTAGATCTCGGGGCGGGTCTTCGCCGTGCCGGGGGCGAAGAGATTGCCCTCGGGAATGGTGTAGCCGCCGGAGTTCTTGGGCTTGATGCGAAGGATCTTGCCCCGCAGGTCGTTGGTGCTGCCCGCGGTGCGGGCGGCGTCCAGCATCTGCTTGCCCTCGCGCCAGTCGAGCGGGGCGTACCCCTGCCAGTTCGGGTCGAGGTTGGGCGGGGTGTCGTCGCCGACGCCGAGGTAGAGCGTGCGGTCGGGGCCGAACTCGACGGCGCCGCCGGTGTGTCCGGGCTCGGGGAAGGTGCGGTCGCGGTAGGCGGGGACGTCGAGGAGCTTCTTCTCGCTGGCGCGGTCGAGGGTGTTGCCCTTGACCGTGAAGCGGGAGAGCCGGTTGACGTCCTCGGTGGCGTCCGCGGGGGCGTAGTAGAGGTAGATCCAGTGGTTCTTCATGAAGTCCGGGTCGAGTTCCATGCCGACCAGGCCGTCCTCGCCGCCGGTGTAGACGTCGAGCTTCCCGGCCGTGGTGGTGGCGTGGGTCGCCGGGTCGTAGATGTTGACCTCGCCGCTGCGCTGGACGTAGAAGACCCGGCCGTCCTTGGCCACGTCGAGTTCCATCGGGTCGGCGGTGTTGTCGTCGAGGGCGACCTTCTCGTAGCCGCTCCAGACGGTGCCGCCGCAGTCGCCGGGCTTGTTGCCCGCGGCCCACCTGACGCCGCCCATGACATGGGTACGGAAAGCTGCTTCGCTGTACGAGGCGGTGTCGTGGCCCATGGCGGTCGCCCAGACCTTGCCGCCCACGGTGTTGCGGCACCAGGAGATCGGGTGGTCGGCGCCCATGGCTGAGCCGCCGGGGTTGTACGTGGTTTCGTCGGCGGTGACCAGGACGTGGACGTCGCCACGGGGGTTCCGGTCGAAGTTGTACCACTCCTCGGGGCGCTCCCAGCGTTCGGGGAGCCCGGCGGTCGACGGGTGGACCCGGTCGGCGACCTTGGCGGTGCCCTGGAGGACACCGGGTGAGTGGGCGGGCATGTGGACGCCGCCGTTGATGGCCTCGTCCCACCAGGGGAAGGTTTCCTCGATGCCCATGTCGAGGGTGTTGTGGATGGCGACGACGCCGCCACCGCCGCGCACGTAGGACTGCATCGCTTCGCGCTGGGCGTCGGTGTCCCAGACCATGCCGGAGTTCTGCAGCATGACGATGACGTCGAAGTCCTCGAGCTTCGCCGTGTCGAAGACCGCGGGGTCGGCGGTCTCGACGAGCTCGAAGCCTCCTGCGGCCGCCTCCTCCTTGAACATCTGGATGCCGGCCGGGATGGAGGCGTGCACGTACCCGACGGCGCGGGTGAAGAGCAGGGCGCGGAAGGCGGGGGCCTTGCCGGTGGTGGCTGCGGTCGCGGGCAGTGCGGTCAGCGCGAGGAGCAGTGCGCCCACCAGCGCGATGAACGTGCACCGCATGTCACGAACATGACAGCGCAATCGGTGACGACTCACGAGCGGGTCCTCTCTGCGGGTTGCGGACGAGCGGGGTCAGGGGGTGGTGCCGAGGGCTGTCCCGTAATCCCTGGTGGATCAGCGTGCGGCGTCAGACGCGGTGCATCGCAAGGCGGAGGGACGCCCGAATACTGGATGTATTCGGGTGTCCCGACAACGCGGCGAGGTGCCGTGGCTGTCGTCGCACGCCCGCCAGGGATTACGGGACAGCCCTCAGGGCGCGGCGCAGAAAGGCCAGCCCGTCGGTCGCGATGCTGTCCTGGGTATCGGCGAGCGGCCGCCAGACCGAGGCGGCGACCGCGATGGCGTCGTTGTGCGCGGTGAACGACTCGATGCAGAGCGGGCCCCAGTAGCCGCTCGTGGTGAGCGCGGTGAGGAAGCCGGGCCAATCGAGACAGTCGGCGCCGGGGGTGCCCCGGTCGTTGGCGCACACCTGGACGTGGACGATGCGGCCCGCCGCGCGGCGTACGGCGTCGGGCAGCGAGCGTTCCTCGATGTTCTGGTGGTACACGTCGAGCGCGAGGCCGATGGCACCCTCGGGGAGCCCTGCCAGCGCTTCGAGGGTCTGGTCCACGGTGTTGAGCAGACTCGTCTCGTACCGGTTGAGAGGTTCCACGGCGAGCCGCACCCCCGCCGCGCGGGCGTGCTCGACGACCGGGGCGAGGTTCTTCCGTAACTCCTCGTACGCCGCGGCGCGTTCGGCGCGGTCCATCCGCCAGGTGCGGCCCACCGCCGCATACATGGGCCCGGCGACGGTGGGGGCGCCGAGCGTCCGGGCGGCGTCGACGCAGCGGTACAGATAGTCCTGGGTGACCCGGACGGTCTGCGGATCGGTGCGGACGAGGTCGCGGCCGGGCGGCATGACCGCGACCACTGCGGCGGGGGCGAGACCGGAGGCGTCGAGGAGCTTGGCGACGGATGCGGGCGCCCAGTCCCGTTCGTTCTCCAACGGGATCTCGACGCAGTCGAATCCCCACGCGGACAGCCGCGGCAGGACGTCGCCGAGCGTTTCGTACGTCACCGGCGAGTGCCAGATCCACGGATTGGCACCGAGCGGGAAGGCGACGGTCACTTCTTGCCTCCCCACTTCTCCGGGAACCCGGGGAGGTTCTCGCAGCCGCACATCGCGTAGTGCAGTGGTGGCATGCCGGGCTCGAAGTACTGGTCGAGGGTGGACTGGGTGACGGTGGGCTGCGGAAGCTTCCACTCCTTCGGGACCTGCTCCCCCTTGAGGATCCTCAGCGCGGCGATGACCGGGGTACGCCACTGGAAGGTGGGGTACGAGGGGGCGATCGCGGTGAGCTTCTTCTCCTTCCATGCCTGGAGGAAGTCCTGCTGGTCCTCGCCGGTGATGGGCGGTACGTCCTTGCCCGCGTCCTCGAAGGCTTCGACGGCGGCGACCGAGGTCGCCCCGGAGTCCATCCAGACGCCGTCGATGTCGCCGTTGCGGGTGAGGGCGTCGGTGACGATCGCCTTGGTCTTGGCGGGGTCGCCGTCGGTGAACTTCACGTCCACGACATCGAGTCCGCTCTTGTCGAACGCGAGCTTCGCGGCCGACCAGCGGGTCTCCAGCACATCGACGCCGGGGGAGATCCGCAGGGCGAGGATCTTCCCCTTGGGCTTCACCTTCCCGACGAGGAAGTCGGCGGCGACCGCCCCGTATCCGTAACCGCCGATCGGGTTGATGAAGGTGACGGCGCAGTCGGTCTCGACACCCCGGTCGAAGACGATCACCGGCACCTTTCCGCAGGCCTGTTCGACGGCGGGGGTGAGGGTGGCCGTGGTGTTCGGGGAGACGATCAGGGCGTCGCAGTCCCGGCCGGCGAGTTCCTGGATGTCGGAGATCTGCTTGTCGTCCTTGCCCTGCGCGTCGAGCACGGTGAAGTCGGTGATCTCCTTGTGGAGTTCGGCCTCGGCCCGCATGCTCTTCAGGCCGACCTGGCGCCAGGGGTTGAAGACTCCGGCGTTGGAGAAGCAGAGACGGATTCCGCCGGAGCCGTTCTTCTTGTACTGGGTGGTGTCGACGAGGCGGGGGCGCAGCATCTGCTCCCACGGTCTTCCGGCGGGACCCTGCGGGGTCACCTCGGCGAGGCCGAGCTGGCGCTCGTACTCGGCCCGGTCGAAGAACTTCGACTGCTCGCCGGTGCCCGGATCGCCCGTACTGCCGCTCGCTCCGGCGGCGGGCGCGTCGGGCGGTGCGTCGCTGGTGCAGCCGGCGAGCAGGGCCGCGCCGAGCAGGGCGGCGACCGGCGCGAGGAGGTGTCCGAGCTTTCGCGTACTCATGAGGTTTTCGCTCCCGGGGGTTCGGTGCCGCGGCGGCGCAGCCGGGACCAGTCGGCTGCGCCGAGGGCGACGGCGGCTATGACGATGACGCCTTGCACGGTCGATTCCAGGGCGCCGGAGACGCCCTGGAGATTGAGCAGGGTGAACAGTGCCTGGAGCGAGAACGCCCCGGCCATCGCCGCGACGACGGATCCGCGCCCGCCGCCGAGCACCACGCCGCCCAGGACGACGGCGGTGATCGCCTCGAACTCGTAGCCGCGGCCGGCCTGCGCCGAGACTCCGGAGAAGCCGCCGACGAGTACGGCCGCGAGCGCGGCCGCGACGCCGGAGAGGACGAAGGCGATGGTCCGGGCGCGCGTGACCCGGACTCCGGCGAGCGCCGCGGCACGTTCGCTGTCGCCGGTGGCGAGGAGCGTACGGCCGAAGTCGGAACGCATCAGGCGTACGGCCAGGAGGCCCGCGACGACGCAGGCGAGTACGGCCCACGGCAGCCAGCCGAACGCGGTGCCGCGCCCGAGGCGGCGGAACTCCGCGGGCAGCGCGCCGTGCGGGGAGCCTCCCGTCCAGAAGAAGACGGCACCTTCGAGGATCAGCATCATGCCGAGCGTGGTGATGAACGACGGCACGCGCAGCAGGGTGGTGATCAGTCCGCTGACGAGTCCGGCGAGGGCTCCGGCGAGCAGCAGGACCGCGGTGACGAGCGGCCAGGGTGCGGCCGGGAACGAGCCGTACAGTTCGGCGGCGACGACCACCCCGGCGGTGACGATCGCCCCGACGGAGAGATCGAACTCGCCGCAGACGATGACCAGGTACTGGCCGGCGGCGAGGATGACGAGGGGGGCGGCGCGCTTGACGAAGGAGAGGAAGCGGTCGGGTTCGTAGAAGCCCGGGTCGGTGAGGGCGAGTGCGGCGAGGAGCACCGCGAGCAGGAGGTAGACGGGTGTGCCGGCGGTGAGGGCACACGGGACACGGCGGCCGGCGGGTGCCTGGGCGGTGGTCATGCGGTCCTCGCCTTCGGGGTGCGGCGGCCTCGCGCGTAGAGGGCGACGGCCGCGATGATGACGACGCCGCGGACGACGTTCTTGAAGAACGGATCCACGGACAGCTGGTTGAAGACGCTGTCGAGCACGGCGAGGACGAGGACTCCGCCGAGGGTGCCCGCCACTCCCCCGCGCCCCCCGGCGAGCGCGGTGCCGCCGAGGACGACGGCGGCGACGGACTCCAGGTCGTAGCGCGCCTCCGTGCCCGCCCAGGGAGCACCGGCACCGAGCCGCGCGGCGAGGAAGAGGGCTGCGGCGCCGACGCAGAGCGAGCACAGCAGGTGCGCGGTGATGACGGTGCGCCGGGTGCGGACGCCGGAGAGCCGGGCGGCGTGCTCGTCGCCGCCGGTCGCGTACATGTGGTGGCCGAGCCGGGTGCGGCGGGTGATCAGCCAGAGGGCGGCGGCGACCGCGAGGAGGAGGAAGAGGGAGACCGGAACCGGTCCGATCCGGTCGTAGCCGAGGTGCTGGAAGGAGGCGGGGACCTTGCCCGCGGGGCCGGTGTAGTTGTCCTCGATCCAGCCGCGCAGGATGAAGGCCGTGCCGAGGGTGGCTATGAAGGCGTTGACCTTGAGGCCGGTGACGATCAGTCCGTTGGCCAGGCCGACGGCGGCGCTCAGGGCGAGGACGGCGATGACCGCGACGAGCACGCTGCCGCTCTCCATCGTCTCCGCGGCGACAAGGGTGCCCAGGCTGATGAGGTAGGCGACGGACAGGTCGAGCGATCCGGTGAGGATGACGGCGGACTGGCCGACGGCCACGAGGCCGAGGGCGACACAGTTCTGGAGGATCGTCACCACGTTGGTCACGGTCAGGAAGTCCCCGCCACGGGCCGCGACGACGATCCAGCCGAGCACGGTGACGGCGAGGGCGGCGAGCCAGACCCCGGCCACGGGGCCGGTGAGGTGCGGCCGGGCCGTCCGCGACGGGTCGGTGCGGGGCCGGGTGCTCAGGTCGGGCCGGAGTGCGGTCATGCTGCTCCCTCCCGCGTGCGGTCGCCGCTCGTGGCGACGCGCATGACGGCTTCTTCCGTGGCTCCGGCGGGCAGTTCGCCGGCGAGGCGGCCTTCGGACATGACGAGGATGCGGTCGCTCATGCCGATCAGCTCGGGCAGTTCGGAGGAGATGATCAGTACGGCGAGGCCCTCGCGTGCCAGTTCCCGTACGAGGGTGTGGATGGCCGCCTTGGCGCCGACGTCGACGCCACGGGTCGGTTCGTCGAAGAGGAGCACCCGGGGGCGGGCGGCGAGCCACTTGGCGATGACGACCTTCTGCTGATTGCCGCCGGACAGGTACTGGACCTGCTGGTCCTCGCCGTGGGCATGGAGGCGTACGCGTTCCAGCAGCGCGGTCACCTCGCGGCGCGCGGCCGGTCTGCCGCGCGCGGGGACGGCGCGGGTCACGAGCAGCGCGTTGTCGGCCACGGACTGGTGCAGCGCGAGGCCCTCCCCCTTGCGGTCCTCGGTGACCAGGGCGATCCCGGCCCGGACGGCTTCCCGGGGGTGCGCCGGGCGCAGCGGTTCCCCGCCGACGGTCATGGTGCCCGTGGTGAAGGGGGCGGCGCCGAAGAGGGCGCGGGCGAGGGAGGTACGGCCGGAGCCCTGGAGACCGGCGACGCCGACGACCTCGCCCGCCCGCAGGGTCAGATCGATGCCGGAGATCCTGGAGTTGCCGCCGCCGCTCACCGTGAGCCGCTCCTCGCCCCGCTCTCCCGGGCGGGCCCGGGGCGGGTAGTAGGCGCCGAGTTCCCGTCCGACCATGGCGCGTACCACCGTGTCGGCGTCGGTGTCGCGGGTGTTGAGCGTGGTGACGCGGCGGCCGTCCTTGAGGACGGTGATGCGCTGCGAGAGGTCGAAGACCTCACGGAGCCGGTGCGAGATGTAAAGGATGCCGATGCCGCGGGCGATCAGGCGCCGTACGAGGGAACCGAGTTGCTCGACCTCGTGGTCGGCGAGTGCGGCGGTGGGCTCGTCCATCACCAGGATGCGGACGTCCGACGCGAGGGCCTTGACGATCTCCACAGTCTGCCGGCGTGCGACAGACAGCTCATGGACGGGGGTCCGCGGGGTGATGCCGGTCTCGTCGAGTTCGGCGAGGAGTTCGGCGGTGCGCCGCTCCATGGCGCGCCGGTCGACGAGTCCGTACCGGGTCGGCTCGCGGCCGAGGAAGACGTTCTCGGCGACCGTGCGGTGCTCCAGGAGCGCGAACTCCTGGTGGATGATGCCGACCCCGGCGGCCTGGGCCTGTGCCGGGTGGCTGAAGGAGTGGGTGGTGCCGTCGATGGTGAGGGTTCCCGCGTCGGGTAAGTGCTCGCCCGCGAGGATCTTCATGAGGGTCGACTTTCCGGCGCCGTTCTCCCCCACCAGGGCATGCACTTCTCCGGCTTCGAGGTCGAGCCCCACCCCATCGAGCACACGCACCCCGAGGAAGCTCTTGGACACACCCTGCATCGTCAGCATCGAACTGCTCCTCGCTCAGTGGTCTGCAGAGCAGAGTCGTGACAGGCATTGGGAGTGTCAAGAGCTCAAGCACCTTTGTTTTTAGGAGGCTTGGCACGTACTTATGCCGATGGCCGAACACTGGATGCCTTGTGAGCAGCGGAAGTCGTCCCTAGGGTGACTGCCATGTCTTCGCCGTCGGATCGCAATTCCGCTGCCGCATCGCACTCGCCGGGCGAGGTGCTCGCACTGATCGGTTCAGGGGCGGTCGCGACCCGTGCCGACATCGCCCGGGTCACCGGAATGGCCCGTTCGACGGTCTCCCAGCGAGTGGACGCACTGATCGCGCACGGTCTCGTGGACGAGGACGCCGACGGCGGTTCCACCGGCGGCCGGCCGCCGCGACGGCTGGCGCTGCGCACCCGTGAACACGCGGTGGCCGGGGTGGATCTGGGGGCCTCGCACTGCCGGGTGGCGCTGATGGACATCGGTGGAACCACGCTCGCGTCGCACGAGGAACCGCTGTCGATCGGGGACGGCCCGGATTCCGTGCTGCGGCACGTGGAACGCACCGTGCGAGCCCTGCTGGAGGAGACGCACCGGGAGCCGGCGACGCTGCGGTCCATCGGCGTGGGGGTGCCGGGTCCGGTGGAGTTCTCCACCGGCCGACCCGTCGATCCGCCGATCATGCCGGGCTGGCACCAGTACCCGATCCCGGAGTTCTTCGCTTCCCGGTTCGGGGTGCGGGCGCTCGTCGACAACGATGTGAACGTGATGGCGCTGGGCGAGCAGCGGCGAGCTTTCCCGGACTGTCGCTATCTGCTGTACATCAAGGTCGGTACGGGGATCGGCTGCGGAATCGTCGCCGACGGCAAGCTGCACCGGGGGGCGCAGGGGTGCGCGGGTGACATCGGCCATATCCGGGTCGGGGATCTCGACGATCCGTGCCGGTGCGGCAATTCGGGCTGTCTGGAGGCCGTCGCGGGTGGTGCGTCACTGGCGGCGAAGCTGGTCGGTCTGGGACTGGACGCGACATCGGGCAGCGATGTCGTGCGCCTGGTGCAGTCCGGGAACCGGGACGCCGTGCGGATGGTGCGGGAGGCCGGGCGAGCGGTCGGTGAGGTCCTCGCCGGTCTGGTGAACTTCTTCAATCCGGACACGGTGGTGATGGGCGGCGCGCTGGCCGCCGTTCACGACCAGTTGCTCGCGGGTGTCCGGGAGGCGGTGTACCGGCGCTCGCATCCGCTGGCCACCCAGCTGCTGCGGATCGAACCGAGCCGCACGGGTGAGAACGCGGCGGCGGTGGGGGCGGGGATCCTCGCGATCGAGCACGCCCTGTCTCCCGCGCAGGTGAACCGGCTGGTCGCGGGGTGAGACCAAGTGCCCCCGCGTGCACGGACAGTGTGCATGCGGGGGCACTGGCCACGCGGTCACGCCGGAGTCATCAGGTCCCACCGGGCCTCGAAGAGCACGCACCGGTACTGCGCCCAGCTCCCGTCGGCGACGCCCGCGTCCCCGGCCGCGACGCACTCCTGCTGGGTGTCGAACGAGCCGGAGACGTCCCAGCCCTGCGCCCCGGTTTCGGACGCGGCGGCGGCCGAGGCGGTCGCGACGGTGACGACGGCTCCGGCGCCGGTGAGTGCGAGCGCCATGGCGACGCCTGCGGCCGCGGTGGCGGCGGTCCTGGTCGGCTTGTGCATGAGGGCCTCCTTCTCGTTGTACGGATACCCGGCGTTCCGTCGCCGCTGCGACGGCCCCGGTACGGTCTCAGCGAGTGCGCACGATGTCCACGTCGGACGCCTTCACGAAGGCGACCCGGTGGCCGATCTGCACCGTCACGTACTTCTCCTTGCCACCGAAGTAGGCGTGGTCCAGCGGGTACGAGGAGTCGATCGTGGGCGCGTAGAAATAGCCCGTCGGCGCCTCGCCGCCGCCGGGGTAGGACTGGCCGGCCTTGATCGTGTACTGGAGCGGCGCGCCCACCCGCTTGTCCGCGAAGTCCGCCGGGTACTCGGCCTTCTCCGGGTACGCGACCCCGTACACCGGTACGTCCGTACGGCCGGCCTTCGGCCTGACGACGTAGCCGGAGGTGGGCGTGGTGTTGCGGCTGTGGGCCGGGGTCTCGAACCAGGCCTTCTGGCCGTACCACCAGATCGCCGTCCAGCCGGGCGCGTGGTCCGCGACGACGGCCTGCTGGGTGGCGCTGATCTTGCTGCCCCAGTCGGCGGCGCAGTTCGTGCCGGGCGAGCCGTCGGTGTGCAGGCCGGGGTCGGAGAAGAGGGGCGCGTCGGTGGACGGTGCGGTGTGGAGCGGGACGGCGCTGGAGCCCTGGACCGGCAGGTCGACGCCCTTCTCGCAGTCGCGGAACGCCTGCCGGTTCTTCTTGAAGTCCGGGCTGACGGTGATCAGTTCGCTGCTCTTGGGGGCACTCGGCACGATGGGCTTGCCGAGCAGCTTCATGAAGCGGTTCCAGTCCCAGTACGTGCCCGGGTCCCAGTGCATGTTCTTGGTGCCGGACGCGCTGGTGGGCGGCACTCCGTCGTGGCCGATGATGTGCTGGCGGTCGAGCGGTATGTCGTACTTGGCCGCGAGGTAGCGCACCAGCTTCGCGGTCGAGCGGTACATCTCGGGGGTGTACCACTTGGCGCCCTCGACGGCGACGCCCTCCTGCTCGATCCCGATCGAGTGGCTGTTGACGTACCAGTTGCCCGCCTGCCAGGCGACGTCCTTGCCCTTGACCATCTGGGTGACGTGCCCGTCGGCCGAGCGCACCACGTAGTGGGCGGAGGTCTGCTTCAGCGGGTTCTGGAAGATCTTCAGGGTGGTGTCGAAGTCTTCCTCGGTGTCGTGCAGAACGATGAATCTGACCTTGTTGGTGTGCGGCCGGTCCGCGGTGTCGTAATTCCCGTACGTCTCCTTGTCGGCCGGGTCACCCGTCTGCTGGTAGGCCGCCGGTACCCAGTCGCAGCCGAGGCTGCGCGGGCATTCCGGTCGCACCCCGTCCGCACCGGCCTGCGCCACGGGGCTGAGCAGCGTCATGCTCAGTGCGCCGACACCTGTCAACGCGAGTGCGAGTCCGGTCCTCTGCTTGGACGTCATGACAACCCTTCTTGGAGCCGTGCGTGATGGAGCCGTGCGTGATCCGATCCCACTGTTCCGCTGTGCGCGCACACTCTCCGACCTGAGATGACAGCACGTCAAGGGATCCGTGGAGGTCGCGGGCCGAGCCAGTGGACCAGACCAGTGGCAGGATGTTTGACCTGCGGCGGAAAGAATCAACTGGTCACCTGCGACGGCTCGTTACCCGGGTTTCACGGAGGGTCCGGGTGGCCGGCCGGCCGCACCCGGCCACCACCAACGAGCGTGCCTTTTATGTGACTAATCCCGGACGTGCGTGCCCCGAACGGCCAAAGGGTAGTGCTCGCGCCGACACGATCACGTCCGTGCGACGTTCGCACGGCGATCCAGGAAAGGCCGGACGCACATGGCTCAGCCCTTCACCCTGCCGGACTTCTACGTTCCGTATCCGGCGCGGCTCAACGCCCACGTCGAGGAGGCCCGAGTACACACCAAGGAGTGGGCGCGCAGCATAGGGATGGTGGAGGGTTCGGGCATCTGGGAGGAGAAGGACATCGACTCCCACGACTACGCGCTGCTGTGTGCGTACACCCACCCCGACTGCTCGGCCGAGGCGCTCTCGCTGGTCACCGACTGGTACGTGTGGGTCTTCTTCTTCGACGACCACTTCCTGGAGCTCTTCAAGCGCAACCCCGACCGCGAGGGCGCCAAGCACTATCTGGACCGGTTGCCGGCGTTCATGCCGATGGACCGCGGGGCCCCGATGCCGGAACCGACCAATCCGGTCGAGGCGGGGCTGGCCGATCTGTGGACGCGTACGGTGCCGAGCATGTCCGACGCCTGGCGGGCCAGGTTCGCCGTGGCGACGGAGAACCTGCTCAACGAGTCGCTGTGGGAGCTCGCCAACATCAATGAGGGGCGCATCGCGAACCCCGTCGAGTACATCGAGATGCGCCGCAAGGTGGGCGGCGCCCCGTGGTCGGCGGGTCTCGTGGAGTACGCGGCGGGCGCGGAGGTCCCCGAGGCGGTGGCCGGCGAGCGTGCGCTGCGGGTGCTGCGGGATGCCTTCTCCGACGGTGTGCATCTGCGCAACGACCTCTTCTCGTACCAGCGGGAGGTCGAGGACGAGGGCGAGAACAGCAACGGCGTGCTCGTCCTGGAGCACTTCCTCGGCTGTTCCACGCAGGAGGCCGCCGATGCGGTGAACGATCTACTGACGTCCCGGCTGCACCAGTTCGAGAACACCGCGCTCACCGAACTCGGGCCGCTGTGCGCGGAGAAGGGGCTCGACCCCACGCAGTCCGCCGCGGTTCTCGCGTACGTCAAGGGCTTGCAGGACTGGCAGTCCGGCGGTCACGAGTGGCACATGCGCTCCAGCCGCTACATGAACGACGGCGCGGTCGAAGCGGCCACGACCGGTTTCGGCATGGCCGCGGCCTCGATCCGGTTCACATCACGTTCGGAGGCGGCCCGGCTGCGCAGCCATACCCATGTGCCGTACCAGCGCGTCGGACCGTCGCTGCTGCCCGACTTCGAGCTGCCCTTCGGCACGACGCTCAGTCCGCATCTGGACGGGGCGCGGGTACGGATCGTCGACTGGGCGCGCCGCATGGGCATTCTGGAGGCGCAGCCGGGGGTGCCCGGTTCGCACATCTGGGACGAGGAGCGGCTCCTCGCTACCGATCTGCCGCTGTGCGCGGCGGGGCTGCACCCGGACGCGACACCGGAGGAACTGGACCTCTCCTCGCAGTGGCTGACCTGGGGGACGTACGGCGACGACTGGTTCCCGGTGGTGCACGGGCGGGCCCGCGATCTGGCGGGGGCCAAGCTCGCCAACGAGCGTCTGTCGCTGTTCATGCCCCTGGACGGTTCCGGGACGCCCGAACCGGTCAACGCCCTGGAGCGGGGGCTGGCCGACCTCTGGGCGAGGACCTCGGCCCCGATGGACGCGAGTGGGCGCCGCGCGTTCCGGACGGCGGTCGAGGACATGACCGCGAGCTGGGTGTGGGAGCTGGCGAACCAGGTGCAGAACCGCATCCCGGACCCGGTGGACTACGTCGAGATGCGGCGCATGACGTTCGGCTCCGACCTCACGATGAGCCTGTGCCGGCTGGGTCATGGCCGGAAGGTCCCACCGGAGATCTACCACAGCGGGCCGCTGCGCTCCCTGGAGAACGCGGCGGCGGACTACGCATGTCTGCTCAACGACCTGTTCTCGTACCAGAAGGAGATCGAGTTCGAGGGTGAGGTGCACAATGGCGTCCTGGTCGTGCAGAACTTCTTCGGGGTGGACTATCCGACCGGGGTGGCGATCGTGTACGACCTGATGAAGTCGCGGCTGAGGCAGTTCCTGCATGTCGCCGAGGAGGAACTCCCGGTGCTTTACGAGGACTTCGGGCTGGACGCCGAGGCGAGGGAGGTCCTGGCCGGGTACGTGCTGGAGCTCAAGCACTGGATCGCGGGCATCCTGATCTGGCACCGGGACTGCCGACGCTACCGCGAGCAGGACCTGCGGCGGGGCACCGGAACCCCGTGGCACATCAGCGGTCCCACGGGGCTCGGTGTCTCGGCGGCGCGAGTGACCGCGCTCTTCGCTCAGCCCTCGGCGACCAGCGTGTAGCGGCTGCCGGCACGCGCCTTGAAGACCTTCTCGCCGCTCGCGAACAGCGAGCTGCGGACGGTCACTTCACGGGTACGGCTCGCCGTGATCACCACACGGCGGGCCTGCCCGGCGGCCCATTCGATATCGACGGTGAAGCCTCCCCGGGCGCGCAGTCCGCGCACCGATCCGTCCGGCCAGCCCGACGGGAGGGCGGGGAGGATGTCGACGGTGTCGTGCTGGCTCTGCAGCAGCATTTCGGCGATGCCCGAGGTGGCGCCGAAGTTGCCGTCGATCTGGAAGGGCGGGTGGGTGTCCCAGAGGTTGGGCAGGGTGGAGTTCTTCAGCTGTTCGGCGAGCATCCTGTGGGCGTGGTCGCCGTCGCGCAGCCGCGCCCAGAAGTTGATCTTCCATGCCTTGGACCAGCCGGTGCCGCCGTCGCCGCGCGCCCCGAGGGAGACCTCGGCCGCTTCGGCCCACTTGCTGCCGGGTTCGATCTGCCGCCCGGGGTGCAGGGCGAAGAGGTGCGAGACATGGCGGTGGGTGTCGGCCGGGTCGTCCCGGTCGGTCTTCCACTCCTGGAGCTGACCCCACGACCCGATCCGCAGTCCGGGATCGAGCCGGTCGAGGGCCGTCTCCAGTCGGCTGCGGAAGGTGGGTGCGTCTCCGAGGGTGCGGGCGGCCTCCAGGGTGTTGGTGAGGAGGTCGTGCACGATCTGCTGGGACATCGCTGCACCGGCGGTGAAGTCGCCGTGCTCGGGAGAGTAGCTGGGGGTGACGACGAGCAGTCCGTCGCGCGGGTCGGTGCGCAGATTGGCCAGCCAGAACTCGGCCGCCTCCTTCATCGTCGGGTAGGCGGTGGAGCGCAGGTAGTCGGTGGAGCCGCTGAACCGGTAGTGCTCGTACAACTGCTGGGTGAGCCAGGCGGCGGCCTCCGGGAACCAGAAGGCGGTGGACCAGTCGTGGACGCCGGTGAAGCCGTACGGGTTGGTCTCGTTGTGCACCACCCAGCCGGACGTCCCGAACATCTCCTTCGCCGTTTTCCGGCCTGGGGCGCGCATCGCTTCGATGTAGCGGTCGTACGGTGCGGTGGTCTCGGCGAGGTTGGTGATCTCGGCGGGCCAGTAGTTCATCTGCAGATTGATGTTGCTGTGGTAGTCGGCCGACCAGGGCGGGGTGGTCGAGTTGTTCCAGACACCCTGGAGGTTGGCAGGCAGCGAGCCGGCCCGCGAGGAGGCGATCAGCAGGTAGCGGCCGTACTGGAAGAACAGCGCTTCCAGGGCCCGGTCGGCGGGGCTCGTGCCACCCGTGTACCGGGCGAGCAGTTGGTCGGTGGGCAGGTCGGGCAGTTGCTGGCCGATATCGAGGGCGACCCGGTCGAAGAGGGTGCGGTGATCGCGTACGTGGGTGTCGCGGACCTTCTCGTAGGGGGTCCGGGCGGCGGAGTCCACGGCGGCGGTGACCGCCGTGTGCGGGTCGTCGCCGCGGTAGGTGGGGTAGGTGTCGGCGTAGTCGGTGCCCGCGGCGAGGAAGAACCAGGCGGTGTCGGCGCCGGTGACGGTGAGGGTGCCGTCCGCGCCCGCGGTGACGGTGCCGCCGCTGGTCCGGACCCGGACCTGGGCCTCGAAGCGCAGACCGTTGTCCTTCAGCGCGCCGCGTACGGTGAGCCGGTCCCGGTCGGCGGTGACGGTGCAGTCACTGCGGGGCGAGGTGTAGTGCAGGGTGAAGGACACCTACCCCGGACGGTCGGCGCCGAGGCGTCCAGCGATGACCCTGCCGGGATGGGAGACGAAGAACTCCCGTGTGTGGCACACCTCTTGATGGGTGTAGATCACGGAGGCGAGTGCGCTGCGCAGATCGAGGCTGCGGCGGTACGAGGCGTCGGGGGCGGCCGGGGCGTTCGACAGATCCAGCCGCAGGTCGCCGAAGACCTGGTAGGCGCCGTAGCCGCGCCGCGCCTGTCCGAGTTCGGCGGCGACGGCGTCCGGGCCGAGAGCGCCCTCGCTGTCGAGGCGCTGCTGTACGCCGGTGAGGGCGCCGGGCCTGGGGGCGGTCCAGTTCCCGAAGTCGTAGCCCTGGACGGAGCCGGGACCACCGGTCCACAGCGTCTTCTCGTTGAAGGTGAGCTGCTCGGAGGCGAGCGTGCCGTACACGCTCGCGCCGAGGGCACCGCCGCCGATGGGCAGCGATTCGCGCTCCCAGTTCGCGGCCGGCGCGCCGTACCGGAGCGTCGGTTCCGCTCGTTCCTTCGAGTACGCGACACCCTCCGATTCATCGGAGGTACCGGCGGCCGCAGCCGTGCCGGAGTGGGCGGGAACTCCCAGCGCCAGAGCGCTGGTTGCCCCTATCGCTGTCTTCACGGTGGTACGTCGCGTGATCCCGGATGTCATGCGGCCGACGGTAAAGGTCCGATGACCAGCCCGACAAGGAGCATGACAAAGCGGCCTCTTGGACGGAGGCCGCGAGCACTTGGACGGATGTTGAGGTGTGCGCCCCGCAGCCGCCCGCTAGGGTCTGTCGTCAAACTGCCGCGCGGCAGACGGCAGTTTGACGACAGACCCTAGGCACGGACGGCCGACGGGAGGAGCGTTTCAGCCCTGCTGGAAGAGCTCGGCGGGCAGGGGCTTCAGCAGGGTGTACAGATCGTCGGTGATCGGCCGGTCCCAGCTGGCGATGGTGACGAGCACGCCGTCGCTGCGGTCGAACTGGACGCAGGAGATCCGGCTCTCGGAGAGCTTGACCCGGCGGACGATCAGCAGGTTGTCGCCCTGCATCACCGGCATGTCCTCCGTGCCGGTGACCTCGACCGGCTCGTCGTTCTCCAGCGCGAGCAGTAGCTGGGCGACCTCGAACGGGACCTGGCCCTCCTCGGTCTCGCGGGCGGGCGAGCCCTCCGGGAGGTTGCCGATGATCATCGCGGGGCCGCGGCCGCCGAACAGGTCGTAGCGCAGAAAAACGCCCTGACAGCTTCCGTCGGGCGCGGGCAGCAGGCCGGCGCCGAGGTTTCCGGGCCAGTCCCCCGGATCCATGGCCAGGACGTCGAAGTCGGGGCCCGCGGGTGTGGCGGCGCTACGGCGGCGGAGGAAGGACATGCAGACATGTTACGTGTCCGGGCTCACGTTGCGGAGCCGGGTCCGCGCAGGCCGGGGCGCCGACGGGTACGCGGGCCGGCCCCGGACGGGTACGCGCAGCGGGCTCAGGCGGGTCCGTGCCCCGGCTCGGGCGCGGATTCCGCGGCCGACGCCAGCTGCGGCCCAGCCCGGCCGCGACCACTTCCGCTTCCGCCTCCGGAAGGACCAGCGTCAGACATGCTCACCACGCACGGCGACCACGCTGCCTACGGTGTGCGGTGACGCTCGTGGTGACGTGCCACCCGGGCACGGTTGCCGCAGGACGGCTTGCACCATTCCTGACGGGGGTGCGCCTTGACGAAGTAGCGCACGCAGCGCGGTGCGCGGCAGGCACGCAGTGCGGTGCGGTCCGGGCCGGCGAGGAAGCCGACGGCCGCGCGGGCGAGCGCGGCCGGCACGGCATTCCGTCCCGCCGCGCCGCCGATCGGGTGGTCATGGGCGACCGGATCACGGTCCGGCTGCCAGTCCAGGCGGGGCACGGTCGGGACCGCGCCAGCGGCGGCGTTCAGCAGGTGGAGGGCTTCGCCGAAGGGGAGCAGCCGGCCGGCGTCCGCGGGACTGGGTTCTCCGGGCCGGACGGCGTGCGCGAACAGTGCCCGGACGGCGGCGCGCAGCGACCGTACGGCCTCCAGGGTCTGTTCGTCGGCCGCCCAGGTGTCCTCGGCCGCCGCGTCACCGAGCAGGTCGCGCCGCTCGTGCACCCATCGGGTCAGTCCGTCCGGGGTGGCGAGGTCGTCGGCCACGCCACCGCGGCCGTCGTGGCGGATGGTGAGGGCGAGGTCGAGCGCGATCCGGGTGTCTGACACAGACCTGACGATAGCCGCGGCCAGGACCATTGACTTCAGGGCCGTGTCACGGCACGACGCGCCCTCAGGTGAGGTCGAACTCGCCGTCGCGGGCATTCACCACGAAGGCGCGTTATTCCGCCGGGGTGAAGATGAGCGACGGGCCGCCGGGTTTCCCCACGTTGCGCATCGCGATGAATACCTCGACGAAGGCGATCTGGACATCTCCCGCGCCCTGACCGCCGGACCGCCACTGCGCGTTGCTGAGATCCAGGTCCGGCCTGTCCCAGCCCGCGAAGGGCTGCTGGGTCGTGGTGCGCTCCGCCACGTCGGCTCCTCCCGCTTGTCGTCCCGGGCCAAGGCGTAGCCGGCTGCGGCGCGGACAGGGCGCGAACGGGGCTTCCGCCGGCCCGGGACGGCGCGTCAGCGGGTGGGGGGCTCGGCTCCGACCAGCCACATGGAGAAGAACTGCGCCCCGCCGCCGTACGCGTGGCCGAGCGCCTTCCGGGCCCTCGCCACCTGGTGTTCGCCCGCCTGTCCCCGTACCTGCAACGCGGCTTCGGCGAAGCGGATCATGCCGGAGGCGCCGATGGGATTGGTGGAGAGCACCCCGCCCGAGGGGTTCACCGGCAGATCGCCGTCGAGTTCGGTGACGCCGGACTCGGTGAGCTTCCAGCCCTCCCCCTCGTCGGCGAAGCCGAGGTTCTCCAGCCACATCGGCTCGTACCAGGAGAACGGCACGTACATCTCCACGGCGTCGATCTCCCGTCGCGGGTCGCTGATGCCCGCCTGCCGGTACACATCGGCAGCGCAGTCCCGGCCCGCCCGCGGCGAGACGAAGTCCTTGCCGGCGAAGAGCGTCGGCTCGCTGCGCATCGCGCCGCCGTGCACCCAGGCCGGCGGATGCGGCGAACGGCCCGCTCCGGCACGGTCGGTGAGGATCATCGCGCAGGCCCCGTCGGAGGACGGGCAGGTCTCCGAGTAGCGGATCGGGTCCCAGAGCATCGGTGCCGACCGGACCTTCTCCAGGGTGATGTCCGGGTCGTGGATGTGCGCGTACGGATTCTTGAGCGCGTTGCGGCGGTCCTTGTACGCGACGAGGGAGCCGACCGTGTCGGGCGCGCCGGTGCGGCGCATGTACGCCCGCACGTGCGGGGCGAAGAAGCCGCCCGCTCCGGCCAGCAGCGGTTGCTGGAACGGGATGGGCAGCGAGAGCCCCCACATGGCGTTGGACTCGGACTGCTTCTCGAAGGCGAGTGTGAGGACGGTGCGGTGCACCCGTGCAGAGACCAGGTTGGCCGCGACGAGTGCGGTGGAGCCGCCGACGGAGCCCGCGGTGTGCACCCGGAGCATCGGTTTGCCGACCGCGCCGAGGGCGTCGGCGAGATAGAGCTCCGGCATCATCAGGCCCTCGAAGAAGTCGGGGGCCTTGCCGATGACGACGGCGTCGATGTCCGCCCAGGTCAGTGCCGCGTCCTCCAGCGCACGGACGGCGGCCTCGCGGACGAGTCCGGCGATGGAGACGTCCAGGCGCGCGGACACGTGCTTCGTCTGGCCGATGCCGACGACGGCCACGGGCTCCTCAGGCATGAGCGCTCTCCCCTTCGAGGACGGCGACCAGGTTCTGCTGCAGGCAGGGCCCGGAGGTGGCGTGGGCGAGCGCCCGGTCGGACTCGCCGCGGTGGATGCGGGCAGCGGCCTCGCCGAGGCGGATCAGCCCGGCGGCCATGACGGGGTTGGCAGCGAGGGCGCCGCCGGACGGGTTGACGTCGACGCCGGCGTCGAGGCGGAGCGCCTTGCGCAGTATCACCTCCTGGGAGGTGAACGGGGCGTGCAACTCGGCGGTGTCCACGGGCCGTTCGAAGACCCCGGCGCGGGTCGCGGCGAGCCGGGTGGACGGTGAGTCGGTCAGCTCCCGCACCCCGAGCGAGTGGGCCTCGACGCGGTGGTCGATGCCGCGGATCCAGGCGGGGCGGGGGCACAGGGCCCGTGCGGTGTCACCGGCGGCGAGGATCACGGCGGCCGCACCGTCGCCGACCGGCGGGCAGTCGCCGGTGCGCAGCGGCTGCACGACGTAGTCGCCGACCGGGACCGGTCCCTTGAGCTGGGCGTGCGGGTTGTCAGCCGCGGCGGCGCGGCTGCGGTGGGCGATCGCGGCGAGAGCGGCCTCATCGGTTTCGCCCGCGTCGATCAGTGCCTGGGCCTGGAGGGCGGCGAGTGCGACGGAGTCCGGCCAGAGCGGGCCGACGTAGTAGGGGTCGAGCTGGCGGGTGAGGACGTCGCGCACCTCGCCGGGCGAGGACTTTCCGTAGGAGTAGACGAGCGCGGTGTCCGCCTGCCCCGTCTGGATCTTCACCCATGCCTCGTACAGCGCCCAGGCACCGTCCATCTCCACATGGGACTCGGAGATCGGTGGGTACGCGCCGACGCCGTCGAGCGCCATGGTGAAGGAGAAGGCGCGGCCCGCGAGATAGTCGCTGGAGCCGGAGCAGGTGAAGCCGATGTCGCCGGCCCTGAGCCCGGTCGCGTCGAGGACCCGGTGGAGGACGGGCATCAGCATCTCGACTTCGGAGAGTTCGTCGGTGTGCCGCAGGTGGTCCGTCTGCGCGAAGGCGACGATCGCCACGTCTCGCATCTAGAGCAGCTCCTTGTACGCGTCGTAATCGGCGTCGGGCTCGCCGGTCGGCCGGTAGTGGTCGGGGTGCCGCCCGCCCTCGGTCCAGACGGGTTCGACGCGCAGGCCCATCCGCACCCGGTCGTAGGGGATGCCGCCGATCCGTGCGTGCAGTGCCAGGTCCGCGCCGTCGAGCGCGATGTGCGCGTAGACGTACGGGACTTCGATGTCGAGGTTCTTCGCCTTGATGTTGACGATGCAGAACGTGGTCACGGTGCCGCGTGGGCCGACCTCGACCTGTTCGGCGGTGGCGACACCGCAGGTGGGGCAGGCGCCGCGGGGCGGTACGTACACCTTGTGGCAGGACGGGCAGCGCTCGCCGACGATGCGTTGCCGGGCGAGTGCGCCGAGGTACGCGCTCTGGGCGCGGCCGGGGGTGTACCGGTAGTCGAGCCTGGCGGGGGTGACGATGCCGGTGACAGGGTTGGTGAACTCGCCGTCGTGCGGGCCGGATTGTCCGTTGCTTCCGCCGTCGTACGGTTCGAAGCAGGCGATGTCCGTGATCGCGCCGGTCCGTTCGGGGGCCCAGCGGATCCGTACCCGCATGCCGGTGCGTACGGCGCCGGGGCCGGGTGCGGCGAGGGCGTGCAGCAGGGCGGTGTCGGCGCCGTCGAGCCGGACGAGGACCCAGGCGAAGGGGGTGCCGAGGGGCTGGCCGGGGCGCGGGTCGGGGTTCCAGGCCCAGGTGGTGACGGTGCCGGTGGCGGCGACCTCGGCCAGTTCACGGATCTCCTCCGCGGTGACGGGGTCGTACTCGACGGGCGGGACCAGGACCTTTCCCCCGGCGGTGCGGACGCCCAGGACGGTGCGTTCGCGCAGTCCGGTGAGGAAGGCGCTCTGGACGGGGCCGAGGGAGCGGGTGAAGGGGAATTCGACCACCAGCGGTGCGCTGAGGGCATCGGGCACGGTTGCCTCCTCGGCTCAGGCGCGCCGGTAGACGGGCGGGCGCTTCTCGGCGAAGGCGCGGGCGCCTTCCTTGGCGTCGTCGGTCGCGAAGACGGGCCAGCCGCGCTTCAGTTCGGCGGCCAGTCCCTCGGTCTCGGTCATCTCGGCGGTCTCGTACACGGAGGCCTTGACGGCTTCGACGGCGAGCGGTCCGCAGGCGTTGATCCGCTCGGCGACGGCGAGGGCGTGTTCCAGCGCGGTGCCGTCTGGGACGACCCGGCCGATCAGCCCGATGCCGGCCGCCTCCTCGGCGCTGTACGCGCGTCCGGTGAGGAGCATTTCGAGCGCGTGCGTCCGGGCGATCTGGCGCGGCAGCCGGACCGTCGACCCTCCGATGGGGAAGAGGCCTCGCTGCACCTCGAAGAGCCCGAAGGTGGCGCCCGCCCCGGCGATCCGGATGTCGGTGCCCTGGAGGATCTCGGTGCCGCCCGCGACGCAGTGGCCCTCCACGGCGGCGATGACCGGTTTTCGGGGGCGGTGGTGGCGCAGCATCGCCTTCCAGTGCAGATCGGGGTCTGCGGTCATCCGGTCACGGTACTGCTCGCCCTCCATTCCCTTGCCCGCCAGGGCCTTGAGGTCCATGCCGGCGCAGAAGCAGCCGCCCGCGCCGGTGAGGACCACCGACCGGATCGTGTCGTCCTCGTCCGCCGCCAGCCAGCCGTCGTACAGCCCGACAAGCATCGGCAGCGACAGGGCGTTCTTCGCCTCCGGCCTGTTCAGGGTGAGCACCAGTGTGGCGCCCTCGCGCCGCACACCGAGGTGTTCCGTACCAGCCATTGTCCGCCTCCCATCCAAAGACCTAGAACAGGTTGCAGTAGGTGGTGGCCCAGTTCAATAGTTTTCTGACAGCTAGTCAGATTTCCTCGGCGGCACCCCTTCCCAGTTGCGCCTCCCGGCGCTCTAATGACCGCCGAGCCAGTCAGCTTCCGGGGTCAGGAGGAACGGTGGAGTACAACCTTGCCGACCTGTTCGAGTCGGTCGTCGACGCGGTCCCGGAACGCGAGGCGCTCGTCTACCTCGACCATCCCGGCACGGGTGCGGAGCGCCGGCTGACGTACGCGGAGCTGGACGCGGCGGCCAACCGCATCGCCCACCACCTGATCGAGGCGGGCATCGCCCCGGGCGAGCATCTGGGGCTGCACCTCTACAACGGGGTGGAGTACCTCCAGACCGTGCTGGCCTGCCTGAAGGCCCGCATCGTCCCCGTCAATGTGAACTACCGCTATGTGGAAGAGGAGTTGATCTACCTCTACCGTGACGCGGATCTGGCGGCGCTGGTCTTCGACGCCGAGTTCGACGAGCGGGTCGCGGCCGCCGCGCCGAAGGCCCCGGGCCTGCGTCATCTGGTGCGGGTGGGCGCACCGGCGGCGGGGGTCCGGGGCCCGGACACGGTCGCTTTCACGGATGCCGAGGCGGCCGGGAGCCCCGAGCGCGGCTTCCCGCCGCGGTCGGCCGACGACCAGTTCATCATCTACACCGGCGGCACCACCGGAATGCCCAAGGGTGTGATGTGGCGCCAGGAGGACCTCTTCTTCTCCGGCCTCGGCGGGGGCGCGCCGACCGGTGAGCCGGTGAAGTCCCCGCAGGAGCTGGCCGAGCGGGTCGCCGCGGGCGGTGACGGGATCACCTTCTTCCCCACTCCCCCGCTGATGCACGGCACCTCGACACTCACCGCCTTCATCGGTTTCAACTTCGGGCAGCGGGTCGTGGTCCACCGCAAGTTCGTGCCCGAGGAGGTGCTCCGTACGATCGAGAAGGAGAAGGTCACCAGCGTGTCGTTGGTGGGCGACGCGATGCTGCGGCCGCTGATCGACGCGCTGAAGGGCCCGCTGAAGGGCACCGACTGCTCGTCGATGTTCTCCGTGTCCAGCTCGGGCGCGATCATGTCGGACTCGGTGCGCGCGGAGTTCCAGGCACTCGTGCCGACGGTGATGCTGCTGAACAACTTCGGCTCCTCGGAGTCCGGGTTCAACGGCACGGCGACGGCCGACTCGGGCCCGGAGAACGGATTCCGGCTCCAGGTCAACTCCCGTACGGCGGTGGTCGACCCGGCGACGTACGAGCCGGTTGCTCCGGGTGAGCCCGGGCGGATCGCCCAGCGCGGGCACGTGCCGCTCGGGTACTACAACGATCCGCAGAAGACCGCGGAGACCTTCTTCCGCCGGGGCGACGAGCGATGGGTTTTGCTCGGTGACATGGCGACGGTCGACGAGGACGGAATCGTCACGGTCCTCGGCCGCGGCTCGCAGTGCATCAACACCGGGGGCGAGAAGGTGTACCCCGAGGAGGTCGAGCAGGCGCTGAAGGCCCATCCGGACGTGTACGACGTCCTGGTCGCCGCGGTGCCCGACGCACGGTGGGGCAACCGTGTCGCGGCGGTGGTGCAGCTGCGCGACGGGGCTCCCGAGCCCTCGCTCGACGATCTCCAGGCCCACTGCAGGACCCGTCTGGCGGGCTACAAGATCCCCCGCCGGCTGGTGATCACCCCCCGGATCCAGCGCTCACCGAGCGGCAAGGCCGACTACCGGTGGGCCCGCTCGGTCGTCGCGCCCCGACGCGAGCCCGGGGAATGAGGGCGGCCCGGCCGCGCGGGCGGACGGGCCCGGTCACCGAGCGGCGGAGCCCGCGTAACCCATTCGCGCACGCTCCGGACCCATCCGCTCACCCTATGTGGCAAGAGGGGGAGATCGCCCATAGCTTCGGCTCATGAAGAAACGAAACATCAAGGTCCTTGTCACGGTCGCGGTCCTCTCGGCCTCGGGGTGCGGAATGTCCTCCGCCTCGGCCACGGGCTCGCACGAGGTCCGTCCGGGCGAGTCGATCCAGAAAGCGGTGGACGCCGCCCAGCCGGGTGACACCGTCGTCGTACTGCCCGGCACGTACCGGGAGAGCGTCCTGGTCACCAAGCCCGGCCTGACCCTGCGCGGCTCCGGCAGCCGGACCGTGCTGCGGCCGGGCGCGAAGGCCGCCGACGCCTGCGCGAAGGCCGGCAACGGTATCTGTGTCCAGGGCCGGGCGGGCCAGACCGTGGACGGCGTCCGCGTCGAATCGCTGACCGTCTCCGGGTTCAAGAAGAACGGCGTCTGGGCCTCCCGGACCGACCGGCTGACCGTCCGCCGGGTCACCTCCGAGCACAACGGTGTCTGGGGCATCGCCCAGGAGCGCTCCACCCGCGGTGCGTTCACCGGCAACACCGCCCGTGCCAACGGCGACGCGGGCATCTTCATCGCGAACACCATCGACGAGGAGGGCGGCGCCACCGACACCCGGGGCACCGAGGCCCGGGACAACACGCTGACGGACAACCGGATCGGATTCACCGCCAGGCGGGTTCGGAACCTGTCGGTCCACGACAACACCGTCACCGGCAACTGCACCGGTGTGTTCGTCGTGGGCGACGAAGGAAAGCCGCAGGCCGGCGCCATGACGATCAAGTCCAACGCGATCACCGGCAACAACAAGTTCTGCTCCGCGACCGAACGGCTGCCGGCCCTCCAGGGCTCCGGCATCGTGCTCACCGGCGCCGCGGACACCAAGGTGCGCTCGAACACGGTCCGCGACAACTCCGGCGCCAGCCCGATGTCCGGCGGTGTCGTCCTGTTCAAGAGCTTCGTGGGCATGAAGAACACCGGCAACACCATCAGCGGCAACGTCGTGCTCGGCAACAAGCCGGCCGACCTCGCCAACGGGGACACCGGTAAGGGCAACTCCTTCACCGACAACGTCTGCGCCAAGTCCGCACCGGCCGGTATGTGCTGACCGATGCACCCCCGCACGAGGAGAAGCGAAACAGCATGACCACTGTGAGCCCCACCCCCACACCCTCCCCCGCACACGCCGCCCTCCCGCACCCCGTCACTCCCCCGCAGCCGGCCATGCAGCTGCGTGAGCTCGTCTTCGGCGCGGCCAGGGCCGCCGCCGTGCGCGCCGCCGCCCGCCTGGGCGTCGCCGACGCGCTGGGCGAGACGCCCGCGACGGCGCAGGAACTCGCGGCACTGGTGAAGGCCGAGCCGGCGCCGCTGCGGCGGCTGCTGCGCGCCCTGTCCTGCTACGGGATCTTCACCGAGACCCCGGACGGGCAGTTCGCCCACACGGAGATGTCACGCCTGCTGCGCGAGGACGACCCCAACAGCCTGCGGTACATCTCGCTGTGGTGCACCGAGCCCTGGACCTGGGACGTCTGGCCGCACCTCGACGACGCGGTACGCACCGGCAAGAGCGTCTTCGCGGACGTGCACGGCAAGGGGTTCTTCGACTACCTCCACCAGGACGCCCACGAGTCCGCGCAGGTCTTCAACCGTGCGATGACCACCTCCAGCATGCAGTCCGCGCTGGACGTGGCCGAACTCCTGGACCTCACCGGGGTGTCCTCGGTCGTCGACATCGGCGGCGGCCAGGGGCACGTACTGGCGAGCCTGCTGGAGAAGCACCCGTCGCTCCACGGCACCCTGATGGACCTGCCGGGCGTGGTGGCCCGGGCCGACGCGCGGCTGCGGGACGAGGGCGCGCTCGTCGACCGGACCCGGATCGTCGCCGGGGACTGCCGTGAGGCCATCCCCGTCGAGGCCGATCTCTACATCATCAAGAACATCCTGGAGTGGGACGACGACAGCACCCGCCGGACGCTGCGCAATGTAGTCGCGGCGGCCCGGCCGGGAGCCAGGGTCGTCGTCATCGAGAACCTCGTCGACGACACCCCCTCGATGCGGTTCACCACCGCGATGGACCTGCTGCTGCTCCTCAACGTCGGCGGCGCGAAGCACACCAGGGAGAGCCTGGTCACCCGGATCTCGGACGCCGGGCTGCTGATCGGCGAGGTCGTCGCGGTCAACCCCTACCTCCACGCGTTCGAGTGCGTGGTCCCCGACTGACCTCCCCTTCCCCAGCACACAGAGCGCCCCGGGCCCGGCCGAAAGGCCGGGCCCGGGGCGCTCTTCCGTCTCAAGCGGGGGTGCCGCGCTCCCACCGGTAGAACTCGTGGGCCATGGCGTCCTTGGGACTACGCCAGGTCTGCGGGTCGTACGCGCTGACATAGGCGGTGAGCTTGTCGCTGATGTCCTTGAACTCCGGGTGCTCGGTCACCTTCGCGATCTCGGGGCCCGGCGGGCGCTCCGATTCGATCAGGTGCAGATACACGTCGCCGAACTGGAAGAGCTTGCGCCGGGTGACGCCGACGAGGTGCGGCAGTTCGCCGCTGTCGGAGGCTGCGAACAGATCGGCGATGTCCGGCGCCGAACCCGGTGCCATCCGGGCGACGATCAGAGCGTGGTGCATCGGGAGATGCCTTTCTGGTTCCCGGCTCGGCACCCGGCCCTGGGCCGGGTGCCGAGCCGTGGGCGGATGGCGGGTCAGTTGGCCCCGACCGAGGCGGTGCGGCGCTCCCGGTCGCGCTGCTCGATCTTGTCCCGGATCAGCTCCATCTGGACCTTGGAGTTGCGGTTGATGTTGTCGGTCATCCAGGCGTCGTCGACGGGTGCGTCGGGACGCATCGCGAAGTCCTGGGTCCAGTGCATCTTCGTGCCGCCGGGAACCGCGGAGTACTCCCACCGGATGTTCATGTGCTGGAACGGGCCGGGCTCCACACGACGGGCGTGGACCGTGCGCCCGGCACGGTCCACGGTCCGCTCGGAGACCCAGCTCCACACCTTGTCGTTCTCGTCGGGGTGCATCGTCAGACGGAACGTCGTGCTGTCGCCGTCCCTTTCGATGATCTCGACCGCGGCGTACTCGCTGAACAGCCGCGGCCAGTTCTCCAGGTCGTTCGTCACGTCCCAGACCAGGTCCAGGGGGGCGGCGATGGTGATCTCGTTCTCGGTGTGTCCGGGCACGTCAGGCTCCTGTCATGAGGCTGTTGTTGACGAGGTCGAGGAATTCCTGGGGGGTCTTGCAACGGTCGGCCTCGGCCGGCAGCGCCCGGCCGTGCCGGTTCTCCAGCACACCCACGATGCCGAGGAGGCCCAGCGAGTCGAGGCCGTACTCGTCGAAAGCCGAGCTGGGGCGCTGCTCCATGTCGCGCGGGTCGACGGTGACTCCGGCGCCCTTCTTCATCAGGACGGCGAGTTCCGTGTAGGTCAGTCGGTCGGTCATGAGGACTTCTCCTTCTCACGATTGGGGGTCGGCGGAGCGCCGCAGCACCATCGCTGCGTTCGAGCCCATGAGCCCGCGGCTGAGCACCAGCGCCGTCCGCAGTTCGGCGGGGCGGGCGCTGCCGGTGACCACGTCGAGGTCGTGGCACACCTCGTAGACGTTCGGGGTGGGCGGTATGAGCGCGTTCTCCATGGAGAGCACCGCGGCGGCCGCGTCCAGCACCGGTGCACCGCAGTAGGCGCGCCCGATACCGGTCTTGGGCGCCGTCACCGGAACCCGCTTGCCGTGCGCGCCGAGGGCGTCGGCGATCGCCAGCGCCTCGGCGCGGTCGGCCGCGGGTACGCCGAGGGCGTCCGCGAAGACCACGTCGATCTCGTCGGGCGCGCAGTCGGCCTCCCGCAGCGCGCCGATGATCGCCTGGGCGAGGCCCTCCCGGGACTCCTCCCACCTGGCCGCTCCGGTGAACGTGGCGGCGTGCCCGGCCAGTTCGGCCCGCACGTTGGCGCCGCGCCGCCGCGCCGACTGCTCCTCCTCGACCACCAGCATGGCGCCGCCCTCGGCCGGCACGAAGCCGCAGGCGTCCGAGGTGAACGGCCGGTAGGCGCAGGTGGGGTCCTCGACGGTGCTCAGGTCCGCGTACCCGAGCTGGCAGACGACCGAGTAGGGCGCCAGCGGGGCCTCGGCCGCGCCGACCACCACCGCCTCGGTGCCGCCGCGGATCGAACGGGCGGCATGCGCCAGCGCGTCCAGACCGCCGGCCTCGTCGCTGGCCACGACCGCGCACGGCCCCTTGAAGCCGCCGCGGATCGAGATCTGGCCGGTGCTGGCAGCGTAGAACCAGGCGATGGACTGGTACGGACCCACGTAGGTGGAGCCCTGTCCCCACAACCGCTGGAGTTCACGCTGGCCGAATTCGCCGCCGCCGGACCCTGCTGCGGTCACCACGCCGACGTCGAAGGGTGAATCCTCGTAGTCGGCGCGGCCGAGCCGGGCATCGTCCAGCGCGATGTCCGCGGCGGCCATCGCGAAGTGCGTGAACCGGTCGGTCTGGACGAGGAAACGCTCCTCGATCAGCTCGGCCGGCTCGAATCCCCGCACCTCGCCCGCGACCCGCAGGGGCAGGTGTTCGCAGCCCTCGCGGGTGATCCGGTCCAGGACGCTCATTCCGTCGTGCGTCCACTTCCAGAAGGCCTCGGTGTTGGTGCCGTTGGGTGCGACCACACCGATGCCGGTGACGACGGTGCGCCGGGCTTTGCGGGTTCTCATGGTGTCCTCCCACCTGTTCGCGTCAGGGCCACCGCGGACTGGAAGCCGCCGAACCCGCTGCCCACCGAGAGGACGCTGCGCAGCTTCATGGGGCGTGCGGTGCGCGGCACGTAGTCGAGGTCGCACTCGGGGTCGGGGGTCTCGTAGTTCGCCGTCGGCGGCACCGTCTGGTGCTCCAGGGCCAGTACGCAGGCCGCGATTTCTATCGCGCCGATGGCCCCCAGCGAGTGGCCGACCATGGACTTGATCGAACTCATCGGGACGTCGAAGGCGTGCGCGCCCAGTGCCCGCTTCACGGCGGCCGTCTCGTGCCGGTCGTTCTGCTTGGTGCCCGAGCCGTGCGCGTTGACGTAGTCGATCTGCGAGCCGTCCATGCGGGCGTGGCCCAGCGCCCGGTTGATGGCCTCGGCCATCTCCAGGCCCTCGGGGGTCAGCCCGGTCATGTGGTAGGCGTTGCCGAAGGTGGCGTAGCCCGCGATCTCGCAGTACACGGTGGCACCGCGGGCACGGGCGTGTTCCAGCTCCTCCAGGACCAGGACCGCTCCGCCCTCACCCATGACGAAGCCGTCGCGGCGCGCGTCGAACGGCCGGGAGGCGTGCTCCGGGTCGTCGTTGTTCGCCGAGGTGGCCTTGATCGCGTCGAAGCACGCCACTGTGATCGGGGTGATCGGTGAGTCGGACGCCCCGGCGATGCACACATCGACGCGGCCCTCCTCGATGGACTGGAAGGCGTACCCGATCGCGTCGAGGCCGGAGGTGCAGCCCGTGGAGACGGTCTGCACCGGGCCGTGCGCACCGACCTGCTCGGCCACCGCCGAGGCCAGGGAGCTGGGTGAGAAGGCCCGCTCCAGGTGGGGCCCGGCCGGCCGGTGGTCGACGTCCCAGCGGGCACCGCTCCCGCTGACGGCGACGTAGTCGTGCTCCAGTCGGGTGGTGCCGCCGACCGCGGTGCCCAGCGACACCCCCATGCGCCAGGGGTCCAGCTTCTCCGGGTCGAGTCCCGCGTCGCCGAGGGCCTCCCTGGCGGCCACCATCGCGAACTGGATGTAGCGGTCCGACCGGTCGACGGTGTCGGCGTCCAGTCCGTGCGCCGCCGGGTCGAAGTCGCACTCGGCGGCGATACGGGAGCGGAAGCCGGCCGGGTCGAAGAGCGTGATGCCCCTGGTTGCGGTGCGTCCGTTCGCGAGGAGGTCCCAGAAGGCTGGTGCGCCGATGCCGCCGGGGGCGACGACGCCGACGCCGGTGACCGCCACGCGGCGGGTCACGAGGCGGCCTCCGTTCGTTCCGGAGGTGCGACGCGGTCGGAGGATTCGGTGTGCTCGGTGTCGACGTGGCCGAGCTCCGGTCGCGGGGCGAGCGGGCCGAGGTGGAAGACCATGCGCGCCTCGACGTCGCCCACGTTGCGGAATCGGTGGCGTACATGGGGCGGGATCAGCAGACCCTGGTCGGGCCGCATCCGGTGCGGTTCACCGTCCAGATCCACTTCCAGCAGACCGTTCACGACGTACACGAACTCCTCGGAGTACGGGTGGTAGTGCTCGCCGATGCGGTCTCCGGGCTGAACGATCGCCAGTCCCATGAAGCCGCTGGTGGCTCCCACCGCTGTCGGCGTGAGCATGGCGCGAAGGTCGCCTCCGCGCCTGCGGTTGGGCTGCGTCTCACTGAGGTCCACGATGCGTGGCCGGTGCATGGTCATGACTGCTTTCCTCCTGGCGCATTGCGCGTTGTGTTGACGGGTTGAGCGAGAACCCCCCAGGGTGCGGATGCGCGGTTCAGGACTCCATAGCCCGCCGATCTGTGATCAGGGTCATCTCGGACTGGTTGAGGAAGCGCGAGATGCCCTGATCGTCCATGGGCACGGCGCTGGTGCCGCCGTCGAGGAGGCGCCCGAGCCTGGCCACCTTGCCGGGGCCGTCGATGCCCACCGCCTGGGCAGGCTTCGCGTCGATGGGTTCGACCGCTTCGAGGAGGCGGACGACCACGTCGTCGCGCTGGAAGATGGTGCTGCTGTCGATGATGCTCGCCGGGTCGTCGGCCGCCTCCTCGTCGTGCTCGGCCAGGAGGCGGGCGAGTGACATGCCGCAGCCCTCCTTGGCCTGGTAGAAGAGTGCGTGCCGGCGGATGTCCTCGGCCTTGTGCCGTCCGGCGGTCACGTGGTGGACGGTGGGGAGCGCCGCCCTGGTGAAGAACATCCGGGCGGAGTCCGGGTCGCTGAGGTCCCGGTCCTGCTCCAGATACGGGTTGATCGCCTCTTCGACGGCCCTGACCTCGGGCTGCCGGGCGACGTGACGCAGGGCGGCGAGAAGGTCGCCCTCGACCTCGACGGCCCGCACGACGCGGTTTCCGTGCATGAAGAGCGAAGTGCGGCGCAGTCGGGTGTCCTCGTCGACCCGTGCGTTGGGGGAATCGTAGTCGGCCAGGATCTTCGCCACGATGTCCTCGGTGCCCGGCTTGACGGTGAAGGTGAGCGCGTGGCGCACCACCCCGTCGCCCAGGCGCGGGGACGCCTGGAGGCGGCCCTTGGCAGGCTCGGGCGCCATCTCGAAGGCCTTCCCGGTCTCCCGCAGGACGCTGAAGCGCAGCGACCGGGTGTCACGCACGCAGTTGTGCAGCGGTTGGACCGTAGCGACGTGCTCCTCGCTGTTCACCCAGGCGAGGAACGGCGGTGCGCTGTCCCATTCGCTGGTGATCAGCCACTGGGAGGGGTTCTCGATGGACTGGCACAGCTGGTCACTGATGTGCCCGGGGACGGACGCCACCTGATTGCGCAGGTGCTCGTACGCCTCCAGGAACTCCTTCTGGGCCCCGTCGTAGAGGTCCAGCAGCAGCACGACGCGCAGCCGGGATCCGTCGAAGGCGGACTGGGAGATCCGTTCCGAGAGGGTGGTGGTCATCTTTCGATCTCCTTCGAGACGGTTTCGTGGTCGAGCCGGGTGGCAGGCCGTCAACCGTCGGTTGGCGAGTGGATTCGGAGCGGGGACTCTCCCGGCGGATGTGAATGGTCCGCCCCCGAGGCCGCGGGCGTCGTCTCCGTGACCGATCGTGAAACGCTGGTCCGGGTGGCGCGAGATTTATGAACCGTTCAGGTGAGCGGGCGTCCGAACCGCTCTCACCAGGGCATTGAACAATGCATCCGAACGGCGTCCGAGCTGGAGCAACTGATGAACGAGAGCGTCGACATTCGCGTACCGGTCCTCATCGTGGGCGGCTCCCTGGTGGGCCTGTCCGCCTCACTTTTCCTCGGCCGGCTCGGTATCGAGCACCTGCTGGTCGAGAAACACCGGTCCACCTCGACACACCCGCGCGGCCGCGGCAACAACGTCCGCACGATGGAGGTGTTCCGCACGGCGGGTGCCGAGGCGGGCATCCGGCAGGCGGCTTCGGTCCTCGCCGACAACCACGGGATCCTGCAAGCCGGTTCGCTCACCGGGGACGACCAGGAGTGGCTGTTCAAGGAGATCGACCCGGGTGGCGGGATCGCCCGTTTCAGTCCGACCGGCTGGTGCCTGTGCAGCCAGAACGACCTGGAGCCCGTGCTGGTGAAGCGGGCCCGGGAACAGGGCGGTGACCTGCGGTTCTCCACCGAGATGCAGAGCTTCGACCAGGACTCGTCAGGGGTGGACGCGGCGCTGAAGAACCGGGAGACCGGCGAGCACATCAGTGTGCGCGCGGACTACCTCATCGCGGCCGACGGGCCGCGCAGCCCCATCCGCGACCAGCTGCGCATCGACCGTACGGGCCCCGGTGACCTGTTCCACAACGTCAGCATCACCTTCCGCTCCCGGAAGCTCGCCGATGTGCTGGGCGACCGGCGCTTCATCGTCTGCTATCTGACCAACCCCGCAGCGGACGGTGCCCTGTTGCCGGTCGACAACAAGAAGGAGTGGGTGTTCCACGCGCCGTGGCAGCCCCAACTCGGGGAAACCCTGGAGGACTTCACGAACGAGCGGTGTGCCGAGCACATCCGTACGGCGGTCGGCGCCCCGGACATCGACATCGAGATCACCGGCAAGGCGCCGTGGCACGCCGCGGAGCGGGTCGCCGAGCGGTACTCCTCCGGACGGGTCTTCCTCGCCGGTGACTCGGCGCACGAAATGTCCCCCACCGGGGCGTTCGGCTCCAACACCGGTATCCAGGACGCGCACAACCTGGCCTGGAAGCTCGCCACCGTACTGAAGGGCGAGGCGGGCCCCGGCCTGCTGGACACGTACGAGGCGGAGCGGCTGCCGGTGGCACGGGCGACGAGCGTACGGGCATCGGCGCGCTCCAGCGAGCACAGTCACCCGGGATACTCCGCGGCTCCGGGCGTGGGCGGCGGAAAGCAGGGCGGAATGCTCAGCGTGGCGCTGTGCTACCGCTACGTCCGCGGCGCGGTGCTGGGCACCGACCCCGAGCAGCCGGTGGTGCCACAGGGGGTGCAGTTGAGCGGTGAACCAGGCAGCCGTGCGCCGCATCTGTGGGTCCGTCAGGGCGGCGAGCGCAAGTCCACACTCGATCTGTACGAGCAGACGCTGGTGCTGCTCACGGACGGTGAGGACGTGGCGTGGCGCCGGGCGGCGGCGCGGGTCGCCGACCGGCTCTCGGTACGGCTCCAGGCGTACGGCATCGGCGCCGGCGCCGATCTGGAGCCGGAGAACGGCGTGGACTGGGCCGAGGTCCACGGGACGACGTCCGAAGGCGCCGTGCTGGTGCGTCCCGACGGCTTCGTGGCCTGGCGGTCGACGGGCCCCGCGGCGGATGCCGAGAGCACCCTCCACGAGGTCCTGACCTCCCTGCTGCACCGTTCCTGACCCCGCCGCCGGAGCCCGCGACGGACTCAGGACAGTCCGAACGCCCTTAATTTCGCGAGGAATTCATCCGGCCGCTCGATGTGGACGAGGTGTCCGGCGTCGATGGTGACGAACCGGCCGCCGGGTATCCGCCCCGCCACCCAGACCAGTCTCTCCTGGGCGATCTGGCTGGTGGGGCCGCCGCCGATGACAAGGGTCGGTGCGGCGATCTCCCCGAGGCGTTCCCGCCAGGCCGGGTCCGGTTCGTTCAGCTGGGCATCGGTCGACGGGACCAGCGGCCAGTCGAAGTCCAGCTCCCCGTCGGGCCGTTCGGCCGGGCCGCGCGGCGGATCGAGCGGAAACGGTGGCGGCACCTCCTCCAGGACGAGCCTGCCGATCAGCCCGGGTTCCCGTTCGGCGAGCAGACAGGCGGCAGCGGCGCCCATGGAGTGCCCCACCACGGTGGCCCCCGCCAGGTTGCGGGCCTCCAGGAAGGCATGCAGATCGTCCCGGAACAGCTCGAAGGAGTAGCGGCCGGGCCAGTCGCTGAGTCCGTGGCCCCGGAAGTCGAAGGCGTACACCCGGTGTTCGGCCGCGAGGCGTTCGGCGATCCCGGTCCAGGTCCGGCTGTCGCCGCAACGGCCGTGGGCGAGCACGACGGGCGGCGCCGACGGATCGCCCCACACCCGGTAGGCGAGCCGGGTGCCACCGGCCTGCACGCTGTGTACGTCCGGGTCGAGGAAGGCCTCCACCGTACGGACGAAGGCGCCCGGGTCGTCCAGCCAGGGGAAGTGCGCGGCGCCGCGCTGCACGACGAACTCGGCATTCGGGAAGAGCGCGACCAGTTCGGCGGCGCGGTCCGGGGTCGGTCCCGCGTCGTACTCCCCCGCGAGGACGAGCACCGGTGCGGTCACCGCTGCCAGTGCGGCGACGGTGGCGGCCGGGTCGAAGGCGCCGTCCTCGTAATAGAAGGCGGCGGCACCGGAGTTGGCCTGTTCGGGCCCGGCGGCGGCATGGGCACGGGCGGCCTCGTCCCAGCGCCCGTAGGCGAACGGCGCGACAGTGGAACGGACATGGTCCGCAGCGCGACCCGCCAGAAAGTCTTCCAGGGCGGCCCGCGCGACCGCGTACCACGGCTCGTCGCGCCGGAGTTCGCTCGCCTCGCGCCAGTCCTGGTCGGTGACGTCGATGCCTACCGCCCGGGTGCCGGGCGTGACGAGCGTGAGCGTACGCAGCCGCTGCGGGTACCGGGCGGCGTAGAGCGCGGCCAGGTTGGCGGAGGCGGAGTGGGCGAGCAGGTCGATGCATTCCTCGCCGAGGTGTTCGCGCAGCGCCTCGACGTCGTCGACCAGCCGGTCGCAGCGGTAGCTCGACGGATCGTGCGGCACCGCGGAGTCCCCGGTGCCGCGCGGATCCGGCACCACGAGCCGGCGGCGGGCGGAGAGCCCGCCGAGGTCCCCCAGGTACGCACCGGCCCGCATCGGCCCGCCGGGCAGACAGATCAGCGGTGCGCCCTTTCCCAGAAGGCGGTAGGCGAGTTCGGTCCCGTCGTATGCGTGGAAGATCGGCATGCACGCCATCCAAACAGCGCCGGACGGGTGGCGCAGCCATGTTCGGTACGAGCGTATCCACGATGCGGACGAGCTGCGTCGCCCCTCTTGCCATGGGGCGGAACATACTGAATTACTACTACCGAAAGATCGACCGAACGATCGGTCGCCTGCTCGGAAGAGGGAGATCCGGATGACGTCTCTGCTGGACGAGGCGGAACGACTGGGTCGCGACGCGCTGGAAGCACTCCAGCTGGAGCGGCTGCGGGCCACGCTGCACCACGCGTACGAGAACGTCGGCCACTACCGGGCCGCGTTCGACAAGGCCGGACTGCGCCCGGACGACTGCCGTACGCTCGCCGATCTCGCCCGTTTCCCTTTCACGACCAAGGCCGACTTGCGGGACAACTACCCCTTCGGCATGTTCGCCGTCCCCGAGGAGCGCGTACGGCGGATCCATGCGTCCAGCGGGACGACGGGCCGTCCGACCGTCGTCGGCTACACCCAGCGGGACCTGGACACCTGGGCCGACGTGGTCGCCCGCTCCATCCGGGCCGCCGGCGGGCGTCCCGGGCAGAAGGTCCATGTGGCGTACGGGTACGGGCTGTTCACCGGTGGGCTCGGCGCGCACTACGGGGCGGAACGGCTCGGCTGCACGGTCATACCCGCCTCGGGAGGCATGACGGCCCGCCAGGTCCAGCTGATCCAGGACTTCCGCCCCGAGATCATCATGGTGACCCCGTCCTACATGCTGACGCTCCTCGACGAGTTCGAACGGCAGGGTGTCGATCCGCGTGCGACCTCCCTCAAGGTCGGGATCTTCGGTGCCGAGCCGTGGACGGAGGAGATGCGGCGCGAGATCGAGGAGCGGTTCGCGATCGACGCCGTCGACATCTACGGCCTTTCGGAGGTGATGGGGCCCGGTGTGGCGCAGGAGTGCGTCGAGACGAAGGACGGGCTGCACATCTGGGAGGACCATTTCTATCCGGAGGTCGTCGATCCGTTCACCGGTGAGGTGCTGCCCGAGGGCGAGGAGGGCGAGCTGGTCTTCACCTCGCTCACCAAGGAGGCCATGCCGGTGATCCGCTACCGGACGCGGGACCTGACCCGGCTGCTGCCGGGCACGGCCCGGGTGTTCCGGCGGATGGAGAAGGTGACCGGGCGCAGCGACGACCTGGTGATCCTGCGCGGCGTGAACCTCTTCCCGACCCAGATCGAGGAGATCGTGCTGCGCACGCCGGGGGTGGCGCCGCACTTCCAGTTGCGGCTGACCCGCGAGGGCCGCCTCGACGCGCTGACCGTGCGGGCGGAGGCACGGGCGGGGGCCACCCCGGAGCAGCGGGCGGCGGCCGCGGCGTCGATCACGGCGGCCGTCAAGGACGGGATCGGGGTGTCGGTCGGGGTCGAGATCGTCGATCCCGAGACGCTGGAGAGGTCGGTCGGCAAATTCAGGCGGATCGTGGACGAGCGCGGCGGGCATTGAGGGCTTCGGTCTGCACGCGGTCCGCTACGCGAACCGGTCGCGCAGCTCCCGCTTGAGGATCTTCCCGCTGGCGTTGCGCGGCAGTTCGTCCACGAAGAGGATCTTCTTCGGGGCCTTGAAGTGGGCGAGCCGTTCGCGGGCGTGGTCGATGAGTTCGGCCGCTGTCGCGTCCCCGCGCAGCACCACGACGGCGGTGACGGCCTCGATCCAGCGCTCGTCGGGCAGTCCGACGACGGCGGCCTCGGCAACGGCCGGGTGGGTGTAGAGGGCGTCCTCGACCTGCCGGGAGGCGACGAGGACACCGCCGGAGTTGATGACGTCCTTCACCCGGTCGACGACGGTGAAGAAACCCTCGGAGTCGCGCACCGCGAGGTCGCCGGAGTGGAACCAGCCGTCGCGGAAGGCTTCGGCGGTCTCCTCGGGCTTGTCCCAGTAGCCCTCGCACAACTGGGGCGAGCGGTAGACCACTTCGCCGGCCGTGCCGTCGGGGACCTCCTTGTCGTCCTTGTCGACGACCCGGGCCTCGACGAAGAGGACCGGCCTGCCGCAGGAGTCCATCCGGCCCTCGTGCTCGTCCGGTCCGAGGACGGTGGCGAGCGGGCCGATCTCGCTCTGTCCGAAGCAGTTGTAGAAGGCGAGCGCGGGCAGCCGTTCGCGGAGCCGTTCCAGTACGGGTACCGGCATGATCGACGCGCCGTAGTACGCCTTGCGCAGGCCGCCGAGTTCGCGGGTGGTGAAACCGGGGTGCTGGGAGATGCCGATCCAGACGGTCGGCGGGGCGAAGACGCTGTCGGCCTGCCCCGTCTCCACGAGGTCGAAGATCCGGTCGGCGTCGGGTGCGTCGAGGATGGTGTTCTGTGCCCCGACCGCGAGGTAGGGCAGCAGGAAGACGTGCATCTGCGCGGAGTGGTAGAGCGGCAGCGAGTGGACGGGCCGGTCGGTGGCCCGCAGATCGAGCGCCGTGATCGCGCTGACGTACTCGTGCACGAGTGCGCCGTGGGTCATCATCGCGCCCTTGGGCAGCGCGGTGGTGCCCGAGGTGTAGAGCAGCTGGACGAGGTCTCCCGCGGCCGGTTCGCGTTCCGGGGCGAAGGGGCGCGGGGTGGCGGTCGCCGCCAGGAGGGAGCCGGGTGCGTCGCGCAGCGGGCGTACGGGGAACGCGGCCGGAATCCGGCCGGCGAGGTCCGGGTCGGTGAGGACGAGGGCGCTGCCGGACTGTTCCAGGATGTACGTGAGGTCGTCGCCGGTGAGGTTCTGATTGACCGGCACATGGACCAGGCCCGCGCGGGCACAGCCGAGGTAGCCGATCAGATACGCGTCGGAGTTGTGCGCGTAGCAGGCCACCCGGTCACCGGGGCGCAGTCCGTGCTCGCCGACGAGGACGGCGGCGGCGGTACCGACGGCCGCGTCGAGCTCCGCGTAGGTCCATGACCTGTCCGCGTACCGCAGGGCGGTGCGCTCGGGGGCGCGCCGGGCGCTGCGTGCCAGGACTCCGTCGACTGTGCTGCTCCGTACACCTGTCATGGCGTGATCCTGTGCGGCCGGAACCCGGGGGTCAAGGGTCCGGATACCGGTGGGCATGTTGACAGGGGTGCGGAGGTGCTGGCTGAGTTGCGCGTGGCGACTCGAACCCTCGGGTAACCGCCTTTCGAACCCGCACAGTTGGGAGGACCGTTGCCTCTCCGCAACCGTCTGAGACTCCTTGCGATATCCGGCCTCGCGCTGTTCACCGTTTCGGCGTCGTTGCCGCCCGCCTCGGCCGACGGCTCGCGCTCCCACCGTCCGTCGGGCGGCGGGCTGTCCGCCACGATCCGGTACACCGAGTACGGCATCCCGCACATCCTGGCGAAGGACTACGCGAGCCTGGGCTTCGGCAACGGCTGGGCCCAGGCCGCCGACCAGGTGTGCACCCTCGCCGACGGCTTCGTGACCCTGCGCGGCGAGCGGTCCCGGTACTTCGGTCCGGACGCGGCTCCGGACGGCTCGCTCTCCGCCGCGACGAAGAACCTCTCCAGCGATCTCTACTTCCGCCGGGTCCGCGAGAGCCGCACCGTGGAGAAGCTGCTGAAGGCGCCCGCGCCGGCCGGGCAGAGCCGTGACGTCAGGGAGCTGGAGCGCGGCTGGGCGGCCGGTTACAACGCGTGGCTGGCGCAGAACCGGATCGACGACCCGGCCTGCCGGGGCGCCGACTGGGTGCGGCCGGTGACGACGCTGGACGTGGTGACGCGCGGCTACGCGCTCTCGGTGCTCGGCGGTCAGGGGCGCGGCATCGACGGCATCACGGCCGCTCAGCCGCCCACCGGCACGGCGGGGACGCCCGGTGTACCGTCGCCGGGCGACGCGGCGGACGCGGCCCGGCGGCTGCTGTCGACGCAGAACGCGGACATGGGCTCCAACGCGGTCGCGTTCCGCGGGGACACGACGGCGAACGGGCGGGGCCTGCTGCTCGGCAATCCGCACTACCCGTGGCAGGGCGGGCGGCGGTTCTGGCAGTCGCAGCAGACGATTCCCGGCGAGCTGAACGTGGCGGGCGGTTCGCTGCTCGGCGCGCCGATCGTCTCGATCGGACACAACGCGAACATCGCATGGAGCCACACCGTCGCCACCGGTGTCCCGCTCAACCTTCATCAGCTCACCCTCGATCCGGCCGATCCGACCGTGTATCTGGTGGACGGCAGGCCCGAGCGGATGACGAAGCGTACGGTCTCGGTCGCGGTGAAGGGCGGCGGTACCGTGACCCGCACCCAGTGGTCGACCCGGTACGGACCGGTGATCACCTCGCTCGGTGCCGGGCTGCCGTTGCCCTGGACGACGACGACCGCGTACGCGCTCAATGACCCGAACGCCGTGAATCTGCGTTTCTCGGACGCCGGTCTCGGTTTCAGCCGGGCGCGCAGCACCGCGGACATCCAGGCCGCGCTGCGCCGTACCCAGGGGCTGCCATGGGTGAACACCATCGCCGCCGATTCGTCCGGGCACTCGTTCTTCTCGCAGTCGCAGGTGCTGCCGAGGATCACGGACGAGCTCGCGGCACAGTGCTCCACGCCGCTTGGCAAAGCGACGTATCCGTCGTCCGGGCTCGCGGTGCTGGACGGTTCGAGGAGCGACTGCGCACTGGGGTCGGACCCGGACGCCGTGCAGCCGGGCATCTTCGGGCCGGGCCGGATGCCCACCGTGAAGGACGCCCCGTACGTGGAGAACTCCAACGACAGCGCCTGGCTGACGAACGCGGACGCGCCGCTGACCGGCTACGAGAGGGTGTTCGGCACGATCGGCACACCCCGCTCGATGCGGACCCGGGGCGCGATCGAGGATGTGTCCGCGATGGCGGCGAAGGGCCGGCTGACCGTGGCCGATCTGCAGGGCCAGCAGTTCGCGAACCGCGCACCGGCCGGTGATCTGGGCGCCGCGGATCTGGCGGGGGCGTGCGCGGCGCTGCCCGGCGGCACTGCGGTCGGCAGTGACGGCAGGGCGGTCGATGTGTCGGCGGCGTGCGAGGTGCTGAGGCGCTGGGACCGGAAGGTCGACACCGGGAGTCGGGGCGCGCTGCTCTTCGACCGGATCTGGCGCAGGGCGACGGCCACGGTCCCGCAGACCGAGTTGTGGAAGGTGCCCTTCTCCCCCGCCGATCCGGTCGGTACGCCCAACACGCTGAACACCTCGGCGCCCGGCCTCACCAGGGCTCTCGCCGACGCGGTGGCCGAACTGCGGGCGGCCAAAATCGCGTTGGACGACCCGCTGGGGCGGCACCAGTCGGTGGAACGGAACGGGAAGCGCATCCCGATCGGCGGCGGTACCGAGTCGCTCGGCATCTGGAACAAGACGGAGCCGGTGTGGGACACGGCGGCCGGCGGCTACCGGGAGGTGCCGGCCGGCTCCAGCTACATCCAGGCGGTCGGCTGGAACGGCAGCAGGTGCCCGGTGGCGCGCACCCTGCTCACGTACTCCCAGTCCTCCAATCCGGGTTCGCCGTATTACAGCGACCAGACCGAGCTGTACTCGGGTGAGCGGTGGGTGACGTCCCGGTTCTGCGAGAAGGACATTCTGCGCTCGCCCGCACTGCGGGTCGTGCGGGTCCACGAACGCCGGTAGTTCCTCACGGTGCGATCGGTCCCTGTCCGCCCGGCGGGCGGCGGACAGGGACCGGTCAGGAGGAATCAGGGGCTGATCGCGAGGAAGACGAACGCGGCGAAGATCGACAGATGGACGCCGCCCTGGAGCAGGGTGGCCCGTCCCGGTACGACGGTCAGCGCGCCGACCATCACGGTGAGTGCGAGGAGCACCATATGGGTGGCGCCGAGGCCGAGATGGAGCGGTCCGTCGAGCCAGACCGAGGCGAGGGCGATGGCCGGGATGGTCAGGCCGATGCTCGCCATCGCCGAGCCGAGGGCGAGGTTGAGGCTGGTCTGGACACGATCGCGACGGGCGGCCCGCACTGCCGCCAGGGTCTCCGGCAGCAGCACCAGCAGCGCGATGACGACACCGACCACCGCCTGGGGCATCCCGGCCGCCTCCACCCCGGACTCGATGGTCGGCGAGACGGACTTGGCGTCGCCGACGACCGCGACCAGCGCGACCAGCAGCATCACCAGGCTCAGCGCGGTGGCGCCCCGGCCGGGCAGCACCACGTGGTGCTCGTCCGGCTTGAGCGCGCCCTCGGGTGTGAGGGGCAGGAAGTACTCGCGGTGCCGCACCGTCTGTACGGCGACGAACAGCCCGTACAGAAGGAGTGAGGCGACGGCCGCGAAGGCCAGTTGGGCGGTGGAGAATTCGGGGCCCGGTTTGCCGACGGTGAAGGTCGGCAGGACCAGGCTGAGGGTGGCGAGCGTGGCGACGGTCGCGAGGGCGGCCCCGGAGCCTTCGGCGTTGAAGACGACGACGCGGGAACGGACGGCCCCCAGGAGCAGGGACAGTCCGACGATGCCGTTGCAGGTGATCATCACGGCGGCGAACACGGTGTCGCGGGCGAGCGCGGACGTCTTGGGGCCGCCGTCCACCATCAGGGTGACGATGAGGGCCACTTCGATGACGGTGACGGCGACGGCCAGGACGAGGGAGCCGAACGGTTCCCCGACCCGGTGGGCGATGACCTCGGCGTGGTGCACGGCGGCCAGAACGGCGCCCGCGAGACAGAGCGCGACCACGGCGACGGCGAACGCCGGCAGCTCCCGTCCCCAGCTGAAGACCAGCGCGAGCGCGGCGACGATCGGCACGGCCACCGTCCACCGGGTCGCCAGTGACCGGACCGTCGCGCGCGCGTTCATGGGCCACACCCTGCCAGAGCCGGTACGGGGGCGCTCGTCGGGCGGCGGCGGCCGGGCGGTGGTTCACACGGCCCGTTGGCGTCCTTCCCAGTACGGGTCGCGCAGCCGCCGCTTGTAGAGCTTGCCGTTGGGGTCGCGGGGCATCACGTCGATGAAGTCGATGGTCCTGGGGCGCTTGTACCCGGCGAGACGCTCTTCGCAGTGGCGCAGGATCCCGGCGGCGAGCGCCTCCCCCGCCTCGTGTCCCGCGGCCGGTTCGACGACCGCCTTGACCTCCTCGCCCCAGTCGGGATGCGGGATGCCGAAGACGGCGACGTCGGCGACCGCGGGGTGGCCGAGGAGAGCCCCCTCGATCTCGGCGGGGTAGATGTTGACCCCACCGGAGATGATCATGTCGATCTTGCGGTCGCGGAGGAAGAGGTAGCCGTCCTCGTCGAGGATGCCGAGGTCGCCGACGGTGAAGAAGTCGCCGATGCGGTTCTTCCGCGTCTTGGTCTCGTCCTTGTGGTAGCTGAAGCCGCCGGTGTTCATCTTCATGTAGACGGTGCCGAGCTCGCCGGGCGGCAGCCGTTCGCCGTCGTCGTCGAAGACGGCGAGTTCACTGATCGGCCAGGCCCTGCCGACCGTGCCCGGTTTCTTCAGCCAGTCCTCGGCGGTGGCGAAGGCGCCGCCGCCCTCGCTGGCCGCGTAGTACTCCTCGACGCACCTCCCCCACCAGTCGATCATGGCGCGCTTGACGTGGTCGGGGCAGGGCGCGGCACCGTGGATGGCGTGCCGCATGGCCGTGACGTCGTAGCGCCGTTTCACCTCGTCGGGGAGGGAGAGGAGGCGGTGGAACTGGGTCGGGACCATGTGCGTGTGGGTGCAGCGGTGGGTGTCGATGAGCCGCAGCATGTCCTCGGGCGTCCACCTGTCCATCAGGACCAGCGGGTGTCCGATGTGCAGGGACGCGGCGGCGAACTGCAGCACGGCCGTGTGGTAGAGCGGCGAGCAGACCAGGTGGACGTTGCCGTCGAACGGTTTGATGCCGAAGATGCCGAGGAATCCGCCGAGGTGGCTCTCCTCGGGGAGCTTGCCGGAGAGCGGACGGCGGATGCCGCGCGGGCGGCCGGTGGTGCCCGAGGTGTAGTTCATGACCCAGCCCAGGGTGCGGTCGTCCGGGGCTTGTCCGGACTGCCCTTCGAGCAGTTCGGCGTACGGGCGGAAGCCGTCGACCGTGCCCACGGCGAAGCGGTGGGTGGCCGGCAGCTCCGCCTCGTCGGCGGCCTCGGTCGCGGCCTGGGCGAACCGCTCGTGGGCGATGAGCACCTTGGCGCCGGAGTCGGAGACGATCCAGGCGATCTCGGGGCCGACGAAGTGGTGGTTGACGGGGACGAGGTAGAGGCCGGCCTGGGCGGCGGCGAGGTAGGCGGTGAAGAACTCGACGCCGTTGGGCAGCACGACCGCGAACGCGTCGCCCCGCCGCAGCCCGGCGGCGCGCAGTCCGTGGACGAGGCGGTTGGCGGCGGCGTGCAGCCGGCCCGCCGTCCAGCTCTCGCCGTCGGGTGCGGTCAGGACCGTGCGGTCGGGGTCGGCGGTTGCCTGGGCCCAGAAGCCGTTGGGCGGCGGGGTCATGAGGCGCTCCGTCCGGCGATGCGGTTGATCCGGTCCACGGCTCGCTCGAAGCCGCGGGTCAGGTCGTCGAAGACGGCCTGAACGCTGCGCTCACTGTTCATCCGGCCGACGATCTGGCCGACGGGGGTGCCGAGCAGCGCGCCGGTCTCGTACTTCTGGATGCGCGACACGGCCTCGGCCACCAGCAGCCCCTGGAGCGGCATGGGAAGAGTGCCGGGCCCCGCCGGGTCGTCCCAGGCGTCGGTCCATTCGGTACGGAGCTGACGCGCGGGTTTGCCGGTGAGCGCGCGGGAGCGGACGGTGTCGCCGGAGCCGGCGGCGAGGAGTTTGCGGGTCAGCGCGCGGGAGTGGAGGTCGGCCTCCTCGGTGGTCAGCCAGAGGGAGCCGAGCCAGACACCCTGGGCACCGAGGGCGAGTCCGGCGGCGATCTGTTCGCCGCTGCCGATCCCGCCGGCGGCGAGGACGGGAAGCGGTCCGACGGCGTCGACCACGTCCGGGACCAGGACCATGGAGGCGATCTCGCCGGTGTGGCCGCCCGCCTCGTACCCCTGGGCGACGACGATGTCGATGCCCGCGTCGGCGTGGTGGCGGGCGTGCTTGGCGCTCCCGGCGAGGGCGGCGACGAGTACGCCCCGGTCGTGGGCACGCTGGACGACATCGGCGGGCGGCGACCCGAGGGCGTTGGCGAGGAGCCTGATGGGGTAGTCGAAGGCGACGTCGAGCTGGTTGCGGGCGACCTCCTCCATCCAGCCGGTGATGCGCCAGCCGGACGCCTCGCCGTCGGGAAGTTCCGGTACGCCGTGCTTGGCGAGGGTGTCCTGGACGAACTGGCGGTGCCCGGCCGGGATCATCGCCTCGACATCGGCCTCGGTCACCCCCTCCACCTTTTTCGCGGGCATGACGACGTCGAGGCCGTACGGCTTGCCGTCGGTGTGCTCCTGCATCCAGTCGAGGTCGCGCGCGAGGTCGTCGGGGGCGGTGTAGCGGACCGCGCCGAGTACGCCGAATCCGCCGGCCCGGGTGATGGCCGCGGCCACTGCGGGGAACGGCGTGAAGCCGAAGATGGCGTGCTCGACTCCCAGTTTCTTGCTCAGCTCCGTCTCCATGGGCCGCAGGATGCCGCAGCCGGACATCCGAGGGAAGAGATTTTCTGATGCAGTGTCAGATTCTTTGTGACGCAGGGGACCTCCGTGACGGCGGGGGTGACAGTAATCTCTGCGGCGGCAGGAAGTTTCATTGTCGGACGAAATTTCGAAAGTTACTTTCGTGCAGCAGGAAGGGGTTCCGGATGACCGAGGACGCGGCGGGCAGAGGGATCAGCCGTCGGAGGCTGGGCGGTGGGATGCTGGCCCTGGGCGGGGCACTCGCCCTGGCGCCGATTCCGTTCGCGGAACGGGCGTCGGCCATGGAGTCGGGGACGGGGTCGTCGGACATGCGCACAGGGGCGCTCGGGAGCACCGCATCGGGTCAGGGCCGGCCGACGCTGCGGCGTGGACCGGCCGCCCGCGCCGGGCTGCTGCAGGAACCCCTTGACCAACTGGTCGCCGACGCGGAGAAGTTCCTCTCCGCCTCCCCCAAGCACCCCTGGTACGCGGGTGCGGTGCTGCTCGCCGGGCGGGGCGGCACGGTGGCCCTGCACCGGCCGATCGGCAAGGCCGTGCGCTATGCGGCGTACGACGAGAAGACCGACACCGGGGTGGAGTTCCCGCCCGACCAGCAGATCCCGATGGCCGAGGACACCGTCTTCGACCTGGCCTCGGTCTCGAAGCTCTTCACCTCGATCCTGGCCGTGCAGCAGATCGAGCGCGGGACGCTGGAGCTGGAGGCGAAGGTCGCCTCGTACCTGCCCGATTTCGGCGGCGGCGGCAAGCAGGACATCACGATCCGTCAGCTGCTCACGCACACCTCGGGCTTCCGTGCCTGGATTCCGCTGTACAAGGCGCCGACGCGGGACGGGAAACTGCAACTGCTGTGGAACGAGGTGCCGGCCAACCCGCCCGGCACGGTGTACCTCTACTCCGACCTCAATCTGATCTCGCTCCAGCTGGTCCTGGAGAAGATCACCGGCCGCACGCAGGATGTCCTGCTCCGTGAGCAGATCACCGCTCCGCTCGGAATGCACCGCACCCGGTACAACCCGCCGGCCTCCTGGAAGCCGAAGATCGCCGCGACCGAGGACGCCCGGCAGCCCTGGTCCGGACTGGACCGCGGGCTGGTCTGGGGCGAGGTGCACGACGAGAACGCTTACAGCCTGGACGGGGTGGCGGGCCACGCCGGAGTCTTCTCCTGCGCCTGGGACCTGGCGGTCCTCGCCCGTACGCTGCTCAACGGCGGGGTGTACGGGCGTGCGCGGATCCTCTCCGCCGAATCGGTCGACCTGCTGTTCACCGACTTCAACACCGCGTTCCCCGGCGATGCGCACGGCCTCGGATTCGAGCTCTACCAGCACTGGTACATGGGGGCGATGGCCACGCCGCGCACCGCGGGCCACACCGGTTTCACCGGAACCAGTCTCGTACTGGACCCGACGACCGACTCGTTCCTGATCGTGCTCGGCAACTCGGTGCACCCGGTGCGCAGTTGGCGTTCCGGCAGCGCGCCGCGCGTCGCCGCGGCCAACCGGATGGCGCGCGCCGTCGCGGTCCGTCCCGCGCGTGGCCGTACGGCGTGGTTCTCGGGCATGGCGAGCGCCGCCTCGGCCACGCTCACACTGCCGGCGCTGCGCCTCGCCTCCTCGCACGCCCGGCTGAGCTCGGCCCTGTGGTGGGACACCGAGCCCGGCTCCGACTTCCTCTTCCTGGAGGCTTCGGCGGACGCCGGGGCGACCTGGCAGCCCGTACCCTTCACCACCGTGCCGACGGCGGAGAAACCCCACCCCGAGCCCGATCCGCATCCCAGCGGCGCGGTCTCCGGCTGGTCCGGCCGGGTATGGCACCGCCTCGACGCGGATCTCGCCGCCTGGCGCGGCAAGGAGGTCCGGCTGAGGTGGCGGTACACGACGGACCAGCTGTACGTCGGGCGCGGGGTGTACGTGGACGCCGTCCGGGTCGAGGACGGCAACCGGACGGTCTTCGACGAGGGCCGGTCCGGCGACGGTGCGCGCATCGAGGCGCTCGGCTGGACGGCGTCGGCGGACTGAGCCCCGCATCGCACCGGGCGGGGCCCGGTCCGGCCCGGCCCGGTGGGACGCCGCACCGCCTTGCTGGTCTTCCTGGCCCGGATGCCCCGACGCGGCCGCGAGGCGGCCGTGGTCCCGCGCACCGCTCTCGCGAAGATCGAGAGCCTGCGCGCCACCGGGGGCGAATCGGCAGACATACCCATCCAGTTCGTCCTCTCGGTCGATCCGGACGACGCACCGACCCACCGCGTCGAGATGACGGCGGACATCAACCTGGTCGATGTCCCCGACTACCGGCCGGGCGGCACCGTGGTGGTCGAGTACCCGCCGGACCGGCCCTGGCGGGTACGGCTCGTCCAGCAACCGACACCGGAGTGGCGGAGCCACGCGGAATCGGCCCGCATCGACCGCGCCCGAGTCCACATTGGTCAAACAGCCCCCCGAGGGCTGCGCGTGGAGAATGCTCCGATGACCACCTCACCGCAGCAGCACTGGGAACGTGCCGAGCGCCTCGACGCCGGCCGGATGACGGATGCCGTGCACGCCCAGACCGGCGTACGGCTGCTGGTCGAGGAGCCCTGTCCGGGCGGCGAGGTGGGCGCCGCGTACGTCCGGTGGCCCGACGGCCACCGGTCCGTGCTGAAGTGGCGGCCGGACAGTCGGCTCGACGCCCTGCGGTCGGGGCCACTGGCGGTGTGCGAGGCGCTGCGCAGTCAGGGGTATCCCTGCCCGTCCACAGAACTGGCGCTCCAGGTGGGCGGCGGAGTGGTGCTGGTCCAGGAGCTTCTGCCGGGCGCACCACTGGAGTTGCTGGACCACCACGCTCTGGATCAGGCTCTCGCTCTCAACGAGTCGCAGTCCGGGCTGTTGGCCGGGCGCGCGGACATCCCGTCGATGCACCTGTATCTGCTCGACGACGGCCCCGGCTACTGCCTTCACGAGCCGCTGCGTCGGCACAGCCCACGCAGCGCCGCCCTTGAGCACCGGGTCAGTTCGGTCGGTGCCGATCACCCTCCCCGCCTGGCCGGGGACGATGTCGTGCACCAGGACTTTCACCACGGCAACCTGCTCGCCGTGGACGGCACGGTCACCGGGGTCATCGACTGGGACGGCGCCGGGCGGGGAGACCGCCGTTTCGACCTGGTCACCCTGCGCTTCGGGATGCACACACAGGAGCAAGCGGCGGGGGTCGTCCGCCGGCTCGACGACATCCTGGACGCACTGCCCGACGACATCCTGCGCCCCTGCTGGGCCCATATGAGTCTGCGGATGACCGACTGGGCCATCCGGCACTTCGCACCGAGCGATGTGGAGCACTGGCTGGATCTGGCCGAGCGACGTCTCTGACGGAGGCGGGACGTACGGGCCGGGGTAGGTTCCGGCCGTGACTTCGAACTGGCAGAACGACCGAATAGGCAGCGCGCCGCGAGTCGAGAACCCCGACCGTGCTGCGTCGGCTGGGCTCGGGATTCGCGGTGATCGGGGACGTGCAGTTCCTGCCGGGGTACTCGGTGCTCCTGGTCGACCGACCCCACGTACAGCGCCTTTCGGAACTCCCGCGTGGGAGCCGGACGATCTGGTACGCATGCCCGTCCGACTGTTTCCCCATGACCGGTGGACCGACGAACGTTTCGCGCTCGGCCCGCAGCACGACGCGCTGCGGACGGCGATCGGCGAGGAGCTGGACGGAGCGCCGACGGTGAGCTGACGGCCCGGCGGCACCAGGAGCCGGAGCCACCGCCACGACACCCACAGCAGGAGAATCATGGAGTCCACCGTCGAGGCGCCCGCGACCCGTCCGACGCCCTTGCGGGTTCCGGCCTTCCGGCGGTTCGCGCTCGCCACTCTCGTCTCGGCGACCGGCTCCGCGATGGCGCCCCTCGCACTCGCCTACGCGGTGATCGGCCAGGGCGGCGGAGCCGGGCCGCTCGGTGTGGTGCTGGCGACCAATTCGGTCCCCACGATCGTCTTCACCGTCGCGGGCGGTGTTCTCGCGGACCGTCTGTCACGCAGCCGGATCCTGTTCCTGAGCAATCTGCTGGCCGCGGCCGCGCAGGGCGTGCTCGCGACGCTCGTGGCCACCGGCCATGCGACAACCGTTTCGATCGCCGGGTGCGGCTTTGTTTCAGGGATCGCCACAGCCTTCACGGCTCCGGCCGCGACGGGCGTCGTGGCGCAGATCGTCGCGGCCGAGCATCTGCAACGGGCCAACGCGCTGCTCCGGCTTCCGAGCAATGCCGTCAAGGTGCTCGGCCCTGTTGCCGGAGGGGTGATCGTCGCGGTCGGCGGGCCGGCCTGGGCCCTGTCCTGGGACGCGCTCAGCTTTCTCGTCGCGGCGCTCCTGTTGCTCGGCCTGCGGCTGAGCGCCCCGGTCACGACGAGCAGCGCCCTGGCCGACCTGCGGGCGGGGTGGTCCGGATTCCGGTCGCGCACCTGGCTGTGGACGTACACCGCCGCCGGCACGGTGGTGGTCGCCGCGTGGCTGGCCGGGTTTCAGCTGCTCGGTCCCGTGGTCGCGGCCGAGCATTACTCGGGGGCACGTTCCTGGGGGCTCGTCCAGGGCGCGTTCGCGTTCGGGCTGTTCGCGGGGACAGTGGTGTGCCTGCGCTGGAAGCCGTACCGTCTGCTGGCCGTCGCCGTCGTCAACGGCGCCGGGCTCTGTCTGCCGCCGGCCGCGCTGGGCTTCGGCCTGGCTCTGCCGTGGGTGCTGCTCGGCGCCGTACTCGCGGGCATCGGGCTGGATATCGCCATCGTGGCGTGGACCACGGCGCTCCAACAGCACGTGCCACAGGAGGAGATGGGCCGGATGGGCTCGTTCAACGGTGTCGGGGAGCGTCTCGCCATCCCGCTCGGCTACCTGATCACCGCGCTCGCCGTGCACGCCTGGGCCGACCGGACCGTGCTGCTGGTCTGCGCCGGTGTCATCGTGGCGACCACACTCCTCAACCTCTGCGTCAGGGACGTGTACCGCGTCAATCGCCGCTGAGCGCGAACCGGGCGGCGCGCCCGGCACGGGGCCACCGATGAATGGACCCGTGCCGCGAGCCGCCCGCGAAGTCCCGTGTACGCGCGGGTCAGTAGGAGTGGTCGGCCGTGACGTCGGCCGAGAGGTGGAGTGTTCGTTCCGCCGTCGTCGTGCGCAGGGCGAGGAGGGTCTGGGCGAGTGCGTCGATGGTGACCAGGTGGGCGATGCGGCTGGCCGTGGTCTCCAGGCCGAAGACCAGGTCCTGTCCCCCGGCGACGAGCGTGTGCGTACTGGTTTCGCTCAGCGGTGACTGGGCGTAGCTGGTCAGGCCGATGACCTCGGCTCCGGCCAGGCGGGCGCGGCGGGCGGTGTCGACCGTACTGCGGGTGGCTCCGGTGTGGCTGATGGCCAGGCAGACGGCGCCCGGCGGGAGTTGGGCGGCGGAGAGCTGGGCAGTGAGGGCGTCGGCGGGGGCGTCGACGACACAGCCGAGGGCACGCAGGCGGTACGCGGCGTCGGCGGCCACGGCGGCGGAGAGGCCGGCCGCGGCGACCACGACGCGGGGGGCCGCGTCCAGTGCGGCGGCGGCAGCGCGGAGCCCGGTGGCGGTGAGGGTGGTGGCCAGGTCGCCGAGTGCCTCGCGGGAGGCGTGCAGCGTGTCGGCCAGCGCACGGGCCGCCGGATCGTCGCCGGGGTCGGAGGCCAGCGCGCCGCTCCCCGCGGCGCCCTGGCGTGCTGCCGCGATCTTCAGTTCCTGATAGCCGCGGAATCCGAGGCGCTGACAGGCGCGGACGACCGACGACGGAGCCGTACCGGCCAGGGCCGCGACATCGCTGACACTGAGCCGGACCAGGTCGGCCCCCTGGTCGAGGATCACCTGCGCGACACGCGCCTCGGTCTCGCGGAGCTCCGGGAGCCTGGCTCTCACATGGGCACCGAGCCGGTACCCGTCACTGGAATTCTGTTCCATGTGATTAGAGTAGCGCGGAATTCTATTCCAGATACTCTGTTGCCGCAGGGAGCCCCGTCATGCCCTCGTTCCTTCCCCCTGGCTCAGCCGTGCCTGCGGCCGTGCTCTGCGCCGCCGTTCTCCATGCCCTGTGGAACGCGATGGCTCACCGCATCACCGACAAACTCGTGGGTTTCACCCTCATCAACCTCGCGTACACCGGCTGCGCGGCGGTGATGGTCTGCCTCGTTCCGCTGCCCGAGGCCGGGGCCTGGCCGTTCATCCTGGTTTCCGCCGCGCTGGAGGTGCTCTCCCAGCTCTTCCTGTTGCGGGCCTACCAGCTCGGCGACTTCGGCCAGATGTACCCCATCGCCCGTGGCACCGCGCCATTGCTCGTGGCCGTCGCCTCCGTGACGCTGCTGGGCCGGCCGATCGCCGCCGCCGAAATGGCGGGCGTACTGGTCATCTCGGCCGGACTGGCCGGACTGGCCTTCGCGGACGGGTGGCCCGGGCGCGCACAGCTGCCCGCGCTCGGCGCGGCGGTGGCCACCGGCGCGGTCATCGCGGCCTACACCGTCGTCGACGGCACGGGGGTGCACCGGTCCCAGACCGTCATCGGCTACATCGCCTGGCTCTTTCTCTGCCAGGGCCCCGTTCTGCCACTGCTGGCGCTCGCCCGGCGCGGCCGTCCGCTGCTCGCACAGTTGAAGCCGGCCTGCGGGATCGGCCTGACCGGCGGCGTCGTCTCACTGACCGCCTACGGCCTGGTCATCTGGGCGCAGGCCCACGGCGACCTCGCGACCATCGCGGCCCTGCGCGAAACCAGCATCCTCATCGCGGCGCTGATCGCCACGCTCCTCTTCCGCGAACGGTTCGGGCGGCTGCGCCTCACCGCCGGCGCGGCCGTCCTCGCCGGCATTGTCGTACTCGAACTCGCCCATCCCTGAACCGCCGGACACGCCCCGGCTACGCCGTCCGGCCCGCGATCAGCTGCTCCGGTCCGCCCGGTGCAGGGATCGCGGCGCTCGCACCGGTCGGCGCCGGGGCCGTCGACTCCCGTACGATCAGGCGCGGCCGGATGAGGAGTGACCGTCCCGCCGCAGGGGCCGAGTCGATCCGGGCCCGCAGTTGCTGGAAGGTCTCCGCGGCCATCTCCGGCAGCGGCTGGCGGACCGTGGTGAGCGGCGGTTCGAAGAGGTCGGCGAGGAGGATGTCGTCGAAGCCGACCACGGAGACGTCCTGTCCGGCGCTGTGCCCGGCATCCTTGGCCCCACGGCAGATCCCGATCGCGCACATGTCGTTGATGGCGACGAACGCGGTGGGCGGACGGGGGCCGCCGAGGAGCTCCCTGGCGGCGTTGCGCCCCAGTTCGGCCGCGTCCTTGTCACCGAACTCGGTGGCGTCCGCGCCGGGCCAGACGATCGCGTCGTCCGGATCGAGGCCCGCCGACTCCAGTGCGGCCCGGAAGCCGCGCAGCCGCTCGCGGCGGTTGACGCTGTTGACCGAGCCGGAGACGAACGCCAGCCGACGGTGGCCGAGTTCGGTCAGATGACGGGTGGCGAGCTCGGCACCCATCGCGTTGTCGACACTGATGGAGGCCAGCGACGGCGGATCGCCCGCCTGCGCGGTGCGGTCGAAGGCGACCATCTTCAGTCCGCGGCTGAGCAGCGGCGTCATATGTTCGAGCGAGGGAAGCGAGGAGCAGAGCACCACTCCGCTCACCCCGTCGGCGAGCAACTCTTCGCCGTACTTGAGCTCGCGGGCCGGATCGCGCTCACTGTTGCAGAGCAGTACGTGATAGCCCTCGGCCAGCGCGATGGCCTCCAGCTCACGGGCGAGCGCCCCCCAGAACGGGTTGGCGACGGACGGCACGATGAGACCGATGACCTTGATGCGTCCGGTGCGCAGCATCCGGGCCGCACGGTTGGGCCGGTAGCTGAGCTGCTCGATCACCTGCTCCACGCGCGCCAGCGTGGCCGCCTGCATACGGTCCGTACGCCCATTGAGGACGTTGGAGACCGTGCTCGCGGAGACCCCCGCGGCCTCCGCGACCTGATGGATCGTTACCCCGCTCATGCCACCTCCGGTTCGGAACGCGTCTGACCCTAGCAGTGTATCGATTTACTTAACTCTGTTGACCGGTACACCCGTTAACATTCCCGAAAATTCATGTGCATCAGCTGTTGACGTCCCTCCGACAGCGTTCCTAGCATCAGTGCATCGATTTACCAGCGCTTCTCAGCCATGGCCGGGATGCCATCGCTGGATCGATCCACAGTCTCCACCTCAAAAGGGGTGTCCCATGGAACTCAAAAGACGGTCGCTGCTTGCTGCCATCGGCGCCGGCACCGCTGCCGCCGCCCTCAGTGCGTGCGGCACCGGCACTTCGGCGGGCGGTTCCGCCGACGGCCCCGCCGAGGGTGAGATCACTCTGCTCACCCCGATCTACGAAGGCGCCGACGGCAAGACGCTGTTGGAGAAGGAGATACTCGGCGGGTTCCGGAAGAAGTATCCGGACGTCAAGGTGAACGTGGACTACACCACGTACGACCAGCTCAACGAGAAGATCACCACAGGGCTCGCAGGCGGTCTGCTGCCCGACGTGCTGATGATGGGCGTGGGCTGGATCCCGCCGTTCGCCGCGAAGAAGGCGATCGCCGAGCTGCCGGAGAAGTTCGCCACCGCGCACGACTACGAGAAGCGGGTCCTGGAGCCGTCCCGGTACGACGGCAAGCTGTACGCGCTGCCGGTCGTCCTCGACACCCGCATCGTCGTCTACCGCAAGGACCACTTCGCCGAGGCCGGCATCAAGAAGACCCCGGCGAACTGGGCCGAACTACGCGCCGTGGCCAAGCAGCTGACCAAGGACGGCCGGTTCGGATTCGACCCGTTCTCCATCCATCTGCGCCAGTGCTGGGAGACCTTCCTCTTCGCCAACGGCGGCCAGCTGTTCAGCGCGGACGGCAAGAAGGTGCTGTTCACCGACGCCCGCGGGGTCGAGGCGCTGCAGTTCTTCAAGGACCTGATCAAGGACGGCTCCGCCGACTACGCCAAGAAGACGGACCTCGGGGCCCCGACCAACGTACAGACCGGCAAGGCGTCGATGATGATGACGAGCAGTGCCCTGTGGAAGCAGGTCGGGGAACAGAATCCGGAACTCCTCAAGGACGACAAGCTCGGGGCGTTCATCCTCGCCAACCGCAAGCCCGCGATGCTCCAGGGCGGCACGCTCGTCACCCAGTCCGCCAGTTCCAAGCACCCGGCAGCGGCCCGTGCGCTCGTCGAGTACCTCGCGACGCCCGAGTCCATCCTCGGTGCGGCCAAGCAGCGAGGATCGGTGCCCGGGCTGAAGGATCTCAGCGACTCCAGCTATGTGAAGGAGAACAAGTTCGTCGATCTCTCCCTGCAGAGCATGGGTGACGCGTGTTCGGAGGGCGGCACCGCTGCCTGGATGGAGATCCGCGAAAAGATCAAGCCCACGCTGGAGCCCGCCATCGTGGGCAGCCAGTCCGCGAAGGACGCCATCGCGGAACTCGGCCGGCTCGCCGAGGCCGCCATCGGCCGGATGTAAGGACCCGTCACTGTGGGAGCGACATCCGTATTGAAGGCGAGGCCCACGCGGCCGCCTTCCCCGACCGGGCACCCGGTCGTGAAGAAACGCACCGGCCGGGCACCCACCGGCCCGGGGCGCCGCAGGCAACGCGCCGGCATGCTGATGGTGGCGCCCGCGCTGCTGCATGCCTCGCTCTGGATCGGCCTGCCTGTCGTCGCGTCGGTGGTTCTGGCCTTCACGAAGTACGACGTGCTGACGGCGCCGCAGTTCGTGGGCCTGGACAACTTCCGGGACATGCTGGACGACGCAGTGTTCCGCAAGTCCATCGTCAACACCGTCGTCTACACCTTCTTCACCGTGCCGTTCGGCATGATGCTGGGGCTGCTCGTGGCCCTGGCGCTGCACACCGGGCTGAAGGCACGAGGCATCTTCCGTACCGCGGTCTTCATTCCCCAGGTGACGGCGACCGTCGCGATCGCCCTGGTCTGGCTGTGGATCTACAACCCGGGCAACGGGCTGCTGAACACGCTCCTGTCGTTCCTCGGGATCCAAGGCCCGGCCTGGCTGTCGTCGACATCGTGGGCGATGCCGTCGGTGATCCTGGTCGGCATCTGGCAGGGCATCGGCATGAAGATGCTCATCTACTTGGCCGCGCTGCAGTCCCTGCCGAAGGAACTGTACGAGGCGGCTTCGGTGGACGGCGCGTCCAAGGTGCGCCAGTTCTTCTCGATCACTCTGCCGCTGCTGAAACCCGCGACGTTCTTCGTCCTCATCACGTCGATGATCAGCGCGTTCCAGTCCTTCGACCAGATCTACATCCTGACCGACGGCGGCCCGGGCAACAGCACCACGATGATGACGTTCGAGATCTACAAGTCCGCCTTCCGGGAGTTCCGCATCGGCTACGCCTCCGCGCAGTCACTGGTGCTGTTCGTGCTGCTGATGGGCTTCACCCTGGTCAACCGGCGGATCATGGGAGGCACCCGTGGCCACAACTGAGCTTCACAGGCCCGGGGTTGCGGAGAAGGACCGGCCCCGGACGAAGGGCAAGCCGCTCTCCGTCGGCCGGATCGCGCTCTATCTGACGCTCAGCGTCGTCTCGCTGCTGATGGTGGCACCGTTCGTCTGGATGGTCCTCACCTCGCTCAAGACCCCGGTGGAGATCGCCTCCCAGGACGCCGGGCTGCTGCCGGAACACTGGGAGTTCGGGAACTATGTCGACGCACTGAAGGCGGCGCCGTTCGCGACGTACGCGCGCAACAGCTTCATCATCGCGTTCAGTCACACCCTCATCAATGTGGTCGTGGCGTCGATGGCCGGGTACTCGCTGGCGCGGATCAAGTTCCGGGGCAGCGAGGTCATCTTCTACCTCTTCATCGCCGCGCTGATGATCCCCACGTACACCAAGGTGCTGCCGGAGTTCCTGATCGTCCGCTTCATGCCGCTGGCCGGCGGGAACGACATCTTCGGCCAGGGCGGCAGCGGCTGGCTGGACTCCTGGTGGGCGCTCATCATTCCCGGCGCCGTCACTCCGTTCGCGGTCTTTCTCTTCCGCCAGTTCTATCTGGACCTTCCGGTGGAACTGGAGGAGGCGGCCAGGCTCGACGGTCTCGGCGAGTTCCGGATCTACGCCCGGATCATGACGCCGCAGGTCAAGCCCGCGCTCACCACCGTGGCGCTGCTGACCTTCGAGTCGTCGTGGAACAACTTCCTCTGGCCACTGCTGGTGACCCGTACGGACAGCCTGCGGGTGATCCAGGTGGGACTCTCCGTCTTCAAGACGGAGAACGGCCCCCAGTGGCACTTCCTGATGGCCGGCACCACGCTGGCCACCCTGCCCATGGTCATTCTCTTCCTCATCGGCCAGCGCTACTTCGTGCAGGGCTTCGCGACCGCCGGCCTCAAGTGACCGGCACCGGTCCCGACGACCGTTTTTCCTCGAAAGGTACTTACTCCATGTCTGCTGATCTCAACGGCTCCCGCGCACTGGTGACAGGGGCGGGCCACGGAATCGGCCGTGCCATCGCCGTCGCGCTCGCCGAGGCCGGCGCCGACGTCGCCGTCCACTACCACTCCTCCGCCGACGAGGCCGCGAAGACGGTCTCCGCGATCGAGGCGCTGGGCCGCCGGGCGAAGGCGTTCAAGGCCGATGTCACGGTGACCGGCGACGTGGACCGGCTCGTCGACGAGGCGACCGGCTTCCTCGGCGGCCTGGACGTCCTGGTCTGCAACGCGGGTCATCTGATCGGCCGGGCCACCATCGCCGAGATGTCCGACGACCACTTCGACCAGGTCCTCTCCACCAATCTGACGTCCACGTTCCGCACCGTGCGCGCCGCGCTGCCGCACCTGAAGCAGTCGTCGGCAGGCCGCATCATCACGATGTCCTCGCTGGCCGCGCACAACGGCGGCGGCCCCGGCTCGGTGGCCTACGCGGCGGCCAAGGCCGGTGTGCGCGGTTTCACCAAGGGTCTGGCCAAGGAGCTCGGCGGTACGGGCATCACCGTCAACACCGTCGCTCCCGGCTTCATCAAGGGCACCGCCTTCCACGACACGTTCACCGCGCCCGAGGCGCAGCAGGCGATGGAAGCGGGCATCCCCGTCGGCCGGGCCGGCACCCCCGAGGACGTCGCCGCCGCGGTCGTCCACCTGGCGTCGCCGTCGTCCGGCTTCCTCACCGCCACCACCGTGGACATCGACGGTGGCGTGTGGCCGCGTTGAGGCGGATCGCCCGGGAGCGGGGCGGCTGGTGGCACGCGTACGTCTGCCCGGCGCACGGCGTGGAGCTCGACCACGGCGATCTGCTCGCCGGGGTGTTCCCCGAGGGCGGTGCGCGTTGTGCGTACGGCTGCCGGGTGGACGACGAGGCGGTGCGCGGCGCCTGGCTGGTGCTCTCGCACCAGGCGTGGGCGCGGCACCTGCGGGTGCTGGCCCACCGCAAGGAGCGCGCGGAGTCCGTGTCGCGGCTCGTGGAGTACGCGGGGCTGTACGCGTCGCTGGCCACCGAGCGGCACGGCGAGGCCCAGTCCTGGATGCTGCGCGGCAGGCTCTTCCACCAGGCGCTGACCGATGCCATCTGGGCGGTGAACGTCGGGCACGCCGTGATCACGCTCGCCGAGCACTCGACCGAGGACCTGGCCCCGGTGCTTCCGTTGCTGGACGCGCTGGAGCAGGCCGCTCTCGACGCCCGGGACGTGCTCACCGGCCAGGGCCACCTCGCCTCCAACTACACCGCGTGGCTCAACGCGGCCGGTGTGGCGGCGAGCCGGGGGGCCGCGGCGGCTCGTGGCAGCGAGTGGGAGGGCGCCGGGCAGTGGCTGGAGGGCGAGCACGGGCTGTACGCGCATCTGCGGGTCGCGGTCGCCGATGACGGCTGGGAGTGGGAGGGCAGCACCTACTACCACGGGTTCGTGCTGCGGGCCGCGCTGCTGGCGCTGCGGGGCACCGACCCCGCGGCGGTTCCGTCCGATGTGGTGGGTGTGCTGGCCGGGATGACGGATGTGCTGGCGGCGATCGCCACGCCGGGCGGCATCCTGCCGGCGCTGCACGACGGCCCGTATCTGCGTGGTCCGCTCGCCCTGGAGTGGCTCGAACTCGTCGCGCTTGCCCAGCAGTTGGTGCCGTCACCGGCGCTGGAGGCGGTGGCCGGGCGGGCCCGGGCCGAGCTCGGCGCGCACGACGACGGGCTCGACCGGGAGCTGGACGGCTGGTTCGCCGGTCCGCCGCTGCCGCAGCGCCCGGCGCCCGGTCCGGTCACGGTGTTCCCGACCGCCGGGTACGCGGTGCTGCACCACGCGGGCGTCCACGCGCTGCTGGACTTCGGTCCGCACGGCGGCTCCCACGGCCATCGCGACAAGTTGTCGCTGTATCTGTACGGCGACACCACTCCGTGGCAGCCCGATCCCGGTCAAGTGCCCTACGCACACGCAGAGTTCCGCGATCTGTACGCATCGACGGAGGCCCATCCGGCGTTCCGGGTGAACGGCGCCGAACAGGCCGAGTGCACCGGGCGGCTGCTCGGCTCGGACGGTTCGTCCGTCACCGCCGAGGTGACGACCGCGTACGAGGGTGTGCGTGCGGTGCGGCAAGTGGTGCTCGGTGACAGCTATCTGGTCGATCTGCTGACGGTGCGTGCCGAGGACGAGCGGCGCCTCACCGCGCAGCTCCGTCCCGGTGTCGCCCTGGACGTCCAGCTCCAGGCCTCGGGCGAGGTCCGCACCACCTGGTACGGCGACGAGACCCTGCACGGCTGGCACACCCACACCCCCGGCGCGACCGTGCGTCCGCTCTCCCGGCCGGGCCCGGGCGCGGCCGACGATCCGCAGCGCGTGCGCACCCGGGTCGACTTCACCGCGCAGTCGGAGAAGGTCACCTTCGCCTCGGTGTACCAGGCGGCGTCGGCCGGGCCCGCCGTGGCCGACGTACGCCTGGACGGTGACGGGGTGCTGGCGGTCTCGCTGACCGACGGCAGCACCGCACGGTTCCGGACGGAGGACTGACCCTTGTTGCTCTCGGCGACCCCGCCGCCCGGCCCGCGCCCCGCGCAGCAGGTGCGGCTGTACGAGGAGGCAGCCCGCCACCGCGGGCTGACCCCGCCGCGTACGCACCCCCTGGCCAGCATCACGTGGCTCGGCCCGGCCGCCTCCAACCCGGCGCTGGCCTACCGGGTGAGCGGCGATCCGGCCCATCTGGCGGAGAGCCGGCGCTGGATCGAGGCCGCGGTGCGGCTGCCGCACTGGGGCAAGGCCCATATGCCGGACCACGATCTGGACGCCGGCTGGCTGCTGCACCATCTGTCGCTCGCCTACCGGTGGATCGGCGACGAGCTCCCGGACGGGGTGCGGGCGCTGCTGCGGTACAAACTGCTGCTCCAGGGGCGGCGGATGTACGAGTTCGCGGTGGCGAGCGAGGGCCGCTGGTGGTCGTCCTCGTACTGGCAGAACCACAACTGGATCTGTTACGCGGGTCTGGCTACGGCCGGCTATGTGCTGGGCAAGGAGGCGTGGACCGAGCGTGCCAAGGACAACCTCGGCACGGTCCTCGATCTGATGCCGGACGACGGTTCGCACGCCGAAGGGGTCGTCTACTGGCGCTACGGCGTGCCGTTCCTCGCCATCCATCTGGATCTCCTCCAGGAGGCGGAGGGCATCGACTGGTGGGGGCGGGGCGGCTTCCTCTCGCACACCTTCCGCTACCGGATGCACCAGTTGGCTCCCGGCTTCGCGTTCAACGTCGACCACGGCGACTGCCACGACCGGCGCAGCGGACACAGCGCCGGCCTGTACTACCGTCTCGCGGCGCAGTACGGGATTCCTCAGGCGCAGTGGCTGGGCGATCTCGCCTCGGGTGAACTGCTGTGGCAGGAGGCGGCGGAGAGCGGGGTACGGCCGGGGATCCTGCCGGAGGCGTATCTCGAATACCTCTGGTACGACCCGTCCGTGGCCGCCGCCCGGCCCACCGAGACACGGGCGTTCTTCCCGGATCTCGGCCTCCTCGCGGCCCGCACCGGATGGGACGACGACGCCACGCTCGTCTCGTTCAAGGCAAGCCCCGGCGGTGGCCACAAGGCGTGGGAGACCTCCGCGAAGCACCAGGCGGAACTGGGCTGGGAGACCCTCAACCAGGGTCACCACCACCCCGATTCGGGCTCGTTCGTAATGGTCTCGCAGGGTGCGTTCCTCGCGGTCGACGAGGGTTACAGCAACCGCAAGCGGGCCGCGCACCACAATCTGCTCCTGGTGGACGGTCAGGGGTACGCGGACGAGGACCGTTACCACGTCTACAAGGACATCCCGTACGAGCGGCAGGCCCGGCAGCGCGATGTGCTCGCCGGTCCCGACTGCGGCTGGGCGCACGCCACGGCCGAGATCGCCGCGATGTACGACCCCGCGCTCGGGGTGCGGCGGCTGGACCGGACGCTGGTGTTCACCCCGTCGGGACGGCTCGTGCTGCTGGATCTCGCCGAGGCCGACGCGGAGCGGGAGTGGACGTTCCTGCTCCAGACAGACCGGCCCACCGAGCCGCGGCCGGACGGCGGCCGGCTGATCCGGTCCGGGGCGGCCTCCGCCCTGGTGCGGCAGTTCGCGCCGCTCGACGCCACGGTCGTCTCGGAGGCCACCGAGGTCGAGGCCAATCCGACGTCGAGCACGCCGGAGCTGCGACTCACCCGCACGCTGCACACCCTGCGGGCGACGACCGCGCGCTCGGCGGAGGCGCTCTTCCTCACCGCGATCGTCCCGGACGCGGCACCGGCCTCGGTCGAGCAGGTCGTGTGCGCGCAGGGCCAGGGCGTCACCTTCGGCGAGGAGACCGTGCTCCTCTCCCCCGTCGCCCGTCGTATCCGTACCGCCGCGGTGTCGGCCGACGCGGCGGCGGTGCTGCTCGGGGCCGACGGCTCGGCCCCGTACGTGGTGGCGGCCACCCGGCTGGAGCTGGACGGCCGCGTGCTGCTCGATGTCCCGGAGCCGTACACAGGAAAGGTCGGCTGATCAACATGCAGGCAACCCTCTCGTCCGGCTGGCCGACGCTGCTGCGGCGGCTGGAGTTCGTGGCCTACCCGGCGGCCGCCGGGGCCGCCTTCACCGTGCTGTCGCTCGGTGTCGTGACCTGGCTTCCCGCGCTCGCCGCGATGGGGCATGCCCTGCAGCGGTGGCGGGCGGAGGGAGACAGCCGCTGCTTCACCAACACGTTCGCCGCCTTCCCGCAGTATTGGCGGTCCCTGTGGCGCCACTCCCTGGCGTCCACCGCGGCGGGGATCGTCCTGGCCGCCAACATCGTCCATCTGCTGAGCCGTTCGGAGCCGTGGACGTTCGTGCTGCTCGCCGCGCAGGTGGGCATCGCGGCCGCGCTCGTCATCCATCATGTGGCGCTCGCGGCCGAAGCAGGCCGGTCCCCGCACGGAACGGTCCGCACCTGGTCGCGCGGTGCGCTGGCCCTCGGCTTCGGGTCGGCGGCCCGTGGCACCGCACTGCTCGGCGCGGTGATCTCCGCCGCGCTGCTCTCCCTCGTCGTACCGCTGGGTCCCCTGCTCCTCGGCCCCAGCATCCCCGTACTGCTCGCTCTGTCCTTCGCAGACCCCAGGAGGCACACCTCATGAGCCGTGTACTACGCACCACACTCGTCGCGGCGCTCGCCGCGGGCGCCCCGCTGGCCTTCCCCCCGACTTCGGTGGCCGCCGAGGCTGCCACCGCGTACTACGTGTCGCCGTCCGGCAGCGACTCCAACGCCGGTACGTCGGCCGGCGCCCCGCTCGCCACGATCCAGAAGGCGGTCGACCTGGCGCCGACGGGCGCGGTGGTGAACCTCGCCGCCGGTACGTACAAGCAGGACGTCGTGACCAAGCGCGCCGGAGTCACCATCACCGGCCCGTCGAACGCCGTGGTGAAGGGGGCCGGCGACGCCCGGATCATCCAGGTGCAGCACGACTCGACGACGCTCAGCGGTTTCACCGTGGACGGGCTGCACGGGTCGTCCACCGATGTGTCGGGGTACCGCCTCAAGCTCGTCTATGTCATGAGCACGACTCCCGGTAACGGTGTGGGCGACCTGCGCATCACCGGGATGACGCTGAAGAACGCCGCCGACGAGTGCCTGCGGGTGCGCTATCTGGTGACCGGCGCCGACATCTCCGACAACACGATCACCAACTGCGGGGTCGCCGACTTCAAGTTCGGCGGCGGCGGCAAGAACGGCGAGGGCATCTACCTCGGCACGGCCCCCGAGCAGCAGGGGGCGAACGGCGCCCCGGACGCGGCGCCCGACATCAGCAAGAACAACCGCATCCATCACAACACCATCGCCACGCAGGGCAACGAGTGCGTCGATGTGAAGGAGAACTCGACCAACAACTACGTCGAGTACAACGACTGCAGCGGCCAGAAGGACTCCAGCTCCGGCGGCCTGGACGCACGCGGCAGCGGCAACATCTTCCGCTACAACACCATTCACGGCAACGTCGGCGCGGGCATCCGGCTCGGCGGTGACACCGCGACCGATGGCATCAACACCAGTATTTACGGCAACACCATCACCGGGAACGCGGGCGGTGGCATCAAGTTCATGCGCACCCCGCAAGGTCCGGTGTGCACCAACACCATGAGCGGCAACACCGGTGGCGACGCGGTCGGCACCTACGGCAGCGAGTACAACCCGACGGGTGCGTGCCCCCAGTGAGCGGGCGGGGACCCGCGAGACGCGGGGTACTGACGGCGGCGGCCGGTCTGGCGGCGGTCGCGGCCACGGCGCCGGGGGCGCAGGCGGCCGAATCGTCGAGCGGCGGAGCGGGCCGGTCGCGCTGGACGACATCCTGGTCCACCGCGCAGACAGCGCCCACCGCCACGGACACGGTGGCGAGCGCCGGCCTGACCGACGGCACATGCATCGCGAACGTGCGGCTGTCCGCGGGCGGAGCCGTCCGGCTGCGCTACGGGCACGCCTTCGGCACGGTCCCGGTCCTCATCGGCCCGGTGACGGCGGGCGGCCTGCCGGTGACATTCGGCGGGCGGAGCCAGGCGTGGATCGCCGCGGGCGCCTCGCTGACCAGTGACCCGGTCGCCGGACTGCGTGCCGCCGAGGCCGCGCGGCTGACGGTGGAGACCCGGCTCCCCGGTCCCACCGGGCCGCTGTCCTTCCACCGCAACACCCATGCCTCGCACTCCGTCGACGGCGTGCGCACCACCTCCGTGTTCCTGCTGACGGGCGTCGAGGTGACGGGCGCGCACGGGCCGGTGGTCGCGGTACTGGGCGACTCCATCACGGAGGGCGTCGGCACCCCCGACGACGCCGATCTGCGCTGGCCCGACCAGCTGGCCAGGCGGCTTCCCGGTTCGGCCGTCGCCAATCTCGGCATCAGCGGCAACCGGCTGCTGCTGGACGACGCCCGGTTCGGGCCGGGCGGGCAGGCGCGGTTCGACCGCGATGTGCTGTCGCTGCCCGGGCTGCGCACCGTACTCGTCCATCTCGGCGTCAACGATCTCCAGCAGCCGCCGAGCCAGACCGATCCGGCGCGCGTCCTGGCCGGGTACCGGCAGCTGGTGCTGCGCGCCCGCAGCGCCGGGCTGCGGGTGGTCGGCGCGACCATCGCCCCGTTCGGCGGCTGGACCCGCTGGACACCCGAGCTCGAAGCGGTGCGGCAGCGGATCAACGCGGCGGTGCGCACCGGCCGGGTCTTCGACGCCGTCGTCGACTTCGACGCGGCACTGCGCGACCCGGAACGTCCGTCCCTGATGCTGCCCACGTACGACAGCAGCGACGGACTCCACCCCAACCCTTCCGGCCATGCCTCGCTGGCAGCGGCCGTCGACCGCCGACACCTCCTGTGAGGGCCGCATGACGAACCCAGGCACCACTCCGGGCACCACCCGACGCACCGTTCTCGCCAGTGCTGCGGCTCTCGGCGCGGCCGCCGCGCTGCCGCTGACGCTCAACGCCGCAGGCACCGCGCACGCGGCGACGGCCACCGTCGTCGACAACGCCGCCTCCCTGCGCGCCCGCTGGCACACACTGCTCACCGGCGGCCCCGGCCTCGACCTGACGGACCCGCAGATCGCCGCGGCCGTGGCCAGGATCGGCAAGGCCGCGACCACCTCGGTCAAAGGCCTCGACCCGGCCCGGACCGACGGGCTGTTCCCCGATCTGACCAGCACCGCGCTCTCCAACCACGTGACGACGTCGTTCAAACGGCTCGCCACGGTCGCGACCGCGTGGGCCGTCCCCGGCACCCCGCAGTACGGCGACACCGCACTGCGCGATCTGCTGCTGGCCGGCCTCGACTGGATGCTGACGAACCGCTACGGCCCCACCCACACCAGGTTCGACAACGACTGGGACTGGGAGATCGGCTCCGCGCTCGCCCTCAACGACGCGACCGTGCTGCTGTACGACGTGCTCGGTACGGAGCGGCTGGGTCGGATCACCGCGGCCGTACGGCACTACACGCCCGACCCGAACCTCTGGCGGGCCGACCGGCAGATCGCGACCGGTGCCAACCGGGTGTGGATCTCCACCGTGGTCGCCGTCAACGCGGTGCTCAGCGACACGGGCGACGATCTGGCCCGGGTCCGTGACGCTCTTTCGGACGTCGAGGGTTCGGGCGCCAACAGTGTCCTCGCCTTCAACGACGCGAGCGCCGCGGCGGAGGGTACCGGCGAGGGCTTCTACTCCGACGGTTCGTTCCTCCAGCACTACAAGCATCCGTACAACGGCGGGTACGGCAAGGAACTGCTGAACAACCTGTCCCGGCTGCTGAACCTCCTCGCCGGTACCACGTGGGCGGTCACCGACCCCGACCTCGACAACATCCGCAGCTGGGTCGACGACGGCTTCGACCCGCTGCTGGTGCGCGGCGACGTGATGGCGTCGGTGTGCGGGCGCGAGATCGCCCGCCCCAGCAAGCAGGGCCATGTGTCGGCGCAGACGGTCATCGAGGCGGTGGTGCGCCTGATCCCGAGCTTCCCCGGCGAGACGGCCGACCGGTTCACCTCCCTGGTCAAGCAGTGGATCGCCGAGGACACCTACCGGGACTTCCTGGCCGTCACCGACCTCGCCTCGCTGGTCGCCGCCCGGCAGGTCATCGCCTCCCCGGTGCCGGCCCGGGGGCCGCTGGTCGCGCACAAGCAGCACCCGCGGATGGACAAGGCGGCCCACCGCCGGCCGTCCTTCTCGCTCGGCATCTCCGCGTACTCGTCCCGGATCTACAACTACGAGTCGATCCAGAACGAGAACCTGCACGCCTGGCACCTCTCCGACGGCATGGTCCTGCTCTACACCGACGACCTCGGGCACTACAGCGAGGACTACTGGCCGACCGTCGACCCGGCCCGGCTGCCCGGCACCACCGTCATCGCCGGGCGCCCGGCGGACGCAGCGGGCCAGCGCACCACCAGCACGGCCGACTGGGCGGGCGGCACAGCACTGCCTGGCACGACGCTCGGCGCGTACGGCATGGAGCTGCGCGCGTACGGCAGTTCGCTGCACGGGCTGAAGAGCTGGTTCTGCCTGGACGATGTGATCGCCTGCGTCGGCTCGGGCATCGGCGCCGACGCGGGCACGGCCGAGACGGTCGTGGAGAACCGGAAGCTGCGGGACCCGAAGGCGGCCCTGATCGTCAACGGCACCGCGGCGCCCACGGACGCCGGCTGGTCGGCCCGCCTCGACAAGGTCCGGTGGCTGCATGTGGCCGGAACCGGCGGCTACATCTTCCCCGAGCCCGCCACGCTGAACGGTCTGCGTGAGGAGCGCACCGCGACCTGGCGCGAGATCAACCTCAAGTACGGCACGGACACCTCGGTCACCCGCCCGTATCTGACGCTCTGGCAGGACCACGGCGCCGCACCGAGCGGGGCGGGCTACTACTGGCTGCAGGCCCCGGCGGCCTCGGCCGAGCGGACCAGGCAGTGGTCGTCCGCGCCGCCGGTGAAGCTGATCGCCCGCTCCACCGCCGTGCACGCGGTACGCCGCTGCGCGGACGGACTGGTCGCCGCGAACTTCTGGACCGCCGGCACCGCGCAGGAGCTGACCTCGGACGGCCCGGCCTCGGTGCTGGTGCGGCCGGACGGGAAGACCGTGAAGGTGTCGCTGTCCGACCCGACACAGCTGCGGTCCTCGGTCGTGCTGGACCTGGCACAGCGTGGCCTGAGCGTCGTCTCCGCCGATCCGGGTGTCAGCGCCGCACCCACCGGCAACGGCATCCGGATCACCGCCGACACCACCGGCCGCCACGGTGCAACCCTCAACCTCACCCTGAAGAGGAGCTAGACCCTTGCTGTTCGACATGCCTCTGGACCGGCTGCACGACTACCGGCCGGAGCCGGAGGAGCCGGCCGACTTCGACGCCTTCTGGGAGAAGACGCTCACCGAGACGGCCCGCCACGACCTGGACGCCGAGTTCGTCCCGTACGACGCCGGGTTCGCGACCATCGACGTGTTCGACGTGACGTTCCGGGGCTGGGGCGGCCAGCCGGTGAAGGCCTGGCTGCTGCTGCCGAAGACGCGTTCCGGCCCGCTGCCCGCCGTGGTCCAGTACATCGGCTACAACGGCGGCCGGGGCATTCCGTACTCCTGGCTGACCTGGAGCTCGCTCGGGTACGCGCATCTGGTGATGGACAACCGGGGCCAGGGCGGTGGCGGCAAGAACACCGCGGACACCCCGGACATCGGGCCGGACGGGCACGGCTCCTCCTCCCCCGGCTTCCTGACCCGCGGCATCGAGGACCCGTACCGCCACTACTACCGGCGGCTGATCACGGACGCGGTGCGGGCGGTGGACGCGGCGAAGGCCCACGAGGCGGTGGACGCCTCGCGGGTGGCGGTGCTCGGCGGCAGCCAGGGCGGCGGGCTCGCGCTGGCCGTCGCCGGCCTGCGGGACGACATCGTGGCCGCCGTCGCCGATGTGCCGTTCCTCTGCCACTACCGGCGCGCCTCGCAGATCACGGACGCCGGACCGTACGCGGAGATCGCCCGCTGGCTGTCCGGGCACCGCTTCCGGATCGATGAGGCGATGGAGACCCTGTCCTACTTCGACGGGGTCAACTTCGCGGCGCGGGCGACCGCCCCGGCGTGGTTCTCGGTCGGCCTGATGGACAAGATCTGCCCGTCGTCCACGGTGTTCGCCGCCTATCACCGCTACGCGGGTCCGGCACAGATCGAGGTGTTCACGTACAACGGGCACGAGGGCGGCGCCGAGTACGACCTGCCGCGCAAGCTCGGCGCGCTGCGGGGCGTGTTCGGCGGGTAGCGGACCACGGTCACCGGCCCAGCGCCGCCATCGCGGCGTTGTGGCCGGGCACCCCGCTGACCCCACCGCCGCGTACCGCACCGGCCCCGCAGAGCAGCACATTGGCGTGTGCCGTCTCCACCCCCCACCGGCCGGTGGACTCCGTGGCGTACGGGAAGGCGAGGTCCCGGTGGAAGATGTGGCCGCCGGGCAGCCGCAAGTCCCGCTCCAGGTCGAGCGGGGTCTTCGCCTCGATGCACGGCTCGCCGTTCTCGTCGCGGGCCAGGCAGTCGGTGACCGGCTCGTCCAGGTGCGCGTCGAGTTGGGCGAGCGTCGCCGCCAGCAGCTCGGCCCGCGTCGCCGCGTTGTCGGCGGCGAAGAGCCGGGCGGGGGTGTGCAGACCGAAGAGGGTGAAGGTCTGGTAGCCGCGGGCGGCCAGGTCCGGGCCGAGGATCGACGGGTCGGTCAACGAGTGGCAGTAGATCTCGGACGGCGGGGCGGCGGGCAGCCGCCCCGCCTCGGCGTCCCGGTAGGCGTCGGCGAGCTGCCCGTACCCCTCGGCGATGTGGAACGTACCGGCGAAGGCCTCGCGCGGGTCGACGGAGCGGTCGCGGAGCCGGGGCAGGCGGGTGAGCAGCATGTTCACCTTCAGCTGCGCGCCCTCGGCCGGGGCAGGCTGTTCGTCCCCGAGGAGGGCGGCGAGCTCCTGCGGCGAGGCGTTGACAAGGACCTTGCGGGCTGCGACGACATGTTCCGCCTCGGGTGAGCGGACGGTGATCTCGGCCCGTGTTCCGTCGGTCTCGATCCGGGTCGCCTCGTGCCGGACCCGGATCTGCGCCCCGGCCTCGCGGGCGGCCCGGGCGAGGGCGTCGGTGAGCGCGCCCATGCCGCCGACGGGGACGTCCCAGTCGCCGGAGCCACCGCCGATGACGTGGTAGAGGAAGCAACGGTTCTGGAGCAGCGACGGATCGTGCGCGTCGGCGAAGGTGCCGATCAGCGCGTCGGTGAGGACGACTCCGCGTACCAGGTCGTCGGTGAAGTTCTTCTCGACGGCGACACCGATGGGCTCCTCGAAGAGCGTCCGCCAGGCCGCCGGGTCACCGATCCGCTCGCGCAGGGCGTCGCGGCCGGGCAGCGGCTCGATGAGGGTCGGGAAGGTCCGTTCGGCGACGCGCCGCGTCATGCCGTAGAACCGCTGCCACGCCTCGTACTCCCGGTCCGAGCCGGTGAGCGCGGCGAAGGAGTCCCGGGTGCGGTCCCCGCCGACGAGCAGCCCGGTGGCACGGCCGCCGCGCACGGTCGGGGTGTACGAGGAGACGGTCCGTTTCCGTACCGCGAAATCCAGTCCGAGGTCGCGGACGATCTTCCGCGGGAGCAGGGACACCAGGTACGAGTAGCGCGACAGGCGGGCGTCGACCCCGTCGAAGGGGCGGGTCGAGACGGCCGCTCCCCCGGTGCCGGCCAGGCGCTCCAGGACCAGGACGGACTGTCCGGCACGGGCGAGGTAGGCGGCGGCGACCAGACCGTTGTGGCCGCCGCCCACGATCACTGCGTCATAGCTGTCGGGTGCGGGCATGACCCTTCGTAGCACGGCGCGATCGCCGCCGGCCAGAGGCCGTGGTGCCCGGTCAGTGCGGCGATGCCTGCTGCCCGCGGCGCAATGCCGCGACCTGCCGGTACAGCTCGACGGCCTCCGGTCCCCGGCCGAGCTGCTCCAGGCAGTGCGCCTCGTCGTTGCGGGCGGCGAGGGCGTCGGGGTGGTCGGCGCCCAGGAGTCGCTCGCGGGCCGCGGCGACCGTGCGGTAGACGGTGAGGGCGTCGGCCCAGCGGCCGAGCCAGCCGAGGCCGACGGCGACCTCGCGGCGGCTGACGAGGGTGTCGGGGTGGTCGGGGCCCAGGGCGCGTTCGCGGATCGCGCACACGTCGCGCGCTTCGGCGAGCGCCTCCTCCCAGCGGGCGAGGCGCCCCAGGTTGACGCCGAGCCCGTGCCGGGCGCGGAGCGTTTCGGGGTCGGTGGGGCCGCCCACTCTGGTCCGGTCCGCCACGAGGGCGCGGTACAGCTCCAAGGCCTCCGCGCTGCGGCCGAGGCGACCGAGGCTGATGCCGACCTCGTAGCGGGCGGAGAGCGTGTCGGGGTGGTCGGCGCCGAGCGATCTCGACCGGGCCTGGGCGACTTCCCGGTACGCCTGCAGGGCCTCCGTCCAGCGCCCGAGCCTGCCCAGTGTGTACGCCACCTCATAGAGCGTGACCAGGGTGTCGGGGTGGTCGGCGCCGAGCAGTCGGCTGCGGGCCGCCGCCACGTCCCTGGCCATCCGGTACGAGTCCTCCAGGCGGCCGAGTCTGCTGAGGTTGAAGGCGAGGTTGTGGCGGCAGCGCAGGGTGTCGGGGTGGTCGGGGCCCATCGACCGTTCCCGGGAGGCGAGAACCGCCGCGTACACCTGATGGGCCTCGAAGTGCCGGCCCAGCTGGCCCAGCACGTACGCCGTCTCCTGGCGGGCTGCCAGGGTCTCCGGGTGGTCGGGGCCCAGGCTGCGCTCGCGGCCCCGGGCGACACGGTCGAACTCCCGCAGGGCGTCCGAGGCGCGTCCGGTGCGGCTGAGGGTGAAGCCGATCTCGTACCGGCTGGAGAGGGTGTCGGGGTGGTCGGGGCCGAGGGCGTGCTCGCGTTCGGCGGCGACAGCGCGGTGCACCTCGCCGGCCTCCTCCCAGTGGCCGAGGCGGCCCAGGTTGAGGCCCGCGCTGTGCCGGCTGGCGAGGACCGACAGCAGTTCCGGCGACGGGGTCGGGCGCTCGGCCCTGACCGGTGGGAGTTCGCCGGTGAGGCTGCGCATGTCGGTGCCGGTGGTCCACTCGCCGGTGAGGCCCGCGGAGTGGTCGGGCGGGGCGAGCCCGGGGTGGGCGCCGCTCGCCTTGTGCCCGGTGGTCATGGAGCGGGCCCAGGCCGGCAACTGCTGCCCCGGGCGTACGACGGGAACGGGCGGGGCGAGCGGTATCTGCCCGGTGGGCGGCAGGTGCGGCTGCTCGCCGGTGCGGCCGATGGCGATCCGCTGCCGGAGGTCGCCCGCGTCGACGGGCCGCTCCTCGGGGGCCTTGGCCAGCAGCTCCAGCACGACGCGGTCGAAGAAACCCGGGAGTTCGGCCCGGTGGGTGCGCAGCGGCCGGGGCTGGGTGTCGCGGTGTCCGACGAGGACGGCCCAGGCGTCGGCGAGGTCGAACGGCGGTGCTCCGGTGGCGATCTCGTACAGCACGCAGCCCAGTGAGTAGAGGTCGCTGCGGTGGTCGACCTGGCCGCCGCTGATCTGCTCGGGCGACATGTAGTGCGGGGTGCCCATGGCAATGCCGGTGCCGGTGAGGCGGGAGGTGAAGCCGATGTCGTGGCCGAGCCTGGCGATGCCGAAGTCGCAGATCTTCACCGTGCCGTCGGCCAGCCGCATGATGTTGGCGGGCTTGAGGTCGCGGTGCACGATGCCCTGCTGGTGGGTGTAGCCGAGGGCATCGGCGACCTGTTCGGCGATGTCGACGACGTCGGGGACCGGCAGTGGATGCTGTTTGTTGTCCTCCAGGAGCTGGCTGAGGTTGCGCCCGTCGAGGAGCTCCATGACCAGGTAGAGGACGCCCTCGTGCTCACCGAAGTCGTGGACGACGGTGACGCCGCGGTGCTGGAGCGCGGCGGCGACCCGGGCCTCGCGGCGGAAGCGTTCGCGCAGGACGCGGGTGAAGGACTGATCGTGCTGGGGCCCCATCGGCTTGAGGCATTTGACGGCGACGTGCCGGCCTAGCGACTCGTCGCGGGCGCGCCACACCTCACCCATGCCTCCGCGCCCGATCAGATCGAGCAGCCGGTACCGGCTCTGGATCAGCCTGGTGTCCGCCATCGCCTGCTGTCGCCCCCGTCGTTACGCCTGCTTCCGCGCCCTCCCCGGCCCGTCCAGTATGGCGGCCCGGCTGCGCAGTTTGTACGGGGTGGGGCGGCTGCCGGGACCGAGTCGGGCCATCGCGTTCAGAATGTGACCGGGCGGGAGTCGCCAGCGCAGCCGGGCGGGGATGCAGCGCAGCGCGGTACCCGCGGTGCGCAGGCGGCGGTCGACGGTGCGCACCGGGGCGACGGGTCTGCCGTAGAGCTCATGGGCGTACGGGGGCAGTGACTGGTAGGCGAGTGCCGCGACGCGCCGCCACAGCAGGGCCCGCGCCGGTACGAGCAGCGCGTGGACGGGCGGCCGGCGCAGGAAGTCGTCGACGTCCAGCGCCTCCGCGGACGCGGCGAGCCGGGGACGCATCCGCTCGAAGTAGGCGGCGAGCTGTGCGGTGGTGGCCGGGACGTCCGCGGGGTCGAGGCCGACGAGGCGGGCGCTGTGGCGGTGTTCGTCGATGTAGCGGTCGGCCTGGGCGTCGGTGAGCGGGAAGCCGGAGCGGCGTTCGACCTGGAGGTAGGAGTCGACCTCCGCGCAGTGCACCCACAGCAGCAGTTCGGGCTCGTCGACGCCGTAGCTCTCCCCGGTCTCCGGGTCGGTGGCCTTGATGAGCCGGTGGATCCTGCGGACCCGGGCACCGGCCTTCTCGGCGGCCTCGGTGGTGCCGTACGTGATCGTTCCGACGAAGCCGGCGGTACGCATCAGCCGCCCCCAGGCGTCCTTGCGGAAGTCGGAGTTCTGCATGACGCCGCGTACGGCGCGCGGGTGCAGCGCCTGGAGGTAGAGCGCCCGGACTCCGGCGACCCACATCATCGGGTCTCCGTGCATCTGCCAGGTGACGGATTCGGGCCCGAAGAGCCCCGGGTCGGCGTCCACCATGCCGCTCGTACCTCCCGCTCGGCGACGTACGTACGCGAAGGATACGTGCGGGCGCCGACACCTCCCATGGCTCCCGCGGGGGCACCGGGATGGTCCGTTGCGGTGCGCTTACGTTCCTCCTAGGGTGACCTCCATGGCCGATACGAGCGGATTATGTCCTTCGGTGCCGCTCATGGGCGTCGAGGAGGAGTACTTTCTCATCGATCCCCTCACCCGTGAAGTCGTCCCGTACGCGGACGATGTGGTGAGGAAGGCCTCGGAGGACCTGGGTGATCTGGTCTCCCGGGAGCTCGGCAGGTACCAGGTGGAGACGAGGACTCCGCCGTGCGGCACCTTCGAGGAACTGCACGGGGAGTTACGGCGATTGCGGACGGCCGTCGGCGCCGCTGCCGAGTCCATGGGAGCCCGTACGGCCGCGGTCGGCGCGGTTCCGCTCGGCGCCCCGATCCCGATGCCGATCAGCGACGACGCCCGCTGCGCGGAGCAGCTGCGGGACTACCGGGGCCTGGTCGACGAGCACGTCATCTGCGCGACCCATGTGCACGTGAGCATCCCGGACCGGGAGAGCGCCGTGCTCGTGAGCAATCATCTGCGTCCCTGGCTTCCGCTTCTGATCGCGCTGTCGGCGAACTCGCCGTTCTTCTGCGGGCGTGACACGGGTTACGCGAGCTGGCGCCGCATGATGTGGCAGCGGTGGCCGGTCTCCGGGCCTCCGCCGTATTTCTCCTCCTACGAGGAGTACGAGAATCTCCTGACGGCGCTGACCGTCAGCGGGACTCTGCCGGACCGTCGCACGCTCTTCTGGGATGTCCGGCTCTCGTCCCGTTACCCGACCATCGAGGTGCGGGCGGCCGATGTCCCCGTGACGGCCGAGGAGAGCGCCCTGCTGGCCATGCTGGTGCGGGCGCTGACCATCACCGCCCTGCGGGCCGTCGAGCAGGGTGACCCCGGCCCCGAACCGCACGCCGAACTGCTGCGGGCGGCGTGCTGGCGAGCGGCGCGCGACGGGCTGCGCGGCGAGAGCATGGATCCGCGCACGGGGCGGCTGTCACCTGCCGACGGCCAGGTCACGTCCCTGCTGCGCCACATCGGCCCCGCTCTGGAGGAGACCGGCGACCGGGAGACCGTCGTCGCGCTGTTCCGGCGGCTGACGGCCACCGGAACGGGGGCCGATCGACAGCGCGCCGTCCATGCTCGCCGCGGTTCGCTCCTCGATGTCGTGGACGCCCTGGTGGACCAGGTCCCGGCCGTCGGGCTGCGCTGAGGTGTTGCTCGGATCAGGTATGGGGGACGACGGCGACGGGGCAGTGCGCGTGATGAATGGCGGCCTGGGCGACGGGGCCCAGGTGTGACGGCGGGGCGAGGTGGTGCTTGCGTCGGCCGACAACCAGCAGCCCGGCGCCGTGGGCGGCCCGCACGACAGCCTTGGCGGGGCTTTCGAGAGCGATGCTGTCGTTCACCTCCACGAGCGGGAACCTGTCACGCCAGGGGCGGAGGATCAGGTCGAGGTGCTTCCGCGCGTCCTGGGTGATTTCTTCCGTCACGTCGTGATCCACGCCCCAGGGCGCGTATGCGGCCACCGGCAGAGTCTGGCCGTGGACCGCGCGAAGAGGTACGCCTCGCGCCACGGCGGTGCCGAAGGCGAATTCGAGGAGGTCGTCGCAGGAGCCGTGCAGTTTCAGTGCCACCACGACACCGCCTTCCACGGCCGGTGCGGCTTGTGGCCCTTCTCCGCTCGTTCCGCCCGTTCCGGCGCGTACCAGGACCACGGGCCCGTCGGCCCGTGCCACGACGGGCATGCTGATGTCTCCGAGGAAATAGCTCTCGACGGGCACGAGGCCGCGCGAACCGAGCACGATCATCGCGGACTCCGACGCCGCTTTCAGCAGCGCGTGCTCGGCGTCGTCGGCAACCAGGCTCCCGACGACGGAAAGACCCGGGTGGCGCCTCTGGAGCTCCGCCCGCGCCTTGTGCACGATCCGCCTGGCCCAGTAGTTCTGATCCATCTCGGCAGGGACGTGGGCCGGCTCCGGCAGCAGCAGAGGCCACGCGTGCAGCAGGCGCAGCGTGAGCTTGCGCCGCTCGGCCTCGTCGGCGGCCCAACGGGCTGCGGCAAGGCTCTCGGGTGAGCCGTCGAGGCCCACGGTGACGACTGACTCCATGGCGACTGTCTCCGTCTCGTAAGTCGTAAGGCCTCGTGAAGGCCGGAATGACGGCAAGGGGGTCCGCCTCCCCGGCCTGCTGTCGTCCCTGTGCCCTTCTCCGGGATCCGCGCCGACGCGCCGATCCCGGCTTCTTCTCATTCGAGGAGTACCGCACATCTCCTGGTGCCGCATGCCGACCCTGATGCGGCTGAAACGCATCCCCACGCCCCTGCGCCGGTTGGCCCACGAGGTGTGGGAGGCCGATAGTGGAGGGAGCCGGGCACCAGCCCTGGAGGGGCGACGCGACGCGACGGGGCCTCTTCCTGCGGAAGCACACATGAAGTCGAAGGCGCACACCGTGCCGCCCGGCCGGGCGGAGCCGTATGGCGCTCCGGGACCGCAGAGTCCGCCCGGTCTGCCCGCCCAGGGCCGGAGGGGCCCACGGCAGGGGCCCGTCGGCCCATGTCCGCGAGCCGACTGCCCAGCGATGCCGGCACCCGGAGAACACAGAGGAGGCCACCGATGAGCGGTTCTCCGACTCGCATCACCGCGGCCCTGCCCGCCGAGTACCGTGCCCGTCTGATGGGGATCGGGCAGGAGGTCAATTTCCCCCAGGGGGTCCGTCTCTTCCGAGAAGGGGACCACGCGGACCGCTTCTGGATCCTGCGCTCAGGCACCGTCACGCTGGACATCCGCGTCCCCGGCAGCGCCCCGGTAGCCATAGAGAGTCTCGGGTCCGGCGAACTGGTCGGCTGGGCCTGGCTGTTCAAGCCCTACATCTGGCACCTCGGAGCAGAGGCGATGACGCCTGTCCGTACCCATGAGTTCGACGCGGCAACCATACGCATGATGATGGACGCGGATCCCGCCTTCGGTTCGGCCATCGGCCATTGGGTCGGGCAGGTCCTCGCCCACCGGTTGCAGGCCACCCGGATCCGTCTGCTCGATCTCTACGCCCCGCACGGCAGCGGCGGGTTCGTGTGAGTGCGCCGTCGTCCCAGCACCCAGGAGTCACGCCCGAGGAGCACCCCATGGCTGCGTCCCCGTACACCGTCAGCGACGTCATGACGCATACGGTTGTGGCCATCGGCCGCGAGGCGTCGTACAAGGAGATCGTCGAGCTGATGCACCAGTGGAGGGTGAGCGCCGTGCCGGTCCTGGAAGGCGAGGGCCGCGTCGTCGGGGTCGTCTCCGAGGCGGACCTGCTGCCGAAGGAGGAGTTCCGGCAGGACGACCCGAAGCGGCCCGCCCAGCTGGAGGAGGCGGCCAAGGCCGACGCCGTGCTGGCCGGGGAGCTGATGTCGAGTCCGGCCGTCACCGTCCACCCCGATGCCACGCTCGCCGAGGCCGCCCGGATCATGGCGCGCAAGCGCGTGAAACGACTGCCCGTCGTGAACGATCTCGGCATGCTGGAGGGCGTCGTGAGCCGCAGCGACCTCTTGAAGGTGTTCCTGCGCCCGGACGAGGAGATCGACGAGGAGATCCGGTCCGCTGTCGTCGCCGAACTGTCTCCCCCGGACCGGGTGGAATTCACTGTGCTGAACGGTGTCGTCACCGTTCGGGGACCTCTCCGGGACCGTTCGCTGGTGCCACTTCTGGCCCGGGCCATTCGCGCGGTCGAAGGCGTCGTGGACGTACGCATGGAACTCGACTGAAGCAGCGACCCCCACTTCGGCTGAACGCCCTTCGGCTGAACGCCGAAGCACCTCGTCGGTGTCCTGGAGTCGTCGCGGCGGGTCATCCGGGCACGAGCACGGCGGCGCCGTTGACCCGGTCGGCCGCCAGGTCACGCAGAGCCCGGTCGGCGCTGCTCAGCGGATACGGGCTGATGGTGACCCGTATGCCGATCCGCGCGGCCGTGTTCAGGAAGTCGCGGCCGTCCTGCCGGGTGTTGGAGGTGACGCTGCGCAGATTCCGCTCCTCGAAGAGGTGGCGCCGGTAATTGAGCACGGGGATGTCGGTGAGGTGGATGCCCGCGACGGCGAGCGTTCCCGAACGGTCCAGTGCCTCCAGTGCCACGGGCACCAGATCGCCCACCGGTGCGAACAGGATCGCCGAATCCAGTGGTTCGGGCGGGCGGTCGTAGGCGTCGCCCACGGAGGAGGCACCGAGGTCGACGGCGAGCTCACGGGCGCGTGCCGAACGGGTCAGCACGTGCACGGTTGCTCCTTCGGCCAGGGCGACCTGCGCCGCCAGATGGGCCGAGGCCCCGAAGCCGTAGATCCCGAGCCGCCCGTCGGGTGGCAGGGCGCTACGGCGCAGAGCGCGGTAGCCGATGATCCCGGCACACAGCAGCGGCGCCAGCAGCGCGGCGTCCTGGTCGTCCGGGAGCGGGTAGGCGTAGTCCGCCGGTACGAGGGTGGCATCGGCGAAACCGCCGTCCGCGTCCCAGCCGGTGTAGAGGGAGGCCGGACAGAGATTCTCGCGACCGGCCCGGCAGTAGCGGCAGTGCCCGCAGGTGCTGCGCAGCCACGCCCCACCGGCTCGGTCACCGACCCGGAAACGCGTGACGGATTCACCGACGGCGGTCACGCGGCCGACGATCTCATGGCCGGGAACGGTCGACGCCCGGTGCGGGCGCAGGTCCCCCTCGGCAAGGTGCAGGTCCGTGCGGCAGACGCCACACGCCTCCACCCGCAGCAGCAGCTCACCGGGCCCCGGCGGGGGCACAGCACGCTGCACGGACACCAGCGGACCGTCCGCGATCGGACCGGGACTCCGAACAGCCCACCCGGTCAGCACGTTCGGAGCCGACGCGCGCGCCATGCTCCCAGCCTGGCGCCGGCCGACAGCTCCGGCAAACGCTCGCCGCAGGAACGGCGGGCGGCATGCGCTCACCGCCGTACGCGCGGCATCCCCAGGCCGATCCACGAGATGATTTCCCGCTGGATCTCGTTGTTGCCGCCGCCGAAGGTGAAGATGACGGCGGAGCGGTATCCGCGTTCGAGTTCGCCGTGCAGCACGGCGCCCGCCGACCCTTCCTTGAGCGGTCCCGCCGAGCCGACGATCTCCATCAGCCAGGCGTAGGCGTCGCGGCGTGCCTCGGAGCCGTAGACCTTCACGGCGGAGGCGTCCTGCGGGGTGAGGGTCGCGTTCTGTACCGCGGACACCATCTGCCAGTTCAGGAGTTTCATGGCGTCGAGCCTGGTGTGGGTGCGGGCCAGCAGGGCGCGGACCCAGCCGAGGTCGATCACGCGGCGCCCGTCGGCGAGCCGGGTGTCCGCCGCCCAGCGCTGGACGTTGTGGAGGGCGCGGATCGCCATGGTGCCGTGGGCGGCGAGGGTGACGCGTTCGTGGTTGAGCTGGTTGGTGATGAGCCGCCAGCCCTGGTTCTCGTCGCCGACGCGGCGCGAGACGGGGACGCGGATGTTCTCGTAGTAGCTGGCGGTGGTGTCGTGCGAGGCGAGGGTGTTGATCAGGGTGCAGGAGTAGCCGGGATCCGTGGTCGGGACGAGCAGCATGGTGATGCCCTTGTGCGGCGCCGCGTCCGGGTCGGTGCGGACGGCGAGCCAGACCCAGTCCGCGGTGTCGCCGTTGGTCGTCCAGATCTTCTGCCCGTTGACGACATACTCGTCGCCGTCGCGCACGGCCCGGGTCTTGAGGGCTGCGAGGTCGGTGCCCGCGTCGGGTTCGCTGTATCCGATCGCGAAGTCGATCTCGCCGGCGAGGATCTTCGGCAGGAAGTACGCCTTCTGCTCGTCGGTGCCGTACCGCATGATCGTCGGGCCCACGGTGTTGAGGGCCATCAGCGGCAGCGGGACGCCCGCCTGCGCGGCCTCGTCGAAGAAGATGAACTGTTCCATCGGGGACAGTCCGCGTCCGCCGTACTCCACCGGCCAGCCGACCCCGAGCCAGCCGTCGGTGCCGAGGCGGCGGATCGTCTCCCGGTAGAAGGTCTTCTGGGCCGCGGGGGCGGCGTAACGCGCGTATGCGTCGTCGGGGACCAGTGCGGCGAAGTAGGTGCGCAGCTCGGCGCGCAACTGCTGCTGTTCAGGCGTGTATTCGAGGTGCACGGCCCCTCCGGGAGTCTCGCGGTCGCGTCGTCCGTGTGCGGCGGCACACAGTAGAACGTGTTGCAAGAATCCGGAAGGGCCGGGGCGGTTCCGGCGGGGTCAGCGCTTGACGGCTCGCAGGACGACGAACTTCGGGTCGCCTGCGACCGTGACGCAGTTGCCGAAGATACGGCGGAGCCGGGTGTGGTAGCCGAGGTGCCGGTTGCCGACGACCCACAGTTCGCCACCGGGCCGCAGTGCGTCGCGGGCCCCGTGGAACATGGTGCGGGCCGTCGCGTCGGTGGTGGCCTGGTGGGAATGGAACGGCGGGTTGTTGAGCACCAGGTCCACACTGGCGGCCGGCAGTTCCGCCAGCCCGTCGCCGACGACGAACTCGGCCTTGGCGTCCGGGCCGGCGTTGGCCCGGAAGGTCTCCTCGGCGGAGGCGACCGCCTGGTACGACTCGTCGATGAAGGTGACCGTCGCCTCGGAATTGGCGAGCGCCGCGGACAGCCCGACGACGCCGTTTCCGCAGCCGAGGTCGACGACCCGGTCGGGGCCGCTGCGCACGGGGAGGTGGCCGAGGAAGAACCGGGTGCCGATGTCGAGGCGCTCGGCGCAGAAGATCCCGGCGTGGTTGGTGACGGTCCGGCCGGAGACCGGCCCGAGCCCTTCGGGCAGGTCGTAGCGGTACGGCCAGGGGCTGGGGGTACGGGCCGTTCCCGGGCCCGGGGTGCAGAAGATCAGCCGGGCCTTCTTGACCGCGAGGGATGTGCGGGTAGGACCGATGATCCGCTCGAAGAGCTTGAGGGTGGAGGTGTGGATCTCCTTGACCATCCCGGTGCCGATGACGACGGTGCCGGGGTGGACGGCCGGCGCGAGCCGGTGCAGCTGGTCCTCCAGGAGTGCGAGGCTCTTCGGGACACGTACCAGCAGGACGTCGATACGGTCCGGCGGCGCGTCCCTGGCCGACAGCAGGCGTACCGCGTCCGCGTCCACGCCATTGCGGTCCAGGTTCGCCAGGGTCGCGCGCTGCGCCAGGTAGGAGTCGGTGATCTGTACGGGCCGGTGCCCGGCCAGTACGGTGCTCAGCGCGCCCCAGCGGTCGCCCACCACGACCACGGCGCCCGACAGATCGACCGGATCCGCGCCGTCGGCCCCTTCCAGCCGCCGCAGCAGATACTCGTCGGCAGCGTCCCAGGCGCGGAACGGGTCGCGCGGGTCCTCGGGGTAGCGGGCGAGATCGAACCCGGCCCCTGACGTCGTCAAACGGTTCATTGTGCACCCAGGCTAGCCGAGCCGCGGGGAGCGCCCACACACTCCCCGCGCGCCGGCCACCGGGCCGCTGCGCCCCGCTACGGCAGCACCTTCTCGATCGCCGACCGGCCCTCCCGGGCGAGCCTGCGCTCCGCCCACTCAAGATTCTTCGGAGTCAGGTCCCGCCCGGAGGCGAGCACCAAGTCCTCCGCCGACGAATTGTCGCTGCCGCCGGTGTGCAAGAGGCTGTCGGGAGTCACTCCCCGAGATGCGGATACGGATTCGGGCTCGTCGCTCATGCCGCCTCCTCGTCCTTTCGGTCATTCTCGCCCCGCGCCCGGCCCACCGCATCCGAGGCCCCCGCGATCCGCTCCGGACGTCACGATCAAGCCATCACTTGACCTGCACATGATAGGTACACGGTGTTCACACCACGGTCACGGTGCGTGTGGAAGGCTCCCGCCTACCACGTACCACACGACCGCCGCGGCGCCGCCCCCCACCTGGTGACGGTGTCGTGGCGCACGCATTTTCGGAGAGGACACCCCACATGTCCCGTCGTCACCTTCGTTACCGGCGCCCGCTGCTGGCGACCCTTGCCGCCTTCGCGGTGCTCGGCGGCACCGCCGCCGCCGCACCGGCCGCCACACCCGAGGCCACGCCCACCACCGCGACCCCGCTCCGGGCACTCGACGACACGTACTACCAGGACGCGCTCGGCAAGACCGGCACCCAGCTGAAGAGCGCACTGCACGAGATCATCAGCGACCAGACCAAGCTCTCCTACAGCCAGGTCTGGACCGCCCTCAAGGACACCGACGAGGACCCCTCCAACAGCTCGAACGTGATCGAGCTCTACACCGGCCGCTCCCTGTCCAAGAACTCCAACGGCGGCTCGGTCGGGGACTGGAACCGCGAGCACGTCTGGGCCAAGTCCCACGGCGACTTCGGCACCGCCACCGGCCCCGGCACCGACATCCACCACCTGCGCCCGGAGGATGTCACCGTCAACTCGATCCGCGGCAACAAGGACTTCGACAACGGCGGCAGCTCGGTCAGCGGCGCACCGGGCAACTACACCGACAGCGACTCCTTCGAGCCGCGCGACGCGGTCAAGGGCGATGTGGCCCGCATGATCCTCTACATGGCGGTGCGCTACGAGGGCGACGACTCCTTCGCCGACCTGGAACCCAACGAAAGCGTGTCCAACGGCTCCGCCCCGAACATCGGCCGGCTGTCGGTACTGAAGGCGTGGAGCCAGGAGGACCCGCCGGACACCTTCGAGAAGCGGCGCAACGACGTCATATTCGACCAGTACCAGCACAACCGGAACCCGTTCATCGATCACCCCGAGTGGGTCGAGTCCATCTGGTAGACCCGACCGCCCCGGACAACCGGCGGACAACCGCCGGACCGGTTGCCGTCCCCGTCACGTCGCCGGCCCACCCGGCGACGTGACGGTGCGGGCCGGCGGCACTCAGTCGGCCGTGCCGCTGGTGCACCAGGCCACGGCCTCCTCACGGGTGGCGAAGCACCGCAGGGCCGTCGGCCCGTCCTGCCGTCCGGGGCCAGGCGGGGTGAGCCGGCGCGCCGGGTCGGCGACGGCGGTGCGCACCCCGTCCGCCGCGATCCGGCCGAGCCCGCTGCGCAGCATCGCCCGGGCCACCCTGTCGATGCCGGTCACCTGCCGCAGGTCCAGCACGACCGGCCCCGCCTCCCCAGGGCGCGACTCGTCCAGCGCGTACAGCACCCGCTCGGCCGCGGTGAAGTCGATGGCCCCCTGGGCGGCCACCACCGCGCCCCGTTCACGCGGGGCACGGTCCCGTGGCGCGGCCCCGGCGGCGGGCAGCTCGTCGGCGGTGGCGACGAGCGTGACGGTGGAGCCGGCCAATGCCGGATTGTGCATCAGATGCAGGCCGAGCCGCTCCGACAGGGCGCCGAGCGCGGCGCGCCCGCGTACCGAGGTGCCGGTCGGGTCCAGCCGCGGGCTGTACGTCGCCAGGCCGAACCTCGCGGGACCGGCGGCGATCAGCCCGCCGGACACGCCGCTCTTCGCCGGCAGCCCGACGCGCAGCAGCCAGTCGCCCGAGGCGTCGTACATGCCGCAGGTCGCCATCACCGCCAGCACCTGCGCGGCTACCGGCTCCGGGACCACCGCCTCGCCGGTGAGCGGGTTCACGCCGCCGTGCGCGAGGGTGGCGGCCATCGCGGCCAGGTCGAGCGCGGTGACCCGTACCGCGCACTGCCTGAAGTACGTCTCGACCGCCGCGACCGGGTCGACGGGCAGCGGACCGGTGCTCCGGATCAGATAGGCGAGGGCGCGGTTGCGGTCGCCGGTGGCGGCCTCGGAGGCGTACACCTGCTCGTCCACGTCCAGCCGTCGGCCGGCGAACCGGCTCAGGCAGTCGAGGATGCGGTCGAACCTCGGGGCGTCGGGGGTGTCGGGGATCAGCGCGGTGGTGATGATGGCCCCCGCGTTGACCATGGCGTTGTCGGGCCGGCCGGTGTCCGGTTCCAGGCTGATGGCGTTGTACGCCTCCCCGCTGGGCTCGGCATTGACCCAGCGGCACACCTCGTCGAGCCCGAGGACGGACAGGGCGAGCGCGTAGACGAACGGTTTCGACACGGACTGCATGGTGAATGGGGCGTCGGCGTCACCCGCGCTGTAGCGGTGGCCGTCCATGCTGATCAGCGCCAGCCCGAACGCATCCGGCTCGGTCCGCGCCAATTGCGGGATGTAGTCGGCGAGTTGACCGTCCCGCAGTCCGGTGAACCGTGTGTGCAGTTCACGCAGGGCGTCGGTGACGGCCTCGGCGGCGGCGCTCACCGGACCTTCCACACGGTGAGCGTGGACATCGCTCGTACCTCCCTGGGCCCAGGACAAGAGCTCGCCCGCAGGACGAGAACTCGCTCATATTAGGAGTGAAAGGAATGAATCGACGGCAGGCATGCGGGCCCGGGGGGCCGCTGGGACACTGGAGAGGCCCCCGATCGAATCCCGGGCCGGGCCCCGGGCTGATCCCAGGGAGAGGAGTGACCGCACCATGCCACGCGGATCCAACGCCAAACGGGAACGGCAGTACGAACACATCAAGGAGAGCGCGCAGGAGCGCGGGGTCAGCGAGGAACGGGCCGAGGAGATCGCAGCCCGTACGGTCAACAAGGCACGCGCCCGCGCCGGGGAATCGAGGACGGCGAGCCGTACCTCCATCGAGGACATGTCGTCCTCGCGGCGCGGCGGTCTGCGCTCCCACAGCGGAGCGGAAGGGCCGACCCGCGACCAGCTCTACGAAGAGGCGAAGAGGAAGAACATCCACGGACGGTCGCACATGACGAAGGCCGAGCTGGCACGGGCGGTCGGCCGCTGAGCCGACGTCGTGGCAGCCGGGGCGGAGTCAGCCGTTCCAGGTCCAGTCGGCCACCTCGGGCAGGTCCGTGCCGTGTTCACGGATCCAGGCGTGATGGCGGGTGCGGACATCCGCCATCGCCTGGCGCACCGCCACTGCGCGGACGCCGAGGCCGGGCACCCGGTCGATGACGTCCATGACCAGCCGGTAGCGGTCCAGGTCGTTGCGGACCACCATGTCGAAGGGCGTTGTGGTGGTGCCCTCCTCCTTGTAGCCCCGCACATGCAGCTGCGCATGACCCGCGCGCCGGTAGGCGAGCCGGTGGATCAGCCACGGATAGCCGTGGTAGGCGAAGATCACGGGGGTGTTCCTGGTGAACACCGCGTCGTACTCGGAGTCCGGCATGCCGTGCGGGTGCTCCTCGCGGGGCAGCAGCCGTGCCATGTCGACCACGTTGACCACCCGTACCGCCAGTTCCGGCAGGTGCCTGCGCAACAGGTCGGCGGCGGCCAGTGTCTCCAGGGTGGGCACGTCGCCGGCGCAGGCCAGCACCACGTCGGGTTCGCGGCTGCCGTCCTCCGTACCCGCCCATTCCCACACGCCCGCGCCGCGGGCGCAGTGCGCGCGGGCCTGGTCGAGGGTGAGCCAGTCGAAGGACGGCTGCTTGCCGGCCACGATCACATTGACGTAGTCGCGGCTGCGCAGCGCGTGGTCGGCGACGGAGAGCAGGGTGTTGGCGTCCGGTGGCAGGTAGACCCGTACGACCTCGGGGCTCTTGTTGAGGATGTGGTCGACGAAGCCCGGGTCCTGGTGGGAGAACCCGTTGTGGTCCTGGCGCCAGACGTGCGAGGTGAGCAGGTAGTTGAGCGAGGCGATGGGACGGCGCCAGGCCAGCCGGCGGGCGGTCCTGAGCCATTTGATGTGCTGGTTGACCATCGAGTCGACGATGTGGGCGAACGCCTCGTAGCAGGAGAAGAGACCGTGCCGGCCGGTGAGGAGATATCCCTCCAGCCAGCCCTGGCACAGATGCTCGGAGAGCACCTCCATGACGCGTCCGTCGCGGGCGAGGTGCTCGTCGGTCGGCAGCGTCCGTTCCTGCCATGCCTTGGCGGTGGCGCCGTAGAGGGCGTCGAGCCGGTTCGAGGCGGTTTCGTCGGGGCCCACGACGCGGAAGTCGCGGCGTTCGGCGGTGGCGGCCATGACGGCCTCCAGCAGACCGCCGAGCACCCGGGTCGGCTCGTGCAGCACGGTGCCGGGCTTGTCGACCTCGACGGCGTGGTCGTCCAGCGGCGGGATCGGCAGCTCACGCAGGAGCAGACCGCCGTTGGCGTACGGGGTCGAGCCGAGCCGGGCGTCGCCCTCGGGCACACAGGCGAGCACCTGGGGGCCGGGCCGCCCCGACGCGTCGAAGAGCTCCTCGGGCCGGTAGGAGCGCATCCACGCCTCCAGCTGCCGCAGATGATCCTCGCTGTCCCGGACCCCGGGCAGCGGGACCTGATGGGCGCGCCAGGTGCCCTCGACGGGCACCCCGTCGACCTCGACCGGGCCGGTCCAGCCCTTGGGGGTGCGCAGCACGATCATCGGCCAGTGCGGGCGGTCGGTGTCGCCGCCGGTGCGGGCGGCGGCCTGGAGTTCCCGGATCCGGTCGACGGCGCGGTCCATCGCGGCGGCCATCGCCCGGTGGACGCTGATCGGGTCGTCGCCGCCGACGTAGAGGGGGTCGTGTCCGTAGCCGCGCAGCAGGGCGTCGAGCTCCGTCTCGGGAAGGCGGGCGAGCACGGTCGGGTTGGCGATCTTGTAGCCGTTGAGGTGGAGGACCGGCAGGACGGCTCCGTCGTGCACCGGGTCGAGGAACTTGTTGGAGTGCCAGGACGCGGCGAGCGGTCCGGTCTCGGCCTCACCGTCGCCGATGACGCAGGTGACGAGCAGGTCGGGGTGGTCGAGGGCGGCCCCGTAGGCGTGGGTGAGGGCATAGCCGAGTTCGCCGCCCTCGTGGATGGAGCCGGGTGTCTCCGGTGCCACGTGGCTGGGCACTCCGCCGGGGAAGGAGAACTGCTTGAACAGCAGGCCCATGCCGTCGGCGTCGCGGCCGACGTCGGGGTACGTCTCCGAGTAGCTGCCCTCCAGCCAGGAGTTGGCGAGGACGGCGGGTCCGCCGTGGCCGGGGCCCCAGACGCAGAGGCCCTGGACGCCGCGGGACTTGATGACACGGTTGAGGTGGGTGTGGACCAGGTTCAGTCCGGGTGAGGTGCCCCAGTGGCCGAGCAGGCGCGGCTTGATGTCCTCCCGGACGAGCGGCCGGGTCAGGAGCGGGTTGTCCATCAGATAGATCTGGCCGACGGCCAGGTAGTTGGCGGCCCGCCAGTGCGCGTCGAGTGCCGCGATCTCCTCGTCGGAAGGGCCGGACGGGCCGGACGGGCCGGACGGGGCTGTCGGGCCGGACGGGGCTGTCGGGCCGGGGGCGTTGCTCATGCGTGTCTCCAGACGAGAGGCGCTCGTGGTCAGTACACCTAGGAGGTGGCGCCGACGGGCTCGGGGCCGTACCAGACCGTGGTCGCGTTGCAGAACGCGCGGATGCCCTGCCCGGCGAGTTCACGTCCGTAGCCGGAGCGCTTGACGCCGCCGAAGGGCAGCGCGGGATGGGACGCCGTCATCCCGTTGAAGAAGACGCCACCGGCCTCCAGGTCACGTACGCAGCGACGCGCCTCGTCCGCGTCGCGGGTCCATACGTTGGAGCTGAGGCCGAACGGGCTGTCGTTGGCGAGCGCCACGGCTTCGTCGAGACTGTCGACGCGGTAGAGGGAGGCGACGGGGCCGAAGGTCTCCTCGCGGTGGATGCGCATGGCGGGGGTGATCCCGGTGAGGACCGTGGGGGCGTAGAACCAGCCACGCTCCAGTTCCGGGGCCAGACCCTCGGGCCTGCCGCCTCCGCACAGCGCTCTCGCGCCCTGCCGTACCGCGTCGTCCACCAGCTCCTCCAGGTCGGTGCGGCCCTGTTCGCTGGCGAGCGGCCCGACGTCGGTGGATTCCTGCATCGGGTCACCGACCGCCAGATTGCTCATGCCCACGGTGAACCGCTCGGCGAACTCCTCGTACACCTCCGTGTGCACGATGAACCGTTTGGCGGCGATGCAGGACTGCCCGTTGTTCTGCACCCGCGCGGTCACGGCGGTGCGGGCGGCCCTCGCGACGTCCGCCGACGGCATGACGAGATACGGGTCGCTGCCGCCCAGCTCCAGGACGGAGTGCTTCACCTCGTCGCCGGCGATCGAAGCGACCGAGCGACCGGCCGGTTCGCTGCCGGTGAGGGTGGCCGCGGCGACCCGGCGGTCCCGCAGGATCGCCTCGACCGCCCCCGATCCCACCAGCAGGCTCTGGAAGCACCCCGCCGGGAATCCGGCCCGGCGGAACAGGCCCTCCAGGTACATTGCCGTCTGCGGGACGTTGGAGGCGTGCTTGAGCAGGCCGACGTTCCCCGCCATGAGGGCCGGGGCGGCGAACCGTACGACCTGCCAGAGCGGGAAGTTCCACGGCATCACGGCGAGCACGGCACCGAGCGGCCGGTAGTGGACGTAGGCCCGGGAGGCGCCGGAGTCCTGCACATCGGCCGGGGACGGGTGCTCGTCCGCGAGGAGTTCCTCCGCCCGGGCCGCGTACCAGCGCATCGCCTTGGCGCATTTGGCGGCCTCCGCGCGGGCCGCCTTGACGGGTTTGCCCATTTCGGTGGTCATGGTGCGCGCGATGTCCTGCTGGTCCTCGTCGAGCAGCCCGGCGGCCTGGTTCAGCAGCCGGGCCCGTTCGGTGAATCCGGTGGTCCGGTACCGCTTGAACGCGGTGTCGGCGGCGTCGAGCCGCTGCTCGATCCCCGCCTCGTCGAGCGCGTCGAATGTTCTGAGGGTTTCGCCGTTCGCGGGATTGACCGTCGCGATGGGCATGGCCGTGTCCTCCTTGCTCGGTTCTTCGACCGTGCCGTGCCGTACGCCGCGCCGCAACGCGGGCCCCGCCGGGCGGACACCCGACCGGCGCGGTCCGTGCGTGCGTGTGCACGTCGTCCGCGCCGGGAGGGGGAAGCGTTCAGCGGGTACGGACGGCGGCGGTACCGGTCCCGGTGGGGCCGTCTCAGACGAGAGCGGGGTCGGATGCCGTCACGGGCTCGACGACGGGGGCGGCGACCGCGACGGGCGGGCGTCGGAACTCGCGCACACCAGGCAGCGGCGTGAGCGGGTCCAGATCCACGCTGTACGGCTCCTCGGCGTACCGGGTGAACCAGACGACCTTGCCCTCGGCCGTACGGCAGGTGCCCCAGCTGTCACTCAGGGCCATGACACGGCTCAGGCCACCGCCGCCGTTGCTGAGCAGCCGCGGCATCTCGGAGCCGTTGTCGGCGACGGAGACCGTGAGATGCCGCCCGGACCAGCGGAGTTCGACGACGCAGTGGTTGTCCTCACCGACATGCCGGTGGACATTGGTCAGCAGCTCCTCCACACCCCGGCACACCGGCCGGATATGGAGTTCGAGATTCCAGTGGCGGAGGTGCGCGGCGATTATTCGTCGCAGCTGGGTCACACGCTCTGCCGAAACCTGGAATTCGACCAGATAGTGCCGGTCGAGTGGAACGGTCATCGTCGAGGCTCCTCACATCGAGGCCCACTGAACTTCGCCCCGTTGAACAACGACCCCCGAACACGAAGAGTGAGCAGATGACTCTTATGGGTCACTCCACAGGGTGACCCGGCAGAACCGGTCGCGCAACACGTATGGACGTCCGCCCGGGGCACAGGAGACGGTCACAGGAGGTACGGCAGCAGCGCGTCCGGGGTGAGCGGGAGGGTGCGCAACCTGATACCGGTGGCGTGCCGGACGGCGTTGCCGATGGCCGCCGCCGCGCCGACGATGCCGATCTCGCCGATGCCCTTGCTGCCCATCGGGTTGAGATGCGGATCCTCCTCGTCGATCCAGTGCGCCTCGATCTCCCGCACGTCGGCGCAGGCCGGCACATGGTAGGAGGCGAGATCGCTCTCGGTGAAGTCGCCGAAGACGCGGTCCATGGTGGAGGCCTCGGTCAGCGCCATGCCGATCCCCATGGTCATGCCGCCGATGAACTGGGAGCGTGCGGTACGGGAGTTGAGGATGCGTCCGGCGGCGAAGACGCCGAGCATCCGGCGCAGTCGGACCTCTCCGGTCCGTGCGTGCACGGCGACTTCGGCGAAGTGTGCCCCGAACGCATGGCGTGCGTACGGGGATTGCCCGGCGGTCTCCTGCTGGGTGTCGGCGGTGACGGTGAGCCCGTCGGCGGGAACCGGGCCGGTGCGCTCGCGCAACTGCCGCAGCAGCAGGGTGCACGCCTTGTGCACGGACCAGCCCCAGGAGGCCGTGCCCGACGATCCGCCGGCCAGTGGGGCGTCGGGCAGGTCGCTGTTGCCGATGTCGATCCGGACGTTCTCCACGGGGGTGCCCAGGACGTCGGCGGCGATCTGTGCGAGCACGGTGCGGGCGCCGGTGCCGATGTCGGTGGCGTTGACCCGGATGCGGTACGAGCCGTCGGGGGCCGCGTGCGCCGAGGCACTGGAGGCGGCGATGTACACGGGGTAGGTGGCGGCGGCGACGCCCGTGCCGAGCAGCAGCGGTCCCTCCTCACGGGCCGCGGGGCGCGGGTCGCGGTCGTACCAGCCGAACCGTGCGGCGCCCTTCTCCAGGCAGGCGGCCAGGCCGCGGCTGCTGAACGCGCGTCCGGAGTCCGGTTCGTTCGCCGGGTCGTTGAGGATGCGCAGTTCGACGGGGTCCATGCCGAGGGCCGAAGCGAGTTCGTCCATGGCGGATTCGAGTGCGTACATGCCCGGGGCTTCGCCCGGTGCGCGCATCCAGGAGGGGCTCGGCACGTCCAGAGCGACTACCCGGTGGGTGGTGCGGCTGGTGGCGGAGCCGTACATGATCCGGGTCGGTACGGCCGCCTGCTCCACGAACTCCTTGACGGTGGAGGTCTGGGTGATGACCTCGTGGTCGACGGCGGTGAGGGTGCCGTCGAGTTCGGCGCCGAGCCGGACGTGCTGGATGGTGGGAGCGCGATGGCCGACCACGGAGGCCATCTGACGGCGGGGCAGCGCCATCTTGACGGGGCGCCCGGTGTGGCGCGCGGCCATGGCGGCCAGGACGGTCTGCGGGCGTGGGGTGCCCTTGGACCCGAAGCCGCCGCCGACGTGCTCGGAGACCGCGGTGATCTGCTGCGGCCGGAGCCCGAAGGCGGTGGCGAGGCTGTCGCGGACCGCGGTGGAGCCCTGGCTGGAGTCGTGGACGGTCAGATGTCCGTCGTCGTCCCACTGCGCCGTCGTGGCGTGCGGCTCCATGGGGTGGTTGTGCAGGGCGCCGATGGTGTAGGTGGCGTCGACCTGTACGGGGGCGATGGCGAGGGCCCGGTCGGTGTCGCCGCGTTCGCGGACGGCGGGGTAGCCGCCGTTGACCGTCTCCGGGGTGTACAGGCCGGGGTGGTCCTCGGTCAGCAGGACGTCGTGCCCGTCGGTCTCGTACGTGATCCGCAGTGCCTCGGCCCCCGCGCGGGCACGCTCCGGGGTGTCGGCCACCACGAGTGCGACGGGCCAGCCCCGGTGCGGGACCCGGTCGTTCTGGAGGACGGCGAGGATCGGGTCGTCGGGTTCCTTCAGCCGGGGGGCGTTGCTGTGGGTGAGTACGGCGTGCACACCCGGCAGGGCCAGTGCCTCGTCCGCGTGGACGGCATCGACGCGGCCGCGGGCGATCGTGGCGGGGACGGGCCGGCCGTACAGACACCCCGGCGGGGTGTGCTCGGCGGCGTAGCGGGCGGTGCCCGTGACCTTGTCCCGGCCCTCGCGGCGGACGACGGGGGTGCCCAGTGGTGGCGGGGCCTGGCTCATGACGGGGTCCTCACGGCGGGGTCGGCGTTGGTGCGGTTGCTCAGCTGTCGGCGGGGCGGCGCCGGGGCGGGTTGCTCAGCTGTCGGCGGCGAGTTCGGCGAGCGCGTCGACGGCCAGGTTGCGGGCGAGGCCCACCTTGAAGGCGTTGTCGCGCAGCGGGCGGGCCGCGGCGAGTTCTGCGTCCACGGCCCGCGCGAAGGTCTCCTCGGTGGCCGGTGCGCCCCGGAGCACGTCCTCGGCGGCCTGTGCGCGCCAGGGCCGGTGGGCGAGCCCGCCGAAGGCCAGCGCGGCATGCTCGATCCGGCCGTCGCGGACGCTCAGTACGGCGGCGACGGACGCGAGGGCGAAGGCGAAGGAGGCGCGGTCGCGGGCCTTGCGATAGAGGGATGCGGCGCCGTCCGGGCGCGGTGGCAGGACCACCTCGGTGATGAGTTCGCCCGGCCGGATCTCGGTGTCCCGGTCGGGGGTGTCGCCCGGCAGGCGGTGGAATCCGGTGGCGGGCAGGGTCCGCCCGCCGTCCGGTCCGTGCAGGTGGACGGTGGCGTCGAGGGCGGAAAGGGCGACGGCCATGTCGGACGGGTGGGTGGCGACGCAGTACGTGGAGTGACCGAGCACGGCGAGATCGCGCTGGGCGCTGTCGAGGGCGGGGCAGCCGGTGCCGGGTTCCCGCTTGTTGCACGGCTTGGAGGTGTCCTGGAAGTACGGGCAACGGGTGCGCTGCAGCAGGTTGCCACCGGTCGTGGCGGTGTTGCGCAGTTGCCCGGAGGCGCCGGACAGCAGCGCCTGGGACAGGACGGGGTAGTGGGTGCGTACGACGGGATGGGCGGCCAGGTCGCTGTTGCGCACGGTCGCGCCGATCCGAAGGCCGCCGTCCGCGGTCTCGGTCACGTGGTCCAGCGGCAGCCGGCTGATGTCGATGAGCCGGTCCGGGGCTTCGACACCGAGCTTCATCAGGTCGACGAGGTTGGTGCCGCCGCCGAGGAACACGGCTCCGGGGTGGGCTGCGCTCTCCTGGACCGCTTCCTCGGTGGACCTGGCGCGGAGGTAGGCGAAGGGCTTCACGGCGTCACGTCCTCGATCGCCTCGACGATGCGGGGGTAGGCGCCGCAGCGGCACAGGTTGCCGCTCATCCGCTCGCGGATCTCGTCCGCGTCGAGCGGTGCCGGGGCCGATACGGGCGCCCTGCGGGCGGTGACATGGGACGGGAAGCCGTCCGCCGCCTCGCCGAGCATGCCGACGGCCGAGCAGATCTGGCCGGGGGTGCAGTAACCGCACTGCAGGGCGTCGCGGTCCAGGAAGGCTTCCTGGAGGGGGTGGAGCCGGTCGCCGTCGGCGAGGCCCTCGACGGTGGTGATGGCGGCGCCGTCGTGGGCGACGGCGAGCAGCAGGCAGCTGTTGGCGCGCCGGCCGTCGACGATGACGGTGCACGCCCCGCACTGTCCGTGGTCGCAGCCCTTCTTCGCACCGGTGAGGCCGAGGTGCTCGCGCAGGGCGTCCAGGACGGTGGTGCGGTGATCGAGCGTGAGCGTCCGCTCGGTTCCATTGATCTGCAGTGTCAGGGTGGAACGGTCGCCGGTTGCTCCCGGCTGTTGCGTACCGTCGTCCCGCCCGCGAGAGGGGTCCACGCACTCGCACCTTTCAGAGGTGGCCTTTTGTCCGCTTTCTACCAGACATGAAACGGCTTCCCGCTTCATTGCTCCGCCGCCGGGCGGTGACCCGTCGGCCGGTCGGCCCATCGGTCTACCGGCTCGCCAGACGCAGCCGCACCTCTTCCTCCTGGTCACCGGAGACGGTCCCGACGACCTTCACGTCGAAGGCATGCGCCAGGCTCTGCCGGAGCCGCTCCACCGCCCAGTAACCGCCCTGCACATCGACGCTCACGGGCGCGCCGAGCGCGACCGGTCCCGAGACGACTCGCGCCTCGGTGACGTCGACGGTCACCACCCATGCGGTGGGGCGCTTCCCGGCGAGGTTCTGCGGCACGTCGACCGAGGCCCGGTCAGTGGTGAACGCGGCCCGCAGCACGTCGAAGACCATCCGCGCGTCGGCCTTCTCGCACCCGCTGATGACGACCGAGACCTCCTGGCCGTACCCGCTCCCCTCCGCCTGCTTCTCCTTGATGGTGTTCACCGCGGTTCCTTCCGCTCCGTGCCCCTGGGGCGATTCGGGGATGTCTCCAGGCTCACCCCGTGGCAGGGCGACGGCGACACGAGACCACCGGAATCCGAACGGATCGTGCCCCTCGGAGTGAAACACCTTTTAGGTCATATCCACTTAAAACATGAATTCATGTGAATTACTGAGTGAGGGCTCCGCCTCGGGGTATCCGGCAAGCATGGACGTTTCGAACGCAGACCTGAGTTCGCTGGCCCTCACCTTCGCCGACGGCCGGGGCGCCACCGGGTCGGTGATGGGCATTGTCGGAGTGGCTCTGGTGGCCGTGCTGATCGGCGCGGTCTGGCTCGGGATGCGGCGCCGGGCCGAGGAGCTGCCACCACCCAGACCCGACGAGCAGCCCCCGCGGCCGGACCACCGCAACCACATCGAGGAACGCGATGTGCACGGCGACGACCACTTCCCGCCCGACCGCCGGGGCCTTTCGCCGTACGAACTCGGTGACCACGGGAACGAACCCATCCGCCGCGAGACCGACGAGCAGCGCGACTGACCCCGCGGACTTCCCGGCATCGGTCCGCGGTGGGGGCATCGCGTGTTGCGGGCGCGGCCGCCCCCGGTGAGGCTGGTGGGGCCCGACGGCCACGGGCGTGCCCAGACCTCGGAACCGATGAAGGCAGTAGGACCATGACCGGAAGCCACCCGGGGAAGGCGTCGACACCGGCGCCGCTGACCGGACCCGCAGCGCCCTGCTGGGTCAACCTCATGACCCGCGACCTGGGATCGGCGCAGGAGTTCTACGGCGCCGTGCTGGGGTGGAACTTCCGCCCGGGCAAGCTGGGGCAGGAGTTCTCGGTCGCACGCCGGGGCGACGTACCGGTCGCCGGCATCGGCGCTGTGGCGACCGCCTACCGGGTGGCCGTGGCCTGGACGCCCTACTTCGCCGTCGCCGACGCCGACGCGGCCGCCTCGCGCATCCGTGAGCGCAGCGGCACGGTCGCGGTGGGGCCACTGGCACTCGGCAAGGGGCGCGGGGCTCTCGCGGCGGACCGGGACGGTGCGGTGTTCGGCATCTGGGAACGGACCGAGCCCGCGACCTCGCCTCCCACGCCCGACGACCATTCGCACGCCTGGCTGCGTCTGCACACCAGGAACGCCTTCGATGCCGCGATCTTCTACGGCCAGGTGCTCGACTGGGCGAGCGGGCGGCCGGGGTGCTGCGAGGTGTCGTACGAGAAGGACGAGGTCATCGTCGACTGCGACGGGCGCCGGCTCGTGCGGATCGGCTCCGGCGCGGTGGAGGCGGCGCCCGATCCGCTGGTCCGCCCGCACTGGCAGGTGTACTTCCCCGTCACCGATGTGGCGGCCACGGTCGCGGCGGCGCGGGAGTACGGCGGCAGCCTGGTCGAGCAGCGGCCGCTGACGCAGGGCACGGAGGCGACCCTGCTGGACCCGGACGGCGGCCTCTTCACGGTCACGGACGTCCGGGGGATCTCGGCAGGCGATTCCGGCTGACCGGGCCGTTCCGCCGGGGCGCGGTCAAATTCTCGCGCATGGACGAGGTGCGGGCCAGCGCCCAGGCCGGGAAGACGAACCAGCAGATCAGGAACCAGAGCGCCATGCCGCCGACCAGCCACAGGGCGACGGAGTTGTGCAGGGCCACCCGCAGGATGAGCAGCAGGGCGGAGCACATGGTGCAGAACAGCAGGACGAGTCCGAGCACGGTCATGCGTGACGCCCAGGTGACCGTCTGTGGCTTGAGCCGCCGCCCGGTGAGCAGCCGGTGGTACGAAACGGGCCCGATCAGGGCGGCGGCGGTGGCCGATCCCAGCATCACGGTGACCACGTAGATGGTGCGGTCGGTGTCCGAGAGCTCGGAGAAGCGGGGCTGGAAGACGACGGCGAGCAGGAAGCCGAACAGGATCTGGACGCCGGTCTGGGCCACGCGCAGTTCCTGGAGCAGATCGGTCCACCGCCGGTCCGCCCGTTCATCGGGGGTCTCGTCGCGGCCGTCGTCGCGGCCCTGACTGTCGGAAAGACGTGCTGTCGAGGTCACCGGGAGCCTCCGTCCGAATACCCGGAGTACGTCGCGTTCCCCTCCTCCCCCACCGTAACCGGTCATCTGGGACGGGCGGTGGCCGGATCTGTTCGCCCGACTTCGACGATCAGTTCGACCTCGCCTAGGATTCTAAGTACGGCATCGCGCGTCGGTCACCGGCTGGGTGAGGCGTGGAGGCGCCCGTGAGATGCCTGTTGGAGGCATTCCACAGTGTCAGTCGAGTTGAATCACACCATCGTTCACGCCCGGGACAACCGGGAGTCCGCCGAGTTCCTGGCGGACATTCTGGGGCTGGAAGTCGGCGCGGAATGGGGCCCGTTCATCGCGGTCGAAACCGCGAACGGGGTCACACTGGACTTCGCGACCATTCCCGAATCCTCGATCGTCATGCAGCACTACGCCTTCCTCGTCTCGGAGGCGGAGTTCGACACGGCGTACGCCCGGATCAAGGAGCTCGGGATCACGTACTACGCGGATCCGCACCAGAAACATCCGGGCGAGATCAACCACAACGACGGCGGCCGAGGCGTGTACTTCCTCGATCCCGCCGGTCACGCCATGGAGATCATCACGCGCCCGTACGGGGGCTTCACCTCGTAACACACCGTTCTGAACACGGGGGTTCGGCCGGGACTCGGGCACGGGTTCCGGCCGGACCCTTCCGTTTCGGGTCAGTCGATCGGCAGCAGCAGCTCGGGCCGGTCCCACATCACCGCGGGCGGGTTGGCCGCCACGGTGCCGGTCCGCCGGGCACCCACACTCCGGTAGAAACCCTCGGCAGGGGGGTGCGAGACGATACGGACGCCGGTGAGGCCGACGCGCTCCGCCTCGTCGCGCAGATGTCCGATGAGGAGCCGCCCGATGCCGAGCCCCTGCGCGTCGTCGGCGACGAACATGAGGTCGAGTTCCGGCGGCGCGAGAACGAGCGAGTAGAAGCCGAGCAGCCGGTCGGTGCCGGGCTCCACGGCCGCGAAGACCCGATGGGTCTCGATGTAGTCGGGACCCACCCGGTATCCGGCGACCATGGCGGCGTACTGCCCCTCGTAGGCGCGGGACGTCCTGACCAGCCGGGTGAGCCGCTTCGCGTCCCGTGCAGTGGCCCGCCTGACGCGTACGGTCTCCCGTCGCACCTCGCCACCCCGGTGCGTAATGCTCGATGTCATGGATGGAGTATTACGCATCCGGCTGCGGGGCACCCACCGCGGGCCCTGGGGCTACGACTGATCGCGCGCCGCGCGCCACTCATCGACCACGGCGTCGATGTCGAACGGCTTGAGGTTCAGCGGCGGTCCCGGCGGCGGCCGCCTGATGGCCGCCAGGATCTTCTCGTTGACCTCGGCCAGCATGCGCCGCACCTCGGCCTCCGTCCGCGCCCCGGACACGGCCTCGGCCACATCCTCCGCCTGTTTGCGCAGGGCCAGCGCCGGCGGGAGCACCGACACCCCCTCGCGCTGCATCTTCTGCTTGATCCACCAGTTCTCGTCGTAGGGAGCCTCAAGACTTTCGAGCGGCTTGCCGAATCCCGGCAACTGCGAGAAGTCGCCGCGCTGCTCGGACTCCCGGATCTGCTTGTCGACCCATGATTCGAAGCTGACGCCCGCAGGCTTGCGCTCGGTCAACGTACGCCCCTCTCGGAGGATTCGAAATCCGGTCCTTTCACCATACCCAGGGGGCCGAGGGAGCCCCCGGTGCACCCACGTCCCCGCATCGCAACGCGCTTCAGTGCGACGCCACTTCGGGACCGGACCGCCCGCGCCCGCGTCAGTGCGCGTGCCCCGCGGGCGCCTCGGCCCCGCTCTCCCGGTGTCCGTCGCTGTCGCCGCCGTTCCCCGGTTCCGCCACCCGGACGGTGAACGCCGCGGTGCGCACCTTTCCCTCGTGCTTGAAGTCGAGGAAGAGCCGGTACGCTCCCGCGCTGGGCGCCGTGGCGGTAAAGGACACCACCGGACCCGGACCGCCCTCGTTCGGGTGGACGTGCAGATAGGCCAGGTCGCCCGAGCGCAGGGCGACCAGGTGCCCGTACGCACCGAGGTAGGGCTGCAGATCGGTGACGGGACGGCCGTTCCTGCTGATGGACGGCCTCAGTTCGCCGGCCTGCCCGGCCCGGAGTTCGCCGCCGAGCGTGACGCGGTAGCCATCGACCTCGGCGACGGCGCCCGGGGCCGGGAGAGCGGCGGGGTGGTAGGCGCCGGAGACGGCCAGATCCGCGCCCAGCGTGAGGTTCTCGGCACCCGCGGCCGCCGGGGTGAAGTCGGCGAACACCCGGTAGCCACCGGCTTCGGGAAGGTCGACGGGGGTCGACCAGGTGCCGTCGGCCGCACGGACGGGGTGCAGATGCCGGTACTGGGTGAGGTCGGTGGAGGCCAGGATGAAGTGCAACTCCTTGCCGTGCTCGCGTCGATAGGCCGTGACCTTGCGCCCACTGTCGTCCTTGACTGCGAACCGGATCTCGGTCCGGGCCCCGGCCCGGACCGTCGGTGTTTCCAGGGCCAGCGTGTAGCCGCCGTCGGAGATCTGCAGCCCGCCGGGCACCTGGTCCGCCGCTGCCTCCGCCGCGCCCTCCTCTCCCCCGTCGTGGCCGCCGTGCTGCCCTGCGGGGCGGTCCTCCGCGGCCACCAGCGGGTCGACGCCCCTGCCCACTCCGTACGCGGTTCCGAAGGTCGCGGCGAGCGCGGCGGCGAAGGCGGTGATCCTCAGTGCGTTGTTCATGACGGTTCCCTCCATCGGGTCGACCGGGAGGCAGCGCTTCCCGACGCCTCTCAAGATACCCCCTGGGGGTATCAAGTCAACCCGGGACCACCACTCAGGCGGGCACCACCAGTCCGTCGCGCAGCCGTTCCACCGCGGCTTCGGGAATGCGCAGGCCGTTGCGTACATATCCCTCGAGTCCGCCCCACCTCTCGTCCATGGCGTCCAGCGCCGTATCGAGATAGCGGGGGCGGACCTCGATGATCGCGGACGCGATATCCGGATCACCGCCCACGTCGAGGAAGTCCTGCACATAGGGCGCGAAGGCGACCCGTACCACCGGGTTCACCGCAAGGAACTCGGCACGCACGACATCGCGTGACGCGCCGGCCATCATCAGGAGGAGAGCGGTGGCCCAGCCGGTACGGTCCTTGCCCGCCGTGCAGTGGAAGAGCACCGGGCGGGCACGGTCGTCGGCGACCGTCTCGACGAAGGCCCGGTAGGCGGCGGACGCACCCGGCGAGAGCACCATCTGCCGGTAGGTCTCCGCGAACAGCCCCTCCGCCTTCCCGCCTCCCAGCATCTGCTCCGCGGCGACGGGGTCGGCGAGCAGTGCGCGCAGCCGGGCAGGCGCCACACCCGGATTGTCCCCGAGCACGTCGGCGACGAACAGCCGCGCCCCGGGAGGCAGCCGGTCGGGTGCCGCGGCGCGCTCGTCGGCGGTCCGCAGATCGACGACGGTACGGATGCCGAGCGCGGCCACCTGCGAGTCCTGCGCCGCGTCGAGCCCACTGAGCTGTCCGGACCGCAGCACGGCACCCGCCCGGACCCGGTGGTGCGGACCCAGGGCGATACCGCCCAGGTCGCGCAGGTTGAGGACGGTGGATGCCGGGACGGCCCTGGCGGTCTGCACGATGAACTTCCCCTTTTCCCGACGCGTATCCGAATTCATTCGGCTTGGCCGGACCAAATTGTCCGGATCAAACGTCGCACGCAGCCGGGAAATCGACAAAGTAAAACGCCGGGCGGCATCGATCGGGGGCATCTTCGGAGATAAAGGAAATGTGAAACCGCAACCGTCCACACCCAGGTCAGGGGCACACCACACCAATAGCGGTGTTTTCTCCGAAACCCCGCTCGAAGGGCAACGCCGGTCAGCGCACGCGCCGGTACTACGCCCCCTGAATTCCCGGCACCGCGATTCTCGCAGAGGCGGGACGGGTCAGGCGGCGAAATCTTCACCCGCACAGCCCGCGGAATCTTCGCCCTCAGAGGCTGACGACAGTGACCTCGGTCGCCTTGACGCTCGTCCATACGGCAGTCCCCTCGACGAGACCCAGCTCGGTCGCCGCTTCGGGGGTGATCTCGGCGACCAGGTCCGGCGCCTCGTCGGAGACGATCACCACCCGGAGCCGACTGCCGACGGCGGTGAGCTCGCGCACCGTTCCGGGCCAGACGTTACGGGGGCTTCCGCCGGGCCTGTCGTGGTGCACGGAGACCGCTTCGGGCGCGATGATCGCGAGGGCGGCCGCCCCCTCGGCAAGCGCGTCCGCGACGACCAGCCGGCCGCCGCCCGCGAGGGCCAGGGTGCCGTCGGGCGCGGCGGTGCCGGGCCAGGCGTTGCGGCCGAGCATCCGGGCGACCCAGGGCGAGCGGGGATGCCGGGTGACCTCGGCCGGTGGCGCGTACTGAAGGGTGCGGCCCTCGTCGAGCACGAGCACCCGGTCGGCCAGTGAAACCGCTTCGACGGGGTCGTGGGTGACGATCAGACAGACGCCGCCGAACCCGGCGAGATGGGTTCGCAGGGTGTGCCGGACATGGGCGCGGGTGGTCTGGTCGAGGGCGGCGAGCGGCTCGTCGAGCAGCAGCAGCCAGGGGCGGGCGGCGAGCGCCCTGGCCAGGGCGACGCGCTGGGCCTGGCCGCCGGAGAGCTGGGCGGGCCGGCGGTGGGCGAGGTGGCCGACACCCAGCCGGTCGAGCCACTGCTGCGCCTCGCGCCGGGCCTCGGCGCGGGCGACGCCGTGGGCGCGGAGCCCGTACGCGGTGTTCGTCAGCGCGCTCAGATGCGGGAAGAGCGCACCGTCCTGCGGCACCCAGGCGACCTGGCGGCGGTGCGGGGGCAGCGCGGTGACGTCGGTGTCGCCGAGGCGCAGCCGGGCCCGGGCGCGCGGGGTCAGGCCGAGGAGTGCGCGCAGCAGGGTCGTCTTGCCCGCGCCGTTGGGGCCGACGACGGCGATCGTGGTGCCGGGCGCCGCGTCGAGGGTCAGCCGGTTGAAGCCGGTGACCTCGGCATGCAGCGACCGTCGTTCCTGCGGGACCGGGGGCATCTCATGGCCCGCCCGGGCTGCCGTGTCCGTGTCGGCCGCGTCGTCCGCCGGGGGTTCCGAGCCGCGTGCGCGGTCGCGCGGCGCTCCGGTCCAGCGCCCGCGCAGAGTGATCAGTACGGCCATGGCGATGGCGAGCAGCAGCAGCGAGACGGAGGTGGCGGCCTCCGGGGAGTCCTGGAGCAGCAGGTAGACCTGGAGGGGAAGCGTCTGGGTGGTACCCGGCAGATTTCCCGCGAAGGTGATGGTGGCACCGAACTCGCCGAGCGCCCGCGCCCAGGTGAGTGCGGCCCCGGCGGCAAGCCCGGGGGCGACCATCGGGAGGGTGACGGTGAAGAACACCCGGACCGGTGAGGCCCCGAGGGAGGCCGCGGTCTCCTCGTATGCGGGGCGCAGTCCGGCCAGGGCGCCTTCGAGGCTGATGACGAGGAACGGCATCGCGACGAAGGTCGCCGCGACCACCGCGCCCGAGGTATGGAAGGGCAGTGTGATCCCGAAGGTGTCCTCCAGCCAGGGCCCCAGCAGTCCCCGGCGGCCGAAGCCGAGGAGGAGTGCCACGCCTCCGACGGTGGGCGGCAGCACCATCGGGAGTAGGACCAGCGAGCGCACGAGCGCCTTGCCGGGGAAGTCGGTCCGGGCCAGCAGCCAGGCCAGGGGCACCCCGAGCAGCAGCGAGAGGCCCAGTGCCCAGAAGGAGACGAGCAGGGACAGTCTGAGTGCCTGGGTGACTCCCGGGCTGGTCAGATGGGTCCCGAGGTCGGCCCAGGAGGTACGGGCCAGAATGCCGATCAGCGGAATCAGCAGGAACGCGACGGCGAGCAGCGCGGGGAGCGCCAGGGCGACGGGGGTGCGCATGCCGGGCACCCGGCTGCGGAGGGCTCTCATCGGAGGTTCCCGCGATCGGTCGGTTCGGGCAGGACTGGGGTCGCTCCCGCTCCCCCCGCCGACCGGACCCCGGTCGGCCGGACCGCGGGCCTGGGGTGCCCGGCGGATCAGGGCCGGACAGGCCCTACGGCTGCTGGAAGCCCGCCGACTGCAGGATCTTCTGCGCCTGCGGGGTGCTCAGCCACTTCACGAACGCCGTGGCCGCCTCGGCGTTCTCGGACTGTCGCAGCGTAGCCGCCGGGTAGGAGGCCACGGCGTTCTGTGCGTCGGGGATGTCGACGGCGTCGACCTTGTCGGTGGCCGTGGCGGCGTCGGTCTTGTAGACGATGCCCGCGTCGGCCTCGCCGAGCTCGACCTTGCTGAGGACCGCGCGGACGTTGGGCTCCTGCGAGACCGGCTCGACGGTGAGCTTCTGGGCGTCGAGGACCTGCTTGCTGTAGCGGCCGACGGGCACCTCGGGTGCCGCCAGGACGACCTTCAACCCGGGGTCCGTCAGGTCCTTCAGGCCCGCGATCTTCTCCGGGTTGCCCTCCCGGACGGCGATGACGAGGCGGTTCTTCGCGATAACGGTGGGCGTCGCGGTGTCGGACTTCAGCCCGTCCATCGTCTTGGTGTCCGCGGTGACGAGAGCGTCGGCGGGCGCGCCCTGCTTCACCTGGGCGGCGAGTTCCTGGGAACCGGCGAAGGAGAACGTCACCTTCGTACCCGGGTGTCCCTTCTCGTACGCGGCGCCCGCGGTCTTGAACACATCGGTGAGCGAGGCCGCGGCCAGCACCGTCAGCCGGGCCCCGGACGAATCCGCGGACTTCCCGCCGGGTTCCTTCTTGCTGTCGTCGCCGCTGCCGCACGCGGCGAGTGGGAGCAGCAGCGCGGCGGTGATGACCGCGGCGGCGGTGCGGCGCCCGGTGAGGGGGGTCGTCATGGTCCCGTGACTCCTTGGAGTTGATGCGTGCCGTGGGTGACGCGCGGTCAGACGCGATCGATGTGCACACTGGTGGACTTCACGCGGGCGGTGGCCTGCATGCCGACCTCCAGCCCCAGTTCCTCGACGGCCTCCCGCGTGAGCAGTGACACCAGCCGGTGCGGGCCTGCCTGGATCTCGACCTGGGCCGCGACATCGCCGAGTTTCACCGCGGTGACGATGCCGGGGAAGGCGTTGCGGGCCGAGGTGTACGAGGGGTCGTCCTCGCCTCCCGCGCCCTGGCCGATCTCGATGGAGAACGCGGCCAGGTCACGGCCGTCGATGAGCCTGCGGCCGCTTTCGTCGCGGTGGGTGGCGACCCTTCCGGCGTCCGCCCAACGACGGGCCGTGTCGGGGCTGACCCCCAGCAGACGCGCCGCCTGCCCGATTGTGTAGGACTGCATGTGCGACAAGATATTCGAATCCGGCTTGCAGCTGCAATCCGTCCGAGTGATCTGTGGAGCAAATGCCAGGCGTCTTGGAGGAATCACCAAGCGCCGGATCCGGGCCGTCTACGCGACGGTGGGTGAAGGATCAAGTGCGCTCCGGAGAGGGCAAGGTCACAAGCGGAACCCATGCTGCCCTCAAGCCCCCTGACCTAGCATCTGGGCATGACGGTCCTGCCTGCCGACGGGCTTTCGTTGGCCGCCGAATTCCCTGCCCCCGCCCATGAGCACTGGCAACACCTCGTCGAAGGTGTGCTGCGCAAGTCGGGCAAGGAGGCTGCGGGTTCGGCCGCCGAGGAAGCGCTGTCCACCACGGTGGAGGACGGGCTCATCACCCGCCCCCTCTACACCTCGCGCGACAGCGCGCCCGATGCCGGATATCCGGGCTTCGCCCCCTTCACCCGCGGCAGCCAGGCCGAGGGCAACGCGGCGGGCGGCTGGGACGTACGGCAGCGGCACACCCTCCCGGATCCCGCGCGCCTCAACGAGGCGGTGCTCGCCGATCTGGAGAACGGCGTCACCTCGCTGTGGCTGACCGTGGGCGGTGCCGCAGGTGTTCCCGTGTCCGCGCTGGCGGCGGCCCTGGACGGCGTCTACCTCGATCTGGCTCCCGTGGTGCTCGATGCCGGCGGCGAGACCGACGCCGCGGCGACGGAGTTGCTGCGGATCTGCGCGGAGCGGGGCGTCGACACGCGGAGCGTGCGCGGCAGCCTCGGTGCGGACCCGTTCGGGCAGGCCGCCCGCAGCGGCGCCGAGCCCGACCTGTCGGCCGCGGTCCACTGGGCGCAGCGGTGCGTACGGGAGTTTCCCGGACTGCGGACGCTGACCGTCGACGCACTGCCGTACCACGAGGCCGGCGGCTCCGCAGCTGAAGAACTGGGTGCTTCGCTGGCGACCGGTGTCGCCTGTCTGCGGGCGCTGACGGACGCCGGACTCCCGGTCGAAGACGCCTGCGGGCAGCTGGAGTTCCGGTACGCGGCGACCGCCGACCAGTTCCTGACCATCGCCAAACTGCGGGCCGCGCGCCGGCTGTGGTCCCGGGTGGCGGAGGTGTGCGGGGCCGCCGACGCCGGCGCCCAGCGCCAGCACGCGGTGACGTCGTCGGTGATGATGACGCGGCGCGATCCCTGGGTGAACATGCTGCGCACGACGCTGGCGTGTCTGGGGGCGGGTGTCGGCGGCGCCGACTCCGTCACCGTGCTGCCGTTCGATCACGCCCTGGGCCTGCCGGACGCGTTCGCCCGGCGCATCGCCCGCAACACGTCGACGATCCTGCTGGAGGAATCGCACCTGGCCCGGGTGATCGACCCGGCCGGCGGCTCCTGGTACGTGGAACGGCTCACTGCCGAACTCGCCGACGCCGCATGGTCGTTCTTCCAGGAGATCGAGCGGTCCGGCGGCCAGGCCGCCGCCCTTCGCTCGGGGATGATCGGCGAGCGTCTCGCGGCCACCTGGGCGGCGCGCAGCAAGGACCTGGCGCGCCGCAAGGAGCCGATCACCGGGGTCAGCGAGTTCCCGCAGCTGGCGGAGCGACCGGTGGAGCGCGAGCCGGCCCCCGCCGGACCGGCCGCATCGGGCGGTCTGCCCAGGGTCCGCCGTGACGAGGCGTTCGAGGCGCTGCGCGCCCGGTCGGACGCGCACCTCGAGGTGACCGGACAGCGGCCGAGGGTGTTCCTCGCCGCGCTCGGCCCCGCCGCGGCCCACACCGCGCGGGTGTCGTTCGCCGCCAACCTCTTCCAGGCGGGCGGCATCGAACCGGTCCACGACCCGGTCTCGGTCGACGCGACCACGGCCGCCGACGCGTTCAGGGCCAGCGGGGCCGCCGTGGCGTGCCTCTGCTCCAGCGACGCGCTCTACGCCGAGCAGGCCGGGGCGGTCGCCGAGGCGCTGGGATCGGCGGGGGCGCGGCGGGTGTTCCTGGCCGGCCGGCCCGGCGAGTACGCCGGCGTCGACGAGTACGTCTTCGCGGGCTCCGATGTGGTGGCCGTCCTCTCCTCCCTCCTCGACCGTATGGATGTGGCGTAATGCGTATCCCTGACTTCTCCGGCATCGAGCTCGGTACGGGCGGCGCCGCCGAGGTGTCCGAGGACCGGTGGCGGACCTCGGTGAAGGAGTCCTCCGGCAGTTCCGACGGCGACCTGCTGTGGGAGACCCCGGAAGGTATCGCGGTCAAGCCGCTGTACACCGGGCACGACCTCGAAGGGCTCGACTTCCTCGGTACGTATCCGGGCATCGCCCCGTATCTGCGCGGCCCGTACCCGACGATGTACGTCAATCAGCCCTGGACGATCCGGCAGTACGCCGGGTTCTCCACCGCCGAGGAGTCCAACGCCTTCTACCGCCGCAACCTCGCGGCCGGACAGAAGGGCCTCTCCGTCGCCTTCGACCTGCCGACCCACCGTGGCTACGACAGCGACCACCCGCGGGTGACCGGCGATGTCGGCATGGCGGGCGTGGCGATCGACTCGATCTACGACATGCGGCAGCTCTTCGACGGCATCCCGCTGGACCGGATGTCGGTGTCGATGACGATGAACGGCGCGGTGCTCCCCGTGCTCGCGCTGTACATCGTGGCCGCGGAGGAACAGGGCGTCGGGCCCGAGAAGCTGGCCGGGACCATTCAGAACGACATTCTGAAGGAGTTCATGGTCCGCAACACCTACATCTATCCGCCGAAGCCCTCGATGCGGATCATCTCCGACATCTTCGCGTACACCTCGCAGAAGATGCCGCGCTACAACTCGATCTCCATCTCCGGCTATCACATCCAGGAGGCGGGTGCGACGGCCGATCTGGAGCTGGCGTACACCCTCGCGGACGGAGTGGAGTACCTGCGGGCCGGCCGGGACGCCGGTCTCGACGTGGACGCGTTCGCACCGCGGCTGTCGTTCTTCTGGGCGATCGGCATGAACTTCTTCATGGAGATCGCGAAGCTGCGGGCGGCCCGGCTGCTCTGGGCCAAGCTGGTCAAGGAGTTCGAGCCGAAGAACGCCAAGTCGCTTTCGCTGCGCACCCATTCGCAGACCTCGGGGTGGTCGCTGACCGCGCAGGACGTGTTCAACAACGTCACCCGGACCTGTGTGGAGGCGATGGCCGCCACACAGGGGCACACCCAGTCGCTGCACACCAACGCGCTCGACGAGGCGCTCGCCCTGCCGACGGACTTCTCCGCCCGGATCGCCCGGAACACCCAGCTGCTGCTCCAGCAGGAGTCGGGCACCTGCCGGGTGATCGACCCGTGGGGCGGCAGCGCGTACGTGGAGAAGCTGACGTACGACCTGGCGCGCCGGGCCTGGCAGCACATCGAGGAGGTCGAGGCGGCGGGCGGCATGGCGCAGGCCATCGATGCGGGCATCCCGAAACTCCGGGTGGAGGAGGCCGCGGCCCGCACCCAGGCGCGGATCGACTCCGGGCGCCAGCCGGTGATCGGGGTGAACAAGTACCGGGTGGAGAGCGACGAGCAGATCGATGTGCTCAAGGTCGACAACTCCTCGGTGCGCGCCCAGCAGATCGAGAAGCTGCGCCGGCTGCGCGAGGAGCGCGACGAGTCGGCCTGCCAGGCCGCGCTGCGCGCGCTCACGACGGCGGCCGAGCGGGACCCCGGCCCCGGCCTCGAAGGCAATCTGCTGGCACTCGCCGTCGACGCGGCGCGCGCGATGGCGACCGTGGGCGAGATCTCGGACGCCCTGGAGAAGGTGTACGGGAGGCATGCGGGCCAGATCCGTACGATCTCCGGTGTGTACCGCAACGAGGCAGGTGAATCCCCTTCCGTGGACCGGACCCGGGCTCTGGTGGACAGGTTCGAGGAGGCCGAGGGGCGCCGTCCGCGCATCCTGGTCGCCAAGATGGGCCAGGACGGCCACGACCGCGGCCAGAAGGTGATCTCGACCGCCTTCGCCGACCTGGGCTTCGACGTGGACGTCGGCCCGCTGTTCCAGACGCCGGCCGAGGTGGCACGGCAGGCGGTGGAGGCGGACGTGCACATCGTGGGCGTCTCCTCGCTGGCCGCAGGGCACCTCACGCTGGTGCCGGCGCTCCGCGAGGAGCTGGCGGCCGAGGGGCGCGACGACATCATGATCGTGGTGGGCGGGGTGATTCCGCCGCAGGACATCGAGGCGCTGCACGAGGCGGGCGCGACGGCCGTGTTCCCGCCCGGCACGGTCATCCCGGATGCCGCGTACGACCTGGTGACGCGGCTCGGTGCCGCGCTCGGCCACGAGCTGTGAGCCGCTGACCCGATGGCACCGAAGATCGACATCGACAGCTATGTGAAGGGGGTGCTCGACGGGAAGCGGGCGCACATCGCGCGCGCCATCACTCTCGTCGAGTCCACCCGACCCGATCACCGGGCGCTGGCCCAGCAGTTGCTGCGCGAGCTGCTGCCGCACTCCGGCGCTGCCCGGCGGATCGGCATCAGCGGCGTGCCGGGGGTCGGGAAGTCCACCTTCATCGACGCGCTGGGCACGATGCTCACCGGGCTCGGGTACCGGGTCGCGGTGCTGGCCGTCGATCCCTCCTCCAGTCGTACGGGCGGCTCCATCCTGGGCGACAAGACCAGGATGGAGCGGCTCGCGGTGGATCCGGCGGCGTTCGTGCGCCCGTCCCCCACCGCCGGGACGCTCGGCGGGGTGGCCAAGGCGACCCGGGAGTCCATCGTGGTGATGGAGGCCGCGGGATACGACGTGGTGCTGGTGGAGACGGTCGGCGTCGGACAGTCCGAGACGGCGGTGGCCAATATGGTCGACACGTTTCTGCTATTGACGCTGGCCCGGACCGGCGATCAGCTCCAGGGCATCAAGAAGGGCGTCCTGGAGCTGGCGGACGCGATCGCGGTCAACAAGGCGGACGGCCCGCACGAGCGCGACGCGCGCGCGGCGGCGCGTGAACTGGCGGGTGCGCTGCGGCTGATGCACCCGGTGGACGCGGCGTGGACGCCTCCGGTGCTCACCTGCAGCGCCCGTGAGTCGGCCGGTCTCGACACCCTGTGGGAGCGGCTGGAGCAGCACCGCGCGCTGCTGGAATCGACCGGGCGGCTCGCCGCGAAGCGGCGTGACCAGCAGGTCGACTGGACGTGGACGATGGTGCGGGACGAGCTGCTGGAGAGTCTGCGCGGCCATCCGGAGGTGCGTGCGCTCGCTCCGGGGCTGGAACAGCGGGTACGGGACGGCGAGTTGACAGCCACGTTGGCGGCCGAGCGGATCCTGGGCGCGTTCCGGGGCACGGCCTGATCCGAACGACGGGCCCCGGGCGCCGGCATCGGTCCGGCGGTCGGGGCCTCCCCCGATCCGCCGGACGGCAAGCTCCTACAGATCGAGCTGGTACTCGACCGACCTGTGTGTCGGCTCGTAGCCGAGCGCGTCGTTGATGCTCCGCATGTGCGTATTGCTGTCGGCGGTGTCCGTCAGCAGCCCTTCCAGGCCCGGGTGGCGTTCGCGGGCCCGGAGGATGGACCGCGCTTTCATCCACCGGCCGAGGCCGTGCCCCCGGTGTTCGGGCAGGACTCCGGTGCCGTAGTGCTGGCCGTCGCCCTTTCCGTCGCCCGGGACGACGAGTTCCGTGAAGCCCACGATGGTGGAGTCGGACTCGTCGACCGCCGCGACCGTGTGGAGCAGGTCGCCGCGTGCCGCGATGGCCGCCGCCGCGGACCGGACCCGGTCCACGTCCCAGACGACCGTGCCGAAGTCGGTGTCGTCCATGGGCATGTCGTCCATGGCCCGGCGAGAAGCGGCGAACGTCGGCGCGAGCTCGTCCGGGACGGTGCCGTCCCAGGAGATGAGCCGGTAGCCCGGATGCGGCTGCCCGACGGTCCGGCGCAGGGTCCCGGTGTCGGCCTCGGCCAGCGGGAGCCGGACGTACGTCAGGGTCAGGACCTTGCGCAGTCCTTTGGCCCGCAGGAAATGATCCCCTGCCGAACCGGCCTCGACCTGCGCGATGACGCTGCGCCGGCCCTCCTCGCGGGCGGCTGCGACCACCGTGTCGAGCAGCCGCGAGCCGACGCCGTTGCGGCGCTCCGCGGGGTGGACGTTCAGTTCCAGTTCGGCGAGGTGGTCCTGGCCCTCGCGGGTGAAGAGGCGCAGGAACGCCGAGCCGACGGGGTGACCCGCGGGGTCGGAGGCGAGCCAGGCCGAACGGTGGCTCCCGCCGGACCGGTCGGGGTCGGCCAGCACGGTGATGCGTATCGACAAAGTGACTCCTCCGCGCCCCGGGGCGCCGATCGGGATGGGTGAGCGGGCGGGTGGCCCGGAGAACCACATCACTCCGCAAACACCACAGCAACCGGATATCGGGAACGTCGACACGGTTTCGTTCCCCGAGGGCCGTGGTACTGTCCAATTGGTACATGTGCCCGCCTCGTCTTGAGGCGCCGGTGCCGAATCAGCTCTCCGAGGCTGCCGCGCCCGTTCTTTTCCGACCGGCGATCCAGCTCTCCGCTTCATCTCATCCAGTTCGGACCGGGTTATCGCCGTTCGGACTTTCCCGCCCGTCGTCGGGGGTGTGATCCCTTCCGCCCCGCGCCGTCCGGCCCCTTCGTTCGCCATGTCCGCGAAAGGACCACCCTTCATGACCAGCACTCTCGAACACCCGCTGCACCAGCATGAGTTGACCACCGAGTCCGCAACCACCGCCAAGGCCACCGGGGCCGTCGGCGTCCTCGACATCACGCACCAGGGAAACGGCGCGCTGCGCGCCCGGGACGGCCGTCCCTCCCCCGGCGACGTACTGGTCCCGGCCGCCCTGATCCGCCGCCACGGCCTGCGCCGGGGCGATGCCGTCGAGGGGCTCTGCGACCGGCCTCGCACCCTGTCCAGCGTGGAGCGGGTCAACGGCCGTTCCCCGCATGCGCTTCGCGGCCGGCCGCACTTCCGCGATCTCACCCCGCTCCACCCGAGGCAACGGCTGCGGCTGGAGACACCGTCCGGCGGTGCCGCGATGCGTCTCGTCGACCTGGTCGCGCCGATCGGCAAGGGGCAGCGCGGGCTCGTCGTCGCGCCGCCCAGAACCGGAAAGACGGTGCTGCTCCAGCAGGTCGCCGCCGCCGTCGCCGCCAACCACCCCAAGTGCCACCTGATGGTGGTGCTGGTCGACGAACGCCCCGAGGAGGTCACGGACATGCGCCGGTCCGTACGGGGCGAGGTGCTCGCCTCGACGTTCGACCGGCCCGCGAAGGAGCACATCGCACTCGCCGAACTCGCGGTCGAACGTGCCAAGCGGCTGGTCGAGCAGGGCCAGGACGTCGTCATCCTGCTCGACTCGCTCACCCGCCTGTGCCGCGCCCACAACAACGCCTCCGCCGCAGGCGGACGCACCCTCAGCGGCGGCGTCGACGCGGCCGCACTGCTCGGCCCCAAGCAGCTCTTCGGCGCCGCACGACTCGCCGAGGAGGGCGGCTCCCTCACCATCCTGGCCACCGCGCTGGTGGAGACGGGCTCCCGTGCCGACGACTACTTCTTCGAGGAGCTGAAGAGCACCGGCAACATGGAACTCCGGCTCGACCGCGCCCTGGCGGACAGGCGCACCCATCCGGCCGTGAACATCCCGGCGTCCGGCACCCGGCGCGAGGAACTCCTCGTGCCGGAAGGCGAGTTGCGGGTGGTACGGGGACTGCGGCGCGCACTGCACGCCAGGGACCCGCGGACCGCGCTCGAAACGCTGCTGGACCGGATCCGCCACACCCCGGACAACGCGGCGTTCCTCCGTTCCGTCCACCGCACCGTCCCGGAAGCCTGAGCCTGTCCGGGCCGCGCCGGCGATCAGGTGCCGGTGTGCAGCGAGGCGGTGTGTTCACGGACCTCCGCCGGTGTGAGGTAGGGGTACGTGTGCTCGAAGTCGCGTAGCTTGGCCGGCTGCCGGGACAGGAAGCCGGTGCGTACGAAGTCGTCGCCCGCGACGGCGTTGAGGATCCAGTTGGTCATGACCCGCGCCTTGGCGACATTGGTGCGCAGTGCCGACCAGTGGTAGCCACGGGCAACGGCCTGTGCGGGGACTCCGTGCAGCTCGACGCCGAGCGGTTTGGAGACCGCGTCCTTGCCACCGAGGTCCACGACGAGGCCGAGGTCCTTGTGGACGTACGGCTTCAGCGGCTGGTGCCGCAGTGTCGCGATGAGGTTGTCGGCGAGCCTGCGGCCCTGGCGCATGGCGTGCTGTGCGGTGGGCGGGCAGACCGCTCCGTCGCCCTTGCTCAGGTCCGGCACGGCCGCGCAGTCGCCGAGGGCGAAGACGCCGTCGAAGCCCGGCAGGCTCATCTCTGGTGTGACGGCCAGCCGGCCGCGTACCGTCTCCGCGTCGAACGTGCTGACCAGCGGACTCGCCGCGACGCCCGCCGTCCAGATCAGGGTCCGGCAGGGCAGCACCCGGCCGTCGGTGAAGGTGACCTTCGCCGGGGCGGCCTCGGCGATCGAGACCCCGAGCGACACCTCGATGCCGCGTGCGCGCAGCACCTCCAGGGCGCTCCGGCCCAGCTTGTCCCCCAGCTCGGGCATCAGCTTCGGGGCGATGTCGATGAGATGCCACTTGATCAGCTTCGGGTCGAGCCGCGGGTAGTGCCTGACCGCGTTGCTGGTGAGGCGCTGCAGACAGGCCGCCGTCTCGGTGCCCGCGTAGCCACCGCCGACCACCACGAACTGCAGCCGCGAAGCCCGTTCGTTCTCGTCGTGGCTGGCGTCCGCGAGGTCGAGCTGGGCGATCACGTGGTCCCGTACGTAAGCGGCATCGGCCAGGGTCTTCATGCCCCGTGCGTTGTCCAGCAGCCCGGGGATGTCGAAGGTGCGGGTGACGCTCCCGGCACTGAGCACGATGTAGTCGTAGGGCTCGTAGACGATCTCGTCGGTGATCTTGCGGATGACGCAGATCTTCGCCTCGGGATCCACACCGATGGCCCCGCCCGGAATGATCCGGGTGCGGTGCTTGCGGCTGCGGCGCAACGAGACGGCGACCGACTGCGGGGTGAGCACACCCGACGCCACCTGCGGCAGCAGGGGGAGATAGAGCTGGTACGAGAACGGGGCGACGAGCGCGATCTCCGCCTCGCCCGGGATGAGCCCGCGCTCCAGACGGCGTACGCACTCCACTCCGGCGAATCCGGCGCCGACAACGAGGATCCTGGGTCGTGCCACGGTGTTCGTCCCTTCTCGGGCCTGTACGTTCATCCGTTCGCCTGCCCCGTCGCACGCGCCCGTCCTCTCTCATCTTCACGAGCCGCGGGCGAGTTCGCCTGCTGGGGGCGGCGGACGGACGACACACCCGGTCAGCGGGTCAGCAGGGTGACCGCGGTGCAGGTGCCGCCGACCGCGCCGACGAGCACGACACCGGTGGCCACGCAGCGTGCCTTGAGCATGCGGTAGCGCGCCTCGTACTCGCCGCGCAGCGAGGTGGCGCGGGCGGAGATCCGGGAGAGCGTCGCCCGTGACGCGGCGAGGCGGTCGGCGGTGTAGACGCGCTCCACGTCCTCACGCTGGGCGGTGGTGAGCCAGGGCAGCTCGTCGGTGAAGCGGCCCGCCCGGCGGCGGGCCTCCTCGACCTCGGCATTCCACAGCAGGTAGCCCTGCAGCTGTGCCAGACCGCGGGCGCTGTCCTTGTCGGGGTCCACTCGCTCCTCCTCTCCCCGGGCGGTCGTGCTCACGCCCGCTCGTCCCCCGGGGGCCGGGGCATCTCGATGTCCGGACGGCTGAGGGCTTCGTCGAGCGCGCGGACCGAGGGGTGGTGCAGGTCGAAGGCCGGGGATTCGGAACGGATCCGCGGCAGGGTGTGGAAGTTGTGCCGAGGCGGCGGGCAGGAGGTCGCCCACTCCAGCGAACGGCCGTAGCCCCACGGGTCGTCGACCCCGACGTTCCTGCCGTACTTGGCGGTCTTCCACACGTTGTAGAGAAACGGCAGCGTCGAAAGGCCGAGCAGGAACGAGGAGATCGTCGAGATCGTGTTGAGCGCGGTGAAACCATCGGCGGCGAGGTAGTCCGCGTAACGGCGCGGCATGCCCTCGGCACCGAGCCAGTGCTGCACCAGGAACGTGCCGTGGAAGCCCACGAACAGCGTCCAGAACGTGATCTTGCCGAGCCGCTCGTCCAGCAACTTGCCGGTGAACTTCGGCCACCAGAAGTGGAATCCGGCGAACATCGCGAAGACCACGGTGCCGAAGACGACGTAGTGGAAGTGCGCGACGACGAAGTACGAGTCCGAGACGTGGAAGTCCATCGGGGGCGACGCGAGGATCACACCGGTCAGACCGCCGAAGAGGAAGGTCACCAGGAAGCCGACCGACCAGAGCATCGGTGTCTCGAAGGACAGCGATCCCTTCCACATCGTGCCGATCCAGTTGAAGAACTTCACACCGGTCGGTACCGCGATGAGGAAGGTCATGAACGAGAAGAACGGCAACAGCACACCGCCCGTGACGAACATGTGGTGCGCCCACACGGTCGCGGAGAGACCCGCGATGGCGATCGTCGCGCTGATCAGGCCGATGTAGCCGAAGATCGGCTTCCGGCTGAAGACCGGGATGACCTCACTGACGATGCCGAAGAACGGCAGGGCGATGATATACACCTCCGGGTGGCCGAAGAACCAGAAGAGGTGCTGCCAGAGCAGTGCGCCGCCATTGGCCGCGTCGAAGACGTGCGCGCCGAACTTGCGGTCCGCCTCCAGTACCAGGAGGGCCGCCGCGAGGACCGGGAAGGCCAGCAGGACCAGCACACCGGTCAGCAGGACGTTCCAGACGAAGATCGGCATGCGGAACATCGTCATGCCGGGGGCGCGCATGCAGATGATCGTGGTGATGAAGTTGACCGATCCGAGGATCGTGCCGAAGCCGGAGAAGGCCAGCCCCATGATCCACATGTCGCTGCCGATGCCCGGTGAGCGGACCGCGTCGGTCAGCGGGGAGTAGGCGAACCAGCCGAAGTCCGCCGCCCCGTTCGGGGTGAGGAAGCCGGCCACGACGACGATCGAGCCGAAGAGGTACAGCCAGTAGGCGAACATGTTCAGCCGCGGGAACGCCACGTCGGGCGCGCCGATCTGCAGCGGCATGATCCAGTTCGTGAACCCGGCGAACAGCGGCGTCGCGAACATCAGCAGCATGATCGTGCCGTGGATCGTGAACGCCTGGTTGAACTGCTCGGGCGAGACGATCTGGATCCCGGGACGCGCCAGCTCGGCGCGCATGACCAGGGCCAGCACACCGCCGATCATGAAGAAAGCGAACGAGGTGACGAGATAGAGCGTGCCGATCGTCTTGTGGTCGGTGGTGGTCAGCCATTTGATGACGACGTTTCCCGGTTCCTTGGCGCGGACCGGAAGTTCGTTCGCGTACTCCTCCTCTTCGTCGGCTGCCCCTGTTGTGCCCGTCGTCGTCACTGGGACGCTCCTTCGATTGTCATTCGCGGGTGGACCGAGCACCCGGCAGGGGCGCCGTTCCCACCGGGACCGCCGACAGACCGGTCCCGCGCGCGTCACGCCAGATTCCAGTTGCAGCAAATCAGCCGCGGGGCTGCTATGTGTGGCCCGCCGCCCGCCGTCACGCGACATTCACCCGTCAGGGCGCCCGCGGGCACGGGCTGCGTCTCGGACCGTCGGTCCACCGCGGGCCCGGGAGCTGCGGGCCGAACTCCTTTGCTGTCCGGTGCCGTTGCCGCGTGATCCGGCGAACGCCCCGACCGGGGGCGGGCTCCCCCGGCGATGCTCAGGCCACGCCTTCGGTGCCGGTCCCCGTCCCGGTCCCGGACACGGAACCGCCCCGGTCGGGCATGGTGCCGACCGGGGCGGGAGGGTGGGGCGCCGGGATGCGCCCCTTTCCGCGAGTGTCTCGTCAGGCTTCCGTCAGCCGATGGCCGCGATGGCCTGGACGAACGTCGCCGACGGACGCATGACGGCGGAGGCCTTGGCCGGGTCCGGCTGGTAGTAGCCACCGATGTCGACGGGCGAGCCCTGCACCGCGATCAGCTCGTCGACGATGGTCTGCTCCTGCTCGCCCAGCGTCTTCGCGAGCCCGGCGAACGCCTGCGCGAGCTGTGCGTCGTCGGTCTGCTGCGCCAGCTCCTGGGCCCAGTACAGGGCCAGGTAGAAGTGGCTGCCGCGGTTGTCGATGCCACCCAGCTTGCGGCTCGGCGACTTGTCCTCGTTGAGGAAGGTGCCGGTCGCGCGGTCGAGCGTGTCGGCGAGGATCTGGGCGCGCGCGTTGCCCGTGGTCGTCGCCAGGTGTTCGAAGCTGGCCGCGAGCGCGAAGAACTCGCCCAGGCTGTCCCAGCGCAGGTAGTTCTCCTTGACGAGCTGCTGGACGTGCTTGGGCGCGGAGCCGCCGGCGCCCGTCTCGAACAGGCCGCCGCCGTTCATGAGCGGGACGACGGAGAGCATCTTCGCGCTCGTGCCCAGTTCGAGGATCGGGAACAGGTCGGTCAGGTAGTCACGCAGCACGTTGCCGGTGACGGAGATGGTGTCCTCACCGCGGCGGATGCGCTCCAGCGAGAACGCGGTCGCCTTCTCCGGCGACATGATCTCGATCTGCAGGCCGTCGGTGTCGTGGTCGGCGAGGTACTTCTTGACCTTGGTGATCAGCTGCGCGTCGTGGGCGCGGGCCTCGTCCAGCCAGAACACGGCCGGGACGCCGGTGGCGCGGGCGCGGGTGACGGCGAGCTTGACCCAGTCCTGGATCGGCAGGTCCTTGGCCTGGCACATACGGAAAATGTCGCCGGCGCCGACGGCCTGCTCCAGCACGACGTCGCCGCTGCCGTCGACGACCCGCACCGTGCCGGTGGTGGGGATCTCGAAGGTCTTGTCGTGGCTGCCGTACTCCTCGGCCTTCTGTGCCATCAGGCCGACGTTCGGCACCGAGCCCATGGTCGACGGGTCGAAGGCGCCGTTGGCGCGGCAGTCGTCGATGACGACCTGGTAGACACCCGCGTAGCTGCTGTCCGGCAGGACGGCGAGGGTGTCGGCCTCCTGGCCGTCCGGTCCCCACATGTGGCCGGAGGTGCGGATCATGGCCGGCATAGAGGCGTCGACGATGACATCGCTCGGGACGTGCAGGTTGGTGATGCCCTTGTCGGAGTCGACCATGGCCAGCGCGGGGCCCTCGGCGAGCTCGGCCTCGAAGGACGCCTTGATCTCGGCGCCCACGTGCGGCACCGAGTCCAGGCCGTTGAGGATGGCGCCGAGACCGTCGTTCGGGGACAGGCCGGCGGCTACGAGCACCTCGCCGTACTTGGCGAAGGTGTTCGGGAAGAAGGCGCGGACCACGTGACCGAAGATGATCGGATCGGAGACCTTCATCATGGTGGCCTTGAGGTGTACGGAGAACAGCACGCCCTCTGCCTTGGCGCGGGCGACCTGCGCGGTGAAGAACTCGCGCAGGGCGGCGACGCGCATGACCGCCGTGTCGACGACCTCACCCGCGAGCACCGGCACCGACTCGCGCAGAACGGTGGTGCTGCCGTCGTCGCCCGCGAGCTCGATGCGCAGCGAACCGGCCTCGGCGATGACCGTGGACTTCTCGGTGGAGCGGAAGTCGTCGACGCCCATGGTGGCGACGTTCGTCTTCGAGTCGGCGGACCACTTGCCCATGCGGTGCGGGTGCGCCTTGGCGTAGTTCTTGACCGAGGCGGGGGCACGGCGGTCGGAGTTGCCCTCGCGCAGCACGGGGTTCACCGCGCTGCCCTTGACCTTGTCGTAGCGCGCGCGGACGTCCTTGTCCTCGTCGGTCTGCGGGTCGTCCGGGTAGTCCGGGAGCGCGTAGCCCTGCGCCTGCAGCTCGGCGATGGCCGCCTTCAGCTGCGGGATCGAGGCCGAGATGTTCGGAAGCTTGATGATGTTGGCCTCGGGGCGCTTGGCCAGCTCGCCGAGCTCGGCGAGCGCGTCGTCGATGCGCTGGCCCTCCTGAAGACGCTCGGGGAAGCCGGCGATGATGCGTCCGGCCAGCGAGATGTCACGGCTCTCGACATTGACCCCGGCCGTCGAGGCGTACGCCTGGATCACGGGCAAGAACGAATACGTCGCCAGGGCCGGGGCCTCGTCGGTGTGTGTATAGATGATGGTCGAGTCAGTCACCCTGTGCTCCGCTCCACGTCTGCAACATTGCTTGACATCAAGATATCTCGTGATCCCCCCGGCCTCGACAGGGCCCTGCCTTCATCGGCGGCGAAGCGTGTCACCACGGCCACACACCGCAATATGTGCCCCGCCCCGGCCCGGCGGCCGCCCGTCGGCGTACGCCCCGGTCGCCGCGTACACACCACACCCGCCCCCCGATCACGATCGCACCCGGCAGCGCTCCCGACGGGAGGCTGCGCGGGCAACAGGCAGGTGTCATACGGTGGTTGTCCCACTGCACACCAGAAGGAGCGCACACATGCCGGTCTCGCTGGGTCTCGGTCTTCCGCAGATGAAGCAGTACGACATCGGCCGCGATGTGGCCGCCGTGGCACGCGCGGCGGAGGAGGCCGGCTACGAGAGCCTGTGGGTCTTCGAGCGGATCATCTTTCCCGAGCCCGCCACACAGGGACTGTACGGCGTTCCGGGGCTGCCCTGGCCCGAGCAGTACCGCAGTGTCGCCGACCCGCTGATCACGCTCGCGCTGGCCGCCGGGGCGACGAGCCGGGCGCGGCTCGGCACCAGCGTCCTGGTCGCGCCGCTGCACGTACCGTTCCAGCTGGCCCGTTCGCTCGCCTCGCTCGATGTCGCGAGCGGCGGCCGGGTGATCGCGGGCCTCGGCACGGGCTGGTCCCTGGACGAGTACGCGGCCGCGTCGGTCGCCCCCTTCGAGAAGCGCGGCGCGGTCCTGGACGAGCTGCTGGACGTGTGCGCGGCCGTCTGGGGCCCGGATCCGGTCTCGTACGAGGGCGAGCTGACCACCATCGCCCCGTCCGAGGTCGGTCCGAAGCCGGTGCGCCCCATCCCGGTCTATCTGCCGGCGAACAGTCCCCGGGCCACCCGCCGCCTGGTCGACCGGGCGGACGGCTGGATGCCCGTGGCCATGGGCGCCGCGCAGCTGGCCGAGCAGTGGAAGCGGGTCCAGGACCTGGCGGCCGAGCGCGGCCGGGAGCGTCCGGTCGGCGTCTGCGCCCGCGCCAATGCCATGTACAGCGCCGAACCGGTCGCCAGTGCGGGCCGCGCCGCCTTCCACGGCAGTGTGTCCCAGATCGTCGAGGACCTGGTGGCCCATGCCGAGACGGGGGTTCCGGAGATCATGCTGGATCTCCAGGGCACCACACGCGACGCCTCGGAGCTGATCGACGTGGCGGCCGAGGTGTACGCGGCGGCGCGGGCGGCGGGCGTCTGACAGCACGGCGACGGAACGGGTACGACGCGAAGGGCGGCGCTTCGGGCGGTGGCCCCGGTACCCGCTCCGACGGTCACCGGCCGCCCGCCGTTCGTGCGGACATCCGTTCAGCTGCCTTCGGCACAACGTGATACCCCGTCAGTAGAGTCGGCAGTGAATCGGCGAATCCAGCCCGGCCCGTGTGCTCCCTGCTCAGCGCCGGAACTTCCCACCTCGCTAGGAGATACCGTTGAGGATGCTGATCAACGTCCCCGAAACCGTTGTCGCGGACGCACTGCGCGGTATGGCCGCCGCCCATCCCGAGCTGACCGTGGATGTCGACAACCGTGTCGTCGTACGACGCGACGCGCCCGTGGCCGGGAAGGTGGCGCTCGTCTCCGGTGGCGGTTCCGGGCACGAGCCGCTGCATGCGGGGTTCGTCGGGCCCGGGATGCTCTCCGCGGCCTGCCCCGGAGAGGTGTTCACCTCGCCCGTGCCGGATCAGATGGTGCGGGCCGCCGCCGCGGTCGACAGCGGGGCGGGGGTGCTGTTCGTCGTCAAGAACTACACGGGTGACGTGCTGAACTTCGAGATGGCGGCCGAGCTCGCCGAGGACGAGGGGTTGCAGGTCGCCCAGGTGCTCGTCAACGACGACGTGGCGGTGACCGACAGCCTGTACACGGCCGGCCGGCGAGGCACGGGCGCGACCCTGTTCGTCGAGAAGATCGCCGGGGCGGCGGCCGACGAGGGTGCGCCACTGGACCGGGTGGCGGCCGTCGCCCGGCAGGTGAACGAGGCGTCGCGGAGTTTTGGGGTGGCTCTCGGCGCCGTGACCACACCGGCCAAGGGCTCCCCCACGTTCGATCTGCCGCCGGGTGAGCTGGAGCTCGGCATCGGCATCCATGGCGAGCCGGGGCGGGAGCGGCGGCCGATGATGACCTCGCGGGAGATCGCGGACTTCGCGGTGCACGCGGTGCTGGACGACCTGCGGCCGACCGGACCGGTGATCGTGCTGGTCAACGGTATGGGTGCGACGCCGCTACTGGAGCTGTACGGGTTCAATGCCGAGGTCCAGCGGGTGCTGTCCGAGCGGGGAGTCGTGGCAGCTCGTACGCTCGTGGGGAACTACGTGACCTCGCTCGACATGGCGGGCTGTTCGGTGACGCTCTGCCAGGTGGACGAGGAGCTGCTGCGACTCTGGGACGCGCCGGTGGAGACGCCGGCGCTGCGTTGGGGCCGTTGATCCGCCCGTACCGCATCCCGTCCTGCTGGAGCTACAAGGAGATCATGTGCTCGACACCGACTTCTTCCACCGTTGGATGACCGCGGCCGCGGCTCTGGTGAGCCGTGAGGCGGACCACCTCACCGACCTCGACTCCGCGATCGGGGACGCCGATCACGGCAGCAACATGCAGCGGGGGTTCACAGCGGTGACCGCGGTCCTCGACAAGGAGCCACCGCAGACTCCGGGGGCCGTACTGATGCTGGCCGGAAGGCAGTTGATCTCGACGGTCGGCGGTGCTTCGGGCCCCTTGTACGGGACGCTGCTGCGGCGTACGGGTAAGGCCCTGGGCGACGCCCCCGCCGTGACGCCGCAGCAGCTGGCGGAGGCGCTCGGGGCGGGCGTCGCGGCCGTGGCGCAGCTCGGTGGGGCGCAGGCCGGGGACAAGACGATGCTCGATGCGCTGCTGCCGGCCGCCGAGGCGCTCGGCACCTCGTTCGGGGCGGCCCGGGAGGCGGCCGAGGCGGGCGCGCTGGCGACGGTGCCGATGCAGGCCCGCAAGGGCAGGGCGAGCTACCTGGGCGAGCGCAGCATCGGTCATCAGGATCCCGGGGCGACGTCCTCGGCCCTGCTGATCGCCGCACTGGCCGACACCGGAGCGGCGGACGGGAGTAAGGCATGAGTGACGGGAATCAGGTCGGCATCGTGCTGGTCTCGCACAGCGGCCCGGTGGCCGAGTCCGTCGCCGAGCTGGCCAAGGGCCTTGCCGCGGGCGGCGCCACGGCTCCGGTGGCTGCCGCCGGAGGCACCCCCGCGGGCGGCCTCGGGACGAGTGCGGAACTGATCGCCGAGGCCGCCAGGTCGGTGGATTCCGGCGCGGGCGTCGCGCTGCTGGTCGATCTGGGCAGCGCGGTGCTGACGGTCAAGTCGATGCTGGCCGAGGGTGACGAGCTGCCGGACGGCTCGCGGCTGGTGGACGCGCCGTTCGTGGAGGGTGCCGTGGCGGCCGTGGTCACCGCGTCGGCGGGCGGCGACATCGCGGCGGTGGAGGCTGCGGCCTCGGAGGCGTACGGGTACCGCAAGCTGTAGGCGGGCGGGGCCGCCCGCACCGTGGCGTGGGTGCGGGGCGGCCCTGGACGGGTGCGGGGCGGGTCGGCGCCCTGGGGTGGGCGGACACGCCCCAGGGCCTGTCCGGCGCGCCGGGCCGGACAGGTTCTCGGTCCGTCAGGCGGCCGACGCGGACCCGGCCGCCCCGATCCTGATCTGCACCTTCTGTGTCGTGCCGTTGACCGCGACGGCGAGTGTGATCGTGCCCGGCCGGAGCGCGGTGAGGGTGCCGGTGGACGGGTCCAGTACCGCCGTGTGGCGGTGACGGGCGCCACTCCGGTCGCCGATGTGGACGTTCGGGGAGCCGGTCCAGTCCGCGGCCAGCGGGAAGCCGACCGGGACGCTGCGGGTCTGCTGGGTGACGGTCGCGGTGACTTTCGTACGGCTTCCGGTGCCGAGCACCGAAGGCGCGTCGATCCTCAACGCGTCCACATGTGCGCGGGTCTGCACGGAGACCCAGTCGGGCCCGCCCTGCCACGGCCGTTGCCGCGCGGCGGCCTGTGCTCCGTGGGTGACGCGGTCGGCGCCGACCAGCGACCAGCCGGTGAAGCCGCCCTCGTCCGCGGGCCCGGCCGGTGCCTTGCCGGAGTTGCCGTTGATCAGATACGGCACTCCGTCGACGTGCGAGGCGTGGAAGACCCCCACGTGACTGCCGATGAAGGCCGCGCCCTTGCCCGTCGTACGGCGGAAGTCGGCGAGCCACTGTTCGACCAGGGCCGCCTCCTTGCGGTCCCCGAGCTGGCTGCCCTTCTGCACGGTCGGATCGCGCGGCGGCACATGCTCGATCAGCATGAGCGAATCGACGGTCCGGTCCTTCGCCGCCGCGTCCAGCTGGGCGCGGAGCTGCTCGATCTGGGCGAAGCCGCCGCCGCGCAGGCTGAGGCTGGATGTGTCGAGCGTGACGAAGCGGGTGCCCTTGTGGTCGAACGTCCGCTGGGCGGGCCCGAATTCGGTGATGAAGTTGTCGATCCTGCCGCCCATCACCTCATGGTTGCCCGGCACGTAGTACCAGGGCAGCGAGTCGCCGAGTTCCTCGGTGAGGATGCGGCGGGCGAAGGCCAGGTCCGCGGGCGATCCCTCGTCGACGAGGTCCCCGTTGATGACCAGGAAGTCCGGGGCCGCCGCCTTGATCTCGCGCAGGGTGCGCCGTGCCTGGGTGACGATCGCGCTGTCCGGGTCGCGGGCGACGAACTGGGCGTCGGACATCACCGCGAACTGCCAGTCCCTGCGCCCGGTCACGGCCGCCGGGTCGATCAGCGGGTCGGCAGAAGCGGCCTGTTCGGGCAGGTCGACGGTGGGCGGGACCTGGGCGGTGAGGTCGTCGATCACGATCTCACCGGTGTACTGCTCGGCCGCCGCGGTCTCCGCGATGTAGAAGCGGGACACGGAGAGCGGCATGGCTGCTCCCGGCGGCACGGCGAAGGTGACCTGCCGCCAGCCGTTCCAGGTGACGTACGGTCCGCGCAGCAGTTGGTCGGAGCCGGCCGCGTCCTTGAGGTGCAGGGTCGGCCAGGCGCCCCGGCCGTCGCCCTTGATCCACAGCTTGAACGACTGGGGCTGGCCGGGCACGGTGACCGGCTGGGGCGGGGCGGCGTAGGCGGCGCGGGTGGCGGTGGACCGGGTGAAGTCGTAGGTGAGCTTCAGTGCGGTGCCGGTGTGGCCGTCGGGCGTGGCCGCCAGCGATCCGTCCGCCCTGGCCTGGCTGAATTTCCAGGAACCGGCGTCGTCGAAGGAGGAGACGGACTGCTCGGTGAGGCCGACGCTGACGGCGAGGACGGTGGTGGTGCCCGCGACGGTCGCCTTGATCTGTCCGGCGCCGGAGCCGGTGCGTGAGGCGACGGTGAAGGAGCCCTGTCCGTCGTCGCGGATGTCGAAGAGGGCTCGGTCGTAGTAGACCGCGATGTCGCGTGGTTCGACGGGGGCGCTGGTGCCGTGGGCGTCGAGCCCGACGATGCCGAACGTTCCGGTCGCCCCGGCGTCGGCGAGGCCCACCCGCTGGGTGGTGGGCTCGATCCGGGCCAGCTCGTCGAGGACGGTCAGGGAGGTGGTGCCGTGCGCCGGTCCGCGTTCGGCCCGTACATCGGTGGTGCCGCCGCGGCGTGCGGTGAAGAGCCCGTTGCCGTCGACCGTGCCGACCGATCCCCGTGCCGTGTGCCAGCGCGGGGTGCCCTGCGCGGGGCCGTACGTCTCGTCGTATCCGGTCGCGGTGAGGCGTCGGGTGAGGCCGGGGAAGACCCGGTCGGGGTGGCCGCCCTTGACGGGGTCGGCGCCCGGCGCGGAGCCGGCGGGCGTGCGGGGCTGGACCCAGTAGCCCTTCAGCCGGCCGCTGCCGTCGGGGGCGGTGAGGGCGAGGCCGTTGGGGACGGTGCGTTCGCTGCCGTCGGACGGGCTGTTCTCCACCCGGAGCGCGTCGCTGCCGGGTTCGCGGGCGACGAGGGTCGATGATCCGCCGCCGTCCAGGTTGAGTGCGCTGTACGATCCGGCGCGCTTCATCATCAGGGCGAGTTCGGTGAGGGTGACGCCGCCGCTGTCGGCCTGCCGCCCGTCGACGGTGAGGATCTGCATGGTCCGGCCGTCCTCGGAGAAGCCGACGGCGGTGCGGGGTGCGGCGGTGTTGTTGCCCTCGCCGTCGTGGTTCTGCGCGACTCCGTCGACGACCAGGAGTTCCCGGCCGCCGACGGCGGTGCGCGGCACGGTCCCGCCGTCGGTACGTGCCCGGTAGGTCAGGGACACCGGGTCGCCGGGCTTCAGGGCGTCGAGCGCGACGGCTCCGGCCTCACGGCCGACCAGGACGGTGGTGCCGTCGAGGACGGCCCCCGATCCGGGTGCGTGCGAGACGGAGACGACCTTGCCGTCCCGTACGACCGCTTCGGCGACCGGGGTCGCCTTGTCCACGGTCAGGGCGCGGTCGGCAATTCCCCAGGCAGAGGTGTACGCGCCGACTCCGCCGGCCGGCACATTGGCCGCGTTGTACGCGGCGAGCGGCCGCTGCCCGGCGGGCAGGGTGAGCGTCCCCTCGAAGTACAGGTTCAGGATGCGGCCCGCGCTGTCGGGGCCGATTCCGACGGCCCGGTTGATCCCGGGGGCGGGCGACTGGACGGTGGCCCCGTCCTTGATGCCGATCCCCTCGGGCGCGCCGGTCTGGTTGATGTCGAAGAAGTCCGCGTTGATCGCGGCTACGGTGCGGCGGCCGCGGCCCGCGTCGTGTCCGGCGGCGAGTTCGGAGACGGTGTGCCGCTCGGAGACCTTGCCGGAGGAGAGGTAGTCGGCGCGTACGCCGCTGCCGTCGAGGTCCACCGAGAGGTTGTCCACCCGCAGCCACTTGCCGGACTCGAGCCGGTCGTACGAGCTGAGGCGGGCCCCCGGGGCGATCGGGCGGGACGTGCGTGCGGTCTCGATGCCGTCGCCGTCCGCGACCGACCGGGGTGCCCCCGCCGGGTTGCTCGCGGGCGGTGGGGCGACCGGTCTGAGGATCTCGGCAGGGGTGCGGGGACGTGGGTCGGGGGTCGGATCGGCGAGTGCGGGAGAGACCGCGCCGACGGTCATGGCGGACACCGTCGCGAGCAGCACGAGCGGGCGCGCGACCGTCCCGAGTCCTCGCGCCGCCCTCCCGCGCGGTCCGGTTGTCCTGCCGACTATGCCAAGGCCCACAAGTCCTCCTGGGATTGCGATGGTTGCGCGGCCCGTTCCGGGCAAAGGCGCTGTCGGCGGACAGCATGGCCGCGCGCGCAACCGCGCACCAGGGGGCATCGGGAACCTCGCGGCGAACAGAACGCGTCGGCTCGATGACGCCGATGATCACCGGGAAGGGAGTGTCGTCCGCCTCGGTGCACCGCGGCCGGGACGCAGACTTGACGGCATGCCATCTCAGAAGCGCGCCAGGCGCAGTGCGGGCCTTCTCCTGTTCCGTCGACCGGACGGGGCCGTGGAGGATACGGCCGTGGACGATACGGCTGTGGACGACGGCGCCGGTTTCGAGGTGCTCATCGGGCACATGGGCGGCCCGTTCTGGGCGGGCCGCGAGAGCGCGGCGTGGTCGCTCCCCAAGGGTGAGTACGGACCCGAGGAGGAGCCCGAGGCCGCCGCCCGCCGTGAGTTCGAGGAGGAGTTCGGGCATCCGGCGCCGGACGGCGAGTGGGTGGCGCTGGGCGAGGCACGCCAGTCCGGCGGCAAGACCGTGACGGTGTGGGCGCTGGAGGCGGATGTCGACGCCGCGACGGCGGTCCCCGGGACGTTCACCATGGAGTGGCCGAGGGGGTCGGGCGTGCTGCGGGAGTTCCCGGAGGTCGACCGGTTCGCCTGGTGCACGCCCGGGGAGGCGGCGGAGCGGCTCGTCACGGGACAGCGGATCTTCCTCGACCGGCTGCGGGAACACCTGGCGGACGGGCGGGTGACGCCCGATCAGGACGGGTCCTGAGCAGGCTGTTGGAGGAGGCGGAAGAGCGTCCTACCGGGTTGCGGTGCCAGGCAGGCGGATGACGGCGCGGCCGCCGTCGAGGTCGACGGTGGAGCGGTGGGGCGGGGCGCCGTCCTCCTCGTCGTCGCGCATCAGCAGCGCGCTTTGGCGCTCCTTGAGCTCGCTCTGCTTGCCGGGCGAGAAGCTCGCGTGCAGCTGCTCGAACCCGGTCGCCGACACCTGCCCCTGCCGCGCGCTGTTGCGCCAGGGCAGCAGACCGGCCCGCCCCGCGCGCAGCATCAGCTGATCGAGAAAGGCGACCGCGGTCAGCCCGATCACCAGTCCGGGCAGGGTCATCAGCACGACGAATTCCATCCGCCGAGTATCTCCGCGGGCGGCGCGGTGCGCATCGGTCGCGGGTATGACGATGCGGGCCGTCGCACCGTGCGACGGCCCGCGAGGCCGTGAGAAGGAGTTCCCGGTCGGTCAGCCGTTGGGGAGGATGACCGCGCGGCCGTTGATCTTGCCGTGGTGCAGTCGCTCGTACGCCAGCGGCGCCTCGTCCAGGGTGTACGTCTCCACGTGGACCTCGACCGATCCGGCGTGGGCGAGGTCGAGCACCTCGGCGAGCTCGGAACGCGATCCCCAGTACGGGGAGGTCACCGTCGTGTTGTACGGCAGGGAGCCGAAGCCGACCGGCAGCGCACCGCCGCCGATGCCGACGATCGTGACGTCGGAGTCGATGGCGGCCGCGGCCCCGGCGGTGGCGACGGTGGGCGGCGCTCCGACGAAGTCGAGGATGACCTGGGCACCGACTCCGCCGGTGAGCTCACGGACCTTCGCCGCGGCGTCCTTGTCGGACAGGACGGTCTCGTGGGCACCGACGGCGCGGGCGAGGGCGAGCTTGTCCTCGGTGACGTCGAGGGCGATGACCCGGACGGCCGTCATGGCACGCAGCAGCTGGATCGCGACATGGCCCAGGCCACCGGTTCCGATGACCACGGCGGTGGCGCCCGGTACCAGCTTGGGCAGCGACCGCTTGATCGCGTGGTACGGGGTCAGGCCCGCGTCGGTGAGCGGCACGGCCTGGACCGGGTCGAGGTCGCCGAGCGGCAGCAGATGGCGCGGGTCGTCGACGATCATGTACTCGGCCATGGCGCCGGGCGAGCCGAGTCCGGGCGGGGTGATGCCGAGCTCCTTGGCGCGCAGGCAGTAGTTCTCCTTGCCCTCGGCGCACTTGACGCACGTGCCGCAGCCCCAGGGGCCGTAGACCGCGACGGACTCGCCGACCGAGAGCCCGCTCACGCCGTCGCCGAGTGCGGCGACGGTGCCCACGCCCTCATGGCCGAGGGTGAGCGGCAGCGGGAACGGGATCTGCTCCGCGGGCCGGCTCATCACGGCGATGTCGGAGTGGCAGACCCCCGCGGCAGTGACCTTCAGCATCACCTGACCGGGGCCGGGCTCCGGGTCGGGCACGGTGACGACCTCGGGTGCTGCGCCCACGGTGCGGTACTGAACGGCCTTCATGGAATTCTCCTCACGTTCTTTGTTCCATTACTCGCCCCCGTTCCCCCGTCCACCACTCAGGAGGCGGAGTAGCCGCCGTCCACGAGGTGGTAGCTGCCGTGGATGAAGGAGGCGCGGTCGGAGAGCAGGAAGGCGGCGAGTTCGGCGACTTCCTCCGCCTTGCCGAGGCGTCCGGCCGGGTGCAGCGAGATCAGGTGGTCGCGGGCCACGCTGTCGGTGTTGCGCAGCAGCGGCGTGTCGATGAAGCCGGGTCCGACAGCGTTGACCCGGACGTTCTGGGCCGCGTATTCGAGGGCCGCCGTCTTGGTGAGGCCGACGACGCCGTGCTTGGCGGCCACGTAGGCGGGCGATCCGGCGAAGCCGTTGGTGCCGAGGATCGACGACATGTTGACGACGGCGCCGCCGCCCGCCGCGACAATGGCGGGGAGCTCGTAGCGCATCGAGTAGAAGACACCGCTGAGGTTGGTGGCGACGACCCGGTTCCAGTCCTCGATCCCGTACTCACCGGTGGGGTTGCTGGGGCCGCCGATGCCGGCGTTGTTGACGGCGAGGTGCAGGGCGCCGAAGGTGTCGACGGCGAAGCGCACGCCCGCTTCGACGGAGGCGGGGTCGGTCACGTCCATGGCCACGGCGGCGGCCTTGGCTCCGGCGCTCTCCAGTTCGGCGACCGCCTTGCGGGCACTGGCCTCGTCGTAGTCGGCGACGACGACGGACGCGCCGCCTGCGGCCAGTCGGTGGGCCAGGGCCAGTCCGATGCCGGAGGCTCCGCCGGTGATGAGGGCGGTCCTGCCGGCGAACTCCTGGTCGGCGGGGGTGGGGGTGGTGCTCATGATTCCGTGCTTCCTTCCGTGGTGCTGTGCGGTGCCTGCCCGGCGGGAGGCTGCGCGAGCAGTTCCCCGGCGAGGGCGTCGAAGGCCTGCCCGATCAGTCGGGGCAGGTCGTCCGGTAGCCCGGCGCGCGCCCAGGCGGCCTGGGCCGCGAGGAGTGCCCCGGCGCCCGCGGCGACCGTGACGGCGGGGCGGATGTCCCGTCGCGGGTCGACCCCGAGCCGGTCCGCGACGATGGCGACCGATTCCTCCTGGGCGTCCACCCGGATGTGGTGGAACGCCGCGTAGAGAGTCGGCTCCTGTTCGGCGAGGACCAGCAGGTCGAAGATCCGCTCGCGCCGGTGCCAGGCCTGCGATCCGGGGTCTTCGAGCCAGTCGTGGACGGCCCTGCGGTAGGCGGTGAGCGGGGGCTCGTCGGCGGGGCGGGCCCGCAGGGCGTCGTTGATCCGGTCGCCGTCCTCCCGGAGCGAGTCCAGGACCGCGGCTTCCTTGCTCGTGAAGTACCGGCTGAAGGTGCGCCGGTCGACGTCCGCGCGTTCCGCGATCTCCTCGACCGTCACATTCTTCAGACCCCGGTCGAGTACGAGCTCGAACGCGGCCTGCGCCAGTGTGTCCCGGGTCCTACGGGCCTTGCGGCTCCGCCGCTCCGGGGTCTTCCGTTCCGGATTCATAAGTGCACCGTACACCCAAAAATGTCCCGCCGCGACATAAGTCTCGGCGGGACATTTGGCCTATGAAATTGCTGTCGCTACCGGCCGCTGAACGTCTCGGCCGCCCGGCGGGCGCCATGACCGGTGGCCCCGGGCCGGTCGAGGCCGTCGGCGGCCGTCCGGCGCAGGGCGAGCGCGGCGATGTCGTCGCGCCGCACGCCTCCGGAGAAGGCGTCGAGGTCGGCGTTGAGCGCCTCCAGCACCTCGTACGGCGCCCGCTCCGCCCAGCGGCCCAGCCGGGCATCCAAGGGATAGAAGGCGCCGGACGCGTCGCGTGCCTCGGTGACCCCGTCGGTACAGATCAGCAGCGTGGCACCCGGCGGGAAGTCCAGCCACTCGGCGGCCCTCGCCTCACGGCTGAGTTCCGCCAGGCCCAGCGGAACGGAGGTGCGGCGCAGCGGAACGGCACCGGCCACGCCGTCGTGCAGCAGCCGGGGCGACAGATGGCCGCAGTTGACGGCCTGGGCCCGGTCGCTCCCGTCGAAGCCGAGCACCAGGGCGGTGACGAAGCGCTCGGCCTCCCCCGTCTGGGCGGAGAACACGTTGTGCCTGGCGACCGCGTCCTCCAGGGAATCGACCACACCCGTCAGGGTGGGCTCGCGAATGGCCGCCTCCCGGAACGCTCCGAGCACGGCGAAGCCTGCCCCGATCGCGGCGAGGCCCTTGCCCTGGACGTCCCCGATGATCACCCGGGTTCCGTAGGGCGACTGGACGACCTCGTAGATGTCGCCGCCGACCAGACGGTCCTCCTCGATCGGCGTATAGATGCCGTGGGCGAGGATCTGGTCGGTCAGGATGGGCAGCGGGCGCAGGATCTGGCGCTGGAGCGCGACGGCGGCGGAGCGCAGCCTGGCAATCTGCGTGGCGTGGCGGATCCGCAGCGCGCAGGCGCCGATCCCCAGGCAACAGGCCAGCACGGTGACGACGACGCCTGTGACGACGTCCCAGAACATGCCGTCGGACACCAGATGCGAGCCGACGACGACGATCATGATCAAGACGGACACGCCCACGGTCTGCCGGATCGTTCCGAAGACCGAGACGAGCGCGGGCACGACCACCAGCAGCGGTACGAGGCGCAGGTCCTCACCGGTCCGGAGATCCAGCAGGACGACCAGGGCCGTCAGCAGGGCCAGTCCGCCGAACAGCGCGGGGTTCCCGACCCGTGGCGCGCGAACGGCCGCCTCCCCCGCGTCCGTCCCAGGGAGCGCCGCTCCACGCGTCGCAAGCTGGCGCTGAGGCCCGAACGTCACGGCCGACTCCTCCCGGGACCTGCCGGCCCGGTGCCGGCGTTCCCTCCGAGTGCACCCGGCCCCTCGGGGCAGCACACGAGGCTTAGGGCCCCTCGGGCCGCGCCGAAGGTCCCGACCCGGAAGGCGGCAGGGACCTTCGGCCCGCAACTGCCGGGCCGAAGGTCCCTGCCGCGGGTCAGCGCACGACTGCCGCGCGGGCCTCGCGCTCGCCGCGGACGCCACCGGGTCCCGGCAGGCGCGCCGGCAGCGGTTCCGGTACGAGCGCCGAGAGGAAGGACGTCCGGCGGCGGAGCTCGAATCCCAGGGATTCGTAGAGCCGGACGGCGTTGGTGTTGGAGGCGGAAGCGTGCAGGAACGCCGTTTCGCCGCGCTGCCCGATCTCGTGGGCGACGGCGCGCACGAGCCCGGTGCCGAGCCCCTGACCGCGTACGGACTCGTCCGTGCAGACAGCGCTGATCTCGGTCCAGCCCGGCAGGCGCAGCCGTTCGCCGGCCATGGCGACGAGCACCCCCTCGCGCCGTACCCCGAGGTAGGTGCCGAGCTCGACGGTGCGGGACAGGAACGGCCCCGGCCGGGTGCGCTCGACCAGGGCCATCATGTCGGGCACATCCGCGGGTCCGAGCCGTACGGCCTCGGGGAACGGCGCCGTCGCGACGCCGGCGTCGACGAGCTGGACGCCCTCGGCCCGGAAGACGACCTCCCAGTCGTCCGGCGGCGGCTCGCGGAAGGCGGTGATGGTGACGGCGCCACCGGGTCCGGCGAGCGCCGCCGCGTCGTCCCAGTCCCCGGCCTTCGGGTCGTCCGGGACCGCGACCCACGGGGCCACGTCCGCCGGGTAGCGCAGGATACGGCCACGGCGCTCGGCGAAATGGGCGTGCGGGCCGGTCAGCGCGGCGCGGACCGGGCTGTCCAGCGGGTGCACATCACCGGCGGCGGCATACGGCGCGCTCACGCGACCACCTCGATCACGATCTTGCCGAGGGTGTGGCCGTTCTCCACGGCGCGCAGCGCGTCTCCCGCCCCGGAGAGCGGAAACGCCCGGTTCACATGGGTCCGCAGGGCGCCGGTGACGACGAGGTCCGCCACCTCGTCGAGGACCGCCGCGGTGCGGGCCCGCTCGACGGCCGCCCCGCCGAGCTCCACGGCCAGCGGCTTGCCCCCGGCGCTGATCAGTGCGGCCGGGTCCGCGAGCAGCGGGGCCACGGCCCTCAGGGTGTCGCCGCCGACCAGGTCGAAGACGGCGTCCACGCCGTCGGGGGCCGCCGCCCGCACCCGGTCGGCGAGTCCGGGGCCGGATGCGACGTGCACCGCACCGAGCGACTCGACGAAGTCCTTCTTGGCCGCGCTCGCGGCGCCGATGACCTGGACGCCGGCATGCCGGGCGAGCTGCACGGCCGCGGTTCCCACACCGCCCCCGGCCCCGGTGATCAGCAGCGTCGAGCCGGGGGCGAGGCCGAGCTGGCGCACGCCGTCGTACGCGGTGGCGGCCGCGACCGGCAGTACCGCCGCGTCCGTGAACGAGAGCCCGGCCGGCTTGTGCGCGGTCACGGCGACGGGCAGCAGCGTGTACTCGGCGTACCCGCCGGTCACCGGGTTGCCGAAGACCTCGTCCCCGATCGCGAACCCTTCGACGTCCGGGCCGATGGCCTCGACGACTCCGGCGGCCTCGCTGCCTAGGACGGTGGGAAAGGGCTGCGACTCGCTGCCGGGCCTGATGTACCCCGTGCGCAGCTTCCAGTCGACCGGGTTGACCCCGGCCGCCCGAACCGCGACGAGCAGCTCACCTGGGCCCGGCACCGGCACGTCCTGCTCGATGAGGGCCTCCACCTCCGGTCCGCCGTTGCGGGTGAACACGTACGCCTTGGGCATGAGCTCCCTCTCTCCTGTTCACGGCACCGGCGGGCGGGCCGGTCACCGATCGTCACAGCAGCAGGAAGGCCTTCGTCCGGGCACGTATTCCCCGGGGGCGGTGTGTTCATCGGGCCGCAATGATTCGGGGTCAGCGCTTGAGGCTCTTCATCAGGTCGCGCATGTCGCTGATCATCGCGGACTGGTACGGGGACAGATCAGAGGCGTCCGGCCCGTCATCCGACGGCGGCTCGCCCCGGTCGCTGTTGTACTGCGTGTAGGCGGGGAGACTCAGCGAGAGGACCGCGCCGCCCTCCAGGACCCGCAGTTCCGCGTTGCCGTCGTCCTGTGTCAGCGCGTACGCGCTGTCGCCGAGGTTCGGCACCTCCTCCACCTTCACATCGGCATCGACACCGGAATCGGTCAGCCCGCGCATCGCCTCGAATTCGGCTGCCGGATCGGACCGCTTGTGCAGCGCCACGGTGATTCCGACGGAGTACTCGATGTGCCAGCGGCTCCTGATCGACTTCTTCGCGGCCGGGGACCGAAAGGAGAAGAGGCACTTCACCCGGTCCAGGGCCGGATCGCTCAGGAGCTCGGATTCGATCCCGGGGGTGGCCTCCTTCGGCGCTATCGCCGCGCCCAGCGCCTTCAGCCGCACGGTCGGGCACGGGTCCCCGTTCAGCCGGTACCCGTGCATGTCCGGCTTCCGGTCGCCTACCGGGTACAGGTACAACGCACCTGCCCACACGGCCGAGGCCACCACGGCTCCGCTCAGCGCCCACCACCACGGGCGGCGTGGCCGTGGTTCCCGCGTGGGTTTCCGGTCGAAGTCGCCCACCACCTCGCCCATGCCGACCGCACCGAACTCGCCCACCATCTCCGGCTCGGAAATCACCCATGCCCCCTCGGCCGCACCATCCGTCCACCACATGATGGTCCACATGCCGACCGCGGGTCCCGAAGACGCTGCACGGGAGCGGGTTCCCATCCGTGCGGACGCGCCGTCCGACCGCTCGGCGGAGCTGCGAAGATGTCACGGCCCCACTGATGCGCGTCGTCTGGGGCCGGGCTTCGGTGACAACGGACGCGCGGTGCACGGGCAGGGGGAAAACACATGGGAGCGTCGGGCGCCGTGGTGCGGCGTGGGCTGCTGTTCGGTATCCGGGCCGGGGCGATCCCGGCCGGGATCTGCGCCGTGCTGTGGGCGGTGATCGCACTGGCGGGACTGTTCGGAGGGCCGGTGGGAAGCACCTTCGAGAAGCCCGTGGCGGGCTCCGTCGCCGTGCTGGGTTCCCTGGCGGTGGGGGCGTTACTGGGCCTGGTGACGGGCGTGGTGCTGGCATTCGTTCCCCCACGCGTGCTCGCGTCCGCTCCCCTGCGCGGTCTGACGTGTTTCGTGGTGGGGACGACGCTGTCCGCGGGTGAGGTGGTGGTGATGGACGTGTCGTCCGAGGGCGGCTACGGACCCGTCATCCTGGCCGTACTGGCCATGCCGGTGGTGGGAGCCGTCACCGCTGCGCGCAGCCGGTCCATCGCGGCTGTACGCCTGGGCTCCGCGGACCGGGCGTGAGGCGGCGGAGCGACGGGGCCGGTCCTCCGGCCGCAGTCGCCGTCCCTCTCCCGAACATGCGGCGTCGAAGTCGGCACACCGTCGATTTCGACTCAACTACCGCTGGATATGCGCCGGTCGGTCCCCATTGCCCCGTCGGCTGTGGCAGTCTGGTGAGCGACCGCCCCACCGGGCTCCCCCGTACCGGTGGGGCGGTTCTGCTGTCCCGCGCGCCCGACCCGCAGGGGATACGACGCGGGATCACGACGATTCCTGGCCAATAGCTGCCGTGTGACCTGACCAACTCCCGTTATTTCGCATGGGAACTCCCTCCCGGGGCAGGTGCATACACCTCATGGGCTACGACCAGGGGAGCGTGACGAGATGACGGCGCACACTGCGCGGACCGCCGGTGCGGAGCGAGCGGAAAGTGCGGAGGGTGTCCGCCCGACACCGGCGGACACGTCGGCCGGGGACGTCGGCGGGCTGCCGTGGATCGAGGACGCGGGAAAGATCGCCCCTTCTGACGCGCGCGCACTGTCCAGGCTGTTCTTCGCCCGTCTCCAGGATCTGGAGGAGGGGACCCCCGCCCATCAGTACGCGCGGAACACCCTCATCGAGATGAACCTCTCCCTCGTACGGTTCGCCGCAGGACGGTTCCGCAGCCGGGGCGGCGGCGACATGGAGGACATCGTCCAGGTCGGCACCATCGGGCTGATCAAGGCCATCGACCGGTTCGAACTCTCTCGCGAGGTCGAGTTCACCTCCTTCGCGGTCCCGTACATCACCGGGGAGATCAAACGTTTCTTCCGCGACACCACCTGGGCCGTACATGTCCCGCGCCGGCTCCAGGAGTTGCGGGTCGACATCGCCAGGACCAAGGAGTCGCTCGTCACGGAGCTCGACCGTGACCCCACCGTCCCGGAGCTCGCCGAGCATATGGGGCTGAGCGAGGACGAGGTCACCGAGGGCATCGTGGCGGCCAACGGGTATGCGGCGGGTTCACTGGACGTGCCGGCCGATCCGTCGGAAGCGGGGCGGCGCCACGCACCGGGGCGCACCTTCGCCGATGTCCTGGGCGGTCCGGATCCCGCACTGGAGACGGTCGAGAACCTGCACGCGCTCGCGCCGCTGCTGGGGTGTCTCGACGACCGCGATCGTCGCATCATCGACATGCGTTTCGTGCAGGAGATGACACAGGCCCGGATCGGCGCGGAACTCGGCATCTCGCAGATGCACGTGTCGCGGCTGATCAGCAGGATTCTGCGGACGCTCCGCAGCGGGATGCTCGTCGAGGAGTGACCCCTGCCGGGGGCCCGAGCGCCCGGAGCCCCGGCGTCCTCGGGCCGCCGGTCGTGGGCTCAGTCGCCGTCCTTCTCCGGGGCACGGCCCGCGTAGTAGGTCGCGATCATGTCCTCGCCGCCGTGCCCCGCCGCCTCGGCGCGCACGAAGCGGTCGGCCGACGCCGCGACCAGGTCCAGCCGCACCCCCGACGACCGCGCCGCGTCCAGGATGAGGCGGGTGTCCTTGAGCGCGGTGGACAGGGTGAAGCTCGGGGTGAGGTCGCCGGAGAGGACCGCGGCGGACTTGCCCTGCAGATAGGCGGAGTCCAGCGGGCCGCCCTTCATGACGTCGAGGAACGTCTGTGGATCGATGCCCAGCCCTTCCGCGAGGTTGAGACATTCCGCGATGTTGTTGACCATGGTGATCACCCAGGTGTTGACCACGAGCTTCAGCCGCGAGGCCGCTCCCGGGGCCTCTCCTACCCAGACCGTGCGCTGCCCGATCGCGTCCAGCACGGGGTCGACCGTCGTGCGGACGGTGGAGGGACCGGAGACGAAGACCGTCAACGCGCCTTGTTCCGCGGGCTGTTTGGTGCCGGAGACCGGTGCGTCCAGATAGACCAGGCCCAGGTCCGCGGCGCGCTGGGCGAGATCGGCGGTGGCGTCGGGCCCGACCGTCGAGCTCTGGAGCAGGACCTGGCCGGCGTGCACTCCCCCGGACGCCGCGGCGAGCGCGGCGGCGACGGAGGGGCCGTCGTTGAGCATGGTGAGTACGACATCCGCACCGCGTACGGCTTCCTCGGCCGTCTCCGTGACCGTGGCACCGTCGGCGGCGAGTGGGGCCGCCTTGGACGGCGTACGGTTCCAGGCGCGGACATCGAGTCCGGCCCGCAGGAGGCTCCGGGCCATTCCCGATCCCATGATCCCGGTACCGAGGACGGCGACGACCGGCCGCTGCGGGGTGGCGTCGGCGGCGCTCGATGTCATGAGGGGGCTCCCTTCGTCGGCCGCGCCGGGTCGGCTCGCGGCGCTGTGGGTTCTCAGGATTGCCGGAGCGCGCCTTCGAGGACGGCAGCGTGCACGGCCCTGGCGAGTCGCGCGCCCCAGCGGGAGCGCGGTCCCGCGAAGGGTTCGGCGGGGGCGGGGCCCGGGGACGGGGCGGCGATGCAGACGGCGTCCGTGGGGGTGCCGGAGCAGTCGAGACCCGCGTCCAGAAGTGCCTGGACCTTGGCCTCGGTGGCCGTGGCGACGGCGTTGACGAGTGCGGCGTCGGAGAGCGGCGCGGGGAGGGTGACGACGATGTTGATCGTGCCCGGACGCGGCGGCCCGTCGGTGCCCTCCGCCGGGGCGGCGGCCCAGCCGCGTACGCCGAGTCCGCAAGTGGCGGTGGCCGTCACGCCCTCGTCCGCCGCGACCGTGTACGCGGTCACGTCGGCGGCCGTCATCAGCCCGGCACCGGGTCCGGTGAGGTGTTCGGCGGCGGCGATCTCGGCGAGGTGCCGGTCGGGGTCCAGGCGCGGATAGCCGCCGGGCACCTGGGCGTTGAGGATCCAGTCGCGCGGGCCGATGCCGCCGCCGAGCACGGCGCTGCCGCAGACCCGCCACCCCGGCCCGAGCCGCCACACCAGATGGTGCAGGTCCGCACCGTCCTCGCGCCGGGCCAGCAGTTCACCGCGCTGTTCGGGCAGCCGGCTGCGTACGGAACGGATGGGGCACCCCCGGTGGCACGGCAGGACGACGGTCGGCAGTTGGCCCGTCGATGATATGTGCCGGGGCAGGGCACTCCCGAATGTGCTCTGCCCCGGCACGGGCAGTCAGGACTCGTCGCGGGCCATGGCGATCAGCCGGTCCAGCACGGCGGCGTCGGCGCGCACCCCGTCGTGGGCGTAGGCGTCGGTCACCCAGGTGCGCAGACCGCGGACCGCGTCCGCGGTGGCGAGGGACTGCTCGCGCTCGACGTACATGTCGTCGTGGTAGACGGCAGCGACGACGGGGACCTCGTTGGCGGCGAGCCGGTCCAGGTCGTAGAGGGCGGGCCACTCGGTGCGGGCGGCGAGGGCCTCGGCGGCGGCGCGCAGCTCACATCCGATTTCCGCGAGCGGAACCGTCAACCGACCTGTGCCGGGCCCGACTTCGAGCACCCTGCTGTGCGGGGTGAGACCGGCCGGAGTCACGATTCCGGCGACCAGCTCCGACGGATAGCGCGGGCGCATCCGGTCGTAGAGCTCGGCGTCCTCGTCGTAATGTGCCGCGCGACGCGTTCATGCCGGGTACAACTCCGAGCGGATCCCAGCGGTTTCATGGCGCGACGGTTCCGGCCGCCCGATGCGACCGCCGGTCGCGCCGCGCCATCTCCGGATACCCGGTGCGCAACCTCCCGCCTCACCCGAATGGCCTAACGCGCGAACGGGGCGCCCGCCACCGTGGCAGGCGGTCACCGCGCGACCGCCGAGCATGCGGCGCCCGGCCTCCGCGGCCCGGGCGGTTGCAGCGGCCATCCAGGTGAGGCGCGATGGAATGCGGACGCGCCTCCTCTGATGGCCCCAGCCACAGGACGCGCCCGGACGAGGAGGAATCGGTCATGGGAGCCGCTGACGGATTCACGGATTCCGGAGAGCTCGACGGCCTGACGGTGTACGACACCGACGGCGAGAAGGTCGGCAGTGTGGGCCGGGTGTATGTCGACGACAACACCGGCCGACCGGACTGGATCACGGTGAAGACCGGCCTGTTCGGCATGAAGGAGAGTTTCGTTCCGCTTGCCGGAGCCCGCCGCGTGGGATCCGATCTGCACATCTCGCATCCGAAGGACCGCGTCAAGGAAGCCCCCCGGGTGGACGCGGACGCTCATCTGTCCGTGGCGGAGGAGGAGGAGCTCTACAACCACTACGGCCTCGCCACGAACACCACCGCCAAGCTCGGCGGCCGGTCGGGCAAGGCAACCGGCACGGGAACCGCAACGGCGTCCGGGACGGGCACCACGGCCATGGGATCCGCAGGAACCGCGGGAGCCGCCGGAGCCGGAGCCATGGGAGCGGCCGGCGCCGGACGCACCACCGGGTCCGACAGGACGGCCATGACCGGCCCCACCGCCTCCGGTACGGGAACGGCCCGTACAACCTCGTCCGGCATGGGCCAGGGCATGCACCGCGACACCGGGGCGGCCGGCACCTCGCGTCCCCCCGTCGGCGCCGGGGCAGGCTCCGAACGGTCCTCCGCCGACCTGCGCGGCAAGGAGGAGATGATCCGCTCCGAGGAGCAACTGCACGTCGGTACCGAGCAGTACGAGAGCGGAACGGCACGGCTGCACAAGTACGTCGTCACCGAGAACGTCACCAGGACCGTGCCCGTGACCCACGAAGAGGTGCGCCTGATCCGTGAGCCGCTGCAGCCCGGCGAGAAGACGGCGGAGCGTGCCGCCATCCGGGAGCAGGATGTCGAGGTCACCCTGCACGCGGAACGTGCGACCACGCGGAAGGAGACCGTGCCCGTCGAGCGGGTGCGGATGGAGACCAAGAAGGTGACCGAGCAGAAGGAAGTCTCCGCCGAACTCCGCAAGGAGCAGATCGACTACACGGACAGCACGGACATCGGTGGCAAGGACATGGGCGGCGATATCGGCCGGGGGCGCCGCCGCTGACCCCGTCCCGGGCACCGCGGCGGACAGCCGCATCCGGAGCGTGAGGGCGGGCCCATGTCGTGCCGGGTCCGCCCGCTCGCCGTCGCGGCTCCCGCCACGACAGAGCGGACAGCCGCTACGTCCCCGACGCCGCACCCGGCGTCCGGACGGTGTGGCCGGTGGTACGCCGGGCTGTTCCCGTCGCACCACCTTCCTGCTGCCTACGGACGCTGAAGAGCAATGACGGCGTTGTGTCCGCCGAATCCGAAGGAATGGCTGACGGCGCGCCTGATGGGCCGCCGCAGAGGTTGCTCGGTGACGCAGTCGATGTCGAACTCGGGCGCCGGGGCGTCCAGGTTGGCGATCGGTGGCACGACTCCGCGTTGGAGCGTGAGGACGGTGAGTCCGGCCTCGATCGCTCCGGCCGCCCCCATGCAGTGCCCCAGTACGCCCTTGGGGGCGGTGACGGGCGGCCGGTGCGGATAGACCCGGGCGATGAGAGCGGCCTCGGTGGCATCGTTGGCCGGGGTCGCCGTGCCGTGTGCGTTGACGTGCTCGACATCCTCGGCCGCCCAGCCCGCGTCGCGCAGCGCGGCCTCGACCGCCGCCTGGGCGACCGTGCCGGACGGATGCGGGCTGATGGGGTGGTGGGCGTCGGTGGTGGCGCCGGTGCCGGCGAGCAGCGCCCGTGGGGCCGCGCCCCGGGCCCGGGCGTCGTCCGCCCGTTCCAGCACCATGACGGCCGCGCCCTCGCCCATGACCAGGCCGGCCCGGTCGGCCGCGAAGGGCCGGCACAGTCTGGCCGGGTCGCCGTCCGTCCGGGCCCCGGCTCCGGACCTGGCGAACCCGGCCATGGCGACCGGGTAGACGATCGACTCGGTGGCTCCGGCGATCGCGATGTCGCACTGCCCGGTGACCAGCAGGTCGCGGGCGACGGACAGCGCGGTGACGCCTGACGAACAGGCGGTGCACGGGGCCATGCTGGGTCCGGTGGCCCGCAGCTGGATCGCGATCTCGGCGGCGGGCATGTTCGGAATGGTGAGCAGGATGCCCGACGGCGAGGTGGCCCCGGCCCCGAGCCGGTCGAGCACGACGGCCTGCTCGGTCAGCGAGGCGGATCCCCCGCTGCTGGTACCGACGACCACCGCGACCCGGGCGCCCTCCCACCGGGCCGGGTCGAGCCCGGCGTCGGCGACCGCCTCCCGGGCGGCGACCACGGCGAGCTTCACGTACTTCCCCATGCGGAAGGACGCGCGGCCGCCGATCGCGGCGTCCAGGTCGATGCCGTCGACCATGCAGGCGAAGTCGATCGCGCACCCTTCGAGTTCGGCGACGGTACGGGCCGGTGACACGCCCGCGCACACGCCCTTCCAGGTGGATTCGGTGTCGTTGCCGACCGGGGTGATCATGCCCAGGCCGGTGACGGCGACGGCCGGCCTGTTCATCGGGCGTTGCTCATCGCTGTCCCGCCGCCGACCCGCGCCCCGCCGTCGGCCGCCGCGTAGATGAACCGTGAGATGTCGGCCAGCGTGGCGTCCTTGGGGAGCTGGTCGAAGTCCCGGTCGCCGCCGGCCGTATCCCTGATCAGGACGGCGAACTCGGCGACGGCGAGGGAGTCCATCTCCAGGCTGTCCATCGTGGAGCCCGGGTGGATCTCGGCGGCGGGCACTTTGAAGGTGTGTGTCAGAACCTCGGTGATCTTGGGGTGAATCGCACTCATGAGCTTTCTCTCCATCATTCGGTCCGGCTGTCGGGGTCGGCGGTGGCACCGTCCCGACGCCGAATCAACTGGGTGGAGTGCCTCCAGTTACGCCTTGTGCCGAACCGATTCGGCACCGTCCTCCCCGCGCTCCCCGCACCACCGGGCCAGGACGGACGCCGTACCCCAGAAGGCCAGCAGGACAACGCGGACCCCGAGGGCCCCGGCCGCCTCCCTGCCCTGGCGGCCCCGCACAACTGTCCCCTTCCTCTTCATGGCGTTCACCGCTCGCCCGGAGCCGTCGCCCGGCCCCCGTCCGTCTGCCAGGCGGCGCCCGGATCGTCGTAGGCGTCCACGTAATCGGCTCCGGCGATGGGCCAGTCGGCGAGCAGTTCCGGCGGCAGCGCGAAGGACTCGGCGAGGTCGGGCAGATGGGCGGCGACAGCGGTGATGAGCTCTTCCACCCTGTCCGGCAGGCCGTTGACCTGCTCGCCGGTCAACAGGCCCGCTGCCAGCAGATCACCGCTGGCGCGGGCGATCCGGTCGAGTGCGAAGAGCCGCTGCAGCTCGCCGAGCCGGTCGCGGGCGGGCCCCTCGGGCAGCGCGGTCACCGCTTCCGCGTACGCCTCGGCCGCCTGCCGGTGGGCGTGGGCCTCGACGCCGCGCAGGGCGGGCCCGGATGCCGCGTTCCACCGCGCCAGCGGGTCACCGTGCGGTGCGAGGCCCATCCGCTCCCGGGCCCGGCCGAACCAGATCCGCTCCAGCTCCGCGAGCAGCCTGCCGAGAAAGTCCGGGTCGTCGAGATCGCCGGGTCCGCCGCCGGGGGAAGACTCGGGCCCAGCCGGTGCTGCGGCGAAGAGCATTTCCGCGGCCGCCTTGGCGTGGATGGCCAGATTGTCGCCCTCGGCAGTGATGGCGCCTTCCACACCGGTGACGAGTTCGCTCATGCCGTTGTTCTCCAGGAGGGCCTGGGCACCGCAGCGTTCACGGCATTCGACGATCACGGACCTGGCCTGCCAGGTGATCCACCCCTTGGCGACGGCGACCAGCCGCTCCGCCTCCTCCCCTTCCCCACCCCGTTCCCAGCGGTCCAGCGCCCTGCGGTGCAGCAGGCTCATCGCGAAGACGGTGGCCATCGCCGAGGCGAGCGGTCCGTGGTGACTGCGGTGGGCGATCACCGGCAGCCGGCGCGAGCCGCGGGGGCCCGAGATGTACCGGTGGCCGCCGTAGCGGACGGCGACGGCGAGTGTCGCGCGCGCGCAGCCGACCGCGCAGGCCGTCATCGAGATCTTGCCGGCGGTGACGCGCGCGATCGACGCGAGGAAGCGACGCCTGCGGTTGTCGATGGCGCTGCTGAACTCCCCGTCCGCACCGATCCGTCCGTGGTCCCCGCCGAGCAGCGCGGCGCGTCCCACGAAGACCCGGTCGAAGGAGGTCAGGCAGTGGTCCACCGGGCTGCCGGTGCGGGTGGGGAGCCTGCGGACCCGTACTCCGGGCAGGGCCTGAACGGCGTCGGTGAGCGGTACGAGAAAGAGGAAGACCCCGTGATCGGCGCCGTCGACGAGCAGACGCGCGGCCACGAGCCCCGTTTTGGGGCCGCCGGCCGGACTGGTGTTGGGCATGAATTTCTGGGCCCCGGCATGCGGTGTGCGGAGCACGAATCCGTCGCGCTCACGGTCGTACTCGGCCGTGGTCTCGACGGCCGCGGCGTCGTTGCCGTGTGCCACCTCCGTACAGAGAAAGGTGCCGATGCGCCGCAGCCGCAGGAAGTCCGACAGATCGCGGTCGCCCCCGTGGTCGAGGAGGCTGCCGAGAAAGAGGCTGTAGTGGATCCCCGCCACCGTGGTGAGCGCCGGGTCCACCGGGCCGAGCCATTCGTGCAGCGCCGCGAGGGCACGGGGGTCCGCGGCCAGCCGGGCACCGCTGTCCAGACAGTCGTTGAGGACGCGCAGCCGCTCGTACGTGAGAGCCAGGCGCTCCTCGGCAGTGCGGCGGTCCGGGCGGCGGAAGGGTTCCGTGCTGATCAGTCGCTGCCAGAAGCCGTGCTCCCGGCGGAAGTTGTCGCCGAGGAGCACACCGGTGAGGAGGTCCGTGGACTGTTCTGCGGAGGGGCTGTCGATGGTTGCGGTCATGAAAATATAACGATCAAGCAATGGCGAGGACACCCGGGTCCGTCAGTGCCGGGCCGTCCGCGTCGACGCGCTGGAAGGCGAGTACGACGTTGTGTCCGCCAAAGCCGAAGGAGTGGCTCAGCGCCCGCTCGACCTGCTGGACCCGGGGTTCCTTGACCACGCAGTCGAGGTCGAACCCGTCCGGCAGCGAGTCCAGGTTGGCGATCGGCGGGACGAGGCCGTGCTCCAGGGTCAGTACGGTGGCGACCGCCTCGATCGCCCCCGCCGCCGCAAGGGTGTGCCCGAGTACACCTTTCGGTGCGGTCACCGAAGGCCGGTGGGGGAAGAGCCCGGAGATCAGCGCGCTCTCCATCGCGTCGTTCAGCGGGGTCGATGTGCCGTGCGCGTTGATGTGGTCGACCTCGTGGGCCGCCCAGCCCGCCTCGCGCAGCGCGGCCTCGATGGCCTTGCGCGCGCCGCCGCCGTCCGGGTCCGGGGCCGTGGGGTGGTGGGCATCGGTGGCAGAACCCGCACCGGTCAGCAGGGCGCGCGCCCGTCCGCCCCGGGCGTGCGCATCGGCCGCCCGTTCCAGTACGAGCACGGCGGCGCCCTCGCCGATCACGAACCCGTCCCGGTCCGCGGCGAACGGCCGCGACGCCCCCGACGGATCGCCGGTGCGCAGCGAGAGCGCGCCCATTCCTGCGAAGGCGCTCACCACCAGCGGGGTCAGCACGGCCTCGGCACCGCCCGCCACCACCACATCGCACCGGTCGCTCAGCAGCAGGTCGCGGGCGACGGCGAGCGCCGTCGCCCCGGACGCGCAGGCGGTCGCCGGGGCCAGACTGGGGCCGTGGGCCCGCAGGGCGATGGCTACCTCCCCGGCGGCCGCGTTGGGCATCATCATCGGGACCAGGAGCGGCGACACCGCGTCCGCTCCGCCGTCGTCGAGTCTGCGCACGTTGTCGACGAGCACGGACACCCCGCCCACCCCGACGCCGAGCACCACCGCGACCCGGTCGCCGTCCCACCGCTCCGGCGACAGACCGGCGTCCGCCACGGCCTGGCGGGCGGCGACCAGTGCCATCTTGACGAACCGTGCCATCCGCCACACCGAACGCCCGCCGACCGCCGCGTCCAGATCGATCCCGTCCACCGGGCAGCCGAAGTCGACCGGCAGTCCGGCCAGTTCCTCGCAGCTGCGGGCCGTGGACACACCGGCGCACAGCCCCTCCCAGAAGGTGTGCTCGTCCGCGCCCGCGGGCGTCACCAGTCCCAGTCCGGTCACCGCGACGTACCTGTCGACCCGCGTCATGTCCGCCCCCTCCTCCTTAATCGATCACGCCTACCGGTTGTCGAACGGCAGTGGCCCGGGCGAGGATGCGCCCAATGAGCCGAAAGGGTCATCGATACCTCCGGCAGGCCGAACGGTGCCGCACGCCACGGTGACCGTGTTCACCCGTCCGGAGCCGTCCGCCGTGCCGTGTGCCTCGGCAGGCCGTCCCCTGGGGGGATGGAAGCGGACCGCGATCAGCCGAAGCCCCCGGAAGACAGCGCCGAGCTGGAGGAGCTGCGCGCCAGGGTGGCTGTGCTGGAGACCCGTGCCCCGGCCCGGCACCGGCCGCGGGCCCGTTCGTTCCTGGCCGTGCTGCTCGTCCTGGTCGCGGCCGTCCTCACTCCGCTGAGCATTGTGTCCACCTGGGCGAAGAACCAGATCGGCGACACCGACAACTATGTGTCGATGATGGCGCCGCTCGCCTCCGACCCCGATGTGCAGGCCGCGGTGACCGATCGCGTCACCGGTGCTGTCATGCAGCACCTGGATATGAAGACCCTGCTGTCCGACGTCTCCCCCGCGGACCGGCCGGTTCTCGACAAGGCGCTGTCGAAGCTGAACGGCCCCATCACCATGGGCATTTCGAACTTCGTGCACGGGACCGTGGAGAGGTTCGTCTCCGGTGACGCCTTCGCGACGATCTGGACCGGCCTCAACCGGGCCGCCCAGTCCGCCGCGGTGAAGGCGCTGTCCGGAAGCGGCGGCGGGGCGGTGAAGCTCACCGATGACACCGTCACCATCGACCTCGCTCCGGTCATCGACCGGGTGAAGCAGCGTCTCGTCGACCGGGGGCTGGGCGTCGCGGCGAAGATCCCCGAGGTCCACACCGATTTCACGGTGCTGACCTCCGACTCGGTGGGCAAGGCCAAGAGGTGGTTCCGGGCCCTCCAGATCATCGGTTTCTGGCTGCCGTTGGTCGCTCTGGTGCTGGCCGCGAGCGGGGTGCTCCTCGCGGTGCGCCGCCGCCGCGCACTGGTCACGACGGCCCTCGCGGTCGCGGCCGGTGCCGCGGTGCTCGGCCTGGCCGTGTGGGTGGGCCGCGCGTTCTATCTCGACAGCCTGCCGTCCGGGGTGTCGCAGCCGGCGGCCGGTTCGGTCTTCGACGCCCTGGTCGGCCAGATGCGTGCCCTGGTCCGCATGGTCGTCACGCTCGGCATCGTGGTGGCCCTTGCCGCCTGGCTCACCGGTGACGGCCGCGCCGCCGGCCGCGTCATGGCGATGTGGAGCGGCGGCATCGGTGCGGTACGCGACGCGGCTGGTTTCACCGGCGGTCCGGTCGGCCGGTGGGTGCACCGCGCAAGGCGCCCGCTGAACTGGACGGTGGTCGTGGTGGCCGCCGCAGTCCTGGTGGCGTGGGACCGGCCGACGGGCCTGGTCACCGTGTGGATCGCGCTGTGTGCGCTGTTCGTTCTCGCCGTCGTCGAGTTCCTCGACGACGACAGCAGCCCGCATCTGGCGGTGCCCGGGTGACGAAGGGCTCCCCACCGGCAGGGCGCACCGTTCCCGCACGGTGCGCCCTGCCGGCCGGTGAGACGGCCGGGTTCAGGTCCGGGCGAGTGCCGCCTTCAGCTCCGTCTCGTCCGGCGGGTTGGCGCCGGCCCGGGCGACGGTCACCGCGGCGGAGGCCGCCGCGTGCCGCAGGACGTCGGTCACCCGGGCCCGGTCCAGCGAGCGCAGCCGCTCCCGGCCGTCCGCACCGAGCAGCCCGTGCGCCGCGAGGGCGTGCAGGGTGCCCGACATGAAGGCGTCGCCCGCCCCCACCGTGTCGACGACGTCGGTGGGCAGCGCGTCGACCGTCACCTGTCCGTCGGGCAGTACGGCCAGCGCACCGTCGCCGCCCCGGGTGACGAGGACGACCGCCGGGCCGGAGGCCAGCCACCGCTCGGCGACCCGCTCCGGATCCTGGCCCGGATACAGCCACTCCAGGTCCTCGTCACTGGCCTTGACCACATCGCTGAGCGCGACGCACCGCTCGACCCTGCGGACGGCGGACTCGTGGTCCCCCATCAGCTCGGGCCGCACATTGGGGTCGTAGCTGACGGTCGCGGACGTCCGCAGCGACTCGACGGTGCCGAGGACGGTGGCCGCGCCGGGTTCCATCACCGCCGCGATGGATCCGGTGTGGACGTGTTGCGGTGGCCGGTCCAGGGAGACCGGGCCGAGCGTCCAGGTGATCTCGAAGGTGTACGCGGCCCGGCCCTCGTCGTCCAGGGCGACGGCGGCGGACGGGGTGGGGGCCGTGGCGTCGTCCGTGCGGACCTCGACCCCGGCACCGGCGAGATGGTCCCTGATCAGCCGGCCGTTGTCGTCGGGGCCGAGCTGGGTGAGCAGGGTGGTGCCGTGCCCGAGCCGGGCCAGGCCGTACGCGACGTTGGCCGGGCTCCCGCCCGGGTGGACCTGATCGGCCGCACCCGGCAGCCGGACGATGTCGGCGACGCATTCGCCGATGACCAGCAGGTCGAGTCTGTCGAACATGGGGTGGGATCTCCTATAGCGCGGTGACGAAGGTGTCCTGGTAGGCGGCGCGGCCTCCGAACACATTGAGTCCAATTCTGCCGCGTGTGTGGTGGGTGTCGGTCACATCGATGACCGGCCGGCCGTCGATGAATGCCTCGATCCGCCCGCCCCGGGCCCTGATCCGCAGCGGAAGGCTGACTCCCGTACGGACGAGCAGGGGCGCCTCGGCAAGCACGGTCGTCCGCCCGCCGTCCTTGCGGAAGAGCCTGACGGTCCGCAGGTTCGGGTCGAGGTTGAGGGCGTATCCGTCGGCCGTGTCGGGGGTGGCGCGCAGCAGCACCGATCCGGCGCCGCCGGTCCCGTCGGGGCCGCCGAAGCGGACGAGCGAGGTCAGCTCCAGATCGCCGTACTCGGTGCTGGAGACGGCGGTCGAGTCCCGGTCGAAGACTCCGGTACGGCCGGCGCCGGTGGTCGTCCAGTGCCCGGCCGGTACGACGGTGAGTTCGCCGAGCCCGCCGTTGCGGAAGGTGCCGCCCGGTGGGTTCACGGCCGGTTCGGGGTCGGCGTCCGTCACCCGGAAGACATCGCGGAGCCGGTGGACGGTCAGGGTGACGATGCGGGCCGCGCCTCCGGTGGCGTAGAAGGCCATGCCCCGGTCGTCCGGTTCGGGGAAGAGGAGGCTGCTGATCGTGACCAGGCCGTCGCCGCCGAACACCTCGACCGAGGAGGTGTCCATGAACAGCCTGATCCGCAGCCGCCGTTCACCGTCGACGGTGGCGAGGGGCACGGCCGCGTCCGTCCGTCCGGCGAAGTGCTCGGTGAAGTCGTCGGCACCCGCGGCGCTGCGGTCCACGAAGAGTTTCCCGGTGCCGACGTCGTAGCCGACGAGGGTCCGCCGGTCTCCCCCGGTACGCAGCCGGAAGCCGAATTCCGTCGCGGCGCCCGTGTACGGCAGGGCGATCTCGGCCTGGATCTCGTAGGACCGGCCGCGCTGGGCCGAGAGCGGGTTGGCGGAGCCGGGACGCACGGTAATGTTCTCGATCGTGGTGCTGCTCGTGCGCAGGGTCTCGATCTCGGCGGCGGGCCGCTGGACAAGTCCCTTGCCGGTCAGGGTCAGTTCGCGCGCGATGCTGAGCTGGCCGTTCCATTCGCCGGTCGGGGCGCTGAACGCGTAGTCCCAGTTGCTGAGCCAGCCGAGCTGGACGCGTCGGCCGTCCGGCAGTCCGTAGAAGGTCATGGCGGCGTAGTAGTCCCGGCCGGCCTCGGCACGCAGTGGGGTGCCGGCCTGGTTCGTGGTGGTGAACGTGGTGCCGTCCCAGTCGCCGAGGAAGTACTCGGCCGCCGACCCGTCCGTGCTGCGGACCGCGCCGGTCGAGAGCGCGAGCACCCAACGCACCTGGTCCGGGTCGCCATCGACGGGCAGCGGGAACAGGTCGGGGCACTCCCAGACGCCGCCGGTCACCCAGTCGCCGTAGCCGAAGGAGGAGCGGTACGCCCAGTGCAGCAGGTCGGTGGAGGTGAAGAAGCGCACGTGGTCGCCGCCGGAGACCACCATCACCCACTGGTCGCGTCCGGCGTCGCGCACGACCTTCGGGTCGCGGAAGTCCCAACCGCCCTCCGGACCACCGGGGTTCTGCACGACGGGGTCGGTGCCGTGCCACTGCCAGGAGCGGCCCCGGTCCTCGCTGTACGCGACGCGTACGCACTGGTTCCCGCCGGGCCTGTCCGGGTGGTAGCTGGTGTAGTAGGCGATGAGCCCCGCCCGGCCGCCGAAGAGCCCACTGGTGTCGTCGGAGTCCACCACGCACGATCCGGACCAGGTGTGGCCGAAGTCGGAGACCGGAAGCGCGACGGGCAGCGCGCGCCAGTGCAGGAGATCGGTGGAGACGGCGTGCGCCCACTGTCCGGAGTCCTGGTGGAAGAGGTGGTATTCGCCCTCGTGGTGGACCAGTCCGTTGGGATCGCTGGTGTGCGAGGCGAGTTGGGTGTAGCGGTAGCCGGGGCGGTAGGTGTCCGTGTAGTACGTCCGCGGGGTGCGGGCCCTGACTTCCTGGAAGTGTGCCGTGCCACCGGTCGCGGCGAGCCCGACGGTCCTTCCGCCGGTACGGGGCACGGTGGCGGTGATGGCCTCGACTCCGTCCACGGTCACGGTGACGGTGGTACCGAGGGCATGGATTTCGGTCCGGTAGGTGCCGCCCGCCTCGAAGGGCCGGACGGGCGGTGCGGCGTGGCCGATCTCGGTGCCGTCGACGCGGTCCAGCAGGCGTACGCCCTTGGCGTCGAGCCGGACCTCGTAGCCGCCCGCTCCGGCCGCGTCAGCGCGGACCACGAGCCCCGCGCCGGTCGCACCGACGAGTCCGATGTCGGCGCTGATCAGCACGTCGCCGCCGGGGAACGGTGCGATGTGCAGCGCGCCGGTGCCCTCGGCCCGCAGCCCGCGCAGATCGGGGGTCCAGGCCCCGGACACCGTCGACCAGCCCTGAAGGTCCGTCACGAGGCCGCTGGCGGTGATCCCTTCGAAGCGGACGGACCCGTTGTAGGCCAGGACGCCGAGCAGTCCCGAACCGTGCTCGGCGTCCTGCGCGGTGATGACCGGGGCGTAGCCGTCGGGGGTGATGAAGTCGGTCTGCCAGCGCACCCTGAGGCGCGGGCCGTCCGCCTCGACCCGGATCCGGTACACCTTGTCCACGTCGATGGTGGTGCTGTGCGTCCCGAGGGTGATGTCACCGTCGATCCGGTAGAGCCGCAGCCGGTTCAGGTTCGGATCGATCTGGACCCCGTAACCGGATGATCCCTGCGCGTCGGTACGGAGCAGCAGGGCGGCGACCGCGCACGGATCGGTGATCCGGATGTCGGCCTGGTAGGCCGTGTCATGCACCCGGGTGGACGACACGGCACGGCAGTTGGTGTCGGCGGGGGCCTGCGCGTGCCAGCCGAGCGAAGTGGCGGTCCAGGTGCCGCCGTCGGTGGTCCATCCGGTCGCGTCGGTGGTGACGGAGCGCAGTCCGGGCGGTCCGAAGACGACGGTGCCGTTGTAGGCGTGCAGCCCGGCGGCGCCGTGCCCGTACGCGGTGTCCCGGGCGGCGAGCACCTGCTTGCCGTCCAGGATGACGGTCAACTCCGGTCCGTCCAGCGTCACTTCGAGGACGTAGCTGGTTCCGGGTGCGAGGGTGGCGGTGGCCGGTGGCACGAGGTCGCGTCCGGTCGCCAGGTCGTGGAGGCGGATGCGGTGCAGGTTGGGGTCGACGCTCGCCGCGTATCCGGCCGAGCCGTCGTCGGTGGCGCGTACGACCAGCGAGCCGACCGCGTAGGGCGATCCGGGGTCGATGGTGATCCGGGCCGCGTATCCGGCGACGGCTTCGATGCGCTGCTCGGACAGGGCGACGGCATTGCGTTCGGCTCCGGTCACGACCCGCTGCCCGCCGTCGGTGGTACGGGACCAGGTGCCGGTGAGGCCGAGCGGATCGGGTATCGCGGCGAGGTCACCGGAGAGCGAAGCCGTTCGGTGGCCGGCCGCGTCCGGGGCCGGGGGCGCGGCCGACGCCCGGCCGGCCCCCGCGAGGGGGGCCAGCAGCGTCAGACCGGCCGAGGACAGGAGTGCACGCCGGGAAATGGACATGGTCGTCTCCTCAGGGTGGGGGGGGAAGGCGGGCCGTTCAGGGCCAGAGCGGGCGGGGGCTGTCGAAGACCGCGGCCATCCGCCAGGCGTCGAGCCGCTCCACCGCGACCGTGCCTGCGGCCGCGATGCCGACGCCCAGTGCGTCGGTCCTGGTCGGGTAGATCCGGGCGGCCAGCGCACGCCCGTTGGCGAAGATCTCCAGCGCGGAATGGTCGACGAGGACCCGCAGGTCCACGATGCCCTCGCCGTTCAACGGCAGTTCCCCGTACCGGGGTTCGCTGTCGACGGCCGGGTCGAGGCTGCTCGCCTCGCGGTGCAGCCGCAGGGTGCCCGTCGCGCCGTCCGCGGCGCGCTCCACCTCGATCACGGTCCGCTCCGAACCGTCCGCGCTCTCGCGCACCACCAGGCGGGCCGCCGCTCCGGGGGCCAGCCGCAGGGTCGTCTCGATGTCGAGCTGGTCGCCGCGTACGTCGTCGAGCCGCAGGTACGTCCCGTCGGTCACGTCGAATGCACCGGTGCGCACCGCCTCGCGGCGCAGGCGGGCGAGTTCCGGAACGGGTGCCTGGGCGAGCCGGCCGTCGGCGCCCAGGGTGACGACGCGCGGCAGGGACATCACACCGCACCAGCCGGCCTCGGCCACGGCGTCCTCGTCCCGGCCCTCCTGGAGCCAGCCGAACACGATGCGCCGGCCGAGTGCGTCGCGGGTGGACTGCGGGGCGTAGAAGTAGCGCTGCCCGTAGTCGAGCCGGTGCAGTCCGGCGGGGGTGAAGGTGTCGCCCTCGTACCGTCCGGTCCAGTACAGCGGGTAGTGCGTGGCGCCTTCGTCCCAGGCGGAGAAGGCGAGGATGTCGGTGCCGTCGATCCGGAACAGGTCGACGCACTCCCACATGGTGCCGGTCCAGTCGAGGTCGGCGGCCGTGCCGGTGCTCGCGTCGCCGGTGAGCAGCGGGCCCACGTACCGCCAGTCGCGCAGGTCCTCGGACTCGTACAGGAACGCGGTGCCGCCGACGCCCCGGATGCCGGAGCCGACGAGCTGGCGCCACTTCCCGTTCTCGCGCCAGATGCAGTGGTCGCGGAAGGCGGTGATGTCGTCCTGCGGCGGGGCGGCGATCACCGGGTTGGCGGGGTCCTTGCGCCAGCTGCGCAGATCGGGCGATCCGGTTGCCACGCAGGGGAGTTCGCGCTCGCCGTGCCGGCCGGAGTAGACGAGGGTCGGGGTGCCGCCGTCGTCGACGAGGACGCCGGACCAGCAGCCGTCCCGGTCGGGGCCGTCGGTGCCGGGGACGAGTGCGACGGGTTCGTCGGTCCAGTGGACCAGGTCGCGGCTGGTGGCGTGGCCCCAGTGGATGCGGTGGTGGGCGGCGGCGAGCGGGTTGTACTGGTAGAAGAGGTGGTAGACGCCGTCCCAATGAGTGAGCCCGTTGGGGTCGTTGAGCCAGCCGCCGGGGGCGGTGAAGTGGAAGCGGGGACGGTGCGGGTCGAGGACGGCCCGTTCGGCCAGGCCCTTCGGCGCGTCCTCGTGACGGGCGCGGGGCAGGGTGAGGTCGTTCGTCATGATCAGACGTTCTCGGCTTCCGGGGTGGCCGCGGTCAGGACGCGGCGCGCGGTGGGGGTGGCGGGGGCGTAGAGGTGGCAGCGCACCCAGTGGGGCTGCCCTTCGTCCTCGCCGATGACATGGCGGACGGGCTCCGTGCGGCTGCACGCGCCCTCGTCCTCGTACGGGCACGAGTCGGGCGTCAGCACGGCGGCGCGCAGCGCGGCCCGCTCGACGTGGTCGTAGCCGTGGTTGCGCTCCGGGTCGGGGACGGCGGAGAGCAGGAGCCTGGTGTAGGGGTGGGCGGGGCGGTCCATCAGGGCGAGCGAGTCGCCGCCCTCGACGAGTTCACCGGCGAAGAGCACCTGGGTGGTGTCGGCGACATAGCGGGCCGATGCCAGGTCGTGGGTGATGTACAGCATGGAGATGCCGTGGTCGTCCCGCAGCCGCCGCATCAGGTTGAGAATGCCGATGCGTACGGAGACGTCGAGCATCGAGGTCGGCTCGTCGGCGAGGACGAGACGGGGGTCGACGGCGAGCGCGCGGGCGATGGCGACGCGCTGGCGCTGTCCGCCGGAGAGTTCGTGCGGGTAGGACTGGAGCATGTCCTCGGTCAGCCCGACCGTGGTGATGAGTTCGCGCAGTTCGCTTTCGCCCGCGGGCCGTCCGTGCACCAGCAGGGCGCGGCGCAGGAAGTGCTCGACGCGGTGGACGGGGTTGAGGGAGCCGAAGGGGTCCTGGAACACCATCTGTACGGTGCCCCGGTAGGCGCGGGAGGCGCCGCGCCGCTGGGTCCTCAGCACGTCCCGGCCTTCCAGCAGGACCTGGCCGGAGGTGGGCTGTTCGAGGCGGGCGAGGCAGCGGGCGAGGGTGGATTTGCCGCTGCCGGACTCGCCGACGAGGGCGACGATCTTCCCGTGCGGGATGTCGAGGTCGACGGCGTTCAGGGCCCGGTGGTGGTCGCGGGAGAACAGTCCGCCCATCCGGAAGTCCTTGGTGAGTCCGCGCACGCTCATCAGCGGGGTGCGGGTGGTGGTGGCCGGGGCCGTCATCGCGCGCCTCCACTGGTACGGGCGACGAAGCGGCCGGCGGCCACCTCGCGCAGATCGGGGATGTTCACGGAGCAGTCCGACCGGTCGTCGGGGCAGTGTGCGTGGAATCCGCAGCTCGTCCCCGTGCGCGGGAGGTCGGCGAGGCCGGTCAGGTGGACGCGGGGTCCGGTGAGCGGCGGGAAGGCGTTCATGAGCGCCTGGGTGTAGGGGTGGAGCGGGTCGGCGAAGAGCTCTTTGGCCGGGGCGAGTTCGACGAGCCGTCCGCCGTACATCACGCCCATCCGGTGGGAGAGTTCGACCATCAGGGACATGTCGTGGGTGATGAAGAGGACGGAGAAGCCCAGTTCGCGCTGGAGGTCGCCGATCTGCGCCATGATCTCCTGCTGGACCACAACGTCGAGTGCGGTGGTCGGCTCGTCCATGATGAGCAGCGCCGGTTTCAGGGCCACGGCCATGGCGATGACGACGCGCTGGCGCATGCCGCCGGAGAGTTGGTGAGGGTACGACTTCAGCCTGGCGGGGTCGATGCCGACGAGTTCGAGGAGTTCGCCGGAACGCTCCCTGGCCTGCCGCTTCCTCATCCGCTCATGGGTGGTGAAGATGTCGCCGATCTGCTCGCCGATGGTGAGGACCGGGTTGAGCGAGTTCATCGCGGACTGGAACACCATGGCGATCTCGCGCCAGCGGAAGGCGCGCAGTTCGCGCGGGTCCATGGCGAGTACATCGCGCCCCTTGAACGTGACCGATCCCGCGGTGATCCGCGCGGGCGGCTTGAGGAGGCGCATCAGGGCGTTGGCGACGGTCGATTTGCCGCAGCCGGACTCCCCGGCGAGGCCGAAGACCTCACCGGCTCCGATGGTGAAGGAGACATTGTCGGCGCCGATGACGCCGCGGCCGTCGCCGCCGTACTCGACGCGCAGGTTCCGTACGTCGAGGACGGGTTCCCGGGCGGGTACGAGGTCCGGAGAGGGCACGGGGTTCTTCTGAGAGGGCGTGTTCATCGTTCAGCCCTTCCGGTTGCGGTTCTTGGTGCGGCGTGCGCGCAGTCGTGGGTTGGTGATCTCGTCGACGGCGTAGTTGACCATCGCGAGGGCGAAGGCGACGAGGGCGATGCAGAGGCCGGAGGGCACGAACACCCACCAGGCGCCGGTCATCAGCGCACCGTCGTTGCCGGCCCAGTAGAGGTTGGTGCCCCAGCTGACGACGGAGGCGTCGCCGAGGCCGAGGAATTCGAGGCCCGCCTGGGCGCCGATGCCGAAGATGACGCAGCCCAGCAGGGTCGTCATGACGACCGACGCCATGTTGGGGAGGATCTCCCGGAACATGATCCGGAGCGCGCGTTCACCGGTGACGACGGACGCGGCGACGAAGTCCTTGCCGCGGATCGACTTGGCCTGGGCGCGCAGCACCCGGGCGGAGCCGGCCCAGCCGGTGACGACGAGGACCAGGACGACGGTCGCAGTGCCCGGCGGCATGAATGCGGCGAGGATGACGAGCAGCGGCACTCCGGGCACCAACAGGAAGATGTTGGTGACGAGGGAGAGCACGTCGTCGACGATCCGGCCGAAGTAGGCGCAGGCCATGCCGACGAGCACGGCGAGGGCTGTCGCGGCGATCCCGACGGAGAATCCGACGAGCAGCGAGCTGCGCGCGCCCCACAGGGTCAGTGCGAGGACGTCCTGCCCCTTGGCCGTGGTGCCGAGCAGGTGGGAGCCGGATGGGGCGGAGGCGCCCAGGCCGTTGATCTTCGAGGGATCGCCGGGGGCGATCAGCGGTGCCAGCAGGGCGAGCAGCGCGAAGAGCACCAGGACGACGGCTCCGAACAGCGCCTTGCGGTTGGCGAGCAGGGACCGCAGCAGTCCGGCGCGGGCGCGACGGGGCTTCGGGGTTCCGGCGGCCGGCGGCGAGGTGGGTGGTGCGACGGGCTCCGTGCGGGAGTCGAGGGCACTCATGGGTCTTCTCCTTGTCCGGCCGCTCAGCGGACGCGCACACGCGGGTCGAGTCGGACGTAGACGAGGTCGACGAGGAAGTTGGCGACCAGTACGGCGGCGGTGATGGTGAGGAAGATCCCCTGCATCAGCGGGTAGTCGAGGCCCTGGACGGCGGCGAGCAGCTGGAAGCCGACGCCGGGGTAGGCGAAGACGACCTCGGTGAGCAGCGCGCCGCCGACCACGAATCCGAGCGCCATGCCGAAGTTGGTGACGGACGGGAGCATCGCGTTGCGTGCCGCGTACCGGAACATGATCCGGCTCGGGCTGAGGCCCTTGGCCTCGGCCATCGTGATGTAGTCCTCGGCGACCGTGGCGATCATGGTGTTGCGCATGCCGAGCATCCAGCCGCCGATCGACACCAGGACGATGGTCAGCGCGGGCAGGAAGAGGTGCGAGGCGGCGTTGGAGACGAAGCCCCAGGACAGGTCGGGGCTGAGGCCGACGTCGAAGGCGTGCCGCATGGGGAACCAGCCGAGCGTCATCCCGAAGAGGTAGAGCGCACCCATGGCGAGCCAGAAGTACGGGAACGAACCGGCGAAGACGAGCAGCGGCGGGAACACCGAGTCGAGCAGACCGCCGCGCCGCCACGCGGCGAGGATGCCCAGCAGGTTGCCGATGACGACGGCGATGACGAGGGCGGTGCCGCCGAGCAGCAGTGTCCAGCCGATCTGGGAGGCGATGACCTCGGAGACGGGGGTCGGGAACCGGGAGATGGAGATGCCCATGTTCCCGGTGCAGACGTCCTTGATGTAGTCGATGTACTGCTGCCACATCGGTCGGTGGTCGAGGCCGAACAGCCGGCGGAGCTGGTCGATCTGCTCCGGCTGCATCTGGCTCTGCGACCGGGCGAACATCCGGGAGACGGGGTCGCCCGGCATGAAGCGGGGCAGCATGAAGTTCAGGGTGATGGAGGCCCAGAAGGCGAGCAGGTAGAAGCCCAGGTTGCGCAGGATGTAACGCACTGGTCCCTCTCCGAATCTATGAGGGCCGGTGACCCGCCCATGGGGTCGGCGCGGGCGGGCCACCGGAGTGGCGGGGTGTCAGTGCGGTCAGTTCTTGACGGGCTTCAGGCTCGTCAGGACGAGGACGGTGGTGTCGCCGCGGTTGGTGAGCGTGGCGTACGGGTCGTCCTCGGTGGGCCAGCCGGTGAACCGGGTGTCGGTGTAGGCGCCCCACTCCGGGCCGGGGAAGAGCGGTACGACGGGCGCGTCCTCGGCGAACAGCTTCTGCAGTCCGTCGATCGCGTCGCGCTGCCCGGCCTCGTCGGTGGCGGCGGCGAACCGGTCGAGCAGGGTGTCGGCCTTCTTGTCGCCGAAGCGGTGGTAGTTGCTGACCGTCTTGGTGCCGGCGGGCTTGACCGATTCGGTGCCCATGGTGGTCCGGTAGAACTGGAACGGCGTGGCGCCGTTGTCGCTCCAGACGATGCCGGTGTCGTAGTCGCCGGTCTCGTAGTCGCTGACGACCGCGGCCCAGTCCGGGGACTTGACGTTCGCGGTGACGCCGATCTCGGCGAGGTTCTGCTTGATGATGTTGGCGACGGACAGCCAGTCGGAGGAGGCGGAACCGACCGAGATGTCGAAGGTGAAGGGCTTGCCGTTCTTGAGTTTCCGCTTGCCGTCGGAGCCCTTCTTGTAACCGGCGTCGTCGAGCGCCTTCGCCGCCGCCGCGGGGTCGTGCTTCGTCCAGGTGCAGGAGGCGGCGAGGTCCTTGTCGCGCCACTTGTCGTAACCACCGGACAGGCCCGTGCAGTCGGCGGGCCGGGTGTAGCCGTTCATCCCGACCTTGGTGACGCTCTCGCGATCGACGGCCTGGCTGAGCGCCTTGCGCACCTTCGCGTCGTCGAACGGCGCCTTGGTGGTGTTCATGGTCCAGTCGACCATCGAACCGGTCTTCGGGTACCAGTACTTGTTGTGTTCCGGGTCCTTGGCGACGAAGCTCTTGGCCACATCGGGGATGAACGACTGCGTCCAGTCCGCCTCACCGTTGACGAAGGCCAGGTTGGCGCTGTCGTTGCCGGAGAAGCCCAGCACCCGGATGCCTTCGATGCGCTGCTTCTTCGGCTGCCAGTACTCGGGGTTCCTGCGCAGCTCGTACGACTGGCTCTGGAAGTTGGCGACTTGGGTGTACGGGCCGGAGCCGACGGGGTCGGGGTTGGTGTCCTTCGCCGGGTCCTTCACCTTCTCCCAGACGTGCTTGGGCACGATGATCTGCTTGCCCAGCTCGAACAAGCCGGGCGAGTACGGCTTGGTGAGGGAGAAGACAACCTTGTCGGTGCCTTCGGCCTTCGCCGTCCGCAGATACTCGTAGCCGCCGAGCAGCTTCTTCTGCAGTCCGAAGGTGTACGCGACGTCCTCGGCGGTCAGCGGCTTGCCGTCGGACCATTTGACGCCGTGGCGCAGGGTGAACGTCACGGTCTTCCCGTCCTTCGACGTCTCCCAGGAAGTGGCCAGCCAGGGGGTGGCCTTCCCGTCGGCCGGGTTGTAGACGAGCATCGCCTCGTAGATCGCCTGGGTGGTCATCGGGGCGACCACCTGGCCGGGGGCGAACGGATTGAAGTTCCGGGTGAAGGTGGCGAAGTCCTCGCGGGGGACGGTCAGGAGCTGATGACCGGAGGTGTCCCCCGCCGCTTTCGTGCCGGTGCCGCTGCAGCCGGTGAGCAGCAGGGCCGCGGCGAGGACGGGGGCGGCGAGCGCCGCGGGACCGCGGCGCCGGGCGCGTATCGACGGTGCCATAATGTGGTTTCTTCTCTCTCTTCATTGGCCGAAGACGGGTGAGGATTCCCGTCGGGCTGATTCGCAGTCAGACCGACGAGCGTTCGATCAGCGGGCAGCCGACCGTCATCTGTGTGGTGTCGAGCGGCTGTCCCGCTGTGAGAGCGCCGAGCATGTCGACGCCCTTGGCTCCCATGACCTCGAAGGGCAGGGCGACCGTGGTGAGGCCGGGCCGCAGGTAGGCGGCGATGAGTTCCTGGTTGTCGAATCCGATGACGGCGATGTCGTCCGGGATCCGCAGTCCGCGTTCCTTGATGGCGTCGTAGGCGCCCATCGCCATCCGGTCGTTGCCGCAGAACAGCGCCGTGGGGCGGCCGTCCTCGCGGTCGAGGAGTTCGCAGGCCGCGGCATATCCGCCGTCGGCGGTGGCATGTCCCGGTACGACGAGGCTGTCGTCGATGTCCAGACCGGCCTCGCACAGCGCCTGTTCGTATCCCTGGCGTCGTCCGACGGCGGCCGGGATGCCCCTGTCGAGGTTGATGAATCCGATGCGCCGGTGTCCCGCGTCGAGCAGCCGCCGGGTCGCGGTGTGGCCGCCCGCCACCTCGTCGGGCACCACGGACGGCAGGGCGCCGTCCGCGTCGAAGCAGTTCACCAGGACGACCGGCACCTCGCGGGCGGCGGGCGGCAGGGTCACCGCACGGTGCCAGGTCGTGGCGTACAGCAGCCCTTCGGCGCGCTGCTCGAGAAGCTTGTCGAAGGCGGCGGCCTCCATGGCGGGGTCCCGGTCCCCCGCCGTGATGAGCAGGAACTTCCCGTCGGCCCAGGCCCGATCCTGCGCCCCCTTGATCACGTCGACGGCGAACGGCGCGGTGACGATCTCGGTGATCAGCCCGTACCACTCGCTGCGCTTGGCGGCGAGCGCCCTCGCTCCGGCGTTGGGCCGGTAGCCGAGCTCCTCGATCGAGGCCCGGATGCGGACCCGGGTCTCTTCGGGGATGCCGGCGTCGGCCCGCTCGTTCAGGACGAAGGAGACGGTGGTGCGCGAGACACCGGCGTGGCGGGCGACATCGCTCATCGTCACGCGTCGCGCCTTGTTCGTGGCCACTTCGGTTACCCCCTGCGTCCCGCGAACTGCGGGCCGTGCTCTGGTTACGCGCTTTAGTAACGCGCGTTAGTTCGATGTTGCAGGCAAGTTACGAGGGGTTGGCCGACGGTGTCAAGAGCTGTGACGGAGCGAGTCCCCCGCCCCTCGTGGAGGGCCGGGGGACTCGGGTCCCGATGCGGGTCCTTGCGCGGGTCAGGAGGTGCCGTCGCTCCCCTCTCCCCCGTACCGGCGCTCGAATTTGGCGACCTGCCCCTCCGAGTCGACGACGCGCGCCTTCCCGGTGAAGAAGGGGTGGCTCTCGGCGGAGATCTCCACGTCGATGACGGGATAGCTGTTGCCGTCGTCCCAGTCGATCGTCTGCTCGCTCGACGCGGTGGACCGGGTCAGAAAGGCGTAGCCCGCCGAACGGTCTCGGAAGACGACGGGACGGTAGGAAGGGTGCTTGTCCTGCTGCATGCCTGCTCCTGGGGACGTACGGGATCGGCGCGGGGCGGTCACGACCAGCCTCGCGAACCGGTGCGGCCCGCGCGATCGGACACGTCCGTACGGGGGCGTCGGCGTCCGGGCGCCCGGGCGCACGGCGGACGTCCCTGCTATGCGGCGGGCGCCCGTGCTCAGCCCCTGGCCGCCTCCACCGCGTCGGCCACGAGCGTCAGGAACCGCGCGTGGGCCCGCGCACTGCACACCGGCTCCGGGTTCCACGGCACCACCCGGGCGTCCCGCTCGATCGCCGACCAGTCCTCGTTGGTCCTCCGCAGCTCGCCGAGCGGCGTGGCATTGGCCCTGATGTCGGCGAGGACCACCGCGGGGCGCAGGGCCGCCGCTTCCGCCCAGCCGACCGTGGACCAGTTCAAACCGGGCCCCTCGGCCGGCTCCACGATGTCGGCGCCGAGCTCGGCCAGCACCCGCAGCTCGGGCCACATCCGGGGTCGGGCGAGGTGCGCCTGTTCCTGGCCGGCCGGGGAAAGGGCGACGATCCGGGGCCCGTCCGCACCGGCGACGAGCGTGCGCAGCCGGTGCCGCGCGGCGTCCAGCTCCTGAGTCGCTGCCTCGGGCTCCTCCGCACCGAGCGAGCGGGCGAGCAGGGCGAACCGGTCACCGATCTCGGCGAGGGTGCGCGCCTGCCCCACATCGATGACGACGACCGGGACGTGCTCCTCCAGATGCTTGGCGGTCTCCGCGGCGAGCCCGTAGACATGGCCGCCGCCGTAGCTGACGGCCACGACGAGGTCCGGCTCACCGCTCAGCAGGGTCTCCACGTCCAGCGTGCTGCCCGCACCGAGGTAGCCGACCTCGGTCAACGAGAGCGAACCGGTCTTCGCCGCGTCCGGCACGGCCCGGTCGTCGTGATCGGAGCCGAATATCGCACTCGGGCGTATCCCGTGGTCCCACAGGGTCGCTCCGGCCTGAACATAGGCGAGCACCCGCGCCGGGCGCCGCCCGGCGGTCGACAACTGCCCACGATCGTCGGAGAACTGCCACACGCTCTGCTCCCTCACGTCACCACGCCTCTCGCCACCGGTCGCTACGCCCCCTCTTTCCGGGGTCGTACACCAGTACCTGCCCAGCAAACTCCCGTGACACCCCACCCGGTGGCCCGGCCGGCGCGGATGACGTGAAGAAGCCCGCACATGGCCGGACCGACACCTCGGCGCCCGCCGGAACATGCCGTGGACGTCCGGCAGGTGGGGCGTCCCGCCGGACCGCCGTTTCGTCAACTCGGCTGCGCCATCTGCCGGGAGAGCCATGCCAGTGCGGGCGGCATCCGGTATTCGACGGCGTGGTGTCCCGCGTCGAACAACTCGAAGCGTATGACCCCGTCGTCCACCCCGGCCTCGGCCAGGGCATCGCGGAACGCCTGCGCCCCCAGGTCGAGGAACCATTCGTCGCGGGTGCCCGCGTCGATCCAGATCGCCCGCTGGGACCGCAGCGCCTCGGCGTGCAGTGGTGCCATCCGCACCGGGTCCCAGTCCAGCCAGCGCTGCCAGATCTCCGGCCGGAGCGCACCCGTTCGCGGGTCGAAGGGCAACTGCGGCGTGCCGTCCGGGGCGGGCGAGAAGCAGGCCGAGACGCCGAGCAGTTCGAGCAGCCGCAGATCCTCGTCCTTGGTGAAGGCCACGCGTGAGCGGAAGTCGTCCCACCAGCGGAAGATGTCGCCGCCGTAGGCCCTCAAGTGGCGTGCCGCCATGAGGAAATGAGGAATGTACTGGGCCTCCGACAACGAGTCGCCCGAGTGCGTCGCGAACGCGCCGAACAGATCGGGCCGGAGCATCGGCGTGATCACCGCGCCGAGCCCGCCGCTCGGCTTCCCCGCCAGCGCCCGGTCGCGCCGAACGGCCGATCAAGGTCATCCCAATGCGTAGATCCGGGCCGATGTCATGCGCTGTGCATCATCTTCAGCCGCCCATGGCACCGGGATCGATACCGAGTCCCGTCAGGAACGCCGCGGCGGCCGGGGTGGGACGGAACCGGCTCCAGACCAGGCGCTCCGTGCGTGCGGGGGCATCGCGGACGGGCAGCACGTGTACGCCGGTCAGTTCCGCCGCGAAGGCGGCCGGCAGCATGGCGATGCCGAGCCCGCTGCGTACCAGCCGGACGATGAAGTCGGTGCCGCTGACCTCGAACGCCACCTCGCGGGTGAGGCCCATCGCCGCGAACGCCTCCTCCGACTGCGCCCGGGCCGCGGTGCCGTCGGGGTAATCGACGAACATCTCCTGCGCCAGCCGGTCGAGACCCGCTTCCGGCTGCCCGGCCAGGGCGTGGGTGGGCGCCACGACGGCGACCAGTTCGCCCGTGGCGAGCTCGTGATCGCTCACGCCCTTGGGCCGGTAGCTGGGCAGCACTCCCAGGAAGGCCACGTCGAGCGTCCCGTCCCGCACCTCCTGGACCAGGTCCTTGCTCGCCCCGTCCCGCAGGACGATGTGCACCTTCGGATAACGGAGGTGGAACGCCCGCAGCGCCGCCGGGATGTCGACCGATGAAACGGTCGGAATGGCCCCCACCGCGAGGCGCCCGCGGACCTCCCCCGCCGTCGCTGCGACCTCGGCGCGGGCCCGCTCCGCCGCGTCCAGCGCCTGCCGGGCCTCCGGCAGGAACGCCTCGCCCGCCGCGGTGAGCCGCACCTGGCGGCTGGTGCGGTCGAAGAGCCGGGCCCCCAGCTCCTTCTCCAGCCGGGCGATCTGATGGCTGAGCGCGGACTGGACGACCAGGCACCGCTTCGCGGCACGCGTGAAGCTGCCCAGTTCCGCCACCGCGACGACGTACCGCATCTGCTGAAGTTCCATCCATCCATCGTGAACCACGATCGATGGAATGAAAAACATGTGTTGGACTCATGGATGGTCGATCCCTGACGCTGAGACACATGGCTCACACCACTCACGAAACCCGCGGCCGGGCCGTGCCCCGCACCATGTCCGAACCGCCCTCGCTCGGGCGCGGTCTGGTTCTGCTGATGGCTCTCGCCGCCGCCCTCTCCTGCGCCGGGAACTACTTCGCGCAGCCGCTCCTCGACATCATCGAGGTGAATCTGCACATAGGTGTCACCGCGGCGGGGCTGATCGTGACCGCTGCGCAGGCCGGGTACGCGCTGGGGCTGATCCTGCTCGTCCCGCTCGGGGACGTCATGGACCGGCGACGGCTCGCCGTGGGCCTGTTCGCGCTGACCGCCTTCTTCCTCCTGGTGACGGCCGCCGCCCCCACCGGCCCGCTGCTGATCGCCGGCACGCTGCTGACCGCGCTGACCTCCGTCGGGGCCCAGGTCGTGGTGCCGTTCGCGGCGGCCCTCGCTGCTCCGGCCGAGCGCGGCAGGATCGTCGGCGTCGTCATGTCCGGCGTGCTGCTCGGCGGGCTGTTCGGACGGCTGGCCGCCGGCGCGCTGTCCGAGCTCGGCGGCTGGCGGACCGTGTACTGGGTGAACGCGCTGCTCATGGCCGTCATGGCGGTACTTCTGCACAACCGTCTCCCCCGCCTGCCCCGGCCGCGCGACACGGTCACGATGTCGTACACCGGGCTGCTGCGCTCCACACTGGCCCTGCTGCGGCAGGAGCCCCTGTTGCGCCGGCGGGCGGCCATCGGCGCGTTCTCGATGGCCTCGTACAGCGTGCAGTTGACCGCGCTGACGTTCCTGCTGACCCGGCCGCCCTTCCGGTGGAACGCAGCCGCCATCGGGCTCTTCGGCCTGGTGGGCGTGATCGGTGTGGTGGGCATGAACATCGCGGCCCGGCTGAGCGACCGCGGCCGGGTGCAGGCGGTGTCGGGAACGGCGGCCGCGCTCCTCACACTCGCCTGGGTGCCGCTGCTGGCCGGTGAGTCGTCCCTGCTGTGGCTGACGGTCGGCGTGATCCTGCTGAACATCGCCCAGCAGGCGGGGCTCAACAGCAGCCAGAACGTGATCTACGCGCTCCGCCCGGAGGCCCGCAACCGGATCAACTCCGCGTTCATGACGCTCTTCTTCATGGGCGGGGCGGCCGGAGCAGCACTCGCTTCGGTGGTCTGGTCCCGGGCGGGCTGGAGCGGGATCTGTCTCCTGGGCGGCGGGCTCGCCGCGGGCAGCCTCGTGCTGTGGGTCCTGGAGCGCACCCGGATGGCCTCCGCCGCACGTCCCGGGGCCGGCACCGTCAGTCGTTGACGGCGGTCAGCAGCACCACGGCGTCCTCCAGTGCCAGCAACCCGTGCCGCTCCTGCGGGATCGGCTGGAGCCCGCCGGCGCTCAGCTCCACATCGCCCGAGGCCGCCGTGAGACGGACCCTGCCGCGGAGCACCTGGAGGGAGGCCGCGGCGGGGGCGTTGTGCTCGTCGAGTGCGGAACCCGAGGTGAGGGCGATGACGGTCTGCCTCAGGGGTTCCTCATGCAGCAGGCGGTGGGCGCTGCGGCCGTGTGCGGAGGCTCGGGCCGCGGCCAGATGCTCGTCGGCGAGGGCATTCAGATCGTCCATGTGCCCACTGTGCCGCAGTGCTCGTCCCCCCGCGATCCTGGCGCCGGCCCGCCGCGCGGATCACCCGGCCGCCTGCCCGGCCGGGCGCCCGTGCGGCCGCAGCCAGGCCGCGGTGTCCTGCGGGAGCCGCCCCTGCTCGTCCAGCGGGCCGCTGAGGAGGAGGGTGTCCGTGTGTTCTGGCAGCTCCACGGGTTCCTCCCTCAGATTGACCACACAGGTCGGTCCGCCGGTACGGGTGAAGGCGAGCACACCAGGTGCGGATGGCAGCCAGGTCAGCCGCCGGCCACCGGCCCCCGCCGCACGGAAGCCGGGCTCGGTCCGGCGCAGCCGCAGCGCCTCGCGGTAGAGGCTGAGCATCGAGTCCGGGTCGGTGCGCTGCCGGTCGGCGGCGTACGAGGACCAGTCCGCCGGCTGCGGAAGCCATGGCTCCGTGGTGGAGCCGAATCCGGCGTACGGTGCCTGCGCCGACCACGGAAGCGGTACCCGGCACCCGTCGCGTCCCGGGTCGGTGCCGCCCGAGCGCAGATGCATCGGGTCCTGGATCCGGTCGCGCGGGATGTCGGCTTCCGGAAGTCCCAGTTCCTCGCCCTGGTAGAGGTAGACCGCGCCGGGCAGGGCGAGCGACAGCAGTGCCGCGGCACGGGCCCGTCGGCTGCCCAGTGCCAGGTCCGTCGGCGTGCCGAAGGTCTTGGCGCCGAAGGCGAATCCGGTGTCCTCGCGGCCGTACCTGGTGACGGTCCGGGTCACGTCGTGGTTGCACAGGACCCAGGTGGCGGGGGCGCCGACCGCGGCGTGCTCGGCGAGCGTGTCGTCGATCGTGGAGCGCAGCCGCCCGGCGTCCCAGGGGCAGGCGAGGAAGTTGAGGTTGAAGGCGGTGTGCAGTTCGTCGGGGCGCAGATAGCGGGCGAAGCGCTCGCTGTCCGGGAGCCATACCTCACCGACGAAGATCGCCCCGTACTCGTCGGCGATGGCCCGCCAGGAGCGGTAGATGTCGTGGAGCTCGTCGCGGTCGCTGAACGGGTGGGGGTCACGGCCCTCGACGAAGTCGGGCAGTGCGGGGTCCTTGGCGAGCAGGGCCGCCGAGTCGATCCGTACGCCGGACACGCCCCGGTCGAGCCAGAAGCGGAGCACGTCCTCGTGCTCCTGGCGGACTGCCGGGTGTGCCCAGTTGAGGTCGGGCTGCTGGGTGGCGAACAGGTGCAGGTACCAATCGCCGTCCGCGAGCCGGGTCCATGGGACGCCGCCGAATTCGGAGACCCAGTCGTTGGGCGGGAGTTCGCCGTCCGTGCCGCGACCGGTCCGGAAGTGGAAGAGTTCCCGCTCGGGGCTGCCCGGCCCTGCGGCGAGGGCCGCGCGGAACCACGCGTGCTGGTCGGAGACATGGTTGGGGACGATGTCGACGATCACACGGATGCCCAGCTCACGGGCGTCCGCGATCAGTCCCTCGGCCTCGGCGAGACTGCCGAACGCGGGGTCGATGGTGCGGTAGTCGGCCACGTCGTATCCGCCGTCGGCGAGTGGCGACAGATACCAGGGGGTGAACCAGATCGCGTCCACGCCCAGTTCGACGAGGTAGGGCAGTCTGGCGCGTACTCCCGCGAGGTCGCCGGTTCCGTCCCCGTCGCCGTCGGCGAAGCTGCGTACGTAGATCTGGTAGATGACGGCGTCCCGCCACCAGTCCGAGGCGACCTGGGGCGCAGGGCCGGCTGCCACGTGGGCCTTCCTCTCGCGGGGGGTCGACACCGCCGTCCACCGGTATCTGACGTCCGGTTCCTTCTCCTCGTTGCGGCTGCCGTCGTCGAACTCGACGGCGGTGAACCCGTGCCGTTCGTAGAAGGCGCGGGCGTCCGTGTTGCGCTGGAAGACGTACAGCGTGAGCTCTTCGGCCGCGAGCCCACGCATTTCGGCCAGGAGCAGTGAGCCGATGCCCCGTCGCCGTACGTCGGGGCGCAGGTAGAGGTGTTCCAGCTCGGATCCGTCGAGGGAGGCGAAGCCGAGCAGTTCCCCGGTACCGGTCTCGGCGATACGCACCGTCGTTCCGGGCAGGACGACATGGGTCATCCAGGCGAGCGTGTCCTCGTCGCTGTGCACCTTCGGCAGGTACGGCATGGACTCGGCGCGCGAGGCGAGGAAGAGCCGGGTCAGTGGTCCGGCGTCCGCGGCGGTGGCGTCGCGCAGCAGTATCCGGCCGTGCGGTTCGGAATCGTTCGGTGCCATCTCGTCTCTCCTGGTCCGGCCGGAAACCCGCCACTTCGCGCAGTCCGCGACGAACTGCTCGTGATCGTGGACGAACCTATGCCGGAGCCCGTCGGATCCGCCAGGGGGATTCGGCCTGTCCGTCCGGGCGGGGCGGTCGCGGAGCGGCGCGGGCCACCCGCGAAAATGTGGCGGGGGAAGACCGAAGCGACCGACCGATACGGAGGAGTGGGCAGATGCCGCACGAACGAGCTGGACAGCCGGCCCGGCCGGAGGATCTCATCGATGTGGCCCGGCTGGTGACGGCGTACTACACACTGCACCCGGACCCGGCCGAGCCGGACCAGCGGGTGGCGTTCGGTACCTCCGGTCACCGCGGGTCGTCCACGGCCACCGCGTTCAACGAGGACCACATCGCCGCCACCAGCCAGGCCATCAGCGAGTACCGGGCGCTGCAGGGCACGGACGGGCCGCTCTTCCTCGGCGCCGACACCCATGCGCTGTCGGAGCCGGCCCGGATCACCGCCATCGAGGTGTTCGCCGCCAATGACGTGACCGTGCTCATCGATCCGGCCGACGGCTACACCCCGACCCCGGCGGTCTCGCACGCCGTCCTCGGCCACAACCGGGGCCGGACGGCGCGGCTCGCCGACGGTGTGGTGGTCACTCCGTCCCACAACCCGCCCGGCGACGGCGGGTTCAAGTACAACCCGCCGAACGGCGGCCCGGCCGGGTCCGATGCCACCGGCTGGATCCAGGAGCGGGCCAACGAGATCATCGCCGCCGGAATGAAGGACGTACGCCGGCTGCCGTACGCCCGCGCACGGGCGGCGTCGACCACCGGGACGTACGACTTCCTCGGCAACTACGTGGCCGACCTGCCGTCCGTGCTCGACCTGGACGCGGTCCGCGCGGCCGGAGTCCGTATCGGAGCCGACCCGTTGGGCGGCGCGTCGGTCGCGTACTGGGGCCGGATCGCCGAACAGCACCGGCTCGATCTGACGGTGGTCAATCCGCTGACCGACCCCACCTGGCGGTTCATGACGCTGGACTGGGACGGCAAGATCCGGATGGACTGCTCGTCGCCGTACGCGATGGCCTCGCTGATCGGGCAGCGCGACCGGTACCAGATCGCGACGGGGAACGACGCCGACGCCGATCGGCACGGCATCGTGACACCGGACGCCGGGCTGATGAACCCGAACCACTACCTCGCCGTCGCCATCAACTACCTGTACGCCCACCGGGAGCAGTGGCCGGTGGCCGCGGGGGTCGGCAAGACGCTGGTCTCGTCGGGGATGATCGACCGGGTCGCCGCCGATCTCGGCCGTGAGCTGGTCGAAGTACCGGTCGGGTTCAAGTGGTTCGTGGACGGCCTGGTCGACGGCTCGCTCGGGTTCGGCGGCGAGGAGTCCGCCGGGGCCTCGTTCCTGCGCCGCGACGGATCGGTGTGGACGACCGACAAGGACGGCATCATTCTGGCGCTGCTCGCCTCGGAGATTCTCGCGGTGACGGGCAAGTCCCCGTCCGAGCACTACGCGGCGCTCACCGCCCGGTTCGGGGAGCCGGCGTACGCGCGGATCGACGCTCCCGCGGACCGCGCGCAGAAGGCGGTTCTCGCCCGCCTCTCCCCCGAGCAGGTCACGGCCGACACCCTGGCCGGTGAACCGGTCACGGCCGTGCTGACGGAGGCGCCCGGCAACGGCGCAACGATCGGCGGCATCAAGGTGACCACCGAGAACGCCTGGTTCGCCGCACGTCCCTCGGGCACCGAGGACGTGTACAAGATCTACGCGGAGTCGTTCCTGGGCGCCGACCATCTCGGCCGGGTGCAGGAGGAGGCCAAGGCCGTGGTCTCCGCGGCCCTGGAGGCCTGAGGCTCCGCCGGGGCGGTCCGCGGGCCGCCCCGGCCGTCCGACGGGCTGAGAGCCTGTCGGGTGAACTCCGACAGGCTCTCAGCGCACGACGTCCACGAAGACCGGGTTGGTGTAGAACCAGGTGTCCAGCCACGGGTTGCCCTGGCCCGGCTCGTGCGGCAGCGGGCCGTGCGGGTCGATCGCCGCGCCGAGGAACCCCTTGCCGTGGCGCTTGCCGTCGCTGCCGCGCAGCCGCAGGTAGAACGGCTCGTCCGCGCGTCCGACCGGGATGCGCAGGGTGTACGTGCCGCGGCGGCCCGAGACGTCGGCGGTGTGGGCGAGCCGGGTGTCGGGGGCTCGCCAGTCGTCGCGGTCGGCAGCGGGGCCGCGGACCGCACCGCGGATGACGTCGACGTGCTCCAGGCGCGGCAGCACACCGTAGGGGTTGCGGCGGGACGCCGCGGTCACCGTGGCGGTGAGGGTGAGCCGCTCGCCGCGCCGGGCGCGCAGCCGGCCGCCGAGTGTGGCGCTGTTGCCGTGCTCGCCGCGCACCTTGACGTCGATGCCGTCGATCAGATGGCCGTGGTCGACCCAGACCCGGCCGGCCCGCAGCCCCTCCATCACGTTCCGGTAGCCGTATCGGGTGACGCCGACGTGCGTGCGGCTGAACTGGCCGGGCCAGAAGTCGCCGCCGGGCTGCGGCTCGGTGGTGTTGTAGGGGTCGGGGAGGTGGCCGGTGTTGTCGAAATTCCGGCCGGGCGGCCACTCGCCGTTGACCCAGGTGTCCTGGGCGACGCGGTGGACGTCGGAGTTGGAAGTGATCGTGAAGAGCTTGCCCTCCGCCAGCATCGCGTCCCACAGGCCGCCGACGGTCGCGGTGGCCCAGTCGAATCCGCCGTAGGTGACGTATGCCTCGCGCGGGTAGCCGGGCCAGGAGTCGGCGGACGGTGAATTGCTGTACTCGCCGCGGATGTTGGTGTCCGGGTGCCAGCCCGGGATCGCCCCGGCCTGGGCGCCGGGGGCACCCTCCATGCCGATCATGATCCCGGGGGCGGCGTCGCGCCAGGCGCGCATCTCGTGCGGGGAGTCGATGCCCAGGCGCATGGGGTGGTTGGCGAGGACGAGTACGTCGTCGACGTACCGGGTGCGGCGCTGTTCGGCCAGCCACTTGAGGGCCTTGACCGCGTGTGCCTCGTTGCGCGGGGTGTCGGGGTGCGTCGGGGCGCCGGCCGTGTAGCCGAGCAGCTTGCCGTCGAAGGCCTCCTCGAAGCGGGTGAGGAGGTCGACCTCGTGCCGTCCGGGCGGCGAGAAGACGGTGCAGTGCTCGGCGCCGGGGATGTACCACTCCAGCCCCTGGAAGATGAGCATGCGCTTGTTGTCGGCGCGGGCCCTGAGGATCTCCCGGTGCTCCTGCGCGGCGCCGAACTCGGCATGGCCGATGTTGCTGTGCTCGGTGAAGACCATCCAGTCGAGACCGAACTTCTGGCCTGCCGAGGCGAGCTGGGAGAACGTGTACTTGGCGTCATGGCTGTACACGGAGTGGTTGTGATGGTCGCCGACCAGATAGACCAGGTCCGGGGCGTGCCCGTGATGGTGCCCGTGGGACCGGCCTCCCCGGCTGTCGGCCAGCGCGGGCAGCGGCAGCGAGGCAGCGGCGAAGGCCGCACCGAACAGACCGGCGCGGCGCATCAGCCCTCGGCGGCTGAGGCCCTGGGGGTCGAGCGACTCCTCGGGAACCTGGGGGTCGGCCCATTCGGGCACGGGGTGGGACATGACGCGGCGTTCTCCTTCGTGCGGGGCGGCGACGGTCCGGGGCCCGGACCGCAGGGCCGCCATCAGGAGGATTTCTTGATTCCGGAACCATCGGGTGAACCCGGGGCGAAATGCGGGAGTAGCGCCCGTGGCACACCGACGGCGGTCGCGCGCGTCGGCCGGACAGCGGCTCGCCCGTCCACCGCCCCTCCGGTGGCGGAGTCCGCGCAGTGCGCCGAGGCTTGTCGCAACCTGCCGATCCGGGCAGGTGGCGGAGCCTGATGGGGGTGAATCCGTGTCGGACGCCGGTGCACCGGACCCCGCGTCGGCAGAGGCCGACGGTATGGCGGCGGCGATCCTGCACACCCTGTTCACCCAGTCCGCCGTGGGGCTGCATGTTCTGGACACGCGGTTGCGGGTGGTCCGGGCGACCGTCCTTTCCGGCACCGTTCCCGGCGAGCGTCTCGCGGGGCACTACTTCACCGACGCGTACCGGCTGGAGCGGCCGCACGAGGCGGAGCGGGTGCTGCGTGAAGTGCTGGACAGCGGTGTGGCCGTGCGCGACCTCGTGGTCCGCGGCCGGCTCGTGGACACGACCGGCCCCGACCGCAGCCTCAAGGTGTCCGTCCACCGGCTGGACGACGCGCAGGGGCGAACGCTCGGGCTGCTGGCCACGGTCGTCGATGTCGACGAGCAGGAGAAGGCACGCACCCGGGCGGCGTGCCTGACCGCGGTGCGCACCCGGGTGGGCAGGTCGCTCGATGTGGCGGCCACCTGCGAGGGGCTCGTCGCGGCAGTGGTGCCGGTGTTCGCCGACTTCGCCGTCGTCGAGGTGGTGGACGAGGTCCTGCGGGGGGCGGATCCGCCGCCGGGGCCCCTGGGGCACGACGTCCCGCTGCGCCGCGCGGCCCTTCGGGGTCTCGGTGCCGACGGTCACCGGGACGGCCTCGTCGGCGAGATGCGCCGGCTGCCCGCCCGTACGCCCTACGCGCTGGCCGTATCGGATCTCCGGCCCCGCCTGGTCCGGATCGGCGCTCGGACGCCCTGGCTCGCCACGGCCCCCGACAGTGCGCGGCTGATCGAGGCGATCGGGGCCCACTCCATGATCACGGCACCGCTGAAACTGCACGGCGCGGTCCTCGGTCTGGTGACTCTCTACCGGTGCCGGGAGTCGGAGCCCTTCGGGGAGAACGATCTCCCGCTGACGCTGACGGCCGCCGCCCATGTCGCCCTCAGCATCGACAACGCGCGGCGGTACGAGCGCGACCATGTGATCGCGTCGACGGTTCAGCGCCGGCTCCTGCCGCAGCGCGACAGTGACCACGTCGCCGTGGAGACCGCTCATGTCCTGCTGCCCGGACGCAACAGCGGCTCCTGGTTCGACACCATCGGTCTCTCCGGCGCCCGCACCGCCCTGGTCGTGGGCGCCGTGGAGGGGCCGGGGCTCCAGACGGCCATCACCATGGGCCAGTTGCGGACCGCCATCCACGCGCTGGCCGGGCTCGACCTGGAACCCGACGAGGTGCTGGCCCGGCTGGCCGACACCGCCGACCGCCTCGCCGGGGAACGGGCGGCGCTGCCGCCCGGGGACCGGCTGCTCGGACAGTCCATGACGGCAACCTGCATGTACGCCGTCCACGACCCGTTCTCCGGCACCTGCACCATCGCACGGGCGGGGAACGCGACACCGGGCCTCATCTCCCCCGACGGCACCTCGGTCCCGCTGGATGTGCCCGAGGGCCCCCGGCTCTTCTCCGGCGACAGCGCCCTCTTCGCCACCGCCACCTTCGAGCTCGACGAAGGCAGCATCCTGGCGTTCTTCTCCGGTACCCCCATGCCCGAGGGCCGGCAGTCGGCCGGCTTGCGCGAGGCCTTCACGAAGCCCGGCCGCAGCCTGCAGGACCTGTGCGACGACGTGGTCTACAACCTTCCGGACGATGCGCATCCCGAGGGTGCCGCCCTGCTCCTCGCCCGTACCGGCGTCGTCCCACCGGACCGGTTCGCCATCTGGGAGCTGGCCCAGGACCGGACCGCGCCGGGCGTCGCCCGCAGGCTCGTGCGCGACCGGCTCGACGGCTGGCACCTCGACGAGGAGACGATCGAGGCGACCGAACTCATCGTGAGCGAACTGGTCACCAACGCGGTCCGCTACGGCACCCCTCCGCTGCGGCTGCGGCTGATCCTGGACCGCACGCTCACCTGCGAAGTGCACGACAGCAGCCCGGTCTCGCCCCATCTGCGCCATGCCCGCACCGTCGACGAGGGTGGGCGCGGACTGTTCATCGTCTCCCAGCTCGCCGCCCACTGGGGCACCCGGTACGGCTCCGACGGCAAGACCCTGTGGACCGAGCAGGAGCTGGGGTCCGCCGCCGACGATTCCTGACCGGGGCGGGGCGATTCCGCGACGGACCATTGCACTGGGGGAACAACAGTGGTTCGCTGAACAACAGAAGATATGAATCGGGGTTCAGATCATGGCCTACCGACCCACCGCCCGCACGGAGGCGACCCGGCTCGCCCACCGCGAGCGGCTGCTCGACGCGGCACGGCAGCTGCTGGCGGAGGGTGGATACCCGGCGGCCAGCATCTCCGCGCTCGCCCGGCGGGCCGGCGTCGCGACCGGCAGCGTGTACAACCACTTCGCCTCCAAGCAGGAGCTGCTCGCCGCGGTCTTCCGGCATGTCGCAGGCCATGAGCTGAGCGCGGTCCGGGAGACCGTGCAGGCACGCAGTGGCGTCACCGAGCAGCTGCGCGCACTGGTCGAGGTCTTCTCGTACCGTGCGCTGCGCAGCCCCCGCACGGCCTGGGCGCTGCTGGCCGAACCCGTCGATCCGCTCGTCGAGGAGGAGCGGCTCACCTACCGGCGCGGCTACCACATGCTCGCCGAGACGGTCATCATCGCCGGCATCTCCTCGGGTGAACTGCCCCCGCAGAACGCCCAGTTGTCGGCCGCCGCCGTGATCGGCGCGGTCGGCGAGGCCCTGCTCGGCCCGCTCTCGCCGGTCGGCGCGCGAACCGACCCGGAACCGGTCGTGGAGAGCATCACCGCGCTGTGCCTCAGAGCGGTCGGCGCCGAGAACGCCTGACCACGGGCCGCCCGCCCCGCCCAACCGCTTCCCCCGCCGCCCCGCCCGCCGACCCAGGACAGGACCACCCGCCATGACCGTAACCCAGCACCGGACCGACCCGTCGCCCGGGGCCCCCGCGCCGCACCCCACCCACGAGGTCACCAACCAGGCACCGCCCCGCAAGGACCTCGACGAGTACGGCACCAACCTGCCGCTCGCCGAGGCCGTCCGCACCTTCGGCGCGGCCTGGCACGAACCGGAACTGCACGAGATCGGCACCCTGGTCGGCTCCGAGCACTTCCAGATCGCCACGGAGCTCGCCCACGCCTCGCCGCCCGTCCTGCGCACCCACGACCGGTACGGCAACCGCATCGACGAGATCGACTTCCACCCCGCGTACCACGAGATCATCGGCGCAGCCGTGAACCACGGCACGCACACCGCGGGCTGGGCCGACCCGAAGCCCGGAGCGGCGGTGGCACGGGCCGCGTCGTTCATGTTGTTCGCCCAGATCGAGCCCGGCCACGCCTGCCCGATGTCCATGTCGCATGCCGTGGTCCCGGTCCTCCAGCGCGACCCGGACGTGGGCCGGGACTGGCTGCCGGGCCTGCTCAGCCGCGCGTACGACCCCCGGTTGATCGCCCCGGGCGAGAAGTCCGGGCTCACCTTCGGCATGGGGATGACGGAGAAGCAGGGCGGCTCCGACGTACGTGCCAACACCACGCGGGCCGTCCCGCTGGCCTCCGACCCCGAGGGCCGGGCCCATCTGCTGACCGGTCACAAGTGGTTCTTCTCCGCCCCGCAGTCGGACGCCTTCCTGGTGCTGGCCCAGGCCGAGGCCGGACTCACCTGTTTCCTCGTGCCACGCGTACTGGCCGACGGCACTCGCAACACCGTCCGGATCCAGCGGCTGAAGAACAAGCTCGGCAACAAGTCGAACGCCTCCTCCGAGGTGGAGTTCGACGGCACCTGGGCGGTACGGGTCGGTGAGCCCGGCCGCGGTGTCCCGACCATCATCGAGATGGTCAACCACACCCGGCTCGACTGTGTGCTGGGCACCACCGCGGGCATGCGGCAGTCGGTGTCCGAGGCGATCTGGCACGCACGGCACCGCAGCGCCTTCGGGGCCCGGCTGGCCGACCAGCCGGCCATGACGGCGGTCCTCGCCGACCTGGCGCTGGAGACGGAGGCCGCGACCTGGACCTCGCTGCGCCTGGCCCATGCGTACGAGAACGGCAGCGGCGAGTCCGAAGAGATGTTCCGCCGGCTGGCCACCGCGGTGTCCAAGTACTGGATCTGCAAGCGCGGCCCGCACCACGCCTACGAGGCGTTGGAATGCCTGGGCGGCAACGGCTACACCGAGGACTGGCCGCTGGCCCGGCGCTACCGCGAGCAGCCGGTGATGGCGGTGTGGGAGGGGTCGGGCAACGTCATCGCCCTCGATGTGCTGCGCGGCATCGGACGCACACCCCAGTCGCTGGACGCCTTCTGGGCGGAGCTGGAGAAGACGGCCGGCGCCAGTTCCGTACTGGACGCACACATCGGCCGGGTGCGCCGGGAGCTCGCCGACGACCTGCGCGACCCGCTCGCGGCGCAGACCCGCGCCCGGGCGTCGGTCGAGGGCATGGCGCTGGCCCTGCAGGCCTCGCTGATGCTCCGTCACGCTCCTGCGGCGTCCGCCGAGGCGTTCGTGGCCGCCCGGCTCGGCGAGGGCCGTGGCCACCAGTACGGCATCCTGCCGCGCGGCACCGACGCCGCGGCGATCGTGGAGCGGCACTTCGGCGCCGACGGCTGAGCCGTCACCGCCGCCGTGCGGGCGGGCCCGAGCCCGCCCGCCCCCCGTCGCCGGGCGTGGCCGGCACGTTGCGCGTTAGGTTGGCTCCATGGAGTCGAGACCCCGCACCCTGTGGCTGCGTACCGAGCCCCTCCACGCAGTGATCTACTTCGACGAGGAGTGCCGGGGCATCGGGAGGTCCGTCGGCCTCAAGGGCTTCTGGATGGGGTACTTCGCCACCCGTACGGCCCCCATGGGGCGGATCCGCCCCGAGGCCGCCGCCGCTGTCCTGGGCGTCTTCGCTCCGGGCATGGTGGCCCGTGCGCTGCCCGACGCGTGGCGGCTCGTCACTCCCGAGAAGCTCACCGACCTGCGCGCCCGGCTCGCCGCGAGTGCGCTGCGCCGGCTGGTCCCCGGAATCGACTCCCTCGCCGGCCGGCTCGCCCCACCGCTCGCCGCGATGGTGGCGGACGCGTCACCGCTCGCCCGCCCGCTGTTCGCGGCGAACCGCCCGCTGTGCGACCGCACCGACCCGGTGGAGAACCTCTGGCAACTCACCACCGCGCTGCGGGAGTTCCGGGGCGACGCGCACGCCGCCGCGCTCGCCGACCACGGTCTCGACGCGCCCGAGGCGCTCGTTCTCGCCGCTGCCACGGACCGCGTCCCGCGCGAGGGCATCCGGCTCGACCGCGGCTGGAGCGAGGCGGAGTGGGCGGACGCCGAGGAACGGCTCCGCTCCCGCGGCCTGATCGACGCGGAGTCGGATGCCACGCCACGCGGCCACCGGGAACGGGAGCTCGTCGAGGACACCACCGACCGGCTGGCCGCCCGGCTGCTGCACCCCCTCGCCGAGAGCGCGGTGGACGAGCTGCTGGCCGCCCTGGAGCTGCCGGCCCGGCAGGTGCTGCAGGCGGAGCTGCTGCCGTACCCCAACCCGATCGGCCTGCCCCGGCAGGTCTGAGGCGTCGCGGGGTCCGGGCGGGGCCGGCACAGCAGGATCATCGAGCACACCGCCGCGAAGGCGCACCAGGTCGAGACGGACCCAGACGGCACAGCGCCGCGCAGACGGCGGCCCCGACTGCGGCCGGCACCCCGAGCCCTCTCAGCAGCCGGTCCCCGGACAGGAGCAGGGCACCGACCGTGGCCAGGAGATACCCGGCGATCAGCAGTCCTGAGCGGGGAAGGCCGAGGACGTAGCCGAGGGTGTGCCCACGGATCTCGGCGGTCACCGGGCGGGTCGCCAGGCAGTACGCGAGCGGAACGGCGGTCGCGATCCGCGACGGGGACCAGCAGGCGGCGCCGGGCGTACGGGGCGCGGCGCACAGCACACCCAGCGGAACCCACAACGGCAGCAGCGGCAGGGCAATGACCGCCCAGGCGAGGACGGCGGGGCCCGTGCCGCCGCCCGAGCGCCAGATCACGACTTCGCGATCCGGTGGGCGCCGAGCAGCAACGGCAGCGCCGCGAGCGGCAGATCACGCACCCGACGCACCCTCGCGACGCATGCCACCCCGATGGCGGCGATGCCCGTGCCGGCGACGAGGTCGGCGGTCGCACTCCAGCACATGGTGTCCCCCGTGACGTGGTGTCGCCCGTCCCCGGCCCAGCAGCGCGGAAGCGCTCACTTCCGTACGCAACGCTACGGCTCGGGCGGCGGTCACCGGGTATGGCACGTGCGGCACGCGCCGCCGCAGCGGCAGCCGCGGCAGCAGCGCCGGGCGAGCAGCACTCCCAGCACGGTGAGTGCGGCCACGGCCGCCGCCCCCGCGGCGCGCCTGGCCACCGGTCCGCCCGCCGTGCGCAGCAGGTCGATCGGCTCGGCCCCGCCCGTCGGCGCGGTGTCCGCCGTGTCGGCGGCGGGCTCCGCCGGTGCGGACGGTTCTGCGGCCGAGAGCCGTTGCGCGAGGCAGTCCGCGAAGCGGCCGACGAGTCCGTCGCTCACATCGCGCACGACGCCGCGGCCGAACTGGGCGGGCCGTCCGGTGACGGTGAGGTCGGTGGTCACCGAGACGGTCGTCCCGCCGTCGTCCTCGGCCAGTGCGGCGGTCACCGTCGCGCTCGCGGTGCCCTGGCCCCGTACTTCGTTGCCCCGGGCGGACAGGACCATGCGATGGGCCGCGTCGTCCTTCTCCAAGAAGGTCGCCGTGCCCCGGTACGTCACGGTGATCGGCCCCACCCGCACCTTCACGGAGCCTTTTACGGTGTCACCGTCGAACTCCTCGACGGTCGCGCCCGGCATGCACTGCGAGACATGTTCGATGTCGAGCAGTGCCCGCCAGGCCTCGTCTACCGGGACCGGCACGGTGAATGAGTTCTGCAGCTGCATGGTCGGCTCCTCACACGAATGACAGCGGCACGAAAGGGGCAGGGTCAAGGGGTTCACGAGGTCACCCGGATCTGAGCCGCGGGCGGTGGATCGCCCCGGCCGTGTCCGTGAGCGGGCTGCCCGTACCGCCCCAGCGCAGGGCCACGATCTCCGCGGCGATGGAGACGGCCACCTCCTCCGGAGTACGCGCCCCGAGGTCGAGGCCGATGGGGGATCTCAGCCGCGACAGTTCGGCTTCGCCGAGACCCGTCTCACGCAGCCGGGCCATGCGGTCCTCGTGGGTCCGGCGGCTGCCCATGACGCCGATGTACGCGGCCGGGGTGCGCAGCGCCACCTCCAGCAGCGGGACGTCGAACTTGGGGTCGTGGGTGAGCACGCACATCACGGTCCGCCCGTCGGTCTCCGTGTCGCGCAGATACCGGTGCGGCCAGTCGACGACGACCTCCGCACCGTCGGGGAAGCGGCGGGGGTCGGCGAAGGCGGGGCGGGCGTCGCAGACGGTGACCCGGTATCCGAGGAACGCGCCGATCCCGGCCACCGCCGCCGCGAAGTCGATCGCGCCGAAGACCAGCATCCGGGGCGGCGGGGCGAACGACTGCAGGAACACGGCGACATCGTCCTCGCGCCGTTCACCGTTCGGGCCGTAGTGCCGCAACCCCGTTGCCCCCTGGGCGAGTTCCCCGCGTGCGTCGGCTGTCACGGCGGCGTCGAGGCCGCTCGCACCCAGTGACCCCGTGGCGGTGTCCGGCCGGACCGCGAGGGCGGCGCCGCGCGGGGCGGGTCCGTCGGTGACGGTGGCGACCACCACCGGGCGGTGCCCGGCGACCGATGCGGCGACCTCGCCGAAGGTGGGGTCGTCCGCCGCCGTCACCGGGCGCACGAGGAGGGTGATCTCGCCGCCGCAGGTGAGTCCGACGGCGAAGGCGTCCTCGTCGCTGTACCCGAAGGTCTCCAGCCGGGCCCGGCCGGTTTCCACGACCTCCTTGGCCAGCTCGAATACCGCTCCCTCGACGCAGCCGCCGGAAACGCTGCCCACGACCTCGTCGTCCGGTCCCACGGCCATCGCCGCACCGGGGCCGCGCGGCGCACTGCGGCTGACCGCGACGACGGTGGCGAGCCCGAACGGCTCCCCCGCGGCGTACCAGCGTCCGAGCACCGGCAGGATCTCACGCATCGGACGCCACCCCCCGCACCACCGCGGCCAGTTGCTCCAGGGCCGCCAGGCTGTGACCTTCGACGAACGCGTCCACGTGCGGCAGCGCCGCCGCCATGCCCGCCGCGAGCGGCGCGTAACCGGGTTGCGCCTTGCGGGGGTTGGCCCAGACCACGCGATGCGCCAACCGGTGCAACCGACGCATCTGGGCGGCGAGCAGTGCGGGATCCGCGCGCTCCCAGCCGTCGGAGAGGACGACCACCACGGCTCCCCGTGCGCAGGAGCGCTGTCCCCAGCGGTCGAGGAAGGTGCGCAGCATCTCGCCGAGCCGGGTGCCGCCGCCGCGGTCGGGCACCGCGGCGGCGACCGCGGCCAGGGCCGTGTCCGGATCCCGGTGTCCCATCTCGCGGGTCACCCGGGTCACCCTGGTGCCGATCGTGAACACTTCGGTGGGGGTACGGGCCGCCGAACCGTTCGCGGCGGCGTGCGCGAAGCGCAGCAGGGCGTCCGCGTACGGGTCCATGGAGCCGCTCACGTCCAGCAGCAGCACCACCCGGCGCGGCTTGGTGGCGGGGGTGCGGTGGCGCAGCCGGGCGGGCTCGCCGCCGTGCCGCAGGAGCTCGCGCACGGTGCGCCGGGGGTCCGTGCCACCGCGTCGGGCGGGACGCATCCTGGCGGTGCGCCGGTCCTCGCCGCTCAGCGCGAACGCGTCCAGCAGGCGCCGCAGTTGGGCTCGTTCGGCGGCGGTCAGGCCGGCCATGTCCCGGTGGCGCAGGACCTCTGCCGAGCTTGCCAGGGCCGCCGAGGGCGGTGTCCGGTCGTCGCCCGTCCCGTCGGGGCCGCACGGCGGGACGGACCCGGTGGCCACCACCCGTGGCCGCGGCTTCGGAAGGGTCGCGGTACGGACCGGGGCGTGCGGTCGCGGGCTGTGGTCGAAGCAGGCGGCGAATACGCGGTCGTACCGCTCCAGGTCGTCCTGGCTGCCGCACAGGGTGAGCCGGCCCGCCCAGTACACGTCGGAGCGCCGTGCGGGGCTCAGCAGGTCGAGCGCGCCCAGGAACGTCTGCGTGCGGTCGGGGCCGGTGGCCACACCGGCGGCACGCAGTGCCCGGGTGAGTCCGACGGCGACTGCGGTCGCATCGATGGCGGGTTCGGTGGGCACGGGTCACGCTCCCCTCGCCGCGAGGACCGCGGACAGGTCGAGGGAGCGGGCGCGTTCCGCGTCCTCCCGGTATTTCAGCACCGAGCCCAGCGTGGCGAAGGCGAGTTCGGTGTCCAGCTCGGTGGCCCCGAGCGCGTCCAGGGCCTCGGCCCAGTCGATGGTCTCGGCCACTCCGGGCGGCTTGAGCAGATTTTCGGTGCGCAACCGCTGTACGACCGCGGTGACTTGTTCGGCGAGCCGGGCGGTCACCTGGGGCTGCCTTCTGCGGACGATCGCGAGTTCGCGGTCATAGCCGGGGTGGTCGAACCAGTGGTAGAGGCAGCGCCGTTTCAGCGCGTCGTGGACTTCCCTGGTCCGGTTGGAGGTCAGGACGACCACGGGCGGCGACTGGGCGCGCAGGGCGCCCAGTTCGGGGACGGTGACCGTGTATTCGGAGAGCAGTTCCAGCAGGAATGCCTCGAACTCGTCGTCCGCCCGGTCGACTTCGTCGACGAGCAGGACCGACGGCTGGGTCTCCACCGCCTGCAACAACGGGCGCGCGATGAGGAAGCGTCTGCTGTACAGCTCGCTCTCCAGCCGGTCCGCCTCGGTGATCCCGGCGGCCTCGGCGGCCCGCAGATGGAGCAGTTGGCGCGGGAAGTCCCAGTCGTACAGGGCCTGGGAGGCGTCGATGCCCTCGTAGCACTGGAGGCGGATCAGGGGCGCGTCGAGGACGTCCGCGAGGGCCGGGGCGAGTGCGGTCCTGCCCACGCCCGCGTCGCCCTCGCAGAAGAGCGGCCGGTGCAGTCTCAGTGCCAGGAAGCAGGCGATGGCGAGCCCTTCGTCGACGAGGTAGCCCGTTGCCTCCAGGCGGGCGCGCAGCTCGGCCGGTCCGTCCTGCGGCCCGTCCGTTCCGTTCGTCCCGGCCGCCGGTCCGGTCACCGGTCACTCCGTCCCGGCCGCGGCGAGCACCGCGCGCCGGGTCAGCACCCGTGCGAGGTGTTCGCGGTACTCGGGTGTCGCCGACGGATCCGAGGCGGGACGGGTGCCCTCCGCCGCCGCGCCGGCGGCGTGCGCCACCGCGGCCGGGCCGGCCGCCGCCCCGGCGAGCGCCTCCTCGGTGGCGCTCGCGCGCAGGGGTGTGGTGCCCATGTTGGTCAGGCCGATGCGGGCCTCGGCGATGCGGCCGTCGTCGCGCCGTACGAGTGCCGCCACGCCGACGATCGCCCAGCCCTGGGCGACCCGGCTGAACTTCTCGTAGTGGAAGCCCCAGGCGTCGGTCTTCGGCACCCGGATCTCCACCAGCAGCTCGTCGTCCGCCAGGGCCGTGCGCAGATAGTCGACGAAGAACTCGCGGGCCGGGACGGTGCGTCTGCCCCGCGGCCCCGCGGCCACCATTGCGCCGTCCAGGGCGAGCAGTACCGCGGGGAGGTCGCCGGCCGGGTCGGCGTGGGAGAGCGAGCCGCCGAGTGTGCCGCGATGCCGTACGGCGGGGTCGGCGACGGTCTCGGTGGCGGCGGCCAGCAGCCCGGCGTGGCGGCGTACCAGGGGGTCGTGGATGACGTCGTGGTGGGTCGTCATGGCTCCGATGACGAGCGATCCGGTGGCGGTGTCCTCGCGGACGCCGCGCAGTTCCGGGATCCGGCCGAGGTCGACGAGGAGTTCGGGGAAGGCGAGGCGCAGGCGGAGGATGGGGATCAGGCTCTGTCCGCCCGCCAGTACCTTGGCCTCCTCGCCGCCGTCGTGCAGTGTGCGTACCGCCTCGTCGACGGTGTCGGGCCGTGCGTAGTCGAATGCGGCGGGAATCATGCGGTCGCCTCCTTCGCCCGTGCGTCCGTGACGGCCTGCCAGATGCGCTGCGGGGTGCACGGCATGCCCACGTCCTTCACGCCGAGCGGCCGCAGCGCGTCCACGACCGCGTTGACGACGGCCGGGGTGGAGGCGATGGTCCCGGCCTCGCCGACCCCCTTGACGCCGAGGGCGTTGGAGGTCGCCGGAGTCTCGGTGCGGTCGGTGACGAAGTCCGGCAGGTCCGGTGCGGCGGGCACCAGGTAGTCCGCCATCGTCCCGGAGACCAGATTGCCCTCGGTGTCGTACACCGCCTCCTCGTAGAGCGCCTGCGCGATGCCCTGGGCGAGACCGCCGTGGATCTGGCCCTGGACGATCATCGGGTTGATCACCTTCCCGATGTCGTCGACGCAGACGTAGCTGCGGATGCGGGCCCGCCCGGTCTCGGTGTCGACCTCGATCGCGCACAGGTGTGTGCCGTGCGGGAAGGAGAAGTTGTCCGGGTCGACCAGATGCCCGGCGTTGATCGTCGGTTCCATCCCGTCGGGCAGGTCGTGGGACGAGAACGTCGCGAAGGCCACGTCCTGGATGGTCTTCGTCGCCTCCGGTGATCCCTTCACCGAGAAGGTCCCGGCGGAGAACTCCAGGTCGGCCTCGTTCGCCTCCAGCAGGTGCGCGGCGACCCTGCGGGCCTTGGCCACCACCTTCAGCGCGGCGTGGTGGACGGCCAGTCCGCCGACCACCAGGGACCGTGAGCCGTAGGTGTCCATGCCCTGCGGGACCGCCCTGGTGTCGCCGTGCACGACCTCGATGTCCTCGAACGGCACCCCCAGCACGTCCGCGGCGATCTGGCTCCAGCAGGTGGCATGGCCCTGTCCGTGCGGGCTGGTCCCAGTGGTGACCTCAACCTTTCCGGTGGGCAGCATGCGGATGGTGGCGGCCTCCCAGCCCCCGGCCGCGTACCGCAGGTCGCGCAGGACGCGGCTGGGTGCGAGGCCGCACATCTCGGTGAAGGCGGAGATGCCGATCCCGAGCCGCACCGGGTCGTCGCGGGCGTTGCGCTCACGCTGTTCGGCGCGCAGGTCGTCGTAGCCGAAGAGGGCGAGGGCCCGGTCGGTGGCCGCCTCGTAGTTGCCGCTGTCGTAGGTGAGTCCGGCGATGGACGTGTACGGGAACTCCTCGTGGCCGATCCAGTTGCGGTGGCGCAACTCGATGGGGTCCAGGCCGAGTTCGGCCGCGAGTTCGTCCATGGTCCGCTCGATCGCGAAGGTCGCCTCGGGGCGGCCGGCGCCGCGGTAGGCGTCGGTCGGCGTCTTCGTGGTGAAGACGCCGGTGCACCGGAAGGTGTACGCGTTCATCTTGTAGATCCCCGGGTACATGAACGCGCCGAGCAGCGGAATGCCGGGGGTGATCAGCATCAGGTAGGCGCCCATGTCGGCGAGCAGGTCGACGCTCAGGCCGAGGATCTCGCCGTCCTTCGTCGCGGCGATCTCGATGTCCTGGATCTGGCCGCGGCCGTGATGGGTGGCCTGGTAGCCCTCGGAACGGGACTCGGTCCATTTGACGGGCCTGCCGAGCTTCCTGGCCAGGGCGAGGGCGACGGCCTCCTCCCCGTACACCTGGAGCTTGGATCCGAAGCCGCCGCCGACGTCCGGGGCGATCACCCGCAGCCGTTGTTCGGGGATCCCGGTGACCATGGACAGGACGACCCGGGCCACGTGCGGGACCTGGGTGGAGGAGTACAGGGTGTACTCGTTGGACGAGGTGGGCGGTGTGGCGACCACCGCTCTGGGTTCCATGGCGTTGGGGATGAGGCGCTGCTGGGTGTAGCGGCGGTGCAGCACGATGTCGGCGCGGGCCTTCTGCGCCGCGTAGTCGCCGGTGGCCAGCGGCCAGGTGTAGCAGCGGTTGGTGCCCTTGCCGTTGTGGACGAGCGGGGCGTCGTCGGCCAGCGCCGCTTCCAGGCCGAGCACGGGTGGCAGGGGTGTGTAGTCGACCTCCACGGCCTCCAGCGCGTCCGCGGCGGCGTACCGGCCGCGGGCGACGATCAGGGCGACGGGTTCTCCGGCGTACCGCACCTCGTCGACGGCGACGGCCGGGTGGTCGGGCATGACGATGTCCTCGGTCACCGGCCATACGCACGGCATGGGTCCGAGCTCGTCGGCCAGGTCACGGCCGGTGAGAGCGGCGATCACCCCCGGCCGTTCCAGCGCGGCCGACACGTCGACGCGGTCGATCCGGGCGTGGGCCATGGGGCTGCGCAGGATCGCCAGGTGCAGCAGGCCCGGCACCGTGATGTTGTCGGTCCAGGTGGTGCGGCCGGTGACGAGCCGTGCGTCCTCCTTGCGGGTCCGGGAGCGGCCGACCTCGGGGCGTCGTTCGCCGGCGGTGGTCGGGGCGGTCATGTCCGTGCCTCCTGCCCGGCGGTGGCCGGGGCGGCCCCGGGCCACGCGTCCGGCCGACCGGTGTCCGTGGGCCGGGGCGTGGGGGCCCGGCGGCGTCGCTCCTCGGCGGCCGCCGCCAGGACGGCACGCACGATGTTCTGGTAGCCGGTGCAGCGGCAGAGGTTGCCCTCCAGCCCGTGACGGATCTCCTCGGGCGTGGGGTCGGGGTTCTCCTTGAGCAGGTCGCGGGCCGCCATGATCATGCCGGGGGTGCAGTAGCCGCACTGCAGCGCGTGCTGTTCGTGGAACGCGGTCTGCAGCGGTGTCCATGCGCCGTCGGAGGCGAGTCCCTGGACGGTCGTCACTTCCCCTCCGTCGGCCTGGACGGCCAGTACGGAGCAGCTCTTGACGCTGTCACCGTCGAGTTCGACGGTGCATGCCCCGCAGTTGCTGGTGTCGCAGCCGACGGGAGTGCCGGTGAGGCCCAGATGGTCTCTGAGGTAGTGGACCAGCAGCAGTCGGGGCTCGACCTCGTCCTCGTACCGTGTGCCGTCCACCGTCATCGAAATGCGGGTCATATGTGCTCCCGGGCTCAGGCCGTGGTGTCGTTCCACGCGTAGGGCGGGGCCACGGGGCCGCTCGCCGGTCCGGCGCCGACGGTTTCGAGCTCTGCGTCGGCGGCCTTCATCAGCTGTGCGGCGACGTCCTTCATGGCACGGCTCGCCGCGAGTTCGTCGCCGATGACGGGTACGTCCACGTCCTGCGGGTTGCAACGGGCGACCCCGTGTCCGGTGAGCTGCGTGGAGCCGGTGTCCAGCACCGCCTCAGCCCTGGTCGTCCCGTCGTCCTCGGTCAGACCGAGGCGGAGCCTCCACTCCAGCGTGCGGGTCATCGCGCACCTCCTGCGACCGCGTCCGGTCGCGATGCGCCGCCTCGACGCGGTCCTGCCACCAGGATCCACCCGGCCGGGCGGGTTCGCGCGTTCCGGCTCGTCCTGCGGAGATCACACCGCCGAAATAAGATGCGGGGTGTCCAATTCCACCGAAGGCGGGCGACGGCCGAACGTCGCACCGGGATCCGGTCCGCCGATACCCCGGACGGCCCCGCCGCGGCAGGCCCCGGGGTGCGCCGCGCAGACGACCGCAGTGCGGAGCGGCCCATGAACCGGCGTCGTCCTCCCCGTTCGGCGAGTGCCGAGGAGTTGCTCACCACGCTGCAACAGCTCACCTCCCGGGCGCGCCGCGAGGTGGAGTTGCATCAGGCGCGGGTGGAACTGGCCGAGGTGCTGCAGCGCGAGATGCTCCCCCGGTCCCTGCCCGCCCGCCCGGGGCTCCAGACCGCTGCCCGGTACACACCGGCCCGCAGCGGTCTGGACATCGGCGGCGACTGGTACGACGGATTCGTGCTGCCGGACGGTGCGCTGGCCTTCGCCATCGGCGACGTACAGGGCCACGACGTCGAGGCCGCGGCATTCATGGGCCAGATCCGCATCGCCATGCGGGCGATCGCCGCCACCGCCACGGACCCCGGCGAGGTCGTGGGCCGGACCAACGACCTGCTGGTCTCGGTGGGCTCGGGCCTCTTCGCGACCTGTACGTTCATCCGCCTCGACCCGGAGTCCCGGGAGCTGCAGAGCGCCCGGGCCGGGCATGTCGCCGCGGTGTGGGCCACGGCCGACGGGCGTTCCGGCGTGACCCGCGACGAGGGCGGGCTGCCACTGGGGATCCAGGCGGGTGAGCACTATCCGGTCACCCGGCGGCGACTGACGGCTCCGGGCGCCTTCGTCCTGGTCACGGACGGGGTGGTCGAGGGTCCCGCGTTCCCGATCGACCGGGGTCTGGACGCGGTGACCCGGCTGGTGCGCGCACGGGTCGGCGCCGACGCCGGCGAGCTGGCCGACGCGGTGCTGCAGGCGGCGGAGCAGACCGGGCACCAGGACGACGCCGCCGTCCTCGTGGTGCGCCACGGGGCCGTCCCCGGCCGGTACTGAAATCCCGGCCCTTCCGGGCCGAAGCGCCCGTCAGCGGCGGCGACCCGGACAGGACCTGAGCGTGTCAAACAGCCGCCACCCGTCCGGGGCGGTGTCTGATGAGATGTGTGATCCGCAGCGAGAGAACCAGACGTACGGCCGTGGCCGTACTGCGTGTCCTGGCCGTCACCGCTGCCTACTACGCGGGCGGAGGACTCGGCCTCATCCGGGAGGTGTCCGTCCACGGCGCGGTCGTCACGCCGCTCTGGCCGCCGACGGGCATCGCGCTGGGCGCCCTGATCTACCTGGGCCTGAGTGCCTGGCCCGGTATCGCGCTGGGCTCCCTGCTCGTCGTGGCCACGCTCAGCGGCTCGGTGACGCCCTCCACCTTCGCCGTCGTGGCGGGCAACACCGTGGCCCCCGTCTGCGCGTATCTCATACTCCGCAGAGCCGGCTTCCGCAAGGAACTGGACCGGTTGCGCGACGGGGTCATGCTGGTCTTCCTCGGCGCGCTGGCCGGGATGGTCATCAGCGCGACCGTGGGCACGGGCATGCTGTTGCTGGACGGCAAACTGCCCGCGAGCGGGTTCTGGCCGGTCTGGGCGGCATGGTGGTCGGGAGACGCGATGGGGGTGCTCGTGGTCACTCCGCTGCTGCTCGTGCTGCGCAGGCTGCGGATGCCGCGGAGCGGTGACCGCTGGATCGAGGCGAGCGCGCTGCTGATCGTCTCCGTCACGGTCTCGCTGGTGGCCACCCGGAGCTCACTGGCGATGATGTACCTGGTGTTTCCGCTGCTGATCTGGGCGGCTCTGCGATTCCAGCTGGCGGGGAGCGCGCCCTGCGCGCTCCTGGTGTCGGTCCTGGCGGCGATCGCGGGAACGCAGGGGGTGGGTCCGTTCGAGGGCCAGACCATCCTTCATGTGATGGTCAATCTCACCGTGCTCAACGGCTGCGTGGCCCTGACCGCGCTGCTGCTCGCGGCGGTGGTGACCGAGCAGAGCAATATCCGGCACAGGATCGAGCGCGCCTGCGAGGAACTGGCCGAAGTGGTGGATCATCTGGCGCCGGGAAGGGCGGCGGCCGCGTGGCGGTCCCGGTCCGAGGACGAACTCGAAGGCCGCTGAGCCCCACGCCTCCCCCTGCCACCACCGCCAGGGCCGACACACCACACCGAAACGATCCGGCCAGCGGCCGTCACCATATGTCCCTCGCTCGTTTGTTGGCCGGGGAAGGTCTCCCGACAGCGCGTTGTCGCGGACGAACCTGGTGGACAGGCCGAGCAGTTGACCGGCGTACATGTCCGCACACAACCCGATTCAGGTGCATTCCAAATGCCAACACTTACCCACAGACCCAGAGATCCGGCGCGGAACGGGACGAGATCCGAGTCAGTGTGCATGTCTGAACTTCACGAGAACTCCAGCGAAATGGCATGTCTGTGGATATCGTGCACCGAGCGAGGGCGCATCCGTCAGTCCATGAGATCGGCGGATGCGCCCTGTTTGTGACGATGCGACTGTGACTGGGGGGTTCATGGGGCATGTCGACCTACCCGATTCGGACAGAACAGGACCCGTGGGACTGGCGGGGGCGCCACGTCCGCGCTCTGTCTCGAACCGGCCTCGCAGCAACCAACTCGACGAACTGTGGAGGGCGCCGACCGCGCCACGCGGACGATCCGAACCGGCCGTCGCGAAAAGAAGGACGGCCCGGTGCATACCGGTTGTCGTAGGCGCCGAGCTCCTCGGCCTCGGGGTTCCGGCATGGCTCGTACTGCGCGCCGGCGGGCAGTCCCGGACCGCGGTGGCCGCCGCCGTCGCGGCACTGGTGTGGTCCGGCCTGCGGGCCGTGCGCGGCCGGTACGCGGACCAGCTCCCGGGCGAACCGCCGGGGGTACTGAGTACGATCCGCGACTGGCTGCTGCTCATAGGCGTGCTCGCCGTGCTGCGCACCGCGACCGGCGGGTCGGTCGACCCGGCGACGGCGATCGTGGGACTGCTGCCCGGCCTGTCGGCGGCCATCGCGGCGCAGGCCCTGCGGCGGCTGCCGTGGCCGGGGCGCCGGCCACGGGCGGTCCGGCGGGTGCTGGTGGTCGGCGAGGCTCCCGGAGTGGACCGCGCCGTCCGGTCGCTCGCGTCCCGTGCGGACCATCCGTACGCGGTCGTGGCCGCGGTCCCGGTGGGGACCACACCGCTGGAGTGCGGAGTTCCGGTGCCGGGCCGGCTCGCGCCGGCGCCGGCCGACGACGATGTGTCGACCGTGCTGGGCGGGGCCTTCGCCCAGGACGCGGACCTGGCGCTGGTGGTTCCCGGCCCCCAGCTCTCCGAGGAACGGCTCTGCCGGCTCTCCTGGGGGCTGCACGACAGCGGGCTCCCGCTGTCCGTGCTGTCGGAGCTCTCGGGCATCGCGGCCGCCCGGGTGCGGCCCACCGCCGCGGCCGGGCTCACACTGCTGCACATCGCGCCACCCCTGCGCCGGGGGCCGCAGCCGGCCCTGAAAGCCCTCGTGGACCGTGTCGGCGCCGCCCTCGGCCTGCTGGTCCTGACGCCCCTGCTGGTCCTGATCGGGGTGGCGGTGCGCCTCGGATCCGACGGGCCGGTGTTCCACCGCCAGATCCGCCACGGGCAGCACAACCGGCCATTCACGATGTGGAAGTTCCGCACCATGGTGGCCGACGCAGAGAACCACAAACAACGGCTCGTCGCCGCGAACGAGCTCGACGGCCCGATGTTCAAGATGCGCCGCGATCCCCGGGTGACCGGAATCGGCCGTCTGCTGCGCCGGACCTCCCTCGACGAGCTCCCGCAACTGCTCAATGTGCTCCGTGGCGACATGTCGCTGGTCGGTCCACGCCCTCCGCTGCCGGAGGAGGTGTCCCGCTACGACGAGCGCGAGCTCCGGCGCCTCGCGGTGAAGCCGGGGCTGACCGGGCTGTGGCAGGTCAGCGGCCGTTCGGACCTGTCCTGGCAGGAGACGGTCTCGCTCGATCTGTGGTACGTCGACAACTGGTCGGTGGCCACGGACATGGGGCTCATGGCCCGTACGCTGCGCGCCGTCACCGACGGCCGCGGGGCGTACTGAGAGCGGCGGCCGTCGATGCGAGGAGGGCGAAGTCTCCGGCCGTGCACGGACGGTCGGCCTGGCGGCCGTCGCGCCGTGCCGGCCGGCCCGTCCAGGACGGCCCGCGGGGCCCGCTCAGACCTGTGCGGTCTGCCGTTCCAGCCACCATGCGTAGGTCTGGGCGATCCCGTCACGCAGCGCGATCCGCGGCGCGAAGCCGAGAGCGGTGAGCCGGGAGACGTCGAGCAGCTTACGCGGGGTGCCGTCGGGCTTCGCCCTGTCCCATTCGACGACCCCCTGAAATTCCGTCACATCTTGTATAATGCCAGCGAGTTCACGGATCGTCAGGTCCGTGCCGCAACCGATGTTGACCGGTTCGTCGCCGTCGTATCGCTCCAGCAGCAGGAGGCACGCGGCGGCCAGGTCGTCGACGTGCAGGAATTCCCGGCGCGGGCTGCCGGAGCCCCAGAGTGTGACCGCGGACGAGCCGTCCCGGCGCGCCTCGTGGAAGCGGCGGATCAGCGCGGGCAGTACGTGCGAGGTCTCCAGGTCGAAGTTGTCGCCCGGGCCGTAGAGGTTGGTGGGCATGGCGCTGATGTACGAGGCGCCGTACTGCCGACGGTACGACCGGGTCTGCACGATTCCGGCGATCTTGGCCAGCGCGTACGCCTCGTTGGTCGGCTCCAACGGGCCGGTGAGCAGGGCACTTTCGGGGATCGGCTGCGGGGCGAGCCTGGGGTAGATGCAGGACGAGCCGAGGAAGAGCAAGCGCTCGACCCCGGCCGCGTGCGCCCCGGCGACGACGCTCAGCTGGATGCGCAGATTGTCCTCCAGGAACTGCACCGGGTACGTGTTGTTGGCCATGATCCCGCCGACCTTGGCGGCGGCGAGCACCACGGCGTCGGGACGGACCTTGCGGAGAAACGCCTCGGTCCGCGCGGCGTTGCGCAGATCGAGGTGGCCGCGGTCGCGGGTGATCACTTCGTGCCCCTCGGCGGTGAGGCGGCGCACCACCGCCGAGCCGACCAGGCCGCGGTGGCCCGCGACGAAGATGCGGGCACCGGATCGTAGAAGGGGGCGGACGGATTCCTGGGAAGGACCGGGGAGATCAGTCGTCATGTCCGGATGATGCCAGCACCCCGCAGCCGGCGGCGATGTTTTGCCGCAGAACGCTCAATTCCGATATTTCGGCGGGAAGTATTCGGTGCGGAACAACAGCCACCGAGGTGACCAGAGAAGGGGGAGTCGTGGCGAAGACCGCGCTCATCACCGGCGTGACCGGACAGGACGGTTCGTACCTGTCCGAGCTGCTGCTCGACAAGGGGTACACGGTCCATGGGCTGATACGCCGCTCGTCGAGCTTCAACACCGAGCGCATCGACCACATCTACCAGGGGCCGGAGGAGGAGAACCGCTCGTTCGTCCTGCACCATGCCGACCTGGCCGACGGTGTCGCGCTGGTGAATCTGCTGCGTGACATCCGGCCGGACGAGGTCTACAACCTGGGCGCGCAGTCGCACGTCCGCGTCTCGTTCGACGCCCCGCTGTACACGGGTGACATCACCGGTCTCGGCACCATCCGGCTGCTGGAGGCGGTCCGCGCGAGCGGGATCGACACCCGTGTCTACCAGGCGTCGTCGTCCGAGATGTTCGGCGCCACCCCGCCGCCGCAGAACGAGGGGACCCCGTTCCATCCGCGGAGCCCGTACAGCGTCGCCAAGGTCTACTCGTACTGGGCCACCGTCAACTACCGTGAGGCGTACGGGATGTTCGCGGTCAACGGGATCCTCTTCAACCATGAGTCCCCGCGCCGCGGCGAGACCTTCGTGACCCGGAAGATCACTCGCGGGGTGGCCAGGATCAAGGCGGGCCTGCAGACCCATCTCCATCTGGGCAACCTCGATGCGGTACGCGACTGGGGCTACGCCCCCGAGTACGTCGACGCGATGTGGCGGATGCTCCAGTGCGACGCCCCGGACGACTATGTGGTGGCCACCGGCGAGGGTGTCAGTGTCCGGCAGTTCCTGGAGTACGCCTTCGCGCACGCGGGCCTGGACTGGCGCGAGCATGTCCGCTACGACGCCAAGTACGAACGCCCCAGCGAGGTCGATGCCTTGATCGGGGACGCCACCAAGGCCGAGGAGAAACTCGGCTGGAAACCGGTCGTGAGGTCGCAGGAGCTTGCCCGGATCATGGTCGAGGCGGACATCCGCCAGCTCTCCGACCAACTCGCCGGAGCGGCCGTGCGGGTGGACCGATGAGGCCTCCCGGGACCGACGCGACAGCCGGCTCCACCGTGTTGCCGGTGGAGCCGGGCGCAACCGCAGGGGCCGGAGCAGTTCGCTCGGCCCACCGACTCGACCTCACCTTCGGAGCTGAATGATGAACGGAACCACGGGGCGCAGACCCGCCGGGCGCGGCCGGGTGCGTGCCACTGCCGCCGCGCTCTGCCTGCTCGCCGGAGCGCTGACCGCCGCCGCGTCCGGGGGCTCCCCGGCCGAGGCCCTCACCCCGCCGGTCTCCCTGACCGCGGACGACCTCACCACCTGGCAGACCAACGGCATCGTCTGGTCGATGGCCGGGTCGGACGCCGGTGTCGTCTACACCGGCGGCACCTTCTCCACCGTCCGGCCGCCGGACGCGGCGCCCGGCACCTCGGAACGGCCCGCGGTGAACTTCGCCGCCTTCGACGCCGCGACCGGTGCGCCGACCGGCTGCAGCCTGTCGTTCACACTCTCGTCCGGCACGGCGACCGTACGGGCTCTGGCACTTTCGCCGGACCAGAAGACCCTTTACGTGGGAGGGCAGTTCGGCTCGGTGAGCGGCGTCGGGGTGAGCAACATCGCCGCGATCGACACCGCGAGCTGCACCCCGCGCCGGGACTTCAAGGTCTCGGTCTCCGCGACGGTGCGGGCCCTCGCCGTCACCGCCGACACCGTGTACCTGGGCGGTGACTTCAACACGGTGGCCGGACAGACCAGGAACAAGTTCGCCGCGGTCACCACGGGCGCCGCCCTGAAGCCGTGGAAGGCCGATGCGGACGAGATCGGCCGGGCCGTCGAGCTGACGCCCGACCGCAAGCACGTGCTGCTCGGCGGCAACTTCTTCAAGGTCAACGGCACCACGTCGCACGCGCTGGCGGTCGTGGACGCCACGACCGGGGCCGTGGCCAAGAGCTACCCGGCCGGGTTCATTCCCAACACCTCCACGGTGCAGGACCTGACCACGGACGCCACCGGCTTCTACACCGCCAACGAGGGCACCGGGGGCGGTGTCTTCGACGGCCGGATCGCGCTGGACCTGAGCAACTTCGAGCAGCGCTGGCGGGACACCTGCCTCGGCGCCACCCAGGCCGTCCTGGTGCACAACGGCGTGCTGTACAGCGGGAGTCACGCCCATGACTGCGCCAGCATGGGCGAGTTCCCCAACCAGCCGCGCAAGCATCTGCTGGCCCAGTCCGTCAACGATCCGAAGCTGCTCCCCTGGTTCCCGGACACCAACGACGGGATCGGGGAGCCGGTGGGGCCGCGGGTGATGGCCCGGGCCGACAAGGGCGGGCATCACTATCTGTGGGTCGGCGGCGAGTTCACCACCGTCAACGGCTCCGCCCAGCAGGGCCTGACCCGGTTCGCAGACGGCCCCGACACCGGGGCCCCGTGGGTGCCCAACGTCACCCTGTCCACGCTCACCCCGGGGAAGGTGGTGGTCGACTGGCAGACCAGCTTCGACACCGACGACGGGGAACTCACCTACCGGATCTACAAGGACGGCGCGAGCACCCCGGTGCACACCACAACGGGCCACTCGCTGTTCTGGGACCGGCCGCAGCTGAGCTGGACCGACACGGACGTGGCGCCGGGCGAGACCCACTCGTACCGGATCAGCGCGAGCGACGGCACCAACACCAGCGCCAAGTCGGCCGCCGTGTCCGCCACCGTGACATCCGCGGCCGAGAAGTATCCCGCCAAGGTGCTCGCGGACGGCGCTTCGCTCTATTGGCGGTACGACGAGACCGCCTCGACCCTCGCGGGCGACAGCAGCGGCGGGCGGAACAACGGGTTCGTGCGCAGCTCCCCCACCCGGCGGGTGACCCCGGCCGCTGTCGCGGGCCCCTCGACCGCGATCGGCTTCAACGGATCGAACCAGTACGTGTACAGCAACAAGCGCCATCCGCAGCCGTCCAGGTTCTCGGTGGAGACCTGGATCAGGACGACGACCACCAAGGGAGGGAAGATCATCGGCTTCGGCAGTCTGACCATGCAGAACAGCACCCAGTACGACAAGCATGTGTACATGCGCGACGACGGCCGGCTGGTCTTCGGGGTGAAGAGCGGCAGTGCCCGGACCATCACCACACCCACCGCCTACAACAACGGCGCCTGGCACCACGTGGTCGCCACGCAGGGCCCCGGCGGCATGGCACTGTACGTCGACGGGAAGCTCCGCGCCTCCAACGCCCTGTACACCGGCAACGAGAAGTACGACGGCTACTGGCGGGTGGGCGGGGACAACCTGAACGGCTGGCCGACCAAGCCGACGAGCAATTTCTTCGCCGGGCAGATCGACGAGACCGCCGTCTATCCGACCGCGCTGAGCAGCTCGCAGGTCAGTGCCCACTACGCACTGAGGACAGCTGGATGAGGTATCCGTTCCGGGCCGGCGCCGTCGTCGTCGCACTGACGGCGGCGCTGGCCGCCTGCGGCTCGTCCGCCGAGGGGCACAAGGGGGCGAGCGGCGCCGGACCGTCCGCCACGCGGGCCCCTCTCGCCGCCCCGTCGGCCGGGCCCGGCACCACCGCGTCCGGAGGCCCCTCGGCCCCGCCCACGAGCGAGCCGCCGAAGCTGCCCAAGGATGAACTCACCCCGGCCTCGGGCTCGTTCACCAGGAAGCAGAAGGAGTATCTGGTCGACCGGGTGCCCCGGGGCATGGACCCGGCCGCCGTGCTCCAGACCGGTCAGGAGACCTGCGACCGGCTGAGATTCCTGGTGAAGGCCGACCGGGACGTGGCGGTCGGTGCGATCGTGACGGGCGAGATCGCCGATGCGGAACCCGCCGTCGAGCACCTCTGCACCCAGCACCGGGGCCTGCTGCGGGAGGCCGCCCGGGGATACGCGGACGGCACGTACAGGAACGATCAGATCCGGCCGGGCCGGTACCACGACGTCTCCCCCACCGGAGACTGCACCTGGCGGATCACCGGGGCGGACGGCAGGACCCTGGTTTCCGGCTCCGCCTCCGCCTCGAAGCGGGCCACGATCAACGTCCCCCAGCAGGCCCGCGCCTTCACCTCCACAGGCTGCTACGCCTGGCTGCCCGAAGGAGACCTCGGATGAGCAGGCTGCCGATAGCCGTGGTGATCCCCACGAAGAACGAGGGGCTCAACATCGCCGAGGCGGTGAAGTCGGTACTCGGCCATTTCGAGGCGGTCGTCGTCGTCGACTCGCACAGCACGGACGACACGGCGAAGATCGCCGAGGACTGCGGGGCCGAGGTGATCACATACACCTGGGACGGCGGCCATCCGCGCAAGAAGCAGTGGTGTCTGGACCATGTCCGCACGGACCTGGACTGGATTCTGCTGCTCGACGGAGACGAGCGGATCAGTCCGGGTCTGCTGGCCGAACTGCGGCAGATCTTCGCCGACCCCGGCGCGCCGAAGCCCGCGGCGTACGACATTCCGCTCGGCTACTGGTTCTCCGGGCAGCGGCTGCGGCACGGCTACACCATCCGCAAGCGGTCGCTGACCGACCGCACCCGCTGCCGGTATCCGGAGGTGGGGGATCTCGACGCGCCGGGAATCGGTGAGGTCGAGGGCCACTACCAGCCGGTCGCCGAGTCGGTCGGGTCGCTCCGCAATCCGATCGAGCACCAGGATCTCGACCCGGTCACCGCCTGGTTCGAGCGGCACAATCGCTACTCGGACTGGGAGGCGTGGCTGGAGCACCACCCCGAGGTCAAGGAGCAGGTGCGGAGGGTGAAGTCGCGCCAGGGGCAGCTGTTCCACAAGGCACCGTTCAAGCCCCTGGTGTCGTTCGCCTACATGTATGTGTACCGGCGGGGGTTCCTCGACGGGCGGGCGGGATTCGACTTCGCGCTGGCGATGAGCTTCTACCGCTGGCAGATCGCTCTCAAGTCCCGTGAGGGGAAGACCGCTTGAACCGGCGGCCCCTCCGGCGGACCACGTTCTCGTAGGTCCGCCGGAGGGTCCCGGTCACGGCCTCGATGGTGAAGTCCTCATTGACGAGGTCCCAAGCTGCTCTGCCCGCACAGATGTTGGTCTCCGGTTCGAGGAGTTCGAGGATGGCGGCGGCGACCCCGAGGGCGTTCTTCCCGTCCTCGCCGTCCCTGCTGTCGATCACCCGGCCCGCGCCCGCGCGCGCCACATCGGGGCCGAGTCCACAGGTGCGGGTGATGACCACGGGGGTGCCGACCGACATCGCTTCGAGGACGGACACGCCCAGGGGCTCCTCGATCGACGGCAGTACGTACACATCGGCGCGCCGCCCGGCCGCCAGGACCTCCTCATGCCCGAGTGGTCCCACATGGTCGAGCGATCCCGTCACCCCCAGTCTGCGGGCGAGTTCGAGGGTCGCGGGCAGCGCGCCGGTGTCGGGACCGGCCAGCACGAAGCGGGCGTCCGGGTGCTCGGCCAGGACCGCCGGCATCGCGGTGACGAAGTCCTCCGGGCGCTTGCGCTCCTGGATCCGGGCGAGGAAGAGGACCGTCGGCGGCCGCCCCGGCTCCCGGGCGGGCTTGATCTCCTGCGGACGTACGCCGTTGACCAGCCGTACGGTGCGGGTCAGCGGGACCGGTGCGGCGACGGCGTTCACATCGAGGCGCTCCGTCTCGGTGAGGTGCAGTACGGCGTCGGCCCCGCGCAGCACCCTGCGCACCCCCAGCAGATCGGTCAGCCGGGCGACCCGGTTCTCGGTGGGGTCCACCATGCCGTGCGTCTGGACGACCAGAGGCGTGCGGGAGGCCAGTGCGAGCAGTGCGGCGGGCAGCGTCACCAGGTCGCGCATCAGATGGACGTGGACGATGTCGGCGCCACGCATCATGCGGCGTGCGGCGAGCAGGAGCGCTCCGGATGTGATTCCGCTGACCTCGAACGCGGGGAGCAGATGGCGGGCCCGGAAGAGATGGGCCGGCACTCCCTCGACCTCGCGCGGGAGGGGGCCCTCGAAGCCGTCGCCCAGCGCCATGATCCTGGCGTCGTCACCGGCGGCCCGCTGGACCTTCGACAGGTTGAGCGCCACCCTTGTCGGGCCACCGAACGCATGGTCCGGGGTGTGCAGTGTGACGACGTGCAGGATCTTCACCCAGGTTCCCCTCAACCGCGGCCGACCTTTTACAGACTAGGGCCTGTCCGGCGGATCAGGGTCGGACAGGCCCTGGTCATCCAAACACCCCAAGTGGGTTGATTCGTTAGAGTGTTCACAGGTCCACGGAAACGGGGAGCACATGACGTCCGTGCACGAGGCGGCGCCGTCCGCACCCGTACCGGAGCACGGCCAGCGGGAGCCGGGCCGTTCGCAGGCGAAGCCCATGTCGTGGGCCATGCTCTCGCGTGCCCTGGCCGTGCCCCTGATCCTGGCCCTGGTCTGTTTCCTGCCCGCGGTGATCGCCGCGCAGCCGGGCACGGGCGTCCGCGACACCGCGTACTGGCTGCAGCTCGTACTGACCTGTTATGCGGGGGCCCGGCTCGCAACCATGATCCTGTCCACCCGGCGGCGTCTGCTGCAGGGCGTGTTCTGGATGTTCGTCTACATCGCGATGGGCGTGGCGCCGTTCGCCCAGGCCGTCATCGGGCAGACGCCCACCCCGATGGTCGGGCCGCGGTCGGATCTGGTGACGGCCGTCGCGCTGGTCCTGGTGGGCTGTGCCGCGTTCGATCTGGGGGCCCTGCTGGCGTCCCGGCGGCCGCTGCGCCGAAGGGTCACCGCGCGCTCCGGGAGCGGTCCGGCCGTCGCGCACCGGGGGCGGCTCGGGCTGCTGGTGCTGCTGGCCTTCGCGGCGAGCGGCTACTACATGCTCAAGGTCGGCGGGCCCGCCGTCTTCTTCACCAGCCGGCAGGAGATCAGTGCCTCGGTCGCGGCGAGCGGGGTGGTGTCGGGTGGGTCCAATGTGGGATCGGCCTTCCTGATGGGCTTCGGTACGGTGCCCGCGCTGCTCGCGCTGCTCTTCTTCACGCGTCGGCTCGTGACCTCCCGCGGGGCCCGGCGCTCCCCGTCGACGGTGCTGGTCTGGGGCGGGCTGATCGTCCTCAATGTGATCGTCAACAACCCGGTTTCCAATGCTCGTTACTGGTTCCTGACGGTGCTGGTCTCGCTGCTGTTCACCGCGTTCCCGAGCAGCGCGGCGATGTACCGATCGGTGCTGGCCATGGGGGTGGTCGGGGCGCTGGTGCTGTTCCCGTACGCGGACCGGTTCCGCTACGACAGTGCCGGATCGCGGCCGGTGGACTCCTCGTCGGTGTTCGAGCCTCTGGCCACCAAGGACTACGACCAGACGGTGATGTTCGCCAACACCATCACCTGGGTCGACACCCGTGGCCACACCTATGGGCGTCAACTGGCGGGCTCCGCCCTCTTCTTCGTGCCCCGGTCGGTGTGGAACGGCAAGCCGGAGGACACGGGGGTGCGCGTGGGTGAGTGGATGGGGATGAACATGACCAACCTGTCGGCGCCGCTGTGGACCGAGCTCTGGGTCGACTTCGGTGCGCCGGGCATGGTCGGCGCCCTCGCCCTGATCGGGTACGCCGCCGCCCGTACCGACCGGCGGTACGCGCGGGCCGTCTCCCGGGACGGTCCGGGACCCGGCAGTGTCCTGGCCGTCACCGCGCCGCTGATCGCCGGGTACACCTTCATTCTGTTGCGCGGGCCGCTGTTGCAGTCCGTCGGCAAAATGGCCGTAGCGGCGCTCTGTCTGCTGCTGGTCACGAGCTTCCGGAGCCAGGGCGGACGGCGCCCGCGCTGACGGGCGCCCGCTCCACGGCGGTGCGGCGCCTCAGCCGGGCCACCCTGGTCCAGGTGGCCACCGCCTTGCACCCGGACCCCAGGCACAGGCCCCAGGCGGCGCCCGGAACCCCGCCGAGCGCATAGCCGCCGGTGAGGAAGGCGACGGCGGCGAGCGAGAAGACCACCTGGATGGCGAGAGTGGTACGCGGGTCGAGCATCCGCAGGGCCAGCAGCCCGCAGGTACCGACGGCCATCGCCGCGTACTGGCTGCCCGTCGCCGGGAGCAGCGCGGCCGCCGTGGGCCAGGTGTCGCCGAGCAGCCGGCGTCCGACCGGGTCGGGCAGCACGGCCAGTACGGTGGCCCAGACGGCGGCCACGGCCGCCAGGACGGCTGCGAGTGTCGCGACGGCCCGCACCCTGCTCCGTTCGTCGGCGAGCCGTCCCAGCAGGGGCGGTCCGAAGCCGGTGGCCGAGGTGAACAGCACGTTCAGCGGTCCGAAGAGCGTGGTCGCCCCGCGCAGGGCACCGACCACCAAGGGGTTGCCGACCGCGCCGAGTCCGAGCACGGAGAGCTGGCCGGTGGCGTTGCCCACCGCGAACTCCACCACGAAGCGCCGCCCCAGATGGCCTCGCCGCAGCAGGACCTTCAGCCGCAGTGGCGTACCGGCCGCCCCTCGGTGCAGCAGCACGGCCGACAGCAGCAGGGCCGGCAGTGCGGAGAGCCCCCAGACGGTGACGAGCCGGGCGGCCGGGGTGCCGTACGGCTGCAGGGCCAGCGCGCCCAGCGCACAGACCAGCCGGAGCGCGTCGCCCGCCAGCGCCAGGTGCGGCAGGTGCAGGGTGGAGAAGGCGTATCGCATGGTGTCCTGGCCCAGGACGACCGGCAGGACGATTCCCAGCGCCATCAACGCATGCGCGGTGGCGCCCGGCAGCGGCAGACAGACTCCGGCCAGCAGCGCGCCGAGCGCCGCCGCCGCGAGCAGGGTGAAGGCGACCGCCGACCGGCAGGCGCCGCGCACCTCTACGCTCCCGCCGTGCACCTCTTCGCCTCCGACGCGCCGTAACACGAGCGGCTGCCCGGTGTAGGCGCCGGATACGCCCAGGAGCACCGTGAAGACGAGGTAGACCGCCGAGAAGCGGGCGAAGTCGGCCACGGTGGAGAGCCGGGCCGCCGTCACCAGCACCAGGATGTTGGTGAGTGCGGCCACCCCCTGGTCCGCGACCGAGCAGACGATCGCGGTCCGTGCCCTCATCTGTGTCCGGCGGTGGAGTCGAAGGGGCGCAGCCCCAGCGTCTCGGCGGGGTCACCGGTGTGTTCCGGGCCGTTGCCCCCCGCGTCCCGGCCCGGCCGCCCACCGGCCGTGCGGCGCTTGGCCGCCTTCTTGAGGGCGCGGCGCTCGTGGCGGCTCCGGCCGGGGTGCAGCAGGGCGCCGAGCACCGAGCCGCCCGCCGCCTCGATGATCTCTCGGATCCGCTCCAGGTCGCCGCGGTGGACCTCGCGCGGGTCGCAGACCACCACGACGCCCTCCACCCGGTCGATCAGCGCGACGGCGTCGGCGTACGACAGCACGGGCGGGGCCAGCACGATGACGACGGCGCCGGGCCGGTCGCCCTCGGCGACGATCACGCCGACGGGTGCCGACGTCAGGGCACGCGGCACGTTGTCCGTACGCCGGCCCGCTATCAGGGTGAAGGCGCCCGACCCGGGTACGTCCACGTTCATCCGGCTGTCCGACGGCCAGGCCCGTTCGCCCCGGGTCGCCCAGCGCGGCCGGGACCCCTGCACCGCCGGGCCCAGGTCCCTGGCCAGCGCGGGGGTACGCAGATCGGCCTCGACCAGGATGACATCGCGTCCCATCTCGGCGAAGGCCGCGGCCAGGTTGGCCGCCGCGGCGGCAGCCCCGGCGCCGTCCCCGCGCGGGGACGTGACCAGGAGCCTGCGGCGCTGGGCGAACGACGGATCGTAGGCGAGCCGGAAGGCCACCGCGCGGTACTCCTCGGCAAGCCGGCTCCCGCTCCGTCCGATGGCCAGCAGTGAGCCGGCGGACGCGCGCTCCCTGGGCAGGGTGCCGAGCAGGGGCGCGCCGAGCGAACGGACCAGCTCCCGGGTCGAGCGCACCGCCGGGTCGAAGACCAGGCGTACCCAGGACAGCAGCAGTCCCAGTGCGAGACCGACGACACCGCCGAGGCCCAGCAGCAGGGGCAGTCCGGCGCCAGTGGGTTCGCTCGGGGCGGCGGGCTTCTTCGTCAGGTATCCGGGCGTGGTGTCCAGCGCGCGCAACTCGGAGATCTTCCGGGTGAGTTCGGAGATCGCGACCACGAGGTTGGCCCGTGCGCTGGTCACGTCGTTGCTGCTGCCGGCCTGCGCCGCCAGTTGGTCGCGCTGTTCGGTGAGCGGGGTCAACTGGGCGCGGTAGCCCTCGACCATGTGGGCGATGCTGTTCTCGGTGCGCTGCCGGCGTATCTCCAGATAGGCGTCGGCGAGCGCCTCGGCCCGCGCCTTCGCCAGCGCGGGGGTGCGGCCGGTGTAGGAGAAACGGAGCACGAGGGTGTTCGGCGGGTTGGTGACCTGGAGACCGGACAGCAGTGGCCCGACCTCCACCCGGTCGCCCTGTCCGGCCAGGGTGGTGACGGCCAGGGTGCCCACGGTGTCGCTGACGGCGGTCTGCCGCTCCGAGCCGATGTTGATGCCCTTGTCGGCGGAGGCACCGGCGGCGAAGGGGTCCGAGGCGGCGGAGCGTACGACGACCTCGCCCGTCGATGTGTAGCTCGCCTCGCCGCTCAGCGCGAGCCAGCCACCGCCGAGGAGCCCGACGACCACGCCGGAGGCGAGCAGGGCCCGGTAGCGCAGGAGCTGGCGGAACTGGTCCCTCAGCAGCGCGGGTTCGTCCTGGTCCTCCAGGGCGCGGATCGGCTGGTTCATCGACGTGGTCTCCCTTGTGCGTCCGCGAGGACCTCGGTGAGCAGGGCGTCGAAGCGGGCCAGGCCCGCCTCGCGGCTCAGGTGACGTGCGACGTACTGCGGTCCGTTGGCCCCGAGCGCGTCCGCCCCGGCCGGCGCCTCGACGAGCTTCCGTACGGCCGACAGCAGCGCCGCGGGGTCCTCCGGGGCGACGAGGAGCCCGGCGCCGGACCGCTGGACCTCCTGTGCGGTGCCTCCGCCTTCGGCGACCGAGGCCACGACGGGCCGGCCCGAGACGAAGTAGGAGGTGAGTTTGGACGGGACGCTCATGTCGAGCACGGATGCCCGCTGCGTCACCGCGAGCACATCGGCGGCGGCGAGGATGTCCGTGAACTCGCTCGCGTCGGCCGGGGGCAGGATGTCGAGGTTGCGCAGGCCCGCCGCGCGCCCCAGCAGCGCCTCGCGCTGATTCCCGTCCCCCATGAGCACCACGCGTATCTCCGGAGCGAGCCGTGCCGCGTCGACCAGGACCTCCAGGCCCTGTTTGAGCCCCATGTTCCCGGAGTGCAGGACCACCGGGGTGCCCTCGCTCCAGCCGAGGCGCGCCCGGGTGGCGGCCCGGTCGGCGGAAGGCGCCCGCACATGCGACCAGTTGGGCACGGTGCGGATGCGCCCCGGGTCCACTCCGTAGGCGGTGACGCGTGGCACGAAGCTCTCGTGGATGACGCCGACGAGGGCCGCGGAGCGCAGCGCGTACCGTTCGGCGGCCGAGGCGAGGGCTGCCGCCCTGTCCCCGCCCCGGATGCCGCTCTGCGCGGCGGCGGCGCCCATCAGATCCTGCACGACGGGTACGTACGGGACCCGGTGGCGGCCGGCCAGCCGGGCACCGATGACGCCACCGGCGAGACTGGGCATCTGGGACACCACCGCGTCCGGGGGGCGCGGAACGGGCGGCGACAGCAGACCGTGGCCGAGCACCGTGGCCTCGAACGCGGCTCTGCGCAGGGCGGTCTGACGGGGCGGCACATAGTGTCTTCGCCGGTGCACGGTGACCCCGGCCCGCTTCTCGGTGACCCGCCACACCCCGCGGTACTCCGCGTCGGTCCGCCAGGACGGGTAGTGCGGCATCCCGGTCAGTACGTGCGTGTCGGCACCGGCCGCGGCCCAGTGTTCGGCGAGCTGCGCGGCGTACGGGCCGATGCCCGTCAGCTCCGGTGCGTAGTTCGTCGAGACGACCAGCAGGGTGCGGCCCTCGAACGGCTTGTGACGATCGGCATCGGACATGGACGCTCGCCTTCCCCCCGGAACAGTCTGTGTTCCCCCAGGGAACAGCCCCGAGGTTCCTCCCGAGGAACAGCCCCAAAAGCGAGCTTATCCGTTCACGAGATGCGCAAGTGGTCTTCACAGTAAGGTCGTTGCACCATCAACACCGATACCGATATCCCACCGCACCGGATGCCATGTCCGGACAACTGCTGCGGGACACGGACGTCACGTTCACCGTGGGGGGAGAGAACGGATGGTGCACAGGGTCGGCTACGCGCCGGGGGTCTACGACCTCTTCCACGTGGGACACCTCAACATCCTGCGGCACGCCCGCAGTCAGTGCGACTACCTCGTGGCCGGAGTCGTCTCTGACGAGATGGCCGTGCTCGCCAAGGGCCACCGGCCGGTGATTCCGCTGCCGGAGCGCCTGGAGATCGTGCGCAGCGTGCGCCACGTGGACGCGGCGTTCGTCGAGACGGTGCCCGACAAGGTCGAGACCTGGCAGCAGGTGAGGTTCGACGTGATCTTCAAGGGGGACGACTGGCGGGACACGGAGAAGGGAAAACGGCTGGAACGCGACTTCGCCGAGGTCGGCGTGGAGGTCGTCTACTTCCCGTACACCGTGCACACGTCCAGCACCCAGTTGCGCAGGGTGCTGGACACGCTCGTCAGTCCGCAGTCCGGAGCGCTTTCAGCTCCCTGAACCACTTGGCGAGGAACGCCACCAGGAAGAGCGCGTGCACGACGGCGAGCACCGCATAGCCGATGCGGAACGCGGTGCGGTCGCCGAGGAGCAGGAACACCAGGCAGAACACTCCGTAATCGGCGGGCAGCAGTGCCACGGCCCGCAGCCGCGAGACCGGGACTGCGGTGGCGCTGCCCGCCCCGGGCCGGGCGGCCGCCTTTCCCAGCTGTTCGCGCAGCAGTCCCGCGCAGAAGGTCAGCACGGCCGTGAACAGGAAGCCCAGCGGCAGGAGCAGCCAGCCCTCGCCGGGCACTCCGGAGAACCGCTGGAACGAGATCAGCACGGCGGTGTGCACGAGGATCATCTTGGCGCAGTCCACGACGTGGTCCAGCCACTCGCCGTCCGGGCCTCCCCTGCCGGTGAGTCTGGCCAGTTGTCCGTCGGCCGAATCGAGGGCGAAGCCGATGGCGAGGCCCGCGTACACCGCGATCGCGAGCCCGACGGAGGGGCGGACGAGCGCCACCGCGGCAATGGCGGCGAAGGTGAACACCGCGCTGGTCAGCGTGACCTGGTTGGGCGTCAGTCCGATCCGGTACGCACCGGCCGCGAACACCCGGCCGGCCGGGCGGTTCACGTACCGCGAGTAGAGCGACACCCCCTTGGCCGTCTTCTGCGCGCCACGCAGCTCGCGCAGAACCGTGCCTGTGCTTCCCATCCGCCCCCCCAGCGTCCCGCCGTTGCCGGCGGCATCGGTACGGCGATGCCGGGACGCCGCCGTCGGAGCCGCATCATGGCACGCGGACCCGGTCCCGCGCGGCCACTGGGGCCTCCAGGGTTTTTCGTTTGGATCAGGCAGGATCAGGGAGCGGGGTCCGGTGCCGTGCATCGCAAGGCGGAGGAGGGAGTCGGATGGGGCCTCCCCTGCTCGAGCGGAGCCGAGAGCTCGGGGAAGGAGCGTCGGCGACCGACGACAACGCGGCGAGGCGCGGCACCGGGGCACGCGAGCCCGGCCTGATCCAAACGAGAGGCCCTGGGCCCTTGCCGGCTCCGGACGGCGGTGTGCCTCAGGCGGGTGCGGTGCGGCACTCCGGGTGGCCCCAGCCGTTGGGGTTCTTGGCGATCATGTCCTGTGCCGCGTAGGGCTTACCGCAGTGGCAGCGGCCCGCGAACCTGGCCTTGATGGTGCCACCGGAACGGGCGGGACGTGCCGCGCCTGCCGTCTTCTTCGTCGCCGCGCCACCGCGCCGGCCCTCGGTCGCCCGGGCGGGGGCCGGTGTCGGCATCTGTGGGGAACCGTGCGCGGTTCCGGCCGGCCGCTGTGCCACCGCGGCCTCGCTGGCCGCCTGGTCGGCGAGTGCGTTGAGCGGGTCGCCGTCCACCTGGTGGGCGGGAACGTAGGTGAAGCGCACGGTCCGGCCGGTCAGCCGGGCGTCGATCCCGGCCACGAGGTCACGGTTGGCCACCGGCTTGCCGGCCGAGGTCTTCCAGCCGTTGCGCTTCCACCCCGGCAACCACTTCGTCACCGCGTTCATCGCGTACTGCGAGTCCATCCGTACCTCGATCGCCACGGAGGGGTCCGTCGACTCCAACAGCTCCCGCAACGCCGTGAGTTCGGCGACATTGTTGGTGGCGGTGCCCAGCGGGCCCGCTTCCCAGCGCTCGGGCCGCCCCTGCGCGTCGGCCACGACCCATGCCCAGGCCGCAGGTCCCGGATTGCCCTTGGATGCCCCGTCACACGCGGCGATGATGCTCTCGTTCATGCCCTTGATCATGCCAGCGTCCCGGCACCCCACTGCAGGCCATGACTCTGAGTGACGATTCGAGGTGCGGCGGCCCGACGGCGCTGGTTCTCTGATGGAGCCCGCTCTTCCCAACCGCACAAGGAGCGATGATGAGCGTTGCACGTGAATCCGGTGACCGTGCGCAGCAGCTGCGTGACAAGGCCCGGCACATGACCGAGGCCGCCGAGCGCACCACCGACCCTGAGCAGCGCCAGCGGCTCCAGGAGAAGGCCCGGAAGCTGCAGGAACAGTGCGACCAGCAGGGCAACACGGGCGGCGGAAGCATCCGCCCGCCCAAGTAGCACCTGCCTCACGCCAACGGCCGACGGCTTGCCGCTCTTCCATGAGTGTGCGGCAAGCCGTCGGCCGCCGTGCCGGGCCGGCCCCGCCGCCCGTCCCCGATCCGGGCCACCCTCTCGGCCGTGCCCCTCTCCCCGACGCCCGATGGCTGTTGACGCGCCTCCGGCGAAGGCCCTAGGTTGCGGTAAGCGCTTTCCAGCCGCATCCAGGAGACTCGGGACATGAGCAGTCCACTGCGCATCACGCACGCCCACGGAGACCGGATCACGGTCACGGAGGAGCGCGGCGGCATCGACCTGATCAGCTACGTCTACCGTCCGGAAGCGGCATGGGAGGCCCCCAAGCCGTACATCCATCCCATGCGCACACTGGCGGATAACGTTGTCACCGACTATCGGCCCAACGATCACCGCTGGCACAAGGGCCTCCAGATGACGGCCTCCCACCTCTCCGGACAGAACCTGTGGGGAGGCAACACCTATGTGCACGGCCAGGACTACCAACAGCTGCCCGAACGGGTCGGGTCGATGGCGCACATCGGATTCGACGAGGTCACGGCGGACGCCGGACGCGCGGTCATCGCGGAGCGGCTGAGCTGGCGCCACAACGACGGTACGCACTGGGCGGACGAGCTGCGCCGCGTCGAGCTGCACGACGTCGAGCACGCCGGATCCGGCGGCACGGGTGCGGGCACCGGCGGCAGTTGGACGCTGACCTGGTCCAGCGCGATCACCAACCGGCGTACCGAGCCGCTGCTCTTCGGCAGCCCGACGACCCACGGCCGGGAGGCGGCCGGCTACACCGGTCTCTTCTGGCGCGGACCGCGCGCCTTCCGGGGCGGGCGGATCCTCGGCCCGGAAGGGGAAGGCCCGGAGCTGATGGGGACGCAGGCACCCTGGCTGGCCTACAGCGGCGAACACGACGGCGCCGACGGTCACGCCACACTGATCTTCCGGCACGCCCCGGAGAACGATCACACGGGAGCGGGCGGCACCCACCCGGCCCACTGGTTCGTCCGCGACGAGCCCTTCGCCGCCGTCGCGCCCTCCTTCGCGTTCCACGAGGAGCTGGAGCTCGCCCCGGGCGACACCCTCGCCCGCCGCTACCGGGTCACCGTCGCGGACGGGGAGTGGGACCGGGAGCGGATCACCGAGTACCTCGCGGAGCACCCGTGGTGAACGGCCCGTCAAGGACGCCGCCCGCACCTGTGCCGGACACGGACCGCACCGGCCTGTACGTGGAACTGCCGCTCGCCGATGCCGACCGCGCCCGCCTGCGTGAACTCGGCCCCGGTCCCGTGTGGTTCGCCGAGCCGGGGACCACGTCGGAGGCGGACGCCCGCGCCCTCGCCGATGCCGGCACGGCGCTCGGCAATCCCAGGGCGGCCTGGGTGGCGAACGCGCCCCGGCTGCGGTGGCTGCAGCTCGCCTCGGTCGGGATCGACGACTATCTGGGCCTCGACTGGCCCGCTCTCGGCCGCCGGCTGACCGTCACCAACCTGGGCGATGTCTTCGCCGATCCGGTCGCGCAGTCGTGCCTCGCGGGAATCCTCGCGCTTCATCGCGGGATCGACCGGCTCTCCCGGCTGCGCGCCGAAGGCAGGTGGGCGAAGTCCGCCGTGCGGCCCCGGCTGCGTCTGCTGACCGGGGCCCGGGTCCTGGTGCTGGGCCGGGGGTCCATCGCCCGACGGTTCGCCGAACTGCTCGGCCCGTTCGGCTGCCACGTCTCGCACTTCGCACGCGGTTCCGGCGACATCCGTACCCTGGCCGGGCTCGATGAGCAGCTGCCGGGCTTCGACGTGGTGGTGGGGCTGCTGCCCGGGACGCCCGAAACGAGCGGACTGCTCGATGCGCGACGGCTGGCCCTGATGCGGCCGGGAGCCGTTCTGGTGAACGCCGGCCGGGGATCGCTGCTGGACGAGGAGGCCCTGGTGTCCGAGCTGGCCACCGGGCGGCTCGGCGGAGCGGTACTGGATGTCACCGGGGAGGAGCCGCTGCCTGCCGGCCACCCCCTGTGGACCTGCCCCGGGGTCGTCCTCACCCAGCACACCGCAGGTGGTTCGACGGACGAGAGCGCCCGGGTCGTCGACCTGTTCACCGACAACTGGCGCCGTTTCCACACCGGTTCACCGCTGCGCAACCCCGTGCAGTGGTCCAGAGGATTCTGAGGACGCGACGTCATGTCCGAACCGCCTTCCACGCACATCGGTGCACAACCCGGCGACGGGGTGCGCATCGCGGCGATCCGGCCGGTGCTGCTCAGCGCCCCCTACGCGGATCCGGACAATCTGGAGGTGCGTCTGGCACTGCCGACAGGGTGGCGCACGACCGGTCTGGTGGAGGTCACCCTGGACGACGGCACGACCGGGCTCGGCGAGGGCTATCTCGCCGTCTTCGCGCCGCAGGTCTTCGTGTCGACGGTCGATCTGATCGCCCCCTACCTGGTCGGCCGTCCGGCCGGGGACCTGGCGGGGCGGTACCGGGACATGGTCCGCGTGACGGGCTACTGGAGTCTCCAGGGGGCGGCCCGCCATGTCGTCTCCGCCGTGGAGGCGGCCCTGGTCGACGCCCTCGGAAAACGGGCGGGCGTTCCCGCGTACGAGTTGCTGGGCGGCCGTCGCACGGACGGGATCCGGCTCTACGCCAGCGGGGGCGACTCGACCTCCCCGTCGGCGATGGGCGCCGAGATCGCCGCCGTGGCGGCCCTGGGCATCGGCACCTTCAAGATCAGGGCTCGGGGCCACGAGGCGGACAAGGCCGTGTGGACGCTGGAGCACGCGGCCGCGCACGGCGTCGGCATCGCCATCGACATGGCGCAGAACCTCGAGGACCCCGGCCAGTCGGTGGCGGACACGCTGGCGTTCCTGGAAGCGGTCAGGACCGGCACCCGGTGGCCGGTGCGCTTTCTGGAGGAGCCGCTCGGGCCTGCCCGGACCGCCTCGTACCCCGCTCTGCGGCGGGCGGCCGGCTGTCCGGTGGCGGGCGGGGAGACCGTCACCACCGCGCAGGAGCTGCTGGCGCGCATGGCATCGGGGTACTACGACATGGTGCAGCCGGACGCCACTGTCATCGGAGGTCTGCACCAGACACTGGCAGTCTTCGCGGGCGCGGCGGAGCACGGCGTCGAAGCGGTCGTGCATTGCTGGGGCAGTGCCGTGTGCCAGGCGGCCAACTACCACGCCGCCTTCGCCGGCGGCGGGCGGCTGGCCGAATGGCCGATGCCGCGGTATCCGCTGCGGTCGGAGCTGCTGGTCGAGCCGTTCCGCCTGGCGGACGGATGCCTGCTCGCTCCGCAGGCCCCGGGGCTCGGTGTCCGGCTCACTCCGGAGACCGAGCGGCGGTACGCCTTCCGGGAGGATGCCGTCTACCGCTGTGCGACCACGGTGCCGCCGGCCGTACCGGGGCGGTGGCGGACGGACTGACCTCGCAGGCGGGAGTGTCCCGGTGGCGGGTTTCCTATGGCGTACGCAATGGGAAAACGCTTTCAGTGCGGCTATCGTAGCCCTATGCAGAGCCAGGTCAATCGACGTTCCGCCCGTCCCCGCCCGTCGTCCGCCGTGACGCTCCAGCAGGTCGCGCAGGACGCCGGGGTCTCTCTCGCCACGGCTTCGCGCGTCCTCAGCGACAGTGACCGCAACGTCACCCAGGAGCTGCAGGAGCGCGTCCTGGAGGCCGCCGCCCGGCTCCGCTACGTCTCCAACGCGCCGGCCCGCGCGCTCGTGCAGTCCACGACATCCATCGTCGGCCTGGTCGTGCACGATGTGAACGACGCCTACTACTCCGCCATCGCGGCCGGTGTCATGGAGGTCGCCCGCGACCACAAGCTCCTGGTGATGCTGGCCGGCACCTTCCACGAACCCGGGCTCCAGGCGGAGTACGTGGCCCGGCTGCGGGCACAGCGGGCCCGTGCCGTGGTCCTCGCCGGATCGGGTTTCACCGGCGGCAGCCCCGCGCTCACCCAGGAGTTGGAGGCCTTCGCGGCACAGGGCGGCCGGGTGACCGCCGTCGCGCATCAGGATCTTCCGGTGGACACGATCGTGCCGGGCAACCGCGAGGGCGGCCGGGCGGTCGCCGAGCACCTCGCCGGGCTGGGGCACACCGAGATCGGCGTCATCTGCGGACCGCTGGCGCTGGTCTCCGTGCAGGAACGGCTGCACGGCTTCCTCGAGGGGGCCGCCGAACTGGGCGTCGTCGTACAGGAGCACCACCGCGTCGAGGCCGACTTCACCCGGGACGGCGGGCGGGCCGCGGCGGTGCGGCTGTTCCGCAGGTCGCCGGGGATCACCGCGCTGTTCGCGCTCAACGACGCCATGGCGCTGGGCGCCCTCGCGGCGCTCCGTGACGACCTCGGCAGGAGCGTCCCCTCCGATGTCTCCGTCGTCGGCTTCGACGATCTTCCGGTGGCCTGCGACGTCACCCCCGCGCTGACCACCGTACGGCTGCCGCTGGAGGAGATCGGCCGCCGGGCGCTGCTGCTGGCCCTCGGCGACGCGACGGCTTCGCCGCGCACGCTCGCGGTGCCTTCGCGGCTGGTGGTGCGTGCCAGCACGGCACCGCCGCCCCGTGTGACCGGCTGATTCCCGACCCCGACCCAGGGACCGTCCGGGACGCCCAGTTGACGCATTAAGGTGACATACCCCCGGCTTGACGCACTAAGTTGTCGATCCTTTCCCTGCAACCCTCTTGAAATAATGCGTTAACCCCCACCACACTGACATCAACGTCGATTGACGCGTCAAATCCGAGGGGGTGATGGCTGGATGGGTACGTCCGGGCCCAAGTACCAGCGCATCAAGGACGAGTTGCGGGCCGAGGTGGCACGTGACGAGTACGAGGCCGGTGCTCCGTTCATCACTCAGAACCAGCTGCGCGAGCGCTTCGGAGTCAGCTCCACCACCGCTGTCCGGGCACTCAACGACCTCGTCGCGGAAGGGCTGTTGGTGCGCCGCCGCGGCCAGGGGACCTTTGTCGCCGACCCCGAGGACAGGGTCGCGGAGCCCGCACCGGCACACAGGTCCGGTGTGATCGCCTGCATCATCAGCGGTCAGGGGCCGTACCAGTCGGAGGTGCTGCGCGGGATCGAGTCCAGCTGTTCGGAGCGCGGGCTGCGGCTGTTCTTCTCCGACTCCGCCGTCCACATGACCGACACGGGGCACGCCTCCCACGACGCGTCGCTGGCCCGCCAGGACCAGGTGCTGCACCAGGCCGTCGAGGACCGCGTCGAAGGCATCATCCTCTACCCCGTCCAGGGTGCTCCCGATCCCGACGTCCTCGACGAGATCAGGCGCCTGCGCATACCCATGGTCCTGGTCGACCGGTATTTTCCGGGCCTCGCCATCGACGCGGTCACCGCCGACAACTACGACGTCGGCTACCGGCTCACCGAACATCTGCTGGCCGACGGCCACGAGCGGATCGCGACGCTCTGGGGCGAGACGCAGTGCACCAGCGTCCACGACCGGATGACCGGGCACAAACAGGCGCTGCGCGCCCATGACCAGCCCCTGCTCCCCCAGTTGACCGCGCTGCGTTCGTACACGGCGCTGTCCGAGGACGACCGCAAGCAGCTGCTGACCGACCTGCTCGGCTCGCCCGAGCCGCCGACCGCCCTGCTGTGCGCCCATGGTTTCGCCGTCGCCACCGCGGCCGCCGATCTGGCCTCGCTCGGCATCGCCGTACCCGACGAGATCGTGCTGGCCGGCATGGACGACGCCGGTCCCTACGATCTGCTGCCGCTCACCAGCTTCGCCGCCCGGCTCCCCGCCAGGGAGATCGGCAGCCGGGCGGTCGAGCAACTGGTCACCCGGATCGCGGAGCGCACGGCGGGCGAGGACCCGTACCGCAGCGCCGAGCAGATCGTGCTTCCCGTCCGGATCAGGACGCGCGAGTCCGTGCCGGTCCGGCTCCGTACCGTCGCCGCCCGCCGGCCCTGAGGGAGGAGACTCCTGTGTTCGCCGCCCCCACCCCCCGTACCCGCGAACTCGGGACCGATGTCCTGGTGGTCGGTGCCGGTCTCGGTGGTCTCGCCGCCGCGCTGACCGCCGCCCGGTTCGGACACCGCGTCGTGCTCACCGAGGCGACCGACTGGCCCGGTGGCCTGTTCACCGCGCAGGCCGTGCCGCTCGCCGACGGCCACCGCATCGAACTGGACCCCGTCTCCCCCGGCTACCGCGATCTGCGCGAGCGGATACGCGACTTCTACCGGCGCAACTACCCGCTGTGCCCCGAGCCGTTCGCCGATCCGCTGCTCGACCCCGGCCTCAGCACCACCGGCCATCTCAGCCACGAGCCGCGCGCCGCACTCGCGGTAGTCCAGGAGCTCCTCACCCCGCACCTCGCCACCGGCAGGCTCACCCTGCTGCTCGGCCACCGCCCGGTCGCGGCCCAGGCGGACGGGGACCGGGTGACCGCGGTCACCCTGGAGGCGGCGGACGGCGAGCCGCTGACGGTCAGCGCCCCCTACGTCGTCGACGCCACGGACCTGGGCGAGCTGCTCGGCCTCGCGGGCGTCGAGCACGTCACCGGCGCCGAGTCCCGCGAGGAGACCGGCGAACCGCACGCGCCCGTCGTCGCCGATCCGCTGGACCAGCAGCCGGTCTCCTGGGTCTTCGCCCTGGACCACCGCCCCGGCGAGGACCACACCGTCGACCGGCCGGCGGGCTACGCCCGGTGGTCCGACGCCTTCTCCTGGGACACCGCGGAGCCGGGCGACGGCCCGGCCCGCTCCGTGCCGCTGTTCCTGCACGAGCCGGACGACGTCCCGCCCTGGGCCGCACCGCCCAACGACCGCTGGCACCAGCTGCGGGCGCTCGCCCGGAGCCGCTGTCTGCCCGGTACGTTCGACAGCGACATCACCCTGGTCGACTGGGAGCAGACCGCCTACACCCGGCTCCCGCTCACCGGGGTCGGGGAGGAGGTACGGGCGCGGGCCGAGCAGGAGGCACGCGAGCAGGCCATGTCGTTCCTGTACTGGATGCAGACGCGCGCGCCCCGGCACGACGGCGGTCACGGCTACCCCGAGCTGCGGCTGAGGCCCGACGTCACGGGCACGGACGACGGGTTCGCCAAGGCCGCACACGTACGCGAATCCCGGCGCATCCGGGCCGAGTTCACCCTTCTTGAGCACCACCTGACCGCCGCGGCACGGGCCGGGGCGCCGGGCGCCGAGACCTTCACGGACAGTGTGGGCACCCTGCGCTCCCGGATCACCCTGCACCCCGGGACGGGTGGCGGCGCGGGACTGGACCTGGAGTGCCTGCCGTTCCAGCTGCCGCTGGGCGCGCTGCTGCCCGTACGGGTGGAGAATCTGCTCCCGGCCGGGCGGAACATCGGCGCCACACATCTCAGCGCACCCGCGCTCGGCGGGCACGCGGGCCAGTGGAGCATCGGTGAGGCCGTCGGCGCGCTGGTCTCGTACTGCCTGGAGCACCGGCTGCCGCCGCGCGCGGTCCGCGGGAGCGAGCAGCGGCTCGCCTCCTTCCAGGACCGGTTGAGCACCTCTCTCGGTCTCGCCCTCGACTGGCCGGACCGGCTCCGCACCGGCCCCGTGACCAGTGCCGGGGCGCTCTACGCCACGCTCTGAAACCCACTGCCCTTCCTTCGGGAAGGGCACCTTACCGACCTGCTGGAAAACGCTTACCAATCCCGGCGGCTCACGCCCTCAGCCTGGACGGCCCTCTGTGACTGTGACTCCTTACCGTGTACTGCTCGTCGGCGCGGGCAACATCGCCCGTGCCGTCCATATGCCGGCGTTCCTCGAACTTCCCTCGGACTTCGTGGTGGTGGGCGCCGTCGATGCCGATCCCGCCGCCGCCCGTTCCTTCGCCACCGACTTCGCGCTCCCCCACCACTCCACCGATCTCGCCGCGTCGCTGGGCGAGGTCCGTCCCGATCTCGTCGTCATCGCCTCGCCGCCCGTCGCCCACCGGGAGCAGGTCGTCGCCGCCCTGGCGGCCGGGGCGTGGGTGTGGTGCGAGAAGCCGCCCGCGCTCAGCCTCGCGGGGTACGACGCCATGACCGCCGCCGAGGGCGAGCAGGGCCCGTACGCCCCGATCGTCTTCCAGCACCGGTTCGGCTCGGGGGCCGAGCACGCCAAGGCGCTCATCGCCTCCGGGGAGCTGGGGGCGCCGCTGGTCGCCCACTGCCAGACCACCTGGTACCGCGACGACGCCTACTACGCGGTCCCCTGGCGCGGGAAGTGGGAGACCGAGGGCGCGGGCCCCGCCATGGGACTCGGCATCCACCAGATCGACCTGCTGCTCGAACTGCTGGGTGACTGGGCGGAGATCCGCGCCATGGCGGGCCGGCTGGCCCGTGACGTCGAGACCGACGATGTCACCACCGCCACCGTGCGCTTCGCCTCGGGCGCGCTGGCCACCGTGGTCAACAGCGCCCTCTCGCCGCGCCAGCTGAGCCACCTGCGGATCGATCTGCGGGACGCCACGATCGAGCTGAACCATCTCTACGGATACGGGAACGGCGACTGGACCTACACCCCGGCGCCCGGTGTCGACCCCGGGCGGGTGGACGGCTGGAACGCCCCGGCCGAGGACGTACCGAGCTCGCACAGCGCCCAGCTCCGTTCCCTCCTGGCCGACATGCGGGCCGGACGGCGGCCCAGGGCGAGCGCCGGGGACGGCCGCCGCTCCCTGGAGCTGATCACCGCGATGTACAAGGCTGCACTCACCGGTCTCCCGGTCCGGGCGGGCGAGATCGTCCCGGGCGACCCCTTCTACACGGCGCTGCACGGCTCGGTACCCGGCTGGGCGCCACAGGAGTCCGGGCGATGACCGACCGCCCGGACAGCGGCGCCGAGCGTGCCCTGCTGCTCACCTTCGACGACCGGCATGTGCACGAGTGGGCCGCGGCCGCACCGCTGTTCACGTCGTACGGCGCGCGCGTCACCTTCTTCATCTGCGAGCCCGACCGGCTCGACCGGGACGAGGTGCGGTTGCTGCGCCGGCTCGCGGACGACGGCCACACCATCGGCTGCCACGGCCTGCGGCACGAGCGCGCACCCGAGTTCGTCGCCGCGCACGGCGCGGGCGCCTATCTCGACCGGGAGGTGGTGCCCGCCCTCGACGTGCTGCGTCGCCTCGGCTTTCCGGCCCGCAGCTTCGCCTACCCGTGCAGTGCCCGCGACGAGAACACCGACCGGCTGCTGCTCACACTCTTCGAGCGGCTGCGCGGCGGAGTACCCGTCGGCCGTCGCGCCGATCCGGCCCTCGCGGCCGAACTGCACGTCCCGGCCGCCGACCTCCCCGCCCGGCGGGTCCTGCCGGGCTGCTCGGTGGATTCCGGGCGCGGAAGCGTCGCGTACGGGGACGATCTGACCGGCGTCGAGACGGCACTGCGCCGGACCGCCGATCACGGCGGCGTGACCACGCTCTATGCCCACTGCGTCGCCGACGCCCACGAGGCCAACCATGTGACCCCGGCCCGGCTGGAGAAGCTCCTGGCCGTGGCCGATGGGATGTCACTGCCCTGCGTGGGCTTCGACGAGCTCCCGTGAACCACTACCGCGTCGCACACATTTCATTCAGAGGGGCCCTTCACTCATGCATGACGACCGCACACTGACCGAGGAACGGCTCGGCCGCGCCCTGCGCGAGCGCATCCGCCCCGCCGTCCACCCCCGTACCGCGCCGCTGGAGTTCGAGGTCTGGCACGCCCCCGGCGAACCGGTGCCCTTCACCGAGGCGGTGGCCGCCCCGTACAAGCCCGGCGCCATCGGCGACGACTGGGGGCCGGCCTGGGGCACCAGCTGGTTCCGGGTGACCGGCCGCGTCCCGCAGGACTGGGCCGGTGAGACCGTCGAAGCGGTGATCGACCTCGGCTTCGCCAAGGACCGGCCCGGGTTCTCCGCGGAGGCGCTGGCCCACCGGCCGGACGGCAGCGTGGTCAAGGCGCTCAACCCGCGCAACACCTGGCTGCGGATCGGCGAACCGGTTGCGGGCGGCGAGGAGTTCACGTACTTCCTCGAAGCCGCCGCCAATCCGGAGATCCTGGACGGTGTCAGCCTGCTGGGAGACCGGGAGACCGCGGGCAGCGAGCCGCTGTACCGCGTCGAGCGGATGGACCTCGCGGTCTTCGACCGGCAGGTGTGGGAGCTGGTCCAGGACCTGGAGGTGCTCGACCAGCTGATGCGGCAGCTGCCGCTCGGTTCGGCGCGCCGCTGGGAGATCCTGCGCGCGGTGGAACGCTGCCTGGACGCCCTTGACCTGGACGCCGTGGGCGCGAGCGCGAGCGCCGCGCGGGAGCGGCTGCGGGCTGTGCTCTCCTCCCCCGCGCACGCCTCCGCGCACCGGCTGTCGGCGGTGGGTCACGCGCATATCGACTCGGCGTGGCTGTGGCCGCTGCGGGAGACGGTGCGCAAGGTCACCCGCACCACCTCCAACGTGGTGGCGCTGATGGACGACCGTCCGGAGTTCGTCTTCGCGATGTCGCAGGCACAGCAGCTGGACTGGCTGCGCGAGCACCAGCCCGCGCTGTACGCCCGGGTGAAGGAGAAGGTGGCCGCCGGTCAGTTCGTGCCGGTGGGCGGGATGTGGGTGGAGTCGGACACCAACATGCCCGGGTCGGAGGCACTGGCCCGGCAGTTCGTGTACGGCAAGCGGTTCTTCCTGGAGGAGTTCGGGGTCGAGACCGAGGAGGTGTGGCTGCCCGACTCGTTCGGCTACTCGGCGGCGCTGCCGCAGTTGGTGAAGCTCTCCGGTTCGCGCTGGTTCCTCACCCAGAAGATCTCGTGGAACACGACGAACCCGTTCCCGCACCATTCCTTCCTGTGGGAGGGGCTGGACGGCACCCGGGTGTTCACGCACTTCCCGCCGGTGGACACCTATGTGGCGGAGCTGTCCGGCGAGGAGCTCGCGCACGCCGAGGAGAACTTCCGGGAGAAGGGCCACGCCACCCGCTCGCTCGTGCCGTTCGGCTGGGGCGACGGCGGTGGCGGCCCCACCCGCGAGATGCTGGCGCGTGCCGAGCGGCTCGCGGATCTGGAGGGCTCTCCCCGGGTGACGATCGAGAAGCCCGCGGACTTCTTCGAAGCCGCCGAGACGGAGTACGACCGGCCGCCGGTGTGGCTGGGCGAGCTGTATCTGGAACTGCACCGCGGTACGTACACCTCGCAGGCGCGGACCAAGCAGGGCAACCGGCGCAGCGAGCACCTGCTGCGGGAGGCGGAGCTGTGGGCGGCCACCGCCGCCGTGCGGACCGGATTCCCGTATCCGCACGAGGAGTTGGACCGGATCTGGAAGAGCGTGCTGCTGCACCAGTTCCACGACATCCTGCCGGGTTCGTCCATCGCCTGGGTGCACCGTGAGGCCGAGGCGACGTACGCCCGGATCGCCGACGAGCTCGAAGCGGTGATCGGGGCGGCGCAGCGGGCCCTGGCCGGCGCCGCGGAGGGCGGCGGCACGGTGGTGTTCAACTCCGCTCCGCACGGCCGGGCCGGCGTCGCGGCGGGGGGCGCGGTGCTCGCTCCTCAGGCCCCGGAGCCTGCCGTGGAGATCGAGGAGTACGACTCCGGCTTCCGGCTGGACAACGGGGTGCTCCGGGTGACCGTGGACGCGCGGGGGCTCGTGGTCTCCGTCGTCGACCTGGTGACCGGGCGCGAGACCGTCGCCCCTGGCAGTGCGGCGAATCTGCTCCAGGTCCACCCGGATCTGCCCAACCGCTGGGACGCCTGGGACGTCGATGCCTTCTACCGCAACACGGTGACCGATCTGACCGAGGCGGACGTGGTGCGCCGCAACGGTGACGGCGTCGAGGTGGTGCGTACCTTCGGCTCGTCCCGCGTCACCCAGCTGCTGACGCTGCGGCCCGGTGCCCGGCGCCTGGACATCGACACCGAGGTCGACTGGCACGAGCAGGAGAAGTTCCTCAAGGCGGCGTTCCCCATCGATGTGCGCGCCGATCACTCCACGGCAGAGACCCAGTTCGGGCACGTCCAGCGGCCGACGCACACCAACACCAGCTGGGAGGCGGCCAAGTTCGAGATCTGCGCCCACCGTTTCCTGCACGTCGGCGAGCCGGGCTGGGGTGCGGCGCTGATCAACGATTCGACGTACGGGCACGATGTGACCCGTACGGTCCGCGAGGACGGCTCGACCACGACCACGGTGCGGCTGTCGCTGCTGCGGGCGCCCCGCTACCCCGACCCGGCGACCGACCAGGGGGTGCACCGGCTGCGGTACGCGCTGCTGCCGGGTGCGACGATCGGTGACGCGGTCCGTGAGGGCTGGTCCTTCAGCCTCCCCGAGCGCCGGGTCGCGGGCGGTGCCGCGGTCGCCCCGCTGGTCTCGGTCGACGACGACGCGGTGGTCGTGACCGCCGTGAAGCTCGCCGACGACGGCAGTGGTGATGTGGTGGTCCGGCTTCACGAGGCCCACGGCGGACGGGTCTCGGCACGTCTGACGGCGGGCTTCGCGCTGGCCGGGGCGAGCGTCACCGATCTGCTGGAGCGCCCGCTCGCCGACGAGACCGCCGAGGTGGACGGCGATGCGGTCCGGCTGGGGCTGCGGCCCTTCCAGATCGTGACGCTCAGGCTCACACCGAACAACGACGTGTGAGAGGCGGTCGGGTGACTTCGGACCGGAAAGCGGACGCGGTCTGGTGCGTGCGATTCCAAGGCGGAGGAGGGAGGCGACGCGGAGCGTCGTCGACCGACGACAACGCGGAGGGGGGGAGGCGACGCGGAGCGTCGTCGACCGACGACAACGCGGAGGGGGGAGGCGACGCGGAGCGTCGTCGACCGACGACAACGCGGAGGGGGGTCCCCCCTGGCCCTTGGGGCCTTGGGGGAGTGCGTGCCAGGGCGTGGCCGCCCGGTCCAGAGGTCACCCGACCGCCTCTGCGGCCCACGGGGTGGGTGCGCACCGCCGCGCACCCGCCCCGTACTCTTTTTCCATGAACGCTGGGGGGCCTGTGCGCCGTGTGATCGACGACCGTTTCGAGCTGGTGAACCGGCTCGGCAGTGGCGGAATGGGCATGGTCTGGCGGGCCCACGACCTGGCGCTGCACCGTGATGTGGCGCTCAAGGAAGTGCGGCCCCCGGACCCGGCGCTCACCGAGAACGATCCGGAGTCGGCCCGGCTGCTGCGTGAGCGGGTGCTGCGTGAGGCCCGTGCGCTGGCCCGGCTCGACCACCCGGGTGTGGTCACGGTCCATCACATCGTGGACGGCGGCGCCGGGACGTACCCGTGGATCGTGATGGAGCTGGTGCCCGGCGCCTCGCTCGCGGAGCGCCTGGCCGAGGGAACGCTCACCCCGGTCGAGGCCGCCGAGCTGGGCCGCGGGGTGCTGTCCGCGCTGCGGGCCGCCCATGCCGCCGGAATCCTGCACCGCGACGTCAAGCCCGCCAACGTACTGCTGCGGGCCGACGGGAGCCCGGTGCTCACCGACTTCGGCATCGCGGCGATCCGCGAGTCCACCAGTCTGACGGCGACCGGTTCCATCATCGGCTCCCCCGACTACATGGCGCCCGAGCGCATCCGCGGCGAGGAGGGAGAACCCACGTCGGACCTGTGGTCGCTCGGCATGATGATGTACGTCGCCGTGGAGGGCCGGCATCCGCTGCGCAAGGCCACCACATTGGCGACGCTGGCGGCCGTGCTGGACGAGGAGATCCCGCCGCCCCGGCAGGCCGGTCCGCTGACTCCGGTGCTGAACGCGCTGCTGACCCGGGACACGGCCACCAGGCCCGGTCCCGAGGAGCTCGACCGGATGCTGGCATCGGTGATCACGCCGGTGAGCGAGCCGGCCGCGGCGCCCGGACCGAGCCGTGCGGCGCGGCAGGATGCCGTACCGCCTCGTCAGGACCCGCCCACCCGGCAGGACGCGGTCCCGCCGGGCTACCGTGCGCCCGGTCCGACCACTGTCCTGCCCGCCGCCCCCGTCCAGCGTCCGGCCGGTGCGTCCGGGCCCGGCCGCCGGGCCGACGCCGCTCCCCCGCGCCCGGAGCCCGCGACGCTGGGGACCCAGGAGATCCGTCGCCGGGTCCGGCGGGGCCGTGTAGTCGCGGTCACCACCGCGCTCGCCGGGACCGCCCTGACCGGCGCCCTGGTGTGGTCGCTGGTGCCCGACTCGGACGCGAAGACTTCCGGCGGCACCCCGTCCGCCTCGGTCCGGGACTCCGGCGCTTCCTCGGCCGCCGAGGAGAAGGAAAGCCCGCAGCAGGCCGCGGCGCCGGCCAAGGATCTGCTGACGCCCTCCGCCGCGCGGTCCGTCATCGCGGCGCTCAAGCCGGTGATGGGCGGCACCAGGGTCACGTCGTTCACGCTGTTCGACGTACACGCGAGCGTCGAGGCCCCGGTCGCGAAGAACAAGGGCCTGTACGACGTCTACACGTACCGGGACGGCGAGGCCACCCGCGAACGCGCGGGCGGCACCCTCGCACCGGACGCCAAGTCCGTGGACCTGGAGAAGGTCAACTGGGACGCCCTCCCGGGGCTGATACGCCGGGCGGACAAGGAGCTCGGCGTCGCCGAGCCCACCACTCACTACGTGGACATCGATCCGGCTTCCCCGTTCGACAACTACCGGCCGACGCTCAGCGTCTACGTCTCGGACGAGTACGGCGGTGCCTATCTGCGGGCCGACATCAACGGCAAGGTGCTCAAGAAGTACCCGCGCAACGGCTGAGCCCGCGGCGGCTCAGCCCAACACCCGTACCAGCACCAGCAGCACGGCCGCGATCACGACGCCCGACACCAGTGCGCGGAAGCCGGCCGGCACACCGCCGCCGCGGCGCTTCACCTCGGCCGTCGGCGGGGTGAGGCTGTTCGCGCGGGCCAGCCACTCGCGCGGCGGGTTGTTGGGGATGACGACCCGCCAGGGCTGCTCGGGGTCGTACTCGACGACCGCCCTGGATCTGTGCAGCAACCCCTGCAGGTCGAGGGGGTGACGGACCTCGATCCGGTACGGGGGCAGATCGTCGGTCAGCACGGTCAGGTCGAAGGCGAACACGGATTTCACGGCCTGCCCGTCGGTGGCCGGCCGCCCGTTCTCCTTGTTCACGGCCTGCACCCCGTTGACCACGGCGGGCGCGAAGGCGCGCGGGCCGCCGGAGCGCAGCCCGGGGGCGACGCCCGACTTCATGTCCTCGGCCACCCTGCCGAACGCCGTCAGGGCCAGGGCCGTCACGGGGAGCCCGAGCATCAGCAGCCAGCGGGGGCCGTCCACGGCACCCTGGACCACCGCGGTGAGCGCGAGGCCGGTGCCGATCGCGGAGACCACGGTGAACAGCCTGAAGAAGCTGCGCAGGGAGGACGCGAGAGAGGTCGTCGCTTTCATGAGCGCCGCAGCACCTTCCGGCGGGGAATGACGACCCCGGTGAGGGCCGGGTCGTCGGGTCGGTCGGCGTCGTACAGGGCGAGGACGTCCCGCTTGAGAGCGACGCGTTCCACGACGGCCGGGACCTCGTGACTCACCCCGTCCTCGTCGTCGAACACCACAGTGACCTCACCGTACTTGCGGCCCACCGACCGCCAGCCCTCCAGCACCGCGTCCGCCGTGGTGTAGCGGCGGGACAGCCTGCGCAACCCCGCGGTGCGCCGCAGGCTCACTGCCGCGCCCCACCAGGCGGCGAGGCAGCCCACGCCCGCGACGGACCACAGGAAGGTGAGCCATTGGGAGACGGAGAAGTCGCCGAGCGGAAGAAGGATGTGGAAGCTGGTGACGGTGCTCCGCTCGACCAGGCCCTCCGCCAGCGCGTCGTACCAGCCGGCTGCGGCCGCGACCGCGGAGAGTGCAATCATCGCGCCCGGTGCCGCCCGGTGCAGGTACCGGGCGCAGAGCAGACCGAGGGCGACGGCGAAGACGATTCCGAGCATCGGGGACATGGACGCGAGCTGGTCACTGGCGCAGCCCCCGGCCGCGTCACAGGTCCATTTCACCCCCACCGCCTCGTGGCTGGAGATGTACCACATCATCCAGACCTGCCACGCCATCAGCGCGCAGGCGATGACGCGCATCGCCTGCGCATAGGCTTTCTGCCGCACTGTCCGCCCTCGTCCTCGCCATGTCACGGGGCATGGACGCGCCCCGGTGGACCATATACGTGCTGTCCACACCCTGTCCGTGATCCACACCACGCCGACCGGAGCCCGGCAGGGCTCAGACCGCCCTGTTCAGCGCCTTCGGTACCCAGCGGAGCTGGGCGGCCTCCTGGAACATGGCACCGCCCTCGTGTCCGTTGAACGGGTAGACCTCGATCTCCTTCTCACCCGGGTACGCGTTGTGGGCGGCGAAGACCGTGGACGGCGGGCAGACCTGGTCCATCAGCGCGACGGAGAAGAGCGCGGGGGCGCTGCCGCGGGCGGCGAAGGACACCCCGTCGAAGTACGACAGGGTGCGCAGGACGGTCTCCTCCTTGCCGCGGTGCATCTTGAGGTAGCGGGCTATCTCCGCGTACGGGTTGGAGTCGGTGAGCGTGACGGCCCGTCCGAAGTGGCAGAGGAACGGGACGTCGGCGGCGATGGCCGCCAGGTCGGGGACGAGTCCGCCGACCGCGAGGGTGATGCCGCCGCCCTGGCTGCCGCCGAGCGCGACGGTGCGGGCGGGGTCGGCGAGCGGATGGGACCGGGCCGCCTCGACGGCACGTACCGCATCGGCGTAGACCCGGCGGTAGTAGTAGCTCTCCGGGTCCTCGATGCCCCTGGTCATGAAGCCCGCGTGGGAGGGGCCCGAGCCGACCGGGTCGGGGGTGTCGCCGACGTTGCCGCCGCTGCCCTGGCCACGCACGTCCATGATGAAGTGGGCGAAGCCGGCCAGCGGCCACATGCCCCAGCAGTGCGGCAGGCTGCGGCCGCCGTTGTAGCCGTGGAACTGGACGACGAGCGGGAGCGGGCCCTCGGCGTTCGCGGGAGCGCTGAACCAGCCCTTGATCGGGTGGCCGCCGAAGCCGGCGAACGTGACGTCCCAGGTGCGCAGGCCGCTCAGTCCGGTCTCGACGGGTTCGAAGGAGACCGCAAGGTCGTGGGCGCGGGTCTCGGCGAGGGTCTTCGCCCAGAAGGCGTCGAAGTCGTCCGGTTCGTCGATCTGCGGCCGGTAGGCGCGGAGTTCGGGCAGCGGCATGTCGAACAGGGCCATGGAGCTGGTCTCCTCACGGTGGGACTCGGAAACAGTGTGCCGTGCGGCAATACGGCATGGAGCGGCGGGGCCGGGTGCTGTCAGGTGCACCCGGCCCCGCCCGTCATGGGGTGGATCAGTCGGTCAGCTGGACGGCCCTCAGGCCGGCGGCGCTCTTGGAGTTGTTGGCGATGGACCCGCCCCACTCCGTCCAGCCGCGCGCCCGGCCGTCGTTGTCGCTGTCGTTGACGACGAAGCCGAGTCCGATGGATTGGGTCGGCTTGCCGGCGAGGCCGAGCGACGCCCACGGCACCGTCACCGTGTAGCGGGTGGTGGTGCCGTCACGGGTGATCTGTGCGGTGGCACCCGGGGTCGGACCGGCGGACTGGCCGGAGGGTGCCCGCCAGGTGTGGACCTGCGGCTTGCCACCCACGAGCGAGGCGCCGAACTCGACGTACTGCTTGCTGCGGCCCGGCACCTGGGGGGTGACGGCGAACTGGATGCTGTCGCCCTGCCACATGTTCTCGGCGGTGGTGGCGGGCTGTGCCAGGGCGTTGTCCGTGATCGCGCCCTTGAGCACGAGTCCGGCGTCGGTGTACTGGGGCCGGATGGCGCCGGACAGGTCGGCCGCGCCGTTGTAGCCGCCCTTGTAGCTCACGGATCCGTCAGCGATGACGTCGATGGGTGTGGTGGTGTCGGTGCCGGCCGGCTGGACGGCGCCCCAGCCGTTCCAGGCACCCACGGCGGTCCTGGCGCCGTCGGGGGTGTTGATGTAGGCGGCCGTCCAGTAGCGCTTCCACTGCTTGATGTTGCGCGCGTCCACGGTGTACGAGGCGCTGGAGTCGGCGCCGACCTTGATCGGCCCGTCGACGGTGCCCCGGTCCAGGTAGGTGTCGCCCGAGTTCACCTGCCAGTCCAGCTTGGTGAGTTCGAGCGGGCTGTGGACGCGGTTGTTGGTGACGGTCACCTTGAGCGCGGCGGCGAACGGGGCCGCCTTCTTCACCACCGGGTCGAAGGTGACCTGGGTCGGCGGCACCACCTCGGTGTCGGAGGTGAGGCGGGCGAGGTTCACCGGCCCGAGTCCGACCGTGCCGCTGACCGTGCGCGGGCCGGTGAGGGCCGAGGTGGGCAGTTGCACGTTCTGACGGACGACCTTGCCGGGCTCGGCGGTCACCCGGTGCTTCTCCCCGGCGATCCGGAAGTCGTAGCGCAGCGGCAGCGTCCGGCCCTTGGTGCCGTCCACCTGGAGCACCGCGTCGACGGCCTCCTCAGTGTTGGAGTGCTGCGGCAGCCGGAGCGAGAACACGGGGCCGCTCACGGTCTTGACCGCGCTCACCGCGCCCTTGACGTACAGCACCTTGCCGTCGATGCCGACCTGTACCTTGCCGCCGACCGGGAGGTAGGTCTTGTCGTGGCCCATCTGGTCCGTGACGGTGACCGGGCCGGTGGCTGACAGTTCCGCCGTTCCCGGTGTCGCGGCCGTGGTGTACAGGGCCCGGACCGTGTCGGTTCCGGTGCCGAAGCGGTACGAGCGGACATCGGCGGAACCGGCGTCGTCACGGCCCGCATAGGCGCGGCCCGCGAGCTGCCGGATCAGCACGCCCTCGGTGACCACGGACGGCTTGGGCTGCCAGGCCTTGACCTCCGCGGTGGGGCGCTTGAAGGCGCCGAAGTTGTGTTCCTTGTTGGTGGCGTCGGTGCCGTCGTTGGTGAGGTCGTACCAGTAGTAGCGGTTGACGCCCGAGGCGAACGAGAAGATCTGGGCGCGCGGCACGTACGCGGCCTGCTGAGCGGGGGTGACGCCGTCGCTGTGGGTCGGGTAGCCGTTCTCGGTGATCCACAGCGGGAAGTTCTTGCCGCCTGCCGCGTCCAGATCGGCGCGTACCTGCGGCAGCTTCTCCAGCGCGGTCTCGGGCGGGCTCGGGTAGCCGTAGTGGTGAACGCTGAGCGCGTTCATGTACTTCAGGCCGCCGATCGCGTACAGCCGCTTCAGCCAGTCGGTCTGAAGACCGGCCAGGCCGCCGCCGACGACGGTGGCGTCCGGGACCTTGGCGTGCACCTTGCCGTAGCTCGCCTGGAGCAGCTTGAGGTAGCAGTCGGCGGTGATTCCGCAGGTGCCGTTGTTGAAGCCGGTCGAGTTGTACTCGTTGTAGATCTCGATTTCCTTCGAGGACTGCTGGTACTTCTCCACGGCGGCGGCCGTGAACTTCCCGTACGCCTCCAGCGCCTCGTCGGACGCGGGCGTCCGGTTGCCGTCGTAATTGGGGTTCCGGTAACCGGAGATGGGCAGGGCGGTCAGCCCCTGCGACTTGGCATACGGGATGTGCTGGTCGGTGGAGTAGTTGCTCCAGGAGTACGTGCCGGGAGTCTTCTCGATGGCGCCCCAGTTGATGTCGGAGCGGATCCCGTGCATGCCCATCAGCTTGACCGAACGCAGCAGTTTCTGGTCGTCGCCGTCGTTCCACCCGTAGTGGATGCCGGTGCCGAAGCGCTTGTCCTGCTGTTCCTTGCCGGTCAGCGCGGTCAGCACGCCGAAGTTGGCGGTACGGGTGGTGCCGCCGGCGGTCGCCGTGAGCGTGTAGTAGCCGCTGCCGAGCTTGGTGACATCGACGGTGGCCGTGCCGCCCGAGACCGGGGCGGTGCCCGACGCGACGGTCAGGCCCTGGTCGTCGATGGCCTTCCAGGCCACCGAGGCCTGGTCGGAGGTCAGGGTGATCTTCGCCTGGCCCTTGATGAAGATCAGGTCGGGCGAGGTGACAGTGAGGGTACCGGCCGCGTGGGCGGCCGGGGCCGTGCCGGGCAGCGGCGCCGCCACCAGCAGACAGCCGAGCAGGGCAGCGGCGCTGCCCCATGCGGCGGACCGTCTGGAGCGACCCCTTATTCTGGCCGGAGCCAGAGGACCTGGCCGGATCGTGCCGTTCTGTTCCATCGAGGCATCCTCTCGATCGGATCGGCGCGGTGCGTATCGGTGGTTCCCGGGTGGGGGTGTGCTCCGTCGGCTGTACCCCGGCGGAGCACACCGGCCCGTGTGCCGTCGGCGCGCACCGCTGCCGCCGTCGGCCGGCGCGGACGGGGGTCCGCGCCCTTGCCCCGGGTGATCCTCATCCCTTGAGGCCGGTGAAGCCTCCCCCGCCGCGTACGATCTGCCGCTGGAAGATCAGGAACAGCACGACCGGGGGCAGGATGGCGAGCAGCATCCCGGCGATGAGCAGCGACTGTTCCGCCGTTTCCGCGAGGCGCGGCAGTGCGGCGGAGATGGGCTGCTTCTCGGTGTCCGGGATGACGATCAGCGGCCAGAGGAAATCCTTCCAGGAGTTCATGACCGTCAGCAAGGTCACCACCGCGAGGATCGGCCGTGACATGGGCAGCACGATCCGGCGGAAGATGGTGAACGGCCCCGCCCCGTCGACCTTGGCGGCCTCGAAGAGTTCGCGCGGGATGCCGTCGAAGAACTTCATCACGATCAGCACGGTGAAGGCGCTGGCCGCGTGCGGCAGCCAGACCCCCCACGGGCTGTTGGCGAGGGAGATACCGAGGCCCGGCAGGTCGAGCACGGTGAGGTAGAGCGCCACCAGGGAGATGGAGCCGGGGATGAAGAGGGTGGCGAGCACCATCCAGCGCACGGGCGCCGCCCACTTGGGGCGCAGCACCGACAGGACGTAGCCGCCGGTGGTGGCGACGACGAGGTGGGCGATGACCGAGCCGGTGACCAGGACCACGGTGTTCCAGAGGTACTGGCCGACCTGGAGTTCGTTCCAGGCGCGGGAGAGGTTGTCCCATTGCGCGTGGTCGGGCCAGAGCGCCAGCGGGTCGCGCAGCAGCTCCTGGGTCGGTGAGACGGCGCCCTTGAACGTCCAGTAGAGGGGCGCCGCTCCGAAGGCGAGCAGCAGCAGGAGCGAGAGGGTCTGCACGGAGCGGAGCGAGATGCGTACGGACGTCCGCCGCCGGTCGGCGCCGGATATGAGTCCGCGGGCGCTCTCCTCGGGGCGGTTCCTGCGGCGGGCGCGAACGGGGGTCTGTACGGCCATCAGTTGCTCCAGCTCCTCGTCGCCCGCAGATAGATCGCCGAGAGCACGCCGAGCACGAGGGCCAGCATGACACTGAGTGCGGTCGCGGCTCCGAAGTCGCCGTTCTGGAAGGCGTAGTTGTAGATCAGCATCAGGACGGTGAGAGTGGAGTCCTCCGGGCCGCCATCCGTCATCACAAAGGGTTCGGTGAAGATCTGCAGGGTGCCGATGATCTGGAGCAGCAGCATGATCAGGATGACCCCGCGCAGCGACGGCAGGGTGATGTGCCAGACCCGGCGCCAGATGCCCGCGGCGTCGATCTCGGCGGCCTCGTACAGCTCGGTCGGCACGGAGCCGAGCGCCGCCAGGTAGATGATCACCGTGGAGCCGAAGCCGGCCCAGGTGGCTTCCAGCACGATCGACAGCATCGCGGTGTCGGTGGACTGCAGCCAGGGGTACGGGCCGAGGCCCACATGGGCCAGCAGCTGGTTGAACAGGCCGGCGTCCGGGTCGTAGAACACCTTCCAGAGCAGGACCGACACGACCGGCGGGATCGCCACCGGAAGGTAGGCGAGGATGCGGAACAGCGTGCCGCCGCGCCGCAGTTCGGCGATGAGAACCGCGAGGAAGAGCGGCACCGGGAAGCCGATCACCAGGGCGAGCGCGGCGAACAGCGCGGTGTTCTGGACGGCCTTCCACAGCAGCGGGTCGTCCAGCACGTGCCGGAAGTTGTCCAGGCCCACCCAGGTGGCGGGGTCGACCAGATTGGTCTGCTGGAAACTGAGCTGCACGCTCTGGACGATCGGCCACCATGAGAAGTAGGCGAAGCACAGCACCATCGGCAGGCCGAACAGGATGGTGGTGACACCTCCTTGCCTGACCCAGCGGACGAAGCGTTCCGCCGGGCCGCCGCGGTGCGGGGAGGCGGTGCGCGGCGGCCCGTCGGGGGTCCGCGGCCGGGCCGCGGACGGGTCGGCGGACGGGTCGGCGGAACGTTGTTTCTTCGTCCGGTCCTTCTGGGTGCGGTTCCCGGCGGGCGCCGCAGGCGCTTGCGACCTGCTCATTGACGTCTCCTCGCCTCTCCTCGTGCTGTGCTCACTGCCTGATGTGCCGGACACGCTCCGGCTGCCGGGAGGGTGTTCTAGTTCTGAGCCCGCTCCACCTGGGACTTGACCTGTGCCGCGGCCTTCTTCAACTGCTCCGCCGGGTCGGCGTCCTGGCGGGTCAGTACGGCCTGTACGGCGCTGTCGAGGGCCTTGTAGACGTTCTGCGCCTCGACGGGCGGCTCGATGCGCAGTTCGTAGTCGCCGAGCGTCTTGCTGTACGGGGCGAAGTTCTCGATCGGCACGTTGGCCTCCTTGTCGACCGCGGCCTGGACCGGGTCGGCGATGGCCGGCTTGTAGAACGGCACGGACGGCACGCCGATGGCGGCGCCGTCCTTCTTCTTGACCACCGCGTCCTTCGCGGCGAGCGCGACGTCGTACTTGGTGGAGAGGTAGTAGAAGTCGATGAACTTCGCCGCGGCCTCGCGCTGCTGCGCGGTGGCCCTGGGGCTGATCACCGCGATGGTGCCGCCGGCCAGGGTCTGCTTGCTGCTGCCGTCGACGGGCATGGCGCCGAGGCCGATGGTCTTCGGGTCGCCCTTGTACTGCTGGATGTAGTGGCCGACCATGCTCGGTCCGGCGATCGTCATCCCGATCTTCCCGGCGGAGAAGTCCTTCTCCATGTCGGTGATGTTGCGCAGCTGGTTCTTGCCCATCGAGTCGTCCGTCCAGCGCATGTCCTTCAGCGCCTTCAGCGACTTCTCCGCGCCACTGCCGGGACGGTCGAAGGTGTTGGCCCACTTGCCGCCGGACTGCTCCTGCATGCTGTCACCGAAGGAGTACGCCATCGCTGTGAGCATCCAGCCGCCGGTGTTCTCCTTGGTCATCTGCGCGTAACCGGTGGCGTCGGTATTCTCGGAGATCGCCTTGGCCGCCGAACGGACCTCGGACCAGCTGGTCGGCGGCTTGTCCGGGTCGAGTCCGGCCTTCTCGAACAGGTCCCGGTTGTAGACCAGACCGAGGGCGTACTCCTCGGTGGGAATGCCGTAGAGCTTGCCGTCCACACCCTTCGCGGGCCCGAGCGCGACGTCGTTGAAGTCCTCGCTGTGCTTCAGCGACTTGAAGTCCGAGGTCAGGTCGGCGATCTGCTTGCGCTTGATCAGGCCCGACATCTCGGTCAGCGGTACCCGTACGATCGTCTCCAGGCTGCCGCCGCCCACCTTGGTCTGGAAGCTCTGCTGGTCGTACTGGTACTCGTTCGTCTTGATCTTGATCTTGGGGTTTGCCTTCTGGAACTCCGCCACCCGCGCGTCGAACGTCTTGAGCGCGGCCGCGTTGGTGGCGGGCGGGCGCCCGGAGACGGTGATCGTCACCGTGCCGTCGGCGGCCGCGTCGCTGCCGGAACCGGAACACGAGGCAAGCACGCAGACGAGCGCACCCGCGGTGACGCCCGTCAGGGCGATGCGCAGGGAGGGTCTCATCGGGGACTCCATTCAAGGGCAGACCGGAAACCGGCTGGAAAGCGTTTTCCAGCCGGGGTCACCTTGCACCGCCCGATATCGCCGCGTCAATGGGTTAGGGCCGGAGTTCTGTCCCGGAGCCAACCGCATGCCCCTTGCCGGAGCGTTGATGTCGGCTTAGCCTCTGGAAAACGTTTCCCAAGCGTTTCCCGAAGATCGTCGGTCCGACGATCGCGAGCTGGAGGACATCCCGTGCACCCTGCCTGGTCGGCCGCCGAGTACGACCGCGCCCTGCTGCGAGCCGCCCTTGCCGAGGGCGACCGCTGCTGGGACGCCGAGGCGAACCTGCTGCAGGTCGAAGCCCCGTACAACCCCATCCACACCAACATCAAGGGCGGCCCCGCTCACCCCACCCGCAACTCCCTGCAGTACGCCCTCCTCCTGCTGGAACGGGGCGGCGAGGGCGACGCCGAACGCGCCCACGCCGTGATCCTGCGGATCGCCGGGCTCCAGGACCGGTCGCCGGAGAACGCCACCTACGGAATCTGGGGCTACTACGCCGAGGAACCGGCGGCGGAGATGGACCCGGCCGACTGGAACTGGGCGGACTTCCTCGGCATCGCCCTGCTGCTGGTGCACGCCCGCCACGGCGACGGCCTGCCGGCCGAGGTGCGGCACGAACTGCGGGAGTCGCTACGGCACGCGGCCGCGTCGATCGTCCGCAGGAATGTGCACATGACGTACACGAACGTCGCCGTCATGGGGACGTTCGTGACGCTCGCCGCCGGGAAACTCCTCGACGACGAGGAGCTGTTCGCGTACGGCAAGGACCGCATGGTGCGGCTCTCGCAGGCCATCGACGGCACCGGGAGCTTCACCGAGTTCAACAGCCCGTCCTACTGGGGCGTCGTGCTCCAGACCCTGACCCTGATCAGGGAGCATGTCGACGACGAGGAGGTGCTGCAGCTCAACGACCGGCTGCACGACCGCCTCTGGCTGCACTTCCTGGCCCGCTGGCACCCGCCGACCCGCCAGCTCTCCGGCCCGATGGCCCGCTGCTACAGCAACGACCTGGGCGTGCCGCCGTTCCTGGTGAAGGCGGTGCGCGGGGTGCTCGGCGCGCCGGAGCCCCGCCCCGTCCGCGGCGAGATGTCGACCGGGATGGACTCCTGTGTGGACTACCGGATGCCCGACTGGGTCCGGCCCCGGCTGCTGGAGCTGGAGGGCGAGCACGAGCACCGGGAGCTGTTCACCGAGAGCCCGGCGCCGGAGACCGGCACCACCTGGCTGGACGCGGTCACCACCTTGGGCAGCGTGAATCACCAGGACACCTGGCTGCAGCGACGGCCGCTGTTCGGCCACTGGGTGCGCCCGGACGGGACTTCCGGGCATCTGCACGTCCATCTGATGAAGGACGACGGGGCGGAGGACTTCGACTTCGCCTCGGGTGTGCTCTCCACCGTGCAGAGCGGTCCGCATGTGGCCTGGCTGACGGGGTTCGCCTGCCCGGCGGGCGACCGGCACCACCACCTCGACATGATCGAGCCGGGCGACCGGTTCCGGGCACGGTCGCTGCGCCTGGTGGTGGACGCGATCGGCGCGCCGCCCGTGGCGGGGACGACCGCGATCGACGGCAGTGTCGAACTCGACCTCGGAACGGCCCGGCTGGACTTCAGGCTGGCCGGGGGCGACTTCGGTGGCCGTACGCCGACGGCCCGGCTGGTCCCGCGCGCCGACGGGGTACGGATCGAAGTGGTGCTCTTCGAGAGCGCGACCCCGGCCGAGCTGGACTGGGCGGCGCTCGGCGACACCTTCGCGGCGGGGACCCTGTCCCTCGTGCCGTCCGGCGCGGAGCGGGGTGCGGAGCCCACGCCGGATCCCGAGGTGGATGTGGCCGGTGACCGCGCCGAGGTGCGGTGGACGACCCCGCAGGGGCGCCGGCTCACGGTGAGCGGCGGCCGGTCGGTCGTCTCCCGCGAGGGGCACGCCGCACTGCACTCCGCGACGCTGGACGGCGCCGCGCCGCCGTCGCCCCGCCTTTCGGATTCCCTGCTGGTTCCGTAGGCGTACGGGGCCTTCGCTCCGCTCCGATCGCAGCCGGCCGCACGAGCAATACGCGGCCGGCTGCGTCCGTGTGGGCACACACATCACCGTCCCGCCTCACTCTTCCCAGAGAATTTGAGAGCTGGATTCACCCCTTGCATGAAATTTGCATCATGTGGGCACCGGCAGCACTCAAGGGGACCCGCCCGCAGCCGTGCACGACGGTGGCCGGACGCGGGTCCGGTCGACCTCCGGATGGTGAGCAGCGTGCGCATTGCCGATGTACGGGTCCATGCACTGAAACTCCCGCACGAAGCGGCCTATCTGGGCGGGCTCGACGACGGCAGCACCCTCACCGAGGACCGCGGCTATGTGGTGCGCGATCCGTGGCGCAGCCTCTACTCGGCCCGGTTCGAGACAGTGCTCGTCAAGGCCACCGCGGAGGACGGCACATACGGCTGGGCCGCACCGGAACACCCCAGGAGGTCGCCGCGGCGGTGCGTTTCCTCGCGTCTCCGGCGGCCTCGTTCATCACGGGCGCCGTTCTGCCCGTGGACGGCGGGCTGGGCATCGCCTCCCCGCCGCCTGACTGCGGCCCGATCTGCGGGCGCGCTTCCTCGACTCGTAGAGCCGCTTCGGCACACGCAGGGCTCCGAGCTGCGGCTCGACCGGGAGTCCCGTCACGGATCGTGGCAGTGCGCGCCTACGCCTGAACCGGTCGGCCGCCAGGTCGCGGTGCGCGTGTTCAGCCGGCCGGGCCGGTGGTCACCGGCGCACGAACTTCACTGCGTCGGCGTGCACGCACCCGGTGCCGCTGGCGGTGAGGGACACGGCGGCGCCGGTGCCCTCGGCGTACGACCGGGTGCCGAGGGAGGCCCAGCCGGAGCTGCCGGTGCGTTCGTCGAGGGTGCTCCTCGTCACCGTGCCGTTGTTGTCGAGTGCGACCCCGGCCGCGGGGTCACCGCCGGGCGTGGCCGTCTTCCGGACGAAGACCTCGTACGTTCCGGCGGAGCGGAGACGGGGCCGCCAGGTCGCGGTGGCACCGGCGTCGCAGGCGTAGGTCATCGGCGAGTCCTTCGTCCATCCGGAGAGCGAACTGGCCGACCAGGTACCGGAGGTGGAGTAGCCGTAGGCGGCGGGGCCGTCGTTGTCGACGTAGTAGTCGCGCTGCCAGTAGCGGACGTAGTCGAACTGCATCGCGGACGGCAGCCTGGTCGCGTCCGGCACGGTCCCGTAGGCGATGGAGGTGAGCCAGATGGCGGTGTAGTCGTGCGTCCACTGATCGGGGGTGTAGGCAGCGGTGTACTTCAGGGTGCCGTCGAGGTAGAACTTCACACCACTCTCGGACCAGTCGATCCCGTAGGTGTGCCACTGGCGCAGGTCGAGGCCGCTGTCATAGGTGCCGGAGCCGTAGTGCACCGGGCCGGTGGCACCCGATCCCTTCCAGCTGTGCACATTGTGGGCGAGCTTCGTGGGGTTGACCGAGTCGATCTCGAATCCGTCGACCTCGGTGCGCTGGTCGGCGGGGAACGTGGTGCTGCCGTCGCCGCCCATCAGCCAGAACGAGGAGTGCCAGCCGCTGCCGTCGTTGATCCTGGCGCGGGTCTCGTAGTAGCCGTAGCGCAGCCGCTGCTTGCTGACCACTCCGCCGCCGGTGAACTCCTTGCCGGCGTAGGCCTCCTTCTTGAGGTTGATGCTGAGGCTGCCGCCCGACTCGGTGACGTTCTCCTTGCGCTGGGCGCTGTAGGCCTTCACGTCGGTACGGAAGTTCCACTTGGCGGTGTCGACGGTGGTGTCGTCGAACTCGTCGCCGAAGGCGAGCGTCCAGCCGCTGCCGGGTGGGGACGCCTCGGCCGCCGTGGCCTGCGGGGTGATTCCACCGGCCAGGGCCAGCAGCCCGGCGGCCACGACGGCGAGCGTGCGCGGGGTGCGGTTTCCGTTCTTCATGCCGTACTCCTTCGTCATCCGATGAACCGATCGGCGCGCGTTGCACTCAAGTTGTGCAACTCAGATGCGTAATGCAGGAAGACTGTCCATATGATGAGCGCGCGTCAAGCCTTCGCGCAGCCCGTTCTGCAGATTCGTGCCACTCAAGGGGTGACGCCGTCGCAATCCCAGATCGAGGAGGCGGTCGCCAAGCGGGTGCAGGCGGTGCTGTCGGCCCGGCCGAGGCCAAGGACGCCGTGCGGGAGGCCGGTCAGGCGGTCACGGACCTGGTCAAGCGCTGATCATGCGCTGATCCGGCGCGCGGTTCGTACGCGCCGGTGGATCAGTGGAGCGGAGCGCCGGCGTGGGCGAGGTAGCCGAGTCCGGTGGACACCTGGTCCGCGTACTCGATGACCTTGCTCGCCAGCGTCTCCTGACGCGCCCCCAGATCCATCGCGGACAGCGGTCCGGAGACGGAGATCGACGCGACGATCTGCCCCGACCGGTCCCGGACGGGTGCGGCGAGACAGGCCCGGCCGAAGGCCAGCTCCTCCACCTCGGTGGCGTAACCGCGCGACCGCACCTCGTCGAGCGAGTCGAGCAGGGCATCGACGGTGGTCAGGGTCTGCGGGGTGTACGCGGGGTACCGCGCACCCATCAGCGCGCGCACCTCGTCGGCGGCCAGGCCGGAGAGCAGGGCCTTGCCCATGGCGGTCGAGTGGAGCGGTGCCGTGCGGCCGGTGAGGGTGAAGGACCGTGGGGCCAGGGGGCCTTCGAAGTGGCAGAGGTAGAACATCACGTCCCCGTGGCGCTCGGCGACATTGGCGCCGAGACCCACGTCATGGGCGAGATTCTGTGCGCTCTGCCGTGCCGCGCGGTGGACGGGCGACTGGTTGAGCGCGATGCCCGCCATGGTGACGACGCGCGGGCCGAGACGGTGCAGTCCGCTGCGTTCGTCACGTACGAGATAGCCGAGCTGTTCGAGCGCTCCGGTCAGCCGTGAGACGGTGGACTGACCGAGTCCCGTCAGTTCGACGAGTTCGGAGATACGGCGCTCCGGCTGCTCGTCGGTGAAGTGCGCGAGCAGGGACAGGGCCCTCTCGACGCTCTGTGTACCGGCTCCCGCGACCCGAGACGTTCCATCCATATGGTGGATGCTACATCGACGGCGAACCGCAGTGGTGCGCTCCGGCGGACAGCCGGCCGAACGCCTCGCACGCTTCGGCGCGGTACCCGGCGCGCTGTCGCGGGAGCGCCCGGCCGGACCGGCGACCGGCCGCACGAGGAGCGGGGACGGAGCGGGTGAGGTATCCCGGAAGCATGGCTTCCCGGCGGTTCCTGCAGTCGATCCGTGAGTCGCGAACGCGCGGGGACGCGCTCCTGGCGATGCCGTTCGCGCTGATCGTCGTCGTCACGGTGGTCGACATCTTCGCGCCGCCCGATGTCCATCTCGGTCCGTTCCTGGTGGCGGCGCCCGCGGTGGCCGCCTCGTTCACCGGACCGCGCATGACCGCCCTCGTCGGCGCGGTCGCCGTGCTGGCGCAGGCCCTGGTAGCCGTGGAGCGCACCAGCCTCAACGACCTCAACCACACCTACCAGATCATCGCCCTCGTTCTCATCTCCGTCCTCGTCACCTTCTTCGCCCGTCTGAGGGTCCGCAACGAGCAGGCCGTGGCCCAGCTGCGTTCGGTGGCCGAGGCGGCGCAGCGTGTGGTGCTGCGGCCGCTGCCCGGACGGAGCGGACCGCTGCGCATCGCCTCGGTCTATCTGGCCGCGGAGGCGGAGGCCCAGATCGGTGGCGACCTCTACGCCGCCGCCCGCACCGCGGAAGGCACCCGGCTGATCATCGGCGATGTGCGCGGCAAGGGGCTCGCCGCGATCGGTGAGGCGGCCAGCGTCCTGGGTGCCTTCCACGCTCTGTCCCGCCAGCGATGGCGGCTGCCCGAGCTGGTGGCTCATCTGGAGACGAGCATCGCACCGGACCCGGACGACACCGCACGCGACGGCGAGGACGGGGAGGGCGGTCCGGACCTCACGGAGTCCTTCGTCACCGCGGCCGTTCTCGACATCCCCGACGACGCTGCCGAGATCCGCCTCGTCAGCTGCGGCCATCCGCCGCCGCTCCTCCTGCGTGCGGGTGAGGTGATCCCGCTCGGCGTACGGGTACCGGCCCCGCCACTCGGTCTGGCGCGCCTGGTGGTCACCGAACACACGGCGGAGACGTTCCGCTTCGAGGCCGGTGACACCCTGCTCCTGTACACCGACGGCGTCATCGAGTCCCGGGACCGGTCGGGGCACTTCTATCCGCTGCGGGAGCGGGCCGCCTCGCGGTGCGGCGCGGGCCCCGACGCCCTGCTGGAGTCCCTGTGCGCCGATCTGCTGCGCCACGCGGGCGGCCACCTGGGGGACGACGCCGCGCTGGTCGCCATCGAGCGCCTGCCGGCCCCCGGATGACGCCGCGGGCCCGCGCCCTCGGCTCCGCCGCACGCCCTGCCTTCAGCTCTGCCCGGTGCCCAGCCGGCGTGACACGGCGCGCAGCCAGGGGTGACGTTCGTGGAGTTGCGCGGACCGCCGGTCGAGCTCCTTGCCCAGGCGTTCGGTGCGCTTGTCGATGTCGAGCTCGTCCAGGATCCGGTCGACCTCGGCGAGCAGCGCGCCGTGCAACTGCCACTGCCTGGGATGTTCCTGGACGTCTTCGAGAAGCAGGTCGGCCACCCGGTCCCTGGTCGCGCGGCTGACGGCGAGTGTGTGGGCCAGTCGGGCCTCCGCCTCCTCGGCGTTCTCTGCGAGCGGAGTGGTGATCAGCTCCGAGAAGCTCTCGACGGCACCGGCCATCTGCCCGAACAGCTCCGTCAGGGACTCGGCCACATCGGCGGGGAACAGCGTCTCGTCGGTACGGGCCTTGGCCAGGTCGGTCAGGGTGCGCGACAGTACCCGCAGCACCACGGCGCAGATCTCCAGGGTGTCCAGACCGGTGCGCAGCACGACCCGGTAGAGCAGCCCCTGCCGGACCCGCGGATTGAGTGTGAGGCTGTCCTCCGCCTGCCGCAGCGAGGCGTCGACCTCCACGATGTCGTGATCGAGGCGGCGGGCCGCGTGGAGCCGGTCGGCCGCCCGCTCGACGGAGACATGACCGCTCACGTCCTCGCCCATCGCACGGAACATCTGTCCCATCTCGCGGGCCAGGCCGTCGATGGAGGCGCCCGCGGGCTGCACCCACACGGGAGGCGCCAGGAGCAGGTTGAACAGCAGCCCCACGCCCGCGCCGATCAGGGTCTCCAGCACCCGGTCCCAGGCGGTCGACGCGACCTGCGAGACGCCCAGCACGAGCATCGCGCTGATCGCCACCTCGGGTACGAACTCGCCGACGCGCACCAGCCGCCCGATGATCAGCGAGGCGAAGATCGTCAGCCCGAGGCTCCACCAGTTGAGCCCCACCAACGCGGTGAACGCACTGGCGATGAGCACCCCGACCACGACCGAGTTCACCCGGCGGATCCCCGTGGTGAGGGTCGCGTAGAGGGTGACCTGCACGACGAGGAGTGCGGTGAGCGGGGCCGTGAGCGGTGCGGGATGCGGCAGGGCCCACACCGCCACGGCATAGGCGATGACGGCAGCGGCCGTGGAACGCAGGGTCTGCGCTCCGACGGGCTCGGTCGTTCGCCGGACGAGCTCGATCACGGGTGCGGATACGCGTGCCATTTCCTTCCCATGCCCGCCCGTGCGCCGCGCCAGCGCCCCGGCACGGCGACACCCACCGTACGGAGGTGCGGGCGGGCGGCCCCGTCATGGTCCGGGAGCATGGTTCCCGGGATCACAGTTCGAGGGTGTCGAGCAGCTCCCCGGCCGTGGGGGTGGCCCGCATCTCCTCGGCCAGGCACTCGGCCCGCGCACGGTACGAGGGTTCCCCGAGGATCATTTCGGCGGCCGCACGGATGCTCCGTACGTCGTCGGGGCCCAGCACCGGCGGCTCGTCCGCCGGGCTGCCGGTCGGGGTGACGGCCGTCCCCGCCCCCGCCCCGGCCACCAGTCGGGCGTTCACCGGCTGGTCGGCGAAGAGGGGGACGCAGATCACCGGGACGCCGGCCGCCAGGGCGCCGAAGACCGTGCCCGAACCGCCGTGGCAGACCACGAGGGAGGCACGGCGCAGGACGTCCTCCTGCGGCACCCACGGCTCCGCATGGACATGGGGCGGCAGCGGTCCGAGGTCCGTCGCGTCGATGAGGTGGCCCGTCGTGAGCAGTACCCGCACCGGCAGTACGCTCACCGCCTCGACAACCGCCCGGTACAGGCCCGCCGCCGTCGGCAGGGCGCCCGCCTCGGTGCCGAGCGTGACGTGGACCAGCGGTTCCTCCGCTCCGCCCCACCAGTCCGGCAGCGCACCCGGCCGAAGCGCTCCGTGGTAGCGGTGGGTCACGGCGTACGGCGAGGGGTCCAGGGAAGCCGGCAGGCGGGTCAGATACGGGGAAGCGAGGAGCCGCTCCGCGATGCCGGGTCCGTACGCGTCGAGCGCGAGGCCCATGAGCGGGTCGGTGGACCGGGTGAACCGCGCGGCCGAGACCGCGACCCTGGCATGCGGGATTCCATGGCGCTCGGCGGCCACCACCGACGCGAACTCGAATGCCTCGTGCAGGACGAGGTCGGGCCGCCAGTCGCGGCACGCCTCCTCCAGCGCGGGAAGCATCGCGGCGGTACCGAGCCGGCCGAACACCTCCCTGACCATCAGGGAGACGCCGTCGTCCGGGGGCAGTGCCAGCACGCGCGCCATGACCTGCGCGAGTTCCTCCTGGGACGGCTCCCCGCCGATGCGGTACGGCTGTTTCCGGGTCGCCAGTAACGGTTCGAGCGCCGGCGGGGCGACGACGAGGACGTCGTCGCCCCGTGCCGTGCACGCGTCGATGAGGGGGATGAGTGGGTGGAAGTGGCCCGATCCGCGGGTCGAGGCGAAAAGTACACGCATGGGGTCGAGCCTAGGGATGTCCGTCCTCTGACCACAGGACCGCTTTCCGCCTGATTTCGGCCGGATTACCAGCCGTGGTGCCGGCGGTGGGCGCGACCGGCTTCTCCATCACCGGCCCGGCTCGCGCGCCCCGGCACCGACGCTCGTCTCACGCGCCGCGGGCCCGGGTGGCGAGCACGGCGGCCAGGATGCCCGGCACGAGCAGCAGTCCGAAGGCGGCGGCGTAGCCGACGTGGTCGTTCGAGCCGGCGCCCAGGAAGGCGTTGAAGACGGCGGAGGCGACGCCCAGCACCAGGATCTGGCCCAGATTCTGGTTGGTCTGCATCGCGCTGCTGGCATAGCCCTGCCGGCCGGTCGGGGCATGGGCGAGCGACAGCACGGTGAGGGACGGGGCGAGCAGGCCCATGCCGACCGCGGCGACGACCATCGACGACGCGGCCGTGACCGCCGGCATCCCGGGCAGCGACCCGACGAGGGCGATCACCACCGCCGCCGCCTGCACAAGCGCACCGACCACGACCAGGCGGTGGCGCGGGGTCCGTTCCGGCAGGCGGCCCTGCACCCAGGAAGAGGCTGCCCAGGCCACGGCGGCGCCCGTGAAGGCCAGACCCGTCACGACGGGGGCCACGTCCCGGCCGGTGACGAGCATCAGCGGCACCAATGCCTCCAGCGTGAAGAACACTCCTGAACTCAGCCCGCGCAGCAGCACCGTGGCCGGCAGGCCGCGCGCGGCACGCCAGGTGCCGGCCGGCAACAGCCGTGAGGCGAACAGCACCATCAGGGCGAGTCCCCCCGCCGCGAACAGCAGATGGCGGGTGTCCCAGCCCGATGCGCCGTACTGGCCCAGCGCCGCACCCACGCTCACCGCCACCGCGACCATCAGGGCGGGGCGCGGTGTCCTGTCCTCCGACGGCGCGGACGCGGCCGGCCAGGAACGGCGGCGCAGCACGGCCACAACCGCCAGCGCCGGAAGCGCCGTCAGCGCTGCCAGATCGTAGAACACCGCACGCCAGGACCACCACTCGGCCACCAGCCCCGCCAGCGGAGGGCCGACCAGTGACGGAATGATCCAACAGGCGCTCATCAGTGCCAGGGCGCGCGGTTGCAGACGGTCGGGGTACGCCTGGCCGATCGCGGCGTTGATCGACACCGCGACCATCCCGCCCGCCACCCCGTCCACGAAGCGACCGGCGGCCAGTTGCCAGATCGAGGTACTGGCGGCCGAGACGAGCAGGGTGACCACCGCCAGCACCATGCCCGCCGCCAGCGGACGGTGTGCCCCCGCGCGGTCCGCCCAGTGGCCGCCCAGCACCCCGCCCAGCAGACTCGCGGCCACGAAGCAGCCCGCCACCAGCGGGAAGAGCGACACCCCGTCCAGATCCCGTGCGGCCGTCGGGAGTGTGGGTACCACGGCCAGTGCGGCCAGCCCGGTCAGGAACATCACTGCGGCGAAGCTGGCGGTGGCTGCCGCGTACGTTCTGGAGAACAGTCCCTCGGCGGCTTCGGACCGTACCGGCGGAAGGTCCGCCGTCGTCCGCTCGCCGCATACCGTCGTGGCCGGTTCCGTGGACATCGCAGGTGCGTCACGCGATGAGTGCTTCGGGGCATCAGTCACGGGCGCACAAGCTATGCCGACCGCACGACCGCGTGCCACTCGTTTTCCGCGTACGGAGTCGGCCGCGATGCCCGCACCCGAAGCACCCGACCCACACTTCACGAGGCGCGGCGCAACGCTGCGCGAAGGGTTCCCCGCTGTGCCGGGAAGCGGACCGGAGCGCCGGGGAAGGGTCCGACCCACAGGGAGTCGGGGCGCAGCCGGGCCACTGCCCGTACCTCGATCCTCGCGCCGGACCGCACGGTTCGCATCCTGATCAGCCCACCGCCGTCGGTGTGCCCGTCAGCTTTCGACGGGCTCGACCGGTGCCTTCCCGATCTGCTGACTCGGGCCGGCCCGCGTACGCCACCGGGCTCGTGGACGTGATCACCGGACTCTGGATCGCCCCCGTGACGCCCGACCGGTAACGGACGTGGCGCCGGGCCTTCGCGGGGATGCGGCCGGTGGGCCACGCCTCGGCTGCGCGAGGCGTGGCCCACCACGAGGAGTGCGCCGCTGCCGGGTCACCGGCCCCCGAGGAAGGTGCGGAGGCCGGTCACCGCCCCGGGGCCGAGGAGGCGTTGCCCCGAGGCGCGGGAGCGGTTGCGATCACAGGGTGCGTTCGAGGCGGTCGGCCATCAGCCTGACGAAGCGCGAGGGATCGCCCAGTTCGCCGCCCTCGGCCAACAGCGCCAGATCGTGGAGGAGTTCGGCCGTCTCCTGGAGACCGGTGCCGTCGTCGCCGCCGCGTTCGGCGTGTGCCCGGTTGAGACCGCTGACCAGCGGGTGCCCCGGGTTGAGCTCGAGGATGCGCTTGACCTGGGGAACGGTCTGGCCCATGGCGCGGTACATGTTCTCCAGGGCCGGCGTCACGTCGTGCATGTCCGAGACGATGCACGCCGGCGAGACGGTGAGGCGCGAGGAGAGCCGTACCTCCTTGACGGTCTCGCTCAGCCGGTCCGTCATCCAGCCGAGCAGATCCGCGTACTCCTGCTGCCGGCCCTCGCGCTCGGTCGCGGCCTCCTTCTTCTCCTCCTCGGTGCCGAGGTCGACCTCGCCCTTGGCGACGGACCGCAGCTGCTTGCCGTCGAAGGCGGGCTCCGCCTCGACCCACACCTCGTCGACGGGATCGGTCAGCAGCAGCACCTCGACCCCCTTGGCGCGGAACGCCTCCATGTGCGGGGAGTTCTCGATGGCCTGGCGGGACTCGCCCGTCAGGTAGAAGATGTGCTCCTGGCCTTCCTTCATCCGCTCCACGTACTGCCGCAGAGTGGTCGGCTCGTCCTTGTCGTGGGTGGTGGCGAAGGACGAGACGCCGAGGATGGCCTCGCGGTTCTCGAAGTCGCTCAGCAGCCCTTCCTTGAGGACGCGGCCGAACTCCCGCCAGAACGTGGCGTACCGCTCCGGTTCGGCGGACATCATGTCCTTGACCGTCGACAGCACCTTCTTCGCCAGGCGCCGGTGCATCAGCTGGATCTGGCGGTCCTGCTGGAGAATCTCGCGCGACACGTTGAGCGACAGGTCCTGTGCGTCGACGACACCCTTGACGAAGCGCAGGTACGGCGGCATCAGCGCTTCGCAGTCGTCCATGATGAAGACGCGCTTCACATAGAGCTGGATGCCGCGCTGGTACCCCTGCATGAACAGGTCCTGGGGCGCGTGCGACGGGATGAAGAGCAGTGCCTGGTACTCGAAGGTGCCTTCCGCCTGCAGGCGGATGGTCTCGAGAGGGGCACTCCAGTCGTGGCTGATGTGCTTGTACAGCTCGTGGTACTCGTCGTCGGTGACCTCGTCGCGCGAGCGCGCCCACAGGGCCTTCATCGAGTTGAGCGTCTCGGGCTCGCGCGGGGCGTCGTCGGCCCCCTCCCCGGCGTCATCGGCCGCGGCCTCCGCGGCCATCCTGACCGGCCAGGTGATGAAGTCCGAGTACCGCTTGACGATCTCCTTGATCTTCCACGGGGAGATGTAGTCGTGGAGCTGGTCGTCGGTGTCCTCCGGCTTGAGCCGGAGCGTGACGGCGGTTCCCTGGGGAGCGCCGTCGACGGTCTCGATCGTGTACGTGCCCTCGCCGGTCGACGTCCACCGGGTGCCCTGGCTCTCGCCCGCGCGCCGGGTCAGCAGCGTGACCTCGTCGGCCACCATGAAGCTGGAGTAGAACCCGACACCGAACTGACCGATCAGTCCTTCGGCCGCGGCGGTCTCCTCGGCCTCCTTGAGTTCCCGCAGGAACTTCGCGGTGCCCGAGTTCGCAATGGTGCCGATGAGCTGGACCACTTCGTCGTGAGACATCCCGATGCCGTTGTCCCGCACGGTCAGCGTGCGGTCCTGCCGGTCGGTCTCGATGGCGATGTGGAGGTCGGACACGTCCGCGTCCAGCGAGTCGTCGCGCAGTGCTTCGAGTCGCAGCTTGTCGAGCGCGTCGGAGGCGTTGGAGACGAGTTCACGCAAGAACACGTCCTTGTTCGAGTAGATCGAGTGGATCATCATCTGCAGAAGCTGGCGCGCTTCCACCTGAAACTCGAACGTCTCAGTGGGCATAATCCGTGATTCCTTCTCAGGTCCGCGGGCTGGAATCTGGCCTGAGCACTTTAGATCAGCTGGTCATCGTGCCGGGACCGGGTGGTTGAGAATGGGCGGATAAGGCGAAGCGAAGTTGCCGGACCGACGGACGGGGCACGTGACGGAGGCGACGGCGCGATGAGTTCACTGCCCGGGGCCACACGGTCGAGGCGGGTGTACGGGGCGGTCGGCCCGTACACCGTCAGCCCGGCGCCACCGCGTACCCGTCGGCCGTCCAGCCGCCGTCGCTGACCATCACCTGGCCCGTGATGTTCGCGGACACCCCGGAGGACAGGAAGAGGGCGAGATGCGCGATGTCCTGCGGGCTGCCGAGGCGGCCGCGCGGGGTGCGGCGGCGCAGCGCCTGGGTGTCCAGCCGTCCGGCGTCGGAGAGCCGGGTCAGCAGGTCGGTCTCGACGTAGCCGGGCGCGAGCGCGTTGACCCGGATGCCGAACGGGGCCCACTCGACGGCCAGGACCTTGGTGAGGGCGGCGACGGCGGCCTTGGTCGCGCAGTACGCCGCGCGCTCGGGCCCGGCCGTCACGCCGTACATCGACGAGGTGGTGAGGATGACGCCTCCGTCGCCCTCGCGCATGACGTGGGCGGCGGCGCGCGCGCAGACGAAGACTCCGGTGAGGTTGACGTCCAACGCGGTGTTCCAGCGGTCCAGTTCGAGATCGAGGGAGGGCGCGTTGGCGGATACACCGGCGTTGGCGACCATGACGGACAGCTCTCCCGTCCGGGCGGTGAACGCGGTGAGCGCCGCCGTCACGGCGTCCTGGTCGCTCACCGGGGCGGTGGCCGCCGCGATCACCTGCTCGGGGTGGCGCGCCGCCAGTGCGGGCCGCACCCGGTCCAGTTCGTCGCTGTCGATGTCGAGCAGCAGCACATGGCAGCCGGCGCGCGCGAAGGCGTCGGCCATCGCCAGGCCCAGGCCGCGCGCGGCGCCGGTGACGCATACGGACCTGCCGCTCAGGTCGGGGTAGATCGCCGCTTCGGTCGTCATGTTCCGTTCCGTTCCCACTCGCTCCGCCCTGCTCTCCGCCGGTGTTCCCGGCCGCGCTCACACCATGTGCATGCCGCCGTTCACATGGATGACCTCGCCCTGTACGAAGCTCGCCGCGGGCGAGCACAGGAAGGTGACGACGGAGGCCACTTCCTCCGGCCTGCCCAGCCGGCCGAGGGGGGTGGCGGCGAGCGCGTTGTCGCCGCGGGTGGCGACGTAGTCGCGGGTCATGGAGGTCTCGATGATTCCGGGCGAGACCATGTTGATCCGTGCCCTGGAGCCGAGTTCCCAGGCGAGGCTGCGGGAGAAGGCGAGCAGTGCGCCCTTGGTCGCCGCGTAGTGCGCGTGCCGGACGCTGCCGCGGTGACCGGCCATGGAGGTCAGATTGACGATGCTGCCGCCCTCGTTGAGGTGGGGCAGCACGGCGCGGGTGAGGTAGAAGACGCCGTTGAGGTTGACCGAGATGACGGTGTTCCACTGCTCGTCGGTCATGTCGGCGACGGCCTGTTCGGGATAGATCCCGGCAGCGGGTACGAGGAAGTCGACCGAGCCGAATGCCTCGACCGCGGCGGCGACGAAGGCGTTGTTGCTCTCCGGCGAGGCCGCATCCAGGGTGCGGGTGATCACGGTGGCACCCGTGGGGTCGAGTGTCGCGGCGAACGCCTCCAGTGCCCCGGCGTTCAGGTCGCCGAGCACCAGGTTGGCACCGGCGGCGTGGAACTGGCGGGCCACCTCGCGGGCGATGCCGCCGCCCGCGCCGGACAGGAGGAGGGTCCGGCCCTCGAAGGGGCGGGCGTCAGTCCGCGGAGCCTGCTGCGTCTGCTGTGTGGTCGCTGTCATGGTCGTCCTCTGTGAACAGTTCGGGATGTTGGGCCAGTTCCAGCCGCGTACGGCGGATGTGGCCGGTGAGAAAGCGTTCGGCGTCGACGGTGTCGGCCCGCTTGATCGCCTCGATGATCAGGCGGTGTTCGGCGTGGATCAGTTCCCAGCCGCTGTCGCCGGCGAGCCGGGCGAAGGCGCGGCGGTAGTGCTGTGTGGTGTTCCAGAACCGGTCGACCATGTCGGTGATCTGGGCGACCCGGCATCCGGCGTAGGTGAGCAGGTGCAGCCGGCGGTCGAGGGCCAGGAAGCGGTCCACGTCGGTGGTGAGCTCGATCTGCCGCGCGATCGTCTCCAGTTCGGCGACCTGATCGGCGGACAGATGAGGGATGCTCTCGCTGAGGGCGAGCGGTTCCAGGCGTTCGCGGATCTTGTAGACGCCCTCGCACTCCGCCATGTCCATCCTGGAGACCCAGGCACCGCTGTTGGACTTCACGACGGTCAGGCCCTCGGCCGCCAGTATCCGCAGTGCCTCGCGTACGGGCAGCCGGCTGGCGCCGAGCTGCGCGGCGACCTGCTCCTGCATGATCCGGGCGCCGGGGCGCAGTTCACCGTTCAGGATGGCGGCACGCAGATGGTCCGCGACGCGCTGGCTGGCGACGGCGGCGCTGGATCCGGACGTACCTGATCCCGACGTGCTGGATCCGGTCGGGCCGGATCCGGTGGTCGGCTTGGGTGACATGGTTCTCCCTGGTGCGGTGTCGCGGCAGCGTGTTCAGACGGAAGGCTGCCACAGCAGTACGGGTGAGTCGGCTTCGTACCGCTTTCCGCCCGGGTAGGAGACCAGCTCCAGCTGCATCCCCCAGGGAGTGAGGAAGTAGACCCAGCGCTGCCCCTCGCTCGGGCCCGAGCTGGCCGTGGGTTCGCCCAGGATCCGTACGCCGTACCGCCGCAGGTACGCCACGGCGGCGTCGAGGTCGGTGACGTAGAAGGCGAGATGGTGGCCGCCTACGTCACTGTTGCGCGGCGGTCGCGTCTCCTGGCCGGGGGCCTCGTACTCGAAGATCTCGAAGTTCGGACCGCCGGCGCAGCGGAAGAAGCGCAGCTCGCGCATCACGGCGCGCGAATGGACGCCGAGGTGGTCGCTCATCCAGGTGTCGTCGGAGCGGAACGGCCCGAGCGAGTAGACGTGCTCGCAGCCGATCACCTCGACGAAGAACCGGGTCGCCTCTTCGAGGTCGGGAACGGTGAAGCCGATGTGCTCGACGCCGGCCAGTCCGGGAAGTCCCTGCCTCCGGTCACTCGTGGAATGGATCCATCTATCCGCCATGCCTCTCACATTGCGCCGCCGTAGGTGCCGTAGTCAATGGACATTCCCGAAATCTGAACGTAACGGTCCGGTAACGAGGTATTGGCTATGGATCCATTCGCTGCGACAGTGCTCACCGAATCACACAGGAGAGTGCTCATGCCCACACACCGGAAACTGGCCCCCGCCTCACCCTGGACCGAGGTGACGGCGACCAAGAAGGACTGGCACGGCGCGGACCCGCGGCTACTGACCTCGATGTTCGCCCAGACCCTGCTGATCAGGACCTTCGAGGAATACGTCCTCGACCTCGCGGGCCAGGGGCTGGTCCACGGGCCGGCGCACTCCAGCATCGGCCAGGAGGGCGGCGCCGTCGGATCCGTGCTGCCACTGACCGGCGCCGACTTCGTCGGCGGCTCGCACCGGGGACACCACCAGTTCCTCGCCAAGGCACTGGGTTACGTCGCACCCGACGGCATCGACCTGCGCCGGCCCGTCGACGAGGAGGTGCGCACCGTCCTGCAGCGCAGCCTGGCCGAGATCTGCGGCCTGGCCAGGGGCTTCTGCCGGGGGCGGGGCGGATCCATGCATCTGCAGTGGCGCGAGGCCGGGGCCATGGGCACCAACGCGATCGTCGGCGGCGGCGTGCCGCAGGCGGCCGGGTTCGCCTGGTCGGCGCGGCAGGCCGGCACCGATGCCGTCTCGGTGAGCTACTTCGGGGACGGCGCGGTCAACATCGGCTCCGTGCTGGAGACGATGAACCTCGCCGCGGCCTGGAAGCTGCCGGTCTGCTTCTTCATCGAGAACAACAAGTACGCCGTCTCCACCCACGTGGACGAGGCGACGGCCGAGCCCCGGCTGTCGGCGCGCGGCCTGGGCTTCAACATCCCCAGCTGGCGCGTGGACGGCATGGACCCGCTCGCCACGTACCTCGCCATGAGCGAGGCCGTGGACCACATGCGCGCCGGTGGCGGGCCGACCATCGTCGAGGCCGAGGTCTACCGCTTCTTCCACCAGAACGGCCCGTTCCCCGGCAGCGCGTTCGGCTACCGCACCAAGGACGAGGAGAAGGAGTGGCGGGCCCGCGACCCGCTGGCCCTCGTCTCGCAGCAGCTCGTCGAGAACGGCGTCCTGAGCGCCGCCGAGATCGAGGAGTGCACCGCGCGGGCCAAGGCGGTCATGGCCGCCATCGGCGACGAACTGCTGGAGCCCGACCCCGACGGCAAGCCGGGCACCCGCCGCATCAGGCCCGCCGAATGGCCCGACCCGTCCTTCCGCGACGTCGGCATACGGGGCGACCTCAGCGAGTTCGAAGACGTACGCGTCGCCGACACCGGCACCGGGCCGGATGCCTTCCAAGGGCGCCTGGAGCAGCGGAAGTTCATCGACGTCGTGGCCGAGGTGATGAGCCGGCGCATGGCCGAGGACTCGTCGGTCGTCGTCATGGGCGAGGACGTACACCGGCTCAAGGGCGGCACCAACGGCGCGACCAAGGGTCTGGCCGAGGCCCATCCGGATCGCGTCCTGGGCACGCCGATCAGCGAGAACGCCTTCGCCGGGCTCGCCGGCGGCATCGCGCTCGACGGCCGGTACAAGCCGGTGGTGGAGTTCATGTACGCCGACTTCATGTGGGTCGCGGCCGACCAGATCTTCAACCAGATCGGCAAGGCCCGGCACATGTTCGGCGGCGACGGACAGGGGTCCGGAGTCCCGCTCGTCCTGCGCAGCAAGGTCGCCATGGGCACCGGCTACGGCTCCCAGCACTCCATGGACCCGGCGGGAATCCTCGCCACGGCCCCCGGCTGGCGGATCGTCGCCCCGTCCACGCCCTTCGACTACGTGGGCCTGATGAACTCCGCGCTGACCTGCAAGGACCCGGTCGTCGTACTGGAGCACACCGACCTGTACAACTCGGTCGGTCCGGGCCCGGTCGACGACTTCGACTACTGCCTTCCGGTGGGGAGGGCGGCCGTGCGCCGCACCGGATCGCGGATCACCGTCGTGTCGTACCTCGCGATGACCAACTACGTCCTGGAGGCCGTCGAGCAGCTGGGCCTGGACGCCGAGGTCATCGACCTGCGGTGGCTGGACCGCGCCAGTCTCGACTGGGACACCCTCGGCGCGAGCATCCGCAAGACCAACAACGTGCTCATCGCCGAGCAGGGCCCCATCGGCACCTCGTACGGCGGCTGGCTGTCCGACGAGATCCAGCGCCGCTACTTCGACTGGCTCGACCAGCCGGTCGAGCGCGTCCAGGCCGGCGAGTCCTCGCCCAGCATCAGCAAGGTGCTGGAGCGGGCGGCCATCGCACGGACCGAAGAGGTCGTGGCCGCGCTCCAGCGGGTCACCGGGAACTGACCCTCCCCGTACGAGAGAACACCCAGGAGGGTTGATCATGGCAGAACTGTTCCGAATGCCCGCCGTGGCCGCCGATGCGGCAACGGCCGTGCTGTCCGCCTGGCAGGTGGCGGAGGGAGCGTCGTTCACGAAGGACGACGCGCTGGTCTCCATCGAGACCGACAAGGCCGAGGTGGACGTCTCCGCCGAGCGGGACGGCGTGCTGCTCAAGACGCTGTACGAGGCCGGTGTCGAGATCGAGGTCGGCGACCCGATCGCCGTGCTCGGCGCCGTCGGCGAGCAGGCCGGTGACCTCGACGCGCTGCTGGCGGAACTCGGCGTCGGTGTCACCGCGCCCGGCGAGGCCCGGCAGGCGGTGCGCCGGGACGTGCCGGAGGAGCCGATCGCCGAGCGCCCGGCCGCTCCGGAATCCCCTGCACCCTCCGCCGCGCCGTCCTCCGGGGAGCCGGATCGCGGCGGGCGCGTCTTCAGCAGTCCGCTGGCCCGCAGGCTGGCCCGGGAGGCGGATCTCGACATCGAGGTCCTCACCGGCACCGGGCCCGGCGGCCGCATCGTCAGGCGTGACGTCGAGGCCGCGGTCGCGGTCCGGCGGACTCCGGCGACGGAGGCGCCCGTGGCCCCGGCACTCCCGGTGGCCGCCTCCGTGCCGCAGGCCGCCGCCCACGCCGACACCATCGACAGCGGCGACCACGAGGACATCCCGCACAGCCGTATGCGCCGGGCGATCGCCAGGCGCCTGACGGAGAGCAAGCAGCACACCCCGCACTTCTATCTGCGGGCGACCTGCGCCGTGGACGAGCTGCTCGCCCTGCGGCAGCGGATCAACGCCGTCAGCCCGGTCAAGATCTCGGTCAACGACCTGCTGATCAAGGCCGTCGCCACGGCACACACACAGGTGCCGGAGATGAACGCGGTGTGGCGGCCGGACGCCGTCCGCCGGTTCCGTACCGTCGACGTGTCGGTCGCGATCGCCACCGACACGGGCCTGGTGACCCCGGTGCTGCGCGGTATCGAGAACCTGTCGGTGTCGGCGATCGCCACGCGGACCCGGGCGTACGCGGAGCAGGCTCGCTCCGGGGCGCTGCGCCCCGCCGACCTCGAAGGCGGCTCGATCACCGTGTCGAACCTCGGCATGTACGGGGTCGAGGAGTTCGCCGCCATCATCAACCCGCCGCAGGCCGCGATTCTGGCCATCGGCGCCGCACGTGACGAGGCGGTGGTCCGCGACGGTGCGGTCACCGCGGCCAAGGTGCTCGGGGTGGTCCTTTCCGTGGACCACCGTCCGGCGGACGGCGCCGTGGCGGCGCGCTGGCTCGCAGCCTTCACCGAGGCCGTGGAGAACCCGGTCCGGCTCGTCGTCTGAACCCACCCCGGCGGCCGGGCGGCCCGCGGCGTCACCGTCGTAGGCCGCCCGACCCCGCCCCCCAGGCCGCAGTCCGCGTCCGACGGCTGCCAGAGCACTCCAAGAGGACACCGATGTCTTTGATCCGCGGTTCCCGCACGCCCAGTGCGGCCATACCCAACGAAACCCCGCGCGATGCGCTCGGCGAGCTGGACCAGCGCAATCTGCGGCGGCTGATGCCGCTGCTGCTGGCCGCCTACATCATGTCGTTCCTGGACCGGACCAACATCGGCCTGGCCAAGGAACGCCTGGAGGTCGACCTCGGCATCTCCGCCGCGGCCTACGGGCTGGGCGCCGGGCTGTTCTTCCTCACCTACGCGATCTCCGAGGTGCCCAGCAACCTGATCATGTACCGCGTGGGCGCCCGCTGGTGGATCACCCGGATCATGCTGACCTGGGGCGTCATCTCCGCCTGCATGGCCTTCGTACAGGGTGAGAAGTCCTTCTACGCCATGCGGCTGCTGCTCGGCGCCGCCGAGGCCGGGCTGCTGCCGGGCATCCTGCTCTACTTCACCTACTGGTTCCGCTCCGAGATCCGCGGCAGGGCGATCGGGCTCCTCCTGCTCGGCGCCTCCATCGCCAGCGTCGTCGGAAACCCGCTCGGCGGACTGCTGATGGAGATGGACGGGATCGGCGGCTGGCACGGCTGGCAGTGGATGTTCGTCATCGAGGGCGTCCCCTGTCTCTTCCTGGCGTTCGTCATCTTCCGGTTCCTGCCCGACAGCCCGGCCGAGGCGCCCTGGCTGACGGCGGACGAGGCCCGGCTGGTCCAGGACGCGGTCACCCGCGAGCAGACCGAGGGCGCCGAGGCGGCCGGCAACGGCTCCGGGTCCGGCTCGCTGCTGACGGTCCTGCGCGACAAGCAGATGCTGCTGGCCATCTTCGCCAACTGGACGCACCAGGTCGCCCTGTACTCCGTCGTCTACTTCCTGCCCGGCATCATCGGCGGCTGGGGCGATCTCTCGCCGTTCACCATCGGCCTGCTGACCGGACTGCCCTGGCTCACCGCGGCCGTCGGTGCCGTACTGGTGCCGCCCCGCGCGACCACACCCCGGCGCTCCCGCAACTTCGTGGTGGTCGGCCTGCTGATGATGTTCACCGGCCTCGTCGTCGCCGCCGTCGCCGGTCCCGTGATCGCCCTGCTCGGCTTCTGCTTCACCGGCCTGGCGTTCTTCGTCGTCCAGCCCCTGCTGTTCAACTTCCCCGCCACCCGGCTCTCGGGCAAGACCCTCGCGGGCGGCCTGGCACTGCTCAACACCATCGGCATCACCGGCGGCTTCGTGGGCCCCTACATCATGGGCTACGCCGAGGACGCCACCGGCAACCACCTGTCCGGCCTGTGGGTGTCCATCGTCCTGCTGGCCCTCGGCGCCCTGGCTGCCACACGGCTGCGCTTCTCCCCCAAGTCCTGACGCGCGCCGGGGCGTGGGCCCCGCGGGACGCCCCATCTGGTGGGGCGGTCCTGCGGGGCCCACGCCCTGTCATCGGGCACCCGTGCCCGGGCGCGGAGCGCCCGGTGCCGGCATCGGCCGAACGGGATCAGCCCGCCGGAACTCCCGTATCCGGCAGGGACCGTCGTCCCCGGGGCAGGTCCAGCTCGAACCACACCACCTTGCCTCCGGAGACATCGGCTGCGCCCCACCGCTGTGCCAGTGCGTTGACGACGTGCATCCCACGGCCGGTTTCGTCGGTAAGCCGTGCCCTGCGCCGCCGGGGCAGTTGCGCCGAGTCGTCGCCGACCTCGCAGCGCAGCGAATCGGTCCGCAACAGCCGCAGGCTCACGGGCCGTTCCGCGTACCGCACGGCGTTCGTCACGATCTCGCTCACCAGGAGCTCCGCCGAGTCCGCGAGTTCCTCCAGACCCCAGCCGGCAAGCGTCCTCCGTACGAGCCGCCGGGCCCGCCCCGGGGCCTCGTGCACCGGTTCCAGGAACCAGTGCGCCACGTCACTCGGCGCGATCCCGTCGAACCGCGTCGCGAGAATCACGATGTCGTCGTCCCGGTCGCCCGGGCCGAGCATGCCCAGCACATCGTCGCAGAGGGCCTCCAGCGACGGCGCGCGGTCCGGCCCGGTCAGCCGTGCAGTGGCGGCCACCCGTTCCCTGAGCTGCTCGATGCCCAACCAGACATCCCGCATCCGCGACTCGACCAGTCCGTCCGTGTAGAGAAGCAGCGTCGCGCCCGTGGGCGCGTCCAGCTCCACGGCCTCGAAGTCGACACCGCCCACCCCGATCGGGGCGCCCGGGGGCACCCTCAGCACCTCTGTCCGGCCGCCGGGATGCAGGAGTACGGGCGGCGGGTGGCCCGCGTTGGCGATGGTGATCGTGTGCGCGACCGGGTCGTACACCGCGCACTGGCAGGTCGCCATCCGGTCGTCCCCCAGCCGTCGTGCCTGCTCGTCGAGCCTTCGCAGCACCTCATGGGGCGGCAGGTCGAGGCCGACGAGGGTCTGCGCGGTGGTGTGCAGCTGACCCATGATCGCCGCGGACGTCATGGAGTGGCCCATGACGTCGCCGACGACCAGGGCGACCCTGCTCCCGGGCAGCGGGATCGCGTCGTACCAGTCGCCGCCGATCCGGGCCGTATCGGCGGCGGGCAGGTACCGGGAGGCGAGCTTCACGCCGGGCGGCTGCGGAAGGGACCGCGGCAGCATCGCTCGCTGCAACTCACCCGCGATGTACGCCTCGCGCCCGTACAGTACGGCCTTGTCCAGGGAGATCGCCGTATGCGTGACCAACTGGGCGGCGACCAGCAGGTCGTTGGGATCGAAACCCGGTCGCTCGTACCCGCGCAGGAAGACGGCGACCCCGATGACCCGGCGCCGGCCGCGCAGCGGGGCGAGAATCGCCCGGTGCCCGTCGGGCAGTGGGTGGTCGGTGCCGAGCAGCCAGGGCAGTGCGTCCCGGCCGGCGGCCGAGCCGCCGAAGACCGGACGCACCCCGCGTAACACCTCGGCGAGCCCGCCGCCCGGATGAACCTCACGCAGCACGGCCGGATCGGCATCGGGTGCGAAGAGCCCGTCGCGCTCGTCCGCCGGGCGCAGCCGGTCGTTGCGGCGCAGCCGCAGCATGAACGGGGAGACCGGTCGTTCGTCGCCCACCGGAAGCGGGTCGCGCAGATATACGAAGATCTCGTCGGAGAACGACGGAACGGTCGCTCGGCACAGCCCGAGCACGATCTCGTCCAGATCCATACCGCGGGCGATCCGCCGGGTCGCCGCTCCCACGAACCGCATGGAGTCGTCCGCTCGCCGCAGCTCGACCTCGCTGCCCGGCCCGTCCGTGCTGGTGGCAGGGTTGTTCGGGGTTGTGCGGAACAACCCGCCATCGCCAGGAGCGGACTGAGGGCCATAGCCGGTTCCGCTTCGCACTGGCTGCCCGGGAATGACTGTGCCGCCGTGTTCCTTCTCCGCGTTCCGGGTTTCCCTCCAGCCCATGTCCTCGGCCGCCTCCTGCACGGCCTCGTGTTCCCGGTCGAGGACGTCCCGGGCCTTGCGCAGAGTGGCGTCGACCTGGTCGAGCGCGGCGTCATCGGCGGTGCCGGTCAGCGGGCCGGGAATCTGCAGGTCGGTTCCTGCCCGGGGCTGACCGCCCAGAGCCGAGCCGCTCCTGAGATCACGGAGTTCGTCCTCCAACGCCTTGATACGGCGGGCGGCGTGATCGGCCACGCGCTGCGCCGTGTCCCGTTCGGCCTCGGCCCGGCCGAGCTGCGAGCGAAGGTCCTCCGACTGCCGCACAGCGCGCTCAAGGCGGTTCTCCGCCATCTCCACATCGACGGGGAATGAATCGTCCGCGCTGCGCAGTGCGTCCAACCGCCTTGTGAGCTGAGCGACTTGCGCTTGCGTCTGGCCGAGCAGCGCGAAGAGCACGGTGGCCACCTGGAGAGCCTGCTGCCTGGCCTGCTCACTGACCTCGAAGGCCTGCCGTACGCGATTGAGATCCTCCAGCGCGGCGATGGTGCGTTGCTGGGCCTCGACGAGTTCGTGCGCCGGGACGGCCGGCTTCCCGCCGGCGGTGACGGGCGTGGGAGTCGTGTGAGCGGCGCTCCACAGCGGTTGCAGCTCCTTGAGCCGCTCGGCGGCCCGCGGTCCGGTCTCGTCGGGGAAGCACACATCGGCAACGGCTTCGACGAGGTCCCATGTCAGGGCGACTCCGGAGAGTTGCTCACGCAGCTTGCGCAGATCGGGGACCACACCCGAACGGAAGTGCTCGGAGGTAAATCGGGTACGCAGCTGGGTCACCGACACGTTGGAGGTGTCGAGCCAGGTCCGCAGGATGTGAACGAGATCGTTGATCTCCTTGCACGAGCCGCGTGCGGGCGCCCAAGGCCGGCCGGGCCGCTTCAAAGTCCCCACGTCATCTCTCTCAGGCCAAGTTGTTCCCCGGACAACCCCATGTTGTCGCGTGGACAACATCCAACCCTCTCGACCGGCCCTCATGCAGGTGGATCGTTGTTTCGTGCCGCGCTCGACAGCGCGCCCGCACCATGCATGTGAGCTCGAAGGAGGAGTTGTTGTGAACCTCACCCATACGGCGGTGCTGCTCATGGCAGTCGCGCTGGCGGTGATCTTCGCGTGCCTCGTGGCCGGTATCGCGTTCGCCGTCGCTCGCTGGGGCGGCGCCCAGGTGCCCGAGGCCCTCGCCAGGTCGGGCAAGGCGCTCGCGACGACCCTGACCGTTGTCAGCGCGGTGATGGCTGTGGTGGTGACCGTGCTGAAGTAGGAGAAGTGTTCCCCGGCCGTTGTCCCGATCCTGACGGTGGCTCACCACTGGCGGCACGCCTCGGAATGCATCCCAATGACCAAGTGAGTGGTGGCGCGTAGTGTGACGCGCATGCTTCCAGCAGACTTCTACACGGGTATCGTCGCGCAGCTCTACGGGCCGTTGAAGAGCCACCGTCCGGACCCTCGAACGTATGCTGACTTCATCCGTGAAGCCGGGGAGCCGGCGCTGGAATTGGGGTGTGGGGACGGCGATCCGCTGATCGAGCTGCGCAGGCGGGGCCTGGAGGTCGAGGGCGTCGATTCGTCGGCGGACATGTTGGCCGGTTGCCGTCGGCGGGCTCGCGAGGAAGGCATCGACGTCGTGGTCCACCACCAGCGGATGGAGGCTCTCGACCTGCCACACCGCTACGGGGCGATCTTCCTCGCCGGACCGACGTTCACACTGCTTCCCGACGATGCCACTGCCCTGGCGGCCCTGACCGGCATCGCCGCCCACCTCGTGGAGGGCGGTACCGCGCTGGTGTCCGTGTTCGTCCCGGAACCCACTCCGGCCGGGCAGTTGGGGCAGATACGCCGCGCCACGGCGGATGACGGCGCCGATCTCCGCGTGTCCGTGGTGTCCGAGGAGCGTGACGAGACCACGCGCACCCAGACAACCGTGCTGCGTTACGAACGGCACCTCGACGGCATCAGTACCGTCGAGGACCGGCCGTGGCTGTTGCACTGGTACACCCGCACCGGCTTCGAGTCCCTTGCTGCGGCCGTCGGCCTGCGGGTGGTTTCCGTCACGGATGCGGACGGCAACGCCGCCGCGAGCGACGAGACCGACCTCCGCTTCAGGCTCCGTAGGTGATCAGGGACGCGTGACGAAGCGGGTGAGTTCCTCGGCGGCGCCGCTCGGCAGGTCGGCGACCAGCGCCGCCGGCAGAGTCGTGATCACGGCGCGCAGCCGCGCGGCAAGGTCCGGCAGCACGGCCCAGGCCGAGCCCGGGGCTTCGACGGCCGCGAGCAGCAGGTCCCCCTCGTAGAAGTACGCCTCCAGCAGTGGGTCCTCGAGCAGCAAGCGCACCGCGAGTGGGAGGACGTGCGGCAGGGACACCTGCTGGCTGACCAGCGTGCGCAGATCCGCCGGGCGGAGTTGACCCAGCGGCGTGCACCGCAACTCATGAACCTTGCGGACCAGGTGAGTCGCGTCGGCGTCCGGAGCCGCCCATCGGGGCGGGTCCAGCTCATCGAGCGCGCGGTCGAGATGCAGCAAGCGATCCATGAGGTCATTCTCCGCCTGAATCGGCACCACCATCAGGGCACTGCGGTACTACGAGCAGCAGGGCCTGCTCCACCCCGGCAGCGGCTACTCGACTTCCTCGAAACTGTAGCTGTAGCCCTTGCGGCCGATCCCGACCTGCACGGTCCGGAAACCGGGCTCGCCGTTGTCGGCGTGCTCGCCCCAGTACTGGCACTTGTAGCCGGTGTCGGCTCCGAAGTCGAATGCCTTCGCCGCGGGGAGCTTGTCGCAGGCAAGCTTGCTCGCGTCGGTGCGCCCGGACTCGGAGCCGTAGCTCTCGTTGATCATCTGGTAGACGAGCTTGTCGACCAGCAGGCCCTTCTTGGGCTCCTTGGTGTACGAGATGAAGCTGCTGCCCGCTGTGTAGCTGTCGCTGATCTTGACCTCGTAGGGTATCTCGGCCCCCGCGTACGTCACCACGCACTGGCTGACCGCGCCCGCCTTCCGGGTCACGCCCGCAGGGCACTTGGCGCTGGTCTCACCGGCGACCTTGGCGATGCTGAGCACGTCCTCGCGCAGCGCGTGCTCCACCTTCTGCGCAAGGGGAGCGCCGGCCTCGGGGGCCGGGGTGACCCGGAGGGCGTCGCCGCCGCGCATGTGCACGTCCGGCTGTGCACCGGTGACGGCCACCGGGAGGGCCTTCGCCGCATCGGCCGCGGCACCGCCCTGGGCGGTTTCGGCGGAGCTGCAGCCCGCGCTGAGCAGGGCCACCGCGGACACGCCGATCATAGTTCTGGGGAATCGCATGGAGGAGAGCGTAGACGCCACCACTGACAGGCCTTGCCCAGGGCGTGGCAGAACTTGGGCCCCACGGCGGATCACCGTGGGGCCCAGTACGTCTACGGAGTCACGTCGGTGACTTTCCACAGCTGGTTCGCCCCGGAGTTGGGCTGCCAGGTGGTGACGGCGGCGCCGTCGTTCGTGGCCTGGCCCCCGACTTCCAGGAGCTTGCCGGTCCCGCTGTTGACGAGCGTCCAGGTGCCGTCGCCGGTCGTCGACATGATCCACCGGGTGGCCGCGTCGCGCCGGCCGGTGTCGGGTTCGACGACCGGTGCGCCGTTGCGTACGGCAAGACGCTTGCCGCTCGCCGCGCTGGTGAACACGTACCGCTTGCGATTGTCCGCGGCGTCGCCGCTGATCTGCTGGAGCTGCCGGTCCTCGGCGAAGGCTCCGGCCTTGATGACGAGCTCGCTGCCGTCGTCGGCGACGGTCAGGCCCTTGCCGCTCTGCACGCCGGTCAGCTCGTAGGTGTGGCCCCGGCGCAGGGTCGCCGCGTCCTTCGCCGCACCGGACACTCCGTCGACGACGAACGAGGTCACCGACTGCGCGGGCACCGTGAAGGTGGCCTTCTTGTCACCGACCGGAACGGCTTGGTGCCGTTCCAGCTTGCCGGCGGCGCTGGTCACGACGGGTGTGACCGTGGCGTCCCGATCGATCCGGGCGAACTTCGACAGGTCCAGCGTCACGGTGCGGGCGTCCGTGGTGCGGTTGACATGGACGACGGTGGCGCCCTTGCCGGACTGCGCGACGGCGGCGGCGCTGGAGGTTTCGTCCGTCTTGATCAGCCGGTCGCCCGGCTTGATGTAGTGCGTGAAGTTGCGGCCGGTGTCGAACTTCGTGTTCGTGTGGACCGGGCAGCTGGCAAGGGTGTCCTTGGAGGTGCAGCTGAACAGGACCTGGATGCTGCCCCAGTTGCCACCCTTGGCGGACTCGCCGCCGGGCTTCATGTTGTCGTAGTCCTCGACCGGTTGCCAGAACACCCAGGCGGTGGGCTCCAGTTCGCGCAGATCGTCCACCATCTGCTGGGCGAGGCCGAGGCCGGGCCGCATGTCGGTGAAGGACTGTCCGTCGCCCCAGTCGCCCTCGACCTCGCTCATCCACAGCGGCTTGTCGGCCGCCTTGGCGAGGTCGCGGACGGTGGTGCGGCCGCCCGTTCCGTACGTGTGGACGTTCATCTGCCCGACGAGGTTCTTCACGTCGGCCGGGTAGCTGTTCCAGTTCGTCGAGAAGATGCCCGGGTTGGTCTCGTCCATGGCCGAGATCTCCGCACCGGTCTTCGCCTTCTTCAGCGCGGGTGCGAGGGCGCGTATGACCTTCTGCTGAAGCTCGGGGCCTATGTGCGCGCCTTCCTGACGGCCGCCGTTCGGCTCGCCGTCGGCGCCCAACGTGGTTTTCCAGTAACCGGTGTTGGGCTCGTTGAACGGGTCGACGGTGTCGACCTCGATGCCCTCCGCCTTCTCCAGATGCTTCGTGGCGCCTGCGACGTACGCGGCGAAGTCGTCGACCGATTCGGCCTTGAGCTGGTCCTCGGTCGCGTCGAAGCCCCCGGAGACGTACCCGCTCTCCGTCATGAAGTACGGCGGTGAGTTGCTGAACGTCTCCCAGTGGTCGATGTCGTCCTTGATCCGGTCGACCCACCAGCGCTGCGTCGCGTCGGCGTTCGGGTTCCAGTCCGCCGGGTCGTCGGCGCTCCACCAGTCGGTGTCGTCGCGGGTGGTGCCCTCGGGGGCCTTCCGAACTTCTGCTGCTGGTACGAGGGGTCGGGGGTCACCGTGACGGTGGCTGTCGACGACGCGGCTGTCACGGGCGGGGCGGTGGTGAGGGCGACTCCGGAAACCAATGCGGCATCGGACTGAGACGTCGCAGATCAGCGCCGACAGAATCTTCCGGTCCCGAAGCGATGCCCACAGCCATGGCTAGTGGGCACCGCTCCACCCTGTTCACTTGACAACCAGGGCTACATATCAGGGCTGCCTCTCACGCGCTGCTCTCGCGTCGGCCCCCGCCGAAGTGCAGTCAGTAGTCCCAGACGACCGGTACGAAACGGAAGGCGTTGCCGGCGACCGCCACGTGACAGATGGACGGGAACGGCAGGTGAGTGGCCACCAGTTGCTCGCCGCTCGCCGCCAGCTCCTTCAAGAGACGGATCCGGACGCGGGCTGATTCCTCGGGGTCGTGGTCGAAGCCGTTGTGCCAATCGGGGCATTCGAACCCGGGCTGGAACACGGCATCACCGGCAAACATCAGCCGTTCGCCGCCGGACTCCAGACGGACGATGCTGTGGCCGGGGGTGTGACCGCCGGTGCGACAGACCATGACTCCTGGCGCCACCTCGTACTCCGTCTCGAACGGCCGCAACTGGCTGCGGTACACGTCCAGGAACCGCGAGGCGGTCGTTCGAAGCACGTCCGGCACCGGTGTCGGCATGGCGGTGCGGGAGAAATCAGGCGCTTCCCAGAACTCGGCCTCGGCGGACGCCAGGTGGACCCGCAGGTCCGGGCGCAGCCGGCCCCTCAGCCCGTCGACGAGCAGCCCGCCGATGTGGTCCATGTGCAAGTGGGTGAGCACCACGTCGGTCACGGATGCGGGATCGATCCCGGCGGCGTCCAGTCGCATGGCCAACTGCCCGGCCCGCGGGAAGCCCGGAAACTCTGTCCCCAGCCCGGAATCGATGAGAATGGTCCGGCCACCGCTGCGCACCACGGCCACATTCAGTGGCCAGTCGAGCGTCTCCGGTGGCAGGAACATGTCTTGGAGCCAGGCCGCCAGGTCGGCCTTGGCGGCGTTGGTGGCCATCGTCACGGCGGGAATGGGCAGCACCCCGTCGCTGATCACCATCACGTCGATGTCGCCGACCTTCAGCGCGTAGCGCGACGGTACCAATTCGTCAAACCCTGGTGCATCGGGGCGTGCGATGTTGACCCGGCTCATGTTGTTCTCCTCTTGAAGAGCGTTAACCGAAGACATCGACGGCGTGATGGGTCACACCGTTCAGTCATCCCCTAGGACCGGACGACAGCCCGGTTTGTGACAGCCGCCCTGCTCCCTCGCCCCGGCCTCGCCCGACCGATCATGCCGAGGACTGGCCCAAGTGATTCCCCGACGCGGGCACATCGGTCACGTTTCCGCACGTCAGCGCCTCTCTTGTGCGTTCGGCTGCTCGTCTTCCTAGAGGCTCCGGCCCTCTCCAATAGAACTGCTGGAGGGCGCGGACCTTGAGAGCATCCTGACGCGGACACTCAACGGCCTTGCCGTGTCAGAGGCCCTCAGGATCGCGGCGCAAGCCGCAATTGCGCTCGACGCCGCGCATGCCCAGCAGGTGATACACCGCGATCTCAAGCCGGCCATCCTCTTCCTGCTTACCGACGGCCGGCTGAAGATCTGTGACTTCGGCATCGCCCGTACCGCAGAGGTCACCGCCGGCCTGACCCTCACCGGCCAACCGTTCGGCACTCCCCCTACATCGCACCTGAGCAATGCCGCGGAGAGAACGTCGATGCCCGATGTGATCTGTACGTCTTCGGATGCGTGCTGTACGCCGCTGACCGGCCGCCTGCCATTCCCCGCCACCGAGCAGGCATGGGCCCTGATGCGCCGATATCTGGAAGACGTGCCACCACGCCTGCGCTCGACGCGCGTCGACATTCCGGTCGACGGCGACCAGCTGGTCGCCCCCTCCTGGCCAAGAACCCTGCAGACCGACCCGGCATCCGCGACATCATCGACACCCTCTCAGGCACGGAGAACACGAACGACGCCGCTCCCCCACCTCCCGCTGATCCGGCTGAGTATGCAGCCCGCCCAGGCGCAGTCTCCCGCCGCGACAACCACGCGCGCGGCGAAGGGGGCCGAGCAAGGCGCAGCATGCGTTCCAGCGGAGTCTCATGGCTCTCGCCAGGCAGGTAGAACGGGAGGGCACGGACCGGGCGTGCCACGCGGACACTGTGACGAAAACGCCGTCGACGAAGCGGCGGAACCGGTGACCCTGGAGCTCGGCGTACGGGTCTCCAACGCCAAGGGCCACCGCGACAACTCACTCCCGAGCAGCGCCGCTCTTGCCGCGTCGGGTGTGGAGTGACGTTGAACCACTTCGGGATGTTCCAACTCCGGTCCCCGTCGATACGTGAGCTGCGCCCCCGCGGGTGGCGGTTCGTCACCCCCGAACCCGGACTCGCGCAAAAAGTGTCGGCGAGGACTCCGAAAAGCTGGTTGCGGTCGATACGGACGCTGGACGGTCCTCGCTGCTGGGGGGCGAGGTCAGGAGCGGTGCGCTTCGGCCACCCCTGCCACCTCGCGTCGTGATTTGACTCCCAGTTTGGCCAGAATGTGGGAGACGTGGGTTTCGACGGTGCGTCGGGACATGATGAAGGCGTCGGCGATGTCGGGGTTGGACAAGCCCTCGGCGACCAGTTCCGCGATCTTCAGCTCCGTGTCGGTCAGTGCTTTCCAACCCGTGCGGGGGCGTCCCCGTGCACCGCGCACCCCGAGCCGCACACCGCGGGCACGCAAACGGGCCGCGGCACGGCGAGAGTCCCACACGGCGCCGAGAGCGGTGTAGGTCAGCATCGCGTCGTTCAGCGCTTCCCGGGCCGGGCCAGTCTGTCCTGCCGCAGCCAACAGGTCCGCGGCGTCCTCGAGTGCCTGAGCCATCTCGGCCGGACGACCGACCCTGCGGTAGTAGTCGGCTGCGACGAGCAGCAGCGCCGGGTCGGAACGCAGCAGTCCGTGGCACCACATGCGGGCGGCCGTGCCACGCGGCAACCGGCTTTTCGCCTCTTCCTCCTCGGCGCAGGCAGCGGCCCGATCGGCGACCTCGCGGTCACCTGCCGCGAGAGCGAGTCGTACGAGCAGAGGAAGCACCCCTGCCCGTTCGTCCATCACATCGAAGGAAGGGTCGAGAACGTCCTGGAGTCCGCCGAGGGCAGAGGCGAGGTCGTTCGACCGCTCGGCGATCATGGCGCGCGCGAAAGTCGTATGCGAGGTTGCGCGTTTTGTACGGACCGTCGGGCAGCTCCTCCAGCACGCGCAGATGCCGGCGTGCTGTCGTCTGTTCGTCGCGGTGTGCGGCGATGACGGCGGCGATGCCGTGCACGACGGCCGGGAGCGAGTGAGCCCACGTCGGGTGGTAGTCGGACAGCGTGTCGAATGCGGTGAGTGCGTCGTCCCAGCGTCCGGTGTGGAAGGCGAGTTCACCGGCCATCGCCACGAACATGCCGAGGCGGAAGGAACCCGTCCGCTCCGCCAGACCGTGCGTGTCGGCGAGGACCTCCTGGCACTGTGTCAACCGGTCCATGATGAGCAGCACGGAGACCTGGTTGCCCTGCATCAACAGGAGCAGATCGCTCAACTCGGGGTCAGAGCCGGTCAGAGCTATGCCACGTGTGCCGTGGTCGAGGGCACTCTCGGGGTCTTGACGGGCCCAGTGCGTCATCGCCAGCGTGTGCCGGGCGTAGCCGGACGACATGGCGTCGGTCAGACTTGTGCCGGTGGTGAGGACGGCAGCGGCTTGCGCGGCGGCTTCATCGTCTCGGCCCAGATGCAGCAGGGCCATGGCGGCGAAGACACGCAGGCGCGCATGCCACGGCGTGTCCGGTTCCAGGTCCGCCATCACCTTCTCGACGGTGGTGATCGACTCCTCCGCCCGATCGGTGCGCAGCAGGGCGTAGGCCAGAATCCAGGCCGTCCGTCCCCTCCGCTCCGGGGCGCGGTGGCGGGCCAGAACCCGTTGTGCGACGGGAACGGCCTGCTCGTAGTCGCTGACGAGGAAGGCCGCCGAGGCGAGGTGGTCCAGCAATTCCACGACGCGTACGTCGTCGTCGGAGGTGTGCGCCACGGCGCGTTTGAGGAGGGACGTCGCGGCCTCGGGAGCGCGGCGGATAAGAGTTGCGGCATTGTCCACCAGCCAGTCCACCTCCCAACCATCCGCGGCATCGGCTGCCGAGAGCAGCAGCTCGGCGACGCGTTCCACCGAAGTCCGCTGAGCGATCAGCGTCTGGGCTGCGTCCCGGTGTATAGCTATACGCAACGCGGCGGGCACGGATTGGTAGAGCACCTGCTTGATCAGGCCGTGCCGGAAGCGCAGCCGGTTCCCGTCGGCCGGTTCGAGCACGCCGGCGGCCACAGCCTCATGCACAGGTGCGGCCAATGCCATCGCCGGGAGGCCGAGCAGCAGCGTGAGGTCGGTGATCCCGAAAGCGGGACCGAGCAGGGCAGCGGTGCGAAGCATGTCGCGGGTGTCGGCGGTGAGGAAGGCCAGCCGGTCGGCGATCGCCTCCGACAGCGACATCTGCTCGACCTCGGCCCACCCTCCGTCGGTTCCGGACCGGGCCGGGGTCGCAGGTCCGAGTTCGGTCTCCTCCTCGTTGTTCCCCAGCGCCCCCGCACGCGTGAGAGCGTCCATGATCTCGCGTACGTACAGGGGGTTGCCCGTAGCCAGCTCAAGTCGGTCGAGCAGTCGAGGGCCGGGCGCCCGCCCGGTGATCCGGCGGGCCGGCACTGTCACGTTGGTTGACCGGGTGAGATGGTCTTCGGGTTGGTCATGGTGGAGGGGGTCGTCCGTGAAAGGCACGCCGTCATACAGGGGGCACCGGTACCCGGTCGAGGTGATCTCCCATTGCGTGTGGTTGTATTTCCGTTTCCCGCTCAGCTTCCGTGAGGTGGAGGAGCTGATACTCCAGCGCGGCGTGATCGTCTCGTATGAGACCGTTCGCCGCTGGTGTGTGAAGTTCGGGCAGGCCTACGCCGACGGACTGCGCCGCCGCCGGCCACCGCCGGGGGATAAATGGCACTTGGACGAGGTCTTCATCAGGATCAACGGTGAGCTGAAGTATCTGTGGCGGGCCGTCGACCAGGACGGGAACGTGCTGGACATCCTGATGCAGAACCGGCGGGACAAGGCCGCGGCCAGGCGTTTCTTCCGCCGCCTGTTGAAGAAGACCCGGGCGGTGCCGCGGGTGGTCGTCACGGACAAGCTCCGCTCCTACGCCGCCGCCCACCGCGAGGTCATGCCCTTCGTGGAAGGGCTTCCGCAGCGTGGGCGGGGCCCAAAGGTTCCTGTCCGCGTTCAGCGGCATCTCGCCTCACTTCCGGCCTCACCGCCACCTGATGACCGCACATCACTACCGAGCCGAGATGACCGTCCGCTTCACCATCTGGGACCAGGTCACCGGCGCTGCCAGCCGACCCACCACGGCCTGACCACAGGCCCGGAACCCGGCACCACCACACCCCGACAAGCCGTCAGACACCCAAACACCCAACAACGTGACAGTGCCCGGCGACGGCCTGAGCAGACACTCCTCTGGGTCGCGTCGCTGGAGTACGCCCTGCGCAAATGCTCCGGCCGTGGCGTGTAGCACGCATCTACACCGACCGACCCCAAGCAAGTAAGGCAGCAATGAATATCGACGAAGCCCGTGCTGCCGCACGGGACTGGGTGCACCAGGTGGGCCGCACCACCGAGGGATACCTCGGTGCCTACCTCAGCGGATCCACCACGGCCCTGTCGGGTGACAGTGAACTGCCCGTCGGCACCGACGTGGACATCATGCTGGTTACCAGGCAGCCGCCCTCAGGGCTCAAGCTGGGGAAGTTCCTACACAACGGCGCGCTGCTGGAGGTCACCTACCTGGCCCACGAAGCGATCACTCCCATCGACCGGGCCCTGGAGAACCACCATCTCGCGCACGGCCTCAACCGCGGCCTGATCCTGGACGATCCAACCGGCGAACTGCGTCGGCTCCATCAAGAGGTCGCCGCACGGTTCGCGGAACCGGATCAGGTACGGCGCCGGTGCGCCGGACTCCGAGGCAAGATCGACAACGCGCTGGCGACTCTGGACGACCGTGAACCCTGGTATGACCAGGTGACCAACTGGCTGTTTCCCACCGGGATCACCACCCACCTCCTGCTCGTCGCCGCGCTGCGCAACCCGACCGTACGACTGCGGTACCTGCGGACCAGGCAGCTGCTCACGGAGCTGGACCTGGCGGACCACTACCCGGCCGTCCTGCGCCAACTGGGTTGCGAGGAACTGACCGGCCGGCGCGCTGCCCATCACATCGACCGGCTCGCGATCACCTTCGACGCCACCGCGGAAGTGGCCCGGACCCCCTTCTTCTTCAGCTCCGACATCACGCCGGCTGCTCGGCCGATCTCGATCGACGCGAGCCGCGAACTGGTACAGCGCGGGGACCACCGCGAAATCGTGTTCTGGCTGGTGGCCACGTTCGCCCGCTGCCATAAGATCCTCGCCGCCGACGCCCCTGCCCTGCACGAGGAACTCACCCCCGCCTTCTCCGACCTCTTGGCCGACCTGGGCATCCGCGACAGCAAGGACCTGCGGCGACGCGGTCAGGCAACCCGGGAGTACCTCCCGGAACTTTGGAAGGTCACCGAGGACGTCCTGGCAGCCGCGGTGCCCGACTACGGCGCCGGCAATACCGACAACCCCCAGTAGCACGCGCAGTGCCGAAGCAACGTGTGCCGTGCCGAATCCTTGCCGTAAGGAGCATCCCTTGCCCGCCCGCAGCCCTGGTACACATGCGTCCGAAGCAGCCTGCGCCGTCGACCACTTCGTCTACTCCCCCGCTTCCTCGTATCCCAAGCCCTACGCACGGCTGATCGACCGGTCCGGCGCAGAGGTCCACTTGTGGAGCCACAACGCCGGGCAACCTCCTGCAGAGGAGGACCCGCCGAGCTTTCTGCGCGGCTGGAACCACGTCGAAGTCACCCCGGACGGCGGCCTGTTCGCCCAGGTCCCACTGCGAGCACTCCTCAGGCTCGACCGGGATTCGACACTGCTGTGGCAGGCAGACGTGTCCGCCCATCATGACCTCCACATCCGTGCGGACGGAACTGTGTTGGTGCTGACCGAGGCACCGCGCCGGATCACCGTGGACCACGGCCGGTTCACCGTCCTCGACAATGCGGTGACCCTCCTGGACGGCGGTGACGGACACCTCGTACAGCATGTCTCGCTGTTGGACGTCCTCGGCTCCGAGCCGACGACCGCAGGCGCGCGGAAGGGGAGAACACTACCCGCCCGATCCGCCCCGAATGCCGAAGTTCAACGCTGCGTAGTCAGCACCAAGTCAGCACCAAGTCAGCACGGGACAGGTGATCAGGGGTGCTGACATACGGTTTCAGGTCAGCACCAAACCAGCACGGGAGTCAGCACCAGGGCAATAAACCATGCCTAATAGCGCAATCCTGACAGGCGCCTGCCGGCCTTCAATACGGTCCTCGAAGCAGTCTCGACGTGCCTGTCATAGTGGCCCCGCGCACACCCGGCCCGAGAACTATGGTGTCCCGCCACATGTGCCTCTGACCTGCCCATTCCTACGGTGTGGCGACACGAAACCGTCCCCGCCAACCGCCCGGAAGTGGTGTTCATGGCTGCCTCGGCATCCGCCCCGCCTACCACCCGCTCGCTCAAACGCATCGTCACCGCAAGTCTCATCGGCACCACCATCGAGTGGTACGACTTCTTCCTGTACGGGTCAGCCGCCGCGCTGGTCTTCAACAAGCTGTTCTTCCCCGAGTCCGACCCGCTCGTCGGAACGCTCCTGTCCTTCCTCACCTACGCGGTCGGCTTCGCCGCCCGCCCTCTGGGTGCCCTGGTGTTCGGGCACTACGGCGACCGGCTCGGCCGCAAGAAACTGCTGGTGCTCAGTCTGCTGATGATGGGCGGGGCGACGTTCGCGATCGGGCTGCTGCCGACGCACGCCACGGTCGGGGCCGCCGCCCCCGTACTGCTCACCATCCTGCGGCTGGTGCAGGGCTTCGCGCTCGGGGGCGAGTGGGGCGGGGCCGTGCTGCTGGTCTCGGAGCACGGGGACGCCGAGCGGCGCGGTTTCTGGGCCTCCTGGCCTCAGACGGGGGCGCCGGCCGGGCAGTTGCTCGCCACCGGGGTGCTGTCCGCGCTCACCGCGCTGATGTCGGAATCCGCCTTCGGGGCCTGGGGCTGGCGAATCCCCTTCCTGCTCTCCGGTGTCCTGGTGATCATCGGTCTGTGGATTCGTCTCTCCGTCGATGAATCACCGGTCTTCAAGGCCGCGCTGGCGCAGGCCGAGGAGCGCAGGTCCGCTGCCGGGGCGACGGAGAAGATGCCGCTCGTCGCCGTGTTGCGGCATCACTGGCGCGATGTGCTGATCGCCATGGGTGCCAGGATGGCGGAGAACATCAGCTACTACGTGATCACGGCGTTCGTGCTCGTCTACGCGACCACGGCAGCGGATCTGAGCAAGCAGACGGCGCTCAACGCGGTGCTCATCGCCTCGGCCGTCCACTTTGCGGTCATTCCGATGTGGGGCGCGCTGTCGGACCGGGTCGGGCGCAAGCCGGTCTATCTGGTCGGCGCGATCGGTGTCGGGCTGTGGACCTTCCCGTTCTTCGCGCTGATCGACACGCGGAACTTCGGAAGTGTGCTGCTCGCCGTCACCGTCGGGCTCGTCTTCCACGGGGCGATGTACGCACCGCAGGCAGCCTTCTTCTCGGAGATGTTCGCGACCCGGATGCGGTACTCGGGCGCTTCGATCGGCGCGCAGTTCGCGTCGGTCGCGGCCGGTGCTCCGGCGCCGCTCATCGCCACCGCGCTGCTCGCGGACTTCGACAGCTCGGTACCCATCTCGCTGTACGTCATCGCCGCCGTGCTCATCACGCTGCTCGCGGTCGGGTGTGCCAAGGAGACCAGGCACCGGGATCTCACGGACATCGAGGGCTCCACGGCCGCCCCGGACGCCTCCGGGGCGCTGAAGGCCGACGCCCGTACCGTCTGAGTCGGAACGTTGTCCGCCGGGCGGGCCTGGAGACCGGGCCCGTCCGGCGGACAACCGTGTTCACTGCCGGGCGGTGGGTTCGAACCAGGTGGGTCCGTCGGTCATGGACTGCTTGATCCTGAAGAGCGCGAACTCGTTCAGCGGCGGCAGCGCGTCCACCGGGAACCAGCCCACCTCCAGCGACTCGTCGTCGTTGACGCGCGCCTCGCCGCCGGTCGCCCGGCAGCGGAAGGTGACGTCGAGGTACTGGCAGCGGTCGCCGTTCGCGTACTGCACGGGCTCCAGGGCCTGGGTGAGCACCACCCGCTCCGCCACGCAGTGCACGGCGGTCTCTTCGTACACCTCGCGCTCCGCGGTCATCGCCGGCTGCTCGCCCGGCTCGCAGATGCCGCCGATGACCGACCACTTACCGGTGTCGGAACGGCGTCCGAGCAGCACTCTGCCCTCGTCGTCGAAGACGATGGCGGTGACTCCCGGCAGCAGGAGCAGCTGTTGGCCCGCGGTGGCGCGGATCTCGCGGATGAAATCAGGAGTAGCCATGGTCCGACCCTACGTGGCGCAACGGGGAGTCACCGACTGCGCCGGCTCCGTACCGAACGGACGGTGACCAGGCCGAGCCCGGCCACGGCGATCAGCACGAGCACTCCTTCGGGGAGCGTGCCCATCCGGGTCGCGGGCGTCAGCGAGGACCTCAGCGGCGCCTCGTCCACGAGCGCGTCCGGGGTGAACAGCTTCGTCTTCTCGACGATCTTCCCGTCCGGGCGGATGACGGCGCTGACCCCGCTGGTGACGGGGACGACGACCGACCTGCTGTGCTCGACCGCCCGCACCCTGGACATGGCCAGCTGCTGGTAGGTCATCTCGCTGCGGCCGAACGTGGCGTTGTTGCTGGGTACGGCGATCAGCTGGCCGCCGTGCATGACGGTGTCCCGTACGGCGTCGTCGAACGCGGCCTCGTAGCAGGTCACGAGCCCCACGTTCGTCCCCGCCAGGTCGAAGACCCCGACCTTCTTCCCGGGGCCGAAGTCGCGCTGCACCCGGTCCACGTCGGAGCTGAAGATCCGTGCGACGGAGCGCATCGGCATGTACTCGCCGAACGGCTGGATGTGGCGCTTGTCGTACGTGTCGACCGGGCCCTTCTTCGGATCCCACTGGATGAGGGTGTTGCGCAGGTTCCCGCTGTCGGGCTCGACCACCGCCCCGATCACGGTGGGCACGCCGATCGCCTTCACCGCGTCGTCGATCACGATCCGGGCGTCGGCGTTCCGGTACGGGTCGAGGTCGGAGGAGTTCTCGGGCCACAGGACGAAGTCCGGCTGCGGGACCTTGCCCTCCTTCACCTCCTGGGCGAGCTGTTCCGTGCGGCGCACATGGTTGTCCAGGACGGCACGGCGCTGGGAGTTGAAGTCGAGTCCGAGCCGCGGCACATTGCCCTGGATCGCGGCGACGGTCGCGGTGCCGTCCTCCGCCGAGTCGTCGACCAGGGGCAGCGCGGCGATCGCACCGGCGACGGGTACGAGGACGGTCGCGGCAGCGGCGGCGACGGCCGCCCGCGGCAGCGTGCCCGTACGGCGGTAGGCGCGGAACTGGCGTACCGCTTCGCAGAGACCGAAGCCGCACAGCACCACCGCGAAGGAGAGCAGCGGCGTGCCCCCCACGGCCGCGAGCGGCAGGAACACGCTGTCCGCCTGTCCGAACGCGATCTTCCCCCATGGGAAGCCGCCGAACGGCACCCTGGCCCGGACCGCCTCGTCGAGTGCCCAGACCGCGGCGGCCCACACCGGCCACCAGGTGAGGCGGCTGACGGCGGCGATCCCGATGCAGCCGACCGCGATGAACAGCGCCTCGGCGGCGGCGAGGGCCAGCCACGGCACCGGTCCGACCTCCTCGCCGGTCCAGTGCAGCAGCGGCAGCATGAAGCCCAGCCCGGCGAGGAGGCCGAGCCCGAACCCGGCGCGGAGCCGTCGTCGGTGCAGCACCCAGCCGAGCAGGGCGAAACCGGGCAGAACCAGCCACCACAGAGGGCGCGGCGGGAAGCTCAGATACAGCAGTACACCCGCGATCAGGGCGGCGGCGGGCCGTACCAGGCGCCGCTTCCGGGAAACGGGGGCTGAGGCCGGCTGCGCGGCTTCGACTGGGGTGATGGTGGCGCTCACCCGGCGGAGTCTACGGTGGTCAGCTGTGGGTCCGGCAGCCCCGCCCGCTTGCTGGAACCCTTCGTACCGGATCGTTCCGTCGCTTTCCCGCACAGATCCGGTTCCCTGCCGTCCCGGTGTCAGGCTCCGGCCGTCGCTCCGGTCGCCGGCAGGTGCAGGCGTTCGCGGATGAACCGTACGCCCGCCTCCGCGTCGTCGACCGTGATGGTGAACGTCCTGCCGTCACCGAGCCGGAGCACCAAGCCCTCGCCCCTGCGGACCACCACGGCCGTGCCCTGCTCGGGGCGCCAGCGGTAGCCCCAGCCGCCCCACTGGCGCGGGGTGACCTCGGGTGCGAACTCCGCGCCCACCACATGGGTGAGCAGAATCCGGCGGCGCGGCAGGCCCATGTGGCCGCAGCGCACCTCCAGGGCGTCCCCGTCGATCCGGACGGCGACGTTCACGAAGGCGAGGGTGCCGAACAGCATGAGCAGTCCGGCGGCGACACAGCCGATCACGGACATCAGCAGCGGGGCGATCCCAGAGGACCAGTTGGACGTGACGGCCAGCTGGATGCCCAGTGCCAGACAGGCCGCGCCCGCGGCCGCGAGTACCCACTGGGCCCGGTTGGTGGCCCGGCCGATCCAGACGGCGGAGTGGGGGTCGGCTCCCGTGTGTCGGGGATTTCGGAGGTGGTCCCTCATGTCAAGCAGCGTACTTAAGATTCCGCACGCCGGGGATGGGTCGAACAGCCTCCGCCGGGTCAGCGGGCCGGGCTGACGGCCCCCAGCAGCTGCCCTTCGGCGTAGGCCAGAGCGGCCGTCGGCAGGTCGGCGGGCCGGCCGCCGAGAAGCACGGCGAGACCGCCGGACGGTTCGGCCGACGGAGCGGGTTCGGCCCCGATCCGGCGCAACGCCTGGGCGGCGACGGCACCGGCGGAACCGTGCAGCGCGACGTGCGGCAGACCCGGCTGCCGCACGGCGGCACGGATGCGTTCGGCGACCAGTTCGTAGTGGGTGCAGCCCAGGACGACGGCCCGGACATCGCGCGGGGTGCGAGCGGCGGCTGCGGCGATGGCCAGGTCGATCGCGGTCTCGTCAGCGTTCTGCACGGCGTCGGCCAGGCCCGGGCAGGGGACCTCGGTGACATCGACGGAGCGGGCGAATTCGCCGATGAGTCCGCGCTGGTACGGGCTGCCCGTGGTGGCGGGCGTGGCCCAGATCGCGACGGGGCCGCCACCGGCCACGGATGGCTTGATGGCGGGGACGGTGCCGATGACCGGCAGCGTGGGTTCGAGCTCGGCGCGGAGCGCCGGCAGGGCGTGCACGGAGGCCGTGTTGCAGGCGACGATCAGTGCGTCCGGCCGATGGTCGGCGGCCGCGCGGGCCACGTCGAGCGCGTGGGCGGTCACGTACTCCGGCGTGCGCGGTCCCCAGGGCATGCCTTCGGGGGCGTCCGAGGAGAGCACCAGATCGGCGTCGGGCCTCAGTCGGCGTACCACGGCCGCTGCCGCGAGCAGGCCGATTCCTGAGTCCATGAGCGCGATCTTCACCCGGTCACCATAGTCGACCGCCCTTGCGGTTCCGTCCCGGTGGGGCAGACTGCGGCGAATGAGCGCCGTTGCCTGGATCGCCGTGGGTTCGCTGGCCGCATGGGTGTGGCTGCTGCTGGGACAGGGGTTCTTCTGGCGGACCGCCCAGCGGCTGCCCCGCCGGGAGGCCCCCGATCGATGGCCGTCCGTCGCGATCGTGGTGCCCGCACGTGACGAGGCCGAATTGCTGCCGGTGAGTCTGCCGTCGCTGCTGGCGCAGGACTATCCGGGGAGAGCGGAGATCTTCCTCGTCGACGACTGCAGCAAGGACGGGACCGGGGACGTGGGGCGTGCGCTGTCCGTGAGGTACGGAGGACTGCCGGTGACGGTGGTTTCGCCGGGTGAGCCCGAGCCGGGCTGGACGGGCAAGCTCTGGGCGGTCCGGCACGGGATGTCCCTGGCCCGGACCAGGGAGCCGGAGTATCTGCTGCTGACGGACGCCGACATCGCGCATGAGCCGGACAGTCTGCGGGAGCTGGTCGCCGCTGCCGTGTCGGGCGGCTTCGACCTGGTCTCGCAGATGGCCAGGCTGCGGGTGTCGAGTGTCTGGGAGCGGCTGGTCGTACCAGCCTTCGTGTACTTCTTCTCGCAGCTCTATCCGTTCCGGTGGGTGAACCGGGCGGGTGCGCGGACGGCCGCGGCAGCCGGTGGCTGCGTGCTGCTGCGGACCGGGGCGGCGGAGCGGGCGCGGGTGCCGGAGTCGATCCGGCAGGCGGTGATCGACGACGTGTCGCTGGCGCGGGCGGTACAGCGCAGCGGCGGGCGGATCTGGCTGGGGCTCGCCGAGCGGGTGGACAGCGTGCGGCCGTATCCGCGGCTGGCGGATCTGTGGCGGATGGTGTCGCGGAGCGCGTACGCCCAGTTGCGGCACAGTCCGGCGCTGTTGCTGGGGACGGTGCTGGGGCTCGCGCTGGTCTATCTCGTGCCGCCGGTCGCGCTCGTCACCGGGCTGCTGACCGGTGACCCGGTGACGGCATGGGCGGGCGGCGCGGCGTGGGCGGTGATGGCCGGGACGTATCTGCCGATGCTGGGCTACTACCGGCAGTCGCTGTGGCAGGCGCCGTTGCTGCCGTTCACCGCTGTGCTCTATCTGCTGATGACGGTCGATTCGGCGGTGCAGCACCACCGGGGCCGTGGCGCGGCCTGGAAGGGGCGTACGTACGCCCGTCCCGAGGCCGCGCCGGACCGGTGAGCGGAGCCCGCGGTGGGCCGATGGCCGCAGGGCCGGCCGGACCGCCAGGGGGTCATTTACGGCCGGGCGTCCAGTTCATGCCCCACCCGTATGCGTAGTCGATGGTGCGCTGCGGGCTCACTCCGCGCTCGGGGACGAGATAGCGGGCCTCGCGCTGCACCATGAAATCTCCCCCGTTGTTGGTGAGGAGCGCCAGTGCGCAGACGGTGGACGGGACGGTGCATTCGTCGAGCGAGAAGTCGATCGGCGCGCCGTGCTGGGGCTGGAGAGTGACAGTCGCATGGAGGTCGGCGAAACTCCGGGCGCCTTCATAGATCGTGACGAAGATCAGGACCCGCCGCAGCTTGTTCTTGTGGTCGAGGTTGACGGTGAGGTTTTCGCCGGTGGCGATGGCGCCTGTGCGGTCGTCTCCGTCGAGATGGATATAGGGAGGGTGCTGGAGTGCGCCGAACGCGTTCCCCAACGCCTGCACGACTCCCTTGCGGCCGTCGGTCAGTTCGTAGAGAGCGCAGAGATCAAGATCGAGGTCCGAGTGGTTGGCGACCGCTCGGCCGAGTTTGCTTCCCCAGCCCTTGAACTGTTTGCGCACTTCCCAGTTGAGATTGACGCGAAGCGCTCCCGAAGTACCGCCCTGTTTGGCGAGGGAGACCGAGGGCGCGTCCTTGGTGAGTGTCACCTTGGACAGGCGGACGGGCGCGGTGAGAGGGGGTGCGGGAGGCGCCGACGGCGCCATCGGCGGTGCTGGCGGGGCAGACGGCCGGTGGTCAACCCGCGTTGCGCTCTGAGGCTGTTGAGGCGTTTGGGGTTGGTGATACGGCTGTGTCTGCTGAGGCTGCTGTGTCTGCTGTGGTTCATCGACGGAAATTCCGAAGTCGGTCGCGAGCCCTTCGAGACCGGTGCCGTATCCCTGGCCGACGGCGCGGAATTTCCAGGCGCCCTGGCGCCGGTAGAGCTCCCCGAGAATGAACGCGGTCTCGACCGTCGCGTCCGCGCTGTCGAAGCGCGCGATCTCCCGGCCGTTCGCCGCGTCCGTGATCCGTACGTACAGCCCGGTCACCCGGCCGAACGTGCCGCCGTCCGCGGAGGCCGCCAGGACCACGCGGTCGATGGCCGGCTCGATGCGCGCCAGGTCGACCGCGAGGTTGTCCGTCATCCCGTCACCGGCGGTCCGCTTGCCCTCGTGGCGCACCGCGCCGGATGCGTGGGAGGGCTGGTTGTAGAAGACGAAGTCGGCGTCACTGCGCACCTTTCCCGACGCCACGAGGAGGAGCGCCGAGCCATCCACGTCCGGTGTCCCCGGGGAGGTGCGCCACCCCAATTCGACCCGCACGGCCTGAGCCGCCACCGGAACATTGGCTCCTTTTAGCATGGTCATGCTCGCCCCCATCGCGAGTCCGGCTGCCCGAAAACTTTTCTCCGCCAACCTAATCCCCCGGACCGTCACAGGTGCCACAGACGTCCGGTCCGGTCCCCGGGATCCGCCGGTGACCTCGCTAGGTCATCGACGAAGCTATGCGCCGTAGCGTGCCGGTGCATGGTCACAGTGTGCGGCGAGGAGCGCCCGTCCGACAGCGCCCGGGGTACCGAGGAGGCAGACGTGATCGACCTGCTGGTCCTGGACCACTCCGTGGGGCCCGAGGCTGCCACGCAGCCGGTGACGTCGTTCGGGGGGCTGCCCGCCGCCCCGCCGGGGACGGCGTTCACCTGGCCGAGGCAGGTGCGGAAGACGATGGTGTAGCCCTCGGGGAAATCCTTGTTCTTGTAGCGGGTGGTGCCGGCGCCGTCAGCGTTGAAGGTGGCGCCCCAGCGGACGACGGCGTTTGGGGGGCGCGGATTTCCCAGTCCATGACGGCGGAGTAGCCGTCCGCCTTGTGCGTCCGTTGTCATACCCCTGTGCCAGGCTTCTTCATGAGCGCCCGAGAGGGTGTCCTCGCCTCGGCGACGACCTCAGCCGCACCACTGCCCAAGGAGCACACATCATGTCCGGCACCGACACTGTCCGAACGTCGTTGGAAGCCACGGCATCGCTTCTCGCCCCGGCCCATCCGGACGTCGTCGAGCGGGTGTTGCACGCCCACGACGATCCCGAGGGCTATGTGCGGACGCATGCGGGCCGGCTGGCGGATCGCGGCATCGACGAGCCCGTCGCGGACCTCGCATGGATAGCGCTCGTGGATGCGCTCTGCGATCACCGGCTGCTCGCGGAATTCGACTGGAAGGAGGATCCGCAGGAGATCCGGGCCCAGTTGGGGAGGCTCGTCTCCCGGCCGTCCGTGGACCCCTGGGTGTTGTTCGACGCCGACGAGATGTCCCTGCCGACCGACGATTTCCTGGCGGCCTGCGGTCGGCATTATCGCGATGTCGGCGCGGCGCTCGCCGTCCTCGACATCGATTCGGACTGCTACCCGGTGGTGTGTCTGCGCGCGGCGCGGGCCGAGGAGTTGACGGCGCTCGCCGGCCGTGCGGGGTTCACCGCTCGGGGCCTGGGGGACTGAGAGCGGTGCCGTGATCCGTAGTGGATGAAGGGACGGCGCTCCGGGCCGGCACGGACTACGAACTCCCGTTCCGGGCGTGGTCCGATGCCAGCAGGACTTCCTGCGGGACGAGGGCGGTGGAACCCGGCGCGGTGCAGGCGTACGCCCCCGCCACGGCTCCCAGGCGGGCGCATTCCAGTGGATCCCGGCCGACGAGTCTCCCGTACAGGAAGCCGCAGACGTAGGCGTCCCCCGCGCCGTTGGAGTCCACCACCGGTGCGGGCGGGGCGGTCGCCGGGATGTGGTGCGGGGTGGAGCCGCCGTCCCGGGTGAGTACGTGGGAGCCGCCCGAGCCCGCCGTGGCGACCACGGTGTCAGCACGGCCCTCGCGGAGGATCTCCCGCATCAGGGCGAAGGTTCCTTCGCCTTCGCCCGTGCCCGCCGCGCTGAGGAAGACGAGATCGGAGCGGAGTGCGAACTCCCGGTGATGGTCTGCCAGTCCGTCCCAGTCGTGCAGGTCCGTGGAGACGGGAACGCCGAGCTCCTCGATGTCGTCGTAGAGGAAGCGGGCGAAATTCATGATGGACAGGTGAACGTGACGGGTACGCCGCAGCCTCGGCAGATAGAAATCCCGGGGCATCCTCAGATCGGCCGGGTCGCGGGCGTCGTAGAACGACATCCGGCGTCCGGTCGCATCCACCAGGTTCACGGCGCGGCGGGTGCCCGCTGAGGAAATCAGTGGGGCGAACTCCACATCCCCCGCGGCCAGTCGCTCGCGCACCTGAGCACCGATCCAGTCGTCGCCGATGCAGTCGAGGAGTGCGACCTCAAGTCCGAGCGCCCGGGCGCCGAGGGCCACGTTCCCTCCGGTGTGGCCCGGCCATTCCTCGACCGGCCCGACATGGACCGAGTCGGCGAGCGGGACGGGCAGGGCGTCGACCCGCACGATGGTGTCCACCCCACTGCCTCCGACGACCAGGACGTCGTACTCCGTGTGCTGTCGGGTCACCGCTGAGCCTTTCTGTTCGCGCGGCGGCCCAGTATGCCGTGGACAGGAACAGCCGCCTACAGCCGTCTGCCGCCGCCGCTGTCGCGGGCGGCACGGGACATTCGCTGAACAGGACGCGGACGTGAGGGAAGAGGCCACCGCGCTCCCAGATCTTGCGGGGACGGCGATGAAATTCTCCACAGGCGTGTTCATAGGGCCCTCCAACGAAAAAGCCCCCGCTACTAACGGAACCTTTATCGATGTTTTAGCAGGTCAGGCGGACAGAACCGGCGCAAAACGGATGACCCCAAGATTGGGACTCCCCAACCAGCACATCGTGGGCTTAACTTAGGTGTTATGACCTCCCCCCGCTCGACCTACGGCGGCGGCTACCACGCCGCACCGTCGTTCCCCGACACTCCGATCTACGACTCCCTGGTCGCGGAGCGGGGCACCCCTCAGATCGCTCCGATCCGAGTGCCTGCCGCCTATGACACCGGCAACAGCTATCTGCCGGCTCTCCCGGCGGCGCTGCCGGCTCTTCCCGCGGCACCTTCCCAGCCCAATCCGTCGTACGGCTACCAGCAGCCGACGGCTCAGCAGGGTTACGCGCCGATGCAGCCCGCGCAGCTGCAGCACGCCCCGGCGCCGTACATCCCGCAGCAGCCGACCGCTGCCCGCGGCGGTTACCAGGCGCCCTATCCGCCGCAACAGCAGCGGCAGCAACCGCAGCGGCCCGCGCCGGGCACCGGTTACGAGGCGATGCGCCCGGCGTCACCGCGCCCGGCTCCGGCCCCGGCGCCCTCGCCCTACGAGGACCCGTACAACCGCCCGTACCAGGGCCGGGGGTACTGAGCCGACATCACGCACGGTCGCACGAAGTCGTCGTCGAGCCATGGGGACTCGACGGCGACTTCGGCGTTCCCGCCCCGGACGGGCCGTCAGTCCGGCCCGGTGCGCGGGAACTCACGGGGGTGGTCCGTGCGTTGGCCGGGGTGAAGTTGCTCTCTCTTCACCCCTTCAGCGCGCGAAGCGTGCCGTATCAGGCTAAGACGGATACGGAAGGGGGTGCAGGACTGTACGAGCGGTTACGGGTGTGTGGCGTTGGCGGCACAATTCCCTGCGCCGCGCCACTGACCGGCGCGAGGCATGGGTGGCTCTTGTCGCGTTGCTCCTCATGGTGCTGGCGGCGCCAGCACTGGGTTGGTTGTGCGGGTCGCACACCGACGACGCCCTGCAGAAGTCGGTGCGGGCCCAGCGGGCCGGGCGTCATGCCACCACCGCGGTCGTGGTGCGCCGGACACCGCGAGCGCCGCGTTTCGTCACCGACCCCGAGGTTTCCTCGGAGCGCGCTTCGCAGACCTCGGTGGTGGCGCGCTGGAAGGCCCCGGACGGCACGAACCGCCGCGGCACGGTGCTGACCTCCTCCCGGAAGACCGGCCCCGGCTCCGAGGTGGAGATCTGGACGGACCTCCACGGCCGCCCCGTATCGCGCCCCATGGACGCCCCGACGGCCCGTACGCATGCGGTGCTGGCCGGGTTCGGGGCGACGCTGCTCGGCGTCGGACTGATCGAGGGCGGCCGGCGGCTGATCGTCCGGCGCATGATGCGGGGGCGATACACCCGGATCGACCAGGACTGGGCCAAGGCCGGTCCGGACTGGGGCAGGACAGGGGCCGGCAGCTGATCAGCTGCTGATCGGGGCAACTCCCGCCCGCCGCGCGCGCTACGGTGGACCGGCCCGCCCGCTTTCCCGGTGGGCGGTCCCTGGATTCGCCGCTGCCGGAAGGCCGGTGACCCGGGCATCACACACGCACGAGGTGGGGGCACAACAGCGCCATGGCACAGGGCACGGTCCAGGTGACGCACACCGGCACATCGCGGTGGCGGCGCCGCACAGGCGAATACGCCTCCCTCACGGCAGCCCTGGAGGCCGCGGCCGACGGCGATGTCCTCACCATCGCGCCGGGCACCTACCGGGAGAATCTGGTCCTGCACCGCGCGGTGACCCTGCGCGGCCCCGAAGGTTCCGTCGGATCCGTGCGGATCGCGCCGGCCGACGGCGTGCCGCTGACCGTCCGTGCCTCCGCCGTCGTCTCGGACCTGCATGTGGAGGGCCAGGACTCGACGGCCCCCGCGCTGCTGATCGAGGACTGCGCACCGGAGATCGCGGATCTGCGGATCGTCACCCGTTCCGCCGCCGGGATCGAGGTGCGCGGCGCGGCCCGGCCGACCGTGCGCCGCTGCACGGTCGACAACCCCGCCGGGGTCGGCATCGCCGTACTCGACGGCGCGGGCGGCGTGTTCGAGGAGTGCGAGGTCGTCTCCGCCGGGCAGTCCGGTGTCTCGGTACGCGACGGCGCGCATCCGCGGCTGGAACGCTGCCGGATCCACCACGCGTCGGGCGCGGGCCTGAGCGTCACCGGAGAGGGCAGCGGCCTGGAGGGCGTCGGCTGCGAGGTGTACGAGATCAAGGGCAGCGGGATACAGGTGACCGCCCGCGCGGCCGCCCACCTCACCGACTGCACGGTGCACCGCACTTCGGCGGACGGCGTCACGCTCGACACCGACGCGGTGCTGACACTCGCCGACTGCGACATCCACGACATCCCGGAGAACGCGGTGGATCTGCGCTCCCGTTCGGTCCTCACCCTGACCCGCTCCACAGTGCGCCGCTTCGGCCGCAACGGCCTCTCGGTCTGGGATCCCGGCACCCGTGTCGACGCCAACCAGTGCGAGATCCACGACAGTACGGGCGACTACCCGGCGGTCTGGGTGAGCGACGGGGCGACCGTGATACTGGACTCCTGCCGGGTCCATGACGTGCCGGACGCCATCTTCGTGCTCGACCGGGGCTCACGCGCCGATGTCGTCGACAGCGATCTGTCCCAGGTCCGCAACACCGCGGTGTCGGTGAGCGACGGGGCGACCGCGCAGCTGGACGACTGCCGCATCCGCGAGGCGTCCACCGGCGCCTGGTTCCGCGACCACGGCAGCGGCGGCACGCTGAACAACTGCACCATCGACATGGCACAGACCGGAGTGATCGTCACCAAGGGCGCCGACCCGACGATCGAGCGCTGCACGGTCACCTCGCCCGCCGAGGCCGGTTTCTACGTCTCCGCCGAGGGCCGCGGCACGTTCAACAGCTGCCGGGTCACCGGCAGCGACGGCTACGGCTTCCATGTGATGGACGGTTGCCGTACGACGCTGACGCGTTGCCGGACCGAGCGGTGCGCACGCGGCGGATACGAGTTCGCCGAGCCGGCCGCCGCGCACGGTGACGGCCCGGGAACCGGCCCCGTCGTGGAGGACTGCACGAGCGACGAGAGCGCGCTGCGCTCCCCCGCTCCCCCGGCGCCCACCGTGCTGACGGCGACCCAGTCGGCCCCCGGACTGCTCGGCGGAGTTCCCGGACAGCGCGCCGTCGAGCCCGCCCCGGCCGAGGTGCCCGCCACCGAGCCGGCGCGCGCGTCGGACGCGGTGCTCGGGGAACTGGACGCGCTGGTGGGCCTGGACAGCGTCAAGCGGGAGGTGCGCGCCCTCACCGACATGATCGAGGTGGGCCGCCGGCGCCGGGAGGCCGGGCTCAAGGCCGCGTCGGTCCGGCGCCACCTCGTCTTCACCGGCTCCCCCGGCACCGGCAAGACCACCGTGGCCCGGCTGTACGGCGAGATCCTCGCCTCGCTCGGGGTGCTGGAGCGGGGCCATCTGATCGAGGTGTCCCGCGTCGATCTGGTCGGCGAGCACATCGGCTCGACCGCCATCCGTACCCAGGAGGCCTTCGACCGGGCGCGCGGCGGGGTGCTGTTCGTCGACGAGGCGTACGCCCTGTCGCCCGAGGACTCCGGCCGGGACTTCGGCCGGGAGGCGATCGACACACTGGTGAAGCTGATGGAGGACCACCGGGACGCGGTGGTCGTCATCGTCGCCGGCTACACCCACGAGATGGAGCGGTTCCTCACCGTCAACCCCGGTGTGGCATCCCGTTTCTCGCGGACCATCACCTTCAGCGATTATGAGCCCGCCGAACTGCTGCGGATCGTGGAGCAGCAGTCCGACGAGCACGAGTACAGCCTGGCCTCCGGGACCGGGGAGGCGCTGCTGAAGTACTTCACCGAGCTTCCCAAGGGTCCGGCGTTCGGCAACGGCCGCACCGCGCGCCAGACCTTCGAGTCGATGGTGGAGCGGCATGCCGGCCGGGTCGCCCAGCTCGCCGAGCCGAGCACGGACGACCTCACCCTGCTCTACCCCGAGGACTTGCCGGAACTGCCCTGAGTCCGCGGGGCCTCGGAACCGTCCTCCCCGCCGGCCTGGCGGGGCAGGACCGGATCCAGCCGCTCCAGCAGCGCGGCCCGCTCCTGGGCGAAGACCGGGTCGGCCTGGTAGTCCGAGTGCCCCAGAACGGCTTCGGGCAGCGGATGTTCGCGGGTCCGCCCGTACGCCAGGGGGTCCTTCAGTGGCCCGCGGTCCACCTCGGGCCCCGGTGCCTCGTCGAGCCGGACCCGGCCGCCGATCGGGTCGGTGGCCCGCCACAGGTTGCGCCAGCAGTGCACGGACCGGTGCAGCGCGTGCAGCGGCCCGGGGCCGAAGTAGGCCGGGAACCAGCGCCCGTACAGTCGCTCGATCGGCGAACCGTAGGTGAGCAGGGCGACCCGGCTGCGGGTCTCGGCGGGCAGCTGCCAGACCGCGGACGCGGCGAGGACACTGCCCTGGGAGTGCCCGGAGATGACGAGCCTGCCGCGGGTGAGCGCGGTCCAGCTGGACATCCGTGACGCCAGGTCGGGGACGGCCCGCTCGGCATAGCACGGCGGCGCGAAGGGGTGGGCGGCGCGCGGCCAGAACGTACCGACGTCCCAGAGGATGCCGATGGTGCGCCGGGCCGAGGCGTCGCGGTAGGCGCGGCGGCCCCAGGTGACGAAGAGTACGAAGCCGAGGCCGACCATCCAGGAGCCGGTCGACTGCGCGGCCTGTGCGATGGACTCGATGAACGGGCCGCTGCCCCTCATCGCGAGCCCGGGAACCTCTCCGCTCACCCAGGCCCCGCAGACCGCCGCCGCGCCGAGCAGCAGGGCGGCACCGCAGACCGGGCCGAGGATCCAGGGCGCGGAGTCGGTGAGGGCGGCCGTGGCCTGGATGCGGGCGATCTGCCGGGTCCGGGCGGGGTCCGGCCGTTCCTCCTCGTACGCCCGGTCGATCCCGGGCTCCAGGGCGCGGGCGGCGAGCCAGGTCCGTACGAGCAGCAGGAGGGCGGGGACGGCCAGCAGCACCAGGAGGACGGGGATGACAGATGCCTGCCAGCTGAGCAGCACCGGCGGCCCCTCGATGGCGGAGCCCCGGCCCATGCCGGGGGTGCCGGGGCCGTCGAGCCAGTCGGCGACCCGCTGGGAGACCCCGCCGCTCATGACGCCGCCCAGGGCGCAGGCGAGCATCGCGACCACGGGCCCGCCGAGTCCGTACATGACGGTGCGGGGTTCGGGGGTCCGGCGGTACAGATCCAGTGACACCGCGGCGAGTACGACGACGAGTGTCCCCTGGCCGAGGGCGATGACGCTGAAGGTGACGTCGCCGGGCAGGGCGCCGGCCGAGATCCAGTCGGGACGGGACCAGGCGGCGTACGCCGCGGCGAGGACGAGCAGGGCGAGGGCCGCGCCGGGCAGATAGGTGATGAGGGCGCGGTCGAGCCGGTTGTCGAGGCGTCGTTCGCTGCGGCCGCGGCGGCAGACCACCCAGAGCACGACGATTCCGCCCAGGACCAGTGCCGCCTCGATCAGCCGGCCGAGGATGTCGGGCACGGGGCCGCCGGCGGCGCGGTCGTGGCGGGCCGCGGCGCCCGCGACCGACGCGGCGACGGTCAGGAATCCGGCGGCGGTGTGGGCGGCGCGCAGCCGGGCGACCAGCCGGCGGCCGTACCAGAATCCGGGCCGGCCGAGGGCGGGACGGACGACGGGCGCGGTGCCGGTGGTGGCCGGGGCGGGTGCGGGCGCGGGGTCGAGGCCGTCGTCCGGTTCGATTCCGGTGAGCGGGCGCTGTGACTCGTACGCGCTCCATGTCCGGTTCGAGAGGAACCAGAGGAGCGCCACCAGGGCGGTGGGCACCAGTGCGGCGAGGGCGAGCCTGCGGCCCGGCTGGGACCACCAGCCGCCCTGTGCCGTCGACAGGAAGCCGAGCCAGGACCGCTGGTTCGAGCAGTCCTGCACGCCCGCGCACTGCCAGGCCGTCAGGTCGAGCGCGACCTCGCAGGCCGCCGCGGTCAGCAGGACCGTGAGGCTGAGCGCGATGAGCCGGACGAGGACGCCGTAGAAGCGCACCGTGCGGGTGCGGGACCGGGCGGTGGGGCGCATCCAGTGGGCGAGGTTGACCACCATGAACGGGAGCAGCAGCAGCCACAGGGCGCGGGAGCCGTTGCCGGAGGTCAGGTTGGACCAGCAGTAGGCCTCGGCGATGGGCCGGTCGCGGTACCGCTCCGGGTGCTGTTCGGCGTCCGTGTCCCCGGCCCGCCGGTAGATGGCGGCGGTCGCGTCGCCGGTGATCCGGACCGTACGAGGATCGTCGAGCATCTCCTGGGGGGTGGCGCCGCCCACGCCGTGGACCAGCAGTTCCAGCGCGGGCCCGGGACTCGGCGGGGTCTGGGTGGCAGGTGGCACTGGAGTGACTCGCTCTCTCGGTTGTGGGGGGAGTGTCGTTGCGCGGTCACCAGAATCGCGGAAGGGGGCCGGTGGCCGCACCGCTCTTACCGAAATCTCCCCAGTGCGGCGGCCGGCGACACCGCGTGGCAGGATGACCCCGTTCGAAGGGACTGCTGCACGGCCAGAGGGAAGGACCGGACCCGGCGTTGAGCGACAATCAGAACCTGCTCGCGGAGCAGCGGCGCGCCCTGATCCTCGACGAGGTGCGCAGACGCGGCGGGGTCCGGGTCAACGAGCTGACCCGCAAGCTGAATGTCTCCGACATGACGGTGCGCCGGGATCTGGACGCGTTGTCCCGCCTGGGGGTCATCGAGAAGGTGCACGGCGGGGCCGTTCCGGTGGTCGAGGCCAGTACGCACGAGCCCGGTTTCGAGGCCAAGTCGGCGCTGGAGCTGACCGCCAAGGAGGACATCGCGCGAGCGGCGGCGGCCATGGCGGTGCCCGGCAGCGCGATCGCGCTCTCCGGCGGCACGACGACGTACGCGCTGGCCCAGCAGCTGCTGGATGTACCGGATCTGACCGTGGTGACCAACTCGGTACGGGTCGCCGATGTCTTCCACGCCGCCCAGCGGCCGGGGGGCGCGGCCGGGACACGGCCCGGGGCCGCGACGGTGGTGCTCACCGGTGGGGTGCGGACTCCTTCGGACTCGCTGGTCGGTCCGGTAGCCGATCAGGCGATCGCCTCCCTCCACTTCGATGTGCTGTTCCTCGGGGTGCACGGGATCTCGGTGGAGGCCGGGCTCTCGACGCCGAATCTGGCGGAGGCCGAGACCAATCGCCGTTTCGTCCAGTCGGCCCGGCGGGTGGTGGTGGTCGCCGACCACACCAAGTGGGGCACGGTGGGCCTGAGTTCGTTCGCGACGCTGGAGCAGGTGGACACGTTCGTGACGGACGCGGGTCTGTCGGCCGCCGCCCGCGAGGAGATCGAGGAGCATCTGCCGGGCCTGGTGGTGACGGGCCCGGTCGCGGAGAGCGACTCCTGAGCCGCCGGACCGTGCGCGGATTCCGTTCGGCTCGCGCCGGGCGGCGCACGGGGCCGGGGCCCTGCGGTCGAGCCTTTAGGATCGTGGTGTGGCCGTCTTCCGGATCGAGCGTTTCACCTCCTTGCCCGCCGCCGAGTCCTGGCGCCGGGTGACGGACTGGGAACGGCACGCCGCGCATGTACCGCTGACCACGATCACCGTCCCCGCGGGGCTGCCGACCAGGGTCGGGACCGTCTTCGTGGCGCGCACGGGCGTGGGGCCGCTGGCGTTCGACGACCCCATGGAAGTGGTGCGGTGGACGCCGCCCGCCGGCGGGCGTGCGGGGCTCTGCCGGCTGGAGAAGCGCGGTTCGCTGGTGCTGGGCCGGGCGTCGATCGATGTGTATCCGACGGATTCCGGTTCCCATGTGGTGTGGGTGGAGGAGCTGGGCCTCCGGCTGCTGCCGCGGTGGGGCGATCCGCTGATCGCCGGAGCGGGTCGCCGGGTTTTCGGCCGGGTGCTCGACAGCATGCTGGACCGTCCGGCGCGGCACCGTCCGTAGCCTGTGGCACGCCCTGGCGCACGACACCGCATTGCCGGTGCGAACAGCGACATCTGATAATACGTCAGCTATGGTGTGCGCGACCCCGACCGCACGGGAGGTGCGTTCCATGCCACGCCGGCTCCGTTCCGTGGAACTCGAGTTCGTCGATTCCGCTCCGCTGCGACTGGTCTTCGCCGCCGAGGTGTCCGCGGCTCCCGAGGTGGTCTACCGTGCGCTCGCCGATGATGTGCCGGGCTGGCCGGGCTGGTTCACGGCGGTGACGGCCGCCCGGACCACCGAGGAGGGCGCGGGCCGCGAGGTCCGGCTCAAAGGCGGCTTCGTGATCCGCGAGACGATCATGGCGGCGGAGCCCGGCACGCGGTACGCCTACCGGGCCGACCGGACCAACGCCCCCGGGATGCGGGCCCTGCTGGAGGAATGGCGGCTCACCCCGGCCGGGACCGGGACACGGGTGCGGTGGACGTTCGCCGCCGACGGTTCCGCACCCTTCCGGTTCGCCCTGCGGCTGGCCCGGTCGGGGATGGGCCGGTCCTTCCGGGACGCGGTACGCAATCTCGACCGGCGGCTGACCGGATCCGCGGCCTGAGGTCCGCCGCGCCGCGCGCACCCGGTTCCGCCCTGCGGTCAGGGCCAGTTGCCGTCGGCCAGGAAGGAGTCGATGGTCGCCGTGTACGGGGCGATGTCCAGGCCCTGCCCGGCGAGCCAGCTGTCGGAGTAGTACTTGTCGAGGTAGCGGTCGCCCGGGTCGCAGATCAGGGTGACGATGCTGCCCGTGCTGCCCTGCTCGACCATTTCGGCGACCAGCTTGAACGCGCTCCACAGTCCGGTGCCGGTGGAGCCGCCGGCCTTGCGGCCGATGGCCTTCTCCAGGGCGCGCACGGCCGCGACACTGGCCGCGTCCGGCACCTTCATCATCCGGTCGATGGCCCCGGGCACGAAGCTCGGTTCCATCCGGGGCCTTCCGATGCCCTCGATCCGGGAGCCGCAGTCGCTGGTGGCCAGGGGATCATGGTGGGTCCAGCCGTCGAAGAAGCAGGAGTTCTCCGGGTCGGGCACGCAGATCCGGGTGTCGAATTGCATGTAGTGCACATAGCGGGCGATCGTCGCCGAGGTGCCGCCGGTGCCCGCCGTGGCGACGATCCACGTCGGCTCCGGATAGCGCTCCAGCCTCAACTGCTGGTAGATCGACTCGGCGATGTTGTTGTTGCCGCGCCAGTCGGTGGCCCGCTCGGCGTAGGTGAACTGGTCCATGTAGTGGCCGCCGGTCTCCTCGGCGAGCATGGCGGACTCCTCGTACATCTTCCGCGAGTCGTCGACGAAGTGACAGCGGCCGCCGTGGAATTCGATGAGCCGGCACTTCTCGGGGCTGGTGGTGCGGGGCATCACGGCGATGAACGGCACACCGATCAGCTTGGCGAAGTACGCCTCCGAGACGGCCGTCGAACCGCTGGACGCCTCGATCACCGGCTTGCCCGGCCGGATCCAGCCGTTGCAGAGCCCGTAGAGGAAGAGCGAGCGGGCCAGCCGGTGCTTGAGACTGCCGGTGGGGTGCGTCGACTCGTCCTTGAGATAGAGGTCGATACCCCACGCCTCGGGCAGCGGGAAGCGCAGCAGATGGGTGTCGGCGGAGCGGTTGGCGTCGGCCTGGACCTTGCGCACCGCCTCCTTCAGCCAGGCCCGGTACCCGGGGTCGGAGCGGTCGATGTCGATCGTCGCCGCGGCCCGGCCTTCGTGTCCGTGCTTCTCGGTGCCCATCAGCGCGTTCCTCCTCGTGTCACCGTCACTCTCCACCCACAACCTATTCCCCCTACCTGCACAAACGTTCACTTTGATGTTCCATAGCCCTGCCTTGGCGTCGACGGGCCCGGCCACCGCGGCACCGGGCCGGGACGCGGCCTGGCGCGTCGGTCCCGGTTTGTGCACACTGCCCATCAGAAGTGTCACGAAGGGGGCGAAGCAGCCATGCCGGAAACGGAGTTCAGTGCGACGGGGGTACGGATCGAGCGGTGGGCCCGTTCGCTCACCACGGCCGGGCAGGTGATCGTCAAGGACGGCAGACTGGCCCTGCTGACCAGCAGCGGGCGGGAGATCGACAGTGCCCCGGTGGTGACGGTGAGCGCGGGCAGGCCGTGGTTCGCCGGCGCCGGAGCGGCCGTGGCCCGTCTCAACGGGACGCGGTACCGGCTGACCATGGGCCAGCGCAACCGCGGTCCGGACCGGGCCGGGCCGGCCCGCCGGTTCCTGGAGACGCTGCGCAGCGCGGGCGGCCGGATGACCTGACGCGGGCGGCGGCACCGGGAGACCGCGAGTTGCGGAGCAGTGAACCCTGGGCGACATTGGACACGTCACTCATGGTTAACCGGCGGTGACACTGTGATCCACGCCGTCGGGGCGCCAATCAGCAGCCGGCCAGCTGCTGGATCCGTTCCTTCGTCTTCTTCCGGACCTATTTCGGGGAGTCGCAGCCGTGATCAGCGAGCCAAGCAGGCACTGCACGGTGGAGCTCCAGGCCCTGCCGTCGCGGATCGGTCAGGTCCGCAGAATCATCTCGGCGCAGTTGCGCTACTGGCATCTCGATCCTTTGGTCGACCAGGCCGCGCTCGGCGTCACCGAACTGCTGACCAATGTCCACCGGCATGCCCAGCCGGACAAATCATGCACCGTCGAGATCGAGTTACTGCTCGAACGGCTGACGGTTTCCGTCCACGACCACGATCCACGGCTGCCGACCGTGCGCGAACCCAGCGCGTCCAGTACATCGGGGCGCGGGCTCGCACTGATCGCCGCGGTCAGCGAGAGCTGGGGGGTCCGTCCGAGGGGCGGGGCCGGGAAGGTTGTCTGGTTCACCCTTCCGGCGCCACTCCGGTGCGCCCCGCTTCCGCCGCATCCCGTGTACGGGGCCACCACCGACGGGCCGTTCGAGCTGGACGGCATCACCTACCTGGAGAGCGGCACGCCTTCCGTCGCACGGTCGGCGGTGGTCGGCTGACCTGCCCGGTCCCGACGGGCGCCCGTGGCGGAACGGGAGGGGCGAGGCGCCGGACGGCGTCCCGTCCCTCCCCCGCCGTGCGCTACTCGGCGGCGATCGCGCGGAGCACGTTCAGCCGTGCGGCCCGGCGGGCCGGGCGCCGCCCCGCCAGTGCTCCGGCGGCGATCCCCACGAGGGCGACCGCCAGGAGTCGCAGCGGCGGCAGGTCGAAGGCGACTGCGGTGTCGCCCGCGGACGCCTCGACCAGCACCCAGCCGAGGAAGCCGCCGAGCAGCAGTCCGCCCGTCGTGCCGAACGCGGCCACCAGGACGGACTCCCAGCGGACCATCGAGCGCAACTGGCTCCTGGTCTGTCCCACCGCCCGCAACAGGCCCATCTCCCTGGTGCGTTCGTGGAGGGCCAGGGTGAGCGTGTTGGCGATGCCCAGCAGGGCGATCAGCACGGCGAGTGCCAGCAGGGCGTAGACCAGGGTGAGCATCATGTCGATGCCGCCGGCCGAGGACTGCGCGTACTCGCTCCGGGTCTGCACCTCCGGATTGCCGTACGCCGCCGCGGTCTTCGCGACCGCCGCCCTGCCGTCGGCGGTGGACACGCCGGGCTCGAAGGAGACGGCGATCAGCGAGTCGGAGTCCTGCGCACGGTGCGGGGCCCAGGCCTGGCGGGTGATGACGTAGTCGCCTGCCAGTTCCGACCGCTCGTAGACGGCGCGGACGGTGAAGTCGCGCTGCGTGCCGTCGGTGAAGGCGAGCCGGGCAACGGAGCCGGGGTGCAGACCGCGCTTCGCGGCCTCGGTGCCGGAGACGGCGATCCCGTCCGTACCCAGCCCCGTCAGCAAGCCGTCGACCCGGCCGAGGTCGAAGACCCTGCCGAGCGCGGCCGGGTCGGTCACGGTCAGGGCGCGCCCCGCACCGTCGACCTCCGCGACCCCCTTGCCGAGGCCGACGGCGGTCGCGACCTGCGGCAGCCGGTCGACGGCCGGGGCGAGCCGGGGGCTGAGGCCGCTGCCACCCGCCCCGAAGGCGGGGGCGCTGATGGCGACATCGCCCGCGAAGGAGCGGTCGACGGTCTGGTTCATGGTCGCCTTCAGCGATGCGCCGAAGACCGTGAAGAGGGAGACCACGGCGACGCCGATCATCAGCGCGGTCGCGGTGGACGCGGTCCGCCGGGGGCTGCGCAGCGCGTTGCGCGCGGCCAGTCGGCCGGTGACACCGCGCAGCCGGTCGAGCGGGGCGCCGAGGACCCGTACCGCGTACGTGGCGGCGACCGGGCCGAGGACCACGAACGCGGCCAGTGCCGATACCGCACCGGCGGCCGACAGCCAGACGGACGGGACGGCCAGGGCCCCGGTCAGGATGACCCCGACCGAGGCCACCAGCAGTACGAGCCCGGCGAGGGCCCGTGTCCGGGACGCCCCGGAGTCGTCGACGGCGCTCTCGCGCAGGGCGGCGAGCGGAGCGGTGCGTCCCGCCCGGACGGCGGGCAGCAGGGCGGAGCCGACACAGACGAGGATCCCCACGGCGAGCGGCAGCAGCAGGGAGACGGCGCCGATCACCAGCGCCCCGTCGGGGAACGGGAATCCGACGGCGGGGAAGAGGGCCCGCAGTCCTGCGGCGATGCCGATGCCACCGGCCAGACCCGCGGCGGAGGCGATCACGGCGACCGCGGTCGCCTCGACGAGGGTCGAGGCGACCACCTGACGGCGTACGGCACCGAGGGCGCGCAGCAGGGCGTTCTCGCGGGTCCGCTGGGCGACGACGATCGCGAAGGTGTTGTGGATGGAGAAGGTGGCGACGAGCAGCACGATCCCGGAGAACACCAGCAGCAGTGTGGTGAACAGGCCGAGGAAGGCGCCGGAGATCATGTCCCGGTTCTCGGCGGCCGAGGCCTGTCCGGTGATGGCCTCGACGCCCGCGGGCAGTACGGGCCGCAGCGCGTCGACGAGTTCCCGCTGGCTGATGCCGGGGCCGGCGCGGACCTGGATGGCCGACGCCTCGCCGGGCTTCGGCGTGAGGTACTTCTCGGCGTCGGCCTGTGTCATGGCCGTGTAGGTGACCTGCCCCATGCCGTCCTGGCCGCCGAAGGTGGCCAGTCCGACGATCGTGACGTGTACGGGGTCGGGGGTGCGCAGCACGGTCCTGTCGCCGATCCTGAGCCCTCCCCGGTCGGCGGTGCCCCGGTTGACGACGACCTCACCGGGGGCGGCCGGGGCGCGTCCGGCGGCGAGCCGGTACGGGTTGAGCTCCGGGTCGTCGATCCAGTTGCCGGCGAGGGTCGGCGGGCCCTGACCGCCGATGGGTCTGCCGTCGGCGCCGATGAGCTGGCCGGCGCCCTGGATGTCGGGGGCCGCCGCGGCAACGCCGGGGGTCCGTTCGATCCGCTGCACGAGTGCGGTACTCACCGGCCGCCGGGTGCCCTGGGACTCACCTGCGACGGTGACCGCGTCGGAGCCGCGCACGACGGCGTCGGTACCGGCGTTGGCGTCGGTGAACATGGTGTCGAAGCTCGCGCGCAGTGTGTCGCCCATGACGAGCGTGCCGGTGAGGAACGCGACGCCGAGCAGAACGGCGACGAACGTACCGGCGAAGCGGCGCTTGTGGGCGCGGAGCGAGGAGATGCTCAGGCGTACGGAGGCCCAAATGCCGTTCATGCCGTCACCGCCCGCGTGAGGAGTGGGGGGCGAAGGACTTGAAGCGGTCGAGCACGCGCTCCGCCGTGGGGTCGGGCATCCGGTCGACGAGCCGGCCGTCGGCGAGGAAGACGACCTCGTCGGCGTGGGCGGCGGCGACCGGGTCGTGGGTGACCATGACGACCGTACGGGCGGTCTGCCGGACGGTGCGGCCGAGCAGCCGGAGCACTTCCTGGCTGGAGCGGGAGTCGAGATTGCCGGTCGGTTCGTCGGCGAAGACGACATCGGGGCTGCCCGCGAAGGCCCGGGCCACCGCCACCCGCTGCTGTTGTCCGCCGGACAGTTCGCCGGGCCGGTGGTGCAGCCGGTCCCGGAGCCCGACGGTGTCGACGAGTGCGTCGAGCCACTCCTGGTCGGGCCGCTCCCCCGCGAGGTCGAGGGGCAGGGTGATGTTCTCGGCGACGGTGAGCGTCGGCAGCAGGTTGAAGGACTGGAAGACGAAGCCGATCCGGCGGCGGCGCAGCAGGGTGAGCCTGCGGTCGTCGAGCGTGCTGATGTCGGTGTCGCCGATGAACGCGGAGCCCGAGGTGAGCGTGTCGAGTCCGGCGGCGCAGTGCATCAGGGTGGATTTGCCGGATCCGGAGGGCCCCATGATCGCGGTGAAGCGTCCGGCCGGGAAGTCGACGCTCACCCCGTCCAGGGCCCTGACCCGGGTGTCGCCCGCGCCGTAGAGCTTCACGGCGTCGACGACCCGGGCGGCGGGTGCGGGAGCGGGCCCGGGGGTGGGTTCGGAGATGGGGACGGTGGTGGTCATGCCACGCCGCCCTTGCTGCCGCGGCCGAACTGTTCGTCCAGGACGGAGAGTCGGCGCCAGTACTCGTCCTCGTCGATCTCGCCGGCCGCGAAGCGCCGGCCGAGCAGAGTGATCGGTGATGGCTCGACAGGTGCTTCCCGGGTGGTACGTGCCTGCCAGGGGCCTCGACGGCCGCGCCACGCGGTACGGCGCAGCAGGGTGACGCCGCCGATGACGACGGCCGCCCAGAAGAGCGGGAAGAGGAGGATCCAGGGCCCGGGTCCACCGCTGTGCGCCAGGGTGTTCATCTCGTTCAGCTCCCTCGGTTCAGGGTTCGCGTTCAGGTTTTCCTGACGCTTTCGAGCCTCGCCCCGAGAGGGGCTCCGAGTCGTCGTACGGCCAGCGGCCGCACGCATACCCCCTCGGGAGTACGTGGCGCCGCTGCGGCTGCTCCCGTCGGCGACCGGGGTCGAGGCCACCCAGGAGCTCCTGTGGGAGCGCGGCTACGTGGGCACCAGCCCCAAGGCCATCCAGCAGCAGGCGGGCGCGGGCCAGGGCAGCATGTACCACCACTTCGCGGGCAAGCCCGATCTCGCGCTCGCGGCCATCCGCCGTACGCCGCGCAGCTGCGCGAGACGGCCGACCGGCTGCTCGACGGCCCGGGAACGTCTACGAGCGGATCTCCGCGTACCTCCTGCGCGAGCGTGATGTGATGCGCGGCTGCCCGGTCGGTCGGCTCACGATGGACCCTGACGTCATCGCCAGTGACGAGTTGCGCGCGCCGGTCGACGAGACGATCGGCCGGCTGCGCTGCCGGCTCGCCGAGATCGTCCAGGAGGGCCTGGACGAGGGCGAGTTCGCCCGCCACCTCGTCGCCGACGAGGTGGCGGCGACGATCGTCGCGACGGTGCAGGGCGGCTATGTGCTGGCCCGCGCCTCCGGTTCGCCGGACGCCTTCGACGCGGGCGTCCGCGGGCTGCTCTCGCTGCTCGCCCCCGCCGACGCCGAACTCCTTCCTCTGGGGCCCCGGATTCCAGGGCGTCGTCCAGGACTTCGGCCGCCCCGAGGTGCAGCACTGGACCGGACTGGCGTACCGGGAAGGGCCCGCATCGGCCGCCCTCCCCCGCACGGCGACCCGCCATCGCACGGCCGTCGCGACCTCCGTCCCGCCCGCCGACGCGGTCGAGGCCGCCCTCACGGCCCTGGCCGTCGACCCCCGCCGCTGGGAACTGCTCCACTTCACCCTCTGGGAGCACGACGCCCCCGAGGCCCCCGAGGACCGCTACCAGGTGCTGCACCTGAGCACGCCGGAGCGGGACCGGCTCGGGGAGGGACGGCAGTGGTAGCGACCGTCCGTACGGTCCTGGGCGACATCCCGGCAGCCGAGTTGGGCGTCTGCGACGCACATGACCACCTCTTCCTGCGCAGCCCGTTGCTTCCGGGGCAGGAGCTGGACGACCCCGAGCGGGCGGCCGGACAACTGCACGCCTCCGTCGCACTGGGCGGCCGGTCGGTCGTGCAGTGGACCCCGTACGGGATGGGGCGTGAGCCCGAAACCCTGGCGTCGCCGACCCGCACGACGAGCGCGCACGTGGTGGCGGCGACACGACCGTGCCCGGGACCCCGGGCATGCCGTATCTGCTGCGACGGCTGCGCCCTCGCCTCGAACAGGACCTGGGAAAGCAGGCGTTGGACACGATCCTGGTGGCCAACGCGGCACGGGCGTTCGCCTGGCGGACACCTTCGGACCCGTACGAGGGATCAGGGTCGGGCAGGCCCTGAGCCCCCGTCAGGCCAGCGCGGCCAGTGGATCGTCCAGCACCGGCTGCCAGGCCAGTTCCGCCGCGCCCACCAGGCTGTTGTGGTTGAGCGTGCACGGCAGGATCGGCACACTGCCGCTCCGCCCCCACAGGCTGCGGTCGGCGACCACGGCACGCAGCCGCTCCGGGTCCGCGTCGAGCAGGGCTCGGTGCAGTCCGCCTAGGATGATGCGGTCCGGGTTGAGGATGTTGACCAGACCGGCGAGCCCGAGGCCGAGCCGGTCGATCAGCTCCTCGGCCGCGCCCCTTACCGCCGCGTCCTCGTACTCCGTGCGCAGCAGATCGCCGGCCTGCTTGAGCAGCGACTCCTCCGGACCGGGTTCGCGTCGGGCGGTGACGAGGAAGGCCAGCGGGTCGGTCTCGACGTCCAGACAGCCGCGCCCGCCGCAGTGGCAGGGGCGCCCCTCGGGGTTCACCGTGAGATGCCCCACCTCCAGCGCGAGTCCCGAACTCCCGGTGTGCAGGCGGCCGTCGAGGACCAGGGCGCCGCCCACCCCCCGGTGGCCGGTGGCCACGCAGAGCAGATGCTGGGCGCCCCGGCCCGCGCCGTGGCGGTGTTCGGCGAGCGCGGCGAGGTTGACGTCGTTCCCGGTGAACGCGGGTCCGGGGATGCCTGCTTCACGTACGCAGTCGGCGAAGATCTCGCTCACCGGGGCGCCCGCCGGCCAGGCGATGTGCAGCGGGTTGAGCGCGGTGCCCTCCGGTTCGGCGACCGCCGACGGCACCGCGAGGCCCGCGCCGACGCAGCGCAGTCCGCTGTCCCGCAGCAACCGGGCACAGTCGTCGACCACTTCGCCGATGACCTGCGCCGGGTCCGCCGTGACGGTGACACAGCCGGGAGCGGTGGCCACGAGCCGCCCACCGAGCCCGACGAGCGCGGCCCGGAATCCGTCGGCGTGCACCTGAGCGGCAATGGCGACGGGGCCGGACTCCCGGACGGACAACCGGTGCGAGGGGCGGCCCTGCGAGCCGGCGGCGGAACCGGGCCGGGAGTCGACCCGGATCAGGCCGAGCGCCTCCAGTTCCGCGGCGACCGCACCGGCGGTCGCCCGGGTGACGCCGAGCTCGGAGGTGAGGACGGCGCGGGTGGGCGCACGTCCGGTGTGGACCAGTTCCAGCGCGGGTCCGAGCGCGCTGCGGCCCCTCTCCAACTTTGTCCGGGTGGTGGACACCTTGCCGTTCATGGGGGCGAGTCTCCCATGGTCCCGGGGTGCGGCCGACGCCCCGGTGGCGCGGTCGTGGCCCTGACGACCGTCTTGCGCCCGCTGTCCCGGCGCCCCTATGCTGAGTTTGTGCCGCAACTAAACAAACTGCGGACGGCCCTACCGGGGGGACCGGGCGGAAACACCGCCGCACCTCCGTCGGCCCGCCTCCGTTCCGCCCTGACCGTGTTCTTCGCCCTCGACGGTTTCCTCTTCGCCGGCTGGGTGGTCCGTATCCCGGCCATCAAGCACCAGACCGGCGCCTCCGCCGCCACCCTGGGCCTCGCCCTGCTCGGAGTGTCCGCCGGGGCGGTGGTCACCATGATGCTCACCGGCCGGCTGTGCCGGCGCTTCGGCAGCCATCCGGTGACCGTGGTCTGCGGCGTGCTGCTCTCGCTCGCCATCGCCCTGCCCGCCCAGACGCATTCGGCGCTCGCGCTCGGCCTGGTCCTGCTGGTCTTCGGTGCCGCGTACGGCGGGATCAACGTGGCGATGAACAGCGCGGCGGTCGATCTGGTCGCCGCCCTGAGGCGACCCGTGATGCCCGGCTTCCACGCCGCCTTCAGCCTCGGCGGCATGGTCGGCGCCGGACTCGGCGGACTGGTCGCGGGCGGCCTCTCCCCCGCCACCCACCTCTACGTCCTCACCGGGGTCGGACTCCTGGTCACCGCGGCGGCGGGGCCGGTGCTGCTGCGCCACCCGGCGCCCCGGCCCGCGGTCGGGGCCGATGGCACCGGGGCGCCGCGTCGACTGAGCGGAAGGGCCCGCCGGCTGGTGCTCCTGTTCGGCGTGATCGCGCTCTGCACCGCCTACGGCGAAGGCGCACTGGCCGACTGGGGCGCCCTCCATCTCGAACAGGACCTGCACGCCCACCCCGGCGTCGCGGCCGCCGGCTACTCCTTGTTCGCGCTGACCATGACGGCGGGCCGGCTCAGCGGAACGGCGCTGCTCGAACGGCTCGGCCAGACCCGCACCCTCGTCGCGGGCGGTGCGACGGCCGCCGCCGGGATGCTGCTCGGCTCGCTCGCCCCCACCACATGGGCGGCCCTCCTCGGCTTCGCCGTCACCGGTCTCGGCCTGGCCAACATCTTCCCGGTCGCGGTCGGCCGGGCCGGTGAACTGGCCGGGCCCGGCGGGGTCGCCGCCGCATCGACGCTCGGCTACGGCGGCATGCTGCTCGGGCCGCCCGCCATCGGCTTCCTGACCGACTGGTTCTCGCTCCCGGTGGCCCTCACCACGGTGGCTCTGCTGGCCACCGCGGCCGCGGCACTGGGGTACGGAGCACGCAACGCGACCCACGCGGGAGTGGCCTGACTCACCGCGCCGAGAAGCCCGGACCGCTGGCACAATCGAAGCCATGGAGATCACGGACCACATCAAGTCGCTGGCCGTCGAAGGACAGTTGCTGGCGGCCGCCGCGCAGGAGGCGGGGACCGGGGCCCGGGTGCCGACGTGTCCGGACTGGCGGGTGCGCGATCTGCTGCGCCACACCGGGATGGTGCACCGCTGGGCGACCGCGTTCGTCGTCGACGGCCACACCTCGTACCACCCCGACGGCGGGGAACCCGATCTGGACGGGCCGGAACTGCTCGACTGGTTCCGCGAGGGCCACGGCCTCCTGATGGACGCACTGGGCACCGCACCGGCCGGGCTGGAGTGCTGGACCTTCCTGCCCGCGCCGTCGCCCCTTGCCTTCTGGGCCCGACGGCAGGCGCACGAGACCACGATCCACCGGGTGGACGCGGAGTCGGCCCGGGGCGGGCGTCCGTCACCGGTTCCGGCCGCTCACGCGGTGGACGGGATCGACGAGTTGCTGCGCGGATTCCATGCCCGCCGGACGAGCCGGGTACGCACCTCGGCGCCGCGCTCCCTCCGGGTACGCGCCACGGACGCCGACGCCGTCTGGACCGTACGGCTCTCGCCGGAACCGCCGCAGGCCGTGCGGACGGACGCAGCACTCGAAGAGGGAGCCGTGGACTGCGAGTTGAGCGCGTCGGCCGCGGAGCTCTACCTGACGCTCTGGAACCGGCTGCCGCTCACCGCGATCACCGTGACGGGCGACCCGGAGCCCGCCCGGACCTGGTGCGAGAAGTCCGGAGTCACCTGGTCCTGACCCCCGGCCGGGGCGGGCCGGCGTCCGACGCCGCGCTCAGTCCTCCGGCCCGTTCAGCATCCGGGCGAGCACCGACCTCTGCAGCGGTTTCACCTCGGCATGGCGCGCCCGGCCCTTCGCCGTCAGCTCCACCCGGACGCCTCGCCGGTCCTCGCTGCACATCCCCCGGCACACGAGGTCGTCCTTCTCCAGCCGCGCGACCAGACGGGACAGCGCACTCTGGCTGAGATGGACCCGGGAGGCCAGGTCCTGTACACGATAGGCGGAGCCGCCGTCCTCGGACGCGCCCTCCGCCAGCACATCGAGCACCTCGAAATCGCTGGCGCCGAGGCCGTGCCGGTGCAGCTCGCGGTCGAGCTCACAGAGCGTCCTGGCGTGCAGCGCGAGGATGTCCCGCCACTCGTCGACGAGCACCCGCTCGGACTTGTTCGCTGCCATAACCGCACGTTAGCAGAGATGAGGCCAATTGTTGCGTCGGAATTAAATGCACTTACATTCAATGCATGTGCATGTACTGTGCTCCGCATGACCACTCCGCTCAACGTCCCCGATTCCCATGAGCGTTGGAGCCCGCGCCTGTGGGGCACTCTTCTCGTGCTCTGCGCCGCGATGTTCCTGGACGCCCTCGACGTCTCCATGGTCGGCGTCGCGCTGCCGTCCATCGCCGACGATCTCGGACTGACCACTTCGACCCTTCAGTGGATCGTCAGCGGCTACATCCTCGGTTACGGCGGGCTGCTGCTCCTCGGCGGCCGGGCTGCCGATCTGCTGGGCAGGCGCCAGGTCTTCCTCGTCGCACTCGCCGTCTTCGCCCTCGCCTCGCTGCTCGGCGGCTTCGTCGACTCCGGACCGCTGCTGATCGCCAGTCGCTTCATCAAGGGACTGAGCGCCGCCTTCACCGCGCCGGCCGGGCTCTCGATCATCACCACCACGTTCAAGGAGGGCCCGCAGCGCAATCGCGCCCTGTCCATCTACACCACCTGCGCGGCCACCGGTTTCTCCATGGGCCTGGTCCTCTCGGGTCTGCTCACCCAGCTGTCCTGGCGGTGGACGATGCTGCTGCCCGCCCCGATCGCCCTGATCGCCCTGATCGTGGGTCTCAAGCTGATCCCGCACAGCGAACGCGAGGACACCCACCGCGGCTACGACCTGCCGGGCGCCATCACCGGCACGGCCTCCATGCTGCTGCTGGTGTTCACGGTCGTGCAGGCACCCGGGGCCGGCTGGACCTCCGCCCGCACGCTGCTCTCGTTCCTCGCCGTCGCCGTGCTGCTCACCGTCTTCGTCACCATCGAACGGCGCACCTCGAACCCGCTGATCCGCCTCGGGGTGCTGCGCTCCGGGAGCCAGGTCAGGGCGCAGTTGGGCGCCGCGGCGTTCTTCGGCAGTTACGTGGGCTTCCAGTTCCTCGTCACCCAGTACATGCAGTCGCTGCTGGGCTGGTCCGCACTGGAGACCGCGCTGGCCTTCCTGCCCGCGGGGGTGCTGGTCGCCCTCTCCTCGACGAAGATCGGTGATGTGGTGGACCGGTTCGGGACACCGCGCGTCATCGCGGCCGGCTTCACGTTCCTCGTCATCGGCTACGCGCTCTTCCTGCGGATCACGCTCACTCCGTCGTACGCCGTGGTGATCCTGCCGTCCATGCTGCTGCTCGGCGCGGCCTGCGCGCTGACCTTCCCCTCGCTCAACATCCAGGCGACCAACGGGGTGGACGACGACGAACAGGGCATGGTGTCGGGTCTGCTGAACACCTCGATCCAGGTCGGGGGCGCGATCTTCCTGGCGATCGTGACCGCGGTGATCACGGCGCACGGCAGCGGCGACGGATCGCGCCAGGCGGTCCTGGACAGCTACCGGCCCGGCCTGGTGGTGGTGACCGTGGTCGCGTTCGCCGGGCTGCTGATCACGCTCACCGGTCTGCGGCGGAACCGGCCCGTTCAGCACACCGTGCTGGTCGCGTCGTCGGAGATGGACCGCGCGGCCGAGGCCGGGACGACGGCCCCCGCGCAGAAGGTGTCCGTGCAGGACTGACCACCGGGCGAGGGGGACGGTGCGGTGCCCGGCCGGGGCGATTGCCCGTCGGCCGGGCACCGCGCCTGTGCACTGCCGCGAGCTCAGCCGAGCCAGCCCGGCCGCACCAGCCCCGACTCGTAGGCGAGCACGACGAGTTGGGCCCGGTCGCGGGCCCCCAGCTTCACCATGGTGCGGCTGACGTGGGTCTTGGCGGTGAGCGGGCTGACGACCAGCCGTCGGGCGATCTCCTCGTTGGAGAGCCCTATGCCGACGAGCGCCATCACCTCCCGCTCCCGTTCGGTGAGTTCGCGCAGTCCGGTCGATGCCGCGGGCTCCTTGGAACGGGCCGCGAACTCGGCGATCAGGCGCCGGGTGACCCCCGGCGAGAGCAGAGCGTCGCCGCCCACCACCGCGCGTACGGCGCGCAGCAGTTCGTCCGGTTCGGTGTCCTTGACGAGAAAGCCGGAGGCCCCGGCCCGGATCGCCTCGAAGACGTACTCGTCGAGCTCGAAGGTGGTGAGCATGACCACCTTGACGTCGTCCAGCCGGGCGTCCCCGGTGATGGCGCGGGTCGCGGCGAGGCCGTCGAGACGCGGCATCCGGATGTCCATCAGCACGATGTCGGGCCGCAGTTCGCTCACCATGCGCACGGCTGCCGCGCCGTCGGCGGCCTCCCCCGCCACCTCGATGTCGGGCTGGGCGTCCAGCAGGGCCCGGAAGCCCGCCCGGACCAAAGACTGGTCGTCGGCGAGCAGTACGCGGATCACGGTGTCTCCTCCTCGTCTGCCGCCGTGCCGGACGAACCGGACGGCAGCGGAAGCTCGGCGCGCACCCGGAAGCCGCCGTCGGCCCGGGGGCCCGCCTCGATCGTGCCACCCAGCGCGGCGGCCCGCTCCCGCATTCCCGCCAGTCCGTTGCCGCTGCCTCCGGCGTCGCCGCCGGTGGCGGGTCCTTCGTCGTCGATACGGAGCCGGATGCGGCCGGGCTCGTATGCGACACGGACCTGCGCGGTACGGGATCCGGAGTGCCGGACGACGTTCGTCAGCGCCTCCTGCACGATGCGGAAGGCTGCGAGATCCACGCCGGGCGGCACCGACGGGCGTACGCCGTCGGTCGCGACGGTGACGGTCAGTCCGGCGCTCGCCGCCTGCTCGACGAGCTCGGGGAGACGGTCGAGTCCGGGGGCCGGGGCTCTCGGGGCGTCTCCGGGGGCACGCAGGGTGTCGAGGACCTGGCGGACCTCGCCCAGCGCCTCCTTGCTGGCGGCCTTGATGGTGGTGAGGGCCGCACGTGCCTGCTCGGGGTCGGAGTCCAGCAACGCAAGGCCCACGCTCGACTGGACGTTGATGACGGAGATGCTGTGGGCCAGGACGTCATGGAGTTCGCGCGCGATCCGGAGCCGTTCCTCATCGGCCCGGCGCCGCTCCGCGGCCTCCCGTTCCGCCCGTCGGTCCGCCCATTGCTCACGGCGTACGCGTACGAACTCGGCGGCGGCGATGATGGCCACCACCCAGGCGGCGATGCCCAGTTCCTGTCCCCAGGCGGCGGCATGGTCGTCGGAGGGCGGCAGCCACCGGTAGAGCCAGTGCGCCACCAGGACGTATCCCAGCCACACCATGCCGACGGCCGACCAGGCGGCCCGCCGGTGTCCCGAGACGACGGCGCTGAAGCAGCCGACGGCGACGGCCAGGAAGACCGGCCCGTACGGATAGCCGGCCGCCAGATAGATCATCGCCGCGGCCGAGCTGCCGAAGGCGGCCGCCACGGGGTGACGGTGGCGCAGCAGGAGTACCGCGACGGCCAGGAAGAGCAGCAGCCGCGCGAAGAGGTCCAGCGGGGCCCGCTCGTCCACCTGCCCCCGGGCCGCGATGGTCGAGCCGATCATGACGACGGCACCGATCAGGATCGTCGACGGCCAGGGCAGCCGGGTGGCGGACCGCCCCGGCGCCCCGGTCAGCCACCGCGGCGGCTCGCCGTGTGCCCAGGGGGGACCGCCACCGCTTCCGTGTGAGCGCTGCTCTTCCATGCCGGCCACGCTAGACCGCGGGCCGCGCCCGGGGCGTCAGCCGGGCGTGGTGATCCCCCGTACTCCCCGGGGAGTACGTCGTACGGGAGAGTCCTCAGCCGTTCTTGCCGCCGAGCAGGCCGACCGAGCGGGCCAGTTCGGTGACGGCTTCCCGGAAGAAGATCTCTCTGGCCTCCACCACCCGGTGGAACTGGCCGAAGATCTCGAAGGAGATCAGCCCGAACAGCTGTGACCAGGCGGCAATCAGTGGGGGAGCGGCCTCCGGGGGAAGGTCCGGGGCGAAGTCGGTGACCATCCGCGCGGCCTCGGCGCGCAGATCGTCGGCGAGCGGCGGCAGAGCCAGGCCGTCCGTGCGGTAGGCGTCCGCGACCACGGCGATCAGGACGAGGCCGACGCGGGAGGCGGGGCCGATCGTCGCCTGCGGGGCCGTGTAGCCGGGCACGGGCGAGCCGTAGATCAGCGCGTATTCATGGGGGTGGGCGAGGGCCCAGTCGCGCACGGCACGGGTGACCGCGATCCAGCGGGCGAGGTGGGTGGCGGCCTCGGCACCGGCGGCTCGGTGGGCGGCCTCGGCGGCCTCGCCCACGGAGTCGTACGCGTCGACGATCAGGGCGGTGAGCAGCTCGTCCCGGCTGGGGAAGTAGCGGTAGAGGGCGGAGGACGCCATGCCGAGCTCGCGTGCGACGGCGCGCAGCGACAGCTTCGCGGCGCCCTCGGCCGCGAGCTGTTTCTTCGCCTCGTCCTTGATGGCGGCGGTGACCTCGATGCGGGCCCGTTCCCTGGCTCCTCGGACAGTACTCATGGTCAGCAGTCTGCCACGGAAGCAGAGCACCGACCAATAACGAGAGCAGCGCTCTTGCTTTTGCATACCCATCCCGTGCACACTGATCTCAAGCGAGAGCACCGCTCTCGAAACGCGAGGGAGTCGCCCATGTCCCAGTCCCAGCCCATGCCGCAGCCGTACTACCTCCGGGCCAACGCTTTCAGCACCCGGATCAACAGCATCATCGGCTGGCTCGCCAGGCACGGCATCAGCCTTCAGGGTTCGGCCGAACTGTCGGTTCGCGGCCGCAAGAGCGGGCAGATGCAGCGCATCCCCGTAAATCCGCACACCCACCAGGGCGCGCAGTACCTCGTCTCCGCCCGGGGCCACTCCCAGTGGGTGCGCAACATGCGGGCGGCCGGCGGCGGCGAGCTGCGGGTGGGTCGGAGGGTCCGCACCTTCGAGGCCGTGGAGATCGCGGACGACGCGGAGAAGGCGTTGGCCGTCCGCACCTACCTGGGGCGGTGGGGCTGGCAGGTCAACGACTACTTCCAGGGCGTCACCGCGAAGTCCTCGGACGCCGAACTCCTGGCCGCCTGCCCGGACCACCCCGTCTTCCGGATCACCGTGGAGGGCTGACCATGCGGCCAGGCCCTCCCGGATCCCGGGGACCGGAAGTCGTCCGACGGACAGGTCCTAGCGGTCCATCGCGTTCAGGGCCCGCTGCGCCAGTGGATGCGTACGGACCAGTTCGCCGAGCGAGGTCGTTCCGCGGGTGATGCCCGCGAACGCGTTCCAGGCCGGGCGGAATCCCGTAAGCACCGCGTGCAGCACCCCCGGACGGCGCTCGAACAGCTTCAGCATGCGCCGTCCGACGCCCATCTCGACGCCGAGGCCAGCCTTGATGGCGAACGCGTAGTTCAACGCCTGCCGCCGGGCATCCACCGCATCGTGCGACTCCGCGATCCGGACCGCCCACTCGCCGGCAAGCCGCCCCGACCGCAGCGCGAAGGAGATCCCTTCGCGGGTCCACGGCTCCAACAGCCCCGCCGCATCGCCGCACACCAGCACCCGCCCGCGTGAGAGCGGCGAGTCGTCGCTGCGGCAGCGCGTCAGATGCCCGGAGGAGATCTTCGGCTCGAAGCCGGCCAGGCCGAGCCGGGCGATGAAGTCCTCCAGGTACCGCTTGGTGCCTGCCCCGTCACCTCGCGCCGAGATCACACCGACGGTCAGGACATCGCCCTTGGGGAAGACCCAGCCGTAACTGCCGGGCATGGGGCCCCAGTCGATCAGCACTCGCCCCGCCCAGTCCTCCGCGACCGTGGGCGGAACCGGGATCTCCGCCTCCAGGCCGAGGTCCACCTGGTCGAGCTTCACCCCGACATGAGCCCCTATCCGCCCCGCACTGCCGTCGGCGCCGACGACCGCGCGGGCCAGGACCGTCTCGCCGCCGGACAGCACCACGGCGACCGTACGCCGGTCGGGCACCGAGGCGCCGTGCTGCTCGACCCTCGTCACCGTCGCGCCGGTGCGGAGTTCGGCGCCCGCCTTCTGCGCCTCCTCGACCAGACCCGCGTCGAACTCGGGACGGTTGATGAGCCCGAAGAGCATCCGCTTGGAGCGGCGGGTCCGGGCCAGCCTGCCGTTGAGCGAGAACGTGACCGCGTGGATCCGGTCCCGCAGCGGCAGTTCGAACCCGGGCGGCAGCGAATCACGCGAAAATCCGATGATGCCGCCGCCACATGTCTTGTACCGGGGAAGCTCCGCCTTCTCGAGGAGCAGCACCCGTCGGCCGGCGACCGCCGCCGCGTATGCCGCCGAGGCTCCGGCCGGTCCGCCGCCGACTACGACGACATCCCACACGGACGACTCTTCGTGCTCCTGTACGGCGTCTGCGTTCTCGCTGCTCACGATGTGCTTCTGCTCCCGATCCCACCAGTGGCCCATGCTGCTCACGGCATCCTACGGCGCGTTGCCCCCGGCCCCCGCTGTGGGAGGATCGACCGTACGTTCGTCCTGCATGCGACGCCGCACACTCGGTGCGCATGTGGCCGGATTCGTACATATAACGTCGCACCCACGAGGAGCGTGCCCATGACCTCCCGTCCGATTTCCGAGACCATCTCCTCGCTGATGCCCCGCGCCAAGGCGGAGCTGGCCGAGCTGGTGGCCTTCCAGTCGGTGGCGGATCCCGCGCAGTTCCCGAAGAGCGAGTGCGAGGCGGCCGCCAACTGGGTCGCCGATGCGCTGCGCGCCGAGGACTTCCAGGATGTCGCCCTTCTCGACACCCCCGACGGCACCCAGTCGGTCTACGGCTTCCTGCCCGGCCCGGCCGGCGCCCCGACCGTACTGCTCTACGCGCACTACGACGTGCAGCCGCCGCTCGACGAGTCCGCCTGGCTCTCGCCCCCGTTCGAGCTGACGGAGCGCGACGGCCGCTGGTACGGCCGCGGCTCGGCCGACTGCAAGGGCGGCTTCGTCATGCATCTCCTCGCCCTGCGCGCGCTCAAGGCCGACGGCGGCGTCCCGGTCTCCGTGAAGGTGATCGCCGAGGGTTCCGAGGAGCAGGGCACCGGCGGACTGGAGCGGTACGCGGAGGCGCACCCCGAACTGCTGGCCGCCGACACCATCGTCATCGGTGACACCGGCAACTTCCGGGTCGGTCTGCCGACGGTCACCGCGACGCTGCGCGGCATGACGATGCTGCGCGTCACCCTCGACACCCTCGAAGGGAACCTGCACTCCGGGCAGTTCGGCGGCGCCGCCCCGGACGCGCTGGCCGCGATGATCCAGCTGCTGGCGTCGCTGCGCGCCAAGGACGGCACCACGACCGTCGACGGGCTCGCCACGGACACCGAGTGGGACGGACTGCAGTACCCGGAGGCCGAGTTCCGCAAGGACGCGAAGGTCCTGGACGGTGTCGGGCTGATCGGCGCGGGCACGGTCGCCGACCGCATCTGGGCCCGGCCCGCCGTCACCGTCATCGGCATCGACTGCCCGCCGGTGATCGGCGCGACGCCGTCGCTGCAGGCGAGCGCGCGGGCCCAGATCAGCCTGCGGGTCCCGCCGGGCCAGGACGCCGCCGAGGCGACAGCGCTGCTGACCGCCCACCTCAAGGCCCACGCCCCGTGGGGGGCCAGGGTGACGGTGGAACAGGTCGGCCAGGGCCAGCCGTTCCGCGCGGACACCTCCAGCCCGGCGTACACGTCGATGGCGCAGGCGATGGAGGTCGCGTACCCGGGCGAGAAGATGCAGACGTCCGGCATGGGCGGCTCGATCCCGCTCTGCAACACCCTCGCCGCCCTCTACCCGGAGGCGGAGATCCTGCTGATCGGCCTGAGCGAGCCGGAGGCGCAGATCCACGCGGTGAACGAGAGCGTGTCGCCCCAGGAGCTGGAGCGCCTGTCGCTCGCCGAGGCTCTGTTCCTGCGGAACTACGCGGAGTCCAAGCGCCCCTGACTTCGCGTCACTGGCCCTCCGTCCGCGGCGGACCGGGTCCGGACCACCCGCCACGGTCGGTACGGACCCGGAGCTGGTACGGCGCATCGTCCGGTACGAGATCGCCGATCCCGTCCTGCTCGACTGGGAGCTCCCGCTGTGGGAGCACGCGCGGACCGTTCCCCCCGCCCCGCCGACCCGGGTGGACCGCGAGCTGGCCGACGGCGACGAGCTCGGGTTCGGCCAGGGGGCCCGGGTGGTCCACTCCCCGGGCCACACCCCCGGCTCCATCGGAATCCATCTGCCGCACCACAGTGTGCTGTTCACCGGGGACTGCGTGGCCAAGGTCGACCGGGTGATCCTGGGCGTCTTCAACATCGACCGGGCGCAGGCCGTGGCCTCGCTCCGGCGGCTGGCCGCGCTGGAACCGGCCACGGTCTGCTTCGGCCACGGCGATCCGCTCACCGTCGACGCCCCCGCGGCGCTGCGTGCCTCAGCCGACCGGGACTCCGGCCTCCAGGTTGAGCACGGCCGACCGCTCGCGGGCGCGCAGCGCCCAGCGCAGCCGTTCGTACCGGGTGGGGGGCAGCATGGTGGCCGCTTCCGTCTCGGTGACGAACCGCCAGCCGCGCAGTTCGGATCCGGGCAGCAGCAGCCGCTTCGCGTCCGCGCCGGTCAGCAGCCCGCCGTCGAAGAGCAGTCGAAGGCCTCCGTAGCCGGGCGGCCGGGGTGCTTCCCAGTCGACGACGAGGAGTTTCGGCACCCGGTCGAGTTGGATGCCTATCTCCTCGGCCACTTCGCGGATCCCGGCCTGGGCCGGCGCCTCGCCGGACTCGACCACTCCGCCGGGGAATTCCCAGCCCGGCTTGTACGTCGGGTCGACGAGCAGCACCCGGTCGTGCTCGTCGAAGAGCAGTACGCCGGCCGCCACGGTCTCCGCGGTCGGCTCGGGTGTCTGCACGATCTCGCACGGGGTGGCGGCCCCGCTGCTGACCGCCTCGGCGATGCGCTCGGCCGTCTCGTACGGGGTGAGCGAGCCGGTGTCGATGGTGTGGGCATCCCGGGTGAGCCAGCCGAGCGCCGCCCGGTACGGCTCGATGTGCTGGTGGGCCCACTGCCGTACCCGTTCGCTGTGCGCCGGGTCGTCGGGATACTCGACGCGGTCGGCGATCCGTTTGCGCAGGATCGTTTCCTCAGATGAGAGCAGGACATGACGCACCGCGATGCGCCGGGAGGCCAGCCCTCCGAAGATCTCGTCGCGGTACTCCTGTCGCAGCAGAGTCATCGGCACCACCAGCACACCGGACACCTCGGCGAGCAGGGCCGCCGCGGTGTCCACCACCAGACGCCGCCAGATCGGCAGGTCCTGGAAGTCCGTCACCTCGGCAAGTCTCTTCTGGGGCAGCAGATGCCGCAGCCCCGCGCCGATCAGTTCGGGGTCGTAGAAGGTGCTGTTCGGGATCAGATCGATCAGTTCACGCGCGGCGCTCGTCTTGCCCGCGCCGAACGCACCGTTGATCCAGACGATCACGGTTCCCCCTCTTCCGTAGCCCCCTGTGGCTTGCCCGCAACACCCTGCCGCGAAAACCCGGCTGTGGCGATGCTTGTTTCCCGAACGGAACCGTCCGATGCCCGTGGGCGGCATCCGAACCTCTCAGTCGTACGACGGTCGTGTCTACCCCTTGCTGGAGCCCAGGGTGAGGCCCGCGATGAAGTGGCGCTGGAGCAGCAGGAAGACCACGAGCGTGGGCAGGGCGACGATCACCGAGCCGGCGGCGAGCAGGTTGTAGTCCGTGAAGAACTGGCCCCTGAGGTTGTTCAGCGCCGAGGTGATGGGGAGCTTGTCGCCGTCGGAGATGAAGACCAGCGCCCACAGGAAGTCGTTGTACATCCAGGTGAACTGGAGCGTACCGAGCGCGGCCAGGGCCGGGCGGCACAGGGGCAGGGTGATCCGCCAGTACTGGGTCCACACGCCCGCGCCGTCGACGATGGCGGCTTCCAGGATCTCCTGCGGCAGGGCGCGCATGAAGTTGGCCAGGACGAAGACGCAGAAGCCGAGCTGGAAGCCGATCTGGACGACGACGACGGCCCAGTACGAGTCGAACATCGTCATCGAGTCGGACATCCAGTAGGGCAGCGGGATGCGGTTGAACACCACGTACAGGGGCGTCACGATCACCTGTTGCGGCAGCAGGTTCCCGGCGGTGAAGAGCATCAGCAGGACGAGCCCGCCGCGCATCCTGAGGCGCGCCAGCGCGAAGGCCACGAACGAGGCGAGGAAGAGGGTGACGAGTACTCCCGGGACCGCGATGATCACGGTGTTGACGAAGTATTTCGTCATGCCGGAGTCGGAGAACGCCTGCCGGTAGTAGTCCAGGGAGAGATGGCGCGGCAGCGAGAAGTAGCCGTGCTCCGAGGTCTCGTCGTACGGCCGCAGCGACGCGTACACCGCGAGCAGGAGCGGGGCGAGGAAGGCGAGGGAGACCGCCATCAGGAAGGCATGGACGCCGATCCGCCCGGGGCGGGTCCGGCGCCGGGCGGCGGGAACCGGCGGCGCCGGTGGGGCGGCAGGGCGGGCGGGGGCGGCTTCGACGGTCAACGGTTCTTCTCCCCTCGGATCTCCTGGACCAGGTACGTCACGACGAATCCCAGGGAGACGACCAGCAGGACGACGGCGATGGCGGAGCCGAAGCCGATCCGGCTGGCCTCACCGATGATGTTGTCGGTGACCAGCACCGAGAGCAGTTCGAGTCCGTTGCGGCCGTGGTTGACCGCGTACACGATGTCGAAGGCGCGCAGGGACTCGATGACGGTGATGACGCCGACGATGACGTTGACCGGCCGCAGGGTGGGCAGGACGATGCGGAAGAAGGTCTGGGCCTCGCCCGCCCCGTCGATCGCCGCGGCCTCCTTCAGCGAGGGGTCGACGGCCTTCAGCCCGGCGAGGTAGAGGATCATCACATAGCCGGTGTGCCGCCAGGCGGCGGCGAGCAGGACCATCCAGATGTTGAGGTCCGGGTCGCCGAGCCAGTCCGTCGGTGAACCCGTGTCGCCGATGACCGCGTTGAGGGCGCCCTGGTCACGGGAGAAGATCAGCTGGGCGATGAATCCGACCACGGCGAGCGAGAGCACGACGGGCATGTAGAGCGTCGACTGGTAGAAGCGGCTGAAGCGCACCCCCCGGTCGATGAGCACGGCCAGCAGCAGCCCGAACGGCGCGGCGACCAGGCCGAGGAAGGCGAGCCAGAGCAGATTGTGCCGGGCCGCGGGCCAGAACTGCGGGTAGTTGGTGAAGAGGTTCTCGTAGTTCCGCGTACCGACCCACTCGATGTCGCCGATGCCGTCCCAACCGGTGAAGGAGAGCACCACGGAGGCGAGGGTCGGTCCCCAGACGATGGCGATGTCGAGCAGGACGGGTATGCCGAGCAGCACACCGAGTACGGCGAGGTCGCGGCCGGTGAACCGCCGCGAGACCCGCCGTCGGTTGCGCCGGGCCGGGATGAACGACACGGTCGGTACTCCAGGTTCGGTCGGATGCCATCGGGGTCGTCCGGGGTCAGTCGGCAGCGAAGATGGTCTTCTTCTGCCGTTCGATGTCGTTGACCAGGCCGTCCACGTCGTCCGGGTCGCTGATGAACTTCTGGATCGCCGGGATCATGACCGTGGAGGAGAAGTCCGGCCGGGTGTCCCGGTCCAGGAACTGGGAGATCTGCTTCGCCCCGGAGACCAGCTCCACGGCCTTCTTCTGGAGCGGTGAGTACGCGGAGATGTCCGCCTGGTCGCTGACCGCGATGTTGTTCGGGTCGCTCTTCAGGTAGATGTCCTCGGCCTTCCCCGTGGCCAGCCACTTGAGCAGGTCCTTCGCGCTCTCCAGGGTCTTCTTGTTCTTGAGGTTCTTCGACTTCTTGGCCAGCAGGAATCCGTCGATGGGTGCCTCGACCGCGTCCTGCCCGTGCTCCGGGTTGATCACGGGGAAGGGGAAGAAGTCGATGTCGCCCTGTTCGCCCTCGGGGAACTGGGCTCCGGGGTGCGGCAGTCCGAGGACGGCCATGCCGGCCTCCTTCTTCTGGAGACTGTTGGCGGCCTCCTGCCAGGTACGGCCGTTGGCGCCCTGCTGGCAGTACGGGAGGAGCCGGCGCCAGGTGTCGAAGACCTCCCTGACCCGTCTGTCGGTCCAGGCGACCTCGCCCGCCATCAGGCTCTTGTGGAATTCGTAGCCGTTGGTCCGCATGTCGATGTAGTCGAAGGTGCCCATGGCGGGCCAGCCGTCCTTGTCGCAGAACGCGATGGGATCGAGCTTGTCCTTCTTCATCTGCTCGGCGAGCGCCACGTACTCGTCGAGCGTCTTCGGTGCCTGATAGCCGCGGTCGGCGAACAGGCTCTTGCGGTGGAAGACGGCCCACGGATAGTAGTAGTACGGAGTGAGGTACTGCTTGCCGTCCGCTCCGGTGGACTGGGCTTTCAGCGCGGCCGAGAAGCCTTTGTAGTCCTGCCAGTTGTCGCTGATGTCGTACAGCAGTCCCTTCTCGGCGAAGAATTGCATCCGGTATCCGGCGAACCACATGAAGACATCGTCCGGCTTGCCCTGGAGATACCGGTTGATGTTCTCCTGAAAGGTGTTGTGGTCGACGGTGTTGACCCTCACCTTCCGCCCGTCCGACTGCGCCTCGTACGCGGCGAAAGCGTCGGCGAATGCCTTCTTCGGAACCGGGTCGGAGGAATTCGACCCCAAGGTGATCGTCTTCCCGTCACCACCGGGGCCGCTCCCGCAGGCAGTGAGCAACGCGGGCAGCGCTACGGCTCCGGCGCCAACGGCCGTACCGCGCAGCAGACTTCGCCGGGACATCCGATGTCCTGCGACGCTGCCCGGCACACCCGACCTGTCGTAATCAGACTGCGTCATGCCCAACCCCTCCGGAGATGCAACCCAACACAACCGAACGTGCGATTGGATCTCACTCTCAAGTGATGGCGCAGTCAAGGGTTTTGACGAGATGCCGGGCAACCGCCGCCACCCCCCTTCCAACACACTTCAACACGCTCTAACGTAATCGCACGTCTTGGCGTGCACATGCCGTCATCCGATCATGGACGAGTATGGAGGAACGTAACGATGCGTCATCTTCCAACCCGTACAACCCGAACCAGCCGTCGTGGAGTCATCGGAGCGCTGATGGCCGGGCTGCTGTGCGCCGCGGGAACGACCGTTCCCGCCGTCGCGAAATCGCCCGATCCCGCTCCCGCCCACGCCGTGACTCCGCAGTCCGGAAACGGTCTTGCGCTCACCCCGCCGATGGGGTTCAACAATTGGAACTCGACGCACTGCCGGGCCGAGTTCGACGAGTCGATGGTCAAGGGCATCGCCGACATCTTTGTCGAGAAGGGCCTCAAGGAGGCCGGCTACCAGTACGTCAATCTCGACGACTGCTGGGCGAAGCCGCAGCGCAATGCGGACGGCAAACTGGAGGCCGATCCGCAGCGATTCCCGAACGGGATCAAGGCAGTCGCGGACTATGTCCACTCCAAGGGCCTCAAAATCGGCATCTACACCAGCGCCGGCACCAAGACCTGTGACAGCGTGGGACTTCCGGGCGCGCTGGGCCACGAGTACAGCGACGCACAGCAGTTCGCCGACTGGGGCATCGACTACCTGAAGTACGACAACTGCAACAACCAGGGCGTCGACGCGAAGAAGCGCTATACGACAATGCGGGACGCACTGGCGGCGACCGGCCGCCCCATCGTCTACAGCATCTGCGAATGGGGCGAGAACAAGCCCTGGGAGTGGGCCGGCGAGCTCGGCAATCTCTGGCGCACGACCGGCGACATCAACGACAGCTGGGGCAGCATGCTGTCGATCATGAAGAAGAACCTGCCCCTCGCGGCCGCGGCCGGACCCGGGCACTGGAACGACCCCGACATGCTGGAGGTCGGCAACGGCGGCATGACGGACACGGAGTACCGCACGCACTTCTCCATGTGGTCCGTGATGGCGGCGCCACTGCTCATCGGTTCCGATCTGCGCGAGGCGAGCGCGGAGACCTTCGAGATCCTCTCCAACCACGAGGTCATCGCGGTCGACCAGGACCCGCTCGGCAAGCAGGGCACCGTGGTCTCCTCCGCCGGCGGGCGCTGGGTGGTCGCCAAGGAGATGCGGGACGGCAGCCGCGCCGTCGCCCTGTTCAACGAGACCGGCAGCGCACAGCGCATCGCGACGACCGCCGCGGAGGTGGGGCTGCCGCAGGCCGACGGGTACACGATGCGCGACCTGTGGGAGCACCGGTCGTACAACACCGCGGGCACCGTGGCCGCGACCGTCCCGGCGCACGGCACGGTGCTGCTGCGGGTCGCCGCCGACGGCGAGTGGGCCGCGCAGCCCCCTGCGGTGGAACTCGGCCTGGAATCCAGTCCGTTGGTCGAGGCGGGGCGCACCACCACACTGACCACGACGGTCACCGATCTGGGCCGCACCCCCGCCAGGAAGGTCTCGGCGCTGCTCACCGGCCCCTCGGGCTGGCAGGTGAAGGCGGTGTCGCCGACCGGTTCACCGGCTCTGCCGACCGGCCGGTCCCTGACCACCCGCTGGCAGGTGACGGCCCCCTCGGGCACCCCCACCGGTGCGTACGATCTGGCACTCGCCGCCCAGTACCGCTCACCGACCGGGACGCGGGTACGGTCCACGGTCCCGCTCCGGGCCCACGTGGTGGTCGCGCCGCCGACGGGCGGCGGCTACCTGGGCGATCTGCCGCAGCTCTCGGCGGCCAACGGCTGGGGCCCCGTGGAGCGGGACACCAGCAACGGTGAGAGCGGTGCGGGCGACGGGAATCCGCTGACGATCGGCGGCACGGTCTTCACCAAGGGCCTCGGCGTGCACGCCTACAGCGCCGTCGAGTTCTACACCGGCAGGGCGTGCACCACCGTGACGGCGCAGGTCGGGGTCGACGACGAGAAGGGCGCCAAGGGGACGGTCGCCTTCGAGGTCTGGGCCGACGGCACGAAGGTGGCGTCGACCGGCGTACTGACCAACGCGATGCCCGCCCAGCCGCTCACCGCGGAGGTGAGCGGTGCGCAGATGGTACGTCTGGTGGTCACCGACGGCGGGGACGGCTCCGATTCCGACCACGCGGACTGGGCGGACCTGCGGATCACCTGCTGACGAGGGATCGCGGTGCGGCGACGCCACGCGTTCGGCCGCCGGGCGGGCTCCAGGACATGCCCCCGGAGCCCGCCCGGCGTCCGCGGGACGCCGGTCAGCTCTGGACGGCCACCACGCCGCCCGGACCCACCCGTGCCGCCGCGGCGGCGCCCACCAGTCCCGCGTCGGTGCCCATCACCGCCGGGGCCACCTTGATCTGCCGGACGAAGGAGAGGGTGGCGTACTGGCGAAGGGCCCGGCGCAACGGCGCGAAGAGGATGTCGCCCGCACCGGCCACTCCCCCGCCGATCACCGCGATGTCGATCTCGACGAGCGTGGCGGTGGCGGCGATTCCGGCGGCCAGCGCCTGGGCGGCGCGCTCGAACGAGGCGATGGCGATCGGGTCCCCCGCGGCCGCCGCGGCGGCCACCGCGGCGGCCGAGGCATCGCCGTCCGGTCCGGGCCGCCAACCGGCCTCCAGAGCCCGGCGGGCGATGTTCGGACCGCTGGCGATGCGCTCGACACAGCCGCGCGAACCGCACGGGCAGGGGTCGCCGTCCAGGTCCACGCTGACATGACCGATGTGCCCCGCGTTGCCCGTGGGGCCGGGGTGGAGCTTGCCGCCGAGGACGAGCCCGCCGCCGACACCGGTCGACACGACCATGCAGAGCGCGTTGTCGTAGCCGCGGGCGGCGCCCAGCCAGTGCTCGGCAGCCGTCATCGCGACCCCGTCGCCGACCAGCTCGACGGGCAGTCCGCCGACCGCCTTGCCGACCCGCTCCACCAGCGGGAAGTCGCGCCAGCCGGGGACGTTGACCGGGCTGACCGTGCCGGCCGAGGCGTCGACCGGGCCCGCGCTGCCGATGCCGACCGCCGTCGCCCGCCCCCACAGGGGAGAGCCGGACAGCTCGGTGAGGACCTCCGTCACGGCGCTCATCACCGTCTCGGCGCTCTCGCGTGCGGGCGTCGGCCGCTGCGCCCGTACGAGAAGAGCGCCGTCGCCGTCCACCAACGCGGCGGCGATCTTGGTGCCGCCGATGTCCAGCGCGGCGACGAGGTCGGTATGCATCGGTGTGGCTCCGTGAGTAGGGGGCGGGGACCTGCGGCTTCAGGAAACAGTCTGCCCAGTCTCCATTCAGCTGACAACGTTGTCCAGGGCCTATGCTCGACGGCACAGCCTCCGGCCGGCTCCGCAGCACCGCCCGCGGACCCGCCGGACCGCCGCACCCGAGGACAGGACAGCGCACCGTGGCCGAGACCGCCCGTCACTCCGAGACCCGTTACGGCAACCGGCCGACCATGAAGGATGTGGCCGCCCGCGCCGGAGTGGGCCTCAAGACGGTCTCGCGCGTGGTCAACAGCGAGCCGGGAGTCACCCCCGACACCGAGCGCCGGGTCCAGGAGGCCATCGAAGCGCTCGGCTTCCGGCGCAACGACAGCGCGCGCGTCCTGCGCAAGGGCCGCACCGCCTCGATCGGACTGGTCCTGGAGGACCTCGCCGACCCGTTCTACGGGCCGCTGAGCCGAGCGGTGGAGGAGGTCGCGCGGGCGCACGGCGCCCTGCTCATCAACGGGTCGAGCGCCGAGGACCCGGAGCGCGAGCAGGAGCTCGTACTCGCCCTGTGCGCGCGCCGGGTGGACGGGCTCATCGTGATTCCGGCCGGTGACGACCACCGCTATCTGGCACCGGAGATAAAGGCGGGCATCGCCACCGTCTTCGTGGACCGCCCCGCGGGCCGCATCGACGCCGACATGGTCCTCTCCGACAGCTTCGGCGGCGCCCGCGAGGGCGTCGCGCATCTGATCGCGCACGGCCACCGCCGGATCGGCTTCATCGGCGACCAGCCGCGCATCCACACCGCCACCGAGCGGCTGCGCGGCTACCACGCGGCGATGGCGGACGCGGGGACGCGGGTCGAGGACTCCTGGGTGTCCCTCGGCTCGACCGAACCCGACCGGGTCCGGGCCGCCGCCGAGCAGATGCTCTCCGGCCCCGAGCCCGTCACCGCGATCTTCGCGGGCAACAACCGGGTGACGGTGACGGTGGTGCGGGTCCTCTCCGAGCAGGAACGCCGCATCGCCCTGGTCGGCTTCGACGACATCGAACTGGCCGACCTGCTCGGTATCACCGTCGTCTCCCAGGACGCCGCCGCCGTCGGCCGCACCGCCGCCGAGCATCTCTTCCGCCGTCTGGACGGCGCCAACCACGCCCCGGCCCGCGTGCAGCTGCCGACGACGCTCATCACGCGCGGCTCGGGCGAGCTGCCGCCCGCCTGAGCCGTGCGGTTCCCGCGTGGCCGGCGGCCCCGGCCGTGATCCGCCGGACAGGCCCTACGGTGCGGTCACCGTGAGGTCGGCCCGCCGCGGCGATGCGAACGCGTCCAGCTCCGCGCGCGTCAGCCCGGTCAGGCGGGCGACCTCTTCGGTGTCCAGGGCGCCGCAGTCGATGCCGCGCAGGAGGTAGCCGCTGAGCGCCTTGGCGGTGGCGGGTTCGTCCATGACGTCGCCGCCGGCCTTGGCCACGTACGCGGCGAGCCGTGCGGCGGCCTGTTCCAGACCCTCGCGGTAGAAGGTGTACACGGCCGCGTACCGGGTCGGCAGGTGGCCCGGGTGCATGTCCCAGCCCTGGTAGTAGGCGCGGGCCAGGGCTCGGCGGGTGAGGCCGTAGTGGAGCCGCCAGGCCTCGTGGACCTGATGGGTGGGGCCGACCGGCAGGATGTTGGTGGAGCCGTCCGAGACCCGTACGCCGGTGCCCGCGGCGGCGACCTGCATGACGGCCTTGGCGTGGTCGGCGGCCGGGTGGTCGCTGGCCTGGTAGGCGGCGCTGACGCCGACGCAGGCGCTGTAGTCGAAGGTGCCGTAGTGCAGGCCGGTGGCGCGGCCCTGCGCCGCGTCGATCATGCGGGCGACGGCGGCGGTGCCGTCGGCGGCGAGGATGGACTGGCTCGTCTCGATCTGGATCTCGAAGCCGAGCCGCCCGGCGGGCAGCCCGTGTGCCTGCTCGAACGCTTCGAGCAGCCGGACGAAGGCGGTGACCTGCTTGGGGTACGTCACCTTGGGGAGCGTGAGGACCAGCCCGTCGGGAAGGCCGCCTGCCTGCATCAGACCGGTGAGGAAGATGTCCGTGGTGCGGATGGAGCGGTCGCGTACGGCGGCCTCCATGCACTTCATCCGGATGCCCATGTACGGGGCCGCCGTGCCGTTCCCGTACGCCTCCGAGACCAGTCGGGCGGCGCGGGCGGCGGCCTCGTCCTCCTCGGCGTCGGGGCGGGGTCCGTAGCCGTCCTCGAAGTCGATGCGGAGGTCCTCGACGGGCTCGCGCTCCAGCTTGGCGCGCACCCGGTCGTGGACGGGCGCGGCGAGTTCGTCCGGGATGCCGAGGACGGCGGCGAACGAGGCGGCGTCGGGGGCATGCTCGTCGAGGGCCTTCAGCGCCTGGTCGCCCCAGGAGCGGATGGTGCCCGCGGCGAATGTGTCGCCGGGGACGTAGACCGTGTGGACCGGCTGGCGCGTGCCCGGGTCTCCCGGGTAGCGGCGCGCGAGCTCGGCGTCGACTGCGGTGAGGGAGGCGCTGATCTCCTCGCTGACCGCACCGGCGAGGCTCGTTGCCACCTTCTCCTGCTGACCCATTTCCACACCCTCCGCAGTCAAGCTGTTTCCGCTTCCCGGAATCAACAATCCGTATAGTGAAGCTATAAGGCCGTCGGACCTGCGTCAATGGCGATCGGGAACGGTGCGGGGCCGTGTGGTGCACACGCACCACACGGCCCCGGACCGTCGAGAGGGTTGCGGCTCGGCCGCGGGTCAGCCCTTGCGGGAGTTGACCTCTTCGGTGAGCTGGGGGACGACCTGGAAGAGGTCGCCGACGACGCCGTAGTCGACGAGGTCGAAGATCGGGGCCTCGGCGTCCTTGTTGATCGCGACGATCGTCTTGGACGTCTGCATGCCCGCCCGGTGCTGGATCGCACCCGAGATGCCCGACGCGATGTACAGCTGCGGCGAGACGGACTTGCCGGTCTGCCCGACCTGGCTGGAGTGCGGGTACCACCCGGCGTCCACCGCGGCCCGCGAGGCACCGACGGCCGCACCGAGGGAGTCGGCGAGCGACTCGATGAGGTGGAAGTTCTCCGCACCGTTGACACCACGCCCGCCGGAGACGACGATCGCGGCCTCGGTCAGCTCCGGACGGCCCGTCGACTCCCGCGGCGTCCGCGAAGTGACCCTGGTCCCCGTCGCCTGCGCCGAGAACGACACCTCCAGCGCCTCGACCGCACCCGCCGCCGCAGCCGCCTCCACCGGAGCCGAGTTCGGCTTCACCGTGATCACCGGAGTACCCCGGGAGACCCGGGACCTCGTCGTGAACGACGCCGCGAACGCGGACTGCGTCGCGACCGGACCCTCCTCACCCGCCTCGATGTCGACCGCGTCGGTGATCAGACCGGAACCGATCCGCACCGCGAGACGCGCCGCAATCTCCTTGCCCTCCGCCGACGACGGCACCAGCACCGCCACCGGCGACACCACCGCGTACGCCGCCTGCAGCGCATCCACCTTCGGCACGACCAGGTACTCCGCGAACTCCGGAGCATCCACCGTCAGCACCCTCACCGCACCGTGCTCCGCCAGCACCGCGGCCGTACCCGCAGCACCGGCACCCACCGCGAGCGCGACCGGCTCACCGACCCGACGCGCCAGCGTCAAAAGCTCCAGCGTGGGCTTGCGGACCGCACCGTCCACGTGATCGACAAGAACAAGAACTTCAGCCATGGGACTTCAATCTCCTGCGAGTAGCAAAGAAGGGAAGAGGAACAGAGGGACCGGAACCGGAACCCGATCAGATGAACTTCTGACCCGCGAGGAACTCGGCCAGCCGACGCCCGCCCTCACCCTCGTCCTTCACGATCGTGCCCGCGCTCCGCGCCGGACGCTCCGCAGCCGAATCGACCACCGTCCACGCACCCGCCAGACCCACCTCGTCCGCCCCGATCCCCAGATCCCCCAGATCCCAGGACTCCACCGGCTTCTTCTTCGCCGCCATGATCCCCTTGAACGACGGGTAACGCGCCTCACCCGACTGGTCCGTCACCGACACCACCGCCGGCAACGACGCCTCCAGCTGCTCGGACGCCGTGTCACCGTCACGACGCCCCCGCACCACACCACCCTCGACCGACACCTCGGACAACAACGACACCTGCGGAACACCCAACCGCTCCGCCAGCAACGCCGGAACCACACCCATCGTGCCGTCCGTCGACGCCATCCCGGAAATGACCAGGTCGTACCCGGCCTTCTCCACCGCCTTCGCCAGCACCAGCGACGTACCCATCACATCACTGCCGTGCAGACCGTCGTCCTCGACATGAACAGCCTTGTCCGCACCCATCGACAACGCCTTGCGCAACGCGTCCTTGGCATCCTCCGGACCCACCGTCAACACAGTGATCTCCGCATCGTCCGCCTCGTCCGCGATCTGCAGCGCCTGCTCCACCGCGTACTCGTCCAGCTCCGACAGCAGACCGTCCACATCCTCACGGTCCACCGTCAGGTCATCGGCGAAATGCCGGTCACCGGTGGCGTCGGGCACGTACTTCACACAGACAACGATCCTCAAGCTCACGCCGGCTCTCCTACTGCGTCGTCATTTCCGGGCTGCCTTGTTGCAGGCAGCATAGGCGCCTGATGGGGCGGATTCCGGTCGGGGCGACCGACGCCCCGACCGGAATATTACTAGCCAGTACACCCAGTGGCTCGCCCATGAGCAAGCGCTTGGAACTGTGATATGCCCAACGTACGGCGCCCATGTGCCGCCTGGGTGGAATCAGTCTCGCAGAGCGTTGAAACGGCCCTGGTGATAGATCAGCGGACGACCACCTCCGGCCGGATCGCCGACCACGACCTGCGCGATCACGATCCGGTGGTCCCCCGCCGGGACCCGGGCGACCACACGGCAGACCAGCCACGCCAGTACGCCGTCGAGCACCGGCACTCCTTCGGGCCCACTGCGCCAATAGGTGGACGGGCCGAACCGGTCGGCGCCGCTGCGGGCGAAAGTGGCGGCCAGCTCCTGCTGGTGCTCGCCGAGTATGTGGACGCCGATGTGCTCGGCCTCGGCCAGGACCGGCCAACTGGAGGACGAGGTGCCGACTCCGAAGGAGATCAGCGGCGGTTCGGCGGCGACGGAGTTGAGAGAGGTGGCGGTGAAGCCGACCGGCCGGTCACCTGCGGCGGTGATCACCGCCACGCCGGCGGCGTGCTGCCGGAAGACCGAGCGGAGCAGTTCGGGAGAAGCCTGGCGGGGGGTACCGAGCTCGGGCGAAGCCGTCATGGACATGTCCTTCTGCGGAAGAGGCGTACAGGGCCGTGGTTGCTCAGACACCCGGACAGCGCGCACTCGCGTTGCGGGCGAGATCCACATGGACCCGGCCGTAGAGAAGGAGTTCCGGCGGCATAGCGTCAGACTGACGATGCGTGGTGGGTGCAGTCAAGGGTGTTCCGCAATGTGGGAGATGCGTCACGGTCCGTCACATCGCCTGCCCCAGCGCGGCGACCACGTCGACGGTGCGCGGCTGTCCGACGGCCCGGCGGACGATCCGGCCGGCCGCGTCGAGGACCAGTACGGTCGGTGTCCGGCTGATCTCCAGCTCCCGCACGAGAGTGAGATGCGCCTCCGCGTCGATCTCGACATGGGCCACGCCGTCCACCATGCGGGCCACCTCGACGAGGGTGCGGCGGGTCGCCCGGCAGGGCTGACAGAACGCGCTGGAGAACTGTACGAGGGTGGCCCGCTCCCCCAGTTCAGCGCCGAGCCGGGCCGCGTCCAGCGATCCCCCACGTGCCTGCCTCTCCACCTTCGGCCTCCTGTCAGAGCTCATCGCAAGACGTCAGCACCACCGGCCCGCGAGACATTCCCGGAGGTTCCACGTGACGAGAATCTCGCGCCCCGAGCCCTCGGAGACTGGCCACCGCGTCGCGCATGGGGCACGATCGGCGCAATGCCGCAAACCTACGGCTGCGTAACTTCCGCCGGGAGAACCCTCCTCAGGCGCTGAAGAAGGGTCTTCCCCAGATGGCAGAACTCGTCTATCGACCGGTCATCGGCGCCGCTCGTACGTTTTTCAAGGCGCTTGACCTGAAGATCGACACTCAGGGTTCCGAGCACATCCCGAAGACCGGTGGCGCGGTACTGGTAAGCAACCACATCAGCTATCTGGACTTCATCTTCACTGGGCTCGCGGCCCTGCCGCAGAAGCGGCTCGTCCGCTTCATGGCGAAGGAATCGGTCTTCCGGCACAAGGTCTCGGGACCGCTGATGCGCGGCATGAAGCACATCCCCGTCGACCGTAAGCAGGGCGAGGACGCGTATGCGCACGCGCTCGCCTCGCTGCGCTCCGGCGAGATCGTCGGCGTGTTCCCCGAGGCCACCATCTCGGAGTCGTTCACGCTGAAGAGCTTCAAGTCGGGCGCCGCCCGGCTGGCCCAGGAGGCCGGCGTACCGCTGATCCCGATGGCGCTGTGGGGGACGCAGCGGGTGTGGACCAAGGGCAGGCCGCGCAATTTCAAGCGCAACCACGTGCCGGTGACGATCCGGGTCGGCGAGCCGGTGGAGGCACCCACCGACCAGTACGCGGGCGCGATCACCCGACGGCTGCGGGAGCGGGTCCAGGAGCTCCTGGAGGCGGCCCAGCGCGCCTATCCCGTACGCCCGAAGGACGCGAGCGACACCTGGTGGGTGCCCGCCCACCTCGGCGGTACGGCCCCGACCCCCGCCGAGGTGCGCGAGAAGAGCTGACGCGGCCGAAACGTCACTCCGGGGAGCCGGGCATTGATCCGCCCCCGGGGTGACGTCTCCCCGGCTCAGAGCGCCGTGGGAAGAGTGCACCACAGCCGCGGGCGGTCCCCGGCGGACCGCAGGCCGCGCAGCACCGCCGGATGCGGGGCCGCGTACAGGAGCGGGTAGTCCACCTCGCCGGCCTCGGGGCGGACGGGCCAGGCCAGCCGCTCCTCGTCGAGCGAGAACTGCGCGTCGACACCGGGCTTGTTGCCGCGGGGGTCCTGCCGGTACCAGCGGTCACGGCCGGGCAGCCGGATCGCGATCAGCCCGTGCACGGGATCGGGCTCCCCGTTGTCGTCGGCGAGGGCCTGGTAGCAGAGAGCGGTCGGGATGCCCGCCGCGCGCAGGAGGGCGGCCAGGGCGTGGGACTTGGCATGGCAGATGCCGTTGCGCGTCGCGAGGACGTCGGAGGCGCGCCAGGTGACCCGCATGTCGCCGGAATCGGCAGAGTGCACGATGGCGTCGCGCACAAAGGCATAGGCGGCGGATGCGTATGCATATGCGTCGGCCGTGTCGCCACGGAGCTCGGCGACCGTCTCCCGCACCAGCGGATGCTCGTGGTCGATGACCTCGTCGGCAGCGAGGTAAGCGGAGAGTTCAGGGACCTGCTGGATCAGCTCCATGGTCGCCGAGCGTAGATGTGCGGCCGACCAGGAGTCAATGACCTTCCAGTCGACCGCATATCTATTCACTTCTGGCTACTTCGCCATCTCTTCCTTCAGAGCGAGGACGAACGCGTCGACGTCGTCCTCCGTCGTGTCGAAGGCGCACATCCAGCGCACATCGCCGGCCGCCTCGTCCCAGAAGTAGAAGCGGAAGCGCTTCTGCAGCCGCTCGCTCACCTCGTGGGGCAGCCGGGCGAAGACAGCGTTGGCCTGGACGGGGTGGAGGATCTCCACGCCGTGCACCGCCCGCACGCCCTCGGCGAGCCGCTGGGCCATCGCGTTGGCGTGCCGGGCGTTGCGCAGCCAGAGGTCCCCGGCCAGCAGCGCCTCCAGTTGTACGGAGACGAAGCGCATCTTCGACGCGAGCTGCATCGACAGCTTGCGCAGGTGCTTCATGGCACGGACGGCGTCCGGGTTCAGGACGACCACGGCCTCGCCGAAGATCGCCCCGTTCTTCGTACCGCCGAAGGACAGCACGTCGACGCCGACGGTGTTGGTGAACGTACGCATCGGTACGTCCAGCGACGCCGCGGCGTTGGCTATCCGGGCCCCGTCCAGATGGACCTTCATGCCGTGTCCGTGGGCGTGGTCGCAGATGGCGCGGATCTCGTCGGGTGTGTAGACCGTGCCCAGTTCGGTGTTCTGGGTGATCGAGACGACCTGCGGCATGGCGCGGTGCTCGTCGTCCCAGCCGTATGCCTGCCGGTCGATGAGGTCGGGGGTGAGCTTGCCGTCCGGGGTGGGCACGGTGAGCAGCTTGAGGCCGCCCACCCGCTCCGGAGCGCCGCCCTCGTCCACATTGATATGGGCGGACTCGGCACAGATCACCGCGCCCCAGCGGTCGGTCATCGCCTGGAGGGAGACGACGTTGGCACCGGTTCCGTTGAACACCGGGAAGGCTTCGGCGGTGGGGCCGAAGTGACTGTGCATGACGCGCTGGAGGTGCTCGGTGTACTCGTCCTCGCCGTAGGCGATCTGATGACCGCCGTTGGCGAGGGCGAGGGCCGCGAGGATCTCCGGGTGCGTGCCCGCGTAATTGTCGCTGGCGAAGCCTCGGATCTGCGGGTCGTGATGGCGCCGCGCGTCGGTCCTTACGGTTGTGGGGTCAGCCACAGGCGCTTTCCGTTCACTTCCGGGGCGGGCCGGTCCCAGACGCCGGCGATGGCATCGGCCAGCTCCTTGACGTCGGTGAAGCCCGCGAATTTCGCATTGGGGCGCTCGGCGCGCATCGCGTCGTGCACCAGTGCCTTGACGATCAGGATCGCAGCCGCGGTCCTCGGCCCTTCGTCGCCCCCCGCCTTGCGGAACGCGTCCGCGAGCGCGAGCGTCCAGGCCTCGGCCGCCGCCTTCGACGCGGCGTAGGCCGCGTTTCCCGCGGTGGGCTTGCTCGCCCCGGCCGCGCTGATCAGCACATAGCGACCCCGGTCGCTGCGCTGCAGACCCTCCTGGAAGGCCAGTGAGGTGTGCTGGACCGTGCGGATCAGCAGCTTCTCCAGCAGGTTCCAGTCGGCGAGGTCGGTCTCGGCGAAGCTCGCGCTGCCGCGCCAGCCGCCGACGAGGTGGACCAGGCCGTCGATCCGGCCGAATTCCTTCTCGGTCTTGTCCGCCCATTCACGGGTGGCACCGAGGTCCAGCAGATCGACCGTGTCACCGGTGACGGTGGCGCCGCCGTGGGCGTAGCGCGCGGCGTCGACCGCCTCGGCCAGGCGGGCGGCGTCCGCGTCGGAGGCGACGACCGTCGCACCGGCCTCGGCGAGCCTCATCAGTGTGGCCCGGCCGGCCGGGCCCGCGGCCCCGGCCACCGCGACCACGGCACCTTCGAGAGCACCGCTCCCGTTGCCCCTGCCGTTTGCGTTCATGGCCACCGCCTCCTCAGACCCGGCGCTCACGCGGCTGCCCGCTCGGCATCCGCGGCGGTGATCCCCTTGGTCGAGGCGATCACGTTCTTCAGCTTCTTGGAGAGCGCCTCATAGAACATGCTCAGGGGAAACTCGTCAGGAAGCACATCGTCGACGAGCTTACGGGGCGGCTGCGACAGGTCCAGCGCGTCCGGACCCTTGGCCCAGCGGGAGCCCGGGTGCGGGGCGAGGTAGGTCGAGACGAGGTCGTACGCGGCGAACCAGTGGACCAGCTTGGGGCGGTCGATGCCGTCGCGGTAGAGCTTCTCGATCTCGGCGCAGAGCTGGTTGGTGATCTGCGGGGCCCGGTCCCAGTCGATCTTCAGCGTGTTGTCGGTCCAGCGGACCACATCGTGCTTGTGGAGGTACGCGAAGAGCAGCTGGCCGCCGAGGCCGTCGTAGTTCCGGACGCGCTCGCCGGTGACGGGGAAGCGGAACATCCGGTCGAACAGCACGGCGTACTGCACGTCACGGCCCTGGGCGAAGCCGTCGGCCTCCAGCTTCACGGCCTCCTTGAAGGCGGTGAGGTCGCAGCGCAGCTCTTCGAGGCCGTACATCCAGAACGGCTGGCGCTGCTTGATCATGAAGGGGTCGAACGGCAGGTCGCCGTGGCTGTGCGTGCGGTCGTGGACCATGTCCCAGAGCACGAAGGCCTGCTCGCAGCGCTGCTGGTCGGCGACCATCTCCCGGATGTCGTCGGGCAGCTCGACGCCGAGCAGCTCGACCGACGCCTCGGTGACCCGGCGGAAGCGGGCCGCCTCGCGGTCGCAGAAGATGCCGCCCCAGCTGAAGCGCTCGGGGGCCTCGCGCACGGCGATGGTCTCCGGGAAGAGCACGGCGGAGTTGGTGTCGTATCCCGCGGTGAAGTCCTCGAAGGTGATGCCGCAGAACAGCGGGTTGTCGTAGCGGGTCGCTTCGAGCTCGGCCAGCCACTCGGGCCAGACCATCCGCAGCACGACCGCTTCGAGGTTGCGGTCCGGGTTGCCGTTCTGCGTGTACATCGCGAAGACGACCAGGTGCTGCAGCCCGTCGGTGCGGTCCTTGGCCGGCTGGAAGGCGAGCAGCGAGTCGAGGAAGTCCGGCACGCCGAAGCCGTCCGTGGCCCAGCGGCGCAGGTCCTCGGCAAGGGCGCGGTGGTACGCGGCGTCGTGCGGCAGCAGCGGGGAGAGCTCCTCGACGGCGGCGATCACGCGGTCGAGCGTCGACCGGGCGGCCTCCGGGGACGGCGCACCCTCGGCCTCGAAGTCGATGGAACCGTCCTTCGACTGCCAGGGGCGGATCTCCTCCACGGCATTCTTGAGCGCGGGCCAGCCGGGATGATCGACCACCCGCCGGTCCGTAGCTATGCCGCCTGCGGCGACGTCGTGCACAAGAATTTCCGTCATCACACTTCCTCCACGGGAGAACCTCGCGTTAAGCAACCGTATCCATGTGCGGTTCCTTGAGACAAGTGGGCCCCAGAAAATTATCCTGCGGACCCCCCATGGTCACCGCGATTTTTCCCGTTCGGAACGCACCGGGCAGCCACTTCCGTCGGCCGGGCGCGCGCTGCCGGTGTCCGCCCTTCGCTCCGCCCCGGAGGCCGTTAGGCTGCCGAATTGCCGTAATGCCGTAGTGCCTCGTGGGTAGGGGCCGCACGCGGGAAGACGCCGTCGACGGAAGCGGGTTGCCTTGTCTTTTCTCACCATCGGACATCGCGGAGTGATGGGTGTCGAGCCGGAGAACACCCTGCGCTCGTTCGTCCACGCGGAACGGGCCGGAATGGACGCGATCGAGCTGGACCTTCATCTGAGCAAGGACGGCGCACTGGCCGTCATGCACGACGCCGACGTGGACCGTACGACGGACGGCAAGGGGCCGATCAACGCGAAGACCCTGTCCGAACTGCGTGAACTCGATGCCGGGCAGGGCGAGCGGGTGCCGGTCTTCGAGGAGGTGCTCGACGCCGTACGGTCCCCCGTGCAGGCCGAGATCAAGGACGCGGCCGCGGCCCGCGCGCTGGCCGAAGTGATGCTGCGACGCGATCTCGTCGACCGGGTCGAGGTGTCCTCGTTCCACGACGAGGCGGTGGCCGAGATCGCCCGGCTGGTGCCGGGAGTACGGACCGTGCTCATCGCGAGCCGCTGGCAGAGCGATGTGGTGGACCGGGCAAAGGCGGTGGGGGCGGCGACGCTGGCACTGAACATCCGCCGTCTCACCCTGGAGGTGGCCGAACAGGCGCACGCCGAGGGGCTGAAGGTCATCGGCTGGGTGGTGAACACCCAGGACCATCTGCGGCTGGCACGTGCCCTGCGGCTGGACGGCGCGACCACCGACTACCCGGAGATCCGCCGCGCCGGCCGCTTCACCGCCTGATCACGGGCCCGGTCAGACCAGGCCCTTGACCAGCAGCTCGAAGGCGAGATCGTCGCGCTGCGGAATTCCGAAGCGCTCGTCGCCGTACGGGAACGGGCTGAGCTTTCCCGTACGGCGGTAGCCGCGCCGCTCGTACCAGGCGATCAGCTCCTCGCGCACGGAGATCACGGTCATGTGCATCTCGCTCACGCCCCAGCGCTCCCGGACGGTGCGCTCGGCCTCGGCGATGATCACCTTGCCGAGCCCCGCTCCCTGCAGTTCGGGACGGACCGCGAACATCCCGAAGTACGCGGCGTCGCCGCGGTGTTCGAGCTGGCAGCAGGCGACGAGCGCACCGTCCCGCTCCACCAGCAGCAGCCGGCTGCCGGGCGCTTCGAGCACCTGTCGAACACCGTCCGGATCCGTCCGCTGCCCCTGCAGGATGTCCGCCTCGGTGGTCCAGCCGGCCCGGCTGGAATCTCCGCGGTACGCCGACTCGATCAGCGTCACCAGTGCGGGCACATCGGCGTCGGCCGCGTCGCGGAAGGTCAGCTGTCCCGAGTTCCGGGCGGGGGCTATGTCCATGGCGATGGCTCTCCGTTTCGTGCTGTGGCCGTGCCGGAGCAGCGTAACCCGGGTGTCCCGAACTAGATTCGGGCGCATGGTGCATGTGCTGAGCAGCCGGATCCTGTTGCGCCCTGCCGATCCCGAGCGATCGCGGGTCTTCTACGGGGAGTCCCTCGGGCTGCCCGTCTACCGGGAGTTCGGCACCGGCCCCGAGCGGGGCACGGTCTACTTCCTCGGCGGGGGCTTCCTGGAGGTGTCCGGGCGCGCCGCCGAGCCGCCGGTGCCCGGTCTCGAACTGTGGATGCAGGTCGCGGACGTGCGGGCGGCGCACGAGGAGCTGTCGGGCCGCGGCGTCGAGGTGCTGCGGGAGCCGGTGCGCGAGCCGTGGGGTCTGGTCGAGATGTGGATCCGCGATCCGGACGGGCACCGGATCGTCATGGTGGAAGTACCGGCGGACCATCCGCTGCGGTACCGCCCGTAGGGCGCGTCGTTCGGACCATGCCGGGCTCGTGCCCGGTCGGCGGTGGCGCTGTCAGTGCGGGGTGCGGCTTCGCTCCGCGCACTCGACGAGCACGGGCAGGGCCTTCGCCAGGCTGCCGTCGTGGTCGGCGAACGGGAGCCGCACATGGTGGCGGAAGCCGTCCACGGCGGAGAAGGCCGGGCCGGGGACGATCAGTACGCCCGCGCGGCGGGCCAGCTGGGCGGTGGCCTCGGCGTCGGCGCCGGGCATCTCCACCCAGAGGGCGGAGCCCCCGTCGGGGCGTTCCCATCGCCAGCCGGTCCGGCGGTCGCACAGGAGCTCTTCGGTCTCCGTCAGACGTTCGCGCAGCCGGGAGCGGCGCCGGGACCGGGCCTCGGGCAGTTGTCGGAGCAGCTTCACGGCCAGCATCTGGTCCACCACCGGGCATGACAGGTCGACGGACTTCTTGATGTCGGCCAGGCGGCGGATGACGGTGGTGGAGGCGCGGATCCAGCCCAGCCGGAGGCCGCCCCAGAAGAGCTTGGACAAGGTGCCGACGGTGGCCGTGGCGGCGGGCGGCAGCAGCCCGGCGAGGGCGACCGGCGCGGCGTCGCCGTGCAGGGACAGTTCGGCGTAGGCGTTGTCCTCCACCACGTACAGGCCCTGTTCGGCCAGTACGGCGGCCCAGGCACGACGGGTGGGCTCGTCCATGCCGCGCCCGGTGGGGTTGTGGACGGACGGCTGCAGATAGACGAGGCGGGGCCGGACGTGGCCGGCCAGCCGTTCCAGTGCGCGGGCGCCGTGCGCCCCGTCCGCGGGCAGCGGGACCAGCCGGGCGCCGCGGGCGCGCAGCGCTTCGAGTGCGCCGCGGTAGGTCGGGTCCTCCACGATCACCGTGTCACCGGGCTCGACCAGGCCCTGGGTGATCAGCCAGACGGCCTGCTGGGATCCGGCGGTCACCAGGATCTGTTCCGGAGAGGTCGGCAGGCCCGCCGACCGGTGGTACTCGGCGATCCCCTCGCGCAGCTCGGGCAGCCCGTACGGGAGGTAGCCGTCGCCGGCCAGCGCGGCGGTGAGGTCGTCGGCGGACAGGTCGCCGACCGCCGCGGCGACCGCGGGCAGGCCGTCCAGCGCGCCGCTGGACAGGTCGATGCCGCCGTCCCTGGTCCCGAAGCTGGCCAGCCGACCCTCGGTCGCGGGCTCGCCCACCGCGCCGGAACCCCGCAGCCGGGAGCCGCTGCCCTGCCGGCTCTCCAGCCACCCCTCGGCCTCCAGGAGGCCGTACGCGGCCGTCACCGTGGAGCGGCTGACACCCAGCGCCGTCGCCAGGGCTCGCTGCGAGGGAAGCACCGTGCCCGGTGCCACGTCTCCGCGCTGCGCCAGCTCGCGCAGCGCCTCCGCCAGCAGCTGCGGCATCGCACCCGTGCCGTCCTTGGACCACCCGGTCAGCAGACGCGACAGCCGGGTGGGAGGAATGCGGTCCATGCACCCCATCATCCATCGCCCGCCGCAGGCCAATTGCCCTCAAGTGGTCTTTGCCGCCCTCCGGCGGCTCACACATGATCGGGAGAACGCCGTTGCAAAGGAGCAAGAACATGGCGACCGTGGTGCTCGTCGGGACATTGGACACCAAGGGGGCGGAGTACGCGTGGCTCTCGGCGCGGCTTCGCGAATCGGGCTGCGACGTGGTGCTCGTCGATGCCGGAGTGATGCCTGCGCCCGTGGGCACCCCGACGGGTGACATCGACGCCTCGGCCGTCGCGCGCCGCGCCGGGCACGGCCTGGAGGCGCTGCGTGCCGCCGGGGACCGCGGTGCGGCAGTGACCGCAATGGCCGAAGGTGTCGAACGGATCGTCAGTGATCTGCACCGCGAGGGGCAGGTGCACGCGGTGCTGGCCGTGGCCGGCAGCGGAGGGTCGTTCATCGCCGCGCGCGCCATGCAGGCGCTGCCCATCGGCGTTCCGAAGGTGCTGGTGTCCACCATGGCCAGCGGGGACGTGTCGCCGTACGTGGGCAGCAGCGACATCACCATGATGTACAGCGTGGTCGACATGGCGGGCATCAATTCCGTGTCGTCGCAGATCCTGGGCAACGCGGCGGCCGCGGCGGCCGGCATGGCCATCCACCACGAGCGGAGCCTGAAGCGGTCGGAGCCCCAAGGGCGTCCACTGATCGGCGCCAGCATGTTCGGCGTCACCACTCCCGCGGTCGACGCCGCCCGGCAGCGGCTGGACGAGCTGGGCTACGAGGTCCTGGTCTTCCACGCCACCGGCGCGGGCGGCCGGGCACTGGAGAAGCTCGCCGCGGGCGGGTTCCTCGCCGGTGTCCTCGACCTGACCACCACCGAGCTCGCGGACGAGCTGGTCGGCGGCGTGCTGAGCGCCGGCCCCGACCGGCTCACCGCGGCAGGCCGGGCGGGCCTGCCGCAGGTGGTCGCGCCCGGCGCACTGGACATGGTCAACTTCGGCGCCGCCGAGACCGTCCCGGAACGCTTCGCCGAACGCCGGCTCCTCGTACACAACCCGACCGTCACCCTGATGCGCACCACGGCCGGTGAGATGGCCGAACTCGGCGCTTCCATGGGGCACAAGCTGGCCTCGGCGCACGGACCGACGGCGGTGCTCTGGCCGCTGGGCGGCGTCTCCGCCGTGGACGCACCGGGCGGCCCGTTCCACGACCCGGAGGCCGACGCGGCCGGGCTGGCGTCCCTGCGCACGGCCCTGCGGGGCAGCGCCGTCGATCTGCGCGAGATCGGTGCCCATCTCAACGACGCGTCGTTCGCCGTCGCCGCCGCCGACCACCTCCACCAGCTGATCACCGCTCAGGAACGTTCGCACCCGAACGTCTGAGCAGCGAGAACACACCGACCGAAACAGGAGTACATCCGTGAACCGCAACCAAGTCCTGTCGCGCCTGACCGAGCAGGTCGCAGCAGGCAAGGCCGTCATCGGCGCAGGCGCGGGCACCGGTCTGTCCGCCAAGTGCGCGGAGGCCGGCGGCGTCGACCTGCTGATCATCTACAACTCCGGCCGGTACCGGATGGCCGGCCGGGGCTCACTGGCGGGCCTGCTGCCCTACGGCGACGCCAACGCCATCGTGCTCGACATGGCGGGCGAGGTCCTGCCCGTGGTGCGGGACGTCCCGGTGCTCGCCGGGGTGTGCGGCACCGACCCGTTCCGGATCATGGGCAACTTCCTCGACCAGTTGAAGGCCGTCGGCTTCACCGGCGTACAGAACTTTCCCACCGTCGGACTGTACGACGGCAAGTTCCGCGAGAACCTCGAAGAGACCGGTATGGGCTTCGGTCTGGAGATCGACATGATCCGCCAGGCCCACGAGCGCGATCTGCTCACCGCGCCCTATGTGTTCGACCCCGAGCAGGCCGCCGAAATGGCGCGGGCCGGTGCCGATGTCCTGGTGCCGCACGTCGGGCTGACCACCAAGGGGTCCATCGGTGCCTCGACCGCGCTCACGCTCGATCAGGCCGCCACCGCCGTGCAGGACATGCACGACGCGGCCAAGCGCGTCAATCCCGACATCATCGTGCTGTGTCACGGCGGGCCGATAGCCGAACCCGAGGACGCCCGTTACGTCCTGGACCACACCTCCGGGATCGCCGGTTTCTTCGGCGCCTCGTCCATGGAACGGCTGCCCACGGAGCGCGCCATCACCGAGCAGGCACGCGCCTTCAAGTCCCTCACGCTCGGCTGACGAGGGGGCGGAAGCACAGCGCGCGGCGGGAACACCCCCTCCGCGCGCTCCCCTTGTACCTCAGTGCGCCGCGTACAACACTCCCCGACCGGGCATCGACCGAGGGGACCGCGTCGTACGGCCAGGGGGAGGTGCGCTGTGCACGGAACGGCGATGTCGGGCTGGTTGCTGATGGCGTTGTGCGCGACGACGGGTGCGTACTGTCTGCTGCGCACCCGCAGCGAGACCGGGGAGGGCCGCAGGGCAGCGCGCGCGGAGGCGCTGATGGGGTTCGGCATGGCCGCCATGGCGGTGCCGACGGCCGTGGTGACACCCCCCGCGTGGGGATGGGTGGTGTACGCGGCGCTGTTCGGCGCCGCGTCGTTGCGCGCGCTGTGGTTCTCCCGGCGCAGCGGGCACCATCTGCACCACCTGGTCGGGTCCTCGGCGATGGTCTACATGGCTCTGACGATGGCACCGGGCGGTGGGGCGGCACACGGCGGACATGGCGGGCACACGGGTCACGGGGTCGCGGCGACGGCCGGGGGCGTGCCCTTGTTGACCGGACTGCTGCTGGCCTACTACGCGGTGTACGTGCTGCGGTCGGGCGCCCGGCTGATACCGATGGCCGCCGCCACGGCGGGCGGCGGCGGTGGCGCTGCCGGGGGTACGTGGGGTACGCGGCCCGAGCTGGCGCTCGCCTGCCGGCTGACGATGGGGATGGCCATGTTCGCGATGCTGCTCACCCTGTGAGACAGCCGGCGCGGCAAACCGTGGTCTGCGTCACTTGCCGTGCACAGCCATACCCGTGGGTACCGCGCCCCTCATAGGCTGACGTCATGTTGGTCTCCCTCGCACTGCTGCTGCTCGGTGCACTGGCCGCCGTCCTGACCCCGCGGCTGATGGCCAGGGCCCGGTGGCCGGAGCGTGAGCCCGTGGTGGCGCTGTGGGTATGGCAGTGCGTGGTGGCCGGGGTGTTGCTCTCCTTCGCGCTCTCCATGACGTTCAGCGCGGCCGCTGCCTGGCAGGCGGTGCGCGGGCATGTGTTCGCACCGGCCCCGCGTGCCGTGGTGGAGGCGTACGCCTTGGGCGGGCACGGGCGGTGGTCGGCCGCCATGGCCGTGCTGCTGGCGCTCGGCGGGGTGTGGTCGGCGGTGATGCTGACCCGGGAGATCCACCGGGCCCAGGTGCGTCGCAGGCAGCGGCGCTCCGAATTGCTGGTGCGCGCCCCGCTGATGCCCGGCGAGGAGCCCGGCAGTGGCCGTCTCGTCGTGCTGGAGGGAGAGCGTCCGGATGCCTGGTGGCTGCCGGGCGCCGCACCTCAACTGGTCATCACCACCACGGCACTCAGGCGCCTGAAAGGCCGTCAGCTGGATGCGGTGCTGGCCCATGAGCAGGGGCACGCGAAGGCACGGCACGACTGGCTGCTGAATTGTTCCGGCGCGCTCGCGACCGGGTTTCCGCAGGTGCCGGTGTTCGCGGCGTTCCGCGACGAGATGTACCGACTGGTCGAACTGGCCGCGGACGATGTGGCGTCGAAGCGTTTCGGACGGCTGACGATCGCCCTGGCCCTGGTGGAACTCAACGAGGACCGGGGCGTGTTCGGTCCCTGCCCGGCGCCGGACGCACAGCTGCCGCTGCGGGTGAACCGGTTGCTGACCCCGGCAAACCGGCTCACCGCGGGCCGTCGGCTCCGGCTGACCGCGGCGGCCGCGCTGGTCCCGGTGGTTCCGCTTCTGATCGCCTTCATTCCGGGACTCAGTGCGCTGCGATAGCCAGGGCCGCCGGCCTTCCGCGAAGATCGCCCCATGTCGTCCCCTCAGCTCTCCCCGCCAGCCCGTACCCGTTCCCGTGTCACACCTTTCGGAACGGGTACGGTCTGCGCGCTCCTCGCACTGGTCGTGCTGACCCTCGTCGCCGTGCGCTGGTCACCGCTGATGACGCTGGACCGCAACATCGCGGACGCCCTGCACCGCAGGGCGGTGACCGAGCCCGGCCTGGTTCACACCAACCGGATCCTGACCGACTGGGCCTGGGATCCGTGGACCATGCGCGGCCTGATCACGGTGGCCGTGGTGGTGCTGTGGTGGCGCGGGGAGCGACTGCTCGCCGTGTGGGTCGCGGCGACGAGCGTGCTGGCCACGCTGGTGCAGCAGGGGCTGAAGTCCGCGGTCGGCCGGGAGCGGCCGCAGTGGCCCGACCCGGTGGACTCCGCGCATTACGCGGCGTTCCCCTCCGGTCACGCGATGACGGCATTGGTGAGCTGTGGCCTGCTGCTCTGGCTGCTGCGCCGGCACGGCACCGGGCCCCGGCTGTGGCGGACGGCGCTGGTCGTGGCGTTCGTCTCGGTCGTCGGGGTGGGCCTGACCCGGCTCTACCTGGGTGTGCACTGGTTGAGCGACGTGCTGGGCGGCTGGCTGCTGGGGGCGGCCCTGGTCGCCTTCTCGATCGCCGGATACGCCCGGTACGAGCGGCGCGGCGGTCCGCGCACGCCCGGTTGTTCCTGAGCCGGCCCGGCCGCGGAACGCCGCCCGAACCGGCACCGACCGGCCTTGTCGCGCCGCCCCCGCACCGGGGAGGATCGCAGACATGCAGATCAAGGGTGTGCTCTTCGACTTCTCCGGGACCCTCTTCCGTATCGAGTCGGTCCGGTCCTGGTTGCGCGCGGTCCTCGCCGAGCGGGGGGTGGCGGTGGGCGAGGCCGACTTCGAACGGTACGTGAGCGAGTTGGAGGCCGCCGGGGCGCTGCCGGGCGGCCCGTCTCCCCGGCACGTCCCCGCCCGGCTCTCCTCCGCGTGGGCCACCCGCGACGAGAGCGCGGAGCTGCACCGGGAGGCGTACACCGGGCTGGCCCGGCAGGTGGCCCTGCCGGATCCCGGCCTGTACGACGCGCTGTACGAACGGCACCGGACACCCGCCGCCTGGCAGCCGTACCCGGACACGGCGGAGGTGCTCGGCGCGCTGCGCGACAGCGGCACCCGGATCGGGGTGGTCAGCAACATCGGCTGGGACCTGCGGCCGGTATTCCGGGCGCACGGCCTGGACGACCTGATCGATGCCTATGTCCTGTCGTACGAGCACGGCGTCCAGAAGCCGGACTCACGGCTCTTCCACATGGCCTGCACATATCTCGGGCTGGATCCGGCGGATGTGGTGATGGTCGGCGACGACCGGCATGCGGACGGCGGGGCCGCGGCACTGGGCTGTGACGTGCGGTTTGTACACCATCTGCCGGTGAATGAGCGGCCCGACGGACTGCGGACGCTGGGACTGGTGCCGGGCGTTGCCTGACAGACATGTGAGAGATGTCCCTGACGCCCAATGGGTCCGATTGTCACATCGGGGCCTTAGCCTATATGTATGTCCCGCTCTCCACACACCTCCGATTCCACGCGCACTGCCGCTGTGGTGAACAAAGAGATCCGCGACCTGTGGCAGCGCTCCGGCGGCTGCCTGTCCCCGGAGGACGAGGAGCACTACCAGCGGCTGCTGGTGGAGTGGGCCGCGGCGACGGGCGGCAGCGCCAGATCCGCCGCCTGAGGCGGCCCTCCTCCTCTGTCCGGATCGCCGGGCGTCCCACAGGGCGGGGGTCCGCCGTGCGGGACGCCTTCGGTGCGCGGTGGAGCCGGCTGTCGCCGGCCGGGTGGAGGATCCGGCCGGTCAGCGGTCGAAGTACTCCGGCTGGGTCTGCACATTGAGCTCGTCCAGCTGCACCCGCTTCGCCGGGTCGGTCCGCCGGTCGTCGAGCTTCAGGACGTCGAAGCCCTTGGCGATGTCGTTGGAGTAGATGTAGCCGTTGTAGTAGTACGCCGACCAGGGGCCGGCCGTGGTGACGGCGTCGGTCCTGACCGGGCCGCGCTCGAAGTAGCCGATCTCCTTCGGCTTCGACGAGTCGGTGAAGTCCCACACCGACACTCCGCCCTGGTACCAGGCCTGGACCATCAGGTCGCGGCCCTTGACCGGGATGATCGAACCGTTGTGGGCGACGCAGACCTCGGTGTCGGCCTGCGGGCGGTCGATCTTGAAGTAGCTGCGGAAGACCAGCTTGCGGTGGTCACCCCTGCCGACGATGTCGTAGATGCCGTTGGCGCCGCGCTTCGGGCCGATCTCCTCGTTGCAGGTGGCCGCGCCACCGCCGCCGAGTTCATCGGTGAAGACGACCTTGTCCGTCGTCTGGTTGAACGTCGCCGAGTGCCAGAACGCGAAGTTCACATTGTCCTGCACCCGGTCGATGATCTTCGGGTTCTCCGGGTCCTTGATGGAGAACAGCAGGCCGTCGCCCATGCAGGCACCGGCGGCCAGGTCCTTCGAGGGCAGCACGGTGATGTCGTGGCAGCCGGTGGTCTTCGAGACGCCCGGGTTGTCCGGGGCACCCGGGTTGCCGCCGTCCGGGAAGAGCACCGGGAAGTTCACGACCGCGGCCTTCTCGGGCGCGTTGCGCGGCACCTTGATGACGGAGATCCCGTCGTGCGGCGGCCGGCAGTCGGGGAACGTCGCGCTGGGTGCGTACGAGGAGACGTACACGTACACGTTCCTGCGCTCGGGGACCAGGGTATGGGTGTGCGATCCGCACGCGGTCTCGACGGCGGCGACGTACTTCGGGTTGCGTTTGTCGCTGATGTCGAAGACCTTCATGCCCTCCCAGGAGGACTTCTCCGTGGCGGGCTGGGTGGTGCTGGTGCAGGAGTTGTCGCTGCGCGAGGAGTCGGTGGACAGGAAGAGCAGGTCGCCCGAGACCGAGATGTCGTTCTGTGAGCCGGGGCAAAGGACCTGCGAGACCGTCTTCGGGGACCGGGGATTGCTGATGTCGAAGATCCGGAAGCCGTCGTAGTTTCCGGCGAAGGCGTACTTCCCCTGGAAGGCCAGGTCCGTGTTGGTGCCCTTGAGCGCGTCCTTCGGGACGTTGGCCAGATGGGTGATGTTGCCGCTGTGGACGATCTCGTCCACGCCGGGTATCTCGCCGCTGTTGATGGCGGCCGTGGCCTCGGCTTCCTGGGCGGCGGAGACATCGGTCCGGGCCGCGCCGGTGTCACCGGGGTCGGGCGTCGCGGCCGCGGGTCCGGCCATCAGCAGAGTGGCCAGCAGGCCGGCGGCTGCCGTAGCCACGCCGAGGCGTCTGCGCCGCACCGGGCTCGTGTGCAACGAAATCACTGAGTCCTCCCATGCATCCGAACGTAGTTGAACGGTTCACGGTCCTCGGCAGTATCGTCCTTGCCATCGTGATCCCAACAGATGGCAACAGAGACGTAATGAAAGTTACCGATCACTGCCGTTCGGAAGCGTGTCAGGACGGTTGGCAACCACCCATACGGCCATGGAGGTCCGCTTGTTGATCCACCGTCAGACCATGTGTGTACGCAGATCCGTTCTCGTCGCGGCAGCCGTCTCCGCCGTCCTCGCCCTCGCCGCGTGCGATGCGGGAGACGGTGACAGCCGTACGAAGGCGCAGGCGGGCGGGGGGCCTTCGGTGGTGGCGCCCGGAAAGCCGGGTGAGCCCGCACGGACTCTTTCCGCCGAGGAGGCCGCGAAGGCGGCCGGGGACGACACCCCCAACTCGGCCGACTACCGCTACGTGCAGATGATGATCCAACACCACGTGCAAGCACTGGAGTTGACCGAGCTGACCCCGTCGCGCTCCGGATCCTCCTCGGTCAAACGGCTCGCCGAGCGCATCAGCGCGGGCCAGAAGCCGGAGATCGGCGCCATGGAGGGGTGGCTCGAACACAACGGCGGAGAGAAGCGCCCCTCCACCCACGATCACTCGGCGATGCCCGGGATGGCGACCCCGGCCCAGCTGAAGGAGTTGCGCGAGGCGGACGGCACCGCCTTCGACAAGCTCTTCCTGAAGCTGATGATCACCCACCACCAAGGGGCGATCACGATGGCGACCGAGGCGCTCGCGGAGGGGAACAACGTGCAGGTCGAGGAGATGGCCGGGGACGTCGTCGCGCAGCAGACGGTGGAGATCAACAGAATGCGCACGATGTCGTCCTGACGAAGCCCCGGGCGCGCCTCTCCCCCGCTCCGCCCGCCGGTGCCATGCTGGGAGGCATCCTCCGGGAAGAGGTGCGCCGTGCTCCGTGTCGCCGTCGTCGGCTCCGGTCCCAGCGGGGTCTACACCGCTCAGGCCCTGGTCACGCAGGACCGGGTTCCCGATGTCCGGGTCCATGTGCTGGACCGGCTCCCCTGCCCGTACGGCCTGGTCCGTTACGGCGTCGCGCCGGACCACGAGAAGATCAAGTCTCTGCAGAACAGTCTGCGGGCCGTTCTGGAGCACGAGCGGATCACCTTCCTCGGGAATGTCGAGGTGGGCGGCGACGGGATCCCGCCCGAGCGGCTCGGCGAGCTCTACGACGCGGTGGTCTACTGCGTCGGCGCCGCGACCGACCGCGCTCTCGCCGTTCCCGGCGAGGATCTGCCCGGCAGCTGCTCCGCCACCGAGTTCGTCTCCTGGTACAGCGCACACCCCGACGCGGCCGCCGACGGCTTCGCGCTCCGGGCCCGTTCGGTCGTGGTGATCGGGGTCGGCAATGTGGCGGTGGACGTGGCACGGATTCTCGCGCGGAGCGCGCAGGAGCTGTGCCCCACCGACGTGCCGCACGGTGCGCTCGGCGCACTGGCCGGCAGCCGGGTGCGCGAGGTCCACATGGCAGGCAGACGCGGCCCGTCACAGGCCAGGTTCACCACCAAGGAGCTGCGCGAGCTGGGTGGTCTGCCGCAGGCCCGGGTCGTGGTGGACGAGGCGGAGCTCGCCCTCGATCCGGCGTACGCGGATCCGTCCGCCCGGCCGGTCCCCGCCCTGTCCTCGCCGCCGAACGCGCCGCCCCTGACGGCGGCGGCGCGGCGCAATGTCGAGGTCCTGCGCGGCTGGGCCGCGGCCGGCCCCGAGGGCGCGGGCCGCGGCGGGCAACCGGTGCGCACCATCCACCTGCGGTTCTTCCTGCGTCCCGTCGAGCTGCTGGAGCGGGACGGCCGGGTCGCCGGGGTCCGGTTCGCCCGTACCGTGCCGGACGGCAGCGGGGGTGTGCGCGATGCCGGTACGTACGAGGACATCGGCGCGCAGCTCGTGCTGCGGGCGGTCGGCTACCGCGGGATCCCGCTGCCCGGCCTGCCCTTCGACCCGGTGCGCGGGACGGTGCCGCATCTGGCGGGGCGGGTGCTGCGGGACGGGGTGCCGTCGCCCGGGGAGTACGTCGCCGGGTGGATCAAGCGGGGGCCGACCGGGGTGATCGGCTCGAACCGGTCGTGCGCGAAGGAGACCGTGGCTTCGCTGCTCGACGACGCCCCACTGCTCGCTCGGCGCGCGCCTGCGCCCGACCCGGTGGCCGCGCTGCGGGCATGGGGGCTGCGCCCGGTGGAGTGGGACGGCTGGCTGTCCATCGAGCGGGCGGAGGCGGCGCTCGGCCGGTCGCTGGGCCGGGAGCGGGTGAAGATCCCGGACTGGGCGGGGCTGCTGAGCGCCGCACGGAGTGGCGGCCGGGACGGAGCGTGAGGCTACCGGTCCTCGCCGATGCGCTGAACCTGCCGGTTCGTGGCGTCGAGGACACTGTCGAGGAGCCCGGGGAACAGCGCCTCCAGATCATCTCGTCGCAACCCGTTCATCTTGGCCGTGCCGCGGTAGATCTGCTGGACGATGCCGCTCTCGCGCAGCACCCGGAAGTGGTGCGTGGAGGTGGATTTGGACACCGGAAGTTCGAAGCAGGAACAGGTGAGTTCGGCATCGGCGGCGGCCAGCTCGCGGACGATGCGCAGTCGCATCGGGTCGGAGAGCGCGTGGAGCACCCCTTCGATGCGGATTTCGTCCCGCGCGGGGTGGTCGAGTACGCGACCGCCCGCCTCGGCGGCGCTTGCGGCAGGGGCGCTGGCGGGGGTCACGACGGCTCCACTTCCTGGGGTTGCTCGGTCCTCCATAATACGAGACTCGTCGTAGTTTCCGCATTCGGCGGACGGTGGGGCCGGTCATCGACCGGCCGCCGTCCGTCACTCGCTGAGCAGGTCCGGGTGCTCGGCGAGTGAGGCGAGATGTCCGGCCGGATCGGCGATCAGCTTGCGGGCCGTCAGATCGAGCATGCCCGCCACGCCCGTGACCTCCGCCGCGACGGTGCCGTCCTCCTTGAGGATCTGCTGCGCGGCCGTGAACGTCTTGCCCTCGCCGAACACGAACCGGCAGGTCACCCGTACCCGGTCGCCGCCCCGGAGCTCCCGCAGGAACTTCACCGTCGTCTCCAGCGCGACCGGCCCGACGCCGCCGGCCAGCAGCTTGTCCTGCGGCAGGCCGGCGGCGCGCAGGAGCTCCCAGCGTGCGTGCTCGGCGTACTGGAGATAGACGGCCTGGTTCAGGTGTCCCTGCGTGTCGAGCTCGTAGCCCCGGACGGTCACATCAACGAAGAAAGTCATGAACGTCCCAACCCCAGGGCGTATTCCGCCATTCCCGCAACCGCGCCACCGGTCGCGCCGCACCTCTTTACGTACCTTCACGCCCAGGTAACTCCCTCACCGAACGGCAAGCTCTCGGTCGCCGCACCCGGCAAGGGCAATCTGCGCGTCTGCGTCCTCGACCTGGGCGGCAGGAACGCGGCGCCCGGCAAGGTCGGCACGGCGGGTCCGTACCTCAACCAGGACCGGTTGATTCGCGGACGACGAGTCGGTAGCCGGGGCGGGGCCTTCGTGGTTCGGGTACCGGGCTGCCGGAGAGCCGTTCGACGAGGCTGTCGACGGCGAGCCGTGCGATCGCTTCCTTGTCGGGGGCGATGGTGGTGAGCGTGGTGGCCCCGTACAGGCTCTCCTCGATGTTGTCGAAGCCGACGACGGCGACGTCCTCGGGGATGCGGAGCCCTCGTGAGGCGAGGGTGCGCATGGCGCCGATGGCGATCAGGTCGTTGTACGCGAACACCGCGTCGGGCCGCTCTCCCCGGTCCAGGAGAGCGGCCATGGCGCTGGCGCCGTCCTCGCGTCCGTAGCCGTCGGTGACCACGACCAACGACTCGTCGGGCTCGATGCCGGCCGCGGCGAGTTCCTCACGCCAGCCGCGCAGCCGCAGATGGGCGGGCTGGCGCTCGCGTCCGGTGCGGGAGCCGAGGAAGGCGATCCGGCGGTGACCGCGGTCGATGAGATGGCGTACGGCGTCGCGGGAGGCGGCCACGTTGTCGATGGCGATGTGGTCGTACGGGGCCTCGTACTCCCGCTCGCCGAGCAGGACCAGGGGCGCGGTCTCGGTGCGCGCCATGAGGTCCTCGGTCTCCAGATGGATCGGGCTGAGGATGAGTCCGTCGATCACATGGGACCGGAAGCCTTGGCTGACCAGGAGTTCCTTCTCGCGGAGGCCGGCGGTGTGGTCGACCAGGACGGTGTAGTCGTGCCGGGCGGCCGCGTCGACGACCGCGCCCGCGAGCTCCGCGAAGTACGGGTTGCCGAACTCCGGCACGGCGAGCGCGATGATGCCGGTGCGGCCCTTGCGCAAATGGCGTGCGGTGAGGTTCGGCCGGTAGCCGAGTTCGTCGATGGCCTGCTGCACCTTGGCGCGCATCTTCGGTGTGACGTGCTGATAGTTGTTCACCACGTTCGACACGGTCTTGATGGACACGCCCGCCCGTTGTGCAACGTCCTTGAGGCTGACGCCCACGGCACTCCCTGACTCGGCTCGATGCGCACCGGTGCGCACTGGATCGGCCCCGCGTTCTCCAGGGTCTCCGACTTGGCGCAGCCGGAGGCGGTCAGCGCGGCGGTAACGGCGAGGAGACAGGCCACGGCGAGGGTACGGATCGACGCTGGATCATCATGCGCGGGACGCTCCTTGGCGGGAGGACGGCACGCTCGCCGGCGTGCGGTGGAGGCATGGCGGCTCGTTTACAACGTTATACAGGCGGTGTGACACGAGCGGCAAGACGTCTTCGAGTGGTTTCTGCGAGGTGCCGAACCCGCCTTGCACAATGCCGAACTCCCGTATGGAGCAAGGCCGGAGGCACTCGCCGCCGCCTTGCTCCATCTGCCGGGCAGGACTACCGCGGGAGGTCCGAGGGGTCGGTGGCCCAGCCGGTGTCGGGCTCCTCGGACAGCCGGTGGTTCACCGAACCCCCTCGGGTGACCAGGTCCGCGTCCGTCCAGGACCGGTCGTGGGTACGGCCGTTGACCGAGACCGAGCCGATGTACGGGTGGGTGGCGTCGGCGGCCGGGGCACTGATCGTGATGTCCCTGCCGTGCGGGCGGTCGATGACGGCGCTCGGGAAGAGCGGTGCGCCCAGCAGCATCGTGGCGCTGCCCGGCGTCTGCGGGTAGAGGCCGAGCGCCGAGAAGACGTACCAGGCGGACATGGTGCCCAGGTCGTCGTTGCCGGGCAGGCCGCCGGGGCCCGTTCCGTACACCGTGCCGACGATCTCGCGGACCGTCGCCTGCGTCTTCCACGGTTGACCCAGCGCGTTGTACAGCCACGGCGCGTGGATGCCGGGCTCATTGGTCGGGTCGTAGCGCAGGGGGTCGCCGCCCTTCACCGACCAGGATCCGTCGGGCTTGTGGAAGAACCCGTCGAGCCGCTGCACCGCGGTGTCCCGGCCGCCCATGGCCTCGGCCAGCCCCTGGACGTCCTGGGGAACCATCCAGGTGTACGTGGCGCTGGTGCCCTGCGCGAAGCCGCGCTCGCTGCCGGGGCCGAACGGGGACAGCCATGATCCGTCGAGGTTGCGGGCCTGGATGTAGCCGGTGGTTCCGGCGCCGTCGGTGGCCTCGGCGTTGAACACATTGCGCCACCAGCCGCCGCGCTCCTTGAAGGACTTCGCCTCCTCGTCGCGCCCGAGCAGCCCGGCCCAGCGGCCGAGCGCGTCGTCGGCGACCGCGTCCTCCAGCGTCTCGGCGGCCCCGCCCCAGCAGTGGCACACGTCCTGGGGTGCGTAGTGCGACTTCAGGTACTGCGCCAGATTGGGCCGCTGCCCGGTGCACTGACCGGGGCAACCCGCGTCCGAGAGGCCGTCGTCGACGGGCACGGTCGCCTGGCGGGCCAGGGACTCGAAGGCGCCCTCGTAGTCGAAGTTGCGTACGCCCATGGCGTAGAAGGTGGCCAGAGTGGCCGCCGTCGGGTCTCCGGTCATGACGTGCGTGGCGCCGTTGATGTGCACCCAGCGGTCCCACACCCCGTCGTTCTGCCGCGCGAAGTTGTACAGCGACTGGGCGAAGTCACCGGCGATCTCCGGCTTGAGCAGCGCGAGGAGCTGGATCTGGGCCCGGTACTGGTCCCATCCGGAGAAGTTGCTGTACTGCGCCCCCTGTCCCCCCTTCACCCGGTGCGGCACCCCGTCCATGCCGGGGTAGCGGCCGTCGGTGTCGCTGATCAGGTTGGGCTGCATGAGGGAGTGGTACAGCGCGGTGTAGAAGGTGGTGCGCTGTGCGGTGCCGCCTCCGCCGATGCGTACGGAGCTCAGTTCACGGTCCCAGGTGCGGGTGGCGGCCGCCGCGACGTCGTCGACCCCGGCGCGCGGGGCGATCTCGTTCCTGAGGTTGGCCTCGGCGCCGGCCAGGCTCACGTAGGAGATGCCGATCCGCATGTGGACATCGCGGTCCGCGCTCGTGTCGAAGCCGACCCAGCCGCCCGATCCCCGGCCGGCCCGGTCCGCACCGGTGGCGTATCCCTCGCCGCCCCTGCCCGAGGTGGAGCCCGGGGCGAGCGTGGCGTCGTGCCACGTGCCGGTCGAGGAGAAGTCGCGGTCGAAGGAGGCGCTGAAGTACAGCCGGTAGTAGCTCTTGCGGTTGTTGGTGCCGCCGTTGGCACGGCGCCCGCAGAACGCGCCGGTGAGTACCGAACCGGTGACCTTGCGGTTCACCCTGTCGATGTCGACCTGGGCATCCTCGCTGCCGTTGAGCGAATTGGACACTCTGAACAGGAGGTTGGCGGGCTTGCCTGCCGGGAAGGCGAAGTCGGCGACTCCCGCACGTCGGCTCACGGCGAGGTCGGCGGTGGCACCGGAGTCCATTCCCAGGGTGTAACGGCCGGGCACCGCACGCTCGTTGCCGTGCGAGAAGTCCGCGGCGTAGACGGCGTCCTTGGTGTCGGCGGACGGCGAGGAGGTGACGTCCCCGACGAACGGCATGATCGGTACGTCACCAGCCGCGCCGGGGTTGCATCCGGCACCGTTGACATGGGTGAGGCTCAGCCCACGCAGCCGGGTGGTGCCGTAGTCGTAACCGTTGGCGGCGCCGGTACTCGTCTGGTCCCCTCTGGTGCTCGTCGGGGACCAGCCGATCATGCCGTACGGGAGTGTGGCACCCGGGTAGGTGTTGCCTCCGTTCGCGGAGCCGATCAGCGGGTCGACGTAGGCGGTGGGGTGCGTGACGAGGCCGGCGGACGCCTCGGCGGCCGGGGGCGTGACCGCGGCGGCGAGCGCGCCGGTGACGATCACGGCGGCCGTTCGCACGGCGAAGCGTGTCGCTGCGGCGGGCAGTGATCCGGGGGCCGACGGCCTGCGGGAGAACGATCTACGGGAGAACCATCCGGGCGGCATGGCGAAGCACCTTCCAAAGGAGCGTGGACAACGTTGTCTCCACTTGACCGACGGCCGGATGGTGACAGTGTCCGGTGACCGATTCGCCGCTGAGCGTAGATCTCCGTGGGGCTGGAGGGAACGCCGGGAACGACATCCCCGGTGAACGCGGAGTGAACGAACAGCACGTGCCGCGGCCGGTGTTCGGCGCCTGCCGGATGGAATTCGCCGGTCGGACGGCGTCAGGCGCCGGGCCGGGCCACCGGTGCCTCGACCTCCCGGGTCTGGGATGGTCAGGCGCGTGAGGGGATGGACAGAACGTGCGCCCCGGTGGGTGGTCACACTCGTGGCGCAGCATGTCGCGGTCCTGCTCCTGCTGCGCGGGAGGCGGGCCGGTGCGGTCCTGTGGTCGGAACGCACCGGCCCTTGCGGCCTTGCGGCGTCTCGGTCAGACCGCGCGGAGGTACTGCTCCGGCTTGCGGAGTTCACCGCCCAGTTCGCGGGCCGCCTCCTGGGCCCACGACGGACTGCGCAGCAGTTCGCGCCCGAGGAGTACGGCGTCCGCCCGCCCCTCGGTGATGATCTTCTCGGCCTGCTGCGGCTCGGTGATCAGGCCCACCGCCGCCACGGGCAGCGAGGTCTCGGCCCTGACCCGCTCGGCGAAGGGAACCTGGTACCCCGGCCCGGTCCCGATGCGGGCGCGCGGGGCGTTTCCGCCGCTGGAGACGTCCAGCAGGTCGATCCCATGGGCCTGGAGCCGAGCGGCCAGCCGCACGGTCTCGTCGACGGTCCAGCCCTCACGCTCGTCCTCGTCGTTCTCCGTGAGCCAGTCCGTCGCGGAGATCCGGAAGAAGACGGGCAGCTCTTCCGGCCAGACCTCCCGCACCGCGTCGACGACCTCCAGGGCGAGGCGGATGCGGTTCTCGAAGCTGCCGCCGTACTCGTCGGTGCGCCGGTTGCTGTGCGGGGAGAGGAACTGTCCGATGAGATATCCGTGGGCGCCGTGCACCTCGGCGACCTCGAACCCCGAGTCGAGAGCGCGGTGCGCGGCCTCGCGGAACTGGTCGACGATGCCCCGGATCTCGTCCACGGTCAGCTCGTGCGGCACGGGGTGGCCGTCGTCGAACGGCAGCGGGCTGGGGGCGACCGGCGTCCATCCGTGTGCCTCCGGTCCGACCGGAGCGCCACCCAGCCAGGGGGCCGCCGTGGAGGCCTTGCGCCCGGCGTGGGCGAGCTGGATGCCGGGGACCGACCCCTGTCCCTTGATGAATTCCGTGATCCGGCGGAGCGCGGCGACCTGGGTGTCGTTCCAGATTCCGAGGTCGGCGGGGCTGATCCGGCCCTCGGGGCTGACGGCCGTCGCCTCGGTGAGGATGAGCCCGGTTCCGCCTATGGCGCGCGCCGCGAGATGGGCGAAGTGCCAGTCGGTCGCGACGCCCGCGTCCGGCCCCTCCGGTGCGGCGCTGTACTGGCACATGGGCGCCATCCAGACCCGGTTGGGAATGACGAGCGACCGCAGGGTGTAGGGCTCGAAGAGGGCACTCACATCGGACTCCGTTTCGACGGGTACGGAAGGATCGCTAGTACGATACATCCCGTACTACGACACCCGTCAAATTACGATGCCTCTCGTACAACGGACTCGGGCCGCCCGGGACCGGGTGCTCACCTCCCCCGGGAGCCACAGGTGCGGGGTCAGTGGCTCCCGGCGCGCCTCCGGAGCGTGATGTCGGCGTCCGCGTCATAGCCCTGGGTCCAGCTGCGGCCGGCACCCGACTTCCATGTGACGTGGGCGGTGGACCCGTCGACCCTGATGTCGTCCACCGTCATGGCCCGGTCACCGTCCCGCACGTCCCCCCGACGCAGTTCGCGCGCCTTGACGGTGAAGGGCTCCGCCGACCGCGCACTGTCGGCCTCGTCCGCCGCGAGGGCGAGCGCCGCCGCCAGCTCCCGGGCCCGGGCGGGGGTGCAGATCAGCGACAGCTCCCCCGACGGCGCCGCGGCCCTGATCCCGACCCGCGCCCCGACGGGGGCCACGTCCAGGGTTGCCCCGCGCCCCTCGGCGTCCTCGATCCCGCTCGTCATCGCTCCACTCTTCCCTTCGCCCGGCCGGCCGGCCCCGTACGTTCGCCGGCCCGGCACACTCGTCGGCCCGTCCGCCCCTACAGCCTGAGGCTCTCCGGGCGGACGGCGCCACTTCCGTCACACGCCCTATGCCTCGGCCACGACGATGTAGAACGTCACGGTCGCCAGGAAGGGCCCGTCGGTGAGGTGATCCAGCCAGCGTCGTGCCGCTTCCTCGGTGAAGTATCCGGCGCCGATGGCACGCCGCGCGGTGCGCTCCAGACCGAGAATTCCGTCGGCGGCCCGGACGTCCCTGAAGACGGGGGTGACCGGAATGACCAGGGGCACCGCGAATCCCGCGCCTGTTGCCAGTCGGGCGAGCTGACTGCCGATGCGGGCGTTGTGGACGGCCTCGTCCGCAACGTACTGGGTGTAGGCGCGCGACAGGCCGCTGTCCGGATGGTCGACCGTGAGGGTTTCCCAGTCCGGTTCGCCCATGACGAGCCGCCCGCCCGGCCGGAGGACGCGCCGGGCTTCGCGGAGCGCGCCGACAGGATCGGCGACATGCTGGAGAACCCGGTCGGTGCGGGCCCGGTCGGCGGTGCGGTCCGGCAGCGGCAGATCGTGCATGTCGCCCATCCGAACGGTCACGTTGCCCCGCTCCGCGGTGCGGTCCCTGGCGGCGTCGACCGTGGCCCGGTCGTGGTCGATGCCGATCACCGTGCCTGTCTGGGTGACAGCCTCGGCGAGCGCGCCGAGGTCGGTGCCGGGGCCGCAGCCGAGGTCGAGCACCGTCTCGCCCGGACGGATTCCGAGTTCGTCGAGCATGTGCTTCTTGTAGGACCGGCCCAGGTCGGTCGCGGCGACCCGATCGAGGTAGACGAACGCGTCGGGAGTGGCAGTCTCGAACACTGATGAGGTCATGGGGACCAGTCAACCAAAGCCGGCGAACCGACGTGGTTCCACAGGTGGGTTCGCGGATCCGGCCCCGGGGCGGCAGCCGCCTCAGGGCGGTGAGTATTGCGTTGCGGGCCGCCCGGGGCCCTGCGTACCGTCACCGGCCATGACCACCCTTGCCCTGCACACCGCACGCCTGCGCCTGGAGCCGTACACGCCGGACGACGAGGAGGACTTCGTCGCGCTCTTCCAGGACACCCGGGTTTCCCGCTGGATGGGGGAAGGACCTCAGACCGAGGCCGAGGACCGCGCCCTGTTCGGACGGATCTTCAGCAAGGTGTACGCACAGGACCTGTTCGATGTCTGGGCGGTTCGGCACGAAGGCCGGTTCGTCGGCCACGCGGAGATCAAGCCGTCCCCGGACGTGGACGGCCACGAGATCGTCTACGCGCTGGCCACCACCGCGTGGGGGCAGGGGTTCGGCACCGAGATCGCACAGACATTGACCGGGTACGGGTTCGACACGCTCGGGCTCACCGAGGTGCATGCCACGGTGGCCGCCGAGAACGACGCGTCACTGGCGCTGCTGGGCCGGATCGGTTTCCGGCATGTCCGGGACACGGTGGAGGATGACGGCACCACGACCCGGGTCCTGACCCGCTCCGCCGCGTTCGACGCCCTCGAAGACACCGCCGCCGACGACGACGCCACCGGCGGAACCGCCCGTGACGCCGCCGGAGCCGGTCAGCCCCGGTAGACGTCCAGGCGGCCGCACATGCCGAACTTTCCGTATGCGGAGGGCTGTTCGGCCTGTACACAGGCGTCGGCGAGGTAATCGGCGTCGCCGCGTGCCACGGCGTCGAGCTGAGCACCGGTCACCTCGGAGGCGGCGGCGGCCCCCCGCTGCCAGCGGGCACGCCAGTCCTCGGCTTTCGGGCGTACGAGTGCGGCCGCGGCCCGATGGAACGCGGCGAGCGGCTCGGGGTCGCCCGCTTCGGTGGTCCGGCGGAGGGCGAGAAAGCCCTCGACGGCGAGATCGCGGCGGGCGCGGGCGGCCCGCTCCTGATCCGCTTCCGAGGCATCGGCGGGCAGGGCGACCGCCGCCCGATAGGCATCGGGGTCCGCCAGTCGATCCGGCGGCAGGGTGAGTACGGCGTCGCCCGCCTCCGGCAGCCCGCTGTTCTCCATGAGGACGACGATGCGCAGCCCGTCCTCGTTGACGAGCCGGTGGATCGTGCCCGGTGTGAACCACACCAGCGCGCCCGGAACCAGTGGCGTCTGCCTGAATCCCGACGCGGTGAGGGTCTGCACCGAACCCGTACCGCCGACCACCACGTACCCCTCGGAACAGGTGAGGTGGAGATGGGGCGTCCCGCCGCGCAGGCCGTCCGCGGTGGGCCAGTCGTACACCCGCAGGTGGGACACGGCGACGGCTCCGGGCAACCCTTCGAAGGTCGGCACAGCTGCTCCTCGGTCTCTCTGCCATGCGGCCCACATGGTGTTCACATGCAGGCATCATGAGGTTCGGCAAGCGCTTTCTACGTCTGCTGCACCGTACTCCCGCCGACCGTGACGCAACAGGGCCCGGGTGTCAGGGGCTGCCCTGCGGGCCTCTGTCAGTGGTCGGGTGCAGACTGGCCCGTATCCGACACAACGGCGTTTCGGGAGGTTCGGCCATGACCGACGTACTGCTCACCGTGGGCACCCGCAAGGGACTCTTCATCGGCCGCAGGAGCGGTGGCTCGTGGGAGTTCGACGGCCCGCATTTCAATGCCCAGGCGATCTATTCGATCGCCATCGACACCCGCAGGCAGGTCCCACGGCTCCTGGTCGGCGGTGACAGCGCGCACTGGGGCCCGTCGGTCTTCCGCTCGGACGATCTGGGCAGGACCTGGGTCGAACCGGAGCAACCGGCCGTGAAGTTCCCCCGGTTCACCGAGACATCGCTGGAGCGGGTCTGGCAGCTGCATCCGGCGGGCCCCGAGGCGCCCGATGTCGTGTACGCGGGGACCGAGCCCGCCGCGCTGTTCCGTTCCGAGGACGGCGGGGAGTCGTTCGAGCTGGTCCGCCCGCTGTGGGAGCACCCGACGCGTTCGAAATGGGTGCCCGGCGGGGGTGGTGAGGGGCTGCACACCATCCTGACGGACCCGAGGGATGCCCGCGCCGTGACCGTCGCGGTCTCCACGGCCGGGGTGTTCCGCACCAAGGACGGCGGTGCAAGCTGGGCTCCGTCGAACAAGGGGGTGTCCGCGGTCTTCCTCCCCGACCCTGATCCGGAGTTCGGTCAGTGCGTCCACAAGGTGGCGAGGGACGCGGTCGATCCCGACCGGCTCTATCTCCAGAACCACTGGGGAGTGTTCCGGAGCGACGACTCCGGGGACAACTGGACCGACATCGGGCAGGAACTGCCGTCCGACTTCGGTTTCGCCGTCTCCGCGCACCCGCACCGCGCGGACACGGCGTACATCTTCCCGATCAACGCCGATGCCGACCGGGTGCCCGCCGAGCACCGCTGCCGGGTGTTCCGTACCACCGATGCGGGCATCACCTGGGAGCCGCTGTCGGCGGGCCTGCCCGCCGAGACACACTACGGCCCGGTGCTGCGCGACGCGCTCTGTACGGACGACGCCGATCCGGCGGGTGTCTACTTCGGCAATCGCAACGGCGAGTTGTACGCGAGCGCGGACGACGGGGACAGCTGGCAGCAGCTCGCCTCGCATCTGCCGGATGTCCTGTGCGTGCGGGCGGCGTTGATCGACGCCTGACCACCCGCAGCCGGTGCGTGTGATCGACGCCTGACCACCGGCAGCGGGTACGCGCAGCCGACGCCTGACCATCCGGTGCCCCCGGCCGGCGGCGTGCCGACACATGGCTCGTTCCGGCCGGTCATCTGCCCAACTCATTCCCCCGAAGCAGCAGTTCCGCGCCATGTGACGCGGTCCGAGGCAACCTCTGGGCTTCGCTCTCCGTCCTCCGGGAGCGGGGGCCCAGGGATCTCCAGGGATCTCCGGGGTGTTCGAGAAGGCCGATGACCAGGAGGACCACCTTGATCCGTGTCTCGCGCACGGTTACCGCCGCACTGGCGGTACTCACCCTGACCGTGGGATGGCCGGAGTTGGCGCGCGCTTCGCCGCAACCGGCACACACGCAGCGCTCCGCCGATTCCATATCCTCCGCACCGCTCTCCGCAACACCCTCCGCATCGCCCTCCGCTTCGACGGGAGGGCCGGACGACCGGCTCCCGGCAGGCTGGCGGATCACCGGTACGGGAGACGGGCAGCAGCTCGTCTGGACCTCGCCCGGCCCGGTGCCCATGGGCGATGCCCGTGTCGAGTTCTACGCCGGGGACAAGCTCCTCGGCCGGCCGGTGGCCACGCGGGACCGGCGTGCGTTCCGGCTGAAGCTCGACGGCGCGCGCATCGGGCCGGTGACGAGCCTCAGGGCACTGGCGGGCGGACGGCGTCTCGACGCGTCCGGAGCCCGGCGGGCCCCGGACGCCCGGCGCGCCGCCGAGGCGGCGCGGCCTGCGGCTCCCCTTCCCGTGAACCCGGTCGATCCCGGCGTGCCGGGCAAGTACCGGACCGTCAGCGGTGAATACGCCCTGAAGTCGGTGCGGTTGCCCGGCTTCACCGCCCCGGTGGAGATGCGCGCCGCGGTGGTGTCACCGGTCGGCGCACCAGGGCGCCGCCCACTCGCACTGTTCCTCCACGGCCGTCACTACACGTGCTACAACGCCAAGGGCGACCAGGGCATCTCCTGGCCCTGCGAGGCGGGCACTCGGCCGGTGCCGAGCCATCGAGGCTATCTGCGCGACCAGAAGCTCCTGGCTTCCCAGGGCTACGTCACGGTATCCATCTCGGCCAACGGGATAAACGGGCAGGACGACATCGCCGAGGACGGTGGTGCCCAGGCGCGCTCGTCCCTGGTGCGGCTCCACCTCGCCCGTTGGGCGGACTGGGCCGCCCAACGGGCCGAGGCACCCGCGGCGGTGCGCGCCGCACCGCCGGCCGACATGTCCCGGGTGCTGCTCGTCGGCCACTCCCGAGGCGGAGAGGGCGTCAACCGGGCCGCACTCGACAGCCTCTACCGTCCGCCCGCGGACCAGGACGGCTACCGGGGCCCGGTGCGCTGGCGCATTCGCGGCACCGTTCTGATAGGTCCGACCGTCTTCGGACAGAACCCGGTTCCCGATGTCCCGTCCATGACCATCCTGCCGGGCTGCGACGGCGACGTGTCCGATCTCCAGGGCCAGATCTACGTGGACGGCACACGCGGCGTCAGCCGCGGCGCCGCACTTCACAGCGCGGTCTACATGGTCGGCGCCAACCACAACTTCTTCAACAGTGAGTGGACGCCAGGTCAGGCCGAGGCACCCGCCGACGACGACTTCTGGGACGACGACACCCCGGACCCGGTGTGCACGCCGGGCAAGAAGGCCCGCCTCACCGCCACCCGGCAGCAGGCCGCCGGGGCCACGTACATCGCCGCGGCGGCCCGGCTTTTCGTCGCGGGTGACGACCGGGTACGCCCGCTGCTGGACGGCTCGGACCGGCGCGCGCCCTCGGCCGGCCCGGCACGCGTGCTCACCCACGCGGTCGGCGGGAAGCGCACGCCCGCGTTCCTGCCGGACACCTCGATGACCGTGTCGGGCGGCCGGGTGTGCGCGCAGGTGGATCCCGATCCGGGCCGCGCCTGTCTGCCGCCCGAGGGTTCCGCCGTCTCCCCGCACTTCGCCATGTGGGAGACCGCGCGGGAGCCCGGCCGCCACGCGGTCGCGATGCGCTGGTCGAAGCCGGGTACCGCGGTGCGGATCCGTCCCGCGCATCCGGTCTCCATGGCGGGTGCCGGGTCGCTGGCACTCCGGGTGATCGTGCCGCCCAACACCGCCGGCACCCGCCTGGACGTCGCTCTCACCGACACCAGGGGCCGACGGGTGACGCTGGGTGGAGTCCGGATCGACGGGCTGCCGGGCAGCGACCGGACCGCGTCCTACTGGGGCCGCGAGATCCGGGTGCCGCTCTCCGCCGCCGTGCGGAGCAAGGTGGACCTGCAGCGGGTGAAGACCCTGGAACTGACTCCGCGCAGCAAATCGGGGCAGGCCTGGCTGGTCGACGCTTGGGGCTGGCGCCCCGGTACGCCCGCGGTTCGGGCGGCCTCGCTGCCGCGCGTGGACATCGGCCGTCTCACGGTCGAGGAGGGTGACTCCGGGGTCCGGACCTACCGCGTTCCGGTGCGGGTCTCCGGGCACGGCAGCGGCCGGGTCCGGCTTTTCGTCGCCGAGCCGGGCAAGGACGAGGTCGGCCACCGGACGGTGACGGTGCGTCCGGGCCGCCATGACATCGATGTGCCGGTCGAGGTACGGGGCAACACCCGCTTCGGCTACGACGTCTCGCACAGCGCGTACGTCAAGGCGGTTCGCGGCGCGGTCGTCGGTTCCCACCTCGGCGGTGTGACCGTGAAGAACGACGATCCGATGCCCACGATCGAGGTGAAGCCGGTCGCGGACCATGTCACCGAGGGGCAGAGCCTGCGCTGGCGGATCTCGCTCTCCGAGGTCACCGATGTCGACATGGGCTCCATCGGTTTCGACATCCTGCCGGTCGAACGGGGGGCGGAGCTGTCCAGCCTGGACGTCGACGAGTCATGGCTGCGGGACACGTTCGGTGAGTCGCCGAGCCCGGCCCGGCCGCTGTCCGAGGTGGTGGAGACGCCGTATCTACCGGTCAGCCTGCCCGCCGGTGAGCTGAGTACCGAGGTGACCGTGCCCACGGTCACCGACGGGCTGAAGGAGCCGGAGGAATCCCTGCGGTTGCGGATGATCACCTACGACGAGTCCTGGGAGCCGCAGGAAGGGCCGGTGTTCACCGGCACGGTGCGCGACGCGTCCTGACCAGGGACACGCAGCGCGCCAGCCAAGGACATGGCACCGGCCCCGCGAAGGAGCCGGTGCCACTCCGGATCGGCGAGGCGTGTGCCCCGGGCCTGTGTGATGCCCGGACCGGGGCGCTACGGCAGCCGCCAGTCGACTTCTTGGGCCCCCTGGCGCAGCAGGAGTTCGTTGGTGCGGCTGAACGGGCGCGAGCCGAAGAAGCCGCGGTCCGCCGACATGGGCGAGGGGTGCGCGGACTCGATCGCCGGGAAGCCGTCGAGGAACGGCCGCAGATTGCGGGCGTCGCGCCCCCACAGCACGGACACCAGCGGCTTGCCGCGGGCGGCCAGGGCCCGGATGGCCTGTTCGGTCACTTCCTCCCAGCCCTTTCCGCGGTGCGCGCCCGGTTTGCGGGGCGCCGTGGTGAGCGCCCTGTTCAGCAGCAGTACGCCCTGCCGCGTCCATGGCGTCAGATCGCCGTTCGACGGACGCGGAAGCCCCAGGTCCGTGTGCATTTCCCGGAAGATGTTCTCCAGGCTGCCGGGTACCTGAGGTACTTCGGGGGCCACGGAGAAGCTCAGCCCCATCGCCATTCCGGGCGTCGGGTAGGGGTCCTGACCGACGATCAGGACACGTACCTCGTCGAAGGGCTGCTGGAATGCGCGCAGCACGTTCGCTCCGGCCGGCAGATAGGTGCGTCCCGCCGCCACCTCCGCACGCAGGAAATCGCCCATCGCGGCGATGCGTCCGGCCACGGGGGCGAGTGCTTCGGCCCAGCCGGGCTCGACTACTTCATTCAACGGTCGTGGTGCCACGGGACGTCACTCTACCGGCGTAAACGGCCCGCCCCCGGCCCGAGCTGCCGAACTCTCGCTCCCCGAAGCCGAACTCGCACTCCCCCGGACCGGGCCCGCGGTACTGGGGATAGGCTGCGGCCGTCATTCCTCTTCCTTCCTGGAGCCGGTCCATGAGCTCACCGAGGCGATCGCCGGAAAGCACCGGCGCTCGTGTGCGTCAGGGCGCGGCGACGGCCGCGTCGGGGCCGTATGTGCTCGGCGTGGATTCGGGCGGTTCGGGGCTGCGCGTGGCGCTGGGTGCCGTCGGCCTGTCCGCCCCGGTGGCGACGGCGGTCTGTGACGGTCCGGTGCGCACCGGACCGGCCGGGATCGACGCGGACCATCTGCTGGAACAACTGCTGCCCGCCGCCCGACGGCTGCTGGAGCAGTGCGGCGGAGGGGACGGCTCCGGAATCGGCGCCGTGGCGATCGGCGCCGCAGGCATGGCGACGCTCGGCGGGCAGCTGCGCGCGGAGCTGCCGTCGGCCCTGGAGGGCGCGCTCGGGGTGCGGCGGCTGGCTCTGGCCGCCGATGCAGTGACCGCGTACGCGGGTGCGGTCGGTCAGCGCCCGGGGGCGGTCGTCGCGGGTGGCACGGGCATGATCGCGCTGGGTACGGATCTGACGAGCTGGCGCCGGGCCGACGGCTGGGGGCACCTGCTGGGCGACAGCGGCGGCGGAGCCTGGATCGGCCGGGCCGGGCTCGATGCGGCCATGCGTGCCCATGACGGGCGGCGCGGCGGATCCGCCGCTCTGCTGTCCCGGCTGGAGGCAGTGTTCGGGTCGGCGCCGGAGCTGCCCGGGCTGCTCTATCCGCGTACCGACCGGCCTGCCGTGCTGGCCTCGTTCGCGCCCGAGGTCGCCGCGTGCGCCGGGCACGATCCGGTCGCCGCGGGCATTCTGCGCGAGGCGGCGGAACACATCGCGGAGGCCGCCGCGGCGGTGTGCCCGAAGGCGGGGGCCGACGGCGAGCCGTGCGAAGTGGCGCTGACGGGCGGTTTGTTCCGGATGGGCGATCCGCTGCTCGTGCCACTGCGCGAGGAGCTGTCCCGACAGCTTCCGCAGGCACGGGCGGTCCCCGGTTCGGGTGATCCATTGACCGGTGCGCTGTCCATCGCCCGGGCGTTGGCGACCGGGGATCTGCGGCTGCCCCGCCACCCGACGCTGCTCCGGGTGTCTGGTGACGGGCCTGAGCAGAAGCCCGAATAGATACCGACAGAGCGGAACAGTCGACCAGTAAGCCGCTCATCGGATAAAAGCGGACAGATAACGCCTGCCTGGGCCCTCCCCGAACAGAGCCGCACCCAAAACCAGTAGCATGCGGCGCCATGAGCACCCCCACTGGGCCCGCTTCCGGCCTGCCTGTACGAATGCCGCGACCTCGCCAGTCCGGACGGCACCGCCGCCCGGAGCCCGTGGTCGCACCCGAGGGCGCTGCCGCGCTCGTTCTCGCCGTTCCCGGCACCCCCTCTCCGGCCACGCGCAGTCTGGCCGAAGAGGTGATCAGCATCGCCCGTTCCGAGCTGCCCGGCCTCAACGCCCGGATCGGCTACCTCGACGGCGACGATGCCGAGTACCCGACGCTCTCCGCCGTACTCACCCACTGCGCCTCCGAGCGCGTCGCGCGTTTCGAGCAGGCGCAGGCCGCGGGCCGTGAGGCCGCCGAGCCCGCGGGGCCGTCCGCCGTCGTCGTGCCGCTGCTCGCGGGGCCGGACAGCGCCCTGATCCGGCGGATACGACAGGCCGTGATGGACAGCGGTACGCAGGTCGAGCTGACCGATGTGCTCGGCCCGCACCCGCTGCTCGCCGAGGCACTGCACGTGCGGCTCTCCGAGGCCGGGCTGGCCCGCGCCGACCGGGCCAGGCTCTTCACGGTGGCCACGGCCGCCGACGGCATCGTGCTGGCCACGGTGGGTGGCGACGAGGCGGTGCAGGCGGCCGGGATCACCGGCATGCTGCTGGCCGCCCGGCTCGCGGTACCGGTGATGGCCGCGGCGCTCGACGTCGAGGGTTCAGTCGCGTCGATCGCCGAGCAGCTCACGAGCTCCGGCTCGGTGCAGCTCGCGGTGGCCCCGTACCTCGTCGGCCCGGAGGTGGCCGAGGGGCTGCTGGACGCCGCCGCGAAGGAGGCCGGCTGCGCGACGGCCGAGCCGCTCGGCGCGTATCCGGCGATCGGCAAGCTCGTGCTGTCGATGTACATGACGACGCTCGGGATCACGCCCGTTGCGCCGCAGGGTGCCCAGGCGCACTGACCCGGTGCCGGGTGCGCCCGGCAGCCCGTCGGTCCATGATCGCCGGACGGGCCCGATTCTCCGGGCCCGTCCGGCGATCGTGCTGTGCGTGGCGTGGGGTCAGGCGAAGATCAGGCAGGACGCGGCGGGGGCATCCAGCGAGCCCGCGCGACGCGGGATGCCGGTCGCCGGGTCGATGTCGAACCAGGTGACGTCGCAGGACCGCTCGTTGGCCGCGTACAGCCGGCGGCCGGTGGGGTCGAGTGCGAGGTCGCGCGGCCAGTGCCCGCCGCAGTCCACGGTCGTGACCAGGGTCGCCTGCTCGCCGGTCGTGTCGAGTGCCAGCACCGAGATGCTGTCGTGCCCCCGGTTGGCGGTCCAGAGGAACCGTCCGTCGTGCGAGACGACCACCGCGGAGGGGTAGGTCGCCGGGTCGCCGCCTTCCGCCGGTTCCGTGGGCAGCACGGATGTCTCCCCGACCGGTTCCAGGGCGCCCGCGGCGGCGTTCCACCTGCATGTGGTGACGGTCGGTTCGAGTTCGTTCAGGACGTAGGCGTGACCGCCGGCGGGGTGGAAGGCCAGATGGCGCGGGCCCGTGCCCGGCCGCAGGGCCGTCTCGCTGTGCAGCCGCAACGCCCCGGTCACCGGGTCGAGCGCGCAGATCCGTACGGAGTCGGTCCCGAGGTCCACGCTGAGCACCCAGTTCCCCGACGGGTCCGGCAGCACCTGGTGGGCGTGCGGCGCCCGCTGACGGTCGGCGACGGGGCCGCTGCCCTCGTGCCGGAGCACGGATATGGCCGGGCCGAGGGAGCCGTCCGCCCGCACGGACAGGACGCTGACGCTGCCGGAGCCGTAATTGGCGGTGAGCAGATGACCGCCCGCGAGCGCGAGATGGGTCGGGCCGTTGCCGTCCACCGGCCGGATCCCGTCGATCGGCTGCGGCAGATCACCGGTGATGTCCAGGGCGGCTGCCGCACCGGGCTCGGTCTCGCTGACCGCGTAGAGCGCGCCGCCGCCCGGCCCCGGTCCATGGCCCAGGGCGAGATACGAGGGGTCGGGGACCGTGTCCGTGGCACCGAGGACGGTCAGCGCCCCGGTCTCCTGGTCCACGGCGGCGACGGTGATTCCCCGCCCGCCCGCCGAGGTGAACGATCCGATGAATGCCCGTACCGCGCCGTCGTCGCTGCTCACCGCACTGCCCCTCTCCGCCGACTGATCACGACGGTTCGTACCGTCGTGATCTTCCGGGGCGACGGTAGCAGTCGCCCGTCAGGTCCAGACCAGTGCCTCGGCTGCCGGGCTTGCCCGAGGCCGCTTCACGCACCGATCACCCGCGAGGCCGTTTCACACAGCCATCAACGGAGCGCGCGGGTCGCTGTGCAGCGGTGCGGCGAGTTCGGCGAGTGCCCGCTCCAGGCCGTGCAGATGGGCGAGCGCGGGCTCGGCCGCGGCCGAGTGCGGCGGGACGCCCGGTACGCCCGCCCGGTGCCGCGGATCAGGGGCCGTCAGGGCCTCCACGGATGCCTCGACCCGCCAGCAGGCAGCGGCGAGGCGGGCGTCGTGGGATGCCTCCGGGTCCGCCGCAACGGAGGCCAGTCCGTGCACCTCGCGTGCGCAGGCGTCCAGCAGGGCGAGCACCTGACCGGCACGGGCCTTGCGGGCGCTCAGCGGGCTGAGCGGGTGGACCAGCGGGGCCAGGGACATCCGTACCCGGCCGAGCAGTGCCTCCAGCTCGGCGATCCGGGGTGTGGGATCAGCGGTCGTGGATCCCGAGAGCCGTGCGGCGGCTTCCGCGGTACAGGCGTGCACACAGCGCAGGGCCCGCTGGATCCACGCGTCGGTCGTGGCGTGCGTGGTGACCGGCAGCACGAACAGCACCGCGAGCATCGCGCCGAGCGCGCCCACGCCGGTCTCCGTCAGACGCAGCAGGAGCAGGGCGGGGTCCAGCACGCCGAGGAGCCCGTAGAGCGCCCCGGCCATCACCGTCACCGAGAACACCATCCAGGTGTAGGAGACCGCGGCGGTGTAGAAGATCCCGAAGACGCCGGCCGCGACCACGACCGCGGTGGGCACAGGCGCCCCGTGCAGCGGAACGACGACGGCCAGGCCGATGGGAATGCCGACCAGTGTTCCCAGGACTCTGCGGAAGCCGCGTACCAGTGTCTCGCCGCGTGAGGCGGTGTTCACGAAGACCCACCACGTGGCGCCCACGGCCCAGTACCAGCGCTCCTCGGAGAGGACGAGCCCCGCCATCAGCGCGAAGGCCGCGCCCGCGGTCGCCTGGATCGCCTGGCGCGTGGTCGCCCGGCCCAGCCCGCTACCGGTCACCGGGGCGGGTACGACGACGACGGCGGGCTGCCGCCGCTCGTAGCACCACAGCCCGAAGCGGACGGTCGACGAGACGAGCAGGGAGAGGGCGACCGCGGAGTACAGCTCGGGCAACTGGCCGGGCAGGGTGTGGAGGAACTGCGTGGTGAAGAAGGCCATGAAGGCGAACACGCCGAGCGAGTGGCCGCGCGGCCCCCACCGCCGGGCGTACACGCCCGCGCCGATGACCGCGAGGAAGGCCACGTCCCGGGCCACCGGGTAGTCGTGCAGCCCCGCGCCGAGGGCGAGCACGGGGAAACCGGCCACAGGCAGCAGGGCCGTGGTGATCGCCTGCCCCCGCACCGTGGTGTCCAGCACCGTGAACAGGGCGAGCAGCGCGGCGAGGCCGCCGGTGATGGCGGCGACGAGGGAGTGGCCGGCCAGACCGCACACCACGACGGCCAGTCCGATACCGAGGACGGCCCGGACACCGCTGCGCAGCCTCGTTCGACCCGGGTCCGGGGCAACGAACATCCTCTTCAGCACCAAACGCTCCCGCTTCCGCACACCGGCCCTGCGCACCGGCATGAAAAAGGCGCCGCGGAGATCCGCAGCGCCATCGACGGGTACATCACAACATCCTTGCGGCCCATGGCTCAACTCGAGCAGGTATCACTGAACCATTGGCACAGCCATCACTGGGCCGGGTGCACCATCAGTAAGCCAACGGACCGGCGGCCGCACCGCCCCCGGGCCGCGCCTCGAAGCGGCGGGTCGGCGTCGACGGGGGCGGCGCTCCGGTCCCGCGGCGGCTCTCTACTCCTCGCCCGGCAGGGTCACCGCACCTGCTCGACGGGGGTCAGAAGGTCTGTCAGACGGCGGGCCGACGCGTCCCAGGACCAGGACTCCCGGACCCATTCACGGCCCGCGGCACCCATCGCCGCCCGGTCGGGGTCGAGGAGTATCCCGGTCAGCGCCGTGGCGACGGCCGCGGGGTCGGTACCGTCCACGACCCGGCCGGTCCTGCCGTCCAGGACGGTGTCCGGAGCACCGCCCGAGTCGCCGACGACCACCGGCAGACCGCTCGCCGCCGCCTCCAGGAACACGATCCCGAGCCCTTCCGCCTCCAGACCGGCCCTCCGGGTGCGGCACGGCATCGCGAAGACGTCCGCCGCGGCGTAGTAGGGCGGCGTATCGGTGTGCGAGACGCCGCCCGCGAAGTGGACGGCTCCCTCGGCGTGCCGCGCCGCCAGTTTGCGCAGCCGTGCCTCGTCGGGCCCCTGGCCGACCACCACCAGCACGGCGTCGGGCACCTTGTCCCGGATCAGCGGCAGGGCCCGTATGAGCGTGTCCTGGCCCTTGCGGGGAACGAGCCTGGCCACGCACAGGATGACGCGCTTCCCGTGCAGTGCGAGTTCGGTACGCAGGTCGGGTCCGGCACCGGCGCGGGGCCGGTACACCTCTGCGTCGACCCCGGGAACCAGTCGGCTCATGCGCGCACGCGGGCCGAGCGCGGGCTCGATCCGGGCGCGCGTGTACTGGCCCAGATACGTGACCACGTCGACGCTCCCGCCTATCCGGCGCATGAGCCCGCGCGCACCGGGCGTTCTCGCCCACCAGATCTCGTGGCCGTGGGTGGTCGCCACGATGCGCCGTACGCCGCTGCGCCGCAGGGCCGGCGCCATCAGGGCCAGCGGTGCGGCGGCGCCGAACCAGACCCGGTCGCAGCCGTGGGCCTCGGCGATCTCGACGGCCCGGCGGGTCACCCGGCCGGTCGGCAGCAGCGTGCGGCTCGCATCCCGTACGACGGGGAACGGAAGGCTCGCGTCGTACGCGGCGTCACCGGGCTCGTGCGAGGTGTAGACGACCACGTCGTCGTCCGGCACCCGGGTGGCCATCGCGTGCACGAAAGTCTCGATGCCGCCCTGACGCGGCGGGAAGTCATTGGTAATGACAAGGGTGGACCCCATGAATTCTTCGGTTCCTTCATTCGGACGGAATTCGGACGGAATTCGGACGGAATCGGTCGGCGCTGCACCGCTCCTGCCGTTCCCGGGCGTGCGGGAGCAGGCGTCGGGTGCAAGTGGTGGGTGCAGACGCCGTGTTGGGTGGGTTTACGTGGGTGATGGAGCCGGCTCAGTAGCCGGCCGGACGCACCAGGCCCGTCTCGTAGGCGTGGACCGCGGCCTGGGTCCGGTCGCGCAGTCCCAACTTGGTCAGGATCCGGCCCACATGGGACTTCACGGTCTGTTCGGCCACCACGAGACGCGCGGCGATCTCGGTGTTGGACAGGCCCTGCGCGATCAGGGCCAGAACCTCGGTCTCACGTTCCGTGAGTTCGCCGGCGCGGTCCTTGCGCGGGGCTCGCGGACCGGCGCTCACCCGGGCGAACTCGGCGATCAGCCGCTTGGTGATGTTCGGGGCGAGCAGGGCCTCGCCCTCCGCAACCACCCTTACCGCATGGGCGAGTTCGTCGGCCGATGCGTCCTTCAGGAGGAATCCGGACGCGCCGGCGCGCAGCGCCTCGTAGACGTACTCGTCGAGATCGAAGGTGGTCAGGACGAGGACCTTGACGGTGGCACCCGCGGCCCCGGTGATGGTACGCGTCGCCTCGATGCCGCCGAGCCGGGGCATGCGGATGTCCATCAGGACGACGTCCGGGGCGAGTTCGGCCACCTTTTCCACGGCGTCGGCGCCGTCCACCGCCTGGCCGACGACCTCGATGTCGGGTTCGGCGTTCAGCAGCACCGTGAAGCCCTGCCGGACCATCATCTGGTCGTCGGCGATCAGAACGCGGATGGCCGTCATCGGGTGTCCTCGGCAGGGTCGGTGGGCTCGGCGGGACCAGCGGGTTCCGCAGTGGGCAGTGCGGGCAGTGCGGGCAGTGCGGGCAGTGCGGGCAGTGCGGGCAGTATCGCAGTGACTTCGTATCCACCGCCAGGAGTCGGTCCCGTGGCGAGTTCGCCTCCCAGCATCGCGGTGCGCTCGCGCATGCCGAGCAGGCCGTGGCCCGCGCCCGTGGTGGGCGGGGCGGGTCGGTCCGGCGCGGTGTTGGTGATCCGTACCGTGACCCCGGTGCCCTGGTGGCGGATCTCCACCCGCACCCGGGCACCCGGTGCGTGCCGCATCGCGTTGCTGAGCGCCTCCTGCACGATGCGGAACGCCGACAGCTCGACGCCCGGCGACAGCGGACGCGGCTCCCCGGTGGTCTCGGCCGTGACCGTGAGCCCGGCGCCGCGCGCATTGCCGATCAGTTCGTCCAGCCGTTCGAGAGTGGGCTGCGGGGCGTGCCGTGCGGCCTGCGGCAGGGGGGCCTCGGAGCGCAGTACGCCGAGCACCCGGCGCAGTTCGGTGAGCGCGTCGACCGCGTTCCTGCGGATGCCCTCGACGTTCTCCCGCAGTTCGTCGGACGGGTTGTCGACCAGGTGCGGAACGACCTGCGCCTGGATGGAGATGACCGACATGTGGTGGGCGACCACGTCGTGCAGCTCGCGTGCGATGCGGTTGCGTTCCTCCAGCAGGGTGCGCCTGGAACGCTCTTCGGCGGTGAGCTCCTCCTGCACGACCAGCTGTGTACGGGCCACCGCGAGGCCGCGCAGCGCGACGCCCATCACCACCGTGATGACGAGGCCGGCGATGGCGAGGCGGATGTCGTTGGCGCTGCGCCAGGGGGTGCTCGATCCGCAGAGGAGCCCCGCCAGCACGGTGATCGTCAGGGTCTCGGCGGCGATCCGGGGGCGCAGCCGCAGCGCGAGCAGGAACAGCACCCCGGCCTGCATCGCGATCCCGGCCCCGCTCCAGGGAAACGCACCGTCCCACGGGAACCGCGTCCCGGAACCGGCGTTCGCGGCGAACGGGGTCACCATCACCATGACGAGCATCGACGCCCACCAGGCCTGGACCGGGCGGTACAGGGCGATGACGATCGCCGCCGACTGGACCCCGGCGAACAGGATGCCGAGCTGTATGCCCATCCCCAGGCCGAAGGCGTACTGGTTGCTGCCCGCGACGAGCGCCCCCACCGCGAGCATCACCAGCGGCACCGTGAGCACCGGCCGCCAGTCCAGCCAACGCGGCCGTCCCGCCTGCCCGTTCGGGTCGGCCGCCGACGTCAGGAGATCCTTGCGCAGGGTGCGGGGCAATGACCGCAGGGCCTGCGTCGCACGCTTCATCATGTTCCCCCGGTTCACGGGTCGCACCTTAGACACGTCGCGCCGCCACCGGCCGGGCGGGGCGTCCCTTGCGGACGACCAGGCTCTCGGTCCGCGGCCGCCGCTGTTCGTGACCGCGGAACGCCAGCCAGCAGATCAGCAGTGCCGCGGCGAACGCCGGCAGCCAGGCCAGCCGGGCGAGTACCCAGCCGGGCTGGTCGGGCAAGGTGTGCAGGCCCGGCAGCGCCCCGCCCGCCACCAGGCCGGTCGCGGTGACCGCGATCATCGCGGTCTGATGCCACAGGAACACCGTCATCGCCGAAAGGTTCACCGTCGCCACCACCGCCCAGAGCGCGGGGCGCCGCAGCGCCCGGCGCAGCGGGCCGAGCAGCAGCAGCGCCGCCCCGCACTGCGCGAGGCCGAAGGTGACCACGGCGAGGGTCGGCGGGTCGAGGTTGGAGATCCCCACACCGGGCACCCCGACCATGGCCGCGGGATAGCCGGCCCACCGGACCAGTCCGGCGGTGGCCGCGGCGCCGCCGAGCAGCAGCGTCCAGCCGGTCCGGCGACCGAGCAGCTCACCCCGGGCCCAGGCCGCGCCCAGGCAGTACGGCACCAGCCAGCCGGCCACCACGTTGACCGAGGCGAATCCGCCGGGCGCGTCCAGGCCGAACCGGTACAGGTCGACGAGCAGCACGACGGCGAACGGCCACAGCGGATGCAGCCTCGCCACCAACGGGGTCGCCGCCGTCAGCGCCGCGAAGACCACGATGAACCAGAGCGGGGACCACACCAGCTTGCACAGCGCGCGCACGGTGTCCTGGTCCACCCCGGAGGCGAGCATCGTGCACGCCGCCACGGTCCAGACGACCGGCACCACGGCCAACGGGCGCAGCAGCCGGCTCATCCGCGCCCGGAGCCACTGACCGTAACTCTCGCCCCTGGCACGGGCGGAGGCGTGGCTCTTCGCACCGACCAGCCCACCGACCAGGAAGAAGACCGCGAGGGTCTGGAGCATCCAGGAGACCGGTGTGAGCCCGGGCAGGTACCGCAACGGGCTCGCTCCGTGCACGGTTCCGCTGTCGACGACCAGCGCGGTCACCAGCCAGTGGCCCAGGACGACGCCGAGGATGGCGATGGCGCGCAGTGCGTCGACCGCGCGGTCGCGGTCGGCGGGGGTGGCGGATCCGATCCGCCTCACGACATCACGCATGGCGCTCTCCCGGGGGCTCTGCGGATCCGGCCGCTCCGGCCACGATCCGGGCGATGTTCCTCAGCGGTTCGGAACCGGTCTTCAGGTAGTCGCTGTGGCTGCCGGAGCCCGCCGCGAAGATCTCGGCGCCGAACCCGGACGAGACGGGGTCCGTTCCGAACCCGATGTCCACGAAGGGCAGTCGGAGCTCGATGTGCGGTACGTCCGCGATCCAGTCGTCGCTGCCGCGGCCCGCCCAGACGGTGGCCGGGGTGTGCAGGGCGGCGGCGTTCCGGTAGCCGGTGCCCGGGCTGCCGTACAGGACGATGTCCGAGACCTGCAGTCCGTGCGCGGCCCGCGCGCAGACGACGGAGCCGTAGGAATGGCAGAGCAGGGTGGTGCGGGCCGCAGGTTTCAGACGCTTCAACTCCCCGGTGAACCGCACCAGTTCGGAGGCGGCCTCGATGGCCCTTCCCGAGGTGAGCGAGGCCGGGCTCACCGTCGTCGGCGTCCTGTATCCGAGCCAGGCGACCACCGCGGACCGCTCGCCCAGCTCCTTGCGCAGCGCGAGCGCGCCGTTGCGCAAGCGCCAGTAGTGGTCGATGTCGACGCCCGCACCGGGCACCAGCACGGCGATCCGTTCCGCGTGGGACAGATCGCCGACGACCTCGACGCCGCGGCCGCCGTCGCGGCCGTCGAAGGCGAGGAAGCGGCGGGCGGGACCGGCCATCGTGTGCAGCGCGGCAGCCCGCTTGTGGTCACCGTGGCGGACCGCCGCCCGTTCCGCCGCGCCGATGTCGGCGCGCGTCGCGGCGTACCGCTCGGCAAGGGCCTCGGGCGCGGCGGTACGCAGCGGACCCCGGACGGCCGGGGCGGGCGCGGGTACGGCCGCGGGGCCCGCCGCGCCCGAGACCGGCACGGCCACCGAGGCGGCCACCAGCGCGGCGAGCAGGCCGCGGCGCAGGCGGGATCTGCGCGGATGGGACGGCATGACGGGTTGTTCCTTCCCTACCTGGTGGCTTCTGCGCTTCGGTTTCTTCCGCGCTTCGGTGCTTCGGTACAGAAGCTATGGACGGGGCCCTGTAGTTGGCGTCCCACCGGGGTGTGAACCTTTTCCGTAGCTCTCAGGGACTACAGGTATGACACGCGGTCAGGACCCGGCCAGGACACTCCGGCAGGGCCTTCCGCTGTGCCATTGGTACAGTCACAGCCCGGATCGTCGTACCAGGAAGAGGTCAGCGGACCATGGCGGTGGACGCCCTCGACACCCGTATCCTCCGGTTGCTCATCGAGCAGCCGCGTACCAGCGTCCGTGAGTACGCGCGCATCCTCTCCATCGCCCGGGGCACCCTCCAGGCCCGGATCGACCGGCTGGAGCGGGACGGTGTGATCACCGGTACCGGGCCGGTCCTGTCCCCCGCCGCGCTGGGCCACCCGGTGCTGGCCTTCGCCCACCTGGAGGTCACCCAGGGGCATCTCGACGAGGTCGGCGAGGCGCTCGCCGCGGTGCCGGAGATCGTCGAGGCCTTCTCGACCACGGGCGGCGGGGATCTGCTGGCCCGGGTGGTGGCCCGTGACAACGGGCATCTGGAGGATGTGATCCAGCGGCTGATCCAGTTGCCCGGAGTGGTCAGGACACGTACCGAGGTGGCGCTGCGGGAACGGGTGCCGCACCGGCTGCTTCCACTGGTCGAATCGGTGGGCCGTACGGCGGCGGGCGGCCGGAAGTGATCACCGGCTCGGTCCCTGGGACCTTGTACGCGGCCGCGGCCGCCCGCCGGAGCCCGACGCGGGCGGCTGGGCCGCTCCACGGAACCGCGAGGTCCGGCGGCCCGATATCCTGATCTTGCCGCGCGCCCCCCACCCCGCCCCGACCCTGGTCGGGGCGCCGCCGTGGCAGCAGAAGCGGCCCACAATTCGAGATTGGTGCACAGGTGCTGGTAGCTGGTCGGTACCGGTTGATATCCCCCATCGGCCGTGGCGGTATGGGTGAGGTGTGGCGTGCCGCGGACGAAGTGCTCGGCAGAGCGGTCGCCGTGAAGCTGCTGCTGGGCGACCACGCGGACGAGTCGGCCACCGCCCGGTTCCGTCTGGAGGCGCAGACCGCGGCCCGGCTCAGCCACCCGCATCTGGTGGCCGTGTTCGACTTCGGGGCCTGGGAGGACCGCTTCTACCTCGTGATGGAGCTCGTCGAGGGCAGGAGCCTGGGCGATCTGCTCACGGCCGAGGAGCGGCTCGGCGCCGGACAGGTCGCCCGGATCGCCGGGCAGGCGGCCGCCGGGCTCGCCGCCGCCCATCGCCAGGGCATCGTGCACCGCGACATCAAGCCCGGGAACCTGATGCTGGACGCCGAGGGGTCCGTCAAGATCGGCGACTTCGGCATCGCCCAGTTCGTCGACGACCCGTCCGCCGCGCTGACCACCACGGGACAGATCGTCGGCACCAGTCTCTATCTCGCCCCGGAGCGTGCCCTGGGCCGTACGGCCGGTGCGGCGTCCGACATGTACTCCCTCGGCTGTGTCATCTACCAGCTCCTGCTGGGCGATCCGCCGTTCCGCTCGGACACGGCGACCGCCACGCTCTATCAACATGTGGACACGCCGCCCGTGCCGCTCAGACAGCGGGGTGTCGACCTGTCCCCGGCCTTCGACTCCTATCTGCTGGGGCTGCTCGCGAAGCAGCCCGAGGACCGGCCCAGCGCCCAGCAGGTCGCCGAGTGGTTCCAGAGCGATGCCTGGCGGGGGCAGCCGGAGCCGCTGCCGATGTACGCCCCGGCTCCGCCCGCGGCGACCCGTGTTCCGGCCGCCCCCGCCCCCGCTCCGGCCGGGGCCGGCGTTCCGCGCACCCCGGCAGCCGCTCCCGCGTTCGGCCCCGCCCCGACGCCCGGCTCCGCCGAGCAGGGCGGCGTGACGACGTATCGGCTGCCGCAGCCCGGCGGCCACAGACGGCGCCCGGCGGACCGGGCCGCGCCCGTCCGGCGGCGCACCGGCGCCCGGGAGGCCATCAGGCGCCGGCCCAGGGTGGCGAGTGCCATCGCCGGTACGGTCGCCTTCATCGCGGCCGTGTACCTCGGGATGACCCTGTTCTCCCCGGACTCCGGCTCGGCCGGTACCCCGGACACCGGCTCGACCGCGACCACCGGGCCCGAACCGTCCGGCCCCGCGTCCGCACCGGCGCAGCCGGCCCAGGGCGAGGAGGAGGACGAGGAGGACTGACTCCGTCGCCGGGCCCGAACGGACGAGGCCCCGTGCACGGGGGCCCGCCGGGCCGGTCCAGGTGGCGAGGTGTCAAACAACCGTCAGGACCCTCCGTCGCGACGTCAGCGGTTCGTCAACGCAGGCCCGTCGGACCGGTCGGCTGCCTAGCGTCACCTGCATGGAACGCCGCATCATCCGGAGCGCGCCCGGCCGTCGTACCGGCCGGGGAAAGCCTCCCCGCGACATGACCGCCCACGACCACGGCTGGACCGCGGACCTGCGCTTCGCGGTCCGTTGCGCCGTCGTGCTCCTCGGGATGCTGCTGGCCGTCGATGCGGCGGCCAGTCATCTCACCTGGCCGCGCGCCCTGTTGTGGACGGGGCTGGCCGCCCTGCTGTGTGCGGTCCTGGTGCCGCCACGGGTCCGCGCCGGCTCCGGGTGGCTCTCCTGCCGGGTCCTGTTGCGCGAGCGGACCGTGCGCACCGACCGGCTGGTGTCGGCGCGCTGGTCGGACGGCGTCGCCCAGCGCCTGGTGCTCCGGGACGCCGACGGCCGCCGGGTCGAGATCGACCCCGAGGTGTTCCTCGCGAATCCGGCGCTGTGGCACCGGCTGGACGAGGACGCCCGCGGCTGCGTGGAGCGCGGGACGCTGCGGTGCGGAGTGACGGCACTGCGGCAGTTGGCCGACCGCATCGACCGCAGGCACGCGCGAACGGTGTTCACGATCTCCGGACTGGAGTAACCACCCGGCGCACCGGAGCCGTTGTGCGATCCCACCACCGCGGCTTGACCAAACTTGCCAAGTCCCCCGGCACCCCTCGCAGTTCGTTGACGAGTCCATGGCGACGTGTGAGTGTTCGGTCGCTCGATCACGGACACCGGGACGCGGGCGGCCGACGACGGCCGGGGCAAGTGCGTCATCGTACGCGGCTGCCCGTGATCGAGGCCCCCGAATCAAGGAGCCTCGATGAAACTCAGACCGATGACGGCCGGGACGACCCTGGCCGTCCTCGCCGGAATGCTGGTCGTCACCGGCGGCCAGTCGGCATCCGCCGAACCGTCCCCGCCCGCCCCCTCCGCGCTCTCGGTCGCCGTTTCGGCGGCCGACCGGGCCGCCGCCAGTGGTCTCGACACCCTGGCGAAGGGGCCCGAGGAGCGGTACGAGCGCCAGATGGTGACCCCGTGGGTCAAGGGCATGTACTCCGTCGCGTACCAGCGCACCTACCGCGGCCTGCCGGTCGTCGGCGGGGACGCCGTCGTGGTGGCCGACTCCGAGGGCCGGGTCCGCGGCACCCAGTCCGCGGTGTCCCGGCGGATCAACGTGCCGACCACGCCGGCCGTTTCCGCCGGGGCGGCCGAGACCACCGCCCGCAAGAAGCTCCGTACGGTACAGCGGGTGGAGTCGCGCCGGCTCGTGGTCCGTGCCACGGAGAAATCCTCCAAGCTGGCGTGGGAGACGGTACTCACCGGCCGCACCGCCAAGGCCCCCAGCCGGCTGCATGTCTTCGTCGACGCGGGCACCGGCAAGGTGATCGACAGCTACGACGACGTCAAGGCGGGTACCGGCAACAGCCAGTGGAACGGTCCGTCACCGCTGGCCATCGACACCACCGCGTCGGGCAGCAGCTACTCGCTGCGCGATCCGAACCGGCCCGGTCTGAGCTGTGCCGACTACAGCACGGGCAGTGTCTTCACCAAGTCGAGCGACTCCTGGGGCACCGGCAACGCCTCCAGCAAGGAGACCGGTTGCGTCGACGTCATGTGGGCGGCGCAGCACGAGTGGAACATGCTCAAGGACTGGCTGGGCCGCAACGGGCACGACGGGAACGGCGGCAGCTGGCCGGTCAAGGTCGGGCTCAACGACGTCAACGCCTACTGGGACGGCTCGTCGGTCTCCATCGGCCACAACAACGCCAATCAGTGGATCGGCGCGATGGACGTGGTGGGCCACGAGTTCGGCCACGGCATCGACCAGTTCACGCCCGGCGGCGCCAACAACGAGTCCGGTCTCGGTGAGGCCACCGGCGACATCATGGGCGCCCTGACCGAGGCGTACACCAATGAGCCCGCTCCGTACGACGACCCCGACTACACCGTCGGCGAGAAGATCGACCTGGTCGGCGACGGGCCGATCCGGATCATGTACAACCCGGGGCAGATCGGCGACCCGAACTGCTACAGCTCCTCGATACCCAACACCGAGGAGCACGCCGCGGCCGGTCCGCTCAACCACTGGTTCTATCTGCTGGCCGAGGGCTCGAACCCGGGTGGCGGCAAGCCGTCCAGCCCCACCTGCAACAGCTCGTCGGTCACCGGTGTCGGCATCCAGAGCGCCGGCAAGGTCTTCTACGGCGGCATGCTGCTGAAGACGAGCGGGATGACGTACAAGCGCTACCGCACGGCCACGCTGACCGCGGCGAAGAACCTCGACCCGGGCTGTGTGCTCTTCGACCGGACCAAGGCCGCCTGGGACGCCATCAGCGTGCCCGCGCAGAGCGGCGACCCGACCTGTACGTCCAGTGGCAACAACGACTTCACGATGTCCCTGGACCCGGGGTCGGGCTCCGTGAAGCCGGGCAGTTCGGTGACGGCCACGGTGCGGACCGCGGTCAGCTCCGGTAGTGCGCAGACGGTCGGACTGACGGCGAGCGGCCTGCCGAGCGGTGTCACCGCGGCCTTCAGCCCGTCGTCGGTGCAGGCCGGGGCGTCCTCGACGATGACCGTGTCGGCGTCCGCGAACGCCACGCCCGGCGCGTACACCTTCACGGTGAAGGGTGACGGCACCCAGAGCCACACCGCGCAGTACACCCTGACCGTAGACAACGGGGGCGGCAATCCGGGCGGCAGTGCACCGGACATCAGCGTCGCCAATGTGCAGGCGCACCTCACGCAGCTGAACACCATCGCCACCCAGAACGGCGGCAACCGCCGGGCCGGCAGCGCCGGTTACACGGCCTCCGTCGCCTATGTGAAGAGCAAGCTGCAAGCCGCCGGCTACACCGTCAGCGAGCAGACCTGCACCAGCTGCACCTACCGCGGCAACAACCTGATCGCCGACTGGCCGGGCGGCCCGTCCGACCAGACGATCATGTTCGGCGCCCACCTGGACGGTGTCTCGGCCGGTCCCGGCATCAATGACAACGGCTCCGGTTCGGCCACCCTGCTGGAGAACGCGCTCGCACTGGCCCAGCGGAACCCGACCATGACCAAGCACGTCCGCTTCGCCTGGTGGAACGGCGAGGAGCAGGGCCTGCAGGGCTCCGAGTACTACGTCGGCCAGCTCACCTCCGCCCAGCGCAGCGCCATCAAGGCGTACTACAACTTCGACATGGTGGCCTCGACCAACGGCGGCTACTTCATCAACAACGTCGACTCGGCCGCCTCGGCGCCGATGAAGGAGTACTGGGACTCGCTGAACCTCGCGCCGGAGGAGAACGTCGAGGGCCAGGGCCGGTCCGACGACTACTCCTTCCAGCAGGGCGGCATCCCCACCTCGGGCTACGCGACCGGCGCCAGCGACACCAAGACGTCGGCACAGGCCACCAAGTGGGGCGGCACGGCGGGCCGTTCCTACGACTCCTGCTACCACTCGGCCTGTGACACCACGGCCAACATCAACGCGACGGCACTCGACCGCAGCGCCGACGGGGTCGCCTACACCGTGTGGAAGACCTCCGTCGGCACCACCGCGCCCGCCGACGACTTCTCCGTCTCGGTGAAGCCGGTCACCGGCAACGTCCAGCCGGGCGGCACGGTCACCGCGAGTGTGTCCACCGCGACGACCGGCGGCTCCGCGCAGACCGTGAAGCTGACGGCCTCCGGCGCGCCGAGCGGTGTCACCGTCTCGTTCGACCCGGCCTCCGTGCAGTCGGGCTCGTCCTCGACGATGACCGTCTCCGCCGGGGCCCAGGCCGCGGCGGGCACGTACACCGTCACGGTGACCGGGACCGGCACGGCCACCCACGCCACCACGTACTCGCTCGTCGTCGGTGGCGGCGGCAGCTGCCAGGCCCGCCAGGTCGTCGCCAACGGCGGCTTCGAGGACGGCGTCGAGCCGTGGACCCAGACGGACGGTGTGATCAACAACCGGACATCGGAGAAGCCGGCCCACACGGGCGCGTACACGGCCTGGTTCGGGGGCTGGGGATCCACGCACTCGGACACGGCCTCGCAGTCGCTGACCATTCCGTCGGGCTGCTCGACGTACAAGCTGTCGTTCTATCTGCGCACCGACACGGACGAGTCGGCGGGCGACCCGACCGCGTACGACACGTTCACCGTGAAACTGGGCACCAAGACGCTCGCGACGTACTCCAACGTGGACGCCGAGGGTTCCTACGCCCAGAAGACCTTCGACGTCGGCGCCTTCGCCGGCCAGACGGTCACCCTCGGATTCACCAGCAGTGAGGATGCCTATCTGCAGACCAGCTTCGTCGTGGACGACGTGACGCTGAACGCCGGTTGATCCTCCGTCAATGAACCATCCGGGGCGGGGCGTGTGCACACACGTCCCGCCTCCGGTGTGTCAGCGGACGACGGCCGCCAGCCGGCGGGTGAAGTCGTCGGTCTCCGGCCGGTTGTCGTGCCGGGCCGCCAACCGGCTGTGCAGTCCGCGCAGTTCCTGCCCCAGCAGCGTCGACGCGGTGACCTCGGTGGTGTCCAGAACCGGTCCGGCGATGGCGATCGCCGCCTGCGGGTCCTGGGCGCAGGCATGGGCGTCCGCCATCCGTACCAGGAACAGCATCCGTGCCGAGTGCATCCCCGGCGGGAGCAGACCCAGCGCGGTGCGGGCCGCCCCCACCGCGCGCAGCGCCAGCCGGCGGTCCCCGGTCGCCGCGGCGAGGTCCCGCAGCGCCCCGGCGGCGCCGGACTCCACCCGCAGGCGTACGGAGGCGACGGACAGCCAGGGCGCCTCCGTCTCGTCCTGTTCCCCGACCCGGTCCAGCTGCGACCAGGCACGGTCGATGTGGCCCAGGGTCTGCCGCGCGTCGCCCCGTACCGCGTGTCCGCGCGCCAGGTACAGATCGCTCATCGCGCCCGCCCAGTACCGGCCGGCGGCCGCCTGCCGGATCGCGCCTCCGTAGGCGAGGGCGGACGGGCCGTCGCCCTCCAGCCGCGCCAGTGTGCTCATGTCGCTGAGCGCGGCCACCTCCGTTCCGACATGACCGGCCAGCCCTGCCCAGACCAGCGACCGGTCGAGCCAGGCCATCGCCGTCGCGTTGCGGCCCCACAGCAGCCGCAGGCAGCCGGCCGACTGAGCGTACTCGGCGGCCAGTGGGGCGAGTTGGCGTTGGTACGGCGCCGCGGGCAGCGCCATCCAGCGGAGCATGGCGTGCAGGGTGCGCTCGACCACGGCGGTCGCTCCGGGCCAGGCGCGCTCCTCGTCGGCCCGCAGGCAGACGGCGAGCAGCGCCGTCAGGGCATGCACCGTGTCGATGTCCAGCGCGGGGCACGACACGGTGGCCGGGCCGAGGGAGCAGAAGGCCGAGTGCAGGGCGATGACGTCGGCGAGCACGGGGACGGTGCAGCCGTCACGCCCGTGCACCGGGCACATCAGCCCGTAGCTGGGCAGACGGCTGGGCAGGACGATGTCCGGCGGCAGCATCGCGAGCAGGGCACCTCCTGCGGGCTCCCCGGGCAGCGGGCCCTGCCGTGCGGGGGCCGGTGCGGGAAGTACTGCCGCGCTCTCCTCGCCCGTACCGCCCGCGTCCTCGGCCTCCGCCGCCTCGCAGGCGGCGAGGAGGGCACCGCCCGCCGCCATCAGCTCGTCCAGCCTGCGGGCCAGCGGCAGCGGTGTCCTGCGGGTGCCGTGCTCCAGTTTGCTGATGGCGGTGTGGTCGTAGCCGACTCGGGCACCCACCTGGGCCTGGGTGAGCCCGGCGCGCCTGCGCCACTGACGCAACCGGGCGCCGAAGGCTCGCCACGCCTCCGCCGTACGGGCATCCGGCGCGGGGCCCATGCCCTCGGTCACCCGGAACTCCGCGGAGCCCCGCCGGATACTCCACCCGTGCCACGCTCATGGCTCATAGCCGGGAAGGATAGCGAGCGCGCGGGCGGGCTGTCCCCTGTGCGACGGGAAGACGGCGCCACCGCGCAACTCCCTTGCCCGGACGGCCGGTCAGGAGGGGCCTCGGTGGCCCTGCACGAGCTCGTGGGCGAGCCACTGATCCTGCTCGACCGGTCGTTCCGGCCCCGGCTCGTCCTCCAGGAGGCGCTGACCGCCGACGGGCTGGTCGACGGCGATGTCGTCGAGTGCGGAAACGCCCAGGTGGCCCAAGCGCTGGCGGCGGCCGGGCGGGGCATCGCCGTGGTTTCCGACGATCCGCGTTTCGGGCTGGTGGGCGTGCCCATCAGCGCGGTCAGGCACCCGCTGGACATCCGGCTCTTCGCGGTCTGGGACCGGCGGCACCATGCCGCAGGAATGCTCTCGGACATGTCGCGCAGGCTCCAGGACATCCGTGTGGATCGGTACGGCGAACAGATCCTGCCCGAGGCCGGCGGCAGCACAATTTGAACCGACGGTCCGTCATGTCATGCGGGCCGTAAGCAGGATGGGAGCAGCGACCGTTCGGACCCCGTGACCCGAAGATTCATGCGGGAGCCGCATGAACGGCTCACGCGCCGGGCATATGACGGGAGACCGACAGGGGTGGTGGCAATGGGCCGCATCAGGATCGTCCGACGACCGCAACTGCCGTCCCGCCCGCCGCCCCTCGACCTGAGGACCCCGTCGGGCCGCCCGTTGCCGTACTGAGCGCGGGGCCCGACGCCTCGCTGTACGCCGCCGAGGACCGTCCGCCCTGCCCCGTGGGAACCCCTGGGGCGCCCTTCTGCGTGATGATGGGCAGGGAGCCGTCGCGGCGAGCGGCCACAGCCGGAGGCGTCGCGTCGGCCGACTCGGAAGGGGTGGCCGTCATGCATTCATTCGGGACGCGGAGGCCGGGCACGGCATCAGCACTCGCACTGGCACTGCTCATCGCCGCACTGGCGGGCTGCCAGGGCGGGGGAACGACTTCCCCGCCGAGCAGCCCCGAGCCATCCACGCCTGCCGGATCACGCGCCCACGTCCTCGCCGTGAAGATCGACAATCTCGGTCCTGCCCGCCCGCAGACCGGGCTCGACAAGGCGGACATCGTCTATGTGGAGCAGGTCGAGGCCGGTCTCAGCCGCATACTCGCCGCCTACTCGTCCCGGCTGCCGCCCGTGGTCGGCCCGGTGCGCAGCGCCCGGGAGACGGATCTGGAACTGCTCCGCCAGTTCGACCGGCCGACGCTCGCCTTCTCCGGGGCCCAGGCCAAGCTCCTCCCGGCCATCGCGGCGGCCCCGTTGGATCCGCTGCCTCCCGAGAAGGCCCCGAACGCGTACTTCCGCGGCAGCGACCGCGCGGCACCGCACAACCTGTATCTGCGCCCCGGCCGGACACCGCACGCCACAACCGGCGTGAACGCGGCCGAGGACATCGGGGTGCGTTTCGCCGCAGCCGTGCCGGGCGGCAAACCGGTCGCCGGTCGCACGGTGCGGTATCCGGCGGCGCGCTTCACATTCACCTGGTCCGCCGAACGGCGCCAGTGGCTCGTTTCCATGGACGGCACCCCGGCCCGCACGGCGGAAGGCGCCCGGCTCGGCGCGGCCGATGTGGTGGTGCAGTACGTGACCGTGCGCCCCTCGCTGTATCAGGACCGGTGGGGCAGCACGTCCCCGTACACCCGGACCGTGGGCTCCGGCGCCGCCGTGGTGCTGCGCAACGGCAAGGAGTACGACGTCCGTTGGTCACGGCCGGCGGCCGGTTCCGCGACCGCCTTCACCACCCGGGACGGTGAGCGCATGACGTTCGCGCCGGGCCAGGTCTGGATCGTCTTCGCACAGAAATGATGGACGCCCGGACCGCAGTGCGCAGTCTCAGTAGCCGGCAGAGGCTCATCATCGACATGATCAAGGCATGACAGAGCGAGAGTTCGATGTCGACGCCTTCCTCTCTCAGCCGCTCACCGCCCGGGTGGCGACCAACGGGCCGACCGTGCGGCCGACGTGGTTTCTCTGGGAGGAAAGAGCCTTCTGGATCCTGACCGGCCCCTGGGCGAGACTGCTGAGCCACGTCCAGGCCGACCCCTCGATCGCCCTCGTCGTCGACGTGTGTGATGTCGGCACGGGTCTGGTCAGACAGGTCATCGCCCGCGGGAATGCGGAGATCCTGCCCTTCGACGTGGCTCGGGGCCGGCGCAAGCTCAACCGGTATCTCGGTGCGGACGACGTGGAGTGGGACGACCGTTTCCGGCACTACCTGCTCGACGACCCGGCTGAACGAGGAACTGTCTGGCTGAGGTTGCGCCCCGACTCCCTGGTCGCGAAGGACCTCAGCTATTCCGTCTGAGTACTGCTGAGACAGAGACAGAGAGCAGAGGCGGTCAACTGCACTGTCCGACCGCGGTTACGGAAAACCGCAGGGTGGCGGGTGCGGAGAACAGCACTTGGTCGGGTGGCAATCCTCGTACCGGCGCCGGTCGTCGATTCCTAGCGTTGCCGGTGAGGCGCGGCGGACTTCTCGCGCCTCACCACAACGGCCAGGAGTCAGTTCATGGATTTCGTCATTCTGGGTCTCCCCCAGGAACCCGCGGGCGGTGTCGCCGGCTGGGCAGCCGACCTCGTCGACACCATGGGAGGTCCGGGAGCCGGCCTCGCCATCGCCCTGGAGAATCTCTTTCCGCCACTGCCCAGCGAGGTCATTCTCCCGCTGACCGGCTTCGCGGCGGGGCAGGGTGTCATCACTCTGGCCTCCGCGCTCTTCTGGACCACGCTGGGTTCGGTGGTGGGCGCGGTGGCTCTCTACTGGATCGGAATGCTCTTCGGCCGCGAGCGCATGCACGCTATCTGGGCGAGGCTCCCGCTGGTGAAGAGTTCCGATCTGGAACGTACGGAACGGTGGTTCGCCAGGCACGGTACCAAGGCCGTCCTCCTCGGCCGCATGGTGCCGATCTTCCGCAGTCTCATCTCCGTGCCCGCCGGCGTGGAGCGCATGTCGCTGCCGCTCTTCGTGACACTGACCGCGCTGGGCAGCCTGATGTGGAACTCGGTGCTCGTGATGGCCGGTTACTGGCTCGGCGACCGGTGGGATCTGGTGGAGACCTATGTCGGGGTCCTGTCCAAGGCCGTTCTCGTCCTGGTCCTGGTGGCCTTCGCCGGGTACCTGACCGTGCGGTTGCGGTCCCGCGGCCGGGCGCAGCACCGCCGGGTCCATTGAGCCCGGCGTCAGGGGCCCCCACTCCGGCGGTCTCCCGTGCCCGGTCGGAACGATCTTGCCGTGGTCATGCCGCACGGCTAGGGTCTTTCGTTCGGATCAGGTCGGATCAGGGAGTGGGGTCCGGTGCCGTGCATCGCAAGGCGGAGGACGGAGGCAGATGGGGTCTCCCCTGCTCGAGCGGAGCCGAGAGCTCGGGGAAGGAGCCCTGGCGACCGACGACAACGCGGCAAGGCGCGGCACCGGGGCACGCGAGCCCGGTGTCGTCCAGACGAGAGGCCCTGGGGTCGGCAGGCGTGGAGGGGGACTTCGCGGACGGTGCGACCGGTCATGTTCCGGGTCTGACCGGCCCGTGGCGCGAGGAGGCGGGTGACGTCGTGGGGCACCCGTATCCATGGCCCCGCAGAGCAGCGGGCGCGCTGCTCGGCTGCTGCACCGCCCTGGTCGGGCTGCTGTATTTCGCCGTGCCGGGCTTGTTGTCGCTGCCGTTCGTGCTGTGGCCCCGTACCCGGCTGCGCGCTCTGGCCCTGCTGAGTGCCGGGGCGCGCAGGCTCACCGGCCTGGAACGGATCCGCCGCAGTGTCTTCTTCGGCGATGTGTTCCCGGCACACCACGCGTCCGACCGGGATGTCCTTCGGTATCTGGCCGCCCGCACCTGCGCGGGGACCCTGTTCGCCGGGGTGCTCGCACTGCTGGGATACGGGGGTGCGCTGGCCGGACTGCTGGCCGCGGGTGTGCTCCGCGACCCCACCGACTGGCAGGGGCTGCTGCCCCAGGCGGTCCTCGGCGGTGTCCTGCTCTTCCTGGACCTCCAGGGGCTCTTCTCGCTGAACGCACTCGACACCCGGTTGGCACGCGATCATTTCGGGCCCTCCGAGCGGGAGTTGCTGGAGCGGCGCATCGCCGAACTGGCCGCCAGCCGGGCCGGTGTGCTCCGGGCGGTCGACGCGGAACGCAGGCGCATCGAACGCGATCTCCACGACGGCGTACAGCAGCGGCTGGTGGCTCTGGCCATGCTGCTGGGCCGGGCCCGCCGCAACCGGACGCCCGAGCAGGCCGAGTTGCTGCTTCGGCAGGCCCACCATGCCTCCCAGGAGGTCCTCACCGAACTGCGCGAAGTGGCCTGGCGCGTCTACCCGTCGGCACTCGACGACCTGGGGCTCGAAGAGGCGCTCGGCGGGGTGGCCCAACGCTGCGGCATCCCCCTGCACATCGAGTTCGACCTGCCGCTGCCACTGCCCCGGCCGGTGGAGACCGCCGCCTACTTCGTGGTCTGCGAGGCCGTGACCAACGCGGCCAAGCACTCCCGGGCAACCCGCATCCGGGTGAGCGTCGGGGGCGACGGGGACCGGGTGTCCGTGTCCGTCGAGGACAACGGCACCGGTGGCGCGGATCCCCTGGGCGGCGGACTGTCCGGGCTGCGCAGCCGGGTGGACGCGCTGGATGGCCGGCTGTACATCGACAGCCCCTGCGGGGGCCCCACCACGATCACCGCGGAGTTGCCGTGCGCGTAATGCTCGCCGAGGACTCGACCCTGCTCAGAGAGGGTCTCGCCCTGCTGCTCGCGGAGGAGGGGCATGAGGTCCTCGCCTCGGTGGGTGACGGCACCTCCCTCGTCCGGGCGGTCGAGGCGGACCCGCCGGACCTCGTCGTCGTCGATATCAGGATGCCCCCGACCCACACCGACGAGGGGCTGCGGGCCGCGCTGGAGATCCGCGAGCGCTGGCCCCTGGTCGGTGTGCTGGTGCTCTCCCAGCACGTGGAGCGCAACTACGCGGTCCGGCTGCTGTCCCAGAACGCCGAGCGGGTCGGCTATCTGCTCAAGGACCGGGTCGCGCAGGTCGACGAGTTCCTGGAATCGCTGGAACGGATCCACGCGGGCGGGGCGTCCATCGACGCGGAAGTCGTACGGCAGTTGGTGGTCCGGACCACGCACGTCGACCCGTTGGCCAGGCTGACTCCCCGGGAGCGCAGTGTCCTGCAGGAGCTGGCGCAGGGCCGCAGCAACGCGGCCATCGCGCAGCAGCTGCACATCTCGCTCAGTTCGGTCGAGAAGAACCTGAACGCGGTCTTCGAGAAGCTCGATCTGCCACGCACCACCGGCTACAGCCGGCGGGTGCTGGCAGTCCTGCGCTATCTGGAGTCCTAGGCCCTCCGGCGGGTTCGGCCACCGCTCAGTTCCGCCGTGCCGCGCCGTACCGGCTCAGGAAGAGGGCCTCGACATGGGCCATGTGCTGGATCTCGGTGGGGTCGACGCTCTCGTTGGGGGCGTGGATGAGGCACTGCGGTTCCTCCACGCCCATCAGGATGATCTCGGCACGGGGATACGCGCTGGTGAAGACGTTGCACAGCGGGATGGAGCCGCCCTGGCCGAGGGCGGCCATCGGCTTTCCGTAGACATCGGCCATGGCCCGGCCCAGGGTCGCGTAGGCCGGACCGTCGGTGGCGGCCCGGAACGGTGCGCCGGTCCCCTCCGGTTCGACCGAGACCCGGGCGCCCCACGGGGCGGCCTTCTCCAGGTGGGTGGTCAGGGCCAGCAGGGTTGCATCCTCGTCCGTTCCCGGCGGTACGCGCAGGCTCACCCGGGCCCGTGCGGTGCCCTGGATGGCGGCGGACGAGCCGACGACCGGCGGGCAGTCGATGCCCAGGACGGTGACGGCGGGGCGGGCCCAGAGCCGGTCGGAGACGGTGCCGGAACCGGTGAGCGACACCCCGTCCAGCACGTCGGCGTCGCGGCGGAACTGCTCCTCACCTTGGACAGCCCCTCGCTCACCCAGCGGTAGACACCGCCGTTGCACCCCGACGCCAGCTCGGCGGAGACCAGCGCCGTCGGCATCAGGAACACGATCGCCGGGACGACATAGAGGAAGACGCAGGCCAGTCCGTACACGGCCATCGTCGGGGCGGACCGCAGGCTGGCCACCGAGGCGGTGGTCATCAGCGCCAGCGTGACCCAGGTCATCCCCGGCACCGCGGGCTTCTTGGCCCGTGGCTGCGATGCGGGGATCTCCGACTCGGCTTCCGAGGGGACGTCCATGGTGCTCATACGGCACTCCTTGCGGCGGCAGAACTGTGCTGGCGGGAAGGGGCGACGGAACTCATGCGGCGGCGCGGCGGGTGCGGACGGGACGGAGCCTCGGCGTGCGGCGGCGCGGCGGTGCCGGGTGACGCGGCGTCGGCCGGTGCGGCGGTGCCGGAACCCTCGGGGAGTTGCGATCGCGTAAGAGTCTTCGACCCACCGGACGACGCTCCATCAGAGTGCCCCTTTCACCCGAGCAGCTGGTCAGCAAGGGTAAATTGTCACGGTTTCAGACGTTTCGCATCTTGAGGTCCGCACAGGATGGCGCCGGATTTCCGGACCGGGCTCCGCACCGGCCGCCCTTGATCGATGATGAAACGGATGACTGCCGTCCCCGGTACGGCACCGGCTCCAGGAAGGGGTTCCCATGCGGGAAACGACGCCAGACCGGTCCGAGTCGGACGCCCGGTCCGACCACGGCCCGGACGAGGAGGCCCAGGTGATCGTGGTGGGGGCGGGGCCCGCGGGATCGGCCGCGGCCTTCCACCTCGCCAGGGCGGGCGTCGATGTCCTGCTGCTGGAGAAGTCCCACTTCCCCCGGGAGAAGGTGTGCGGGGACGGTCTGACGCCGCGTGCGGTGCACCAGCTCATCAGGATGGGCGTCGACATCAAGGCTCCGGGGTGGACCCGTTCGCGCGGTATGCGCTGGGTGGCCGGGGACCATCAGGTGCACATCGACTGGCCCGCGCTCGGCCGCTACCCGGACTTCGGCCTCTCGCGCAGCCGGCACGATTTCGACGACATCCTCGCCCGGCACGCCGTCGCCGCCGGAGCGCGGCTGCGCAGCGGTGTGAAGGTGACCGAGCCGCTGACCGACCGGGCCGGACGCATCACCGGTGTCACCGCCGTCACCGAGGCGAAGGAGCCCCTGTCCTTCCACGCACCGATCGTGATCGCCGCCGACGGCGCCTCCGCCCGCCTCGCCCTCGCCATGGGGCTGCAGCGGGACACGAGCAGGCAGATCGCGACGGCCGCCCGCCGCTACTACCGCAGTCCCGAGCGCTCCCAGGAGGAGTACCTGGAGTTGTGGGCGGACCTCCGGTTCCCCGGGAGCGATCACTACCTGCCCGGATATGGCTGGATCTTCCCCATGGGCGACGGCCGCGTCAACGTCGGTCTCGGCGCGCTGCCGCACCGACGGCACGGAAAGGCGGACCTGCGCGCCACGTTGGACGAGTGGCTGGCCCGTACTCCCGAGGCCTGGGGACTGCGCGAGGAGAACGCGGAGGGCCCCGTCCGCAGCGCGGCCCTTCCGCTGGGCTTCAACCGCCATCCCCTCTACACCCGCGGGCTCCTGCTCGTCGGCGACTCCGGAGGCATGATCAGCCCCTGGAACGGCGAGGGGATCGGCCAGGCCATGGAAGCCGGTGAGGTCGCCGCCGAGACCGCCACGCTGGCCCTCGCCCTGCCCCGGGGACCCAGGCGCGAGCAGGTGCTGCGCGGCTACCCGGTCGAGATGAACCGCCGCTGGGGGCGCTACTACCGCCTCGGCAACACGGCCGCCGATCTGGTCTTCAGCCGTTCCGGTTTCCAGCCGGTCCTCAACCGTTACGTCATGGGGTCGCCGTTCCTGCTCAACACCCTGGCCCGGCTGCTCACCAACCTCACGGACAAGCCCTCGCACGACCTGGTCGACCATCTGCTCAACGGCGTCGTGCGTCTTGTACCGGAACCGAAGGTGCGGCGCAGGCGCTGAGGCGGGCCGGTGCGGCGGCCAGCAGGCCGTAGCGGTCGTCCCGGTTCGGATCGGTCAGCCTGACCTGGCCGCCCCAGCGGTCGCCCTTCTCGGCGGTGCCGGGAATGAGGCCGCGACAACGGCGGCCGAACGGTACTTGCGCACGAGCGGCTCCTTGGTCCAAGGATGACCGGGCGGGTGCGGGGGCAGTGGCCTGAAAGGGCCCGTTCCTGTCCGGCGTCCTGTTTGACCGCGCGTGAGGCAAAAGGGTTGTACGGAGAGCGCGCCGCGGTCAGGACTCCGCCCGCCCCGGGCCGACGGCCGGGGCGGTGCGTGCCGGCCCTACGGCCGACGGCGGGGCTTGCCTCGCTTGGCGGCCTTGGGGCCACCGGAGCCGGTCCGCGGGCTCTTCCCGCCCGACTTGCCGGTCGTCTTGCTGCCCGACTTGCCGGTCGTCTTGCCGGCTGCGGGCTTCCGCCGCGCACCGCTCGCATCGGCGCGCTTGCTCTTCGGCTGCTGCGCCGGGGGCTTGGGGCGGCCCCTCGTGCTGTTGACGGTCCGCCCCCGGACGATCCCGATGAACTCCTCCACCAGATCGGTGGTCTCGTCCTCCAGCCACGACAGCGCGACGCCCGATTCAGGGGCGTCCGAAACCGGCCGGTACGTGAGGTCCTTGCGGTGGTGGAGGCGGGCGAGCGACTGCGGTACGACGAGCAGCCCCACCCCCGCCGCCACCAGCTCGACGGCGTCCGCCGTGGTGGCGGGACGCTCGATGGCGGGCCGTCCCGGGCGCTGCTCCCAGGCGAGGGTGTCGTCGAGGGGGTGCAGCACGATGTCATCGGCCAGGTCCGCGGCGGAGACCTCGTCGACCGTCGCCATGACGTGGTCCTTCGGGACCACGACCACCGTCGTCTCGGTATAGAGGGGGATGGCGCTGAGGGCCGTCCGGTCGATCGGCAGCCGTACGAGACCGGCGTCGGCCGCACGCCCCCGCAGCGCGTCGGACGCCTCGGCGGCCGACACCCCCACGAGGGTCAGCGGGACGTCGGGCAGCCGCTCGTTCCAGATCCGCACCCACTTGCCGGGGGTCACCCCCGGGACATAAGCGAGCCGGAACGAAGGGGTTTCTTCCGAGCTTGTCACTCCGCCAGGTTACCGGCCCTGGTCAGAGGTAGCGCACATGCTCGATACCCTTGTCGGCATGACGTCGCACAAGACCGCCCAGACGATGAAGCCCGCAACCGCGGCAAAGAAGCTGGGTGTGTACCTCGAGGCCACCCCCACCGAGTTCCAGGAGGGTGTCGTCTCACGCACCGAGCTGAACGCACTGCAGGCCGAGCCGCCCGAGTGGCTGCAGGAACTGCGACGCAACGGCCCGCACCCCCGGCCGGCGGTCGCCGCGAAGCTGGGCATCTCGATCTCGGGTCTCGCCCGTGGCGGGATCACCGAGGCCCTCACGACGGAGCAGATCGACGCGCTGAAGGACGAAGCCCCCGACTGGCTCCAGCAGGAACGCGCCACCCAGGCGGAGGTCCGGAAGGAAGCGGTGCGCATCAAGGAGAAGAACGCGGCGCGCGACGACCGTCAGGCCTGATCCGCCGGGCAGGCCTCTGGCCCTGATCCGCCGGCCGGGCAGGCCCTTATCCGTCGATGTCCATGTCGACGCCCAGCAGCCGGGCGTGCAGCGCGCGGACCTCGTCGGCGAGCGACGGCTCGGGGCCTGCCACCGGGATGCCCGGAGCGACGGTGTTGATGGGAAGGGCCGCGACCGGCCCCGCGTCGAAGCCCCAGCTCCGGCGCCACGCCACGAGTTGTTCGCTGCTCGACGCGTACACGATGCGGCCCAGGCCGACCCAGGCGTGGGCCGCGCTGCACATCGGGCAGTGCTCACCGGATGTGTAGACGACGCTGGTGCGCCGCTCCTGCGGGGACAGGTTCTCGGCCGCCCAGCGCGCGATCTCGAACTCCGGGTGGCGGGTCGCGTCGCCGTCCTTGACCCTGTTGCGGTCCTGGAACCGGACCGTGCCGTGCTCGTCCACGAGGAGCGAGCCGAACGGCTCGTCACCGGCCGTGAGCGCCTCGCGTGCGAGGTCGACACAACGGCGGAGGAACTCGCGGTCCCCCTCTGTGACAGTCCGTGACTCGTTCACTGTGCTCATGAGCACCAGGCTAACAGCCCAACGGTATACCATTTGCGTCACAGTGGACGGCCTCGCTGCGGCCCTCCTTCACATGCCGACCGGGCCGCGACAGCCGGTCCGTCGACGGCGCCACGGAGGCACGAGCCAGTGAGGAATGCTCCGGCGAACAGCGCCGCGCGGGGAACGGTCTGGAACGCACCGGGCATGCCCGCACTGCTGCTCCTGACGGCCACGGGATTCTCGGGCTTCGCGGTACTGCTGCCCACCGCGCCGCTCTGGGCCGTGCACGGCGGGGCCGACGCCGCCGGCGCCGGTTCGGTCAACGCGGTCCTGATGCTCTGCACCGTGTTCGCCCAGACCCTGGTTCCGACGGCGATACGCCGCCTCGGCTGGCGGACCACCCTGGTCTGCGGGATGGTCCTGCTCGGCGCACCCGCGCTCCCGCACCTGCTGACCACGGACCTCGGCGTGGTGCTCGCCCTGTCCGCGGTCCGCGGACTCGGGTTCGGGGTGCTCACGGTCTGCGGCGCCACCGCCGTCGCCGAACTCGTCGAGCCCGCACGGCGCGGGAAGGCGGTCGGTGCGTACGGTCTGGCGATCGCGGGGCCTCAGTTCATCCTGGTCTCGACCGCGTCCTGGGCCGCGGAGAACCTCGGCTTCGAGGTCGTGTTCGCGGTCGGCGCGCTGCCCCTGCTCGGCGTACTGCCCGCACTGCGGCTCGCCCGCCGACTGAGCGGGCACCCGGCCGGGACCGAGGACCCGCCGCACCGGGACGCCGCGGAGGGCGGGCGCGCCGCGTACCTTCCTCTCCTCCCGCCGATGCTGCTCCTGCTCGGTGCCACAACGGCCGGTGGCGCCCTGATCACCTTCGCCCCGCAGATGAGCAGCGACCCCACCGCGACGCTGGCCGGGCTGCTGCTCCTGACGGGAACGGCGGCCGTCTCCCGTTGGCGGTTCGGGGCTCTGGCCGACCGGTACGGCACCCGGCCGTTCCTCTGGCCGCTCGTGATCGTCACGGCCGTCGGGCTCATCCTGACGGCCTGGGCGGTCAGCGAACCGGAGGCGACGGGCGTGGTTCCGCTGCTGGCCGGGATGGCCCTGGCCGGGGTCAGCTACGGCGGACTCCAGAACCTGACCCTGGTGGATGCCTTCGCCGCCGTCGACCGCCGGTCCAGCGGTGTCGCGAGCGCCGTGTGGAACATCGGATTCGATGCCGGAACGGGACTGGGTGCCCTGCTCGTCGGCTACCTCGCGACGGGCGCCTCGTTCTCCCTGGCACTCGTGGCCACGGCCGTGCTCTCCCTCGTCACGCTGCCCCTCGCCTTCGCCCGTCGACGCGGCACCGGCCCCCGCCACTCGGCCGGCTGAACCGAGGCATTTGGTATACCATCGCTTCATGGTCCATGTGATACTGCCGAACGTCCGCCCCTGGGGTGCGGCGCCTGTGGACATCGTGATGTCCGGCGCCGAGATCCTCTCCGTAGTGCCCGCCGGAACGGCGAGCGACGACGGCGATCGCCTCGACGGCGGCGGTCTCCTCGCCCTGCCCGGCTTCATCAACGCGCACGCCCATCTCGACAAGAGCTGGTGGGGGCAGCCATGGGTTTCCTACGGCGGGGAGGCCACGACCCAGGGGCGCATTTCCCACGAACGCGCGGAGCGTGACGGACTCGGTATCCCGAGCGTGCCCTCGGCCACCGCCGTGCTCGGCGAGTTCCTCCGGCACGGCACGACGGCGGTACGCAGCCACGTGGATGTCGACCTCGGTGTCGGACTGCGCGGGATCGAGGTCGTCCGCGAGGCGGTGGCCGCGTTCGACGGCGATGCCGCGAAGCCGTCCCCCGCGACACGGCCGCGCTACGGGACGTGCACGCCGCTGTACCCGAGCAGTTGGGGCACCCGGACCGCGAGCGTCAGCAGCACCGCGACCAGCAGGAGTCCGCTGAGGAACGCGGTGGTACCGACCCCCACCAGCTGGGCCGCCGTGCCGAGCCCGAGCGAGGCGAAGGGCATGACACCGATGGCGAGTTCCTGGAGGCCGAGGGCGCGCCCTCGCACCTCCGGCTCGGTCGTCATCAGCAGCAAGGTGGTCTGAAGCACCCCGAACGAGGCGCTCATCAACCCGATGCAAGCCATCAGCGCGAACGAGAGCGGAACCGTCCGGGACAGCGCGAACAGCGACCACAGGGCACCCCACGCGGCGCGCGGTTCGCGGCCCCTTCCGCCGCCGTACGCTGCGGAGCGCTACCGGGCGCCGCCGGCGAGCCGCCGCGCCCGCAGGGCGACATAGAGCTCGGCGGCGTCGACCGGACGGGTCGGAGCGCGGCCCGTCAGCTCCGCGATGCGGGCGATCCGGTACAGCACCGTATTGCGGTGGCAGTGGAGCCGCCGTGCCGCCTCGGCGGTCGAGCCGTCCGCGGTGAACCACGCGTCCAGGGTGTCGAGCAGGGCCGCTTCGCCTCCCTCGCCGGACAGCAGCGGTCCGAGTACGTTCTCGCTGAGCTCGGCCGCGGACTCGGCGTGGGCCGCGATCAGGGAGTCGATCGGGGCGCTGCCGTAGCAGTGGACGCCCACCCCGGCCGGGGGCACGCACTCCAGGGCGATCCGCGCCTGGCGTACCGCTTCCGGCGCCGCGGCAAGCGTGGGGAACGGCCGGCTCACCCCCACCCGTGCGGTCGCCGCCTGCTGCACGGTCCTGAGCAGCACGGCGGCCTCGGCCTCGCCGGTCGGGGCGACCAGGCCCAGTCGCTCGCCCAGTTCGGTGGTCCACACGGACGCCACATCGACGTTCGCCAGCCGGGCGGTGACCCCGGGAAGCGGATCCTCGCCATTGCGGCCGAGTTCGCCGGCCACGACGCGGTACGAGGCCCGTTCCGGCAGGCCCAGGGCTCGTTGGACGCCCGCGGCGCTCCCGAACCGGACATCGTTCGATCCCTCGAAGACGCTGAGCAGCGTGACCCGTCGCGCCACCTGCTCCTGGCGTTCCCGGTCGTCGGCGACCTCTCGGTAGGCCTCCGTGGCGGCCGTGGAGCAGCCGTCGAGCACGGCCCAGAAGTGCGTGGAGCGGCGCAGCAGCGCGTCGGCCTGGTCGCCGGTCGTGGCGCGGGCGATCGCCCATTCCCAGATCTCCATGCCGCCGAGCCGGAAGGCGTCCGCAGCGCGAGGCGTTCCTCGGGCATCTCCGGGAGGCCCTGCGGACGGCTCCGGCGCGCCCCGCCTGGTATCCGGGCAGCGCGGACCGGCTCGCCGACGCGGCGCGCAGCCACCCGGGTGCCGAGTGGCAGGGCGCGGAGGGCTCACGCCTGCTGGTCGAGCTCGGCGACGGCGACGCCACGGCGGAGGTGGGGACGACCGAGTACTTCGCACCCGTGCTCGGCGTCCTCACCCTGCCCGGCCGGGGCGTCGAGTTCCTCGACCGGGCCGTCGAGAGGGCCAACCGGGACCTCTTCGGCACCCTCGGGGCGAACATCGTGATCGACCCGGCCACCATGAAGCGCCTCGGCGGGGCATTCGACCGTGCGGTGGCGGCGCTGCGGTACGGAACGGTCGCCGTCAACGCCTGGACCGCGCTCGGCTTCCTCACCGCGACGGCTCCCTGGGGTGCCTTCCCCGGCCACACCGTCGCGGACGCCGGGAGCGGGATCGGTGTCGTGCACAACGCCCTGCTGATCGACGCACCGGAACGCACCGTCGTCCGGGGCCCGTTCCGGCCCTTCCCGAGGTCCGTCGCGGGAGGCGAGTTCGCGCTGTTCCCGAAGCCGCCGTGGTTCGTCACGGCGCGCAGCGGCGCCCTGACCGGCCGTCGACTCACCCGGCTGGCACAGCGGCCGTCCTGGACACGGATGCCGGCCGTGTTCGCCTCGGCCTTCCGGGCCTGAGCCCGCGGCCCCGGGCCGTACGGGGCGGGCCGGAGCACCCCCCGTACGGCACCGACAGCGCCGCTCCCGCCGCCGGGCGCGCTCAGGAGACCTTGAGTGCGCCCGTGTCGTGGGCGACCCGGCCGCCGACCACGGTCGCCCCCACCGTCAGCTCTCCGATGCGTTCCGGGGCCACACCCAGCAGGTCGTCGCTGAGAACCGCAAAATCGGCGAGCGCGCCCCGGGCGAGGGTCCCCTTGATGTGCTCCTCGTGGACGGCGTGGGCCGATCCGACCGTGTACGCGGTCAGCGCCTCCCGTGCCGTCACCGCCTCGTGCGGGCCGATCGGCGCACCCGAGGCGGTCCGCCGGTTCACCATGTCGTGGATGCTCAGCAACGGGTCGGAGGCGACCGCGGGGGCGTCCGAGGAGCCGGGCGGAACCAGGCCCGCGTCGAGGAACGACCGCATCCGGTAGACCAGTCGGGACCGTTCGGGTCCCAGCGCCGCCAGAAGTCCGTCCCCTGTGACCCCGTACCCCGGAGCCGGTGCGGCAGCGCTACCAGTAGTGGCGCCGGCCGCCCACCGCGTGCCCGACGGCGCCCAGGATCCACAGGATGGCGCCGATCACGACGAGCACGATCCCGATGGTCCACAGGATCGAGATTCCGGCCACCAGGCCGATGAGCAGCAGGATGACACCGAGGACGATCATGGCGTCCTCCAATCGTGCGGCTTCTCCCAGTATGCGCCCGGGCCCCTCGGCCGCGCCGCCGAGGCGGCGCGGCCGCGATCACACACCGGGCAGTCGGCGGGCGGAACGGCGCAGGTAGCAGGCCCAGGTGACCACCAGGCACAGGCCGTAGTACCCGAGGAACGCCACGTACGCCGCCTGCCCGTTCTGCGTCTCCAGGAAGGACTGCCGGAAGGCCAGGTTGACCAGCACCCCGCCGAAGGCGCCGATCGCCCCCGCCACTCCGATCAGGGCCGTGGCCCGGCGTCGCGAGCGTCGCTCGGCCTCGTCCGGCGGCGCGCCCTGGGCGATCTCCGCCCGTGCCCTGGCCCGGAAGATCGCCGGGATCATCTTGTACGTCGAGCCGTTCCCCGCCCCGCTGAGGACGAAGAGCGCGATGAACCCGCCCAGGAACAGCGGCAGCGAGTGCTGCCGTGATGCCTCCAGTACCGCGCCCGCGCCCAGCGCCATCGCCGCGAAGGTCCAGAAGGTCACCCGGGCGCCGCCGTAGCGGTCCGCCAGGAGACCGCCCAGCGGACGGGAGAGCGAGCCGAGCAGTGGTCCGAGGAAGGTGAGGGCCGCCGCCTTCACCGCGGTGTCGAACTGCTGGTGGAACTGCACCTGGAGAACCTGCCCGAAGGCGAAGCCGAAGCCGATGAACGAGCCGAAGGTGCCGATGTAGAGCAGCGACATCACCCAGCTGTGCGCGTCCCCCAGCACCTCGCGCATGGCGCCGCGTTCGGCGCGTCCGGTGGCGAGGTTGTCCATCCGCAGTGCCGCGCCGAGCGCCGCCAGCACGATCAGCGGCAGGTAGACGAGGATCACCAGCCGTGGGTGGCCGGCGCCCGCGGTGGCCAGCACCAGGAGGCCGAGCAGTTGGACGGCCGGCACGCCGAGGTTGCCGCCGCCGGCGTTGACGCCCAGCGCCCAGCCTTTGAGCCGCTGCGGATAGAAGGCGTTGATGTTGGCCATCGAGGAGGCGAAGTTGCCGCCGCCGACACCGGCCACGGCGGCCACCGCCAGCAGCGTGCCGTACGAGACGCCGGGCTTGAGCACGATTCCGGCCAGCAGGGTCGGCACGAGCAGCAACAGGGCGCTGAACACGGTCCAGTTGCGCCCGCCGAAGCGTGCCACGGCGACGGTGTACGGGATCCTCAGCACCGCTCCGAGTGCGGTGGGCAGGGCGGTGAGGGTGAACTTCCCGGCTGCGTCGATGTGGTACTCGGGGCCGAGAAAGAGCACCAGCACCGACCACAGGCTCCAGACGGAGAAGCCGATGTGTTCGCCGATGACCGAGTAGATCAGGTTGCGCCGGGCGATCCGGGCGCCTGCCAGGGTCCAGAATTCGGTGTCCTCGGGGTCCCAGTCCTCGATCCGCCGGGAGCCGGTCCGGCCGGTGGTCACGGGTACGGTCGCGGTGCTCATCAGCACACCTCCGCGGGGACCGCCGCGACCACACGCACCGGCCAGACGCGCAGGTCGGCGGGGGTGCCGTCAGGGGCGTACTCCTCGTCCAGGCAGCGTCCGGTGCGCAGCTCGAAGGCCTGCTTGAGCATCGGCGAGATCACCACCGGTACCCCGAGCCGGCTGCCGAGCAGGCCGCGGGAGATGACATGGGCGCCGCTGAACGGGTCGCGGTTGGCCAGCGCGTGCACCGTGCCGCCACGCTCGCGGAAGACCGCGACCTGGTCGCCCCGCGGGCCGACCAGCACCGCGATTCCGCGTCCCGGGAACAGATCCCGGTATCGGCAGACCGGCGCCCATCCCTGCCCGTCGTCGATCTCCACCATGGGTTCGGTGTTCTCGTTCGGAATGGTCCCGCTCATCGTGTGCGTACCTCCAGGGCCGGGCCGGCGATCAGGGCCGGAGTGAGGGGGAACCCGTCCTCGTCGGGGCGGGCCGGGCGGATCCCGTCGCGTTCGTGGACGAAGCGCACGGTGGGGTCGGGTGTTCCCGGGGCGTTGGCGAAGGAGACGAAGCGGCGTACCCGTTCGGGGTCGGCCAGGGTCGCCGCCCACTCGTCCTCGTACGTCTCGACGTGCCGTGCCATCAGTTCGTCGAGGTCCGCGCAGATGCCGAGCGAGTCGTCCAGGACGACGGCGCGCAGGTGGTCGAGGCCACCCTCCAGGCGTTCCAGCCAGGGGGCGGTGCGCTCCAGGCGGTCGGCGGTGCGGATGTAGAACATCAGGAACCGGTCGATGGTGCGGATCAGGGTGTCGTGGTCCAGGCCGTCCGCCAGCAGATCGGCATGACGTGGCGTCATGCCTCCGTTGCCGCCGACGTAGAGGTTCCACCCCTCCGACGTGGCGATCACCCCGAAGTCCTTGCTCTGTGCCTCCGCGCACTCCCGTGCGCAGCCGGACACCGCGGACTTGAGCTTGTGCGGTGCCCGCAGGCCCCGGTAGCGCAGTTCCAGTTCGATCGCCAGGGCCACGGAGTCCTGTACGCCGTAGCGGCACCAGGTCTGCCCGACACAGGACTTGACCGTGCGCAGGGCCTTTCCGTAGGCGTGGCCGGACTCGAAGCCGGCTTCCACCAGGCGGCGCCAGATGCCCGGCAGCTGGTCGACGGTGGCGCCGAACAGGTCGATCCGCTGGCCGCCGGTGATCTTGGTGTAGAGGCCGTGGTCGCGGGCGATCTCGCCGATGGTGATGAGGCCCTCGGCGGTGATCTCGCCGCCCGGGATCCGCGGCACCACGGAGTAGGAGCCGTTGCGCTGGAGGTTGGCCAGGAAGTGGTCGTTGGTGTCCTGCAGGGCGGCCTGTTCGCCGTCCAGCACATGGCCGTTGCCCAGGCCCGCCAGGATGGAGGCTACGGTCGGCTTGCAGATGTCGCAGCCCTCGCCGTTGCCGTGCTCGTCGATCAGCCGGGAGAAGCCCGTGATGCCCTTGACCCGGATGATCTCGTAGAGCTCGACACGGGTGTGGGTGAAGTGCTCGCACAGGCCGCGGGCCACCTCGTGCCCGCCCGCTTCCAGTTCCTCGGTCACGACGGAGCCCAGCAGTTTGACGCAACTGCCGCATCCGGTGCCCGCCTTGGTGCACTTCTTGATCTCGGGGACGGTGCGCATGCCCTGTTCCGAAACGGCCGTCCGGATGGCGCCCTTGGTGACGTTGTGGCAGGAGCAGACCACCGCTTCGTCCGGCAGTACCAGGGGGCCGCGCCGCCCGTCCGCAGCCGGCACCAGCAACTCCTCTGCCGGGGCGGGCAGTTGGGAACGGGCTGCGGCGAGCGGGCGCAGTGTGGCATACGACTCGGCTTCGCCGACCAGTACGCCGCCGAGCAGCCGGCCGTCCGGGCTGACCACCAGCTTCTTGTAAATTCCGGCCCTGCTGTTGGCGTAGAGCACTTCCAGGGCGCCCTCGGTGGCGCCCAGCGCGTCGCCGAAGCTGGCCACGTCCACGCCCAGCAGCTTGAGCTTGGTGGAGGTGTCGGATCCGGTGAACTCGGCTGCGGTGCCGGTCAGTTCGCGGGCCACCGTGTCGGCCATCGCGTAGCCGGGGGCGACCAGGCCGTAGACCCGGCCGTCGACGGCGAGCGCGCACTCACCGATCGCCCAGATGTGCGGGTCCGCCGTGCGGCAGTGCTCGTCCACCTCGATGCCGCCGCGTTCGCCCACCGGCAGTCCGCAGTCCCGGGCCAGCTGGTCGCGCGGTCGCACGCCGGCCGAGAAGATCACCAGGTCGACGGCGAGGTCGGTGCCGTCGGAGAGCGCCATGGTGCGGGCCCGGCCGTGCTCGTCGGTGTCGATCCGCTGAGTTCCGGCCCCGGTGTGCACATGAACGCCGAGGTCCTCGATCTTGCGCCGGAGCACCGCGCCGCCGCCGTCGTCCACCTGGAGGGCCATCAGCCGGGGTGCGAACTCCACCACATGGGTCTCCAGACCCATGGCCCGCAGCGCACCGGCCGCCTCCAGGCCGAGGAGTCCGCCGCCGACCACCGCGCCGACCGTGGCGTGCCCGGCGCTCGCGGTGATCGCCTCCAGGTCCTCGATGGTCCGGTAGACATGGCAGCCGGTGGCGTCGTGGCCGGGCACCGGCGGTACGGACGGGTAGGAGCCGGTGGCCAGCACCAGGGCGTCGTAGCGCAGTACGTCACCGCTGCCGGTGGTGACGGTGCGGGCCCCGCGGTCGATCCCGGTGGCCGGGTCGCCCAGCCGCAGATCGATGCCGTGCCGCTCGATGAACCCGGGCGGGCACAGGGTCAGTTCTTCCGCCGATGTGCCGGAGAACCAGGTGGTCAGGTGCACCCGGTCGTAGGCGGGGCGCGGTTCCTCGGCGAGCACGGTGACCCGCCAGCGGTGGTTCTGCTCGGCGGCCGGCTGCTCGAACAGGGCTTCCAGGAAGCGCTGTCCGACCATGCCGTGGCCGACGAGGATCAGGGATTTCTCGATCACGGGCGGTCTCCTCGATTGGCGTCACGGAGGTCATCGGGTGGTGGTGAGCAGGTCGAGGGGGTTCTCGGGCAGCGGATCGTCACGCTCGTAGGCGCGGGTCAGGTCGCCGACCGCGGACAGATCGCCGAGCAGGATGCCGCCGACGAGCCGGTCGCCGCGGAGCACGAGCTTCTTGTACGAGCCACGGGTCGGGTCGACCAGGCGCAGCACGTCGGTGCCGGGGGCGTCCTCGCCCACCTCGCCGAAGGCCGCGTACTCCAGGGATCCCGCGGTGAGCCGGGTCATCGGGCGCGAGCCGGTGTAGCGGGCGTCCTCGTCCGCGCCCGCCAGCCGGGCCGCGAGCAGATCGGCCTGCTCCCAGGCGGGGCCGGCCAGCCCGTGGACGGTTCCCCGGTGTTCGGCGCAGTCGCCGATCGCGTACACCCCGGGCGCGGAGGCCGCCAGCCGGTCGTCCACCACCACTCCGGAACGCACCGTGAGCCCGGCCGCGCCGGCCAGGCCGGTGCGCGGGCGGACGCCGCAGGCGAGCACCACCAGGTCCGCGTCCAGCAGATAGCCACTGGCCAGTTCGACCCCGGTCACCCGCGCTCCCCCGCGCAGGGCCCGCGCCCGGTTGCCCGGGTAGGTCTCCACGCCCAGCGCGGCGAGGTGGCCGCGCAGTGCGTTCCCGGCCTGCTCGTCCAGGTGTCGTTCGATCAAGTGCGGTGCCTGGTGGACGATTTCCACCGGCAGGCCGAGCGCGGCCAGCGCCCGGGCGGCGCTCACCCCGAGCACCCCGCCGCCGATCACGACAGCGCGTTCGGCTCCGGCGGCGTCCTCGGCGAGGCGGGCGCAGTCGGCCAGGGTGCGGAAGGCGTGTACGCCCTCCTTCAGCCCGTCCGGCGTGTACAGGCCGCGCAGCGGCGGCAGTACGGGGTTGGCGCCGGTGGCCAGGACCAGTTCGTCGTAGGGGGCGAACCCGCCTCCGGACAGCCGCAACCGGCGTTCCGGCAGATCCAGACCGACCACTTCGCAGCCGGCGCGCACGATCGTTCCGGCACCGTGCGGCAGCGCTATCGCCTCCGGGTCGTGGCGCCCGGTCAGCACGTCGGCCAGCAGCACCCGGTTGTACGGGCCGCGCGGCTCGGCGCCGTACAGCACCACTTCCGCGTCGCCGCCGTGCGCCCGGTACTGCTGCGCGAACCTTGCGGCGGCCATCCCGGCGCCGGCCACCGCGATCCGGCGGCTCATCGGACCCGCTCCACACGTACGGCACAGACCTTGAACTCGGGCATCCTGGAGACCGGGTCGAGGGCCGGGTTGGTGAGCGTGTTGGCGCGCCCGGCGCCCGCCCAGTGGAACGGCATGAAGACGGTGTCGGGCCGGATGGTCCCGGTCACCCGGGCGGGGGCCACCGCGCGGCCGCGCCGGCTGATGACCCTGAGCGGCTCCCCCTCGCTCACTCCGAGCCGGGCCGCCAGCTGTGGATGGAGTTCCACGAACGGTCCGGGCGCGGCCCTGTTCAGCTCGGGCACCCGGCGGGTCTGGGCGCCGCTCTGGTACTGGGAGAGGACCCGCCCGGTCGTGAGGTGGAGCGGGTACTCCCGGTCGGGTTCCTCGGCGGCCGGGCGGTGGGTGGCCGGGGTGAAGCGGGCCCGGCCGTCCGGGGTGGCGAAGCGGTCCAGGAACAGCCGGGGTGTGCCGGGGTGCTCCTCGCCGGGGCAGGGCCAGAAGACCCCGTTCTCGGCCCGGATCCGCGGGTAGCTGATCCCGGCGTAGTCGGCCGGGCCGCCGGCCGAGGCTCGGCGGAGCTCCTCGAAGACCTCCTCGGCCTGCTCGGGGAAGCCTTCGGCCGTACCGAGCCGGGCGGCCAGCTCGCGCAGCACGTGCAGGTCGGTGCGTACGCCCGGTGGCGGGGCCAGCGCGGCCCGGCGCAGGATCACCCGGCCCTCCAGGTTGGTGGTCGTGCCGGTCTCCTCCGCCCACTGCGCGGCGGGCAGCACCACGTCGGCGAGGTGCGCGGTCTCGGAGAGCACCAGGTCGCTGACCGCGAGGAAGTCCAGGGCCCGCAGCCGCTCGGTGATGTGGCCCGCGTTCGGCGCGGAGACCACCGGGTTGGAGCCCATCACCAGCAGTGCGCGGGCCCCGTCCGCCGTGCCCAGGCCGTCCAGCAGCTCGTAGGCCGAGCGGCCCGCTCCCGGCAGGTCGTCGGGGTCCACGCCCCAGACGTCCGCGATGTGCGCGCGGGCGGCGGGGTCCTCGATCGAGCGGTAGCCGGGCAGCTGGTCGGCCTTCTGGCCGTGCTCCCGCCCGCCCTGGCCGTTGCCCTGCCCGGTCAGGCAGCCGTAGCCGGAGCCCGGCCGGCCGGCCTTGCCCAGCGCCAGGCAGAGGTTGATCCAGGCACCGACGGTGTCCGTCCCCTTGCTCTGCTGCTCGGGGCCGCGCGCGGTGAGCACCATGCCGGTGTCGGCGTCCGCGAACAGCCGTAGGGCCTCGCGGAGTTGGTGCACCGGGACGCCGGTCAGCGCTTCCACCCGCTCCGGCCAGTGCGCCATCGCCGCGGTGCGGGCCGCCTCGAAGCCCGTGGTGCGCTCGGCGACGAACGCCTCGTCCACCCTGTGGTCGGCGATCGCCAGGTGCAGCAGGCCGAGCGCGAGTGCCAGATCGGTGCCGGGGACCGGCTGCAGGTGCAGGTCGGCCTGTTCGGCGGTACGGGTACGCCGCGGATCCACCACGATCAGGGTGCCGCCGTTCGCGCGCAGCTCGCGGAAGTACCGCAGCGCGGGCGGCATGGTGTCGGCCGGGTTCGCGCCGACCAGGATCACGCAGCCCGCCGTCGCGATGTCGGCCATCGGGAAGGGCAGTCCGCGGTCCAGGCCGAAGGCGATCCGGTGCGCGGCGGCCGCCGAGGACATGCAGAACCGGCCGTTGTAGTCGATGTTCGGGGTGCGGAGCACCACCCGGGCGAACTTGCCGAGCAGGTAGGCCTTCTCGTTGGTGAGCCCGCCTCCGCCGAAGACCGCGACCGCGTCCCGCCCGTGGCGCTGCCCGGCCGCCGCCAGACCGGATGCCACCCGGTCGAGGGCCTCGCTCCAGGACGCCTCGCGCAGCTCGCCGCCCCGCTTGTCGCGTACCAGCGGGGCGGTCAGCCGGACCCCCGCGCCGAGCACGGCGGTGGCCGACTGGCCCTTTCCGCAGAGCGCGCCGCGGTTGACGGGGAAGTCGGGACGCTCCAGTACCTGCGCCTCGCCGCCGTCCTGCGGCACCCGCAGGCGCATGCCGCACTGCAGCGAGCAGTACGGGCAGTGGGTGTCGGTCGTTGTCATGCCTCCGAGCGTCGGCGGACGCCGTTACGCGACCGGGTCGCCCCTGTTGCGCCGGGGGTACGGCTCCTTCACCGGCCGCCGGGCCCAGGGTGACGTGGCGGAAATCTTGCGTAACGTCCGAAGGCCGCCCGCTTACGGCGACGTGATCGGGGCGCAACGTGGCCGAAACAGCGCCGTCCGAACCTGCAGGACATGAACAGCACCCAGCCGGCGGGCCCTCTCGTCGGCTTCACCGTCGGGGTCACCGCCGCGCGCCGGCGGGAGGAGCTCGTCGCACTGCTGCGCCGGCGCGGCGCCAAGGTGGTCGAGGCGCCCGCCCTGCGGATCCTCCCGCTGGAGGACGATGCGGCGCTGCGCCGGGCCACCGCGCACTGTCTGACCGGGCCGCTCGACTACGTGGTGGCGACCACCGGGGTCGGCTGGCGCGGCTGGCTGAGCGCGGCCGACGGCTGGGGGTACGGCGCGCGCCTGGCCGAGGTGTGCCGGGAGGCCGTGGTGCTCACCCGCGGCCCGAAGGCGACCGGTGCGGTGCGCGCCGGAGGCCTGAGCGAGACCTTCTCCCCCGTCACCGAGACCACCGACGAGCTGCTGGCCTGGCTGCTCGCGCGCGATCTGCCCGGCAGACGGATCGCCGTCCAGGAGCACGGGGTGCCGCTGGACACGTTCACCGCCGCGCTGCGCGAGCGGGGGGCCGAGGTGATCCCGATTCCGGTCTACCGGTGGGGCCCACCGGACGATCCGTCGCCGCTGCGCCGGCTGGTCGAACAGACCGTCCGTCGCGAACTGCATGCGCTGACCTTCACCAGTGCGCCGGCGATCGACGCCTTCCTCGCCGCCGCGGACGGACTCGGGCTCGGCGAGGAGGTGTTGACCGTACTGCGAAAGGACGTGCTGTCGGTCTGTGTGGGTCCGGTCTGTGGCCGGCGGCTGGAGGAGGCCGGAGTCGCCGTGCTCCACCCCGAAAGGGGACGGCTCGGCGCCATGGTGCGGACCATCGAGGCCGCCCTGCCGGCGCACGGCAGGCGTGAAGTCCGCGCCGGTCCGAGCCTGTTGGTGCTCCAGGGCAACGCCGTACTGATCGACGACGAGCCGCCCGTGCAACTCCCGCCGCTGCTCGCGGCGGTGCTGCGGGCACTGGCCGAGCAGCCGGGGCGGGTGCTCAGCCGGGCCGAACTGCTGCGCCGCGTCTGGGTCACCGGCCAGGCCGACGAGCACGCGGTGGAGGCGGCGGTCGCCCGGCTGCGAGGGGCACTGGACGCGCACGCCCGGCTGGTGCGCACGGTCCCGAAGCGCGGCTACAGCCTGGCGGCGGCGGTATGAGGGACGAGCCCGCGGCCCCGACCCTGCTGGCCGTCGCGCACGGCACCCGCGACCTGGCGGGCATCGCCACCTACCGGGCGCTGCTCGACCTGGTCCGTGCCCAGCGGCCCGGCCTGACGGCCCATCTGTCCTTCCTCGACCTCGCCCTGCCGACGCCGGCTCAGGTGCTCGCCGGCTCGCGCGGACCGGTGGTGCTGGTCCCGCTGCTGCTGAACACCGGCTATCACGTGACGGTGGACCTGCCCGCCGTCCGGGCCGCCGCACCCCACCTGGACATCCGGCAGACGGCACCGCTCGGCCCGGACCCACTGCTCGCCGCCGCCCTGGCGGACAGGCTCGCCGATGCGGGCCGGACACCCGGCGGCCCCGGATCGTCCGGGCCGGACGCCGTCGTGCTCGCGGCCGCCGGGTCCACCGATCCGGCGGCCGGCGCGGACACCGAGGTGATGGCCGGTCTGCTGCGGCAACGGATCGGGCGCCCGGTCGTCGTCGGCCACCTCTGCGCGAACGCGCCGACACCGGCCGAGGGGGTGCGGGCCCTGCGGGCAGCGGGCCACCGGCGGGTGGCGGTGGCCCGCTACCTGATGGCCCCCGGCCATTTCGCCCGCCGCGCGCAGGGAGCCGGCGGCTGCCTCGCCTCGGCCCCGCTCGGCGCGCACCCCGACGTGGCGCGCCTGGTGCTGAAGCGCTACGACAAGGCGTCCGCGGAGATGGCGTGGCGTCCGCCCGGCGCGGCTACTCGAACCGCGTGATGTCACCGGCCCCTCGGCGGACGATCTCGGGTTCGCCGCCGGAGAAGTCGATGACCGTGGTCGGCTCGGTGCCGCAGTCGCCCGAGTCGACGACGGCGTCCACCACATGGTCGAGCCGCTCCTTGATCTCCCAGCCCTGCGTCATCGGCTCGTCCTCGTCGGGGAGGAGCAGGGTGCTGGAGAGCAGCGGTTCCCCGAGCTCGGCGAGCAGTGCCTGAGCGACCACATGGTCGGGGATACGGACTCCCACCGTCTTCTTCTTCGGGTGCAGCAGCTGGCGCGGCACCTCCTTCGTCGCGGGAAGGATGAAGGTGTAACTGCCGGGCGTCGCCGCCTTGATCGCACGGAACACATCGTTGTCGACGTGCACGAACTGCCCGAGCTGCGCAAAGTTCTGGCACACGAGCGTGAAGTGGTGACGATCGTCGAGGTTCCGGATCGACCGGATCCGGCCGATGCCGTCACGGCTGCCCAGCCGGCACCCCAGTGCGTAGCAGGAGTCCGTCGGATACGCGACGAGCGCGCCGGATCGGATGCTGTCGGCCACGCTGCTGATGGTGCGCCGCTGAGGATTCTCGGGGTGCACGTCGAAGTACTTCGCCATTCGCGGAGTCTAAGGGCTGTCCGTGGACCGGTCCGCTCATCGGCGGGCGTGTGGCCGCGTCTCCCGTCCGCGCCGACGGTATCGCGGTCGGCGCCGACGGGCGCGTGACGGTGCTTCCGGTCCCGGTCCTGGTGGTCCTGGTTTCAGTCCCAGCGGTCCTGGTTGATGAAGCGGCTGAAGCCCCGCCAGGAGTTGGGTCCCATCACGCCGTCGATGGGTCCGGTGTAGCCGTGTGCGGCGGCCAGTCGTTGGACCGCGGCCCAGGTGTTGGGTCCGGGTGCGCCGTCCACGGGTCCGGTGTAGCCCCAGTTGCGCATGTTCCGCTGGAGCGCGGCGTAGGTGTTGGGGCCCGGGATCCCGTCGATCGGGCCGGTGTAACCGGACTCGATCCGCAGCCAGTTCTGCGTCCGCTGCCACATCACGGGACCGGGAACACCGTCCTGCTCCGTCGCCGTCTTCGGCAACCCACCGCCACCGCCACCGCCCAGGTAGTTCAGCGGGTTGACCCGGGTGCCGCCCGGGGTGATCAGATGCCAGTGCACATGCGGTCCGGTGGAACTTCCGGAACCCGGGGCGCCGGCCGCACCGCCTGAGCGCCCGACGATGTCCCCCTTGCCGACCGAGGTGCCGTCGGGCAGCAGGAACTCCGACAGATGCATGTACTGCGTCCGGTACCCGTCGCTGTGGGTGATGGTCACCGTGTGTCCGCCGGTGCCGTTGTACGGGATGTTGGTGACGACACCGGCTCCCGCGGCCGGCAGGGCGGTGCCGACACCCATCCCGTAGTCGATTCCGCCCAGGGAACCGCGGTCGAGGTGCTCCTGCCAGCTGCCGGTGATCTGGTAGGCGCTGAACGGGTTGTAGATGTCCAGAGCCCGAGCGGAGCCCGCCGAGAACAGCACACCACCAGCGGCCAGACCGAACGTGGTGACCGAGCCGCGCAGCAGCGTGCGCCGGCTCATTCCGGTCCGTGACCGGTTCTTCCGGCCGTCGTCGGCCTCATGGTTCTCGCACACAGCAACTCCTTTGTAAATACTGTGACTTGACCTGGAAGTGCGGCGCGGTACCACGGTAGCCTACGCGCATAGATTTTGATACGAGCATGACATTCCACTGTCGCGAAACCCCGCCCCACCGGAGGAGACATGCGCAGGAGAACCCTGATCCGCGGAGCTGTGGCGACAGCCCTGACCCCGGCCGGAATCATCACGGCCACCAGCGCCGTGGCCACCCCCGGGCCGACCCCCGCCGAGGCCGACGAACTGCGGGGCGTGGACGTCTCGAACTACCAGGCCGGCATGGACTACGCCCGCGCCGCCGCCGAGGGCCTGCATTTCGTCATCGCCAAGGCCGGGGGGTGCCAGCTCGCCGAGGGCCCCTACACCTCGTCCTCCTATCCCGGCCATGTCGACGGGGCCCGCGCCGCGGGCCTGCGGGTGGGTCATTACTGGCTGTCGGGAGACTTCCTCGCCCCCACCGCCGCCGCCGACTACTTCGTGGACCATCTGCACGACTACCGCACCGGCGACGTGCTCGCGCTGGACGTCGAGGTGCTCGACGACTCGACCCGCCTGTGGGACGACACGGACGTGTCCGCCTGGTTCAACCGGGTGCGGGAACGGGTCGGCACGTACGTGCCCTGGTTCTACATCAGCACGAGCGCGCTGCGCTCCGGCACCTGGCCCCGCACCGTCGCCGCCGGCGCCCACCTCTGGGCGGCCTCCTGGGGCGCCAACGACGGCACCTGGCCCGGCCCGCCCGACCTCGGCGGCCGCTACCCCGACTGGGCCGCCCACCAGTACGCTTCCGTGGGCTCCGTCGGCGGCATCTCTCCCGTCGATCTCAACCTCGCCCGCCCCTGGGCATTCGACCCGACCGAGCCGACCGACCCGCCCCTCCCCGGGGACGACCCCTTGCCGAAGACGGCGACGGAGCAGGACGGTGTTCCCGGTCCCGTGATGTGGCAGCGGACGCAGAACTGGCTGCGGATCGAGTCCGGTTACACCGGCCCGATCGACGGGATCCCGGGCCCCAACACCTACGCCGCGCTCCAGCGGAACATGCGCAACTGGGGCTACACCGGACCCGTGGACGGCGCACCCGGACCCAACACCTGGGCCGCGGTCCAACGACTGGCCGCCGCACACGGCTACACCGGACCCATCGACGGCGTGATGGGACCCAGCTCCTGGCGGGGCTTCAGCCGCTTCATCAACCAGGACCGCTGGGACTGAAACCAGGGGACCGACGGTACCGACAGCAAAGAAAATCCCCGGCCCGTAATGCGGGCCGGGGATTTTCCCGGGTATATTGAGTGTTTCTGTGTGCCCACAGAAAAGGCCCCACACCGGGGGCCACTAAGAAACACCGTATCCGGCAGGGAGCCATTTTGTCAAATCGGGAACGCGCCGAATTGCAGAAGGAACAGGAATTCATCGGCCGGCTCTACGACCGTGTCGATGCCCTGCGCGGAGTCGCCGCGCGGGACGTCGAGGACGCGCTGACACCGGTCGGGACCGGCCTGCAGGCCCGTCTCGAACGCGATGTGCTCGTCGCCGAACGCTCAGGTCTGCTGGCCGCCCTGAACGCGGTGGACGGCTCGCTGTGTTTCGGCCGCATCGATCTCTCCGACGGCGCCGCGCACCACATCGGCCGTATCGGCATCCGCGAGGACGACACCGCGCACACGCCTCTGCTGATCGACTGGCGTGCGCCGGTCGCCCGCCCCTTCTACCTCGCCACCGGTCACACCCCCATGGGGCTGCGCCGACGCAGACACATCACCACCGAGGGCCGCGCCGTCACCGAACTGCACGACGAGATCCTCGACCTCCGGGACCGGGAGCGCACCGGCTTCGAGGACCCGAGCGGCGACGCCGTGCTGCTCGCCGCCCTGAACTCCGCCCGCACCGGCCGCATGGGCGACATCGTGCGGACCGTCCAGGCGGAGCAGGACCGCGTCATCCGTGCCCCGCACCGCGGGGTCCTCGTCGTCGAGGGCGGCCCCGGTACCGGCAAGACAGCGGTGGCGCTGCACCGGGCGGCCTTCCTGCTGTACGAGCACCGTGAGCTGCTCGCCAGGCGCGCTGTCCTGATCGTGGGCCCCAACCCCGCCTTCCTGCACTACATCGGCGAGGTGCTGCCCGCGCTCGGCGAGACCGGCGCCCTCCTCGCCACGCAGGCCGAACTCTTCCCCGGGGTCCACGCCCGCGGCACCGACACGCCCCGCGCCGCCGCCGTCAAGGGTGGTGAGCGGATGGCGGAGGCGCTCGCCCTCGCCGTCCGCGACCGGCAGCAGCTGCCCGAACCCGGCGCACCCCTGGTCCTCCCGCACGACGACGGGGATCTCGTACTCGACCGGAAAATCGCCCACGAAGCCCGGCAGGCGGCCCGCGACACCCGCCTGCCGCACAATCTCGCCCGCCCGTACTTCGCCTTCCGGATCATCGACGCCCTCACCTCGCAGCTCACCGAGCGGATCGGCGCCGACCCGTACGGCGGTCCCAACCTCCTCGGCCCCGACGACATCGCCCAGCTCGGCAAGGGCGTCGCGGCCGCCGAGGAGGTGCACTCCGCCATCGAGGAGCTGTGGCCGGCCCTCACCCCGGAGGGATTCCTCACCGACTATCTGGCCGACCCCGTGCACGTACCGGACGAGGACGCCGAAGCCATCCGACGCACGCCCGGCGACGGGACGTGGACCCCCGCCGATGTTCCGCTGCTCGACGAGGCGGCGGAACTCCTCGGGGTCGACGACAGTGCCGAACGGGCGGCGGCCGAGGCCGAGCGCCAGGAGCGGATCGCGTACGCGCAGGGCGTGCTGGAGCTTTCGAGGGGCTCGGAGACGTACGAGTTCGAGGACGAGGAGTCCGAGGTCCTCGCCGCCCACGACATCGTCGATGCCGAACGGATGGCGGAGCGGCAGGAGGAGGACGATCACCGCACCGCGGCCGAGCGCGCCGCCGCGGACCGGTCCTGGGCGTTCGGGCACATCATCGTCGACGAGGCGCAGGAGTTGTCGCCGATGGCGTGGCGGCTGCTGATGCGCCGTTCGCCGACGCGCTCGATGACCCTCGTCGGCGACCCGGCACAGACCTCCGAGGAGGCCGGTGTCGGCTCGTGGGAGAAGATCCTGGAGCCGTACGTCGGTGACCGCTTCGAACACGTCCAGCTCAAGGTCAACTACCGCACGCCCGCCGAGATCATGAAGCTGGCCGCCCGGGTCGTACGGGCCGAGGACCCTTCCTTCGAGCCGCCCGGCTCGGTGCGGTCCACCGGCGAGGTGCCGTGGACGCGGGACGCAGGGGAGGATCTGGCGGGTGCCGTGGCGCAGGCGGTCGCGGAGCTGACGCCCGAGGAGGGACGCCTCGCGGTGATCGCGCCGCAGGCGCTCCACGAGGAGATCGCGGCTCCGCTGGACGGGGTCACGGCCGGTGCCGAGCCGGATCTGACCCGGCCGGTGGTACTGCTCGGTCCGCGGCAGGCCAAGGGGCTCGAATTCGACCATGTACTGGTCGTGGAGCCCGCCGGGTTCGGGGCCGGCGACCTGTACGTGGCTCTGACCCGTGCCACGCGGCGCCTGGGCATCGTCCACCGGGAGGAGCTGCCCGAGGCGCTGCGCTGACGGTGTCGGGGCACGGCACCCCCGGGCGGCCCCGGCCGTGGGTGCCGCGGCATCAGCTCGTGACGATCCCGGCGACGAGATTGATCGTGGTGGCCAGGATGCTCGCGCCGAACACATAGGACAGCAGGCAGTGCCGGAGGGCGATCGCGCGGATGGTGGAGCTGGAGACGTCGGTGTCGGAGACCTGGTAGGTCATCCCGAGGTTGTAACTGAAGTAGAGAAAGTCGACGTACTTCGGCCGGTCCTGGGAGTTGAAGTCGATCCCGCCTTCGGACGGCAGGTAGTAGAGGTACGCGTAGCGGGTGGCGTACACCAGGTGGAGCGACGCCCAGGCCATGAACACGCCGCAGAGCGCCGTCGCGGCCGCGACGTGACTCAGGTCCGAGCGGCCGACCAGGAGCAGCACCACGATGCCGACCAGTCCGCACAGGGCGGCCGCGACGACGACGAGCTCTTCGAGGACGGGCCGGAACTCCTCGCGGCGGACGTTGTGATGGGTGGTGGCCGCGTCCATGGGCCACAGCACCAGCCATCCCGTCACCACGAAGATCGTCTCCGCCGCGGCGATTCCGGCGAGCACTCCCAGCGGCGCGTGGGCCAGTACACCGGTGACCACGCCGATCACCGTGCCGGCGATCGCGGAGCCGAGGAGCCGGGGAACGGCGGAGAGCGCCGGCCGATGGTTCATGGACGTCACGGGTGACCACCTCGATGGCTCGGTGGATCACCGTGCCCGGCCGGGATGCCGCCCTTGAGACACAGGGCGAACAAAAAAGTACATCGCAGACTATCCGCGCACGCGCCGTGGTGCAGCCCGGCAGCACCACGGGCGCACCCTGCCCAGAACTCCCCCGGCCGCGGTCCGCGTACCGCACCGGCGGAAGCCGAGTGGCAGGTGCGGATCCGCCTGCATAGCCTGCCCGAAAGGATCGTTCTTCACCTCAGGTTCTTTTCACCTCAGGATCGTTTTTCACCTCGCGCTCGAATGGCGGAAGGGTTGAAGGCCTTGAGCGCCAACCAAGACGAGCAGCAGCCCCTGGAGCCCGCGGTCGGTCCCGCCCCCGAGGGCGATCCGGAGTTCCGCCCCTACCACCACCCCGCCGCGGGCTGGGGCGCGGCCAAGAGTGTGAGCCGTTTCCTGGTGCGCGAGGGCGCCCTGGTCGACGGTCCGCGGGCCATCATGCGGATGAACCACGAGAACACCGGGTTCGACTGCCCCGGATGCGCGTGGCCGGACGACACCAAGGGCCTGCACCTGGACATCTGCGAGAACGGGATCAAGCACGTCACCTGGGAGATGACCCGCAAGCGGGTCGGGCGCGAGTTCTTCGCCGCCCACTCGGTGACCGAGCTGTCCGGGTGGAGCGACTACGACCTGGAGAACCAGGGCCGGCTGACTGAGCCGATGGTCTACTACCCCGAGTCGGACCACTACGTCCCGATCAGCTGGAAGGACGCGTTCGAGCTGGTCGGCAGCACCCTGCGTGAGCTCGACGACCCGAATCAGGCATCGTTCTACACCTCCGGCCGGCTCGGCAACGAGGCCACGTTCCTCTACCAGTTGATGGCCCGTGAGCTGGGCACGAACAATCTGCCGGACTGCTCCAACATGTGTCACGAGGCCAGCGGCCGAGCCCTGCAGGCATCCCTGGGCACCGGCAAGGGAACCGTCGACCTCAAGGACTGGGAGTCCGCCGACGCCCTGTTCATCCTGGGAGTCAACGCCGCTTCCAACGCGCCCCGGATGCTCACCGCCCTCGCCGAGGCGTACCACCGTGGCGCACAGATCGTGCACATCAATCCGCTCGTCGAGGCAGCGGCCACACGCACCATCGTCCCCCACGACTTCACGGACATGGCCCTCTTCAAGACGACCCGGACCAGCACCCTCAACCTGCAACCGCGCATCGGCGGCGACATGGCTCTGCTGCGCGGCATGGCCAAGGCGATCCTGGAGCAGTCCGAATCCGATCCCAAGGCGCTGGACCGGGAGTTCATCGACCGGCACACCGACGGCTTCGAGGAGTACCGCGCGCTGTGCGAGGCCACCTCGTGGGAGGAGATCGAGACGCAGTCCGGGCTGGGCCGCGCCGACATCCTCAAGGCGGCGCGTGTGTACGGCGAGGCCGACCGCTCCATCGTCAGCTGGTGCCTGGGGCTCACCCAGCACGAGCACGGCGTGGACACCGTACGGGAGATCGTCAACCTGCTTCTGCTCCGCGGCAATCTGGGGCGGGAAGGCGCGGGCCCCGCCCCCGTGCGGGGGCACAGCAACGTCCAGGGCAATCGGACCTGCGGCATCGATCACCGCCCCGCCGACGAGTTCCTGGACCGCCTCGCCGAGGTCTGCAAGATCCGGCCGCCCCGTGAGCACGGTCTGGACACCGTCAATACGATCAAGGCGATGCAGCGCGGCGACGTGAAGGTGTTCGTCGGTATGGGCGGCAACTTCGCCCTCGCGGCACCCGACACCCCGGCCACCTACGCGGCGCTGCGCACCTGTGAACTCACCGTCCAGGTGAGCACCAAGCTCAATCGCAGCCACCTCGTCCACGGCCGCCGGGCCCTCATCCTGCCGTGCCTCGGCCGTACCGAGAAGGACCGTCAGCGCAAGGGCGTCCAGAGCACGTCCGTCGAGGACTCGATGAGCATGGTCCACCTGTCCATCGGCATGAAACGCCCCGCCTCGTCGCACCTGCTGTCCGAGCCGGCCATCGTCGCCGGCATGGCCCGCGCCGCCCTGCCCGACAGCGCCACGCCCTGGCAGTGGTACATCGAGGACTACGACCGGATCCGCGACACCATGGCCCGGGTCCTCGACGGTTTCGAGGACTTCAACCGCCGGGTGCGCCTGCCTCTGGGCTTCCGTATCAAGCAGCCCGCCCGTGAACTGGTCTTCCTGACCCCGTCCGGACGCGCCGAGTTCTCCGCCGCCGCCCTGCCCGACGTCGTTCCCGCCCCCGGCACCCTGGCGCTGTGCACCATGCGGTCGCACGACCAGTGGAACACCACCATCTACTCCGACAACGACCGCTACCGCGGCATCAAGAACCTGCGCACGCTCGTCTTCATGAACCGGGCCGACATGCGTGAACGCGGTATCGCCGACCTCGGCCCCGTCGACATCAAAAGCACCGCCAAGGACGGCAGTCAGCGGTCCCTCAACGGCTACCTCGCCATCCCGTACGACATCCCTCGCGGTTGTGCGGCCGGCTACATGCCGGAAATGAACGTGCTGTGCGCGCTCGGCGACTACAGCTCCCAGAGCGACCAGCCGATCATGAAACACGTCAAGGTCACCATCGGCCCCGCGGCCTGAGCGGGCAGCGCACGGGCGGCAGCGAGGGGCGCGCGGGCGGCGCCGGGCACCGCTTCGCCGCCACCGGACGAACCGCTCCAGGAGGACGTGGGCCCGCTGTTCCGCGGCGGCGAGTTCGGTGGGATCGATCTCCGCCGGCCAGAGCTCGTCCGTCGCGGCGTCGTCGGCCTCGCGCAACTCCACCACGGCTGCCGCCAGGTAGATCTGGAAACCGGGAACGACGGCTCCAGGCGGTCGTCCAGTGCGCGCTCCGCGTGTTCGGACGCCTCCGTGCACGCGGCCAGCGCGCGTTCCGCCCGGACCGCCGCATGGTCATGGACCACCAGCAGCGCACAGCCCAGCGCGATGACGATCCCGATGACGCTGCCCAGCGCACGACATCGGCACGGGAGTCGCGTACGGCCTCGCGCAGAGGTCCGAGGTCGTCCGACACCAGGCGGCGGCCGGTCACTTCCGCGCCGCAGCCTCGCAGCCACGGCTGCAGGAGCGGGCAGAGCGCGTCGCGGACCCGGCCGTCCCCGGGGAGGCCGGACTCCAGCAACTCGTCGCCGAGGACCAGCAGTTCCACGACCAGGCGGCGGGGCGCGCCGCACATGCGGGCGGTGCCGATGACCGAGCCCGCCCGGACGGTCCCGGTCGGGCTGGTGACCACCGCCCGGGAGCCGGGTTCGGTCATGGCCCGCGCCCTCATGGAGGTCGCCCGCCGCACCGATGTGGCCGCCGCTCCGGAGCGCCTCCCCCCGGACCCCGGACCGCAGTAGACGACGGCTTACGGCCACGGCTACGGCTTGCTGGCCTGGGTCCGGGGCAGTCTCGTGGCCCCGACGGCGGCGAACAGGCAGAAACCGAGCACCCACCAGAAGGTGTCGCCGAACGCCGCGGAGATGTCCGGGCCGCGGGCGGACAGCCGGTTCTGCAGGACCACGGCGAGGGCGGCGGTGCCGACCGAACCGCCCACCGTGTTGAGCAGGTTGAGCGCTCCGGACGCACGCGGGAGGTGCTCGGGCTCGATGCGGCTGTAGACGATGTTCATCACGGGCGCGCCGACCATGGCCATCCCGAAGCCGCGTACCACCAGCGCCGAGGCGATCACGGCGTCCGGGACCCCGTGGCCGAGCTGGGTGAACGGAACCGTACCCGCGAGGATCAGCACGATGCCGGTGACCACCAGGGTCCGCGGCGCGACCTTGCTGATGGTGCGGTTGACCAGCACCGACCCGGCCGCCGCGCCCAGCCCCTGGGGGGCGAGCAGCAGTCCGGCCTCCCACGCCGACATTCCGCGGCCGGTCTGGAAGTACAGCGGCAGCAGGAACATCGTGCCGAACACCGACGCGCCCAGTACGAGCAGGGCGACGGCGGCGGCGCCGAAGGGTGGCCGGGCGAACAGCCGGGGGTCGATCAGCGGCGTGCGGCGGGTCCGCATCCCGTGCACGGTGAAGCCGGCCAGCATCGCCAGTCCCGCGGTCACGCCGACCGTGGCCGGGAGGGTGCGGTCGTGGGCGACCTCGGTCAGCCCGAACACCAGCACGGCCAGGCCGGGCGAGAGCAGCAGGGCGCCCCGCAGATCGAACGCCGTCCGCCGTGTCGAGGGCGGCACCGCCGGCACGTGGCGGCGGGCGAGCAGGGCCGCGGCCACACCGATCGGCAGGTTGATCAGGAACAGCCACGGCCACGACGCCACGCCGAGGACGGAGCCGCCGACCAGCGGCCCGAACACCGGTGACAGCAGCGGGACGACCGCGACGACGCTGATCACCCGCCCGGTGCGGGCGGGGCCCGCGATGCGGGCCAGCAGCGCCTGCCCGGTCGCGGGCAGCAGCCCGCCGCCGAGGCCCTGGATCACCCGGAACACGATCAGGCTGGTCACCGACCAGGCCGACGCGCACAGAACCGAGCCGAGCAGGAACACGCCCACGGCGGCGAGCCAGGTCCGCCGGCCGCCGAACCGGTCGGCCAGCCAGCCGGACGCGGGCACGGCGGCGACGACGGCCAGCAGATAGGCGGTGGTGACCCACTGGATCTCGGCGACGGTGGCGCCGAACTCTTCGGTCAGGCTGTCGATGCCGACGCTGACGATCGTGGCGTCCAGCGTGGCCATGAAGGTGCCGAGCACCAGGATGAACGCGATCCGCAGCAGCTGTCCGTCCACCCGCTCGCCGGGCGGCGCGGCTTTCGCGCTCATCGTCCCTCCAGGAGATCGAGCACGTCGGCGTCGAGGTGCTTGTCCAGGGTGCGGAGCAGGTCGAGCAGCTCCTCGGCCAGCCCGTCGACGTCGATTCCGGCCCGGTGGGCGAGCACTCCGGTCCAGCCGTCCCCGTCCGGCATGACCGTCAGGGTCGCCGGGTGGTGCGTGGCCTCACGGAAGCGGGTGCCGACGACCGTGAGCCCTGGGGCGGGTTCACGGAGGCGATCCGGGTCGACCGGGTAGTTCTCGAACACCACCATGCTGTCGAACAGCCTGCGCCGCCCGGTCAGCCGTTCCAGGTCGGACAGGGCGACGTGGTGGTGCTCGACCAGTGCCCGTTGCCGGGCCTGCAGGCCGGCGAGCGTGTCGGCGAGTGTGCCGCCGAGCCGTGCCCGTACGGGAACGGTGTTGGCCAGCAGCCCGATGATCTCCTCCACGCCCTCCAGCTCCGGGGGACGGCAGGAGACCATGGCGCCGAAGCAGACGTCCGTGTGGCCGGACCGCCGTGCGAGCAGCACCGCCCACGCGCCCTGCACCAGCGTGTTCACGGTCAGACCGCGCCGGGCGGCGAGGCCGGTGAGGTCGGCCACCAGTGCCGCGTCGAACTCGATGACTTCGGGTTCCTGCCATGCCGGACCGGGTTCGGCACGGCCCAGGTAGTCGCCCTCGGGCAGACCGTCCAGTTCGGCCGCCCAGGCGCCGAGGTCGGGCTCGTGGTCGGCGCACCAGCGCAGGTAGTCGGCGAACGGCACGGGGGCGGGCAGGCCGTGAGCCCCGCCGCTGACCCTCGCCGTGTAGAGGGCGAACAGCTCGGTGAGGATGCGCGGGGCCGACCAGCCGTCGGAGAGCACGTGATGGCTGGTCAGGACCAGGTCGGCGCGGTCGGGGCCGCGCCGGATCAAGGTCAGGCGGAAGAGCGGGCCCCGAGCGAGATCGAACGGCTCGGCCAGGTCGGCCGCCAGCACCTCCTCGGTCGGCCCGTCGGCCACGCGGAACTCCGGCCGGGGCGACGTGGGGATCACCGCCAGGTCGGCGGGGAACACGGCGCCCAGGTTCGGGTGACGGTCCAGCAGGTCGGCGCCTGCGGCGCGCAGGGCGTCGGTGTCGAGCGGGCCGGCGAGGGAGAACGCCGACTGCACGGTGTAGGGGTCGGGGCGCTCGGTGCGCGAGTGCCGCAGCATCACCTCCTGCAACGGGGTGAGCGGCTGCATGTCGGCGACCGGGCGGTCGCGGTCGAGCGCGCCGATCTCCGGGGCGGCGGCTACACGCAGGAGCGCGGTCCGCAGGTGCTCGGCCAGGTCCTCGATCTCGGCGGCGGTGAACAGCGCGGACGGCCAGGTGATCCGGACCCCGAGAGTGTCGTCGCGTACCAGGGCGTTGACCATCAGGCTGTACGGCAGGGGCATCGCGTCGGAGCCGTTCGAGCCGAGCGGGTCGGCGTCCGGGGGTGCCTGCCACGGCGTCTCCCGGTCCGGGGCGCCGGGGTACTGGCCGAGGTAGTTCCAGGCGATCTCCGGTTCCACCGGGTCCAGCAGGCCCGCCGCGGTGAGAATGCCGTGGCCGAGGCCGTCGCCCTGCGCGCGCAGCCGCTCCCTGACCGCCTTCACGTCGTCGCCCGCGTCGAGCTGCACGGGGTGGACGGCGGTGAACCAGCCGACGGTCTGGGACAGGTCGACCTGCCGCGGGCGGCCGTGGCTCTCCAGCGCGACCAGCACCTCCGGGGTCCCGCGCCAGGCCCGTGCCGCCTGGGCGAGCGCCGTCAGCAGCACGGTGTCCGGCGTGGTGCGGTAGGCGGCCGGCAGGGTCGTGATCAGGGCGCGGGTCGAGTCGGCGTCGAGCCGGATCTCGTGGTGCGTCGCGGTGGCCACGGTGTCCCGCGCCGGGTCGAGCGGGCGGGTGAGCGCCCGGGTGGCGTTCACCCGCTGCCAGTGCGGCAGTTCGGCCCGCCGGTCGGCGTCGCGCAGCGAACGCGCCCAGCCGAGGAACGACTGGCCGTGCCGGGTCAGCGGTCCACCGGAGTATGCGTGCTCCAGGTCGTCCAGCAGGACGCGCCAGGACACACCGTCGACGACCAGGTGATGGGCGATCAGGACGAGGCGGCCCGGCCGGTCCGGTCCGGCGTCCACCCACACCACGCGCAGCAGAGGACCGGTGCGCGGGTCCATCGACTCCCGGGCCGCGGCGATCCCGGCGTCGACCGTGGCCCGCAGGTCGCCCGCCGCCCGTACCCGGGTCAGCACCTCGGCACCGGTCACCGCGCCGACCGGCGGGATGCGCAGCACGTCGCCGGCCAGGTGGGCCCGCAGTACGTCGTGACGGGCCAGGAGCGCGTCGAGCACGGCCCGCCAGGTCGTCTCGTCGCCGCCCGGCGGGACGCAGATCTCCACCCACTGGCAGAATCCGTCCGCGGCGGCCCCCGCGCGGCGCAGCAGGTTCCGCATGACCGGGGTCAGCGGCGCGTCCCCGACCGCGGGTGCCTCACCTCCGTCGAGGGCGCGCGCTCGCGCCGCGATCCCGGCGACCGTCGCTCCCTCGAACACGTCCCGCGCGCTCAGTCCGAGCCCTCGGCGCCGGGCCCGCGACACCACTTGCAGCGACACGATGCTGTCCCCGCCGATGGCGAAGAAGTCGTCGTCGGGGCCGATTTCTTCGGTGCCCAGGACGTCCCGGAACACGCCGAGCAGCAATGCCTCGGCCTCGGTGGCGGGTTCGCGCCGCGCGGCGGCCGCGGTCTCGGGAGCCGGCAGCGCGGCGGAGTCGAGCTTGCCGCTGGGGCTCAGCGGCAGCCGGTCGATCGGCACGAGCGCCGTCGGCACCATGTGGTCCGGCAGCTCCCCGGCCAGGTACTCGCGCACCCGCGCGGTGTCCAGGTCGGCGTCGTCGGTCGGGATGACGTAGCCGACGAGCCTGCCCTCCCGCATGATCACGGCGCAGGCGCGCACGTCGGGGTGGCCGGTCAGCGCGGACTCGATCTCGCCCAGCTCGACCCGGAAGCCGCGGACCTTGACCTGGTGGTCGGCGCGGCCGAGGAAGACCAGCTGTCCGTCGGGCCGCCACCGCACCAGGTCGCCCGTGCGGTACATCCGCTCGCCCGGCGGGCCGAACGGGTCGGCCACGAACGCGGCGGCGGTCAGACCGGGGCGGCCGAGGTAGCCGCGGGCCAGGCTCGGCCCGCCGAGGTACAGCTCGCCCGTCACGCCGACGCCGACCGGCTGGAGCCCGCCGTCGAGGACGTAGGCACGGGCGTTGGGGTCGGGGCGGCCGATCGGCAGCGGCCCGGCGTCGTCCGGATCGTAGTGCCAGGTCGTGGAGTTGATCGTGACCTCGGTCGGCCCGTAGGCGTTGAACAGCGCCCTGCGGCCCGCGCCCCAGCGTCGCGCCAGCTCGGGGTCGAGGCGCTCGGCGCCGACGACGAAGAACACGTCGGGGTCGACGGTGCGGTCGTCGGGCATCGCGGCCAGGAACGACGGGAGCAGGTTCACTCCGGTCACCCGGTGCTCGACGATGTAGTCGAGCAGTTCGTCGCCGGGTACGCGCACCTCCTCGGGCGCGATCACGGACGTGCCGCCGGAGAGCAGTGGCACCATGGTCTGCCAGAACGCGACGTCGAAGCCGGTCGACGCGAAGTGCAGGTACCGGTCGTGCTCGGTGACCCCGACGACCTCCTCCTGCAGCGCGATCAGGTCGGGCACGCCCCGGTGGGTCACACCGACGCCCTTGGGCCGCCCGGTGGTGCCGGAGGTGTAGATGACGTAGGCGAGCGCGTCCTCGGTGAGCCTGGCGCGTGCCTCGGCCGGGTCGGTGTCCGGCACGGAGGCGAGGGTGGCCGGGTCGTCCAGCCGCAGTACCGGGATCCCGCGGTCCACGGGCAGTTCGGCGCCGGTCGTCACGGCGGCTGCCGGGGCGATGTCGTCGAACATGTAGGCCAGCCGCTCCCGCGGGTAGCTCGCGTCCATCGGTACGTACACGGCGCCCGCCTTGGCCACGCCGAACAGTGCCACGGTCATCTCGATGTCGCGTCCGAGCAGGACCGCGACCGTGTCCTGGGGCCTTACCCCGCGCTCGATCAGCGCGTGGGCGACCCGGTTGGCCTGCCGGTCCAACTCTGTGTAGCTCAGGCTGCGGTCGCGGCAGACCAGTGCCTCGGCGTCGGGCCTGCGGCGCACCTGGGCGGCGAACTCGTCCAGCCAGTGGCCGCGTGCCCTGGCGGGGACGGCGGCGGTGCCGGTGCGCAGAATCCGCGCCCGCTCGTCGGGGTCGAGCGCGGGCAGCCGGAGCGCGGGCCGGGCCGGGTCGTCGACGATCTCCCGCAGGAGGTTGTGCAGCCAGCGGCCGTAGTCGCGCACGGTCGCCGCGGCGAAGGCGCGCGGCTGGTAGCCGAGGCCGATGGTGATCTCCTCGTCCGGGATCACGATGACGGTCAGCGCGTAGTGCGTGGCGTCGGTGATGTCCACCCCGGCCAGGTCGAGCCCGGGGGCGAGCGGAGTGCGATTCCGGCTGGAGAGCGGGAAGTTCTCCATGACGAGCATCGTGTCGAACAGCTCGCCGATGCCCGTGGCCCGCTGGATCTCGGGCAGTCCGACGTGGTGGTGCTCGGCCAGTGCGACGCTCTCGGCCTGCACCTGTGCCATGAGCTCCCGCGCGGTCCGGTCCTGGGTGTGCCGGACGCGTACCGGGATCGTGGTGCCGAGTTGGCCGATCATCGACTCCACTCCGTCGACCTCGGCGGGCCGCCCGGACACCGGGCAGCCGAACACGACGTCGCGGCGCCCGGTGAGTCTGCCCAGCAGCAGGCCCCACGCCGTCTGGAGCACCGTCGTCAGCGTTACGCCCTGTTCGCGGGCGAACGCGCGCAACCGGTCACTGAACTCGCGGCCCAGCCCGACGGTCTCGCGGCCGGGCCGCTCGACGCCGGTCCCGGTGCTCGCGGGTGCCAGCCGCGTCGCGTCGTCGACGCCGGCCAGCGCGTCCCGCCACGCGGCGAGCGATGCCTCCCGGTCCCGGCCCGCCAGCCACCGGAAGTACTCCGGCAGCGGCGGGGCGGCGGGGGCGGCGGGGCCGCCGCTCAGCTCGGCGTAGATGGCGAGCAGGGTGCGGCCGACCAGCGGCATCGACCAGCCGTCGAGCAGGGCGTGGTGGTTCGTGATCACCAGCTTGTGTTCGGCGGGCCCGACACGGGAGAGCAGGAAGCGGATCAGCGGCGGCCGGGCCGGGTCGAAGGGGCGCTCCAGATCGGCGCGGGCCGCTTCGGGGAACCGGTCGTCCTCCCGCCAGTCCAGGGCGACATCGGCGGGGATCACCTGCACCACGTCGTCGCCGGCCGTGCCCAGGTACACGCGCAGGGCGGGGTGGCGGCGGAGCAGTTCGCGTGCGGCCTCGGCCATCCGCTCCGGCTCCAGCTCGCCGGCCAGGGTGGTCACGGCCTGGACGACGTAGACGTCGGTGTCGTGGTCGTCGCGGACCAGGGTGTGGAAGGACAGCCCGACCTGGAGGGGTGTGGCGGGCAGTACGTCAGTGATGCGGCCGGTGCGTTCGAGGGCGTCGATGGCGGCCTGGTCGAGGTCGACCAGGGGCAGGTCCGACGGGGTGAGCCCGCCGGGGGTGTGGAGCGCGTGCGCGGCCAACGCGTCCAGCGCCGCGGCCCAGGCCTGCTGGAGGGCGTCCACGGCGTCGGTGCCGAGCACCCCGGTCGCGGCGGTCCACTCGACGGCGAGCCGTGGCTCACCCTCCTCGTGGACGAAGCAGTTGAGGGCCAGCACCTGTTCCAGGGCCTTGGCGCCGGGCTCGATCACCGAGAAGGCGTCGTGCTCCGGCAGGCTCCATCCGGTTCCGGACAACGGGGCGAACCGGCCCAGGTAGTTGAGCAGCACGTCCGGTGGCGGGGTGGCCGCGAGCTCGCTGCCGGCCTCCGGGTCGAGGTGGCGCAGGACGCCGTATCCGACACCGCCGTCGGGGACGCCGCGCCGGGCCTCCTTGGCGGCGCGCAGTGCCTGCCCCACGTCGTCGGAGGCGGGCACGCGCACCGGGTACTCGCTGGTGAACCAGCCGACGGTGCGGGACAGGTCGAGGTGTTCGCGGCCGTGGCCCTCCATCGAGACGGTCACCGCGTCGCCGCGCAGGCCCCAGCCCCGCAGTGCGAGCACCAGCGCGGCCAGCAGCACCTCGTCGACACCGGCGCGGTACGCCGCGGGCAGGGTGGTCAGCAGCGCCTCGGTGGCCTCGGCCGAGGCCACGGTGACCGACCGGTGGGCGGTCGACACCGTGTCCAGCGTCCGGTCCAGCGGCCGGGCACCCAGCCGGGAAGCGGAGCCGAGCGCGGTCCGCCAGTGGTCGAGTTCGCCGCGCCGCGCGCCGGATTCCCCCTGATCGGCGAGGAGCAGGGCGTGCCGCCGCCAGGAGGCGCCGACCGGATCGAGGGTGCCGCCCGTGCAGGCGGTGTGGAGGTCGGGCAGCAGGATGCGCCAGGACACGCCGTCCATGGCGAGGTGGTGGACGACGATGACCAGCCGGTCCAAGGTGTCGTCGCCGGTACGGAGCAGGGCCGCTCGCAGCAGGTCGCCCGACCGCGGATCGAGTTCGCCCGCCAGCCGACCGGCCAGGGCGGTCACGTCCTCTCCGTGGAACTCGCCGACCGCGGCCCGCACCATGCCGCGGGGCAGTGTCTCCAGGCCGTCGGCTGCCCGCAGCCGCAGTGCGTCGTGGTGGTCGAGCACGGCTTGCACGCCCGTGACCAGGTCGTCGTGGTCGAGTCCGTCGACCCGCAGGGCGGTCCACTGCGCGTATCCGGCGACGACGTCCACGTCGGGATGCGGGTCGAGCAGGCCGCGCACGATCGGCGGGGCGGGCACCGACCCGACCGGGTCGTCCACCGGCTCGTCAGCATCCTCCAACAGCTCGGCGGAGGCTGCCAGAGCGGCGAAGCTGCGGCGCGCCAGCAGGTCCCGGGGCCGCAGTCCGAGGCCCGCCGCCCGCAGTCTGCTGCTGACGGTGATCGCGGTGATGCTGTCCCCGCCCAGCGCGTAGAAGTCGTCGTCCACGCCGACCCGTTCGATGTCGAGCGCCTCGGCGAGGACCGAGCACAGCAGCCGCTCCCGCTCGGTGCTCGGCTCCCGGCCGCCGCCGGGCAGCGCGGGTGCGGGCAGGGCGGCGCGATCGAGCTTGCCGTTGGGCGTGACCGGCAGTCGGTGCAGCACCACCACCGCGCCGGGCACCATGTGCTCGGGCAGCCGCTCGGCCAGGTGGGCACGCGCCTCGTCCCCGGTGACCGAGGTGGACACGACGTAGCCGACCAGCCGGGACGACCGCACCGCGGCGGCCGCCGCGGTGACCCCGGGCACCGCCGCGAGCGCCGCCTCGACCTCGCCGGTCTCCACCCGGTGACCGCGGATCTTGACCTGTCCGTCGCCCCGGCCCCGGTACTCCAGGCCCCGGCCGGGCACCCACCGGGCCAGGTCGCCGGTGCGGTACATCCGCTCGCCCGGCGCTCCGAACGGGTCGGCGACGAAGCGTTCGGCGGTCGCCCCGGGCCTGCCGAGGTAGCCGCGGGCCAGGTGCGGCCCGGCCAGGTAGAGCTCGCCCGCCGTGCCGTGCGGCACCGGCTGCAGCGCGCTGTCCAGCACGTAGATCCGGGTGCCCGCGAGGGGGTGGCCGATCGTCGGTTCGTCGCCGTCGATCCGGGCGGTGGTGCTGTCCACGGTCGCCTCGGTCGGCCCGTACATGTTGCGCGCGGTGATCCCCGACTCGGCGACCCGCCGCCACAGCGCGGGTGGTGTGGCTTCTCCGCCGAGGACCAGCAGCGTCGGCCGCCGGTCCAGCAGGCCGGCGTCGACCAGGGGCGAGGCCATCGACGGGGTGGTGTCCACGATGTCGATGCCGTCGCGGGCGTACGCGGCGAGCAGGGCGTCGGCGTCGCGGGCGGTCTCGGTGTCGTAGACGTGCAGTTCGTGCCCGCACAGCAGCCACACCAGGTGGTCGAAGGCGGAGTCGAAGGCGAACGAGTAGGTGTGGGCGGCGCGCAGCCGCCTGCCCGCGGCCCGCTCGGCCTCCGCGACGACCGTCGACCGCTGGTGGTGGAGCAGCGCGGCCAGGCCGCCGACCCGGCCGAGTACGCCCTTGGGGCGTCCGGTCGACCCGGAGGTGTGGATGACGTACGCGAGGTGCTCGGGGTGCCGGGGCTCGGCCAGCTCATCGGCCGTCAGGGGGGCGTCGGACAGTCCGGCGGCCTCGCCGAGCAGGGTGTTCCAGGGCAGCCCGTCGACCGCGCCGGTGGTCAGTACCAGCACGGGGCGGGTGTCGTCGATCAGTTCGCGCAGCCGCTCGGGCGGGTGTGCGGCGTCCAGGGGCAGGAACGCGGCGCCCGCGTCCAGTACCGCCAGCAGGGCGACCACGGAGTCGGCCGAGCGCGGCAGTGCGAGCGCCACCACGTCGTCGGCCCCGATCCCGCGGGCCCGCAGGACACGGGCCAGCCGGTGCACCCGGCCCGCCAGGTCCGCCGCGGACAGCCGGTCGTCACCGCACACCAGGGCCGCGCGCCCAGGGCCGGCGGCGACCATCGTGTCGAACGCGGTCGGCACGTCCACCGGCGTACCGGGCAGCGCGGGCGGGCACCAGTCGGTGAGCAGCCGGTCCACGTCGTCGGCCAGGGCGATCCGTCCGACGGGCAGGCCGTCGGTCAGCCCGGACAGCAGTGCCCGGAGCCCGGACAGCAGGCTGTCGACCGCGGCCTGGTCCTTGGAGCGGTCGTCGACCTCGAAGCCGAGCAGCAGCCCGCCGTCACGGGTCGGCAGGACGCTCAGGCCCATGTCCTCCGGCGGACCGCCCGCGACGTTGCGCATCACACCGCCGGCCCCGGCGAAGTCGATCGCCAGGTCGAACGCCTTGAGGTTGATCCCGCGCCCGTGCAGCAGCGCGCCCGCGCCGGGCACTCCGAGGTCCCGCGGCAGGTCCTCGCCCCGGTACCGCTGGTGTTCACGCATCTCGCGCATGGCGGAGGCGACCCGTCGGCTCAGTTCCCCGAGTCCGTCCCCGCCGCGCACGGTCACCCGCAGCGGCAGCACATTGACCGCCATGGCGGGGGTGCGCAGTTCGGTCGAGCCCGCCCGGCACATCAGCGGCAGCGCGAACACCACGTCGGTGCGGCCCAGCATGCGGTGCAGGAAGGCGGCGTAGCCGGCGATCAGCGCCTCGCCCCAGGTGACGCCCTCCCGGTCTGCGAACGCGCGCAGCCGGGCGGTCTCGTCGGGCGCGACGACGGCGCGGGCGGTCAGGGTGCGGCCGGGCAAACCGGCGGCGGTGTCGTGGTCACCGAGGTCGGGCAGCGGGGTGAACCGCTCGACCCAGTACGCGCGGTCCTCGGCGAACCGGTCGCTGTCCCGGTAGGCCCGGTCGGCGGCGACGAGGCCGGCGAACCCGCCGAAAGTCGAGCGCGGCGGCTCGGTCCCGCGCACCAGCGCGGTGTAGCGGGCGGCGGTGCGGCGGGCGAGCATCGCGGCGGTGTAACCGTCGAAGACCAGGTGGTGGCCGAGCTGGGTGTACCAGACCTCGCGGTCGGACAGCCTGATGACGGTGCGTGCGTACAGCGCCCGGTCCACCATCCCCCGGCAGGCCTCGGCCGCCCGCCCTCGCTCGGCGTCGACGAGCGCCTGGGCCGCGGCCACCGGATCGGCCGCGCCGCTGACGTCGACCACCTCGGGCAGCGCGACCGGCTCCTCGCTCACCGCCTGGCGTGGCCCGTCCGGCGTGTCGTACACCCGCAGTCGCAGGGTCTCGGCCTCCTCGGTGGTCGCCCGGACCGCCTCCGCCAGCGCGTCCACGTCGACCGGCTCGCTGCCGGATATCTCCACCACGTCGCCGACCAGGTAGTACGGCGAGTCGGGTTCGAGGCGCTGCGCGTTCCAGATGCCCAACTGGGCGCTGGTCAGGGCGAGGAGGCCGTCCGACGACACGCTTGCGGTGCTCAACTTACTCTCCTAGAAGTGTGGGAACGACCATCGGTGTGCCGGTCACCGGGTCGGGGACGATGACGCTCGGCAGGTCGAACACGTCCTTGATCAGCGCGGCGTCCACGATGTCCGCGGGGTCGCCCTCGGCGACCACTCGGCCGTCCTTCATGGCCACCAGGTGGTCGGCGAAGCGGCACGCCTGGTTGATGTCGTGCAGGACCGCGACCACCGTGCGGCCTTCGTTGCGCAGCCTGGCGAGCAGGCCGAGCAGCTGGTACTGGTGGGTGATGTCCAGGAACGACGTGGGCTCGTCGAGCAGCAGGTAGGGCGTCTGCTGGGCGAGCACCATGGCCATCCACACCCGCTGCCGCTGTCCGCCGGACAGCTCCTGCACCGGCCGGTCCCCCAGGTCGCCGACACCGGCGGCGGCCATCGCCCCGTCGACGGCCTCGTCGTCGTCCGTCGACCACAGCGCCAGCATCGACTGGTGCGGGAACCGTCCCCGGCCCACCAGTTGCCGGACCTTGATGTCGTCGGGTGCCAGCGGATCCTGCGGCAGGAAGCCGAGTTGCTTGGCCAGTGCCTTGGTCGCGTAGCCGCCGACCGCGCGGCCGTCGAGTTCCACGTGGCCGGAGTCGGGGCGCAGCAGCCGGACCAGCGCACTCAACAGGGTCGACTTCCCACAGGCGTTGGGGCCCACGATGGCGGTGAACGCGCCGTCGGGGACGTCGAGGCTCAGCCGTGTGGACACGACCCGGTCTCCATAGCGCAGGGTGATGTCCCGCGCCTTCAGGCGTGCGGTCACGCGCGCCTCACCTCCTTGGTCAGCAGCCAGATCAGATAGCAGCCGCCGATCGCGGTACTCACCACGCCGACGGGCAGCGCGACGGGCGCCAGCAGCATCTGGGCGATCAGGTCGGCACCCAGGAGCAGTACGGCCCCGGTCAGCGCGGCCGGGAGCAGCGGCACTCCGGCGGCGCCCGCGAGTCTGCGGCCGATCTGCGGGGCGGCCAGGGCGATGAACGCGATCGGGCCGGCCACCGCGGTCACCGTGGCCGTACAGCCGACGCCGACCAGCACCATGAGCAGCCGCAGCCGGTCGAGTCCGACCCCGGTGGTCACCGCGATCGCGTCGCCGAGCGATGCCTGGTGCATGGCGTGGGCCCGCGAGGCCATCAGGATCAGCAGCACGGCGATCACGGTGAACGGAATTCCCAGGTCGGCCCAGCCCACGCCGTTGAGCGAGCCCGCGCTCCAGCCGACGGCGGCGATCGCCACCTCCAGCTCGGCGCGCAGCACGATCCAGGAGTTGATCGCGGTCACCATCGCGTTGAACGCGATGCCGATCACCACCAACCGCAGCCCGGAGAAGCCCCGTTCGAACGACAGCAGGTAGATCGCGGCCGCGACGGCCAGCCCGCCGACCACCGAGCCGACGGCCAGTTGGGCGGACGTGCCCGACAGCACGGTGAGGGCGACCAGGGCACCGGTGTAGGCGCCTGCGTCGAGGCCGATGACGTCCGGGCTGCCCATCGGGTTGCGGGTGAGGTTCTGGAAAATCGCCCCCGCCACACCGAGCGCGGCGCCGAAGACCAGGCCGGCCAACACGCGCGGCAGCCGCCAGTCCCGGATCACCACGGAGTGGTCCGTACCGGTCAGCGCGGCGAACACCTTGCCGGGGCTGGACCATGACGCCCCGTAACACAGCCCGAGCAGGCCCAGGCCCAGCATCAGGGTCACCAGTACCGCGGAGAGCACGACGGTGCGGCGTTCGGCCCTCAGTCCGAGTGAGGTCACAGTGATCCCGCCCCGTAGCGGCGAACGGCCCAGATCAGCATGGGGCCGCCCAGGAACGCGGTCACGATGGCCACCGGCACCTCACCGGTGGGCAGCAGGACCCGCGATCCGATGTCGGCGACCAGCAGCAGGATCGGACCCAGCACCATCGTGTAGAGAATCAGCCAGGGCACCGAGCCCCCCGCCGGCTTGCGGACCAGGTGCGGCACGATCAGTCCGACGAACAGGATCGGCCCGGCCACCGCCGTCGCCGCCCCGCTGAGCACGGTGATCAGCACCAGGGCGGTGGCCCGTATCCGGCCCACGCCCGCACCGAGCGTGTGTGCCACGTTCTCCCCCAGCGTCAGGGCGTTGAGTGCCCGGCTCAGCAGCAGCGCGCCGAGCAGGGCCACGGCGATCGCGGTCAACGGCAAGGCCAGCGGCGCCTGTTCACGGCCCGCCAGCGACCCGACCGACCAGAACCGGTAGGCGTCGAAGACGTCCGGGAGCATCAGCCGCATGCCCAGCGCGACGCCGCCCAGCACCGCGGTCAGGGCCACGCCGGTGAGTACCAGGCGCAGCGGTGAGCGCTGCCCGACCGCGGCGACCAGCAGCGCCGCGAGTACGGATCCGGCGATCGCGAAGCCCAGTTCGCCCGCCTGCCCAGTGGCCAGGCCGAGCGCCGAACCGATGGTGACGGCGAACCCTGCGCCTGCGGTGACCCCGAGGATGCCGGGCTCGGCCAGCGGGTTGCGGGCCAGTGTCTGGATCAGCGCGCCGGCCACCGCGAGCGCGGCGCCCACCGCGATGGCCAGCAGCGCGCGCGGCACCCGGACGTCACGCACGATCACGTGGTCGTCGGTGCCCTGGTAGTTGAGCAATGCCCGCACGACCTCGGCGGGCGGAACGTGGCGGGCCCCGACGCCCATGCTGAGCACGGCGATCACTGTCAGCAGCAGCAGTCCGCCGACGAGCAGGCCGATCTGTGGTCCGGCCCGCCCTGTTCCCGCCGCCCGGGACGCGCGGCCCGCGACGGTCACCGGTTCAGCAGCGGAGCGAGCGACTTGTCGATCGCGTCCAGGGTCACGATGGCCTCACCGTAGGTCGCGGCCTCGGTGTAGCGGAACGGGAAGGCCTTCCCCGCCTTGACTGCGGGCAGGTTCTTCCAGAGCTTCGAGTCCAGGACGTACTGGACGGACTTGGGGACGCTGCCGTCGGCGTTGACCGAGTAGGTCATGACGTCGGCCTCACGGAAGGCCGCCGGGAGCTCCTCGATGGACGGGTACTCGCTGACCGCTTGCGAACCGGGGCCGGGCTTCTTGACCTTGCCGTAGTACTCCGCGCCCATGTCCTCGGCGATGTTGGTGCCCCACGAACCGTTGAACTCACGCTGGAAGGTGCCCTTGGCGGCGTCACCGTACGAACCGACGTGGCCCAGCTTGAGCTGGGGCAGCACGTCCTTGTACTTCTTGGCCAGCTCCGCGGCCTTGGCCTCGTATGTGTCCTTCGCGGCGTCGAACTGCTTGAGCGAGCCCGCGGCGTCGGACTGCTTGCGGGACAGTTCGCGCCACGCGGACGGCACGGTCGGACCGATCGCCACGACCGGGGCGATGCCCTCCAGCCGCTTGACGTCGATGTCGCCGAGTACAGGGGCGGGGACACCGATGACGATCAGATCGGGTTCGGCCTCGGCGATGGCCTCGTAGTTGGTCTCGGTCGCCAGCTCGCCCGCCACCTTGGGGAGCTTCTTGTACTCGGCCAGGTCCTCCTTGGACATCATCGGCTCGCCGCGCTTCCACGACGAGATCCCGACCAGCGGCGTATCGGCCTCGATGAGGGCGGGCACGGCATAGCCGGTGGCCACCACACGCTTCGGTTCGGCCGGGATGGTGATCTTGCCGTTGTCCGCGGCGAACACCCGGGTCCCGCCCTTGTCCGAGGCGTCCGACCCGCCATCCGACGACGACCCGCACCCGGCCAGGACGAGGGTCAGCGACACGGCGCCGACCAGGCCGAACGATCTGCGTATGGACATGCAATGCTCCTTGGCACTTAGGTAAGGCTCACCTTAGTTGATGGCCTTTGGGCAGGACAACCAGGGAGCGGCATCACGCCACCCCTGTCCAGCCGGTCGATCAGTGGTCGTCCTCGTCGAAGTCGGCGACGCCGCGCTTCCAGTAGCCGGTGATGTCGCTGTCGGCCTTCCCCAGCCGCAACTCGTCACGGACCCAGCGGCGCAGCGGCTTGATCTGCCCCGCCTCCCCCGCGGCCCACACGTAGACCCGCTCCCCCTCGGGCACGGTCACCGCGGTCGCGGCCCGCGCCAGTGCGTCGCCGGTTCCCGCCGGCAGATCGCCGCGGTGCAGCCAGCGCACCTCGACCCCCTCGGGCGCTGACAGCTCGATCTCCTGCGCGGCGTCGACGACTTCGACGAACGCCCAGCCCTTCGCGCTCCTGGGCAGTTCCTCCAGCCAGCGCGCGATCGCGGGCAGGGCCGTGATGTCACCCGCGAGCAGATAGCGGTCGTAGGTGTGCGGGACGATCATCCCGCCGGGCGGCCCCGCGATGTGCATGATGTCGCCGGGCCGGGCCTCACACGCCCACTCCGACGCGAGGCCACCGTCGTGCAGGGCGATGTCGATGTCGATCTCGCCCGCGACCGGGTCGTAACGGCGCACGGTGTACTCCCGCGAGATGGACGCCGGTCGCGGCCAGTTCAGCATCAGCCCGTTCGGCTCGGGCAGCCGCAGCGAGCCGTCCGGATCCGGGAAGAGCAGTTTCACGTGCTCGTCCGGCGAGTGGGCCTCGAACCCCTCGGCGCCCGCCCCGCCCAGGGTCACCCGCAGCAGGCCGGCGCCGACCATGGCGGTGCGTACGACCTCGGTCGCCCGGATGCCGATCGGGTAGCCCACCTTCTCGGCCTGGAGGCCCGCCCGGACCTCCGCGATCCGGTCCAGGTGCCGGTGCCGGTGGTCGACCCGGCTCATGCGGCACCACCCGTCAGCAGCGCGGTCCAGTGCCCCAGTTCGGGCTGCTCGGCCAGGTCGGCGAAGTCCAGCGTGGCCGCCCCCGCGGTGCGCCAGCGGTCCACCAGGACCATGATCCGTACCGAGTCCAGGCCGAGGTCGACCAGATTCTCCTCGGGCGCGATCTCGGCGGGGTCGCAGCCGAGCAGCTCCGCGACGTCGGCACGGACACGATCGGGCGACAAGGTCTGTTGCATCGGGTTGCTCCTGCGGGGATGGGCGCCGACAGCGTGGTCAGCGCCTCGGCGGTGGTGATGGTGGACACGACGCCACGACACGGGGCGACGCACGCGCACGCCCGGTCGTTGGCGTTCACGGGAGAAGTCGACGGCCCCGCCGGGACACCTGCGGCTCGCCATAAACTCAGGCAAGGCTAACCTAACTCATTGACGCCGCTCACGTGAGGGCGGATCCAGCGACATGCGACACCGACTCCACATGACCGCCCGTCACATCGCCGCGCAGCCCCACCGATACGCCCCCTGGTCGACATAGGTTAGGTTACCCTTACCTAACTTTCCCCCAGGAGGTTGCTCATGCCTGAGCACATACCGGACAGAAGCGGCGAGTTCGACGGCCGCACTGTCCTGGTGACCGGTGCCGCACAAGGCATCGGGGCGGCTGTCGCCGAGCTGCTCGCCACCCTCGGCGCCCGGGTCGCCGCCACCGACCGCGCACAGGACGGCATCGACGCCCTGGCCGCTCAGTGGAATCGGCGACGGGCGAAGAAACCGGAGGGCGAGCGCTCGACGGGTCGCCTGGAGCCGTACGTCATGGACGTCACCGACCGGCCCTCGGTCGAGCGAACCGTGGCGCGCGCCGAGCGCGAACTCGGCCCCGTCGACGTCCTGGTGAACGTCGCGGGCATCCTGCGTACCGGCCCCGCCACCGAACTCTCCGCCGAGGACTGGTCGGACACCTTCGCGGTGAACACCGGCGGTGTCCTCCACGTCTCGCAGACCGTCGCACCGCGGATGGCCGAACGGGGCAACGGCTGCATCATCACCGTCGGTTCCAACGCCGCCGGGATACCTCGCACCGGCATGGCCGCCTACGCCGCGTCGAAGGCGGCGGCCGTCATGTTCACCAAATGCCTGGGCCTCGAACTCGCCCGCAGCGGCGTACGTTGCAACGTCGTCGCACCCGGGTCCACCGACACGGCGATGCAACGCGCCCTGTGGACCGATTCCGGCGCCGAGCAGCGTGTCATCGACGGGGACCCGGCGACCTACCGCACCGGCATACCACTGGGCCGGATCGCCGCCCCCGAGGACATCGCCGACGCCGTCGCGTTCCTCGCCTCGGACCGCGCCCGCCACATCACCATGCAGGAGCTGTGCGTCGACGGCGGCGCGACCCTGCGCTGAACCGTCCTCAGCCCTTCCCCCACCTCATCCCCCACCCGCTGACGGAACCATCGAGAATGGAGTCACCGTGTCGACGGCTTCCCAGGTCGCCACGCACGTACCCCCGGCCGATCCGGCCCACCCCGCCGTAGGCGCGGCCACCTCGCTCCTGGACGCCTACGCACCGGGCGACCGCTTCCTCGCCACCCCCGGCCGCACCCTGCTGGCACACGGTGCGGCACGCCCCGTACCGCACGACGCGAGGCCCTTGGAAGAGCGGGTGAACGCCACCCTGGCCGAGGCCGGCGCGGCCGGGCAGGAATCGCCTGTGGTCATCGGCGCCATCCCGTTCGACCACGAGGCACCGGCCGCCCTGAGCGTGCCGACAGCGTTGCGCATCGCGCCGCCGCTCGCCTCCGATCCACTGATCGCCCTGCCCGCCGGCATCTCCGGCTCGGCGGACTGGCGGATACGCCCGGTGCCCGAACCCGAGGTCTTCGGAGCGGGCGTCGCCTCGGCCGTGGAGCGCATGTGGCGCGGGGAGTTCAGCAAGGTGGTGCTCGCCCGCACCCTCGAACTCACCTCCCGCTCCCCTCTCGACCTGCCCGCGATGCTCCAGCGCCTGGCCCGCCGCGACCCCGTCGGCTATACCTTCGCGCTGCCGACCGGGGCCGGCCGCACCCTCATCGGCGCCAGTCCGGAACTGCTGGTCTCCCGGCAGGGGCAGCAGGTGGTGGCCAATCCGCTCGCCGGATCCACCCCGCGCAGCACCGACCTCGCCGAGGACGTTCGCCGTGCCGCCACGCTGCTGGAGTCCGCGAAGGACCTGCACGAGCACGCCGTCGTCGTGGACGCCGTCCACCAGGCCCTGGCCCCGCACTGCACGGAGCTGACCGTCCCCGCCCGGCCGACACTGATCCGCACCGCCACCATGTGGCACCTGTCCACCACGGTCACCGGTACACTCGCCGACCCCGACACCTCGGCCCTGGCTCTGGCCTGCGCCCTGCATCCGACCCCCGCCGTGTGCGGCACCCCCACCACGACGGCACGTCAGGTCATCGCGGAGACCGAGCCGTTCGACCGCGGCTTCTTCACCGGAGTGGTGGGCTGGGGCGACGCCCGGGGCGACGGCGAGTGGGTCGTCACGATCCGCTGCGCCGAGGCCGAGGAACGCACGCTGCGCCTCTACGCGGGCGCCGGCATCGTGGCAGCGTCCGTGCCCGAGGCCGAGACCGCCGAGACGGCGGCCAAGTTCCGCACCTTCCTCAGCGCTGTGGGGGCCGAGCTGTGAACCTGGACGACGCACCCACCTGGCCGGCCGAATTCGCCGAACGGTACCGGGCCGCGGGCTGGTGGCGCGGCGAGACCTTCGGCGCCATGCTCCGGGAACGTGCCGCGGCCCACCCCGACCGGATCGCCGTGGTCGATCCCGTCGCGGAAACCCGATGGAGCTATGCGGAACTGGACCGGCGCGCCGACCGGCTGGCCGCGGGCTTCCTCGCCCGGAACATCACCAAGGGCGACCGCGTGGTGGTGCAACTGCCCAATGTCGCGGAGTTCTTCGAGGTCGTCTTCGCACTCTTCCGGATCGGTGCGCTGCCCGTCTTCGCGCTGCCGGCCCACCGCGAGACGGAGATCTCGTACTTCTGCGAGTTCACCGAGGCGGTCGCATACGTCATCGCGGCGGAACACGGCGGCTACGACTACCGCGAGCTGGCGGCGAGCACCCGCGCCGGTGCGGCCGCGCTGCGGCACGTGTTCGTCGCCGCCGGGGACCCGGGCGAGTTCGAGGCACTGTCCGACGTGGCGGAGGATCCGGTCGGATACGGCGCTCCGCGCCCGGACGACCTGGCATTCCTCCAGCTCTCCGGCGGCAGCACCGGCGTACCGAAGCTGATTCCGCGCACCCACGACGACTACATCTACTCGCTCCGCGGTTCCAACGAGATCTGCGGGGTCGACGAGGACAGCGTCTACCTCTGTGCGCTGCCCGCGGCCCACAACTTCCCGCTCTCCTCCCCCGGTTCGCTCGGCACGCTCTACGCCGGCGGGCGCGTGGTGCTGTGCCCGCAGCCCTCCCCCGAGGTGGCCTTCCCGCTGATCGAGCGGGAGGGGGTCACCATCACCGGGCTGGTCCCGCCGCTGGCCCTGCTGTGGACCCAGGCGGCCACCGCCACCGCGCACGACCTCAGCAGCCTGGACGTCCTGCTGGTGGGTGGCGCCAAGTTCAGCGAGGAGGCGGCGCGGCGGGTCCGGCCGGCGCTCGGCTGCACCCTGCAGCAGGTCTTCGGGATGGCCGAGGGGCTGGTCAACTACACCCGGCTGGACGACCCGGTCGAGGTGATCGTCACCACCCAGGGGCGGCCCATCTCGCCGGACGACGAGATCCTGGTCGTCGACGACGAGGACCGCGAGGTCGCGCCGGGCGAAACGGGCCACCTGCTGACGCGGGGGCCGTACACGATCCGCGGCTACTGGCGGGCACCGGAGCACAACGCCCGCTCGTTCACCGAGGACGGCTTCTACCGCACGGGCGACGTCGTCCGGGTCACCCGGAGCGGGCACATCGTCGTCGAGGGACGCGCCAAGGACCAGATCAACCGGGGTGGCGAGAAGATCGCCGCCGAGGAGGTGGAGAACCACATCCTCGCCCACCCGTCCGTGCACGACGCCAACGTGGTGGCCGAGCCCGACCCGTATCTGGGTGAACGCACCTGCGCGTACGTGATCCTGCGCCCGGGCGCGGGTCCGCTGAAGCCGGTGGACATCAAGCGGTTCGTACGAGAACGGGGTCTGGCCGCGTACAAGGTGCCGGACCGGGTCGAGTTCGTGGACGCGTTCCCGCAGACCGGCGTCGGAAAGGTCTCCAAGAAGGACCTGCGGACCGCCGCGGCCCGCAACGCAACCGCCGCCTCCCCGAACGCCTGAAACCTCCCGGGCCTGCCACCTGGCCCGGCTTCCCCGCACTCCTGAACGGAATCTCCGCACCATGGCTCTGCCCGCCATTGCCCCGTACCCCATGCCGGTCGCCGACGAGCTGCCCGCCAACCGGGTCGAGTGGACCGTCGACCCCGCGCGCGCGGTGCTCCTCGTCCACGATCTGCAGAACTACTTCCTGTCGGCCTACGACTCCCAGTCCTCACCGATTCCCGAACTGCTTTCGCACGTAGCGGAGTTGAAGAAGGAAGCGACGCGAATCGGCGTACCGGTGCTCTATACCGCGCAGCCCGGCGGACAGAGCCCGGACGAGCGCGGACTGCAGCAGGACTTCTGGGGTCCGGGCCTGCCGGACGACCCGTACGCCGCCGCCATCGCGGACGCCGTCGCGCCCGGCGAGGGTGACACGGTGCTCACCAAGTGGAAGTACAGCGGCTTCGTCCGCACCGATCTCCTGGAAAGGCTGCGTGAACAAGGCCGCGACCAGATCGTCATCACCGGTGTCTACGCCCACATCGGGGTCCTCATGACCGCCTGCGACGCCTGGATGCAGGACATCCAGGCCTTCGTGGTGGCCGATGCGGTGGCCGACTTCTCCGCCGAGGACCATGCGATGGCACTGCGCTGGGCGGCCGGCAAGTGCGCCGCCGTCACCAGCACCCAAGACGTCTTCCGTGACGGGAGCCGACCGCTGCCGAGGGCGTAGGCTTCGCTCAGCATGGACACGGCGGGGGGCGGAGCACATGACGGCTGAGCCGGTACAGAGGTGGGGGTCGACCCTCGATTCGGTCGTGGTGTACGCACAGGGTGCGGTCTGCCGACGCCTGGCCCGGGGCAGCGTGCCGACCGACGGCCGGGTGCGGGTGACGGGACTTCCCCGCTCGCTGGACCCGGGCTCGCTGCGGGCCCGGGTCGTGGGCGCCCCCGGGGTGCGCGTCACCGGGGCCCGGGTGGAGGTCGAGGCCGAGCCGCTCGGCGCGGGCACACCCGACGGGTTGCGGCACGAGGTCGAGCGGCTGAGCGACGCGCACGCGGCGGCGCAGGGACGCCGGGACCGACAGCTGAGCCTGATCGAGGAGGTCAGGGCTCTCCACCCGGTCCCGCCTGCCCGCAGGCGCGATGACCCGCACCGCCGCACCCCGGTCGACGCGTGGCTGGAACTCGCCGGCTTCGTCGACGAGCGGCTGACGGGGCTGCACAACCGCCTCGTCGAGCTGGAGGAGGCACTGCGCGACGCCGAGCACGAGCTCGACGTCGCCGCCGACAGGCTCGCCCGCGCCTCCACCGACGCGCCGTCGGCGCACGTGCAGACCACGGTCTGCGCGGTCCTGACCCTTGACGGCACCGGTGATGCGGAGGTGGAGCTGGAACTGGAATACGGGGTGCCGGGCGCCGTCTGGGTACCGGCCTACCGCCTCACTCACCGTCAGGGCGACGGCAGCGGCCGTCTGGTGCTGCGCGCCTCGGTCGCCCAGCGGACCGGCGAGGACTGGACCGGCGTGCGCATCGCCCTGGCCACCGCCGATCTTCGGCGCCGCACCGACCTGCCGAGGCTCCGCTCGATCCGGATCGGACGCAGTCAGCCCGCCCCCGCGCCTTCCGGCTGGCGCGAGCCCCCGGCCGGGCTGGTCGACCTGTTCTCCGGGTACGACGCGGCAGGCCCCGGCCCGGCCCCGACCGCCGCACCCGCGGCTGTCGGTGCCGGCTCCGCGTCCGGTCCCGTTCCGCCACCGCCGCCTCCCCCGGCACCGCGGGGCTACGGCGGTCCGCCGGCTGCGGTCCCGGTACCCGGCGGCGTGTACGGCGCTCCCCCGGAAGCCTTCGGCGGCAGGTCGTTCGCGGGTGCCCCCGCCCCCATGGCGCCCGCGGCTCCCGGCCGGGCCGCGCCGCCGCCCCCTCCGGCACCGGCAGCCGGTCCGCCGCAGCCGAGCGGCGCCGAGCTCGACTACGCCGCCCTTGTCCTGTGCGGCCCCGACGAGCAGGGCGGCCGCAGAGGCCGGCTGTTTCCCGGCTCGCCCGCCGACCCGGTGGCAGCCGAGTACCGCCGCCGCGCCAAAGCGGTGGCCGCACTGCCGTTGCCCGGACGGGCCGTGCGGCCCCGCGAGTCGGCGGGTTCCTTCGACCACCGCTTCGATGCCACCGCCCGCGCCGACATTCCGTCGGACGGCACCTGGCACACCGTCACCGTCGGCGAGATCCCGGTCGGTCTGCGTACCGAGTACCTCTGCGTGCCATCCGTGGAGCAGACCGTGTACGCGACGTTGGTGCTCTCCAACGCCACCGACCAGGCACTGCTGGCCGGCCCGGTGGAGGTCACCGTCGACGACGACTACCTGCTGACCGCCGCACTGCCCACGCTTGCCCCCGGCGGTGTCCGCCGGGTGGGGCTCGGGCCGGCCGAGGGCATCCGGGTCACCCGCCGTACCAACCTGCACGAGTCGACCTCGGGCCTGCGCAACAACACCACCGTGCTCGACCACCGCGTCCACGTGGAGCTGGCCAACCGGCTCGCGAGGCCCGTCACCGTGGAAGTCCGCGAGCGGGTGCCGGTCACCTCCGAACCGGACGTCCGGATCGAGGAACGCGCCGACTGGACGGCACCCGAGGAAGGCACGGGTCCCGAACGCCATGCGCCGGGCACCCGCGTCTGGCGACTGGATCTGTCCGCAGGCGCCACCGCCGCTCTCGACGGCGGCTACGAGATCCGCATCCCGACCGGCAAGACCCTGGTCGGCGGCAACCGCAGGAGCTGACACCCGCCATGTCCAAGGCCCCGAAGCCGATCGCCCTCCCCGTCACCGCCGTCACGTGCCTCGAGGACCGCGCCCACGTCGAGCGCACCGTCGTGCTCGACCTGGAGGCCGGGGTCCAGCGGCTGCGTCTCGGGCCGGTCAGTGCGCTGGCCGTCGACCGGACCCTCCATGCCGAGTTGACCGCCGATCATCCCGCGACCGTGCTCGACGTACGGATCGTCCGCAGCTGGACGCCGCGCGGGCCGCTGCCGCCCACCGACGACGACTCCGCGCTGCGCCACCACGTGCACACCCTCGAAGAGGAGCAGTTGGCTCTGGAGCAGCGGCGCGACCGGCTGCATTCCCGCCTCGACCTGCTCGGCCGACTCGCCGCCGATCTGCTGCGGGAGATCGGCGAAGGCGCCGGTTCCGGGGAGACCGAAGGGCCCCGCTGGGCCCGCGAACTGGACCGGGTGGACGACGAGCGCGACGTGCACGGCGAGCAACTCCGCACCGTTCAGGCACGGTTGACAGCCCTCGCCGCAGAACTCGGGGAAGCCCAGCGGGCCATGCATCTCTCCGAGGAGGAGCCGGCCGAGCTGGTCGGCCATGTCGAGCTGACCGTGGAGGCCGCGGCCGCCGGGCCGGTCGGGCTGCGCCTGAGCCACCTCACCCCGTGTGCGCTGTGGCGGCCCGCCTACCGGGCCGTGCTCAACGGGGACTCCCTGACGCTGGAGACCGACGCGATGGTCTGGCAGCGCACCGGTGAGGACTGGTCGGACGTACGGCTGACACTGTCGACGGCCCGCTCGGCGTCGGCCACCGATCCGCCACGGCTGGGCGAGGACCGGCTGACGCTCAAGGACCGCTCCGCGGCGGAGCGCCGCACGGTCGACGTCGAGCTGCGCGAGGAGGAGATCGGGGCCCTCGGCCCGGCCCCGGTGCTCGGCCTGCCGGGGGTGGACGACGGCGGCGAGGCGCGGGTGCTGAGGTCCCCCGCGCCGGTCTCGGTGCCCGGTGACGGCCGCGCCCACCGCGTGCCGCTCTCGGCGTTCACCACGGCCGCGCCCAGTGAGTACGCCTGCTCACCGGAGTTGTCCCCCCTGGTCACCCAGGTGGTGCGGTTCGACAACCTGTCCGGCCACGCGCTGCTCGCCGGGCCCGTGGACCTGGTCCGCGGCAGCGGATTCAGCGGCCGCGGAACGCTGGACTTCACTGCCCCCGGCGCCCCCGTCGAGCTGGCCTTCGGCAGCTGCGACGACTACAGGGTGGTCCGGCGCGCCGAGGAGTCCCGCGACTCCACCGCCATCACCCAGCGGACCGTGGTCACCCGCACGGTCCGGCTGCACCTGTCCCGGTTCTCCGCCCCTGGGGAGCACGGCGAGCGGGTCGTCGCCCTTCGGGAGCGGATCCCGGTCTCCGAGGTCTCGGCGGTGGAGATACGCCTGCGCAAGGATTCCTGCTCCCCGGCGCCCGACGCGGTCGACGCCGAGGGCATCGCCCGCTGGGACGTCGCCCTCCCGCCCGGCAGCCGCCGTACGGTCACCCTGGTCTACGAGCTGTCGGCGAGCGCCAAGGTCACCGGGCTCTGAGTCAAGGCGTGACCGGGGCGGAGCATCCGTGGGCTTTCGCCGAGCGCTCGGCGAAAGCCTTGAGTACGGCACGTTCGTAGGCGAGGTCCGCCTTGCCTCTCGGGTACTTGCGCTCCTCCGCCCTCTCGAACGAGGGGTGCAGGATGAACAGGGCCTGTCCGCTGCGGCACTTGGCCGTCGTCCAGCTCACCCGGCCGTCAGGGTCGCGGTGGTGCGCGGGTGTCTCGGTGTTCGGTACGTCGTCATAGGACTCCTCCTCGTAGCCGAGAAACCGCTCCTGCGCATAGGGGCCGTAGTCCGCTTCGAGTTCGTAGCGTGTGCTGTTGTCGGCGTCGGCGAGCCGGCATGTTTCGTGCGGGGCGCCCGCGCGGGCGGTCTCGGTGGCGATCGCCACGCCGCGTGCGGCGGGGATGCCGGAGCAGGTTCCGTCGGCCGTGCGGAGCGGCTCGTACTCGTCCTGGTTCACCGGCAGGCCGAGGCTGCCGATGGGCTTTCCGAGCTTGGCTCCGCAGTGCCGGGCCTTCGAGGCCTCGGCCGCCGTGGAGGTGGCGATCCTGGTGAACTGCGGTCGTTCGGCCGGGTTGTCCAGTGTCTTGTCGAGGGTTGTCTCGACGGTGACGGACAGACCCTTGGCGCTGCTTTCCCCGGTGCACTCGAGGACCAGGCTCGTGGTCGCCTTCTTGTACTCGTCGGCCCTGAAGGGGTCCGCCGCTCCGAAGCGGTCGGGGGCGGCCCCGAAGAGCCCCGTCCATCCGTGACCCACCGGCACGGCGGGCGCGGTCGGCGATCCCGCGTAGAGGGAGGGCAGCAGGGACGGTCCGACGTGTGCGGTGTCGAGGACACGGATTTCGGCGATGCCGCCGCCGTAGACGTGCACCTCGCAGCCCACCAGGCCCGCACCGCTTCTTTCGTTCTCGACCTCGACGGCTCCCGGCCCGAGGACGCCACGCACCGCGTTCCGGTCGAGCAGGCCGTCACAGGCTCCGTCGAGCGCCGACTCGTCGCTCCAGCGCTGGAAGTCGCCGTGCACCTGGAGATACCCGGCGACGACAACGGCCGCTGCGACCAGAGCGACGACCGACCGCAGGACGATCCGCCTCACCGCCATCCCTCCACCTCTCCAAGGATCTTGGTGTCATGGCAGCGCTGCTGCCCGGGCCAGCCGTCGGGGTCGGCGAGATAGCTGTCCATCAGCTTGCGGGCGTCCTTGGAGAACTTGGTCCGCTCTGCCTCGCTGAGCGTGTACTCGCTGAGGTCGGAGGGCTCCGTGCGGACGGTGACACGGTGGTACGTGGTGCCCGCGGCGCACTCCGACCCTGCCCACAGGGCGAGTTCGTGCGACTCCGATTGGGGGATGACCTTTGTCCGCGCCCCTTCTCGGAAGGCGAAGCTGTCACCGGTACGGTGGTACGCGCCGTCGGCGGACTCGCTGAGCGGCCCGGCCCAACTCGCCGCCGAGACATTGACGACCGCACCGTCGGGTGGAGTCGGATCGGTGCCTATCGGATCCTCGCGGTCCAGGATGGTGGCTTCGCAGACGCTCAGCAGCCGTGAGTCCTGCAGATCGCCGCTGGCGGTCCACGTACCGGGGAAGCCCGCGCGCTTGCCGAGCCCACGGCACTTCTTCACGCCCAGGCCCGGCACGTCGATCCCTGTGACCCTCATGTTGCCCCCGTCCGCGTCCTTGGTGACATGGGCCACATACGTGTCGATGACCCTCGTAGGCATCTTCAGCGGGGAGCCACCGCAATTCTGGGCCGCGGCGATTCCGTTGGCGACCTGGACGGCGGTACGGAAGTCCGCGAGATACCCGGCCGGCTTCCCCTTGTCGGGAACGGGCAGATCGACAACGGCTGTGACATACATCCCGGACACCTCGCGGACCCGGCCCTCGAGCCCGCCGGGGCACTCGGCGACGACCCACGTCCGCCCGTCCTCGCCCACCCTGCCGGTGACTCCGGGCGCCTCGTACCCCTCGTCGTCACCGCCGGGCAGGATGTCCTCGGCCCGCACCGTCGACGGCAACCGGGAGATGAGCGCGACGGCCCGCACCCGCACCGACCCATGCCCCGGCCAGGTGAGGGAGCAATTCACCAGGGAGCGGCTTTCCTGATCGGGCTGGAGCATAGTGCCGTACTGGCTCACCTCGCCCGCAACGTCGTCGGGCACGAGGCCCCGCAGCTCCTCGTACGGCAGGAGCCCGGCACAGGCACGCTTCAACTGCGCCCGGTTCGCCACCGAATGACCGCTGCTGTCCGAACGGTCGACGCCGAAGTAGAGCACCGCCCCGGTGACCAACAACACGAGCGGCAGCCCTATGAACAGCGGCTTGCGCAACCATGACGGCACCCACCCCACGGAGCCCCCCTCCCCAGCACTGCCGGCAGAATCAATTCATCACCGGCGGATCAAGGCCTGGAACCTATCAGAGCCGTACGGGCGGGCCTCCTGGCGCAGGCTGCACCGACCGCCATCCGGGCGAGCCGAACGATCGTTTCTGTGGTGATGTTCCACGCGGCGCCGGTGTGGCAGGGCCCCGGTGCCGCTCCCCGCCCGTACAACCACCGTCGTGATCAACCGCTTCGTGCGGCGCGGGGTACCCGCGCTCGCCCTCGTCCCCCTGCTCCTGGCCGGGCCCGCAGTCGTCCGACCCGACCACGCGGCGGCGGACTCCGCGCCACGCGCCCGCACCCCTGTCCAACTGCTCGCTCTCAACGACCTGCACGGCAACCTCCTCCCCGTGGACGGCGCGGCCGGACGCATCACCCACCGCGGCCCGGCGATCCAGGCCGGCGGGCTCGCCCAGATGGCCACGCTCCTCGACGAGGCCCGCGCAGGCCGTCCCAACACCCTCACCGTCGGCGCCGGCGACATGATCGGCGGCAGCCCGCTGCTCTCCGCGCTCTTTCACGACGAGCCGACGGTCGACGCACTCGAAGAGCTCGGCCTCGGCATCACCTCCGTCGGCAACCACGAGTTCGACGAGGGCCCCGCCGAACTCCGGCGGATGGTCGACGGCGGCTGCCATCCGGAGGACGGCTGCGTTTCCCCGACGCGCCGTACGACGGCGCGGACTTCGCCTATCTCGCCGCCGACGTGACCGAACGCGGCAGTACGACCCCGCTGTTGAAGCCGTACACCGTCAAGACCCTGCCGAACGGGCAGCGGATCGGTTTCATCGGCCTGGTCACCAAGGACACCCCCAGCGCCATCAACGCCGCCATGATCCGGAATGTCGAATTCCACGACGAACTACCAACCATCGAGCGGTACTCGCGGGAGCTGACCCGGCAGGGCGTGCGCGCCCAGGTCGTCCTCGTCCACGAGGGCGAGGCGGTCTCCGGTGAGGCCAGCGCGAACTGCGACGACGAGACGGACCCGTCGTCCTTCTCGCGCAGGACGAACGCGGCCCCGACGGCCGTAGCGGCGGTCGCGGCGGCAAGGCCGCCGATGAGGAGTGCGCGCCGGGACACGCCGCCCGTGCCGCTGTCGGACGTGGGCGGGGGATCCGATGGGCCGAGAGGCTCCACCAGGCCCTACTCGAATCCGCCAAGAACCAATGGTGAGTTCACGTACGGAATTGAACCATGATCCCGGGCGGTGGGCCCTTGAGAGTCCCTGACGCATGGAACGCGGCCGGGGGGTAACCCCCGGCACCGCCCTGAGGAGAGCGCATCGGCACGTCAGGGGGAAAGCCGGATGGGCCGATCCCCCCTCCGCTGGTGGGATGGTCGCCGACCACCGGCTCCGGGGGCGAAGCAGCCGCGGGCCACAGCCTGAGCGGTCCCTGAGCGCGCAGGCAACCCGAACAGGAAAGGGATTTCACCATGCATGTCTTAGGAAGGCGCCGGCGGGGCCTGCTCGTCCTGACCAGCCTGGCCGCGGTCCTCCTCACCGCATCGGCCGGGCCGGCGGCAGCGAAGCCGCAGCAGGCCGATCCGCTCCAGCAGCAGGTGGACGCGATCCACGACACCGGGGCCGTCGGTGTGTTCGCCGAGGTGACGTCACCGGACACACGTGACAGTGCGCGCGCCGGGACGGCCGAGATGGGCACCAGGAAGCCGATACCACGGAACGGCAGGTTCCGGATCGGCAGCGCCACCAAGACCTTCACCGCCACGGTCGTGCTGCAACTCGTCAGCGAGGGGCGAATGTCCCTGGAGGACACCGTCGAGCAGTGGCTGCCGGGAGTGGTCCAGGGCAACGACAACGACGGCAGTCGGATCACCGTGCGGCAGCTGCTGCAGCACACCAGCGGCATCCGTGACGTCCTGCCGGAGATACCCGCGTTGAACAGCGCGGACGGCTATCGGGCCGAGCGGTTCCGCACCTACAGCCCCGCGGAGTTGGTGGGGCTGGCGATGCAGCACCCTCCCCACTTCTCCCCGGGCGCCGGCTGGTCGTACTCCAACACCAACTACATTCTCGCCGCGATGATCATCCACGAGGTCACCGGCCGGAGTTGGGCACAGGAGGTGAAGGACCGGATCATCCGCCCGCTGGGCCTGAGGCACACCAGTACGCCCGGCGCCTTCCCGTCCATCCTGGGCCCGCACGCCCAGGCCTACGCCGTGTTCGGCACCGACACCAGCATCGACGTCACGGAGCTCAATTCGAGTATGGCCGTCGGCTCCGGCTCGATCATCAGCACCACGCACGACCTGAGCCGGTTCTACACCGCACTACTCGGCGGCCGTCTGCTGGCTCCGGCGCAGCTCGACGAGATGACGACCACCAAGCCCGCGCCCGAGCTGGGCGTGAGGTATGGACTCGGTCTGGGCGAGATCCCGTTGTCCTGTGGCGGCAGCTACTTCGGCCACCCGGGCGAACTGCTCGGCTATCGCACCTGGGGCGGCGTCACCCGAGACGGTACCCGGACCGCCTTGGTGTACGTCACCAGTGACGGCGGCCAGGACACCCGGCAGGCCATGAGCACACTCGTGGACCAGGAACTGTGCCGGACCCACTCCTGGATGAATGAGTCCAAGAGGTGACGTCACGGTCAGTGACCGTAGGCGATCAGGGGTCGCTCGACGGGTTGGCCGGTCTTGTCGTTCAGGCGGTGATCGTCTGTCCTGGGTGGAGCAGCGCCGACATCACCGCGACGGTGACCCGGTCCACCCTGGGATCGTGCGCTTCTTCGAACCGTTGGGCCATCCAGTCCCGGAATTCCGTGTCAGGGGTGCGCGCGAACACCTCGGCGAAGCGGTGGAAAGCGGCCGGCGTCCGGTGCCGCCCGGGTCAGCCCGACTTCGGCGGCTTCTGCGCGTCGAAGGCGAAGAGAGTGTTCTTGGCCGCGGCCACGATCACTGCGCGCCCCGCGACGGTCACGCGCGGGCTTGCGCCCTGCTCGCCCGTCAAACCATCGGCCTGCGGGTCTGTTGTCCACAGGGGTTTGCCATCGTACGACGACAGCGCGACCACCCGGCCGGTGGCCGAGCTGAAATACAGCGCGCCGGCTCCTGCCACGGGACCCGACGCGCCCTCCACGCCCATCTGCCGGGACCACTTCTTCCGGCCGGTCGTGGGGTCGAGCGCCGTGACGAGACCGGTCTGCCTGCTCACGTAGAGGGTGCCGTCCGCCATGCCGGGCGTCCCCGCGTATGTCTTGGCCAGTCGGGAGTACGTGACCTTCCGCGAGGCCGGGTCGACCCGCGCCACCCCGTCGTAGCCGGCCAGCGCCGTTCCCTCCATGTGTCCCTGAAGGAGTACGAGCCTGCCGTTTGCGACGCCCATCGGCACGGCGGGGCCGTTGACCGCGATGGGCCTGCCCAGTGTCCCCGAGGCGCGGTCGACCGTGTACAGGGTGGGGTGGCGCACCTCTGAGGCATCCACCTCCACATCCGTCGCACACATCGCGAAGAGCTGCGGGCCCACCGGGACGGGACCGCACTGGGTGCCCGGGGGGAACGGCGTCTTCCACGCAACCCTACCGCTGTGCGCGTCCCGGGCCTCGAAGCGGGAGTTGGAAGCGTCGACCGTCACAACGGCGGAGCCGACCACAATGGCGTCCTGAGTCCGACCCGTGACGGCCTTCGACTGGGCGCCGGACGGCACGGACCACAGCTCCCGGCCATTGTTCGCGTCGATGGCCACCACCTCACTGGGAGGGTCCTGCGGGGCGTCCTGGGCTGCGAAGCGGTAACCGAGCACCGTGTCGTCGGTGGCGCCCACCAGGTGCATGCCCTGGACGGGGACGCCCGGACTCTTCGCCGTCCACACCCGCGAGCCGTCCAAGGCCCTGATACGGGTCGCTACAACACCGCCGCCCCCGCAGAACAGCGCGTCGCCGCGCGCGACGCAACGCAGCTCGTCGGGGATGTCCTCGCTACCGCCCAGCACAGTCTTGCGCCACGGTCCGAAGCCGTCCGGAAGTGCGGCACCCGGCGCCGCAACGCTGGTGCCCTGGTCGCCGCCGCTGTTTCCCCCAAAGCCGCCCGTCTTCAGCGCGGTGACTCCCCCGCCGATCGCTGCCACCGCGACCGCGGCCGCGAGCACGGGACGCCATCGGCCACGCAGACGGCGGCCGATGGGGGTGCCAGTGCTTCCTGTATCGGGACCGGCCGGGGCGGTGGTCGGGGCAGTCGGCGCCGGGGTGGCCCGCATCGCGAAGTGATGCTGGGTGATCATGTCGCGGGTTCGGCCCGCGCCAGCCCCGTTCGCGTCGGTCCCGCCGAGGTCGGCAGGCAGGTCCCGCAGCAGCACGAGGAGTTCGTCCGCCGAGGGGCGCCCCTTGGGCTCCTTGTCCAGGCACGACTCGACGACCGCGCGCAAAGCCACCGGCACGGCACCCAGCGACGGCTCCTCGTGCACCACCTGATACGCCGTCATGTATGGGCTGTCCGCGTCGAAGGGCCCGTGGCCCGTCGCTGCGTACACCAGCAGCGTTCCCAGGGAGAAGACATCGGACCGCGGCCCCACACCACGCGGCGCCTGCAACTGCTCCGGCGACATGAAGGGCGGCGTACCGATGACCCGTCCTGTCATCGTCAGCGTCTGCTGGTCCACGGCGCGCGAAATGCCGAAGTCGATGACGCGTGGGCCCTCGGGCGAGAGCACGACATTCGAGGGCTTCAGGTCACGGTGGACGACCCCCACCCGGTGGATGTCGCGCAGCGCCTCCGCCAGCCCGATGGCGAGCCTCCTCAGCTCCGCTCCGTTCAGCGGGCCCTTCGTCGCGATGTGCTGGGCGAGCGTGTGCCCCTCGATATAGGTCGTCGCCATCCACGGCTGCTCGGCCTCAGGAGCAGCGTCGACCACGGCGGCGGTGAACGCGCCGCTCACCCTCCTCGCCGCTGCCACCTCCTGCCGGAAACGGATGCGGAACTCGTCGTCCCCCGCGAACTGCTGGTGGATCAGTTTGATCGCGACAGGTCGCCCCGAACTCGTACGGGCCAGAAAGACCGTGCCCATACCACCCGAGCCGAGCCGCGCCTCAAGCGGATAACCGCCGATCTCTGCTGGATCACCTCCGCGCAGCGACACTCTTCCCGACCTCCCGTCCCCCGTGCACCTCTGCCACCACGGGCCTGCGTACCTGTCCTGCACACAAACTAGCCGCAGGGCAGTACGGCAGAGCAAAGCGGGTGACGAACAAGGAGCCCAGGGCTGCTCCCGTGCCGCACACGACGAAGCCCCGCCAAGAGGAGCATGGCGGGGCTTCGTCGTGTCGTGGAACACCGCATGCAGAACCCCGTCGGCACAAGCCGACGGGGGTTCGTGACCTCTCACACGCTTATCACCAGCCGCCCACACTGTGCAGGCACCACGGACAGCACCCCAGCAGAAGGGCCGGCGGCCTCTTCGCCAGCGGATCAAGATCCGGGCCATTCCCGGACCATCGCCGCACAGCATGGCTCAGAAGCCGCCGTTCTGGCTGGCCATCAGGGCAATGCGCCGTGTACCACCAGCAGACGAAGAACCTGCTGGCCGCCTTCGCCCACCCTGCCGCAGCTACGCACGCTGCTCACTTGGTGCGGCCGGAGTCCCTCCCCCTGACGGCAAGGAGGGGACGAGAGGGGGACGACGCTTCAGCGGCCCGGAAACAGGTGCCGACCTGGGCGAACGCGAGAACTCACCACCACTCGCACCAAAGCGGGAGGTCGCACTGCCCCCAGTCCCGGCTCACCTGCCGCGATCCTGTCATTCCCGGTCGAAGGAGAGCCATGTACCGGCGAGGTCCTGCTGACCCGCCCCAGGCCTGGACCAGTCGCAGACACCGTACGGGAAGATCGCCTTCAGATCCTGGAACTGACCGTCGGTCACCGGCACTCGGTAGTCGGAGCGGATCACGGGCCGCTTGCGGCACTTGACGATGTCGTTGGCCACATCGGCTCCGGCGACCATCCGCGGCGATGTCCACACCGGGTAGAGGGTGTTGCACTCGGTGTTGTCGATGCCCTCGACCTGGGGCTCCGCGATCTTCTTCGCACCGATGCCACGGGTCCAGCAGGCGTCCGTGAGACCCTGCGGCCGGTGGCGGACGATCTTCTCGATAGGGGCGTCGTTGCCGGAGTCTCCCTTGATGCCGGTGAGCCACCGGTCCATGTCGGACAGCATCCCGGCGAGAGTGAATCCGTGCCCGTTGGCGCGGGTGAGCATGACCTGGTTGGCGTGGGTCCCGTTGGCCTTGTCCAAGCGCGCCCGGGTGGAGAAGGAGTGGAACCGCATGTGCATGTCGCCGGCCGACGCGTCGTCCGTGTAGTCGCGGTAGTCGATGATCGGAACGTCGGCGAGGCCGCCACCGCCGTTCAGCATGCGGCCCGTGCGGTAGGCCGTCCGTACCGCCTTGAGATCGGCGACGGTGCGCTCCGCGGCGGGCTTGGCGTCGTCGTCGAGGCCACCGATGCGCCGGTTCAGGTCGATGAACTGGTCCATGTCGATGGTCCCCTTGTTCAGGGCCTCAAGTCCGTACTGGATACCGGTGTTGTCGAGCGGCCTGCGCGCCTTTCCGGTCTCCGGTACCTCGCCGTAGACGTTCACGGTGTGGCTGTAGACGTCACAGCGGGCACCGTCCGGGTTGGTGTCGGGGTCGTAGCGCTGTCCCTCGGGCAGCTGGGGCGGGCAGAACACCGTGGGGTCGATACGGCCGCCTGCGCGGGCCAGGCTGCCGATGCTCTCCCACTTGCCGAACCCGGAGACCGCCCTCTGCTGCTCCTTGGTGAACGCGTCCGGCGCGACATCCTTGAAGTAGTGGTTCAGGAGCTGGGCGTCGCTGAGCGTCTGAATCGTCCCGAAGCCGACGTCGGGGAAGCTGCAGCCGGAGAGGATGCCGTCCAGCAGGCCCGGGTAGTTGTCGGCGATCTGGTGGGTCTGGTACGAGCCGCCGGAGCAGCCGTTTCCGATGGTGAAGGCCGGGTCGCCGTACGTCTCCACGAAGCGTTCCTTGACCATGCTCATGGTCTCGGCGGCCAGCAGGTCGTTGCAGTTGTTGCCGAAGACGTTCAGCGTGGACGATGCGACGCCGTAGCCCTTGCTCAGATACGTGTCGTTCATGATGCCGACGGTGTTGCGGCCCTGGACGTACCAGCCGCCGTTACAGCCCCCGCCGAAGCCGTACACGAGGCGCCCGTTCCAGCCCGGCCCACGCTGCAGCGGGTCGGGGGTGCCGGACATCGGGTCGTGCAGGATGGCCGTCTCGTAGATGCCGCGGTTGATGGTGCCGGTCTCGACGCGGACGATGTACGGCACCTTCGTGCCCGCGCTCGTCGTGGCGGTCGCCAGGTCGGCGGGACGGTCGTTCGTGTCGGGCAACGGAACGAACTTGCCGGCCGTGGTGCGATACATGTAATCGACGCGGGTCTTGACCGAGCAGTCCTTGTCGATCGGCTGCCCGAGGGTGCCGCCGGTGACCGTCTTGAACTCGGCGGTGTCACAGACGAACGGCTGCTCGTGCGGCCCGGCGAACACCGGCCCCGTGATGGGGTGGTTCTTCAGGGTCAGCTGTCCGGAGTCCGCGCCCTGAGCCCTGGCCGTGAGCCTGTTGTCGCCCTTGGACAGCTCCTTCACCACGCCCATCAGCGCGTTTTCACCGGAGGGCCGGAAGCTCGAGGTCACGTCCCGGCCGTCCACCTCGACCCGGACCGTGTCGGCCGCTATGGGGGCGGGCACCTCGACACGTATCAGGGCGTCGTCTCCCGACACCACGCCGGGCCGCGACGACACGGCCGTCACCTGCAGCTTCTCGCGTTCCTGGCTGCCGGCCGGCGTCGCTGACGCGCCTACCAGCACGCCCATGAACGCTACGCCGACAAGGCCCAGTTCGACTGGTCTCGCGGCTCCTCTGAACGACACGACGGAACTCGCCTCACTTCCTGGAGTCGGAAATTCGTGCTCAGTGTGCGGACGCGGGCCGTGGGCCCGCCGGGACGGTGATGCGCATGTCCCGTTGTCATGGTGTGCGGCTTCCCAGCCAAAAACCGGAAGGGGCCCGCTCCTTGTCCGGCGTCCTGTTCGGTACCGGATGGGACACAAGGGTTGTACGCGGCCCTCGATTCCGCGGGGGCGGGACCGATCGCCGACCGGCCCTGCGCGGCTACCAGTTGGTGAACGCCCCGTCCGCCGTGCGCAAGTGCGGGCGCTCGGCCGCCGCGGCCTGGTACCGGCGCGCCGCCTCCCGGTCGATGTCGACGCCGATGCCGGGGAGTTCGCTCAGCTCCACCCGACCCGGCAGGATCGTCGGCCGCGCGGTGAAGAGGGCGGCGATGGCCGGATCGGGGTCGGTCTGGTGCTCCTGGATCGCCACATTGGGGCAGGCCAGGTTGAGTTGGAGCGAGGAGGCGGCAGTGACCGGGCCGAGCGGGTTGTGGGTGGCGAGTTTGATGTGGTGAGTCTCCGCCATCGCCGCGATCTTCTTCGCCTCGGTCAGGCCCGCGGCCACGCCGACATCCACGCGCGCGTAATCGATGAGGTCGTCCTCGATGAGTGTCCTGAACTCCCATTTGGAGCCGTACTGCTCACCTGCGGCCAGTGGTACGCCGGTGCGGGCCCGCAGCATGCGGTAGCTGTCCGGGTTCTCACAGCGCAGTGGGTCCTCGACGAAGTACGGGCGGGCCGCCTCGATCTCCCGGCACAGGGTCAGCGCCTCCGGCGGATCCAGGCGCGTATGGACGTCGAGGATCAGCTCCACCTCGTCGCCGACCGCATCCCGCACCTGGTGGAAGAGGTCGACCGAGTCGCGCAGGCAGCGGCGGGCGTCGAGCGTGCCGTCGGCGTCGTGCGGCGAGGCGAACCGCAGATGGCGCCAGCCCTCGGTGACCAGGTCGCGGCAGCGGTCCAGGAACCACGCGCGGTCGTGGTAGCCGTCGCCGACATGCACATAGGCGGGTACATGATCACGCACCCGGCCGCCGAGGAGCTCATGCACCGGTACGCCGAGCGCCTTGCCGCGGATGTCCCAAAGGGCCACGTCCACCGCTGCGATGGCGGCGCCGAGTATGCGGTCGGCGGGGAAGAACCCGCGACGGAACATGACCTGCCAGAGGTGCTCGATCCGTCGCGGGTCCTCGCCGACGATCAGCTCAGCGAGGTGCTCGAGACCGCCCGCGACCGCCCGTTGGCGCGACCTGATGCCGACCTCGCCCAGGCCGTGGATGCCCTCGTCGGTGTCGACCACGACCAGCATCATGCTGTCGCCGTGGTCGGGGAGAGTCAGCACTTCCAGGCCGGTGATCTTCATTCCACTCCTCTATGAAAACGTTCCCGCAATTTCAGTGCCGTTCTTGAGAACACATCATCGGCAGCAGTCGAGCCGAAGCGCAAGACCCGTGCATGCAGAAGGTTTCCCTCGATGAAATACTCCTGACACACGTCTTGACACGCCCTGGGAACGTTCGCAAGCATCAACCGCATTCGCAGGGTCCAGATGCGAGGCGACCGGGGTCCCCCGGCTCAAGACGACGAGGAGGCCGTTCGTGGCAGTAACGATCCGGGAGGTGGCGAGCGCCGCGGGCGTCTCGGTGTCGACGGTGTCCCGTGCGTTCACCGCACCCGACCAGGTGCAGCCGACGACGCGGCAGCGCATCCTCGACGCCGCGGCCAAGCTCGGCTACTCCCCCAACCCGGCGGCCCGTTCACTGCGCGGCGGCGGCACCGGAACGCTCGGCCTGATCGTCCCGGACATCGCCAACCCGTTTTTCCCGCCGATCATCAAGGCGATGCAGGCCCGCGCCCGGCACCTGGGCTACACGGTCCTGGTCGCCGACAGCGACGAGCGCGAGGCGGACGAGCTGGCCGCCATCGCGGCCGTATCGAAGCGGGTCGACGGCCTGATCCTGTGGGCCTCCACCCTCACCGAGGACCGGCTCCATGAACTCGCGGGCCGGATGCCGCTGGTGGTGGTGAACCGTCATGTGCCGGGCATCCCCGAGGTCCGGATCTCACTGTCCGCCGGCATCGCGCAGGCCGCCGAGCAGTTGAAGGCGTACGGCCATCGGCGCTGCGTCTTCATCAACGCGTCCCGCGCCGAGCTGAGCCGCGGCAAGTCCATCCAGGAGTCCTTCGAAGCGCTCGACCTCTCCCTGTCCGAGCTCGGCCCGTACGAGCCGCGGTTCGAGACGGGTGTGCACGCCGCCACCCTCGTCGCCGCCCACGAAGCGACGGCCGTGATCGCCCACAACGACCTGGTCGCCCTCGGCGTGCTGCACCAGATGGCCAACCTCGGCATGAGCGTGCCGCGCGACGTCAGCGTCATCGGCATCGACGACACGCTGCTCGCCTCCGTCTCCACCCCCAGCCTCACCACGATCAGGATCGACCCCGAAGAGATCGCCACGCGCGCGGGGGACCTCTTGATCGAGACGATCGCGAGCACAACAGGCCGCACTGGAAAAGGACTTGAAGTCACTTCCCCGTTCGTGGAGATCGGCTCCCGCCTGATCCCCCGCGCCTCGACGGGCCCCGCACCCGCCCACTGATCCACGGCGCACACCACCACAACGAGCAAAGCACCGCACTACACCGCACCGAGACCACTCCTGCCCTTCTTGGAGCCGTTATGCCCAGAAACTCCCGCTTTGCGGCCATACTTGGCTGCATGGCGCTGACCGCGACCCTCGCGGGCTGTTCCTCCCTCACCCCGAGCAGCGCCGGCGGGGACGGCGATCTCGTACTGCGGGTGCAGGGCATGCCGCCGGCCACCGACAAGCCGGGGCTCGCCCTGTTCAAGAAGCAGGTGGCCGACTTCGAGAAGGCCAACCCGGGCATCAAGGTCAAGGGTTCGACCACGGTCTTCGACCCGCTGACGTTCTCCGCGAAGCTGTCCGGCGGCAATGTCGAGGACGTCATCAAGGTGCCGCTGACCGAGCCGCAGCGGCTCATCCAGCAGAAGCAGGTGCAGCCGATCACCGGGCAGCTCAAGGAGTGGGAGCACTTCAAGGAGTTCAACCCTCAGGTCCTCCAGCCGCTGACCGACAGCGCCGGCGACGTGTACGGCGTACCGCAGAATCCTTACGCCCAGGGCCTGGTCTACAACCGCGAGCTCTTCGAGAAGGCCGGCCTCGACCCCGACAGGCCGCCGACCACCTGGGCGGAAGTCCGTACCGCCGCCAAGAAGATCAGCGACAGTACCGGCAAGGCGGGCTTCGTCCACGAGTCCAAGGACAACCAGGGCGGCTGGCAGCTGACGATGCTGTCGTACGCCTTCGGTGGCGAACTGGAGAAGGAGCAGGGCGGCAAGTACACCGCCACGCTCACCGGGGAGCCGACGAAGAAGGGGTTGCGGCTGCTCAAGGACATGCGCTGGAAGGACGATTCGCTCGGCAAGACCCTGCTCAACAATCAGAACGACGTGATCAAGCAGTTCGCGGCCGGGCAGGTCGGCATGTTCATGGGCAGCCCGGGGACGTACCGACTGGCGAAGATGCAGTTCGGCATGGAGAACACCGACGCCTTCGGAGCGGCCCCGATGCCGCAGTCCGGCGGCGACGCGACACTCACCGGCGGCGACATCTACATGGTCCCGAAGTCCGCCGACAAGAAGCATGCGGCAGCCGCCGTCGAGTGGCTGACCTTCGCCTACGCCAAGCCGCAGTACAGCACCGACATGGCCGCCGAGCAGGCCAAGGCGCTCTCTGCCGACCCGAAGTCCGCGGTGGGCGTTCCGACGCTGCCGGTCTTCGACAAGAAGCGGCAGACCGAGATCGACGCCGCGATCAAGCCGTACGTCAATGTGAAGCTGCAGAACTTCAAGCCGTACATCGACGGCCTCTCCACGCTGAAGCTGAAGCCGGAGCCGCCGTACCAGGCGCAGAAGCTGTACACCGCGCTCGACCCGGTGGTCCAGGCTGTGCTCACCAAGCGCGACGCAGACATCGACGCCCTGCTGGCCTCGGCCGAGAAGGACGTCAATGCCAAGCTCGCCGCGGACCAGAAGTAGCCGGCCCATGGCCCTGCTCACTCCGTCCCGGCGCCCGGCCGCTGTGTCCAAGGAGCCCGTGCCGCGAACCCTGCCGCAGCGGCGGCGTGGCACCGGCGCCCGCAAACAGTTCACGGCCTGGCTGTTCCTCGTCCCCGCGCTGCTGGTCTTCGGGCTCTTCGCCTGGTGGCCGATCGTGCGCAGCCTGCTGCTCAGCTTCCAGAAGACCAACCTCGTCGAGCCCGCGGTCTGGGTCGGCCTGGACAACTTCCGTACGCTCTTCGACGATCCGCTGCTCGGCACCGCCGTCGGGAACACTCTGTTCTTCGTGGTCCTCGGCCTGCTGATCGGCTTCCCGGCGCCACTGATCCTGGCCGCGATCATGTCGACGGTGCGGCGCGGCGCAGGCGTCTACCGCTTCCTGGTGTATCTGCCGGTGGTCATCCCGCCCGTCGTGGCGATCCTGCTCTGGAAGTGGTTCTACGATCCCGGGAGCGGGCTCTTCAACAACGTCCTCGGCAAAGTCGGGCTCGGCCCGTACTCGTGGCTGGAGTCCTCCGACAGCGCCATGCTCTCGCTGGTCCTGGAGGCCACCTGGGCGGGCATGGGCGGCGCCGTCCTGATCTACCTCGCGGCAATGGTCGGCATCCCCGGCGAACTCTATGAGGCCGCCGAGGTGGACGGCGCCGGTATCTGGCGACGGATCTGGCATGTGATGCTGCCCCAACTCCGGTCTGTCATCGGCTTGTTGCTACTTGTTCAGCTGATCAACACGGTGCAGGTCTTCACCGAGCCGTACGTCTTCACCGGCGGCGGACCCGAGAACTCCACCCTCACGGTCCTGCTGTTGATCTTCCGGTACGCCTTCCAGGACGGCGAGTACGGCCAGGCCGCCGCGCTCTCCTTCCTGATGGTGCTCGCCCTCGCCCTGCTCTCCGCGGTCTATCTGCGGGCCACCCGCAGCTGGAGCACGTCATGACCACGCTCACCACCTTCGTCTCCACCAACGACCGCCAACGCCCCGGCGTACGCGCCGCAGTGCGCTCCGTCCAGGTGTTCACCCTGATCCTGCTGCTGCTCATCGGCATCGGACCGCTGTACTGGATGGTCAAGGGCGCGGTCTCGCCGCCCACCGAGCTCACGACTCAGCCCCTGGCCCTCTGGCCGGACCGGCCGGCCCTGGGCAACTTCTCGACGGCGTACACCGATCTGAGTGTCGGCCGCTATCTGATGAACACCGTCCTGGTGGTCGGCGGATCGTGGTTCGTGCAGCTCTTCGTCTCGGCCACGGCGGGCTTCGCCCTTTCGGTGCTCAGGCCGAGGTTCGGCAAGGTCGTCTACGGGGCGATCCTCGCCACGATGTTCGTGCCGTACACGGTGAACATGGTCAGCCTCTTCATGACCGTGATCGATGTGCCGTTCCTCCACCTCAACCTGGGCGACACCTACTGGGCTATCTGGCTGCCGGCCGGCACGAACGCCTTCACGGTGCTGCTCGCCAAGCAGTTCTTCGACGCCCTGCCGAAGGAGCTGTTCGACGCGGCGCGGGTCGACGGGGCGAGTACCTGGCAGCTGCTCACCAAAATCGTCCTGCCCATGAGCAAGCCGGTGCTCGCCGTGATCAGTCTGCTCGCGGTGATGCACTCCTGGAAGGACTTCATCTGGCCACTGGTGGCCATCACCGACCCCGAGAAGCAGCCGATCAGCGTCGCTCTCGCCCAGCTCGCCACGCAGGCTCCGCAGGACCAGCTGATCGCCGCGATGGTGCTCGCCGTCGCCCCGCCGGTGCTCGTCTTCGTCGTCTGCCAGAAGTACATCGTCGCCGGGCTCGGCTTCACCGGAGTCAAGGGCTGACTTCCACCGGAGCCGACGGCCGAGCCATCAACTGCCCCACCACACCCTCTGCTTCGGAATCTTCGAAGCATCCGGAACACCCCGACCAAGAGAAGGGCACCTCCATGTCAGTCGCCCGCCGCAGATTCATCCAGGGCACGGCCGTCGCCACCGGCGCCGCGCTGCTGCCGACCGTTCCCGCATACGCCGCGGACCCGGTCACCATCGAGGCCGACGGCATCACCCTGGTCGGCCGTAGCGACGGCAGCGTCCTCGTGCAGGACGGTGCGGGCGCCGACCGCATCCTGCTCAACCACTTCATGATCAAGGACACCGCGCTCGGCCAGCAGCGCACCTTCGGCGGTACGCCTGCCCGGATCACGCTCCCCGACGGGCGGCCCGCGATTCAGGTCACGTACACGATGGCGAGCGGCGTGTCCGGAGTCACGGTGCGCGGCACCTTCGACGTCACCTCTCACAAGGCACACATGAAGTGGGAGGTCGGCGGCTCCAGCACGCTCACACCGGCCGGCTTCATGTTCTCCCGCACGGTGTACGGGGCGAGCGCGGCGGAGTCGTACGAAGCGCTGACCGTCTGGGAGCGGGACGCCCGGGGCGGCATTCCGTACGAGGTGAACGCGGGCGGCGCGTACGTGGAGACGTGGGCGGGATCGAAGGGCTTCATCTGCCTCCCGTCCACCAACCCCGCGAACACGAACGCCACATGGGTCCACGCCCCCGGCACCTCGACCGGCGCGGGCACCGCGGTCACCGAGGCCGATCTGGTCCTCGGTGATCTGCGGCCGCGCGGTGCGGGAGCGATCGCCGCCAAGAAGCCCCTCGGCGTGGAGGTGTGGACCGACCAGCCGTTCAACCTCTACAAGGCGGCCGGGCAGACGATGACGCTCAAGGCACAGGTCGTCAACGGCTCCGCCGCGGCCAGGACGGTGACCCTCACCTGGTGGGCGCGGGACTTCGGCGGCAAGAAGATAGCCGGTGGAACTCTCTGCAGGAGCCTCGCGGCGGGCGCCGCCTGGAACGCCTCCTTTCCGCTCACCTCGCCCTCGCAGAACATCGTGTTCACCGAGGTGGAGGCGGTCAGCGGCAGTGACAAGGCGCTGGCCCGCACGAATCTGAGCGTGCTCCCGGAGTTCACGTACAGGGCGGGCAAGGAGTCGATGTTCGGCCTCGCCAACTACCCCTGGTTGCTCAAGCCCGGCAAGGACGCCGTGCTCGGGCTGGTCAAGACGCTCGGCATCAAGTGGATCCGCATCGCCTACGCGGGCGCCCCGGGCATCGACACCGCGACCCTGGACGCGAACGGCATCGGGCACAACGTGGAGCTGAGCGGCATCCCCGTGGGCGGTAGTCCGGAGCAGATCGCGGCCTGGGCCGACACGAATGTCGCCAAGGCCCTGGACGCCGAGGCCACGTACTTCGAGGTGAGCAACGAGGTCAACCAGCCCTGGATGTCGGGCCGCGGCGCCGACGCCTACGTCCGGGACGGTCTGCGCCAGGTCACCACGCGCCTCGACGCGGCGGGCTCGCGGATGAAGGTCATGAACGCCGGCCTCGGCGGCATGGACTACGTATGGACCAAGAACTTCCATGACGCGGGCGGCTGGGACCTCATCGACGCCTTCGCCTTCCACCCCGGTCGCGGCAACTTCACGCCCGACTTCGCCCCGCCGCCCGAGGAGTGGACGCTGGGGTCGTCCGGCTCGTACTGGAACTTCCTCGGCGCGCTGCGCAAGGCGAACCAGGTACTGGAGGAGTACGGCGGCGACAAGGAGCTGTGGCTCACCGAGGCGTACGCACCGACCCGGCCCAACGCGTGGTGGAGCGACACCTACCGGCACGCCGCCGAGAACACGCTGCTCACGCTCGCTCTCGCCAAGTCCGAGAAGGTACGCGCCGTCAACTGGTACCAGCTGCACGACTCGACGATCCACCACCCCCAGGAGGCCGACCCGGCCAACCCCGAGTACCACTACGGCCTGATGAACCGCGACACCAGCGCCAAGCCCTCGCTCCTCGCCTTCGCGACCGCCGCCCGGGTCCTGGACGAGGCCGAGTTCGTCCGGCATCTCGCCTTCGCGGACCAGGACATCAAGGGGCTCCTCTTCACCACTCCCGGCGGACCGGTGTCGATCATCTGGAGCCGCAAGGACGGCTACACACTCAACTCCGATCACGGCGAGGATCCTTGGTACGCGTCGCCGGAGCCCTGGATCGACACCTGGACGACCAAGACCGCGGTCGTCGCCCACTCGGGGACGGTCAAGGGCACGGTGCGGGAGCTGAACTGCATCGGCCAGGAGCGCACCCTGAAAGCCTCCGGCGGCAAGGTCACCCTCACCCTCGACGGTGCCCCGCGCATCTACTACGGTCTCGCCGCCAATCCCGACTGGAAGTAAGTGACGTACGACATGAGGAATGAAACCGCACGGCACGACATCACCGTCGTCGGCGGCGGCCTGGCCGGGGTCTGCGCGGCGATCGCCGCGGCCCGGCTCGGCCGGAGCGTCGCGCTGATCAACAACAGGCCGGTGCTCGGTGGCAACGCGAGCAGCGAGGTCCGGGTATGGGTGTGCGGCGCGACCGGCCACGGCAAGAATCACCATGCCCGTGAGGGCGGCATCATGGGCGAGTTGCTCGTGGAGAACCAGTTCCGCAACCCGGACGGGAACCCCTACTACTGGGATGCCGTGGTCCTGGACGCCGTGCGCGCCGAGCCCGGCATCACGCTCTACCTCAACACCGACGTGCGCGAGGTCGACGCCGAAGGTCCGGACGAGGCCCGGCGGATCACCTCGGTCACCGGCTGGATGATGGGCTCGGAGCGGCGGATACGTTTCGAGAGCTCCCTCTTCCTCGACTGCACAGGAGACGGCCTGATCGGCCACCTGGCGGGCGCCCACCACCGCATCGGCCGGGAATCCCGCGCCGAGTACGACGAGGCATGGGCTCCGGAGACGGCCGACGACATCACCCTGGGCTCGACCCTGCTCTTCTATACGAAGGATGCCGGTCACCCCGTCAAGTTCGTGCCGCCGAACTTCGCCAAGGACATCACCCAGACCTCCATCCCGCAGCGCCGCATCATCAAGGCGGGCGACAACGGCTGCGCGTACTGGTGGATCGAGTTCGGCGGCGAGCTCGACACCGTCCACGACAACGAACGCATCCGCGACGAGCTGTGGTCGGTGATCCACGGCATCTGGGACCACATCAAGAACTCCGGCGAGTTCGACGCGGCGAACATGACCCTGGAGTGGGTGGGCTCGGTCCCCGGCAAACGGGAGTACCGGCGCTTCCTCGGCGACTACGTCCTGCACCAGGGCGACATCCTCGGCCAGACCGAGTTCGCCGACCGGGTCGCCTTCGGCGGCTGGTCGATCGACCTGCATCCGCCGCAGGGCATGTTCGCCACCGAGGCAGGCGCCAGACAGCTCTACGCGGACGGCATTTACCACATCCCGTACCGCAGCCTCTACTCGGTGAACACCGAGAACCTGCTCTTCGCCGGGCGCAACATCTCCGCCAGCCATGTCGCCTTCGGCTCGACCCGGGTCATGGCGACCTGTGCCACGATCGGCCAGGCGGCCGGCACGGCGGCGGCACTCTGCGCCACCGGGGATGTCACCCCGCGCGAACTCCCCGTACCCGAGCTGCACAGGGCGCTGCTGCGCCAGGATGCCTCGCTCATCGGCCTCGCCTCGACGGACCCGGACGACCTGGCCCTGCGGGCGACGGCCACGGCCTCATCCACCTTGAAGGGCTTGGCAGTCGAGGAGCCCGACGAGCGATGGCCGCTCACGGCGGACGCCGGACTCGTCCTCCCCGCGGACCCGGACCTCTCCGGGGTGGAACTGCTCGTCGACGCCGACCGCGACACCGAGATCGTGATCGATCTGTACGACACCGAACTCGGCCAGAACTACGTCCCGCGCCGCCTCGTCAGCTCCACCACCCTTCCCGTCACCGCCGGTGCCCGTCAGTGGCTCAAGACGGGCCTGGACTGGTCTCCCGAAACCCCGCGCAACGCCTTCCTGGTCGTCCGCGCCAACGATGCCCTCGCCCTGCACCGCTCCGACCGACCGACTCCCGGCGTTCTGTGCTTCACTCACGTCCCGCCGCGTCCGTCGGACGAATCACCGCAGTTGCTGCGCGAGTGGACGGACACGGGTCTGCTGCGCCGCACATTCTGCTTCCGCGCGGGAGAGACCGCGGCCTACTCCCCCGCCAAGGTCACCGACGGCTATGCCCGCCCGTACGCGGGACCGCACATGTGGGTCTCCGCACCACTGGCGGACGCCCCCTCCCCCTGGCTCGAGTTGACCTGGCCCGAACCGGTCGCCCTGAGCCGGATCGAGGTCATAGCCGACGACGACGTCAACGAGGACCTGATCAACCTGCACCACCACCGCACGCCCTTCGACACCCTCCCCACCCTCCTTCGCGACTACCGCGTCGAGGCACTGGAGGCTGACGGCAACTGGCGCGTTATCGCCCGTGTGGCGCAGAATCGGCGGCGACGCGCGGCACACACGCCGGCGGAGCCGCTCACCACATCGGCGATCCGGGTCGTCGTCGAAGCCACCAACGGGGCGGCGTCGGCGCACGTCGTCGCCGTGCGCGCCTACGAGTAGAAGAACCGACGCAGGGGAGTGACTGGATGGTCGTCAGAGCGATGGTCACCGGGGCCGCCGGGCGGATCGGGCGAGCGGTCCTCGCGCTGCTCGCCGAGCGCGGGATCGAGGCGAACGCCCTGGTCCTCGATGATCCCGGCGATCTCGCGGCGCGCCTGGTCGTGACCGGTGACGCCGCCGATGCGAAGACCGTGCAGGCGGCTCTGGAGGGCGCCGACGCGGTCATCCATCTGGCGGCGATCCCGACTCCCGCGCGCAACACCGCGCTTGAGGTCTTCGCGGGCAACAGCCTCTCCACCTTCACCGTCCTGGAGGAGGCCGGCCGGGCCGGGATCCGGCATGCGGCGGTGGCGAGCTCCTGGGGTGTCACGGGCCTGCCCTGGACGGACGTTGAGGATCCGCATCCGCCGTACGCACCGGTCGATGAGGCGATGGCCTCCCAGGTGGCCGACCCTTATGGCCTCTCCAAACAGGTCGACGAGCTGACAGCGCAGATGATGGCGCGGCGGCACGGGATGAGCGTGGTGTGCCTGCGCTATCCGTACGTGGGCGGATTCGAGGAACGGCTGCACGCGCACGCCGCCCGGCTCACGGCCGACCCGGCCGCGGGGGCAAGGGACCTGTGGACGTACCTCGAGGTCCACGACGCGGCGAGGGCAGCGCTGCTGGCCTTGGACGTACCCGGCCGTGCGGCGCACGCGGTACACCTCTGCGCCCCCGAGATCATCGTGCCGTACCTGACGGAGGAACTGCTGCGCCGCTACCACCCCACCACCGTGCTGCGGCACCCGCTGCCGGGTCGCGCGGCGCCGGTCGACACCTCGGCCGCGCGCAGGCTGCTCGGATTCACGGCTCGGAATCTCCTCGGTCGCGGAGCGGCTGCCCCGAGTTGAGATCACGACGGCCGTCGAGCCGCCGCAGAACGGGAGAGAACAGGACGTTCCCCGAGGCCGAGTGAGGTACCGAGTGGCATACGCGACGACTCCACCAGTCGTCGTAAGCCGGGACGGTCGGGGTGCGCGAATTCCGCGCCGATGACGTACGGAACCCCGGACACCATGGTGGCGAGCGTCGACGTCGTCCGCGCCGACGAACACGCCCGCCGCCCTGGGCCGGACAACCTCATCCCGCTGTCCTGCAACGAGATCCAGCGTCTGTTCATCGGCGTCGCTGTCCGACCCGTTCACGGCCTGGCCCACCGGCTCGCACGGTCCGCCTGGCGACGCCGCCACCAGGCTCGATCACGAGTCGGCCATTACCGCCGACAAGCCGCGTCCCAGACCTGGAGATCACGATCTACAGCTGGAGCACCGAGCCCTCATCGGTGGCCCCTGAAGGTCTCCCCCGCTGCCGCATGGCATCCCCGATCAGACGATTGGTGTGGTCCTGTGCTCCGGACAGGAACGTGGCGTAGTAGGGGAACGGGACCTGGATGCTCTGCCCGGCGGTCCGGGCCGGTAGCAGGCCGGACAGTGGGTGCTTCGCCCACTGTCCGGGGGCCGTGATGACCAGGCGTCTGCAGTGTCCGCCCGCTCCGGGGCCGCTGAGCACGAAGTCAGCGGCGTGTGCGACGTGTACCGAGTCCGCCCTGCACGCTCGCTGCGTGATACGTCAGCCGCACTCTCACACCAGCGGGTGAATGATCTCGGAGCATGACCAGGATCACGCTGCGGGCGCGGGTGTACCTCGCTTGATCGAGTGACGTCAGATGGTTGCGGCCGCGCGTCCCACCGCGCCACCGCTGAGAAGCGCGCGGATGTCGCTCCGCCGCCTCACAGCTGCGATCCCCCGGATGTCGTCACCGCCCGCGACCCGGCGCGGCTCCTCCCGGATCAGGCACGCACCACTCGCATGCAGTACGTCGAGACGCATGTGCAGCTCATCGCCGTCCCACCGGGCAAAATCGTGGACAAGGGGTGAACCGGGGGAGCCACTGCCGCACCAATGCGACCGAGTTCGAGTGGCAGCACGACGGTGGGCAGCTAAGACTGAGGCAGCGGTTCGGGATCCGGACAACAGATCCCGTCCTCGCGATTTCCGGACCACTCGCTCCGGCCATCGAAAAGCGCGGGTACGGGGCGCCGGCCGTAATGGCGGCGACACTCGAAAGTTCCTCAAGGAGCTCGCATGGAGGAGAAATCCTTCGACGTCTTGACGCCCGGGCCGAATGAATCCGCAATCGGCATACGCAAGAACACCAGCCCGGAGACCGGCATCGAGAAGAACCTCGCCGAGGTGCTGGCTGACGTCATGTGTGTCGAACGGGTGTCGATCGACGGCCATTTCTTTGATGACCTCGGCGCCAACTCATTGGTAATGGCCCATTTCTGCGCACGAGTCAGAAAGCGGGCGGACCTTCCCTCGGCGTCGATGAAGGACATCTACCGGCACCCGACGATCCGCAGCCTGGCGACGGGCCTCGCGAATGCCGCGCCCGTCGAGCCGTCGGTCCCGGCGCCGACCGAGGTGGTGACCCCGGTCCGCACGGTGCGGTACGTCCTCTGCGGAACCCTGCAGTTCCTGCTTTTCCTGGGATACTCCTTCCTCGCCGGACTTGTTGCCGACCGAGGATATGCATGGGTCTCCGCCGGGTCGGGTGTGATCGATGTCTACCTGCGGTCGTTCGTCTTCGGAGGCGTCGGCTTCGTCGGTCTGTGCACCTTCCCCATCGCGGCCAAATGGCTCCTCATCGGCCGTTGGAAATCACGCGAGTTTCCGGTCTGGGGTCTGACCTATCTGCGCTTCTGGACCGTCAAGGTGCTGATCCACGCCAACCCGATGATCTTCTTCGTCGGCAATCCCTTGTACGTGCTGTACCTGCGGGCGCTGGGCGCACGGATCGGCAAAGGGGTCACGATCCTCTCCCGCAACGTTCCGGTCTGCCCCGACCTGCTCACGGTCGGCGCCGGCACGGTGATCCGCAAAGACTCGTTCTTCCTCTGCTACCGGGCGCACGCCGGCCGTATCCAGACCGGCCGGGTCACCCTCGGCCGGGACGTGTTCATCGGCGAGAAGACCGTGCTCGACATCGGCACGTCGATGGGCGACGGGGCTCAACTCGGCCACACGTCCACGCTGTACAGCGGCCAGGCGGTCCCGGGCGGTCAGCGCTGGCACGGGTCCCCGGCACAGCTCACGCAGCACGACTACCTGCGGATCGGGCCGGCCACATGCGGCACCCTGCGCCGGGCCGGCTTCGGCCTCATCACCGTGCTTCAGTTGCTCTTCCTCTACGTGCCACTGGCTGTCGGGGGCGTGTACATGCTGGTGACCTTGGTCCCGGCGCTGCACAACCGGCTGGGTCCGGGCACGGTGGAGCTCGCATCGCCGTATCTCTACATCGACGCGCTGGTCCTTTCCCTGCTGCTGTTCTTCGGCTTCGTAGTCGTGGGCCTGGTCGTGATGTTCACCGTTCCGCGCCTGCTGAACCTGGTCGTCAAGCCGGACAAGGTCTATCCGCTGTACGGGTTTCATTACTCGACGCACCGGGCGATCGGGCGCATGACCAACATCAAGTTCTTCACATGGCTGTTCGGTGACAGCTCCTACATCGTCCACTACCTGCGCGGCATCGGATACGACTTGTCCCGAGTCGAGCAGACCGGGTCGAACTTCGGCACGGAAGTGCAACACGAGACCCCGTTTCTGTGCTCAGTCGGGAGCGGGACAATGGTCGCCGACGGGCTCTCCATCATCAACGCCGACTATTCGAGCACGTCCTTCCGGGTGTCCCGGGCCTCGATCGGGTCATACAACTTCCTCGGGAACAACATCGCCTATCCCTCGGGGGCCAGGACAGGCGAGAACTGTCTCCTCGCGACGAAGGTGATGGTTCCGCTCGAAGGCGAGGTGCGCGAGGGGGTGGGCCTGCTCGGCTCGCCGTGCTTCGAGATTCCCCGGTCGGTCGAGCGCGATTCCCGGTTCGACCATCTTCGCACCGGCGACGAGTTGCGCCGCAGCCTCGCTGCGAAGAACCGCTACAACATCCGCTCGATGGCCTTCTTCCTGCTCGTGCGGTGGCTGCACTTCTTCGTGCTCACGATGTTCGGCCTGGCGAATGCCGAGCTGTACGACAGCTACGGGAACGTACTGATCGCCGCGTTCCTGGTGTTCAGCCTCGGGTTCACCGCTGTCTACTTCGTACTGGTGGAGCGCGGCATCGCGGCATTCCGCGCGCTGCAACCGAAGGTGTGCTCAATCTACGACCCCTACTTCTGGTGGCACGAGCGCCTCTGGAAGGTGCCCGATACCTACCTCAACATCTTCAACGGCACCCCTTTCAAGAACGTGATCTGGCGGATGCTGGGGGTTCGGATCGGCAGCAGGGTCTTCGATGACGGCTGCTATTTGACGGAGCGGACGCTCACCACCATCGGGAGCGACTGCACGCTCAATGCCGGAAGCAAGATCCAGTGCCACTCGCAGGAGGACGGCACCTTCAAGTCCGATCGCAGCACCATCGCCCCCGGCTGCACCCTCGGTGTGGGAGCCCACGTCCACTACGGCGTGACGATGGGCGACGGCGCGGTACTCGCCCCCGACTCCTTCCTCATGAAAGGCGAAGAAGTCCCCCAGCACGCACGCTGGGGAGGAAACCCCGCCGCGGAGATGCGAGACGCCCCCAATCAGCCCGAGGCGCTGACGCGGAAGGGATAGCAGCTCCGCCCCTGTCAGCGCGGAACAGCACGGTATCGAAGGCTAATGGAGAGAGACGGCCAGATGGGAATGCAAGCGCAGGCCGACCGGGAATTCTGGCGCGATGTGCTCGTCGCCGGTGGATTCACCGAAACCCCGCGGTGGACGCTCGATCCGGTGAACGGCGTCGGGGAACACGAGGCGCCGGTCCCGGACGACGTCGTGGCGGCGTTGGGCCGGCTGGCCAAGGGCCTGGCGGTGCCGCTCGACTCGGTGCTGCTGGCAGCGCACGCCAAGGTGATCGCCGCGCTGTCCGGCGAGCACGAGGTCACGACCGGATATGTCAGTGCGGAGGGCGGCCGGCCGCTGCTCTGCCGGCTGACGACCGAGCCCGACTCGTGGCGGACGCTGCTGCTGGATGCCCATCGAGCCGCGTCGGATTTGCTGTCGCACGCGGACTTCCCGGTCGATGAGCTCAGGCGCGAACTGCGCCTGGCCGAGCCGTCGATCGAGGCCGTGTTCGATCCGCATGGAATAGGCGGCGAAGTCGCCGGTAACACCATGCTGTGGGTGGGGTTTTCGCAACGCGGCGACCACCTTGTGTTGCGGCTGCGGTATCGGACCGACGCGCTCGACGAGGACTGCGCCGTCAGGATCGCCGGATACCACCTCACCGCACTCGCGCTGATCGCCACCGATCCGGACGCCGAGCACGGGCGACAGAGCCTGCTCTCCGCCGAGGAACTCCACTTCCAGCTCGAAGAACTCGCCGGTCCACACCGGGAACTGCCGGACCGCCGATTCCACGAACTGTTCGAGCAGCGGGTGGCGTCACACCCGGACGCCGTCGCCGCGGTGCATGGGGAGCTGCAACTGACGTACCGGGAACTCAACGCGCGCGCCAACCGGGTGGGACGAGCACTGCTGGCGCGGGGGCTGCGCCCCGAGGGTGTCGTCGCGGTGGTGACCGAGCGCAACCTGGACTGGATGGTCGCCGTCCTCGCGGTCTTCAAGGCCGGCGGCGTGTACCTGCCCATCGAGCCACATTTCCCGGCCGACCGTCTCGCGACCATGCTCTCCCGTGCCGCATGCGGGCTCGTGCTGACCGAACCGGGCAGCACCTCCACGCTCGACCAGGCCCTCGACTCACTGCCCGGGGTCCGGAAGCTCTTCGTCGGCGCAGCCTACGAGGAAGACCATGCCGACGGTGATCTGGACCTCCACGTCGCACCGGACCAGCTCGCCTACATCTACTTCACCTCCGGCTCCACAGGTGAGCCCAAGGGCGCGATGTGCGAGCACGCGGGCATGCTGAACCACCTGTACGCCAAGATCGACGACCTGGAGATCGGCGAGGGACAGGTGGTCGCCCAGACCGCACCCCAATGCTTCGACATCTCGCTGTGGCAGCTGGTGTCCGGGCTCCTGGTCGGGGGGCGGACCCTGCTGGTGGAGCAGGAGGTGATCCTGAACGTCCAGCGGTTCGTCGACAAGATCGTCGACGGCCGGGTCGCCGTCCTCCAGGTCGTACCCTCCTACCTGGACGTGGTCGTGTCCTGGCTGAAGCAGCACCCCCGCGAGCTGCCGGACCTGCGGTGCGTGTCGGTCACGGGCGAGGCGTTGAAGAAGGAGCTCGTGCAGCGCTGGTTCGCCGCCCAGCCCGGGATCAAGCTGGTCAACGCCTACGGGCTGACCGAGACCTCGGACGACACCAACCACGAGGTCATGGACCGCGTGCCCGACGGAGACCGGGTGCTGCTGGGTCCCGCGGTCAACAACGTGCACGTCTACGTCGTCGACGAGCACCTGGTCCCGGTGCCGCTCGGAGCCCCCGGTCTGATCGTCTTCTCCGGCGTCTGCGTCGGCCGCGGATACGTCAACGACCCCGAGCGCACCCGGCAGGCCTACCTGGCCGATCCATACCGTGAGGGCGCCCGGCTCTACCGGGGCGGCGACTACGGCCGCTGGACGCCCGAGGGAAAGCTGGAGTTCCTCGGCCGCCGCGACACCCAGGTGAAGATCCGTGGCTTCCGGATCGAGATCGGCGAGATCGAGAACACCCTGTTGCAGGTGCCCGGCGTTCGCGACGGTGCGGTCGTGGTCGCCGAGCGGGCCGACCAGAGCAAGCACCTGGTGGCGTTCTACTCCGGTCGGCGGCCGCTCGAGGTCGACGTCATGCTGGACCGGCTGGGTGGGTCACTGCCCGCGTACATGGTCCCGTCGGCCTTTCACTGGCGGGAGACTCTGCCGCTGACGGCCAACAGCAAAATCGACAGAAGGACTCTGCAGGCACTCGCCGGAGAACTCGATGTCGTCCGGGACGACTACCGCGCGCCGGATACGCCGACCGAACACCAGTTGGCGGCCGCATGGGCGAAGGTGCTCGGCATCCCGCAGAACCAGATCGGACGGCGGGACCACTTCTTCGACCGGGGCGGCACGTCGCTGTCGGCAGTAAAGCTGGCCATCGTCCTGGACCGTGCGGTGTCCCTCAAGGACGTCACCCGTCACCCGATCCTCGCCGATCTGGCCCGGCTGGTCGACGGCAGGTCCGAGCGGCGTGCCGGGCTGCTTCAGCCGCTGTCGGAATCGGACGGTGCGCAGACCGCAGCCCTGGTGTGCTTCCCCTACGCCGGCGGCAACGCGGTGAACTTCCAGCCGATGGCCAAGGCGCTGCCGGACGGTGGACCGGCGGTCTACGCCGTCGAGCTGCCCGGTCACGACATGGCCGCCGAGAGCGAGCCGCTCGCTCCGATGACACAGGTGGTCGAGCAGGTCGTCGACGAGATCACCGGGCGTGGCCTGACCAGGGTCCTGCTGTGGGGCCACTCCTCGGGCACCGCGTTGGCCTTGGAGACGGCCAGAATGCTGCGGGAGCGCGGGGTGGACGTCCAACGGGTGTTCCTCGGCGCGCAACTGCTCGGTGACGCCGACGACCGGCGCGCCACCATCGCCGAGCTGACCGGGCGGAGCAACGCCGAGATCGCCGCGCACCTGAGCACGGACGGCGGCTGCACCGCACTCGGTGAGCTGGGTGCGCAGCACGCCGAGCACGTCGGCGCCGCCTACCGGCACGACTGCGTGTCCGCTCACCACTACTTCACCGACGCCCTGGAGCACCCGCCCGCGCAGAAGCTGTCCGCGCCGGTCACCGTGGTCGTTGCCGCGGACGACCCGAGCACGGCGGAGTACCCGCGCCGGTACCGCGACTGGCAGCTTCTGGCCGGACAGGTAGACCTGCACGAGCTCGCCGACGGCGGCCACTACTTCCTGCGTACCCGTCCGGCCGAGGCAGCAAAGGCCGTGCTGCAGGCCACCGAATTGTTCGCTTCTTCCTGAGTGTCAGTTGAAAGGAGATCGAGATGTCATCCACATCCACGACGTCGCTGGTCGACGTGGAACTGGAATCCGGCAAACCCCCACGGCTGCGGGCCGAGGTCACCGGCGACACGTCGGCGTGGGCGGCCGAGCACCGGGACGCCCTGCGCGCAGTCGTCGCCGAGCACGGTTCGGTCCTGGTCCGCGGCCTCGGGCTGCGTGACGCGGCCGAGACCGGAGCCGTCTTCTCGAAGCTGGCCTCCGGTCTGATGACCGAGCGGGAGGCCTTCGCACCCCGGCAGGCCTACTCCGACGGGGTGTACTCCTCATCGAAGTGGCCGCCGAACCAGCCAATGTGCATGCACCACGAACTGAGCTACACGCTTGAGTTCCCCGGCCTGATGATGTTCGCCTGTCTCAGCGCTCCCACCGACGGCGGGGCGACTGCGGTGGCCGACTCACCGACCGTGCTCGCCGCGCTGCCCACCGAGTTGACCGAGCGGTTCGAGCGCGAGGGCTGGCTGCTGACCCGCAGCTACAACGACGAGATCGGCGCGTCCGTCGCCGAGGCCTTCGGAACCGAGGACCGGGGCGCCGTCGAGCGCTACTGCCGCGCCAACGCGATCACGTTCGAGTGGCAGCCCGACGGTGGACTGCGCACCAGACAGCGCCGCAGCGCCGTGGTGCGCCACCCGGTCACCGGCCGACGCTGCTGGTTCAACCAGATCGCGTTCCTCAACGAGTGGACGATGGCCCCCGAGGTGCACGAGTACCTGGTGGACGTCTACGGCGCCGACGGGCTGCCGTTCAACACCCGCTTCGGCAACGGCGACCCGATCGGCGAGGACGTCGTGCAGCTACTCAACAGCGTCTACGAGGCGAACACCGCACGCGAACCGTGGCAGGCCGGCGACCTGATGCTCGTCGACAACGTCCGCACAGCGCACAGCAGAGAGCCCTTCGAGGGACCGCGCGAGGTGCTCGTCGCCATGGCCGAACCGGTGCGTCTGGACGACTGCTCGCCGACCGTAGAGGTGGCTACGCGATGACCACTGTCGATTCCACCGCGAGAGAGCCCGCAAGGGTCGCACCGATCACCGTGCCACCGTTCGCGGTGATCTCCGGTGCCCAGGTCCAGCGCACGCTGCACGGATGCGAGAAGCGGATCACGGAGCTGGTCGAGGCCACCTACCGGGTGCACGGCGCCGGTGATTCGGTGAACCCGCCGTCGTACTTCCTGCGTTTCCCCGACCGCCCGTCCTCCCGGATCATCGCGCTGCCCGCCTCGATCGGCGGGAAGACACGGGTGGACGGCCTGAAGTGGATCTCCAGCTTCCCGGAGAACGTGACGGCCGGCATCCCAAGGGCATCGGCGGTGCTGATCCTCAACGACCACGACACCGGCTACCCGTTCGCCTGTCTGGAGAGTTCGATCATCAGCGCCACCCGGACGGCCGCGTCGGCGGCGTCGGCGGCCGACTGGCTCAGCCGTGACCGGACGCGACCGACGCGCGTCGGGTTCTTCGGGGTGGGCTTGATCGCCCGCTACATCCACACCTTCCTGGTCAGCACCGGCTGGTCGTTCGACGAGATCGGCGTACATGACCTGTCCCCCGACAGCGCGGCAGGCTTCCGGTGCTATCTGGAGCAGTCGGACACCGTCGGCCGGATCACCGTGCACGACAGCGCCGAGCAGTTGATCCGAAACAGCGACATGGTCATCTTCGCCACGGTCGCCGGTCAACCGCACGTCAGTGACCTGTCATGGTTCGCACACAATCCGCTGGTGCTGCATGTGTCGCTGCGCGACCTCGCGCCGGAGATCCTGCTCGCCTCGACCAACATCGTCGATGACGTCGAGCACTGCCTCAAGGCCGACACGTCGCCGCATCTGGCCGAGCAACTCACGGGCAACCGGGACTTCCTACACGGCACGTTGGACGACGTGATGGCCGGACGGGTGACGGTGCCGACGGACCGGCCGGTGGTGTTCTCGCCCTTCGGCCTCGGGGTGCTCGACCTCGCGGTGGGCAAGTACGTGTACACCGAAGTGGCCCGCTGCGGAGAGTTGCACGTCGTCGACGACTTCTTCCACGAACTGAGCCGGTACGGATGAGCCGGCCGGGAGCGCAGGAGGCTCCTTCTTCGAGACTGATCCCAGGAGAGACCATCAGTCACGTCGCAGCAGGTCCTGACACACGAGACAGCGGCCGCTGACACAGGACCCCGTCCCGCCGGTTGGAGACGGGGTCTCGCCCGCACAAGCGAGGAGCCCGCCCACAGCCGGATGGTTCCGAGAGCGCTCTGCTCCAGACAGAGGAGACCATGGTGCCCGTCATTTCCACTCCCTACGCCTTCAACGAAGAGGATCTCTATGTCGACCTCCAGTCGATCTTCGGGCACTCGCTCTTCCTGAAGTGTGAGGGCTTCAACTTCGCCGGCTCGATCAAGTTGAAGGCCGCGACCGAGATGGTGGAGGCCGCTGAGCGGGATGGAATCCTGACGCCGGAATCGATCCTGGTCGAGTCCTCGTCCGGAAACCTCGGCGTGGCGCTGAGCGTGATCGCGGCGAGCAAGGGATACCGGTTCCTGTGTGTGACGGACTCCCGCGGCAATCTGTCGAACAGAATGATGATGGAGGCGTTGGGCAGCCAGGTGCATGTGATCGCCGAACAGGAGGCCAACTCCGGCTTTCTCGGCGCGCGGCTCGATTACCTCCGCGCGCTGTGCGCCTCCGACGACCGGTATGTGTGGCTCAGTCAGTACACCAATCCGAGCAACTGGAAGGCGCACTACCGCACGACCGCGCCAGAGGTCGCCCGACAGTTCCCGCAGCTGGACGTGCTGTTCGTCGGAGCCGGCACCACCGGGACCCTGATGGGCTGTGCGCGCTACTTCCGGGGATGGCACCGGCCGGTGCGGATCATCGCGGTGGACAGCGTCGGCTCGGTGTCCTTCGGCGGTTCGCCGGGCCGCCGGATGATTCCCGGTCTGGGCATGAGCATGCGCCCGCCGCTGCTCGACGAGTCCTATGTCGACGAGGTGATTCGTGTCGAGGAGGCGGACACCATACGCGCCTGCCATCGTCTGGCCAGGCGCGGATTCCTGTTCGGCGGCTCCACCGGCACGGTAATCAGCGGCGCAACGGACTGGTTGGCCCGGCATGACGCGCGCGAACTCACCGCAGTGGCCGTCGGCCCGGACCTCGGCGAGCGCTACCTCGACACCATCTACCAGACCAACTGGCTGCAGGATCTCTACGGCGAGGACGTGCTCGACTCCGACAAGGAGGCCGCCGATTCCTGGGCAGCCGCCCCCCCGCCGACCATACGGTAGGGCCGCCGGGGTCGTGCGCGACGCTCGGGATCCCTGTATCGCCGACGCTTCCGAGGAGCGGTGTTGAGCCATTCGTGTTGTGATCGATGACGGAGGAGGCAACGCTGTCGGAACGGGAGGAAATCATGGCTGAGAAACTGCGAGCGCGAGACATCATGTCCGGCGGCGTGCAGTGCGTCGGTGCGCACCAGTCGCTGTTCGACGTGGCGAAGATGATGCGCGATCTGAACGTCGGTTGCCTACCCATCTGCGGCGACAACAACAAGCTCACAGGCTTGATCACCGACCGTGACATCGTCGTCAAATGCTGCGCCGAGGGCATCGACCCGGCAACCGTGCAGGCCGGATCGCTCAAGGCCAAGGTGCACTGGATCGATGCCGAAGCAGACGCCGGCGACGTCCTGACGACCATGGAGGAACACCAGATCAAGCGGCTGCCGGTGATCGACGTCTTGGGAGGCCACCGTCTGGTCGGCATGATCACGGAGGCAAATCTTGCGAAGAATCTGAGCGACGAACAGATCGCCGAGTTCGCGAGCCGCGTATACGCGAGTGCCGGGACGTCCAGCCAGTCCACGGACTGAGGTCTCGCCGAAACCCACAGGCCAGATTGTGATCTGTGCTGTCGGGATCGAGCCGATGTTCGGCGCCTGGAGGGGGGCGCTGGTCGTGACCGGCCTCGCCGAGGAGACCTGCACTCACGGCTGCGCGGGACGGTGCTCATGAGCCGGTCCAACCAGGAGGGCCACATCGTGCTCGCGCCCGGCATCACGAGCGAGTTGGCAGTGGATTGTCCACCCCGTACGGCGATTCGTGGAGCGCCCACGCGCCGATCAAGGACCCGGTGGTGGCCGCGAAACTCTTGGCCGGCCCGTGGCGAGCCGATCCGCTCGCCACGCTGACCGAGCGGGAACGCCCGGTTCTCGCGTCGATGACCAAGGGCCTTTCGAACGCGGCGATGGACGGCCGGCTGTTCCTCAGCGGGCACGCGGCCGTTCAGCCGTCGGCCCTCAGGGCCTGGAGCAGCATCGGTAGCGAGGAGTGCAGCTCACGCTGCCAGTACGGCCAGCCATGGGTCCCCGGTCCGTAGAAGTTGGTGGTCACATGCTTCGCGCCCTTGCGTTCGAGTTCGCTCGCAAGGGCTTGGTTCTGCCTGTTGAAGTCCGCCTCGAGCGCGCTCGTGCTGCCCGGCGGGTCCAAGGGGCCGGAGGTGCCGTCACCGCACGACAGGTAGACGGGGATCGGCGTGAGGCGCTTGGCCAGGTGGAACGGGTCGTGGGCCGCCCAGACGTCACGTTGCGCGACCGGGTCGCCCCAGACCCTCAGCGGGTCGTTGCCCTGGCCTGCGAAGAACCCCATGATGCGGTTCGTCGACTCGTCGTTGAGCAGCGGGTGCACGGAACCGGAGTACGCCGCGGCCGCCTTGAACATCCCGGGGTGCCGGGCGGCATACAGCAGGGCGCCCTGGCCACCCATCGAAAGTCCCGCCACGACGCGGTTCCTGCTCGCCCCCCAGCCGTGCTCCAGGAGCAGGCGCAGTTCCTTGGTGTGGAAGGTCTCCCACGCCGGGTCACCGCCCTGGCCGTAGTTCCACCAGTCGCTGTACCAGCCGTTCCAGCCGGCCTCCGGCATGACCACGAGGACGTCACGCAGGCTGTCGGTCCGCGCGATGTCGGTACGAGCGGTCCACGACGTGTAGTCCCCGCAGCAGCCGTGCAGCAGCCAGAGCGTCGGCCAGTGCCGGCTCCGGTCGCCCAGGTCCCAGCCATCGGGCGTGAGCAGACGTACGTTCACCGTCCGGCCGCCGAGGGCCGGTGAACGCACCGACAAGTCGACCTGCCGGTCGGCGACCTGGGTGACCGCGACGACCTCGGCACCCCGGGACGGGACCCGCGACCCGCCCGCCTCCCAGGCAGGTGACATTGTCGACGCGGTAGCGAGCGCCGGCGGGGTCGATGCGACGGCGAGCAGCAGCGCGGCAAGGACGAGCAGGAGGCGGGATCGGTGGAGTGGGACGGCGGTCATGGCGGCTCCCGGTGGTCGGTGGTCGCTGGCTCCGGTGTTCTCGGACCGGGCCGGGTCAGCCTCGGTCCGGCAGGATCAGCAGTGCATCCCCGACAGGGCGTTCACCGGCCGCGTCGGACGGGTTGTTGATCACTTCTCCGTCGACCACCATCGTGGTCGACCCGCCGCCGTCGAGATTGACCGCGTCGCGCAGGCCGAGTGTCCTTGCGACGGCGGCGCTCTCGGGGATGCTCAGCCCGAGCGCGTCCGTGCTGCGTCCGTCGGCGGTGACGAACACGGTCCTGCCGGCGGTGTCCACCCCGGCCAGCGTGCGTGGGTTGCGCTTGTGCACCCAGCCGTAGTAAAAGCTCGCGTTGCCGGGCTGCACCATTCCGTCGGTGGCAGGCGTAACGTGCATCCGCCCGTCGCGGACCAGTTCGGGGCCGCCATTGAGGATGCTGGTCGCCGGTGATGGGGAGACCTTGTGACCGCTGCCGTCCCGCAACATCCCCTCGATGCGTAGGGGTCGGCCGACCTGCGCCAGGGTGGCCAGCTCGGCGACGCGCGTGCCGGTCGCCTGCACGGAGCTGCCGCCGGCCGGCAGCGATCCGCCGCGCGGTGAGCGGAGTTCGAGGACCCGCCCGCGGGCGTCCAGTACCGCTTCCACGCCGTCTCCCTGTGGCGTCCGCCGTCCGTAGTCCGGCGTGAACGCCACGAGTTCGTCGCGGTCGGTGCAGGTCACGTCGTGCAGGGGCAGCTGGGTCGGAGTGTCGTCGGCGGTGCCGCCGCAGTTCCTGATCAAGCCCGGTACGCGGTCGACGCCGTCCAGAGGTTGCGACGCGTCCCGGCCGACGGCCCGTCCCTCCCAGGTGAGCCGGGCGACCCCGCTGTGCCGGCCGGAGTCGCGCATCACCAGGCCTGGGCGCCCGTTCACCGGCTCGCTCAGCAGCCGGCCGTCGTAGACACCGACGCCGGCCGGATCGCCCGGTGCTCCAGCGCTCGGGTCGAGGACGAAGAACCCGCCGTTGACCGCCGCGGTCGCGCCGGCGGCGGCTGCCAGCTCGCTGGTCTTCTCGCGGTTCTCCAGATCGGCCCCGTACGATGCCCTGAGCCCGCCGCGGAACCGGTCCGGGTCGATGGTGAGCACGTCGATCCGCCACGGGCCACGGTCCGCCGGGTTCCCGTCCCAGCCGGTGTACACGACGGACCCTGCATACCCGGACCCTCTCAGCCGGGTGCGCTCCGCCGTCCCGGCGGACTGCGAGTCGAACCGCCCGACCCGGACCCGCCATCCAAGCGTTCCACCGGCGTAGTCGGCGACCACCGGAGTCGTGACCTCCTCGACCCGGGTGTCAAAGCCGTCCTCCTGCAAGTCGGCAGCCAGCTCGTCGGCGCTCGCCCGGTCCTTCAGCGCCGTCGGCGGCGCGTCGGGGTCCGGCGAGGTGGCGCCGCCGGGTATGGAGACCTCGACCGTCCACGCAAGCGCCGGGGCGTCGGCACCGCGCACGATCCGCGTGAGGGTGACACCGGGCTGCAACGTCCGCGTGCTACGGGTCTCGGTCAAGCCGACGGCGCCCAGCGGCAGGGCACGCGTCGGCCCCGGCCGCGGCTCGGAGGAGGCAGGCGCCGGCAAGGCGCCCACCACGGCGAAGAGGGCCAGACCCGTACACGCACCGAGCAACTTGCTGTTCACGTACCCCCCTTGGAAAGAACGGCCCAGCAACGGTGCGTGCGGCAGCGACCACCAGTCAAGACGTGTGCACGTCCATCTCCTCGCCCGCTCGGAGCAGTTCGACAACACGGCCTGCCTCCCGGAAGTGGGCACTCCGGCACGCTGGGAATCCTTGTCCTTCCCGGGCTCGGAGGGCGCAGGGTAAGGCCGGCCGGGGAAGCCGGCGCGGTAGGTCCGTGGAGTGCGGAGTGCTCCCCTCCGCGGACCGCCGCGCCTACCCTGGCACGTGTGAGTGGGCCATCCTGGCCGGCAGGCGCCCGTGGCCACTCAGTGCAGATCAGTGTGGTGCGATGTCGCCCCCCGTCCCTCACCCGCTGCACCCGCTGGCAGTCGCTCGATGAGGATTGGGGACACCGGTGCGTCGGCTCCCCGTCCGTTCTGTGCGCTTCGAGTGAATTCCCGGCATGTTCCCGCCGAGTTGGTTCCGCTGAGCAGGAGTCCACGCTCACGCTCGATCAGGACGGACCGCAGCCACCGGGAGATCGCCGTGCACATCCTGCTTGTCGCAAGCGCCTTCAACAGCCTTACCCAACGTGTCCAGGCGGAGCTGAGGGACCACGGGCACTCCGTTGCCGTGCAGCTCGCGTACGAGGAAGACCCGGTCCGGGAAGCCGTCCGCCGGGAGTGCCCGGACCTCGTTGTGGCGCCGTACCTGAAGACCGCGATCCCGAGGGACGTCTGGTCGGTCCACACCTGTCTCGTCGTCCATCCGGGGCCGGTCGGCGACCGCGGGCCCTCCTCCCTGGACTGGGCCGTCCACGAGGGAGCGGACCGCTGGGGCGTCACCGTACTTCAGGCGAACGCGGAGATGGACGCGGGCGATGTCTGGGCGTCCGTGGCCTGTCCACTGCCCCCGTTGGGCAAGAGCGACCTGTACCGTAACGAGATCTCGGACGCCGCCGTGGAGGCGGTGCTCCTGGCGGTCGGACGCTTCGCGTCGGGGACGTACACCCCTGCGCCACAGGCCTCCGGCGCCGGCGAAGGCTGCCGCCCCCTGTTCCGCCAGTCGCTGCGTCGCATCGACTGGCGGTCGGACTCCACCGCGACGGTGGTCCGCAAACTCAGGGCGGCGGACTCCCAGCCCGGGGTGCTAGACGAGTTGCTGGGCGGCGAGTGGTTCCTGCACGGCGGGTATCCCGAGTCCCGGCTGAGCGGGCGTCCGGGGGATGTGGTGGCCACCCGGGACGGCGCGATCTGCCGGGCGACCGCCGACGGCGCGGTGTGGATTCCCGAGCTGCGGCCACGGCGGGCGCCGGGCGGCCCGGCCGCCTTCAAGCTCCCCGCCACCTCGGCGCTGGCCGGGCGGCTGTCCGCCGTGCCCGAGCGGCCGGCTCCGCTGCACCGGACCGGGGACGACGACACCTGGTCCGAGATCGGCTACCGGGAGGAGGCCGGGACCGGCTTCCTGTCGTTCTCGTTCCGTAGCGGCGCGATGAGCACGGCGCAGTGCCAACGCCTGCTGCGCGCCTACCGGTTCGCCTGCTCCCGGCCCACATCGGTGCTGGTCGTCGGCGGCGGCCGGGATTTCTTCTCCAACGGCATCCACCTCAACGTGATCGAGGCAGCGGCCGATCCCGGCGCCGAGTCCTGGGCCAACATCAATGCCATGGACGATCTGGTGGAGGCGGTGCTGACCACCACGGACCGGCTCGTCGTCGCCGCCCTGGCCGGGAACGCCGCGGCGGGTGGGGTGATGCTGGCCCTCGCCGCCGACGAGGTGTGGTGCAGGGCGGGCGCGGTATTCAATCCGCACTACCGCCGGATGGGGCTGTACGGATCGGAGTACTGGACGTACACGCTGCCGCGGCGGGTGGGTGCGGCAGCGGCCGACCGGCTCATGCGGGACGCCCTGCCGGTCAGCTCCACGGCGGCCCACCGGCTCGGGCTGATCGACAGGGTGATCCCGTGCGCCCCTCAGTCGTTCGACTCGGAAGTCGGCGCCCTGGCGACCCGCCTGGCAGCCCTGCCCGCGACGCAGTCCCGGATCCACGCGAAGAAGGAGGAGCGGGACCGGGTCGACCTGGCCCCGTACCGGGAGGCCGAACTCGTCCGCATGCACCGCATCTTCGCGGACCCGCACCACCCGTACCACGGGCTGCGCCGGGCCTTCGTCCGCAAGGAGCGCCCAGCGTCCGGCACCGCGGTCCCGCAGCCCCCGTTCCCCCGGGGCTGACCGCGATGCGGCGGCGGAGCGGCTACCGCTGCTTCGCCAGCCAGTCGTACCAGTGGGCCAGGCCCTCGCCGGTGGTCGCGGAGACAGTCAGCACACACACGTCCGGGTTCACCGAGCGCGCGTGCCGCACGCACTGCTCTACGTCGAAGTCGACATAGGGCAGCAGATCGGACTTGTTGATCAGGATCAGGTCGGCAGCGGCAAACATGTACGGGTACTTCAGCGGCTTGTCCGTGCCCTCGGTGACCGAGATGATCACGACCTTGCTGCGCTCCCCCAGGTCGAACAGGGCAGGGCACACCAGGTTTCCGACGTTCTCCACCATGAGCAGCGACCCCTCGGCCGGGGACAGCGCCGTGAGGGCGTCCCGCATCATCTCCGCGTCGAGGTGGCACCCCGCCCCCGTGTTCACCTGCACCACGGCGCAGCCCGTACGCCTGATCCGGTCGGCGTCGAGCCTCGTCTCCTGATCGCCCTCAACGACGGCCACCGGCCGGCGGCCGCCGAGGTCGGTGACGGCGCGTTCCAACAGGGTTGTCTTGCCCGCGCCCGGCGAGCTCATCACATTCACCGCCACGACGCCGCGGTCGGCCATCCACGTCCGGTTGCGCTCCGCGAGCAGGTCGTTCTTGGCGAGTACCTTCTGCTCGATGGTGACGGTCTCACCGGCTCCACTCGGCTGACGACGCTCGTGCGGATGAGGGTGCGGGTCCGGATGCGGATGTCCGTGGTCCGGTGCACCATCCTCCCGCAGCATCACGATCCTGGTCCCGCCGGACTCCTCGGCACAGCCGCAGGTACCGCACATGGTTCAGCCCACTTCCATGGAGACGATCTGCAGTTCCTGTCCCGATGTGATCTGCACATCCGCGCTGCCGCAGGGACACAGCAGAATCAGGTCGGTCAGGGTGAATTCGACGGCACAGGTGCGGCAGCGGCCGGCGCCGGGCGGCTGGTCGATCTCCAACTGCGCACCCTCGGCGGCCGTTCCCTCCGTGACCAGGCCGAAGCAGAACCGCATCGAGTCGGGCACCACGGCCGTGAGCACGCCGACGCGGACGCGGACCGATCGGACCGGACGCCCCTCGGCGCGTTCGCACACCGAGTCGACGACGCTCTGTGTGATGGCCAGCTCGTGCACCGGTGCCTCGTCCTTCCGCGGGTGGCTCCGACCGTAGGGCCACGGGAGGACCGTGGCACCGTCCGACGGGACCGGTCCCCCGCCCGGACCACCCGAGCGGCCCACCGTATGCCGTCATTCGGGCCCCGGTGACGCGGCGGGACGGCGAATTCCCCTGTTGCCGGTGCCCGTGAATCGAGGCGTGATGGTAGCAATGTGCGCATACCCACCCGTGGGGGCCGATGGCCGGTAGGCCGTCATCCTGAAAGGCGACACTGCCATGCCGACAGAGGAAGCGGTAAAGGCGGAGGACACACTGATCCACGTGCTGTGGATCAACGCAGGACTGAGCTGTGACGGCGATTCCGTCTCCCTGACCGCCGCCACGCAGCCGAGCATCGAGGAGATCGCGCTCGGCGCCCTGCCGGGACTTCCGCAGGTCGCCGTCCACTGGCCGCTCATCGATTTCGAATGCGGTCCGAACGGCGGCGCCGATGATTTTCTCGAATGGTTCTTCAAGGCCGATCGCGGAGAACTGGAACCGTTCGTTCTGGTGGTAGAGGGATCCATTCCGAACGAGCGGCTGCACGACGAGGGTTACTGGTGCGGATTCGGCAACGATCCCGCCACCGGCCAGCCGATGACGACCAGCGAGTGGCTCGACCGGCTGGCTCCGAAGGCGACCGCGGTCGTCGCGGCCGGCACCTGCGCGACGTACGGCGGCATCCATGCCATGGCGGGCAACCCGACCGGCGCAATGGGGGTTCCCGACTACCTGGGCTGGGACTGGAAGTCCAAGGCCGGCATCCCGATCGTGTGCGTCCCCGGGTGCCCGATCCAGCCGGACAACCTCTCGGAGACGCTCACCTACCTGCTCTACATGGCCACCGACCAGGCCCCGATGATCCCGCTCGACGACGCGCTGCGGCCGACGTGGCTGTTCGGGTCGACGGTCCACGAGGGCTGCGACCGAGCCGGATACTACGAGCAGGCCGACTTCGCGACGGAGTACGGCTCGCCGAAGTGCATCGTCAAGCTGGGCTGCTGGGGCCCCGCGGTCAAGTGCAACGTGCCCAAGCGCGGCTGGATGAACGGCATCGGCGGCTGCCCCAACGTCGGTGGCATCTGCATCGGCTGCACCATGCCCGGGTTCCCGGACAAGTTCATGCCGTTCATGGACGAGCCCCCCGGAGGAAAGCTCTCGACCAACGCGGTCGGGCTGTACGGGTCGACGATGCGGCGGCTGCGCCAGCTCACCACCCACACCCTGGACCGCGAACCGAAATGGCGTAAGCCCGGCAGGAAACTCACGACCGGCGCCACACGCACCTGGTGAGTGACCGCGTACACCACCGCAACGGACAGAAAGAAGAGGCGGCCAATGACCGCGACGCAGCACAAAGGTGCCGGAGGCGGCCAGGGAAAGAACGACCTGGTCGAAATGGCGTGGGATCCCATCACCCGGATCGTCGGCAGCCTGGGTATCTACACGAAGATCGACTTCAAGCAGAAAGTGGTCGCCGAGTGTCACAGCACCAGCTCCATCTTCCGGGGCTATTCGGTCTTCATGAAGGGAAAGGACCCGCGGGACGCGCACTTCATCACGAGTCGCATCTGCGGAATCTGCGGTGACAACCACGCTACATGTTCCTGTTACACGCAGAACATGGCGTACGGGGTGAAGCCGCCGCACCTCGGCGAATGGATCGTGAATCTCGGCGAGGCCGCAGAGTACATGTTCGACCACAACATCTTCCAGGAGAACCTGGTCGGGGTCGACTACTGCGAGAAGATGGTCGCGGAGACCAACCCCGGGGTGCTGGAACAGGCCAACCGCACCCCCTCCCCGCACGCCGACGCGCACGGATACAAGACGATCGGCGACATCATGCGATCGCTGAATCCGTTCACCGGCGAGTTCTACCGCGAGGCGCTCCAGGTCAGCCGGATGACCCGGGAGATGTTCTGCCTGATGGAGGGCCGGCACGTCCACCCCTCCACGCTCTATCCCGGCGGGGTCGGCACCGTGGCGACCATCCAGCTGATGACGGACTACATCACCCGCCTCCAGCGGTACGTCGAGTTCATGAAGAAGGTCGTGCCGATGCACGACGATCTCTTCGACTTCTTCTACGAAGCCCTGCCGGGGTACGAACAGGTCGGCAACCGGCGCATCCTGCTGGGCTGCTGGGGCTCCTTCCAGGACCCGGAGCACTGCAACTTCGAGTACAAGGACATGACCGACTGGGGCCGGAAGATGTACGTCACCCCCGGTGTCGTCGTCGACGGGAAGCTGGTCACCACCGACCTGGTGAAGATCAACCTCGGCATCCGGATCCTGCTCGGTTCGTCGTACTACAACGACTGGGACGAGCAGGAGACCTTCGTCTCCCACGACCCCCTCGGCAATCCGGTGGACCGGCGCCACCCGTGGAACCAGCACACCAACCCGCAGCCGCAGAAGCGGGACCTGGACGACAAGTACAGCTGGGTCATGTCACCCCGGTGGTTCGACGGCAAGGACTACCTGGCGCTCGACACGGGCGGCGGGCCGCTCGCGCGGCTGTGGACCACCGCGCTGGCCGGTCTGATCGACATCGGCTACATCCAGGCCACCGGCCACAGCGTCAAGATCAACCTCCCCAAGACCGCCCTCAAGGGGCCGGTGGAGCTGGAGTGGCACGTCCCGAAGTGGAGCAACACCATCGAGCGCAACCGTGCGCGCAGCTACTTCCAGGCCTACGCGGCCGCCTGCGCGCTTCACTTCGCGGAGAAGGCGCTCGTGGAGATCCGCTCCGGGAACACCAAGACCTGGGAGAAGTTCGAGGTGCCCGAGGAGAGCGTGGGCTGCGGGTTCAGCGAGGCGGTCCGCGGTGTCCTCTCCCACCACATGGTGATCCGGGACGGCAAGATCGCCAACTACCACCCGTACCCGCCGACTCCGTGGAATGCGAGCCCCCGCGACACGTACGGCACGCCCGGCCCCTACGAGGACGCCGTGCAGGGCCAGCCGATCTTCGAGGAGAACGACCGGGAGCACTTCAAGGGCATCGACATCATGCGCACGGTGCGCAGCTTCGACCCCTGTCTGCCCTGCGGTGTACACATGTATCTCGGCGAGGGCAAGAAGCTGGAACTTCTGCACTCCCCCACCCAGTCCGCGGGCAGTGAGTGATGGCGCGGGAGGAGTCCCCGGCCACGCCCGACTGGCGGACGACCGGTGAACGCATCGACACCCTGATCGCCGCCAGCGGCTCGGGCGGCGCGGTCGCCCGCGAGCGCAGCGAGGAACTGGTCCGGCTCGTCACCGACTTCTACGGTGCCGGGCTGGAACGGCTGCTCGACCTTGTGCACGAGCAGGGGCGACTGGACGACGACGTCCTGGCCGCCCTGGCCGACGACGAGCTGGTGGCCGGCGTCCTGCTGGTGCACGGGCTGCATCCATACGGCGTGGAGACCCGGGTCGAGCGGGCGCTGGAGAGCGTACGACCGTATCTGGGGTCGCACGGCGGTGATGTGGAGCTGCTCGCCGTCACCGACGAGGGCACCGTCCGGTTGAGGCTGCTGGGCAGTTGTGACGGCTGCCCGTCGTCCTCGGTCACGCTCAAGCTGGCCGTGCAGGGTGCTGTGGAGGCGGCGGCGCCGGAGATCACCTCGATCGAGGTCGAGACCGCGGCCGACGAGGACGCCGGGGCAGCGGGGCCGCTGGTGCCGGTGGACTCGCTGTTCGCCCGGCTGCACGCGGAGTCCGGGACGGCCGGCGACGACGGCGCGTCGTGGAAGGTCGTGCCCGAGCTGTCGGGGCTGGAGTCCGGCGCAGTGACGCGGGTCGACGTCGGCAGGATGCCGGTGGTGGCGTGCCGCGCGGGTGCGGGTCTCTTCGCCTTCGAGGACCGGTGCGCACGCTGCGAGCGGCCGTTCGACGGCGCCACACTGGCACGGCGGCTGGGCGGGAGCTCCGGTGACGCGATCCTGCGCTGCGCCGGCTGCCATGCGCACTACGACGTGCGACGGGCCGGGGTCTGCCTCGACGAGGACGGCGGGCATCTGACGCCGCTGCCCCTGCTGTCGGACGGTGCCGCGGTCTCGGTGTCGGTCCCCGCGGCGGTGGCGCCGTGATCGCCGCCGGCCGTTCCGCCTCGCCGGCCTCCACCCTGCTGCGGCTCAGGCGCAACCGGCCACGGCCGCCCGCCGGTGAGCGCTGCGAGATGTGCGCGGAACCGATCGGCGAGAGCCACCCCCATGTGGTGAACCTCGATAGCCGCGCCCTGATGTGCGGCTGCCGGGCCTGCTATCTGCTGTTCACCGACGAGAACGCGGAGCTGCGCTACCGGGCGGTCCCCGAGCGCTATCTGCACTTCGCCGGGCTGACCGTGGACGGGCGCGCCTGGGACGAGTTGCAGATTCCCGTGGGGCTCGCCTTCCTGTTCCGCAACTCCGTCCAGGACCGGATGGTTGCGTTCTACCCCGGGCCCGCCGGGGCCACCGAGTCGGAACTGCCGCTGGATGCCTGGGCGGCCGTCGTCGAGTCGAGCCCGGAGCTCGCCGTGCTGCGTCCGGACGTGGAGGCGCTGCTGATCCGGCGTACGGCGGAGAGCGATGGTTCGTGCCATCTGGTGCCGATCGACGCCTGTTACGAGCTGGTGGGGCAACTGCGCTCGCTGTGGCGCGGGTTCGACGGTGGCCCCGAGGCCCGTGCCGCGATGGACGGCTTCTTCGCGCGGGTGGCGGACCACAGCCGGCCCGCCGCGGGGATCGGGGCACCGTGAACGACTTCGCGTTCTCCGTGCTCGACGTCGTCGCCGAGCCGTACGCGGCCGCTCCGCAGCTGACCGCGCGGCTGCGGATCGAGGAACGGACGGGCCGGCGGATCCACGCCATCGCGCTGCACTGCCAGGTCCGCATCGAGCCACAGCGGCGCCATTACGACGAGGCCGAACAGAGCGGCCTGGTGGCGCTGTTCGGCGGCCGGGACCGCTGGACGGACACCCTCAAGCCGTTCCAGTGGATGAGCTGCGACACCACCGTGCAGGGGTTCAGCGGTGCGACCGAGGTCGATCTCGCCCTGCCCTGCACATACGACTTCGACGTGATCGGTTCCCGCTATCTGCACGCCCTGGGCGAGGGTTCAGTGCCCCTCGCCCTGATGTTCTCCGGCACGGTCTTCACCCGCGGCAGCAAGGGGTTCGGGGTCGAGCAGGTGCCATGGGACTGCGAGGCCCGGCACCCGATGCCGGTCGAGGTGTGGCGACGCATGGTGGCGGCGCACTACCCGAACACCGGATGGATCCGGCTGGACCACGAGGTGCTGGCACGCTTCGCGGACTTCCGGGCCCGGCGCGGGCTGATCAGCTGGGACGAGACGGTCCAGGCCCTCCTGGCCGAGCACGACGAGGTGGTCCTGTGAGTCTTGACCAGGTGCGTTCGATCGCCGATGCCGTCCTGTACGAGGGGTACCTCCTGTACCCGTACCGGGCGAGCTCGCACAAGAACCGGTCGCGCTGGCAGTTCGGGGTCCTCGGTCCGCCGCACGCCACGGCGGCGAGTTTTGGCGAGGAGCCGGAGATGGAAATGCAGTGCCTGCTGGCACCGCACGACGGGCCGGCGGCCGTCACCGTGCATCTGCGCTTCCTCCAGCTCCAGGTCCGCGAGGTGCGGAGCACGGGCGAGGACGGGGTGGACGTACCGGTCGAGCAGCTCACCGTCGACGGGGTGTCGGTGATGTCCTGGGACGAGGCCGTCGAGCGTGAAGTCGTTCTGACCGCCCTGCCGTTGGGGGAGGTGGCGGACGCCGTCCACGAGGTCCCGGGCGGCGAGGACACCGAGCCGGTGACCGACGCGCGAGGCGTGGTGGTGGGCCGGATCGTGCGACGGCGGATGCCTCTGGCGGTCCGGGTCCGCACGCGGGCCGTCGTCGACGACGGATACGTGCGCCTCTCGGTGGCGGTGCGCAACGAGCATCCGGAGCCCGCGGCCACCAAGGACGCCGCGATCCGGTCCTCGCTGATCGGCGCGCATCTGCTGCTGCGGGCGCACGACACCGAGTTCGTCTCGCTGCTCGAACCGCCCGCCGGGGCGGCAGCGGCCGCCGGCCGTTGCCGGCAGCGCAGGTGCTGGCCCGTGCTGGCCGGACCGAAGGGGACGACGGATACCCTGCTCGGTGCGCCGATCATCCTGTACGACTACCCGGAGGTCGCCGAGCAGAGCCCCGGCGACCTGTTCGACTCGACCGAGATCGACGAGATCCTGACCCTCCGCGTGATGACCATGACGGAGGAGGAGAAGGCGGAGGCCAGGGCCACTGACCCCCGGGCCCGGGAGATCATCGACCGGTGCGACGGCATGTCGCCCGCCGACCTCCAGCAGCTGCACGGCCTGCTGCGCGACCCGCACCCGCCGCAGCCCACGGCTCCCGTTGGCCCGGCGGCCGACGTCCAGGATGTGGAGCCCGCCGCCTTCGACACCGCGGGCGCCCCCTGGTGGGACCCGGCGGCCGACGCCTCGATACGGCCCGGAAGCGACGCGGTCGTGATCGACGGGGTCCGGGTGGCCAATGGCAGCCTGGTCCGCGTCCACCCCTCCCGGCGGGCAGACGCGCAGGATCTGTTCTTCGCCGGCCAGGTGGCCCGGGTGACCGCGGTTCTCTCGGACGTGGACGGCGGTACGCACATCGCCCTGGTCCTCGTCGACGACCCCGCGTCGGACCTGCACGACTGGTACGGCCGCTACTTCTACTTCGCGCCCGACGAGCTGACACCCCTGAGCGCCGAAGAGACGGCGCAGCACCGAGAGGAGAACCGATCATGAAGACCCTGGGCATCATCGCCGCTGGAGCAACCACGGCCGTGGCGCTCGTCGCCGTGGCGGTCGGGATCAGGTCCATCCCCGACATCCGCCGCTACCTGCGCATCCGTTCGATGTGAATCCCGATCCGAGTGAAGTGAGTGAGGAGCACCCCATGGCGGACACACCGGAGAAGAACAGCGGCGTCAAGGAGGAGCCGCAGGAGGAACGGGGCCCGAAGGGGTCCCGCGGCACCGGCTCGGACCGGCCGTCGGGCGGCCCGGCCGACCGCCCCTCGGGCACCTCGGACGGACGCTCCGGCACCTCCGTACAGCCGGAGAAGACTCAGGACCCGGAATCGCCCGACCTCCAGTCCGGGGGCGGCTGAGCCGAGGATGACGAAGGAACCTGACACGGCCGCCCGGGTGCTGGTCGCGGGCATCGGCAATCTGTTTCTCGGCGACGACGGCTTCGGCCCGGAGGTCGTGCGCCGGCTGGCCCGCGACGGCGGGATGCCCCCGCGGGTCCGGGTGGTGGACTACGGCATCCGCGGCATGCATCTCGCGTACGACCTGCTCGACGGGTACGACGCGCTGGTTCTGGTCGACGCGTACCCGGGGGGCGGTGCCCCCGGGGAGGTGACGGTGCTCCGCATCGGTATGGAGGACCTCGGTTCGGGTGAATTCGACGCCCACGGGATGAATCCGGTTGCTGTCCTGGCAAATCTGGATCAACTGGGCGGTACGCTTCCGCTCACCTACCTCGTCGGCTGCACACCCGCCGGAGTCGAGGAGGGCATCGGGCTCAGCGAAGCCGTCGACAGCGTGGTGCCCGAGGCGATGCAGGCAGTGCACACCCTGGTCCGGCAGCTCGTGCCGGCCGTACCGACCGCGTCCGTGAACAGCACCGAACCCCGGAGATCCTGATCATGTGCCTAGGCATTCCTGGCCGTGTCGTGGAGATCGTGGACGGGTATGCGGGCCAGCTGGCTCTGGTGGACGTGGAGGGCGCCAGGCGCCGCGTCAACATCGGCATGCTCGACGAGGCGCCCAGTCGCGACGACTGGGTGCTTCTCCATATGGGCTTCGCCGTCGAGCTCATCGACCGGGCGAAGGCCCGGGAGGCCCTGTCGGGACTGGAGATGATGGGCCGCGGCCGGGAGCAGCGGATCCGGCGCAGATTCGAGGTGCGCGGCGTCGTGCAGGGCGTGGGCTTCCGGCCCTTCGTCTATGTCACCGCCTCGGAGCTGCTGCTCACGGGCTCGGTGACGAACACCGGCGACGGAGTGCTCGCCGAGGTCGAGGGAACGGCCGGGGCCGTGGAGGAGTTCGGCAGCCGTCTCCGCGCCGACGCCCCACCGCTCGCGGTCGTCGAGGACGTGCGTACGAGCGACCAGCCGACCCTCGGCGGTACGGGCTTCACCATCGAGCGGTCCAGCGCGTCCGGCCGGGCCAGGACGCTGGTCTCGCCCGACATCGCCACCTGCCGGGACTGCCTCGATGAACTGGGTGATCCGTCGAACCGGCGCTACCGCCACCCGTTCATCACGTGCACGCACTGCGGCCCCCGGTTCACGATCGTCACCGGCCTTCCGTACGACCGCGCCGCCACCACGATGGCGAACTTCGAGATGTGCAGGGCCTGCCGGGCGGAGTACGAGGACCCGCGTGACCGGCGCTTCCACGCCCAGCCGATCGCCTGTCCCGACTGTGGGCCACGGCTCGAACTCGTCGGCAAGGAGGGCGTGGTCCCGTCGCACGACGCGGACGCGCTGCGGACCGCACGGAAGCTTCTCGCCGAGGGCGGGATCATCGCGGTCAAGGGCCTCGGCGGCTACCACCTGGTGTGCGACGCCCGCGACGACGCCGCCGTGGCGGAGCTGCGCCGACGCAAGCAGCGCGGTGGCAAACCGTTCGCGGTGATGGTGCCGGGCCTCGACGTGGCGCGTGAGCTGGTGACCCTCACGGCGGACGAGGAGGAGCTCCTGAGCGGTGGGCGCCGGCCGATCGTCCTCCTCCCCCGTCACGCCGCCCGGCCCGGGGCGGGGGTGTCCGACGCCGTGGCGCCCGGCAGCCCCCACCTCGGACTGCTGCTGCCGTACACCCCGTTGCACGTCCTGCTCTTCGGGATCGGTGACGACCGGCCGGGCCCGGACGCGCTCGTGATGACGTCGGCCAATCTGTCGGGCGAGCCGATCGTCACCGACGACGGCGACGCGCTGACCGTCCTGGCACCGCTGGTCGACGCCTGGCTACGGCACGACCGGCGCATCCATGTGCCGTGCGACGACTCGGTCAGCCGCTGGGCCGCCGGTGCCGAGCTGCCACTGCGCCGCTCGCGCGGATACGCCCCGCTGCCGCTCGCGCTGCCCTTCGACGTGCCCCCGACGCTCGCCGTGGGCGCCGACCTGAAGAACACCTGTGCGCTGGCCGAGGGCCGCTACGCCTGGCTCAGCCAGCACATCGGCGACATGGACGACCTGTCCACGGTCGATGCTCTGACCCGGACCGAGAAGCATCTGGAGGACCTCACCGGGGTGGCGCCCACCCGGCTGGTGGCCGACCGCCACCCCGGCTACCACTCCGGCGACTGGGCTCGCGCCCACGCGGCCGGGCGGCCGGTCCGCACCGTGCAGCACCACCACGCGCACATCGCGTCCGTGATGGCGGAGCACGGCCTGGGCGCGGACGAGCGCGTGATCGGCATCGCCTTCGACGGCACCGGCCACGGCGCCGACGGGGCGGCCTGGGGCGGCGAGGTCCTGGTAGCCGGCTACGCGTCGTTCAGCAGGGCCGCGCACCTGGGTTACGTACCGCTGGCCGGGGGCGACGCGAGTGTGCTGCGGCCGTACCGGATGGCCCTCGCACATCTGCACGCGGCCGGCATCCCCTGGGTCGACGACATGCCCGCAGTCCGTGCCTGCCCGCCCGCCGAACGCGACGTGCTGGCCCATCAGTTCGCAACCGGATTCGGCTGCGTGCCCACGTCGGGCATGGGCCGGCTCTTCGACGCGGTCGCGTCCCTGGCCGGCGTCCGGCACGTGGTGGCGTACGAGGCGGAGGCGGCCATGGAACTGGAAGGGCTGGCCCGTACCGCGGCAGCCGGCCCCGCGGCACCGGAGGGCGGCTACCGCTTCGGCATCCGGCCCGGAAAGGGGGACGAACCCGCCGTCGCGGATCCGGGCCCGGTCGTTCGGGCCGTGGTGTCCGACGTACGGGACGGCGTTCCGGCCGGGCTGATCGCCGCGCGTTTCCACGCCGCCGTCGCCGCTCTGGCCGCCCGCCTCGCGGACCTCTGCCGCACGCGCACCGGCCTCGGCACCGTGGCGCTGAGCGGCGGCGTCTTCCAGAACGCCGTACTGCTCGAGGCGACGCAACGCGGCCTGACCGAACGAGGCTTCACCGTCCTGCGGCCGCGCCTGCTCCCCCCGAACGACGGCGGGATCGCCCTCGGCCAGCTCGTGATCGCCGCATCGGGCTGATGCTGCCGCACGACCGTACCGCCGTACCTCAAGAGGGATCCACAGAGGAGAGGGACCATGTGTCTGGCTGTTCCGGGGCGTGTCCTCAGTACCGCCGAAGTCGACGGCACCGTGATGGCCGAGGTCGATTTCGGCGGGGTCCGCAAGGAGGTGTGCCTCCAGTACATCCCCGATGTGACCGTCGGTGAATACGTCATCGTGCACGTCGGGTTCGCCATCCAGCGCCTCGATGAACGGTCGGCCCTGGACACCCTTGCCGACTTCGAGCGGCTCGGCATCCTGGCCGAGGAGTTCGGAGACGGCTTCGAACGCGCAGCCCAGCAGGGTGCATCTCCCGAAGGAGTCGGCCGGTGAAGTATCTCGACGAGTTCAGTGACCCCGATGTCGCGAAGAAGCTGATCGACCAGATCCACGCGGCCACCACGCAGAAGTGGGCTCTGATGGAGGTCTGCGGCGGCCAGACCCACTCGATCATCCGGCACGGCATCGACCAACTGCTGCCGGACGGTGTGGAGATGATCCACGGACCGGGATGTCCCGTCTGCGTCACCCCGCTGGAGACCATCGACCGGGCGCTGGCGATCGCCGCCCGCCCCGGCGTCATCTTCTGCTCGTTCGGCGACATGCTGCGCGTGCCCGGCAGCAGCCAGGACCTGTTCTCCGTCAAGAGCGCCGGCGGCGACGTACGCGTGGTGTACTCGCCCCTCGACGCGCTGAAGCTCGCCCGGGAGAACCCTGACCGCGAAGTCGTCTTCTTCGGGATCGGGTTCGAGACCACCGCCCCCGCGAACGCCATGACGGTGTACCAGGCCCGGCGGCTCGGGGTGCGGAACTTCTCCCTGCTGGTGTCCCATGTGCTGGTGCCGCCCGCGATCGCCGCGATCATGGAGTCCTCGACGTGCCGGGTGCAGGCGTTCCTCGCCGCAGGCCACGTGTGCAGTGTGATGGGAACAGCCGAGTACCCGCCGCTGGCCCGGAAGTACAAGGTGCCGATCGTGGTCACCGGCTTCGAGCCGCTGGACATTCTCGAAGGGGTCCGCCGGACCGTCGTGCAGCTGGAGGCGGGCCGGCACGAGGTGGAGAACGCCTACCCCAGAGCCGTACGCGAGGAGGGCAATGTGCCCGCCATGGAGATGCTCGCCGATGTCTTCGAGGTGACCGACCGGACCTGGCGCGGCATCGGGGCGATTCCCCGCAGCGGCTGGCGGCTCTCCGAGAAGTACCGGGTGTTCGACGCGGAGCAGCGGTTCGACGTGACGGACATTTACACCGCCGAGTCGTCGCTCTGCCGCTCGGGCGAGGTCCTCCAGGGCCTGATCAAGCCGCACCTGTGCGAGGCGTTCGGCAAGGAGTGCACGCCGAGGAACCCGCTCGGCGCGACCATGGTGTCCTCCGAGGGCGCGTGCGCCGCGTACTACACCCACCGCCGCCTGGAACTGGTCGATGTGAAGTGACTGACGCGATGCAAGACGTGACCGCCATGGTGAATGATGTGCCCGACCTCGACATCGAGGGGTGGGCCTGCCCGGTACCGCTGCGGGACATCCCGTCCGTCGTCATGGGCCACGGGGGCGGCGGTGCGATGTCCGGTGAGCTGATCGAGCACCTGTTCCTGCCCGCGTACGGTGCCGCGGCCGCCGCCGACCTCGGTGACTCGGCCGTCCTGACGATCGGTTCCGGCACCCGCCTCGCCTTCTCCACGGACTCGTTCGTGGTGAAGCCGATGTTCTTCCCCGGCGGGTCGATCGGTGAGCTGGCGGTGAACGGCACGGTCAACGACCTGGCCATGTCGGGTGCGACGCCCCTGTTCCTGTCCACCGCCTTCATCCTCGCGGAGGGCACCGCGCTGAGCGACCTCGGCCGGATCGCGCAGGCCGTGGGCCGGGCCGCCGAAGACGCCGGCGTACGCCTGGTCACCGGGGACACGAAGGTCGTGGAGCACGGCAGTGGTGACGGCGTCTACCTCAACACCTCGGGCATCGGCGTGATTCCTCCCGGTGTCGACATCCACGCGCGCCGGGCGCTCCCCGGCGACGCCGTGCTCGTCAGCGGTGACATCGGCGTGCACGGTGTGGCCGTGATGAGCTGCCGGGAGGGCCTCGAGTTCGGCACGACGGTGGAGAGCGACACCGCCGCGCTGCACGGACTGGTCGCCGCCATGCTCGCCACCGGTACCGACCTCCATGTGCTCCGGGACCCCACGCGCGGGGGCGTCTCGGCTTCACTGAACGAGATCGCCCGCGCCTCGGACGTGGGCATCGAACTGGTCGAGCGGCTGCTTCCCGTGCCGCCCACGGTGCGCGACGCGTGCAGCCTGCTCGGGCTCGACCCGCTCCAAGTGGCCAACGAAGGCAAACTGATCGCGATCGTCCCGGCCGAGGACGCGGACCGGGTGCTGGCCGCCATGCAGGCCCATCCCCTGGGCCGGTCCGCCTGCCGGATCGGCAGCTGCGTTCCGGATCACGCCGGGATGGTCGTGGCGAAAACGGGGCTGGGCGGGAGCCGGGTGATCGGGCTGCCGATCGGCGAACAACTACCGAGGATCTGCTGAGTGAGTGCCGAGGGTGCCCTGCTGTTCGCGCGATACGCCTACCCGCCCAACGAGCTCGGCTACTGCGGGCCCGCCGACGCGGCGGCCCTCCTGCGCCGTGACGCGACCGCCGACATCGAGCGGCGCGCCCGGCAGTTCGAGGGGGCCTGGTGCTATCTCCAGTTCCTCGCGGAGACGGCCGGGCTGGCGGACCCGCTCGACGTGCGGGTGGTCGAGGCGTACTGGATCGGCAACGAGCTGCTGGACCGGGCCGATCCCGCCGCTCTGGTGGAGCGCATGACCGACCGGTTCCGGGGACAGCTCGGCGGCACCTGGCGCGACGCCGGGCGGCGCGCCCTGGCCCATCACAGCTTCCAGGTGTTCGAGGTGTATCCGTGGGCCCCGATGCTGCGGTCCATGGGCCATCCGACCGCCCTGTCCGTGCTCGACCAGTGCCGCGTCCGTACGGGAGTGGTCGTGGCCGCCGACAGAGACATCGCGACCGTGCGGTCACGCCCGCTGTGCTGGGACGGCGCGGGGCTGGCCGACGGCGCGTGGCGGGAGGAGACCGTACGCTGCTCGGCCGGTGGACTGACGCTGCTCGACGGGCTGTCCGCCGGCGACCGGGTGGCGCTCCACTGGGACTGGGTGTGCGATGTGATCACCGACGAACAGGCCCGGCGCATCGAATTCCTTGAGGACCGCCGACGCACCGACTTGGGCCTCTCGCCCTCCGAACCGAGCATCGGCATCCACGGCGCTCCGGGCTGATGGCCGACGGCTCCATCGAATTCTGACGCAGCTGGTCGGCGTGACCGTACCGCCCCGCCTGCCCCTCCGCCACGTGCGCCAGAACCCACCGCCGCGAGACCGGCCCCGACCAGGGATCGGCGCCAGCGTGTGGAGCAGCACCATGTCGACGCCGGCCGGCGCCGCGTCGCACAGTGGTGGCGCCGCGTCGCACAGTGGTGCTGCGCCTCTCTCATCTTGAAATCAGAGGAGCAGAGCCAGCGGATTCAGCAAGCACAGGAACCGTCGGGTGTACTGGCCCAGCTTGTGGTACCTCTCGTGACCCATCGGCCTTCCGATCGAGAGCTGAGCTTGGGCGGATCGCTCCTGCAAGGTCTGCTCCCGTGAGCCCCCGTTATCTTCTTCGCGGTTCTGCAAGAGGGCCACTGGCCTCCGGGCTCGGCATGACTGTTGCCCCCTGTCGAAGTTGATGACCTGGGGGGTGGTGTCACCGGGCCCGAGGGGTGCCGTCGGAGACGCTGATCAGAGGCCCGACCGCCGCCCGGCCGGGCGCGATGCCCGGCAGTGTCCGGACGGCAGGTCTGCATAACGTGGATGCGCGCGGGCGGGCCCGCGCCCACTGAGGCCGGCACCGCATCGAACCATGTGGGGGCACGATGATCGGCATCAGCGGCTTGAGCGTCTTCCTCGGCCCGGACATCGGCAAGAGCCCACATCACAGCCCTGGACTGCCCCCGGCCGGCGAGCGACGCAACCTTCTACGAAGCCAAACCCCCACGCCTCGCTTGACGAAAGGCATAGGTGCGCCAACGGGCACGGCGAGTCCGTCTTCGCCTTCGATGACCAGATCTGCCACAGCTGCCGACCGGGGTGGGTCGAACAGCCTTCCACCGACCTCCCAGGCCTGACCTGGTTCACCACCTCGGCCACGGAGCCCGACTGCTCAGCGCCCTGCTGTCCCGGCCCGCGGCCTGGCGGTGCTGGACGGCCTGGTCACCGCCACCATGCTCACGATGGGCCGACTGCTGCCGGCCGGTGCCCGATCGCCCCGCGTTCCGCACCGCATTGCGCTCGTCGAGCTCCATCGCCCCCCGGGGCGCGCATCATCGAAGGAGGGGAGACCATCGACGAGGAGTGGCGATGAGGTTGTCGTTTCTTGAACCCCTCTACGCGGAGCCGGGTCCATTCGCCTCCGTGTACCTGGATACCTCCCGAGACGTCGAGCATCCCGAGCGGGTGATCGCGCTGCGCTGGCGGCGGCTGCGCGAGAGTCTGTCCCGTCAGGGCTCGGACCGGGCGCTGCTGAACGTACTGGATGAGGCGGTCGGTGCCGATACAGAGGTGCCGGGGGTGCATGGTCAGGCCATCTTCGCCGCCCACGGCACACTCGTCCTGGGCGGGGAGCTGCCCAAGCCGCCCGAACGCGACTCCGCGCGCTACAGCGCCCTGCCGGACGCGATGCCCCTGGTCACCCAGCACGTTCCGGATATCCCCTACATGGCCGTAGTCGTCCACTACGGCGGCCTTCCGACCGCCGAGACCCACGGCTGGGTAACTCTGGAAGCGGAGACCGGCACCTGGCCCACGTCCACCGTCACCCCGGGTGAGCGGCTGCACCGCAGGGTAGCGGTGGCGACCTGGCACCGCACCTCCCTCCGGCTCGGCCACCGGCTGGACGAACGGGCGCGGCGCGCCCATGCCGACGCCGTCGTCGTGGGCGGGGACGAGTGGGCGTGCAACGTACTGATCCGCCGCCTGCCGCACGCCCTGCGGGACAAAGTCGTACGCGTGGGCGGCCGGACCCCCACCGACACCGGACGCGCCCTGTTGGAGCCGCAGCTCGACGGCGTCTTCCGCGGCTGCATGGCCGCGCACGACCGGGAACTCGTGGACATCTTCATCGGCCGACGTGCCCTGGACGGACCCATGACGGAGGGGCTGGCCGCGACCGTCGCCGCCCTCCAGCGCGGCCAGGTCGCGGCACTGCTGCTGAACCGGCCGCCAGGGTCTTCGCTGCGGCTCTGGGCAGGCTCCCAGCCCACTCAGCTCGCCCTGACCGAGGCGGAACTGATGTCCTTCGGCATTCGGGCCCCGCGCGAGGAACGCGCCGACGAGGCCCTTGTCCGGGCCCTCGTCGGCACCAGCGCCGAGCTGGTCGTCGTACCGGAGAACGAGCTGAGGCTGTACGAGGGCGTGGGCGCGCTGCTGCGGTACACCGACCCGGGGACCCCGTCCTGACGTCGGCGCGCTGCGCCTCCCGGTTCACGGGTCGCCCCTTGCCCCCGACCGCCCCGGATCGTGCCGCGCGCGGAACGTGCCGACACTGGGCGGGAGCGGCAGCGCGGCGGATGAACGGCGGATGGGGCACCATGACAGGTGCAGGTGCGGCGCGGAGGAGACGGACGTCTTGATCACCCCGCCCAAGCCCTGGGCGGTAGCGTTACCGGCGTTGGCCAAGCGCTGGGGTACTCCCTGGAACAGACGACGGTCCGCCGCCCGGTAGCTCAACCAGCAGGGCCGGCTCACCGAGCCGATGGTCAAGCGGCCCGGCTCGGACCACTACGAACCCATCGGCTGTGACGCGGCCCCGCGGTCCGATGCCCCATGAAGGGACCCCCGAGGACCTGGTCCGCGCGGCCCACGCCGTGGCCGTGGGCGTGACCGACGGCCGTCTCCGGGAGGCCGTACGGAGCATCCCCCCGGGCGGAATTCGTCCCCGCGGACGAGGTGGCACCCGCGTACCGGGGCACGCCCGTGCCACTCCCCCACTGGCAGGTGACCACCCAGCCCTCGCTGATCGCCATGATGGTCTCCGCTCTCGGCCTCACCGGAGACGAACAGGTCCTGGAGGCCGGGACCGGATACGGCTGGCAGACCGCGCTGCTGGCCCGCTTGGCCGCGTACGTTGTGAGCGTCGAGCGCTGGCCCGACCTGGTCGACGAGGCCCGCTTGCGGCTGGCCGGGCAGGGCGTCGGCTATGCCGAAGTCGTACTCGGCGACGGGACCCTCGGGATGCCGGCCCGTGCCCCGTACGACGCCGTCATCGTCTGCGCGGCCTTCCCGCGAGTGCCTGAGCCGCTCGTGGATCAGCTCCGCTCCGGTGGTCGGCTCGTCCAGCCGATCGGGCATGGTGGGCAGGAGCACGTCCAGCTGTGCGAGCGGCGGGCCCGCGGCCTGGTGCACCGCAGGATGGTCACCACGGCCCGGTTCGTCCGGCTGTACGGCGCCCATGGGACCTAGCAGCGCTGACGCGTCAGCGCTGATAGGTCCCGACCAGGGTGCCGGAGGCCAGCTCCCTGCCCTTCAGGGCACGGTGCACGTCCTCGGCGCCCGGGTGGTCGTGCAGCGGCAGCGGCTCGGCCAGGGCGTACAGGCGGAAGAAGTAGCGGTGCGGCCCGTGCCCCGGTGGAGGCATCGGCCCTCCCCAGCCCACGCGGCCGAAGCCATTGGGCCACGGAAGGCCCCCCTGGGGCTTCTGGCCCTCCGCCGCCCCGGTGGTCCTCGGATCGATGCCGGTCACCAGCCAGTGCAGGAAGGTCGTCCCGGGCGCGTCCGGGTCCTCGCACAGGAGTACCAGCTCCGTGGCCTCGTGGGGCACCCCCGACCAGGTCAGGGGCGGTGAGATGTTCTCACCCTCCCCGCTGTACCGGCGGGGGATCACCGTTCTGTCGTCGAACGCGGTGCTGCTGAGTTCAATTCCGCTCATGCGCGCCGCCATACCCGCAGCGGCGGCACCGGCACCGGTCCGCACCCCAAATCCCCCGTTCGGCCGAGCCCACCCGGGCCGCTTCCGGAAGCGGGAGTGAAGATGGCAGTGTGCCGACAAGGATCCTGCTCGAGGGCCGCCCTGGCTCGGGCAAGACGACTGCCCTCCGCCGGCTGGCCGCGCTGCTGCCCACTCACGCGGCCACCGGCTTCACCACGGAGGAGATCCGGCAATCCGGCGCCCGCGTCGGTTTCGCCCTGGAGACCCTGGCAGGCTGGCGGGAGGTGCTCGCCCATGTGGACCTGCCCGGTCCGCCGCTGGTAGGGAAATACGGCGTCGACCTGGGCGTCATGGAACGACTGGCGCTACCGTCGCTCCGGCCGGCAGCAACCGAGGAGGCAACGGGGCGGCTGGTGCTCATCGACGAGCTGGGGCGGATGGAACTGGCGTGCACGGCGTTCCGGCACGCGGTCGGCGCGCTGTTCGTCGCAGAGGTCGACGTCGTCGCCACGGTCCACACGCACCGCGATCCGTTCACCGACGCCCTAAAGCGGCGCGCCGACATCGAGGTCGTCCAGCTCACTCCGGCAAACCGGGATGTCCTGCCGGGGAAGCTCGCGGCCCGGCTGCAGCAACCCCGGACGCACGGGAGGCCTCCCTCTCACGGATGAGAGACCGGCCTCCGACACCCTCCGCGGTCGTGCGGATCACGGTGGCCTGGTACTCGGCGACGCGCTCGACGAAGAGGGCTGCAGGATCGTTTCCGGCGTGACTGCTCCTGTAGTCGCGGGGGACGGGGACGCTGTCGGGTATCTCGGTCGCGGGTACGTCGGCCGGTGCGACTGTGTGATCCGTGCAAGGAAGGTCTCCCGGGTGCCCACTTCGCCGCTCCCTTCTCGGGTGCGTCGCCACCAGGCCCGGAAGGACTCGCGGGGCGGTACGGGTGTGTCACGGGTATCGGGCCAACGGCTCAGCGGGCCCGGCAGCCGGCCGCTGGTGCCGCCCGCGCCGGAACCGCAGACGGGCGGCGAGCGCGCCGGCCCGCTACACGAGGGCGAGGCGTCCAGGCAGGACGGACCTCCTCGTCCCAGCGGTAGCCCGCGCCAGCGAACAGCGCAGCACCGGCGCTCGCCCGCGCCACCACCCCTGACGAGAGCCTGCACTTCCTGCTGCGCTCGTACATCGAATTCGCCTTCCAGCACAGCCACTTGATCGATCTGCTCATCGGCGAGCCCGACCAGCTGCCAGGGAGGGAACGCAAGGCGTCGAAGCAGGCACAGCGCGACTGCCTCGCCCTCTGGCTCCGCGTCCTCGACGAGGTCAAGCCGGGCCTCGACACGGCCGAGGCCGAGATCACCCTGTGCGCGGCCCTCACCGTGGTCGACCACGCGTCCGCACAGGCCGCCCGGGCCGGCGCCCGGACCTCGCGGACTGGCTGGCGGAGATCGGCTCGGCACTGCTCCTGTCACGCCGACTGCCACTTGGTACGGCCGGATATCGCCCCTGCAGTGCCCCTTACCCGAGGAACGACAGCCGGACCTGACGCTCCGGATTATCCCTGTTCGTATCGACCAGGCACACCGACTGCCACGTCCCCAGCTCCAGCCGGCCCCCGATCACGGGAAGCGTCGCGTGCGGTGGGACGAGGGCGGGCAGTACGTGGTCGCGGCCGTGGCCGGGGCTGCCGTGGCGGTGCTGCCAGCGGCCGTCGGCGGGCAGCAGGGTGTGGAGGGTGGCCAGCAGGTCGTCGTCGCTGCCGGATCCGGTCTCCAGGACGGCGATGCCGGCGGTCGCGTGCGGTACGAAGATGTTGAGGAGGCCGTCCCGGGAGGCGGCGTTCCGGGTGAGGAACTGCTCGCAGTCGGCGGTCAGGTCGGTGACGGTCTCCGTCGTGCCGGTGGTGATGTGCAGGACGCTGGTGGCGAAGGCGTGGGGCATACGTCCATCATCTCGCCCATGCCGCGAGATCGCGCGTCCACCTGCCGAGACACCATTGACCGCTTCGATCAGGGATCGCTACGTTCAGCGCCATGTTCCGTTCAGCCCTGCTCACTTCGCGCGGTCACATCGACCTGCTGCGGGTGGCCTCCGCCGTGTGTCGTCACGGCTGCTGACGTTCTTTCAGCGCTTTCTCCGCCGGTGACCGGGCGCTCCGGCCACCCGTTCTCGCCGTCGTACGCGCCTGCCCGTTCGCGCCCCGGCGTACCTCGCCCCACCCATCGCGCCTCGTGATCCCTGTGCCGTAACGGCGGCAGTGGTTCGCGCACCCGTGGTCGCGGCGCGCCTTCCCCTGTCCGTGGACTGCTCGTGGAGCCCTCATGACCATCGGCCATGCCCTCGCGCCACCGGACACATCCTCAGAATCCAGCAGAACTCCCATTTCTTCCGCTCGTCGGTCGCTCGATCTGGAGCCCATTGTTCCGGCCTCCGCGCGGGGTGCGCGTCTGCGCGCCGTGCCCCGCTGGCTCCGGCGCGCCGTCGGGCCGCTGCTGCTGCTCGCGCTGTGGCAGGTGCTCAGTGCCACCGGAGTCCCGCACGCTTACGCCGCCGGTCTTCGCGGCCGGTTCCGATTCCAGGATCGTCGTGGTGGGCGCCGGACACGGCTCGTCCGACGGCGAGGCCATCGTCGTCCCGGACGACTCGCCGCCGAAGTCCCCGAAGCAGCTCAAATCAGCTTCCAGGTGGCCTCGCCGGCCGCGCTGAAGGACGCCGAGAAGGCCGAGGCGATCGGCGATCTGCTGGTCCGTCTGCAGCGGGCCCAGTCCTGGGTGTTCAAGCATCCGGAGGCATGGGCGAAGGTCTGGGCGAAGGAGACCGGACTGCCGTACGAGGTGGCCCTGGACGCGGTCAAGCGCAGTTCCGGGACCCGCGTGTCCGTGGCGGTCGATCCTGCCGCGATCGCCTCCGAGCAGGCGATCGCCGACACCTTCGCCGATCTGAATCTCCCCGCTCCTACGGAAAGGCCTCGTCATGAATGTTCATCTGCACTGGTTCCTGCCCACCGGTGGTGACGGTCGTACGCTCGTCGACCGCCACGCGTACACCGACGGCGGGATCAGGCGGGACCGGATCACTCCGGTGAGCGGGGTGCGCGCTCCCGACATCGAGTATCTGGCGCAGATCGCCAAGGCCGCCGAGCAACTGGGCTTCGAAGCCGTACTGACGCCCACCGGCACCTGGTGCGAGGATGCCTGGCTGACGACGGTTGCACTGGCCCAGCACACCGAGCGGCTGAAGTTCCTGGTGGCGTTCCGGCCGGGAGTGATCTCACCGGTGCTCGCCGCGCAGATGGCGGCGACCTATCAGCGGATCACCCGGGGGCGGCTGCTGCTCAATGTCGTCACGGGTGGCGACTCGACGGAGCAGCGGCGGTTCGGTGACCATCTGGACCACGACCGGCGCTACGCGCGGACCGCGGAGTTCCTGTCCGTGGTGCGCAGCGCGTGGAGCGGGCGGCCCTTCGACTTCGAAGGCAGGCCGGCGTCCGCGCCGGGCGGGGCGCCGCTGCTGGTCGCCGGGGGCCGCTGACCGGCCTGCAACCGGCGACCAGCAGGAAGAAGCCCGGGGCCGGTCGGGGAAGATCCTCACCCCCGGCGTAGTTGGTAGAAGCGTGAACAACTTTGGGGTGGCCGCAGCACGCACGGTCGATGTCGTCGTGATCGGCGCCGGACAGGCAGGACTGTCCGGCGCCTACCATCTGCGCCGCACCGGCCTGGAGCCCGATCGCGACTTCGTCGTGCTCGACCACGCCGCGCGCCCCGGCGGCGCCTGGCAGTTCCGCTGGCCCTCGCTGACCTACGGCAAGGTCCACGGCATGCATGCGCTGCCCGGCATGGAACTCACCGGAGCGGACGACAGCCGCCCCTCCTCCGAGGTGATCGGTGAGTACTTCGCCGAGTACGAGCGCACCTTCGACCTGCGGGTTCACCGCCCCGTCGAGGTGAGCGCGGTGCGCGAGGGCGCCGATGGGCGGCTGCTCGTCGAGACCTCCGAGGGTACGTACGCCACCCGTGCCCTGATCAACGCCACCGGCACCTGGGACCGGCCGTTCTGGCCGCGCTACCCGGGCCAGGAAAGCTTCCGGGGGCGGCAGCTGCACACCGCGAACTACCCGGGGCCGACGGAATTCTCCGGACAGCGCGTGGTGGTGGTCGGCGGCGGCGCCTCCGGTACGCAGCACCTGATGGAGATCGCCGAGGTGGCGGCCAAGACGTACTGGGTGACGCGTCGGCCGCCGGTCTTCCGGGACGGTCCCTTCGACGCGGACCGGGGGCGGGCCGCGGTCGCGATGGTGGAGGAGCGGGTGCGGCGCGGGCTGCCGCCGCAGAGTGTGGTGAGCGTGACCGGGCTGCCGCTCACGGATGCGGTGCGGCGCGCCCGCGAGACGGGGGTGCTGGACCGGCTGCCGATGTTCGACCGGATCACTCCGAGCGGGGTCGCCTGGGACGACGGCCGGACGGTCGAGGCGGATGTCATCCTCTGGGCCACCGGATTCCGGGCCGCCGTCGATCATCTCGCGCCGCTGAAACTGCGCGAGCCGGGCGGCGGCATCCGGGTCGACGGCACCCAGGCGGTACGGGACGCGCGCATCCATCTCGTCGGGTACGGGCCGTCCGCCAGCACGATCGGCGCCAACCGGGCGGGTCGGGCGGCGGTGCGCGCGATCGGTCGACTGCTGGACGGGAAGGACACGACGGCGGAGGACGACGAGACGCCGGTGCCCGCCGCGGTGTGACGGCGCGGGCGCTCAGCCGCCGGACGCGCTGCGGCGGTTGCGGTTGAACTCCTCCACGTTTCTCTGCTGTTCCGTATAGCTGCTGGTGAAGCGGGTGTCGCCCGGTGCGACCGTGACGAAGTAGAGCCACGCTCCAGGAGTGGGGTTGATCGCCGCCGTCATCGCCTGCTCCCCCGGGTTCCCGATGGGTGTGGGCGGCAGCCCCTTGCGCCCATAGCTGTTGTACGGGCTGTCGATCTTCGTGTCGCCCGTGGTGGTGTGCAGGGTGCTGCGGTTCAGCGCGTAGTTGAGCGTGGAGTCCATCTGGAGCGGCATGCCCCGGGCCAGCCGGTTGTAGACGACTCTGGCGACCTTGCCCATGTCGGCCACGGTGTCCGCCTCGGCCTGCACGATGCTCGCGATCGTCACCGTCTGGTACACCGAGACGCCGTTGCGCCGTGCACCCTCGGCGATGTGGTCCGCACCGAATCGCTCGACCGCGGTGTCGACCATGTACCTGAGCAGGCCCTGCGGGGTCGTTTCGGAGGTGACGGGGTACGTCGCCGGGAAGAGGTAGCCCTCGGGGTTGCCCTTCGCCGCTGCCGGGAGCGGCAGGTCCGCCGCATCGGCGGCCTTCTCGGTGGTCCCGGGCTCGACAGCGAGGACCTTGTCGACGGCCTCGTACACCTGGGAGGCCCGCCACCCCTCGGGAATCACGAGCGGGCGAGCCCGCTCGACCTGCGGCCCTCTCGTCAGCAGCGGCACGAGCACGGCTGCTGCCACGACCAGGACGAGGACGACGCCGATGAACAGCACCAGACGGCCGCGCCGGGTCGGGCGGAGCGTGCGGCGAGGCGGGGTGTCCGGGGACTCGTTCACCATGCGGGCACGCTATCCCGCCGTCCGGAACCACCGCCCGGACGACACGGGCCCCGCAGTTCATGAAGGGAACGCACGAACAGGGGATCGGATGTTCGCTCGAACGCGTGATCGTTCCGCTATTCGTTGCTCAACTCCCCTACGGCACGGGATGATTACAGGGCGCAAGCGACGGGCTGCAGACCGCGACTGCGCTGTCCCAGATTTGCACCACGCACAAGGAGAAACACCGAATGAACGTCATCACCAACCTGCTCGCCGGCATCGTCCACTTCGTGGGTTGGCTCGTCTGACCATTGCTCCGCCCGGCGCCGTCGCTCCCCGTCCCACGGGAGCGGCGGCGTCGCCGCGTGTTCCGCCTCGGCGGGGCACGCCCGGCCCCGCTGATCAGCTTGTCGCGGGGGCCAGTTCGGTATCCCGTCGGACCAGCGCGGCATAGCGGCCGTCCTGTTGGAGGAGTTCCTCGTGGCTGCCGCGCTCGGCGGTCCGGCCGCCGTCCAGGACGACGATCTGGTCGGCGTCGCGAACGGTGGAGAGCCGGTGCGCGATGGTGATGGTGGTGCGCCCCTCGGAGAGAGCGTCGATCGCTTCCTGCACGGCGAATTCCGTACGGGTGTCGAGGGCGCTCGTCGCCTCGTCGAGCACCAGGACGGGCGGATCGCGCAGAATCGTGCGGGCGATCGCGAGGCGTTGCTTCTCGCCGCCCGAGAAGCGGTAGCCGCGCTCGCCGACGAGGGTGTCGTAGCCGTCGGGCAGTGAGGCGATGTGGTCGTGGATCTGTGCCGCACGGGCCGCCGTCTCGATTTCGGCATCGGTCGCGTCCGGCTTGGCGAAGCGCAGATTGTCGGCGACCGAGGCATGGAAGAGGTAGGTCTCCTGGGAGACCACGCCCACGGCTCTTGCCAGGGTGTCGAAATCCAGATCGCGTACGTCGACCCCGTCGAGCGTGACCCGGCCGCCGGTGACGTCGTAGAGCCTGGGCACCAGATAGCTGAGCGTGGACTTGCCGGATCCGGTCGGTCCGACGACCGCCAGACTGCCGCCGGCCGGGACGGTCACATCGATGCCGCTGAGGGTCGGGCCGCTCCTCTCGTCGTAGCTGAAATCGACATCCTCGAAGCGGATCTCGCCGCGGATCTTCTCCAGTCGGACCGGGTGCTCGGGCTCGGTGATGTCCACGTCGAGGTCGAGGTACTCGAAGATCCGCTGGAAGAGCGCGAGGGACGTCTGCATCTGCACCCCGGTGGAGAGCAGGCTCACGGCGGGCCGGAAGAGGCCCTGCTGGAGCGAGACGAAGGCGACGAGCGTGCCGATGGAGACGGCGGGTCCGCCGGACTGCAGGGCGAGGCCGGTTGCCCAGTAGATGACTGCGGGCATGGCTGCCATGACGATGCCGATCGTGGACATCCGCCACCGCCCGGCCATGCTGGAGCGCACTTCGAGATCGACGAGCTTCTCGGACTCCTCGGCGAAGCCCTTGGTGAGGGAGTCCGCACGGCCCATCGTCCGGCCGAGCAGGATGCCGCTGACGGAGAGCGACTCGGTGACCGTGGCCGCCATGGCGGCCATCTGCTTCTGGCGCCGGGTGGTGATTTTCTTGCGCTCGCGGCCGACCCGGCGACTGATCCAGACGAAGACCGGCAGCAGCAGGAGCGAGACCAGGGTGAGCCGCCAGTCGAGCGCCAGCATGGCGACGACGGTGGCGATGACCGCGGTGAGATTGGAGACCAGCGACGTCGCGGTGGAGGTGACGGTCGCCTGCATGCCGCCGATGTCGTTGGCGATGCGGGACTGGACCTCGCCGGTACGGGTCCGGGTGAAGAAGGCGAGCGGCATCCGCTGCAGCTGGGCGTAGACGGCGGTGCGCAGGTCGTGCATGACCCGCTGGCCGACCGTGGTGGAGATCAGGGTCTGCAGGACGCCGAAGACGCTGTTCATCACGGCGGTGAGGATCATGCCGAGGGCGAGCAGCGACAGCAGTCCCGTACGCCCCTGGGGGATGGCCGTGTCCAGGATTTCGCGCAGCAGGAACGGCGAGGCGACCGACACCAGTGACGACGCGCCGACGAGCAGCCCGACCAGCGCGAGCCGGCCTCGGTAGGGACGGAAGAGGCGCAGGATGCGGCGCACCTCGGCGGGCGGACGGCTCTCGCCCTTCGGCGGGGGTGTCCAGTTGATCTCGTCGGGTTTCATGGGCTCCTTCGTCGGGCGTGCGGCAGCTGCGACTCGGGCGGGGGCTCCAGGGACTTGAGCAGGGGCCCGGGCGAGCGCATTTTTGAGAGCATAGCTCATTGTTACCTATACTCACAATGAACGAGGTCCTGATATTGTTCCCTTCATGGACTCCTCCGACGCCGATGGCGTGCTCGCCGAACAGCTGCTGCGGGTGACCCGCAGGCTCCAGCGGATCCAGAGCCGCCAGCTGGAGCCGATCGGCATCACTCCCGCGCAGTTCCGGCTGCTCCGCACCGTCGCGCATTACGACGGCCCGCCCCGGATGGCCGATCTCGCGCAGCGCCTGGACGTCGTCCCGCGCGCCGTGACCACCCTGGTCGACGGCCTGGAGGCGAGCGGACGGGTGCGTCGCGCCCCCGATCCGGACAGCCGCCGGGTGGTCCGCATCGAGATCACCGAGGAGGGGCTCGCCACCCTCCGGTCGCTGCGCGACGCGCGCCGGGCCGCCGCAGAGGAGATCCTGGCCCCACTGACCGCCGATCAGCGCGAGGTGCTCGGCGGGCTGCTGTCCGCTCTGGTCAACGGAATGCCGGAGCGTCGCTGTTAGACACGGCACGGACACGCCTGCGCCCGCCGGGTGACGCGTGTCCGCCGCCGTGGTACCGAACCGAACCGCCGAGGAGACCTCGAGATGCCACTGCTGGAGCCGAATCCGGAAGCACTGCGCCCCGGCGCAGTGCGTACGCCGTCCATGGACCGGGTCCCCGCCCGGCAGGCTCCGGGAACGCCCGAACCGCTGCGCGGCGAGCTGATCGCCCTGCTCGGGCCGGAGAAGGTGCTCTGGAAGGTCTCCGACCTGGTGAAGTACGCCTCCGACGCCAGCCCTTACCGCTTCCTCCCCCAGGTCGTCGTGGTCCCGGAGGACATCGACGACGTCTCGGCGATCCTGTCGTACGCGCACGGCAGGGGCCGCGAGGTCGTCTTCCGGGCCGCCGGCACCAGTCTGAACGGCCAGGCCCAGGGCGAGGACATCCTGGTCGACGTCCGCCACCACTGGGCGGGCATCGAGGTCCTGGCCGACGGCGCGCAGGCCCGCATCCGGCCGGGTACGACGGTCGTGCGGGCCAACGCCGCCCTCGCCCGGCACGGCCGGCTGCTGGGGCCCGACCCGGCCAGCGCGATCGCCTGCACGATCGGCGGAGTCGTCGCCAACAACGCCTCGGGGATGACGGCGGGCACGACCCGCAATTCGTACCGCACGGTCTCCTCCCTCACCTTCGTGCTGCCGAGCGGCACCGTCGTCGACACGGGTGACCCGGCCGCGGACGAGGACCTCGCCCACGCCGAGCCGCAGCTGTGCGAAGGGCTGCTGGCCCTGAAGGCGGAGATCGAGGCGGATGCCGGGCTCACGGCCCGGATCCGCGCCAAGTACGAGATCAAGAACACCAACGGCTACCGGCTCGACGCCTTCCTCGACGGCTCGACGCCGGTCGAGATCCTGCGCGGCCTGATGGTCGGCTCGGAGGGCACCTTCGGTTTCATCTCCGAGGTCGTCTTCGACACACTGCCGCTGGACCGCCGGATCTCCACGGCCCTGCTGTTCTTCCCGTCCCTCACCGCCGCGGCGGCCGCCGTGCCCCGTTTCAACGAGGCGGGGGCGATCGCCGTCGAGCTGATGGACGGCAACACGCTGCGCGCTTCGGTGAGTGTCCAGGGCGTGCCGGCGGACTGGGCCGAACTGCCCAGGGAGACCACGGCGCTGCTGGTGGAGTTCCGCGCTCCGGACGAACCCGGCCAGGGGGCGTACGAGCGGGCGGCGGCGGCCGTCGTCGAGGGGCTCGACCTGGTCGCGCCCGTCGCCTCGGTGACCAATGCGTTCACCCGCGAGGCCAAGGTCATCTCCGGCTACTGGAAGGCCCGCAAGGCCTTCGTCACCGCGGTCGGCGGATCCCGGCCCTCGGGTACGACGCTGATCACGGAGGACTTCGCGGTACCGCCCTCCCGGCTGGCCGAGGCCTGCGAGGCCCTGCTCGAACTCCAGGCCCAGCACGGCTTCGACGCCGCCGTCGCCGGCCACGCCGCGCACGGGAACCTGCACTTCCTGCTCGCCTTCGACGCGGCGAAGCCGTCCGACGTCGACCGCTACGCCGCGTTCATGGACGACTTCTGCCGGCTGACGGTGGAGCGCTTCGACGGCTCGCTGAAGGCCGAGCACGCCACCGGCCGCAATATCGCCCCCTTCCTGGAGCTGGAGTGGGGCCCGAAGGCGACCGAGCTGATGTGGCGCACCAAGCAGATCATCGACCCCGACGGCGTCCTGGCGCCCCGGATCGTCCTCGACCGCGATCCGAAGGCCCATCTGCGCGGGCTGAAGACCATTCCCGAGGTCGAGGCGATCGCCGACCCCTGCATCGAGTGCGGCTTCTGCGAGCCCACCTGCCCCAGCCATGATCTGACCACGTCCCCGCGCCAGCGGATCGTGCTGCGCCGGGAGATGATGCGGCAGCCGGACGGCTCCCCGGTGGAGACGCAGTTGCTCGACGCGTACGGTTACGACGCCGTCGACACGTGTGCGGGCGACTCGACGTGCAAGCTGGCCTGCCCGGTGGGCATCGACACCGGCGCGATGATGAAGGACTTCCGCCACCGGCGGCACTCGCCGCGCGAGGAGCGGATCGCGGCGCTCACGGCGAAGAACTTCAAGGCGGTGGAGGCGGCGGCACGGCTCGCGGTGGCCGCGGCCGACCGGATCGGCGACCGGCTCGGCGACGGACCGCTGGAGACCATCACCGCTCTCGCCCGCAAGGCCGTGCGCCCCGATCTGGTGCCCGAGTGGCTGCCCGAGATTCCCGGCGCCGCCGCCCGGAAGCTGCCGCGTACCTCCCGTGTCGGGGCGAGCGCCGTCTACTACCCGGCGTGTGTGAACCGTATCTTCGGCGGCCCCGAGGGCCACCGGGGTCCGTCGCTGCCGCAGGCCGTGGTCGCCGTGTCCGCCCGCGCCGGGAAGCCGGTCTGGATCCCGGACGATGTCGCGGGGACCTGCTGCGCGACGATCTGGCACTCCAAGGGGTACGACGAGGGCAACGCCGTGATGGCCAACCGCATCGTGGAAGCGGCCTGGGGCTGGACGGCCGGCGGAAAGCTGCCGCTGGTCGTCGACGCCTCGTCGTGCACCCTGGGCATCGCCCATGAAGTGGTGCCGTATCTCACCGATGACAACCGGGAGTTGCACCGGGAGCTGACCATTGTCGACTCCCTGGTCTGGGCGGCCGACGAGTTGCTTCCCGAGCTGACGGTCCTCCGGAAGACCGGTTCGGCGGTCCTGCATCCGACGTGCTCCATGCAGCATCTGGACGATGTGGAGCAGTTGCGTAGGGTCGCGGAGGCCTGCGCCGAGGAGGTCGTGATCCCCGACGACGCCGGGTGCTGCGCCTTCGCGGGCGACCGGGGCATGCTGCACAAGGAGTTGACGGCCTCGGCGACGGCGAAGGAGGCCGCCGAGGTGAATGCGCGCGAGTACGACGCGTACCTCTCGGCCAACCGCATGTGCGAGATCGGAATGGACCGGGCCACGGGGCATTCGTACTACTCGGTGCTGATGGAGTTGGAACGGGCCACCCGGCCGGGGGCTGTGGTGCGCTGATCACCGGGGCCGTTCGGCCCCGCAGTCGCCCTGGATCGCCGGGCGGGCTCGACGTATTCGAGCCCGCCCGGCCTTTTTGTGGGCACATCCCGGGCGCATTCCGGGTGCATCCCGGGTGCACGAAAGTCCATGGTTTCGGAACGGGAGTCCAATCGCTCCCCTTGCGCAACCGCAGACCCAACTACCAAGGTCCTTACCGAGGTTCATTCATCAGCCGCGCACGTCAGACCCCCTTTCTGGAGGATCGATGAACGACGCAGCACAGCAGAACGACGGTACGCAGGGCGGCGACGAGGGTTCCATGAGCCGCCGCTCGGTGCTCTGGACGACCGCCGGAGTGGCCGGCGCCGGGCTGGGACTCGGCGCCCTCGGCAGTTCCTCCGCGGCAGCCGCCCCCGGCCAGGGCCCGGAGGCCACTGCCGCGGACGGGTCGGCCACGCCGAAGCGCCAGGGCAGGACCATGGTGGGGGTCCCCTTCGACCGGCGCTCCACGGTCCGGGTCGGCATCGTCGGCCTCGGCAATCGCGGTGGCAGCATGATCGATCTCTTCCTCGCCATCAGTGGTGTACAGGTCGTCGCCGTCTGCGATCCGGTCAAGGCCAAGGCGCAACGGGCCGCCGCGAAGGTGACCGCCGCGGGTCAGCCGGCGCCCGCCGTCTACACCAACGGCGAGGACGACTACGAGAACCTCTGCAAGCGCGGAGACATCGACTTCGTCTATGTGGCAACGCCTTGGGACTTCCACTTCCAGATGGCGAAGACCGCCATGCTGAACGGCAAGCATGTCGGCGTGGAGTGTCCGATCGCGCTCCAGCTCGACCAGCTCTGGGAGCTGGTCGACCTGTCCGAGCGCACCAGGCGCCACTGCATGCAGCTGGAGAACTGCTGCTACGGGAAGAACGAGATGCGGGTGCTGCGCATGGCGCATGCCGGTCTCTTCGGTGATCTGCTGCACGGCGCGGGCGCTTACAACCACGATCTGCGTGGCCTGATGTTCGACCCGGACTACTACGAGGGCCCCTGGCGCAGGCTGTGGCACACCCGGCTGCGTGGCGATCTCTACCCCAACCACGGGTTCGGCCCGGTCGCCAACTACATGGACATCAACCGCGGCGACCGTGCGGTGAGCATCACCAGTGTCGGTTCCCCGTCCCTCGGACTCGCCGAGTACCGCGAGAAGAACATGCCGGCCGGCGACCCGAGCTGGAAGGAGACCTATATCGAGTCCGACCGGACCATCAGTCTCGTCCAGACCGCCAAGGGACGGGTCATCCGGCTGGAGCACGATGTGTCCACTCCGCATCCGTACTCGCGGATCAACAGCCTCGGCGGCACGAAGGGCGTCTTCGAGGACTACCCCGCCCGTATCTACATCGAGCCCGACCACACCAACGACAGCTGGGGCGACTTCGCCAAGTACCAGGAGTGGGACCACTGGCTGTGGAAGGAACACGCCAACCCGCCCGGCGGCCACGGCGGTATGGACTACATGCTGGTGTTCCGGCTGATGCAGTGCATGCGGCTCGGCCTCGTCCCCGACTTCGATGTGTACGACGCGGCGACCTGGACGTCGCCCGTGCCGCTCAGCCACCTGTCCATCAAGGCGAAGGGCGCGCCGCAGCAGATCCCGGACTTCACCCGCGGTGAGTGGAAGAAGGCCCGCTCCGGCATGGACTCGGAGAACCCCGAGAAGGCCTGACCGGCCGATGCGACCGGGCAGGCCGGGTACGCGCCCTGCGGGGCCGGCCCGGCCTGCCCGTCCGCATCGCGACCATGGCGCGACAGTGCTGTTCGTGGAGAAAACCAATTGCTCCGACCGACGTCCCGGGGCGAACCTTGCACGGTTTGAGTCATTCACCTCGATTCATTCACGGCAGTGATTCATCCACCGGCATTGATTCATCCACCGAACAAGCCGTCACACCGAACCATGGGACGTCATGCAGATTCGCGATCTTCCCTACCCGGATCCCGGCGATCCCGATGTCCGGTCAGGCCCACGCTTCCTGCTCTGGCTCGGCCGCAATCAGCTCAAGGGCCAGCTCAAATCGTTGTCCTGGGGCCTGCTGCACCAGTGCTCCATCGCAGGGCTGCCGCCCGCCGTCGGCCTCGCCGTCCAGGCGGTCGTCGACCGTTCCGGCAGCCGGCTCGCGTGGGCGGGCGGGCTGATCGCGGTCCTGGGCGTGCTGATCTCGCTGGGCGACGCCATGCTTCACCGGACGGCCGTCACCAACTGGATCACCGCCGCCGCCCGGGTCCAGCAGCTGCTGGCCCGCAAGACCGCCGAGCTCGGCTCGGCACTGACCCGCCGGGTCGCGGCCGGCGAAGTGGTCGCCGTATCCACCGGTGACGTCGAGAAGATCGGATGGTTCGTCGAGGCCCTCTCGCGGTTCGCCGCGGCCGCCGCCGCCCTGGTACTGATCTGTGCGGGGCTCCTGCTGTATCTGCCGTCGCTGGGCATCCTGGTGGCGGTCGCCGTGCCGTTGCTGGCCCTCGCCGTGCTGCCGCTGCTCCCCCGGGCCACCCGGCGCGCGGACCTCCAGCGCGAAAAGGCGGGCAAGGCCACGGAGCTGGCCTCGGACACCGTGGCGGGGCTGCGGGTGCTGCGCGGGATCGGCGGCGAGGAACTCTTCCTCGGCCGCTATCGGCGTGCCTCCCAGGAGGTCCGCGAGGCCGCGGTGCGCAGCGCGCGGATGTGGTCGTTGATCTCGGCCATCCAGGTGCTGCTGCCGGGCGTGCTGCTCATCTCACTGGTCGTGTACGGGGCGGTGCTGGCCCGGGACGGCCGGATCGAGGTCGGTCAGCTGGTCACGGTGTACAGCGCGGCGACGCTGATGCTGTTCCCGCTCCGCCACTTCGAGGAGATCGCGATGGCGTACTCCTTCTCGCGGCCCTCCGCCCAGCGTGCGGTCCGGGTGCTGTCGTTGCGCCGCACGGCCCAGCCGTCGACCGTCGACGCCGCGCCGACCGGCGATCTGTACGACCCGGTCACCGGTCTGATGGCCCCGGCCGGCCTGTTCACCGCGGTGGTCTGCGGAGATCCGGACGAGGCGGGCCGGCTGGCCGAGCGGCTCGGCGGACACGCACATGTGGACGCGGACGAGGACGCGGTCGCTGCGGGGGCCGAGAGCGGCGCACCCGCCTGCGCGGACGAGGACGCCGCGGCGCGGAAGGCCCCGTCCGTTCTGCTCGGTGGCGTGCCGCTGGACGAACTCCCGCTGGACTCCGCCCGGACCGCCGTGCTGGTCCAGGACAAGGACCCGGTTCTGCTCTCGGGCACGCTGCGCGAACTGCTGGACGTTCCGTCATCCGGCCGGGTGACCGCCGAGGAGGCGCTGACGGCCGCGCAGTGCGGCGATGTGCTGGACTCCTTGGCGCAGGCGTCGCTCGCCGCGGACGGCGACCCGATGACGACCCGGATCACCGAACGCGGCCGCTCGCTCTCGGGCGGCCAGCGCCAGCGGCTCGCGCTGGCCCGCTCCTTGGTGACCGACCCGGAGGCGCTGGTTCTCGACGAGCCGACCTCCGCCGTCGACTCGCACACGGAGGCCCGGGTCGCCGCCGGAATCAAGGCCTTGCGCAAGGGCCGCACCACCGTGGCGTTCGCCTCGTCACCGTTGCTGCTCGACCTCGCGGACCGGGTGGTGCTGGTGCACCGGGGCACCGTCGTCGCGGTCGGCGGGCACCGTGAACTCCTGCACACGGACCCCCGCTACCGGGCGGTCGTGACACGTGAGACGGACGACGAGATCGCGGCCCCGACCTCTCGGGGCGCGACCGGAACGATCGAGGAAGTCGAGGAACGGGCATGATCGGCGTCGCAGAACCGACGTACGACCCGGCCGCGCCGGAGTCGGCGACGACCCTGCCGGTCGGCACCCCCACCACTGTACGGAGCTATGTACGGGAGCTGTTCCGGCGCCATCACGGGCGGTTCGCCGTGCTCGTCGCGTTCAACGCCATCGCGGTGATCGCGTCGATCGTCGGCCCGTATCTGCTGGGCGGGCTGGTCGAGGACCTGTCCGAGGGGGTGCGGGACCTCCATCTGGAGCGCACCGCCGGGGTGTTCGCGCTCGCGCTGATCGTGCAGACCGTGTTCACCCGGCTGATGCGTCTGCGCAGCGCGATGCTCGGTGAGGAAATGCTGGCCGATCTGCGCGAGGACTTCCTCGTACGGTCGGTCGGGCTGCCGCCGGGGGTGCTGGAGCGGGCCGGTACCGGCGATCTGCTCTCCAGGATCACCACGGACATCGACCGGCTGGCCAATGCGATGCGCGAGGCGGTGCCGCAGCTGGCGATCGGCGTGGTGTGGGCGGGGCTGCTGCTTGCCGCCCTCACCGTGACGGCTCCGCCGCTGGCACTCTCGGTGCTGCTCGCCCTGCCCGTTCTGATCCTCGGCTGCCGCTGGTACTTCAAGCGGGCGCCGTCCGCGTACCGTTCGGAGGCCGCGGGTTACGCCGCGGTCGCCGCGATGCTGGCGGAGACCGTGGACGCCGGACGGACCGTGGAGGCGCACCGTCTGGGTGCGCGCCGGGTGGCGTTGTCGGACCGGCGGATCAAGGAGTGGACGGCGTGGGAGCGGTACACCCTCTTCCTTCGTTCCGTGCTCTTCCCCGTCATCAACGTCACCTACGTGACGATTCTGGGCGCGGTGCTGATGCTCGGCGGCTGGTTCGTCATCGAGGGCTGGCTGACCGTGGGGCAACTGACGACGGGTGCGCTGCTGGCGCAGATGATGGTCGACCCGCTCGGTCTGATCCTGCGCTGGTACGACGAGTTGCAGGTCGCCCAGGTGTCGCTGGCGCGGCTGGTCGGGGTGCGGGACATCGAACCGGACGCGGGCGATGCGGAGGTCGTCCCGGACGGCCGTGATGTCCGGGCCGACGAGGTGCGCTTCGGGTACCGCGCCGGGCTGGACGTCCTGCACCGGGTGTCGCTGGACGTCGCACCGGGTACGCGCCTCGCGCTGGTCGGCCCGTCCGGCGCCGGCAAGTCGACGCTGGGCCGGCTGCTGGCCGGGATCTACGCCCCGCGCACGGGCGAAGTGACACTCGGCGGCGCCGAGTTGTCGCGGATGAAGGCGGAGGACGTGCGTACGCATGTGGCGCTGGTCAACCAGGAGCACCATGTGTTCGTCGGTTCGCTGCGGGACAACCTGCTGCTGGCCCGTACGGGCGCCGAGGACGCCGAGCTGTGGGCGTCGCTGGCGGCGGTCGACGCGGACGGCTGGGCGAGGGCACTGGAGGAGGGGCTGGGTACCGAGGTCGGCTCCGGCGGTCTGGCGCTGACTCCGGCTCAGGCCCAGCAGATCGCGCTGGCCCGGCTGGTCCTGGCCGATCCGCACACACTGGTGCTGGACGAGGCGACATCGCTGCTGGACCCGCGGGCCGCCCGCCATCTGGAGCGTTCGCTGGCCCGGGTGCTGGACGGCCGTACGGTCGTGGCGATCGCGCACCGGCTGCACACCGCTCACGACGCGGATGTGATCGCGGTGGTGGAGGGCGGCCGGATCAGTGAGCTGGGCAGTCATGACGACCTGGTGGCGGCGGACGGCGCGTACGCGGCGCTGTGGCGGTCCTGGCACGGCTGAGCAGCCCGTCTGCCTCCCGGTCGGCCGACCGGGAGGCAGTGGCCGGTCCCCTCGGCGGGAGTGACCGGTCCGCGGGGACCGTCAGTCGCGCTTCGAGGCCCGTACGATCCGGGCCACGATCTCTGCCGCGACGGCCTCCACATCGGCGTCCACGACCAGGTCCACGTGGCCGTCCGGGTCCGCCGTGAAGACGGTCAGGCCTTCGTCGGTGACCTCGACCTTGCCGCGCTCGGTCGTGTAGAGGTTGGGGCGCAGCAGGGAGAGCGCGGTGATCGGGTCGTGCGGGACGCTCCACGGTTCGCCGGTGAAGCCGGTCCAGGCGTCGATCTCGCGGGCGAGCGCCGCACCGTACGCACCGGCTTCCCGGATCGCTTCGATGCCGGGCCGTTCGATGCGCAGCCGCGTGGTGATGTCCAGGCCGGTGACGACGGTGCGGATGCCGGAGTCGAAGACGATGCGGGCGGCGGTGATGTCGCTGACGATGTTGTGCTCGGCCTTGGCGCCGGGGCCGAAGCTGCCGCCCATCATGTACAGGGTGCGTACACCGGTGGTGAAGCGGTCGTCGCGGCGGATCGCGCGGGTTGATGACCAGGCTGAACAGCAGCGTCACGCGGACGCTCTGCCAGAACTGGCTGTCGGCGAAGAGGTCGGCGTAGTTGCCGAGGCCGACGAAGGTGGTGACGCCGTCCACGAGGCTGTGGTGGCGCAGGCTGCTGATGACGGCCATCGCGGCGGGCAGCAGTCGCAGTACGACGAGGGCGAGGAGGGCGGGGGCCAGGAAGTACAGGGCGGTCCTGCCCTGCGAGGTGGAGCGGCGGCGCGGGGAGCGCTTCGGGGTCCGGGGGGCTGTGGTGGTCATCGCAGTCGCTCCCAGGTGGGCACGAGTTCTCCGGAGGCCTTCGCCAGCCGGGGTTCCACCGCCGAGCCGTTGCGGATGTCGGAGAACGCGGAGCCCAGGACGGTCTCGAACTGGGTGTAGCCGATGCTGCGCGGCCGGCTGACGGCGGTGTGCGCGAGTTCGTAGCGCATGATCGTGGCCACTCCTGCGGTGCTCCTGGTGGCCTTGTGTTCCAGGTCCGCCGCGTAACGGTCGAAGGCCCGGCGGTTGGACGGGATGAGCGGGGATGCCTCGACGGTGCGGAGGCTGCCCTCGGTGGTCAGTGCGGCGTACTCCATGAACCGCTGGGCCGCTTCGGGGTGTTCGGCGTACGGGTTCACGCCCCAGGACCAGGAGTCGGTGGGGGTGACGGCACGGCCGCGGGCGAACTTCGGCTGCGGCGCGGTGCCCCAGGCGAAGTCCTTCAGCCCGGCGAAGGCGCCGAGGTTCCAGGGGCCGCCGACGAAGAACGGCACCCGGCCGGAGGTGAAGAGCGAGGAGAGCTGGTACGAGGGGACGCCGCGCGGTGACGATCCGTCGGCGAAGAGGGTGCGGTACCAGTTCAGGGCGTCGATCCAGCCCTGGGTGGTGAGAAGCCTCGGATGACCGCCCGGAACGTCTCGGGGGTCTCCGGGCCGAGGAACCGTACCGCTGTTCTGCCGTCCGCCGGGCGGCCGCCCGAGCAGCCCGCCAGGGCCGCGGCGGACGCCGCGGCGAGCGCGGCACCGAGCACGGTTCTGCGGCTTGGAGAGCTCGTCATACGGCTCTCCGGCCTGCGATGGACATCAAGTGGCGTTCGGCCGCACAGCTGCTGGTCGGCCGGCTCGACGGGGAGGGTACGGGGGCGGCCAGGGAGATCGTCCTGGCGCACCGGCTGGTACCGCGCGAGTCCGCCTGAGTACACCGGCCCGGCTCCGGACGCCGGACGCGGCGGTCAGATGAAGTTCAGCGCGGCCGCCCCGCCCACTCCCCCGAGCACCATGAACACCGGCATCAGCACCTTCAGCTCCACCCAGCTCCCGGCCCGGAACCGCATGGCCTTCGGCGGACCGATCGGGTACCAGCGCTTGCGGCCGATCGGGATGGGCCACAGGATCGGGCAGCCGGAGACGGTCAGCGCGTCACCGATGTCGTGGACGAGGGCGCCGAGCACGATGGGCAGCCCGAGCCAGAGGTACTCCTGGCCGGGGGCGGCGAAGAGCCAGTCCGAGCCGTTGCCCGGCTTGTCCAGGACGCCGGCCAGTATCCAGGCGCTGGTCGCGCCGAGCAGCCAGACCAGGACGTCGCTGGACATCCGGGCGGCCCGCCACAGCAGCCCTTCGACCGCGAGCACCAGGTGGACGAAGAGGATCGCCAGGACCGCCCACCGGCCGCCGGTGATCGCCGCGGCGGAGGCGCCGGCGCCGATCAGGACCGCCCACACCCAGGTGTGGGTCAGCGTCCGGTGGCCGCCGTTGCGGTTCGAGTCGCCGCGCATCCGGGTCGCCTTGTAGACGGCGTGCGAGAGCTTGTCGACGACCTCGCAGAGCCCCCGGGACACCGGCCCGAAGGCGCGCGAGATGGTCGCGGACTTGTGGTCGAGGTCCGGGGCCAGCGCGGCCCCGGCGCTGATCAGCGCCCCGACGACGAGGACGGGCCACGGCATCGCGTGGCCGGCGGCCGCCGCCGCCGCGCCCACCCCCAGCCAGGCCGCCGCCCCTGACAGAGAGTGTGCCGGTCCCATCATCGTTCTTCCCGCCCCCAGAGTCGTATCGCTGCCACTGCCGTTACGGCACGGCCGAGTTGAGTGGGAAGCCTATCGCCCATGATCTTCATACGGTCGTCCGGTTCCCTCATCCGGGCGGAAGGCAGGCAAGATGGGGGCGTGACCCTTATCGATCAGCTGCCCCCGACCGACGACCCCGACGCCCTCTTCGAGGCTTTCTCGTCATGGACCGAGACGCGGGACATCACCCTCTATCCGGCCCAGGAGGAGGCGCTGATCGAGGTGGTCTCCGGCGCGAACGTGATCCTTTCCACCCCGACCGGCTCCGGGAAGAGCCTGGTCGCGGCGGGTGCGCACTTCACCGCGCTGGCCCAGGACAAGGTCACCTTCTACACCGCGCCGATCAAGGCGCTGGTCTCGGAGAAGTTCTTCGACCTGTGCAAGCTGTTCGGCACGGAGAACGTCGGCATGCTGACCGGCGACGCCTCGGTCAACGCCGACGCCCCGGTGATCTGCTGCACGGCCGAGGTGCTGGCCTCCATCGCGCTGCGCGACGGCAAGCATGCCGACATCGGCCAGGTCGTGATGGACGAGTTCCACTTCTACGCCGAGCCGGACCGCGGCTGGGCCTGGCAGATCCCGCTGCTGGAACTGCCGCAGGCCCAGTTCATCCTGATGTCGGCCACGCTCGGCGACGTCCGGATGTTCGAGGAGGACCTGACCCGCCGCACCGGACGCCCCACGTCTGTGGTGCGCTCGGCGACCCGGCCGGTCCCGCTCAGCTACGAGTACCGGCTGACCCCGATCACCGAGACCCTCACCGAGCTCCTGGACACCAGGCAGTCTCCGGTCTACATCGTGCACTTCACCCAGGCCGCGGCCGTCGAGCGGGCGCAGTCGCTGATGAGCATCAACATGTGCACCAAGGAGGAGAAGGAGAAGATCGCCGATCTGATCGGCAACTTCCGCTTCACCACCAAGTTCGGCCAGAACCTCTCCCGCTATGTACGGCACGGCATCGGGGTGCACCACGCGGGCATGCTGCCGAAGTACCGGCGCCTGGTGGAGAAGCTCGCCCAGGCCGGTCTGCTGAAAGTGATCTGCGGTACGGACACCCTCGGCGTCGGCGTCAACGTCCCCATCCGTACTGTGCTGTTCACCGCGCTCACCAAGTACGACGGCACCCGCGTGCGTACGCTGCGCGCCCGTGAGTTCCACCAGATCGCCGGCCGCGCGGGCCGGGCCGGATTCGACACGGCGGGCTTCGTCGTGGCGCAGGCGCCCGAGCACGTCATCGAGAACGAGAAGGCCGTCAAGAAGGCGGGCGACGACCCGAAGAAGAAGCGCAAGGTGGTCCGCAAGAAGGCCCCCGAGGGCTTCGTCGCCTGGTCGGAGACCACGTTCGACAAGCTGATCCAGTCCGACCCGGAGCCCCTGACTTCCCGCTTCCGGGTCACGCACACCATGCTGCTGTCCGTGATCGCGCGTCCCGGCAACGCCTTCGAGGCCATGCGGCATCTGCTGGAGGACAACCACGAGCCGCGCCGGGCGCAGCTGCGGCACATCCGCCGGGCCATCGCGATCTACCGCTCGCTGCTGGACGGCGGTGTCGTGGAGCAGCTCGACAAGCCGGACGCGGAGGGCCGGATCGTCCGGCTCACCGTCGATCTCCAGCAGGACTTCGCGCTCAACCAGCCGCTGTCCACCTTCGCGCTGGCCGCGTTCGACCTGCTGGACCCGGACTCCCCCTCGTACGCGCTGGACATGGTCTCCGTCGTCGAGTCGACGCTCGACGACCCGCGGCAGATCCTCGCCGCCCAGCAGAACAAGGCGCGCGGCGAAGCGGTCGGGCAGATGAAGGCGGACGGCGTCGAGTACGAGGAGCGGATGGAGCTGCTCCAGGAGGTCACGTACCCGAAGCCGCTGAGCGAGCTGCTGTGGCACGCGTACGACGTGTACCGCAGGAGCCACCCGTGGGTGGGCGACCACCCGGTCTCGCCGAAGTCCGTCATCCGTGACATGTACGAACGCGCCATGACGTTCACGGAGTTCACCTCCAACTACGAGCTGGCCCGCACCGAGGGCATCGTGCTGCGCTATCTCGCCAGCGCGTACAAGGCGCTCGAGCACACCATCCCGGACGACATCAAGTCCGAGGACCTGGAGGACCTGATCGCCTGGCTGGGCGAGATGGTCCGTCAGGTGGACTCCAGTCTCCTGGACGAGTGGGAGCAGCTCGCCAACCCGGAGGTGGAGACCGCCGAGCAGGCGCAGGAGCGGGCCGACGAGGTGAAACCGGTCACGGCCAACGCCCGCGCTTTCCGGGTGCTGGTGCGCAACGCGATGTTCCGCCGGGTCGAGCTGGCCGCGCTGGACAAGGTGGGCGAGCTCGGCGAGCTGGACGGCGACGCGGGCTGGGACGAGGACGCGTGGGGCGACGCGATGGACGCCTACTGGGACGAGTACGACGACCTGGGCACCGGTCCGGACGCCCGCGGTCCGAAGCTGCTGAAGATCGACGAGGACGCGGCGCACGGTCTGTGGCGGGTCCGGCAGACCTTCGCCGATCCGAACGGCGACCACGACTGGGGCATCAGCGCGGAGATCGATCTGGCCGCCTCCGACGAGCAGGGCCGGGCCGTCGTCCGCGTGACCTCCGTCGGTCAGCTGTGAGGGCGTACGCCGTGGATGCGGCGCCGCTGCGAGAGTGGAGACGAACCGCATGACGAATCCCGCCGAGCGCCTGGTCGATCTGCTCGACCTGGAGCGGATCGAGGTCAACATCTTCCGTGGGCGCAGCCCCCAGGAGTCCCTTCAGCGGGTCTTCGGCGGGCAGGTCGCCGGGCAGGCACTGGTCGCGGCGGGCCGGACCACCGACGGGGACCGGCCGGTCCATTCGCTGCACGCGTACTTCCTGCGTCCGGGGCGGCCGGGTGTGCCGATCGTGTACGAGGTGGAGCGCGTCCGGGACGGCCGGTCGTTCACCACCCGGCGGGTCACGGCCGTCCAGCAGGGCCGGACGATCTTCAATCTGACGGCGTCCTTCCACCGGCCGGAGGAGGCGGGCTTCGAGCACCAGCTGCCGCCGGCCCGCGAGGTCCCGGATCCCGAGGAGCTGCCGACCGTCGCCGAGGAGGTCCGGGAACACCTCGGGGCGCTCCCGGAGGCGCTGGAGCGGATGGCCCGTCGGCAGCCTTTCGACATCCGGTACGTCGACCGGCTGCGCTGGACGAAGGAAGAAGTCGAAAACGCGGACCCGCGCAGCGCGGTGTGGATGCGCGCGGTCGGCCCGCTGGGCGACGACCCGCTGGTGCACACCTGCGCGCTGACGTACGCCAGCGACATGACGCTGCTCGACGCGGTCCGTATACCGGTGGAGCCGCTGTGGGGTCCGCGCGGCTTCGACATGGCCTCGCTGGACCACGCCATGTGGTTCCACCGCCCGTTCCGGGCGGACGAGTGGTTCCTGTACGACCAGGAGTCGCCGGTCGCCACGGGCGGGCGGGGGCTGGCGCGGGGCCGGATCTACGACCGGGACGGCAACCTGCTGGTGTCCGTGGTGCAGGAGGGGCTGTTCCGCCGTCTCGGTGAGTAGGTCTGTCCGACCCCGATCCGCCGGGCGGTCCTGGCCGTGCCCGGGTCAGGTGCCGGGCAGCGGGTCCTGCTCGACCTCGTGGCGGCGGGAGCGGATGTCCGGGGGCGCCGGGTGGAGCTTGGCGTCGCAGGCGGGGCCGAGGCCGGTGCGGCGTGACTCCGTACCGGTGAGCGGGCGGCCGCACATGCGGCAGCGCACCACCCGTCGCCGGACGGTCCGGCCGTCCGGGTCGTCCCCGGGCGGGGGCTCCGTGCCGGATCCGGGGAGGGGCTCGGGGAAGGGCTCGGCGGAATCCACGGATCGATCTTCTCAGGACGCCCGTCCACTGCGCGACGTCCGAGCAGCACACAGACATCCGAGCAGCACACAACGGAGGAGTTCACTGGTGAGCAGCGTGCTGACCTTGAAGCCGGTCACGGTCGAGGTCTCGCCCGTCGGCCATGTCATCGAGTTCACCGACGGGCCCGGCGGCGAATCCCGGGTGGTAGCCCATGTGGAACGCGAACTGCCGCAGGGCGGGATACCCGCGTACCTCGCGGCCCGCAAGTCGGGTGCGCGTTCCTTCGTCCTGTGGGCCGACCCCGAGCGCCGGGCCCGGCTGGCCACCCTGGTCACCGCGTCCGCGGCCGACGGCGTCGCGACGTACCACGTGCTGGGCGCGCAGGGCGAGCTCATCGGCACGCTCGTCCGGGAGAAGGCCCTCTCCGGCAAGGGCCTGCGGACCCGCTGGACGGTCGCCCAGCCCGGTTGCCCGGAAGCGGTCGGCTTCAAGGGGCGGATCTTCTGGTGGTACGTGTGGTGGCTGCTGCTGCCCATCCAGGTGGCGATCGGCGTGGGCAGCCTTCTGAGCGGCAGCGGTGATGCGGCGCGCGGGCCGCGGCGCATCATCTGGCGGGCCGGTCAGGAGGTTCCGCTGGAGTTCCTCTCGGACGGTGACGAGATCCATGTCCACGCGCCGTGGGTCGACTGGCGGCTCGCCGCCGCGCTGGGCGCGCTGATCCGCACCTTCGACAGCTGGATGGGCACGCCCTGGGACGACAAGCGGAAGTGAGCCGGGGGCTCGGGCCCGGTCGCACCGCCGGGCCGGTCAGGTGGCGAGGATTCTGGCCTTCTGGGCCTCGAACTCGCTCTCGCTCAGCACTCCCTGGCTCTTGAGGTCGCCGAGGTCCTTGAGCTGGGCGATCTTGTTGCTCATCTCGTCCTCCGGCGCGAGGGACGTGGGCGCGGGAGGCGGCGCCGCGGGGGCGGGCCGGGCCTGCGCCTGCTCGGCGTCCTGCCGCGCCCAGCGGCCCGCCTGCCGCCGGGAGACCCGGTTGGAGACCGAGGTCGCGGTTCCGGCGATCACCGCTGTACGGGCGACGCCACGAAGTAGGCCTGGCATGGTGCATCTCCTCTGACTGGCTCTGCGGGAACGGACGGCCCGGCCGACAGCCGCTCTGGAACGGCCGGCCCGGGACGGGGGCTCAGGCCCTGGACCCGGCCTCGGCCGCGTCGAGCGATGCCAGGATCTCCTGGATCGGGATGCGCCCATTGGCGACGAGCCGTCCCCCGGAGCGGCGCAGGGCGGCCGCGAGCGGTCCGGCCCACGCGTTCTCGTAGATGACGATCCCGGCAGCGCTGCCGGGTTCGAGAACCGCGCTCACCTCGTCGATGTCGTCCCGGCCGAGCAGGCCGGAGGACACCCCTTCGAACACGACGAGGTCTTCGTGGCCGTCCGCGGTCAGCTCGGAGAGTTCCACGCCCTCGACCGTTCCGTCCTGGTCCTTCCTGACGAAGACCAGATCCAGGATCCGGATGATTCCCCGGTCGACCAGGTCGACCAGCAGGGGCAGTCCCTCGCCCGTCATCCGGCTTCCCGGGAACTCGACCACCAGGTAGTCGATCGGCCCCGTCTCGTCGGTCTCGCTACTCACACCGGCTCCTCAGAATCTCGACTGCCCCGCGTCCGGCCGGGGCCTGTGCCTCCGTCATTGGAGCAGCGGGCGGGCCGGTTCGCATCTCGGTCGTGGACGTGGGCGGACGTGGCCCCGGTTACGCCGTCGGAGGGACAGCGGGTCCCCCCGACGGCCGAGTGATGCGAGCCGTGCCCCGCCCTTCCACCGCTGCCACGGATGGTTGTCGCGCGCGGACGGCCGACGGGGCCGGCCCGGAATCCTGCGGGGTTCCGGCACCGCCGCGCGCCGACGACGGGAGACGGCGATGACTTCACCGGCGGACGCGGACCGACCGCGGATGCCACTGCCTGTGCTGCGTGGGCAGAAGGCCCTGGTGACCGGTGCGAGCTCCGGCATCGGCAGGGCGACCGCGGTGGAGCTGGGGCGGGCGGGTGCCGATGTCGTCGTCAACTACGTCTCCGGCCGCGAAGCGGCCGAGGACGCGGTGCGCGAGGTCGAGGCCTTCGGCGTGCGAGCGTACGCGCACGAGGCGGACGTCTCCCGGGAGGATCAGGTCGTCGGGATGTTCGCCCGCATGGTCGAGGAGTTCGGCACGGTGGACATCCGCTGGCCCGGGAATGCGCCCCGCGGGGCATCCGGGTCAACGCCGTGGCCCCCGGCGCCATCCGCACTCCCATCAACACGAGTGCCTGGGACACCCCCGAGGCCGAGGCCGAGCTCCTCCGGCTGATCCCCTACCGCCGGGTGGGTGATCCGGGGGACATCGCCACCGCGGTGACCCTGCTGGCGTCCGACCTGATGGATTACGTCGTGGGCACCACGATCTACGTCGATGGCGGGATGACACTCTCCCCGGCTGCGCCACCGGAGGCTGACCCATTCGCGAGGGCGGAAACATCCATCGGCTCGCCGCGCTGCCCGGCGTCCAAGGAGGCACGGACATGACGGCCGATCAAGTAATGGTGGGCGTAGGACTGATCGTGGTGCTGGCGGTCGGCTCCCAGCTGCTGGCGAGCCGGCTGCGGGTCCCCGCACTGCTGATCCTGCTGCCGGTCGGCTTCACCGCCGGGGCACTGACGGACAACGTCAATCCCGAGAAGCTGCTGGGCGAAGCCTTCTCCCCACTGGTGTCCCTCGCGGTGGCGGTGATCCTCTACGAGGCCGGGCTCGGTCTGGAGATCAGGCGGCTGCGGGGGCATATGCGTCGCATCGTGGTCAGGCTGATCTGGCTGGGGGCGCTCATCACCTGGCTGTCCGCCGCGCTGTTCGCCGTGCCGGTGCTGAGCATGTCCAAGGGAGCGGCCGTGATGCTGGGCGCGATCCTCGTCGTGTCCGGGCCGACGGTCGTCGGGCCGCTGCTCGACTTCGTACGGCCCTCCGAGCGGCTGCAACGCATCCTCATCTGGGAGGGCTCCCTGATCGACCCGGTCGGCGGCATCCTGGGGGCGCTCGTCTTCCACGCCGTCGTGGCCGGTGAACTAGAGGGATTCGGGAGCCAGTTGGAGCAGTTCTCGGCCAGCGCCGCAGTGGGCGCGGTGGGCGGTGCGGTCGGAACCGGTGTGCTGTGGCTGCTGCTGCGTCATGTCCGGCTGAGCGAGGAGCTGGCGACATCGGTGCAGATCGCCGCGGTGATCGGGATCGCGGCCGCCTGTGACGCGCTCCGCGAGGACACCGGGCTCATCTCCGCGGTCGTCATGGGAATGGCCATGGCGAACCTGCCGGGCCTGGACATTCCGGCTCGCCGGCCGTTCCTCGACACACTGGTCTCGCTGATCATCGGCCTGTTGTTCATCTCGATCTCGGCCACGGTCACCCCGGCCTCGCTGCGGCACGTGGTGCTGCCCTCGCTCGCGCTGGTCGCCCTCCTGGTCCTGGTGGTGCGCCCGATCGTGGCTCTGGTGTCGACGGCCGGTACCGATGTCCGCGGCGGGGAGAGATGGTTCATCGGGTGGATGGCCCCGCGTGGCATCGTCGCCGCGGCGACCGCCTCCACGTTCTCGGCGACTCTGGTGGCGCGGGGCGTCGACGGCGCCGAACGGATTCTTCCCGCGACCTTCGTGGTGATCGTCGCCACCGTCACGCTGTACGGCCTGACGGCGTTTCCGGTCGCCCGGCGGCTCGGGGTGCTGCGCCCCGCACGGTCCCGGCCGCTGCTGGTCGGCGGCGCGCCCTGGGCCATCGACCTGGGGCGCGCGCTGAACTCGGCGGGGCTGGACGTGCTGATGTGGGCGGGCGCCGAGCGGCAGCGGGCCCGGATCGAGGAGGCCGGGCTGCCGCTGGCGCCGGGCGAACTGCTCGCGGCGGCCTCCGGTGCCGGGGCGGAGCTGGAGGGCATCACCGGTGTGCTGCTGCTCACCGAGGAGGACGACTTCAACGCCCTCGCCGCCATGACCCTGCGGGAGAGCGTCGAGGGCCCGGTCCACCGGCTCGGTCCCGCCGCCGACAGCCGGGGCGTGGTCGCGCCGTACACCGGGGGCGAGCCCCTCTTCCGTACCGGCCTGACCGGGCCTGAGCTGGCCCGCCGGTACGAGGCCGGGGCCCGGGTGATGACGCGGCGGGCCGACGGAGCCGTCCCGGCCGGGCACGACGTGCTGTTCGTCGTCCGCGCCGACGGGCGGCTCGACCCGGTCACCCACACGCACACCCCGGATGTCCGGCCGGGAGACACCGCCGTCCTTCTCGGTCCCCCGTCCCGGCAGTTGCCGGTCTGAGCGCCGTCAGCCGCGTTCCCTGGCGAGTGCCCGGTCCAGCGCCTCGTCGAGGGTCCGGGCCGCCGTGATGAGCGAGAGGTGGGTGAACGCCCCGGTCTGCAGGTGTGCCGCGATCCCCGGCGCCCGGAACACGGCTCCCCCGAGGCGCAGATCGAGTTCGTGGGAGACCCGGCCGTAGTCGGACCGGGGCCGGCACTCCATGGCGAACCGTACGGTCCCGCGCACCGCGCGCACCGTCCGCACCAGGGTGTGCCGGTCGGTGGGGATCCCGGTGCGTACGGGCGGCATCCAGTCCAGCACCTCTCCGACGCCGTCCGGCGACATGAAGCGGGTGACCAGGACCGCGGTGTCCGGGTAGTAGAGCCGGCGGCAGGAGCTCTCGGTGTCGTCGGGTGCCAGCCGGAAGAAGCCGCCGTCGTCGTGGTCGAGCAGTGCGGCGAAGATGCTGGGGGTATCGAACCTCGGGGCGGCGAACCAGTCGACGACGCCCTGCGAGGAGACCAGTGCGGCGGTCTGCAGGTCACCCACCAGCCCGTGTTCGGCAATGGGCGGGTATCGGTCCATGAGCATCCAATCGCTGGACGGCCCCGCTCCGTTCCACTATCCGCCCGGCACCCCGTGATCGCCGCTCGGGCCGTCCCGGCTGCCGCATGGGCTCCCCCGGTGCCGTGCGGCCCGGATTGCCCGCCGTCGCGCCCGCGGCGTTACTGGATGAGGGGACTCTGCACACGCACACGCACACGGTCCGGCCGTGACCGGTGGCGCCGGTGCGGGACTCCGTGGAGGTTCGGGATGGAAATGATCCATGTCCGCGCGGTGAGCCCGCCGGACCTGACCGACCAGGTGGTGGACCGGCTGGCCGGTGATCCGTGTGTGCTGAACCTGATCGTGCAGCCGGGTGCGGTACGCAATCCGGACGGCGACGGGATCGCGTGCGATGTGCTGACGGGGGCCGCGAACGAACTGCTGCGCAGCCTGCGCTCACTGCACCTGGACCTGCGCGGCTCCATCGTCATCGAACCGGTGGACATGGCCTTCTCCGGCCTGGCGGTCGACGCCGGGACCGAGCGGCTCGGGCCACTGACCCGCGCGCCCGTGTGGGAGCAGGTGGAGGCCCGCATCCGCGCCCAGGGGACATACCCGCCGAGTTTCTACCTGTACCTGGTTATCGCGGGCCTCATCGGATCGGTCGGGATCGTCACCAACTCCCAGATCCTGATTGTCGCGGCGATGGTCGTCGGCCCCGAATACGGTGCCATCGTCAGCGTCGCGCTGGGCATCGACCGGGGCGACCGGCAGCGGATCCGGCAGGGGCTGACGGCGCTGTGCACGGGCTTCCTGCTGACGATCCTCGTCACTTTCCTCTTCAGTCTCCTGATCCGCGGATTCGGCCTCCAGTCGGCTGCGTTCGATGCGGGGCTGCGGCCGGTCTCCAACCTGATCAACACCCCCAATTTCTTCTCGGTCGCCGTGGCGACGCTGGCCGGCATCGTCGGCATCGTGTCGCTCACCGAGGCCAGGACGAGTGCCCTGCTGGGCGTCTTCATCTCGGTCACGACCATCCCGGCCGCCGCCGATCTCAGCGTCTCCACCGCGTTCGCCAGCTGGTCCGATGCCCGGGGTTCGCTCATCCAGTTGCTGGTCAACATCGCGGTGCTGATCCTGGTGGGCACGGCCGCGCTCAAGTGTCAGCGGGCGATCTGGCACCACATCGGCCTCCGCCACGGCGGTACGGGCCGACGGTAGCGGTCCGGGCGCGGGCCGTGACGGGCGGTGTCCAGATGATGCCGGAACCTGGCCGACCCGCGATGATCGGACACAGGGCGCAGATGTGCCGGCCGGTGCGGTGCCGGTCAGGGCCGGTGCGGCGAGAGTGGCGCCCACGCCCGTGGAGCAGTCAGGAGGGCCCCGATGCCGCAGGACCCGACCCCGATGCCCCAGGACGCGCCCTCGATGCTCAGGACGGCACCGGGTGCGACGCCCGAGCAGCGAGCAGCCCGCGGCAAGGCGGCCCGGCGTGAAACGCCTCGGTCGAGCCATGCCGAGTTCGAGCCGCGGGCCGACCGGCCCGACCCGCTGGGCATCCTCGAAGCCCAGTCCGCGGCCCGAGTGCCCGAGCTCGTGCCGATCCGCTACGGACGGATGTCCGAGTCGCCGTTCCGCTTCTACCGGGGCGCCGCCGCGATCATGGCCTCCGACCTGGCCACCACCAGGGATTCCGGGATCAGGGCCCAACTGTGCGGGGACGCCCATCTGATGAACTTCGGGCTGCTCGCCTCGCCGGAGCGGAACCTGCTGTTCGACATCACCGACTTCGACGAGACGTCCCCCGGACCCTGGGAGTGGGACGTCAAACGCCTGGCGACCAGCTTCGTCATCGCGGGCCGGGCGAACGGTTTCACCGACAGGGAGCGCGCGGACATCGTGCTGACCACGGCGAGGTCGTACCGGGAGTCGATGATCCGGTTCGCCGGCATGCGCAATCTCGACGTGTGGTATTCGCGGATCGACATCGGCGGTCTCGAAGCGCTGGCGTCCCAGCAGTTGGCGAAGCGCGGCCGCAAGAGGCTGGCCCGGGCCGCGGCGAAGGCCCGCACCCGGGACAACCTGCAGGCCTTCGACAGACTCACCGAGACCGTGGACGGCCGGCCACGCATCGCGGCGGACCCGCCGCTGCTCGTACCGGTCGCCGATCTGCTCCCGAAGGGCGAGCGCGACGCGACGCAGGAGCAGTTCCGCGGACTGATCGCGCGTTACGGCCGCAGCCTGCCGTCGGACCGGCGGACCCTGCTCTCCGACTTCCGCTTCGTGGACATGGCACGCAAGGTGGTCGGTGTCGGCAGCGTCGGAACACGGTGCTGGATCGTCCTGATGCTCGGCAGGGACGGCAAGGATCCGCTCCTCCTCCAGGCCAAGGAGGCCGACACCTCGGTGCTCGCGCCCCATGCCGGCGCCGGCCCGTACCGGAACCAGGGCGAGCGCGTGGTCTCGGGACAGCGGCTGATGCAGGCGGCGGGCGACATCTTCCTCGGCTGGGAGCGGGTGGACGGGGTCGACGGCAGACGCCGCGACTTCTACGTACGCCAGTTGCGCGACTGGAAGGGCATCGTCGAACCGGAGGACATGGTGCCGTCCGGCATGCGGGTGTTCGGTGAGGCATGCGGCACCATACTGGCCCGCGCCCACGCGCGTTCCGGCGACCGGATCGCCATCGCGGCGTACCTGGGTCGCGGCCACTCGTTCGACCGGGCACTGACATATTTCGCCGAGAAGTACGCCGACCGGAACGAGCAGGACCACCGGGCGCTCGTCGACGCGGTGCGGGCGGGGCGGCTTCCCGCGGCCCGGGACGACTAGGGCCTGTCCGCTGGTCCAGAGGAATGGCAGTACGGGAATCACCGCACGCCGCCAGCGGCTACAGCACGGCGGGATCGGCGCATTGTGCTATCTCCTTGTGGACGCTTGCGGGACAGCGTGTTCCAGACGGGTTGCGATGCCGAGGAGACAACGATCGTGTCGACGCAGCCCGCCGCAGCGCCCGCCGCGGCGGCAGCGGACCCCTTCGCGCTGATCCGCACCCGTGGCTACGCCGTGCTCCTGGTGATGGCGGCGGGTATCGGAGTCCCGGTCTCGGCGATGGCGTTCGGATTCCTCGCGCTCGTCCATGAACTCCAGTCGCGGACCTACCACGACCTGCCCCGGGCGCTCGGTTTCACCGGTACGCCGTCCTGGTGGCCGGTGCCACTGCTCGCCGTGGCGGGCCTGCTGGTCGGGCTGTCCGTCCGCCACCTGCCGGGGAAGGGCGGTCACCGGCCCGCCGACGGGATGGTGAGCACGGGGGCGCCCTCGGCGGTGGAGCTGCCCGGCGTCGCGTTGGCGGCGCTCGCCTCGCTTGGCGTCGGGGCGGTGCTCGGTCCCGAGGCGCCGCTCATCGCGCTCGGCGGCGGACTGGCCGTGTACGCGGCGCGCCTGGTCAAGCCCGGCATCAAGTCCGGTGCGAGTGCCGTGTTGGGGGCCGCGGGAAGCTTCGCCGCCATCAGCGCGCTGCTGGGGTCGCCGCTCCTGGGGGCCTTTCTCCTGATGGAGGTCTCAGGACTGGCCGGGATGATGCTCGGAATGGTCCTGGTGCCGGGTCTGCTGGCGGCCGGTATCGGCGCGCTCATCTTCACCGGACTCGGCTCGTGGACCGGGCTCGGGACGTACTCCCTGGCACTTCATCATGTACCCCGGGCCGCGGGGCCCGACCTCGCGCAGTTCGGCTGGGCGCTCGTCCTGGGCCTGGCAGCGGCTTTGGCCGGCACGGGTATTCAGCGGCTCGCCCTGTTCCTCCAGGCGCGGGTGGAGCGGCGGACCGTGGTGGCCACCGTCGTCATGGGCCTGGTCGTCGGTGCGGCCGCCCTCGTGTACGCGGAAAGCACCGGAAGGGACGCGTCCGAGGTGCTGTACTCCGGGGAGAACGCCCTCGATCCGCTGCTGGCCCAGAGCGCCGGATACTCGGTGGGCACACTCGTGGTGCTGGTCGTCTGCAAGGCGCTGGCGTACTGCGTGTCCTTGAGCAGCTTCCGGGGAGGCCCCGTCTTCCCGGCGATGTTCGTGGGAGCGGCGGGCGGTATCGCCCTGTCCCATCTCCCGGGCCTGGACCTCACGTCGGGCTTCGCGATGGGCATCGGCGCCATGTGCGTGGCGATGCTCAAGCTCCCGATGACGTCGGTACTGCTGGCGACACTGCTGCTGGGGTCCGAGGGCCTCACCGTGATGCCGCTCGTGATCGTCTCGGTAGTGGTCTCCTACGTCGTCACGCTCAGGCTCGCGCCGTCCCCCGCCGTCGCCCGGCCGGATCGTGGATGACGGACCCCTGTCGTGACCTCAGACCTTCTCCTCCCCCTGCGGATCCGCGCACAGCGCCCAGATGACGAAGACGTCGATGGCGATGAGCACGATGGACCAGAGCGGGTAGTAGGGCAGCCAGAGGAAGTTGGCGACTGCGCCCAGACCCACGAGCACGATGCCCACCACGCGTGCCCATACGGCTCCGGTGAACAGCGCGCAGCCGGCGATGACGATGGCGATGCCCAGAACGAGATGGATCCAGCCCCAGCCGGTGAGGTTGAACTGGAACACATAGTTGCGCGTGGCGATGAACAAGTCGTCCTTGGCGATGGCGGCGATTCCCTGGAAGACCGACATCGCTCCGCCGAAGATCATCAGCACCGCCGCGAAGGCGGTCCAGCCGATCCGGAAGGGGTGGTTCGAACTCGGGGTGGTGTCGGGCGCCACTCCCGGCCCGTTGGCGGCGGTACTGGCCATTGCGGCCTCCTCGGGTAGCAGAGCAACCCGGCAGACCCGAGTGGGTCACCGGGCCCTCCCCGACCCAGCGTGTCACGTCGGCACCCGGTCAGCAGAACAGCCGCTTCCAAGTGCGGTCGCCATGACCCAATCTGTCTCCAGCGAGGGATATCATCTCCATTGTGAGAGAAACCGAAGAGATGGAGCCCTGCTCCGTCGATGCCCGGCTCGCCTCGCGGCTGGGTGAACTACGCACCGAACGCGGCTGGTCGCTGGACGAACTCTCGCGACGCAGCGGGGTGAGCCGCTCCACGCTGTCCCGGCTGGAGCGCGGCGAGTTGAGCCCGACCGCCGCCCTGCTCGGCAAGTTGTGCACGGTCTACGAACGGACGATGTCCCGGCTGCTGCTGGAGGTGGAGGCGGAGCCCCCGCAACTCGTCCCCGCCGCGCGGCAACCGGTCTGGCGGGACGAGGCATCGGGCTTCGTACGCCGCTCGGTGTCGCCTCCGCACACCGGTCTGCGCGCGGAGGTCATCGAGGGCACGCTCGACGCGGGGGCCACCATCGCGTACGAGAACCCACCGGTGCCCGGCGTGGAGCAGCATCTCTGGGTACTGGAGGGAGCGGTCGAGATCACTGTCGACGGCACCGCACACACCGTGCGCAGCGGCGACTGTCTCCGGTTCCGGCTGCGCGGCCCCTCGCACTTCCACTGCCCGGGGCCTGAACAGGTCCGCTATGCACTGATGATCGTTCTGCCATGACCGCCGCGAAGGCTGTGACGGCTGTGAGAGGACCCCGCACATGATCGAGATCGTCACCGTGAGCGGCCCCGAACTGGTCACCTACGCAGACGAGTTGGCCGCGCTCCTGGTGGACACCGTGGACGGCGGATCGTCGGTGGGTTTCCTCGCGCCGCTGGACCGTGACTCGGCCGCCGCCTGGTGGCGGGAGCGGGCCGGGGCCGTCGACGCGGGCCGTCTTCAGGTCTGGATCGCCCGCGACGCCGAACGGGTCGCTGGGACGATCGGCCTGGTCCGGGCCCCACTGCCCAACGCCCGCCACCGCGCGGAGGTGGCCAAGCTGATGGTGCGTCCGTCGGCCCGCGGCCGGGGCCTGGGCCGGTCACTGCTCGATGCCGCCGAGCGGTCCGCTGCCGGGGCGGGCGTCACGCTGCTGGTCCTGGACACCGAGAGCGGAAGTCCCGCCGAGCGGCTCTACCGTTCGGCGGGCTGGACGGAGTGCGGCTCGATCCCGGACTACGCCGAGGACCCGGCCGGGGTCCTCAAGCCGACGACGCTCTACTACAAATCGATCGGCTCCACGCAGTCGGCGTCCGGCCGGGCGGCGGATCCGTCGGCGCCCTCCCGGTGACACCGCCTTCGCCGGCCCTCGCGGGTCCGGGTTTGCCGATCTCCTGGGCGAGGCACAGGAGTTCGGCGCCCCGGCCCGTACCCGCACACGGGTCGCCCGTCGGGGTCATGCCGCGGTCGGCGCGGCGGCCGGACTCCCGCAGGTCGGTGACGTACGCGGGCTCCGGGCGGCCCGGCAACCGGCTTCGTACGGACCGGCTCCGGCGTGACAATGGCTGCGGAAGCCACACCTCACGAGGAGACCCTCATGACGCTGCACGACATCCCCCTGCGCACACTCACCGGCGAGCCCACCTCCCTGGCCGACTACCGGGGCCGGGCGGTCCTGTTGGTGAATGTCGCGTCCAAGTGCGGACTCACCCCGCAGTACGCGGGCCTGGAAAGGCTCCAGAACGAGTACGCCGGCCGCGGCTTCACCGTGCTCGGCGTGCCCTGCAACCAGTTTGCCGGCCAGGAGCCGGGCAGCGCGGAGGAGATCCGGACCTTCTGCTCGACGACATACGGCGTCAGCTTCCCGCTGCTGGAGAAGACCGACGTGAACGGCGAAACGCGCCACCCGCTGTACGCCGAGCTGGCTCAGCTGGCGGACGCGGACGGCGAGGCCGGTGACGTCCAGTGGAACTTCGAGAAGTTCCTCATCTCGCCGGCGGGCGTACCGGTCGCGCGCCTGCGCCCGGGCACGGAGCCGGAGGCGCCCGAGCTCATCGCGGCCATCGAGGCCCAGCTGCCGGCCTGACGGATCGCTTCCTCGACCGCCGGGCGGGCCCGGGATTCGGCCCGTCCGGCGATCGGAGAACGCGCGCGGAACCCCTAACGGATCGGCATGCCCGAAAGGGTGCGGGCGATCACCAGCCGCTGGATCTCACTCGTGCCCTCGAAGATCGTGTAGATCGCCGCGTCCCGGTGCATCCGCTCCACCGGGTACTCACGGGTGAAGCCGTTGCCGCCGAGGATCTGGACGGCCTGGGCGGTGACCTTCTTCGCCGTCTCGCTCGCGTACAGCTTGGACATGGAGCCCTCGGCCGAGGTGAACGGCTTTCCGGTGGTCGCCATCCACGAGGCGCGCCATACCAGCAGCCGGGCCGCGTCGATCTGCGTACGCATGTCGGCGAGCTGGAAGGCGACGCCCTGGTTGTCGATGATGGGCCGGCCGAACTGGGTGCGGGTCTTCGCGTAGTCCAGTGCCACCTCGTACGCCGCACGGGCGGTGCCGACCGCCATGGCGCCGACCGCGGGGCGGGACGCCTCGAAGGTGGCCATCGCGGCGTTCTTCACCCGCTCACCACCGGACGCGGCGCGCTCGCGGGCCCGTGCCAGGCGCTGGTCGAGCTTCTCCTTGCCGCCGAGCAGACAGTGGCCGGGGACCCGGACGTCCTCGAGGACGACCTCGGCGGTGTGCGAGGCACGTATGCCGTGCTTCTTGAACTTCTGCCCCTGGGAGAGACCGGGGGTGTCCGGCGGCACGATGAACGAGGCGTGCCCCTTGGACCCCAGCTCCGGGTCGACCACGGCGACGACGACATGGACGTTGGCGATGCCGCCGTTGGTCGCCCAGGTCTTGGTGCCGTTCAGCACCCACTCGTCCTTGGCCTGGTCGTACACCGCGCGGGTACGCATCGAGGCGACGTCGGAACCCGCGTCCGGCTCGGAGGAGCAGAAGGCCGCGACCTTGACGTCGTCGGCGTCGCCGTACATCTGCGGGATCCAGGTCCCGATCTGCTCCTCGGTGCCGTTGGCGAGGACGCCCACGGCCGCCAGGCCCGTACCGACGATGGACAGGGCGATGCCCGCGTCCCCCCAGAAGAGCTCCTCCATCGCCATCGGGATGCCGAGGCCCGTCGGGTCGAAGAACTGCTGGGCGTAGAAGTCGAGGGAGTAGATGCCTACCTTGGCCGCCTCCTGGATGACGGGCCAGGGCGTTTCCTCACGCTCGTCCCACTCCGAAGCCGCCGGACGGATCACATCCGCGGCGAAGCCGTGAAGCCAGTCACGGACCTGCTTCTGGTCATCGTTGAGTTCGAGCGTGAACTCCGCCATGTTCCCCTCCACGTACTGCTATGGAAAAACCACTCGTTACTTGCGGTAACCGCAGTCTGTTACCGACAAGTAGCCTCTGTCAACCGCTCCGGTTCGGATCCGCACAGCGCTGGGCAGGGTGTTACGTTGCGCAGGCAAGACGCATTTGCACGGCCAGGGGCGGGGAGAGGCGACATGGAGAGCACACGACAGGCAGAGCGCCAGCGGACAGCGGCCGAGAGCCGCCGCCGCGAGCTGCTCGAAGCCGCCGACCGCGTGGTGCTCAGGGACGGGCCCGGGGCCTCGATGAACGCCATCGCGGCGGAGGCCGGCATCACCAAACCCATCCTCTACCGGCACTTCGGCGACAAGGGCGGCCTCTACCGCGCCCTCGCCAAGCGCCACACCGACGCCCTGCTGATCGCCCTGCGGGCCGCACTCGACGCCCCCGCCGAGCGCCGCCAACGCGTCGAGTCGACGCTCGACACCTATCTCGCCGCGATCGAGGCCCGCCCGCAGGTCTACCGCTTCCTGATGCACCCGTCCGACGACGCGGCGCCCTCGACGGAGCAGGGCTTCGACGTCGGACGGCATTCGGCGCCCCTGCTGCGCCGGCTCGGCGAGGAACTCGCCCTGGTGATCGCCGAGCGGGTGGACCTGGGCCCGGACAGCGATGCCATGGCCCGCATCTGGGGCCACGGCATCGTCGGCATGATGCACGCCGCGGGCGACTGGTGGCTGGGCGAACGCCCCTGCTCCCGCGAGCAGTTGGTCCGCAGCCTGGCCGATCTGCTGTGGGGCAGGCTGGCCGCCGCGGGCGACCGGCCGGGCGGCCCCGGATTCTGAGCCTCTGAGGCCCCGGACGCGGTCAGCCGGTGCGCGCCCAGGGCGCCCGGCGGGCCGCGCGCAGCGCCCTCCTGCGACGCAACCCGGTCAACCGGTCCGTGTAGACCGCGCCTTCGAGATGGTCGCACTCGTGCTGGAGGCAACGCGCGAAGAAGCCGGTGCCGGTGACCCGGACCGGCTCGCCGTCGACCGTGAAGCCCTCGACGACGGCCCGGTCGAAGCGCGGGGTGCCCGCTTCGAGGCCGGGCAGCGACAGACAGCCCTCCGGGCCGCGTACGGTGATGCCGTCGGCCTCGACGAGCCTGGGGTTGACGAGATGCCCGAGGTGACGGATGTCGTCGTCGTCCGGGCAGTCGTAGACGAACACCCGCAGTGGAACGCCGATCTGGTTGGCCGCGAGGCCGACGCCCTCGGCCGCGTACATGGTGGCGAACATGTCCTCGACGAGACGGGCGAGCGGGGGACCGAAGTCGGTGACGGGTTCACAGGTCCCGTGCAGCACCGGATCACCGAGCAGGCTCATGGCACGAATCAGTCCGGAACTGCCGGGGATCGGGCGGTTTCGCATGGCCGCAATCGTACGTTCCACGTGACCTCCACCTTCCCGGCGGTGCCAGGGTGCGGTCGCCGCGCCGGACATCGATAGGCTGGGCGTGGACCGATGCAAGGAGGATCTAGGACGATGGCAGGCAACACGGAGCCGCTGTCGCCGCGGGCCAAGCTGGCCGTGACGGCGGGCAAGGCCGCGGCGGCGGTGTCACGCGCCGCAGGGCGCGGCAGCGGATCGGTGATCGGCGGCCGGGTGGCGCTCAAGCTCGACCCCGACCTGCTGGGGCGGCTGGCGCAGCACCTGGACGTGATCCTCGTGTCGGCGACGAACGGCAAGACGACGACCACCCGGCTGATCGCCGAGGCACTGCGGGCCGCGGGCCCGGTCGTGTCGAACGCGCTCGGCGCCAACATGCCGGCGGGCATCACCTCCGCGCTGGCCGGCGGCTCGGACGCGCAGTACGGCGTGATCGAGGTCGACGAGAAGTACCTGGCCGGGGTCGCGCGCGACACGACGCCCAAGGTGATCGCGCTGCTCAACCTCTCCCGCGACCAGCTGGACCGCGCGGCGGAGACCCGCATGCTGGCGGAGAAGTGGCGCGAGGGGCTGTCCGGCTCGAAGGCCGTGATCGTCGCCAACGCCGACGACCCGCTGATCGTCTGGGCGGCGTCCTCCTCCCCCAATGTGGTGTGGGTCGCGGCGGGACAGGCGTGGAAGGACGACGCCTGGTCCTGCCCCGCCTGTGGCGGTGTGATGCAGCGCCCCGGCGACGACTGGTTCTGCGGCGAGTGCGGATTCCGCCGGCCCGCTCCCAGCTGGGTCCTGCACGGCGACTACGTCCTGGACCCGCACGGTTCGGCGTGGCCGATCCACCTCCAGTTGCCCGGCCGCGCCAACAAGGCCAACGCCACCAGCTCCGCCGCCGTGGCCGCCGTCTTCGGTGTGCCGCCGCAGGTCGCGCTGGAGCGCATGTACCAGGTGCAGGCCGTCGCGGGCCGCTACGACGTGGTCTCCTTCCTCGGCCGTGAGCTGCGGCTGCTGCTCGCGAAGAACCCGGCGGGCTGGCTCGAAACGTTTTCCCTGATCGACCCGCCGCCCACGCCGGTGATCCTCTCCGTCAACGCCCGCGGCGCGGACGGCACGGACACCTCCTGGCTGTGGGACGTGGACTACACCCAGCTCGCCGGTCACCCGATCTTCGTGCTCGGCGACCGCAAGCTGGACCTGGCCGTCCGTCTCGAAGTGGCCGGTCTCGACTTCCGGGTCTGCGAGAACCTCGACGAGGCCGTGCAGCAGGCCCCACCCGGCCGTATCGAGGTCATCGCCAACTACACCGCCTTCCAGGATCTGCGCCGTCGTGTCGGCAACTGACCCCGGCCCCGGCCACCTCCGGAGAGGACGAAGCATGAGCAACGGTCTGCGTCTGGTCTGGGTCTACCCCGACCTCCTCAGCACCTACGGCGACCAGGGCAACGCGCTGGTGGTGGAGCGCCGGGCCCGGCAGCGCGGTCTCGACGTGCAGCGCGTCGACGTGCGCAGCGACCAGCCGATCCCGACGTCCGGCGACATCTATCTGATCGGCGGCGGTGAGGACCGGCCTCAGCGTCTCGCCGCGGAGCGGCTGCGCCGCGACGGCGGGCTCAGCCGGGCCGCGTCGAACGGCGCGATCATCTTCTCGGTCTGCGCCGGCTACCAGATCCTCGGCCACGAGTTCATCAACGACCTCGGTGAGCGCGAGCCCGGTCTCGGGCTGCTCGACGTGGTCTCCACCCGTGGCGAGGGTGCCCGCTGCGTGGGTGACGTACTGGCCGACATCGACCCGCGCCTCGGCCTGCCGCCGCTGACCGGGTTCGAGAACCACCAGGGCGTCACCCATCTCGGCCCGACGGCACGACCGTTCGCCCGGGTGCAGTTCGGCCGCGGCAACGGCACCGGCGACGGCACCGAGGGGGCGTACAACGACACCGTCTTCGGTACGTACATGCACGGCCCCGTCATGGCGCGCAACCCGCAGATCGCGGACCTGCTGCTGAAGCTGGCCCTCGATGTGAACGCCCTGCCGCCGACGGACGACCGCTGGTACGAGGCACTGCGCGCCGAGCGCATCGCGTCGGCCACGCAGCCGGCCTGACGCAACCTGCCTGATGAGGCCTGTTCAGCTCGTCTGAGCGGAGTCCAGCAGGCGGACGCCCGGTTCGGTCCCGCCACCCTGCGCCGGTAGGGTGGCGGGGATCCAACCGGACGACGTGGTCCGGTCGTCGGCCCACGTTGCAAAGGTTTCCCGGGCAATGCGAATTGGTGTGCTCACCTCCGGCGGCGACTGCCCCGGCCTCAACGCCGTCATCCGTTCCGTCGTGCACCGCGCGGTGGTCGACCACGGCGACGAGGTCATCGGCTTCCACGACGGGTGGAAGGGCCTCCTCGAGTGCGACTACCGCAAGCTCGATCTCGACGCGGTCGGCGGCATCCTCGCCCGGGGCGGTACGATCCTCGGCTCCTCCCGGGTCCAGCCCGCCCATCTGCGGGGCGGCGTGGAGCAGGCCAGGGGCCATGTCTCCGATCTCGGTATCGACGCGATCATCCCGATCGGCGGAGAGGGCACGCTGAAGGCGGCCAACCTGCTCTCCGAGGCGGGTCTGCCGATCGTCGGCGTGCCGAAGACCATAGACAACGACATCGCCTCCACGGATGTGACCTTCGGCTTCGACACCGCCGTCGGTGTCGCGACCGAGGCGCTCGACCGGCTCAAGACGACCGCCGAATCGCACCAGCGGGTGCTGATCGTCGAGGTCATGGGCCGCCACACCGGCTGGATCGCCCTGCACTCGGGCATGGCGGCCGGTGCGCACGCCATCGTCGTGCCGGAGCGACCGTTCGACATCGACGAGCTGACCGAGGTGGTCGGCGCGCGTTTCTCGGCCGGCAAGAAGTTCGCGATCGTCGTCGTCGCCGAGGGCGCCAAGCCTCGCGAGGGCACGTCCATGCAGATCGAGCAGGGCACCAAGGACATCTACGGGCACGAGCGGTTCGCCGGCATGGCCACACAGCTCTCCGGCGAGCTGGAGCGGCGCCTCGGCAAGGAGGCCCGCCCGGTGATCCTCGGTCATGTGCAGCGCGGCGGCACGCCGACCGCGTACGACCGGGTGCTCGCCACCCGCTTCGGCTGGCACGCGGTGGAGGCCGCGCACCGCGGCGAATTCGGCATGCTGACGGCGCTGCGCGGCACGGACATCGTGATGGTGCCGCTGGGCGAGGCCGTGGAGACGCTGAAGACCGTCCCGGCCGAGCGGTACGCCGAGGCGGAGTGCGTGCTCTGAGCGACATTCTGTCCGACGGACTGCCCCCGGCCGCAGCTGCGGTCGGGGGCAGTTCTACTCTGGTCGGGACAACCGGCACGAAACGGGGATGCCCCCAGCAGGAGTGAACAGATGGATCACAGCGGGCACGGCATGAACATGGATCTGCCGCCGTTCACGCTGGGACGCGGGCTCCAATTCTCCGCGGACCCGTTCTTCCTCATCGGCTGCCTTCTCGGCATCGGCCTGTACGCGTACGCCGTGCTGCGGCTGCGCAGACGTGGGGACAGCTGGCCGGTCGGCCGGATCGTGTTCTTCGTCGTCGGCGTGCTGAGCATCGCCCTGGTGATGTGCACCAAGCTCAACGACTACGGCATGGTCATGTTCAGCGTGCACATGGTGCAGCACATGGTGATCAGCATGCTGTCGCCGATCCTCCTGCTGCTGGGTGCTCCGGTGACCCTGGCGCTGCGTGCGCTGCCGGTCGCGGGCCGTGGCCGCACCGGTCCGCGCGAGCTGCTGCTCAAGCTGCTGCACAGCCGGTACATGAAGATCATCACGCATCCGGCCTTCACGATCCCGATCTTCATCGCCAGCCTGTACGGGCTGTACTTCACCCCGCTCTTCGACTTCCTGATGGGCTCGAAGACCGGTCACATCGCGATGATGGTGCACTTCCTCGCGGTCGGCCTGGTGTTCTTCTGGCCGATCATGGGCATCGACCCGGGGCCGCACCGGCCCGGCTATGTGATGCGGATGCTGGAACTGTTCGCCGGGATGCCGTTCCACGCGTTCTTCGGCATCGCGCTGATGATGGCGACCACGCCGATGGTGGGGACGTACAAGAATCCGCCGGCCTCGCTGGGTATCGACGCGCTGAGCGATCAGGGCTGGGCGGGCGGTATCGCCTGGGCCTTCAGCGAGATCCCGTCGGTGCTGGTGCTGATCGCGCTGGTCTTCCAGTGGTACCGCTCCGAGCAGCGGACGGCGAAGCGCTCCGACCGCGCGGCCGACCGGGACGGTGACCAGGAGTTGCAGGCGTACAACGCCTATCTCGCCTCTTTGCAGGCGCGCGGGCAGTAGCGGTGGGCGTGCCTCAGGGGTGACGATGGCATCCACGGCCGTCCGGCCGATGAGGAGGGTGCGGGCATGTCCGGATCCACGAAGGCCATGGGAGTGCTCACGCTGGCGGCCCTGGTCGTGGTCACCGCTTACACGGTGGCGCTGGGAAGCAGCGGCTGGCTCTGGTTCGGCTGGGTGGTGCTCGGCCTGATCACCCTGGGGATGGCGGCGACGCGCGAATCCTGACCCCGGGGGGCGGGGCCGGGTCCGGCGGCAAGGCCTTCCGATGCCCCACACGGGCGGCGCCCCCTTTCCGGGGCACCGCCTCCCCCTCGTGCTCTCAGGCCTGCTGGAGTCCCGGTCGGCCGGCCTCGGTCACGTAGGAGGTCCGGGTCGAGACGGGTGCGCCGGGGGTGGTGACGTACGGGAGCACCTTGAAATCGGCGCGGCAGCTCTCCCGGGTCAGCGAGCAGCGTACGTAGCCGCGCTGGAAGTTGGTGAACTTGATGTGCTCGTTGGCCGCGAGCAGCTTGGCGCCGGAGGGGTCCAGGTCCATCCCGTCCTTGGTGGTGGAGATGGACGATCCGACGAATTCGACGCCGAGCGTGGGTGACTCCGGGTCGTCGAAGTTCTGCTTGAGGTCGGCGGCGAGGTGGCGGTGCATGTCGCCGGTGAGGACGACGGGGTTGTTCACGTTGCGCTGGGTTATCTCCTTGAACAGCCGTTGGCGGGCGTCCACGTAGCCGTCCCAGAAGTCCATCACGAATGCCTGGCCGGGGCCGGGGTCGGTGTCGACCTGGGCCACGGGGATCTGCTGGGAGATCATGTTCCAGGTCGTGTCGGAACGTCCGAGGCCGCGGTGCAGCCACTGTTCCTGTTCGGGGCCGAGGATGGTGCGGCCGGGCGCCAGTCGTTCGTCGCAGCCGCTCTTGATGCCGTCGCCGCAGGGCTGGTCGTCGCGGAAGAGCCGGGTGTCGAGGATGTGGAAGGTGGCCATCCGCCCATAGCGCAGACGGCGGTACATCCGGGCCTCGAAGCCGTTCGGCTTGTTCGGCAGCCGCAGCGGCAGATGCTCGTAGTACGCCTGGAACGCGGCCGCCGCGCGCTCGCGGAAGACCGCCGGGTCCTGGTCGGGTTCGGTGTCGGTCTTGGATTTGTCGCGCGCCCAGTTGTCCTCGACCTCGTGGTCGTCCCAGACGAGGGCGAAGGGGTGGGCCTGGTGGGCGGCGATGAGGTCGGGGTCGAAGCGGTGGAGGGCGTGGCGGTTGCGGTACTGGACGAGGTTCATCGGCTCGGGACGCAGCTCGGCGGCGACGGGGACGTTGCGTACGCCGCCCATGGCGTCGATGGCGTTCTCGTAAATGTAGTCGCCGAGGTGCAGGACCAGATCGACGTCCTCCTCGGCGAGGTGCCGGTAGGCGGTGTAGAAGCCCTCGAACCACGCCTGGCAGGAGACGAAGGCGAAGTCCAGTTTCCTGGGCCGGCTGTGCGGCGGGGGCGCGGTGCGGGTACGGCCGACGGGGCTGTGCGCGCCGCCGGCGCGGAAGCGGTAGTAGTAGTGCCGGTCCGGCTGAAGTCCGGAGACCTCGACGTGGACGGAGTGGGCGAGTTCGGGCACCGCGCGGGTCCGTCCCCGGCGCACGACGGAACGGAAGCGATCGTCCCGGGCGACCTCCCACTGGACGTCGACGGCGTACGGCGGCATGCCTCCGCTTCCGTCGGGCGCGAGGGGCTGGGGCGCGAGACGGGTCCACAGTACGACCCCGTCCGGCCACGGATCGCCGGACGCGACGCCCAGGGTGAACGGGTCCTCGTGGAAGGGCGTGTCACCCCAGGCCCTGCCCGCCGACAGGCCGGACGCGGCCAGGGCCATTCCGACCGTCCCGCCGAGCATCACCCGTCTTCCGAACGCTCCGGTACCACCTGACCCACTGTTCATTTGCATGAAACTCGTCCCTTCGTCGAACGGAATTCCGTCCGGTACGAGGTGGGATCGGCACGTGATTTCACGCCCGTCCATGTGGTAATCACAGCGTGGATATCACAGGGGAAACACACGCCACAAGACCACCCGCAAGTGGTCACATTGCCGTTCACAGGCGGTTAGTTGGGCAGACATCGACCATTCTCCCGAGCGATCGAGGACAGGTCGGCAACACCCTTGACACCCCCCAGAGCGACTCATAGTCTCCACGCCACAGAATTAACGTTAGATTTCACATCGGGAAATTCGGTGCGACGGAAGGACGTGCTCGTGTCCGGTTCTCCGGCAGCGGGTGGACCCGCCCGCCGCCCCGCCGAAGTGACAGTGACGAGCCGTCATGAGGCCCAAAAGCTACGGCCGTACGCCCTGCGATGCGAGCACCGCACCACCCCGCTGGGCATCGACGAACCCGCGCCCCGGCTCTCCTGGCGGCTGGCCTCCGACCGTCGTGGCGACGACCCGGTGGCGTACCGGGTCCGTGTCGCCGCACGTGCCGAGGATCTGGACGGGGAAGGGCGAATCCTCTGGGACACCGGCCGGGTGCCCGATCCCGGTGCGACGGCCGTCGACTACGCGGGACCGGCTCTCCGGGGCCGTGCGCGCTACCACTGGCGGGTCTCCGTGTGGCCCGCCGGCACGGACACGCCCGCCGAGGCCACGTCGTGGTTCGAGACCGCCTTCATCCGCACCGGTGAATGGCGGGCCTCGTGGATCACCCACGACCCGCGTCCGGTCGACGTCATGGACGCGCCCACCGAGGGCGAGTTCGCTCTCGACGACCACGGGCTCGCCCCGTGCCCCGTGATGCGCCGGACCTTCGCCGCATCGGCCGGCACCCATGCCCGGCTCCATGTCAGCGCGCGCGGCCTGTACGAGGTCCGGCTCAACGGCGAACGGGTCGGCGACGCCGAACTCGCGCCCGGCTGGACCGACTACCACCGCCGCGTCCAGTACCAGACGTACGACGTCACCGCGTTGCTGCGGGACGGCGAGAACGTCCTCGCGGCCACCGTCGCCGATGGCTGGTGGAGCGGGTTCGTCGGCTTCGAACCGCGCAGGGCCGGAGCCCACTACGGCTCGTCCCCCCAGTTCCTGGCCGAGCTCCACCTGACCGGGGCGGACGGCCTCAGCTCCGCGGTCGTCACCGATGACACCTGGCGCACCGGCACGGGGGTCATCCGTCGCTCGGATCTGCTGATGGGCGAGTGCCATGACCTCCGGCACGCCGCCGACGGCTGGGAGCTTCCCGGTTTCGACGACTCCGGCTGGTCCCCGGCCCTGATCACGGACACCGATCACCGTCTGCTGGTGGCTTCCGTCGACGAGCCCGTGCGGGCGATGACCGAACTGCGCCCGTGCTCGGTCGAGCGCGTCTCCCCCGGTACCCACATCGTCGACTTCGGCCAGAACCTCGCCGGGCGCGTGCGGCTGAGTGTCCGCCGGCTCGCGGCCGGGACACGGGTGATGGTCCGTCACGCCGAGGTGCTGGACGAGTCGCGGCGGCTGTACACGGCCAATCTGCGCACCGCCGCCGCGACCGATGTGCTCGTCGGGGACGGGCGCGAGCACATCGTGTTCGAGCCGCGCTTCACGTATCACGGGTTCCGGTATGCGGAGATCAGCGGCGTCCCCGAGCTCACCGAGTCCGATGTCGTCGCCGTGGCGCTGCACAGCGACACGCCGTGGACCGGGGAGTTCGACTGTTCGGACGCCGAGCTGAGACAGCTCCACGACTGCGCGGCATGGGGGCAGCGCTCGAACTTCGTCAGTGTGCCCACGGACTGTCCGCAGCGCGACGAGCGGCTCGGCTGGCTGGCCGACGCGCAGGTCTTCCTCCCCACGGCCGCGCTCAACGCGGATGTCGCCGCGTTCTTCACCAAGTGGCTGCGCGACATCGATGACGCCCGCACCCCCGACGGCGGCTTCACCAATGTCGCTCCGCGCCTGGCGGGAGTCGCCGACGAGGGCGCGCCCGGCTGGGCGGACGCGGGGGTGATCATCCCGTGGCACCTGTACCGCGTCTACGACGACCCGCGGTTCCTCGCCCGGGCCCTGGAGGGCATGTGCACCTGGGTCGACCTGATTCACCGTCACAATCCTGATCTGGTCTGGCGCCATCGGGTGGGCCCGCACTTCGCCGACTGGCTCGCCCCGGGCACCCCCACCCCGCGTGAGGTCGTCGCCACCGCGTACTTCGCGCAGAGCGCCCGTCTCACCGCCGAGGCCGCCGAGGTCCTGGGGCAGAAGGACGTCGGGCAGCGCTACCACCGGCTGGCGGACGACATCCGCCGCACGTTCACCGAGCGCTTCGTCACCTCCGAGGCTGCCGCAGACGGCCTTTCCGTTCGCGTCGCGGGTGACACCCAGACCGGGTATCTCCTGGCGCTCGCCTTCGAATTGCTGCCCGCCGGGCTCACCGAAGCCGCCGCCCGCCGTCTCGCCGGACTCATCGAGTCGGCCGGCCCCGCCCTGCTGACCGGGTTCCTCGGGGTGGCGCTCGCCGCGCCCGTACTCGATGCCCACGGACGGGCCGACCTCGCCCATGCGCTCCTGCTCCGCGACGAGGTGCCTTCGTGGCGGTTTCCGCTGCGGCACGGCGCCACCACGATCTGGGAACGATGGGACGGCTGGACCCCCGGCACGGGATTCCGGGCACCGTCGATGAACTCCTTCAACCACTACGCGCTCGGCTCGATCGGCGAATGGCTCTACCGTGGTGTCGCCGGCCTGGACCAGGCGCCGGACTCCACCGGATACCGGCAGCTGCGGATCCGGCCCCGCCCCGGCGGCCTGCGCCACGCGAGCGCCCGCCACGAGTCCGTCCGCGGCACCGTCAAGGTGACCTGGGAGCGGCACGACGGCCGGATCGCCCTGCGCGTCCTGGTGCCGCCCGGCGCCACCGCCGATGTGTACGTGCCCACCACGGACCCCGGCTCGGTCCGCGAATCGGGCGTGGCGCCGAGCCCCGACGACCGCCACATCACGCTGATCTCGACCGCCTCCGACCACGTGCTCTACCGCGTGTCCTCGGGCGCCTACCGCTTCACCGCGACCCATCCCCCGGTGGGCGGCCCTGCGAGGACGCCCGAGGCGGACCGGCCGCGGCCGTCGCTCACCCCGAGCCGACGCACATCAGGACCGGCGGCGAAACCATCGTCCGCCCGTTCGCACGAGGAGGTCACACCATGACGACGGGTTCTCGCTTCCGGCCGGACCGGAGTACGGTCGGCCGCCGGGGATTTCTCCGGATCGGCGGCGGGGTCGCGGCGCTCGCCGCCCTGCCGCCCGTGCTGACGGCCTGCTCCGATTCCGGCGGCGGTTCCGGCAAGCTGCGCGTCGTCGGCGTCGCCGACCAGCAGAAGCCGATAGAGGAGCTCGTCGCCCTCTACCGCAAGTCCCACCCCGACGACGCGTTCGCCACCTCCTTCGCGCCCACGGACCAGGTGCAGACGGTGGTGCGCACCCAGCTGGCCGGCGGGAACGCCCCCGATGTGCATGTGCTCTATCCCGGCAGCGGCAGCGCCATGTCCATGGTCGAGCTGGCCAGGGCCGGGCTGCTCGCCGACCTCAGCGAACAGGCCTGGACCAAGGAAGTCCCGGCGAACTTCCACCCCGCGTACCGGCACGAGGGCAAGACGTATCTGTATTCGGCGGGAAGCAGCGCCATCGGCGCCATCTACAACAAGAAGGCCTTCGCCAAGGCAGGGGTGGAGCCGCCCCGGACGTGGAGCGAACTCCTCGATGTCTGTGCGAAGTTGAAGGCCAAGGGCATCATTCCGATCGCGCTCGGCACGCAGACGGCGTGGGTCACCCAGCTGATCACCTACGCGCTGGTCCCCAACGCCGTCTATGCGAAGAATCCCGGCTTCGACGCCGAGATGGCTTCCGGCAAGGCGCATTTCCGCGGCTCCGGGTGGGCCGACGCGATGGGCAAGTACCAGGAGCTGCAGCGCCGGGGATTCTTCAACGAGAACCCCAACGGAACGACGTACGAGCAGCAGACCTCTATGGTCGCCAGTGGCAGGGCGGCGATGGCCGTCCAGGTCTCCGCCGTGCTCGCCAACTTCCGCCAGGCCGCCCGGACTCCGGAGGACCTCGGCATGTTCCCCTTCCCCGGCGGGGATGACGCCGCGAATCTGTGGATCCCGGCGGGCATCGTCGTCGGGCTCGGGATCTCCGCGCGGTCCAAGCAGTCGGCCGGGGCGAAGGCGTTCGTCGAATTCCTCGGGAAGCAGGAGAACGTCGACCGCTGGGCGCAGTCCGTGGCCGCGATCCCGTTCAAGCGCAACGCCTCGACGAAGATCGACCCGGTCCTCGACGGCTTCCTGCCCATCATCGACGACAACCGGGCCGTCCCCTTCATGGACCAGAGCTGGCCCAACGCCGAGGTGCAGCCAGCCCACTTCGCCGCCGTGCAGAACCTGCTGGCCGGCAAGACGGACGTCGACGGCGCACTGGGACAGATGGACGACGCCTACGGGAAGAAGTCGTGACGAGTACCCCCGAGAAGACCGTCCCCGACGTGGTCCGCCAGGCCGAGGGCGGTCCGCGGACCGGTCGGGGCCGCCCGGTCCGGCACCGCGACCACACCGTCCCGCCCTGGCTCTTCGTCGTCCCGGCTCTCGTCGTCTACGGCATCGTCGTGCTCTACCCGAGCCTCGCCGGGGTGATGTACGCCTTCACCGACTGGTCCGGCATCGGCGGCTTCTCCTTCACCGGGGTGGACAATTTCCGCACCCTGCTCGACGACGGCCGGGCCCTGGAGTCCGTCAGCAACACCCTGCTCCTGACCATCGCCGTGGTCGTCGTCCAGAACGGCATCGGCCTGCTGCTCGCGCTCGGTGTCCACACCAACATCAAGTCCCGCGCGGTACTGCGGCTGATCTTCTTCGCACCGGCCGTGGTCAGCCCCGTCATGGTCGCGATCCTGTGGAAGTACGTCTACAACCCCGAGAACGGCGCCGGTCTCAACGGCCTGCTCGGCGCGGTCGGGCTCGGCGGGCTGCGTCAGGACTGGCTCGGCGATCCCTCGCTCGCCCTGTGGTCCGTCGCGGCGATGGTCGTGTGGCAGTACGCGGGCTACTCGATGGTCGTCTTCCTGGCCGGACTCCAGGGTGTGCCGGCCGAACTGCACGAGGCCGCGAGGATCGACGGGGCGGGGTCCTGGCAGCGCTTCCGCTATGTCACCTGGCCGCTGCTGGCCCCGGCGCTGACGATCAACCTGATGCTGTCGACCATCGGTGGTCTCAAACTCTTCGACCAGGTGTACGCCGCCACGAACGGCGGACCCGGCACCTCCAGCGAGACGCTGTCGACCGTCCTGTACAAGGAGGCGTTCGTCTACGGGAAGTTCGGCTACAGCACCGCCGTGGCCCTGGTCCTCGCGCTGTTCGTCGCCGCGGTCTCCCTGGTCCAGCTCCGTTATCTGCGTGCGAGGGAGGTCACCGCGTGAGCATCGCAACGGCCCGCGGAGCGGCAAACCGGAAACCCGGCCGCGGGGGCCGCAGACCGCGGTACGGGCAGTACGCCCTCGAACTGGTCATGATCGCCGTCGCCGTCGTCTTCCTGTTCCCGGTGTATGCCCTGATCACCCTGGCGATGAAGGACCCCCGGCAGATCTCCGAATCGCCCCTCTCGCTGCCCTCACCGCCCACCGTCGGCAACTTCGGCAACGCCTGGTCCTCCGCGTCACTGGGGCCCGCCCTGCTCAACAGCACGGTCATCACCGTCGTCAGTCTGCTGCTGCTCATCGTGCTCGGTTCCACAGGGGCCTACTACCTCGCGCGGCGCGGACGCGGCCTCGGCTACGGGCTGTACATCGTGTTCCTGCTGGGCATCGTGCTGCCGTTCCAGCTCGGCATGATCCCGCTCTACAAACTCGTGGACGACCTCGGCTGGCTCGGCACGTACCAGGGCATGGTGCTCTTCTACACCGGCATCCAACTGCCGTTCACCGTCTTCCTGTACACCGGCTTCATCCGTGCGCTGCCGCAGGACTACGCGCAGGCCGCGCTGATCGACGGCTGCAACCACCGGCAGGCGTTCGCCAGGATCGTCTTCCCCCTGCTGCGCCCCATCACCGGCACCGTGATCATCCTGAACGCGGTGTTCATCTGGAACGACTTCTTCACTCCGCTGCTGTACCTGGGCGGTTCCGACAAGGAGACCGTGCCGGTGGGCATCTTCGCGTTCGTCGGCCAGTACGTCTCGGACTACGGGCTCGTCTTCGCCGGACTGGTGCTCGCCGCGCTGCCGATCCTGGTCGTCTTCGTGGTCCTCCAGCGCTATGTGATCAAGGGCTTCGCGGGCGGCCTCAAGGGCTGAGGACCGACCTCTCATGACACACCCGGTGGACCCGCTCCTCCCGCCGAGCATCGCGGCGGTCCTCGCCGGGCCCCCGCGCGCCTTCTCGCCCGTCGCCATCTGGTGGTGGAGCGGGGAGCGGCTCGACCGGGCGCGGCTGCGGGCGCAGCTGGAGCGGTTCGCGCAGGGCGGGGTGCACAATCTCGTGCTCCTCAACCTGGCGCCGTCGGGCCCGTTGTTCGGCTCCGACGCCGACGACCCGCCGTTTCTGTCCGACGCGTGGTGGGCGCTGCTCGACGGCGTGTGCGACGACGCCCGCGAACTGGGGGTCGGACTCTGGTTCTACGACCAGCTCGGCTTCTCCGGCGCCGGTCTCCAGGCACGCCTCGTCGACGAGCGGCCCGCGCACGCGGGCCGCCGGCTCGACCGTGTGCGGGCCGTGGTGGAGTCCTCGGCGGACCGGGCCGGCGAGCTGCGGTGTCCGCCGCACGGCCGGCCGCTCGCGGGGCGCGCCGAACCGCTCGACGACGACGGCCGGAGCATCGGCCCGGCGGTCCCCGTGGCGGTGGCCGGCGGGGTCGTACGGGCGCCCGGCGCCGGCCGCTGGCGCCTGACGCTCCATCACCATGAGGCGCTCGGCTTCGACTACCTCGGTGCCGAGGCGTGTGCGGCGCTGCTGGACCGGGTGCACGGGGAGTTCGAGCGCCGGCTCGGCGGCCGGCTCGGGTCCGTCGTCGTCGGCTCGTTCCAGGACGAACTGCCGTCCCTGCCCACCTGGTCCACCGGCTTCGCCGACGCCTTTCGGCGCCTTCGCGGGTACGACATCACCGAGCGGCTCGACGCGCTGTACGACGACAGCACGGATCCGGACGTCCACCGGATCCGCCGCGACTATCACCTGACCCGTGCCGAACTGGCCGAGGACGCGTTCTTCCGGCCACTGGCCGCCTGGCACGAGCGGCACGGACTGCTCGTCGGCTGCGACCAGCAGGACCCGGCCCGCGCCGGACACCCGGTCTCGGGCGTGGAGCTGTACGCCGACTACGCGCGAACCCACCGCTGGTTCTCGGCGCCCGGCTCCGACCACCACGGGGACGCCCGCATCCACTCCTCGCTCGCCCACCTCTACGGCCGTCCCCGCACCTGGGTCGAGGCCTTCCACTCCACCGGCTGGGGCGTCACCCTGGAGGAGACCTTCGACTGGCTGCTCCCCTGGCTCCGGTCCGGCGCCACTCTCTACACCCCGCATGCCGTCTACTACACGACCAAGGGCGGCTGGTGGGAGTGGGCGCCGCCCGCGACCGACTGGCGCCAGCCGTACTGGCGCCACCACCACGTCTTCGCCGACGCCGTGACCCGGCTCTGCGCGATCCTGAGTCTCGGTCACCATCTGTGCGACATCGCGATCCTGCTGCCCACCACCACCGCCCAGGCGGGCACCGCCCTGGACGGTGTCACCGACGCGGCGGCCCGCGCCCAGTCGGCGTATCTCGAACTCGTCGGGGACATGGCCTGGTTCCACACCCGGCCGGGAGTCATGGACCGCCTCGGCCTCGATGCCGATGTCGTCGACGACGCGTCCCTGGCCCGCGCCCGCGTCGCACGGCTGGACGACGGCGTACGGCTGTGCGTCGCGGACGAGGCGTACACCACGATCGTGCTGCCCTCGTGCACCGTCCTCGAACGGGAGACGGCGGAGCGGCTCGTCGAGTTCGCCTCCGCCGGTGGGCGGTTGATCGCATGGGGCGAGCTCCCCGAGCGTGTCGTGGGCTCCGGGGCGGCCACGGCGGCGGATGAGCTGTGGGCGTGTTTCGCGGACGGCCGGGCCGTGCACGTCCCCGGGGCGGACGAGTCGGCCGATTCGCTCGCCGCCGCTCTCGGCGGTGTGTACCCGGTCGTCCGCGCACCGGTACCCGCGCTCGCGCGCCGCGTGGACGGCGCCACGGTGGTGTTCCTGACCGCGGCCGCGCCACGGGCGACCCGTGCGTCGGTCGCCGCCCCCGACGAGCGGGGCGCCGCCCTCGGCTGGCTGGACGCCCGTTACGACTTCGACCCCGCCCGCTATGTCCGGCGTACCCGGGTGCGGGTGCGGGACGTGGCGGGCCCGGCCGTTCTGGTCGACCCGTTCGGCGGCGCTCCCCGGATGCTGCCGGTGCTGCCCGTCGCCGACGACGCCCGGGCCGTCGAGGTGGACGTCCCGTTCGACACGGGCCCCGCGGCCGTACTGGTCTTCCCGGGCCACGACGAGGAGCAGGCCGCACCGGTGTCGTCCCGCGCGATCGACGGGCCCGGCGCGGGACCGGACGTCACCACCGTCGAGATCCCCCCGGACGCGTACTGGGACATGGTGCTCGTCCCGACGCTCGACAACACCTGGGGCGATTTCGCCCGCCCCGCGACCGGGCCGCCCACCGGCACGGCCGTCACCGAGTGCCGGACCTTCCGGCACCGGGTGGAGGCGGCCGGTGGGGAGGGTGTCCGGGACGGATGGGCCGCGGTTTCCGGCTCCGGTCATCCGGCGCGGGCCACGGTCCACGCGACGTTCGGTCCGCGCGCGGTCGTGCTCCGCGAGGGGGCGGGACGGGGCAACCCATCGGTAGTCGAGTGGTCCGAGACCCTGGGCGTGTACAAGGACCCGGTCCATCGTGCGGTTCTTGGGCCGAAGGGGCATGTGCCGGAGGAGTTCGTGCACATCGGCCACGTGGTCGCCGGAGAGGTGGTGCGGCTGCGTGCGGCACTGCACCTGGGCGAGGCCTTCGACGGGCACCTCGCGATCGGGGCCGCGGCGGCGAAGCGGGCCCGGATCGACGGCGCGCCGGTGGCTCTCGACGACGGGGGCCATCTCGCGGTGGGCCCGGTGCGGGTGTCTGCCGGAGTCCGCCTGCTCGAACTGGAACTGACGCCTGATCACGACTGCGAGTTGCGGGCGCATCTGGCGTTCGTACGCGATGCCGAGCGCTACCGGCGCCCGGAGTGGATCCACGCGCCCGGGACCATGGGCACGACGCTGCACCTGTCCGCCCTCCCCGCCCGGGCCGTCGTCCAGGTGGCCGCCCGGGTGCCCTGTGCGCTGCGGGTGAACGGACAACTCATCGGCAGGCAGGGCGGCTTCGACCCGTACGCCGAGCACGCGGTGCCTCGTGTGCGGCGCCATGACGTGGCGGCGGTTCTGCGTATCGGCGACAACGACATCACGGTCGAGACGTCCGGGGGCGGCGAACGCGCGGTCCTGGTGGACGCGGTCCTCCACGACGGGAACGGCGAGCCCGTCGCGACGCTGCACAGCGACTCCCGCTGGTGGGCCGAGGGACCGCGGGGGCGCGGGCCGGTCCGGGTGCGTCGCGAGCCGGTGGGTGATCCTGCCGCCCTGTGTCTGCGCCGCCGCCCCCATCCGCTGCCGGGTGCCGCGTGGCTGGAGCCGGAGGCCGACGACGGCACGGTGGTTCCGGTCCGGTTCGCGGTTCCGGGGCACCGGGGCGGCGTGGAGTGGCTGTGGTGCGAACTCCCTCCCGGGACCACCCGGTTGACGGTGCCGGTGCACGGCGAGGTCACCGTCCACGTGGACGGCTCCGAGTGCCCCGCCGCCGTGACCGCCGTCGACGCCCGGGGGGTGCGCACCGTGACGGTCGAGCTGCCGCCCGGTGGTCGTGACGGGCCGCGGGCCGCGGCGCTGCGGGTCCGGACGCGCCCCGGGTACGAGGGGGGTGCCGCGCTGGCCGGTCCGGTGCGCTGCACGGTCGGCCCCGGGCGGATCCGGCTCGGCGACTGGGAGGGCCAGGGCCTCGCCGAGTACAGCGGCGGGGTGCGGTACAGCCGCGTGGTGGCCGTGCCTGCCGACTCCGTGGCGGGACGTGTGTCGCTCGACCTCGGGCGGGTCAGGGGGACGGCGGAGGTACGGGTGGGCGGCGTCGCCGCGGGGGTGCGGGTGTGTTCCCCGTACGTGTTCGACCTGACGGGCCTGGTCGTGCCCGGAGCCAATTCCGTGGAGATCACCGTGTTCGGGACACTGGCGCCCCACCTGGACGCGACGAGCCCGACCCATTTCGTCTTCCCCGGTCAGCGTGTCAGCGGCTTGCTGGGTCCCGTACGGCTGCGGACGGAGCGGGTGTGACGGAGCGGGTGTGACGGAGCGGGATCGGGCACCGCAGGTCGGGTGCGGCTGTGCCCCGGCCCTGCCCCGCGCGTCAGGAACGCGCGAAGAGATCGCCGTTTCGCGCCAAGATCGCGCAAGCGGCCGTCGCCGTCGGCCGGACCCGGGCTCACGCTGAGCGGACCCGATCGAAGGACCGCGCATCACATGTCCGTTCCGACCTCAGCCCCCGGTATGGCGCCGAGCGCCGAGGAACCCCCCGATACCGGGGCCCGCCACCAGCTCACCGCCCTCACCGGCCTCGCCGCGCTCTCGCTCGACGCGATGGCCTCGGTGGCCTACGGTCCCGAGGCGATCGTCCTGGTCCTGGCAGCGGCCGGCGGTCACGGACTGGGCTTCACGCTCCCCGTCACCCTGGCGATCGCCTTCCTCCTGGCCGTTCTCGTGGCCTCGTACCGGCAGGTCATCGCCGCCTTCCCGGACGGCGGCGGAAGCTACGCGGTCGCCCGGGCGCATCTCGGCCGCCGCACCAGCCTGGTCGCGGCCGCCTCCCTGGTCCTGGACTACGTCCTCAACGTCGCGGTCGCCGTCACCGCCGGAGTGGCCGCGCTGACCTCCGCCCTCCCCGGTCTCCACGACGACCGCGTATGGCTCTGCCTCGGCGTGCTGGCCCTGATCACCGGCGTGAATCTGCGCGGGATCGCCGACTCGGCGCGGACGTTCGTCGTGCCGACCGCGGTGTTCATCGGGTCGGTCCTCGCAGTGATCGCGGTCGGTCTCTTCCGCTCGGCCCCGGTGAGCACCGAGGTCGCGGCCGGTCATGCCTCTGCGCTCTCCGACCAGGCCACCACGGTCGGTGGTCGTCGGCTTCGAGTGTGTCCACCGCGCGTACGGCAGGATCGGTGAGCGACTGGGTGTCGGCCGTATCCCGGAGCCCCCGCACCGCGACCGCTCGCTGGTCGTGGTTCCGGTCGCCTCGCTCACCCGGCTGACCAGCGAGGCCCTGACCGCCGCGGTGTCACTGGGCGACGAGGTCCGGGCGGTCACGGTGTGCCACCCCGATGCCGAGGACCGGTTGCGGGCCGAATCCCTCGCGCGGGACTGGGAGTTGTGGGAGCCGGGCGTCCCACTGGTGCGGGTGGAATCGGACCGTCGTACGGTCGGCCGGCCGGTCGCGGCGTACGTACGCGGACTGACGGCCGCGGATCCGGGGGTCCGGATCACCGTCCTCATCCCCGAGGCCGAGCCGGCCCATGTGTGGCAGCGGCTGCTGCAGAACCAGCGGGGCGCGGTCGTCGCCCACGCCGTACGCCACGAGACGGACGCGGTGATCTGCCGGCTGCGATTCCGGCTGCTGGATCCGCGACCGTCCTGACGTCACGCCGACGCCGGCGCACGGCGGTTCAGCCCCGACTGTCCAGGCCGGAGAGGTCCAGGGCCCGCCGCATCGCCGGGAGGTCCCACGAGTCCGCGAGCTCCTCCCATCTGGCCCACATCAGCCGGGGATCGGGCAGGTCCTCGGGCAGGCCCGGACGGTGCAGAGGGAACATGGGTGCGAGCAAAGCGGCGCGGCCTGCGCCCGCTCCGAGGACGGTTGCCGCCCGCCTGCTACCTGTCTCCCGTCAGCATCGGCAGCAGCAGCGCCGCGGACCAGCTGAAGTTGGGTGAGTTGAGCGGCGCCCCGGTGGTCGGGTCATAGTTCTCCATGACCGGTCCGTTGCCCGCGAGGCCCGACGCATGGGTGAGGAGGCGGTCCGTCAGGGCGTCCGCGTCCTTGCCGTAGCCGTAGCGGCGCAGACCGCCGAGGGCGAAGTAGGCCTGGTCGAGCCAGACGGGGCCGCGCCAGTACGCGGTCGGCGAGAAGTAGGGGGAGCTCTTCGCCACGGTCGGGAAGGGCACGGTGGTGGCGAACTCCGCCGGGTCCGTCAGCTTGTCGCGCACGGTGCGGGCCTGCGCGGCGGACGCCGTGCCGGTCCACAGCGGGACGGCGCCCTCGATGCCGCGGCCGCGGGCCGTGAGCGGTGCGCCGGTGCCCAGCGCGGTGTCGTGGAACCAGCCGTCCGCGGGGTCGTACATCGTCGCGCGGACGGCGGCGGAGGTGGCGGTGGAGCGCTCCTTCCAGTGCTTGGCGTCGGCGCGGCGGCCGAGCGCGCCCGCGATGCGCGCCAAGTAGCCCTGGTCGGCGGCGAGATAGGAGTTCAGGTCGACGGACTCCTGGTCGATGGAGTAGCCGAGGAGCGTGCCGTCGGCGGCCTTGTTGGCGACGATGCCGGTGCCGAGGGTGGCGTCGAAGCGGGGCGCGTTGTCCATGCCGCTCTCCCAGGCCGCGGCGAGGCGTCGCTCCTCGGGGGTGTTGTTGGCCGGGTCGACGGTGGCGCCGTACTCGGCGAGACCGTTGTGGTCGTGGTCCCGGTTGCGGTACCACCACGCCTGGTACGCGGTGAGCTTCGGGTACATCTCGCGCAGGAAGGCCTTGTCCCCGGTTTTCGCGTACACCTCCCACACGGCCCAGGCGGCCAGTGGGGGCTTGGAGTTGCGTTCGTTCCAGTTGCCGCCGCCGCGTGCGGGGTCGTTGTAGAAGATGACGTCGGGGATCATCCCGGCGTCCTGGGGTCGGGTCGTGGAGTCCGGCTCGATCTGCCAGTCGAACATGGAGCGGATCTGTGACTCGGCCAGCTCGGGTGCGAAGCGCGCGGTGCCGACGGCCTGCTTCCAGGTGTCCCAGGCCCAGATGCCGCCGGTGAACCACTTGTAGGAAATCGACGGTGTGATCCCGTCGTGCTTGATCTGCCCCGCCGCACTGCGCCAGTTGGTGACGAGGGTCTCCAGGGACTTCACGGCCGTACGCCGCCGGTCGGCGGGAACGCCCCGGGTCACCCCGGCGACATAGCCGCGCCAGCGTGCGTCGGACGCGGATACGACGGATGCGGGGCGGGCCAGTACGTCACGGGCCTTCGCCTGCTCCTTCGTGCGCTCGGCGGCGGTGAAGGTGTAGGACTCGGTCCAGTCGAAGCTGTGCGAGCGGCCGGGCGCGAGGGTCACCGGTTCCGCGGCCTCGGTGCGGTAGGTGTCGCCGTCCACGGTCGTGCGGACGCGGTCCTTGTGGGTGACCTCGAAGCGTTCCGTGCCGTCGGTGAGGTAGTCCCAGGTCTCGCGGACCTTCGCGAAGTCGACCCCGACGCCGGAGCCGGTTGCGGTCAGCGACGGCGCGTCGCGCATCGGCTTGTCGGCGGGCCGCAGCAGGCTGCCGGTCCAGTCGGCGCCCAGGGTGCGGGGCGCCGGGCCGGTGTTGCGGACCTCGGCCCTGACCAGGGCGCTGCGGTCGGTGGCGAAGCGGAGTTCGAGGGTGAGGCGCAGGCCGCGGCCGAGGTCGTAGGACTGGAGGAGGCGGCCCGGGAGCGAGGTGGAACGGGGTGCGCCTCCGCCTGCCAGGTCCAGGGGGCGGCCGTGTTCGGTGAGGCGGATGCGGCTGAAGGACTTGCTGAGCCACCAGGGGTATTCCTGGGCGATGTAGAGGGGGCCGGTGAAGCCGCCGTAGGCGTCCTTGTCGCCGGGCTCCGGCAGGGCGTAGGCGTGCCAGGCGCCGCGGTCGGCGAAGACGGTGACGGGGTTGTTGTCCTCGTCGTCGCCGGGCTGGGCTGCGGCGGGGGTGCCGTGCAGTTCGAGGACGTCGGCGTAGGAGGGCGGGGGCTTCGGGTGTCCGTGGGCGGTGGCCGTCTGCGGTACGGCGAGGGCGCCGCCGGCGAGAAGGAGTGCGGTCAGGGCGCTCAGGGGACGGTGTCCGGTCAGGTGCCGGTCTCTCCAACGGGTCATTTCCGGGTCTCTCCAAGGGAGTCGGTGGCGATGCGCAGGACGGCGGCGCCGAGTGGGCCGAGGTCGATGTGGTCGCGGACGGTGGTTCCGGTGAGCAGGTCGGTGCCGCCGGCGGCGTAGGGGCCGGTCAGTGGCGTCCGGGTGTCGTGGTCGTTGTGGTTGAGGACGAAGAGGTAGGTGGCCTGCGGGCCCGAGCGCACGGTGGCCTCGACGCCGTCGGGGGCGTCGAGCACGGGGCGTACGCCCGCTGCGCGCAGCGCTTCGTCGAGCACCGCCGCGATGCCGTCGCCGAGGTGGGCGCTCGTGTACCAGGCGGTGCCGGTGCCGTAGGGGTGGCGGGTGACGGCGGGGCGACCGGTCAGCTCGCCGGCCGCGTACGCGTCGACGACCTCCGTGTCCGGGCCCTCGGGCTCGATCCACTCGCTCCACAGGGTGGCCTCGGCGCCGGAGGCGAGGGGCACCGCCGCTCCGTCGGGGATCGGCCAGAACTCGTCGACGGACACGCCGAGTACGTCCCGCAGCGGTCCCGGTGCGCCACCGTCGTGGATGTGGTCGTGGCCGTCGACGACGCCGCTGAAGGGGCCGCACACCAGGTGGCCGCCGTCGCGTACGTAGGCGGCGAGGCGTGCGGCGTTCTCGGGCCGCAGCAGGTGGAGATTGGGCGCGAGGACGGCCCGGTAGCCGTCGAGGCCGGCGTGCGGGGGTACGAAGTCGGCGGTGACGGCGCGGGCGTGGAGTGCCGCGTACCAGGGGCGCAGGAGCTCGCGCCAGCGCATCCGGGCACTGGGGTGGTCGTCGGCCTCCAGGGCCCACCAGGAGTCCCAGTCGAGGACGATCGCCACGTCCGCCGGGGTGGTGGCGCCGGTGACTTCGCCAAGCCGGGCGAGTTCGGCGCCGAAGCGGACGGTCTCGCGCCAGCCGCGGGACGCGGTGCCGCGGTGCGGGAGCAACGCGCTGTGGTACTTCTCGGCGCCGGCGCGGGAGGCGCGCCACTGGAAGTACATGATGCCGTCGGCGCCGCGGGCCAGCGCCTGGAGGGACCAGAGGCGTTGCAGGCCGGGCTTCTTGGGGACGTTGACCGGCCGCCAGCTGACGGCGGACGGCGCCTGTTCGAGGAGCAGCCAGGGCCGGCCGCCCTTGAGGGAGCGCATCAGGTCGTAGTTGAGGGAGGCGTTGACGTGGGCGCGGGGGTCGGCGGGGTCGGGGTAGGCGTCGTCGGAGACGAGGTCCTCGTGCTCGGCCCACTTCCAGTAGTCGAGTGCCTTGAACATCGACATGAAGTTGGTGGTGGCCGGGATGTCCGGGCTGAGTTCCCGGAGTGCCTCGCGCTCGGCGCGGTGGCATTCGAGGAGGGCGTCGGAGCAGAAGCGCCGCCAGTCCAGGAGCTGCGTCGGGTTGACCGGTCCGGGAGCGGTGCGCGGCGGTTCGATCTCGTCGTACGTGCCGTAGCGCTGCGACCAGAAGGCCGTGCCCCAGGCGTGGTTGAGGCCCTCGACCGTGCCGTAGCGGTCGGTGAGCCAGGTGCGGAAGTGGGCGGCGGAGCGGGCGCAGAAGCACTCGGTGACATGGTCGCCGTACTCGTTGTGGATGTGCCACAGGGCGAGGGCCGGATGGTGTGCGTAGCGTTCGGCGAGGGTGCGGGTGAGGTGCAGCGCGGCGGCCCGGTACTCGGGCGAGGACGGGCAGTAGTGCTGGCGCGAGCCGAATTCGAGGCGTACGCCGTCGGCGGTGACGGGCAGGATCTCGGGGTGGGCGCGCACCAGCCAGGCCGGTGGTGACGCGGTCGCGGTGGCCAGGTCGACGGCGATGCCGTGGGCATGCAGCAGGTCCAGGAGCCGGTCGAACCAGGCGAAGTCCCAGGTGTCCGGGCCGGGTTGGAGCCTCGCCCAGGAGAAGACGCCGACGGTCACCATGGTGACGCCGGCTTCGAGCATGAGCTCGGCGTCCTCGGCCCAGACGTCCTCGGGCCACTGCTCGGGGTTGTAGTCACCGCCGTACAGGACGCCGGGGACGCGGGTCAGGCGGCTCATCCCTTCACCGCCCCGCCGAGGAGTCCGGCCACGAACTGCCGCTGGAAGAGCAGGAAGAGGAGCATCAGCGGAAGCGTGGCGAGGAGAGATCCGAGCATCAAGCCCGAGTAGTCGACGTGGGAGAGCCCCGTGAGGGTGTTGAGCGCGACGGGCACGGTGTATTTGTCCTCGGAGTTCAGCATGAGCAGCGGCCAGATGAAGCTGTTCCACTGCGCCATGAACGTGAAGATGACCAGGGCGCCGAGCTGTGGGCGTACGCACGGCAGCACGACCTGGTAGAAGGTGCGCAGCTCGCCGGAGCCGTCGATCCGGGCCGATTCGAGGAGCTCGTCGGGGAAGTCGACGAAGCTCTGCCGCATCAGGAGGATGCCGAAGGAGTTCGCCAGGAACGGCAGGATCACCGCCTGGTACGAGTCGATCCAGCCGACGCTCGCCATCATCTGGAACAGCGGCACGAGCAGCACCTGGAAGGGGATCATCATCGTGGCGAGCACGGCGCCGAGCAGCAGGCCCCGGCCGCGGAAGCGGTACTTGGCGAGTCCGTAGCCGCACATGGCGGAGATCAGTGAGCTGAGCGCGGTGTGGACGACGGCGATGCCGACGCTGTTGAGGAGGACCCGCCCGAAGCCGATGGTGTCCTGGAGCCGCACGAGGTTGTCAAGCAGCTCCCCGCCGGGCAGGAACGGCGGCGGGGAGCGGAACAGCTCCGACGTGGAGTGCGTCGCGGCGATCGCCATCCAGAGGAACGGCACCAGGCTGACGACGGCGCCGGCCGCGAGGAACAGGCGGACGAGGTATCGGCCGGCGCGCCGGGCCGGGTGGACGCGTACGGGGGCCTGCTGGAGGGCGGTCACCGGCGGCGCTCCCTTCCGAAGGCGACGTACTGGAGGGCGGAGATCGCGGCGATGAGGGCCACGACGACCCAGGCGATGGCGGCGGCGTAGCCGAAGTCGAGCTGCTGGAAGCCGACCTTGTAGAGGTAGACGACCGGGGTGAGGGTCGCGTCGTCGGGGCCGCCGCGGGTGAGGACGTAGTTCTCGTCGAAGAGCTGGAGCGTCCCGATGGTGGAGGTGATCACGCAGAACAGGACGACCGGGCGCAGCTGCGGAAGGATCACGCGCGTGTACGTGGACAGGGTGCCGGAGCCGTCGATCGCCGCGGCCTCGTACTGCTCCTTGCCGATGGACTGGAGTCCGGCGAGCAGGATGACGGCGTTGTAGCCGGTCCAGCGCCAGGTCAGCGACGCGATCAGGGAGACACGCGCCCAGGTGGGACTGTTGAGCCAGTCGACCTGGCCGATGCCGATGGTGCCGAGGATCTGGTTGACGAGGCCGCCGTCGGTCTTGAGGAGGACCTGGAAGACGACGGCGTACGCGACGAGTGTGGTGACGGCGGGCAGGAAGTAGACCGCGCGCCAGGTGCCGCGGAAGCGCAGCCAGGACTGATTGAGCAGGACGGCGAGGACGAGTGCCAGGCCGATCATGACGGGGACCTGCACGACGAGGATGATCCCGGTGTTGAACAGGGACTCCAGGAACGCGGGGTCGTCGATCATGCGCCGGTACTGGTCGAGTCCGACCCAGCGGGTGGCGCCGGTGTCCTCGGTGGTGAAGCTCTGCAGGAGGCTCGCGCCCAGCGGATAGGCGAAGAAGATCGCGAAGAGGGCGGCCGCGGGTCCGGCGAAGATCCAGGCGGTGGGGCGCCGGCGCCTGCGGCGTGCCGGGGCCGGGGCGCGGGCGGGGGCGACCGGCCGGTCGTGGGCGGTGTCGACGGCCATCGGGCTACTTCACCCTTTCGCGGCCGGTGGCCGCGGCGATCTGCCGCGCGGCCGAGTCCAGGGCGGCGCGCGGGTCCTTGCCCCGCAGCATCACGCCGGTGACGGCGGAGACCATGATGTCGGTGGCCTTCGCGTCGTCCTTGTTGTTCTCGACCGGCGGGATGTTGCGGGCGAGCCGGGCGAACACGTCGAGGGCCGGCCGGCCGCCGAAGTACTCCTGCTTCTCGCTCAGGTACGGGTCGTCGAGCGCGGGCAGATAGGCGGGGAAGAGGCCCTCGCGCTTGAGCATGGAGACCTGGTTCGCCTTGCCGGTGAGCAGGAACTGGATGAACGCCCAGGCCAGCCGGGGGTTCTTGCTCTGCGCGGGGACGCAGAGCGTGGAGCCGCCGATGTTCGAGGTGCGGATGCCGTCGGCGGTGAATCCGGGCAGCGGCACCACCCCGAATCTGCCCTTCAGCTCCGGCATCTCGTCGGTGAGCGTACCCATCCACCAGGCGGCGGTGGGCGTGGTGGTGGCCTTGCCCTCCTTGGTGCCGGTGACTAGGCCGTCCCAGCCCTTCTCGTAGTCGACGAGCCCCTCGTCGTGCAGGGTCTTCATCAGCGTCAGGGCCTTCACGGCCTCCGGGGTGTCGACCGCGACCCGGCCGTCCTTGAAGTAGGACTGGCCCTGCTGCTGGAGCAGCATCGGCAGGATCCCGGTGTCCGTGGAGTCCATGATGAGCAGCTTGCGGCCGGTCGCCTTCTTGATGCGGACGCCCGCCACCACGTAGTCGTCCCAGGTCAGCAGCGATTTGGGGTCGACTCCTGCGGCGCGGAAGTGGTCCGTGCGGTAGTAGAGCGCGCAGGGGCCGATGTCCCAGGGCAGGGCGAAGACCGCGCTGTCCTTGCCGGTGACGGTGCGCCACGCGGCGCGGTCGAAGTCGCCTCCGTAGCGGCCGCCGAGGCTCGTCAGGTCGTAGAAACCGCTCGGGAAGTTGCCCAGGTAGCGCGGCATGTGGCTGCCCTCGACCGTGAGGACGTCGGCGAGGCCCGAGCCGCCGCGCAGGCCCACGGTGATCTTGTCGTAGGCGTTGTCGTAGCCGATGTCGACGATGTCGACGGTGGTGCCGGGGTGGCGCTCCTCGAAGGTGCGGGCGAGGCGCTTCATGGCCTTGGCGGCGACATCCCACGACCAGACGGTGATCTTTCCGCCGACCTTGCCCCCTCCGTCGTCCTTCCCGCCGCCGATGTCGCGGGCCTCTCCGCCGCCCGCGCCGCCCATGGCACATCCACTGACCAGGGACGTTGCCGCGGTCGCGAGACCTGTGGCCAGAACAACCCGTCGGGTGGGTCTTGTTGACACTCTTGCCTCCTGGAGCCTGAATGCCTAATGCTGTATTCAGAACACTGAATGACGGAGCCCGCCGTCAAGAGGTGTACACCCAAAGACTTTTGTTGCTGTGGTCCATGACTGACCCGACCGAGTCGGCTCACGCGAAAGGCGCGGCATGACGTCACCCCAGGACTCCGCCCACACCCACGCCCATCCCTACATCCCGAACGCGGTTCCGGCCGTGCGGCAGGCGATGCTGGAGGAGATCGGCGCCGCGAGCGTCGAGGACTTCTACGCCGACATCCCGGACGGCATCCGGCTGCACCGCCCCCTGGATCTGCCGGCCCCGCTGCGTTCGGAGGCCGAACTCACCCGTCATATGGAGGAGTTGCTCGGCCGCAACACTTCGACGCGGCAGGCGCTCAGCTTCCTCGGCTCCGGCTGCTACCAGCACCACGTACCGGCGGTCGTGGACGAGGTGGTCAACCGCAGCGAGTTCCTCACGGCGTACGCCGGCGAGCCGTACGAGGACCACGGTCGCTTCCAGGCGCTGTGGGAGTACCAGTCGATGATGGCCGAGCTGCTCGACGTCGAGATCGTCAACGTCCCGGTGTACGACGGCTTCCAGGCCTCGGGGACGGCCCTGCGCATGGCCGGCCGGATCACGGGCCGCCGCCGCGTGCTCGTCGCCACCGCGATCGACACCGACAAGCTCTCCCGCATACGTGACTACGTACGCCCCGACCACGACGTGACGGTGGTCCCGGTCGACCCGGACACCGGCTGCGCCGACCTCGACGCGGTGCGCGAGGCGCTCGCCGCCGGCGACACGGCGGCGGTGTACGCGGACACTCCCTCCGCGCTCGGCATCGTCGACGAGGCGCTCCCCCGCCTCGCCGAACTCGCCCACGACGCAGGTGCGTTGTACGTCGTGGGCTGCAATCCGCTGACGCTCGGCGTGCTCGCGCCTCCCTCCGCGTACGGCGCCGACATCGCGTGCGGCGACATCCAGCCGCTGGGCCTGCACCAGAGTTTCGGCGGCGCCAACGCGGGCTTCATCGCCACCCGCGACGAGGAGGCACTGGTCGCCGAGTACCCGTCACGTCTGTTCGGCCTCGTGCCCACGACCGTCGAGGGCGAGTACGGCTTCGGCGACGTGGCCTACGAGCGGACCTCGTTCGCGCTGCGCGAGGAGGGCAAGGAGTGGGTCGGCACGGCCGCCGCGCTGCACGGCATCGGTGCCGGGGTCTATCTCGCGCTGATGGGACCGCAGGGCATGCGGGAGATCGGCGACACGATCCTCGCGCTCACCGCGTACGCCCGCAGGCGCCTCGCCGAGGTGCCCGGCATCGCGGTCCCGTACGGCGACGCCCTGCACTTCGCCGACTTCACCGTCCGCTACACGGGCAGCAGAACGGCCACCGAGATCCGCGCCGAACTCAAGGAGCGGGGCATCTTCGGCTCCACCCCGACCGGCACGCACGAGGCCGCGTTCTGCGTCACCGAAGTCCATACCAAGGCCGACATCGACCGGCTCGCCGCGACCCTTGAGGAGATCGTCAAGTGACCGCCCCGCACGCGCCCGTATCCGTCTCCCCCGAGGAGGCGCGCATCGCAGGCAAGCCGCGCCTCCGCCGGTTCCGGCAGGCCTCCTGGGACGAGAAGCTGATCTTCGAGCTCGGTTCACCGGGCGAGCGCGGCGTCCTCGTCCCGACCGCGGACCCGTCCATCGGGAAGCCCACGATTCCCGACGCTCTGCGCCGCACCGACCCGCCCGCCCTGCCTGAGATGTCCCAACAGCAGGTCCTGCGCCACTACTTGCGGCTCTCGCAGGAGAACCTGGGCGCCGATCTCAACATCGACGTCGGCCAGGGCACCTGCACCATGAAGTACAGCCCCAAGGTCAACGACCAGTTCGTCCGCGACCTCCGGATCGCGGCGCTGCACCCCCTCCAGGACGAGGACACGGTCCAGGGCGTCCTCGGGATCATCCACAGTCTGGAGCAGCTCCTGAAGGAGATCTCCGGCATGGACCGGGTCTCGCTCCAGCCGGGTGCGGGCTCCGCCGCGATCTACACCAACGTGGCCATGATCCGCGCCTACTTCACCGCGCGCGGCGAGCTGGAGCAGCGCGACGAGGTCATCACGACGATCTTCTCCCACCCGTCCAACGCGGCCTGCGCGAAGACGGCCGGCTTCAAGGTCATCACCCTCCACCCGGACGCGGACGGCTATCCGGACATCGAGGCCCTCAAGGCGGCAGTCGGCCCGCGCACGGCGGCGCTCCTCATCACGAACCCCGAGGACACCGGCATCTACAACCCGCGCATCGAGGAGTTCGTACGGATCGTGCACGAGGCGGGCGGCCTGTGCTCGTACGACCAGGCCAACGCGAACGGCATCCTCGGCATCACGCGCGCCCGGGACGCGGGCTTCGACCTGTGCCACTTCAATCTGCACAAGACGTTCTCGACGCCGCACGCGTGCGGCGGTCCGGCGGCCGGGGCCTGTGCCGTCACCGAGGAGCTCGCCCCGTATCTCCCGCGCCCCACCGTCGAGTTCGACCCGGAGACGGGCGTGTACCGGCTGGACGACGAGCGGCCCGAGTCGGTCGGCAAGATGCGGCCGTTCTACGGCGTCGTGCCGAATCTGGTCCGCGCGTACGCGTGGATCATGTCGCTCGGCGCCGAGGGGCTGCGGGCCGCCGCCGAGACGGCCGTCCTCAACAACAACTACCTGCTCCACAAGGTCCGGCAGATCCCGGGCGTCTCCGTCCCGTACGCGGCCGGGCGCCCGCGCGTCGAGCAGGTCCGCTACAGCTGGGAGAAGCTCCACCAGGACACCGGCCTGCACTCCGAGGACATCGGCCTGCGCGCCGCGGACTTCGGCACGCACTACTGGACCAGCCACCACCCGTACGTGGTGCCGGAACCCATGACGCTGGAGCCGACCGAGTCCTACACGCGCGCCGACCTCGACGAGTACGCGGCGATCCTCGCGGAGATCGCCCGCGAGGCGTACGAGGACCCGGAGACCGTGCGCACGGCGCCGCACCGTTCGACCATCCACCGGGTACGCCCGGAGGCCCTGGACGACCCCGCGGTCTGGGCGGTCTCGTGGCGCGCCTACCGCCGCAAGGTGCTGGGCGAGGCGGGCCGCCCGTGACGAGGATCGGCCTGGTGGTCAACCCGGTCGCCGGACTCGGCGGCCGGGTGGGCCTGGGTGGCACCGACGGCCCGGACCGGGCCCGCGTGGCGCTGTCGCTGGGCGCATGCCCACTGGCGGGGGCGCGTGCGGCCGCGGCTCTGGGTGAACTGGCGGCGCGTACGGGCGAGTCGGCTCGGGACGGACTCCTCGTCGTCACCGCCGCCGGTCCCCTGGGCGCCGACTCCGTCGCCGCCGCGGGGCTTGCGGGGCGGGTCGTGTACGCCGCCGGGACCGGGCGGGACACCTCGGCCGCGGACACGGCCGCCGCGGTGCGGGCCGTCGTCGCCGAGGGCATCGACCTCCTGGTCTTCGCCGGCGGCGACGGCACCGCGCGGGACGTGCTCGGCGCCCTCGGCGACGCGCCCTGTCCGGTCCTCGGCGTACCGACCGGCGTGAAGATGCACTCGGCCGTCTTCGCCGTCAGCCCGCGCGCCGCGGGTGAGGTCGCGGCGGCGTGGCTCGCCCGCACGGGCGGCGTCCGGCTGCGGGACGCCGAGGTGATGGACCGCGACGAGGACGCCCTGGGCGAAGGCCGCGTCACCTCCCGGCTCTTCGGGTGGCTGCCCGTCCCGGACGTGCCGGTCCGGGTGCAGCAGCGCAAGACCGGCAGCACCGCCACCGCGCCGGATGCGGTCGGCGGGATCGCGGCCGAGGTCGCCGAGCGGGTCGGGGACGGGTTGCTCGTGCTCGGCCCCGGCAGCACCACCCGGGCGGTGGCGGCCGCGCTCGGCGCGGACGTCTCGCTCACCGGAGTCGACGCGCTCGCCCTGCGGCCGGGCCGCCCGCCCCGCGTCGTGGCACGTGACGTCGGCGAGGAGGCCCTCCTCGCACTCGGCCCGGCCTGGATCGCCCTCTCCCCCATCGGCGGCCAGGGCTTCCTCCTCGGCCGCGGCAACCAGCAGATCTCGCCGCGCGTCCTGCGCGCAGCAGGCGGTCGCGAGCACCTGCTGGTGCTGTGCACGGAAGCGAAACTGGCCGCGCTCGGCGGCCGCCCCCTGCTCCTCGACACCGGCGACGACGCGCTCGACGCGGAGCTGTCCGGTCACCTCCCCGTCATCACCGGCAGGCGGCGCACATCGCTGTACCGCCTGGCGATGTGACCGCGTAACCCCGACACCCCGACCCAGGACACAAGGAGCCCAGGATGATCTCCCTCGACGGCAAGCGCGCGATCGTCACCGGCGGCGGAGCCGGCATCGGCCGCGCCACCGCCCAGGTCCTCGCCGAGCTCGGCGCCCGCGTGGTGATCGCCGACATCGACACGGACGGCGGTGAACGCACCGCGAAGGACACCGGAGGGACCTTCGTACGCTGCGACGTGTCACGGCGCGAGGACTGCGAGGCCGTCGTGCACACGACGCAGGAGCGGTTCGGCGGCGTGGACGTCCTCTTCAACAACGCCGGGATCATCCGCCGCTCCACGGTCTGCGAGATCACCGAGGACGACTGGGACCTGGTGATGGCCGTGAACATCCGCTCGGTGATGCTGATGAGCCGCCTGGTGATCCCGGGGATGGCGGCCCGGGGCGGCGGCTCCATCGTCAACACCGGCTCCGGATGGGGCATCCGCGGCGGCGGCCGGGCCGTTTCGTACTGCGCGTCGAAGGGCGCCGTCGTCAACATGACCCGCGCCATGGCCATCGACCACGGCCCCGACAACATCCGCGTCAACTGTGTCTGCCCCGGTGACACGGCGACCGGGATGCTCGCCGAGGAGGCCCGTCAGCTCGGCGAGAGCTCCGACGCGTTCTACGCCGACGCCGCCGACCGGCCGCTCGGCCGGATCGGGCAGCCCCGCGACATCGCCCAGACCGTGGCGTTCCTCGCCTCCGACGCCTCGGCGTTCCTGAGCGGAGCGATCATCCCGGTCGACGGCGCCGGTACCGCGTGACTTTCCGGTAGCGGATAATCGACCGGACCGAAGGGGAGGGCAGCCTCACATGCCAATCGAAAACCGCCCGTTGCGCGAACAGGTCAAGGAGGAACTGATCAAGCGCCTCGGGCGCGGCACGATCGCGACCAACTCGCCGATCAACGAGGGGCAGCTCGCCACCGAACTCGGCGTCAGCCGTACTCCGCTGCGCGAGGCACTGATCACGCTGGAGCGCGAGGGCGTCATCACCAGCGAGCGCGGCAAGGGCTTCCGCTTCACGCCGCTCAGTGCGCAGGAGTTCCGTGACCTGTCCGCGATCGTCGCGACGCTGGAGGCGCTCGCCCTGGAGTCCAGCGATCCCGAGCACCTGGCGGCGACGGCCCCCCGCCTCCTGGAGGAGGCGCGCGCGTTCTCGGTCCCGCAGGCGCCGCACGACGTCATAGAGCGTTACGACGACGCGTGGCACGACCTGCTCCTGTCCGGTTGCACGAACGACCGCCTGATGAAGCTGATCACCTCCCTGAAGGTGACGATGCACCGCTACGAGCGGGTGGCCCTGGGCGACCAGGACATCCTGGAGCGTTCCGCGGAGGAGCACGAGCGGATCGCCGAGTGCCTGCAGCGCGGCGACCTGGACGCGGCCGTCGCGGCGCTCAAGGAGAACTGGAACAGCGGGATGCACCGGATCCTGGAGCATCTGAAGGACTGACCGCGGGCGGCGGGACCCCGTCGGGGGCAGCACGGTGGTGGGGTGGGTCGGGCCCGGGTCTTGACCCGCACCGCCCCTTCGGGGTCCGATCACGGTCGACCCGCCGCGCGACCCAGGGACTGTGACCGCATGACTCTGCAGATCAGCGCCACCAACGCCGAACACCCGGCCCTCCTGCTCGAACTGCCCTGGCACATCCCCCTGGAGCAGTGGCCCGACGAGTACCTCGTACCGCTCCCCCGCGGCATCTCCCGGCACGTCGTGCGCTACGCGCGAGCGGGCGAGGAGACCGTGGCCGTGAAGGAGCTCGCCGAACGGCCGGCGCTGCGCGAGTACGAACTCCTGCGTACGCTCGACCGTCTCGGGATACCCGCCGTCGACCCGCTCGCCGTGGTCACCGGCCGGACCGAGGCCGACGGTTCGCCCCTCGAACCCGTCCTGATCACCCGCCACCTGGGCGGTTCGCTCCCCTACCGGTCGATGTTCGAGACGACCATGCGCCCCGGCACGGTGCACCGCCTCATGGACGCCCTCGCTGTTCTCCTCGTGCGACTGCATCTGACGGGGTTCGCCTGGGGGGACTGCTCGCTGTCCAACACCCTGTTCCGGCGGGACGCGGGCGCGTACGCCGCCTACCTCGTGGATGCCGAGACCGGGGAGCTGCACCCCCGGCTGAGCAACGGGCAGCGCGCGTACGACATCGAGCTCGCCCGGGTCAACATCAGCGGCGAGATGCTCGACCTGGAGGCGGCCGGGGCGCTGCACCCTTCCATCGACCCGATCGCGTTCGGCCGGGAGATCGAGGAACGCTACGAGGCGCTGTGGACGGAGCTGACGCGTACCTCCGTCTACCCGGCGGGCAAGCACCACTACATGGAGCGCCGCATCCGCCGCCTCAACGACCTGGGCTTCGACGTCGCCGAGATGCAGATATCGCACTCGGACCACGGGGACACCGTCACGTTCGTGCCCAAGGTCGTGGACGCAGGCCATCATCAGCGCCAGCTCCTGCGCCTCACCGGGATGGACGCCGAGGAGAACCAGGCACGACGGCTCCTCAACGACCTGGAGAGCTGGATGGCCACCCAGGACGACTACGCTCCCGGCGACCGGCACGGCGCCCGCACCGAGGTACTGGCCCACCGCTGGGTCCGGGAGATCTTCCGGCCCACCGTGCGCGCGGCGCGCGACCACGTGTCCGCCCGGATGGACGCGGCCGAGCTGTACCACGAACTCCTCGAACACCGCTGGTACCTGTCCGAGCGGGCCCAGCACGACATCGGACTCGACGCGGCGGTCGAGGACTACGTCAGGAAGGTGGCTGCACGGGACGACAGCTGCACATAGGCTGCCCTCCCGGAGCTGTGCGCCGGCAGGCCGGACCTGATCCAGACGAGAGGCCCTAGGAGCCGCCCCGTGTTCTACCACGTGCTCAAATACGTCATCCTCGGGCCACTGCTCCGGTTGTTCTTCCGCCCCAGGATCGAGGGCCTGGAACACATCCCGGAGGACGGCGCGGCCATCGTCGCCGGCAACCATCTGTCGTTCTCCGACCATTTCCTGATGCCCGCGATCCTCAAACGGCGCATCACGTTTCTCGCCAAGGCCGAGTACTTCACCGGACCGGGATTGAAGGGTCGGCTGACCGCCGCTTTCTTCCACAGCATCGGACAGATCCCGGTGGACCGTTCCGGCAAGGAAGCCGGACAGGCGGCAATCCGGGAAGGGCTCGGTGTGCTGAGCAAGGGCGAGCTGCTGGGCATCTACCCGGAGGGCACCCGCTCGCACGACGGCCGGCTCTACAAGGGCAAGGTGGGCGTGGCCGTCATGGCGATCACGGCACAGGTGCCCGTGGTGCCGTGCGCGATGGTGGGTACATTCGAGATCCAGCCGCCGGGACAGGTCGTCCCGCGCATCAAGCGCGTCACCATCCGCTTCGGCGAGCCGCTGGACTTCTCCCGCTACGCCGGCATGGAGAACCAGAAGGCTGCGGTCCGGGCGGTCACCGACGAGATCATGTACGCGATCCTGAAGCTCTCGGGTCAGGAGTACGTCGACGAGTACGCGGTCAAGGCGAAGGCCGCGCAGGCCGAACAGGCGGCAAAGTCGAAGAAGTTCCCGAAGTTTCGACGCTGACGGCGGATCCGCGCTCGGTGAACTTCGCCGGCCCGGGTGGCCGCCCGGCTCTAGCGTGGCCCTCATGAGCAAGGGAAACGCATGGGTGCTGGGGGCGACGGGACAGATCGGGCGAGTGGCGGTGCAGTCGCTCGTCGAGGACGGCTGGGAGGTGACGGCCGCCTCTCGCGGAGGCGGCCGGGACGCGCGGTGGGACACAGCGGTGCGCACGACCGCCCTGGACCGGGACGCCGACGGGGCGCTCGCGGCGGCGCTGGGCGACGGCTGCGACGTACTGGTCGACATGGTGGCGTACGACGCGGTTCACGCCCGTCAGCTGACCGGTCTCGCGGACCGGATCGGTTCGGCGGTGGTCATCTCCAGCGGTGCGGTGTACGAGGACGAGCAGGGCCGCAGCTTCGACACGCAGGGCGAACCCGACGGTGCTCCGCGCTATCCGCTGCCGATCCCGGAGTCGCAGCGCACCCTGCCGCCAGGCGACACGACGTACGGGACGCGGAAGATACGGCTGGAGCGGGATCTGCTGGCGGCCGGGGACGCGCTGCCGGTGACGCTGCTGCGGGCCGGGGCGATCCACGGGGAGTACTGCCGCTCGCCGCGTGAGCTGTATTTCGTGAAACGGCTCCTGGACGGCCGCGACCGGCGGGTGCTCGCCTTCGGTGGGGAATCCCGCTTCCACCCGGTCCATGTCTCCAACCTGGCCGAGCTGATCCGGCTCGCCGCCCTGCGGCCCGGTTCGCGGGTGCTGAACGCCGGGGATCCGCAGGCGCCGACGGTCGCGGAGATCGGCGAGGCCGTCGACGCGGTGCTCGGCCGCAGGACGGAGACCGTGCTGATGGCGGGGGCGCCCGGGGAGGACGGCGTCGGCTCGACGCCGTGGAGCGCCGCCCACCCCATCGTGTACGACATGACGGCCGCCGAGCGCGAGCTCGGGTACCGGCCGGTCACGGGCTATGTGCAGTCGCTTCCCGGGACGGTCGAGTGGATCGCGGCGCAGCTGGCGGGCAAGGACTGGACGGAGGCCTTCCCGGCCATGCTGCGGGCGTACGGGAAGAAGCTCTTCGACTACGCGGCGGAGGACGCCTGGCTGGAGGCGTACGACCGGAAGGCGTGAGGCACGGTCCAGCGGTGTTCAACCCGCCGGGGCGTCGAGCAGTTCGTCCAGCGCCTCGTCCAGGACGCGGCGCAGCAGGCGTGCGTCGGGGGCGAGGGCTGTGACCAGCACGGCCGGTCCGGCGAGCGGGGTGAGAACGGCGGTCTCCCCGAGCAGTCGCGCTTCGGGAAGCTTCTCGTCGAACCCCGGTTCCACGACGAGGAGTTGCCCGACGGCCCGGTGGCCGCCCAGGACCGCCGCGCCGTCCCAGCCGCCGGGGGCTCCCGGACCGTACGTCATCTGCTGGTCGATCAGCGGACGGCCGGCGCGGTGCACGGTGAGGCGGCTGATGAGGGTGCCGGTGCTCTCGGCGTGGCGGCCGAGGATCTGTTCCTCGCGCAGCACCAGCCGTGCGGTGGGGGCGAGTCGGACGCGGGTGGTCATGCGCAGGACGCTGTCGTGCGCCGAGACGAGCTGTTCCGGCAGCCAGCGCAGCTCGGCCCCCTCCGCCACATTCAACTCGATGTCGTACGTGGCGGGTTCGCCGCCCGGTCCCGGCAGGGCCACGGTCGCCGCTGCCGAGTCGACGGTGAGCCGGGCGCTTTCGCCGACCTGTGTCGCGATGGCGAGCCGGTCCCCGCCGAGCGGTGCGCTCATGGCGCCGACGACGGTGACCCGTGCGCCGGACCCGGGCGTGTCCCGGGTCCGGCGCAGGGCGAGCGGTCCGTCGCCTTGCAGCACGGGGAGCGAGGTGACGCCCCGGCCGTCGAGGGCCGCGGTGATCCGGGCGGTGGCCTGGATGCTCATGCGGTCCAGTCGGCGAGCCGCCCGCGCACCCAGTCCGCGACGGGCCCCACGCCCTCCTCGGAGGTGAGCGAGGTGAAGGCGACGGGGAGCGGTCCGCGCTGCTGTGCGGCGTCGTGGGCCATCCGGTCGAGATCGGAGCCGACGTGGGGAGCGAGGTCGGTCTTGTTGATGACGAGCAGGTCGGAGGTGGTGACACCGGGACCGCCCTTGCGCGGGATGTCGTCGCCGCCCGCCACGTCGATGACGAAGATCTGCGCGTCGACCAGCCCTTTCGAGAAGGTGGCGGTGAGGTTGTCGCCGCCGGATTCGACCAGGATCAGATCGAGTGGCCCGACGGTGTCCTCCAGGTCCTCGACGGCTTCGAGGTTGGCGGAGATGTCGTCGCGGATCGCGGTGTGCGGGCAGGCGCCGGTCTCCACGGCCTGGATGCGCTCGGGCGGCAGGACGGCATGGCGCAGCAGGAAGGCCGCGTCCTCGCGAGTGTAGATGTCGTTGGTGACCACCGCGATGGAGAGCTGGTCGCGCAGGGCCCGGCAGAGGGCGGCGACGGTCGCGGTCTTGCCGGAGCCGACCGGTCCGCCGAGTCCGATGCGCAGGGCGCGGCGGGTTCCGTCGGGCCGGGCGGCGTCGGCGCTCACGGCGGCGGGGCCGTGTTGGGTGTGGTCGAGGTGCATGGGTGCGGCTCCTGTTTCGTACGGGGTCACGAGGCGAACAGGCGGACCGGCCAGGCCGCGTGCGCCTCGGCGGTGATGTCGAGGAGCGGGGCCGAGGCGGCGGGCAGCGCGTCGAGGGTTCCGTGCGCCGCCGCGGCGGCCTGTTCGGCGATCCGGTCGAGTTCGGGTGCGAGGCGGGCGAGGACGGCGGTGGCCTCGAAGGGGTCGAGGGAGAGCAGGCGGACGACGGCGGTGGCCGGTCCGCTGACGGCTTCGTAGGCGACGCAGTGCGCGGCGTCCTCGGGCCCGAGCCCCGCCGAGCGCGCGGTGAGGCCGAGGACGACGGGCTGGTGGGCGCCGCGCGGCCGGGCCTCGGCGAGCGCGGCGAGTTCGGGGCTGGGCCAGGTGGCGCGGGCCGCCCGCATCAGCTGCCGGCCGAGCTTGCGGGCGACGGCGCGCAGCGCGGGTGACGGGGTACGGGCGTCGGCGGCCTCGTCGAGCGCGAGCGGATCGTGGCCGTGGGCGGCCGCCGCGGCGAGTGCGGCGGCCGTGAGCCCGGCGGTGTGCAGGCGGCCCCGGCAGAACTCGGCGAGGTCCTCGGCGTCGCGGATCCGTCCTGCCTTCACGGCCGGTTCGGCGCCGCCGGAGTGGGCGTGGCCACCGGCGGGGAACCGGCCGTCGGCGAGGACGAGCAGAGCCGCGCGACTCATCGCACGTCCCGCGTCGGGCGTCGCGTGTGCCGTATCGGGCGTCGCGTGTCCCGCATCGGGCGTCGCGTGTCCCGCATCGGGCGTCGCGTGTCCCGCATCAGAAGAGGAAGTAGCGCTGGGCCATGGGCAGTTCGGCGGCCGGCGCCGGTTCGACCGGCTCGCCGTCGATCGTCACGGCGAAGCTGTCGGGATCGACGTGGACCTGCGGAGTGGCGTCGTTCTCCCGCATGTCCGCCTTGGTGACGCCGCGCGTACTGCTGATCGGCACGAACGCCTTCCCGAGACCGAGGCGTTCCGGCAGCCCGTCCTGGACGGCCGCATCGGCCACGAAGTTGACGGAGTCGGCCGCGGGCGAACGGCCCACAGCGCCGAACATCGGGCGGGGCAGCACCGGTTGCGGAGTCGGGATGGAGGCGTTGGAATCGCCCATCTGCGCGTACGCGATCTGGCCGCCCTTGATCACGGTCTGCGGCTTGACGCCGAAGAACGCCGGTTCCCACAGCACCAGGTCGGCGAGCTTGCCGGTCTCCACCGAACCGATCTCCCGGTCGAGTCCTTGGGCGACCGCCGGGTTGATGGTGTATTTGGCGACATAGCGACGCACTCGCCGGTTGTCGGCCCGCCCGTCGCCGGACAGGGCACCGCGGCGCTTCTTCATCACATGGGCGGTCTGCCAGGTGCGCAGGACGACCTCGCCGATGCGGCCCATGGCCTGGGAGTCGGACGAGATGATCGAGATGGCCCCGAGGTCGTGGAGGATGTCCTCGGCCGCGATGGTGGACGGCCGGATCCGGGATTCGGCGAAGGCCAGATCCTCCGGCACGGCCGGGTTGAGGTGATGACAGACCATCAGCATGTCGAGGTGTTCCTCGATGGTGTTGATGGTGTGCGGCCGGGTCGGGTTGGTGGAGCTGGGCAGGACGTACGGCTCCGAGACGATGCCGATGATGTCCGGAGCGTGCCCGCCGCCGGCACCTTCGGTGTGGTACGCATGGATGGAGCGCCCGGCGATGGCGGCGAGGGTGTCGGCGACGAATCCGGCCTCGTTGAGGGTGTCGGTGTGGATGGCGAGCTGGGCGCCCGTCTCCTCGCAGACGCCCAGGCAGGCGTCGATGACGGCGGGGGTGGCACCCCAGTCCTCGTGAATCTTGAATCCGAGTGCCCCGGCGCGCAGTTGGGAGTGCATGGCCTCGCGCGACATGGTGTTGCCCTTACCGAGCAGACCGATGTTGACGGGGTACGCGTCCAGCGCCCCGAACATCCGGGCAAGGTGCCACGGACCCGGGGTGATCGTGGTGGCCTTGGTGCCTTCGGCCGGTCCGGTGCCGCCGCCGACCAGGGTGGTGATGCCGGAGGAGAGCGCCTGGTCGATCAGGGTCGGCGAGATGAAGTGGACGTGGGCGTCGATGGCCCCGGCGGTGAGGAACTTGCCGTTGCCCGCGATGATTTCGGTCTCCGGGCCGATGACCAGGTCGGGGTGGACGCCGTCCATGGTGTCCGGGTTGCCGGCCTTGCCGATCCCGGTGATCCGGCCGTCGCGGATACCGATGTCCGCCTTGACGACGCCCCAGTGGTCGATGATCACGGCGCCGGTGACGACGGTGTCCGGGGCGCCCTCGGCGCGGGTGGTGCGGGACTGTCCCATCGATTCGCGGATGACCTTGCCGCCGCCGAACACCGCCTCGTCACCGGAGAGTCCGGGGCCGCCCGAGCGGTCCTCCTCGATCTCGACGAGCAGATCGGTGTCTGCCAGCCGGATGCGGTCGCCGGTCGTGGGGCCGAACAGGTCGGCGTAGACGGCGCGGTCGAGTTCAGCCATCGAGGGCACCTCCGGTCTCGCCGCGCAGCCCGGGGACGACGCGCCGTCCGGCGAGCGGTACGAGTTCGATGTCGATCGGTATGCCGGGTTCGAAGCGCACGGCGGTTCCGGCGGCGATGTTCAGCCGCAGGCCGCGGGCGGCCGAACGGTCGAAGCGCAGGCCGGGGTTGGCCTCGGCGAAGTGGTAGTGCGAACCCACCTGGACCGGCCGGTCGGCGGCGTTGAGCACGGTGAGGCGGGTGACGGGGCGGCCCTCGTTGAACGACACGGGCCCGTCCGCGTACAGGATCTCTCCGGGAATCATCGGTGGCGCCTCCCGTCAGACGATCGGTTCGTGGACGGTGACGAGCTTGGTGCCGTCCGGGAAGGTGGCCTCGACCTGGACGTCGTGGATCATCTCGGGCACCCCGTCCATGACGTCGCCGCGGCCGAGCACCTTGCGGCCCGAGGCCATCAGCTCGGAGACCGTACGGCCGTCGCGGGCGCCTTCCAGCAGATGGACGGTGATCACTGCGACCGCCTCGGGGTGGTTGAGCCGCAGTCCGCGCGTCCGGCGCCGCTGAGCCACATCGGCGGCAACATGGATGAGCAGGCGTTCCTGCTCGTGCGGGGTCAGTCGCATGCTTCCACCTCACAGTCCTGTGCCCAGTTCCGTCCCTGGGCGCGGCGAGGCATCAGCCGTGTTCAACGCGGTCGTTGAACAGCGAGCCGCTGACTCGCGCGAGGTAGTGCATGTTAGAACCGGAGTTTTTCCGGCGCGTTAACTCCGGCGTGACAATTCCGGCGCGTTGATTCCGGCGCGTAAATTCCCGCGCATCAACCGGCCGACGGCAGTTGCATGGCCATCAGGCCGCGCAGGCCGTTCTCCAGCACCTCGGGTTCGGCGTCGCCGAAGAGCGCCATCTGGGCGAAGAATCCCTGCGCGACCGCCATCATCGTCCGCGCCACATGGTCGGCGGGTACGTCCGCCCGCATGACTCCCGCCTTGCGGTATCCCTCGACCACGTCCGTCCAGACGACCCGCATGGCGCCGTACCCGTCGTCGAAAGTGGCGGCCAGGCTTTCGTTGCGCATGGTCTCGGACCAGACCTGCACGATCAGCGAGGCGAACTGCCGCCCGTCCAGACCGCACACCTCTCCCGAGAAGAGCCCGCGCAGCACCCGGCCCAGCAGCACGTCCGGCGCCGGTGGCGGAGTGGTGTCCGCGGCTTCCCTGAAGGCCCGCCGAATGCTGGTGAACGCCTCGTCGGCGATGGCCTCGATCAGCTCCTCCTTCCCGCTGAAGTAGCGGTAGACCGCCCCGGCCGACAGACCGACCTCCTTCAGCACACCCTGCATCGATGTGCCGTGGAAGCCGTCGCGCGCGAAGCAGCGCGCCGCGCCGTCAATGATCTGCCGGCGGCGGGCGTCGAGGTGCTCCTGGGATACACGGGCCATGCCCCAAACCTAAAACGAACGTTCCTTCTTGACACCCGAACTGCTGCCAGCGCCGGTCGGGGCGATCGGGCAGCTGATGCCGCCGGGTGCGGGCGGCTCACTGCTGCGGTCGGTCGCGTTCTTCGACGGCAGCGGTGCGGGCGGCCCGCTGCTCACCCTCGCACTGTGGGCGGCGCTCGGGCTGGGCGCGGTGCTCATCGGCGGCCGACGACGAACACAGCCCCCGCCGGTCGCACCTCAGGCACGCATCCCGGAGCCGGCCCTGGCGGGCTGACCCCGCACCCGGACACGCCGTGTACCCCCGTCACAACGGACGGGGGTACACGGCATTCCGGCGTCGCGCACCGCCGGACGTAGCTCACCTGCCCGGCTCGTCGTGCCCCCTGTGCTCCGCCGCGATACCGAAACGCCGCCGTTCGCCGGGAGCGGACACCGAGGAGCCGATCGAGGAGACCGAACTGATCACCTGCTCCTCGGCGGCCGCCTCGTCCTTCTCGAGTCGCTCCAGGTCAGCGGCCGAGACGAGCGCCACCAGCGGCTTGCCGTGCCGCGTCACGACCACGCGCTCGCCGCCGTAGACGACACGGTTGATCAATTCGGCGAGCTCAGCTCGGGCTTGCGTCACCGGAATCTCGTAGGCCATGCTCCCTAGCCTATGTAATGTCCGCCGTGGTCCGTAGCGACAGCGATTTCCCAGGTCAGAGGCTCTCGTGTGCTCCCGTGCGCTCTCGTCTGTGAGAGATGTGTGAGACGAGGTGAGACGAAGAGTTTTCTGGTTGCCCCGAATCCTGGCGGGTCTCTGCGGGGATCGACGCCTCACATGACGCGATCGGGCTGGTGCAGCCAGACGTCCTGGCCGTGAGGTCTCCCGGCCAGCCCGAAGGCGTCGGCAGGCGGCTCGGCATCTGCTGACCTGCCTCGCAGAGGCACGGCCTGGTGCTCGTCGTAGGCGTAGGTCTTGGCTGTGCCGCTGTTGACGATGACGGAGGTCAGGGTGTGGGGCTGGCCGGTGCCGGAAGCGTTGACGGCAGGGTAGCCGTAGCCGGTCTTGGTGTCGCCGGTGGCCCTGTGCTCGGTCTGGGTGTCGCGCAGGCCGCCGGGCTTGTAGGTCCAGCTGGTCCAAGTACGGGGCTGGCCCGCCAAGGGCGGACGCCGCGCGGGTGGTGGTGCAGTCGTTGGAGGACGGGGTCCAGGCTTCGGTCAGACGGCGGTAGCCGTCGTAGGCGAAGCACTGGGTGTCCTCACCGGAAGTGGCATAGCAAGAACAGCAGGTCAGACGCAGCCTCACGCTCACGGAGAGTGACTTCCACGCATTCGGAGCGTCATGGCCGAAATGGGTCAGCCTCGCTCGAACACCCTTTCCGCCCCGTCGCGTCCCCGCACCGACGCGGCCACCCGCCACATCGACCACAGGTCTGCCCACACGGCACCCGACCCACGGGGAACTTCACGCTTTGCGAACCCAGAACAAACCCCGTGAACAACCCCGGCCAGGGTCGACGAAGCACATAGGGGCACCCCCAGCAGCACTCGGCAAACCGGAGGTGCCGACCGTCCGGTGGGGACGGCTCAAACGGTGAGGCTGCGCAGCCGCGCCAGGACGGCTTGCCGCTCCTCGGTGTCGTCGCTCCAGCCCTGTGCCCAGGCGAGCGCCGAGCCGCCCCCCGACTCCCGCAGGTGCGGGTCGGCTCCATGACACAGCAGCAGCTCGACGAGGGGCAGGTTGGCCTTGGCGGTGGCTGCGGCGAGTGGCAGTCCGCTGCGCCACCCCCGGGATTCGGCGTTGGGCGAGGCCCCGGCCGCCAGGAGCAGCTCGGCACAGCGGTTTTCGCCTTGGACGGCGGCGAGATAGAGCGGTGTGGCTCCGTCAGGGTCGCGGGTGTCGGGATCGGCCCCTTGGGCGAGGAGTCGCTGGAGAAGGCCGACTCGTCCGTCACCGGCAGCCGCGGCAAGCCGCTTCGGCAGCTTCTTACGCTTTCTGTTGTTCACGTGTTTCCACAGGCGCGGGGCCTACCGCCTGGAGCTGCGGAAGGTGCAGTGGTGCGCCCGGTACCCCTTTCCGTACTTCTTGCTGATCTGGGCCTGTACATCTCGCTGGGCGGACTTTTCGGCCTCCGACTTGCTCTTCCCCTTTCCGTTGCCCTTGAGCTGCTTGTCTCCGTGGTCGCCACTTCCGATCTTCTCGACACCACAGACGGCGGTGGAGTACCACGCCTTGGGCTTTGCCATGATGGCGTCGGAGGCTTCGGCGGTTCCGGTGAGGGCGAGCAGAACGCATGCCACTGCCGCGGTCCAGCAGGCGATGGACTTCTTCACGGTGCCTCGCTTTCGGTCGGTGGTGGGCGTGGGGGGCGCCCGGCGGACACCATGGCATGCGCAGAGGATGAGATTGTGCGGCCGTTCAAGGCTGGAGTTGACGCGCGGAACGGTTCTTCGCCCGTTGTCACGGGGGTGGGCGACTCCTACGGGGCGTGGTGGTTTCACACCTTCGCGTGAGGTGGACCGAGGGGCCGTTCGCATTACCTCGGGCCGAGAGCCCGCGACCAAGGCCGCGGCCGACTTTGCCTGACTGGTGGGACTGCCGTGACAGCGGCGTGGGACCGCATAGGAACGTGGTCGCAGTCGCACACCCCCACGTCGCGCGCGGCGCTCCGACCGCCCGCGACCTGCGATCAGTTGGGCAGTGCCGAATCACGCCGCGAGTACGACGACGCGGTCCGGGACGTCCTCGACGCGCAGGGCGCTCGCCCAGTTCGCCGGCTCCCCGGTGAGGGAGCCCGTGACAGCCGTCACCGGGGGTCCGAGGGATCCACCAGGGCGCACGGTACGGGCAGGGCGCCCGGCAGGACGTCCACGGTGAGGCGGGATCCGCAGTCCGCGATCAGTTCGCCGTCGTGCTCGAAGCAGAGGGGCTGCCCGTCGGTGCGTTCGAGGACGACCCTGCGCCCCCTGGTGTACACCGTGCCGTCGAGGCCGACGTGCGCACCCGTGCGCAGCAGCTCCGGGACGTCCGTGGCGGGGACCTCGGCTCCCATCACGCAGACGTCGAGCAGTCCGTCGTCCAGGACGGAGTCCGGCAGGACGAGGAACTGCCAGGACCGTTTCTCCCTTGTGGACCACGATCCCGTCGACGGTGACACGGCCCGGGAAGGGGGTGTACTGCGCCGCCGCGTGGTCGAGTCCGGCCCGCAGCCGGTCCTTGCCGCGCATCTCGATGCCTCGGGCGCTGCGCAGCACTTCGGCGGTGAGGCCGACTCCCGCGCCGAGCACGATCAGCTCGCCTTTGCATAGGTGGCCCAGAGCCTGTCAAAGATGGGGCGCACGATCTGCTGCTGCTCGGTGGTCAGGCTGACATCTTCCTCCACCAGCCGGTCGAGGAGCTCCTGCCAGACCAGTTCGGCATCGTCAAAGGGCATCTCCTCGTCGTACTTCCAGGTGTCGAAGGACAAATCGATTCCTTCGAACCAACCTTCTTCGCCCTCACCATCGGTCCACGGGTACATCGGGAGTGTTGTCGTCATGAGCGGAATGTACTTTGCCGCGCTGACAACACTGGTGATCACCAGCACCGCACGATCGCTGGCATCGACATGATCTCGCAGCCCGGGACGCAGCCCGCGTTCTCCACCTTCCCGCACCGGCCATACCGCCGGAGGGCGTAGGACCCTCACACCCGACACAGCAGCCGCCTGACCGAACCACTCAACCCAGCTGAATAGCTACGTCGAGATCGTCATGCGGCATGCGTAGTCGCGTAGGACGGCGAGGAAGCCGGCTTCTTCGACGTGTAGGTCAAGGACGATGGGAAGGGTGTTCGTCAGTCGCCGATCCTGATGCATGGGCAGGCCGGGATCGCCGGGTCAGTCAATTCGCAGACTCCGCTTCCAGTTCGAACCATCGAACTCCATTACATCCTTGGGCCCGATGGACCACATGATCCCGTCGGCCGCGCTCAGGTGATAACAGGTCTGCGGAACGTCGTCTCCGAAATCGACGGGCTTGAGCTTGCCGTCCTCGAGTCGATAGACGAAATGGGTGGAAGACACGTACAGCTGTCCATCGAAAACCTCCATGCCCCAGAGGTCTTCTTTGGTGCTTTCATGCTCGATCACTTCCCATTGATCATCGCGTCCCCGAAGCAAGGTGCCGAGCTGGCCGCAGGCATAGGCAAAACCGTCCGACGCGCAGCGAACTTTGTAGAGCGCCAGGTTGGTCGGACTGTTCTGCTGGGTGAAGAAGGAACCGTCATACTTCCAGATTTCACCTTCCCAACCGACCGTGTATATCTCCTGTTCGCTGAACCCATCGATGGACTCGAAGCTCGTGTCGGTGATCGGGGTGTCACCGACTTGGGCGCTCTGGTCAATGCATTTCCACTGATCTTCGCCATCGCGAACATAGGCCTGCCGGCAGGTTCCTACGGCATAGGCTCTACCTTTCGCGATACCACGTACTTCACGAAGAGGGCCGCGCTTCCTCGGATCCACTCCGCAGCTTGCGATGGATGCCTCTTCCTTTACAGCGCCGCCACCACTAGCTTGTACCGATCCATCGGTGCCCAGCACCAGGTAACGTTCGGTCGGCACATGGCAGACCGTTCCGGAACAGGCAAGCCATTCCACTGTGCCGGCGCCCCAATTTCCACGATCCAGAGAGAACAGTAGCGAATCTGTGTAACCTTCGCTGACAGCGGCATCGTTCGCGATAATCAAATAGCTGAGATCTGAATAGCGAACGACTCCAGTACCAATGCTGAGTCCGCTGAACCGTGGATCTCGAGTGTCCATTTTGGTCTCCTGATGTGAGTAAATTAACGGTCAGACTCGCTAAGGGCTGTCCCGTAAATGCCCTTCGCCGTCTGTGTCGACGAAACCTTGGATGCGTCGCGAGGCAGTTTGAGTGGCGGCAGGCGTCAGAGGCTCTTCCTTGCGGCTCCTGCGGCTTGACGTCAAGCTCACGCAGATTGTTCAGCAATCCCTGCGATCCAGCACTACGGAGCGATTCAGCGGTGCCGCACTTCGGTCATCCAGCGCCCCGGCAGTCTGGCGACGCGACAGCGCAGCACAGAGCTGCCGGGAATTCCGGCCGTCATCTCATCGGCGTCTTCGACGTTGGCGGCGGCCACTGACAATCGGCCCCCCGGCCGACGCCCGGCCGCCCCCGGTCATGCACGGTCCAGCCATTCCTCCAGCGCGTCCGGGGTGTCGGGGAGCCCGTACTCCGAGGACAGGCGCATGCCCAACTGCCCCGACGTCCAGATCCGGTCACCGGTCAGCAGCGCCCGCAGCATCGCGTGCTGCCAGGGCGTCAGCGTGTCCGCGCTGCCGGGTTCGGCATCGCCGAGCGCGAGGACGACCAGATCCGCGGCCTCTGCCCATGGCACCCGGTCCTGGTTCTCGATACCGGCGATGGCCCGTCCGGCCGCGTCCAGTGCGGCGTCCCGGGAGGCGGCGGGCAGCCGGTGGAGCGTCGGGACGATCAGCTGTTCCGGGGAGTTGAAGCAGAAGCCGGTCCTGGGCTCCATCCCGTACTCCTCCGGATCGACACTGATCGCGCCCAGCTCCCCGACCAGCACGTCGATGGCCGCGGCCGGGACATCGGGGGTGGCGATCCTGCTCAGCGCCACCGCCGCCGCCCAGCGGTCGGGGTCGTCCACGTCGGCGAGCATCCGCTCCAGAAAGGCCGTGTCGGACCGGTCCCCGCAGGCGCCCGCCAGCAGCCCGATGGCGATGAGCACCGTCGTGCGGTCACTTCTGGGCAGCGGGCTTCGGACGCTCAGCCGGCGCAGCGCGGGCAGGATGTCCGCCGCCCTGCCAGGGAACCAGGCCAGGAGATGGGCCGCCTCGCCCGCGACCCCCGGGTCCTGGTGGTCCAGCAGCGGCACGATGACCGGCACGCCCGCTGCCACGGCCGCATGGGTGGCGGCCTCGAGTTCCCTGTCCTGCTGCGGCCAGTCCGCGAATCCGGCCTCGTCGTAGCCGTCCGGCAGCAACTCGACCTCATCCTCGCCGACGACCAGGTGACGCAGGTAGACCAGGACGCGGGCCGGGTGAGGGGTGGTCTCCTCGGCGAGCATGTGCAACAGGAACGGCACGGCGTGGAGCGTGGCCTCGTAGACGCTTCCCTGGTGGTAGAGGTTGGACCACATACGGTCCCACGCCTGTGTCCGGCGTTCCCCGTCGCCGCGGACCAGAACGCGCAGCTGCTCCGGGACGTCGGTCGCCGGGCCGTAGGCGTGCCGGAGTTCGGCCCAGGGCACCTGGTCGAGTTCGTCGAGTGGGCGGGTGCCGGGCGACGGTACGGCGCGGTCGGGTCTCACCGGGCGCTCCCCGGGGCCTCGGGTGCGGCGGTGCGCTGGTCCTGGCGCCACCGCTGGAACGCGGGCTGGGCGGCGAGGTCGCCGAAGTCGCCGAAGTCGCCGAAGGAGGGGTCACGGGTGAGGACCCGGTCGGCCACCCGGTAGGCGTCGTCGGTGCGGCCGAGGGCGAGCAGGACGCGGACCTGGGTGTCGCGGACGAAGTCGTAATCCGGCCCGGCGGCGACGGTCAGCGCCTGCTCGACGGCGGCGAGCGCGCGCTCCGGCTCGCCGCCGTGCAGCAGATGCCAGGCCAGGGCATTGCCTGTGCGGCGTTTGACTTCTTCCTGGAAGGCACCCTCGTCGGTGAAGTGCCAGATCTGTCCGGGTATCAGGGAGAGCGCCTGCTCGGCGTACCGGATGAGTGTGGCGGTCAGCCGGGGCCGGTCGGCGTCCGGTGCGTTGTCGACGAGTTGACCGAGGGCGTCAACCAGGCCGTAGAGGGCATAGAGCTGGTCGTAGTCGGAGTGGCAGGCGCCGGGGACGCAGAGGGTGAGGGCCTCCTCGAAGTCGGCTGCGGCTTCCTGGTGGTCCTTCGCGAAGAGCTTGCCGCCGCCGGTCCTGACCAGGGCGTGCACGGACTGCCAGTTCGGGTCGTGGACGACCTCCTTGGTGCCGGTGTCCCGCAGGTCGAGCCGGGTCCGCGGAAACATCGCGCGCAGACGCTCCAGCGTGGGCCGGTCGAGCTTGGTGTACCGCAGGCCCGCGAACTCGAGCCGGCGCAGTCCGAAGAACGACTCTGGAAGGGTGGTGAGTTCGTTGAACGACAGGTCGATGTGTCGCAGGTTCGACAGGTGGGTGAACGCGTCGTCGGGCAGCGCGCGGAAGGCGGTGCGCGCCTTCCGGCCGTCGAACGTTTCCTTGCCCCAGCGGTCGATCTCCAGGTGTTCGAGGGTGGTGATGCGCCAGATGCCGGAGAGCAGGTCGCGGCTGGGCGGGGGCTGGTTGGAGCCCGAGGCGCTGCCGCTCAGGCGCAGGACGCGCAGCCGGGGCAGCCGGGCCAGGTCGGGCAGCCGCGTCAGTCGGGCGGACAGGGAGTTGCGCAGGTTGAGTTCCTTCAGTTCGGTCAGGTTCAGCAGCTCGTCGGGGACGGAGGCCAGCCAGACGTACGACAGGTCGAGCGTCCTCAGTCCGGTCAGGCGGGTGACGATCGGGGGGAAGTCGACCCCGTCGCGGTAGTAGCGGCCCTGGTGCTGGCGGGACAGGTCCAGTTCGCGCAGCGTGTGCAGCCGGGCGAGCGTGTCGGGGAGCGGGCAGGTCAGCCGTGCGGCGCGCAGCACCTCCAGGCGGTCCAGGTCGCCGAGGGAGTCCGGCAGGGCTGTGAAGGCGTTGTCGGAGATGTCCAGCAGCCGCAGGTTCCGCAGCCGGCCGATGGACTCGGGCAGCCCGGTCAGCTGTGTCCCGGCCAGGTGGAGTTCTTCGAGGGCGGCCAGCTCGCCGATGCGCGGGTCGATTGTCTTGAGCTCGGCGTTGCCCTCCAGGGAGAGGACCCGCAGGTTGGGGAAGGAGAGGAGCTGCTCGGGGAAGTGCCTCAACTTGCGTCCGGACAGGTCGAGTCCGGTCACCTCCTCCGCACGCACCAGCAGCGCGTCCAGCTCCTCCAGGGCGGCCAGATGGCTCGGCCGGACCCCGGCGCGCAGCACCTGCCGCCCCTCGCGCAAGGCCTCCTCGATCTTCCGCGCGTCAGCCGTGCCGTGGTCGTCGAGGAGTTCGGGCAGCAGGACGGTGCCCAGCTCCACTTTGGTGAAGTCCACCGGGCAGTTGGTGTAGTGGGGGTCGGCGACGAGCAGTGCCTGCGGCTGCTCGGCGAAGGTCATGCCGAAGTACGACATGCTGATGATGATCCGGGCGCGGGTCCGCCCGCACACCACGAGCCAACCGCCGTCGTCCCCGTACGAGCCGCAGATGCCGCCCGCCACCTCCAGGTCACCACGCACCACCACGTTGGGGCAGCCGGACAACAGCACGTTGCGCGCCCGCAGAGCCCCGGTGACCAGGAAGAAGTTGCTGCCGAGGTCGTCCCACCAGGCCAGGTCACCGTCGACGGTCAGATCACCGTCCACGACGGTGTTGTACGGCACCCAGTCGCTGTCGCCCTCCGGCTCCAGGTGACCCGCGACATGCAGACCGCCCTCGTACAAGCGGATCTCCTGCTCGTCGGCGAAGTCCACGTACGGGTAGCCGACATCGGCGGAGACCCGGAACCGCTCCTCCGCCTCCTGGGCGCTGATGAGGCGGTACCCCACCGGTGAGTGCACCGTTGTGAGGGCGGGGGGTACTGACGGGCCGCTCTGGGTTTCGTCATCGGCCATCTGCGGTTGCTCCGTGGGGTGAAGTGCCCGGTAAGGCGGATTCGGTGGGGGAAGTGCGAGGCGCGGTCGGCTGGGGCGAGCCGCCAGGCCGACGGGTACATGCGCTCAGTGGGCCTCGGCTTGCGCGTCCGTGCGGAAGACCGGCAGACCCTCGCGGAGCCGGGCGAACAGCAGACCCCGGTCCATCATTTCCTCGTCCTCGTCCTCGTCCTCGTCAACGGCGAACACCTCGTCCACCAGCAGCTCGCGCAACTGCTCCTGGACGCTGTCGCCGTACCCCTGCTCGAAGTCGTCCAGGTCGAAGTGGAGCTCCGCTTCCACCGAGGCGATCGTCTCGTGCTCGTCCTCGATGACCAGGCGGGCGCGGATGGTGCCCGCCTGGAGCGTGTTGTCGTTGTAGTCGCCGTAGACGACATCGGCCTCGATGTCTCCGTCGACGGACATCTCGCCGTTGGTGAACACCCCTCGGGCCGTCACCCCGCCGCGGATGGCCACCACCGAATCCGGGCCGCAGTCCGCCAGCACGCCTTCGACCGTCAGCGAGCCGGTGACCACGAAGGGGGCCACCACATCCAGGTCGCCCTTCACCACCAGGTCGCCGTGATGAAAGAACGGCGTGTCCACCCGCTGGTCGCCGACCAGGGTGCGCGTCGCGCCCGTCCGGCCGAGCGCCCTGGCGCACAACTCGGGAAGAAGCGGCAGATGGTCGGGGTCGCAGCCGTCGCCCAGTTCGGCGACGAAGTCCTGGTAGCTGTCGAAGTCCGGCTCCACCAGCGTGGTGAGCCAGCCGCTGTTGTCCGGGATCCCGGCGGCCTCACACACCTCGGACAGCTCGGTCCGCATCACCCCGGCCGCTTGCCGCAGCGCCTCCATGTCGATGGGCAGCGGCCCGCCCTCCACCACGGGATACCGCACATGCGCCGGGGCACCCGCAGCCTGAAGCAGGGACACGATCTCCGACCGTGCCTGCCGCTGCTCCATGCTGTACTCCGGCAGACGCAACGCGATCCCCAGCGGAGTCCGGCCGAGGCCGTTGACCGCGGCGTTGTCGGCGCCGCGCTCCAGGAGCAGCTTCACCAGCCCCGGTCGCGCCGAACGAACGGTCGCGTGCAGCGGAGTGTCTCCGCGATCGTTGACCGCGTCCGTCGGTGCGCCGTGGTCGAGCAGGAAGGCGTAGAGCGGCGCGGCCACGCATCTGTGGTGGGCGAACGACCTGCCGGTGGTGAAACCGCTCGGGCCGTCCAGCCGGGCGCCGTGCTCGACGAGCAGCGTCAGTATGTCCACCGAACGCCGCACCACGGCCGCCGGATCGGAGTCGCTGAACGCCACGGCCCACCCGGCGGGCGGGACACCGTTCTTGTCGACGGCGTGCACATCGGCGCCGCACTCCAGCAGCGCCCGTACGACCTCCGGGCACGGCAGCGGGCCGTCGCTGTTGTACGGGGCCTTCACCGCCCGGTGCAACGCGGTGGCGCCGTCCTCGTCGCGCGCCGAGACATCCGCCCCGTCCGCGATCAGGGAACGGACCAGGGTGGCCTGCTCCAGGGCGTCGCCGCCATGGGCAGGGGTGACAGCAGCAAGAAGGGATTCACTCATCGATTCACTCACAGTGAGGACCATAGGACGTGCCTCTGACAGTGGGCCGGGCCTGCCGGCCTTCACCACGTGGGGCACATCAAAGTCGGCCGTAGGCCGCGATCAGGCCGGTTCCGCGAGTTTCCGTAGCCGATTGGGGAGTTCTACTGATGCCCTCGCCGGACGTAGTAAGGAAATCCCCACGTACTCGGCGCCCACGGGCCGAGGTCGGGACCGGGGAGGGCCCGGGGCCGGTCCGGGAAGGACGATCGGTCGGCACAGGGCGCCGCGTCCCGGTCATATCCCGTTGGGGAACGGATCCTCCTGCCGGGCGCGGTCGAGCATTCTGCGCAGGAACTCCACGAAGGGGATGCCGCCGTCCATCCGGTCCGGCTCCTCGTCGTGGTACCAGACGTGGACGCGGTCGTCACCCTCGTGCTGGAGCGAGAGCAGAACGAAGTTCGCGTACCCGTCATGGCCACTTCCACGTCGAGGTCGAGCACGTCCGGACGCTCACCGCTGCGGTAGAGGGCCGCCGCGCGCAGCCCGAGTGCGGCCATCGAAGGCGCCGCGTGCCGCGCCCCCTTCTCCACCTGCTGCCCCGCGTACTCCCAGCCGCTGAACGCGTCGTGACGGCTCTTGTCGCGCGCCTCGGCGAAACAGCGAGCCGCGTCGAACGGCGGCACCGCAGCCAGCCAGCACGGCCCCCGGTCGAGCCCCTCGGTCAGATGGTCCGGATTGACCCGCGCCCGGGTGGAATACACCTTGCCGCGCTGCTCCTCGGTCCACGTCACCGGCCACACGTTCCTCCCACAGCAATCCGCAGCAATCGAACTGGTTTCCCGCACCCGCACCGACAGTCTGGTCCGATGGCACTCCGACGTCCCGTCGCCCGTCCCCTGTCGAGCGAGGCTCAGTGAAACTACGCAACTCGACCCGCACTCCACGGCACGGAGGCCCTCCGGGACGCTCGGCCGAGGAGCGTCCCGGTCCGCGTCCGGCCGACGGCACTGGTCACGAGGGCGGCGGCGTGCCCGGTGCCGTAACCCTGTGGCGGGCCACCAGGGTGGCGAGGGCCGCGCGGGACGGGACGCCCGTCTTGCGGTAGACGCAGGCGATGTGGCTCTCGACCGTGCGCGGACTGAGGCAGAGCCGGGAGGCCACGGCCTGGTTGGTGAGACCCTCTGCGACCAGTTCCGCTATCTCCCGTTCCCGTGAGGTCAGTTGGGCCAGCCCGGCGGCCGGTCCGGACGGCTCCGCCGACCCGTCCGTGTCACCCAGCACCTCCGGACGCTGCTGGTCGGCCAGGGCGACCAGCAGCGTGGCCCCGCCCTCGGCGGCCTGCCGACGGGCACGGCGCCACATGGCGGCCGCGCCGGCGCCGTCACCGGCGGCCCTGGTGAACGCGGCGCCGAACAGCAGGCTCTGGGCCTCCCGGAGGGTCGCCCCGGACAGCGCGCTCTCCCGGGCGGCTTCGGCGAACGCCCGTCCAGCCGCGGCCGGGTCCCCGCGGTGCGCCTCGATCCGGCCGAGGGCGCGCAGCGCCGCGGCCCGGCGGGTCGGCAGGTCGAGCTGTTCGGCCTCCTTGAGGGCGCGTTCGGCCGCGTGTTCGGCTTCTTCCGTCTCGCCGACGGCCAAGGCGGCGGCGACGAGCAGTTCCAGGAACTCGGGCCGCAGCGAGGGCTGCAATCGGGGCAGGTCCCTGCCGCCGCCCGCGTCCAGCAGGACGTCCCGTGCGCGGTGCGGGTCACCGGCGCCCATCGCGGCGAAGGCGAGCAGAGACCGTGCCAGCGTGGACCACCAGCTCTCGCCCGTGCCCTCCGCCGCTGCCGCCGCCTCCTCCGCGGCGGCCAGGACGTCCGGATCGCCCGGCGGGCGGGCCTGCATGAGGAACAGGGACCGGATCGCGAGGGTGAAGCCGAGCAGTTCGCCGCTGCCCAGGGCACGGGCGATGGTCGCGGCCTCGTCGGCCAGCTCCAGCGCCGTGGTGACCCGGCAGGTCAGGAAGTGGGCGTACGCCTTGCACAGCAGGAGCTGCGACAGGACGTAGAACCGGCCGGTCCGCCGGGCGATCTCCGCACCGCGGTCGCTGTGCCGCTCGGCGTCCGTGTACCTGTCGAGCATCACCTCGGTCCAGGCCAGTCTGACCAGGGGCTCGCACAGCCCGGCGAGGTCGCCGTCGGTGAGCGCGTCCGCCAGCCCCGCCGTGGTCCGGGCGAGCCGACGGGCCTCCGCCGTGTCACCCTCGTACGCCTCGCTCATGGCGGCCAGCGTCAGGGCGCCCATCTCGCCGAGTCCGTCACCCAGATCGCGGGCGCCGCGCAACGCCTCGGCCAGTTCTTCCCGTACGTCGGGGAAGCGGGCGACGAACTGCGCGCGGCAGCACCATTCGATGACGAGACCGATCCGCTGGGACGGTGACGGCCCGGGCCTCCGGTCCAGTTCGCGGCGCAGCAGCGCGTCGGCCTCGGCGTAGCGTCCGAGCTGACGCTCGATGACGGCGCACTGCACGACGGCGGAGGTACGGAGCGCGTCCTCGCCGTCCTCGCCGTCCTCGTTGCCGGCGGGCATGTCGATCACTCGGTGGAAGAGGTCTCTGCTCTTCCACAGCGCCCCGGTCGTGCCGAGCGCCCCGGCGCGCATCAGCATCAACTCACGGCGTTTGTCGAGGTGTCCGGGGGTGTTGGGCAGGATCGCGAGGACGGCACCGAGCCAGTGGGCCGAGGCGGCCGGGGCCGTCACGGCGGTCTGTCCGGCGGCGCTGGTCAGGATCGCGGCGGCCTCCGGGTCCCAGCCGGTCAGTGAACGCTCGATGTGGTGCGCCCGCTCGGCGAGGGGTGCGCCGGCCTCGGCCAGTTCGGCCGCCGCCCTGCGGTGGAGCTCCTGCCGCCGCCAGGGATCGGTGCTGTCGTGGACCAGCGCCCGGATCAGCGGGTGGCGCAGTGCCAGACGGCGTCCGGCCTGGTCCGTACGGATCAGATCGCGGCGCATCACCCCGCGCAGGGCCTCGACGACGTCGGGGACGGGTGAGCCGGTGAGAGCGGCGATGAGGTCGGCCGTGGCGTGGTCGCCGAGTACGGCGGCGGCTTCTACGGTGCTGCGCTCAATTGGGTCCAGAGGGGCGAGTTCGTCGAGTAGTAGTGCTTCCAGGCCCGCGGGCGGACCACCGTCCCGGACCGGGGGCCCGGGCAGCCGGGCGGTGCGATGGGCCGTCAGGAGCGCCAGGAAGTACAGCGGGTTGCCCTCGCTCGCGGCGTACATCTCGGCCGCACGCTGCTGCGGCAGGTCGCGGGCCAGTTCCTCGACGCAGTCCCGTTCGTCGAGCGGGCCGAGAGAGATCCGCAGCACCGCGCCGGTGTCGGCCCCGCGCGCCAGCGCCGTGGTGAGCGCCGCCGGGGCCTGGCGGTCGCGGCGCGACACGACGAGCAGGAAGGGGGCCTTCACGGGGTGCCGCACGAGGTGGTCGACGAGTTCCAGGGACGCCGGGTCCGCCCAGTGCAGGTCGTCGAGGACCACGACGAGCCGCGCGCCCCGGATGCGGCGCAGTGCGTCCGCGGTGGCCCGGTAGAGGCAGAAACGGTCCCTGTTCCACGGCTCGCCCGAGGGCTCGGCCCTCCCCCGCAGCACCGGAAGGAGCTCCCGCAGCGACGGGAACACTCTGAGCACCCGCTGGTCGAGGTCGGCGAACGCGTCGGCGAACGGCTGGAACGGGCTGTGCCGTTCGTACTCGGTGGCCCGGCCGCGCAGCACGGCCGCCCCGCGGCGGCGGGCGAGCGTACTGAACTCCGCCAGCAACCGGCTCTTGCCGATACCGGCCTCACCGGTGATGTCGACGAGGGCCGGGCCACCGGCTCCCATGTGCTGCAGGGCTGCGTCGAGCCGGCGGAGCTCGGCTGACCTGCTGACGAACGGCACGCTGTTCGTGCGCCTGCCCGATCCCCTGTACAACTCAACCACCACGATCTCCCTCGGAACGAACGCCGCCACGGCACGCCAGGGCCCCGGTGGCAACGACACGGGGCTGGGCGACTGTCGCTGTCAGGCAGCGTTCTACAGCACGAGTACGACAACGCTGCCCCTTTGTGGCGGGCTCGGCCCGCGCCGGTCAGGGGCGCATGGTGACCGACGTACGGGCAGCACGTCACACTGCTGACCAGTCGCTACGGGACACCCCGACGGCTCCGTAGTAGGTCCTGACCGTTCGAAGCCGCGCTGGCAGCCGGGATGCCCGTCCTGCGCGACACACCCGGGCCGCACCTGGCGGCCTCCGCGGACTAGGTGGCACGGCTGCGGGCCCGGCCCGCGGAGGTCACCGAACTCGACCTTGCGACGCACCGGGCCCTGCGGCAGGACCCGGAACGGGTGCCGCACTGCGCAGGCTCCGGCTCGCGGGCCGGTGGTCCGGCGCTGACCGGCTGCTGGCACGGCTCGGCGAGCTTCCGCATCTGGAGGAACTCGACATCTCGAACATGGCGCTGGCACAACTGCCCGCGGAGATCTGCCTGCTGCGTGGCCTGCAGGTGCTGAACATCGCCGACAACCCCCTGCGGGCCCTGCCCGACCAGCTCGGTGACCTCTCCGAGCTGCGGGTACTGCGTACCTGGAAGCTGTCGTGCCCTCTCCCCGACGCCCTGTCCCGGTTGCCCGCCCTCGAAGAACTCGACCTGTCATGGCTGCACCCGGCACCGGCCGACCGCGTCGAGGCCGACCCGAAGCTCGTCCCGTTCCCGCGACTCGCCACCCGGTTACCAGGATTGCGCAGGCTCAACCTGTCGGTGGCAGTGCTGGATTCGGTCCCCGACGACCTGCTGCTCGCCACCGCGCTGGAGGAGCTGAACCTCGACAGCGCCCTGGGCCGGGTGGAGCGGCTGCCCGACCTGTCACGGCTGCCACGACTGCGCGTCCTGCGTATGAACGGCAACAGCGGCAACGCCGACCACTCCCCCGGCCACCGCCTGCTCGACCGCGTGTGGGCGATCACCACGCTCGAAGAGCTGGAAATCAGCCGCTGGGGCGAGCAGACCCGGTACAAAGAACGGACCGGAAGCAGGAAAGGGATCCGGCCGCCCTTGACCCTGCCGGACGACGCCTTCGCCCGGCTGTCCCGCCTGCGGGTACTGGACCTGGGGTTCAACGGCCTGACGACGCTGCCCGAGTAGTTCTACGCGCTCACCGAACTCGAGGACGTCACCATCGACTTCGGCCTTCTGGACCCGCCCGTCCGGCAGCGGCTCGCCGCCCTCGCCCGCAGCGAGCCCGACAACCCCACCCGCGACTGGATCCGCGCCGTACAGGTCAAGCTGTTCCTCAAGGCGGACCGTACGGACGACGCCTACCAGGCCGCCAACCGGACCCTCGCCCGCCGCCCGGACTTCCGCGGCCTCACCGACGTCGCCGCCTCAGCCGGCTACCGGACCTGGCGAGGCGACGCCGCCTGACGGCGCGTTGAGGCCGCCGACGGCTTCCCGTCAGTCCCGTCGGCCCACCACCGGTGCCCGCCGCGTGCGGCACCACCGGAACGAGACCGCAAGAAGACCCCAAGATGAATGGAGCAGAGCGTTGATACACGACAGCCTGGCGATCCTCCGCCGCGCCGCCGGGGACGGAACCGTCACGATCTCGGCATCGGAGCCTGCCTCGGCCGAGGCCGTAGCGAACCGGGAAACGGGCCTTGAGCCGCACTTCGGGCCGTGCTTGCGGGCGCGGATGGGCGGTTGGTGGATCCGGGGTTTCTGGTGAATGCCGACCCGGAGGAGTTGCTGGGGCTGGTGGATGCGGCTTCGGGGCCTGTTGGGCGGCTGGTGGGGGCGGTGTACCGGCGTCCGGTCGCCGTCACCGGCAGCGGGGACGGGACGGTGCGCGTGTGGGACCTGACCACCGGCCGGCCGTCCGGACCGGAGTTGGTGTTCCCTGCGGAGGTGTACGCGGTGGCTGTCACTTTGGATGGCCGGCTGGTGGTGGGGTTCGGCCATGAGGTGGCGGTGCTGGCCCGCTGCTGACCAGGCCCCGCGCGGTGCACCCCGGGGGTGTCCCACACAGTGTTCTCATAAGCGGCGGTGCGGGCGTACGTCCCAGCGGTGGGACGAACGCCCGAACCTCCGCCCATGAACCCCGCCTGTCCGCGCACGATCGATCCATCCGGCCGAATCCTGGTCCGCGGGCCGGTATCGCTGGTGCCCTTCGAGGCCACGATGACCTCGGCGACGCCATCACGGAATGGCCGAACGGCCCTGAACTTGGTGCCGTACGGGATCCGCCAGGTGCCCGACCTGTCTATCAGCCCGTACACGCCGTGAACACCGCAGCATACGCCGGGGCCCACCCAGAACAGGTCGAGGTCTTCGGTGGTGTACGCGGCCTGGTCGTAGGAGCCGCCCAGCGAGTATCCGAGCAGGCAGTAAGGATCATCTGGGTCAATGCCAGCCATGCGCGGCTCTTCGACACCCTTGCCGTAAGCCATTCGCAGTTCGGCTACCTTCGCATCGTCGAACTCGGCGATGTGCTGCTCGTGCCGATCCATCTCCGCGTTGAACCATTCGGTGAACGTACCCGCCACGTCCTCGGGCGCACCGTCAGAACCGATCCACACGGCGATCTTGTCCTCGTCCCCGGCTGGACCGAACGAGTAGCCCGCGTAATCGGGCAAGTCCCAGCTGGCGAAGAGCGCGTGCGGACACCGGGTTGGCTGGTCCTTGACAGGACGGCGGCGCTCCGGGCGGGGTCGAAGTCCTGTACACCGGGTCGATCGCGGGAAGGGTGGGCGTTGGCGAGTGCGGCCGCTGCCGGACGTCGGCAGGGAAGCAGTCGCACTGCCGACGCAGCGGCGGGGCAACTCGTCGCTGTCTCGGGCTCCGTGCCTCCACGGCTATGCGGAGCCCGCGGACGCGGGCCGGACGGCTCGGCTCTGAAAGGGGCCGCAACGCGAGTGCCAGAAATCATCTCAATGGGTGACGTCACCTGCGGGGGTGCACTGCCACTTTCAGATGCCTCGGTCACTTTCAGGCGGTGGTTGACCAGGCGTGACTCATCGTGGCCCTCGGCCAGCTGCTCACGACTCGAGACCTCCGTGAGGCCTCGTACTCCCTGCAGCGGAAGCTGAAGCTGCGGAAGGTCCAGCTCTACGACGCGCGTCACTGGTGCCTCACGTTTCTCGCCGTCAACGGCGTGCCGGACATCATCCTCGCCGTATGGGTCGGGCATGCCAACGCCAATTTCACCAAGCGGGTGTACGTCCATCCGAGCCACGAGGACCTCCGCGTCGCCTCGGACCGCCTCACTTCTCTACTCGGTTTCAGTGAGGGCGAAGCAGCCTGATGATCAAGACGTCTAGAGATTGTGAGACATCCGCCCTCAGCGAACAGCCAAAATAGCCTCTGACCTGGGACTTTCGTGGATCACCAGGATCGCGCTCCCATCATAACCTTCTGTACGTCCTGTACATTTTTTACGGAAGCTTGCAGACCCCCGTGCAGACCCCGCAGGAGAGGCATCGCCATGCTGTTCCGTCCCACCGCCCGTCACGTACTGCCCGAGTTCACCGAGCGCACCACCAACGGGAGCCGCACCCTCGACCCGTACTCCAAGCTGCTCGCCGAGCGGATCGTCTTCCTCGGCACCCCGGTGGACGACACCGCGGCCACCGATCTGATCGCGCAGTTCATGTACCTGGAACACGACGCCCCGGACCGGCCCGTATCGCTCTACATCAACTCCCCCGGCGGCTCGTTCGGGGCCATGGCCGCGATCTACGACACGATGCAGTACCTCGCCTGCGAGGTGGAGACCTACTGCCTCGGCCAGGCCGGTTCCTGCGCCTCCGCGCTGCTCGCCGCGGGCGCTCCCGGCCGGCGGCACGCACTGCCCGGCGCGAGGGTCGTCGTGCGGCAGCCCGAGCTCACCGAGCCGGTGCAGGGCCAACCGTCCGATCTGGAGATCGAAGCGCAGGAACTGGAACGGGTCCGCAGGATGCTCATCGCCCTGTTGGCCCGTCACACGGGCCGCGACGCCGAGCAGATCGCCGACGACACCGAACGCGACCTCATTCTCGACGCGGCGGGTGCCAAGGCGTACGGACTGGTGGACCACGTCCTGGAGAACCGGAATTCCTCACTCCCCCCGCACGGCGCGAGGTGAACACCCGATGCAGCCGCCGGAGTTCCCGCCGCTTCCCGCACTGACGTGCGCCGAGGGGGAGTTCATCGACCGCTACCTCGAAGTCCTCGACCAGGTCGGCCGGATCAACCCGGCCCGTGGCAGCGACACCTACGGCGCGCTGCGCGCCGCACAGGCCCTTGTCTCGCAGGCAGGGGCACTGCGGGACGCCCTCGCGTTGATGCACGAGCGCGGCGAGGCACGGATCCACGCCGCCACACTCGCCCGGGCGCTGCGCGTACTGGACGGGGAACGGCGGGCCGGACGCGTCACCGTACCCCCCGCTCCGGCGAGTTGACCGACTTCCGCGCTCCGCGCGCACGGCTGGGTTCGGCCAACTCCCTTCGTCCCGGCATCCGGCGGCCTTCACCCAACTCCCGTACCCGACACGCCCGACGCGTCCATGGAAAATCCTCGCTCGTTCGGCGTAGGGAGTCCCCCTCACGAGGGATGGCTCAATTTGCGTTTTCCGCGTGGACAGTGGGCGGAATCCACCCTTCCGCCCCTGGTACGGAAGCGGCCCGAATCACCGGCGGAGCGTCGAAAATCATCATGTCCACCCGAACGGATCAGTCGTGAGGAGCCTCACATATCCCTGTTTCAGCTCGGAAATCCGGCAGTCGGTGAGTCAAGATCCCTGGGACGACAAGCCCCCGCCACCGCGGCGGGGCGGTCCGGGCGGACGCCGAGTCCTGCCGCCGCCCGGATGCCTGGTCGACATAAGTGGATCGGCAGGAGTGGAGGACCCGAGCACCACGGGTCGACCTGAACACCGGTCGACCCTCGGGGTGAAGCCGCCGCACGCGGCCGGGCAACTTCGCCAGCCCGAACCCGACAGGTCATCCTTCACAGGCGGCTGACGAAGGGTTGCGCATGACTGCGCAGGTTCATGTCCCGTCTCTGCTCGTCCGGGCCGGTACGGCCTCGGTTCTGACGCTCGCCGCCGTCGGCGGCACCATGTTCGTCCCGGGCGCCACGACGGATGCCCAGGCGGCGACTCTGTCGATGAAGGCGCTCAACATCGCGGCCTCGAAGAAGGGCTCGCCGTACAGATGGGGGGCCACCGGCCCCAACCGCTTCGACTGCTCGGGGCTGACGCTCTATTCGTTCAAAAAGGCGGGCAAGAAGCTCCCCCGCACGGCCCAGCAGCAGTACAACCGGACCCGCCATGTCTCGGCCTCGCACAGGAAACGCGGCGACCTGGTCTTCTTCCATTATGGCCGCAGCGTCTACCACGTGGGGATCTACGCCGGTAAGGGCAAGATCTGGCACTCGCCGAGGACCGGCGCGGTGGTCCGGCTGGAGAGGATCTGGACCAAGAGCGTCTATTACGGGCGGGTCCGCTGAGGCGGGGCCCGTCGGCGGATCGAGGCCGCGTCCCCGGCCCTGCTCCGCCGGACAGGCCCTGCTGCCCCGGCCGCTGGCCCCTTCCGCGCTCAGTGCAGCAGGGGACCGGTCACCAGCATCAGGCCCAACGCGGCGAGCGCCGCGCCGCTGCCGCCCTCGATGGCGCGCGCGGTACGCGGCCGGCGCAGCCACCGGCCCAGCCGGTCCACGAGGAGCGCCACGGCGGGGAACCAGACCAGCGCCAGCGCCAGCGCCACGACGATCGTCGCGAGCAGCAGGGGCCCGGCTCACAGCCGCGGGCGAGCTGCTGGCCGGACGCGCCCGGCGCGCCCTCGACGAGATGGACCAGGCACGCCATGAGCTGGCCCGCCTCTCCGGGCTCTCCGGCGGACGTCTGCGGGTCGGCACGTTCACCACGGCCGGCATGCATCTGCTGCCGCCGGTGCTGAGCGCCTTCCGGCGCGCCCACCCGGATGTAGAGCTGGCGGTGACCGAGTACGAACCGCCCCAGGGCGTCGCCGCGGTGGCCGCGGGCGAGGTCGATCTGGCGCTGACTCATGTGTACGAGCCGACTGCCGCCGTGGCCTGGCCCGCCGGGGTCTTCGCCGAACCGCTGCTGGTCGAGGAGCTGGTCCTCATCACGGCGGTCGGTCAGATGCTGTCCGAAGGCAGCGGGAGACTGCCGGTGACGGAGCTGGCGGGACGGCCGCTGATCAGCAGCGCGCCGACGCATCCGCCGCGCCGTGGGGTCGAGCAGGCGCTGGCCGAGGCCGGGGCGACACCCGCCGTGGTCTGCGAGTCGCCCGGCTACGCACTGGTGTGCGCCCTGGTCAGTGCGGGTATCGGGATGGCGGTCGTCCCGGAGATGGTCGCCGCGATGTCGCCGACGCCGCTGTCGGTACGGCGGCTGGATCCCGCTTCCTTCCGGCGGACGATCTCGGTGGTGCACCGCGGTGACCGGGCGAGCGCCGCCGCGGCGACGTTCCAGGCCCTGTTGCGCAGTGGGTTCGGGCGGTCGGCGTCGGCGCAGCGGCCGGGCGGCGAAGCCGGGTGACCGCGCGGGCGGGCGGCCACCGGAACGCGCTGGTCAGCTCTGCACGGGGATGCTCCACGGAAGCGCGATCCACACCGTCTTGCCGCCGTCGGCGGTGGGGGTGACGGTGAGCCGGCCCCCGCACTCCTTGGCCAGACAGCGGATGATCACCATGCCGCGTCCGTTGTCCTGCTGAACGGCGGCGGGCAGTCGCCTGGGCCAGCGGGGGTGACTGTCCGTCACCCCGAGAAGCAGTTGCTCCTCCCGCTCCAGCCGGAGGTCCACGGTGAAGGTGGGCGACTGCCCGAAGGTGTGCTGTACGGCGTTGGTCGCGAGCTCCGAGACGATGAGCTGGATGCTGTCGGCGAAGTCGGTGTCGGTGGCCAGGCCCCATTCGGTGAGCACCTTGGCCACGTACCTGCGGGCTGCCGAGACCGAGACCGGATCGCTCGGCAGAGTGAGGTGTGCTTCTTGATGGTCTGCCATGGCGAGCCGTCCCTTTCCCACCCGGACCGACCCGCGATCGGTCTGGGTTGCGCTTCGGGCCAGATTGCCATTGATGCTGCCCTCTGTGACGGCGATCCACCAAGATATGCATATATCTGTCGCTCAATGCGGTGAACCCTGCCACGCGAAACCGTCTGTGGGCGGCACACTGTCCGCTCGGCAGAAGAGGGAGGGAGGCCGTAGATGCAGCACGGCCCTGCGGTTCGACGCCGCAAGCTCGGGGAGGAACTCCGGAGTCTGCGCCATGTGTCGGGACTGACCAGTCGGGACGCGGCGCGGATGCTCGGGTGGCACCAGTCGAAGGTGAGCCGGATCGAGACCGGGGTGAGCGGGGTGCAACCCGCCGATGTGACCCGGCTGCTCGACGCGTACGGCGTGGACGACGCCCAGTTGCGGGATCTCCTGGCCACGCTGGCGGGTTCGGCGGGCGGTGGCGGCACCGGGTGGTGGCACGCCTATCGCGGTCTGATCCCGCCCCAGTACCGCGACTTCATCAGTCTGGAGTCCCAGGCGCGGACCGCGCGCACGCTGGAGACCTCGGTGGTGCCGGGGCTCCTGCAGACGGCCGATTACGCGCGGGCGGTGACCCGGGCGTCGCTGGACGGGCTGCCCGCCGGCCAGCTGGACTCACTGGTGGAGGTGCGGCTCGCCCGGCAGGGGGTGTTGCGGACGGATCCGCCGCTGCGGCTGAGCGCGGTGCTCGACGAGGCGGTGCTGCGGCGCGAGGTCGGCGGGTGCCGGGTGATGCGGGAGCAGTTGCGTCATCTGACTCGTGTGGCTCAACTTCCTCATGTGCAGCTCCAGTTGCTGCCGTTCTCGGTGGGTGGCTATGCCGGCCTCACCGGACCTTTCGTTATCTTCTCATTTCCGAGCACTTCTGATCTGGATGTGGTCGTTCTCGACCATTTGACGAGTAGCCTCTACCTGGAGCGGAAAGAAGACCTTGAGGCGTACAGCTCGGCCTTCCGCACGATGCAGGCACACGCGCTGTCGCCGGAGCACTCGTTGGACCTCATCGCCGCGATCGACCGCGACGGTCAGTGACCCCGGACCGCCCAAGGGGGCCTCATGTCGGATTGCCTCGCACAGCACGGCTTACGGTGGCGGCGCAGCAGCCGCAGCACGGGTATGAACAACTGTGTGGAGACCGCACCGTTCGGTGACGGGCGGCTGGCCGTGCGGGACTCCAAGGATGTGTCCAGGCCACCGCTGCGGTTCTCCGCGGCGGCCTGGAACTCGTTCGTCGCCGGCCTGCACCGGGTTCCGGTCAGCTGACGGGAGCAGTCCGCCGCACGACCGACACGGCGGTGGCGATCTGTTCCTCGGTCAGATCAGCTCGCGCCGTCAGCCTCAGCCGGGACACGCCGTCCGGCACCGACGGGGGCCGGAAGCACCCCACCACGATTCCGGCGGTGCGGCAGTCGGCCGCCCAGCGCACCGCCGCGTCCGCCGAGGGGGCACGCACCGAGACCACGGCCGCGTCCGGCCGCACGGCGGTCAGGCCGGCCGCGGTCAGCCGCTCGTACAGCGTCGTGGCGACGGCACGGGCCCTGCCGGCCCGCTCCGGCTCGCGGCGCAGCAGCCGCAGGCTCCTCAGTGCGGCGCCCGCCGCGGCCGGAGCGAGACCGGTGTCGAAGATGAACGTACGGGCCGTGTTGACGAGGTGTTCGATGACCCGGGCCGGTCCGAGGACCGCTCCGCCCTGGCTGCCCAGGGACTTGGAGAGGGTGAGCGTGGTGACGATTCCCTCGCCGCCCGCGAGACCGGCGGCGGCGAGCGCCCCACGGCCGCCGTCCCCCAGCACGCCCAGGCCGTGCGCGTCGTCGACGAGCAGCGCGGCGCCCTCGCTACGGCAGACGTCGGCCAGTTCGGGCAGCGGTGCCGCGTCGCCGTCGACCGAGAAGACCGAGTCGGTGACGGCCAGCGCCCGTCCCTCGTGCGACCGCAGAGCCTTGCGTACGGCGTCGGGATCGGCATGCGGAACGACGGCGGTCCCGGCGCGGGAGAGCCGGCAACCGTCCACGATCGAGGCATGGTTGCCCGCATCGGAGACGATCAGTGAGCCATGACCGGTGAGCGCCGTGACGGCCGCGAGATTGGCCGCGTAGCCGGATGACAGCACTAGGGCCGCTTCGAAGCCGCAGAATTCGGCCAGTTCGCTTTCGAGTTCTGCGTGCAGTGCGGTGGAGCCGGTGACAAGTCGCGATCCGGTCGCGCCCGCACCCCACGTGCGCGCGGCCTCGGCCGCGGCAGCGGTGATGTCGGGGTGCCGGGTCAGCCCCAGATAGTCGTTGCTCGCGAGGTCCAGAAGTCCGGGTGCGGCGGGCCTGGGGCGCAGAGTACGGACGAGTCCGGCGTCCGCGCGGCGGCGCGCCTCCTCGTCGATCCAGTCGAACGGGTCGAAGGGCATGAGCGGTCCCTTTTGTAGGCAGCTCACAGACTCTAACCGCGGGTGTAGCAGGTCATGGTGTGGCAATACACACACCATCGGCAGGCTCTGTTGTCCGGTTCCTCCTTGGCTGCGGGCCGTGCGGTAGGCCAGGATCTTCGCCATGGACCTCCTGAACACGCTGGTGGACAAGGGGCTGCGGCGCAAGCTGCCGACCCGCGAAGAAGCCCTCGCCGTACTGGCGACCTCCAACGACGATCTGCTCGAAGTGGTGGCCGCGGCCGGAAAGGTGCGCCGTCAGTGGTTCGGGCGGCGCGTGAAACTGAACTATCTGGTCAATCTCAAGTCCGGTCTCTGCCCCGAGGACTGCTCGTACTGCTCGCAGCGGCTCGGCTCGAAGGCCGAGATCCTCAAGTACACCTGGCTGAAACCGGACGAGGCGTCGAAGGCCGCCGCCGCCGGGGTGGCGGGCGGGGCCAAGCGCGTGTGTCTGGTGGCGAGCGGCCGCGGTCCGACGGACCGCGATGTCGACCGGGTGTCGGAGACCATCGAGGCGATCAAGGAACAGAACGAGGGCGTGGAGGTGTGTGCCTGCCTCGGGCTGCTCTCCGACGGGCAGGCCGACCGGCTGCGGTCGGCGGGCGCCGACGCGTACAACCACAACCTGAACACGTCCGAGGGGACGTACGGGGAGATCACCACCACCCACACCTATGCGGATCGGGTGGAGACCGTGCACCAGGCGCAGGCCGCCGGGCTCTCGGCGTGTTCCGGACTGATCGCCGGGATGGGCGAGAGCGACGCCGACCTCGTCGATGTCGTCTTCTCGCTGCGCGAACTGGACCCGGACTCGGTGCCGGTGAACTTCCTGATCCCGTTCGAGGGAACTCCGCTGGCCAAGGAGTGGAACCTCACTCCACAGCGTTGTCTGCGCATTCTGGCGATGGTCCGGTTCGTCTGCCCGGATGTGGAGGTACGGCTCGCGGGCGGACGCGAGGTGCATCTGCGCTCGATGCAGCCGCTGGCCCTGCACCTGGTCAACTCGATCTTCCTGGGCGACTACCTCACCAGCGAGGGGCAGGCGGGTCAGGCGGACCTGGACATGATCGCGGACGCCGGTTTCGAGGTGGAGGGAGCGGGCACGACGACGCTGCCCGGGCACCGGGCGCAGCCGGGTGGCGGATGCGGTGCGCACGACGGCGGATGCGCCCCCTGCGGTGACGCGCCCGGGGAGGCCGCGGCCGAGTCCCAGGACACGCCGGCCGCACGCACGGACCTGGTGGCGGTCCGCCGTCGCGGCGCGGGAACGGATCTCGCCCCCAATGCCTGAAGCCCTCTCCCCGGCCGAACTGCGGTCCCTGGACCGGGCCCACGTCTGGCATCCGTACGGCCCGATGCCGGGGCGTCAGGAGCCGCTGGTCGTGGAGTCCGCGTCCGGGGTGCGGCTGAGGCTGGCAGAACCGGCCCACGGGCAGTCCGAGTTGGTCGACGGCATGTCGTCCTGGTGGTCGGCGGTGCACGGCTACAACCATCCGGTGCTCAACGAGGCGGCCCGTGGTCAGCTGGGCCGGATGAGCCATGTGATGTTCGGTGGGCTCACCCACGAGCCCGCCGTGCGGCTGGCCACCCGGCTGGTCGAGATCACCCCGGAGCCGCTGCGGCACGTCTTCCTCTCCGACTCGGGGTCGGTCTCCGTCGAGGTCGCGGTCAAGATGTGTCTGCAGTACTGGCGCTCGGCCGGGCGGCCCGCCAAGCAGCGGCTGCTGACCTGGCGCGGCGGCTATCACGGGGACACCTGGCAGCCGATGTCGGTGTGCGACCCCGAAGGCGGCATGCACGAGCTGTGGTCGGGGGTCCTGCCCCGGCAGATCTTCGCCGACGAGCCCCCGCCCGGTTTCGACGCGGAACCGGACGCCGCGTACGTACGGCATCTGCGGGAGCTGATCGCCGAGCACGCCGACCGGCTGGCCGCGGTGATCGTGGAGCCGGTGGTGCAGGGCGCGGGCGGGATGCGGTTCCACTCCCCCGCGTATCTGCGGGTGCTGCGCGAGGCGTGCGACGAGCACGATGTGCTGCTGGTGTTCGACGAGATCGCCACGGGCTTCGGCCGTACCGGGGAGCTGTTCGCCGCCGGGCATTCGGGGATCTCGCCCGATGTCATGTGCGTGGGCAAGGCGCTGACCGGCGGCTATCTGACGATGGCGGCGACGCTGTGTACCTCCCGGGTGGCAGAGGGCATCTCGCGCGGCGAGGTGCCGGTGCTCGCGCACGGACCGACGTTCATGGGCAACCCGCTCGCCTCCGCGGTGGCGTGCGCCTCCATCGATCTGCTGCTCGGCCAGGACTGGGAGCGGGAGGTGAAGCGGATCGGTACCGGGCTGCGGGAGGGGCTCGCCCCGGCGTCGGAGCTGCCCGGGGTGCGGGACGTACGGGTGCTGGGTGCGATCGGCGTCGTGCAGCTCGATCACGAGGTGGACATGGCGGCCGCGACCCGGGCGGCGGTACGGGAAGGGGTGTGGCTGCGGCCGTTCCGCGACCTCGTCTACACCATGCCGCCGTATGTGACCGGTGACGAGGACGTGGCACGGATCTGCCGCGCCGTGTGCGCGGCAGCGCGAGAGGGATGAGATGACGGTTCTGGTAGTGACGGGGACGGGCACGGAGATCGGCAAGACGGTCGTGACGGCGGCCGTGGCGGCGGCGTGCCGGGACCGCGGCGTCGCGGTGCTCAAGCCTGCGCAGACGGGGCTGGCCCCCGGAGAGCCCGGTGATGCCGCGGAGGTGGCACGGCTGGCGGGTGGTCATGTCACCGCGGTCGAGCTGGCCCGTTTCCCCGAACCGTTGGCGCCTGCCACGGCCGCCCGCAGGGCGGGTCTCCCGCCGGTACGGCCGTACGAAATCGCCGACGCGGCGGAGAAACTGGCGACCGCGCACGATCTGGTGCTGATCGAGGGTGCGGGCGGTCTGCTCGTACGGTTCGACGACGACGGCTCGACCCTCGCCGACGCCGCCCGGCTGCTGGCCGCCCCGGTGCTGGTCGTGACGCCCGCCGGTCTGGGCACGCTCAACACCACCGCGCTGACCTCGGAGGCGCTGCGGACCCGGGGGCTGGAGTGTCTCGGAGTGGTGGTGGGCAGCATGCCTGCCGAGCCGGACCTCGCGGCGCGCTGCAATCTGGTGGACCTGCCCGTGGTGGCGGGCGCCCCGCTGCTGGGTGCGGTGCCGGCCGGTGCGGGAACACTGGAGCCCACCGACTTCCGTGCCCGGGCCCGGAGTTGGCTCGCGGCGGAGCTGGGCGGGAATCGGCCCGCCGACTGAGCGTCTGAGCCGCTCAGGACGGGGGAGAATCCAAGTAGCGTGCTTTCTGCCCGAGCGCCCGGACGAGGAGGTCCGTCATGCGTCTGCGCAGCACGAGAATCCCGGATGACGCGGTGCACCACCCCGTCTTCGCCCGGTTCTACGCCCGGATGAGCGTGGCCGCGGAGACCAAGGCCGGACTGGGCGCGGTGCGCTCGGAGCTGCTGGCGGGCCTGTCGGGCCGGGTCATCGAGATAGGTGCGGGCAATGGCCTGAACTTCGCGCACTACCCGCCCGCGGTGTCGGAGGTGGTGGCCATCGAACCCGAGCGCAGCCTGCGGCAGTTGGCGGTGCGGTCGGCGCTGCGTGCCGGAATCCCGGTGGATGTGGTGCCGGGTGCGGCGGAGGCGCTGCCGGTGAAGAACGAGGCGTTCGACGGGGCCGTCGCCTCGCTGGTGCTGTGCACGGTACGGAATGTGGAGCGTTCGCTCGCGGAGATCGTGCGGGTGCTGCGGCCCGGGGGTGAGCTGCGGTTCTTCGAGCATGTGCGGGCCGACGACCGGGCCATGGCGGCAACGCAGCGGGCACTGGACCGTACGATCTGGCCGCTGGTCACGGGCGGGTGTCATACGGCGCGCGACACCCTGGCCGCCATCGAGAGGGCCGGATTCGTGGTGGAGACCTACCGCCGGGTCAGGATGCCGGAGTGGGGGGTCCGGCTGCCCACGTCGGCATGCGTGCTGGGGGTGGCGAGGCGGCCGGCCGTGCTGGACTGACGCCTCGGCCCTGCCTCGCGTGCCGGGGCCGTCACAGACTCCACTGGCGGAGCTCGTCGGCGATGGCCCGGACGTCTGCCTTGCCCTCCTTCACCAGCCGGGCCAAGTCGCGCACCTGCTCGGGCGAGGTGGTGACCTTGAGTCCGGAGGCGACGAGATATCCGTACGCGACGGCCGAGGAGAACATCGCGTTGGAGTGTTCGAGCGCGGGGACATGGAGCAGCAACTGCAGGAGGGCAGCGGCCCGGGAATGCGGGTCGCTGTAGACGGGGCTGCCGAAGATCTCGGCCTCATGACGGGCCACGGCAGCCACGAGCGCACCCCAGTCGACCACCTGCGGATCGCCGGGGGTCTTGTGCTCGGCCACCATGAGCAGCCAGGAAAGGTCGATCTGGAGGTTCAACGCGTGCCTTTGCGCTCCGGGCCGAACTCCTCGGCGAACACCGACTCGTACTGCTTCATGAAGTCGGCCGCGGCTTCGACGAAGGTGTGTCCGACCTCGCCGGCATCCTGCCTCACGAGCTCCTCTATGTAGCGGTTCACGCTCATCCCCCTCTGCAGCGCGCGCTGTCGCGCGGCCTCGGCGGTGGCCTCGTCCACTCTCACGTTCAGCTGAGTCTTGGGCACGGCAACACGCTAGCGCGCGTGCGCTAGCACCGGCAAGAGGAGTCCACCGGCGCCGGGTGCACGGTTCGCCGCGCACGGAACGCCCCGTCGAAGCCCTCGAAATGGCCCTGTGGATGTGATGCCACCCATAGGGGCCACGTCACATCCTAGGCCGGATAGTAGAAATATAGGGCCGCCCGAACGACATAGAAACGGCCCAGAGCGTCTCATTTCGGACATTGCTCCGTATTCGGGTAGTACGTCACATCATTGACCCCCGCCCCGGCCACCGCTAACCATGGCTCTCGTTGCGGGACACCGCGACCGGCCCGGACGGACCCCCGCCGGACCACGCAGGGCCCCGCCCCGCACGCCGCCACCCACACCGGACGGCACACCCCACACCAAGGAGAGTCACTTCCGCATGACCACCCACACCCTGAACCGCACCAGCCGCCTGCGCACCCTGTCCCTCACCGCACTGGCCACCACCGCCGCCGCGGCAGCCGCCCTCACCCTCACCTCGACCTCCGCACACGCCGCCGAGACCAAGCAGCCCACCACCCCCGCGGCCAAGACCGCCACCACCGGCGACACCCAGCAGGGCAACAGCGGCTACGCCAACAACCTCGACGGCTGGATCAAGGAATCCCTCGCCGTCATGAAGGCCAAGGGCATCCCCGGCACCTACGAGGGCCTGCACCGCAACATCATGCGCGAGTCCAGCGGCAACCCCAACGCCCAGAACGGCTGGGACGTCAACGCACAGAAGGGCACCCCCTCCAAGGGCCTGCTCCAGGTCATCGAGCCGACCTTCAACGCCTACCACGTCAACGGCACCGCCAAGAGCCTCACCGACCCCGTCGCCAACATCACCGCGGCCGCCAACTACGCCGCCGACCGCTACGGATCCATCGACAACGTCAACTCCGCCTACTGAGCCACGGAGTCACCGAGCCACTGTCCGGCGCCGAAATCGTTCGCCGAACGGATCGGCGCTCTGCTTGGCTCGTCCCATGAGTGATCTCCCCATACGCTGCGCCGGCCTCCCCGACGTCGACACCGTGTTGCGCTTCTGGCGCGAGGCCGCAGAGGGAACGAGCATCAGCGACGACCACGACGGCGTGGCCCGGCTGATTTCGAGAGACCCCGAAGCCCTGCTGCTGGCGGAACGCGACGGTCGCCTCGTGGGAACCGTCATAGCCGGTTTCGACGGCTGGCGGTGCTCCGCCTACCGGCTGGCCGTGCACCCCGACTGCCGCCGGCAAGGTATCGCCACCGCCTTGATAGAAGCGGCGGAACAGCGATTCCTCACCCTGGGTGGGCGACGGGTCGACGCCATGGTCCTGGAAGCCAACGAACGGGCACACCACACCTGGGCCGCAGGGGGCTACCACCGCGAGGATCACTGGCGGCGCTGGGTGAAGCCGCTCACGGACCGATGAGACCTCCGAGCGATCGACCGGCTTTGCCGATCCTTTACTATGGTTCTCCTCCTGTTCCGATCCTTCCGAAAGGTGTGAGCGTCCGCCCATGGGCGAGCCTCCCAGTAGTCGGCACCGCCGGCACCGAGCGATCCTCCTGACCCTGCCCGATCATGGGACGGAGGTGAACCGATGACCGAAGTGCTTCTACTGCTCGTGGCAGTACTGCTCTCGCTGGCCTGCGGCGCCTTCGTCGCGGCCGAGTTCTCTCTGACGACGGTCGAGCGCGGACAGCTCGAACGCGCCGTCGAGCGGGGCGAGCGGGGCGCGGCGAGCGCCATGAAGGCCGTACGCAGCCTCACCTTCCAGCTCTCCGGCGCTCAGCTCGGCATCACCGTCACCAATCTGGTGGTCGGCATGCTCTCCGAACCGTCCATCGCGAAACTGATCCGCGGTCCGATGGAAGCCATGGGCCTGCCCCCGAGCGCGGCGTCCTCGGTGGCCCTCGTCCTGGGAACCGCGCTGTCCACCGTGTTCCTGATGATCGTCGGTGAACTGGTCCCGAAGAACTGGGCGATCTCCTCCCCGCTCGCCGTCGCGAAGACCGTGGCCACGCCGCAGCGGGCCTTCACCGCCGTTTTCCGGCCCTTCATCAGCCACCTCAACAACACCGCCAACCGGATCGTGCGCCGCTTCGGTCTGGAACCGGCCGAGGAACTGGCCTCCGCGCGCAGCCCGCAGGAGCTGGCGGCGCTGGCCCGGCACAGTGCGAAGGAAGGTGCGCTGGAGGCGGACACGGCGGAGCTGTTCGTCCGCACGCTGAATCTGACGGAACTGACGGCTGAGAACGTGATGACCCCCCGGGTCCAGGTCACCGCGCTGGAGGCGCAGGCGACAGCCGAGGACGTCGCCAACGCCACCCGGGCGACGGGCCTGTCCCGTTTCCCTGTCTACCTCGGCAGCCTGGACACCGTCGTCGGCGTGGCGCACATCAAGGACGTGCTGGCCATCCCCGCCGAGCAGCGGTCCCGTACACGCGTCTCGGAGATGCTGCGCGAACCCCTGCTCGTACCGGAGACCCTCACGGTGGACCGGCTCCTGGACCGGTTGTCCGGCAAGATCGCCATGGCCGTCGTCATCGACGAGTACGGCGGCACGGCCGGAGTCGTGACGCTGGAGGACATCGTCGAGGAGGTGGTCGGCGAGGTGCGCGACGAGCACGACCCGCACGAGACCGCAGACCTCGCTCCGGCCGGCGAGGACGCCGACGGACGGACCCTGTGGTCGGCCGACGGCGCCGCGCGCGTGGACCAGCTGAAGACGATCGGACTGCGCGTGCCGGACGGACCGTACGAGACACTCGCCGGGCTCATCGCCACCGAGGTCGGCCGCATCCCGGCCGTGGGCGATGCGGTCGAGCTGGCGGGCTGGCGGATCGATGTGGTCGACGCATCCGGACGCCGCGCCGCGCGGGCCCTGCTGCACGCGCCGCTGCCCGGCGACGACGAGCAGACGGAGGACGCACGATGATCGCCGTCCAGCTCTTCATCGGACTGATGACCCTGGTCGTCAATGCCTTCTTCGTCGGTGCGGAGTTCGCGCTGATCTCCGTACGCCGCAGCCAGATCGAGTCCGATGCCGAGGCCGGGAACCGGCGGGCGCGAAGCGTCATCTGGGGCCTCGAACACGTATCGGCGCTGCTCGCGGCGGCACAGCTCGGCATCACCCTCTGCACGCTGGTGCTCGGTATCGTCGCCGAGCCGGCCTTCGCGCATCTGCTGGAGCCCGTCTTCGACGCGGTGGGTGTGCCGCACGGACTGATCCATCCGATCTCGTTCGTGATCGCGCTGTCCGTGGCGACGTATCTGCACATGCTCCTCGGTGAAATGGTGCCGAAGAACATCGCCCTGGCCGAGCCCGTACGCGCCGCGCTGCTGCTCGGACCGCCGCTGGTGGCCCTCGCCAGGGCGCTGCGCCCGGTGATCTTCGCGATCAACGCCTTCGCCAACGCGCTGCTCAAGATCCTGCGGGTCGAGACGAAGAACGAGGTGGCCGCCACGTTCTCCGACGACGAACTGGCCCGGCTGGTGACGGACGCGGGCGACGCCGGTCTGGTCGACGACCGCTCGGCCGAGCGACTGCGCCACGCCCTTGAGCTGGGCCGTCGCCCGGTGCGTGATGTGGTGATGCCAGTGGACCGGGTCATGTACGCCAGGATCGGGACCACACCGGAACAGCTGGAACGGCTTTCGAACGAGACCGGCTTCTCCCGCTTCCCGGTGATGGACGGCGAGGAGAGGATCCTGGGTTACCTCCATGTGAAGGACGCCCTCGATGCCACGCCGCGCAATGTGCCCTTCCCGGTGACCGCGATGCGCCCCATCGCCCGGGTCCGGGCCGACACACCGCTCGACGATGTCCTGACCGCGCTGCGGCGCAGCCGTACGCACCTGGCGGCGGTTCTCGACGAGGACGATCGGCTGGCCGGGATGGTCACCATGGAGGACGTGCTCCGCGAACTGGTGGGGCGCCCGAAGGCACGCTGACACGGATGCCCGGGGCGGGGTACGGATACCGGCCGCGCCCCGGGGCCGCACCCCGGAAGGGGCCGGGCCCATCGCGATACGATCGCGTCGCCATGGAAATAAATGCCTCCTACAGCAGTCTCGTCGCGGTCGGCGACTCGTTCACCGAGGGCATGTCGGATCTGCTGCCCGACGGTTCGTACCGCGGCTGGGCCGATGTCCTCGCCGGACGGCTCGCCGCCCGCACGCCGGGATTCCGCTACGCGAATCTCGCCGTACGGGGCAAGCTGATCGGCCAGATCGTGGACGCGCAGGTCGATGCGGCCGTAGCCATGCGGGCGGATGTCGTCACACTCGTCGGCGGACTCAACGACACACTGCGGCCCAAGTGCGACATGGGTATGGTCCGCGGACGGCTCGAAGAGGCCGTGGAACGTCTCGCACCCTCGTGCAAGAGGCTCGTGCTCATGCGGAGCCCGGGGCGCAACGGCCCGGTGATGGAGCGTTTCCGTCCGCGGATGGAAGAGCTGTTCTCGCTGATCGACGACTTGGCGGCCCGGCACGGAGCGGTGGTCGTCGATCTGTACGGCGCACCGGCGCTGGGCGATCCCCGGTTGTGGGACGTCGACCGGCTGCATCTGACGGCCGACGGACACAACAGGGTGGCCGAGGCGGTCTGGCAGACGCTGGGGCTGCCTCCGGAGAACGACTGGCGGACACCGCTGCCGACCGCCGTACCCCACGGGTGGGCCCGCCGACGCGTCGACGACGTCCGCTTCGCACGCGAGCATCTGATGCCGTGGATCGGTCGTCGGCTGACCGGTCGCTCCTCCGGAGACGGAAGGACGGGCGCCCAGTACAGCGCCGAGCTGGGGAGTGCGTTCTGGGTCACCCCCGCGGACGCCCGCGACCCCGGCCCCGTGGCGACGTGGCGGCGGGTCGACCCGGATCCGCTCCCGTAGCACCCCACAAACCGGACCGCGGCGCCGGATGTCTTCGCCGGAGGCTTCACATATTCGCGAGGCCTTCAAGGTTCATCCGGCTTGCGATGGTGTTACCACTCGCGGAGCCCACTTCCCGGACCAAGGCGACGAAGCAGTGGCGCACGCCGGTGGCATCGGCGAAGGCGTCCGTCCTGCCATGCGCTTCCCTTCACGCGGATGACATCCACCCACCGATGCCCCGTGCAGCACGGTGAATGAGCCGTATACATTCCGGCCGAGAGCCGACGGATTTCAAGAACAGCCCTCAGATCGACGCGATATGCTGATGCAGATTGTGCAAGCCGTTTGCAAAATGAGGAGGGTCATGGCTACGCGGGCGACCGACGTCGGGACGAACCAGAGCGTCGAACGAGCGGTCTCGGTGCTGCGCGCACTCGACTCCGGACGTCCGGAACTGCGCGTCTCCGACGTCGCCGAACTCACCGGACTGGGCTCCTCCACAACCTCCCGCCTCCTGTCCACCCTCGAGCGCCTCGACATGGTGGAACGCGACCCCGTCAGCAACCTCTACCGCCTCAGCCTCGGCATCCTCCCGCTCGCCGCCACCGCCACCAATCGCCACCCCGTCCACCGCGCCGCCCGCATGGTCCTCCAGGACCTTGCCACCCGCACCGGACTCGGAGCCAACGTCGCCGTCCGCCGCGACACCGAGCTGATGTTCCTGTGCAATTTCGAGGGAACCCGCACCCCCAAGTCCTACACGCAGGCCGGACACACCGCCCCGCTGCACGCCACCAGCATCGGCAAATGCCTCCTCACCGGCCTCACGCCCAAGGAGCGCCGCAAGCTGCTTCCCGAACCGCTCACGGCGCACACCGACTACACGACCACCAGCCACGACCTCCTCGACACCGAGATCGACACCGTCCGCCGCACCGGCTACGCCATCGAAGCCGAAGAACGCGCCCTGGGCCGTGCTTCCCTCGCCGCGCCCGTCCGCGACGCCTCGGGTGACGTCGTCGCCGCCATCTCGCTGTGGGGCCCCACCTCCCTCCTCGGCAACCACGCCGAAGTCGAAGGGCAGCGCCTCGCCCTCACCCGCGAGGTCATCGAAGCCGCCGACGCCATCAGCCAAGCACTCGGCGCCCTCTGAATCACGTGGCGAAGGGGCCCGGTGAAGGTCGTTCGACCTTCACCGGGCCCCTTCGCCACGTGGCTACGCGCCGTACGCCTTGAACGCGATCACGTGCGCATGCCGCGCCCCGTGCGTCGCGTCCACCACGAGCCGCAGCGCGTCGGTGTGCACGACCCCGCCGTCCGCACCCTTCAGATCGTGCACACGGTGGCGGCGGCGGTTGCCCGTCACCGTCAGCAGCGTGTGCCAGGTGCCGTCGGGCTCGCGGCTCTGGATACGGTAGTCGCGGACCAGTTCCGGCATGACCTCGAACGGGGTGCGGTGGCGGTGCAGGTTGTTGAGGTACTCGTCGACGTCGTCGTCGAACACCACGCGCGCTTCGGTGAGTCGCTGCCCCATGCCCCAGTCGAGGCGCAGCCACTGCGTGGCTCGGTCCGGGTCGGGCAGCAGATCGGACGACCACATCTGCGGGCCCCCGTAGGCGCGCTGGAATCCGCCGACGGCCCGCTCGGGCCGGAACGCGGCGGTGTCCGGGGTCGCACGGAAGCCGAAGGTTCGGCGGCGCAGGCCGCGGGCCTGCCACTCCAGGACCAGCTGGCCTTCCTCCTCCGGGATGTCGTGGTCGACGGCCGCGTCACCTTCGGCCCTGCTGCGCAGTGCGAGGACGCCGTCGGTGCGCTCGGGGACGAGGACCAGCGCCGCGCCCGGGCAGGCGCGCACGATCAGTACGACGTTCTCCGGGGTGTCCGGGCGGTGGTCGAAGCGGGCCGTGACCCAGTGGGGGCCACCGGTCGGCACGGTCACCGTGGTGGTGAGCAGGTGGTCGACGGGTACCGCGTTCTCGGGGCGGCCGGTGCTCCACAGTTCCACGGTGAGTTCGCTCGGCCGCTCACCCTCGGCGCCGTGGACGAGCAGGTCGACCGTGTCGAGTGCCGGGTCCACCGGAAGCAGCAGCGCAAGATCGCGGGTGAGCGGGTACGGCTCGCCGGGCGCGGCCGACGTGGGCTCGGCGGCCAGGCGGCTCAGGTTCGAGGAGGCGCTGACGCGGGCCGTGCGCGCCAGGTTGTCGGGGTCGTCGTCGTACAGGCCGATGACCGAGGCGTCCTGCCGCAGCAGGGTGCGACGCACCAGCTCGGGGTGGTTGGCGGCGAGTTCGCGCGGGCTGAGGCCCTCTGCGACGCAGAGCGCGGCGGCCGTGCCCGCGGCCTCGCCGAGCGTGGCGCAGGTGGCCATGACGCGGGTGGCGCCGAAGGCGATGTGGGTGGCGGAGATGTTGCGCCCGGCGAACAGGAGGTTCGTGACGTTCGCCGAGTACAGGGAGCGCAGCGGGATGTGGAAGATGCCGTCCGCGTAGCGCTGGCGGGCGCCGGGCTCATCGGCGTACATGCCCTGCACCGGGTGGAGGTCGACGGACCAGCCCCCGAAGGCTACGCGGTCGGCGAACTGCCGCTGCTCGAGGATGTCCTGCTGGGTCAGCATGTGGTCACCGAGGAAGCGGCGGTACTCGCGCTTGCCGGGGAGGCTGCCGACCCACTCCAGCGTCAGGTTCTCGGCGTCCGGGAACTCGCCGGAGTTCTTGATGTGGTCCCAGATGCCCATGATCACGGCCTGGAGTTCGTCGCGGATGCGCTCGTTGTCGTGGACGGTGTCCATCTCGCCGCCCCACTCGATCCACCAGTAGTCGCAGCCGTTGTCGCCGGTGCGCAGCACGCGGTTGCGCAGGATGGGCGTGGTGGCGAGGTCGCGGGCGTAGGCGGGCGGCACGAACTTCACAGGCCGGCCCGTGTCCTTGGTGTGGAACAGGATCGTCGACCCGAGCAGCGCCTCGTCCCCGTCCTCGGGCGCCCATGGCTCGCCGAACTCCGAGCGCGCCTCGCGGCCGATGCGGTGGTGGGCGCCTGCGAGGTGGCCGAGCAGGCCGTCACCGGTGCAGTCGAGGAACTGCCGTGCGTGGAAGGTGATACGCCGCTCGGAGCCCATCATCCAGCCGGTGCAGGAGTGCACCTCGCGTGCGTCGTCCGGGCCGCTCGCGTCGACCTCCCGTACGTCGGTGTTGAGGTAGAGGTCGATGCCCGATTCGGCCCGGACGGCGTCGAGGACCACCTGGTCCCAGTAGTACGGGTTCCCCTCGGGGTTGCGGTACTGGTTCTCGGTGTACAGCTCGCCCATGATGCCGGTCTCGCGGGCCCAGCGATGCACGCCGTGGGCCGTGGCGCCGCAGACCCAGACGCGGACCTCGCTGCTGGCGTTGCCGCCCAGGACGGGCCGGTTGTTGACCAGGGCGACGCGCCGGCCGAGCCGGGCCGCGGCGATGGCCGCGCAGGTCCCCGCCAGGCCACCGCCGATGACGGCGATGTCGTAATGGACCTCTTCTTCCCGCACGGTGCGGCCTCCTTGGTGTGATGCTCGGATGCTCTCCGCCGCAGCGGAGCGACCTCGAACGTACATCACATGCATATTGTGCAACCACTGTTCCACCAGTGGGATGTGTTGTAAGTTTCGAGCGCAGCCGACGACACCGCCGCCGTGGGCCAACAGCCAAGCTCATGGCACGTGCGGCAACTTCGCCGGTCTTGTACGGAACCGGCGATTCGCCGACCAAAAGGGTTGACGCCGTCGCGCGATATGGAGAACGATCCCGCATGCTGCAACTTGCGTTCAACGGAGCATGCATGACATTCACACAGGGCCTCGGCCGAAGCGGTAGACAAGGCGGCTCACCACTCACGCCCGGCCGCGTCACATCCGTCTGTCTGCGCACGGCCTCCCGTGCCACGCCCTGCATCACTGCTCCCGCCCCGTTCGAGAGGACACACCCATGAGTACGGCCGCACCTCCACAGAAGGCCGCTCCACGCCATGAGCGGACCGGCGGACGGCTCTCCAACGGCGCGTTCGCACTGCTGCTGACCGCACCGGGGCTCGCCCTGTTCGCGACGATCATCATCTATCCGCTGCTGTCCGCGCTGTTCACCGGCTTCTTCAAGCAGGATCTGCGACTGCCGGGCCGGGAGTTCGTCGGCCTGGACAACTTCACCTTCTGGCTGGACGGCAACTTCCTCACGATCCTCAAGCAGACGCTGATCTTCACCGTCGGTGCGACGCTCGTCCCCTTCGTGGTCGGCTTCGCGCTCGCGCTGGCGCTGAACTCGGGCCTGAAGGGCAGCGGATTCCTGCGCGGGCTGTTCCTCTTCCCGTGGGTGATCCCGGGCGTGGTGGTCTCCTTCCTGTGGATGTGGATCTTCAACGCGAACTACGGCGTGCTGAACGGCATCCTCATGAAGGCCGGGATCATCGAGGAATCCATTTCCTGGCTCGGCCAGCCCGGCACCGCCATGCTCGCCGTCATCGTCACCAAGACCTGGGCAAGCTTCCCCTGGATGATGGTGATGCTCCTGGCCGGTCTGCAGACCGTGCCCAAGGAACTGCACGAGGCGGCCTCGATGGACGGGGCGGGCTCGATCCGGCGCTTCTTCGCCGTCACCTGGCCTCAGGTCCGCGGTGTCGCCTCGATCGTGCTGCTCCTGGAGTTCATCTGGAACTTCCAGCACTTCGACACCATCTACGTGCTCACCGGCGGCGGCCCGGCCGGCACCACCGAGACCTTCGCGACCGCCGTGTACCAGACCGCCTTCAAGGGCTTCGACATCGGCCGGGCGACCGCGCTGGGCGGTCTGTGGATGGTGCTCCTGCTCATCCTGGTCGCCTTCTACCTCAGGATCACCGAGCGGAAGGGCGACGCCCGATGACCTCCACGACCTCCACCCCGCTGTCCGGCACCGACCGGCTGAGGCCGTCCGCCACGTCGGCCGGGCGTACCTCGCGGCGCCGGATACGCAAGGACCTGCTGCGCTCGCGCATCGCCGCCTGGACCGCGATCCTGGTGATCGGCGCCTTCGGCCTGCTGCCGGTCTACTGGCTGCTGGCCACGGCCCTGAGCAGCCCCGAGCAGACCTTCCAGTTCCCGCCGAAGCTCATACCCACCGAGATCACCTTCAGCAACTTCACAGCCCTCGCCGAGAACGACCAGCTGATCAAGTACCTGGTCAACTCCCTCATCGTGGCCTCGATCACCGCCGTGCTGAGCGTGGTCGTCGCCACATACATGGGCTACTCGTTCTCCAAGTTCCGCTACCGCGGGCGGCGGTCGCTGATGCACCTGGTGCTGGCCTCCCAGATGTTCCCCCAGGCGCTCCTGCTCGTGACGCTGTACGCCGTGTTCTCCAGCTTCGGCCTGCTGAACACGTACACCGCCCTGGTGCTGTCCTTCACCACGTTCACGATGCCGCTGTGCGTCTGGATGCTGAAGGGCATCTTCGACACCATCCCGGATGCCCTGCTGGAGGCCGCGTCCATCGACGGCGCGTCCCGGTGGCGGACGCTGCACTCCATCGTGGCGCCGCTGGCCGCGCCCGGAATGATCGCCGCGGGGCTGTTCGCCTTCGTCCGCGGCTGGAACGACTTCATCTTCGCTGTGACGCTGGCCGACAAGGAGAAGCAGACCCTGCCGCCCGGCCTCGTCTCCACCTACATCGGTGAGTTCCAGACCGCCTGGCCGGAGCTGATGGCCGCCTCGCTGGTGGTTTCCGTGCCGGTGGTCGTCGCCTTCATGTTCCTGCAGCGCTACCTCGTCGGCGGCATGACCGCCGGCTCGGTCAAGAGCTGAGCCCGCGGGATCCGCCCGCACCCTCCCCCACGCACTTCCCCTTCCGCCCACTCCCCCATGGAGACACCATGACCACCTCTGGCATCAGCCGGCGCGGCGCACTGCGCATGTTCGGCATCGGCGCGCTCGGTGTGGCCGGCGCCGGCGTGCTCGGCGCCTGCGCACCGTCCGGCGCCGGCACCTCCTCCAACGGCGGCGACACGAAGTCCAAGAACTTCGACTTCACCTCCTGGTCGCTCAACGAGGAGGCCGCCAAGCCCTCGATCGAGAAGATCATCGCGGCGTGGGAGAAGGACAAGGGCTCCAAGATCCGCGCGGTCTCGTACCCGTACAACGAGTACCTGAGCCAGCTCACCCTCAAGCTCGGTGGCGGGGAGACGACCGGCGCGGTGCACCTCGACATCGCCTGGCTCGCCGCGGTGGCGCAGATGGGCAAGCTCGCCGATCTCAATTCCGTGGCCCTGAAGGGCGGCTACACGAACGTGGCGCTGGACAGCGGCATGTACGACGGCAAGCAGTACGGCCTGCCATGGAACACCGGCTCGATCGGCGTGATCGCCAACTCCAAGCTCCTGGAGAAGGCCGGCATCAAGAAGCACCCCACCACCATCGAGGAGTTCGAGGACGCGCTGCGGGAGCTGAAGGGGCTCGGCGGCGGTGTCGTGCCCTACGCCGCGGCCACCAAGGTCGCGCAGCTCAAGGACATCTTCCCGTGGATGCAGACCTTCGGCTGCACGCTCCTGGAGGACAGCAAGGTGACCATCGGCGACGACGCCTCCATCGACGCGGTCACCTGGTACAAGAAGCTGCACGACGAGAAGCTGATCGCCGCGGACGTGGACCGCTTCGACGCGCGTGCCCTGTTCGGGCAGGGCAAGGCCGCCTTCTACGACGACGCCATCGTCGGCAAGGGCGTGACAGCGGCCCAGTCCAAGGACAAGACGCTGGCCGACGCGATGCAACCGATGAAGCGGCCGGTGCTGCGCTCCGGTGACACACCGCAGGCGCTGCTGTGGGGCGGTGTGATCGCGATCGTCAAGGGCAAGGGGCAGGACGCGGCGACGGAGTTCGCGCTGCACACCACCTCCGACCTCGCCACCACCACCGAGTACTTCGCCTCCCGCGCCCTGCCGCCGTCCACCACGGCGGGCCTGGCCGACCCGAAGGTCGCGAAGGACACCTTCACCACCGAGTGGACCGAGAAGATCACCGATACGGCGACCGGCAGCCCGTTCTGGCAGTTCGCGCAGAACGCCCAGATCGAGGAAGCCGTGGCCAAGCAGGTCCAGGCCGTCCTGGTCGGCAAGTCGAAGCCGAAGGACGCGATGAAGAAGGCCGCCGAGGAGGTCACCGATCTCATCAAGCGCTGAGCCGGCGCGCGGCGGTCGGGGCCCAGTGAAGGCAGAACAGCCTTCACCGGGCCCTTGCCATGCTGCACACCTTTTCCCCAACACGTAATTCAGATCCGCATTGCGCAATCTCTATTCACGATCTGGGATCTGTTGTAAGTTTCCGGCGCGGCAGAGCGGTGGACCGACCTGCGGGGCCGCTCCCGTCCGCCTCACCATCACGCCCGCGAAGGAGTTCGCCTTGCGACGTCCCACGGCACGCGCGTATGCCGCCTCGGCAGCGGCCCTGGCCGCCCTGCTCACGCTCGTCCCGGCCGCCCAGGCCGACAGCGCGGACCTCACGGCAGCCGCGGCAACGGTGATCGAGAAGGTTCCGTACACGATGGACTCGTCGAACCAGGCCGCCTGGTGGACGCCGGTCGCCACGTACAAGGGCCGCGGTCAGTACACGTACTTCGCCTTCAACGAGCCCGGCTCGACGGCCGCCACGCACCGCCCGGCCATCGCGCGGCGCGACCCGGACGGGGTCTGGAGCCGTCTGCCGCTGCTCGACAAGAGCGGGCAGCAGGCCGAGTTCGCCGACGACAACGGTCACAACCAGCCGTCCGTCGCGCGCGACGGCAGCGGCCGCCTGCATGTGTTCGCCTCCATGCACGCCAACGCCTGGCGTTACTTCCGCACCGAAGCCGCCGGCGGGGACGTCACCGACCACGCGGCCGAACTGCCCGACCAGGGCGAGGGCATCACCTACCCGGTTGTGACCACCGCACCGAACGGCGATCTGTTCCTGGCCGCCCGCGTCGGTGCCGGCACCGACCAGCGTCCCGGCAAGCTGTACCGCTGGGACAACGCCGCCGCGCGCTGGAGCGTGGTCGCCACCTTCGCCGGCGCGCTGAACCGCGCCGTGTACCCCGACGACCTGACGGTGGACGCCGCCGGGCGCGTGCACATCCTGTACGAGTGGTCCAAGGCCCCGTCGAGCGCGTTCCGGCACCAGCTCTCCTACCTGCGCTACGACCCGTCGACGGGCGCCTTCGCGGACAGCGCGGGCGCGGCCGCCACCACCCCGGTGACACCCGGCACGTCCGACGTGATCCAGGACCTCACCGCGGATGAGGTGTGGAGCAGCGACAACACCTACACGGGTCCGGCGGTGCAGAGCGCCAAGCTCACCCTCGACGGCTCCACCCCGAAGGTCGCCTACCGCTACCGCTCGACCGACAGCGGCGGCAACTTCCGCGTGTACTACGCCTACCCGAGCGGCAGCGACTGGGTCAGCAAGACCGTGTACGCCGGTGGCCAGACGGCCGCGGCACTGGGCATCACCTGGGACGAGACGGACACCAAGCGGATCTACTACGTCACCGGCTCCGGCACCGACCGGGTCTTCGCCGCGACGCAGTCGGCGGACGGGGCCTGGACCGCGCAGTCCGCCGCGCCGGGCGTGAGCGCGGACCGGCTCGCGGTGCGGCGGGACTCGGACGGAAACGATGTGCTGTACCTGCCGGACACCGCACACAACTCCCTCTACTACGGGCTCCGTTGATTCCCAGCACCGTCGGCGCTCCTGGCAGCGGGGTAGCGGGGCGCATTCGGTGCCGGTGACCGGTGGCGCAGGGCCCCGGTCCGACTTCTCGGGACGTGACACAGCGCGCGGGCCGGTCGCCGGGCCACCGGCCCGCCGCTACGCCGGCGAGGGAGGAGACGCCGTCGCATCGGCCGCACCACACGTGTCGTCACCACATCGTTGCTCCGCGTGCTCAAAAGCGGAGAGCCGGAATGCAACGGTGCCCGCGCCGGACGCTGCACGCCGTCGCAGCCCGCCGCGCCACGAAGCCCCGCCGGATATCCGGCGGGGCTTCGTCGTCTCACGCGCTCTACCGGAATCCGACACCGGCGAGGACGACGCTCACGGCCGCGGCCGTGCGAGCGGCGACCGCGTCGGTCCGCTTCCCTGATTCCCTCGGCCGCGCGCAGGGTGCTGAGATGGCGAGCGAGGGCCACCAGCTGCGCGGCGTGCTCGACGAGCGCCGCGGCCGGCGCGCACGGCTCGGCCGACGCCGGTGTCCGGGCGAACCCGAACGGCTCAACGTAGAGATCCACGTACCGGCGGGCGCACTGACCGTACGGGTACTGCACCAGCTCCGCAGGGTGGAGCGGTTCGCCGCATCGTGGGTCATGACGCCCTCGCCGCCGACGTGGGCGAGGTCGACCCGGCACTCGACCGGGTGCTCGGTGCGTCCGGCGCACCGAGCCGGGCGGGTGAGGCGGACCGGGCCGCAGGTGGTCCGCGGGCCAGCCGAGGCCGTCGCCGTCCAGGAGCCTCTGACCTGGACCTTATCCATTTTGTGGGCGCTCACGAACCGCCGAGGACGACAGGTAAACTCAGGACACGTGACTGCTGTGTCTGCGAAGCCTCGCATCCCCAATGTCCTGGCCGGCCGCTATGCCTCCACGGAGCTGGCCGTCCTCTGGTCCCCCGAGCAGAAGGTGAAGCTGGAACGCCAGCTGTGGCTGGCGGTGCTGCGCGCTCAGAAGGACCTCGGGATCGAGGTGCCGGACGCCGCGCTCGCCGATTACGAACGTGTCATCGACCAGGTCGACCTGGCCTCCATCGCCGAGCGCGAGAAGGTCACCCGGCACGACGTCAAGGCCCGGATCGAGGAGTTCAACGCCCTCGCCGGCCACGAGCAGGTCCACAAGGGCATGACGTCCCGGGACCTCACGGAGAACGTCGAGCAGCTCCAGATCCGGCTCTCTCTGGAGCTGATGCGCGACCGCACGGTGGCTGTGCTGGCCCGGCTCGGCAAGCTGGCGGGCGAGTACCGCGAGCTGGTCATGGCCGGCCGCTCCCACAACGTCGCCGCGCAGGCGACCACGCTCGGCAAGCGCTTCGCGACCGCGGCCGACGAGCTCCTGGTGGCGTACGGTCGGCTCGAGGACCTGCTGGGCCGCTACCCGCTGCGGGGCATCAAGGGCCCCGTCGGTACGGCGCAGGACATGCTCGACCTGCTGGGCGGCGACGCCGGGAAGCTCGCCGACCTCGAACAGCGGATCGCCGCGCACCTCGGTTTCGCCCAGGCCTTCACATCGGTCGGCCAGGTCTACCCGCGCTCGCTCGACTACGACGTGGTGACCGCGCTGGTCCAGCTGGCCGCGGCGCCCTCGTCGGTCGCCAAGACGATCCGCCTGATGGCCGGGCACGAGCTGGTGACCGAGGGCTTCAAGCCGGGTCAGGTCGGCTCGTCCGCGATGCCGCACAAGATGAACACCCGATCCTGCGAGCGCGTCAACGGCCTGATGGTGATCCTGCGCGGCTACGCGTCGATGACCGGCGAGCTGGCCGGCGACCAGTGGAACGAGGGCGACGTGTCCTGTTCCGTGGTCCGCCGGGTGGCGCTGCCGGACGCCTTCTTCGCGTTCGACGGTCTGCTGGAGACCTTCCTGACCGTGCTCGACGAGTTCGGGGCGTTCCCGGCCGTCGTCGCCCGTGAGCTGGACCGCTACCTCCCGTTCCTCGCCACTACCAAGGTCCTGATGGGCGCGGTGCGCGCGGGTGTCGGCCGTGAGGTCGCCCACGAGGCGATCAAGGAGAACGCGGTCGCCTCGGCCCTGGCCATGCGCGAGCAGGGCGCCGAACGCAACGAGCTGCTCGACAAGCTGGCCGCCGACGATCGCATCCCGCTCGACCGTGCCCAGCTCGACGCTCTGATGGCCGACAAGCTCTCCTTCACCGGGGCCGCGGGCGACCAGGTCACCGCGCTGATCTCCCGCATCGAGGAGATCGCCAAGCAGCACCCCGAGGCCGCCGCGTACACACCGGGCTCCATCCTCTGACGGCCACGCCCCCAGCCGGATGACGCCCGAAGAGCTCCAGGCCGCCCGCGACCGCACCGTTCCCGATGTGGTCGCGGGCGGCCTGCGTGTGCTGTTCTGCGGTATCAACCCGAGCCTGATGACGGGGGCGACGGGCCACCACTTCGCGCACCCCGGCAACCGCTTCTGGCCGGTACTCCATCGGTCGGGCTTCACGCCCAGGCAGTTGAAGCCGGCCGAACAGACCGAACTGCTTCGCTACGGCCTTGGCATCACCAATGTGGTCGCCCGGGCCACCGCCCGGGCGGACGAGCTGTCCGCCGAGGAATTCCGCGAGGGCGGACGGCTCCTGGCAGCCAAGGTCGAACTGCTGCGACCACGGTGGCTGGCGGTCGTAGGGGTCACCGCCTACCGCACGGCCTTCGGCAGGCGTACCGCCCGGATCGGTCCGCAGGACCACACGATCGGCGGCGCCCGCGTCTGGGCCCTGCCCAACCCCAGCGGTCTGAACGCCCACTGGACCGCTCAGACGATGGCGGAGGAGTACGGACGCCTCCTCGCCCACGTCGACAACAACGCCACCGTCCCCACCGACAAGTCCTGACGCCCCGGCGCCTACACACTCCCCGACAGTTACGCAATGGCTCGGCACTCATGGCCGCGTACCGGCAGTCATGATCCGGGCTCGGCGCCGAATGCCACGTACCGGCACCGTGGTCCGGGCTCGGCGCCGATGGCCATCACCCGTTCCCGGCACCACGGCCGCTGCCAACCCGAGCCCAGGAGCCGGGCGAGCGCCGCCCCCACCCCCAACCACCAGCCCGGCCCACTGCCCAATCGCCGGCCGGCTGCACCCGTCGTAGACGGCGGGCAATCGGCCCGCCGCGCAGCGAACGGTGTCCGAGCCCCGGACCGACCGCCACCAGAGGCGGATCCGGGCCCGTCCGGCCGACAGCAGCCTGCTCATGTCACGGCGGGTCGATCTCCGTCACCACGACATTCAGCTCACACCCCGGTCCTTCCTCCTCCAGATAGAGACCGATGGCGATCCATCGGTCCTCGATGCTCCAGAGCTGAAGAAACTCGCAGCCCGCAACCGTATCGGCCCATGCCTCCGGTATCTCCTCACCGGCGGTCATCCGCTCCTGCGCACTCCAGAGGCTGATCATCTGCGGCTCACCCCAGCGACCGGTGAGCAGCGTCAGCAATGCGTCATGCTCTGCAAGGCACTGCGCCCGGTGCTCCAGCCGCCGCACAGCGTCGTCGTCCCAGTGATCGACATCGGCGTGCAAGGATGCCGTGTGATAGCCGGGCCCGCTGACTCCCGAGCCTGACCGGATACGCTCCGTGGGAAAGTCCGAGGTGCGCATCTCGTCGATGAGGCGGAGGTGATGTGCGGTGGTCATGCCGCCAGTAAACCGCCCAGCACTGACAAGCCGCTCCTTGCCATGAGCTTTGATGCGCTTTCAGCCGTCCTGATCCGTATGGAAATCGTGACAGCTGGCTACGCGTCCCTGCGCCGGAGCGCCCACCAGCCTGCCAGGAGTGCGGCTGCCGCCCAAGCCGCTGTCACCGCGAGTCCGCCCCACGGTCCGAGGCTTCCTTCGGGGTTCTGGTGAAGCACCAACTGTCCCGCCCGGTCCGGCAGATATTGCGCGGCACCACCTGCGACGTCACCGACCACGAAGGAGACGATGAGCACGAACGGGATGAGTAGGCTGAGTACAGCTACCGCGCTGCGCAGCACCACTGTCAATCCGGCCGCGAACAGGGCCATCAGCGCCAGATATATCCCGCCCCCGAAGGCTGCCCGCAGAGCTCCCGGCTCGCCCAGGCCGATCGCGTACTTCCCCATGAACAGCTGTCCCACGAGGAAAGCGCTGAAGCTGGTGACGAGGCCGACGGCAAGTGCCAGCGCCCCGAGGAGCCCGATCTTGGCAGCGTAGAAGAGGTTGCGGCGCGGTACAGCGGCGAGCGAAATCCGCAGAGCTCCGTTGAGGTACTCGGAGGAGATCGCGGTCGCCCCGAAGCTGATGGCCGCGATCTGGCCGAAGTTCAGTGCGTAAAAGGCGTCGAAGACCGGCTCGGCATCGGCATTGTTCGCCTCGGCCTGGCCGACGGTGGAGAAGGCGAGCAAGGTGATGGCGAGTGTCACGACGAGGACGGCTATCAAGGATCCCGCGACGGACCGGACCGATCTGATCTTGATCCACTCGGAACGCAGCACTGCGGTGGTCGACATGGTCAGGCCTCCTGACGGTTGGCGGATGAGGTCGACGCCGATGCGAATTCCGTGGCGTCTGCTGTGAGGTCGAGGTAGGCCTGTTCCAGCGTGGCCTGTTCGTCGGTGAGTTCGAGGACAGGAATGCCTTCGGTGGCGGCTATCGCGCCGATCTCCCCGGCCCTCGCACCCTCGACGGTCCAGCAGCCGTCGTCATCCCGCGCGGGGTCGTATCCCTTGCGGATCAGGACATCGCGCAGCCGCGTGGATTCGGTGGTGCGCACCCGTGCGCGGGGCCTGCTGCGGGAATCCAGGAAGTCCTGCATCGGCAGGTCGGCGAGGAGTCGGCCCCGGCCGAGGATCACGAGGTGATCGGCGAACGACGAGGTCTCGTTCATCAGATGACTGGAGACCAGGACTGTGCGTCCCTCGCGGGCGAGCCGTTTCATCAGCTCCCGGATCCAGATGATGCCTTCCGGATCGAGGCCGTTCGACGGCTCGTCCAGCATCACGACCTCCGGATCGCCCAGCAGGGCGGCCGCTATGCCCAGCCGCTGTCGCATCCCGAGTGAGAAGGTCTTGATCCGGGCTCCGCCGACCTCGCCGAGGCCCGCCTCCTCCAGGACCTCCTCGACTCTGCGCGCACCGAGGCCGTTACTGACCGCCAGGGCGAGCAGGTGGTTCCGCGCGGTGCGCGAGCCATGGGCGGCCTGGGCGTCCAGCAAGGCGCCCACCCGACGCAGCGGATCGTCGAGCGTGGCATAGAACTGCCCGCCGATCGTGGCCTTGCCGCCGGTGGGCCGGTCGAGGCCGAGAACGAGTCGCATGGTGGTGGACTTGCCTGCGCCGTTGGGGCCGAGAAAGCCGGTGACGCGCCCGGGTCGCACACTGAACGTGAGGTTGTCCACGGCACGGGTCGTGCCGTATGCCTTGGTGAGCTCATGGACGTCGATGCTGGTCATGTCCTCAGCCTCGCGGCCACGCCGGGTGCCTCGCCTCCCCCGCGGGTGGGGATCATCTCCCTCGCTCGGGGGAGCCGCCGCGCCCGTGCGGACTGACACGATGGCAGCATGTTCCGCCTACTGCGCCCGCTCGCCGCATCTGTCACCTACACCCGGTGGCTGCATATCCTCATCCCGGGTGCGGGCTACAGCGTGTGGATGTTCATCTCGCCAAATTCCCCATGGGCGCCCATGGTCTTCGCCGTACCGGTCGGCTTGGTCCCCGGTATGCGGCTCGCCGAGGGGGTGCAGGCACAGCTTCTGCTCGCCCCGGAAGAGCGAGGCACAGCTGATGCCGCCATCTCCGCGACCAGTGCGGCCACTTGGGGTGATCGCTGGAGAACCGTGTTGTGGCTGGAGATACGAATGGTGCTCGCCGTTCCCGTGGGGTACGCGACGGTGTGGCTGTCGGCAACTGCGGTGGACCTCGTCCTCACCGCTTTCGGCAACGGTCCGAGCAATGCCTGGCTGGTCCGCGGGGTGGAGCCGCACTGGTGGTATGTCTTGCTCGCCCCCCTGCCCCTCCTGGTGCTGCTCGCCATCGTCGTGATCAGCGGCAACTTGATCAACGCGAGCGCCCAACGGCTTCTCGGTCCCTCGCCAGTGCAGCGGTTGACCGCTCTGGAGGAACGTACCGAGCAGTTGCTGGAGCGCAACCGCATCGCACGCGAGCTGCACGACTCGATCGGACACGCGTTGACGGTCGCGGTCGTGCAGGCCGGCGCGGCCCGGGCGGTGCACGACCCCGAGTTCACCGAACGGGCACTGACCGCGATCGAGGAGACGGGCCGGGACGCGCTCGACGATCTGGAGCGGGTTCTTCGGGTGCTGCGCGAATCGGGCACACCAGTGGGGCAGCGGCCGACACTCGTGGAAGCGGACCGGCTCCTGGACTCGGCGCGCGGTTCGGGTGCGAAGATCGACGCGGCCGTGTCAGGTCCGCTGGAGCAGGTTCCGGGCGCGGTGTCCCGCGAGGGGTATCGCATCCTTCAGGAGTCCCTCACCAATGTGCTGCGTCATTCGGGAGCGGTTCCCGTCCGTGTACGGATCACTGTCGCCCACGGCCGACTGGAGTTGGAGGTCACCAATCCGCTCACCGATTCGACAGCTGTGCAGGGCGGCGGGAGCGGGCTGCGGGGAATCCGGGAGCGGGCTGCGCTGCTGGGTGGCAAGGCCAAGACGGGGCCGCACGAGGGAGAGTGGCGAGTGCACGCGAGTCTTCCGTTGAACGGCCTAGGCTGACCCGATGCCGGTTAGCGTACTTCTGGTCGACGACGAACCCCTCGTCCGCGCGGGGCTGCGCGCGGTCCTCGAGGCTCAGCCCGATATCGAGGTGGTGGGTGAGGCGGGCGACGGTGCCGCCGTGATCCCACTGCTGCATCAGCTGCGCCCCGATGTGGTGGCCATGGATGTCAGGATGCCGTTGATGGACGGTATCGAGGCCACACGGGTGGTGCTGCGCACAGTGCCGGATCCGCCGAAGATCCTGGTGGTGACCACATTCGAGAACGACGAGTACGTCTATGAGGCGCTGCGTGCCGGTGCGGACGGCTTTCTCCTCAAACGTGCCCGGCCCGCCGAGATCGTGCATGCGGTGCGTCTGGTCGCCGAGGGTGAGTCGCTGCTCTTCCCGGCGGCGGTCCGGCAGCTCGCCGCCGAGTACGGGACGAGCAAGGCGCGAGCGGCCATGGACCGGACAGCGCTCACCGAGCGGGAATCCGCGGTCCTCCGGCTGATGGCCCGTGGCCTGTCGAACGCCGAGATCGCTGCCAAACTCGTGGTCGGCGTCGAGACGGTGAAGACCCATGTCAGTGCCGTACTGACCAAGTTGGGTGCGCGGGACCGTACCCAGGCGGTGATCGCGGCGTACGAATCCGGGTTCGTCGCTCCGGGCTGAAGGCCCTGCCCGGTGAAAACCCACTGCAGCCCACGGTCGCCCCGCACCTGGGCAACGAGTACCATCCGCCTGACATGCGTTCGAGCTGGGAGGACACACCGTGGGCCGGCTGACCGGTGGGGATCCGTCGCTGTTGCGACGCATCAATTCCGCGGTGGTGCTGCACGCTCTGCGTGGCGCCGACTCCCCGACTCTGACGGACCTGACCCGGATCACCGGACTGTCCCGTCCGACGGTCGAGGGTGTCATGGAGGGGCTCTTCGAGGCCGGTCTGGTCGTCGAGTCGGTTCCCGACGGGGGTGAGACCCGACGCCAGGGGCGGCCGGCCCGCCGGTTCCGGTTCCGCGCCGAGGCCGGCCATCTGCTCGGCATCGAGATCGGCCCGCATCGTGTCTCCGCGCTGCTGTCGGGGCTGGACGGCCGGATCATCGGCGCGGGTGCCCGCGAGGTGTCGGAGACCGCCTGCGCCGATGACCGGCTCGACAAGGTCAGGGCCGTGGTGGCCGACCTCCTGCGGCGGACGGGTGTGGCCAGAAGCAGTCTCCGTGCGGTAGGGGTCGGCAGTCCTGGCATCGTGGAGGCCGACGGGACGGTTCGGCTGGGGACCGCGCTGCCGGGCTGGACGGGTCTCGCGCTGGGTGAGCGGCTGAGGCGCTCCTTCCGCTGCCCCGTCCTGGTGGAGAACGACGCCAATGCTGCGGCGGTCGCGGAGCACTGGAAGGGTGCGGCCACCGAGTCCGACGACATCGTGTTCGTCCTGGCGGGGCTCAGCCCGGGCGCCGGTTCGCTGATCGGCGGGCGGCTGCACCGCGGTTTCGGCGGCGCCGCGGGCGAGATCGGCGCGCTGCATCTGCTCGGCCGCGAGGTGACTCCGGAGCGGCTTCTGTCCACGACGGACACTCCGCTGGATCCGTTGGACGAGCCCGCGGTCGCCGTTGTGTTCGCGGAGGCACGGCACGGCGATGTCCGGGCGCAGGCGGCGGTCGAGCGGTTCATTCAGCGCCTGGTGCACGATGTCGCGGCGCTGGTTCTGGCGCTGGACCCCGAGCTCGTGGTGGTGGGTGGCTGGGCCACCGGGCTGGACGATGTGCTCGATCCGCTCCGTAGCGAACTGGCCCGCTACTGTCTTCGGCCGCCACGGGTCACGCTGTCGCTGCTCGGTGAGGCGGCGGTCGCCACCGGTGCCCTGCGGCTGGCTCTCGACCACGTCGAGGAGCAGCTCTTCGCGGTGGAGGGAACGGTGACGGCCCGCCGCTGAGTGCGACGGGCCGTGCGTGCCGACGAGGAACCGGCGGAGCCGGCCGTACTCAGGAGGCCTGGCGCTCCTGGCCGTGGTGGCTGATCTCCAGGTCGCCCGAGTCACCGAAGGTGAGCCGGCAGGTGTCGGCCCGGTACGTGGCAACGGAGAGCGCAGCGGTGCCGCCCGCCACGAGGTAGCGGGTGGTGACGACTAGCACGGGGGCGCCGGGAAGCCGGTCGAGCTCCTTGGCGTCGTCCACCCGTGCCGAGCCGAGCTCCACCGACCGGTCCTGACCGTCGAGGTCGAGACGGTGCAGTTCGCGCAGGACACGACGGGCCCGGGCCGGCCCGGACGGGGCGTCGATCGCGGAGAGTTCGGGCACGGACGACGACGGGATGTACAGGAGCTCCGCCGCGACCGTCTGTCCGTGGGTCACCCGTATCCGGCGCACGATGTGCACTGCCTCGTCGGCTTCCACGTCGAGCACGGCCACCACTGACGACGGCGGGACGGCCGTCGAGCAGTCCACCGGCTGCCAGGCCTCTGCCGCACCGCCGCCGGACCAGTCCCGCTGTGCCGTGGAGACGGCGACCCCGACGCGCGGCGGGGCGACGGTGGTCCCGACGCCTCGCCGACGCTGCAGCCTTCCTTCGAGTTCGAGCTGTTCCAGAGCCTGCCGGAGCGTGGCTCGGGCGACTCCGAAGCGAGCGGCGAGCTCGCGTTCGTTGGGCAGGATCTCCCCCACCGCAAAGTCCGAGTCGAGTGCCTCACTGAGCACGGTCTTGAGGTGCCAGTACTTCGGCTCCTGCACCGTTTCCAGCTGCGTGGTCCCCACCCTGTCCTCCGCAATCACCCAGCGTCTATTCCGCGACGTTATTTATTAAAGGTTCCTGTCTTAACGTTGAGACCATAGGACGGTACACACCCTTGGTCAAGACCAATCCTCGGTCCGTCACGCAGCGAAACGGGTCTCTGCCGCAGAGCGTTCACAGGACGTTCGTAGTGCCGTGAGGCGCGCGCAGCACAGAGCCCCGCGGCCGACCAGCAGGACGCGGGGCTTCGGACAGGCTTCGGACAGGGGCGGCGCGGGAACCCGAACAACCGGAGTCACCGACGCCGGTCGAACGTGCGACCGGCGGCCAGGGCCCCGCTACGCCTCCGGGAAGTCGAAGTCGATGAAGCGAGTGAGCTTGTCAGGATTCCGCATGACATATACGCACTGGATAAGCCCGTCCTCGACGTCCAGCTGAACGACCGAGTCGACCTTTCCACCCAGGAACACCAGCAGACCCGGTCCGCCGTTGAGCTCCAGCAACCGGAAGTCGAGGTCCCCGACCTGATCGTGGGCGACGGCGAAAACGAAGCGGCCGACCTTGTCGGCACTCTCGATGACCCGCAGCGGCGCCCTGGACTTTCCGCCGCTGTCCCCGACGAGCCGCACGTCGGGTGCGAGCAGGACCAGCAGCTCCTCGATGTCGCCACCCGCCGCCGCTGCGAGGAATCGCTCGGTGAGGTCACGGCGGTGTGCCGGGTCGACGTCGTAGCGCGGTTTGCGCTCCTCCACATGGTGCCGCGCCCGCCCCGCCAGCTGGCGCACCGCGGCCTCGGTCCGGTCCAGAGTGGCGGCGATCTCCGCGTACGGAAAGCCGAATGCCTCGCGCAGCACGAAGACGGCTCGCTCCAGCGGCGACAGGGACTCCAGGACGACGAGCACGGCGACCGACACGGAATCGGCCAGGACAGCCTGCTCCGCGGTGTCGGGCACGGCCGGTCCGAAATCGGTGACTACCGGCTCCGGCAGCCACGGCCCGACGTACGTCTCACGTCGCGACTGCGCCTGTCGCAACCGGTCGATGGCGAGGCGGGTGATGATCCTCACGAGAAAGGCGCGCGGCTCCCGTACGTCCTCCCGGGATACGGAAGACCAGCGAAGCCAGGCCTCCTGCACCACGTCCTCGGCATCGGCAATCCGGCCCAGCATGCGATAGGCAACGCCGGTGAGCACGGGACGGTGGCTCTCGAAGACATCGGTCGCGGTGTCGGCTGTCACCCCTCCATCCCAGCCGACCCGCCCCACCCTGTCCAGCGTGAATCGCCTACCCCTCTTGAACTGCAGGCTACTGAACGGTAATTGTTATTGACGAGACGTCTAAGCCGCCTTCAGGCATGGCCCCTTCATGCCGGATCACCCCGGGAGCACCAGCATGGCCACCACGGTCTCGTTCAGCGTCGACTCACTGCAAGGGCCCCGGACCGTGTCCGTGGCGTATGAACGGACCGGGGCCGGCGAGCCGCTGCTCCTGCTTCACGGCATCGGCCATCACCGTCAGGCCTGGGACCCTGTGCTGTCCGTGCTCGCCGTCGAGCGGGATGTGATAGCCGTCGATCTCCCCGGCTTCGGCGTCTCGCCGGAACTGCCCGACGGACTGCTGTACGACCTGCCGACCGTGGTCAGGGTGCTCAGCACCTTCTGCGCGGAGATCGGTCTGGACCGGCCGCATGCGGCGGGCAATTCGCTCGGTGGTCTGCTCGCGCTGGAGCTCGGCCGGGAAAAGCTCGTGCGGTCGGTGACGGCGCTCTCGCCCGCCGGTTTCTGGACCGAGAGCGAGCGACGCTACGCATTCGTAACGCTGCGGGCCATGCGGCGGGCCGCGTTGTCGATACCGGTCCCGTTGATCGAGCGGCTCTCGCACAGCGCGGCCGGGCGCACGGCACTGACCAGCACCATCTACGCCCGGCCCGGCCGCCGTTCGCCCGATGCCGTCGTCGCGGAGACCATCGCCCTGCGCGAGGCGACCGGTTTCCATCAGACGCTTGCCACCGGGGGGAATACCGCGTTCACCGACGATGTGCCGGGGTTGCCCGTGACCGTCGCCTGGGGCAGCCGGGACCGGATCCTGCTGCGCCGGCAGGGAATCAGGGCCAAGCACACCATCCCCGACGCCCGGCTGGTCCGGCTGCCGGGCTGCGGTCATGTGCCGATGAACGACGATCCCGCACTCGTGGCGCGCGTCATTCTCGACACCAGTCGCTGACACCGCGCCGGTCGCCGGATCCGCACCCCGGGCGACAGGGCACGGACCGACCGGCCACCGACGGAGGCCGGGGCCGGGTGTTCATCTGAGGTTGGTGTGCGCGCCGCCGACGGGCACAAGGGTGGGGTCGCTCGACCAGCCACCCGTTCGTCCCGCTGACCACTGCCCCGGAGGCGCCTCGATGTCGTACCGTCCGCGAATTCCGTCCCCCGATCGCCGCAGTGTGCTGCGCGGTTCCCTCGCCGCGTCGGCCGCGCTCACACTCCCCGCGGTGGGCACCGCGGCCCCCGCCTTCGCACTGTCCGGCCGGCCGCGCGCGGCGTGGGGTGTGCAGGTGGGCGATGTCACCTCGTCATCCGCGCTGGTCTGGGTGCGGGCGGACCGGCCGGCCCGGATGATCGTGGAGACGTCGGCGACGGAGTCCTTCCGGCGGGCCCACACATGGCACGGTCCGCTCGTCGGTTCCGGCACCGACTTCACCGGGACGACTCCGCTGTACGGGCTGCCGCCGGGCGAGCAGGTGCACTACCGCGTGACACTCACCGACCCCCAGGACCCCCGCCGTACCGGGGAGCCGGTGTACGGAACCTTCCGGACGGCGCCGGCCCGGCGCCGGGACGGGGTGCGCTTCCTGTGGTCGGGCGACATCGCGGGGCAGGGCTGGGGCATCAACCCGGACATCGGCGGCTATGTGGTGTACGACGAGATGCGCCGCCTCGATCCGGACTTCTTCCTCTGCAGCGGTGACAACATCTACGCGGACGGCGTGATCGAGCCGAGCGTGACGCTGCCCGACGGACGGGTCTGGCGCAATGTCACCACCGAAGAGAAGGCGAAGGTCGCCGAAACCCTTGCCGAGTACCGCGGGAACTTCCGTTACAACCTGCTCGATCGCAACCTCCGTGAGTTCAACGCCCAGGTGCCTTCGATCGTTCAGTGGGACGACCACGAGGTGCGCAACAACTGGTATCCCGGGCAGATCCTCGGCGACGCCCGTTACACCGAGAAGAACGTGGATGTGCTGGCGGCCCGTTCGATGCGGGCGTTCCGCGAGTACTTCCCGGTGTCCACGCTGCATGCCGCGTCCGGGGAGGGCCGGATGCACCGCGTGGTGCGACACGGTCCGCTGCTCGATGTGTTCGTCCTCGACATGCGGTCCTTCCGCAATGCCAACTCCCCCGGCCGACAGCCCGACGACGCGACGGGCATCCTCGGTGCCGAGCAGCTCAGGTGGCTCAAGCACGAGCTGTCCCGGTCCCGCGCGGTGTGGAAGGTGATCGCCGCGGACATGCCGCTGGGACTGGTGGTGACCGACGGGGCGACGGACTTCGAGGCGGTGGCGCAGGGCGATCCCGGAGCACCGCTCGGTCGTGAGCTGCAGATCGCGGAACTGCTGCGGTACATCAAGCACCGCCGGATCACCGGCACGGTCTGGCTGACGGCGGATGTGCACTACACGTCGGCGCAGCACTACGAGCCCGAGCGTGCGGTGTTCAAGGACTTCGCGCCGTTCTGGGAATTCGTGTCGGGGCCGCTGGCCGCGGGTCAGTTCCAGGCGAACGCGCTCGACGCGACGTTCGGTCCCGACCGGGTCTTCGTGCGGGCGCCCGACCGGGCGAACGTGTCACCGATGGAGTCGCCGCAGTACTTCGGGGAAGTCGACATCGACGGCGACAGCGGCGAGTTGACCGTTCGGCTGCGGGCGCAGGGCGGTTCCGTACTGTTCAGCAAGGTGCTGCAGCCGGGGCGCGTCGGTCAGTGAACCGGCGCCCGGCGATCGGCCCCGGGCCATGGTCGGAAGCCGATTGTCAGTGGTGGGATCTACGGTTTTTCCATGACCCGATCCGTTCAGGCATTGGCCTACTCACGCCCGTCCGCCCTGGATTCCTCACAGGCGGGGCAGCTCCTCGGCCTGGAGACCGCCGGTGGTCTCACGCCGCGGGGCGCCGAGTCCCACCCCCGGTTCTTCGCCGGCTTCCTCACATCGCCGAGGATCGCCGCCCGAGGTCTGCTGGCCGTGGCGGACGTGGCATCCGCGCGTTACTACCGGCGCGCCCTGCCCTCGTCCCTCGACCCGGTGGTGACGGGCAACGGCGACCGTCTGCGTTTTGAGTCGTTCTCCGGCTGCTGCGGGGTGTACGCACGCCTCGATGTGCTCCAGGAGGGTCTGGACGGTGCACGCACGGACCATGGCACCACGAATGTGGATGTCAACAATCCGCTGCGGGAGGCGCTCTCGCGGATAACGGGGGACGATCCGCTGCACATGCGGGTCGGCCCGGACGAGATGGCCGTCACCACGCTGGACGGTCCGGTCGTGGAGAAGAAGGTGCCCCTGCCCGACCGGTGGCTCCGCGGCTTCGCCGAGGCGCAGGTGGTGTCCGCGGGTTTCGATCTGCGGGCCGAGCTGCCGGCGGCCGAGGCCGTCCGGTTCCTGCGTTCGCTGCCGCGTTCGGCCGGGAATGCCTCGCGGGGCGCCCAGTGGGTGATCCCCGCCGGGAAGGCTCTCCGTCCGACCACGCGTCCGGTGTCGGGGTCGGTGTGTCTGCCGGGTCCCGAACGGCTGGTGGTGCTGCAGCGGGTGCTGCGTGATGCCACCTCGCTGCGGGTGTACGGGCCGGTGGCCGACGGGGCGGCGACCGCGAGCGCATGGGAGGTGGTGCTGCCGGGCATGCGCCTCACGTTGACGCTCTCGCCCGATGTCTCGCGCGGCTTCTCCGGCGAGGGCGGGGTGCTCGACGCGCTGGCCACCGACGATGCCGCGGCCGACGCCGAGCTGGTGTCCGTGCTGCTGGCCTGGGAGCCGCGGATCGATCTCGCGGACCTCGCGGAACAGTCGGGTCTCACGGTGGAACGGGTACGGGCCGCGCTCACCCGGCTGGGGACGGCGGGCCGGGTCGGCTACGACCTCGCCGACGCATCCTACTTCCACCGCGAGCTGCCCTACGACGCCGACCGGGCCGAGCGGCACAATCCGCGTCTGGTGGCGGCCCGGCAGCTGGCCGGCTCGGGTGCGGTCGTGCTCGACGGAGACATGGCGGCCGTCGCCTCGGGGGAAAGCCGATACCAGGTGAGGGAGAATGACGGAATGCTGAGCTGTACCTGCCAGTGGTGGGCGGATTACCGCGGACGGCGGGGCCCTTGCAAGCACGCCTTGGCCGTCCGGATGGTCCGCCGCGGTACGCCGGTCGCCGGGGGTGCGCGATGAAGGAGCTGCTCACCGCCGTACGGGAAGCGCGCAGGATGGACGTGCCTGCCCTGTTGTCCGAGCTGGACCGGGCGGGACGCACGTCGGCGCTGGCGGAGTTGAAGGCGCTGCGCAAGGAGGCGCGGAGCTGGCCCTGGGAGAAACAGGACAAGATCCGCAAGGCCCTGCTGGTCGCGGGCGCCGGCTGTCACACGGGAGCTGCGGGCTGCGCCGCCTGGATCGGCGGCCGGGACCTGCAGAGCTGGACACGGCCTCCCTTCCCGATGCTCCTCGATGTTCTCGCGGACCGTGACCCCGACTGGCTCGGTGACGTCGCCCACCGGCTGGCGGCCCGTCCCGGGACGGCGGAGACCTCCTATGAGCTGATCACCGGGCTGGTGAAGATCGCACGGTGCCCGGTGCCCACCACGGACGGCTTCGTGCGGGGCTGGGCCGAGGCGCTCTCGGTCTCACAGTGGCAGCAGAAGCGACGACCGCTGGCCGACGTCCTCCGTACGGACCCGTATCTCACCGTTCTCGTGCCGCGGCTCTTCGAGGTGGCGGAACTTCCGTCGCAGATGCTCTGGTTCGACGAACCGAACGACCCGAGCCGATGGCACGTGGCTCTCGCCGCCCTCGCGGACGACGGGCCGCTGGAGCGGGCGCCGCTCGTCGACGGTTGCGTGGCCCGGCTGATCCGCGGCGGAACCCCCGGCGAACTGCGGTTCTTCCTCGCCGTATTGCGTCAGCTCTCGCTGACCGGAGAGGAGGAGGCGGAGCGCGTGGCGGACTGGATCGCCATGGCGGCGGACGGTATCTCCACCGTGGCCGGCCACGCCCAGGAGGTGCTCGCGCGGCTGGACGAGCAAGGCGAACTGCCCGTGCGGTCCCTGGCGGATGTCTCGGGTTCCCTGCTGTTCCGCCCGGAGAAGAAACTCGTCCGTGCCCAGCTGGTGCTGATCGGCAAGACGCTGCGCCGCGATCGATCGGAAGCCGGCGAACTGCTGCCCGTCGTCGCCGAGGCCTTCGGACACGCGGACCTCGACATCCAGGAGCGGGCGCTCAAACTCATCGCACGGTTTCTGCCCGCCGTCGACACAGCGGTTCGGGAGGAAACCGCCCTGTCGGCGTCACTGCTGGGTCCGGCACTCCGTACGGCGGCGACCGAGGTGTTCGGCGACCTGCTGGACGAGCGGTCGGCGGCGGAGCCGTACGTGGAACTCCTGCCGTCCGCTCCCGTCCCGCGACGTATCGAACCGGCGCCGGCGACGCTGCCCGAGCTCGTCGAGGAGGTGGTGGTCCTGGCGAGAGCCTCATCACGGGATGTCACCGCATTCGAGCGGGCGCTGGACGGGCTGGTCCGCCAGGCCCACACCGACCGCTCGGCGTTGACCGAGGCGTTGCGGGATGCCTTGGCGGGCAGTTGGTGGCTCGTCGACGAATCGCAGTCGAGGGTCGAGATGCGGCTCCGCTCGGAGGCGGGAATCACCCTGGTCCTGGCCGTGCTGCTCGGACGGGTTCCGATCCAGGCCGTGCAGGAGGGGCGTGCGGCCTGGACCGGCAGCGGTGTCTGTGTCCATGCCGCGCTCAAGGGAGTGATGAAGGCCCGGTTGTGGGAAGCCGCCGACGCCGTGCTCACCGGCAGCACACCATTCCTGCTGGCCTTCCCGACCTGGCACACCGGCTCGCTCGACCCTGCGGTGCTGGTCGAGCGGCTGCGTACGTATCAGCAGCTCGGAGTCCAGCCCGGGGAAGCCGACTTCGCGCAGGCCCTGCTGCGTGTACGGCGCGGCGGTCAGCAGGAGGCCGCCGCGGCAGCCGCCCGGCTCGGCACTCCGGAGGGCGACCGGCTGGCCGCCTGGCTGCGGGCCGGCCGGCCGCTCGCGACCGTGGAACGGTTCGATCTGGACAGACAGGAGTCCACCGCCCGCGGTTGGGTGGGACAACAGCCGACCGACTGGACCCGGCGCGTCCTGATGGCCAGCGATGAACACCCCTTCATCGAGCGGGAGTTCCCGCGCTCCTTCCACTGGCTGGGCAGCGCGCACACCCCTCGCCACCGCACCTGCGACCACGGGAACGAGCACCCGGATTCCTGGACCGCGACACTCCCCGAGGACAGCGAGACACTGGCCGCGTGGCTGCTCCCGGCCATCGCGACGTGTGCGACCGATGAGTTGAAGGATGCGGCCCAGCCGCTCCTCGGCCTTGTAGAACTGGGTGGGCCGGCCGCCGAGGCCACGCACCTGGCGGTGGGATACGGGATGGGTGCCCGGTATCCGGAGGACCGGCTGTCGGCGGTGGACGCCCTGCTGATGCTCGCGGCTCAGCAGCGGCTGGACACGACGTTGCTCGGCGAGCAGCTGGTGATCCTCCTCGATCACCAGCTGGTGAAGCCCAATCGGCTCGCGGACTCCGTCCGTACCGCGGCCGCCACGGGGGCGTACCGGACAGTGCTTTCCGTGCTGCTGCCCGTTCTGCCGGGACTTCTGGCAAGCAAGAAGGGCACGCGTGGGCTGAGTGACCTGCTCTCCGTGGCCGCCGAGTGCGTGGAGCACTGTGGTGCGGTCGGTGGTGGCGAGCCGATACCCGGGCTCGCCGAAACGGCCGCGCGCGGCGGATCGTCGCAGTTGGTACGTCAAGCGGCACGTCTCGAAGCCGCCTGGGAGCAGGGTTCGGGACGGACGTGACGGCGCAGGACATCGTGGCGTAACACGCAGGTTCCGCTCGCCCGCAGCGACCGGTACGGCGCGATGGCAGGCACAATCAGGCACACGGATCAGTCACACAGATCAGCACGCGATCGAGCAGGTCACCAACAGATAGGAATGGGGTGATAAGGGACTAGATCCACACTTAACCCATCAGTCACAGAGTGTTCGTGGTCAGGCAACAACGCTCAGTCAGAGTGAATCCATGACTGATACGACATCCGCGAAGACTGCCCGCCGCTCCCACCACTGGCGGCGGGACGTGACCGAGCTGGCCGCACTGTTCACCGCGGTCGCGGTGGCCGACGCCATCGCGAACCTGATCGGGCACCAGCCGGACGGACCGTACCTGCTGATCGCCTCGGCCGTGGCCCTGGCGCTGACAGCCGGGTTCCACACCTGGTGGGCACGGCGGCACAGCCACGCCCCGCCGCCGACCTGCACCGGCCTCCTCGCCGAGGGAGACGGCGACGGCACGGTCCCGGGCCGCCACACCGATGCCTCGGCGACCGCGCTGGTGAGCACGCCCACCGCCGCGGGCCCGGCCCCCTCCCCCGAGGACACGGTGCTGTGGCGGATGCGAACCACGGTGCGGGACACGCCCGGCAGCCTGGCGGCGCTGTGCAGCGCGCTCGCCCAGCACCGGGTCGACATCCTCACCCTGCAGACGCACCCGCTGGCCCGGGGCACGGTCGATGAGTTCCTGCTGCGCGCGCCCGCCCCGCTCCCGGCCCAACAGCTGAGCCGGGCGATCTCCGCCGCCGGGGGCAGTTCGACCTGGATCGAGCGGGCCGACACACACGATCTGGTCGACGCCCCGACGCGCGTCCTGGGCCTCGCCACACGCACCGCCCTTGATGCGGCCGAACTCCCCCTCGCGCTGCGGCAGCTGCTCGGCCGTTGCACCATCCACTCGCTGCCCGCCGTCTCGATCACCGGCCGGGCGACCGGTGAGACCACGCCCGTCGAAGGAGTGCTGGAGGAGACGGTGATGCGGCTGCGCGACCCGTCCGGGGGCGTCATCACCGTCGAACGGCCCTATCTTCCGTTCACGCCGACCGAGTTCGCCCGGGCCCGTGCCCTGGTCGAGCTCGATGCCCGGCTCGGCCCCCGCGTCCCGCGCAGCGAGCACGTGCTCACCCTGCCCGAGGGCAACGAGATCACCGTGCGCCGCGCGGACCGCAGTGACCTCGGAGCAGCACGTGCGATGCACGACCGCTGCTCCGAGCAGACGCTGCGGATGCGCTACCACGGGCCGGTCCACGACGCCGACCGTTACCTGGACCACCTGCTGAGTCCTCGCTTCGGCCGCACGCTGGCCGTACAGACGGCCTCGGGCCGGCTGGTCGCGCTCGGCCACCTCCTCTGGGACGGCGACGAGACCGAAGTCGCCCTCCTCGTCGAGGACGACTGGCAGCGCCGCGGCATCGGCTCCGAGCTCCTGAGCCGCCTGGTCGCACTCGCCATCGAGGCAGGCTGCGAGAGCGTCTACGCCGTCACACAGTCGTCCAACACCGGCATGGTCGCGGCCATGCGCGCACTGTCCCTGCCGCTGGACTACCAGATCGAGGAGGGCACCCTGGTCGTCACCGCCCGGCTGGACGCGACGCCGGTCCGCTCACTGCCCCCGTACGAGCAGGCCGGTCGCTGACTCCCCGGCCACGGAGGACCCGGCCGCGGAGGACCCGACCGCAGAAGACTCGGCCACGGAGGACCCGACCGTGGAGGACTTCCGTCCGGCCTCCTGCGAGCTCAGCGCCTGGCACAGATCGGCCCACAGGTCCTCGACATCCTCCAGACCGACCGACATACGCAGCAGCCGGTCCCCGACGCCGGAGGCCTGCCGGTCTCCCTCATCCACGATGCGGTGGCTGATGGAGGCCGGATGCTGGATCAGGGTGTCCACGCTGCCGAGGCTCACCGCGGGCGTGATGAGCCGCACGGCCGAGATCACCCGGTGCGGATCCCCGTACACCTCGAACGAGACCATCGCTCCGCCGAGCTTCGGGTAGTGGACCCTGGCGATGCGCGGATCGGCGGTCAGTCGGCGGGACAGTTCGGCGGCGCTCGCGGACGCCGCCCGTACCCGTACCGGAAGCGTGGCCAGGCCGCGCAGCAGCAGATACCCGGCCATCGGATGCAGCACCCCGCCGGTGGCGAAACGCACCTGCCGCAGGCGGGCCGCGAACTCCTCGTCGCAGGCGACGACCCCGCCCATCACATCGCCGTGCCCACCGAGGTACTTGGTGGCGCTGTGCAGCACGATCCGAGCACCGTGCTCGACGGGCCGCTGCAGTACCGGGGTGGCGAAGGTGTTGTCGACAAGCAGCGGCACGGAGCCGCAGGAGTGCGCGATCGCGCGGATGTCGACCTCGGCAAGCGTCGGGTTGGCGGGCGTCTCCACCATGACCAGACCGGTGTCCGGACGGATCGCCTCGGCGATGCCCGCCGGATCGGTCCAGGTCACCTCCGTGCCCAGCAGCCCGGCGCCGAGCAGGTGATCGCTGCAGCCGTAGAGCGGCCGGACGGCGACTACATGGCGCAGTCCCATGCTCGCGCGGACCAGCAGCACGGCGGTGAGCGCCGCCATTCCGCTGGCGAACGACACTGCGCTCCCCGTCCCTTCGAGCCGGGCGAGGGCGGTCTCGAACCGGGCCGTCGTCGGGTTGTCCAACCGCGCGTAGACCGGCGGCCCTTCGAGCTTTGCGCCGGTGGCGGCAAAGGTGTCGATCCGCTCCGCCTCGCCCCTGGAGTCGTACGAGGGGTAGGTGGTGGACAGATCGATCGGCGGGGCGTGCAGTCCGAGGGCCGCGAGATCGTCGCGGCCCGCGTGCACGGCTTCGGTGGCCAGCGCCCTGGACCGGGCTGTCGTCGGGGGCGCCATCGAGGATTCGGTGTCCATGGCATCACTCTGAACAACCACCGGAACTTCGGGGTCTTCTCCCGTGCTACGTTCGGCAGATGGCCGATTCTGTCGCTCTTGATCCGGTGGACCTGCACATTCTGCGGCTGCTGCAGAACGATGCCCGGACCACCTACCGCGAGCTGGCCGCCGAGGTCGGCGTCGCACCGTCGACGTGCCTTGACCGGGTGACCAGGCTGCGCCGGTCCGGCGTCATTCTCGGCCACCAGCTGCGTCTGGACCCGGCCCGGCTCGGCCGGGGCCTGGAGGCGCTGCTCTCCGTGCAGGTCCGGCCGCACCGCCGAGAGCTCATCGGTCCGTTCGTCGAGCGCATCAGGACGTTGCCGGAGTCCCGTGCGCTGTTCCATCTGACCGGCCCGGACGACTATCTGGTCCATGTCGCGGTCACGGACACGGCCGATCTGCAACGCCTGGTACTGGACGAATTCACCTCGCGCCGCGAAGTCGCCCGGGTCGAGACCAGGCTGATATTCCAGCAGTGGGAGTGCGGGCCGCTGCTGCCGCCGTCCGGAGGATCGGCGGAGTCAGGCCTCTGAGGCCGAATGATGATGACGCGGAGGCCTTCGCCGTACGAGGATGTCCGCATGTCAGACACTTCCAGCAGCGCGCTGCCCCGCCAGGTCGCCGACACCTACGTCGACGCATTCATCGAACTCGACCCGATCGCCGGTACCTATCTCGGTGTCGCGGAGAGCTCGCGCCGCCTTCCCGACTTCTCCCCCGCCGGGCAGGAAGCTCTTGCCGAGCTGGCCCGCACCACCCTGGCGAAGCTCGATGCCGCCGAACAGCTGCCCGGCGCGGACAGCGATGCCGAGCGCCGCTGCGGTCGTCTTCTGCGCGAGCGCCTCACGGCGGAACTCGCCGTTCACGAGGCCGATGAGGGGCTGCGCACGGTCTCCAATCTGTCCTCCCCGGCGCACAGCATCCGTGAGGTGTTCACGGTGACGCCGACGGAGACCGACGAGGACTGGGCGGCGGTCGTGGACCGGCTGCGCGCGGTGCCTGCCGCGCTGAAGGGCTACCAGGAATCGCTCGCACTCGGTCTGGAGCGCAAGCTGTACGGCGGGCCGCGCGCCACCGCCACCTTCATCGGCCAGCTCGACGAGTGGGCAGGGGACGGCGGTTCGGGCTTCTTCCAGGAGTTCGTGGCGGCCGGACCCACGGGGCTGCGTGCCGATCTGGACGACGCCGCCGGGCAGGCCACGGAATCGGTCGTGGCGCTTCGCGACTGGATGCGCGATGTGTACGCCCCCGCGGTCGAGGGGGCGCCGGACACGGTGGGCCGCGAGCGGTACGCCCGCTGGTCGCGCTACTTCAACGGCACCGACCTGGACCTGAACGAGGCGTACGCGTACGGCTGGTCCGAGTACCACCGGCTGCTCGCCGAAATGCGGACCGAGGCCGAGAAGGTGCTGCCCGGCGCCGGCCCCTGGGAGGCGCTGGCCCATCTCGATGTGCACGGCAAGCACATCGAGGGCGTCGACGAGGTCCAGGCCTGGCTGCAGGGTCTGATGGACGAGGCGATCGAAGCGCTCGACGGTACGCACTTCGAACTCGCCGAACGCGTACGGAAGGTGGAGTCCCGCATCGCCCCGCCCGGCGGCGCCGCCGCCCCGTACTACACGGGCCCCTCCGAGGACTTCTCGCGCCCCGGTCGCACATGGCTGCCCACCATGGGCGAGACCCGCTTCCCGGTGTACGACCTGGTGTCCACCTGGTACCACGAGGGTGTACCGGGCCACCACCTCCAGATCGCCCAGTGGACGCATGTCGCCGACAGCCTGTCCCGCTACCAGGCGTCGATCGGCGGTGTCAGCGCCAACGCCGAGGGCTGGGCGCTGTACGCGGAGCGGCTCATGGACGAGTTGGGCTTCCTGCCCGACGCGGAGCGCCGCCTCGGCTATCTGGACGCGCAGATGATGCGGGCCTGCCGGGTGATCGTGGACATCGGCATGCACGCGGAGATGGAGATCCCGGCGGACTCCCCGTTCCACCCCGGCGAGCGGTGGACCCCCGAGCTGGCTCAGGAGTTCTTCGGCAACCACAGCGGCCGTCCCGCCGACTTCGTGGAGAGCGAACTGACCCGTTACCTCTCGATGCCGGGACAGGCCATCGGTTACAAGCTGGGCGAGCGCGCCTGGCTGCTGGGCCGGGAGAACGCCCGCAAGGCCCACGGTGACGCGTTCGACGCCAAGGCCTGGCACATGGCCGCCCTGTCGCAGGGGCCGCTCGGACTCGACGATCTCGTCGACGAGCTGTCCAAGCTCTGACGCGATGGCGCGGCGACCGGGCTCGGTTCACGGCACGAGCCCGGTCGCCGGGCACATCTGCGGGCCGGAGAGGCCAGGTCGGTCACGGCAGCCGGGACGGTCGCAACAGCCAGGACAATCAGCAGCCGCAGTCACCGGAGTCGACCGGTGCGGTGAGCGGGTCCGCGTCGCGCCGCTCCCGCCCCTCCCAGGTCTCGAACTCGAAGCCCTCGCGCACCCAGTACTCGAGTCCGCCGAGCATCTCCTTGACCTGGTAGCCGAGTTCGGCGAGGGCGAGCGCGGCACGTGTCGCGCCGTTGCAGCCGGGGCCCCAGCAGTACGTGACCACGGGAACCGCCGGGTCGAGAAGGTTCCGGGCCTGCTCGGCGATGAGCGCGGTCGGCAGGTGGACCGCGCCGGGGACATGCCCCTGGTTCCAGGATTCGGTGGAGCGCGAGTCCAGGAGCACGAAGCCCGGATCGCCGTCGGCCGCGAGCGCGGCGGCGACATCGGAGACATCCGCGTGGAAGGCGAGCGAGGCGCCGAAGTAGGCGGCGGCCGCCGCCGGGGAGGCCGGCGGGACGCGGAGGACGGGGTGGGCCGCGGTGGCGGTGAGCTGCGATGTCATGCCCAGAAATCTACGGCCGGTGATCCGCCCCCGGAAGATGAGATCCTCGGCACAATGCTTGATCTGCCGGGGATTTCCCTGTTGCCTCCGGGGCATGACCGACTATTCCCCGGACGCCACCGACTGGCGCATCCTCGATGTCCTGCAACGCGAGGGGCGTGCGTCCTTCGCCGAGCTGGCGCGCGCGGTGGCGATGTCGCCGAGCGCCGTGACCGAGCGCGTGCGCAGGCTGGAGGAGGCCGGGGTGATCAGCGGTTACGCCGCCGTGGTCGACCCGGAGCGGCTCGGGCTGCCGATCCTCGCCCTCGTACGGCTGCGATACCCGAACGGCCATTACAAGCCGTTCCACGATCTGCTCGACACGACTCCGGAGATCGTGGAGGCCCACCATGTCACCGGCGAAGACTGCTTCGTACTGAAGGTCACCGCCCGCTCGATGCGTCACCTGGAGGAGGTCTCGGGCAGGATCGGCGCCCTCGGTTCGGTGACCACGAGCGTCGTCTACTCCTCGCCGCTCCCCCGCCGCGCCATCAGCCGCTGACCTCGCCGGAGGTGCGGTGCAGCACCGCCGATCCGTGCCGCTCCTTCACCACTTCGAGCTGTGCGGGGATGCGGCGGCGCAGATCGGCGACATGGCTGACGATGCCGACGCTGCGGTCCCGCTCGCGCAACGAGTCCAGTACGTCGAGCACCTCGTCGAGGGTCTGGTCGTCCAGACTGCCGAAGCCCTCGTCGATGAAGAGGGTGTCCAGCCGTACCCCGCCCGCCTCGTCGGTGACCACATCGGCGAGGCCGAGCGCGAGGGCGAGCGAGGCGAAGAACGTCTCGCCGCCCGAGAGCGTCGCCGTGTCGCGCTCGCGGCCGGTCCAGGCATCGACGACATGCAGTCCGAGACCCGATCTGCGGCCTCCGGTGCGGGCGTCGGAGTGGACCAGGGTGTAACGGCCGGACGACATGCGCTGGAGCCGTGCGGTGGCTGCGGCGGCGACCTGTTCGAGCCGGGCGGCGAGCACGTACGACTCCAGTCGCATCTTGCGTTCGTTGTCCGCGGAGGTACCCGCGGTGAGTCCGGCCAGCCGCGCCACCCGGTCGTACTCCTCGCGCAGCGAACCGATTCCGCGCACCTCGTCCGCGGCGCCGCGCGAGAGCCGGCCGAGTTCGGCGCAGCGCTCGCGCGCGGCGGCCAGTGCGGCGGAAGCGTCCCGCAGCGACCGCTCGGCCGTGTCGTACGCGGCCTGCGCGACGTCCACCGCGGCCGGTGGGCGGTCGGCGGCGGCCCGGGTCTCCGTCTCCGCCAGCCGGTCGGCCACCGCCGCCGCCTCGGACTGCCAGGCGTCGATGAGCCGCTGGAGTTCGCGCTGCCCGGCGTCGTCGAGCAGGGTCTCGGCGGCGGCCTGCGGGGTGTCGAACCCGGCCCGGAACGCGGCGTCCGCGAGCCGGTCGTCGGCCTCCTTGCGGTGCTGTGCGGCCGTCTCCTCCGCCCGGACCGCCTCGGCGGCCCCGGCGAGCAGCGCGACCCGGCGTTGCAGCAGCGCGGCGTGTTCGGCCACACTGCCGAAATCGCCGCGCGCGGTCGCCAACTCGGCTTCCAGCGCGGCCTGTTCACGGTCCAGGCCCTCGCGGAGAGAGGTGCGGGAGGCGGCCCGGCGCTCGGCGAGCTGCCGGCCGTCGAGGCGTTCGGACTGTTCCCGCTCGGTGGCTGCGAGGGCCTCACGCGCGGCATGCATGCCCGCTGCGGTGCGGTACGCCTCGGCATGCAGGCCCGTCAACCGGTCGACGAGCGCGCCGAGTTCGGCAACGGTGGGGTCGGCGTCGGGCCCGGTGCCGGCCGGGCCGACGGCGACCGCCCCGGTCCGGGCCATCGACGGCGGTCCGGCCGAACCGGCGGCGGCGCCCCCGGTCACGCATCCGGACGCTGCCGGATCCACGGCACCGGCCCCGTCCCTCGGCTGCGGCACCGCCGACTGTGCGGCCGCGCGGGCAGCGGTGTGCTGCTCGCGTACGACGCCGAGCTCCCGGTCCGCCCGCGTACGCGCCTCCTCGGCGCGCCGGTAGGCATCGAGCGCCCCCTCCTCGGCGGCCTTGTCGACATGTCCGTCGGCCGCGCGGGCCGGCCTGGGGTGGTCGGCCGAGCCGCACACCTTGCAGTCCTCGCCGTCCACCAGCTCCGCCGCCAGTTCCGCAGCGATGTCACGCAGCCGTCGTTCGCGAAGCTCCAGCCACGACTCGTGGGCTGCGGCGGCGCGCTCGCGGGCCGCGGCCAGCCGCTCGGCGGCGGCCGACACCTGGGCGGCGAGCGCGTCCCGGCGGCGGGCCGCGTCCAGCCGGGCACGGGCGGGCTCCAGCCGGCCGGCCAGCTGTTCGGCGCGGGTGGCCGATTCCTGGGCCGCCTCGATGCGTGCCCGCAGTCCGTCGCGGGTGGACTGCCAGTCGGCCAGCCAGGCCTCCGCTTCGCGGATCAGCTCCTCGTCGGCCCTGGCCTGGCGCTCCAGTTGGGTCCGCTCGGTGTCGATCTGTGCGCTGCGCCGCTCGGCACGCTTCGCGGCGTCGAGCCCGCCGAGCTCCTGCCGGAGCCGTCGCTCCAGCTCCGCCAGCTGTTCGGCACCGGCGTCGGCCAGGGTGCCGGGCAGCACCGCGCGGGCACGGTCACGGGCCTGAGAGGCCGTGCGGTACGCGCGCTCGGTCTCCTCGTGCAGCTCCAGAGCGGGCGCGACGAGGTCCGCCTTGCGGGCCCGTGCGAGACGTTCGTGGTGCCGGTCGCGGTCGGGGCGGCGGGCTTCGAGCACGGCGGCGCGGCGCCGCGTCTCCTCGTACCGCTGCTGGAGCGCGGCCAGTTCGCGTTCGCCGTCGAGGGCCAGGCGGGCGGCCGACTGCCGGACTTCGGCCATGGCCAGGACACTGGCGGCGATGTCGAGCCGTTCGCGGGCACCGCTGCGGGCCGTCGCGGCCCATTCCAGCACGCCCTCGGCGAGTCCCGGTTCGCCGGGCTGGATGTCGGGGAGCGGCGATTCGCGCGCGGCGGGTCCGGCAGCCTGGGCGATCCGCTGGGCCACCGCGAGGACGCGTTCGTCCCCGGCCCTGACCTTGGTTTCGGCACTCCGGCGCAGTTCGCCCAGTCGCTCCTCGACGGCGGCGAAACGGCGGGTGTCGAAGAGCCTGCCGAGGAGTTTGCCGCGTGCTTCGGCATCGGCACGCAGGAAGCGTGCGAAGTCGCCCTGCGGCAGCAGCACAACTTGGCAGAACTGTTCCCGGCTCATCCCGACGAGCTGGGTGATCTCCTCGCCGATCTCCTGGTGCGAGCGGCTGAGCGGCCGCCAGCCGTCGTCGGGGTCGTACTCCCGCAGCCGGCTCTGGGCCTTCTCCGTCGTGAAGCCGCTGCCCTTCTTCTTGGGGCGGGGCTGTGCGGGGCTCCGGGTGATTTCGAGGCGCCGGCCGCCGACGGTCAGTTCCAGACCGACCTCGGTGGCGAGATCCGCCGGGACATGGTCGCTGCGCAGGGAGGTGCCGGGGCTCTGACGGGCGCCGGGCACCGCACCGTAGAGGGCGTAGCAGACCGCGTCGAGGACCGAGGTCTTCCCGGCGCCGGTCGGCCCGTGCAGCAGGAAGAGCCCGGCCGACGAGAGGGCGTCGAAGTCGATGTCCTGGGTGGCGCCGAACGGGCCGAAGGCGGTGACGGTGAGCCGGTGGAGTCTCAACGGTTCACCTCGCGCACACCGTCGTCCACGCGGACGTGGTCGAAGGCGCCGCGCAGCACCGTTCGTTCCTGTTCGTCGGCTGCGGAGCCGCCCCGCACATGTGCCACGAAGTCCTCGGCGATCTGCTGGTCGTCGCGCCCCTTGAGGCGCTGTGCGTACGAGGCGAGCGGGTCGTCGGGAGCCCGGTCGGGTTCGAATACGAGGCTGAGTGTGTGCGGGAACCGCTCGACGAGCCGGGCCATCGGCTCGGCCGGGCGCACCGGGTCGGTGAGGGTGGCCTCGATCCAGGACTCCCGGTGCTGCTCCAGCGCGGGGTCGTCGACGAGGTCGTCGAGGCGGCCGCGGAGTCTGGCGAGGGGTCGGGGCACCGGGCAGTCCACACGTTCGGCGCCGACCGTGCCCGAGGCGTCGAGGTCGATCAGCCACATCGTCTTGCGGTGGGTGACCTCGGAGAAGGAGTAGGCGAGCGGCGAGCCCGAGTAGCGGACGCGTTCGGTGACGGTCTGGCAGCCGTGCAGATGGCCGAGCGCCACGTAATCGACGCCGTCGAAGACTCCGGCGGGTACGGCGGCCACCCCGCCGACGGTGATGTCGCGCTCGCTGTCGCTGGGCTCGCCGCCCGCGACGAAGGCGTGGGCGAGCACGACGGACCGGGTGCCGTCCGGGCGGCTCGCCAGATCGGCGCGTACCCGCTCCATGGCAGCGGTGAGCACCGCTTCGTGCCCGGAGCGCTCCGCCTTGAGGACGTCCTTCACCAGGGCCGGTTCCAGGTAGGGCAGCCCGTAGAACGCCACCTCGCCGTGCGCGTCCCGCAGGACGACGGGGGTATCGCAGCCGGTGGGGTCGGTCCGCAGATGGATCCCGGCCCGCCCGATCAGTCCCGCGCCGACGCCCAGCCTGCGTGCCGAGTCGTGGTTCCCGGAGATCATCACGGTGGGCACACCGGCGGCGGCGAGCCGGTGCAGCGCGTCGTCGAAGAGCTCGACGGCGGACAGCGGAGGAACGGCCCTGTCGTACACATCACCCGCGACGAGGACCACATCCACCTCGTGCTCGCGCACCGTCGCCACCAGGTGATCCAGGTAGGCGGCCTGGGCTTCGAGCAGGGAGACCCGGTGGAACGAGCGCCCCAGGTGCCAGTCCGATGTATGCAGAATTCTCAAGACCCGGCTCCGACCCGCATTTCTCTCTTCCTCCGCCCCCGAGTGGTGAGCCCCTCTCTTCTCACCCACCACAGTCTCGCATCACCGCCGACCACGTCCGGGCCTTCGCCCCGGAAGATCGGTCCGTGCGGGGAAAGTGCTGTGCGGGCGCGGGATACTGGTCAAACGTCCCCGTACGCCTCGCCGCCCAGCTCCAGCTCGGCCTCGCCCGCTGTCGCATCGGCCAGCCAGCCGCGGAAGGACTCGACGTCGGCGTCCGGCAGTCCGATCTCGATGATGACGGCTTCCGCGTAGCGGACCTCGCGCACGTTGCGGCCGGTGGCACGGAGGTCGTTCTCCAGCTTGCCCGCGCGCTGGTGGCCGACGGTGATCGTGGCGAGGCGGAACCGCTGGCGGGTGATGGTGCCGAGCTCGTCGAGGGCCTCGCCGACCACTCCCCCGTAGGCCCTGATCAGTCCTCCGGCACCGAGCTTGACGCCGCCGTAGTAGCGGGTGACGACGGCGACGACGTAGCGCATCTCACGGCGCGTCAGCATCTGCAGCATGGGTACGCCCGCGGTGCCCCCGGGTTCCCCGTCGTCGCTCGCCTTCTGCACGGAGGCGTCGGCGCCGATCACATAGGCGAAGCAGTTGTGGGTGGCGGTCGGGTGTTCCCTGCGAATGCGTGCGACGAAGTCCTGCGCCTCCTGCTCGGTGGCGGCGGGGGCGAGCGCGCAGATGAAGCGCGATCGGTTGATCTCGGTCTCGTGCACGCCCGCTCGGGCGACTGTCCGGTACTGCTCCTGCATCCGGCCACCATATGCCCCGCACGGGAATGGTCCGGGGCCGCCGTCCGTTGTGCGGATCATGTACGCAGACGAAGAGACGATCCACAGGATGCTCCGGAACAGCGGCGACACCTGGGCCGTGGTGGGCCTGTCCAACAACCGGTCGCGCGCGGCCTACGGCGTCGCCGAGGTGCTCCAGCGCTTCGGCAAGCGGGTGGTCCCGGTGCATCCCAAGGCGGAGCGGGTGCACGGCGAGGACGGCTATGCCTCGCTGGCCGAGATTCCGTTCCCGGTCGATGTGGTGGACGTCTTCGTCAACAGTGAGCAGGCGGGCGCGGTGGCCGACGAGGCGGTCGCGGCGGGCGCCAGGGCCGTCTGGTTCCAGCTGGGTGTGATCGACACGGAGGCGTACGGCCGCACGCGTGCGGCCGGGCTGGACATGGTCATGGACCGGTGCCCGGCCATCGAAATTCCCGCCCTGGGCCGCTGAAGCGCGCCTCCGTCCCTCGCCCGAATGTGCGTGGTGTCGCACCCGGTGTCCGGCTGGGAGAATGGCCCGCTGTGAGTACTACGACTGCGCCGACCGTCACCCACAGCCGAAGCAGGCTGGCCGGGCAGCTCGCCGAGCTCGGTGTGGAGCGCAACGGTGTCCTCCTGGTGCATGCGTCGATGCGCGCAGTGGGCGCGGTGAGCGGCGGGGTCCGTGCGATGGTCGGTGCGTTACGGGGCGCCCTCGGGCACGGCACACTCGTCGTCCCCGCCTTCACGCCGGAGAACTCCGATACGTCCCCGCACTACCTCGACCGGGTGCGCGGCCTCGGCGACCGGGACCGGGAGGCCGTGCGGGCGAGCATGCCGCCCTTCGACCCGGCGACGTCGGCGGCACCGTCGATGGGCCGGCTGTCGGAGGCCGTGCGGCTCGACGAAGGGGCGGCGCGCAGCGGCCACCCGCAGACGTCCTTCGCCGCGCTCGGCCCACTGGCCCGGAAGCTGATGGCGGGTCACAGCCCCGACTGTCACCTCGGCGAGGAATCGCCCTTGGCCCGGCTCTACGATCTGCGGGCCCAGGTGCTCATGCTGGGCACCGGATTCGACACCTGCACCGCGTTCCACCTCGGCGAGTACCGGGTACCCGCCCCGCCACGCCGGAGCTACCGCTGCGTGGTGACGGCCGGGGGCCGCCGCCAGTGGTGGGAGTACGAGGACGTCGCGCTGGACGACAGCGACTTCGCGGCCCTGGGCGCGGACTTCGCCCGCTCGGACAAGGCTGCGCCGGTCCGCACGGGCCCGGTGGGCTCGTCGACCAGTCGGCTCTTCCGCATCGACGACGCCGTCGACTTCGCCTCCCGCTGGCTGACATCCCACCGGTCCGGTGCACTGGTTCAGGCCCTCTGCCACTCGCCCGGCTGAGGCCCGGCCCCCGACGGGCAGCGGTCGCGGCCTCAGCTCCTGATGCCGAGCCCCTCGACGATCACCGTGCCCGGCAGCGCCGCCAGGGCCTTGCCCGGGACGATCAGCTTGCCGCGGCGGCTGCCGCTGCCGATCAGCACCCACTCCTCGTCGACAACGGCGGGATCGATCAGCAGCGGCCACGCGGCGGGGAGGCCGATGGGGGTGATGCCGCCGTACTCCATGCCGGTCTCGCCGACCGCCGTGTCCATCGGGGCGAAGGATGCCTTGCGGGCGCCCAGTTGCTTGCGGACCGCGCCGTTCACGTCGACGCGGGAGTTGGACAGGACGAGGCAGGCCGCGAGCGTCACCTCGCCGCCGCGCTTGCCCGCCACCACGACGCAGTTGGCCGACCGGTCGAGCAGTTCCGCGCCGTGGTGCTCGACGAAGACCGCCGTGTCGGCGATGTCCGGGTCCGTGTCGACATGGATGATCTGCTCGGCGGGGAAACCGCCCCAGCCTGCGGTCACGGCCGCGGCGACAGGACCGGTGAGCAGGTCGAGGCGGTCGGCCGCCGGACCGGCGTTCTCGAAGGAGCCGATGGGAGCGCGCATGCGCATCACGCTAACAGCGACCCCGGGGGCCTCGGCCGGCCGTCTCACCGTACGGGCGGGATGGAAACCGCCATGGTGACTTCGGCCGGCTCGGAGCCGTCGTTGCGGTAGGTGTGCGGGTGATGGGCCTCGAACGAGGCGGATCCGCCCTCCGGTACGGCGTACGAGGTGCCATCGACGACCAGGGTGAGCTCGCCCGCGGTGACGTGGAGCAGTTCGACGGTGCCCTCGGGGTGCGGATCGGAGGCGCTGCTGTCGCCGGGCATCAGGCGCCAGGACCAGAGTTCGAGCGGCCCTCTCGCCTCCGTACCGACGAGCAGGGTGCTGGAACTGCCCGCGTCGGTGGACCACATGCGCACCGCCTGGCTCTCGGGCACCAGTCGCACCGGTGAGCCCTGCTCGTGGTCGAGGAGCGTGGTGATGCTGACACCCAGTGCGTCGGCGAGCTTGACCGTGGTGCCGACGCTCGGGTTGGTGCGGGCCTGTTCGATCTGGATGATCATGCCGCGGCTGACCCCGGCACGGGCTGCGAGAACGTCCAGGGTGAAGCCGCGTTCCCCCCGCCAGCGCTTGAGGTTGCGTGCGAGCGACTGAGTGAGCTGATCGAGGTCAGACACATTCCGTCCAATATTTTGGATGACGGGGTCGAAAATACTGCACTACGGTGCGGTGTACCCAAGCATTCATCGCACTGTACTGCGAGGCATGCAATGCCAGCACTGTTCGCGCTGGCCACCAGCCTGCTCTGGGGACTGGCCGACTTCGGCGGTGGGCTGCTCACCCGGCGCATCCCCGCGCTCACCGTGGTCGTCGTCTCGCAGGCCGCCGCGACCGCGGTGCTGGGCGTCATCGTGATCGCGACCGGCGGCTGGAGCGAGGCGGGCCCGCAGCTGTGGTTCGCCGTCGCGACGGGCGTCGTCGGGCCGGTCGCGATGTAGAGCTTCTACAAGGCCCTGGCGCTCGGCCCGATGGGGGTTGTGTCCCCGCTCGGATCGCTGGGTGTCGCCGTGCCGGTGAGTGTCGGGCTCGTGATCGGGGAGCGGCCGGGGCTGCCGCAGTTCGCCGGGGTCGGTATCGCCGTGGTGGGCGTCGTGCCGGCGGGCGGTCCGCAGCTGCGCGGGGCGCCGGTGCAGCGCCGGGCGGTGCTGCTGACCCTGGTGGCCGCGTTCGGCTTCGGGGCGGTGATGTCCCTGATCGCGGAGGCGTCCACGACGGTGACCGGGCTGTTCCTGGCCCTCTCCGTCCAGCGCCTCACCAATATCGCGGTGGGCGGTGCGGCCCTGTACGCATCGGAGCGCCGCGGGGCACAGGCGCTGCCCGAGGAGGGCGGGGCCGCCGCGGTGCTGGTCGCGCTGCCCGCGCTGGCGCTCATCGGGCTCGCGGATGTCGCGGCCAACGGCACGAACTCGATCGCCGCACAGCACGGACCGGTGACGGTGGCCGCCGTGCTCGCCTCGCTCTGTCCGGTGGTCACCGCCCTGGCCGCGCGCGGCGTACTGAAGGAGCGGCTGCGTGGGGTGCAGGCCGCCGGGGCCGGTCTCGCCCTGGTCGGCACAGTGCTGCTCGCGACCGGATGAGGCCCGGCAGCCACCGCGGTCAGCCGGCGGACGGGCCCGGTTTCTCACCCGGTTCCGCCAGGGCCAGCAATTGCTCGGGCGTGACGCCCGTCGGGATCGGTACCGGAGCAGGGGTACGCAGCGGCGGCTGCCAGCCCTTCTCGGGGTGCCAGCTGCGTACGACACGGGCGGGGGCGCCGGCCACCACCGCGTGATCGGGCACCTCGCCCCGTACCACCGCTCCCGCGGCGACCACCACATTGCGCCCGAGCGTGGCGCCCGGGAGGATCACCGCTCCGGTGCCGATCCAGCAGCCCGGCCCGATGGCGACCGGCTCCATGCGGGGCCACTGCCGGCCCACCGGCTCGTGCGGATCGTCGTAACTGTGGTTCGTCGACGTGATGTAGACATACGGCCCGCAGTACGTGTCCGAGCCGATGGTCACCGTGGTGTCGGCGACCACATGGCTGCCGCGGCCGAGCACCACCCCGTCCCCCAGGGTCAGGATCGGATCGGGACCGAGGTCCAGGTCGGGCATGAGTCCGGCCGTCAGCGTGACCTGTTCGCCGATCACACAGTGCGAGCCGAGCTCGATCCACCGCTCCCCGAAGACCGTGCCCTGCGGAAAAGCCAGCCGGGTGCCCGCGCCGATCCGGCCGAAGCGCAGCGCGCCGGGGCGATCCGCGGTGACGGCGCCTGTCTCCTGCACCCAGCGCCAGCTGCGGTGGACGGCCCGGGACAGGGCGCGCCGCCGCCAGGCGGCAAGGGAAGAGAACGTGTTCCTGTTCGTCGGCACTCGCTCACGGTAGTCGGCGGCGCCCGACCCGATCACCGCGACGACCTGTGATGTTCACCCCACTCGGCCGCGGTCCCCCGACCGTCGCATACCGTTTCTCCGGAGCGATCGACGCGATCGAACAGCCGCGGCCGGCTGCCGAAACCGGAGAACCGCAGCTGCACGACACCTGAGCACGGAGGAACGGGCGATGGCAGAGCAGGCGTTGATCAGTGGGATGGGCGGCAAGGAGCCGGACATCGACGTGGATGCCTTCACGGCACCGACCTCGGTCGTCATCGGCGAGATCACGATGGCCGCGGGCTCCAGCGTCTGGTACCACGCCGTACTGCGCGCCGACTGCGGCCCGATCGCCATCGGGGCCGACAGCAACATCCAGGACAACTGCAGCGTCCATGTCGACCCCGGGTTCCCCGTCACGGTCGGCGAGCGCGTCTCGGTCGGGCACAACGCCGTGCTCCACGGCTGCACCATCGAGGACGATGTCCTCGTCGGCATGGGCGCCACGGTCCTCAACGGCGCCCGTATCGGGGCCGGTTCGCTGATCGCGGCGCAGGCGCTGGTCCCGCAGGGGATGCAGGTGCCTCCGGGCTCGCTGGTCGCCGGTGTCCCCGCCAAGGTCAAGCGGCAGCTGACCGAGGAGGAGCTGGAAGGCATCAAGTTCAACGCTGTGGGCTATGTGGAGCTCGCCAAGGCGCACCGTCAGGCCCACGAGGGCTGAGCGCGGCGGGCGGTGCGGAATCGCACCGCCCGGTCCGTACCGTCCCCGTCCGGTCAGTCCACGGCCGGTACCGTCGCCGGCCCGGGCGCGGAGGCGGCCGACGACTGCCCCGCCGCCTTCTTGGCCCGGTTCTTCACGATCAGCATCGAGGCGACGCCGATCAGCACCGCGGCCACGAGGCCGAGGTACGAGAACCGCTTGAGCCAGGCCTCGGCGACGACTCCCACCGAGTAGATGACGGCCGTGGTGCCGCCCGCCCAGACGATGCCGCCGAACACGTTGGCGATCAGGAACTTCCAGTAGGGCATGTGCAGTACGCCGGCCAGCGGACCCGCGAAGATCCTAAGCAGCGCCACGAAGCGGCCGAAGAACACCGTCCACATGCCCCACTTCTCGAACGACCGCTCCGCCATCGCGATCTGGCTCTCGCCGAAGTGCTTGGGGAACTTCCCGCCCAGCCGGACCAGTAGCGGCCGTCCGCCCTTGCGGCCGATGGCGTATCCGATCGAGTCACCGACGATCGCGCCGGCCGAGGCGCAGGCGCCGACCATCCACGGGTTGATTCCGTCATGCCCGGCGGCCAGGAGCGCCGCGCTGATCAGGACGATCTCGCCCGGCAGCGGAATACCGAGGCTCTCCAGCCCGATGACCGCGGCCACCAGGGCGTAGACGCTGATCGCGGGGATGGTCTCCAGCCATTCCTGGATGTGCAACGCCGGTTCCTCCCGTAACTGATGCCTGTTGCCCGCCGGGCAACTCCTCGGCGCACGGCGGGAAGCCTACCTGTCCCGCCAGTTGCCCGGACAGCGCGAAAAGCCGCCACGCGCCCTCTCGGGGGTGCGTGGCAGCCCTTCGCGGAACCGGCCGGGATCAGGCGTTGGGACGCAGTGTCCAGACGACCGTCATCTCACCGGTCACCGCGCCGTCCGCGCGCTGGATCTCGATGGCCACGGGGAACTCCGGCCGCTTGCCCTCGTCGAGTTCGGCGACGACATCGGCCACCGGGCGGCCGAGGGTCGCCGTCGCGGTGACGACTCCCTTGGCCAGCTTCTTGTAGCCGATCTCCGCCTTCACCGCGAGCGGCACGGCACGCGACATCTGGTCACCGAAGGCGGCGATGACGATCGCTCCGCTCGCCGATTCCGCCAGCGTGAACATCGCTCCGGCGTGCGGTCCGCCGATGTGGTTGTGGTACTCGGCCTGGTCCGGCAGGCGGACGACCGCGCGCTCGGCGGTCGTCTCCAGGAACTCGAGATTGAGGGTCCGGGCCATCGGAACCGTCGCGACGAGCATCTCGCCGACGGTCATCTGTTCAGCACTCATGGCCAGATGTTACTCATGAGTAGAACTCTTTGACCATCCCCGTCGTCCCCCGGCGCCCCTCCTTGATCACGTCCTTCACCGTCCGCACACGGGGGCGGGCGTAGCAGACCGGCCACCACCCCTCTATCGTTACTCGCCATGTGGCCAGGACAGCAGCCGCCCGGGGGCGAGCAAAACCCGCAGGACCAGAATCAGAACCCGTACCAGCAGCCGGGGTACCAGCAGCCGAATCCCTATCAGCAGCCGGGATATCAGCAGCAGGGCCAGCCCGGACAACAGCCGGGGCATCCGCAGCAGGGCCAGCAGCCCGGCTATCCGCAGCCGAACCCGTACCAGCAGCCGACCGTGCCGCAGTACGCGGTACCCGGCCCGCCCGGTAGCCCGCAGCCCGGCGACAACAACAACAACAAGAAGAAGACCACCGCCGTCGCGATCGTCGCGGCCACCGCTGTCGTCGTGGCCGCCGTGGTGACCGGTGTTGTCGTGATGAACAAGGACGACAAGGGCAAGGACGTCGCCGACGGCAAGCAGTCGTCGGCCCCCGTCAAGCCGTCCGGGTCCGCCTCCACCGAGGCGAACCCGCGCGGCGACGAGGGGGACCCCAAGCCCCTCATCCCCGGGTGGAAGGTCGTCACCAATCCCAAGTGGGGCACGCGGTTCGACGTGCCCGGCGACTGGGAGGTCGGGACGCCCGGCACGTTCTCGTACTTCGAGGACGACAAGAAGGGCGACGGCTCGCCCCTCATCGGTTTCTCCGCGCCGTCGTACTTCCAGAAGAAGTGGTGCGTGGCCGACTCCGACAAGGACGGCACCTCCGAGGACATGAGCCTCGCGAGCGCCGGCACCAGGGGCGCCCAGGGCGCCACCGACGCCGCCAAGAACGCCCACAGCGAGGCCGGCACCTGGGCGTGGGCCGCCTACGCGCAGCACATGCCGCAGAGCACCATCAAGTTCACCGACGCCAAGCAGTACACCACCAAGTCGGGGCTCACCGGCCAGGTCGTCACCGCCACCGCTCCGAATGTCACGAAGCGTAAGAAGTGCGACAGCGACGGCAAGACGATCGCCTTCACCTTCAAGAACAAGAAGGGTGAGTTCGCGTCCTGGGTCCTGTACGGAGCCGATTCCGTCAAGGACGAACTCCCGGACACGACGATCCAGCAGATCCTCAGCACGGTTCGGCTGGTGGACGTCGTCAAGTCCGACTGACCCGCTTGGCCTCTCCCGGAAAGCAGTTGGCACGGCGGGGGTGCGGCAGCGATAGTCCCCTGGTGACCGTCGCCTCCGCCCCCTCATCCCGTCCGCTGTACCCCGGCCGCAACTACCGTCTGCTGACCGCCGCCGCGATCATCACGGGCCTGGGTACCCATGGCGCGCTGATCGCGGCGGCGTTCGCCGTTCTGCAGGCGGGCGGTGACGGCGGCGACGTCGGTCTGGTGGCCGCCGCCAGAACCGCGCCCCTGGTGCTCTTCCTGCTGATCGGCGGGGCGATCGCGGACCGGTTGCCGCGCCACCGGGTGATGGTCGCGGCGAACACCCTCAACTGCCTCTCACAGGCAGCGTTCGCCTGGCTGGTCCTGGCCGGTGATCCGAAGCTGTGGCAGATGATGCTGCTCACCGCGTTGTGCGGCACCGGGCAGGCGTTCTTCAACCCGGCGGCCGAGGGCATGCTGATGTCCAGCGTCAGCCGTGAGCAGGCGAGTCGCGCCTTCGCGCTGTTCCGGATGGCCATGCAGGGCGCGACGATCGGTGGTGCGGCGCTCGGTGGTGCCATGATCGCGGCGATGGACCCGGGCTGGGTGCTGGCCATCGATGCCGTGGCCTTCGCGGTGGCGGGCGCGCTGCGCGCGTTCCTGGACGTCAGCCACATTCCCCCGCGCGCGCCGGGCGGCGGTCTGCTCGCCGATCTGCGGGACGGCTGGCAGGAGTTCGTCGGCCGCCCCTGGCTGTGGAGCATCGTGGCGCAGTTCTCTGTGGTGGTCGCCGCGGTGGGTGCGGCCGAGTCGGTGTACGGTCCGCTGGTCGCCCGGGACGAGCTCGGTGGTGCCCGCCCCTGGGGCTTCGCGCTCGCCGCGTTCGGGGCCGGCACCTTGGGCGGGGCGCTGCTGATGATGCGCTGGAAGCCCCGGCGGCTGCTGCTGGCCGGAACGCTCTGCGTCTTCCCGCTGGCGCTGCCGTCGGCGGGCCTCGCGGTGCCGTTGCCGGTGGCCTGGCTCTGCGCGGTGATGTTCGTCAGCGGCGTCGCCATCGAGGTGTTCGGGGTCTCGTGGATGACGGCCATGCATCAGGAGATCCCGGAGGAGAAGCTCTCGCGCGTCTCGGCGTACGACTGGTTCGGCTCGGTGGCGATGATGCCGGTGGCCACCGCGCTCGCCGGTCCGGTGGAGTCGCTGGTCGGGCGGAGCGAGGCCCTGTGGGGCTGTGCTGCGCTGATCGTGCTGGTCACCGGGGCCGTGCTGTTCGTACCCGAGGTACGCGGTCTGACCCGGGCCCCCGTCACCACCGAGGTGGCGAAGGCCCCGGCACCGGCCTCAGCCGATGCTGAAGGCTCCGTCGGGCGGCTCGGGTGAGGCGACCGCTTCACCGTCCCTGACCGGCCGGGCGGCTCCGGCGAGCCGGTCCAGCGCGGCACCGTACTCGACCCTGGCGGGGAAGGCGTCGGCGGCGCAGCGGCGGGTCAGCGTCGCGGTGTCGATGGGGCTCGGGGAGGCGACGAGGACGAGGTTGCCGAAGCGCCGGCCGCGCAGCACCGCTGGTTCGGCGATCAGCGCGAGTTCCTCGAAGACGGCCGCGAAGGTGGCCAGTTGGGAGCGGAGGAAGCCGAAGGGCGCACCGTCCGCGAGGTTGGCGGCGTAGATTCCGTGGTCCCGCAGCGACCGGCGGGCAGCCTGCGCGTACTCGACGGTGGTGAGGTGGGCGGGTACCCGGGAGCCGCCGAAGACATCCGCGATCAGGATGTCGAGGGAGCCGGGCGCGGTCCGTTCCAGCCGGGTGCGGGCGTCCGTGCCGTGCACGGTGATCCCGCTGCCGTCGGGGACCGGCAGCTGCTCGGCGACCAGTTCGAGGAGCCCGAGGTCGGCCTCGGCTACGTCCTGGCGGGAGCCGGGCCGGGTCGCGGCGGTGTAGCGGGGCAGGGTGAGCGCACCGCCGCCGAGATGGAGCAGGTCCAGCGGTGCGCCCGGTGCCGCCACGCAGTCGACGACATGGGCGAGCCGTCGGGCGTACTCGAACTCGAGATGGTCCGGCGCGTCGAGGTCGACGTAGGACTGCGGCGCGCCGTCGACGGTGAGCAGCCAGGCCCTGTCCCGGTCCACGTCGGGGAGAAGTCTGGCGGTGCCCTGGTCCACGTCCCGGATGACCGGTATCGAGTCGTTCACTCCCCCATTGTGGGGTGCCGGATCAGCTGCTCAGGACCGCGGCCACGGCTTCGGTGTGTGCCGCCGACTGGGCGAGCCCGGCGCGGGCTGCCGCGGCCCGGCAGTTCGGGTCGAGGGGGTTGCGGCCGAATGCCTTCTTCGCCGCGGCGTCCGGGGTGATGACCTCGACACGGGCACCGTTCGCGGCGAGCCCGGCCGCCTGCGAGCGCGGCGAGGCGATGGCCTTGTTGCCACTGGCCGACGGAGCGATGACGACGACGCGTCCGTAACCGGCGGCGAGCTGGGCGTTGGCCGTGGAGTGCACGCCGCCGTCGATCCAGCACCGACCCCCGACGCGGGCGACGGGCCACACGCCGGGGACCGCGGAACTCGCGGTGACGGCGTCGACGAGCGACACGCCGCTGTCCTTGTCGAACGTGTGGAGTTCGCCGGTCGTGGCGTCGACGGCGGTGATGCGCAGGGGACGTTCCGGCCACTCGGGCGACAGGAGACGGCTCGCGACGGCTTCGCGCCGCTGTTCCTCGGTGACACCGAGCCGGGCGTCCTGCGCGATCCTGCCCAGCTTCCGGCCGTACGCCTCGGGGGTCCGGGCGGACAGTACGGCCCCCGCGTATCGCAGCAGCGTGAGCGTGCCGAGCTTGCCGCCGGTCACACCCTGCGGATCGGCGAGCTGGATTTCGTAGAGCTCGGGAAGGCCGAGCAGTCCGGAGGCCAGCTGTGCGCCGACCACCGCTCCCGCCGAGCTGCCGATGATCAGATCCGCCGCGGAGAGGTCCACACCCGACTTCGCGAGCCCGTGCAGGATTCCGGTCTCCCAGGCGCTGCCGGTGACACCGCCGGAACCCAGTACCAGTGCTGTGTCTGTCATTCCGCCAGTCTCGCGCACGGTGCCGGGCCCGCCTCCCGTGGGGTACGGGAGGCGGGCCCTTGGTGCGTCGCGGCTCAGAGCAGTCCGGTGACGGTGCCGGCGCCGACCGTGCGGCCACCCTCCCGGATCGCGAAGCCGAGTCCGCTCTCCAGCGGGACGTCACGTCCCAGCTCGACGGTCAGGTCGACCGTGTCGCCCGGGCGCGCCACCGCCACCGCACCGAGGTCGACGTCGCCGACGACGTCCGCGGTGCGGATGTAGAACTGCGGCCGGTAGCCGGTGGTCACCGGGGTGGTCCGGCCGCCCTCCCGCGCCGACAGGATGTACACCTGCGCGGTGAAGCGACGGCTCGGTGCCACGCTGCCCGGCGCCGCGACCACATGGCCGCGGCGGACCCGGTCTCGCTCCACCCCTCGCAGCAGCAGAGCCACGTTGTCGCCGGCCTCCGCGGACTCCATCGGCTTCCCGAAGGTCTCCAGCCCGGTGACGACCGTCTCGATGTCCGGGTCCGGTCCGAGCACCGAGACCCGGTCGCCGGTACGGACGGTGCCGCGCTCCACGGCTCCGGTGACGACGGTGCCCCGGCCGGTGATGGTCAGGACGTTCTCCACCGACAACAGGAACGGCGCGTCGGTGTAGCGGACCGGCATCGGCACGTACGTGTCGACCGCGTCCAGCAGCGCCTCGACGGCCGCGGTCCAGCGCGGGTCGCCCTCCAGTGCCTTGAGGCCCGACACCCGCACGACGGGAACGGCGTCACCGCCGTAACCGTGCGCGGTGAGCAGCTCGCGGACCTCCAGCTCGACCAGGTCGGTCAGCTCGGGGTCACCCGCGTCCGCCTTGTTGAGGGCGACGACGATGTGGTCGACGCCCACCTGACGGGCGAGCAGCACGTGCTCGGCGGTCTGCGGCATGATCCCGTCGAGCGCGGAGACGACCAGGATCGCCCCGTCGAGCTGGGCGGCGCCGGTGACCATGTTCTTGATGTAGTCGGCGTGCCCCGGCATGTCGACATGCGCGTAGTGGCGGGTGTCGGTCTCGTACTCGACGTGCGCGATGTTGATGGTGATGCCGCGCTGCGTCTCCTCCGGCGCCCGGTCGATCCGCTCGAACGGGACGAACGTGCCGGTCCCGCGGTCGCTGAGGACCTTGGTGATGGCGGCGGTCAGGGTGGTCTTGCCGTGGTCGACGTGGCCCATGGTGCCGATGTTGAGGTGGGGCTTGGTGCGCACGTATGCCGTCTTGGGCATGGTTCATTCCTTGGTGCTCGAAGCTGAGAGAGAAGACCCCAGGGCCCCGCCGACCCTCCCCTTGCGGGGTCCGCCGGACTGTCGGGGGAGGGTCAGCTTCGGGCGCCGCCGATGGGCGCTGCGGCAGCGGTGAACGCTGCTGCGATGATGGGGCTCACGGCAGCCTTCGGCGCGTCCGCGACTGCGGACGGCGCTGCGGGGAAGGCGTACCGGAACATGGGTCGATCATGTCCGACGGGCATGGCCACGTCGAATGGTTTTCCGGCGGACACCGCGGTCCCGGCAAGGGAGTTCGGCCCGCGCCGGCGGCCGGGGCGGGCGACGGGCGGGCATTGGCTGCCCGCCTCCTGCCGCGCACTACGGCGATCACACACCGGCGTCGGTTACTCTCCCCGCATGCTCGACCCCGTCCCCGCCTCCCAGCCCGCCACCGGCCTCGCCGTGCGCTGCACGAGGGCGCTGCTCTCGCCCTGGTCCCGGTTCTCGCTGCTCGTGGCCGTGCTGCTGGGCGCCGCGGCGACGATGCTCCTCTTCGAACCCCAGCGGCTGCTCGCCACCGGCTGGCCCGCCCAACTCAGCGGTGGCGCCGTCGCGGTGATCCTTTTCGGTGTCGCGTACGGCGTGTGCACCGTGGCCTTCGTTCCGCGGCCGCTGCTCAATCTCGCCGCAGGCGCGCTCTTCGGTACACAGGCGGGACTGGCCGCCGCGCTGGCGGGGACGGTGCTCGGCGCGGGCGTCTCGTTCGGGCTGGGCAGGGTGCTGGGGCAGGACGCGCTCCGTACGCTGCTGCGCGGGCGGTGGCTCAGGGCGGCGGACGGCCAGTTGAGCAGGCACGGGTTCCGCTCGATGCTGGCGCTGCGGCTGTTCCCGGGCGTGCCGTTCGCGGCGGCCAACTACTGCGCGGCGGTGTCGCGCATGGGGTATCCGCCGTTCCTGGTGGCCACCGGGATCGGCTCGATTCCGAACACCGCGGCGTACGTCGTCGCGGGCAGCGAGGCGTCGTCACCGACATCGCCGGCGTTCCTGGCCGCGATGGGCTTCATCGTGCTGACGGGGCTCGGCGCGGCCGTTGTCGCCTGGCGCAAGCGCCACCGGCTGGCCGCCGAGTGAGCTGGTGCGCAGGGCGGCCGGCACGGGGGCGGTGGGCGGCCCGGGGGTACGCGTAACGCTGTTCATCTCAGGGCGATACCCTGCCCGCGACCGACCGAAGATCTCCAGGGCCCGTCATGGGCCTGTCCTCATTTGACCGCAATGCGCACACTGCCGACGGCCCTCGCTGCCGACGGCCGATGCACGATCACTCCGGGATGGCCAAAGCCCCATGAGCTGGTTCGAATCGTTCGTCCTGGGCCTCGTTCAGGGACTGACCGAGTTCCTGCCGATCTCCTCCAGCGCACATCTGCGGCTCACCGCAGCTTTCGCCGGCTGGCACGACCCGGGTGCGGCGTTCACCGCCATCACCCAGATCGGCACGGAGGCGGCAGTCCTCATCTACTTCCGCAAGGACATCGTCCGGATCGTCTCGGCCTGGTTCCGTTCGCTGACCGACCGGTCGATGCGCAGCGACCACGACGCCCAGATGGGCTGGCTGGTCATCGTGGGCTCCATCCCCATCGGCGTGCTCGGGGTGACGTTCAAGGACCAGATCGAGGGCCCGTTCCGCGATCTGCGACTGATCGCCACCACACTGATCGTGATGGGCATCGTCCTCGGCATCGCCGACCGTCTCGCCGCCCGCGACGAGGTGGGCGGGAAGCACCGGGCCGCCAAGCAGCGCAAGACGCTCAGGGAACTCGGTGTGAAGGACGGCCTGATCTTCGGCTTCTGCCAGGCGATGGCCCTGATCCCGGGTGTCTCCCGTTCCGGAGCGACCATCAGCGGCGGTCTGCTGATGGGCTACACCCGTGAGGCTGCGGCACGGTACTCCTTCCTGCTCGCGATCCCGGCGGTGCTCGCCTCGGGTGTCTTCGAGCTGAAGGACGCGGGCGAGGGACATGTGTCGTGGGGGCCGACCATCTTCGCGACCGTCATCGCGTTCGGCGTGGGGTACGCGGTCATCGCCTGGTTCATGAAGTTCATCACGACCAAGAGCTTCATGCCGTTCGTCATCTACCGCGTACTGCTCGGCGTGCTGCTGTTCGTGCTGGTGGCCGCGGGTGTGCTGAGCCCGCAGGCGGGTGAGTCCGCAGGCTAAGGGGGTCCGATGGCGTGCTTTCCAGTGCCCCATCCCTCGACTCCAGGTGGAGATTATTAGAGAGAATTAGAGGCGATTCGAGCCCGCTCGACATGATCATCTCCCACTCGTCTCCCATTCGATCTCCCACGCAACTGAACCAGGGCGAGGCCGCCACCTGGAGGGGTGGACCGCGGCCTCGCCCTGGTCAGACTTCAACGAATGGCAGTGACACGTGACACGTGCATAACCGTCATGCGTTCGAGCGAGTTTGAACAGGAATGATCGAGAGGGTCATGACCGCCCGCCCGCCGCTATAGGGGTGCGCGGCAAGCAGGCGGCCGAACAGGGGCGGGCTATCGACGCAACGCCGTGGCAGCAGCCAGCGTCACCCATCATTCAACCCGCGATCCGCATATGCCGAAAGGACATGCAGGAAATAATTCGAACTCTAGTTCCCATGTATCTGAGGCTACGGCTTCAGGACGTCTTCCCCTGACAGCACGGCCCGGCCCAGACCCCCGTGTCGAGGACATGGGCGCCGAGTCGGTCCCGGATGATGCCGACGCTGACCGCACCAGTGGTGAGGGGCCGCTGACACCAGATGCAGGCACGGCCGGCGGACTGGTCCCATGTAAGGGTGCGGGGATTCGGGAGTGGCCGGGACGCCGGTCCCTCAGCTAAGGCCGTCATGGCGTCTGCTCGATTTCCCGGACGGCGCAGGCGGCGGTGTCCGAGCAGGCCCGCGGGAACCACGAGTACGCGGCGCCTCCCTCGGGGCGGGCCCGCTGCTCGCCAAGGTCGGTGTCGGCGCCGACAGTGAGCGCTGTCCTGCACCAGACGCAGGACCATCCGCGCTGCTGCTGCTCCGTCAGGTCACTGACTGGCGGTAAGTCCCTCACGGTCATGGCGTCCCCAGCTCTCGTTGATCTGCTGTGACTGCAAGGTAGGACGGGGTACAACGGGGGTGGGCACGCAAAGTGCGTGCCCTGTTCGGGGAGTCCTCCATGGAGACTGGGCGCATCGGCCGGCGCATCGCCTACTGGCGAGAGCGGCGCGGCTTCACACAAGCGGACTTCGGTCGGCTGATGGGGCAAACCCGCAGGTGGGCAGGATCTGGAGGGCGGGCAGCGTCAGCAGGACCCGCGCCTATCCGTGCTGGTGCGCGCGGCCGACGTCCTGCGCATCCCCCTGGAGCAGCTACTGATGGACGGGCCCCCTGAGCCGCCCTCGGCGACCATGCCGCCTGTCGAGGCGCTGGCCGTCATCGATGTCCTGTACCGCAACGACGACGAGGACGGGGATCCCCCGCCGCTCGCGGAGCTGCGTCGACGACTCAATTACTGCTGCGAAGCGTTCCAGGCCTGCCACTACGGGGCGCTCGGCCGGGACTTGCCCGCACTGATCGTCAGGTCCAGGCAGTCCGCCGCGCGGGCCGGCGCCGAGGCCAGCGAGGCTCACGCCCTGCTATCGCGCGTTCTGCAGCTCACCGCGTCTTTCCTTCACAAGTACGGCCCGGCAACAGCCGTTCAGGCTGCGGTGGTTGCCGACCGAGCCCTGGCTGCGGCCGAACGCTCCGGCGATGCGGTCGCGATCGGGGCGGCATCGAGACGGGTAGCGAAGTCGCTCACGTACCAGCAGCAGCCACGCGCGGCCGTGGACTTCGCCATAGGGGCAGCGCGGCGCCTGTCCACGGAGCTGGAGGCAAGCGGACCGCTGGGGCTGTCGACCCTCGGCATGCTGTACCTGAACGCGGCGATCGCAGCCGCATCCCTGGACCGGTCGACGGCCGCGGTTCGGCAAGCCAGCGAACACGTTGACCAGGCTGCCGAGGTGGCTGACCAGCAGGGCGACGACCTCGACGAGGACTACACGATGTTCGGGCCGACGAACGTCGGGCTGCACCGGGTAGACGTGCTGACCAGGTTCGAGGACGGGTGGTCAGCGATCGAAGCCGCGGACGGGCTCGAGGGCGAAGCACTGCATGGGCTGTCGAAGGAGCGGCAGGCGCAGCACCTCATCACGATGGCACGCGCTCAGCTCTTGACACGGCGCAAGGAGACTGCGGCGGACTCGCTGATCGAGGCGGCGCGGCTGGCCCCGGAAGAGGTCATCGGCCGACAGTCCACGGTCGACCTGGTGGCCGACGTGGTCGGGGCGACCCCGGTTCCCGGCGGGGACTTGCGTCGCCTGGCCGCGCGATGTGGACTCCCGGCATGACGAAGCGAGTTCTCTATCTCATCGCCTGCGCGGCCGGCCCGACCCAGTACATCGACGAGGGGGTTCGCCAAGCCCAGGCCCGCGGCTGGGACACCTGCCTGATCCTGACGCCGTCCGCTGCGACCTGGTGGGAGCCGCGCATGGCCGAACTGGAGAAGCTGACCGGGCACCCGGTGCGGTCTCGGTACAAGCTCCCCTGGGAGAAAGACGCACTGCCCAACGCTGACGCGATGCTGTTCGCGCCGCTCAGCTGCACCAGCCTGAACAAGTGGGGCGGCGGCATCTCGGACACGCTCGCGCTCGGGCTCATCTCCGAGGGCGTACACATGGGCGTGCCCGCACTGGCCATGCCCTACTTCAATCAGGCTCAGGGCGCTCAGCCGGCCGTGGCCCGCAGCATCGCGGATCTGCGAGCGCAGGGTGTGGTCTTCCTCGACGGACCAGACGGGTACGAGTCCCATCCTCCGAAGCAGGGAAACCCGGCGGGTTTCCCTTGGCACCTCGCCCTCGACGCGGTCGGCGCCATTGTCAGTCCTGCCCCGTAGCCTGTTCCCATGTCGATCACTCCTTCGCCCGCCACCCCTGTGCGCTCCCCCGCCGCGGTGAACGCGGACATCCGCGCGCTGTGGGCAGCCGGCCCGCTGTCGCCGGAGGGTGAGGCGGAGTGCCAGCGGCTGCTAGTGGAGTGGGAAGCCGCGGTCCGGGCGGATGTTGTCACAGCAGCCTGACCTGCGCGGCTCCGTTCGATTGTCAGTGCCGCCGTTTACGATCCGGCCGTGGCAATCGATATCCCTGAAGATCTGATCGAGCTTGAGCGCAAGGCGGTGGCCGAGCAAGCAGAAGGCGCACGCCGAGCCGTACACCGAGGAAGGCTGGGCCGCGTGGCGGCAGGCAGCAGAAACGTTCCAGGCTGCCGTGACTGCGCACGCTGAGGCGGCCGGGGTGTCCCGGTACGCACCGGAGATGGCCGTGAAGAAGGCCGTGCTGCATCCGGAGCCCTCACCCGACGAGGGCTGACGCTCGTCCGCCCCTCCCCCGGGCGCTGTTCCGGGTGAGGGGCGGTCTCGTAGCTGCGCCCAGCCATAGGCGCGAATGGGATGAGCCCACGGTACTGGGCCGGTATGACAACCGGGCCGGGGCGCCGTGCGGCACCTGCGCAACCATTCGCGTGCCCCACGTGTCAGACCCTGCACGCCTACTTTCGGAGTGCCATCGTGAAACCCGCTGCTGCCCTGCTCGCTGCCGCCGTACTGCTGTCCCTCGCCGCCTGCTCGACCGGGCACGCGGATGTGAACAAGGCGGAACCGAGTAGCAGCGCCACAGGTGATGCCGGCAAGAGCAGCACCGCAGAGAAGGCCGCAGGCATCCCAGACGCGCCGACCGGTAACGACCGCGACGCGTACCTAGACGCGATTGCGGCAGTGGATCCGCAGATCATCGTGGACGAGCAGAAGGCCATCGATGCCGGTCGGAACCAGTGCGCCTCGCTCGCAGGGGACGGTTTCGCCAACGTGGATTGGCTTGCGGCGCAGCGGTTCGGGAACGACGCCCGGCCGCTCACGGACGCGCAGGGCAAGCAGTTGAATGCCGCACTACGGGGGACGCTGTGTCCTGAGTGACGTTGCTCTAAGCGATCTTGGTGGCCCCGCCGGCGGGGGATGCGGCGGGGCCAGAGCCAGCATGGCAGGGGTAGGCAGAGCGCGCACCAGGCTCCACACCAACTAGAATCGAACTTATGTCCGATATTCCGTCGCGCCTGGTCATGCTGCGCTTCCTCAGGAGAGTGCAGGAGCAGCAGCTCGCCCAGACCGACCGGTGGATCGCCGATGAGGAACGGCGGGAAGCTGAGCGGCAGCAGGGTGAGGAGCGGCGGCCACCCACCCCGGACTGGGTGATGGAGCTCAGCATCGGCGTCGGCGCCCGTTCCGTGTCCCTTTCCCGCGCTGCTCGACGGTCTGAACCGTCTGGCCCGCCCTCGGACCGCCGACCGCCTTGTGTCTCCACTTCTCTGCCCATACTCCATGCGGGTGGTGTGGGCTCTGGGGCGTCACCGTCGAAGAGGGACGGCGTCAGGGGGGACGTCATGGCTCGGGCCTGACCGCCGACCGCTGACCTGCGGAATTGAGCAGACTTCTGCTCAAGATGCTGGAGAGGGTATCTGCTATTAACGTGATGCCTGTGAGAGTCGCAACCGGGGCACGCCTCGGGCGGCAAGATTCCGGAAGGACCGGAACCAATGAGCGGCGAGACGTGCTCCCGCTTGGAGCTGTGACCTCTGCGAACCGCACCGTATGTCTTGCATGCGCTGTGGCCACCCGCCTTCGATCTTCGGTGGCGGAAGGAAAGGTAGAGACTCATGCGAGCACCTCATATCAAGCGTTCCCTCGCTGTAGCCGCCGCCGGTGTGATGCTGGCTGGTGGCGCCGCCGTTGGTGCCGGAGGGGCAGCTGCGGCCGCCCCTGCCCACGCGACCTCCGCGGCTAGCCACTCCTACGACCGGTGCGGCTGGTGGGATGACTGCGACGGGTACGGATACGGCAACTGGTACGGCTACGGCAACGGGTACGGCTACGGCTACGGCAACGGGTACGGCTACGACAACGGCTACGGCCGCGTAGCCATTGTCGTGGTGGGCGTACCCGGTGGCTACGGCGGATACTGAGCCAACTCGGGGAGAGGTGAACTAAGTGCTGTCCCGTTAATGATCTACGACATGGTCGTTGACCTGCCTGTTTCTTCGTTACCCGGCGAGGGTGAGGTTGTGCAGGCGGGCGATGCCGAGCATGGCGTGGTGTACGCCGTCGCCCTTGAGGCGGCAGTCGCGCAGGATCTTCCAGGTCTTCATCCGGGCGAAGGCGTGCTCGACGCGGGCGCGGACCTTGCGGTGGGAGGAGGAACGGCACACCGCCCTCGCCCTGTCCCGGGCCCTGTTCGCCGCCCGTGACCGGCTCGCCGGTTTGGCCTTTCTCGTGGCGGTGCGGGATGACCAGGCTGGTGCCCCGGAATCTGCCGTCCGCAATCACCGTGGTGCGGCCGACGGCGGCTTTCGCGCCGGACAGCTCCCACGCCTTGCAGTCGTTGCGGTTGCCGGGCAGCGGCTGGCCGACCGTGACGAGCCGGGTGTCGGCGTCGATGACGACCTGGTGGTCGAGTACCGGTAATTCTTCGACTTCTCGGCGACCTGGTGGTCACGCGTGGGGACCAGGGTGCCGTCCACGATCAGCACGGTGTCCTTGCGGAACCGCTGCCGGGGCTGGAGCGCCAGCGACGGGCCGAGGTGGTCGATGATGCTGTCAGCGGCCGACTTCGAGATGCCGAACAGCGGCGCCAACTGCCGCAGCGTGAGATTGGTTCGCCAGTATGCGGCGACCAGCAGGACGCGGTCCTCGAGCGGCAGGCTCCAGGGCCGGCCTTCGCGGACCGGGTCCGCCCCCTCGCGCCGCAACGCGGTGATCAGCTTGCCGAACTGACGCGGGCTCAACCCGGCGAACGGGGCTATCCAAGACGGCTCCGACGCCGTGATCACACGAGACACGACAAGATCATCTCACCCGTGACCAGCAGTTACGGGACAGCCTTTAGAGGGATGAGCGCCCCGATAGTCGTCCACGGCTTGTCCCGCACCGGTGGGCGGAGAGTCACGATCAACGGGGAGATTGCCGGGCTCGCCCACAACGACCACGACCTCGTCGAGTTCCTCAGACGGGCTGGGCTCGAAGACGCCTGGGACCTCCTCGACAACCCGCACTGGATTGAGTGGCGCGGCGGCCGGGCGCACCGGTACGAAGCGGCGTGACGAGAACCCCCTCCCTTTGAAGCGGAGAGGGCCGATTGCGCGGTTGCCTCATGCGTCCACTGCGTGCTCATCGGTGGTGGTGTGCTCAGCGTCGTAGGCGCGGAGGGCCTGGGAGATTGCGCCGACGCTGGGGTTCTTGCCCTTGCTCTTCCCCTCGGCGATCCGCAGGTGCGGTTGGATCTGCCGGATGGTGAAGCCCTTGTCGCGGAGGGCTACGGCCTGGATCGTGAGGGTCTCCGTCATCACCTGCTTGCGGCCGAGCTGCTTACCCGACCTTCGAGCAGCGTCGAGGCCGTTCTTCGTCTTACGGCTGATGTCCTTGCGGCGCTCCTCTGCGAGCAGCATGGCCAGCTTGAGCATCATGTCTGCCTGCGGGTCGTGCTTCGCATGCTCCTCGGGGTAGTGGTCGCCGGCGCCGATGCCCTTGAGGACGCGCAGCGGGATGCCCTGTTGGCCGAGGTGCCCCATTAGGAGCAGGCCGTCGAGGAGGTTGCGGCCGAGGCGGTCGACTTCCTGCACGCAGAGCATGTCGCCCTCGCGCATCCAGTCCAGGGCCTTGGAGAGTTCGGGGCGCTTGTCGTGGCTGATCCTGCCGCTGATCTTCTCCTCGAAGATGCGGATGCATCCGGCGTCTTCGAGGTCGAGCCGCTGTCGTCGCGTGTTCTGTTCGTCGGTACTGACGCGGCCGTATCCGATGAGGTCCATACGCCTCCCGTTCAGGAAGTAGCTAACTCACGATTCCTGAACAGTGTCACAGATGAACGGGCAAATGAACAGACGGGACGTCAAATCCCGGCTCTCCAGCGGTTCATGGTTCAGGATCAGCAGCCGACCGATTGATGAACGGCCGCTGCAGCAGAGAAACCCCCTCCCGCCGGAGCGGGAGGGGGCGATGTCACTCGGACTCGTCGTCGAGGGGCGGGATGTCGGGCTCGATGAACAGCCCGGCGTACTGCGGCGCTGGCGGCGGCCCGGCAGCGGCGCCCGTCCGCGGTTCCACGCTCCGCTGCATTTGACGGGTCGGGGCATCAGCCATTGAGTCTCCTGTACATCGAGGTTGCCGCCAGAGCGCCGAGGCCGAGGAGGCTGCGGGACTGGTCCGGCGTCGGAGTGGCGGCGCCAGTACGGCGGCACACCAGGGCATCCGGATCATCCGGCGGCACCTGGAGACTGTAGCCGTCCGGGCAGGTCTGCCCGGACTTGCCGTCGCGCCCGTCCGTGCCGTTCTTGCCGTCGGTGCCCGGCGGGCCAGTAGGACCGGTGTCGCCCTTCGGACCGGCCGGCCCCACGACGGATTGCCCGTCCGTACCCGGGGCGCCCGTGGGGCCTGGCGAGCCGACGACGGATGCGCCGTCTTTGCCGTCGATGCCGGGGCTACCGCTCGGGCCAACAGGTCCCGTCGGGCCGATCGGGCCAGGAGCGCCCTGATCGCCCTGCGGTCCGGGTGGGCCGACGACGGATGCGCCGGGTTGGCCGCGGCTACCGGGTGGGCCCGCCACCGGAGACTCCCCCAGCCGCTCCACCTGCTGCGCGAGCGCATCCCTCGCCTCGTTCGCGGTGCGGAGGTCGTGAGAGAGCCCCTGCATCGTCACAACGAGGAACGCGAACCCTGCCAAGGCCACCGCAGCGGCGAGGGTGAACACGAGGTCGGTGCGGCGCCGTTCGGCGCCCGCGCTCTTGTGTCGCCTCATGCTCCCGCCCCCTGCGCATTCAAATACACGGTCAGGATCAGCAGCAGAACCGGTGCGATCAGGGCCGTGAAGATGAGGCGCCGGTCAGCGGCCCGGCGGTCCGCCGCATGCTGATCCTCATCCCGGCGGTTCTGCGCAGCCTGCTCCCGCGCCTCCTCGATGCCCCGCACCCGCTCGACCAGAAGCTTCAACGCGTCGTCTCGGGCCTGCTGCTCGAGCTGGTACCGCTCGAGCGATACCTTGCTGTCCAGACGGAGACCGAGCTCCCGGAAGTCGTCCTTGAGGTCGGTGCGGACATCTTCGAGTCGGCGCATCACCTCGCCGAGAGTCGGCTCATCAGGCACGTGCTACTCCACTTACGTCAGGCGCTGGTCGGGTCGACGTGGTCACGGACGGTGTGTCTCGCCTGGTACCCGGCAAGCCACGTGAGGGCGGCCGGGACGAGCGCGAGCAGCGGCGCCTGGCCCCACGACGGGAGCGGGCCGAGCAGGCTGGAATCTGCGGTGATCGCGTTCAGCACAGCGACGGCGAGACCGGCGAGGAACGCCCCCGCGCTCGCGGCCTTCACCTTCGTTTCGACGGGTGCAGCCATGTCAGGACTCCTTCTTCAGTGTGGCGACGTCGGCGCGCAGCTGGCGCACCTCGTCGAGGATGTGGGCGAGGAAGTACCCGGCGGCGTGCTCCTCGCGGCCCGAACTGGTGCCCTTCGCCGTGGTGCCGATCTCTCCTATGGAGATCAAGTTGCTATGCAGGGCCTTCACGCGGTCGTCCGTTGTGGACATGGGCGTCTCCTTCGGAGGTGTAGGGGTGGTCTGACCGGGCGGCCATGACGCGGGATGCTTGAGGCGCTCGGCGACGTCGGCGCGCAGCTGCGACATGCTGAAGCCGCGGGGGTCGACCTTGTCGCTCGACCACTCCAGGTGGCCGATCACGGACTTCGCCGACCAACCGTGCGCCCGGCACAGGGCGGCCTGCACACGCACGATCGCGTCGTACTGCGCCTTGGGCCAGGGGTCCTTGCCGTCGCCTAGGTTCTCGCACTCCCAACCGTAGTAGCGCGCGTTGCCGTCGATCCCGTTGCTGTTGCCGCGGGTCGGCGGAGTCGGTCGAGCACCGTAGGACTCGGCGGTGACCTGTTCCAACACCTTGGGGTCGCCGCCCCCGGCGTGGTTGGTCCGGCCCCAGCCGACCAGGTGTACCCGGCCGTCCTTCGCGATCATTCCGTGGCACAGCGGGCCGGGCAGGTCGGCGTAGCCATCGCGGGCGATCCGCACCGTAGCCGCGGTCCCCTTGGCCACGGTGTGGTGCACGATGCTGCCGTTGACCGGTCCCCACGGGCCCTTCGAATTGCGGTTGTGGGTGCGCCAGTTGCCGACCTCGACGACCCGCACGCCCTCCGCGCGGAGGGCGGCAAGGACAGCAGCGGCGGACAGGGGGTTGGCCATGGGGCCTCCAGACATGCGAGGAGCCCCGGCCGTAGCGGCTCGGGGCTCGGGATGAAGAGGGGATCAAGTGGCGCTGATGCTCGCGATGTTGATCAAACCGGTGGCGGCCGCGTTGTAATTGCGCCCGACGAACACCGACCACGGCACTCGGTGGGTGGAATCCGTGACTGTGGTGGTCAGTCCGGACACCTCGGGGACGGACAGCGTGATCTGCGTGGCCGTGATCACGCACCGCAGGGTGTAGACGGTGCCCGCCGCGAGGTCGGCCCCGGCCGTCGTGTTGGCCAGCTGGGTGGATGTGCCGACCGCCTTGTCGTCCCGGTAGATCCGCAGGCTGCGGTTGTTGGAGACCTGGACGGTGTAGCCGTTGTGGCGGATGTCCGAGCTGGACAGGATCGTGGCGTCGACGTCGGCGCCCAGGTGCAGCGAGAGCAGCGACCAGCCAGCGGAACCAGAGGTCGGGACGCTGAACTTCACGTCCACCGTCGTGGTGGCGGGCGCTGGCGAGACTTCCCCAGCGAGGAGAACCTGCGCGTCGGCCGGGTCGGCGGAGGCTGGCGGCGGGAGAGGGATCCGGCCCTGCGCGTCCAGGACCGGGCGGGCCGCGGCCGAGGGAACGTAGCCGGGGCCCCAGGTCCCCATACCGAACGTGCTGGCGGTGCGGCGCGGAACGGCCCCGCTGACGTAGGCGGGGTAGTCCGCGATGATGCCGCGGCACCCGAGCGCCAGGGCCCGGTCTCGCTGGACGCGGCGGGCGAGGGTGTGTGCGTAGACGCCGAGCGGGTAGTTCTGGGCGATCGCGGCGGTGATCTGTGCGTCCGTGCCCGCGATGTCGAGGTCCAGGAGGTCCGCGCCGCTGGCCTTGATTGTGGTCGGGTTGTCGCTCGCCATCTGCGAGGCAGACCGCCACAGGTGTGCGAGGCACCCGCTGCTTTTGATCGTGGCCATCACCGAGGGCGTGTTGCTGTTGATCAGCACCGAGCGCTCAAGCCGACGGGCCTTGATCATGGCAGCCAGTTTCGGGACGGACGCGGCATCCTTCGCCTCGATCGTCAGCACGTACCGGCCGCCGAACTCGTTCAGCAGGTCTTCGACGGTCGGGATCGGCAAGTCGGGGTATCCGGCTGCGAACCACGTGCTCGGGTCCAGGCGTGCGGCGGCCAACTGCGCGGCCGTGATCTGTGCGGCGGTGCCGGACTTGTTGGTCACGCGGTCGATGGTCGCGTCGTGCATCGAGACGAGCGTGCCGTCGGCCAGGAGCCGGGCGTCGACGTCGAGAATCTGCGAGTACGCCCGTGCCGCGCGCAGCGCATCCACGCTGTTCTCCGGGGATTCTCCGGCGCCGCCTCGGTGGGCGTCGAAGACAACGGCCGGCAGGTTATCGACGGTGGCGGCTTCGCCGAGCCGGGACTGTACGGCGGCGATGGCTGCGGCCGCGTCGGTCTGTGCCTGCTCGGCCGCGGTCTCTGCGGCCGCTGCCGCGCTGCTCGCTGTCGCGGCTGTCGCGGACGCGTTGCCCGCTGCGGCCAGGGCTGCTGCAGCGTCGCCTGCCGCGCTGGTCGCCAGTTGTCCGGCGGCCGTCGCCGCCTGCAGCGCCTCGGTGGCCACCTCCCGGCCGGTCATGTACCACCGCACCGTGCGGCCGCCGGTAGCAAGGTACTCGTATTCGATCTGCGGCCACTCGCACATCCACTGCCGTATCGCACCCGGCGCGGTCGAATCAGCTGCGTTGGAGCGGAGTTGCCCGATCGGGGTCACACCGTCCGACTCGTACAGCGCGGTAATCACCGCGCCAGTCCCGGCGACCCGGACGACGACGGGGTAGTCGGGGACCACGTTTCCGGCAGGGTCGGTCAGGACTTCGGCGGGGCTGCCGCCGTAGGTGTACAGGGTCATACGGGTGTGGCCTCTCAGTCGATCCAGTAGGAGCCGGAAATATCGATCCACGGTGTGCCGACGGTGCCGCCGTCCTGCGCTCCGTCCTGCGACCAGAACGTCAACGCCCGCGGCACGGTCTCGTCGTCGCTCCACGCCTCAACGCGGCCCGCGCCGACCAACGGGTCACCGCTCATGGAGAAGAACGCCGTCGAGGTGGCCACATGCTGTGGCTTGCAGTCGGCCGGCACCGTCGCGACCTGGATCCCGTTGGTGCCGACGATGAGTCCGCCGTCCGTGCGGATGATGCGCCCGCGCATGTGAACGCGGGTGCCGATCAGCCGAATCTGCGGCGTGTTCTGACCGGCCTGGAAACCGGACGCGAGCGGCAGGGTCCGCCACGCAGGGGTTGGTTCCCAGACGGTTGCCCAGGTGTTCGCCGCCGAGTTGGTCTTGACCCAGACAGATCCGTTCTCGGCGGTGACCACGGTGTGCACCGGCGCCCCCGCATACACCGAGTTGCGCTCGGCGAGGTCCGCGACGTGCTGCCACAGATGGGAGTCGATCACTGTCGCCAGATCCGCGAGTGCACCCGGTCCGACCGGTGCGTCACCGCCCTCGGGCACGGGCAGCCCGGCATATCCGATGGTCGCCATGAGACTCCTAGGCAGAGAAATTGATGGAGATGGTGCCGCCGGTGACGGCCATGTAGTCGGTACGGCCGGACGCATAGATCGCCAGGCCCCGGGCGCTGCCAGATGCCAGAGCGGCACGCCACGAGGCGGGCAGCGTCGCTGTGCCCCGGCCGCCGGCCGACAGCGAGAGCAGTTCCTCCGGGCCGTCCCCGAGGGTGAGCTGCCCGGACGGCGGCGACGTGTAGCCGTGGAGGTAAAGGTGTAGCGGGCGCTTGGCGTTGACGCCAGACCCGGCACGGCGAGTGAATGCGACCCGCATCGACGAGACGGTCTTCCCGGCGCAGGCTGCGGCGATCGCTGTGCCGTAGAACCAGCCGCCGCGGCGGTTGCCGCCGCCGGTCCAGTCGCCTTGGATCGGGTTGCCCGCGTAGTCGTCGGGTCGCCCGCCCCGCCAACTCCCCGATGCCGACGCCGTGATCGTCACCGTCTTCGGTGGCCGGGTCGGTGGCGGTGCCGGGGACGGAGTCGAGCCGCCGATCTGCGCGTACAGCTGCCCCGTGCCGCGGGCGTCCTTCCGCGTCCACAGTGCGGTGACCTGCTCGTAGCCGCTCCCCGGCGACGCGGTCCCCCAGGTGTAGGACGAGATCGCAATCAGGTCCGCGGCCGCGTCTTCCGCGATCCGCCGGACGCTCGCCTCGTCCGTGCCTCCCGGGTCCGGGCCTAGCCGCAATACCGTTCAGTTAGTGGATTTGGATGGTGATGTGGGGGTTGTGTTTGGGTTGGGGCGAGTGTGTGTGGTGGGAGCGTTTCGCGGCCCATTTCAGGATCTTGCGTTTGACGACTCGTGGGTGTGTGCGCTTTCGGCGTGGTGGGTTGAGGTGTTGGGTGAGCCATCGGATGGCGTGATGCCAGATCGTGTCGGCCGTGTCAGTGCTCGGAGGGGGGAAATGCGCTCTGCGCGACTGAACGGCGAGCGATGCGGAGGGCTTTGACGAAGGAGACTCTGTCGGGGTCGTGGCCGGCGTGTGCGGCGGTGTCGGCCATCAGGGTGCGGATGGCGTAGTGGCAGCACAGGTGTCCCCAGATTTCTTGCTGGACGAGCTCGGGGGCTTTCGAGCGCAGTACCGCGCGGGGCCCGCGCTGGTGGGTTTTCAGTTCGTCGAAGGTGGTCTCGATTTCCCACCGTTGGACGTAGGCGGCTGCGAGGTCCTCGGCGCCGGCCTCGGCCGGGTCGAGGATCGTGGTCAGCAGACGGTATTCCTCGGGGTTGTCCCGGCCGTCATCGACCGTGTAGTCGATCACTCTGACCGTGAGTGGATCCGTCGTGGCCCGGTTCGGGCCCGACGTCGGGACGATCCTGGCCAGCCACGACCCGTCGGCCAGGGTTTCCAGATACCGGGGCCTCAGGTTCGTCTTCACTCGCCAGAGCAGATCCGCGCCCGTGGCTGCGGACTGCTGCCAGAGGCGGAACCCGTAAAAGCCCCGGTCGGCCAGGACCAGCTGGCCCGGCTCAAGTCGCCCGACGAGCTGCCGGGACAACTCGATCTCCGACACACTGCACGGGCCGGTGACAGCGTCGAAGACCGCATGAGTACCGCATTCCGCCAATGCCACCAGGCGGGCCTGCGGAAACGCGGACCGCTCCCCCCTGCTGGAAGCGGGCCGCCCGAAGAACTCCGCGTTGGCCGCCGTGTCCGCCACGTCCAGGCACGTCCCGTCGATCGCCACCAGGCGACGCCCGGCCAGCCACGACCCCGGCGTGTCCGGCCCCGCCAGCGGACGCGCGACACGGGCGAAGAGATCCCGCACTGGCTCGAACCCCAGACGAGCCCTGGCCTGGAAGATCGCCGACTTCGAGGGCGGCGGAAACGACTCCGACCACCCCGACGCCCACGACAGCCCGTCCGTGAGCTGCGCGAACACATCCTCGTAGGAACCATCCGAATACAACGCCATCCCCATCGAGAAGTACGCCATCACCCGGGCAGGCAACGACCGGTGACGCCGCTCAGTACGCCCCGCCTCCTCGATCACCGCGTCAACCACGTCCGCGGGAAACACCCGCGTCAGCAACCCCACAGACACCAAATCCGACAACCGGACATCAGAAGACGGCTTCACCCAACCAGAACGCGGCATGCACCCACGATAACCCAGCAGGGCTTAACTGAACGGTATTGGGCCTAGCCGCCACAGCACCACAGGATTCGTACCGGGCCGCACCGCGACCCAGTCGCCAGCCGCCCGACCGCGGTAGGAGTCCGGGCACGGCACGTTGAGGAGCAGCGCCCCCTGATAGTCGAGGTTCACTCCGGTGTCGGTGACATCGACGACCTGCGCCGACACTGTCGACGCCCCCGCAGGGGCGCCGCCGAGCGCCCGGCCGAGGTCTTCCGCAGCACTCACGTGATCCTCCTCGGCGTCGTCCGGGTCGTGCAGGACATGGAAGCGGCGCCCAGCGTGTACGACAGCGAGTCGACTAGGTGCCGCTCCCACACCCCCACGCCGGTCTCCACTTCGATCACGTCGCCGCACTCAAGTGCCGGATTGCACGCTGCAGTCAGCGACAGCGTGTTCTGCACTCCGAGGCTGTCGGCGAGCCGGGCTCGGGCCACCTCTTCGGCCTGGCCGGCCGAAGTGATCAGCGACGAGGAGTACCGCTGGGAGCGGACCCGTACCCATGTCAGGCCGAGGCGCTGTGGGGCGAGCGGGTCGTCGACCGGGTCGGGGCCGGCATATGTGAGGCTGCCCTCGTCGTCGTCCCATGCGTGGACCGGTCCGACTGCCGGAGCGCCGTCGCCCGCATCGCCGGACACCGACCACACGTTGGCCAGCCCTTCCGCAGTCTGCTCCGGCTGCGGTTCGACCAGGGCACCACCGGCACCGCGGGAGACCCGCCACACCACCGGGTCGGCCAGGGTGGGCACCGGGCCCACGGTGACGATGCCCCGTGCGTCGACCCACAGTTCGGCGGCGAGAGCTGCGGCGATCCCGGTCGCGGCCCCGGTGGTGTCCGTGCCGCCGGACAGGACCGCCCACCGGTCCTCGTCCGCGACGATCTGCGGCACCGTGCTGTCCGGGTCGACTCCCGTCCGCCACGCGACAGGGACGCCCGGCAGTGCTTCACCGGCCAGCAAGTCCACCAGGGATCGCGCCGAGTCCGGGCCGATCGTGCGCGGCACAGGGAAGTGGGCGGCCTGGATCTCCTCTTCCAGGCCGTCGAGCTCTACCTGAATCCCGGTCTTGGTCTTCTTCGGCCGGTTCACGGTGTACCGACCGGCGGGGATCCATACCGTGTTGGTGCGGGCAGGTGTGATGCCTTGCCACAGGCGCACGTTCGTCGAGACGGGGTTGATGCCGTCGCGGCCGAGCGGCACATCGGTGAGGGTGGCTGATGCGGAGTACCGGACGGCCTGGGTGCGGGACGCCTGGACCTGGGCGGACCCGGCGACGAGCCCGCACGGCTGCCATGTCTGCCCGCCGTCTACCGTCCACTCGGCCCGGTACGGGCGCCCGCATGCCCCTGGCAAGGCGGCCAGCGCCGCAGCGGAGATGGACAGCATCAGAGGATGCCGTTCGTGCTGAGCGACGCCCACGAGGAGTAGCTGGCAGCGACCGAGTCCCACGTCGCGAACCGCTCGGCGAGGATGTCCCACGACCAGCCGGGGATACGCATCGGCTGCCCGGCGGTGTCCGGACGGTCTACCTGTGTCAGGGCTGCCTGATAGCTGCGGGACTGCGTAGGGATGCTGTCCATGACCTGCTGCACGTCGTTCAGCAGCACGTACTGGTCGGGTCGGTGATAGTCGGGGCGGGTCTGGATCAGCCTCACTCCGGGTGTCACCAGCAGCCGCTCCAGCGCCTCAATCTGGGAGCCTTCGGCGTCTATGACGATGCTCGACTCGGCGGCCGCGTAGACGTCCTGGGATGCCACCGGGTAGGCCGAGCCCTCCACTGCGGCAGAGTCGATCCGGGCGCTCCATGTCAGGTCTGGCCACGATCTGACCGTGACCAGCGCCGACAGTCCTGGCTCGTCCAGGCTCTTGATCCACACATCGTGGGACCACGACTTTGGTGCGGGCGTGGTGACGGCGAGCGAGGATGCCGGGCCGGTGGACCCGTCCTCGTAGATCGGGGTGGCGGTGTAGACGACCGCGACGCCGAGCGGCGCCTCGTGGTCATAGGCGGTTCCGATGCCGCCGATCGCCCATTCCGGGTCGGCGGACCGCACGGGGACGGGTGCGGCGCCGCCCGGGTCCTGGCGCACGATGCGGACCTTCCGCACCGCAGATACATCCGCAAGGGCGGGCGGGGTGTTGCCGTTGTACGACAGCACCACCCCCGCCCACGGCTCGTCGACGATCGCCGCGAGGTACCCGTCCGGCGACGTGACCCGCTAACCCAGTCGAAGAGCCCGCCCCCCTTCGCGAACCCCGGGGAATCACCAGAGCCGCCAGCCGCGGCCCACTTCCGCATGGCCATCACGGCACCGTGACCGCCCGCGCCACGCACCTCGAGGAGACCGATACCGATCTTGAACAGGTCCCAGACCGGCTTGATCTTCTCCTGCCACAGCCAGACTGCCTTGTCCGCGATCCAGCCGAGAACCGGCTGGAAGATGTTCTTCCACAGCCAGGACGCGATAGCGCCCAGGGTGCGGATCTGCGTGACGATCGAGCCGAAAGCAGGCTTGAGCGCGGACTCCCACAACCAGACCGCTTTGTCACCGATCCATCCGAACACCGGGGACAAGACCGTTTCCCAGAGCCAGGATCCGACCGCGGCGAGGAGTTTGAACGCCGCGATGATCGGCAGGAGCATGACGACGACGACCGCGGTGAAGAGGACCTTCGCGGCGGTGCCGATGAACCCGAACACCGGGCTCAAGACCGTGTTCCAGAGCCACGATGCGGCGTCACCGATGGCCCTCAGACCGGTCATGAATCCGTCGGCTGCGGGCTTGATGAACCCGGTCCATGCTGCGGCGGCCGCCGTCTTGATGCCCTCCCATGCCCCGGTGACGATGTTCCGGAACGTTTCGCTCTTCTTGTAGGCGATGACGAGGGCGACGCCCAGGGCGACCACGGCGATTGCGATCAGGACGAACGGGTTGAGCGCCATGACTCCGTTGAGGAGAGCCTGAGCGGCTGCCCAGCCCCGCGTCACCGCGGCGATGCCCCGGCTTGCGAGGGAGTACGCCGTCGTGACGCCGATCGTGATGCCGGTAGTGATGGCCTGCGCGGACAGGGCCAGGGTCACCCCGCCGATCAGCACGGCCAGCGGGAGGAGCCAGATGCCCCACTCGCGGAACCAGCCGATCGTGCCCCACTCGCTGAGGATCGGCAGGACCTGACCGCCGATGAAGTCGACCAGGCCCTGCTTCACGGCCCGGGTGAAGATCTTGATCTCATACCCGGGCCCGGACCGGAACGTTTCGCCGAGCTTGTCGGCCGCGCCGGTGACGTCGCCGAGTGCTGCGCTGGCCTTCGAGGGGTCCAGCGCGAAGAGGGCCGATCCGAGGTCTTCGGCTTGAGTTCCGAACAGTCCGACTGCGGCGGCGTTCTGCTTCACCGGGTCCGTGATGCCGCGCAGCCGGTCCAGGACCGTCTGGAGGCCGGCCGATGCGCTGTCGCCGCCCTTCGCGATCTGCGCGGACATGTCCGACGCCGACAGGCCCAGCATCTTGTAGGCGTCCTGCGACGTGGTGGACATGTCGATCGCGCGGATGCTGAACTCTTTGAACGCGTCCGCGATGATGTCTGTGTTGCGGGCGCCGCCCTGAAGGCCCTGCTGGAACAGGCCCAGGGATGTCTGTGCGTCCAGGCCCAGCTTCCGCAGCTGTACCGGGTACTCCTGGAGCGTGTCCAGGAGGTCTTCGGCGTTCGGGCCGAGCTTCTGGAACCCGACGGTGATCAGATCCAGGGCCGTGGTGGCGTCCGGGGCCAGCTTGTTCTTCAGCAGTGCGGACACGGCCTGCGACTGCAGAGTCATGTCCGTGCCGAAGCTGTTGGCGACATCGGTCATCTTCGTGCCGATGACGTCCAGCTGCTTGACCGTTGAGTCGGGCGGGACCAGGCCGCCGGACACGACTGCCCGGATCGCTTCGGCGCCCTGCTCGAAGTTCTCGGTGACCCCGCGGGCGAACAGCCGGCCGACGGCGGCTCCCTGCTTGGACGCAGTGGCACCAGACGAGCCGAGCTGGTTGGCAAGGGTCTTGGTGACACTGCCCTGTTCGAGCGCGGACGTGAACGCCTCGGTGAACTGCTCCCCGATCTTCGAGGCGATCTCGGTGACGCCGATCGCGGCCGGGGTGCCCTTGAACGCATCTGCGAATCCGCCGCCCGCAGCCTGCCCGGCGTCGTCTCCGGCGCCGCCGGCCGGGCCGACCAGCTGGCGGCGCAGCTCGTTCCCGATGCCGCGTACCGAGGGGATGATCTGCAGAGTTGCGTAGCCCACGTTCGCCACAGGGCACCCCCTCGGTGTCGCGCTATCGAGTTGTCAGGTGATCTCGCCCCGGGCGATCGCTCGGCGCCGTTCGGCGGCGCGTTGCTTGGCGGCCATCCGCTTCGATGTTCGTTCGGGGCTGTTCTTGTCGCGTCTGGGTGCTTGGCCCGGGCGCTGGATCGGCGTGGGCCGCCTGGTCTGCTGGGAGGCCTTGCGGCCCTCGTTCTCCCGCTGCCAGTTCGCGATCCGTAGTTCGTCGATCGTGAGTGCCTGCAGCTGTTCGGTCAGGCCCCATACCCCGTCGCCGTCGTTCTGTGCGAGGTGCTCGGTCAGCTCCGCGTCCTGGCGAACGCGGTCGCACGGCTCGCGCTCGGCACGGCGCCAGCGGTAGTACGTCGAGGAGGCGATGGAAAGCTCCCGGAGTACGCACTCGACCCCCAGGCCGGGGTGCTCGTCAACGAGCGCCGTCACCTGGGCCGGGTCGGGTCGAGCTGCGCCGCGAAAAACGCCGAGGCCGTCCGCAGAACCTCGTTCGCCCGCTTGAGCTGGGCATTCTCCCTGCGCAGCGCGGCGAGTTCGGCGCGTTCATCGGTGGTGGGCCGGTCATCCCGCTCGCCGGCGTCCGCCTCGGCCTGGCGGATCCAGCCGCGCAGGGCCTCCGGATGCACACCGAGGTCGGCGGCGAGCTTCTTGATCTGCGGCCTCGGGTCGGAGGTGCGATACATCCGCACCGCACGCTCACGCAACTCCAGCGAGTACTTCCTGGGGGCAGCCATGGTCGATGTTCCTCTCATGAGTCCCATCTGACCCCCTGTCAACCCACTCCGCATCTCGGGGGAACCTCAGTACGCCAGACAATCGAGTGGCATGGCAGTCGCCTCGAAGCACTCACTGCCGAGGCGCTCGCGATCCGTACTGAGGGACCTCGCCATAACGGCACACACAACTATGACGAGGCCGCCTTCGATCCGGCGTCATGGCCGCGCGTTGATGGGCGGGTCAAGTATCCGCTTATGGCCGAGCTGATACGCCACGAGATCAACACTGGCCACTGGTTAGCCGGACAGCGGATTCCTTCCCTCGCCGTCATGGCAGGCGCGGCCGGCGTCAGCGTTCGGACTGCAAGCAAGGCGGCTGTCCTGCTACAGAACGCGGGGCTACTCACTCTGCACATGGGCGAAGGCCTGTTCGTCTCCCCGTTCAACCCCCAGTAACGCGAACGGCCGGACGGTCATCACCCGTCCGGCCTGTTCAACCAGCGGTTGCTGCCGCTGATCCGTGAGATCCATCCCGATCAAAGGAGTACCTCGATGACTACTGTACTGCCCGAGCCTGCTCTGGTCCCGGCTCAGTCCGTCCCGGTGTCGCATCCGTCGCCGTGCCCGTCGTGGTGCAAGGACCGTCACCGTCCGATGGGCCACCACTTTGGGCCGACGTCCACGGCTCACTGGTCGCAGCAGGTCCAGTTGTCGAACCCAAAACCGTTGTCGGGCCTGTCTGCGGTGATGCTGCGCGCGGAGCTGTATCGCGGGGATCAGGGGTCGGAGGTTGCTGAGCCGCTTCTGTACGTCCAGGGCGAGACGGACATTGACCTGACCGCGGATGAGGCGGACATCTTCATCGCGCAGGCGCAGGCGTTCGTGGACACGCTGCGGGTACTGCGCCGGCAGATGGGCTGAATGACCTGGCGCCCTTGGTGGAATTGGTAGCGCCCCGACCGGCTGGTCGGGGCGCTTCGCGTTCACGCCCCAACGGCCACCCGTGTGTCGTACTCGACATATGGGTGGCCGGGGTGCTTCACTCATCTTCATGGCCTCAATACGCCTGACACGACCCACACTTGAAGTACTTCAAGTGCTGCTGTCTTCCACATCGGACAGCCCCGCATGGGGATTGAAGATCTGCGAGGAAGCAGCTCTCGGCTCCGGAACCGTCTACCCCATCCTTGAGCGCCTCACTGATGCGGGATGGGTGACGCGGACGGCAGAGACTGCGGAGCATCCCGGTCGGCCGAAGCGCTACTACTACGAACTCACGGCCGCCGGGCTGCGTGCGACACATGCGGCCCGACAGCGTAGACCCCGCTTGTTCGGCTTGGTGCCCACACATGACAGGGGGCAGGCATGAGCGAACGTTACGAACAGGAGCCCCAGGGGGCGAGCCTCACGGCCGTCATCACAGTGCTAACCCCGGTTCTAACCGGGACGGCGGCCATCCTCATGCTCGTCGTCGGACTCTTGCTGGAGATGGCCGGTGCAGCAAACAGTGTCGGTCAGTCACTAGTCACCGTGGGTTGGATCTTCGGGGCTATCACCGCAGCAGCTGTCCTACTGGCCGGAATCAGCTTGCTGGTGACGGCCCTGCGTAATGGCTCTGAACCGGCCGTCGATACGTCGCGGAGGGCTCCTCGGCGACCGGTGGCCAACGGAACAATGGGGATCGCCTCGTTTATCGCAGGCCCCAGCCGCAGCCACCTCCGGGAAGAGTGGGCGTCGGTTCTCGCCGGGGACCCGGACGACGGGCTGGTCCTCTCGTCGCGCCGCAGCACGCTCTACGCCCTCGGCTTCGTGTGGGCGGCATTGCGGCTTCGCGTCCGTGACCTGATGACGCCCTTGTGGCTGCCCGCGGACTGGATTCTGTCAACAGCTTCGCGATCTCAGAGTCTTATCGCCGCAGTGGTCGGTGCCCAGGCGATTTACATCGTCGGGCATGGGGGAATTTCTGCTCTGGTCACGGAGATCTGGGAACCGTGCGGCATCCTCGGAGGTGGCCTGTACGTACTGATGCGATGGCTTCGGCGTATCCGTGGAATCGAACTCGCTTCCGCTCACAGCGACTCCCCTCCTGAGTAACCGCACGATTGGCAGCGCCCGCGACCACCGGTCGGGGGCGCTTCTTCATGCCGCGACCGGCCATTCGGTGCGCGGGAGGTCCCTTAGCTCCAGGCGCCCGTACTGCCCGCATGCAGGGCATCGGTAGCTGGCGATATCGAGCAAGGTTCGCCGTATCTTGACCGCCCGTCGCCGGGTTGCTCTCGGCATGGGCTCTTATCCCCCGGTGACGGGCACGTACCCGTCCGACCCGCGGCTTCCGCTGCATTCCTTTTCAGCTTGCGGCTCGGGGCACACGGCGGTGGTGCGCGTTGGTGTTCACTCCCCAGGTGCGGGTGACGGCCTTCTGGGTGACGGTGGAGGGAGCACTGACCTCACTCCCCTGGGAGAGTCATGATCGTCAAGATGCTGCATGAGAAGGGCCTGAAGTCCGAGCACGCCTACTGCGTCGGCTTCCTCACGATCGGCTTGTCCGTCGCCTCGTGGTTCGGGTCGATGACGGTCGAGCGCCTTGGGGTGGCTCGTGCGGATCACTGGGGCATTTACGTGGGTGAGTGGGCGCCAACGTTCTTCGCCCTCGGCCTGGCCCTCGCAAACTACGAGCACCCCGACGTCGATGTTGACCTCGAGGCGGAGTCGCTGCACCCCGTCACTGACTGACACCCATGTCCGGCTATCTGCCTGTGGTCGTGTACCCGCCTGATGAGTCGGGTGGGCGCCGGGTGCGTGTGGATGGGGCGATCCTCGGGATGGCACACAGTCTGCGGGACGTGACCGAGTTCCTGCGCCGGGCTGGGATGGATGACATCAGCGAGGAGGATGTGGCTCTGTCCGGGATGATCGACTGGCGTGGTGGTGGGCCAGAACTGTGGCCGGCCCCGTGGTGAGCGAGCCTTCGGCGGCGGCTTCGCCGTGTCCCGCCGCCCCCTCGCTGGGTTGTCCTGGGCATGGACTCCTATCCCCCTTGAAATGCATCGAGTGATGGCACGCCGGCATGCCAAAGGAGCCAGGGGATCGCGATGGCGCCAAGGGTTGCTCCGAGGATGAAGCCCAAACGCGCCGCTTCTTCGCGGACCGCGGATGCTGTTACGGCCATCGCGATGCCGATCGGAACGCCCGCCAGAGCGGCGAAGAAGAGAGTTCCGCAGAGACCGAGGATGTATCCGAACCAGGCGCCGGACATTTCGCCGTTGAGCGTTGTCTGCGCGGTCGCTGCCGCGAAGGCTCCGTTGCAGAGAATCCACCAGGCCACGATCGCGATGGCCACCAAGCCGATCGCGGTAACTTTCAGAAGGCCTGTTAGCTTGCGGCTCACTGCGGGTTCCCTCCCCTGTGGCGGTCTCCCATGTGTGCCCAGCCGCGGCGGGTGGAACACCCCCGTCCGCCCTGTCCCGCCCGCGGCCCTTGGCCAACCGAGCAGGACCGCGGTCGGCCGCTTCGTCATGCCGCGATCCGTCGGTCGGCCAGCGGCAGGTCCATCAACTCGCTGTGCCCGTACTGCTCCCCGCATCCGGGGCACCGGACGCCTGGTGTGTCGAGGGTGACGCGGAGGACAGCGCCGCAGGGGCAGCCGACGGGCACGGTTCGCGGCCTCCGCTCGCCGGTGACCTGCTGCTCGCACTGCCGCGCGAGTTGGCTGATCTCGCGTGCGCACTCGTCGATGGCGGGGTGACTGGCCGCGGCCCAGGACAGGTTGACCCGCAGCGCCTGAACGACTTCGTCGAGCTGCTGCTGCATGTCGCCGTTCCAGCGAGGGTGGCCCCAGCCGAGCCGGTCGTGCCAGTCGATCAGCCATGTCTGCAGGATGGTGACGACGCCGCCGCGGGCCATGAGGCTGAGCGGAACCAGCCGGAAAGGGAGCGGTGCCGACCGGCTGCCGGACAGGGAGCGGTGCCGACCGGCTGCCGGACACTGCGGGTCCGCCGCCACCGCCGGCGAAGAGTGGGTGTGCGCCCTGACTCCAGCCGTGGCCACTGACGGGCATGTTCGTGAGCTTGTCCGGCGGTTCATGGCGAGGCAGGGCAGAGACTGCCGAGCATGTCGCGGCTGCATCGTCGGCACGGCACAGTAGAGCAGTCACGCGGAGTCAGGCGGCAGGGGTGCCCGCCGACTTCCGCACCACCTTCAGGTGAAAGGGGCTGCCATGCCATGGCCTGAGAAGCGCGGCAACAAGTGGCGCGTGCGCTGGGACTCCGGGCGAGTGCACCCTGAGACTGGGAAGAAGATCTACGACAGTCAGTCAGGGTTCAACACCGATCAAGAGGCATACGACTACGGCCTCGACCGCGAATCAGATGTCCGCAACGACCGGTACACCAGCCGGCGTGACGGCGCGGTCCTGATGAAGGACTACGTCAAGGACTGGCTCGACGGCATCGACGTCGGACATCTCCGCGAGAAGGCCTGCCGGTCCATGGCGAGGCTGTACATCGTTCCCCGGTGGGGAGAGACCGCAGTCGGCGACATCAAGCCTTCGGCCTACCGCGGTTGGAAGAAAGAGCTCCTCGCCCGGCCTAACGTCGGTGCCGACTACGGGCGGGAGATCCTGGGCCTGTTCGCGATGATGATGGACGACGCGGTCGAGGATGAGCTTCGCAAGGCTTCCCCCGTCTCCCACAAGCGTCGCCGCGGTAAGTACACGAAGAAGGTCAAAGAGAAGAAGCGGTACATGGACATCGCTGATGTCCACCAGCTTGCGACCAACGCCTCGATCTCTGGGGATTCCCCGGCTACGTCTTCATACTGACCATGGCCTGCACCGGGATGCGCCCAGCCGAGCTGTATGCGCTGCGCCGCGAGTACACCCATCCTGCCTGGCCCGCCTCCGACCCTGATGATGAGCGCCGCGAGGAATCCATCGAGCGCTACCTGGGCGACAAGCGCATGCCGGCGATCCGCGTCCAGCACCAGCACCAGTGGAAGGCCAGTGTGCTCACGCTGCTGCCACCCAAGTACGACAGCCACCGGACGCTGGTGCTCCCCCCATTCCTGGCCGAGCTGCTGGAGATGCTGCTCGACAGCCACGACAGCGAGTGGGTGTTTCCATCAATCAATGGCGGCCCTCTAGCGAAGGCGAACTTCACCTACCACTACTGGCGGAAGATCGCTGACGGCCAGGAGGCGTCGATGCCGCGCGCAAAAGGCGGCGGGCGGGGCGGCACCTGGCGGCCGCTTCCCGGCTGGCCAGCGGTGAAGGCATACGCAGGGAAGCGGCTCTACCTGCTCCGTCACGGCCACAAGGAGTGGATCGACGAGGACGGACACAGCCGTGTCGCCGTGGAGTCCCGCATGGGCCATGAAATCGCTGGCGTCGAGGGCACGTACAGCAACGTCACGCCGACGATGGAGCGCGCCATCATGGATTCACTGCAGGCGCGGTGGCAGGGATTCGTGCCGACCTTGAGGGAGGACTGGTTGCCCAGTTCTCCCAAGCCTCTCCCAGTTGATCTTCTAGATTGGATGACGATGCAGGTCAGCGCCGCGCTGGCCCCGAAACCACCAAGTGTTCATGAAGTTCATCACGACCAAGAGCTTCATGCCGTTCGTCATCTACCGCGTACTGCTCGGCGTGCTGCTGTTCGTGCTGGTGGCCGCGGGTGTGCTGAGCCCGCACGCGGGTGAGTCCGCAGGCTAGGTTTCGCAGGCCCGGCCGCCGGGTCAGCGCCTCGCTCGGCGGCGGAAGAGGTATCCGCCCAGGACCATCCCTGCGAACAGCGTCACGGCGAGTACCGCCCAGAGCGGCAGGGTGACGGTGGGGATCCACAGCCGGATGGCGACCGACCCGGTGTTCACGGCGATGAACCAGATCGCGAGCCCCGCCAGCACCACCACCCCGATGGTGCGGATGCGTACGTTCCGGCCCTTGACGGTCAGGGTCGGCGGGGCATGCGGGCGGGACGTCTTCTGTGCCATGCGTCCAGTATCGGACGGTTCAGGGGATTGGTCCTGATGGGCCTTGCTCGTCGTGCGCCGGGGCGCGAAGTCGTCGACAATGCCCGGCAGCACCCGTACGTCCCCGGGGGTGTGACCTGCTCCGACGGGTCAGGGTGTGTCGCCCCGCCAGTCCCAGCGGCCGGGGTCGCCGTCCCGCGGCCCGTACTCCGCTCTGCCTCCCGGGCCGAACCGCCCGATCTCCGTGTTCAGTGCCGCCCCCTCGCGCAGCGCCCTGTCCGTCCAGCCGGTCACGTCGAGAAGCAGGCCGTCGAGCGGGCCGCCCACCAACTCCCGGTAGGTGTGACCCGGCCGGGGCCCCGGGTCGGGATCGTCATGGTCGGCGCCGTACACGCGCCGCTGCCGCATCAGCTCGTCCATGGGGGCAGGATCGCACCCGGCACTGACAATCGCAGGGGCGGAAAGCCTCACGGACCGCACCGGCGCGCCAGGTGCCGCGCCTCGATGCCCGCGACCGCTTCCGTGTTGTCGGCGAACCGCGCCGCCTCCGGCGTCAACAACACCGTCCGCCAGGTCGGTTCGGTGGTCGGCGCGGCAGCCGTCGGCGTGCTGCTCCAGGGCAGGCCGGCCGCCGAACTGGCCGGGGACGTGTCACAGCCCGACGCGGGTGGCCCCATGCGTCCCGGATCTTCCGGGCAGATAGGGTCGAAAGTCCCTGCCGCGCGCTGTCCGCGCGTACCAGCCTGGGACATGCACCGCCGGAACCCTGGAGGGAAACCATGACCAGCACCGACCGACCCGTGATCGCCGCGGTCGACGGCTCGTCGCACAGCCGCGAGGCACTCGACTGGGCCGCCCACGAAGCCGCACGGCGAGGACTCGGACTGACGATCGTGCACGCCCGCACACCCGACCGGCGCGTCGACCAGGACACGCTGCGGCGCGACGCGGAGGAGTTGCTCGCCCGGTCCGTCCGAAGAGTCTCCGAGATCGCTCCGCAGTTGCACCCGTCGACGCTGACACCGCTGGACTTCCCTTCGGCGGCGCTCACCTCGCTCAGCCACAACGCCTCGCTGGTGGTCGTCGGCTCGCGCGGTCTGGGCGGCTTCCGGTCCCTGATGCTCGGCTCCAACAGCCTGGCCACCGCGTCGATGGCCGCGTGCCCCGTCGTCGTGGTCCACAGTGGGCCGTCGGACGAGGACGCGGCAGAGGCGGCGGGAACACATCCCGACCTCGTCGCGGGGGTGGCCGCCGACGAGAGCAGCGAGGCGGTTCTCGAGTTCGCCTTCGAAACCGCCGCCTCCCGGCCCGGTGCGCGGCTGCGGATCGTGCACGGCTGGACGATGTTCTCCTCGATGCTCTCCGGCGGCCCCGTCTTCGACCGGGACGCGGCGGCGGACTCCGCCGAACGTACCCTCGCGGAACTGACCGCCGGCTGGCGGGAGAAGTACCCGCAGGTCGAAGTCGTCAGGGAACCGGTCGGCGGCTCCGCCTCACGCACCCTGGTCACGGCATCGGCCACCGCGGCGCTGACCGTGATCGGGCGGCGCCGGGGCGGCGAGTCCCTCGGGCTCGGGCTCTCCCCCGTCGCACAGACCACGCTCACCCACGCGCTCGGCCCGGTAGCCGTGGTGCCCTGCTGAGGACAGCGTCACCCCGCCGTGCGTGCACGCCTCTTGGCCTCGCACGCCGGCGGGCAGACACTGACCCGATGACGCAGCGCGTGGATCTCGCGACCGTGATGGACCGACTGTCCGTCGATGCAGTGATCACCGGCTATGCGATGGCGGTGGACGACGGTGAATGGGCGGATTACCGCGCCCTGTTCACCGCGGACGGCCGTGCCGACTACCGCGGCGCCGGTGGTGTCGAAGGACCGGCGCGGGAGGTCGCCGAGTGGCTGGCGGAGACCATGCGGCTCTTCCCCGTGCGTCAGCATCTGATCGTCAACCGTCGGCTCGATCTCCAGGACCTCGGCGGCTACCCGGGCGACCGCGCCGAGGTGCGGGCCGACTATCTGAACCCGATGCGGCTGGAGAGCACCGCGACCGGTGGCAACGCCTCGGAGGCACGGGCCACCGCGCCGAACTTCGTCTCCGGCGGGCGGTACGCGTTCACGCTGTCGCGTACGGACAGCGGCTGGCGGATCCGTACCGTGACCGTCCACGAGAAATGGCGCGGCGCAGGAGACCTATTCCCGCCGGACTGATCCCGGCCCTCCGGTGCTTCCGCTTCCCCGCACCGGGGAAGAACTGCGGAACGGGGAAGCAGGGGTGAGACTGCTGATCAGGCAGGACGAGGAGGCGCGGCATGCGGATTCCGGCCGGTCGGAGCGAGCAGTGGCAACGGATGCTGCGGTCCGGCCGGTGGCGCGGCTGCCTCGCGCTGCTCACGGGTGCACTGCCCGCACTCGCGTTTCCCGCCCCATCCCTGTGGTGGCTCGCCGGAGTCGGCCTGGTTCCGTGGCTGCTGCTCATCCGGTCCGCCGACACGAAGCGCCGGGCGGCGCTGGACGGCTGGCTCGGCGGCACCGGCTACATGCTCGCGGTGCATCACTGGCTGATGCCGAGCCTCCATGTCTTCATCGTGGTCCTGGCCGCCCTGCTCGGTCTGTTGTGGGCTCCGTGGGGGCTGCTGGTCCATCGGATGCTGGGCGGGCCGGTGTCCGCCGCAGCCGTCGCCCCCGCGGTCGTCGTGGTGCCCTGTGGCTGGCTGGTGATCGAACTGGTCCGTTCCTGGGAGGCGCTCGGCGGTCCCTGGGGGCTGCTCGGCGCGAGCCAGTGGCAGGTGGCTCCCGCGCTCCGCGTGGCATCGGTGGGCGGGGTGTGGCTGGTCAGCCTCGTGGTGGTGGCGGTGAACACCGCTGTCGCCCTGCTGTTCGTGACCGCGGCCGCCCGCGCGGTGGCCGCGGTGGGCATCGTGGTGTGCGGTCTGGCCGTGGGGTCGATGGCGAAGTGGGCGCCGCAGCCCGAGGAGTCGGGCGTGGCCAGGATCGCCGTCGTGCAGCCGGGTGTGTTCACGGGGGTTCACAGCGCCGAGCGCCGGCTCGCCCTCAGTGAGCGGCTGACCGGTTCGCTGGCCGGGCGCGATCTCGATCTGGTGGTGTGGGGCGAGAGCAGTGTGAGTGTGGATCTCGCCCTGCGTCCGGACATCACCGCCCGGATCGCCGCCCTCTCGCGCCGGGTGGGCGCGGATGTGCTGGTCAATGTGGACGCCCGGCAGACCGACCGGTCGGGCCGGACGGGGATCTTCAAGTCGGCGGTGCTGGTGGGTCCGGACGGGCTGACCGGGGACCGCTACGACAAGATGCGGCTGGTGCCGTTCGGCGAGTACATCCCGGCCCGGTCGGTGCTCGGCTGGGCCACGTCCTTGGGCCGGGCGGCGGGTGAAGACCGGTTGCGGGGCACCCGACAGGTGACGATGTCGCTGCCCGGGGCCGACGGCGGGAACGGTCTGCGTATCGGGCCGCTGGTCTGCTTCGAGTCCGCGTTCCCCGACATGAGCCGTCGGCTCACCCGGGACGGTGCGCAGCTGCTCATCGCCCAGTCGTCCACCTCCTCGTTCCAGCACGGCTGGGCACCCGGGCAGCATGCCTCGCTCGGGGCGCTGCGGGCCGCCGAGAACGGCCGCCCGGTGGTGCATGCGACGCTCACCGGCGTCAGTACGGTGTACGGCCCGCGGGGCGAGCGGGTCGGTGCTCCGCTCGGTACGGACACGAGCGGGGCCGCCGTGTTCGACGTACCGCTGGCGACGGGCACCACGCTCTATGTGCGGCTCGGCGACTGGCCGGTACAGGGAGCAGCGGGGGTGCTGGCCCTGTTCTGCGCCTTCGAGGCGGTCCGATCGCTCATGAGGCGTGACCGGGGCGGGCCGGCCGGGGTGACGGGTGAAGCGGGTGTGACGGCAGCCGCGGTCGCCGAACCGGTCGCCCGCTCGGGGCCATGAGCCGGGAACGGACAGCCCTGCCGATGACAGCCCTGCCGATGGGTGCGGGCCCGGCCTACCGGGGGCCGTTCACCGAGACGATGTTTCCCTTGGCGTCGACGGTGAGCGAGACCCGCTCGACCTTGTTGGTCACGGCCAGCACCAGCCATACGGCGCCCCAGAGAAAGCAGGTGAACACCATCAGGATGGCGTGCAGCACGTGGTTCAACGGGTTTCCCCGGACCATGACGACCTGTGTCCCGGAGCGGGATTCCACCCGCCAGCCGCTCGCGATCCGCTGGTTGACCGCCCAGTCGAGGATCAGACCGCGCTGCATTTCGTCGGGGGGTCGCCCGTCGGCCGAGTAGTAACCCGGCGGCGGCTGGAGTGCGCCCCAACCCTTTGGCTCGTCGTGAGGTCTCACGAGGTCACCTCCACGGGCCGGTGGTCCATCACCCCAGCCTGCATCGGGGCGGGGTTCGACGCATCCGGAGGCTCACCGGCGGCCGGGCCCGGCCGCCGACCCCCTAGCTAGCGCGGGTGGCCTGAGCTTCATGGCGGCGCCGGACGCGGGCCGCCTCGACTCGTGGACGACACTGAGATCACAATCAACCGACAATTGATCTCTACCGCAGGTAGCCCACGGTCAGCACATGCCCCCGGAACAGCGTCACCGGGCCGGGATCGGTTGAGTGAGGTTCACCGGGTTGCCGTCGGGGTCCTGGATGTGGGCGACGCGCTGTCCCCATGGCATGTCGTTGGGGCCGCTGCGGACCGAGCCGCCCAGCGCCGCCACCCGGCCGAGCGTCTCGTCGACGTCGTCGACACCGATGCTGAGCAGGATCCGCGACGCCGCCCCAGTCCCCGGGTTCGGCTTGGCCACCAACCCGAGGTCGGTGTCGCCGATGCGCAAGCCGAGGTAGAAGGCCGGGCCTTCCGCCGGTACCCGGAAGATCTCCTCAGCGCCGAACAATTTCGTATAGAAGCCGAGCAGAACGTCCTGGTCGGCAGTCACGATCACTGGCTGGATGGTGGACATGGCACTCCTGTCGAGAACGGTCGTGTCGCTGGGTAGACCGTTCGAGGACGGTGAACTCATCGGCAAAACCACCCGCCGGACGATCTACAACACAGACTGCCGCCCACGACCAGCACGAGCACCCCGAAACGAGGTCACGCCACCCCGCTGACCAGCCACTTCAAGATGGCGGAGCTTCACTGAAGAGCAAGGCGGCTGAGTCAGCTGTCCCATCCGTCAGCACGATTCCGTGAAAGCCATGTCAGTTGAGAACACTGAGGGCCAGCGTTCGCAATCAACGTGGCACCCCACCAGGTCAACGGCTCACCATCTGACAGATGCACTGCGACAGGACAGTCCTGTCGCAGTGCAGCAGGCAGTTTCCCACTCAGCCTCATCAGTTTTGTCGGATTCTCACCATTTTGCACCCAGTGGAATGAACACTCTTCGGGCGATCTTGACTGCTGGCAGCGCCGCCCACCTGATCTTCGTTCGGTCCCGCGAGGCTACTGCTGATGGGCGGCTGGTCGCGCGAGAGTGAGTCCGCTCCACCGCTCCAGTTCGTCCGCGTGGCTGCCGACCGCTGTCGCCCGGGCGACCGCTGCGGCTTCCTTCGGTGTCGGCCCACCAAGGCGGGAGAGCAGCGCCAGCGGCCAGGCCGGAGTACCCGACTGCTCACCGTCGAAGGGGTGCCAGTCCCAGGCCGCATCGAACCGCCAGGCGCGCCCGTTCCGGTCGGCGACCTCATCACCCGGTTCGAGGAAGGCGTACGGACGGAAGAGCAGCTCGACGCGTATCGGTTCACCGCCGGCCGGATCGATCGTGTAGCCCTGGTCGTCAAGGTCAGGGTCATGGGTCTCACCCTGCCGCAGGGCCTCGACGTAGGACGCGGGCCGCGGCAGCATGCCGGTGACCAGGGGTGGATCGAAGCGGTGGACCGCCTGGACATGCACCACGGTCGCGGGGATTCCCACCAGGCAGGTATCGCCCGGCTTCAGCGCACTCTCTGCCGGTTCCGTCCGGAAGATCTCCCACTCGCGGGCCGCGGGCGTTGGAAGCGCCCTCCGGCCGTTCCACCTGATGTTCTCGGCCTGCGGGTCCACCTCCAACCACGGCCACCACACGGAGACGTAGTAAGGGGTGACCCCGGTGACGACGGTCTCAGTGAACGGGCACTCCAGCAACAGCACGTCACCGGGCCGATAGTCGTGACTCATGGACACATTCTGCATGCCCTCGCTGACAAGCGACCGAACGAGTATCCGGCGTTCCGGGGAGGCGGCCCGTAGCGCGCCCCCTTCCGCGAGAGCCAACTCGTCCGGGAACAGCGCCCGGCGTCATTCTCAAACCGCTTGGCAACCTCACAGGTCAGCGCCCCACCGCTCTCAAGCGACGTGGCAACCCGGCAGGTCAGCAGCTCGCTGTCTGTCAGATGCACTGCGACAGGACAGGCGGATCACGGCCGGGGTGTGGCAGGCCACACCCCAAGTGGATGGCAGACCTCAGTGACCGGGCGAGCGCCGGTGCGACATGGTCATCCGCATGACAACAACGGCACAACCCACCAGCAGGCACGAACAATCCCGATCCGCAGGTATCCCTGGTCGCGCATTCGCTGTGCTCGTCGCTCTTGCCGTGGCCCTGGTCCCGGCTTTCATCTTCGCCCCCGGCCCATTGGCGGCGAGCATGTCCGGTGGCGGCTTCGGCGATCAGCGAATCCTCAGCGACAGCCTCTCCGAGTCGTTCGTCGACTACTGGAGTTCCGGCGACCGGGACTTTTCCCCGGACTTGGAGAGGGTTGTTGATTACTGGCTCCATTACCACGTGGTCAAGGCCGTGATCGCTGCGACCCTGCTGGCCGTGCTGACAACGCTCGGTGTTCTGCTCTGGAGAGCTTTTCTGCGGGCCGGCGAGTTCGCGGCGGGAGGCAGGACCGCTCTCGCGTCGGCCGGGGTTGTCGTCACGGCGCTCGCGCTGTTCTCGTTGGCGGCGGTCATGGCCAACATCCAGGGAGCGATAGCGCCTTTCTCCTCGCTGCTGTCGATGCTACCGATGTACGCGGCCCATGGAGAACTCGCCGATACGCTCGATCAGGTCAGGCAGCGACTGGCTGACTACCCGAATTCCGGTGACCGAACTCCGCCTGCCATCGAGGTGATGGTCAGCGACTTTTCCCGATACCACGCGGTGATGGCCGTGGCCGCCACGATGGTGGCGGCCGTCCTTGTCGGCATGAGTGTGGTGTCGTGGAAGAGGTTTGCGAGAACAGGGGCGTCCGACAGGCGAACGAGGCGCGTGTTCAGGTCGTTCGGTCTTCTCTCGGCCTTGTTGTCGTCGGCCGTCATCGTTGTTGCTGGGGCGAACCTGACCACCACAGCCGACCCGGCGCCAGCGCTCCTGGCCTTCTTCAAAGGCGGATGGTGATGGGCCGCCATCAGGCGTTGAGATAGGCGAGGACAGCGAGCACCCGGCGGTGCTGGGCGTCGTCGGGCGGTAGGCCGAGCTTCGCGAAGACGTTGCCGATGTGCTTTTCCACCGCGCTGTTGGAGAGCACCAGCCGCCGGGCAATGGCTGTGTTGGAATGGCCCTCGGCCATCAGTGCCAGCAGTTGCCGTTCACGCGCGGTCAGTGCGCCCAGCGGGTCGTCCCGGCGCCGTCCGGCCAGCAACTGGGCGACGACTTGAGGGTCGAGCACCGTCGCGCCACGGGCGACGCGGTCCAGGGCGTCCAGGAACTCCTCGACCTTGGCGACCCGGTCCTTCAGCAGATAGCCGACAGCGCCGGAACCGTCCGCGAGCAGGTCGGCGGCGTAGGAGACCTCCACGTACTGGCTGAGCACCAGTATGGGGGCGCCTGGCAGTTGTCCGCGGGCGGTGATCGCCGCGCGCAGACCATCGTCGGTATGGGTCGGCGGCATCCGCACATCGACGACCGACACGTCCGGGTGGTGTGCGAGCACCGCCTCGACCAGGGCAGGGCCGTCACCGACCGCCGCCACCACCTCGTGACCGTCCTCGGCGAGCAGGCGGACCAGGCCCTCGCGCAGCAGCACCGCGTCATCGGCGACGACGATCCGCAGCGGATCTCGGGCCGTAGGGTCCGACGGTGCTCCAGGCACTGTTTCGTCCGAGGTCAGCGACATGGCAGCTCCGCGGTGACCGTCGTCGGGCCGTCCTCGGGACTGTTGACTCGCAGTCGGCCGCCGACCGCATGCACCCGGTCGGCCAACCCCTGCAGTCCGTGTCCCTTGGCCAAGGCCGCGCCGCCCACGCCGTCGTCCGTCACCCAGACCCGCAGGATTCCCTCAGTGTGACGCATTCCGACCGTGCACCGGCGGGCGTGGCTGTGCTTGGCCACGTTTGTCAGCGCCTCGGCGACCACAAAGTACGCGGCCGTCTCGACGGCGGCTTCCAGCCGACGGCCTATGGGACCGGCGTCGAGCTCAGCGGGTACGACGCAGCGCGCGGCCAGAGAGGACAGCGCCTCCCGTAGTCCTCGGTCGGCGAGGATCGGCGGGGCGATGCCTCGTGACAGGGCCCGTAGCTCGTCCAGCGCCTCCTGGGCCTGGAGGACCGCATCGGCGAGTGCGGCCCGGACGAGTTCCGGCCTGCTGTCGAAATGATGCTGCGCGCGTCCCAGTTCCATCGTCAGACGGACCAACTGCTGTTGGGGCCCGTCGTGGATGTCGCGTTCGAGCCGACGCAGGGCAGCCGCCTCAGCCGTCACCACTGCGACGGCCTGCGCGCGGGCGGTGTCGCGCTCCTGCTCCAGTCCACTGATCCGACGGTGCAACGCGGACATGTTGGACAGCAGCGCCTGCCCGAGACCGGCCTGGGCCGCGACGCATACCCGGGTCACCAGCGGCAGGGTGAACAGCAGCAGCGCGGCGACTGTGATCGCGAAGGCGAGCCGCTCGGCCGGCGACGTCAGCCCCAGACTCAGGGCGATGTGGGACCGGTCGCTGCCCGCGTACAGGGTCATCGGCCGCAGCGACCCGGGCGTGACCTGGCTGCGCAGGGGGTACGTGGCGGTCGCGACTCCCACGAACCACCACAGCACCGTCACCACCGAGGTGACCAGTACGACGGGAAGCACCGTCACCGCGTGCGCCAGGTCGAGCCACAGCCCCGGGTCGGCCGCGTCGGCCGTCTCCTTCGACCTCGGCCGCTGGCCTGCGCCCGGTGCCCCGCCGACTCGGGAACGCACCCTGCTGATCCGCCACCACTCCAGATCGCCGGGCCATCGCGCCAGCGCCAGGGCCCGGGCTGCGACGGGCGACCCGCTCGGCATCAACGAACCGACTGTTCCGACGCACAGGCCGCCGGCCACCAGCAGCGGACCGACAGCGGCGCTCAACGGCGCGGTAAGGAGATACAGCGATTCCACGAGCGTGCGACGCCCGACGCGAACGGTGAACTTGACACTCGGCCGCCACCGACCCGCGACCACGGAAGGCAACGACTCAACCATTCCCCCAGCATAATGTCGCCCCGACCCAAGCTTTCCCGACGCCCGCCGACTTCAGCCGCGAGGACCTGCGGTGATCCACCAGCCACGCGACTCTCTCTTGCAGCACGTCTTGGTCAAGCTCCAGCTCCTCCGCCTCGGCGGCGAAGTCCAAGACCACCGGGGCATCGCCCTTCAGCCTGGTAACAAGCCTGAGCACCAGCTGCAACACCGTGCCGGCCTCTTCGGATCGGCGGCGCTTCGCCGCCTTCGAGTCCGTGGACAGTTCCTCGAACTGGTATTGAAAGTCAGCCGCCAGCAGCGCTGGCCCATGGCACACAACCGCATCGCACGTGCAGGACTGCCCTTCTTCAGAACCCATGCCCGTTCCACTCCTCGAAGTTCGTCCACCACCTACGCAACTCATCCTCCGCGTAACAAGTCACGCCTGACACGGGACACGGGAGTCCCCGCAGTCGTGAACAATCGCTGTCGTGAGTCTCGATAAAGCCATCCGATCCGGTAGCACTAGGTAAACCGGCTTGTTCTGGAGGACCAGAGCAACCGACGGCTGGCTGCTCACCGTCATTGACGAGACCCGTGCGGGCAGGCCCGGTACTGACGACGGTGAGCGCACCCATGCAGGTTCGGTCTGGGCGATGGGTTCGATGAACGCCGCCTCCTCGGATCGGCGATGCCGCGGCCAGGAGCAGCTGAAACAGTCCCGGGCCGTGGCAACGCGATACGACAGGCGCGGCTACGTATACCTCGGCACCGTCACCGCCGCAGCCCTCATCATCTGGCTCCGCACATGATCGACCGGACAGGCTCTAGGCGCAGCCCAGGTCGCGCAGGATGTGTTCGCACAGCTCGTGCGTCCGCAGGGCGTCCTGGGCGCTCAGCACTGTTCCGGCGCGCACCGCGTCCAGGAACGACAGCACGCTCTGCTCGATGCCGCGCTGACGGGCCACCGGCACCCAGTCGCCGCGCCGCCGTACGCTCGGCTGCCCCTTGTGATCGATCACCTCGGCGAGGTTGACGACCTCGCGCTTGGAGTCCCGGCCGGAGACCTCCAGCCGTTCCTCGGTCGAGCCGCTCAGCCGGTTCATCGTGCCGATGGCGGTGAATCCGTCACCGGAGAGCTCCAGTACGACATGGTGCATCAGGCCCTCGCGGATCCTGGCCCGGACGACGGTGTGCTCGACCGGGCCCGGCGCCAGGAAGCGGAGGGTGTCGACGACATGGATGAAGTCGTCGAACACCATGGTGCGCGGATCCTCCGGCATCCCCACCCGGTTCTTCTGCATGAGGATCAGCTCGCGCGGGTGCTCGGCGCACTGCGCGTAGCCGGGCGCGACCCTGCGGTTGAAGCCGACGGCGAGGCTCGTTCCGCGCTCCTCGGCGAGGCTCACCAGCCGCTGGGAATCGGCTAGTTCATAGGCCAGCGGCTTGTCGACGTAGGTGGCGACGCCGGCCTCCAGCAGCCGGGCCGTGATCTCCGGATGCACGGCGGTCGGGGCGTGGACGAACGCGGCGTCCAGCCCCTGGGCGATCAGCGACTCGAGGTCGGTGTGGCACTGCCCGGCCGGAATCCGATGGGCCTCGGCAACCGCGGCCAGAGTGGCGGGCGTACGGGTCTGCAGGTGCAGTTCGACCCCGGGCAGGGTGGTCAGAACCGGCAGATACGCCTTCTGCGCGATGTCGCCGAGCCCGATGCAGCCGACCTTCACAGGGGTCTCCCTCTCACTGTTCGGTGCCCGCCGGCGCGGTGTTCACCTCGCGAGGGGCAGCATACGTGTGCTGCGGCGGCTGCCAGTCGGCTATCCCGTCGAAGGTACGGAGGACGAGGGTGGGCCCGAACCGTGAGACGGCGGACAGCAGCGCGTCGCGCATCGCGACGGCGGGAGCGCTGGTCAGGCGCATCAGACGCGAAGTCCGTGCGGCCTTGCGGACGATGGCCGAGGTGCGGGGCAACCGGTCGGCGGTGTACGCCGCCGCCCCGGCGCCGAGGTCACCGCCCGGCGTCAGATGGTGGGCGAGCACGATCGCGTCCTCGACGGCCTGGTTGCCGCCCTGGCCGAGGCTCGGCGCCATCGCGTGCGCCGCGTCGCCGACGAGGACGGTGCGGCCCCGGTGGAAGGACGGCAGGGGATCGATCAGCTGGTGGACGTCGTTGCGGAGCACCTGACCGGGATCGGCGGCGGCGATGATCGCCGGGATCGGGTCGTGCCAGCTGCCGAACCGGCGCATCATCTCCGCCTTCTCGCCGTCGGCGGCGTGGGCCCCGGCCGGGGCGACGGCGGCCCCGTAGGCGTAGATCCGGCCGTCCTTGAGCGGCTGGGTGCCCCAGAGGGCGCCGCGCCCCCAGGTCTCGTGCGGGGCGAAGGGCCGCTCCGGCGCGGGGACGACGATGCGCCAGGTGGTGAATCCGGCGTACGAGGGTCCGGGGTGGTCCGGGAAGAGTGCGCGTCGTACGGCCGAGTTGATGCCGTCGGCGCCGATGACGAGGTCGGCCTCGATGTTCCCGCCCGCCGTCCCGACCACGGCAGGCGCCCCGGCCGCCGTCCCCGGGTCCAGCAGCTCCGCGGCGGTACCTGTCCGGACGGTGCCGTCGGGCAGCCGGGCCACCAGGCGGTCGACGAGGACGGCCCGGTGCAGCAGGACCATCGGGCCGCCGAACCGCTCGGCCGCGGCGGCGCTGTCCGTACGGGAGAGCCAGCGGCCGCTGGGGGCACGCATGCCGCCCTCGCCCTGCCAGGCGGCGAGAGACCTGATCTCGTCGCCCATGCCGATGACGTCCAGGGCGCGCTGGGAGTTTGGGGCGAGGGCAATGCCGGCCCCGACCGGTTCCAGGGAGGCCGCGCGCTCCAGAACGGTGACCCGCCAGCCGCGGCGGTACAGGGCCACCGCCGCGGTGAGGCCGCCGATTCCGCTGCCGATGACGACGGCATGGGGCTTTTCCATGACTCCTCCACGAATCCTCGAAACCACGAAACGGCGGAACCACGGAACTGCGGAACCACGGAACTGCGGAACCACGGAACCGCGGAACCACGGAACCGCTGAACTACACCCGTAGTGACAGGTTCACCGTACTACGGGTGTAGTTTCGAAGGTAGGTTGCCCCCATGACCACACGCACCGCCGGCACCTCCCGGGCCGACCTCATCGCCGATGCCGCCCTCGCGCTCCTCGCCGAACGCGGGATGCGCGGGCTGACCCACCGCGCGGTGGACGAGCGCGCCGGACTCCCCCAGGGCTCGACGTCCAACTACGCGCGGACCCGGCAGTCCCTGCTGGAGGCAGCGGTGCGACGGCTGGCGGAACGTGAGGCGCGGGTGCTCGCCCCTGGTGAACTCCCGGTTCCGGGCTCCACCCTGGAGAACGGCCCGGAGAACGGCCCTGCCGCCAGGGCGGAGGCGCTGGTGGCCGGTCTCGCGGTGGCGCTGCACCGCTACCTCACCCGCCACCTCGAACTGCTCGTCTGCCGCTACGAGTTGGCCCTGGAGGCGACCCGCCGCCCGGAACTGCGGGAGTTCTTCGACGCGACGGGCCGCCAGTTCCGCGAACCGCTGATGGCGCTGATGACGGCCGCCGGGTCGGCCGAGCCCGAGCGGCATGCCCTGTCCCTGGCGGCCTGGTGCGAGGGACTGATGTTCTCGTGCGCCGCGGGGTCGTACAGCCGCTCCGTGCCGAGCGAGGAGGAGCTCCGCACCGGCTTCGCCGAACTGCTGAGCGGGATGCTGGGACCGCAGTGGACGGGGCCGCGCTGACCGGCGTCACTCTTGCGGGCCAATCCCGGCTTCCCGGCCCCCCGGAGCCGGGTCCGCACAGCAGAGTTGATCAGGTGCAACGAACCAGAATCACCGTGAGCCTGCTGGTGGGCGTGGCCGTCACGACGCTGTCCGGCTGCGTGTCCGTCCAGTCGCGACCCGACGTTCCGCCGCGACCCCGTGCCAGCGGGCCCACCCAGGACCTGGCACCGCAGATCGTGCTGCCCCCCGTCCACGACACCCTGGAAGCCGTACCGGCCCCCGAGCCGTCAGCGTCCGCTTCCCGCCCCGCGAACGGCGCACCGCCGGACACCCGCCGCGCCGCGCCCCGCGCACCCCTGCGGCAGCGGCACCAGGCCGCCACGCGCCCCCGCCCGCACCGTGCCCCAGCCGCAGCGACCGCACCCGTCCCGGCCCCGCCTGCCAAGGTCGCCGGGACGGACGTCTGCGCACTGGGGCGGGGCTACGGGCGCTGGCCCGCAGGCAGCCCGCAGTCCCGGATCTGCGACGACACCTACGGCCACTGAGCCCGGACGGACGGAACGAGCGGTGGCCCGTCGGCCATGGACGGGCCACCCTCACAGCTCGTGCAGCCGCAGCTCCAGCCTCGCGATCGCCGCGCGCACCCCTCCCCCGTACCCGTCGTCCGCCCCGTCGTCCGCGAGCACGCCGGAAGCGGCGCGCGCCCGGTCCAGATGGATCCGCGCCGCGTCAGGACGCCGGAGCTTCACATAGTCCGCCGCGAGATTGAGATGCAGCGAGGGATAGAACGCCCGCACCGCCGGCGCATCGGGGTGTTGCGCCGTGCGCTCGTCGCCCAGCCCGTCGGCCGCGGTCAACGCCCGCAGGTCCCAAGCCAGTTCATCGCCGGGGTCGTCCTGGGTGTCGGCCATGTAGTGGGCGAGGGTGCACCGGTGCAGGGCGTCACCGTCCTCGCCGATCTCCGACCAGAGCTCACCGAAACGATTACGGGCCTCCTCCCGGTCGCCGCCGTGCAGCAGCATGATCGCCTGGCCGATCCTGGTCATGACGGCGTCCTTCGACGCCTCCCGCTGCTCCGTCACTGCGACCTCCCTGCGCGCCCGTCCCCCCGTTCCCGTTCGACGCTAGCCGCAGCCGCGGCCAATCCCGCTGAGGCTCGGGCGGGCGTCCCCGGCCGGTCCGCCGGACGCCCGCCGCCGGCCGGGGCCGGAACCTCCGATCAGCCCAGGTCGGGGATGCGCCAGTCGATGGCCTCGTGGCCCTGGGCGGCCACCGCCGCGTTGATCTGCCGGAACGGGCTGGAGCCGAAAAACTTCTTGGCCGACAGCGGCGAAGGGTGCGCACCCTTCACCACCACATGGCGCTCCTCGTCGATCAGCGGAAGCTTCTTCTGGGCGTAGTTGCCCCAGAGCACGAAGACCGCCGGGTCGGGCCGCGACGCGACCGCGCGGATCACGGCGTCGGTGAACTTCTCCCAGCCCTTGCCCTTGTGCGAGTTGGCCTCGCCCGCGCGCACCGTCAGCACGGCGTTGAGCAGGAGTACGCCCTGCTCGGCCCACGGCATCAGGTACCCGTTGTCGGGGACCGGCAGGCCGAGCTCCTCCTTCATCTCCTTGTAGATGTTCCGCAGGGACGGCGGCGTCTTCACACCCGGCCGCACGGAGAAGCACAGCCCGTGTCCCTGGCCCTCCCCGTGGTACGGGTCCTGGCCGAGGACAAGGACCTTCACCTGGTCGTAGGGCGTGGCCTCCAGGGCGGCGAACACCTGGTCGCGCGGCGGATAGACCGGCCCCTTGGCCCGCTCCTCCTCGACGAACTCGGTGAGCTCCTTGAAGTACGGCTTCTGCAGCTCTTCGCCGAGGACGCCGCGCCAGGACTCGGGCAGCAGGTCGGTGTCGGTCACTTCAACAACCTCCGGTAAGCAATCAGCTTTTCATCCGAGAACCTACCGGGGACCACTGACAACGCGCCCTGCCGGCCCCGTCCGGGGCCTACCAGCTGGCCTTGCGGTACAGCTCCCACAGCTGCATGACCGTCTGCGGGTCCAGGGCGCGCTCGCCGCCACCGATGTCCTCGCCCGAGGCGACGTACAGCTTGCCCTGCCACAGCGGCAGCATCCGCACGTCGTCGACCAGGATCCGCTGGGCCCGTTCGAACTGCTTGCTGACCGCGCCCCGGTCGCTCTCCTTGCGGGTCTGCGGCAGCAGCTCCTTGGTGATCTCGTTCTTCATGTACGGCATCCCCGTGACGCTTTCCTTGCCGAGGAACGGGGCGATGAAGTTGTCCGGGTCCGGGAAGTCCGGGAACCAGCCGCGGCCGAAGACGGGGTACTGGCCCTTGGTGAAGCCTTCCTGGAACGTCTTCCAGGGCTTGCTCTTCAGCGTGATCCTGAACAGCCCGGAGCTCTCCAGCTGCCGCTTCAGCTCGTCGAACTCGGGGGCGGTGGACGAGCCGTACCGGTCGGTCGTGAACCAGAGCGTCAGGTCCACGGGCTTGGTGATGCCCGCCTTGGCCAGGATCTGCTTCGCCTTGTCCTTGTCCGGATCGCCGTACGCGTCGAAGAAGCTGGTGGTGTGTCCGGCGATGCCCTTGGGGACCATCGAGTACAGCGGCTCGGCCGTGCCCTGGTAGACCTTGGCCACCAGCGCGTCACGGTCGACGAGCTGGGCGATGGCCCGCCGTACGGCCACGTTCCCCGCTGCGGGGTCCTTCGGGTTGAAGACCAGGAAGCGAATGTCCGCGCCGACCGTCTCGACGATCTGCAAGTTGCTTGCCTTGTCCTTGTTCTCCTCCAGGCTGACGACGTCCTCGGCGGTCAGACCTCGGTAGATCGCGTCGATCTCGTTCTTCCGCAACGCCGCGACCACCGGGGCGGAACCCTTGAAGTACCGAATGGTCACCGCGTCGTTCTTGCGGTCGGCGTACCCCTTGTAGTCCGGGTTCTTCACCAGTTCGGCGCGCTTACCCGGCTTGTACGAATCCAGTAGGTACGGGCCGGAACCGGTGATCTTTCCGTCGTTGCGGAGCTTGTGCTCGGAATAGGCGCCGGGCGCCACCAGCGACATCGCGGGCGTGGTGAGAATGAAGGGGAACGTGGCGTCCGGCTTGGTGAGGTGGAAGACGACAATGTCGTCCCCCTTGGTCTCGACCCGGTCGAGCGAGCCGAGCATGCCGACCGGGCCGCCCTTGACCTTGAGCTCCCTGATCCGGTCTATGGAGAACTTCACTGCCTCGGCGTCGAGCTTGTCCCCATTGGAGAATTTCAGGCCCTCGCGGAGCTTGCACCGGTAGGAGGTGCTGGTGGTGTCGGTGAACTTGCACCATTCCGCAGCATCGGGCTCGGGGCTCGTGCTGCCGGAGGGGTAGCTCATCAGGGTCTGGAAGACATTTCGCATCAGCTCCCAGGAGTTGTCCCACGCCGCCGCCGGATCGAGGGTGGAGGGCTCACTGGTCGTACCGACGACTATTTTCTGCTCGACTTCCGAGCCGCTGTCGGAAAGAAGTCCGCAGCCTGCAAGCAGAGAAAGGGAAGCAAGGGCTGCAGCGGCCTGCAGACTGGCCCGGTAGAACACGTGAACGCTCCTCGATCAGCCATGGGTCGGCAGACCATACCGCAGTGCCCCGTCGGGTCAATCCGCAGGCCCGACAGGGCACTTGAGTCAATCAGGGCCAAATCCGCTCAGGCTGTTCTCAGCCCACGCCCGCATTCAGGAAAATTCCACCGTCGACCACCAGGGTCTGACCCGTGATCCAGTCGGACTGGCTGGACGTGAGGAACGCGGCGGCACCGCCGATGTCCTCGGGGACCCCCAGCCGACCGAGCGGATAGGCGGCCGCGGCCTCCTCCTCACGGCCCTCGTACAGCGCCTGGGCGAACTTGGTCTTCACGACCGCGGGGGCGATCGTGTTGACCCGGACGACCGGCGCGAACTCGTGCGCCAGCTGAATGGTCAGATTGACCATGGCCGCCTTGCTGATGCCGTACGCGCCGATGAAGGGCGAGGCGGAGAGTCCGGCGACCGAGGCGATGTTGACGATCGCCCCGCCGTTCTCCTTCTGCCAGGCCTTCCAGGTCTGCTGCGCGAAGCCGAGCGCCGAGATCACATTCGTCTCAAAAACCTTGCGGGCGACATTGAGGTCGAGCTCCGCGATCGGCCCGAAGACCGGATTGGTACCGGCGTTGTTGACCAGGAAGTCGACCCGGCCGAACGCCTCCATGGTGCGCTCGACGGCCACCACCCGGTGCGCCTCGTCGTGCGCCTTGCCCGCCACGCCGATCGCCCGGTCGGCGCCCAGCCGCTCGACGGCCTCCTTGAGGGCGTCCTCGCCGCGTCCGGTGATGCACACCCGGTCGCCGCGGGCCACCAGCGCCTCGGCGATGCCGTAGCCGATGCCCCGGCTCCCGCCCGTGATGAGCGCGACCTTTCCACTGTCCTGCACAGTCATGATGTCCGCAGCCCTTCGGGTCAGTTGAGCGGTCCGCCGGCGACGTACATGACCTGGCCGGAGACGAAGCCCGCCTCGTCACCCGTGAAGAAGGCGATGGCGTTGGCGATGTCCTCGGGGCGGCCGACGCGCTGCACCGGGATCTGGGTGGCGGCCGCGGCCTGGAACTCCTCGAAGCCCATGCCGACGCGGGCCGCCGTCTGCGCGGTCATCTCGGTGACGATGAAGCCGGGGGCGACGGCGTTGGCCGTGATGCCGAACTTGCCGAGCTCCTTGGCGAGGGTCTTGGTGAAGCCCTGCAGACCGGCCTTGACTGCGGAGTAGTTGGCCTGGCCGCGGTTGCCCAGCGCCGAGGAGGAGGAGAGCGAGACGATACGGCCGAACTTGGCGTCCACCATGTGCTTCTGAACGGCCTTGGCCATCAGGAACGCGCCCTTGAGGTGCACGTTCATCACGGTGTCCCAGTCGGACTCGCTCATCTTGAAGAGCAGGTTGTCGCGGAGCACGCCCGCGTTGTTGACGAGGATCGTCGGGGCGCCGAGCCCGGCGGCGACCCGCGCGACCGCGGCTTCCACCTGGGCGCTGTCCGACACGTCGCAGCCGACCGCGAGCGCGGTGCCTCCGGCGGCGGTGATCTTCTCGACGGTGTCCTTGCAGGCCGCCTCGTCGAGGTCGAGTACGGCGACGGCGCGGCCCTCGGCCGCCAGGCGTACCGCGGTGGCGGCGCCAATGCCCCGTGCCGCTCCGGTCACGACGGCGACGCGCTGCTCGGTGGTGGACATGCTTGGTTCTCCTCGCCCTTGGATCGCCGCTCAGCGGACGTCGGGGCAACCCCGCCACGGAACCTCGTGTGCGCGGAACCTTCCCGATTACTGAGCAACCGCTTAGTACCTTCAGCAGACGAGACGCTAGAAGCCCTGGCACCCGGTGTCAACGGCCCACGGCCGCCGGGGCGCATGTCACACCCGGCGGCGACTCCCGCGCAGTGGTCGCGGGCGGCGCCGCCGGACGGCGGATCAGCGCACCAGCAGATCGAGCAGCCGCTCGACCTCGGCTTCCGGGTCGGCCGTGAGGCCGCTGTGCACGGGGCTCGGCTGGACGACGGTGGAGCGGGGCGCGATCAGCCAGCGGAAACGGCGGCCGGCGTCGTCACGGGCCGCCTGGCCCGCGGCCGTACCGCCGCGGCACACTCCCTCGACGGCATGCAGGGCGGCTCGTACACCGATCACGTCGGCGGTCGGGTCCAGGGCCCTCAGCTTGGTCTCGTCGAGATGGGTGCGGGCGGCCACGAAGCTCCGCGCACGGCAGTAGACGACCACGCCCGCGTTGAAGAACTCGCCGCGCTGCACCCGCGGGACCACGCGCAGCAGCGCGTACTCGAAGACATCGCGCTCGCTCACCGCTGGCCGTCCTTGTCGTTCTTCTTGGTGGGGTGCGGCCAGGGGGTGAGGTGTTCGGTGAGCCAGCCGGGGGCCTGGGACGGCTTGGGCTCGGTGGGGCCCTCCATCGTGATCCGCTCATGGATGGTCGCGGCGCGCGGCAGGAGCGCCTCCACATAGGCGCGGCGCAGCTCGTCGGTGCTGTCGAAGCCCGGCTCGTCCACCAGCCACTCGTCGGGGACGTCGGCCGCGACCTCGGTGAGCAGTTCCTCGGTGACCAGCGGGGCGAGCTCGGCGGCGGCCGCCGCGATGTCGGGTGCGAACGGGGCGAGCGCGTGGTCGGAGGCGTTGTACGGCTTGGCGGCGGACGCCTGGGCGCCGGGCCAGTTGTGGTGCCAGATCATGGTGGCGCCGTGGTCGATGAGCCACAGGTCGCCGTGCCAGATCAGCATGTTCGGATTGCGCCAGGACCGGTCGACGTTGTTGATCAGCGCGTCGAACCAGACGACCCGTCCGGCTTCCCGGGAGTCCACCTGGTAGGCGAGCGAGTCGAAGCCGATCGAGCCGGGCAGGAAGTCCATCCCGAGGTTGAGCCCGCCGCTGGCCTTCAGCAGCTCCTGCACCTCCTGGTCGGGCTCGGCGAGTCCGATGACCGGGTCGAGCTGGATCTGTACGAGGTCGGGGACCCGCAGCCCGAGCCTGCGGCCGAGCTGCCCGCAGATGACCTCCGCGACCAGCGTCTTGCGGCCCTGTCCGGCGCCGGTGAATTTCATGACATAGGTGCCGAGGTCGTCGGCCTCGACGATCCCGGGAAGCGATCCGCCCTCCCGCAGGGGCGTGACGTAGCGGGTCGCTGTGACTTCGGTGAGCATTGGCCCAGGCTATCCGGCGCACGGCGCGGCGCCCGGTCCCCGCGGGCGCCTTCGCGCACCCGGGGGCCGGACGTCCGGGGCGTCGGTGTTACGCGTCCTCGTCGTTGACCCAGCTCATGAGCTTGCGCAGCTCGCGGCCGGTGGTCTCCAGGAGGTGGTCGCTGTCGGCCTTCTTGTACTCGTTGTACCTGGGCAGGCCGTTGTGGTACTCGGCCATCCAGTTCTTGGCGAAGGTGCCGTCCTGGATCTCGGCGAGGACCTTCTTCATCTCGGCCTTGGTGGCGTCGGTGATGATCCGCGGGCCGGTGACGTAGTCGCCCCACTCGGCGGTCTCCGAGATCGACCAGCGCATCTTCTCCAGGCCGCCCTCGTACATCAGGTCCACGATGAGCTTCAGCTCGTGCAGGCACTCGAAGTACGCGATCTCCGGCTGGTAGCCGGCCTCGGTCAGCGTCTCGAAACCGGCCTTGACCAGAGCGGCGGTACCACCGCACAGGACGGCCTGCTCACCGAACAGGTCGGTCTCGGTCTCCTCCGTGAACGTCGTCTTGATGACACCGGCACGGGTGCCGCCGATGGCCTTCGCGTACGACAGGGCCAGCGCCAGGCCGTTGCCCGTGGGGTCCTGCTCGACGGCCACGATGCACGGAACACCACGGCCCTCCTCGTACTGACGGCGCACCAGGTGACCCGGGCCCTTCGGGGCGACCATGCAGACGTCGACGCCGGCCGGCGGCTTGATGAAGCCGAAGCGGATGTTCAGGCCGTGGCCGAAGAACAGCGCGTCGCCGTCCTTGAGGTTGTCCTTGATCGACTCCTCGTAGACCTGGGCCTGGATCGGGTCCGGGACCAGGATCATGATGACGTCCGCCTCGGCGGCCGCCTCGGACGGCGTCACCACACGCAGACCCTGCTCCTCGGCCTTCGCCTTGGACTTCGAGCCCTCGTGCAGACCGACCCGGACGTCGACACCCGAGTCACGCAGCGACAGCGCGTGGGCGTGGCCCTGGCTGCCGTAGCCGATGACCGCGACCTTGCGGCCCTGGATGATGGACAGGTCGGCATCGTCGTCGTAGAACAGCTCGGCGGGCATGGTGGTTCTCCTTGATTCCTGGAACGTGAGGGTGTGCGGACGGGAAAGAGGAAGGCCGGTGGTCTGTACCGAGCGGCGCTAGGCGCTCTGCGCGTCGGCCGTCGTCGCGGTGGCGGCCGGGGTCAGGCGGATCGGCCGGGCCTCGCGCGCGGAGCGGTCGGCCAGGGCCCGGGAGCCGCGGCCGATCGCGATCGCGCCGGACTGGACGAGCTCCTTGATGCCGAAGCCCGCGAGCATCCGGAGCATCGCGTCGAGCTTGTCGCCTGAGCCGGTCGCTTCGAGGGTGACGGCGTCGGGCGAGACGTCGACGGTTCTGGCGCGGAAGAGTTCGGCGATCTGGACGATCTGGGCCCGGGTGCCGTTGCCGGCGCTCACCTTCACCAGGACCAGCTCGCGCTGGACGGCGGAGTCGGCCTCCAGCTCGACGATCTTGAGAACGTTGACCAGCTTGTTGAGCTGCTTGGTCACCTGCTCCAGGGCCAGTTGGTGGTCGACCCTGACGACGATGGTGATGCGGGAGAGCTCGGGATGTTCGGTGGTGCCGACCGCGAGCGAGTCGATGTTGAAGCCGCGACGCGAGAACAGGGCGGCGACACGGGCGAGGATGCCGGGCGTGTCCTCGACCAGGACGGAGAGCGTGTGCTGGGACATGTCAGAGGGTCCTCTCAGTCGTCCGCGGAGTCGCCGAAGTCGGGGCGTACGTCGCGTGCGGCCATGATGTCGTCGTTGGAGGTGCCGGCTGGGACCATCGGCCACACCATCGCGTCCTCGTGGACGATGAAGTCCACCACGACGGGGCGGTCGTTGATCGCGTTGGCCTTGTCGATGATCGCGTCGAGCTCGTACGGGTTCTCGCAGCGCAGGCCCACACAGCCCATCGCCTCGGAGAGCTGTACGAAGTCCGGGACCCGGGTGCCGTGGTTGGTGGCGGATCCCACTCCGCGGGTCGATCCGGTGGTGGCGTTGGTGGCGCCGTCGTGCAGCACCGTGTTGGAGAACCGCGCTCCGTAGAAGAGGTTCTGCCACTGGCGGACCATCCCGAGCGCGCCGTTGTTGATGATCGCCACCTTGATCGGGATGTTGTTGAGCGCGCAGGTGGTGAGTTCCTGGTTGGTCATCTGGAAACAGCCGTCGCCGTCGATCGCCCAGACCGTCCGCTCGGGGCGGCCGGCCTTGGCGCCCATCGCGGCCGGCACCGCGTACCCCATCGTTCCGGCGCCGCCCGAGTTGAACCAGGTGCCCGGCTCCTCGTGCGGGAGGAACTGTGCCGCCCACATCTGGTGCTGGCCCACACCGGAAGCGAACAGCGTTCCTTCCGGGGCGAGTTGACCGATCCGCTCGATGACCTGCTGCGGGGAGAGCAGCCCCGGGTCGGCGGGCAGTTCGTAGCCGCGACGGTACGTGGCCCGCCAGTGGTTCAGCTCCCGCCACCAGGCCGAATATCCCGTCCGGGCGGCCTCGCCGACCCGGCCGTCCTCCCGCTCGGCGCGCACGGCGGCGGCCAGGGCGACGAGGACCTCGCGGGCGTCCCCGACGATCGGCACGTCGGCGACCCGGTTCTTGGAGATCTCGGCGGGGTCGATGTCGGCGTGGACGACCTTGGCGTGCGGGGCGAAGCTGTCCAGCTTGCCGGTGACCCGGTCGTCGAAGCGGGCTCCGAGGGCGACGATCAGGTCGGCCTTCTGGAGCGCGGCGACCGCCGCGACGTCCCCGTGCATGCCGGGCATGCCCACGTGCTGCGGGTGGCTGCCGGGGAAGGCGCCCAGTGCCATCAGGGTGGTGACCACGGGGGCCCCGGTCAGTTCGGCCAGGGTGCGCAGTTCGGCCGTGGCCCGTGCCTTGATGACTCCGCCGCCGACGTAGAGGACCGGGCGGCTCGACGCGCTGATGAGGCGGGCGGCCTCGCGGATCTGCTTGGCGTGCGGCTTGGTGACCGGACGGTAGCCGGGCAGATCCGTCTTCGGCGGCCACCGGAAGGTGGTGGCCGCCTGCAGGGCGTCCTTGGTGATGTCGATGAGTACCGGTCCGGGGCGGCCGGTCGAGGCGATGCGGAAGGCCTCGGCGACCGTCCGCGGGATGTCGTCGGCGTTCGTGACCAGGAAGTTGTGCTTGGTGATCGGCATGGTGATACCGACGATGTCCGCCTCCTGGAAGGCGTCCGTACCGATCGCCCTGGAGGAGACCTGACCGGTGATGGCGACCAGCGGCACCGAGTCCATGTGCGCGTCCGCGATCGGGGTCACCAGATTGGTGGCGCCCGGACCCGAAGTCGCCATGCACACCCCCACCTTGCCGGTGGCCTGCGCGTAGCCGGTGGCCGCGTGCCCGGCGCCCTGCTCGTGGCGGACCAACACATGACGGACCCGGGTCGAGTCCATCATCGGGTCGTAGGCGGGCAGGATCGATCCGCCGGGAATGCCGAACACGGTTTCCGCGCCGGCCTCTTCGAGCGAGCGGATGAGCGACTGGGCGCCCGTCACGTGCTCGGCGCCGGTGTCGGGCTGCCCGGTGGTACGGGGCAGCACTTGCGGGAGGAGGGCCGCGGGGGCCTGCTGCACAGCGTTTGACATCGTCAGTTCCAAAAGTCCGTAGGAGTGTTGGCGAGGACGTTCCGGTGATCGGCAGCCGCGGCGGGAGCGGCCGGGTGGTGCGTGCCCGCCGCCGGGTGATCACCGCGACGGTGCACCCGGCGGACTCGGCGGGAGGTCAGGGCGGAGTTCTTGCCGTCTGCAGGGCGTCGCAGGTGTGCCGTACGACGTCGAGGCCGGCGAGCCTCCGGACGAGCGGACCTTCCACGGTCAGCTCGCCGCGTACCGCCACCGCCGCCGCGTAGCCCCGGTCCACCGGTACGTCGAGCAGGGTCCAGCCGGATGGCGGGTAGGGGCCCTCGGGGCGTCCCGAGCCGACGTAGTCGAGAGCGGGGTCGCGGCCCAGACCCGTGCCGAGGCCCTTGAGGTAGGCCTCCTTCCGGGTCCACAGCCGGGCCAGGGCCCGCGGCCGCGCCATGGGGCTCAGCGCGGCCAGTTCGGCCTGCTCGTCCACGTGCAGCATCGCGGCGAGGTCGGCGGTGCCGTCCTCGTCCGGCACCAGTTCCACGTCGACCCCGATGGGGGCCGCTGCGGTACCGACGACGGCGAGATCGCCCCGGTGGGACAGCGAGAAGAACAGCCGGTCGTCGGCGTCGCGCACGGTGGGCCGGCCGTGCGGCCCGCCGCAGCAGGGACAGGTGTCCCGGCCGAAGTGGACTTCCTCGGGGCGCAGGCTCAGGTACGAGCCGAGCAGTCGGCGAAGGGCGACATGCGCGGCCGTGAACCGGGTCCGGTCGGCGGCGTGCATGAGGGTGGCGGCACGCTGACGCTCGGTCGCGTCGAGTACCTGTTCGTCCAGGATGCCGATGGGGACATCCGAGACCCGCAGGAGCCAGAGGTCGAGTGAGCCAGGGGGTGGCAGCTCACGGACGACCTGCGGCAGGGTTTGTTCCACGGGGTCTCTCCTGTTCGTACGAGAGTGACAGGCGAGTCGGGTCTCACGGCGTGGCCGGCGCGACCGGCAGGTCCCGCCTTCGGCGCAGCGGCCCGATCAGGAGGAGCAGCGGGGTCAGGGCGAGTCCCGCGGTGAGCAGCCACAGGGTGGGCCGCAGGCCGAGGGCGGTGCCGAGGATCCCGCCGAGCAGGGAACCGAAGGGAATGGCGCCGAAGTTCGCGACCGAGACGCTGGCCGAGACGCGGCCGAGCAGCTGGGGCGGACAGTAGCGCTGGCGGAACGCCCCCTGGATCACGTTGGCGAGCACGACACCGAGCGAGAGGACCGCGCTGCCGACCACCAGTGCGGACAGGGTCCAGTCCATCCTGGTCAGCGGGATCAGCAGGGCGAACGGGGCGCTGGCGATCGTGGCGACCAGCAGTCCGCGGGCCGAGCCGAACCGTGCGATCAGGCGTTTCGCGGTGGTCGCCCCGAGGATCCCGCCGATGCTGCTCGACGCGAGGAGCCAGCCGGTCGCGCCTTCGGGTACCCCGAGCTCACGGATGATGAAGACCGGCAGGATCGCCGCCTCGGCCGTCAGCAGCAGGTTGGTGGCGGTGCCGTACAGGGTGAGGACGCGCAGGTACGGGTCCCTGAAGGTGTACTGCACGCCCTCCTTGATGTCCTGCCGCAGGGCCCGGCGTTCCTCGGGTTTCTCCGGAATCGGCTCCTTGCTGCGGATTCCGAGCAGGCACAGCGCGGAGACGAGGAACGTCGCCGAGTTGACGAGGAGTCCGGAGGCGGCGCCGAACGCCTGGGCCAGCAGGCCGCCGCCGCCCAGCCCCGCGACCTGGGCCACCGATTCACTGCCCTGCAGCTTGGCGTTGGCCTCCTGGAGGTCCTCGGGTTCGACGATGGAGGGCAGGTAGACCTTGTACGAGATCCCGAAGAACACCGCGGCGAAGCCGTTGATCAGCGCCACGACCATCAGCTGGGTCATCGTCAGGACGCCGAGCCAGCCCGCCACCGGAACGCTCGCCAGGAGCACGAGCGGGACCAGGTTGCAGATCAGCATGATCGGCCGGCGTCGCATCCGGTCCACCCAGGCACCGGCAGGCAGGCCGATGAGCAGCCAGGGCAGCCAGGGGGCGGCCGCCAGCACACTCACCCAGAACGTGCTCGCGTCGAGCGTCACGACGGCCACCAGGGGCATGGCGACCCCGGTGATGTTGATGCCGACGCGGTTGGTCGTCTCGCCGAGCCACAGCAGCCGGAAGTCGTGGTGGCCGAACAGTCCGCTGCGCGGCGGCTGCTCCTGCTCCTTGCCGGGAGCGCGTTCGGTCAGGCGGGCCGACATGATGTCACCGCCTCGGCCACGGCCTGCGACAGCAGCGCGCTTCCGCCGGACCAGCGGGTGCGCCGGTCGGTCGACTCGGCTTTCAGCGCGTCCCGTCGGATGCCGAGAGCGCGTATTCCGTCGCCCGTGGAACCGGGTCCGCCGCCGTGGGCGCACGCCGCGGCCACCCGGTCGGGGGCCAGCCCGCCGTCGTCGACGGCGGCGAACCGGGCCGCGTCCACCAGCGACCGGCCGGATTCCAGGGCACCGAGCACGGTCTCGCCGACGAGATGGTGCGCGGCCCGGAACGGCGTCCCGTCCAGGACGAGCCGCTCCGCCAGGTACGTGGCCGAGGTGAAGCCGTCCACGGCCCGGTCCGTCATGCGTTCCCGTTCCGGTTCCGTTCCCGCCACCACCAGGCTCAGCAGCGTCACCGCGTCGGTGGTGCTGCTCAGTCCGGGCCAGAGGTGCCGTACGGCCTCGGTGCCGACGGCGATGGCGTTGGTGTAGCCGCCGGTGGTCATCGCGGACGCCGCGCCGACGAAGGCGCCGAGACTCGCGGTGGACCTGCCCTGGATGTGTTCGAGCAGGAACGGGTTGCGCTTCTGCGGCATCATCGAGCTGGAGCCGACGAGGGTGTCGCCCACCCGCAGCAGCCCGAACTCCTCCGAGGTCCAGGTGCTCAGGTCCCGCCCGGCCCGGGCCAGCGCGACGCCGAGGACGGCGGACGCGGACAGCAGGTCCAGCACGAAGTCCCGGGAGGCCACCGCGTCGACCGAGTTGGGCGCGGCGGAGCTGAAGCCGAGCAGTTCGGCGGTGCGTTGTGGGTCGATGGGGACGGACGTCCCGCCGATCGCACCGGCGCCCAGCGGGTTGACGTCGAGCTGGCGTCCGGCGTCCAGCAGCGCCTCGTACGCGCGCAGCACCGCGCCCGCGACACCGGCGAGGTAGTGGCCATAGCTGATCGGTACGGCCGGCTGGCCGTGGGTGTAGGCGGGCATGACCACGTCCCGGTACTCCTCGGCCTTCGCCAGGAGCACCCCCGCCAGCCGGTCGACCGCGTCGAGCAGTGCCAGATAGGGGCCGCGCGTCTTCAGCCGGGTGGTGGTGGCGTTGAGGTCGTTGCGTGACCGGCCGGTGTGCAGGATGCCGCCGGTCCCGTCGCCCAGTTTCTCGATGAGGTGTCCCTCGTACGCCAGGTAGACGCCGCGCGGCATCGGGGTGGCCCGGACCGGTGCGAAGTCCTGTCCGCGCAGTTCCTCGATAGTGCGCAGCAGGGCCGCGGCCCGGCCCGCGTCCACGATCCCGCGCTCGGTGAGCATGATCAGATGGGCCCGGTCGACCTCGCTGATGCAGCGCAGCTCCTCGCCGAGCCCGTCGGCGGTGTCCGGCAGGTACTGGTCGTAGACGATGCGGTGCGCCTCGGCGTCGAGCGCGGCCTTGAGCCGGCCGGTGTCGACGCCGTGCGCCGTCGCTGCGGTCATGCGAATGCCTCCTCTGTGTGCAGATCCGCGTAGGTCACGGCCTCGCCGAGCAGGGCCACGGCCCGGTCGGCGGCTTCGGCCGCCCGTACCGAGCGGTCGGCGACGGCGATGGCGTGGCCGACGCGGCCCCGGAAGTCCTCGGCGGGGCCGACGGGTTCGCCCGGGGCGCGGTAGAGCACCGCCTCGACGGTGCCCGGTACCGTGTGGGCCCTGGCCACGGCTTCCGCGAGTGCGGCGGACGGCGCGAGGATGCCGTCCTGTTCCGCGGTGAGGAACCGGATCGAGGCACGGGCGTACCCGCCACGTTCCAGCTCGGGAGCGGTGCCGAGCGCGGCGAGCACCTGGGCGCGCACCAGGTCGATCCCGCAGGCCCTGCGGACCAGTTCGGGGATCATGCCGCCGGCCAGCCGGGGGTTGACCTCGATGACCTCGGCGGTCCGGGGCCCGGTCAGCCGCAGTTCCACATGGGCGGCTCCCCAGCCGAGGCCGAGCGCCCGCACGGCGCGTACCGCGGACTCGCGCAGCGCGATCTCCTGTTCGCCGGGGAGCGCGGCCGGCACGTCGTGGCCGATCTCGACGAAGACCGGCAGCGCGCCGACGTGCTTGGCGACGGTGACGACGGCGTCGGCGCCGAACACCTCGACGGAGAACTCCGGTCCTGTCAGGTACTCCTCGACCAGGATCCGGCTCGGTGCCGCGATGCCCCGTTCGTTCACGGTGGCCGCCAGCAGTGTCCCGGCGTGCTCGGCGACCTGGTCGAGGTCGGTGCAGAGCCGTACGCCCAGACTCCCCGATCCCTGGACCGGTTTGACCACGACGGGCAGTCCGATGGAGCGGGCCGCGGCGAGTGCGTCGGCGACCTCGGAGACGACGGCGAAGTCCGGCGACCCGACGCCCGCGCCGGCGAGCACCCGGCGCTGCTCGGCCTTGTCGCGGCAGGCGCGCACGGCCTCGGCCGACGGGCCGGGCAGCCCGAGCCGGTACGCCAGTGCGGCGGCGGTCGGTACGTAGTACTCGGAGCTGGTCAGGACGCCCGCGACGGTGGCCCCGTCCTCCAGTGCGCGGACGGCGGCCCACAGCGCGGCCTCGTCGGAGGTGTCCACGACGACGGTCCGCAGCCGGTCCTCGGCGGCGTACGGGTAGCGGTCCGGGTCCGCACACAGCAGCACGGGCACCACGCCCAGCTCGGCCGCGCGCCGCGCGAACAGCCGTCCCGTACCGGTGGTGTTGCTCTCCACCAGGAGCAGCAGGCGCTCGGTCATGAGCCGACCACCGGCATCACCACGTCGTCGAAGCCGCGGCGGGCCCACAGCAGCCGGGACCAGGCGGCGGTGGCGTCCAGCGGGTGCTCGACGGTGAGCGGGCCGTCGACGGCGGGGGCGGGGACGATCCCCTGCTCGCGCAGCCAGCTGTCGTTGTAGACGGTGGACTGGTAACGGTAGCCCTCGTCCGGGAGCACCATCACGACGGTGCTGTCCGGGTTCTGCTCGGCCCACCAGGACGCCACCTGGAAGGACGCGCCACTGGTCGGGCCCATGAACAGGCCGTGTGCGCGGTAGAGCTCGTGGGTCGCGTGGAAGGCCTCGGGGGCCGTCACCCAGTGGACCTCGTCGTACGCCGCGTGCTTGACGTTGCCGGGGTGGATGCTGCTGCCGAGTCCGCGCAGCGTGCGCGGGCCGTCCGGGCTGCCGAAGATGATGCTGCCCTGGGTGTCCACGCCGACCAGGTGCAGCGCCGGGCCGGTCTGCCGCAGCGCGGCGGCGAGTCCGCCGGTGGAGCCTCCCGAACCCACCGGGCCCACCAGGCAGTCCACGGCGCCGACGGTGTTGCCGATCAGGTCGGCGACGACGCTGTATGCGCCCGGGTTGTCGGGGTTGTCGTACTGGCCGGGGACGAAGGCGTCCGGGTACTGACGGCGCAGCTCGGCGACGCGGGCGAGCCGGGCGCCCTGGATGCCGCCGGCCTGGCCGGTGTGCTCGACGATCTCCACCGTCGTACCGAGCATTTCGAGCCGGGTGCGCAGGTCCCGGTCGATCGCCGAGTCGCCGACGATGGTCAGCGGGTAGCCGCGCAGGCGGCAGACCATGGCCAGGCCCAGGGCGAAGGTGCCCGAGGAGGTCTCGATGATCCGGGTGCCCGAGGAGATCAGGCCGGCGGCCTCGGCCCGGTCGAGTATGTAGCGGGCGGGCAGCAGCTTCATCAGGCTGAAGGCCGCCGCGTAGAGGTTGTCGGTCACCTTGATGATGCGTGGCAGCTCCGTCGCCTCCACGATCGAGGAGTGAGCCTTGGGCAGAGTCGTCGTCATGTCAGTCACCCGTTGTGTAGTTCCACTGCTCGTGAATTCCGAGCTCTTGCAGGAGGTCCTGGGCCAGGCCGGTGCGCGCCTCGACCTCGGGGTCGTCCCGGTCGAAGAGAAGACCGGCGATGTCCCCGCTGTGTGCCGCCTGTACCCCGACGGCTCCGGTGGTCCGCGCGATGTCGCGGATGCAGTCGAGGTCCGGGATCGGCAGATGACGCTGGTTGATCTCCGTGCTGGCCGTGGCCACCGAGCCCAGCAGGGCCACGTCCTTCATCTGGATGGCCTCCCGGAGCATCCCCTGCAGCCGGGTGAAGAGGTCGATCTCGTCCTGCCCGTAGCGGGCCGGTGAGAGGGTCAGGGTGTCCACGCCCCGTCCGCCGCCCTCGGGGCGTGAGCCGAAGCCGAGGACCCGGAGGGCCGGCATCCGGTAGCCGAAGTCCTCGATCACCGTGCCCTCGCGCTGCGCGAAGAGGACGGTGGACTCCTCGAACATGAGGGAGTCGGACGCGGTCTCCGCGCACACCGCGATCCGGGCGACGTCCTGCGGCGGCAGCGGGCTGACGAACGCGTCCTTCACCGCCCAGATGGCCGCGAGCACATCGCTCGTGGAGGAGCCGAAGCCCCGGCACAGCGGTACGTCACCGGTGAGGTCCAGATGACCGCCCGCCGGCTCGGCGCCCGGCGGCGTCACGGCGCGGACCGCGAGTTCGGCCGCGCGCCGTGCCTTGCCCTTCCAGTCCGGCGTGACGGTGACCTCGGCGCCGGGAGCGGGGATGAACGTCGCGCGGGTCGCGTGAATGGTGCAGGGAAGAGTGACGAGACCTCGGGTGAGCCCGCCGTCACCGGTGAACACGCCTTGCAGGATCTCGCCGTGGTGGACGGGGGCTGAAGCTACCCCGACACGCCAGCCGGAATGATCAACCATTTCCTTGACTTTCTGTCGCCGGGAGCCGTGGCCTGCGGATGGCTTCACGCTATGCAGGCCGGAACCTGCCGCCCGGCGGCATGAGCGGCAGCCCGCGGGCAATTCGGCGTCCCGGGGGCAGCGGCGCAGGCACGCGAAGGTGCCCGGGTCCGCCGTCGTGGCGGACCCGGGCACCGGTGTGGTCCTGGGTCAGTGACGCACCCCGCGCAACTCCTCGGCCAGCACCTTTCCGATCTCGCGCAGCGGCTCGGCCGTGGTCATGTCCCAGTGTTCGCAGTCGATGTCGTACTCCTCGACCCGGCCCGTGACATGGGGTGCCCAGGCGTCGGCGCCGCCCGTCGCGGCCGGTGTGCGTGCGGCGTCGAAGAACACCGCGTCGCCGCCGAACCGCCGCCGGGGAACGTACCGGTAGCGCATCTCCAGGTTTCCGGCCGTGGCGGCGACGACCGCCGCGGCCTGGGCCGGCTCCAGCGCTCCCAGGATCGCGTCCTCGGCGCGGAGCACGGCGGCCAGCTCCTCGGCGTCCGGGGCGGTGTCGGCGCACCGTACGTCGAGTTCGGCACCGCGGCCGCCGAGCAGGGCGGTCAGCACCTCCCGGCCGGTGATGGCGGGTGGCCGGAATCCGTCGGGCAGCGGGTAGGAGTCGAGCAGCGCCAGCAGGGCCACCTCCTCGCCCTGCTCCTCCAGCCGGGCCGCGATGGCGTGCGCCACCAGACCGCCGAACGACCAGCCGAGCAGGTGGTACGGGCCGTGGGCCTGGACCGAGCGGATCTCGGCCACGTAGCCGTCCGCCATCTCCTCGATGCCGGCCGGCCGGTCCGAGGGGCTGGTCAACTCCTTTGCCTGCAGCCCGATCAGTGGCCGTCGCCCGCCGATGTGCCGGAGCAGACCGGCGTACGACCAGCTCATCCCGGAGATCGCGTGGACGCAGAACAGCGGGGCCTCGGTGTCGGCGGCGGACGCGGCCCGGATCGGCAGCAGCGTCTCCATCGGGTCGCCGCCGGTGTTCGTGGCGATGTGCTCGGCGAGCAGTACGGGTGTCGGGTACTGGAACAGGTCCCGGATGGTGACGCGGGTGTCCCAGATGGAGCGGATCCGGCCGATCAGCCGGGTGGCGAGCAGCGAGTGGCCGCCCAGTTGGAAGAAGTGGTCGTCGATGGTGACCGTTGTCAGTCCGAGGACCTCCGCGAAGAGGCCGCAGAGTACTTCCTCCGCCGGGGTGCGCGGCTCCCGGCCGCCGGCGGTGTCGGCCTGCGGCGGCTCGGGCAGTGCGCGGCGGTCGAGCTTGCCGTTGACCGTCAGGGGCAGTGCCTCCAGCGGCATGATCGTGGCCGGAACCATGTACTCGGGCAGGGCCGCCACCGCGTGCTGGCGCAGCTCGGGGAGGTCCGGCCTGCTGCCTTCGGTGGGCACCACGTACGCCACCAGTCGCTTGTCTCCGGGCCGGTCCTCGCGGATCAGCACCGCCACCTGGGCGAGGGTGGGGTGCCGCAGCAGTGCCGATTCGATCTCACCCGGCTCGATGCGGAAGCCCCGCAACTTGATCTGCTGGTCGGCCCGGCCGAAATACTCCAGCGCACCGTCCTGGCTCCAGCGGGCCAGGTCGCCGGTCCGGTACATCCGCGAGCCGGGTGCCCCGTGGGGGTCGGCGACGAACTGCTCCGCGCTCAGCACGGGCTGTCCGATGTAGCCGTGGGCGAGGCCGTGCCCGGCGACGTAGAGCTCGCCGGGGACGCCCGGTGGCAGCAGCCGGAGGTTCTCGTCCAGGACGTAGGCGTGCTTCCCGGCGATGGGCCGTCCGATCGGGATGGCGGGCGCCGGCCCGGTGAGGGTGTGGGTGGTGGTGAAGCCCATGCTCTCGGCGGGCCCGTAGCCGTTGACCAGGTGGAGGTGGGGGTGGTCGGCCAGTGCCTTGGCGGTGTGGGCGGGTGAGGCCGCCTCACCGGCGGTCATGGCCTCCTTGATCCGGGAGAAGACCGCCGGGTGCTCGTCGAGCATGTGGTTGAACAGGCTCGCCGACATCTGCAGGGTGGTGATCGCGTGCCGTTCGACCAGCTCCGCGATCTGGTGCGGGTCGGTGTGCTGGCCGGGCTGGAGGACGCAGACACCGCCGTGCAGGAGCGGTCCGAAGACCTCCAGGGCGAAGGCGTCCCAGGACACCGGTGAACTCTGCAGATAGGTCTGCCCGGGTCCGAAGTCCAGGTAGTCGGGGCCGATGAACGTGGCGGCCAGCGCCCGGTGCGAGGCGGCGACGCCCTTGGGGACTCCGGTCGAACCGGAGGTGAACATCACGCAGGCGATGGACTCCGGGTGCCCGCCCGTCTCCACCGGCGTCCCCGGCAGAGTACTGATCGCGGGTATCTCCGCGGTCAGGTCGACCAGGGTGGCCGGGGTCGACAGGGCTGTCAGGTGGGCCTGTGTGACCAGCGCCGCCGGATCGGTCTGCCCGAGCACGGTGTTCAGCCGGTCGGCCGGGAACTGCGGGTCGAGCAGGGTGTATCCGGCCCCGGCCTTCAGGGCGGCGAGCAGCGCGGCGATGAGCTGCGGGGACCGCTCCAGGTGAATGGCGACGATGCTGCCGGGGGTGACCCCGTGCGCGGTCAGGTGGCGGGCCAGCCGGTTGGACCAGATGTCCAGCTCCTGGTACGTCACCTGCTGGTCCTCGTGGATCAGCGCCACGGCCTGCGGTGTGCGGGCGGCCTGCTCCGTGAACAGTGCGCCGAGTCCGGGGCCGGGTGCCGAGGACTGTGCACCGCTCCACTCCCGCAGCTGGGCCCGCTCGTGCCCGGACAGCATCTCCAGCTCCGCGAGGGGCAGATCGGGGGTGGCCACGGCCCCGGTGAGGAGCCGGACCAGGCGGTCCGCCGTGGCCTCGATGGTCCGTGCGTCGTACAGGTCGGTGGTGTACTCGATCAGGATGTCGAGGCCGTCGGGGCGGCCGTCCGCGGCGTGGTTCTCGGCGAAGGCGAAGGTGAGGTCGAACTTCGCGACGGAGACCGGCGGAATGGCGAACTCGCTCTCCAGTCCGGCCAGTCGGGGGGCCTCGTTGCTGGTGTCGCCGACGGTGAGCATGACCTGGAAGAGGGGGTGCCGGGCGGTGGTGCGCTCGGGGTTGAGGGCCTCGACCAGCCGGTCGAAGGGCAGGTCCTGGTGGGCCCAGGCGGCGAGGTCGGTCTCCCGGACCCGGGTCAGCAGCTCACGGAAACTCGGGTCGCCGCTGGTGTCGGTGCGCAGGACGAGGGTGTTGACGAAGAAGCCGACGAGGTCGTCGAGCTTCTGGTCGGTGCGGCCGGCGACGGGCGATCCGAGCGGGATGTCGTGGCCGGCACCGGACCGGGACAGCAGGGTCGCCACGGCTGCCTGGGCGACCATGAACAGGGTGGTCCCGGTGTCCTGGGCCAGCGACATCAGGGCGGTGTGCAGCTCTGCGGGGCAGTGCACGGCGTGGGTGCGGCCTCGGTTGGAGGCGACGGCGGGGCGGGCGTGGTCGGCGGGAAGCGTGGCCTCCTCCGGCAGGTCGGCGAGCACCCCGCGCCAGTGGTCGAGTTGGCGTTCCTCGTCGCGTTCCAGGAGTCGTTGCTGCCAGAGGGAGTAGTCGGCGTACTGGACCGGCAGCGGCTCCCACGCGGGGGCGGCGCCCTCGGTGCGGGCCTCGTAGGCAGTGGCCAGGTCGCGGAAGAGCGGTCCGTTGGACCAGCCGTCGGAGGCGATGTGGTGGATCACGAGCATGAGGACGTGGTCCTCGGCCCCGAGTCTCAGCAGCTGTGCCCGGTACGGCAGTTCGGCCGCCAGGTCGAAGGTCCGGCCGGCCTGGGCGGCCAGCCGCTCCGCAAGCTCCTCCTCGGTGGTGGTGATCAGGGGGAGGTCGATGGTGGTCGGGGGGAGGATGTGCTGGTGGGGGGTTCCCTCGTGGGTGGGGAGGACGGTACGCAGGCCTTCGTGGCGGGTGGTTACGTCGGTGAGGGCGAGCTGGAGCGAACGGTGATCGAGGGGGCCCTTGAGCCGCAGGGCGAGCGGGATGTTGTAGGTGGCGGACGGGCCTTCCATCTGGTCGAGGAACCACAGCCGCTGCTGCGCGGAGGAGAGCGGAACGATCTCCGGCCGCTCCCCGGGCATCAGTGCCGGCCGCCGTTCCCCGCTGCCCTCGGCCGCGATCCGCTCGGACAGCTGCGCGACGGTCGCGTACTGGAACAGGTCCCGGATGGTGATCTCGGTGTCCCACACGGCCCGGATGCGGCTGATGAGGCGGGTGGCGAGCAGGGAGTGGCCGCCGCGCCGGAAGAAGTGGTCGTCGATGGTGACCGACGACAGTCCGAGAACGGCGGCGAAGAGGCCGCACAGGACTTCCTCGGCGGGCGTGCGGGGCGGGCGCCCGCCGGTGTCGGTGCTCTGCTGGGGTGCGGGCAGGGCTCGTCGGTCGACCTTGCCGTTGGTGGTGAGCGGGATTTCGTCGAGGACGACGTAGGCGGACGGGACCATGTACTCCGGGAGTGCGCCGGCGATCTCGCGGTGCACCGCGTCGGTGTCGATGCGGGCGCCGTCGGCGGCGACGAGGTAGGCGGCGAGGCGCTTGTCGCCGGGCCGGTCCTCCCGGACCACGACGGTCGCCTGACCCACTGACTCGTGGGCGGTCAACGCGCCCTCGATCTCGCCGAGTTCGATGCGGAAGCCGCGGAGCTTGACCTGCTGGTCGGCCCGGCCGAGGTACTCCAGGGACCCTTCGAGGTTCCAGCGGACCAGGTCGCCCGTCCGGTACATCCGCGTACCGGCCGGGCCGTACGGGTCCGCGACGAAGCGCTCCGCCGTCAGCGAGGCGCGGTCGAGATACCCCTGCGCCAGGCCGGCCCCCGCGATGTACAGCTCGCCGAGAGCGCCCGGCGGGACCAGCCGCAGGGCGGCGTCGAGAACGTACAGCCGGTGGTTGTCGAGGGGCTCACCGATCGGGATGGCACCCGAGTAGTCCAGCGGGCGGTGGATGCGGTGCGTGGAGGCGAAGGTGGTGGTCTCCGTCGGACCGTAACCGTTGACGACCGTGACGTCCGGGCAGTGGTCCATGACGCGACGCACCGCCTCCGGCGGAACCACGTCACCGCCCGCCCACACCTCACTCACCCCGGCGAACGCCCCGGGCGCCTCTTCCGCCATGACGCGGAAGAGACCGGCGGTCATCCAGAGCGCGGTGATCCGGTGCTCGGTGAGCAGCCGTTGGTAGTCGGCGGGGGCGAGATGGCCGCGCGGTGCCACCACGACCGTGCGGCCGTTCAGCCACGGCACCCAGATCTCGTACGTCGAGGCGTCGAAGGCGGCCGGCGAGTGGAACAGCACACGCCGGTGGTTGCCGTTGGTGTACATGCTCTGCGCGGCCAGGTCCGCCACGTTGCGATGGGTGACCGCGACGCCCTTGGGCACCCCCGTCGAACCCGATGTGAACATCGCGTACACCGGCTGGTCGGGGTGGATGGTGTGGGCGGGAGCGGTGGCGGGGAGCCGGCCGAGGTCGGTGGTGTCGCCCAGGACGACGATCTGCGCGTCGGCGTCCCGGACGACCTGGTGTTCCGAGAGGGCCTGGTCGGTGAGCAGGACCGGTGCGCGGGTGTCGGCCAGGATCTGGACGAGCCGGCTGTCCGGGTCGGTGGTGTTCAGCGGGGCGTACACGGCACCGGCCTTGACCACGGCGAGCAGCGCGGTGAGCAGGTCGGTCGAGCGCTCCATCAGGACGGCGACCACGTCGTGGCGCTCGACTCCGACGTTGATGAGGTGGTGGGCCAGCCGGTTGGTGACCTCGTCGAGTTCGGCGAACGTCAGATCGTGGTCCTCGTCCACCAGGGCTATCGCGTCCGGGGTGCGGGCGGCCTGGGCGGCGAACAGTTCCGCCAGGCTCTTCTCGGAGGTGCCGGTGGCGGTGCCGCTCCGCTCCTCCAGGAGCAGCCGCCGCTCGTGCTCACCGAGCAGGTCGAGGACCGACAGCGGGGTGTCGGGCGAGGTGACCACGGCTTCCAGCAGCCTGTTCAGCCGTGCCATGAGGGCGTCGATGGTTCGGGCGTCGTAGAGGTCGGTGGCGTACTCGATGGTGATGTCCAGGCCGTCGGGCCGACCGTCGCGGGTGCGGTGCTCGGCGAAGCCGAAGGTCAGGTCGAACTTGGCGATCTGCAGGGCGCTGTACTCGGTACGGGCGTCGAGCCCCGGGAACCCGATGACGTCGGACCCGGCCTCGCCCATGGTGAGCATCACCTGGAAGAGCGGGTGGCGGGAGGCGGAGCGCTCGGGGTTCAGCACCTCGACCAGCCGGTCGAAGGGCAGGTCCTGGTTGTCCCAGGCCGCCAGGTCCGTCTTGCGGACCCGGGAGAGCAGGTCGCGGAAGCTCGGGTCGCCGGTCAGATCCGTGCGCAGCACCAGCGTGTTGACGAAGAACCCGACCAGACCGTCGAGTGCCTCGTCGATGCGGCCCGACACCGGGGAGCCGATGGGGATGTCGGGGCCGGCGCCGGAGCGGGACAGGGCGGTCGCCACGGCGGCCTGGACCGCCATGAACAGGGTGGCGCCGGACTCCCGCGCGAGGTGTGTCAGACCGATGTGGAGCTCGGCGGGCAGGTGGACGTCGCAGGTGGCGCCCACGTACGAGGCGGAGGCCGGGCGCGGACGGTCGGCCGGCAGCGTGGCCTCTTCTGGCAGCTCCGCCAACGCCTGGCGCCAGAACTCCAGTTGGCGGGATCCGGCGCTCTCCGGGTCGTCGCCCTCACCGAGCAGTTCCTGCTGCCACAGGGTGTAGTCGGCGTACTGGACCGGGAGCGGCTCCCAGCCGGGCGCGACGAGCTGGGCTCGGGCCTCGTAGGCGGTGGCGAGGTCCTGGAGCAGAGGAGCGGTCGAGCCGCCGTCCGACACGATGTGGTGCATCACGATGAGCAGGACGTGCTCCTGCTCGCCGAGGGCGATCAGGCGGGCCCGGATCGGCAGGTCCACCGCGAGGTGGAAGACCTGGGCGGACTCCTCGGCGAGAACGGTCGGCAGCGTCGCGGCGTCGGCCGGGACGACCGGCAGCGGGAGCTCCACGTCCTCCTCGGCAAGGATGTGCTGGTACGGAGTGCCGTCCTGGTCGGGGAAGAGGGTGCGCAGGCTCTCGTGTCTGCCGACCAGGTCCAGGAGTGCCGACTGAAGGGCCGGGCGGTCGAGTTCGCCGTTGAGGCGCACGGCGAGCGGGATGTTGTAGGTGGTCGACGGCCCTTCCATCTGGGCGATGAACCACAGCCGCTGCTGGGCGAATGACAGGGGAATCACTTGGTCACTCCCATCCGGCGCATCGGCCGAAGTCTGGGCCGTGCGGCCTCGGCGCCGTCGAGCTTCTCGACGAGCGCGGCCACGATCGGGTTTTCGAAGAGAGTCGCAACGGAGAGTTCGACCCCGAGTACGGTGCGGATCCGGCCGACGAGCCGGGTGGCGAGGAGCGAATGCCCGCCGAGGTGGAAGAAGTGGTCGTCGATGGTGACCACCGGCAGTCCCAGAATCTCCGCGAAGAGTCCGCAGAGGACTTCTTCCTTTGCGGTGCGCGGTGCGCGCCCGGTGGCTTCGTTGCCGAACTGCGGGGCGGGCAGGGCTCGTCGGTCGACCTTGCCGTTGACGGTGAGCGGGATCTCGTCGAGGACCACGAAGGCGGACGGGATCATGTAGTCGGGCAGCAGCCCGGACACCTGCCGCTGGACGTCCCCGGGTTCGACCCGGGCGCCTTCCTCCGCGGTGAGGTAGGCGACGAGGCGTTTGTCGCCGGGCCGGTCCTCCCGGACGACGACGGTGGCCTGGGCCACGCCCGGTCGGCCGGCGAGGACGGTCTCGATCTCGCCCGGCTCGATGCGGAAGCCGCGGAGCTTGACCTGCTGGTCGGCCCGGCCGAGGTATTCGAGGGAGCCTTCGTGGTTCCAGCGGACCAGGTCCCCGGTGCGGTACATCCGCGTACCGGCCGGGCCGTACGGGTCGGCGACGAAGCGGTCGGCGGTCAGCGAGGGGCGGTCGAGATACCCCTGCGCCAGGCCGGCCCCCGCAATGTACAGCTCCCCCGGAGTACCCGGCGGGACCAGCCGCAGGCCCTCGTCAAGAACGTACAGCCGATGGTTGTCGAGCGGCTCACCGATCGGGATCGCACCCGCGTAGTCCAGCGGACGGTGAATACGGTGCGTGGAGGCGAAGGTCGTCGTCTCCGTCGGACCATAACCGTTCACCACCGTGACGTCCGGGCAGCAGTCCATCACGCGGCGCACCGCCTCCGGCGGAACCACATCACCCCCCGCCCACACCTCACGCACCCCGGCAAACGCCCCGGGCGCCTCCTCCGCCATCACCCGGAACAGACCCGCCGTCAACCACAACGAGCTGATCCGGTGCTCGGCCAGCAGCCGCTGGTAGTCGGCCGGGGCCAGGTGTCCTGCGGGGGCTACTACGAGGGTGCCGCCGTTCAGCCACGGCACCCACATCTCGTACGTCGAGGCATCGAACGCCATCGCCGAGTGGAACAACACCCGAGTGTGATTGCCGTTCGCGTACATCGTCTGCGCCGCCAGATCCGCGACATTACGATGCGTGACCGCAACACCCTTCGGCACACCCGTCGAACCCGACGTGAACATCGCGTACACCGGCTGATCCGCATGCACCGACACCCCAGGATCCGAGGTGTCCAAGGAAACACCCCCACCACCCGACACCGGACCCAGCACCCGCACACCCACCGGCAACACCAGCGAACCCGGATCCCGGTCCGTCACCACATGCGTGACCCCCGACTCCCCCACAATCAACTCGACACGATCCGCCGGATACCGGGTGTCCAACGGCACATACACCGCACCCGCCTTCACCACACCCAACGTGGCAACAACCGCATCCACCGAACGATCCTGCAACAACGCGACCCGACTGCCCGGCCGCACCCCCTCACCCATCAACCGACGCGCCACACCATTGGCCAGCACATCAAGCTCACGATAGGAAACCTCACGCCCCCCACCCACCACCGCGACCGCATCCGGAGTCCGCACCACCTGCGCCGCGAACAACCGCGCAAGACCCGCATCCGGACCACCCGTGACCGCACCGGCCCACTCCCCCAGCAACACCCCACGCTCACCCGCCGACAACAACTCCAAATCACCCACCGGCACATCCGGCGCCAACACAGCAGCACCCAACAACCGAACCAACCGCTCACCCGCCAACTCCACCGAACGCGCGTCATACAGATCCGTCGCGTACTCGATCGTGATGTCCAGACCACCCGGCCCACCATCCACCCCACGGTGCTCGGCGAAGCCGAAGGTCAGATCGAACTTGGCGATCTCCACCTTCGAGAACTCGTACTCCGCTTCCAGCCCCGGGAGTTCGGGTGCTTCGGCGGACATGTCGCCGACGGTGAGCATGACCTGGAAGAGGGGGTGCCGGGCGGTGGTGCGCTCGGGGTTGAGGGCCTCGACCAGCCGGTCGAAGGGCAGGTCCTGGTGGCTCCAGGCGGCGAGGTCGGTCTCCCGGACCCGGGTCAGCAGCTCACGGAAGCTCGGGTCGCCGCTGGTGTCGGTGCGCAGGACGAGGGTGTTGACGAAGAAGCCGACCAGATCGTCGAGGGCCTGATCCGTACGACCGGCGACGGGCGATCCGAGCGGGATGTCGTAGCCCGCGCCGGAACGCGACAGCAGCGTCGACACCGCCGCCTGGGCCACCATGAACAGGGTGCTTCCGGTGTCCTGGGCCAGCGAGGTGAGCGAGTCGTGCAGGTCGGCCGGGCAGTGCACGGTGTGCGTGGTGCCCCGGTTGGACGCGGTGGCCGGCCTTGGCCGGTCGGCCGGGAGCGTCGCCTCCTCCGGCAGGTCCGCCAACGCATTTCGCCAGTAGTCGAGTTGGCGTTCCTCGTCGCTCCCCAGGAGCCGTTGCTGCCAGAGGGAGTAGTCGGCGTACTGGACCGGCAGCGGCTCCCACGCGGGCGCGGTGCCCTCGGTGCGGGCCTCGTAGGCGGTGGCCAGGTCGCGGAAGAGCGGTCCGTTGGACCAGCCATCGGAGGCGATGTGGTGGATGACCACCAGCAGGATGTGTTCCTGCTCGCCGAGCGAGAGCAGGTGCGTGCGGATCGGCGGCTGGACGGCCAGGTCGAAGGTGGCCGAGGAGAGGTCGGCCAGTCGTGCGGTGAGTGCCTCCTCGGTGGTGGTGATCAGGGGGAGGTCGATGGTGGTCGGGGGGAGGATGTGCTGGTGGGGGGTTCCCTCGTGGGTGGGGAAGACGGTACGCAGGCCTTCGTGGCGGGTGGTTACGTCGGTGAGGGCGAGCTGGAGCGAACGGTGATCGAGGGGGCCCTTGAGCCGCAGGGCGAGCGGGATGTTGTAGGTGGCGGACGGGCCTTCCATCTGGTCGAGGAACCACAGCCGCTGCTGCGCGGAGGAGAGCGGAACGATCTCCGGCCGCTCCTCGGCCATCAGCGCCGGCCGGGGCAGTTCGCCACTGCTCGCGGTGACGCACTCCGAGAGGGCGAACACCGTCGGGTTGCGGAACAGGTCCTTCACCCCGAGCTGGACCCCGAACGCGCGCCGGATGCGGCTGATCAGACGGGTGCCCAGCACCGAGTGGCCGCCCCGGTGGAAGAAGTGGTCGTCGATGGTGACCGACGGCAGTCCGAGAACGGCCGCGAAGAGGCCGCAGAGCACCTCTTCCTGCAGTGTGCGTGGTGCTCGCCCGTTGGCGGCGTGGGAAACCTGGGGTGCGGGCAGGGCGCGTCGGTCGACCTTGCCATTGGTGGTGAGGGGAATCTCGTCGAGGACGACGAAGGCGGACGGGACCATGTACTCGGGCAGGGCTCCCGAGACATGACCGCGCAGCTCGGCCACGTCGATCCGGGCGCCGTCGGCGGCGACGAGGTAGGCGGCGAGGCGCTTGTCGCCGGGCCGGTCCTCCCGGACCACGACGGTCGCCTGACCCACTGATTCGTGGGCGGTCAACGCGCCCTCGATCTCGCCGAGTTCGATGCGGAAGCCGCGGAGCTTGACCTGCTGGTCGGCCCGGCCGAGGTACTCCAGGGACCCTTCGAGGTTCCAGCGGACCAGGTCGCCCGTCCGGTACATCCGCGTACCGGCCGGGCCGTACGGGTCCGCGACGAAGCGCTCCGCCGTCATGCCCGGCCGGCCGAGGTAGCCACGGGCGAGACCGGCGCCGGCGATGTACAGCTCGCCGGGCGTACCCGGCGGCACCAGCCGCAGTCCCTCGTCCAGAACGTAGAGCCGATGGTTGTCGAGCGGCTCACCGATCGGGATCGCACCCGAGTAGTCCAGCGGGCGGTGGATACGGTGCGTCGTGGCGAAGGTCGTGGTCTCCGTCGGACCGTAACCGTTGACAACGGTGAGGTCCGGGCAGCGGTCCATGACGCGGCGCACCGCCTCCGGCGGAACCACATCACCCCCCGCCCACACCTCACGCACCCCCGCGAACGCCTCCGGGACCTCCTCTGCCATCACCCGGAACAGACCCGCCGTCAACCACAACGAGCTGATCCCGTGCTCGGCCAGCAGCCCGCCCAGGGTCCCGGGTTCGAGGTATCCCGGGGGTGCCACCACGACCGTGCCCCCGTTCAGCCACGGCACCCAGATCTCGTGCGTCGAGGCGTCGAAGGTGTGCGGCGAGTGGAAGAGCACCCGGGTGTGGCTGCCGTTCGCGTACATGGTCTGCGCGGCCAGGTCCGCCACGTTGCGGTGCGTGACCGCGACACCCTTCGGGACCCCCGTCGAACCCGATGTGAACATCACGTACAGCCGCTGGTCGGGGTGGGCGCCGGGCGCCGGTGGTGTCGACGGGAGGTGGGCGAAGTCGTCGGTTCCGTCGAGCACGAGGGTCTCGGCGGCGGTCTGGGCCACGATCGGGTGATCGGCCAGCGCCCGGTCGGTGAGCAGGACCGACGCCTCGGTCTCCGTGAGAATCCGGAGCAGCCGGGTGTCGGGGTCCGCGGTGTTGAGCGGGGCGTAGACGCCGCCGGCCTTGACCACCGCGAGGATCCCGGTGAGCAGGTCCGCCGACCGCTCCATCAGGACGGCGACGACACGCTCCGGCCGGACACCGAGGCCCACCAGGTGGTGGGCCAGTCGGTTGGTGTCCGCGTCCAGCTCCGCGTAGGTCAGCTCCCGGTCGCCGTCGACCAGGGCGATCGCGTCCGGGGTACGGGCGGCCTGCGCGGCGAACAGTTCCGCGAGCCCCGCACCGGAGGAACCGGTGACCGCCCCGTTCCAGCGCTCCAGGAGCTGGTGGCGCTCGTCCGCGCCGATGAACTCCAGTTCACCTACGGGGATTTCGGGACGTTCGACGGCGTCGCCCAGCAGCCGGACCAGCCGGGCGGTGACTGCCTCGACGGTGCCGGCGTCGTACAGGTCGGTGGCGTACTCGACCCTGATGTCCAGCCCACCGGGGCGGCCGTCGGCCGTGCGGTGTTCGTGGAAGGAGAAGGTCAGGTCGAACTTGGAGATCTCCAGCGTCGTGAAGCCCGACTCGGCTGTGATTCCGGGGAGTTCGAGGGTGGGGGTGAGTGCTTCCTGGAGGGTGAGAACCACCTGGAACAGGGGGTGTCGGGCGGTGGAGCGCTCGGGGTTGAGGGTCTCCACCAGCCGGTCGAAGGGCAGGTCCTGGTGGGCCCATGCCGCCAGGTCGGACTCCCGGACCCGGGTCAGCAGCTCGCGGAAGCTCGGGGCGCCGGTCAGATCCGTGCGCAGCACCAGGGTGTTGACGAAGAACCCGACCAGATCGTCGAGGGACTGCTCGGAGCGGCCCGCGATCGGGGCGCCGATCGGGATGTCCTCCCCCGCCCCGGAGCGGGAGAGCGCGGTGGCGACGGCGGCCTGGGCCACCATGAACATCGTGCTGCCGGTCTCCCGGGCCAGTCGTGTCAGCGCTTCGTGCAGCTCCGCGGGGACGTGGACGCTGTGGGTGGAGCCGCGGTAGGTGGCGACCGCCGGGCGCGGCCGGTCGGCCGGCAGGGTGGCCTCGTCGGGCAGCCCGTCCAGTGTGTGGCGCCAGAACTCGACCTGCCGGTCCCCGTCCGCCGCGAGCAGTTCCTGTTGCCAGAGGGTGTAGTCGGCGTACTGGACCGGCAGCGGCTCCCACACGGGGGCGGCGCCCTCGGCGCGGGCGGTGTAGGCGGCTGCCAGGTCCCGCAGCAGCGGGGCGGTGGACCAGCCGTCGGAGGCGATGTGGTGCATCACCACCAGCAGCACGTGTTCCTGGTCCCCGAGTGCGAACAGGGCTGCCCGGAGGGGCAGTTCGGATTCGAGATCGAAGCTCCGGGCGGCCTGTGCGCCGAGCTCCACTTCCAACGTGGCCTCGGTCGCCGCGACGACGGGCAGCTCCACCCGCACCTCGGCCGCCGGGAGCTGCCACTGGTAGGCGGCGTCGTCCGCCATCCCGAAGAGGGTGCGCAGCGACTCGTGCCGCACCACCAGGTCGGTGAGCGCGAGCTGGAGGGCCTGCTGGTCGAGTGCGCCCGAGAGGCGCAGGGCCAGCGGAATGTTGTACGTCGCCGAGGGCCCCTCCAGGTGGTGCAGGAACCAGAGGCGCTGCTGGGCCGAGGAGAGCGGCACCCGCTCGGGCCTCACCGCTTCCCGCAGTGCGGGCCGCTGCACGGCGTCCCCGCCCGCTTCCACGTACTCGGCCAGCGAGGCCACCGTCGGGCCCTGGAAGAGGTCCCGGACGGTGATCTGGACACCGAAGGTCTGCCGGATGCGGCTGATGAGACGGGTGGCGAGCAGGGAATGGCCGCCGAGGTGGAAGAAGTGGTCGTCGATGGTGACCGACGGGAGTCCGAGGACCTCCGCGAAGAGGCCGCACAGGACCTCCTCGCCCGGTCCCCGGGGCGCGCGCCCGGTGGTTTCGTTGCCGAACTGCGGGGCGGGCAGGGCACGTCGGTCGACCTTGCCGTTGACGGTGAGCGGGATCTCGTCGAGGACCACGAAGGCGGACGGGACCATGTACTCCGGGAGTGCGCCGACGATCTCTCGGCGCACCGCGTCGGTGTCGATGCGGGCGCCGTCGGCGGCGACGAGGTAGGCGGCGAGGCGCTTGTCGCCCGGCCGGTCCTCCCGGACCACGACGGTCGCCTGACCCACTGGCTCGTGGGCGGTCAACGCGCTCTCGATCTCGCCGAGTTCGATGCGGAAGCCGCGGAGCTTGACCTGCTGGTCGGCCCGGCCGAGGTATTCGAGGGAGCCTTCGTGGTTCCAGCGGACCAGGTCCCCGGTGCGGTACATCCGCGTACCGGCCGGGCCGTACGGGTCGGCGACGAAGCGGTCGGCGGTCAGCGAGGGGCGGTCGAGATACCCCTGCGCCAGGCCGGCCCCCGCAATGTACAGCTCCCCCGGGGTACCCGGCGGGACCAGCCGCAGGCCCTCGTCAAGGACATACAGCCGGTGGTTGTCGAGAGGCTCACCGATCGGGATCGCACCCGCGTAGTCCAACGGACGGTGAATACGGTGCGTCGAGGCGAAGGTCGTCGTCTCCGTCGGACCATAACCGTTCACCACCGTGACGTCCGGGCAGCAGTCCATCACGCGGCGCACCGCCTCCGGCGGAACCACATCACCGCCCGCCCACACCTCACGCACCCCGGCAAACGCCCCGGGCGCCTCCTCCGCCATCACCCGGAACAGACCCGCCGTCAACCACAAGGCGGTGATGCCGTGTTCAGCGATCAACTCCTCGTACGCTGCTGCGTCGAGATGCCCTGCGGGGGCTACTACGAGGGTGCCGCCGTTCAGCCACGGCACCCACATCTCGTACGTCGAGGCATCGAACGCCATCGCCGAGTGGAACAACACCCGAGTGTGATTGCCGTTCGCGTACATCGTCTGCGCCGCCAGATCCGCGACATTACGATGCGTGACCGCAACACCCTTCGGCACACCCGTCGAACCCGACGTGAACATCGCGTACACCGGCTGATCCGCATGCACCGACACCCCAGGATCCGAGGTGTCCAAGGAAACACCCCCACCACCCGACACCGGACCCAGCACCCGCACACCCACCGGCAACACCAGCGAACCCGGATCCCGGTCCGTCACCACATGCGTGACCCCCGACTCCCCCACAATCAACTCGACACGATCCGCCGGATACCGGGTGTCCAACGGCACATACACCGCACCCGCCTTCACCACACCCAACGTGGCAACAACCGCATCCACCGAACGATCCTGCAACAACGCGACCCGACTGCCCGGCCGCACCCCCTCACCCATCAACCGACGCGCCACACCATTGGCCAGCACATCAAGCTCACGATAGGAAACCTCACGCCCCCCACCCACCACCGCGACCGCATCCGGAGTCCGCACCACCTGCGCCGCGAACAACCGCGCAAGACCCACATCCGGACCACCCGTGACCGCACCGGCCCACTCCCCCAGCAACACCCCACGCTCACCCGCCGACAACAACTCCAAATCACCCACCGGCACATCCGGCGCCAACACAGCAGCACCCAACAACCGAACCAACCGCTCACCCGCCAACTCCACCGAACGCGCGTCATACAGATCCGTCGCGTACTCGATCGTGATGTCCAGACCACCCGGCCCACCATCCACCCCACGGTGCTCGGCGAACGAGAACGTCAGATCGAACTTGGCGAACCGCAGCCAGGTGAACTCCGACTCGGTGTCCAGCTCCCCGGCGACGAGCCTCGGCGTGGCCGCGTCGGTCAGCGTCAGCATCACCTGGAACAGCGGGTGCCGGGCGGCGGACCGGTCCGGGTTGAGGGCCTCGACCAGCCGGTCGAAGGGCAGGTCCTGGTGGCTCCAGGCCGCGAGGTCGGTCTCCCGGACCCGGGTCAGCAGCTCACGGAAGCTCGGGTCGCCCGTCAGATCCGTGCGCAGGACGAGCGTGTTGACGAAGAAGCCGACCAGATCGTCGAGGGCCTGATCCGTACGACCGGCGATCGGCGATCCGAGCGGGATGTCGTAGCCCGCGCCGGAACGCGACAGCAGCGTCGACACCGCCGCCTGGGCCACCATGAACACCGAGGCGCCCGACTCGCGCGCCAGCTCCGCGAGCGAGGAGTGGACATCCTCGGAGAGGTGCACGGTGTGGGTGGCGCCTCGGTAGGAGGCGACGGCCGGCCGCTGCCGGACGGCGGGCAGCGTGACCTCCTCCGGGAGGTCCGCCAATGTCCGCTGCCAGAAGTCGAGTTGACGGGAGGCAACGCTCTCCTGGTCAGCCGGGTCACCGAGCACGCCGCGGTGCCAGAGTGCGTAGTCCGCGTACTGGGCGGGCAGCGGCTCCCAGGCAGGGCGCTCACCACGCGAACGGGTCGCGTAGGCGGTGCTCAGGTCACGCATCAGCGGTTGGTAGGACCAGCCGTCGGAGACGATGTGGTGCATGACCACCAGGAGTACGTAGTCGTGCTCGCCGAGGCTGAACAGCCGTGCCCGGAACGGCAGATCGGCCGCCAGGTCGAAGATGCGCTCGGACTCGGCGGTGAGCAGTGCCGCGACGTCGTCCTCGGCCGCCGGGGTGACAGGCAGCTCCACCCGGACGCTGTCGGCGGGCAGGATCCGCTGGTAGGCCTGCCCCTCGGCCTGACCGAACACGGTGCGCAGGCTCTCGTGCCGTCCCGCGACATCGGTGAACGCGGACTCCAGGGCCGCGACGTCGAGGTCACCCCGTACCCGAACGGCGAGCGGGATGTTGTACGTCGCCGACGGGCCCTCCAACTGGTCGAGGAACCAGAGCCGTTGCTGGGCCGCCGACAGCGGCAGCGGTTCGGGCCGCTCCTGGGCCGTCAGGGCCGGGCGGGCGGACTCTCCGCCGCCGGTGGCGACGTATTCGGCGAGCAGCGCCACGGTCGGGTACTCGAAGAACTGTCGCAGTGTCAGCTGGACGTCGAGGACGGTGCGCACCCGGCTGACCAGCCGGGTCGCCAGCAGCGAGTGGCCGCCGACGGTGAAGAAGTCGTCGTCGATGCCGATGGACGGCAGGCCGAGGGAGTGGGCGAAAAGGCCGCAGAGGACCTCCTCGACAGGGTTGCGCGGGCCCCGGCCGTCGGCTGCCGCGCCGGCGCGGGGTGCGGGCAGGGCGCGCCGGTCCAGCTTGCCGTTCGGGGTCAGCGGCAGGGTCCCCATCGGGACGACCGCCGAGGGCACCATGTACTCGACGAGCTGCTCGCCCACGTAATGGAGGAGTTCGGCTCCGTCCAGGACGCCTTCCTCGGCGGGTACGGCGTAGGCGACCAGGCGCTTGTCGCCGGGCCGGTCCTCGCGGACGATGACCGCGGCCTGGGCGACGGAGGGGTGGCGGACCAGTACGGTCTCGATCTCGCCGAGCTCGATGCGGTTGCCGCGCAGCTTGACCTGCTGGTCCGCGCGGCCCAGGAAGACGACCTCGCCGTGTTCGTTCCAGGCGGCCAGGTCGCCGGTGCGGTACATGCGGGTGCCGGCCGGTCCGTACGGGTCGGCGGTGAAGCGCTCGGCGGTCAGGGCCGGGAGTCGGCCGTAGCCCTGGGCGAGGTGCGGTCCCGCGACGTAGAGTTCGCCGGTTTCGCCCGGGGCGGTGTGGCGCAGGTCGGCGTCCAGCACGTACATGGCGGTGTTCGCCATCGGGATGCCGAGGTGCAGCCGGTCGAGGGTGCGCACCTCGGGGGTGAAGGCCTGGTAGCTGCAGAAGACGGTCGCCTCCGTGGGACCGTAGACGTGCACGAACGTGGTGTCCGGGCAGTGGCCGAGGGCCCGTTGGAGGGCGGTGGCGGACAGGACGTCGCCGCCGGTCCAGATCTCGCGCAGCTGCTTGAGGCCGTCGATCGCCTCGCTGGCCATGGCGTCGAAGAGGGCGGTCGTGAAGTAGGCGGCGGTCACGTCGTAGCGGACGACGGCGTCGGCCAGCTCGCCGATGTCGATCTTCGGGGCGGACAGCACGACTGCCAGTCCGCCGCGCAGCAGCGGAACCCACAGTTCATAGGTCGAGGAGTCGAAGGGCAGCGGCGAGTAGGCGAGCACCCGCTCGTGGGCCGCGGCGCCGAAGCCCGGGTCCAGGGCCAGTTCGACCACGTTGCGGTGGGTGTTCACGACGCCCTTGGGGGTGCCGCTGGAGCCGGAGGTGAACATCATGTACAGCGGCTGGTCGGGGTGGACCGTGACATCGGGGGCGGTGGCATCCGTGCCGGCCGTGGCGCTCTCGTCGTCGAGCCGCAGGGCGGGCAGGTCTCCCGCGAAGCCGGTCTCTCCGGCCGGGCGGTCGGTCACCAGAAGGGTGGCCCCGGTGTTGCCGAGGATCCAGCCGAGGCGCTCCTCGGGCTGACGGGGGTCGAGGGGTACGTACACCCCGCCGCTCTTCAGCACGGCGAGGACCGTGATGACGTAGGCGAACGAGCGGTCGAAGAGGAGGCCGACGGCGTCGCCCGGCCGTACGCCCTCGGCGACGAGTCGGTGTGCGAGTGCGTTGGCCGCGCCGTCCAGCTCCCGGTAGGTGAGACGGCGGTCCTCGCGGACGAGTGCGACGGCCTCCGGGGTGCGGGCGGCCTGCGCGGCGAAGAGAGCGTGCAGCGCGCCCTCGGGAAGGTTCTCGGCCGTGTCGTTGTACGCGGCGACGTGCGCGGGGACGACGACGCCGAGGGAGAGAGCTGGATCTGCTTGCGGCTGGGACATCTCGACACCTTCTTGGTAGCTCGGATCTCGTGGTCTCGCGGCGTGCCGGGAGACCGACGGAGCCACGGTGGATGACGTGCGGATGGTGCGAAGTGGAGCGGTGGAGCGCGGAATCAGCCGGTGCGGGAGACCGTCGCGGCGTCGGCCGGCAGCAGGACGTCGTCCGCTTCCAGGGCGTTCGCGTGGTACTTGCCGACGGAGCTGATCAGCAGCCGGAGTTCCAGGGCGATGCTCTCGACCAGCCGGACCAGGCCGGCTTCGGCGTCCTCGTCCACGGCGAGCAGTGCGGCCCGGCCGAGGCCGACGGCGCGTGCGCCGAGGGCCAGCGCCTTCGCGGCCCTGCTGCCTTCCCAGATCCGCCCGCTGGCGAGCAGGCAGTGGTCGGTGCGGCCGATGCGGGTGAGGCACTCGCCGAGCGGGAGTCCCACCTGGCCGAGGAAGGCGGTCGGCGCCCAGGCGGTGCCGCCCTCCGCGCCGTCCACCGTGACGGAGTCCGCGCCGGCCGCCCAGGCGGTGGCCGCGGCATGGGCCACGTCGCGCCCGGGGTGCAGCTTCACCCACACCTTCACGCGGGGGAAGTTGTTCCGCATCAGCCGGATCTGCTGGCGCAGGATCTCCTCGGTGAAGGTGCCGGGGCTGCTGATCCGCAGCACCGAGTCGCTGTCGGCGCCGAACACCGGGTCCATGGCGTACTGTTCGGCGACCCTGCCGCCGGCCTCGCGGCCCAGGACGGTGAGACCTCCGAGCCCGGGCTTGGCACCCTGGCCGACCTTCAGTTCGAAGGCGAGGCGGCCGGTGGCCAGCAGCGGTTCGGACACCGGGTCGCTGTAGACCAGGTTCCACACCTCGGCGTCCGCGTCCTCGGTGGACTGCTGCACCACCACACCGCCGTGCTCGTCGTCGGCGGCGGCCGTGTAGGCGGCGATTCGCCCGAGCAGTGGGGAGGCCCCGGAGTCGGCGGCGGCGCGGAAGCCGTTGACCGGCACCACGTTCTCCCCGATGACCATCGGGATGCCGAGCCGTCCGGCCTGTCGTCCGGCTGCCTCGCCGAGGTCGTGGCTGGCGACCTGCGTCGAGCCGAACGCGGACACGTAGAGCGGCAGCCGGGAGGTGAACCCGCCGACCTGTGTGTCCAGTTCGACGTCCGTGTACAGCGGCTCGCGGGCCAGGTCGATGAGCTTCTTCAGCCGCTCCGGCATGAACACCGGGGGCACGATCCTGGCGCGTTCCAGCAGGTCGTACGGGTCCTGGCCGGCCGGGATCGCGCCCAGCAGGCTGCTGCCGTAGGACTCCAGCCCGGGGAAGGCCGCCGCCGCTCCGGCCCTGGCCCGGTGCCGCACCTGTTCCTCGGGGAAGCCCGCGGCGCTCAGTGCGGTGCTCATGCCGACACCACGCCGGGGAGCTTCGGGTAGGCGCTGGCCTCCCAGGCTGCGGTGCGGCCGGTGACGTACCGGGTGAAGCGCTCCAGGCCGATGCCGAACCCGGAGCTGGCGGGGATGCCGCGGCGGGCCAGGTCGAGGTACCAGCCGTACTTCGCGGGGTTCTCGCCGGTCTCGCGCATCCGGGTGACCAGGGCCGCGTAGTCGTGCTCGCGCTCGCTGCCGCTGGCCAGTTCGCCGTAGCCCTCGGGGGCGATCAGGTCGAAGTTGCGGAGGATGCCGGGGCGGTCGGTGTCCTCCTGGTCGTAGAAGCCCCGCGAACCCTTGGGGTAGTCGACGACGAAGAACGGGCGGCTGGTCTTCGCGGAGAGGATCTCCTCGCCCTCCCAGTCGATCTCGGCGCCGGGGTCCTGCGGGTGGCCGAGCGCCACCAGGTCCGCGGTGGCCTCCCGGTGCGTGGTGCGGCCGAACGCCCCCTGGACCACCTCGCGGAAGGCGTCCCGGTCCCGGCCGAGGAGCTCCAGGTCCCCCGGCATCTCGCGGACGACCTCGTCGACGACATGCGCGACGAGCCGTTCGGCGAGCTCCATCGCGTCCTCGCGGCGGGCGTCGCGGATCTCCACGTCGATCTGGTGGAACTCGGCGAGATGGCGGTGCGTGACGGCCGTCTCCAGCGGTTCCAGGCGCACGTTGGGCGCGATGTAGAAGATCTTGCCGAAGGCCAGCAGCGATGCCTGCTTGTAGAGGATCGCGCTGGTCATCAGCTTGTACTTGTGGCCGTAGAAGTCGACGTCCACCTGCTTGGAGCCTCGGATGCCCGGGTCGGTGACCGGTCCGATGACCGGCGGCAGCAGCTCCTGGAACCCCTGCCCGGTCAGGAAGGCGCGGGTCGCCGCGAGCATCCGGCTCTGCACCCGCAGCGTGGCACGGGTCGGCTCGGCGATCAGGTGCTGGTCGGGAGAGGACGGGAACGGGGGCGCGACGCGGCCGTGGGACTCGGCGATCGTGCTGGTCATGGTGCTACCTCCTGGGTGTGCTGCCGATGGGCTGCCGGGCGACGGGCCGCCGGGGGAAGCGGGTGGCGGGAAGCGGACGGGGGAAGGACGCGGTCGTGCCGGCGCTGTACGAACGACAGGGCGTCGAACAGCCCTGCGGCGGTGAGCCGTCGGCCGCGGTCGCGGACGGGCCCGAGGGGCATCGCCCCGATCTCGGACCAGGTGAGGCGGCCGGACCCGTCGATGTGACTCCGGGTGCGGCCCGCGTTGTCGGGGTGCAGGCAGTAGGGGACGTCGAGGTATCCGCGGGCGAAGGCCTTCAGCAGGGCCTGGCCCAGGTCGTCGTCGAGGTTCAGCACCGCGTCGACCAGAGCACGGGCCTCGGCGTACACGGCGTTGTCCGCCGGGTCGGTGCGCGGGACGGGCGCGTTCCCGGGCCGGGCGCCGGTCGCCGTCCGATGCCGGGCGGCGGCCCGCGCGGCGACCCGCAGGGCCTCGACGTTCTCCGCCACGGTCGGGATGCGGTGCGCCTCGGCCGCGGTCTTCACGATCAGCCGGGCCGCCCCGGTCTCCACGGCCAGTTCGGCCGAGCGTTCCAGGAGCTCCAGGGAGCCGTGCCGGGTCTGCGGGTAGAGGCCCATGTAGGTGTAGAGGACGATGTGCCAGTCGGCGTCCGGCAGGAACTCGCCGGCCAGCCGGTGCAGCGCGTGCATCGCGTCGCGGTCCTGGTCCGCGTTGGTCTGCTGGGCGTAGCTGAGCGAGATGCTGCGCAGCCCTGCCCGGTGGAAGAAGAGCGCCTCCAGCGCACTGATCGCGACGAGCAGTCCGGGCGGGCAGAGCTGGCCGAGCATGCAACCGCCGAAGGTCTCCAGATGCGGTTCGGCCCCGGTGCCGCGCAGTCCGGCCAGGAAGTCGCAGCTCTCCTGCCAGTTGCGTACGGAGTCCAGGAGCGGGGTGCGTCCGTAGGGCAGGCAGTAGGAGACCGGGCCGCCCTCCGTCGCGTCCAGGCCGAGCCGGGCCAGTGCGGCCACGATGCGCTGGGGGCGGGCCGATCCGTGCCGGATCTGCACCGGGAAGCCCGCGTCCCGGACACCGTCGAGAACCCAGCGCGAGGTCTGCGGGCTGTAGGAGGTGATGGGGAATCCGTTGAGCGGGACGCCGCCGTTCAGGGCGCGCGCCGCGGACGCCTCGTCGTTGACCCGGGTGTAGCTGTCGATCGTCATGGTGCCGACGACCGCGTCGGCCGCTCCCTTGGTGGCCAGCAGGCCGGCCCGCATCAGCGCGGGGTCGGAGAAGCCCATGCGGGGCTGCACCACGAGAGTGCCCCGGGCCTGTGCCCTGGCGACGAAACGGCCGAAGGAGAGCGGTCGCCGGTGCACGGTGGAGCGGCTCCCGGGAGGTGCCTCCTGGACCGGCGCGGTCATCGTTCCACCTCCTTGGGCAGCGAGTCGACGTAGGACTCGAAAGCGGCGATGTCGACGCCGTCCTGGAAGACCGCGTCGAACCCGGCCCTCATCAGGGCGTCGGCCTCTTCCTCCCCGTCTCCGGAAACGCCGAGCTTGCCGCCGATGACCGCAGGCAGGCCGGTCAGCTCCCAGCGCGACCGAATGGCCCCGATCAGCGGCTCGGCGTCGTGGAAGCCGTGCCCGTTGACGCTGCTGACGACCAGTAGGTCGGGCTGGAACTTGCAGCAGGACTCGACGATCTCGTCCTCGGGCACACAGGAACCCAGATTGACGACCTTGTGCCCGAGGTCCTCGAGCAGCAATTGGATGTAGATGAGATTCCAGGTGTGCGCATCGGATTGCAGTCCGGTGACAACAACATCCAGCGGCCCGGATCGATGACGAGCCGCCCATTCCGCAGGCTTCATAGTTCGCTTCGTCCACATCATTGGATGACAAGGGGAGAAAGAGATCCAGGCTTGCCCGGAACTTCCTTTCGGCCACAACCGTAGATTCGCTCCGGATCCGTTTCCGGCGTCAGCGGCGGCAACTGGGCGGCAGCAGAGGAGCAGTTGACCGACAGTCCGGTGCCGGGTGGTCGGCGGGGCATGAGACTGGCCGCACTGCACCCGCAGAATTCAGCGCCCGGCCCCGTGCACACCGCCGGCGAACGACCGAGGAGTCATGACATGGCAGAGACCGGCCACAACGTGCGTGCGGCGGAGGTGCTCGCGGACGTCCTGGCGGAGGTACGGGAACGGGTCGACCGGCGGGAGGCGCTCGGCGAGGCCCAGATCGCCGTGCTCGAAGCCGCGGTGAACATTGTCCGCGCAGGTCAGCCCGGGTTCGAAGTGATGCCGGTGGAGCGTTCGGAGCTGGTGCGCGAGGCGCTCGGCGCGGTGCGCGCGGCCACCGTGGCGACCGGGGTCGCGCTCACCTACGCGCATCGGACGGCCCGTGTGCCCGCCTGATCCCGCGCTCCGTGGTGCCGCCGATCTGCCTGGGTTTCTGCCCGGCGAACCGGTCCGCGGCTCCTAGCATTTGATGCAGACGAAACACGCAGACACACCTGACGACATCACGTACAACTTCGTCCAACCGAGGTGGAAATCATGGCAACCAACCCGTTCGAGGACTCCCAGGGCCGCTATGTAGTGCTGGCCAACGAAGAGGGTCAGTATTCGCTGTGGCCGGCCCGGATCCAGCAGCCGGCGGGCTGGGAACTGGTGAAGGACGAGGGCAGCAAGCAGGAATGCGGCGAATTCATCGAGGCGAACTGGACCGATATGCGGCCGCGTTCGGTGGTTGCGGCGATGGGTGGCTGAACCCATCGGCTGTCCCGTCCCGGAAGGGCGGGTGCGAGGCGCGACATGCGCCCGCACCCGCCCTTTCGCACGATGGCCGGCGGAGAGCAAAAAGAATTCCCGGCAGGCATGGAGCGTGAACCCATGCCTGCCGGGAGCCGGGCGGGGCGGGCGGTCAGTCCTGGACGCCGCGTACGCACCACTCCAGGACCGCCGCGGCGGCGGTCATCTTGTGGTGGGCCTGCCGCCAGGCCCGGCTCGACGGGCCGTCGAGCACCTCGTCGGTGACCTCCTCGCCGCGTACCGCGGGCAGGTCGTGCAGGAAGACGGTGCGTGGGCCGGCGAAGCGGTCCAGGAAGGCTCGGTTGATCTGGAAGCCGTCGAAGTCCCTGAGCCAGTCGGGGTTCTCCTTCGTCACGCCCATGGTCTGCCACCGGCTGGTGTACACCGCGTCCACCGGTCCCTCGACCTCGTCGGCCGACACGACCTGGCTCACCAGGGCCTTGCCGCCGCTGAGTTCGGCCGCCAGGTCCAGGGTCTCCTTGGGTACCTCGTACCCCCGCGGGCACAGCAGGGTGAGGCGCAGGCCGGGGGTGAGGGCGGCGGCGAGTGCGAGGGCCGCGCCCGAGCTGTTGCCCTCGCCGACGGCGAGCAGGTGCAGACCGTCGAGCGAGCCGAACTCCTCGGTCAGCGTGGCGAGATCGGCGATGGCCTGGGTCGGGTGCTCGTCCAGGCTCAGGGCGTTGACGACGGCCAGGTCCTCGCTGCTGCCGAGCCGGCGGATCTCCTCCACGTCCCCGTTGGTGCGTACGACGAGGGCGTCCAGGTACTGCCCGAGGACCCGGGCGGTGTCCTCGACCGTCTCGCCGGTGGTGAGCTGCAGCTCGTTCGGACCGAAGGTGATCACATCGGCGCCGAGGCGGGTCGCCGCGCTCCAGAAGGAAGTACGGGTCCGGGTCGAGGACTTGCGGAAGTAGAGACCGACCTGGCGTCCCGCCAGCGGCTTCGGCACGATGCCGTCGCGGCCGAACGAGGCGGCGCGCCGGACGATGTGGTCCAGCTCGGCGGGCGTGAGGTCGGCGAGGGAAATCAGGTTGCGCATGGGTGCGGTGCCTTTCATGAGGGCGGGAACGGGGTGGGCGACGGAACGGTGAACGGGGTGATGTGAGGGGCGGTCCTCACTCGCTCAGGGCGACGGCGAGAGCGGCGGGCACCGTCTCCTGCTCCGTCTCCTGCTCCGTCTCCTGCTCCGCGTCGAGCACCGCGCGGACCAGATTGAGCACGGTGAAGCCGACCGGGTCGCCCGCCGTGGTGGGGAGCCGGCGGATCAGGCCGCGGACCAGCAGGGCGTGCACGTCACGGGCGGTCCCGGCCAGGGAGGTGCCGCAGGCACGCGCGGCGCCGTCCACCGTCCACGGGTCCTCCAGCGTCGCCAGTGTGCGGAGCAGGGCGGCGGCCTGCGGGTCGAGCCCGGTCACGGCGGCGGTGAGCCGCTCGCTCAGGGTGGGGCCGGCGGCGGGATCGGCGGGCGTGACCCCGTCGAGCAGGACCAGCGGTGTGGTGCGGGCGATGTCCAGGAGTTGCTGGGGGGAGTACAGCAGCAGCCACGAGGCCGCGGCTTCCAGCGCCTGCGGCATGCCGTCCAGGGCCCGGCAGATATGGGCCACGGTGGTGACGACGGAGTCGGTGGGGAGGAAGTCGGGCCGCATGTAACTGACATGGGAGAGCGTCAGCTCGACGGCGTGCCGGTCCGCGACGAGGGAGCCGCCCACCGCGTCGACGGCGAGATCGGCGGCGGTCGGCACCGCGAGTGGGGCCAGTGGCAGCAGCCGCCCACCGGGCAGCTGGACCGGCCGGTCGGTGGTGGTGAGTATTTTCAGGCGCTCGCAGGCGCGCAGCAGACTCAGCAGGCGAGGGGTGACGGATGGTGACGGATCGTAACCATCCAGGACGATCAAGGTCGCCTTGGACCCTATGAGCGCGGCCAGTTCCTCGAATTCCTCACCGTCCCGGACGAGTGCGCGCACCCACCCGGTCACGGTCGACTGAGGGGTGCCGGGGGCCGATCCGGTGGTGTCGGCCGTGTTGTCCAGGGAGACCCACAGCACCGGAACCCGGTCCCTGGCGTGGATCACCGAGGCAGCCTCCTGGGCAAGCCGCGACTTTCCCGCTCCCGGCAGACCCACCAGAGTCAGCAGCCGCTCGTGATCCGTGCGCAACCGGGCTGTCAGCGCTTCCAGTTCCGGACGCCGTCCGATCAGCGGGCGCAGCGGAGGGGGTGGTGTGGCGAGGCCCGCTCCGTAGATGTCCTGGAAGACACGCCCCGCTGCCTTTGCATCGACGGCGAGTTCGAGCTCGACGCGCCGCGCGTCGCTCAGTCTCATGGCATTGGCGAGGAGCTTCAGCGTTTCCCTGCGCGGGTGCTGGACCCGCCCCAGTTCCAGGTCGCGAATGGCTCGTACGCTCACCGTGGAAAGTCCGGCGAGCTGTTCCTGAGTGAGTCCCGCCCGCCGGCGCGCATTCTGCAGCAGAACGTCGAGCCCGGGTGCGGGCTGGGAATTCATCATTGTCTCCTCGGTCTCCACATGCTCAGAAAACGCAATGACCGGTTACCCGGCCGCCCAGGACTGTCCGGAACACACGGCCCGGACGGGGATCTTTCCGGTCCGCTCACGCTCCGTATGCTCCGTACTCTCCGTGGCAGCGAAGGCCTGCCGTCGATGAACAGCCTCCATCGAGCCATTCCCGAACTCTTCCCGGTGCAGTACCGCGAGTTCCTTCCGCCAGGGGCTACGATCGCCTCGCGCTGGGGAAGCGCTGCGGGTGCGCAGAGCTGAGGGGGAGGATGCGTGTCAACTACGGAAGAGTTTCGGCTGCGCTTCAACATTCTTGGCCCGATAGAGGGGTGGTCCAACGGGACGCGACTGCGACTGGGCGGTGTCATACAGGAGCGAGTTCTGGCCACTCTGCTTCTGGAGCCCGGAAAAGTGCTTCCGGTTTCCCGGCTGGTCGAGGCGGCCTGGGACGAGGAACCGCCGACGACGGCACCGCACCAAGTACGCAAGGCAGTTGCGGATCTCCGAAGACGGATACCCGGCGGTGCCGAAGTTCTCGTCACCGACGGACCCGGCTATCGCGTCGCCCAGGAACAATGCGAAATCGACGTGGCCGAATTTGGCCTACTGATACGCAAAGCGAAGCTCGCTGCATCCGACGGCCGTACGGCCGAGGCCGCCGAGATATTGCGCGGCGCCCTCGCACTCTGGCGGGGACCTGTTCTGTCGGGCGGCGGCGGTCCGGTCATCGAGGCGGCGTCGACCTCCATCGAGGAGCGCCGGCTGACCGCGGCGGAACAGCTCTTCGAACTCCACCTCGCACTCGGCGAGGCCGCCGAACTCGTCGTCGAACTGCGGGAACTGGTCCAGCAGCACCCCTTGCGCGAGTCCCTGCGCGGCCAGTTGATGATCGCCCTGTACCGGTCCGGGCGGCAGGCCGAGGCCCTGGACGAGTACGGCAAGGTGCGCGAGCTCCTCGCCGAGGAACTCGGCATCGATCCCGGCCCCAACCTGACCAAGCTGTACGAGGGAATCCTGCGGGAGAGCCCCGAACTGGCCGGACCCGAGCCGGCGGCCGCCCCGGTGGTGGCCGTGGCGCTGCCCGCGGAACCCCCCAGCACCCTCCCGTACGACCTCGCGGACTTCACCGGCCGGGACCGGGAACTGGCCGAGATCCTGCGTGGCGCCGAGGCCGGCGGCGAGCAGGGACCCCAGATCGTGGCGATCGACGGCATGGGCGGCTGCGGCAAGACCTCGCTCGCGGTGCGCGCCGCGCACCGGCTCGCACCGGAGTACCCGGACGGTCAACTCCACATCGACCTGCGCGGATACACGCCGGGCGACCAGCCGGTAACCGCGGGCATCGCGCTCGACAGTCTGCTGCGGGCCGTCGGCGTCCCGGGCAACCTCATCCCCGACGACGTACCCGCCCGCACGGCTCTGTGGCGTGCCACCCTGGTCGGCAAGCGGCTGCTGATCCTCTTCGACAACGCGGCCGACGCCGCCGCCATCCGTCCGCTGCTGCCCGTCTCCCCCGGCAGCCTCGTCATGGTCACCAGCCGGGCCCGCCTGGTCGATCTGGACGGCGCCCGGTGGATCTCCATCGGAGTGATGCCGCCCGAGGACAGCGCGATGCTGGTGGCCGAGACGCTCGGTGCCCAGCGCGTCGCCGCCGAGCCCGAGGCGGCCGAGGAGATCGCCCGGCTCTGCGGCCACCTCCCCCTCGCCCTGCGGATCGCCACCGCCCGGCTGCGCAACCGCCCGCGCTGGACCCTCCAGTACCTGGCGGAACGGTTGCGCGACGAGACCCGAAGGCTCGACGAGCTCAGCTCGGGCGCCCGCAGCGTCTCCGCCACCCTGCGCCTGTCCTACCAGGCCCTGGACGAGGAGTGCCGGAACGCGTTCTCGACGCTGGCGCTGCACCCGGGCAGCGAGATGGACGTCCACGCGGCCGGTGCGCTGCTCGGCTCCGGCGCCCGGGAGGCGGAGGACCTGCTGGAGATGCTGCTCGACGTCCATCTCGTGCAGCAGCCGGAGATCGGCCTCTACACCTTCCACGACCTGGTCCGCAGCTTCGCGCACAGCCTGCTCGTCGAGTCCCCCGACGACTCCGAGGCGGTGGAGCGGCTGCTCGGCTACTACCTGACCGCCACCGAGGTGGCGTGCGATCTCCTCTACTCCGGGCGGCGCCGGCGCAGTACCGGTATCGAGCCCTCCACGGCGGAACTGCCCGGCCTGGGCACCCCCGAGCAGGCGCGGAATTGGTTCCTGCGCGAGCAGAGCTCGCTCCTCGCGGCCGTCACGCTCGCCGAGCGCAGGGGGCACGACCGCTATGTGGTGTGCCTGGCCCGCAATCTCGTCTTCCAGCTCAACGACCTCGGGCTCCTGGAGGAGTTCGGCGAGCTGAGCCGGGTCGCGGTCGCCGCGGCCGGCCGGTTGCAGGACCTGGCACTGCTGGGAGTGAGCCTGTCCAACCTCGGCGTCGCCTGCTGGAAGCTCGGCCGTCTCTCCGAGGGCCTCGAAGCCGCCCGCAAGAGCCGGGACGTCGCGGTCCAGCTCGGCGACCTGCACACCCAGGCCCACAGCGAGAGCATCCTCGGCCAGTTCAACAGTCTGCTCGGCGACTTCTCCGCGTCCCTGGGCCACATGGAGACGGCGATCGCACACGAACGCGACCTGGACATGCCGCGCGCGGAGGCCGAGAGCCTGACCATCCTCAGCACGCTCTACGAACAGTGGGGGCGGTACGAGGAGGCTCGGGACGCGGCCCGGCGTTCGGCCGAACTGAGCCGGCAGCTGGGGCAGCACGAAGGACTTCCCGGAGCCATCACCGACCTCGCCTTCGCCCATGTCGGCCTGGGTGCGTACGAGGAGGCCGACCGCTGCCTGGCGGAGGCCCGCGCACTGTACGGGGACGCCGGCAACGAGGTGAACCTCGCGCTGACCCTGGCGTTGTCCGCCGATGTGGAGAACCGGCTGGGAAAGCCTCCCCGCGTCCCGGACCAGGCGGAGCTCGCCCTCGACTTGATGCGGACGAACTCCTCGCCCCTGCGCCGGGCCAAGGTGGAGAACGTGGTGGGCCGACTGCGCCGCCGGCAGGGCGACATGGCGGCGGCGCTCGCGCTGCACACCCATGCCCACGAGCTCGCCTCGTCCCTCAGCTATCGCATCGAGCAGGCCTACGCCCTCGCGGGCATGGCCGACGCCCTCGGGGACACGCCGGACGCGGCGCGGTACCTGGCGGAGGCCGAACAGCTCTTCGCCGAGATGGGCGTTCCGGCGGAGCACCGGCGCAGCTGACGACCGCCCGCCGTCGCCTTACCCCGTAACAGCACGCGTGCACGCAGCCGCCCGCTCGGGCCCGCCCCGGGACGGACAGCGACGAGCCCCGCACCGTGACTCCGGTGCGGGGCTCGCGTGTCGAGGCGGTGGGATCACATGGTGGGGGACGTCGGGCCCTTGTCGTCATCGGTGCCATGGGTGCCGATCACCGTCGGACCCTTGTCGTCGGCGAGCACATGGGTGCCGATCACCGTCGGGCCCTTGTCGTCATCGGTGCCCTGCGTACCGATGACCGTCGGACCCTTGTCGTCGGCGAGCACATGGGTGCCGATCACCGTCGGGCCCTTGTCGTCGTCGGTGCCCTGCGTACCGATGACCGTCGGGCCCTTGTCGTCGGCGACAACCTGCTGAATGCTCCGGGAGTCGTGCGACTGCCCCGCCTCGACCGCTGTGCCGATACCGAAGGCCAGCGTCGCGGCGATGATCCCGAAGAGTCCAGCAAGCTTGCGTCCCATGTCCCGCCCCTAAGTGGTGTTTGTGAGGTTCTGCGGTGTTCCGCTTCCCGACACCACTGATGTTGCTGATCGGCGTTCCCGGTCCGTTCCTGCCCCGATACCGCCTCCGGGAACTGCCGCGGGAACCGGACCGGCACCGCTATTCCACGTCGAGCTGACAGGCGGCGACGCGGGGGCCCAGCGGGGTGAGGACCACGCGCGTACGGGCCGTTCCCGACTCATGACCGGCCAGGTCGAGCAACGACCTCACCAGGGAACGGAGCACCGCGCGTTCCGTCTCGTCCAGGACCGCCAGGCCGGCGTCGTCCCCGGGCGGCCACTCCACGATCCCGGCCACCGTGTGCATGCCGTTCTCGGTTCTGGTCTCGACGCTGAGCTGGGGCCCCTCCCAGGACTCCGGCGCGGTGTACGGATGGGACTGGACACCGGACGCCACACGCTCGGCCCACCGCTCCACGGTGGACAGGTCCTGGAGGGCCTGGCGCAGTTCCGTCCCGTCGGGCGAACGATCCCTGGGGTCCTTCACGTGAGTACTCCTTCTGCAGACAACTACAGAACGACCCTTGCCTTCCCGGCTCCCGGTTCCCTCCCGAATCGTTCCCGCTTTCTTCCCGTTCCCGCGTTCGCCAAGGGAACGCAGCGGTAATCGGTCGCCGCATGATGCCCCCGTTCGATTCAGACAGGGATCCGTGGTGATCCGCAGAGGACGCGAAATCCTGGGGGATTGAGGCGTGGCAACCAAACCATTCGACAGCTCCGGCACGACGTGCCGGACGTCGGTGCACAAGGGATCCGGATCCTGATGGGCGCCCGGATATCAACGGACATTCCCGGTCGTTTTTCGGGAATGGGGCCCTTCCTCCTCGTCTGGTCCGGTCAGGCGGTATCCCTGGCGGGAAGCGCGGCGGTCCGGTTCGCCTTCATCGTCGAGGTGTGGTCGGCCGGCGGGAACGCGACAGCCGTCACCATCCTGTCGCTGTGCGCCATGCTGCCGCAGGCCCTGTTCAGTCCCATTGCGGGTGCAATCGTCGACCGGATACCCAAGCGCACCGCGCTCCGGATAGCCGACGCCGGCGGGCTCCTCGTCGTGGGCACCCTGGCCCTGCTCCACTACCTCGGCGCGTTCCAGGCCTGGCAGGTCTATCCGGCCACCGTGCTGCTCGGCGTCTGTGCCGCCTTCCAGTTCCCGGCCCTGTCCTCGGCCGTTCCCCTCCTCGTCCGCAAGGACCAACTGGACCGCACCAACGGCCTGCTGGCCGGCGCGAAGAGTGCCGCCGGGATCGGCGGCCCCGCGCTGGGCGGTCTGCTCGTCGCGCTCTTCGGGATCGGCCCGACGCTCCTGGTCGACCTGGCGAGCTACGCGTTCGCCCTCATCGGCATCCAGCTCGTGCGCTTCAACGGCGACCGGGTGGCGAAGGCCACCACCGACGCACCGCGCCGACGGATCACCGCCGATGCGGTCGAGGGGCTGCGCTACCTGTTCCGGGTACCCAGCCTGCGCGACCTGATCGTCAACTTCTGTGTCGTCAACCTCGTCATGGTCTTCGGCTTCGCCCTCATCTCGCCGATGGTGCTGCTCCGGGCCGGCAACGGCGCACTCGCCGCGGTCAACACCTCGGTCGGCGTCGGCGGAGTGGCCGGCGCCCTGCTCATGGCGGCCTGGGGCGGACCCGCGAACCGGGGCCGGGGCATGATGCTCGGCGTGGTCGGCATGTGTCTGTCCGGCCTGGTGGTGATGGGCCTGGTGGGCAGCGTGACCGGCTGGTGCCTGGCGATCCTGGTCGGCGCCCTGCTCATGACCGTGGTCAACGCGTCGATGCAGACGATCGTGCAGACCAAGGTCCCCCACGAGTGGCACGGCCGGGTCTTCGGCGCGGTGATGTTCCTGTCGCAGATCTCCGTGCCCCTGGCCATGGCGGTCTCCGGACCGCTCGCCGACCACGTCTTCGAACCGCTGGCCGCCGAGGGCTCCGGGCTCTTCACCGGGCTCGGTCCCCTCGTCGGCGACGGTCCGGGCAGCGGCATGTCGGCGATGTTGTTCCTCGCCGGCATCGGCGGGACCGCGGTCGCCCTCTGGGGACTCGCCAGCCGCTCGATCAGGGACATCGACGTCCTGTTGCCCGACCTCGACGCACCTCAGGAGCCGGTCGAGCAGGGCGAGCACCAGGGAGGTGAGCGGGATGAGGTGCGTGCATGAACTGTTCGAGGAGCAGGCGGCACGGACGCCCGGCGCGACAGCGCTGATCCACGGCGGCGAACGGATCGACTACGCCGGACTCGACGAGCGGGCGGCCCGGTTGGCGGGTCTGCTGGCCGCGCGGGGCATCCGGGCCGGCGACACGGTCGGCGTGTACCTGGAGCGCTCCACCGCGCTCGTCGTGACGGTGCTCGGCATCCTCAAGGCCGGAGCCGGGTACGTGATGCTGGACCCCGGCTTCCCCGCCGAACGACTGCGCGCGATGGCCGAGGACGCGGGGGCCGCCCTGGTCGTCTCGGCCCGCGACGCCGCGCCCGGGATGCTCGACGTGGCGCAGGTGCACATCGAGGACGTACACGGGGCGCAGCCACTGCCGCGCGGCGCCGTCCCGGTCCGGCCCGACGACATCGCCTGCGTGATGTTCACCTCCGGATCGACCGGGCGGCCGAAGGGCATCGCCTCGACGCACCACGCGCTCACGGCCACCCTCACCGGACAGACCTTCGCGTCCTTCGGCCCCGGCGCGGTCTGGCTCCAGTGCGCGCCGCTGTCCTGGGACGCGTTCGCCCTGGAGCTGTGGGGGCCGCTCATGAACGGCGGGACCTGCGTCCTGCACCCCGGGCAGCGGCCCGAGCCGTTCGTGATGGCACGGCTCGTCGCCGAGCACGGCATCACCTCCATGTACCTCTCGGCGTCCCTCTTCAACGTCATCGTCGACGAGTACCCGCAGGTGATGGACGGACTGCGGGAACTCGTGGTGGGCGGCGAGGCCCTGTCCGCGCCGCACGCGGCCCGCGCCCTGGAGCGCCGGCCGGACCTGCGGCTGAGCAACGGCTACGGCCCCGTCGAGTGCATGATCTTCCTGACCGTCCACCCGGTGAGCGCCGCCGAGCTCGGCGCGGGCCCGGTGCCGATCGGCCGTCCGCTGGCGGGCAAGCGGCTGCACATCCTCGACGAGGAGCTCCGTCCGGTGCCGGACGGCCGCACCGGTGAGATCTACGCCGCCGGGGCGGGCGTCGCCCGTGACTACCGGGGACGGCCCGCGCTGACCGCCGAACGCTTCGTCGCGGCCCCGTCCGGTGAGCGCGTCTACCGCACCGGGGACCTCGGGCGACGACGCGCCGACGGGGTCCTCGAATATCTGGGCCGGGCCGACAGCCAGGTGAAGATCCGGGGCTTCAGGGTGGAGCCGGGCGAGGTCGAGAGCGTACTGGCCCGGCACCCCGGCATCGACCGGGCGGCGGTCGTCGCCCACGAGCACCCGGCGGGCGACCGCCAGCTGACCGCGTACGTCGTGCCGCGCGGCAGCGCCCGACAGGACTTCCGGGAAGCGGAGTTGCGCGCCTACGCCCGCGGCGTGCTGGCCGACTACCTCGTCCCGGCGGTCTTCGTACCGGTGGACGCGCTGCCACTGACCCCCAGCGGAAAGCTGGACCGGGCCGCCCTCCCGGAGCCCGGACCCGCGACGGCCCCCGCCGGCCGGGCGTCGGTGAGCGGCACCGTGGCCGCGCTGTGCGAGCTCTTCGCCCAGGTGCTGCACACCGACCGGGTCGGCCCGGACGACGACTTCTTCGCCCTCGGCGGCCATTCCCTGCTCGCCGCCCGGCTGCTGGGCCGGATCCGTACCGCGCTCGGCGCCGAGATCGACATCCGCGGGCTCTTCGAGGCGTCCACCCCGGCGCTCCTCGCCCCGTTCGTCGACACCGCTCCACCGGTGCCCCCCGCGCCGAGTGCCGTGCCCGGGAACGCTTCCGGGACGCTCCCGGTGTCGCACGCGCAGCACCGGCTGTGGTTCCTGGACCGGATCGGGGCCGGTGCCGCGTACAACCTGCCGATGCTGGTCCGGCTCCGGGGCCCGGTCGATCCGGCCGCGCTGGACGACGCCCTGGCCCGGGTCGCCGAGCGTCACGAAGTGCTCCGCACCGTCTTCGAGGAGTCCGACGGATCCCCCGTACGACGGGTGCTGAGCGGGGCTGCCGCGCGGCCGCCCTTCCGGCACCTGCGGATCGCCGAGGAGTCGATGGACCGGGAGATCGAGCGGGAGGCCCGCCACCGCTTCGACCTGCGTGCCGAACTCCCGGTACGAGCAACCCTGTTCACCGCCCGGGAGCACCCGGACGAGCACGCGCTCCTGGTGCTGGTCCATCACATCGCCGGCGACGGGTGGTCCCTGCGGCCGCTCTTCCGCGATCTGTCCCGCGCCTACGAGGCACGGGCCCGGGGCGCGGACGCGGCCGGACTCCCCCCGCTCACCGTCCAGTACGCGGAGCACGCCCGTCACCAGCTCGACCGGCTCGGCTCACCGTCCGACCCGCACGCGCTCGCCGCCCGCCAGCTCACGTACTGGCACAAGGAACTGGACGGGCTGCCGGCCGGCGGTCCGCTGCTGCCTCGCCGCGCCGGGCGTCCCGCCGTACCCGGTCCGGACGCGCGGGTCGTGGTGCGCCGGCTCGACGCGGCGGCCCACGCCCGGGTGGTCGAATCGGCCCGCGCCCGGGGCGCCACCCTCTTCATGGCCCTGCACGCCGCGCTGGCCACCGTGCTGGTACGGGCCGGTGCGGACGAGGACCTGGCGATCGGCGCCCCGGTGGCCGGACGCGCCGGGGACGGCAGCGTCGAGGACGTCGTCGGGTTCTTCGTCAACATGCTGGTGCTGCGCACCGATCTGTCCGGGGACCCCACCGCGGCCGAAGTGCTCGCCCGGGTACGGGAGACGGACCTCGCCGCGTTCAGCCACCAGGACGTGCCGTTCGAGGACGTGGTCGGCGCCCTCAACCCACCGCGCTCCCCCGGCCGTCAGCCGTTCACCGACGTGGTCCTGGCGCTCCAGAACAACGCGCGGGCCGAGGTCACGTTGCCCGGTGCCGAACACGGCGTCGAGGTCGTGCGCACCGGCGCCGCCCGGTTCGAACTCCTGGTGGACGTCACGGACTCCACCTCGGACCAGGGCGCACCGGACGGGCTGACGCTGACGTTCGAGTACCGCGGGGAGGCCCTCGAAGCGGAGTTCGTCCAGTGGCTCGCGGACGCCCTCCCGCAGGCCCTGGAGGCGGCCGCGACCGCCCCCGACACGCCCCTGTCGGGGCTGGGCCTCACCGGGCCGCCCCGGCGGGCCGGTGAGAACGACCGGATCGTGGCACCGGCCCGGCACCGCGCCACCGCCCAGCGCACGATGACCGCGCTGGAACGGGAGACCGCCGCCGTGTGGTGCGAGGTCCTCGGCGTGCCGAGCGCGGGTCCGGACGACGACTTCTTCGCTCTCGGCGGCAACTCCCTGCGCGCGGTGCGCGCCGTGGCCCGGCTCGGCGCCGGACGGCAGGTGACCGTGGCCCAGCTGTTCGCCGCGCCCACGGTCGCCGCCTTCGCCGCCGAGCTGGAACGGGCGGTCGCCCTGCCCGCCCCCGCCGCCGCTTCCCCCATCCCGCGCCGTCCCCGGGTGCCGCGGCGTCCGCAACCCCAGACCCAGCCCAGCAGAAAGCAGGAGGAGTGGCAGTGGACCTCAGTGTGATGTTCTTCGGTGCGGACAGCACCACCGCCGGCGCGGCCCGGCACACCGAGACTTACGAGGACATCCTCGCCGTGGCCCGTACCGCCGACCGGCTCGGGTTCCACGCCGTGTGGACCCCCGAGCGCCACTTCCAGCAGGTGGGTCAGGTCTTCCCCAGCCCGCCGGTGCTCAGCGCGGCGCTCGCCGTCGCCACCGAGCGGATCGGGATCCGCGCGGGCAGCGTCGTCCTGCCGCTGCACCACCCGCTGCGGGTGGCGGAGGACTGGGCCGTCGTGGACAACCTCTCGCACGGGCGGGTGGGCCTCTCCGTCGCCACCGGCTGGCACTCCAAGGACTTCACGCTGGCCCCGGGCCAGTACGCGGACCGCCGGCGCACCGCGCTGGAGACGATCCCGCGGCTGCGGTCGTTGTGGGCGGGCGAGCCCGCCGAGTACCCCGACGGCACGGGCACCCCGGTCTCCGTCACGCCCCAGCCCCGGCCCGTGCAGGACACCCTGCCGCTGTGGGTCACCACGTCCGGCAACCCGGAGACCTGGGAGGCGGCCGGACAGCTGCGCGCCGGGGTGCTCGGCGCGACCGTCGGGCAGAGCCGTGACGAGCTGGCCGAGAAGATCGCGCTCTACCGGGTCGCCTGCGCAGCGGCCCCCGACCAGCGGGGCACCGACGCACATGGCCGCGTCACGCTGATGGCCCACACCTACGTCGGCACCGACGACGCGGAGGTCCGCCGGATGGCGGGCGCACCACTCAAGACCTACCTCGCCTCGTACGTCCGCCAGACGGCGGCCAACCGGTCCGCGGACGCCACCACCGCGGGGCTCACCGAGGAACAGACTGCGATGCTCGCCGACTTCGCCTTCGAACGCTATCTGAGCTGGGGCAGCCTGCTCGGCTCCCCCGGCCACTGCGCCAAGATGCTCGCCGATCTGGCGGATCTGGGCGTCGACGAGGTCGCCTGCTTCATCGACTTCGGCATCGGACGGGACGACGTACTGGCCGGGCTGCACCGGTTGGCCGAACTGAAAGAGAACCTGTGATGAGCGCCCCCACCGTTTCGCGCACCGCCCCGGGTGCGGCATCCCCTTCCATGGCCGACCGGTTCGGCGCACTCGGCAGGGAGCAGCGGGTCCGACTGATGCGTCGCCTCCTGGAGGCGGGGCGGGCCCGCGAGATACCCGCCGTCATACCCCCGCGCGACCCGGGCCGCCGGGTGCCGCTCAGCCCCGCGCAGCACGACCTGTGGGTGTACGACTCGCTGTATCCCGGTACCCCCGCGCTCAACCTGTGCGCCGCCTACCACTTCGAGCAGCCCGTCGACCCGGGGCATCTGGAGGGGGCGCTGACGCTGATCCAGCGTCACCACGACATCCTGCGGACCCGGATCGTGACGGACCCGTCGGGTGAGCTGCATGTCGAGTTCCACGACGACGGGGCCTTCGATCTGGAGCGCGAGGATCTGCGGGGCACCGACAGGACGATCGACGAGGCCTTCGAGACCTTCCGCAGCCGCCCCTTCGACCTCGGCCGGGACAAGCTGATCCGGGCCCGGTTCGTCCGGGTCGACGAGCGGCGTTCCACGCTGATGCTGAGTCTGCACCACACCATCAGCGACTGGTGGTCGTTCGATGTGCTGCAGAACGAGTTCGCGCAGGCGTACGGCGCCCTGCGCGACGGTCTGGAGCCGCCCCTCACTCGTCCGGCCGTCCAGTACGCCGACTTCTCGTGCTGGCAGAGCGAGTTGGCGGAGTCCGGGGTCTTCGCGAGCCGGCTCGACTTCTGGCGGCGCTATCTCGCCGACCCGCCCGGTCCGCTCACCGTGCCGGGCGGGGCCGCAGCCGTCACCGAGGGCGACGGCATCGCGCAGATTCCCTTCCACATCGACGCCCCGACCACCGCCGCGGTGCGGGCCCTGGCCCGGGAGCGCGGCGCCTCCGTCTACATCGTCCTCATGGCCGCCTTCGCCGTCCTGGCGCACCGGGTCAGCGGCGCCGACGACCTGGTGATCGGCACCCCCATCGCCAACCGCGCGGCCAAGGGCCTCGACCAGGTGATCGGGTACGTCATGAATGCCGTGCCGACCCGATGGAAGGTGAGTGCGGACCGGTCCTTCGCGGACGTGCTCGCCGGGTTCGCGGTCGATTTCCCGGATCTGATGGCCAACGCGGACGTGCCGGTCGGCCGGATCGTGTCGGCTGCCGCGCCCGAGCGCAGCGCGGGCCGGGCCCCGCTGTTCCAGTGGGTGTTCATGCACCTGACGCAGCAGCCGAGCGTCTCGGTGATGAAGGAGTTCGCGGAGCCCGAGCGGATCCACACGGGCGGTGAGCACGATCTGGTCGGCGTGGTGAAGGACAGCGGTGACGGCATGGAGGGCAGCTTCGGGCTGCGCACCGATGTCTTCAGTCCCGAGACGGTGGCCCGCTGGACGCAGTGCTACGTCGAGCTCCTGCGGCAGATCGCCGCCGACCCGACCGCGCTGATCGGCGACATCGACGTGGTGCCGTCGGCCATGCGCGGTCGGCTGCTCGCCGGTTCCGCCGGGCCCGCCGCCCCCGCCCCGGTCTCGCTGCCCGAGCTGGTGACCCGGCAGGCGGCCCGCACACCGGGCGCGCCGGCCGTCGAGTCCCCGGGGCACACCCTGAGCTATGCCCAACTGGACGACCGGGTGGCCCGGTTGGCCGGCCACCTGGTCCGCCTCGGCGTCGGCCCGGGGCGGATCGTGGCCCTCGCTCTCGCCCGCGGCAGCGACTGGCCGGTGGCGGCGCTGGCCGTCCAGCGCGCCGGCGCCGCCTATCTGCCCGTCGACCCCGCCCACCCGGCCGAGCGGCTCCGCCGGGTCCTCGACGAGGCCGTGCCGGTACTCCTCGTCACCGAACCCGGCGCCGCGCCGCTGGAGACCGGTCTGCCGACCCTGGTCCTCGACGAGGCCGCCTGGGCCGGGGAGCCGCTGCCGCCGGGCGGCCCGGCACCCCACGATGCCGCCCACGTCATCCACACCTCCGGCTCCACCGGCACCCCCAAGGGTGTGGTGGTCACCCACGCCGGTGTGGCCGCGCTCACCCGGAGCCTGGTGGACGGCATCGTGCTGGACGCCGACAGCCGGGTGCTCCAGCTCGGGCCGCCCTCCTTCGACATCTCCGTCGGCGAGTTGTGCCTGGCCTTCGGCTCGGGCGGAACCCTGGTGCTGCCGCCCCCGGGCCCGCTCGTGGGCGAGGCCCTCGGGACGGTACTGACCGAGCGGCGGATCTCCTGCACATTCGTCCCGCCGTCCGTGCTCGCGACCGTGCCGGCCGGACCGCATCCGGACCTGCGCGCCCTCGTTGTCGGCGCGGAGGCCTGCCCACCGGAGCTGGTGGCCCGCTGGTCCGCCGCCGGGCGGCGTTTCCACAACGCCTACGGGCCCACCGAATCGACCGTCGTCTCCACCGTCTCCGGACCGCTGGCCGCCGACGGAACGGTGCCGCCCATCGGCACACCGGTGGCGGGCACCACCGCCTATGTCCTCGACGAGCGGCTCCGTCCGGTTCCGGCCGGTGTCGGCGGTGAGCTGTACCTGGCGGGTCCCGCGCTCGCCCGTGGCTACCTGGGACGTGCCGCGCTCACCGCCGAACGGTTCGTCGCCGACCCCTACGGTCCGCCCGGCAGCCGGATGTACCGCACCGGCGACCTCGCCCACCGTGACGACAACGGCAGCACGTACTACCTCGGGCGCAGCGACGAGCAGGTGAAGCTGCGCGGGCTGCGGATCGAACCCGGTGAGGTCGCCGCCGCGCTCACCGAACACCCCACCGTGGAAGGGGCGGTGGCCGTCGTACGGCACGACCGGGCGGACACCGCACAGCTCGTCGCGTACGTGGTGCCGGCGCGGGGGGCGGAGATAGACGCGGACGCGCTGCTCCTGCACGCCTCCGGGCGCCTGCCCGCGGCCATGGTCCCGGCCGCCGTGGTGGCTCTGGACGCGCTGCCGCTGTCGTCGCACGGCAAGCTCGACCGGGCCGCCCTGCCCGCGCCCGCCCCACGGACCGAGGACGCCGTCCGGCTCCCCGGGTCGGCGCGTGAGGAGATCCTCTGCGGGCTCTTCGCCGAGCTCCTGGATCTCGAACAGGCCGGTGCCGACGACGACTTCTTCCGTCTCGGCGGCGACAGCATCATGGCGATCCAGCTCGCCGCCCGGGCGCGGGCGGCCGGTCTGGTGCTCTCGCCGCACGACGTGTTCACCGTACGCACCCCGGCCCGGCTGGCCGTGCTGGCCCGCACGCCCGACGCCGACGCCCCGGAAGAGGAGGACACCGGAACCGGCCGGCTGCCCCTCACCCCGGTGATGCACTGGTGGCGCGAACAGGTCCGGGACACCGCCACGTTCACCCAGTCCATGCTGTTCCCCCTGGCGCTCGGCACCGGACTCGCGGCGATCGAGGAGGCCCTCTCCGTACTGGCCGAGCGGCATGCCGCGCTGCGGATGCGCCTGGTGCGCGAGGGCGACACCGGCTGGGAGCTCCAGGTACCCGAGGTGAGCGCACCTGCCGATGCGCGAGCCGTGCGGGTGGCCGTGCGGGTGGACGCCGATCTCCACGCCCGGGCGACGGAGCTGGCGCGCACCATCGCCCTCCGGCCCGAGCACGGCGAGATGGTGCGGGCGGTGTGGCTCGACCCCGGTGCCGGCCGGCCCGGTGCCCTGCTGCTGACCGTGCACCACCTGGCCGTGGACGGATTCTCCTGGCGGGTGCTCGGGCAGGAGCTCGCCGCGGCACTGGACGGCCGCCCCGAGGGCGACGCCGCGCCCGCGAAGACCGCCTCGTTCACCCGGTGGTCCCGGCTGCTCTCCCAGGAGGCCGGGCTACGACTCGACGAACTCCCCTGGTGGGAGCGGCAGCTGGCGGACGACACGGCCCGCCTCGCAGACGGGCGGTGGGCGGACGGCCGACGGGAGACCTTCACCTTCGAGCTGGACCCCGGGCTCACCCGCAGTGTGCTCCTCACCCTGCCGGGCGCCTTCAACTGCCGCCCCGACACGGTGATGCTGACCGCCCTGACCGCGGCGGCCGTCCAGCGGCGGGGCACCGGATCCGCGCTCGTCGTCCACCTGGAGGGCCACGGGCGCGAGGTCATCTCCGCCCCGGTCGACGTGTCCGGCACGGTCGGCTGGTTCACCACGCAGTATCCGGTCCGTCTGGACCTCGGTGCCGCTTCGGTGGTGCCGGGCGGTCAGCCGGGAGAGGCCCTGAAGTGCGTCAAGGAGCAGCTGCGGGGGGTTCCCTCCGGCGGGCTCGGCTGGGGTCTGCTGCGCTATCTCCACCCGGAGACCGGCCCGGCACTCGCCGCGCTCCCCGCACCCGATGTCCGCTTCAACTATCTGGGCCGGTTCGCCGCGGGCGACGCGGCGGGCGGGCGGCTGCTGGAACCCGGCCCGGACGCCGTGCCGCTGGCGCACACCCTGGAGGTGGACGTGCTGGCCCGTGAGGAGAACGGCGAGCCCGTCCTGGAGGCGAGCTTCTCCTACCCGTCGGGGGTGCTCACCGAGGACGAGGTACGCACACTGGCCGGGGCGTGGTCCAAGGCGCTCTCCGTCCTCGCGGACCACTGCGGGCCGGACGACGGGGCCGTCCACGCCCCGTCCGACTTCCCGCTCGTCGACCTGACCGGGGACCAGCTCGAACTGCTCGCGCAGGAGATGGACTTCGGCGACCTGGACGCCGGCCTCGACGACACCGACTCCACCGGCGGCGAGGGGGAGCGACGATGAACGCGCGCATCGCGGACGTACTGCCGCTCTCCCCACTGCAGGAGGGGCTGCTCTTCCACGCCGCCCGGCAGACCGACGGCCCCGACCCGTATCTGGTGCAGGCCCGTTTCCTGATCGGCCCCTCGGTCACCGGGGAGACGGTACGGGCCTCGGTCGCCGCGCTCCTGAACCGGCATCCGAATCTGCGCGCCTGCTTCCGGCACGAGCGCCTGGACCGGCCGGTCCAGGTCGTGCCGAAGGCGGTCGGGGTGCCGTGGACCGACGTGGACCTGACGGAACTCGCCCCGGGCGAGGTGCGCGTGCGGACCGACGAGGTGCTGCGCGAGGACGCGGCGCTCCGCTTCGACCTGGCCCGCCCGCCCCTGGTCCGTGCCACGTTCCTGCGGCACGACACCGGTGCCGAACTGATCGTGTCCTTCCACCACATCCTGCTGGACGGCTGGTCGATGCCGGTTGTCGAGCGGGACCTCGCCGCCCTGGTGGCGGGGTCCCCGCTGCCGCCCGCCGCGCCCTACCGGGACTACCTGGTGTGGCTGGGCGGCCAGGACCGGCACAAGGCGGAGGCCGCATGGTGCGAGTCGCTGGAGGGCCTGGAACGGCCCGTGCTGCTGGCCCCCACCGGAGCGGACAAGGCGCCCGACCGTTCACAGCTGTGGCTCACCACCGGCCTCACCGACATGCTGGTCCGGCGGGCCGCAGCGGCGGGCGTCACCCTCAACACCCTGGTGCAGGTCTCCTGGGCCCTGGTCCTGGCCAGGCTGACCGGCTCCCGTGACCTGGTCTTCGGCGCGGTCGTCTCGGGGCGCCCGCACGACCTGCCCGGCGTCGAGTCCATGGTGGGCCTGTTCATCAACACCCTGCCGGTACGGGTGCGGCTGCGGGACGGCGAGCGGGTGGAGGAGCTGCTCCGCCGGATCCAGGACGAGCAGTCCCGGCTGCTGGAACACCACCACGCCCGCGCCGCCGAGGTGCAGCGCGCCGTGGGGGCCGGCGAGCTCTTCGACTCGATCATCGCCTTCGAGAACTTCCCGCGGGGTTCCGGGAGCGACGACGGCCCGGGCGCCGTCCGCCTGGTGAAGGTGACGGACGCGACGCACTACCCGGTCACGATCGCGGCGGTCGCCGAGGACCGGCTGCTGCTGTCGGTGAGCTGCCGCCGGGGCATCTCCGCCACCGCGGTCACCGAGCGCCTGGCGCACGTACTGGAGCAGCTGGCCCGCTCGCCGCAGGCACCGGTGGCGGACGTCGACGCCCTGCCCGTGGCGGAGCGGCACCACCTGCTGGCCCTGGCCGACGGCCCGGCCTGCACACTCGCTGAACCCGCCACGCCGACCGGGCGGTTCGCCGACCGGGTGGCCCGTACCCCGGACGCACCGGCCGTCGACACGGACGGCGAGATCCTCAGCTACGCCGGGCTCGACGCCGCGTCGGACCGGCTGGCCGGCCGCCTCGTCCAGGCCGGTGTGGCGCCGGGGCACACCGTGGCCCTGCTGCTGCCCCGCTCGGCGTCCCTGGTCGTGGCCCAGCTCGCGGTCCTCAAGACGGGCGCCTGCTGGCTTCCCCTCGACCCGGCGCACCCGCCGGAGCGGCTGGCCCGGCTGATGACCGCGGCAGCGCCCGCCCTGGTCCTCACCGCGGGGACCGGCCCGGCCGCCACCGCGCTGCCCGCCGGTACCGCGGTGCTGGACGTCACCGAGGCCTCCCGGCCCGTGCCCTTCGACGGTGTTCCCGCTCATCCCGGGTCCGCCGCCTGCGTGATCTACACCTCCGGCTCCACCGGTGAGCCCAAGGGGGTGGTGGTCCCGCAGCGGGCGATCACCGAACTCGCCGCCGACGGCCGCTTCGCGGGCGGTGCCCACGACCGGGTGCTGCTGCACAACCCGTACACGTTCGACGCCTCGACGTACGAGGTGTGGATCCCGCTCCTGAACGGCGGGACCGTGGTCGTCGCCCCCGCCGAAGCGGTCACCCCCGACCTGCTGGAGCGGGTGGTGCGGGAACGGCGGGTCACCGCGCTGATGCTCACACCCGAACTGCTGCGCACCGTCGCGGAGATCTCGCCCGAGGCGCTGTCCGGGCTCCGCGAGGTGTGGTCCGGCGGCGACGTCCTCGCACCCGACACCGTGCTCCGGATCCAGGAGCACTGCCCGGACACCGTGGTCGTCAACGGCTACGGCCCCACCGAGACGACGGTGTTCGCCACCGCGCACACCGCCACCGGGGCGTCCGCGGGTCATCCGGGCGCCGTCCCCATCGGGCGTCCCCTGGACAACACCCGCGCCCGTGTCCTGGACGCCCGGCTGCGCCCCGTCCCGGCGGGCGCCACCGGTGAGCTGTACATCGGCGGCAGCGGCCTCGCCCAGGGCTACCTCGGGCGGCCGGTACCCACCGCGGAGCGGTTCGTCGCCGATCCGTACGGGCCGCCCGGCAGCCGCATGTACCGCACCGGGGACCTGGCCCGCTGGACGGCGGACGGCGTGCTGGAGTTCGCGGGCCGGGCCGACGACCAGGTCAAGGTGCGTGGTTTCCGGGTGGAGCCCGCCGAGGTCGAGGCCGCGCTGGCCGGCTGCCCCGGCGTGGCACGGGCCGTGGTCGGCGCCCGGCGGGACGCGGCGGGCGGCAAGCTGCTGGCCGCCTGGCTGGTGCCGGCTCAGGACATGGACCGGAAGGAGCAGTGGCACCGGACCCTCGACCGGGTGCGGGCGCATGCCGCCCAGCAGCTGCCCGCGCACCTGGTGCCGTCGCTGTGGGCCCGGATCGACGAGATGCCCCTCACCCGCCACGGGAAGGTCGACCGGGCCGCGCTCCCCGACCCCGGCCCCACCGGGGAACCGGCGGCCCACCGGGCTCCGCGCACCCCGCGAGAGCGGGAGCTGTGTGCCCTGTTCGGCACGGTGCTCGGGGTCCCCGCGGTCGGGCCCGACACCGACTTCTTCCAGGCGGGCGGCCATTCACTGACCGCGCTGCGCCTGAAGTCGAAGATCGAGACGGTCCTCGGCGTACGGATCCCGGTCTCCGCCCTGTTCGACGCGCCGACCCCGGCCGGTCTCGCCGCCCGGCTCGACGCGCCGCCGTCCGCGAACCGACCCGCCCCGCGGATGCCGCTGCGCCCCACCCGCGCACGCCCCGGGTCCGCGACGACGTCGGACGAGCCGCACCACAACAGCCTGGAGCATGTGCTCACCCTGCGGACCGGCAGCAATCGCACCCCGCTCATCTGCGTGCACCCGGGCCTCGGTATCAGCTGGTCGTACGTGAACCTGCTGCCGCACCTCGATCCGGCCCGCCCGGTGCACACCCTGCAGAGTCCGGCGTTGCTGACCGGGGTCGGGCAACTCCCGTCCACCATGGGCGAGATGGCGGACCTGTACCTGAGCAGCGTCCGTGAGCTCCAGCCGCACGGACCGTATCTGCTGCTCGGCCGGTCCTTCGGCGGTCCGCTCGTCCACGAACTCGCGGTGCGGCTGCGCCGGGCCGGCGAGGAGGTCCGGATGCTCGCCGTGGTGGACGCCATGCCGATGCCGGACGAGATCAGGCGCAACCCGCTGGCCCCCGCCGCCGTGGAGGACGAGATGCTGCGCATCCTGCTCCACTCCCATGCGCCGGAACTTCCGTTGCCGAACGGGCCGTTGAAGCGGTCCACGTTGTTCGCCCAGGCCCGCGAGGGCACCTTCGACGGCCTCTCCGAGGCGCAACTCCACACCCTCGTCGACGCCGGGGCGCATCACACCCGGCTCGTACGGGAGTGGCGCCCGTCCCACTACGACGGCGCGACGACGCTCTTCTCCGCGACGCACGACGACTGGCCGACCACGGCCGAGAAGACCGAGGCCTGGAAGCGCGTGACCGCCGCGCTCGATGTGCACGAACTGGACTGCGGTCACAGCGACGTACTCACTCCGGGCCCGGCGGCCGTGATCGCCGCGGTCCTCGAAACCGCCCTCCGAGGGGACTGAGAACCATGACCGTCGACGCCGTCGAGCTCATCGACCTCTACGCCGGGGAGGGCGACGGGGACGAGGAGTACGAGTTCCCCGCCTCCGACGCCCAGAGCCGCCTGCTGGTCCTCGACCAGCTGAATCCGGGCTCCCCCCAGTACAACGTCCCGGTCGCCTTCGCGGTGCACGGGCCCTTCGACACCGAGGCGTTCGGCCGTGCGCTGGACGCGCTCGTCGCCCGCCACGAGGCGCTGCGGACCGTCTTCCGGACCGCCGACGACGGCACCCCCGCGCAGCGCGTCTCGGCCGTCGGACGGGTGCGGCTCACGGTCCGGCGGGCCGTGTCCGCCGCCGGTGCGGACGCCCTGGTGCGCGCCGAGGCGGCCCGCCCCTTCGACACCGCCGCGGGGCCGCTGCTGCGCTGCACCGTGTACGCCGTCGAGGACGGCAGCCACCGGGTGCTCCTCGTCGCCCATCACCTGGTCTGCGACGGCTGGTCGCTCGGGCTCATGCTGGAGGAGCTGTCCGACGGGTACCGTCACGAGGCCCGGGGTCTGGCGTACCGGCCGGCCGAACTACCGCTCCAGTTCCCCGACTACGCGGCCTGGCAGCGGGAGCGCGCCGCGGACGGCGCGTTCGAGGCGTCCGTGGAGCACTGGGTCGACCGGCTGCGCGGCGCTCCGACCGCAATGGAACTGCCGCTGGACCGCCCGCGCCCGCCGGTCCGCACGGCCGCGGGGGGCACCGAGCGCTTCCTCCTCGGCGCCGAGGTCAGGGAGCGCCTGGCCGAAGTGGCCGCGGTTCAGGGCGCCACCCCGTTCATGACGATGTTCGCGGCGTACGCCGCGTTCCTCTCCCGTCTCTCGGGCGCCGAGGACCTGGTCGTCGGCTACCCGTCGTCGGGGCGCGAGCGGTCCGAACTCCAGGAGATGGTCGGGATGCTGACCAACACCCTGGCGATGCGGGTGGACGTGTCCGGCGACCCTTCGCTCGACGAACTCACCCGCCGGGTCCGGGCCTCGATGCTGGCGGCACAGCCCCACCAGGACGCACCGTTCGAGGCGGTGGTCGACACCCTCGCCCCGGTCCGTGAGACCAGCCACGACCCGGTGGTGCAGGTGGCGCTCAGCTACGAGGACGAGGCCGCGCCGGATCTGCGGCTGCTGGGCGCCACGACCGAACGGCTCGCCCTGACGCTGGACACCGCCAAGTTCGACTTCCACCTGTTCATGGAGCGGTGGGGCGCCGGACTCGCCGCCCAGTTCATCTACCGCAGCGACCTGTTCGAGGCCGGGACGGTCCGCCGCTGGACGGACAACTTCCGTACGCTGCTGGCCGGGCTCCTCGCGGACCCGTCCGCACCGCTGTCCGCCGTGGAGCTGGTGCCGGCCGACGAGCGCCGCCGGACCATCGCCGGCGCCGACCGCCTCGCGGAGGCCGCGCCGCCGGACCGCCTGGTGCCCGACCTGATCGCCGACCGGGCGGCCGAACGCCCCGATGCCACGGCCCTGGTCTGCGGCGACCTCCGCCTGAGCTACGCCGAACTGCTCGCCCGGGCCGACGCGCTGGCCGCCCGGCTGCGCGCCGCCGGGGTGCGGCCCGGCTTCCGGGTCGGTCTGCTGCTGCCCCGCTCGGCCGACCAGGGCATCGCGGCCCTCGCCGTCCTGCGCGCGGGCGGCGCGTACGTTCCGCTGGACCGGGCCCACCCGGAGGCCAGGCTCCGCCACATGGTGGAGAGTTCGGGCACCGGACTCCTCCTGACCTCCCGGGAGACCGCGGAGAAGGGGCAGAGCCTGGAGGTGCCGTGCATCCGGGTCGACCGCCCGGCCGTCACCGACCCCGTCACACCGGGCTCCGCCCCGACCGGTGCCGCACCGGGCCCCGAGGACCTCGCCTACGTCCTGTTCACCTCGGGCTCCACCGGCGTCCCCAAGGGCGTCGCCATCGAGCACCGGGCGCTGGTCAACCTCACACAGGCGGTCCGGCACTCCTTCCCGGTCGAGGCCCACGACCGGGTGCTGCAGTTCGTGTCGTTCGGCTTCGACGTCGCCGTGTCCGACCTCTTCTTCCCCTGGGTGGCGGGAGCGGAACTGCACATCCCGCGGGAGGACGAGCGGATCGGCGAGGCGCTCCTCGATCGGCTGCGGGACTCCCGCATCACCTATGTGTTCCTGCCGCCGTCCGCCGCGATGCTGCTGCCCGACCTGACCGGACAGCTCCCCGACCTGCGGACCGTCGCGGTCGGCGGCGAGGCGTGCCCCGCCGAACTGGTCGAGCGGCTCAGCGCGCCCGGACGCCGGATCGTGAACGCGTACGGCCCCAGCGAGGTGACCGTCTACGCGACCACCGGGGACCTCACCCCCGGTGAGCCCGTGGTGCTCGGCGGCGCCGTGCCCGGCGCCCGGGTCTACGTGCTCGACGAGCGGCTCCGGCCGGTCCCCGCCGGGGTCGCCGGTGAGATCTACGTGGCCGGTGCCTCGCTGGGGCGGGGCTACATCGGCCGACCCTCCCTGACCGCCGAACGGTTCGTCGCCGACCCGCACGGCGCACCGGGCACCCGGATGTACCGCACCGGCGATCTCGGCCGGATCGACGCGCAGGGTCTCATCCACTACCTCGGGCGCTCCGACCTCCAGGTCAAGCTGCGCGGCGTGCGCATCGAGCTCGGTGAGATCGAGACCCTGCTGGCCGGTGCGCCGGGCGTCGCCCTGGCAGCGGCCACCGTCCGCGGCACGGGCACCGCCCAGCGGCTCGTGGCGTACGTCGTGGGCCGGGACGGGGCGGCGCCCCCGGACGCGGAGCTGCGCGCCCATCTCGCCCGGCGGCTGCCCGGGTCCATGGTGCCCGAGGTGTTCGTGCGCCTGGACGAGATGCCGCTCAGCAGCAACGGGAAGATCGACCGGGCCCGGCTGCCGGAACCCGCCACCGTGCGGTGCCGGCCGGACGGCTCGACCACCGTCGAGGGAACCGCGACCGAGCAGCTGGTGGCCGGCCTGTGGGCTCGGGTGCTCAATCTCGAACTCGTCGCCGTCACCGACCACTTCTTCGATCTGGGCGGCAATTCGATCCGGCTGCTGAGCGTCCTGTCCGCCCTGCGCGAGCTGGGCACGTACGGCGGACTCGGCCTGGTCGACCTGTTCCGTCACCCCACCGTCAGCTCCCTCGCCGCCCACCTCGACCGGTCGGCCCCCGGGGCCCCCGCCACCGCTCCTCCCGCCGACACGGCCGCCGCGCGCGGCGGTGACCGGCACGCCCGACGCACCGCCGCAGCCCGACGACTCAGCAACCGGAAAGGCTCCACACGATGACCGAGAACGCAAGCGCCGCCGAGCCCCTCGCAGCCGACTCCGCGATCGCAGTCGTCGGAATGAGCGGCCGCTTCCCCGGCGCGCCCGACCTGGACACCTACTGGGAGAATCTGCTCGGCGGGCTCTGCTCGGTGACCGATTTCACCGAGGCGGAACTGATCGCCGACGGCGCCGACCCGCAGGAGGTGCGCGGCCGCGACTACGTACCGGCCAAGGGCCATCTCGCGGACGCGGACCGCTTCGACGCGGAGCTGTTCGGCTTCAACCGCACCGAGGCGGCGGCCCTCGACCCCCAGCACCGGCTGCTCCTGCAGACGGCCTGGTCCGCGCTGGAGGACGCCGGCCGCAGCCCGCTGGGCGGGTCGGCACGTACCGGCGTGTACGTCGGCGGCGGCCCCACCGAGCACATGCTGGCCGCGCAGACCGACCCACGGCTCGCCGCGTCCCTCGGGGCGCTCCAGGTCCGTATCCTGACCGACCGCGAGTTCCTCGCCCCGTGGATCTCCTACCGGCTGGGCCTGGAAGGTCCGAGCCTGACGGTGCAGACGGCCTGCTCGACCTCGCTGACGGCGGTGCACCTCGCGGTGCAGTCCCTGTTGCTCGGCGAGTGCGACACGGCGCTGGCCGGAGGCGTCGCCGTGGACACGGTGCGCAAGCGGGGCTACGTCCACCAGCAGGGCGGCATCTACTCGCCGGACGGCCGCTGCCGGCCCTTCGACGAGCGGGCCGGCGGCACCGTGCCCGGCAACGGCGTGGGCGTGGTCGTGCTGCGCCGGCTGTCCGACGCGCTCGCCGACAACGACCCGATCAGGGCAGTCATCCGGGGCAGCGCCGTCACCAACGACGGAGCCACCAAGGTCGGGTTCACCGCGCCCGGCGTCGACCAGCAGACCGCCGCGGTCGTGGAGGCCTGGGCGGCGGCCGGTCTCGACCCGGCCGACGCCCAGTACCTGGAGGCGCACGGCACGGCCACCGCGCTCGGTGACCGTATCGAGGCGGCGGCGGCGACCGCCGCGTTCAAGGGAGCGCTCGGCACCGGGCGGATCGGGATCGGCTCGGTGAAGTCGAACATCGGCCACCTGGACGCCGCGGCGGGCGTGGCCGCGCTGATCAAGTCGGTGCTCATGCTGGAGCACGCGACCCTGGTGCCGAACGCCGACGCCGGCCGCCCGCACCCCGAACTGGGCTTCGACGACTCGCCGTTCCACCTGGTCGGACGGGCGACCGCCTGGCCGGAGCCCGAACTCGGCCCCCGGCGGTCCGGGGTGAGCTCGGTCGGCATCGGCGGCACGAATGTGCACGTGGTCCTGGAGGAGGCGCCCCGGCGCACCAATGCCGGTGAGCCGGCCGCCGAGGGTGCACCGGAGGTCCTGCTGCTGTCCGCCCGCACCCGGGAGGACCTCACCGCCATGGCCGGGCGGCTGGCCGAGGCGCTGCGGGCGCCGGGGGCCCCGTCCCTCGCCGACACCGCGCACACCCTCTGCCTGGGCCGTGCCCCGATGGCCGTGCGCGGCTATGTGCGGGCCGAGGACCGGGCCGGGGCGGCGGATCTGCTCGCCGAACTGGCCTCGGGCGGTGCGGTGGGCCGCGGCGGGCCCGACCCGCTCGGCGATGCCTGGCTGGCGGGTGAGCAGGTGGTGCGGGAGGGCGGCGGCCGACGGGTCGCGCTGCCGTCCTACCCCTTCGCCGGCGAGAGCCACGGCGCGTACCGCCTCGTCCCGGTCGCACCGGTCGGGGAGCAGCCGGAGCAGGGCGGCCGTTCCGCCGACCTGGAGCAGGACATCCGCGCGCTGATCGCCGAGGCCCTGGGCCTGGCGGACGCCGACGATCCGGAGATGACGTACTTCGCGGCCGGCGGCGACTCCCTGACCGCCGTCCACCTGGTCGGGTGCCTCCGGGACGACTTCGACCTCGATGTCCCCATCACGCTCTTCCTGGAACAGCTGACGCTGCACGAGATGGCCCGCCGGATCGTCGCCGCCGGGGAGGGCGACGACTCCCTGGACGCCCTGCTCTCGGAGTTCGAGGCGGAGTGAGTGAGGACACCGCACAGGGCTTTGGCCCCGACCCGGAAGGGGGCCGGGGCCAAAGCCCTGTGCGGTGCGTGGTGTCAGACGACCGTACGGGAGACTCGCCCGGACACCTGCGCGGCGACGAGATCCGCGACGTAGGGCAGGTGGTCGCCCAGGAAGAAGTGGCCGCCGGGCAGCACATGCCGCTCGAAGGGTCCTTCGGTCTCCCGCTCCCATGCCTGTACGCCCTCGACGGAGACCCGGGGGTCGCTGTCACCGGTCAGCGCGACAACCGGGCAGTGGAGCGGCGGCCCGGGAACGTGGACGCGGGCGAACAGCATGGCGTAGTCGGCGCGCAGCGGCGGCAGTGCGAGCTCGAGGATCTCCGGATGGGCCAGCAACTCCTCGTCCGTGCCGGACAGCAGCCGCATCTCCGCGATCAGGTCGTGGTCGCTGGGCGGGTCGGGCAGCCGCGCGCTCCGCGGCCGCGACGGGCCCTCGCTGCCCGAGACGAACAGCGCCGCGGGCTCCCGCCCTTCGGCTGCGAGCCGCCGCGCCGTCTCGAACGCCAGGAGCGCGCCCATGCTGTGGCCGAACAGCAGCAGCGGCCGGCTCCCGCTCGCGGGGAGCGAGGCCAGCACCGCGTCCACGACATCGCCGAACCGTTCGGCGAACGGTTCGGCGATGCGGTCGTGCCGCCCGGGGTACTGCACGACCAGTGCCTCCACCGTCCCCGTGACCGCGGTCGACAGCGGGACGTAGCCACTTGCCGAACCACCTGCGTGCGGGAAGCACAGCAACTGCGCTCCGGTGTCGGGGGCCGGGCGGAAGCACCGTATCCAGTTGTCCACGACATCCCTTCTCTCGTGCTTTCGGTCCGGTCCGTGACCGACTGCGTCTACGGTATCGCTCACTGTGCGGCGGCGATCCAGCTCTCCAGCTGTTCACGGGTGGTCGCCGGGTCCGCGACGAGAACGGCGAGTTCGTCGTCGCGGGGTTCCAGTGTCGTCAGGGCGGGGCAGCGGTGGCAGGCCTCGACACCGACCTGGTTCCACCACTTGCAGTGCGGGCGGAGGTGGCACCGTGGCACGGCGGCCGGGCCGGGCTCGGCCGGCACGGTCGTGATGCGTTCGATCAGCCCGCAGGCCTCGCCGACCCGGTTCGCACAGTCCGAAACGCAGTGCGAGGCGAACCGGAGCACCCGGTTGGGGGCGATCCCCTCCGGAATGCTGCCGAGAACGTCGGCGGCGGGTACGGGTTCGGCCAGGTAGGCGACCTGATCACGCTCCCCGGACCGCACGCCGAGGACAACGGACTCCGGGCGGCTCGCATCACCGCTCGGACACCATCTGAGGGGGCTTTCCCGCCCGTCCAGGGCAAGGTCCGCAGTGCTGTCCACGGTGCTCACCTCCGATTCGTCAGCAGGAACGCGGAACAGTCGAGTTGACCACCATGCCGCCGATGACTCCGTCGGTGACGGCACCCTTCTGCTGCTCGGCGGCGACCGCCTGTGCGATGCTCCTGGCGAGCTGCTCCTGGGTGGTGATCCGCTCCGGACGCTCGGCGGCAGCGGCGTTGGTGGTACCGCCCACCGTGACGAGACCGGCAACGAGGGCTGCGGCAGCGGCCGCCGTACGAATGCTGTTGTTCATCCCTGTCCTCCATGGCGTCGGTTATGGCTTGCAGGAACCGACGCTAGGGTCCGTTTCCCGCCGCGATCGGCAGTTGCGGCGGCGGCTCGGGGGCTTGTTCCGCCGCCTCCGGGCACCGGTCCTCCCGCCGGTTGCTCATTGGTCGCGCCGTCAATAGCGTCGCCGGTATGTCGTCAAGCCCTCAGCGGAAGCGGATCCGTAAGTCCCGTCGGACCGACGTGCGGAAATCGTCGACGCGGCGGCGGCCATCGCCCTGACCGAGGGGCTGGAGTGCATCACGCTGCGCCGGATCGGCGAACAGCTCGGTGTCCTCCCCGGCCTCATCAGCCATTGCTTCCCCGCGGTCGAGGACCTCGTGGCCGAGGCGTTCGGCACCGCCGCCGGTGCCGAACTGAACACCCTGCTGCCGACGGACCGGACAGCGGAAACACCCACGGACCGCCTCGCACGCTTCTTCGCGCTCGCGACGGGCGCCGCATACGACGACATCAGCCGGCTGTGGATCAACGCCCGGCACCTCAGCCGCTACCGGCCCGCCCTCCGCGACAGGGTCGGCCACCAGGAAGCGCTGTGGCGGGGCCGCCTGGAGGACCTCGTCCGTGACGGGGTCGAGTGCGGCGACTTCCGCACCGCCGACCCGTATGTGGCGACCATTCAGATCCTGGTCGTCATCGACGGCCTCGGCGCACACGCCAATACCGAAACCGCGGACCGCCCCGAGGCCGTCACGCGGATGGCCGTCAGCACGGCCGAACGCGAACTCGGCCTGGAGAGCGGCACGCTCACCAGGCGCAGCGCCGACACCTCTGGAGGCGGGCGCGGAGCCCCGTCGACGGGACGGGCTGTCAGTGGTGGTTCATAGAATCCCGCCATGACTCGGTGAACAGAACCCGATCCGCTGCCGTCGGCCCCACCCATGACGTCGACGGGCCATTGCCCATCGACATGGCGGTCACCCGCCGGGTCGCCGAGGCGAAGCGGGGCGCCATGTCCGAAGCGTTCCGCGCAGCCGGGGTCGGGGACGGGAGCGGCTGGCTGACAGAGCTCGTGCGGCCGGAGTTCGACAGCTTCCAGGCATTCGTCGCAGAGCTCCGCAAACGACGCCGATCCCGATCACGTACCGCTGATACCGAAGTTGTGCGCGGAGATTCTCGGCGACGACGCCCGTACGGACCGTGCCCTGGTCGGTGACCAGCGGATGGACGCGCCGTTCTTCCACTACGGGGATCTCATGGTGAAGGGGCATCTGGACGTGGTGGCCCCGTTCGTGGTCACCGGCTCGTTGACCGCCGAAGGCTGTCTGGCCGATTGCGGCCCCGACTCCGTCGTCCCGGAGAGGTGACGCCTACGAACGAAGCACCGCCACGACTCTGCTGCGGAGAAGTTCGTACTCCTCGCGGAGCCGCACGATCTCCGCAGGTCGTTCGATCACATCCCCTCCGACGACGATCTCTTCCGGGCGGAACTGCTCGCGGGTGAGATCGACTTCGATCCCCATGCCCAGACGGTTCCACCAGTGGTAGTCCACTCGCTCGCCGTTGACATGAACTTCACCGCGGATCAGCTCACCGCCCAGCAGATCGTGCACCACCAGGGCGGTGACACCGCACTGGTCGCGCGCCGGATTGTCCGGAGTCCAGTTCGGACGGTGATCCGGCGTCGTGGTGTCCGCGCCCCAACCGCCGCGAATGGCCCGCTCGAGGTCGTTCAAGTTCCTCACTGTCATGCCGCTCAGCCTCGCAGACGCCTCTGACAATCCACGTGCCCCGCTCATGCCGGTGCACGGACCTGCCGATGACAGTGTGGTCGTCGTCCGCATGCCGCGGTTCTCCGCCGCGCCGCCGGCCGCGGGAGTACCCCGAGAAGTCCCTGGGCGTTGAACACAGGGGGCCCGCCGCGCGTACCCCTGGTCGAGGACCGAAATCGTGAACACTGCGGAACTACAGAAGGGAAAGCCAGTATGAACACATCGCGGAACCACGAGGGCCGTCCCGGGCGCCGGGCCGTTGTCGTCGCGGCCGGGGCCGCCTCGGTGGCTGCCGTACTCACCGCCTGCGGCGACCAGAAGGACTCGGGCGGTTCGGATATGGTCAGGCCGGCCGACGACGGAACGGACGGCGGCGGCGGCGCACTGGCGAGCACGGCCGACATCCCCGAGGGCGGCGGAAAGGTCTTCGCCGACCGGGGTGTCGTGGTGACCCAGCCGAAGGCCGGCGAGTTCAAGGCGTTCTCGTCGAAGTGCACCCACCAGGGATGCGCGGTGTCGAGCGTCTCGGACGGCACCATCCACTGCCCTTGTCACGACAGCAGGTTCGACGCGTCCACGGGTGCGGTGGCGCATGGACCCGCCACCGAGCCGCTGCCCGCCAAGAAGATCACGGTCGCGGGCGGCTCGATCACGCTCGCGCCCTGATCGCCTCGCCACCTGACAGGACCACGACCGCCTGCTCCATCCTGTCCCCGACCGCTTCTGCCGGGCCGTCGCTCATGCCCGGTTCGGGAGTCGGCCTTCGGAATCCCCGGGTGAGCCGGAGGAGACAGCCGAATCCGATGGCGAGCCAGCACCCGCCGTTGGTGAGAGCCATCGCGCTGAGCTGCGTCAGCAAGTAGATCGTCACACAGGCACCGAATGCCGGCGCGACAGCGTAGCCGAGCACCTTGACACCACTGGTGCCGCGGTTGCGGACGAAGCAGACGATGACGCACGCGTTGACGGCGGTGAAGGCGAGGAAGGCGCCGAAGTTGATGAACGAGGTCGCGGTCTCCAGGGAGGGGCCGAGGCCGAGGAAGCACATGGCTCCGGTGAACAGGAGGCAGAACACCGGGGTCCTGGTGCGCCGGTGGAGGGATCCGAAGATCCGCGCGGGCAGCACCCCGTCGCGTCCCATGATGTACAGCAGCCGGCTGGAGCTGAGCTGCACGGCCAGGCCCGAAGCGAGAACCGGGCCAAGGGCGACGCCACCCGGACCCGGGTCTACGCCCGGCTCCCGGAAGGCGACTACCCCACCACCCGTGCGCACATCGACGAGTTGGCCCGGGTGAGCCAGAAGACGATCTACGACACCGCCGTCGAGGCGAATCCTGGCCGCGGCCGAACGCGCCGCGGCGGCGTGAGCGTTTCCGGCGGGAGAAACCCCCTCCCTCGTCAGGAACGGCCCCTGCGGGATGTCCGGCTCAGCCAGCAGCCCAGTACCTCGTCCGTGTTCGTGATGGTGGCGACGAGGGCGAGCGTGTTGCGGATCATCGCGGGGGTGTAGTCGGCCGGCACCCCCGCGATGGCGTCGGACGGCACCACGGCGGTGTAGCCGAGATTCACCGCGTCGAACACCGCGTTGGGAATGGCGACATTGGCCGAGACCCCGGTGACGACGAGGGTCCGGCAGCCGAGGTTGCGCAGCAGTGCGTCCACATCGGTGCCGGCGATGGGCGAGAGGCCGTGCAGTCGGCGTACGACGAGGTCCTCGTCGGCCACTTCGATCGGTGCGGCGATCCGTACCGCCGTGGTGCCGCAATGCTGTTGCACGGGCAACCGCCCGGCGGCCCGGAAGAGCCGGGCGTTGCTGTTGGCGCCCCGCCCGTCGGGGCGGCGCTCGGCCACCGCATGCAGCACCTGGACCCCGGCCTCGTGCGCGGCCGCGACCAGCCGTGCGACACGGTGCAGGGCGCCGGAGGAGCGGGCCTGGTCGGCCAGTTCGGGCAGTGCGCTCCCCGGGCCCACGACCCCCTGCTGGCATTCGACCGTCAGAAGCACGGTGGTGGCCGGATCGAGCTGCTCGACGAGCTGATTCTTCGACGGCACGGCTGACCCTTTCTGCGGCGGACCGGGCGCGCGAGGCTAACCGCCATTGCGCGATGAGGGAAGAGACCCCATGATTTCTGACACACAGTCAGACAATGGGAGGGGGCACCCCCATGGCCGCCATTCAGCGACGGGGCCGTCGGATCATGATGACGGACGCCGAACGCGACACCTGTCTCACCGAGCAGCGCACCTGCCGCGTGGCCACCGTGTCCGCGGACGGCCGCCCGCACATCGGCGCCCTCTGGTTCGCCTGGGACGGAACTTCGCTCTGGCTGTACTCGATCACCCGCAGCCTGCGCTGGTCCCAGCTGCGCCATGACCCGCGGATCGCGGTGGTCGTGGACGACGGAGTGGAGTACGCGGATCTGCGCGGCATCGAGCTCTCCGGCGAGGCCGTCCCCGTCGGCGAGGCGCCCCGAACCGGCGAGCCGTGCCCCGAACTCACCGTCCCGGAGCGGCTGTTCGCGGCAAAGTACTTCGGGATGGACACCATGCCGCACGACGGCCGTCACGCCTGGCTGCGACTGACACCGCAGACCATCACCTCCTGGGACTTCCGGAAGCTCGCGAGCCCGCCCACGGCGTGAGAGCCACCTCCTGCGAGCCGTCCACCGATCGGTGGACCCCGGTGCTGAGGAAAACCCCCGCACACCGCGTCGGTGCCCGTGGCTCACTGCGCGTCCAGCTCCAGGCCCGCCGCGCGCAGGGCGGCCACCGCCGCCCTGATCGACGGGCGCCGGTCCGCGTCGGTACGCCACACGGCGTGGACGTGACGTCGCATCTTCTGCCGTACGGGCACGAGCCGCACCCCGTCGGGCACCGGCCCGCGGCCCAGCCTCGGCGCCACACAGACGCCCATCCCGGCGGCGATCAGGGCGAGTTGGGTGTGGTGCTCGCCCGCCAAGTGCGCGATGCGCGGTTCGATGCCCTTGGAGCGGAGGGTGAACATCAGCCAGTCGTAACAGAATTCGCCCTCGGGCCAGGACACCCAGTCGTCGTCGGCGAAGTCCTCCAGGTCCACCTCGTCCCGGTCGGCGAGCCGGTGACCGGCCGGCATCGCGATGTCCGGTGCGTCGTCCAGGAGTTCGGCCTTGGCCAGGCCTGCGGGCACGGGCAGCCGCTTGTTGCTCCAGTCGAGCACCACCGCGAGGTCGACGTCGCCCCGGATCACCGCACGGATTCCGTCCTCGGGCTCCAGCTCCCGGGTGTGCACGCGCAGTTCGGGGTGGTTCGCGCGCAGCGCGTGGAGTGCCGCCGGGAAGAGTCCGCGGGCCGCGGTCGGAAAGGCGGAGAGCCGGATCTCGCCCACCACCTCACCGCGCTGCGCCTCGATGTCGGACTGGGCCAGCTCGACCTGGGACAGGATCCGGGCCGCATGGTCGGCGAGCAGTCGGCCGGCGTCGGTGAGCCGGACCCCGCGCCCGTTCTTGGCCAGGAGCTGCTGCCCCACCTCCCGCTCCAGCTTCGCCATCTGCTGGGAGACCGCCGAAGTGGTCACATGCAGCCCCTCGGCGGCGCCGCTCACGGAACCGTGCCGGGCCAGTGCGTCCAGGGTGCGCAGGCGCTCCAGATTCAACATGTAAGCAATGCTACGCAGACCTCCGCACAAAATCTCGCTTGTTCTACGTAGTCCGGTTCGCCATCGTTGAGCCCATGAGCGTCGCCGCCACACCGAAGAGCCCACCTCCCACGGAGCCCTCCGTCCCGGCCCCGACGGCCGTCCCGCCGGCCGCCACGGCTACGGCGCCCGTCGCTCGCCCGGCGCTGGACTGGCGGATCCGGTTCGGGGCGCTCTCGCTCATCTGGGGCTTCAGCTTCCTGCTGATCAAGGTCGGCACCGAGGGGTACGCCCCGTTCCAGGTCACCCTGGGCCGTCTGCTGTCGGGCACGGCGGTGCTGGCCGTCGCGATGGTGGTCCGGCGCGAGCGGCTGCCCCGTGGCGCCCGCACGTGGGGGCACCTGGCCGTCGCCGCGTTCTTCCTGAACGCTCTTCCGTTCTCGCTCTTCGCCTATGCCGAGCTGACCATTCCGTCGACGCTGGCAGGCATCTGCAACGCGACCTCGCCCCTGTGGGGCATGGCGCTGTCGCTCGTCGCGCTCTCCGAGGACCGGCCGACCCGTCGCCGTGTCGCCGGACTCGGGCTCGGCTTTCTCGGCGTACTGACCGTGCTGGGCGCCTGGCAGGGCTTCTCCGGGCTGGACTTCACCGGCACGGCCATGGCCCTGCTCGCCTCCCTCAGCTATCCGATCGGCTGGATCTACGTCCGCAGGACGCTGGCGGGCAGCGGTTCGTCGACGCTGACGCTCACCGGCAGTCAGCTCTTCCTCGGGACAGTGCAGCTCGCCCTGGTGACCCCGCTGTTCACCTCGGCCCCCGATGGATTCCCGCTACTCCCGACCCTGGCCGTGGTGGCCCTCGGTGCGCTCGGCACCGGCCTCGCGGTCCTGTTGCAGTACGGCCTGGTGGAGGAGGTGGGACCGACGACCGCTCAGATGGTCACCTACTTCATCCCGGTCATCGCCACCGCCGCCGGAGTGCTCGTGCTCGGCGAGCAGCTGAGCTGGAACACTCCGGTGGGAGCCCTCGTGGTCCTGGCGGGCGCCGCTCTCACCCAGAGCAGGGCCCGGGGCGGCCGGGCCTCCGGCGGCCGGGCCAGGGCCAAGGATCACCCGTAGGCCAGCGGCTTCACCGGTCCCGCCGCTGCCGCCACCGCATCCGCCAGTGGCCCGAGCTCGGCCTCGGCGAGCGACGAGACGGTGAGCCGGATTCCCTGGGGCGCGGTCATCCGGAACCGCGCCCCGGGCGCCACGGCCCAGCCGGAGTGCAGCAGCCTTGCCACGGCGCCGGTCTCGTCACCGACCGGCACCCACACATTCATCCCGCTGCGTCCGTGGGCCTCCACACCCCGCTCCGCCAGCGCCCGCACGAGACCGTCCCGCCGCCTCGCGTACGCCCGCGCGACCTCGCCCGGGTCGACGGCACCCGAGGTCCACAGGTGCACCACGGTCCGTTGCAGCAGTCTGCTGACCCAGCCGGGGCCCAGCCGCTGCCGCCCCGCCACCCGGTCGACCGTGACCGGGTCGCCGGTCAGCACGGCGACCCGAAGGTCCGGCCCGTATGCCTTGGCGACGGACCGCACGAAGGCCCAACGGTCCGTGGCGCCCGCCAACGGATGGAGCGGCAGATCCACGATGCCGTGCCCGTGGTCGTCCTCGATCAGGAGGACACCGCGGTGTCCGGCGAGGACTCCCCGGAGCTCGAAGGCGCGTCCGGCACCGATCGCCGCTCCGGTCGGATTCTGCGCACGGTCGGTGACCACGAGCGCGCGGGCACCGGCGTTCAGCGCATGCTCGACAGCATCGGGCAGCGGCCCTTCGTCATCGACCGCGACGGGCACGGGGCGCAGTCCCAGCGCCGGTACGAGATCCAGCATGCTGCCCCAGCCGGGGTCCTCGACGGCCACCGCGTCCCCGGGCCTGAGGTGCGCGACCAGAATGCGCTCGATCGCGTCCAGCGATCCGGAGGTCGCGACCACGGGTCCGGCCGGCACCCCGTCGGCGTCCAGTGCGGCACGGGCGAGGTCGGCGAACTCCGGGTCCACCGGCGCCTGTCCGTACATTCCGGGCTGCCGCGCGTACTCCCCCGCGACCGCCGCGAGGGCGTTCTCCAGCGCGGGCAGCAGGCTCGGATCGGGGTTGCCCGCGCCCAGATCCCGCACGCCGGCCGGCGCCTCGACCCGGAGCGAACCGCGCGCGGTACTCGCGGGACGCGGCCGCACCCTGCTGCCCCGGCGCCCGGCCGTCTCGATCACCCCGCGCTCGCGCAGCGTGCGGTAGGCGGCCGCCACCGTATTCGGGTTCACCCCCAGCCGATCGGCCAACTCGCGCATGGGAGGCAGCACTTGACCGGGTTCGAGCTCACCGGACCCGACCGCGCGCTCCACATTGGCGGCAATCTCCGATGCGCGCCGCCCAACAATCCGATACTCTCCTAGCACAAACAAGATTATGCACTAGTGCAATGGAGCGCGCAATGTCGGACACCGCATCGCCGCAGAGCACGGCCCCGGATGCCGCAGCCGGATACGAGCCGACCGAGCGCACCGTCCCGACCCGTTCCCGTGAACGGGCGGCATACGACCGGGAGGTGGTCCACTCGATACTCGACGAGGCGTACGTATGCCACCTCGGCTTCGTCCGTGACGGCGCGCCCGTCGTCCTGCCGACACTCTTCGGCCGGGTGGGCGACCGGCTCTACGTGCACGGCTCGACGGGCTCCCGGCCGCTGCGCGAGGCGGGCCGCACCGACCCCGGTCTTCCGGTGTGCCTGACGGTGACGCATGTCGACGGGCTGGTGCTGGCCCGCTCCGCCTTCCACCACTCGATCAACTACCGCTCCGTGGTGGTCCACGGCATCGCGCACACGGTCACCGACCCGCAGGAGCGGCGGACCGCCCTCGACGCCATCGTCGACCACGTGGTGCCGGGCCGGTCCGCCGACTCCCGGCCCGCCGACGAGAAGGAGCTGGCCGCGACCGCTGTGATCCGGCTGGACCTGCGGGAGGTGTCCGCCAAGATCCGCACGGGCGGCCCCAACGACGAACCCCGCGACCTCGAGCTGCCCCACTGGGCGGGCGTCGTCCCGCTCGCCCGCGGCTATGCGACGCCGCTCCCTTCGGACGACCTCGACCCCGCGATCGGGGTGCCGGACTACATCACCGCGCTCTGAGGCACCCCAAGGGGTGGGCGGGCCCCGCCGCCGGGCGATGGGCCCGCCCGCGCCGGGCGCCGGGCGGCGAGAGCACGGTCGAATGTGTGATCGTCACATCACGTCGCGGCACGACCCGCGGACAACTCCCCCTCGGCGGCGGTGCGGTCGGCGTCCGGTCCCTCGGCAGCCCCCGCGCCCGGCCCGGACGCGACGGGGCCCGAGGGCGTCCGCGGCGTTGACGACTGGGCGATGAAGGCACCGATCAGCACCATGGCACCGCCGATGAGCTGGGGCGCCGACAGGTGCTCGCCGAGCATCACCCAGGCGAGCACGGTGGCGATGACCGCCTCCAGGCAGGCGACCACGCCCGCCACCGCGGGCGAGAGCAGCCGCACCGAGATCACCCCGGTCACGTAGGCGATCACGGTCGCCAGCAGCACGATCCAGACGAGCAGCAGCCAGGCCGGAACATCCGTGCCGTCCATGCCGGCCGTGCCGCCCAGGACCGACCAGTCCATGCCCCAGGGCCGTGCGACCACGGTGAGAACGACCGTACCGATCAGCAGCCCGTAGGCGATGACACCGACGGGATGCGGCGACTCGACGCCGTCCGCCGCGTCCGCACTCCCCTGGTCCGACAGGACGAAGTAGCCGACCTGGCAGCAGGCGGCACCGAGCGCGAGCAGCAGTCCGACCACGTCGAAGCTCAGCCCCGACCAGACCTCGACCACGCACGCCAGTCCGCCGACGGCGAGCACCACACCGACCGCGGCCCGCCTGGTCACTGGCCTGCGCTGGACGAACCGGACCCAGCCGAGCACGAGCGCGGGCGCCAGGTATTCGACGAGGAGAGCGACACCGACGGGGATACGGGAGATCGCGGCGAAGTAGCAGGCCTGCACACCCGCGACGGCGAGCAGCCCGAAGCCGAGCAGCAGTACCGGCCGGCTGCGCACGAGATCCCGGTGGCGCCAGGCCACCGGCAGCATGACCAGGGCCGCGCCCGCCACCCGCAGCCAGACCACGTGGAGCGGATCGAGCCCTGCCTCGATCAGCGGCTTCGCCGCCACCCCTGAACCACCGAATGCGAACGCCGAGGCCAGGGCTAGTCCCAGGCTGGCGCTTCTCCCCTGAGACGCGTGCATCGGCCCATCATGACAGCTGCGGTCAGGAGCGTCACCCCGGTGACCCCTGACATGCTCGCCGCCGGGTACATCGCTCCACGACAGCCCTCCCTGTCAGTTCCCGGGGCCGGGCCGGCCGCCGGGCACCGGGCGATCAGCTGCCGGTCTCCGACACACCCTGACCGGCCGCGCCCGCAACCCGGGCAGCGAGCCGATCCGCGTCGACCCCGCCCCGCACCAGCACCTCGACGGCCCGGCACTCGTGATCCATGGCCATGGCCGCGAGCAGATCGAGCCCCCCGGCCCGCACGTCGCCGCGCGACTCCGCCCGCTCAAGCGCTCCGGCCATCACCGAAGCCGCCAAGGGCGACCAGCCCTCCGTCCCCGCGTCCCGCGCGACGGAATCCGGGTCCGGGACGACCGGGACGGCGCCGGAGTCCTCCACCGAGCCCTGCCAGCGGAGCCCGTATCCGATACTGCGCTGGACGAGATAGCCGAGCACCCTGGCCAGCTGGGGTCCGCCCTCGAAGGCCGCCCGCACCGCGGGGTCCGATTCGATGAGGGAGTGCAGCAGATGCGCCGTGTCGATCTGCCGGTCACCGTCGCGCAGCGCACGCCTGCGGGCGCCCGTCACCACGGCGGCCAGCTCCACCGTGAGTCTGGCGTCGAGCTCGGCGCGGTTCGGTACGGGTTGCTGAGGTATCCGCGGCATCCGGTTTTGCACTCTCTCACCCCATCAGTCCCGCAGCGCCGACGCATCCACGGAGGGACCCATCCAGGCATCCGACGCAAGTTGGGCACACCCGAACGGTTTCTCCTCCTTGCGGATGAGATATCGCCATTTCTGGATCCGATCGGAGAAAAGGGCGCGCGCCGCCTTGCCACGCGCTCCCCTGGCAACCGGAAGCCGCCGCTGTACGTCCCACAGGCCATACCCCCATGCGACAGCCGGAAGGGAGCCCGCGGACGTGTCCTGGTTGGTCGCCCTGCCGGCGCTCGACGGGCGGGAGTACGTGTACCGGGTCCACGCACCGGCCGACGCCCTGCACGCCGACCTCTTCTGGGCCGCGTTCCACTGCCACGACGACGGTCCGCACCCGCGCGCCTTCGACCGGTTCGACGCCGCTCTGATCTGGCGAGCGGGAGCGGAAGGAACCGGCCATATGGATATGACGGTTCATCAGTATTGAATGTTCCCGCCGGTGCGGCTACGTTCCGCGACACCGTAACCCGCCGAGAAGGGGTGGTCGCATGGCCGAAGTCAGTGCAGAGGCACGCATCGAAGCACCGGCCGAGAAGGTGTGGGCCCAGCTGACGGATTTCACCGCGTACGGCCAGTGGAACGCCACCCACACCAGCTTCCCCAAGGGTGGTCCGGCGACACTCGAACTCGCGGCCACCTACGAGGAGAACATGAAGCTCATGGGCTTCCCGGCCGAGGTGACCTGGACGGTGGCGGAGCTGGAGACCGCGCGCCTGCTGACCACCAAGGGCAAGGGCCCGATGGGTGTCAGCCTGGCCATGCGCTACTCACTGACCGCCGACGGGGACGCGACCACGGTCCGCATCGACGGGGAGTTCACCGGCGCCGCGGTCTCCCTGATGGCGGGAAAGCTCAAGGACTCGGCGACGGCCGCGCTCGTCGAATCACTGCGCAAGCTGGGCGGACTCATCGCCGCCTGACGCCACCCGGCCGACGAGTGAGGGCCTCGCGGCTCGACCGCGAGGCCCTCGGCGCCGCAACCATGGGCACCACGCACACGGGCACTTGCGCCCGCGTGCGTGGTACCCACGGGCTCAGTGCTCGTCGGCAAGGATCAGGTAGAGCTTCTTACGGGCGTCATTGATGACCGTGAGCGCCTTCTGGCGCTGATCGGCCGAGCCGGTCTTCCAGACCTGGCCGAACGCCTCCATCAGGCCGAAGCCGGCCTGCCGGATCTCGTTGACGCTCTCCCAGTCGACGCCACGCCCGGCTTCCTCCCAGGGCGCCTCGGGCCCCGACTCCGCCTCGGTGCGGCCGGTGTCGGTAAGCGTGAACAGCTTCTTGCCACCCTCGCTCGCACTGACGATCAGGCCCTCGTCCTCCAGCAGCTGGAGGGTCGGATAGACCGAGCCGGGGCTGGGCCGCCAGGCCCCGCCGCTGCGCTCACCGATCTCCTGGATCATCTCGTACCCGTGCATCGGCCGGTCCTTCAGCAGCGCCAGGATCGACGCGCGTACGTCACCACGCCGCGCCCTCCCCCTGCCGCCACCCCGGCCGCGCCCGCCACCGAAGGGGCCACCCCCGAAGGGCCCGCCCCCGAACGGCGGCCCGAACTGCCCGAAGGCCGCCCGGCGCCCCTCGAAGTCGCCACGCCCCTGATGACCGGGCCCGCAGTGCCCATGTCCATGCCCGAACTCTTGCTCGTGTCCATGTGAACGCATCGCTACGCTCCTTCCATCGTTGATCTGTCGCGATGCGTCAACGATATATCGGAACCGATCGCCTGACAATCCCTTGCCGATCGCTACTCTGCTCGCATGACCTCGAACGGAGACCGCCAGTTCCCTGCCGCGCTCGCCGCCGCCATGGCGGTCCGGCTCGAATACACGGGCGCGGACGGTGTCGACTTCGAACCCTACGAATCCTTCCTGACCGCCGATGAGACCACTGAGTGGTTCCGCGCGTGGACAGGCAACGGCGAGCTGAACGGCGACGGCTTCCGCGTATTCGGCCAGGACGGCACCGGCGGATACGCAGCGTTCTGGCTGGTCCGCCCAGGTCGGCAACTGGTGGAGCAGCCCGTTGTCTTTCTGGGCTCCGAAGGAGAGACGGGCGTCGTCGCTCGCGACCTGGACGCCTTCGTGTGGCTGCTGGCTGACGGCTTCGGCCCGTGGGAAGCAGCCACCACGTACGAGCCCGAGCCCGATTGGGCTCCCCAGGTCAATCGCGACCTGGTAGCAATCGCGGAGCGATTCGCTCCGGACCGCCGCACATCGGCAGCGGCGATCATCGCGCAGGCCACACAAGAGTTTCCCGACTTCGACGACACCATCATGAAGCTCTGCCGTTGAGCCCAACCTGGGACCCGCATTCCGTCTCGGAGTGCCGAGGGTGGCGGGAATCGTCTCGCGACCGTACTGGCCGTACCGGCACGAGGGAGAAGAGAAGCGTCGGCACATACCTGACCGCTTCGAACGGCCGGCTGATCGATGGTGCCGACGACGTTCCGCGGGGCGGAGCCGTTTCCCGGGTCAGGGAGTGGCGACGAGTTCGCCGAGCCGTGTGGCGAGCCACGGCCTGCGGCCGCCGGCCCGCATCCGGCCGCACGCGATCGCCTTCCAGATCGGCGTGCGCCGGAAGGAGACCAGCAGGAACGTGACCGGTGCCGCCGTGATCGTGCAGTCGTAGGCGCGCGGCGGGGCGTCGCGGGTCACCGTCATCGTTCCGTCGTCGACGACGACCGCCAGCCGCGGACCGCCCTTGATCCTGAGGTCGAACGCGATGCTGGGCGGACAAGCGCGTCGGACAAAGGCGGTGAACAAAGATCGCGCGAGCGGCAGACTGGCGCCATGACCGAATCGGATCGCAAGGCCGACCTTCACTTCTACCTGCAGTCCGCCCGCGACGCCCTCCTGTGGAAACTCGAAGGGCTCTCGGAGTACGATGCCCGCCGCCCGCTGACGCCGACCGGCACCAACCTCCTGGGCCTGGTCAAGCACGTGGCCAGCGTGGAGTTGGGCTACCTCGGCGACACCTTCGGACGGCCGTCCGGCGAGCCGCTGCCCTGGGTCGAGGACGGCGCCGAGGCCAACGCGGACATGTGGGTCACCGCCGACGAGTCACGCGAGCAGATCGTGGAGCTGTACCGCCGGGCATGGGCGCACGCGGACGCCACGATCGACGCACTGGCGCTGGACACGATAGGCCGGGTGCCGTGGTGGCCGAGCGACAGGAACGAGGTGACGTTGCATCACGCCGTGGTGCGCGTGGTTGCCGATACGCACCGGCACGCCGGGCACGCCGATATCGTCCGGGAACTCGTCGACGGTGCCGTCGGGATGAGCAAGGGCAACGACAGCATGCCGCCGGGCGACTCGGTGTGGTGGGAGAACCATCGGAACCGGCTGGAGCGCGCCGCTCGGGAAGCAGACCGGGAGGCCGACGGGAACGCGTGAGCCCGGACCGCGCCGTCGCCGGGGAGCGATGCCCGGACGCCGAAGCAGCGTGCCGTGCGGAACGGAAGCCACCGTCAGAGCAGGCAGAACTCGTTTCCTTCCGGGTCGGCCATCACCACATGGTCCGGCCTGCCCCGCAACTCGTCCGCACGGACCACGGTCGCACCGGCGGCGGTCAGGCGCTGCACCGCCTCGGCCACACGCGGCCATCGCTCCTCCCAAGGGGTGTCACGACCGCCGCCCACCTGTACGTCCAGGTGCAGGCGGTTCTTCACGACCTTCGACTCCGGCACCTGCAGGAAGGACAGACTGGGACCCACCCCGTCCGGATCGGACAGGTACGCACCCTGGTCCCACTCGTCCTCCGGGATCTCATGATGCGAGAACCACTCCTCCCAGCTCCCGAACCCGGCAGGCGCGGGCTTCTCCGCATAGCCCAGTGCCAGCGCCCAGAACGCGGCCAGCCTCGCCGGTTGCGCGCAGTCGATCGTCAAGCTCCACCTGGTTCCCATGGGGCAGGCCCTCCTCGGTCCGATACGCGGACCGTATCGGGTGCCACCGACACCGTTCGCCGGTCGGCGTTCCAGGGCCGATGGCGCAGAGGTCCAGCGACACAGAATTGGCCTTGGCACACGGCTCTGCACCATACGTAAGGTCGCGTCATGAGGATTCGAATCGTCGACACGTTCACCGACCGCCCCTTCACCGGCAACCCGGCGGGAGTCCTGGTCCTGGATTCCGACACCTTCGCCGACGACGACCGGCTCCAGCGGATCGCCATGGAACTGAATCTCTCCGAGACCGCCTTCACCCACCCGCTGCCCCCGGGCGGCGAGGCCGACTGGGCACTTCGCTGGTTCACCCCGATCACGGAGGTCGACATGTGCGGGCATGCCACCCTCGCCACCGCGCATGTCCTTCACACCACCGGGACGGCGAGCGGCACGATGCGTTTCGCGACCCGGTGCGGGATCCTCACCGCGACCGCCCGCCCGGACGGTGCGATCACCCTCGACTTCCCCACGTCCCCGCTGACTCCGGAGGCCACCCCGACCGGGCTGGCCGCCGCTCTGGGCGCCGAACCGCTCTCCGTCCACGACACCGGCCCGCACATCGGCGACCTGGTCGTCGAACTGTCCGACGAGGCGACCGTACGAGGGCTGACCCCCGACCTCGCCAGGCTGGCCGACGTCTCCCGGCGGGGTGTCATCGCCACGGCCGCCGCGGAGGACCCGGCCCGCGGCTACGACTTCGTCTCGCGCGGCTTCTTCCCGCGTGTCGGGATCGACGAGGACCCCGTGACCGGCAGCGCCCACACCGCGCTGGCACCTTTCTGGTCGGCCCGGTTCGGCCGTGACGATCTGACCGGACTGCAGGCCTCCGCCCGTTCCGGTCTGGTCCGGACCTCGCTTCGCGGCGACCGTACCCTGCTGACCGGCGACGCCGTGACGGTCATCGACGGCGAACTGCTCACGGCACTCTGACCCCTCGGACGACGGCGCGGGGCGCATGGACCACTTCTCCACTCCCCCTGCGCCCGACCCGTCCCTCACGGCGTGGGCAGCCAGCCCACCTTCCCCGCCAGCAGGGCGTATCCGACGAACGCCCCGATGTCCAGCAGCGCATGCGCCGCGACCAGCGGCCCGACCCGCCCCCAGCGCCGGTACAGCAACACGAAGACGACGCCCATCACCATGTTGCCGATGAAGCCGCCGATCCCCTGATACAGGTGGTACGAACCACGCAGCACCGAACTGGCGACCAGAGCCGCCATCGGCGTCCACCCCAACTGCCCCAGTCTGCGCAGCAGATATCCGACGACGATCACTTCCTCGACGACGGAGTTCTGGATCGCGGACAGGATCAGGACCGGGAATTTCCACCACACATCGGGCAGTGATTCCGGGACCACGGTCAGATTGAACCCGGCAGCCCGGGCCACCAGATAGAAGGCGAGGCCGGCGCTTCCGATGCCCGCCGCGACCATCGTGCCGCGCCCCAGGTCCGGCCACGGCCTGGTGCGGTCGAAACCGATGGCCCGCAGGCCGGCCCCCTCCCGGATGAGCAGATGCGCGACCAGGGCGACGGGCACCAGGGCCGTCGTGATACCGAAGAGTTGCCAGGCGAGATCCAGCCATGGACGCCCCGGCGCGTACGAGCTGTTGAGCGTCGCGGCCTGATCCTTCAAACCCCCTGGTTTCGTCAGTGACCCGACAAAACTGATCAGGGCAGACACCCCGCTGGCACCCAACGAGAGAGCCAGCACGAGGACCGTTTCGGACCGAAGAATCCGTCGCGAAACAACCTCTTGGGGGAAAGAATCAGCCACACGCCCCGCCTCCACCTGTACACCTGCCTTCAGTTGTGCATTCACACCCCATCCTGCTCCCCGTCCGGCTAGGGTCTCGAATGCAGGTACGAAGATCATGCGTGACAGGCCGGGGGACAACCACCATTGCCGATGGTGTGGTCCCCCTTTTCCTTGTTCATCCTCAAGGAGGGGCACCACCGACATGGGACGTCACAGCTTGCCCGACGACTACGCCAGGGACGCAAGCGGGGACGAATCACCGCCGCGCCGTCGGCGCACTGTTGCGATCGCGACCATGCTCGTCCTCGCGGTGGCGGCGGGAACGGCCGTCGCGGCGCAGGGCGGTCTGCTGTCGTTCTCGAAGAGCTGCGAGGACTCCGCCGTACGCCTGTCCATGGTGGCCTCCCCGGACATCGCCCCCGCCGTTCGCGCCGTCGCCGACAAGGCGCGCAAGGACGAGGTGCGGTCCGACGGTCGCTGCCTGTACGTGACGGTGACCGCCCGCGACTCCTACAAGGTCGCCAACTCCCTCACCAGCGACACCCGTACCCCGGACTTCCAGATCTGGCTGCCCGACTCCGACCTCTGGCCCGACCGGGCCAAGGGCTCCGGTGACGGCGTCCCGGTCACACCGGGCGACTCCATCGCGTCCTCCCCCGTGACCATGGCCATGGTGCCGTCCGCGGCCAAGAGTCTCGGCTGGCCGAAGAAGAAGTACTCCTGGGCGGAGTTGACGGCCGCGACCATGGATTCGGACAAGGTGCGCCTCGGCTCGGCCGACCCCGCACGCAGCGCCACCGGTCTGCTGGCGCTCGCCGGCATCGGTGCGTCGTCCGAGAAGCAGGGCGGAGACAGCGACACCAGGGTCGCGGCGACCGCCAAGCTGCTCGCGCAACGCATGTCGGACGGTGACACCCAGGTGCTGGAAACACTGGCACAGAGCGATTCGGGCGCCGAACAAGGCAACCCGGAGCGCAACCAGGCGGTGCTCCTCTCCGAGCAGGCGGCGTTCGCCCACAACGCGGAGTCGACCGGCGGCGGAAAGCTCGACCTCTTCTACCCCAAGGACGGCACACCGCTCCTCAACTATCCGTACACGCTGGTCGACGAGACCAGCATGAGCACGTCCGAGAGCCGCGCGGCTCTGCGGTTCAGGACGCTGCTGGACGAACCCTCTTCGCAGGCCACGCTGGAGAAGCACGGCTTCAGAAACGTCGACGGCACAGCCGCCGAGTCGGTGGTCGCACCGGCGGGCGGCAAGAAGCCCCAGCCGTACGCCACCGCGGCCGCCGCCGCACCGACCGCCGAAGAGCTCCAGCAGACCCTGGGCATGTGGACGATCACGGTGCAGAGCGCCCGGCTGACCACGGTCGTCGACGCGTCGGGGTCGATGGCCACGATCGTCCCGGGGCGCAACCAGTCCAGGATGGATGTCACCAAGGCGTCCCTGATCCAGGCCCTCAACCAGTTCACCCCGAACGACGAGATCGGGCTCTGGGAGTTCGCCACCGCGCTCGACGGCGACAAGGACTACCGCAGACTGGTGCCGGCCGCCCGGCTGGGTGATCCGGCGAAGGGCGGCGGCACCCACCGCGAGAAGCTCACCACGGCCTTCGCGGCGCTGAAGCCCGTGCCGGGCGGCGCGACCGGTCTGTACGACACGATGCTGGCCGCCTACAAGGATGCCCAGGCGACCTATGTGAAGGGCAAGTTCAACGCGGTCGTGATCCTCACCGACGGATCGAACCAGGACAACCTCTCCATCTCCCGCAGCGCCCTGATCGCTGAGCTGAAGCGGATCGCCGATCCGGAGCGTCCGGTGCCACTGCTCGCCATCGCGGTCGGTCCCGAGGCCGACCGCGAGGAGGTGAACGAGATAGCGAAGGTGACCGGCGGCGGGGGCTACCAGGTCATCGACCCGGCCGAGATCCAGGCAGTGATCCTGCAGGCCGTCATGACGGCCGGTCAGAGCAGTCACGCCACCCAGCAGTAACCGCGGGCTCACGGCTTGGGGGCACCCGTCGGCCAGCTGTGCACGGGCTCCCCGCTGTGCATCAGTTCGGCGTACCACCGGGTGGTCGCGGCGAGCGCCGCGTGCCGGTCGAGCCCGGCCTCCCGCGCCCGGTGGTAGGTGTCCGCCTGCCAGGACGCTCCGTTCACCCGTCGCTTGCAGCGCTCCTCGATGACCCCGAGGTAGCGGTCGCGGTCCGCGGGCTCGATGTTCCAGGCGTCGAGCCCCGCGGCGGCCAGCGGCAGCAGTTCGTCCCGTACGAGCTTGACGGCCGGCATCCGGGTCAGCCCGCCCGCGCGGCCGGGACGTGGCCAGATCAGCTCCGCGTCGATGCCCAGGCGGCACGCGGTGTCGAAGTTCTCCGCCGCCGCGGCGAACGGCAGCCGGGTCCACACCGGACGGGCCTCCTCGGCGAGCGCCCGCACGAGCCCGTAGTAGAGCGCCGCGTTGGCGATCACATCGGTGACGGTGGGGCCGGCGGGCAGGACCCGGTTCTCCACCCGCAGATGGGGTACTCCGTCGGCCAGTCCGTACACGGGCCGGTTCCAGCGGTAGACGGTACCGTTGTGGAGCACCAGTTCCTGCAACCGCGGCACCCCGCCTTCGTCGAGGACCCGCAGCGGATCCTCCTCGTCGCACATCGGGAGCAGCGGCGGAAAGTAACGCAGGTTCTCCTCGAAGAGCTCGTACGCCGAGCCGACCCACCGCTCACCGAACCAGGTCCTGGGCCGTACTCCCTGGTTCTGGAGTTCGGGCGGCCGGGTGTCGGTGGCCTGCTGGAAGAGCGGCGGCCGCGATTCCCGCCACAGCTCCCTGCCGAACAGGAAGGGCGAGTTGGCCCCCAGTGCGATCTGGACCCCGGCGATGGCCTGGGCGGCGTTCCACACGGCCGCGAATCGCGCCGGTGTCACCTGCAGATGGAGCTGGACCGAGGTGCAGGCGGCCTCGGGGGTGATCGAGGCGGAGGTGCACACCAATCGCTCCACGCCCTGGATATCGAGGGAGAAATCCTCGCCCCGCGCAGCCACCATTTGATCGTTCAGCAGTGTGTAGCGGTCCGCGTCCGAGAGGTTCGCCACGACGAGGTCCTCGCGGCGCAGGGTGGGCAGAATACCGATCATCATGATCCCGGCATCGACCTCGCCCGCCTTCCGGTGGGCATATCCGAGCCCGGTCCTGAGCTCCTCGGCCAACTGATCGAAAACGCGTCCGTCCAGACGGTGCGGGACTATGTTCACTTCCAAATTGAACATCCCGAGTTCGGTCTGGAAATCACGGCTCGCGATGCGCGGGAGGACCTCCCCATTCATCATCTTCGGCATGCCGTCGGCACCCGCGAGATTCAGCTCGATCTCCACGCCCATGAGGTTGCGCGGCCGGTCGAACCTCCGTTCCGCCAGAAGCCGCTCCAGTCCCTCCAGGCACTGGTGGAGCTTCTTCCGGTACCCCTGCCGATCGGACAGGTCAAAGGCGCCCGCCACGACCTTCTCCCCCATCGAAGCGTCCCTCCCTCAGTGGGCGGCCCGCGGCCCAGGCCGCTCGCGTCACGATCGATAATGCCCAGGCCGGTGATCCATAACGCCCCTGCGAACGCCACGGACCCAGTAATCTGAGTGCGGCCGCCCGGGGCACATTCCATGGGCATGATGCGGAGCAGGTTTCCCCGCCCGGCGCGCGGTGAATACCGTCGCGTTTCGGCCGTCCGCGCCCGGGAAAAATCCCAGGCGGCGGCTGCGCCGCTGACGCAAAATCAGCAGATTCTCCGCATAATAAAGTCTCGATACGGCCTTGTCGGCAATACCTGCGACGGCTAGTGGAATCACCGCGTGAACACGTGTCGTATAAACTCCGCGGACGAGGCAGAGAGTTGACGCACCGGCCCAGTCACCGGCCTCCTCTGGCCCCGCATGCCGACAGCGCCGTCTGCACCCGCCCACGCACCACCGTGTCTCCGAAGTGAGAGGCGACCCACTATGCCGCTGCATGTTCCCCCGGCTCCCGCGCCCGCTCTGCGCAGCGTTCTCGCGGCACTCGGTTCACCCACCGCGGTCCGCGAAGCCCGCACGCCCGCCCTCCGGTCGGCCGAGGGACCACTGAGCCCCGAACTTCCGCTCCCCGTCCATGTACTGGACCGGATCGGGCCGGGCGGGCTCGCTCCCGCCACCCGACTCGCCGCGTGGCGGTTCCTGATCCACAGCTCGGAGCAGGCCGTCGCCGCGGCGGACACCATGCTCACTCCGGACGGCTGGACCTTCTCGCACTTCTTCGAGGGCCCCTACATCGCCTCGACCGAACTCGCCCTGCGCCAGGCCGAGACGGCCACAACGCCCTACCAGCCGCGGCTGCTGTCCATCCCGGAGCTCTACATGCTGGCGCTGTGGCTGCACAGCGACGTCGAGGCCGACGCCTCCGGCGGGACGCTCGCCCCTGCCGATCTGCTGGTTCCGCTGGCTCCCGCCCCACCGGGTATCGCGGCACACCGCCCGCACCGGGTCGCCGATCTCCTCCGCGTGATGACGCTGCGCATCCCCCCCGGCCCCGGCCCCCTGCTCGGATCACCGGCCTGAGAACCGGCCCCCGCATCAGAACGCTGTGCCCCGCCACCACCCGGCGAATTCCAGGAGTCGTTGCAACACGCGGTCGGGTGATCAGGCCGTGAGCAGTCCATGTAGGCGCTCGGCTGGGGTTTCCCAGCCGAGCGTCTTGCGTGGTCGGCTGTTCAGCCCGGTGGCCACGGCGTCCAGATGCTCCCGGGTGTGCCCGGACAGGTCGGTGCCTTTGGGGAAGTACTGCCGGAGCAGGCCGTTGTTCTCCGAGTCACCCGACGGTCCCGCCGAACACCTCCCGTCGGAGAAGTTCAGCCCGCCAAGACTGCACCCATAGGTGTTCTACTTCTGCGACCCTGCCAGGGGCTGGCAGGGTCGCAGAAGTAGACAGGCATGCCGACCGCGATTGCGAACTCGTGATGGCGGCCCATTTCACTGCCTTGGTCCCAGGTCAACGACCGTTTCACGTGTGTCGGCAGGACCTGGACGGTCTCCAGGAGGGCATCGCGCACGAGCTCAGTGCCGCGACCGTGGGGCAGGTGGACGAGCATCACGTATCGGGTGGTCCGCTCCACCAGTGTGCCAGTGGCTGACCCGCTGTCCTGCCGATGATCAAGTCTCCCTCCCCGTGGCCGGGGACGGCCCGGTCAGCGGCCTCGGCCGGGCGTCGCTGATCATCACCATGGGGGCCGAGTAGCGGGGATTACGCTGCTGGGCTTGGCGGCGGGGCTTGCGACGGGCGCGTCCTGTACGCAGAGCCTTGGTCAGTTCCCGTCGGAGTTCTCCGCGGCCTTGGACGTAGAGGGCCTGGTAGATGGTCTCGTGGACCACGTGCATCTCCGGACGGTCGGGAAAGTCGCGGTGCAGGTGCTGGACCATCTGCTCCGGGCTCCAGCGCCTGCCCGGGCGGTCCTGGATGTACTCCCGCAGCTCCGGGTTCTGACCGATCTTCCCCGGCTTCGGCCGGGGCCTGCCAGCCCCGGCTCGGGCCGCAGCTGCGAACGGGCGGTACTGGCCGCTCTTCTGGATGCCGGTTGCGTCTGATCTCGCGGCTGACAGTCGAAGGACTACGTCCCAGTTCAGCCGCGATGACCCGTATCGATGCCTTCTCCCTCAGCCGCTCGGCTATGTGGATCCGGTCTGCTTCTCGCAGGTAGCGCGACGGCCCGGAAGTGGGAACCACCCTGGTCGGGGGCACCCACTTCCTGCCTGCGATCTGGTAGCCATGCCGCCATCGTTTGCCCGTGCGCCGGTTGATTCCGACGATTCGGCAGGCCTCCGTGTTGCTCACGCCCTGCTTCATGAGCGCGAAGTACGCCTCCCGTTCCCGGTACAGCTTCTTGGGCCCTTGCCTCAAGCGTTCTTTGCGGATCTGGAAGTCCATTGCATCCCCTGAACTGGGGTGTTGCAACGACTACTAGAACTCAAGCCCGTGGCGGGGCACAGCGCTGAGGGGGCGCACTTCGATGCCCGTCCGGACTAGCCCGGTCCGGCCACCCCGAACCACCCGAAGGGACAGTGCAGTTGCGGTGAACCGTCCGCGCGGGTGATGCGTCCTTCGAGTAAGGGGAAGTGCTGCTGCGAAATCCCTGCGGATTGACGCCCGTGGGGCAACACTGGGACCGGACCGATCGATACGGGGGGCGGCCATGAACACCTCATCCAGCCGCAGGACATTCACTACAACGCAGCGAAAGAACCCAGCCATGTGCCAGCATCAGCCACCATGCCCGACCGCCGACTCAGCCGACCGGGAAGCCGCACGCCTGACGGCGCACCACCCGGAACAGGGCTGGAGCCTGCTGTGCAACGGAGTCCTGCTCTTCGAGGACACCGGTGAGCTGCTCCCGGACGGCCAGATCATCGCTCCGCACCGGCCCCTGGGCACCGATCGGGTGATGAGGGCCGCCTGATCGCGGCCGGTACGAGCTGGGGCCGGCCCGGAGAATCCTCCGAACCGGCCCCGACGCATGACCGCGTCACGCGGTGACGCTCATGACTCAGCTGTCGTACTCGTCCAGCGGCGGGCAGGAGCAGACGAGGTTACGGTCACCGAAGGCACCGTCGATCCGGCGCACCGGCGGCCAGTACTTGTCGGCGGCCGAGACTCCGGCCGGGAAGACCGCCACCTCACGGCTGTACTCGTGCTTCCACTCCCCGCCCAGCATCGCCGCCGTGTGCGGAGCGTTGTGCAGCGGGTTGTCGTCCATGCTCCATTCGCCGGAGGCCACCTTCTCGACCTCGCCGCGAATGGCGATCATCGTGTCGCAGAACCGGTCGAGCTCCGCGAGGTTCTCGCTCTCGGTCGGCTCGATCATCAGCGTCCCGGCGACCGGGAACGACATGGTCGGCGAGTGGAAGCCGTAGTCGATCAGACGCTTGGCGATGTCGTCGACGCTGACGCCGGTGGCCTTGGAGATCGGCCGCAGGTCCACGATGCACTCGTGCGCGACCAGACCGGCCGGGCCGTTGTACAGGATCGGGTAGTGCGGTTCCAGACGCTTGGCGATGTAGTTGGCCGCGAGCACGGCGACCTGCGTCGCACGCTTCAGGCCCTCCCCGCCCATCAGGCGTACGTACGCCCAGGAGATGGGGAGAATACCGGCCGAGCCCCACGGAGCGGCCGAGATCGGTCCGACACCGGTCTCGGGGCCCGCGGCGGGCTGCAGCGGGTGGTTCGGCAGGTACGGCGCGAGGTGCGCGCGCACGCCGACCGGGCCGACGCCGGGGCCGCCGCCGCCGTGCGGGATGCAGAAGGTCTTGTGCAGGTTCAGGTGCGAGACGTCGCCGCCGAACCGGCCCGGCCTGGCGAGGCCCACCAGCGCGTTGAGGTTGGCACCGTCGACGTACACCTGACCGCCGGCGTCGTGCACCTCGGCGCAGATGTCGGCGACGTGCTCCTCGAACACACCGTGCGTCGACGGGTACGTGATCATGAGCACGGCGAGCTCGTCGCGGTGCTTCTCGATCTTGGCGCGGAGGTCCTCTATGTCCACCTCGCCGTCGTCGGCGGTCTTGACCACGACGACCTTCATGCCGGCCATGACGGCGCTGGCCGCGTTGGTGCCGTGCGCGGAGGACGGGATGAGGCAGACGGTGCGCTGCTCGTCGCCGTTGGCCCGGTGGTACGCCCGCACGGCCAGCAGGCCCGCGAACTCGCCCTGCGAGCCCGCGTTCGGCTGGATGGAGACCGCGTCGTACCCGGTGACCTCGGCGAGGCGCTCCTCCAGCTCGCGGATGAGGGTGAGGAAGCCCTGCGCCTGCTCGGCCGGAGCGAAGGGGTGCAGCGCGCCGAACTCGGGCCAGGTGATCGACTCCATCTCGGTGGTCGCGTTCAGCTTCATGGTGCAGGAGCCGAGCGGGATCATGCCGCGGTCCAGCGCGTAGTCCCGGTCGGCGAGCCTGCGCAGGTAGCGCAGCATCGCGGTCTCGGAGCGGTGCTGGTGGAAGACCGGGTGGGTGAGGATCTCGTCGGTGCGCAGCAGACCCTCGGGAAGCGCGTCGGCAGCGGTGGCGTCCAGCGCCTCGATGTCCCCGTCGGCGCCGAAGGCGGCCCAGACGGCGGCGATCTGCGCACGCGTGGTGGTCTCGTCGCAGGCGAGGGAGACCAGGTCGGCGTCGACGAGCCGCAGGTTGACCCCACACTCGCGGGCGGCGGCGACGGTCTCCGCGGCCCTGCCCGGGACGCGCACGGTGAGAGTGTCGAAGTAGGCGCCGGTCACGACGTCGACCCCGGCGGCGCGCAGGCCCTCGGCCAGGATCGTCGCGTAACGGTGGGTACGCCGGGCGATCGTCCGCAGCCCGTCCGGGCCGTGGTAGACGGCGTACATTCCGGCCATGACGGCGAGCAGCACCTGGGCGGTACAGATGTTGCTGGTGGCCTTCTCGCGGCGGATGTGCTGCTCGCGGGTCTGCAGGGCCAGCCGGTAGGCCTTGTTGCCGTCCGCGTCGACGGAGACACCGACGAGGCGGCCGGGAAGGCTGCGGGCGAACTTCTCACGTACGGCCATGAATCCGGCGTGCGGTCCGCCGAAGCCCATCGGCACACCGAAGCGCTGCGTGGTGCCGACCGCGATGTCCGCGCCCAGGTCACCGGGCGAGGTGAGCAGGGTCAGGGCGAGCAGGTCGGCGGCGACCGTGACGATCGCACCCAGCCCGTGGGCCTGCTCGATGACGGGCTTGATGTCCCGGACAGCTCCGGAGGCGCCCGGGTACTGCACCAGCACGCCGAAGACACCGCGCTCGGCGATCTCCGCCGGGATGCCGTCGGACAGGTCGGCGACGACGACCTCGACACCGGTCGGCTCGGCGCGGGTCTCGATGACCGCGATCGTCTGCGGCAGGGCGTCGGCGTCGACCAGGAAGACACCGTCCTTCACCTTGCCGACGCGCCGGGAGAGCGCCATGGCCTCGGCAGCCGCGGTGCCCTCGTCGAGCAGCGAGGCGCCGGAGGTGGGCAGCCCGGTCAGCTCGGCGACCATGGTCTGGAAGTTGAGCAGCGCCTCCAGGCGGCCCTGCGAGATCTCCGGCTGGTACGGCGTGTAGGCCGTGTACCAGGCGGGGTTCTCCATGACGTTGCGCAGGATCACCGGCGGGGTGAAGGTGCCGTAGTAGCCGAGCCCGATCATCGGGGCCAGCACCTGGTTGCGGTCCGCGAGGTCGCGCAGCTCGGCGAGGACCTCGGCCTCGGTGCGTGCGGCCGGCAGCCCGAGTGCCTCCGCGCTCTTGATGACATCGGGCACCGCGGCCGCGGTGAGCTCGTCCAGCGAGCCGTAACCGACCTGGGCGAGCATCTTCGACTGCGCCTCGGCATCGGGTCCGATATGGCGATGCTCGAACGGAATGCCCTGCTCCAGCTGGGAGAGCGGAGTGCGACGGGGGGTCATGGTGGAGGCCTCCTGGTCTGTCACGACCTGCGAGGGGCACCACGGCGCGGGTGCCCGAACGGCCTCCCCCTCTGTCATCTCAACCTGAGAGCTTCACCGGCGCGCCCTGCGGCGTACCGGCTTTCACCGTCGGTGAGGAAGGGACTCGCACCGGCACTCGGCCGCACGATACCCGCCCTGCTTTCCAGAGTGACCTCGTCCGTGCGGTACGGGGGCCTGAGAGATTCCGGGGAGGATTTGCTCCTTCGGCGCCTTCGGATCAGCTCCGGAGGACTCTCCCGCACGGGGTCAGCAGCCATCACCAGCCTACCAGCGGGGTTCGTGGCTGATTTCTCGAGTGGCCAACCACCCGGATCTGCCTTTTTGTAGTGCTTGTGGAGTAGCCGCGACCAGTGGGAGGGACCGTGCAGACCGACATCGATCCGCGCAGCCTGATCGGCCGCAAGGCGTTCGACCGCAAGGGCACCAAGATCGGAACCGTGGACGAGGTGTATCTCGACGACGCGACCGGTGTGCCCGAGTGGGCAGCCGTACGCACCGGACTCTTCAGCCGGGACGCCTTCGTCCCGCTGGAACCCAGCGAATTCGTGGAGGACACGCTCCGCATCCCCTTCGACCGAGCGCTGATCAAGGACGCGCCCGACTTCGGCGTCGGCCGCCATCTCTCACCGGAACAGGAACTCCAGCTCTACCGGCACTACGGTCTGGACTCCCCGCCCGAGGAGACCGGCCCGGACAGGGACTTCGGCAGACTGGCCGGCCAGGACGAGTAGTCCACCGGGTCCCGCACCAACGGCAGCGGATCGGCCGGCTGGAGTTCCGGGTCGTCGATCCGGAACGTACGCACCCGGCCTGGCGCCGACTCGGGCTCCTCGAACCGCACGGTCACCCGGCCGACGCCGCTGCCCTGGACCCAGCCATGGCCGTACACGTCATGGCGTACGTCATGTCCGGCGGGCCACCGCCGTGCGGCGCGCTGCTCGGCGGTCTCCGGGGCCTCCGCCCGGGGATCGCCCGGCAGCTCGGCCCCGTCGTCCCCCGCCGGTGTCGTCCCCCCGGCCGATTCCTCGACTGCGGTCTGCTCACCGGCGGCCTGGGCGAAGAGATCCTCCTGCGTGTAGTCGGCAAGCCCCGTCACGCCCACTCCGAGGAGCCGGACGCCTCCAGTGGTGTCCACGGCCTCCAGGAGCCGTGCGGCGGCCTCACGGACCACCGAGGGGTCGTCCGTGGGCCCGCGGAGCGTCTCGGACCTCGTGAGCGTCGAGAAGTCGTACCGGCGCACCTTCAGCACCACCGTCCGCCCGGACCGCCCCGCGCCCCGCAACCGCTGGACACATCGGTCGGCCAGCCGCTCGACCTCCGTCCTGATCCGCACCCGGTCGTGCAGATCGGCGTCGAAGGTGTCCTCGACCGACACCGATTTGGCGTCCCGCTCCGCGACCACCGGCCGGTCGTCGTACCCGAACGCCATACGGTGGAGCGAGCCGCCGTGGGCCTTCCCCAGCAGCCGTACGAGCTCGTCCTCACCCGCCTCCACCAGGTCGTCGACCGTCGTCATCCCGGCGCGGCGCAGATGGTCCGCCGTCGCGGGCCCGACGCCGGGGAGAATCCGTACCGACATGGGTGCGAGCAGCTCCCGCTCCGTGCCGGGCTCTATGAGCAGCAGACCGTTCGGTTTCGCCTCCTCCGAAGCGATCTTGGCCAGCATCTTGGAACCGGCGAGCCCGACCGAACCGCTGAGCCCGGTGACCGCCTTGATGGCCGTACGCAGCTGCTCACCGATCTCCAGTGCCGAAGCCGTGTCATCGGCGGTCCCTCCGGCCTCCAGGTCCACGAAGGCCTCGTCCAGGCTGAGGGGCTCCACCAGCGGGGAAAGCCGCGCGAGCAGCTCCATCACCTGGTCGCTCACCGTCCGGTACAGCTGGAAGCGGGGCACCAGATAGGCCGCGTTGGGCGCCAGCCGCCGCGCCTGCGCCGTGGGCATCGCCGAGTGCACCCCGAAGCGACGCGCCTCGTACGACGCGGTGGCGACAACCCCGCGCGGCCCCAGACCGCCCACCACGACCGGCTTGCCGCGCAGGCTCGGCTTCGCCGCCTGCTCGGCAGAGGCGTAGAAGGCATCCATGTCCAGATGCAGGATGGTGGGCGCGGCTCTCACATCAATCGATGCTGCCCTACGGCACTGACAATCGCCGCGCCCGAACCGGCGGCCGCGTCAGCCGGCGCGGTTGCGCCGCCGCGCGAGCTCATCGGTGGGATTGTTCCCGATGAGGGTCTCGCCGGTGTCCACCCGCTCGCCGTGCAGCTGCGAGAGGGCGACGTCGACGTCCTGCCACACCACACCCACCGCGATGCCGAAGACCCCCTGGCCGCCCTGGAGCAGGCTGACGACCTCGTCGGGCGAGGAACACTCGTAGACCGTCGCCCCGTCGCTCATCAGCGTCATCCGCTCAAGGTCCTGGAATCCGCGGGCCCGCAGATGCTGCACCGTGGTGCGGATGTTCTGGAGTGCCACGCCCGTGTCCAGGAAGCGCTTCACGATCTTCAGCAGGACGACGTCCCGGAAGCTGTAGAGCCGCTGTGTGCCGGAGCCGTACGCCGGACGCACGCTCGGTTCCACCAGTCCCGTGCGCGCCCAGTAGTCGAGCTGCCGGTAGGTGATCCCGGCCGCCGCGCAGGCGGTCGGCCCGCGGTAGCCGATCTCGTTGGCCGATGCCACTCCGTCCCCCGCCACCGCCGCCGGTTGAACCGGTTGCATGATGGTGTGGTCGGCTGTACTCCCCTGCTGCGGATACGGCCCACCCGCTGCCGTACCGTCGCCGCTGCTACTCACGCCGACCTCCGTCCTTGACCTGCCATCTCGAAGGTAGGCAGTCACTCGGGGTGCGTCAACGATCGCCACACTCGGCACGCCGAGTGATAATCACCCTGAGGGTGGTTTCCCGTGTCTCATGAACGGGAAAGGCTTGCCGAATGCGCTGACGGCGACCCCGAAGAACGGTCACTGACTGTTGGTACCGAAATCCTCCGGAGAGATCTGATCGAGGAACTCGCGGAATTTCTCCACCTCATCCTCCTGCTCGTCCGGGATCGCGATGCCCGCGTCGTCGAGCACCCCGTCACTGCCGTAGATCGGCGTTCCGGTGCGCAGGGCGAGCGCTATGGCGTCGGACGGCCGCGCGCTCACCTCGACCCCGCTGGCGAAGACCAGCTCCGCGTAGAAGACCCCTTCCCGAAGGTCCGTGATGCGGACCTCGGTGAGCTCCTGGCCGACGGCCTCGAGCACGTCCTTGAAGAGATCATGGGTCAGCGGCCTGGCCGGAGCCATGCCCTGCTGGGCGAAGGCGATCGCGGTCGCCTCACCAGGACCGATCCAAATGGGGAGGTACCGATCGCCTCCCACTTCACGCAGGAGCACGATCGGTTGGTTGGAGGGCATTTCCACCCGGACACCCACAACGTCGAGCTCGTTCACACAGCAACCCTAGGACGTGCTCGGCAGGTTTGGGTAGTCGGGCACCGGCGCGATCAGTGGAGCCGGATGTGCAGAGCACTCTGCACCAGGGCCGAATGGAGCCTCACGGACAGCTCCGCAAGCTCTTTCGCAGTGGCCTCCGCATGGGCTCTGGTCTGCGGATTCCGGTGCCGGCGCAAGGGCGCGACCACCTGCTCGATGAGCCCGACCTCACGATCCGCGGCCGCCCGCATGGCGCGCAGGTGACGCGGTTCCAGACCGAACCTGCCCAGATCCGCCACAAGCTTGGCCACCGTGACCATCTCGGCGTCGTAACCGCCCTCGGCGGTCGGAACGACCAGGCCGTACGACTCCCACTCGTCGAGGTCGCTCTCGGTGACCTCGGCGGCCGCCAGCAGCTCGGCACGGCCGATCCGGGCCGCAGTGGCCCGTCCGGGCTCCGCATCCCAGCCACCGTCGGTCAGGTCCCGCGGGCCGCCCCCGGAGGGCAGGGCGGCCTGTTCACCACGGGCAAGGGCGTCCAGATGCTCACGGATGACCTTCAGCGGGAGGTAGTGGTCCCGCTGCATGCGCAGCACCTGAGCCAACCGCTCCACATCGGCGCCACGGAACTTGCGATAACCGGAAGGGGTCCGCTGCGGCTCTACGAGCCCTTCGGCCTCCAGGAACCGAATCTTGGAGATCGTGACCTCGGGGAACTCGTCCCGCAGCCGCAGGAGCACCGTGCCGATGCTCATCGGGCGGTCGTCGGCGGTGGCGGTGCCGGCCACGGCACCGCCCGTCGGTGTTCTCAGCATGGACCTTCCCTGACGGGTCAGATACCGCGCTGGCTCGCGTAGAAGACCAGCCGGTACTTGCCGATCTGCACTTCGTCGCCGTTGGACAGCGCGACGGAGTCGATGCGCTCACGGTTGACGTAGGTGCCGTTCAAGCTGCCCACATCCCCGACCGTGAAGCTGCCGTCGGGGCTCCTGCGGAACTCCACGTGCCGCCTCGACACCGTCACGTCGTCGAGGAAGATGTCGCTCTGCGGGTGGCGGCCGGCCGTGGTCAGCTCACCGTCCAGCAGGAAGCGGCTGCCGGAGTTCGGACCGCGACGCACCACCAGGAGCGCCGAGCCGAGCGGAAGGGCATCGACGGCGGCCTGCGCCTCGGGCGAGAGGGACGGCACTGCCGTCTGCCCGGTGGCCTCCGCCTCGTATGCCTCAAGACCGGAGATGGAGATGGTCGAGGTCGTCTCCGAGGCACGCTCGGGAACCCCGCCCTTCAGCGGCGCACCGCAGTTGGAGCAGAAACGACTGGCCTCGGCGTTGCGATGCCCGCACCTCGTACAGACCGGCATGGACGAACCCTCCTGCCTGGGGGCGAACTCTCCACCCGTACTCGAGGTCGGCGATTCTCCGAAACCTATGCGGCCGGGACCGGCATGGTCAACAGACGACGCGCCGGATGCTCCCGAATTGTCACTGCCCGTACCCGACACCTGATCGCGGAAGAGCGGGCGCTCCGTGCCCTGCTCGTCTGCCTGGCCATGGCGCGGTGCGCGATGGCGGGCAGCCTCGTCGCGAGCGCTCTTGCCGAACAACTTCCCAAACAACTTCACGGGCGATTCCCCTTGACCGAAATAGACCCGCCCGTGGGGCAGGACGAACCCTGAATGAACACACCTGCCGACCCGGACATCTTCACAACGTCCGTATCCACTCGACAGTTTCCACCACGCACCACCAATACGATGCGGCGACCCCCCGCAACCTCGTGCCCGTATCCGTCGCTCCCTCCGCGCCGCGGCCTCACGGGGATGACGACCGAGCGTAGTCAGGCTGCTTCGCCGGTCGCAAGGCATCCACGACGATGTCGTCGACCTGCGCGATCTGCACGGTGGCCTGCTCCTTCTCCAGTGTCTGCACCACGCCGCCCGGGATGTTCAGCGCCGGCTCCAGATCCTGGGGCTTGCCGATCACCTCGAAGACGTACGGCGCGGTGATCTTACGGTCGTCAACCCTGACGTTGCCGCCGTCACCGGAGAAGTACGTATTGGCCACCACGCGCACCCCGTTGACCTCGATCGCCTCGGCGCCCGCCGCCCGCAGCTCCTGGAGCGCGTCGAGCAGCATGTCCGCCTTCACCCCGTCCCCGGGGTCGTTGACGGTGAGCGTTATCCCCGGCCCGTGCGCCGCCACGGTGCCCGCGAGAACACCGAGTTGCCGCTCCTTCTCCACCGTCTGCTTACGCGCCTCCTCGGCCTGGTCGGAGCTGTTCTCCAGCTCCGTGCGCTGAGCGCCCAGCCGCTGCTTCTCGTCCTCCAGGCGCTGTGTCCGGTCGTCCAGCTCGTCGAGGATCCGGACCAGGTCCTCCTGCCGGGCACCCCGCAGTGCGCTGTTGTCGCTGTTGGACCGCACCTGAATGGCCAGTCCGAGACCGAGCACGAACAGCAGTAGCGCGACGATGAGTTGGGCCCGCGTCACCCGCGGCGGCCACAGTCCCGCGATCAGCCGCTGACGACCGGTGAGTTCCTTGGCGGAGCCTGCCGTCGGCTCGTCGGCCTTCTCCGTGTCGCCGGGAAGTTCTTCGTTGCTCATCGGCCTCAGGCCCTGAAGACGTGCCGGCGGATGGCCGCGGCGTTGGAGAAGATCCGGATCCCGAGCACAACCACCACACCGGTGGACAGCTGCGCTCCGACGCCCAGCTTGTCGCCCAGGAACACGATCAGCGCGGCCACCACGACGTTCGAAAGGAACGACACGACGAACACCTTGTCGACAAAGATCCCGTCGAGCATGGCGCGCAGACCGCCGAAGACTGCGTCGAGGGCAGCCACGACGGCGATCGGGAGATAGGGCTCGACCACCGCCGGCACCTCGGGCCGGACCAACAGTCCGACCACGACTCCCACGACGAGGCCCAGTACGGCGATCACGATGTGCCCTTCCCTGTGTCTGCCGCACCACTGCCGGTGTCTGCGGCCTTATAAGGCTCTGCTGTACGTACGATCAGGCTCGGCGCGACCGGAAGGCTCACCTTCTGCTGCGCGGACAGGCTCGTCCGGATGTCGAAGGTGTCCTTGAGCGCCTGCAGATACTGACCGTCGGCACTGTCCTGGAACGCGGTGCCGAGTCGCTTCCCGTTCCCCACCGCGAGCACCGTGTACGGCGGAACGAGCGGTCTGTTGTCGACCAGTATGGCGTCGCCCGCCGCGCGGATCGCCGACAGGGCCGTCAGACGCTGCCCGTTGATCGCGATCGCCTCCGCGCCGGACTGCCACAGCCCGTTGACGACCCGCTGGAGGTCCCGGTCGCGGACCCGCCCGGTGTCGGCGAATCCGCTGGTCTCCCTCGGTCCGCCGCCGCCCTGGTCGGTGTCCTTGGCGTCGTCGACGACGAGTTTCACTCCGGGGCCTTCCACCGGGGTCGCCCCGGCGAGCAGCGCCACCCGTTCTCCCTGGTCCCCGCCGTGCTTCTCCAACGCCTTGCGCTGGCGCCTGCCCACGTCGTCCCGGAGCTTGTCCACCTGCGCCTCGAGGCTGTCGGCCGCCGCCGTCTCGTCGTCGATGCGGTCGATCAGCTCCTGGCGCTCCTTGGCGAGGACCGGTGCGGAGACGCGCGCCTCCGCGGCCCCGAGCGTGACGACGAGGGCCGCGAGCACCAGACATGCAGCGAGGCCGAGTTTCGACTTGAGCGTACGGGGCAGGTCCGCGCTCCCGTCGGCCTTGCGACGCGCCGATGCCTCGGCGTATCCGTCGTCCAGGCTGTGGTCCATCACATTGGTCAGCAGCGACATGGACGCGTCGGGACGCGCGGGAGGCGAGGCGGTACTCCGATCGGGGGGCTGCTGCGACATGCCGCACATCGTCGCACGTCGCCGCTGCTACCGCCGAATGGCCCCACCGGTGTGCCCGCATGCGCCGCTGGACGCCTCCGGACACACCGGAAGAACCGTCACTGACCTGCGCTGTCCACGACCGTCGCCCATTCGTCCAGCAGCGCCTGTGCGGAGGCGTCGTCCGGCCCCTCGGCCCACAAATGGGTGACCGCCTCGGCCCGGTCCGGCAGCACCATCACCCACCGCCCGTCGGCCTCGACCACCCGCACCCCGTCCGTCGTGTCGACGCTGCGGTCACCGGCGGCCTCCACGACCCGGCGCATGACCAGGCCCTTGACGGCCCAGGGGGTGGCGAGGTCACGACGCAGGACATGCGCACGGGGAATGCGGGCATCGATCTGGCTGAGCGTGAGTTGAGTCCTGGCGACGAGGCCGAGCAGCCTCACGAACGCGGCCGACCCGTCGAAGACACTGCTGAATTCGGGAACGATGAAGCCCCCGCGCCCGTCTCCACCGAAGATGGTGCCTTCCTCGCGTCCCACACGCGTCAGATCGTCGGGCGATGTCGTCGTCCATTCGACCTGCGTGCCGTGGTACGCCGCGACCTGCTCGGCGACGCGTGTCGTGGTGACCGGCAACGCCACCCGCCCGCTGCGCCGCTCGGCCGCCACGAGGTCGAGCATCACGAGGAGCGCCCGGTCGTCCTCGACGATCCTGCCCCGCTCGTCGACCAGGGAAAGCCGCTCACCCACCGGGTCGAACCGCACGCCGAACGCGGCCCGCGCCGAGGAGACGATCTCGCCCAGCCGCACCAGTCCGGAGCGCCGGGTCTCGGCGGACTCGGTGGGCCGTGATTCGTCGAGACCGGGGTTGATGGTCAACGCGTCGACACCGAGCCGCCCCAGCAAACTCGGGAGTACGAGCCCGGCACTCCCGTTGGAGGCGTCGACGACCACTTTGAGCCCCGCATCGGCGATCCCCGCGGTGTCGACGTTCCGCAGCAGCGATCCGGTGTACGAGTCGAAGACACTGGACGGGAAGTGCAGATCGCCGATTTCGCCCGGGAAGGCACGGCGGTATTCCTGACGTGCGTAGACCCGGTCCAGCTTCCGCTGCCGCGCCTGCGACAGGTCCGCTCCCCGCTCGTCGATGAACATGATGTCGACCGAGTCGGGTACGCCGGGAGACGTACGGATCATGATCCCGCCGGCGCTGCCCCGCGCGGTCTGCTGGCGCGCGACGGGCAGCGGTACGTTCTCCAGGTCCCGGACATCGATGGCGCTGGCCTGAAGAGCCGAGATCACCGCTCGCTTCAGGGCACGGGCACCGCGGGAGTGATCACGTGCGGTGGTGACCGTCGAGCCCTTCTTCAGGGTCGTCGCATAGGCGCCGGCGAGCCGGACCGCCAGTTCCGGCGTGATCTCGACATTCAGGATCCCGGACACGCCACGGGCGCCGAAGAGATGAGCCTGTCCGCGCGATTCCCAGATCACCGAGGTGTTGACGAAGGCGCCGGCCTCGACGGTCTTGAACGGGTAGACACGGACATTGCCCTGAATGATCGACTCCTCACCGATCAGGCACTCGTCCCCGATGACCGCGCCGTCCTCGATACGGGCCGCCCGCATGACGTCGGTATTCTTGCCGATCACGCATCCGCGCAAATTGCTGTGCTGACCGATGTATACGTTGTCGTGCACCACGGCCTTGTGCAGGAACGCGCCGCTCTTGACGACGACGTTCGATCCGATGACTGTGTGCTCGCGAATCTCCGCACCAGCTTCGACCTTTGCGTAGTCCCCGATGTAGAGAGGTCCGCGCAACACCGCGTCGGGATGCACTTCCGCACCTTCCGCGACCCAGACGCCCGGAGAGATCTCGAAGCCGTCGATGTCGACATCGACCTTGCGTTCAAGAACATCGGCCTGCGCCTTCACATAGCTCTCGTGGGTGCCGACGTCCTCCCAGTAGCCCTCGGCGATGTAGCCGTAGATGGGCTTGCCTTCCTTCATGAGCTGAGGGAAGACATCCCCGGACCAGTCCACCGAGACGTCGGCTTCGACATAGTCGAATACCTCGGGCTCCATGACGTAGATGCCGGTGTTGACGGTGTCCGAGAAGACCTGGCCCCAGGTGGGCTTTTCCAGGAAGCGCTCGACCTGGCCGCCCTCGTCCACAATCGTGATGCCGAATTCCAGGGGGTTCGGAACACGGGTCAGACACACCGTGACCAGACCGCCCTTTTCCTTGTGGAAGGCGATGAGATCGGTGAGATCGAAGTCGGTGAGTGCATCACCGGAAATGACGAGGAAGGTGTCGTCCTTCAGTGCTTCCTCGGCATTCTTCACGCTCCCCGCGGTGCCGAGGGGTTTCTCCTCGTTGGCATAACTGAGCTCCATCCCGAGCTCTTCGCCGTCCCCGAAGTAGTTCTTGACCAGCGAGGCAAGAAACTGGACCGTTACGACGGTCTCATTCAGCCCGTGCCGCTTGAGCAGCCGAAGCACGTGCTCCATGATCGGCCGATTGGCTACGGGCAGAAGCGGCTTGGGCATGCTTGAGGTCATGGGGCGAAGGCGAGTGCCTTCGCCGCCAGCCATCACGACGGCCTTCATGTCGGAAACGTCCTCCTTGAAGAGACGACGGTCTAGCCGACTTCGCCCGTCGGGGCACCATCCGGGTCATCAGCGGCGGGCCGGCCACACTGCGCGGCACCGCATCAACGAGCTCAATCGGCTGCTACATCCGCCTTGACGAGGCGGCGGACCTGAACCACGTAGAGGATCCCTGCCCACCAATAGAGCGTTGTACCCCAACCTGCGAACGCCCATCCGAAAATAGCGGCCAGCGATGCAAGCCAACCACTTCCGTCGCTGAGCAGCAACAAGGGGAACGCGTACATCAGGTTGAACGTGGCCGCCTTCCCCAGGAAGTTCACCTGGGGCGGCGGATAGCCGTGACGCCGCAGGATTCCGACCATCACGAGGAGCATCAGCTCACGGGCAACAAGCGCTGCGGTGAGCCACAGCGGCAGGATCTCCCGCCAGGTCAGGCCGACGAGGGTCGAGAGAATGTAGAGGCGATCCGCAGCAGGATCCAGGAGCCGGCCGAGGTTGCTGATCTGGTTCCACCGGCGGGCGAGCTTACCGTCGAGGTAGTCGCTGATTCCGCTGAGCATCAACACCAGCAGGGCCCAGCTGTCGCTCTGGGGGCCGCCGAACACGGGGCGAAGGATCAGCCACAGGAAGAGCGGAACCCCTACAAGGCGAGCCATGCTGAGGATGTTGGGGATGGTGAGTACCCGGTCCGTCTGAACCCGAGTCTCCTGGACCTCCACCCGGGGGCCTCCTGTGAAGAACGTGCCAATGATGCCCCCTGACCTTACCCTCAGCCATCGCTCTCGGATGCACAGGGGTGACGCAAGGATCTCGTGAACGCAGAAAAGCCCCGTGCCACAAGGGCACGGGGCTTTCCACAATGATTGTTCGGCGGCGTCCTACTCTCCCACAGGGTCCCCCCTGCAGTACCATCGGCGCTGAAAGGCTTAGCTTCCGGGTTCGGAATGTAACCGGGCGTTTCCCTAACGCAATGACCACCGAAACACTATGAAATTAACCAACACCGGAAAAACACGGCCGTTCGTTATTTCAGAACTAACACAGTGGACGCGAGCAACTGAGGACAAGCCCTCGGCCTATTAGTACCAGTCAGCTCCACCCGTTACCGGGCTTCCACATCTGGCCTATCAACCCAGTCGTCTACTGGGAGCCTTAACCCCTCAAAGGGGGTGGGAATACTCATCTCGAAGCAGGCTTCCCGCTTAGATGCTTTCAGCGGTTATCCTTTCCGAACGTAGCCAACCAGCCATGCCCTTGGCAGAACAACTGGCACACCAGAGGTTCGTCCGTCCCGGTCCTCTCGTACTAGGGACAGCCCTTCTCAATATTCCTACGCGCGCAGCGGATAGGGACCGAACTGTCTCACGACGTTCTAAACCCAGCTCGCGTACCGCTTTAATGGGCGAACAGCCCAACCCTTGGGACCGACTCCAGCCCCAGGATGCGACGAGCCGACATCGAGGTGCCAAACCATCCCGTCGATATGGACTCTTGGGGAAGATCAGCCTGTTATCCCCGGGGTACCTTTTATCCGTTGAGCGACAGCGCTTCCACAAGCCACTGCCGGATCACTAGTCCCGACTTTCGTCCCTGCTCGACCCGTCGGTCTCACAGTCAAGCTCCCTTGTGCACTTACACTCAACACCTGATTGCCAACCAGGCTGAGGGAACCTTTGGGCGCCTCCGTTACTCTTTAGGAGGCAACCGCCCCAGTTAAACTACCCATCAGACACTGTCCCTGATCCGGATCACGGACCCAGGTTAGACATCCAGCACGACCAGAGTGGTATTTCAACGACGACTCCACAACCACTGGCGTGGCCGCTTCAAAGTCTCCCACCTATCCTACACAAGCCGAACCGAACACCAATATCAAACTGTAGTAAAGGTCCCGGGGTCTTTCCGTCCTGCTGCGCGAAACGAGCATCTTTACTCGTAGTGCAATTTCACCGGGCCTATGGTTGAGACAGTCGAGAAGTCGTTACGCCATTCGTGCAGGTCGGAACTTACCCGACAAGGAATTTCGCTACCTTAGGATGGTTATAGTTACCACCGCCGTTTACTGGCGCTTAAGTTCTCAGCTTCGCCGACCCGAAAGTCAGCTAACCGGTCCCCTTAACGTTCCAGCACCGGGCAGGCGTCAGTCCGTATACATCGCCTTACGGCTTCGCACGGACCTGTGTTTTTAGTAAACAGTCGCTTCTCGCTGGTCTCTGCGGCCACCCCCAGCTCGGAGAGCAAGTCTCCTCACCAGTGATGGCCCCCCTTCTCCCGAAGTTACGGGGGCATTTTGCCGAGTTCCTTAACCATAGTTCACCCGAACGCCTCGGTATTCTCTACCTGACCACCTGAGTCGGTTTAGGGTACGGGCCGCCATGAAACTCGCTAGAGGCTTTTCTCGACAGCATAGGATCATCCACTTCACCACAATCGGCTCGGCATCAGGTCTCAGACTATGTGCACGACGGATTTACCTACCGTGCGTCCTACACCCTTACCCCGGGACAACCACCGCCCGGGCTGGACTACCTTCCTGCGTCACCCCATCGCTTACCTACTACCACCTTGGTTCATCGGCTCCACCACTACCCTCAACTCCGAAGAGATCGGGCCGGCTTCACGGACTTAGCATTAATGGGCTCAGTACTGGGCGTTTCAAAGCGGGTACCGGAATATCAACCGGTTGTCCATCGACTACGCCTGTCGGCCTCGCCTTAGGTCCCGACTTACCCTGGGCAGATCAGCTTGACCCAGGAACCCTTAGTCAATCGGCGCACACGTTTCTCACGTGTGTATCGCTACTCATGCCTGCATTCTCACTCGTGAACCGTCCACAACTCGCTTCCGCGGCTGCTTCACCCGGCACACGACGCTCCCCTACCCATCCGTACTCCCGTTGGGGATACATGTACGAATGACACGACTTCGGCGGTACGCTTGAGCCCCGCTACATTGTCGGCGCGGAATCACTTGACCAGTGAGCTATTACGCACTCTTTCAAGGGTGGCTGCTTCTAAGCCAACCTCCTGGTTGTCTCTGCGACTCCACATCCTTTCCCACTTAGCGTACGCTTAGGGGCCTTAGTCGATGCTCTGGGCTGTTTCCCTCTCGACCATGGAGCTTATCCCCCACAGTCTCACTGCCGTGCTCTCACTTACCGGCATTCGGAGTTTGGCTAAGGTCAGTAACCCGGTAGGGCCCATCGCCTATCCAGTGCTCTACCTCCGGCAAGAAACACACGACGCTGCACCTAAATGCATTTCGGGGAGAACCAGCTATCACGGAGTTTGATTGGCCTTTCACCCCTAACCACAGGTCATCCCCCAGGTTTTCAACCCTGGTGGGTTCGGTCCTCCACGAAGTCTTACCTCCGCTTCAACCTGCCCATGGCTAGATCACTCCGCTTCGGGTCTTGAGCGTGCTACTGAAACGCCCTGTTCGGACTCGCTTTCGCTACGGCTTCCCCACACGGGTTAACCTCGCAACACACCGCAAACTCGCAGGCTCATTCTTCAAAAGGCACGCAGTCACGACTGCATGTGCAAGCACATACAGCGACGCTCCCACGGCTTGTAGGCACACGGTTTCAGGTACTATTTCACTCCGCTCCCGCGGTACTTTTCACCATTCCCTCACGGTACTATCCGCTATCGGTCACCAGGGAATATTTAGGCTTAGCGGGTGGTCCCGCCAGATTCACACGGGATTTCTCGGGCCCCGTGCTACTTGGGTGTCTCTCAAACGAGCCGTCAATGTTTCAGCTACGGGGGTCTTACCCTCTACGCCGGACCTTTCGCATGTCCTTCGCCTACATCAACGGTTTCTGACTCGTCTCACGGCCGGCAGACCGTGAAAGAGAGATCCCACAACCCCGCATGCGCAACCCCTGCCGGGTATCACACGCATACGGTTTGGCCTCATCCAGTTTCGCTCGCCACTACTCCCGGAATCACGGTTGTTTTCTCTTCCTGAGGGTACTGAGATGTTTCACTTCCCCTCGTTCCCTCCACACTGCCTATGTGTTCAGCAGCGGGTGACAGCCCATGACGACTGCCGGGTTTCCCCATTCGGACACCCCCGGATCAAAGCTCGGTTGACAGCTCCCCGGGGCCTATCGTGGCCTCCCACGTCCTTCATCGGTTCCTGGTGCCAAGGCATCCACCGTGCGCCCTTAAAAACTTGGCCACAGATGCTCGCGTCCACTGTGCAGTTCTCAAACAACGACCAGCCACCCGTCACACACCACCGAAGCGATGCTTTACCGGGGCCGGCAACTGAAGGCGACCATACGGCCGTACCCTCAGATACCCAACAACGTGCCCGACCCGATCCCCCAGAATTCATGTTCCACGCCGAAGCAGTACTAATGATCCCTGAAGAACCGTGCCGAATAGTCAACGTTCCACCCATGAGCAACCACCGTCGGACATTTGCCGACGTAGTGGCACTGGATTCCTTGCGGAATCTAGATGCTCCTTAGAAAGGAGGTGATCCAGCCGCACCTTCCGGTACGGCTACCTTGTTACGACTTCGTCCCAATCGCCAGTCCCACCTTCGACAGCTCCCTCCCACAAGGGGTTGGGCCACCGGCTTCGGGTGTTACCGACTTTCGTGACGTGACGGGCGGTGTGTACAAGGCCCGGGAACGTATTCACCGCAGCAATGCTGATCTGCGATTACTAGCAACTCCGACTTCATGGGGTCGAGTTGCAGACCCCAATCCGAACTGAGACCGGCTTTTTGAGATTCGCTCCGCCTCGCGGCATCGCAGCTCATTGTACCGGCCATTGTAGCACGTGTGCAGCCCAAGACATAAGGGGCATGATGACTTGACGTCGTCCCCACCTTCCTCCGAGTTGACCCCGGCAGTCTCCTGTGAGTCCCCATCACCCCGAAGGGCATGCTGGCAACACAGAACAAGGGTTGCGCTCGTTGCGGGACTTAACCCAACATCTCACGACACGAGCTGACGACAGCCATGCACCACCTGTACACCGACCACAAGGGGGGCACCATCTCTGATGCTTTCCGGTGTATGTCAAGCCTTGGTAAGGTTCTTCGCGTTGCGTCGAATTAAGCCACATGCTCCGCTGCTTGTGCGGGCCCCCGTCAATTCCTTTGAGTTTTAGCCTTGCGGCCGTACTCCCCAGGCGGGGAACTTAATGCGTTAGCTGCGGCACCGACGACGTGGAATGTCGCCAACACCTAGTTCCCAACGTTTACGGCGTGGACTACCAGGGTATCTAATCCTGTTCGCTCCCCACGCTTTCGCTCCTCAGCGTCAGTAATGGCCCAGAGATCCGCCTTCGCCACCGGTGTTCCTCCTGATATCTGCGCATTTCACCGCTACACCAGGAATTCCGATCTCCCCTACCACACTCTAGCCTGCCCGTATCGACTGCAGACCCGGGGTTAAGCCCCGGGCTTTCACAACCGACGCAACAAGCCGCCTACGAGCTCTTTACGCCCAATAATTCCGGACAACGCTTGCGCCCTACGTATTACCGCGGCTGCTGGCACGTAGTTAGCCGGCGCTTCTTCTGCAGGTACCGTCACTCTCGCTTCTTCCCTGCTGAAAGAGGTTTACAACCCGAAGGCCGTCATCCCTCACGCGGCGTCGCTGCATCAGGCTTTCGCCCATTGTGCAATATTCCCCACTGCTGCCTCCCGTAGGAGTCTGGGCCGTGTCTCAGTCCCAGTGTGGCCGGTCGCCCTCTCAGGCCGGCTACCCGTCGTCGCCTTGGTAGGCCATCACCCCACCAACAAGCTGATAGGCCGCGGGCTCATCCTTCACCGCCGGAGCTTTCAACCCCGTCCCATGCGGGACAGAGTGTTATCCGGTATTAGACCCCGTTTCCAGGGCTTGTCCCAGAGTGAAGGGCAGATTGCCCACGTGTTACTCACCCGTTCGCCACTAATCCACCCCGAAGGGCTTCATCGTTCGACTTGCATGTGTTAAGCACGCCGCCAGCGTTCGTCCTGAGCCAGGATCAAACTCTCCGTGAATGTTTTCCCGTGATCGGGACAACACAACACGAGAGCGGAACGACCGGACGGAATAAGACCGGTCGTTCACAGCGTCCTCGCTGTGTAAATTGCCTACCGGGTCAGTGACCCCGTAGGACTTTCAAAGGAACCTCCAACCTGCCGAAGCAGGCCGGGGTATCAACATATCTGGCGTTGACTTTTGGCACGCTGTTGAGTTCTCAAGGAACGGACGCTTCCTTTGTACTCACCCTCTCGGGCTTTCCTCCGGGCTTTTCCCTTCGATCTTGCGTTTCCGACTCTATCAGACTCTTTCGTGTCCGATTCCCGGTCGAAACGGGGTTTTGCTTCGCTTTCCAGTTCTTCGCTTTCGCGTTTCCCTTTCCGGCGAGTCCGACTCTATCAGTCCTTTTCGCTTTCCTTGACCAGCCCCTGCAGGCATGCAGGTGCCGAGTCCGGGTTAGAGTCAGGGCTTAAAAGTCGCCGCCGACCCCCGACTCAAAGTCGCGTTGGGGTCAGGCAGAAGTACGACAGTACAGGCCGCCGGGAGTCGAGGCAAATCGATTCCGGTACGTCTCTAAGGCCGCGAACCGCCAGGACTCGGGCGGAACCGGGACTTCTTATGATTTACGCTGCTGAACAGCACGCCGTCGCCCACAGGCTGTGACGGCGCCGATCAAGCTCCACCCCTGGGAGGCTCCCTATGACCACTGTGACGTCCCCTCTTGCCGGACGTGCCATCGGGCTCGCTGCGGTACCGGACCCGGTCTTCTCCGGCGCGATGGTGGGTCCTGGAACCGCCATCGATCCCGTGCGTGAGCCGTCCGAGGCGGTATCGCCGGTCGACGGCATCATTGTCTCCCTGCACCCGCACGCGTTCGTCGTCGTGGACGAGCACGGGCACGGGGTGCTCACGCACCTCGGCATCGACACCGTTCAGCTCAATGGCGAGGGCTTCGAGCTGCTCGTGAACAAGGGGGACACGGTCACGCGCGGTCAGGGCATCGTGCGCTGGGACCCTGCGGCCGTCGAGGCGGCCGGTAAGTCGCCCGTGTGCCCGGTCGTGGCGCTGGAAGCCACCGCCGAATCCCTCTCCGACGTCCGCGAGGACGGCGACGTGAAGGTCGGCGACACCTTGTTCGGCTGGCAGTGACGAACTCGGAACGATGACAGCCGACTGGATATCCACCGCGGGGGCACGGACCGCCGCACGACCGGAGACGGGTGCAATGGAGACAACGCTGCGAGGCGTCGGTGTGAGCCATGGGGTGGCGATCGGCGAGGTGCGTCATATGGGTACGGCGGTGCTCGAGCCGCCGGCCAAGCAGATCCCCGCCGAGGAGGCCGAGCGCGAACAGGGGCGCGCTCGCCAGGCCGTGGAAGCCGTGGCGGCCGACCTGATCGCGCGCGGGAACCTGGCCGGTGGTGAGGCTCAGCATGTGCTCGAGGCCCAGGCCATGATGGCGCAGGACCCCGAGCTGATGGCTGACGTGGAACGGCGTGTCGCCGTCGGCAGCACCGCCGAGCGTGGCGTCTACGACGCGTTCGCCGCCTACCGGGCGCTGATCGCCAACGCCGGGGAGTACCTGGCAGGCCGTGTTGCCGACCTCGACGACGTGCGCAATCGGATCGTGGCCCGGCTGCTCGGTGTGCCGATGCCCGGTGTGCCGGACAGTGACGAGCCCTATGTGCTGATCGCGCGGGACCTGGCGCCCGCGGACACGGCGCTGCTCGACCCGGCTCTGGTGCTCGGCTTCGTGACCGAGGAGGGCGGGCCGACCAGCCACAGCGCGATCCTGGCCCGCGCACTCGGGGTGCCCGCCGTGGTGGCGCTCCCCGGTGCCGGCGAGCTGGCCGAGGGCACGGTCATCGCCGTGGACGGCAGCACCGGTGAGATCTTCGTCGAGCCGAGCGCCGAGAAGCGTGCGGAGATGGAGAGTGCCGCTGCGGCGCGCAAGGCCGCGCTGTCGGCTTCGTCCGGTCCGGGTGCGACCTCCGACGGCCACAAGGTCCCGCTGCTCGCCAATGTCGGCGGGCCCGGCGATGTGCCGGCGGCGGTCGAGGCCGGCGCGGAGGGCGTGGGGCTGTTCCGTACCGAATTCCTGTTCCTCGACGACAGCAAGCAGGCGCCGTCCGAGGAGAAGCAGGTTGCGGCCTATCGGGCGGTGCTGGAGGCCTTCCCCGAAGGGCGTGTGGTCGTACGGGTGCTGGATGCCGGGGCCGACAAGCCGCTGGACTTCCTGACTCCGGTGGACGAGCCGAACCCGGCGCTGGGTGTGCGCGGACTGCGGAGTCTGCTGGACCACCCCGACGTGCTGCGTACCCAGCTGACCGCGCTGTCGAAGGCGGCCCAGGGCCTGCCTGTGCACCTTGAGGTCATGGCGCCGATGGTGGCGGACCGTGCGGATGCCAGGGCCTTCGCCGACGCCTGCCGTGAGGCCGGTCTGCAGGCGAAGTGCGGCGCGATGGTGGAGATTCCGTCCGCCGCACTGCGGGCGCGTTCGATCCTGCGGGAGGTGGAGTTCCTTTCGCTGGGCACCAATGACCTGGCTCAGTACACCTTCGCCGCCGACCGTCAGGTGGGTGCGGTGTCGCGGCTGCAGGACCCGTGGCAGCCCGCGCTGCTCGATCTGGTGGCGCTGTCGGCGGAGGCGGCCAGGGCCGAGGGCAAGAGCTGTGGTGTCTGTGGTGAAGCCGCCTCCGATCCGCTGCTGGCCTGTGTCCTGACGGGGCTGGGTGTGACGTCGCTGTCGATGGGTGCCGCGTCCATTCCCTACGTCCGTGCCACGCTGGCGAAGTACACGCTCGCGCAGTGCGAGCGTGCCGCTTCCGCCGCACGTGCGGCGGACTCCGCCGAGGAGGCGCGGGTCGCGGCTCAGGTGGTGCTGTCGGGCGAGTAGGTCCCGCGGCGTTCTGTGGTGAAGGGGCTCCCCGCCGTTGGTGCGGGGAGCCCCTTCGGCCTGTCAGTGGTGCGATTCCGGTTCGTCCGCGCCGAGGTCGAAGCCGGCGCAGTACTCCACGTGTGACTCCGGGGCGACCGGTTCGCCGGTGTCGGCGTCGGTGCAGTAGGCGCTGAAGACCTCGCCGGCGCTGAGCGGGAGCAGGTTGCCGCGGGTCAGCCGCCAGCCGTGCACCCGGTCCTGGGCACCGGAATTGCTCGTACGGAGCACGACTCCCCCGGGCCTTTCGAGGGCGATGCCCACGGCGAGCACCGTGACGAACTCTGCTCCTTCCTCGGATCCGAGTCGGGCGGGCCCCGTGGCGTCGCGCTCGGTGTGCAGGACGGCGAGCAGGTGCTCGTTGTCGGTGGGAGTGCTGCAGACCAGATGGTGGGTGCCGGGGCCTGCCGTCTCCAGGATGCGGAGCAGGAGGTGCGAGGCCCGGTCGAAGGCGGCGTGGCCGACGTCCTTGCCGCAGTCCGCGCATTCGCCGAGGCCGGCCAGGATCATGGTGGCGTACTCCCAGGTGGCCCGGCGGACGGCCCGGTTGACCAGGAGCGGGATCAGGGTGTCGATGGGTTGTCCGGTATACGCAACGGTGGCGCCGGTGGAGGCGACCTCGGCGGTGAAGCGGCTGCGGCTGGCCGGGGTGTCGGGAGCGAGCCCAGACTCGGCGCAGAACTCCGCGTACTCCTCCGGGTCGAAGAGAGCGACCGTGGCGTGCATGCCCCGTGCGGAGAGGGACTTCAGCAGGGTTTCGACCTCCTGCAGATAGACGGTGTGGTCGTCGAAGGCGAAGGTGCGGTAGCGCCGCATCGCCGCGAAGTCCTGCTCGTCGGCCAGGAGACCGACAGTGCTGGGTGCTTCGCGGCGCAGCGTGCGTCGCATGGACGCGCCGGACCGGCTGTACCCCGCTGTCCTGCCGTGCTTGCTGTTTCCGTTGTTCCTGATGTGCGCCATGACTCCCCCAGTGCGCTGTCGATCATTGCTCACTCAGAGTAATCAGGGGCACTGACAACGCAGACGGTCAGTGACGCTTGCGGGCGAGTTCCTCGTAGAAGTGGAGGAGTTCGAGGTTGTCGATCGAGCCGGGGTTGACCGCCTTGGCCAGGGGCGTGCCCTGCAGGAGGCGCTTGACCGGGACCTCGATGCGCTTGCCGGTGAGGGTGTGCGGGATGGCGGGGACTTCGATGACCTCGTCGGGGACATGGCGCGGGGAGAGGTTCTCCCGGATGGTCCGCTTGATGCTGTCGCGCAGCGCGTCGTCGAGCCGCGCTCCGTCGGCGAGGTGGACGAAGAGCGGCATCCAGTAGCCGCCGTCGGGCTCTTCGAGGCCGATGACGAGGGATTCGCGGATCTCGGGGAGCCGCTCGACGGCCTCGTAGATGTCGGCGGAGCCCATCCGTACGCCCTGGCGGTTGAGGGTGGAGTCGGAGCGGCCGTGGATGACGACCGAGCCGTGTTCGGTGATCGTGATCCAGTCGCCGTGACGCCAGACGCCGGGGTACATGTCGAAGTAGCTGTCGTGGTAGCGACTGCCGTCGGGGTCGTTCCAGAAGCGGATGGGCATGGAGGGCATGGGCGCGGTGACGACGAGTTCGCCGACCTCGCCGATGAGTGGTTTGCCCGCAAAATCCCAGGACCGGAGGTCCGTGCCCAGGCACGGGGCCTGGAGTTCGCCGATGTGTACGGGAAGGGTCGGGACCGCGCCGGCGAAGCAGCTGCAGACATCCGTGCCGCCGCTGACGGAGGCGATCCACAGGTCGTCGTCCACTTCGTCGTGAAGCCAGCGGAAGCCGTCGGGCGGGAGCGGGGAGCCGGTGGTGGCGACGCACTGGACGCGGGAGAGGTCGAAGTCGCGGCCCGGGTGGATGCCGGCCTTCCGGCAGGCCATGACGTAGGCGGCCGAGGTGCCGAAGAGGGTGGCTCCGGTCTGTTCGGCGACGCGCCATTGGGCGCTGACGTCCGGGTAGCCGGGGCTTCCGTCGTACAGCACGAGTGTCGTGCCGGTGAGGAGGCCGGAGACGAGGAAGTTCCACATCATCCAGCCGGTGGAGGTGTACCAGAAGAAGCGGTCGTCGGGGCCGAGGTCGCAGTGCAGGCCGATCTGCTTGAAGTGTTCGAGCAGGATGCCGCCCTGGGACTGGACGATGGCCTTGGGGAGTCCGGTGGTGCCGGAGGAGTAGAGCACCCAGAGCGGGTGGTCGAAGGGGACCTGCTCGAAGACGGGCTCGGTGTCCGCGGAAGTGAGGGCGGACCATTCGAGGGCGCCCTCGGGGGCCTCGGTTCCCAGCAGCGGGATGTGGACGACGGCGCGCAGCGTGGGGAGCTCGCGGCGCAGTTCGGCGACGGTGTCGGCGCGGTGGTGTTCCTTGCCGCCGTAGCGGTAGCCGTCGACCGTGAAGAGGACGACGGGTTCGACCTGCTGGAAGCGGTCGAGGACGCTGCGGGCGCCGAAGTCCGGGGCGCAGGACGTCCAGACGCCGCCCACGGCCGCGGTGGCGAGGAAGGCGACGACGGCCTCGGGCGTGTTGGGGAGGTAGCCGCTGATGCGGTCGCCCGGTGTGACGCCGAGGGCGCGGAGTTCGGCGGCGAGCGAGCCGACCCGGCGGCGGAGTTCGGACCAGGAGACGGGGACCTGGGTGTGGGTCTCGTCGACGTGGAGCAGGGCGGGGGCGTCCGCGCGCAGGGGGTCCTCGGCTGTGCGCAGCGCGTGTTCGGCGTAGTTGAGGGTGGCGCCGGGGAACCACTGGGCGCCGGGCATGGTGCGGTCGGCGATGACGGTCTCGTACGGGGTGGAGAAGCGGATGTCGAACCAGTCGGCGACGGCTTTCCAGAAGGTGTCGAGCTCATCCACGGACCACTGGTGCAGAGCCGGGTAGCCGCCGTCGGCCGGAGCTCCGTAGCGCTGGGACGCCCACTTCTGGAAGCGGGTGACGGCGGCGGCCGCGATGCGGTCGGGGCCTGGCTGCCAGAGGGGGGCTTCGTTGGCTGCGGCGGTCATGGGGCGGCTCCCTGGCTGTACGGGTACGCGGGATGGGCGTGGGTCGCGCACACGTGCTGGGGTGTGCGCGTGAGGCGGCTTTTACGGACGATGCCATGTGATCGTCTTTCGCACCAGGGTTCCCCGCCCATGGTCGCGTGTCCGGACATGTGGTCCGGCCACGGGTGAACGGAAGTTGAACGGAGCCCGCGCCCGCCTCGCCGGATGGCAGGGTGAGCTGCATGGACGGTCGTGACCTGGTGCGCTCGGTGAAGATGGTCGGTTCGGTGCGAGGGCTGCGCGCGGTGCGCTCCTCCTTGCGGCGCCGGAGTGCGGATGCGCGGGCGCTGCCCCGGCGTGGTGCGGAGCGGGCGCGCGTGCCCGGTCTGGTGGTGGGGGCGGAGCCGGAGCCGGGCGGGGGTGTGGTGCGGTTCGCCCGTTCGGAGTTGCGGGTGCGGGTGGCGGTGGGCGGTGCGGTGTTCTGGGGCTGGGACGGGGCGGAGGCGTTGCCGTCGTACGCGCTGCCCGGTGCGGCGCCCGAGCCGGATCCGCGGGCCGAGCTGGAGCCGGACAAGGACGGCGGCTGGCAGGTGGTCTCGGAGCGGCTGACCGTCGCGGTGTCGCGGCACGGGGCCGTGGAGCTGCGTACCCCTGGCGGGGTGGTGCTCCGGCGCGAGCTGCCGCCGCGCTGGTGGGAGCCGGTTGCGGGTGGTGGTGCCCGGTGGGTGCAGCGTTCCGAGGTTCCGGCGGATGCGCGTTTCTTCGGGCTCGGCGGCCGGGCGTCGGGGCCGCGGCTGCGGGACGGTGTGTACGGGCTGTGGAACACCGATCCGGGTGGGCGCTTCGGGCCCGGTGACGATCCGCTGTATCTGACGATGCCGGTGCAGCTCGTGGTCTGCGACGCGGGGACGCATCTGATGTTCCACGACAACACCTGGTCGGGGCGGGTGACTCTGCGCGAGGGCGAGGAGGGCGCGGGCTCCGGCCATGACCGGCCGGGGATGTGCGAGGTGCGGATGGACGGGGGGCCGTTGCGCTGCTGGGTGGTGGCGGGTACGCCGGCCCGGGTGCTGCAGGGCTGGACGGCTCTCACGGGTGCCCCGGCGGTGCCGCCGTCCTGGGCACTGGGTCCGCAGCACGCCCGGTGGGGGTTCGGGAGTGAGCGGGAGGTACGGCGGGTCGTCGCCGGCTACCGGGAGCGGGGGCTGCCCCTGTCCGCACTGCATCTGGACATCGACCACTACGACGCGCACCGGGTGTTCACGGTCGATCACGGGCGTTTTTCCGATCTGCCGGGCCTGGCGAAGGAGTTGCGGGAGGACGGCGTGCGGTTGGTGTCGATCGTCGATCCCGCGGTGAAGGCGGAGCCGGGGAACGCGGTGTTCGACGCGGGGGCGGTGGTCGGGGACCGCGGTGCGTTCGTCCGGGACGCGCGGGGGCGGGTGGTGCGTGGGGAGGTGTGGCCGGGCGAGTGCGTGTTCCCGGACTTCACCGATCCGCGGGTGCGGGAGTGGTGGGGTGGTCTGTACGAGGAGCGGCTGGCGCAGGGGTTCTCCGGTGTGTGGCACGACATGAACGAGCCGGTGTCGTTCGCGGCGTTCGGGGATCCGACGCTGCCGCGTTCGGCGCGGCACTGTCTGGAGGGCCGCGGGGGTGATCACCGCGAGGCCCACAATGTGTACGCGCTCGCGATGGCGCGTGCCGGGTACGAGGGGCTGCTCCGGCTGCGGCCCGAGGAGCGTCCGTTCCTGTTCTCGCGTTCCGGCTGGGCGGGGATGCAGCGGTACGGGGGCACCTGGTCCGGTGATGTGGCGACCGGCTGGCCGGGGCTGCGGGCCTCGTTGGCGCTGGTGCTGGGGCTGGGGCTGTGCGGGGTGCCGTATTCGGGGCCCGATGTGGGCGGGTTCGACGGGTCGCCGTCGCCGGAGCTGTATCTGCGGTGGTTCCAGCTGGGTGCGTATCTGCCGTTGTTCCGTACCCATGCGGCGATCGACGCGGGGCGGCGGGAGCCGTGGGAGTTCGGGCCCCGGGTGCTGGAGCACGCCCGGGCCGCGCTGGCGGAGAGGGAGCGGCTGCACCCGTACTTCGTGACGCTGTCGCGGCTGGCCGGGCTGACCGGCGCCCCGTATGTGCGGCCGCTCTGGTGGCGTGCGCCCGGGGACCGGGCGTTGCGGGAGTGCGAGGACGCGTTCTTGCTGGGTGACGCTCTGCTGGTGGCTCCGGTGCTGGAGCGCGGCGCGGATCGCCGGGCAGTGCGGTTGCCGCGGGGGCGTTGGTACGACACGGCGACCGGTGAGGTGTACGAGGGTCCGGGGCAGGTGTTGCTCGATGCGCCGCTGTCGCGGGTGCCGGTGTTGGCGCGGGCGGGTTCGGTGCTGCCGGTGCGGGGTGCGGACGGTGGTGTGGAGCTGGAGGTGTGGGCTCCGGCGGCGGGGCGCAGTGGGGGCGGGCTGGTGGTCCGGGATGCGGGGGACGGCTGGGAACGGGCGGAGGTCGAGCGGTACGTGTCGCGGTTGGTGGACGGGCGGGTCGTGGTCGAGCGGGAGGGTGAGGAGGGGCTGGTGGGGTACCCGGTGCGGGTGCGCGGGTTGTAGGCCGGTTGGTGGTGTGCGGCGGAGCCGTCGAGCCGGTCAGCGGTAGCCGCCGTCGAACCACGTGCGGACGGCGCGGGTGTGCAGCGGGAATGCGAGCTCGGTGGGTGTGCGGAGCAGCCGGAAGCCGGAGGTCTCGTCGGTGGGACGGGACGGCGGGAGGGCGGCTGCGGGGCGTTCCGGGAGGAGGCCGAAGAGGAGCAGGTGGCCGTCCGGGGCGCTGAGTGCGTCGGCGAGGCGGACGTCCCGTTCGTCGGCTCCGATGCCGGTCTCCTCGCCGAGTTCCCGTACGACGGCGTGCTTCCAGTCCTCGTCGTGGTCGATGTAGCCGCCGGGGAGTGCGAGGCCGCCGCGGTGGGGCGGGATGGTGCGGGTGATCACTACGAGGCCGGTGCCGTCCCGGTCGGTGACGGGGAGGAGGGCCACGGCGACCGGCAGCGGATTGCGGTAGGCGGTTCTGCCGCAGGCGGTGCAGGTGCGGGGCCAGGTGACGGCTGCGGCGTAGGGTGCTCCGCAGCTGCCGCAGTGGGAGTCCTTGGCCGGCTTCTCGGGGTTGTTCCTGGGGGCGGACACGCGCGGACTGTATCCGATCCTCCGGCGGACTCCCCCGCACTATTGGATTATGTGCTCATGACAGGTTTCGCTTCCGCTTTCCGTGTCCTGGTGGCCGCTGCCGCCACCCTGCTCGCCGTCACCGCCGCCGCCCCCACGGCTCTGGCGAGGCCCGAGCCGAAGGCGCCCGAGGAGTTCGTCGCGCTGAGCTCGGTGGATCCGACGATCATCCAGGAGATGCGCTACCCCACCGCCCACAACTTCATGGGCGTCCCGGTGGACGGCTACCGCAAGCCGCTCTGCATCCTGACCCGGCCCGCGGCCCGGGCGCTGCACGACGCGCAGACCCGGCTGCTGCGTCGGGGCTACTCGCTGAAGGTGTACGACTGCTACCGGCCGCAGCGGGCGGTCGACCACTTCGTACGGTGGGCGAAGGATCTCGACGACGAGACCATGAAGGGCGAGTTCTACCCCCGGGTCGACAAGACACGGCTGTTCGCGGACGGTTACATCGCGGAGAAGTCCGGGCACAGCCGCGGCAGCACGGTGGATCTGACCCTGGTGAAGCTGCCCGCCGCGCCGACCCCGCCGTACCGGCCCGGCGACCCGCACGTGCCCTGCCACGCGCCCGCGGCCGAGCGATTCCCGGACAACTCCGTGGACATGGGCACCGGATTCGACTGCTTCGACACGCTCTCCCACACCGATGACCCGCGCATCCAGGGGGCGCAGCGCGCCAATCGGCAATTCCTGAAGAAGACGCTCACGGACGTCGGCTTCGTGAATCTGGCCGAGGAATGGTGGCACTACACCTTCAAGCCCGAGCTGTTCCCGGACACCTATTTCGACTTCCCGGTGGCCCGGCGGTCCGTCGCGGGGCACTGACGCCGATGCGCTGAAGCGGGCGGCCGGGACCACCCCCGTGGGTCTCGGCCGCCCGCTTCTTCTTCTCCGACGCGCATCGGCCGTTTCCGGTTGCGGTCCCAGCCATTACGGTGCCCGTATGTCACAGCAGACGTTCGATTCGTACGAGGAGTTCTGGCCCTACTACGTGGCGATGCACTCGAGGGCCGCAACCCGCTGGGTCCATCTGACCGGCACACTGACCGGGCTCGCGGTCACCGCCTACGGCCTGGCACGGGGGCGCAAGAGGTACGCGGCCGCGCTGCCGCTGATCGGGTACGGGACCGCCTGGCCCGCGCATTTCCTGATCGAGAAGAACAATCCGGCCACCTTCGGGCATCCCGCCTGGTCGCTCCGTGGCGACGTGCAGATGATCCGGATGATGCTGGCGGGCCGCGACCGCGAGCTGGCGGAGACCGCCGCCAAGTGGCTCGCCGACAACGGCCGCCGTCAACAGTCTTGACGGCCCGTCACAGCAGGGAGAAAACTCCTTGCTCAGTCACCCGACAACGTATGGCCCCTAGCCCGGTCGGCGGGGGTACGGGCCGCGCGGCCCTATGTCGCGGCAGGCTCGCGAACGCGATCCGCGCGGGCCACGGCATGCTCGACGACGGCCACCAGTACGTCCCGTACGGAGCCGCGGTCGCGCGCGTCGCACATGAGCACGGGCACCTCCGGGTCGAGGTCCAGTGCCGCCTGCACCGTCGCGGTGGGGAACTCGTCGGCTCCCTCGAAACAGTTGACGGCGACCGTGAACGGGATGGCGCGGCGCTCGAAGTAGTCGACCGCCGCGAAGCAGTCCTCCAGCCGCCGGGTGTCCGCGAGCACGACGGCCCCCAGCGCGCCCTGGGCCAGTTCGTCCCACAGGAACCAGAAACGGTCCTGCCCCGGGGTACCGAAGAGGTACAGCACCAGGTCCTCGCGCAGCGTGATCCGGCCGAAGTCCATGGCCACCGTGGTGGTGGTCTTCGCCTCCACGCCCGCCAGGTCGTCCACCGGACGGCCCGCCTCGCTGAGTCTCTCCTCCGTACGCAGCGGCCTGATCTCGCTGACCGCGCCGACCAGAGTCGTCTTACCCACTCCGAAGCCGCCCGCCACCAGGATTTTCAGGGTAACGGGCTCAACGGGCCGCTTCTTGCGGCTAGAGCGCCCGAAGGCCATTGATCACCTCGCGAAGAATGTTCACGTCCGGCAGCTCGGCCGGCGGAACGGGACGGGTTACGTGCACCAGCTCGTCCTCGACGAGGTCGCCGACCAGCACCCGGACCACCCCGACGGGGAGATCCAGGCCGGCCGCGAGCTCCGCGATCGACTGGGGCATGCCACTGCAGAGTTCGATGATCTCCACGTGTTCCGGGGAGAGCGTCTGGTCCCGGCCGGGGTCGTCGGCCTCGGGTTCGGGGACGACGACCGCGATCAGGTCGAGCCGATGGCGGGAGGCGCTGCTGGTTCGGCCCCGGGTCATCGCGTACGGACGGACCACCGGTCCCGCATCGGCGTCGTACCAGCGCGAGGCCTGCGGGTCGGTGGGCGTTGTCGGAGATCTGGAGGAGTCAGCGCTCACCGTCCACTCACCCCCCGGCGGACAGACCGGTCGTCCGGGGAGCGTTGGCCAGGTGGGCGCCGACGCGCTTGACCATCAGCGTCATCTCGTACGCGACCTGGCCGACGTCCGAGTCGGCGTCGGCCAGCACCGCGAGACAACTGCCGTCACCGGCCGCCGTGACGAACAGGAACGCCTCGTCGAGTTCCACGACGGTCTGGCGGACGCGGCCCGCGTCGAAGTGCCGCCCGACGCCCTTGGCAAGGCTGTGGAATCCGGAGGCGACGGCCGCCAGATGCTCACTGTCCTCCCGGGTCAGGTCCTTCGACGTACCGGTGGCGAGGCCGTCGCTGGAGAGCACCAGCGCCTTGTGGATGCTGGCGACGCGCTCGACGAGTTCATCGAGGAGCCAGTTGAGCTGGCCGGAGCCCTGGCGTGCGGCGTTGGTTGCTGCGACGTTCGGTGCGGTCATCGACCGTCCCCTCCCGGAGTGGTTCCTTGTGCTGTGTCACCGGGGCCGGTCACGTCCTCGGCGTTCTGCCGACGGCCGCGCTGCCAGCCGCGTTGGAGCGAAGCCATGCGGCTGCGCACCTCTTCCGCATCACGCTCGAAGTCCTGGTCCGGTTCCGTCCGGGCCGGCTCGGCATCGCGGACGCTCGATTCCTCACGCAGTTGCGGGGCGAGGCTGGCCTGCCGGATGCGGCGGGGCAGACCGCCCACGGTCTCCCGGGTGTTCGGGGCTCCGGGGGACGCGGACTCATCGGGTGTGGCGGGCTCGGTGGGTCTCCGGAAGCCGGTGGGCTGCCGGGGTTCGGTGGACGGGCTGTCGGCGTCGGACCTGCCCGCGTCGTCGTGCTCTGCGGTCGGGGGATGGGCGCGGCCCGCCTCGTCGACCCGGCGGCCGTTGTCGGCGACCAGGGTCGGCGGTTTGCGGCGGGGCAGCGGCACCGGAGCGCCGGGGCGCAGCGGCCGTACGCCGGACGCCGGCTCCGCCCCCTGGTCGGTGGCCTGTGTGTGCTGTTCGCGGTCGGCGTCGCGCCGGAGGTCGCGGGAGCGGAAGATGCCGCCGCGTTCGCTCTCGGTGTCGTCGATGTCGGAGGCGCCGCCCAGCAGGGGGTCGAGCAGCGGATCGAGCACGGGGTCGCTCTCGAAGCCCAGCGGTCCGACGGGTCCTTCGAGTTCGACGGGCCCGTCCAGGAGGGCCGGGTCCACCAGACCGGTCGGCACGGGGGCGAGGCCCGGGGACCTGCTTCCGGCCCGGCGGTCCGGTGCGCCGTCCCTGCGGTCCCGGTCGCTGCCGGACGCTTCACCGGCTGCTCTGCCGCCGCTGCCGATCGCCCGCTCGGCCCGGCGGTCGAGGCGGAATCCGGTGCCATGCGTGTCCGGGGCGTCGGTGAGCAGCGCCGCCGGGATGAAGACGACGGCGGTCGTGCCACCGTACGGGGAGGTCTGCAGCGAGACGCGGACGTTCTGGCGCTGGGCGAGACGGCTGACCACGAACAGGCCGAGGCGGTCGGTGTCGGAGAGTTCGAACTCGGGGGTCTCGGCGAGCCTGAGATTGGCGTCCAGGAGGATGTCGGGCGCCATGCCGAGGCCGCGGTCGTGGATTTCGAGCGTGAAGCCGTTGGCGACGCGTTCGCCGAGCACCTGGACCGCGGTGTGCGGGGGCGAGAACACGGTCGCGTTCTCCAGGAGTTCGGCAATCAGATGGGTGAGGTCGGCGACGGCGGGGCCGCCCACACCGATGCGGGCCAGCCGGCGGACCTCGATCCGCTCGTAGTCCTCGACCTCGGCGACCGCCGCCCGCACCACGTCCATCAGCTGGATCGGCTTGCGCCACTGGCGGGAGGGGGCCGCGCCGGAGAGGATCACCAGGCCTTCGGCATGGCGTCGCATGCGGGTGGTCAGGTGGTCGAGGCGGAAGAGGTCGGCGAGTTCGTCGGTGTTCTCGGTACGGCGCTCCATCGTGTCCAGGAGCGTCAGCTGCCGGTGCAGCAGGACCTGGTTGCGGCGGGCGAGATTGACGAAGACCTCGGAGACGCCGCGTCGCATGTCCGCCTGCTTGACGGCGGCTTCGACGGCCGCCCGTTGCAGGGTGTTGAGGGCCTGGCCGACCTGGCCGATCTCGTCCCGCTCGTATTGGAGATGCGGGGCTTCCGTCTCGACGTCGACCTGCTCCCCGGCGGCGAGCCGGCGCATCACGCTCGGCAGTCGTACACCGGAGACCTCATGGGCGTCCTTGCGGAGCCGGGAGAGGTCCCGGATCAGTTCACGGCCGATGCGTACGGAGACGAACACCGAGGCGGTCAGGGCCAGGAATCCGAGGACGCCCGCGATCCCGGCCTTGATCAGGACGCTGTAACCGGCGGGCTTGCCGCGGTCCTGGAAGCGGTTGTTCATCTCCCTGGAGTCGTTGGCCAGCCGGTCCAGGACCGGTGGGGCCGCCTCCTGCCAGCGTTCGGCGTCGACGGCGCGCGGGTCCTGGGTGGGACCGCCCTCGATGAGGGTCTTCTCCGCGGTCCGCAGCGGTTCGCTGTCCGGACTCGCCCAGTACTGCTCCACGCGTTGGCGCTCCGACGCGGGAAGCGCGTCGACGTTGATCTCGTAGAGCAGCTTGCGGTTGGCGACGAGGTCGGAGATCTGCCGCAGTTCGGAGGCGGTGAGCCGTCCGGCGATGAGCGACGAGGCGACCAGGGCGTCTTCACGGGAGAGCATTTCGCGGGCTCGTGAAATGCCGACCAGGCCACGGACCTGCTTGTCCATCGACACGTTCTCCATCGTGCGGAGGCCGGTCAGGAAGCGGTAGCAGGGGTCTATGAGCCGGCCGTAGAACTCCATGGCCCTGGGGCGGTCGATGGTGCGTCTGTCGACCGAGTCGCGGAGTGCGCCCAGGCCCTCGACGGTGCCGAGGATCGAGTTCAGCTGTGTGTCGTCCTCGGAGCTCAGCGCGTCCCGGATGTCCTTCTGCCGGGCGCTGTCCTTGACGTCGGTCAGGACCCGGTCGGTGGCCGCTCGCTGGCGTTGCAGGAGCGGGAGGGCGTTGGAGGCCCTGGGGTCGGCGAGGAAGACAAGGGTCTGGCGGCGCTCGTCCTGAATGGCGCGGACGGTGTCCTCCAGAGGATGACCGACCTTCTCCACGAGCGTGCTCGCGTCCATCAGCTGACGGGCTTCGCGCCCCGTCAGGTAGGTGGCGAATCCCCAGAGTCCGGTGAGGGAGACGAGTGGCACCAGCAGCAGCGCCACGATCTTCCTGCGGATGGACTTTCCGCGAAAGCGCATGGACTCCCCCAGCTCGACCCCGCGGGGCCGGGGTCGTGTTTCGTCAACAAACGGCGCGAGCCTACTACTGACGGAGTAGCAACTCGAAGGGATGTCCTGACAATTTTCGGCCGCGCTTTCCGGTGTTGGTCACGGGTTGTCCCGGTATTCCGGGCAATGAAATTCGCGAAAGCGGCAGAAGAGACCCGCCAGGGCTTCATCCTGTTCGGCAGGGCAGTTGGCTGGAACTATTCGCTTCGCGACGGCTCGGGGGAATCTTCACGGCCGTTCACTCGTCTCTCTGTACGGGGCAGGGGTAACACGGGGAGAACCAGGGTCTGTTCGGCGGGATCATGGTCGGGGGCGGAATGCCTGATCCGCCGGGGGCGCCGCGGGACAGACACCGCGAGGCGGCACGGTCCGATCCGCCCGCGTAGAAACGGCGCATGCCGGGCAGCAAATCTGAAGTCGGACAGTGGTGGGGAGTTGAGAGTCCTTGAAGACGGAACAGCGTCGGGGCGCGGTGTCGTCGGCACCGGCCGCGACGGCAAGCTCGGCTGCGGTGGGCGGGGCGAAGATCCCGCGCCAGCAGCTGTGGGTGCAAGAACCCGCGACCCGGCGACGGATGCCGGACCCGGTCCGCCGCTCCGCCGTGCGTGCCGTTCTCATCATGTCGCTGACGATCATCCAGGCCATGGTGGCGTTCCTGTGCACGTTGACCGAGTCCTGGCTGGCCTTTCCGATGGTGCTGAGCAGTGTGGGCAGCACCGTGGTCGCGACCTGGTCGGTACTGGACGTCTGGATCACCCGGCAGGTCTGGAATCAGCGCAACGGCGTGGTTTCGATGCCGAGCAGTTCGGCGCGGCAGTTGCGCCGTGAGCGTCGCCGGGCACGGCGGGCGGCGCGGGCCGCGCAGCGGGACGACGCGCGGATACGCCGACGGAGCGCGGAAAGCCTCTCACGGGCCTGAACGCCCAAGGGGCCGCGCCCCTGCTCTCCTCCTGGCCCGTCCTGCGCGTTCCCGCGCGCCCTCTTCTCGTCGGTTCCCGTCCGTTCCGGTCCCTGCGTGTCCCTGCCCGTGCCTGCTCGCCCCTGCCCGTCCTTACTCGTCGGCGGGAACCTGAGCGGTGCCGGGGGGTGTCGTGGCGCGCTTGAACATGCGGGTGGCGGTGATCTCGCCGTGCACCGTCTCGCCGTTCGGATCCTGCTGCGGCAGCCCGGGACGCAGGTGCTCCTCCACGCTGATGTATTTCAGCCCGGCACGCAGATCCGCGTCGTTGCGCAACCGGATGACCAACGGAAATTCGGCGAGCGCCGTGGTGTCGAACAATCCGGTCGTGTAGAGCAGTTGCACGCCCAGGGCGTCCGACACCGCGCGCTGGAGCTCCAGCAGATAGGTGGCGTTGGCGCGGCCGATGGGGTTGTCCAGGAAGAGTGTGCCCGCGTGCCGGTGCTGGTGCCGGTCACGGCCCCGGTCGTTGCTGCGCAGCGCGGCCATCGTGCAGTACAGGGCGATGGCCGCGGTGAGCAGCTGACCGCCGGAGAAGACGTCGCCCATCTGTCCGACCGGGACGCGCTCGGCGCGGAGCACCGCGTCCGGTTTGAGGATCTCCACGGCGATGCCCCTGGGCTCCAGCGCCGCCTGCACACCGCGCAGCAGCAGGGACATTCCGTCCCTGCGCATATCGGAGTTCTTCTTCAGTGCGGCACGGGTCGCCTCGTCGACGACCTCGCCGAGACGCTCCGTGAGGGTCGCCTGGTCGGGTTCCTCGAAGCGGATCCGGAGGAACTCCTGGCCGGACCACTCCCCCAGCCCTTCGGGGAGCCGGGAGAGCCGCTGGGCGGACCTGAGGGTGGTGAGCGCGGACTCCACGAGGCCGCGGAGCCGGTCGACGATGGAGTCACGGTTGCGCTCCAGCTGGGCCAGCTCGTCGGTGAGTACACGGAGCCGGGGCGCGAAGGCGGCGGCCCATTTCTCGGCGTGCTCGGGCAGCGCCGCGGCCGGCAGCTCGCGGATCTGCTGACGGGCCGGGGTTCGGACCTGTTCGTAACGCGTGGAGTTGGCGTGCCGTACGAGGACGTCGCTCGCTTCCCGTACGGCGCTCTCGGCGGCGGACAGGTCGGCGGCGCAGCCGCGCAGTGAGCGGCGGGCCTCGGCGGCGGACTGCCGGGCCTCTTCGAGACTGCCCGGGTACGGCTCGGGGGCCTCGGTGTCGTCGTCCGCGCCGTGGTCCCTGAGCAGGTCGCGCAGGAGTGCCGCCGTCTCGTCGAAGCCGCCTGCCGAGTCCTCGGCGGTGCGGTGGGCGTGCAGCAGCTCGGCGTGGGCGGCGCGGGTGGTGTCCAGGGTCGCGGTGGCGGCGGCCAGTTCGGCCGTGGCGGTGCGCAGGAGGGTCTGGGCCCGGTCGGCGTCGGCGGGGACCAGCTCGTCGGGGAGTTCGGTGTGGTGGGACTCGCCGTCGGCCGGGGCCAGGCGCTCGGCCTCGCCGCGGAGCCGGCCCAGCTGCTCGCTCGCCGTGGAGGCCCTGGTCTCCAGGAGCTGGACCAGGGACTCGGCGCGGGCGGCGGCCGCCTGCCGGGAGGGGCCGTCCGCGCCGTCGGTGCCTTCGAGGAGCTGGGCGGCGCGGGTGCGGACCTTGTTGGTGAGCCGGTCCAGTTCGGCGAGGGCGGCGCTCTCGTCGCTCTCCGCGCGGGCCTGTTCGGCGCGCAGATCGGCGCCGACGCCGACCTTCTCGTACAGCTGGGACGCGGCCCGGTACGCCTCGCGCAGCGAGGGGAGTGCGGGGCGCGGGTTGTCGTCCGCCGGCTCCGGGAGGTGCTCGGGGGCGCCTGCGATCTCCGCTCGTTCGGCGCGCAGGGCGCGGGCGGTACGGCGGGCGTCGTCGGCGGCGCGCTGGGCGGCCCTGCGGTCCTCGTCGGCGGCGCGGGCCCGCTCCAGGCAGACGGTGGCACGGGCTTCGGACTCGGCTGCCTCGTCGACGAGTTCGCGGAGTTTCGCCTGCCAGCCCGCGCGTTCGCGGAGCCGGTACGCGAGGCCCGCCAGGGCGTCGGCGGCGCGGCGGGCACGCTGGGCGGCCTCCTGGCGCTCCTCGCGGACGCGGGCGGTGTCCGCGGCGGCCTCGTCCGCCTCGGCGCGCACCGTACGGGCCTCGGCGAGCTCGGCCTCGGCGGTCTGAGCGGCCGTGCGGGCGGTGCGGGCGGCCTCGGCGAGTTCGGCGAGCATTCCGGGCGGGCAGTCGGCCCGCCAGGAGCCGATGCGGGCGGCGAGGGAACGGTCGGCGGTGAGGCGGGCCGCGAGGGTACGGATGTCCTCGTCACGGGCCGCGGCCCTGGTCCTGAGGGCCTGCCGCTCCTCGTCGGCCGCGTGTTCGTCGTGCATCGCCGGGTTCGGCGGGACGAGGAACACCCCTTCCGCGCTCGCCGCGGAGCCCGTGCCGGCGGCCGGGACGGGGGCGAGCAGCGCGGCGGCGGTGCCGACTGCGACCGCGGAGCGCGGCAGCAGAGCGGCGCCGCTGAGGACGTCGCGGGCGCGGGCGTGCGAGTCGGGGTCGGTGATGACGACGCCGTCGACGAGTTCGGGACGGGCGGCGAGGACGGCCGCGTGGTCGGCGGGGTCGACGGCCTGGGCGAGGTATCGCCAGCCGGGCAGGGCGGGGATGCCGTGCTCGCCGAGGTACTCGACGGTGGCGAGGACATCCGGCCCGGGCGGCAGCAGTCCACCGTCGCCGAGCGCGCCGAGGATGCGGGAGTCGTCGGCGGCCGCGGTGCGCAGTTCGAAGAGGCGGCGCTCGGCGGAGGCGATGGACTGGTCGAGCAGCTCCCGCAGTTCGTCGGCGCTGCGGTCGAGTTCCTGGGCGGTGAGCGGCTGTTCGGGGGCGGTGGCCTGTTCGGCCGTGACGGTGTGCGTGCCGTGGGACGCCCGGGTGGGCTGCCCTGCCTCGTCCGCCCGGCCGGTCGCCTCCGCGGCGGCAGGCCGTCGGTCGGTGGTGGCCGGGCCGGTGTCGGTCCCGGTGCCGTCCGCATCGTGCGGGGCGTCCGGGTCCATGTCCGGGTCCGTTCCGGCCGCGCCCCGGCGGGGGCGGGGCACGCCGGGGCCGTGGGTGGCGGGCAGGCCCAGCAGGTCGGCCAGGCGGTGGTCGGCGGCGATCGACTCGGCGGCCCCGAGCTCGGCCTCGTACGACTGTTCCGCGGCCTGTGCGGCGTCGGCGGCGCGCGCCGCAGCGAGGTCGGCGCGGCTCTCGGCGGCCGCGGCTTCCCTGGCCACGTCGGCCGCGGAGCGGGCGGCCTCCCTGGCGGTGTCCCACGCGGCGACGGCGGACTGCTCGGCGTCGCTGGCGGCGAGGGCGGCACGCGCCGGGTCGGCGTCCGGCGCGGTGTCGTCGAGCCAGCCGGCCCGTACCGCCTGTGCGGTCTCCTGCTCGACCTCGGCGAGGCGCTGGCGCAGATGTCCGGCCTCGCTGCGGGCACGCTGGGCCTCGGTGGCGGCGGTGGTGGCGTCCCGGTGGGCGGTCTCGCCCGCGGTCTGGAGGGTGTCGGAGCGTTCCTCCTCCTCGTTGGCGAGGGTCTCGCCGGCCTCGGCGGCGGTGTGCAGTGCCTGCACGAGCTCGGCGGCTGCCTCGGCGCGGGCGGCGAGCGCGGGCGCGGCGTCCCGCTCGGCCTCGCGGATGGCGACGGCCACCCGTGCGGAGCGGTCGGCGGCGGCGCGGTGGCGCAGTACGGCCTCGGCGGCCTGCCAGGCGGAGTGCAGGGTGCGGGCGTCGCCCAGTTCGCGGCGTTGGGCGGCGGCGCCCTTCTCCGCTGCGGTCAGGGCCAAGGAGGCGTGCCGGTAGGCCAGTTCGGCGGCGATCAGGGCGCTGCGGCTGCGGGCCTGTTCGGCTGTGGTGACGGTGTGCGCGGCGCCCGTCACCTGCTGGGCCAGCTCGGCGGTCCGGCCTCGTTCCTGCCTGGCGCGGGCGGAGAGCCTGCGGGCGAGCGTACGGGTGCGGCGCTCTGCGCCCGCGTGGACGTCCCGGGTACGGGAACGGGTGTCGGCGGCCTCCACGATCCGGCCGAGCAGGTCGACCGAGCCTGCGGTGAAGTCGCGCTCGGCGGTCAGTTCGGCGCGGCGGCCGAGCTTGTTGCCGAAGCCGCTCACCAGGTCGGCGAGGCCGTCGGTGTCGCGGGTGTCGGTGACGGCGCGGAGGAGCAGGTCGGTGAAGTCGGAGTCCTTCTTGACCGCGAAGAGCCCTGCCGCCTCGCCCTCGTCGGCGTTCATCTCGCGCTGGTAGCGGAAGAGTTCGGGGTCGAGTCCGAGGTCTCCGAGGTGCTCGTTCCAGCGGTCGTGGATCTCTTCCCAGTGCACATCGAGGTGCTGGTAGAACTTGCCCGCCTCGGTCAGGGCGTCACGGAAGCCCTTCATCGTGCGCCGTCTGCCCTGCGCGCCGGAAGCGCCTTCGACGGGGCGGCGCACGGAGGTGGCCTCGGCGACCGGCAGGGAGTCCAGGCTGAGGCCGGGTCCGGGCCGGAAGGAGTACCAGGCCTCGGCGAATTTCCGCGGGTCGTTGGAGACCTGTCGGCCACGCCATTCGCTGACCTTGCCGACGACCACGCATTCGCCGGTGAGGGTGTGCTGCCACTCCAGGGCGACATGCCCGCAGTCGTCGGCGAGCAGGAACTTGCGCAGCACGCCGGAGCTGGCGCCGCCGAGGGTGTTGCGGTGGCCGGGCAGCATCACCGAGAAGATCAGCTTCAGCAGCACCGACTTACCGCCGCCGTTCTCCAGGAAGAGCACGCCGGCGGGGGCGGGGCGGCGGGGCGGGCCGACCGGCTCCTCCTCGAAGAACTCCGCCTGGGCCGGTGCGGGGTCGGGCACGGGCTCGCCCACTCCGCGCAGGTCGAGCACGGTGTCGGCGTAGCGTGCGCCGGCAGGCCCGATGGAGTAGAGGCGGACCCGGGACAGCTCGTACATGGCGGCGGACTCTCGTCGTTCAGGGAGCGGGAGGGAGACGGCGGTGGTGGGGCGGGCCGGTCAGGCGTGGAAGGGCAGACCTGCGTCGGCGGCCAGCTCCAGGTCGTCGGGGTCGGGCGGCGGCAGCAGCGTCGCCGTGCCGTCGGTGACCGGGACGACGCCGAGTTCCAGCAGTTCGGCCATGGCGGCGGTGCCGGCCATGTCGCGGACCTGGAGCTGGTAGCGGGCGGTGGTGCGGAAGGCGCCGCCGGCGTCGTCCCCGGTGCGCTGGAGGAAGCCGGAGTCGGTGAGGAAGGCGACGGCCTTGCCGACAATGCCGGTGGTGGAGCCGGCCAGGCGCCGGGCGTCCTTCGTGGCGCCGGTGGAGCTGCGCCGGGCGTAGATCCGCCAGGCCACTTCGAGTCCGGGGGCGTCGGTGGCCGGGTCGGTGTTGTCTCCGTGCTCCTCGGCGCGCTCCTCCAGGCGGTGGCACGCCTGGCGTACGAACGAGTCGACGCCGTTGACCGTGATCCGGCCGATGTACGCGTCGTCGGCGAGGTCCTCGGGGCGGGGGAAGGCCATCGCGGCGACGGCGAGGTGTGCGAGCCCGTGCAGGAAGCGGTCGGCGGAGTCGGACGAGGCGCGGCGGGCGTAGTCGCCCATGCGGACGGCGAAGACCGAGTCCTCACCGGCGGTCACGGCCATGCCCGCACGGGTGGACACCTCCAGGACGACCAGGCCGAGTCCGGTCGCCACGGCGTCGGCGAGCCGGGCGAAGGCGGGCTCCTCCCGGTAGCGGCGGAGCAGTTCGGCGTATTCGGCGTCGCGTGCGGGCAGCAGCTTGGGCTGCAGGCCGAAGGCGACGAGCCGGGCGGCGTCGGCCGCGTCGGCCGGGGTGACGGCCGGAGCGGCGGCGGGGCCCACCGGGTCGGCGGGCCCACTGCCCTCGGTCGGGTACGCGGCGGTCGGCTCGCCCCACGCGTCGGCGTGCTGTGCGCGGTGGTCGCTCACGACTGTCGCTCCTTGCTGCGGAAACTCTTCGGTACGGGGGTGGACGGCGCCGGCTCTCGCGGGGTGCGTCCCGGGCGGCGCGGTCCGGTCCGGGCCCGTGGCGCGGGTGCCGGCCGCCGTGCCGGGCGCACCGCGCCGGTCATGACGCCTCCGTGCGGTCCGCGGCCATTCCGGCCGCGTCCAGCAGGGCGGTGCCCACGATCAGGTCGGCGCCGCCGAACTCCGGGTCGTCGAGCTGTGTGCCGTCGTCGACGGAGAACAGCAGTCGCTGCTCTCCCTGCCGGTAGGCGGTGCCGACCGGCGGGCTCGCGGCGTGCACCGCGAGCAGGGCGACCAGGTAGGGCAGTTCGGGATCGCGGCGCCGGGCGTCGGCGAGGAGTCCGGAGAGCCGCCTCGGGGCATCGTGTTCCAGGTCGAGGAGGTCCATGGCGCTCGCGAGCTGTTCCTCGCTGAACCTGCTGTCGTCGGGGGTGGCGATCAGATCGGGCTCGGGCATCTCGGCGCCCAGGTGTTCCCGCTCCAGGGGCGGGGTGAGCAGCATGTCGACGAGGTCGCCCACCCGTACCGAGGTGGGGGTGCGCAGTCCGGTGCCGTGGGCGAAGAAGGCGTCGGTGACGCGGATCGCCTGCTCGACGGGGAGCGGCAGCAGCGGGGCGACCAGCTGGCCGTACAGGTCGAGGCCGGTGCGGGCCGTGGGGGTGGCGAACGCCTGCCGGTCCTGTTCGGCGCGGAACAGCGGTCCGGCTTCCAGCAGGCGGGACTGCAGCTGGGTGTGGCGGCGGATGCAGTCCTTGACGATGTCGACGAGCTCGGCGGCGCGGCGTTTGTGCTCGGGCTCCTCCGCCTCGTCGCGCGCCTTGCGGATGTTGGTGAGGATCGCGTTCTCGTGGCGGTAGCGGTCGGCGACGTGATCCAGCGCTTCGGCGATCATGTCGGGCACCGCGTTGAGCCAGTCGACGGCGCGGACGTTGCGCCGGGTGGCCTCCAGCGTCTTGCGGAGGGTTTCCGCGTACTGCACGGTGCGGTAGCGGGCCTGCTCGGCGGCGAGCTGCGCGTCCGCGAGGCGGCCCCGGCTGATGAGGACCTCCAGCTTCACCTCGGCGGCGATCTGGGCGCTGGTGACGTCCGTGTCGAGGGCGCCCACCAGGACGTTGACCGCTTCGTCGGTGGCCCGGAGGTAGACGGTGCCGCCGTATCCCGGGACCTCTTCGATCAGCTTGAAGTCGTAGTCCCGGCGGACGTACACCCCGTCGGGGCCGAAAGTGCCGTACACCGCGCGGAATCCGCGGTCCACGCTGCCGACGTTGATGAGGTTCTCCAGCACCCAGCGCGCGACCCGTTCGTGCTCGGCCACGGGGCGGCGGGGGGCCTGAGCGGCGACGCGGGGAAGCAGCCTGGCCACTATCTGGTCGTGGTCGGCACCCGTGTCGAAGTCCATGTTGAGGGTGACGAGGTCGATCGCGGCGAGGGCGACCTCGGCCATCGCGTAGACCGTGTACTCACCGGCCAGATTCGCCTTGCGGACATCGAGGTCGTGCAGCGGCGCCGTGCAGGCGAGCGCGCGCAGCCGCCGCGAGAGCCCCTCGTCGGCGGCCGGGCCCGGGGCGGGCCGCGGTCCCGCGCTGAGCTGGGGCGCAGCGTTGTCCGTGTAGGCAGGCGAAGTCACGCTGCACAGATTAGGTCCTCACACTGACAACGGTCGAAACGGCGCAGAAGCGACCCCTTGCCGGGGGCCGGTCGACGGCAGCCTCACAGCCGTTCGCCGGTAGGTCACGTACGGTCGTCGCGGTCCGGTTCCGGGGTTCCGTAGCCCCCGCCGCCCGGTGTGCGGAGCACGAATACGTCTCCCGGCTCCAGCTCGGCCGTGTCGCAGCCGCGCAGTGGTGTGGCCGCCCGGTCGTCCGGGTGCTCGATGAGCTGGTCGCCCGGTGCGCCGGGTCCGCCGCCCGCCATGCCGTACGGCCTGACCCGGCGGTGGCCGGAGAGCAGTGCCACGGTGACGGGTTCCAGGAAGCGGATCCGCCGCTCCACGCCGCAGCCGCCGTGCCAGCGCCCGCTGCCGCCGCTGCCCTCGCGTACCCGGAAGCTCTCCAGCAGGACTGGGTAGCGCCATTCGAGGACCTCGGGGTCGGTGAGGCGGGAGTTGGTCATATGGGTCTGCACGGCGTCGGCGCCGTCGAAGCCGTCGCCGGCGCCTGAGCCGCTCGCCACGGTCTCGTAGTACTGGACCCGTTCGTTGCCGAAGGTGAGGTTGTTCATGGTGCCCGAGCCCTCGGCCTGGATGCCGAGGGCCGCGTACAGGGCGCCGGTGACGGCCTGGGACGTCTCCACGTTTCCCGCGACGGTGGCCGCCGGGTGGACGGGGGCCAGCATGGAGCCTTCCGGGATCCGGACCTCCAGGGGCTTGAGGCAGCCGCTGTTGAGGGGGATGTCGTCGGTGACCAGGGTCCGGAAGACGTACAGCACAGCCGCCATGACCACGGACTTCGGCGCGTTGAAGTTGCCCGGTTGCTGGGGTGAGGTGCCGGTGAAGTCGACGACCGCGGTGCGGGCGGCCCGGTCCACGGTGAGGGCCACCTCGATGACCGCGCCGTTGTCGGTCTCGTAGCGGTAGGCACCGTCGTGGAGTTCGGCGATGATCCGGCGGACGGACTCCTCGGCGTTGTCCTGCACGTGCCCCATGTACGCGGCGACGACGTCGGGCCCGAACTGCTCGACCATGCGGCGCAGTTCGGCGATGCCCTTTTCGTTGGCGGCGATCTGGGCGCGCAGGTCGGCGAGGTTGGCCTCCGGGTCGCGGGAGGGGTACCGGGCGGTGGTGAGCAGCTCGCGCGTCTCGTCCTCGCGGAGCCTGCCGTCGCGTACCAGCAGCCAGTTGTCGAACAGCACCCCTTCCTCGTGGATGGTGCGGCTGAAGGCGGGCATGGAGCCGGGGGTGATGCCGCCGATCTCGGCGTGGTGTCCGCGTGAGGCCACGAGGAAGCGCAGCTCCGGCCGCTCGCCGTCGGTCTCGTCGAACACCGGCGTCACCACGGTGACGTCGGGCAGGTGGGTCCCCCCGTGGTACGGATCGTTGATGGCGTACGCATCGCCGGGACGCATCGCGCCGCCGTTGCGCCGCAGCACCTCCTTGATGGACTCCCCCATCGAGCCGAGGTGGACGGGAATGTGCGGGGCGTTGGCGATCAGATTGCCGTCGGCGTCGAAGAGCGCGCAGGAGAAGTCGAGCCGCTCCTTGATGTTGACGGAGTGGGCCGTGTTCTCCAGACGCACTCCCATCTGCTCGGCGATCGACATGAAGAGGTTGTTGAAGACCTCCAGCATGACGGGGTCGACCCGGGTGCCGACGGCCGTGCGGTCCGGGCGCGGGCGGACCCTGGTGAGCAGCAGATGGCCGGTGCCGTCGAGAGCGGCCTGCCAGCCCGGGTCGACGACGGTGGTGGCATCCGCCTCGGCGATCACGGCGGGGCCGGTCACGGTGTCCGCGGGACGGAGTTCCTCGCGGCGGTGGAGCGGGGTGTCCTGCCATCGGCCGTCGGCGAACATCCGCACGGTGTCGCGCGGTCGGGGCTTCGTGCCCGCGCGGGGCGTGGAGTCGGCTGGGGGTGGCTCGTGCCGACCGGCCGTTCCGGTCGCCTCGACCGAGACCGCCTCGACGACCAGGGGTTTGTCCATGGTGAACGCGTAGCGCGCCCGGTGCTCGGCGGTGAACGCCGCGGCCATGGCGGGTGCGGTGTCCAGGCCGACGGGCAGGCTCGAATCCGTACCGGCATAGCGGAGCAGCACGCGGGCACGGGTGCTGATCGCGCTGTCGGGGACGGCGTCGGCGCGCAGTTCGGCGCGGGTCCGGGCGGCCAGTTCGTCGCAGAGTTCGCCCACCGCGGTCCGGGTCGCCTCGTTCAGTTGCGCCTCCACCGACTGTTCGCGCATCGCGGTGGCGTCGGCGAGGCCGATGCCGTACGCGGACAGCACGCCCGCCAGCGGCGGTACGAGGACCGTGTCGATGCCCAGGGAGTCGGCGACGGCGCAGACGTGCTGACCACCGGCGCCGCCGAAGCCGGTCAGGGCGTAGCGGGTGATGTCGTGCCCGCGCTGCACGGAGATCTTCTTGACCGCGTTCGCCATGTTGAGCACGGCGATCTCCAGGAACCCGGCGGCGGTCTCAGCGGCCGTGCGCCGGGTTCCGGTGGCGCGCGCCACGTCCTCGGCGAGCGCGTCGAAGCGTTCGCGGACCAGGTCCGCGTCGAGCGGGAGGTCGCCGTCAGGTCCGAAGACGGCCGGGAAGTGCGCGGGCTGGATCCGGCCCAGCATCACGTTGGCGTCGGTGACGGTCAGTGGGCCGCCGCGGCGGTAGCAGGCCGGGCCGGGGATCGCGCCCGCCGAGTCGGGGCCGACCCGGTAGCGCCGGCCGTCGAAGTGCAGGACGGAGCCGCCGCCGGCCGCGACGGTGTGGATGCTCATCATCGGCGCGCGCATCCTCACACCGGCGACCTGGGTGCCGAGTTCGCGCTCGAACTCGCCCGCGTAGTGGGACACATCGGTGGACGTTCCGCCCATGTCGAAGCCGATGACCCGGCCGAATCCGGCCTGTTCGGAGGTGCGGGCCATGCCGACCACGCCCCCGGCGGGGCCGGAGAGCACCGCGTCCTTGCCCCGGAAGTGGGAGGCTTCACGCAGCCCGCCGTTGGACTGCATGAACATCAGCCGGATGCCGTCGAGTTCAGCGGCGACCTCCTCGACGTACCGGCGCAGGATCGGCGAGAGGTAGGCGTCGACGACGGTGGTGTCGCCGCGCGGTACGAGCTTGATCAGGGGGCTCACCTCGTGCGAGCAGCTGACCTGTGTGAAGCCCGCCTCGCGGGCCGCGTCGGCCACGGCGCTCTCGTGGCCGGGGTGGCGGTAGCCGTGCATCAGGACGACGGCCGCGCTGCGCAGTCCGTCGGCGCGGGCGGCCCTCAGCCGCTCGGTGACCGCGTCCCGGTCCAGTGGTGTGACGACCCGGCCGCGGGCGTCGATCCGCTCGGGGACCTCGATCACCCGCTCGTAGACGGCCTCGGGCAGCAGGATGCGGCGGTCGAAGAGCCGCGGCCGGTTCTGGTACGCGATGCGCAGGGCGTCCCGGAAGCCTTCCGTGATGACCAGGACGGTCGGCTCGCCGCGCCGCTCCAGCAGGGCGTTGGTGGCGACCGTCGTGCCGATCCGCACGGCGGCGACCCGGTCGGCGGGGACCGGGTCGGTGGGGCCGAGGCCGAGCAGCGCGCGGATTCCGGCCACGGCTGCGTCTCGGTAGCGGTCCGGGTCGTGGGAGAGCAGCTTGCGGGTGACCAGGTGGCCGCCGGGATCCCGGCCCACGACATCGGTGAACGTCCCGCCTCGGTCGATCCAGAACTCCCAGCGTCCGGTCATCCCTCCATACTGCCCCGTGGTGCGGACAACGACCCGGACGGCGCGACCCACTGCGCTTGTACGGTGGCCAGCGCGCTCCGCAGGGCCTCCTCGGTCCGTCGGTCGAGGCGTGCGCCGGTGCCGCACGCCTGGTGCCGCAGCTCCGCTCCGGCCAGGTACAGCAGTTGGGGCAGCAGATCGGTGCTTCGGCGGGCCGGCCAGCGCGGTGCGCAGCCCTCCGGACGACGGGGTGATGAAGTTCGCCAGCCGGACGATGACCATCCGCTGTCCGCGGCCGTTCATGCCGCCACCGCAGAACGTCTCGTACGGTCCTGTGTGCACGAACATGTCCAGCGAGGCGAAGACCCGGGCGAGGTCGTCGCCGGTCCTGCGGCCGAGGAAGACCGCGCCGGGCAGGGCGGTCCGCAGCGCCGGCTCACTGGGGCCGTCCCCGACGACCACGACCCGGACCCCGGGGATCGCGCAGGCCCCGGTGAGGAGTTCGACGTGCTTCTCCGGGGCGAGCCGCCCGACGTATCCGACGATCCGCTCCCCGCCGGGCGCGAGCCGGCGGCGCAGTGACTCGTCCCGCAGGGCGGGCCGGAACCGTGCGGTGTCGACGCCTCGTGGCCACAGCCGCACCCGGGGCACGCCGTGATCGGTGAGGTCGCGCAGGGCGGCGGTGGACGGGGCGAGGGTGCGGTCGGCGGCGCTGTGCACAGCGCACATCCGGCGCCAGGCGGTGTTCTCGCCGGTACCGAGGTACGTGCGCGCGTAGCCGGCCAGATCGGTCTGGTAGACGGCCACGGCCGGCAGCCCGAGTCTGGCGGCGGCTGCCATGCCCCGTGCGCCGAGCACGAACGGTCCGGCGAGATGGACGAGTTCGGCGCGGTGGGCGGTGAGGGCGGCGGTCAGCCGCCGGCTCGGAAGCGCGACCCGGACCTGGGGATAGCCGGGCAGCGGGAGGGAGGGGACGCGCACCACGGGGCAGGGGGCGTCGGCTTCGAAGGTGTCGGAGGGGTCCGGACGGGACGTGGTCGTCGCGCCGGCCGTGGCCGGGGCGATGACGAGCGGTTCATGGCCGCGGTCGGCGAGATGCCGGGCCGTCTGCAGGGTGCAGTGGGCCACGCCGTTGACATCGGGCGGGAAGGATTCGGTGACGATGACGACACGCATATCCGTGTTGTCGCCACGCCGGGCGTGACCGGGCCGACTTGGATCTTTCCGCCCGGGGAACGTCCCGTGAGCGTTTGGGCCGGGGCGCGTGGCGCCGCCCGCCCGTTCACGCCGCGCGCCCCCGACGCGCGTCGCTGTACCGCTCGGTCAGGCCGCCGGGGTGTCGGGCCCGATCCGGCTGCGTACCGCCGTCTGCACCTCGGCCTCCTCGGCCGGGTCGGCGGCGAGGCGGCGGAGTCGCTCGGCGACCCTGATGTCTCCGGTCTCCGCGTGGAGTGCGGCGACCTCGCGGGTGGTCTCCTCGCAGTCCCACAGGCACTCGACGGCGAATCCGGTGGCGAAGGAGGGATCGGTGGCGGCCAGTGCACGGGCCGCCCGGCCGCGCAGATGGGATGAGGACGTCTCCCGGTAGACGTGCCGCAGTACGGGAGCGGCGCAGACGATGCCCAGCCGCCCCGCGCCGTCGACGAGGGTCCACAGGCGTGGCGCGTCCGGTCCCTCGCCCCGTACGGCCTCGCGGAGTGCGCCGAGGACCAGTGGGGCGTCCTGGGCGCCGCCCCGGCAGGCGAGCACACCGGCCGCGGAGGCGCCGAGCGCGTCGGGCCGTCTGGCCCAGCGCCGGGCGCGGTCCACCGCCGCGTCACCGCACATCCGCTCGAAGGCGGCGACGGACGCGTCGGCGACGGTGCGCGAGGCGCTGACCGCTGCGGTCTCGATCAGGTCGAGCACGGCCGGGTCCCTGGCCTCCGCCAGGTAGTGCAAAGCAGCACAGCGTGCGCCGTCGGGGCCGCTGCGGGCGGCCTCGACGATCGTGGGCCGGTCCTCGGGGCCCGCGACGGCGGTGAGGCAGCGGGCGGCCGGCACATGGAGGGTGCTGCCGCGTTCGAGTCCCTGCTCGGCCCAGTCGAAGACGGCCTGGACGCTCCAGCCCGGACGGGGGCCGCCGGGCCGCATCTGGCGCTGCCAGCGGTCGAACGAGCCCTGTTCCGAGGCGGCTCTGACCCTGGCGCCGACCACGTCGCGCGGGTCGTCCGCCCAGAGCCGCCAGGGGCGGGGTTCGTAGGCGTCCCGTACGGCGGCGGCCAGCTCGGCGGCGCCCTCCTCGGTGGCCGGGAACCGGCCGAGCACGGGTACGGCGAGGGCGCGGAGTCCCGCGTCGTCGTCGCGCAGGGCGAGCTCGTCGAGGGCCCAGGCCCAGTTGGCGCCGGTCGCGGCATACCGCCGCAGCAGGGCCAGGGCGTCGCCGCGTCCGTACGAGGCGAGGTGACCGAGCACGGCGAGGGCCAGCCCGGTGCGTGAGTCGTCGGTGTCGAGGTGGTCGTCGGGATCGCACAGGTGCCGCTCGATCTCTTCGATGCCGCCGTCGAGGTCGAGATACAGGCGTGCGTAGTAGAGGGAGCGGTTCTCCACCTGCCAGTCGTGACGCGGATCGCTCAGGACGCAGTGGTTGAGAGCCGCCAGGGCCTCTGGGCGTGGTGCGGCGAGCGCGTGGAGCGTGCCGTCGCCACGGCCCCTCTGCAGCAGGCCGAGCAGGGTGCCGCTCGGCGCTATGAACGGATCAAACATGGAAAAAGCCTCACATCAAGCTGTCGACGCAACCGGGACTGTGCAGTTCCAAGTGCCGGGTGGGCACTACGCCGCGCAGCAACATGATCGGCCGACCGCCGTCTTCTGCTTGGTGTAGACCATCTTCCTCTGCCTCTCGTCGGTGGCCCGGAACCGGGCCCGCGACGTCATGATGACCCAGCCATTTCGCCACCGCGACCACATTTACGGCGTACCCGGTCAGCGGGAGCCGAAGAGTTCCAGCAGGTCGGCCTTGCCGAACATGCGCGCCGTGTCCAGGGCGGAGGGCGTTCCGGCGGCCGGATCGGCCCCGGCGGAGAGCAGTGCCTCGATCACCGCGTCCTCGCCCTTGAAAACGGCCCCGGCGAGCGGCGTCTGCCCGCGGTCGTTGGCCCGGTCCGGGTCGGCGCCCCGGGCCACAAGGACCGTGACGGCGGCGGCGTGGCCATGGTAGGCGGCGAGCATCAGCAGCGAATCGCCCCGGTCGTTGGTGAGGTTCGCGGGGACACCCGCGTCGACGTACGCGGCGAGCGCGTCGGTCTCACCGCGGCGAGCGAGGTCGAAGACCTTCGTCGCCAGCTCGACCACCTCGGGATCGGGGGTTTCGCTCATCGGACGGACCGCCTTCCATGCAACCGGTTTCACCACTGTCGACCTGCCGGGGCGTACGCCGTGGGGGCCGTACGAGTGAATCGACAGGGTACTGCTCGAGCGGGCACATGACCCGGCCCACCCGTGGCAAAGGATCACGAATGGTGCGGCGGAACAGTACGCGACACCGAATGTTCCGCCCCACCGGGATCATCCGGTCGGCCATTCAAGTGAAAATAATGACTTTTCACCCAAATGCAGCTTTTGTCGTATGGATACTTCCGGTGAACCTGGAAGGGCTCATGGTGACTGTCCCCCCAACCAGGAGAACCACTCATGATCCTGTCCATGTCAGGCGTCGTCATCCTCGGCATCATCGTCTTCCTGTTCTTCAGGAAGGACGGCCTCAAGGCCTCTCACGCCCTCGTCACTGCCCTGTTCGGCTTCTATCTGGCAGGCACCGCCATCGCACCGAGCATCACCGCGGGCGGCGCGAGTCTCGCCGGCCTCCTGGGCGGGATCAAGTTCTGACCCTCCGCGACCGCTCCCACCCCTTCAGGAGACCGACGTGGCCCGGCGACCACTCCCCCGCATTCTGAGCAGCGGCAGCGCCTCGATCACTCGCAGTCGCGAGTTCGCGCGCACGGCCGCCGACAACGCCACGGACGTCCTCCATCCGCTGATCACGATCACCCGTGGTCTGCGGCTGCTGGCCGGAGCCGGACGGCAGAAGTGGGCCGCGACGCCCAAGGACAAGCGTGGCCCCACGCTGTTCCTCGTCGCGGCCTGCGTACTCGCGTTCGCGCTCATGCCGTACGGGGGCCTTATCGCCCTCGTCACGATGATGGGCGCCGCCGCCTGGGCGGGGCGGGAGCGGACCCCGGTGAAGACCGGTCCCGACGAGGCGGAGACCGCGCGGCTGCGGTCCCTGTACGAGGCGCTCGTGCCGTACTTCTCCGTGGCCGACGACCCCGGTCCGCTGTTCTCCCACGGGGGCGACTGGGAGAAGGCCTTCAGCGGTTACGAGTTCGACGCCGACGGGCGGCTGACACGTCTTCAGGTGACCTATCCCGCCTACTTCGCCGACAGCGAGGCCGCCTCCCGTGCCCGGATCGAGCGGCTGCTGCACGCCAAGTCCGGCCGCGGCCGCGAGTACCACTTCGCCTGGGACGAGGAGGGCAACCAGCTCGTCATGAGCGTCCTCGGCGCCCTGCCCACCTCGATCGGCGCCCAGCGTTTCGTCACCGCGCCCGGCGAGACCGTACTCGGCTTCACCGACGGCGACGCGGTGCAGCGCACGGTCCCGGTGCACGACGGCGACGCCACCCGCGACGCCCCTCCGGTCGTCTGGCGGACCGGCGCCCGCTCCACCGAGCCGCATCTGCTGGTGATCGGGCAACCCGGGAGCGGCACCACGACCCTGATGCGTTCCATCGCCCTGCAGGCGCTCCAGCACGGCGACATCCTGATCGTCGAGGGCAGCGGAACCGGTGAGTACGCCTGCCTGACCGGGCGCGACGGCGTACTGGCCGTGGAGTGCGGACTGGCCGGCGCGCTGGCGACCCTGGAGTGGGCGGCCCACGAGACGGAGCGGCGGCTGATCGCCGCGAATCGCGCCCGGCAGTCCGGCCACCCCGCGCCCGAGGACACCAAGCGCCCGCTCTGGATCCTGCTGGACCGGCCCGGCGTCCTCGGGCACCTGGCCGCCGCCGACGGCAGGCCCGATCCGCAGGAGCTGCTCCAGGTGCCGCTGCGGCACGGCAGGGCGGCCAACGTCACCGTGGTCCTGACCGATCAGTTCGACAGCCTGGACACCCTCGGCGAGGCCGTACGGACGCACTGCAGGGCCCGCGTCGTCCTCGGCCACTGCTCCCGCGAGCAGGTGGAGTCGGTACTCGGTACCGAGCCGCACACCACCCCGACACCCGATGTCCCGCCCGGCCGTGGATACGCGAGGCTCGGCACCGGCCCCGTGCTCCGGCTCCAGGTCCCGGCCACGCCCGATCCGTACGACGAAGCGACCGGCGAGGCCCAGCGGCAGGCGGTCCTCGGGCTGCTCCCCGGGCGGCAGGCACCGGCCGAGGCGCCCGCGCCGGCCGAAACGGGCGTCCCGGAGCCGGTGGCGGCGCGCACCGTGGCCGTGGCCGCCGAGGGCATGGCGGTCACCGACTGAACGGAGCTGTTCACAGGGGTGCGGGGTGACCGGCCGGTCACCCCGCACCCCTGTGGTCCGGCCGGGCGAGGAATCAGGCGACGAACGTCCGCGGCGTCTCGACCCCCGCGCCCGCCCCCGAGCCGACCAGCTGCGCCGCTGCCGCGAGCCGTACCGCCGCCTCGTCCGCGACCGGGCCCGCGACCGTGAACGGCAGCCGTACGTACCCCTCGAAGGCGCCGTCGACCCCGAACCGGGGCCCGGACGGAACGCGTACACCGACCCGCTCCCCGGCCACCGCCAGCCGGGAGCCGGAGAGGCCGCCGGTCCGCACCCAGAGCGTCAGGCCGCCGAGTGGAACCGAGAACTCCCAGTCGGGCAGCTCCCGGCGGACCGCGGCGACGAGCGCGTCCCGGTTCTCCCGGGCCTGTTCGCGCCGGACCTGCACGGCCTCCTCCCAGCCGCCGGTACGCATCAGCCAGTTCACGGCGAGCTGTTCGAGGACGGGCGTGCCCATGTCGGCGTAGGCACGGGCGGCCACCAGGCTGCGGATCACATCCGGCGCGGCGCGCACCCAGCCGATCCGCATGCCCGCCCAGAAGGCCTTGCTCGCCGATCCGACCGTGATCACGGTGGAGCCCGCCGGGTCGAAGGCGCAGACCCGGCGCGGCATCTGCACATCGGCGTCGAGGCAGAGTTCGTTCATGGTCTCGTCGACGACCAGGACCGTACCGGCGGAGCGGGCCGCGTCCACCAGGTCACGCCGCTGGTCCTCGCCGGCCAGCGCTCCGGTGGGATTGTGGAAGTCGGCGACGACATAGGCGAGCCGCGGCGCCGCGTCCCGCAGCACCTGCCGCCACCGGTTCATGTCCCAGCCGCCGAGCCCCTCCTCCATCGCCACCGGCACCAGCCGGGCGCCCGCCTCCCGCATCAGCTGCAGGATGTTGGCATAGCTCGGGGACTCCACCGCGATCCGTTCGCCGCGGCCCGCGAAGAGGTGGCAGATCGCGTCGATCGCACCCATCGCACCGGTGGTGACCATGATCTGTTCGGGCATGGTCGGGATGCCGCGCCCGGTGTAGCGGTCGGCAATCATCTGCCGCAGCGCGGGCAGCCCTGCCGGGTAGTCGCCGTGGGTATGGGCGTACGGCGCGAGCTCCTCGATGGCGCCATGGACCGCCCGGGTCAGCCACGGCTCGGGGGCGGGCAGTGAGGCGCAGCCCAGATCGATCATCGAGCCGAGGGACTCCGGGGGCAGCGGTTCCAGACCGCGTGCGGGCAGCGGGTTCCCGGCGGGCACGGCGGTCCAGCTGCCGGCTCCCCGGCGGGATTCCAGGAACCCCTCGGTCCGCAGCGCCTCGTACGCGGCGGCGACGGTGGTGCGGCTGACGGAGAAGGCGAGCGCCAGTTCGCGTTCGGCGGGGAGCCTGGCGGCGACGGGCACCCGGCCTTCGAGGACGAGCAGACGGATCCCGTCGGCCAGCGCGCGATAGGCGGGCGGCCTGCGGGCGCCCGGTCCGGCGGGCCGGGGCTGTTGGGCCCGGAGCTGCCGGGCAAGCTGCGCCGCACCCACTGCCGAAGTCCACTGAGCCATGGAAATCAGTCCACCTTCCTCGGATTGGCCATAGTTGGCAGCCAATCCCCTGCCACAGAGTGACATGCGGCAGTCCACTACCACCACACCAGGGGGCACCCCTTGTCCATCACAGCCGTCCCTCGCGGGGCGCACCTCACCCGACGGCTGATCCAGCTGTACGTCGGTCTCGCGCTGTACGGGGCGAGTGCGGCGCTCCTGGTCCGCGCCGGTCTGGGGCTCGAACCCTGGGGCGTGCTGCATCAGGGACTCGCCGAGCGCACCGGCCTGTCCATCGGGGTCGTCTCGATCATCGTCGGCGCCGCCGTCCTGCTGCTGTGGATCCCGATCAGGCAGCGTCCGGGCCTGGGCACCGTCTCCAATGTCTTCGCCGTCGGCATCGCGATGGACGGCACGCTGGCGCTCGTACCCGACGTGCACGGTCTCGCCGCGCAGATAGCCGTGCTGGTCGCGGGGGTCGTGGTCAACGGCATCGCCACCGGGCTGTACATCGCGGCGCGGTTCGGCCCGGGACCCCGCGACGGGCTCATGACCGGACTGCATCTGCGCACCGGGCGCTCCATCCGGCTGGTGCGGACGCTGATCGAGGTGGCGGTCGTGGCGACCGGCTTCCTGCTCGGCGGCACCCTTGGCGCGGGCACGGTCGTGTACGCCCTGGCCATCGGTCCGCTCGCCCAGTTCTTCCTGCGCTTCTTCGCGGTCGGCGGGAAGCCGGCCGAGGAGACCGGGGCCGGCGAGGAGACCGGGGCCGGCGGGGGCGCCATCGAGGAGGGCGCCGTCGCATCCGCGCCGGAGAACGGCGACGCCACCGTCACCGCCCGGACACCGGAGCAGGCCATACTTCCGCAGTGACCTCAGTACGCCACCCCTATCTGGACCATCCCGCGACGATCCCCTTCGCCCATCGAGGCGGTGCGGCGGACGGGGTCGAGAACACCACGGCCGCGTTCCGCCGGGCCGCCGACGCCGGGTACCGGTACTTCGAGACCGATGTGCACACCACGTCGGACGGCCGTCTGGTGGCCTTCCACGACGCCACCCTGGACCGAGTGACGGACGCCAACGGCCGGATTGCCGAGCTGCCGTGGAGTGAGGTGCGGCAGGCCAGGGTGGCCGGCCGGGAGCCGCTGCCGCTCTTCGAGGAGCTGCTGGAGACGTTCCCCGGGGCCCGCTGGAACGTCGACATCAAGGCCGGCTCCGCGCTGGTCCCGCTGGTCGAACTGATCCGCCGCACAGATGCCTGGGACCGGGTCTGCATCGGCTCGTTCTCGGAGGCCCGGGTGGCCAGGGCGCACCGGCTGGCGGGCCCCCGGCTCGCCACCTCCTACGGCGTCCGGGGCGTGCTGGGCCTGCGGCTGCGCTCGTACGGAATACCGGCGGCGCTGCGGGCGGGCGCGGTGTGCGCACAGGTGCCGGAGAGCCAGAACGGCGTCCGGGTGGTCGACCACCGCTTCGTGCGCGAGGCGCACGCGCGCGGACTCCAGGTGCACGTCTGGACCGTGAACGAACCCGAACGGATGGCAGCGCTCCTCGACCTCGGCGTGGATGGCATCATGACCGATCACATCGAGACGCTGCGCACGGTGCTGAGCGAGCGGGGGGCCTGGGCCTGACGCCCGGCCGTGCGACGTCTTCACGGGGAGAGACGAGGGGGTGCGGGTTGAGCGCCGAGACCGCGGAAACCGCTGAGCCGACGGAACCGACAGCGGATTCCGCCGGGGCCGCGAGCCGCAGACGTGAACAACGTGGCTGGTATTTCTACGACTTCGCCTGCTCCGTCTACTCGACGAGCGTCCTGACGGTCTTCATCGGCCCCTATCTCACCTCGATAGCCAAGGCGGCCGCCGACGCCGACGGCTTCGTGCACCCGCTCGGCATTCCGGTCCGCGCCGGGTCGCTGTTCGCCTACGCCGTCTCGGTGTCCGTCGTGGTCGCGGTGATCGTGATGCCGATCGTGGGCGCCGCCGCGGACCGTACGGGGCGCAAGAAGCCGCTGCTCGCGGCCGCCGCCTACACGGGGGCCGCCGCGACCACCGGCATGTTCTTCCTGGACGGTCACCGCTATCTGCTGGGCGCGCTCCTGCTGATCGTGGCGAACGCCTCGATCTCGGTGTCGATGGTGCTCTACAACGCGTATCTGCCGCAGATCGCCGGCCCGGAGGAGCGGGACGCGGTCTCCTCGCGCGGCTGGGCCTTCGGCTACACCTCGGGTGCGCTCGTCCTCGTCATCGACCTGGTCCTGTACACGGGCCACGACTCCTTCGGCCTCTCCCAGTCCGACGCGGTACGGATCTGTCTCGCGTCGGCCGGTCTCTGGTGGGGTGCCTTCACGATCGTGCCGCTGCGCAGGCTGCGCGACCGGCACGTGGCGGCGAGCGGCGAGGGGGCGGTCGGTTCGGGGTGGCGGCAGCTGATGGCCACCCTGCGCGACATGCGCCGCCATCCGCTGACGCTCTCCTTCCTGCTGGCGTACCTCGTCTACAACGACGGGGTGCAGACGGTGATCTCCCAGGCCTCGGTGTACGGCTCGGAGGAGCTGGACCTCGACCAGACGACCCTGATCACGGCGGTGCTGCTGGTGCAGGTGCTCGCGGTGGCCGGAGCCCTGGGGATGGGCCGGCTGGCACGGGTGTACGGCGCGAAGCGCACGATCCTCGGCTCGCTCGTGGTCTGGACGCTGATTCTCGTCGCCGGATATTTCCTCCCCGCCGGAACGCCGGTCTTCTTCTATGCACTGGCGTCGGCGATCGGCCTGGTACTGGGCGGCAGCCAGGCACTGTCGCGCTCGCTGTTCTCCCATCTGGTGCCGCGCGGCAAGGAGGCCGAGTACTTCTCCGCGTACGAGATGAGCGACCGCGGACTGAGCTGGCTGGGGCCACTGGTGTTCGGGCTCGCATACCAGCTGACCGGCAGCTACCGGGATGCCATCATCTCGTTGGTGATCTTCTTCGTGGTCGGTTCCGTACTGCTCGCGAGGGTGCCGATACGGCGGGCCGTGGCGGCCGCGGGCAATCCTGTTCCGGAACGGATTTAGACGTTGAAGTGAAAGGGCGGTAGTGTACGCCTTTGGCCTGCCCGGAGGACCGTTACTGCGAGCGGAAGAGGCCAAACCGTTGGGTGACAACTTCCGCCAGATGTGACAAACCGGGCATCGCTGGGTACTTGAAACCCTGGGAAACCTGAAAAAGCAGCGGCACGACGGGCGACGCATGACCGGCAACGGGAATCTTTACCGCCGACCGGACGTTGACCGGATGACGACGACAGCGACACCTGTCCTGTGGGCGACAAGCCCGGGAGGCACGATTCATGAGTGAGCGAGCTCTCCGCGGCACGCGACTCGTGGTTACCAGCTACGAGACGGACCGCGGCATCGATCTGGCCCCGCGCCAGGCGGTGGAGTACGCATGCCAGAACGGACATCGATTTGAGATGCCGTTCTCGGTAGAGGCGGAAATTCCGCCGGAGTGGGAGTGCAAGGCGTGCGGCGCCATGGCACTCCTGGTGGACGGGGATGGCCCCGAGGAGAAGAAGGGCAAGCCTGCGCGTACGCACTGGGACATGCTCATGGAGCGACGCACACGCGAGGAGCTGGAGGAAGTGCTCGCCGAGAGGCTGGCGGTTCTGCGCTCCGGAGCCATGAACATCGCCGTACACCCGCGGGACAGCAGGAAGTCTGCCTGACTGACCGCGTAACACCTCAGTACGACAGAGCCGCGGGCCGTGACACCGACTGTGTGTCACGGCCCGCGGCTCTGTCGTACTGCGGAGCGGATGTGCCCGGCCGTCGGCCGTGCCGGCCGTTGCGGGGCGGCCGGGGCAGGTGTCCGGCCCCGGCCGCCCCGCAACGAACGCTCAGGGAGTCAGCGGCGGCCGGGGGCCCTCGTCGGGGCGTGTGCCCGGCTGTGTGCCGTCCTCGCGGATGACCTCACCCTGGACGACCTTTCCGTCCGGCCGGTGAATGCGGGCCTGCTGGAAGGCGTCGGAAAGGCTGCCGGGGCTCGCGGCACGCATCCGGCGCTCCAGCGACCGCTCCGTGTACCGACCGAGCCACGAACGGACCGGCGGCACCAGCAGCAGGAGTCCCGCCGCGTCCGAGATGATCCCCGGGATCATCAGCAGCAGCCCGCCGAGCATCAGGAAGCCGTTGCCCTTGCCGCCCGAACCGGCGGCCGGTGGGGCAGCGGCGGCCCCGGGCTGCCCCGGCATCTGCTGGAGGGTCTCGGTGAGGTTGCGGAAGGCCCGGCGGCCGCCCCGCTTCATCACCGCGGCACCGAGCACGATCCCCGCCACCAGGAGCAGCAGCACGGTGAACCCGCCCGCCACGTCGGCCACGACGGTGAGCAGCCAGATCTCCAGCACCGCCCAGGCGGCGATGGCGAGGGGGACGAAGGTACGGGCGCGAGAGCGTTTGGGGGCGGTCGGGGGCGGTGTGCCGGTCGTCATGGTCCCCAGTGTGCCCGTACGGGCGGCCGAGCGGCACAAGGGGGTGATCATGGGCGGCGGCCCCGGTGCCCGCCGCCGGTGACGGCGGGCTCGACGGATCAGATCGCCTTGCGGCCCAGAACCCGGTTCGTACGGGTGGTGACACCCCAGGAAGTGACCCGCCAGAGCGCCTCGACCAGGATGTCGCGGCTCATCTTCGAGTCGCCGATCTCCCGGTCGACGAAGGTGATCGGCACCTCGACGACGTGATAGCCCGCCTCGACGGCCCGGCGGGCCAGGTCGACCTGGAAGCAGTAGCCCTGCGAGGCGACCTGGTCGAGGCCGATGCCGTCCAGGGTCTCGGCGCGGAAGGCCCGGTAGCCGCCGGTGACGTCCCTGGTCCGCAGCCCGAGGAGGAGCCGGGAGTACGTGCTGCCGCCGCGGGAGATCATTTCGCGGGACTTCGGCCAGTTGACCACGCGCCCGCCCGGCACCCAGCGGGAGCCGAGCACCAGGTCGGCGCCCTTGAGCGCGGTGAGCAGCCTGGGCAGTTCCTCGGGCTGGTGGGAGCCGTCGGCATCCATCTCCACGAGCACGCCGTAACCGTGCTCGGTGCCCCAGCGGAAGCCCGCGAGATAGGCCGCGCCCAGTCCTTCCTTGCCCTTGCGGTGCAGCACCTGGACCTGGCTGTCCCCGGCGGCGATCTCGTCGGCGACCTTGCCGGTGCCGTCCGGGCTGTTGTCGTCGGCGACCAGGATGTCGGCGTCCGGCACAGCGGCGCGCACCCGGCTGACGATCGGCTTGATGTTCTCGGCCTCGTTGTAGGTCGGAATGATCACCAGGATTCTGCCGAGCGGGCCGTACCGCCGCTGACCGCCGTCGTTCACTTACTGCCCCTTAAGTCCGTACGCAGGTGCACACCATATCCAGCGGGCGGGGACCGGTCTCCGACACGGTCGGACAGGGCCGGGCACCGCCGGGGACAGAAGGACGGAAGTGCGGACAGAAGTGCGGGTACGAGCACGGACGGGAACTACGGATGGGGGCCCAGCGCCCTTCGGGCCGACCTGGGGCCCGCTGGCTGCGGGTCGACCTAGAGCCGTTGTCTACTGAACGTCCGGGCCCCACCCGGGTCGCACCGCCGACCGGCTGAAACCTTCCCTCGCCCCCGAGGCGCGAGCGCTGAACCTGGCTGTCAGTGGTGGTGCGCCGGTGCGGCACACCACCCCATGACCCAGCGGCGTTCGACGACTGCGTGGAGGTTTAACCGGTCGGACGTCCTGTGGTGGACTCGGCCGAACCTACCGGCCGGTGGGCGCGTTCTGTCAATAGCCGTCTGACCTGCAATATTTACGAAACTTGCCTGGTCAGTAGCGAAGATCCGCAGGTCGCGGCGGAACGGAGACCACCACCGGTGACGATACGAAATGTTCGGACGTCACTCGTTCGGCCGCTCGTAGACAGTTCGTCCGAAGACTACGGTCCGCAGGCAGACCGGCAGCTCGGCGCCGGGGGTGAGATCCGGCAGGCCGGGCGTGCCCGAGCGGGGGTCGGTCGACCAGCGGGCGACCCGGTCGTCCGGGGCCTGAACCACCAGGTCAGCGGTGCGCCAGACCGCGTAGTCGGCCGGGGCGCCGGGCACCAGGGCCCCCGCGTCGTCACGGCCGACAGCGCGCCAGCCGCCCCGGGTGTGGGCGGTGAAGCCCGCCCGAACGGAGATCCGGTGCTCGGGCGTGCGGTGGAAGGCGGCGGCCCGTACGGTGCCCCACGGGTCGAGCGGGGTCACCGGGCTGTCCGAGCCGAAGGCGAGGGGCACACCGGCCCGCAGGAGCGCCGCGTACGGGTTGAGGGTCCTGGCCCGCTCGACGCCGAGCCGCTGGGCGTACATGCCCTCCTCACCGCCCCAGGCGGCGTCGAAGGCGGGCTGGACGGAAGCGGTCAGGCCCAGCTCCGCGAACGCGGCCACGGTCATTGGGGTGAGCATCTCGGCGTGCTCGACACGGTGCCGGGCGCCCCGGATCCGGGGCAGGCCGAGCGTCTCGGCGGCGGCCTTCACCCCCTCCACCACGGCGGAGACCGCCGCGTCGCCGATGGCGTGGAAACCGGCCTGCAGCCCCGCCTCGGTGCACGCGGTGACATGGGCGGCGATCTGCGCCGCGTCCAGATGGGCGGTGCCGTGTCCGGCCGGGGCGTCGACGTAGGGCTCGTGCAGGCAGGCGGTGTGCGAGCCGAGCGAGCCGTCCACGAAGAGGTCCCCGGCCGCTCCGACGGCGCCGAGCTCCCTGATCCGGCGGGCGTCCTTCTCGTCGGCGACCCGCTCGGCCCAGTAGCCGAAGACCCGCGGTCCGCTCTCCGCGGCGGCGAGCTTCAGCAGTGCGGCGAAGTCCTCCTCGTCGGAGATGTCGGGGCCCCCGCACTCGTGGACGGTGCCGATACCGAGCGACGCGGCGTGCCGCAGGGCGGCGCGCTGGGCGTCGGCCCGCTGCTGCGGCGAGACGGCGCCGTGGGCGGCGGAGCGGACCGCGTGGTGGGCGGCGCCGGTCAGCGGTGCGTCGGGGTGGTAGCCGGTCAGCCCGGTGACGCCCGGGACCAGGTCGAGCAGGGCGGTGGTGACGACCGCGGAGTGCACGTCGACACGGGGCAGGTAGACCGGCCGGCCGCCGGCCGCCGCGTCGAGCTCGCCGCGCGACGGGGGGCGCTGCTCCGGCCAGCGCGTGGCGTCCCAGCCGTGGCCGAGGACCACCCGGTCCGCGGGGTGCGCAGCCACGTAGGCGCGCAGCAGGCCGAGCGCCTCGTCGAGGGTCCGGGCACCGGACAGGTCGAGGCCGGTGAGGGCCAGGCCGGTCGATGTGGTGTGGACGTGGGCGTCGGTGAACGCGGGGGTCACCAACGCACCGTCGAGGTCGATCACTTCGTCGACGCCGCTCGCGAAGGCGTCGGCGGCCCCTTCCGAGCCCACCCAGGCGACGTGGCCGCGTTCGACCACCATGGCGGTGGCGAAGGGGTCGGCGGGGCTGTGGACGTCTCCACCGCGCAGCAGCACGGTGCGGTGTTCGCTCTGGGGGGCGGTGCTCTCGGTCATGGGACCAGTCTCGCGCCTGCCCGGAGCCGCGCGGCCCGCGCCCCCTTCGGAGGCCGTCGGGTGACCCCCGATCGGGCGGCCTCTCAGATCCGCGGGGGCCGTGCCTCGTACGGCGTGGACAGGACGACCGTGGTGCGGGTGGAGACACCGGCCAGCGAGCGGATCCGGGTGAGCAGGTGCTCCAGCTCCAGCGGCGTCGCGACGCGCACCTTGAGGATGTAGTTCTCGTCACCCGCGACGCTGTGACACGCCTCCAGCTCCGGGACGTCCGCGAGCCGCTCCGCGATGTCGTCCGGCGCGCTCGGGTCGAAGGGCTTCACCGAGATGAACGCGGTGAGTGGCAGGCCGACGGCCTCGGGGTCGACGACCGCGGCGTAACCCCGGATCACCCCGCGCTGCTCCAGCCTGCGGACACGCTGATGAACGGCCGATGTGGACAGGCCCGTGGCCTTGCCCAGGTCGGTGTAGCTCATCCGCCCGTCCTTGACGAGCAACTCCACGATCTGACGGTCCAGCTCCTCCATACGGATCAACCTATTGCCCCAGGTCCCTCCAGGCACAGCGGCGGGAGCCCCGGAAGGGGCACCTGCGGCGGCCATGTGACGAATACCACAGGTTTACGGGTGGGTAGCCGACCCGCTCGCGGTTACGGCCGATGCGCGACGGGAAGTGCTTGCTGTGGTCGAGGCCGTGTCGCCTGGTCGGCCCACCTGAGGGGGGAATTTCCCATGCAGAGCCTGAAGCTCACCGGACGTACCGAACCGGATCCCGTCGAGGACACCGCTCCCGACGCGTACGACACATTCGAGATGTACCGGGTGATCTGCCCGGACTGCGCGCAGCCGATCGCGCTCCTGGCGGACGAGGACGTGCTGCCGGAGCACGCGTTGTGCCCGACGCCGTGGAATCCGTTCGTGCTGACCGTCTGCGCCGGTACCGGCCGTGCGGCGTCGCAGTCGCGGCCCGCCGACGAGTCGCTCGACGCCCAGGAGCAGGAGACGGGCCTGCTGTTGACGCTCCCTCAGGGGCTCGACTGGCGCATGCAGCCGTTCTCGCACGCCGGCGGCCCCGGCTCACGCCCGCTGCGGGTGCCGCAGATGCAGCGTCACGCCGCCTGACGGCAACCCCCGCGCCCGCGCGCGACCGGCCCGGACACGTCCCGGGCCCACCCGGCACATCTGCGCCGCACCACGAAGGCCCGGCCGACGTGGTGCCCGCGGTGAGACCGTCCGCCGCCCGGGGACGGGGCGAACGGGCTCTCGAATCGCCCGGACAGTGACCAGGGCCCGCCCCGCGCCGTTGGCCAGGCATGACCCTGCTGCATTCAACGGCCGGTCCCGGCCGCCGCCGTCTCGCCGCTCCCACCGCCGAAGAATCGGTTCCGCAGCCCGGTTCACAGCCGGTGCCCCAGCCCGTGCATCCCCGGCCGGCGCCGCGATCCGTGCCGCACTCCACCGATCCGCCCATCTACCGGGCCCTGCTGCGTCATTGGGAGAGCGCGGACCGGACCCTGCCGGGCCGCCATGACCAGGAGTGGAACCGGATCATGGCGACGCCCGTGTGGTCGGACCGGCCGCTGCGGGTCAGCGCGTCTCAGGACCCGCGAGGTGGCGCGCGATGACCATCCGCTGGATCTGATTGGTGCCCTCGACGATCTGCAGCACCTTCGCCTCGCGCATCAGCCGCTCGACGGGGAAGTCGAGGGTGTAGCCGTATCCGCCGAGCACCTGGACGGCGTCGACGGTGACGCGCATGGCGATGTCCGTGCAGAACAGCTTGGCCATGGCCGCCTGGCGCGAGAAGGGCTTGCCCTCGTCACGGAGGCGGGCCGCCTCCAGGTAGAGCGCCCGGCCCGCCTCTATCTGGGTGGCCATGTCGGCGAGCATGAAGCGCAGCCCCTGGAAGTCCGCGATCGGGCGGCCGAACTGCTGCCTCCCGGTGGCATAGCCGACGGCCTCGCTCAGGGCCGCCTGGGCGACGCCGATCGCGCAGGCGGCGATGCCCAGGCGCCCGGAGTCGAGTGCGGACAGGGCGATCGCGAAGCCCTGGCCCTCCTCGCCGATCCGGCGCGCGTCGGAGACCCGTACGCCGTCGAAGTTCAGCTGGGCGGTGGGCGAGCCCTTCATGCCCATCTTCTTCTCGGGGGCGGCCGCGTTGAGCCCCTCGGCGTCACCGGGGACCAGGAACGCGGTGATCCCTCGGGCGCCCTCGGCTCCGGTGCGAGCCAGGACCGTGTAGAAGTCGGCGATGCCGCCGTGGGTGATCCACGCCTTGGTGCCGGTGATGACCCAGTCGTCGCCGTCCCGTACGGCCTTCGTACGCAGCGAGGCGGCGTCGGATCCCGAGGCGGGCTCGGAGAGGCAGTAGGCGCCCAGCAGGCCCCCTCCCAGCATCGCCGGGAGGTGTTCGGTCCGCTGCTCCTTGGTGCCGTATCCGGCGACCGCGTGACAGGCGAGGGAATGGACGCTGACGCCGAGGCCGACGGTGAGCCGGGCGGCCGCGAGCTCTTCGAGGACCTGGAGGTAGACCTCGTACGGCTGGTCGCCGCCGCCGTGGGCGGAGTCGTAGGGCAGTCCCAGCAGTCCGGACTCGGAGAGCAGCGTGAAGACCTCGCGCGGGAACCGGCCCGCTTCCTCCTCCTCCGCCGCCCGGGGCGCGATCTCTCGCTGGGCGATGTCGCGGACGAGCGCGACGAGCTGCCTGGACTCCTCGGTGGGCAGACGGCGTTCCACCAAATGCGGGGCACGGTCGGACATGACGGCGCTCTCCTCCCTGTCGGGCGTTGCGACGGTCGCGCGCGAGGGGTGTGGGCGGCGCCGCCGGGGGTTTCCGGGCCGGGCCCGGAAAAGCACTGTTACCCAGCCGACGCAGGCCCCCTCGGATTACGAGAGCTGCTGGCCAGCGGCTGTGGCGGCTTGAGTATGCCCGATCGGACGATATCCGTCACGGGGTGACCGGGCGACTCGGCCACGGACGGAACGATCACCGGAAATGGTCCGAACCATTGACCCCACTGGTCTAGTCCATCTACGGTTCCCTCTGGAACGGCCTTTGCACGTTCATGCCAAGTCCACGCGATGGCCGACTGCCTGCCCCCACAAGGAAGTTCCCTCCCCCACGAGGAGACAAGATGTTCGGACCGCATCGTCCCCGCGCCCGTTTCCGGGCGTTCGCCGCAGCCGCCTGTACCGCCGCCCTCGGCGCCACCCTGCTGGGTGTCGCGGGCACCGCGTCGGCCGGCACGACCCCCACCACCACGCGGGCAGCAGCCCCCGCGTCCGCCGACGCCGCCCCCACAGCGGCCGGTGACAAGGTGGTCGGATACTTCACCAACTGGGGTGTTTACGGCCGCAATTACCACGTCAGGAACATCGAGACCTCGGGCTCGGCCGACAAGCTCACGCACATCAACTACGCCTTCGGTAACGTCCAGGGCGGCAAGTGCACGATCGGCGACTCGTACGCCGACTACGAGAAGGCGTACACGGCCGACCAGTCCGTCGACGGTGTGGCGGACACCTGGGACCAGGACCTGCGCGGCAACTTCAACCAGCTGCGCAAGCTGAAGAAGCTGCACCCGGACCTGAAGGTCATCTGGTCGTTCGGCGGCTGGACCTGGTCCGGTGGCTTCGGTGAGGCCGCGAAGAACCCGGCCGCGTTCGCCGAGTCCTGCTACAACCTGGTGGAGGACCCGCGTTGGGCCGATGTCTTCGACGGCATCGACATCGACTGGGAGCACCCCAACGCCTGCGGCCTGACCTGTGACACCAGCGGCCCGGCCGCGCTGAAGGGCCTCACCTCGGCGCTGCGCTCGAAGTTCGGCAGCAACAACCTGGTGACGGCCGCCATCACCGCCGACGGCTCCGAGGGCGGCAAGATCGACGCCGCCGACTACGCCGGCGCCGCCCAGTCCCTGGACTGGTACAACGTGATGACGTACGACTTCTTCGGCGCATGGGAAGCCAAGGGCCCAACAGCCCCGCACTCCCCGCTCACCTCCTACGACGGCATCCCGAAGGAGGGCTTCAGCAGCGAAGCCGCCATCACCAAGCTGAAGGCCAAGGGCGTCCCCGCGTCCAAGCTGCTGCTCGGCATCGGCTTCTACGGCCGCGGCTGGACCGGCGTCACCCAGGACGCACCCGGCGGCACCGCCACCGGCGCAGCACCCGGCACGTACGAGGCGGGCATCGAGGACTACAAGGTCCTCAAGAACAGCTGCCCGGCCACCGGCACCGTCGCCGGCACGGCGTACGCCCACTGCGGCACCAACTGGTGGAGCTACGACACCCCCGCCACCATCACGTCCAAGACCACCTGGGCGAAGAGCCAGGGCCTCGGCGGCACCTTCTTCTGGGAGCTCAGCGGCGACACCACCGACGGAGAGCTGATCAAGGCGATCAGCTGAGGACCGTCCGCTCCGCGGAATACGCGCTGAGGCCGCGCGGCCGGGCGACCTGCCCGGCCGCGCGGTGCGTCATGGGCCAGATGCTCACCGTACGGGCGGCGGGTGCAACGGAAGCCATTCCGTCGTCGCCATGTCTCATGCCCCATGTTGCATGATCATGCGATGTGGTGCATAGTCTTGCCATGTCCAAAGTCCTCACCTCCCTCCCCACCGGCGAGCGCGTCGGCATCGCCTTCTCCGGCGGGCTCGACACCTCCGTAGCCGTCGCCTGGATGCGCGACAAGGGTGCCGTCCCCTGCACGTACACCGCCGACATCGGCCAGTACGACGAGCCCGACATCGCCTCCGTGCCCGGCCGTGCCTCCGCGTACGGCGCCGAGATCACCCGGCTCGTCGACTGCCGTGCCGCGCTGGTCGAGGAAGGGCTGGCGGCGCTCGCCTGCGGCGCGTTCCACATCAAGTCCGGCGGGCGTCCGTACTTCAACACCACGCCGCTGGGGCGTGCCGTGACCGGCACGCTGCTGGTGCGGGCCATGCTCGAGGACGGGGTGCAGATCTGGGGCGACGGCTCCACGTTCAAGGGCAACGACATCGAGCGGTTCTACCGGTACGGGCTGCTCGCCAACCCCCACCTGCGGATCTACAAGCCCTGGCTGGACGCGGACTTCGTGACGGAGCTCGGCGGCCGCAAGGAGATGTCCGAGTGGCTGCTCGCGCACGGGCTGCCGTACCGGGACTCGACGGAGAAGGCGTACTCCACGGACGCCAACATCTGGGGCGCCACGCACGAGGCCAAGACCCTGGAGCACCTGGACACCGGCGTCGAGACGGTCGACCCGATCATGGGCGTCCGGTTCTGGGACCCGTCGGTGGAGATCGCCACCGAGGACGTGACGGTCGGCTTCGACCAGGGCCGCCCGGTCACCATCAACGGCAAGGAATTCGCCTCCCCGGTGGACCTCGTCATGGAGGCCAACGCGATCGGCGGCCGCCACGGTCTCGGCATGTCCGACCAGATCGAGAACCGGATCATCGAGGCCAAGAGCCGCGGCATCTACGAGGCGCCCGGCATGTCGCTGCTGCACATCGCCTACGAGCGCCTGGTCAACGCGATCCACAACGAGGACACCCTGGCCGCGTACCACAACGAGGGCCGCCGGCTCGGCCGCCTGATGTACGAGGGCCGCTGGCTGGACCCGCAGGCGCTGATGATCCGCGAGTCCCTGCAGCGCTGGGTCGGCGCGGCCGTCACCGGCGAGGTGACGCTGCGGCTGCGGCGCGGCGAGGACTACTCGATCCTCGACACCACGGGCCCGGCGTTCAGCTACCACCCGGACAAGCTCTCCATGGAGCGCACCGAGGACTCGGCGTTCGGCCCGGTGGACCGGATCGGCCAGCTCACCATGCGGAACCTGGACATCGCCGACTCCCGCGCACGGCTGGAGCAGTACGCGGGCCTGGGCCTGGTCGGCACCGGCCACCCGACGCCGATCGGCGCCGCACAGGCTGCCTCCACCGGCCTGATCGGCGCCATGGACCGGGGCGGCGCCCAGGCGATCGCCTCACGTGGCGAGGCCACGGACGAGGAGTCGATGCTGGACCGCGCCGCGATGGAGTCCGGCACGGACTGACACCGGCCACCGGTCGTACGCACCAGCCACCGGCCGTACGCACCGGGCAGCGGGCCCCGGCGGGATTTCCTTCCGCCGGGGCCCGCTGTCGTGCGTACGCCTGCGCCTGCGCCTGCGCCTGCGCCCGCGGCTGCGCGGCGACCGGGCACGGGTGGGCAAGCACCTGCCCGGAGCCGACGGGCACCTCATGCCATGTCCCGGCAGGACGGACGCGGCTTCCACGTCACCGATGGTTCACCCGCCGCTGATGAGGTGATCGTCGTCGGTGCTCCCCGCCGACCGGATCAAGGAGATTTCCATGCCCAGACAGCGCCTGTCCCGCAGTCACCTGATAGCCACCGGCGCGGTCCTCGTCGCCACCGCCACCGCCGCTGTCGCCCTCACGGCGACGGCCGGTGCGTACGGCACGAAGGAGCACGCGAAGGACGCCATCAAGGGCGGCAAGGCGAAGAACGTCATCCTGCTCATCGGTGACGGCATGGGCGACTCGGAGATCACCCTCGCGCGCGACTACACCGTGGGCGCGGCCGGCCGCCTGAACATGGACAGGTTCCCGCTGAGCGGCGCCTACACGACCTACGCCGTGCACGCGGACGGCACGCCGGACTACGTCACCGACTCCGCGGCCAGCGGCACCGGCTGGGCGACCGGCGTGAAGACCGTCAACGGGCGGATCTCCAAGACGCCGGGCACCGACAAGGCCGTGCCGACCATTCTGGAACTGGCACAGAAGGGCGGGTACGCGACCGGCTCGGTGACCACCGCCGAGCTGACCGACGCCACCCCGGCCGTCCTCGCCTCGCACGCCACCGACCGCTCCTGCCAGGGCCCCGCCGACATGGCCAAGTGCCCCACCGACACCATCGCCAAGGGCGGCCCCGGCTCCATCGCCGAGCAGAGCGTCAACCACAAGGTCGATGTCCTCCTCGGCGGCGGCAAGCAGCGCTTCGACCAGAAGGTGACCGACGGCAGGTACAAGGGCCTGACCGTCACCGAGCAGGCCCGGAAGCTGGGCTACCAGGTCGTCACCGACAACGCCTCCCTGAAGGCCGTCAAGGGCGGCAAGCCGGTGCTCGGGCTCTTCGCGCCCGGCAACGTTCCGACCGAGTGGACCGGCAAGACCGCCGCGGTCGGCGGGACCGACCCGCAGCGCTGCGTCACCTCCAACCCGAACCGGCCCTCCGGCACCCCGAACCTCGCCGACCAGACCGCCAAGGCCATCCAGCTCCTGGAGTCGAAGCAGAAGCGGAAGCACAGCAAGAAGGGCTTCTTCCTCCAGGTCGAGGGCGCGTCGATCGACAAGCAGGACCACGCGGCCGACCCGTGCGGCCAGATCGGCGAGACCGCAGCGTTCGACCGCGCCGTGAAGACAGCCCGCGCGTACGCCGCCAAGCACCCCGACACACTCGTCGTCACCACCGCCGACCACGGCCACAGCAGCCAGATCGTGCCCCTGGAGGCCCAGCCGCCCGGCCTGTCCTCCACGCTGATCACCGACGAGGGCCAGCAGATCAAGGTCAACTACTCGACCAACCCGCCCGGCGAGTCGCAGGAGCACACCGGCACCCAGGTCCGGATCGCGGCCCAGGGCCCGCAGGCCTACCGGGTCCTGGGCCTCACCGACCAGACCGACCTGTTCACCACCATCCGCGAGGCGCTCCGGGTGCGCTGACCGCCCGGGGAACCGTCCCGCGGCCCGTCGGCACGAGCAGCCTGCCGACGGGCCGCGGGACGACGCCTGTTCGCACCGGGCCACCTCGACTGGAACCGGAAGCTCCCCCGGACGTGTCCTGTTGTCTTGAGCAGGGCATGAACCACCCCGGCATCCGGCGACCTGGAGGTCTGCGCGCATATGGTCGACAGGGCCCCCACACCCTCTTCGTACTGGGCGAAGAACGAGACCGTCGACGACCGGTACACCGTGCTGGACGACGAGCCCAGAGCAGGTGGCATGGGGCTGGTGTACCGGGTGCGCCACGAGGTGTGGGGGACCGACCTGGCGATGAAGTGCCCGAAGCCGGAGCACTTCCGGAACGCAGAGAGCCGGCAGAGGTTCGTCACCGAGGCGGAGACCTGGGTGAAGCTGGGGCTGCATCCGCATGTGTGCAGTTGTTATTACGTGCGCACGATCGACGGCATCCCCTGTGTGTTCGCCGAGTACGCCACGGGAGGCAGCCTCAAGGACTGGATCGACGATCGTCGGCTGTACGCGGGCGGGCAGTCGAGAGCGCTGGCCCGGATCCTGGACATGGCGATCCAGATGGCGTGGGGCCTGGAACACGCGCACAGCCGCAAGCTCGTCCACCAGGACGTCAAACCGGACAACGTCGTTCTCGACGAGCACGGTACGGTCAAGGTGACGGACTTCGGGCTGGCCCGTGCCCGTGCGGCCGCCGCCGGTGTGCCCCGGCCACCGGCGGATCCCGACGCCACTGCGCAGCCGGGCCCGCGGCCCGGCGTCACCGTTCTCGTCCCCCACGCCGGGGGGCACACCACGGAGTACGCCTCGCCGGAGCAGGCGGAGGGGCGGCCGCTCGACCGGCGCACCGACATCTACAGCTTCGCGGTGTCGGTCTTCGAGATGTTCAACGGCGGACTGAGCTGGTATGCCGGACCCGGCGTGGGGAGGTCGCTGGCCGGCTACCGCGCCAGGGGCGGCACGGGCGAGGACTGGCTGCCGCCCCTGCCCGATCCGCTCGCCGACCTCCTCGAACGCTGTCTGGCCACGGATCCGCGGCACAGGCCCAGGTCCATGGTCGATGTCGCGGCGGAGCTCGTCGCCATCCACCGCCAGGTGTGCGGCCGTACGTATCCGCGCCCGGAGCCGGCCGAGGCAGACCTGCTCGCCGACGAACTCAACAACCGCGCCCTGTCCCTGCTCGACCTGGGCAGCGGGGCCGAGGACAGCACGGACAGGAGCGCCGAGGCCGAGAAGACGTTCAGGGAGGCGCTGGAGGCCGACCCTCGGCATCCGGGGGCCACGTACAACCTCGCGATGCTGCGCTGGCGGCGCGGTGCCGCCGGCGACGAAGAGGCGGTCGCCGCGTTGGAGACCGCTCGGGCCGACGACGACTCCTGGCAGGCCCGTCAACTGCTGGCCCAGGTGCACCTGGAGCGGGGCGACCTCGTCGCGGCGGGCGGGCTTCTGGAGGGGGTGGCGCGCGAGCGGCCCGACGAGCCGGAGGTCCTGACGGCGCTCCGCACAGTCCGGTCCGGGAGCGTCCGTACGACGTACCGGACGCTCCGGTACGGGGCCAAGCCGAAAGGGGGCTCCTCGCGCCGGCCGGTCCGCGTCACTCCCGACGGACGGCTGGCCGTGACCGGGGAGTACGGCGCCGTCCGGCTGTGGGACCTGACGACCGGGCGGTGTCTTCGGACGCTCGAAGCACACGGCGAGGGCGGGCACGGCCGGAGCGTCCACTCCGTCGACATCGCCGCGGACAGCCGCTTCGCCGTCTCGGCCGGCGACGACAAGACCGTCCGGCTCTGGGATCTGAGCGACGGGCGGTGCCTGCGCACCCTCGACGAGAAGTGCCAAGGAGTCCGGCTGAGCCCCGACGGCCGTCTGGCGCTGTGGGGCTGGTCCGACGACGGTTCGCTCCGTTTCTGGAACAGACGCACGGGCGAGCTCACGACGACGCCCGACGGACACGCGGCGGGCGTGGAGCAGGTGGAGGTGAGCGCGGACGGCCGATGGTCCCTGTCGAGCGGCTGGGAGCGAAGCGGGCCGTCGATCAGGCTGTGGGAGCTGAGCAGCGGCCGCTGTGCGCGGGTTCTCCTCGGGCACTCGTCACCGGTGATCGGCCTGTGTTTCCGTCCGGACGGAAATTCAGCGGTCGTCGCCCACCAGGACAGGACCATCGCCCTGTGGGACCTTCGCCAGGGCCTGCGCGTGCGGACTCTGCGGGGCCGCGTACGGGGACGCCTCATGTCACTCGGTTCCGACGGGCGGTTCCTGCTCACCGGCGACGACACCATGGGCGACGCGCAATTCTGGGACCTGGACAGCGGCCGGTGTCTGCGCACCTATCGCGACACGGGTGTGAACGCCGTGCTGCTGGACGCCTCGGGCCGCTCCGGTCTCGCGGTCGTGGCCGGCACCCTCTCCTACGGCGACAACGACCACAGGAGCGGCGTCTACGCCTGGGAGCTGGATCTGCCCGCGGGCCACACGGCCCCGCCGCACCTGAGCCGACCCCGCCCGCACCTGGAACTCCGGACACTGGACGATCGGGTGGCCGCCATGGTCACCGAGGCGGAGCAGGCCAGGACGGACGGGCGGCTCGCCGAGGCGCTGGACCTGCTCGCGCGGGCCCGGCGGATTCCCGGGTACGAACGGGCGCCGCGGGTCATGGACGCATGGCGGGAGCTGAGCCGGTGCACGGTGCGCGCCCGGCCGCGGACGGCCTGGTCGCCCCGGGCCATGCCGGCGGCGCAGGGCGCGGTGTACGCGGTCGAGCTGACCCACGACGGGCGGCACGCTCTGGTCGGCGGCTCCGACGGGAGCGTCGGTTGGTGGGACGTCCGCAAGGGCACCCGCACCCGCGCCTTCGAAGGCCACCAGCACGGTGTGCGGTCGGTCTGTCTGAGTGCCGATGCCCGCCGGGCCGTCTCCGCCGGCCAGGACGGCACCGTACGGCTGTGGGACGTCGCGTCCGGACAGTGCCGACGTGTCCTGCACATGTACGAGTACCTCCCGTCGCCCTCGGTGCCGGTGCGGTTCGGCGCGGACGGGCGGTCGGCGGTGATCGGGGGCGGTGACGGCGCGATCAGGGTCTGGGACCTGGACACCGGCGGTCCGGCACGGACCCTGACTGGCCATGAGGGGGCGGTGCACGCCTTGTGGGTCGGGGCCGACGGGCGGCTCGCCGCGTCCGCCGGGTCGGACAGGACGGTGCGGCTGTGGGATCTGGCGGAGGGCCGTTGCGTCTGTGTCCTGGAGGGCCACGCGAGCAGCGTCACCATGGTGTGCGCGAGTGCGGACGGAGCCTCCCTGCTCTCCTGCGACACCGGTTATGGCAGGACGATCCGGCTGTGGGACACCGCCACCGGGCATCAGGTGCGGGAGTTCGAGAAGGAGTCGAGCCCGAACGCGCTGTGCGTCACCGCGGACGGACGCTTCGCGTTCTCGGCCGGCCACGGCTCCCGCATAAATCTGTGGGAGGTCGCCACCGGCCGCTGCCTGCGCACCCTGGACAGCCCCGAGCAGACGGCGACAACCTGTCTCGCGGTGTCGCCCGACGGACTTACGGTGGTCTCCGGAGACGACGACGGGACCCTTCGGTCGTGGCTGCTCGACTGGGAGTTGGAGATTCCCGGACCGGCCGACGGACGGAGCCCGGAAAGGTGAGGAGCCTTGGTGGACGAATTCCTGCTGGACTTTCAGGAGAACATCGACGACGTCGAGGGCGGGGCATACGGCTTACCGGGACAGGCACGGCAGTTGGCCCGCCGTGCCGCCCGTGAACTCATGGACACGGCCCCGCCCGGTTGGCAGTCGCTGAGCTCGGTGTTCGCCCTGACGGCCACGGCCGAGCGGTCGACAGTCGTCGTTGTCAACGGCGGCCGGTCGACGCAGATCGAGCCCTCACCGTCCGTCCTCGCGCTGGTGCGCGAGCACCGCGAGGTGTCGGCCGGGCTCGGCGACGGTCCCTGGTGGCGGCTTCTGCTGGAGTTGTCCGACGACGGCGAGCTGGACGTCACGTGCGACTTCGGCAAGGAGCCTTTTCCGGACGAGCAGTTGTTCCCGCCCGAGAAGTACCGCGAGGATCTGGCAGCGTATCCGCGGACCCGGCTGCCGGTGTGGCTCGCGGCGTATGTCCACCACAACGGCAGGCAGCGGCGCACCCCGCAGCAGGCCGCCGCCGCGGCTCGCGCCGACCGCCGGGCGAAGGTGTGGCCGGTCCTCAGCGTGAACGACTTCCCGGGCTTCCCCGGCATGTGGGCCCGGTGGGCGGTGATCTCGGCGGCCTTCGTCGCCGCCGGGTCGGACTGGGGCCCCAGGATGCTGCCGTCGATGGGCTGGTTCGAGAGCTCCCGTCGCGGTGGCTCGACGCTGTACCGACTCCCCGACGGACGGGCCGTGTTGTCGGGAGGCGTGTGGGACGCTCCCGCGCTGGACACCGCCTACAACGGCGGCGAGCAGCTGCCGGACCTGTACGCGGGCGCCCCGGACTGGGTGGCGAACCAGGTGCTGAACCCGCGCGCCGAGACGGGTCTGCTGTCGTTCTGCTACTGGTGGGATGCCGGGCAGTGGCACCGCGGCGAGTCCGCGTCGGCGGAGGAGTCGGCCACAGCGGTGCCGGGTGTGTGGACCGCCGGTACGGTCGCCGGCATCGTCGCCGGTCTCATCGGGAACACGGGTACGCCGGGCGAGGACCACCGGGCGAAGGCGTCGACGCTGGTGTCCGCCGTGGAGAACGGGGTCGTCACCCGCGAGACCCTGGTGGCCGCCTTCGGCGACGACGGCCGTTCCGACATCGACGGTGCCCTGTACCAGCTCTCTCTCGCCGGCCTGGTGACCAGGGTGCCGCAGCCGATGCACGAGGAGGACGCCCTCGCCCGGGTACGGCAGTACATGCTGAGCCTGTCTCTGAACAGCCCGGAGTATTCGGTGTCGGAGCTGGTCGCCGATCGGTTCAGCGTCGGCTGGATGATCTACGTCCCGGTGCCGCGCGGTGAGATGGCCATCGGCCGCGCCATTTTCTACGTCACCGACGACGGTGCCTTCAAACGCTCGTCGTCCTCCGTCGCCCCGTCCGTTGCCGTCGCCGAGCTCGAGGAGGAGTTCTACAAGCGGCAGCGGGGGAAGCGGCAAGGAGACGCAGGAGACCAGGGAGGCACACCCCGATGACGCGCCCGCCCACCGTCACGCTGACCCTCGTCGAAGGACGGCTCGATCGCACCGAGTACGTCTTCGACGAGCGCACCACCGCCGTACTCGGCCGCGCCCGCGACTGCACGCTGAAGCTGCCCAACGACGAGCACCACCGCACGGTCTCGCGCCACCACTGCCTGCTCGACATCAACCCGCCCGACATCCGCATCCGTGACTTCGGCAGCCTGAACGGCACCTTCGTCAACGACCGGAAGATCGGCCAGCGCCGGAGCGACCAGACACCCGAAGAGGGCGCGGCCCAGATGTTCCCCGAGCGCGACCTCGACGAGGGCGACGAGATCAGGGTCGGCGCCACCGTCTTCCGGGTCGGCGTCGAGGTCCAGCACACCTCGGAACGGCTCCGGTGCAAGAAGTGTGGCCGGGACGTCAGCGGCGAGTCGCGCGTCCGAGTCGGCGAGTACCTCTGCGCGTCCTGCCAGGCCGAGCCCGCCGCGATGCTGCGGATGCTGCTGGGCCTGGCGCATCCCGGGCACGAGGAGCTGTCCTCCATCGCCGGGTTCACGCTCCTGAAGGAACTCGGCCGCGGCGGAATGGGCGCGGTGCACCTGGCCCGCCATGAGGCCACCGGGAAAGAGGTGGCGCTGAAGGTGATGCTCCCGAAGGTGGCGGTACGTCCCGAGTCGCGGGCCCGCTTCCTTCGCGAAATGGTGCTCACCCAGGCGCTGGGCCATCCCAGCATCGCCCGTCTGCACAGTTCCGGGTTCTCCAACGGCACGTTCTTCTTCACCAGCAAGTACTGCACCGGTGGCAGCCTGGACCTTCTGGCGGGCCGCAACGGGGGACGGGTGCCGGTGGACGAGGCGCTCCGGATCATGCTCCAGGCGCTGGAAGGGCTGGACCACGCGCACCGTCAAGGTGTGATCCACCGCGATCTGAGCCCCTCCAACATCCTGCTGCACAACGAGGCGGACGGCTCGACGACCGCGAAGATCAGCGACTTCGGCCTCGGCAAGGCCTTCGACCGGGCCGGCCTCAGCGGCCTCACACGCACCGGGGAGACCGCCGGCAAGCCGTGGTTCATGCCCCGCCAACAGGTCAGCGACTTCAAGAACGCCACCCCGGCCGGTGACGTGTGGGCCCTCGCCGCGTGCCTGTACAACATCCTGACCGGGAAGTATCCCCGCGACTTCGCGCGGGACAAGGACGTGTGGCAGGTCGTGCTCGACATGCCGGCGGTGCCCGTCCGCGAGCGAAGGCCGAGCGTCCCCCGGGCACTGGCCGACGTGATCGACAAGGCGCTCCAGGAGGAACCGGTCATCGGATTCCAGACCGCCGCGGAGTTCCGCGACGCACTCCTCGCGGCGGCCGACAGCCGCTGACCGTGGTCCGCAGGCCGCACGACCTGCGGCACAAATGGACCACCGCGACCTTGACGAGCGGCGCGGCCGTCCACGAAGTGTCCCGCCGGCTCGCACTCGCTCGATCAAGGTCACGGCGGACAAGTACGGCCACCCGACCGCCCGACGGCCCGGAACTCTGCCGTCAGGCGGTCGAGGCGGCCATGGCGCCGCACATGCTCACAGCAGGCCGAACGACTTCAGGACCCGGTGCTGACCCGGTGCCGGGTCAGCGGGCCAGTAGAGGTAGCACACCCCGCCCGTACCGCTTCTGACCTTGCCGTTCGCGTCGTAGCGCTTGGTGCGGAGCCAGATGTTCTCCCACTCCCTGCGCTTGTAGACCCGGCGCACGGCCTCGTTGTCCGGCGAGGCCGGGTCGTTCGCGATCACGTCGCCGTCCGCGGTGAACCCGATCACGGTCATCAGATGGCCGGAGGTCCCGTACCCGGCGCCGGTCAGCTCCTCCTTGAGGAAGGACTGCGACGTTATGGCCGGGATACCCGCACGGATCAGCGTCTCCAGGTCCGTGAGCGAGTCCAGCCGGGTCACCACCGCGTTCATCTCGTCGTACGTCGCGGCGTACGCGGCGTTGAACGGCCAGTTGCCGCAGCCCTCGTACTGGTAGTCGTAGGTGAACCGGGCGGCGTGGCAGACCTGCGGGTCGGCCAGACCGGGCTTGACCCAGGCGAGATCGTCGGCGGTCGGCCGGCGCCCCCAGTACTCGATGATCATCTGCGAGGAGGTGGGACTGCACCAGGCCTCGCCGCCGTTGTCGTACTCGGGGTATTGGCCCACGTGGACGTTCTGCGAGTAGCGCGGCACCCGCAACTCGCGGGCGAGGCCGGGGGTGCTGGCCGGCACGGTGAAGCGGTCCGGGACGTCGGACGCCATCGCGCCGAGCCGCCGGACGGTGGGCGTCAGGCGGCTGCCCGGGGTGCGGTGGAGGGTGAGCCGCAGCCGGTACGAGACCAGTCGCAGTCCACTCGCCGCGTCGTCCACCGAGAAGGTGTCGGTCCAGACGGAGCTCTTGCCGTCGGTCTGGTCGTCGACGGAGGTACGGCGGATGTCGCCGTCACCGGCGGCCCAGCGGCCCATCACGTACCAGGGTGTCGAGGTGCCGTCCGAATAGCGGCCCTGGAGCTCGATCTGGATCCAGGTGCCCGCGGGGGTCTCCGCGTTCCAGGAGGCGATCACCTCGGTCGCCGGGACGGCGGACCGGTGGACCGGCGAGGTCCAGGTCGCGTACTCCCAGGTGGCGGTCGTGCCGGTGTGCGGATCGGTGTAGTCGGTGCGCCCCACGGCGTGGTCGATCACCAACCCCGGGCGACGGCCCGCGAGGGCCCGCGTCCCGGCACCGGAGCCCGCCCGCCAGTCGGTGCAGGTGTGCCAGAAACGGTTGTCCACGGCAGGGGCCTTCGCCGAGGGGGCGCGGGGCGGGGCGGCGGAAGGCACGGCGGCGGTCGCGGAGCCGGCGGACGACACCGCCCCGGCGGTGACCGCTGCCGCGAGCGCGGCGGTCAGCACGGTTCTGCGTGAGGTCGGTCTGTTCATGGGCGAGACCCCCGGTCGTAAGCGGAATGGGGTGCAGGTGCACGACAGTGCGCCAACTATTGCGGGTCGTGGCCTGATCCGGCCAGCGATTCGGCTCGCGTCGGTAAACCAATATTGGTCTGGTCCACTGGCGTGACCTGCGACTGCTCCGGACCGGCTCGTAGGCTGGTGGACATGAACGACCTCTCGCTCCTCGCCGCGCGGCTGCGTGCCCTGGCGCCGTCCTGCGGGCCGGTCCGGCTGATCGCCGTCGACGGCCACGCGGGATCGGGGAAGAGCACCTTCACCTCCCGTCTGGCCGCCGCACTCGGTGACGCCCCCGTCCTGCATCTGGACGACCTGGCCACACACGAGTCCTTCTTCACCTGGGTGGACCGGCTGCGGGAGCAGGTGCTCGAACCGCTGGAGCGCGGCGAGCGCGCGCGGTACGCGCCGTACGACTGGACCGCGCGGAGATTCGGAACGCCCCGCGGCCTGGAGCCCGCACCGGTGGTCCTGATCGAGGGAGTCGGGGCCGGCCGCCGGGCGCTGCGGCCGCGGCTGGCCCGGCTGTTGTGGATGGACCTCGCCGCCGCGGAGTCCTGGGAGCGCGGCCGCCGCAGGGACGGGCCGGCGCTCTCGGACTTCTGGGACGGGTGGACGGCGGCCGAGGCTGAGCACTTCTCGGCCGACCCTTCCCGCTCCCACGCGGACGCTCTGGTACGGCAGTTGCCAGTGGGGTACGAGTTGCTGGAGGGGCTCGGAACGGGAGCGGGAGCGACCCATTCCGTCACAGATCGTGAGCGCTTCGCGCCGTCGTGCTGAATGGTGAGAAATCACCCCGGAAGTACCTCAACTCTGCTTGACCCGGGGGCGGTACAGGTCTTACGTTCTCAATGTGCGGCTTTTCGGAGCCCCCACAGACGCGAAGCCCCCGATTGTTCCCCCGTGATCGGGGGCTTCGTTCTGCCCTCGCACCCCCTCCCCCACGCCGGTCCGACGGATTCCGCTCACCCTGGGTCACGGTCTCCCTTCTGCCTGCGGCGCTCTTAGTCGCACACTCCCTGCGCAGGTACGATGCCTCTCGGTGCGGTCAATTCCCGTCCGTGACAAAGTGATTCGGCGCGCCCCGGTGGGCAGAATCGTGCGGCGGGACATCCTGGGGGCACGGTTTGTGGGGGACCAGATGGACATCGGCACGCAGGGCGCACAGGCCCCGGCCGACCTCGCCTGGCTGCGCGGCGTGGACGCCTACACCATGGGCGCCTACCCGCAGGCCGAAGAGGAGTTCAGGGCTGCGGTTCGCCTCGATCCCGGCATGGCGGACGGCTGGCTCGGCCTCCACGCGCTGAGGGTCGACACGACGACAGCGCTGCTGCGCATGTATCGCCATCGCGAGCGCTTCGGCGAGCAGCGCACCCGCCATCGGCGCACGCTCAACTCCTGGTACTGGCTGGGCTGGTGGGTGCAGCCGGTGCTGGAGAGCGCGCGCGACCTGCTGCTGGCGCACGCCTCGCACTGGCTGGACGGCCGCCATGTCCCCGAGCTGGACCGCGCACTCGCGGGCCTGCCGCCGGTGGACGCGGACCCGCAGGTGCGTTTTCTGCACGCCTGCCGCTCGTATCTGGTCAAGGACTGGGACCAGCTCGTACGCAACACCGAGCAACTGGTGGACGATCCGCTGCTCGGCATCGAGGCGGGGCTGTTCGGCGGCATGGCGCGGGTACGGCTGGAGATGTACGGGCAGGCCGAGCCGCTGCTCTCCACCGCCCTGATGCGCTGCCGCAGCGAGCAGCCGCAGCGCAAGGAGCTGCGCTACTGGCTGGCCCGTGCGCACGAGGGCACCGGTCGCAGCGCCGCCGCCCTGCCGCTCTACCGGGCGGTGCACCGGATCGACCCGGCGTTCATGGACACCTCGGCGCGGCTCGCCGCGATCGCGGACTACGACGGCCTGGAGGGCTCCGACGAGGCAGCGGGCCTGGCCGCCGTGTCGCTGGCCGGGCTCGGCACGGACGGCACCGTGTCGGAGGCTCAGCCGGACGCGGATCCGCTGCTCGGCGCCGATCCGGTGGACGGCCGGGAGCTGCGGCCCGGCGGTGAGGTGCCCGGCCTTCCGGGCCTCGGGATGCCGCCGCCGTCCGGTGGGGCACGGCGCAGGGCGGCGGCGACCGGACAGCCGCCGTCCCCGTTCCCGGCGGGGCCCAGCGATCCGGTGCTGCTCGCCGAGGCGCTCGCCGAGCTGGAGCGGATGGTGGGTCTGGAGCCCGTCAAGCGCCAGGTCAAGGCGTTGTCCGCGCAGCTGAACATGGCGCGGCTACGGGCCGGCCAGGGGCTGCCCGTACAGCCGCCGAAGCGCCATTTCGTCTTCTCGGGCCCGTCCGGCACCGGCAAGACCACGGTGGCCCGCATCCTGGGCCGGGTCTTCTACGCGCTGGGGCTGCTCGGCGGCGACCATCTGATCGAGGCCCAACGGGCGGATCTGGTGGGCGAGTTCCTCGGCCAGACCGCGGTCAAGGCCAATGAGCTGATCGACTCCGCGCTCGGCGGGGTGCTCTTCGTCGACGAGGCGTACAGCCTCGCCAACAGCGGCTACAGCAAGGGTGACGCGTACGGAGACGAGGCCCTGCAGGTCCTCCTCAAGCGTGCGGAGGACAACCGGGACCATCTCGTCGTCATCCTCGCGGGCTACCCGGAGGGCATGGACCGGCTGCTGACCACCAATCCCGGGCTCTCCTCACGCTTCACCACCCGGGTGGACTTCCCGAGCTACCGGCCGCTGGAGCTCACCTCGATCGGCGAGGTGCTGGCGGCGGAGAACGGCGACGCGTGGGACGAGGAGTCTCTGGACGAGCTGCGTTCCATCAGCGGCCATGTCGTCGAGCAGGGCTGGATCGACGAGCTGGGCAACGGCCGGTTCCTGCGCACCCTGTACGAGAAGAGCTGCGCCTACCGCGATCTGCGGCTCTCCGGCTACGCGGCCGTGCCGAGCCGGGACGATCTGGCCACGTTGCGGCTGCCGGACCTGATGCAGGCGTACGGCGAGGTGCTGTCCGGCCGGGGGCCGGTGGACCGGGGACCGCAGGAGCCACCGGCCCTGTGAGCCCCGGTTGCCGGAGGAACCGGGCGACGGCCCCTCCGGCAATCAATACACCTAGCGGACCGACGCGGTGAGTTCGCCGTAGCCGGTCGTCGTGCTCGCGGGTTCCGCCGCCCGGCGCGGGACCGCGACCCGGTGGGCCGGGTCGCGCACCTCGCCGACGAGCATCTCGAGGACGTCCTCCATGGCGACCAGGCCGAGGATCCGGCCGGACGCATCGGCGACCTGTGCCAGGTGCGTGGCCGCCCTGCGCATCACGGTCAGGGCGTCGTCCAGGGGCAGCTCGGCGCGTACCGTCGCCATCGGGCGCCATACGTGCTGGGGGACGGCCCGCTCGCCGTCCTCCAGGTCCAGGACGTCCTTGACGTGCAGATAGCCCATGAACGGACCGCCGCCCTCCGCGCAGACGGGGAAGCGCGAGTAGCCGGTGCGCACGGTCAGCTCCTCGATCCGGTGCGGGGTGACGGACGGGTCCACGGTCACCAGGGAGGCCCGGCGGAGCAGCACGTCGGTGACGGGCCGGCTGCCCAGCTCCAGTGCGTCCTCCAGCCGCTCCTGCGCCTCCGGCTCCAGCAGTCCGGCCTGGCCGGAGTCCTCGACGAGCCGGTTGAGCTGCTCGCTGGTGAAGACGGCCTCCACCTCGTCCTTCGGTTCGACGCCGAAGATCCGGAGCACCAGCCGGGCGCAGGCGCCCAGTGCGGCGGTGACCGGTCGGCAGAGGCGGGCGAAGCCGACGAGGCCGGGGCTGAGCCAGAGCGCGGTCTTCTCCGGCGCCGCCATCGCGAGGTTCTTCGGGACCATCTCGCCGATGACGAGGTGGAGGAAGACCACGAAGACGAGTGCCAGGACGTAGCCGAGCGGGTGGATGAGGGCCTCGGGCAGGTGGATCGCCTGGAAGACCGGCTCCAGCAGATGGGCGACGGTCGGTTCGGCGACTGCGCCGAGGGTCAGTGAGCAGACGGTGATGCCGAACTGGGCGGCGGCCATCATCTGTGGCAGGTTCTCCAGCCCGTACAGCACCTGGCGGGCCCGGCCCGACCCGGCCGCCGCGAGGGGCTCGACCTGGCTGCGCCGTACGGAGACGAGCGCGAACTCGGCCCCGACGAAGAAGCCGTTCGCCAGCACGAGGAGCGCGGCGAAGAGCAGTTGGACCAGGCTCATCGCACGGCCTCCAGGACTGAATGGGCCACCGGGGCCCCGGTGCCGGGCGCCTCGGCCGTGCGCACGAAGCGGACCTTCTCGGCGCGGTAGTGGCCGACCTGGCGCACGGAGATCCGCCAGCCGGGCAGCTCGGCCCGGTCGCCGGGGGCGGGGATGCGCCCCAGCAGATCGGCGACGAGTCCGGCCACGGTCTCGTACGGTCCGTCGGGGACGTCGAGTCCTATCCGGCGCAGGGTGAGAACCCGGCAGCTGCCTTCGGCGTCCCAGGCCGGGCGGCCGTCCTCCGCGGCGGCGGGGGCCAGTTCGGGCCGGTCGGCGCCTTCGGCGTCGTGCTCGTCCCTGACCTCGCCGACGAGCTCCTCGATGATGTCCTCGAGGGTGACAACTCCGGCGGTGCCGCCGTACTCGTCGACCACGACGGCGATCGGCTGCTCGTTGCGCAGCCGCTGGAGCAGCTGTTCGACGGGCAGGGTCTCCGGGACCAGCAGTGGTGGTACGGCGATCCGTCCGGCCGGGGTGCGAAGCCGGTCCCGGGCGGGCACGGCGAGCGCGTCCTTGAGGTGGATCATGCCGACGACCTCGTCGATCCGCTCCTGGTAGACGGGGAAGCGGGAGAGGCCGGTGGCGCGGGTGAGGTTGAGGACGTCCTGTGCGGTCGCGGAGGACTGCAGGGCGCTGACCTTCACCCGGGGGGTCATGACGTGCTGGGCGGTGAGTCCGGCGAGCGAAAGGGTCCGTACGAAGAGATCCGCGGTGTCCTGTTCGAGGGTGCCGGCCTCGGCCGAATGCCGGGCCAGGGAGACCAGCTCCCCGGGGGTGCGGGCGGAGGCCAGCTCGTCGGTGGGTTCGACGCCCAGCAGTCGTACCAGCCGGTTGGCCACGGTGTTCAGCAGACTGATCACCGGCCGGAACACGGCGGAGAAGCGGTGCTGGGGGCCGGCGACGAACCGGGCGACCTGGAGCGGCCGGGAGACCGCCCAGTTCTTGGGCACGAGTTCGCCGATCACCATCTGGACGGCGGAGGCCACCATCATCCCGATCACCACGCTGATACCGGGGATCGCGCCGTCGGGCAGCCCGGTCGCGGTGAGGGGGCCGTCCAGCAGCTGGGCGAGTGCCGGTTCGGCGAGCATGCCGACGACCAGTGAGGTGATGGTGATGCCCAGCTGGGTGCCGGAGAGCTGGAAGGAGAGTTCACGCAGGGCTTCGACGACGGTGCGGGCCCGCCGGTCGCCCTCGGCCGCGGCACGTTCGGCGTCCGGCCGCTCCACCGTGACGAGCCCGAATTCGGCTGCCACGAAGAATCCGTTGGCGAGGATGAGAAGGAATGCCGCGCTCAGAAGCAGCAGGGGGGTGGTCATGCCGCCGCCTCCGGGGAAGGGGCGGCGCAGGTACTACCGGACGATCCGTCCATTGCTGGAAGGAGTCACTCCTTGGGTCGCAGGAAAGCCCCGCCGGTCTCGTTTCTCATGGACCTCTGGTGCGGGGCGGGGCGCACAGGGACACCGCCGCCCTCCAGAGTAATCAAGAAGCGGCCGTACGGGGCAGAGGGCTCAGCCGATGTCCGTTCCGGTGCCGTGGTTCTCGGCGAGGGCGCGGAGCGTACGGGCGTCGCGGATGGCCTGCTGCTTGGCGATTCCCGGCTGGATGCCGAGGGCGGGCATGCTGGTCCCGTCGCTCAGGTCGAGAAAGACCCAGGGGTCACCGACGCGCAGGTTGACCCGGAGGATCTCCGCCCAGGACAGCCGGCGCGTCCGGGTGAGATTGACCACGGTCACCCCCTCCTCGTCCGCGACGATCTTCGGGCGGCTGAGGAGTGCGAGCACTCCGAAGAACAGCAGCGCCGTGAAGACGAAGCTCGCCCGCTCCCCCGGACTCAGTTGCTCCAGGGTCAGCGCGACGGCGGTGATGACGAGGAACATCGCCGCCCCCACGGTCAGCAGGACCACCCGGGTTCGGGTCGGCCGGAACGTGACCGGGAGGGTGGGGAGTTCGGGCCGGGGTGCGGGGGCGGACATGATGTTCTTCTGTCTTCCGGGTGGTCGCCCGGCCGTCAGAGGCGGCAGGCGTGGATGGCGGTGGTGAGGATGGCGCGGGCGCCGAGGTCGTACAGATCGTCCATGATCCGCTGGGCCTCCCGGGCGGCGACCATGGAGCGGACGGCGACCCAGCCCTCGTGGTGCAGCGGCGAGATGGTCGGCGACTCCAGGCCCGGGGTGAGGGCGACCGCGCGCTCCAGGTGCTCGACGCGGCAGTCGTAGTCCATCATCACGTAGGAGCGGGCGACCAGGACGCCCTGGAGGCGGCGGAGGAACTGCTGCACCTTGGGGTCGTCGTCGGGTGCGCCGGTGCGGCGGATGACGACGGCCTCCGACTTCATGATCGGCTCGCCGATGACTTCGAGTCCGGCGTTGCGCAGGCTGGTGCCGGTCTCCACGACGTCGGCGATGACCTGGGCGACACCGAGTTCGATGGCGGTCTCGACCGCGCCGTCAAGGTGGACGACGGAGGCGTTGACGCCGACGTCGGCGAGGTGCTTGGCGACGATGCCCTCGTAGGAGGTGGCGATCGTCATGCCGTCGAAGTCCTGCGGGCCCTGTGCCGTGCCGGGCTTGGTGGCGTAGCGGAAGGTGGAGCGGGCGAAGCCGAGCTGGAGGATCTCCTCGGAGTCGGCGCCGGAGTCCAGCAGCAGGTCGCGGCCGGTGATACCGATGTCGAGGCGGCCGGAGCTGACGTAGATCGCGATGTCGCGCGGCCGCAGGTAGAAGAACTCGACCTCGTTCTCGGGGTCGACGAGGACGAGTTCCTTGGACTCCTTGCGCTGCTGGTAGCCGGCCTCATGGAGCATCGCCATCGCAGGCCCGGAGAGTGAACCCTTGTTGGGGACGGCGATGCGCAGCATGAGGTCAGGTTTCCTTTGCGAGGAGGGTGTCTTCTGCGGACGTGCGGATGTGCGTGGTGCGGAGGTGGTGCTCAGAGATGGGCGTAGACGTCGTCGAGCGAGATCCCGCGGGCGACCATCATCACCTGGACGTGGTACAGCAGCTGGGAGATCTCCTCGGCGGCGGCGTCCTTGCTCTCGTGCTCGGCGGCCATCCAGACCTCGGCTGCCTCCTCGACGACCTTCTTGCCGATGGCATGGACGCCCTTGTCCACGAGCTCGGCGGTACGGGAGGTGGAGGGGTCGCCGTTGGCGGCCTTGAGCTGCAGCTCGGCGAAGAGCTCTTCGAAGGTTTTGTTCGCCATGATGGTCTTAGAGTACGGGGTCCGTGCCCTGCGCTCAGCGCCAGGGCTCGCTGACCGTGCGCAGCGTTGCGGCGGTGGCGACGGCCGCGGTGACCGCTTCGTGCCCCTTGTCCTCGTTGGACCCTTCCAGGCCGGCCCGGTCGAGCGCCTGCTCCTCGGTGTCGCAGGTGAGTACGCCGAAGCCGACCGGGACCCCGGTGTCGACGGCGACCTGGGTGAGGCCGCTGGTGACGCCGTGGGACACGTACTCGAAGTGCGGGGTGCCGCCGCGGATGATCACGCCGAGGGCGACGACCGCGTCGTAGCCGCGGCCCGCGAGGACCTTGGCCACGACCGGGAGCTCGAAGCTTCCGGGCACCCGGAGCAGGGTCGGCTCGTCGATGCCGAGTTCGTGCAGGGCGCGCAGGGCGCCGTCGACGAGTCCGTCCATGACCTTCTCGTGCCACTGCGCGGCGACGACCGCCACGCGCAGGTCACCGCAGTTGCGTACGGACAGTTCGGGTGCGCCCTTGCCGCTCATGTCTCTCCTACCGCTCGTTTCCGTGATCTCACTGGTTGCCGCAGGTCGACGCCGTGGCGGTGTCGAGCCAGGGCAGGTCGTGCCCCATGCGGTCACGCTTGGTGCGCAGGTAGCGCAGATTGTGTTCGCCGGCCTGGACGGGCATCGGCTCGCGGCCGGTGACGGCGAGCCCGTGCCGCAGGATCGCGGCCGTCTTGTCGGGGTTGTTGGTCATCAGCCTGAGGCTGTGGACGCCGAGGTCCGTGAGGATCTGGGCGCCGGCCGCGTAGTCCCGGGCGTCGGCGGGCAGGCCGAGCTCCAGGTTGGCGTCGAGGGTGTCGATGCCGCGTTCCTGGAGTTCGTAGGCGCGCAGCTTGGACAGCAGGCCGATGCCGCGGCCCTCGTGGCCGCGCAGGTAGACGACGACGCCGCGGCCCTCCTCGGTGATCCGGCGCATGGACGCGTGCAGCTGCGGGCCGCAGTCGCAGCGCTGCGACTGGAAGATGTCACCGGTCAGGCACTCGGAGTGGACCCGGACCAGGACGTCGTCGCCGTCGCCGAGGTCGCCGTGGACGAGCGCGACATGCTCGACGCCGTCGGTCGTGGAGCGGTAGCCGTAGGCGGTGAACGCGCCGAAGCTCGTGGGCAGCCGTACCTCGGCCTCGCGGCGGACGGTCGGCTCCGAGCTGCGGCGGTAGGCGATCAGGTCCTCGATGGAGATGATCGTGAGGCCGTGCTTGCGGGCGAACGGGACCAGCTGGGGCAGCCGCAGCATCACGCCGTCCTCGCCGGCGATCTCCACGATGGCCCCGGCGGGCCGCAGTCCGGCGAGCCGGGCGAGGTCGACGGCTGCCTCGGTGTGGCCGTTGCGGACCAGTACGCCGCCGGAGCGGGCGCGGAGCGGGAAGATGTGGCCGGGCCGCACGAAGTCGCCGGGGCCTGCCTCGCCGCCCGCCAGCAGCCGGAGCGTGGTGGCCCGGTCGGCGGCGGAGATGCCGGTGGTGACGCCGTGGGCGGCGGACGCGTCGACGGAGACGGTGAACGCGGTCCGCATCGACTCGGTGTTGTGGTCGACCATCTGCGGCAGTTCGAGCCGTTCCAGCTCGTCGTTCTCCATGGGCGCGCAGATCAGGCCGCGGCACTCGCTCATCATGAACGCGACGATCTCGGGGGTGGCCTTCTCGGCGGCGATGACGAGGTCGCCCTCGTTCTCCCGGTCCTCGTCGTCGACGACCACGACGGGCCGTCCGGCGGCGATGTCCCGAATCGCCTGCTCGACGGGGTCCAGGCGGAGGTCCTCGGCGGCGCTTTCGTGTTCCCGGTGCAACCAGGTGGGCTGGGCAGTCATGCCGTGGCTCCTTCCAGAGCGGGTGTCCGCGAACGCAGCCACCAGTCGCGCATGCCCCACAGGACCAGGGCGCCGTACACGACGTAGATGAGACCGGAGAAGGCGAGTCCGCTGTGGAAGTTCAGCGGTACGCCGACCAGGTCGACCAGCAGCCAGGCGAACCAGAACTCGACCATGCCGCGGGCCTGGGCGAGCATCGCGACGAGCGTGCCGGCGAATATGTACGCGTCCGCCCAAGGGCTCCAGGAGAGCGAGGGGAACGCGGTGAACAGGCCGCCGACCGCGAGGGTGCCGACCGCGGCGCCGCCCAGCAGGTAGCCGCGCTCGCGCCAGGTGGCGAACCGTACGGCGATGGAGCCGTCCTGGGCCTGCTGCCTGCCCCGGGTCCACTGCTGCCAGCCCCAGACGGCCACGGCGATGACGACGAGCTGCTTGCCGACGCTGCCCGCCTGGTGCACGGACGCGTTGGCCGCGACCAGGACGACGCCGGACAGCAGCTGGGCCGGCCAGGTCCAGATCGAGCGGAGCCAGCCCAGGGTCAGCGCGATCAGACCGACGGTGTTGCCGATCATGTCGGACCAGATGATGTGCTGCCCGAAGACGGTGAACGCCTCCGAGTTCAGCCAGTTCAGGGCGGTCACCGGACCGGCTCCTCGGGCTCCTGCGCGGGGTTGCCGAGCAGTCGCTCGACGTACTTCGCGATGACGTCCACCTCCAGGTTGACCGGGTCGCCGGGCTCCTTGATGCCGAGCGTGGTCAGGGCGAGGGTGGTGGGGATGAGGCTGATGGTGAAGTAGTCGGGTCCGGCGTCGACGACGGTGAGGCTGACGCCGTCGACGGTGATCGACCCCTTCTCCACCACGTAGCGGGTCAGCTCCGCGGGGAGGGAGACCTTCACGATCTCCCAGTTCTCGGAGATCCTGCGCTCGACGATGCGCCCTGTGCCGTCGACATGGCCCTGGACGATGTGGCCGCCGAGCCGGCCGCCGACCGCCATGGGGCGTTCCAGGTTGACCCGGGAACCGGTGTCCAGGGCGCCGAGGCTGGACCTGTTCAGGGTCTCGGCCATCACGTCCGCGGTGAACTCGCCGTCGCCGAGGTCGACGACGGTGAGGCAGACGCCGTTGACGGCGATGGAGTCGCCGTGCTTGGCGCCCTCGGTGACCACGGGGCCGCGCAGGCGGAATCGGGAGGCGTCGCCGAGCTTCTCGACGGCAGTGACTTCACCCAGTTCTTCGACAATTCCGGTGAACACTCAGTTTCCCTTCCGGGCAGGGCCGGGGACGGCGGTGATGCGCAGATCGGGGCCGATACGGACGGTCTCGGTCACATCGAGGCGCAACGCCTCGGCAATGGTGGAGATTCCGGCGTCGGCGAGGGCCGCGGGGCCTGCGCCGAGGAGTACGGGGGCGAGATAGCCGACGACCTTGTCGACTGTTCCCGCGGCGACGAAGGCCCCGGCCAGGGTCGGGCCGCCTTCGAGGAGTACGGAGCGGACGCCGCGCCCGTACAGGGCACGGAGCAGGGCGGGGATGTCCAGGCCGGGGCCGGTGGCGGCACGCGGCAGCCGCAGGACGGCCGCCTCGGGCAGGTGCCGGGCGTCGGCGTCCTCGGCGACGGCGATCAGGGTGGGCGCGGTGCCGTCGAGGACGCGGGCGCCGGGACGTACGGCGATGGCGCCGGTGTCGACGACCACGCGCAGCGGCTGCACGGCGTCTTCGATGCCGCGTACACCGAGCTGCGGATCGTCGGTGCGGGCGGTGCCGGAGCCGACCACGACGGCGTCGGCCTCGGCGCGCAGCCGGTGGACGTCTGCGCGGGACTCGGCAGAGGTGATCCAGCGGCTGGTGGCGTCGGCGGCCGCGATCCGGCCGTCGAGGCTCGCCGCGTACTTCCACAGGACGTACGGGCGGCCGAGGCGCACCGAGGTCAGCCAGGCCGCGTTGCCCGCTTCGGCCTCGTCCGCGAGGAGCCCCTGCTCGGCCTTGATCCCGGCCGCGCGCAGGGTGTCTCCACCACCGGTGGCCTGCGGGTTCGGGTCGCCGACCGCATGGACGACCCGGGCGACCCCAGCCTCGATGAGCGCCTGGGCACAAGGGCCGGTACGGCCGGTGTGGTTACAGGGTTCGAGGGTGACGTAGGCGGTGCCGCCCCGGGCCCGGTCGCCCGCGTCGCGCAGGGCGTGGACCTCGGCGTGCGGGCCGCCGGCCCGCTGGTGGAAGCCTTCCCCGGCGTGGCGGCCCGCGGCGTCGAGGATGACGCAGCCGACCACGGGGTTGGGGCTGGTGGAGCCGAGACCGCGGGCGGCGAGCGTGATCGCACGGCGCATGGCGGTGATGTCGGCTGCGGTGGCCACCGGGTCCTCCTGCCTCTTCGGGCACGGACTCCGGGGCCTGTCGATGACGACAGATGAAGCGGGAACGCCACGGGGGAACGCCGAAAATGCCGGAAAACACGGATGGATCGGTCGCCCGAAAACCATCCGCCGACGGCGGCGTACCCGCGAAACGGCCCGCCGCGCACTGCCTCCCATCCGGACTTTAACCGTCGGTCCAGGAATCCCACCTGGTCAACCGGCCGCTGGATGCGGACGGGTCGCGGACTATAACCGCCGGTTCGGAATTGCACCGACCCCGGAGTGCGCTGCTGCTGGTACACGATCAGTGTGCCACGCCCCGCGGTGGGCCATGCGGGTGAGTGTCTGTGGACTGGCTCACAGGACAACCCCGGCCGAAGAAGTTGACACTTAAAGGTCCAGACCTATTGACGCACTGGTCTAGTCCTTTTAATCTCTGCGTCACCTCCGAGGAGCGGTCCCGCGGTGTGCGCACACCCGGGGCACCAACACGACCCACCCCTTTGCCGGTTGTGTTCTGCCGAACCTCCCGGGAGGAACCGAACGTGCTGTCCCCCACCCGTGCGAGAGCCACCCTGCTCGCAGCCGGCGTAGCCGTCGCCGGACTGCTGATGGGCTCGCTCGCCACCACCCCGTCGGCCGCCGCCGACCAGGAGTCCTGTCGCCCCGACGGGCTCTACGGGACGCCCGGTGTCGCCGTCCCCTACTGCTCCGTCTACGACACCGAGGGCCGCGAGAAGATGGGCGCCGACCATCAGCGGCGGGTCATCGGATACTTCACCAACTGGCGGACCGGCAAGGACGGCAAGCCCGCTTATCCGGCCTCCGACATCCCCTGGGACAAAGTCACCCATTTGAATTACGCGTTCGCCCATGTCGACGGCGGCAACAAGCTCTCGGTCGGCGCCGACGGGCCGGACAACGCCTCGACCGGCAGGCCCTCGGGGCCTGCTGACCCTCCCCGTACCGCCCGGCGGTGACCGGATCGCCCCCGGTCACCGCCGGGCCCGGCCATGCTCCGCCGAACACCCGCGCGGCAACCGGCCACGCCCCCAACGGGCCGCGGGGAGCACGGCGTTCGGGGAGTGCCCCGCCCGGCGGTTCAGCCGGCCGGCGGTTCAGCCGGCCGGCGTGAACAACTCGTCCTGAGCCGCCTCCCGGGCGGCGAGCAGCGCGCCGCGGAGCACCGCCGCGCCGCCCAGCCGCCCGGCCCGGACCTCGGTGCGCAGCGGTGACATCAGGGTCAGCCGCTCCTCGACCCGCGCCGCGAGCGCGTCTCCGCCCGCGTGGCCGACCTCGCCCGCCAGCACCACACAGCCCGGGTCGATGACCGAGGCGATGGCGGCGACACCGAGCGCGAGACGGCCGGCGAGGGCGTCCAGGAAGGCCTCGCTGTCCCCCTCCCCCGCCAGCGCGGCCCGCACGGCGGACGCCGCGCCCGGTTCCTTGTCCTCTTCGGCGGCGCCCGGAGGCACGGCGATGCCGTGGGCGGCGGCCAGTTCGCAGACCGGGGCGGAGCCCACCAGCGCGTGGAACCCGCCGTCGCAGTTGACGGCCGATGGTGCGCCGGCGATGCCGGGCACCGGCAGGAAGCCGATCTCGCCCGCTCCGCCGGAGGCTCCCCGGCGGAGCTTCCCGTCCAGCATGACCCCGGCGCCGACGCCGTGGCCGAGCCAGAAGAGCACGAAGGTGTCGCGGTCGGTGGCCGCGCCGCCGCGGTGTTCGGCGACGGCCGCGAGATTGGTCTCGTTCTCGACCAGCACGGTCGCGGGCAGCCGTTGCTGGAGCACCCGCACCAGTCGCCGGTGCCAGGCGGGCAGCCCGGTGGTGCTGCGCAGTTCGCCGGTGACCGGGTCGATCAGACCGGGCGCGCCGATGCCGACGCTGTGCAGCGGTCCGGCCCCGGCCTCGCGCGCGGTGCGTTCCAGGAGCGCGGCGGCCTGTTCGGCGGCGGCCTCGGTGTCGGTGTCGCTGCCGATGGGCAGGGTGGCCTCGGCGAGCGTGGCGCCGAGGAGGTCGGCGACGACCACGGCGACGCTGCCGGTGCGTACGTCGAGGGCGGCGAGATGGGCGCGGTCGGCGGCGATCCCGTAGAGCCGGGCGTTGGGACCGCGGCGCTCGGCGCCGGCCTCGCCGACGACGCGGATCAGGCCGGCTCCCTGCAGCCGTTCGACGAGGTCGGCGACGGTGGGGCGGGAGAGGCCGGTCAGGGTCTTCAGCTGCGTGGCCGTCAGCGGGCCGTCCTGCTGGAGCAGTCGCAGGGCGAGCCGGTCGTTGATGGCCCGTGCGGTGCTCGGTGATGCGGGCATGCCGGGATCCTTCCAGATCGCTGGCGCACTGGATGCACAGGCGCACTATTTATCAGGCAGGGTTCCTGATACTTTACGCCCGCACCGTGGAGACGGGCGCCGGGAGCGCCGGCAACAGAGAATTCCCAAGGGAGGGCACGGCAGCATGACAACGGATTCCACAGACACGGTCTTCGGCATGGAGCAGGTGAGGCGGGCCAGGTTCGCCGTCGCCGCGGTCTTCACCGTGCACGGCGCGGTGACCGGCAGCTTCGCCACCCGGGTGCCCTGGATCCAGGACCACGCCGGGGTCAGCGCCGGTCAGCTCGGCCTCGCCCTCGCCTTCCCGGCGATCGGCGCCTCGCTCGCCATGCCGCTGGCCGGCGCGATCAGCCATCGCTTCGGCGCCAGGACCGCGCTGCGCGGACTGCTCGCCCTGTGGACGCTGGCGCTGATCCTGCCCGCGATGGCACCCAACCTGCTGACGCTGTGCGCCGCGCTCTTCATGTACGGGGCGTCGGCCGGCATGTCGGACGTGGCGATGAACGCCCTCGGCGTCGAGGTGGAGAACCGCCTCGACAAGTCGATCATGTCCGGGTTGCACGGGATGTGGAGCGTGGGCGCCCTGATCGGTTCGGCGGCGGGCACGGTGGCCGCGCATCTGGGCGCCGACGCCCGGCTGCACCACACTCTGGCCGCCCTCGTGCTCACCGTGCTCGGCCTGATCGCCTGCCAGGGCGTGCTGGACCTGCACAGCCAGCCGGACGAGGAGCCGCCGCCGCGGTTCGCCCTGCCGCCGAAGTCGGCGCTGATCATCGGCGCGGTGGGCTTCTGCGCGGTGTTCGCCGAGGGGGCCAGCCTGGACTGGTCCGCGGTCTACCTCCGGGACATCATGGACACCTCCGCCGGGCTCGCCGCGGCCTCCACCACGGCGTTCGCGCTGACCATGGCGGTCGCCCGGATCGCCGGTGACAAGGTCGTCGACCGCTTCGGCGCGGTCAGGACCGTACGGGTCGGCGGTGTCCTCGCGACGGTCGGCGGGGTGCTCGTGGTCGCTTCGCCGAACGCGCCGCTCGCGATGTGCGGCTTCGGCCTCCTGGGCCTCGGTGTGGCGGTGGTCGTCCCGCTCGCCTTCGCGGCGGCCGGGCGCAGCGGACCGAACCCGAGCCAGGCGATCGCGGGCGTCGCCACGATCACGTACACCTCGGGGCTGATCGCCCCGTCCGCGATCGGCTCGCTGGCCGAGGCGACGTCGCTGGTCGTGTCGTTCGGCCTGGTGACGGTGCTCGCGTTCGGTCTGGTGCTGGGGGCCGGGGTGCTGCGGGCGGGCGACCGCAAGGCGGTGTCGTCCTCGGACGCCGGTGCCCCGAGCACGGCGGCCGCCGAGCCGCGCCCCTGAGCCCTCGGGACGGCGGGCGGCCGGTGCCGCTCCCCTCCGCCACCCGCATCGGCCGTGGTCAGGAGGGCCCGGCCCGGCCACGAACACACCACGGTCCGGCATTACCATGGCGCTGATCATTTCTGCGGCAGCGACGTGCCCGGCGAGGCGCTCGGCTCCGCACCTACACACAGGGAGCGACCATGGGCCTCGGCGTGCGCTGGACCTTGCACGGCGACGGGAAGACCCCCGCGCCGGGGGCCGTGGTCCGGCCGGACGAACGGCTCTCCTGGCCCCGTACGTTCGGACTGGGCGCCCAGCACGTGGTCGCGATGTTCGGTGCGTCGTTCGTCGCTCCGGTACTCATGGGCCTGGACCCGAACCTGGCGATCATGATGTCGGGTGTCGCGACGGCCATCTTCCTGCTGGCCACGCGCGGCCAGGTGCCCAGCTACCTCGGCTGTTCGCTCTCCTTCGTCGGGGTCGCGGCGACGATCCGGGCGACCGGCGGCAGCAGCGCCGTGGTCACCGGCGCGGTCTTCGTCGTCGGCGTGGTGCTCTTCCTCGCCGGTCTCGCGGTGCAGCGGTTCGGTGCCCGGATCATCCACGCGGCCATGCCGCCGGTCGTCACCGGTGCCGTCGTCATGCTGATCGGCTTCAACCTGGCTCCGGTGACCGCGTCGACGTACTGGCCACAGGACCAGTGGACGGCCCTGCTGGTGATGCTGTTCACCGGGTTGGCCGTAGTGTGCCTGCGCGGATTCTTCTCGCGCATCGCGATCTTCCTCGGCCTGGTCTTCGGGTACGCGCTGTCCTGGGTCCTCGACCGGGTCTTCGGCAAGATCCACTCCCCGGCCGGCGGTGCCGAGGCCGTGGACCACTGGCGGCTCGACCTGTCGGGTGTCGCCAAGGCCGACTGGATCGGACTGCCCTCCTTCCACGCGCCGAGCTTCGAGTGGTCGGCGATCCTGGTCGCCCTGCCGGTGGTCATCGCGCTGATCGCCGAGAACGCCGGCCATGTGAAGGCCGTCGGTGAGATGACCGGCTCCTCGCTGGACGACAAGCTGGGCACCGCGATCGCCGCCGACGGCGCCGCGTCGATGCTGTCGACCGCGGTGGGCGGTCCGCCGAACACCACGTACTCGGAGAACATCGGCGTCATGGCCGCGACCCGGGTCTACTCCACCGCCGCGTACTGGGCCGCCGCCTGCTTCGCCCTGCTCTTCGGCCTCTGCCCCAAGTTCGGCGCGGTCGTCGCCGCCATCCCCGGCGGTGTGCTCGGCGGCATCACCGTCATCCTCTACGGCATGATCGGCCTCCTCGGTGCCCAGATCTGGCTGAACGCCAAGGTCGATCTGCGCAACCCGCTGAATCTGGTGCCGGCCGCCGCGGGCATCATCATCGGCGTCGGCGGCGTCAGCCTGAAGATCACCGACAACTTCGAACTGAGCGGGATCGCGCTGGGCACCATCGTGGTGATCACCGGCTACCACGTGCTGCGCGCCTTCGCCCCGGCACACCTCAAGACCCAGGAGCCCCTGCTGGACTCGGGCACGTCGGCGTACGACGAGCAGACGTCGAAGAACGAGGCGTAGGGCCTCTCGTACCGGAACGGGGCGCGGCACAACGCGCACATCGGCCACGATCTGCCGCTCGCCGCCGTGGACACCTGCCGCACGCTCGGCTGCGCCCCGCCCGATCTGGAGGAGGAGTTCGAGCAGGTGGGCGATCTCCTGGTGATGCTGGAGGAGCGGATCCGCGAGGATCTGATGCCCGGCCCCGACCTGCTGGAACTCGCGGACCCGCTCACCCATCTGCTCGGCTCGTGGAGTCTGGAACGGGCCCGTGAGGCGGCCTGGTCGGCGGCGCTGGTGCTGTGGCGGCTGCGTGATGTGCCACTGCTGGCCGAGGAGTTCCGCCGGCGGCTGGACGCGGGGGCCGGCCCGGTGGGGCGCTGTCTGCTCACCCCTTGCCGCTGACGGTGCGCCGCATCAGGGGGCCGGTCCGACGGTCTTCCTCCTGAAGTGCGCTAGAAGCAGTCGCCGTACCAGTGGACCGCGCCGGGTGCCGTGACCGTGGCGCGCACGGCTTCCGCGGTGGCGTGCAGCGGGCGTGCCATACCCACGTGCTCCGCCACCTGCCGGGCGCCCGCCAGCAGGACCGGCAGCGCGGCGCGGACCCCGGGGCCGTCGGGGAGCCGGACCCGGGCCCGGCCCATGCCCGCCGCCCGGCCCCGTTCGCCGACGGCGGCGAACAGCTCGCCCAGGCACTCGGGGGCGCCCGCGAATTCGCGTACCTCCACGCACTCCCCTTCGTGCTGGGCCACCATCCAGCCGACGAGCGCCCCCGACCCGGGGTCCTCGGCCACGAGCGACCGGTCGGGGGGGCCGTACCAGGCGGGCACGCGCACCGCCCAGTCCTCCGGCGCCCGCAACGAGCTGAGCGGCCGGTCCGCGTTGTACGCGTGGTGCAGCGCGGCCACCTCCGCGGCGTCCTGCGCGGTGGCCTCACGGATCCGGAACTCCCCGGCAGCGGGCGAGGGCGCGAGCGTCCCCTCGGTGTACGTGCCGGCGAACTCCTGCCATCCCGAGCCCCGGTAGACGCCCGGTGTCCCGGTGAACAGCAGCGACCAGGCGCACTGTTCGGCCGTCATGGTGCGCTCCGCCGCCACCAGCAGCCGCCGCACCAGCCCCTGGCCCCGGGCCTCGGGTCGGGTGGCGACGCTGCCGATGCCGCCGACCCGCTGCGGGGTGCCGGCCGCGTCGCGGATCAGCCTCGGTACGTAGACGACGACCGCGTCGATCCCGTCCCCCGCGGCGTTCTGCGCGATGAAGGTGTGCCGGTGGCGGTCCGGGTCGAGGGCGTGCAGGGCGGCGATCTGCGGGGCGTCGAAGCACCGCTGCCACAGGGCGGCCAGGGCCGGGTCGTCGGCCGCCGTCGCGGTCCGGATGACGGCTGTCACAGGGTCAGGTTCCCGTCCGTGCGCACCTTGTCGCCGTTCGCGGGCATGGCGCTGCGCTTCGTTCCGTCCTCCACGCACGAGGTGTGCAGGACGGAGTCCAGGGCGTCGGGGGCGAGGTGGAGCGTGCCGCCGGTGAAGCGGCTTCCGGTGGCCGCGTAGTGGTTGGTGCCCTCGGCGACGCGGACATGGGCGGTGTCCGGTCCGGAGGCGGCGCTGCTGAGTCCGGTGATGTCCCAGGTGACCTTCCCGGCGCCGGCCGCACGGCCGAGCAGCGCCTTGGCCTTGTTGCTTCCGGTGAGGCGGGCGCCGCCGGTGACGGTGATCCGCTGGTCGCGCACGGCGCTGAGCTCGATGCCGGTGTTGTCGTAACTGCCGCCGTCGATCCGCAGATCCGCCGAGCCGACCGAGAGCGGGGCCGCGTTCTCGGCGCCGGTGACGGTGCAGTCGGTGAAGTGGACGGGCCCTGCCCCACGCAGGATCGCGCCGTCGACGCCCTTGAACGTGCAGCGTACGAAGTGCACGGGCGCGGTGACCGGGGTCTGGACGAGGACGGCACCGGCGGGCGGCTCGAAGGAGCAGTCGCTGATGGTGGTCGGCCGGGTGGAGCGGGCGGAGCGCTGGGCGACGGCGAAGGTCTTCGCCGTGCAGCCGCGCACCTGGGCGCCGTCGGCGTTGACGGTGAGGGTGCCGGCCTGGTCGAAGGTGGGGCGCGCGATCACCGTGATGTCTTCGAGGGTCAGATCGGTGATCTTGGTATTGGCGGTGAACCAGGAGCAGACATGTCTGCGTACGGTGATCCGCTTGGCGGAAATCCCCCACTGGGCCCCGGAGTTGGCGATGTCCATCAGCCCGGAGTTGCCGTCGAAGAGCAGGTCGTGCTCGTACTGCCCGTGCGTCGTGAAGGGGTTCCCGCCCGCGTCGTCACCGTCGCCGTGGCAGTTCACCACGGTGCAGTAGGCGGAGGCGGTGAGGTCGTTGAGGTGGCGTACGTTGCTGGTCGTACAGTCCGCGACCCGTCCGTACAGGCAGTAGATCTGCTGGGTGAGATAGCCCGCGCCCCCGTACTCGACGGTGGGCGGGTTCTTCAGCGAGCACTCCTCGGTACGGAAGCGGGTGCACCAGCGGCGCATGATGACCGGCCAGAAGGACCCGGTGGCGTGGATCCCGGAGACGTCGCAGCCCACGGCGTACTCGAAGCTGACGGGGTGGGATCCGGTGTACTCGTCGGGGCCGGCGCCCTCGAAGACCATGTTGCGGATGTGGGTGTTGTGGACCGGTTCGATGCGGGTCCAGGTGAGCTTGCGGCCCGCGGCGAGTTCCCAGCCGTTGAGGTAGCCGATCCGGATGTGTCCCGCGTCGACGATCTCGGTGATCTCGACCAGCTTCTGCAGTTCACGTTCGTCACCGCCGCCGCCCGCGACCGGGTCGACCTGCACGGCCCACCACTGACCGACCTCGAACGCCTTGGCGTCGGGGACCGGGAAGGTGTCGGTGAGCTCGATGACCTTGCCGGAGAGCGCATGTCTGACGGTGGTGTCGGTGACGGTGCCGCGGAAGGAGAGGACGGCGCCGAAGGGGTTGTCGTGGGTGTTCTTCTCGATGCCTTCGGTGCGTATGCGGTGGCCGCCGAAGTCGAGTTCGATGTTCGAGCGGTTCCAGAGGTGGCGTTTGGTGAACAGGAGGTCGGTGTGGGCCTCGATGCGGTGGACGCTCTTGTCGGCGATCATCGCGTCGAGGGCGGCGTCGGCGGGGGTCTTCGCGTCGAAGTGGCCGAAGGTGCGGAAGTCGAGGGTGCCGGTGTGGAGCTGGTGCCAGCGGCCGGTGCCGTTCTTGGCGGGGGCGATGACGGTGCCGCCGTTGTGGGCGGCTTCGGACTTCTTGTCCCAGCGCACGGTCATGGCGCCGCCGTCGCCGGGGGCGTGGTAGCCGGCGGTCAGGACCTGGGTGCCGTCGTCGAGGGGCTTGGTGTTCAGCGCGCGCAGTGCGGCGACCGTGTCGACGCGGAGCACGTCGCCCGTGTGCGAGGGCGCGGCCTGTGCCTGGCCGGCGGCCACGGCCGAACCGGCCATGACCAGACCGGCCAGACCCGAAGCCCGCAGCAGATTCCGGCGGGACGAAACGGAGGATGGAGCGGGGGACGAAGCATTGACGGACATGACGGAGGCGCTCCTCGCGTTGTCGATGCGTGCTCGGTGGGAACCGACTGCCGGTCGGTCGCGGTCAGATCGTGTTGCGGTACGGCGGCATGAAGCGCATACGCGGCATCTGGTCGGCCAGCACTCCCCCGTCGACGACGATGCGCGCCCCGGTGAGATACGCCCCGGCGTCCGAGGCGAGCAGCAGCAGCGCACCGACGCATTCGTCGGGCTGCGCGTACCTGCCGAGCGGGATGCGCTCGCGGTACGCGGATTCGAAGGCCCCCCGGTCGAAGGGGAACTCGCCGTCGATCGGGGTCTCGACCATGCCGGGAGCAAGGGTGTTGGCGGTGATGCCGTGCGGGGCGAGTTCGACCGCCAGGGTCTCGGTGAGCAGTTGGGCGGCGGCCTTGGAGGCGTTGTAGTGGGCCAGGCCGGCCTCCGCCACCAGTGCGTTCTTCGAGGTGATGGTGATGATGCGGCCCGCGACCGCGTCCGCCGTCATGTGCTCGGCGATGCGCTGGCTGAGGAAGAAGACGGCGTCGACATTGACCCGCATGATGTGCGACCAGCTCGCGGGGGTGATCTCGTTGAAGCGTTCCAGCGCCGCCGTGCCCGCGTTGTTGACCAGGATGTGCAGCGGACCGGCCTCGGCGCGTACGGCGTCGACGAAGCCGGGCAGCGCGTCGATGTCCGCGAGATCCTGTCCGTACGTCCGGCAGTTGCGGCCGAGTGCCTCGATCGCCGCAGCGGTCTCGGCGACGCCCTCGGCACCGGGCAGGTCGACCAGGACCAGATCGGCGCCCGCCTCGGCGAGGCCGACGGCGAAGGACCGGCCGAGGCCCCGGGCGGCCCCGGTCACGACCGCGGTGCGGCCGGTCAGATCGAAGCGGTCGGTTCCGCGGGGCGGGACGGCTGCGGTCATGGCGGGGGTTCCTCCAGGCGGAGAGGTACGGAAAGGCGGAGAGGTACGGAGGCGGAGGGGGTGGGGTGGGTCGGGTCCGGTCCTGATCGCCGGAGAGGTCCGGTCCTGATCGCCGGAAGGGTCCGGGCCGCCGCGCAGGGACACATGGGTGGTGGCGCGGCGGCCCGGCTGCCGGTCGGTACCGGGGGACAGGGGGATGACCCCGGCGCCGTACCGGCAGGTTCGGGGGAACGGCCGGGTCAGCCGTTCAGGCCCAGCAGGTCCAGCGACGGGCGGTGGATGATCTCCTCCACCGCGTCCACGTCGAGCGGCGGCAGTCCGGGGATGCCGGGGATACGGGCGATCTCCCGCAGTCCCTTCACCGAGTCGTCGACCGTCGTGAACGGGTAGTCGCTGCCGAACATCAGCTTGTGGAAGACCCCGTAGTCCTGGACCAGCCGGAGGCTGTGCCAGAGCTGGAAGGGCCGGTAGTGCAGGGCGCTGATGTCCGCGTACACATGCGGGTGCTTACGGATGACCGCGATGCACTCGCCCTCGAAGGGGTGGCCGAGGTGGGCGAGGACCATCCGCAGTTCGGGATGACGGATGGCGACGGCGTCCAGGTGGCGGGGCATCGCCCACTCCAGCGGTGCGCTCGACACGAAGGTGGTGCCGGTGTGCACGAGGAGCGGGAGTCCGTGCCGTTCGGCGTACGTGTACAGCTCGTCGTACTCCTCGGCGGCCGGATCGAAGCCCGCGTACATCGGCATCAGCTTGATGCCGCGCAGGCCCAGTTCCTGGTGGCCGTAGCGGAGTTCTTCCTGCCAGCCGGGCTGGGTCGGGTCCAGGGACAGGTAGCCGATCAGCCGGTCGGGGTGCTGTCCGGCGTACGAGGCGACGGCGGCGTCGTCGACCCAGAGGCCGCTGCGCCGCGCCTTGCCGCCGACGACGATCGTGCGGGTGCCCTCGGGTGCGGTGGCGGCGTACTCCTCCCACTTCACCGTGAGGTCGACCTCGCCCGCGTGGGCGCGGGCGGAGTCGGACTTGAACGGGTCGGTGAAGTCGTGGCTGTGCCGGAAGAGGTGCGAGTGGACGTCGACGATCATGTCCGGTTCCGCTTCTCCCAGCCGTCCGCGAACATGTTCCAGAAGCGGTGGCTGGGCGGGTGTTCCTCGAAGACCTCGTCGACGAGCTCGACGCCGAGACCCGGTGCGGTCGGCAGGCCGATGCGGCCGTCGACGACCGGGAGGGTGCCCTTGAGCGCGTCGAAGACGTAGTCCTCGAGGAGTCCGTCGAAGGTTTCGAGGATCTTGAAGTTGGGGATTCCGAGCGTCGCGTGCACCGAGACGGTGGTGCAGAGCGGCGAGTTCGAGTTGTGCGGGGCCACGAGCATGCCATGGGTATCGGCGATCGCGGCGAGTTTCCTGACCTCGGTGAAACCGCCGGCCATGGAGAGGTCGGGCTGGATGATGTCGACCGCGTTGGTGGCGAAGAGCTGCTTGTACTCGTAGCGGTTGTGGAAGTGCTCGCCGCCGGAGATCGGGAACGCCGCGCGCTGGCGCAGTTCCGCGTAGCGCTCGATGTGGGTCCACGGCATCGGCTCCTCGAACCAGCCGATGTCGAAGGGTTCCAGCTCCCGCACCAGCCGGGCCGCGGTCGGCATGGCGAACCGGGCGTGGCCCTCGATGAAGAGGTCGACGTCCGGTCCGATGGCCTCGCGGACGGCGGCCACGAGGTCGACGGAGCGGCGCAGTTCGGCGCGCTCCAGCTCGTGCAGGCCGGGGCCGAACGGGTCGAACTTGAGGGCGGTGAAGCCCTTCGCCACGGTCTCCTTCGCCTTGGCCGCGAAGGTCTCGGGCTCGCGCTCGCCGGTGTACCAGCCGTTGGCGTACACGCGTACGTCGTCCCGGCAGGCGCCACCGGTCAGCCGGTAGGCGGGGACGCCGAGCGCCTTGCCCATCAGGTCGTACATGGCCTGGTCGAGGCCGGACAGGGCGATGCCGCCCATGTCGCCGCCGCGCAGGAAGTCGCCCTGGTAGACGCGGAGCCAGAGCTCCTCGATGTCGAAGGGGTCGGCGCCGATGAGGTGGCGCTGTGCCAGTGCCTCGGTGAGTGCGCAGACCTCGCGGACCCGGTAGGGGTGGGTGATCTCGCCGATGCCGGACAGGCCCTCGTCGGTGTGGACCCGGACGTAGCCGAAGTCGCGCCAGGAGGTGCCGAGCATCAGTGTCTCGACGCGGGTGATCCGGCCTGCGGGGCCCGCCGGGCGGGTGCGGTTGACGGTGAGCATCAGCGGGTCGCCCCGCCCATGGTGGAGGTGTTCTCCAGGTCGTCGGCGCCGCCGTCGGCGAGCACGGCCTTGACCGCGGCCTCGGTGCCCTCGATGAGACGGTCCACGTCGGCGTCGGTGTGGGCGTAGCTGATGTGGCTGCGCTTGAGGTTGAGCGGCAGCTCGAACAGGCCGTGGTCGAGGAGCTTGCGGCGGTAGCCGACGAACAGCGAGGCGTCGTTGTTCAGCAGGTCCGCGTAGGTGCGGGGGGCCTCGCCCGGCATGAAGTAGCTGACGAAGACGGAGCCGTAGCCGGTGACGACTGCGGGGACGCCGAGGCGCTCGTACAGCCCGGTCAGTTCGGTGCGGACGCGCTCGCCGAGCCGGAAGACGTGCTCGTGGACCGGCTCCTCGCGCAGCTTGCGCAGGGTGGCGAGGGCGGCGGCGACGACGGACGGGTGGCCGTTGTACGTGCCGGCGAAGAAGGCGGGGGCGCCGGGGCGGGTGGAGAAGAGGTCCATCAGGTCGGCGCGGCCGCCGATCGCGCCGACGGGGGCGCCGTTGGCGATCGCCTTGCCGAGGGTGGTGAGGTCGGGCGTGACGCCGGAGATCTTCTGCCAGCCGCCGATGTCGTGGCGGAAGCCGGTGATGACCTCGTCGAAGATCAGGATGCTGCCGGCCTTCGTGGTCTCCTCGCGCAGCGTGGTGAGGAACTCCTGGTACGGCAGGAGCGCGCCGACGTTGTGCGGGACGGGCTCGACGATGACGGCGGCGATGTCGGAGCCGTGCTCGGCGAAGGTGCGGCGGACGGCCTCGCTGTCGTTGAACGGCAGGACGAGGGTGGCTTCGAGGACCTCGGGGAGGATGCCGGTGGAGATGGGGTCGTGGCCGCCGACCTTCTCGGGCGCGGAGATGACGTTGAGGCTGACGGCGTCGTGCCAGCCGTGGTAGCAGCCCTGGAACTTGACGACCAGGCGGCGGCCGGTGGCGGCGCGGGAAACGCGCAGCGCGTGGAACGTGGCCTCGCTGCCGGTGCTGGTGAGCAGCACCTTCTCGATGGAGGGGATCAGCTCGGTGAGCTGTTCGGCGAGGAGGACCTCGCCCTCGGTGACACCGACGCCCATGTGGCCGAGGGTGGCGCCGGCCTCCGCGGTGGCGCGGGCCACGTCGGGGTCGTTGTGGCCGAGCAGGGGCGGGCCGAACGCCGAGTGGAAGTCGGTGTACTCGCGTCCGTCGGCGGTACGGAACCGTGCGCCGTCCGTCCCCGTGACAACCAGGTCGGTCAGTCCGGGAACGCTGCGCTGACCGCTGTTCACGCCGCCGGGTACGACCTGGCGGGCGCGCTCGGCGAGTCGGGCTCCGGATTCGTTGCCCACCGGGCCTGAACTCATAATCGCTTGCTCCTTGCGTCGAGAGTCGTCGGTCTTCGCAGGCCCTGCCCGGCCCGTGAATCCCTGGCGCCATCCGCCCGGCAGTCGCCGCAGGAATGAGGATGATCCGTGGTGCTTGAGGTGGTGCGTTTCGCTTTTTCTGAACGCTGTTCTGTAGAGCAGAACAGTGCCTGGATATTACGTGCGGCTCCAGGGCCGGTCAAGACCTTTCCGAACCCAGGAAGGCCCGATTCCGCGCTTTCTTCACAGAGAAAGCGCGTTCGGGCCTCCCCCGAGGCACTACGCTGTTCTGCTATGACGAACAGTGCTGCCCCAGAAGAACCGAAGTACTGGGTCAAGAGCGTGGCCAGGGCAGCGGACATCCTCGAGGCGCTCGCCGCCCCCGCACAGGGGAACGGCCTGAGCGTCACGGAGGTCGGCCAGGCCTGCTCCATCTCCAAGAGCGCCGCCTTCGGCATGCTCCAGACCCTGCGTGCCTACGGCCTCGTCTCGGACGACGGCGAGGGCATGAACCGCCGCTACCGGCTCGGCATGAGCCTGGCCAGGCTCGGCGACCGGGCGCGCTCCCAGGTGTCCCTGCGCGGGGTCGCCCACCCGGTCCTGCGCGAGCTGACCCGGGCCACCGGAATGGCGTCCAGGCTCGCCGTGCCCGAGGACGGCCATGCAGTCGTCGTGGACCAGGTCGAGCTCGACCAGCGCGTCCGGCTCGATCTGCGGATGGGGCAGCGCGAGCTGCCGCACTGCACAGGCCTGGGCAAGGCGCTGCTCTCCGCCGTGCCGCCGAGCGAGGCGGCCGCGGTCGTCGAGCGGTTCGGGCTGCCCCGGCGCACCTCCCGCACGATCACCGACCCGGCGACCTTCCTGTCGCATCTGCGCGACATAGCCCGGGTCGGCTACGCCCTGGACGACGAGGAGGACGCCGAGGGCATCATCTGCATCGGCGCGCCGGTCTTCGACGACCGTTCGGTGTGCGCCGGGGCCGTCTCCATCACCGGCCTCAAGCTCGGCCTGCCGGCCTGGCGCTACCAGGAACTGGGCGGCCAGGTACGGGACGCGGCCCGCCGGATCAGCGTCTCGCTCGGCTGGGTCGACGACTCGGACGGCACCACTTCCGACACCGACACGTCGCATTCCGACGAATTCGGGTCTTGACCAAACGGCGTAACCCGCCGTAGGTTCCCTGCCAACCGCGGTGACACTCCATGGTCACCGGCGTTTTACCCTTTCCGGCCTGGTTCCGGCGCCTGCCCATCGCGCTGTGAACATCCGACGGCCGGACCCTTTTCAGCCATCCGCCTCATGGCAGTCCCCCGCAGGAACGCTCCCTCACTTATCGCACTTCTCGGAAGGCGAAGTCCGCATGAGCGTTCCGCACCACCACACCTCCGCTTCGTCCCGCCGGAATCTGCTGCGGGCTTCGGGTCTGGCCGGTCTGGTCATGGCCGGTTCGGCCGTGGCCGCCGGCCAGGCACAGGCCGCGCCCTCGCACACGGGCGACGTGCTCCGCGTCGACACGGTCGCCGCACTGCGCGCGCTGAACACCAAGCCCCTCGACGACGGCACCCAGGTCCTGACCGCCGGCTACCACGCCCCCGGCGACGGCGGCGCCATGGCCGTGCGCTGGGACAAGAAGTCCGAAGCCGCCCACAACGGCGGCACCGTCATCGCCCCCGCCAAGAACGGCACCGGCCGCTGGCACCAGCTCCACACCGGCACCCTCGACTTCCGCACCTTCGGCCACTTCGACGCGAAGACCCCCGCCGACGCCGCCCTCGACGCGATGATCGCCGACAAGAGCGTCCACCGCATCGAGGCCCACACCGACCTCCTGTTCACCAAACGCCACCTCTGGAACCGCTCGAACATCGAACTCGACTTCGGCGGCCACCGCATACGCACCGAAGGCATCGAGAAGAACACCCACGACAACCCCTTCGGCGCCGTCCTCTCCTTCCGCGGCACCGTCACCGACACCACCGTCGAGCACACCCTGAGCACGGCGATGCCGGACCTCTCGGACCTCTTCGAGGTCGGCGACTCCTCGAAGTTCGCCGTCGGCCAGTGGTGGGCCGTGGAGATCAACGCCCTGGCGGGCAAGTACGAGAAGGAGATCCAGCGTCTCGTCCAGGTCACCGATGTCGTCGACTCGACGCACATCCGGGTCAACTACCAGATCGGCTGGGACCTGGCCGCGGGCCGCAAGCTGAGCTGGACCCGCATCGAGCCCGTCGACCGCGCCCACGTCCGCAACATGGTCTTCGAGGGCTGGGGCGAGGACGAGATGACCGGCTCGCACCCGGTCGCGTACGAGTACGCGGTGCGCTGCGACGTCTCCGGGATCGAGGCCATCGGCACCTTCTGGCCCGTGGTGATGCGCCGCTGGTGCACGTACTACCGCACCGAGCAGTGCTCGCTGACCAACCCGAAGTCCGTCACCTACGGCGGCGCGGGCTACCTCACCCAGCAGATCTACTGCCTGTACGGGCACGTGGAGGACTGTCACACCTCCAACGCCCGTCATCTCAACGACTTCACGGCCTCCGCCTACTGCTACGTCACCAACTGCCACGGCGACGGTGACGACGAGGGCCCGTTCGTCACGCACGGCCAGTTCGAGCACGACCTCGTCTACACCGGCAACTCCGGCCTGATGACCTTCGCCAACTCCGGTGCCGCCTGGGGCGGCAGGGCCAAGCGGATCACCGTACGCCGGCACGCCTGCTCCTGGTTCGTCGCCCGGGTCAAGATCACCGATCTGACCCTGGAAGACGTCCTGGTCATCGGCAAGAAGTCGCTGGCCGGCTCCGGAATGCTCTGGGTCAACGCCGACGGTGTGCAGATGCGCGGCTGTACGGCCACGGGTCCGCTGATCGTCTCCCGGGCCTCGGACCTCTCCGCCCGCCCCAATGTGATCGCCGACTCCTCGTTCGCGTTCGCGGCGGGCGCGGAGATCACCCAGGCCAATGTCACCGCCCCGCTCACCCTTCAGCGCTCCACTCTGAAGGGCGTCGACGGCGCGGTGTTCAACGGCACGGGCCCGCTCACCCTGGACCAGTGCACGCTGACCGGTTCCAAGGACACCGCCCCGGTCTCGCTCGCGCACGCCGACATCACCGTGCTGGGCGGCGAACTCCGCGACACCGGGCTGAAGTTGACCTCGGCGAAGGACCAGCGGCTGCGCGTCGACGGCACACGTCTGAACGGCACCAACAAGGACGGCGCCCTGCTCGCCCGTACCGGCTCCGGACGGACCGTCGACTGGCAGCTCACCGGCCTCGACTCGACCGCGCCCAAGGGCACCGCCCATGTGCTGGTCACCGAGGGCCCCAACCGCTACCGGGCCACCGGCTCCACCTTCACCGGCGGCCGGCTCGAACTGCGGCCCGCGGCGTTCGGCGGCACCTCCAGCCATCTGCTGCACACCGGCTGCGTCGAGGACGGCACCGAGCGCACCGCGCTGCCGGACGAGGGCGACCGTGTCGCCCACACCGCGGCCACGCTGCGGTTCTGACCGTGGGGCCTCTCGTTTGGATCAGGCCGGGCTCGCGGGGTCCGGCACGCACGCTCGCCGCGTTGTCCTCCCTGATCCGGCCTGATCCGAACGAAAGACCCCAACCCATCGAGTACCAGGGATTCCCGTGTCCACGCATACCCCGATCACCGGCCGGCCCGTACGGGTCGCGCTCGTCGGCGCCGGCAACCGCGGTCTGACGTACGCCGAGTGGATCAAGGCGCACCCCGAGCGCGCTGAGCTCGTCGCCGTCGCCGATCCGCGCCCCGCGGCGCGGGCCGCCGCCGGCGCACCCGTCGAGTTCGACGACTGGCGGCCGCTGGTCGAGAACCGCATCGCCGACGCCGTCGTCGTCGCCACCCAGGACCGCTTCCATGTGGAGCCGGTGCTGGCGCTGGCCGAGGCCGGTTACGCGATCCTCGCCGAGAAGCCCCTCGCCCCGACCGAGGAGGAGACCCGGCGGATCGTCGAAGGTGTGGAGCGGTCCGGGGTCCTGTTCGCGGTGTGCCACGTCATGCGGTACACCCCGTACACCGACCTGGTGAAGGAGGTCGTGGACTCCGGCGTGCTCGGGCAGCTGGTCTCCCTCGACCATCTGGAGCCGGTCGGCTGGTGGCACTACGCCCACAGCTATGTGCGCGGGCCGTGGCGCAGCGAGAAGGACTCCTCCCCGATGCTGCTCGCCAAGTCCTGCCACGACCTGGACTGGATCACGTACGTGATGGGCGGCCGGATCGAGCAGGTCTCGAGCTTCGGCGGGCTGAAGCACTTCCGGCCGGAGAACGCCCCGGCCGGCTCCGCCGAGCGCTGCCTCGACTGTGCGGTCGAGTCCGGCTGCCCGTACAGCGCGCTGAAGCTGTACATGCCGACGCTGCGCGAGAAGGGCGCGGTCTGGCCGGTCACCCATGTCACCGAGGCGACCGACGAGGCCGGTCTCGTGCAGGCGCTGCGCGAGGGCCCGTACGGCGTCTGCGCGTACCGCAGCGACAACGACGTGGTCGACCACCAGGTCCTCGCGATGCAGCTGACGGACGGGGTGACCGCAACCTTCCAGATGGTGGCGTTCACCGAGCAGACGCACCGCCAGACCCGGATCTTCGGCTCGCACGGCTGGCTGATCGGCGACGGCGAGCGGGTCACGGTGCAGGACTTCCGTACCGGCGAGACCACCGTCCATGAACTCGGCGCCTCCGGTTCGAACGCGGCCGACGGGCACGGTGGCGGGGACGCTGCACTCGTCGAGGCGTTCGTCACCGCCGTCGCCACGGGTGACGCCGGGGCGGTCCGCTCCGGTCCCGCCACCTCGCTCGGCAGTCATCTCGCGGCGTTCGCCGCCGAACGTGCCCGGCACACCGGCACCGTCCAGACGGTCCCGGCGCAGTGACTCCTTCCCGCCCCACCCTCACGTCCTCGGAGGACCACCTCATGTCCCGTCTCCTCACCCGTCGTTCCAGAGTCCGCGCCGTAGCCGCCCCCGTGGTGGCGACCGCGCTCGCCGCCGGAGTGCTGGCCGGCTGTTCCGGCAGCGGCAGCGACGACAACACCGTCACCATGTGGACCTACCCGGTCATCTTCGACGAGGCCAAGAACAAGGCGTACTGGGACGGCCTGGTCAAGGCGTTCGAGAAGGAGCACTCGGGCGTCAAGGTGAAGGTGGAGACCTTCCCGTGGGCCAACCGCGACACCGCGCTGGCCACCGCGATCGCCTCCGGCAAGGGCCCGGACGCGGTCTACCTGATCCCGGACCAGCTGCCGAAGTACGCCAAGAACATCGTCCCGGCCGACGACTACATGCCGGCCGACGCCAAGTCGGACTACACGGACTTCGCGCTGAAGTCCGTCACGGTCGACGGCAAGGCCCTCGGCACCCCGATCCTGACCAGCGCCAACCCGCTGATCTGCGACAAGCGGGTGTTTGCCGCGATCGGCGAGAAGACCTACCCGACGAGCTGGGCGGACCTGGAGGCGCTGGCCCCGAAGCTGAAGGAGAAGGGCTACTACGCCACCAGCTACAGCGGTGACACCCAGCAGACCCTGAACATGACCTTCTACCCGCTGCTGTGGCAGGCCGGCGGCGACGTCTTCTCCGAGGACGGCAAGAACGTCACCTTCAACGACGCGGCCGGCGTCAAGGCGCTGACGTACCTGAAGAAGCTCGTCGACGGCGGTTACACCGACAAGGACCTGGTCACCACCACGCCCAAGCTGGAGCAGACCCCGACCGCCAAGGGCAAGGTGGCCTGCACCTGGCAGAACACCCCGGCGGACGTCGAGCCGTTCTGGGGCAAGGAGAACATCGTCGTCCAGCCGCCGCTCAAGGACGCGAAGTCGGTCGGCTACGGCACGGTCGGCGCGCTGTCGATGCTGAAGGGCGCCGACAAGAAGAACACCGGTGACTGGCTGAACTTCGTCGCCGAGTCGAAGAACGCGGCCGGTCTGCAGAAGGGTGCGGGCTACTTCCCGGCCCGCAAGTCCGGCGGCGACCTGTACCCCGGCGACGCCCTTCAGACGGCGGTCGGCGCCACGCTGCCGAGCATGACCGTGGGCCCGCTGCAGGACAAGGCCCGTGAGGTCCAGGGCGTGCTCGCGCCCGAGATCCAGGCGGCGCTGCTGGGCAAGAAGAGCCCGCAGGAGGCGCTGAACGCCGCGCAGAAGGCCGCGCAGGCGATGCTCGGCCGCTGACCGGGCGCGGTACCGGGTCCGGCCGCACCCGGACCCGGTACCGCTCCTCCCCGGGGGCATTCCCCCCCAAAAAACCCCGCAATTCCCCCGTACCGCAAGGAGATCCCCGTGGCAGTCGTCGCGGAACCAACCCGCCGGGGCCGTCGCAGCGGGCCGCAGGCGCGCCGCGAGGCCCGGATCGGCCTGCTCTTCGTCCTTCCGTGTTTCCTGCTCTTCCTGGCGTTCCGGTTCGGTCCGGGCATCGCCGGGGTGCTGATGAGCTTCACCGACTACTCCCTCACGGGCGGCGGCAGCTTCATCGGGCTGGACAACTTCACCCGCCTGTGGGACGACCCGCTGTTCTGGCAGGCGCTGAAGGTCACGGTCCTCTACACCGTGCTCGCGGTGCCGGGCACGCTCATCGCCTCGGTGTCCCTGGCGCTGATCACCCGCCGCGCGTTCCGCGGCGCCAAGTTCTTCCGTTCGGTGTTCTTCCTGCCGGTCGTCACCTCGCTGGTGCTGGCCGCCACCGTCTTCGTCTGGATCTTCTCGACCGGCGGACCGTGGTCCACCCTGATGAGCTGGTTCGGGATGTCCGAGGGCTCCTGGCTCTCCGACGACGTGCTGGTGCTGCCCGCGCTCGCGATCGTCGGCGTCTGGTCCCGCTTCGGGTACGGGATGCTCATCCTGCTGGCCCGGATGCAGGACATCCCCCGTGAGCTGGAGGAGGCTGCGCTCACCGACGGCGCCGGCCCCTGGCAGCGGTTCCGGTACATCGTGCTGCCGCAGCTCAAGCCCGCCCTGTTCTTCCTCGCCGTGATCGAGACGACGGCGTCGTTCCAGGTCTTCGACGCGGTCTACACGATGACCGGCGGCGGCCCCGCCAACGCCAGCTACACGCTCGTCTTCCAGCTCTACGACGCGGGCTTCAAGTACTTCGACCTGGGTTACGCCTCCGCCATCGGCGTCGCGCTCTTCGCGCTGACCGTGGTGGTCGCGGTGATCCAGCGGCTCGTGATCGGGAAGGACCAGTGACCATGACCGCAGCACCCGCCCAGACCGAGACCCCGCCCGCGGCCAAGACCCCCGCGGCCCCCGACCGCGCCGCACGCCGCGCCGAACGCAAGCTGCGCAAGCTCTCGGAGCAGGACACCGTCCCGCACGGCATGCGGCCCACCCGGGCCGGCCGGATCGGCCGCGCCGCGCTGCTGACAGTGGCAGCGATCGTGACGATCTTCCCGTTCTACGCGATGGTCGTACTCTCCCTGAAGCCGTCCGCGGCGGTCGAGTTCCCCGGCAGTCTGCTGCCGTGGCCGCTGACCGGCGAGGCGTACGACACCGTCATGAACGCCCAGGACGTGCCGCGCTGGCTGTTCAACACGCTGATCTACTCGGTCGTCTCGGTCGTCGGCGTGCTGCTGCTCGCCTCGCTCGCCGGGTACGCCTTCGCCAAGAAGCGCTTCCCGGGCCGGGAGACGATGTTCTGGTCGTTCCTGTCGATGGTGATGGTCCCGTACCACGTCACGATGATCCCGACCTTCGCGATGATCGCGAAGCTGGGCGGCGTGGACACCTACTGGGGACTGATCGTGCCGACCCTGGCCAACGCCCAGGCGGTGTTCCTGATGCGGCAGTTCATCCAGGGGCTGCCGGACGAACTCTTCGAGGCGGCCCGGCTCGACGGCTGCAACGAGTGGCAGATCTTCTACCGGATCGTGCTGCCGCTGCTGAAGCCGATCCTGGCCACGCTCGGCGTCTTCGTCTTCCTGTGGCACTGGAACGACTTCCTGTGGCCGCTGGTCATCGGCCAGTCCACCGACATGCGCACCCTCACCGTCGGCATCGCCTCGCTCCAGCAGCAGAACGTGCCGCTCAATGTGGTGCTCTCCGGCTCCGTCATCGCGTTCGTGCCCATCTTCGCCGCGTACATGGTGGGCCAGCGCTACTTCACCGAGGGCGTCACCGCGTCCGGAATCAAGGGATAGCTACGAATGTTCACCGATGAGGCCGCGCTCGAAGAGCGGCTCGCCACCCCCTCCCCCGCGCTCGTCGCCGATCTCGGCCGCCTCGAAGGCGATCTGCTGGTGCTCGGCGCCGGCGGCAAGATGGGCCCCAGCCTGTGCCGGCTCGCCCGCCGGGCGCTGGACGCCGCGGGCCGCCAGGACGTGACCGTGTACGCGGTCTCCCGCTGGTCCGACAAGTCCGCCGCCGACGAGCTGGAGGCCGCCGGGGTCTCCACCGTGGCCTTCGACCTGATGGACCCGGACGCCGATCTGGCCGAGCTGCCGGACGCCGGGAACGTCGTCTTCATGGTCGGCGCCAAGTTCGGCTCCGCCGGAGCCCCTTCGCACGCCTGGGCGGTGAACGCCGCGATGCCGGACCGGGTGGCGCGCCGCTGGTCGGGGGCGCGGATCGCCGCGTTCTCCACCGGCAACGTCTACCCGCTGGTGCCGGTCTCCTCCGGCGGCTGCACCGAGAGCGACCCGGTCGGTCCGGTCGGCGAGTACGCCATGTCGTGCCTGGGCCGGGAGCGGATCTTCGGCCACGCGGCGCTGACCCGTGGCACCAGGGTCGCCAACATCCGCCTCAACTACGCGGTCGACCTGCGCTACGGCGTCCTCGCCGACATCGCCTACCGCGTACAGGCCGGCGAACCCGTCGATGTGACGACCGGTCACGCCAATGTGGTGTGGCAGGGGTACGCCAACGAGGTCGCCCTGCGCTCGCTGCTGCACGCCACCGACGGCGAGGCGTTCACCCTCAACCTCACCGGCCCCGAGACCGCTTCGGTGCGCCGCATCGCCCAGTGGTTCGGCGAGGAGCTCGGCAAGGAGCCGGTCCTCGCCGGCGAGGAGGCGCCCACCGCGCTGCTCTCCGACGCGAGCCGCTGCCACGCGCTGTTCGGCTACCCGGATGTCGCCCTGCGCACCCTCGTCGAGTGGCAGGCCGACTGGCTGCGCCGCGGGCTGCCGCTCTCCGGCAAGCCCACCAAGTTCCAGGTCCGTGACGGAAGGTTCTGATCCACCCCATGTCCACTCCCTCCCTCGTGTCGACCCCCGCTCTGGACGCGCTCGCCCACGGTGCCGTGATCCCCGCGCACCCGCTCGCCCTGCACGACGACGGCTCCTTCGACGAGCGCCGACAGCGTGCGCTGACCCGCTACTACCTCGCCTCGGGCGCGGGCGGTGTCGCCGTCGCCGTGCACACCACCCAGTTCGAGATCCGTGAACCGGAGGTCGGTCTGTTCCGGCCGGTCCTGGAACTCGCCGCCGAGACGATCGACGCCGAGGCCGGCCGTCCGTTCATCAAGGTCGCCGGTGCCTGCGGCTACACGGCGCAGGCCGTCTCGGAGGCCGAGACCGCCGCCGAACTCGGCTATGACGCGGTGCTGCTCAGCCCCGCTGTGCCCGGCGCGGACGAGAAGGGCCTGCTGGAGCGGGCGCGGGCGGTCGGCGAGGTGCTGCCGGTGATCGGCTTCTACCTCCAGGAGGCGGTCGGCGGACGCTACCTGTCGCCGCACTTCTGGTCCTCGTTCACCGATCTGCCGAACACGGCCGCGGTGAAGATCGCCCCGTTCGACCGCTACCGCACCGCGGATGTCGTACGGGCCGTGGCCGCCGCCGACCGGGCCGACGAGGTGGCGCTGTACACCGGCAACGACGACGACATCATCGGTGATCTGCTCACCCCGTACGAGACTGCGGGCGGCACGCCCCGCTGGTTCGCGGGCGGGCTCCTCGGCCAGTGGGCCGTGTGGACCGGCTCCGCGGTGACGCTCCTCGACGACGTCAGGAAGGCCCGCGGCGGGGACCACGAGGCGATGGTGCGCTGCCTGGCCCGCCGCCCGGAGCTGACCGATGCCAACAGCGCGGTCTTCGATGTGCGCGGCGCGTTCCGCGGCTGCATCGCCGGGGTCCACGAAGTGCTGCACCGCCAGGGCCTGTTGGCGAACATCCGGTGCCTGGACCCGGCCGAGACGCTCTCTCCGGGACAGGCCGAGGAGATCAGCCGGGTGGCCGCGGCCTACCCTTGGCTGACCGATGACGCCTTCATTGCGGAGCACCTCGATGCTTGGCTCTCCTGATCCTGCCGACCGCTCCCGGGTGGTCGTCGCCGTACCGCCGGGCCTGCGGGCCCAGTTCTTCACCACCGAGGTGTGGCGGGAGCTGGAGCGGGCGGCCGAACTCAGCGTCGTCGACGACCACTCCGACCGGGCGGCGGTCGCGGCCGCGCTGCCCGGCGCCCGCGCGCTGATCACCTCGTGGCGGGCGCCCAAGGTGGACGCCGGGCTCCTCGAATCGGCCGACCGGCTGGAGCTGGTGGCGCACACCGGTTCGGCGGTCGCGCCCTATGTCACCGAGGAGGTGTTCCGGCGGGGCATCCTGGTCACCCAGGCCGGTGACGAGATGGCCCGCCCGGTCGCCGAGGTGGCCCTCGCGTTCACGCTCTCGCTGCTCCACCGCATCCAGCGCTTCGACCACGCCCTGCGCGGCGGGCTGGAGTGGGCGGCGGCGAGCGCGGCCCCGCCGCGCCACGAGATCCACGGCAGCGACATCGGCGTGATCGGTGCCTCCCGCACCGGGCGTGCCTACATCGCCCTGGTGCGGGCGATGGGGGCGCGGGTGAGCGTCACCGACCCGTACCTGTCCGACGCGGACGCCGAGGCACTCGGCGTGGAGTCCGTACCCCTGGAGACGCTGCTTTCGCGCAGCAGGATCGTGGCCGTGCACGCACCGGTCACCGAGGAGACCCACCGGATGATCGGCGCCGAGCAGCTGGCGCTGATGCCGGACGGGGCGGGTCTGGTGAACACCGCCAGGTCGTGGCTGGTCGACGAGGACGCGCTCCTCGCCGAGCTGGCCTCGGGCCGGCTGGACGCGGCGATCGATGTCTTCGACGCCGAGCCGCTGCCCACGGACCACCCGTTCCGTGCCCTGCCGAACGTGCTGCTCACCCCGCACCAGGCGGCGGGCAGCGTCGAGTGCCGGCAGCGGCTGGGCACCAGCGCCGTCAACGAGGTGCTGCGACTGCTCGCCGGGCGACCCCCGGTCCACGCCGTCACCGTCGACGCACTCGCCCGCCTGCGTTAAGGGCCCAGAGCCCCCAACCCCCGTACCGTTCAGGAGATTTCACTTCATGCGACTGATGCGCATCGGCGAGCCGGGCCACGAGCGCCCGGTCCTCGTCTGCCCCGAGGGCCGTCACTACGACCTGTCCGGCATCACCGACGACATCGACGGCGCGTTCCTCGCCGCGCTCGCCGACGACCCGCACCTGGTGCCCGCCGAGCCGGTTCTCCCGGAGATCGACATCACCGGTCAGCGGATCGGCGCTCCCGTGGCCCGGCCCTCCGCGCTGCTCTGCATCGGCCAGAACTACGCGGCCCATGCGGCGGAGTCGGGGGCCGAGCCGCCCGAGCAGCCGATCCTCTTCTACAAGTCGCCGAACACCGTCGTCGGCCCGTACGACGACGTGCTCATCCCGCGCGGTTCGAAGAAGACGGACTGGGAGGTGGAGCTGGCCGTCGTCATCGGCCGCCGCGCCTCCTACCTGGACTCCCCCGCCGACGCCGCCGCGCACATCGCGGGCTACGCCGTCAGCAACGACGTCTCCGAACGGGCCTTCCAGCTGGAGGAGTCGGGCGGGCAGTGGTCCAAGGGCAAGAGCTGCGCGACGTTCAACCCGCTGGGCCCCGTGCTGGTGACGGCCGACGAGGTCGGTGACCCGCAGCAGCTGCGGCTGCGCAGCTACGTCAACGGCGAGCCGCGACAGGACTCCAGCACCGCGGACATGATCTTCAGCGTGGCGCACCTGGTGCACCACCTGTCGCAGTACCTGGTGCTGGAGCCCGGCGACATCGTCAACACCGGTACCCCGCAGGGCGTGGCGCTGTCCGGCCGCTTCCCCTACCTGGGCCCGGACGATGTGATGGAGGTCGAGATCTCGGGCCTCGGCCGGCAGCGCAGCGTCTGCCGGCCCGCGTAACGAGGCTCAGTCCTCAGGGAGTTCGACCGGGGCGATGTCGTCGAAGACGTCGCCCGGGCCGGGGTTCGTCGCATCGGTCGCGCCGCCGAACCGGGTCATCACGCCCCAGACTGCGTTGAGCGCGGTCTGTACGGCGCCCTCGGCCCATCCGGCCGTCCAGGAGATGTCGTCGCCCGCGAGGAACAGACCCCGGCGGTCCGCGGGCAGCCGGTCCTGCATGAAGTGGGTGAACAGCCGCCGCTGGTAGCGGTAGTGGCCCGGCAGGTTGGCCTTGAACGCGCCCATGAACCACGGCTCGTTCTCCCAGGAGACCGTCACCGGGTTGCCGATGATGTGCTTCCTGATGTCGACGTCCGGGTAGATCTCGCCGAGCGACTTGAGCATGACGTCCATGCGCTCGTTCGGGGAGAGCGGCAGCCACTTCAGGCTGTCGTCGCACCAGGTGTACGAGAGGCAGATGACGGCGGGCTTGTCGGGGCCGTCGTCCAGGAGGTACGTCCCCCGGGTCATCCGGTCGGTGAGCGTCATCGACATGGTGTCCCGCCCCGTCGTCTCGTCCTGGTCCAGCCAGAACGGCCGGTCGACGGGGACGAAGAGCTTGGACGACTCCATGTAGTGGGTGCGCTCCATCGCCGTCCAGTGGTCGATCGGGAAGAGCGCGTCGTCGCAGTCGATCTTCGAGAGCAGCAGCCAGGACTGCCCGGTGAAGATCGCGGCCGGGTAGGTACGGATGTCGCCGGTGGCGTCGGTGACGGTGATCCGGTTGCCGGCGGTGCGGTTCAGCCGGGTCACGGCGGGGCGCGGCTCGCCACCGTGCAGCGAGGACAGCGACGTACCGAGCGGCCAGTGGACGATCTTGGCGGGTTCGCGGTCCCAGAGCCGCAGCGGGAGCTGCTGGCTGCCGCCGACGATACCCCGGTGGTGGTCGTCCGCCTCGGTGTAGACGACGCGGAGGATCTCCAGGATGGAGTTGGGGAAGTCGGTGTCCCAGCCGCCGGTCCCGAAGCCGACCTGGCCGAAGATCTCCCGGTGGCGGAACGACTTGAAGGCGTCGGAGTCGCAGAGGAATCCGTAGAAGGTCTGGTTGTCGAGCTTCTGGACGAGCTTCGCCCAGATCTCCCGGATGCGCGGCACATCGCGCTCGCGCATCGCGCGGTTCATGTCGGAGAAGTCCGCGCCCTCCTCCAGGCAGCGGTTCCAGGCGTCCATCACATCGCGGTAGACCTGCGGCAGGTCGTCGATGGTCCGCGCGTAGTGCGACTCGCCCTTGAGGTCGACGACGGTCGACGGGGTGGCCGGGGAGAGCGGGTTGGGGAAGGGCCTCGTCTCCAGGCCGACCAGGTCGATGTAGTGCTGGAGCGCGGTGGAGGACGGCGGGAACCGCATCGCGCCCATCTCGGCGGTGAGTTCCGGGTCGCAGCCGTCGAATCCGACGGTGCGCAGCCGGCCGCCGATCTCGTCCGCCTCGTAGACGACGGGCTTGAGCCCCATCTTCATCAGCTCGTACGCGGCGACGATGCCGGAGAGTCCGCCACCGATGACCGCGACCTCCGCGCCGTGCTCGGTCGCGGGTATCTGCCCGATGCCGGCGGGGTGCGCCAGGAAGTCGTCGTACGCGTAGGGGAAGTCCGGCCCGAACATGGTGATCGGCTCGGTGGCCTCGGTGTGCTGGACGGCGTTGGGCACCGTGGACGTCATGGGGTACGGACTCCTTGCGCGAATGAAGGTGGAACGGGTGGGGCGGGCTCAGACGAGGGAGCCGTACAGGCCGGGCCGGCGGTCGTGCAGATAGGGGTTGGCGGCGCGCGAGGCGCTCAGCAGCGAGGGGTCCACCTCGCCGACGACCAGTTCCTTGCCGCGTCCGGCGCGGCTGCGGACGGCGCCGTCGGGACCGGCCAGGCAGCTCAGCCCGACGAACTCGAACTCGCCCTCCGGACCGGTCCTGTTGACGTACGCCACGTACATCTGGTTCTCGAAGGCACGGACCGGCACGAGGGACTCGGCGACGAACTGGAAGGGGTGCATCTGTGCGGTGGGCACCAGGAGCAGATCGGTGCCCGCGAGGGCGTGGGCGCGGACGTTCTCCGGGAACTCGACGTCGTAACAGATCATGATCCCGATGCGTACGCCGTCCAGTTCGGCCTGGACCACGGTCTGCTCGCCCGGGGTGAACCACTCGTGCTCGAAGGAGCCGAAGAGATGGGTCTTGCGGTAGTTGGCGAGCGGTGTCCCGTCCGGGCCGATGAGCTGTGCGGCGTTGAAGACGCGCTCGCCCGCGCGCTCCGGGTAGCCGTAGAGGACGGCGAGCCCGTGCCGTGCGGCGATCTCGCCGACGGCCAGGGCGGACGGCCCGTCGGCCGGCTCGGCCAGCCGGGGCACATCGGCCCCGATCGCGTACCCGGTCAGGAACAGCTCGGGGCAGACCAGCAGCCGCGCCCCGGCGTCCGCCGCCCGCCGCGCCGCGCCGTGGAGCACCTCGATGTTCTCTGCCACATGCCCGGGTCGTCCGGAGTTCTGGAGCAGGGCGGTGCGCAACGGCGGCATGGCTGACCTCGGGCGGTGCGGGGTGGGCGGGGACGTATCGAAGGTACGGTCCGCCGCTCACGCCGGACAAGGCTCGACCGTTGCGCGTACACCGTCGATCCATTGCGTGCCAAAGGTCGCCGGCGGCGATTCATTGCGTGGGACGTCTTCGCAGGTCAAAAGGGTGACCTGGGTCTCACGCGGTCCGGCGCCCGGGACCTACTCCGGCACGCCCGAGGAGTACCGCCGCAGCAACGGCGACAGCACCAGCACGGACTTCGTCCGCTCCACGTACGGCTCGCCCGCGATCCGCTCCAGGACCTGCTCGAAGTGGCGCATGTCCGCGGCGAAGACCTGCACGATCGCGTCGGCCTCCCCGGTCACCGTGGACGCCGAGGCGATCTCCGGATAGCGCGCGAGCCCGTGCTTGATCGCCTCCGGAGAGGTGTTGCGGCTGCAGTAGATCTCGATGAACCCCTCGGTCTCCCACCCCAGCGCCGCCGGGTCCACCCGGACCGTGAAGCCGGTGATGGCGCCCTCGGCGCGCAGCCGGTCCACGCGGCGTTTCACGGCGGGCGCGGACAGGCCGATCATGGCGCCGATGTCCGCATAGGAGCGCCGGGCGTCTTCGGCGAGGGCGTGGACGATGCGTTCGTCGAGGTCGTTCAGGCGCACTTCGGGCGGTTCACTTCTCTGCGATGGCCGGAGTCGGGGGCGGCACGGGCCGCCCCCGAAGTAGACCACGGCGCGCCCGCCCGGACGCGCTCACCGCGGTGCGTGACCGGTCAGAACGGGAATCGCGAGCGGCCGTGCTGCACCGAGATCCACTTCTGGGTGGTGAAGGCCTCGACCATCGAGTCGCCGTTCAGCCGGCCGAGGCCGGAGCTCTTCTCGCCGCCGAAGGGGACGATCGGCTCGTCGTGGACCGTGCCGTCGTTGATGTGGATCATGCCGGTGTGGATGCGCTGCCCGATCCGTACACCGCGCTCGATGTCGCCGGTGTGCACCGCCCCGCTGAGGCCGTACGGGGTGTCGTTGGCGATCCGTACCGCCTCGTCCTCGCCGTCGAACGGAATGAGGAGCGCGACCGGCCCGAAGATCTCCTGGGACAGGACGGGGGAATCGGCGGCCAGCCCGGTCAGCACGGACGGGCTCACCAGGTTGCCGTCGGCCGTGCCGTGCAGCAGGGCCGTCGCACCGGCCGCCACGGTCTGGTCGACGAGCGAGGAAATTGCCTCGGCCTGCGAGGAGTTGATCAGCGGGCCGATCACGGTCTCCGGGTCGGCCGGGTCGCCGACGGGCAGCGAGGCGACCTTGGCGACGAACTTCTCGGTGAACTCCTTCTCCACTGCCCGGTCGACCAGGATCCGGTTGGCGGCCATGCAGACCTGGCCCTGGTGCACGTACCGGCTGAAGACGGCCGCGTCCACGGCGTAGTCCAGATCGGCGTCGTCGAGGACGATCAGCGCGCTGTTGCCGCCGAGTTCGAGCACGGCGCGCTTGAGGTTCGCCGCGCACACCGTGGCGACGTGCCGCCCCACCTTGTCCGAGCCGGTGAAGGAGATGACCTGCGGTACGGGGTGCTCCAGCAGGGCGTCACCGATCTCGGCGATGTCGGTGACCACGACGTTCAGCAGACCGGCCGGCAGCCCGGCCTCCTCGAACACCTTCGCCACCAGCGTGCCGCCGCAGACCGGGGTGTTCTGGTGCGGCTTGAGCACCACCGCGTTGCCGAGCGCCAGGGCGGGGGCGACCGACTTCAGCGACAGCAGGAACGGGAAGTTGAAGGGGCTGATCACGCCCACGACGCCGACGGGCACCCGGTAGACGCGGTTCTCCTTGCCCTCGGTCGGCGAGGGCAGTATCTGCCCGGTGGGCCGCAGCGCGAGCTGGACCGACTCCCGCAGGAACTCCTTGGCGAGATGCAGCTCGAAGGCCGCCTTCAGCCGGGTGCCGCCCAGTTCCGCGACGATCGCGTCGCCGATCTCGGACTCGCGCTCCTCGACGATGCGCAGCGCCCGCTCCAGCACCATCCGCCGGGCGTACGGGTTGGTCTCGCCCCAGGCGCGCTGGGCGTCCTGCGCGGACCGGTACGCCTGGTCCACCTCGTCGGCCGTGGCGACCGTGATCGAGGCGAGCTTCTCACCGTTGTACGGATTGAAGTCGATGATGTCCCAGGACCCCTTGCCCGGCCTCCACTCTCCGTCGATGTACTGATGGGCCAGGTCGGTGAAGAAGGACATGAGATCCCTTACCACAGAGGAACGGAGAGCTGATTGAGCTTCATGTTACTTAGACCGATGGGGTTGAAGCGGATCGCTGCGCCGGCCGAGGGCCGGAACCGGACATCTCTGCCGCCCGGCGAAGACATCCGGCGAGGCACCCGGAAACGCCGGTGCCCCTCCGGGCTCGAACGGCCTGGAGGGGCACCGGCGTTGCCGTGCTTCGGGATCAACTCCAGCTGGCGTGCAGCGGCTTGCCCTCGGCGTACCCGGCGGCGCTCTGCACCCCGACGACCGCCTTCTCGGCGAACTCCGCCAGGGAGGCCGCACCGGCGTAGGTGCAGGAGGAGCGGACGCCCGCGATGATCGAGTCGATCAGGTCCTCGACGCCGGGCCTGGCCGGGTCGAGGAACATCCGCGAGGTGGAGATGCCCTCCTCGAAGAGCGCCTTGCGGGCCCGGTCGTAGGCGGACTCGTCCGACGTGCGGTTCTTCACGGCGCGCGCGGACGCCATGCCGAAGGACTCCTTGTAGAAGCGGCCGTCGGCGGACTGCTGGAGGTCGCCGGGCGACTCGTACGTACCGGCGAACCAGGAACCGATCATGACGTTGGACGCGCCGGCGGCGAGCGCCATGGCGACATCGCGCGGGTGCCGGACGCCGCCGTCCGCCCAGACGTGCTTGCCGTACTTCTTCGCCTCGGCGGCGCACTCCAGAACGGCGGAGAACTGCGGCCGGCCCACACCGGTCATCATCCGGGTGGTGCACATGGCGCCGGGGCCGACACCGACCTTGACGATGTCCGCACCGGCCTCGATCAGGTCGCGCACGCCCTCGGCGGCGACGATGTTGCCCGCGACGATCGGGACCTGCGGGTCGAGCGCGCGGACGGCCCGGACCGCGTTGATCATGGACTCCTGGTGGCCGTGGGCGGTGTCCACCACGAGCGTGTCGACGCCCGCGTCGAGGAGTTGCTTGGCCTTGCCCGCGACATCGCCGTTGATCCCGACGGCAGCGGCGATCCGCAGCCTGCCCTCGGCGTCGGTGGCGGGGGTGTACAGGGTGGCGCGCAGGGCGGCCTTGCGGGTGAGGATGCCGACGAGCCGGCCCTCCGCGTCGACCGCGGGTGCGAGCTTGCGGTTGGCGCCGTCCAGCTTGTTGAACGCGTCGCGCGGGTCGATGTCCGCGTCGAGCAGCACCAGGTCCTTGGACATGACCTCGGAGAGCTGGGTGAAGCGGTCGACGCCGGTCAGGTCGTGCTCCGTGACGACGCCGAGGGGCCGCTGCTCCTCGTCGACGACGACGCCCGCGCCGTGCGCGCGCTTCGGCAGCAGCGACAGTGCGTCGGCGACCGTCTGGCCCGGGGCCAGCACGATCGGCGTGTCGAGCACCAGGTGTCGCGTTTTCACCCAGGAGATGACATCGGTGACGACCTCGATCGGGATGTCCTGCGGGATGACGACGAGCCCACCGCGGCGGGCGATCGTTTCGGCCATCCGGCGGCCCGCGATGGCCGTCATGTTCGCGACGACGAGCGGGATGGTGGTGCCGGTGCCGTCGGGCGAGGAGAGGTCGACACCCTGGCGGGAACCGACTGCCGAACGGCCCGGGACCATGAAGACGTCGTCGTACGTGAGGTCGTACGGGACCGAGGGGGACTCTGTGTAACGACCAGTACCGGGCTCAAGAAAACGCATAACGCTCATTTTTTCACACGAAACGGAGCAGGTCGCTTCCACGAAGACACGACAAAAGACACCCGCGTCCGTATGTTCCTCCGAAGGAGTCGGGCGGGAGTCCCGGGCAAGTGGAACCTGCCTTGCCCGCGGACCCTACCCGAAGGACATTCGAATCATTCGCGATCATCTTCCCTGGACCTGGTGACAACGGGTCAGGTAGCTTCAAACCCGCAGGTCCCGCGGGTCTCGTCTACGCCCCGGAGGAACAGCCGGAAGGGTCACAACTTCCGTCAAACGTACGACCGGAGAGGATCACGACCCACCCGTGGAGAGCGAACTGCCGGACATCTACTGCCCGTTCCCCCAGCGCACCAACCCGCACGTCGGGCACACCAGAGTCCACCTCGACGAATGGACCCGCAACACCGGTCTGGTGCATCGCGATTCGGCCAAGGACCGCTTCGCGCAGGCGGACTTCGGTTCGTTCGTCGGCATGGTGCACCCGACCGCCGACAGCAAGAATCTCGACCTCGTCGCGGACTGGTTCGTATGGCTGTTTCTCGTCGACGACCAGCTCGACGACGGCCATCTGGGCCGCAGCCCGGAGCGAGTACGCGACGTGGTCGAGCTGATGCGGACCGTCATCGAGAGCGACGACCCGGGCACCCTGCCGGACGGCCCGCTCCCGGCCGCCGTGGTCGCCCTGGCCGATCTGTGGGAGCGGACCACGCCGACCGCGGCCCCGCACTGGCGCACCCGGTTCGGCTGGCACCTCACCACGTATCTCACGACAGCCACCACGTGGGAGGCCGGGAACCGGGCGGCCGGCGTGGTGCCGTCCGAGGAAACGTACATCGCAAAGCGGCGCCACACCGGCGCGATACATGTCTGCATGGACCTGATAGAGATCGTGGCCGGGATCGAGGCTCCCGAGTCGATCCACAACGACTCCCGGTTCATGGCCGCGCTGGAAGCCTCGTGCAATGTCGTGTGCTGGGCCAACGACGTGTACTCGTACGAGAAGGAGCAGGTGCTCGGCGAGATCCACAATCTCGTCCATCTGGTCCGGCACCATCGCGGCTACGGCCGGCGGCAGGCGCTCGAACACGTCTGCGCGGAGATCGCGACGGAGACGGAGCGCTTCCTCACCGCCGAGGCCGAGCTGCTGGCGGCGTACCCGCAGCTGTCCTGGATGCTCACCCCGTACCTGGACGGGATGCGGAGCTGGATGCGCGGCAACCTCGACTGGTCGAGGCAGACCCCGCGCTACAACCCGGCCGATGTGAGCCAGTACGAGGAGCCGGAGGAGTACCTGGAGGCGACGGTCCTGGGCGTGGTCCGGGACTGAGCCACCGAGCCGGAACCCGCCCGGGCCGCGCACGCGCCGTCCGGGCGGTTCGGTGGCCGCCACCCGCGGGGGCGGCGACCACCGCCCCCGGCACCGCTCAGTCGCCGTCCGGGTCGGCCCGCTCCAGGGCCGGCCGCTGCGGTGCCGCCGACTCCGTCAGCAGGTAGTCGGCCGCCGCCGTGTCCGTCACCAGGCTGGTGACGAGCCCGGACCTCAGCACCGCCCCGATCGCCGCGGCCTTGCGCTGACCGCCCGCGATCGCCACCACCTCGGGGATCCGGCGCAGCCGGTCGGCCTCGACCGTGATGCACCGCTCCCCCAGATCCCGGCCGACCCGCCGCCCCTCGGTGTCGAAGAGGTGCGCCGACATCTCCGCCGCGACGCCGAGCGACGCGTAGTGCGCCCGCTCCTCGTCGGTGAGCATGTCGTGGACGGTCGAGATGCCCGGCTCCCAGGATCCGATGGAGACCGCCGCGACCGTCACCTTGTCGAAGTAGTCGAAGGCGCGGGCGATACCGGTCTGGTGGCGCAGCGCGGCAGCCGTGGCCGGGTCGGGCAGCAGCATCGGCGCGTAGATGGGGTGGGCCTCGCCGCCGGACACCTGGGCGGCCCGCCGGACCGCCTCGACGGAGCCGCGCTCGGCCGTCCCCGCGTCGTACACCCCGGTGAGCTGCACGACCGTGCACGGCGGCAGCCGGTCGAGCGCCGCCGCCATGTGGATGGTGGACCGGCCCCAGGCCAGCCCGAGCACATCACCCTCGTTCACCAGTTCGCCGAGAAGATCGGCCGCGACCTCGCCCAGGTTCTCCGGGTCCGGTGCGTCATCCTGCTCCTCGGCCGGGGATTCGACGACGACCGCGTGGCGCAGCCCGTAGCGGGCCCGGAGCGCGTCGGAACGCTCGGCGTCCAGTTCGGCGGGGACGCGGATCTCGATCCGTACGAGGTCGCGCTCAAGAGCCGTCTCCAGGACCCGGGCCACCTTGAAGCGGCTGACGCCGAACTCCTCCGCGATCTGGATCTTCGACTTTCCCTCGAGGTAGAAGCGGCGGGCCATGGCCGCCGCCTGCACCAGCTCCGCGGGCCCCATCCGCAGGGCGGACCGGCCCGCCGACATTGCAGACACCGCGATCTCCTCACTGCTGTTCACACTCTCGATACGCCGTTCATCCTGTCAGATCCGGCGTTCCTTGATCGGTCCCGTCGGACCGAGTTCATCTGCCCTTGGCCGGGCCGACCCGCAATCGGAGCGGTAGTCGGTTCCGGTGTCAGTGGCCGCATGCCCAGGCCGCCGAGGCGGTGGCCCCGTCCGCCTGGGCGCGCAGGGCCCGCACCGCTTCGGCCGGGTCCGTCGCCCCGTACACCGCCGAACCCGCGACGAAGACATCCGCGCCGGCCTCGGCGCACCGCTCGATGGTGGACGCGGAGACGCCGCCGTCGACCTGGAGCCAGAGTTCGAGGCCGTGCTTGGAGATCAGCTCACGGGTGCGGCGGATCTTCGGCAGCATGATGTCCAGGAAGGCCTGGCCGCCGAAGCCCGGCTCCACCGTCATGATCAGCAGCATGTCGAGCTCGGGGAGCAGGTCCTCGTACGGCTCGATGGGCGTCGCGGGCTTGAGCGCCATGGAGGCACGGGCGCCCTTGGCCCGGATCTCCCGCGCCAGCCGTACGGGGGCCGCCGCGGCCTCCACGTGGAAGGTGACGGAACCGGCGCCGGCCTCGACGTACTGGGGAGCCCAGCGGTCCGGGTCCTCGATCATCAGGTGGCAGTCCAGCGGGGTGTCCGTGGCCCGGCTGAGCGATTCGACGATCGGCACGCCGAGGGTCAGATTGGGCACAAAGTGGTTGTCCATCACATCGACGTGGAGCCAGTCGGCACCTTCGACTGCCTTCGCCTCCTCGGCGAGACGGGCGAAGTCGGCGGACAGGATGCTGGGGTTGATCTGGGCCATGTCCCAAGCCTGCCATGTTCCGCGCCACTTCCCCGCCCCGGTGCGGGCCAAAGCCTCACGGGATCATTACAGTTCGCGCGATCCAGGAGTTCCGGCCGTGCGATTAGTGCGTTTCGGCCCCCGTCGGGCGCTTCGGGGCCCACCGTTCCGTGTCCCGAAGGGAGCGAAGGCCGATCCTGGTCAGCTGGTCCGGGTGCGGCGGGCACGCAGGAAGCGCCCCAGTTCTTCACCGCCGGTGTGCTGCTCGGGTGCCATGGGACCAGTGTCGCCCGTGCCGGCGGCGGTGGTGTCCGCGAGGGGGCCCTGTCACACCCCCGCCTGCCGCTCCCCGGAACGACCCGGCCTGCCCGAATGGCGCGCGGGGCGGCACGGTGGATGACTGAAGAAGGACAGCGAGAGAGCGCGATGAAGTACATCGAGCTGCGTGACCTGGAGATGTCCGTCCATCACCCCCCGCGGTCGCCCTCCGGCCGGCCGGCCTGCCCCACCCAGAAGGAAGTCCCATGCAGAACGTCACCCTGAACAACGGCGTCGAGATGCCGCTCCTCGGTTTCGGCGTGTACCAGATCCCGCCGGAGCAGACCGAGCAGGCGGTCTCCGAAGCCCTCGCCGTCGGCTACCGCCTGCTCGACACCGCGGCCGCCTACAACAACGAGGAGGCCGTCGGCCGTGCCATCAAGAACAGCGGCATCCCGCGTGAGGAGCTGTTCGTCACGACCAAGCTGTGGGTCCAGGACGCGCCCGCGCAGGAGAACACCGGGCGGGCCTTCGAGAGGTCGCTGGACAGGCTCGGCCTGGACCAACTCGATCTGTACCTGATGCACCAGCCGTACGGCGATGTGTACGGCCAGTGGCGGGCCATGGAGGACCTCCACCGTGAGGGCCGCGTCAAGGCGATCGGTGTCGCCAACTTCCACCCCGACCGGCTCGTCGACCTCGTCGTCAACAACGACATCACGCCCGCGGTCAATCAGATCGAGACCCACCCGTTCTTCCAGCGCGCCGCCGACCAGGCGCTCATGCGCGAGCACGGCGTCCAGATCCAGTCCTGGGGCGGCTTCGCCGAAGGCAGGAACGACCTGTTCACCAACCCGCTCCTGGCCGGGATCGGCAAGGAGTACGGCAAGTCCGTCGCGCAGGTCGTGCTCCGCTGGCTCGTCCAGCGCGGCGTCGTCGCGATCCCCAAGTCCGTCCGACCCGAGCGCATGGCGGAGAACATCGACGTCTTCGGCTTCGAGCTCACCGACGAGCAGATGGCATCCATCGCCACCCTGGACACCGGAGCGACGCTGTTCTTCGACCACCGCGACCCGGAGATGGTCAACTGGCTCGGCAAGCGACGGCTGGACGCCTGACCCCGCTGACGGAAACAGGGCCGGGCGGGACGTCGCGGATACGCCTCAGGCGGTACGCCGCAGCAGTGCCAGGTACATCGCGTCCGTGCCGTGCAGATGCGGCCACAGCTGGACGTCGGGGCCGTCGCCCAGCGCGGGCACGCCCGGCATCAGCGGGCGGGCGTCCACCCACTCGGCCTCGACGGGCTGACCGCCACGTCCCTTGAGCACGTCGTCGACGACGACCCGGGTCTCCGCGAGGTGCGGCGAGCAGGTCGCGTAGCCGACGACGCCTCCGACCCGCACCGCCTTCAACGCCTCGCGCAGCAGGCCGCGTTGGAGCGGCGCGAAGTTCTCCAGGTCCTCCTTGCGGCGACGCCAGCGCGCCTCCGGGCGGCGGCGCAGGGCGCCGAGGCCCGAGCACGGCACGTCCATGAGGACCCGGTCGAAGCTGCCGGGCTGCCAGGGCGGTCGGGTGCCGTCGGCGGTGATCACCTGGTACGGGCCGGGGTTGCCGGCCAGCGCGCGCTCGACGAGACGGGCCCGGTGCGGCTGCTTCTCGGCAGCGAGCAGGGCGGCGCCCCGTTCGGCGGCGAGCGCGGCGAGCAGGGCGGCCTTGCCGCCGGGTCCCGCGCAGCCGTCGAGCCAACGGCTGTCGCTGCCCTCCACCGGTGCGTTGGCGAGGGCGGCGGCCACCAGCTGGCTGCCCTCGTCCTGGACCCCGGCCCGGCCCTCCTGGACGGCGGTCAGCGCGCCGGGCTCGCCGCCCTCCGCCATCCGTACGGCGTACGGCGACCAGCGGCCCGGCAGGCCGTTCTCGTCGCCGAGGGCGGTGAGCAGCTCATCGGTGGTGGAGCGGCCGGGGCGGGCGACCAGGGTGACCTCGGGCCGCTCGTTGTCCGCTTCGAGCAGGTCCTCGATCCCGGCGCGGCCGCCGCCCAGCGCGTCCCACAAGGCGGAGACGACCCATCGCGGATGCGAGTGCACGACCGCGAGGTGGTCCTCGGCGTCCTCCTCGTACGACGGGGCCACCCGGGCCACCCAGCCGTCGAGGTCGTCCGCGGAGACCTTGCGCAGCACGGCATTGACGAACTTGGCCCGCCCCTCGCCGAGCACCACCCGGGCCAGCTCCACGCTGGCGGAGACCGCCGCGTGGGTGGGGATCCGGGTGGCGAGCAGCTGGTGCACGCCCATGTCGATCACGTCCAGGACCGGCGGGTCGACCTCGCGCAGCGGCCGGTCGATGCAGGCCGCGACGATCGCGTCGTACGTGCCCTGGCGGCGCAGCGTGCCGTAGACCAGCTCGGTCGCCAGCGCCGCGTCCCGGTTGTCGAAGTCGCCCTTGGCGCGTGCCTTCTTCAGCAGCGGGGGCAGGACGAGGTTGGCGTACGCGTCCCGTTCGTCGACGGCCCTGAGGGCTTCGAAGGCGAGGAACCGGACGGGGTCCTTCTTGGGGCGGCGATGCGGCTTGGCGGGACGGCGACGCTGCTGGTCGTTCACGTGAAAGGTGCTCCGCTGATGGTGAGAGGACGAACTCTCCCAGCCTACGTCGCCGCCCCGGCCCCGGCGGGCCTCAGCTCCCCAGCAGCTCGCCATGGGCGATCCGCACCCCGCGTGCCCAGTCCGCGGCCCGCATCGGCTTCTTGCCCTGGGGCTGGACCCAGAGCAGCTCGACCGCGTGCGATCCGGTGCCCACGTACACATTGTTCTTGGCCGCCGACAGCTCGCCGGGCGCCAGATCGGCACGGTCCAGCACGGGCACGGCCTGGATCAGCTTCAGCCGTTCCCCCCGGAACAGCGTCCACGCGCCGGGCGCGGGCGTGCAGCCGCGCACCACGCGGTCGACCCGCAGGGCGGGCGCGGACCACTGCACCTGGGCGTCCTCGACGGTGATCTTCGGTGCGAGGGTGACGCCCTCCGCCGGCTGCGGCACGGCGTGCAGCGTGCCGTCCTCGATGCCGTCCATCGTCGCAACGAGCAGCCCCGCGCCGGCGAACGCCAGCCGGGTGAGCAGGTCACCGCTGGTGTCGGTGGGACGCACCTCCTCGGTGAGGACGCCGTACACCGGGCCGGAGTCGAGCCCCTCCTCGATCAGGAAGGTCGACGCGCCGGTCACCTCGTCCCCGGCCATGATCGAGTGCTGCACGGGGGCCGCGCCGCGCCAGGCGGGCAGCAGCGAGAAGTGGAGGTTGACCCAGCCCCGGGCGGGGACGGCGAGCGTCTCCTTGGGGAGCAGCGCCCCGTAGGCGACGACCGGGCAGCAGTCCGGGGCGATCTCCCGCAGCCGGGCGAGGAAGTCCTCGTCGCGCGGCCGGGCGGGCTTGAGCACCTCGATGCCGGCCTCCTCGGCGCGCTCGGCGACGGGGCTGGCGACCAGGCGGCGGCCCCGCCCGGCGGGGGCGTCGGGCCGGGTCACGACGGCGGCCACCTCGTGCCGGTCGGAGGCGATCAGGGCGTCCAGGGCGGGTACGGCTACCTCGGGGGTGCCTGCGAAGACGAGCTTCATGGGTGGCTGACTGCCTCTCGGGCCGGAACGTGCGGTGACGAGCAACGCACAAGTCTATGGGCCCGGCGGCCGGGGGGCGTACGCATGACTGCGCGCCCCTTTGAAGGGCGCACGCGCCCCTGAAGCGTGACCAGATCCACGGCTGAGGCGTTGGTCAAGAGAGATTGACCGAAGCGAGCCGCCACGGTGCGGCCCGATCCCTTTCAATGCCGGTTCGAGAGGCTTCTTCATGGCCGACCACGCAACCCACGACGCCCAAGCGAGGGCCAGTCTGCATCTGTTGGTGCGGGACATCGAGCGGGTCCGGCGGCAGGTGGACGCGCTGCGCACGCTCACCGCCCAACTGGGCAACGTCTACCGTCCGCGCCGCTCCGGCCCGTCCACGGGCTTCGTCGTCTACGGCAGGGCCCCGGCCCCCACCGTCAGGCTGGCCCAGGAACTGCGCGACAGCGTCGAGACCCTGGTCACCGCGGCCGTCGACTTCGACCGCTCGCTGGGCTTCTCCTGGGACGCGGTGGGCTCCGCGCTCGGGGTCACCAAGCAGGCGGTGCACCGCCGTTACGGAGCACGCCGCAACGCCCGGCAGCCGGGGGCGGCCGAGTCCGCCGCGGAGGCCGCGGTGCCGCGCACCCTGCCCGTCGTGCCCGGTCCCGGCAACACGCCCGCGCTGCCCGCCGTACCCGCCGCACGCTCCATGCCGCCGCAGCTGTCGGCGGACCGTCCGTCACTGCGCGAGGACCTGCGCCCCGGCGTCTTCCCCGGCCCACGCAACGGCTGACCACCCCGCCACTGCCCCGCCACGCCCGAGGCACGGCGGGGCAGCCGCATGACCGCTCCGGGGCTCCCGTCCGTCGAAACGGCCCTGGTCACCCCGCGCGCGGCGCCCATGGTCCGCCGTGTCACCCGATGTCCGGCGGATCCACCCTGATCCGGACCTGCTCACCGCTCCCCCGGGACATCCGCGCCGCCTGCGCGGCCTTCAACGCGGCCGCCAGCGCCGCCCCGCTGCCCGGAGGCACCCGGAGCAGCGCCCGCTCCCAGGACTCCCCCTGCGGTGCGTCCCCGGGTCTGCGGGGCCTGCCCGGTCCGGTGACCGGCACCGGTACGGGGCCCAGCACCTCGGCCTCCGGCGGCAGTTCGGCCGCCGCCAGGAACGCGGCCAGCGCCTCCGGCGTGCCGGTCACCGAGGCCATCCGGGACACCGGGGGGAAGCCGAGCTCGGCCCGCTCCGCCAGCTCGCGGCGGGCGTGTCCGACCGGGTCCCAGCGCACCAGGGCCTGCACGGGCCGCAGCGTCGGCTCGGCGACGACCACCACCGTGCCGCCCTCCGGCTGCCCGCGCACCAGCGAGGCCGCGGCCGTCCAGCGGCGCAGCGCCTCCTCGCCCGCCCGCAGGTCGGGGCGCCCGACCATCGCCCAGCCGTCCAGCAGCAGCGCGGCCGCGTAGCCGCCCTCGGCCACCGGCTCGGCGCCCGGGGTGCTGACGACCAGTGCGGGCACGTCCGGCACCGAGTCGAGGATGTGGTCGCGGCCGGACGTCCGCACCGGCACGGCCGGGAACGCCCGGCCGAGCTCCTCGGCCGTCCGGCGGGCGCCGACGATCTGTGCCCGCAGCCGGTTCCCGCCGCAGGCGACGCAGTGCCAGGCGGTCTCGGCCCGCCCGCACCAGGCGCAATCGAGATCCCGCTGATCCGGCGCCTCCAGTGGCCCCGCACAGTGCCGGCACCGAGCGGGCTCGCGGCAGCGCTCACAGGCCAGCCGCGGCGCGTATCCGCGGCGTGGCACCTGGACCAGGACGGGGCCGCTGCGCAGCCCGTCCCGTACCGTCTGCCAGGCCAGGCTGGGCAGCCGCGCGGCCCTCGCGGCACCGTCCCGTGCCAGCTCCCCGTCGCCGACCGTACGCACCAGGGGCGCCGCGATCCGCAGCTGCTCCCGGTCCGCGCGCAGCGGCAGCGCCCAGCCGCTCTCCACCAGCTGGGCGGCCTCCACCGTGCAGTTCGTACCGCCGAGCAGGAACGCGCAGCGGCCGTGCGCGGCCCGCAGTTCGAGCACCTCGCGGACGTGCGGGAAGGGGGCGTTGTCGTCGCTGTGGCTGGAGTCCCCGTCGTCCCAGACGGCGACCAGGCCGAGGTCGGCGACCGGTGCGAACATCGCCGCTCTCGTCCCGACGACCGCCCGCGCCGAGCCGCGCCGCACGGCGAGCCACTCCCGGTACCGCTTCTCCGGTCCGGAGTCGGCGGTCAACAACGCGTGGCGCCCCGGGCCGAGCAGCTCGGTGAGCGCGGCGTCCACCCGCCCCGCGGTCCGGCCGTCGGGGACGACGACGAGGGCGCCGCGCCCGGAGGCGAGGGTCGCGGCCATGGCCCTGGCGATCTCCTCGGGCCAGTGGGGTCCGGGCAGCGCGGTCCAGACGGCCCGGGGCGCACCGCCCTCGGCCAGTGCCCGCAGGAACGCCGGCCCCTGTGCGTACCGCTCCCAGCTCCCCGCCGACGGTGCGGGCGGCGGTGGCAGGGGCTCGGGCGAGGGTCTGGACTCGGCCCTGCCGTTCCGGGGCGGCACGGCGAGCTGCAGCACATCGGCGAGGCTGCCCGCGTAGCGGTCGGCGACGGCCCGCGAGAGCGCAAGCAGCTCCGGTCCCAGCACCGGCTCGGGCGATACGACATAGGCGAGCGCCGCGAGGGCACCCGTGTAGTCCGATTCGGCGAGCCGCTCGACGAGGAAGCCGTCGATCAGCCCGCCCCCTTCGCGCCGGCCACCGCGCACATTGCGCCCCCCGGCCCCGAAGCGGACCCGCACCCGCACTCCGGGCTGGGCGTCGGCGTCGAGCTCCTCGGGCACCGCGTAGTCGAAGTACTGGTCGAGATGGAGCACGCCCTTGTTGACGAGCACTCGGGCGACGGGCAGCTCCTTGGCGAGCGCGGCGCCGCGCCAGGTCCGCGGCTTGGCCCGCGGCACCTTGGCCTTCCGCACCGTCTCCCGAATCAGCGCAAGCTGCTCCGGGGCCCCGTCGCCGGGATCCGCGGATCGCTCGTTCTCGCTGCTCACAGCCAAATTCTTACCAGACAGCACTGACAGCGGCCCCGTGGAGGCGGTACGGGAGGCCGGACGCGCCGGGGCCCGGACACCTCGTGCGGTGTCCGGGCCCCGGCGTACAGACGAAGAAGCGGCAGTCCTACAGCCCGGCCGCCGCGCGCAGCGCGTCCACGCGGTCGGTGCGCTCCCAGGTGAAGTCGGGAAGCTCACGGCCGAAGTGGCCGTAGGCCGCGGTCTGGGCGTAGATCGGGCGCAGCAGGTCGAGGTCGCGGATGATCGCGGCCGGGCGGAGGTCGAAGACCTCGCCGATGGCGTGCTCGATCTTCTCGGTGTCGACGGCGGCGGTGCCGAAGGTCTCGACGAACAGACCGACGGGCTCGGCCTTGCCGATCGCGTACGCGACCTGCACCTCGCAACGGGCGGCGAGGCCCGCGGCGACGACGTTCTTGGCGACCCATCGCATGGCGTACGCGGCCGAGCGGTCCACCTTCGACGGGTCCTTGCCCGAGAAGGCGCCGCCGCCGTGGCGGGCCATGCCGCCGTAGGTGTCGATGATGATCTTGCGGCCGGTCAGGCCGGCGTCGCCCATCGGGCCGCCGATCTCGAAGCGCCCGGTCGGGTTGACCAGCAGCCGGTAGCCGTCGGTGTCCAGCTTGATGCCGTCCTCGATCAACTGCCCGAGCACGTGCTCGACGACGAACTCGCGGATGTCGGGCGCGAGCAGCGAGTCGAGGTCGATGTCGCTGGCGTGCTGCGAGGAGACGACGACCGTGTCGAGACGGACGGCCTTGTCGCCGTCGTACTCGATGGTGACCTGGGTCTTGCCGTCGGGGCGCAGGTACGGGATGGTCCCGTTCTTGCGGACCTCGGAGAGCCGACGGGAGAGCCGGTGCGCGAGGTAAATCGGGAGCGGCATGAGCTCGGGCGTCTCGTCGCAGGCGTAGCCGAACATCAGGCCCTGGTCGCCGGCGCCCTGCTTGTCGAGCTCGTCCTCATCGCCCTCGACCCGCTTCTCGTACGCGGTGTCGACACCCTGCGCGATGTCGGGAGACTGCGCCCCGATGGACACCGAGACACCGCAGGAGGCGCCGTCGAAGCCCTTCTTGGAGGAGTCGTAGCCGATCTCCAGGACCTTGTTGCGTACGAGGGTCGGAATGTCGGCGTAGGCCTTGGTCGTGACCTCACCCGCAACATGCACCAGACCGGTGGTGATCAAGGTCTCGACGGCGACGCGGGACCGGGGGTCCTCACGGAGCAGTGCGTCGAGAATGGTGTCGCTGATCTGGTCAGCGATCTTGTCGGGGTGACCCTCGGTGACGGACTCCGAGGTGAAGAGACGGCGGGACACATCGCTCCCTGGGGTTGCAGCGGCTGCTGGCTGATCATTTGGCGGACGGCCGGGAGCTGCGCCCGGCGTAGTCCGGCCCCAGTTTATCGGTCGCTTTCGTTCGGCGGACAACATGTCTCGCCCTTTGGGAGATCTGTGACCTGCGGCACGGCCCGCCGACGCGGGCCGATCGCCCTCGGACAATGCCATTTATGCCCATATTTCAAGGATTTCGGCCCGGCCGCGGGCGTGACACACGAATTTCATCCGAGCCGCGACGACACGAGATCCCAGACCGTGTCGGCGAGCGCCTCCTTGGGCCCGTACGGCACCTGGGTCTCGGCGCCGTCGGCCGCGAGCACCACCGCTTCGTTCTCCTCCGAGCCGAATGTCCGGCGCTCTCCCACCTCGTTGACGACGAGGAGATCGCAGCCCTTTCGGCGGAGTTTCTCCCGGCCGTTGGCGAGGACGTTGTCGGTCTCGGCGGCGAAACCGACGACGATCTGCTCCGGCCGGGCGCGTTCGCCGGCCACCTCGGCGAGGATGTCGGGGTTACGGACGAGCGTGATGGGCGCGGGCTCCTGGCCGTCCTTCTTCTTGATCTTCCCCGGGGCGTACTCGGCGGGACGGAAGTCGGCGACCGCCGCCGCCATCACGACCACGTCGGCGTCCGCGGCGGCCTTCAGCACGGCCTCGCGGAGCTGCACGGCGGTCCCCGCGTGCAGGACGTCGGCGCCGGCCGGGTCGGGCAGGCCGGTGTTGGCCTCGACGAGGGTGACCCGGGCGCCGCGGGCGACCGCGGTACGGGCCAGGGCGTAGCCCTGCTTGCCGGAGGAGCGGTTGCCGAGGTAGCGCACCGGGTCGAGCGGTTCGCGCGTACCGCCCGCGCTGATGACCACATGGCGGCCGGCCAGGTCGGGTTCGACGGGCCCGCGGGCCAGCACCCGGCGGCAGACCTCGAAGATCTCCCCGGGGTCGGGCAGCCGGCCCTTGCCGGTGTCGACGCCGGTGAGCCGGCCGACCGCGGGCTCGATGACGACGGCGCCCCGGCGGCGCAGCGTGGCGACGTTCTCCTGGGTGGCGGGGTGCTCCCACATCTCGGTGTGCATGGCGGGCGCGAAGACGACCGGACAGCGGGCCGTGAGGAGCGTGTTGGTCAGCAGGTCGTCGGCGAGACCGTGGGCCGCCTTCGCGAGCATGTCGGCGGTGGCGGGGGCTACGACCACCAGATCGGCGCCCTGGCCGATCCTGACGTGCGGCACCTCGTGGACGTCGTTCCAGACCTCGGTGGAGACCGGGTGGCCGGAGAGCGCGGACCAGGTGGCCGCCCCCACGAAGTGGAGCGACGACTCGGTCGGTACGACGCGCACGTCATGACCGGACTCGGTCAGCCGACGCAGCAGTTCGCACGCCTTGTACGCGGCGATGCCCCCGCTGACCCCCAGAACGACTTTCGGCTTGTCCACTGCGTCTCCCCGCACTCGGATACGAACACCCCCATGCTGCCTCACCGCACCCGGTCCGACGCTGTCGCCCCGGACACACCTCAGGCCCGGCAGCCGTGGCCGCCGGGCCTGAGGTGAAGATGCAATTCCTGCTTACTGCGCGGGGCCCTCGATGGGCTCGGAGGTGAGCAGGCCCGCGTTGATCTCGCGGAGCGCGATCGAGAGCGGCTTCTCGTGCACGTGGGTGTCGACGAGCGGACCGACGTACTCCAGGAGACCCTCGCCGAGCTGCGAGTAGTACGCGTTGATCTGGCGCGCACGCTTGGCGGCGTAGATCACGAGGCTGTACTTCGAGTCGGTGGCCTCGAGGAGCTCATCAATCGGCGGGTTGATGATGCCCTCGGGCGTGGTGATGGAAGAGGACACTCTCTGCCTTCCGAAGGGGGTAAAGATCAAAGAAATCTTTGACGGTGCGGAGTTCCGCGGTGGCGTGCGTACCGACTTCGTCAGTCGCTGTCGGCACGGTGGCCGGAAGCCTCCAGCATCAAGGCTAGCAGCTCACGGGCCACGTCCTCGACGGAGGTGTTGACCAGCGTCGTGTCGAACTCGGACTCGGCGGCCAGTTCGATCTTGGCGGCGGCAAGCCGGCGATCGATCACCTCGGGCGCCTCGGTCCCGCGGCCGGTGAGCCGGCGGACCAGTTCCTCCCAGCTCGGCGGGGCCAGGAAGACCAGCTGTGCGTCCGACATCGACTGCCGGACCAGCCGGGCACCCTGGAGATCGATCTCCAGCAGCACCGGCTCGCCCGCCTCCAGGCGGTCGAGCACGGCGCGGCGGGGCGTGCCGTAGCGGTTGCCCGCGAACTCGGCCCACTCCAGCAGCTCGCCGTTGGCGATCAGCTTGTCGAACTCCTCGTTGTCCACGAAGAAGTAGTGAACACCGTTGCGCTCGCCGGGGCGCGGCTTGCGGGTCGTCGCCGACACCGAGAGCCAGACCTCGGGGTGAACCTTGCGCATATGAGCGACGACCGTGCTCTTGCCGACCCCGGAGGGGCCGGAGAGCACGGTCAGCCGCGGACGTACGTCCGGGGGTACGGGGGACGTCCCCCGGGATGTTGCAGCCATGGAGCGATTATCCAGGTTCTCAGGAGTGCCTGAGAACCTCAGGCGGGGCTGCCGCCGAACTCACGCTCCAGGGATGCGATCTGGTTGGAGCCGAGACCCCGGACCCGGCGGCTCTCGGAGATGCCGAGCCGCTCCATGATCTGCTTGGCGCGGACCTTGCCCACGCCCGGCAGGGACTCCAGAAGGGCGGAGACCTTCATCTTACCGATGACGTCGTTCTCCTGGCCCTGCTTGATGACCTCGTGGAGGGAGGCGCCGGAGTGCTTGAGTCGATTCTTGACCTCGGCCCGCTCCCGGCGAGCCGCGGCGGCCTTTTCGAGCGCGGCTGCGCGCTGTTCAGGGGTAAGGGGCGGAAGAGCCACGCCTACGTCACCTCGGATGTCGATCTGTCGGATACGGACCGGTGAGGAAGCTGAACGCTCCACACCAGGTGAGCGACGGACAACTTGTGTACGTCGGCTCTCGACGGAGACTAGCGGCCAAGGCCGCCGGAGTCAGCGAGAACCAGCGAAAAGTCCTGGTCAGCCTTGGCCGACCGGGACATTTCCGGCATAACAACCGAGTTTTTTGGTCAGGAAAGAGTCAACGCCCTGTTACGTGGCATGGTCAGCTATCCGCCACGGCTGCCCGGATCTCGTCCGTGAGCCGTTCGGCGGCCTCGCGCAGCCCTGCCACATCCGGCCCCTGGCTCAGCACGCCGCGGCTCACGCTGGGCACCACATTGCCCACCGAGGCGCCGAACACGCCGGGCAGATCCGCGGGCGTCGCACCCTGCGCGCCGATCCCGGGAGCGAGCAGCGGGCCGTTGATCGCCAGGTTCACCCCCGCGTCCCCGAGCGTGGCTCCGACCACCGCGCCGACGGAGCCGAGCGGGGTCATCCCCTCGTTCTCGGCGGCCATGTGGTCGAGCATGAGCTGGGCCAGCGAGCGGCCGTCGGCGGCGGTGGCACGCTGCACCTCGGCGCCCTCCGGGTTGGAGGTGAGAGCGAGCACGAAGACACCCGCGCCGGAGAGGACCGCCGCGTCGAGCGCCGGGCGCAGCGAGCCGAAGCCGAGGTACGGCGAGACGGTGACCGCGTCCGAGAACAGCGGCGAGTCCTTCTCCAGGTAGGTCGCCGCGTAGGCGCCCATGGTGGAGCCGATGTCGCCGCGCTTGGCGTCCATCAGCACGAGCGCGCCGGCCGCCCGCGCCTCCTCGACCGCCTTCTCCAGGACGGCGATGCCGCGCGAGCCGAAGCGCTCGAAGAACGCGGACTGCGGCTTGAGCACGGCGACCCGGTCCGCCAGTGCCTCGACGACGGTGCGCGTGAAGCGTTCGAGCCCGGTGACGTCGTCGTTCAGGCCCCAGGCGGTGAGCAGCGAGGCGTGCGGGTCGATGCCGACGCACAGCGGCCCGCGGGTGTCCATGGCGCGGCGCAGGCGCGCGCCGAACGGTTCGGGGCTCATACGGTGGCCTTCCTGGTCTCTGCGCCGACGGCCTCGGCAAGGGTGGCGTACGGGGAGGCGGCCAGGCGCGCGGCCAGGCCCTTGTGGATCGCCCGGGCGTAGAACGGGCCCTCGTAGATGAAGGCGCTGTAGCCCTGGACGAGCGTGGCGCCGGCGAGGATGCGCTGCCAGGCGTCCTCGGCGTTCTCGACGCCCCCGACACCGACCAGGGTGATCCGGTCGCCCACGCGCGCGTAGAGGCGGCTCAGCACCTCCAGGGAGCGTTCCTTGAGGGGCGCGCCGGAGAGCCCGCCGGTCTCCGCGGTCAGGGACGGCGAGGACTTCAGGCCGAGGCCGTCGCGGGCGATGGTGGTGTTGGTGGCGATGATGCCGTCCAGGCCCAGCTCGACCGCGAGATCGGCGACCGCGTCGACGTCCTCGTCCGCGAGGTCCGGGGCGATCTTGACGAGCAGCGGGACCCGCCGCTCGGTGACGGTCCGGTCGGCCGCCTCGCGCACGGCGCTGAGCAGGGGCCGCAGCGCCTCGGTGGCCTGGAGGTTGCGCAGCCCCGGGGTGTTGGGCGAGGAGACGTTCACGACGAGGTAGTCGGCGTGGGCGGCGAGGCGCTCGGTGGACTTCACGTAGTCGCCGACTGCTTCGGACTCCGGCACGACCTTCGTCTTGCCGATGTTGACGCCGACCGTGGTCCGGAAGACCGGCCTGCGGGCGGCGAGGCGGGCGGCGACGGCGGCCGAGCCCTCGTTGTTGAAGCCCATGCGGTTGATCAGCGCGCGGTCCGCTACGAGGCGGAAGAGGCGCTTCTTGGGGTTGCCGGGCTGCGGTTCGCCGGTGACCGTACCGATCTCGATGTGGTCGAAGCCGAGCATCGACATGCCGTCGATGGCGATGGCGTTCTTGTCGAAACCGGCGGCGAGGCCGAAGGGGCCGTGCATCCGCAGGCCGAGGGCCTCGGTGCGCAGCTCCTCGTACCGGGGGGCGAGCGCGGCGGCGACGAAGGTGCGCAGCACGGGGGTGCGGGCGGCGAGGCGGATCCATCGGAAGGCCAGGTGGTGGGCCTGTTCCGGGTCCATCCGCTTGAAGACCAGGCGGAAGAAGAACTTGTACATCGGGAGTGTCCTCACAGAGAGGGGGACACCGTTTCCGGTGTCCCCCTGCCGTTCTGCTAGTCGCGGGCCGCGGTCAGTTGTTCGGCGTGTTCCTGGAGGGACCTGACGCCGACGTCTCCGTGGGTGAGTGCGTCGATGCCCTGGACGGCGGCGGCGAGCGCCTGGACCGTCGTCAGGCACGGCACGGACCGGGCCACGGCCGCGGTACGGATCTCGTAGCCGTCGAGGCGGCCGCCCGTTCCGTACGGCGTGTTGACGATGAGGTCGACCTCGCCGTCGTGGATCAGCTGGACGATGGTCCGCTCGCCCTGCGGGCCCACGCCCTCGGACTGCTTGCGCACGATCGTGGCGTTGATGCCGTTGCGCTTGAGGACCTCGGCGGTGCCGGAGGTGGCGAGCAGTTCGAAGCCGTGGGCGACGAGTTCGCGCGCCGGGAAGATCATCGAGCGCTTGTCGCGGTTGGCGACCGAGATGAAGGCGCGGCCCTTGGTCGGCAGCGGACCGTAGGCGCCGGCCTGCGACTTGGCGTACGCCGTGCCGAAGACCGAGTCGATGCCCATGACCTCACCGGTGGAGCGCATCTCCGGGCCGAGGACGGTGTCGACGCCGCGGCCGTGGATGTCGCGGAAGCGCGACCACGGCATGACGGCCTCCTTGACGGAGATCGGCGCGTCCAGCGGCAGGGTGCCGCCGTCGCCGTTGGCCGGGAGCAGACCCTCCGCGCGCAGCTCGGCGATGGTCGCGCCCAGCGAGATGCGGGCGGCGGCCTTGGCGAGCGGGACCGCGGTCGCCTTCGAGGTGAAGGGGACGGTGCGCGAGGCGCGCGGGTTGGCCTCCAGGACGTAGAGGATGTCGCCGGAGAGCGCGAACTGGATGTTGATCAGTCCGCGTACGCCGACGCCCTTGGCGATGCCCTCGGTGGAGGCCCGCAGCCGCTTGATGTCGTAGCCGCCGAGCGTGATCGGGGGCAGCGCGCAGGCGGAGTCGCCGGAGTGGATGCCGGCCTCCTCGATGTGCTCCATGACGCCGCCGAGGTAGAGCTCGGTGCCGTCGTAGAGCGCGTCGACGTCGATCTCGATGGCGTCGTCGAGGAAGCGGTCGACCAGGACCGGCCGGGTGGGGCTGATCTCGGTGGACTCGGCGATGTACGAGGAGAGGCGCACCTCGTCGTACACGATCTCCATGCCGCGGCCGCCGAGCACGTAGCTGGGGCGTACGAGGACGGGGTAGCCGATCTCGTCGGCGATGGCCTTGGCCTCGTCGAAGGTGGTGGCCGTGCCGTGCTTCGGGGCCGGGAGCCCGGCCTCGGCCAGGACGCGGCCGAAGGCGCCGCGGTCCTCGGCGGCGTGGATGGCCTCCGGGGACGTGCCGACGACCGGTACGCCGTTGTCCTTGAGCGCCTGCGACAGGCCCAGCGGGGTCTGGCCGCCGAGCTGGACGATGACACCGGCGACCGGTCCGGCGAGGGTCTCCGCGTGCACGATCTCCAGCACGTCCTCCAGCGTCAGCGGCTCGAAGTACAGGCGGTCGGAGGTGTCGTAGTCGGTGGAGACGGTCTCCGGGTTGCAGTTGACCATCACGGTCTCGTAGCCCGCGTCGCTCAGCGCGAAGGAGGCGTGGACGCAGGAGTAGTCGAACTCGATGCCCTGGCCGATGCGGTTGGGGCCGGAGCCGAGGATGATCACCGCGGGCTTGGTGCGGGACGCGACCTCGCTCTCCTCGTCGTAGGAGGAGTAGAAGTACGGCGTCTTCGCGGCGAACTCGGCGGCGCAGGTGTCGACCGTCTTGTAGACCGGGCGGATGCCCAGCGCGTGCCGCACCTCGCGCACGACGTCCTCGCGCAGGCTGCGGATCGCGGCGATCTGGGCGTCGGAGAAGCCGTGCCGCTTGGCTTCGGCGAGCAGCTCGGGGCCCAGCTCGTCGGCGGCGGCGAGCTCGTCGGCGATCTCCTTGATCAGGAAGAGCTGGTCGACGAACCAGGGGTCGATCTTCGTGGCGTCGAAGACCTCTTCCTGGGTGGCGCCGGCCCGGATCGCCTGCATGACGGTGTTGATCCGGCCGTCGGTCGGGCGGACCGCCTCGGCCAGCAGCTCCGCCTTGTCGCCGGGCTCGCCGACGAAGGTGAACTGCGAGCCCTTCTTCTCCAGCGAACGGAGTGCCTTCTGGAGCGCCTCGGTGAAGTTCCGGCCGATCGCCATGGCCTCGCCCACCGACTTCATGGTGGTGGTGAGGCTGGAGTCGGCGGAGGGGAACTTCTCGAAGGCGAACCGCGGGGCCTTGACGACGACGTAGTCGAGGGTCGGCTCGAAGGAGGCCGGGGTCTTCTCGGTGATGTCGTTGGGGATCTCGTCGAGCGTGTAGCCGACGGCCAGCTTGGCGGCGATCTTGGCGATCGGGAAGCCGGTGGCCTTCGAGGCGAGCGCCGAGGAGCGGGAGACGCGCGGGTTCATCTCGATCACGATGACCCGGCCGTCGGTCGGGTCGATGGCGAACTGGATGTTGCAGCCGCCGGTGTCGACACCGACCTCGCGGATGATCGCGATGCCGATGTCGCGCAGCCGCTGGTACTCGCGGTCGGTGAGCGTCATCGCCGGGGCGACGGTGATCGAGTCACCCGTATGGACGCCCATCGGATCGAAGTTCTCGATGGAGCAGACGACCACGACGTTGTCGTGCTTGTCGCGCATCAGCTCCAGCTCGTACTCCTTCCAGCCGAGGATGGACTCCTCCAGGAGCACCTCGGTGGTCGGCGAGAGCGTGAGGCCCTGTCCGGCGATACGGCGCAGCTCGTCCTCGTCGTGCGCGAAGCCGGAGCCGGCGCCGCCCATGGTGAAGGAGGGGCGGACGACGACGGGGTAGCCGCCGAGCGTCTCGACGCCCGCGAGGACGTCGTCCATGGAGTGGCAGATGACCGAGCGGGCGGACTCGCCGTGGCCGATCTTGGCGTTGACGGCCTCGACGACGCCCTTGAAGAGGTCGCGGTCCTCACCCTTGTTGATGGCCTCGACGTTGGCGCCGATGAGCTCGACGCCGTACTTCTCCAGGACACCGTTCTCGTGCATGGAGATCGCGGTGTTGAGCGCGGTCTGGCCGCCCAGGGTGGGGAGCAGCGCGTCGGGGCGCTCCTTGGCGATGATCTTCTCGACGAACTCGGGGGTGATCGGCTCGACGTACGTGGCGTCGGCGATCTCCGGGTCGGTCATGATCGTCGCCGGGTTGGAGTTCACCAGGATGACGCGCAGGCCCTCGGCCTTGAGTACGCGGCAGGCCTGGGTTCCGGAGTAGTCGAACTCGGCGGCCTGGCCGATGACGATCGGGCCGGAGCCGATGACCAGGACGGACTGGATATCGGAGCGCTTAGGCACGCTGGCCCTCCATCAGGGAAACGAAGCGGTCGAAGAGGTACGCGGCGTCGTGCGGGCCCGCGGCTGCTTCGGGGTGGTACTGGACGCTGAAAGCCGGCTGGTCGAGAAGCTGGAGCCCCTCGACGACCTGGTCGTTCAGGCAGACGTGGGAGACCTCGGCGCGGCCGAACTCGGTGTCGGACACCTTGTCGAGCGGGGCGTCGACGGCGAAGCCGTGGTTGTGCGCGGTGACCTCGACCTTGCCGGTCGTACGGTCCTGCACGGGCTGGTTGATGCCGCGGTGGCCGTACTTCAGCTTGTAGGTGCCGAAGCCGAGGGAGCGGCCCAGGATCTGGTTGCCGAAGCAGATACCGAAGAGCGGGGTCTTCCGCTCCAGGACGCCTCGCATGACGGAGACCGGGTGGTCGGCGGTGGCCGGGTCGCCGGGGCCGTTGGAGAAGAAGACGCCGTCCGGCTGCACCGCGTACACGTCTTCCAGGGTGGCGGTGGCGGGCAGCACGTGCACCTCGATGCCGCGCTCGGCCATCCGGTGCGGGGTCATGCCCTTGATGCCGAGGTCGATCGCGGCGACGGTGAACTTCTTGGTGCCGATCGCGGGGACGACGTACGTCTCCTTGGTGGCGACTTCGGCGGAGAGGTCGGCGCCCACCATCTCGGGGGCCTGCTGGACGCGGGCCAGCAGCGTGGTCTCGTCGGCGACGGCGTCACCGGAGAAGATGCCGACGCGCATGGCGCCGCGCTCGCGCAGGTGGCGGGTGAGCGCGCGGGTGTCGATGCCGCTGATGCCGACGACGCCCTGGCGCTCCAGTTCCTCGTCGAGCGAGCGCTGCGAGCGCCAGTTGGAGGGCACCCGGGCGGGGTCGCGGACGACGTAGCCGGAGACCCAGATCCGTCCGGACTCGGGGTCCTCGTCGTTCACACCGGTGTTCCCGACGTGCGGGGCGGTCATCACGACGACCTGGCGGTGGTACGAGGGGTCGGTCAGCGTCTCCTGGTAGCCGGTCATGCCGGTGGAGAAAACCGCCTCGCCGAAGGTCTCCCCCACGGCCCCGTAGGCGCGGCCGCGGAAGGCGCGGCCGTCCTCCAGGACGAGTACGGCGGGAGCTTTGGCGGCTCCCCGGGTGGAGATCGTCATCGTGCGGTGCCTTCCGTAGTTCTGGTGAGTTGGTCGATGGCCTCGACCCAGGCCGGGTGCTCGGCCGAGCGGTCGGAGCGGAAGCCGGAGTCGATCAGCTTGTCGCCGTGCGCCCAGGTGATGATCAGCAGGCCGCCCTCGGGGAGGACCTTGCCGGCGATGCCCTTGTCGAGCCGGGCCTCACGCAGTGCGGCGGCCGGCACGAAGAAGTCGGCCGCGCCGGGGCGTACGACGTCGAGGCCCTGATCGGTCAGGGTGAGCTCGACGCGGCTGCGGGTGCCGAGGCCGTGGGCGACGATCCGGTCGAGCCACTGCCCGGCGGTGGTCGAGGCGTGGTACCGGCCGGTCAGCGTGAGCAGCTTCTCGCCGTCCGCGAACCCTTCGGGGGTGGAGCCGAGCTCCGGCAGGCCGGACTGGAGGCTGCCCCGCCACTTCCATCCCTGGCGCATCAGCCAGTAGACGAAGGCGATGAGCACGATCAGTCCGATGACCCAGCTGATCCGGGCCGACCAGTCGGTCACCTCGGCCGACTTCCGGTCGGCGGCGAGCTGGTACAGAGGGGTGAGTGATGTCACGCGAGCTTCCCGTCGACGACCGTTGCACGGCCCCGCAGGAAGGTGTGAGTGACTCGGCCCGGCAGCTCGCGCCCCTCGTAGGGAGTGTTGCGGCTGCGGGAGGCGAAGCCCGCGGGGTCCACGACACCACGGTAAGCCGGATCGACCAGGGTGAGGTTGGCGGGTTCACCGGCCGAGACGGGCCGGCCGTGTCCGTCGAGCCGTCCGATCGCGGCCGGGCGGAACGACATCCGGTCGGCGACACCCGCCCAGTCGATCAGGCCGGTGTCGACCATCGTCTGCTGGACCACGGAGAGCGCGGTCTCCAGGCCCACCATGCCCATGGCGGCGGCGGCCCACTCGCAGTCCTTGTCCTCGTGCGGGTGCGGGGCGTGGTCGGTGGCGACGCAGTCGATGGTGCCGTCGGCGAGCGCCTCGCGCAGGGCCATGACGTCGGCCTCGGTGCGCAGCGGCGGGTTCACCTTGTAGACCGGGTTGTAGGACCGCACGAGCTCGTCGGTGAGGAGCAGGTGGTGCGGGGTGACCTCGGCGGTGACGTTCCAGCCCTTGGACTTGGCCCAGCGGACGATCTCGACGGAGCCGGCGGTCGACAGGTGGCAGATGTGCACCCGGGAGCCGACGTGGGCGGCGAGCAGGACGTCGCGGGCGATGATCGACTCCTCGGCGACGGCGGGCCAGCCGCCGAGACCGAGTTCGGCGGAGACTACGCCCTCGTTCATCTGGGCGCCCTCGGTGAGGCGGGGCTCCTGGGCGTGCTGGGCGACGACGCCGTCGAAGGCCTTCACGTACTCCAGCGCGCGGCGCATGATCACCGCGTCGTCGACGCACTTGCCGTCGTCGGAGAAGACCTTCACTCCGGCGGCCGAGTCGTGCATGGCGCCGAGCTCGGCGAGCTTCTTGCCCTCCAGGCCGACGGTGACGGCGCCGATCGGCTGCACGTCGCAGTAGCCGGACTCCTTGCCGAGCCGCCAGACCTGCTCGACGACACCGGCGGTGTCGGCCACCGGGAAGGTGTTGGCCATGGCGTGCACGGCGGTGAAGCCGCCGACGGCAGCGGCCTTCGTCCCGGTGAGGACGGTCTCGGAGTCCTCGCGGCCGGGCTCGCGCAGGTGGGTGTGGAGGTCGACCAGGCCGGGCAGCAGGATCTGGCCCCCGGCCTCGACGACGGTCGCGTCACCGGCCTCGATGCCCGTGCCGACCTCTGCGATGGTCTCGCCGTCGATCAGGACGTCCTGGGGTTCGCCGCCGAGGACCTTCGCGCCGCGGATAAGGATCTTGCTCATGACTACTTGTTCTCCTCGGTACGGGACGGGGTGGCCGGGGCGGCGGATTCGTACCCGCCCAGCAGCAGGTACAGGACGGCCATGCGGATCGAGACGCCGTTGGCGACCTGCTCGACGACCGTGCAGCGGTCGGAGTCGGCGACCTCGGCGGTGATCTCCATGCCGCGTACCATCGGGCCGGGGTGCATGACGATGGCCTGCTCGGGCATCCGCGCCATGCGGTCGGCGTCCAGGCCGTAGCGGCGGGAGTACTCGCGCTCGGTCGGGAAGTACGCGGCGTTCATCCGTTCACGCTGCACACGCAGCATCATCACCGCGTCGGACTTCGGCAGCACCTCGTCGAGGCTGTAGCTGATGTCGCAGGGCCACTGCTCGACGCCGACCGGGACGAGGGTCGGCGGGGCCACCAGGGTGACGTGGGCGCCGAGCGTGGTCAGCAGGTGGACGTTGGAGCGGGCCACCCGGCTGTGCAGGATGTCGCCGACGATGGTGATCCGGCGGCCTTCGAGGTCCCGGCCGAGACCGCTGTCGGCCCCGACCAGGCGGCGGCGCATCGTGAAGGCGTCCAGGAGAGCCTGGGTGGGGTGCTCGTGGGTGCCGTCACCGGCGTTGACGACGGCGCCGTCGATCCAGCCGGAGGTGGCGAGGCGGTACGGGGCCCCGGAGGCGCCGTGCCGGATGACGACGGCGTCGGCGCCCATCGCCTCCAGGGTCAGTGCGGTGTCCTTGAGCGACTCGCCCTTGGAGACGGACGAGCCCTTCGCGGAGAAGTTGATGACGTCGGCGGACAGGCGCTTGGCGGCGGCCTCGAAGGAGATGCGGGTACGCGTCGAGTCCTCGAAGAAGAGGTTGACGACGGTACGGCCGCGCAGGGTCGGGAGCTTCTTGATCGGCCGGTCCGCGACCCTGGCCATCTCCTCGGCGGTGTCGAGGATCAGGACGGCGTCGTCGCGGGTGAGATCGGCGGCCGAGATGAGGTGGCGCTTCATCTGGGTGTTCTCCGGGTGGCTGGAGGGTTCAGGCATGCGGGCGTGCGGAAGCAGCCGGACGGGCTCGTGCTGGCCGTACGGGTGTGGTGCGGCTACTGCTCGCCCGCCGGGGCGGTCGGCTCGACACCGAGCAGCACGGCGTCCCGGCCGTCCTCCTCGGCGAGCTGGACCTTGACCGTCTCCCGCAGCGACGTGGGGAGGTTCTTGCCGACGTAGTCGGCACGGATCGGGAGTTCGCGGTGACCGCGGTCGACGAGGACCGCGAGCTGCACCGCACGGGGCCGGCCGATGTCGCCCAGGGCGTCGAGCGCGGCACGGATCGTGCGCCCCGAGAAGAGGACGTCGTCGACGAGTACGACCAGGCGGCCCTCGATGCCCTCGCCGGGGATCTCGGTGCGGGCCAGGGCGCGCGTCGGGCGCAGCCGCAGGTCGTCGCGGTACATGGTGATGTCGAGGGAGCCGACCGGCATCTTCCCGCCGGTGATCTCTTCGAGTTTTCCGGCCAGACGGCGGGCGAGGAATACGCCCCGCGTCGGGATGCCGAGGAGCACCACGTCGTCGGCGCCCTTGGCGCGCTCGACGATCTCGTGGGCGATCCGGGTCAGTACCCGGGCGATGTCGGGAGCCTCCAGAACGGGGCGTGCCGCATTGCCGGTGGCTTCGTGCTGTGCGTCCATAAGAAACGGACCTCCTTCTCCGCCTCACGGGACGGACGTTAAAGGACGTCGAAATTGCGTCATCCACGATACCAGGGCTTGCACCGGCCCCTGCTCACACCCCCGGGAGGTGGCGGTCCGGACCATTCGGCTTGACGCATCCAAGTAACGCTGCGTAACCTCACAGTGAGTTACCAGCAACGCGGCGGAGCCGCGAAATGTCCCAGCGTCCGGGGAGCCTTATGTCCAGCGAATACGCAAAACAGCTCGGGGCCAAACTCCGTGCCATCCGCACCCAGCAGGGTCTCTCCCTCCATGGCGTGGAGGAGAAGTCCCAGGGCCGCTGGAAGGCCGTCGTGGTCGGTTCGTACGAGCGCGGCGACCGTGCCGTGACCGTGCAGCGCCTCGCTGAGCTCGCGGACTTCTACGGGGTCCCGGTGCAGGAGCTCCTGCCCGGTACGACGCCCGGCGGTGCCGCCGAGCCGCCGCCGAAGCTCGTCCTGGACCTGGAGCGTCTCGCCCACGTCCCGCCGGAGAAGGCCGGTCCGCTGCAGCGCTACGCGGCGACGATCCAGAGCCAGCGCGGTGATTACAACGGCAAGGTGCTCTCGATCCGCCAGGACGACCTGCGCACACTGGCCGTGATCTACGACCAGTCGCCGTCCGTGCTCACGGAGCAGCTGATCAGCTGGGGCGTGCTGGACGCGGACGCGCGTCGCGCCGTGGCCCACGAAGAGGGCTGACGCCCCTCTGAAGAAACGTGCCGCCGTGTCGGTGCGGGTTCACCCCTTCGGGTGCCCGCTCCGGCACGGCTTTTTCGTGCGTGACGGCTCGTGCGTTTGTCGTGCGTGACGGCTCATGCACGACGATCCCCGCGCGACGGTCCGACACACGCCGAAGGGCCCACGGTCACCCGACCGTGGGCCCTTCGTTGGCTGAACGCCGCCGGAGCTACTGCTCCCGGCGGAGGTTCGGCTTGAGGTCCTTGAAGCGGGCCAGCAGCCCGTTCACGAAGGACGGGGAGTCGTCGGTGGAGAACTCCTTGGCGAGCTGGACCGCCTCGTCGATCACCACCGCGTCCGGGGTGCCGTCCACCCAGATCAGCTCGTAGGCACCGAGCCGCAGGATGTTCCGGTCGACGACCGGCATGCGGTCGATCTCCCAGTCCACCGCGTAGGTCACGATGAGGTCGTCGATCCGGTCCGCGTACTGCGCGTACCCCTCGACGAGCTCCATCGTGTACTCGGTGACCGGCGGCTGACGGCTGTCGGTCCGCGAGTGCCGCACCCAGTCCGCGAGGACCGTCTGCACGGACTCACCGCGCTGGTCGGCCTCGAAAAGGATCTGGAAGGCACGCTTGCGGGCCGTGTTCCGAGCAGCCACGGTTAGCTGTTCACCCGGCCGAGGTAGTCGCCCGTGCGAGTGTCGACCTTGATCTTCTCACCGGTGGTGATGAAGAGCGGGACGCCGATCTCGTAGTCGGTCTCCAGCGTGGCGGGCTTGGTGCCACCGGTGGAGCGGTCGCCCTGGACGCCCGGGTCGGTGTGCTTGACGGTCAGCTCGACGGCGGCGGGCAGCTCGACGTAGAGCACCTCGCCCTCGTGCTGGGCGACGGAGGCGGTGAAGCCCTCGATCAGGAAGTTGGCGGCGCTGCCGACGGCCTTGCGGTCGACCATGAGCTGGTCGTAGGTGTCCATGTCCATGAAGACGAAGTACTCGCCGTCCATGTACGAGAACTGCATGTCGCGACGGTCGATGGTGGCCGTTTCGACCTTCACGCCGGCGTTGAACGTCTTGTCGACGACCTTGCCGGAGAGCACGTTCTTGAGCTTGGTGCGCACGAAGGCCGGGCCCTTGCCGGGCTTGACGTGCTGGAACTCGACGACGGACCAGAGCTGGCCTCCGTCGAGCTTGAGCACCAGGCCGTTCTTGAGGTCGTTCGTGGAAGCCACGGTTGCGGAATCTCCTGGACTGAAGCTGGTGGAACGACCGAGGATGCGCGCTAGAGCGCGAGCAGCTCCTTGGTCGTAATGGTGAGTAGCTCGGGTCCGCCGTCCGCCTCGGGGCGCACGACGAGCGTGTCATCGATCCGGACCCCGCCCCGGCCCGGGAGGTGGACCCCCGGTTCGACGGTGACCGGCACACAAGCGTCCAGTTTACCCATGGCCGCAGGTGCCAACTGCGGGTCCTCGTCGATTTCGAGTCCCACCCCGTGCCCGGTCCAGGGTGCCAGGCCCCCGCCGTGCCCCGCGGAGTCCAGGAGATACCGGGCCGCGCGGTCCACGTCGCGGTAGGCGGCGCCGGGGACGAGGGCCTCGCGCCCGGCCCGCTGAGCGGCGAAGACGAGGTCGTAGAGCTCGATCTGCCAGTCGGCCGGCGTGGTCCCGATGACGAACGTGCGGCCGATCTCGCAACGGTAGCCGCGATAGTTCGCGCCCAGGCAGACGGAGAGGAAATCTCCCTCCTCCACCCGGCGGTCCGAGGGGCGGTGGCGGCCCTGGCCGGAGTTCGGGCCGGTGGCGACGGAGGTGGCGAAGGCGGGGCCGTCGGCGCCGTGGTCCACCAGGCGGCGCTCCAGCTCCAGGGCGAGGTGCCGTTCGGTGCGGCCCACCAGGATGGATTCGAGGAGTTCGCCCAGGGCCTGGTCGGTGATCTCGGCGGCGATCCGCAGGCAGGCGATCTCCTCCTCGTCCTTGACCACCCGCAGCTGTTCGACGGTGGCACCGAGATCGGCCAGCCTGAGCCGCGGGGCGACCGAGCCCATGGCCCGGTGGCGGGAGACCGTCAGATGGTGCTCCTCGACGGCCAGGGACTCCGCGCCCGAGGAGCCGGCCAGATCGGCGGCCGCGACCACCGGATCGCCGTCGGAGGCCGGCAGCAGGGAAACCCGCAGCTGATCGTCGGTGCGCCCGTCGGCGGGATCGCCGCTCGGGGCGCGGGGGGAGAGCAGGACGTCCCCGCCGGGCCCGAGCAGCAGCACGGCGCCCGGGGGCGCCCCGCCCGCGAGATAGCGGACGTTGGCGGGGCGGGAGACCAGAGCGGCCGCGGATCCGACGGCGGCGCACCGGTCGCGAAGCAGCCCGCGGCGGACGGCGTACACCTCTGACATGTCACGAGCCTACGAGTGGTGGCCCGGGCCTGCTCGGTCAGCGCATCCGACCGGGGGGCGACCGCCGGCCGGATCGCCGGGCCGGGCGCCCGCCAGGTGATGGTTCACCAGGTCGGCGGGCTGGCTATGGAGCGGGCGAGTATGTCGTCCAGGACGCGGGCGGTGGTCTCCACGTCGTACGTCGAGTTGTCGATGATCGGCAGCCCGGAGCCGTACCAGCCGGCCATCCTGCCGTGGATCCTGGCGACCTCCTCGTCCGAGAGGCGGCGGTTGCCGCTGCGGGCGGCGTTGCGCTCCAGCACGATCTCCAGGCCGGGCAGCAGGACGACGGGCAGGAGTCCGGGGCCGACATGGCGCTTCCAGCCGCCGAGGCCGACGACCGGCCGGTCGGGGAAGACGGCGTCGTCGAGGATGCAGGAGATGCCGTTGGCGAGGAAGTTACGGGCGGCGAAGCCGCAGGTGCGACGGGCCAGGCGGTACTGGGCCTCGGAGTGGTCGTTCCACCCGGCCTGCGGGTCGGCGAAACCGGAGCAGACCCATTCACGGACGTCGTCGAGGCTGACGTGGGCGGTGGGCACCCGGCGGCGGCTGGCCCAGAGCTTGGCCACGGTGGTCTTGCCGGCGCCCGCGGGGCCGATCAGGAGGACGGCGAGGGTCGCGCTGCCCGTGCCGGGCTCGGCGGGTGGTGCGGGCAGCGGGACGGGGCCGCCGGGCGGCAGCTGGACGTGTCCCGTGGTCTCCCTGGCGGGAGGACCCGGGGCATGGTGCGGGGCCGGCCCGCTCCACCCACTGGTCGTGGGAGGGGTGGTGGGCGGCGGCGGCCCCGGCGGACCGGGGTGCTGGGCCTGGTGCATCCAGCCGACAGGTCCGCTTCCGGGGCCTTGGGGCGGCGGCAGCGGGGCCCCCACTGCGTGCTGCATCCGGTGCCACTCCGTCTCGTACAGGCAACTGGCGCTGGTGGAACGGCAACCGTACCGTCCCCGGCCGCCGCAGAGACAACGGTCGGGGACGCGCCACAGTGCCCGGTCGGCCGGGAATCCGGTCGGTCAGTCGGTCAGCTCGTCCGCGAGGGCGCGCAGGGCGAGCCGATAGGAGCCGATGCCGAATCCGGCCACGGTCCCCGTGGCCACCGGCGCGACCACGGAGTTGTGGCGGAATTCCTCCCGTGCGTACGGGTTCGAGATGTGCACCTCGATCAGCGGGGCGGTGCGCTGGGCCGCCGCATCCCGCATCCCGTACGAATAGTGGGTGAAGGCCCCCGGGTTGAGAACGACCGGAATTGAACCGTCCGCGGCCTCGTGGAGCCAGCGGATCAGCTCGCCCTCGTCGTTGGTCTCACGGACGTCGACATCGAAGCCGAGCTCCTTGCCGAGCGCCTGGCAGGTGTCGACGAGTCCGGCGTAGGACGTGGCACCGTACACATCCGGCTCGCGGGAGCCGAGACGGCCGAGGTTCGGGCCGTTGAGGACGAACACCCGGCGGGTCACGCCGACACCTCCCCGTAGGCGGCCAGCAGCACGGCCGGGTCGGGGCCCTCCAGGACGGTGGGCTTGCCGAGGCCGTCGAGGACGATGAAGCGCAGCAGGTCGCCGCGGGACTTCTTGTCGACCTTCATGTTCTCCAGCAGCTTGGGCCACTGGTCGCCGCGGTAGGTGAGCGGCAGTCCGACGGACTCCAGGACGGCGCGGTGCCGGTCGGCGGTGGCGTCGTCGAGCCGTCCGGCCAGCCGGCCCAGCTCGGCGGCGAAGACCATGCCGACCGAGACGGCCGCGCCGTGCCGCCACTTGTAGCGTTCGTTCTTCTCGATGGCGTGGGCCAGGGTGTGGCCGTAGTTGAGGATCTCGCGCAGTCCGGATTCCTTCAGGTCGCTGGAGACGACCTCGGCCTTGACCCGGATGGCCCGTTCGATCAGCTCGGCGGTGTGCGGTCCGGTGGGCCTGCGGGCGCCCTCCGGGTCCGCCTCGACCAGGTCGAGGATCGCCGGGTCGGCGATGAAGCCGGCCTTGATGATCTCGGCCATGCCGCTGACGTAGTCGTTCACGGGCAGCGAGTCCAGCGCCGCGAGGTCGCAGAGGACCCCGGCCGGCGGGTGGAAGGCGCCGACGAGGTTCTTGCCCTCGGCGGTGTTGATGCCGGTCTTGCCGCCGACGGCCGCGTCGACCATGGCGAGCACGGTCGTGGGCACGGCGATCCAGCGCACCCCGCGCAGCCAGGTCGCCGCGACGAATCCGGCCACGTCGGTGGTGGCTCCGCCGCCGACGCCGACGATCACGTCGGTGCGGGTGAAGCCGGTCTGTCCGAGCGCCTTCCAGCAGTACGCCGCGACCTCGACGGTCTTGGCCTCCTCGGCGTTCGGCAGCTGGATCGCGATGGCCTCGTAGCCCTGCTCGGCGAGGTCCTGGCGGACCGCCTCGCCGGTCTCGGCGAGCGCCTCGGGGTGCAGCACCGCGACGCGCTTGGCACGGTCGCCGATGAGCACGGGCAGTTCGCCCAGCAGCTGCCGGCCGACCAGCACCTCGTACGGGTCGGTGCCCGCGCTGCCTGCGATCGGGATACGGGTGAGGCCCTGCTCGGTCATACGTGTGTTCTCCCGGCCGGGGGTGACGGGGTCGTCCGTGCGCTCCGGCAGTTCCAGTGCGTCGAGGACCGCCTGGGCGACCTCTTCGGGGGTTCGCTCGTCGGTGGCGACGGTCGCCCGGGCCACCTCGATGTACAGGTGGCGGCGGGCGTCCATCAGCTCGCGCCACTGACGACGCGGGTTGACGGCGAGCAGCGGGCGCGCGGTGTTCAGCCCGACCCGCCTGACGGCCTCCTCCACGTCCATCGAGAGATAGACGACCGGGTGGTCGGCGAGCAGGGCGCGGGTCGTCCCGTCGAGCACGGCGCCGCCGCCGAGGGAGAGGACGCCCGTGTGCTCGGCGACCGCGGCGTGCACCGCCTGTCGCTCCAGCTCGCGGAAGTACTCCTCGCCCTCGTCGTAGAAGATCTCCGGGATCGGCTTGCCGGCCGTGGCCACGACGTCCGCGTCGGTGTCCCGGTAGGTGGTGCCGAGCCGGTCGGCGAGCAGCTCACCGACCGTGGACTTGCCGACGCCCATCGGGCCGACGAGGACGATCAGCGGGCCGCTCATCGGATCTGGAGGTGGTCGAGGTACGACTGCACATTGCGGTGGGTCTCGGTGACGCTGTCGCCGCCGAACTTCTCCGCGACGGCGTCGGCCAGGACCAGGGCGACCATCGCCTCGGCGACGATGCCCGCGGCCGGAACGGCACAGACATCGGAGCGCTGGTGGTGGGCCTTGGCGGGCTCTCCGGTGACGACGTCGACGGTGGCGAGCGCGCGCGGCACGGTCGCGATGGGCTTCATCGCGGCACGGACCCGCAGCAGCTCGCCGGTGGTCAGACCGCCCTCGGTGCCGCCGGCGCGGCCGGAGGCGCGCTTGATGCCGTCCTCGGTGACCAGGATCTCGTCGTGCGCCTTGGAGCCGGGGACCCGGGCCAGGTCGAAGCCGTCGCCGACCTCGACCCCCTTGATGGCCTGGATGCCCATGAGGGCGGCGGCGAGCCGGGCGTCGAGACGGCGGTCCCAGTGGACGTGCGAGCCGAGGCCGACGGGCACCCCGTACGCCAGCACCTCGACGACGCCACCGAGGGTGTCGCCGTCCTTGTGGGCCTGGTCGATCTCGGCGACCATCTCCTTGCTCGCGTCGGCGTCCAGGCAGCGCACCGGGTCGGCGTCGAGCTTCTCGACATCGGCGGGCGTCGGGTAGACGCCGTAGGGCGCCTTGGCCGCGGCCAGCTCGACGACATGGCTGACGATCTCGATGCCGGCGGTCTCCTTGAGGTACGACCGGGCGACGGCACCGAGCGCGACGCGGGCCGCCGTCTCCCGGGCGCTGGCGCGCTCCAGGATCGGCCGGGCCTCGTCGAAGCCGTACTTCTGCATGCCCGCGAGGTCGGCGTGGCCGGGCCTCGGGCGGGTCAGCGGGGCGTTGCGGGCCAGCGCGGCCAGCTCGTCGGGGTCGACCGGGTCGGCCGACATGACCTGCTCCCACTTGGGCCACTCGGTGTTGCCCACCATCACGGCGACCGGGGAGCCCATGGTGAGACCGTGGCGCACCCCGCCGAGGAAGGTGACCTCGTCCTTCTCGAACTTCATCCGCGCACCGCGGCCATAACCGAGCCGCCGCCGGGCGAGTGCGTCCGCCACCATCTCCGTGGTGATCGGGACGCCGGCGGGAAGACCCTCCAGCGTCGCCACGAGTGCGGGGCCGTGCGACTCCCCCGCGGTCAGCCAGCGCAACCTGCTCAACGGTGCTCCTCATGCTCGCGCCTGGAACTGCAACGGCGCGACCGGGTGCGCGGCCCTGGCCCGCCGCCTTTGATCCTCCCACGACCGGGCGCCCGAACCGGCCGCCGGTCCAGCAGACGGACGGACAGTCCCGGTGGGCGCGAGGGCTCAGCGGGCGGCGAGCGCGGCTTCCCCGGCCTGCCGCATGGCCGCGAGCGGGGCGGGCGCACGGCCCGTCATCTGCTCGACCTGAAGGACGGCCTGGTGCACCAGGAGGTCGAGACCTCCGACGACTGCGCCGCTGCGGGCCGTCCAGGCGGCAGCGAGCCGGGTGGGCCAGGGCTCGTACAGCACATCGAAGAGGGTGCCGGGCCGCTCCGGGACGGCAGCGGTCAGGGCGTCCGTGGCACCGGCCGGCGTGGTCGCGATGACCAGCGGGGCGCTCAGTGCCTGCTCGGCCTCCGCCCAGTCGGCGACCCGGACGTCCACACCGAGGCGTTCGCCCCAGCCGCGCATCTCCTGGCCCCGCTCCCGGCTGCGGACGTATGCCGTGACCGGTCCCGTGCAGATCTCGAACAGCGCGGCGAGCGCCGACGACGCGGTCGCCCCGGCACCGAGCACGGCGGCGGACTCGGTCTTCTCGACCCCGCGTTCGCGCAGTGCGGCGATCATCCCGGGGATGTCGGTGTTGTCGCCGGTCAGCCGGCCGTCCTCGGTGCGGACGACCGTGTTGACGGCCTCCACCGACGACGCGGTCCCGCTGATGGAGTCCAGCAGCGGAATGACCGCCCGCTTCAGCGGCATGGTCAGCGAGAGCCCGGCCCAGGTGGAGTCGAGCCCCTGGACGAAGCCGGGGAGCGCTGCCTCGTCGACCTCGAACCGGTCGTACGTCCAGTGGGTGAGGCCGAGTTCGGCGTACGCGGCCCGGTGCAGCACCGGAGAGAGCGAGTGCGCGATGGGCGAACCGAGGACGGCCGCCCGGCGGGGCCCGTCAGCCGAGGCCATGCTGTTCCTTGAATTTGTCGTTGAGCTTCTCGTGCTCGGCGGCCGTCTTGGTGAAATCGGTCTTCTTGCCGTCGAGCGAGATGAAGAACATCCACCCGTCGCTGGTGGGGCTGAGCGTGGCTCGCAGGGCTTCGTCGCCCGGATTGCTGATCGGACCCGGCGGAAGTCCCGCATGGTAATAGGTGTTGTAAGGATCCGGGTTGCTCAGGATCTCACCCGAACCGATCTTGATCTTGCTCTGGTTCTTGAGGTAATTGAATGCGGAGTCGAATTGAAGCTTGCGGTTCGTGGCCACGTTGTCCGCCTTCAAGCGGTTGTAGGCGACTTCGGCCATCTTGCGGAAGTCGTCATGCGTGAGGCCTTCCGCCTGGACCAGGCTGGCGACGGTGAGCACCTCCCACGGGCCGTCCAGCTTGTACTTCTTGGCGGTTCCTTCGAGGTCGAGCTTTTCGTACTCCTCGTTGGACCGCGAGACCATCTTCTTGAGGAGCGACTCCGGCTTGGTTTCCTTGGTGACCGGGTAGGCGGCCGGGAAAAGGAAGCCTTCCAACGGGTCCTTGATGTCCTTGTTCTTGCTCGCCCAGTCGGGCAGACCGAGCTCGGACGCGTCGGACTTGGCGATGTCCTTGGTCGTGCCCTTCTTGAGGCCCAGCTTCTTGTCGACCATCTCGTAGACGGCGACATTGCGGAAACCCTCGGGAATCACCAGAAGATTCTGGCTGTTCGGGTCGACCATCATCTTCACGGCCTCGGCCGCAGACATCTTCTCGCGGAGCAGATAGACGCCCGCCTGGATCGAATTCCCCTTGGGGTTCTCGTTCTGCGCGGAGACGAACGCGTCGACGCTCTTGACGACACCCTTCTCCTTCAGGATGTTGCCGATGGCGTAGCCGAGGGCGCCCTTCTCGATCTCGACCTCGACCTCGCCGGTGCCCTTGCCGGCGTAGTCGGGCGCCGCGCCGAACTTGTCCTTCCAGTACGAGTAACCGAAGTAGCCCACCCCGCCGAGGCCGCCGACCAGGACCAGCGAGACGACCAGGCAGGCGCAGCCGCTGCGGCTCTTCTTCTTGCCCTTGCCCCGGCGTTCGCTCCCGCCCCGGCCACTGCGGCGTGACGCACGCGAGTCGTCCTCGCCCTCGTCGTCGGGGTCGTTGTCGTCACGGTCGTCGGCGCCCGTGAAGAAGGGGTGGGTCTCCTCGGGCTGGGTCTCCGGGTCCCAGTCCGGGCTCTCCGCCGGGGCCTGCTGGGGAGCGGCCTCGCGACGGCCCGGGGGCTGCGGCGGCGGGTAGGCCTCCTGCGTGCCGTAGAAGTCCTGCGTCTCGCCGTAGCCGCCCTGTCCCCCGCCGTACGCGTCAGCAGCCGGCTGGGCGTCGTACGGCATCGCGGCGGGCTGCTGCCCAGTGCCCCAACCACCGTTGTCGTACTGCGGCTGCTGGGGTTGCTGTGGCTGCTGCGCGTACGGGTCCTGCGGGACTCCGTAGCCGGGCTGCTGCTGATAGTGCTGCTGGGCGTAGGGGTCCTGCGGCTGCTGCGGCTGCTGCGGTTGCTGCGGTTGCTGCGGTTGCTGCTGCGCGTACGGGTCGTGGGGGTAGGGCTGCTGCTGGCCGCCGTACTGGCTCTGGCCGTGGGCAGACTGCTGTCCTCCCCATCCCTGGTCCCCGTACAAGGGGTCCTCGGGATGCCACGGTTCGGAGCCGGGGCCCCGGCCATACTCAGTCATCGATCCCCTAGAGCCGCGAGACGACGTTCCGTCTCTTGCTGTGCGGTGTTTGTTCGAAGCACCGCCGCATCGCGCGGAACGTTACCGTATCGCGATCAGACAACCACTTCGACGCCTTCGCCGGGGGCCTTGCCCGACGCCCGTTCAGACTCCAGAGCGTTCTGAAGGATCACCACAGCGGCAGCTTGGTCGATGACGGATCGGCCTTTCTTGGACTTCACGCCCGAAGCGCGCAGCCCCTGACTGGCCGTCACTGTGGTCATCCTCTCGTCCACCAAGCGCACCGGGATGGGTGCGACCGAGCGGGCGACCTCCTGGGCGAAGACCCGGATCTTGGCGGCGGCGGGTCCCTCACCGCCGCCGAGGGACCGCGGCAGGCCGATGATGATCTCGATCGGCTCGTACTCCTCGACGATCTGCCCGAGCCGCCGGTGGGCCGCCGGGACATCACGTCCCGGGACGGTCTCCACCGGCGTGGCGAGGATCCCGTCGGGGTCGCACGAGGCGACCCCGATCCGGGCGTCCCCGACATCGATCGCGAGACGACGACCGCGGCGCATCTGCGTCATTCCCGTCGTCACGCCGTCTCGGTGACGAGGCGTTCGACGGCGGACACGGCGGCGCCGATGGCCTCGGGGTCCTGGCCGCCGCCCTGGGCGACGTCCGGCTTGCCGCCGCCACCGCCGCCGAGGGTCTTGGCCGCGGTGCGGACCAGGTCACCGGCCTTGAGACCGCGCTCGCGGGCGGCCTCGTTGGTGGCGATGACGGTCAGCGGGCGGCCGTTGGCGGTGGTGAACAGGGCCACGACGACCGGCCGGCCGCCCTGGATGCGGCCGCGGACGTCGAGGACGAGCTTGCGCAGGTCGTCGGCCGACGTGCCGTCGGGGACCTGGCCGGTAACCAGGGCGACGCCGCGTACGTCCTTGGCGGACTCGGCCAGTCCGGCGGCGGCCTGGAGGACCTTCTCCGCGCGGAACTTCTCGATCTCCTTCTCGGCGTCCTTCAGCTTGCCGAGCATTCCGGCGATCTTCTCCGGGAGCTCCTCGGGACGGCCCTTGACCAGCTCCTGGAGCTGGGCGACGACCGTGTGCTCCTTGGCGAGGAAGTTGTACGCGTCGACGCCGACGAGGGCCTCGATACGCCGCACACCGGAACCGATGGACGACTCGCCGAGCAGCTTCACCAGACCCAGCTGGGCGGTGTTGTGAACGTGCGTACCGCCGCAGAGCTCCTTGGAGAAGTCGCCGATGGTGACGACCCGGACCCGCTCCCCGTACTTCTCGCCGAACTCGGCGATGGCGCCCTGCTTCTTGGCCTCGTCGATCGACATGACCTCGGCCTGGACGTCGAGTTCACGCGAGAGCACGTCGTTGATCTTCTGCTCGACGTCGGTCATGACCGAGCCGGGGACGGCGTTCGGCGAGCCGAAGTCGAAGCGGAAGCGGCCGGGCTGGTTCTCGGAACCGGCCTGGGCGGCCGTCGGGCCGAGTGCGTCGCGCAGAGCCTGGTGCGTGAGGTGCGTGGCGGAGTGGGCGCGGGCGATGGCGCGGCGGCGCTTCACGTCGATCGAGGCGAGGACCGGAGCGCCGACGGTGACCTCGCCGACCTGGACGACACCCTTGTGGACGTGGACGCCGGGGACCGGCTTCTGGACGTCGCGGACCTCGATGACGGCGCCGGTGTCGAGCCTGATCCGGCCCTGGTCGGCGATCTGGCCGCCGCCCTCGGCGTAGAACGGGGTGCGGTCGAGGACGACCTCGACCTCGTCGCCCTCGGACGCGGCCGGGGAGGACACACCGTCGACGAGGAGCCCGACGATGGTCGACTCCCCCTCGGTGGCGGTGTAGCCGGTGAAGTCGGTGGCGCCGGAGTTGTCGGCGACCTCGCGGTAGGCGGACAGGTCGGCGTGACCGGTCTTCTTGGCGCGGGCGTCAGCCTTGGCGCGCTCCCGCTGCTCCTTCATCAGGCGGCGGAAGCCGTCCTCGTCCACCGAGAGGCCCTGTTCCGCGGCCATCTCCAGGGTGAGGTCGATCGGGAAGCCCCAGGTGTCGTGGAGCAGGAACGCCTTGTCACCGGCGAGGACCTTGCCGCCGGCGGCCTTGGTCTCGGTGACGGCGGTGTCGAGGATGTTGGTGCCGCCCTTGAGCGCCTTGAGGAAGGCGGCCTCCTCGGCGAGGGCGACGGTCTCGATGCGCTTCCGGTCGGTGATCAGCTCCGGGTACTGCTGCCCCATCGTCTCGACCACGACATCGACCAGGTCCTTGACGACCGGCCCGGTGGCACCCAGCAGCCGCATGTTGCGGATGGCCCGGCGCATGATCCGGCGCAGCACGTAGCCGCGGCCCTCGTTGCCCGGCGTGACGCCGTCGCCGATGAGCATCACGGAGGTACGGATGTGGTCGGCGACCACGCGGAGCGAGACGTCCGAACCGTGGTCGGCGCCGTACCGGACGCCGGTCAGCTCGGTGGCCCGGTCCATGACGACGCGCAGGGTGTCGGTCTCGTACATGTTCTGTACGCCCTGCAGGATCATGGCGAGGCGTTCCAGGCCCAGACCCGTGTCGATGTTCTTCGACGGCAGGTCGCCGAGGATCGGGAAGTCCTCCTTGCCGTCACCGGCGCCCCGCTCGTACTGCATGAAGACCAGGTTCCAGATCTCCACGTACCGCTCGTCGTTGACGGCCGGGCCGCCCTCGACACCGAACTCGGGGCCGCGGTCGTAGTTGATCTCGGAGCAGGGGCCGCAGGGGCCGGGGACGCCCATGGACCAAAAGTTGTCCTTCTTGCCCAGCCGCTGGATGCGCTCGGCCGGCACACCGATCTTGTCGCGCCAGATGGCCTCGGCCTCGTCGTCGTCGAGGTAGACCGTGATCCACAGCCGCTCGGGGTCGAGACCGAAGCCGCCGTCCGCCACGGAGCTCGTCAGAGCCTCCCAGGCGTAGGAGATGGCGCCTTCCTTGAAGTAGTCGCCGAAGGAGAAGTTGCCGCACATCTGGAAGAACGTGCCGTGCCTGGTGGTCTTGCCGACCTCTTCGATGTCCGGCGTACGGACACACTTCTGCACGCTGGTGACGCGCGGGGCGGGCGGCTTGACCTCGCCGAGGAAGTACGGCTTGAAGGGGACCATGCCCGCGGGGACCAGCAGCAGAGTCGGGTCGTCCGCGATGAGCGACGCCGAAGGGACGACGGTGTGACCGCGCTCCTCGAAGAAGCTCAGCCAGCGGCGACGAATTTCAGCCGACTCCATCAGTGGTCCTCATTCCGGTTGTACGACGTGTAGGGGAGCTTGCGGTACTTGGTGGCCCCGAGAGACCTGTCGGGTCCGACGGGCTCGGACGCCTCGACGACGAAGTGCGGCCGGACCGGGAGGTCCTGGTCGACCGGCGCCTCCAGGCCCAGCGCCTCGCCCAGTTCGGCTTCGCGCCGGGCCATCGACTCGCGGACGTCCAGGGCGAAGTCCTTGAGCTTGTGCCCCGTCTCGATCGCCTTGTCCGCGGCCTGCGCCGCCAGGCTCTCGGGGGTCAGCTGCTTGAGCTTCCGGTTGACCTTGGCGGTGGCCCACACACCGGCGGCGGCACCGGCGGTGAACCAGAACGTACGGCGGAACATGGCTGTGTCAGTCCTTCGATCCGCGGGAGTTTCTACTGCTGCGCTTCCTGCCGCGCGCGGACGGCACGGTGCGGCCGACGAGCACCGATCGGCGGGCGGGTTCCGGTTCGGGGGCGGCCTTGCGGCCGATGGCCCGCCGCACCCCGTAGCCGAACGCGGCGACCTTGACGAGCGGGCCGCCGAAGGTCGAGGCGACGGTGGTGGAGAGCGCGGAGGCGTTCGAGGTGACTTCCTGGACGTCCGTCGCGATCGCGTCGACCTTGTCGAGCTGGGTCTGCGCGGAACGCACGGTCGCGGAGGCGTCGGCAAGCAACGGGACCGCCTGCTCGGTCACGTCCGCCACCAGCTTGGTGGTCGCCCTGAGCGTCTGGGCCAGCCTCACCAGCACGACGGCGAGGAACGAAACCAGGATCGCCCAGAAGACGGCCACCAGGATCCCGGCCACCTCTCCACCGGACACAGTGCACCGCTCTCTAGCTTGTCGCTGTCTCTGTACTGTCTCTGCTCGGTCCGGCGACGGCCGTCACAACAGCCGATCGTCGTCCCCCGAGCCTATCGCGCCGGTGGTCTCACCCCGTACCGCATTACCGGCGGCGAGTGCGGCCGTTGCCATAAGGAGATTGTACGGAGAGCTTCCTTGCCAGTACTCTGCGTGTTTCATGCGACGCCCCCAGCGCCCCTTTCCGTCCCCCCACGATCCGAGCGCCCCCACTGCGCCCGGAAACCTCCCGGCGGAACTGAACAGATTCGTGGGACGCGAGAACGAACTCGTCCGTCTCGCTCAGCTCCTGGACGAGTCCAGGCTCGTCACCATGGTCGGAGTGGGCGGCGTGGGCAAGACCCGCTGCGCCGCCAGGATCGCCGCACTTCTGGAGAAACGGTACTGCGATGGCGTCCGGATGGCCGAGCTCTCCGACATCCACGACCCCGAGCTGCTGGAACACGCCCTGGTCGACGCCCTGGGACTCACCGATCACACCAGCAGACCGGCCCGCACGACCCTCATCGAGCATCTGGCGGACCGTCGGCTCCTCCTGGTGATCGACGGCTTCGAACACCTCGTGGACGCCTGCGCCGAGCTGGTACGGGAAATGCTGCGCCGGGCCCCGCACCTGCGGGTGCTGGCCGCCGGACGGCTGCCGCTGGAGCTGGATGGGGAACTCACCTTCCCGCTCGCGCCGATGACGGACGAGGACGCGATGCAGCTCTTCGCCGAGCGGGCCGCGGCCGTGCAGCCGGATTTCCGGCTGACCGACGACAACCGCTCGACCACCCGGGAGCTGTGCCGCCGCCTGGACGGGATCCCGCTGGCGCTGGAACTGGCCGCCGGACGGCTGCGCGCCCTGTCCACCGTCCAGGTGCTGCAGCGTCTGGACGACCGCTTCCGGCTGCTGACCGGTTCGAGCCGCAGCGCACTGGCGCGCCACCAGACACTCCGTACGGCCATCGGCTGGAGCCATGAACTCTGTGCTCCGGAGCAGCGGCTGCTCTGGGCGCGGCTCTCGGTGTTCGCCGGGCAGTTCGACCTGGAGGCCGTCGAGTACATCTGCAGCGGCGCCGATCTGCCGGCCGAGTCGGTCCTCGATGTGCTCTCCGGGCTGCTGGCGCAGTCCGTCGTCCTGCGCGAGGACTCGGCACTCGGCACCCGCTACCGGATGCTGGACACGGTGCGGGAGTACGGCGCCGAATGGCTGGCGGCCACCGACGACACGGAACGGCTGCGGCGCCGTCACCGGGACTGGTACCTGGGGCTCGCGACCTGGTGCGAGCTCGACTGGTTCAGCCCCCGGCAGGGCGAGGTGGCTGCCCGGGCCGAGAGCGAGCTGCCGAATCTGCGGCGGGCGATCGAGTGTTCGCTGGAGAGTCCGGGCGAGGCCCATCTCGCGCAGTATCTGGCGGGCACCCTGTGGTTCCTCTGGGTGGGCTGCGGGCGGCTCTCGGAGGGCCGGCACTGGCTGGAACATGTACTGGAGGAGAACACCCCGTACGACTCCTCGCGGCTGAAGGCGTTGTGGGTGCTCGGGTACGTGGCCGTGCTGCAGGGCGACCCGATCGGCGCGGTCTCGGCGCTGCAGGAGTGCCGGGACGAAGCGGACCGGGCCGACGATTCCACGGCGCTCGCTTACGCGGTGCACCGGATGGGGTGCCTGGCCCTCGTCACGGACGACATGGCCAGGGCCCAGGAGCTGCTGGATGACGCGCTGCGCCGCTACCGGGAGCTCGGCGAGCTGAACAGCAATGTGCTGATGGCCCAGATCGAGCTCGCGATGGCGGTCGGATTCCACGGGGATCTGGACGGGGCCGCCGCCATCTGCGAAGAGGTCAGGGAGATCTGCGAGGACCACGGGGAGCGGTGGGCCCTGTCGTACGCGCTGTATGTGCTGGCCTTCGCGGCGCTGCAGCGCGGCTGGCCGGAGCGGGCCCGGGAACTGCTCGGGGAGTCGCTGGCGATCAGCCACACCTTCCACGACCTGCTCGGCTCGGTGCTCGCCCTGGAACTGCTGGCGCTGGTCACGGCCATCGAGGGCGATGCGGCGGAGGCGGCGGTGCTCCAGGGGGCCGCCGACCGGATCTGGCCGTCGGTGGGACTGCCCCTGTTCGGATCGGCGCACTACGGGCAGCCCCGGGTCCGCTGCGAGGAGCTGGCCCGCCGGGAGCTGGGCGACAGCCGCTACGAAGCAGGGCTGCACGCGGGCGGACAGCTGGATGCCGACGCGGCGGTGGCCAGGGCTCTGGCGAGCGGCCCCGCGGACCGCCGGGAGACCCCGGGGCGGCTGCCCGGAACACTGCCGGGTCCCAGGAAAACGCTCAGGCCCGCCGCCTCCCGTACATCCGGGAGGGGCGGGCCTGAGCGCTGGTGAGAGCGACTACGCCTGGATCAGCGGGCGTAGTACTCGACGACGAGCTGCTCGTCGCAGATCACGGGGATTTCCTTGCGGTTCGGGTCCCGGTCAAGGCGGAAGGCCAGGGCCTTCAGGTTCACCTGCAGGTAGCGCGGGGTCTCACCGTCGGTGTCGTAACCACCCTCGCGGGCAACCTGGAAGGGGTGCTTGTCGCGGCTGCGCTCGCGGACCATCACGATGTCGTCAGGACGGACACGGAACGACGGCTTGTCGACCTTGCCACCGTTGACCTCGATGTGGCCGTGGACGACCATCTGGCGGGCCTGGTAGATCGTCTTGGCGATACCCGAACGCAGGACCAGCGCGTCGAGGCGGCGCTCGAGCTCGACGACGAGCGCCTCGCCCGTCTTGCCCTCGGCCTTCTTGGCGCGGTCGTAGGCGCGCGCCATCTGGCGCTCGCTGATGTCGTACTGGGCGCGCAGACGCTGCTTCTCCAGCAGACGGACCTTGTAGTCCGAGTTCTGCTTGCGGCCACGGCCGTGCTCGCCCGGCGGGTAGGGGCGGGCCTCGAAGTACTTGACGGCCTTCGGCGTCAGCGCGATGCCGAGCGCGCGGCTCTTCTTGACCTTGGGACGCGACTGGTTAGGCACGTTCTCCAGACCTCCGTTGTAGGTTAGGTTAGGCTCACCTTACTTGAGGAGATCGCATGTCTCGCCCGGGGAACACCAGTCACATCACGGACAGCACTGACAGCGTCGACACCCCTCAGGGTGCCAATACGACGGAGGACCGATCAGATCGTGGTCAGCCGCGTCCCGGCGGGCTTGAAAACACTCGGATGCCGTCAGCAGCCGAGCGCACACGAACTCTCGTACAGAGTACCTGCTCGGCGGTACTGCTCGTCCCCGGGCTGAACACGGCCGCCCCGGATCAGCTGATGCCGCTGACCAGAAGCGTGGGTCCCGACGGGGATCTGTTCCTCGAACTCCCCGCTGATTCCCCGGCCGTACGGGCCGCCACGCACGCCGAGGACGACGAGCTGACCGCTGTGCTGGAGATCACGGACGTCGCCCCGGTCTCCGTCCCGCACCGCATCCGCGGCCGCACGTGGGTCTCGGGCCGGCTCACCACCGTACCCGGCATGTCGGGGCCCGGCCGGATGACGCTCCGGCTGGAGACGGGCGAGGCGTACGTCGACGATCTGTGGGGCGCCGAGGAGGTCGAGCCGGAGGAATTCCGGGACGCGGCACCCGATCCGCTGATCGAGTACGAGGCGGAGCTGCTGCAGCATCTGCACGCGGCGCACGGCGAGCAGCTGGCGACGCTGTGCGGGCTGCTGGGTGGACGGGCGGACGGGCGCTGCCCGGACCACCAGCCTTCCGTGGTGCCGCTCGCGCTGGACCGGCACGGGCTGCGGCTACGGCTGTGCGAGGACCAGGGACGGTGCTACGACGCCCGCTTCGAATTCCCCGCTCCGGTGCGGGACGTCACCGAACTGCGCCATGCGATGCACACGCTCTTCGAGGCGGCGGCGCTCTGAGCAGCGGCGCGGCCGCGTCGCGGCCTCAGCCCGCGGACGGGCCGGCCCCGTCGCCGGCCGTGCGGCCGAGCCGCTCGCGGACCCGCTCCACCACATCCGCGTAGCGCGCCTCCGCGCCGTAGCGCGTGGGCCGGTAGTAGTGCTTGTCGCGGACCGCGTCCGGTGCGTACTGCTGGGCGGCGATTCCGCCGGGGACGTCGTGCGGATACACGTAGCCCTGGGCGTGGCCCAGCTTGGCGGCGCCCTTGTAGTGACCGTCGCGCAGATGGGCCGGGACGGGGCCCGCGAGGCCGTTGCGTACGTCCTCCTGGGCGGCGGAGATCGCCAGCGTCGCCGCGTTGGACTTGGGGGCGAGGGCCAGGGCGATCGTGGCATGGCTCAGGATGAGCGCCGCCTCCGGGAAGCCGATCATGGCGACCGCCTGGGCGGCCGCAACGGCGGTGGGCAGCGCCGTGGGGTCGGCGAGGCCGATGTCCTCGCTGGCCGAGATCATCAGCCGTCGGCCGATGAACCGGGGGTCCTCCCCCGCCTCGATCATCCGGGCCAGGTAGTGCAGCGCGGCGTCCACGTCGGAGCCGCGGATCGACTTGATGAGCGCGCTCGCCACGTCGTAGTGCTGGTCGCCGTCCCGGTCGTACTTGACGGCCGCGCGGTCGACGGTCTCCTCCAGGGTCAGGAGGCTGATCTCCTTCTCCTGTTTGGACAGCGCGGCACCGGCCGCGGCCTCCAGCGCCGTCAGCGCCCGGCGGGCGTCGCCGCCCGCGATCCGCAGCAGATGTGCCTCGGCCTCCTCCGGCAGCGTCACCGCGCCGCCGAGCCCGCGCTCGTCGGCCAGGGCACGCCTGAGCAGTCCGCGCAGATCGTCGTCGGTGAGCGATTCCAGGGTGAGCAGCAGCGAGCGGGACAGCAACGGCGAGATGATCGAGAAATACGGATTCTCGGTGGTCGCCGCGATCAGCGTCACCCAGCGGTTCTCCACGGCCGGCAGCAGGGAGTCCTGCTGCGCCTTGGAGAAGCGGTGGATCTCGTCGAGGAAGAGGACGGTCTCCTTGCCGTAGCCGCCGGTGGCACGGCGGGCGCCCTCGATGACGGCGCGCACCTCCTTGACGCCCGCGGTGATCGCGGAGAGCTCGACGAAGCGCTTGTTGGTGGCCTTGCTGACCACGTATGCCAGAGTCGTCTTCCCGATGCCGGGCGGGCCCCAGAGGATCACCGACGACGGGCCCGCCGGCCCGCCGTTCCCCTCGCCCACAAGGCGGCGCAGCGGCGAGCCCGGCTTGAGCAGATGCTGCTGGCCGACGACCTCGTCGAGGGTGCGGGGGCGCATCCGGACAGCCAGTGGGCTGCTGGACGGGTCCTTCTCCTGGCGGTCTTCGGCGGCTGCGGTAAAGAGGTCGGGCTCCACGTTTTGAAGCCTATGCCACGGCACTGACATCCCTGCCGGGCCGGTCGCCCGGAGGGACAGGAGGGCCGGTCAGCTGGTCCAGAAGTCCCACCAGCGGGTCAGGATCAGCATGCCGATGATGCCGACCCACAGGACCGGCGGCACCCAGTGGAACTCCGTCAGACCGTTGCGCAGCCAGTTCGGCGCGGGAATGATCCGGTGCTTGATGTTGTGCGTGGTGACGTAGCAGAACATGAAGATCGTGGCGACCCAGGCCAGGCAGCACCAGAGGCAGAGCGAGTTGATGTCGTAGAGCGACTGGTACTGGAGCCAGGTGCAGAAGCCGACACCGAACAGCGTGCCGGCGTTCATCCCGAGCCAGTACCAGCTGCGGAAGCGGGCGCCCGCGAGCAGCGCCAGCCCGATGCCGATGATCACGGGGTAGGTGGCCATGCCGAGCATCGGGTTCGGGAAGCCGAAGGCGGCCGCCTGATCGCTCTTCATGATGTTGCCGCACGCGACAACCGGGTTGAGGCTGCAGCCCGGTGTGAAGTCGGGGTCCTCCAGCAACTTGAACTTGTCGATCGTGATGACCCAGGCGGCGAGGAGTCCGGCAGCGCCCGTGATCACCAGCAGCAGTGCGAGCGCCCGACTGCCGCCGATGGTCCTTTTCCCGCCGTCCTCGTCCTGTTCGGAGGAGGGATGGTCAACCGCTGCAGTCGTCATATCGCCGTTCCATCAGTGAGTGGCCTGCTGGGCACGGTCATTGTGCCGTACCACGACACTGGTCTTCTGTTCGATGGACATAAAGGTGTACCCAAGGGTCTGTGCACGGCCGGCTTGGAACTCAAGGGTCCGCGAGAAGCTCTGCACCATGACTGAACTCGCGGTGGAGGTACTCGGCCTGAGGAAACGCTACGGCGAACTGACCGCGGTCGACGGCCTGGACCTGGGGATCCGGCGGGGCGAGGTGTTCGGGATCCTCGGGCCGAACGGGGCCGGGAAGAGCACGACCGTGGAAATCCTGCAGGGTCGTCGCAGCCGTGACGAAGGGACCGTGTCGGTGCTCGGCGTCGACCCGGCCCGCGCCGACCGCCGCTGGCGCTCCCGGGTCGGCATCGTCTGGCAGGATGAATCCGCACCCGCCGAGTTGACGGTTCGCGAGACGGTGGCGCATTTCGCCCGCTACTACCCGAGGCCGCACGACTGCGAGGACGTCATCGCGCTCGTGGGTCTGGAGCAGAAGGCCGGCGCCCGTATCAAGGAGCTCTCCGGCGGCCAGCGGCGCCGTCTCGATGTGGCGCTCGGCGTGATCGGCTCCCCCGAACTTCTGCTGCTGGACGAGCCGACCACCGGCATGCCCGCGGCGAGCGCGATCAGCAGTGTGCCGAGGTCCGGGCGGAGTGCGACCTCGGTGGTCGTCCTGCCCTTCCCTGCAGTTCATCTCCGGTGTCTACATATCGGTCGACGCGCTGCCCGGCTGGATGCTGAACCTCGGGGCGCTGTTCCCGCTGAAGTGGATGTGCCAGGGCTTCCGCGGCGTGTTCCTGCCCGAGTCGGCAGCCGTCGTCGAGCAGGCCGGAAGCTGGGAGTACGGGAAGGTCGCGCTGGTCCTCGGCGCCTGGTGCGTCGGCGGTCTGGTGCTGTGCCTGCTGACCTTCCGGTGGAAGGACCGGCGCGACGGCTGACCGGGAGGTGCACGGCCCCGGGCGGCCGACGGGCCGGGCGTGACTTCGGGGTGGCCGACGGGAGAATCCCGTCGGCCACCCCGACGACGCCTCAGGCCAGGCGCTCGCGGACCGCCTCGGCCACGTCGGACAGGGGCACGGCCGTCTGCTCGCCGGACTCCATGTCCTTGAGCTGGACGACGCCCTCGGCCAGGTCCCGCTCGCCCGCGACGATCGTGAAGCGGGCTCCCGACCGGTTCGCGCTCTTCATCGCACCCTTGAGGCCCCGGTTCCCGTACGCGAAGTCCGCCGCCACACCCTCGCGACGCAGCTGCGTGACGACGCCGAAGAGCACCCGGCGGGCCTCCTCGCCGAGCGGCACCGCGAAGACGCTGGTGGACGCGGGCAGTTCGAGCTCGATGCCCTCCGCCTCCAGCGCGAGCACCGTACGGTCGACGCCGAGCGCCCAGCCGACCGACGGGAGCGCCGGTCCGCCGATCATCTCGGACAGACCGTCGTAACGGCCGCCGCCGCCCACCGCGGACTGCGAGCCGAGCCCGTCGTGGACGAACTCGAAGGTGGTACGGGTGTAGTAGTCGAGGCCGCGGACGAGCTTCTCGTCGTCCTCGTACACCACGCCTGCCGCCGAGAGCAGGTCGCGCACCTCCTCGTGGTACGCCTTGCAGGCGTCGCAGAGGTAGTCGCGCAGCACCGGGGCGCCGACCAGCTGCTTCTGCACCTCGGGCCGCTTGTCGTCGAGGACCCGGAGCGGGTTGATCTCGATGCGGCGGCGGGTCTCCTCGTCCAGGTCGAGCTCGCGCAGGAAGCCCTGGAGCGCGTCCCGGTAGACGGGGCGGCACTCCTTGTCGCCCAGCGAGTTGAGCAGGATGCGGAAGTTCCGCAGACCGAGCGCGCGGTACGCCTGGTCGGCCAGGATGATCAGCTCGGCGTCCAGCGCCGGGTCCTCGGCACCGATCGCCTCGGCACCGACCTGCGAGAAGTGCCGGTAGCGGCCCTTCTGCGGGCGCTCGTAGCGGTAGTACGAGCCGGAGTACCAGAGCTTCACGGGCAGGTTGCCGAGCTTGTGGAGGTTGGCCTCCAGCGCGGCTCGGAGCACGGAGGCGGTGCCCTCGGGGCGCAGGGCCAGCTGGGAGCCGCCCTTGGTGGTGAGGGTGTACATCTCCTTGGTCACGATGTCGGTGGACTCACCGACACCGCGGGAGAAGAGCGCGACGTCCTCGAAGCCGGGTGTCTCGATGTAGCCGTAGCCGGAGTTCTTCAGGGGTGCGGCGATCGCCTCGCGCACCGCCAGATACTTGGCGGATTCGGGCGGGGTCAGGTCGTACGTGCCCTTGGGGGCCTTGAAAGTGCTCACGGGATTTCTCTCGTCACATTCCTCGTCGGGGCGCGTCCATGCCGTTCAGGAACGGGTTCGAGGCGCGCTCGCGGCCGATGGTCGTCTGGGGTCCGTGACCGGACAGCACCACGGTCGAGTCGTCGAGCGGCAGGCACACGCGGGCCAGCGACTCGAGCAGCTCGGCGTGGTCGCCGCCGGGCAGGTCGGTGCGTCCGACGGAGCCGGCGAAGAGCAGGTCTCCCGAGAAGAGGATCTGCGGAACATCCGCGGCCTCGGGCATCCTGAACGTCACCGACCCCTTGGTATGGCCGGGCGCATGCGCGACACCGAACTCCAGACCGGCCAGCTTCAGCCGGGCGCCGTCGCTCAGCTCCTTGACGTCGTCCGGCTCCCCGATCGTCAGCTCGCCCATGAGCGGCATCCCGATGGAGCGGCCGAGGGCCTTCTCCGGGTCGCTCATCATGTACCGGTCCTCCGGGTGGATCCAGGCGGGAACGTCGTGCGCGCCGCACACCGGGACGACCGAGGCGACATGGTCGATGTGGCCGTGTGTCAGTACGACGGCGACGGGCTTCAGCCGATGCTTCTTCAGCGCTTCCTCGACTCCGGCCGCGGCCTGGTGGCCCGGGTCGATGATCACGCACTCCTCGCCTGCGGCCGGGGCGACCAGATAACAGTTGGTCCCCCAGGCCCCTGCGGGGAACCCGGCAATGAGCACGATCGTCCTTAATGGTCGTCCGACGGCGGATTGCGACTGAGAAGGTCGCGGCAGTTCAGAGCCTACCGGCGCTCCTCATTCCACAGCTAACCCATATACGGTACGGGGCAGCCAAGGCCCCATCACACGACCTACAAGGAGATCACCCGGTGGTCAGCAGCGATCAGCGGCGGCGGCAGCTCGCCCGGGAGAAGTTCGAGCGGCAGCAGCAGCGCCGGGAGGAGGCCCGTCGCAGGACGAGGCGGCTGACGGTCGTCATCGCGTCCGCGGTGGCCGTGGTGGCGGTCATAGGTGCGGGCTCGTACCTCGCCCTCGGCGGCGACGACGACAAGAAGGACAAGGCGGATGCCGCCGCGAGTTCGAGCCCGTCGGCCGACGCGTCGCCGTCGCCGAGCGAGAGCAAGGCGCCCGAGCCCGCGATGAAGATCGACAAGAAGGCCGAGTACGCGATGTCGCTCAAGACGAGCCAGGGCGACATCGCGTTCACGATGGACGCGGCGAAGACCCCGCACACCACGAACTCCTTCAAGTCGCTGGCCGACAAGGGCTTCTTCGACGGGACCAAGTGCCACCGGCTGACCACGCAGGGCATCTTCGTCCTGCAGTGCGGCGACCCCAAGGGCGACGGCACGGGCGGCCCCGGCTACACGATCCCGGACGAGAACCTGACGGGGCTGGGCAAGGCCGGCGCGGACGGCATGGTGACCTACCCGGCGGGCACGGTGGCGATGGCCAACGCCGGCCCCCAGACCGGCGGCAGCCAGTTCTTCCTGGTGTACAAGGACAGCAAGCTTCCGCCCAACTACACCCCGTTCGGCACGATGGACGACGCCTCGCTGAAGGCCGTCAAGGACATCGGTGCGGCGGGCGCGGAGGGCGGCGCCCCCGACGGTGCGCCGAAGAAGGCCGTGAAGATCTCGAGGGCCGCCGTCGACAAGTCGTGACCGGCTCGGGGCGGCCGGACCGGGCCGGTCGGTGACGACGGGCGCGGGACGGATTTTTTTCGGCCGCGCTGAGTGCGGACAGCCGGGCGGCCGGTCGCCTAGATTGGCGTTGTGCAGGGCGGGCGCTGCCCGCCCCAGGAAACTGTGGACGATGCCAGGGGGGCGAACCCCCTCGCGGGCATCAGGTGGAGGAGGCGCTGTGAGCAGCGACCCGTGGGGCCGTGTCGATGAGACCGGCACCGTGTACGTGCGGACAGCCGACGGCGAGCAGGTCGTCGGATCGTGGCAGGCGGGTTCCCCCGAGGAGGCTCTGGCCTACTTCGAGCGCAAGTACGAGGGCATTGTGGTCGAGATCGGCCTCCTCGAACGGCGGGTGAAGACCACCGATCTGTCGGCGAAGGACGCGACGACCGCCATCGAGCATCTGCGTCTGCAGGTGGACGAGCATCACGCCGTCGGTGACCTCGACGCGCTGCGCAAGCGGCTCGACGCGCTCGTCTCGACGGTCGACTCGCGGCGCGAGGAGCGCAAGGCCCAGAAGGCGAAGCAGACCGACGAGGCGAAGCACGCCAAGGAGGCTCTGGTCGCCGAGGCCGAGGAGCTGGCGCAGAGCGAGCAGTGGCGCTCCGCGGGCGAGCGGCTCCGTGCGCTCGTCGACACGTGGAAGGGCCTGCCGCGGCTCGACCGCAAGTCCGACGACGAGCTGTGGCACCGCTTCTCGCATGCCCGCTCGGCGTTCTCCAAGCGCCGCAAGGCCCACTTCGCATCGCTGGACGCCCAGCGCGAGGAGGCCCGCAAGGCCAAGGAGAAGCTGGTCGTCGAGGCGGAGTCGCTCTCCGGCTCCACCGACTGGGGGGCCACCGCCGCCCGCTACCGCGACCTGATGACGGAGTGGAAGGCGGCGGGCCGCGCCCAGCGCGAGGCCGAGGACGATCTGTGGAACCGCTTCCGCGGTGCTCAGGACGTCTTCTTCGCCGCCCGCAGCGGGGTCTTCGCCGAGCGGGACGCGGAGCAGGGCGAGAACCTCAAGCTCAAGGAGGAGCTCGCGGTCGAGGCCGAGAAGCTGGTGCCGGTGAAGGACCTGAAGGCGGCCAGGGCCGCGTTCCGGGCCATCAACGAGCGCTGGGAGGCCATCGGCCACGTACCGCGTGACGCCCGCCCGAAGGTCGAGGGGCGGATGCACGCGGTGGAGCGGGCGCTCCAGGAGGCCGAGGAGTCGGAGTGGCGGCGGACGAACCCGGAGGCGCGTGCGCGCGCCGCGGGTCTGACCGGTCAGCTGCAGGCGGCCGTGGACAAGCTGCGTACGCAGATCGACACGGCCCGCGCCTCGGGCAACAACGCCCGGGCCGACAAGCTGGCCAGGGAGCTCGAGGGCCGGCAGGCACTGCTGGACCAGGCACTCAAGGGCCTGGAGGAGTTCGGTGGCTGACGCCTCCTGACTCCGCCTGAGGGGCTTCCCCGCGTTCGCGCAGGGAAGCCCCTCTCGCGTGCCCGGCCGTATGAAGCGCTTACCGGTCTCTCCGTGGTGTCGTCACAGTGCGACTGCCGCACGGCATGGCCCCGGCGCCGACCGGCTGTGCGCAGTCGGCAGCGAAGAGTCGTGACGACTGCCGGAACCGGGCAGTGATCCGCGGCCGGGACAGGAGCGATGATCTGCGCACCGGCGCGCTTCGTGCGGCTGCCGGATCCGCCGAGATCACCACGTCCTTGAGGCAGGTCCACAGATGAGACTGACCCTCGCCGCCCTGACCGTCGCGGCCACCGCTCTGGCCCCGGCGCTTCTGCTGACCGGCCCGGCCTTCGCCGTCGGGGAGGCTTCCCCGTCCGCCGCCGTGTCCACGGCACCGGCGGCCGACGGCTCCGGCACACCGGTGGGTGAGATGTCCGACGACGACCTCCGGGTCGCGATCCTGCGCATCCTGGTGGACGAGGACAGCGGCAAGAGGGTCGTCCGGGAGGCCAACGAAGCCCTGGACAACGGCACCACGGAAGCCATGCGGTACTTCCTGGAGACCGGCTATCCCCTGGCCCAGGCCGAGGACGACCAGGTCGCCCTCTTCCGTATCCTCGGCGACCCGGACTCGGGCAAGCGGGTCACCAAGGAAGTCAACCAGCTCCTCGACAGCGGCACCCCGCAGGACGTACGGCAGTGGCTGGAGACCGGCTACCGCCTCGCCCAGGCCGAGGACGACCGCGTCGCCCTCTTCCGCATCCTGGCCCGCCCGGACATCAGCGAGGCGATGCGCGCGGCGGTCGGCGAGGCGATCGACGGCACGCCGGAGGAGATGCGGTACTTCCTGGAGTACGGCCAGTACGAGATCGACGCGTAGCCGGGCACCGTCCGCCGGCGGCGGAGGGCCGGAGCCTCGCCGCCGACGGGTGCCGGGCCGTTCTACGGCCTGCGGGCCGAGGTCACCCGGTAGACGTCGTAGACGCCCTCCACGCCCCGCACCGCCTTCAGTACGTGGCCGAGGTGCTTCGGGTCGCCCATCTCGAAGGTGAAGCGTGAGGTGGCGACCCGGTCCCGGGAGGTCTGGACGGCCGCCGACAGGATGTTGACGTGCTGGTCGGACAGGACACGGGTGACGTCCGAGAGCAGCCGGGACCGGTCGAGGGCCTCGACCTGGATGGCGACCAGGAAGACCGAGGACTGGGTCGGCGCCCACTCGACCTCCAGGATCCGTTCCGGCTGCTGCGACAGCGAGTCGACGTTGACGCAGTCGGCACGGTGCACGGAGACGCCGCTGCCCCGGGTGACGAAGCCGATGATCGGGTCGCCGGGGACGGGCGTGCAACAACGGGCCAGTTTGACCCAGACGTCCTCGACGCCCTTGACGACCACGCCCGGATCGGCGTTGGAGCGGCGCTTGCCGCGGCTGCGCGAGGGTGGCGAGCTCTCGGCGATGTCCTCGTTGGCGGCGTCCTCGCCGCCGAGCGCCTGGACCAGCTTCTGTACGACACCGGCGGCCGCGACATGTCCCTCGCCGATCGCCGCGTACAGCGACGAGATGTCGGGGTAGCGCATCTCGTGGGCGAGGGTGACCAGGGAGTCGCCGGTCAGGATGCGCTGGATCGGCAGGTTCTGCTTGCGCATGGCACGCGCGATGGCGTCCTTGCCCTGCTCGATCGCCTCGTCGCGGCGCTCCTTGGAGAACCAGGCACGGATCTTGTTGCGGGCGCGGGGCGACTTGACGAAGCCCAGCCAGTCCCGGGAGGGTCCGGCGCCGGCCGCCTTGGAGGTGAAGACCTCCACCAGGTCGCCGTTGTCGAGCGTCGATTCGAGCGGCACGAGCCGCCCGTTGACCCGTGCTCCTATGGTCCGGTGGCCGACCTCCGTGTGCACCGCGTACGCGAAGTCGACCGGGGTCGCACCCGCGGGCAGCGCTATGACGTCGCCCTTGGGCGTGAAGACGAAGACCTCGTTGCGGGAGAGGTCGAAGCGCAGCGACTCCAGGAACTCGCTGGGGTCCTCGGTCTCCTTCTGCCAGTCCAGGAGCTGGCGCAGCCACGCCATGTCGTTGACGGTGTCCTGGCTCCGGCCGCCGCCCGTGTTCTTGGGGACGTCGGTGCGGACCTTGGAGGCGCCGGCGACTGCCTCCTGCTTGTACTTCCAGTGCGCGGCGATGCCGTACTCCGCGCGGCGGTGCATGTCGAAGGTGCGGATCTGCAGCTCGACGGGCTTGCCGCTGGGGCCGATCACCGTGGTGTGCAGCGACTGGTACATGTTGAACTTGGGCATCGCGATGTAGTCCTTGAACCGGCCGGGGACCGGATTCCATCGCGCGTGGACGGTGCCGAGCGCCGCGTAGCAGTCGCGGACGGTGTCGACGAGGACGCGGATGCCCACCAGGTCGTAGATCTCGGCGAAGTCCCTGCCCCGCACGATCATCTTCTGGTAGACGCTGTAGTAGTGCTTCGGCCGCCCCGTGACGGTGGCCTTGATCCGGGCGGCGCGCAGGTCGGCCTGGACCTCGTCGGTCACTATGGCGAGGTATTCGTCGCGCTTGGGGGCCCGCTCGGCGACCAGACGCACGATCTCGTCGTACATCTTGGGGTAGAGGATCGCGAAGGCGAGGTCCTCCAGCTCCCACTTGATGGTGTTCATGCCCAGGCGGTGCGCCAGCGGGGCATAGATCTCAAGGGTCTCGCGGGCCTTCTTCTCCTGCTTCTCCCGCTTGAGGTAGCGCATGGTGCGCATGTTGTGCAGCCGGTCGGCGAGCTTGATGACGAGGACCCGGGGGTCCTTGGCCATGGCGACGACCATCTTGCGTACGGTCTCGGCCTGGGCGGCCTCGCCGAACTTGACCTTGTCCAGCTTGGTGACGCCGTCGACGAGCAGGGCGACCTGGTCGCCGAAGTCGCGGCGCAGGGTGTCCAGGCCGTACTCGGTGTCCTCGACCGTGTCGTGCAGCAGTCCGGCCATCAGCGTCGCCGGGTCCATGCCCAGCTCGGCGAGGATCGTCGTGACGGCGAGCGGATGCGTGATGTACGGGTCGCCGCTCTTGCGCTTCTGGCCGCGGTGCCAGCGCTCGGCGACCTGGTAGGCACGCTCGATCTGGCGCAGCGTGGCCGTCTCGATCTTGGGGTCGTTGCTGCGGACGATGCGCAGCAGCGGTTCGAGCACCGGGTTGTACGGACTGGAGCGCTGCACGCCGAGGCGGGCCAGCCTGGCCCTCACCCGGTTGGACGAGCCGCCGGAGCGGGTCGTGGCGGCAGTCGGCGGCACCGGCCTGGTCGCGGGCTTCGCGGGGGGCTTCGGGGCGGACGCGGCCGGGGGGACGGGTGCGACCGGCTGTGCGGGGGAAGCGGGCGCGGCCCCGAGCGCCGGGGTGCTCGCCCGGTCCGGGCCCGAACCGGGCTCGGGGGCGGGAGGCTTCGGCTTGTCCGCGGGCTGCTTCTTCCCGGGCGTGGCTGAGGCCGCCGCGGGCTTGTCGGGCTGCGGGGCGGCGACTGGCTGGGCCTCGTCTGGCAAGAGCGCTCCTCGTGCGGATCCGGGTACCCGGAGAGGCCATCGTATCCACCCTGCGGCCGGTCCTCCCCCGGGGACCATGGAGACTCCTGACAACGCGGGACGGGCACCCGGTTGTTCCCGGGCGCCCGTCCTGGTCTCACGATCCGTTGCCGCGTACGGCCGGTGCTGCTCAGACCGTGATCAGAACCTCCAGCGGCGCGCCGCGCAGGCCCTGCTCCAGCCGGGCACGCCCGGGGAGGAAACCGAGCTCCATGAGGACCGCGACACCGGCGACCTCGGCACCGGCCCGCCGGATCAGCTCCAGCGAGGCCTCGGCGGTGCCGCCCGTGGCGAGGATGTCGTCGATGACCATGATCCGGTCGTCGGCGGACAGGTCCTCCGCGTGGATCTCGATCTCGGCGGTGCCGTACTCCAGCTCGTACGCCTGGCTGAGCGTGGCTCCGGGCAGCTTCCCCGCCTTGCGGACGGGTACGAAGCCGAGCCCGGCCCGGACCGCGACCGGGGCGGCCAGGATGAAGCCGCGTGCCTCCAGGCCGACGACCTTCGTGGCGCCGTGCCGTACGCACAGCTCCGCGAGGGTGTCGGTGAGGGCCGCGAACGCCGTCGGGTCCGCGAGCAGCGGGGTGATGTCCTTGAACAGCACACCCGGCTTCGGGTAGTCCGGGACGTCGCGGATCCGGCTGAGCAGGAGGTCGCGGGTGCTCTCGGTGGTGCTGGTCATCGACGCTTCCCCGGGGTCCGGCCGTGGCCCCTGGGGGGCTGCTGGCGCTGGCCGATGACCGCGGTGGCGGGTGCGGCGTCCCGCGGGAAGTCGTCGTCCGACGGCTCGTCCTCGGCGGACTCGCCCTTGGCGGCGGCTGCCGCCCGCTTGGCGAGGATCCGCTTCTTCAGGGCCTTCATCTGCGGGTCGCGTTCCTTGAGGTCGGCGACGAGCGGGGTGGCGATGAAGATCGAGGAGTACGCACCGGCGGCGAGGCCGACGAAGAGCGCCAGGGAGATGTCGTTCAGCATGCCGGCGCCGAGGACACCGCCACCGATGAACAGCAGACCGGCGACCGGCAGCAGGGCCACGACGGTGGTGTTGATGGAGCGGACCAGCGTGCCGTTGATGGAGCGGTTGGCGATCTCGCTGTACGTCCACCGGGTCTGCTTGGTGATCCCCTGCGTGCCCTCCTTGAGGCTGTCGAAGACGACGACCGTGTCGTAGAGGGAGTAACCGAGGATGGTCAGCAGACCGATCACGGTGCCCGGGGTGACCTCGAAGCCGACCAGGGCGTAGACACCGACCGTGATGGTGATGTCGTGGATCAGCGCGACCAGGGCCGCGATGGCCATGCGCCACTCGAAGGCGATGGCCAGGTAGATCACGACGAGGACCATGAAGATACCGAGGCCGGTCCAGGCCTTGTTGGCGATCTGCTCACCCCAGCTGGGGCCGACCAGGTCGGCGGCGATCTTCTCCGCCGGGACGCTGAGGTCCTTGGAGAGCTTGTCCTTGATCTCGTCGGACTTCGCGGTGTCGACCTCGGTGATCTGGATGCGCAGACCGCCGTTGCCGAGCTTCTGGACGATCGCCTGGTGGCCGGACGCCTCCGTGGCCAGGTCCTCGGCCTGGGCGACGGTGACGCTCGTCTTCGGGGTGGTGAAGACCGCGCCGCCCTTGAACTCGATGCCCATGTTCAGGCCGCTGACCGCCAGGCCGACGATGGCCGTGATGGTGATCAGGATCGAGACCCCGTACCAGATCTTGCGCTTGCCGATGAAGTCGTAGCCGACCTCGCCTCGGTAGAGACGGGCGCCGAGAGTGCCGAGTCGCGACATCTCACGCCTCCTTCGGGTCAGTGGGGGCGTTGACACGGCGCGAGCGGCGCAGCGGCGGCTTGGCGCCGAGCCGCTTCGGGTCCAGGCCGGACCACGGGTGACCGCTGGCGAAGAACTTCGTACGGGCCATCAGCGTCATGACGGGCTTGGTGAAGAGGAACACCACGACCACGTCGAGCAGGGTGGTGAGACCCAGCGTGAACGCGAAGCCCTGGACCTTTCCGACGGTGACGACGAAGAGCACCGCGGCGGCGAGGAACGACACGAAGTCGGAGACCAGGATGGTGCGCCGGGCGCGCGGCCAGGCCCGCTCGACGGCCGGGCGGAGCGTGCGGCCGTCGCGGATCTCGTCGCGGACTCTCTCGAAGTACACGATGAAGGAGTCCGCGGTGATACCGATGGCCACGATGGCGCCACAGACCGCCGGCAGGTTCAGCGCGAAGCCGATGGCCGGGCCGAGCAGCGACATGATCGTGTAGGTCAGGATGCCGGAGACCAAGAGGCTCAGGAGCGCGATGAGCGCGAGGCCCCGGTAGTAGGCCACCAGGTAGATGACCACGAGGGCCAGACCGATGGCACCGGCGATCAGACCCGCCTGGAGCTGCTCGCCGCCGAGCGCGGCGGTGACGGTGGTGACGCTCGCCTCTTTGAAGGAAAGCGGGAGCGCACCGTAGGAGAGCACGTTGGCCAGGTCCTCGGCGGACTGCTGAGTGAAGCTGCCGGAGATCTCGGCGCTGCCGCTGAGCGTGGTGTTCACCTGGGGCGCGGAGACGACTTCGCCGTCCAGGGCGATGGCGAACTGGTTCTGCGGGGACGGCTGCGCGGAGAGCTTCTTGGTGATCGTCTGGAACTGCTTGGAGCCCTGCTTGGTGAACTCCATGTTGACGATCCACATGCCGCGCTGCTGGTCGAAGCCGGCCTTGGCGTTGTCGACCTCGGTGCCGGACACCTCGGACGGGCCGAGGACGTACTTCGCGTCACCCTCGGAGCTGCATGCGACGACCGTGTCAGTGGGCTTGGCGCCCCGTGCGGCCTCGGCGCGGGAAGCCTTGCTGGAGCAGTCGAGCGCCGCGAACTGCTTCTGCAGCTTGGCCGCGGCGGCCTCGTCGGCGGCGGATGCCGACGGCGTGGTGTCGGCCTTCGGCGTGGTGCTCGCCTTGGGGGTCGGCGTGGAGTCGGCCTTGAGGGCGCCGGTGACCGCGCGGCCCTGGGTGGTGGCGCTCGCGCTCGGCTTCGCCGACGTCTTCCCCTTGTCGGCGGTGGGGGCGCTGGGGCTGCCGGACGGGGTGGGCTTGCCGGACGGCGAGGCGCTGGGCATCGGAGTGGGCGTGCCCTGGGCGACGGTCAGCACCGGCCGGAAGTAGAGCTTGGCCGTGGTGCCGACCTGCTCCCGGGCCTGGGCGGAGTTCGTGCCCTTGGGGATATTGACGATGATGTTGCGATCGCCCTGTGTCTGGACCTCGGCCTCGGAGACACCAAGACCATTGACACGGCGTTCCATGATCTGGACCGCCGTGTCCATGTTGGTCTTGTTGACCGCCGATTCCTGGCCCGGCTCGCTCTTCGCCTCGAGCGTGATCGAGGTGCCACCCGCCAGGTCGATGCCCAGCCGTGGGGTCGGCTGATCGGCCAGGAACATCCCGCCGGTGAGCGCGACCATGGCGATCAGGATCAGAGCCAGGGAACGCCCCGGCCTGCCCTGACCGCCGGCCGGCCCTCGGCTCTTCTTCGGTGCTGCCACCTTCTCGTTTCTCCCTGTCCAACCGCCCCGCGCCGGGTACGCGCCCGAGCGGCCACGAAGTGTAGTGGGGACCCGCCCCGCAGAAGATCGCACGTTCCGGGGAATGCCGGATGCCGGTGGGCTCACGGCATCCCCGGGCGTGGGTTACTTCGCGTCGGCCTCGCCGTCGTCCTTGCCCTCGGACTTCTTGGCGGACTCGGCGTCCTTCGGCTCGGCGTCCTCGGCCTTCTTGCCCAGGTCGATCCGGGCGTCGTCCGAGACGTCCTCGTCGGCGTCGGCCTCGGTCAGCGAGGAGGCGTCGTCCGGGACGACCGTGCCGTCGAGGTCGAGGCCGGTCTCGTCGTCGCCGTGGACGATGCGGTTGTACTCCGCGTCGTCGAGGACGGCGCCGATGGCGTTCTTGGCGTAGATGGCGTGGACGCCGGGCGCGATCTCAAGGAGAACCGTGTCGTCGTGCAGCTCCTTGACGGTGGCGTACATGCCCCCGATCGTCCGGACGCCGGTGCCGGGCTGCATCTCGTTGCGCATCTGGGCGGCGGCCGCCTGCTTCTTCTTGGCGGACCGCGTCATCAGGAACATGGCCCCGATGAGCACGATGAAGGGGAGGAGAGTCACGGGATTCACGGGACGAGTTTCCTTCGCACGACCGCGTTGGAAGGCGGCCTGTATCTACGGGGGTGGGTACACCGACCTTTAAGGGCGGCATCGGCGGAGTCTAAGCGAGTCCGCATCGATGGAACAACGCCCAACGCCGCCCTGTGGTTCCTGCCCCGGTCAACCTGTGACACATCACGCCCCGAACAGGCCCTGTTGTCCCTTTCCGCCTTGCTGCGGAGGTACGAGACCCAGGTGGGCCCAGGCCGCGGGGGTCGCGACCCGCCCCCGCGGGGTCCTGGCCAGCAGCCCTTCCCGGACCAGGAAGGGCTCCGCGACCTCCTCGACGGTCTCGCGCTCCTCCCCCACGGCGACCGCGAGGGTGGACAGCCCCACGGGGCCGCCGCCGAAGAGCTTCAGCAGGGCGCCGAGCACCGCGCGGTCGAGCCGGTCGAGGCCGCGGGCGTCGACCTCGTACACCCCGAGGGCCGCCGCGGCGACCGGGCGGTCGATCCGTCCGTCGGCCTTGACCTGGGCGTAGTCCCGGACGCGGCGCAGCAGCCGGTTGGAGATACGGGGGGTGCCTCGGGAGCGGCCGGCGATCTCGGCGGCGCCGTCCGCGTCTATCTCCACGTCGAGGAGGCGGGCGGAGCGGTGGATGACGCGTTCCAGCTCGGTGGGGGCGTAGAACTCCATGTGGCCGGTGAAGCCGAAGCGGTCGCGCAGCGGCGGCGGCAGCAGTCCGGCCCTGGTGGTCGCGCCGACCAGGGTGAAGGGCGGCAGTTCCAGCGGGATGGCGGTGGCGCCGGGGCCCTTGCCGACGATGACGTCGACCCGGAAGTCCTCCATCGCCATGTAGAGCATCTCCTCGGCCGGCCGCGACATGCGGTGGATCTCGTCGAGGAAGAGGACCTCGCCCTCCTGGAGGGAGGAGAGGATCGCGGCAAGATCACCCGCATGCTGGATGGCGGGACCGGAGGTGATCCGGATCGGCGCGCCCATCTCGGCCGCGATGATCATGGAGAGGGTGGTCTTGCCGAGGCCGGGGGCGCCGGAGAGCAGGACGTGGTCGGCGGTGGCGCCGCGGGCCCGGGCCGCCTTGAGGACCAGGTCGAGCTGTTCGCGCACCTTCTCCTGGCCGACGAACTCGTCGAGGTCCTTCGGCCGCAGCGCCGCTTCGACCGCGGTGTCCTCACCGTCCGCGTCTGCCTGGACGAGGCGCTCGTCGAGCCGCTCGTCGGTGTCGGGTCCGGTCTCGTCCCAGTTCATTCAGTCTGTCCCGCCTCGGGTGTTTCGGTGCCGTGCGGTGCCCGGCCCGGCGTCGGGGGTGTCCCCGGGGTGTCGCGCTCCGGTCAGCGCGCGCGGTTGAGGGTCTGGAGTGCGGCACGCAGCAGCTGCGGCACGGGCGCCTGCCCGCCCTCCGCGATGGCCGCCTCGGCCTGGGGGGCGACGGCGGTGACCGCCTCGTCGGCCTCGCGGGTGGCGTAGCCGAGGCCGATCAGGGCGGCCTGCAGCTGATCGCGCCAGGAGGTGGTGACGGCGGTGCCGATGCCCTGGCGGCCGATGTGGGCGCCGACGGGCTCGCCGAGTCTGTCCTTCAGTTCGAGGAGGAGTTTCTGCGCGCCCTTCTTGCCGATGCCGGAGACAGCGGTGAGCGCCTTCTCGTCACCCATGGCGACCGCGGTACGCAGGGCGTCCGGGCTGTGGGTGGCGAGCATGGCCTGGGCGAGCCGGGGCCCGACCCCGCTGGCGGTCTGGAGCAGCTCGAAGACCTGCCGCTCGTCGTCGTCGGCGAAGCCGTAGAGGGTGAGCGAGTCCTCCCGTACGACGAGGGAGGTGGCGAGCCTGGCCTCCTTGCCGATCCGGAGGCCGGCGAGGGTGTTCGGCGTGCACTGGACGGCCATGCCGATGCCGCCGACCTCGATCACGGCCGTGGTCGGGGCGAGTGCGGCCACGGGGCCGCTGACGAAGGCGATCATCGGGGGACCTTCCGGACGGGAACTGCGGGTGTACGGGGAACCCGCGGGGTGCGGGCCGCGGCGGCTGCCGCGTGCGCCTGCTGGAGGCGGTTGACGGCGGGGGCGCGCCAGATGTGGCAGATGGCGAGGGCGAGGGCGTCGGCCGCGTCGGCCGGTTTCGGCGGGGCGTCGAGCCGCAGCAGCCGGGTGACCATCGCACCGATCTGTGCCTTGTCGGCGCGGCCGCTGCCCGTGACCGCCGCCTTGACCTCGCTGGGGGTGTGCAGGGCGACGGGGATGCCGCGGCGCGACGCGCAGAGCATGGCGACGGCACTGGCCTGGGCGGTGCCCATGACCGTACGGACGTTGTGCTGGCTGAACACCCGCTCCACGGCGACGAATTCGGGCCGGTGCTCGTCGAGCCATTCCTCGATGCCGCGCTCGATGGCGACCAGCCGGTGACCGAGCTCCGCAACGGCCGGGGTGCGGACGACGCCGACGCCGAGCATCGTCAAGGGGCGGCCGGCGACGCCTTCGACGACGCCGACACCGCACCGGGTCAGCCCCGGGTCCACGCCCAGCACCCGCATGGGACGCCCCTTCCGTACCTATCGGTCAACTGTTCCCGCAGGCTATCGGCTCGCACTGACAATGCGACGGGCCGACGGGGTGTGTCCCCGTCGGCCCGTCCGTGAAGGCTGTGCTGAGCGCGGCTCAGGCGTCGACCTTCTCCATGACCTCGTCCGAGACGTCGAAGTTGGCGAAGACGTTCTGCACGTCGTCGCTGTCCTCCAGCGCGTCGATCAGCTTGAAGATCTTGCGCGCGCCTTCCTCGTCCAGCTCGACCTGCATGGTGGGCAGGAAGTTGGCCTCGGCGGAGTCGTAGTCGATGCCGGCCTCCTGGAGCGCGGTGCGGACCGCGACCATGTCGGTGGCCTCGCTGACGACCTCGTACGTGTCACCGAGGTCGTTGACCTCCTCGGCGCCCGCGTCGAGCACGGCACCCAGGACGTCGTCCTCGGTCAGCTCGCCCTTGGGGACGATGACGACGCCCTTGCGGTTGAAGAGGTACGAGACCGAACCCGGGTCGGCCATCGAACCCCCGTTGCGGGTCATCGCGACACGCACGTCGGACGCGGCACGGTTGCGGTTGTCGGTGAGGCACTCGATGAGCACCGCGACACCGTTCGGGCCGTAACCCTCGTACATGATCGTCTGGTAGTCGACGCCGCCCGCTTCGAGACCGCCACCGCGCTTGACCGCGGAGTCGATGTTCTTGTTCGGAACGGAGCTTTTCTTCGCCTTCTGGATCGCGTCCACGAGGGTGGGGTTTCCCTCGGGGTCCACACCGCCGGTGCGGGCCGCGACCTCGATGTTCTTGATCAGCTTCGCGAAGAGCTTGCCGCGCTTGGCATCAATCACGGCCTTCTTGTGCTTCGTCGTAGCCCATTTAGAGTGGCCGGACATCTGCCTTCTCCTTCGCGTCACCAAAAACGATTCGAACCCGAGAGATCCTACCGGGATCGAGTCAGCCGACTGCGCGCACCATGTCCACGAACAGCGCGTGAACGCGATGGTCTCCGGTCAATTCCGGGTGGAATGACGTAGCCAGGGCGTTTCCCTGACGTACGGCGACGATGTGGCCTCCGTGTTCCGCCACGACCTTGGCCTGCGCGCCGACCGATTCCACCCAGGGGGCGCGGATGAACACGCCCTCCACGGGACCGTCCTCGATGCCGGCGACCTCGACGGCCGCCTCGAAGGACTCGTTCTGCCGCCCGAAGGCGTTGCGGCGCACGATCATGTCGATCCCGCCGACCGTCTCCTGGCCCGAGCGCGGGTCGAGGATCTTGTCGGCGAGCAGAATCATTCCGGCGCAGGTGCCGTAGACCGGCATTCCGTCCCGTACCCGCTCGCGCAGCGGTTCCAGCATGCCGAACAGGGAAGCCAGCTTGGACATCGTGGTGGACTCGCCACCGGGAATGACCAGGCCGTCGACCTCGGCGAGTTCCTCGGGACGCCGGACCGGCCTGGCCAGGGCGTCAGCCGAGGCCAGGGCGATCAGGTGTTCCCGTACGTCGCCCTGGAGAGCCAGGACTCCGATCACAGGGGTGTCGCTCATCGGTGATTACCAGCCACGGTTGGCGTAGCGCTCGGCCTCGGGCAGGGTGTCGCAGTTGATGCCGACCATGGCCTCGCCCAGGTTCCGGGAAGCGTCCGCGATGATCTTCGGGTCGTCGTAGAAGGTGGTGGCCTTCACGATCGCGGCGGCGCGCTTGGCCGGGTCGCCGGACTTGAAGATGCCGGAGCCGACGAAGACGCCCTCGGCGCCGAGCTGGCGCATCAGCGCGGCGTCGGCGGGGGTGGCGACACCGCCCGCGGAGAAGAGCACGACGGGCAGCTTGCCGAGCTCTGCGACCTCCTTGACCAGCTCGTACGGGGCGCGGAGCTCCTTGGCGGCGGCGTACAGCTCGTTGTTGTCGTAGCCACGCAGGCGGGCGATCTCGTTCTTGATCTGGCGCAGGTGACGGACCGCCTCGACGACGTTCCCGGTGCCGGCCTCGCCCTTCGAGCGGATCATGGCCGCGCCCTCGGCGATCCGGCGCAGGGCCTCGCCCAGGTTGGTGGCGCCGCAGACGAATGGGGTGGTGAAGGCGAACTTGTCGCTGTGGTTGACCTCGTCGGCCGGGGTGAGGACCTCGGACTCGTCGATGTAGTCGACTCCGAGGGACTGCAGGACCTGGGCCTCGACGAAGTGGCCGATACGGGACTTCGCCATCACCGGGATGGAGACGGCCTCGATGATCTCCTCGATCATGTTCGGGTCCGACATCCGGGCCACGCCGCCGTCCTTGCGGATGTCGGCCGGCACCCGCTCCAGGGCCATGACGGCCACCGCGCCCGCATCCTCGGCGATCTTCGCCTGCTCTGCGTCGACGACGTCCATGATCACGCCGCCCTTGAGCTGCTCGGCCATGCCGCGCTTGACGCGCGCGGTGCCGGTGGCCGGGGAGTCTGCGGACTGCGGGGTGGTGGGAAGCGTGGACATGGATCGACCTCACTCGGAGAAAAAGTTGCCGAAAAGCGCTGGTTGGTGCAGTGCTGAGCAAACTCTCCGGGAACAGTCCACTGCAAGGGCCAATGGAAGGCCGGTGGATCGTTCTGAACGCGCACGGAAGAAGATGTGGCCCCCGTCACGCGCTAATGGAGCCGTCCGGTCAGCTGACGGGGCGGTCCGCGAGGGCCACCGGGGGTTCGTCGTCCATCTCGAAGGCCAGCGGGAACGGGGCGTGGCCGGCCAGCCGGAACCACCGCACCTTGCGGTGCCGGCGCAGTGCGCGCGCCGCTCGCACCGAGTCGTTGTGGAACCGCCGGGCCATCGGGACGCGGCGCACGGCGGCGGCGAGCTCGGACGCCGCCTCCTCACCGCCGGGGATCTCCTTCACGGTCTCCACCTGCGCCGTCTCGCCGAAGACCGCCCGCAGCGCGGCGCTCAGTTCGCTCTCCGCGACCTCGCGGTGCTCGCCCTCGGCCTGGCGGGCGGCGTGCGCGGCCTCGTACAGGACGATGGAAGCGGCCGGGTCGAGGACCCCGGACGTGGCCAGTTCCTGGGTGACCGACGCACGGCGCAGAAGTTGCGCGTCGAGGGCGGCCCGTGCGGCGTCGATGCGGGTGTGCAGCCGGTCCAGCCGTCCGGCGGTCCAGCTGAGGTACATACCGATCGCGACGATCGCGACGGCGATCCAGATGAGGGTTTCGATCACGGGCGGCAAGGCTACCGTCGAGGCGCGGACGGCGTCGCCGTCCGGCCCCGGGCCCCGTGACCGGACCGGCTACTCCCGCGCCAGCCCGAACCGTGCGCGCAGGCCCGTGCGTTCGTCGGCCGCCACCGAGGCCGCGCCGTCCGTCACCGTCTCGTACACCGCGAGGATGTCCGCCCCGACCGTCGACCAGTCGAACCGGCGCACATGCGCGGCGCCCCGCTCGCGCAGCTCCGTACGCCGCTCCGGGTCGCCGAGCAGCCGGATCGCCGCGGCGGCCAGCGCGTCCGCGTCCTCGTTGACGAAGAGTTCGCCCGCCGCGCCCAGGTCCAGCACCTGCGCGAACGCGTCCAGATCGCTGGCGAGGACCGGAGCGCCGGCCGACATGGCCTCGACCAGGATGATCCCGAAGCTCTCGCCGCCCGTGTTGGGCGCGACGTACACATCGACGCTGCGAAGCAGCCGGGCCTTGTCCTCGTCGCTCACCATGCCGAGGAACTCGACCCGCTCGCGCATCGCCTCGGGCAGCGAGGCGACGGCCTCCTCCTCGTCGCCCCGGCCGGCCACCAGCAGCCGGGTGTCCGGGCGGGCGGCGAGGATCGCGGGCAACGCCCTCATCAGGACCGGCAGGCCCTTGCGGGGCTCGTCGATGCGCCCGATGAAGCCGATCGTTCCCCCCTGCCACTCGGCCTTGGGCTCGGCGGCGGCGAAGAAGCCGACATCGACCCCGTTCGGGATGACGACCGCGTCGCCGCCCAGGTGCTCGACCAGGGTGCGTCGCGCGTACTCGCTCACCGCGATGCGCGCACTGATCTTCTCCAGTGCCGGCTGCAGGATCGGGTACGCCGCGATCATGGCCCGGGAGCGCGGGTTGGACGTGTGGAACGTGGCGACGATAGGCCCCTGCGCGGCCCAGCAGGCGAGCAGCCCCAGCGAGGGCGAGGTCGGCTCATGGATGTGGATCACGTCGAAGGTGCCGTCGTGCAGCCAGCGGCGCACCCGGGCGGCCGAGAGGAAGCCGAAGTTCAGCCGGGCGACGGAGCCGTTGTACGGGACGGGCACGGCACGGCCCGCCGACACCACGTACGGCGGCAGCGGTGTCTCGTCGTCGGCGGGCGCCAGTACCGACACCTGGTGTCCCAGCCGGATCAGATGTTCGGCCAGGTCACGGATGTGGAACTGCACACCGCCCGGTACGTCCCAGGAGTAGGGGCAGACGATGCCGATCTTCACGTCCGGTCCTCCCGGGTCTCCAGATCGGCGAGCCAGAGCCGTTGCAGCATGTGCCAGTCCTCCGGATGGTCGGCGATTCCGACGGCGAAGGCATCGGCCAGCGCCTGTGTCATGGAGGACGTCTTCTCCGTGCGGTCGCCTGACTCGGGCATCTCGACCGGTGGGTGGATGCGCGCCTTCATCACGGGCGTCTCGTCATAGCTGAGCGTGACCGGCAGCAGCAGTGCCCCGGTCTGCTGGGCCAGCAGCGCGGGCCCGGCGGGCATCCGCGCGGTGTCGCCGAAGAACGTCACCTCGACACCGGAGGCGGACAGATCTCGGTCGGCGACCAGACAGACCAGCCCGCCCGCGCGCAGCCGCCTCGCCAGGGTGCCGAAGGCCGCGCCGCCGCTGTGCGGCAGCACCTCCATGCCGAGCCCCTCGCGGTAGGCCACGAACCGGTCGTACAGCGTCTCGGGCTTGAGCCGCTCGGCGACCGTGGTGAAGGGCACCTTGAGATCGGTGGTGACCCAGGCTCCCGCCAGGTCCCAGTTCCCCAGGTGCGGCAGGGCGAGGACGACACCGCGGCCGGCGCCGAGACCATCGGTCAGCCGGTGCGCGTCGGTCACCTCTATGGAGGCCTTGATCCGCGCCGGGCTCCAGGTGGGCAGCCGGAACGACTCCATCCAGTAGCGCATGTACGAGCGCATCCCGGCCTTGGAGAGCTCGGCGAGCCGGGCCGGTGACGCCTCGGGGACGACCCGTGCCAGATTCGACTCCAGCCGCAGCACGCTCTTGCCGCGCCGCTTCCAGACCTGGTCGGCGATGGTACGGAAGAGCGCCCGGGCGACCGGTTCGGGGAGTTTCTTGACGGCGGTCCAGCCGAGCCCGTACAGCCCGTCGGTCAGCCGGTCCTGCAGACCGGTGCGCGTGTCCCCCGGGTCGTCGCTCACTGTGCGGTCCCGCTCCCCGGGCCCGCGGCGGCGGCCTCGGCCGCATCGGCCTCCGCGGACTCGCGGCGCACGGTCACGACCCGCTGCACGAGCGTCACCAGGCTGCCCACGGCGACGATCCACAGCGCGATCGGCAGCAGGACCTGGATCCCGGGGACACCGAACTTGTGGAGACCTGCGAATCCGGCCGCGACCAGCGAGATCACCAGCCGCTCGGCACGCTCCACGAGACCGTTGACCGCGACCGGCAGCCCGATCGACTCGCCGCGCGCCTTCGTGTACGAGACCACCTGGCCGCTGGCCAGGCAGAAGATCGCGACCGCACAGAGCACGTTGTCGTCGCCGCTGCCCGCATACCAGAGCGCGAATCCGCCGAAGATCGCGCCGTCGGCGACCCGGTCCAGGGTCGAGTCCAGGAACGCGCCCCAGCGGCTGGAGATACCGGCCTGCCGGGCCATGTTGCCGTCGACGAGGTCGGAGAAGACGAAGATCGTGATGACGATCGTGCCCCAGAAGAACTCCCCCATCGGGAAGAAGACCAGCGCACCTGCCACCACCCCGGCCGTACCGATCAGAGTGACCGCGTCAGGGCTCACGCCGAGACGGAGCAGCAGCGCGGCGAACGGTGTGAGGACACGCGTAAAAAATGCACGCGCGTACTTGTTCAGCATGGCCTTCCCGAGGGTCGGTGGGCCGAGCGGCCCCTTCGGCCACCGGCTGGCCCATCGTAGTCACGCCCGCCGGACTCCACCGTCCGGGCACCCGGCCTCGCGCGGCGCCGTGCCATGTATGGACGCGACCTGGCCCGAGTGGAAAGCTCGAATTACCGCGGGCGTCGCCGTAGCCGCCGCGGCGGCTCTTCAGTGCCCGTACACCTCTCTCCCCACATCGCGTCGGCTTTCTTCCGCTCCGCGCCACTACCTGGGAGGCACGCATCATGGGCGACAAGGCACACGCACACACCGGGGCCGCCGGCAGGGCAACGACGGCCGGCCGGCCCTCATCCGTACGGAATGTGGTGCTGGTCGGCCACAGCGGCTCCGGAAAGACCACGCTCGTCGAGGCCCTCGCCCTCACCGCGGGCGCCGTCAACCGGGCCGGCCGGGTCGAGGACGGTGCCACCGTCTCCGACTACGACGAGATCGAACACCGCCAGCAGCGTTCCGTACAGCTCTCCCTGGTCCCCGTCGAATGGGGCGGGTACCGGATCAATCTGCTGGACACCCCCGGCTACGCCGATTTCGTCGGGGAGCTCAGGGCCGGTCTGCGGGCAGCGGACGCGGCCCTGTTCATCGTGTCCGCGGCCCAGGAGGCCGACGCGGTGGCGGGCGCCACCCGCGCCGTGTGGGAGGAATGCGCGGCCGTCGGCATGCCGCGCGCCATCGTCGTCACCCACCTGGACACGGCACGCACCTCGTTCGACGAGATGACCCGGATCTGCGGCGAGATCTTCGGCGGCGACGACCCCGACGCCGTACTTCCGCTCTATCTGCCCGTCCTCGGCCCCGAGGGCGCCGACGGACACGCCCCGCTCACCGGGCTCACCGGACTCCTCACCCAGCGGGTCTTCGACTACTCCTCGGGCGAACGGCAGGAGAACCCGCCCGGGGAGGCCCAGCGGCCGACGCTCCAGGAGGCCCGCAACCGGCTCATCGAGGGGATCATCGCCGAGAGCGAGGACGAGACCCTGATGGACCGCTACCTCGGCGGGGCCGAGATCGATATCAAGACACTCATCGACGACCTGGAGCGCGCCGTGGCCCGCGGGGCCTTCCACCCCGTCCTCACTGCGGCCCCCGCCGCCGCGGGTGCCCGCCAGGGCATCGGCACCGTCGAGCTCCTGGACCTGATCACCGGCGGCTTCCCGACCCCGCTGGAGCGCCCGCTCCCCGAGGTCACCCCTCTGCACGGGGCGTCGCGACCGGTCCTGACCTGCGACCCGGACGGCCCGCTCGTCGCCGAGGTGGTCAAGACGGCTTCCGACCCGTACGTCGGCCGGGTCTCGCTCGTACGTGTCTTCTCGGGCACCCTGCGTCCCGACGAGACCATCCATGTGTTCGGCCACGGCCTCACCGACCCCGGCCACGAGACCCGCCCCTTCCACGAGGCCGAGGTACGGATCGGCGCGCTCTCCTCCCCCTTCGGCAAGCACCAGCGCCCGCTCACCGAATGCGGGGCGGGAGATCTGGCCTGCGTCGCCAAACTGGGCAGCGCCGAGACCGGGGACACCCTGTCCGACCGGGACCTACCACTGCTGATGGACCCCTGGACCACGCCGGACCCGCTGCTGCCGCTCGCCATCGAGGCACACAGCAAGGCGGACGAGGACAAGCTCTCCCAGGGGCTCTCCCGGCTGGTCGCCGAGGACCCGACCATGCGCCTCGAACAGAATCAGGACACCCACCAGGTGGTCCTGTGGTGCCTCGGCGAGGCCCACCAGGACGTGGCACTGGACCGGCTGCGCAGCCGCTACGGCGTCCAGGTGGACGCCGTACCGCACAAGGTGTCGCTCCGCGAGACCTTCGCCGCCCCGTCGACCGGGCGCGGCCGGCATGTGAAACAGTCCGGCGGCCACGGCCAGTACGCCATCTGCGAGATCGACGTGGAGCCACTGCCTCCGGGGTCGGGCATCGAATTCGTCGACAAGGTGGTCGGCGGAGCGGTGCCCCGTCAGTTCATCCCGTCCGTCGAGAAGGGCGTGCGCGCCCAGGCCGCCCGCGGAGTCGCGGCCGGACATCCGCTCGTCGATGTACGCATCACTCTGCGGGACGGCAAGTCGCACTCGGTGGACTCCTCCGACGCGGCGTTCCAGACCGCGGGCGCGCTGGCCCTGCGCGAGGCCGCCGAGGACACCCGCATCCAGCTGCTCGAACCCGTCGCCGAGATCCAGGTCCTGGTCCCCGACGACTATGTCGGGCCGGTGATGAGCGATCTGTCCGGGCGGCGCGGCCGAGTGATCGGAACCGAACAGTCCGGCTCCGGCCGCACCCTCGTACGGGCCGAGGTCCCCGAACTGGAGATCGGCAGGTACGCGGTCGACCTGCGCTCCCTCTCCCATGGCGCCGGGCGGTTCGACCGGGCGTACGCCCGGCACGAAGCCATGCCCCCGCAGCTCGCCGAACGCGTCCGGGGGCAGCGGGAGAACAACCCGAACGACTCCTGATCAGCCATGCCGCCCGCCTTTGTCCACAGGGGCGGGCGGCGTAGCGATCCGGACGATACGCTTTGGTCCCAGCTCAGAAGGTGTGCCGGGCACGGCAGTTGGGAAACAGCCGCAGGAGCAGTTCCTCGGCGGCGAGTGGGGGCGACAGTGGCCAGCGACGGATTCGATTTCTCTCCCGGAGCGCAGATCCCGCTCCAGGGTTCGGGCGGGCAGGCGGTGGCGACGAACGCCCTCGCCTCTGCCGCGTACCGCGACAGCCCGGTGGAGAAGATCCTTGACGCCAACAGCGAGTGGCACAAGTCCGAAGTCAAGGTGGGCCGTTCCAAGCTCTTCAAGTCCGACTACTTCAAGCCCAATCTCGGCGAGGCATTCTCCCGCGCCGTCCAGGAACGCATGCTGGGGGGCGCCCGCAAGGCCCTCATCCAGTCCTTCGGGACCGACCCGCAGACCGTCGTCGAGCACTGCCTGTCCGCGACCCGTCTCCGCAAGAGCCGCGACGCCAAACTCACCGCGGTCACCGCCCTGTTCGGCTTCCTCTTCCTGCCGGGCATGATCCTGTGGGTCCTCGCGTTCCGCCTGCGCGACTCCCTCGGCGGCACCAAGGACAAGGCCCTCTCCGCCCTGGGCAGCGCCCTGCTCCCGATCATCGGCATCGTGGCGCTGATCTTCCTGGTCAAGCTGCCGCTCAGCGGGTTCCTGGCGCTCTACGTCCGCGTGATGATCATCGCCCCCGTCATCGGCTGGTACGTCGCCAAACGGATCGCCGAGTCCTCCGCCAAGGACATGCGCGCCCGTTGGGAAGGGCTGCTCTCCGGCGGCGGCGTCATCGCCAAGATCCCCGAGGCCGTGCCGAAGAACCCCAACGAGACCTCCCGCGAGGCGCTCCGCCAGGGCCTGGAGAAGCTCTCCGCCGAGCAGCAGTCCAACTCGGTCTTCTACGCGGGCCCCAAGGGAATCCTCGGCATGGGCACCCGCTGGGGCAGCTGGCAGCTCGCCGAAGAGCTCGTCCCCAAGGATCCCGGCAAGGAGTTCCACCAGTTCCGCAGCTGGGACCTGATACGGGCCATCCACGACCAGCTCAAGGTGCTGGAGCGCGGCCCGCTGAACACCGGGGGGTTCCCCACCCCGTCGGTCACCCACTGGATCGTGTCCCCCGTCGGGGAGAACGCCGACTCGGTCTCCCGCCCCGAGGGCGAGGACGTCGCCACCTTCCAGGTCAAGCCGCACGAGATACAGCGGATCTGCAACCACCAGCAGTTCGGCAGCGGTGACCGGCACTATCTGGGCGTCCAGTTCACCCTCTGGGACGGCCAGTTGGTCATCACGATGATGATCACGGTCACGGTGCTCCACGAGACGCTGCGCATCGAAGTCACCGGACACGCCCTCGGCCCGGTCCACTCTCTCTTCACCAGCAAGCCCGCGGCCAAGACCAAGACGGTCAACAAGACCGTCCGGTTCTGGGAGACCCGCGACATCACCCTCCCGCTGGTCGAATCCAGCGAGGTCGTTCGCCTCGCCCTGCGCGCCCCGTTCACCTGGTACCCGCCGCTCCTGGACTACCTGGGCGGCAAGATCGCCCTGCCCGAGCCGTTCGGCCTGCGGCATGCCTGGGCCGAGAAGCCGTGGCGCCACCGCTTCATGGCGGACGACGCGATGCGCGCCGCGACGCCCGTCCTGCGCGCCGTCCACAGCGCCGCACTGCGCGTCCTCCAGGAGAACGGCGTCGACACCGAGCGCTTCGACAACCGCTCGATGGTACTGAGCGGCCTGGTACAGGACCCGACCCCGCGCAAGGCCGACCTGTACGACGCGTAGGCCGATCCGCGCGACGCGCAGGCGGCCGCCCGGACAGGCGAAGGCCGCCCCGGCAGGAAGCAGAAGCCGGGGCGGCCCACGCGGAAGCGACTGCCGGGATCAGCCGACCGGCCAGGCGTCGGCCAGCATCTTGCGCGTGTCGGCGAGCAGCTGCGGCAGCACCTTGGTGTGCCCGACCACCGGCATGAAGTTGGTGTCGCCACCCCAGCGCGGCACCAGATGCTGGTGCAGATGGGCCGCGATGCCGGCCCCCGCCACCGAACCCTGGTTCATACCGATGTTGAAACCGTGCGCCCCCGAGGCCGTCCGCAGAGCCACCATCGCCCGCTTGGTGAAATCGGCCAGCTCCATGGTCTCCGGGCCGTCCAGCTCCGTGTAGTCGGCGACGTGCCGGTACGGCACCACCATCAGATGCCCGCCGTTGTACGGATAGAGATTCAGTACGGCATAGACATGCTTGCCACGCGCGACGACGAGCCCGTCCTCGTCCGAATTCGACGGGATCCCGCAGAACGGACAGCCGTCGCCGGCCTCCGGACCGGTCGGCTTGTTCTCGCCCTGGATGTACGCCATCCGGTGGGGCGTCCACAGGCGCTGGAACGCGTCGGGCGTCCCCACTCCGATCTGCTGCTCCGGCTCACTCGTCATGGCGATCAGCATATTGCTTCACTCCCGGGGTGCGTGTCGCCGGGGCCACACCCGTCGGCGTACGGCGATGCTGAGGCGATGAGCGACCAGTCCGCCGACTCCGCCCCTCTTCGCTTCCGGCGCTGGGAGCAACGTACGGAAGTGCCACTCTTCGGCGCCTCGCTGCTCTTCCTGCTCGGCTACGCGGTCCGCGTCCTCGCCCCCGAGGACGCGGAGCCCTGGCGGGAGCTCGCCCTCACCCTGGTCGGCGCCACCTGGCTGGTCTTCGTCGCGGACTACGCCGTACGGCTCCGGCTCAGCGGCCTCGGCCGCCGCTTCGTCCGGGTGCACTGGCTGGACACGGTGGTGCTGCTGCTTCCGCTGCTGCGGCCGCTGCGCCTGATCCGGGTCTACACCGCGGTCCAGCGTCGCCGGGAGCGGCCGCGGCTGAACCTGTACGCGCGCGTGATCGCCTACGCCGGAGCGACCGCCCTGCTGCTCGGCTTCTCCGCCGCGCTGGCCGTCTACAACCAGGAACACACGGCGCCGGGGGCTTCGATCCGTACCTTCGGTGACGCGGTGTGGTGGGCGTGCGAGACACTCACGACCGTGGGGTACGGGGACACGGTTCCGGTCACGACGGGCGGCAGGGTCGTGGCGTCGGGCCTGATGGCCTGCGGGCTGGCGCTGCTGGGGGCCGTGACGGGGTCGTTCTCGTCGTGGCTGTTGCAGGTGTTCACCCGGGAGGACGAGAAGAGGCCCCCGGAGGGCAGGTAGCTCTCCGGGGGCCTCTCGTCACGTGCCTGTCAGACCTGGACGCGGTCCTCGACGGCCTTCTGGATCTTGGCGATGGCGTCCTCGACCGGGATGCCGTTCTCCTGCGATCCGTCGCGGTAGCGGAAGGAGACGGCGCCGTTGGCCATGTCCTCGTCGCCCGCGATGATCATGAAGGGCACCTTGGCCTTCTGCTGGTTCCGGATCTTCTTCTGCATCCGGTCCGAGGAGGCGTCCACCTCGACCCGCAGCCCCTTCTTCCTGGCCTTGGCCGCGAACTCCTGGAGGTACGGGATGTGCGCGTCGCCGATCGGGATGCCGACCGCCTGGACCGGGGCCAGCCACACCGGGAACGCACCCGCGTAGTGCTCCAGGAGCACCGCGAAGAAGCGCTCGATGGAGCCGAACAGGGCACGGTGGATCATGACCGGGCGCTGCTTGGTTCCGTCCGGGCCGGTGTACTCCAGGTCGAAGCGCTCCGGCAGGTTGAAGTCGAGCTGCACGGTCGACATCTGCCAGGTACGGCCGATGGCGTCCTTGCACTGCACCGAGATCTTCGGGCCGTAGAACGCGGCGCCGCCCGGGTCCGGGACCAGCGGCAGGCCCTGCTTCTCGGCGACCTGGCGCAGCGTCTCGGTGGCCTCTTCCCAGATCTCGTCGGAGCCGACGAACTTCTCCGGGTCCTTGGTGGAGAGCTCCAGGTAGAAGTCGGTCAGACCGTAGTCACGGAGCAGGTTCAGGACGAAGGTGAGCGTACGGTCGAGCTCCTCCGCCATCTGCTCCTTGGTGCAGTAGATGTGCGCGTCGTCCTGCGTGAAGCCGCGCGAGCGGGTCAGACCGTGCACCACGCCGGACTTCTCGTACCGGTACACCGTGCCGAACTCGAAGAGACGCAGCGGCAGTTCACGGTAGGAACGCCCGCGCGCGTCGAAGATCAGGTTGTGCATCGGGCAGTTCATCGGCTTGAGGTAGTAGTCCACCCCGTCGTCGAGCTGCATGGGCGGGTACATGCCGTCGGCGTACCAGTCCAGGTGGCCGGACTTCTCGAAGAGCTTGCCCTTGGTGGCGTGCGGGGAGTAGACGAACTCGTAGCCCTCCTCCTCGTGACGCCGGCGCGAGTAGTCCTCCATGGCCCGGCGGATGATGCCGCCCTTGGGGTGGAAGACCGCAAGACCGGGGCCGATCTCGTCCGGGAAGGAGAAGAGGTCCAGCTCATTGCCGAGCTTGCGGTGGTCGCGCTTGGCGGCCTCCTCCAGGAACTCCAGGTGGGCCTTCAGCTCGTCCTTGGTGGGCCACGCGGTGCCGTAGATGCGCTGGAGCATCGGGTTCCTCTCGCTGCCCCGCCAGTACGCCGCGGCGTTGCGCATCAGCTTGAACGCCGGGATGAACCGGGTGGTCGGCAGGTGCGGACCCCGGCAGAGGTCCTTCCAGCACAGGTCGCCGGTCTTCGGGTCGAGGTTGTCGTAGATGGTCAGCTCGCCGCCGCCCACCTCGACATCCGCGCCGTCGTCCGTGGACGCGGAGCCCTTGATGCCGATGAGCTCCAGCTTGTACGGCTCGTCGGCCAGCTCCTCGCGGGCGGCCTCGTCCGTGACGACCCGGCGGGAGAACTTCTGCCCCCGCTTCTGGATCTCCTGCATCTTCTTCTCGATGGCCTTGAGGTCCTCGGGAGTGAACGGCTTCTCGACGTCGAAGTCGTAGTAGAAGCCGTCCTTGACCGGCGGGCCGATGCCCAGCTTGGCCTCGGGGAAGAGCTGCTGCACGGCCTGCGCCATCACGTGCGCGGTGGAGTGCCGCAGGATGTTCAGGCCGTCCTCGGAGGAGACCTCGACGGGCTCGACGACCTCGCCGTCGGCGACGACGTACGCGAGGTCCTTCAGCTCACCGGCGACCCGGGCGGCGACGACGGTGCGCTCGCCGGGGAAGAGCTCGGCTGCCGTAGTGCCCGTCGTCACCACGCGCTCTTCCCGCTCGGAATCGCGTTGGATGATCACACGGACGTCTGACACCGGTCTCTCCTGACTCAGGGGGGCGTACCCACATCCCTATAGTGGGCACAACGGGAATCGTACCGAGCCGACGGCCCCCTTAGCGAAAGGGCCGGGTCCCGGCGGCCTCCGCCCCGCTACTCGCCGGTGCACGCCTCCTCGAAATGGTCGACGTTCTCCTGGAGCGACTTCATCATCCGGTCCCGCTCCGCCTCGTCGACCTGCACGGGCACGACGTGCGAGGTCCGGGTCAGCCGCCGGAAGCCGCCGCGGCTCTCCAGCCTGCCCTCCACCCGGATCGGCAGCCCCACCAGGTGGGCGTGGCCGGCGATCCGGTACGCCTCCTCGTCCAGCTCCAGCCGTACGTGCGGCACCTCGGCGCCCGCCAGCACCCGCAGCCGCACGATCCCGGCGCCGCGCGGTGCCGGGCGGCGCATCCGGACGACGGCGCCGGTGATCCGTACCGTCACGGCGGGCTCGTCCCGGAGGTAGCGGGCGCCCGCCCGGCGCAGGGCGGGCAGGTCGCCCGGTGAGAATTCCACCGGCTCGGGGCGGGCCGGGCAGCCCTCGGGGGTCCCGGCGGCGGGCGCCCACTCCAGGGCGATCCGCGCCCCCTCCGAGCCCCGGACGAGTGCGACCACGGCCTCGGTCAGTTCCCGGCTGACGCCTGCCTCGACGGCCGTGTCGAAGGCTTCGTAGCCGCCGGTGGCCCGCTGGTAGTCCACGGCCTCGCGGGTGGCGTGCAGGGCCTGGTAGAGCCGTACAGCGACGGCGCGGCCCGGTTCGACCGGCACGAACGCGGCGAGCTCCCGGCCACCGGGAGCGGGACCGACGAGGATGCCTTCGAGCGCCGCCCGGGCCCTGCGGCGGTGGCGTGCGCCGTGGTAGCCCGTGCTTCCGCGTACGGCGAGGGCCCCGGCGAGCAGTATCTGCCGGGCGGCGGTGTGCAGCCGCTCCGCCCCCGCCCAGCCGGCCGCGCCCGCGACCGGTTCGGGGACCTCGCGCCACCAGCGGATCTCGTCGCTGGGTATGGCGAGGGAGACCAGCACCTCTCGGGCGGAGGGTGCGGCACTGCGGGCGAGCGCGGTCAGCGCCTCGCCGAGGAGGTCCTCGCTGTCGGGGAAGGCGGTGGTGTCGGGGACCAGGAGGCTCGTCCCGCCCCCGGGCGAGGCCGGTGGTCCCGGCGGGGTCCAGCGGCTGTAGCGCCCGGCCGCCCCGCCGCGGCGCCGCCAGCCGTGCCGGCCGAGCAGGGCGCCGAGGACCGCGGGGTCGACGCGGGCGGGATCGGGAATGTCCCCGGGCGGCCGGGGAGCGTCGGGCCACGGCCCCGCGGATTCGGCGGGGTGCGGTCGGGTGGCTGACGGGATCGCTTCATTGACGTACTCGTCCATCGGCCGGTGCATCAGGGTCTCCCTCCCGCCCCTACGCGGGTCATGATCTCGCAGAGCGCCCGGTCGTCGAAGATGCGCGAGGTCGGGATCCGTACGGTGGTCCGGTGCCGGCCCGTCACCGCGTGCCCGGCCAAATTGACCCAGTAGCAGCAGTGCCGCAGGTCGAGCCGGTCGTGTCCGGCGCGCAGCCAGTCGTCCTGACTGCGCGGCACGATCATCACGACGAGGATCTTGTGCACCGACACGGGGGTCCGGGCGAGCTTCACGAGGTGGGCGTTGTCGAGCGTGAAGGCGAACGTCGGTCCCGGCGGGTGCGGCGGGATCTGGTAGGTGCATTTGAGCTGCACCTTTATGGTCACTTCGTCGTCCAGAGCATGGTCGGGGGCGCCGTGGCTGACGTGCCAGTCGATGCCGTTGTCGGGGAAGGGCTGCGACAGGGAGCACCCCGCCGCGGCCGCGACCGCGTGCAGATAGCCCACCTGGAGGGTCTCCATGCAGGCGGTGGTTGCGAGTGTGCCGCGCAGCGGTTCGATCCGCTGGGACAGCAGCCCGCTCGGTTCGGGCTGCGCGAGCGCCATGGCTGCGTGTGCCTTCCGGGCTGTGCCGATCGGTTCTCCGGTGCGGGGGTGACGGACAACTTCCGCTCCCCTCACCTGTGTTGTCACCACACAGGGCCGCCCGCAAACGGCGTACCAGGCAAAGTGCGCGGGTATCACCGAACCGGGCAGAGGAATCACACCATCTGCCGTTCGGGCACGAGGAGTTCGGGGATGACTCACTGGTACGAGGGGCCGCTGGCCGCTTTTGACACCGAGACAACAGGAGTCGACGTCGAGGGGGACCGGATCGTCTCGGCCGCCCTGGTCGTCCAGGACACGGCGGGCGGGCGACTGCGCATCACCCGCTGGCTGGTGAATCCGGGGATACCGGTGCCCGTTGGGGCGACCGAGATCCACGGCCTGACCGACGATCACCTTCAGCGCAACGGGCGCTGGCCGGCGCCGGTGGTGGAGGAGATAGCCCGTGCGCTGGCCGAGCAGTGCGCGGCCGGGCGCCCGCTGGTCGTGATGAACGCGCCGTTCGACCTGACGCTGCTGGACCGCGAGCTGAAGCGTCATCGCGCGTCGTCGCTCGGGACGTATCTGCAGAACTCACCGCTGTGCGTGCTGGATCCGCGGGTGCTCGACAAGCATCTGGACCGCTACCGCAAGGGGCGGCGGACCCTCACCGATCTCTGCGAGCTGTACGGCGTGGTGCTCGACGGCGCCCATGACGCGGCGGCCGACGCGGCGGCCTCGCTGGAGCTGGTGCGGGCGGTGGGGCGGCGGTTCTCGTCCCGCCTGGAACGACTGACCCCGCCGGAGCTGCACACCCTGCAGGCCGTGTGGCATGCGGCGCAGGCGCGTGGACTGCAGGCGTGGTTCGCGAAGAACGGCACGGCGGAGGAGGTGGATCCGGCCTGGCCGCTGCGCCCGGAGCTTCCCGCCGCGGCATGACCGGGTGCCCGGAGCCGACGGACCCGGCGTCCGCTGCCGCGTCCGTGCACGTTCCGCACGCGTCCCGTGAACGCAGAAAGCCGGTCCGTCGATTCTGCTGACGGACCGGCTTCTCCCGGGTGGGCGATACTGGGTTCGAACCAGTGACCTCTTCGGTGTGAACGAAGCGCTCTCCCACTGAGCTAATCGCCCGGGAACGGGTTGAACCATACAGGGCTCGGCGGGTCCGGTTCAAACTCCTTCCAGCCTGGCCGCGAGACCCCTACGTCCGGCACGCATCATCAGGGCGTGATTGGCCCGGAACACGGGGCGTCCGGGCACCGCCAGGAGCCGCATCAGCCGCCTGTGCACCTCGACCTCCTGCTCGTAGACGGCCCGGCTGCCGCCGCCGTGCGGGGTGACCGTCCACCGGACCCAGCCGTCGAGGTCGCCGCTGAGGGTCGCCTCGATGACCCTGGCCCGGGGGTCGCGACGGCGTTCGCGGACCGTCATGACGAGGTCGTACGGGAGGAGGGAGCGGATGCGGGTGGTGCCGGTGGTCCCGTCGACCGAGGTGACCTCGCGGACCTGCGGCCACCATCGCGGGTAGTCGTCGGCGCGTTCGAGGATCTCGTACACGGCGTCGGGTGGGGCGGGAAGGTCCCAGATACTCACGAATCGGTAGCGGCTCCAGTCCATGACCCCAGTCTGCGCGTACTCAGGCGGGGAACTGAGTATCCGAGCGCATGTCCGATCCTGTGGCCCGCGCCACACTCACGTTCATGGAACATGTGCCGCCACCTGCCGAGGAATTGGCGCTCCTCGATCGCGAACTGGCCCGGCTGGACGCCCGCCGGTCCCAGTTGCTGGTTCGCCGTGCCTGGCTGCTGAGTGTGCTGACGCCACCCGCCGGGCCTCCTGCCGGGCCGCCGGCGCCGCAGTTCGCCGCCCCGTTCGGGCCGCCTGGGACGGCCCGGCCGGCGGCTCCGTTCGCGGCGCCTTTCGGGCCGCCTGCCGCGCAGGCCGGACCGCGCAGTGCGCAGAACGTTCTGCTCACCCTGGGCGGTCTGCTGCTGACGATCGCGGCGATCGCGTTCACCCTGGTCAGCTGGGGCCACATGGGGATCGGCGGCCGCTCGGCGGTGCTCGCAGTGGTGACGCTCGCGGCGCTCGCCGCTCCCGCCGTGCTGCTGCGCCGTGGGCTGTCCGCGACGGCCGAGTCGCTCGGCGCCCTGGCGTCCGTGCTGATGATCCTCGACGCCTACGCCCTGCACCGGGTGGCGGTGCCGGAGACGGATGGTCCCGGTTTCGCCGCGGCCGCCTCGGCGGTGCTGGCGGTGCTGTGGGGCGCGTACGGACTGCTGCTCGGCCGGCTGCGGCTGCCACTGCCCCTGGCGGTGGTGAGCGCTCAGCTGCCGCTGCTGCTGTGGGCCTGGTCGGCGGGTGCGGGCGCCTCGGTGTTCGGCTGGGCGCTGCTGCTGACGGCGGCGCTGGACTGCGCGATCGCGGTGCGGGGGCCGGGCGTTGCGGTACGGGTGACGGCCTGTGTCGGTTGCTGGACGACGGGCCTGCTGGGACTGCTGGTGGCCCTGGCGGAGTCGGTGTCCGCCGGCTCGGCGTCGGGCGCAGTGGCGCCGGCCGTGCTGTTGCTCGCGGGTGCGGCGGTCGCGCTGTTCGGGGCATGGCGTGCGCCCTCGGGCCTTGCGGTGGCCGGCGGCGTGCTGGCCGGGTTGTGCGGGGTGGCCGCGGTGGGTGGTGTGCTGCGCGCCGGGATGGACTGGGACTGGTCGGTGCCGGTGTATCTGCTGTGCGGTGTGGTGCTGCTGGTGGCGGTGCGCGCACCGCTGCCGCGTCCGGTCCGGCAGGGTCTGGTGTGGGCCTCGTCGGCGGTGACCGCGGCCGCGGTGCTGGCCGCGGCGCCGCCGGTCGGCATGTCGCTGATGGGTACGGTGTCGCAGCTGGCCCGCGTGTGGTCCGGCGCGCCCGACGGTGGCGTCCGGGGCGCTCTGGGTACGGAGGGTCTGGCGTGGTCCCACATGGCCGCGGCCCCGGTGGTGTTGCTGATGGTGGCCGGTCTGCTGGGGCTGGCGCACCGATCGTGGGCCCGGCTGGTGCGGGCGGCCGGGCCGGTGCTCTCGCCGGGGGCGGCCTGGCGGAGTGCGACGGGGGCCACCGCGACGGCTCTCTGCTGGGCGGGGACGACCGCGTTGCCCGCGGTGATCGGGCTGTCGTACGCGGCGGCTGTGTCGGCGCAGTCGGTGCTGGTCGCCGGGATGTTCGCGGTGGCGGTACGGGGTCTGCTCCGTGGGACGAGCGCCGTGGGGACGACCGCGCTGGTGTGCGGGCTGGTCGGCGCGGTAAGTGCGGGGTTCCTCTCGCTCGCGGCGGAGGCTGCGACGTACGCGGTGTTCGCGGGGCTGCTGCTTGTGCTCGGGGCGGCCGCGGTGTTGCTCGACGGCGCCGCGACGCGGGCTGCCCGGGCGCTGCCGGACGCTCGGGCGGTGCGTGCGGTACGGGCGCTGCGGATCGCTCAGGCGGTGCCGGCGTGCGGGGCCGTGGTGTGCGGGATGGTGCTCGCCCGCGCGGCCGGGGCGTCGCTGGGGCTCGCCGGATATCAGGTGGCGCCGCTCATGCTGGCCGTCCCCGCGGTGACGGTGCTGCTCGGGGCCCGGCTGCGGGACCGCCCGTCGGCTCTTCCGGTCGAGCTGACCGGGGCCGTGTCGGCTGCGGTGGCGGTGGTCATGGCGGTGCCGGACCGGCCGTTCCTGGCGCTGGTGCTGGCGCTGAGCGGGGTGCTGGCGGCGGGCACGGCCGTGCGGGCCGAGCGGCGGCCGGTGGCCGGGTACCTGGCGGTGGCGCTGTTCGTCCTGGCGACCTGGGTGCGGCTCTCGGCCTCCGGGGTGTCGGCCCCGGAGGCGTACACGCTGCCGGTGACGGTGCCCGCCCTGGTGGTCGGTGTGCTGCGGCGGCGTCGCGACCCGGAGGCGTCGTCGTGGACGGCGTACGGGGCGGGCCTCGCGGCGACGCTGGTACCGAGCCTCTTCGCGGCCTGGGTCGACCCGTACTGGCTGCGGCCGTTGCTGCTCGGTGTGGCGGCGCTGGTGATCACCCTGGCGGGCGCCCGGCTGCGGCTGCAGGCGCTGCTGCTGCTCGGTGGCGCGGTGCTGGCCATGGACGCCGTGCACGAACTGGCGCCGTACGTGGTCCAGGTCGTCGGCGCGCTGCCGCGCTGGCTGCCGCCCGCCCTGGCCGGGCTGCTGTTGCTCGTGGTCGGGGCGACGTACGAACAGCGGCTGCGCGATGCGCGGCGGCTGAAGGAGACCGTGGGCCGGATGCGCTGACGGTGTGTCGCACGGCCGGCCCGGAACGCCCTGACAGGCTCCGGGCCGGTGGGTCGGCCGGTGGGTCGGCCCCGAAGGCGTACCGGACCTACGGCGAACTCGCCCGTGGAATCGAGCAGTTCGCGCCCGTCGTCGCTCCCGCCGTAATTTCCGGCGGAGTTCTCGAATCGTCCGGGGCATTGCCCGCGGATACCGATGGTCGAACCCTTTCCGGAATTCTCGTGGTCGCAGAAGTCCGTCCGGCCGCGATATCCGGATACCGCTCCTCGATTAGCGGATCCCGCGCGTCCGCCGCAGCACGGATTGAATCGTTCACGAAAGCGCTTGTGAATCTTCTTCGAGGACACCGGCGGGGACCCGACGGGCCGGCCGGACGCGGAAAACGCAGAGGGCCCGTGAGACTCTGCGGTCTCACGGGCCCTCTGTCCGGGGTGGGCGATACTGGGTTCGAACCAGTGACCTCTTCGGTGTGAACGAAGCGCTCTCCCACTGAGCTAATCGCCCGGGCGCAGGCCAAACATTACCCCATGTCAGCGGCGCCCCATGACCACCCCAGGGTCACTCGTCGATCTTCCACGGCATGGTGATGCCGAACTTCCAGACGTAGATCCCCACCAGCACCGCGATGATCACCAGGCCGATCGACGTGAGGATGATGTTGCGCCGCCGGACCTTGGGGTCGAGCGCCCGCTGGGCGGCCTCGGTGACCTTCCGCCTGGTCCAGCGGAGCACCAGCTGCGCCCAGACGAATTCGGTCGCCCAGATCGCCATGCCGCCGAAGATCACCAGCCAGCCGGGCCCGGGCAGCGGCAGCATGATGATGCCCGCCACGACCACGGCGAGGCCGACCACGAAGACGCCGACCTGCCAGCTCAGGTGCAGTGCCCTGGACGCCTTGATGAAACCGGGCGCCCGGGAGCCGAGATCCCGCTCCTTGGTCACACCCTCCGTGACTTCACCCGTCACGCTGCCCGTCCTGTCCCCCGCGGCGGACCCCGGAGTCGCCGATTCGGCGCCCCCGTCCCGCACGTCACGCTCCGCATTCATGGAAGCCAACCTACCGGAACGGTCTTCATCACCGGAATGGCCGCATAACCGAAAGTTACACACCGCCGTACGAGCTACCTGAAGGAACACAAAAAGGTCAGAGGGGTTTACAACACCACCGTAGGTGGCATGTCGATTTCGCCGACGTGCGAATCCCCGAGCGCACACTGAGCGAAAGGCCCTGGCGCTTATGAACACCACGGTCAGCTGCGAGCTGCACCTGCGCCTCGTTGTGTCGAGCGAGTCCTCACTGCCTGTACCCGCGGGCCTGCGGTATGACACGGCCGATCCGTATGCCGTGCACGCCACCTTCCACACCGGAGCGGAGGAGACGGTCGAATGGGTATTCGCCCGCGACCTCCTTGCCGAGGGGCTGCACCGGCCCACCGGCACCGGAGACGTCCGCGTCTGGCCATCCCGTAGTCACGGCCAGGGCGTCGTCTGCATCGCGCTGAGCTCCCCAGAGGGCGAAGCCCTGCTCGAAGCCCCGGCGAGGGCCCTGGAGTCGTTCCTGAAACGGACCGACACCGCGGTTCCGCCAGGCACCGAGCATCGTCACTTCGACCTCGATACGGAGCTCTCACACATCCTGGCCGAGAGCTGAGCCAGGCCGAGAACTGCACGGCGCCGTCCGACTCGGGGAGACGGCGCCGCGCGGAAAACCTCATATGGCTGACACCGGCGCCGTCATCACGGAATCCACCGTGGTGACGGCGCCGGTGCGCGCCTCTCCCGCAGCAGCCCACCCGCTCCACGCACCAGCGCACGCCCCCGGAGCCCGCAGTGCCTACTCACGCCCCGGGTAGAGGCCCACCGGCCAATGGGTACCCACCCGTGGCCGGTATCCGCTCTCCGCACCCCCCACGGGCCCTCTCGGGCCGCTGTGCGCCGCGACCGAGCCAGTAGAGTCGGCCCGCATCGGCGGACACCCGCCCGCCGGAGGCAGGGAGCGAAAGCGTGCTGATTCCCCACGACACCCGGATCGCCCTCGACACGGTGGTCGACCTGGTCAACACCGCACCGGAGAGCGAACCGCCGGCGAGCGGGCAGACGGAAGGCGAGCGGAGCGACGGCCTCGCCGACATCGAAGCGCTGCACGACTTCGCGCGCCGCCATCGCATCAGCGGCGTGGGCGAGCTCCACGAGAAGGACCTGCGGGCCGTACGGGACGTGCGGGCGCGCTTCGCCGAGATCTTCGCGACGGACGACGCACAGACCGCCGCCTCGCTCGTCAACGCGCTCGTCGCCGCCGCCGGCACGACGCCGCAGCTCAGCAATCACGACGGCTACGACTGGCATGTGCACTACTTCGCACCCGACGCGTCGATCGCCGACCACCTCGCCGCCGACTGCGGCATGGCGCTGGCCTTCATCGTGGTGGCGGGCGAGCAGGAACGGCTGCGGCGGTGCGAGGCACCGGACTGCCGGCACGCCTTCGTCGACCTGTCCCGAAACCGGTCCCGCCGCTACTGCTCCAGCCGCACCTGCGGCAACCGTCTGCACGTGGCCGCGTACCGGGCACGCCGCAAGGAAGCGGCCGGCTGACCGTTCACAGCATGAAGAGATCATGCAACGCGGCCATCAGCAGCAGACTGCCGACCACCGCGAGGAAGATCATCAAGGGGGGCTGGGAAAGCGCGAAGAGGCAGCCGCGCGGCTCTTCGGCAGGGGGTGCGGGGGCATCGCCCCGGGAGGTGTCCACCATCTCGGGACGATCATGACTCACTCCGGGCCCCGTTGGCGATCAACACGCCTTTTCGTACCGGGAGTTCACCCACCCCAGGACCGGTCAGGATTCGCTCCGGTGTCCGATCGGCCGCCACACATTCGGCACCGTGCCCGGGGCACTCCCGTGTCGCAACTCCGCCGAAAGGAACGCCGATACGCCGGCCCGCGAACCACCCGATCGGCCAAAGCCGCCTCGTACGCGGCGAGTTCGGGATCCGCCGGGCAGCCGCCCCACCGGGTACGGCTCCGCGGCCTCAGCGCGGCGTCGAGCTGGAGGCCCGCACCACGAGCTCCGGCTGGAGCACCACACTGCGGTGCTCGTGGCTGCCGTCCTCGTCGTCCGACTCCTCCAGCAGGAGCTCCGCAGCCATCCGGCCCATGACGACCGCGGGCTGGCGGACCGAGGTGAGCGGTACGGCAGCGGCGGAGGCGAATTCGATGTCGTCGTAGCCGACGATGGCGATGTCGTGCGGCACCCCGACGCCCGCCGCGTACAGCGCCTGGAGCACACCCAGGGCGAGCAGGTCGTTGGCGCAGAACACCGCGGTCGGCCGGGGCACGAGGCCGAGCAGCCGGGCCCCCGCATCGCGGCCCGCCGCCACGTCCAGACGGTCGGAAGGGATCTCGACGAGCGCCTCGGGCGGCAGCCCGGCGTCGGCGAGGGCCGACAGGGCGCCCTCGCGCCGGTCCCTGATCTGATGGAGGTCGCCCGGGCCGCTGACGTACGCCACCGAGCGGTGACCGGCCGAGACCAGATGGCCGACGGCGAGGGCGCCGCCGCGGACGTCGTCCACGGAGACCGCACAGGTCCCCGCGCCGGGCGCCACCCGGTCCACCAGCACGAAGGGGATCCGGTGGCGGCTGAACGCCTCCAGGTTCCGGCCGGTCGCGTCGGCCGGGGTGACCAGGACTCCGCAGACCCGCTGCTCGGCGAAGAGCCCGAGGTACTCGGCCTCCTCCGCCGGGCTCTGGTCGCTGTTGCAGACCATGACACCGAGACCGGCCGCCCGGGCGGCGCGCTCGGCGCCGCGGGCCACGTCCACGAAGAACGGGTTGCCCATGTCGAGGACGAGCAGGGCCATGATCCGGCTGCGGCCCGCCCGGAGCTGGCGCGCCGACTCGCTGCGCACATACCCGAGTTCCTCGATGGCGGCGAGCACCCGGGCGCGGGTCTCCGGCAGCACCGCCTCGGGCCGGTTGATCACGTTGGACACAGTGCCCACGGAGACGCCGGCCCGCCGGGCCACATCCTTGATCCCTGCCACACGTGCCACTTGCCCTGCCCCACTGATGCCTTCGGCCGCACCGGTCCGCGGCCTGTCCCCATCGTACGGACGGCACCGCATCGTACGGACGGCACCGCGGGACACCCCGTCCCGCACCGGAAGGCCCGGCATCGCGGGCCGGTTCCCGGGCCGTCCACCGCGGAATGAACTGTTTCAATCCGATCGGGACAAGCTAGCCGCATGCCTGTACACCGTCAAGAATCACCATGAATCGATTCATCAGCCATGGATGCCCGGCCACCGGGGGCCGGGGCAGGTGTCAGATGCCGTGCTTCTTCAGGATGGCCTCGATGTCGCTGAAGTCCTCGCCCGGCGCGGCGGACTGCTGGCGGGACTTCGCCTTCGGACGCGCCTGGGACCCCGGGGCTCCTGCTCCCAGAGAGGGTGCCGAGGCCGCGGGGGCGACTGCTTCGCCCTGCGCCGCGCGCGCGGCGGCCCTGCGCTCCTTGCGGGTGCCGCCCCCGCGGCGCTCGATCGCCCGAGTGGTCGTGAACAGCAGCCAGGCCACCGCGAGCAGCCCGAAACCGAGCCAGACACTCGGCTTGAAGGCGATTCCGGCGACCCAGTCCACGATCCCGGTCAGTACCAGTGCGATCGGGACCAGGGAGTAGGCGGCGATCCGGGTCGCGGCGAGGAAGCGCTTTCGCCAAGCGGTGACGGCGGCGATGCCCAGGCCCGCCGCGGACACCGCGGAGCAGATGGTCTCGGCAAGCATCGGTGCCTCCAGGCGCAAGGGGAAACGTCCCTTCCATCCTGCACCGGTGACCGGCCCGGTGGCCACGATCCGGGACCGCATCAGGGACATTTCAGGGCCGGGATCCTCCCCAGGTGCCGATCGGCGGCACACCGGCCGTACGGGAGCCCCGGCGGGCAGGGTGCCGATTGGGAGGCTCGCGCGAGCCCTGGGAGACTGGTCGCATGAGCGATTCCACCCCTGCGGCCCCCGTCGTCCTCGACGTCTGGTGCGAGCTCCAGTGCCCCGACTGTCACCAGGCCCTCACCGATGTGCACGCCCTGCGGGCCAAGTACGGCGACCGGCTGGATGTGCGGCTGCGGCACTTCCCGCTGGAGAAACACAAGCACGCCCACGCCGCCGCGCAGGCCGCCGAGGAGGCCGCGGCCCAGGGGAAGGACTGGCCGTACATCGAGGCGGTGCTCGCCCGTACCGCCGATCTCGCCCGCACCGGCGAGCCGCTGCTCATCGAGGTGGCACGGGAACTCGGCCTGGACGCCGAGGAGATGGACACCGCCCTGATCGACGGACGCCACATGCTGATCGTCGACGCCGACCAGGCCGAGGGCAAGGCGATCGGGGTCACCGGCACCCCGACGTACGTGATCGCCGACGAGCGGCTGGACGGCGGCAAGAGCCAGGACGGGCTGCGCGAACGGATCGAGGAGATCGCCGACCGGCTGCTCGCCGAGCGGGGCTGAGCGGCTCGGCCCTCAGAGGGCCTTGGCCAGGTTGTACCGAGTCGTCCGGTATCCGAGCGACTCGTACAGCCGCAGGGCGGGCGTGTTGGCGGCGAACACATGCAGACCGAGCCGGCGGGCGCCCGCGGCCAGCGTGATGTGCTCCGCCTCCTGCATCAGGGCACGCCCGTGGCCGCGCCCCCGGTACTCCTCGTTCACCTCGACGTCGAAGACGAAGCCGGTCGCCTCGCCGTCGCCGTCCTCGCTCACCGACACCCACACATGGCCGGCGACCGTGTCCCCGGCGACGAGGACGTGGAAGTACATGCCCGCGGTGTCCAGGCCGTCCGGCAGGTTGCGGGCGTGGTCGGCCCGGGACTTGTGCATGGCCTGCTCGGCCGGGACGCCCTCGTCGATCCAGGACTGCGCGTACGTGTCGACGCTGGTGCGCCGCCAGGCCGCGAACTCCTCGGCGGTCATCTCCCTGGCCACGACACCGTCCGGAAGCGCGGGAGCCGTCGGGCCGAGGTCCTTGAGCATGTTGCGGCTGCGTTCGGTGTAGCCGAGTGCGGCCGCCAGGCGTCGGGCCCCCTCGTTGCCCTCCGGGACCGACAGGCGCACCTGGCCGCAGCCCCATCCGCGCAGCACCTCCTCGGCGGCGAGCGCGGCAATGGTGCCGCGGCCCCGCCGCCGGCTCGGTTCGTCGATGTTCAGGGAAAGCAGCACACCAGCGGACGCACCGAACGCCGCATCGGTGCCGATCTCGACGGAACCGACGGGCCGCCCGTTGTCGCACACGTCGTACGCGCGGTTCTTCGCACCGTCGGTGCCTTGCTGAAGCGGCCCGGTCGGCCGGAGGGTCGTGGTCATCGGAGATGTTCTATCCACTGGGGCCCGGCCCGTCACCCCGATTTACATGTCGGGGCTTTATCCGGGGCTCTACTTGTCCTGGGTGCGCGCTCTACGGGTCGAGGTCGTCGCCGGCCCGCTCGTCGAAGATCCGCATGGCCTTGGCGGTCACGGGTCCGGGCGCGCCGGGCAGCTCCCGGTCGTCCACCCGGTGGACGGCCTGCACATTGCGCAGGGTGGAGGTGAGGAAGATCTCCTCGGCCCGCTCCAGGATGTCGAACGGCAGGTCGGTCTCCTGCGCGCCCGTCCACTCCACGGCCAGCGCGCGGGTGATCCCGGCGAGGCAGCCGGAAGCGACCGGCGGGGTGTGCAGCTGCCCGTCGAGGACGACGAAGACGTTGGACCCGGTGCCTTCGCAGAGCTGCCCGGCCGTGTTGGCGAAGAGCGCCTCCGAAGCACCGTGCTCATGGGCCCGCGCGAGGGCGACGACGTTCTCGGCGTACGAAGTGGTCTTGAGCCCGGTGAGCGCACCGCGTTCGTTGCGCGTCCAGGGGACGGTGATCACGGCGGTGGTGTCGGGACGGCGGGCGGCCTCGCCGAGGGCGACGACGAGGCCGGGGCCGGCGTCGCCGCGGTCGGAGCCGAGCGGGGAGAGTCCTCCGGTGTAGGTGATGCGCAGCCTGCCGAGTGCCATCGGGTTGGCGTCGATGACGTCGGCGCAGGCGCGGCGGACCTCGTCGAGGTCGGGGTCGGGGAGTCCGAGGCCGCGGGCCGAGCGGGTCAGCCGGTCGAGGTGGCGGGTGAGGGCGAAGGGCCTGCCGTCGACGGTCCTGACCGTCTCGAAGATGCCGTCCCCCACGGTGAGTCCGTGGTCGAGCACGGACACCCTGGCGTCTTCGGCGTCATGCAGTTCGCCGTTGACCCAAATCCTCATCACGCGGTCCTTCCGGTTGCTTCGTGAGCGCCCGACGCTACAGCGAGCAGTCTGGACGCCTTGAGTTCGGTCTCGTCCCACTCGCGTTCCGGGTCGGAGCCCCAGGTGATGCCGGCCCCGGTACCGAAGCGGAGGACCGGGGCGGTACCGGTCCGGTCGATCCAGAAGGTGCGTATGCCGACGGCGAGCGATGCGGTGCGGCGGTCGGCGTCGACCCAGCCGATGCCTCCGCAGTAGGGCCCGCGCGGTGCGGTCTCCAGCTCCTCGATGATCCTGAGCGCGCTGGACTTGGGTGCCCCCGTGACGGAGCCCGGCGGAAACGCGGCGTCGAGGAGCTCGGGCCAGCCGGCGCCCTCGGCAAGCTCTCCGCGCACGGTCGAGACGAGGTGGACCAGCCCCGGGTGCTTCTCGACCACGCAGAGGTCGGGAACGGTGACCGATCCGGTGGCGCAGACCCGGCCCAGGTCGTTGCGGACCAGGTCGACGATCATCACGTTCTCCGCGTGGTCCTTCTCCAGCAGGTCGTCCTCGGTCCGTCCGGTGCCCTTGATCGGCCCCGACTCGATGGTCCGGCCGTCCCGCTTCAGGAAGAGTTCGGGGGACGCGGTGGCGATCTCCACGCCGTGCGCGGGCAGCCGGATCGTTCCTGCGTACGGGGCGGGGTTGCCGCGGGCCAGCAGCGCGGTCAGCTCGTCCACGTCCGCGGCGCCCGGATCGGGCAGTGGCGCGGTCAGCACCCGGCAGAGGTTGGCCTGGTACACCTCGCCCGCCGCGATGTACTCGCGGATCCGCCGTACGCCCTCGATGTACGCGGCGCGGTCCAGTGACGAGTTCCAGTCACCGGCTGAGGGCCCGCGCCAGGCGCCCCGCACGGGGGCGGGCACCGCCCGGGTACGTACGGAGCCGAAGCGGGCGCAGACGAGGCGGCCCTCGAAATCGGCGGATACGGCCCAGAAGCCGGACGATTCGAGGGCTGCGGGATCACTGGTCACGTCCTGCAGATCGGACGCGACGAGGCCGCCGAAGCGGGCTATCGGAGCGAGGTCGTGCACGCCGTCGAGTCTAGGGCGGCGCGCGATGACCTGCGCCGGGGCAAGCGCACCTCAGCACGCTGCACAAACGCGTTTTTGTACTGGCCCGGGAATCCGCTAGAGTTCAACACGTCGCCGGGACGCGCAAACGGACCGGGAAAGACAAGCGGACGTAGCTCAGTTGGTAGAGCGCAACCTTGCCAAGGTTGAGGTCGCCAGTTCGAACCTGGTCGTCCGCTCGCAGAAAGCGGGGAATCTTCCCGAACCCCCGCTCGTGGTGGAGTGGCCGAGAGGCGAGGCAACGGCCTGCAAAGCCGTATACACGGGTTCAAATCCCGTCTCCACCTCCAAGGACGATTAGCTCAGCGGGAGAGCGCTTCCCTGACACGGAAGAGGTCACTGGTTCAATCCCAGTATCGTCCACTGGTCCGCAAGGATCCCCGCGCGATTAGCTCAGCGGGAGAGCGCTTCCCTGACACGGAAGAGGTCACTGGTTCAATCCCAGTATCGCGCACGCAGTACACGCAGGTTCACCCTGCGCGATTAGCTCAGCGGGAGAGCGCTTCCCTGACACGGAAGAGGTCACTGGTTCAATCCCAGTATCGCGCACCAGCCGAAGCCCCGGTCGTTCCGACGACCGGGGCTTCGTCGTTTCCGGCGTACGGGCGCCGACGCACTGCGGGCCCGGACGGAACGCGTCCGGGCCCGCGGTCAGGCGCTCATCGGTGGCAGCCCGTTCAGGACGAGAAGAGCATGCGGCCGAAGCTCTTGTGCCGGTAGTGACCGCCGTGGCCACCCTGGTGCTGCGGGGCACCCCAGGCGGGCGCCTGGGCGGCCGGGTAGGCCTGCTGCGGGGCCGGCGGCGCGGGCGGGGCCTGCTGCGACCACTGCGCCTCGATGCGGGTGAGGGACTCCAGCTCGCCGTAGTCGAGGAAGATTCCCCGGCAGCCGCTGCACTGCTCGATCTGTATGCCGTTGCGGTTGTACGTGTGCATCTGTGCGTGGCACTTGGGACACTGCATGGTTCGGCTCACTCCTCGCCGTCGGGTCGCCGTCGCCGGAATGCATGCCCGTCGACGGTCGGTTCAGCCTACGACGAGTGTTCGGCGCCCAACTCGGGTGGGAGGGATGCAATTCGGGCACAGGCGTCGATCATCGCCTGTTCCACCTCATCCGGAGTCCGGTCTTCCGCCGCGGACTTGGCGATCGCCAGCGCGGCTACCTGGATGGTCAGGGCGCGGGCCGGGACATCCAGTTCGGGCCAGGGATCGCCCTCGGCGCGCACGGCGGGACCGCCCGCCGCGCGGTAGGCGTCGAGGAAGCGGAGCCAGACCTCGGGGGGCAGGATCCCGGCCGCGTACCAGGCGGCGGGGCGGGCGAGGTCCCAGGCCGGGTCGCCGAGGCCGGCGTCGTCGACGTCGATGAGCAGCCAGGGTCCGTGCGGTGCCGGGTGGCGGACGAGTTGGCCGAGGTGCAGATCGCCGTGGCAGAGGAAGTGCGAACGGTGCGGGGGTGCGGCGGCCTCGTCACGGGCCCAGGCCGGCAGGCGGTGCCAGGCTTCGAGTACGGGGACGGTGGCCGGGTCGCCCGGCCGGGCGGCGTGCATCCGGGCAACGGCGAGCGCGGCCTTCGCGGGGCCCCGCATGGGCGGGAGCGCGAGGGAGTGGGGGGCCGGGGTGCGGTGCAGCCCGGCCAGCAGAACGGCGGCCTCTTCCCAGGGGGCGGCGTCGGGGTCGCCGGGGTCTACGGGCCGGCCGTGGGGCCAGAGGGTGACGGGGCGGTCGCAGAGGGTGGCGGGACAGGGTTTCAGCGGGGCGAGCAGGATGCCGGTGAGGTGCGGGTCGTTCGCGAGGGTCAGGCGGCTGAGCAGGCCAGGGGTGTCCGTGCCGGGGGCGTGGGCCTTGGCGACGACGGCCCCGCTGCGGACCACCGTGCCGTCCGCCCGGTCCGCGAGCACCGTCGGGGGCGGACAGGCGCAGGGGTCCTCGGGGTGTTCATGGGCGGCCCGGTGGGCGAGATCGCCCAGCGCGCTTACGACTGCGGTGGTCACGGTCTCCCCCGGTGGCGAACAGGTGCGGCGGCCCGATCCGCACCGGGCCCGCCGATGAGCGTACGCGCGCCGGGAAGAGTCGCGGACGGCGAGATCGTCACTGCGCCGCGAAGGACCCCGGAAAGCGCGATGTCCGGTCAGCTCCCCAGCTGACCGGACAAACGCTGCCGTCCGCCGCACCCCCGTCCCCACGGGGTTGTTGGCCGGATGTCCCGGTCCGGACCGCTCTTCCGGACCCGGGGCGCCGCTCAGCGCCCCAGCATCATGCCCACGGACGACGCCTGTGTGACCACTGCTTCCCAGCCGCCGAAGACGACTACGAGCAGGGCCGCCAGAGGAAGAACCATTGCTGTCGCCACGAGTGGGTGGCGCCTGCCGGACGACGGGCGGCCGCCGAACGAGGCATGGCCCCTGCGTCCCGTGCGGATCGTGGTCCGCGTTGCCGTGTCCGCCATGGTTCCTCTCCTGACTCGAATTGGGGCGGCGGGCGTGTGACCTCGGGGGACGAGTTTTGCGCCCGCCGCTTGACTTCAACATTAGGGATGCGCGGGGCGGGGGTCGTCATGCCCGCGTACCGATTGCCGGGCCTCCCGAAGGATGAGCCCCGGGCCGTCGGCGTACTCCCCTGGGTGGAGACCGGGCGCGTGATCCCGGGGACATCCCGGAGGGGGTGGCCGCGTGGGCAGCTGACTTCGCGCGGCGCCGGGGTCGTCGGAGTGCGCGGCCCACCGGTGCGCCCGGCCGCGGCCACCGTGACTTCACTCACCCTTCCCTCCCCCGGTTCCCGGCAGTCGGCCCCGGTGTGCCGACGGGGGCCGCGGGTGCCCGTCCGGGCCGGAGTCCGCACCCGCACGGCCGGATGCCGGGTGCGGCCCCAACCCCCCGTCGCCACAACCGCCTTGGGGTCCGGACCCGTCCGGCACGGGACCCGCCCCGGCCTCATGACCCGTCATGGAGCGCGCCGCGCACCGACAATCGATCGACCGGTGAGGGCGCGGCCTCTGAGCACCCCGGGCGCCGGGTACGTAAGCTGTGCCTCGTCAGGCGGACCAGGCAGCGGGGATGGGCAGACATGGCGATGATGCGGCTCCGGCGCGAGGACCCGCGTGTCGTCGGCTCGTTCAGGCTGCACCGGCGGCTCGGGGCGGGCGGCATGGGGGTCGTCTACCTGGGTTCGGACCGGCGGGGCCAGCGGGTGGCGCTGAAGGTGATCCGCCCGGACCTGGCGGAGGACCAGGAGTTCCGCTCCCGCTTCGCGCGCGAGGTGTCCGCCGCGCGGCGGATCCGCGGCGGCTGCACGGCGCGTCTGGTCGCCGCCGATCTGGAGGCGGACCGTCCGTGGTTCGCCACGCAGTATGTTCCCGGACCCTCGCTGCACGACAAGGTGGCCGGGGAGGGTCCGCTGTCGGCGGCCGAGGTGGCCTCGATCGGGGCCGCGCTCTCCGAGGGCCTGGTCGCGGTGCACGAGGCCGGTGTCGTCCACCGTGACCTGAAGCCGTCGAACATCCTTCTCTCCCCCAAGGGCCCCCGGATCATCGACTTCGGGATCGCCTGGGCGACCGGGGCCTCCACCCTCACCCATGTCGGTACGGCGGTGGGCTCGCCGGGATTCCTCGCACCCGAGCAGGTGCGCGGCGCGGCCGTGACGCCCGCGACCGATGTGTTCTCGCTCGGTGCCACGCTCGCGTACGCGGCCATGGCCGACTCGCCCTTCGGGCACGGCAGTTCCGAGGTGATGCTGTACCGCGTGGTGCACGAGGAGCCTCAGTTGCACGACGTGCACGACGCGCTTGCACCGCTGGTGAGCGCCTGCCTGGCGAAGGATCCCGAGGACCGACCGAGCACGCTCCAACTCTCCATGCGGCTCAAGGAGATCGCGGCGCGGGAGGCACAGGGGCTGCACGAGAGCCGGCCGCCCGTGCAGCGCTCGGCACAGGAGCTGGACCGGCCGACCGGTCGTCTCGGCGGCCCGTACACCGAGCAGCAGACGCGGCGTGCGGCTCCTCCCGCGCCCCGTCAGCAGAAGCAGAAGCAACCGCACGGCAGCAGGCCGTCCACGTCGTCGCGGGCCGGGTCGCCCCGGACCGGTGGTTCGCGCCCCCAGCAGCATCAGCCGCCGCGCAACACCACCCGCTCCGGCAAGCGACCGCAGGGTACGAACGGGACGAACGGCCGGCCGGGTACGCGGCCCGGGGCCCGTACGACTTCGTCGGGGCTGCGGCCCGCCAATCCGCGGCTGCTGCGGCAGCGGCTCGTCGTCTTCGTCGTGGTGACGCTGCTGGTGGCGCTCGGCATCGCGGCGGCCCAGGGCTGCCAGGGGCCTTCCCGCGGTCTGGGTACGGATCCGGGCCGCAGCCAGACGCAGACCCAGAACGAGACCCCGTCCCAGGGCCGGCAGCTCCAGTAGCCGGTCAGTTCTGCGGGCGTCCCGATGCCACCGCGTAGAACGCGACCGCCGCGGCCGCTCCCACGTTGAGCGAGTCGACGCCGTGCGCCATCGGGATGCGTACCCATTCGTCGGCGGCGACCAGGGCCCGGGTGGACAGCCCGTCGCCTTCGGCGCCCAGCATCAGCGCCACCCTGTCCATCCGGTGCGGTGCCGCCTCGTCGATGCTGCCGGCCTTTTCGTCCGGGGTCAGCGCGAGAAGCCTGAAGCCCGCTTCCCGTACGGTCTCCAGGTCCTTGGGCCAGGTGCCGAGACGGGCGTAGGGGACGGAGAAGACCGCGCCCATCGAGACCTTGACGGAGCGCCGGTAGAGCGGGTCGGCGCAGTCCGGGGAGAGCAGCACGGCGTCCATGCCGAGGGCGGCGGCGCTGCGGAAGATCGCCCCGATGTTGGTGTGGTCGTTGACGGCCTCCATGACGACCACCCTGCGGGCCGTCGTCAGCAGTTCCTCGGCCGTCGGCAGCGGCTTGCGCTGCATCGAGGCGAGGGCGCCGCGGTGGACGTGGTAGCCGGTGACGCGCTCGGCGAGCTCGGGGCTGACCGCGTACACCGGGGCCGGGACCTCGTCGATGACGTCCCGCATCAGGTCGACCCACTTCGCCGAGAGCAGCATCGACCGCATCTCGTACCCGGCTTGCCTGGCACGTCTGATGACCTTCTCGCCCTCGGCGATGAAGAGGCCCTCGGCGGGCTCCCGCCTGCGCCGGAGTTCGACATCGGTCAGTCCGGTGTAGTCGCGCAGTCGGGGGTCGTCGGGGTCGTCGACGGTGATGAGATCAGCCACGGGTTCGATACTGCCTTGTCCGGTGTGTGGTGCCAACGGCTCGGGAGAAGATCCGTTACCGCTGGTTACTCGGCGGGGGTGCGGGGCGGCGTCCTGGCCGGCTAGTCGGCGGGGAGCGGTGCGGCGCCCGTGCCGACCGCGACGACGTCGCCGATGACGATGACCGCGGGGGGACGTACGTCCTCGGCGGCGGCCCGTTCGGCGACGGTCGCCAGGGTCGCGTCGACGCGGCGCTGGGATGCCGTGGTGCCTTCCTGGACCAGGGCGACCGGAGTGTCGGGGGACTTGCCGTGGGCGACGAGGGCCTTGGCGATGGCGCCGATCTTGTCGACGGCCATCAGCAGCACGAGGGTGCCGCGCAGCCGGGCGAGCGCCGCCCAGTCGACCAGCGAGCGCTCGTCGTCGGGGGCGACATGACCGCTGACGACGGTGAACTCATGGGCGACCCCGCGGTGGGTGACGGGGATTCCGGCCGCGCCCGGTACGGAGATCGAGCTGGAGATGCCGGGGACGACGGTGCACGGGATACCTTCGGCGGCGAGCGCCTGCGCCTCCTCCATGCCCCGGCCGAAGACGAACGGGTCGCCGCCCTTGAGCCGTACGACGGCCTTGCCCGCCTTGGCGTGCTCGATGAGCGCCTGGTTGATCGCCTCCTGCGCCATGAAGCGGCCGTACGGGATCTTCGCCGCGTCGATCACCTCGACGTGCGGCGGCAGTTCGTCGAGCAGGTCGCGCGGGCCGAGCCGGTCGGCGATGACCACGTCGGCCTCGGCGAGGAGGCGACGGCCGCGCACGGTGATCAGGTCGGGGTCGCCGGGACCGCCGCCGACCAGGGAGACACCGGGGGTGGGCCGGGTGCGGTGGTGCGGGGCGGCGAGCGTGCCGTCGCGCAGTCCCTCGACGATGGCGTCGCGGACGGCGGCGGAGTGGCGCGGGTCGCGGCCCTGGGCGTCGGTGGAGAGGACGGCGACGGTCACGCCCTCGCTGCGGCCGGTGGCCGGGGTCCAGGCGGTGGCCACGTCGGCGTTGTCGCTGCGCACGCACCAGGTACGGGTGCGCTCGGCCTCGGCGGACGCGGCGTCGTTCGCGGCGTCGTCGTCGGAGGCGATGAGCGCGTACCAGGTGTCGGCCAGGTCCCCGTCCTCGTACCGGCGGCGCTCCCAGCGGATCTCACCGGCGTCGGCCATCGCCTCGACGGACGGGGTCGCGGACGGCGATACGAGGGTGATGTCGGCGCCTGCGGCGATGAGCGCGGGGAGGCGGCGCTGCGCGACCTGGCCGCCGCCTACGACGACGACGCGGCGCCCGCTCAGGCGCAGTCCGACGGGGTACGCGGGGTGATCGGCGTGCTCGGCCATGGCGGTGCGGACTCCTCGTGCAATGCGGGTGCGGGCCGCTGCGGCGGTGGAGCGGCTGTGACGTGCGGTTTTGTGGGGCGTGGGTCCACGATACGGGGTGCGCCGGGGGTGTGGCGGGCTGCGGTTTTCAAGCCCCTTTGGCGATTGAGGAGCGGGGGTCCGGGGGCAGGGCCCCCGAATCCCGGGCTCCGGCCTACTTCTCCGTCACGCCTGCCGAGTCGAACGTCGCGACCTCGTGCATCGCGCGCGCCGCGCTCTGCACGATCGGGAGCGCCAGCAGCGCCCCGGTGCCTTCGCCGAGGCGGAGGTCGAGGTCGACCAGCGGGCGCAGGCCCAGCTTGTTGAGCGCGGCGACATGGCCGGGCTCGGCGCTGCGGTGGCCCGCGATGCAGGCGGCGAGGGCCTCGGGGGCGATCGCCCGGGCGACCAGGGCCGCGGCACCCGCGCTGACGCCGTCCAGGATGACCGGCGTACGGAGCGAGGCGCCGCCCAGCAGGAAGCCCGCCATCGCGGCGTGCTCCAGGCCGCCGACCGCGGCGAGTACACCGATCGGGTCGGCCGGGTCGGGCTGGTGGAGTTCGAGGGCCCGGCGGACCACGTCCACCTTGCGGGCGTGCATCTCGTCGTTGATGCCGGTGCCGCGACCGGTCACCTCGGCCGGGTCCATGCCCGTGTACACGCAGATCAACGCGGCCGACGCCGTGGTGTTGGCGATCCCCATCTCACCGGTGAGCAGGCCCTTGTTGCCTGCCGCGACCAGATCGCGGGCGGTCTCGATGCCGACCTCGATCGCCGCGAGCACCTCTTCGCGGGTGAGCGCGGGGCCGGTCGTGAAGTCGGCCGTTCCGGCGCGCACCTTGCGGGGCAGGAGGCCGGGCGTCGCGGGCAGTTCCATGGCCACGCCGACGTCGACCACGCACACCTCGGCGCCCACCTGGGCCGCGAAGGCGTTGCAGACCGCGCCGCCGCCGAGGAAGTTGGCGACCATCTGGCCGGTGACCTCCTGCGGCCAGGCCGTGACGCCCTGGGCGTGCACCCCGTGGTCGCCCGCGAAGATCGCGACGGCCGCGGGCTCCGGAATCGGCGGCGGGCACATCCGGGAGAGCCCGGACAGCTGTGCCGAGATGATCTCCAGCATGCCGAGCGCGCCGGCGGGCTTGGTCATCCGCTTCTGGCGTTCCCACGCCTCGCCGAGCGCCTTGGCATCCAGCGGACGGATGTTGGAGATGGTCTCCTGCAGCAGGTCGTGCGGCTCCTCGCCGGGCAGGGCACGGCGGCCGTAGGTCTCCTCGTGGACGACCCAGGACAGCGGGCGGCGCTTGGACCAGCCCGCCTGCATCAGCTCGGGCTCCTCGGGGAACTCGTCGACGTATCCGACGCACAGGTAGGCGACGACTTCGAGATGCTCGGGCAGACCCAGGGCCCGGACCATCTCGCGCTCGTCGAAGAAGCTGACCCAGCCGACGCCGAGTCCCTCGGCGCGCGCGGCGAGCCACAGGTTCTCGACGGCGAGCGCGGAGGAGTACGGGGCCATCTGCGGCTGGGTGTGCCGGCCGAGGGTGTGGCGGCCGCCGCGGGTGGGGTCGGCGGTGACGACGATGTTCACCGGGGTGTCGAGGATGGCCTCGATCTTCAGTTCCTTGAACTGCTTGGCCCGGCCCTTGGGCAGCGACTTGGCGTACGCGTCCCGCTGACGCTGTGCCAGTTCGTGCATGGAGCGACGGGTCTCCGCCGAGCGGATGACGACGAAGTCCCAGGGCTGCGAGTGGCCGACGCTGGGCGCCGTGTGCGCGGCTTCGAGGACCCGGAGCAGAACCTCGTGCGGGATGGGGTCGCTGCGGAAGCCGTTACGGACGTCGCGGCGCTCCCGCATGACGCGGAGCACCGCCTCGCGCTCGGCGTCGTCGTAGCCGGGGGCCGGCGGGCCGGCGGGAGCCGCGGCCTCGTCGGACTCGGACGCCTCGGACGCCTCGGGGGCCTCCGCTTCAGGGGCTTCCGGCTCCGGGGCCGGGGCCGCCTCGCCGGGCTCCTGCGTCCGGGCTTCGGGCTGTACGGATTCCACGTGCCCGGCCTCCGTGGTCTCCGTGGCCTCCTTGGTCTCCGTCGCCGCCGCTGCGGGCTCTGCGGGAGCGACGGCTTCCACGATGTCCGCGGGGGCCGTGATGTCCGGGGTCTCGATGACCTCCGGGCCCTGTTCGGGCTCCGGCTCGGGCACCGTCAGGACCTCGGCCTCGGCCTCGGGCGCGGGCGCGGGGACGGGAGTGGATACGGAAGCAGGAACCGGCTCGGGTGCTTCGGCGGGCGCGACGTCCGTCACGGGCTCGACGACCTCGGCGTTCGCTGTGGGCTCGACCGGCTCAACAGGCACGACCGGCTCAGCGTTCACGGCGGGCCCGGAAGGCTCGACGACTCCCCCGGCCACCACGGGCTCCACGGCCTCTGCGGCGTCCGGCTGGGAGGTCTGTGCGGGCTCCACGGCGATCGCCACGGGCTCAGCCACGGGCTCGGGCTCAGCCACGGGCGCGACCTCGGCCTCGGCTGCGGGCTCCGCCTCGACGGTCTGCTCGACCACGGGTGTCGGAGCCAGGTGCGGAGTTGTCGGCACCGAACCCTCCACGGGCACGAACTGGCCCATGGGAACGGCTTCCGCGGTGTCCTGCGGAGCGATCGCTTCGGCGGGCGCCCCGGCATCGACGGGAACTTCGGCCGGAGCCTCGACCGCTGCCGCGACCTCGGCCTCGGCGTGGATCCCGGCGGGCGTCCCGACCGCGGCCGGTACCGGCTCGGCGGCGGGAGCGACCACGGCCTCCGGCACCACGACCGTAGCCGCCTGAACCGGCTGCGCCGCCGGTACCGGCTCGGCGACGGGCTCGGCGACCGGCTCAGGAACGCCCGATTCTGCTGCCACCGGTGCGGCCTCCGGCTGCGGCGCCGGGGCCTGGGCCGCCCACGGGCTGCCGCCCTGCGGCAGGATCTCGCCGAGCTGCGGGCCCGGCAGTGCGGACGCGTCGTCACCCGGCATCTCGAAGTACTCCGGGCCGGTGGTCGGCGGCCCGGCATGCCTGGCGGGGACCTGGGTCCGGGCCTGCGCCTGGGGCGCGCCCGCGGGTCCGCGGTCGGCGAGCGAACGCACCACTCCGCCGGTCGGCGTCCCGCCGTAGGACGGCGTGCCGTCGGCCGCGACCGGGCCGCGGTGCAGCGGTCGGCGCACCGGCGTCTGGGGCTGGCCCTGGGCCTGGGCCGCCGGAGCGGGTGCCGGGGTGGGCGACGGAATGCGTACGCCCGTCAGGTCGACCGAACCGGAGTCGCGGCCACCGGACTCGTGCGTCCCCTGGCCGGTCCCGGGCAGCGGCTCCGCCACCGCCTGCTGAGCGGCGTACGCGTCCACGGTCTGTACCTCGACGGGCTCCTCTACCTGGACCTGGACGGGGCCCTGGGGCTGCGCGGGGGCCTCGCCGGCCGACTGGGCATAGGGCTGTGCCACGGGCTGCGCCTGGTAGGCACCCTGTCCGGGCAGCGGCGCCTGAGCGACGGCGCCCTCGGGGTACTGGCCGGGGGCCGGAACGGCCTGCGGGTCACTCCAGGCACCCTGGGGGCTCGGCATCAGGAGGAGGTCGTCGTCCTCGGAGACATGCTCGGAGGGAGCGAGGTAGGTGTAGGCATCCGGGGCGGCGATGCCCGGCTGCTCCACCGTGCCTGCGTTCTCCGGCAGTCCCTCACCCGGGATCTGGCCGGTGTCACTCATGCGTACCCCTCGCCCATCGTCAGTGCTCCTTCGGCCCTTCGCCCGGGACGCCCGAACACGGCACGCCGGTGCTCGTCAACAAGAACGAGCGGGCACGCCGCGCGGCACGAATCGGTCGCGGGCATACTGCATTCTCGCGGCCGTTCGCCGCCGCGGCAGCTCATTTCGCCACGGCCCGCTGTGGACTGCGCCACGTCGCGCGTCCCCCGGTTCTGCCGTACCACAACGGGGGCCAAAACGGTCCCCTTTTCCGGACATTGACGAACGAAGCGACGAACGTCCGGGCGCGGTGCAACGATCGGCCAGCCTACCTCCCGCTGTACGCCGACCGGGTCACGGGGCGAGGTCGGAACGCAGCGCCGAGAGGAGAAACACGACCGAGCGTTCGCGCTCCGACCATGCGGCCGTGTCGAGTTCGACGGACTGGAGGAGCGAGCACCGGACGGTGTACCCGTTCCCGCCCAGGGCGGCGCCGAGCGCCTCGGCCTCGTCCCGCGTCGACGCATGGGTCACGATGCGCTCCGGCCGCCGTTCGGTGACGGCGGTGACGACAGGGACTCCGCCGCCGCCGATCCGTACGACGTCGGGTTCCGGCAGTCGTTCCAGCACATGGGGGGCCCGGCCCTCGACGACCTGGAGTTGGACTCCGAACGCCCGCGCCGCCGCCGCGGTACGGGCGCAGGCAACCGGGTCGCTGTCGACCGCCAGGACCGCCGCCCCGAAGCGGGCGGCCTCCACGGCCAGGGCCCCGCTGCCGGAGCCGATGTCCCAGAGGAGGTCGCCGGTCCGGGGGCCCAGGCGGGCCAGTTGGGCGGCGCGCAGCCCCGGGGACTCGCCTTCGCCGCTCTCCGCGCCGGTCTCGGTGGCACCGCCCGCGTATGCCTCCGTGGGCAGTGCCCAGCCGCGCACGCCACCGGGGTAGGAGGGGCGGCGGCCGGCGATCCAGGCGCCGGTGGCCTGTGGTTCGGGTCCGCCGCCGATGACGATGACCACGTTGGGATCGCGCCAGACGTGGTCGGCGGCCTTGTCGGAGGTGACGACGGTGACCTGTTCGCGGGCGGTGCCGAGTTCCTCGCAGATGACGAAGGTGCGGTGGACGCCTTCGAGGAGCAGGGCGAGTTCGGCGGGGCCCGCGCCGGGCGAGGTGAGAACGGCGACCTTGTGGTGGGCGCGGCAGACGTTGACGGCGCGGCGCAGGGTGCGGGGGTGGGCGACGACCGTCCGGGCGTCCTCCCACGGCATTCCCGCGCGGGCGAACGCGGCGGCGACGGAGGAAACGGCCGGGACGACCTCGACCTCCAGTCCGTGTTCTGGTGCGCGGAGGTTGCGTACGACGCCGAAGAAGCCGGGGTCGCCGTCGGCGAGGACCACGGCGCTGCCGCGGTGGCCGGCGATCCGACGGGCGGCCAGGTCGATGGAGCCCAGGCGGATGCGTTCGGCGTTCGCCGGGACTTCGGGAAGTGCGAGGTGGTGGGCGGCTCCGGCGACGAGCGTGGCGGCCGAGAGGGCAGCCGTGGCCGCTCCGGTCAGTGGCGAGCCGTCCCAGCCGATCACGGTGACCCGATCGGCCATCTGTCGTCAGTCTCCTGGAGTCGTCGCAGGTGGGGATGTTGGTGAGGGGTGAGCAGGGTGAGAGTACCCGGTCCGTACCAACAGGGTGTCAGGGCCCCTTCGAGGGGTCAGTTCCAGTCGTTGTAGGCGCCGTAGCCGCCCGCGTCGGCGAGCTGCTCGGCAACACCTTCGAGGTCCTCGGGAAGCAGGCCCCAGACGATCAGGTCGGTCCTGATGTCGGTCCAGCCTCCGTCCGTGCCGTTCTCGGTCCGGGTCCGCGCTATCCGGGCGTTGCGCAGGACTCCCTCGCTGATGCAGCCGAGCTTCTGGGCGACCTGCTGAGAGGCGGTGTTGTCGGCGGCGGTGCGCAGTTCGATGCGCTCGAAGCCCTGGTCGCGGAAGAGCCACTGGGCCACTGCCAGCACGGACTCGGTGGCGTATCCCTCGCCGCGGGCCCAGGGGGCGGTGATGTAGGCGGCCTCGGTGGCGCGGGTGCGCCAGTCGGTGTTGCGGAGCCGGACCGAGCCGACGAGCCGCTGGGTGAGGAATTCGGTGACGGCGAGGACGATGCCGTCACCGGTGGTGCGCTGGGCGGGTGCGATCCTGCGGATCCAGCGTTCGGCGTCGACCTGGGTGTAGGGGTGCGGGGCTTCGGTCCAGGCGATGACGAGTTCGTCGTTCATCATCTCGATGTACGCGGGGACGTCCGCCATGTCGAAGGGGCGCAGCACCAACCGATCCGTGCTGATGGAGATGTCCGGAAAGGTGGAAGTCATGCGCAGCTCCATGCCGAAGACCGTTAAAGGCACAGCATGCAGCATCGGGCCGGTGCTGTGCATGGGCGGGTCCGCACGGCGGAGCCCCGCGCCCCCTCGGTGGGGTGCGCGGGGCTCGTCGGACAAATGCCGTGCGGGTGTCAGGACTTGGCGGCGGTGCCGAAGGCCGGGACGATGGAGCCCTGGTAGGTGTCCTCGATGAACTTCTTGACCTCGTCGGAGTGCAGGAGCTCCACGAGCTTCTGGACGCGGGCGTCCTTCTCGTTGCCCTCCTTCACCGCGATGATGTTGGCGTAGGGGTTGCCGTCGGCCTTTTCGAGCACCAGGGAGTCCTTGGCGGGCTTCAGGTCGGCCTCGATCGCGTAGTTGCCGTTGATGACGGCGGCGTCGACGTCGTTCAGGGCGCGGGGCACGGTGGCGGCCTCCAGTTCCTTGAACTCCAGGCCCTTCTTGTCGGTGATGTCGCTCAGCTTGGCGCCGGTGCCGACGCCGTCCTTGAGGGTGATGAGGCCGTTCTCGGCGAGGAGCTGGAGGGCGCGGCCCTCGTTGGTGGTGTCGTTGGGGACGGCGACGGTCTGGCCGGCCTTGATGTCCTTCAGGTCCTTGACCTTCTTGGAGTACAGGCCGAGGGGCTCCAGGTGGACGGTGCCGACCGAGACGAGGTGGGTGTTCTTCTTCTTGTTGAAGTCGTCGAGGTACGGCTGGTGCTGGAAGAAGTTGGCGTCGACCTGGCCGGTCTCGGTGGCGGTGTTCGGCAGGACGTAGTCCGTGAACTCCTTGACCTCCAGCTTGAGGCCCGCCTTCTCGGCAAGGTTCTTCTTGACGAAGTCCAGGATGTCGGCGTGCGGCGTCGGGGACGCGGCGACGACGAGCGCCTTGGAGGTGTCGGCCTTGGCACCGGTCTCGCTCTTGGCGCCCGGGTCGGACGACGTGCCGCAGGCGGTGAGGCCGAAGGCGAGGGCGGCGGTGGCGGCGGCAGCTGCGGTGATCTTGATGTTCTTACGCACGAAAAGTGCCTCTTTCTGGTGGTGATGGTGGTGCGCCCGGACAAGGAGTTCGGGCTTGTGAGCGGAGAGGAAGTCTCAGGAGGCGGTGCGGCCCCGGCGGGCCAGCAGGCGTACGGCTCCGTCGCCGATCAGCTGGATCACGGTCACGATGACGATCAGCAGCGCGACGGTGATGAGCATGAACTGGTTGTCGAAGCGCTGGAATCCGTAGGTGACGGCCTTGGAGCCGAGCCCTTCGCCGCCGACCGCGCCGGCCATCGCGGAGTAGCCGATGAGCACGATGACGGTGGTGGTGACGCCCGAGATCAGCGAGGGCAGCGCCTGCGGCAGGAGGACCTTGCGGACGATCGTCGGGATGGATCCGCCCATCGACTGGACGGCCTCGACGAGCCCGTGATCGACCTCGCGGACGGCGGTCTCGACGAGCCGGGCGAAGAACGGGATGGCGCCGACGGAGAGCGGCACGATCATCGCGGACGGGCCGATGAAGGTGCCGACGACCCAGGTGGTGAAGGGGATCAGGGCGATCAGCAGGATGATGAACGGCAGCGAGCGGCCGATGTTCACGATCACGCCGATGACCTTGTTCACCGGGGTGTTCTGGAGCAGTCCGCCCTTGTCGGTGAGGACCAGCAGGACGCCGAGCGGCAGTCCCACGAGCACGGTGACGACCGTGGACCAGAGCACCATGTAGAGGGTGTCGATGGTCCCCTGGGTGAGCAGCGGCTGCATTTCGGACCAGGTCACTTCGCCACCTCCTTGGTGAGCGGGGCGGGGGTCTGTACAGGGATGGCGGGGCCGTCGTTCTCCACGACCTCGGCCTGGAGGCCCTGCTCGCGCAGGAAGCCGATCGGGACGACGTTCTCCTCGAAGCGGCCGGGCAGCTCGATGCGCATCCGGCCGATCTGCTTGCCGCCGACGGTGTCCATCGCGGCGCCCAGGATCGAGATGTCGATGTTGTACGTGCGGGAGAGCTGGGAGATCACCGGCCGGCCGGCGGCGTCACCGTGGAAGGTGACGTCGACGACCGTGCACTCGGGGCCGGAGGCCGTACCGCCGACGGGGAACAGTTCGCCGGCCAGTTCGGAGCCGGGGGTGGCGAGCAGTTCGCCGACGGTACCGGACTCGACGATGCGCCCCTTCTGCATCAGCGCGGCGGAGTCGCAGATCGTCTTGACGACGTCCATCTCGTGCGTGATGAGCAGGACGGTCAGGCCGAGCTGCTGGTTGAGGTCGCGCAGCAGCTGGAGGATGGAGCGGGTGGTCTCGGGGTCGAGGGCCGAGGTCGCCTCGTCGGAGAGCAGGACCTTGGGGTCCCCGGCGAGGGCGCGGGCGATGCCGACGCGCTGCTTCTGGCCGCCGGAGAGCTGGCCGGGGTAGGCCTTGGCCTTGTCGGCGAGGCCGACCAGGTCGAGGAGTTCGAGGGCCTTGCGGGAGCGGTCCCTGCCGGAGACGCCGAGGATCTCCAGCGGGAGTTCGACGTTGTCCTGGACGGTGCGGGAGGCCAGCAGGTTGAAGTGCTGGAAGACCATGCCGATGCGGCTGCGCGCCTCACGCAGTTCCTTGCCGGCCCGGCGGCCGCGTCCGGCGAGTGCGGTGAGGTCCTGGCCGGCCACCGTCACGGTGCCGGAGGTGGGGCGCTCCAGGAGGTTGATGCAACGGATCAGGGAGGATTTGCCGGCGCCGCTCTGTCCGATGACGCCGTACACCTCGCCTTCGCGGACGTGCAGGTCGACGCCGTCCAGGGCGGTGACCTCGCGGCCGCGCGACTGGTAGACCTTCGTGAGGCCCGAAGTGGTGATCACAGGGGTTTCCGTCACTGTCGAGTGCGCGGCGCGATGTCCGCCGGGCACGGGGCATTCGTCTGATGAGACTGTTGGGACGTTTCGATCGGACGTTCCAAGCGGGGGTCTCGGCACGGCTCGGGGCGGCGGTTGGCCGGGCAGCGGTGCTGGGGCAGGCTCGTTCCGCTGGATGCGGACGGCTCGGGCTCGGTCTCGCTTCGGGGCGCGAGGAGCGGGCTGGGGCCCTCAGAAGGTGCGCATTCGACACATACAACGAGCACCGGGCGTCGTGATCGCCTCGGTCGCAAGGATGCGGTTGCTCGTCGTGGTCATGTCCCAAGTAAAACAGACGCCGCCCTGTCCGAATAGCGGACAGGCGTGGATGGTGCCGTGAGACAGTTCGGCCGGTTGTCGCGGTTTCCGCTCCCACGGCTGTGACCTGCACCGATACGGCGGAGAGGGCATCGACGGCCGCATCCGCCACCGGCTCGGAACGCTCATGGGTTGTGGCCAAGGCCACGGTCGCCGCCCCGACCGCCCGTCCGGCCCGCAGCCCGCCGGGGGTCGGCCCCCGGCGGGGGCCGGGGCGCGTACCGCCGGGGGCCGGGGCGCGTACCGGGGGCGCGTACCGGGGGCGGGGGCGCACGCAGGGGGTCGTTTGGCCCGTAATACCCTCAGCTCATGCTTGTCGCCCTGACGGTCGCGGTCGCCGTGGCCGCGCTCGCCCTCGCCGCCTGGTGCGGATTCGCCGCGTACCGGGACCAGCCGACCAAGGACTGGCACTTCATCGGGATGGCCGTGGTCTCGCTGCTGGCGCTGGCCCAACTGGTGGTGGGCATCGTGCAGCTGTCCCGGGGCGAACGGCCCGAGCAGGGCATGACGATCTTCATCGCGTATCTGATCGGGTCCTTCCTCGCGGTGCCCGCGGCCGGTTTCCTGTCGCTGACCGAGCGGACCCGGTGGGGTTCGGTGACGGTGGCGGCGGGCGCGGTCGTGCTGGCCGTCCTCGAAGTACGGCTCTACGACATCTGGGGAAACTGACCGTGACCGACACCCATCGCACCCCCGCGGCGGCCACCGGCGAGAAGCAGCCCTTCGACCTGGGTACAGGCCCCGGCCGGGTACTGGTCTGGTTCTACGGGGTGTTCACCGTCGCGGCCGCCTCCCGCTCGATCGTCCAGATGATCCTGGACTTCGGCAGGGCCCCCCTCGCCTATGTGCTGTCGGCCGTCGCCGCGCTCGTGTACGGGTTCATCACGTACTCGCTGGTGCGTGGGGGCGAGAAGGCGCGCAGGACGGCGCTGGTGTGCTGCGCCGCCGAGCTGCTGGGCGTGCTGGTCGTCGGGACCTGGACGATGGCGGAGCCCTCGGCGTTCGCGGACGCCACCGTCTGGTCCGACTTCGGCATGGGCTACCTGTTCATTCCGGTGATCCTGCCGATCACCGGAATGATGTGGCTGCGCCGGGCGAGGACGGCGTAGCCGCTCAGGCGCTGGCCACGTACGCCGGTTTCGTGGCGTCCTTCTCCAGCAGGATCATCAGGACGCCGTCCCGGCCGGTCTCGTTGCCCACGGGGGCGTATCCCGCCCGCCGGTAGAGCCGCAGATTGCCCTCGCTGCGATGACCGGTGTGCAGCCGGAACAAGGTGGCCGACCGCTCGTCGGCGAGTCCCGCCTCCGCCGCCCGCAGCAGCCGGGCACCGAGGCCGTGGCCCTGGAGCCGGGGGTGGACGCAGAGCCTGCCGATCTCCCCCGCACCGTCCTGGCCGATGGTTCCCCGGACCGAGCCGACGACTTCGTCACCCAGCCGCGCCACGAACACCAGGTTCGTGGCGATCTCGGCGAGCAACGAGTCGAGGGTCTGGACGAGCGGGTCGATCCGGTAGTTCCCGTACAGCTCCGCCTCGCTCTGGAAGCAGAGGTACTGGAGTTTCAAGATCTCTTCGGCGTCCTGTGCCGTCGCCGCCGAGATGATCACGCTCATGCCCATGTGCGCATGCCTCCGCCCACCTGATCCACCGGTTGTCTAACGCTCCTTTCCCCGCAGTTCAGGAGCCGCAACCTCCGCCGCGAGCATTCTGCGCAGACATCCAAGGCAACGGGAACGGATCGGACCCAAACTCCCCTGTGACATACCCAACTTCCCTGCGATTTCCCGGTAGGTGGGATCGCCCGGCGCGAGCATCGCCGTCAGCAGCCGGGCGCACCTGCCGGGCAGCCGGTCCACCGCCGCGCGCAGCTCGCGGCGTTCCTCGGCACCGACGGCGAGCCGCTCCGGGCAGCCGGCCGGATCCGCGGCGGCGTCGTCGCGGTAGGGACGTTCGTGCCGGGCGGTGCGGCGGGCCCTGCGGGCCTCTGCACGTACGGCGTCCCGGACCCAGCGGGCCGGGTCCGCCGGCGGCCCCTCCCCCGCGAGCCGCTCCAGCAGCCGCAGCCAGACGGCCTGTTCGAGATCGGCCGGTTCGATTGCCGCGCCCGTCACCGAGGCGGCCGCCTCGGCCATGGCCTCGGCGCTCACCAGCGGACGCAGGGCACGGACGACGGACGAAGTGGCGGGGGCGGGCCCCGCGGGAGCAAGATCGATAAGCGTCATGCCCCGGCCGACGCGCTGGCACCGGCGGCCGGTTGCCGCGCCGGGCGAGCACCACCCGACCGGGGCACGCCCCGGCCGGGTGCTGACGCGGGTGTCACTTCGCGGCGAAGTCCGCCGCGGCGAGCAGGGCCGTGTCCGGGTTGTCGGAGAAGACGCCGTCGATACCCGTCGCGAAGTACGCCTGGAACGCGCCGAACGCGTCACCGTAGGCAGTGGGGTCCGTGCCTCGCCGGAAGTCGGCGGGCAGGAAGTTGTTCTCGTTGCGCATGGTGTAGGGGTGCAGGACCAGGCCCTGGGCGTGCGCGTCCGTCACCAGGGTGGTCGGTGCGGTGAGCCGCCCCGAGGCGTCCTTGGGGATGATCAGGTCCAGGGTGGGGCCGATGCCCTGCGCGAAGGAGGCCATCCACTTCAGCCCCTCGGGCTTCACCAGGTCCGCCACGGTGCGCGGATCACCGGACGTCACGAAGTCCCAGGGGCGCTCGCCCGCGCCGGAGAGCAGCACGACGCGCGGGGTCGTGACGAGCCGCGCGAGCCGCTGGATGCTGCCGGGCTCGAAGGACTGGAGGATGAGCGGCGACTGCTTGCGGTGCCGGTTGTAGCGGCGCAGCAGCTTGGCGAGCGGCTCCTCGAGTCCGAGGCCGAGGCCGCGGAAGTAGGTGGGGTGCTTGGTCTCGACGTACAGCCAGACGGGCTTTCCGCGCCTGCGGCCCTCGCGGTCGGCCCAGCGCAGCACCTCCTCGAAGGTGGGGATCTCCCAGCGGCCGTCGTAGAGCGTGTTCTCCTGACGGGTACCGGGGATGCGCTCCTTGGCCCGCAGCGTCTTCAGTTCGGCGAGGGTGAAGTCCTCGGTGAACCAGCCGGTGAGGGAGACGCCGTCGACCTTCTTCGTGGTCCTGCGGCTCGCGAACTCGGGGTGGGCGGAGACATCGGTGGTGGCGGTGATGTCGTTCTCGTGACGGCATACGAGGTGGCCGTCCCTGGTCGGCACCAGGTCCTGCTCGACGATGTGCGCGCCCATGTCGAGGGCCAGCTGGTAGGAGCCGAGGGTGTGCTCGGGCCGGTAGCCGCTGGCGCCGCGGTGTCCGATGACGGTGGGCACCGGCAGGTCGAGGCGGAAGCCGTGGCCGCCGTGGCGTTCGGAGGTGTTCCCCGCGGTGTCGGCGGCGGCCGGGCCGCCGGCCAGTCCGAGGGCGGCCGTGCCCAGTACGGCGGCTCCCGCTCCCAGCATGGTTCTGCGGCCGGGACCGGCCTGCGCGCGCTCAGTCATGAATGCTCCTCGCGTGTGATGTCTGGCACCTGTCGGGCGAGGCCCGAGCGTAGGCAGCAGTACCGTCGTGGGGGCAGCTCCTGGACGAACATGGCGGAAACTCACGTCAACACCACGTATCCGCTCCGTGAACCCGATGTGCGATCAGCCAGTAGCCGCGAGTATCGTCCTCACCTGCATGGACCGTCACGATCCCGCACCTCGGCCGGCCCGGCCACTACACCGGAGGAACCGTTGTCCCGACACGCACTCATCAAGGCAGTGCTCGGACCGATCTTGCGCCTCATGTTCCGCCCCCAGGTGGAGGGTGTGGAGAACATTCCCGGAGACGGTCCGGTGATCCTCGCGGGCAACCATCTGACGTTCATCGACTCGATGATCATGCCCATCTGCTGCGACCGGCCGGTGTTCTACATCGGCAAGGACGAGTACGTGACGGGCAAGGGGCTCAAGGGCCGGGCGATGGCCTGGTTCTTCACCGGCTGCGGCATGATCCCGGTCGACCGGGACGGTGGCCGCGGCGGTGTCGCGGCGCTGATGACGGGCCGTCGGGTGCTGGAGGAGGGCAAGGCGTTCGCCATCTACCCCGAGGGCACCCGCTCCCCCGACGGCCGCCTGTACCGGGGCCGCACGGGCATCGCCCGGCTGACGCTGATGACCGGCGCGCCGGTGGTGCCGTTCGCGATGATCGGCACGGACAAGCTGCAGCCCGGCGGAGCCGGCCTGCCGCGTCCCGGCAAGGTGACGGTCCGCTTCGGCGAGCCGATGGAGTTCTCCCGTTACGAGGGCATGGACCGCGACCGCTATGTGCTGCGGGCGGTGACCGACTCCGTGATGGCCGAGGTGATGCGGCTGTCCGGTCAGGAGTACGTCGACATGTACGCCACGAAGGCCAAGGCCGCGTGAGCTGACGCGGGACGCAAGCAACAAGCAGACGGAAGGGCCCGTACCCCGGTTTGGGTGGTACGGGCCCTTCCGCATGTCGTCGTGACCCGGGCGGCTACTGGTGCACGATGCCGTCCTCCAGCTTCTGACCGCGCAGCAGGAACCACGCGGCGACGGCCGTCGCCAGCAGGACCGCCGCGCCGACACCCGCGGCGAGCCGCAGCCCCTCGACGAACGCGTCCTGCGCCGCGGAGACCAGCGCCTGTCCCTGCTGGGCCGGCAGACCGTGGGCCGCCTCGACCGCGCCGCCCAGCGATTCATGGGCCGCGGCGGCATCGGCCGACGGGGTGCCCTCGGGCGATTCGAACGTCTGGTAGACGCCGGTGACGATGGAGCCGAGCAGGGCGATGCCGAGGGCCGCGCCGAGTTCGTACGCCGTCTCGGAGACAGCGCCGGCGGAGCCCGCCTGCTCCTTCGGGACGCTGGAGAGGATCACGTCGGAGGTGACGGTGAAGGCGAAGCCCGCACCCACGCCGACGATGAGCAGCACCGCCCCGATCAGCGGGTAGGCGGTCTCCTTGTGGATCAGGGTGACCGCGGCGAGCGCCAGACCGATCGCCCCGAGTCCGCCGGTCACCACCGTGCGCACCGAGAAGCGACGGGCCGCCCGGCCGGCGATCAGACCGGCAACCACCGCACCGACGGCCGCGGGCAGTTCGGCGAGACCGGCCTCCAACGGCCCGCGTCCCTGAACCAGTTGGAGGAACTGGGAGAGGAAGAAGACCAGTCCGGACAGGCCGAGGATGGTCAGCAGGTCGGCGAGGACGGCACCCGAGAAGCCCCGGTGATGGAAGAGCCGCATGTCCAGCAGGGGTGCGGGAAGCGTGAGTTGCCTGCGTACGAACCAGCTGAGCGCTGCCACGCCACCGATGCCCGCGGCGACGGTCCCCCCGCTCGGGCCGTGCGCCGCCAGCTCCTTGACGGCATACACGACGCCGATCATGCCGATGAAGGAGAGCGCGACGCTGACCAGGTCCCAGGGGCCCGGGGCCGGGTTCCGGGACTCGGGGATCATCTTCGCGCCGACGACCACGAGGACCGCCATGACCGGCAGGTTGATCAGGAAGACCGAGCCCCACCAGAAGTGCTCCAGCAGAAGTCCGCCGACCACGGGGCCGACGGCCGCTCCGGCGGAGGCCATCGCTCCCCAGATCCCGATGGCGAAGCTGCGTTCGCGCGGGTCGTGGAAGAGGTTCCGGATCAGGGCGAGCGTGGACGGCATCAGGGTGGCGCCCGCGACCCCGAGCAGCGCCCGCGCCAGGATCATCATCTCGGGGGTGTGCGCGTAGGCGTTGAGCACGGAGACCGCACCGAACGCCGTCGCACCGCACAGCAGCAGCTTCTTGCGGCCGATGCGGTCGCCGAGGCTGCCCATCGAGACCAGGAGTCCGGCGATGACGAAGGAGTAGACGTCGCCGATCCACAGGAGCTGGGTGCCGGTCGGTTCGAGGTCCTCGGTGAGGAACGGGGTCGCCAGGCCGAGGACGGTGGCGTCGATCGCCACGAGCAGCACGGCGAGGACGAGCACGGCCAGGGCGATCCACCGCCCGGGACGGTGCAGCTCTTCCGGGGCTTCCACCCGCTGTTCGACACGGCTCATTGCTCCACGCTCCGGCGTGCACCGCCGAGCAGCAACTCGACGATCATGTATTGGAAGTCCTGGCTCGCGACCCGGCCGTCCTGGACGGCCCAGGCGCCGGACGAGATGAGTCCGTAGAGGGCCTCGGTCAGCCAGGCGGGGGTGAGGTCGATCCGGAATTCGCCGCGCTCCTGGCCGCGTCTGAAGAAGGCGGAGACCCGGGCATCGAGGCGGTTCCAGCCCTCGTTCACCTCTTCGCCCTCGAAGAGCTGGTTCTCGGTGACGAGGAAGGAGAGCAGTCCGGCGCTCGGCTCGACGGCCGCGACGAGGCGGCGCAGCGCCTCCTGCGCGGGGCCCTCGTCGAGGGCGGCGGCATCCAGAGCCGCTTCGAACTCCTGGATGCCCAGGTTCTCCAACGCTTTGACCAGGGCGTCCCGTCCGGCGAAGTGCCGGTGCAGGGTGGCGCGTCCGATGCCTGCGGCTCTGGCGACCTCGTCCATGGTGGCGGTCGATTTGCGGGTCAGCAGAGCGGCGGCGCTGCGCAGCACCTGCTCACGGTCAATACTCATGAGACAACCATAGGCCATATGAGACAAAAATGTCTCACCGAGAAGGTGTGCCCTCTCCGGAAGGAAGGGAGGACCATGGCGCCATGAAGCCGCTGCTGCTGATCGACATCGACGGTCCCCTCAATCCCTACGCGGCACTGGCACACCACGGGGTACCGGATGGTTACGCGAAGCATCTGATGCGGCCGACGGGGTGGAACTACGGGCCGCCCCTGCCCGTCCTGCTCAACCCGGAGCACGGGAAGGCGCTGCGGGCGCTGGCCGGCCGCTACGAGCTGGTCTGGGCGACGACCTGGAAGGACGAGGCCAACACCTGGGTCGGACCGCACCTCGGGCTGCCCCCGCTGCCGTACATCGACTGGCCGTCGATGCATGACAGCGGGCCGGACGGCACGTACTGGAAGACGCGGTACGTCGTGGAGTACGCGGCCGGCCGGCCGTTCGCCTGGGTCGACGACGAGATCGCCGAGCAGGACCGGGCGTGGGTCCTCGGCCAGGGGGTCACCGAGACGCTGCTCCGGTGGATCGATCCGGGGATCGGGCTGCTGCCGTCCGATTTCGCGGCGCTCGCGGCGTGGGCGGACGGCGGCCCGCGGGACGGGCGCTGAACCCGCCGTACGACCGCCACACGTGGGCGCCCGCGCGGCGGGCACCCCGGCGGCCGTCGCCGACCGGTCCCGTCCAGTCGTTGAGAACCGTCAGTCGTTGAGAACCGTCAGATCGAGGCCGGGGAGACGGTCCGGGTCATTGATCACGTCCATCTCGACGACCTTCCCCCCGGCGACCGTGAAGATCATGACCGCGAACCGGCGGCCCTCGTGCGCCGCGATGACGGCCGGCTCCCCGTCGACCAGTGCGGGCTGCGACGACCGTGCGAACGGCGCGAACATCATCGCCCGACGGGCCACGGCCGCGGCGCCCCGCACCAGGACCGGGGCGCCGACACCGCCGGCACCGACGTCGGACCGCACCACCACGTCCGGATCGAGCACGGCCACCAGGGCCTCGAAGTCACCGTCGCGGGCGGCGGCCAGGAAGGCGGCGACGACCTCGCGCTTGCGGGCGAGGCCGGGATCCGGCACCGGGTCCACGCCCTGCACCCGGCGCCGGGCCCGGCTGGCGAGCTGCCGGGTCGCGGCCGGGGTACGGTCCACGACGCCGGCGATCTCGTCGAAGGGCACGGCGAACATGTCGTGCAGCACGAAGGCGAGCCGCTCGGCGGGGTCGAGAGTCTCGAGCACGACGAGCATCGCGAGACCGACCGAGTCGGCCATCAGCGCCTGCTGCTCGGGGTCGGCCTCCGACCGTTCGCCGAGGTCCGGGCCGGGGCCGTGCTCCTCGGGCGCCCCGGTGTCGAGTGGCTCCTCGCGGCGGGAGCGGCGGGAGCGGAGCATGTCCAGGCACACCCGCCCGACGACCGTCGTCAGCCAGCCGCCCAGGTTCTCGATCGCCCGGTCGTCGGAACGGCTGAGCCGGATCCAGGCCTCCTGGACGGCGTCCTCCGCCTCGCTCGCCGAGCCGAGCATCCGGTAGGCCACGGCCTTCAGCTGTGCCCGGTTCTCCTCGAAGCGCTCCGCCAGGAACTCATGTCCGTCCACAGTCACATTCCTCCGTCGTGTTTCCGTCACAGCACTGACGGACGGAACCCCGTCGATGTGACGGACGGCCCGCGCCGCTCCGCGGCGGTGTCCGGTCAGCTCCAGCGCAGCCCGGCGCGGTGCCGCCAGTACGCCTCCGGCTCCTCCACCAGCGCGTCGAGCCGGGCGCGCCGCTCCTCGTCGAGGTCGACGACGGCCGCGTGCAGGTTACCGGCGAGCTGGTCGACGGTCGCCGCGCCGGAGAGCACCACCCCGGCCCAGGGCTGGTACAGCACGAGCGCCAGCGCGACCGCGTCGCTGCCGAGACCGGCATCCGCGGCGACCTCCTGGACCACGGCGGGGGCTTCCGTCCCGGCGAGCCGCCCGTTGGCCAGGGCTTCCTTGACGATCACGGTGAGGCCGGCGGCATGGGCCTCGGCTAGCGCCGTCCCGGCCGAGGTCTCCAGGGCGTTGTAGGTGGCCTGGACCGTACGGAAGAGCGGTTCGCCGTCCACGGTGACGGTCAGGGCGGCCCGGATCGCGTCGGCCTGGGCGGGCCCGCTGGTGGAGAGGCCGACACTGACCCCTTCCGCGGCGAGCGCGGCCAGCCGTTCGTGCAGTTCCTTGTCCGTGAGGGCCGGGCTGTCGGCGGTGACCGAGTGGATCTGGTAGAGGTCGAGGCGGTCACCGAGCAGCGCGTCGGTCTCGGCACGCTGGCGCACGAACGCGGCGAGGCTGTGGTCCTTGACCTCGTGCGCGTCGGCCTCGACGCTCCAGTCGGCCGTGTAGGTGTAGCCCCACTTGCTGCCGATGACGGCATCGTCCACCTCGGGCCGTGCCGTCAGCCAGTCGGCCAGGAACTCCTCCGAGCGGCCGTAGGAGCGGGCGGCGTCGAAGTAGCGGACGCCCTGTGCGTAGGCGGCGTCGAGCAGCTCGTGGGTGCGTTCGCGCATCGCCTCGACGCTGCGGTCGGCAGGCAGATCGCGGTCGCGGTGGAGGTTGATGTAGCCGGGCCTGCCGACCGCCGCCAGGCCGAGCCCGATGTGGGCGGTCGGAGTCGTCGCTGTGGCCAGCCGGGCGAAAGGCATCGTGGGGCTCCTCGTCGATCGGTGCGCTCCCCGTCAACGTAACCCAGCTCACGGAAACCGGAAGGCGGGGAGCGTACGACCGCTCCCCGCCCCGTTACCGCTCTCCTCGCGGTCAGTTCTTGGCGTCGGCCCACGCCTGCTGGACGGCGAGGTCGGCCTTCACCTCGGCAAGCTGGACGGCCACGGCCGACGGGGCCGTACCGCCGCGGCCGCTGCGGGACGCGAGCGCACCGGCCACGTTGAGGACCGTGCGGACCTCGGGGGTGAGGTGCTCGGAGATCTTGGCGAACTGCTCGTCGGTCAGCTCGTCGAGCTCGATGCCGTGCTGCTCGCACTCCTTGACGCACTCACCGGCGACCTCGTGGGCGACGCGGAACGGCACGCCCTGCTTGACCAGCCACTCGGCGATGTCGGTGGCGAGCGAGAAACCGGCCGGGGCCAGCTCCTCCATGCGCTCGCGGTTGACGGTGAGGGTGGCCATCATGCCGGTGAAGGCGGGCAGCAGGACTTCCAGCTGGTCGCAGGAGTCGAAGACCGGCTCCTTGTCCTCCTGAAGGTCGCGGTTGTACGCGAGCGGGAGGGCCTTCAGCGTGGCCATCAGGCCGGTCAGGTTGCCGATCAGCCGGCCGGACTTGCCGCGGGCCAGCTCGGCGATGTCCGGGTTCTTCTTCTGCGGCATGATCGAGGAGCCGGTGGAGAAGGCGTCGTGCAGGGTGACGAAGGAGAACTCCTTCGTGTTCCAGATGATGACCTCCTCCGCGATCCGGGAGAGGTTCACGCCGATCATCGCGGCGATGAAGGCGAACTCGGCGACGAAGTCGCGGGAGGCCGTTCCGTCGATGGAGTTGCCGACGGACCCGTGCTCGAAGCCGAGGTCGGCGGCGACCGCCTCCGGGTCGAGCCCGAGCGACGACCCGGCCAGCGCGCCGGAGCCGTACGGGGAGACGGCGGTCCGCTCGTCCCACTGGCGCAGCCGCTCGGCGTCCCTGGACAGGGACTGTGCATGGGCCAGGACGTGGTGGGCGAAGAGCACCGGCTGGGCGTGCTGCAGATGCGTACGGCCGGGCATCGCGACATCCGGGTGCGCCTCGGCGAGGCCGACCAGCGCGCCCTGCAGTTCGGCGATCAGACCGCCGATGATCCGGGCGTGGTCGCGCAGGTACATCCGGAAGAGCGTGGCGATCTGGTCGTTGCGGGACCGGCCGGCCCGCAGCTTGCCGCCGAGGTCCGGGCCGAGGCGTTCCAGCAGTCCGCGCTCCAGTGCGGTGTGGACGTCCTCGTCGGCGATGGTGCCGGTGAACGAGCCGTCGGCGACATCGGCTTCGAGCTGGTCGAGACCGGCGATCATGCGGTTCAGCTCGTCCTCGGTGAGCAGGCCCGCCTTGTTCAGGACGCGCGCGTGGGCTCGGGAACCGGCGATGTCGTAGGGCGCGAGCCGCCAGTCGAAGTGGACGGAGGCGGACAGCTTGGCCAGCGCCTCGGCCGGACCGTCGGCGAAGCGGGCGCCCCAGAGGCGTACGTCGCTGTTGCCGTTGCCGTTGCTCACTGCGTGCTCCTCGGAAGAACAGGGTGGTGGGTGTGCGACCGCCTCCCCGCACGGAGGGCCGGGGAGGTGGTCACGTAACTACTGGGGGTCAGGCGAGGTCACGCTTCTCGGACTCCCGCCCGGTCACGGGTCTCTTTTTGATGGCGCGATCACTGATGGGCATAACTATGCAGACCAATGCATGTTTTGTCAAAGGCGTGATCGCCGCCCCGCGCCCCCGAAGAAGCGTCCTGCCAGGTGAAATCACCTCGCCACCACCGGATTTGGCGACGACAATGGCCGCCATGGGGAAAACATACGAACGCATAGACGGACGGATCAGGGCCTTCATCGAAGAGCAGCACATCTTCTTCACGGCGACGGCGCCCCTGGACGGCGAGGGCACGGTCAACCTCTCCCCCAAGGGCGTCAGCGGTTCGTTCGCCGTCGTCGACGAGCTGACCGTGGCCTACCTGGACTTCGCGGGCAGCAATGCGGAGACCGTCGCCCACCTCCGCGAGAACGGCCGGATCACGCTGATGTGGTGTGCCTTCCAGGGGCCGCCGAACATCGTGCGGGTGCACGGTCGCGGCGAGCCGGTCTTCCGTGACGATCCGCGGTTCGGCGCACTGCTCGAACACTTCCCGGGCGTGGACCCCGGCCTCCACGGGCTGCGCGCCGTCATCGTGGTGAGGGCCGAGCTGATCCGGGACACCTGCGGCTACGGGGTGCCGTTCATGTCGTACGACGAGGACCGGACGCTGCACGCCCGGCGCTTCGCCCGCGAGGACGACGTCTCGCTGAGTGCCTACTTCGAGAAGAAGGAACACATCGCGACGAGTATCGACGGACTTCCGGGGCTGCCGCTCCCGCTGCCGGCCATGCCCCGGGCGGACGGCGAATCGGCGGACCGGGATTCGGCGGACCGGTATTGAGCCGTACGGAGCAGATCCGCGGGTGGCGCCCGGCCGGAGGGTCTACCGTCCGGACATGCGCAGATCTCTGGTGACCTTTTCGGTACTGCTCGCGCTGGCGGGCTCGGTCGCGGCCCGGCCCGCCGCCCCACCGCTCCCGGCACGGATGGCCGACACCGGCGGCGGCACCCAGCTGATCACCGCCGAGGCCCCGGCCAAGGGCTCCACCACGGGCACCGTCACCTGGTGGAACCTGCGGCGGGGCACCTGGGTGAAGGGCGGGTCCACCCCCGCCCGCTTCGGTGCGAACGGCCTGGCCGAGGGGGCGTCGCGCAAGCAGGGCACGAACACCACCCCCACCGGTCTGTACGACCTGCCGTACGCCTTCGGGATCAAGCCCGCACCGGCCGGCACCGTCCACCCGTACCGCCGGGTCAACGACCGGTCGTGGTGGTGCCAGGACAACGCGGCGCGGGCCTACAACCGCTGGGTGGAACCGCGGCCCGAGGACTGCCGGGCGGGCGAGGCGGAGCACCTGATCGCCTATCCGACGCAGTACGCCCGCGCGCTCGTCATCGGGTTCAACTACGAACGGCCGGTGCGCGGACGCGGCGCCGGGATCTTCCTGCACGTCAACGGGCGTGGCGCGACCGCCGGTTGTGTCTCCGTACCGGCGGCCGCGATGGACCGGATCCTCGACTGGGTGAACCCGGCCCGCCGTCCGCACATCGCGATCGGGACCCGGTCGGGCCCGACCGCGATCACGCGCTACTGACACACCCCGGCAACACCGGCCCGCTCAGCGCTCGTTCTGGGCCAGTCGCAGCAGATGGTCGGCGAGCGCCTGGCCGCCCGCCGGGTCACGGCTGATCAGCATCAGGGTGTCGTCACCCGCGATGGTGCCGAGGATGTCGTGCAGTTCTGCCTGGTCGATGGCCGAGGCGAGGAACTGGGCCGCGCCCGGAGGAGTGCGCAGCACCACGAGGTTGGCCGACGCCTCCGCGGAGATGAGCAGTTCGGCGGAGAGCCGCCGCATCCGCTCCTCCTTCGCGGACCCGCCCAACGGCGCCTGCGGGGTGCGGAATCCGCCCTCGCTGGGCACCGCGTAGATCAGCTCACCGCCGGTGTTGCGGATCTTCACCGCGCCCAGCTCGTCCAGATCGCGGGAGAGCGTCGCCTGGGTGACGCTCAGCCCGTCGTCGGCGAGGAGCTTGGCCAACTGGCTCTGCGAGCGCACCGGCTGCCGGTTCAGGATGTCCACGATCCGGCGGTGGCGTGCGGTGCGGGTCTGCGGCACGGACGGCCCGCCGTACTCGGTTTCCTGCGCCTCGGTCATCGTCGTCGCCTCATTCTCCGGATCGTCCGTCCCCTTTTGCCGCGTCGAGAGCGCCGGGCAGTGCCTGGAGCAGCGCGTCGACCTCCGCGTCGCCGATGATCAGTGGCGGCATCAGCCGCAGGACATCGGGGGCGGGTGCGTTCACCAGGATTCCGGCTCTCTGAGCCGCCTGTTGCACCTGAGGTGCGAGGGGCTCGGTGAGCACGATACCCAGCAGCAGCCCGGAGCCGCGGACATGGGAGACCAGCGGGTGACCCAGGCCCTCCACGCCGTCCCGGATCTTCTCGCCGAGCCGCTTCACCCGGTCCAGGACGCCGTCGGCGGCCAGGGTGTCCAGGACGGCGAGACCGGCGGCGCAGGCGATCGGGTTGCCGCCGAACGTCGTGCCGTGCTGGCCCGGTTGCAGCAGATCGGCCGCCGGGCCGAAGGCCACGGTCGCGCCGATCGGCAGTCCGCCGCCGAGGCCCTTGGCGAGGGTGACGACATCGGGCTCGATGCCCTGGTGGGCCTGGTGCTCGAACCACTGGCCGCAGCGGCCGATGCCGGTCTGCACCTCGTCGAGGACGAGCAGGGTGCCGGTGGCCCGGGTGATCTCCCGGGCGGCCTCCAGATATCCGGCGGGCGGAACGACCACGCCGTTCTCGCCCTGGACGGGCTCGATGATCACCAGCGCGGTGTCGGTGGTGACGGCGGCCCGCAGGGCGTCCGCGTCGCCGTACGGGACGTGCGTGACGTCGCCGGGCAGCGGGAGGAACGGCTCGCGCTTCTTGGGCTGGCCGGTCAGTGCGAGCGCGCCCATGGTCCGGCCGTGGAAGCCGCCGTCGGTGGCGACCATGTGGGTCCGTCCGGTCAGCCGGCCGATCTTGAAGGCGGCCTCGTTGGCCTCGGCGCCCGAGTTGGAGAAGTAGACGCGGCCACTCCGGCCGAAGAGCTGGAGCAGCCGTTCGGCGAGCGCGACGGGCGGTTCGGCGATGAAGAGGTTGGAGACATGGCCGAGGGAAGCGATCTGGGTGGAGACGGCCTCGACGACGGCGGGGTGGGCGTGCCCCAGCGCGTTCACCGCGATACCGCCGACGAAGTCGAGGTACTCGGTGCCGTCGGCGTCCCACACCCGGGCGCCCTCGCCGCGGACCAGGGACAGCTGCGGAGTCCCGTAGTTGTCCATCAGCGCGTGGCTCCAGCGCTGTGCGAGCTCCTGGTTGCTCATGACTCCCCCTGTGCATCGGGAACGACCATCGTGCCGATTCCTTCGTCGGTGAAGATCTCCAGCAGGATCGAGTGCTGGACCCGGCCGTCGATCACGCGGGCGGTCTCGACGCCGTTGCGCACGGCGTGCAGGCAGCCCTGCATCTTCGGCACCATGCCGCTGGAGAGTTCCGGCAGCAGCTTCTCCAGCTCGGCCGCGGTGAGCCGGCTGATCACGTCGTCGCTGTTGGGCCAGTCCTCGTAGAGGCCCTCGACATCGGTGAGGACCATCAGCGTCTCGGCGTTCAGCGCGGCGGCGAGCGCGGCGGCCGCCGTGTCGGCGTTGACGTTGTAGACGTGGTTGTCGTCGGCGGAGCGGGCGATGGAGGAGATGACCGGGATCCGGCCGTCGTCCAGCAGCGCCCGGATAGCCCCGGTGTCGATGGCGGTGATCTCGCCGACCCGCCCGATGTCGACGATCTCGCCGTCGATGGTCGGCCGGTGCTGGGTGGCGGTGATCGTGTGGGCGTCCTCGCCGGTCATGCCGACGGCGAGCGGGCCGTGCTGGTTGAGCAGGCCGACGAGTTCGCGCTGGACCTGGCCGGCCAGCACCATCCGTACGACGTCCATCGCCTCGGGCGTGGTGACGCGCAGGCCCGCCTTGAACTCGCTGACCAGGCCCTGCTTGTCGAGCTGGGCGCTGATCTGCGGGCCGCCGCCGTGCACGACGACGGGCTTGAGGCCGGCCTGGCGCAGGAAGACGACGTCCTGGGCGAAGGCCGCCTTCAGATCGTCGTCGATCATGGCGTTGCCGCCGAACTTGATGACGACGGTCTTGCCGTTGTGCCGGGTCAGCCAGGGCAGTGCCTCGATGAGGATCTGCGCCTTCGGGAGTGCGGTGTGTTTCCGCGCCGGGGTCATGAGCTGTACGCGCTGTTCTCGTGGACGTAGTCCGCGGTGAGGTCGTTGGCCCAGATGACGGCGGACTCGGTGCCGGCGGCGAGGTCGGCGGTGATCTTGACCTCCCGGTAGCGCATGTCGACGAGGTCGCGGTCCTCGCCGACGCCGCCGTTCTTGCAGACCCAGACGCCGTTGATGGCGACGTTCAGCTGGTCGGGCTCGAAGGCGGCCTTCGTCGTACCGATCGCGGAGAGGACCCGGCCCCAGTTGGGGTCCTCGCCGTGGATGGCGCACTTGAGGAGGTTGTTACGGGCGATGGAGCGGCCCACCTCGACGGCGTCGTCCTCGGTCGCGGCGTTGATGACCTCGATCCGGATGTCCTTGGAGGCGCCCTCGGCGTCACCGATGAGCTGCCGGGCGAGGTCCGCGCAGACCTTCCGTACGGCCTCGGCGAACTCTGCCTGCTCCGGGGCGATTCCGCTCGCTCCGGAGGCCAGCAGCAGCACGGTGTCGTTGGTCGACATGCAGCCGTCGGAGTCGACCCGGTCGAAGGTGGTGCGGGTGGCGGCGCGCAGCGCGGAGTCGAGTCCGGCGGCGTCGATGTCGGCGTCGGTGGTGAGGACGACCAGCATGGTGGCGAGGCCCGGGGCGAGCATGCCCGCGCCCTTGGCCATGCCGCCGACGGTCCAGCCCTCGCCGCCCGCGACGGCGGTCTTGTGGACGGTGTCGGTGGTCTTGATGGCGATGGCGGCCTTCTCGCCGCCGTGCTCGCTGAGGGCGGCGGCGGCCTGCTCGATGCCGGGCAGCAGCTTGTCCATCGGGAGCAGCGTGCCGATCAGCCCGGTCGACGCGACCGCGATCTCGCCCGCGTTGTGGCCGGTGAGCACCTCGGCGGCCTTCTCGGCGGTGGCGTGGGTGTCCTGGAAGCCCTTCGGGCCCGTGCAGGCGTTGGCACCGCCGGAGTTGAGCACGACGGCGGTGACCTCGCCGCCCTTCAGCACCTGCTCCGACCAGAGGACGGGGGCGGCCTTGACGCGGTTGGAGGTGAAGACGCCCGCGGCGGCGCGACGCGGACCGTGGTTGACCACGAGGGCCAGGTCCGGGTTACCGCTCTCCTTGATTCCCGCGGCGATGCCCGCCGCGGAGAACCCCTGTGCTGCCGTGACACTCACGGTGCGACTCCGATCGTGGAAAGACCTGTGTCCTCGGGAAGTCCGAGGGCGATGTTCATGCTCTGCAGGGCACCGCCGGCGGTGCCCTTGGCGAGGTTGTCGATGGCGCTGATCACGATGATCCGGCCCGCTGTTTCGTCATGGGCGACCTGGATCTGTACGGCGTTGGAACCGTAGACGGACGCCGTGGCGGGCCACTGCCCCTCGGGGAGCAGGCCGACGAAGGGTTCGTCGGCGAACGCCTTCTCGTACACGTCACGGACGGACTCGGCGGTCACACCGGGCTTCGCCTTCGCGCTGCAGGTGGCGAGGATGCCGCGGGGCATCGGCGCCAGGGTCGGCGTGAAGGAGACCGTGACCGGTTCACCGGCTGCCGCGCTGAGGTTCTGGATCATCTCGGGGGTGTGCCGGTGGGCGCCGCCGACGCCGTACGGGGACATGTTGCCCATCACCTCGGAGCCGAGCAGATGCGGCTTGGCCGCCTTGCCCGCCCCGGAGGTACCGGACGCGGCGACGATCACGGCCTCGGGCTCGGCCAGCTGGGCCGCGTACGCCGGGAAGAGCGCGAGAGAGACGGCGGTCGGGTAGCAGCCGGGCACCGCGATACGCTTGGAGCCCGCCAGCGCCGAGCGCCCGCCCGGCAGTTCGGGCAGACCGTAGGGCCAGGTACCGGCGTGCGGAGAACCGTAGAACTTCTCCCAGTCCGCGGCGTCCTTGAGCCGGAAGTCGGCCCCCATGTCGACGATCAGCACCTCGTCACCGAGCTGCTCGGCGACGGCGGCGGACTGCCCGTGCGGGAGGGCCAGGAAGACGACGTCGTGCCCGGCGAGCACCTCGGGGGTGGTCGGCTGGAGCACCCGGTCGGCGAGCGGCCGCAGGTGCGGCTGCAGCGCACCGAGCTTCTGCCCCGCGTTGGAGTTGGCCGTGAGCGCCCCGATCTCGACCTGGGGGTGAACCAGCAGGAGACGGAGCAGCTCCCCACCGGCGTATCCGCTCGCCCCTGCCACTGCTGCGCGTACCACCATCGAAACCTCCTCATCGATGGCATGACTATACGCAGCGGTGCACTTTTATGCAAAGCTTCTCCGGAAGACACCCATCCGGACCGTCACAGCGGGTCGGAAGGCCGGCGGGTGGGGAGTCGATCGAGTATTTCCCGGGTGTGCCTGCCCAGGGCGGGGGCCGGGTTACGGAAGGTGTCGAGGCCGGCTCCGAAGGTCACGGGGAAACGGGCCTGCGGGCAGGTGGCGGGGTCGGCGGGGGTACTGAACAGCTGCCGGGCAACGGCGTGGGGGTCGGCCAGGAGTTCGCCGGGGGTGGTGAGGACGGGGGCCCAGGGAGCGTCGAGGTCGTTCAGGCGTTCTTGCCACCAGGCGTAGTCGCGGGCCCGGAAGACTCCGCGCAGCAGGCCGCTCACGGCCTGCCTGGCGGCGGTGCGGTCGGCGCGCCGGTCGTAGGCGGGGGTGTCCAGTGCGGGGAAGTCTCCTGCCAGTCCGGTGCGGAAGCGGTGCCAGAACTTGTCCTCGAACGTGGCGAGGGAGAGGCGGCGCCCGTCGGCGGTGGTGAAGGTGTCGTTGTCGCCCTGGACCAGGCCCGCGTCGAGGGGGTCGGGGATGTCGCGCAGCGGCAACGCGAAGAGGGAGCACCAGGCGGTGATGGATTCGCTGAGGGACACGTCGATGTGCTGGCCTTCGGCCCCGGTGCCGAGGGCGGCGGTCAGGGCGAGGGCCGCGTGCATGGCTCCGGCCATGTCGCCGATCCGGACGCCGGGGCGGGTGATCTCGCCGTCGAGTCGTCCGGGGACGGTGAAGAAGCCGGACAGGCCGAGGAAGTTGAGCTCGTGGCCGGGTTTCTGTGCGTAGGGTCCGCTCTGCCCGTAGCCGCTGAGCGAGCACAGCACCAGGCGCGGATTGGCCTCGTGGAGAGCGGCGTAGCCCAAACCCATCCCGTCGAGGACGCCGGGGCGGAAGCTCTCCACCACGGCGTCGGCGGTACGCACCAGGTCCAGGAAGGTGTTCCGGCCGTCCTCGCCGCGCAGGTCGAGGACGACCGATCGCTTGTTGCGGTTGAGCGCGTCGAACAGGTCGGGGGCGATCCGCAGGGGGTCGCCGGAGTGGGGGGATTCGACCTTGATGACGTCGGCGCCGAGGTCGGCGAGCAGGGACGTGGCGTAGGGGCCGGGCAGGAGCCGGGAGAGGTCGAGGATGCGCTTGCCCGTCAGCGACGACCAGGCGGGGGCTGCGGATGGAGTGGGTGTTGTCACCGGGTTCACCTGTCTTGCGGCGTGAGGGGCGGGTCTTGCGGTGTGAGGGCGGGCAGACGGGGTCAGGCCATGAAGGCGAGGCCGTGCGCGATGCCGTTGCGCTGGATCTCGGAGGTGCCGGTCAGGATGCGGAACATGCGGATCTTGCGGAACAGGAACTCGATCTCGTTGCCCTGGGTGAGACCTTCCTTGCCGTGGATCTGGACGGCCTGGTCGAGGATGCGGAAGGCGGACTCGGCGACGAACAGCTTGCTCATGAACGCCTCGGTGCGTACGTCCTTGCCCTGGTCGAGGGCGGCGAGCGCGGCGTAGGTCATGGAGCGGGCCGCGTACAGCTCGGTGGCCATGTCCGCGACCTTGTGCTGGATGGACTGCAGGGCCAGCAGGGGCTGACCGCCGGCGACCTTGCGGGTGCGGGTGCGCTCCAGGGTGAGGTCGAGTGCCCGGCGGGTGGCGCCGATGACGGTGGGGCAGTGCAGGAGCCGGTTGGTGGTGACGCGACCGAGCGCGATCCGCATGCCCTTGCCCTCCTCGCCGAGGAGGTTCCGGGCGGGTACGTAGCAGTCGTCCAGGACGATGTCGCTCTCGATGTGCTCGCCGGACATGGGCGTGGCACCGTCGGCCACCCGGCAGCCGGGGCTGTCGAGGTCGACGAGGAAGGCGGAGAAGGACGGCTTGTCCCCTTCCTGTTCGCCGGTCTCCGCCATCCGGGCCACCACGATGGCGAAGTCGGCGAACGGGCCCGCGGAGCTGAAGACCTTGTGGCCGCTCAGACGGTAGCCGTCGCCGTCCCGGACGGCAGTGGTGCGCATGGACCGTACGTCGGAGCCGGCGTCGGTCTCGGTCAGCGAGAAGCAGCAGGCGCGCTCGCCGCGCACCAGGGGCAGCAGGTATGTGTCCAGTTGGTACTCGGTGGCGTGGTCGAGGATGTCACCGGCACGGAGCGGGCCGCCCATGTCGCCGAGCACGCTGTGGCCCAGGACGCGTCCGCAGGCCCCGACCTCCTCCTTCAGGGCGGCCAGCGCGGTGTAGGAGAGGTTCTGGCCGCCGTACTGCTCGGGCAGATGGATGCCGTAGAAGCCCAGCTCGCGGCTGCGCCGCCAGACGGGTTCGAGGTCGGAGCGGGTGAGGCGGCTCTCGTGGGTGATGCCGCGGTCGCGTTCGTAGTCGGCGAGTTCGCCGTCGAGGTACGTGCGGAGCCGGTCGACGAGGCCGGCGAGCCGGGGGTCGTCGTAGGCGGGGCGCAGGGAGAAGGTCATGGTGGGGTGGTCCTTGCCGGTCGGAGGGGGCGGGGTCAGTTCACGCGGCGGTCGGCGCCGGCCCAGAACGGTTCACGCACGGCCTTGCGGTCGAGCTTTCCGTTGCGGTTGTGGGGCAGTTCTCCGACGAAGTCGACGCTCCTGGGCTTCTTGAAGCGGTCGAGTCGCTCGGCGCAGAACGCGGTGATCTCGTCGGCGCTCGGCGCGTGGCCGGGGCGGGGCACGATGACGGCCTTGACCGCTTCGCCCCACGTCTCGTCGGGCACGCCGACGACGCAGACTTCCTGGACACCGGGGTGTTCGTAGAGGGCGGCCTCGACCTCGGTGGAGTAGATGTTGAACCCCCCGGAGATGATCATGTCCTTCTTGCGGTCGACGAGGAACAGGTAGCCGTCCTCGCGCATCCAGGCGAGGTCGCCGGTGTGGACCCAGCCGTCGCGGAACGTCTGCGCCGACAGTTCGGGCTCCTGCCAGTACTCGCGTACGCAGTCGGGGCCGCGGACGATGAGTTCACCGACCTCACGGGGCGGCAGCGGCCGGCCGGCCTCGTCGACGATCCGGATCTCGGTGTCGTACATCGCCCGTCCGCAGGACTGCAGCAGTTCGGGGTCGTCCGCGACGGCGCGGGCGATCTCCTGGCTGCTCAGTCCCGCCACCACACTGGTGGTCTCGCCGAGGCCGTAGCCCTGCGCCACGACCGGGCCGAACAACTGCACGGCGTCCCGCAGGCGTTGGGGTGAGATGGGCGCACCTCCCACACGCACGCCGGTCAGGCTGGAGAGGTCCCGCGCGGTCGCATCCGGGTGGGCCAGCACCATGTTGACCATGGCGGGGACGAGGAACGTCGCGGTGATGCGTTCCTTCTCCACCGTGTCCATGAACGCCTCGGCGCTCCAGGTCGGCAGCACGTAGGTGGTTGCCCCGGCGAACACGTTGGCCAGCAGGGTCATGCCGGTGGCGTGGGTGATGGGGCCGCAGGCGAGGTAGCGGGTGCCCGGCCGGGGGCGGGATTCGTCGCTCATCAGGAGTTTGCGCATGTTCGCGAGGCGGTTGCCGAAGGTCTGGACGGCCGCCTTGAGCGCTCCGGTGGATCCGGAGGTGAAGTTCAGGACGCACGGGGCGTCCCCGTCCACGTCGGTGGCGACCGGGGCGGCCTCCACCTCGCCGAGCAGGGTCCGGTAGCCGAGGACCGCGGCGGCACCCGGTATCGCGGCCGAGGCCGGCTCGTCCTCCAGGAGCACGGGAAGACAGCCGGTGCCCGAAGCCTCGATGGCGGCCAGCGCGTCCTCACGGTGCGCCGCGTCGAACAGGAGGACGCGCACCGGCGCGTAGCGCAGGATGTGCTCGATCTCGCTGCGCCCCAGCCGGGCGTTGATCGGCGCGCGCACCAGTCCGGCCTTGTAAAGGGCGAATTCGACCTCGACCAGTTCCCCGCGGTTCCAGGCCAGGGAGGCGACCGCGTCGCCGGGGCGCAGCCCCCGGGCGACCAGGGCCGAGGCGAGCCGGTCGGTCGCACTGTCCAGCTCCGCGTACGTCCAGGAACGCTCGCCGCTGACCAGAGCGGTCGCGTCGGGCCAGTAGCGGGCGCTGCGGGTGAGGTACGTGCCGAGGTTCATCAACGATCTCCAGCCTTGCGGTCTGACCAATTGAATACAGAAAGAACGTTTACAGACAGAATGTTTTGTATCTTGTGGGCTGTCAAGAGCCATCTAGACTGTGCGCCGACCACGACAGGACCGAAGGGGGCCGCATGGCCGAGGACAGGCGCACCAGGCGTACCCGCAGGGCGCTGGGCACCGCACTGGTGGAGTTGGTGCTGGAACGCGGCTTCAGTGCGCTCACCGTCGAAGACATCACCGAGCAGGCCGATGTCGCACGCGCCACGTTCTACGCACACTTCAAGGGCAAGGACGACCTGTTCGCGCGCGTGACCACCGACCTGCTGGAGCAACTCACGCAGCGCCTGGAACCGGCGGTCTCCGGCAGCGCCATCGGGTTCACCGGCAAGCCGCTGCTGGAGATGTTGCGGCACGTCAGTGACGAGCGGGACGCGTACCGGGTCGTCCTGCGCGGCGAGGGGGACGGCAAGCCCCTGCAGATGTTCGTCGACTCCTGCGCCGCCGCGACGGCGCAGGAGTTCAAGGCCCGCGCCGAACGCAACAACGTCCAGCCGCGCATCGACGCCGACCTCCTGGCCCGTGTCTGGGTGGGCGAACAGATCGCCGTACTGCGCTGGTGGGCCGAGCAGGACACCCCGCCGATGCCCGCCGAGGAGGCCGTGCGCATGCTTCTGGACCTGGCCCTGCACGGCCGGTACTGGGCCAGCGGATTCACCGCACCGGACCAGGGCTGACCCACCCTAGGGCCTGTCCGACCCCGATCCGCCGGACAGGCCCTGGAGCGCGCCGAGTCGTGCGGCGTCCCGTGCCGGGCGGATGCAGCAGGCGGCCACGACCCCGCAGGCGATCATGACGACCGCCGCCAGGGCGAACGACTGCGTGTAGCCCGCGCTCGCCGAGGGCGCCGTATCCAGCAGATGGCCCGTCAAGGACGGAGCCAGCAGCCCCGGCAGCGTCCCCGTCGCGGCCACGATCCCGAAGAGCGCGCCGCGCTGGGAGGCGGGCACGACCGCCGCGGCCGTCATGTAGTGCAGCGGAAAAGCGATGGAGTGCACCGCGAAGGCGACCGCGATCAGGACGAGCCGCACCGGCAGCGGGCCGACGAAGGGGAACACCGCCATCGCCGTCCCCGCACACGCCACCGCGAGGCCCTGCGGCACACCGCTGGAAAGGCGCATCGACACGCCGCGCCGGGCCAGCCGGTCGATCACGGGGGACAGCGCCAGCAGCAGCACGAAACTGAAGGCGGACACGGCGCTGAGCACCGCCGCCGCCGTTCCCGGGCTCATGGTGAGTTCGTTCTTGAGATATGACGGCAGCCAGGCCTGACTGAGGGCCATCGCCCACGACGCCCCGAAGGCGCTGGCCACACTCCCGATCACCGTGCCGCACAGCAACAGGCGGCGGTAGGGGACGCGGGCGGACCCGCCGGCCTCGGCCCGTACGCGCACGGGGGGCTGGTCGTAGGGTCCGTCGCGCCCGACGAACCACCACACCGCACTCCACACCAGACTCGTCACGGCCAGTGCGGCAAAGGCCGAACGCCACCCGAACTGCGTGATCAGCCAGGTCACCACGGGCGCTGCCATGAGGGTGCCGAGGGCGGCGCCACTGATCTGCAGGGCCGAGGGCAGACCGCGGCGGCCCACCGGAAACCACTTGTAGAGGGCGTGCATCGACATCGGCGTGGCCGGCCCCTCCGCCGCGCCGAGCAGCACCCGGCCGGCGACCAGCGCCGGTACGGCCGCCACGATCAGGACGGGCAACTGGGCCAGGCCCCACACCAGGCACATCACGAACAGCAGCACGCGGCTGGAGATGCGCGAGGAGAAGAAGCCGACGACCAGCCCGGAGAGGCTGAACAGGATCGAGTAGGAGCTGGAGATCAGGCCGTAGGTGCTGTGGCTGATGTCCAGCTCTTCCATGATCGGGTCGGCCGCCAGTCCGAGCACCGACTTGTCCGCGAAATTGACGATCATGAACGTGACGATCAGCGCGGTGACGACCCAGGCGCGGCGCCGGTCGAACGCCGGCGCCCCGAGTTCACCGGAAGCGTCGAGAACCAGCGGCGGTGATGGCTGAGAGGGCATAGGGAGACTCCTGCGGTTCGGGAGAAGCAGGGGGCGATGCTCTGGTGGCGGGAGGTTCGGCATCGGGCACACGCGGGCAGCGGCGCCGCTCCCGTCCGGGCACGCCCTGTCGGGGTGCGACGACAAAAGCAATTGGACTCAATGTCCATTAACGGGCTGCTGATTCGGCAACGTAACGTGCTGGCCACTTCCGGTCAATGGTTCTAGGGCAAGCAGGACGTCGCATGGCGTTACCTGCTGCCAGGGAAACCGGACCAGAACGCAGAGGCACTCGCAAAAATAGACGATGTGTATGGTAGTGATCAGGACGTCACTCAATATCGAGGAGCGCGTATGACCGACGCACCGCTGGCGAATCTCCACTGGTCCCGCGGCTACACCGACCCGGCATGGGTGCGCCGTTACACCACGGCGGGCCGGGAACTTCTGCCCAGCCGGCGGGTGTGGCGCGGACCGGGCCCCGCCCGCAGCCTGCCGACGGACACCGCCGGCATCGACGGGCTCACGATCACCACGCCCGACGACCGCACCCTGACCCTCCCGGACCTCTTCGCGGCCGCCCAGACCGACGCCCTCCTGGTGATGCACCGCGGCACCGTCGTCTACGAGACCTACCTGCACGGACTCCGGCCCCACGACGCCCACTTCAACGCCTCGGCGGCCAAGTCGTACATAGGTCTGCTGGCGGCCACCCTGGCCCACCGGGGGACCCTCGACCGCGACGCGACAGCCTCCGAGTACGTCCCCGAACTCGCCGGCACCGCCTTCGGGGACAGCACCGTCGACCACCTGCTGCACATGGGAACCCATGTCTCCTACGGCGGGCGCCCCTTCGACAAACCCGTCGAGGCCCAGCGCTACTTCGCGGTCGTCGCACCGCCCCTGCGCCCCTACGGCTACAGCGGCCCCACCAGCATCCGCGAACACCTCGCCACCGCACGCGCGACGGCCGCGCCGGGGACCGAGTTCCGCTACGAGAACGGCAACGTCGAAGCACTCGCCGAAATCCTCCGCCGCGTCACCGGCACCACCACCTCGGCCCTGCTGAGCGACATGATCTGGTCCCACCTCGGCGCCGACGAGGACGCCTACTACGTCCTCGACGGCGAAGGCACCGAGGCCGCCTGCGGCGGATTCAGCGCCACCGCCCGCGACGTGGCCCGGCTCGGCGAGCTGATCCGCTGCGGCGGCGCCGTCGGGGACCGGCAGATCATTCCGGACGCCGTGGTCGCCGCCATCCCCGACGCCCCGGACGGCTACGCCAAGCGCGTCCGCTTCCCCGCCGCGCCTCCCAGCACCCCCGCCACCCTCTCGTACCACGACTTCTGGTGGATCCTGAACGACCCCTGCGGCTCCTTCATGGCCAGCGGCATTCACGGCCAACGTCTCTTCATCTCACCGGAGTCGGAGACCGTCATCGTCCACTACGGGTCCCAGGTGATGTCCCCGGTCGCCCCCGTGGCCCCTCTCGTCCCGGCGTTCCTGCAGATCGGTGCCCATCTGCGGCACACCCGCTGAAAACGGTTCGGTCCGCTCCATCGGACCGCGGCGCCGCCCCTCCGCCGGGTTCTCGCCGTGCCCGCCCGTACGCGCCGAACGCGTCGATGTCAGGATGGTTCCATGACGAGCAAGGTTTACTTCGACATCACCATCAACGACGAGCCCGCCGGGCGAATCACGTTCAAGCTGTTCGACGACGTCGTTCCCAAGACGGCGGAGAACTTCCGCCAGCTGGCGACCGGCGAGAACGGTTTCGGTTACAAGGGGTCGTCCTTCCACCGGGTCATCCCCGACTTCATGCTCCAGGGCGGCGACTTCACCCGGGGCGACGGCACGGGCGGCAAGAGCATCTACGGCGCCAAGTTCCCGGACGAGAACTTCAAGCTGGCGCACACCAAGCCGGGCCAGCTGTCCATGGCCAACAGCGGCCCCCACTCCAACGGCTCGCAGTTCTTCATCACGACGATCGTGACGTCGTGGCTGGACGGCAAGCACGTGGTGTTCGGCGAGGTCGACGACGAGGACAGCATGAAGCTGGTCAAGAAGATCGAGTCCCTCGGCTCGCAGAGCGGCCGCACGCAGGCGAAGATCACCATCGCGGACAGCGGCACTCTCTGACCCGCACACGCAACCGCTGAACGAGCGCGCCGCCCGGCAGTCCCGCCGGGCGGCGCGCTCCGTCGTACCGGCGGCCGGACGGCTCCCGCTCCGCTCGCTACGGTGTCGGGATGGGGAACATTTTCCACGGCGGGGGCCGCAGCCTGGACCTGTCCAACGGGGGCACGGACGTCTTCGTCGACGTGCTCATGCTGGCCGTGTCCGATCTCGCCGACAGCACCTGGGAGTACCGCTTCGCCACCCTGCTGACCTTGCAGGACCAGTGCGTCCTGGGGCGCGGGGTGGTCGGATTCGACCTGGAGGACATCGACTGGGGCCGCTCCCCGCGCGAGCGGGCCGCGGCGAAGGACTTCGTCCTGCGGGTGCTCGATCTGGCCCTGCGCAGACATCGGTGGGACGAGCTGGGCTACGAACCGCCCTTCGCCGAGGGATATCTGCGGCAGTACCGGGAGATGGTCGAGGCTTTCGACCCCGCCGGCGCCGGGCGGCAATGCGGCGATCCCCCCTTTCCCGGCCCGGAGGAGGCCGCCATGGCCTCGTGCGTACGGCACCGCGTGCTGTGCGCGCCGGCGTACTGGGAGGCATGCGTCTTCTGCAATGCATCGCCCCGCCGACCCACTGTCAACTGATGGTTGACACCTCAGGACTGTCAACCTACGGTTGACGCATGGTGAATCCCGTACGCCCGACCAATCCCGTGCGCCTCGACGACCTGATCGAGGCCATCAAAAAGGTGCACACCGACGCCCTCGACCAGCTCTCCGACGCGGTGATCGCCGCGGACCACCTCGGTGACGTGGCCGACCATCTGATCGGACACTTCGTGGACCAGGCCCGGCGCTCGGGCGCCTCCTGGACCGATATCGGCAAGAGCATGGGGGTGACCAGGCAGGCGGCCCAGAAGCGGTTCGTGGCCAAGGACCCCGGCGAGGTGTCGGATCTCGACCCCAGCCAGGGGTTCAGCCGCTTCACCGAGCGGGCCAGGAACGTCGTGATGGCCGCGCAGAACGAGGCCCGCGCGGCACACAACGACGAGGTGGGCACCGAGCACCTGGTGCTGGGCCTGCTCAGCGAGCCGGAAGGGATCGGCGCAGCGTTCATCAGGGCCCAGGGCATCACACTGGAGGCCGTCCGCCAGGCCGCCACCGAGGCGCTGCGCCCGGCCGTGTCCGGCGAGCTGCCCGAGCTCATCCCGTACGACGCCGGGGCCCGCAAGGCACTGGAGCTGACGTTCCGGGAGGCCCTCCGGATGGGCCACAACTACATCGGGACCGAGCACATCCTGCTCGCGCTGCTGGAGCAGGAGGACGGTACCGGTGTGCTGACGGGGCTCGGCATCGACAAGGCAGCCGCCGAGAGGGGCATCGCCGAGGCCCTCAGCCTGATCGCCGCCTCGCTGGAGGACGGCTGAGCGAGCCGCCGGGGCCGCCGGACACACCGGCGGCCCCGGCGTCGGTGTGTCCGGCGCACCGGCCCCCGCCGCGGTGAATTCCGGCCAGTGCGCGGCGACCGGGGGGGCCGAGGCCTGCGAGGCCCCGGTCGGCGAGGACCAGGGCGCACCGAGCGGTCGCCCTTGTTCGCGTATCGGACGCTGACCAGCGTCTCCCGCTCCCGGGGCCGGATGCGGGCGCCGTCCGCCCGGCCGCCCCGGAGGCAGACCAAGGGTCCGCCGATCGGTACGGCGACCGCCGCGCCCGATTCCCCGTGCTCCCGGAAATTCGCCGTGAGGGTCTCCAGGAAATTTCAGCGGACTCCCGCTTCGAGCCTGAGGCTCCAGCGGCCGGGCGCGCCGGTGAGCGTGACCGTGGAGAGCGGCCCGACGTCCACGTTCCAGTACGTCGACGGCGGGGCCTTGAGCGCGTACACGAGCGCGGCCCGGACGACCGCCGGTTCGGCGACCGCGACGATGGCGCCGTCGCACGCGGGGCGGGTGTCCAGCCAGCCCCCGATCCGCGAGATGAACGCGAGCAGCGGTTCACCGCCGTGCGGGGCGGAGCGCGGGTCCGCGAGCCAGGCGTCGACCGCCGCGGGTTCGCACGCTGTGACGTCGGCGAGGGTGCAGCCGCGCCAGCGGCCCATGTCGCAGTCGCGCAGGGCCGGCTGGACGAGCGGGGCGAAGCCGAGCGCGTCGCCGGTCGCGCGACTGCGCGGGGTCGGTGAGCAGTAGCGCAGCTCGGCGGCGCCCAGCGGCACGAGGGCGGGCGCGGCAAGCCGTATTTCGTACAGACCGGTGTGGTCGAGCGGCCGGTCGTCGTCGAAGCGCTCGGCGAGCAGGCCGGAGCTGCGCGCCGCTGCGACCAACGAGACTCTGGAAGTCATGGCGGTGATCGTGGATCCGAACACCCTTCCGGTCAAGAGGGCCTTCACGAGTTCTTCCGTCCCGGCCCGGCCCGGGGCGGATCCCGCGGCACCTGCCCTCGATTGGCTTGAACCGGCCTTCTCAGGGACCGTGCGGGCAGCACCGATCAGGACCGGGGGCCGCCCCCGGAACCGGTCAGGACCTCGTCGCAGGCGGTGCGCAGCCGGCGGATCCCTTCGGCGATCTCGGCCGCCCCGGCGACCGCGGCGTAGCTCAGCCGGATCTGCGGGGACGGGGGTTCCGCGCAGAAGTACGGGCGGCCGGGTGCGATGGCGACGCCCGCGCGCAGGGCCGCCGAGACCACCGCGGATTCGTCCGTACCGGCCTCCGCTTCGGGCAGGCGCAGCCACAGGCTGCCGCCGCCGGCGGGGATGTGCTGGAGCGTGAGGGCGGGCAGTTCCGGGCTCAGGGCCGTCGTCATGGCGGTGCGGCGGTTCCTCAGCGCGGTCGACACGGAACGCAGGTGGTGGCCCCAGGCCGGGGATCCGACGAGTTCGAGCGCGGCCTCCTGGAGCGGCCGGGGAACGAAGAAGCTGTCGACGACCTGGATGGCCCGCAGCCGGCCCAGTACCGGGCCGCGGGCGGCGAGCGCCCCCACCCGCAGGCTCGGGCGGTGTTCTCCTCGCTGCGGACGGGCGCGCGGCCGCCACGCGCCTTCTGGGCCGCGGCGCTGGCCGGCGCGGCCGTGGTGATCGTGTTCACCGTGCAGCAGAGCGGGGGTGAGCTGTCCGGTGGCGATCTCTGTCTGTTCGGCGCGCTGCTGGTGTGCGCGGCGGGGTACACGGAGGGCGGCAGGCTGGCCCGGGTCATGCCGGGCTGGCAGGTGGTCGGCTGGGCGCTGGTCCTCTGCCTGCCGCTCGCGGTGGTGGGGGCGGCGGTCGCGTTGCCGGCCGAGCCGGTGCGGCTGACGGCACACGGGGTGATCGGTCTGGTCTGGGTGGCAGCCGTTTCGACGTTCCTCGGTCTGTACGTCTGGTACCGCGGGATGGCGGAGATCGGGGTGCCGCGGGCCAGCCAACTCCAGCTCGCGCAGCCCTTGCTGACCCTGGTGTGGTCGTTCTTCCTGCTCGGCGAGACGGCCTCGGCGGCGGCGCCGGTGGCCGCGCTCGCGGTGCTCGTCTGCATCGCGGTCACCCAGCGGGCGGGGCGCGCCCGGAGTCCGCGCTGAGCGGCCCGCGCTCCCTCCCGCCGGGCGAAGTCGGCATTCGGTCATAGACTTGTCGACATGGACCGCCACCCGTGAGGAGGTCAGTCCCGATGGAGGCACACACGGGCGACCGGCTGCTGATACACGGCAGGACCGTGGGGCAGCACGACAAGGTCGCAGAGATCGTCGAAGTGCTCGGGGCCGGGGGCACTCCCCCGTACCGCGTCCGCTTCGCCGACGGACACGAGCACCTGATTTCACCCGGTCCCGACAGCGTCGTACAGCACACCGACACCCGGAAGCAGGCCCCGGAGACTCCGTAGCGGCCTCCGGCGGTCGGCACTGCTCTTCGCCCCGGGCCCCGGGCGGGCCGAGCCGTTACCGGCAGCCCGCCCGAACACCCGTTGCGCCTGCTCCGCTCCTCCTGTCAGCGGGGTGGGCGCACCCGGTTGCGATAGTGGTCGCCCACCACCCGGTCCATCGCCCCGATCCGGTCCCTGACCACGTCCTTCCCGGAGAAGTAGACGTGGCCGCGCACTTGGTCGTACCCGGCGGCGAAGTCGATGTGCCGGGAGAGTTCGGCCGGGTCCTGCCAGGCGGCGGGCTGTGCGGGGTCACCGGCCTTGTAGAGCGCCTCCCCCACGAACAGGTCGACTTCCGTGCCGCGTACCACCTCGCTCCACCAGGGCAGCAGCTTGGCGTAGTCGGCGGCGGCGAAGCCGATGTTCCAGTAGATCTGCGGGCAGATGTAGTCGATCCAGCCCTTCCGGACCCAGCCGCGGGTGTCGGCGTACAGATCGTCGTAGGTCTGCACCCCCGCCCTGGTGTCGGAGCCGAGCGGGTCGGTCGCGGCGTTGCGCCACACACCGAACGGGCTGATCCCGAACTGGACGTTCTTCTTGATCTTCTTGATCCGCTCGGCGGTCTCGCGCACCAGTCTGTCGGTGTTGTCGCGCCGCCAGGCGGCCTTGTCCCGGAAGCCCGCGCCGTACTTGGCGTACGTGGCGTCGTCGTCGAAGACCTGCCCCGCCACCGGGTACGGATAGAAGTAGTCGTCCCAGTGCACGGCGTCGATGTCGTAGCGGCGGACCGCGTCGAGCATCGCGTCCTGGACGAAGCGGCGGACCTCCGGAATTCCGGGGTTGTAGTAGAGCTTCCCGCCGTACGGCAGGACCCAGTCGGGGTGCAGTCTGGCGGGGTGGGTGGCGGCCAGCCGGGACGGGTCGGTGTGGTTGGCGACCCGGTACGGGTTGAACCAGGCGTGCAGCTCCAGGCCGCGGCGGTGCGCCTCGCTGACGGCGGTGCCCAGCGGATCCCAGCCGGGGTCCTTGCCCTGGACGCCGGTGAGGTACTGGGCCCACGGTTCGTAGGGCGAGGGCCACAGCGCGTCGGCGGTCGGCCGGACCTGGAGAATGACCGTGTTCAGCCGCCGGGCCACCGCCTCGTCGAGGTACGCGATCAGCTCGGCCCGCTGCGCGGCCGCCGTCAGGCCGGGCGCCGAGGGCCAGTCGAGATTGGCGACGGTGGCAACCCACATGCCGCGCAGCTCGCGCCGTGCGACATGGCGGCCACCCGTGCGCGCCGGTGCGCCGGTCCGCTCGGCACCGGTCCGCCGGGGCGGAACCGCGACGGCGTCACCGGCCGTGGTGACGGTGCTCACCACCCCCGCGACCACTCCCGCCGCACCCGCCACAAAGCCTCTTCGGCCCCATTGCCGCATTTTGCTGCACCTGCCGTCTCTCTGTTCGCGTCCGCCGCCCCGGTATCCGGGCGTAACGCAGAGCATGCCCGCCCCGGCCCACGATGACCCTCAGGTCGCGGAGTAACGTCGGGGGGTCGGGGCGGGCACCGGAATCAGACGGGAACCTGCGACACGCAGAACAGCGAAAGGCACGAGGTGACGGACTCTATGGCCGACATTGCACGCGTCGGAGTGGTGGGCTGTGGCCAGATGGGCGCGGGTATCGCGGAGGTGTGCGCGCGCAGCGGTCTCGAGGTCATGGTGGCCGAGACCACCGGTGAGGCGCTGGAGATCGGCCGTACCCGGCTGCACAACTCCCTCTCGAAGGCCGCCGAGCGCGGCAAGATCACTGCCGAGGAGCGCGACGAGACACTCGCTCGGCTGAGCTTCACCACGGACCTGGGCGAGTTCGCCGACCGCGATCTCGTCATCGAGGCCGTCGTGGAGAACGAGCAGGTCAAGACCGAGATCTTCCAGGTGCTCGACCAGGTCGTGACCCGGCAGGACGCGATCCTCGCCTCGAACACCTCCTCCATCCCGCTGGTGAAGCTGGCCGTGGCGACCTCCCGCCCGGACCAGGTCATCGGCATCCACTTCTTCAACCCGGCCCCGGTGCAGAAGCTCGTCGAGCTGATCCCCGCGCTGACGACGTCCGACGAGACGGTGAAGCGCGCCGAGGCCCTGGTGCAGGACGTGCTCGGCAAGCACCCGATCCGCGCCCAGGACCGCTCCGGTTTCGTCGTCAACGCGCTGCTGATTCCGTATCTGCTCTCCGCGATCCGGATGTTCGAGTCGGGGATCGCCAGCCGTGAGGACATCGACAACGGCATGGAGCTCGGCTGCGCCCACCCCATGGGCCCGCTCAAGCTCTCCGATCTGATCGGTCTCGACACGGTGGCCTCGGTCGCCGACTCGATGTACGCGGAGTTCAAGGAGCCGCTGTACGCCGCTCCCCCGCTGCTCCAGCGCATGGTGGACGCGGGCAGGCTCGGCCGCAAGACGGGCTCGGGCTTCTACCCGTACTCCTGACCCTTCCGCCGTGCCCGTACGGGGCCGGTCCGGGCGATCCCCGGGCCGGCCCCGTACGCGGTTCCGCGGTGCCTCACCCCGGCCGTGAGTGGACGCCTCACCCCAGCCGCAAGTGATGGAGCACCATCAGTCCGGCGGCCATACCGGCGGCCGGGACCTCGCCGCGGGCGATCATGTCGGGCACCAGCTTGAGCGGTATCCACTCGCGGCGTGAGGACTCGAAGGCATCGCTGGGCGGGCCGGTCCAGTCGGCCTCCTCGGACCAGTAGAGGTGGTGCCGGGCGTCGGTGAGGCCGTTCGACGGCTCCACGGTCAGCAGCGGGCGCAGCGACCCGGGACGCCAGCCGGTCTCCTCCTCCATCTCCCGGGCGGCGGCGGCCTCGATGTCCTCACCGTCCTCGACGACGCCCGCGGCGAGCTCCCAGCCCCAGCTGTCCGTGATGAACCGGTGCCGCCACAGCAGGAGCACCTCATCGGCCTCGTTGACGACGGTGGCCGCCGCGACGGGGCGGAGCCGGATGACGAAGTGGTCGAGATGGCGGCCGTCGGGGATGACCACATCTGCCAGATTGACCCGGAACCATCGGTTCTCATACACAGTTTGTTCGTTCAGGTTCGCCCATTGCACGGTTTTGCCACCCTTCGACAAGTAGGTGGCAACATCGCAGCAGGAGCGGCACCTGAACGGAACGTACCGGTCCCCGCGAGTACGAGCCGAATACGCACTCACTACGAGCCGAGTACGCACTCACAGCGGTACGCGCAACGCTCCGTCGATCAGTTCGGCGGCCCGCCCCGCGTCGGCGCAGCCGCTCGCGACCAGGTCCTCGCGCACGGCACGCAGCCGGTCGCGCAGCCGCCGCGACTCCATGCCCCTGGCCCGCTCCGCCATCTCCGCGGCCGTGGCCGCCGCCCGGTCCGGCTCGCCCTGGCGCAGCTCGATATGGGTCAGCATGGCGAGCCGGTGCACCCGTCCCCGGTCGTGCGCCGGGATCCGTACGGCCTTCGCCGCGTGTTCCCGGGCCCCCGGCAGATCGCCGATGCCGAGCAGGGCCTCGGCCACCTGCACATCGACCAGGCCCGGCTGGACGTACCCCGTCTCGTCCGGTTCATGGTCCGGCGTGATGCGCTCGGCCTCCGCCTCGGCGCGCCGGATGCACTCCCGGGCGCCGCCCGCGTCGCCGAGACGGGCGTACGCCTTGGCCTGCATCGCGTACAGGTCGGCGGCGAGCGCCGGGCTGATGTGTCCCTTGGCGGCCCGGAGCGCCGCCTGGGCGAAGGCCACGGACTGCCGGTAGTCGGCGAGATGGAGCGACTGGTTGACCAGCAGGGCGATCACATAGCCGCCGAGCCCCCGGTCCCCGCTCGCCTTCGCCAGCCGCAGCGCCTGGTGGAAGTAGCGCTGGGCGAGCCCGTGCGCGTCGGAGTCGTAGGCGCAGATCCCCGCGACCGCCACCAGACCGCCCGCCGCCCGGTGCAGTCGGCGGCCCATCGCGTCGCTGTAGCCGCCGCGCAGCAACGGGGCGGTCTCGGCGTTGAGGAAGCCGACGATGCGGGATCGGGTCGCGATTCCGCCTGCCCGGCGGTACATCAGTTCGTAGTGGGTACGGGCCGCGCGCAGGGTCACTATGTCGGCCATGCAGACGCGCGTCGGTCCGCCGCGCGAGACATCGGTGTCCTCCGGCGGGTTCTCCCACTCCCAGACGGGCATCACCGCCGAGGTTCCGGTGACGGCGGGCGGGACGAGGCCGTGCGGGCGCTGTGCTTCGTCGGAGCGCCACAGCGCGGTGGCCCGCTCGACGAAGCCGGTGAGCGAGGAGGCGGGCACCGGCGAGCCGGTGCCCGGGGTCGCCATGCCGATGTCGTCCAGTGAGACGGGCCTGCTCAGCCGGTTCCCGAGCACTTCGCAGATCAGGTCGGGCACCTGGCCGCGCGGGCGCTGGCCCTTCAACCAGCGGGCCACCGCGGTGTGTTCGTACCGCAGGCGCAGTCCGCGGGAGCGGCCGGCCCGGTTGATGTGCGCGGCAAGACCCGCCCGGGAGACGCCCGCCTCCTCGATCAGGGCAGCCAGCAGAATGTTGGGTTCCGTTGCCCCCATGTGCCCCTCCGGTGGTTCGGCACGCCGAGGCGTGTCGCACCAGTGGAGCACGATTCACACGGGGTGTGAACGCAATGCCCGAACCGTCCCGCTGCGCACCCTGTTGCGCCGGTGCGCGGATCGGTTGAATCAGTCGTCTCGCAAGGGGCGGACGGGTCGTCTGCTCCCCCTCGTACAGTACGACGACCCGCACCCGCGCCGTCCGTTCTGCCGACCTGCCCGACACTCCGTGGCAGCGCGGACGGTGCCGGACCGCACGACCCACTGCCCATGGATCGGAGGGTGGCTGCGGGGTCGGCTCGGAGCCGGGTTCCCCCGGGCCGCGCCGGGGCCCGCGTGCGGTCCTCGCCGCTCGGCGAGCATGCGGGAGGGGCGCATCCGGTCACCGGATGCGCCCCTCCTGGCTGTGTTCCCGCGAAACGCTACGCGCCCCGCAGCACCGCGCCCGTCCGCTCGGCGGCCAGAGCCACCGCCGCGTCGCGCGCGGCCGAGGCCTCGTCCACGGTCAGCGTGCGGTCCGCCGCGCGGAAGCGCAGCGCGTACGCCAGGGACTTGCGGCCCGCACCGATCTGCTCACCGGTGAAGACGTCGAACAGCCGCACCGATTCGAGCAGTTCGCCCGCACCCTCGCGCAGCGCCCGCTCCACGTCGGCGGCCGGGACGTTCTCCGCGACGATCAGCGCGACATCCTGGGTCGCCACCGGGAAGGTGGAGATCCGGGGCGCCTGGAGCGCGCCGTCGACGGCCTGCTCCAGGACGTCGAGCTCGACCTCCATGGCGCAGGTGCGCTCGGGCAGGTGGAGGTCCTTGACGACCCGCGGGTGCAGCTCACCGGCGTGTCCGAACAAGGTCTCCTCGCCGTTCACCGTGACGTACAGCGCGGCGCAGCGGCCCGGGTGCCACGGCGCGTGCCGGTCGCTCCGGACGGTCACCTCGACACCGGCCTCGCGGGCGATCGTACGGGCGGCCTCGATGGAGTCCGCCCAGTCGGCCGGGCGGCCCTTGCCCCACCAGCCGGCCTGCTCACGGGCGCCCGCGAGGACGACCGCGGCCCGGCGCGGCTGACGCGGCAGCGCGGCATCGAGTCCGGCGATCTCCTCGTCGGTGGGACGGCGGTCGACGGGCAGCCGTACGGCCTTCGTCTCGGTACCGGTCGGCCGGAAGACCAGGCCGGTCTCGAAGAGCGCGAGGTCGTGACTGCCGCGGCCGTCGTTGCGCCGCAGTGCGCCGAGCAGGCCCGGCAGCAGCGTGGTGCGCAGAGCCGGCTCCTCGTCGGAGAGCGGGTTGACCAGCTTGACGGTACGGCGGCGGGCGTCGTCGGCGTCGAGCCCGAGCTGGTCGAGGGCGGCGTCGCCGATGAACGGGTAGTTCAGCGCCTCGACGTAGCCGGCCCCGGCGAGCGCCCGGCCGATCCTGCGGTGGAGCCGCTGGCGGTCGGTGAGACCGCGGCCGGACGGCGGGGTCGGGAGGGTGGACGGGAGGTTCTCGTAACCCTCAAGCCTGATGACCTCTTCGGCGAGGTCGTTCGGCTCGCTGAGGTCGGGGCGCCAGGACGGCACGGTGACGATCAGCTCGTCCTGCCCGTAGACGTCACAGCCGACCTCCTGGAGGCGGCGTACGACGGTCTCGCGGCCGTAGTCGACGCCGGCCACCCGGTCGGGGTGGTTCGCGGGCATCGCGATGGTGCGGGGCACGGACGGTGCGCTGACCTCGGTGACCCCGGCCTCGGCGGTGCCGCCGGCGAGCAGCACCAGCAGGTCGACGGTGCGCTGCGCGGCGGCTGCCGCGGCCTGCGGGTCGGAGCCGCGCTCGAAGCGCTTGGACGCCTCGGAGGACAGCTTGTGGCGGCGCGCGGTCCGGGCGATCGAGATCGCGTCGAAGTGCGCGGCCTCGATGACGACCTCGGTGCTTTGGTGCTCACCGTCCTGGACGTCCGCGATCTCGGTGTTGGCACCGCCCATGACGCCCGCGAGGCCGATCGGCCCGCGGTTGTCGGTGATGACCAGGTCCTCGGCGTCCAGCACGCGGACCGTGCCGTCGAGGGTGGTGAGCTTCTCGCCCTGCTGGGCGCGGCGCACCCCGATCGGCCCGTCGACGCGGGTGCGGTCGTAGGCGTGCAGCGGCTGGCCGAGTTCCAGCATCACGTAGTTGGTGATGTCGACGGCGAGCGAGATCGGGCGCATCCCGGCCTTCTGCAGCCGGCGCTGCAGCCAGATCGGGGAGCGGGCCTCGGGCTGCAGGCCGACGACGGTGCGCGCGGTGAACCGGTCGCAGCCGATCGGGTCGGCGACCTTGACCGGGTAGCCGTACGCGTTCGGCGCGGGCACGTCCAGCAGCGCCGGGTCGCGCAGCGGCAGCCCGTACGCGATGGCGGTCTCGCGGGCGACGCCGCGCATGGAGAGGCAGTAGCCGCGGTCGGGCGTGACGGCGATGTCCAGGACCTCGTCGACGAGCTGGAGCAGCTCGATCGCGTCGGTGCCCACCTCGTGCTCCGGCGGCAGCACGATGATGCCGTGCGTGCCGTCGTCGCCCATGCCGAGCTCGTCGGTGGAGCAGATCATGCCGTGCGAGGTCTTGCCGTACGTCTTGCGCGCGGCGATCGCGAAGTCACCGGGCAGCACGGCGCCCGGGAGGACCACGACGACCTTGTCGCCGACGGCGAAGTTGCGGGCGCCGCAGACGATCTCCTGCGGCTCGCCGGTGCCGTTGGCGCTGCCGACGTCGACCGTGCAGAAGCGGATGGGCTTCTTGAAGCCCTCCAGCTCCTCGATGGTCAGTACCTGTCCGACGACCAGCGGGCCCTTGAGGCCGGCGCCGATCTGCTCGACGGTCTCGACCTCCAGACCCACGGCGACGAGCTTGGCCTGTACGTCACGGCCGGTCTCCGTCGCCGGCAGGTCGACGTACTCCCGCAGCCAGGAAAGCGGGACGCGCATCAGATCTCCATCCCGAACGGCCGGGTGAACCGGACGTCACCCTCGACCATGTCTCGCATGTCTTCTACGTTGTGGCGGAACATCAGCATCCGTTCGATGCCGAACCCGAAGGCGAATCCGCTGTACTTCTGGGGGTCGACGCCGCAGGCGATGAGCACCTTGGGGTTGACCATGCCGCAGCCGCCGAGCTCGATCCAGCCCTCGCTGCCGCAGGTGCGGCAGGGACGGTCCGGGTTGCCGACGGACGCGCCGCGGCAGACGTAGCAGACCATGTCCATCTCGGCGGACGGCTCGGTGAACGGGAAGAAGTTCGGCCGGAGCCGGGTCTTCATGTCCGGGCCGAAGAGCGCCTGGACCATGTGGTCGAGGGTGCCCTTGAGGTCGGCCATGGTGAGGCCCTCGTCGACGGCCAGCAGCTCGATCTGGTGGAAGACCGGGGTGTGCGTCGCGTCGAGCTCGTCGGTCCGGTAGACCCGGCCGGGGCAGACGACGTAGACGGGCGGCTCCCGGTCGAGCAGGGAGCGGGCCTGGACCGGCGAGGTGTGGGTACGCAGCACGACACCGGACTCGTCGTTCCTGGCGCCGTCGGGGCCCTGGACGAAGAAGGTGTCCTGCATCTGCCGGGCCGGGTGGTCGGGCACGAAGTTCAGGGCGTCGAAGTTGAACCACTCCGCCTCGACCTCGGGGCCCTCGGCGACCTCGTAGCCCATGGCCACGAAGACGTCCGCGACGCGCTCCATGATGGTCGTCAGCGGGTGGCGGGCGCCGGCCGGGGTGCGGTCGTAGGGCAGTGTGACGTCCACCGCCTCCTCGACCAGCACGCGGGCGTCCCGCTCGGCCTCCAGCTCCGCCTGACGGGCGGCGAGGGCCTTGGAGACGGCGCCGCGGGCCTGGCCCACGCGCTTGCCCGCCTCGGCCTTGGCCTGCGGCGGCAGTGCGCCGATCTCGCGGTTGGCGAGCGACAGCGGCGAGGTACCTCCGGTGTGCGCGGTCTTCGCCTGGGCGAGCGCGTCGAGGTCACCGGCGGCGGCAAAGGCGGCGAACGCCTCGTCCCGCATGCGCTCGATCTCTTCCGGTTTCAGTGCCTCGACCTCGACTGGGTCGTACGACTTGTTCGGTGCCGACATCTCTTCCCGTGCTTCCGATTGGCTGATACTGCGCTTACCGGGGGATGTCCCCGGACCCCCATGGCCCCGATCGACGACTGGAGGACGCAAAGGTGCCAAAGGTCGAGTCTAAGGGCCACAGGATGTATGGGAGGCCCGTGGGCCGCTCAGACCAGGTAGGCCGGCGTGCTCACGGGCAGAATAAATCGGAACTCCGCGCCGCCGCCGGGGCCGCGGCCGACCGTGATCGTGCCGCCGTGCGCCTCGACGATGCCCTTGACGATGTAGAGGCCCAGGCCCGTACCACCGCGCTTGCTTCCCCGCCAGAAGCGGGTGAAGACACGGCCCATCGACTCCTCGGGGATGCCGGGGCCTTCGTCGCTCACGGTGACGGCCGTTCCCTTCTCGTCGCTCTTCGCGGGTGCGGGTGCGACTTCAATGGTGACGGTTCCCTCGCCGTGGCGCACCGCGTTTTCCAGCAGGTTGCCGAGCACCTGGTCGACTTTGTCCGGGTCGGCCCAGACGGCGGGCAGCGGCTGGCAGGTGCGGACGAGGAAACGGTCGGGGGTCTGGCCGCTCGCAGTGAGGGCCTGGATGTGGCGTTCGACGGCGGCGGAGAGGTCCACGGGCTGGCGTCGCAGCTCCAGGCGTCCGGAGTCGATCCGGGAGATGTCGAGCAGCTCGGCGATGAGCCGGGTGACCCGGCCCGCGTCGGCGTCGACCGTCTCCAGCATCAGGCGCTTCTGGTCGTCGGTGAACCGCTCCCACTTGGCGAGTAGGGTCGCGGTGAACCCCTTGACGGAGGTCAGCGGGGAGCGCAGCTCATGGGCGACCGTCGCGATCAGCTCGGCGTGGCTGCGTTCGTTGCGGCGGCGGGCCTCGGTGCCGCGCAGCGAGATCACCACCCGGCGCACCGGGCCGGTCGGGCGCTCGCGCACGTAGCGGGCGGAGACCAGGACCTCGCGGCCGCCGGGCAGCAGCAGATTGCGTTCGGGCTGGCCGACCCGGGTGGCGAGGCCGTTGTAGGGATCGGTCAGGGCCCACCAGCGGCGGCCCTTGAGGTCCTCCAGCGGCAGTGCGTGCTCCAGGCAGCGGCCGAGGGCGGCGGCCCGGGGCACCGCGGTGATCCGGGCGGCGGCGGAGTTGAAGCAGATGACCCGGCCGGTCTCGTCGGCGACGACCAGGCCGTCGGGCAGGTCGTCGGGATCGATCCCCAGGTCGACGAATCCGGGCTCGGGGCTCTCGGCCGCGTCGTCCGCCTCGCCGGCGGATTCGGCGCGCACGACGGCCGCATGTGTCTCGCGCGGCCTGCTCATGCCGACAGCCATATCCCGTACCCCACCTCTCGAACCGGTGCAGTGGGCCCCCGAGTTCGCCACCCTACTAGTCGTCGGTGACGCAGCGACACCCTGTGGTGTCACCGCGGGCGCTGGGCCCTCGCGGAGGCGTACAGGCAGACGGCCGCCGCCGTCGCGAGGTTGAGGCTTTCTGCCTTGCCGTGGATGGGCACCCGTACGACGGCGTCGGCCAGCGCCCGGGTCTCCTCCGGCAGGCCCCAGGCCTCGTTGCCGAAGACCCAGGCGGTCGGGCCGCCCATGGTGCCCGCGTCCAGCTCGTCGTCGAGGTCGTCCTCGCCCGCGCCGTCGGCGGCGAGGATCCGTACGCCCGCCGCCCTCAGCCCCTGCACGGCCTGCTCGACCGGGACACCGACGGCGACCGGCAGATGGAAGAGCGAACCGACCGAGGCCCGGACGGACTTGGGGTTGTAGAGGTCCACCGAGGCGTCGGTGAGCACGACGGCGTCGGCGCCCGCCGCGTCGGCGCAGCGCAGCACCGTACCGGCGTTCCCGGGGTCGCGCACATGGGCGAGGACGGCGACCAGTTTCGGCTTCGCGGCGAGGATCGCGTCGAACGGGGAGTCGAGGAAGCGGCAGACGCCGATCAGGCCCTGCGGGGTGACGGTCTGCGACACATCGGCGAGCACATCGCCGTCGGCGAGGTGCACCCGGGCGCCGGCCTCGTGGGCGGCGGCGACGATGTCGGCGTACCGCTCGGCCGCCTCGACGGTGGCGAACAGCTCGATCAGCGTCGGCTCGCCGTCGCTGCCGCGGTGCTCGGCGGCCTCGCGCACGGCCTGCGGCCCCTCGGCGATGAACCTGCGCTCCTTGCCGCGGAAGTTGCGCTTGGCCAGCCGCCGGGCGGCGGTGACACGCGGCGATCGCGGGGAGATCAGTTCGGGGGTGCCCATGGTCGGCGGCGAGCCTCTCTGCGTACGGAGGGGACGGACGTACGGAACGTGTCGTGCAACGCACCGGACCCGCAGACGGCGAGCGCCTGCGGGTCCGGCTCAGAAGACAGGAAGTGCGACCTGGATCAGGCGGCCTTCGGGGCGTTGACGTCGCTCGGGAGGGCCTTCTGGGCAACCTCGACGAGGGCGGCGAACGCGTTGCTGTCGTTGACCGCGAGCTCGGCCAGGATCTTGCGGTCCACCTCGATGTTGGCGGCCTTCAGACCCTGGATGAGGCGGTTGTACGTCATGCCGTTCTGGCGGGCAGCGGCGTTGATGCGCTGGATCCACAGCTGACGGAAGTCGCCCTTGCGCTTCTTGCGGTCGTTGTAGTTGTAGACGAGGGAGTGGGTGACCTGCTCCTTCGCCTTGCGGTACAGGCGGGAGCGCTGGCCCCGGTAACCGCTGGCCTGCTCGAGGATTGCCCGACGCTTCTTGTGAGCGTTTACTGCCCGCTTGACGCGTGCCACTTTTTAACTCCTTGTAGCGGGGCCGTGGTTGGACTCACACGGCCCGGAAACGAATTGGTCCCGGTCTGAGTCGAGCTCGCCGCCCACGGGTTCACCGCGGGCCGTGAACTCACTTGCCGAGAAGCTTCTTGATCTTCTTGGCGTCGGACGGAGCCACTACGACCGTGCCGGTCAGCGAGCGGGTCTTCTTGGACGACTTGTGCTCAAGAAGGTGGCGCTTGCCGGCGCGCTCACGGAGCACCTTGCCGGAGCCGGTGATCTTGAAGCGCTTGCTGGCACCGCTGTGCGTCTTGTTCTTCGGCATCGCGCCGTTCTCTCCTCGTCAGTGGCGCCCCTCGCGGTGCGGGCACCGGGCAGCAGGGGCGTCAGATCTTGGTGGGAATTCCGGGGAGACCCGGGGCCGCCTGGATGGCGGCCCCTGAGGTCAGGCCTCGGAAGGTGTCTCGGCCGGAGCCTCGGGCTGCGCTTCGGCAGCCTCGTCCGCGGCCTCGGCGTCGGGGGTGGAACCCTGACGCCCCGCCTTGCGGGCGGCCTGGGCCTCGCGGGCCTCGGCCATGGCTTCGGTCTTCTTCTTGTGCGGGCCCAGAACCATGATCATGTTCCGGCCGTCCTGCTTCGGGTTGGACTCGATGAAGCCGAGTTCCTCCACGTCCGAAGCCAGACGCTGGAGCAGTCGGAAGCCCAGCTCAGGGCGGGACTGCTCACGACCACGGAACATGATCGTGATCTTGACCTTGTCGCCCTGCTTGAGGAACCGGACGACGTGACCCTTCTTGGTGTCATAGTCGTGCGGGTCGATCTTCGGCCGGAGCTTCATCTCCTTGATGACCGTGTGCGCCTGGTTCTTGCGCGCCTCACGGGCCTTCATGGCCGACTCGTACTTGAACTTCCCGTAGTCCATGAGCTTGCACACGGGCGGACGGGCGGTCGCCGCCACCTCGACCAGGTCGAGGTCGTACTCCTGTGCGAGTTCCAGGGCCTTGGCAAGCGGAACAATCCCGACCTGCTCGCCGCTGGGACCGACAAGTCGCACCTCGGGAACGCGAATCCGGTCGTTGATGCGGGGCTCGGCGCTGATGGATCCTCCTCGGTAGCACCACGCGGCCGCCTGGCGGACAGCCACGTAACGTCTGTTTCGTGAGACCAACCGCACCAGTGCAATAAAAATGCCCCGGACGGGACACAGGCGGGGCTCCTGGAACAACCGGAACCACCGCGGTCAACCGCGGGGCACATCGGGCGGTCCCATCGTCCGTACGGAACGATGGTCACCGCCTGACCGGATGACCCGCCGTCCTGCAAGGACAGCCAGGTGGGAGATCGGAGCCTCCACTTGTGGGCCGGGCACATAGCTGCCCAGCCGGTCGTTACACAAGGTTAGCAGCTCCCCCGGGCGTACGCTAACCAGCTCTCGCCCACCGCTCCCGCGGGCGGGACGGCATGGGCGTGCGCCTATCGTATGGCGCATGAGTGACGCGACCCCCACCAGTGATTCCCCCGGCTTCGACGACATGGCCCGCGACATCGCGGAGGTGCCCGCGGTCGAGGTGATCGTGACGGTCGCGGTCAATCTGATGAGCGCCGCCGCCGTGAAGCTCGGGCTGACCGAGGACGGCGACGAGCACAAGGACCTCGACGAGGCCCGCAAGCTGGTGCACGCGCTGGCCGGCCTGCTGGACGCCAGCGCCACCGAGATCAGCTCCTTCCACGCGGCCCCGCTGCGGGACGGCCTGAAGTCGCTGCAGCTCGCGTTCCGCGAGGCATCGCTCGTACCGGACGAGCCCGGCCAGGGCCCCGGCGAGAAGTACACCGGCCCCGTCTTCGGCTGAGCCCCGCCCCGCTGTCCCCCGAGGTTCCACGAGCATGAGAGCCCCCGCCCATTCCTTCCGGGCGGGGGCTCTCGCGCTCAGCGGGTGAACAGGGGCTCACCCGGCGCGGCGGCGTCGGCCGGCAGCAGCGCCAGGTCCAGGCCGCGCACCAGGCGGGCGCGCAGGACCTCGTCGGCGGCCAGCACTTCCGCGACCCGGCGGGCCGCTTCGGCGGGGTCGGCGCCGGGTGCGAGGACGAGGGCGAGGGTGCCGTCGGCCCGGCCGGGGCCGAGGTGGGCCCGGAGGACCGCGGGCTCGGCGGCGACGGCGTTCCGTACCGCCGAGGTGACGGCGGGGTCGTCCAGCGGGTCGGCGCTGGTGCGGCCCTCGGCGAGGGCGAGCAGTGCGGAGCCGGTCAGCTCGAACGCGACCGGGCCGGCGAGATCGAGGACGACGGTGTCCGCCTTCTCGTGCGCGGCGGCCTGCAGCGCCTGGTGCAGGGGTACGGCGACGGGGCGTGCCTGCGGATCCCAGCGGGCCAGCGAGGCGGTCGAGGTGAAGGCGGGCAGGGCCCGGCGGTCCCCCGCCTGGAGGGTGGGGACCGCCATGTCACTGGTCTTCTCGCGACGCAGCCCTTTCTCGTCCTCCTCCACCTCCCCGAGCACGGCGACGACCGGGACGAGGAGCCGGGCGCCCTTCAGGGCTTCGAGTACCGGGCCGATGGCCTTCCGGTCCTCGGCCCAGGCGGCCAGTGCCGCGGTGAGTGCCGGGTCGGCAGTGCCGTCGTCGTCGGAGTATCCGGGGTCCGGAATGTTCTTCTGCGCCACGGGGCGAGCCTAGTGCCTGGGCTTTTCCGACCTGCCGACAGGTCGGGACCGGCCGGGTCTCCTCGGCCGGGCCCGGCCGGGTCCGTATCGTCCGTACCCGGCCGCCGGGACCGCTCGGGCCCCGGTGACGACGGGTGAGGAGCCGACGGTGGATCTCGACGCGGCACTGGCCGCGGCGGTGGAGCCGCTGCTGGCCGATGCGGGTGCGGTGAGGGTGTCGGCCGCCGTGCTGGACACCGGGAGCGGGGCACGGGCGGTCTACGGGGGCGGCGCGTTCGACACCGCCAGCGTCGTCAAGGTCGACATGGTCGCGGCACTGCTGCTCATCGCCCAGGACGAGGGGCGCGCGCTCACCGCCGTCGAACGCGGCCGCGCCGCCGCGATGATCGAGCGGAGCGACAACGCCTCCGCCACCGCCCTGCTGCGGGCGATCGGTGGCCCGGAGGCGCTCGACGCGGCCTATGAGCGCCTGGGCCTGACCGGGACGACGGCGGCGCACGCATGGGGACTGACACGGACCACGGCGGCGGACCGGCTGACGCTGCTGCGGGCGGTGTTCGGTACGGAGTCGGCGTTGAGCGAGGAGTCCCGTGCGTATCTGCGCGGGCTGATGGGGCGGGTCGAGGCCGGTCAGCGGTGGGGTGTGTCGGCGGCGGGCGACGGCTGGGCCCTGAAGAACGGCTGGATGCCACGGACGACGACCGGGCTGTGGGACATCAACAGCATGGGCCGGGTCCGGTCCGGCGGGCGTACCTGTCTGGTGGCGGTGCTCTCGGACGGGCAGCGGACGAAGGAGTCGGGGATCGCGCTGGTCGAGGGGGTGGCGAAGGCGGCGGTGTCCGTGCTCGGCGCCGCGCGGTGAGCGGGGCCGGCTCTCAGCCCCGTACGGCGGCCGGACCGCGGCCCCTGCCGCGCCAGAGCACCACGGCCAGGGCCAGCAGAACCGCTCCGAGACCGCCCGCGCCGGCCGCGAGCCAGCCCGCGGGGCTGCTTTCGTGATGCTCGGGGGCGGGGCCGGGGCCGAAGTACCGCTTCCGGTAGCCGGTCTCGGCGGTTTCGGCGCGCAGACCGGCGGGGCGGAGCGCGGCTCCCGCCTCGATCGCCGCGGCGGGGTCGACGATGCCGTACCCGCGGGCGTCGTCACGGCCGGAGGACGGGGCGCTGCGGGCCGTGTCGGTGAGGAGCTTCTTGATCTGGGCGGGTGTCAGTCCCGGGTGCGCGGCGCGGACCAGTGCGACCGCGCCGGAGACGAACGCGGAGGCGGCGGAGGTGCCCCACTCCACGTAGTACTGGAGGTCGGGCGCGGCGACGACGATGTCGACCCCGGGTGCGCTGACGGTGGCGTACCAGCGGCGGGTGGAGAACGCGGCGTGGGTGCCGTACCGGTCGACGGCGGCGACCGCGATCACGCCGGGGTAGGCGGCGGGGTACGAGATGTGGTCGCCCTTCTCGCCCCCGTTGCCCGCGGAGGCGACGACGACGGCCCCCTTCTTCAGCGCGTACTGGATGGCGGCGTCCTCGCCCGGCTCGGGGTGCGCGGACTTGCTGTCGTCGCCGAGCGAGAGGTTGATGACGTCGGCGCCGTGGTCGGCGGCCCAGCGGATGCCGTCGGCGAGGGCTGTACCGCGTGACTCCCGGGCCTTGGCGCGGGCCGGGTCGGAGGCTTCGAGGATCACCCGGACCGGGAGGATCTTCACCTCGGGCGCGATGCCGAGCACGCCGTCGTCGCGCCCCGCTCCATGGCCGTGACCTGCGATGATTCCCGCCATCGCGGTGCCGTGCCGGGCCCAGGAGCGGTCGCCGCGGCGGGCGCCGAAGCCGATCATGTCCTTGCCGGGCAGTACTTGGCCGGCCAGATCGGGAAGGCTGCCGTCGACCCCGGTGTCGACGACGGCGACGGTGATTCCCTTGCCCTTGGTGGTCTGCCAGGCCTTGTCGGTGTGGAGCGCCCGGAGGCCCCACTGCTGGTCCCGGATGGCGTCGGCCCTGGCCGGTACCGCGGGCAGGAGCGCGAACGCGGTGGCGGCGCAGACCGCGCCGAGGGCGCGGTGGCGGCGACTGCGGCGGCTCATTCCGGCTTCTCCGTGAGGTCGGTGACGGTCCGGCGCAGGCCGCGCTCGATCCGGTCGGCCAGGCCCTTGGCCTCGTGGCCGAGCCCGGCCTGGGCGGCAGCCGTCGTGGCGTCGGCGACCATGGCCTTGTCGGCGGGCTGCGGGTCGGTGACGGTCCGCCCGTCGGCGAAGCCGGACACGGCGAACACGACGACGGGCACCTCGGTCAGTACGTGGACGGTCCAGCTGGCGCGCTGCCGGTCGCCGAATCCGGCGGCGACGGTGCCCTTGACGGGGTAGGTGCGAGGCATCAGGTCGGTGCGCCGGCCGAGGTGCTGGCCGGTGAAGCGGGTGCTCAGCGCCTTCATCGCCGCCGCGTCGCCCTCGGTGAAGATCAATCCGACCGTGGTGACACTGCTGCTGGTGGCGTCGGTGTAGGTGGCGCGGAGCAGGCGTTCGCAGCCGACCGGGCCGAGTGTCCGGGCCAGCAGCGGGTCCAGGGCCGCCCGGCAGCCGCCGTCCGGGGCGACGGCGATCCGGGTCCAGACCCGGTCGGCGCCGCCGGGGCCCGCTCCGTCACCGGTCAGCGTGCGGGGGAAGAGGGTGTCCACGGGGACGCTGTGCCAGGCCGAGCGGCCCACGGTGTAGCTGCTGTGGGCGGCGGCGTCGGCCGAGGAGTCGCTGGTGAGCCAGGCGCCGGTGGCCGCGCCGCCGATCAGTCCGAGCCCGAGCACGACACAGGCGGCGGCGGTCGCGGTCCTGGCGGGGTGACGGGTACGGATCGGGCGCAGCCGGGTGGTCGTCTCGGCGGGTGTCTCGGGGTGGGGAACGCGGTACGGCTGCGGCGGCTGCTGGTACGTGTACGGGACCGGGACGTGGGGCGGGGCCGTTCCCGGGCGCGGGGTGAGGTCCACGGCGCCGACGGGCCGCCGGCGGGTCGCGACGGGCGGCCGCTCGGGGCGCGGCGGGGCAGGGACGGCCGGGGCGGTGGCGGGTGCGCCAGGGGCAGGGGCGTCGGGGGCAGCGGCCGGGGGCACGGGCCTCAGCCGGGCCGTGGTCTCCACCGGCGGGACTGCTGCCGCGGGCGTCCGGGCCGTGGTCTCCACGGGTGGAACGGCCGCCGTGGGCGGTGGTGTGCTCGGGCGCATCGGAGTCGGAGCGGGTGTGCCCGCAGAATTCGCCGCAAGGTTCTTCGCTGGAGGCACCGGAGGCGGGGTCGTGGGGCGTGGCGGAACAGGAGCGCGCTGCGCCTCGGTACTCATCCGCCCCCCTGGTCCCATTCCGTACCGCGCGCGGATCGACGTCACAGGCAGGCCCGTTGGTTGCCGCGTGCCGTCACTCTACGGGGTGGGACGGCCCCGGCGGGAGCGGGCCGCCGCGCCCTGGACGATCTGCGCAGATCATCCCCCTACCCAGCGGTACGGACGTCTGGCAAGCTGCGGCCATGACTGCCCGCGCCGCTGACCGGACCCGTTACAACCGGGCCACCGCCCATCTGGACGCCCCGATCGCCGTTGTCGATCTCGACGCGTTCGACGCCAATGCCGACGGTCTCGTCCGCCGGGCGGCCGGGAAGCCGATCCGGGTGGCGAGCAAGTCGGTGCGCTGCCGGACCCTGCTGGAGCGGGTGCTCGCGCGGCCCGGCTTCGCCGGGATCATGTCGTTCACGCTGGCGGAGTCGCTGTGGCTGGCACGGGCCGGGTTCGAGGACGTGCTGCTGGCCTATCCGTCGGCCGACCGGGCCGCCCTCGCCGAGCTGGCCGCCGATCCGAAGCTGGCCGCCGCGGTGACGGTGATGGTCGACGACCACGCGCAGCTGGAGCTGATCGACGCGGCGCGGGCGGGTGGCCGCGAGGAGATCCGGGTCTGCCTGGAGCTGGACACCTCGCTCCAGTTGCTCGGCGGCCGGGTCAGGATCGGCGCCCTGCGTTCACCGCTGCGCTCCCCCGCCCAACTGGCGGAGCTGGCACGCTCGGTGGCGCGGCGGCCGGGTTTCCGGCTGGTGGGCCTGATGGCGTACGAGGGTCATATCGCCGGGGTCGGGGATTCGGTCGCGGGCCGGCCGCTGCGCTCCCGGGCGGTCCGGCTGATGCAGGCCGCGGGCCGCAGGGAACTGGCCGTCCGGCGGGCCGAGGTGGTCCGCGCGGTACGGGCGGTGGCGCCGGACCTGGAGTTCGTGAACGGCGGCGGCACGGGCAGTGTGCAGCACACGGCGGCCGAGCGTGCGGTGACCGAGATCGCGGCCGGGTCGGGGCTCTACGTACCGAGGCTGTTCGACAACTACACGTCGTTCACGGCCCGTCCGGCGGCACTGTTCGCCCATCCCGTGGTGCGCCGGCCGGGTGTGGGGGTGGTGACGGTGCTCGGTGGCGGCTATCCGGCGTCCGGGCCCGCGGGCCCGGACCGGCTGCCCGTCCCGTATCTGCCGGAGGGGCTGCGCTACGACCCGCAGGAGGGGCCCGGCGAGGTGCAGACGCCGCTGCTCGGCGCCCCGGCCGACGATCTGCTGATCGGCGACAAGGTGTGGTTCCGGCACGCGAAGGCCGGTGAACTGTGCGAGCGCTTCGACGAGTTGCAGCTGATCGAGGGCGACCGGGTGACCGCGACCGTGCCGACGTACCGGGGCGAGGGCCGTACGTTCCTCTGAGCCGGACGGCCCGTGCTCAGGGCGCGATCGAGCTGCCCGCGCCACCGCTCGTCGCGCTGTCGCCGATCGGCCGGATCCCCTTGGTGATGGTGTCCATGAGCGAGATCGGCGGTCCGTCGGGGCCCGCGTCGAAGGCGTAGCGCACGATGATCAGCGACTCGCTGCCGATCGTGGACGGGAAGACGAGCGACTGCACGTAACCGCCGGGCCCCTTGGCCGTGTCGACGCGCCAGCGCACCTGGTATCCGGCGCGTCCGGCGACACTCACGGACGCGGAGTCGAGTTGCTTGTGGGACGTGATGCCGCCGTGGATCCGGTCGCCGACGATGTTCTTCTCGTAGGCGCTGTCGGCGGCGGTGGTGATGTCCTGCTTGGCGAGCTCCTCGGGAGAGGTGATGTCCGTGGCGCTCGCGATGCGACTGGTCACCGTGCCGTGGTAGCAGAAGTCGGAGGAACTGCCGGGGCAGTCGTAGGAGTCGACGGTGCGCATGGTGAGGACTTGTTCGACGGTCCTGCCGGGTTTCTCCCAGCCGTCGGGGATCGGCAGGGTGATGCCGTTGAGCTGGTCGACGAGGGCCGTCGGGTCGTCCTCGGCCGGTGAACCGCTGGGCGACGGGGTGTCCGTCGCGGCGATGGGCTCCGGTGCGGAGCCGCCCGGTCCGGCCTCGGGCCGCGTACCGCCCCCGTCCCTGCCCAGCAGGACGGCTCCGGTGACGGCCGCGCCCACGACGACCAGCCCGGCCACGGCGAGCGCGACGATCCGGGTGCCGCCCCGGCCGGTGGCAGTGGTGCCGTTGGCGGACGTGGCGACCGGCTCGGGCGGCCCGAACCCCTGCGGTGCGGTGGCGGCGGGGCGGGTGTGCGGCGTCCACGCCGTGCCGTCCCACCAACGGTCGGTGCCGGGTGTCGCGGCGTCCGGATACCAGCCGGGCGGTGTCGCGTTGCTCATCTCCCCACTCTAGGGTTCGACCACCGGCACGGGCCCGCCGATTGCCTGTCTGTCCGTATCGTCCGCGGGCGGTGCCCGGTTCGCCGGGGGACGCTCCGCGCCGGGCCGGCCGGAAGACCTAAGGTGTCAAGGTCAACCATTGATGGTCGGCCATTGATTCTGACGGTCGGCCATCGACCGGGAAAGGAACGGGGCGTGGCCGGGGAAAGCGAGTTCATCGACCGCCTGATGCCCGTACTGCGGCCCGTCCGGGCGGGGAACGGCTTCGAGGAGGCGCTGGAGCAGATCCTCCAGGTGATCAGGCTCGGACTGGTGCCGGGCGGCGGGCGGCTGCCGGCCGAGCGTGATCTCGCCGAGCTGCTGGGGATCAGCCGGGTCACCCTGCGCGAGGTGCTGAAGGTCCTGCAGGACCAGGGCCTGGTGGAGAGCAGGCGCGGCCGGTACGGCGGCACGTTCGTGCTGCCGCGCACCGGCAGCCCCGGCGAGGACGAGCTGCGCCGGAGGATCACGTCCGTCGACATCGAGGACGTACTGCGCTTCCGCGAGGTGCTGGAGGCCGGGGCGGCCGAGCTGTGCGCCGCGCAGGGGCTCGACGGCGAGGGCGCGGACCGGCTGCGCGCAGCCCTGACGGCGACTCACGAAGCGCCCTTGCAGGACTACCGCAGGCGCGACACCCTGTTCCATCTGACCCTGGCCGAACTCTCCGGGTCCGCGTCGCTGACCACGCAGTACGCGGCCGTCCGGGCCACCCTGAACGACCTGCTGGACTGCATACCGCTGCTCGTGCGGAACCTGGAGCATTCGCAGCATCAGCACACCAGCCTCGTCGAGGCGGTCCTCGACGGAGACGGGGAGGCAGCGCGCGCGGTGATGCGCGAGCACTGCGCGGGCACGGCCGCGCTGTTGCGCGGGTTCCTGGCCTGAGCGGGGGCGCGTCGCCGGCACCGGGGGCATAAAGGTCCGCCTCGTCACCATTGGCGGCACGGACGACAGGGCCTAGCGGCCGTCCCGCCCCGTCAGTGACAGCAGGTCGCGGGCGGGCCCCGTCGGGCGGTGGCCCGAGGGCCAGACCGCGCGCAGCTGGCGCCGCAGGCGTACTCCGGCGACCGGGACCTTGACCAGGCGCCGCGAGGACAGCTCCTCGCCGAGCGCCAGTTCGCTCAGGACGCACGGCCCGGCACCGCTCTCCGCCGCTCCCTTCACCGCGGTCGTGGAGGAGAGTTCGAGCAGCGGCTGGGCGAGGCCGCCGTGCACGGCGAGGGCCGCGTCCAGGACCTGGCGGGTGCCGGAGCCGTGTTCGCGCAGGATCAGCGGGGTCGCGGCCAGTTCCTGCGGGGTGAGGGGCGTGAGGCGGCGGGCCCAGGCGTGCGACGGGGCGACCACGACGACGAGGCGGTCATGGGCGATGACCGTGCCGTCGAGCCCTTCCGGCACGGACAGGCCCTCCACGAATCCGAGGTCGGCCTCGCCGACCAGCAGCCGGCCCGCGACGGCCGACGAGTTTCCCGCGAGCAGCGAGACCGCGGTGTCCGGCCGTTCGGCGCGCAGCGCTATCAGCCAGCCGGGCAGCAGGTACTCGGCGATGGTCATGGACGCGGCGACCCGCAGCCGGGAGTCCCGCCGGTCGCGCAGCGCCTGCGCGCCCGCGTCGAACGCCTCGGCCGCCTCGACGATCCTGCGCGCCCAGTCGGTGACCAGCGCGCCCGCGTCGGTGAGCCGGGAGCCGCGCGGTGAACGGTCCAGCAGGGCCACGCCGAGCTGCCGTTCCATGGACCGGATGCGGCTGCTCGCGGCGGGCTGGGTGACGCCGACGTCCCGGGCCGCGCGCCCCAGGCTGCCGTGCCGGGCGACGGCGAGCAGGAGTTCCAGCGCTCCGAGGTCGGGGATCCGGTGGGAGAGAGGGACATGTGCTTCGCCGGTCATAAAACCAGCTTATGGCCTCATAGACGCGGACTCCCTGGTGGGGCTCGGCCCTCCCCAGGAAAATCGTGGCATGGCCATCTTTCCGCAGACGCAGCAGTCCGCAGTCCCGATTCCGACCGCCGAGCGGCTGTCTTCCCTGCGGTACATCGGCCCCAACTGGTACGCGGTCGTCATGGGCACCTCGATCGTCGCGAGCGCGGGTGTCGCGCTGCCCGTCCACGTGCCGGGGCTGCGGGCCGCCTGCACGGTGGTGTGGGTGCTCGCGGTGCTCGCGCTCGCCGCGGTGCTCGCGGCCCGTACCGGGCACTGGATCGCCCATCGCGACCAGGCTCGCAGCCATCTGCTCGACCCGGCCGTCGCCCCGTTCTACGGCTGTCTGTCGATGGCACTGCTCGCGGTCGGCGGTTCGACGATGGTGGTCGGGCAGGACGTCATCGGGCATCGGGCGGCGCTCGCCCTGGACGTGGTGCTGTACACGGCGGGCACGCTGATCGGGCTGGCCGCCGCGGTCGCGATCCCGTATCTGATGGTCGTACGCCACCGGATCGAGCCCGGCACCGCGTCGCCGGTGTGGCTGCTGCCGGTGGTGGCGCCGATGGTCTCCGCGGCTCTCGGTCCGCTGCTGGTGCCGGAGCTGCCGGCCGGGCAGTGGCGGGAGGCGATGCTGCTGGCCTGCTACGCGATGTTCGGTCTGAGTCTGCTGGCCACGCTGGTGATGCTGCCGTTGATCTTCGCCCGGCTCGTCCACCAGGGGCCGCTGCCGCTCGCGCTGACGCCCACGCTGTTCCTGGTCCTCGGCCCGCTGGGGCAGTCGACGACCGCGGTCAATCAGCTCGCCGATGTGGCGCAGGGTGCGATCGGGGCACCGTACGCCTCGGGGCTCGGGGTGTTCGCCGTGCTGTACGGGGTGCCGGTGATGGGGTTCGCGCTGCTGTGGCTGGCGCTGGCCGTCGCGATGGTGGTGCGGGCCGCACGGAACGGCATGACCTTCGGCATGACGTGGTGGGGCTTCACCTTCCCCGTCGGTACGTGTGTCACGGGCGCCGGCGGTCTGGCCCGGCACACCGGGCTCACGGCGTACACCTGGCTGGCGGTCGCGCTGTACGTCCTGCTGGTGGCGGCCTGGGCGGTGGCCGGGGTACGGACGCTGCGCGGGCTGTTCAGCGGAGCGCTGCTCGCAGCACCGCAGGCGCCCGCACCAGTGACGGCCCGTACCACGTGAGGTACCGCCCGTCGACGAGCGCGGCGGGCAGTGCGGGGAAGGCCTCGGGCCCGTCGTCCGCGGTGAAGCGGTACGGCTCGTCGGGCAGCACCACCAGGTCGGCGCCCACCGCGTTGAGTGCGTCGAGCGGGATACGGGGATAGCGCTCGGCGTGGTCCGCGTAGACGTTCTCGACGCCGAGCCTGGCGAGCAGGTCCCCGGCGAAGGTTTCACGGCCCAGCACCATCCAGGGCCTGCGCCAGACGGGTACGACGGCACGGCGCGGGGCGCGTGGCGGCGGGAGTGCGGCCCAGGCGGCCTCGGCCTCGTCCAGCCAGCGCGGCCTGGACCGGCCGCAGGCGGCCAGGACGCGTTCGAGCTCCGCGACGGCCTGGTCGAGGGTGCGGACCTCGGTGACCAGCACCTCGGTCCCGGCGGCCCGGAGCGCCGCGAGGTCGGGTTCGCGGTTCTCCTCCTCGTTGGCGACGACGAGATCGGGCCGGAGCGCGAGAACCGCGGCCACGTCGGGATTCTTGGTCCCGCCGATCCGGGCGGCGGCCAGCCCGGCCGGGTGGGTGCACCAGTCGGTGGCGCCGACCAGCAGACCGGGCGCGGTGACGGCGACGGCCTCGGTGAGCGAGGGGACCAGGGAGACGATTCGCACGGCGGGCCCCGCTCAGCGGCGCGGGTCGTAGGTGGCGTCGATGTGCTCGGCGACCGCGACGACCAGCAGCCGTGTGCCGGGCACCGTGGCCCGCCAGCGGTGCCGCACCCCGCCGGACAGGAAGAGGGTGTCGCCCTGCTCCAGCCGGTACGCCTGTCCTTCGGCCTCCACCTCGGCGGCGCCCTGCGCCACGTACATCACCTCGTCGTTGCGGTGCTGGAACTCGCGCCCGAGGTCGAGTTCCCCGGTGAACTCCAGGGCGCTGAGCTGATGGCGTCCGCGCACCACTCTGCGTACCCCGTCGCCCTCGCCCGCCCGTACGACGTCGACGGCGCGCGCCGAGTCCGCGGCCGCGCGCAGCCGTGCCGTGGTGGTCTCCAGAGCTTCGGCGACCCGGCCCAGGGACCGGGCACTGGGCCGGGCCCGCTCGTTCTCGATCTGGCTGAGGAACGGCACGGACAGGCCACTGCGGCCGGCGACCGCGGCCAGTGTGAGCCCCAGGGTTCTGCGCCTGCGGCGGATCGCGGCGCCCACGCGGAGTGCTTCCTTCTCGTCCATGTCCGGCTCCCTCCCGACTCGCCATCCTTCCGGCTGCCGGCACATTACGCATACGGTTGCGCAAGGTCGGCCGGCCGGTGAACGTCCGGAAACCCGGAAAGGGCGGGCCCGCCGACGGCGGTGCCCACCCTTTCCGGTGCTTCAGGTCCTGCGGGAAACCCTACTGCGGAGCCATCTTGTCCACGATGCCCGGATTCTTCTCCATCCAGGCCTTCACGGCCTCTTCCTCGTGCCGGCCTTGGCGACCGGGGTCCACTTGTCGGCGACGCCCGGGTTGGCCTTCAGCCAGGTGCGAACCGCCTCCTGCTCCTTGCCGGCGCCGGACTTCTGGATCTGCGCCTCAAGACTGGTGAGCTGGTCCTCGGTCATCTTGAAGTTCTTGAGCCAGCTGCCGACCTCGGGGTTGTCGGCGGAGAAGCCCTTGCGGGCCAGGGTGTGGATGCCGTCGCCCTTGCCCCAGAGGTTCTTGGGGTCCTTGAGCTTGGTGAGCTCGAACTGGTTGTACGCCCAGTGCGGCGACCAGAGCGGAACGACGATCGGTTCCTTCTTCGCGTACGCGCGCTTCAGCTCGGCCAGCATCGACGGCGTGGAGCCGTCGACGACCTTGTACTCCTCGTCCAGGCCGTAGCCCGGCAGGATCTTGTCCTTGAGCAGGCCCGTCTCGCCGGCGCTCGGCTCGATGCCGACGATCCGGCCCTTGAACTGCGAGCCCTTGCCCTTGAGGTCGTCCAGCGACTGGACGTCCTTCATGTACGACGGGACGGCCAGCTCCAGCGAGGTGGGGCCGTACCAGGAGCCCATGTCCTCCAGGCGGTCCTGGTACTTCTCCCAGTAGCTGGCGTGGGTGACCGGGAGCCAGGAGTCGGTCTCGAAGTCGATCTGGCCGTTGGCCATACCGGTGTAGAGCGCGCCGGCCTCGTACTGCTCGACGTCGACCTCGAAGCCGCGCCGCTCCAGCATCTCCTTCCAGAGGAAGGTGGAGGCGATGCCCTCGTCCCACGGGATGTAACCCATGCTGATCTTCTTGCCCGCGCCGATGTCCGAACCGTCGGCGGTGCTCTTGGTGTCGTCCGAGCCGGACGAGCCGAAGATGCCCAGGGCGCCCGCGACGAGCGCGAGGACGACCACGCCGGAGATCGCGACGACGGGCTGCGGGCGGTGGTTCCAGATCTTGAGTCCGCCGGCCATCGCCTGCGCCCTGGCGAGCGCGCGGCGGGCGAGCGGGGAGACCTCGCGGCCGAGCGCGCCGGTCATCCGGTCCAGGTACATCGCCACGATGACGATGGAGATGCCCGCCTCGAAGCCGAGACCGACGTCCACGTTGCCGATGGCGCGGTAGACGGCGCCGCCGAGGCCGCCGCCGCCGACCATGCCGGCGATGACCACCATGGACAGGCCCAGCATGATGACCTGGTTGATGCCCGCCATGATCGTGGGCAGGGCGAGCGGCAGCTGGACCCGCAGCAGGGTGTTGCGCTTGGTGGTACCGAAGGCCTCGGCCGCCTCGACGAGCTCGCCGTCGACCTGGCGGATGCCGAGCTCGGTCATCCGGACGCCCGGGGGCAGCGAGAAGATGATGGTGGCGATGATGCCGGGCACCACGCCGACGCCGAAGAAGATGACGCCGGGGATCAGATAGACCATGGCGGGCATGGTCTGCATGAAGTCCAGGACCGGCCGCGTCACCGCGCTGACGGTCTTGGAGCGGGACGCCCAGATGCCCAGCGGTACGGCCAGCACCAACGCGATGATGGTGGCGACGAGCACCAGGGTGAGGGTGTCCATCGCTTCGTCCCACAGCTCGACGGAGTCGATGACGGCGAAGCCCACGAAGGCGAGCACACCGGCGAGCAGACCGCGCAGCCACCAGGCGATGACCGCGACGATGCCCGCGAAGAGCAGCGGGGCGGGGGCGGAGAGGACGGCGGCTATGCCGTCGAACATGTTGCTGACGATCGAGCTGATCGCGTCGAACAGCCAGGCGAGATGGGTCTGCAGCCAGTCGACGGCGGAGTCGACCCATTCGCCGAGAGGGAGCCTAAACACTGGCCACCTTCTTCGTGCCGACCGTGCCGGGCTCGACGTCCTGCGGAGCCTCGGCGGGGGTCATCGGTTCACCGAGGACGGCGAGCAGCCGGGCGCGCGGTACGACACCGACGAGCTTGCCCTCGGTGTCGGTCACGGCGACCGGTACTCCGCTCTGCGAGCAGGGCGTGAAGAGCTCGATGATCGGCGTGGACTCGGTGACGGTGGCCGGGGCGGCCGCGAGCACATCGGCGGCGGCGCGCAGTTCCTTGCCGTCCTCCGTGCTGGTGCCCATGACGGTGTGCGGCTCGGCCATGATGGCGCCCGCGGTCAGCACCCGGGTGCGGTCGACGTCCTGGGTGAAGGAGGCGACGTAGTCGTTGGCCGGGGTGACCAGGATGTCCTCGGCGGTGCCGAGCTGGACGATCTTCCCGTCGCGCATCACGGCGATACGGTCGCCGAGGCGCATGGCCTCGTTGAGGTCGTGGGTGATGAAGACGATGGTCTTCTTCAGCCGCTTCTGCAGTTCGAGCAGCTGGTCCTGCATGTCGCGGCGGATCAGCGGGTCGAGTGCGCTGAAGGACTCGTCCATCAGCAGCAGGTCTGCGTCGGTGGCCAGGGCGCGGGCCAGCCCGACACGCTGCTGCATGCCGCCGGACAGCTCGTCGGGCCAGGACTTCTCCCAGCCGGCGAGGCCGGTCAGCTCCAGCGCCTCGGCGGCGCGCTTCTCGCGCTCGGCGCGCGGTATGCCCTGCACTTCCAGGCCGTACGCGGCGTTCTCCAGCACACTGCGGTGGGGGAAGAGCGCGAAGTGCTGGAACACCATGCTGATCTTGGAGGACCGGACATGGCGCAGCTCGGCAGGGCTCAGGGCGGTCAGGTCCTGGCCGTCGAAGAGCACGCGTCCGGCGGTGGGATCCAGAAGTCCGTTGAGCATGCGCAGCAACGTGGACTTTCCGGACCCGGACAGACCCATCACGACGAAGATCTGTCCCGGTTCGACGGTGAACGAGGCGTCGATCACCGCTGCGGTCGTTCCGTCGGCGCGCAGCTCGTCGCGGTCGGCGCCGCCTTCGAGTTTTTGCACGGCTTGATCGGGTCGTCTGCCGAACACTTTGTACAAGCGTTCAGCTTGCAGCCTTGACACATACACCTCGCGGGTTGAACCGAAAAACGGTCTGCCACCCCCTCCGGCAGACCGTGGAGCGGCGCGGATTCGGCCCGCATGGCACGTGCACTGGTTGAAACTGGTACGTGATCCGCTCCGGCTGCGCGCCTGCCCCCGCTTACACAACCCAAACGCAAGAGTGACCCAGGTCACATGTGAGCGATGGTTGCCGTCACCCGTTCCGTTTCCCATCCCGTTGCCCGGACGTCACCGACGGCCGGTGTCGGTGGTGTGCGGCATCATCGGGGTGTGACGCGACGCCTGATGCTCCTCGATACCGCCTCCCTCTACTACCGCGCCTACTTCGGGGTCCCCGACTCGGTGCGCGCGCCGGACGGCACACCGGTCAATGCCGTGCGCGGGCTGCTCGACTTCATCGGGCGCCTGGTGCAGGACCACCGGCCGGACGATCTGGTCGCCTGCATGGACGCGGACTGGCGGCCCCACTGGCGGGTCGAGCTGATCCCCTCGTACAAGGCGCACCGGGTCGCGGTGGAGACCGCCGAGGGGCTGCCCGACGAGGAGGAGACCCCCGACACCCTGGCCCCGCAGGTGCCGGTCATCGAGGACGTGCTCGACGCGCTGGGCATCGCCCGGGTCGGCGTCACGGGCTACGAGGCGGACGATGTGATCGGCACGCTCACCGGCCTGTCCACCGGCCCGGTGGACATCGTCACCGGCGACCGGGACCTCTACCAGCTGGTCGACGACGCACGCGGGGTGCGGGTGCTCTACCCGCTGAAGGGCGTCGGCTCGCTCCAGCTGACGGACGAGGCCTGGCTGCGGGAGAAGTACGGGGTGAACGGCTCCGGCTATGTCGATCTGGCCCTGTTGCGCGGCGACCCGAGCGACGGGCTGCCGGGCGTCCCCGGCATCGGTGAGAAGACCGCGGCGAAGCTGCTGGACGCCTTCGGCGATCTGGCCGGGATCATGGCCGCCGTCGACGACCCGAAGGCCAAGCTCACGCCGTCGCAGCGCAAGCGGCTCGACGAGGCGCGGGACTACGTGGCCGTCGCACCGAAGGTGGTCCGGGTCGCCGGTGACGTACCGCTGCCGGAATTCGACCCCGCGCTGCCCACCGGGCCGCGCGATCCCGCCGCCCTGGAAGCCCTCGCGAAGCGGTGGGGACTGGGCGGTGCGCTGCAGCGCCTGCTCTCCACTCTGCACGACTGAGGTGCTAGCTTAGGTAAGCCTAAGCAATCGGAGCAGGGAGTACCTCGTGGCAGAACGACCGGCACGGCAGGCACCCAAGGCACAGGGGGCCGAGGTGCTGCGCACCGAGCGGATCACCCCCCACATGGTGCGCGTGGTGCTCGGCGGCGAGGGCCTCGCCGGGTTCGAGCTCGCCGGGTTCACCGACCACTACGTCAAACTCTGCTTCGCCCCCGAGGGCGCCGACTACGCGCACCCCTTCGACATGGCCCGCATCCGCGAGGAGCGGCCGCGCGAGCTGTGGCCCACGACCCGTACGTACACGGTGCGTTCCTGGGATCCGGTCGCCCGCGAGCTGGCGATCGATTTCGTGGTCCACGGCGACGAGGGCCTCGCCGGGCCCTGGGCGATGCGGGCGGCCCCGGGCGACCAGGTGACCTTCCTGGGTCCGGGCGGGGGTTACAGCCCGGACGCCTCGGCGGACTGGCACCTCCTGGTGGGCGACGAGAGCGCGCTGCCGGCCATCGCGGCGGCCCTGGAGCGGATACCGGCGGGCGCGCCGGTGCACGCGTTCGTCGAGGTGGCGGACGCCGCGGAGGAGCAGAAGATCGTGACGCCGGACGGGGTCGGGGTGACCTGGCTGCACCGCGGGGAGCGCCCGGTCGGCGAGGCACTGACCGCCGCTGTGAAGGAGCTGGAGTTCCCCGCGGGCGAGGTCCAGGCGTTCGTCCACGGCGAGGCGGGCTTCGTGAAGGAGATCCGCCGCCATCTGCGCCTGGAGCGCGGGATCCCGCTCCCCCAGCTGTCGATCTCGGGCTACTGGCGGCTCGGCCAGAACGACGACGCCTGGCGCTCGGTCAAGCGCGAGTGGAACGCGCAGGTGGAGCGCGAGCAGGAGGACGCCGCGTAACACCGGATCGCACAGGTACGCCCCGGCCCCCGGCCGGGGCGTACCTGCGTCCGGACCACCGGCTCACCCACCGGCGCCCGACACCTCCGCGCTTTCTGCGCCCTCGCCGTCCGGGCCGACTGCCCCCTCGCCGCCCCGACCGCCCGCCCCGCCGTCGCCGTTGTAAGCGCGCGCGGACGCGTCCACATGTGCGAGCCGTCGCAGCGCGCTGAACATCGCCTCGCCCAGTACGGTGCCCACCACCACGCTCTCCACCAGGTCCTCGCGCGCCACCCGCCGCCCCACGTAGTCGAGGTCGGCCCGCGCGACCGGTTCGGCGGCGGCCGCGTAGTCGTCGAGCAGTTCGACGAAGCCTCCGTGCCCGGCCCGCCGCAGCGCGACGATCACCCCGGCCAGGGACTCGCCCGCCGGACCGTGTGCCTCGACCCGCCAGCCCCGCCGCTCCACCAGCTCCGCCACCTCGTCGCGGGCGTCCTCCAGTTCGGGCTCCGCCTCGTCCTCGTGCAGCGGAGTAAGGCGCTTCGCCGCGGCACTCAGCACCTTGTGCACCGGCTGCGCCGGGTCCTCGACCACCCGCAGCACATCGCCGATGGCGGCAAGCGAGAGCCCGCCGACATCCAGCAGGGCGCGGATCAGGCGCAGCCTGCGCTCGTGCCCGGAGTCGTAACTCGCCTGGTTCGGGCTGGTCAACTGCCCTGCCGGTAGCAGACCTTCACGTACGTAGAACTTGATCGTCGGTACCGGGACCCCGGACCTGCTGCTCAACTCGCCGATGCGCACCGAGTGTTCCTCCTTCCACGCTTGCCAATCCCCCGACCCATCATAGATAGTTCCACTATCGGATAGCGGGAAGTGCTGCTATCCATAATCTCTGAGGAGTCCTCATGTCTTCCTGGCGTTCCTGGCATCGACCGTTAGTCCTCTTCGCCGCGGTGATGGCCGTCATGACGGTCGTCTCGGCCATCGGCCTCATAGCCGACGACCGGGTCCTGGCAGGCGCGGCAATATGGTTCAAACCGTTCAAGTTCGCGGTCTCGTTCGTCGTGTACGCACTCGCCCTCGCCTGGATGCTGACGCTGGTCACCCGTGGCCGACGGGTCGGCTGGTGGGCCGGGACCCTGGTCGCGCTGTCCAGCCTGGTCGAGATGGCGATCATCACCGGACAGGTGATCCGCGGGAAGCGGAGCCACTTCAACCACGCCACCCCGTTCGACGAGACGCTGTTCAGCGCGATGGCCGTCACCGTCGTCATCCTGTGGACCAGCACACTGGTCATCGCGATCCTGCTGCTGCGCGCCCGTATCGCCGACCGCGCCTCCGCCTGGGCGATCCGCTCCGGCGTACTGCTCGCCCTGGTGGGCGCCGGATTCGGTTTCCTGATGACTCAGCCGACCCCCGAGCAGCGGGCGGCCGGGAACCTGGACACCGCCGATGTGATCGGCGCGCACTCCGTCGGCGTACCGGACGGCGGCCCGTCGATGCCGCTCACCGGCTGGTCCACGACCGGCGGCGATCTACGCATCCCGCACTTCATCGGAATGCACGCGCTCCAACTGCTGCCGCTCTTCCTGCTCGCGCTGATCTCCCTGGCCCCGCGCTTCCCGCGGCTGCGCGACCCGCGGGTCCGGCTGCGGCTGGTACTGGTGGCCTCCGGGGCGTACGCGGCGGTCGTCGCACTGGTCACCTGGCAGGCGCTGCGCGGCCGGCCGCTGATCCACCCGGACGGTGCGACGCTCGGTGCCGCCGCGCTGATCGTGGTCGCAAGCGCCGTCGGCGCGTTGGGGGCGCTGAGGCCGTCCCTTGTACGACAGCGAACAGGTCCGGGTTCCGACTCCGACTCCGACTCCGACTCCGAATCCGACTCCGACTCCGAATCCACTTCCGCCCAGAAGGAGTTCGCGTCATGACCGGTGCGCTCTTCGAGATCTCGTTCTTCCTGGCAGCTCCGTTCTGGCTGCTCATGATCCTGGCGCCCAACTGGCGCCCCACGTCACGCATCGCCGCCTCGCCGCTCACCGTCCTGCCGGTGCTGGCCCTCTACCTGATCATGGCCGTGCCCGTCTTTCCCGAGCTCTGGGACGCGGTGCGCAGCCCCGACATAGACACCTTCCGCGATCTGATGGCGCTGGCGAACGGGGCCGGGGCGATCTGGGCGCAGGTGATCGCCTGGGATCTGCTGCTGGGCCAGTGGATGTTCCTGGAAGGGCGTCGGCTGGGGATCTCTCCGCTGGTGATGGGGCCGTTGCTGGTGCTGACGATCCTGCTGTCGCCGTTCGGGCTGCTGATCTTCCTCGCGCTGCGGGCGGTGCTGAAGCCGAGGACCCGGCCCGGGAATGCGGACCCGGACCGGGTCGGTGGTGCGACGCTGCGATAGGGGCGCCCGTCAGACGGACTTCCGGTGCGAGCGGAACGTGCGGGTCGACAGCCCGACCGCCACCACCGCAAGGACCAGAAGGGCACCCCCGCGACTCAGCACCACACCCCGGCCCGGCTCCGCCGTCAGCGCCGAACGGCCTGCCATCATCGCCCAGTTGACCGGGTTGAAGTCGGCGACGTACCGCATCCAGGACGGCATCCGGATCGGGGCCGTGAAGGAGGAGGAGAGGAAGGTCAGCGGCAGCAGCAGAAAGGTGTCGATGCCGATGACCGACTCGCGCCGGCGGAACAGCATGCCCAGGGCGTTGGAGAGCGCGCCGAAGACCGTACCGAGCAGGACCGAGGCGACGACCAGGATCAGCAGGCCACCCGCGCCGCCCGGGTACGAGGCCCCGGCGGCCCGGCCGAGCAGCACGATGATGACGGACTGCACGGCGGTGCTGATGCCGTTCTGCACGACGTTGGCGTTCATCAGAGCGTTGCGGCTGACCGGCGTCGCCAGGAAACGGTTGAGCGTGCCCCGCTCGATCTCCTCCAGGGTGCCCATCCCGGCCCACATGCTCGATCCGAGCGCCACGATGTATCGCGAATTCCCGGCCGCATGGAAGGATCTCGCGCACTGACCGTTTTGCACCGTTACAGCCTCCGGGGCGCCGCCGGAGAGCCGAGGTGCCGCCAGGGAGGCAGTCCGCGTGAAAGAAGCCGATGTGCAACGCCACGACACCTCCCCGGCCGAGGGGGCGGGCTGGGCCCGTACCGCCCTCGCCGCGCTCGGCGGACTGATCGCCGGGTTCTGCGCCCTGGCCGTGGCCACGCTGGTCTCGGCCCTCGTACGTCCCGAGGCAGGTCCCGTCACGGCCGTGGGCGGGGCGGTCATCGACCGCTCTCCCCCGGCCCTGAAGGACTTCGCCGTACGGCATTTCGGTACCGGCGACAAGCTGGTGCTGCAGCTGGGCATCGTGGCGCTGCTGGCGGTCTTCGCCATGGCGATCGGGGTGCTGGCGCTGCACCACCGGCGGACCGGATCTGCGGCCGTCCTGGTCTTCGGCGCGGTCGGGGCAGCGGCCGCCGTGGGGCGGCCGGAGGGCAGCCCGCCCGACGCGCTGCCGTCGGTGGTGGGTGCCGCGGTGGGCGCCGGGGTGCTCTTCCTCCTGGCCGGACGGCTCGCGACAGCTCCCCCTGCGCCGCGCACGGCCGACGGGGCGCAAGGCGCTTTCGACCGCCGCGGCTTCGTCATCACGGCGACCGTGGCGACGGCGGCCTCGGCCGGCGCGGGACTCCTGGGGCGGCGGCTCACCTCCTCCGTCCAGGCCGGGGCCACCGCCTCACGTCATGACCTGGTCCTGCCCGTACCCGATTCCGCCGCCCCGGCGATCCCGGCCGGTGCCGATCTGCGGATCCGGGGGCTGAGCCCCTTCATCACCCCGAACAAGGACTTCTACCGGGTGGACACGGCCTTGGTCGTGCCCCGTCTCGATGCGGGCGCCTGGCGGCTGAGGATCCATGGCGAGGGCGTCGCCCGGCCCGTCACGGTCGGCCTCCACGACCTGCTGCGCCGGGAGACCATCGAGCGGGACATCACGCTGGCCTGCGTCTCCAACGAGGTCGGCGGCCCGTACGTCGGCAATGCCAGGTGGATCGGCGTACGGCTGGCCGATCTGCTGCGCGAGGCCGGGGTGCGCCCGCCGTCGGCGGGCGGGCCCGCCGACCAGATCGTGGCGCGATCCGTCGACGGCATGACGATCGGCACACCGGTAGAGGCCGTCATGGACGGGCGCGACGCGATGCTGACCTTCGGCATGAACGGCGAGCCACTGCCCTTCGCGCACGGCTTCCCGGTCCGGATGGTCGTACCCGGCCTGTACGGATACGTGTCGGCCTGCAAATGGGTCGAGGACATCGAGCTGACGACGTTCGACGCGTACGACGCCTACTGGGTCAGACGGAGCTGGGCCCAGCAGGCACCGGTCAAGACCGAGTCCCGCATCGACACCCCCCGCGCCTCGGCGTCCCCGCAGCCCGGCACCGTGCCGGTGGCCGGGGTCGCCTGGGCGCAGCACCGCGGCATCTCGCGGGTGGAGGTCCGGGTGGACGGCGGTCCGTGGCACCCGGCCCGGCTGGCGGCCGAGGACAGCCGGGACACCTGGCGCCAGTGGGTCTGGGAGTGGCCGGCCACGCCGGGCCGCCACACCCTCGAAGTCCGCGCGACGGACGGCACCGGCGCCACCCAGACCGGGAAGCGGACCGGCACCCTGCCCGACGGCGCGACCGGCTGGCACTCGGTGGTGGTCGACGTCTCCGTACGCTGACCGGATGAATCCTCCACGGAGCCTCACGTGGTCCCCGCGGAGCCTCGTGCGCTTCCCTCGGATTTTCGCGAGCCCTGAATATACATATAAGGGCGGTATAAGCGCAGAATGACATGGCAGGCCGTTTATCGCACAGAAGTGGCGAGTTGGTCTGCAGGAGCGAAGGAGACGAACCCCATGTCAAACATCTCGCACACCGGCCGTGACATGGCCAGTCACCCCGATGTCTCCGAAATGCGCGATCGCTATGCCCGCATGCTCGGTGGCCGCGATGTGGCCCTGGTGGACGCACCGGTGTTCCTCGTCGGTCTCTACTGCGCCATCTCGCCGTGGGTGCTGCACTTCACGGCAAGTCAGCCCACACTCGCGACGCACAACCTGATCATGGGTGTCGCGATCGCCGCGCTGGGCCTCGGGTTCACCGTCATGCCGGAGCGCATGTACGGCCTGAGCTGGGCCATCTGCGCCATGGGGGCCTGGACGATCATCTCGACGTGGATCGTCGGCAGCAGCCCCGACCTCGGCGTCGTCCTCAACAACATCATCATCGGCGGTCTGACCGTGCTGCTGGGACTGGCCTGCGCCGTCGTGTCCATGAAGAGCGGCACGCGCGCGGCCTGAGGAAGGGACCACTCGGCGAAAGGCAATGCCCGGCCGGTCCGCGTGGAGCGGACCGGCCGGGCGCCGGTGTGGTGCGGCCCGGGGGTCGGATCTCCCGGAACGGCGGATAGTCCACGCCGTAGCCGAAGTACCGCGGCCCGGCGAGCGCCAGGCCGCCCGGGGTGGTCCAGCGCGGGTCGCAGGGGGCCGCGAGGACGCTGACGCGCAGGCCTTCCGTGGTCACCGGGTCGCCGGTGTCGGTGTCCAGCACGCAGATGAGGTCGGGCGTGGTGGCGACCGTCTCGCCGTCGAGGGTGGCCAGCAGATGCTCGTTCTGGAAGCCGAGTTCGAGCACCCGGCCCGCGTCGTCACCAATGCCCTCGATCCGGGCGTTGCCCCGGGCGAAGCCGCCCTGGGTGCGGCGGCTGACGTCGATCACCTTGCCGGTCAGCAGATGGGTGCCGGAGAGCATGGTGCGGGCCGCGAGCACCGGGTCGGTGTGCGCGGCGCGCGCCTCGCGCACGGCGGCGCCGAGTCGCTCGGCGAGTGTCAGCGTGTCGGGGACGAGTCCGTCGACGAGCTGGTCGCCGCGCATCACGGTGTCGGCGCTGGAGATCTGGCAGCCGAGCTCCACGCAGACGGCCCGCGCGATGCGCTCGGCGGCGTGGTTGGAGACGGCGTCGACGATGATGCTGTTGCCCTTGTCGTCGGCGAGCGCCATCGGGGTGTTGGCCACTCCGATCAGACCGGGCAGCACCATCTGCGCCTCGGGAAAGGCGCGGCCCATGGCGTCGCCTTCGACCAGCGGCAGCCCCGCCTCGGCGGCGCAGGCGATGGGCAGCATGGAGTTGACGCCGCCCACCTCGATCGGCGCGATGTGGGTGGCGGCGCGGCCGATGTGCTTCTCCAGGGCGCGCAGGGCGGCCACTTCCTCGCCACCGGCGGGGACACGTTCCAGCAGCACCGTCGGCGCCCCCATCCCCGAGACGGGGACCACGGTCGCGTCGGCCGGCACCTCGTCGAAGGCGACGAGCCGGACCGGGCCGTACTTGCGGATGGCCTCGCGGGCCAGCAGCTTGCCGATGTACGGGTCGCCGCCCCCGCCGGTACCGAGGATGCCCGCGCCGCGCGCGATGTCGTCCAGGTTGTCGAGGTTGATCTCACGCATGTGACGCTGCTCCATGGGTGTCGCGCGCCCCGGCCGGGGCGTGGCCGCACCGCCCGGTCGCCGTCGAGGAGCACGGCATCGGTATTGGTGGGCCCGACGTCCACTCCGAGGATCACGGGGTGCCTCCCGGTGCCCGGCGTTCGCCCGCGGCGGCCGGAAGCCCGGCGAGGCCGAAGGCGGCCGGGCCCGCGAGCCGCAGGCCCTCGGGCGTGTACCAGGCGGGGTCGGAGGGGAGCGTGACGAGGTGGACGCGCAGGCCGTAGCGGACCTCCTCGACCGGGACGGCCGCCGACCTGAACGAGCCGGACGTCCGCCTCGCCCTCCAACTGGCCTGCCGCGCGGGCCTGTCCGCTGCCCCGAACGATCCGGCCGCACCACGCACGCCCCCTCCCCCGCCCCCGGTGAACCGGCCCTGAGGAGCGACCATGCCGCGGACAACGTCCCTCATCCTCACCCGCGTCCGGGCCGCTCACGCCCGTATCGAAGCGGCCGGGCGCCCCGAACTCTGGATCGGTCTACGGCCCCGGCACGAGGTGGAAGCGGAGGCCGAGCAGCTCGAAGCCCGCCTGGCCGCAGGCGAGCTCCTCCCCCTCGCGGGCCGCCTGCTGGCCGTCAAGGGCAACATCGACGTGGCCGGCCTCCCCACCACCGCGGGCTGCCCCTCGTACGCGTACGAGCCGGGCTGCGACGCCCCGGCGGTGGCCCGGCTACGGGCCGCCGGAGCCGTGGTTCTCGGCACAACCAATCTGGACCAGTTCGCCACGGGCCTGACCGGCACCCGTTCCCCGTACGGCGCGGTGGCCGCCGCACACGATCCGGACCGGGTCGGCGGCGGCTCCAGCTCCGGTTCGGCGGTCGCCGTGGCCCTGGGCATCGTGGATCTCGCGCTGGGCACCGACACCGCGGGCTCCGGCCGTGTCCCCGCCGCGTTCAACGGCGTCTTCGGCCTGAAGCCGACCCGCGGTCTCGTCCCGACGGACGGGGTGGTCCCCGCCTGCGCGAGCCTGGACTGCGTCACCGTTTTCGCCCGTACGCTCCCCGAGGCCGAACAGGCGATGGCCCTGATGGCCGACCCGGCCCCTCGGCCCAACCGCTCCCGTGTTCCGGGCCCTTGGCGCATCGCGGTCCCGTCCACCACGCAACTCGGCGAACTCGACCCGGGCTGGGCGGCGGCGTACGAGTCGACGGCCACCCGGCTCCGCGCAGCGGGCGCGCTGCTCCGGCCGATCGACCTGACGCCGTTCACCGAGGCCGGTGCGATGCTGTACGGCGGTGCGTTCGTCGCCGAGCGCTACACCGCGGTCGGCGCGTTCATCGACAACGCGCCCACCGCGCCCGGCCTCGACCCCACGGTGGCCCGGATCATCACCGAGGCCCGCGACATCCCGGCGCACCAACTCTTCGCCGATCAGACCCGGCTGGCCGGCCTCCGTACCGCCGCGACGGCCGCACTCGGCGACGCGGACGCCCTCCTGCTGCCCACTACGCCGGGGCACCCCACGCTCGCCGAGGTCGCCGCGGACCCGCTGGGCGCCAATGCCCGCCTCGGCCGGTTCACCGACTCCACCAACCTGCTCGACCAGTGCGCGGTGGCGGCCCCCGCCGGTGAGGTGGACGGCCTGCCGTTCGGCGTGATGCTGATCGGCCCGGCACACACCGACGAACGGCCGGCCCGGATCGCGGCTCTGCTGGGCCAGGTCCCGGCCACTGATCCCCGAAGCGGTTGACTGGTCACCAACACACCTGTTCCCCTGGGCAGATGCGCCCTCAGCTGCGGCTGGTCACCCGTGACCACATCGACTTCGGTCGAGTGTGGTCCGCCTCGTGTTGCCGCTGACCGTTCCCACGTCAGCGCTTCCCACGACCGGTTTCCACTTCTCCGCAGCACGAGATGAGGCTTCGCCATGCCCGTCGAGTGGACTACTACGACCTGGGCGTAGAAATCCTGTCGGCCCGCGGCTACGACCTCCTGGACGACGCGATCGACTTCGGCCGGCACGTCATCCCGATAGTCCGCGAGGAAGTAGCCAAACGAGACGCGGCCAACCCGGCCGCGTAACCTCCGGCGATTGAGGAGCAGGGGCCCGGGGGCAGAACCCCGCGCACCCCCAGCCCCTCCGGCGGTTGAGGAGCGGGGGTCCGGGGGCAGAGCCCCCGGTTACGGGAAGGGGCGGGTAGGGGAACAGCCCCGCCGCAGGCGCACCCCACCGCACCCGCACCACGGCAGACCGCACCCGCCCCGGAACCCGCACCCAGCAGCCCCCCTCACCCCACAGAGCTGTACGCCACAACCCCCCGCAACACCGCATCCACCGCCTTGTGCGCATTCCGCGCCACAGAACTCCCGTCCCGCGGCGCCGCAGCCGCGATCTGCCCCAGCACGTCGATCACCTGCTTGCACCACCGCACGAAGTCCCCGGCCGGCATCTCCGCCTCGCCCAGCACCTCGTCCAGCGTCCGCCCTGACGCCCACATGTAAACCGCCCAGGCAAAGCCCAGATCGGGTTCGCGCTGCCCGACACCCTCCGCCTGGTTGATCTTGAAGTCCTCTTCCAGGGCGTCGAGCCGGCCCCAGATCCGGACCATCTCGCCCATCGCGGTCTTCGCGGGTCCCGACGGCAGCTTCGGCGCCACCGCGTCATCGGCCTGCCGCGCCTCGTACACCAACGCCGAGACGCACGCCGCGAGTTCGGCAGGGTTCAGCCCCTCCCACACCCCGGCCCGCAGGCATTCGCTCGCCAGCAGATCGAGCTCGCCGTAGAGCCGCGCCAGACGGCGCCCGTGCTCGGTGACCTCGTTGCCCCGCAGATAGTCGAGCTCGGTGAGCAGCGCGACGATCCGGTCGAAGGTGCGGGCGATCGTATTCGTCCGCCCCTCGATCCGCCGCTCCAGCTGCCTGGTGTCACGCTGCAACCGGTGATACCGCTCGGCCCAACGCGCGTGGTCCTCACGCTCGTCGCACCCGTGGCAGGGGTGCGCGCGCAGCTCCGCCCGGTAGCGGGCGATCGCCCGGTCGTCGGCCGCGACGGACCGCCCCTTGCGGTGCCGCTCGGGAACTATGTGCCCGGCCTTGGTCCGCAGCGCGGAGGCCAGGTCGCGGCGCGACTGGGGCGAGCGCGGGTTGAACGACTTCGGCACCCGCATCCGCTCCAGCGCCTCCACCGGAACCGGGAAGTCGATCGAGGCGAGCCGCTTGACCTGCCGCTCGGCCGTGAGCACCAACGGCCGCGGCCCGTCGTGGTATTCGAGCCCGCGGTGCCCGTGCCCGTTGGTCCGCCCGGCGGGCAGACCGGGGTCGAGGACCAGGGCCAGTCCGGCGAACTTGCCGGTGGGCACATGGATGACATCGCCGGGCTTGAGCTTCTCCAGGGACGCCGCGGCCTCGGCCCGTCGCTGCGTCGCGCCCTGCTTGGCGAGTTCGGTCTCCCGGTCCTTGAGGTCGCGGCGCAGCCGCGCGTACTCCTCGAAGTCACCGAGGTGGCAGGTCATGCCCTCCCGGTAGCCATCCAGTCCCTCTTCGTTCTTCTGGACCTGCCGGGAGATGCCGACCACCGACCGGTCCGCCTGGAACTGCGCGAAGGAGGTCTCCAGCAGCTCGCGCGAACGGTGACGCCCGAACTGCTGCACCAGGTTGACGGCCATGTTGTACGAGGGCCGGAAGCTGGACCGCAACGGATACGTACGCGTGCCCGCGAGTCCGGCCAGTGCCCCCGGATCCATGCCGCGCTGCCACAGCACCACCGCGTGGCCCTCGACGTCGATGCCGCGCCGCCCGGCCCGCCCGGTCAGCTGGGTGTACTCGCCGGGGGTGATGTCGGCGTGCTGCTCGCCGTTCCACTTGACGAGCTTCTCCAACACCACCGAGCGTGCGGGCATGTTGATGCCGAGGGCGAGCGTCTCCGTGGCGAAGACGGCCTTGACGAGCCCGCGTACGAACAGCTCCTCGACGACTTCCTTGAACGTCGGCAGCATGCCCGCGTGGTGCGCGGCGATGCCCCGCTCCAGCCCTTCGAGCCACTCGTAGTAGCCCAGGACATGGAGGTCCTCGCCGGGGATGGACGCGGTCCGCTTCTCGACGATCTCGCGGACCAGGCGTCGCTTCTCCTCGTCGTTGAGCCTCAGTCCGGCGTGCAGACACTGCTGCACGGCGGCCTCGCAGCCGGCCCGGCTGAAGATGAACGTGATGGCAGGGAGGAGTCCTTCGGCATCCAGCCGGTCGATGACCTCGGGCCTCGCCGGGGTCCAGATCCGGCTGCGCTGGCGCCGCTCGCGCTCGCGGTCCGCCTCGCGGACCATCTTGCCGCGGCGGCGCTCACGCGGGTTGTACCCCCGCTGGTTCTCCATCCGGGCGAGCCGGACGAGATCGGGGTTGACCTCGCGGCGTCCGGCGCCGCGGCCGCCGTGGTCGGTCTCCTCCTCGAAGAGGTCGTACATCCGGCGCCCGGCCAGGACGTGCTGCCAGAGCGGCACGGGCCGGCTCTCGGAGACGATCACCTCGGTGTCACCGCGGACGGTGTCCAGCCAGTCGCCGAACTCCTCCGCGTTGGACACGGTCGCCGACAGTGACACCAGGGTCACGGAGTCCGGGAGGTGAATGATCACTTCCTCCCAGACGGCACCCCGGAAGCGGTCGGAGAGGTAATGCACCTCGTCCATCACCACGTAGCCGAGGCCCCGCAGCGCCTGCGAGCCCGCGTACAGCATGTTCCGCAGCACCTCTGTGGTCATGACGACCACCGGGGCATCGGCGTTGACGCTGTTGTCGCCGGTCAGCAGACCGACCTTCTCCGGCCCGTAACGCTTGACCAGATCGGCGAACTTCTGGTTGGACAGCGCCTTGATGGGCGTGGTGTAGAAGCACTTGCGGCCCTGTTCCAGGGCGAGGTGCACGGCGAACTCGCCGACGATCGTCTTGCCCGAGCCGGTCGGGGCCGCGACGAGCACCCCCTTGCCGGCTTCCAGGGCCTCGCAGGCCTCGATCTGGTAGGGGTCCAGATCGAATTCGTACAGCTCACGGAAGGGCGCGAGTGCGGTGGCCAGCTCGGTGGCGCGGATCCGAGAAGCCTGGTATCGCTCAGCTGGTGAGAGGTCCTCTGTCATCTTGCTTACGAGCCTACCCGCCACCTCTGACAGCAGGCGCGATCTTTAAATCCCGGTGGGAGAACCGGGTACGAGCACTCTCACCGCGCCCGGCACACAGTGCGCGGTCAGCGGCAGCGCCCCGAGTTGTTCACCGTCCGCGTACGCGGTGACACCCGCTGCGACCAGCTCGATCGAGGAAACCCGGTGCACGGTGACCTTGGGGTGGCTGAGGTGCGTTCCCTTGTAGACCCGGGGGAAGACCTTGAGCAGGGTGGTGCGGCTGCAATCGCCGACGACGGTCACGTCGAACAGCCCGTCGTCCATGACGGCGTCCGCGCAGATCCGCATTCCCCCGCCGTACGTCGATCCGTTGCCGACCGCGATGAGCGTCGCCTCGATCTCCCTGACCGGTCCGTCATCCAGCCTGACGCGGTACGGAATGGGCTTGAACGCGGCGAGTTCGGCGAGGATCGCGAGGTCGTACTTGAACCGTCCGCCGACCCAGCGCATCCGGTTGCCGCGGTCGTTGACCCGGGAGTCGAAGCCGGAGGCGAGCACCGACCCGAACCACCGCTCACCGACCCGGCCGAGGTCGATCTCGCGGACGCCGCCGCCCTTGAGCGCCTCGGCGGCGAGCCGTCCGGCGGCGGCCGGGTCCCGTATCGGCAGCCCGAGCGCGCGGGCGAAGTCGTTCCCGGTGCCGACGGCCACGACCCCGAGCGGGGTCATCGTTCCCGCGACCGCCTGCAGGGCGAGGGACATCATCCCGTCCCCGCCCACGGCTATCAGCGCACCGGTCCCGCCCGCGACGGCCTCCCGGGCCCGCCGCAGGGCGTCATCGGCATCCTCACCGAGAACCGTGCGCACGGAGAATCCGGCGTCCCGCAACGCGGAAGCGGCCGGCTGCGCGGCGTGCGCGCCCCGGCCGCGTCCTGCGGTGGGATTGACGAAGAGAGTGATCTCGCTGGTCACCCGGGGACCCTACAAGGTCAGGTGATGTCGTCGTAACCGTTGGCCCGGTCCCGGTCCGAACTCGCCTGTGCGGGCAACGCCCGGGCGGACGAGACCGATTCGATCTCACCGACGTCCTCGGGGGTGAGGTCCAGCTCCGATGCCTCGTCGTCGTCGGGCCCAGCCGCCGCGATCTGTGCCTTGCGGCGGTCGTTGAGGAGCGAGATCCCCGTGGCCACGAAGTAGAGCACCCAGATCGGCCCGGCCAGCCCCAGCATGCTCACCGGGTCGGTGCTGGGCGTCGCCACCGCCGCAAAGAGCGTGATCCCCATGATCATGCCCCGCCACCAGCCGAGCATCCGCTTGCCGGTGATGATCCCGCCGAAGTTCAGCATGACGAGCAACAGCGGCAGTTCGAAGGAGAGCCCGAAGACCACCACCATGCGTGTGATCAGATCGAGGAGCTCGTCCAGCGGCAACTGGTTGTCGAGGTCGGCCGGCGAGAACTCCAGAAGCACCCGCGCCATCGTGGGCAGCGTTATGTAGGCGAAGAAGCCACCGGCGAGGAAGAGAGGGAATCCCGCGCCGACGAAGGCGAGCGAGTACTTCTTCTCGTGTTTGTGCAGGCCCGGGGCGACGAAGGCCCACAACTGGTAGAGCCAGACCGGCGACGAAAAGACGACACCTGCCATCAAGGAGACCTTGAGGGCGAGGGTGAACGGCGTGAGGAGACCGTTCAGGACGATACGCGCGCAGGTACCGTCCTTCTGGTTGGCGAGTTCGGCGAAGCTGGACGCACACCCGACCGACTTCAGCACCGGGTCGGTGAAGAACTCGATGATCTCCTTGTAGAAGAACGCGGCCACAATCGTGACGACGACGATTCCCAACAGGCCCTTGGCCAACCGGTTACGCAGCTCACGCAGGTGCTCCACCAGGGGCATGCGGCCCTCTGGGTCCGTCTCCTGCTTGCGGGCAGACTTGAGCAACCCACGTCCTCATCTCGTGCAGCAGGCCCTCACCGATCAGGGCGCCTGCGTCGGCCCGTTTCTTGTCAGCGCTTGGTCGAGTCGGTCGGCTCGGCGACCGGACGCGAGCTGGTCACGTCGCCGGGGGCCGCCTTGATCGTGCGCTGGGCGGCCTGGTCCTGGGCCGCGTCGTTCGTCGCAGGCTCGGCCGGGGTCGCCGACGGGCCGCCCTCGGACTTCATGGCCTTGGCCTCGCTCTTGAGGATGCGGGCCGACTTGCCGAGCGAGCGAGCCATGTCAGGAAGCTTCTTCGCGCCGAACAGCAGAACAATGACGACGAGGATCAGGATGATCTCGGGAGCTCCGAGCCTTCCGAACATATGCGTGTACCTTCTCACCGAGGCAGCAGGGGTGGGGCGGATGGAACCTCGGACAGACGTCCGATCTTCTTACCGTCAGCGATCGTATCCCGCAGGAGTAAACGCAGGGCAATACCCATGCATCCTTGCGATTACGGCCCACGCCTCGCTCTCAGGGCCGCCTTCAGCAGCGTACCCTCCGAAACCGCGAAACAGGAGGCCGCGCCCGCCCTGATCGATCGGCCCTGCTCACAGGCGTGTACGGGCAGATGGGACGGCAACATCTAGCGCAGGGCCTCGCCGGTCGCGGCAAGGTCCGTCGCCGCCCTTTCGAGGTCCTCCGCCGCCCGGTTGATGCGCTGGGTGGTCCTCGTCACCTGCTGCCCGAGCCGCTGGGCCTCGATGAAGACCTTGACGGCCAGCACGCCGAGAACGGCGATCCCGAGAAATCCCAGGGCGATGGCGAGCATGGGCCAGAACATGCGCAGAGCCTCGATCTGTCTAGGTGTCCGACGGTAGGGAAGAGCTCTACAGGCTGGTATGGAGGCGCAGCGTCCGCACCCCGCCCCTGCTGAGGAGCTCAACTATCCGCTCCCCCGCGGGCTTACGGACGGCCGCACCGCACCGCGGGCAGGTGAAGGAGTAGAACGTCGTCCGGCGGCTCGCCCCCACGGCGAGCCGAATGGCGGACGCGGCCAGTTCGAACCCCTCACGGCAGTCCGGGCAAGCGGCCTTGAACCGTACGGACTCGGGCACCACTACGGTCGGAACACCTGACACCACAGACATATTGGTCATATCTCCCTCAGGTTTCCGCTCAGACCGGTTCGTCGTACGCGGCGAGCGCCGCACGGGCCGCCTGCTGTGCGCTCTGCGCCAGCTCCGGCGGGGAGACGATGCGGCCTTCGCCGCCCAGCCGCAGCGCGAGCCTGCGCAGCGAGGCCGGGTCGGGGGTGCGCAGGGCGATCCGCAGCCCGCCGTCGGGCAGCTCCTGCGCGCTGTCGTGCGGGTAGTACTCGGCGACCCAGCGTCCGCCTGGCCCCACCTCGACGACGACTTCCGGGTCCTCGGCGGCCGGCTGGACCAGCCCCTCGGACAGATCCCGCAGTTCCAGCTCGGGCGGTGCGGCAGGCTCGTCCAGCAGCCGGATCTCGGCGACCCGGTCGAGCCGGAACGTACGCCGGTCCTCGGACGACCTGCACCAGGCCTCCATGTAGGTGTGCCCCACGGCAAAGAGCCGGATCGGGTCCACCTCGCGCTCGGTGAGTTCGTCGCGCGCGGGCGAGTAGTAGCGCAGCCAGAGCCGGCGGCGCTCGGAGATCGCCCGGTCGACGTCGGCGAAGACGCCGCCCTCGGACTCGAAGGTGACCGAGAGCCTGGAGCTCGCCGCCCCGATCTCACCGGCCGCGGTCTCCAGCTTCGCGGTGGCCCGCAACAGCGCCTGCCGGTCACTTTCGCGCAGCCCCGGCAGCGTGGCCACGGCACGGGCGGCGACCAGGAGGGCCGTCGCCTCGTCGGCCGCCAGCCGCAGCGGCTCGGCGACGTCGTCCGGGTTGTGCCACCAGATGCGGTCGCCGTCGGTGTCGATGTCCAGCAGGTCCCCGCCGCGGAAGCTCGTACCGCACATGGGCAGCACGTCGAGGTCCGAGATCAGTTCGTCCTCGGTGATCCCGAAGGCGCGGGCGACGTCCTGGACATGGGCGCCGGGGCGCTCGCGCAGATACGTCACCAGAGAAAGCATCCGGCGGGTCTGGTCGATCGCGTTCGTGGCCATGAGTGCCGTCCCTCTCTCAGTCCTTGGCCACGGCGCGCAGCCGGTCCACCACATCGGCCCGCAGATCGGCGGGTTCCTGTACGACGACGTCCGGACCGAACTCGACGAGCCAGGCGTCCAGACCGTGTCCGTACGGAATCTCCAACTCGTCCCACCCGTTCCCGAGTTCCCGGACCGACACGGCACGCGAGCGCAGCGGGTAGCCGGCCCCGGTGCGCAGCCTGATCAGCGCGGTCCGGGTGGCCGTCTCCCCCGCCCAGCTCTCAACGGTCTCGCGGACGGTCACGACGTCGGGCACCTCGGTGGTGAACGCCCCGGCCCGGGAGCGGACCCGGCCGGTGATCCGGGAGAGCCGGAACACCCGCTCGGCGCCGCGGTCCCGGTCCCAGCCGGCCAGATACCAGTGTCCGCGCCAGCACTCCAGGGTCCACGGCTCGACCTGGCGCTGTTCGGGCTTGGCGGCGTTGCCCTTGCGGTAGTCGAAGGTGACCGGGCGGCGGTCGCGGCAGGCCAGCATCAGCGGTTCGAACGCCGCCTCGTGGACGGGGATGCGCGGTTCGAGGGCGCTGTGCACCTCATACGCGTCCTCGGCCTCCGGCATGCCGGCGGCCCGCAGCTTCTGGAGCGCACCGCTGGCCGCACCGGCCAGCCGCGCCTGCTGCCAGACCTTGGCGGCCAGCCCGAGCGCCGCGGCCTCCTCGGCGTCCAGCGTGATCGGGGGCAGCCGGTTGCTGTCGCGGCGGGCGAGATATCCCGTGTCGCCGTCCAGGTTCTCCACGGTCTCGATGATCAGACCGAGCTCGCGCAGATCGTCCTTGTCGCGCTCGAACATCCGGTTGAAGGCGTCGTCGGAGCCCGCCTCCAGATAGGCCTCGATGGAGCCGCGCAGCTCGCGCTTGCTGAGCGGGCGGCGGGTCCCCAGCAGACACAGCGCCAGGTTCATCAGCCGCTCGGCCTTGGCAATCGCCATCGACGCCCTTTCTGTTTCGCTCTACGACGCTCGACCGTACCGCTACGCGGTGTCGGGACAAAAGCGAGGGCCCGTGCCTGGCGGCACGGGCCCTCGTATCGCACGGATGCAGATCAGACGGCGACCAGGTCGCAGACGAAGATCAGCGTCTCGCCGGGCGCGATGCGGCCGCCACCGGCGCCGCGGTCGCCGTACGCGAGGTGCGCGGGAATGGTCAGCTGGCGACGGCCGCCGACCTTCATGCCCTGGACGCCCTTGTCCCAGCCGGCGATGACCTGGCCGGCGCCGAGCTGGAACTGCAGCGGGGTGCCGCGGTTCCAGGAGGCGTCGAACTCCTCGCCGGTGGAGAAGGCCACGCCCACGTAGTGGACGGAGACGGTGGCGCCCGCCTTGGCGACCGCGCCGTCGCCCTCCCAGATGTCCTTGATCTCCAGATCGGCCGGCGGCTCGCCACCCGGGAAGTCGATCTCGGGCTTCTCGATGCTCACTGACTTGCTCCTCTTACTGATGAACTGCTGGGCAACCGGGACAGTCTTACATCTTCGCCAGGAGGTCCACGGCGAAGACCAGCGTGGACTTGGCGGGGATGGTCTGCTGCGCCTTGTCACCGAAGCCCTGGTCCGGCGGGATGACGAGCAGCACCCGGCTGCCGATCTTCTTGCCGACCAGGCCGTTCTTCAGCCCCTTCAGGGTCACCTGGGCGAGCGGGAAGGTCTGCGTCTTGCCCGCGGCGTAGGTGCTGTCGAAGGTCTTGCCGTCCTTCCACGTCAGTCCGACGTAGTTCACGACGACGCTGTCGGTGTCCTTCACGACGTCGCCCTTGGACTCCAGGATGTAGTTGGAGACGAGCTTCGTCGGCGGATCGGTCTTGGTCGGGATGGTGACCTTGGGGGCCTTGCCGTCCGTGTTGGTGCCGACCTTCGGCAGGTCGATGTTGTCCTGGGCGACCTCGGTGCCCTTGGCCGAGGCCGGGATCTGCGTCGCCTTCAGGACGTCGACGACGAAGACGAGCGTGGCCTTGGGCTTGATGTCACCCTGGCCCTGGTCGCCGTATGCGAGGTCCGGCGGAATGACCAGCTGGACCCTGCTGCCGACCTTCTGGCCGACGAGGCCCTTGTCCCAGCCCTGGATGACCATGCCGGCGCCGAGCGTCAGGTCGAACGGCTGCTTGCGGTCGAAGCTGTTGTCGAAGGGCTTGTCGGAGTCCCAGGACTGACCGAGGTAGTTGACCTGGATCGCGTCGCCGTTCTTGAGCGTGGCGCCGTCTCCCTGGCTGACGACTCTGGTCTTCAGCTCCTTGGGCGGGTTGCCCGTGCCCTTGGCCAGGGTCGGCTTCTCACCGAATTTCTCGCCCGCGGTAATCGCGGGGAACCCGTCCTTCGACGCGGCGGAAGCGGAAACGGAATCGGAGCCCTTTTCGTCGCCGCAGGCCGCTGTCAGCAGCAACAGGGGGACGACGAGAAGGCCGGCAAGTCGGCGCACTTGTTCCTCAGATCTCAGACGGCACAGTTGGTTGAGTCCCCGACACTCTAGGGCGTACGCAGGGCCCCGTACGAGGAACGTACGGGGCCCGCGTCGCGTCGGCGGCCGGGATCGTGCTGTGCCGGCTCACATACCCGCGATCAATTTCTCCACACGGTCGTCCACCGAACGGAACGGGTCCTTGCACAACACGGTGCGCTGCGCCTGGTCGTTGAGCTTGAGGTGCACCCAGTCGACGGTGAAGTCCCGCCGCTGCTCCTGCGCCCTGCGGATGAAGTCGCCGCGCAGCCGCGCCCTGGTCGTCTGCGGGGGCACGGACTTGCCCTCGAAGATCTTCAGGTCGTTGCAGACGCGGGCGGCCTGTCCCTTGCGCTCCAACAGGTAGTACAGGCCGCGACGGCGGTGGATGTCGTGGTACGCGAGGTCTATCTGGGCGACCCGCGGATGCGACATGGTCATGTTGTGCTTGGCCCGGTACCGCTCGATGAGCTTGTACTTCATCACCCAGTCGATCTCGGTCTCGATCCGGTCGAGGTCCTCGGCCTCGATCGCGTCGAGCGTACGGCCCCAGAGCTCCAGGACCTGTGCGACGGTTCCGGTGCGGATGCCACGGCGGTCGACGAAGTCGACGGCCTTCTCGTAGTACTCGCGCTGCACCTCGATGGCGGACGCCTCACGGCCACTGGCCAGGCGCACCTTGCGCTGCCCCGTGGTGTCGTGGCTGACCTCCCGGATCGCCCGGATCGGGTTCTCCAGCGTCAGGTCCCGCATCACGGTGCCCGCTTCGATCATGCGGAGCACCAGATCGGTCGCGCCGACCTTGAGCAGCATGGTCGTCTCGGACATGTTGGAGTCACCGACGATGACGTGGAGGCGGCGGTACCGCTCCGCGTCCGCGTGCGGTTCGTCACGCGTATTGATGATCGGGCGGGAACGCGTGGTTGCGGAACTGACGCCCTCCCAGATGTGCTCGGCACGCTGGCTGACGCAGTAGACCGCGCCCCGGGGGGTCTGCAGCACTTTTCCCGCGCCGCAGATCAGTTGCCTCGTGACGAGGAAGGGAATGAGGATGTCCGCAAGCCGGGAGAATTCTCCGTGCCGTGCCACGAGGTAGTTCTCATGGCATCCGTAGGAGTTTCCCGCCGAGTCGGTGTTGTTCTTGAAGAGATAGACGTCGCCCGCGATTCCCTCCTCGTGCAGGCGGCGTTCGGCGTCGACGAGCAGGCCTTCGAGAATGCGCTCGCCGGCCTTGTCGTGGGTGACCAGCTCGGTCAGGTTGTCGCATTCGGGGGTTGCATATTCCGGATGCGATCCCACGTCGAGGTAGAGGCGGGCGCCGTTCCGCAGAAAGACGTTGCTGCTGCGGCCCCATGACACAACACGGCGGAAGAGGTAGCGCGCCACTTCATCAGGGGACAGTCGGCGCTGTCCCCTGAACGTGCACGTGACGCCGTACTCGTTCTCCAGCCCGAAAATGCGGCGGTCCATGACTGAACATTACGCCTGATGGCCTGAGCTGAAACCGGGTTCGACAGCACCGTTTCGATCATTTTCCGATCCCCGTACTGCAACGGCCGTACGCCCGGGAACTGCCAGTACCCTTCCCGTCGCCAACAGGACGAGCAGCGCCGCCACCCCACCGGCCCCCGCGACGGCGAAGCTCCACGACGTGCCGCCCAGCTCGACGGCCGGGCCCGCCACGGCCGTTCCCGCTGCCGCGCCCACCCCGAACGTCGTCACCAGCCAGGAGAACGCCTCGGTCACGGTGCCCCGCGGAGCATGCCGGTCGACCACGATGAACGAGCACGCGATCGCGGGCGCCAGAAAGACTCCGGCCACTGCCGCCAGTGCGGTCATGGCGACCACTCCGGGGGTCAGCATCAGCGGCAGATAGCCCAGTGCCAGCAGCGCGACGATGACCCGCAGCCGGCGCTCCGGCGCCCCGGCCCACTGCCGCGCCCCGTAGACCGCGCCGCCGATCAGCGCGCCCAGCCCGAGCGCGGCCATCAGCCAGCCGTACACCGACTCCCGGCCGTGGTCGTCGGCGTAGGCCACACCGGCCACCGTGATCGAGCCCAGCGCGAGTCCGACGAAGAAGAACGATCCGAGCAGCGCCAGCAGCCCCGGAGAGCGCAGGGCGCCCAGCCAGTGCGCCTCGCGGGGTGCGGAACGCCAGGCCCTGGAGGGCTCGGAGAGGACGACGGAGAGCGCCCCCAGGACCCCTATCGCGTTGATGACGAGCAGAGCGGCGGCGGGCGACCAGAGGGAGACCAGCACCGTCACCAGCAGCGGGCCCACGGTGAACATGACTTCCTGGGCGACGGCGTCCATGGCGTACGCCCGGTGCACCCGGTCCTCACCGCCCAGGACACTCGGCCACAGGGCCCGCAGGCCGCCCTCCAGCGGCGGCGTGAAGACTCCGGCCACCGCCACCGCCCCGTAGGCCAGCGGCAGCGATCCCAGGCCCACCAGGGCCAGCAGAGCCATGCCCAGCGCCGACACCACGGCGGCCGGGAACTGGACACGTGGCTGGCCGTACAGGTCCACGGCGCGGCCCAGCAGCGGCTGCCCGACCGCGGTGGCCAGCCCGTACACGGCCGCGAGCGCGCCGGCGAGGGCGTAGCTGCCGCCCTCGGCGCGGGTGAACAGCACGATCGCGACAGGGGCGGTGCCGTTCGGCAGCCGTCCCACCAGGGTTCCCGCCAGCAGCCGCGCGGCATGCCGCGCCCGGAGGATGTCCAGATATCCCGCGGCCATGTCCCGTCGCCCCTCTCCCCCGGCGGTCCGACGACCCCGAGGTTTTACGTATAACGTCGAAGTTCATACGTACCATGTGCCCAGTCCGCAGGTCCACCTCACGGCGCCTGCCCCGACCGGCCCGGAGGCCCGAGTGACCAGCGCACCACAGCCCGCCCCGACCCGGCCCACCAGCCGCGATGTCGCGCGGGCCGCAGGCGTCTCGCAGGCCACCGTCTCCCTCGTGCTCGGCGGCAAATGGCGGGGCAGGGTCTCCGAGGCCACCGCCGAACGCGTACGGCACGCCGCCCACGGCCTCGGCTACCGGCCCAATCTCGCCGCCCGCAATCTGCGCCTCGGCCGCACCAGGACCGCGCTGCTGGTCGTCCCGGCCCTGACCAACGAGTTCTTCGCACGCGTCTACACCGGCGCCGCCGCGGTCGCCGCCGAACACGGCTTCGGCGTCGTCCTCTACCCGTCCCCCGACGGCACCGGTCCGGCCAGGGACCCCTTCGCCTCGGCGAGCGCCTCCCTGGACGGCGTGATCGCCTCCTCCATGGCCGCCGGGGCGCTCGACGCGCTGCGCGGCGCGGGGCTGCCGCTGGTCATGCTCGACAGCGACCCGGCGGACACCGGTGTCGCGGCCCGCGTCAATCTGGACATCGCCGACGGGATGCGGCAGGTCGCGGACCATCTCCTCGCCCTCGGCCACCGCCGCTTCGTCCACCTGGCGTCGGCGGTCGACTCCTGGACCTTCGCGGTGCGCGGCCGGGCTCTCCACGACGCCCTGCGGACGGTGCCCGGCACCTCGGTACGGACCGTCACGGCGGCGCTCGACGTCCACGCGGGCCGCATCGCGGCAGAGCACACGCTCGCCGCCCCGGGCCCCCGGCCCACCGCGCTCGTCTGCGACGACGACATCCTCGCCGCGGGTGCCTGCAAGGCCGCCCGCAGACTCGGCCTGCGTGTGCCCGACGACCTGTCCGTCACCGGGTTCGACGATCTGGCCCTGGCCACGGCCGTCGAGCCGGAGCTCACCACCGTGCAGCTGCCCGCCGAGCAGGTCGGAGAGCGCGGCATGGCCGCCCTGCTGGCGGTCCTGGACGACCGGCCGGCCGAGCCCGGGAGCCTCCCCGTGCATCTGGTGGCCCGCGGCTCCTCGGCGCCCCCGCCCGCGGACGCCGCGCACGCATGACCGTGCCCCGGCCCGCCGGGAACGGCGGACCGGGGCACGGGCACAGCGGTGAAACTGCCCCTCGGGGCTACTCCACGTCCCCACCGGAGTCGGTGGACTTGGGAACATCCGTCGTGGCGGCGGACTCGCCGCCCTCGCTCTCTTCGGCGTCGGACGGGGCATTCGTCGGCGCGGAGCCGCCGTCCGCCTCCAGCAGCCGTGCCAGCTGCCTGCCGACGATCCGCTTGAACTTCCGCTGCTGCGGCCGCGTACGGTCCAGGACCGCGACCTCCAGCCGCTCCGCGGGGATCTCCCGCTCACTGCCGTTGGGATCGCGCGACAACGCCTGCACCGCCAGCTTGAGCGCCTCGGCGAGCGTCATCCCGTCGCGGTGCCGCTGGTCCAGGAAGGTGCTGATCTGCTCGGCGTTGCCGCCGACCGCGACCGAGCCGTGCTCGTCGACGATCGAGCCGTCGTGCGGCAGCCGGTAGATCTGGTCGCCCTCCGGCTCGGCGCCCACCTCGGCGACCACCAGCTCCACCTCGTACGGCTTCTCGGCCGCACTGGAGAAGATGGTGCCCAGTGTCTGCGCATAGACGTTGGCCAGCCCACGGGCCGTCACATCGTCACGGTCGTAGGTGTATCCCCGCAGATCGGCATAGCGCACGCCGCCGATGCGGAGATTCTCGTACTCGTTGTACTTGCCGGCGGCGGCGAAGCCGATCCGGTCGTAGATCTCGCTGAACTTGTGCAGCGCGCGGGACGGGTTCTCGCCGACGAACACAATGCCGTCGGCATACTGCAGCACAACCAGGCTGCGACCACGGGCGATGCCCTTCCGGGCGTATTCCGCCCGGTCGGCCATGGCCTGCTGAGGTGAGACATAGAACGGCGTCGACACCGGTTATCCGTCCCTTTCTGTCAGTGACGAGAGCATCGAAGAAGCAGCGGAACGGAGGTCAGAGCAGCGCGGCGCGCGGGCCGTCGGGCTGCTCCAGCCGGCGTTCCAGGACCGCGCGGGCGATCTCGGCGGATTCCGCCTCGTCCAGCTTCCGGAAGCCCTCGTCGGTGATGACGGTGACGATCGGATAGATCCGACGGCCCACATCCGGTCCGCCGGTCGCCGAATCGTCGTCCGCGGCGTCGTACAGCGCCTGCACGACCAGGGTGAGGGCCTCCTGCTCCGTCAGGTCCCCGTGGTAGAGCTTCTTCATCGAGCTCCGCGCGAAGACCGACCCGGAGCCGGTGGCCGCGTATCCGTGCTCCTCGGAACGGCCTCCGGTGACGTCGTACGAGAAGATGCGGCCCTTCTCGCGGTCGACGTCGAAGCCGGCGAAGAGCGGCACGACGGCGAGGCCCTGCATGGCCATCGCCAGATTGCTGCGGATCATCGTGGAGAGCCGGTTCGCCTTGCCCTCCAGGGAGAGCTGGGCACCCTCGACCTTCTCGAAGTGCTCCAGCTCCAGCTGGAAGAGCTTGACCATCTCCACGGCCAGTCCGGCCGTGCCGGCGATGCCCACCGCCGAGTACTCGTCGGCCGGGAAGACCTTCTCGATGTCGCGCTGTGCGATCACATTGCCCATGGTCGCGCGCCGGTCACCGGCCAGCACCACACCGCCGGCGAACGTCGTCGCGACGATGGTCGTCCCGTGCGGCGCCTCGATGGCCCCCTGCAGGGGAGGCAGGCTCCGGTTGCCCGGGAGCATCCCGGGCGACTGGTCGGACAGGAAATCCATGAACGAAGAGGATCCCGGCGTCAGGAAGGCAGCTGGTAGACGCCCGGTGCTACGAGTGTTGGCTTCCACGCGTTTCCCTCCACGTATGCGGCGGCCCACCTTATGGCGTCGGGCCGATCCTTGAACTGCCCCAGGGCTGTGTTGCAGCTGAAGCACAGTACGCCACGGACCCTACCCGTCTCGTGACAGTGGCCCACATGCTCCGGCAGGGCGTCCGGGCAGATGCAACAGACGCCCGCTTGATCAGCGATCAATGCGTCGCGCTCGACAGGGGTAAGGCCATATTTCCGCTTGAAGTAGCTGATCCGGTTCCGCTCCGCACGGCAGTAACTGGCCCAGCCGTCCGAGGAAGTCTTGTTCCGTTCCCATTGACTGTGCGGTTTGACCTCTCCGCACCGCGGACAACGCTTGCTCCCGCGCGGCACCGGCACCTTGAGGCGGACAGTCCTGCCTTTGGCCTCCTGGCGCTCCCGGTAATACTCGGCGGAGCAATCCCGGCAATACGCCTGAAGGCCGTCACGCATGGCCTTGTCACCGGCGAAGGACGCTCGCGGCAGCACGCGCCTGCACCGCGAGCAATCCTTCCCCTAAAGGGCCCAGCATGTCCGCTACTGTCCGCCTTTTTGCACAAATGACCTCACGAAATCCTCTGCGTTCTCCTCGAGCACGTCATCGATCTCGTCCAGAACCGAGTCGACGTCGTCGCTCAGCTTCTCCTGGCGGTCCTTGAGGTCCTCGGAGACCTGCGCGTCCTGCGCCTGCTCCTCGACCTCCTCGGTGGAACGCGTCGCCTTCTGCTGTCCGCCGCCGGTGTCCTTGGTCGCCATATAGCTCACCCCGCTCGGTTCGAAGCACTTGATCAGACCCTACCCACGGGCTCCGACATCGGCCCGGTACTTTCCCTCAACGTCCGGGGGTCACCCCGATGATTCCCCGATCCCGGCCCTTTCAGCCGCCCGAGAGGACCTGGACCAGCTCCTCCGCCGTGCGGCAGCGGTCCAGGAGCTCCTTGACGTGATTGCGGGTGCCACGCAGCGGTTCCAGGGTGGGTACCCGTTGCAGTGAGTCATGACCCGGTAGGTCGAAGATGACCGAGTCCCAGGAGGCCGCCGCCACGTCGTCGGCGTACTGCTCCAGGCAGCGGCCGCGGAAGTAGGCCCTGGTGTCCTCCGGAGGCTTCGTACGGGCCTGCTCGACCTCGCTCTCGTCCAGCAGCCGCTTCACCTTCCCGCGGGCCGCCAGACGGTTGTACAGGCCCTTCTCGGCCCGCACGTCGGCGTACTGGAGATCCACCAGGTGCAGGCGTGCCGCGTCCCAGTCCAGGCTGTCGCGGCGGCGGTAGCCCTCCATGAGCTCCCGCTTGGCGATCCAGTCGAGCTCGCCGGACAGGCTCATCGGATCGTTCTCCAGCCGGTTGAGGGTGTCCTCCCAGCGGGTCAGGACGTCCTTGGTCTGCTCGTCGGCGTCCGCCCCGTACCGCTCCTCGACGTACTTGCGGCCCAGCTCGAAGTACTCCATCTGTAGTTGTACGGCGGTGAGGGTGCGGCCGCTGCGCAGCGTGATGAGGTGCTTCAGGGTCGGGTCGTGGGAGACGTGGTGCAGGGTGCGCACCGGCTGGTCGACCGCGAGATCGACGTTGATGAAGCCGTCCTCGATCATGGAGAGGACCAGGGCGGTGGTGCCGAGCTTGAGATAGGTGGAGATCTCCGAGAGGTTCGCGTCCCCGATGATCACGTGGAGGCGGCGGTACTTCTCGGCGTCGGAGTGGGGTTCGTCGCGGGTGTTGATGATGGGGCGCTTGAGAGTGGTCTCCAGCCCGACCTCGACCTCGAAATAGTCGGCGCGCTGGCTGATCTGGAAGCCGTGCTCGTGGCCGTCCTGGCCGATTCCCACGCGTCCTGCCCCGGTGACCACCTGGCGGGAGACGAAGAACGGGGTCAGATGGCGCACGATGTCGGAGAACGGGGTTTCCCGCTTCATCAGATAGTTCTCGTGCGTGCCGTACGAGGCGCCCTTGTTGTCGGTGTTGTTCTTGTAGAGATGGATCGGCTGGGCGCCGGGAAGCTGGGCCGCGCGCTCGGCGGCCTCGGCCATGATGCGTTCGCCGGCCTTGTCCCAGAGGACCGCGTCCCGCGGATTGGTGACTTCCGGGGAGCTGTATTCCGGGTGCGCGTGGTCGACGTAGAGGCGGGCCCCATTGGTGAGGATGACATTGGCGAGGCCGATGTCCTCGTCGGTGAGCTGGCTGGAGTCCGCGGTCTCGCGGGCGAGGTCGAAACCTCGCGCGTCCCGCAGCGGGTTCTCCTCCTCGAAGTCCCAGCGGGCGCGGCGCGCCCGGTGCATCGCCGCTGCGTAGGCGTTGACGATCTGGGACGAGGTGAGCATGGCATTGGCGTTGGGGTGGCCGGGGACGGAGATCCCGTACTCCGTCTCGATGCCCATTACTCGCCGTACGGTCATGCGGCCCTCCTTGCCCGGCGGCGCTCCCTTGAGGGGCGGCGCTCAAGTACCGCTGCTTGTCGGTGCGCGTGCACTGCCCGTCCACGCACTGCGCGACCGGGCGGTACGCAAGAGCCTAGAGCGCCTCTGTGCTGGTGGGGAGATCAATTACGTCATTGCTGCGGTGTCGCGTGAGCTGTACCGAAAGCAACCGGCTGCGGATGCCCGGCCGGGCATCCGCAGCCTGTCCGCGTTCTACAGGTACTGCCCGGTGTTCGCCACCGTGTCGATGGAGCGACCGGTGTCCGCGCCCTGCTTTCCGGTGACGAGCGTGCGGATGAAGACGATCCGCTCGCCCTTCTTGCCGGAGATCCTGGCCCAGTCGTCCGGGTTGGTGGTGTTCGGCAGGTCCTCGTTCTCCTTGAACTCGTCCACGCATGCCTGGAGGAGATGAGAGACGCGAAGGCCCTTCTGGCCCTGGTCGAGGAAGGCCTTGATGGCCATCTTCTTGGCCCGGTCGACGATGTTCTGGATCATCGCGCCGGAGTTGAAGTCCTTGAAGTACAGGACTTCCTTGTCGCCGTTGGCGTACGTGACCTCGAGGAAGCGGTTCTCCTCGGACTCGGTGTACATCCGCTCGACGACGGACTGGATCATGGCGTGTGCGGCGGCTTCCTTGGAGCCGGTGTGCTCCGCGAGGTCGTCCGCGTGCAGGGGCAGCGAAGGCGTGAGGTACTTCGCGAAGATGTCCTTCGCGGCCTCCGCGTCGGGGCGCTCGATCTTGATCTTCACATCGAGGCGGCCGGGTCGCAGGATCGCGGGGTCGATCATGTCCTCGCGGTTGGAGGCGCCGATGACGATCACGTTCTCCAGGCCCTCGACGCCGTCGATCTCGGCGAGCAGCTGGGGGACGATGGTGTTCTCCACGTCCGAGCTGACGCCGGATCCCCGGGTACGGAAGAGGGACTCCATCTCGTCGAAGAAGACGATGACGGGGGTGCCCTCGCTCGCCTTCTCACGGGCGCGCTGGAAGACCAGGCGGATGTGCCGCTCGGTCTCGCCGACGTACTTGTTGAGAAGCTCCGGACCCTTGATGTTGAGGAAGTAGCTCTTGCCCGTCGGCTGGCCGGTGACTTCGGCGACCTTCTTGGCAAGGGAGTTGGCGACGGCCTTGGCGATGAGTGTCTTGCCGCAGCCGGGCGGGCCGTAGAGCAGGATGCCCTTCGGCGGACGCAGTTCGTGTTCCTTGAAGAGGTCGGGGTGGAGGTAGGGGAGCTCGACCGCGTCCCGGATCAGTTCGATCTGGTCGCCCAGGCCGCCGATCTTGTCGTAGTCGATGTCCGGTACCTCTTCGAGGACGAGCTCTTCGACCTCGCTCTTGGGGACCACTTCGTAGACGTAGCCGGACCTGGGTTCGAGCAGGAGGGCGTCGCCGGGGCGGATGGTGATGTCCAGCAGCGGCTCGGCGAGCCTTACCACCCGTTCCTCGTCGGTGTGCCCGATGACCAGGGCTCGCTCGCCGTCCTCAAGGATTTCCTTGAGGGTGACGATGTCCCCGGCCCGCTCGAATTCCATGGCGTCGACCACGTTGAGCGCTTCGTTGAGCATGACTTCCTGGCCGCGCCGGAGGTCGTCGAGCTCAACACTGGGGCTGACGTTCACCCGGAGCTTTCGGCCCCCGGTGAAGATGTCGCAGGTGTCGTCCTCATTGCCCTGCAGAAACACACCGAAACCGGCCGGCGGCTGTGCGAGCCGGTCGACTTCTTCCTTGAGGGCCACGATCTGGTCGCGGGCCTCGCGCAATGTGTTGGCGAGCCGCTCATTCTGTGCGGACACGCCTGCCAGGTTGGTCTGCAACTCGACGATCCGCTCTTCGAGAATCCTCGTATGGCGCGGAGAGTCGGCGAGCTTACGTCGCAGGACGGCGATTTCCTGCTCAAGATAGGCGACCTGGCCGGCTGGGTCTTCGGACCCCCGCCCGGGCCGGATGCCGCGGTTGATGTCGTCGTCGTGGGCTGCCACGGTCCTCACCTCCTCCAAGGGGAGCTGGACGCTTCCTGACCCTACCTGGGTGGGTGATGATTGAAACCCCTAGATCACAAAGACTGCGGGGTGTGTCCGATCTTCACCCTTGCGTTCCCCCTCGTGTCAGGGGAATACCCACCCTTCAACATCGGAAAGCGGCCGGTTGTATCGTCGAACCGGTCAACACCCGCCAGGGCTGGCTTCTTTTGGTTCGGATACGCAGGGAACGGCAGGAGAAAATGACCGTGCAGCAGGACGCTCCCAACGGTGGCGACGCGCAGGACCTGGAGGTCTGGATCGACCAGGACCTCTGCACGGGAGACGGCATCTGCGTCCAGTACGCGCCCGAGGTGTTCGAGCTGGACATCGACGGTCTGGCGTATGTGAAGAGCGCGGACGACGAACTGCTGCAGGACAAGGGCGCGACGACACCCGTCCCGCTGCCGCTCCTCCAGGACGTCGTCGATTCGGCCAAGGAGTGCCCGGGCGACTGCATCCACGTCCGTCGCGTTTCGGACAGCGTCGAGGTGTACGGCCCCGAGGCCGCCTGATCCGGCCACCGCGGGCCTTGCGTCACCCTCGGTGACCGGTCAGGCGCTGCTCGGGGCGGCCTGGGTGGCGCGGACGAATGCGCCGCCCTTCCACTGCCAGGTGACTCGCTCCTGCTGGTCGGGGCAGCAGCGCGCCACCGCGTCCGAGGAGTAGCCGAGCAGAGTGGCCGAAATGATTCCGTCACGCACCGCGAAATCGCCGATGCTCATCTCCTGGGCGGGGTCCACCAGGGTCGCCACGACTCGCGGTGCGGCCCCGCTTCCGCTCGTGAGGACATAGACGCCGCTGGGCGGGGTGCCGGAGCCGGCCGCGCAGTGGACCACCGCGACGGTCTCGGGGCGGCCGTCGCCGTCGAGGTCTCCGGTGGCCTGCTTGGCCACCGTGTCCTCGTTTCCGCCGCATTCCAGGGGGAAGTCCGCCCGCGCCGGATCGGGGGCGGTGACGGCCGTGGTGCCGTGCTCCGCCGTGGTGCGGTGGGGAGTGGAGGCCGAGGCCGTGGGGTCCGGCTGGAGCAGGCCGGCGGCCGCGATGACGGCGGCCATGGCTGCCGCGGTGGCGAACCAGTGCAGCGGCTTGGTGTCGGTGTGCGCGAGGTCCGGGAGCTCGGAGGTCTGCACGCGGGATGTCTCCTGTGGTTCCTGTGGTTCGAGGATGCCGGGGTGGGCGGTGCGGTCGGCGGGACTGCCGCGACGGCGCGGGGTGGCCAGCATCGTGCCACACCTCACAGAACAGCGGAACGGTGGGGTCGGTACGGATTGCCGGGCCGGTGAGGACGGTGTCCTCGTACCGGCAACGAAAGGGCGCCGCCGCCGAGTTCCCGGGTCGGTCCGGGAACTCGGCGGCGGCGCCGGTGCGTTGCGCGGGTCAGCCGCGGGAGGAGCCGCTCTGGCTGCCGGGGCCGTCGTAGTCCTCGCCGTAGGCGCCCTTGGCGGGGCGGCGGCGGCGCAGCGGGGCCTCCACACCGTCGGCCAGGCGGCGGGCGGTGACGAGGAAGCCGGTGTGGCCGATCATGCGGTGGTCCGGGCGAACGGCCAGGCCCTCGACGTGCCAGTTGCGGATCATCGATTCCCAGGGCTGCGGCTCGGCGAAGCAGCCGATCTCGCGGATGGACTCGACGGTCCGCGCGAGCTGGGTGGTGGTGGCGACGTACGCGCAGAGGATGCCGCCGGGCACCAGCGCCTTGGAGACGGCCTCCAGGCACTCCCAGGGGGCGAGCATGTCGAGGACGACCCGGTCGACGTCGGTGTCCGAGAGGTTGTCCTGGAGGTCGCCGACGGTGAGCTGCCAGGCCGGGTGCGGTTCGCCGAAGTAGCGTTCCACGTTCTGCTGGGCGATCTCGGCGAAGTCCTCGCGGCGCTCGTAGGAGTGCAGCATGCCCTGGTCGCCGATGGCGCGCAGCAGGAAGGTGGAGAGCGAGCCGGAGCCGACGCCGGCTTCCACGACGCGGGCGCCGGGGAAGATGTCGGCGAAGGCCAGGATCTGCCCCGCGTCCTTGGGGTAGACCACGGCGGCGCCGCGGGGCATGGACAGGACGTAGTCGGGGAGCAGGGGGCGCAGCGCGAGATAGGCGACGTTTCCCGTGGTTCGGACAACACTGCCCTCGGGGGCACCGATCAGCTCGTCGTGCGGGAAAGAACCCTTGTGGGTGTGGAAGTTCTTTCCGGCTTCGAGCGTGAAGGTGTAGTGGCGTCCCTTGGGATCGGTGAGCTGGACCTGGTCCCCGACCTTGAAGGGCCCGCGTCGGCGGGCGGCACCGGTCGGTTCAGACATGTGACCAGCGTACCGGTGATTCCCCGGGCTCCGACCGCGAGCCCGGGGCGGGACCCGGGGCCTTCCGTCCGGATCAGGCGGCCGGCCTGGCCAGGGCGGCGACGAACGCGCGTTCGACGTCGGCGGTCGAGAGGACGCCGTAGATCTCACCGGTCTCCTCCAGGACCAGGTACTCGGTGGCCGGGCTGGCCTTGAGCCGGTCCAGGAGTGCTTCGCCGGACAGCTCGGCGGAGATCTTCATGCCTTCGGTGAGGTCCTGGGCCAGGCCGCTGACGGCGACCCAGGGGCGGCGGTGTTCCGGCACGGCGACGATGGCCGTTTCCCGGACGATGCCCTTCGGTTCGCCGTGTCCGTCGACGACGACGAGGGCGCGGGCGCCCGCCTCGTTGGCCCGGCGCAGGCCCTCGGAGAGCGGGGTGGCGGCCTCCACCGGGACGGCGCGCCGGGTGAGGGTGCGGGCGCGCAGCTCGGGGAGGTGTTCGCGCAGCCGGGCCATGCGCAGGCTGTTGCCCGCTCCGGTCCAGATGATCGCGGCGAGGATGGCGGCGAGCAGCGCGTCGGTGATGGTGTCCATGCCACTGAGCTCGCCGGGGTCGTTGCCGAAGGTCCCGGTGTGGGTGAGCAGCGGCAGGCCGATCAGAGTGACGACGGCGAGGGCGCGGCCGACCCAGGCGGCGGCGACGGTGCCGCTCATCGGCTTTCCGGTGATCTTCCAGACGACGGCGCGGAGCATGCGTCCGCCGTCCAGCGGGAGGCCCGGGAGGAGGTTGAAGGCGGCCACCAGGAGGTTGGAGATCATCAGGCCGGCGAGCAGGACACCGGGCACGGTGCCGGGCGCGACGAACATCATCCCGATGTAGAACACGCCCGCGAGCACCAGGGAGAGCAGCGGTCCGACGAAGGCGAGCAGGAATTCGCGGCCCGGGGTCTCGGACTCCTTCTCGATCTCGGAGACACCGCCGAAGAACTGGAGCTGGATGCGGCGCACCGGCAGCTTGTAGCGCAGCGCCACGACGGTGTGGGCGAGTTCGTGGACGAGCACGGAGGCGTAGAACGCGATCGCGAAGAAGAGGGAGACCAGGTAGCGCGCCGCACCGAGCTCGGGCAGCACCCGGTCCAGCTGGCCGCCGAAGACCCAGGTGATCAGTGCGGCCACGAGGAACCAGCTGGGCGCGACGTACACCGGCACGCCGAAGGGACGGCCCATGAGAAGGCCGCCTCCGGGCTCTTCGGGCCGCTGCGGTTCGCCCTTGTCGGGGCCGGCGCCTGGGGTCGTACCCCCTGCGCCGGGCTGCGGCCGCCCGCTGTCGCCGCTCTCGTCCACGGGGTCCCTTCGGTCGGTGCCTACGGCACGATCATGCAGTGTTCGAGGGTGTGTGGTCGATGGTATGCGCCCGCTGTCAGTGGCGGGCCGTAGGGTCTTCGACATGACCTCCCTGCCGCGGCCCGCTCAGCCGCCTTCGTCCCTGTCGCCGTCGCGGGCGAGCGATTTCATGCAGTGTCCGCTGCTGTACCGCTTCCGGGTCATCGACAAGTTGCCGGAGAAGCCCAGCGAGGCGGCCACCCGGGGCACCCTGGTCCATGCGGTGCTGGAGCGGCTCTTCGACAACCCCGCGGTCGAGCGCACGGCGGGCCGGGCCACGGCGCTGATCCCCGCCCAGTGGGACCGGTTGCTGGAGTCGAAGCCGGAGCTGTCGGAGCTGTTCGCCGAGGATGCCGGGGGCGAGCGGCTCTCGCGCTGGCTCTCGGAGGCGGAGGGCCTGGTGGAGCGGTGGTTCTCGCTGGAGGATCCGACGCGTCTGGAGCCCGCCGAGCGGGAGCTGTTCGTCGAGACGGAGCTGGAGTCGGGGCTGCGGCTGCGCGGGGTGATCGACCGGGTCGACGTGGCGCCGACGGGCGAGGTCCGGATCGTCGACTACAAGACGGGGAAGGCGCCGCGTCCGGAGTACGCGGAGGGCGCGCTCTTCCAGATGAAGTTCTACGCCCTGGTGATCTGGCGGCTGAAGAATGTGGTGCCGCGCCGGCTCCAGCTCGTCTACCTCGGCAGCGGGGACATCCTGACGTACGACCCGGTGGTGGCGGATCTGGAGCGGGTGGAGCGCAAGCTGCTGGCGCTGTGGGACGCGATCCGGCTGGCCACGGAGACGGGTGAGTGGCGGCCCCGGCCGACGAAGCTCTGTGGCTGGTGCGACCACCAGTCGGTCTGTCCCGAATTCGGCGGCACTCCCCCGGTATATCCGTTGACGGTCCGCCCGGCCGAGTCGGAGCAGGATGTGCAGGGCAGAATGGATCCGGTCCGCGCTGAGGCCGGCCGGCCTGTGGCCCTCGAAGGACCTTGAAGGAGACCCTGTGGCTATCCGCGTCCTACTGGTCGACGACCAACCGCTGCTGCGCACCGGCTTCCGGATGATTCTGGAGGCGGAAGGCGATCTCGCGGTGGTGGGTGAGGCCGGTGACGGTCTCCAGGCTCTCGACCAGGTGCGGGCACTGCAGCCCGATGTGGTGCTGATGGACATCCGCATGCCGCGGATGGACGGCGTCGAGGCGACGCGCCAGATCACCGGGCCGGGCCGCGACGGCCCGGCGAAGGTGCTGGTGCTCACCACCTTCGATCTCGACGAGTACGTGGTGGAGGCGCTGCGCGCCGGCGCCAGCGGCTTCCTGCTGAAGGACGCTCCGGCCAATGAGCTGGTGCAGGCCATCCGGGTGGTCGCGGCGGGCGAGGCGATGCTCGCGCCGAGCATCACCCGCAGGCTCCTCGACAAGTACGCGGACCATCTGCCGTCCGGCGAGGAGCCGGTGCCCGACACACTGCACACGCTGACCGACCGCGAGGTCGAGGTGCTGAAGCTGGTGGCGCGCGGTCTGTCGAATGCGGAGATCGCCGCAGATCTGTTCGTCAGCGAGACGACGGTCAAGACGCATGTCGGCCATGTGCTGACCAAGCTCGGACTGCGCGACCGCGTGCAGGCCGCCGTGTACGCGTACGAGAGCGGTCTGGTGCGCCCCGGCGCCCAGTGAGCGGAGTGGGGAGAGCGGCGCCTCCCGGCCAGGTGCGGCCGGGAGGCGCCGTCCGCACTCAGACGCGTCCGTCGCCCAGTTCCCAGAGCTGGAGTTCCGCGGAGGAGTTGACCGCCCACTCGACACCGGTGAGGTCCTCGCGAGAGGCGACGTACTGCTTGCCCTGCCAGATCGGTAGTACCGGGACGTCGTTGGCGACGATGTCCTGGAGCTGCTGGAAGGCCTTGGCCGAGGCGCTGCGGTCGGTCTCGCGGCGGGACTGCGGAATGAGCGTCTTCTGGGCCAGGGCCGACTTGTAGGGCGAGTTGAGGAAGTTGTTCCTGTCGAGGAACGGCGCCATGAAGTTGTCGGGGTCCGGGAAGTCGGGGAACCAGCCCATGCCGTAGACGGCATAGTCGCCGCGCAGCTGCGCCGGGCGGTACTTCGCCCAGGGGGCTCCCTGGACGGTGACGTCGAACAGTCCGGTGTCGTTGAACTGCTTCTGCAAGGTTCCGAACTCGGCGGCGGTGCCGGCGCCGACACGGTCGGTCGGGTAGTGGAGCGTGAGCTTCACCGGGGTGTCGACGCCTGCGGCGTTCAGGATCGCCGCAGCCTTCGTGGTGCTGGGTTCGCTGTACCTGTTGTAGAACGAGTTGGCGTGCGCGGTGATGCCGGACGGGATCAGCGAGTACAGCGGCTCGGCCGTGGTCCCGTACACCTTGCCCGCGATTTCACCGCGGTCGACGACCTGGGCCATGGCCTGGCGGACGGCCTTGTTCTTCACGGCCGGGTCCTTGGTGTTGAAGCCCAGGAAATGGATGGCGAGGCCGGGCATCTCGGTGAGCTCGATGCCGTCCCTGGGCTTTTCGAGCATCTGCTGGGACTGCTCGGGCGACATGGTGCGGGCCATCATGTCGATCTTCTGGTTGTCGAGGGCCTTGCCCATGGCCGTCGGGTCAGGGTAGACCTCCAGCTCGACCGTCTCGTTCCGTACCTTCAGATCCCCCTTGTAGTGAGGGTTCCTGGTGAAGAGCACCTTGACGACCTGATTGTGCTCGACCTCCGGCTTCATGGTGTACGGGCCGGAACCGTTCACCTGGAATCCGGTACGCGCGGACTTCGCCGCGTACTGGCTCCGCGGCACGATCCCGGCGACCGGGGTGGCGAGCTTGTACGGAAACGTGGCGTCCGGCGCGCGCAGGTGGAAGATGACCTCCCGCTCGCCCCGGGTCTCGACCGTGTCGATGTTGTCGAGCAGGGCGACGGGCCCGTTGGCGGCATCGATGCGGATGACGCGGTCGATGGAGTACTTCACGTCGTCGGCGGTTATGGCCTTGCCGTCGGCGAACTTCAGACCGCTGCGGAGCTTGCAGCGGTAGCTCTCGTTCTGCGTGTCCGTGAAGGTGCAGCTCTCCGCGGCTTCGGGCACCGGCTCGCCGCCGCCGCGCGGCACATGCACCAGGGTCTGCACGGTCTGCCGGAGCACGTTCCACACTCCGGCTTCGTAGCCGATGGCGGGATCGAGCGGCGCGGGGTTGTCCTTCGAGGCGACGAACTGGTCCGTGGTGCCGACAACGATGGCGTCCTTGCCATCGTCCCCGTCACCCGACGCGCCGCAGGCGGCGAGTACGGGTGCGAGCAGGCCGACGACGGCCGGCAGCACCAGAGTCTTGCGGTTCATCTTGGACGCTCTCCCTCATCCGGACATGGAGAAAGCGACATTAGTAGGCGTCGTCGGCAATGCCGGACCGGAGAACTACCGGCGCGTAATCAGATGGTGATGGGAATTGACGGCGAGCCGCTTTCCCGCGCCGGAAGGGTTTCGCAGATACATGAATGAACCGGGACATTTCAACGCCCCAAAACGGACACGTCGGTGGATCTTGAAAACCTTCCGAGGCGCATTCGGGTGAGAAAGCTCACGCTTTGGACCGTTCGAATCCTTTATCGCACACCCGGCTGGCCCACACTCACACGCGACAGAAAATACACCATCCACCACCGAGAGCTTTTCCATTCATTCACAGAAACACTCTCGGTACGCGGATCAACGCATTCCCGTGACCAGGCCACGGAGAAAAGCGAGATCGACTTCTTCGAGCGAACCGACGACCACCCGGCCGGACGCGGGGGCGATGGGAGCGACGGACGGTACGGCGACCACCCGGCAGCCCGCCGCCTCCGCGGCCGCGACACCGGTCGCGGTGTCCTCGATGACCGCACAGCGCTCGGGATCCGCGCCGAAGCCGGAAGCGGCGGTGAGATAGGGCTCCGGATGCGGCTTCGTACGGGAGACCTCGTCGCCCGCCACGGTGAGGGCGAAGTAGTGACGGCCCATCGATTCCAGCACCCGGTCGATGATCCGCCGGTGCGAGGCGGAGACCAGGGCGGTGGGAACCTCGTGCCTGGCCAGTTCGGCCAGCAGCCGGGCCGCGCCCGGCATCAGCGGCACACCGCGGCCGATGCGCTTCTCGAAACGGTCGTTGAGCAGCACGGTGAGCTCGTCGAGGGTGATGTCCGCGCCGGTGACGTCCATGAGATAGCCGGCGCTCCGGGTCATCGGCCCGCCGACCACCACGTCCCGCCAGGCCTCGTCGAGCTGGTGCCCGAGCTCGGCGAAGACCTCCACCTCCGCGTCCCACCAGAACCCCTCGGTGTCGACGAGGGTGCCGTCCATGTCGAGGAGGACGGCCTGGAGCGCGGCGCCTTCGGCCATGCGGGTCAAGGACACGGGGACCGTGCTGGTCATCCGGCACACCTTCCGTAAGGGACGAGAAGGCCGGCCGCCATTTCCCGCGGGAAAGGCGACCGGCCTGCACTGGACCGACAAGTGTACGACTTGTCCTGCTACCACGCGTTGAACATCGTCTTACCGCGCGTTGAAGTACTTCGCCTCCGGGTGGTGGATGACGATCGCGTCGGTGGACTGCTCCGGGTGCAGCTGGAATTCCTCCGAGAGATGCACCCCGATCCGCTCCGGCCGGAGCAGCTCGGCGATCTTCGCCCGGTCCTCCAGCTCGGGGCAGGCACCGTAGCCGAGGGAGAAGCGCGCGCCCCGGTATTTCAGCGCGAACATGTCCTCGACATCGGACGGGTCCTCGCCGCCGAAGCCCAGCTCCGAGCGGACCCGGGCGTGCCAGTACTCGGCGAGGGCCTCGGCCAGCTGTACGGACAGGCCGTGCAGCTCCAGGTAGTCGCGGTAGGAGTTGGCCTCGAAGAGCTTCGCGGTCTCGCCGCCGATCTTCGAGCCGACGGTGACGACCTGGAGACCGATCACGTCCTTCTCGCCGGATTCCTCGGGGCGGAAGAAGTCCGCGAGGCAGAGGCGGCGGCCGCGGCGCTGGCGGGGGAAGGTGAAGCGGGTCCGCTCGGAGCCGTCCTCGTGGAGCAGGATCAGGTCGTCGCCCTTGGACACGCACGGGAAGTAGCCGTAGACGACGGCGGCTTCCAGGAGGTTCTCGGTGTGGAGCTTGTCGAGCCAGCCGCGCAGGTGCGGGCGGCCCTCGGTCTCCACCAGCTCCTCGTACGTCGGTCCGTCGCCGGCACGGGCCTGCTTGAGTCCCCACTGGCCCTTGAAGAGGGCGCCCTCGTCGAGCCAGGACGCGTACTCCTTGAGCTGGATGCCCTTGACGACCCGGGTGCCCCAGAAGGGGGGCTCGGGGACCGGGTTGTCGACGGCGACGTCGGAGCGCACGCCCTCCTCCGGCTCGTCGACCTCCAGGACCGCCGTGTCCCGCTTGGGCACCCGGCGCTGCTTGAGCTCGGGCAGCACCGCACCCGGGACACCGCGCTTGACCGCGATCAGCGCGTCCATCAGGCGCAGACCCTCGAACGCGTCGCGGGCGTAGCGGACCTCGCCCTCGTAGATCTCGTGGAGGTCCTGCTCGACGTAGGCCCGGGTGAGGGCCGCGCCGCCGAGGATGACGGGGAAGTCGGCGGCCAGCTTGCGCTGGTTCAGCTCCTCCAGGTTCTCCTTCATGATCACGGTGGACTTCACCAGGAGGCCGGACATGCCGATGACATCGGCCCGGTGTTCCTCGGCGGCTTCCAGGATCGCGGAGACGGGCTGCTTGATGCCGAGGTTCACGACGTTGTAGCCGTTGTTGGACAGGATGATGTCGACGAGGTTCTTGCCGATGTCGTGGACGTCCCCGCGGACGGTGGCCAGGACGATGGTGCCCTTGCCCTCGGCGTCGGACTTCTCCATGTGCGGTTCGAGGTACGCCACCGCGGTCTTCATGACCTCGGCGGACTGGAGGACGAAGGGCAGCTGCATCTGGCCGGAGCCGAAGAGCTCGCCGACGACCTTCATGCCCTCCAGGAGGGTGTCGTTGACGATGTCGAGGGCCGGGCGGGTCCGCAGCGCCTCGTCGAGGTCGGTCTCCAGGCCGTTCTTCTCACCGTCGATGATGCGGCGCTGGAGTCGCTCGTCGAGCGGCAGGGCCAGGAGCTCCTCGGCCTTGCCCGCCTTCATCGACTTCGTGCTGACGCCCTCGAAGAGCTCCATGAGCTTCTGGAGGGGGTCGTAGCCCTCGGCTCGGCGGTCGTAAATGAGGTCGAGGGCGACCTTGACCTGCTCCTCCTCCAGGCGGGCGATCGGCAGGATCTTGGAGGCGTGCACGATCGCGGAGTCGAGTCCGGCCTTGACGCACTCGTCGAGGAAGACGGAGTTCAGCACGACTCGGGCGGCCGGGTTGAGGCCGAAGGAGATGTTGGACAGGCCCAGCGTGGTCTGCACGTCGGGGTGGCGCTTCTTCAGCTCACGGATCGCCCCGATCGTGGCGATGCCGTCGCCGCGGGACTCCTCCTGACCGGTGCAGATAGTGAAGGTCAGGGCGTCGATGAGGATGTCCGACTCCTGGATGCCCCAGTTGCCGGTCAGGTCCGTGATCAGCCGCTCGGCGACGGCGACCTTGTGCTCGACGGTCCGGGCCTGGCCCTCCTCGTCGATGGTCAGCGCGATCAGCGCGGCGCCGTGCTCCACGGCCAGCGCGGTGACCTTGGCGAAACGGGACTCGGGCCCGTCGCCGTCCTCGTAGTTGACCGAGTTCAGGACGGCACGGCCGCCCAGTTTCTCCAGACCGGCCCGCAGCACGGGCAGCTCCGTCGAGTCCAGCACGATCGGGAGGGTGGACGCGGTGGCGAAACGGCCGGCCAGCTCCTCCATGTCCGCCACACCGTCGCGGCCCACGTAGTCGACGCAGAGGTCGAGCATGTGCGCGCCCTCGCGGATCTGGTCGCGGGCCATCTCCACGCAGTCGTCCCAGCGGGCTTCGAGCATGGCCTCGCGGAACTTCTTCGACCCGTTGGCGTTCGTGCGCTCACCGATAGCCAGGTACGAGGTGTCCTGGCGGAACGGGACGGTCTGGTAGAGGGAGGCGGCGCCCGGCTCGGGGTGCGGGGTGCGGGGGGTGACGGCCACGCCGCGGACCCGCTCGACGACCTGGCGCAGGTGTTCCGGGGTCGTGCCGCAGCAGCCGCCGACCAGCGAGAGGCCGTACTCCTGGACGAAGGTCTCCTGCGCGTCGGCGAGCTCGGCCGGGGACAGCGGGTAGTGCGCACCGTCCTTGCCGAGCACGGGGAGGCCGGCGTTGGGCATGCAGGAGAGCGGGATGCGGGAGTGCCGGGCGAGGTAGCGCAGGTGCTCGCTCATCTCGGCGGGGCCCGTGGCGCAGTTCAGGCCGATGAGGTCGATGCCGAGCGGTTCCAGGGCGGTGAGCGCCGCGCCGATCTCGGAGCCGAGCAGCATGGTGCCGGTCGTCTCGACGGTGACGGAGCAGATCACCGGGAGGTTGGCCCCGGTGGCCTCCAGGGCGCGCCGGGCGCCGATGACAGAGGCCTTGGTCTGGAGCAGGTCCTGGGTCGTCTCGACCAGCAGGGCGTCGGCGCCGCCGGCGATCATGCCCTCGGCGTTCTGCTGGTAGGCGTCACGGAGCTTGGTGTACGGGGCGTGGCCCAGCGTCGGCAGCTTCGTACCCGGGCCCATCGAGCCGAGCACCCAGCGCTGCTGCCCGGTGGAGGCGGTGAACTCGTCGGCGACCTCGCGGGCGATGCGCGCGCCGGACTCGGAGAGCTCGAAGACCCGCTCGGGGATGTCGTACTCGCCCAGGGCCGCCAGGTTGGCGCCGAAGGTGTTCGTCTCGACGCAGTCCACGCCGACGGCGAAGTACTCCTCGTGCACCGAACGCACGATGTCGGGGCGGGTGACGTTCAGGATCTCGTTGCAGCCTTCGAGGTTCTCGAAGTCCTCAAGCGTGGGGTCCTGTGCCTGGAGCATGGTGCCCATGGCACCGTCGGCCACCACTACACGGGTGGCGAGCGCCTCGCGGAGGGCTTCGGCTCGGTTCCGGCTGTCGGCGGAAGGGGTCGGCGACGAGGCCATGGATGTACTCCCTGGGATGCGACGGCTGTCGGCTTTGCGTCTTCGGTGGAAGGCGCACCAGGCCAGCCTAGCCGGGCGGCGCCCGGGGCCGTCACTCCGTCCCACGGAACGGACTGCATGCTGTGCGGGGGGATGTCCGGTTCGGAGCGGTGTCGCGGTTTTGCTGCGCGATCGAGCAAGGGTCGGCATCGACCGATAGTGTTCAGCATTGTCGAACCAAGGTGGAGGAGTACGGCGCGATGGCCAAGAACATCCAGTCGCTGGAGCGGGCGGCGGCGATGCTGCGCCTGCTGGCAGGCGGCGAGCGTCGGCTGGGGCTGTCCGACATCGCCTCGTCACTGGGCCTGGCCAAGGGCACCGCACACGGCATCCTGCGCACGCTCCAGCACGAGGGCTTCGTCGAGCAGGACGCGGCGTCCGGCCGCTATCAGCTGGGCGCCGAGCTGCTGCGTCTGGGCAACAGCTATCTGGACGTCCATGAGCTGCGGGCCCGCGCGCTGGTCTGGACGGACGACCTGGCCCGCTCCAGCGGCGAGAGCACCCATCTGGGCGTACTGCACCAGCAGGGCGTCCTCATCGTCCACCACGTCTTCCGCCCCGACGACAGCCGGCAGGTCCTGGAGGTCGGGGCCATGCAGCCGCTGCACTCCACGGCCCTGGGCAAGGTGCTCTCGGCATACGACCCGGTGGCGCACACCGAGGCCATGGAGGCCGAGCGGCAGCCCTTCACGCCGCGCACGGTCACCGATCCGGAGGAGTTCGAGGCGATGCTCGACCTGATCCGGGCGCGCGGCTGGGCGGCCGACGTGGAGGAGACCTGGGAGGGCGTGGCCGCGGTGGCCGCCCCGATCCACGACCGGCGGCGGATGCCGGTCGGCGCGGTGGCCGTGACCGGCGCCGTGGAGCGGGTCTGCGCGGACGGGGACCTGCGCCCCGAGCTGATCGCCGCAGTGCGCGACTGCGCCCGTGCGGTCTCCAGGGACCTGGGCGCCGGGCGCTTCTGACCGCCGCGGCGGACAGCCGCCGGTAACGATCGAGTTATAGGCCACACAACCCTTGACGCCTGATTCACCTGGGGGAAGCATTGCCGTTCATCGGTCGGCATTGTCGAACACCTAACGGAAACAAGCGTTAGGGTGTGACAGCGCGAAGGGCCGGAAAACGCCCTCCCACGAGGGCGCGGACCACCGGAGGGACCCGGGGTTCGGCTTCCCTGGACGAAGGACAAAGGAGTCGCGGGTGTCCAGCTCCGACATCTTCATCGGCGAGACCATAGGTACCGCCGTTCTCATCCTGCTCGGCGGCGGTGTCTGTGCCGCTGTCACGCTCAAGCGCTCCAAGGCGCAGAACGCCGGCTGGCCGGCCATCACCTTCGGGTGGGGTTTCGCCGTGCTGACCGGCGCGTATCTGGCCGGCGGCGTTTCCGGCGCGCACCTCAACCCGGCGGTCACGATCGGCCTCGCGATCGAGGGCGGCACCGAGTGGAGCGACGTACCGCTGTACCTCGGCTCCCAGCTGTTCGGCGCGATGATCGGCGCGGTGCTGGTCTGGCTCACGTACTACGGGCAGTTCCGGGCGCATCTGACCGATCCGGAGATCCTGAGCGCCCACACGGGTGAGGAAGGCATGGTCGACAAGGCCGCCGCCCCGAAGGCGGGCCCGGTCCTGGGCATCTTCTCCACCGGCCCCGAGATCCGCCACGCCGTGCAGAACCTGGTCACGGAGATCATCGCCACCGTCGTGCTCGTCCTGGCGATCCTCACCCAGGGCCTGAACAACGAGGGCAACGGTCTGGGCACGCTCGGCGCGATGGTCACCGCCCTGGTGGTCGTCGGTATCGGTCTCTCGCTCGGCGGCCCGACGGGCTACGCGATCAACCCGGTTCGCGACCTCGGTCCGCGTATCGTGCACGCGCTGCTGCCGTTGCCGAACAAGGGCGGTTCCGACTGGGGCTACGCGTGGATCCCGGTCGCCGGACCGCTCATCGGCGGCGCGATCGCGGGCGGGCTCTACAACGTCGCCTTCGCCTGAGCCGTGACGCCCAGAGCCGTAACCCTCACGACCACAGACTTCCGGGAGCACACCGTGACCGACGCACACACCACCGGCCCGTTCATCGCGGCCATCGACCAGGGCACCACCTCCAGCCGCTGCATCGTCTTCGACAAGGACGGCCGGATCGTCTCCGTCGACCAGAAGGAGCACGAGCAGATCTTCCCGAAGCCGGGCTGGGTCGAGCACAACGCGACCGAGATCTGGGAGAACGTCCAGGAGGTCGTGGCCGGCGCCATCGTCAAGGCGGGCATCACGGCCGCCGACGTGAAGGCGATCGGCATCACCAACCAGCGCGAGACCACGCTGCTCTGGGACAAGAACACCGGTGAGCCCGTCCACAACGCCCTCGTCTGGCAGGACACCCGGACGGACGCGCTCTGCAAGGAGCTCGGCCGCAACGTCGGCCAGGACCGCTTCCGCCGCGAGACCGGGCTGCCGCTCGCCTCGTACTTCGCCGGCCCCAAGGTCCGCTGGCTGCTCGACAACGTCGAGGGGCTGCGCGAGCGCGCCGAGCGCGGCGACATCCTCTTCGGCACCATGGACTCCTGGGTCATCTGGAACCTGACCGGCGGCACCGACGGCGGCGTCCACGTCACCGACGTCACCAACGCCTCGCGCACGCTGCTGATGAACCTGCACGAGATGCAGTGGGACGAGCGGATCCTCCAGTCGATGGAGATCCCGGCCGCGGTGCTCCCCGAGATCCGTTCCTCCGCCGAGGTGTACGGCAACGCCAAGGGCGGCGTGCTCGACGGGGTCCCGGTGGCGTCCGCGCTCGGCGACCAGCAGGCGGCCCTCTTCGGCCAGACCTGCTTCTCCGAGGGCGAGGCCAAGTCCACGTACGGCACCGGCACCTTCATGCTGATGAACACCGGTGAGACGCCCGTCAACTCGTACAACGGACTGCTGACGACCGTCGGGTACCGGATCGGCGATCGGAAGCCGGTCTACGCCCTGGAGGGCTCCATCGCCGTCACCGGTTCGCTGGTGCAGTGGATGCGCGACCAGATGGGCCTGATCAAGTCCGCGGCCGAGATCGAGACCCTGGCCTCGTCGGTCGAGGACAACGGCGGCGCGTACTTCGTGCCCGCGTTCTCGGGTCTGTTCGCCCCGTACTGGCGCTCCGACGCCCGCGGCATCATCGCCGGTCTGACCAGGTACGTCACCAAGGCGCACATCGCCCGTGCCGTCCTGGAGGCCACCGCCTGGCAGACCCGCGAGATCACCGACGCCATGACGAAGGACTCCGGTGTCGAGCTCACCGCCCTGAAGGTCGACGGCGGTATGACTTCCAACAACCTGCTGATGCAGACGCTCGCCGACTTCCTGGACGCACCCGTGGTGCGGCCGATGGTCGCCGAGACGACCTGCCTCGGCGCCGCCTACGCCGCCGGTCTCGCCGTCGGCTTCTGGCCGGACACCGACGCGCTGCGCGCCAACTGGCGCCGGGCCGCCGAGTGGACCCCCCGCATGGACGCGGACACCCGCGACCGCGAGTACAAGAGCTGGCTCAAGGCCGTGGAACGCTCCATGGGCTGGCTCGACGAGAACACTGCCGAGGAGTAATCGACATGACCACCCTGCAGAGCGTCCCGGCCCTCGGGACCCACCCGGCCTCCGGCTCCCTCCCGAGCCGTGCCGAAACCCGGGAGCAGCTGTCCAAGGCGGCGTACGACCTCCTGGTGATCGGTGGCGGCATCCTGGGCATCTCCACCGCCTGGCACGCCGCGCAGTCCGGGCTGCGGGTGGCCCTGGTGGACGCCGGCGACTTCGCCGGCGCCACCTCCTCCGCCTCGTCCAAGCTGCTCCACGGCGGTCTGCGCTACCTGCAGACCGGCGCGGTGAAGCTGGTCGCGGAGAACCACTTCGAGCGCCGTGCGGTGTCCCGTCAGGTGGCCCCGCACCTCGCCAATCCGCTCACCTTCTACCTGCCGGTCTACAAGGGCGGACCGCACGGCGCGGCCAAGCTCGGCGCGGGTGTGTTCGCGTACTCGGCGCTCTCCGCGTTCGGTGACGGGGTCGGGCATGTGATCAGCCCGGCGAAGGCGCAGCGCGACGTGCCCGAGCTGCGTACGGACAACCTGAAGGCTGTCGCGGTCTACGGCGACGACCAGATGAACGATGCCCGGATGGCGCTGATGACCGTCCGCGCGGCCGTCGACGCGGGTGCGGTCGTCCTCAACCACGCGGCGGTGACCGGGCTGCGGTTCACCAAGGGCCGGGTGACCGGTGCCGAGCTCCAGGACCGCCTGGACGGTACGGAGTTCGGCGTCAACGCCCGTCTCGTGCTGAACGCCACCGGACCGTGGGTCGACCACCTGCGCAGGATGGAGAACCCGGACGCGGCACCTTCCATACGCCTGTCCAAGGGCGCGCACCTCGTGCTGAAGCGCACCCGCCCGTGGAAGGCCGCGCTGGCCACCCCGATCGACAAGTACCGCATCACGTTCGCCCTGCCGTGGGAGGACATGCTGCTGCTCGGCACGACGGACGAGGAGTACGAGGGCGATCCCGCGGACGTCGCGGTCAACGAGAAGGACACCGCGCAGATCCTCGACGAGGCGGCGTTCTCCATCAGGGACCAGCAGTTGTCGCGCGATCTGATCACCTACTCCTTCGCCGGTCTGCGGGTGCTGCCCGGCGGCCCCGGCGACACGTCCAAGGCCAAGCGCGAGACGGTCGTGACGGAGGGCCGCGGCGGGATGCTGTCGATCGCGGGCGGCAAGTGGACGACGTTCCGTCACATCGGCCGTACGGTGATGAACAAGCTGGCCGCACTCCCCGGGCACCCGCTCGCGGAGGACATGGAGCCGATCTCGCACCTGCCGAAGAAGCTCCCGCTGCCCGGTATCGCCAACCCGAACGCGGTGGCGCACCGGCTGCTGGTCGACGGCGGCACGCCCGGCCCCCGGATGGCGGCCGACACCGCCCGGCACCTCGCCACGCACTACGGCTCGCTCTCCTTCGACATCGCCCGGATGGCGAACGAGAACCCGGCGCTGGCCGAGCGCATCCACCCGGACGCGCCGGAGATCTGGGCGCAGGTCGCCTACGCCCGTGACCACGAGTGGGCCGAGACGGCGGACGACGTGCTGCGCCGCCGGACGACGCTGACGATCCGGGGCCTGGCGACGGACGAGATCCGGGCCGGCGTCGATTCCATGCTCGGCGACCGGGGCTGACCGGGCCGGACGTACGGATATACGGACATACGGCGAGGGGTGGCTCCCGCGGGAGAGGCCGCCCCTCGCCGCATGTCCGGAACGGCACGGTCGGTGGACGCGCCACACGGCCGCCACACGGGTGCAATACGGCGCGGGGACAGTTGAGCCATGAAGTTCTCCGTGCTCTCCCTCATCGGCCACGCCCCGCACCCGCTGAACCATCGATTCCCCTCCCCCGCCGAACGGTTCGAGGAAGTGATCGGGACCGGCGTCGTCGCAGAACGGCTGGGTTTCGACGCGTACGCGATCGGTGAACGGCACGCAGGTCCGTTCCTCTCGTCCAGCCCGAGCGTGGTGCTCGGCGCGCTGGCGGCCCGTACCTCCACGATCCGGCTGCTGACCGGCGTCACGGTCGTCGCCATCCTCGATCCGGTGCGGGTGGCCGAGGACTTCGCGACGCTCGACCAGATCTCCGGGGGTCGGATCGAGCTGGTCGTCGGGAAGGGGGCGGAGGCCGGTCACTTCGACCTCTTCGGGCTCGACGAGGAGCGGCAGTGGGACCTCCAGAAGGAGAAGTACGAACTGCTGCGGCGGCTCTGGAGCGAGGAGGGCGTCGACTGGGAGGGCGAGTTCCGGCCCGCACTGAAGAACGCCACGACCCTGCCGCGCCCGTACGCGGGGCCGCCGCGCGTCTGGCACGGATCGGCGACCAGCCTCGAATCCCCCGAACTTGCGGCGCGCCACGGCGATCCGCTGTTCACCGCCAATGCCGTCCAGCCCCGTGCGGCGTACGCCCGGCTGATCGACCACTACCGGGAGCGCTTCGAGGCGTACGGCCACGATCCGGCCCGCGCGCATGTGGCCGCGGGCTCGGGCGGGCTGCTGATCGCCGACAGTTCGCAGCAGGCCGTGGAGCGCTACAAGGAGCTGTACGAGGCGAAGGTGGCGCAGTCCTTCCGGCCGCACCTGGAGGGGAAGGCCGGGTACAACACACCGTTCCGGACGATCGAGGAGGCCATCGCGGACGGGCCCCAGCTGATCGGCAGCCCGCAGCAGATCATCGACAAGATCCTCGGCTGGCACGAGGTGTACGGGCACGACCTCCAGTCGGTCACCGTGGACGGCTTCGGGCTGAGCGCCGGCGAGCAGACCGAGACGCTCCAGCGGTTCGCGGAGGAGATCGCTCCGGTGGTGCGGCGCGAGGCACCGTCCGCGCTCTGGGACTGACCCCGGCGGGCGTCCGGCCGCCCGGACCCTGGACGACCTGCGGCAGACCTGGTTCATCCGCCTCTTCCGACCCGCATAATGAAGAGATACATCGGATGTCTGAACCCAGTTCTGATTCCAGTCCGGATCCAGGAGGACCGTCATGGCTGTCACCGACGAGGCGATCGAGAAGATCAAGGGAATGATCGTCTCGGGTGCGCTGCGCCCCGGCGACCGGCTCCCCAAGGAGAGCGAACTCGCGGCGGAGCTCGGGCTCTCCCGCAACTCGCTCCGGGAGGCGGTGCGGGCCCTTTCGCTGATCCGCATTCTCGATGTGCGCCAGGGCGACGGCACGTATGTGACCAGCCTCGATCCGCAGTTGCTCCTGGAGGCGCTGAGCTTCGTGGTGGACTTCCACCGCGACGACACGGTGCTGGAGTTCCTCGCGGTCCGCAGGATCCTGGAACCTGCGGCGACGGCGATGGCGGCCACCCGGATCAGCGAGGCCCAACTGGACATACTCAGCTCGCAGTTGGACGCGCTGGGGGCACAGCCCTCGGTGGAGGAGCTGGTCGCCTGCGACCTGGAGTTCCACCGCGGCATCGTGCAGTCGTCCGGGAACTCGGTGCTCTGCTCGCTGCTCGACGGGCTGTCGGGGCCGACGACCCGGGCGCGGGTCTGGCGCGGTCTGACGCAGGAGGACGCGGTCAGCCGCACGCTCCATGAGCACCGGGCGATCGTCTCGGCGCTGCGGGACCGGGACGCGGAGGCTGCGCGGGCCTGGGCGACGGTGCATGTGGCGAGTGTGGAGCAGTGGTTGCGGTCGTCGCTGTGACAAAGGTGGGGCGGGTGGGGTGTTCCCCGACCCGCCCCTTCCCGTAACCGGGGCTCCGCCCCGGACCTCGCGTCTCGAACGCCGGCGGGGCTGAAAACGCTCAGTCCTGCTTCTCGCCGCTCGCGAAGCGGGAGATGACCAGGGCGACGATGATGATCGCGCCGTTGAGGAACTGGTTCCACAGTGCCGGGACACCGCCGAGGGTCATCACATTGACCACCAGCTGGAGCGTCAGCACACCGGTCAGCGCGCCGAACAGGGTGCCGCGGCCGCCCTTGAGGCTGATGCCGCCGATGACCGCGGCGGCGAACACCTGGAAGATCCAGCCGTTGCCCTGGGTCGCCGCGACCGATCCGTAGTGGCCGGTGTAGAGGATGCCCGCGAAGGCCGCCAGCAGCCCGCCGACGGCCAGCACGATCCAGGTGACCCGGTCCACCCGGATGCCCGCGGCGCGCGCCGCCTCCGGGTTGCCGCCGATGGCGTACAGCGAGCGTCCGTGGCGCAGCCAGGCCAGTGCGGCGCCGCCGACGGCGAACAGCGCGAGGCAGATCCAGACGGCGGCCGGTGCGCCGAGCCACTCGCTCTTGCCGAGGTAGCGGAAGGACTCCGGGACGTCGGTGATGGACTTGCCCTCGGTGATCCCGATGTGGAGGCCGCGCAGCATGGTGAGCATGCCGAGCGTGGCGATGAAGCCGTTGACCCTCAGCTTCAGCATCAGGAAGCCGTTGACCGCGCCGATGGCCAGACCCACCAGCAGACAGAGCGGGATCGCCGACCAGGTGGGCAGCAGCCCGAGGCCCGCGAAGCGGCCGCCCTCGGTGGGCAGGACCAGCCACATCGCGACGACCGGCGCGATGCCGATCGTCGACTCCAGCGACAGGTCCATCCGCCCGCAGATCAGGATCAGCGCCTGGCCCAGCACCAGCAGGCTCAGTTCGGAGGACTGCTGGACGACGCTGATCAGGTTCTCGGAGGTCAGGAACACCGGCGAGACGATGAACCCGATCACCATCAGCACCAGGATCACCGGTACCAGGGAGAAGTCGCTCCACCTGATCAGCTTCAGCCGGTCCAGCGGCCTCTCGCCGGTCGGGGAGCCCTTCGTCCCGCTGTCGATGCCGTCGGCCGCCAGGGGCCGTACCGTGCCGGTCATTCCCTTTCCCCCACACCTTCCATGGCGGCGACGAGCTCCCCGTCGTTCCACCCGCTTGCGAATGTCGCGACCACGCGTCCGTGGAACAGGGCGAGCACCCGGTCGCAGACCCGCAGATCGTCCAGCTCGTCCGAGATGATCACTGCGGCGTTCCCCTCGTCGGCGACCCGTCGTACGACTCCGAGCAGGGAGTCCTTGGACTTGATGTCCACCCCCGCGGTGGGCCGCACCGCCACCAGCACGCTGGGTTCACGGGCCAGCGCCCTGGCCACCACCACCTTCTGCTGGTTGCCGCCGGAGAGTCCGGAGACGGGCTGCTCGGGCCCCTGTGTCTTGATGTCCAGCGAGGCGATCATGGTGCGCGCGAACTCCCTGGTACGGGAGGGCAGTACGGTCCCCCACGGGCCGAGCTGGTCGGTGACCGTGAGCGTGGCGTTCTCGGCGACGCTGCGTTCCAGGACGAGGCCCTGGTCGTGCCGGTCCTCGGGGATGTAGCCGATCCCGGCGTCCAGCGCGTGCGGCACGCTGCCGGAGCGCACGGACCTGCCGTGTACGCGGACCGTGCCGCCGCCCGCCTTCCGCATGCCGGCCAGGGTCTCCCCCAGGGCCGTGTTGCCGCTGGCCGCGGAGCCGGCGAGGCCGAGCACCTCGCCGGGGCGGACCTCCAGGTCCAGTGGTTCGAACTGGCCCGGGACGTTGAGCCCTTCGGTACGCAGTACGGGGGCGGCCGACTCGTCCCGCGCCGCGGCCCCGGTACCGCCCGCGTGCCAGGCGGTGGCACCTGCGGACTGCTCGCCGGTCATCGCCGCCACCAGCTCCGCCTTGGCGATGCCGGCGACCGGGGCGGTCAGCACATGGCGGGCGTCGCGGTAGACGGTGACCGCCGTGCACAGTTCGTACACCTCCTGGAGGTGGTGGGAGATGAAGAGGAAGGCCACTCCCTGGCTCTGCAGTTCCCGCAGCTTGTCGAAGAGCCGCCCGATGCCCCGGGCGTCGAGCTGGGCGGTCGGCTCGTCCAGGACGATCAGCCGGGCGCCGAAGGACAGCGCCCTGGCGATCTCGACGAACTGCCGCTGCTCGACGGCGAGATCGCGCGCCCGGGTGCTGGGGTCGACCTGGACCCCGTACTCGGCCAGCAGCCGCTCGGCGCGCCTGCGGAGCCTGCCCCAGCTGATCCAGCGGGCGTTGTCGTCGAAGCGGTTGAGGAAGAGGTTCTCCGCGACGGTCAGATCCGGGACGACCATGGATTTCTGGTAGACGCAGGCGATCTTCGACTGCCAGGCCGCGGTGTCCCCGAAGGCCGGCGCGGGCTCCCCCGAGAACGTGACCGTGCCCGCGTCCGCCTTGTGGAGCCCGGTCAGAACGCTGACCAGCGTCGACTTGCCCGCGCCGTTGCGGCCGACCAGGGCGTGCGACTCACCGGGCTGCACGGTGAGCCTCACCCCGTCGAGCGCCACGGTGGGCCCGAAGCGTTTGACAACGCCTTCCGCCTGTACGGCAGGTGGTGCCTGGTCCATGGCTAGCTCTTCTTCTCCAGCTGGTTGGCCCACAGCTTCGGGTCGTCGACGTTGTCCTTGGTCACCAGCGGCGCGGGGAGCTGGTCCTCGAAGCCGTTCGGGATCTTGATGATGTTGGAGTCGTGGTCGGTGGGGCCTTCCTTGAAGGTCTTTCCGTCCAGGGCCGCCTTGGCGTAGTAGAGCGCGTACTTCGCGTACAGGTCGGCGGGCTGGGAGATCGTCGCATCGATCTTCCCGGCCTTGATGGCGTCGAACTCCTCCGGGATGCCGTCGTTGGAGATGATCGTGATGTGCCCCGGCGTACCGGCCGGCTTCAGCAGCTTCTTCTGCTCCAGGAGTGCGAGGGTGGGCTGCAGGAAGACACCGCCGGCCTGCATGTAGATGCCGTTGATGTCGGGGTTGGCGGCCAGGGTGGCCTGGAGCTTGGCGGAGGCGACGTCGCCCTTCCAGTCGGTGGCCAGCTCGAAGACCTTGATGCCGGGGAAGTCCTTGTCCATGCAGGCCTTGAACGCCTCGGACCGGTCGCGGCCGTTGATCGAGGAGAGGTCGCCCTGGAATTCGACGACCTTGCCCTTGCCCCCCAGCTGCTCGCCGAGGTACTTGCAGGCGTTGGTCCCGTACGCCTTGTTGTCGGCGCGCACCACCATGTAGATGTTGCCCTTGTCGGGGCGGGTGTCGACGCTGACGACCGGGATCTTCTTCTCGTTCAGCGTGTTGAGCGACTCCGCGATCGCGCCGGTGTCCTGCGGCGCCATCACCACGGCCTTGGCGCCCTGGTCGGTGAAGGTCTGGACGTTGGCGACCAGCTTGCCGATGTCGTTCTGCGAGTTGGTCAGCGGCAGCGCCTCGACCTCGCCCGCCTCGACGCCCTTCTCCACGTAGTTCTGGTACGAGTTCCAGAAGTCGCTGTCGCTGCGCGGCAGGTCGATACCGACCTTCCCGCCGCCCGCGCCGTCCGCGGTGGACTCGCGGTTGCAGCCCGCGAGGGCAGTGACGGCCAGCAGTACGGCGCAGGCTGCCGCACTCGTCGTACGCACTCTCATTGGTGTCCCGTCCTTTGTGAGTACCGGCTCGGATTTCTGTCGGCAAAGCGGAGGTGCATGCGCGGGGGTGCGGCGGGTGGCGCGGCTCGGGCCTCCCCCGGTCAGCTCTCGGCGGGGCGCAGGCGCAGCCCCTGCATGCCGCCGTCGACGGCCAGTGCCGTGCCGGTGACCGAGGCGGCGGCGGGGCTCGCGAGGTAGACGATCGCGGCGGCGACCTCGTCGGCGGAGACGAGCCGTCCCAGCGGCTGGCGGGCGTTGAGCGCGGCCCGTTCGGCGGCCGGGTCGTCGGCCTGGCCGAGGAGCCGGCCGATCCACGGGGTGTCCGCGGTGCCGGGGTTGACGCAGTTGACCCGGATGCCCTCACGGACGTGGTCGGCGGCCATCGCCAGGGTCAGCGAGCGGACCGCGCCCTTGCTCGCGCTGTACAGGGCGCGCTGCGGCAGCCCGGCGGTCGCGGCGATGGAGCAGGTCTGGGTGATCGACACGGCGCCGGGACGGTCGGCCGCCGCGCGCCGCAGATGGGGCAGGGCGTGCCGGGCGGTGCGGACCATACCGAGGACGTTGATGTCCAGGACCCGGGTCCACTCGTTGTCGGCGTTGTCCTCGACGGTGCCGATGGATCCGATGCCGGCGTTGGACACGACGGTGTGCAGTGCGCCCAGTTCGGCGGCGGCCCGGTCGACCGCCTCGCGCACGGCGTCGTCGTCGGTGACGTCGGCCTTGAGGGCCAGGACGCCGGCGGGGGCGCCCGCGGTCTCCCGGTCCAGTACGGCCACCTGCGCGCCGCGCGCCAGCAGCATGGTCGCGACAGCGGCGCCGATGCCGGAGGCGCCGCCCGTGACCAGGGCGTTCATTCCTTCGAAGTCGCTCGTTCCGGTCATCGGCCGGCCTCCTCGGTGGTTTGGCGGGCCTGCCATACGGCGCCCTCCGGGTAGCGGTGTGCGGCGATCGAATCGGGGAGCATCCGGGCGGAGAAGCCCGGGGAGCTCGGCGCGGTGTAGCGGCCGGACTCGATCACGGTGGGGTCGGCGAAGTGTTCGTGGAGATGGTCGACGTACTCGATCACTCGGTTGTCCCAACTGCCGGAGACCGCCACGTAGTCGAACATCGAGAGGTGCTGCACCAGCTCGCAGAGTCCTACCCCGCCCGCGTGCGGGCAGACCGGTACGCCGTACTTCGCGGCGAGCAGCAGGATCGCGAGGTTCTCGTTGACGCCCGCGACCCGTGCCGCGTCGATCTGGACGAAGTCGACGGCGCCGGCCTGCAGCAGCTGCTTGAACACGACCCGGTTGGCGACGTGTTCGCCGGTGGCGACCTTGACCGGCTGACCGGCCCGGACGGCGGCGTGGCCGAGGATGTCGTCGGGGCTGGTCGGCTCCTCGATCCAGTGCGGGTCGTACGGCGCGAGCGCGGTCATCCATTCGACCGCGTCCGAGACGTCCCAGCGCTGGTTGGCGTCGACGGCGATCCGGATGTCGGGCCCGACGGCGTCGCGGGCCAGGGCGAGTCTGCGGACGTCGTCGCGGAGGCTGCCGCCGACCTTCAGCTTGATCTGGGTGAAGCCGTCGGCGACGGCCTCCTTCGCGAGCCTGACGAGCTTGTCGTCGGTGTAGCCCAGCCAGCCGGGCGAGGTGGTGTACGCCGGGTATCCCTCGGCGCGCAGCCGCTCGGCGCGCTCGGCCCGGCCCGGTTCGGCGGCCCGCAGGATCGCCAGGGCCTCGTCGGGGGTGAGGGCGTCGGTGAGGTAGCGGAAGTCGACGAGGGAGACGAGCTCCTCGGGCGTCATCCCGGCGAGGAACTCCCAGACCGGCCTGCCCGCCAGCTTGGCCGCCAGGTCCCAGGCGGCGTTGACGACCGCGCCGGCCGCCATGTGCATCACGCCCTTCTCCGGGCCGAGCCAGCGCAGTTGCGAGTCATGGGTGAGCTCACGGTGCAGTGCGGCGAGATCGGCCGCGGTGCGGGGCGCCGGGCGCCCCACCAGGTAGGGGCGCAACGCCTCGATGGCGGCGGCCATCACCTCGTTGCCCCGCCCGATGGTGAAACAGAAGCCATGTCCCTCGATGCCTCCACCGCCGCTGTCCGGGCCGTCCGTGCGGTCGGGGACTTCGGTACGCAGTACGACGTAGGCAGCCGAGTAGTCGGGATCGGGGTTCATGGCGTCCGAGCCGTCCAGTTGTTCCGAGGTCGGAAAACGGATGTCGTGGACCTCGAAATCCGTGACGGTCTGACTCATGTGCGCCCCCAGGGGAATAACATCGGACCTCTGTTCTGGTCATCCGATGTATAGCGCCATCAAGGCACCAAAGTCCAGGGATTGATCGAAATTGACCGGCACAGCTCGGATGTATCCGGAGTCCGATGCCTTGATTCGACCGGTGATGCGTCTTCGTGGACCCGGTTCACCCGGCTGTGCACGGAGGCTGCGGCGCGAGTGACCGGAAGCCGTAAGGTTGATGGGTACACAAGGGAACTTCGGAAGGAGGCCTGGGTGATCGAGCTCGAGGGGGTTCCCGAGCTGATCGACCCGGTCATGGTGGCCGCGTTCGAGGGATGGAACGACGCAGGGGACGCCGCCTCCACGGCGGTCGCACACCTGGACCGGGAGTGGAAGGGCGAGGTGTTCGCGGCGCTGGACGCCGAGGACTACTACGACTTCCAGGTCAACCGGCCGACGCTCTGGCTGGACGGCGGGGTGCGCAAGATCACCTGGCCGACCACCCGGCTCTCCGTGGTCCGCGTCGGCGGGGACAAGCCCCGCGATCTCGTCCTGGTCCGCGGTATCGAGCCATCCATGCGCTGGCGCTCGTTCTGCAACGAGATCCTGGGTTTCGCCCATGAGTTGGGGGTGGAGATGGTGGTGGTCCTGGGCGCCCTGCTCGGTGACACCCCGCACACCCGGCCGGTGCCGGTCAGCGGAGTCACCTCCGATCCGGACCTGGCGCGGACCATGGACCTGGAGGAGACCAGGTACGAGGGACCGACGGGCATCGTCGGCATCCTCCAGGAGGCCTGCACGCACGCGGGCGTGCCCGCGGTGAGCCTGTGGGCGGCGGTGCCGCACTACGTGTCGCAGCCGCCCAACCCGAAGGCCACACTCGCGCTGCTGAACCGCCTGGAGGACCTCATCGGTCTGCGCATCCCGCTGGGCGAACTGCCCGAGGACGCGCGCGCCTGGCAGCTCGGCGTCGACCAACTGGCCGCCGAGGACAGCGAGGTGGCCGAGTACGTCCAGACGCTGGAGGAGGCCCGGGACACCGCCGAGCTTCCCGAGGCGAGCGGCGAGGCCATCGCCCGGGAGTTCGAGCGCTATCTGCGCCGCAGGGACATCGGTCCGGGTCAGACGCCGGGCGGGCACGCGACGGAGAGCGGCGACACCTCGTACCTGCGCGACACCTCCAGCGGCCGCACCCGTCCGCCGAAGCCGGTCCGCCCCGAGACCGGGGGCGACACGGGCCCCGGCGCGCCGCCCGCGGGCGGACCCGGCCGGCAGCCACCGGCCGACCGGGAGGGCGACGACGACGGGGACGGCGAGGGTCCGCAGGATTCGTCGGAGGACTCCCCGGAGGACTGACGCTCCGAGGAGGACGGACGGGACCGGTGGAGCACCGGGCGGGTACGTCACCGCCCGGCGCTCCCGTGCTGTCCGGGACGTTCAGGAACAGGTGAACCGGGCGGCGGCCCAGTCCCCGTGGTCACCGGTCCTGGAGCCGTTGGTGTCCGTGACCTTCAGGTGCACATGGCGCGCACCGTCGAGCTTCACGTCGACCGGTACGGTCGCCGAGGCCCCGGTCACCTTCGGGGAGGTCCACAGCACCTTGCCGTCCGCCTCGACCGAGAAGGCCACTTCGCCGTAGCCGTTGATCTCGTCGTCGATCCCGGCGTCCGCGGTAAACGCGGTGCAGCGCCCGCCGAGATAGACCTCGATGTCGGAGTCGGCATGGGTGCCGATCCCCTTCTCGTACGTCTTCCCGGCGAGGGTCAGCGGGTGCCCGTCGGTGGCGCCCGACTCGCCGTTGCTGCGGTCCCGTTCGGCCGGTCCGTAGCCGTTGGCGGACTTCAGCCACACCAGATCGCTCGCCCAGGCCTCGCCGGTGGGCGGCGGTGGCATCACTCCGGCGGCGAACCGCTGCGTGGCGGTCCGGGATTCACCGGCCGACCGGTAGCGGACGAGTGCGGTGATCCGTGCCTCTCCCGCCGTGGCGTCCTTCGCGGGGGTGACGGACACCTCGACCCGTCGGGTGGTGCCCGCCGGGATCCGGTCCACCGTCGCGGCCCGTGCGACCTGCCAGCCCTCGGGAACGTCCAGGCCGACCTGGGCGTCCGTCACATCGGCGCTGCCCGCGGTGACATCGACGGCGACGGTGCCCTCGGCCCCGGCGCCGACCTCCTGCCCGGCCGGCGCGGAGACCACGGCGCTCGCCGCGGCGGCCCGCCCGCCGACCGCGCTGGTGTTCTTCAGCTCCACGGAGAACTTCTTGCCGGTGGACAGCGGCGCGGTCTTGATCTTCACGACGCCGCCACGGTCGTCCCGGTCGTACCACCAGCCCTGCTTCGCGGCCTTGTACGCGGCGGCGGAGCCCAGCCGGGGCAGCTTCCCGCCGAGCTCGACCGCGCTCGGGGCGGACCCGGTGTGCACGGTGAACTCGTACGGGCGCTTGCTCTGCTTGCCCGTGAACTCCCCCTTGCTCGCGCCTACCCGCACGGTCACGTCGCCCGCGCCCCGGGCCGGTCCGTCCACATCGGCCCGCTGGGTGGCGTACTTGCCGTCGCGGTGCTGCCGGGTGACGCCGTCGTCCTCGTACAGCGTGAAGGACGACTTGCCCTGCGGGTAGATGTCCCAGGCGAGCGGGGAGCCGGCGGTGCGGTCCTTGTACGAGCGGATGCCCGGCCACATCGGCACACTGGCACCGCCCTTGACGAACAGCGGCAGGGTGTCGAGCGGGGCGCTGTAGTCGTCGAGGGTGACCGGGCCCTGGTACGTCCGGCCGCTCCAGTAGTCGGTCCAGGTGCCCTTCGGCAGGTAGATGCCGTCGCGCTCGGTGCTGTCCTGGTAGACCGGCGCGACGAGGAAGTCCTCGCCTGACATGAACTCGTACTTCGCCGCGTCCGTCGCCGCCTTCGGGTCGTCCGGGTATTCGAGGACGAGCGGGCGGACCATGCCGACGCCGGTCTTCGTCGCCTCGTGCGCGTAGGAGTACTGGTAGGGAAGCAGCGACTCCTTGAGCTTGAGGTAGTCGCGGTTGATGGTGGTGTACGGCTCCCCGTACCGGAAGGGCTGCTTGTCGCTGGCCGCCCAGCCGTCCATCGTCATCGTGGTCCCCAGGAACATCTTCCACTGGAGGTCACGGGTGTAGGTCTTGGCGCTGCCGCCGAAGATTCCGTCGACGTCGCCGGTGGTGTAGGCGAGGCCGGACATCGTGGCGCCCGCGTAGGTCGGGATCTGCCAGCGGATGTAGTCCCAGGTGCCGTACTGGTCGCCGGACCACTGCACACCGCAGCGCTGGGCGCCCGACCAGCTCTCGGGGGCGTAGGTGAAGCCGCGGGCGTCACTGTTGTCCTCGATGCCCTTGTACGCGTCCTTGCAGCCGTCCAGGGCGAACTTGTAGCCGGCGCCGATCCAGGCGACGTCCAGCTTGGCGACCCGCTGACCGGCCTTGACCTGCTCGGCGATCTTGTCGATGCCGTCCTGGGTCCACAGGCCGAGCTGCATGTCGCGGTCCTGGAGGCCCTTGGCGGTCTCGGCGAGGTCCTCGTGGCCGCAGCCGTAGCCGTCGTTGACGAGCATCCAGCCGTTCGGCATGTCGTGCTCCACGTAACCGTCGGCGACCTTCAGGGCGTCCAGGGTGTGGCGCTCACCGCGGTTGGCGTTGTGGAGATAGCAGTCGGCGTCGCCGATCTCCATTCCGTACACGGGCGGCAGGAAGGGCTTGCCGGTGAGCTTCGTGTACTGCCCGATGACGTCCTTGGCGCTGTCGCCCGCGAAGTAGTAGGCGTCGAAACGCTTCTCCTTCGCGCTGGTGGTCACCGGGTCGGTGAAGGCGTAGGTGTTCGGCGCGTAGGTGTTGCGGAAGACGCCGTAGCCGGCCGAGGAGAGGTAGAACGGCACCGAGTTGGGGTGGCCGCCGTCGTCCCAGTTGTAGTCGACGCCGACCTCTACGGTCTTGTCGCGGTGCGAGGTGTTGCCCCGTCCGTTCTGCATGCCGGCGCCGTAGAACTGCTCGTCCGCGCCGCGGGCCAGCGTCTGGGTGGTCTTCTCGCCGTTCCAGCTCAGCCCCTTGGCCTCGGACCAGACCTGGCTGCCGTCCGCCCGGTACAGGGCGAAGCGCAGGGGCGATTTGTAGGCGCGCAGGGTGACGCGCCCGGTGGAGAGTTCGTAGCGGTCGCTCCGCTCCTTCCACCGGGTGTGCGGCGGGGTGCCCTGCGGCAGCACTATGTCGTCGCCGGCCGGGTCCGAGAACGTGCCGTCCGGGGCGAGTTCGATACGGAAGGTCTCGGCGGAGACGAAGCTGACCCGCGCCTCGGCGGCACCGGCCTTCAGGTGGTAGACGGATCCGTCGGCGGAGAATCCGGTGAGGTCGCCGACCGTGGTGTCCGGCTCGGCGGCGCCGGCCTGGGCCGCGCCGGGGCCCGAGAGGACGGCGAGCAGCCCCAGCAAGGCTGCAACTGCCGCCGCTCTGATGCGCGTTGATGATTGCATAGAGCGCTTTTAGCGCAGCATCGAGCACTTGACCACGGACAAAACGGAACCGGCCCTGAACTTCGTCGAGAAGTCCAAGGCCGGTTCATCGGGAACGTCCGGTGGAGATCAGCGGGTTGCCACCATGCGCGGCGCTACAGGGCGACACCCAGCAGTGCGTCGACGGTGCGCGAGACGAGGCCGGGTGCGCCCTCGTCCGTACCGCCCTCCGCGTTCTGGCGCTCGGCCCAGCGGTCCACGGCGGCCAGCGCGGCCGGCGCGTCCAGGTCGTCGGCGAGGGCCTCGCGGACCTCCTCGACCAGGGCCTCGGCGGGCAGCCCGTCGGGCCGGGAGACGGCGGACCGCCACCGGGCGAGCCGCTCCACCGCGTCGGCGAGCACCTGGTCCGTCCACTCCCAGTCGGTCCGGTAGTGGTGCGACAGCAGTGCCAGCCGGATCGCCGCCGGATCCACGCCGTCGCGGCGCAGCTTCGAGACGAAGACCAGGTTGCCCCTGGACTTGGACATCTTCTCGCCGTCCAGGCCGACCATTCCGGCGTGCACGTAGGCCTGGGCGAAGGGGTGTTCGCCAGTCAGCACCTGGGCGTGCGAGGCGCCCATCTCGTGGTGCGGGAAGGCGAGGTCGGACCCGCCGCCCTGGACGTCGAAGCCCATGCCGAGGTGGTCCAGGGCGATGGCGACGCATTCGATGTGCCAGCCGGGCCGGCCGGGGCCGAGCGAGGCGCCGTCCCAGCTCGGCTCGCCCTCGCGGGCGGCCATCCAGAGCATCGGGTCGAGGGGGTTCTTCTTGCCGGGGCGCTCCGGGTCGCCGCCGCGCTCGGCGGAGAGCAGCCGCATCGCCTCGGCGTCGAGGTTGGAGACCTCGCCGAAGTGCGGGTCGGTCTCGACGGAAAAGTAGACGTCGCCGTCGAGTTCGTAGGCGGCGCCGGCGTCGCGGAGCCGTTCCACGAGCGGGACGATGCCGGGTATCGCCTCCACGGCACCGATGTAGTGCTTCGGCGGAAGCATGCGCAGGGCAGTCATGTCCTCGCGGAACAGGGCCGTCTCGCGCTCGGCGAGCTCGGTCCAGTCCTGACCGTCGCGCACGGCCCGCTCCAGCAGCGGGTCGTCCACGTCGGTCACGTTCTGGACATAGTGGACCTGCCGCTTGGTGTCGAGCCACACGCGCTGAACGAGGTCGAACGCGTTGTAGGTCGCCGCATGACCCATGTGGGTCGCGTCGTACGGCGTGATGCCGCAGACGTAGATGCGGGCGACGGGACCGGGGTCAAGAGTGATCCGTCCGCCGGTCGCGGTGTCGTGGATCCGAAGGTCGCGGCCCTTGCCAGGCAGGGCGGGGACCTCAGAAGCGGGCCAGGCATGCATGCCACGAGCGTAACCGGATGCATGTTCCGGATACGAACCGGATGCCGGATCTTGGCCGAAGAGGCGGTCTTGCGCCGTGTGGCCTCATCTGCTTCGGGGCGCGGTACCGGCAACGCGGTCCGCCCCCTCGCCCAACCCGTATCCCCTGCTCCGCTCAGACCGGCGGCCAGGGGATCGACGGCCACTCCCCGCTCGGCTCCGGGTGCCTACCGGTCGCCCTCAGCCCCGCCACGCGGCCCCGCAACGCCTCGATCTCGACCTCGGTGATCAGCTCGCCCAGCCGGGTGACGAGCGGGGTCCCCGGCGCGAGTTCCGCCCCCAGCCGTTCGACGACCTCGACGGCCTCGGCCGTCAGCGGCTCCCCCGCCCACCCCCAGAGCAGCGTGCGCAGCTTGTCGTCGGAGTTGAACGTCACACCGTGGTCGATGCCGTAGAGCCTGCCGTCGGGTGCGGGCAGCAGATGGCCGCCCTTGCGGTCCCCGTTGTTGATCACGGCGTCGAGGACGGCCAGCCGCCGCAGCCGCGCGTCGTCCGCGTGGACCAGCAGGGCCGTCCTCCCCTCGCCGACCTCGGCGTGGGCGACGGCCTTCCAGCCCTCCCCGGGCTCCTCGTCCTCGACGAGCGCGAGCAGCGGGGGCTCGCCCGCCTCACCGGCCTCGTCGTCCTCGCCGGCCGCTTCGTCACGGGGGACCGCGTCGATCCACAGCTGGCACATGCCCTCGCCGTACGGACCGTCCCGCAGCACGGTGGGCGGTACGAGGCCCCAGCCGGTCGCCTCGGAGATCTCGTACGCGGCCACCTCGCGCCGGGCGAGCGTGCCGTCCGGGAAGTCCCACAGGGGCTGTTCGCCGGCCACGGGCTTGTAGACGCAGGTCGCCTGCTCGCCGTCGCGCGCGACCGAGCAGTACAGCACCGCGTTGGACGCCCCGCGGATCTGTCCGAGGACGGTGAGCTCGCCCTCGGTGAGCAGAGCGACCAGCTCGGTGCCGGTCAGGCTCCGCGACGGTATCCGTTCTGGCGCGGGCATACATGTCCTTCCGGGTCGAGCGGCAGGCTGCACAGCGGGCACGGCGGACGTCCGGCGTTCACCACGTCCAGGGCGCGCTTGGCGAAGGCCCGGGCCTGCGCGCCGCTGAGGCGGACCCGGAGCATCGGCGGACCGTTCTCCTCGTCCTGCAGCAGCCGTTCCTCGGCCTCGGCGAGATCCTCGTCGGAGTCCACGTCCAGCTCGACCAGCGCCTGCGCCTCGACGATCATGCGCTGTTCCTCGCCGTCCCAGGCGAGCGCCATCGTGCCGACCCGGAACTCCTCCTCGACGGGAACGTCCAGGGGCGCGGTGTCGGTGACGTCCATCGGCGCCACGGCGGGCACCGGGGAGTTTCCGCCGGTCCGCCGCACCACCTCGTCGAGCAGTTCGTCGATCCGCTCGGCGAGCGCGGCGACCTGGGTCTTCTCCAGGGCCACGCTGGTGACACGTCCGCCTGAGGATGCCTGCAGGAAGAACGTACGACGTCCAGGCAACCCGACCGTACCGGCCACGAAACGGTCCGGGGGGTCGTAGAGGAACACCTGACGGGACACGTCCTGTCTCCCTTGAAATTGACGGTGGATGAGGGGCGGCCGGGGCCCGGGAGTTCCCCGGGGCAAGGCGCCTACGGAGCGTCCACCCTACTGCGCGAAGCGATCACGGCGCCCCAGCGCCGCCCCCGACAGCCGCGTCCGCGTCCGTCGCCGGGTGCGGGCCCGGCTCCGCCCCGCCGGTGTGCTCGCGCGGCGCCAGCGACGCGAGGTCCCCGGTGTCGCCGAGCCGCAGCAGGAAGGGCCGCAGCCTGGTGTAGCGGATCGCGGTGACCGAGCAGGGGTCGGCGTGGATCCGCTGGAAGAGGTCGAGATGCATGCCGAGCGCATCGGCGACGAGGGCCTTGATGATGTCGCCGTGCGAGCACATCACGTAGACGGCGTCGTCGCCGTGCCCCGCCTCGACGCGGGCGTTCCAGTCCCGTACCGCGTCGACGGCGCGCGCCTGCATGCCGCGCATCGACTCGCCGCCGGGGAACGCCGCGGCCGACGGGTGCTGCTGCACGACGCCCATCAGCGGTTCGTCGGCGAGCTCCGCGAGCTTTCGCCCCGACCAGTCACCGTAGTCGCACTCGCTGATCCGCTCCTCGGTGTGCAGTTCCAGCTCCGGCCGGGCGGCGAGCAGCGGTCGCAGGGTCTCCCGGCAGCGCTGCAGCGGACTGCTGACGGCGGCGGCCAGGGGCAGCCCGGCGAGCCGTCCGGGCAGTGCCGCGGCCTGTTCGGCACCGCGCTCGTCGAGCGCGACACCGGGGGTGCGGCCCGCGAGCACCCCGGCCGTGTTGGCGGTGGAGCGTCCGTGGCGTACGAGGATCAGGGTGGGCATACGGGCCAGCGTAGGCCGCCGACGCCGATGAGGTGCGCCGGGGACCGCGGCAGGGAAGAATGCGCGCCGTGATCGTGGACTGTGCCATCTACCGGGACGGGCGCCGCACCGACGGCCCCGCCGACTTGTCCGATGCCCTCGACGAGGCACGGGCCACCGGGGACGCGTTTCTCTGGATCGGGCTGCACGAGCCGACGGAGAAGGAGTTCGAGCTCGTCAGCAGCGAGTTCGGACTGCATCCGCTGGCGGTGGAGGACGCCCTGAGCGCGCACCAGCGCCCCAAGCTGGAGGTGTACGACGACTCGCTCTTCGCGGTCATCAAACCGGTGGTGTACGAGCAGGCGAGCGACACGGTCACCACCGACGAGCTGATGGCCTTCATAGGCGACTCGTTCGTCGTGACGGTCCGGCACGGGGAGGGCGCGCCGCTCGCCGCGGTGCGCCGCCGGCTGGAGGCCGAGCCGGAGGTGCTCAAGCACGGGCCGACCGCGGTGCTGTACGCGATCAGCGATGCCGTCGTCGACCACTACATCGAGGTCGCGGGCGAGCTCCAGGTCGACCTGGAGGAGCTGGAGGCCGAGGTGTTCGCGCCGGCCGGGGTCGGTGACACCAAGAGCACCGCGTCCCGCATCTACACCTTCAAGCGGCAGATCCTGGAGTTCCGCCGGGCCACGGGGCCGCTGAGCGCCCCCATGGCCCGGCTGGCGAGCGCGGACGTGCCGTTCGTCCACGAGCACTCGCAGCCGTTCTTCCGCGACGTCAGCGACCATCTGACGCGTGCCAACGAGTACGTGGAGGGGCTGGACCGGCTGCTCTCCGACATCCTCTCGGCCCATCTGGCCCAGGTGGGGGTGCGGCAGAACGACGACATGCGCAAGATCTCGGCCTGGGCGGCGATGGCCGCCGTGCCGACCATGGTGGCGGGGGTCTACGGCATGAACTTCGAGCACATGCCGGAGCTCGGCTATGTGTGGGCCTATCCGGTGCTGATCGCACTGATGGCCGCCGCGGTCTTCGCGCTGTACCGGCAGTTCAAGCGCCGCGGCTGGCTCTGACGGACGGGCGGGCGCCCGGCCCGGTTCAGGCGAACTCGGGCTCCGGCGTGGCGGGACCGCCCAGCGCGTCGCGCCGCTCGGGCTGCTCCAGGCTCACCATGCGCCGCCACCCCACGAGCCGTTCGTACGCGTAGACGCCGTGGATCCCGGCGGCGAGCACCGCCGATCTGGCCCGGGACCAGCCCAGGATCCGGCCCATGTGGTCCATCACGGCGAGGCTGACGTCGCGGTACACCCGGATCTCGGCGAGCGCGCACTCGCGCAGGGTGCGCTGGATGGTGCGGCCGTGTCCGGCCCGGGCGAAGCGGAGCAGCTCCTCGTGGCAGTACGCCAGGTGGTTGTCCTCGTCGTTCGAGATCATTTTCACGGCGCGGCCGAGGCCGGGGTGGTCGCCGAAGTGCTTGCGCAGCAGGGCCATCTGCTCGGAGGCACGCTGCTCGGTGACCCGGCTGTGGGCGAGGTAGGTGATGATGTCGCGCTCGGAGAGCCGTTCCTCACCCCGCAGCTGCTCATGGGCGAGGCCGATGCCGTGCTTCTCCAGCAGCATCGTGTAGTCGGTCTCGTGCGGGATCTCCACCGGCTGGAGCCCGCGCTTCCTCAGCAGCACGTTGAAGATCCTGCCGTGCTTGTCCTCGTCGGCGCCGTGCCGGGCGATCTTGGGTGCCAGGGCGCGCTGGCTCTCGGGCACCAGGGCCGCGATACGGCCGTTCTCCCAGCCGCCCTGGGCCTCCCCGCCGGCCGCGATGGAACAGAACAGCCGGAACGTATCGTCGTCGTCCAGAATCTCCTGGAACAGGTTCCTTGCCGAGAGCATCACTGCCACCTCCGTGCCGCATCCACCGAGCGACAGTCAAGTGCGGCACACCCACCCGGGCAACAGGAACGGGCCCCGGCTACGCCGGATGGGTCGCCCCGTTCCCGCCGGACCGCGCGCGTGCTTGCGTAACCGCCCGACCACGCGCGCGTTGATATGCGTGACGGCCGTGGCGGGGAGGCCCCGAGCCCCCACCACGGCCGTAGTGCTGCTCCCGGGGGCAGCAAACCCCGCTATGCGAGCCCGGAGCGCTCCAGCGCGGCCGTGCCGGCCCTCAAGGCCGTGAGCCGCTCTTCGAGCGTGAACCCGGCCGGGGCGAGGGTCAGCGTCGTGACACCCGCGGCCGCGTAGGCCTGCATCCGCTCGGCGATCCGCTCGACCGGGCCGAGCAGCGTGGTCTGGTCGATCAGCTGGTGCGGCACTGCGGCGGCGGCACCGCTCTTGTCACCGGACAGGTACTTGTCCTGGACCTCGGCGGCTTCCTTCTCGTAGCCCATGCGCTGCGCGAGCTGGTTGTAGAAGTTCTGCTTGCGGCTGCCCATGCCGCCCACGTACAGGGCGGTGTACGGACGGAACATGTCCGCGAGACCGTTGACGTCGTCACCGACGGCGAGCGGCAGGGTGGGGCAGACGTCGAAGCCGTCCATGGTCAGGCCGGCCTTCTCGCGGCCCGCCCGCAGATACTTCACGGCGGTGTCCTCCAGGTGCTCGGCGGAGGGGAAGATCAGCAGCGCGCCGTCGGCGATCTCGCCGGTCTGCTCCAGGTTCTTCGGGCCGATCGCAGCGATGTAGAGCGGGATGTGCTCGCGCTGCGGGTGGACGGTCAGCTTGATGGGCTTGCCCGGACCGTCCGGCAGCGGCAGCGTCCAGTGCTGCCCCTCGTACGAGAGCCGCTCGCGGGACATCGCCCTGCGGACGATCTCGACGTACTCCCGGGTGCGGGCCAGCGGCTTGTCGAACTTGACGCCGTACCAGCCCTCGGAGACCTGCGGTCCCGACACGCCGAGGCCGAGCCGGAACCGGCCGCCGGAGAGCGAGTCGAGGGTGGCGGCGGTCATCGCCGTCATGGCCGGCTGGCGGGCCGGGATCTGCATGATCGCGGAGCCGACGTCGATGGACTCGGTCCGGGCGGCGACCCAGGCGAGCACGGTCGGCGCGTCGGAGCCGTACGCCTCTGCCGCCCAGCAGACGTCGTATCCGAGCCGGTCGGCCTCCTGGGCGACGGCGAGATTGTCGCCGTCCATTCCCGCGCCCCAGTAACCGAGATTGATGCCGAGCCGCATAGCCGCTCCCCTTACCGATCAGTAACGTCCCTGAGCTCCGGACTCTAGCGCGCGGCAACGGGATCCGGCAGGGGCGACTTGACCCCGGGTTGTCCACAGGCTTCCGCCGAGTGGGGTTTTGGCCAGTAATCTCAGCGCCCATGGAGCAGAGGCATCTCGGCCGCACCGGCCTTCGAGTGTCCCGGATCGGACTCGGCACCCTCACCTGGGGCCGGGACACCGATGAGCACGACGCTGCCGAACAGCTGAAAGCCTTCTGGGAGGCGGGCGGCACGCTGGTCGACACGGCTGATGTGTACGGCGGCGGGGAGGCCGAATATCTGCTCGGGCAGCTCGTCGGCGGCCTGGTGCCACGGCGCGATCTGGTCATCGCGACGAAGGCCGGCAGCGTGGCCGACCCGTACCGCCGGTTCGACGGATCGCGCGGGCATCTGCTGGACGCGCTGGACGCCTCCCTGGAACGGCTGGGCACGGACCACGTGGATCTGTGGCAGATCCACGCCTTCGACCCGGTGACTCCGCTGGACGAGACCCTTCAGGCGCTGGATCTGGCGGTGTCCACCGGGCGCGCCCGGTACGCGGGGGTGTCGAGCTTCTGCGGCTGGCAGCTGGCCAAGGCGGCGACCTGGCAGCTCGCCTCGCCCGGGGTGCGCACCCGGCTGGCGAGCACACAGATGGAGTACTCGCTGTTGCAGCGGGGGGTGGAACGCGAGGTGCTGCCCGCCGCCCTCGATCTCGGCGTCGGGCTGCTGCCCTCCTCCCCGCTGGGCCGTGGCGTCCTCACCGGGAAGTACCGGTCGGGCACTCCGGCGGACTCGCGCGGCGCCTCGGAGCTGCTGGCTCCGTTCGTCGAGCCGTATCTCGACGATGCGGCGAGCCGCATCGTGGACGGGGTGACGACAGCGGCGGACGGCCTGGCCACGACGCCCCTCCAGGTGGCTCTCGCCTGGGTGCGGGACCGGCCCGGAGTGGTGGCCCCGATCGTCGGCGCGCGCAACGCGCAGCAGCTCACGGAGGCATTGTCAGTGGAGGCGCTTAGTCTTCCTGACGAGATCTGCCAGGCGCTCGACGATGTGTCGGCGCCCGTGCACCGCTATCCCGACCAGGACTGGAGCACGCTGTGACTGCGCTTCCCCGGGGGGAAACCCCCGGCTCCCCGGCCGCCGACGACGACGGCGTCGTCGCGCCCCCCTCCGCCGCCGCGCCCGCCCCGTCCGCCGGGGACGGGGCGGAGACGGACGGGGGAGACTCCGGGACCACCGGGGCGGGCGACGCGGAGCCGACCCCCGGGACCGGCGAACCGGCCGACGACGCGACGGACGTGGAGACGGACGCGGCCGACGATGACGGCGCCGGGGACGCGGCCGGGGAAGGGGCGGATGCCGCCCCCGCACCGCTCTCCGAGGCCGAGGCCGAGCTCGCTGCCCAGCGTGAGCTCAGGGAGCGGATCGAGAAGCGCAAGGCCGAGAAGGAAGGCCCCATCGCCGCCGGGGGGAAGCTGAGCGGCAAGGCGGCCGACCTGCTGGCGGCCGTGCGTGCGGTGGAGAGCGGCGAGCAGCACGCCACCTCGTTCTTCGACTCCCCCGCGCCCGCCGCCCCCCGCCGCACCGCGCCCGCGCCCGCTCCGGCCCGCCCACGCGCCCCCGAACCGTCCCGAGCGCCCCAGGGCGCCCCGCCGGAGGCCGTCGCCGCGACCGCCGCCGTCCTGGCCGAGGGCGGGGCTCCGGCGGCGCTGGCGGGACCGGCAGCGGAGGCTCTCGGGGCGCAGGCGGCCGACGCCCTGCGCGCGGACCCTTGGCAGTTGCTGGCCGTGCCGGGAGTCGGGCCCGAGCAGGCGGACGGATTCGCGCGGGCCCTGCTCGGTGACGAGTGCGGCCCGGACGACGAGCGGCGGACCGCCGCCCTGGTCGGCTGGCTGCTGGAACGGGCCGCGCTCCGGGGCCACACGGCGCTGGACGCCTCGGAGGTACGGGCCGCGCTCGCCGGGCGTTCGGTGACCGACCCCGACGCGGCCGTGCAGCACGCCATCGCCGAGGGAGTCGTCCTGGTCTTCCAGGACGGCCAGGAGGACCACGACGACCAGGGGTCCGAGGCACCCGCGGAACCCGGCGAGGACGCCGACGCGAGCACCGGGCAGGCCGGACAGGAACCGGTACAGGTGCTGCTCGGCCTCGACCGCTACGCACTCGCCGAGGAGAGCCTCGCCGACGGCCTGGCCCGGCTGGTCAACGCCTGCGAGAAGGACGCCGACTGGACGCAGGCGACCGCGGCCGCGAGCTCCCCGTCGGCAGCCGAGCTGATCCGCGCGGTCGCGGCCCACGGCCTCGTGGCACACACCGGGGGCGAGGCCGCCAGGGCCGAGCCCGCCGCCCTGATCACCGCGGCCCGCGGCCTCGGGCTGCGCGCCCTGGGCGCCGCGCACAGCGCCGACGGCAGGCGCCGGCTGGCCGAGGCGACCGGCGATCCCGAAACGGCTGTCACCCTCGCCGGTCTGCTCTCGGGCGAGCAGGGCCCGGGGCGCGACGAGGAAGGGGCGATCGCCGTCGACCTGCTCGTCGTGCTGGACGCCCCGCAGCTGGACGTCGAGACCGCCGCGATCCTGGTCGAGTCGCTGGCCGACGGCACCCGCCTGGTGCTCAGCGGCGATCCCGGTGTGCTGGGATCGGCCGGTGCGGGAAGGGTGTTCGCTGATGTGCTCGCGGCCCGCGCGTGCCCGCAGATCGTCTCCCGCACACCGGATCCGGGACCGATCGGCGAGCTGGTCTCCGGCATCGGCATCGGCGAGCTGAACCAGGTCGAGGCGCCCGGCAAGGAGGTGGTGATCGTCCCCGTACGCGATGCGGGCGAGGCGGTGCACCGCACCGTGCAGCTGGTGGCCGACTCGGTGCCGCGCGCCATCGGCGTACCGTCGTCCGACACCCAGGTGATCACCGTCGGCCACGGCGGCTCGGCAGGCACCCGGGCGCTGAACGCGGCACTGAAGCAGCGGCTCAACCCCGGTCCTGGCAGGTTCGGCGGCTTCGACCCGGGCGACCGCGTCGTCCACGTCCCGGCGCCCGGCAGGGCCGTGCCCGCGGTGGTCGTCTCGGCGGACGCCGACGGCCTGCATCTGGACTGCGCGGGCACGGAGGTCGTCGTGGCCCAGGAGCGGGTGGAGTCCTCCGTGCGCCATGGCTGGGCCCTCAGCGCCCACCAGGCGGCCGGGATGCGGTGGCCCGCAGTGGTCGTCGTGCTGCCGGGCGACGCGGTGCAGGGGCTGAGCCGCTCCTGGGTGTACACCGCCTTCAGCCGCGGGGAGCGGCATCTGTCCGTGGTGCACGGGGTGGATCAGGCACTCCAGCGCGCGGTCGCCCAGTCCCCGGCCCAGGACCGCACGACGCGGCTGCGCACCCTGCTGGAGACCCCGGCCCGCTGATCGGGTCCCGGCGGGGACGCCCTGACCGGACGGGCTCGGTCGCGAGCCCGTCCGGCCGGCGGATCAGGAGCTGTCCGCCGCAGCGGTGTGGGTCAGACGGGGTCGAGCCGGGCCGGTTCCTCGTCCGATTCGTCCTCGTCGAAGACGGCGCTGACGTCGAAGCGGCAGACCACAAGTTGCGGATCGGCGTCGTCGAAGGGCGCGCCGAGCCACTCCCCCGGCTCGGGGAGCTCCTCCGCGGCCGTGACCCAGAGCGTGGAGTCGCCCTCTTCCAGGCCGAACTCCGTGTGCCGGGAAGCGATCTCGTCGGGTTCGTACTCCCCGAAGAGCACTCCGAGCGCCGCATGGACGCTGGAGCCGACCACCGCGGCGCTCCCGCCGTGGTCGTCCTGGTCGAGGTCGGCGATCCGCTGGGCCTGTGCGAGCAGCCTCGGCGGCTCCACCACCGCGTAGTCGCGCCGGATGAGCACACTGAGTGCGTTCGGCTCCTCGGGGCCGGTGTACGGCGGCAGCGAATCCTCCGCACCCGGGATCTCGAAGGGGGTGACTTCGTCGTACCGGTCGTAGAGCAGTTCGTCGTAGAACTCGGCGGCAGCGGCCAGTGCGTTGAACGCGTCATAGACGGCCACGTCGTCGTCCCCGGTCCGGCGTTCGACGGCCGCGAGGTGGTGGTCGAGCGCGGCTTTGATCGCCTCGGCGGCGGCGCGTACCTCGGCAGCGGTGGGCTGCGCAGCATCAGACATAGTGCAGACGCTATCCGTACACGGGCTCTGCCCGCACAATAGATGCGATGCCGGAATACGAATTTGTCGATGTGTACGTGCCGCGCGGGGTGTCCCGGAAGGAGACGGCCCGCCTGCTGACCGACCATGCCGAGTACGGTCACTGGGAGTTGGACCGGCTGACGCTGCGCCGCGACGGCAGCCGCAGGGTACGCCTGCGGCGGCGGATCATCCGCCAGCTCCGGGCCACCTGGTGACACGGAGCGGGCCCCGCAGCCGCGGGACCCGCTCCCTTCGTGGCGCTTGCTTCGCCGCCCCGGTCCGCTACGCGGACGTCCGGGCGCGGCGGTAGAGCACCGTGCCCGCACCCGCCAGCAGCAGGCCCGCGCCCGCCGGGATCAGCAGGTCGAGGCCGCCCGCTCCGGTGTGTGCGAGCTGCGCGACGTTCTGTGTCTCGGGCACGTTCGGTACGGTCCGCGGCCCGGGAGCCGGAGGTTCGGTCTCGGTGACCGGGGTGACCGGGGTGCCGACGGGCGGCGTGACGACATCCGTCCCGTTCCCGCAGTCGTTGCCGGAGGCCGGGTTGAGCAGTCCACCGATGGTGAAGCTGTTCCCGCAGACGTTCACGGGGATGTCGATGGGCACCGCGATGTTGTTGCCCGAGAGCACGCCGGGCGAACCCGTCGCGGTCCCCTCGGCCGTCGCCCGGCTCCCGTTGTCGCTCGTGGCGGCGCGGTGCTTGCCGGTGCCCGCACGGTGGGCCTGGGTCCGGTCGCCGGAGACCTGACTGCCCGAGGCGTGCCGACCCGAGGCGGTGCTCTGTGAACCGTTTCCGCAGGTGTTTCCCGCAGCCGGGTTCAGCAGCCCCACGACGCTCACGGGGTTGCCGCATACGTTGACCGGTACGTCCACCGGGATCTGTACCGAATTCCCGGAAAGCACCCCCGGGGAATTCGATGCGTCGCCGGCCGCTCCCGCGTCGGCATGCGCATAACCGCCACTCAGCGCGAGCACGCCGCCCGCGGCCGCCATGGTGATCAGGCCTTTACGCGTGACCTGTCGCATAGGTTGTTTCCTGCCTTCTACCTTCCGGAAAACCCCCGGACTTGACCGTGCGGGGGCGGAGTACCCAGCGGCCCCGGAGTGCATGGCGTGCACTCCGGGGCCGACCGGATTCAAACCCTTACGGGTTGACGCACAACGTCAGGCGTTGACGCAGGTGTTGCCGAAGGCGGGGTTCAGCAGCCCGATCACGGAGATCGTGTTACCGCACACGTTCACCGGCACGTGCACGGGCACCTGAATGTTGTTGCCCGAGAGCACGCCGGGACTGCCGACAGCGGCACCCTGGGCACCGGAGTCCGCGACGGCCATGCCCGCACCCGCGAGCACCAGACCACCAGTGACAGCCGCAGCAGCGACGACCTTCTTGATCATTGTTCCTCCTAGTTGGCAATGCGGTCCCAGCCGCGGACCGCATCACCTGTAACGAGGAAGAGGTAATCGGGCTACGAGCGCTTGTCCCCTTTCACTCGTTCCGGTCAAATACGCACACGCTGACGATTGTTGGTGCGGGAAGTCGGCGGAAATCCGGCAAGGCGTCAGGAGTTGTCAATGAAGCGGTCGAGCACCCGCACGCCGAACTTCAGACCGTCCACCGGCACACGCTCGTCCACACCGTGGAACATGCCCGCGAAGTCGAGCTCCGGCGGCAGCTTCAGCGGGGCGAATCCGAAGCAGCGGATACCCAGGTCGTCGAAGGACTTGGCGTCGGTGCCGCCGGAGAGCATGTAGGGAACGGCACGGGCGATCGGGTCCTCCGCCTTCAGGGCGACCTGCATCGCGTCGACGAGCGAGCCGTCGAAGCTGGTCTCCAGCGCCTTGTCGCCGTGCACGTCCTCGCGCTTCACGCGCGGGCCTAGGATCCGGTCCAGATCGGCCAGGAACTCGTCCTCGAAGCCGGGCAGGAAACGGCCGTCGACATGGGCGATGGCCTGGCCGGGGATGACGTTCACCTTGTAACCGGCACCCAGCATGGTGGGAGCGGCGGAGTTGCGGAGCGTGGCGCCGACCATCTTGGCGATGCCGCCCAGCTTGGCGAGCGTGGCCTCCATGTCCTCCGGGTCGAGCGGGGTGCCGAGCGCGTCGGACAGCTCGTCCAGGAAGGACCGTACGGTCTTGGTCACCCGGACCGGCCACTTGTGCCGCCCGAGCCGACCGACCGCCTCGCAGAGTTCGGTGATCGCGTTGTCGTCATTGGTCATCGAGCCGTGGCCGGCGGTGCCGTCCACGGTGAGGCGCATCCAGTGCATGCCCTTCTGGGCCGTCTCGACGAGGTAGAGCCGCAGCTTCTCGTTCACCGTGAAGGAGAAGCCGCCGACCTCGCCGATCGCCTCGGTGACTCCCTCGAAGAGGCCGGGGTGCTTGTCCACGAGGTACCTCGCGCCGTACGTACCGCCCGCCTCCTCGTCCGCGAGGAAGGCCAGCACGATGTCGCGCGGGGGCTTGCGGCCGCTGCGCATCCGGTCACGGACGACCGCGAGGGTCATCGCGTCCATGTCCTTCATGTCGACCGCGCCGCGGCCCCACACGCAGCCGTCCGCGACCTCGCCCGAGAACGGGTGGTGCGTCCAGTCGTGGGCATTGGCCGGAACCACGTCGGTGTGGCCGTGGATCAGCAGCGCGGGCCTGGACGGGTCCTCTCCCTCGATCCGCGCCACGGTCGAGGCGCGGCCCTTGTGGGACTCGAAGATCTGCGGCTCCAGCCCGACCTCGGCGAGCTTCTCCGCGACGTACTCGGCCGCGCCCCGCTCCCCCGGTCCCGAATGGTCCCCGTAGTTGCTGGTGTCGATCCGGATCAGCTCGCGACAGAGGTCCACGACCTCGTCCTCGCCCGAGCCGGTCCAAGCCGTGTTGGTCTCGCTCACGCTGCTTCCTTCCACTGTCGCTGTGGTGCTCCCCCTCATCCTCCCGCGCCGGGCCCGCACGCCCAAGGGCATCCACCCCCCGTCATGCGCCCTTCACACAGTCCGGCCGTGATCGAGCACCCCCGAATGTTTGCTATTGTTTTCCACGTCGGAACGGGCCGGAGCCCGCGAGACAGACACCTTGTCCGGGTGGCGGAATGGCAGACGCGCTAGCTTGAGGTGCTAGTGCCCTTTATCGGGCGTGGGGGTTCAAGTCCCCCCTCGGACACAGAGCCAGAGCAAGTGCCGATCAGGAGAAATCCTGATCGGCACTTTGTGTTGCGCCCTGCGCGGGCACGTATCGGCCGTGCAATCGGCCGCCCTTGTTGAATCGGTTCATCACTCGCTGGCGTCCGGAGCGCCGGCAGCACGGAGGGCTTTTACCCCGAGCGAGAAGTCCCATGAACCGCACACACACGCCGAGTGGCGGGTGCCGCTGCCCCGGCTGGGCATCCGGTTCGGGCTGCCCGCCATGTACGGCGGGGCGCGGTGGTTCGGCGGCGGGCCCGGTGAGGCGTACCCGGACACCCGGGCCGCTGCGGTGCTCGGCCGGTGGCGGATGTCCGTGGACGAGATGCAGACTCCGTACGTGCGGCCCCAGGAGAACGGCGCACGGGCCGACGTCCGGTGGGCGGAGCTGACGGACGCCGACGGTGCGGGGGTGCGGGTCGAGGGGGGTGCTGCGCACGACCTCGCCCTTCGTGACGGTCCCCGAGGACGCCGGGTCCGCCCGGAGCCCGCTGTGCCGGATCCCCGGTGTGACGCTCGACTTCGGCAAGGGCTCCGGCTACCGGGAGCAGGTGGGTGTGGTCGACGAACGGCTCCAGACGTGTTCGGTGGTGTGGCGCGCGCGAGGCATGCCCGACGAGCCTGCGGCGCAGTACGTGATGGCGGCCGAGCCGCGCCTCGTCGCACTGTTCGACGGCCTTCCCGAGGGCGTCGGCAGCGGGCTCGTACGCACCGAGTGCGACGGGCGGCGGACGGTGTTCTACGCGAACCTCGGTTCCGGGCTGAAGGGTTGGGGCCCCGGCTGGACGGTCTGATGGGCACGGACGGGCGCGACTGGCCCGCGGAGTTCCTCGCGGCCGACATGGTGTCGCTCGGCGACGGGCTGCCTGGGCTGGCCTCGTCGTCGCGCGCCTGGCTGGCGCTGCCGCAGAGCTGCACCGGGCGGGACGAGTTCACCGGCCCCACCGTGGTGGACATCGGCATGGGGCCGACCGGACTCGACCTCTCCTCGGACTACGAGCAGGAGGACCGCGCGGCGCTGACCCGTGCGGTGGTGGAGGCCACCAACGGGGTCATCCGCGACTTCGGCTGCTCCGGCACGTACCGGGTACCGCGCGCCCTGCCCGCCCCGGTGGAGCGGAAGAAGACGGACGCCGATGCCTTCTGCGGCATCAAGGGCTTCACGCTTCCCGAGGCGCACCGCAAGGATCTGGCCCGCACGCGCGTCGGTGGCGACGGTGGGCCCGCCCGGGTCTGCGAGGCCGGTGGCTCCTACAACCCCGCCGTGCGGCTGACGACGGTGACGGACCCGGCGCTGTCCGAGATCTTCTCCTCGGGCACACTCAGGACCGGTCTGCCCCTCAAGGGTTCCAAGGGGTCCGGCTCCATCGACGGAACCAGGGCCGTCTACCGGGCGAAGTGCCAGACCGGTCCGGTGGCCTTCGTGGTGGAGCAGCTGGACCACACGGAGCACTCGGTCGCCGGCCTCGCCCATGAGCTGCTGCCCGGCTATGTCGCCGCCGAGGCCGAGCGCATCGGCTGCGGTCCGGAGAAGGTGACGCTGCCCACCGTCTGAGGGCGCCGGGCCGGTGACCGGCGATAATGTGCGGACACCCCGGGCAACGAGACGAGGAGCCGGCACCATGAGCACCGCCGTAGCGGCCGGCGTTCCCCGGTGAGGGGGCGCGCGAAGCCCCCGGCGTCACCGCTGCCGCAGCGGGACGGGATCGATCCGGTCCGGCTGCGGCTCCCCGAGGATCCGGACGGGGCGTGGCCGACGGTGCGTGATCATCTGCTGGCACGGTTCGCGGGCGCGATCGGGGCGCGGCGGGTGGACGCCATGTTCGCCGAGGGGCGGTTCGTCTCCGTGCGGGGCCCGGTGTCCGCCGACGAACCGTACGCCGCGGGCCGGTACATCTGGTTCCACCGGGATTTCGCGCCCGAGGACCCGGTGCCGTTCCCGGTCGGTGTCGTCCACCGCGACGAGCATCTCGTCATCGCCGACAAGCCGCATTTCCTGGCGACGACGCCGCGCGGCCGGCACATCACCGAGACCGCGGTGGCCCGGCTGCGCCGCGAGCTGGATCTGCCGGAGTTGCAGCCGGCGCACCGGCTGGACCGGCTGACCGCGGGCCTCGTCCTGTTCGTCGTACGGCCCGGGGAGCGGGGCGCGTACCAGACGATGTTCCGGGACCGGCTGGTGCACAAGGCGTACGAGGCGGTGGCACCGTACGATCCGGCGCTGGTCCTCCCGCGGACCGTACGCAGCCGGATCGTGAAGGAGCGTGGGGTGATCGCCGCCCGTAAGGAGCCGGGCGAGCCGAACAGCGAGAGCCGGATCGAGCTGCTGGAGCACCGGGAGGGGCTCGGCCGCTACCGGCTGCTGCCCGCCACCGGGCGGACCCATCAGCTGCGGGTCCATATGAACGGCCTGGGGCTGCCGCTCGTCCACGACCCGGTCTATCCGGTGGTCGAGGCGGAAGGGGCGCCGGACGACTTCTCGCGCCCGCTCCAACTCCTCGCCCGGGTCCTGGAGTTCACCGATCCGGTCACGGGCGAGCCGCGCCGCTTCGAGAGCGGGCTGCGGCTCTCCGCGTGGCCGGACCGGTGAGTGTCCGCGGTTCTCAGTGACCGCGGGCGATCCACTCGTCCAGGTGCGGGGCCTCCGCGCCGATGGTGGTGGAATCGCCGTGTCCGGTACGGACGGTGGTCTCCGGCGGGAGCGCGAGCAGCCGGTCCCTGATCGACGCGACGATGGTCGGGAAGTGGGAGAAGGACCGTCCGGTGGCGCCGGGCCCGCCCTGGAAGAGCGTGTCCCCGGTGAAGACGGCGGCCTGCTCGGGGGCGTGGAGGCAGACGGCGCCCGGGGCGTGACCGGGGGTGTGCAGGACCTTGAGCGTCGTTCCGGCGATCTCCAGCTCCTGGCCGTCGGCCAGTTCGCCGTCCGGGAGGCGGTCCGGGTGGGTCTGCTTCCACAGCGGCAGGTCGTCGGGGTGCAGCAGGATCGGTGCGCCGGTCGCGTCGGCGAGGGCCGGGGCGGCGTCGATGTGGTCGTTGTGCGCGTGCGTGCAGACGATGGCGCGCAGCGTACGGCCGTTCAGCGCGGCCTCGATGGCGGCGGCGTCATGGGCGGCGTCGATGACGATCGCCTCGGTGTCGTCGCCGACGATCCAGACGTTGTTGTCGACGTCCCACTCCCCGCCGTCGAGGGCGAAGGTGCCGGAGGTGACGAGGTGGTCGATGCGGGCGGCCATCAGAAGACCACCACCGAGCGCAGCACGTCGCCGTCGTGCATCCGGGCGAAGGCCTGCTCGACGTCGCCGAGTCCGATGGTCTCGGTGACGAACGCGCCGAGGTCGATCCGGCCCTGCTGGTGCAGGTCGATCAGCATCGGGAAGTCGCGCGAGGGCAGGCAGTCGCCGTACCACGAGGACTTGAGCGAACCGCCGCGCCCGAAGACGTCGATGAGCGGCAGCTCCAGCTGCATCTCCGGGGTGGGGACGCCGACCAGGACGACGGTGCCGGCGAGGTCGCGGGCGTAGAAGGCCTGCTTGTACGTCTCCGGGCGGCCGACCGCCTCGATGACGACATCCGCGCCGTTGCCGTCGGTCAGGGAGCGGATCGCCTCGACCGGGTCGGTGGAGCGGGAGTTGACGGTGTGCGTGGCGCCCATCGTCTTTGCCGTCTCCAGCTTGCGGTCGTCGATGTCCACGGCGATGATCTTCGCCGCGCCGGCCAGCCGGGCTCCGGCGATCGCCGCGTCACCGACACCGCCGCAGCCGATCACGGCGACCGAGTCGCCGCGGCCGACCTGTCCGGTGTTGATGGCGGCGCCGATGCCCGCCATCACACCGCAGCCGAGCAGACCGGCGACGGCCGGGGAGACCTCCGGGTCGACCTTGGTGCACTGACCGGCGGCGACCAGGGTCTTCTCGGCGAACGCGCCGATGCCGAGGGCCGGCGACAGTTCCGTGCCGTCGAGCAGCGTCATCTTCTGCTTGGCGTTGTGGGTGTTGAAGCAGTACCAGGGGCGGCCGCGCAGACACGCGCGGCACTGCCCGCACACGGCACGCCAGTTGAGGATGACGAAGTCGCCGGGCTCGACGTCCGTGACGCCCTCGCCGACGGACTCCACCACGCCCGAGGCCTCGTGGCCGAGCAGGAAGGGGAATTCGTCGTTGATACCGCCCTGCTTGTAATGCAGATCGGTGTGGCAGACGCCGCACGCCTGGATCTTCACCACGGCCTCGCCGGGGCCCGGGTCCGGGATCACGATCGTCTCGATCCGTACCGGCTCGTTCTTCCCCGGTGCGATGACCCCTTGCACCTGCTGCGACATACCGTGGTCTCCTGTTTCCGTCTTTTTGCGATGATCGAACGCGAACAACCGTACGCCCCGTGAGGGTGTCACGGCGGCGCGCCGCGTTGGCGGAAAACTACCGCCGTCCACCCGGTGGGTTGTACCGGTTTCGGTCAGATGATGCACACCGCTGAACTCCGGCGGTTTCCAGGCGGTCCTTCGATACACAGGGGCCACCGAATCAGTACCTGCGGGGGCAGGGGTCGCGTGGTCCACCAGCAGTGGAATTACGGATCATGGGGGAAGTACCTTGACCGAGATCGCCGAGACCACGGAGAAGATCAGTCAGCGGACCGACGAGCCGGGACCGGGGCCCGAAGCGGCCGCGCTCGGGACGCCGGTCGGCGGACTCTTGCCGTACACCGACGCGTTGCCCGTCCCGCCGGTGCTCCGCCCGCAGAGCGGAGACGTGCTCCACGAGACCGAGATCGCCCTGTCACCCACCTGGGTGCGGCTGCACGCGCAGCTGCCGCCGACGCTGATGTGGGGGTACAACGGTACGGTGCCGGGACCGACCATCGAGGTGCGGCGCGGGGAGCGGATCAGGATCGCCTGGACCAACCGGATCCCCAAGGGCAGCGAGTACCCGGTCACGGCGGTGGAGGTCGGTCCGGTCAAGCAGGGCGAACCGGCCCCGCACAACCGCCCCGGACGCGACGGCGTCGAGCCGAATGCGGATGTCGCCGCGCTGCCCGCCTGGACGGTGACGCACCTGCACGGTGCGCAGACCGGTGGCGGCAACGACGGCTGGGCGGACAACGCGGTCGGTTTCGGCGACGCGCAGCTGTCGGAGTACCCGAACGACCACCAGGCGGCCCAGTGGTGGTACCACGACCACGCCATGAACATCACCCGGTGGAACGTGTACGCCGGACTGGTCGGCACCTATCTGATCAGGGACGACGAGGAGGACGCGCTCGGTCTGCCGTCCGGCGACCGGGAGTTGCCGCTGATCCTCGCCGACCGCAATCTGGACACCGACGGGGACGGCCGGCTCAACGGGCGGCTGCTGCACAAGACGACGGTGCTCGTCGAGGCCGATCCGGAGACCGGGAAGCCGGTGTCGCTGCCGTTCTTCGGTCCGTACACAACGGTCAACGGCCGTATCTGGCCCCATCTGGACGTGGACGACGCGTGGTACCGCTTCCGGCTGGTCAACGCATCCAACGCCCGGATCTACGATCTGGTGCTGGTCGACGAGGAGAACAACCCGGTCCCGGGCGTGATCCGGCAGATCGGCAGCGACGGCGGGCTGTTGCCGCGCCCGGTGCCGGGCGACTTCGACGACGTGCTGCCGCAGCTGACGATCGCCCCGGCGGAGCGGATGGACCTGCTGATCGACTTCTCGGCGCTGGGCGGCCGACGCGTCCGGCTGGTCAACCGCGGCAAGCTCGCGCCGGGGGTGCCGGACCCTGCGGCAAACGTACCGTTCCCGCAGGTGATGGAGTTCCGGGTACGGGAGACGGGGCAGCGGGACGGTTTCGAGCTGCCGGAGGTGCTGTCCGGTTCCTTCCGGCGTTACGAGCACGGCCAGGTGGAGCACGGGCACCGGCTCGTGGTGCTGACGGTGCCGGGCACGGTCGGCGGCGGCGGTCACCCGGAGATCTGGGAGATGGCGGAGGTCGAGGACGCCGGTGAGGTGCGGGTGCCCTCGGACGGTGTCATCCAGGTTCAGGGCGAGGACGGCACGGTGCGCACGTACCGCAGGATCGCGCGGACCTTCAACGACGGCCTCGGCTTCACGGTGGGTGAAGGCACCTACGAGCAGTGGTCGTTCCTCAACCTGGGCGGTCCGACGCATCCGATGCACATCCATCTGACGGACTTCCAGGTGATGGGCCGGGAGGCGTACAAGCTCGACGGCTTCGATCCGGCGGTCGGCGGAACCCGCTCGCCCGTGGCGTTCGACCACGGCACCACGATTCCGACGGCACCGAACGAAGAGGGCTGGAAGGACGTCTTCCGGGTGCCCCCGGGGCAACTGGTGAAGGTGCTCGGGAAGTTCGACGGGGCGTACGGGAGGTTCATGTACCACTGCCATCTGCTGGAGCACGAGGACATGGGCATGATGCGGCCGTTCGTCGTGATGCCGCCCGAGGCGGTGAAGTTCGACCACGGCGCCGGGCACGGCGGCCACCACGGGCACGGCGGCTGACCGGCCGGACCTGCTGAACCGGCGGCCCCCGCGGGATCGTTCCGCGGGGGCCGTCGCGTGTCGCGGTACGGATCTCAGGGAGCGAGCACGTCCAGCTCGTGCAGCGCGCCCACCGCGATCTCCTTCGTCAGCCGCTCCGCCTCCACGGCGTCGCCCTCGCGCACCGCCTCGGCGAGCCGGACGTGGAGGGTGACCGCGGCCGGGTCCGGGTCCTCGAACATCACCTGGTGGTGGGTACGGCCCGCCAGGACCTCGGCGACGACATCGCCGAGCCGCGCGAACATCTCGTTGCCGGAGGCGTTGAGCACGATCCGGTGGAACGCGATGTCGTGCTCCAGATAGCCCTCCAGCTGCTGGCCCCGCGAGGTGGCGACCATGCCGAGCGCGCACTCGGTGAGGGCCGCGCACTGCTCCGGGGTGGCGTTGCGGGCGGCGAGGCCGGCCGCGACCGGTTCGATCGCCGAACGCAGCACGGTCAGGGAGCGCAGCTGGCGCGGGCGGTCGGCGCCGGCCAGCCGCCACCGGATGACCTGCGGATCGTAGACGTTCCACGCCTCGGTCGGCCGCACCGTCACGCCGACCCGGCGCCGGGACTCGACCAGGTGCATGGACTCCAGGACGCGGATCACCTCGCGGACGACGGTGCGCGAGACGTCGAAGCGCTGGGCCAGCTCATCGGTGCGCAGGACCTGTCCCGGCGGGTGCACCCCGGCGGCGATCTCCAGACCCAGGGTGTCCAGCACATGTGTATGCAGCCCAGGGCCCCGTGTGGTCATGAGCACAGCCTACGGGGCACCCTTCCGGAACAAAAAGTACGACGTTTATGTCACAACATCTTGAATAAGTCGTACGTATAGGTTTCAGTAACGCGACGGACCGATGTCGAGGAAGACGTCGAAGAAGACTGCGAGGCACCACCAATGAGCACCCCCCACGTCGTCGTGGTGATGGGCGTAGCAGGGACCGGCAAGACCACGATCGGCCCTCTGCTCGCCGCCGAACTCGGCGTTCCGTACGCAGAGGGCGATGACTTCCATCCCGCGGCGAACATCGCCAAGATGTCGGCCGGCACCCCGCTGGACGACTCGGACCGGTGGCCCTGGCTCGATGCGATCGGCCGGTGGGCGCACGGCCGGGCGGGGCTCGGCGGAGTGGTGAGCAGCTCGGCGCTCAAGCGCGTCTACCGGGACCGGCTGCGCGCCGAGGCACCCGGCGCGGTCTTCCTCCACCTGACCGGCGACCGGGCTCTGATCGAGCAGCGCATGGCGGAGCGCAAGGGGCACTTCATGCCCACCGCGCTGCTCGACTCGCAGTTCGCCACCCTGCAGCCGCTGCAGGAGGACGAGGCCGGTGTCTCGGTCGACGTGTCCGGCACCCCCGAAGAAATCACCCAGCGAGCCGTCGCCGCGTTGCGCCGGCTCGATATCTAAGGATCACCACCGTGACCAGTCTCAGCGTCGAGATGTTGGCAGCGGACGCCGTCGAACCGATCACTTCGGCAGGCAACGCGCAGTTGGGTATCGCCGTTCTGGCGGGCATCGCCGTCATCGTTCTGCTCATCACCAAGTTCAAGATGCACGCGTTCCTCGCGCTGACCATCGGTTCGCTGGCGCTCGGCTCGTTCGCCGGCGCCGCTCCGGCCAAGACGATCGCCAGCTTCACCGCCGGCCTCGGCTCGACCGTCGCGGGTGTCGGTGTGCTCATCGCACTCGGCGCGATCCTCGGCAAGCTGCTGGCCGACTCCGGCGGCGCGGACCAGATCGTCGACACCATCCTCGCCAAGGCGAGCCGGCGCTCCATGCCGTGGGCGATGGTCCTGATCGCCTCGATCATCGGTCTGCCGCTCTTCTTCGAGGTCGGCATCGTGCTGCTGATCCCGGTGGTGCTGCTCGTCGCCAAGCGCGGCAACTTCTCCCTGATGCGGATCGGCATCCCGGCGCTGGCCGGTCTCTCCGTGATGCACGGTCTGATCCCGCCGCACCCCGGCCCGCTGGTGGCGATCGACGCCCTCGGCGCCAACCTCGGTGTCACGCTGGCGCTGGGTGTGCTGGTCGCGATCCCGACCGTGATCATCGCGGGGCCGGTCTTCTCCCGCTACGCGGCGCGCTGGGTGGACGTCAAGGCTCCGGAGAAGATGATTCCGCAGCGTCCCTCGGAGGACCTCGACCGTCGTCCCAGCTTCGGCGCCACCCTGGCGACGATTCTGCTGCCGGTCGTGCTGATGCTGATCAAGGCTCTGGTCGACATCGTCGTGGACGACCCGGAGCAGAGCCTCCAGAAGGTCACCGACGTGATCGGCTCGCCGCTGATCGCGCTCCTCGCGGCCGTCATAGTCGGCATGTTCACGCTGGGCCGGGCGGCCGGTTTCTCCAAGGGCCGGCTCTCCACCACCGTCGAGAAGTCCCTGGCCCCGATCGCCGGTGTGCTGCTGATCGTGGGCGCGGGCGGCGGTTTCAAGCAGACCCTGATCGACGCCGGTGTGGGCCAGATGATCCTGGACTTCTCCGAGGACTGGTCGATCCCGGCGCTGCTGCTGGGCTGGCTGATCGCCGTCGCGATCCGGCTCGCGACCGGTTCGGCGACCGTGGCCACCATCTCGGCGGCCGGTCTGGTCGCCCCGCTGGCCGCCGACATGTCGACGTCCCACGCCGCTCTGCTGGTCCTCGCCGTCGGCGCGGGCTCGCTCTTCTTCAGCCATGTCAATGACGCCGGGTTCTGGCTGGTGAAGGAGTACTTCGGCATGAGCGTCGGCCAGACGGTGAAGACCTGGTCGGTGATGGAGACCATCATCTCCGTGGTCTCGCTGGCCTTCATCCTGCTGCTGTCGCTAGTCATCTAGCGCGCGGCCGCCCGCACGATCCTCCCCCCACAGCGCATGCTGTGACCGTGCCCAATGGCGCTCGACCGACCCGGTGCGCATGCCACGGCGTGCCTCCGGGTCGGCGAGCGCCATTGCCATGTGCCCGGCCAATACGATCCCGATCGCGAGCGCCAGCCAGTCGTGGACGAAGGTCGCGCTCGTGCGCCACAGCAGCGGCGCGAGGCCGGTGAACCACATCAGCAGCCCGGTGCCCGTCATCACCAAGGTCGCGCCCGCGATCCATGCCGCGTAGAGCTTCTGCCCGGCGTTGAACTTCCCGGCCGGCCGGGCCCCCGGCCGGTGGTCGCGGCGGCGCACGGCCCGCAGCCACTGCCGGTCGTGCAGCCCGAAGCGGTTGAGCCGGGACAGGTCGGCCCGGAAGGCCCGGGACAACAGACCGGCCAGGAACGGCACCGGGGTCAGCAGCCCGGACCACTCGTGCACGGTGACCACGAGACGGCGGCGGCCGACGAGCTCGGCGAGCTGGGGTACGTACAGACAGGCCGCACCCGCCACGCACACCAGCATCAGTGTCGCGGTGGTCCGGTGCACCCAGCGCTCCGCGGCGCTGAAGCGCTGGACGCGCTCAGACGGTGGGGGCGTCGTCGCGGCCGTTGGACCGGCCGACCCAGGCGTCGACGTCATAGCCGAACTCCTCCCAGTAGCCGGGGCGCACGGAGTCGGTGACGGTGATCCCGGAGAGCCATTTCGCCGACTTGTAGAAGTACATCGGGGCCACGTAGAGCCGGACCGGCCCGCCGTGGGAGTGGGTCAGCGGCCGGTCCTGCAGGCGCAGCGCGACCAGGACGTCGGCGCGGCGGGCCTGCGCGAGGGTGAGGCTCTCGCTGTAGGCGCCGTCGAAGCAGGTGAAGCGGACGGCCTTCGCCCCGGGCCGTACGCCCGCCGCGTCCAGCAGCGCGGAGAGCCGTACCCCTTCGAAGGGCGTCCCGGGCACCCGCCAGCCGGTGACGCACTGGACATCACGGACCATGCGGGTCTGCGGCAGGCCCTTCAGGTCGTCCAGGGTGTACGTGGCCGGGTGGTCGACCAGACCGTCGACGGTCAGCCGGTAGTCGTCGGCGCTCTTCTTCGGTACGGAGGAGGCGACGGAGTAGTAGCGGAAGCCGCCGCCGTTGGGGAGCAGGCCGGTCAGGCCGGTGGGGTCCTTGTCGGCGACCGCGCCCAGGCCGGATTCCAGCGTGCGTTGCAGCACGGGCGCCGCGACGACTCCGGCGGCGCCCAGTCCGAGCATGGCCAGGACGAGACGGCGGCCCACGGGGGTGCCTTCGGCGTCGGGAGGGCGACTGTTCACCCGGCTATTCGACCAGCTGCGGCCGCCGGTCACCAGGGTCGGGAGGCCGGCCGCCCGTATCGGTTCACAACTCGGCCCGTCCGGCGTGCAGTTGAAGACCCCTGCCGGGTGCCGGCGGCCCGGCGCCGCGCCCCGGCGGGCATGCCAGACTTGGCGCCATGTCGAACCGTGAACCCCTCAAGCCCTTTCTGCTCGCCTTCCCCGGGCCACTGCGCGATCAGCTGGTGGGGGCGGTGCTCACCGGCGCGAAGGTGTCGACGACCGGGCTGCTCGCGGAGTACGAGGCGGAGAAGGAGGAGCTGCCTCCGGTGGGTGAGCGCTCCGCGCTGATCGACTCGGCCGGCCGGGAGATCGCGGTGCTGGAGGTGACGGAGGTGCGGGTGCTGCGCCTCGGTGACGTCGACCTCCAGCATGCGATCGACGAGGGCGAGGGCGACACGTCGGTGGCCGAGTGGCGTGCGGGGCACGAGAAGTTCTGGCACGGCGAGGAGATGCGGGAGGCGCTCGGCGATCCGGGGTTCACCGTCGACGACGACACCATGGTCGTCGCCGAACGGTTCCGGGTCGTCGAGCTGCTGGACCCCGCCACGGGCACGGACAGCCGGTAGACCGGGCGGGCGGCAGGGCCGGCTACGGGGCGCTACGGACGTCGGGCGAGGATCTCGCAGCAGGTCAGCGGGGGCGCGACGGCACCGGGACGGCCGGTGCGGACAAAGGCGATCCAGGTGGCGCGCACGGCCCTGCCCAGCTCGTCCACCTCCTCCCAGGGGGTATCCCCCAGCATCGGGGAGTCCCGCCAGGCGGCCCGGGAGCCGAGGAGCAGCGGCAGTTCCACGCAGTGGGTGGCGCCGTACTCCGATCCGGCCGGGCGCCAGTCCAGCCGGTAGGCGTGCACCCGGGCTCCGGCCCGGACGAGCTGTTGCCCGAGGGCGGTCAGCGGTTCGGTGTACATCCGCCGGGTCGGCTCCGCCGGGTCACCGTTCCCGCCCTTCTCTCCGGGGAAGGCCGACATGTCGTCCGCGTTCCAGCCGTACATGATGTCCAGGCCGCGGACGTGCGGTCCGGGGGCGGCGCCGGCCGTGCCGACGGGGCCGAACGGCGGCTCCAGGGTGGAGGCGGAGCGTTCCCGGTGGGCGAGCCCGGTGTCCCGTTGCGCCGCGAGTACGGCTGCCTGGGCGGCGACACGCGGGCCGGCTCCGGGGGCGTGTACCGCGAGCCGCTCACTGAAGATCCGGCCGAGGACTTCGGCATCGGCCCGCGACCGGGTGGCGATCGCCAGCGGCGCGCTCTGCAGGATCGCGCGGCGGAACAGCCCCCGGGCCTCGGGCAGCTCCATCAGCAGCCGGATGGAGAGCGCCCCGGCGGACTGCCCGAATACTGTGACATCGGCGGGGTCGCCGCCGTACGCGGCGATGTGCGTCCGCACCCAGCGGAGCGCTTCGAGCTGGTCGTACAGGCCGAGATTGCCCTCGGACACCCCGTCGAGGCAGAGGTATCCGAGTGCGCCGACGCGGTAGTTGACGGCCACCACGACGACATCGCCCTCGGTGGCGAGTGCCCCGCCGTCGTACCAGTCCATGAGGCCCGCGCCGCTGCTGAACCCGCCGCCGTGGAACCAGACCATCACCGGCCGCGCCGCGCTGTCGCGGGCGGGTGTGGTGACGGTCAGGTTCAGACAGTCCTCGCCCTGCGGGTGCCGGTCGAGCGGCGGTCCCATCACCGCGTCGAGCCTGGACGGCAGTTGCGGGCAGATCTCGCCGGTGGGCGGGCGGCCGTCGTCACGCACCGGGCGGGGCCGCGCGAAGCGCTCGGCCACGGCGTAACGGACCGGGCCGGACCGGACCACGGCGGGGCCGGTCATGCGCCGCGCCCGGAGAGCGACTCCGCCGGGGCGGCCCGCACCGGCTCCGGCGCCCCTTCGGGTACCAGCCGGAACAGGGCGACCGCGCCGGCCAGGCTGACCGCGCAGATCCCGACGAGGTACCACGTCACCCCGGTCGACGAGCCCCCCGAGTTGAGCAGTGCCGTGGAGATCATGGGGGCGAGTCCGCCGCCCAGGATGGCGCCGCCCTGCAGGATCACCGAGGAGCCGGAGTACCGGACGTTGACGGGGAAGGTGTCGACGATGATGCTGCCCTGCACGCAGTGGGTGACCGGGATGATGAGGCCCATGCCGAGCAGCGCCACCACGGCGAGGGCGGAGTTGCCGGTGTTGAGGAGCGGGAAGAAGGCGACGCACCAGACGAGGATGGCGGCGGATCCGGCGATGAACATGGTCCGGCGGCCGTGCCGGTCGGCGATCTTCGTCCACACCGGAATGGTCACGAACCACAGGGCCGCCGCGACCGTGACGCTCACGATGAGGAACTGCTTGTCGTAGTCGAGGTGCTGGGAGCCGTAGGACAGCGTGAAGACCATGAACACATAGGCGACGGCCGAGTTGGCCACGACGGCGAGCAGGGTCAGCGCGAGCCGGGGGAAGCCGACCTTCATCGATTCGGCCAGCGGGAACCTGACCACCTGGTCCTGGGCCCGGACGCGGTCGAAGGACGGCGACTCGGTCACCCGCAGCCGGATCACCAGCCCCACGGCCACCAGGACGAAACTGAGCAGGAACGGGACGCGCCAGCCCCACGAGGTGAACGCGTGGTCGCCCATGACCGCGTTGGTGACCAGGAAGATCACATTGGCCAGGACCAGGCCGCCCGGTGTGCCCATCTGCGGGAAGCCCGCATAGAGGTTCTTCTTGCCCGGTGGCGCGTGCTCCATCGACATGAGCGTCGCTCCGGCCCCTTCGCCGCCGAGCCCGATGCCCTGGACGATGCGCAGCGTGACCAGGAGGACCGGGGCCCAGAAGCCGATGGATTCATAGCTCGGGATGGCACCGATGAGGGTGGAGCCGATCCCCATCAGGACGAGGGAGACCACCAGCGTCGCCTTGCGGCCGATGCGGTCTCCGTAGTGGCCGAAGACCAGACCGCCGAGGGGGCGGGCGATGAAGCCGACGGCGAAGGTACTGAAGGCGGCCAGGGTGCCGGCGGCGGGGCTGAGCGCGGGGAAGAACTGCTCGTTGAAGATGAGGGCCGCGGCTGTTCCGTAGAGGAAGAAGTCGTACCACTCCAGCGTGGTGCCCGCGAGCGTGGCGAGGGCGGTTCTGCCGGCAGTGGCTCGGGCGCCGCCCGAGTGTTCTTCGTGAGGTGAAGTGTTCACGGGGTGACCTATCACTTGGATGACGGGCTGTGGGCGGTTCGCCCCGGACAGCCGCTACGACGGCCGGGCTTCACCCGTCGTTAACCGTGGATCCTGATGGTCTGAGAAATGACACACAAATACCGAATCCGGGACCTGCCATACCTGTTCGGGTATGGCCGAACACCCACGCGAGCATACGGATGACCGTTCAGCGATGATCCCGCGCACACATCCGGCCCAGGCAACCCGGTATGCCATTTCAGGTATGGCTTGACACAAGAATCGCATTTGTCCGGCATGGCTATGCGAATCACAGTGGGACGCATGACGGCAGAGACTGGGCGGTGGATCCGCAACTTCGTGGCCGGGCAGTTCGTGGAGCCCGACGAGAACCGCAGCTTCGACAAGACCGATCCGGCGACCGGCCGGGTGTTCGCCCGGGTGCACGAGGCGGACAGGGACCTGGTGGACCGCGCGGTGAACGCGGCCAGGCGCGCCCTGCACGACGGGTGGGCGACGACGCCGGTACGGGAGCGGGCCGCGCTGCTGCGCCGGGCCGCGGACCGGATCGAGGAGCGCTTCGAGGAGTTCGTCGCGGCGGAGGTCGCCGACACCGGCAAGCCGGTCACCCAGGCTCGGGAGCTCGATGTCGCACGCGCGCTGACGAACTTCCGCACCTTCGCCGACGTGGTGGCCGCCGCCGGCCAGGAGTCCTTCCTCACCGACCTCGCGGGCGGCCGGCAGGCGCTCAACTACGCGGTACGCAAGCCGCTCGGCGTCGTCGCGGTCGTCGTCCCGTGGAATCTGCCCCTCCTGCTGCTGACCTGGAAGGTCGCCCCTGCCCTGGCCTGCGGCAACGCCCTGGTCGTCAAGCCCAGCGAAGAGACCCCGGCCACCGCCACGCTGCTGGCCGGCGTACTCGCCGAGGTCGGGCTGCCCGCCGGGGTGTACAACGTCGTCCACGGCTTCGGCGGCGACTCCGCCGGTGAGTACGTGACCTCGCACCCGGGGATCGACGGGGTGACCTTCACCGGCTCGTCGGCCACCGGCTCGCACGTCATGAAGACCGTCGCGCCCCGCGTCCGTCCGGTGTCCTTCGAACTCGGCGGCAAGAACGCCGCCGTCGTCTTCGACGATGTCGACATCGACGAGGCGCTGACCGGGCTGAGCAAGTCGGTCTTCACCAACACCGGCCAGGTCTGTCTGTGCACCGAGCGGGTCTACGTACAGCGCTCGGTCTTCGCCGATATCGCCGAGGGGCTCGCCGAGCGGGCCCGGGGCCTGCGGCTGGGCGACCCACTGGACGAGCGGACCACCACCGGACCGCTGATCTCCCGGACCCACCGGAACAAGGTGCTGAGCTACTTCGAACTGGCCGAACAGGCCGGGGCGAAGGTGCTCACCGGCGGCGGCGTGCCGCAGCTCGGTCCCGGACTCGCGGGCGGCTCATGGATCGAGCCGACGCTGTGGACGGGCCTGACCAACGCCGACCGGCCCGTGCGCGAGGAGATCTTCGGCCCGGTGGCCGCCCTGATCCCCTTCGACACCGAGGAGGAGGCCATCGCCCTGGCCAATGACACCGAGTACGGTCTCGCGGCTTCCGTGTGGACCAACGACCTGCGCCGCGGCCACCGGGTGGCGCAGTCCATGAACGTCGGCATGGCCTGGGTCAACACCTGGTTCCTGCGCGATCTGCGCTCCCCCTTCGGCGGTGTCGGGCTCTCCGGCATCGGCCGCGAGGGCGGCGAGTCCTCCCTGCACTTCTACACCGAGCCGACGAATGTGTGCGTACAGCTGTGACCGATCACGACACCCCCGACCTGCCCGCACGGATCGAGGCGGCCGCGGCACGCCTCACTGCCGCCGCCGACTCGCGCACCCCGTGCGCTCCCGTCCGGGAGTTCCTGGGCCGCGAGGACATCGACGCCGCCTATGAGGTGCAACGCCGGATCGCGGCCGGCCGGAGCGCCGCCGGAGCCCGGGTGGTGGGCGCCAAGATCGGCCTCACCGCGCCCGCCGTACAGCAGCAGTTCGGCGTGTTCCGCCCCGACTTCGGGGTGCTCTTCGACGACATGATGTACGCCCACACCGAACCGCTGCCGCTGAACCGCTTCCTCCAGCCGCGTGCGGAGGGCGAGATCGCTTTCGTGCTCGGCCGGGACATCGACCGGCCCGGGGCCGGCGTCGCCGATGTGCTGCGGGCCACCGAGTTCGTGCTGCCCGCCATCGAGATCGTCGATTCCCGGATCACCGGCTGGGATCTGGCCATCACCGACACGGTCGCCGACAACGCCTCCAGCGGCGCGTTCGTGCTCGGCACCACTCCGCATCCGCTGAGCGGGCTCGACCTGTCCCGGGTCGGCATGGTGCTCCAGCGGGACGGCGAACCGGTCTCCTTCGGCGCGGGACACGCCTGCCTCGGCTCACCGGTCGTCGCCGTGGCCTGGCTGGCACGCGAACTGGCCGCCCGGGACCAGCCGTTGCGCGCCGGAGACGTCGTCATGTCCGGGGCGCTGGGCCCGATGGTGCCGATCGATGGTCCCGGCCGGTACCGGCTGGCGCTGGACGGGCTCGGCGAGGTCGAGGCAGTCATCGAGGAGGAGACCAAGTGAGTTCCACCGCATCCGGCACCGTCCCGGTGGCCGTCATCGGGTCCGGCAATATCGGAACCGACCTCATGATCAAGGTGCTGCGGCTCTCGAAGACGCTGCGCATGGGCGCGATGGTGGGCATCGACCCGGACTCCGACGGCCTGGCCCGCGCCACCCGGCTCAAGGTGACCATCACGCACCGCGGTATCGACGGGTTGGTGGAGCTGCCCGGATTCGCCGACATCAAGGTCATCTTCGACGCCACCTCGGCCAAGGCCCACGTGCGCAACGCCCGGATCGCCGCGGAGCACGGGAAGCTGATGATCGACCTCACTCCGGCGGCTCTCGGACCGTTCGTGGTGCCGTCGGTCAATCTGGACGAGCATCTCGCCGCCGGGGACGTCAACATGGTCACCTGCGGCGGTCAGGCAACCATTCCGGTCGTCGCCGCGATCTCCCGGATCGCGCCGGTCGCGTACGGGGAGATCGTCGCCTCCATCGCCTCGAAGTCGGCCGGTCCCGGAACGCGGGCCAATATCGACGAGTTCACCGAGACCACCGGTGAGGCGATCCGCCTGGTCGGCGGCGCCGAGGTCGGCAAGGCCATCATCGTGCTCAACCCGGCCGAGCCCCCGCTCGCCATGCGCGACACGGTCTTCTGCCTCGTCGAGGGCGGGCTGTCCGACGCCGACCGGGACCGGATCGTGGCCTCCGTCGAGCAGATGGCGCAGTCGGTACGGGAGTACGTGCCCGGCTACCGGCTCAAGCAGGACGTTCAGTTCGACCCGGTCGAGGACACCGTCGTCCCGGCCCTGGGCCGACGGGTCACCGGGGTCAGGGTCTCGGTGTTCCTGGAGGTGCTCGGCGCCGGCCACTACCTGCCCGACTACGCGGGCAATCTCGACATCATGACCTCCGCCGCGGTCCGCACCGCGGAGAAGATCGCCGCACTCCGAGGATGGGTGACCTCATGAAGCTGTACGTCCAGGACGTGACCCTGCGCGACGGCATGCACGCGATGGGGCACATGTACACCGTCGACCAGGTGCGCCGGATCGTCGCCGCGCTCGACCGGTCCGGGGTCGCGGCCATCGAGGTCGCGCACGGCGACGGTCTCGGCGGTTCGAGCGCGAACTACGGGTTCGGCGCGCACAGCGACGAAGAGTGGATCGAAGCCGCGGCGGACGTCCTCGAACACGCGAAGCTGACCACCCTGTTGCTGCCCGGCATCGGCACCATCGACCATCTGCGCCGGGCCCATGCGCTCGGGGTGCGCAGCGTGCGCGTCGCGACGCACTGCACCGAGGCCGACGTCAGCGCGCAGCACATCTCCTGGGCCCGGGAGAACGGGATGGATGTGTCCGGGTTCCTGATGATGAGCCATCTCAACTCCCCCGAGGGCCTGGCTCGTCAGGCCGCGCTGATGGAGTCGTACGGGGCGCACTGCGTCTATGTCACCGACTCCGGCGGCCGTCTGACGATGCGTGAGGTCGCCGCCCGGGTCGACGCGTACCGCGAGGTGCTCGACGAGGCGACCGAGATCGGCATCCACGCCCACGAGAACCTCTCGCTGTCGGTCGCCAACAGCGTGACCGCCGTGGAGCACGGCGCGTACCGCGTCGACGTGGCACTGGCCGGGCAGGGCGCCGGGGCCGGGAACTGCCCGGCGGAGCCGTTCGTCGCCGTCGCGGACCTGCTGGGCTGGGAGCACGGCTGCGATCTGTTTGCGCTCCAGGACGCCGCCGACGACATCATCCGCCCGCTGCGCAACCGGCCGGTCCAGGTGGACCGGGAGACCCTGACGCTCGGCTACGCCGGTGTCTACTCCAGCTTCCTGCTGCACGCCGAACGTGCGGGGCGGCGCTACGGGGTCGACACCCGGGAGATCCTCCTGGAGGTCGGCCGGCGGCAGATGGTGGGCGGCCAGGAGGACCTGATCGTGGACATCGCGCTGGACCTGGCCGCGGGGCGCGCGGCCGGCACGGAAGGGAGCGGCAAATGATCTCGGCAGAGCTGACCGACGTACTGGCGCAGCGGCTGGACACGGCACAGACGTCCCGCAGGGACACCCCGAGCCTCGCCGACAGCCATGAGTTCGACATCGATGACGCGTACACGGTGCAGGCGGCGCTGCTGGAGCTGCGGGTGGGCCGCGGCGAGCGGGTCGTGGGGGTGAAGCTGGGGTTCACCAGCAAGGCCAAGATGGCTCAGATGGGTGTCTCCGACGTGATCGTGGGCTGGCTCACGGACGCCATGCGGATCACGGACGGCGACGAGGTCGATCTGTCGCGCTTCATCCACCCGAAGGTCGAGCCCGAGGTCGCCTTCCGGCTCTGCCGGGACGTGGATCCGGAGGATCCGCCGACGGACATCGAGTCGTGCGTGGACGCCGTGGCCCCGGCCATCGAGATCATCGACTCGCGTTACCGGGACTTCCGGTTCACGTACACCGATGTCGTCGCGGACAACACCTCCGCGGCCGGCTACGCGATCGGGCCGTGGCGGCCCCTGGCGGACGTCGCCAACCGCGCGGTGCGGCTGCGTACCGCGGCGACGGAGACGGTGGGATCGACCGCCGCCATTCTCGGCGACCCGGTGCACGCGCTGCACGCCCTGCTGGACATGTGCCGCCGCCGCGGCATTTCGCTGAAGGCGGGTCAGGTGGTGCTCGCGGGCGCTGCCACGGCGGCCGTGCCGCTGGTGGCGGGGGTCACCGAGTGCGATGTAGCGGGCATCGGGTCCGTCACGGTGAAGGGGTTCTGATGAGCGGTTCACGGGTGATCGAGGGCAAGGCCACTCCGCGTGGGCGGTTCCCTCATGTGAAGGTCGTCGGGGACCTGGTGTTCGTCTCCGGCACCAGTTCGCGCCGGCCGGACAACACGTTCGTGGGTGTCGAGGCCGATGAGTTCGGCACCACGGAGCTGGACATCCGGGCCCAGACCCGGGCGGTGATCGAGAACATCCGGGACATCCTGGCCGAGGTGGGCGCGGAGCTCTCCGACATCGCCCAGATCACCGCCTATCTGGTGTCCATGAACGACTTCGGCGGATACAACGAGGTCTACGGCGAGTTCTTCGACGAGCGGGGACCGACCCGGACGACCGTCGCGGTGCACCAGTTGCCGCATCCCCATCTGCTGATCGAGATCCAGGCGGTCGCCCATCTGCCGCGGCCCCGCCAGTCACACAGAGCGCACAGCACGGAGGTGTCCTCATGACCGCCATTCCCCCGGTCATCGATTTCCAGGGCTGGATCACCGAGCACGAGCACCTGCTCAAGCCGCCGGTGAACAACCGCACCATGTCCCTGGGCCAGGACTTCATCGTCCAGGTCGTCGGCGGGCCCAACCAGCGGACCGATTTCCACCTCGACCCGTACGAGGAGTGGTTCTACCAGGTCAAGGGCGATATGCACGTCAACCTCATGACCGAGGACGGACCGCGGACCGTACACATCCGGCAGGGCGAGGTCTGGCTGCTGCCCGGCAATGTGCCGCACTCCCCGCAGCGGCCGGACGCCGGTTCGATCGGGCTGGTCATCGAGCGGGTCCGGGAGGAGGGCACCCTGGAGCAGTTCCAGTGGTACTGCCCCGAGTGCGCCACGAAGATCCATGAGGTCGAGCTCCAGGTGCGGGACATCGTCGCGGATCTGCCGCCGGTCTTCGCCGAGTTCTACGGCGACGAGAAGGCGCGTACGTGCCCCGAGTGCGGTGCTCTGCATCCCGGGAAGGGCTGAGCGTGGACCGCACGATCGACGTACACACGCATTACGTTCCGCGCGGCTGGCCGGATCTGACGGCCGAGGCCGGTCCGGACGCTCCCTGGCTGCGGATCGAGTCCGAGTCCGACGCCATGATCATGATGGGTTCCAGAGAGTTCCGGCGGATCCAGGCCGATGCCTGGGACGCCGAGACCCGGCTGCGGGACATGGACGCGGACGGGGTGCACCGTCAAGTGGTCTCCCCCACACCGGCGTTCTTCACGTACGGGCGCAGCGGGGCCGAGGCCGCCAAGGTCTCGCGGATCTTCAACGATCTCGCGCTGGAGATCACCGCTCCGGCACCGGACCGGCTGATCCCGTTCTGCCAGGTGCCGTTGCAGGATCCCGACGCGGCCTGCCGCGAGCTGGAACGGAGCATCGCCAACGGGCACCGGGGCGTGGAGATCGGCAATCATGTCGGGGATCGCGACCTGGACAGCGAAGGGGTCGTCACCTTCCTCCAGCACTGCGCCTCGCTCGATGTGCCGGTGTTCGTGCACCCCTGGGACATGGCGAGTTCGCCGCGGCTGGACCGGTGGATGGCGCAGTGGCTCACGGCCATGCCCGCCGAGACGCATCTGTCGATCCTCGCCCTGATCCTGGGCGGGGTCTTCGACCGGATCGACGACCGGCTGAAGATCTGTTTCGCGCACGGCGGCGGCTCGTTCGCGTTCTGGCTCGGCCGGATGGAGAACGCCTGGCACGGCCGGCACGATGTCATCGGCACCTCCGAGCGCCCTCCCTCGCATTATCTGGGCCGGTTCTACGTCGATTCGGTGGTATTCGACGACCGTGCCCTGCGGCTGCTGGTCGACACGGTCGGTGCGGACCGGGTGATGGTGGGCAGTGACTATCCGTACCCGCTGGGGGAACGGCCGGTCGGCGAGGTGGTCCGCAAGAGTTCCTTCCTGGACGACCGCAGCCGGGAGCTGATCACGCACGGCAACGCCGAGCGTTTCCTGGGACTCACCGGTCCCTAGGGCCTGTCCGACGGATCAGGGTCGGACAGGCCCTGGACCCGTCGTCGAGATTGTCGTACGCCGTTCGGCGTCCGTCGCACACGCGCCGTACGCCGAACGGTCGCCTTCGGACGGCGGCGGTTCGACGGCACGACCTACAGCGGACCGTCATCGCCGGCCGCGCCCTGCGACGCCATGCCGGCGGCGATGTCCTCCAGGCTCCGGATCAGCGCCTGCGCGGACGGGCCCAGCGCCCGGGCGGCCGACAGGGTCAGCCCGACGCTGTGCCCGATCGGGTCCAGCGGCACCGCCAGCCGGACGATACGGGTGTCGTCCCGGATGATCAGACCGGGCAGCGCCGCGACGACATCGGTCTCCAGCAGAAGCTGGCGCACGGTCAGGAACGAGGTCGTCTCGACCCGGTTCATCGGCAGCGGCATGCCGTGTCGGGCGAAGAACTCCTCGATCTCCCGTCGCAACGCGGTCTCCGCGCCCGGCAGGATCCAGGGATAGTCCGGCAGATCCGCAAGCTCCACCGCGCTCTGCCCGGCAAGCGGGTGCGAGGCCCTGACCACGAGTTCGACCGACTCGTCGTAGAGCTTGCGGCGCACCGTCCGCTCGTCGGAGGGGACCGTGAGCCGACCGACGACGAAGTCGATGCGGCCGGCCTCCAGCTCCAGGAGCAGAGCCTCCGGCGACGCCTCCCGGACGATCACTGTCAGATAGGGGCGCTCCTTCTTGATGTCGGCGATGGCCCGCGGCAGGAGCACATTGGAACCGGCCAGATGGGTGCCGACGATGACCGTGCCGCGGTCGGCGTCGGCCAGTTCCACCACATGGCGGCCCGCCTGCGCGAGCTGGGCGAGCACGGACCGGGCGTGCTCGGTGAAGGCCTCTCCGAACACGGTGGCGGTGACGCCCCGGGGCCCGCGTTCGTAGAGCGGGACGCCGAGGATGTCCTCCAGCTCGTGCAGACTGCGGGTGGCGGCGGGCTGGGTCACATGCAGCTCCGCGGCGGCGCCGACGACGCTTCCCTGCCGGGAGAGCGCGTCGACGAGAACCAGGTGGCGGAGCTTCAGCCGGCCGTCGAGGAGACGCGGGATCTTCACGCCACGACTCTATCCACGTCCGCCGGGGGCGGGTCCGGCCACCCCGGACCGTACGGAACGGGCTGCGGGCCGGTGCGGGCCGGTACCGGTGCCGTAGGGGCCGCCCCGGCCGACCGCCCTAGCCGACCGCCTGCGCCGCCGCGCGGCCGGCCGCGCGGCCGGAGAAGATGCAGCCGCCGAGGAAGGTCCCTTCCAGCGAGCGGTAGCCGTGCACCCCGCCGCCGCCGAAGCCGGCTGCCTCGCCCGCCGCGTACACACCGTCCAGGGGGGTGCCGTCCTCGGTCAGCACCCGGGAGGACAGGTCCGTCTCCAGGCCGCCGAGCGACTTGCGGGTCAGGATGTTCAGCCGTACGGCGATCAGCGGGCCGGCCTTGGGGTCGAGGATGCGGTGCGGCGCGGCCGTGCGGATCAGTTTGTCGCCGAGATAGGCGCGGGCTCCGCGGATCGCGGTGATCTGGAGGTCCTTGGTGAAGGGGTTGGCGATCTCGCGGTCGCGCGCGGTGATCTCGCGGCGCAGTTCGGCCTCGTCGATCAACGGTTCCTCGGTGAGCGCGTTCATGCCCCGGACGAGTGCGGCGAGGTCCTTCTCGACGACGAAGTCCGCTCCGTTGTCCATGAACGCCTTCACCGGGGCCGGTACGTCGGCACGGGCCCGGCCGATCACGTCGCGGATCGACTTTCCGGTCAGGTCCGGGTTCTGCTCGGAGCCGGAGAGCGCGAACTCCTTGCCGATGATCCTCTGGTCGAGGACGAACCAGGTGTGGTCGTGGCCGGACCTCATGATGTGTTCGAGGGTGCCGAGGGTGTCGAAGCCCGGGAACAGCGGGACCGGGAGGCGCTTGCCGGTGGCGTCCAGCCAGAGCGAGGACGGTCCGGGCAGGATCCGGATGCCGTGCTTGGCCCAGATCGGGTTCCAGTTCTCGATGCCCTCGGTGTAGTGCCACATCCGGTCGCGGTTGATGTGGTGGGCGCCCGCCTCCTCGGCGATGCCGAGCATCAGCCCGTCGACATGGGCGGGGACACCGGAGAGCATCTTCGCGGGCGGGGTGCCCAGCCGTGCGGGCCACTGCTTGCGCACCAGGTCGTGGTTGCCGCCGATGCCGCCCGAGGTGACGATCACCGCCTGGGCCCTCAGCTCGAACGTGCCGGTCGCCACCCGGCTGCTCGCGGTGCCCCGGGCGGCGGAGCTCGGCTCCAGCACCTCGCCGGTCACCGTGTCGACGGCGCCCGCGGTGCGGCCGAGGCCGGTGACCCGGTGACGGAACCGGAACCGTACGAGCCCCTTGGCGACGCCCTCGCGGACCCGGCGCTCGAAGGGCGCGACGACGCCGGGGCCGGTGCCCCAGGTGATGTGGAAGCGGGGTACGGAGTTGCCGTGGCCGTTCGCGTCGTAGCCGCCGCGCTCGGCCCAGCCGACGACGGGGAAGATCCGCAGCCCCTGGGCGTGCAGCCAGGAGCGCTTCTCACCGGCCGCGAAGTCGACGTACGCCTCGGCCCACTTCCGCGGCCAGTGGTCCTCCTCGCGGTCGAAGCCCGCCGTGCCGAGCCAGTCCTGGAGGGCCAGTTCATGGCTGTCCTTGACCCGCATCCGGCGCTGTTCGGGCGAGTCGACGAGGAAGAGACCGCCGAAGGACCAGTGCGCCTGGCCGCCGATGGACTGCTCGGGCTCCTGGTCGAGCAGGATCACCGAGCGGCCCGCGTCGACCAGTTCGGCGGTGGCCACCAGTCCGGCGAGCCCTGCCCCGATAACGATCACATCAGCGTCGTACGCCATGGGTTCCATCCTTGTCGGGGCGATCCGGTCACGGCCACGGTGCGGCTCCGGCACCGTCCCCGGCGCCGGAAGTTACTCGTGCGTCAGATCTTCTGCACCGGCCGCTGCGGCGTCAACCGCCCGGTCGGCGGCGCTCCGGCCGCACCCCCGGGGCACAGGCGCTATCGTCGATACAAATCACCCACTTCTGGCCTGACTTGAGGTAGAAGCGTGTCGGTGCTGGTCCTCGTGCTCGCCGTGAGTGCCGCCTGCTGTCTGGGATTCGGCTTCGTCCTGCAGCAGGCCGCCGCCTCGCACGCCCCGAGGAGCGACTACCTCTCGCCCCGGCTGCTGCTGGACCTGATGCGGGTGCCGAGCTGGCTGGCCGGGATCGGGCTGATGGTCTGCGGCATGGTGCTGGGCGCCCTGGCCCTGGGCAAGGGTGAGGTGTCCGTCGTCGAACCCCTCCTCGCGACCAATCTGCTCTTCGCGATGGCCCTGTCCCGCCACCGCACCGGCCAGCGCCTCGGCCATCAGGGCTGGGCCGGTCTCTGGCTGCTGGCCGGCGGGGTCACCGCCTTTCTGCTGGCGGGCCGGCCGCAGGGCGGCGAGGCGGTGACCAGCCCGCTGCGGCACTGGCTGGTGATCGGCGTGGTCGTGGGCACCGCACTGCTGCTCACCGCCTTCGCCAAACGCTACGGGTCCGGGGTCGCCCCCGCGCTGCTCGCGGTGGCGGCCGGGCTGCTGTACGGGCTGCAGGACGCGCTCACCCGGGTCAGCGGCCAGCGGCTGTCCGACGACGGGTGGGCGGCGCTGGTGACGGGGTGGCAGCCGTATGCGGTGGTGGCGCTGGGGGTGACGGGGCTGGTGCTGGTGCAGAGCGCCTTCGAGACGGGCCCGCTCCGGGTCTCGCTGCCCCCGCTCACCGCCGCCCAGCCGCTGGCCGGGATCGCCTGCGGGGTCGGCTTCCTCGGTGACCAGCTGCGTACCGACACCGCCGCGCTGGCCTGGCAGGCGGTCGGCCTCGCGGCGATCGTCGTCGGGATCGTGCTGCTCGGGCTGCATCCGGCGATGCCGGAGGGGCCGGTGGGCGGGCGCCGCGCGAAGAGCCTCCAGCCGAACTGAGCGGGGCCCGCCCGTCACGGGAGGCGTCCGCACTGGATTTTAATAATGGCCAGCATTAGAATGGCCGCATGGCGCGAACGTCCGGACAAGAGACCAGGGACAAGCTGATCCGCGCGGCCGAGGAGGTCTTCGCGGCGCAGGGCCCCGACGGCGCCCAGCTGCGGGACATCGTCCGGCTGGCCGGGCAGAGCAACCCTTCCGCGGTCCAGTACCACTTCGGCTCCCGGGCCGGGTTGCTGGACGCGGTGATGGCGGGCCGCCAGACGCGTACCGAACGGGTGCTGGCGCCCCTGCTCGCCGAGCTGGGCGCGGACTGCTCCGTACGGGAGCTGCTCACCGCGCTGGTGACGGCCGAGGCGAGCCTGCTCGCCGACGACCGCGGTCGCCGCTGTCTGCGGATCTCGGCCCGGCTCACTCATGAGACCGGGCTGCGGACCGGCCGGCTGCACCCCGTCCTGGACGGCACCGCCTACGGGCACCTGATCGGCCGCATGGGGGACTGCCTGGGCGAGCTGCCCGGTCCCGTGCGCCTGGAGCGCCTGGATCTGGCGCTCACGCTGATCGGCGCGGCGCTGGCCGACCGCGCCCGCCAGCGTCTCGACGGCACCGAACCACTGACCGGCGACGAGCTCTTCCTCGCCGATCTCGTCGGGACCACCACCGCGTTCCTGCACGCCCCCGTGCCGGGCAGCGCGTGACCACCCGCACCACGTACCACCGCACCACATGCCATCCGCACCACATGCCATCTGCACCACATGAAGGAAGCGACATGACCGACAAGAGCAAGCTCAGCGACAAGACCGTCATCATCACCGGCGGTGCCCGGGGCCTGGGCGCCGAGGCCGCCCGTCTCGCGGTGGCGGGTGGCGCCAACGTGGTGATCACCGATGTGCTCGACGAGGAAGGCGCCGCCACCGCCGCGGAGCTGGGGGCGAAGGCCCGCTTCATGCACCACGACGTGACCTCCGAGGAGGACTGGCAGCGCGTCGCGGAGTTCGCCGTCGCCGAGTTCGGACGGATCGACGGGCTGGTCAACAACGCCGGCGTATCCACCGGCCAGCCGCTGGAGAGCGAGAGCGTCGAGCACTTCCGCAAGGTCATCGACATCAACCTGACGGCCGTCTTCATCGGCATGAAGACGGTGATCCCGGTGATGAAGGAGAACGGTGGCGGTTCGATCGTCAACATCTCCTCGGCCGCCGGCCTGATGGGCCTCGCCCTGACCTCCAGCTACGGCGCCTCGAAGTGGGGCGTGCGCGGTCTGACGAAGGTCGGCGCGGTGGAGCTGGGCACGGCGAGGATCCGGGTGAACTCGGTGCACCCCGGCATGGTCTACACGCCGATGACCGCGTCCGTCGGCATCCAGCAGGGCGAGGGCAACTACCCGAACACCCCGATGGGCCGGGTCGGCGAGGCCCTGGAGATCGCGGAGGCGGTCACCTTCCTGCTCTCGGACGCCGCCTCGTACATCACTGGTGCCGAGCTGGCCGTGGACGGCGGCTGGACCACGGGCCCGACCGTCAAGTACGTCATGGGCCAGTGATCATCCGCGGCAGGTCTGCTGTTGGATGAGGGACATGACTCCTTCTGACGAGATCCTGGACATCGTCGACGAGAACGACGTGGTCGTGGGGCGGGCCCCGCGCGGTGAGGCGACCGCGCGGGGCCTTCGCCATCGCTGTGCCTTCATCGAGGTCCGGGACGCGGAGGGCCGGCTCTTCGTCCACCGCAGGACTCCGGGCAAGCTGGTCTTCCCGTCGCACTACGACATGTTCGTCGGCGGAGTGGTCGGCGCCGGTGAGTCGTACGACAAGGCGGCGCTGCGGGAGGCCGAGGAGGAGCTGGGGGTGTCCGGGCTCCCCCGGCCGGAACCGCTCTTCAAGTTCCTCTACGAGAGCGCCGGGCACTCCTGGTGGTCCTACATCTACCAGGTACGGTGCGAGCTGCCGGTGAACCCGCAGGTGGAGGAGGTCGCCTGGCACACCTTCCTCACCGATGCCGAGCTGGCACGGCGGATCGACGACTGGGAGTGGGTGCCGGACGGCCTGGAGGCGTACCACCGGCTGCGTGCCTTCCGGGCGGGCGGGACGGCCTCCTGAGCCCGGCCGACGGGCGTCCACAAAGCGGCAGATAAGGTTCACGCGTGAACGAATTCGTACAGAGCCTGCGGCTTTGGTTCGCACCGCAGCGCATCCGCGAAGAGGGCGACACCCCCGACTACCGGTTCTCGCTCGCCAACGAGCGCACCTTCCTCGCCTGGATCCGGACGGCTCTGGCACTGATCGGCGGCGGGTTCGCCGTCGACCAGTTCCTGCCGGAGCTGGCGTGGGGCGTCCGCGCCGGTCTGGCGCTCGCGCTGCTGGCGGCCGGTGTGCTGTGCGCGCTGCGGGCGGTCAACCACTGGGTGCGGTGCGAGCGGGCGATGCGGCGCGGCGAGGACCTTCCGGTCTCGCGGTTCCCGACGCTGCTCGGTCTGGCCGTCGCGGTGGTCGCCGTGGTGATGGTGGTGGTGGTCCTCTTCGGCTGGGAGGGACGGTGACCACCGCGGAGCGCGACCCCGGGCTGCAGCCCGAACGGACGCGGCTGGCCTGGCGGCGTACGACACTGTCGTGCACGGTGGTGGCGCTGCTGGCGGTCAAGCAGGCGCTGCACGGCGGGGCGGGCCCGGTCGCGATCGTGGCGGTTTCGCTGAGCGCGCTGGCCTGGCTGGGTTTCCTGCGGGTGGCGCATCTGCGCGTGGTCGGGGTGGGGACCGCGCGGCCGCGCCCGCTGTCGGCACGCGGCGCGCTGACGGCGACGGCGTGCACGATCGCGCTCGCGGTGTTCGCCGCGGCCATGGTGTTCTGAGCGCCGGATAAGGGGCTGTCAGGCGTCCGGCGGGATGTCCGGGATCTCCCAGGGGACGGTGACGACGATCTTTCCGCGGGTGCGCCCCTGCTCGTTCAGCCGGTAGGCGTCCGCCGCCTGTTCCAGCGGGAAGACCCGTTCCACATGGACCGAGACGATGCCCTGTTCGGCCAGTTCGGCCAGATGGGTGAGGTCCTTGGCGTCCGGGCGTACGTAGGCGTAGTGGCCGCCGTACGCGAGGACCTCGCCGTCCGCGATTGAGGCCAGCCGGCCCCCGGGCTTCAGCACTTCGGCGGAGACCCGGAGCGCCTCCTCGCCGACGGTGTCGAACGCGGCGTCGATGCCGTCCGGGGCCAGGGCCCGCAGCCGGTCGGCGAGGCCGTCCCCGTAGGCCACCGGTTCCCCGCCGAGCTGCCGGACGTGCTCGTGATTGCGCTCGCTCGCGGTACCGATGACGCGGGCGCCGGCGTGCCGGGCGAGCTGGACGGCGAACGAGCCCACCCCGCCGGCCGCCGCATGGACGAGGACCGTCTCGCCCTCCCGGATCCTGAGGGTGCGGTGCAGGACCTGGTAGGCGGTGAGACCGGCCAGCGGCAGGCCGGCCGCCTCCTCGAAGCTCAGGCTCAACGGCTTGCGGGCGAGGGTGCGCACGGGTGCGGCGACGTATTCGGCGAACGTGCCGCGGCAGAGGAAGTCCTCCCGCACATAGCCGATGACCTCGTCGCCGACCGTGAACTCGTCGACGGCCATGCCGGGCTGCACGACGACGCCGGACACGTCCCAGCCCGGGATCACCGGGAACACGGCCTCCAGAGCGGCGTCGAGGTAGCCCTCGCGGGCCTTCCAGTCGACCGGGTTGACGGCCGCGGCCCGCACCTTCACCAGGACGGTGTCCGGGCCGACCTTGGGGTCGGGCCGCTCCCCGTACTCCAGGACCTCGGCCCCGCCGTATCCGCTGTAGCTGATCGCCTTCATGCACCGACCATCGGTGCGGGTCGGGGCCCCCGCAAGTCAGGCCGTCGCGCCCCGGGCGACGGGCGCCGTCACCAGCGCGGGATCGTCGGTGTCTCCCACCCCGGCTCCGCCTTGCGCATCGCGGCCGCGTCGTCGCGCTCGCGCATCGTGCCGTCGTCGTCGAGCCAGCGACGGTGCAGTACGGCCAGGCGCTCGCGGTCGAGTTCGACGCCGAGCCCGGGTGCGTCGGAGACGGTGAGCCGGCCGTCCCGGAAGACATGGCGGGCGGTGATGACGTCCTCGGTCTGCCAGGGGTAGTGGCTGTCGCAGGCGTAGTCGAGGTTGGGAACGGTGGCCGCGACATGGGTCATCGCGGCGAGGCTGATGCCGAGGTGGGTGTTGGAGTGCATGGAGAGTCCGACGCCGAAGGTGCGGCAGATCCCGGCCAGTTCGCGGGTACGGTGCAGCCCGCCCCAGTAGTGGTGGTCGGAGAGGACCACCTGCACGGCGCCACGGGCGAAGGCCTCCGGCACCTCGGCGAGGGTGGTCACGCACATGTTGGTGGCCAGCGGTACGTCGGTGCCGGCGGCGACCGAGGCCATCAGGTCCGTGCCGCTCGCCGGGTCCTCCAGGTATTCGAGTACGTCCTTCAGCTGCTCGGCGACGTACAGCGAGGTCTCCACGGACCAGGCGCCGTTGGGGTCCAGGCGCAGCGGCTGCCCGGGGAACTCCTCGGCCAGGGCGCGGATCGCGGCGATCTCCTGGTCGGGTTCGAAAACGCCGCCCTTGAGCTTGAACGAGGCGAAGCCGTGCTCGCGGGTGAAGCGCCGGGCCTGGGCGACGACGCCGGCCGGGTCGAGGGCGGCGCCCCAGTCGTCCCGTTCGCCGCCCTCGGGGTGGGCGGCCCAGCGGTAGAAGAGATAGGCGCTGTACTCGACGCTGTCGCGGACCTTCCCGCCGAGCAGGGCGTGCACGGGGAGGCCGAGGGACTTGCCCAGCGCGTCCAGGCAGGCGACCTCGAAGCCGGAGACGACGGAGAGCCGGAGCTTGCCGGCGGTCTGGACGCCGCGCAGTCCGCCCGCCTCGACCCGGTCGTCGGCGGCGCGTGAATCACCGCACACCTCATCGGCGAGAGCGAACAGGCCGTTCAGATCGCTGACCGGGCGTCCGGCGAGCGCGGTGGCGAGCGGCCGGGCGAGTTCGAGGTACTTGCCGTCCCCGTACGTCTCGCCGATGCCGGTGACACCGCCGCGTGTGACGACCTCCACGATGAGCCGCGGGGTGTAGGGCTGGTGTACGCCCTGGGTGTTGAGCAGCGGCGGGTCGGCTATCAGGATCGGGGTCAGCCGGACTTCGTCGATCAGCAGCTCTGTATTCATACGTGAACTCTATTCAGGGATACGACTGAACGCCAGACTCCGGGCCAAGTAGGACGCGAGCCCACCCGAAGGATTCGGGCGCGAGTCCACCCAATGGATGCCGGGCGCGTACTGGACGACATACCGACTGGTCGGCATGATGGTCTCCGACCGTCTTTCACCCCCCGGAGGTGCACACGATGAGCTCAGTCCACCCGCCAGGCCTCGACCTCGACCGGCTGCGCGGACACCTCGACCGCAAGCGGCCGGGCCTGGTGAGCGGACCGCTCGAAGCCCGGATCGTCGAGGGCGGCCGGTCGAACCTGACGTACATCGTCACGGACGGAACCGGCCGCTGGGTCGTCCGCAGGCCCCCGCTGGGCCATGTGCTGGCCACCGCGCACGACATGAAGCGCGAGCACCGGGTGATCAGCGCCCTGCACCCGACGGCCGTTCCGGTGCCCGAACCGGTGCTGCTCTGCGAGGACGACTCGGTGATCGGGTCGCCGTTCTACGTCATGGAGTACGTCGAGGGCACCCCGTACCGCACCGCCGAACAGCTCGCCCCGCTGGGCGCCGAGCGCACCCGGGAGGCGGTCCTCGGGCTCGTCGACACCCTTGTCGCACTGCACGCCGTGGACCCCCAGTCCGTCGGGCTCGGCGACTTCGGGCGCCCCGAGGGCTTCCTCGACCGGCAGCTGCTCCGCTGGGGCAAGCAGCTGGACGCGTCGCGCAACCGCGATCTGCCCGGCATCGACGAACTGCACGCCGCGCTCGGGCGGGAGCTGCCCGTCTCACCCGCGCCCACCGTCGTGCACGGCGACTACCGGCTGGACAACGTCCTGATCGGCTCCGACGACCGGATCAAGGCCGTCCTCGACTGGGAGATGTCGACGCTCGGCGACCCGCTGACCGACCTCGGCCTGCTGGTGATGTACAGCTCCGATCTCGGCCTGGCCGATTCACCGGTCTCCACCACCAGCGGCGCGGCGGGCCACCCCTCCCCCGCCGAACTGATCGAGCGCTATGCCGCCCGCTCCGGCCGGGACACCTCCGCCATCTCCTGGTACACGGCGTTCGCCTGGTTCAAGCTCGCCGTGATCCTGGAGGGCATCCACTACCGCTACACGCTGGGCCAGACCGTCGGCGCAGGCTTCGACCGCATCGGCGACCTCGTCCCCGTCTTCATCGAGCACGGCCTCACCACCCTCCAGGAAGGCTGATCACCCCCATGGACTTCGCATTCGACGCCCGCACCGAAGAGCTGCGCGGCAGGCTGCTCGCCTTCATGGACGAGCACGTGTACCCGGCCGAGAAGACCGCGGACGAGCAGCGCGCGCTGCTGGCCTCCCCGTGGGACACCCCGCGGATCGTCGAGGACCTGAAGGCCGAGGCGCGCAGGCAGGGCCTGTGGAACCTCTTCCTGCCCGATGCCGAGTACGGGGCCGGGCTGACCAACCTCCAGTACGCCCCGCTCGCCGAAATCACCGGCCGTTCCCCGCAGTTGGCGCCGACCGCACTCAACTGCGCGGCCCCGGACACTGGCAACATGGAGGTGCTCTTCCAGTTCGCCACGGACGAGCAGAAGAAGCAGTGGCTGGAGCCGCTGCTCGCCGGTGAGATCCGCTCGGCGTTCGCGATGACGGAGCCCGGGGTCGCCTCGTCGGACGCGACGAACATCGAGACCCGGATCGTGCGCGACGGCGGTGACTACGTCATCAACGGCCGCAAGTGGTACATCTCCGGGGCGATGAACCCGGACTGCAAGATCTTCATCGTGATGGGCAAGACAGCGACTGCCGATGGCCCCGACGGCTCCGACATCCGCCGCCAGCAGTCGATGATCCTGGTCCCCCGCGACACCCCCGGCCTCGAAGTGCGCCGCGCCATGCAGGTGTACGGGTACGAGGACCACTACCACGGCGGTCACGCGGAAGTCGTCTTCACCGATGTGCGGGTGCCGGCCGAGAATCTGATCGGCGAGGAGGGCGGCGGCTTCGCCATCGCCCAGGCGCGGCTGGGACCGGGCCGGATCCACCACTGCATGCGGCTGATCGGCATGGCCGAGCGGGCCATCGAGCTGATGTGCAGGCGGGCGGTGTCCCGTACGGCCTTCGGCAAGCCGCTCGCCCAGCAGGGCGTCGTGCAGAACTGGATCGCGGACGCGCGGGTCACGGTGGAGCAGCTGCGACTGCTGGTGCTGAAGACGGCGTGGCTGATGGACACGGTGGGCAACCGGGGCGCGCACACGGAGATCCAGGCCATCAAGATCGCCACCCCGCGCGCGGTGGTCGACATCCTCGACCAGGCGGTGCAGCTGCACGGCGCGGGCGGGGTGAGCCAGGACTTCCCGCTGGCCGAACTGTGGGCGTCGGCACGGACGTTGCGGCTGGCGGACGGCCCGGACGAGGTGCATCAGCGGTCGTTGGCCCGGCGGGAGATCAAGCGGTACGTGTAGGGCCGGACTCTGCGGACAGGCCCTATTCCCCACCGGCCCTGATCCGGTCCAGTACATCCGTGTACAGGGTGCGCCGGTCGGGCCGGGCGCGGGCGGCGGCCTTGCGGAGGGCGGGGACCGCCGGCCCGCCCATCTCGACGAGCCCGTCGGCCGCCGTCTCGCGCACGACGGGATGCGGGTGCCCGAGCAGTCCCGTCACGGCGGGGACCGCGGGGTCCCAACCTGCCCGGGTGAGCGTACGGATGGCCATGCGCACCACGTCGGACCGGGGGTCGTCCAGCAGGAGCTCGGTGTGGCGCAGGTGGGTCGGCCGGCCGAGCATCACCCGTGAGGTGCGGTGGGCGCGCAGGCGGACCTTGGACCGGGGATGCGTGAGCAACTCGCCCAGGAGGTCGAGGAGTTGCCGGTCCTTGTCCGGCTCCGGGCCGGTGTGCGTCTCGGCCAGTTCGGTGAGCGCCCGGCAGATCTGCTCCGGTGTGCCTGTTGCGGCCAGGTCCAGCAGTTCCCGCCGGGTCGGGCGCTGCCCGGTTCCGGCGGGTACCGCCGCGCCACGGTCACGGAGCGCTGCCAGAGCCGCCGCGTCCTGCCGCACGGCGTCCGGCCCGCGCAGTGGCCCCTCGACGAGCAGGAGCCGGTCCGCGAGTTCGTCGCGCCCTTCGGTACGCAGGCGTCGGCAGGTCCGCGTCAGTGCGGGGGTGCGCAGGAGCGGGCGGCCGACGAGCAGGTCCAGGAAGCCCCAGGCCCCGGCGGCGAGGCGGTTGTCCAGGGCCCCGGCCAGCGCGTCGGCGGGGTACGCGCGCAACGCGTCGGCGACCGCCGGGGCCACGGCGGGCGGAGCGTGTTCCCACCACTCCAGCAGCAACGGGACCAGCCGTTCCAGTTCCCACGGGTCGAGTTGGGCGGCCGCTCGCGCCACCCTGTCGGGCCGGATGTCGTCGTCCCGGAGCTCCGTCTCGTCGAGAGCGCCCAGTGCGCGGGCCAGGTCGGCGCCGACGCGCAGGTCGACCCGGCCACGGAGGTACGCACGCAGCACCGGCAGCCGGGCCTCCGGTTCGGGCCACCGCGCCAGCGCCAGGGCGGCGGTCTCCCTGCGGTCCGCGGCGGCCGACCTCAGCATCGCCAGCAGCCGCTCCCGCAGGGCCGCCGAACGGGGCTGGTCGAGGTCGTCGACGCGCACCCGTCGTGGTGACGACGGAGTCGGCGCGTGGGCGGTCTCGGCGATGGTCCAGGGCGGCGCGTCGATGGGCTGGAGCAGCGTCATCCAGTCGAGCAGTACGGCCCGGACCCCGGGGTCAGCACCCCGGTGGACCTCGATCAGGGCGGTCAGCCGGTCCCGCGAGGGGACCGCGCCGTCGTTCCGCCGGCGGAACTCCTCCAATGCGCCCGGTGTACGGACCGCATCGTCCAGCGCGGCCCGCCATGCCCGGGTCCCGGCCGACACGGGCACGGCGGCGGCCGTCTCCGGTACGGCGAAGGCCTCCCGCAGCACGGCGGTCTCGGCCTGCCAGGGGTCGGCGCCGAGCCGGGCGCCCGCGAGGGCCCGGTCGAGGTCGGCGCGGACCGGCACCGCACCGAGGCGGCGCAGCAGCGTCAGCACGGACCGGCTCGGCGTCGCGGGTGCGGGGCGCAGTGCCCGTACCGCGGCGACGGCGGCGGGCCTTTCGGTGGCCGTCAGCATCGGCGCGACCGCTTCGAGTACGGCGATCAGGTCGTGCCGGTCCCCGTCCCGGGCGTCGGCGAGCGCGTCCAGCAGGACCGGGGCGGACCGGGCGAACACCGTGAGCTCCGCGGCGTCCCGGGGCTCGGCGCAGATCCGCAGCGCGAACCGCACCACCTTGATCCGGAGCGCCTTGTTGCGGAGCGCCTTGTTCGGCACCGCCTTGTTCCGGAGCTCCCCGCCCCGGAGCGCCGGCCGGGAGGCGGCGAGCCGGAGCCAGTCGGCCAGCATCGGCCGCAGCTGTGCCGTCCGGTCGGGGCCGAGCGGCTCGTCCCGTTCGACGACGCGCAGCGCGACCGCCGGGTTCCAGCCCCCGGCCACCAGCGCCCTGATGTCGCGGTCCGTCTCGCCGGCCACCGATGACGGCTGCTCGGCGGCCGATGCGGTGATCCCGTGCCTGGCCATGGCCGCCGCCAGGTCCTTCACGGTGCCGGAGGCCAGTCCGATCCGGCGGGACGCCACCAGCGAGAGCAGCGTGACCGCCACCGGTGACGCCTGGTCGTCCAGCGCGAGGGCCGAGCGTGCGGTGAGGGTGCCGTGGAGGCCCTCCAGCAGCAGCTCGCGGGTGCCGTCGTCCCGGCTGTGCTCGGCGGCGGCGACGATCGTGGCCGCGTAGGCGTCGCCGAGGACTGCGTACAGGGCCTCGACGAGGCTGTCGCGCAGACCGGGGTTGCCGTCGTGTCCGAGTCGGGAGAGGAGCTTCGGTAGCGCCGCCGGTGTGCCCGCGCGGACCAGCACCTCGGCCGCCGTCTTCCTGATGTTCATGTTCGGATGGTCGAGGCATGCGGAGATCGCGGCGCTCGCCCAGTGGGCGCGGGCGTGGCCGAGGGCGAGCAGCGCCTGCCGGACGGTCTGGATGTCCTGCGCGGTGGTCAGCGCGATCAGCGTCGCCGACAGGGCCCTGGCGTCCTCCCCCGAGGCGTCACGGGCGAGCAGGGCGATGACGTGCTTGCGTACGTGCCGGTCGCGGTGGCGCAGCAGCCGGTGCACCCGCGCACGGGTGCCCGTCCAGGGGGCCCTGAGCAGCAGTTCGAGCAGGATCGTCTGCTCACCGTCGGACACCCCTGGCCGGTCCAGCAGGTCCAGCGCCATCGTCGCGACGAGTGCGTGCCCCGCCTCCCGCGCGTCCGCGGTACCGAGCAGACAGACCGGCCGGATCGCACCCCGCTCGTGGAGCCGGCGGCCCAGGGCGCTCACCGCGTCCAGGACCTCCTGCGGCACCACGGGCTCACCGGCCGGCTTTCCGTGTTCCCCGGTCCGGGTGGCCGCTCCCGGCTCCCCCGACGCGGCCTGCTCCGCCACGATGCGCAGCAGCAGGTCGGCGATGGCCGGGAAGGTGCCGGCGTTGCCGTGGGCCGCCAGCCGGCACAGCGCCGCCACCGGCTCGTCCGGGTCCAGGTGGGAGCGCAACAGGGCCAGTTCCCGCTCGTCCGGGCCGCCGAGGTCGGCCGCGATGCGCGGCGGCAGGTCGACGGGGTCGAGCCGTACGAGGAGCTCGTGGCGGAGCGCCGGATCGCGGTTCAGCAGCCACAGCAGTTCGAGGGCGCGGTTCCGTACGGGGCGCAGATGGGGCGCCGTCTCGTCCGTGGTGAGGCCCAGCCCTTCGCGCAGGGCCAGTACCGTCCGGTCCCCGCCGATCGCCTCCAGCGTGTCCAGGGCCGCGGCCGGCGCCGAGGGCAGCAGGGCGATCACGGCCTCTTCGGCGTCCTCGTGGCGCAGTTCGCGGATCGCGTCGAGGAACGGCCCGGGTGCGGGGGCGGAGGGAAGCATGTGTGCGATCGCGTCCCCGATCGGGAGCTCGCCGGCCCCCTGCCCGGCCAGGGCGACCAGCAGGGCGAGCCGTCGCGGCCAGCCGGGATCGTCGGCCGGCGCCTCCGTCAGTACGCGGAGCGTCTCCTTCCGGGAGGTGAAGAGGATGGTCGCCACGTCGCGGGGCGGAATCGAGTGGTCGGACAGGGCCAGGCCGATGACGGCGGGGACGTCCGGATCGTCCGGGAAGTGCCCGCGCCGGTGGAGACCGCGCAGGCAGGTCACGACCGGACCGCCGAACAGCAGGGGATCGCGTGCGGCGACGGCCGTCAGCTCACCGATGTCGTCGCGGTCCGCCAGGTCGCCGAGCAGTTCCATCCCACGTCGGCGAGGACCCGGCGGCAGTCCGGGGTCGTCGACGACCTGGCGCAGCAGCTCCCGGTGGCCGTGGCGCGCGGCGGCCGCGAGGGCGGCGTCGGCCACCGCGGGCCACTCCCGCACCGCACCTTCCACCGGTTCCCCGGCCGGCTCCCGCGCCGCATCCTCCGCCCGTGCCCCGGCCGACTCCCGCACCGGACCGGCGGCGAGGAACGGGGCGAGGAGGCCGGGCGGCAGCGGATCCGTCGCCGCCCACGGTTCGGCGAGTTCGCCCAGCGCGCCGGCGACCACCGGGGCGCTGTCGGCTCCCAGCAGGCCGATCAGGCCCTCCCGGACCAGCGCCGGGGCCAGCAGCCCGGCGTGCAGCCCCTGCCGGGCCAGCCGTACCGCCTCGGCCTGGAGCACCGGGTCGCCGCTGCCCGCCAGCTCGTCCACGAGCCGCGCCGGCCGGTGCGTAGCGGTGATACTCGTCTCCCGCACGGCCTGGTACAGGAGTTCATCCGGGGCCTCGTCGCGGAGCACCGTGGGGTCGTGGTGCACATCGGCGCGCAGCCAGGCGATCCGTACCCGCACCGGCAGTGGCCCGGCCGTGCGCCAAGCCGGCCGGAAACGGCCCCTCAGGTGGTGGCCGAGTTCCTCGTACAGCCCGGCCAGAAGGAGATCCGCCTCCGGCAGTCCCGTCAGCGATCGGGGCAGCAGCCCGGCGAGTTCGGCCGACTCCGCATCGTCGGACGGGCGGCACTCGGCGACACGCTCGGTGAGCAGGACCAGCCCCAGATGACGCTGCCCGGGATCCTCGTGCCGGATCAGCCGCCGCAGGACCTCCGGTGTGCAGTCCCGCGCGTCCGGGAGCCCGCCCGGCAGGGCTGCTCCGGCCCGGCCCGCGGCGTCGTGGAACTGTTCGTCCGCCGGTGTCTGCATCGTCGGATGCTAACCGCGCACGCTCCGGCCCCACCAACGGGTTTGGCCCCGTCCTCGCTCTCAGTAGCCGCCGAACCCCACGTGGTCCGCCAGCGCCAGGTCGCGGACGAAGGCCCTCACACGCAGCAGGCACCGGGCGGCGAAGCGTACGGCCGGCGCGTGGTGCGGTCCGTACGCCGCGGTCCAGAGTGCGGGGACATGCGTGGACGGCTGGATGTGAGTCATACATCCAGCTTCGGCCCGCATCCGTGATCGGTCCAACAGATGGTTCAGCTGGCTGCGATCGATAACGTGGATGGATGGAGCTACGCCAACTCCGCCACTTCATGGCGGTGGTCACGCACGGCGGTTTCACCGCCGCCGCCCGTGCCGAGCTGATCGTGCAGTCCGCGCTGAGCACCTCCGTGCGCAACCTCGAACGGGAGCTGGGGGCCGAGCTGTTCGACCGGACCGGCCGGCGGGTGGTCCTCACCGAGGCGGGCCGGGCACTGCTGCCGTCGGCCCGGTCGGTGCTCGCCGGGACCGAGGCGGCACGGGAGGCGGTGGCGGCCGTGGCGGGGCTGGTGACCGGCCGGGTCAGGGTCGGCACGATCCAGACGCTGACCTGCGTGGATCTGGCGGCCGAGCTGGCCGCGTACCACCGGCCGGGGTGCAGATCTCGCTGCGCGAGGCGACGACGCCGGAGCTGGTCACGGGACTGCGGGCCGGTGAGCTGGATCTCGCCTACCTCGCGCCGGACTCCACCGAACTGCCCGACGGCATCGTCGGGTTCGCGACCTGGCACGAGGACCTGGTGCTGATCACCGCGCCGGGCCATCGGCTGGCGACCGCCGGGCGCACCCTGATCAAGGACCTCGCCGACGAGCCGTTCGTGGACTTCCGCGCGGGCACCGGTCTGGAGACCGCGGTGCGGAGGCTGGCCGCGCACTGCGGGCTGGAGCGCCGGATCACCTGTGACGTCACGCAGATCCGGCTGCTCGTCGATCTCGTGCGGGCGGGGATCGGCGTGGCGATCGTCCCGCGGCGGATCGGCGAGGACGCGGGGCTGCCGTGTGTGAGCATCCGCCAGCCGGAGCCCGGCCGGACCGTGGTCCTCGCCGGGCGGGCACCCCGGCCCCGCAATCCGGCGGCGGAGGCGCTCCTGGACCGTCTGACAGATCCGGCAGGCTTCAGGGACGCAGCGCGCGCAGCAGCAGGTCGGCCAGGTGGTCGGCGACCTGCTGCTGGCTGAGCGGGCCGTCGGGCCGGTACCAGGTGGACAGGTGGTGGACCGAACCGAAGTGGTAGTCGACGATCAGGTCGGCGGGGGTGGCGGTGGAGAACACGCCGCTCCGCTGGCCCTCCTCCACCAGGGCCCGGAACCGCTCGTGGTAGCGGCGCCGTTCCACCCGGACCTGCTTGTTCTTCTCCGGGCTCAGGTGGTGCATGGACCGGAAGAAGATCGAGGCGTCGTCGAGGTTCTCGATGGTCGTGACGACCACGTCCGCGGCGGCGTCGCGCAGCCGCTGTTCGACGGGGGCGTCGGCGTCGGCGAAGGCGTCGAGGCGCTCCTGCTGGAGGCGGAGCACCCGGGCGTAGACCTCCTGGAGGAGGTCCTCCTTGGAGCCGAAGTAGTGGTAGAGCGCACCCTTGGTGACGCCCGCCGCTTCGACGATCTCCTGGACCGAGGTGCGGTCGTAGCCCTGCTCGGCGAAGAGCCGGGTGGCGGCGGCCAGCAGCCGCTGAGGAACGGGAGCCGTGTCCCCGTCCGTCGCCTTGGCCATTGCCGCCACCTTCCTTCCGCGTGATTCGGTCATCGAGGGGAACACAGTTCCCGCCTGAGGATCTTCCCACTCGCCGTCTTCGGGAGTTCGGTCAGGATCTCGACCTCGCGCGGGTACTTGTACGCGGCAAGCCGTTCCTTGCAGTACGCACTGAGCTCTTCCGGTTCGGCCGAGGCGCCGGGCCGGAGGCTGACGTAGGCGCGGACGGTCTCGCCGCGGTAGGTGTCGGGGACACCGACGACGGCCGCCTCCCGGACCGCCGGGTGGGTGTACAGGACGTCCTCCACCTCACGCGGCCAGACCTTGAAGCCGGAGGCGTTGATCATGTCCTTCTTGCGGTCGACGACATAGAGCCAGCCCGCGCTGTCCATGAATCCGATGTCGCCGGTACGCAGCTCGCCGTCCGGGAAGGCGGCGGCGGTGGCCTCGGGCAGCCGCCAGTAGCCGGAGACGACCTGCGGTCCGCAGACCGCGATCTCGCCCTGCTCGCCGAAGGGCACCTCCTCGCCGTTCTCGTCCAGGATCCTGACCACCGTGTCGGGGCCGGGGACGCCGACGGACAGGGTCCCGGAGACCGGGTCGACGGGGGCTTCGCGCTCCGGCGGTACGGAGGCGCAGGGGGCGGTGCACTCGGTGAGGCCGTAGCCGTTGCGGATGTACGGGCCGAAGCCCGCCCGGAACTTCTCGACCAGTGCGGGCGGCAGCGGTGCGCCGCCCGAGGAGATCACCCGGAAGGAGGCGAAGTGCTCGGGAGTGACGTCCGGGTGGGCGGCGAGCGCCATGAAGGCGGTGGACGGGCCCACGGTGTAGGCGGGGCGGTGTTCGGCGAAGGCTTCGAGGACGACGCCCGGGTGGAAGCGGTACGCGAGGACGAGGGTGCCCGCGTTGGTGAGACAGGCGGCCAGCTGGCACACCATGCCGGTGATGTGGAAGAGCGGGGCGAGCGCGAAGTAGGAGGAGCCCTCGGCCACGGGGTGCCCGGTCCGCTGACGCTCGGCGTTGATCATGATGTTGCCGTGGGAGTTCATGGCGCCCTTGGGCGTGCCGCTGGTCCCGGAGGTGTAGCTGATCAGCGCCACGTCGGCGGCGGCCGGTTCGCGCCCCTCGGGTGCCTTGACGCCCTGCCGGGCGACGGCGACCAGGTCGTCGGTGTCCGCGGGCACGGGGAGCCGCTCGAAGCCGAGTACCCGTTCGTCGTTCTGTGTCTGGAGGTCGAGCTCACTGGTGGTGAGAGCGATCCGTACCGTCGGGGCGCCGGCCGCGGTGTCCCGCAGATACGCCTCCCAGGCCCGGTCCGCGCAGATCAGCGCGGTGACCTCGGCATCCTTCAGTACGTGGCCGACCTCGCCGGACTTGTACATCGGATTGAGCGGAACGACCGTGGCGCCGGCCTTCCAGGCGCCGAGCAGCGCGAGCACGAACTGCGGGGTGTTCTGCAGCATGATCGCGACCCGGTCGCCGCGCTCCAGGCCCCGGGCGGCGAGATGGCCGGCCACCGAGTCGGAGAGCTCGTCGGTCTCGCGGTAGCTCAGGCGTCCGTCGAAGTAGGCGAGCGCCGGGTGCCCGGGGCTGCGGGCGGCGGAGTCCCGGAAGGCGTGGACGAGGGTGGCGGCGGGGCTGACAGGGGCCCGCTGGGCCTCGCTGAGCAGCGGGATCCAGGGCTTGGCCGCGTAGATCGACTCGGTCATGCGCCGGTCTCCTCCCACTTCCGCTGAAGGTGGTTCATACCGCCGAGCCAGTGGTCGGTGTCCTTGGCGCGGGCCCGGTAGTACCCGGCGACCTCGGGGTGCGGCAGGACCAGGAAGCGGTCCTCGGCCATGGCGTCGAGGAGCGCGTCGGCGACCGCCGCGGGCTCGATGGCGCCGGGGGCGAGGACGAGCTCCCCGGCCGATCCGGCGGCGGTGAGCATGTCCGTACGCACGCCCTGCGGGCAGATCGCGTGGACCTTGATGCCGCGGTGGCGGTAGGTGAGCGAGAGCCATTCGGCGAAGGCGACGACACCGTGCTTGGTGACGCTGTACGGCGCGGCGCCGATCATCGTCAGCAGTCCGGCGGCGGAGGCGGTCGAGACGAAGCGTCCGCTGCCGCGCTCCAGCCACTGGGGCAGCAGCGCCTTGGCCGCACGGACGTGGGCCATCACGTTGACGTCCCAGGCGGCGGCCCAGACCTCCTCGTCCGCGAAGACGTCGCCGGGCGAGGCGAGGCCGGCGTTGGCGCAGTAGATGTCGACGGTGCCGTCGAGCGCGTCCCTGGCCGCGTCCACGATCCGCGAGGCGTCACCGGCGACGGCAATGCCGCCGATCTCCTCGGCCAGCGGCTTGATCCTCGCCTCGTCGAGGTCGTTGACCACGACCCGCGCGCCCTCCGCGGCGAACCGGCGGGCCAGTGCGGCTCCGATGCCGCCTCCAGCGCCTGTGACCACCACGCCCGCGCCCTGCACCGTACTCATCGGTCCCGCCTCTCTCAGCCGACTGCACCGGCAGACTAACCAGTCGGTATGTCGGAACGGAAGAGGCGGACACGGCTCTGGCGACGCTCCCGTCACAACTGTCCCGTCCGGCTCGTTCCGTATGGCCTGAACGCGCGCTAGCGTGCGTGACCATGACAGAGGTCGCGATCATGGAGGTAGCCGAATGAGCCTGTCCAGACGTGGTTTGCTGGCCGCCGGTGGTGCGGTGGGTGCCCTCGCGGCGACGGCCGCCGGGACCGGGGCAGCGACCGCCGCCCCCGCTCCGGGCAAGGGGCACGGCCGAGTCCGCACCGGTTTCGACCGGCTGGCGGCGGACGGCTACGCGCTGCTGAAGGGCGAGAAGGTCGGGGTCGTCACCAACCCGACCGGGATCACCTCCGATGTGCGCCACATCGTCGATGTGATGCACCCGGACGAGCGGGTGGACCTGATCGCCGTCTTCGGGCCCGAGCACGGTTTCCGCGGCACCGCACAGGCGGGCGGCTCGGAAGGACGGTACGACGACCCGGCGACCGGACTCCCGGTCTACGACACGTACTTGAAGAGCGGGCAGCCGCTCGCCGATGTCTTCACCGCGTCCGGCGTGGACACGGTCGTCTTCGACATCCAGGACGCGGGTGCCCGCTTCTACACGTACATCTGGACGCTGTACGACTGCATGGAGGCGGCGGCTCTCGCAGGGAAGCGGTTCGTCGTCCTGGACCGGCCGAACCCGGTGACCGGGCGGGCGGCGCTCGGCCCGGTGCTCGATCCGGCGTTCGGTACGTTCGTGGGCCGCCGGGAGATCGCGCAGGCGCACGGCATGACGGTCACCGAGCTGGCGCTGCTCTTCAACGCCCGGTTCCTGGCCGAGCGGCCGGTGGACCTGCGCATCGTGAAGATGTCGGGGTGGAAGCGGTCGGACTTCTTCGACTCGACCGGGCTGCCGTGGGTGCCGCCGAGCCCCAACATGCCGACGCCCGACACGGCACTGGTCTACTCGGGGACCTGTCTGTTCGAGGGCACGAACCTCTCCGAGGGGCGCGGTACGACCCGGCCGTTCGAACTGCTCGGAGCGGAGGGCATCGACCACCGCTGGGCGGCGGCCGCGAACGCGCTCGACCTGCCCGGGGTCGCGTTCCGCGAGGCGTACTTCGCGCCGACGTTCTCCAAGTTCCAGGGCAAGACGGTCGGCGGTGTGCAACTGCACGTCCAGGACCGCGAGGTCTTCGATCCGGTACGCACGGGGATCGCGCTGCTGGTGACGGCGAAGCGGACGTGGAGCGGGTTCGCCTGGCGCTCGGACAACTGGATCGACAAGCTCACCGGCAACACCCGGGTCCGCACGATGATCGACGCGGGGGCGGACACGGACGAGGTGGTGGGGGCCTGGGCGGAGGATCTCGCCGCGTTCCGGGCCGTGCGGAAGCGGTATCTCCAGTACCGGTGAGACGGCGCCGGGCGGGCCCGAGGAGTTCGGACCCGCCCGGCACAGCGGTTCAACCCCCTACCGGTGGGCGGGGAACTCCACCACCTGCTGGTACGTCGGGCGGTTCTGCCAGTGGATGGACTTCTGGGCGATCCCGCCCAGCGGGCGGTGGACGATCGAGTCCGAGCACCACTGCTCGCCCGCCTTGCAGCTGTCGTCCCCGGGGTAGACCTCAGCGGCCGGCTGGGCCACGGCCTGCTTCAGGGACGCGAGCAGCGCGTCACGGCAGCTGCCCGCATCACCGTTGCCGCAGTACGTCCTGGCCAGCGGCCCCTTGACCGACTGCCCCAGGACCTGGCGCAGATCCTTGTCCACGAAGCCCCACCAGCCGTACTGGAACGCGGATCCGCTGTGCGCCCCGCTCGGCCCGTGGCTCGCCGCCGGGGACTCGTCCGTGGCGAGGTTGGCGGTCAGCGCTCCGTACAGGCCGTCGCCGAGCCCCGGCTTGAACTCGGCCTCGACCAGCTTCGGCCACCACGCGTCCATGATCCGTACCGCGTCGGCATGGGTGTACGTGTGCGATCCGGGGCTGCTCTCCCTGCGCTGCGACCCGGCCGCCTGCCATGACTCCAACTGCTGGACGGCGCCGTTCAGTTCGGGATCGGTCACCGGCTTGGAGCGGATCACCTTCAGCAGTTCGGGCAGCAGCTGCTCGCCGCGCAGATCGGTGACCGCGGCCTGGGCCATGGCCCGGGTGAGGGACGCGCGGGTCACCCCGCCCTCCTCGACCAGCGCCGCCACCCGGTCGTCCAGCAGATCGCCCCGGTGCACGGCACTGAGGCCGAAGCCCGCGGCGGCGTACCCCTTGGCCTGCCTGTTGTTCCAGGAGATGTAGTAGTCCTGCCCGCTGGAGTGCGGGTGCTCGGCGAACGGGGTGTACGCGGCGGTGTTGGCGGCCGGGTCGTACCCCTGCCACTCGTAGGCCCGCTCGGCCCGCACCGGCAGCGCCGGGTCGACGCCCGCCGCGCGCACCGGGTTCATGCCGCTGTTGTAGTAGGCGGCGGCGCGGGAGTCGGCGTAGAACCAGTTGAAGGCGTAGTCGATATTGCTCGCCGCCCGCTGGAAGGAGGCGGCGTCCTTGACGTACGACGGATCGTTGAGCATCTGGAAGCCGATGATCGAGTCGGCCTCGTGGCGGTAGGTGGTGCGCAGCGAGGTGTACGCGACGGGCTTGCCGCCCACGGTGGCGCGGTGGGTGACGATGCCGTAGTCGGTGCGCCGGACCTGCATCCGGTAGGAGCCCTTCGCCGTGGAGTCGGCGACGGTCGGCTTCCAGGAGTTGGTGTGCTCCAGCGTCTCCATGGCGGTGCAGGTGCCGCGGTAGAGGTAGTGCGTGGAGTCCTTGGTGGGCTTGGTGCCGTCGGGCTCGCACAGCTCGATGGCGTAGGTGTCGGTGATGTCCTGGCCGGCCGAGGTGGCGCTCCAGGCGTAGTCCTGGCCGCGGCCCATCTGGATGTACATGCCGACACCGGCGAAGGAGACACCCCGGGCGCTGATGCCCGGCCCCTGGAGTTCCTGGAGCATCATCAGCTGCGGGGCGAAGTAGCCGGTCTGCGGCCCGAATACGGCGATGGGGTTTCCGCTCGCGGTGTGCTTGCCGGAGACCAGCAGGGCGTTGGACATGCCGCGCTTCTGGGCGCCGGAGCCGGAACCGGGCAGCGAGCCCTCGGGGATGACGCCGTCGTCGTAGATGCCCTGGGCCTTCTTGAGCGCGGCGGGTGCCTTGACCGGGGCCTTCCTGTCGGTGCCCGCGGAGCCGGTGCGGTCGTGGATCAGGGGTTCGGCGGTGACGGACCCGGCGTCGGGCAGTGCGGCGCCCCGGGCCTCGGCGGGCTTGCCGGCGTACGGGAACGAGGTGCCGTCGTGGATCGTCAGCACGGCCTCGGGGTCCTCGCGCTGGCGGAACGACTCCCAGACCTTGGTGCCTTCGGCGACGCCGTACTTCTGCTGGGCGGCCAGCAACGAGAGCGCCGCCTGCACCTCCCCGCCACCGCCGCCGCCGAACTGGCCGCCGACGACCGAGGCGATGGAGATCAGGTCGGTCAGTTTGAAGGGCTGGATCTCGCCGATGTTGGTGATGGCGTCGATCTTGCCGGTGAGGACGTACTCGCCCGGGAAGTAGCGGCCCTTCTTGGACTTCTCGCGGTAGGCGTTGATGCCGTCGACATACGCCTGGGCGTCCGCCATGGCCTGTTCGCCGCGGGCGCCCTCATGGGTCCTGATGTACTCGACCTGGGCTTCGAGATCCGCCTCCGTGTACGGGGCCTGCGGCCAGAACTGCTGCTCCAGGCCCTGGTTGGCGAGGGCGCCACCGGCGAACGAGGTCAGTTCGCCGCGTCCTATGTGCCGGAAGAGGTCCATCAGCCAGAGCCGGTCCTGCCCGGCGGCGAATCCGGCGCCGAACTCGGTGCCGTACCGGGTGGTGCCCTTGATGTGCGGGACACCGGACGCCTTGTCGCGGGTGATGGTGACGTCGTCGCGGGGCGAGGTGACGGACTCGACCTGGTCCTCGGGCACACCGAACGAGGCGTCGTTGAAGAAATCGGTCAGCTTCTGGTCGGTGAGACCGGTGTGTCCGGCCACCAGGCCGTTGTAGCGGTCGAGTTGGTCGTCGCTGTGCTTGGGGTGCGTACCGAACGCCTTGTTGCCGAGGATGTCGACGAGGGTGGCGTTGCCGTTCTCGCCGGGCGGCAGGATGTCGTCGCACTGCCCCTGGCAGTAGTCGGTGACGGGGGCGGGTTCCGCTGCCGTGGCGCCGGCCTGCGGCGAGGCCGCCAGCAGGGTCGTACCGAGTGCGAGAACCGCCGCGACGGTGGCGGCTCTGAACTTGACGGTGCGTGGGGGCATGCGCGCTCCTCCGAGAGGCTGTGCGCCGGAGGTTACTGGCGGTATGACCCGTCGGTAGGGTGAACAACCGTCACCTTTTCTGAATCGTCACATGACGCCGCCCACAGCGGCGTGGTGACGGACCGTATCGAATTCCGGACAACGTCAGTATTCGAGGGATCCTAATGGGGCAGCTGTACGTCCATTCCTTGACGCCGAAGTACGAGCGACGGAGGTGACGGTGCGGTGGCGGGATTCCGGAGTCTTGCGAGACAGGTGCGCGATCCGCGGAGCGACTTGGCACTGCGGCGGTATTCGCTGCGCAAGTGCCTGGAGAGGTTCGCCCCTTACGGACATCGGGCGACCTGGGACCATCTGTGCACCCTGCACGGTATCGGGCCGGAGGACCGGTCCCCCGATCCGGCGCGGCTGATGCGCGCGCTGGACGAACTGGAGGCGGCGCGGGCGGTCTGGCTCGGTTACGAGGCGGGCTTCGCCGAACGCCGCAGGCGGGAGAAGCACGACGGGCTGCGCCGGCCCGGCGCGTTCGACGACTGGCACCGGCGCACCTGGGGCGGCTACGGGGTCGCCCGCTGCGAGGACCCGGCGGTGCATCCGTCGGCGCCGCTGGCCGAGGTCCTGCGCCGGCTGATCGCGGCGCTGGAGTCGGAGCCCGGCACGGCCTGCCCGGTGTGCGCGGGCGCCGAGATCCGCTGGCGGCAGGATCTGCGGTGCGAGCCGTGGTCGGGGCCGGTCTGCGCGGGGTGCGGGATCGTGGTGCCGCAGCCGGTGCTCACCCCGGGGGCGCTGGCGAAGGCCCGGGGCGCGCTGCGGCGGGACCTGGCATCGGTGGCGTGACGGGCGACGAGCCATCCGGCATGCCCGCGGCCGCCCGGCATGCCCGCGGCCGCCCGGCACCTCGCGCGTCAGGACCGGGTCTCCGGGATGTCCGGAATCCGTAGCCCGGCGACGACCTTCTCGTAGAAGGCGCTGGGCGTGTCCCCCGAGACCTCCTCCGCAGGGCCTCGCACCCAGACATGGACCGAGTACTCGACCTTGGAGTCCTTGGTGATGACCTTGAGCTGGAGACCGCGGCTGAGGACTCCCGCGGCCTTGTCGCCCCGTTCGTAGTACTGGACGTCGAGCGTCGAGGCCGGTCGCCCGCCGAGTGCGGCGTGGTAATCGAGCGCGTAGCGGCGGACTTCGCGGCCGTCGGCACGGTAGAAGCCGGCCAGGTCGTTGTCCGAGCCTTCGCCGGGCACCGAGTCGGCGGTGTCCGGATTCCGGTAGACCTGGATCCGGAACTGGAGCCCGTCCGGCGGCTTCCCCCCGACGACCGTGCTGTCGAAGTGCGAGGACTGGTACTGGACCGCCGGGCTGATGGCATCACCGGGCGTACCGCTCTGGTACCCGGTCGGTACGGACAGGCTGAGCCGCACCGTTTTCGCGTCGACCGTCTGCCACTGCGAGGGCAGCCCCTCCGGGGTGCCGGGCGACGGAATGCCGATCGCCAGAACCACTCCCGCGAGCACCGCGGCCGCTGCCACGACAGTGATCACCCGCCCGCGCACCGTGCGGTACCACGGGCGCGGTTCGGCCACCTCATGACTGGTCATAGCCGGGGCGGCAGCGCTCCTCCCCGACGGCCGGTCTCCGGTCTGCGTCGGGATCGACGGCTGCGGATGCGCCACCGCGTGCAGCGCCTCCCGGACCCGGGCGGCGTCCGGGCGCGCTGCCGGGTCCTTGTGCAGCAGCGCGGTGATCAGGGGCGACAGCGCCCCGGCTCGCGTCGGGGGCGGCGGGGATTCGTCCCGTACGGCAAGCATCGTCGTGATCGAGTTCGAGCGCCGGAACGGTGACCAGCCCTCCGCCGCCACGTACAGCAGCACACCCAATGACCACATGTCCGAGGCGGCGTCCGGGCGTAAGCCCATCACGCGCTCCGGCGCCATGTACTCGGAGGACCCGATGAGCGCGCCGGCCTCCGTCAGCGGCGTGGTGCCCTCGATCTGGGCGATGCCGAAATCGGTGAGCACCACCCGGCCGTTCTCGGCGAGCAGCACGTTGCCGGGCTTGACGTCCCGGTGCAGCACCCCGGCCGCATGCACCGCGGCCAGCGCGTCGACCACCGCGAGGCCGATCCTCGCCGCCTCCGGCGAGGTGAGCGTGCCCTCCTCCAGGAGGTCCGCCAGTGAACGGCCCTGCACCAACTCCATGACGAGCCAGGGCTGTCCGCTCTCCGTGACGACGTCGTGCAGCGTCACGACGTTGGGGTGGACGACGCTGGCGACGGACCGCGCCTCCCGGAGCATCCGCTCGAAGGTCCGCTGCCGCTGGGCCTCGGCGTACTCGTCGGGGACCCGCGGCTCCTTGATCGCGACGTCCCGGTGCACCATCTCGTCCCAGGCCAGCCAGACGGTACCCATCCCGCCATGCCCCAGCCGCTCGACGAGCCGGTACCGGCCGCCGACCGTCCGGCCCTCACCGACGCCCACGGCCCCGGCTCCGGCCCGCTCGTCATATCCGTCGCCCACGCCCACCGTCGCTGCCCCCTTGGTTACCTGCCCGAGTGCACACGAGCAACATAGTTGGGACCGGCACGAACATGCTTCCGACCGGAGCTACGGGCGCTCGGCCGACAGGCGCTCCGGCATCAGACGCGAGCCGCTGATCCGCTGACCGGAGACATCGTCCGGGTTGGAGAGCACGCAGTTCTCCAGTGACAGACAGCCGCAGCCGATGCAGTCGGTGAGGTGGTCCCGCAGCCTGCCCAACCGCGCGATGCGGTCGTCCAGTTCGGAGCGCCAGGCCGCGGAGAGCCGCGCCCAGTCCTCGCGGTTCGGGGTGCGCTCCTCGGGGAGTTCGGCGAGGGCGTCCCGGATGGTGGCGAGCGGGATGCCGACCCGCTGCGCCGCACGGACGAACGCCACCCTGCGCAGCGCGTCCCTGGTGTAGCGGCGCTGGTTGCCGCTGGTGCGGCGGCTGCTGATCAGGCCCTTGGCCTCGTAGAAGTGCAGGGCCGAAACTGCGGCGCCGCTGCGCGCGGAGAGCTGCCCGACCGTGAGTTCATGGAGTGTCTGTGGGATCTGGGGCACCCCTCCAACCCTACTTGGCCTCCTGCGGCCCGGTCCGTCGTTGACAGGAACGCACCCGCCAACCATGCTGAGCAAGCGCTTAGACAGTGCGATCAGGGATGGACTGGAGCTGGAAGGGCAGGGACCAGGGACATGGCAGAGCCGAGGATCTTCACGTCCGCGCAGGAGCTGCGCGACGGGGTGGGCGAGCAGCTGGGGCACAGCGACTGGCTGGAGATCGAGCAGAAGCGGATCGACCTCTTCGCCGAGGCCACCGGTGACCACCAGTGGATCCACGTGGACCCGGAGCGGGCCGCCGCCGGGCCGTTCGGCACGACGATCGCGCACGGCTATCTCACGTTGTCGCTGCTGCCGACGCTCGTACCGCAGATCATGCGGGTCGAGGGCATGAAGATGGGCATCAACTACGGGACGAACAAGGTCCGTTTCCCGTCCACCGTGCCGGTGGGCTCGCGACTGCGTGCGTCGGCCGTCCTGAAGAGCGTCGAGGAGGCCGGGGGCGGGGTGCAGGTCACCGCCCTCGTCACGGTCGAGCGCGAGGGCGGCGACAAGCCCGTGTGCGTGGCCGAGTCGGTGTCGCGCTACTACTTCTGACGGCGCGGCTGCTTCTGGCGGCGCGGCCCGCCGTCGCTACCGCTTGGCCGCGACCATGCGCAGCACGAGGTCGGCGTAGAGTTCGCCGACCTCGTCCGGCGTCCGGCTGCCCTGCGCGTTGAACCAGCGCGCCACGTCGATGCAGAGCGAGAGCACCGCGAGCGTGGTGCCCGGGACGTCGGGGACGTCGAACTCCCCCGCCTGCACGCCCTCGCTGATGATCCGGCGCACCACCGCGTCGCTCCTGCGGCGCAGCTCGACGATCTCGGTACGGTGCTCCTCACCGAGGGCGTCGAGTTCGTACTGGACCACGCGGGCGGTGGTGTGCCGCTCGGCGTGCCAGCGGACGAAGGACCGTACGGCCTCGGCCAGCCGGTCGGCCGCCGTGCCCCCGCCGTCGGCGGCCGCCTCCAGGACGAACAGGGCGCGGTCGTGGCCGATCCTGCTGATCCGGTGGAGCAGCTCTTCCTTCGTCTTGTAGTGGATGTAGAGCGCGGCGGGACTCATCCCCGCCCGGCCCGCGATGTCGCGGGTGGTGGTGGCGTGGTACCCGCGCTCGGCGAAGGCGTCGACGGCGGCGACGAGCAGCCGCCTGGCCGCCTCGGGCGTCACCTCGGCCCACGGCGCACTGTCGCCGTCGGTCTCCTCCGCCGTGCTCATCGTCACTCGCCCCTCTCATCAGCAGGACGAACACCATACCCCGAACCTGAGCAAGCGCTTAGGGTTCGTCCGGCGGGATCGTCAGAGCTTCTGGAAGGGGTCGTGCTCGGCAAGGATCTTCTCCAGCCGGGCCTGGTCGACCCGGCTGACGATCTGTCCCGCTTCCTGTCGGTCACGGATGACCTTGGCCAGGGTGAAGCAGGAAGTGACGAGATAGAGGACGCCGATCGCAAGAAATCCGCGGACCCAGGCGTCGGCGTCCAGGAAGTAGATACCGAGACTCACCGCGCCGATCGCCACCCCGAAGGAGGCGACGGCCTGACCGTAGAAGGCCGCGGTGCTCTGCTGCTTGACCGATGTTGTCTCACTCATGGCGCCCAGCATCGGCCGACATGGCGTGCGCCACATCCGTTCCCGTACTCAGCCAGGTACTCAGACGTCCGTTCGAGCCGCGACGCGGGGTTCAGAAGGCGGAGACCCCCGTGAGCGCGCGGCCGATGATCAGCTTCTGGATCTGACTGGTGCCCTCGTACAGGGTCATCACCCGGGCGTCGCGCAGCAGCTTGCCGACCGGGTACTCGTCGATGTAGCCGTAGCCGCCGAAGACCTGGAGCGCGTTGTTGGCGGCGCGGACGGCGGCCTCGGACGCGAAGAGCTTCGCCTTGGAGGCGGCGGTGGCGAAGTCCTCGCCGCGGTCGATGAGGTCCGCCACCCGCCAGGTCAGCAGCCGGGCGGCGTCGACGTCCACGGAGATGTCGCTGATGAGTTCCTGGACGAGCTGGTAGCTCGCGATGGACTTGCCGAACTGCTCGCGCTCGCCCGCGTAGCCCACGGCGGCGTCGAGAGCCGCCTGGGCGATGCCGACACAGCCGGCCGCGACCGACATCCGCCCCTTGGCCAGGGCGGACATGGCGATGGAGAAGCCCTTGCCCTCCGGCCCCAGGAGCGCCGACGCGGGCACCCGGACATCCTCCAGGACCACCTCGGCGGTGGCCTGGCCGCGCAGGCCGAGCTTGCCGTGGATGGTGCGGCGGCTGAGGCCGGGGGTGTCGGTGGGGACCAGGAAGGCGGATATGCCCTTGTGGCCCGGGGTGTCGTTGGTGCGGGCGAAGAGCAGCACGACGTCGGCCCAGGTGCCGTTGGTGATGAACATCTTGCTGCCGTTGATGACGTACTCTCCCCCACTCTCGGCTCCGCTCGAGCGGGAGGTGCCCCCTCCGTCGCGGACGGCCTTCGTGGTCAGGTTTCCGGCGTCGGAGCCGGTGCCGGGCTCGGTGAGGCCGAAGCAGCCGATCGCCTCGCCCGCGGTGAGCCTGGGCAGCCAGTGCCGCTTCTGCTCCTCGTCGCCCCAGGCGGCGATGGTCTTGGTGACGAGGCCGAGGGAGACGGAGACGATGCCGCGGACCGAGGAGTCGCCGCGGCCGAGCTCTTCGGTGACCAGGCAGTAGGCGAGGTGGTCGCCGCCCGAGCCGCCGTACTCCTCGGGGACCGTCAGCCCGAGGAAGCCGACGGAGCCCAGCTTCTTCACGATGGACTTGTCGACGTTCTCGGCCCGGTCCCACTCCACGACGTGCGGGGCGATCTCACGGGCGACGAAGTCCTTGGCGAGCTGCCGGACGGCTTCCTGCTCCTCGCTGAGCTCCAGGTTCATCCTTCGACTCTCCATTTTAATTAGCACTGCTAGTTTTTCGCTTGCAGGCCCTACTATGTGCCGCATGGCCCGACCGCGCAAGCCCCTCCTCAGCAGAGACCGCATCGTCGAGACGGCGAGCGCACTCGTGGACTCCGAGGGGCTCGACGCCGTGTCCACCCGTCGGCTCGCGGCCGAACTCGGGGTCAGCGGGCCCTCGCTCTACAACCACTTCCGCAACAAGGACGAGATCCTGGACGCGGTCGCGGATGCCGTGTCCGCGCAGGTCGATCTGTCGATGTTCGACGAGTCGGACACACGCGACTGGCGCGCCGCCCTGCACGACTGGGCCGTCTCCTACCGTGCGGCGCTCGCCGAGCACCCGCACATCGTTCCGGTGCTCGCCCAGGGCCCCGGCCGTCGGCCGGCCGGTCTCCGGGTCGCCGACGCGGTGTTCGGCGCGATGGTCAGGGCCGGCTGGCCGCCTGCCCAGGCGACGTACATCGGGGCCCTGATGCGTTACTTCGTCACCGGTTCGGCACTGGGCTCCTTCGCCCGCGGCTTCGTCGACGACGAGACGGCGTACGACCCCGCCGACTACCCGCACCTCGGCCAGGCCCACCTGCTGGCCGAGCGCCGCCAGAAGGTCGACGAGGGGGCCTTCGAGACCGGGCTGCGAGCCCTGGTCGACGGCCTCTCGCTCCAGTACGGGATGCCGGCGCCGGCCGGGACGGTTCGGCCGGCACCGAAGCGTTCCTGACGCATCCTGGTTCACATGGCACGCATGGCACACCCCGATCCAGCCGCGCCCCGGCTCGCAGCCCTGGCCGCGCTCCTCGCCGACGAGACCCGCGCGGCCTTCTGCCTGGCCCTGCTCGACGGCCGCGCCTGGACCGCCGGCGAACTGGCCCGATACGCCTCCGTGGCGCCGTCGACCGCCAGCGAACACCTCGGCAAGCTCGTCGCGGGCGGGCTGCTGGCCGAGGAGCGGCAGGGCCGCCACCGCTATCTGCGGCTGGCCGACGAGCGGATCGCGCATCTCGTGGAGGACCTGGCGGCCCAGGTCGCCCCCGGCTCCGTGCCCGAGCGGCCGCGCACCCTGAGCGCGGTGAGCGCGGGCAGCGCGATGGCCCGCGGCCGCACTTGTTACGACCATCTCGCGGGGCGGATCGGCATCGCGATCGCCGACGCCATGACCGTACGGGGACTGCTGGTGCAGGACACCGGCTTCGCGCTCACCGACGAGGGCCTGCGCTGGTTCGACGAGCTGGGCATCGGCCTGGAGACGGGTTCGCGGCGTCCCCTCGTACGGAGCTGCCTGGACTGGACGGAGCGCAGGCCCCACCTGGCCGGGGTCGCGGGCGCCGCGCTGTGCCGCCATGCGCTGGACACCGGGTGGTGCGTACGGATCGGTTCCGGGCGTGCGGTGAAGGCCACCCCGGACGGGGAGCAGGCGCTGTACGAGCGCCTCGGCATCGAGCCGGCGGCGATTCGGTAGGTGCTCGACCGGGGTGGCGGTCTCCCGGATGCGTCCGCAGACTGGCCTGACGCGGAAGAACCCGGCACGGCCGGTGGAGGGACGCCGACATGACGCGCAACACCGGGAAAGCGGGCGCCGCTGAGCGGGCGGGGAAGAAGAAACGGAAGAAGAAGTCGGCCGGAGCCCGGGAGGCCATGCTGGACGCCCTCACCGAGGCGGCCCGTTACGGCGGCTCCGGGCTCGACGGCTTCCGGGTGGCCGAGAGCGGCGACGACGATCCGGTCCTGGTGACGCCGAGGACCGGGCCCGGGACGCCTGGCGCGAGAACTATCCGTACGACCACAAGCTCGGCCGGAAGGCGTACGAGAAGTCCAGGCGCGCCCTGCAGATCGAACTGCTCAAGCTGCAGCACTGGGTGAAGGAGCGCGACCAGCGCATCGTCATCCTCTTCGAGGAGCGGGACGCGGCCGGCAAGGGCGGCACGATCAACCGTTTCACCGAGCACCTCAACCCCCGCGGCGCACGGGTCGTGGCGTTGGGGAAGCCCACCGAACGCGAACGCACCCAGTGGTACTTCCAGCGGTGATCAGCGCGAACCCGCCGGTGAACAGCTCGGCGAACAGCGCCGCCTGCGGCCCGTACATGATGGTCGGGAAGCAGCTGGTGACGAAGGTGCCGGCTAGAAGACCACCAGGGCCCTTCCCCCCTTGCCCGCGATCATGTTGTCGAACGCCGCCGGGATGCCGTCGAGGGTGATGCGCTCCGTCACCAGGGCGCCCAGGTCGAGCCGTCCCTCCCGGACATGGGCGGCCAGGACGGGCAGGTCCCGCGCGGGGTCGGCGTTGCCGTAGACGCAGCCGGAGAGGGTGCGTCCCCAGTGGAAGAGCTCCAGGGCGTTGAAGGTGACCTGCTGGTCCTTGCCGCCGATGCCGACGACCGTGGTCCGGCCGCCGCGGCGGGTCGACTCCCAGGCGGTACGGATGGTGGCGGCGCGGCCCACGCACTCGATGGCGGCGTCCACCCCCTGCTTGTCCGTGAGGGCCCGGATCTCACGGGCGGTGTTCTCCGAGGCGACCACGTAGTCGGTGGCGCCCGCCCGGCGGGCCAGCTCCTCCTTCTGCGGGGAGACGTCGACCGCGACGATGCGCGAGGCGCCGGCGATGCGGGCCGCCTGGAGCGCGGCCAGACCCACTCCCCCGGCGCCGAACACGGCCACCGTCTCGCCCTCGCGCAGCCGCGCCGAGTGGTGGACGGCGCCGTATCCGGTGAGGACCGCACAGCCCAGGAGGGCGGCGTCGGTGAGCGGGATACCGTCCGGGACGGGCAGGACGCAGCCTGCGGGAACCACCGTCTCCTCGGCGAACGCGGCGACGTTGAGACCGGGGTGCAGCTCGCTGCCGTCGTCCGTACGCCGGGCGTGCACGGCACCCGCACCGTTCAGGGCATTCGCGCACAGCCAGACCTCGCCCAGCGCACAGGCATGGCAACTTCCGCAGGAGGGCGCCCAGTTGAGCACGACGCCGTCGCCCGGCGCCACATGGGTGACGCCCTCGCCGACCGCGACGACGGTGCCCGCGCCCTCATGGCCGAGGACGGCGGGGACGGGCACCCGCATGGTGCCGTTGGACAGCGAGAGGTCGGAGTGGCAGACGCCGGCGGCGGCGAGAGCGACCCTCACCCGGCCGGGGCCGGGCTCCGGGAGTTCGATGTCGGTGATCTCCAGGGGAGCTCCGACGGCGGGCAGTACGGCGGCGCGGACCACGAACAGGCTCCTTGAGGGTCGGCAACGGGGAAACGCGGCGGTTCGGGGCGGAACGGTCAGAACTGCAGGGACTTGGTCTGGAGGTACTCCGCGAGCCCGTGGGAACCGAGTTCGCGGCCGACGCCGGACTGCTTGTAGCCGCCGAACGGGGCGAGCGGGTTGAACCGGCCGCCGTTGATGTCGACCTGCCCGGTGTCCATCCGCCGGGCGAACGCCACCGCCTCCGCGTCGTCGCCCGCCCAGACCGCGCCCGCGAGACCGTACACGGTGCCGTTGGCGATGCGCAGGGCGTCGTCCTCGTCCTCGTAACGGATGAGCGAGACGACGGGGCCGAAGATCTCCTCCTGGGCGATGGTCATCTCCGGGGTGACATCGGCGAACACGGTGGGGCTGACGAAGTAGCCCTGTTCGCGCGGGGCTTCGGGGCCGCCCGCGACGAGCCGGGCCCCCTCCGCCACGCCCTGCTCGATGTAGCCGCGCACCCGCGCGTGCTGCTTGGCGTTGACGAGGGGGCCGATGCGGTCGCCGTACTTGGCGGCGGCTTCCGCGGCGAGCGCGACCGCCTCGTCGTACTGCGAGGTGTGCACCAGCATGCGGGTCCAGGCGCTGCACGTCTGGCCGGAGTTGCCCATGACGTTCGCGATGCCGACGCCGACGGCCTTGGCCAGGTCCGCGCTCGGCAGGATGACATTGGCGGACTTGCCGCCCAGTTCGAGGGCGACGCGCTTGACGGCCGCGCCGGCCGTGGCGCCGATCTGCCTGCCGACGGCGGTGGAGCCGGTGAACGAGACCAGGTCGACGCCGTCGTGCTCGGCCAGGGCCTGGCCGGCGACCGGGCCGAGACCGGTGACCAGGTTGAACACACCTGCGGGAATGCCCGCCTCATGGACGGCCTCGGCGAAGAGCTGGGCGGTAAGCGGGGTGTCCTCGGCGGGCTTGAGGACGACCGTGCAGCCCGCCGCGAGCGCGGGGGCGACCTTGGCGACGATCTGGTGCAGCGGGTAGTTCCACGGGGTGATCGCACCGACGACGCCGACCGGCTCGGCGTAGACGGTGGAGTTGCCGACCTTCTCCTCGAAGGCGTACGAGGCGGCGAGCTCGGCGTACGAGCCGGCCACCAGGACCGGCACGCCCGCGTGCACAGCCTGCGAGAAGGGCAGCGGCGCGCCGAGTTCGGCGGTGACGGTCTCGGCGATCTCGTCCTTGCGGGCGACGAGCACGTCACGCAGGGCGGCGATCCGCGCGGCTCGCTCGGCGGGCGGGGTGGCCGCCCAGGCGGGGAGCGCGGCGCGGGCGGCCCGTACCGCGGCGTCGACGTCCTCGGCCCCGCCGGCCGGGACCTCGGCGATGACCTGTTCGTCCGCCGGGTTCACGACCGGGATCGTGTCCCGGCCGGCGGCGGGCCGCCAGGCCCCGTCGATGTACATGCCGTCGTGGGCCTTCATCGCTGTTCCTCCCGGACACGGTTGCGGACGAGATCGTCCGGAACCCAAACTAGCGCTGTTAGTTTTCGGGCGCCATACAAACTTTCTTCATGGACGCCCGTCACGCCAGGGGCCGTCAGCCGAGTTCCGCGTGCTCCGCGCCGGGATTCTCGAACTGGGTGCGGTACAGCTCCTCGTACCGGCCGCCCGCCGCAAGGAGTTCCTCGTGCGTGCCCCGCTCCACGATCTGCCCGTTCTCCACGACCAGGATGAGGTCGGCCGTCCGTACTGTGGAGAGCCGGTGGGCGATCACGACCGCGGTGCGTCCGGCGAGCGCCTCGGTGAGTGCCTCCTGGACGGCCGCCTCGGAGGTGTTGTCCAGGTGGGCGGTGGCCTCGTCGAGGATGACGACGCGCTGGCGGGCCAGCAGCAGCCGGGCGATGGTCAGCCGCTGGCGTTCGCCGCCGGAGAGCCGGTAGCCGCGTTCGCCGACGACGGTGTCGAGCCCGTCGGGCAGCGAGGCGACGAGACCGTCCAGGCGGGCCCGGCGCAGCGCGTCCCAGAGGTCCTCCTCGGTGGCTCCGGGGCGGGCGAGCAGCAGGTTGGCGCGCACCGACTCATGGAAGAGGTGGCCGTCCTGGGTGACCATGCCGAGGGTGTCGCGCAGGGTGTCGGCGGTCAGGTCGCGTACGTCGACGCCGCCGATGCGTACCGCGCCCTCGTCCGTGTCGTACAGCCGCGGCAGCAGTTGGGCGATGGTCGACTTGCCCGCGCCGGACGAGCCGACGAGTGCCACCGTCTGGCCGGGTTCGGCGCGGAAGGAGACCCCGCGCAGGACTTCGTCGCCGCCGCGGGTGTCGAGGCTCGCGACGTCCTCCAGCGAGGCGAGCGAGACCTTGTCGGCGGAGGGGTAGCCGAACCGCACCTGGTCGAACTCGACGGACACCGGTCCGTCCGGGACCGCGCGGGCGTCCGGCTTCTGGTCGATGAGCGGCTTGAGGTCGAGGACCTCGAAGACCCGCTCGAAGCTGACGAGCGCGCTCATCACCTCGACCCGCGCCCCGGCGAGTGCGGTGAGCGGTGCGTACAGCCGGGTCAGCAGGAGGGCCAGGGCCACGACCGCGCCCGCGTCGAGCTGCCCGCGCAGTGCGTAGAACCCGCCGAGCCCGTAGACCAGGGCGAGCGCCAGCGCGGAGACGAGGGTGAGGGCGGTGATGAACGCGGACTGGGCCATGGCCGTGCGTACGCCGATGTCGCGCACCCGGCCGGCCCTGACGGCGAATTCGTCGGACTCGTCGGCGGGGCGGCCGAAGAGTTTGATCAGGGTGGCGCCGGGTGCGGAGAAGCGCTCGGTCATCCGGGTTCCCATGGCGGCGTTGTGGGCCGCGGCCTCCCGCTGGAGCCTCGCCATCCGGGTGCCCATCCGCCGGGCCGGCAGCACGAACACCGGCAGCAGCACCAGGGCGAGGACGGTGATCTGCCAGGAGATGGAGAGCATGACGCCGAGGGTGAGCAGCAGCGTCACGACGTTGCTGACGACCCCTGAGAGCGTGTTGCTGAAGGCGCGCTGGGCTCCGATGACGTCGTTGTTGAGGCGGCTGACGAGCGCGCCGGTGCGGGTCCGGGTGAAGAAGGCGACCGGCATGCGCTGCACATGGTCGAAGACGGCGGTGCGCAGATCGAGGATCAGGCCCTCGCCGAGATTGGCCGAGAGCCAGCGGCTGACCAGGCCGAGCGTGGCCTCCGCGACGGCGATCACGGCGATGAGGAGGGACAGCCGGGTGACGGTGCCCGACTCCTTGCCGGCCACGATGGCGTTCACGACGCGGCCGGCGAGGACGGGGGTGGCGACCGCGAGCAGCGCCGTCGCCACGCTCAGGATCAGGAAGAGGGCGACCCGGCGCCGGTGCGGGCGGGCGAACGCGGCGATGCGCCGCAGGGTGGTCCGGTCGAAGGGGCGTCGGTCCGCTTGCGCGTTCATGACGTTGTGGAGCTGTGTCCACGCCGTGGTTTCCATGCTCATGGGAGGAACGTACGACCTCCAGTGGACTTGAGGTCAACGGCCGGGTTCCAGCGGCAGCAAGGTGTCAGGCGCGGCAGGTGCCGGGCGGCGGGCGCGGTCGGTGCCAGGTGGCGGGCGCGGTCGGTGCCAGGTGGCGGGCGCGGTCGGTGCCAGGTGGCGGGCGCGGTCGGCGTCAGGTGGCGGGCGCGGTCGGCGTCAGCTGCGGTTCAGGTCGGTGGAGCGCGGCCGGGGCCTGGGTGCCGGTACGGCCGGGGCTCCACCGGCCTTCCGGGCCCGCCCGCCGCGTACGCCCAGCCCCGCCGCCGCGATCAGGAGGGCGCCGAGCATGACGAACGGCGCCGCGGTGCCCGCCACCCCGGCGATCGGCCCGGCGGACGCGGGGGCCGCGACCTGCCCCAGACGGTTTCCGGTCAGCCGGAGTGCGAGCGCGGTGGACCGGGCCTCCGGCGGGGCGGCCTGGGCGAGTGCGCTCGTACGGGCCATGGCGCCGTCCCGCTCGGAGATCAGGTACCCCGCGGCGATCGGGCCGATGAGCCGGCCGAGGGAGGCGCCGATGGTGAAGTGCCCGAAGTTGCGGTCCTGTTCGGCCGGGGCGGACTGGCGGGCGACGATCGACTGGGTGCCGATGACGAAGCAGAGGTGGCCGAGCCCCATCACCCCGCTCCAGGCGGCCATCGCGGTCAGCGGCCCGCCCGGCCGCTCAGGCGCAGCCGCCCGCGATCAGGACGACACCGAAGGGCAGCAGGGGCGCGCAGCGACCGTGGTCGGTCCGGCGCCCGGGCGGGGCGGCGGCGAAGAGCGGGAAGAGCGCGTACACCCCGGCGATCACACCGATGGCGCGCTCTTCCCCAAGCTCTCAACTCCGTTCGAGCAGGGGAGACCCCATTCGCCGAGCGAAAGAGCCCGGCAGGAGACGGCGGGCCGTGCCATCGACACCGCCCCCTGCGCGAAGGCGAAGACGATGACGAGGCGCAGCAGCCAGCTCCTGCCGGGTTCCTGGACGGTGCGCACGGTCAGATGATGCCGAACAGGAGGCCGGCGCAGAGGACCACCAGCGAGGTGAGCGCGGCCCACTTGACGGTGAACCTGGTGTGGTCGCCGAATTCGACCTTCGCCATGCCGACGAGCACATAGACGGCCGGGACGAGCGGGGACGACATGTGCAGGGGCTGGCCGACCAGGGAGGCGCGGGCGATCTCCAGCGGGGAGACACCGTGGGCGGCACCCGCCTCGGCGAGCACCGGGACGACGCCGAAGTAGAAGCCGTCGTTCGACATGAAGTACGTCAGCGGGATGCTGAGGATGCCGGTGACGATCGCCATGTGCGGACCCATGCCGCCGGGGATCGCGCCGACGAGCCAGTCGGCCATGTGCTCGACCATGCCCGTGCCGGTGAGGACGCCGGTGAAGACGGCAGCCGCGAAGACCATGCCGGAGACATTGAGGACGTTGTCGGCGTGGGCGGCGATCCGGGCCCGCTGGTCGGGCATGTGGGGGAAGTTGACGGTGAGGGCGAGGGCCGCGCCGAGCAGGAAGAGCACCGGGATCGGCATCAGTTCCATGATCATCGCGGTGAGCAGGGCGATGGTGAGGCCCGCGTTGAACCAGTAGAGCTTGGGGCGCAGGGTGGCCCGGTTCGGGTCCAGGCCCTTGAAGCCCTCGTTCTCGTTCGCTCCCGCGTTCTCCGCCGCGTCGCGGTCCGCACCCGTGCCCGTACCCGTACCCGTACCGGCTCCGCCGGAGTTCTTGCGGGTACGGTCGCTGCCGCCGCCCGCCCCGACGAGAACGGTCTCCGACTCCGTGGCCGGCTCGGTGGCCAGCACCTCGTCCAGGGTGAGCATGCCGAGCCGCTTGCGCTCGCGCCGGCCCAGCACGACGGCGAGGAGCAGAACCGCGACCAGTCCGATGCCGAGCGCCGGGATCATCGGGACGAAGATGTCGCCCGCGTCGAGCTTGAGCGCGGTGGCGGCGCGGGCGGTGGGGCCGCCCCAGGGAAGGGTGTTCATGACGCCGTTCGCCGTGGCGGCGACACCGGTCATCACGACCAGGCTCATCTTGAGGCGCTTGTAGAGCGGATACATCGCCGAGACGGTGATCATGAAGGTGGTGGAGCCGTCACCGTCGAGGGAGACGATGGCGGCGAGCACCGCGGTACCGACCACGATCCGCATCGGGTCGGCCTTGCAGAAGCGCAGGATGCCCCGCACGATCGGGTCGAAGAGGCCGACGTCGATCATCACGCCGAAGTAGACGATGGCGAACATCAGCATCGCGGCGGTCGGGGCCAGATTGCCGACGCCTTCGATGACGTAGTCACCGAGCTTCGCGCCCTGCCCGACGGCGACGCAGAACAGCGCGGGAATCAGGACCAACGCCGCGATCGGCGACATCTTCTTCATCATGATCAGGACCAGGAAGGTCGCAATCATGGCGAAGCCGAGGATTGTCAGCATGTGGATACCTATCGCTCACCCTTGAACTCCCACCGGACTCGGCGGTGCGGATGACGTTAGGGCGCGTCTCGCAGCGTTAACAAGATGTTGACATGCGAGCAATACGAGCAAAACCCCAGGTCAACACAGGGGTCATGGCTTGGGCACAACCGGCGCCCCCACCGGCGCCCCTGTCGATGGACCTGTCGACGGACCTGCTGTCGCCACGGGCTCGGGCGTCGTGGCGGGTGTCACCGTCACCGGGAACCCGTTGAGCACGGCGGTGCCGGAGAGCGGGTCGAGCCGGGTGCCGTCGAGCAGCTGATTGACGTTGACACCGGGTCGGGCCGCGGCGACGGAGAGCCGGGTGCCGGGTGCCGGGTGCCGGGTGCCGGGGCGATGGTGGCCCCACCCGTGCGGGAGGCTCACCACTCCGGGCCGTACGCCGTCGGTGATCTCGACCGGGGCGGTCACCGCGCCGCCGTCCGACGCGATGGTGGCCGGGGCGCCGTCCACCAGTCCCAGCCGGGCCGCGTCGGTGGGGTGCATCTGCAGGGTGCAGACGTTCGAGCCGCCGCTCAGCTCGGCGATGTTGTGCATCCAGCTGTTGTTGGAACGCAGATGGCGGCGACCGACGAGGACGAGCGTGTCCGGTCCGCCCCGGCCGGTCAGCGCGTGGCGGAGTCTCGGCAGATCGGCGGCGATCGGTTCGGGGAGGATTTTGATGCGCCCGCTGCGGGTGGTCAGGACCTCCGGGATCCGGGGCCGGAGCGGTCCGAGGTCGATGCCGTGCAGATGGTCGAGCAGGCGCTCCAGGGTGAGGCCGTCGGGGTCGGCACCGAAGCCTTCGCCGTACGGGCCGAGGCGGAGCATCAGGTCGAGGCGGCGTTCGGGTCCGGTACGGCCGGTGAGGGCGGCGGCGAGCGGGGCGGGGCTCCTGCCGTGCACGGGCGAGTGCGGGTCGGCCACGGCCCTGGTCAGCATCCGGTCGATGACCATGGCGTCCACCGCGGACGGGTCGGCCCCGTGCATCCCGGAGACGGCGAGGACCAGCCGGGCCAGGATCTCGCTCTCGTCGAGCAGGCCGTCCTCCAGGGGTACGGCGGGCCGGGTGTAGCGGACCTGGTTGCGCACGGCGAGGGCATTGAACGCGAAGTCGAAGTGGGCGCTCTGCGAGGGCGGCGGCGGGGGCAGCACCACATGTGCGTGGAGCGAGGTCTCGTTGAGATACGGGTCGACGCTGACCATGAAGTCGAGTCCGGCGAGGGCCCGGTCGAGCCGGTCGCCGTCGGGTGCGGAGAGCACGGGGTTGGCGGCGAGGACGATCAGGGCGCGGATTCGGCCCTCCCCCGGCGTCTCGATCTCCTCGGCGAGCGCGGCGACGGGCAGTTCGCCCTTGGCCTCGGGGTGGCCGGAGACCCTGCTTGTCCAGCGCCCGAGTGCGAAGCCCTTGCCGGGTGCGGCGGGGCGGGGGGCGCGGGCGGTGGCGGAGAGCGGGAAGAGCGCGCCGCCGGGGCGGTCGAGATTGCCGGTGAGGATGTTGAGTACGTCGACGAGCCAGCTGGCGAGGGTGCCGTGCTCGACGGTGCAACTGCCGATGCGTCCGTAGACGGCGGCGGTGGGGGCCGCGGCCAGTTCGCGGGCCATCGTGCGGATGGTGGCGGGGTCCACGCCACAGGCCGCGGCGACCGCCTCGGGCGTGAACTCCGCCAGGGCATCCGCCACTTCGTCGAGCCCTTCGACATGCCGGGCGAGCGCGTCGGCGTCGGCGTCGGCGTCGGCGTCGGTGAGCTTCTCGTCGAACAGGACATGGGCGAGCGCGGCAAGGAGGAGGGCGTCGGTGCCGGGGCGGACGGCGACGTGCCGGTCGGCGAGGCGGGCGGTGCGGGTGCGGCGCGGGTCGACGACGGTGAGGGTGCCGCCGCGGCGGCGCAGCGCCTTGAGCCTGCCGGGGAAGTCGGGGGCGGTGCAGAGGCTGCCGTTGGATTCGAGCGGGTTGGCGCCGAGGAGCAGCAGATGGCCGGTGCGGTCGAGGTCGGGCACCGGGATGGCGTTCGGATCCCCGAAGAGCAGTCCGCTGGAGACGTGCTTGGGCATCTGGTCGAGGGTGCTCGCGGTGAACAGGGCCCGGGTGCGCAGGGCGGAGAGCAGCGCGGACGGGTACAGCGCACCGGCCACGGTGTGCACGTTCGGGTTGCCGAGGACGACGCCGACCGCCTGCTGCCCGTGCTCCTCGGTCAGGGCGGGCAGAGCGCGGGCGATCGCGTCGAACGCCTCGCTCCAGGTCGCCTCCGTCAGAACGCCGTCCCGGCGGGCGAGGGGGGTGCGCAGCCGGTCGGGGTCGGCGTCCAGACCTCCGATGGATGCGCCCTTGGGGCAGATGAAGCCACGGCTGAAGACGTCCTCCCGGTCGCCCCGGGCGCCGGTGACCCTGGTCCCCTCGAGGGTGAGGCTGAGCCCGCAGGTGGCCTCGCAGAGGGGGCAGATGCGCAGGGCGGTACGGGGGCTGCTGGGGTCGTGCGACATGGGCCCTCCCCGGGGCGGCGACAGCGGTGGCGCGCGTACGTGGGCAAGCACGGCGAGCATACCGACCGGTACGCACGGCGGGGAGGCATTGTCGCGACAAGGTTGCCGGGGGAGGCCGGACGGCGCCGCGCGGTCAGTCCAGGACGCGTGCCAGGTAGGCCCGGAGCAGGATGCGGGTCTCGGCGACGATGGCCCGGTCACCCGACGGGTCGGCGCGGAAGGCGAGTTGGAGGAGGGCGTCGGCGGCCTCGACGCAGACCAGGACGGTGCGCGACAGATCCTCGTCCACGGCGCCGCCCAGGTGCCCGGAGAGGAGTTCGGCGAGCCGGCCGGCGACCCGCCGGTTGGCGTCGTTGGCGGGGTCCTCCTCGGGGGCCGCCGCACCGAAGTCGACGAGAGCGAATCCGGCCACGGAGCGCTTCATCGCCAGGTATTCGTCCAGCACGGCATCGATGGCGCTGCGCCAGTCCGTGGTCGGGATGACGGCCAGGCGGGCGGTGATGCGTTCGGCATAGCTGTCCAGATTGCGCCGAGCCAGCGCATCGGTCAATGCGCGCTTGTTGGAGAAGAACCGGTACACGGAGCCGATGGGGACCCCGGCACGGATGGCCACGGCCCGGGTGGACAACTGCTCGTAGCCGGTCTCGTCGAGGAGTTCGGCGCAGGCGTCGAGTATCCGGGCGAGGCGCTCGGCGCTGCGCTGCTGCACAGGGGCGCGGCGGAGGTTCGTGTTCGCATGGGGCACGGGCTCCATGATGCCGTGGGTCTCCTCTGCGGGGGACGGCCGGTGGGTCGACGGCGGGCGGCCGGTGGGTTCCGGTGCCGTCGGCGGGCGGGTGACCACTGGCCCCCGGCGCGGTTCTCACGCGATGAGCAGTGACAGCCCGCCGATGGTGTACGTGATCATCAGGACCAGCAGCGGGAGTTGTCCCGCGACGGCACGGCCGGACGGGAAGAGGCGTACGGAGCGGTCGTGGGCGGCGATGACGCCGAGTACGTGACCGAGGACGATCGCGGCGACCTGGAGCGTGGCGACACCGCCGGGGCCCAGGGGCGGCTCGGGCGGGGACGGATTGTCAGTGCCGAATGCCACCATGACTGTACGTGGACCTTCGGTGACGAAGAGTGTGAAGTAGTGGGCGATCAGATAGCCGAGGGCGATCGGGACGAGCGAGTGGGCGAAGGCGGTGAGGGGGTGGCGCAGTCGACCCGAGATCAGCCGGACGGCACCGGCACAGAGGGCATAGAGGGTGGCGACGAGGACGACGGCGCCCAGGAGTCCGAGCGTGGCCGCGGTGGTGCGGCCCAGGGGTGAGGTCTGGACGGTGGTGATCCAGGAAGGGGAGTCGGAGAAGCCGTCGTAGGCGGTGGAGCCGAGCATGACGCAGACGGTGGCGACGAGTCCGGGGGCCTGCGGGGTGGCGTCGAGTCCGTTGAACGGGGAGCGGAACACGAGGCGGCGGTCGGCGGGGCGGCGGCCCAGCGGGGAGAGCCGGGCGAGCAGCCCCGAGTAGACCTCGAAGGCGTCCGCCCGGTCGAACCATCCGGCGCCGTGGCGGGTGGCGCCCGCGAGGTGGACGGCGGCGTAGAGGGAGAGGAAGAGCAGGAGGGCGGTGGTCGACGCGGGATCGGGGGCGACGAGTTCGAGCCAGGTGAAGGCGAGGAGCCCGGCAGCGGCGGGCCACAGACCGAGCCGTACGGGAAGGGGACGGCCCCCGGTGGGGTCGCGGCCCAGGGCACGGCAGACGAGGAGGTGGACGGTGCGCAGCGGGTTGATCAGCCGCCAGACGGGACCGAGGAGGAGCGAGGCCGGGACCAGCCCGACCCAGAGGAGTACGTATACGGCGCCGGGGCCCGGGTTGCGGTCCGGGTCGTCCGGGCCGAGGAGGAGTTGGAGCGTGACGTACAGGGCGGCGGCGAGGCCGAGTGCCCGCAGGGCGATACGGGTGGGGCGGGCGTCGGCGAGGCGCTGGACGGCGGACGGGAGCGGTCGGCCCGCCCGGTCGCCGCGGAACCGGGAGGCGGACCAGAGCAGGCCGAGCGCGAGGAAGGAGACGAAGAGCGCGGCGAAGGCACCGGCGAAGGCGTAGAAGGGGGACAGCGGCAGGTCGTGCTGGGCGCCGATGCCATGGGCGAGGACGCTCACCGTACGACGAGTTGGGTCAGGAGCAGGTCGGACTCATGGGTCTCGACCTCGAAGAGCCCGCTGCGGTCGGCGGTGAAGGTCAGGGTGACGGTCTTACCCGCGGGCAGCCGGGCCTCCTTGTCGTAGCCGTGGACATGGAGGGTGTCGGCACGGTCGCTGCGGACCCGGAGCTCGACGGTCCGGCCCTTCTTGATCTCGGTGCGGCCGGGGTCGGGGCTGACCTTGCCGTGGGAGACGGCGATCTCAAGTGTCGTGTCGGGGCGGGGTGTTGCGGAGCCGCCCTCTTCCGGGGCGGTGGCCGCTCCGGAAGGGGTGGCCGGGGAGAGGGAGGTGGTGGCCTGGACGGGGGCGGAGTTCACGGCCCAGGCGGTGTGGTCGTCGGCGTAGAGCCGCGCGGTGAGGCGGGTGCCGCCACCGGCACCGCGGACGAGGGAGGCGGGGAGGTGGTACCAGGAGCCGTAGACGCGGGCGAGGGGGTGGCCGTCGAGAAACAGCCGGGCGTGGCCGCGCCCGAGGAGGGCGGCGCCGCCCACGCTGTCCGGGGTGAACCTGAAGTTCCGTACGGAGAGGTGGACGTTCCACCCGTCCTCGGAGTCCGGCCGTACGGCGACCGTCACCGCGGGGGCGCCCTCGGCGTCGACCTGGCGCAGCCGGCTGCCGGAGCCGTCGTCGGCGGCGAGCAGCCTGCCGACGCTGCCGCCGGCCTGCTCATGGCTGGTGCCGGGTTTGTGATGGGTGGTGGCCCGCCCGCCACAGGCGCTCGCCCCGAAGACGAGGGCGCCCGCGGTGAGCAGGGTGACGGCGGCCACGACCGGCCGGGCGGCCCGGCGCGGCCGAGCGGCCGGGTTCGGCCGACTGGCCGGGTTCGGCCGAGCGGCCCGCAGGGGCCTGTGGGAACGCTTCACGACGCGTCTCCTTCCGAGGCGGGCGCAGGGGCAGGAGCAGTGGCCTGCGCGGAACGCGGGACCGGCCCTTCGGCCGGCGCATCCTGGGAACCCGGGGCATCGGACGCGTCCGGGGAACCCGAGGCGTCAGTGGTGTCCCGCTCGCCATGGCGGGCCGCGGCGACCACGGCCCACACCACCCAGACCACGCCGAGCAGTCCACGCACCCAGGCCGGGCTGAGCGGAATCCACGGGATCATGAACACGGCCTTGTCCACGGCGTCCAGCAGCGTGAGCGCGCCCAGCACCACCGTGGTCCAGCCCAGCCATGGCCGTTCCCTCCGGAGCACGAGGCCGATCCCGGTCCACCACACCCCCGTCAGCAGCAGCGCCAGCGCGGGCACATAGGAGGCGGCCAGCCCCATCGTCGATCCGGCCACGTCGAGCCCGAGGCCGATCGCGCCGAGCCCCGTGACCACCGTGGCGAGCCGGCTGCCGCGCAGCCTGCGCCACCACAGCACCCCGCCGACCAGCGCGAGCACCACCGCGACCGCCAGCGCCACCTGCACCTCGATGCGCTCGATGCCCCGCGCCCCGTACCAGTCGCAGCCGGCCGGCAGCCGGCGCGCCTGCACGTTGTAGTCGGCGCAGACCAGCAGTTGGGCGAGCTTGACCGGTTCACCGACGAGCCGGTCGGTGGACCCGGACACGGCGCCGCGTTCGGAACCGCAGGTGGGCAGGGCGCGCGGGGAGGACGCCCCGGCGTCCGACTGCCAGCAGTTGCCCTCGCCCTGGCCGTCCCACCACACATCGGTGCGGTTGGGCCGGGAGTTGCCCGCCTTGTCCTTGCCGAGGTGGTTGCCCGCGTACCGGTTGTGGTGCGAGGTGTCGGCCTGCTTGGACAGCGCGTCCTCACCGCGGATGAAGGCGGGGACGGCGGTCAGGACGAAGGCGGCGCGCTGCTGCCCGTAGATCCAGTTGTTCTCGTACAGGTTCCAGTTGCCGCCCGCGGTGATGATGCCGGAGCCGGGCGGCATGGAGATCTGCGGGCAGACGACGCCCTCCTCGTAGCCGCGGTCCACGGGCGGCTTGGCGCAGGTGCCGTCGGCGACGTAGGGGTAGTAGTCGGCGTTGTTGTCGTGGATCAGGTTGCGTTCGAAGCGGGCGTGGTTCTGCGGCAGTCCGGGGTGACCGGGGAAGGCGCTGTCCATCGAGGCGCCGCCCATGTTGTGGTCGAACTCGTTGTCGTGGACATAGACGGAGTCGCCCGCGGTGCCGGAGTAGCCGACCATGTTGTGGTGGCTGCGGCAGCCGGTGATCTCGATGGAGTAGCGCGGCACGTCGTAGCCGTACGCGTCGTTGATGTTCGAGGCGCTGCCGGGGTAGATGCCGGAGTCGCCGTTCCCGTACGACTCGCAGTTCTTGTACAGCCCGTGGTCGCTGGCGAAGGTCAGGAAGCCGTACTCGTCGTTCCACCGGGTGAGGACGGAGTCGATGATGAAGCCGTCCTGGGCCAGGACGTACAGGGAGTTGAAGGTGGTGCGCTGGGCGGTGAAGTTCCGGAAGTAGATGCCGTCGGAGCCGTCCGCGCGGATCGCGTTGAGTTTCTGGTACTTGGCGTCGACGACCACGTCCGTGCGCTCGGCGCCCGTGCCCTCGATCTGGAGGTTCTTCTTGCCGAGGATCGCCACCAGGTTCTGGTTGTGCGGGCACCGCGCCTGCTGGGCGTACGACAGGATCTGGTAGCCGAGCTGGGATTTGGGCGCCTTCAGCCGGGCGCACTCCCCCGTCGGCTTGGGCAGCGAGGGCTCCTCCTCGTACAGGCCGGGCAGGACGGCGATGTTCATGCCGGGCCGGTCGACCGCGTCGACCGCCTGTTGCAGGTGGCGGTAGCCGGACTTCCGGCACCGTTCGAAGAGCTTCAGGTTCCGGGTCCGCAGCCCCTCGGGGAAGCGGGACACGCGGCGCTCGAAGTCCGCCCGGTCGCTCTTGCAGACCAGCAGATCGGGCTCGCCGGTGCGGTACACGGGGACGCTGCCGGTGCCGTCGGGCAGGGTGACCGGACGTTCCTCGTGCGCCTGGGCGGCCGGGGCCGCGAGCAGGGCGGCGGCGAGCGCCGCCAGTACCACCAGAAGTCTTCGTGTCCACGACATGTGCGGGAGAGTAGAGCATTGTTCAACTTTTTGAACCCCCCGTGCATCACACATTTGGAACCCCCGGGGAACCCCATGGAGCCCCCGTGCGTCACGAATGCCGTTGACTCACCCCGATCCGATTCCTACGGTTACCCATAGGATTTCTTCGGCACCGGGAGCGCACATGAGCGGCATCGAGCAGGCGAGGAAGACGGCGGAAGCGCTTGAGCATTCCGCCGGTTTTGGCAATCAGCACAGCTCGGAGGCGGTTGCGGGGGCACTGCCGCACGGCCGCAACTCCCCCCAGCGCGCGCCCCTCGGGCTCTACGCGGAGCAGCTGAGCGGCTCGGCGTTCACCGAACCGCGCGCCCACAACCGCCGTTCCTGGCTCTACCGGATCCGTCCGTCGGCTGCTCATCCCCCGTTCGTCCGGATCGGCAACGGGGCGATCCGGACCGCCCCGTTCACCGAATCCGTGCCCGACCCCAACCGGCTGCGCTGGGATCCGCTCCCCGAGCCCGCGCCCGGGACGGACTTCCTGGCGGGCCTGTGGACCCTCGGCGGCAACGGCGACGCGACGCAGCGCACCGGCATGGCCGTGCATCTCTACCACGCCGATTCGTCCATGACGGACCGGGTGTTCAGCGATTCGGACGGCGAGCTGCTGATCGTCCCGGAGCGCGGCGGTTTGCTGCTCCGTACCGAACTGGGCCTGCTGCGTGCCGAGCCGGGGCACATCGCGCTGATCCCGCGCGGCATCCGTTTCCGGGTGGAGCTGCTCGACGCCACCGCCCGCGGCTATGTCTGCGAGAACTACGGCCAGCCGTTCGCCCTCCCCGACCTCGGCCCGATCGGCGCCAACGGCCTGGCGAACGCCCGGGACTTCCTCGCCCCCGTCGCCGCGTACGAGGACGACGACCGCCCGGTGGAGGTGGTCAACAAGTTCTGCGGGAACCTCTGGTCGGCGACCTACGACCACTCGCCGCTCGATGTGGTCGCCTGGCACGGCAACCACACCCCTTACGTCTACGACCTGCACCGCTTCAATGTCATCGGCTCGATCAGCTACGACCACCCCGACCCGTCGATCTTCACGGTGCTGACGTCGCCGTCCGACACCCCCGGTCTGGCGGGTGTCGACTTCGTCGTCTTCGCGCCGCGCTGGCTGGTCGGCGAGGACACCTTCCGGCCGCCGTACTTCCACCGCAATGTGATGAGCGAGTACATGGGCCTGATCGAGGGCGCGTACGACGCGAAGACGGCCGGCAAGGGCGGTTTCGTCCCGGGCGGCGGCTCGCTGCACAACATGATGTCGGCGCACGGCCCGGACCGGGAGACCTTCGACCGGGCCAGCGAGGCGGAGCTGAAGCCGCAGAAGATCGACGACGGCCTCGCCTTCATGTTCGAGACCCGCTGGCCGGTGACGGCGACCGGGCAGGCGGCGACCGCCGGACATCTGCAGCACGGCTACGACGACGTGTGGCAGGGTCTGAGCCGCAACTTCAGGCCGTAGGCGACGACGCCGCTCCCCGATCCGGCCCGATCCGAACGAAAGGCCCCAGGTGCCTCAGACGCCCAAGATCTCCCCGGGGCCGGCCTTCGCCCCCGACTCGCTGGTCCTGAACCGCAAGCTGCCGCTGTGGTACCAGGTCTCGCAGTCGTTGCGCGCCTCGATACTGGGCCGCGCCAAGGACGCATCGGCGCGGCTGCCGACCGAGGAGCAGCTCGCCGCGCACTACGGCGTCAGCGTCCTGACGATGCGCCAGGCGCTCAAGGAGCTGGAGACGGAAGGGCTGATCAGCAGGCACCGGCGGCGCGGCACCTTCATCGAGCCGCGCGCCCGCCGGGTGTCACCGGTCCGGCTGCTGGGTTCGATCGACGCGATCGTGGCCCAGCAGTCGGGCGAGCGGACCGCGGTGCTCGGCCACGGCCCGGTCGCCGTGCCGGGTGAACTCACCGAGTACTTCCCCGACTGCGCGGAGGTGGTCAGCTACCGCCGGCTGCGCCGCGACGGGGACAGCGACGAGCCCACCAACTGGGCGGAGAACGTGGTGCGTCCCGAGATCGCGGCCCGCCTGGACGTCGCCGATCTCGAACGCTGGCCGATGACCAAGGTGCTGCGCGACCGGGTCGGCGTCCGTATCGCGCGCATCACCGACACGGTCGAGGCGCGCCTGGCCGACCCGGCCACCGCCAAGCTCCTCCAGGTCCCGCTGCTGAGCCCGATCCTGTTCTACACGGGCGTCACGTACGACGAGAGCGGTCAGGTGGTCGACGTGGCGCAGATCCGTTACCGGGGCGACCGGTTCTCCTTCTCGGTCACCGTGGAAGCGCACTGACCACCGCTGGAAGCGCACTGGCGCACCTTGGGAGCGCGCTGACGCCCTGCCTCGCGCCGCACGGGCGCGGCTACGATGCCCGGGAAGGCGGGCGGACGTGGCGACGGGGAGGACGACACGGTGGCAGCACGGGCGGCGGGCGGCTCCGGTGACGGCCAGGACGCGGGCGCCCCGCTCCTCGACGACCTCATGCCCTGGTCCGTACGGCCGCTGCGCACCGGCCGCCCCTGGGTGATCGCCCCCGATGCCGCCTCCCTCAGAGCGCGCTGGGAGCGGCTGGTGCGGGCCCCGGCCGGCGAACGCGAGCGGCTGTTCCGGGCGACCCGTTCCCGTACCCCGCGGACCGCGGTGGCGGCACTGCCCGGCCAGGCCACCGGCACCGGCCGGTTCGCCCGCGAGGAGGGACCGTGCCCCGAGCCCGTACGGATCGCGCACGGCCCGTTCGACGAGCAGTGGCTGCTCCCCGACCACCGGCTGATCGACGCCGCCCGCCCCGAGCTGTGGCGGGTCGCCGACGGGCACCAGCTCTTCGCCGTGGAGCACGGGTACGTACCCCAGGAGACCGGCCCCGCCCTGTCCGTGACGGCGCTGTTGCCGGACGGCCACTCCCCCGCGGGCCGGCCCGGCCGGATCCGGCCGCTGTACCGACGCCCCGACGGCCACGAGCCCAATCTGGCCCCCGGGCTGCTCGCCCTGCTGCGCGCCCGCCACGGGGACTCGGTGACCGCCCGTTCGGTGCTGGCGTGGACGCTCGCGGCGGCCCGCCACTCCCCCGCCGGATGCGTGGTCCCCCTGCCCGCCGACACCGCGCGCTGGTCGACGGGGGTGGAGCTGGGCCAGGAGCTGCTGCGGTTGCAGCTGCGGGGTGCCCGCGGCGGGGAGCGCCCGCGGCTGCCGGGTGGGCGGCGGCCCTATGTGCGGGCCGCGGTTCCGCCCGTACCGGCCGGGCTGGCGTACGACCCGGACGGCGAGACGCTCACGCTGGGGACGGGTCGCATCTCGCCGGTGCCGGCCGGGGCGTGGGAGTTCCGGGTGGGCGGGGTCCGGATGCTGGAGCTCTGGTTCGAGCGGCGGTCGGCGGCCGGCGCGGAGGGCGTGGACGGCCTGGAGGCGGTCCGACCCCGGGCCTGGCCCCAGGAGTGGACCTCGGAGCTGCTGGAACTGATCACCCTGCTCGCCCTGTTGGATGGACTCCGGCCCCGGCAGGAGGGCCTTGCCGACGGCCCGCAGATCACGGCCGCCGACCTCCGGGCGGCGGGCGTCCTGCCCGTCGCGGCCACGGCCCGGCGGCCCGCGTCGGTGCTCGGTCATCAGGAGGAGGGCCCGGACGGGCAGTTCGCGCTGCTGTGACGGGGCGCCCGGACCCGGCTGCTACCGGTCGAAGGAGTCAAGCACCCGGCCGAGCGCCCGGTCGAAGACCCCGTCCATGTCGATCGGTCCGGGGTCCTCGGCGAATCCGGCCGCCATCCGCGGATACTTCCCGGTCGCGATCTGGCTGATCAGATAGCCGGTGCGCACGGCGTTCTCCTGCTCCTCGGACCAGGGCAGCGACCGGCTGCGCTCCGCCATCGCGATCTCGCTGGACACATAGGTGGTGACTACACCGTTGACCATCGCGATCAGTTCCATCTTCTCGCCGAACCGCGCGTCGACCCCGTCCAGACAGCTGAGCGCGTACTCCAGGTACCGCAGGGCGTTCGGACTGAAGCCGTACACGGGTGACATCAGCCGGGGCACCCAGGTGTGGCGGTGCATCATCGCGCGGGCCTGATGGGCGAGCGCGACGAGGTCGGCGCGCCAGTCGCCGGACGGCTCGGGAAACTCGTACCCGCCGCTGACCGCGTCGAGCATCAGCTCGTGCAGGTCCTCCTTGCGCGGCACGTAGTTGTAGAGCGACATCGTGCCGCAGCCGAGCTCCGCCGCGACCTTGCGCATGGACACCGCGTCGAAGCCCTCCGCATCGGCGATACGGACGGCGGCCGCCGCGATGTCCGCTCGGCTGAACGCGGGCCTGGGGCCCCGGCCCGCGCGCTCGGGGCGCGCCCAGATCACTTCGGGTACAGCGGGTCGCCCCACCATCGATCATCACCTCGCCCACCATCGTAGTTACGTACACCGTACGTAGTGCGATACGGTGGGCCGTATGACAACTACGTACGCTGTACTTAGTGAAGGTCTGGAGAAGCGCTACGGCGATGTCCACGCGCTGCGCGGGCTCGATCTCGTGGTCGCCGAGGGCACCGTCTGCGGAGTGCTGGGGCAGAACGGCGCGGGCAAGACCACCGCCGTCCGGGTGCTCACCACGTTGACGGCGCCGGACGGCGGCAGCGCCCTGGTCGCGGGCCACGACGTGATGCGCGAGGCGGGCGCGGTGCGCGCGGCGATCGGCGTCACCGGGCAGGACACCTCGGTCGACGGCGAACTGTCCGGCCGGCAGAACCTGCGGCTCTTCGCCAAGCTGCAGCGGTTCCGCGGCGAGACGGCACGCGCCCGCGCCGACGAGCTCCTGGACCGCTTCGAGCTGACCGAGGCGGCCGACCGCCCGGCCCGCACCTACTCGGGCGGCATGCGCCGCCGCCTCGACCTCGCCGCCAGCCTGCTGACCCGCCCGCGGGTGCTCTTCCTGGACGAACCGACCACCGGTCTCGACCCGCACAGCCGCAACCAGGTCTGGGCGGCGGTACGGGAGCTGGCCGACCGGGGCACGACCGTGCTGCTCACCACGCAGTACCTGGAGGAGGCCGATCAGCTGGCCGACGACATCGTGCTGATCGACCGGGGCCGGGCCGCCCACCGCGGCACCCCCGCCGAGCTGAAGTCCCGCATCGGCAGTTACGCCGAAGTGGTCGTCGCCCATGAGTCGGCACTGGTCCCGGCGGCCGGCGTGCTCGACCAGCTCACCGGCACCGAACCGGTGCTCGACCACGAGCGCCGCACCGTGGGCGCCGTCGCGACCGACGCCACGCTCACCCTGCCCCGTATCGTCCGCGAACTCGACGCGGCGGGCGTACCGCTGGTCGACGCGAGCCTGCGCCCGCCCACGCTCGACGAGGTCTTCCTCCGCCTGACCGACCGCGGCGACGGCCGCACCTCCCCGCCCCTGAAGGAGACGGCAGCATGAGCAGCACGACACTGGTCCACGAGCGGCCCGCCACACCCGCCACAAGCACCCCCGTCGCCGACGGCCTGGCCATGCTGGGCCGCCATCTGCAGCGGATCAAGGCGGCCCCGGGCGTGGTGATCCTGACCCAGACCATGCCGATCACCATGCTGCTGTTCTTCGGGTACGTGTTCGGCAGCGCACTGGCCATGCCCGGTCAGGAGTACCGCGCGTTCCTGGTGCCGGGTCTGCTGGCCGCGACAGCCGCGGGCGGCATCATGACCGGGATGTTCCAGTCCGCGCAGGACTGCCACCGCGGGGTGATGGACCGCTTCCGCGCACTGCCGATGAGCCGGCCCGCCGTGCCGTTCGGCCAGACCGCCGCCGACCTGCTGACCACGGCCGTCGGCATGGTCCCGCTGGCCCTGGTCGGGCTCGCGGTCGGCTGGCGGATCGAGGGCGGACCGCTCGCCGCCCTGGGCGCCTTCGGGCTGCTGCTGCTGTTCCGCTTCGCCACGTCCTGGGTGGGCTGCTGGCTGGGCCTGCTGATCCGCAACGAGGAGGCGGCGGGCCAGCTGGGCAGTGCCACCTTCGTCCTGCCGCTGCTGTCGAGCGCGTACATCCCGACCGACAATCTGCCGCACTGGCTGCGGACGGTCGCGGAGTGGAACCCGATCAGCGCGATGGCCTCGGCCACCCGCGACCTGTTCGGCAACGCGCCCCCGGCGGCCGACGCCGCCTGGCCGGTCACCCACCCGGTGGCCGGGACGCTCGCCTGGTCGGCGGTGCTCCTCACGGTGTTCGTGCCGCTGTCCGTACGGCGTTACGCGCGCGGCGGCGAATGACCGCCGGGCACCGGGCGCTCACCGGGGCAGCACACAGGGCCGGTCCAGGGCACCGAGCAGGCTGATGAAGCTCGACTCCAGGAAGGCTCCGAGCTCCGCCGACGCGTCCGGTCCGCCGCGCGGCCAGCTGGTCACGGCCTCCTCCGCGAACGCCGTCCAGGCCCGGGCTGCGACGGCCAGCCGCGGCGAGTCCGGCATCCCGAGCCGCCGCTGCCCCTCCGCCACCCGCCGGGCGAGGGTGGCCCTGGTTCCGTCGACGATGTCCTCCACCACGGGGTGACTGCCCGCGGCACCGCGGACCAGGGCGAGATAGACCTTGCGGTGCTCCAGCACGTACAGCACGAAGCCGGCGATGAACGACCGCAGCCAGGGGACGGGCCCCAGCGAGGGGTCCGGTTCCGTGGCTGCGACGAAGTCGTCGCACTCCTGCTGCACCACGGCGCGGTAGAAGTCGCGCTTGGAGTCGAAATAGTGGAAGAGCAGCCCTCGCGAGATGCCGGCCCGCCGGGCCACGTCGTCCGTGGAGAGTTCGTCCAGCGACCGGTCGGCGAGCATGTCCAGGCCGATGGCGACCAGCTGGGCCCTTCGTTCGTCGGGGCTCAGGCGCGCGGCTCGCTTTTCGGACATACGTACAGTCTAGAAGTGGTTCTGCGCCGAAGTACTTTCGAAGGCCCTGGCCGTCACCCTCCGGCGCCCCGCGAACACACCGAAGCGCTGCTGTGGGCCCTGGGGATGACGGGAGGGCGGACAGCAGCGCAGCGCCGGGACGGTGCGGTCGCCCACGGCCCCGAGCGGGGGGCCGGGCGACGGCCCCTGGCCGGGGAGCCCGGGCGGAGGACCGGATGAGCGGTCGTGACGGGCCGTCGGGTCAGCGGCGGCTGCCGAAGAGCGAACGCCGGAGCCGTCGCAGCGGCGCGAAGAGCGAGACCCGCGCGCTCTTGCTCCGACGACGGTGGGCGGCATCGCGCGAGGTGAGCTCGCGCATCAGCAACGTCGCCTCCGCGGCCTCCCGCTGCGGCACGGCAGGTCCGCCGAGCACCGCGAGATGGCGGTCGAGGCGCGAACTCGTCGCACCGCTCCCGCATGTGATGGCAGGCACACGCGGCCTGCTCCGCATCGCTATCTGTTCCATGTCACTCCCCACCCGTACGAGGGCACCCGGCCCGGGCAGGTTAACCCTATCGCCCCGCGACGACACTCGTGTATCCCGGTCGCAGGATTGCGCACACACGTATGGGGGCTGACACCTCACTTATGAATCTGCCTGATTTCAGGGCGAGTTGGACAGAACGGAAACGGACGGCGTCGCTCCGGCCATGGTCCCGCCACGGGCGTCACGGGCCGCCCTGGCGCCCCGCCGGACGGAGACCCCGGCGAACAGGGGTCTCCTGCCCGTCAGACGGCTGAACGGGCCCGGCACATGCGTGGGTGGCGTCAGGCCGCCGAGTCGAGGACGGGCAGGTAGCCGCCCGACTGTCCGGCGGCGGTGGGGTGGTAGGACTCGCCGATGTTGAGCCAGTTGAGGCTGTGCAGCCAGGCACTTCCGGAGCAGATCTCGTGACCGGTGAACGTCCCCGCGACGTCGGCGTAGGCGAAGCCGTGGTCGGCCGCGCGCTTGGCGGTCGCCGCATTGAGGTAGTCGGCCGCCCCGTTGATCGCGGTGCGCACCTTGTCGCTCAGACCGACGGCGCAGGTGCCGCCGATCTCGTAGAAGCGCGGGTATCCGAGAACGACGACACGGGCGGCCGGCGCCTTGGCCTGGATCGCCGAGTACACCGAGTCGAGGTTGCCGGGCAGGGTGGAGTCGACATAGCTGCGGGCCGTGGCGATCCGGTTGAGGCAGGTGGCCTCGGACTGGAGGACACAGGTGGTCATGACGTCGGCGAAGCCCGCGTCATTGCCGCCGATGGAGATCGAGACGAGGTCGGTCGAGGAGCTGAGGGGGCCGAGCTGATTGGCCTTCACATCACCCGTACGAGCGCCCGAGCAAGCGGTGAAGGCGAACGAGGCGGGCGAGTTGGCGGCGGCCCAGAGGGCGGGATACGCCTTGGTGCTGCGCTTGCAGGCACCACTGGCACTGTCGTAACTGCCGGACCCGACACCCGAGGAGTACGAATCGCCGAGGGCGACGTAGTCGACGGCCTGAACAGACGTTGCGGCGTTGGCGGTGGCCGCTCCGGTCAGAGCGAGTACGGCACCGAGCAGGAGCGAGGACGAGAGCGCCGCGAGTCTGGACATCTTCATGGAACCTCCCTTGGACCGACCGACGGGATCTCCGCCCGGTCTGCCGAGTCCGTGGTAGCAGTACCGGCACCCTCATCGGAAGTGTGCATGCCAAGTTGCTCCCGTGACTCGAGCTCCCCTCCGCGCCCCCTTGAGCCCGCGTCAGTTCCGTGAACACTGCCGGGAAAGGGGAACAAGGCAGTGAAACCCGGGTGCGCCGGGTACCCCCTTGCCGGATCATGGGCGCCATGTCCGCCAATCCCGAGTCCGCTCTGCCGATCCGGCTCACCGTCGACGACAGCGATTCCCCGTCGGATGTCGTCGACGCGCTGTTCCTCGGCCGTTTCGCGACGGGCGAGCAGCCGTACTCGCACAGCTCCTCCCTGGAACGCGTCAAGGCCGGGGCGACCCTGCTGCCCCCGGCCGCCAAGGTGCTGCGCGCCGCCCGCGACGACGACCGCAGCGCCACGCTCGCCGAGGGCGACGGCTGGACGCTGCTCATCTCGCGGTGGAACCGCGGCGCCGATGTCACGGTCACCGCGACCGGCCCGGAACTGGCCCGGCGCATCCTCGACCAGGCGACGGACGGTGCCCTGGACGAGCCCGAACCCCAGCCCGAGAACGTGACGATGGGCTTCTGGTACGTCTCTCCGCGCCGCGGCCCGCACCGCACCACCCGGCAGATCGCCGCCGGCACCTGGGACGAGGTCCGCGGCAACTACACGGCGCCGGTGGCCGATGCCATGGACCGGCTGATGAACGTCACGCCCGACGACATCGCCGGCCGGCTGCTCCTGCTGCACGGCCCACCGGGCACCGGCAAGACGTCCGCGCTGCGCACGCTCGCGCGCTCGTGGCGGGACTGGTGCCAGGTCGACTGCGTGCTCGACCCCGAGCGGCTCTTCAACGACGTCGGCTATCTGATGGACATCGCGATCGGCGAGGACGACGGCACGTCCAAGGGCCGGTGGCGGCTGCTGCTGCTGGAGGACTGCGACGAGCTGATCCGCGGCGAGGCCAAGCACACCGCCGGCCAGGCGCTGTCCCGGCTGCTGAACCTCACCGACGGGCTGCTCGGACAGGGCCGCAATGTGCTGGTGGGCGTCACCACCAACGAGGACCTGGAGCGGCTCCATCCGGCCGTGGTCAGGCCCGGCCGCTGCCTCGCCAGGATCGAGGTGGGCTCACTGACCCGCAAGGAGGCGGTGGCCTGGCTGGGTACGGAGGAAGGACTGGGCCGCGAGGCCACGACACTCGCCGAGCTGTACGCACTGCGGCGCGGAAGCGGCCCCGCGTCGGTGCCGAAGCAGGACTCCGGGGCGGACGCAGGCCTGTACCTCTGAGCCCGGCGGCTCGCCGCCCCGCTCCCGGCTCACCCCGTCCCGTACGCCGCCCGCACCGCGTCCTGCGCCAGGGACAGTGCCTCGTCCCGGGACAGGCCCAGCCGCCGCGCCTGCTCCGCGTACTCCTGTGCCGCGGCCGCCGCATGACGGTCCGCCGCGTCACCGGCGGCGGCGATGAACGTGCCGTTGCGCCCACGGGTCTCGATCACCCCGTCGGCCTCCAGCGCGCGGTACGCCTTCGCGACGGTGTTCGCGGCGAGGCCGAGCTCCTCGGCGAAGCCGCGTACCGTCGGAAGTCTGAAACCGACGGGCAGCGCGCCGGAGCGGGCCAGTTCGGAGATCTGCGTGCGCAGTTGCTCGTACGGGGCGGTACCGGCATCCGGATCAAGAGCGATCTTCAGGGTCACGCCCCGATTCTCCCCCACGTCCGCCCCACCGCCGGAAATTCAGGGGCGGCCGGTGGTGGCCCACGCGTAACGTCCGGCCCATGACTGTCATCGTTCGCGACTTCCTCCCCGCCGACGCGGAGGACTGGGTGCGGGTCCGGCGTGCCGCGCTGCCCTTCATGGTGACGACGCCCGAGTGCGTCACCTTCGAACTGGCCACGGCCCACCCGGACAAGCGCTCCCGGCTGCTGGTCGCCGAGGAGGACGGGGAACTCATCGGGACCGCGCAGGTCGGCCTCGTCCACGACAGCCCCGAACCCGGGCTGGGGTTCTGCAACACGTACACGCATCCGGACCGTACCGGGCGCGGGGCGGGTGCGCTGCTGCTGAGCACGGCCGAGGAGTACCTGGCGCGGGAGGGCGCGACCGCGATCTACACCTGGGTGCTCGCCACCCCGTCGAACCTGGCCTTCGCCGAGAAGCGCGGCTATGCGCCGAGCCGACCGGCGCACTTCCTCCACCTCGATCTGACCGGGCCGCTGCCGCTCCGTCAGGAACTCCCGCCGGGCGTAGAGCTGCGTACCGGCGCGGACTTCGCGGACGACCCGCGCCCGCTCTTCGAGGCGGACGCCGAGACCACGGCCGACGAGCCGAGCGACACCCCGATGGAGCTGTCCGACTACGAGGACTGGCTGAATCACACCTGGCGCACCCCCGCGCTCGACCACGAGCTCACCTCGGTCGCGGTGGTGGACGGGGAAGTCGCGGCGTTCAGCGCCGCGGAGACCGATGGTCTGACCCGGTACATGTCCGGGATGACCGGCACCCGCCGCGCGTACCGCAACCGGGGCCTGGCCAAGCTCGCCAAGAACGACTCGCTGCACCGGGCGCGCGCCGCCGGGTACACGGACGCGTACACCGGCAATGACGCGGACAACGGCCCGATGCTGGCCATCAATCGATGGTTCGGCTACGAGATCTGTGCCACGGAGGTGCGCCATGTCCGCAAGCTCGGCTGAGACCGCTCTGGTGGTCGCCCTGGTGAAGGCAGGGCGGACCAAGATCCGGTATCCGGCGGATGTGATCCGCGACGACGGGGTCCGGGTGGCGGTGCGTGCGCCGTGGGCGGCGCCGGGGGTCCGCGACTTCGGCTTCGTACGGTTCGAGCCGGGCGATGTGTTCACCGAACACTACTGGCGCGACCGCTGGTTCGCCGTGAAGGAGGTCCGTACCGGCACGGGCGGGCTCAAGGGCTGGTACTGCGACATCACCCGCCCCGCGGTGCTTCGGGACGGGGAGCTCCTGGTGGAGGACCTGGACCTCGATCTGTGGGTGTCGGCGGACGGCTCGTCCGTACTGCGGCTGGACGAGGACGAGTTCGAGGAGAGCGGTCTCACCGCACGCGATCCGGCGGCGGCCGACGCGGCGCGCCGGGCGCTGGACGAACTGGAGCACCTGTCCCGCACGGAGGGTCTCGCGCCGTTGCTGGACTGACAGGCCGGACAGGCCCAAGCGGCCCTACGCCGTGTCCGTGAAGTCCCGCCTGGCTCGCGGCGCCTGGCACGCCCTCCGGGCGTACGACGGGACTTCACGGACACGGCCTAGTCCCGGCGCCGCGCCCACACATCGGTGTACGGCGCCGGTTCCTCCGGCACGGGGCGGGCCTGCATGACTCCGGCGACCAGCTCCACCTCGTACCCCGCGGCGTCCTCCAGATAGGCGGCGATGTGTCCGTCGCCGCCCGCGTGCGGGTAGCGGTCCGGGAAGAGCTGCCGCCAGCCGTGGTCCGGGGCCCTTGCCACCAGTGCGTCGAGCGTGGCCCGGTCACGGACGTGGAACGCGAGGTGGTTGAGCCCGGGGCGGCGCCGGTCGTGCGGCCCCGGGGTCAGATCGGGCGACTGCTCGGCCACGACATAGCTGTCGCCGCGCCGCCAGCTCCGCCCGCGCTCCCAGCGCTGGTACGGGACATGGCCCAGTTCGCCGAGCAGCCAGCCCCACCCCTGCTCGGCCACCGCCAGATCGGGCACCCACAGCTCGATGTGGTGCACCCCGCCGGAACCGGACCGGGCTGCGGGCAGCGGAACGGCGCGGCGGATGTGGTGCGGCTGGTACGCCACGGTGTCGCCGTCCTCGTGCCAGTGGATCAGGAAGTGCTCCCCCGCGCGGTAGCCTTCGAGCCCCGCCCGGCAGTAGGCGACGATGTCGTCCGGGAGGGCGTCCAGCGGGAACCACGCCAGCTCGGAGCACTTGTCCGGCTCGCGGTTGCACGGCGGGCGGTCGGGGTCGTACTCCGCCTCGAAGAACCACCCCGTCCTGGGGCTGCCACCGGGGCCTCGGTGCTGCATGACCAGGGCGACCCGCAGCTCGTCCGGGCCGAGTTCGACACCGATCTCCTCGGCGGCCTCCCGGATCATCGCCTCACGGACGTCCTCGCCGTCCTCGACATGTCCGGACGGGCCGTTGAACAGCCCGTCCGCGTATCCCGTGCCGGCCCGGCGGGCGAGCAGGACCTCGGGGCCGCGGCGGAGGATCAGATGCACATCGACGACCTCGGTGTGCCGGTGCGGCGGCTGGGCGCGGGCCACCAGGGCGTAGCGCTCGTCGTCTACCTGCTTGCCCCACAGGTCGGGATCGTCGGAGAGCCGCTCGTGGTGGATGCGTTCGGTGAACTCCGAGAGCAGTCCGGTCAGTTGCCCGGCGGAGAGGCCGACGCCGCCCCAGACGCCTTCGATCAGGACCAGCCGGCCACCGGGCCGCAGCAGGGTGAACCAGTGGCGCAGGGCCGCCGCCGGGTCGGGCAGCAGCCACACCACGTGTCTGGCCATGATCACGTCGAACTGCTGATTGCCGACCGGCGGCAGGGCCGCGTCCCCGAGAAAGACCCCCGTGCCCGTCCCGGCGAGCTTGGCCCGTGCCTGTTCCACCATGCGCGGGGAGCGGTCGACGGCGGTGACCCGGTGGCCCTGCCCGGCGACGAGCAGGGCCAGGCTCCCGGTGCCGCATCCCAGGTCGAGCACCTCGGAGCGCTCGACGGGCAGCCAGCTCTCCAGCCGCTGCGCCCAGGCCTGCCGGACCACCGGGTCGAGCAGCCCGTGGTCGGGTTCCTCGTCGAAGGAGTCGGCTGCGGAATCCCAGTCGATCGTCGTCATGGGTAGATCGTGCCAGCCGCCACCGACAGCGGCGCCCGACCGGTCAGATCGTGATCGGCCTGCGGTAGTGAATCCGGTCGTACGGGCCGTCCACGCGGCGCTCCACCGGCTCGTAGCCGTAGCGCGGCGATGCAGGGGCGGTAGGCGGCATCGGTGACGGCCCGCACGGCAGCCACGTCGGCGGGCGTGGCTGCGCGGATCCCGGCGGTCCGGTCGGCTGTCATGGACCACACGGTACGAGGGACCGTCCGGGTGAACACCCGAGGCCCCTCGTACCGCTGCTTCCCGGCTTCCCGCGCGGCCGTTCTAGCCGATGACCGAGGCGCAGGTGGTGGGGGTGGCGTGCGCCGGGTCCAGGGCGTTGGCCACCTCGTGGTAGGCGATCCGGTCGACGGTGCCGATCGCCACGTGCTCGGAGAGGTCGACCGGGCACAGGTCCTGGAGCAGGACGTTGTGCACGTCCGGCCCGTCCAGGAACTGCGTGCGGTACGGGGTCACGACCTCGTCGTACCTGGTCGCGATGACGGTGTAGTGCACTCCGGGCACGGTGTCGGGGACCGAGTTGAGCTTGGTGAGGAACGGGGAGCCCGCCACCTGGTCGGCGAGACCGGGTGTGTTGGCGTTCAGCAGGTCCTCCGCTCCCGGGAAGTACGGCAGCAGCTTCGTCAGACCGAGCAGGGTGGTGCCGTGGTTGTCGGGGGCGAGCCCGATCAGGGCGTTCACCTTGGCGGCCCCGCCGAGGAACTTCAGGTAGTAGTTCGGCATCATGCCGCCCTGGGAGTGGCCCACGAGGTCGGCCTCGGCCGCGCCGGTGGCGGCGAGCACCTTGTCGACGAACGAGGCGAGCTGTCCGGCCGACTCGTCGACCGGGCCGAGGCCGTTGAAGACCGGCACACCGGGCAGCTGCCCGTAGTCGAGCGAGTAGACGCAGTAGCCCCGGTTGACGAGATAGGGGGCGAGGACCAGCCAGTTGTCGATCGAGTTCCCGAAGGTTCCGTGGACCAGGACGACGGGGCGGGGGTGGGCTGCGGAGGGCTTGCAGGAGTAGTCGTTCCAGCCACGGGAGGTGGGCGTGGCGGCAGTGGGAGTGGGAGTGGCTGCAGCGGCAGTGGCCGTGGGGGTGGCGACTGCGGCGACGGCGAGGAGCAGTGCGGCGAGGGTTCTCCGCGCACGTGGGGTGCGCGACGCACGTGTCCAGGGCAGCATCGTGTGGTCTCCTTGCGGCTCAAGGGAGTTGCGATGTCTGTAAACCCTGCGGCCCGGACCACAAGTACTGACTGCTGGTTCTTCCGTGTTCCCGTGCCAAATTACGCGTGAGTAAGGTGGCGTGGGAAGTTACGCGTCGGTAAAAAGTGACGATCCCTCAATCGGACGAGCCCGAAGCCCCATCGGGTGAGCCCGAAGAAGGGATCAGGCCGCGAGCCGTCCCGGCATCACGGCCCGTGGGCCGTACCTGGCCCGCAGCCGGTCCGCCACCGCCTCGATCCGGCGCGCCCGCTCGTCCACCGGGTCGAACGACAGCTGGTGCGCGGCCCGCTCGCCGTCCATCAGCCCCTCCGCGCGCAGCCCGATCCCCCGCACCCGGGCCCGCTGCAGGGCGAACGAGTCATGGATCCGGTACGCGAGTGCGGTGAGCGCCGCGGAGTGGGCGGTGGGTTCCCGGAGCGTACGGCTGCGGGTCAGCGTCGAGTATCCGGTCCGGTCGGCGTAGCGCACAGAGACCGCGAGGCCGCGGCAGACCTGCCCGTCCCCGCGCATCCTGGCCCCCAGCTCCTCGGTGAGCGACATGAGTGCGCGGCGCTGCCGTTCCCGGTCCAGCTCGTCGCGCGGGAAGGACCGTTCGGCGGCGATCGACCGGGCCGCGGCGCCCGGCACGACCGCCGTACGGTCGATGCCGCGCGCCCGCTCCCACAGTTCGCGTCCGGTCCGCACGCCGGTGATCCGCTGCAGGGTGCCGAGCGGGGCCGCCGCGATCCGGCCGACGGAGTCGAGCCCGTACCCGCACAGGGTGCGGGCCGTCGCCGCGCCGACGCCGTCCAGCGCCGCGGCCGGCCGGTCCGCGAGGAACTCCGCTCCCCCGCCCCGGGGCACCACGAAGGTCGTTCCGGGCGCGGCCTGCCGTGCCGCCATCCGGGCCAGCATCGGGTTCTCCGCCGCCCCGATCGCGCAGTCCACGCCGTGCAGGGCGAGCGCGCGGATCCGGATCACCGAGGCCAGCCCCTTCACGTCCCGCCCGAAGTAGCGCAGCGCGCCGCGCACATCGGCGAGCGCCCCGTCGGGCGGAACCGCCTCGACCACCGGGGTGAGCGCGCCGAGCAGGGCGAGCAGCCCCGCGTATCCGGCGCTGTCCGGGAGGCCGCCGCCGACCTTGCGGAACCGCAGGTACAGGATTCCCGGCACATCGGGTGCGGTGCTCATCCCGCGCTCCCCGGGCTCTGGTGCCACAGCTTCCTGCCGGTGGCGACGCCTTCGCCGGGTGGCTGGAGGTCGGACCAGGGGTTCATCTCGTATCCGGTGGGCAGCTGGATGCGACGGCCGTTGCCGACGGGATCGGCCTCCTCGGACGGGGGTTCCGCCGCCAGCCGGTCCGCGACCGCGTCGAGTCCGCCGGTACGCCGCAGCTCGGCCAGCTCCGCCAGATTCCAGGCGGCCGCGCCGACCACGCTCAGGCTCCGCGGTCCGCGTCGCTGCACCACTCCGCGTACCAGCAGCAGCCAGGAGTGGAAGACGGTGTGGGCGCAGGCGGCATGGCTGTCGTCGAAGAAGGCCAGGTCGACCAGGCCCGTACCGTCGTCCAGGGTGGTGAAGACGACCCGGCGGCCGGAGCGGACCGGCGGGGTCTGGGTGGCCGCCTTGGCGCCCGCGACCAGCACGGTGTCCCCGTGCCGCGCCTCGCGCAGCCGCTTGGCGGAGACCGCGCCGAGCTCCTGCAGGAAGGCGTGGTGATCGTCCATCAGATGGCGGGAGACATCCATGCTCAGGACGCCCAGCTCGGCGCTGAGCCGTTCCGCGTCGTCGAGGTCGGGCAGGCCGATGGAGCCGGTCCGGTGCCCGCCGCCGAGCGGCAGCTGCGCGCCCGGTCCGGTGCCGGAGCCCGCGCCCCGCTGGGCGCGGTGCAGTTCGGACAGGTGCAGCAGCAGATCGCGCCGGTTGGCGCCGAACGCGTCCAACGCGCCCACCCGGGCCAGCCGTTCGGCGGCCGGCCTGCCCGGCCTGGCACGCTGCCAGAAGTCCAGCAGCGAGGTGTAGGGCTGCCCGGCCTCGATCCGGGCGACCTCGGCCTCGCCGATGCCATGGACGTCCGAGAGCGCGAGCCGCACCCCCCAGACACCCTCCCTTCCCTCATCATCGGACACCAGTTCGATTCGATGGGCGGCCGCCGACCGGTTCACATCCAGCCCCAGCACCGGCACCCCGCGCCGCCGCGCGTCCGCGAGCAGCAGCCGCTTCGGGTACATCCCGGGGTCATGGGTGAGCAGCCCGGCGTAGAAGGCCGCCGGATGGTGCGCCTTGAGCCACGCCGACTGGTACGTCGGCACGGCGAAGGCGACCGCGTGCGCCTTGCAGAAGCCGTAGCTGCCGAACGCCTCGATGATCTCCCAGGTCCGGGCGATCGCTTCGGCGCCGTACTTCCTCTCCGCCGCCCGCTGCGCGAACCACACCTTGATCCGGCCCTGCGATTCGGGGTCGGAGAGCCCGCGCCGCACCCGGTCGGCCTCGTCCCGGCCGCAGCCGGTCATGATGTCGACCATCTCGATGATCTGCTCGTGGAAGACGACCACCCCGTACGTCTCGCGCAGCGGCCCTTTCAGATCGGGGTGCGGATAGCGCACGGGGGCCCGGCCGTGCCGGGCCTCGATGAACGGCCGCACCATGTCGGCGGCGACCGGCCCGGGGCGGAACAGCGAGATGTCGACCACCAGGTCGTGGAAACCGGCCGGCTGGAGCCTGCCGACCAGATCGCGCTGGCCCGGCGACTCGATCTGGAAGCAGCCCAGCGTCTCGGCGCTCCTGATCATCCGGTACGTCTCCGGGTCGTCCGGCGGCACGGCGTCCAGGTCCACGGCCTGCCCCGAGGCCCGCCCGATCTCCGCGACCGCGTGCGCCATCGCCGACTGCATCCGCACGCCCAGCACATCGAGCTTGAGCAGCCCCAGGTCCTCCACGTCCTCCTTGTCGAACTGCACCATCGGGAAGCCGTCGCCGCTGGTGGGCACGGTGGGCACCCGGCGCAGCAGGGAGGCGTCCGAGAGGAGTACCCCGCACGGGTGCATGGCGATGCCACGCGGCAGTGCGTCCAGCGCCTCCACCAGCTCCCAGAGCCGCCCGTACCGGTCCTTCTCCCGTGCCACTTCATGCAGTTCGGGCAGTTCCTCCATGGCCGCGCGGGCATCGCGGGCCCGGATGTGCGGGAAGGCCTTGGCGAGCCGGTCGGTCTCGGCCGGGTTCATGGAGAGCGCGGCGCCCACGTCCCGGATGGCGTGGCGCACCCGGTAGGTCTCGGGCATGGCGACGGTCGCGACCCGCTCGGTGCCGAAGCGTCCGATGATCGCGCGGTAGACGTCGAGCCTGCGGGCGGACTCCACGTCGATGTCGATGTCGGGCAGCACGAAGCGGCGCCTGGAGAGGAAGCGCTCCATCAGCAGCCCGTGCTCGACCGGGTCGGCGTGCGCGATCCCGAGGAGGTGGTTGACCAGGGAGCCCGCGCCGGAGCCCCGGGCGGCGACCCGGACCTTCATCCCCCTTACGTCGTCCACGACTTGAGCGACCGTCAGGAAGTAGGAGGCGAAGCCGTGGTAGGCGATGATGTCCAGCTCCTGGTGCATCCGCTCCCAGTAGTCGCGCCTGCGGTCGTAGCCGCGCAGCACCATGCCGGCGGCGGCGCGGGAGGCCAGCACCCGCTGGGCGGTGCGCCGCCCGGCGCCGACGAGCTCCGGCTCGGGGAAGTGGACGGCACCGAGACCGAGGTCGCCCTCGGGGTCGACGACGCAGGCGTCGGCGGTGCGCCGGGTCTCCGCGAGCAGCCGTGCCCCGGCGCCCTTGTCGAGACCGGCGGCCGAAGCGATCCGTCCGGCGGTCTCCGCCATAGCGCGGGCGTCCTTCAGCCAGCGCTCTCCGCTGTCGAGCGGGGCGCGGCGGGGGTCGACGGGGACCAGCCCGCGGGCCGCGTCGAGCACATCGGCGACCGGACCCTGCCCGGTGTCGGCGTACCGGACGGCGTTGGTCAGCACGGCCCGCACCCCCTGCTCGGCGGCGAGGCCGACGGTACGGGCGGCGAGCCGCAGCGATCCGGGCCCGGTGCCCTCGCGGCCGTGATGGACGACTTCGAGGCGCAGGTCGTCGCCGTAGATCTCCCGCCAGTCGGCGAGCAGTGCGGCGGCCCGGTCCGGGCGGCCGGCGGCCAGCGCCCTGCCGACGTCGGAGGCGGGGCCGAGCAGCACGGTGAGCCCTTCGGCGGGCAGTTCGGACCGGCCGACCAGGGGCTGCCTCGCACCGTCGGGCGCGGGGGCGTGGGCGGCGGTGACGAGACGGCACAGCTCCGCCCAGCCCCGGGCGCCGTCCCGGGCGAGGAAGGTGGCCCGGGGTGCGGATTCGTCGACGAAGGCGCCGCCGCGGACCGGGGTCCGCAGCCGATGCGTACGCCCGCCCGGTCTCGTATGCTCCGCCGCCGCGGGACCCACCGCGAGCTCCCCCCCGAAGAGCGGCCGCACCCCGGCCCTCTCGCAGGCCCTGGCGAAACGGACCGTGCCCGCGAGCGTGTCGCGATCGGTCAGCGCGAGAGCATCCATCCCCCGCTGGGCGGCGCGCTCCGCCAGCCGCTCCGGGTGCGAGGCCCCGTACCGCAGGGAGAACCCGGAAACCGTATGCAGATGCGTGAACCCGGGCACCTGCACCTCCTGGACCGATCCGTACTCACCACCCCCTCGTCCTCCACCATAGACCAAGTTTCGAACATTCGTACGATACCCGGAGTTGCGGAACCGTCCCCGGTCTCCGGACCGGAGACCGGCAAGGGCCCCGGTCAGCCATTCGGCCCAGCCCCGCCTGCACGAACAACCGGCGCCCCGGAGCGTGGGGGCATGACTTTCGTCGACGAGGTGAAGAACGCCGTCACTCCACGGGCCGCACTGCTCGTCATCGGTGTGCTCGGACTACAGCTGCTGTTCATCGCGTCCTACGTCGGGGCGCTGCACAAACCGAAGCCGACGGACGTGCCCTTCGGCGTCGTCGCGCCCCAGCGGATTTCCGCACAGCTCCTCACCGAGCTGAAGAATCTCCCCGGCGGCCCGCTGGACCCCCGCGCGGTCACCGACGCGGCCACGGCCCGCGAGCAGATCCTCGACCGCAAGATCGACGGCGCCCTGATCGTCAACCCCAAGGGCACGACCGACACCGTGCTGGTCGCCTCCGGCGGCGGCACCTCGATGGCCACCGCCCTGACAAAGATCATCACAGAGGTCGACCGGACCCAGCAGCGCACGGTACGGCCCGTGGACCTGGCCCCGGCCTCCGACCAGGACTTCAACGGGATCTCGTCGTTCTACCTGGTCGTGGGCTGGTGCGTCGGCGGCTACCTCTGCGCCTCGATCCTGGCGATCAGCGCGGGCACCAAGCCCGCCAACCGTCAGCGCGCGGTGATCCGGACCGGCGTCATGGCGCTGTACTCGATCGTGGGCGGAATCGGCGGCGCCATCATCATCGGCCCGATCCTCGGCGCCCTGCCCGGAAGCTTCTGGGGCCTGTCTGGCCTGGGCGCGCTGACCGTCTTCGCGGTCGGCATGATCACCCTCGCCCTCCAGGCCCTCACCGGCATCGTCGGCATCGGCCTGGCCGTCCTGATCGTGGTGATCGCGGGCAACCCGAGCGCCGGCGGCGCCTACCCGCTGCCGATGCTCCCGGACTTCTGGCGGGCGATCGGCCCCGCTCTGCCGCCCGGGGCGGGTACCTGGGTCGCGCGCTCGATCGCCTACTTCAAGGGCAACGCGGTCACCGGCCCCCTGCTGGTGCTGTCCGCGTGGGCGGTGGCGGGCACGGCCGTCACGCTCCTGACCGCCATGCGCCGCAAACCGGAGGAACTCACCGGCGAGCGGCCACCGTTCGGCTCGAATCCCGCCTGATCAGGCCTCGCAGGCGCGTCATTTCAGGTGCTGCGCCAGCTTCTCCAGCCGACCGGCGAGCGAATCCCCCTGGGCTGCGACCTTCGTGGCCTTGCCGGACCAGAAGTCCGAGCTCGTCAGCCGCCCGTACCGCACGACCCACGCCGCCGCCTCGCGGTCCAGCCGCTCGGCCTTCGTCCGTATGTCGGCCTCCGCCGGTGCCGCGAGCACGTTCAGCTCCTCCACCAGGCGTTGAACCTTCCGCACGAGCGGACTGGTACGCGGACCGGACCCACGGTCCGCACCGGCGGCGGTCCGCCGATCGGGAGCGTCCGCCGAGGAGCCCCGCCCGGGAGCAACGGACGCTTGAGCACCGGGAGCGACAGACCCTTGAGCAGGGGCCGTACCGCCCCGCAGGGGCTGCGGAACCGGCCGGCCCGCCGAAGAGCCCCGAGCCGTCCCCACGGCAGGGCGGCGGCTCGTACGCCTTCGCCCTTCCACGCCCGGAACCCGCAACCCCTCAGGCGTCATCGCGCAGGCGTCGAGCGGCACCCAGTCGGTGCTGCTCCGCGCCGCCTCCGCCCTGATCCGGATACGCCGCGCCACGCCCTGGGTCTCGAAACGGAAGCGGAGTACGTGGCCGAACGTCCCGTACATCTCCGCCACGGTTTCCGGGTGAGCGGAACCCGGCCCGAAGACCCAGTCCAGGCTTGCCGCATCGCGTTCCAACTCGTCGCGCGCGGAACTCCATTCGGGATGCGTCAGCCTCCGGAACTGGAAGCGCACCCGCTGCCGGCTGCCACGGACCCGGAAGTCGACGGCATCACCCGGACCCGAACCCAGATCACGCAGCACGGCCCGCGCGTCGGCACCGCTCCCGCGGGCCCAGCGGGCGAGGTCCTGCTTGATGAAGAGGTGATCCGCGCTGTTCGCGCCGTTGGCCTTGCGGTGGCAGGAGGCATTCGCCGCGTGGGCGAAGTGGCAGACCTTGTCCACGTAGAGCCGGTCGGACAACCTGTTGCCGCAACCGCCGAGCTGGGTGCCGCACCAGTAGGTGTACGTCGGATGCCGCCGCCGCAGGCGCCGGAGCTCGTCGGGCTCTTGCGGCAGGACGATGCCCAGACCCGATGCGGCGCTCCCTATGACCGCGGTCTGCACCAGCCGTCGATCCGATTCGGCCATGAGGCCCCTCCCCGAACGGTTCACACGATCCACCCCACCAGCAGACACATTGAAGCACGCACTTCGTTCACATAGTTCACGGCAAATGTCGATTCGCACCCATACGCCCCGGCAAAAGCACCTGGCGGATCGGGGGAGAAGAAACTACGCTGCCCGCGATGACAACTCACTCTGTTAACAGATTGGGGGACCCGTCCGCGCAAGGTGAGTGCTGATGCTCACTCAAGACGCGAACAGGGATTCCCGCCTTTCCTTCTGGCTGCGCGTGCGAGAGTTCGCCGTGCCGCCCTCCATGATCGAGACCGCGACCGCCCGCCGTCATGTCGGCGACTGGGCAGGGGCGTGCGCCGCCGCAGGCATCGACGTCGATCTCAACCCACGGTCCGTGGCACACACCCACGGCCGGGAACTCGCGTCCCGGATCCGGGACGATCTGCGCCATCTGGCTCCTGACCTGTTGCGCTGGCACCTGCCGAGGATCGCTCCTCGCGGGCTGCTGCGTCCGGGCCTGACGGTCCCCCTGGCCCGGTACGACACCGAGGGGCCCGACGGCGTGCGCCCGGTGCACCTGGTGGTGCGGACCCCGCCCGCCTGGGCGGATGCCGGTCAGCGGATCGGTCTCGCACTGTGGGACGGATCCGACTCCGGGGCCGACGCCCGCCGATATCCGCACCACCGCCCGAACCCTCGGTTCCGCCTCGACCTGCACCGCCATCTGTGGGATGCGCGCAGGGCCGGTGAGCTGCGGATCCGGTCCGGGGCCGATCGGCGTACCTCCGACGGCCCTCCTCCGGTGCCTCCGGAGGTACTGGAGGAGGTGCCGCGGGGACGCCGCTGCGCCGTCGACCGGTGGGTGGCCGAGGCGGGGATCCTGTTCCGCGCCGAGGGGCGGTCCGCCGGTACGGTCGCGGTGCGGTTCGGGGCCAGGCACCGGCTGCTCCTGGACCTGGTCGCCGAGGGGGGCGGCTCCGGGCCACCCGCACTGCGGATCGCGGCCGCGACCACGGCTGCGGACGGTGGCGCCTCCGCGCTGCCGGTCCTGCCCGACGCGGCGACCTGGGTGCTGCCCGACCTCGATCTGCTCCGTACCGGTTCGATCGAGGCCGGCCGGCTGCATCCGCTGGTCGCCGCGGCTCTGGCACCGGATCACCCGCCGGCCGGTCCGGCACGGCCTCCGGACCGGGCAGGTCAACCACGCCTCGTGGAATGCCGGGGCGCCCAGCACCGGATCGGCCTGGTCGACGGGGTACTGGCCCCGCTCGACCACGACCCGGCCGAGATCCGCCGCGAGGAACTGCTGGTCGCGCTTACCGGCACTCCGCTGCCCTGCCTCCAGGCCATCGACGAGGCGCACCGCCGTCCGGACTGCCTCACCGGTGTACGCGAACGCCTGGACCACGGCGACATCGCCGGTGCGCTGGCCGTCGTCGAGGGTCTGCTGGGCCCCGGCGCACTGCTGCGCAGCGGCGACCTGCGGGACGAGCTGGAAGCGGCCGCGCGGCGGCGGATCACCTACGGGCTGTTCAGGGCGGGCCTGGCCGAAGGACCCGACCGCCTCCACCCGTACCGCAACCGTCCCCGTCACCGCCGCTCGCACCCGCGCCACGCCGCCCTCCGCTGACCCGGAGCCCCCGACACCACACGCTCACCACGACCCAAAAGGTGATCAGCCATGCCTGTACGCACCCCTTTCGCCATGCCCGACGCGCCCTCCGGCCGGGACAGCGCCTCGCAGCTCGACATCGCCGGCGAGCTGACGGCCCTGCTGCGCGACACCACCACCGAACCCCGCCCCGACATCCAGCTGGAGGCCCTGACCCTGGCCGTGGCCGCCGACCTGCCCGTACTCCTGTGGGGCGAGCCCGGCATCGGCAAGACCGCCGCCCTCACCCAACTCGCTGCCTCCCTGGACCTTCCGCTGACCACGGTCATCGCCAGCGTCCATGAGCCGTCCGACTTCTCGGGGCTGCCCATCGTCGGCGACGATCCCGCGGAACAGGGCGTCCCGATGGCCCCGCCGGACTGGGCGGTGCGCCTGGTGAGGGCGGGCCGGGGGCTGCTGTTCCTGGACGAGCTGTCCACCGCGCCGCCTGCCGTTCAGGCCGCCCTGCTCCGTCTCGTGCTGGAGCGACGGATCGGCGCCCTGCAACTGCCGCCCGGGGTCCGGATCGTGGCGGCCGCCAATCCGCGGTCCTCGGCGGCCGACGGCTGGGAGCTGAGTCCGCCGCTGGCCAACCGGTTCGTGCATCTCCAGTGGACCCATGACCACGAGGTGGTGGTGCGCGGCCTCGGCGGGACCTGGCCCAGGGCGACACTGCCGCGGCTCGCCCCCGAACGGCTGCCGGAGGCCGTGGACTTCGCCCGCCGCGCGGTGTGCGGGCTCCTCACCGCCCGCCCGGCGCTCGTACACCGGCTGCCCAGTGGCGAAACGCGCCGGGGTGGTCCCTGGCCGTCACCCCGGAGCTGGGACATGACGCTGTGCCTGATCGCGTTCGCGACCGCGGCCGGCTCCTCCAGGGACGTACTCTCCTTGCTGGTCAGGGGCACCGTGGGAGACGGTCCGGGGCTGGAGCTGCTGGCGAGCCTGGACCGGATGGACCTGCCGGACCCCGAAACGCTGCTCGCCGACCCGGCGGGCGCAGTCCTGCCCGAGCGGGGTGATCTGCGTCAGGCGGTGCTCGACGGTGTGGTGGCGGCGGTCCGCAATCGCCCGGAGAAGCCCCGCTGGGACGCGGCCTGGGCGCTCCTGGTCCGGGCCCTGGAGACCGGAGCCCCGGACGTGGTGGTCGTTCCGGCGACCACGCTCGCCTCGCTGCGCCGGGAGGACTGGGACGTTCCGGCATCGATCGAGCAGCTCGCCGGAGCGGTGTCCCTGTCCCGGCGGGCGGACCGGGCGGCGGCCCGGACCGCGGACCGGGCCGCGGTCGCCGCGGCGGCCGGCCGATGACACCGGACGCGCCGGGGGCGCTGGACGCATCGGGAGCGCGGGACGCATCGAGGGCACCGGGCGCATCGGGGGCGCTGGACTTCGACAAGCTCTTCGCCGCCCGGCTGCAAGCCGTCCGGGCCCGCCCCTACTTGGCGACGGCCCTGTTCGCCCTGTGCGTCGTGGAGTCGCGGCGGGTGCCGACGATGGCCGTCGACCGGCACTGGCGGTGCTACGTCTCGCCCGGTTTCGTGGACCGGACCCCGGTGGAGGAACTGGCCGGAGTCTGGGTGCACGAGGTGTCGCACCTGCTGCGCGACCATCACGGGCGCAGCGACCGGGTGGCGCGGCAGCGCGGGCTGACCGGCCCCGCGGAACGGCTGCGGATGAACATCGCCGCCGACTGCGAGATCAACGACGACGTGTTCGGCGAGGGGCTGGTCCGGCCGGAAGGCGCCGTCGATCCGGACTTCCTGGGGCTCCCCGAGGGACAGCTCATGGAGGACTACCTGCGCCAGTTCCGGCTCGGGCCGCATACGCAGGACCTGGCCTGGCTGGACTGCGGCAGCGGCGCCGACGGGCTGGAGCGGGAGTGGGACCTGGGGCCGGACGGGGCGCACGGCCTCAGCGAGCAGGAACGGGACGCGGTCCGGTTCAGGGTGGCGCAGGGCATCACCGGCCGTCCGGGGAACGCCTCGAAGGGCTGGCAGCGGTGGGCGGAGGAGGCGTTCCATCCGCCGCAGCCGTGGCGGGAGTTGCTGGGTGCGGCGGTACGTTCGGCCGCCTCCGGATCCGGCGCGGGCGAGGACTACACGTACGGCCGCCCGTCGCGGCGCTCGGCCGGTGTGCCCGGCGCCGTTCTGCCGAGCCTGAGGCGCAGACCGCCCCGGGTCTGCGTGGTCATCGACACGTCCGCGTCGGTCAGTGACACCGAACTGGGCAGCGCGCTCCTGGAGGTTGCCGCGATCTCCCGCGCCGTCGGCGGCCGTCGCGACCTGATCACCGTCCTCCCGTGCGACGCGGCGGCCCGGGTCGCGCACCCGCTGTGCCGTGCCGAGGGAATCCCGCTGGTGGGCGGCGGGGGTACGGATCTGCGCTCGGGCTTCGCCCGGGCCCTGCGGATGCAGCCGCGGCCCGATGTCGTGGTGGTCCTGACCGACGGCCAGACGCCCTGGCCGAGCGCGCAGCCGGCGTGCCGGACGGTGGTGGGTCTGTTTCCCCGGTCGTGGGACGAGGACGATCCCTACTACGTCCCGGGCTCCCCGCCCGAGTGGGCGCGAACGGTGGTCATCGGTACGGCCACCGCTGCGCGGTAGGGCTCTCCGGGATCGCCGCCGAGCCCTCCGTCCGCCCCGGCACCCACCCCGGGTACATTCCGCTTGTTCGAATCGAGCCCCAGGGTCTTTCGTTTGGGTCAGGCCGGATCAGGGGCTGCACGTGGGAGGGGCGTCATGAGTGGTGCGGGACCGGCGGAGCGTACGTGGAAGCCGAGCAACGAAGAGGGCGGGGCGCTCGCGGGCCGGTGGTGGCAGTGGGCCCTGTCCGCGCCCGACGACCGGAGCCCGGTCAGGGACACCACGGGTGAGCACGCCGCCTGGAACCAGCCGGACGACCTCTGGTTCCTGGCCGGCACGTACGGCGGGCGGGTGGTGCGGCGCTGTGCGATCCCCTCGGACCGACCGGTCTTCTTCCCCGTCCTCAACATGCAGCACCCCCGGTCGTACTCAAGGGTGCCCCAGCGCATGACGGCCGCGGAGGCCACGGCCTCGCTCAACAGCGTCCCGCTGCCGTTGCAGGAGTTCACCGCGCCGTTCAGGACCGGGCTGACCCAGCGCTACGCCTGGGGCATCTGGGGCGGCTTCGCACCGCTGACTCCCGGCCAGTACGTGCTGGAGATCAAGGCCGCGGCCACGAACGGTTTCTGGGTCGACACGACCTACCACCTGGAGTCGAAGGCCCTCTGATCCACCGGCCGTCGTGCCGGGCGGCGGTCCTCCCATGACCGCTGCCCGGTCTGCGGCCGAATTCCTGGCGGCCAACGACACAACAGCCAGGGCGTTTCCGGGCCTGATCCGCCGGACAGACCACGCCCATGACAGGTGCATGGCATCATGCTGAGCGATCCCGCGAGGGCACGAGAAGCACGATCAGCTCAACTCCCTGTCATTTACCGGAGGTTGCTCATGCGTCGCCGATTCACCGTCCCGCTCGCCGCAGTCGCTCTGTCGCTCCCGATCGCCCTGCTCCCTGTCGCGTCCGCTTCGGCCGCCCCCGCCGACAAGCCCCAGGTCCTCAGCTCCTGGACCCAGACGAGCCTGTCCAGCTACAACGCCTGGAACTCCGCCCGCAACAACCAGGGCGCCTGGGCCGCGTACGGCTTCGACTGGTCGACGGACTACTGCAGCAGCTCGCCCGACAACCCGTTCGGCTTCCCCTTCGAAAAGGCCTGCGCCCGCCACGACTTCGGCTACCGCAACTACAAGGCCGCCGGCAGCTTCTCCGCCAACAAGTCGCGCATCGACTCCGCGTTCTACGCGGACCTCAAGCGCGTGTGCGCCGCCTACTCCGGAGCGAAGCTCACCGCGTGCAACAGCACCGCATGGACGTACTACCACGCCGTGGACATCTTCGGCGTGGCACCGGCGAAGGCGAGCTCCGACGGACTTGCCCGAGCCGCCTGACCATCGCCAACAGCGACCGGATCGCCGCGGGCGGTCCCACGACCGCCCGCGACGGCCGAGTCCGACACCTCCCGCGCCATCCGCCGGCCTCGCATGGGTTTCCAACACCCCAACCTGGTAAGAGCTCTGATGAGCCATCATCGAATCGGGTGGAAAAGTCGGGCACGTGGTGCCTGCACCATACGGAGGAGGCGCCAAGTGCGTAGTCGGGTGCGCGCGGCGGACGGGCGGCATCTGGTGGTGGAGCGTCTCGGGGATCCCCGCGGCAGACCGGTCTTCCTGCTGCACGGGATGCCCGGCAGCAGGCTCGGTCCGGCTCCGCGCGGCATGGTGCTGTACCAGCGCAAGACCCAGCTGATCACCTACGACCGGCCGGGCTACGGCGACTCCGACCGGCTGCCGGGCCGCTGTGTCGCCGACGCCGCTCAGGACGTACGGGCCATCGCGGACCACCTCGGTCTCGACCGGTTCGCCGTGGTGGGCCGGTCCGGTGGCGCCCCGCATGCCCTGGCCTGCGCGGCGCTGATGCCCGAGCGGGTGACCCGTGCCGCCGCGCTGGTCGGGCTGGCCCCCCGGGGCGCCGACGGGCTCGACTGGTTCGACGGGATGGCCGCCTCCAACGTGCTGGCCTACTCCACGGCGGCGGCCGATCCGGACGGGCTCGCGGAGTCGTTCATCTCCCGGTCCGCGGTGATCAGGAAGAACCCCGTCCGGCTCATCGACGACCTGCGCCAGGATCTGACCGACTCCGACCGGATGGTGGTCAACGACGCCGGGGTCCGCACCATGCTGCTGCGCAACTACCGTGAGGGGCTGCGCACTTCCGCCTGGGGCTGGATCGACGACGCGATCGCGTTCAGCAATCCGTGGGGGTTCGACCCTGCGGACATCACAGGTCCGGTGATGCTGTGGCACGGCGAGAAGGACGTGTTCTCGCCGGTGGGCCACTCTCGCTGGCTGGCCGAACGCATCCCGAACTCCACCGTCGTGGTGGAACCGGCGGCCGCGCACTTCGACGCGCTGCATGTGTTGCCCGAGATCCTCAACTGGCTGCTGGACCCGCCCGCCCGCTGAGCAGCGGGCCGGGAAACCGGGGGAGCGTCCGGCCGGTGCCGGACGCTCCCCCGGGGTTCACACCGCCGTCGGTTCCAGTTCGCGCTCGAACCGGCGCTCGTCCCGGGCGATCCGGGTCATCGGGTGGTCGTCGCCGAGCTGACGGGCCAGCTCCTCGACCGTCTCGGTCCTCAGGCGCAGCGCCTCGTCCTTGCGCCCCAGCGCGTCGAGCGTGACCGCCATGTTCGACGTCATGGCCAGGGTCTCCGGGTGATGCGCCCCCAGTACCCTCCTGAGCTGCCCGGACACCTTCTCCTCGGTCTCCAGGACCAGTTCGAGATCGCCCCGCTCCGCTGTCGCGTTCGCCAGATTCATCACGCAGAACAGGGTGTTGGGGTGCTCCGGCCCGTACACCTCCCGCATCGCGGCGACCACCCGGGTCAGCACCCGCACCGACTCGTCCGAGGCGCCGGTCCCCGACTGGTAGACGCCCAGGTTGTTCAGGGCGGCCAGGGTGTACGGGTGTTTCTCCCCCGGCACCTTCATGTACTGGTCGACGACCTCCTGTGCGGTGTCCCTGGCCTCGGCCGTCTCGCCGGCCGCGTACAGGTCGGCCGCCAGATTGAGATCGCAGGCCAGCGACTCCGGGTTGGCGGAGGTGTACTTGGCCCGGTACCTGGAGCGGGTGGCCACCGTGAGCCTGCGGGCGTCCTCCAGTCTGCCCGCGCGGCGCAGCGACACCGCGAGGCTCTTCGCCGCGCTCAGCGTGCCCGGGAAGGCCCGGCCGAGCGTGCCCTTGTAGCTGTCGTACGTACGGCTGAGGATGCCGACCGAGTCCTCGTACCGCCCGACGTCCCGCAGGTCACGGGCCAGGTTCATGGCCGAGGAGAGGCTGTACGGGTGTTCCTCGCCGAGCACCTCCCGACGCCGGTCGAAGACGTCCTGGTCGATCTCGCGGGCCTTGGCGTACTGGCCGATGGACCGCAGGGTGAACGCCAGGTTGTTGGCCGCCGCCAGCGTCCTCGGGTGCGCTTCGTGGAAGATCTGGTTGAACCCGTCGGTGGCTTCGGTCGCCAGCTCGATCGCCCTGGTGTACTCCCCGAGCGTGCCGAGGTCGGTCGCCAGGCTGCTGGTGCTCATGTACGTGTGCGGGTGCTCCGGGCCCAGGACTTCCCGCTGTGTCGACAGGGTGATCTCGTCGAGTTCCCTGGCCTCCACGTAACGGCCGCGCGAGCGGTAGATGTTGGAGAGGTGGAAGCAGAGGTAGAGGTACTGGATGTCCCGCTCCCCCAGCGTCTCCCGCCAGATCTCGCGCAGGTCCTCGCAGAGGGTGGTGGCGGTCCGGAAGTCACCGCGCTTCCAGAGGTAGCGGACCCGGTCGATCAGCAGCCTGCGGGCCTCGGGCTCCTTGCAGTTGCGCGCGTCGGACGGGCCGAGGTGCGGCCAGATGGAGGCGAACTGCGGCCAGGTCGAGGGGTTGTCGATCGGCTCGTCGTCGTCGGGCCGGGCGCCCGCCAGGATGCGGTGGACGGCGTGCCGGGCATCCTGCTGCTCCTCCTCGGTGAGCTGCGCCCGGATGACGGCCTGGACGAGCCGGTGCACCTGGATGGAGTTGGACACCTGGTCGACCTTGGCGAGGGCGAACCGGCCGATCTCCCGGATGACCCGGCCCAGCACCAGCTTCTCCTGGAGCGAGGCGTCGTACGGCTTCAGCGCCTCGATCATCTCCTTGCTGTACAGGAGGTTCCCCGAGATGGGCTCGGGTGCGAAGAAGGCGCAGAGCTGGAGCAGCCGCACCGCGGCGGGCGAGCGCTCCTTGAGCCGTTGGATGGAGATGTTCCAGGTCGCGGCGACCGGCTCCGGGTAACCGGCCGGCTGGTTGAGCGCCAGGACCTCGGGGGCCTGCTGGGCCAGCTGTTCCAGATAGGTGTCGATCGGGGTGGCGGTCTCCGCGATCCAGGCCGCCGCCTGCTCGACGGCCAGCGGCAGGTCACCGACCGCAGTGGCCACCTGGGCGGCGTCCTCGTCGCTCAGCCCCGGGGCCCGGCGCTGAAGGTGTTCGACGGACTCCTCGCGCAGGAAGACGTCGACGGGCAGCGCGTCGCCGTGCTGGGACCAGGCCTGGTTGCGGGAGGTGACCAGGATGTGGCCCGAGCCGCCCTGCGGGAAGTAGCGCCGGAGGCGTTCGGGGTCGTCGGCGTTGTCGAAGACCAGCAGCCAGCGGTCCGAGGGCACGCCTCGCCGCAGCAGGTCCACGGCCTCCTGGGAGGCTGCCGCCATGTCGTCGCCGCCCTGGGCGCCCAGCCGGACCGCGAGCTCGGCGAGCGCGGCCACCACGTCGTCGGTCTGCTCGGACGATATCCACCAGACCAGGTCGTAGTCGGCCATGAAGCGGTGCACGTACTCCAGGGCGACCTGGGTCTTGCCGACGCCGCCGAGTCCGTACAGGGTCTGCGGCTGCGGCAGCACGACGGCCATGCCGCCGCCGAGCTGGTCGCGCATCCGTTCCAGGACCAGGGAGCGGCCGGTGAAACCGGGGTTGCGCGGCGGGGCGTTCCAGATCCTGGGGACGGTGCCCGGGAAGCGCGGTCCGGGCGACACGGCATCGGTGAGCTGTACGGGCCGGTCCAGGGCACGCAGCAGCGCGGCGGTGGCGTGCACCTCGTCGAGCCGGAAGAGGTCGACGGGATTGCGGTCGATGTAGGGCGCGGAGAGCCGTACATCACCGACCCTGAGCGGCAGCAGATGGCGCCGGCCGCCGCCGGGGTCCTCCGCGACGGCCCGGTCCCAGAGGTTCACCGCACGCTGGGACTTGAGGTAGGCGCTGGAGAGCAGCACGACGGTACGGGCGGCGTTCTCGGCGGCGGCCGCCGCCGGTTCCGGGGCCTCCCGCTCGGCGGACACGTCGCGCGGTACGACGCGGAACCCGGCCCGGGTGAGCACGGATTCGATCCAGTCGGCCCACATCCGGTTCTCCGCCACATAGCTGAGGAAGAGATCGGCGGGCAGCGCGGGCCTGCGCCTGGTGAACGCGTCACGGATGCGCAGCCGTACCTCTTCGCCGACCGGTGGCATCGAGGTGATCTGCTGGTCGGTGATGACGGAGGTGAGCCGTTCGAAGGCGGAAAGCAGGGAGTTGGTGAGGCCCGCCTCGTCGCCGAAGGTCGCGAGGGTCTCCTCGTACGCGTAGTAGGGGCGGTACGGAATCTCCACCGCGCCCCAGTAGGCGGTGAGTTCGTCCCCGGACAGGTCGCGCGGCAGCCGGTCGAACTTCAGCCGGGCCAGCGCCCGTCCGGCGTCGGCCTTCTCCTTCTCGCCCTCGTCGATGCGCATCGGGACGGGGAAGATGGAGATGGGGCGGCCGGTGTAGCGCTCGGAGATCTGCCGGGCCACGGAGGCGGCGCCGTCGATGGACTGGTCGCTGAGGGTGAAGCAGTCGACGAGGACGTCGGGGAGGTGGACGGTGCAGATGTCGGCGATGTCGCTGAGGCCGGTCCGGCTGTCGATGAGGACGTAGTCGTAGTTGGCCTTCATGTCGTCGCGCAGGGCGTCGAAGAAGTGGCCGCCGCCGAGCCGGTCGTAGAAGTTGTCCCAGTCGAAGGTGGAGACGGTCGCGGAGTATTCGCGGTTCTGCCGTCCGGCGGAGACGAAGTCGAGCGTGCCGCCCTGCGGGAACTCCCAGCCGAGCGCCTCGGGTGTGAGGGAGACGGCGTGCGGCTGGATCCGGGCGTAGTCGCGGTGCCAGTCGTCGGCGCGCTGGACGGGGCTGGTCGCGGCCCACGCGTACTCGGTGATCAGATCGATGACGCCGGTGGTGGCACCGAGTGTCGACGGGTCGAGGAACGGGTGGAAGAACCGGTGGAGCCCCGGTGCCTCCAGGTCCCAGTCGACGGCCAGTACCCGTTTTCCGTTGGCGGCGAGTATCCAGGCGGTGTTGGCCAGGGCCATCGTGCGCCCGGTGCCGCCCTTGTACGAGTAGAAGGTGACGATGCGCCCGTCACGACCGGCCGTCATCCGTGTCCTCCGCATCCGTCGCAGGGTCGTGTGTCTCGGGGATGTAGTTCGTCTGAGCCATCGGCCCCATCAACCGTGTCCGTTCGGTGTGTCCCCCGCCGGTGGCGGGTGGATACACCGCTGCGTGTCTCAGATACTGCTGCGCCGCCACCTCGACCACCTGCGGCAGGATCTGCCCGAATGCCTCCATGCTGGGTACGCCCTTGGCGGCGGCTCGGCAGTAGGCACGCCCCTGGCGCATCTTGGTCGGCATGGTCTGTTCGAGCTTCTCGGTCAGTTCGGCCTCGGCCGCCATGCTCTCGTGGTCCTCGCGGTTCCACGGCACGACCATCGTCACCCAGGGGCGGTTCTCGGCGTCGAAGGCGGCGAGCCTGCGGCGGCGGTCCTCGTCCTGGAGGGCCCAGCGGTCGACGAGCAGGATCTCCGGTCTGCTGGGCGGTTGTTTGCCCTCCCCGTGTCCGGTCTCCTCGTCGAAGGAGGAGATGGTCGCCTGGTAGTTGAGGGAGCGCACCAGGTCCTCGGCGACATAGGCCAGGGGGCGGGCGGCGGCCGGGTGGTAGGGGTTCCAGTCCTGCGGACTGTCGCCGTAGTAGTCGGCGTTGCGTCCCGCGGGCAGGTCGTGCCGGGTGGCGGCGGCGATGGTGACCTGCATGGGACGGGGGCCGCCGACCGAACTGTTGGGCGGGCCGAAGGCGCTGGGGGCCAGCCGGTAGTCGACGGGGCGGCCGGTGCCGATCCTTATCGTGTCGGCGACGTTGACGATGCGCTTGGCGAGTTCGTACACCGCGCGCTCATACTCTTCGGCGAAGAGCCGGAGTTTGATCAGTCCGTAGAGTCCGTCACTGACGTAACGGTCCCCGAAATCACGGTGGTTGAACTGTAATCGCTCGGCGGGGCCGGGGAGCTGGCTCGGTGGGACCGGTACCCAGAGGGCCGGGACGATCGCTTCGGCCCGTTGGTTGGAACGGGCCCGGTGATGGATGGCGCGCTGAGCGAAGGCGTACCACTCCTTGCCGCACATCTCGCTCGCGAAGTAGCGCGGCGAGAACAGGGGAACGAACACCCGGCAGGTGGCGAGCACCTCACCGAGCCGCTCCGACCAGCCCTCGCCGGAGCGTATCTCGCGGTCGATGAACCCCGCGGGCGCGCCCGCGGGCAGATCCGTCATGGCCATCACGTGGTCACAGAGATCCTTGAAGAGGCGTTCGACCCACATATCTGGGTCGGTTCCACGGCCGTAGCCCGGTGTATGGGCATAACTCAAGAAGAAGTACGGCCGATGGTCCGCCGCTCGCTGCTCCGTTGTTGCGTGCACACGACCCCCGTCCTGTGTGAGCACCCGCATCCGAGGAGTGAAGTGAATGCGAGCGAATTCATCATTCCGGAGCGGACGTTGCTCCACCCCCATGGCGTTCGGTCATTCAACGCCGGTTTTCAGTCATACGTTCCCGGGTTCAGCCGATCATTTCCTTGATCGAATTCGGTCTGCGGCTGTTCCTCCCAGTTGTCCCGTGTGTGCTGATGCCCGCGGCCGAACCGGAATTCGCCCCTCAGATCTCTTTTCGCATCAGATCCAGCAGCCGCTTTCCACTGACGGTGAGCTCGGCGGCACCCTCCAGCGTGTCGAGGGCCTGTGGTACGCCCTCCAGACGGTGCGGCTCGAATTCACCCAACGCCATCCGCTCATAGGTGTCTGCCAGCAACCGGGAAAACGGAACTGGTTCTTCCTGCCAGGGCATCCGATGTTCCCAGGAGCCGTCCGCCGCGTAAAGATCCGTGACATCGGCAAGCGCCTGCAATTCGGCCCGCCGAAAGCCCCGAAGCAGCGCGGACGCCAACTCCTGGGCACTGCCGTCCGCGGCGATGCCCAGCGCGCCGTAGCCGTGCCGCCCCACGGACGGCTCCGCCGGGGCCAGGCCGGTCAGCGGTGTCAGGGTGGTGAGGCGGCCCGCCATCTCCCGGGCCCGCACGGGCGCCTTCATCTCGATCAGCGTCCAGGCGTCGCCGAGCCTGGCCATCAGATCCGCGGCGGCCCGGTCGTCGAGCGCAGCCGCGGCCGGCGCGGTGAAGCAGTCGCGGTACGGGTCGAGGTCGTCGAGCACCAGATCGAGCGCCGGGCCGGGCGCGGCACCGGGCACCTCGAGCCGACGCACCGGACGCCAGCCGGGACCGGCCGCCCCCGTGCGCACGACCAGCCGTTCGGCCGGGTCGCCCTCGTACCGCCGGACCAGGAAGCCGTCCTCGACGGCGTGCACCCGCGCCGTGCCGTGCTCCCCCGCTTCCCCGATCCGCAACTCGCCGAGACCCGGCAGGACCAGCCTGCCGTCCGAGTAGGCAACGCCCACCGAGAGGTCGAGGCCGACCCGTACGGCGGCGGCCGCGAGATACGCCGGCAGCCGCCGCGCGGCTGCCACGCCCCCCGGCCGTTCGTGGAGCTGCTCCAGCGCATGGAGCAGCCAGGTGCGGGTGTACGGGTGGGCCAGCACCTCGTCCAGGCCGCGGGCCCCCTCCTCGGAGGCCTCGACGGTGGCGGCCAGCTCCCAGGCCTCCGCCCACCGCTCACCGCCGCGCCCTTCGATGTCGGCGTTCAGCCGGGCCAGCAGCATGCGGGTGAGGTCTCGCTGGGAGGCGGCCAGTTCGAGCGGCTCGGCCACCTCGGGCGCGACGAGGGACGCCGCCGTGCGCGCCTCGATACCGCGCACCAGGGCGGCCAGGTCGGCGCAGTACACGGACGGGTTGTCGAACGCGCCGGACGGCCCGGTGGAGCGGTACCGATGGGTGTAGAGGCCGCCGCCGCAGGAGCGCACGACGGGGCAGCTGCGGCAGGTCTCGCTGACGCCGGCCAGTCCGAGCTGACGGGCCCGTACCCCGGGATGGGCCGCCACCTCGTCGAAGGTGTGGGTGAAGACATCGAAACCGGTGGCCGCCGCGCCCTCGTAGGCGCTCTTGAGCGAGTCGACCTGCTCCAGCTGGCCGTCGGTCTCGACGACGACGAGGTCGGTCGGGGCGAGCCCCAGGGACTCGGTGAGGCTGGGGCCGCCGCCCAGCGTGGACAGCACCGAGGAGAAGAGCCGCACCGGCACCGGACGCCCCTGCTCCTGCCAGCGGTCGAAGATCGCGAGGAGCCAGTCGGCGTAGGCGGTGGGCGACCCGTCCGGGCGGGGCGGCGGATCGTCCCAGGTGGCGTGCGGAAGCAGGAAGTCGATGAGCGGCGGGTCGAGCTCGGTGAGCGCGTCGAGGACCGCGTGCGGGTCGTTCTCGATGTCGACGGTGCACAGGAGCCCGAGATCGAGGTGGCGGTAGCGCTCCTGCCGGAGCAGCTCCACGGCCTTGAGGACCCGGGAGTGACTGCTGCGTCCGTCGGCGTAGCGGCGGTGCCGGTCGTTGGCGGCCTGGTCGCCGTCGAGGGAGATGCCGACCCTTACACCGAACTCGTCGAAGAGGTCGAGATACCGGGGACTGAGCTGGAGTCCGTTGGTGTGGATACGGAGGTCGAGTTCCGCGACGCCGTCGAAGGCGGAAGTGAGCACTTCGCAGACTCGCCGCAATCGGGCGGGCCCCGCCAGTAGAGGCTCCCCTCCGTGCAGGATCACTGACACGGAGGGCAGTGCATGTGCCTTGGCATGCTCGGCCAAACGTTGAGCAGTCCGGAAGATGACATCATCAGAGATTGTCCTGGGCCGGGTACGCCAGCTCTGATCTGCATGTTCATAGACATAGCAATGGTCACAGGCAAGATCGCACCTGCTGTGAACCTTGAGAACGACTTCGCGGAAAGGGACCAGGGGTCCTGTCATTCCACCAGTCTAGCCAGCCCGAAGGGGTGCTCGGGGCTTCGGTTCAAGGGGTGTTCGGCGCGTTGTTTTCAGAGCGCCGAGTTGAAGGTCGATGCCTGAGTGGGGCGACCGGCCGACGCGGCATGCACGCGACCGAGCTTCCGGGCAGCAGCAGTGCCGCGGACATCGATCTCGGCGAGCGGCACACGGTTCTTCTTCGCAACGGCGAAGGAGGGGGAGGATTCAGAGGTCTTCACGGCCGTCCTTGAGGGGATTTGTTCCGATGGATTGGTTCCGGACAGGAATGCAGCAACAGTATCTGCACCATTGCAGTGTCCGGCGGCACGACTTTACTCTCATGGCCTCGGTTGGCAACTGAGGACAGCCACTTGGAACGAGAGCGTCACATGAGGCCGTCCCGAATCGAACGGAACCACTGATTCCGCCATTGAAGTGACGACATAACCGCAGACGGGAGTGAACATGACGGCGCTTCCCGGGCCGCTCCAGAGCATGGTCTTCAGGAACGCCGATCTGCCGGCGCTCTTTCACCACACGGACGAGATAGCCATCGCAAGGCAGCGGGAGGCCGTGAACACCACCCGCATTCAACTGATTCTCCTGGTCACGGGGGCCTTGCCGGCCGCGGTCCCCTGGCATGCCGAAGTGGGTGACACGTTTCAACTCGTCGACGCCGTCGGCGCGTTGGCCTACCTGGGTGTCCTGATCACGACGTACCTCTCCGCCCGGCGCAAAGCAAAGTCGCATTGGCAACTCAACCGCTCGGCGGCAGAGTTCATCAAGTCGATGTGCTGGCGCTACTCGGTGCACGGATCACCGTTCGACAGCAGTACCCAGCACCCGGAGGCGGTGTTCGCGAACCGCCTCGAAGAAGGTCTTCAGGAACTCTGCAAAGTGGGATGGGCCGACCCCCGCGACCTGATGGCGGATTCGGGGGGACTGATCACCGACTCGATGCGTGAGTTACGGGAGAAGGCGTTCACCGTACGCAAGGAGACGTATGTGCGGGACCGCCTGATTGAGCAGAGAAGTTGGTACCGCAGGCGCCAGGAGGTCTCCCGGCGGGCCACCCTGGTCTGGTCGACCACCATTGCCGTGCTGACCGCGCTCGCCCTGGTGTTCGCCCTGTTGCGGACGTTCTCCGTCGCCCAGTCCTTCGCCCTGACGGGGGTGCTGTCGGCGGCGGCGGCCGCCTGTCTGGCGTGGAGCGAGATGCGCCGCCACCACCCGCTGATCTCGGCCCACTCGCTGGTGGAGCAGGACCTGGAGGCGATGCAGGTGGCGATGGAGACCACGCTGACCGAGCGTCAGTGGCCGGGTGCGGTGTTCGAGACCGAGCGCATCGTCTCCCCCCAGCACACCGACTGGCTGGCCCGGCACCAGATGTGACGTGATGCCGGTGGCGCGGGGCGGCCGCGCAGGCGGTCAGCCGCGCTCCACGCCCTCGCGCCAGATCACCGTGACCGGGCGGCCCAGGCTCCGGGCGTACGTCACGATGTCGCCCGTACCGCCGAGGCCGCGGGCCGGCCGGCCGTCCCACACCGCGAGCAGCCGGTCGCAGTGGTCGGCGATGTACGCACCCGCCGCGTAGTACGCCTCGTCGGTGGAGTGCGGGTAGCCGAGCCGGACCTCCCGGGCCGCCCGGTCCTTGAGGGCCCGGTAGCGGGCGAGTTCGGCCGCGTCGGCGAAGCAGGATTCGTAGTCGCCGCTCGGGATGACCACGGTCAGGTCCGCGCCCCGGGCCAGGGCGAGGTCGGCGAAGAGCTGGTCCGCTCCCACCGCCAGGCTGGAGAGGGCCTCCAAGGAGCCTTCGTGGCCGCAGAGCGCCGCCCGTAACCCTGCGAGCACATGGGCGTGGGCCTCCTGCGGGATGGTGCGATGACCGGTCACTCCGATGCGTTTCACGGACCTGGAACCCCCTGAGGTGTCTGCCGGGGGTTCCGGAGGGCATCCCTCCGGTTGGTGCAGCGCCCGCCCCCGTTGCTCCTGCGTGACCGACCTGCCCCACATCCTCTCAAAAGCCGCGGGGTGAGCGGGAGCCCCCGCCCGGCATTCGGGCGGGGACTCCGTCTCGGTCGACTGCCTGTTCGGGGTTGTGCAACGGGTGTGCGCGTATCAGTAGACGCTGACTCCGTACGCGCTGAGCGCCTCGGCGACCGGCTGGAAGTACGTGGTGCCGCCGGAGGAGCAGTTGCCGCTGCCGCCCGAGGTCAGGCCGATCGCCTTGGAGCCGGAGTAGAGGGAGCCGCCGGAGTCGCCGGGCTCCGCACAGACGTTGGTCTTGATCATGCCGTAGACGATGTCGCCGTTGCCGTAGTTGACCGTGGCGTTGAGACCCGTGACGGAGCCGCTGTGGATGCCGGTGGTGGAGCCGCGGCGGGTGACGGACATGCCGGCCGTGGCGTTGGCCGCGCTGGTGATGTCGACGCTGCCGACGGTGCCCGCGGGGGCGACCGAGGCGTTGTCGTACCGCACCAGGCCGTAGTCGTTGGTCGGGAAGCTGGAGCCGACCGTCGGTCCGATGCTGGTCGTCTTCGACGAGTTGGTGTACCAGGGCGGGTTACCGTCGGTGCAGTGACCGGCGGTCAGGAAGTAATAGGTACTGCCGCTGCGGACGTTGAAGCCGAGGGAGCAGCGCCAGCCGGGGGCGTAGATCGCGTCGCCGCCGGAGAGCAGCTTGCTGAGCTTACCGGGGGTGCGCTCGATCTTCAGGGCGGCGGCGTTGGCTCCGGCGGACTGCTTGATCTGCTCGATCTCGGCCTGCGAGACCGTACTGTCGACGGCGACCACGAGTCTCTTGGACACCGGGTCGACGTTCCACGCGGTGCCCGCGACGTCGGCGCCGAGCACGGCGTCGCTCGCGGCGGAGAGCTGCTCGGCACTGAAGGTGGTGTTGGTGTCGGCCTGGGCGCTGGGGACGGCCAGTGCGGCGACGGCGACGAGACCCGCGGCGATGGCGATGGTCCTGGCGCGTCTCGCGGTGCCGCCGAGGGGGGTAGTGCGCTTCATCCTCACTTTTCATTCCTCCCGAGGGGAAGTCGGGGGCCCGCCTGTGGGGTGGTCGGACCCGTGAGGCGCAGTCTTTCGCACGGCCATATGCCTGCAGTACAGACATGCCGTGTTCCTGACAAGCGCTGTTCGGGAGTATTCAAGGCGTCAACTCGTGGCGCAAGAGGGCCTACTGGCCTGAACTTGTCGCACAGCGCGGGAGCGGCCCCGGCAGCACGCGGGCTGCCGGGACCGCTGCCCCGGACGAATATGTCGGCGTGTCAGTTGTCGACGCGGTTGCGCTCCCCCGCCTCGACGGCGACGGGAAGGGTGTTGCCGGGCGGCGGGAAGGGGCAGATGAAGTGGTCCGCGAAGGCGCACGGCGGCAGCAGCGCGCGGTTGAGGTCGACCGTCACGCTGCCGTCCTCGGCGGGCGCCGCGGGCCGCAGGAACCGGAAGCGGTAGCTGCTGGTTCCGCTGGTGGCATCGGCGAAGACCGCCCAGAGCGAGCCGTCGGGCTCGACCGCGACATGCAGCGTGTGCTCCGCGCCGTCGGCCTCGAAGGCGATCTCACCGGCGAGTCCGAGACCGCGCTCGACCCCGTCGGCGTTCTCGACCCGGACCGTACGGGCGCTGTCGTACGGGCGGAAGATGCCCGGGAGCACCCAGCGGGCGTCGTACGGGGTGGCTTCGATGGCCCGGAAGGCGCGCCGCGCCGGGGAGTCCGGGTCGAAGTCCCGTACCGCCCAGAGCCCTTCGCGGCTCAGCACGACCAGCCGCCGCTCACCGTGCGCGACGCGGGACTCGTCGATCGGGCCGCGGTCGGCGGTGAGACGGACCTGGCCGGTGAAGGGCTCGCCGTCGACGGTCAGCCCGTCCGCGGCGGAGGCGCTGAGCACCAGCTCGTCGCCGTCCTCCCGCCACTGCCCGGGGACCTCGGGGATGTGGCCCTCCGGGTAGTCGGAGAGCCAGTGGGTGCCGGTGAGGGAGAGCGGTCCGTAGGGGCCGGCGACCATGGCGGTGCGCTCCTCGTGCCAGTGCTTCCAGTCCTGCGCCGCCTGCTCGGAACCGTGCGGCTGCTGTGCGTCCGTGCTCATGCGATCAACCTTTCCATACCGGCTCGGCGAGCCCGAGATGCGACCGCAGCGTGGGACCGGTGTATTCGGAGCGGAACACCCCGCGCTCCTGGAGGAGCGGGACGACGCGGTCGACGAAGTCGTCCAGACCGCCCGGGGTGAGATGCGGTACGAGGATGAACCCGTCGGCGGCATCGGCCTCGACGAACTCGGTGAGCCGCGCCGCGACCGTCCGCGGGCTGCCGATGAAGGACTGCCGGCCGGTCGTCTCGATGACGGTCTGCCGGATGGACAGCCCCTTCTCCTCGGACAGCGCACGCCAGCGCGCCGCGACGGCGAGGGGATCGCCGTGCTTGACCCGGCCCTGGACCAGCGAGGATCCGGGGTCCGGATCGATGTCGGGCAGTGGCCCGTCGGGGTCGTAGGAGGAGAGGTCGCGGCCCCAGATCTGTTCCAGGGCCAGCAGCGCGTTCTGCGGGGAGACCTGCTGGAGGCGGATCTCGGCCGCCCGCTCCTGCGCCTCGGCGTCGCTGTCGCCGAGTACGAAGGTGACCCCGGGCATGATCTTCAGCTCGCCGGGGGCCCGGCCGTACTTCGCCAGCCGCGCCTTGACGTCGGCGTAGAAGGTGCGGCCCGACTCCAGGGTGCCGTGCCGGGTGAAGACGACATCGGCGGCGGACGCGGCGAACTCGCGGCCCTCCGGGGAATCACCGGCCTGGATGACGACCGGATGGCCCTGCGGGGAACGCGGAACGGTGAACTCGCCCTCGATGGCGAAGTGCTGCCCCCGGTGCGTGAACGGTCGCGGGGTGCCGTCCGGGGTCCAGCTGTCCCACAATTCGCGTGCGGTGGCGACGAACTCGGTGGCCCTGGTGTACCGGTCGGCCCGGTCGAGGTAGCCGCCGCGCCGGAAGTTCTCCCCGGTGAAGGCGTCGAAGGAGGTGACGACGTTCCAGGCTGCCCGGCCTTCACTGAGGTGGTCGAGGCTGGCGAGGCGGCGGGCCAGTTCGTACGGCTCGTTGAAGGTGGCGTTGACGGTGGCGGCGAGGCCGAGCCGGTCGGTGACGGCGGCCAGCGCGGCCAGCACGGTGAGGGATTCGGGACGGCCGACCACGTCCAGATCGTGGATGCGGCCGTTGTGCTCGCGCAGCCGCAGCCCCTCGGCGAGGAAGAAGAAGTCGAACTTGCCGCGTTCCGCGGCGCGGGCGAGGTGCTCGAAGGAGGAGAAGTCGATCTGGCTCCTGGAGCGGGGGTCCGCCCAGACGGTGGTGTTGTTGACGCCCGGGAAGTGGGCGGCGAGATGCATCTGCCTCGTTGCGGTGCTCATGCCCGTCCTCCTTCGGGGGCGTACCGGTTGGCGGGGCGGGCCAGTCCCAGGTGCTCGCGCAGGGTGCCGCCGGGGTAGAAGGTGCGGAACAGGCTGCGGTGCTGGAGCAGGGCCACGGTGCCGTTGACGATCCGTTCGAGGTCGCGCCCGGGGGTGATGGGCGTGAGGTGGAAGCCGTCCGCCGCTCCGCCGCGGTGCCACCGGGTGATCAGGTCGGCGAGGTCCACCGGGCCGCCCCGGTAGTGCGAGCCGTCGGCGGCGAGCAGCGGTCCGCTCTCCAGTCCCGGTTCGGGGGCGGTCTCGGCGTCGCCGAGGTCGACGGTGAGCGCGACCAGGACCCGGAGCGTGTCGGGGTCGCGTCCGTACGCCGCCGCGCGCCGGCGCAGATCGGTACGGACCGCGGCGGCCTGCTCGGGGGCGGTGGCCCGTACCAGGACGACATCCGCGTGGCGGGCCGCGGTCTCCCGGGCCGGGCCGCTCGTCCCGTCGACGACGGTGACCGGGTGCCCCTGCGGGGGCCTGGGCACGATCGCCGGGCCCCGGACGGAGAAGGAGGCGCCCTCGAAGTCGACGTAGTGCAGCTTGTCGCGGTCGATGAAGCGTCCGGTGGCGACGTCCCTGATCTCGGCGTCGTCCTCCCAGCTGTCCCACAGGCGGGAACCCACGTCGGCGCTCTCACCGGCCTCGCGCCACAGCTCGTCGGCGGGCGCCGCCGGACGCCGGCCGAACAGCCGGGCCTCGGCCCCGGTCGTCGACACATCGACGTTCCAGCCCGCCCGGCCACGGCTCACCCAGTCCAGGGTGGCCACGGCGGACGACACATGGAACGGCTCGGTGTGGGTGGTGGTGACGGTGGGCACCAGGCCGATCCGGGCGGTGGCGGGGGCGAGCCGGGAGAGCACCGCGAGCGCGTCGAGGCCGGGCCGGGCGAAGGAGTCGCCGAGCGTGACGAAGTCGAGGGCGCCGCGCTCGGCGAGCCGGGCGAGGCCGGTGTAGTGCCCGGGGTCGTAGCGGGGCGGACCGCCGATCTCGGCGGCCAGATGAAGGGGGGCGGTTGCAGGCATGGGTGGTACCTCTCCAGGGCTCTCTCAGGTGTTCTCTCGGGGATCCCGCGGGGCTCAGCTCTTGGGCCTGGGCAGGCCGGGCGGGTTGATCTCCGACTTCGTGACGGCCTCGTCGGTGAGCCCCCAGCGCTTCAGCACCTTGGCGTACGAGCCGTCCCGCACGATGTGGTCGATGGCGGCCGCGTACGCCCCGACCAGGCCGCTGCCCTTCTTCGTGGTGGCGGCGATCTTGCCCTGGAGCCCGTCGCCCGCGCCCGACAGCGTGCCGACGATCTCGGACTGGCCGGCCGACACGACGTGGTAGTTGGCGGACGGGCTGGGGCCGAGATAGGCGTCGATCCGGCCGGACTGGAGAGCCAGGTAGTAGTCGGTGTCCTTCTGGAAGTACTTGATGTCGACCGGCTCGCGCCCGGCCCGGACGTTCTCCTCGCTCCAGTCGACGAGGATCTTCTCCTGGTTGGTGCCGGACGCGACGGCGATCGTCCGCCCCGCCACGTCCTTCGGTCGCTTCACCTTCCAGCCGGAGCCCTTCTTGGCCTCGAAGGCGATGTTGTCGAGCCGGTAGGTCGCGAAGTCGTACTTCTCTTTGCGTTCCTCGGTGACCGTGACGTTGGAGAGCACTCCGTCGAACTTGGAGCTGTCGAGTCCGACGAAGAGGTTCTCCCAGGAGACCTGTTCGAACTGCGGCTTCAGGCCGAGTGTGTCGGCGATCAGGGTCGCTATGTCGATCTCGGAGCCGATCCGGGTCCTGTCGTCGGTCGCGTAGAAGCCGAGCGGTGGTGAGGCATCGGCGCTCGCGCCCAGCCGCAGCGTGCCCCGCTCGCGGATGGCCGCGGGCACCTTCGCCGCGATGGCCTCGTCCTTCTTGCCTCTGATCCGGTGCTGGTCGGGGCCGATGTTGATGCCGGTGCCCCGTTGCCCCTTCGGCTTCACCTCATCGGTCGCGGCGTCACCGGTACCGCAGGCGGTGAGCAGCCCTGCGGCGGTGAGGGTGGCGAGCGCGGCGGACAGGGTGCGGCGGACGGACACGGGTGCACTCCTCGGAGAGAACATGGGTGGGATCACAGAACCTTGGACAGGAAGGCGCGGGTGCGCTCGTGCCTCGGACGGTCGAGTACGTCGCCGGGGGCGCCCTGCTCGACGATCCGTCCCTCGTCCATGAAGACGACGGTGTCGGCGACCTCCCGGGCGAAGCCGATCTCGTGCGTGACGACGATCATCGTGGTGCCCTGACGCGCCAAGTCCTTGATGACGTCGAGGACTTCACCGACCAGTTCGGGGTCGAGCGCCGAGGTCGGCTCGTCGAAGAGCAGCAGCTTCGGTTCGAGGGCCAGCGCGCGGGCGATGGCGACCCGCTGCTGCTGCCCGCCGGAGAGCTGCTTGGGGTAGGACCCCGCCTTGTCGGCGAGCCCGACCCGGGCGAGCAGCCTCTCCGCGGCGGCGACGGCTTCCTTCTTCGGGCGGCCGAGGGCGGCGACCGGGGCCTCGATGACGTTCTCCAGCACGGTGAGGTGTGGGAAGAGATTGAAGTTCTGGAAGACGAAGCCGATCCGGGTGCGTCGGCGCAGGACCTCGCGTTCGCGGAGCTCGTACAGCTTGTTGCCGTCCCTGCGGTAGCCGACCAGGGTGCCGTCGACGCTGATCCAGCCGTTGTCGACCTTCTCCAGGTGGTTGATGGTGCGCAGGAGCGTGGACTTGCCGGAGCCGGACGGGCCGAGGACGACGGTGACCTCTCCGGTGCGTACGGACAGGTCGATGCCGCGCAGCACTTCGAGGCTGCTGAAACTCTTGTGCACGGAGCGGATCTCGACCATGGCGTCCGGGGTCGGGGTGGTGTCTTCGGTGGTGCTGCTCATCGCGCGGCCCCCTTGGCGTAGTGACGTTCGACGTAGTGCTGGAGGACGGAGAGCACGGTGGTCAGGAGGATGTACCAGACCGTCGCGACCATCAGCAGGGGCACGACCCTGCCGTTGCGTCCGTAGACGACCTGGACCTGGTAGAAGAGTTCGCCGATCGCCATCACGGAGACGATCGAGGTGCCCTTGAAGAGCGAGATGATCTCGTTGGCGGCGTTCGGCAGTACGGAGCGCATCGCCTGCGGGAGCACGATCCGCCGCAGCTGCCGGTGCCGGGGTATCCCGAGCGCCGCGGCGGCCTCCAACTGGCCGCCGTCCACGGCCAGTACACCGCCGCGGACGATCTCCGCCGCGTAGGCGGCCTGGTGCAGCGCGAGCCCGAGTACGGCCGCGCTCATCGCACCGACGAGGTTCATCGTGTCGAAGGAGAAGAAGCCGGGCCCGAACGGGATGCCGAACTGCAACTCCTTGTAGAGATAGGCGAGGTTGAACCAGAAGAGCAGCTGGACGATGAGCGGGATCGAGCGGAACGCCCAGATGTACGCGTAGGCGACCGCCCTGAGGAACGGGCTGGCCGACAGCCGCATGAAGGCGAGCACGATGCCCAGCGCGAAGCCGAGGACCGTGCCGTACAGGGTCAACCGGAGGGTGACCCAGACGGCCTTGAGGATGGTCTCGGCGGTGAAGAACTGGACGAAGACGCCCCACTCCCAGCCCGGGTTGGTGACCAGGCCGTGCAGGAACTGGGCGAGTACGACGGCGGTGGCGGCGACGGCGACCCAGCGCCAGGGGTGGCGTACGGGGACGACGGTGAGCGCGTCGTGGTCGTCGGCGGTGGGCGGGGCGACATGTGGTCCTGTCGCCTTGTCCATGGGTGGATCACTGGTGAGGGACATGAGGGGTCCTTGGGCTGCGGTGTACGAGGGTGGGGGTGGGGGCCGTACCCTTCCGGGGAGCGGTCAGCCGTCGCTACAGGCGAGGTCCCGGAGGAACGCGAGCGCCGTGCGGGCGGTGGCGTCGTTCTGCCGGAAGGCCGGGCCGCCGGTGCGCGGCCGGGTGAACGCTCCGCCGGCGCGGGCGGTGGTGAACGGGCCGAGCGCGAAGCGGCGCGAGTGCGGCCGGCCGTCGCGGCCCAGGATCCGGCCGCTGTCGGAAGCGACCGAGAGCAGCCCGGTGGCGGTGGCGGCGGCCCCGTCCTCGTACAGCTCCTGGAGCAGCGGGCTGCGGGTGCGTTCCAGCGTGGGGTCGGGCAGCCGGGCCTCGACCAGGGTGCGGGCCGCTATCCACTGGCCCGGGACGGTGGCGCTGCCTGCCAGGAAGAGGCCCCGTCGCTCGTCGGCCTCGACGGTCATCCCGGCACCGAGGAAGCGGACAATACCGGCCCGGGAGAGCGCGAGGAGCTGGTGCAGCCGGGGGCCGGGCGGGCCGGAGGCGAGATAGCTGAAGAAGCCGTGCCACCAGCCTCCGATGTCGCCGAGCCGGATCAACTGCCCGTAGGCGGACAACAGTCCGAGGAAGACGGCGAGGTCCGGGCTGCGTGCGGGGTCGTGGCGGCGTTCCAGGTCGGCGGTGATGTAGCCGCGCAACCCCTCCTGCAGTGCTTCGTACGAGGGGTAGCGCACCCCGTCCAGGGGGTGGTCGAGCGCTTCGAGGTCGAGCCGGTCCGCGGGGTCGGGGACGGCGGCGGCGACGAGAGCGGCCAGTTCGGGTCCTGCCGGGTCCGCGGCGGCGTACTCCGCCTCGAAGCCGGCCCAGTCGCCCGTGGTGCGCTCGGGGTGGGCGGTGAAGAGCCGGTGGTAGTGGGCATAGCCGAGCTCTTTGTCGATATGTGGCCACACGTCGCGCCGGAAGTCGACCGGCCGGTCCGCCTTCAGCAGCGCCTCGGTCCGGTCCGGGCCGAGGAAGCGCGGCAGCGGCGGCCGTTCGCCCTCCCAGGCGTAGCCGATCTTGGAGTGGTACGGGACGCCCCGGCGCGATCCGATGTGGAGCACGGGCTCCCGGCCGGACGGCACGTACTCGCCGTCCTCGTACCGTCCGCCGCGCCCCTCGGTGAGCAGCACCATCAGGTCGACGAAGGCGAGCCCGAAGCCCCGTACGATGACCGGCTCGCCCGCGGGCACCTCGGTCAGGTCGGTGTCGGCGGTGAAGTCCGGCGGCAGGTGGACGAGCCCGTGCCGGTCCGCGAAGTCGGCCAACTCGACCTGTTCCGGCTCGGGTTCGGCGTCGAGGTGGCCGATGGTGACGGCGACGGCGTCGGCGAGCAGCGGGGTGTCGCGCCCCTCCAGCCAGACGCGCTGTCGGCCTTCGCGCGGCCCGGTGACACGCATGGCGCTGCCTCGGTGCCAGTGAACGGTGATGCCTTCCGGAAGGGCGGCGACGGCCTGCTCGTACACCCAGCGCAGATAGACGCTCTGCAGCCGCCTGCTCGGGAAGTCCTCGCCCTCCAACGCCTTGATCTCATCGAGGAGTTCGGGCTCGATGCCGGCCTCGTCCGGGAGTGTCGCACGCCCGTCCCGGATGTCCGCCGCCCAGGTGTGCAGCGCGGGGCCCGGACGGATCGGCCCCTCCTGCTGGACGGTGTCGTCGGTGAACATCGTGACGTCCTCGGCCATGGAGTTCATCCAGAGCAGCGGCGACTGGTCGTGCCGCCAGATCCGTCCGCCGCCGGGCGGGTACGGGTCGACGAGATGGATGGCCAGCGGGCGGTTGCCGTACAGGGCCGGTGCGTTGGCGGCGATGCGCTCGATCAGTCCGGTGCCGCGCGGTCCGCCGCCTATGACGACGAGCGTCGGTGCCCCGCTCACCGGGCACCCGCCGTGCCGCGCGCGTAGTGCCGCTCGACGTAGTGCTGGCCGATGCCGAGCAGCGAGGTGACCACGGCGTACCAGATGGTGGCGACCAGCAGCAGCGGGATGACCTGGTAGGTGCGGTGGTAGACGAGCTGTACGGAGTACAGCAGGTCCTGTACGGCGATGATGCTGACGATCGAGGTGCCCTTGAGGGTGCCGATCAGCATGTTCCCGGCGGGCGGGACGATGGAGCGCATCGCCTGCGGAAGGACGATCCTGCGGAACCGGCGCCAGGGTCCGAGGCCGAGCGACTGCGCGGCCTCGATCTGTCCGCGTTCGACGGAGAGGATGCCGCCGCGGACGACTTCGGCGGCGTACGCGGCCTCGTGCAGGGTGAGCCCGATGACGGCGACCGTGACGGGGCCGAGGAGGTTCACCGTACGGACGCCGAGGATCTCCGGGTAGAGCGCGCCGATGTTGAACCAGAACAGCAGCTGGACCAGGATCGGGGTGGACCGGAACAGCCAGACGTACCCCCAACTGACCGCCTGCAGAACGCGGTTGGCGGAGAGCCTGAGGACGGCGAGCAGGGTGCCGAGGGCGAAGCCGAGCACCATGACCAGTGCCGTGAGCCAGAGGGTGAGGCCGAGGCCGCGCAGGACCGCGGTGGTGGTGAAGTAGTCGCCGACGACATCCCACTGGAAGGCGTCGTTGCGGATGACGGAGTTCAGCACCAGGGCGAGGAGGGCCAGGGCGACAACGGCCGCCGCCCACTGGCCTGTTCGGCGCACCGGGACGATCCGGAGCCGGTCGGTCGTGTCGCTCTTGGCGAGCGGGGCGGGGGAAGAGTGAGGGAGGACATCTGTCTGCGCGGACATGCGAAGGCTCCGTGGATGCAGAGATCGAACACGGGGCGTGCCTTCAGCCGGAACACAACGTGGACCGGGCCCCTCAGCGCCGGTCCGTTTCCGAGGTAAGCGCTGTTCACCGCGCGTTGTCAAGCTTGTCCACACTGTGAGCCGTGCGTCTCGGCTCAGTTGACGGACAAACGGATGCCTGTTCCACTGGGGCCATGCATTCGCAGCAGTGGCTGGTCAAGCGCTCCCACATCGACTTCGGTCGCGTGTGGTCCTCCTCCTGTTGAGCTGACCCCCTGCGGTTCCCCGTGTCTCTGCCTCGCGCCGTGTGCGGCGCCTGAGCACTTTTCCCCGCGTGCCCTCACGTACACAACATCGCTGCTCCTCCCCTCCCCTCGCTCCGCCGTCCTTCCCCGCCCCGACCGTGGGGCCGCCGCGCGCTGCCCCGCTGCCGCCGCGCCCGCTCACGGCCGACGACTCAGGAGAACCACGCCTCATGCCCCGAACCCGGCACACCGCTGCCTTCGCGCTGATCACCGTCGCCGCTCTCGCCCTCACCGCGTGCGGGTCCGGCGATCCGGCGGCCGCACCGGCCGGCGCCGCCGGGGCCGCGACCGCCAAGGGGAAGGTGCCGACGACCGATGTCGTCTCGTCGGTGCGCAAGGACGAGGCCGCGGCGAAGCTGCTGCCCTCCGATGTCCGCGCCGCCGGGACCCTGACCATCGCCACCAGCGTCAGCAACCCGCCGGGCGCCACCTACCTCGCGGACGGGAGGACGGTGGCCGGTACGGACATCGACTTCGCGGACGCAGTGGCCAGGAAGCTCGGGCTGAGATTCACGCGCGAAGTGGCCTCCTTCGAGGCGATCCTGCCGGCGCTGGGCAGCGGGAAGTACGACGTGGGCACCGGCAACTTCGGGGTGACCGAGGAGCGCCGCAGGACGATCGACTTCGTCACGTACATCAATGACGGCCAGGGCTTCGCGGTCCGCGACGACAGCAAGCTGAAGAACGTCACCGAGCTCACCCAGCTCTGCGGCCTGACCGTGGGCACCGGCGCGGGCACCACCTTCGAGGTGACCCTGGAGGAGAACCGGCAGCTGTGCTCCGACGCGGGCAGGAAGCCGTACGACGTGAAGACGTACAACGACCAGGGCGCCACCTGGGCCTCGCTCCAGCAGGGCCGCAGCGATGTGGTGATGTCCACCATCAACGGGCTGCGCTACGCGGTGGGGCAGCAGGAGGGCGTGCGCTTCCTCAATGAGTTCAAGCGCCTCGACGTCGGCTTCGCCTTCAAGAAGGGCACCCCGCTGGCGCCCGCCTTCCAGGCCGCGGTGAACGGTCTCAAGGCGGACGGCACCTACGACCGGATCCTGAAGAAGTGGGGCATCGGCGCATCGGCGATCGAGACCTCGCAGATCTCGCCGCCCGAGATCAACTGATCCGGACCGGGCCGGGCGATCCCGTGCGGCAGGAAGACCGGTCTGCTGCGGGGATCCCCGCCCGGCTCAGCAGCTGCAGTCGCAGTCGCAACCACAGCAGTCGCAGCAGTCCCCGCAGTTGCTGCAGCACTCACAGCCGTCGCTGCAGTTGCCGCAGTCGCACTGACTGCAGAGTCCGTCGCGGCGCTGATGGCTCCACGGGTCGTTGAACGTGCCGCAGCACATCTGGCAGGTGCAGGCCAGCCCCGCCCACACCAGGCAGCCCATGATCAGACCGCGGCGGTCGCGCGGGGGCTCGGGCGGCGGCTGCGGCGGACCGGCGGGGCCGCCCGGGCCCGGTGCGTACGGATTGCCCGGCACCGGCCCGAAGGCCCCGGTCTGCGGTACGCCTGACGGGGCGCCGGCTCCGTCCAGGAGCACACCGCCCGCCTGGTGCGAGCACGCCGTGGTTCCGAAAGCCCGGTCCACCGACTGCCGCAGTTCGTGCGCCAGCAGCACATGGGCCAGCTTGCCATTGGTGAATTCGGCGTCGCGCAGCGCCAGCCGTACGCCGTGCAGCGCGTCGTCGCAGAGCCGCCGGGCCTCCGCCCGCGAGGTGCCGGTCGCGGTGAGCGGGTTCCAGGCGCCCGACGCGGCGTCAGTTTCCTGGTCCTCCACGGCGTCCAGCAGATGTGCCAGGCGCCCGAAGAGGCGGCCGGCCTCGGCGAGCGGTTCCGCGTTCTGCGGCTTGCCCGCGAGCACCGCGGTATGGGCGAAGGCGGCCGCGGTGGCGGTCTCGGTGGGCTCGGTGACCGTGAGCAGCGGGGTGCCGGGCCCGGCGATCAGCTCGATGCCGGTCTGCCGGTCGACGGCGTCCACGAGCAGCGCCGTGTCGAAGCCGAGCTGTGCGCCGGTGCGCGCGCCTGCCCGGTCCCAGCCCGCGGCGACCCGGCGCGCGGCGGCGGCGACCGGGCGGCGCTTCAACAGGCCGTCCCCGTCCGCGACGTGGTCCCGGACCTTCGCCGATGCCAGCACCAAGGAGACCGCGGCGGCCAGCCTTGCTCCCTCGCCGCGGGCGACCGGGGCGGTCCGCATGGCGCGCAGCGGACAGGGCCCCGCCGTGCGCCGCCATCCGGTGGCGCGCTCGGCCTGAGCCTCCGTCAGGACAGAAACAATCAGACCGTCATAGTTCGTTACGATCCGGGCGAATTGCCCGTGATCGGAGCGAAGTGCGAGACAGAGCCCGCAGAGATGGGCCATCCACTCGGTCCTGAGCCCCTCGGACAACCGATGGGTACAGGGCCTGACTATTCCGAACACGACGATCCCCCGAGAGTCGTTCACCTTCGCGCCGAGCCCGTGCGACCGCGCGACGTGCATCGTATCGAGCGGCCCGTTCACCCGTACGTCCCCCATGTCACCCGTACGGCCCGGGGCATCATATTTTCTTTCTTTCAGACCCCTTATGCGGGAGAAACCCTGACGAATCGCCATATCTTCTGCACCAGTACCGTCACGAATCCCCTGCGCGCCGACTATCCACTTGGCGCACGATCCGCATCATGGACGACCATAGGGATACGAAAGAGATGCGGAACACCACGGAACCGCGGTGAGAGGAGGCGTCCATGGGATCGGTGCGCAAGGCGAGTGCCTGGCTGGGCCTCGTAGAGGACAACGACGAGCGGTACTACGACGACGAGTACGCCGAGGGCACGCAGACCGGGACCGGCGGCCAGGCCTGGGTGACCGACCCCCGGGTGCAGGTCGCGTCCGAGGCGGCCGAGGAGACGGGCCGCCGGATCGCCACCGTCACTCCGGACAGCTTCCGGGACGCGCGGGCCATCGGAGAGCTCTTCCGGGACGGTGTCCCGGTGATCGTCAACCTCACGACCATGGACCCCACCGACGCGAAGCGTGTCGTGGATTTCGCCGCTGGACTGATCTTCGGACTGCGCGGTTCGATCGAGCGCGTGGCCACCCGGGTCTTCCTGCTGACCCCGGCCGATACCCAGGTGGTCACCGAAGCCGCCGGCCGGCCGGCCGACGGCTTCTTCAACCAGAGCTGAGCAGGGTGCTCGCCGGGCGTTCCTAGCGGAACGCGTCGAGACCGGTGAGCGCCTTGCCCAGCACCAGCTGGTGCATCTCCACGGTTCCTTCGTAGGTGAGCACCGACTCCAGATTCGTCGCATGGCGCATCACCGGGTACTCCAGCGAGATCCCGTTGGCGCCGAGGATCGTGCGCGAGGTGCGGCAGATGTCGATCGCCTCCCGCACATTGTTGAGCTTTCCGAAACTGACCTGCTCCGGACGGAGCCTGCCCGCATCCATCCGCCGGCCCAGATGGTGGGCGAGCAGGATGCCCTTGTGCAGCTCCACCGCCATGTCCGCGAGCTTGGCCTGGGTGAGCTGGAAGCCGCCGATCGGCCGGTCGAACTGTTCCCTGGTCTTCGCGTAGTCCACGGCCGCCTCGAAGCTGGCGCGGGCCGCGCCCATGGCTCCCCAGACGATGCCGTAGCGGGCATGGCTGAGACAGCTGAGCGGGCCGCGCAGTCCGGTGACACCCGGGAGCACGGCATCGGCGGGCAGCCGCACCTCGTCGAGGACCAGCTCGCTGGTGACCGAGGCGCGCAGCGACCACTTGTGCTTGATCTCGGGCGCCGAGAAGCCCGGAGTGTCGGTCGGCACGGCGAATCCGCGGATTCCGTCGTCGGTCTGCGCCCAGACGACGGCGACCCCGGCGACCGAGCCGTTGGTGATCCACATCTTGCGGCCGGTGAGCACCCAGTCCCCGCCGTCGCGCTTGGCGAAGGTGCGCATCCCGGCCGGGTCGGAGCCGTGGTCCGGTTCGGTGAGGCCGAAGCAGCCGATGATCTCGCCGGCCGCCATGCCCGGCAGCCAGCGCTGCCGCTGCTCCTCGGAGCCGAAGCGGTGGATGGCGTACATGGCGAGCGATCCCTGTACGGAGACCAGGGAGCGGATCCCCGAGTCGGCCGCTTCGAGCTCCAGGCAGGCCAGCCCGTACTGGACGGCGGTGGCGCCCGCACAGCCGTATCCCTGGAGGGACATGCCGAGCGCGCCCAGCGAACCGAGCTCGCGGGCCAGCTCGCGGATGCCGGGCAGTTCGCCGTTCTCGTACCACTCGGCGATGTGCGGCAGGACGCGGTCGGTGGCCCAGTCGCGGACGGTCTCGCGGATCGCGAGGTCCTCGGCGCCGAGCAGGTCGTCGATGCCGATCGGGTCGGCGGGGTCGAAGGGTGGGAGCTTCGAGGACTCGGTGGTGGACATGAGGGTGCCTCCGGCGGCTCGCGCGATGCTAAAACTAGCAGTGTTAGTTATGGCGTCGCACCGACGTTACGGCTCAGTGTGCCGCCCGTCCAGAGCCGGTCGCCTCGGCGGGTCGGCGCCGGGCGGGCCGCGGGAGGGGCAACTGCGTACGGCCCGGAGCGGGCACCTCGTGCGGTGTGCGGTGTTCCCGCACCTCGCTTGTTTCGGCCGGCTCCGGTTCGTCGAGCGCCGACGCCGGACAGTCCATCAGCCGCGGCAGCCGCAGCGCGGCGAGCGCCCCGAGCAGCAGCAGAGCAGCGCTGACCAGCAGCGTGACATGCAGCCCGGTGATGAAGGAATGGCGTGCCGTGGAACGCAGCACCGCGCCCAGCGGACCGCCCAGCCGGTCCGCCACCTGGTAGGCCTCGCCCAGCGAGTGGGCGGCGGCCGCGCGGGCCCCGGCCGGGACCCCCGCTTCGGAGAGCTTCGAGAGCCCGGGGGCGTAGGCGGCGTTCATGACACTGCCGAGCAGGGCGATCCCCATGCCCGCGCCCAGCTGGTACGAGGTCTCGCCGATCGCCGCCGCCCCGCCCGCGCGGTCGGCGGGGGCCTCGCTGAGCATGGATTCGTACGCCCCGAAGAGCGTGGTCTGGAGCCCGAAGCCGAGGGCGACGAAGGCCGCCGTCAGCAGCGCGGGCCGGTCGTGCTGCCCCATCGCGGTCAGGGTCAGCACCGAGATCGCCGTGAGCACGAAGCCCCAGCCGACCATCCGGCGTGGACCGACGCGACGCAGGGTGTACGAGCCGGTGGCGCCCGCGGCCATGGCGGCGAAGGTGAGCGGCAGCAGCCGCAGACCGGTCTGCAGCGGACTCAGGCCGAGGACGAGCTGGAGGTACTGCACGGCTATGAGCTCAAGACCGACCAGGGCCAGCATGGCGAGGACGATGCAGCCCACCGCGGCGGAGAAGGCGGGCCTGGCGAACAGTCCGATGTCGACCAGCGGATGCGCACGCCGCTTCTGACGGCGCACGAACACGATGAGCAGTACCGCCCCGATCAGCAGCGGGGCGAGCGTGGCCGGGCTCAGCACCCCCTCACCGGTGCCCGCCCGCTTCACCCCGAGGACCACCCCGAGCACTGCAGCCGCGGCCATCAGCGCGCCCAGCACATCCCACGGGCCGTCGTGGCTGCCGCGCGACTCGGGCAGGAGCAGCCGTCCGACCGGCAGGACCAGCGCCATCAGCGGGACGTTGATCAGAAAGACCGAGCCCCACCAGAAGTGCTCGACGAGGAAGCCGCCGATGACCGGACCGGTGGCGGCACCCACGGCGGCGACCGCGGTCCAGACGCCGATCGCCACGGCCCGTTCACGCCGGTCGGGGAAGACCTGCCGGAGGATCGACAGCGTCGCCGGCATGATCATCGCGCCGCCGACCCCGAGCAGGGCGCGCGCCACGATGAGTACGGCGGGGCTGTCGGCCATCGCGGCGATCGCGGAGGCGACTCCGAAGAGGGCGTAGCCGAGCAGCAGGACGCGACGGCGGCCGACCCGGTCCCCGAGGGTGCCGAAGAGGATCAGCAGCGAGGCGCAGACCAGCGGGTAGGCATCGACGATCCAGAGCAGACCGACCGCGCTGGGCCGCAGGTCCTCGGTGACGGCGGGTACGGCGACGTGGAGCACGGTCGCATCGAGTGCCACGAGCAGGAGGCTGAGGCAGAGGACGACGAGGACGACCCATCGATTGGCACCGTCGGCCGCTGGGCGCAGCCGGATTCGGGCTGTGGTCGTCCCGGACATGCATGTACCTCCCAAAGGTCCCTCGCGCTCGGCGGGCCAACCGTGGATGCGGCGGTTCGCCGCTCCTCATGGCCCGGCATCGACGGGCGAGTGATCCGTCAGCGTACGCGAGTTCGGAGCCCTCACACGTGGTCCACCTCATACCCGGTTGAGCCACGGGGTGTGGCGTACGCCACGCCGACCCGCCGTCCGGACCTGCGGGGACACCCTCCGCATCTGGCACAGGACGGTACTCGGCCGCCACCGCGGAGCACCCGCCGGGCCCGCGTCGAAAGCGGCCGGTGACCGGACCGGCACCGTCCGTTCCACCCCTTCCGAGCCCGGATAAATTCATACCGGCACCTCCTGCGCTTTTCTGTCCGCACCCAAACACCCTTCCGAAATGCGTGCGAAATCAATAGCGCGAAGGCTCGCCGAGATGCTTACGCGGGTCAGCAATTAAGGTCCTGTTGAGACATAGTCCACATCACATCGTCATCACAAAGAGACCGGATCGACCTGGTCGCGCACTAACTCGCTGTAACGTCGATTGGGTGCGTACCGACATCTTTGCCCGGCTGGACCGGGAGCCGGAGCCGCCGAAGATAGAGCCACCGCGGATGAGCCGTCACCGCATCGCACTCTTCGGCGGGACGTTGGCGTTCTATCTCGCCATCGTCATTGCCGTGCTGGTCTCGTCCTGGCTGGTGACCCTGGACTGGAAGGTCATGCTCTTCCGGCCGTACCAGCAGTGGCCGGAAATCCACGCCTTCCTCGACTACTACATCGTGCTCGGCCAGCGCGGACCCACCGCCACCATGGTCGCCTGCTGGCTCGGCTGGCGCTCCTGGCGGCAGCACACACTGCGACCGCTGCTGACGCTGGGCGCGGCGCTGCTGCTGCTCAATGTGACGGTCGGCGCGGTCAAGATCGGCCTGGGGCGCCTCGGCCCGCACTACGCGACCCAGATCGGCTCCGCGGAGCTCTTCGCCGGCGGCGATATATTCCCCTCCGGCCACACCGCCAACGCGGTCGTGACCTGGGGGATCCTGGCCTACCTGGCCACCACCCCACGAGCCCGGCGCTATCTGTCGGCCATGTCGGCGATCGTCTCGCTGGGCGTCGGCCTCACCACCGTCTATCTCGGTACGCACTGGCTCAGCGATGTCCTGCTGGGCTGGGCCGCGGGGCTGCTGATCATGCTGGGGCTGCCCTGGGCCGAGCCGCTGATCACCCGGGCCGAGGCATGGATCTTCGCCCAGCGCGAGAACCTGCGGGGATTCGGCCGCCCCGTTCCCTCCGTACCCGTCGCGGCCGGAGGCCCCAGGACCGTGCCGCAGGCGGACGGCGTCGACGCCCCGGCGCTGGAGCCGGTCGTCGCGGCGGCTGCGGGCGGCACCGGCTCCCGCTCGCGCGCGCACTCGTCGCATCCGGCACATCCGGCGCATCTGGTGCGCTCGGAGCGGACCCCGGTCACCCCGGCCGGCAGCCGGCGCCCGCCGCACGCCGACCGCACGCCGCGCGGCGGCACGACCCCGGCCCGCCCGGTGACCGGCGGCTGAGCCCCGGCGATCACGGGGCCGGTACGCACAGCCGCCCCCCGGACATGAGTGAAGGCCCCGACCGATGTCGGGGCCTTCACTCATGAAGCCTCAGCCCAGCCAGCAGCGGGTGACGACGGCGGCGTCGACCTCGAAGTTGATCCGTCCGCTCCGGAACTCCATGGTGATGATCGCGCCCGGCGGCAGGGATCTGACGGTGGTCCAGCCATGGCTGCGGGCCCGCCGTTCGGCGGCGTCGGCGGCGAGGCCGACGTACTCACCGGGCGCGTCGTCGGGCTGGACGGGAGGGGTCGGTATGGGTGCCATACCCCTCACCGTAGGCGGCCGCGGGCGGCGACGGAAGCCGGGGCGCCTGCCGCCGGCGGGCATCCCCACGTTCCTTGCCGGTCACACTTGTGTCACAGGATCACGACACGCGCGCCGTATGAATCACGCCACCCGAACAGGCGGCCCGGGACCGGACACACAGTAATCACACAGGCCGGAAAACGATCGGACGGAAGGCCCGGAATCGAAGCGGAATATCCCGTATCGAGCGGGTGTAATTTCCGTGCCGAATAGCGTGCGTAAATGAGCATGTCGCCGGGAATTCACGCTTCCTTATGGCAGCCTTATCCTTTGGTCACAATATTCACACCGAGTGCGGGGACGGTCGTCGACTGCCGCCGGTATAGCGGGCAACCCCGACCGTCCGTATGGCGTTGCCGCAGGCAGCGCTCAGTCCAGGGCCCTGGAGAGCCGGTCCCTGGCCACCCTGATCGCGTCCTTGAGCGCCAGTGGTTCGACGACCTCGAAGTCGAACCCCAGCATCATCACGTGGATGACCAGCACATCGACACCGGCCGCCCCGGTGCGCAGCAGACAGGTGTCGGCGTCGACCGCTTCCAGCACCCCTGCCGAAGGCGAGATCCGCTCGGCCGCGCGCTCGATCCCCGCCTTCAGCCGGATCACCGCCCGCGTCGGGTACACGGCCGTGGAGATCCCCTTCGAGACGTAGGCGGCCAGATCCTCGGCAGGCGGGTCACGGGGGACGAACCTCGGGCCGTGCGGCGGCGTGGGGGTGATCCGGTCCGCCCGGAACGTACGCCAGTCCGCGCGGTCCAGGTCCCAGGCGACGAGATACCAGCGGCGCTCGGTGCACACCAGCCGGTGCGGTTCGACGGTCCGCCGCGAGACGGAGCCGGAGTGGTCCCGGTACTCGAAGCGCAGCCGCTCACCGTCCCGGCAGGCCCCCGCGAGTTCGGTCAGTACACCCGCGTCGGCGACCGACGCGCCAGGGCCGCGGAACAACGGCACGGTGAAGGTGTTCAGCGCGTTCACCCGGCGCCGGAGCCGGTCCGGCAGCACCTGTTCGAGCTTGGTCAGGGCGCGTACGGAGGTCTCGCCGATGCCCTCGACACCGTTGCCCGCCGCGGTGCGCAGGCCGACGGCGACGGCGACGGCCTCCTCGTCGTCCAGGAGCAGTGGCGGCAGCTGGGCACCGGCGCCCAGCTGGTACCCGCCGCCGGTGCCGGGGCTGGCGTTGACCGGGTAGCCCAGTTCGCGCAGCTTGTCGACGTCACGCCGGACGGTTCGCGGGGTGACCCCGAGCCGGTCGGCGAGATCGGCGCCGGACCAGTCGCGGTGTGCCTGGAGCAGTGAGAGCAGACGCAGCAGTCGTGCCGAGGTCTCCAACATGGGGCGAGTCTGTCAGGGGTTGCGGACAGCCCGAGTCCGCAATCCCCGGGGCAGCCGTCAGGACGCGGGCGCCGGTTCCGGTTCGAGCCGTACGCAGAGGTCGTTGTCGGTGGAGTAGCAAGGGGTGGCCCGGCCGCCCTCCCCGGTACTGAGGCCCGGGTAGACGAAGATCTTCTTGCGGTCCCAGACATCGTCGAGGATGCGGGAGATCCGTACGCCGCCGGCCGGCTCGCCCTCCGCCGTCCCGGGGATCAGCCAGAGCGTCCACAGCTGCTGCGCGGTGACGGCCCCGGCGGCCAGCCGGTCCAGGGGAAGCGTGAAGGCGAAGGTTCCTTCCTCCCCGGTGACCGGCACCCGCAGGACCCGGCCGTCGGCGCCGGGCAGTCGTGCCTCGACCCGGGCATCGGTGCCGAGGCCGGTCCCGTACAGCGTGCCCTCGACGGTCATCCCGCCCCCGTCGAAGGTCACCGGTCCGGCCTCGGCGTGCGGTGCGCGGAGCCAGCAGCGCACGGCGAGCCGGCCGTCGAGGGTCGGGTACGGGATGCGGACCGCGATCCGCCCGTTCCCCGGTGTGCGGTCGACGAGCAGCCGCAGGTCCCTGATCCCGGGCTCGACGGCCACCGCCCCGTCGTCGTCCGCGCACGGCTCCCGCAGATGGACGTCCCAGCGGCCCTCGGCGGGTTCCATGGATCCCGGCAGGACCGCCCGCAGCCGGCCGTCGCGCAGCGGGCTCAACGACAGCCGTACGGTGCTGCCGTCGCCGTTGCCCTTGGCGCCGCGCAGCCGGAGAAGCAGTTCGGGCGCCTCCTCGTCCTCGCGGCGGCCGAGGTCGAGATCGAAGGTGATCCCGCCGTCGGGTCCCACGGTGCAGTCGGCCCGTGGTGTCCTTCGCCCTGCGGTGACGGTCATGTGGTCTTCCCCTTGCGGATCACGGCGGCTGCCTTGTAGCGCAGGGCGTACGCCCCGTCCAGCACGGTGCCCCGGGCGCGGTGCAGTGTGGTGCCCACCGCGCCGTGCGAGCGGTCGCGCGGGCCCCGCGAGGCGAGTTCGGTGAAGAGCCGTTCATGGCGTTCGGCGATCCGCGACGGGTCGAACCGCTGCGACGCGGCCAGCGCGGCGCGTCCCGCGCGGTGCCGTGCCTCGTCGTCGTCGATCAGACCGAGCAGGGCGTCGGCCACCGCCGCCGAGTCACCGACGGGCACCAGCCGTCCGTCGGTGCCGTCGTCGATGATCTCGCGGGGGCCGTGCGGGCAGTCGGTGGCGACGACCGGCAGGCCGCAGCGCATCGCCTCGACGATGGTCATGCCGAAGGACTCGCGGTCCGAAGTGACCGCGGCGATCGACCCCTTGGGCCACTCGGCCTCCAGCGGATTGACCGATCCCATCAGGAACACGTGGTTGTGCAGCCCGAGTTGGCCGATGAGCGTGAGCAGCGCCTCCCGTTCGTTCCCGGTCGCGTCGCCGCCGCCGTAGATGCGCAGCCGCCAGTCCGGGCGGACCGCGACCACGTCGGCGAACGCCCGGACGAGCAGGTCGTACCGCTTGACCTTGTGCAGCCGGCCTGCGGCGATCACCCACTTGCGGTCGCCGTCGGCGGAGGCGACCGTCGGCTCGGGCACGCTGTTGGGAATGGCCTCGATCCGTACGCCGGGCAGCTTGAACCCGGCCCGGTAGGCCTGCGCGTCGGCCTCGGTGACGGTGGTGATCGCGTCGAGCAGGGCGTAGCGGTGCTCGATCTCGCGGCGGAGCCGGTAGCCGTGGCTGTCGAGGGTGAGGTGCTCCTGCCCGATCCGGACCGGGCCGCGGCGGGCCTGCCTGCTGATGTGCACGTTGAGCCCCGGCCGGGTTCCGACCACGACGTCCGCCTCCAGGGACCGCAGATGGTCCGCCACCCGTGCGTCGGTCAGCCTGCTGTACTGCCGGTACCTGCTGTCGCCGCGCGGGAACACGGCCGCGGGCCGGGCGTAGTCGGCGGCGTCGCCGTCGTACGTCGGGCTCTTCTTCCGCAGATCGACGAGGTGGCTCATGCGCACACCTTCGGGGGCGCCCAGCGCGGGAACGTCGCGGTGCCGGAAGACCGACACGATCTCGACGTCATGGTGGCCGGCCAGCTCCCCGGCGAGATTGAACGTCGTGCGGATCGTGCCCCCGACTCCATAGGCATTGTGGAGCAGGAAAGAAATGTGCATGAAACGCCATATCTCCCGGTTCGGCTGATCAGCGGCAGGCTGCACTTGCCATGACGGCACAGGCCGGTCGACGGTTCACTCCGAGTAGGGGCGAATTTCAGTCAGCCGTAAACTCGCCCGCTTTCCCGCTTTGTCGACGTATCGGCGCACCGGCCCACGATCGAGTCGACCACATCACACCCCGCCAGATCGGAACAAATGGGTACCAACCAGTCTCCAGGACCCTGGGATTCACCCTCTGAGCCGGTTGGTTCGATTACGTTCCCTTTCTCGCGTGACCCCGGCCGCGGCTCGCCCGTTGTCATTTCCATGAGCCGGGAACCGCCCGGCACACGTACCGAGTTCGAGGAGCCACCCGTGCCGCGCATGCTCGATGTCAGCGAGGACGTACGCGCCGAGATCGGCGACGCCGAAGCCGACCGGCTGCTCGTCGGCGACAACGCCCCGGGCAGTTACGACTGCACTTCCTGCCGCACCCCCGGCGACTCCGAGCAGGAACGCACCAGCACGGTGCTCTTCGTCGGCGACGAGACCGCCGTCCTCGCCTTCGCCCACGCGACGTGCATCCCCTCGCAGGTCGTCCAGGTCGCCGAGGAGCAGCTGCAGGGCGCCGTACGCAGCATCACCGGCGACGACGGCTCCGGCACCGACGCGGGCCAACCGCAGACCGAACAGGCCGTCCTCGGGATCACCAGCGGCCTCGTCCTGATCAACGACGAGCTCCACCCGGCCCTCGTCGTCGAGCCGACCGGTGCGATCGCCCGTCCGGGCACGGACGGCAGCCGGGGCGACGAGTTCCTCCAGCTGCTGCTGGAGCAGGGCTTCCACCCGGTCCGCCGGATGGACCAGGTGCCCACCGTGCTGCACGGCTGGTCGATCCTGCTCGCCGTGGGCCAGCTGCACGCCGTGCTCCAGCCGGGCACCGGCGGCGGCGCACCGGTCGCCTGGTGGCAGGCGCACGCACCGCTCCAGGTCACCGAGGGCTGGCGGACCGCGGCCAACAAGTCGCAGACCGTCCTCGTCTTCGCCGCCCCGGCCGGGTCGATCGGCCAGCAGCCCCGCGAGGACCTGCTGCGCGACGCCCTGGACAAGGCCGCCGCCGAAGGGCTCCTGGTCGCCGCCGCGATGCCGCTGGCCGGTACCTGATCATGGCCGCCGGCGCCTCGCACCAGCGGCGAACAGCTATTTCTCCGCCGCGCCCGCATCCGACTGACACCGGTGTCGTTGGCACATACGTGCACTCATACGACTCCTCCCACCAGCGCCCGAGCCCGATCCCTGCCATGCGCCCCTCGCAGGACCCATCGGGCGGTCAGTCCCACACCCCGATCTACGACGCGCTGTACTCCGAGTACCGCCGTTCGTTCCGGGCGCTGCCGGGTGATCGGAGCGGCGAGGAGAATCTCGGCTTCATGGCCTTCGGCACCGGGCTCTCCGGCAGCCGCCTCCCGCTGAGCGGCCACTCCGGCCACTCCGGTTTCTCCACCGGTCTCGCCGTGACCGGCGGGGCCACCGGACACAACAGCGGCACCGGCACGCACACCGGCGGACTCGGTTCCTGGCAGCGGGTGGGCCGGCACTCCGGGCGCACCCAGCCGGCGGCCCTGCCCCCGGGTACGCGAGGGGCCTGAGCGTACGACTGAGCCCCGGACCGTCTCGGATGCGAGACGGTCCGGGGCTCAGTCGTACGACCGTGCGTGCTACTTGTTGCGGCCGCGCTTCTCGCGGACCCGCACCGAGATGTGGATCGGGGTGCCCTCGAAGCCGAACTCCTCACGCAGCCGGCGCTCGACGAACCGTCGGTAGCCGTGCTCCAGGAAGCCCGAGGCGAACAGCACGAAGCGCGGCGGCTTGGTGCCGGCCTGGGTGCCGAAGAGGATCCGGGGCTGCTTGCCACCGCGGACGGGGTGCGGGTGGGAGGCGACGATCTCGCCGAGGAAGGCGTTCAGCCGGCCGGTGGGGACGCGGGTCTCCCAGCTGGCGAGGGCGGTCTCGATCGCCGGGACAAGCTTCTCCATGTGCCGGCCGGTGACGGCCGAGACGTTGACCCGCGGTGCCCACGCGATCTGCGCGAGCTCCGTCTCGATCTCGCGCTCCAGGTAGTAGCGGCGCTCCTCGTCGAGCGTGTCCCACTTGTTGTACGCGATGACCAGGGCCCGCCCGGCGTCCACGGCCATGGTGATGATGCGCTGGTCCTGGACGCTGATGGACTCGCCCGCGTCGATCAGGACGACGGCGACCTCGGCCTTCTCCACGGCGGCGGCGGTACGCAGCGAGGCGTAGTAGTCCGCACCTTCCTGGAGGTGGACGCGGCGGCGGATGCCGGCCGTGTCGATGAACTTCCAGGTGATGCCGCCGAGCTCGATCAACTCGTCGACCGGGTCGCGGGTGGTGCCGGCGAGCTCGTTGACGACCACGCGGTCCTCGTTCGCCACCTTGTTCAGCAGCGAGGACTTGCCGACGTTCGGACGGCCGATGAGCGCGATCCGGCGGGGGCCGCCGATCGCGGTGCCGAAACGCTGCGCCGGGGCCTCGGGGAGCGCTTCGAGCACGGCGTCGAGCAGGTCGCCGGTGCCACGGCCGTGCAGTGAGGAGACCGGGTGCGGCTCGCCGAGACCCAGCGACCACAGCGCGGTGGCGTCCGCCTCGCCGCTCTGTCCGTCGACCTTGTTGGCGCACAGCACGACGGGCTTGCCGGCCCGGCGCAGCAGCTTGACGACGGCCTCGTCGGTGTCGGTCGCGCCGACGGTCGAGTCGACCACGAAGACGACGGCGTCGGACGCCTCGATCGCGTACTCGGCCTGGGCGGCGACGGAGGCGTCGATGCCCAGCACGTCCTGCTCCCAGCCGCCGGTGTCGACGACCTTGAAGCGGCGGCCCGCCCACTCGGCCTCGTAGGTGACGCGGTCGCGCGTGACGCCGGGCTTGTCCTCGACGACGGCCTCGCGGCGGCCGATGATCCGGTTCACCAGCGTCGACTTGCCGACGTTGGGGCGGCCGACGACGGCGAGCACGGGCAGCGGTCCGTGACCGGCCTCGTCGATGGCACCCTCGACCTCTTCGAGGTCGAAGCCCTCCTCCGCGGCGAGCTCCATGAACTCCGCGTACTCGGCGTCGCCAAGTGCTCCGTGCTCGTGGTCCGAGCCGTCGGAGTGAATCTGGTCGTTCATGAAGTCCGTTCCTCTTTGCATCATCATCGATGGGCCACGAACACGCGGCCCACTACTCAAGTCTTACCTAGCGCCCGGTGAAACGCCTGGCCTCGTCCAGATGGGCGCTCAGCCGCGCCTGGATCCGTACCGTCGCCTCGTCCAGCGCCTTGCGCGTACGACGCCCGCTCCCGTCGCCCGCCTCGAAGGCATCGCCGAAGACGACGTCCACCCGGCTGCGCAACGGCGGCAGTGTCGATATCAACCGTCCGCGACGCTCGGTGCTTCCCAGGACGGCCACGGGCACGATCGGCGCCCCGCTGCGTACCGCGAAGTACGCGAGCCCGGCACGCAGGGAGGCGAAGTCGCCCTCGCCCCTGGTGCCCTCGGGAAAGATCCCGAGCGCCCCGCCGTTCTCCAGCACGCCGAGGGCGTCGGTGATGGCGGTGCGGTCGACGGTCGTACGGTCCACCTTCAGCTGACCGATTCCGCGCAGGAACGGGTCGAGCGGGCCGACGAACGCTTCCTTCTTGATCAGGAAGTGGACGGGCCGGGGCGCGGTGCCCATCAGCATCGGACCGTCGATGTTGTGCGAGTGGTTCACCGCGAGTATGACGGGTCCGTAGGCGGGAACCCGCCATACACCGAGGACGCGGGGCTTCCACAGCCCGTACATCAGCCCGATGCCGATCCCGCGCCCGACCGCCGCACCGCGCGGCGAGGGCGTGCCCGTGGCCTGGGTCACTTCGTGGCCCGCTTCTCCTCGACGAGGGTGACGACACACTCGATGACCTGCTGAAGGGTCAGCTCGGTGGTGTCCACCTCGACGGCGTCGTCCGCCTTGGCCAGCGGGGAGGTCTTGCGGCCGGAGTCGGCCGCGTCCCGCTTGACCAGTGCCTCCTTGGTGGCGGCGAGGTCGGAGCCCTTGACCTCTCCGCTACGACGGGCGGCGCGTGCCTCCGGGGAAGCGGTGAGGAAGATCTTCAGGTCGGCATCGGGCAGCACGGTGGTGCCGATGTCACGGCCCTCGACCACTATGCCCCGGTCGGCCGCGGCGGCGATGGTGCGCTGCAGCTCGGTGATCCGGGTGCGCACCTCGGGGACCGCGCTGACGGCGCTGACCCTGGAGGTGACCTCCTGGGTACGGATCGGGCCCGAGGCGTCCTCGCCGTCGACGGTGATCGTCGGGGCGGCCGGGTCCGTACCGGAGACGATGACCGGCTTGGCGGCCGCGGTCGCCACCTCCACCGCGTCCTGGACGTCGATGCCGTTGTTCAGCATCCACCAGGTGATCGCCCGGTACTGGGCACCGGTGTCCAGGTAGCTCAGGCCGAGCTGCGCGGCGACGGCCTTGGACGTGCTCGACTTGCCGGTGCCGGAGGGCCCGTCTATGGCGACGATCACTGCGGCCGGGGCCGTACGGGGTTCCACGGTGGTGGACACCTTCCTGGTACACGGGGTGGGCGGGACGGGGCGCGTGCGAATCCGCCCCGCACAAGGTTACCGAGTGTCGGAGCGGGTCTCTGCACCCCTGTGGACAACGGCCTTCCGGCCCCCGGGAACCGCCCCGCCGCCCCGGGCCTACTGGCGTATCGACCAGCCCCGCTCGCGCAGTGCCGCGCTCAGTGCGGGGGCCGCGCTCGGCTCGACCATCAGCTGGACCAGGCCGGCCTGCTGCCCGGTGGCGTGCTCGATGCGCACGTCCTCGACGTTGACCCCGGCCCGTCCGGCGTCGGCGAAGATCCGCGCCAGTTCGCCCGGCTGGTCGCTGATCAGCACGGAGACCATCTCGTACGCGGTGGGGGCGGTCCCGTGCTTGCCGGGCACCCTGACCCGGCCCGCGTTGCCGCGGCGCAGGACGTCCTCGATGCCCTCGGTGCCCTCGCGGCGCTTGTCGTCGTCACCGGACTGCAGGCCGCGCAGCGCCCGTACCGTCTCGTCCAGGTCGGCGGCGACCCCGGCCAGCACGTCGGCGACCGGGCCGGGGTTGGCGGAGAGGATCTCCACCCACATCCGGGGGTCGGAGGCGGCGATCCGGGTGACGTCCCTGATGCCTTGGCCGCAGAGGCGTACGGCGGTCTCGTCGGCCTCCTCAAGTCGGGCTGCGACCATCGACGAGATCAGCTGCGGGGTGTGCGAGACCAGGGCGACGGCCCGGTCGTGCGCATCGGCGTCCATCACGACCGGGACGGCGCGGCAGAGCGCGACCAGTTCCAGGGCGAGGTTGAGGACCTCGGTGTCGGTGTCGCGGGTCGGGGTGAGGACCCAGGGCCGGCCCTCGAACAGATCCGCGGTGGCGGCGAGGGGGCCCGATCGCTCCTTGCCGGCCATGGGGTGCGTACCGATGTACGGCGTGAGGTCGAGGCCGAGGGCTTCCAGCTCGCGGCGCGGGCCGCCCTTCACGCTGGCGACGTCGAGGTAGCCACGGGCGATGCCGTCCCGTATGGCGGTGGCCAGCACCGTGGCCACGTGGGCGGGCGGCACGGCGATGATCGCCAGGTCCACCCGTTCCTCGGGTGCCTCGTCCGTACCGGCTCCCAGCGCGGCCGCGGTGCGGGCCGACTGGGGGTCGTGGTCGACGAGGTGGACATGGATGCCGCGCCCGGCGAGGGCGAGAGCTGCGGAAGTGCCGACGAGGCCCGTTCCGATGACGACGGCGGTTCTCACTGGGCGATGTCCTTGCGGAGTGCGGCGGTGGCACCGAGGTACACGTGGGCGATCTCGGACTTGGGCAGGTACGTCTCGACGTGCGCGAGGATGCGCACCACACGGGGCATGGCGCCCACGATGTCGAGCTCCTGGGCGCAGATCAGCGGTACGTCGACGATACCGAGCCCGCGTGCGGCGGCGGCCGGGAAATCGCTGTGCAGGTCGGGGGTGGCCGTGAACCAGATGCTGATCAGATCGTCCGCGACGAGGTTGTTGCGCTCCAGGACGGCGGTGAGCAGGGCGCCGACCTGCTCGTCCATGTGTCCGGCCTCGTCCTGCTCCAGCTGGACGGCTCCACGGACCGCTCGTACCGCCACGTCGTGCTCCTCGGTTCTTCGTACGTGTCGCGCCTGCTGTCCGCCTGCGTGATCTCTCTGCCCGATCAGCCTAGAGGGGCGGCGGTGCAGGCGGTCCGGGGTGCTCTGTCCGTGAGACGGGGCGGGCGCACGGTCACGGCCGGGGGCCTGCCCGGCGTGATCCGCCGGACAGGCCCCCGGGCCGCTTCCGCTGTCAGAGTTGCTGTTCCCGGACCAGGTCCTCGATCGAGCGGCCCTCCGGCACCTCCCCAAACGGGGTCAGCTTGTCGACCGCTGTCGGCAGCGACCGGGCGATCTCGTCGGCCGCCTGTTCCGTAGTGACCCCGGCCTGCCGGGCGACCTTCTGCAGGGTTTCGTCCGGCAGCGCCTCGGTGATCTGGGCGCCGCTGACCGCCTGGTTCTCACCGGTGCCGACCCAGGACTGCGCCTGGTCGACGAGGCCGGACCTGGTGAGCATCCCGATCAGCCCTTCGAGCGCGTTGCCACCGCTGCCCGTACTGCCCTGGCCACCGCCGAGCGCGCCCAGCAGCGCGCCGAGGATGTTCCCCGCACCGCCCGGGCCGCCGCTCCGGCCGCTGCCGCCCAGCAAGCCGCCGAGCAGGCTGCCGAGATCGTTTCCTGACATGGTTCTGCCTTTCCGGAGGGGATGATTTATCGACAATGTCGATCAGAATCCAGGCTTCTGCCACTTGAGCGGGGCGCCTGAGGGCTGTCCCGTAATCCCCGGTGCAACCCGTTTTCGCTCACGTACCCTCGCCGGCATGATCACCCCTGATCCCGAGGCTCTCGTACGCGACCACACGGTCTACTCCTGCGTGATGGGCTCACGCGCCTTCGGGCTCGCCACGGAGGGGAGCGACACCGACCGGCGGGGCGTGTTCCTCGCGCCGACCCCGCTGTTCTGGCGGTTCGAGAAGCCGCCGACGCATGTCGAGGGCCCGGCGCAGGAGCAGTTCTCGTGGGAGCTGGAACGCTTCTGCGAGCTGGCGCTGCGCGCCAATCCCAATGTGCTGGAGTGCCTGCACTCACCGCTGGTGGAACACGTCGACGCCGTGGGCCGTGAACTCCTCTCCCTGCGCGGCGCGTTCCTCTCCCGACTGGCCCACCAGACCTTCGTCCGCTACGCGTTGGGCCAGCGCAGGAAGCTGGAGGCGGACGTACGGCAGCACGGGGCGCCGCGCTGGAAGCACGCCATGCATCTGCTGCGGCTCCTGAGCAGCGGCCGGGACCTGCTGCGCACCGGGGAGCTCACGATCGAGGTGGGCGCGGCCCGGGAGGAGCTGCTGGCGGTGAAGCGGGGCGAGGTGCCGTGGGAGGAGGTCGAACGCCGCATGAGCCGCCTCGCCGAGGAGAACGACGAGGCCGCGGAGCACTCCCCGCTCCCACGGGAGCCGGACCGGGCCCGGGTGGAGGACTTCCTGGTCCGCACCCGCCGGGCGTCTGTGGACTGGCCCTAGGAGACACCCGTCAACCGCGCCCGCACCACAAGATCGTGCAGCCGCTCGAACCCGCCGGCCGTCCCGGGCAGCCCCGATGCCGCCTGGGCCTCGTCCAGCACCCCGTGCAGCGCCTCGACGTCCCGGGCCACCACCGCACCGTCCACGTCCCCCGCTCCCCCGTGCTCCGCCTCGGCCTTCGCGTCGATCAGCTCGGGCAGATACGCGGGCGCCGCCACCTCCCCGAGGAGGGTCGGCAGATGCGCCCGCACCTCACCGCTGCGCATCAGGTGGATCCCGGTGAGCAGCGCCCGGAACGTGTACAGCAGCGGCTTCAGTTCGCCGGTCCTGCCGAAGAGCCGCCACTGGGTGTTGGCGAATCCCCGGTAGTGGTGGGCGTGGTTACGGGTGAGCACACCCGGCGCCAGGTCCACCAGTTCCGCGTGCGGCTCGCTCGTGTGCACGACGAGCGGTGAGAGCAGCTGCTCCAGCACATAGCCGTTCGGCTTCAGCATCAGCCGGACGAACTTCCGCAGGTCGTGCGTGACGAGATCCATCTCGACCCCGTCCCGGTCCCACATCCGCGAGCGCGTCTCCTCGGCCTCGCGCAGTCCCACGAGGTCCTCCGCGGGCAGGAGATGGACCCCCCGAAGGTCCACGTCCGAGTCCTTGGAGGGGAACCCGTACAGATGCGCCCCGGAGACCGTGGCGAACAACAGCGGGTGGCGCTCTTCGGTGAGGACCGGGCCGAGGTCCGTGACCGGCAGCCCGGCCTGCTCGAGGTGCTTGGTGTCCGTACGCATGGATCAAGAATCCCAGAGTGCCCCCAGCGACAGCAGATCACTGCGGTACTCGATCCGTTCCGACCACTCCTTGGGCCAGGCCCCCGCCCCCAGGTGCGCCCCGGCGAACGCGCCGGTCAGGCAGCCGAGGGAGTCCGAGTCGCCCCGGGTGCAGGCGGCGCGGCGGAGTGCGGTGACGGGTTCCTCGGGGAAGAGGAGGAAGCAGTGCAGGGCCGTGGCCAGGGCCTCCTCGGCGATCCAGCCGTCGCCCGTCAGTTCGCAGGGGTCGGTCTCCGGGGACGGGTCGCGCAGCGCGTCCTGGACGCGGGCCAGGGCGGCGAGGCATTCTTCCCAGCCGCGCTGGATGTACAGCTCGGGCGAGGCGTCGCCCGCGAACCGCCAGAGGTCGCCGAGCCAGCGCGTGAGGTACCGGCCGCTGTTCTCGTACGCATACGAACGCAGCTGCCCGATCAGTCCCATCGGCTCCGCCCCCTGTGCCAGCAGGTGGACCGCGCGGGCCGTCAGGTCGGACGCGGCGAGCGCGGTCGGATGCCCGTGGGTGAGGGCCGCCTGCAACTGGGCGGCGCCGGAGCGCTGTTCGTCACTCAGTCCGGGGACGAGTCCGATCGGCGCGACCCGCATGTTGGCGCCACAGCCCTTGGAGCCGGTCTGGCTGGCTTCCTGCCAGGGCCGGTCGCTGTCGAGCAGGCGGCAGGCGGTCATGCAGGTGCGGCCGGGGGCGCGGTTGTTGTCGGGCGAGTGGTACCAGTCGACGAACTCCTCGCGCACCGGGCGGGTCAGCCGCAGCGGGGTGAGCAGCCCGCGGTCCATGGCGGTGCGGATGCCCCGCCCCAGGGCCAGCGTCATCTGGGTGTCGTCGGTGACGATCGCCGGCTTCGGCAGCCGCATCTGACGCCATGGCCCGCACTTGGCGAGGATCGACGGCACGTTGTTGAACTCGGTCGGGAAGCCCAGGGCGTCGCCGAGCGCGAGCCCGGTCAGCGCGCCGGTGGCGGCCTGCTTGGTGATGGTCCTCGTCACTATCACGTGCTTCTTCCTTCCGGTCTCAGCAGTGGAGGGTGCAGGGCGGTGGCGGCACCCGCCCGGTAGAGCGCGGCCGGTTTTCCCCGCCCGCCGGTGCGGCGCGGTGATCCCTCCACGGCCTGGACGAAGCCGGGCGTGGTGAGGACCTTGCGCCGGAAGTTGGGACGGTCCAGCTCGACGCCCCAGACCGTCTCGTACACCTGCTGGAGTTCTCCCAGGGTGAATTCGGACGGGCAGAAGGCGGTGGCCAGACAGCTGTATTCGAGCTTGGCGCCGATCCGGTCGTGTGCGTCGGCAAGGATGCGGTCGTGGTCGAAGGCGAGCGGGCCGAGCGCTCCGGCGTCCCACCACTGGGCGCCGGCCGCGTCGCCGCCGCCGCGCGGTTCGGGCAGGTCGGGTACGAGTGCGGCGTACGCGACCGAGACGACCCGCATCCTGGGGTCGCGGTCCGGATCGCTGTAGGTGCGCAGCTGTTCCAGGTGGAGGGCTCCGACGGTGCCCTCCGTGAGTCCGGTCTCCTCGGCGAGTTCCCGGCGGGCGGCGGACTCGGCGGACTCGCGGGGCAGCACGAAGCCGCCGGGCAGCGCCCAGTGCCCCTTGTACGGGTCCTCGCCCCGTTCGACGAGCAGGACGTGCAGCCGGCTGTCGCGGACCGTGAAGACGGCGAGGTCGACGGTGACCGCGAAGGGTTCGAAGGCGTGCGGGTCGTAGCCCGCGGGGGCTGCGCTGCTCATCGGTGCTCCGGCAGGGGCGCGGCGAAGTTCCAGCTGTCGGCGAGCAGTGCGTCGACGGCGGCGACCGCGGTGGCCAGGCGCTTCTCGTGGGTTCCGGTGAGCTCGATGAACTCCCTTCCGGTACGGGTGAGTTCGGCCCGGAGGCGGTCAGTCATCCAGGGCCGCAGCTCTTCGCCGTCGCGCAGTCCGTCGTCCTCGAAGGCGACGCCCTCGTGGTCGGTGAGCAGCCACAGGTGGTGGGCGACCCGGTCGGCCCTCTCCTCGACGAGCGGGTTGCGTCCGCCGACGTACCGCTCGTGCCAGACGGTGGTGGCGAAGGAGTCGGTGTCGCAGAAGAGCACCGGCGACCCGGTGCGCGCGGCAGCCTCCTCCCTGGCGTTCTGGGTCTCGGCGATCAGCGGGAAGTCGTCGGTGGTGAAGGCGACGTCCTCCCACTGGGCCCCGGGCCACCGGTCGCGCAGGGCGGCCAGTTTCTGTTCGCTGAACTCCCGCCCGTACTCGGCGACGTAACCGGTCCGCGCCCAGACGCCGCCGCGCCCGCGGTAGTGGTCGGTGAGGGCGCGGGCCATCGTCGTGGTGCCGGTGGATTCCGCGCCGAGGACGACGATCCGGCGGGTGAGGGCGGCCCGTACGGGCGGCTCCAGGAAGTCCCAGCAGCCGACCGGGTCCTTGCGGACGGCGGTGCCGGAGACCGGGAAGACCGTGCGGTCGGGGTCGACGCAGACGGATTCGGCGCCGAACCGGCGGGCCAGTTCGTCCCCGTACGACTCCGAGGTGAAGACGGCGTCCACCGGCTCGGGAACGGCTCCGGTGAAGACGGCCATGTGCGCGTCCCAGATCACCGGGTCGTGGAGGTCCATGCGGATGTCGTCGACGGCGCCGACGACCCGTACATCCGGGTGCACCTCCCGCATCCAGGCCACCCGGTCGGCGAGCGGTACCGACTCGACGGAGGCGGCGCAGACCAGGACGGTCAGCCGCTCGCAGCGGTCCTGCGCCGTGCGGACGAGGTGGTGGTGGCCGGCGTGCGGCGGGTAGAACTTGCCGAGGACCAGCCCGTGTCCGAAGCGCTTCATGCCGTCGCCTCCGCCAACTGCCGCCGCTGCCCGGCGAGATCACGCTTCCAGTTGCGCAGGCCGATCAGGCAGAGCGTCAGGAAGCCGATGTACAGCAGCGAGGTCAGATAGAGCTCCTTGTACGCGTACAGCGGGATGTACACCACATCGGCGGCGATCCAGAGCCACCAGGACTCGACGAGCTTGCGGCACTGTCCGTACGTCGCCGTCAGGGACAGCGCGGTCGTCAGGGCGTCCCAGAAGGGCACGGTCGAGTCGGTGGCGTGGTCGAGCAGGACGGTGAGGGCGACGGTCCCCACCGCCCCCGCCGCGAGCAGCCAGGTCCATTCGGTGCGCGTGGTGCGCCGCACCGGCAGGTCCGGTGAGCCCGGTCCACCCCCGTGGGTCCAGGTCCACCAACCGTACGCGGCAAGGACGATGAAGACGATCTGGAGGCCGGCGTCGGCATACAGGCCGGACTGGGCGAACAGCAGGATGAAGAAGAGGTTGTTGGCGATGCCGATCGGCCAGTTGGCGAGGTGCTGGCGGGCCACGAGCCATACGCACAGCGCTCCGCTGCCGAAGCCGAGCACCTCGGTCCAGCTGACCGGGGTGTCGAGCACCGTCACCAGGGGTTGCTGCAGGGGATCGAGTACATCCGCGAGACTCACGCCCGCCTCCTTAATAGTCACTCTGACTATAAAGATGGAACGGGCACAACGAAAGACCCGCGGCCGGTTCCTGTTCGAAAATCGAAAACAGGAACCGGCCGCGGGCCGTGGAGCGGACGGAGGAGGGTTACAGACCGACCTCGCGCATCAGCATGCCCACCTCGGTGTTGGTGAGGCGGCGCAGCCAGCCGGACTTCTGGTCGCCCAGGGGGATCGGCCCGAAGGACGTCCGTACGAGCCGCTCGACCGGGAAGCCGGCCTCGGCCAGCATCCGGCGGACGATGTGCTTGCGGCCCTCGTGGAGGGTCACCTCGACCAGGTAGTTCTTGCCGGTGTTCTCGACGACCCGGAAGTGGTCGGCACGGGCGTACCCGTCCTCCAGCTGGATGCCGTCCTTGAGCCGCTTGCCCAGGTCGCGCGGGAGCGGTCCCTGGATGGCGGCCAGGTAGGTCTTCTTCACCCCGTACTTGGGGTGGGTCAGACGGTGGGCCAGCTCGCCGTGGTTGGTGAGCATGATGATGCCCTCGGTCTCGGTGTCCAGCCGGCCGACGTGGAAGAGCCGCGTCTCACGGTTGGTGACGTAGTCGCCGAGGCACTGGCGGCCGTCCGGGTCCTCCATCGAGGAGACGACACCGGCGGGCTTGTTCAGCGCGAAGAAGAGGTAGGACTGGGCGGCGACGGTCAGACCGTCGACCTTGATCTCGTCCCTGTGCACATCGACGCGCATGCCCTGCTCGACGACGATCTCGCCGTTGACCTCGACGCGGGCCTGCTCGATCAGCTCCTCGCACGCCCGGCGCGAGCCCATGCCGGCCCGGGCGAGGACCTTCTGCAGCCGCTCGCCCTCCTGCTCGGCGCCCGGGTGGGTCTTGGGCGTCTTGATGTCGGCCTTGCCGGCGTACCGGTCCCGGTTGCGCTGCTCGATCTTGGCATCGAGCTCACGCGGACGGGACGGGGCGCCCTGGCGACGCGGGCCGCCACTCCTGCCGCTTCCCGCCTGTGCGGGCTTCGGGCCACCCTTGGCGCCGCCGCGGGCCGCCGCGCCGCGTCCCTTGCGGGGGCCGTCGCCGGTCTTCTCCCCGGTGGCGCCCACGTCGTAGCGGCGCTCCTCGGGCCGGGGCCGGCGGGGACGCTGCTCCTGCTTGCCGTCGCGCCCGGCGCCGGCACCGCGAGGATTCCGGCTGCCGCCGCTCTTGCCGCCGCTGCTGCCGCTTCCGCTGTTCCTGCCACTGCTTCGCATCAAAATTCCGTCTTGTCGTCTGCGTGAGTATCCGGGGTGTCCGGTGCGTCCGGATCGAACGACGGCACACCCTCTAGCGTCTCGGCCTCGATCGCGTCCGCCTCGGGGAGGAAGGGCGCGAGCTCCGGGAGCTCATCCAGGCCACGCAGGCCCATCCGCTCCAGAAAGTAGTTCGTCGTCCTGTACAGGATCGCACCTGTTTCGGGTTCCGCGCCCGCTTCCCCTACGAGACCCCGCTGCAGCAGGGTCCGCATGACCCCGTCGCAGTTCACGCCGCGGACCGCGGAGACCCTGGAACGGCTGACCGGCTGGCGGTACGCGACCACCGCGAGGGTCTCCAGCGCCGCCTGGGTCAGCCGGGCCTGCTGGCCGTCCAGGACGAAGCCCTCGACGGCCTCCGCGTACTCGGGGCGGGTGTAGAAGCGCCAGCCGCCCGCCACCAGACGCAGCTCGAAACCGCGGCGCTGCACGGTGTACTCGTCGGCCAGCTCGCGCAGCGCGTCGGCGACGGCCCTGCGGGGCCGTTCCAGCACCTTGGCGAGGTGCTCCTCGGTGGCCGGCTCGTCGACGACCATGAGGACGGCCTCCAGCGCGGGCTTGAGGTCGAGATCCGCGACGGTGGAGCCGGTGGTCCCCTGCTGACTCATGCCTTCACATCCTCCTGGACGTCCTGCGTCTCGGTGTCGAACTCGTCCGTGACGACGGGCCCGGCCCCGTCTCCCCCGGCCCAGCGCACCAGGAGCTCCCCGAGCGCCTCGTCCTGGTCGAGCGCGACGGCCTTCTCCCGGTACAGCTCCAGCAGCGCGAGGAACCGGGCGACGACGGTGAGGGTGTCCGGGGCGTCCTCGGTGAGCGTCCGGAAGCTGGCCTCCCCCGCCTCCCGCAGCCGCGCCACCACGATCTCGGCCTGTTCCCGCACGCTGACCAGCGGCGCGTGGATGTGGTCGACGTACACCTGCGGCTCGGGCTTCGGCTGCATCGCCTTCACGGCCAGCGCGGCGAACCCCTCCGCCCCGATGCTGATCACGACCTCGGGCAGCAGCTCGGCGTGGTGCGGCTCCAGCCCCACGGTCCGCGGGAACCGCCGCCCCTCCGACGCCAGCCGGTCGCTGAGGATGTCCGCGATGCGTTTGTACGCGCGGTACTGGAGCAGCCGGGCGAAGAGCAGGTCCCGCGCTTCGAGCAGCGCCAGATCCGCCTCGTCCTCCACCTCGGCGGCGGGCAGCAGCCGGGCCGCCTTCAGGTCGAGCAGGGTCGCGGCGACGACGAGGAACTCGGTGGTCTGGTCCAGGTCCCAGTCCGGCCCCATGGCACGGATGTGCGCCATGAACTCGTCGGTGACCTTCGACAGCGCGACTTCGGTCACATCGAGCTTGTGCTTGGCGATGAGCTGGAGAAGCAGGTCGAACGGCCCCTCGAAGTTCGCCAGCCGGACGGTGAACCGCCCGTCGTCGGCGGGCCCGGGGGACGCAACAGATACCTCGGGAGCGGGGGACGCAACGGGCACCTCGGGAGCGGGGGACGCAACGGGCACCTCGGGCGCGGGGGCCTCCACGCCGGCGCTCCCGTCCTCCACCGGCTCCGGCACGCTCCGGCCGCCCGGGCCGCGCCCCAGGGGGCGGCGTGGGGTGCGGGCGGGCTCGTCGGTCGTCGGCATGAAGGTCCAGGGGCAGCGGGATACGGGCGGCGGGCCATGGCCCGTACAGAGGGGCCGGACCGCTCGTCCGGCGGCCGCCCACCGGGCAGGCTACCGGCGCCTCACCGGTCAGCGGCCGCGCAGCCGCCGTACGAGGATGCTCGCGTCGCCCCGCGACTCCAGATCCGCGAGCACCACCGCGACCGCCTCACGGACGATCCGCCCGCGGTCGACGGCGAGCCCGTGCTCCCCGCGCAGCACGAGGCGGGCGTGTTCGAGGTCCATCAGTTCCTCGGCCGAGACGTAGACGGTGATCTTCTCGTCGTGGCGCTCGCGGCCGCTGGGCCGCCGGTTCGCCCCGCGCCCGCCGCCACGCCTGCGCTGCTGCTGAACGGCAGGGGCGGGGACCGCCTCCTGCGTGGACGACGACGCGGACGAGGGCGCGGCCGTCGGCGCGGACTGCTGGGGCCTTCGCCCCGCCTGTGCGGCCACCGCGCCCCGGTCGCCGTCGCCCCGGCTGCGCGACTCCCCCGCGTCGGCGTCCGCCGCGGAGTGCTCCTCGCGCGAAGCGCCGTCGCCGGCCGGTGCCGGGTCCGCCCCGGATCCGTCCGCCCCGGAATCGCTCTCACCGGCCGGACCGGGCACCCGGGCCTCACCGTTCGCCTTGCGCCGCCGGTCGGCGGGGGACGAGGCCTGCAGCCCCATTCCTCCGGTGGTACGGAACAGTTCGTCGGCCCCGGGCAGACTCACTCGGCGTGACACCGGGCGAGCACCTCCCTGGCGAGCTGGCGATAGGCGGCGGCACCGACCGAGTTGGAGGCGTAGGTGGTGATGGGCTCACCGGCGACCGTGGTCTCCGGGAAGCGCACGGTGCGCCCGATGACCGTGTGGTAGACGTGATCGTCGAATGCCTCGACGACACGCGCGAGGACCTCACGGCTGTGCACCGTACGGGAGTCGTACATGGTGGCGAGGATGCCGTCGAGCTCCAGATCGGGGTTGAGACGCTCCTGGACCTTCTCGATGGTCTCGGTGAGCAATGCCACACCACGCAGCGCGAAGAATTCGCACTCGAGCGGCACTATGACCTTGTGGGCGGCCGTCAGGGCGTTCACGGTGAGCAGGCCCAGCGACGGCTGGCAGTCGATCACGATGTAGTCGTAATCGGCCATCAGCGGCTTCAGGGCGCGCTGCAGCGTGGACTCCCGGGCGACCTCGCTCACCAGCTGCACCTCGGCAGCCGACAGGTCGATGTTGCTGGGCAGCAGGTCCATGTTCGGGACCGCGGTCTTCAGCAGGACCTCGTCGGCCGACATGCCCCGCTCCATGAGCAGGTTGTAGACCGTGAGGTCGAGCTCCATCGGATTGACGCCGAGCCCGACCGACAGGGCTCCCTGCGGGTCGAAGTCGACGAGCAGGACGCGTCGCCCGTACTCCGCGAGCGCGGCACCCAGGTTGATGGTCGACGTGGTCTTGCCGACGCCGCCCTTCTGGTTGCACATCGCGATGATCTTCGCGGGACCGTGATCGGTCAGCGGGCCCGGGATCGGGAAGTAGGGCAGAGGCCGGCCGGTCGGGCCGATCCGCTCGCGGCGCTGGCGGGCAGCATCGGGCGCGAGGGTGGCCGCGTACTCCGGATCGGGCTCGTACTCGGCGTCGGGGTCGTAGAAGTGCCCCTGGGGCGCTTCGTCGAAGTCGGCGAAGTGGGCGGTGTCCCGGCCACTCTCGTTGCCGGCCATGGCGTTCACGTGTAGGCCGTCCATCATCTGGGGGGCTGTCGTCATGTGCTGTTGGGTGGCGAAGGTGCGGACAGCGACGGAGCCGACAGCCTCCAGCCCGTTCGGGCTATGGCCCCGTGCAGGCATCCCTGGATGAACACCCCCGGGAGTAAATGTCGACTCATTCACAAGTCGTCTTACCTCCTTGGACGTGACCAGGAAACTTATCGATAGGTCAGCGTGGCACCATGCCGACGATTGGCGACTCTATGGCGTGTCACCGCTCCGCAGCAACACAATCCCCCGGACCCGGCCCGATGTGTCGGCAATCGAACACGTCCCTGTCAAGGGCACGCAGCCACCGGGGCACAGTTTTAACGGGTGTACGAATCGGTTAAAGGGTTACGTTCGAGACGAGTTGAACGAGGCCCCCGATGGGGCCCGACACGCGTACGGCCGGACCTTGCTCGGCAAGGTCCGGCCGTACGCATGAGGTTGACGGAAGGCGTTGACCCGTCAGCCGAGAAGCGAGCTCAGCTCGACGTGCTCCAAGCCGTGCGCTTCGGCCACCTCCTGGTAAACGACCTGCCCGTCATGGGTGTTGAGCCCCTTGGCGAGCGCGGCGTCACGGCGCAGCGCCTCGACCCAGCCGCGGTTGGCGAGCTCCAGGATGTAGGGCAGCGTGGCGTTGGTGAGCGCGTACGTCGAGGTGTTCGGAACCGCGCCCGGCATGTTCGCGACGCAGTAGAACACCGAGTTGTGGACCATGAAGGTCGGCTCGGCGTGCGTCGTCGGGTGCGAGTCCTCGAAGCAGCCGCCCTGATCGATCGCGATGTCGACAAGTACACTTCCGGGCTTCATCTTGGCGACGAGCTCGTTGGTGACCAGCTTCGGCGCCTTCGCGCCGGGGATCAGCACGGCGCCCACGACGAGGTCGGCCTCGATGACGGCCTTCTCCAGCTCGAAGGCGTTGGAGACGACGGTCTTCACCTTGGTGCCGAAGACCTTGTCGGCCTCGCGGAGCTTGTTGATGTCCCTGTCGAGCAGCGTGACGTGGAAGCCGAGACCGACAGCGATCTGCGTGGCGTTCCAGCCGGAGACACCGCCGCCGATGACAACGGCCTCGGCGGGCGCCGTACCCGGGACGCCGCCCGGGAGCACGCCGCGGCCGCCGACCGAGCGCATCAGGTGGTAGGCGCCGACCTGCGGGGCCAGCCGGCCCGCGACCTCGGACATCGGGGCGAGCAGCGGGAGCGCACGGTTCGCGGCCTCGACCGTCTCGTAGGCGATGGCCGTGGTGCCCGACTCGATCAGCGCGTCGGTGCACTCGCGGGAGGCCGCGAGGTGGAGGTAGGTGAAGAGCGTCTGGTCCTTGCGGAGGCGGTGGTACTCCTCGGCGACCGGCTCCTTGACCTTGAGCAGCAGGTCGGCGGTGGCCCAGACCTCGTCGGCGGTGGGGAGGATCTGCGCCCCGGCGGCGACGTACTCCTCGTCCGTGATGGAGGAGCCGGCACCGGCGTTCTCCTCGACGACGACCTGGTGGCCGTGGCGGACGAGCTCGTGCACACCGGCAGGCGTGATCGCCACGCGGAACTCGTTGTTCTTGACTTCGCGGGGGATGCCGACCTTCACGTCGATCACGGTCCTTGGCTCAGAGGGTTACCCGGGCATAGCTATACATACCCGGATAGACACTACGTAAATGGAGACACCGCGAACACACGCGGCAGAGCCAGTCTAATGAAGGGTTTCGTGCTGTCTAGCCTTACAAAGCATTAATTTTCAGTCGTCACACTACGGATTTCGCAGGTCACGCCCTCCTGGCCCAGCAATCTGTCGGCGAGACCCCGGTGCAGACCGGCCGCGGCCGGGTCACCGAGCCTGTCGAGCGTGTCGGCCAGCCGGAGCTCCAGCGCCGCCTGCAGCCGTACGTCCCCGGCCCGCCTGGCCCACTCGACGGCCTCCTGGCAGGTGTGCAGGGACTCCTGCGGCCGGCCCGCGTACTCCTGCACCCGTGCCGCCTCACTGAGCGCCCGCGCCTGGGCCGGCACGTCGCCGAGCCTGCGGTACCCGGCCGCCGCGGCGCGCCAGTTCCGCAGCGCCTCGCCGTACCGCCCGGCATAGGTGTGGACGGCGCCGAGCCGCCCGTACAGCCGCGCCTCGTCGGCCGGCTCCCCCTGGGTGAGCCGCTGCGCCAGCGCGCGGCCGTACCAGTCGGAGGCCCGCTGGAAGTCCCCCAGCTCGGCATAGGCGCCGCCTACGGATTCCATCGCGCGGCCGGTGGCGTACGGGTCCTTCGCGGCCCGCCCGGCGTCCAGCGCGGCCCGGTAGCGGGCCAGCGCCTCCCGGGTACGGCCGGTCCTGGCGTCGAGGTCGGCGAGGTTGAGCAGCGCGGCGGCCCGCTCGCGCGGCAGCTCGCGCCGCTCGGCGACGGCCAGCACCAGACCGTGCAGTCCGTACAGCTCGGGTGCGGCGGCCTCGGTGCCCTGGTGCACGGCCAGCGCCCGCACCAGGGCGGCCACCAACCGCCTTGCCAGGGTGTCGAGTTCACCGTCCTCGACGGCGATCCGGGCCGAGGCCAGCAGGGCGGGACGGCGGATCCGCAGCCATTCGGCGGCCGCCTCGGGGTTGGGGAAGCGCAGTGACCGCGGCAGCCCGGCGAGCTTGCGGCGGGCCGGGGAACCCTCGGGTTCGGTGACCGCCCGGCAGGACTGCAGCAGCCGTACGGTCCGCTCCAGCATCCTGGCCCTGGCGAGCTGGATCTCCGTCGGCCGGTCCCTGGCCTCCAGCAGCGCCCGCAGCAGCGGTGCGAGGCAGCCGGGCACCTCGTACTGCGGCTGATCCGCCCCATTGGTGTGCAGCAGCCCCAGCGCCACGAAGTCGTCGAGGGTCGTCTGGGCGGCCGAGACGGAGCAGCCTGCCAGCGCGGACGCGGTGTGGGCGTCGGCGAGTCCGGCGGGGGCGAGGGCGAGCAGTCGCAGTATCCGGGCGGCGGTCGGCGGCAGCGAGTCGTGGGCCAGCCGGAAGGCACGGGCCAGCGGGCGTGAGCTGGTGGACTGCTCCGTGTCGTCCGGCAGTTCGCGCAGCTGTTTGGTGACATCGGCGACCGACGCCATGGGGTGGGCGGCAAGCCGGCCGCCGACCATGACCAGGGCGGCCGGCAGCCCGCCGCACTCCTCGGCGAGGGTCTCGGCGGTCCGCGGGTCGACGGTGATCCTGACGTCTCCGATGGTGCGGGCGAGCAGCCGTACGGCGGAGCCCGCGTCCAGGCCGCCGATGGTGCAGGGGCGGACGCCCGGGATCCCGGTCAGCGGGCCCTCGGAGGTGGCGACGACCAGGCAGTCCGGGCTGTCCGGCAGCAGCGGGTCGACCTGTTCCGCGTCTGCCGCGTCGTCGAGGAGCAGCAGGGCACGGCGTCCGGCGAGCTCCTCGCGGACCATCTCGGAGAGTTCGTCCCCGTCCGCGCCGGGCGGCCCCGTCACACCCAGCTGGTCGAGCAGCTCGCGGGCGGTGCGCTCGGTGGGCACCGGCGCGCCGCCGGGATCGGTGAGCCGGGCACGGAGCAGTCCGTCGGGGTGACCGCCGTCGGCGAGCAGCCTTCGGGTGAGTTCACCGGCGAGTGCGGTGCGTCCGGAGCCGGGGCGTCCGGCGATCAGCAGGACCCGGGCGCGGGCGGCCTTGCGGCCGGCCAGGGTGTCGAGGCCGGCTCTTTCGATGTCGGCCCGCAGCGCCTTCAACTCGCGGTCGCGGCCGAAGAATTGGGGTGGGGCGGTGCCGGACGGCTCCTCGGTTCCCGCTGCCTTGGCCGGGCCGCTGGTGTCCACCGCCTGATCCGTCACGGGCCACGCTCCACTTCGCTGCACGCGTCGCCCGCCGGGACTCCGGTCAGGGCATTCCGAGCGTAGTTCAGGCGTGCGGACGTTTTGCCTGGAGCACGGCGCAGAGGTCCCCCGATCGGATCAGCATCTTTTCCGATCGAGGGACCTCGGTGCACCGTTCAGCGGCCCCGCGAGCCGCCGGTGGCCTCCCACGGTCCCGGCGGGCCGCCGGAGGCCGGTCCGTTCCTACGGCCCGTCAGGCCTCGAACGGACGGGCCGGCCACGGCGCGTCGGCCGGGCGCAGCGACTCGATCCCGTCACCGGCGAGGACCGCCGCGAGCGAGAGGACGCCCACCACGAGGCAGTTGTTGTGCAGCTCCCCCGCGAGCACGCCCCGCACCAGCTCCTGGAGCGGCACCCGGGCCAGCTCCATGTCGGCCTCCTCCTCGGAGACCTCGAAGCGCTCCCCGTCGGCCTCGGAGAGATTCCGGGCCAGGAAGATCCGTACGGCCTCGTCGCAGCCACCCGGTGTGGTGTAGACGTCGGTCAGCACCCGCCAGTCCTCGGCCTTGACGTACGCCTCCTCGTAGAGCTCGCGCTGGGCCGCGCGCAGCGGATTCTCACCGGGGACGTCGAGCAGTCCGGCCGGGATCTCCCAGAGCTTGTGGCGCACCGGGTGGCGGTACTGCCGCAGCACGACGACCCGGTTGTCGTCGTCGAGCGCGAGCACGGCGACCGAGCCCGGGTGGACCTGGTAGTCGCGGCGTACGACCGTGCCGTCCGGCATCACCACTTCGTCGGTGCGGACGCTGGTCTTGTTGCCGGTGAAGGGCGTCTCGGTCGCGGTGACCTGCCACTCCTCGGGCGTGTCCTGGAAACCCATCTACGTCCTCCCACGAAAAACAGAAACCGGGGCACGCTTCCTCGAAGGACGCGTACCCCGGTCAACGTTAACGCCTGTGCGGCGCCGGACTACTTGCCCGACGGCTTGCCCTTGCCGTCACCGGCCGCGGCGCCCGTCTTGCGCGCGACGGCCGCCTTCACCAGGCCCGCGAAGAGCGGGTGCGGGCGGGTCGGACGGGAGCGGAGCTCCGGGTGCGCCTGGGTGGCGACCAGGTAGGGGTGGATCTCGCGCGGGTACTCGACGTACTCGACGAGCTTGTTGTCCGGGGAGGTGCCGGAGAAGACCAGACCGGCCTTCTTCTCCAGCTCGGCCCGGTAGGCGTTGTTGACCTCGTAGCGGTGGCGGTGGCGCTCCTCCACGTACGGCTGGCCGTCGTACGCCTCGCGGACCAGCGAGCCCTCGGCGAGCTTCGCCGGGTACAGGCCGAGCCGCATGGTGCCACCGAGGTCGCCCGCGCCCTCGACGTACGCCAGCTGCTCCTCCATCGTCGAGATGACGGGGTGCGAGGTGGCGGCGTCGAACTCGGTGGAGTTGGCGTCGGGGATCTCGGCGAGGTTGCGCGCGGCCTCGATCACGATGCACTGGAGGCCGAGGCAGAGGCCGAGCAGCGGCACCTTGTTCTCGCGGGCGTACTGGATGGCGCCGATCTTGCCGTTGACACCGCGGTCGCCGAAGCCGCCGGGGACGCAGATCGCGTCGACGTCACCGAGCTGCTTCGCGGCACCCGCCGGGGTCTTGCAGTCGTCCGAGGCGACCCACTTGACCTTGACCCGCGCCTTGTTGGCGAAGCCGCCGGCCCGGATGGCCTCGGTGACCGAGAGGTAGGCGTCGGGCAGATCGATGTACTTGCCGACGAGCGCGACGGTGATCTCGTGGTCGGGGTTGTGGACGCGGTCCAGCAGGTCGTCCCACGTCGTCCAGTCGACGTCGCGGAACGGCAGGTCGAGCTTGCGCACGACGTAGGCGTCCAGGCCCTCGGTGTGCAGCACCTTCGGGATGTCGTAGATCGACTTGGCGTCCACGCAGGCCACCACGGCGGCCTCGTCGACGTCGCACATCAGCGAGATCTTGCGCTTGATGGCGGTCGGTACGTCGCGGTCGGCGCGCAGCACGATGGCGTCGGGCTGGATACCGATGTTGCGCAGCGCGGCGACGGAGTGCTGGGTCGGCTTGGTCTTGAGCTCGCCGGACGGGCCGATGTAGGGCAGCAGCGAGATGTGCACGACGAAGACGTTGTCCCGGCCGACCTCGTGGCGGACCTGGCGGACGGTCTCCAGGAACGGCAGCGACTCGATGTCGCCGACCGTGCCGCCGACCTCGGTGATGACGACGTCGACGTCGTCGGTGGCCATGCGGCGGATGCGGTGCTTGATCTCGTTGGTGATGTGCGGGATGACCTGCACGGTGTCACCGAGGTACTCGCCGCGCCGCTCCTTGGCGATCACCTGCGAGTAGACCTGGCCGGTGGTGACGTTGGCGGAGCCGTCGAGGTCGACGTCGAGGAAGCGCTCGTAGTGGCCGATGTCCAGGTCGGTCTCGGCGCCGTCGTTGGTGACGAACACCTCACCGTGCTGGAAGGGGTTCATCGTGCCCGGGTCGACGTTGAGGTACGGGTCGAGCTTCTGCATGGTGACCCGAAGGCCGCGCGCCTTGAGCAGGGCACCGAGGCTGGAGGCAGTCAGACCCTTGCCGAGGGAAGAGGCGACACCCCCGGTGACGAAGATGTGCTTGGTCGTCGTGGATGTGGGCTGCATAGCCAAAGGGGGCTCCCGTGGTCGCGATCGTGAGGTGCGTACCGGCGTTTTCGTCCGGAGACTCCGGAGGCGCCGTCGCTGCGGTTCGGGGGCCTCGTCTGCGGTTGCGGACGACCACCGGTCCACGGGCTACCAGGGTATCAGCGCCGAGGGGACCCCGCTTCCGGCCGTAATCCGGACGCCCACCTCGCATGATCACCACGAGTGCCCGTACACACACCCGTTCGGGACAGATGTGTTGTCAAGACCGTCGCGCGGACCACCTGGGTGCGTCGTATCCTGCTCGGACACTCGCCCCGGGCGAGGTGACACGTTCGCAGGTTTCCCCACAACAACCCCTTGCGACGACCTCTTGACCCGCAGTAATGCCCTACGGGGCGACATGGCCGTTCGACTGGAGATGCACGTGGCCGGGCGCATCGAGGATTACGCACTCATCGGAGACATGCAGACCGCCGCCCTGGTCTGCCGGGACGGCACAGTGGACTGGCTGTGCCTTCCCCGCTTCGATTCGCACGCCGTCTTCGCGGGACTGCTGGGCACCGAGGAGCATGGCTTCTGGCGCCTGGGTCCGGCGCGGGCGGACGGGACGGAGCCGCCGTCCGCGGACCGCCGCCGCTACCGCGGGGACTCCCTCATCCTGGAATCGGAGTGGGACACACCGCGCGGAACGGTCCGAGTGACCGATTTCATGCCGCCGCGTGACGGCGCACCGCAGGTGATCCGGATCGTGGAAGGGATCAGCGGCCGGGTGCCGATGCGCTCGGAGCTGCGCATGCGGTTCAGCTACGGCCGGGTCACCCCATGGGTGCACAAGGTCGACGGCCGTACGGTCGCCGTCGCGGGCCCGGACTCCGTCTGGCTGGACACCCCCGCCGACACGTACGGCGAGAACCTCACGACGTACTCCGACTTCACGGTCGCGCCGGGTGACCGGATCGCGTTCACGATCAGCTGGCAGCCCTCGCACCACGAGCCGCCGGGCCTGCCGGACCCGGAGGGTTCGCTGGACGCGACCGCCGACTTCTGGCGCGAATGGGTCGAGCAGTGCACGTACCACGGGCCCTACCGCGAGGCCGTGGTCCGCTCCCTGATCACCCTCAAGGCCCTGACGTACGCGCCGACCGGCGGCATCGTCGCCGCGCCGACCACCTCCCTGCCGGAGGACATCGGCGGCTCCCGGAACTGGGACTACCGCTACACCTGGCTGCGCGACGCCGCGATCACGCTCTCCTCGCTGCTGCGCACCGGGTACCGCGAGGAGGCCCGCGCCTGGCGCGAGTGGCTGCTGCGGGCGGTCGCCGGCGACCCGGAGAACCTGCAGATCATGTACGGCATCGCGGGTGAGCGCGAGCTGGGCGAGGCCGAGCTGGACTGGCTGCCCGGTTACGAGAACTCGGGCCCGGTCCGGGTCGGCAACGGCGCCGCGGGTCAGCTCCAGCTGGATGTGTACGGCGAGGTCACCGAGGCGCTGCACCTCGCCCACATGACGGGCCTGACCCGCAACGACTACGCGACGGGCCTCCAGCTCAAGCTGATCGAGTACCTGGAGAAGCACTGGGACGAGCCGGACGAGGGCATCTGGGAGGTGCGCGGGCCGCGCCGCCACTTCGTCCACTCGAAGGTGATGGCCTGGGTCGCCGTCGACCGCACCATCAAGCTCATCGAGTCCGGGGACGCGGAGGGGCCGCTGGAGCAGCTGCGCGAACTGCGCGACGACATCCACCGCGATGTCTGCGAGCGGGGCTACGACCAGGAACGCAACACCTTCACGCAGTCCTACGGCTCGAAGGAACTGGACGCCTCGCTCCTGCTCATCCCCCAGATGGGCTTCCTGCCGCCGGACGACAAGCGCGTGATCGGCACGATCGAGGCGATCCAGCGCGAGCTGTCCACCGAGGACGGCTTCGTGCTGCGCTACCCCACCTCGGGCGAGGACACGGGCGTCGACGGCCTGGAGGGCGACGAGGGCGCGTTCCTGGCCTGCTCGTTCTGGCTGGCGGACGACCTGGCGATGATCGGCCGGGTCGACGAGGCACGCCAGCTCTTCGAGCGGCTGCTGTCCCTGCGCAACGATCTGGGTCTGCTCGCGGAGGAGTGGGATCCCCGGCTGCAGCGCCAGGTGGGTAACTTCCCGCAGGCCTTCAGCCATGTGCCGCTGATCGACACGGCACTGCGCCTGACGGCGAGCGGGGCGTACGTCGGCTGACCCCGGGTCACGGGGCGGGCGGAGACCCGCCCGCCCCGTGAGGTCTCACTGCGCCCCGGTCACGACGGGCCGCTGCGACGGCAGCCCCCACTCGCTCCAGGACCCGTCGTACACGGCCTGTCCGCGGTACCCCGCCAGTTCGGCCCCCAGCGCCAGGACGCACGCGGTGACGCCCGAGCCGCAGCTGAGGACCAGTCGCTCGCGCTCCCCGGCGAGGGCGGCGAACACGGCACGCAGCTCGTCCGACGGACGCATCCGCCCGTCGCGCTGGATCTCTCCGAAGGGCAGGTTGACCGCCCCCGGCATGTGTCCGGCGCGCAGCCCGGGCCGGGGTTCGGCGACGGTGCCGGTGTACCGGTCCCTGGACCGGGCGTCGAGGACCACCGCGGCGGGGTCGGCCAGGGCCGCCGCCACTTCTTCGCTGCCGACGAACAGCCCCGCGCGCGGCCGTGCGGTGAAGTCACCGGGCGCCGCGGCGGGCTCGGGGAGGGCGTTCTCCAGCGGTAGCCCGGCGTCGGCCCAGGCGGGCAGGCCGCCGTCGAGCACCGCGACCCGGGCGAAGCCCATCGCCCGTAGCATCCACCAGGCCCGCGCGCTGGAGTAGATGCCCGCGCCGTCGTGGACGACGACGGTGTCGGTGCCGTTCACGCCGAGGGAGCGCAGCTCCTCGGTGAACCGGCCGGCGTCGGGCATCGTGTGGGGCAGCGGTCCGGAGTGGTCGGACAGCGCCCCGTCGATGTCGAAGGCCCGCGCTCCCGGGATCCGCCGCTCGCGGCCCCGGTGCGCGCCGACCGAGGCGTCGAGGACCACCAGTCCCGGCGTGCCGAGCCGCCGCGCCAGCCAGTCGACCCCGACCAGCGGGCCGGGAAGCTCCTGCCCGCCTGCGTACGCCGCTACGTCGTCGCCCACGTCTGCTCCAGGTCCGGGTCCACATTCAGGGCCACTCGGCATTCAGGGCAACTCGGCCCGAACCGCGCGGCGCTCACAAGATCGCAGCGGCGCTCGTCCCGTGTCAACAGCGGTTTTGCGGTCCCCGGACCGCCGGGCGCGCGGTGCGTGGACTTCCCCGGTGGCTCCCTGGTGGCTCCCCGACGACGCCTCGGACGCCCGGGGCCGGTACCTTCCTGAATCAGGGCGACCGCCCGTCCGACCCGAATGGAAGCGCGAGGCCAGAGCCAGTGGAGACCCAAGGCGGAATCACCGTGCAGCGAGCCCTTGAGCTGCCGGGGCTGCGCGGCGGGCTCCCGGAGGTGGTGGCCGGCGCGGACCGGCTGAACCGTACGGTGCGCTGGGTGCATGCGGGCGAGGTGCCCAACATCGCTTCGCTGCTCAAGGGCGGTGAACTGCTGCTCACCACCGGTCTCGGGCTCGGCACCCGCCCCGCCGAGCAGCGCGCCTTCGTCCGCAGGCTCGCCGACCGCCGGATCGCCGCCCTGGTGGTGGAGCTCGGGCCGCGCTTCAGCAGACTGCCGGCGTCGATAGTGGACGCCGCCCGCGCCGCGGGTCTGCCCCTGGTGCAGCTGCACCGCGAGGTGCCGTTCGTGACGGTGACCGAGGAGATCCACACCGAGATCGTCAACGGTCACTACGCGCTGCTGCGGCAGGCCGAGGACGTGCACCGGCGCTGCACGGAGGCGCTCCTCGGCGGTGGCGGGGTACCCCAGGTGCTCGGCATCCTGGCGGACTTCGCGGCCAACCCGGTCTTCCTGGAGACGGCGGACGGCCAGTTGCTGTACGCGGCGGGCCCCGCGTCCGGTCCGGTCTCCGCCGATCCGCTCCAGGTGTGGGACGGGATGCGCGGCGGCCGGGCGGCCCGGGAGGCACCGCCCACCGGTTCGGTGCTGGTGGATGTGCCGGGCGGCGGCCCGGGCACGGGTTCGGTACGGGCCAGGCTGGTGCTGCTGGCCGTGTCCGGGCCGCTGGTGACCGTGCACCGGATGGCGGCGGAGCGGGCGGCGGGGATTCTCGCCGTCGTGCTGATGCAGGCCCGCCAGGAGGAGGAGCTCGCGGCCCGCGGCCGGGGCGACTTCCTGACGGATCTCGCCGAGGGCCGGATCACGCCGGAGGACGCGCCCGCGCAGGCCCGCGTGCTGGGCTTCAGGCCCGCCGAGATGCCGCTGCTGCCGGTCGTGATGCGGCTGGCCCCCGAGCTCTCGGTGTCCGGGAACTGGGCGTTGCTGGCGCGGGCGGTGCTGGAGGAGCTCTCGTCGGTGGGTGTGCCGGTGCTGCTGGGCGTGCGGCCCGTGGAGGGCCGGGTTCCGGTGCTGCTCGGGCTGCGGTCCGAGACGGAGCGCACGGCGGTCGCGGACCGGGTCGCGGCGGCGCTGCGGGCGGGTGTGGAGCGGGCCGGGCTGGAGCGGGCCGGATCGCATCCGCCGGTCGTGGTGGTGGGCGTGGCGGGCGGCTGGGCGGCGGCCGGCGCGGGGTTGCGGCACGCTGCCGAGACGGCGACGGCCGCGCGCGGTCTCAGTGACCGGCCCTGGTACGACGCCCGGCGCCTCGACATCGATCTGCTGCTGTGGCGGCTGCGGGACCACCCGGATCTGGCGGCGTTCGTGGACCGGGCGATCGGCCCGCTGCGCGATCACGACCGCACCTCGCGCCCGGCGCTGCTGCCGACGCTGGAGACGTATCTGGCCCACGCGGGCCGCAAGGCGGAGACGGCGCGGGAGCTGCATCTGAACCGGCAGACGCTGTACAACCGGCTGGCCCGCATCGGCGAACTGCTCGGCACCGACCTGGACGACCCCCAGGCGGTGCTGGCGCTCAGCCTGGCGCTCCGGGCCCGCCGCCACACCTCGTAGGCGAGCGGTCGAGCGGCTCACCGTGCCCGTGCCGCCAACGGCTGGGTCAACTCGTCGTACACACTGAGCACCTGGGCGATCGTGTCGTCCTCGGTCGGCCAACTCGCGGCCTGGACAAGCCCGGCGGCCGCCATCTCCTCGCGCCGCCGCGGGTCCCCGAGCAGCCTGGCCACCGCCCGCGCGAGCGCCTCCGCGTTGCCGTACGGCACGAGTTCCGCCGCGTCCCCCACGAGTTCAGGCACCCCGCCGACCGCGGTGGCGACCAGCGGGACGCCGAGCCGCAGCGCTTCCTGGGCCTGCACCGAACGCGCCTCCCAACTGCTGGACAGCACCGCCAGATCCGCCGCGGCGAGCAGTTCGGCGCGGTCGTCGCGGCCGCCGATGAGCCGGACGGGCAGTTCCTCGTTCCTGATCCGGCGCTGCAGAGCGGCCCGTTCCCGCCCCTCGCCCACGATGACCAGGAGCGGCGCGGGGTCGAGCTCGCGCCACAGCCGCGCGGCGTCGAGCAGCGCACCGTATCCGTGATGCGGTACGAGACTCCCGCAGGCGACGATCAACGGCCGCTCCACCACGCCGAGTTCGGCCCGCGCCTTGCCCGCGTGGGCGCCGTCGGGCAAGCGGGGTACGGGGGCGGAGACCGGTGCGAGCCGCGCGTCGCGCGCTCCTCGGCGCCGTGCCCGGTCGACCAGGTCCGATGTCGTGCCGAGCACAACGGCCGCCGCACGGGCGGCCCTTCGCTCCATGAGCCGGATCAGCCGACTGCGGGTCCCTTCGGCGTGGGCGCGGGCGTGCCAGGTGACGACCAGCGGAACGCGCCGGCCGCCGAGCGCGAGGGCGGCGCGCACGGCGGCGTGCGGTCCGTGCGCGTGGACGACGTCCGCCGTCGCGCAGGCGGTGCGCAGGGCGGCGACGGAGACGGGGTCACTGCGCCGCGGCACGGGGGCGAAACGGGCTCCCGTACCGGAGTAGTCGTAGGCGTGGTCCAGTTCGGCCGGGGCGCAGACGGTGACGTGCACGCCTCTCGCCACGAGTCCCGCGGCCAGCGAGCTGACGTGGGCACTGCTGCCCGCGCTGCCGCCGCCCAGGACTTGGACCGTACGCAGCTGTGACACGTTGAATGGCTCCCGGGGCTCCCGAGTCGGCGGTGATTGCACCGCCAAGGATGCCAGTCCGTACGCACGTTCCGGCACAATCAGGCCGCCGTTCCGGCCCGCACAGCAACAACCGGACGCGCCCTACCACTCGCACGGGTGAGAAACCGGCGCGCTACTGACTCGCCCGTCCCTGCGGCTTCCTCCGTCAGCGGTCCGCCAGCACCTGGACGAGTCGGCTGATCCGGTCCCCGTACACCGCCGCCGCGACCAACCCGGCGGCATGCGCAACGAGTCCGGCCCGGCCGCGGCCCGCGACGATCGCGACACCGAGCGCGGCACCCAGGGCGTGGGCCCCGGTGTCCCCGAGCATGGTCCGCTCCCCCAGATCGTCGGCGACGAGCGCGGCCACGGCCCCCATCGGCGCGGCGGCGAGCCCGCCCTGCGGCAGGCCGGGGGCCCCGAGGGCGAGCACCGTGGCGGCGGCCGTCGCGGGCCGCACGTCCGTCAGATTGACGAGATGCGCGGTTCCGGCGATCACGACCCCGGCGAGCATCCGGTCGACGGGCCGCTCCTTGAGCAGCGCGCCGGCAGCCAGCCCTGCGGCCCCGATCCCGAAGAGCTTCACCGCGCCGCTGGTCACCTCGCCGTCCCGCAGCGCACCCAGGTGCGCGCGGAACCCGCGGCGCGGATCGTCCGCACCGGCGAGGTCGTCGTACGCACCGCAGCCACCGGCCGCCAGTACGGCCAGCGTGGCGGCGCACCGGGTACGGGCCGGCAGCGGGAGGACGGCCGCTCCGGCCGCGGCGCCGAGGGCGGCGGCCGGGCCCGCGTACAGATCGACGGTACGGCCCGCGTAGTTGGTCCGCTGCCGGAGCGTGCGCGGCCGGGCCCGCAGCGCCCGGTACACACCCCCCGCGACGGCGGCGGCGACGGCACCGGACATCACGGCCCTGCTGAACGCTGCTCCCATGCGCGCCACACTACGCAGCGGCCCGCCGGGGCCACCCGGCGGGCCGGAGCGCCGAACGGTCCGGCAGCCGGGCCCGCCTACCCGTCCGCCCGCGCCGCGGCCAGCAGCTCCTCCGCATGGGCCCGTGCCGTCTGGGAGTCCTCCTGGCCCGCGAGCATCCGGGACAGCTCCCGCACCCGGTCCTCGCCCTCCAGGACCGTGACCCCGCTGCTGGTCACCGACCCGTCCACCGTCTTCTCGACCAGCAGTTGCCGGTCCGCGAAGGCCGCCACCTGCGGCAGGTGTGTGACGACGACGACCTGAGCGGACCTGGCGAGCTTCGCGAGGCGGCGTCCGACCTCGACCGCGGCCTTGCCGCCGACGCCCGCGTCGACCTCGTCGAAGAGGTACGTGGGTACGGGGTCGGCGCCCGCGAAGACCACCTCGACGGCCAGCATCACCCGGGACAGCTCACCGCCCGACGCCCCCTTGGCGATCGGCCGCGGCTGGGCGCCGGGGTGCGGGGCCAGCAGCAGCTCGACCTCGTCGGCGCCGGACGGCCCGTAGACCACGCTCCGCCCGTCGATCTCGATGCCGGACGCCTCGTCGGCCGCCTCGGTCTGCCGGATGTCGAAGGAGACCCGGGCGTGCGGCATGGCCAGCGAGGCCAGCTCCGCGGTCACCGCTTCGGCGAAGAGCGCGGCCGCCCGGTTGCGCGCATCGGTCAACGCCTGCCCGAGGCCGGAGAGTTCGGCCCGCAGCGCATCGCGTTCGAGGGTCAGCTCGCCGATCCGGTCGTCGTCGCCCTCCAGCTCGGTGAGCCGGGCGGCGCCCTCCTGGGCCCAGGCGAGCACGGCGCCGATGTCCTCGCCGTACTTCCGGGTGAGCGCGGTGAGCGCGGCGCGCCGCTCCTCCACCGCGGCCAGCCGCAGCGGATCGGCGTCCAACTGGTCTGCGTACCCGGCCAGTTCGCCCGCCACATCGGAGAGCAGGATCGAGATCTCGCCGATCCGGTCGGCGAGCGCCGCCAGTGCCGGATCGTGGGCGCGCACGGTGTCCAGGGACCGTCCGGCGGCGGCGACCACGGTCGTCGCGTCGACGCCCTCCGGGTCCTCCGGATTGCCCGCGAGCGCGGTGTGCGCGAGGGCCGCGGCGGAGGAGAGCGCTTCCGCGTGGCCGAGCCGCTCGGCCTCGGCGGCGAGGTCGACGTCCTCACCGGCCAGTGGTTCGACCGCGGCGATCTCGCCCAGCCCGAAGCGCAGCAGATCGGCTTCCTGGGCGCGTTCACGGGCCCGCGTCGTCAGCTCGTCGAGCTCCGTGACGACGGCCCGCAGCCGCCGGTACGCCGCCGCGTACTCGGCGTGCGGCCCGGAGACACCGTCGCCGGCGAACCGGTCGAGCGCCTGCCGCTGCCGGGCGGGCTTGAGCAGTCCCTGCTGGTCGGTCTGGCCGTGCACGGCGACGAGTTCGGCGGCGAGTTCGGCGAGCACCCCGACCGGCACGGACCGGCCGCCGAGATGCGCCCGGGAGCGCCCCTCCGCGGAGACGGTACGGCTGATCAGCAGCGCGCCGTCCTCGATCTCGGCCCCGGCCTCCTCGGCCCGCAGGGCGACGGTGTCGCCGTCGGACACCGTGATCCGCCCCTCGACGACGGCGGCCTTGGCCCCGATCCGTACCAGGGCGGGGTCGGCACGCCCGCCGAGCAGCAGCCCCAGGCTGGTGACGACCATGGTCTTGCCCGCGCCGGTCTCACCCGTCACCGCGGTGAAGCCGGGTGACAGCTCCACCACCGCGTCGTCGATGACCCCGAGCGACCGTATCCGCATCTCCTCCAACACGGACACGACCTTACGAGGTCCGGGCGCCGATGTGCGACGGACCCCGCCTCCCGGGGCTCACTCTCCCGTGTATCACGAAGCATTCGCAGCACCTCCGGGGGAATGTCCGACGGTCAGTGCGGTGCGCCCCGCCACCCCGAGACCGGCAGGGCGAATTTCGCGACCAGCCGGTCCGTGAACGAGGCGTGGTGCAGCCGCGCCAGCCGTACGGGCACCGCGCCGCGCCGCACCTCGACCCGCGCTCCCGCGGGCAGCTCCACGGTCCTGCGCCCGTCGCACCACAGCACGCCGTGCGGGGTGTGCTGCTGGACCTCGACGGCGAGCACGGACGTCGGGGAGGTCACCAGCGGCTTGGCGAACAGCGCGTGGGCGCTGATCGGCACCATCAGCAGCGCCTCGACCTCGGGCCAGACGACGGGACCGCCCGCCGAGAAGGCGTAGGCGGTCGATCCGGTCGGGGTGGCGCAGACGATCCCGTCGCAGCCGAACCCGGTCACGGGACGGCCGTCGATCTCCAGGACGACCTCCAGCATCCGCTCGGGCGACACCTTCTGCACGGCCGCTTCGTTGAGCGCCCAGTCGGTGTGGACGACGTCGCCGTTGCTGTGCACCAGGACGTCGAGGGTCATGCGTTCCTCGACCTGGTAGGCCCGGGTGACGACCCGGTCGACGACCTTGTCCAGGTCGTCCCGCTCGGCCTCGGCGAGGAAGCCGACCCGGCCGAGGTTGACGCCGAGCATCGGTACCCCGGAGGCGCGGGAGAATTCCGCGCCGCGCAGCAGCGTCCCGTCCCCGCCGAGCACGATCAGCAGTTCACAGCCGTCCACGGCCTTGGGCGTGGTGTCCGTGACCGTCTCGACGGACGGCGGCAGCGGCAGATCGGCCGCCTCGGTGGCCAGCACCCGTACGCCGAGTCCGCTGCGCAGCAGCCCCTGTACGACCAGTTCGGCACTGCGGATCGCGGCCGGGCGGCCGGTGTGCGCCAGAAGAAAGACAGTTCGTGCCGCATTCGTCGTCAACGGGGCCCCTCCGCCACTGCACGGTCGACATCCGCGGGATCCAGCTCAGGTGCTCCTGCCCGCAGCCAGAGAAAGTACTCGACATTTCCCGAGGGCCCCGGCAGCGGGCTCGCCGTCACCCCCCGCACCCCGAGCCCCAGCGCCCAGGCCCGGCGTGCCACCTCCCGTACCGCTTCGGCCCGCAGCTCGGGGCTGCGCACCACACCGCCGCTGCCCAGCCGCTCCTTGCCGACCTCGAACTGCGGCTTGACCATGAGGACCAGGTCCGCGTCGGGGGCGGCGCAGCCCGCCAGGGCGGGCAGGACGAGACCCAGCGGGATGAAGGACAGATCGCCGACCACCAGGTCCACCGGCTGCCCGTCGATCGCCTCCGGCGTCAACTCCCGCACGTTGGTGCGGTCCTTGACGGTGACGCGCTCATCGGACTGGAGCGACCAGGCGAGCTGCCCGTAGCCGACGTCGACGGCGACGACATGTCCGGCGCCGGCCCGCAGGAGTACATCGGTGAAACCACCGGTCGACGCCCCGGCGTCCAGCGCCCGCCTCCCCTCGACCTTCAGCCCGAGGGGTACGAAGGCGGCGAGGGCGCCCGCGAGCTTGTGCCCGCCGCGCGAGACGTACTCGGGGTCGCTGTCGTCCTTGATCACGACGACGGCGGCGCTGGTCTCGACCTGGGTGGCGGGTTTGGTCGCGGTGTTCCCGCCGACGGTCACCCGCCCTGCGGCGATCAGCTGGCTCGCATGCTCGCGCGAGCGGGCGAGCTTACGGCGTACCAGCTCGGCGTCGAGGCGGCGACGTGCCACTCCTGCCACGTTCGGTTCAGCTCCTGTTGTCGTACGAGGGCATCGGTGCGGGTACCGGTGCGGGTGCGGGCCTGGCGTCCAGCGCGGTCAGCGTGTCGCGCAGCCCACGGTGTACATCCTCGTACACCTCGATGTGTCCGTCCGCCGGGAGGTGGTCCGCATCGGCGAGACGCTCCAGCTCCGCGTCCACCCCGGCGTCGCCGGTGGGGGTGCGTGCGACGCCGAGGGGCGCGGGCGCGACAGGGCCGAGCAGGGCCCCGGCGGCCGGGGCCGTGCCCTCGCCGGACGGGTCCTCCGCCTCGCCCCCGGGCACTGTTCCGGCGGCCGTCCCCGGTTCCGGCATCGAGTCGCACATGCGGGAAACGCTACCGCGAAGGGCTGCGGTACCGTCGATCACAATGGCGACCATGGCAGAGTGCCGCAGCGCACTCGACAGACTTTCCGACAACCTCGCGGGGGCCGACGGCGACGTGCGCGGCGCGGCTGCCCTCGACCGCTCGCTGAGCTGCCACATCAAGGACCTCGACATCACCTTCACCGGTCGGCTGACCGATGGCCGGATCCAGGTCCTGGACACGGTCGAAGGACCGCCCCGCGAGAAGGCCGAGATCCGGCTCGCGATGACCGGCGACGACCTCGTGGCCATGGTGGACGGCGACCTGAACTTCGCCAAGGCATGGGGCTCGGGCCGGGTCCGGCTGGAGGCCGGCTTCCGCGACCTGCTGAGACTCCGGTCGCTGCTGTAGACGGGCCGGGCCGGCCTTCCGCCGACCGCCGCGTCAGCCCCCGGCCGCCGCCCCTGCGGACGCCTTGCCCCGCACGCCCGTCCCGTCGCCGCGCGGCTTGCGCGCGGCCGGTACCACCAGCGGGGTCCCGGTCTCCGGGTCGTCGATGACCTGGCAGCGCAGCCCGAAGACCCGCTCCACAAGTTCCGCGGTGACGACCTCGCCCGGTGCCCCCTCGGCGATCACCTCGCCCTCCCGCATCGCGATGAGGTGGGTGGCGTACCGCGCGGCGTGATTCAGATCGTGCAGGACGGCCACCAGGGTGCGCCCCTGCGCCTCGTGCAGCTCCGCACAGAGGTCGAGGACATCGATCTGGTGCTGGATGTCGAGATACGTCGTCGGCTCGTCGAGCAGCAGCAGCGGCGTCTGCTGCGCGAGGGCCATCGCGATCCAGACACGTTGCCGCTGCCCGCCGGACAATTCATCGACATAACGATCGGCGAGCGCGCCGACCCCGGTCGCCGCCATCGATTCCTCGACAATGCGTTCGTCGTCCGGCGACCACTGGCGCAGCAGCCCCTGGTGCGGATACCGGCCGCGCCCGACGAGATCGGCGACGGTGATGCCGTCCGGCGCGATGGAGGACTGCGGCAGCAGCCCCAGCGTCTTGGCGACCTTCTTCGCCGGCATCCCGTGGATCGTCTGCCCGTCCAGGAGCACTCGCCCGGTGTCCGGCTTCAGCATCCGCGAGAGCGCCCGCAACAGGGTCGACTTGCCACAGGCGTTGGGGCCGACGATCACCGTGAACGAGTTGTCGGGTATCTCGACCGAGAGATTCTCCGCGATGATCCGCCGGTCGTAGCCGAGGGTCACCGAGTCCGCGGTGAGGCGCTGCATGGTCGTACTCCCGGAGTCGGAGGTGATCGGGTGCGGGACGACGACACACCGAGCAAGACAAAGTTAGGTTAGCCTACCCTCCTCTACGCTCGTGTCGCCGGGAGCCTTCCCGCTACAGCCCGAGCCTGGCGACCGCCTTGCCCGCGTCCAGCCCGCACGAACCGTCACCGGCGTACGACCAGGCCGCCCCGCAGAGCGCCCGCAGCCCGTCGAGCACGTCCCCGTCCCCCTCCAGCACCAGCTCGTCCCCGCGCACCGACGCCGTCCAGCCCCCGCAGACGAAGCCGTCGCCGCTCGCCGTCACCTCGGGCTGCCCGGTCAGCAGCCCCCGCAGATCCGCGTCCACATACGTCGGCCGGTGCTTCGGCCCGGCGGCCACCAACTGCGCCGCGTCCGTCACCCCGGTGAGCACCAGCAGGGAGTCCACACCACCGTTGAACGCGCCCTCGATGTCCGTGTCCAGCCGGTCGCCGACCACCAACGGGCGCTCGGCCCCGGTCCGCAGCACCGTCTCCCGGTGCATCGGCGGCAGCGGCTTTCCGGCCACCTGTGGCTCGGCCCCGGTGGCGATCCGTACGACCTCCACCGCCGCGCCGTTCCCCGGTGCGATTCCCCGGGCGCTCGGAATCGTCAGGTCCGTGTTGGACGCGAACCACGGCACCCCGCGCGCGATCGCGTACGCGGCCTCGGCGAACCGCCCCCAGGCCATGTCGGGTCCGCCGTACCCCTGCGCCACCGCGACCGGCTCGTCGTCCGCCGATTCCACCGGCACCAGACCGCGCTCCCGCAGCGCGACCCGCAGCCCCTCACCGCCCACGACCAGCACCCGGGCCCCGGCGGGCAGCTGGTCGGCCATCAACCGGGCCACCGCCTGCGCCGAGGTGATCACATCGGCGGGCTCCGCCGGAACGCCGAGTTCGGTCAGGTGCCCGGCCACCGCGGCTGGCGTCCGCAGGGCGTTGTTGGTCACGTACGCCAGGTGCATCCCGCCGTCCCGCGCCACCCCCAGCGAGTCCACGGCATGGACGATCGCGTGACCGCCCGCGTACACCACTCCGTCGAGATCGAGCAGCGCCGTGTCGTAGGCCTCGTTCAACGCGGTGCTGCTGCCGCTGGGCCTGGTCCTGCTCGCCTGACTCATTCTTTGCGCTCCTCGCTCCATGCTTCTGTCCCGATCATCGCGCATCGCGGCCACGCACATACGATGCAGAAATGAACACATCAGGTCCGGCCGGCCAGGGACTGCGTCTGATCCCGTTCCGTGGGCTGCGGTACGTCCCCGAGCGGGTCGGCAGTCTTGCCGCGGTGACCTCGCCGCCGTACGACGTCGTCGTGCGGCCCGACGGGCTGCACCACCTGGAGTCGGCGGATCCGCACAACATCGTCCGGCTGATACTTCCGCAGGCGGACACGGCCGCGGCCCGCCACGAGCAGGCGGCACAGACCCTGCACCGCTGGCTGGCCGAGGGCGTCCTCGCACCGGACAGCGAGCCCGCTCTGTACGTCTACGAGCAGCGCAACGCCGAGATCCTGCAACGCGGCGTCGTCGGGGCGCTGGCGCTCTCCGCCCCTGCCGAAGGCATCGTCCTGCCGCACGAGGACGTGATGGCCCATGTCGTCGAGGACCGGGCCGACCTGATGCGCACCACTGCCGCCCACCTCGAACCCCTGCTGCTCACCTACCGCAGCGACGGCAACGGCGGCTCGGGCGCGACCGGCGTCATCGAGCGGACCACGGACCGCCCACCACTGCTGGCGACCACCACCGAGGACGGCTACCGCCACCGGCTCTGGGCGGTCACCGACCCGGCCGACCGCGCCGAGATCGAGACCGATCTCGCCCGCCACCAGGCCCTGATCGCCGACGGCCACCACCGCTGGGCCACCTATCTCCGCCTCCAGCAGGAGCACACCACTCCCGGCCCCTGGGACTTCGGCCTGGTCCTCCTCGTCGACACGGCCCGCTACCCGCTCCGGGTCCGGGCCATACACCGGCTGCTGCACCGTCTCCCGGTCGCCGACGCGCTCGCCGCGCTGAACGGCCTCTTCCGCATCCGCGACCTGGACGTACCGCTCCCCCGAGCCCTGGACGCACTCGCCGAGGCGGCCGCCGAAGGCAACGCGTTCCTGCTCGCGGGCGACGGCGGCTTCCATCTCATCGACCGCCCCGACCCCGGTCTGCTGTCCCGCACGATTCCCGCCGACCGGCCGGCCGCCTGGCAGACCCTCGACGCGACGGTCCTGCACGCGGCCCTGCTCGACCACGTCTGGAAGATCCCCGACGCCCCGGAGCACATCGCGTACATCCACGACACCGCAGCCGCCGTGGAACAGGCCGAGCGCCACGACGCGACGGCGGTCCTGATGCATCCGGTACGCGAGGAAGTCGTCCGGGACCTCGCCCGACAGGGCGTCACCATGCCCCGCAAGTCGACCTCCTTCGGCCCCAAACCGGCCACCGGCCTGGTCCTGCGCAGCCTCGACCTCGACTGACCCTCGGCAACAAAAAAAGGGCGGCACCCCTCCCGGGATGCCGCCCTTCTTCACGCCTTACGCCTCGGACGTACGGTCCTTGTCCCCGTCCTCGTCCTTGCCGTTGTCGCCCTCATCCTCATCCTCGTCGAGGGCATCGACGAACTCGACACCGTCGAGCTCGGCGAGCCGGTCGGACGCATCGGTGGAGCCGTCCTTGTCGGCCTCCAGCGCCTTCCCGAACCACTCACGCGCCTCATCCTCGCGCCCGGCCGCCAGCAGCGCGTCGGCGTACGCGTAGCGCAGCCGGGCCGTCCACGGGTGCACGGCGTTCGACGCGAGCTCGGAGCTCTGCAGCGTGACGATGGCCGCGTCGAGCTGCCCCATGTCCCTACGAGCCCCGGCGGCCACCAGACGCATCTCGACCTGCCCGGCCTTGTCGAGCTTCTGCACCTCGGGCTCGCCGGCCATGGCCATCGCCCGCTCGGGCCGCCCGAGTCCGCGCTCGCAGTCGGCCATGACGGGCCACAGCTCCACGGACCCGGTCATCCGCTTGGCAGCCCGGAACTCCGCCAGCGCCTCCGAGTACTTCTGCGTGGCGTACGCGGCAAAGCCGGCCGCCTCGCGCACCGCAGCGACCCGCGAGGCCAGCCGAAGCGCGATCCGCGAATACGCGTACGCCTGCTCCGGGTCCTCGTCGATCAGCCGCGCCACCATGACGAGGTTGCGTGAGACATCCTCGGCCAGGGTCTTCGGCAGGCTCATCAGCTCCTGCCGCACATCCTTGTCGATCTCGTCACCGGTGACGTCCTCGGGAATCGGAAGCCGCTTGATGGGCTCGCGGTCCCGGTCGTCCCGCCGCTCGTACCCACCACGGTCGTCGCGCCCGCGGTAGCCACCACGGCCCCCACGATCGTCCCGCTGCCCGCGGTATCCCCCGCCACGGCTGTCGTCATCACGACGGGGCCCACGCGGCCGGTCATCACGCCGCTCGAACCCACCCGAAGGACGCCCACCACGGTCATCATCACGACGCGGCCCACGATCATCCCGACGGAACCCGCCACCGGAACCACCACGGCTGTCCTCGCGCCGGAAGCCACCACCGGAGCCCCCGCCACGACTGTCGTCACGACGGAAACCGCCACCACGGCTGTCGTCATCACGACGGGGCCCACGCGGCCGGTCATCACGCCGCTCGAACCCACCCGAAGGACGCCCACCACGCTCGTCATCACGACGCGGCCCACGATCATCCCGACGGAACCCGCCACCGGAACCACCACGGCTGTCCTCGCGCCGGAAGCCACCACCGGAGCCCCCGCCACGACTGTCGTCACGACGGAACCCGCCACCACGGCTGTCGTCATCACGACGGGGCCCACGCGGCCGGTCATCACGCCGCTCGAACCCACCCGAAGGACGCCCACCACGCTCGTCATCACGACGCGGCCCACGATCATCCCGACGGAACCCGCCACCGGAACCGCCGCCACGGCTGTCATCACGACGGAACCCGCCACCGGAGCCCCCGCCACGGCTGTCATCACGACGGAACCCGCCACCGGAGCCCCCGCCACGGCTGTCATCACGACGGAACCCGCCACCGGAGCCCCCGCCACGGCTGTCATCACGACGGAAACCGCCACCACGGCTGTCGTCATCACGACGGGGCCCACGCGGCCGGTCATCACGCCGCTCGAACCCACCCGAAGGACGCCCACCACGGTCATCATCACGACGCGGCCCACGGAACCCACCACGCTCGTCGTCCCGACGCGGCCCACGATCCCGGTCACGGTCATCCCGACGGAACCCGCCACCGGAACCACCACGGCTGTCCTCGCGCCGGAAGCCACCACCGGAGCCCCCGCCACGGCTGTCATCACGACGGAAGCCACCACCGGAGCCCCCGCCACGGCTGTCATCACGACGGAAACCGCCACCGGAACCGCCGCCGCGGTTGTCATCGCGACGCGGTCCCCGGTCACTGTCGCGATCATCGCGGCGGAAGCCACCGCCACCGCTTCCGCCAGTGGGCCGGCTGTCGTCGCGCCGGTAACCACCGCGGTCGTTGTCACGACGCGGGCCACGATCCCGGTCACGGTCGTCACGACGGCCGCTGAAGCCGCCCCGGTCACCACCGTCCCGGCGACGCGGCTCGCGCTCCGAACGATCGTCGGGAGAGTTGGTGGACATCGGTGTGACTCCTGTCATCGGGTACTACAAGACATTCTGGCGCAGCCGGACATCCGACGCGCTTCGACAAAACAAAAGGACCCTTGGTCCCAGCGTGAACGCTGGGACCAAGGGTCCTTGAAAGATTGTTCGGCGGCGTCCTACTCTCCCACAGGGTCCCCCCTGCAGTACCATCGGCGCTGAAAGGCTTAGCTTCCGGGTTCGGAATGTAACCGGGCGTTTCCCTAACGCAATGACCACCGAAACACTATCGGGCCACCCCGCAGAGCGGGATATCGGCACTTAGCGAACAAGCACACTTTTCAATTAAGTAGTGAAGCTGTTCAACCGGTGCGACTGTTCGCAACCCGGGAACAACACAGTGGACGCGAGCAACTGAGGACAAGCCCTCGGCCTATTAGTACCAGTCAGCTCCACCCGTTACCGGGCTTCCACATCTGGCCTATCAACCCAGTCGTCTACTGGGAGCCTTAACCCCTCGAAGGGGGTGGGAATACTCATCTCGAAGCAGGCTTCCCGCTTAGATGCTTTCAGCGGTTATCCTTTCCGAACGTAGCCAACCAGCCATGCCCTTGGCAGAACAACTGGCACACCAGAGGTTCGTCCGTCCCGGTCCTCTCGTACTAGGGACAGCCCTTCTCAATATTCCTACGCGCACAGCGGATAGGGACCGAACTGTCTCACGACGTTCTAAACCCAGCTCGCGTACCGCTTTAATGGGCGAACAGCCCAACCCTTGGGACCGACTCCAGCCCCAGGATGCGACGAGCCGACATCGAGGTGCCAAACCATCCCGTCGATATGGACTCTTGGGGAAGATCAGCCTGTTATCCCCGGGGTACCTTTTATCCGTTGAGCGACAGCGCTTCCACAAGCCACTGCCGGATCACTAGTCCCGACTTTCGTCCCTGCTCGACCCGTCGGTCTCACAGTCAAGCTCCCTTGTGCACTTACACTCAACACCTGATTGCCAACCAGGCTGAGGGAACCTTTGGGCGCCTCCGTTACTCTTTAGGAGGCAACCGCCCCAGTTAAACTACCCATCAGACACTGTCCCTGATCCGGATCACGGACCCAGGTTAGACATCCAGCACGACCAGAGTGGTATTTCAACGACGACTCCACAACCACTGGCGTGGCCGCTTCAAAGTCTCCCACCTATCCTACACAAGCCGAACCGAACACCAATATCAAACTGTAGTAAAGGTCCCGGGGTCTTTCCGTCCTGCTGCGCGAAACGAGCATCTTTACTCGTAGTGCAATTTCACCGGGCCTATGGTTGAGACAGTCGAGAAGTCGTTACGCCATTCGTGCAGGTCGGAACTTACCCGACAAGGAATTTCGCTACCTTAGGATGGTTATAGTTACCACCGCCGTTTACTGGCGCTTAAGTTCTCAGCTTCGCCGACCCGAAAGTCAGCTAACCGGTCCCCTTAACGTTCCAGCACCGGGCAGGCGTCAGTCCGTATACATCGCCTTACGGCTTCGCACGGACCTGTGTTTTTAGTAAACAGTCGCTTCTCGCTGGTCTCTGCGGCCACCCCCAGCTCGGAGAGCAAGTCTCCTCACCAGTGATGGCCCCCCTTCTCCCGAAGTTACGGGGGCATTTTGCCGAGTTCCTTAACCATAGTTCACCCGAACGCCTCGGTATTCTCTACCTGACCACCTGAGTCGGTTTAGGGTACGGGCCGCCATGAAACTCGCTAGAGGCTTTTCTCGACAGCATAGGATCATCCACTTCACCACAATCGGCTCGGCATCAGGTCTCAGACTATGTGCACGACGGATTTACCTACCGTGCGTCCTACACCCTTACCCCGGGACAACCACCGCCCGGGCTGGACTACCTTCCTGCGTCACCCCATCGCTTACCTACTACCACCTTGGTTCATCGGCTCCACCACTACCCTCAACTCCGAAGAGATCGGGCCGGCTTCACGGACTTAGCATTAATGGGCTCAGTACTGGGCGTTTCAAAGCGGGTACCGGAATATCAACCGGTTGTCCATCGACTACGCCTGTCGGCCTCGCCTTAGGTCCCGACTTACCCTGGGCAGATCAGCTTGACCCAGGAACCCTTAGTCAATCGGCGCACACGTTTCTCACGTGTGTATCGCTACTCATGCCTGCATTCTCACTCGTGAACCGTCCACAACTCGCTTCCGCGGCTGCTTCACCCGGCACACGACGCTCCCCTACCCATCCGTACTCCCGTTGGGGATACATGTACGAATGACACGACTTCGGCGGTACGCTTGAGCCCCGCTACATTGTCGGCGCGGAATCACTTGACCAGTGAGCTATTACGCACTCTTTCAAGGGTGGCTGCTTCTAAGCCAACCTCCTGGTTGTCTCTGCGACTCCACATCCTTTCCCACTTAGCGTACGCTTAGGGGCCTTAGTCGATGCTCTGGGCTGTTTCCCTCTCGACCATGGAGCTTATCCCCCACAGTCTCACTGCCGTGCTCTCACTTACCGGCATTCGGAGTTTGGCTAAGGTCAGTAACCCGGTAGGGCCCATCGCCTATCCAGTGCTCTACCTCCGGCAAGAAACACACGACGCTGCACCTAAATGCATTTCGGGGAGAACCAGCTATCACGGAGTTTGATTGGCCTTTCACCCCTAACCACAGGTCATCCCCCAGGTTTTCAACCCTGGTGGGTTCGGTCCTCCACGAAGTCTTACCTCCGCTTCAACCTGCCCATGGCTAGATCACTCCGCTTCGGGTCTTGAGCGTGCTACTGAAACGCCCTGTTCGGACTCGCTTTCGCTACGGCTTCCCCACACGGGTTAACCTCGCAACACACCGCAAACTCGCAGGCTCATTCTTCAAAAGGCACGCAGTCACGACTGCATGTGCAAGCACATACAGCGACGCTCCCACGGCTTGTAGGCACACGGTTTCAGGTACTATTTCACTCCGCTCCCGCGGTACTTTTCACCATTCCCTCACGGTACTATCCGCTATCGGTCACCAGGGAATATTTAGGCTTAGCGGGTGGTCCCGCCAGATTCACACGGGATTTCTCGGGCCCCGTGCTACTTGGGTGTCTCTCAAACGAGCCGTCAATGTTTCAGCTACGGGGGTCTTACCCTCTACGCCGGACCTTTCGCATGTCCTTCGCCTACATCAACGGTTTCTGACTCGTCTCACGGCCGGCAGACCGTGAAAGAGAGATCCCACAACCCCGCATGCGCAACCCCTGCCGGGTATCACACGCATACGGTTTGGCCTCATCCAGTTTCGCTCGCCACTACTCCCGGAATCACGGTTGTTTTCTCTTCCTGAGGGTACTGAGATGTTTCACTTCCCCTCGTTCCCTCCACACTGCCTATGTGTTCAGCAGCGGGTGACAGCCCATGACGACTGCCGGGTTTCCCCATTCGGACACCCCCGGATCAAAGCTCGGTTGACAGCTCCCCGGGGCCTATCGTGGCCTCCCACGTCCTTCATCGGTTCCTGGTGCCAAGGCATCCACCGTGCGCCCTTAAAAACTTGGCCACAGATGCTCGCGTCCACTGTGCAGTTCTCAAGCAACGACCAGCCACCCATCACCTCACCCTTGTAGGCGAGTTCACTGGGGCCGGCGTTTGAAGGCAGCCCTGCGGCCATACCTTCAGACACCCAACAGCGCGCCCAGTACCCGGAATTCATCCGGTTCGTTTTCCACGCTCCGAGGAGCAGTACTCACGACCCGGTTGAACCACCAGGTACTGAATAGTCAACGTTCCACCCATGAGCAACCACCGTCGGACATTTGCCGACGTAGTGGCACTGGATTCCTTGCGGAATCTAGATGCTCCTTAGAAAGGAGGTGATCCAGCCGCACCTTCCGGTACGGCTACCTTGTTACGACTTCGTCCCAATCGCCAGTCCCACCTTCGACAGCTCCCTCCCACAAGGGGTTGGGCCACCGGCTTCGGGTGTTACCGACTTTCGTGACGTGACGGGCGGTGTGTACAAGGCCCGGGAACGTATTCACCGCAGCAATGCTGATCTGCGATTACTAGCAACTCCGACTTCATGGGGTCGAGTTGCAGACCCCAATCCGAACTGAGACCGGCTTTTTGAGATTCGCTCCGCCTCGCGGCATCGCAGCTCATTGTACCGGCCATTGTAGCACGTGTGCAGCCCAAGACATAAGGGGCATGATGACTTGACGTCGTCCCCACCTTCCTCCGAGTTGACCCCGGCAGTCTCCTGTGAGTCCCCATCACCCCGAAGGGCATGCTGGCAACACAGAACAAGGGTTGCGCTCGTTGCGGGACTTAACCCAACATCTCACGACACGAGCTGACGACAGCCATGCACCACCTGTACACCGACCACAAGGGGGGCACCATCTCTGATGCTTTCCGGTGTATGTCAAGCCTTGGTAAGGTTCTTCGCGTTGCGTCGAATTAAGCCACATGCTCCGCTGCTTGTGCGGGCCCCCGTCAATTCCTTTGAGTTTTAGCCTTGCGGCCGTACTCCCCAGGCGGGGAACTTAATGCGTTAGCTGCGGCACCGACGACGTGGAATGTCGCCAACACCTAGTTCCCAACGTTTACGGCGTGGACTACCAGGGTATCTAATCCTGTTCGCTCCCCACGCTTTCGCTCCTCAGCGTCAGTAATGGCCCAGAGATCCGCCTTCGCCACCGGTGTTCCTCCTGATATCTGCGCATTTCACCGCTACACCAGGAATTCCGATCTCCCCTACCACACTCTAGCCTGCCCGTATCGACTGCAGACCCGGGGTTAAGCCCCGGGCTTTCACAACCGACGCAACAAGCCGCCTACGAGCTCTTTACGCCCAATAATTCCGGACAACGCTTGCGCCCTACGTATTACCGCGGCTGCTGGCACGTAGTTAGCCGGCGCTTCTTCTGCAGGTACCGTCACTCTCGCTTCTTCCCTGCTGAAAGAGGTTTACAACCCGAAGGCCGTCATCCCTCACGCGGCGTCGCTGCATCAGGCTTTCGCCCATTGTGCAATATTCCCCACTGCTGCCTCCCGTAGGAGTCTGGGCCGTGTCTCAGTCCCAGTGTGGCCGGTCGCCCTCTCAGGCCGGCTACCCGTCGTCGCCTTGGTAGGCCATCACCCCACCAACAAGCTGATAGGCCGCGGGCTCATCCTTCACCGCCGGAGCTTTCAACCCCGTCCCATGCGGGACAGAGTGTTATCCGGTATTAGACCCCGTTTCCAGGGCTTGTCCCAGAGTGAAGGGCAGATTGCCCACGTGTTACTCACCCGTTCGCCACTAATCCACCCCGAAGGGCTTCATCGTTCGACTTGCATGTGTTAAGCACGCCGCCAGCGTTCGTCCTGAGCCAGGATCAAACTCTCCGTGAATGTTTTCCCGTGATCGGGACAACACAACACGAGAGCGGAACGACCGGACGGAATAAGACCGGTCGTTCACAGCGTCCTCGCTGTGTAAATTGCCTACCGGGTCAGTGACCCCGTAGGACTTTCAAAGGAACCTCCAACCTGCCGAAGCAGGCCGGGGTATCAACATATCTGGCGTTGACTTTTGGCACGCTGTTGAGTTCTCAAGGAACGGACGCTTCCTTTGTACTCACCCTCTCGGGCTTTCCTCCGGGCTTTTCCCTTCGGTCTTGCGTTTCCGACTCTATCAGACTCTTTCGTGTCCGATTCCCGGTCGAAGCGGGCCCTGCTTCGCTTTCCAGTTCTTCGCTTTCGCGTTTCCCTTTCCGGCGGCTCCAACCTTACCAGACTCTTTTTCGTTCCGTTTCCGGTCCGAATTTGAATTCCGGTGACCTTTGGATTGGCCTTGCCTTTCGGCGTGTCCACTACATTAGCCGATTTCCTTGGCGACTCATAATCGAGTCGGAGGGATTGAATTACGGCATGCCGAATTCGCACCCGCCAGGGTGATTCGTAGGTAGTGGTTGGCCGCTCCGGGATGTTCGGATGCGGTCCGATGGACCGTTCCGACAGCAGTACCCGTTTCAAGCGGCTCGGACTACATTAGGCGGCCCCTCAAGGGCGAGTCAAATTGCGCGGCGGCGTGGCACGTGGGCTCTGTAGGGGCTCACCGTGGGGTCCCCGTCGATCCAGAAACGCCAGGGATGCGCGGCTCCGTCGCCGCCCACTCCGGTGCGTGGGCCGTTGCGTACCTGGTCACGCGGTGGCGGGGTGCCGTGCAGTACGGACAGCGAGGCGCCGGGGTGGGCGATGGCGTCGGTGCCGTTCAGTGTTCGGTCGACATCGAGAGCGGTGGCCAGGCGGGCCGGGCCTTTGGCCAGTTCCTTGTCGTTGTGGGCCGAGTTTCGACGTTCGCGGGTGAGTTCGGCGCCGACCTGGATGTCGCCCGCGCGGAGCAGGACCCCGCTCGCCCTGCCCTCGGGGCCGCACACCAGGTTGAGGCAGTGCCACATGCCGTAGGTGAAGTAGACGTACGCGTGGCCGGGCGGTCCGAACATGACGCTGTTGCGTGCGGTGCGGCCTCTGAAGGCATGCGATCCCGGGTCGATCTCGCCGGCGTACGCCTCCACCTCGGTGAGCCGGAGCTCGATGGGTCCGTCCGGTGTGGCGCGTACCAGGGTCCGGCCCAGGAGGTCGGGTGCCACGTCCAGTACGGGGCGGTCGAAGAAGGCGCGAGTCAGCGGCGTACGGTCCAAGCCCTCGATCATGGCGGTCGAGGTTACCGGGAACCGATTACGGTCGTGGCGCGTATGTAGGGGTCAGGACCAAGGAGGAGTAAACATGGGCTTCAAGCGGCTGCTCGCGAGCATGGGTGCCGGTGGCGCTTCGGTGGAGACCGAGCTTTCCGAGCTCAACGTCGTACCCGGCGGGGTCGTCCAGGGCGAGGTGCGGATCCAGGGCGGTTCCGTGGATCAGCAGATCGAGGGACTCTCCGTGGGTCTGCAGGCCCGGGTCGAGGTCGAGGGCCAGGACACGGAGACCAAGCAGGACATCGAGTTCACCAAGCTGCGGCTCGGTGGCGCGTTCGAGGTGCGGGCCGGTGCCGTGCACGTCGTACCCTTCGGGCTCGAGATCCCGTGGGAGACGCCGATCACGATGTTCGCCGGTCAGCATCTGCACGGCATGAACATCGGCGTGACCACGGAGCTGGAGATCGCGCGGGCGCTGGACTCGGGCGACCTGGACCCGATCAATGTGCACCCGCTGCCGGCGCAGCAGGCCATCCTCGACGCCTTCGGGCAGCTCGGGTTCGGCTTCCGCAGTGCGGACATGGAGCGCGGTCACATTCGCGGTACGCGTCAGCGGCTGCCCTTCTACCAGGAGATCGAGTTCTTCCCGCCGCAGCAGTACCGCGGACTGAACCAGGTGGAGCTGACGTTCGTCGCGGACGATCGTGAGATGGATGTCGTCCTCGAGATGGACAAGAAGCCGGGGCTCTTCAGCGAGGGCAGCGACTCGTACCGCGCGTTCAAGGTCGGGCTTAACGACTTCCAGGGGACCGACTGGGCGGCGTACCTCAATCAGTGGCTGGCGCAGGTCGGCAGTCAGCGCAACTGGCTCTAGGGTCGGTGGGAGACCTGCTGACAGCAGTAGAGCGATCAGGAGAGGTGCTGACGTGACCGAGCCGAAGAGGGCGCCGCTGCCGCACGACTTCCATCCGGAGGTGCCGTCGTTCACGGTGGTGAGCGAGGATCTCGCTCCCGGCGCCGTGCTGGCGGACGCTCAGGTGTTCGCGGCCGGGAACACCTCGCCGCAGCTGCGGTGGGAGGGTTTCCCGGCGCGGACCAAGAGTTTCGCCGTGACCTGCTTCGACCCCGATGCTCCTACGGGCAGCGGATTCTGGCACTGGGTGCTCTTCGACATCCCGGCGTCGGTCACGGAGCTGCCGGCCGGTGCGGGCAGCGGGAAGTTCGAAGGACTGCCCGCCGGTGCCGTGCAGGTCCGTAACGACTACGGGTCGAAGAAGTTCGGCGGTGCCGCCCCGCCGGCCGGGGAGAACCACCGCTACGTGTTCACCGTGTACGCGGTGGACACCGAGAAGCTGGGCGTCGACAGCGACGCGTCGCCCGCGGTCGTCGGGTTCAATCTTCGGTTCCACACGCTGGGCCGTGCTCAGCTGATCGGTGAGTACACCGGTCCCGCCTAGTACCGGGTGAGCCCAGAGTTCCCCTGCTGTTTGCCCTGCCCTGGTCTTGGAGAGATCAGGGCAGGGCATTTTTTATTGCGTTGTCCATCACGGCCTGCCCAGCCAGAGTTGATCCGGGCCTGCCAGGGGGCGGGCGGCACACGGGAGGTGGGCGAGATGCGGGACACGCTGGTACTGAACGCGAGCTTCGAGCCGCTGTCGACGGTGACACTGAACCGTGCGGTGGTGCTGATTCTGCAGGACAAGGCCGTCGTCGAGCAGTCGCATCCCGATCTCCGCATGCGTGGCGCCGCCGTGGACATTCCGGTGCCCCGGGTGATCAGGCTCTGCCGGTACGTACGGGTGCCGTTCCGAAGACATGCCCCGTGGTCCCGGAGGGGTGTGCTGATACGGGACCAGCACCGGTGCGCGTACTGCGGGCGGCGGGCGAGCACCGTCGACCATGTCGTACCGCGTGCCCAGGGGGGTCAGGACACCTGGCTGAACACGGTGGCGTCCTGTGCCGAGGACAATCACCGCAAGGCTGCCCGGACGCCGGAGCAGGCGGGGATGCCGCTGCTGCGTCAGCCGTTCGTCCCGTCTCCGGCGCAGGCGATGCTGCTGGCGCTGGGCGCCGGTGAGCGGTCGGAACTGCCGGAGTGGCTGGACCGCGCCGCGGCGTAATCGGCGTACGCATTTCGTCGTGGTGGAAGCCCGTCTCCGGGGGAGGCGGGCTTCCGTGTGTCAGCGGAGCAGCAGCTGGACGATGGCGACCGTGCCGACCGCGACGATAAGGACGCGCAGGACCGTGGGGCTGAGGCGGCGGCCGATCTTGGCGCCGATCTGGCCGCCCAGCGCGGAGCCGACCGCGATCAGTACGACGGCCGTCCAGTCGAAGTCCGCGACGAAGAGGAAGAAGAGCGCGGCGATGCTGTTGACGACGGCGGCCAGGACGTTCTTGACGGCGTTGAGGCGCTGCATGGTGTCGTCGAGCAGCATGCCCATCAGGGAGAGGTAGATGATCCCCTGGGCGGCGGTGAAGTAGCCGCCGTAGACGCTGGCGAGCATCAGTCCGACGAACAGGAGCAGTCCGCCGTCGGGGTGGGTGTGGGTGCCGCTGTGTTCGCGTCGGCGCTGGACCGCTTTGCTGATGCGTGGTTGCAGGATGACCAGGACGAGGGCCAGGGTCACCAGGATCGGCACGATGGTCTCGAAGGCCGTGGAGGGCAGGGCCAGCAGGAGGGTGGCGCCGGTGAGGCCGCCGATGAGGGCGCCTACGGCGAGCCTGAGTACGCGGCGGCCCTGTCCTTCGAGTTCCTTGCGGTAGCCGATGGCGCCGCTGACGGAACCGGGGATCAGGCCGAGGGCGTTGGAGACGGTGGCCGTGACCGGTGGCAGACCGGTGGCGAGCAGCACGGGGAAGGTGATCAGCGTTCCCGAGCCGACGATCGTGTTGATCGTGCCGGCGCTGATGCCCGCGACGAAGACGGCGAGCATCTCCCAGATGTTCATGGCGAATCCCCCGTGCGTGATCGGTGCTTGGTGCACCGATCATGCACGGGGCGTGTACGCGTCAGTCGACCGGGGGTTGCTCCCGGCGTTCCTTGCCCGTGTCGAACCCGGGGGCGCCGTTGCCGAGGTTGCCGAAGGCGCCGCTGAGGCCCTTGAGGGCGTCGCCGATCTCGCTGGGCACGATCCAGAGCTTGTTGGCGTCGCCTTCGGCGATCTTCGGGAGCATCTGGAGGTACTGGTACGAGAGGAGCTTCTGGTCCGGGTCTCCGGCGTGGATGGACTCGAAGACCGTACGGATCGCCTGGGCCTCGCCCTCGGCGCGCAGGGCCGATGCCTTGGCCTCACCCTCGGCGCGCAGGATCGCGGACTGCTTCTCGCCCTCCGCGGTGAGGATCGCGGACTGGCGTGTTCCTTCGGCCTGGAGGATCGCGGCGCGCTTGTCACGGTCGGCGCGCATCTGCTTCTCCATCGAGTCCTGGATGGAGGTGGGCGGCTCGATCGCCTTGAGCTCGACGCGGTTGACGCGGATGCCCCACTTGCCGGTGGCCTCGTCGAGGACTCCGCGCAGGGCCGCGTTGATCTCCTCGCGGGAGGTCAGGGTCCGCTCCAGGTCCATGCCACCGATGATGTTGCGGAGGGTGGTGACGGTGAGCTGCTCGATCGCCTGAATGTAGCTTGCGACTTCGTAGGTCGCGGCCCGTGCGTCGGTCACCTGGTAGTAGATGACGGTGTCGATGTTGACGACCAGGTTGTCCTGGGTGATCACCGGCTGGGGCGGGAACGGCACGACCTGTTCACGGAGGTCGATGCGGTTTCGGATGGAGTCGATGAATGGAACGACGATGTTCAGGCCTGCGTTGAGCGTGCGGGTGTAGCGGCCGAAGCGCTCCACGATGGCGGCGCTGGCCTGCGGAATGACCTGGATCGTCTTGATCAGGGCGATGAAGACGAGCACCACCAGAATGATCAGAACGATGATGATCGGTTGCATCGTGTTCCTCGTTGCCCTTCGGTTGCCGACGGATCGCGATGATCGAGGTCGAGATCGAGATCGCGGGAGGAGCCGGATGTTGTACCGGCCCCGATCTCATGATGATCGACATCGAGTCTGACAGAACGCGCTCTGCCTTGTGGGTGGTTCGGTCACATGACGACTGCCGTAGCTCCGTCGATGTCGACGACATCGACCTGTTGGCCGGGATCGAAGCTCTGGCCCTCGTCGAGTGCGCGGGCGGACCAGATCTCCCCGGCCAGTTTGATCCGGCCGCCGCTGCCGTCGACCCGTTCCAGGACGACGGCCTGACGGCCCTTCAGCGCATCGATGCCGGTGGCGAGTTGGGGTCGGTCGGTGCGGTGTCTGGCGGCGATCGGGCGGACCACGGCGATGAGCGCCACGGAGACCACGACGAATACCAGCACCTGGGCCACGATGCCGCCGCCGAGTGCCGCGACGACTGCCGCGGCGACCGCTCCGACGGCGAACATGCCGAACTCGGGCATCGCAGTCATGACGAGTGGGATGCCCAGTCCCACCGCGCCGATCAGCCACCACACCCACGCGTCGATGTCCACGTGGTCATGGTAGAACCGCGAACGCCCTCGCGGACAGGGCGCAAGCGGGCCACTGCGCCCGCCCGGCGCTCCGGGCCCGGAGGTTGTCGCCGGCCGTGCCTACGAGAGCGGGAGTCCGTGGGCCGTGTAGCGGTCGCCGGTGTGCTCGACGATGAGCGGCAGTCCGAAGCAGAGAGAGAGGTTGCGGGAGCTGAGTTCGGTCTCCATGGGGCCTGCGGCGAGCACCTTGCCCTGGCGGATCATCAGGACGTGGGTGAACCCGGGGGCGATCTCCTCGACATGGTGGGTGACCATGATCATGGAGGGGGCGTACGGGTCGCGGGCCAGTCGGCCGAGGCGGCGGACCAGGTCCTCGCGGCCGCCGAGGTCGAGTCCCGCCGCCGGCTCGTCGAGGAGCAGCAGTTCGGGGTCGGTCATCATGGCGCGGGCGATCAGGGTGCGCTTGCGCTCGCCCTCGGACAGGGTGCCGAACTTGCGGTCGAGGTACTCGGTCATCCCGAGCCGGTCGAGGAAGGCGCGGGCGCGCTCCTCGTCGACGGCCTCGTAGTTCTCGTGCCAGGTGGCGGTCATGCCGTACGCGGCGGTGAGTACCGTCTGCAGCACGGTCTGGCGCCTGGGCAGCTTCTCGGCCATGGCGATGCCCGCGATGCCGATGCGGGGACGGAGCTCGAAGACATCGGTGCCGACGCCGCCGAGCTGCTCGCCGAGGATCTTGGCGGTGCCGGTGCTCGGGAAGAGGTAGCTGGAGGCGATGTTGAGGAGGGTGGTCTTGCCGGCGCCGTTCGGGCCGAGGATGACCCAGCGCTCCCCCTCCTTGACCGACCAGGAGACGTCGTCCACCAGAGCGCGTCCGTCGCGGACCACGGATACGTCCACCAGCTCCAGTACATCGCTCATGGCGCGTTGTCTCCCCATGCAGTGTCGAGATCGTCGGTGCCTGTGGGCACAGCTCCCAGGGAAATCTACGCCACCGCGCGAGTGCTCCCGGCGCTGGGCCCGTGTGGCGACAGGCCCCGGGCCCGTTCCCTAGGCTGTTCCCATGCTTTCGGAACCACGCTCAGGGCTGTTGGCCGCTTGGGGAAACGCGCTTCTGGCGGGACTGGTGTCGCCGGACGAGGCGGCGCTCGCCATTGTCGGGGAGGACGCGGTGCACCGCGTCGAGGGACTGCCGGGCGAGGCGGGGCCGGTCGGGCTCACGCTGGCGCTCGGGCGGTTGCGGGGTCTGGGGGTGACGGGTTTCCGGGTGGCGTTGCCGGCACCCGGGCATCCGCTGGGGCTGAGCGGCCCGCCGGACTTCAACGCGCGGGCGTTGGAGGCCGAGGAGGCGGTGGTGGCCTTCGGTGCGCCGTACGGACTGGTCCCCGAGGTGCGTGAGGCGGGGCCGGACGGGGATCTGCACGTCGAGGTGGTGTGGCGTTGTCTGCCTGTACGGGAGGCGCCGCCGGCCGATGTGCCGTCGCTGAGCGAGGCGGAGCGGGAGCTCGCCGAGGCGTTGCGGGACGCGACGGCGGTGCTGGCGCGGATGGACGTGGCCGGTTCGGGGCCGGTGGCCGAGGCAGCGGTGGACGCGTACCGGGCGCGGGCGGAGCGGGGGCGCGAGGTGCTGGCTCCGGGGTACCCGCCGCGGGCGATGCGGGTGCTGGAGCTGGCACAGCGGGTGGGGCTGCTGATCTCGGTGGCGTACGAGAACGGGCACGGCGGGGCGGTGAGCGCTTCGGAGATCGCGGCCCGGGGCGAGGCGCTGCGGCCGGTGGAGCGGGTGGCCCGGCGGGCGCAGGTTGCCGCGTACAACGCGTATGTGGAGGAGCGCGAGCGGGAGCGGTAGGCCTTGGCCGGGTGGGCCGCGGGTGTCGCCGGACGGGCTCGATGCACCCGTCCGGCGAGGTGTGAACGTGGAGTCGGCGACGTATGACCGTGGAATCGGTCAGCCGGCCATGGGGTCGGTCAGCCGTTCAGGCCGAGGTTGCCGAAGGCCGGGTTGAGCAGGCCGACCACGTTGATCGTGTTGCCGACCACGTTCACCGGGACGTCCACCGGGACCTGGACGACGTTGCCGCTGACCACGCCCGGGGAGTGGGCCGCGACACCGTCGGCACCCGCGCCGTGTCCGGTGGCGGAGGCCGCGCCCGCGCCGGCGGCGATGATTCCACCGGCGATCATGGTGACGGCAGCGGCCTTCTTCAGGTTCTTCACTTCTTGATCCTCCTAGCGTGACTGCGGCCAGCGGCCGCAGCACCCTGGAGAACGCCTCGCCGCCGAACAGGTTGCGCCATCCGGGTGACATACACCCGACAGTATGAATCTCAGTCCGGAGGGAGACGGTCCGCTTCGCCCCCGGTCAGCCCGCCGCCCCGTGCCGGACGGCCCAGAGGGCCGCCTGGGTCCGGTCCGAGAGATCCAGCTTCATCAGGATGTTCGAGACGTGTGTCTTGACGGTCTTCTCGGAGAGGACCAGGGCTCGCGCGATCTCGCGGTTGGAGCGGCCGTCGGCGATCAGGCCCAGCACCTCCCGTTCCCGTTCGGTGAGCGTGCTCCCCCGGCCCGTGCCGCTGCCCGAGTCCTCCTGGGCGAGCAGGGCTCCCGCCACCTCCGGCTGGAGCAGGACGTGGCCCGCGTACACCGAGCGGATGGCACCGGCCAGGGCGTCCGGGTCGACGTCCTTGTACACATAGCCGGAGGCTCCGGCGCGCAGGGCGGGGACCACGGTGCGCTGCTCGGTGAAGCTGGTGACGATGAGGACCTTGGCCGGGTTCTCCAGCTCGCGCAGCCTGCGCAGCGCCTCGATGCCGTCGGTGCCGGGCATCTTGATGTCCATCAGGACGACATCGGGGCGGAGCTCCTCGGTCCTGGCCACCCCCTCGGCGCCGTCGGCCGCCTCGCCGACCACTTCTATGTCGTCCTGGATCTCCAGGAACGTGCGCAGACCGCGGCGGACCACCTGGTGGTCGTCGACCAGCAGCACCCTGATGATCTTGTCAGCCACCGGGTACCTCCATCTCGATCGTGGTGCCCTTGCCGGGCTCCGATTCAACGGTGAGCCTTCCGCCGACGCCGTTCGCGCGGTCCCGCATCGACACCAGGCCCAGATGCCGGCCCGCCTGCCGGGTCGCCGTGGGTTCGAAGCCGTTGCCGTCGTCGGCGATCCGCAGCAGCGTGCCGCTGCCTTGCCGGGCCAGCGTGACGTCGACGTGCTCCGCCCCGGAGTGGCGCAGCGCGTTGTGCAGGGCTTCCTGGGAGACCCTCAGCAGCGCTTCCTCCTGGGCGGCGGGCAGGGCCCGTATGCCCAGGCTCTCGAAGGTGACCCGGGCCGTGTGGGCCCGGTCCAGGACCTGGATCTGGGTACGGAGCGTGGCGACGAGACCGTCCTCGTCGAGCGCGGCGGGGCGCAGCTCGACGACGGCGGCGCGCAGTTCGTCCACGGCTTCCGCGGCGAGCGCGGCGACCTGCTGGAGCTCGCCCTTGGCGCGGGCCGGGTCGCGGTCCACCAGCGCGGTGGCTGCCTGGGCCGTCAGCCTCAGTGAGAAGAGCTTCTGGCTCACCGCGTCGTGCAGCTCGTGGGCGAGCCGGGAGCGCTCCTCGGCGATGGTGAGCTCCCGGCTGCGTTCGTAGAGCCGGGCGTTGGTGAGGGCGATCGCCGCGTGCTGGGCGAGGATGGCCAGCAGTTCCTCGTCCTCGGCGGTGAAGCCGCAGCTGCCCTCGGGTTTGGGGCAGCGCTTGTTGGCGAGGAAGAGCGCGCCGATGATCTCCTCGCCGTCCCTGATGGGCAGGCCGAGGAAGTCGGACATGTCGGGGTGGGCGGAGGGCCAGCCCTCGAAGCGGGGGTCCTTGCGGACATCGGCGAGGCGCTCGGGCTTCGCCTCGTGGAGCATCGAGGCGAGGATGCCGTGCTGTCTGGGCAGCGGGCCGATGGCCTTCCACTGCTCGTCGCTGACTCCGTCGACGACGAACTGGGCGAAGCCGCCGTGGTCGTCGGGGACGCCCAGGGCGGCGTACTCGGCGTCCAGCAGTTCGCGGGCCGAGGCGACGATCGTCTTCAGGACGTCGCGCACTTCGAGATGCCGGCTCATGGCGAGCAGCGCGGCGCTCACAGCTGCGAGACCCGACGGTGGGCGATGGCTCATGGCCTCACCGTACCGGCGGGGTTCGGACGCCGTATCGGCCTGTGGACGGCTGCGGATTAGGGCGCAGGGACTAGGTCCTCTCGTTTGGATCACGCCGGATCCAAACGAAAGACCCTAGGTCCGTCCGCCCATGCATGAGGAGCGGCCCCTGCACGGGAGCGGCCGATACAGAGGAGTGGCGATCGCGCCGGGCGCCCGCCCCAGAGACGGAATCTCACACTCCGAATTGCTTGAGCAACGGTTGGTGAAGTTGTTACGCACCCGATGTGAGGCCGCACATAGGACCCACGTCACTTACGAAGACCGCTAGTGGACACATAAGCGCCGCATCAGTGGTTATGAGCGCGGCCCCACACGTTCGAGCGGGGACCCGGTCCACTACCTGGGTTCGTACGTCACACCTTTGCCACCGGATTTTGCTGGCGCTAAGAATTGCACTCGTCCCCGACGGAGATGCGAAAACGCCGCTTCCCGTCTTCGTCCTCCGTGAGGACTCCCGCGATTCGAAGAGGTATGTCTGCATGTCCGTGTCCAGCATCCCCGGCCGTCGTCGTCGCCTGAACAAGACCCAGAAGCTCTCCGTCGCGGGCATCTCCGCCATGGCCGTCGCCGCGCTCTCGTTCTCGCTCGTCCCCGCCAACGCAGACCCCAAGCCCGAGGCCGCGACCCCCGTGTCCGCCGCCCCCGTGGTCCTCGCGTCGGCTGCCGGTACTCCGCAGGCCAAGGCCGTGCAGGCCAGCATCATCGAGCAGCACTCCACCGCCGAGAAGCTGGTGAAGGCAGCCGACCTCGCCAGGGCCAAGAAGGCCGCCGCCGCGAAGGCCAAGGCCCAGGCCGCCAAGGCCAAGGCCGAGGCCGAGGCGAAGGCCCGGGCCGCCGCCAAGGTGAAGGCGAAGGCCGTCGCCTCCGAGCGCACCGAGACGCAGGCCGCCAGCCGCTCCGAGGCCCGTACCCCGGTCTACGCCAACAACCTGAACGGCTGGATCAACCAGGCCCTGGACATCATGCGGGCCAACGGCATCCCCGGTTCGTACGACGGCCTGCACCGCAACATCATGCGCGAGTCGACCGGTAACCCGAACGCGGTCAACGGCTGGGACATCAACGCCCAGAACGGCACCCCGTCCTGCGGCCTGCTCCAGGTCATCCAGCCGACGTTCAACGCGTACCACGTGCCCGGCACCTCGTCGAACATCTACGACCCGGTCGCCAACATCACGGCCGCGGCCAACTACGCGGCCGACAAGTACGGCTCGATCGACAACGTCAACGGCGCGTACTGACCGGCACCGCGCATCGCCGGGCAGCGTCTGCGTACGCCGAAGGGCGGCACCCCCGCGTGGGGTGCCGCCCTTCGGCATTCGATTCCGGTGCCGGTGCCCGCGCCTACTTGCGCATGACCTCCGGCTCGTGGCGGCGCAGCAGTCGCGCGACCACGACGCCGCAGATGATGCCGAGCAGCAGGAGTACCGAGATGTTGATCCCCCACTGGCCGGCCGAGTGCTCCCACAGCGGGTCCAGATCGGTCGGGTTCTTCGGGTCCCACGGCGCCATGAGGTGCGAGAGGTCGAGCGTCGTGCCCGCGCCGGCGATGGCCCAGCGGGACGGCATCAGCCAGGCGAACTGCTCCAGGCCGGGCGAGCCGAACACCTGGAAGAGGATGCCGGTGAAGACGACCTGGACGATCGCGAACATGACCAGCAGCGGCATGGTCTTCTCGGCGGTCTTCACCAGCGAGGAGATCACCAGGCCGAACATCATCGAGGTGAAGCCGAGCGCGATGATCGTCAGGCAGAGCTCGACGGCCGGCGGCATGATCAGGCCCTCTTCGGGCAGCTCGCGGGTGGCGAAACCGATGCCGCAGATGATGACGCCCTGGAAGGCGGTGATCACGCCGAGGACGATCACCTTGGACATCAGATAGGCGGAGCGGGACAGACCGGTGGCCCGTTCCCGTTCGTAGATGACGCGTTCCTTGATCAGTTCTCGTACGGAGTTGGCCGCACCGGAGAAGCACATGCCGACCGCGAGGATCAGCATGATCGTTCCGGCGGCTCCGTTGAACCGGGACGGCGGCTTCGGCGGGGCCAGGCCGAAGTCGGCCGGGATGACGACACTGACCACGCCGAGCACGGCGGGCAGGATCACCATCAGGCCCATGAAGCCCTTGTCGGACGCGATCACCGAGATGTAGCGGCGCATCAGCGTCCACAGCTGGGCCGACCAGCTCTGCGGCTTCGGCGGGCGCATCTGCTGCGGGGGCGGCATGTGTACGGACTGCGCGGCGACGGCGTCGATGTCCGCGGCGTACATCTGGTAGTGCTGCGAACCGCGCCAGCGGCCCGCCCAGTCGTAGTCGCGGTAGTTCTCGAACGCGGAGAAAACGTCGGCCCAGGTGGTGTAGCCGAAGAAGTTGAGCGCTTCCTCCGGCGGGCCGAAGTAGGCGACGGAACCGCCCGGCGCCATGACGAGCAGCTTGTCGCAGATCGCCAGCTCGGCGACGGAGTGCGTGACGACCAGGACGGTGCGGCCGTCGTCGGCCAGGCCGCGCAGCAGCTGCATGACATCGCGGTCCATGCCCGGGTCGAGGCCGGAGGTCGGCTCGTCCAGGAAGATCAGCGACGGCTTGGTGAGCAGCTCCAGGGCGACGGAGACGCGCTTGCGCTGACCGCCGGAGAGCGAGGTGACCTTCTTGTCCTTGTGGATGTCGAGCTTGAGCTCGGCGAGGACTTCGACGATCCGGGCCTGGCGCTCGGCCTCGGTGGTGTCCGCGGGGAAGCGGAGCTTGGCCGCGTACTTGAGGGCCTTGGTGACGGTGAGTTCCTTGTGCAGGATGTCGTCCTGCGGGACCAGACCGATGCGCTGGCGCAGCTCGGCGAACTGCTTGTACAGGTTCCGGTTGTCGTAGAGGACGTCGCCCTGGTTGGCGGGCCGGTAGCCGGTGAGCGCCTTGAGCAGGGTGGACTTTCCGGAGCCGGACGGGCCGATGACCGCGACGAGCGACTTCTCCGGGACGCCGAAGGAGACGTCCTTGAGGATCTGCTTCCCGCCGTCGACCGTCACCGTGAGGTGGCGGGCGGAGAAGGAGACCTCACCGGTGTCGACGAACTCTTCGAGCCGGTCGCCGACCAGGCGGAAGGTCGAGTGACCGACGCCGACGATGTCGTTGGGGCCGATGAGCGCGGAGCCGGACTTGGAGAGCGGCTGACCGTTGACGTACGTGCCGTTGTGCGAACCGAGGTCACGGATCTCGAAGCGGCCGTCGGGGGTCGCGTGGAATTCGGCGTGGTGGCGCGAGACCTGGAGGTCGGAGACGACCAGTTCGTTCTCCAGCGCACGACCGATGCGCATGACGCGGCCGAGGTCCAGCTGGTGGAACGTGGTCGGGCTGCGGTCGCCGTACACCGGCGGAGCCCCCGCGGCACCGCCGGGACCGCCCGCGCCGGGCATCTTCGCCATGCCCTGCTGCTGCGGGACCTGGGGCTGTACGGGCTGCTGCTGCGGCGGGCCCTGGGGGGCCTGGTGCTGCCAGCCCTGTTGCGGCTGTTGCGGAGCGGGTGCCTGCTGGCCGGGCCAGCCGGCGCCACCCTGCTGGGGCGGCTGGGCGGGGGCCTGCTGGGCACCCGCGCCCTGACCGCTGTACACATCGGCGCCCGCCGCGGCGGTGAAATTCAGCCGCGGGCCGTCAGTGGCATTGCCCAGATGCACGACGGAGCCGGGGCCGATCTCCAGCTGCTGGATCCGGCTGCCCTGCACATAGGTGCCGTTGGTGCTGCCGTGGTCCTCGATGAACCAACTCCGGCCCCCCCAGCTGATCGTGGCATGCCGCCACGACACCCTGGCGTCGTCGATCGTCAGGTCGCCCTGCGGATCGCGCCCGAGGGTGCACGACCTGGACGGATCGAGCGTCCAGGTCCTTCCATTCAATTCCAGTACGAGTTCCGGCACTCCGCGCCCCACTAGTTGTCCCCCGTGTTGCCCCCATCACAGGGGGCCTAGGGATGCTGAACATCGTGAGGAACTATTCCAGGACCAGTCCCGGATACGAAAGTCGGGCGGGGTGAAGACCCCGCCGAGACCTGCATCGTTACGGTGCCGACACGAATAAAGGGAGCAGGGTGCGGTAAGCACCCCGAGTACGTACGAACCATTGCTGAACGGAGCATTCCGGGCTCCGGGGATTCGCCGCGCCCCGACCCCCGCGACCACCGAATGGATCCGGACGCGCGCGGTCCGTCACCGCGCCGGTGCTCCGGGCGGGGGTACGGGGCCGACGCGCTGTCCGCTCCGCGGGACGGGCCTCCGGCGCCCCGGAGCGGACCGATACGGTGGAAGCACCATGAGCGCATCTCAGCCACCTCGGTCCTCCTCGTCTCCTGAGTCCCCTGAGTCCCGTCGGGGCACCGACACACCCACCCTTCTCGTGAAGATCTTCGGGAAGGACCGCCCCGGCATCACCGCCGGGCTCTTCGACACCCTCGCCGCCTACTCGGTCGATGTCGTCGACATCGAGCAGGTCGTCACCCGTGGCCGCATCGTCCTGTGCGCCCTGGTCACCGCCCCGACCGCGGGCGACACCACCGAGGGCGATCTGCGGGCGACCGTGCACAGCTGGGCCGACTCGCTGAAGCTGCAGGCCGAGATCATCTCCGGTACCGGTGACAACCGGCCGCGTGGTTACGGGCGTTCCCATGTGACGGTGCTCGGGCACCCGCTGACCGCGGAGTCGACCGCCGCCATAGCGGCCACGATCACCTCCACCGGCGGCAACATCGACCGGATCTTCCGGCTCGCGAAGTACCCGGTCACGGCAGTCGAGTTCGCGGTGTCCGGCACCGGGACCGGGGAGCTGCGGACCGCACTGGCGACGGAGGCCGCCGGCATCGGTGTCGATGTCGCGGTGGTGTCGGCCGGGCTGAGCCGCCGGGCGCAGCGGCTGGTCGTCATGGACGTCGACTCGACGCTCATCCAGGACGAGGTCATCGAGCTCTTCGCCGCCCACGCGGGCTGCGAGGACAAGGTGGCCGAGGTGACCGAGCAGGCGATGCGCGGCGAGCTCGACTTCGAGCAGTCGCTGCACGCACGGGTGGCGCTGCTGGCCGGGCTCGATGTGTCGGTGGTGGACAAGGTGCGCGCCGAGGTGCGGCTGACGCCGGGCGCGCGCACCCTGATCCGTACGCTGAAGCGGCTCGGCTACCAAGTGGGTGTGGTCTCGGGCGGGTTCACCCAGGTCACCGACGATCTGAAGGAACGGCTCGGGCTCGACTTCGCCTCTGCCAACACGTTGGAAGTGGTCGACGGAAAGCTCACGGGACGGGTCGTCGGCGACATCGTCGACCGGGCCGGCAAGGCCCGGCTGCTGCGCAGTTTCGCCGCGCAGGCCGGGGTGCCGCTGGCGCAGACCGTCGCGATCGGTGACGGTGCGAACGACCTGGACATGCTGAACACCGCCGGGCTCGGGGTGGCCTTCAATGCCAAGCCGGTGGTCCGCGAGGCCGCGCACGCCGCGGTGAACGTGCCGTTCCTGGACACCGTGCTGTATCTGCTCGGCATCACCCGCGAGGAGGTCGAGGCCGCCGACGGCCTCGTCGACTGAGACGTGCGCGCGTACGAGCACTGAGATCTTCGCGCGTACAGCCCTGGCGCGTGCGCGTATACGACACTGACGCGTTCGCGCGTACGAGCAGGGCCCCGGCGCTTTCCGCACCGGGGCCCTGCTCGTACGACAGCGAGGTCAGTCGTTGGGCGTCCAGTACTCGACCAGCTTGCCCACTCCGTGCTCCACGCCCTTCCAGGATCCGGTGAACTCGACGACTGCGAACGCGGCGGTGGGGAAGCCGCCGCGGGTCATCCGGGTCAGGGCGTCGCCCTCGGCCGATTCCGAGAGAGCGTCGGCGACCGCGTGCATGCCGGGGTTGTGGCCGATGACCAGGAGGTCGTGCACATCGTCGGGGGTCTCGTTGATCAGGGCGATGAGCTCACCGAGGGACGCCTCGTACAGCCGCTCCTCGTACACGGTCCTGGGGCGGTGCGGCATCTCGTGGACGGCCAGCTTCCACGTCTCGCGCGTCCTGGCGGCGGTGGAGCAGAGGGCCAGATCGAGGTCGATCCCGGAGTCGACGAGTTTGCGGCCTGCGACGGGGGCATCCTTGCGGCCGCGCTCCGCGAGCGGCCGCTCGTGGTCGGAGTCCTGCGACCATTCCGCCTTTGCATGCCTGAGAAGGACGATCCTGCGAGGTGTATCGACGCTCATACACCTCAGCTTCGCATGAAATGTGCCGTCCGGCTCAGGGTGTTGAAGGGCTTGTGCGGGGTGCGCGGGCGGCGTCAGGCGGTCACCCGGGCCATGATTCGCTCGAGCAACCGGCTGATCGCCGGGTCGGTGGTCGCGGCGTGCGCCTCGCCGGATCCCACGATCAGCAGCATCAGTGCGGCGAACGCGATCGCGGGCAGCGCGATGGCCCACCACGGCAGCCGGACCTCGACGCCGCCCGCGGCCGGGTGAGTGGTCGGGGTGTGCGTTCGGGCCGGCATGTCCGCCTCCGTGGGTCATCGGTACTGATACCGAAAACCTACGGATCCGGGGCCGCCGGACCCATCCGGCGACCCACCCACTTCACCCTGACCCTGGCCCCCTAGGGGATGGTGGTGCCAGCCCTACCATCGACGGCCGGTGACCGTGCGGATCAGGGGGACGCGATCGAGGCGATCACCGCGACGATCACGGTGATCAGCAGCATCGCGCCGAGTACGACGAGGAACTTCTTCTGACCGTTCTGGGGATTCGGGTCGAGCACAGGAGACATGGGGCCAGTCTCGCACTTCAGCATTCGTCCTCGATCGTCCGGTCCCGCCCGGCCAGGATTCCGACCGCCATCTGCGGCACCATGAGGCCCGCCATCAGCGCGATCGGCAGCTCCCAGCCGCCGCTGTTCTGGTAGAGCACACCGATCAGCAGCGGTCCCGGGATCGAGATCAGATAGCCGACGGACTGGGCGAACGCGGACAGCCGGACCACTCCCGCGCCGGTGCGCGAGCGCATGCCGATCATGGTCAGGGCGAGCGGGAAGGAGCAGTTCGAGACGCCGAGGAGCAGCGCCCAGGCCCAGGCCCCGTCGGCCGGCGCGAGGTAGAGGCCCGCGTAGCCGATGAGGCCGCAGCTGCCGAGGAAGACGACGATCGGGCCCTGGTTCTTCATCCGGGTCGCGACCCTCGGGATGACGAAGGCGAGCGGCACGCCCATCGCCATGGTCACGGCGAGCAGCACTCCCGCCGTACCGGCCGAGACCCCGGCGTCGCGGAAGATCTGCGGCATCCATCCCATGGTGATGTACGCGGCGGTGGCCTGGAGGCCGAAGAAGCAGGCGAGGCCCCAGGCGGTACGGCTGCGGGTGATCCTGAGGGCCGGGGCGCCCGGCTGCTGGGCGGCGGACTGCCCCGGGGCGCCGCGCCGGTCCCGTACAACCGGGATCCAGGGCAGGATCGCGGCGGCGGAGAGCACGGCCCAGACGCCGAGCCCCAGACGCCAGCTGCCGCCCATCGCGCTGGTCATCGGCACGGTCACCGCGGCGGCGAGCGAGGTGCCGAGGGCCAGGGCCATCGAGTAGAGCCCGGTCATGGAGCCGACCCGGTCCGGGAACCAGCGCTTGACGATCACCGGCATCAGGACGTTGCTGACGGCGATGCCCATGAGGGCGAGGGCGCTCGCGGCGAGGAAGCCGGCCGTCCCACCGACGAGCGGCCGGATCACCAGACCGGCGGTGATGGCGATCATGCCGGCGCAGACGACCGCGCCCGGGCCGAAGCGGCGGGCGAGGCGAGGCGCCATGATGCCGAAGATCGCGAAGCAGAGCGGCGGTACGGAGGTGAGGACGCCGGCGACGCTGCCGCTCATGTGCAGCCCGTCCCGTACCTCTTCGAGGAGGGCGCCGAGGCTGGTGATGGCGGGGCGGAGGTTGAGCGCGGTGAGGACCAGCCCGACGACGACCAGCCGGAGCAGCCAGGGAGAGGGCCCGTCGGCGGCCTGTGCCGCCCGCGGGTCCTGCGAGGTCTGTGTGGCCAGGGGTTTCGTGGGGGCGTCCACCGTGGTGGCGGGGGTCAGGGTCCGGGTCTCGTCGTCGGGCATGAGGCCCATCATAGAATCATGGGATGATTGATTGTCCAATCAGACGGGAGTCCCTCTGAGACGATTCGCTTCAGGCACAGCAACTGCAGCGACTCCCGTCACCCCTCATCACCCCAGCAACCCGACCAAGGAGCACCATGGCGCTGACGTCTCCGCGGCGTTCGGCACTCGCCGACCAGGTGATTGCCCAGCTCAGGAATCAGATCACCTCGGGCGAGTGGCCCGTGGGTTCACGCATTCCCACCGAGCCCGAACTGGTGGAGCAGCTGGGGGTGGCACGCAACACCGTCCGGGAGGCCGTGCGCGCGCTCGCGCACAACGGCCTGCTCGACATCCGGCAGGGGTCGGGCACCTATGTCGTCGCCACCAGCGAGCTGGCCGGGGTGATGCACCGCCGTTTCGCGTCCGCCGATCCGCGCCATGTCGCCGAGCTGCGCTCCACCCTGGAGTCGTCGGCGGCGAGGCTGGCCGCCGCCCGGCGGACCGAGCGGGATCTGAAGCAGCTGGACGCGCTCATGGCGCGCCGGGAGGAGACCTGGGCCGCGGGTGACGCCGAGGCGTTCGTGGCGGCGGACGCGACGCTGCATCTGGCGGTGGTCGCCGCCTCGCACAACGACGTGCTGACCGGTCTCTACGCCGACCTGGGCGATCTGCTGCGCGACTATCTCAGGGGCGACATCGGTCATGAGCTGCGGCCGGAGAACCACATGGACCACGGCAGGCTGGTCGAGGCGATCCGGGCGGGGGACGGGGAGACGGCGGCGGCCGAGGCCGCGAGTCATGCACTGAGCTGTCTGGTGGACCGGGTCTAGATCTGGTCTAGACCGGGCGGTCCTGGGTCGTGTCCTGCACCCGGTGCGTGACCCAGACCAGGACCGGGTCTAGATCTGGTCTAGACCGGGCGGTCCTGGGCCGTGTCCTGCACCCGGTGCGTGACCCAGACGGAGCCGACTTCCTTCCAGCAGCGGTCGTCGATCCGCACGGTCCGCCCGGGGCCCACGTCGACCGGGGCGGCGTCGGCGTCTATGTCCCACCAACGGCGGCATTCGGTGTGCAGTTGTACGCGGTCGGTGGAGGGGTACGGGTTGTGGCAGTAGGCGACGACCCGGGAGCCCCGGACCGACGTACGGCATTCGGCTCCGGCGGGGTCGGGGGTGGGAGCGGCGGGGGCGGATGCCCCGGCTCCCAGCCGCCCCGCCATGGATATCCCCACCGGGGCGGCGAGCAGTCCGGCGACGGCTGTGCAGGCCGCCAGCAGGGCCCCGGTCCGGCGACGTGTGGAGCGCACAGCGACCTCCTCCCCGTAGCCTGACCCGAGTCCGGTTCATCACATTCTGCGGTGGATCGACCGCATTTTCGACTTGAGCGGGCCGAAGCCGGGCGCGGACACGACACAGCCGCGTACCACCTGCTCGGAGGCGGTACGCGGCTGTGTCAGAGCCTGTCGTACGAGATCAGGCGCCAATCATGTGCACGCCACCGTCGACGTGGATGATCTCGCCCGTGGTCTTCGGGAAGAAGTCCGAGAGCAGCGCGACGATGGCACGGCCGGCCGGCTCCGGGTCGGACATGTCCCACGCCAGCGGGGAGCGGGTGTTCCACACCTCGGCGAGCTCACCGAAGCCCGGGATGGACTTGGCGGCCATCGAGCCGATCGGTCCGGCGGAGACCAGGTTGCAGCGCAGCCCGTCCTTGCCCAGGTCGCGGGCGAGGTAGCGGGAGGTGGCCTCCAGCGCGGCCTTGGCCGGGCCCATCCAGTCGTACTGCGGCCAGGCGAACTGCGCGTCGAAGGTGAGGCCGACGATCGAGCCGCCCTCGCTCATCAGCGGCTTGCAGGCCATGGCGAGCGACTTCAGCGAGAACGCCGAGACGTGCATCGCGGTGGCGACGGACTCGAACGGGGTGTTGAGGAAGTTGCCGCCGAGCGCGTCCTGCGGCGCGAAGCCGATGGAGTGGACGACGCCGTCGAGCGAACCGAGCTCGTCCTTCACCAGACCGGCGAGCCGGTCAAGATGCTCGGCGTTGGTCACGTCCAGCTCGATGACCTTGGCCGGCTTGGGCAGCTTCCTGGCGATGCGCTCCGTCAGCGTGGGCCGGGGGAAAGCGGTCAGGATGATCTCGGCACCCTGCTCCTGGGCCACCTTGGCGGTGTGGAACGCGATGGACGACTCCATCAGCACCCCAGTGATGAGGATGCGCTTGCCGTCGAGAATTCCGCTCATGGTGATCAGTGACCCATGCCCAATCCGCCGTCAACGGGGATGACGGCTCCAGTGATGTACGACGCGTCGTCGGAGGCGAGGAAGCGCACCGCGGCGGCGATCTCCTCGGGCTGCGCGTAGCGGCCGAGCGGCACCTGGGACACGATGCCCTTGCGCTGCTCCTCGGTGAGCACCTGCGTCATGTCGGTGTCGACAAAACCGGGCGCGACGACGTTGAAAGTGATGTTCCGCGAACCGAGTTCACGGGCCAGCGACCGGGCGAAGCCGACCAGACCCGCCTTGGACGCGGCGTAGTTCGCCTGCCCGGCCGAGCCGAGCAGGCCGACCACGGAGGAGATGAGGACGACGCGGCCCTTCTTGGCGCGCAGCATGCCGCGGTTGGCGCGCTTGACGACCCGGAAGGTGCCGGTGAGGTTGGTGTCGACGACGGACGTGAAGTCGTCCTCGGACATCCGCATCAGCAACTGGTCCTTGGTGATACCGGCGTTGGCGACCAGCACCTCCACGGGACCGTGCTTCTCCTCGATCTCCTTGTAGGCCTGCTCCACCTGTTCGGCGTCGGTGATGTCGCAACGGACCGCGAGGACACCGGCCTCGGTGAGCGCCGCGGGCGGCTCACCGGAGCGGAAGGTGATCGCGACCTTGTCGCCGTTGTCGACGAAAGCGCGGGCGATGGCGAGGCCGATGCCCCGGTTTCCTCCGGTGACGAGAACCGAGCGGCTCAACGGATCACCCTTTCCCTAGCGGTCTGGTACGTCGAAAACCTATCGGTATCAGGCGCTCCGCGAGCAATCGGCCCCTGACAGCGCCTTCCCTCGGGCACTGTGGGGTTCCTACAGTCGTGCACTCATCGATCGATCGCCGGGCCGCCGGGCGTCTCACCCGGCCGGGCGGGGGACCCGGCCTCGGCCTACGCGGCGTACACCTCCACCACCACGGGCATGTGATCCCCGCACGACCCCTCTGCGGTTCACGGCCTCGGGGTGGGCCGCGTTCAGGGCGGGCGTGATCGATGACGATCTGTGACCGGTCGGGGCGGCTTGTCCGCGGACCCATCTCGTGTGACACGCCGAACCGGGTGACGAGCCCGGCGTGTTCGTCCGGGAAACCTATGGCCGGTCGCTCTCGACGCACGACATGGTTCACTGCGGACACATGCCGAAAAGACGGAGTACTACATGCCTCATGAGGTAGATCAGTCATTCCTGGCCCTGCCGCTGCGGGCCCTCGCCGACGCGGCGCTCGCCCGCGCGCGGGCGCTGGGCGCCGTGCATGCCGACTTCCGGCTGGAGCGGGTGCGCAGCGCGTCCTGGCGGCTGCGGGACGCCCGGCCCTCCGGGTCCTCGGACACCACCGATCTCGGCTACGCGGTGCGGGTGGTGCACGGCGGGGCGTGGGGGTTCGCGTCCGGGGTGGACCTGACGATGGACGCCGCGGCAAAGGTGGCCTCGCAGGCCGTCGCCATGGCGAAGCTGTCGGCCAAGGTGATCGCGGCGGCCGGCTCCGACGAGCGGGTCGAGTTGGCGGACGAGCCGGTGCACGGCGAGCGGACCTGGGTCTCGGCGTACGACATCGACCCCTTCGACGTACCGGCCGAGGAGAAGGCGGGGCTGCTCGCCGAATGGAGCGGCCGGCTCCTGGGTGCCGAGGGCGTCGCGCATGTGGACGCCTCGCTGATGACCGTTCACGAGAACAAGTTCTACGCGGACACGGCGGGCACCGTGACCACCCAGCAGCGGGTGCGGCTGCATCCGGAGTTCACCGCGGTCGCCGTGGACGGGACGACGGGTGAGTTCGACTCGATGCGGACGATCGCCCCGCCGGTGGGCCGCGGCTGGGAGTACCTGACCGGGACCGGCTGGGACTGGGACGACGAGCTGGCGCGGATCCCCGGGCTGCTGGCCGAGAAGATGCGGGCGCCGAGCGTCGAGGCGGGAACGTACGACCTGGTCGTCGACCCGTCCAACCTCTGGCTGACCATCCACGAGTCGATCGGCCATGCCACCGAGCTGGACCGGGCGCTGGGATACGAGGCGGCGTACGCCGGGACCTCGTTCGCCACCTTCGACCAGCTGGGGAAGCTGACGTACGGCTCCCCCGTGATGAATGTGACCGGTGACCGCACCGCCGAGCACGGGCTCGCGACCATCGGGTACGACGACGAAGGTGTCGAGGCGCAGTCCTGGGACCTGGTCAAGGACGGGACGCTGGTGGGCTACCAGCTGGACCGGCGGATCGCGAAGCTGACGGGGCTGGGCCGTTCCAACGGCTGCGCGTACGCGGACTCGCCGGGCCACGTCCCCGTGCAGCGCATGGCCAACGTGTCGTTGCGGCCGGATCCGGGCGGGTTCTCCACGGAGGACTTGATCGGCGGGGTGGAGCACGGGATCTACGTGGTCGGCGACCGGTCCTGGTCGATCGACATGCAGCGCTACAACTTCCAGTTCACCGGGCAGCGGTTCTTCCGGATCGAGAACGGCAGGCTGGCCGGGCAGCTGCGCGACGTCGCGTACCAGGCGACGACGACGGACTTCTGGGGCTCCATGGAGAAGGTCGGCGGCCCGCAGACGTATGTGCTGGGCGGCGCCTTCAACTGCGGCAAGGCCCAGCCGGGCCAAGTCGCGGCCGTCTCGCACGGCTGCCCCTCCGCCCTCTTCCGGGGCGTGAACATCCTCAATACGACGCAGGAGGCCGGACGATGAGCGGTCACCACGGAACCGGCTGGGGGTCCGGGGGTCGTCCCCCGGGACAGCACAGTCTCAATACGACGCAGGAGGCCGGACGATGAGCCGCGTCAGCAAGCCGCACGAGATCGTCGAGCGGGCGCTCGAACTGTCCACCGCCGACGGCTGCGTGGTCATCGCCGACGAGGAGTCGTCCGCGAACCTGCGCTGGGCCGGCAACGCGCTCACGACGAACGGGGTGACGCGGGGTCGGACCCTGACCGTCGTCGCGACCGTCGACGGTGCGCAGGGCACCGCGTCCGGCGTGGTGTCGCGGTCCGCGGTGACCGCGGAGGATCTGGAGCCGCTGGTGCGGGCCGCCGAGGCCGCCGCGCGCGGGGCCGGTCCGGCGGAGGACGCGCAGCCGCTGGTCGCCGGGGTGCCCACGTCACCCGATTTCACGGGCGCACCGGCCGAGACGGGCTCGGACGTCTTCGCGGAGTTCGCCCCGGCGCTCGGCGACGCCTTCGCCCGCGCCCGCTCCGGCGGCCGTGAGCTGTACGGCTTCGCCCACCACCAGCTGACCTCGACCTACCTCGGTACGTCGACGGGGCTGCGGCTGCGCCACGACCAGCCGACCGGGACGCTGGAGCTCAACGCCAAGTCCCCCGACCGCACCCGTTCGTCCTGGGCGGGCCGCTCGACGCGCGACTTCAAGGACGTCGACCCGGCCGGGCTCGACGCGGAGCTGGCGCAGCGGCTGCGCTGGGCGGAGCGCCGTATCGAGCTGCCCGCCGGGCGGTACGAGACGCTGCTGCCGCCGACCGCCGTCGCGGATCTGCTGATCTACCAGCTGTGGTCGTCGACCGCGCGGGACGCCGCGGAGGGCCGGACGGTGTTCTCCAAGCCGGGCGGCGGGACCAGGCTCGGCGAGAAGCTCTCCGGGCTGCCGCTGACGCTCCGCAGCGACCCGCACGCACCGGGCCTGGAGGCGGCGCCGTTCGTGATCGCCCATGCCTCCGGGGACGGCGCCTCCGTCTTCGACAACGGTCTGCCGCTGACGTCGACCGACTGGATCCGGGACGGCCGGCTGGAGCATCTGACGACCACCCGGCACTCGGCGGGGCTGACCGGGCAGCCGGTCGCGCCGGCGATCGACAACCTGGTGCTGGAGGGCGGCGGTGAGCGGTCCCTGGCGGAGATGGTGGCCGCGACGACCGGGCGCGGACTGCTGCTGACCTGCATGTGGTACATCCGGGAGGTCGATCCGGCGACGCTGCTGCTGACCGGGCTGACCCGCGACGGGGTGTATCTCGTCGAGGACGGCGAGGTCGTCGGCGAGGTGAACAACTTCCGGTTCAACGAGTCGCCGGTGGACCTGCTGTCGCGGGCCACGGAAGCGGGCCGTACGGAGAAGACGCTGCCGCGCGAGTGGGGCGACTGGTTCACCCGGGCCGCGATGCCCGCGCTGCGGATCCCGGACTTCAACATGAGCTCGGTGAGCCCGGGTGTGTGACCCGCCTAGACTGAGCAGGAAAGCCATTACCCGTACGCACCAAGAGGAGCACCGGAACCGTGACGGACATCGTCGACGAGCTGAAGTGGCGCGGGCTGTTCGCCCAGTCCACTGACGAGGACGCACTGCGCAAGGCTCTCGCGGACGGTCCCGTCACCTTCTATTGCGGCTACGACCCCAGCGCTGCGAGTCTGCACGTCGGCCATCTGGTGCAGGTGCTCACCATGCGCCGGCTCCAGCAGGCCGGTCTGCGGCCGCTCGCCCTGGTGGGCGGGGCCACCGGTCAGATCGGTGACCCGCGGCCGACCGCGGAGCGCACGCTGAACGATCCGGAGACGATCGCCAACTGGGTGACGCGGCTGCGGTCCCAGATCGAGCCGTTCCTGTCCTTCGAGGGCGAGAACGCGGCGGTCATGGTGAACAACCTGGACTGGACCTCGGGCATGTCCGCGATCGAGTTCCTCCGGGACATCGGCAAGCACTTCCGCGTCAACAAGATGCTGACCAAGGAATCCATCGCCCGGCGGCTGGAGTCCGACGAGGGCATCAGCTACACCGAGTTCAGCTACCAGTTGCTCCAGAGCATGGACTACCTGGAGCTGTACCGGCGCTACGGCTGCACCCTCCAGCAGGGCGGCAGCGACCAGTGGGGCAACCTCACCGCCGGTCTCGACCTGATCCACCGCCTGGAGCCGGGCGCCGAGGTGCACGCGCTGGCGACGCCGCTGATGACGAAGGCGGACGGGACCAAGTTCGGCAAGTCCGAGAGCGGGGCCGTCTGGCTCGACCCGACGATGACGACGCCGTACGCGTTCTACCAGTTCTGGCTGAACGTGGACGACCGGGACATCTCCCGGTACATGCGCATCCTCAGCTTCCTCAGCCCCGCTGAGCTGGAGGAGTTGGAGAAGGTCACCGAGGAGCGTCCGCAGGCCCGGACGGCGCAGCGCGCGCTGGCCGAGGAGCTGACGACGCTGGTGCACGGTGCCGATCAGTGCGCCGCGGTCATCGCGGCGTCGAAGGCGCTCTTCGGTCAGGGTGAGCTCGGCGAGCTGGACGAGGCGACGCTGAGCGCCGCACTGTCCGAGGTGCCGCACGCGCAGGTCACCGAGCTCGGCCCGCTGGTGGACCTCCTGGTGGAGGTCGGCCTGGCGCCGAGCAAGTCGGGCGCCCGTCGCACGGTGAAGGAGGGCGGTGCGTACGTGAACAACGTCAAGGTCGCGGACGGCGAGAGCGCGCCGGCCCGCGAGGCGTTGCTGCACGGGCGCTGGCTGGTGCTGCGCCGGGGCAAGAAGAACCTCGCCGCCGTCGAGGTCACCGGCTGATCCCGGCCCGTATCGGCACTGCGGCCGGACACGCGCGATGCGTGTCCGGCCTCAGTGCGTTGTGCCCCGGTGGTTCAGGTCTTCTGTTTGGTGCCGCGGATCGAGGCCCACAGCATGTCGCCGACGCCGACGACCACCACCGCGCCGATCAGCTGGAGCAGATGGCGGATCCAGTCGATGCCCTTGGTGTCGTTGACACCGATCCAGGTGGCGACGGCGTTGCCGAGGACGCTGCCGATGATGCCGAAAATGATCGTCAACCAGAGCGGGATGTTCTGTTTGCCGGGCAGGATCGCCTTCGCGATCAGACCGAGCACCAGCCCCACGATGATTGCCCACAACCAGCCCATGTCGCCTCCTCGTGCGACGCGATGTCGCGCATGTGCCGCCCAGTCTCGGCCCGCGGGCCGTGCACCGCACGCCGGAAGGGTCCGTACGTGCGGTGCGGATACCGATATGTACGAACAGGGCGTGCCCCGGTCTCGAAGCCGCCGTGCGCCGGGCGTACCGTGGTTGCGGTCCGGTCCGGGGTGCGTCCGGCGCGGGAATGAGGTACCCCTGGCCCGTCAGGCGCTGGGGGAAGGGTGATGGAGACGTGATGCGGAAGCAGAGCGGCGGCGAGGTCTTCCGGATCACGGAGGCCCGGCAGGGACTCGCGGACGATGTGCGCGGCAGGCAGCGGCGCTATGTGATCTCGATGTCCGTACGGACGGTGTCGGTGGTCCTGGCCGCGGTGCTGTGGAACGTCGAGCGGTACGTCGCGATCGTGGCGCTCGCACTCGGGGTTCTGCTCCCGTACGTGGCGGTGGTCATCGCCAACGCGGGCCGGGAGAACACCCCTTCGCTTCCTTCCACCTTCGTACCGGCACCGATGCGGCCGGTACGCGACGCCGCGCCGGTGGCCGGTGCCGCGGAATCCGGTCCGGAGGGTGACGGGGTCCGCCGCGGCGGGGAATCCGTGTGAGCCCGGTTGGGTGCGCCATGCACCCGAGGCTCAGGAAAACCTCAGATCAATCATGAAGTTACGGTGCACCGCACCCCCGTCTGCGTGACATACTTCGTAGGCGCTCCGCATCCCCCGTCGGAGCGACAGACCGACGCCGGGCAGCTCCCCCCGTGGCTGCTCGGCGTCGCTTTTTCTCCGGCCGGGGATGCGGTCGGGCGACGGTCTGATCCCAAACGGGAGGACCTAGGGTTGAGTCCGTGAACTCCCCTGAAACCGCGGCCGAGAGCGCTGCCGCCGCACCCATCTGTTCCGCCAAGGGCTGCCGGGCCGATGCCGTATGGGTGCTCGCCTGGAACAACCCGAAGCTGCACACCCCGGAGCGTCGCAAGACCTGGCTGGCCTGCGAGGAACACCGGGAGCACCTCTCCTCGTTCCTGGATGTCCGGGGTTTCCTCAAGGACGTCGTGACACTGGCGGAGTGGGAGTCCCGCGCCGACGACCGGTAGGGGCCGCCCCTAACCGCCGATCGCCGACATGGGCCGGTCGGGCTGCAGGAAGGACGGGTCGTCCAGACCGGATCCGGCCTTCTTTCCCCACATCGCGAGCGTCCAGATACGGGCGATCTCCTCGTCCGGCGCGTCCGAGCGCAGGGCGCCGCGCAGGTCGGTCTCCTCGCGGGCGAAGAGGCAGGTGCGCACCTGGCCGTCGGCGGTGAGCCTGGTCCGGTCGCAGGCCCGGCAGAAGGGGCGGGTGACGGAGGCGATGACACCGACCCGGTGGGGGCCGCCGTCGACGATCCAGCGCTCGGCGGGGGCGGAGCCGCGCTCTCCGGCGTCCTCCTCGGTGAGGGTGAAGCGGGTGCGCAAGGACTGGAGTATGTCGCCTGCCGTGATCATGCCGTCGCGCTTCCAGCCGTGCTGGGCGTCGAGCGGCATCTGCTCGATGAAGCGGAGCTCGTACCCGTGCTCGATGGCCCAGGCGAGCAGCTCGGGGGCCTCGTCGTCGTTGAGCCCCGGCATCAGGACGGTGTTGACCTTGACCGGGGTGAGCCCGGCGTCGCGCGCGGCTTCGAGGCCGGCCAGCACGTCGTGGTGGCGGTCGCGGCGGGTGAGGGTCTTGAAGACGTCGGGGCGCAGGGTGTCCAGCGAGACGTTGACCCGGTCCAGCCCCGCGGCCTTGAGTGCGGCGGCGGTGCGCCCCAGACCGATGCCGTTGGTGGTGAGGGACATCCTGGGGCGTGGGCCGAGGGACGCGCATCGCTCGACGATGCAGACGAGCCCGGGGCGCAGCAGCGGCTCGCCGCCGGTGAAGCGGACCTCGGTGATGCCGAGCCGGGTGACGGCGATGCGGATCAGCCGGACGATCTCGTCGTCACTGAGCAGGTCGGGCTTGGCCAGCCATTGCAGGCCCTCTTCCGGCATGCAGTACGTGCACCGCAGATTGCACCGGTCGGTCAGTGAGACGCGCAGGTCGGTGGCCACCCGGTCGTAGGTGTCGATGAGCATGTGGGCCCCCTCCCCCAATTGCTTCCCGGGTGCCGAGTCCGCTCTTCCGGCCCTTCCGGCTGACTCTTCCGAGACTACGCGAGAGCTGTGACATCGGCGGGGCCCGTATGACACGAGGAGCGGCGTGGCCGTGTCGTAGGACCCTACGACACGGCCACGGAGCGGGAGGGCAGCTCGGGGCGCTGTTCGCTCAGTGCGCTCCGACACCGGTGAGGGACTTGACCTCCAGTTCGGCGTACTTGCCCTTGTCCGGCTCCTCCTTCGAGAGGAAAGAGCCGATCCAGCCGAGCAGGAAGCCCAGCGGAATGGAGATCAGGCCGGGGTTCTCCAGCGGGAACCAGGCGAAGTCGACGCCCTTGAACATCGACGTCTTCGGGTTGCCGGAGACGACCGGCGAGAACAGCACCAGGATCACCGAGCTCGCCAGACCGCCGTAGATCGACCAGAGCGCGCCCTGGGTGGTGAACCGCTTCCAGAAGAGGCTGTAGAGGATGGTCGGCAGGTTGGCGGAGGCGGCGACGGCGAACGCCAGCGCCACCAGTCCGGCAACGTTCATGTCACGGGCGAAGGCGCCCAGGACGATCGCGACCGCGCCGATGAGGACGGTGGCCCAGCGGGCTGCCCGCATCTCCTCCTTCTCGGTGGCCTTCCCCTTGCGGATGACGTTGGCGTAGATGTCGTGCGCGAAGGAGGACGAGGAGGCGAGGGTGAGTCCCGCGACGACGGCGAGGATGGTGGCGAAGGCGACCGCCGAGATCACCGCGAGCAGCACGGCGCCGCCGGTGGTGCCGACCCCGCCGAGGTATTCGGCGAGCTGCGGGGCGGCCGCGTTGCCGGCCGGGTTCTTCGCCTTGATCTCGTCCGGGCCGATGAGGGCGGCGGCACCGAAGCCGAGGGCGATCGTCATCAGGTAGAAGGCGCCGATGATGCCGATGGCCCAGTTGACCGACTTACGGGCGGCCTTGGCGGTCGGCACCGTGTAGAAGCGGATCAGGATGTGCGGCAGGCCGGCGGTGCCGAGGACCAGGGCGATGCCCAGGGAGAGGAAGTCCAGCTTCGAGGTGCCGGTGGCACCGTACTTGAGGCCGGGCTCCAGGAACGCCGCCCCGTGGCCGCTCTTCGAGGCGGCCGTGCCCAGCAGGTCGGAGATGTTGAAGTCGAACTTCAGCAGCACCAGGAAGGTCATCAGGAGGGCACCGGCGATCAGCAGGACGGCCTTGACCATCTGCACCCAGGTGGTGCCCTTCATCCCGCCGATGGTGACGTACACGATCATCAGTACGCCGACGAGGGCGACGATGAGGATCTTGCCCGCGTCGCTGGTGATGCCGAGCAGCAGGGAGACCAGGACGCCCGCGCCCGCCATCTGGGCCAGCAGGTAGAAGATCGAGACGACGATGGTGGAGACGCCGGAGGCGGTACGGACGGGGCGCTGGCGCATCCGGTAGGCGAGGACGTCGCCCATCGTGTAGCGGCCCGAGTTGCGCAGCGGCTCGGCGACCAGCAGCAGGGCCACGAGCCAGGCGACGAGGAAGCCGATGGAGTACAGGAAGCCGTCGTAGCCGAAGAGGGCGATGGCCCCGGCGATCCCGAGGAACGACGCGGCGGACATGTAGTCGCCGGAGACCGCGAGTCCGTTCTGGAAGGCGGTGAACTGGCGGCCGCCCGCGTAGAAGTCGGAGGCGCTCTTGGTCTGCCGTCCGGCCCAGACGGTGATGCCCAGGGTCGCGGCGACGAACACGGCGAAGAGCGTGATGATCAGCGGCCGGTGCTCGGTGGTCGAGGAAGCGGCCAACTGGAGGGCGGGGTGCGAGTGGTACGCGGCGCTCATGCGTCGGCCTCCATACGGGACTTGATGGCCTCGGCCTTCGGGTCGAGCTTCGCGGCCGCGTGCCGCGAGTAGAACCAGGCGATGAGGAAGGTGGTGACGAACTGGGCGAGGCCGAACACGAAGGCCACGTTGATGTTGCTGTAGACCTTGGTGCCCATGAAGCCGCCCGCGTAGTTGGACAGCAGCACGTAGAGCAGGTACCAGAGGACGAACGCGATGGTCAGCGGAAAGGCGAACGAGCGGTACGAGCGGCGCAGTTCGCCGAACTCCTCGCTCTCCTGCATCGCGGTGAACGCCTCGGTCGTGGGCGGGGCAGGGCGGGTGTCCGTACTGACCTCGGGCGGCGGTGCATCGGTAGCCACGGAATCTCCTCGCGACGCGGGTGCGGTGGTGTCGGTGACGGTGGATCTCACTGGGAAAGCTCGGTACCGGGGGTGTCGGTGCACCTCCCCCGACAACGGCACGGAGAGCGCGGCGAAGCGGTTCACCGCGGGTCCGCACTTCTCCCGCGCGCCGTTTCGCGCCCGTCCGGCCGAACCCGACCGCCCGAACTCATTGATCAGCGGGGATGATCAGCGATAACTTCACTGGTCATGTACGCGACTGGGCACGCCCGTGTCCGGTCGCCCGGCACGGATGATGTGGAGACCCCATGGCTCATCTGGGATCCAGACGGACGCGCGCACTCACGTTGCCCGTCGGATTGGCACTCACGGCCTCGCTCGGCTTCCTGCCGACGGGTGCCGCCTCTGCCGCACCCATGGACGCGCAGCCCACGGCGGCGGTGTCGACGGACGGCCCGAAGCTCTCGTACGTGGTCAACACGCGGGGCGGTCGCGGGACCGTCAAGCAGGTGAAGAAGGCGATAGCCGCGGCCGGCGGCACGATAGTGGTCGCCTACGAGCAGATCGGCGTCCTCGTCGTCCACTCGCAGAACCCGGACTTCGCGAAGTCGATCCGCCGGGTCAGGGGTGTCGATTCGGCGGGGGCCACCCGCACCAACCCCATCGTTCCCCAGGCCACCACGGACACCGGGGTCGAGCAGCCGCTCACCGCCGCGCAGGCGAAGGCCGCGTCGGCGGAGGCGACGGGCGACCAGGATCCGATGGAGCCCCTGCAGTGGGATCTGCCTGCCATCAAGGCGGACCAGGCGCACAAGAAGACGCTGGGCAGCAGCAAGGTCACGGTCGCGGTCATCGACACCGGGGTCGACGACACCCACCCGGACCTGGCACCGAACTTCGACCGCGGGGCGTCGGCGAGTTGTGTCTCCGGAGCGCCGGACACCACGGACGGGGCCTGGCGTCCGAAGCCCACCGAGAGCAACCACGGCACGCATGTCGCGGGCACCGTCGCCGCCGCGAAGAACGGCGTCGGGGTGACGGGTGTCGCGCCGGGCGTCAAGGTCGCCGGCATCAAGGTGGCGAACCCGGACGGGTTCTTCTACACCGAGTCGATCGTCTGCGGCTTCGTCTGGGCCGCCGAGCACGGTGTCGATGTCACCAACAACAGCTATTACACCGACCCGTGGATGTTCAACTGCAAGAACGACGCGGACCAGGGCGCCCTGGTCGAGGCCGTCGCGCGTGCCACGCGGTACGCGGAACGCAGGGGCACGGTCAACATCGCCTCGTCCGGCAACAGCGCCTTCGACCTGGCCTCCGGCGCGATCGAGGACACGACCAGTCCGAACGACACCACGGCCGTCACCCGGACGATCGACCCGCGCGAGTGCCTCGACATCCCGGCGATGCTGCCGGGCGTCGTGACGGTCTCCGCGACCGGCGCCAAGGGCCTGAAGGCCTCGTACTCGAACTACGGGAACGGTGTCATCGACGTGGCGGCCCCGGGCGGTGACTCCACGGCCTACCAGACGCCCGCCCCGCCGGCCACGAGCGGCCTGATCCTGTCCACGCTGCCGGACGGCAAGTACGGCTACAAGGCCGGTACGTCGATGGCCTCCCCGCACGTCGCGGGTGTCGCGGCCCTGATCAAGTCGACGCACCCGCACGCCTCGGCGGCCGTGGTGAAGGCGCTGCTGAGCGCCGAGGCCGACGCCACCGCGTGCGGTGCCCCGTACGACATCGACGGCGACGGCAAGATCGACGCCGTCTGCGAGGGCGGCAAGAACCGCAACGGCTTCTACGGTGCCGGTGTGGTGAACGCGCTGAACGCGGTCCGCTGGTAGTCGGAACGCGGCGCGGCGGGAGGGCCGGTCCGGAGTATTCGGCCGGCCCTCCCGCCGCCTTTCCCGGGCCTGTCCGGACCTGTTCGGGCCGCTTCCGGGGGCCCTTCCCGCTCGGTGGCACTCAGTGCCATAGTGCGGGGATGAATCACGCACGAAAGTCCGGCACCGAGCAGGCCTGGGCGGCGCTCGGCGGTGATCCCGCGCTTCTCGCGCACATCGGGACGGACGGTCCCGGCGGGCTGCTCCCCGCCCGGCTGCCCGTCATGGAGCTGGCCCGCTCCGCCGTCGCGGTCTGCTCACTGGCCGCCGCCGAACTGGCCGCGCGCCGCACCGCGCGCCCCGTGCCGCGGGTCCGGATCGACGACGGCGCGGTGGCCACGGCCTTCACCAGCGAGCGCCATCTGAGGATCGACGGACGCGCGCCGACCACCTTCGCCCCGCTGTCCCGGTTCTGGCGCACGGCCGACGGCTGGGTCCGCACGCACGCCAACTACCCGCACCACCGGGCCCGGTTGCTCGCCACGCTGGGGCTGCCCGCGGACACCCCGGACAACATCGCCGTGGACACCGCCGCCGCCTCGTTCGCCGGGCGCCGGGGTGAGGAGATCGAGCAGACGGTGTACGCGGCGGGCGGCCTGGCCGTGGCCGCCCGGACGCCCGGGGAGTGGGCGGCCGACCCGCGGGGTGCGGCGGTCGCGGGCACGCCGCTGGTGGCCAGGGAACGTATCGACAGCGCGCCGGTGCGCAGGACGGCGGCGCTCACCGGTGAACCGCTGCTGCCCGCCGCCGGGTTGCGCGTACTGGACCTCACCCGGGTCATCGCGGGGCCGGTCGCCACCCGTACGCTCGCGCTGCTCGGCGCGGATGTCCTGAGGATCGACGCGCCGCAGCTCCCGGAGAGCCCGGACGCGCACAGCGACACCGGTTTCGGGAAGCGGTCGGTGGACCTGGATCTCGGCAGCCGTTCCGGTTCGGCCGCGTTCGACGGGCTGCTGGCCGACGCGGACGTGGTCGTCATCGGCTACCGGCCCGGTGCGGTCGAGCGGTTCGGGCTGACGCCGGAATCGTTGGCCGCGCGCAGGCCGGGGCTGGTGATCGGGCGGCTCTCGGCCTGGGGGCACGGTCCGTGGGCGCGGCAGCGCGGCTTCGACAGTCTGGTCCAGGTGGCCACCGGCATCGCCTCCGTCGAGGCCGCCGGGCCCGGGAGCCCGCCGGGTGCGCTGCCCGCCCAGGCTCTCGACCACGGAACCGGCTGTCTGCTGGCCGCCGCCGTGCTGCGGGCGCTGACCGAGCAGCACGACGAGGGCGGCTCCCGGCTGGCGACGCTCTCGCTGGCCCGTACCGCCGCCTGGCTGCTCGACGAGCTGCCCGCACCGGCCCCTGGGGAAACCGGGACCGGGTGTTCGTACGACCCGGAGAAGTGGCTCACGGAGACGGACAGCCGGCTGGGCCGGCTGCGGCACGCGGTGCCACCGGTCTCCTTCGACGGCTCCCCCGCCGACTGGTCGCGCCCGCCCGGCCCGCTGGGGGCGGACGCGGCCGCCTGGATCACGGCTTGATGAGCACCTTCAGGGCCGTGCGCTCGTCCATCGCCTTGTAGCCGGCGGGGACGTCGTCGAGGCCGACGGTCAGGTCGAAGACGGGCGACGGGTCGATCGTGCCGGCCAGGATGTCGGGGAGCAGCTCGGGAATGTAGGTGCGCACGGGGGCGACGCCGCCGCGCAGGGCGATGTTCCGGTCGAACATGACGCCGAGGTCCAGGCCGGTGCTGCTGCCGTGCGGCACGCCGACGTAGCCGATGGAGCCGCCGTCGCGGGTGACCCCGACGGCGGTGCGCATCGACTGCTCGGTGCCGACGGCCTCGATCACGGCGTGCGCGCCCTCGCCGCCGAGCAGTTCCCGTACGGCTTCGACGGCCGCCTCGCCGCGCTCGGCGACGACGTCCGTGGCGCCGAAGGTGCGGGCGATGTCCGTGCGCGCCCGGTGGCGGCCGAGCGCGATGATCCGCTCGGCGCCGAGCCGCTTGGCGGCCATGACGCCGCACAGTCCGACCGCTCCGTCACCGACGACCGCGACCGTGGAACCGGGCTTCACGCCCGCGCCGACCGCTGCGTGGTGTCCGGTGCCCAGTACGTCGGACAGGGCGAGGAGCGCGGTGAGCAGGTGGTCGTCGGCGGCCGCGGCGGCGGGGAGCTTGATCAGCGTGCCGTCGGCGAACGGGACGCGCACGGCCTCGCCCTGCCCGCCGTCGGAGCCGACCGAGCCCCAGAATCCGCCCTGCGGGCAGGAGGTCGTCAGCCCCTCGGCGCAGTAGGCGCAGGTGCCGTCGGACCAGACGAACGGGGCGACGACGAGGTCACCGACGGCGAAGCCGGCCACCTCGGAACCCGCCTCCTCGACGATCCCGAGGAACTCGTGCCCGATGCGCTGTCCCGGCTGCCGGGCGGACTCGCCGCGGTACGCCCACAGGTCGCTGCCGCAGATGCAGGCCCGCAGGACCCGCAGCACCACATCGGTGGGCTGCTGGACGGAGGGGTCGGGCACCTCCTGCACGCGTATGTCGTGGGGGGCGTGGATGACGGTGGCGCGCATGCGTGGTGTTCCTTGCCGATCTCAGCTGCTGTTACTCCGTTCACGGTACGCCCCGGCAGTGACACCGCCCCATTTCGGCCCCGGTGCGAGCACTCCGACGGTCAGCAGGAACTGCGCCGCGATATAGGTGAGCATGACCCAGAAGTCGGGGACGGGCAGCTGCGGCCAGTCGGCGATGCCGGTGGCGATCAGCGCGTCGGAGAGCAGGAAGAGCGCCCCGCCGGCGGCCGCGTACCGGCCGAGGGTGCCGGCGCGGTACGCCATCGCCGTGAGCAGCAGGCTGTAGCCGGAAATCGGGATCCGCATCTCTGCGGGCAGACCGGGCCAGAGCAGTGCGACGAAGGTGGCCAGGACGGCGGCGTACACGAGCCCGGCGGGCAGCGAGCCGCGGGCCCGTCCGAAGAGCCACAGGTAGCAGACGTGGCCTGCGGCGAAGGAGCCCATCCCGATGAGGAAGGCGGCATCGGCGTCGAACAGCAGGAGCGTGTCGCCGCCCCAGCCGAACAGGAGCGCCGCGATGAGCAGCCGGGGGCCGCGCCGGGCGGCGGCGTACCCGGCCAGCAGCGGCATCAGCAGGGGCTTGGCGACGAGATGGGCGACCGGGACGTCGGCGAGCAGGCCGACGAGGTCGACGGCCGAGGCCACGAGGAAGGCGATGAACAGCGGGCGTACGAGACGCTCGCGCCGGTCCGGGACGGCGTCCGCGCTCATCCGGTGCGCTCCTGGGCGGGGGCGGCCGTACGGCCGGCCGGCTGCCAGCCCGGGCCGCGGAAGATCCGCCCGGCCCGATCGCTCCAGCTGCCCGCCGACCGCACGTCGCGGGCGATGGCGGCGTACTCGTGGGTGGCGACACGGAGCGGATTGAAGGTGTCGATGTTCTTGGTGAGCCCGAACACGGGCCGCTCGGTCTCGGCGGTGAAGGACCCGAAGAGCCGGTCCCACAGGATCAGGATGCCGCCGAAGTTCCGGTCCAGGTAGCCGCCCTGCGACGCGTGGTGCACCCGGTGGTGCGAGGGCGTGTTCAGTACGTACTCGAAGGGCCTGGGCAGCTTGTCGATGCGCTCCGTGTGCACCCAGAACTGGTAGACGAGGTTCGCCGAGGAGCAGAAGGCGAGCGCGGCCGGATGGACACCGCACGCGATCATCGGCAGGTAGAACGGCCAGACGGTCAGCGAGGTCCAGGGCTGGCGCAGCGCGGTGGAGAGGTTGAACTTCCGGCTGGAGTGGTGGACCACGTGGCAGGCCCAGAGGATCCGGATGACGTGGTGACCGCGGTGGGACCAGTAATAGAAGAAGTCCTGCGCGAGCAGCATCAGCAGGACAGTCCACCACAGCACGGGAACGCGGAGCGGGGTCAGATCGTAGACCGCGGTGTAGATCGCGACGATGGGCACTTTCCACAGCAGGTCGAAGACCAGACTGCCCAGCCCCATGGTGATGCTGGTGACGGCGTCCTTCGCCTCGTATCCGGCGGCGTCCTCGTCGGGGTGGAAGTGGTGGAGGGCCATTTCCAGAACGGTGAGCAGGACGAAGGCCGGTATGGACCAGAGCACTACATCGGGCAGGTTCGTCGGCATGCAAGCACCGTAGAGCCGCAGGTCGGCCGGGGACTAGACGTTGTTACCAACAAGTATGCGAGACACGATGTCAGCAGTCTTTGGTGACTTCTGCCAAAGCGGGCGGGATTCGGCGGGCCCATGGACCGGGCCGCTCAGCAGTGCCCAGGAAGATCGGGCGCAGGCCGGTGATCAGCGGGTTGCCGGGCCTGTCGTCTTCCCATCGGTCGAGGACCGTGACCAGTTCGGCGAAGAGCCGTCGCACCTGCTCGGTCGCACCGTCGTACCCGTTGGTCGTGTCGACGATGCCGCGTGCCTGGCCTTCGAACGTCGCGAGTGCGGTGGCGTACGGCTCGGCGGTCGGGACGACGATCCGCAGGACCAGGTCGAGCAACGCGGTCACCTCGGTGAAGTCGTACCGGCCGGAACGTTCGTCGGAGAACAGCTCCAGCTTCACGGTCTCGTCGTCGAACCAGTACCGGATGTGGTGACGGCGCCGCGGTACGGGCCCCCGCCCGGCCGTGATCCGCGGCCGGGCTCAGACCCCCGCCGCGCCCAGCAGTTGCCCCGCCCCGTAGGTGACCGCCATCGCCAGCGCTCCCCCGCCCATGTTCCGCAGCACCGCGGGCCCCGCCACCGCGTCGCCCAGCCGTGCGCTCCACCAGCCCGTGAGTGCCAGCGCCGCCAGTACCGACAGCACGGTCACCAGGAGCCGCAGCGACGACGGCGGCAGCACGATCGCCAGCAGCGGCAGCAGCGCGCCCACCGTGAACGCCAGGAAACTCGCGCCCGCCGCATGCCACGGGTTCGTCAGCTCGTCCGGGTCGATGCCCAGCTCGACCACCGCGTGGGCACGCAGCGCATCGCGTTCGGTGAGCTGGACGGCCGCCTCGCGGGCGACCTCTCGGCTCAGCCCCTTGCCCTCCAACAGGCCGGTCAGTTCGATGAGTTCCGCCTCCGGGGTCTCCGCCAGCTCCCGTTTCTCCGTCGCCAGCGCGGCCTTCTCCGAATCGCGCTGGGTGGAGACCGACACGTACTCGCCGGCCGCCATCGACATGGATCCGGCCAGCAGTCCCGCCAGGCCGGCGGTGAGCAGGGTGCCGCGGTCGGCGGTGGCACCGGCCACGCCGACGACCAGGCCCGCGGTGGAGACCACCCCGTCATTGGCGCCGAGGACCGCGGCGCGCAGCCAGTTCAGCCGTGCGCCGAGCCCGTTGCCGTGCGGTTCGCTGTGCGCCTGGGTATCCGTCACCCGGGGATGTTCTCACTCCTCGACGTCACCAGACGCGTACCGACCCGCCCGGTGCGAAGGCGGGGCTCGTCGCGTCCGCCGGGATCTCCTTCAGGGGCTCGGCGATCTCCTCGACCGTCGGGCCGACGGTGGCGGCGGCACGGTCGAGGGTGGGCAGGTCGAATCCGTAGACACGGGCGGCGTTCCCTCCGACCATGGCCGCGATCTCCTCGGGCGGCAGGCCCGCGTACGCGATCCGCAGGCCCTCCCGTGAGTACGGGGCGGTGCCCTCGTCGTGCGGGTAGTCGCTGCCCCACATGATCTTGTCGAGGCCGATCCGGTCGCGCAGCGGCACCTCGTGGGGGCGCATGAAGCTGGCGCCCACGTAGCAGTTCTCGCGCCAGACCTCACTCGGGCTCGCGCCCATCGAAGCGGCGAGCCCCGCACCGAATTTGGACTCTGCGGTGGATGCCCGGGTCGCCGCCGCGACCAGCCGGCCGTGGTAGTAGTCCAGCATCTCCACGACGCCGGGGATCCAGCCGGAGCCCTGTTCGGTGAGGACCAGTTTCAGTCCGGGATGGCGGCGGAACGCTCCGCCGAAGATCAGGTGCCACAGCGCGCGGTGCGAGAACCAGGTGGTCTCCACCATAAAGACGGCACGCGCCGCCGGTTCGTCGCCGAGCGGCGGGGAGGCGGAGCCGCCGTGGTGGTTGACCGGTACGTCGAGTTCCGCGCAGACCGCCCACAGCGGGTCGTACACCGGGGAGTACAGCTCCGGGATGCCGGAGCCCGGCGGGGCGCCGGGCAGCAGGATGCCGCCGGTGAGGCCCGCCTCCTTGGTGCGGCGGATCTCGCGGACCGCCTCGTCGATGTCGTTGAGCAAGATCTGTGCGACGCCCGCCCGCCGGCCCGGCGCCTGCGCGCAGAAATCTACGAGCCAGCGATTGTGCGCGCGCAGGCCGGCCCAGCGCTGCTCGTGCTCCACCTTCGACGGTGCAGGGGCTATCAGCGACGCGGCGGGGAAGAAGGGCGGGATGGTATTCGGAAACACCACTTCCGCCACAACACCATCCGACTCCAACTCGGCGAGGCGGCGCTCCGAGTTCCAGTTGCGGTCGGCGGTGTCGGCGACCAGGTCCTCGTACGGATTGACATAGCCAGCCGCCCAGGCGTCGAAGTCGTCGTGGTACTTCTTCTCCAGGTACGGCTTGTAGTCGAGGAGGTCGGCGCCGGCGTGGCAGTCGGCCGAGATGACCGTGTAGCGGTCCATGTGCCGGTCCATCACCGAACCCCCAGGACCGGGAAGTCGTGGTCGGTCAGCCAGTGCCGGCCCACTTCGCGCGACCTGGCCCAGGACGCCTCGACCGCCGCCTGGTCGGCACTCTGGCCGAGGTCCTCGGGTGTGGGGCCGATGCGCTCGGCGACCGGGGCGAGCTTGTCCGTGTCGAAGCCGAAGACCTCGGCTGCGGCGAGGCCCAGCATGCGGCGGGTCTCGGCGACGGGGATGTCATGGAAGGTGCCGCGCAGCCACTGGGCGGTGTTCGGCCAGGTGCCTTCGGGGTGCGGGAAGTCGCTGCCCCACAGGATGTTGTCGACGCCGATCTCGTACCGCTGGGCGAGTTCGCGGCGCTTGGTGTTCGTGGCGCAGATGAAGACCTGGCGGTCGAGGTACTCGTGCGGGGGCCGTTTCAGTTCGGCGAACGGGGAGAGTTTCTTGCCGCCGTGGGCGCCGAGGTAGAGCCGGTCCATGAACCAGAGGAGGTTCGGCAGCCACCAGCAGCCGGACTCGGCGACGCCGAACCTCAGCCCGGGATGGCGTTCGAAGGCGCCCGACCAGAGCAGGAACCAGAGCGGGCGGGACGGCCACCAGGTGACCTCGGAGACGTAGATCCCGAGATGGTCGCCGTACTCGTGGCGCGGCGCCGCCCCGGAGTGGGTGACGACCGGCATGCCCGTCTCGGCGGCGGCCGCCCAGACGGGGTCGTAACGGCGGTCGTGGTACGGGGCCTTGTCCACCCACATGGAGGGGATCATGAGCGCACCGAGTCCGGACTCCTTGGCCCGGTGGATCTCCGCGACGACCCGGTCGACCTCGCCGGTGACGGGCAACAGGGCGACCCCACAGTGGCGTTCGGGGTTCTGCGAGACGAATTCGGCGAGCCAGCGGTTGTGGGCCTGCGCGCCCGCCATGCCCAGTTCGGGGTCCTGGTCGCCGGAGAGGCCGAGTCCGACGCCGAACGGGGCGGCGGTACGGCTGTCGACGGCGTCCGCGTCGGGGAAGACGACCTCGGCCGCCACCCCGTCGCCGTCCAGTTCCTTCAGGCGCCGGGCGGCGTCCCAACCACCCTTCAGGCCTTCCTCGTTGTCGTGGAACCACTTGTCGGCGAAGGCCTCGTTACGTACACCGAGGCGGGTCATCTCCTCGCGGCGGCGGTCGCGCCCGGCAAGAAAGTCATCGAAGTCCCGGTGGAAGCGGGGGTCGAGATAGGGCCGGTACTCCTCCGTGGGCAGCCCGGCATGGCAGTCGGAGGAGATGATCAGGTACGGGTCGTCGGTCATCGCTCGCTCCTCAGTCGAGTACGAAACTCTCCAGATACGACGGGTTGGCCCGCTCCAGCATCGACTGCGACCTGGCGCGGATCTGCCGGTCGCTGTGCTCGCTGTCCGGCAGCATCCAGAAACGGTCGGCGCGTATCCCGTCCACGACGGTCCCCGCGACGTCCTCCACCGGGGTGAATTCCACCTCGTGGCCCGCCGCCCGCATGGCGGACTCCCACTGCTCGAGGCTGCGGTACGGGGTCCTGCGCGGGCGCTCCTTGGCGTACCTATCCGGCCGGTTGCGGTGCGACTCCCACAGTCCGGTCCGGAGCATGTGCGGGCCGGGGAAGAGCACCGAGGCACCGACCGGCACGCCCTCCGCCTTCAGATGTGCGTACAGCGACTCGGTCATCGTGACGACCGCGGACTTGGTGACCGCGTACACGGAGGCGGTCGGCAGCGGGGCGATCCCGCCGTCGCCGGACGAGGTGTTGACGACATGGCCGGGGCCGCCGCCCGCGATCATGCGCGGCACGAACGCCTGGATGCCGTGGAAGACGCCCCAGACGTTGACCGCGAACGCCCACTTCCAGTCGTTCGGCTCGTGCTCCCACATCCGGCCCTCGGCCCCGGAACCGACACCGGCGTTGTTGCACAGCACGTGCACGGCGCCGAAGGTGTCGTACGCGGCTTCGGCCAGCGCCTGCACGGAGTCGCGTTCACTGACGTCGACGGCGCGGGCCAGCACCCGCGCACCGTCCTGGCGCAATTCGCCCGCCGCCTTGTCGAGCGCGCCCTCCTCCACATCGGCGAGGACGACGCTGAGCCCCTCGGCGGCGAACCTGCGCGCCATCGCGAGGCCGATGCCGCTCGCGGCGCCGGTGACGACGGCGACCTGGCCCTCCTCCAGTCTCATCGGACGCTCCCTTCCGGCGGGCCGTCGTGGATCTGCTGCGGGTCGTCGTAACGCTGGTGGATGTACGGCAGCAGGGCCTTCGCGCTCACCCGCTCCACGGCCCTGCCCCGCTGGTCGCTGGTCTTCTCGCCGATGGTGAGGTCGACCAGCCGTCGTACGGGGAGGTCGGCGACCGGGTCGTACACCGACTCGCGCAGCACCACGTCGCCCGAAATGCGTTCCAGCCTGCGGACCTTCTCGTGGCGGGTGCAGTGGATCAGCACGGGGTCGGAGTCGAAGCCCTCGCCGTCCACCGCGGGCAGGAATTTGAAGTAGAAGTCGAGCTTGGCCATCGGTCGGGGCAGCGGCAGCGATCCGCTGACCGCGCCGCGCACCTCGACGAACGCGATGCCGTGCCGGACGAGCGCGGCCCGGACGAGGAGGCCGTCGCGTTCGACGGTCACCTCGCCGAGCTTCTTCGGTTCACCGAACACCTCACGGCCGCCGATCAGCGCCCGTTCATGAGTCATCGGCATGACGAGCGGATACCAGCCCTCGTGGCCGTCGTGGACGGCGGCGACGGCGACGGAGCCCGCGCCGAGCGGGTAGCCGGGGAGTTCGACCGTACTGATGCCGGCCCGGACGAGCGGGCGTTGTGCGGGTTCGAGGGGCGGCGGGAGGACGGCCGCCACCGCGTCGGGGTCGCTCTCCCAGAGGGCCACCACGCCGGTGGACCAGATGTCGGGGAGTGTGGAGCGGGCCTCGCGGGCCGCCGCGATCTCGGCCTCGGTGCGTGCTCCGTACCGTACACGTGCCATGCCTTACCACCCTTCTCGGTCGTCCGTTAATCGGTTCTCCGCGCCGGGTTCTATAACACTGTTACACCGACGCGGATGAAGGGTAAATAGGCATGCATGAAACGGAGTTCGAGCATCGGGGAGCGCTGTGGCACGATCGTCGCTGACTCGCGAAGAGGTCCTGGACGCGGCCGCCGCTTTGGTGAAGCGGCACGGTCCGCAGGCCCTCACCATGCGCGCTCTCGCCGCGGAACTGGGCACCGCGGTGACATCGATCTACTGGCACGTCGGCAATCGTGAATCGCTGCTGGACGCCCTCGTCGAGCGCACCGTGCAGGAGATGGGCACCCTCCGCCCGGCCGGCCGGACCCCGGCGGCCCGCATCGTCTCCGTCGCCCGCGGCCTGCGCCGCCAACTGCGGGCCAGGCCGCATCTGATCGCGATGGTCCACGAGCGAGGGCTCACCGAGCGGATGTTCCTCCCCGCGCAACAGGCCCTCGTCCACGAGGTGCACGCCGCGGGGCTGCGCGGGGCGCGGGCGGCGGCAGCGGTGCGGGCGGTGCAGTTCCAGACCGTCGGCTTTCTGCTCGTCGAACGCAACCGGGAGCGGTCCCCCGTCCAGTCACCCGGCGAGGGCGATCTGTGGACCGCGTCCACCGCGGACGACGACCCGGCGCTGGCCCGCGCACTGGCTCGGCCCGCCGACCCGGACCGGCTGTTCGCGGATTCCGTACGGGCCCTGGTGGAAGGACTGCTGACAGGCACCCCACAACAGGCGGCGCGCCGCGGAGCCGGCAGGCAGGGGCGGGAGGCCGCCGAATAGGAGACTGTCAGTCGCGGCCCGTATTCTCTGTGACCATGCTCGACGACCGCCAGACCGCAGCACCGTGGCCGACCGCCTACCCGCAGGGGTACGCGGTCGTCGACGTGGAGACCACCGGACTCGCACGGGACGACCGGATAGTGTCCGCTGCCGTCTACCGCCTGGACGCGCAGGGCAATGTCGAGGACCACTGGTACACCCTCGTCAACCCCGAGCGCGATCCCGGCCCGGTCTGGATCCACGGCCTGACCAGTGACGTGCTGGAAGGCGCCCCGCTCTTCCCGGAGGTCGCCGCCCAGCTCTCCGAGCGGCTCGCGGACCGTGTCCTCGTCGCGCACAACGCGGCTTTCGACTGGTCGATGCTGGCCCGGGAGTACGCACGGGCCTCGGTCGTCGCCCCCGTGGAACAGCGGCTGTGCACCATCGCGCTCTCCAAGGAGCTGCGGCTGCCGCTGCCCAACCACAAGCTGGCGTCGCTGGCGGCGCACTTCGGCGTCGTGCAGCAGCGCGCCCACCACGCCCTGGACGACGCCCGGGTGCTGGCCGAGGCGTTCCGGCCGAGTCTGCATGCGGCGGCGCGGGGCGGGGTGCGGCTGCCGTTGCTGGAGTGCCGGCCGCTGACCGAGTGGTCGGACTCCCCGGTCACGCCGCGGATCGGCTACCAGCCTTCGTACGGTCAGAACAGCTGGCGCGCCTCGCGCAAGCGCCCGGCGTGCCCGTATCCGAACCCCGGACGGTACGAGAAGGACAAGCCCCTCATGCAGGGCATGCGGGTGGCGTTCTCCGGGGACACCTCCGTCGACCGCGAACTGCTGGAGGACCGGGCCGTGGAGGCGGGTCTGCACGTGGCGACCAGCGTCTCCCGGCTGACCAGTCTGCTGGTCACCAATGACCCGGACGCGGCGACGTCGAAGACGGTCAAGGCCAAGTCGTTCGGCACACCGATCCTGGACGAGAGCGCCTTCACCCACCTGCTGCGCGATGTGGCACCCGCGTCCGCCCAGGTGCCCGCGCCGTCATCGGAGTGAACCGGCGGCGACTCGCCCGTCCGCCGCTCGCCCGCCGCCGCCCTCGCGTCCCACCCTGTGGCGCATGGCACGTTGTGAGGTTTGCGGAAACGACTACGGCATGTCGTTCGAGGTGCACGCGCAGGGCGCGGTGCACGTCTTCGACTGCTTCTCCTGCGCCATCCACCGCATGGCGCCCATCTGTGAGCACTGCCGGGTCCAGATCATCGGCCAGGGCGTCGAGGTCGACGGGCACTGGTTCTGCGGCGGTCACTGCGCCCGCGCCGAGGGGAAGGTGGGCATCATCGACAAAGTCTGAGCAGCGGCCGCCGCACCCCCTTCCCCCACCCCTGCGCGATGCACCCCACGGCACAGTTGTACCGTCGTGGGGTGTACCGCTTCCTGTTGACCCGGCAGTGGCTGATCCTCGCCCTCCTCGCCCTCGTCCTGATTCCCACGATGGTCGAGCTGGGCTTCTGGCAGCTGCACCGGCATGAGCACAAGGTCGCGCAGAACTCTCTGATCTCCCGCAATCTCAAGGCGAAGCCGGTTCCGGTCGCTTCGCTCACCGCTCCGGGCCACACGGTCCCGCGCTCCGACTACTGGCGGACGGTGACGGCCACGGGAACGTACGACACCGCACACCAGGTCGTCGTACGCCGCAGGACCTCCACCGACGGCCGGATCGGCGTCCATGTGCTGATCCCGCTCGACCTCAAGGGCGGCGGCACGGTCCTGGTCAACCGCGGCTGGGTGCCCTCCGCGGCCAGCCAGCAGGCGTTCCCCGACGTACCGGCCGTGCCCGGGGGCGAGGTGACCGTCACCGGACGGCTCAAGGCCGACGAGACGACGAGCGCCAGCGGCATCAAGGACATCTCGGACCTGCCGGACCGCCAAGTGATGCTGATCAGCAGCGCCCAGGAGGCCAAGAGGCTCTCCCGGCCGGTGCTCGGCGGCTACATCGAGCAGACCGCGCCCGAGCCCGTCGGCGACTCCCCGGAACTGATCGAGGCCCCGGACGACGGCTCGATCGGCCCGCACATGGCGTACGCCGTGCAGTGGTGGCTCTTCGCCGCCGGTGTCCCGGTCGGGTACGTGGTCCTGGCCCGCAGGGAGAAACGCGACCGGGCGGAGGCTGCGGCCAAGGCCGCCGCCGGGGAGCAGCAGCCCGCCGAGCCGGAGAGGCCGGAACCCGCCACGGCCTGATGCCGTGTCCGCCGGATGCGGGCCGGGGCGTACCGGCCGGGTGACCCCCGCCGCCCGGGATTGCTTAACGAGGCCCAGGTTCGGGAACACGCCAGAACGTGACCCCACGCATCGAGGACTACGCCCTCATCGGCGATCTCCAGACAGCCGCCCTGGTCGGCAGAAACGGTTCTGTCGATTGGCTCTGTCTGCCGCGCTTCGACTCGGGTGCCTGCTTCGCCGCCCTGCTCGGCGACGAGGACAACGGCCACTGGCGGATCGCCCCGAAAGGCGCGGAGGCCTGTACCCGGCGCGGCTACGCGGGTGAGTCCCTCGTCCTGGAGACGTTCTGGGAGACCCGCACCGGCGCGGTCAAGGTCATCGACTTCATGCCGCAGCGCGACCGGGAACCCGATGTCATGCGGATCATCGAGGGCATCAGCGGCACCGTCGAGATGAGCTCCGTGATCCGGCTGCGCTTCGACTTCGGCTCGGTCGTGCCGTGGGTGCGCCGCTCGCAGGGGCACCGGGTGGCGGTCGCGGGGCCGGACTCGGCCTGGCTGCGCAGCGAACCGCCGGTCAAGACATGGGGCCAGCAGTTCTCCACCTGCTCGTCGTTCACCGTCTCCGCGGGCGAGAAGGTGGCGTTCGTACTGACCTGGCATCCCTCGCACTCGCCCCGTCCCGATCTGGTCGACCCGTACCAGGCGCTGGAGAGCACCCTGTCCGACTGGGCGGAGTGGTCCGCGCGGTGCAAGTACCGGGGCCCTTACCGGGAAGCGGTGATCCGCTCGCTGATCACGCTGAAGGCGCTCACCTTCGGCCCGACCGGCGGCATCGTGGCGGCGCCCACCACCTCGCTGCCGGAAGAGATCGGGGGCGTACGGAACTGGGACTACCGCTTCTGCTGGCTGCGGGACTCCACACTGACCCTCGGCGCCCTCATCTCGGCCGGCTACCTGGAGGAGGCCGCCGCCTGGCGGGACTGGCTGCTGCGGGCGGTCGCCGGGGACCCGGCCGACCTCCAGATCATGTACGGCCTCGCGGGCGAACGCAGACTGCCCGAGGCGGAGCTGTCGTGGCTGCGCGGATACGAGAGCTCGGCCCCGGTCCGGATCGGCAACGCCGCGGTCCGCCAGCGCCAGCTCGATGTGTACGGGGAGGTCATCGACTCATTGCGCCTCGCGCGTGAGGCGGGTCTGGACGACAAGCCGCACGCCTGGAGTCTCCAGCTCAGCCTGCTCGGCTTCCTGGAGTCCACCTGGCGCGAGCCGGACGAGGGGCTGTGGGAGATCCGCGGCCAGCGCCGTCACTTCGTGCACTCCAAGGTGATGGCCTGGGTCGCCGCCGACCGTGCCGTGCGCACCCTGGAGAAGGACCCCTCGCTGGCCGGCGACGCCGACCGGTGGCGGGCGATGCGGGACGCCGTGCACCGGGAGGTGTGCGAGAAGGGGTACGACCCGGAACGGAACACCTTCACGCAGTCCTACGGCTCACGGAACCTGGACGCCGCGACGCTGCTGATCCCCCGGACCGGTTTTCTGCCGCCGGACGATCCCCGGGTGATCGGAACGGTCGACGCGGTCCGGGCCGAGCTGGGCAGAGACTGCCTGGTCCGCCGCTACAGCACGGACGGCGCCTCGATCGACGGGCTGCCCGGCAGTGAGGGGGCCTTTCTGGCGTGCTCGTTCTGGCTGGCCGACGCCCTGCGCCTGACCGGGCGCGCCGAGGAGGCCAGAGATCTCTTCGAGCGGCTCCTGGCGCTCCGTAACGATGTGGGGCTGCTCGCCGAGGAGTACGACACCGTCGCGCACCGTCAGCTGGGCAACTTCCCGCAGGCGTTCAGCCACATCGGCCTCGTGGGCACCGCCATGGCACTGGCCGGGGAGGACACGTTGGAGCCCGACGCGGCAGGATAAGGGCCATGGATCTTGGACTGAAGGACCGTGTGTACATCGTCACCGGAGGGACCCGGGGGCTGGGCAACGCCACGGCGCGGGTGCTCGCCGACGACGGGGCGCGGGTGATCATCACCGGCCGGGACGAGAAGCGGGCCGAGGCGGCCGCCGCCGAACTGGGGCCGGACGCGGTCGGCCTCGCCGCCGACAACGCCGACCCCACGTCCGCGCGGCGTCTGGTGGACGCGGCGCACGAGCGGTTCGGGCGGCTCGACGGCATTCTCATCAGCGTCGGCGGGCCGGCGCCCGGTTTCCTCGCCGACAACACCGACGAGCAGTGGCAGTCGGCCTTCGAGTCGGTGTTCCTGGGCGCGGTACGTCTCGCCAGGGCGGCGGCGTCCGTGCTCGGCGAGGGCGGTGTCATCGGCTTCGTGCTCTCCGGCTCCGTGCACGAGCCGATCGCCGGGCTGACCATCTCCAACGGTCTGCGTCCCGGCCTGGCCGGTTTCGCCAAGTCCCTGGCCGACGAGCTCGGTCCCCGCGGCATCCGGGTGGTGGGCGTGCTGCCGGCCCGGATCGACACGGACCGGGTCCGTGAACTGGATGCCCTCTCGGGCGACGCGGAGGCCTCCCGGGCGGCCAACGAGGCACGGATTCCGCTGCGCCGCTACGGCACTCCGGAGGAGTTCGGCCGGACCGCGGCGTTCCTGCTCTCGCCCGCGGCGTCGTATCTGACGGGCATCATGGTGCCGGTCGACGGCGGCTCCCGGCACGGTTTCTGAACCGGAGCCCGTCCCCGGTCGCCGACCCGAACGGCCCCGGCGGCGGGAACGGTTCGGCGACCGGGAGAACCACGGCAGCGGCCGTCAGCTCACCCTCTCCGCACGATGCTTGACCGCCCTCAGCCGCACCTCGGCGGGCAGCTCGGCCAGCCCCGCCGAATCCCGCGCATGGGCCAGCGCCTCGTCGGTGAGGCGGCCGAGCGCCTCGTCCGGCGCCGCGTGCGGCTCCATCAGCAGGCGGATCCTGGCGTGCGGCGAGCTGCGCCGGCCGGTCAGCGCGACCTGGGCGCGGGCCACTCCGTCCAGCGTCCCCGCCTCGTCGGCGAGCACCCCCTCCAGGGCCCGGCCCCGCAGCAGCGCCCCCTCGCCGTCGCCGCTGTCCACCAGCACCTCGGCGAGGCGGGCGCGGCGCAGCTGGGCCAGCAGCCACCACAGGGCGAGGACGACCACGACGGCGAGGACGGCGATGACCGTCGGCCACCACCAGCCCTGGTCGCGCCAGCGGTCCCGGTCGGCCTCGCTGATGAGCACATCGCGCTTGCCGTACCAGGGCCACCAGGACGGCACGGCCAGGCCGAGACCGGCGGCGAGCACCGCGCCGCCGCCGCAGATCAGTACCAGCCCGGCGAGGCCGAGCAGTACCCGGTTGACGGTCCTGAGCAACGGGCTCACCCCTTCTTCGTCGGCCGGCGGACATGTACGGACAGGCTCGGCGGCCTGGCCAGCCCCAGTTCCCTGATGCCGGTCCCGAGCACGGTGTCCAGATCGGCCCGTACGTCGTCGAGTTCGCGGAAGTGCGACACGGCGCGCACCACCGCCCTGCCCCGGCCCATCCGGACCCGCACCGACTGCACTCCGGACACCTCGACGGCCCGGTCGCGCAGGACCAGGGCGGCCGCGGACCGGTCGAGGGCGGCCCGTACGCCGGGGCGGTCGCGGCGCATCGGCAGCAGGTCGCGGAGTCCGGGGGTGCCGGCGAGCGCGAGCAGCCACAGGCCGATCGCCACGGCTGCCGCGGCGGCGGCGAGCAGCCAGGCGCTCTCCAGCGGACGCGCGGCGAGCTCGTCGGCCAGCGACCGGCGCCAGTGCATCGCGGGGCGGTCGGCCCGCACCGCCGCCACGTCGTAGAGCAGCAGGCCACTGCCGCCGAGGACCACGAGGGCGAGGAGCGCCGCGGGGACGCGGCGCGCGGACCAGAAACGGCCCGCCCTGACCGCGCCGTCCTGCTGCGCGGGCACCGGGTCGTACGCGGCGGACGAGGCGGACTGGTCGAGTTCGGGCCCGTCCCCCTTTCCTTCGAGCACATCCCCCTTCGCGGCCTCTTCGACGGGACCGGTGGTGGGCGGTCGTCGCGTACGGTGCTCCGGTTCGTGGGGTTCGGTCATCGGATCCTCCCCTGTGCCGCGATGCCCACTCCCGTCGGATGCAGGCGCTCGACCTGTACGGCCACCTCGGGCACTTCCATCCCCGCCAACGCCTTTACCCGCTCGGCGACGTGCCGACGCACCCCGCCGCACTGGCGACCGATGTCCGAGGGGTATCCGAGCTCCAGGCTCACCCGCACCCGGGCGGTGTCACGGTGCACCGTGACCGTGGCGCGCGGTGCGTTGCCTCCCTCCGGAGGCTCGTCGATCGCCTCCTTCGCGGCCTGTGCGGCGATCTTCGCGACCACCCGGTCGGCGATCCGGGTCTCCCCGCGCTCGCCGGCCGCGATCCGTCCGCTCACCCCCGACAACGCCGTCACCGCCGTCGGTCGCCGCGCTCGCGACTCCGGAAGAAGTCGCCGAACTCCAGGTCGCCCTCCAGGAAGCGGCCGGCGACGAAGCCGACCGCTCCCAGGGCGGCCACCATCAGGAAGGCCCCGAATCCGCCGAAGAACCCGGCGAATGCGAGCGCCATGCCGGCCACCATGCCGACCACAGCCATGCTCATCGTGCGCTCCTCAACTGCCTCGCCCCGGCAACCTACTGGAGACGTGGCTCGGGCTGGTCCTCGTCGTCGGCCTCGTCGGGCAGTTTCACGTCGCTCACCGCGATATTGACCTCGACGACCTCCAACCCGGTCATCCGCTCGACCGCCGCGACCACGTTCTCCCGTACGTCACGGGCGACATCGGCGATCGAAACGCCGTAGTCGACCACGATCTCCAGGTCGAGCGCGGTCTGGGACTCACCGACCTCCGCCTTCACCCCGCGGGTGACGGACTTGCCGCCACCGGGTACCCGGTCGCGCACCGCTCCGAAGGTGCGCGAGAAACCGCTGCCCATCGCGTGGACGCCGACCACATCGCGTGCCGCCATTCCCGCGATCTTCTCGACCACGCCGTCGGCGATGGTCGTACGGCCACGAGTGGCGGGGGCTCCCCCGCCGCGCTTGGTGAGCGGACTCGATTCCTTGTCGGGGCTCTCGGGCCGGTTCCGCTGTGTGGTGTCGGTCATCGCCGTATTTCCCTTCGGGGCAGATTGGACCTCTTTGCACACATTAGGTGCGCTTGCCCCGTTCCGCGCCGTGGATGCGGCAGGCTGGGGAAATGACGACGGCTGACGGTCCGCGCAGGACCGACGGATGGACAGCGGCGGTCCGGCAACGGCTCGGCCTCGGCCGGCTGCTTCCGCTGGGCGGTCCGGCGGACGGGTCCTGGATCTCCGAGCGGGCCGCGGTCACGGTGCTGCGCGGCGCGGTGGCGGGACCGGGCCCCGGCCCCGTGCTCCGGGATCTCAGGATCTCGGTGGCCGATCCGGACGGGGCGCCGGACGCGGAGGTGGAGCCGCCGCCGAGCGCGCTGCCGCCGGGGCCGCTGCGGATCGAGGCGACCATGTCGGCCGTGTCCGGTCAGCCGCTGCCCGCCGCGGCCGAGGCGCTGCGCTCGGCGCTGCTGACGGCGGCCGGGCAGCGGCTGGGCCTGGTGGTCGCCGCGGTGGACGTCCGGGTGACGGAACTGCTGGACACGCCGCCCGAACGACCGGCTCCCACCCCGGCCGAGGTGCGCGGGACGCAGGCGGAGGGGGTGGCGGGGACCGCGGCGGCGGGTGTTCCGGGTGTGGTGACGCTGACCCGGGTGCTGGGTCATGCGGTGCACACGGGTCCGGGCCATGTGCGGGTCGAGCTGGCGACGGACCCGGGCCACCGGGCGCTGGACGTGGCCCGTGCGGTGCGGGGCGCCGTGGCCGCCGCGGTGGAGGGGAATCCCTCGGTCGCGGTGCTGGTCACCGCGGTGGTGGAGCAGAGCTGAGCGTGGGGCGGACCCGGGGGCCGGGCCCGCCCCCCAATTGCCGGTCGGTCTCAGTCGGTGATGCCTGCCAGATCGCGCAGCCGGCGGCCCTGCGCGGCGCGTTCGGCGACGCGCTGCTCCTCGTAACCACGGGAGACGGCACCGCTCAGCAGCGCTTTGGTCTCCACGACGGCGTCGCGCGGGGCGGCCAGCAGCGCGCCCGCCAGATCGCGGGCCGCGGCGTCCAGCTCACCGGCGGGGACGACGAGGTTGGCCAGGCCGGTGCGCTCGGCCTCCTCGGCGTGCAGAAAGCGGCCCGTGGCGCAGATTTCGAGCGCGCGGGCGTACCCCACCAGGTTCACCAGGGGGTGCGTGCCGGTGAGGTCGGGCACCAGGCCGAGGCTGGTCTCGCGCATGGCGAACTGCACGTCCTCGGCGACGATCCGCAGATCGCAGGCGAGGGCGAGCTGGAAGCCGGCACCGATCGCATGCCCCTGGACAGCCGCGATCGACACGATGTCGTTGCGGCGCCACCAGGTGAACGCCTCCTGGTACTCGGCGATGGTCGCGTCGAGCTCGGCCTCCGGGCCGCGCGCCATGTCGAGGAAGGACGGCTCACCGTCGAACCCCTCGGGGGTGAACGCCTGCCGGTCGAGGCCCGCGGAGAAGGACTTGCCCTCACCGCGGAGCACGACGACCCGCACACTTCCGGGCAGCGCCCGTCCGGCCTCCGTCAACGCCCGCCACAGAGCGGGGGACTGAGCGTTGCGCTTGGCCGGATTGGTGAGGGTCACCGTGGCGACCGCGTCGTCGACGGTGAGTCGTACGCCGTCCTTGTCGAGCACAGAGTCGAGCGAGGTCATGGGGCGCCTCCGGATCGGTTCAGTCAGCATGCAGAGCTAAGTGACTGAACAGTAACCACCCGGTCGGCATCACTGCCGACCGGGTGGCCACCGCCGAAACCGGTGAGCCCCGGGACGGGCCGGACGGCCTGCCCCCGGGGCCGTCAGGCCGTGGCGGCCTTCTTGCCCCGCGTCGCTCCGCCACGTCCCCGCAGCGTGACTCCGGACTCACTGAGCATCCGGTGGACGAATCCGTAGGAGCGGCCGGTCTCTTCGGCCAACGCCCGGATGCTCGCACCGGAGTCGTACTTCTTCTTCAGGTCTGCCGCGAGCTTGTCGCGCGCGGCGCCGGTAACCCGGCTGCCCTTCTTCAGAGTCTCGGCCACCCGTGCCTCCTCATGGGAAGTGCGCTCTGGACTCTCATGATCACCCCTCGAGAGCTTCCTGGCCACCCATTCGGCAAGGTCCGTGCAACCCGGTTCCCGGCCAGGGAACGGGCCGACACGACCGGAATCCCGCATTCCGCGGGGTTGTGGCGGCAGGCGGGGCAGAGTCCGGGACGAACCGGCAGGTCAGGGCCACACGGGGTGCGCGGCCCCCATATGGGTGCGCCCGGCAGGTATCTGCCGGGCGCACCCCGGGGGTACGAGACGTACTCACGCAGATGATGGATCACACGTAGGCCGAATGATCCAGACGGAGTGGATCAGACGGCGGCGGGGCGGGATCAGGCCAGTGCGACCAGGTCCTGGTAGTCCGCGCCCCAGAGGTCCTCGACACCGTCGGGCAGCAGGATGATGCGCTCCGGCTGGAGGGCCTCGACCGCCCCCTCGTCGTGCGTGACGAGGACGACGGCGCCCTTGTACGTGCGCAGCGCACCGAGGATCTCCTCGCGGCTGGCCGGGTCGAGGTTGTTCGTCGGCTCGTCCAGGAGCAGCACATTGGCGGAGGAGACCACCAGGGTCGCCAGCGCGAGACGGGTCTTCTCACCGCCGGAGAGGACGCCGGCGGGCTTGTCGACGTCGTCACCGGAGAAGAGGAAGGAGCCCAGCGTCTTGCGGACCTCGACGAGGTCGAGGTCGGGCGCCGCGGAGCGCATGTTCTCCAGGACGGAGCGGTCCGGGTCGAGCGTCTCGTGCTCCTGGGCGTAGTAGCCGAGCTTGAGGCCGTGGCCCTCGATCACGTCGCCCGTGTCGGGCTTCTCGGCACCGCCGAGGAGCCGCAGCAGTGTGGTCTTGCCCGCGCCGTTGAGGCCGAGGATGACGACCCGGGAGCCCTTGTCGATGGCGAGGTCCACATCGGTGAAGATCTCGAGAGAGCCGTACGACTTGGACAGGCCCTCCGCCATCAGGGGGGTCTTGCCGCAGGGGGCGGGCTCGGGGAAGCGGAGCTTGGCGACCTTGTCGGAGACCCGGACGGCCTCCAGACCGGAGAGCAGTCGCTCGGCGCGCTTGGCCATGTTCTGCGCGGCGACGGTCTTGGTGGCCTTGGCACGCATCTTGTCGGCCTGCGAGTTGAGGGCCGCGGCCTTCTTCTCGGCGTTCTGCCGCTCGCGCTTGCGGCGCTTCTCGTCGGCCTCGCGCTGCTGCTGGTAGAGCTTCCACCCCATGTTGTAGATGTCGATCTGCGAGCGGTTGGCGTCGAGATAGAAGACCTTGTTGACGACCGTCTCGACGAGCTCGGCATCGTGGGAGATCACGATGAAGCCGCCGCGGTAGGTCTTGAGGTAGTCGCGCAGCCAGACGATCGAGTCGGCGTCGAGGTGGTTGGTCGGCTCGTCGAGCAGCAGGATGTCGGCGTCCGAGAAGAGGATGCGGGCCAGCTCGACGCGGCGGCGCTGACCGCCGGAGAGCGTATGGAGCGGCTGTCCGAGCACCCGGTCGGGCAGGCTGAGCGCGGCGGCGATGGTGGCGGCCTCGGCCTCGGCGGCGTATCCGCCCTTGGTGAGGAACTCCGTCTCCAGGCGCTCGTACTTCTTCATCGCCTTCTCGCGGGTGGCGCCCTTGCCGGTCGCCATCCGCTCCTCGTTCTCCCGCATCTTGCGCAGGATCTCGTCGAGGCCGCGGGCGGAGAGGACGCGGTCGCGGGCCAGCACGTCGAGGTCGCCGGTGCGGGGGTCCTGCGGGAGGTAGCCCACCTCGCCGGAGCGGGTGATGGTGCCGCCGACGGGGTTGCCCTCGCCCGCGAGGCACTTGGTGAGCGTGGTCTTGCCCGCTCCGTTGCGGCCGACGAGGCCGATGCGGTCGCCCTTGGCGATGCGGAAGGAGGCGGACTCGATGAGGATGCGGGCGCCGGCACGCAGCTCGATGCCGGAAGCGGTGATCACGGTAAAACTCCAGGGCGGTTGGACGGCGGTTACGGGACGAGGGCGGAGGTGTCTCGACGCCGCTAATGCACAAGGAGAATTGCCATGCGGGCCATTCTACTGGCGGTGTGCAACTGCTTTTCCGCATGCATCCATGACACTTGCCGGGTGGTTGCCCGGCGTCGCCGCTCCACTCCACCGCGCGACGAAAAAGGGCATAGCGGTGTGAACTATCCAATACTCGGCGGAGGTGCGGAGGCGGTGGGATCACCGCGGCCGGAGCGGAGGGTGGTGCCCCATGCAGTTCGACGACGACGCCGACCTGGACACGCCCGAGGTCCAGGACGTGCGCGGCAGCCGGATCCCGGGCGGCAGGGCCACCGTGGGCGGCGGCATCGTCGGCATCATCGCGCTGATCCTGGGGCTGCTCTTCGGTGTCGGCCCCGATCAGCCCGGCCTCTCGTCCGGCGGCCCGGACACGACGCCGACCGCCTCGACGGCGGCACAGGTGGAACAGTCCTGCCGGACCGGGCAGGACGCGAACACCAGGGACGACTGCCGGACCGTGGCCGTGGTCAACGGACACCATGTGCAGGACCTGATGGGGACGCTGGAACGGTCCCAGGACGGCCGGACCGGCGAGAACAGCAACGCGGTCCGGGTGGAGCTGCAGGCGGACTGCTATGCCGGGGTCTGGGCGCATCACGCGACGACCACACCCGACGAATCGACCGGGCGGCCGCTGATCACCTCGCTGACGCAGGCGGACATCCGGGACGGGCTCGACGCGGCGGCCGCGGTCGGCGACGACCGGATCCAGGAGAAGTTCCAGGGCCGGGTCACGCCGGAGACCTGGACGCACGGCTCGGCCGCGCAGCGCCGGCAGTGGTTCACCACCGGCTTCCGCAGCGGCGACATGGCCGACTGCAACACCTTCCGCTGAGTCCCGGAGCCGTGCTGTGGAAGCCGCGCCAGGCCGTTGTCAGTGACGGATGGAAGACTGAGACGCAGATCACAGAAGCGGGTCACGGGAGTACGAAAAGGGGTGAGCGTCATGGAAGGCGCACCGGCCGGCGTTCCGACGATCTATCCGACGATTCTCTACGACGACGCGAAGGCCGCGATCAGGACACTGACGGAGGGCCTCGGCTTCACCGAGGAAGCGGTGTACGAGGGCGAGGGCGGCCAGGTGCTCCATGCCGAGCTGTCCTGCGGCAACGGCAGGGTGATGCTGGGCTCCAAGGGCCGCGAGGGCGTCTTCGCCAAGGCGATGCAGGGCGCGGGCCCCGCCGGTGTCTACGTCGTGGTGGACGAGGTGGACGCGCATCATGCCAGGGCCGTGGAGCACGGGGTGGAGATCCTGATGCCGCCCACCGATCAGGACTACGGCTCGCGCGACTACATGGCGCGGGACGCCGAGGGCAATGTGTGGAGCTTCGGTACGTACGCACCGGGGTCGGCGGACTGACGGCTGGACGGGCCCCGGGGCGGGGCCCGTCCGGCGCGGCGTGTCAGGCGCCGCCGGTGTGCACCTGGAACGCGGCCCGTCGCACCGCCTTGGCGAGCGCGGGGTCCGGGTGCGCGGCGGCCAGGGCCACCAGCACCTGCACGGTGCGCGGGTGGCCGACGGCCCGTACCTCGTCCAGCAGGGCCGGCACCGTGCCCTGGACGGCCGAGTCGAGATGGCGGACCAGCAGCCCGGTCTCGCCGTGGTCGGCGACGGCCGCCGCGGTGTCGACCCAGAGCCAGGTGGCCTCCTCCCGGCTGAGGACGTCCTGGGCGTCCTCGGGGTCGGTTCCGTCGTACTCGGCCAGCCAGAGCAGCGCGTAGGGGCGCAGCGAGGGGTCGGCGACGACGGAGCGGACCTCGGGCTCGGCCGGGGCGCCGACGACCCGGAGCGCCTCGAAGGCGAGCCCCCGCAGGAGCGCGTCCTCGCCGCGGGCGACGGCGAGGAGTTCGGCGACGGCGCTGCCGACGGGGCGGGCGGCCAGCCAGGCCCGGTATTCGTCGCGGGCCGGGCCGGGGGTGAGCCGGGCGCAGCCGAGCAGCATGTCGGCGGCGGACTGCTCGATGTTCCCGGCCGGGCTCTGGGCCGCGACGCAGATCTGTTCCAGCTTGACCCAGACCGCCCAGTTGCCGAGCGGGGTGAGGGTGGCGTGTCCGGTGCCGAGGGTGAGCGCGCCGACCGCGGCCAGCCCCTCCAGGGCCCAGTCCAGCAGCAGCGCCACCAGGGCGGCGGGGTGTGCGGCGGGTGCGGATTCGGCCGGTGCGGGCAGCGGCTGGGGTCCGTAGGGCACCTCGCAGCGCTCCTCGCGGAGTTCCGCGACGCGCTGGCCGAGCAGGTCCAGCAGGGCGGGCACGGTGACCGGGCCCGCCGATAGCTGGAGGAGGGAGAGGACCTGCGGCACTGCCTCGACGGCCTCGGCGACCGCGGTGGACTCGATGTCCGCGGGCGCCGGGTGGACGAGCGACCAGGCGTCGAAGAGCGCCACCCAGCCGCGGAGCACGGCGGAGTCGTCGCGGTCCCAGGCGCGCAGCCGCCAGCCGGGGCGTGCGGTGTCGCCGTGCAGTTCGACGAGGCCGGCGAGCCTGGCCCGGTCCCAGCCGGAGCGCACCTGGGCCGGGGACAATTCCAGAGCTGTCGCGGCCCGTTGGAGTGCCTGGGCGGCGAGCGGTGGTGCGCCGGGGATCGCGCCGTCGGCTGCCCAGCGGGCGATCCGTACGGCGTCGGCGAGGGCCGTCCTGGCCTGCCGGGCCAGTTCCGACCGGGGCGGAGTGCCCTCCGGTGGGCGGGGTGCCGGCCTGGTGCGCCGGGTGGTCACGGCCTTGCGAGCGGTGGCAAGGGGTCGCGGGCGGACAAGTCGCAGCCTGGAGTCGCGCGGGTTACGGGACGTCACGGGAGCAGTCTTGCCCCTGACGGCCCGAAAGCCCAAACGGAACCCGAATTCCCGGTGTAGGGGCCGGTGGGACGGGGCCCGGGACCAATCGGCCGATCCCTCGCATCGGCTCACATCAGGGGCGTCAGGAAGCGGCGCAGGGTCTCCTCGTAGTGGGCCGGATCGGCATTCCACATCGCCGCATGCGGAGCCTGCGGTACGGCGTGCAGGGCGATCAGGTCCGGGCGGCGGGCGGCGAGATCGCGGGACGGCTGCCAGGGGGCGAGTCTGTCGTCGGGCCCGTGGAAGATCAGGGTCGGGACGTGCAGCGCCGATGCGAGGGAGCCGTCCAGCAGCCGGGCTCCGTGCAGTCCGGTCTGCCCCTGGGCGGCCCGGAGGGCGAGCGGCAGCAGGGCGGCCGGGACGCCGCGGGCGACGGCCAGGGCGCGCAGCGTGGCGGCCCAGTCCAGCACCGGGGAGTCGAGGACAAGACCGCAGATCCGGTCGCGCAACGCGGAGTTGACGGCCGCGTGCAGCGCCATCGAGGCGCCGGTGGACCAGCCGTGCAGGACGACCTTCTCGGCCCCGTACCGCACGGCGAAGCGGATCGCGGCGTCCAGGTCGCGCCACTCGGATTCGCCGAGATGGGCGAGGCCGTCGGGGGAACGCGGGGCTCCGGCGTCGCCGCGGTAGGCCAGGTCGAGCACGGGCAGCCGCAGGTCGTGCAGGAACCTCATGACGTTCATGGGGTGTTCCCTGGTGGTGCCGAGGCCGTGCACGGTGATGACCCAGGTGTCGCGGGGGCCGGGCAGGAACCATGCGGGCAGGGCGCCGAGTTCGCCGGGGATCTCGACCTCCCGGTGGCCCAGGCCGAGGGCCGAGGACGGGTCGCCGCTGTACAGCTGCGGGGTGACGCGGACCTTGGCGCCGGTCTCCAGGCTGCCGCGGTCGACGCGTTCCAGTCTGCGGACGACGGTGTCGGGGGCGTGGTGGGCGTGCTCGATCACCGGGCCGACCACCGCGTGGACGCCCTTGCCCACCAGTCCGTACATACCGGGTCGCAGGGCGGCGAAGGAGCGGGTCAGGGTGACCTGCCCGGCCGCCGTGGCGTGCACGGTGAGTCTGCGGTCGGCGGGGAGCGGTCGTCCGGACGGCGCCCTGAGGGCGGCGTCGCTGGCGTACCGGCCGGCCGCGACCGCTGCCGCACCGACGCCGAGGATCGTGGTGACGGCTGCTGCCGTAACTGTTGCCGGGCGCACCGCTTCAGTGTCGCGGGGGGTGCGGGACCCTGCCAGTGGACGGGACAGGCCTGGGCCGTGTCCGTGAAGTCCCGTCGTACGCCTGGAGGGCGTGGCTCGCGGCGTCTGGTGCGTGCGATCGCAAGGCGGAGGATCGCCCTCGTACCGGGTGTACGAGGGCGATTCCGACAACGCCGCGAGCGTGCGTGCCAGACGCCGTAAGCCAGACGGGACTTTACGGGCACGGCCTGGGCCGTCCGGTGGACCGGGCCGGGTCAGCCAGGTTGTCCGTAGCCCTTGAGCGCCTCCTGCACATCGTGCAGCTGCTCCGGGGAGAGCAGGTTCGGGCTGCGTCCGGGGACGGAGCTCGCGGCGAGCCAGAGCCGGCAGAGCCATTCCAGCTGGGCGGTCCGGTCGTACGCCTGGTCCAGGGTGGCTCCGTAGGTGACGGTTCCGTGGTTCTGGAGCAGGCAGCCCGTGCGGCCCCGCAGGGCGGCGAGCATGTTCTCGGCCAGTTCCTCGGTGCCGTAGCGCGTGTAGGGGGCGACGCGGACGGGGCCGCCCAGCATGGCGGCGGCGTAGTGGACCGACGGGACCTCGGGCACCAGAGTGGAGACGGCCGTGGCGTGCACCGCGTGGGTGTGCACGACGGCGGCCGCGTCGGTGTTCCGGTAGACGGCGAGGTGGAGCGGAAGTTCACTGGTCGGGGCCAGTTCGCCGAGTACGCGGTTGCCCTCCGGATCGACGCCGACGGCGTCCTCGGGGCCCAGCCGGTCGTACGGCACTCCGCTCGGCGTGACCAGGATGGTGTCGCCGACCCGTGCCGACACGTTTCCCGAGGTCCCGACGACGAGGCCCTCGGCCGCCGTTCTCCGGGCGGTGGCGACGACACCGTCCCAGGCCCGTCCGATCGCGTCCCGCTGCTGATCGCTCATGCGCCGATCCTGTCAGCCCCGGAGGCGAACGGGTATGCGATCGGCCACAGTCGCACCTCGCCGGGAAGCCGGACCGCACCCGCCTGAGAGCCGGGCCGCGCCCCTGCGGGAACGGCTTCGGGAACAAGCGGAACGACTCCGCTCCGCTTTGGATCACCACAGCGCCCTGCTCAGTTCATCTTCCGTTCACCCAGGTTGCCTACGGTCCACATGCCAATGACGTCGAACGATTGCCTGGGTAGATGGAACACATCACGCTGCTACTCGCGATTGTGATCGTGACAGCTCTAGTGTTCGATTTCACGAACGGTTTCCACGACACCGCGAACGCGATGGCGACCACCATCTCGACCGGTGCACTCAGACCAAAGACAGCGGTGGCCATGTCCGCCGTTCTCAATCTCGTCGGCGCGTTCCTGTCGGTGGAGGTCGCCAAGACGATCTCCGGCGGGATCATCAACGAGGACGGGCTGCGAACAGAAGTCATCTTCGCGGCACTCGTCGGCGCCATCCTGTGGAATCTGCTGACCTGGCTGGTCGGACTGCCGTCCAGCTCCTCGCACGCCCTGTTCGGCGGCCTGATCGGCGCGGCCGTGATGTCGGCGGGCTGGTCGTCCGTCAACGGCGGCACCGTCGTCACCAAGGTGCTGCTCCCCGCCCTCGCCGCCCCGATCGTCGCCGGTCTGGCCGCGCTGCTGGCCACCAGGCTGACGTACCGGATCGGCGGGAAGGTCCGCAACGACGCCCAGGAGAAGGCCACCGCCAAGGGTTACCGGGCCGGCCAGATCGCCTCGGCCGGGCTGGTCTCCCTCGCCCACGGCACCAACGACGCACAGAAGACCATGGGCATCATCACCCTGGCCCTGGTCACCGGCGGCGTCCTGAACCCGGGCGCCAACCCGCCGGTCTGGGTCATCGTCTGCGCCGGTGCGGCCATCGCTCTCGGCACCTACCTGGGCGGCTGGCGCATCATCCGCACCATGGGCAGCGGCCTCACCGACCTCAAGCCGCCGCAGGGCTTCGCCGCCCAGACCAGTGCGGCCACGGTCATCCTGGCCTCCTCGCACCTCGGTTTCTCCCTCTCCACCACCCAGTCCTGCTCCGGCGCCGTGATGGGCGCGGGCCTCGGCCGCCAGGGCGGTGTGGTCCGCTGGTCCACCGCCACCCGGATGTTCGTCGCCTGGGGTCTGACCCTGCCGGCCGCGGGTCTGGTCGGCGCGGGCGCGGAGCTCCTCACCAAGCAGGGCACCTGGGGCGTCGTCGTCGTCGCGGCGCTGCTGGTCGCGGGCTCCGGTGCGATCTGGCTGGTGTCGCGCCGCAAGCCGGTCGGCCACGGCGATGTCGCGCCGACGGACGGCGACGCCGAGCCCGCGGGCGTCGTCACCACGGCCATCGCCGCCGTCAGCCCGCCGCCCACCACGGCCTCGGCCACGGTCCAGGCACCGGCCCAGAACCTCATGACCACGATTCCGGCCCCGGCCGGGACCACCCAGGACCCGGCGCGACCCGCCACCGTCTGAGCCGGCCGACAGGTCAGCCGTCTAAGGATTCAGCATGAACATCGACTGGGCAGCCCTCGGCTCCGTATTCGGCGTCTCCCTCGTTGTCACCGTCGCGCTGGTGGGCCTCTTCACCCTGGGCATCGTCGGCCTCTCCAAGCAGCCGGAACCGGCGGCGCAGGGCGGCTCCGGCGGCTCGCTGCTGCTGGCCCGCGCCGGCGCGTACGTCTGCTTCGCGCTGTGCGCCGCGGCCGTCGCGTACGGGATCTATCTGATCGTCGCCTGAGCCACTCCCGCGCACGCTCCCCCGTCGGGCCGGACACCACATGTGTCCGGCCCGATGTGCGTCTCAGCACACTGCGCCGCCGCAGGTCAACGGCAGGTTGACGGGCGTTCGCGGAGCGTGGTGGACTGCCGGAGCCAATTACGGCGACAGCAGAGGAAGCCGGTGCGAATCCGGCGCGGTCCCGCCACTGTCACCGGGGAGCGGTCCCCCACACCGGAAGTCACGGCACGCGCGAGCGGGCTGGAAGGCCGGGGGAATCGCGGATCCGGGAGCCAGGAGACTCTCGTCGCCGGTCACGTCGAACCAGGGCGCGGACCCTGAGTGAGGACATATCGCCATGCCTGGCTGCCGTGCGTCCGCTGTTTCGGCGCTCTCGACGAGAGCCGCCTGTACGAAGGTCCGCCGAGGCGCGACGGCCGGCTGAGCCGTGCGAGCCGACCGCATCTTCGCGTACGGCGCCACGGCCGGTCTGATCGGCGATCTGCTGCTCGGTGACCCCCGCAGGGGGCACCCGGTCGCCGCCTTCGGGCGGGCCGCAGCGGGCGTCGAGCGCCGTCTGTGGCGCGACCACCGCGGCTGGGGCGCGCTGCACACCCTCGTCTGCGCCGGAGGCGCCGCGGGTGGTGCCGCGCTGATCACCCGTGCCGTACACCGCAGCCCCGCCGCCTCCGTGGCACTGACCGCGGCCACCACCTGGTCTGTCGTCGGCGGTACGTCCCTGGGGCGTGAGGCGCGGGCCATCGGCGACGCCCTGGCGGCCGGTGACATCGACCTGGCCCGCGAGCGGCTGCCGCATCTGTGCGGGCGCGACCCGCAGTCCCTGGACGGACCGCAGATCGCCCGCGCCGTCGTCGAGTCCGTGGCGGAGAACACCTCGGACGCCGTGGTCGGCGCCCTGGTGTGGGGCGCGCTGGCCGGGGTCCCCGGACTGGCCGGCTTCCGGGCCGCCAACACCCTCGACGCCATGGTCGGCCACAAGTCGCCCCGTCACCGGCGCTACGGCTGGGCCTCGGCCCGCCTCGACGACCTCGCGGGCTGGCCCGGCGCCCGGCTCACGGCCCTGCTCGCCGTGGCCGCCGGAGGGCGGCCGCGTGGAGCGGTCCGCGCCTGGCGGGCCGATGCCGCCAAGCACCCGAGCCCCAACGCGGGCCCGGTGGAGGCCTCGTTCGCGGGTGCGCTCGGCGTACGGCTCGGCGGGACCCTCGCGTACGGCGGCCGGGTCGAGCACCGCCCCGTGCTCAACGGGGCGACGGGCCGGGCGGTGGAGACCGAGGACATCGAGCGCGCGGTGCGGCTGTCGCGCCGGGTGAGTGCGCTGGCCCTCGGCGTGTGCGTGGCGGGACGGCTCGGCGCGGCCCTCGCCGCACGACGGATCGCGGGGCGCCGGATCACCTCAACGAACGGGGCAGGACCTCGTATCGCGGGACCTCGTATCGCAGGACGGAGAAGCACATGAGCGGCGGGCTACTGGTCGCCGGAACCACTTCCGACGCGGGCAAGAGCGTCGTCACGGCAGGTATCTGCCGCTGGCTCGTGCGCCGGGGCGTGAAGGTGGCGCCCTTCAAGGCGCAGAACATGTCGCTGAACTCGTTCGTCACCCGCGAGGGTGCCGAAATCGGGCGCGCCCAGGCCATGCAGGCCCAGGCCGCCCGCGTCGAGCCGACCGCGCTGATGAACCCGGTCCTGCTCAAGCCCGGCAGCGACCGCTCCAGCCAGGTCGTCCTGATGGGGAAGCCGGTCGGCGAGATGAGTGCGCGCGGCTACCACGGGGGCAGGCAGGAGGCGCTGCTCTCCACGGTCCTGGAGTGCCTGGAGGAGCTCCGGGGCACGTACGACGCGGTGATCTGCGAGGGGGCGGGCAGTCCGGCCGAGATCAATCTGCGGCGCACGGACATCGTGAACATGGGCATCGCACGGGCGGCGCGCTTCCCGGTGGTGGTCGTCGGCGACATCGACCGCGGTGGCGTCTTCGCCTCGTTCTTCGGTACGACCGCGCTGCTCGCCGCCGAGGACCAGTCGCTGATCGCCGGCTATCTCGTCAACAAGTTCCGCGGCGACGTGTCGCTGCTGGAGCCGGGCCTGGACATGCTGCGGGACATCACGGGGCGGCCGACGTACGGGGTGCTGCCGTTCGCCCACGGCCTCGGCATCGACGAGGAGGACGGTCTGCGGGTCTCGTTGCGCGGCGCCGTGCGCGAGTCGGTCGTCGCGCCGCCGCACGGCGAGGACGTGCTGCGCGTCGCGGTGTGCGCGGTGCCCCTGATGTCGAACTTCACCGATGTGGACGCGCTGGCCGCCGAGCCCGGCGTCGTCGTCAGGTTCGTGGACCGTGCCGAGGAACTGTCCGACGCCGATCTCGTCGTCGTGCCGGGCACCCGCGGCACCGTGAAGGCGCTGGCCTGGCTGCGCGAGCGCGGCCTCGCCGACGCGCTGGTGCGGCGCGCGGCCGAGGGCCGGCCGGTCCTCGGCATCTGTGGTGGCTACCAGATCCTCGGCGAGCACATCGAGGACGAGGTCGAGTCCCGGGCCGGGCAGGTCGAGGGCCTGGGGCTGCTGCCCGTACGCATCCGCTTCGACCGCGAGAAGACCCTGGCCCGGCCCGTCGGCGAGGCGCTCGGTGCCCCGGTCGAGGGGTACGAGATCCACCACGGCGTGGCGGACGTGCACGGTGGCGAGGGGTTCATCTCCGATGGCCGGGGACACAGCCTGGACGGCTGCCGGGTCGGCGCCGTGTGGGGCACCCACTGGCACGGTTCGCTGGAGAGCGACGAATTCCGCCGCCGCTTCCTGACCGAGGTCGCACAGGCCGCCGGCCGGCGTTTCGTCCCCGCTCCCGACACCGGGTTCGCGGCGCTGCGCGAGGAACAGCTCGACCGCCTCGGCGATCTCATCGAGGAGTACGCGGACACCGACGCGTTGCTGCGGCTCATCGAGTCGGGCGCACCGTCGGGACTTCCCTTCATCCCCCCTGGAGCACCCGGAGCCCCTGGAGCACCCGGAGGACGCCGATGAACGGTGTGTCCCGAGACCGCCTTTTTCATGCCCATTCACCCGCAGGAGGGATCGCCCCGTGAGCACGCATTTCCCGTTCACCGCCGTCGTCGGGCAGCAGGACCTGCAACTCGCCCTGCTTCTCAACTCCGTCGCGCCGAACATCGGTGGCGTGCTCGTACGGGGAGAGAAGGGCACCGCGAAGAGCACCGCCGTGCGCGCGCTCTCGGCGCTGCTGCCGGAGGTGGACGTCGTCTCCGGGTGCCGCTTCTCCTGCGCCCCCGAGTCGCCCGACCCGGCGTGTCCCGACGGCCCCCATGAGGCCGGGACCGGTGTGTCGCGGGACGCCCGCATGGTGGAGCTGCCGGTCGGCGCGTCCGAGGACCGGCTCGTCGGGGCGCTCGACATCGAGCGGGCGCTCGCGGAGGGCGTGAAGGCATTCGAGCCGGGCCTGCTCGCCGACGCGCATCGCGGGATCCTCTACGTCGACGAGGTCAACCTGCTCCACGACCACCTCGTGGACCTGTTGCTGGACGCGGCCGCGATGGGTGCCTCGTACGTCGAGCGCGAGGGCGTCTCCGTACGGCACGCGGCGCGTTTCCTGCTCGTCGGGACGATGAACCCCGAAGAGGGCGAGCTGCGGCCGCAGTTGCTCGACCGTTTCGGGCTGACCGTCGAGGTCGCCGCGTCCCGGGAGACCGATCAGCGGGTCGAGGTCGTGCGGCGCCGTCTCGCGTTCGACGACGACCCAGCGGCCTTCGCCGCCAAGTGGGCCGACGAGGAGGACGCGTTGCGGGCGAGGATCGTCGCCGCGCGTGCGCTGCTGCCCGAAGTACTGCTCGGGGACGCGGCGTTGCGGCAGATCGCGGCCACCTGCGCGGCCTTCGAGGTCGACGGGATGCGGGCGGACATCGTGATGGCGCGGACGGCCACCGCGCTGGCCGCCTGGGCGGGGCGTACGGATGTGCTCGCCGAGGACGTGCGGCAGGCGGCCCTGCTCGCGCTCCCCCACCGCCGCCGGCGCAATCCGTTCGACGCGCCGGGCCTCGACGAGGACAAGCTCGACGACACGCTGGAGCAGAACGGCGGCGAGGACGACGACCCGGACCCGGACGGCCCCGGTGGCGGCGGTCGGCCCCCGCGGGGCGACGGCCCCGACACGCCGCCGCAGCCCGAGGGCGAGGACGGCGACACGCCCGCGCCGTCCGTGCCCGGGCAGGGGCAGGGGCAGTCCGCCGGAGGCGGTGAGCAGCAGCCGGTACGCGCTGCCGAGCCGTTCCGCACGAAGATGCTGAGCGTTCCCGGTCTGGGCGAGGGCGCTGCGGGGCGGCGGTCCCGGGCGCGTACCGAGCACGGACGCACGACCGGTGCGGTGCGTCCGCGGGGTGCCCTGACCAAGCTGCATCTGGCGGCGACCGTGCAGGCCGCCGCCCCCCATCAGCGGGCGCGGGGGCGGTCCGGGCGCGGACTGGTGGTCCGGCGGGACGATCTGCGACAGGCGACGCGGGAGGGGCGCGAGGGGAATCTCGTGCTCTTCGTGGTGGACGCCTCCGGGTCGATGGCCGCCCGGCAGCGGATGGCCGCCGTGAAGGGGGCGGTCCTGTCGCTGCTGCTGGACGCGTACCAGCGGCGGGACAAGGTCGGGCTGATCACCTTCCGGGGCAAGGACGCCGAGGTGGCGCTGCCGCCGACGTCGTCGGTGGACGCCGCGGCGGCACGGCTGGAGTTGCTGCCGACCGGTGGGCGCACCCCCGTTGCGGCCGGGCTGCTGAAGGCCCATGAGGTGCTGCGGGTGGAGCGGTTGCGTGATCCGTCGCGGCGGCCGCTGCTGGTCGTGGTGACCGACGGGCGGGCGACCGGGGGGCCCGAGCCGGTGGCACTGGCGACCCGGGCGGCGCGGCTGCACGAGGCGGAGGGCATCGCGTCCGTCGTCGTGGACTGCGAGTCGGGGCCGGTACGGCTCGGCCTCGCGGGAAGCCTCGCGCGCGATCTCGGGGGCAGTGCCGTCACGCTCGACGAACTGCGGGCCGACTCGATCGCCGGGCTCGTCAAGGACGTTCAGGAAACCAACAGGAGGGCTGCGTAATGCCGCAGGGACAGCCGACCACCGTGCCCGACGACGGGCTCACCACCCGTCAGCGCCGTAATCGTCCGCTGCTGATGGTGCACACCGGCATCGGCAAGGGGAAGTCGACGGCGGCCTTCGGGCTCGCGCTGCGCGCCTGGAATCAGGGGTGGCCCATCGGCGTCTTCCAGTTCGTCAAGTCGGCGAAGTGGAAGGTCGGCGAGGAGAACGCGCTGAAGGTCCTCGGCGCGAGCGGCGAGGGCGGGTCCGTCGTCTGGAACAAGATGGGCGAGGGCTGGTCGTGGGTGCAGCGCGACGACCAGCTGAACAACGAGGAGGCGGCGCGCGAGGGCTGGGAGCAGGTCAAGCGCGACCTGGCCGCCGAGACGTACCGGCTGTACGTCCTCGACGAGTTCGCGTACCCGATGCACTGGGGGTGGATCGACACCGACGAGGTGATCGACGTGCTGCGCGGCCGTCCCGGTGCGCAGCACGTGGTCATCACCGGGCGCAACGCACCTCAGAAGCTGTTGGACGCGGCCGACCTGGTGACCGAGATGTCGAAGGTCAAGCACCCGATGGATGCCGGTCAGAAGGGTCAGCGAGGCATCGAATGGTGAGGGACGGGCAGTGAACGTTCCTCGTCTGGTGATCGCCGCGCCCTCGTCGGGGAGCGGCAAGACCACCGTCGCCACGGGGCTGATGGCGGCCTTCGCGGGGCGGGGCCTCGCCGTGTCCCCGCACAAGGTCGGGCCCGACTACATCGACCCCGGCTACCACACGCTGGCCACGGGCCGGCCGGGGCGCAACCTCGATGCGTACATGTGCGGCCCCGACCGGGTCGCCCCGCTGTTCGCGCACGGGGCGCGGGGGTGCGACCTGGCGGTGGTCGAGGGCGTGATGGGGCTGTACGACGGTGCGTCGGGGCAGGGCGAACTGGCGTCGACCGCCCAGGTCTCGAAGCTGCTGCGGGCGCCCGTGGTGCTGGTCGTCGACGCGTCGTCGCAGTCGCGTTCCATGGCCGCGCTGGTGCACGGTTTCGCATCGTGGGATCCGCAGGTGCGGCTCGGCGGGGTGATCCTGAACAAGGTCGGCTCCCAGCGGCACGAGGCGCTGTTGCGGGATGCGCTGGACGAGTCCGGTCTGCCGGTGCTGGGAGTGCTCAGGCGGGCCGAGCAGGTGGCCGTGCCGTCGCGGCATCTGGGGCTGGTGCCGGTGGCCGAGCGGCGGGGCGACGCGGTGGGCGCGGTCGAGGCGATGCGGGAGCAGGTGGTGGCGGGGTGCGATCTGGAGGCGCTGATGGCGCTGGCCAGGTCCGCGCCCGCGTTGCCGGGTGAGGTGTGGGACGCGGCGGAGGCGATCGGCGCCTGCGGCGGGCCCGTTCCGCTGCCCGCCGCCGCCCGTGGCCGGGGCCCGGCCGCTCCGGTCGTCGCCGTGGCTTCTGGCGCCGCGTTCACCTTCTCGTACGCCGAGCACACCGAGCTGCTCACCGCCGCCGGGGCCGAGGTCGCGCCGTTCGATCCGCTGCGGGACGAGGCGCTGCCGGAGGGCACCCGGGGGCTGGTCATCGGCGGGGGTTTCCCGGAGGTGTACGCCTCCGAGCTGTCCGCCAACGCGGCGCTGCGCAAGGCCGTCGCCGAGCTGGCGGAGTCCGGGGCTCCGGTGTCCGCAGAGTGTGCGGGGCTGCTGTATCTGGCGCGTTCGCTCGACGGGCTGCCGATGTGCGGGGTCCTCGATGCCGAGGCACGGATGTCGAAGCGGCTGACGCTCGGCTACCGGGAGGCCGTGGCGGTCTCCGACAGCGTGCTGGCGGCGCCCGGCACACGGGTGCGCGGGCACGAATTCCACCGGACCGTGCTGGAGCCGGGTGCCGGGGCCGATCCGGCGTGGGGCATGCACCAGCCGGAACGGCGGGTCGAGGGGTACGTGCAGCGGGGCGTGCACGCGAGCTATCTGCATACGCACTGGGCTTCGGCGCCCGGCATGGCCCGCCGGTTCGTCGAGCGGTGCGCGGGGTGAACCGCGTGCGGTGCTCAGTCCGCGATGCCCACCACGAGCCAGATGAAGCCCACCCCGGCCACGGTGCACAGCAGCGTGGAGCGGGCCGGGTGTTCGTGGTGCGCCTCGGGAAGGATCTCGGCGGCGGCGAGGTAGAGCAGCGCGCCGCTGAAGAAGCCGAGATAGCAGCCGAGGAGTTGCTCCGGAAGTGTGAACAGCAGTGTCGTCGCGGCGCCCACGATCGGCGCCAGGGCGTCTGCGAACAGCATGATCATGGCCTTGCGGCGGGCGTTCCCGTACAGGCTGGTGATCGTGTACGTGTTGAAGCCGTCGGCGAAGTCGTGCGTGATGACGGCGAGGGCGACGGCGGCTCCCATGCCGGCGCCCACCTGGAAGGCGGCGCCGAGTGCGATGCCGTCCATCAGGCTGTGGCCGACCATCGCCGCCGCTGCTGTGAGCCCGACCTGCGGCACCCGCTCCTCGCCCGCGCCGTGCGCCGCCTGGCGTACGGCGAGCAGCCGCTCCACGAGGTGGGCGAGGAGGAAGCCGCCCACGAACAGCAGCAGGGCGGCCGGGACGCCGAAGACGGGTTCGCCCGCGGCATCGATCGCCTCCGGCAGCAGGTCCAGGCCGACCACTCCGAGCATCAGTCCGCCGGCGAAGCCGAGCACCAGGTGACGGCGGTCGGTGACGCGCTGGGCGACCCAGCCGCCTGCCAGGGTCATCAGGAACGCGCCGAGCGCGACGAACACCGCCATGGGCTCTTGCTAGCCGATCGACCCCGGTACGCGCATCTCAGCGCGCCCTGTCACCCGCCCCGTTCCTCCCCTCTCTCCTGCTCCCCACCCCGCCCCGCCCTCCGAAAGGACTCCGCGCATGTCCGAAGCCATCGACACCTCGGGGGTTCCGGGGCCGGACACGCTGCGCCTTCCCGTGGAGGGCGATGTGGCCGGGGTGTCGCGGGCGATTCTCGGCGGGGCGCCGGTGGAGCTGCGGGCGGACGCGGTGTGGCCGTTGCGGCCGCTGACACCGGACGTGCTTCCGGACATGCTTCCGGGCGTGCCGACGGACGTGCTTCCGGATGTGCCGACGGGCACTGACGGCCCGGTGGTGCTGCGCGTCAGCGACCGGATCGTGGAACTCGGGGCGGGGACCGCCGTGTTGCGGCCGGCGTCGCTCGCCGTCGGGGTCGGCGCGTCCAGGGGCGTACCGGTCGACGAGATCCTCGGACTGGTCCGGGACACCCTGCGCGCGGCCGGCCTCTCACCGCTGAGCATCGCGGAGCTGGTGACCGTGGACGCCAAGGCGGACGAGCCCGGAATCGTCGCCGCCGCCGCGACGCTCGGTGTGCCGCTGCGGACGTACACGGCCGGGGAGCTGGCCCGTATCGAGGTGCCCGGGCCGTCCGGCGCACCGCTCGCCGCGGTCGGTACGCCGTCGGTCGCGGAGGCCGCCGCGCTCGCGGCGGGGGGTGAGCTCCTCGTGCCCAAGCGGAAGTCGGCCCCGCGGGGGCGGGTGCCGATGGCGACCTGTGCGGTGGTGCGCCGCGCTCCGGGCGGGCGGGCGGTCCTCGTGCTCTCGGCACCGTACGTGCCGTCGGGTCTCGACCGTTGCGTGGAGCCGGGTGCCGGGCGCATAGTCGTTCTGCCGTACTTCCGCCAGGAGCCGGATGTCCACCGGGCCGATGCCATCGGTGGCGCCGAGGAGCTGTACGGCCTGGTCGTGGAGCGCTACGGGGAGGGCGTCAGGGGTGATCTGCGGATGAACGGCGCCCCGTGCGTGTACCTGATCTCCCTGCCGGACTTAGCCGACGAGGTGGGACGACCGCAGCAGCCGGTCTCCCGCCCCGACGACAACGGCCATCATCACCACCACCCCCACGGCGGTCATGCACACTCCCACTGAAAGTCCCGACGCGACCGGCGCGGGCACGCACGATCTGCGGCACCACGGTGACGCGGAAGTACGGGGACGGGACCGGGATCTGACCGATCTCGCCGTCAACGTACGGGCCGGTACTCCCCCGGCCTGGCTCAGGGAGCGGATAGCCGCGTCGCTGGGCTCGCTGGCCGCCTACCCGGACGGCCGGCCGGCGCGGGCGGCGGTCGCGGCCCGACACGGGTTGCCGGTGGACCATGTGCTGCTGACGGCGGGTGCGGCGGAGGCGTTCGTGCTGATCGCACGGGCGCTGCGGGTCTGCCGTCCGGTCGTGGTCCATCCGCAGTTCACCGAGCCGGAGGCGGCGCTGCGCGCGGCCGGGCACGAGGTGCGGCGGGTGCTGCTGCGGGCCGAGGACGGGTTCCGGCTGGATCCGTCGGCGGTGCCCGAGGACGCGGATCTGGTGGTGGTCGGCAATCCGACCAACCCCACATCGGTGCTGCATCCGGCGGCGGTGCTGGAGCAACTGGCACGTCCCGGCCGGACGCTGGTGGTCGACGAGGCGTTCATGGACGCGGTGCCGGGTGAGCGCGAAACACTGTGCGGGCGTACGGACGTCCCGGGGCTCGTCGTACTGCGGAGCCTCACCAAGACCTGGGGGCTCGCGGGGCTGCGGATCGGTTATGTGCTGGCCGCCCCGGGGACCGTCCGCGCGTTGGAGGAGACCCAGCCGCTGTGGCCGGTGTCGGCCCCGGCGCTGACCGCTGCCGAGGCGTGCATGGAGCCGCGGGCCCTGGCCGAGGCGGCCGCCGCCGCGGAGCGGATCGCGGTGGACCGGGCCCATCTCGTGGCGGGGCTCATGGAGTTCACCGAGGTGCGGGTGGCCCAGCAGGCCGAGGCGCCGTTCGTCCTGGTGCAGCTGGACCGGGCCGCCGAGGTGCGGGAGCGGTTGCGGATGCTGGGGTTCGCGGCGCGGCGAGGAGATACGTTCCCCGGGCTCGGCCCCGAGTGGCTGCGGCTGGCCGTGCGCGACCGCGCCACGACCAACCGCTTCCTGCAGGCGTTCGACCAGGCACTGCAGACACTGGGCGCGGCCGTGCGCTGACGGGGCCGCCGGTGAGAAACCCGGCACCGGCGGCCCCGCTCGGGCTCCGGAAAGGGTCAGCCCTGGGCGCGGCGCCTGGCCACGACCACCGCACCGGCACCCGCCGCCAGCAGTACGGCCGCGCCGCCCGCGATGTACGGCGTGGTGGAACTGCCGCCCGTCTCCGCGAGGTTCGAGTCGACGGCCGGTTCGTGGTCGGTGCCGGTCTGCGGCTTCACCCCGCCACCACTGGTGGAACCGGTCGTGCTTCCGCCGTTGCCTGAGGTACCTCCATCACTGGAACCACCGCCGCTGGAACCGCCGTTGCCGGAACCTCCGTCACTCGACCCGCCGCTGCTCGACCCCCCGTTGGTCGAACCACCGTTGGTCGAACCACCGTTGCTCGAACCACCGTTGCTCGAACCACCGTTGTCGCCGCCGCCCGGTCCGCTCGGCTTCGGTGTCTCGCAGGTCGCCTCGGCGAGCGTGATCTCGCCGCGCACATCGGCGACGTTCAGCTTGAGCGGATTGACGGAGACCTTCAGCTGCAGGGCGGTCGCCGCGGCGGTGCGCGAGGTGGTGTGCGTCTTCGAGAGGTCGAGGGTCACCTCGCCGACACCCGGAACCGTGACCTGCGTGGTACCGCCCGCGGTGAGGTTGATGCGCTTGCCGAGGACCGACACGTGTCCCAGCACGTTCGACTCGGCGACCGGCTTCCTGCCCACCTCGCAGACCGCCTTGGACGTGACCTTCTCCACCTCGATCAGCGAGAGCAGCGGCAGTCCGGGCACATGGACGCGGGCCTTGGCCACATTGCTGTAGCCCTCGGCCCGGTGCTTGTCGACGGTCGCGTTCGCGGTGGCCACATCGGCGGCGAGCACGCTGACCGGCCGGCCGCCCTCCACGCCGTCGAGCCGCACGCTGAGCGCGGTCTCCTTGGCGTCGGCGGGTGCCTGCACCTCATTGAGCGTGGCCTTGAGCGGCACGTCGACCGTCTTGTTCAGGAGCGAGACGTCGAGTGCGGTACGGAGCACGACCGCGCTCGCCTTCCCGTCGCCGGTGGTCGTGGTAGTCGCGGTGGCGGCCTGCGCCGGGACGGCGACCAGCAGGGCGACGGGAGCGGCGGCGACCGCCAGGGCGGCCAGGCGGAAGGTGTTGCTGTTCAAGGTGGTGGAACCCCCACAAGAGACATGGAGCCACCGGTGCCGTCCAATGGGGGACATCGAGAGCTCCGGTGGCCTCGACCCCGAAATCTTTACGCACGGAGGGTGAACTGGCGGACACCTGAGGTGAGTTCACCCCAAAGGGGGGTTTCCGCGCCTGTATTCGAATATCTCGGTACGTTCGTTCCTCCGGGCCACCCGATCCACTGAGCGCGAACGGCGCCGGAGCCGACTGCGCCGGGGTGCGCGTGAAGGTGTTCCAACGACAGAGCAGAGGGTTCAGTAACTGCCTGTCAACACGGCAACTGCCTGTCAGCACGGCGCACCCCGGTCGCGGGGCCGCCGGACTCAGCCGATCACCCGCCCGTTCAGCACCACCCGCCGCGGCGCCGCGAGCACCCGTACGTCCGCCCGCGGGTCCTCGTCGTACACCACCAGGTCCGCCGGGGCGCCCTCCTCCAGCACCGGCCGCCCCAGCCACTGCCGCGCGCCCCAGGTCGTCGCGGACAGCGCCTCCAGGGCCGGGATGCCCGCCTTCACCAGCTCGGCGACCTCGTCCGCCACCAGTCCGTGGGCGAGCACACCGCCCGCGTCGGTGCCGACGAAGACCGGGACCCCGGCGTCGTACGCCGCGCGCACCGTGTCGTAGCGCCGCTCGTGCAGCCGCCGCATATGGGCCGACCAGCGGGGGAACTTGGCGTCGCCGCCCGCCGCGAGCGAGGGGAACGTGGCGATGTTGACCAGGGTGGGGACGATCGCGACACCACGCTCGGCGAACAGCGGAATGGTGTCCTCGGTGAGCCCGGTGGCGTGCTCGATGCAGTCGATCCCGGCCTCGACGAGATCGCGCAGCGAGTCCTCGGCGAAGCAGTGCGCGGTGACCCGGGCGCCGAGCCGGTGCGCCTCGGCGATGGCCGCCCCGACCGCCTCGCGCGGCCAGAGGGCGGTCAGATCGCCCACCTCCCGGTCGATCCAGTCGCCGACCAGCTTCACCCAGCCGTCGCCGCGGCGCGCCTCCTGCGCGACGTACGCGACCAGCTCGTCCGGCTCGATCTCGTGGGCGTAGTTCCGGGTGTACCTGCGGGGCCTGGCGATGTGCCGGCCGGCCCTGATGATCTTCGGCAGGTCCTCGCGGTCGTCGATCCACCGGGTGTCGGCCGGTGAACCCGCGTCCCGCAGCAGCAGCGCACCCGCCTCCCGGTCGGCGAGGGCCTGCTTCTCACTGGTCGCCGCGTCCACGGCGCCGTGGTGGTCGAGCCCGACGTGGCAGTGGGCGTCCACCAGGCCCGGCAGCACCCAGCCGGTGACGGTCACCGCCCCGTCCGCGCCGGCCGGCCTCCCGTACGAGATCCGTCCGTCGACCGCCCAGAGCTCGTCGCGGACGTCCTCGGGACCGACGAGCACCCGCCCCTTCACGTGCAGCACCTGCGATGCCTTGTGATCACTCATGGGCAGCACTGTACGAGGCGGCGCGCGGGGCCCTGGGTACGCTTCGACGGAAGCACCGCCCCGTACGCGCCGGCGCGCACCGGACCGACCCGACCCGAAGAGAGCACCACCGTGACGCACCCCTTCCTCGACCTCGCCCCGCTCACCGCCGCGCACTTCTCGGCCATCGAGAAGCGGGTGGCCGGCCTCCTCGCCACCGAGCAGGACGTCGTCATCATGCAGGGCGAGGCGCTGCTCCCCCTCGAAGGCTGCATCCGGGGCGGCGCCCGGCCCGGCTCGACCGCGCTGAACGTCGTCACCGGGCCCTACGGGCAGACCTTCGGGAACTGGCTGCGGGACTGCGGTGCCAATGTGGTCGATCTCGCGGTCCCCTTCCACACGGCGGTCACCGCCGACCAGGTCGCGCGGGCGCTGGCCGAGCACCCGGAGATCGACTTCGTCTCCCTGGTCCACGCGGAGGCGGCGACCGGCAACACCAATCCGGTCGCCGAGATCGGCGAGGTGGTCCGTTCGCACGGGGCGCTGTTCATGCTGGACGCCGTCGCCTCGGTGGGTGCCGAGCCGCTGCTGCCGGACGTGTGGGGCGTCGACCTCTGCGTGATCGGCGCGCAGAAGGCGATGGGCGGCCCGGCCGGGGTGTCGGCGGTTTCGGTGAGCGAGCGCGCCTGGGAGCGGATCGCCGCCAACCCCGAGGCGCCGCGCCGCTCGTACCTCTCGCTCCTGGACTGGAAGGAACGCTGGATCGACGGCGGCCGCCGGGCCCTGCTGCATGCCCCCGCCCAGCTGGAGATGCTGGCGCTGGAGGCCTGTGTGGAGCGGATCGAGACCGAGGGGCTGGATGCGCTGATGGCGCGGCACGCCGCTGCCGCCGCGGCGACGCGTGCGGGTGCGGTGGCACTCGGCGGCGGCCTTGCGCCGTACGTGCACGAGGCGAAGGAAGCGGCGCCGGTCGCGACGACGCTGCGCGCCCCCGAGGGGATCGACGCCGCCGAGCTGGTCGCACGGGCACTCGCGGCCGACCCTTCGCTGCCGCTGATCGCGGGCGGGGGCGCGCTGTCCAAGGAGATGATCCGGGTCAATCACTACGGCGTGGACGCGACCCGGGGCGCGGTGCAGTCCTCGCTCGCGGCACTGGGGGCGGCGCTGGCCGACGCGGGCCGGCAGGTCGACCTCGAAGCTGCCCGCAAGGCCGTTTCGGAGGCCTGGCCGAGCGCGTAGGCCCCGCGTTCCGCTTCGGGTGTGCAAGAGGCCTGACTCGGTGAAGTGCCAGCTCCGGAAGGCGCGTTGGCTCCTCGGCCCCTGGCGGGTGCCGAGAGCCGATGCGTACTATGTGAGACCTGATCACGACCGTTGGTGATCTCGGGATCAGAGATCGATCAGAGATCAGGGAACACGGATCGGGCAACAGCACACAAGGAACAGCGGGAGACTCGCCCATGCACTGTGGAGTAGAACTGACCGCCTATCTCGTCAACGAGTCGCGTGCGCGGATGCCGGAGCTCGCCGAGGACCCCTTGGCGGCCGCCTGGATTCCGGACAGCGACCGGCCCGCGGTGCGCGAGCTGTGGGACGAGTTCGCCGGCACCGTCTACCCGCACGACGATCTGGTCGTCTCGCTGCGCGGCAGGTACATCGCGGACACCCTGGCGCGCTCACTGCGCGAGAATCCGGACACGGTGCTCGTCGTGTGCGGGGCCGGCTTCTCCTCGTACCCGTGGCTCCTGCCGTTCCGGACGGCTCTCGAAGTGGACCTGCCGGACATGGCCGCGGCCAAGCGGTCCCGGACGGCAGAGCTGGTGGCGTCCGGAGTCCTGCCGGAGCGGGACGTCCACCATCACGCGGCCGACCTCAGCAGCCCTGCCGCACGGGAAGAACTCGTCGCCCTGGTACGCAAATTGGCCGACGGGCGCCCGGTGGCCTATGTGGCCGAGGGCCTGGTCTTCTATCTGCCGTCGGACGCGGCACGCGCGGTCGTCGGCCTCGGGGCCGAGTTCGGCTCGTGCGTGGTCACCGCCGTCAGCTACTGGCCCGCCGCCGCCGCGGGGAGCAAGGTCCTCGCCGACCAGCGGCAGTGGTTCCGCAGCCGTTCGGTTCCGGAGGAGGCCTCCTACCTGACCCACCACGGCCTGACATCGCTGCTCGGCAAGGAGATCGAGGACTGCGGTCCGGAGGACCTGCAGCAGCGGTACCTCCACCGGGTGGACGTGCCCGAGTCCGACCTGATTCCCGAGTACGTGGCCGTTTCCTGGAGCGCTCCCGCGCAGAACGTTCCCGGGCAGGGCGTTCCGGGGCAGACCGAGGTGGCGCGTTGAGCGAGGTGCTGCACCTGCAGAGCAGGGCGTACCCGGTGCACCACAATTCCCTTCCCCTGACCCTGGAGTCCTTCCAGGTGCCGGGACACGGCGAGTTACGCCCGACCGCCGGAGAGCTCGGGACGCTCGTGTACAACCCGGATCACACGATCGAGCTGGACCTGAAGGAGATCATCACCGGGGTGATCACGCTCCCCGGTACGGAGATCGTCGGCTGCCACGCCCGGATCCTCAGCGCGGGCAGCATCCTGGTGACGTACGCGCTGAGGCACGAGGCGGATCTGCGCCTGCTCCCCCTCGCCGACCTCGACGCGCTGGACGCGCGGGTGAACAACGTGCTCCGCGAGGCGGACGCCCCCATCCTCGCCGCGGTGCTGGCAGCCGCGGCGGCCTGCGGCCTGGTGCAGGGTCTCGCTCTGCGACCGGACCTCGCGGCCAGCGGCGAGGATGCGCCGGTGGACCGTCAATCGGCCCGGTACAACTGCCACTTCGTCACCGAGGAGCCGCCGTGGGCAACCGACCCGCGGCTGCCGCAGCTCAGCCCGGGGCCGCACTGCCGGATACTCCTGCCGTACACCTACGCCTGGGACCGGGACCCGGCGACCTCGCTGCACGAGCTGCGGACGATGCTGGAACCCACCGACATCGCGACGGCACAGCAGTCCCTGCTCGTCGGCGCCCTGCTGGGTGGCCGCCGGATTCTGGTCGACCTCGCCAAGGCCGAGCACCCCACGACCGACGTCCACGCGTTCCGGCGCTTCCTCGACGGCGTCTGGTCCGACTACCACCACCTCGACGGCTACCGCATAGAGTCGACGCAGGGCCCCAGGGCCACCTACCTCGCCGCCCGTGAGTCCATCGGCCTGGACAACACCCAGGAGCGGGCCGACAAGCTGCTCGGTTACGTCGGCAATTCCCTGCTGGCCGCCGCTTCGCAGCGGACCGAGGCACTCGACACCCGTCTCAACCGCGTCGCTTCCACCCTCGCCATGGTCGCGGCGGCCTCGTTCAGCCTCGATGTCGCGGTGTTCCTGCTGCCCGACGTCTCGCTGGCACCACGGGTCGGTGTCGTCAGCAGCCTGATCGGGCTGACCGCCATGGGGATCGCCGCCGTGTTCCTCCCCGACCGTCGTCTGCGGAAGCCTCCGCCGGGACGCCTCGGTGCCGGGCCGGCCGGACGGGTGCCGCGCCAGCGCACGGCCGGCCCTGTCCCCGAACCCGATCCGGGCGGCCGGCGGGCAGACCCGTCCCCCCAGCCATAAACTGCTGTACCCGGGCGGACATTGACGGCCACAGTGGAGCCCATGACCTCACTCGTACGTCACATCACGATCGACTGCGCCGACGCCTACAAACTGGCCGGCTTCTGGGCCGGGGCGCTCGGCGCACGGCTCTCGGACGACGACGCCCCCGGTGATCCCGAGGCGCTCGTCGAGTCCCCCGGTGCCGCGCTGCTGTTCATCCAGGTGCCGGAGCCCAAGAGCGCCAAGAACCGCGTCCACCTGGACATCCAGCCGCAGGACCGGACCAGGGACGAGGAGGTCGAGCGGCTGCTCGGCCTCGGCGCCGCCCTCGTCGCCGACCACCGAAAGCCCGACGGGCGGGGCTGGGCGACGCTCGCCGATCCCGAGGGCAACGAGTTCTGCGTCGAGTGCGGTGCGGCGGAACGGGCGGCCCTGACCGGGACCCGGCTGCCGGTCACGGCGGACGACGTGACCACCGCCGTACGCCTCGCGGTCGCCGCCCTCCAGAAGTCCCCGGTGGACGACTGGCACGTTCCGGCGGGGTCGTTGGAGTGGAGCTGCTGGGAGACCGCGGAGCATCTGAGCGACGACCTCTTCTCCTACGCGGCCCAACTGGGCCCGCAGCGGCCGGCGCTGGACACGTACCTCCCGTACCGCTGGAGCCCCGAACGCGAGGGCGGTCCGTGGAACGCGGTCTTCGCGGACCGGTCGGCCGGACCCGACGGACTGCTCCAGACGCTGGAGGCGAGCGGCGCGCTGCTCGCCGCGATGGTCCGGACGGCCTCGCCCGAACTCCGCTCGTACCACTCCTACGGGGTGTCCGACCCGGAGGGCTTCGCGGCGATGGGGGTCGTGGAGACCCTGGTGCACACGCACGATCTCGCCGTGAGCCTGGATGTCGACTGGACCCCGCCCGCCGGCCTCTGCGACCGGGTGCTGGCCCGGCTGTTCCCGGACGCCCCGAGGGACGCCGACCGGTGGGCCGTGCTGTGCTGGGCCACCGGCCGCGGCGAGCTGCCCGGCCGCCCGCGCGTCACCTCGTGGAAGTGGCACGGCGCTCCGCTGGACGGGGCCGGTCAGGAGTAGCGGGCGGCCGCCGGACCGCTGTCCCGGGACGGTCGGGGAACTGCTCCTCCCGGGGGACTGGGGGCTGTCGCGATCCGCGGTCAGAGTTCCGCGTCGAGGACGTCCGACCACGCCGTGCCTTCCGCGTTCCCGTCGGGCCGGGGCAGCGACATCTCCGCCCAGATGACCTTTCCCTGGGGGGTGTAACGGGTGCCCCAGCGCTCGGCCAGCCGTGCGACGAGGAACAGACCGCGGCCTCCTTCGTCCATCGCGGCGGCATCACGCAGATGGGGCGAGGTGCTGCTGCTGTCGGCCACCTCGCAGGTCAGGGTGCGGTCGCGCAGCAGTCGTACGGTGACCGGCGCGGAGCCGTAGCGGATGGCATTGGTGATCAACTCGCTGAGCAGCAGTTCCGTGGCGAACGTAAGCTCGGACAGACCCCAGTCGTCGACCTTCTCCGCCACTGCAGCACGCATTCCCGCCACAGCGGCAGGATCGAACGGCACGTCCCAGTCGGCGACATGGTCGGGCCGGGTCGCGCGCGTCCGGGCGATGAGCAGCGCCACATCGTCCTTCGGCCGATCTGGCAGGAGCGCGTCGAGGACCGCCTGGCAGCTCTCCTCCGGCGACCGGTCGGGATGGCACGCCAGGGCCTGACGCAGCAGTTCGATCCCCACGTCGATGTCCCGGGTGCGGTCCTCGATGAGCCCATCGGTGTAGAGGACGAACTGCGTGCCCTCCGCCACCTCCAGTTCGGCCGTCTCGAACGGCATGCCGCCCAGGCCCAGGGGCGGGCCGGCCGGCAGGTCGGGGAACGACACACTGCCGTCGGGCCGGACCAGTGCGGGCGGGGGGTGCCCGGCCCGGGCCATGGCGCAGTGGCGGGAGACAGGATCGTAGATCGCGTACAGGCAGGTGGCTCCTGTGATCCCCGCATCGGCGGTGGTTTCCGCCTCCTCCTGGTCGATGCGCCCGACCAGGTCGTCGAGGTGGCGGAGGATCTCGTCAGGCGGAAAGTCGAGTGTGGAGAAGTTGTGCACGGCCGTACGCAGCCGTCCCATCGTTGCGGCCGCGTGCAGGCCGTGGCCGACGACATCCCCGACGACCAGCGCCACCCGGCCGCCCGGGAGCGGGATCACGTCGAACCAGTCGCCGCTCACCCCGGAGAGTGCGGGCAGGTAGCGATAGGCGACATCGAGCGCGCTCTGCTCGGGCAGGGCCCTCGGGAGCAGGCTGCGTTGCAGAGTCACGGCCATGACGTGCTCACGGGTGTAGCGGCGGGCGTTGTCAATGCTGACGGCCGCCCGTGCGACCAGTTCTTCGGCCAGGGACAGGTCGTCCTCCTCGAACGGCTGGGGCTTCTCGGAGCGCCAGAAGTTGGCCATGCCCAGGATGACGCCCCGTGCCTGGAGAGGCACCGTGATGAGCGAATGGATGCCGTAATCGACGATCGTCCGCGTCCGCTCCGGATCCTGGGCGAGCCAGCCGGGTGCGGCGGCCAGGTCGGGCACCAGCTCCGGCCGACCGGTGGCGAAGGCCTGTGCCTGTGGCGTGGAAGGGAGAAAGTTGATCAGCTGGCCGAGTTCGTACAGGGGATGGTCGTCCCGGATGCCGCGTACAGCGGTGCGGCGCATGTCCGTGTCCGTACTGGTCGGCTCGTCACCGTGGAGGACCGGTTCGGCCAGATCGACGGTTGCGAAGTCGGCGAGCCGGGGGACCGCGATCTCGGTCAGTTCGTCGGCCGTGCGCACCACATCGAGCGTGGTACCGATGCCGAGACCTGCGTCGTACAGCAGGCGCAGCCGCTCGCGGGCGTTCTCCGCCCTGCCGGACAGCGTCCGCAGTTCTGTGGAGTCACGCAAGGTCGCGACCGTCCCCTGGGGGCCACCGTGACGGTCCGTGGGCCGCTGGTTCACCGCGAGCAGTCGGCTCCCCGCGAGGTGCACTTCGTCCGTGGCCGCCCGCCCCGACGTCAGCAGCTCCAGCATGCCGGGATCAAGGCCGGACAAGTCCGAGACGCGTCGCCCCTCGGCGTCGAGCGGCAGATCCAGCAGCCGTCTGGCCTCGTCGTTGGCCAGCAGCAGTCGACCGTCTTTGCTGACGATGAGCACGCCTTCGCGCACGGCGTGCAGCACCGCATCGTGATGCTCGTACATGCGATTCATCTCGGCAGGGGCCAGACGGTGGGTCTGCCGCCGTAGCCGCCTGGCCACCAGCGCCGTCCCGCTCGTGGCCAATCCGAGCGCAATCGCTCCCGCACCGAGGATGATCGGAATCTGCCGCGCCACCGCTCCGGTCACCTTCTCGACCTTCATGCCGGCAGCCACCAGGGCCACGACCTGCGCGTGATCGTGGACGGGGACGATCGCCTGCGCCTCGCGGCCGAGCGGGCCGTTGACCGTCTCGGTGTACACGTGGCCGGCCAGCGCCGGCGCGATGGTGGCGACGATCCTCTTCCCGATCAGCTCCGGCCGGGGATGCGTGTAGCGGATCCCTTCCGTGTCCGTCACCACGATGAAGTCGACGCCGGCCGCCTTCCGCCCCGCCTCGGTGAGCGGCTGGAGCACCGCGGAAGGATCAGGGGCTTTCAGCGCGGTCAGGAGGCCCGGTGAATGAGCGAATGTCTGCGCGACGGCGATGGAGCGGTCTCTCGCCTCCGCGCTGTTGTCGTACCGGGATTCCACTACGAGCGCCAGCACCGCAGCGGCCACGAGGAGCACGACGACAGCCACCTGCAGAGCGAAGACCTGGCCTGCGAGGCTCCGGGGATACCTGCCCGTGAGTGACCGCATCTGTGCGCTCCGGAATCGGCCGAAACGATTAATCCCCTTGCCCTTTGTAACACCGCAAGGTCGAAGGTGCGTGCGGTCGGGGCTCGCTCGGGGGCGGGACCGCACGGTGGCCCGACGACGATCCGGCAGCCGTGGGACCGGATCGGCGCCAGGACGGTACCGATACGGCCGACCCGGATCGTTGGGGCGGGCCCGGCTCCGACCCGGACGACCGCCGGGCCGTCCTGGTCGAGGCCATCGACGACAGCTGTGCGCTGCACTCCGACGTCCAGCAGGCCTGGACGAACCTGGAGGATCACACCCTCGCCGGTCTCGAACCCGCCGAATGCGACGAGCTGACCCGGCTGCTCGCCAAGGTCGAGGCGAATCTCTGCCGGGAGGCCGGGGACTGCCCCGAGCTCCGCTGATCCCCCGGCAGGCGGCGTCAGCCGGAGAGCACGTCCAGGGCCCGGTCCACATCGGCCTCCGTGTTGTACAGGTGGAAGGCCGCGCGCAGACTCCCCGCCCGGTTCGAGACCACCACCCCGGCCCGCGCGAGTTCCGGTTCCCACTCACCCAGTCCGGGCACGGCCACGATCGCCGACTCCCCCGGCACCGCCTCGTGCCCCAGCCCGGCCAGCCCCGCCCGCATGCGGGCCGCGAGCCCGGTGGCATGGGCATGAATGGCGTCCACACCGACCTCGTTCAGCAGCGCGAGGGACCGCTCGGCGCCGTGGTACGAGAGGAAGGCCGGCGGTTCGTCGTAACGACGCGCGGTCCGGGAGAGCTGCTCGACCGGGCCGTACGTGCTGCTCCAGGGGTCGTCGGCGGCGGACATGCCGGCGAAGAGCACCGGCAGGGTCCGCTGCGCCTCCTCGGTGACGGTGAGGAACGACGCACCGCGCGGGCACAGCAGGAACTTGAAGCCGCCGGTGACGGTGTAGTCGTACTCCCCGGCGTCCAGCGGCAGCCAGCCGGCCGACTGGGTGGCGTCGAGCAGTGTCCGGGCGCCGTGGGCGCCGGCCGCCGCGCGCACCGCCTTCAGGTCGGCGATCCGGCCGTTGGCCGACTGCACGGAGGAGAAGGCGACGAGCGCGGTGTCCGGCCCCACCGCATCGGCCAGCCGGTCCAGCGGGACGTAACGCATCCGGAGGTCGCCGCGGACCGCGAAGGGACTGACCACGGAGCTGAACTCGCCCTCGGGCGCCACGACTTCGGCCCCCGGCTCCAGCGAGGCGGCGATCAGCCCGACGTGTACGGAGACGGAGCTGCCGACGGCCACCCGGTCGGCGTCGACCCCGGCGAGGCGGGCGAAGCCGGACCGGGCCGCTTCCACCACTTCGAAGTCACCGGAACCGGCCCTGCTGCCCGAGGCGACCGTCTCGGCGAGCGCTGTCACGGCCGCCACGGTCCGCCGGGGCAGCAGCCCGCAGGTGGAGGTGTTGAGGTAGGTCACCCTCGGCGCGAACTCGCCGTCCACCGCACGGCTGAGCGAAGTAGTCTCCATGCGCCCAGCCTGGGGTCCCCTCAACCTGTAGTCAATCACGCAATGTTGAGGGGAACACCCAAGCGCTGCTTATGCACGCTACTGGAGGCGGACCTCAGGCGCTGCCGCCGGCCTGCGGAACCTCGCAGGCTCCGTCGGCGTCGCACGCCGCGGCGTCCCCACCGATCGCGGTGAGCGGGCGGTCCTTCCACGCCTGCTCCAGCGCCTGGGCGAAGACCTCGGCGGGCTGGCCGCCGGAGATGCCGTAACGCCGGTCGAACACGAAGAACGGCACCGCGTTGGCGCCCAGCTCGGACGCCTCCCGCTCATCGGCCCGCACCTCGGCCGCGTACGCCTCCGGGTCGGCGAGAACGGCGCGCGCCTCGTCGGCGTCGAGCCCGGCCTCGACGGCCAGCTCGACCAGTACGCCGGCGTCGTAGACGGAGCGCTCCTCGGCGAAGTTCGCCCGGTAGGCGAGGCTCAGCAGCTCGTCCTGGCGGCCGCGGGCCTTGGCCAGGTGGAGCAGCCGGTGGACGTCGAAGGTGTTGCCGTGGTCACGGCCCTCGGTGAGGTAGCCGAGCCCTTCGGCCTGCGCGTTGGCCGCGACGTTCGCCTCCATGGCCTGCGCCTCTTCACGGGTGCGCCCGTACTTCTGCGCCAGCATGTCGATCACCTGCGCGGTGTCCCCCTTGGCGCGCCCGGGGTCGAGCTCGAAGGACCGGTGCACGACCTCGACCTGGTCGCGGTGGGCGAACCCCGCCAGGCCCTTCTCGAAGCGGGCCTTCCCGATGTAGCACCAGGGGCAGGCTATGTCGCTCCAGATCTCGACGCGCATGTCTCTTCTTCTCTCCGTGTCCTCGTACGTACAGCTCAAATGGTGCGGAGCGGCCCTCCGCCCCCGTGCACAACACGGGAGCGGACTCCCTCATTCCCCGTCGTCGAGCTCGACGATCGGCCGGTCGGCGACCACGGCCACCAGGATCATCGGCGCGTCGCCGTCGCACTGGTTGAGGGAGACCGCGACCCACCGGCCGTCCACCGGCCCCCACACCGCCAGGCCCCCGAGACAGTCCGTGTCGCACAGCGCCCGGTACAGCGGCGGCAGTGGCTCGCCCGCGAGGTTGCGGAAGATCGGCACCCGCATGCCCGCCATCCGGTGGGTGCCCCATCGCCGGTCCAACTCGCCCACGAGATCGGCGAGATGACCCGATGCGGCCTCCTCGGCCTCCTCCCACTCGCGTTCGTACACGCCCACGAGGTCGTCGCTCTCCCAGAGCGGCACGATCCGGAAGCCCTCGCCCGCGGTCGCGCTCCACTCCCCGGTGTCCGGCTCCCCCTCGGAGACCGTCGGTCCCGTGGCCGGTACGGGCCCGGCGAGCAGCGCCTCGATGTCGGACACCGCGCGGCCGGTCCCGAAGGTCTCCCCGATCCGGGCGGTCACAGCGCCACCGCCCCGGCCGGTGCGCCGGGGATCGAGCCGTCGGGCACGTCGGCACACTGCACGCCGTAGGTCACACAGCCGGACGCCCGGGTCGAGCTCAGCGTGAGGAGGCCGGAGCCGACGGATACCGGCACCAGCATTCCGAGGGCGAACCAGGAGGCCCTGCGGACGCCGCGGTCCGTGTGCTCGGCGGGGGTGGAGGTGATGTCCATGCGGCTCATCCAACCCTCCGGCGGGTCCGGAGGGTTGGGTGCCGGCACTCGGTTCCGCCGAGTACCCGTGCTCATACGTTCGTCGGCACGGCTGATGTGCGAGACGCTTCAGCTCCCGTCCCGCAGGTCGCCCGGCCCCGTCGCGCGGAACGCGATCCGGTCGAAGGACGCCTCGCAGCCCTCGCCCGTCGGTGACTGGACCAGGAAGCCGATCGACGCCTCGGCCGCGCGCTCCGGGTCACCGAGGGCGAAGACGCGGACGAAGGTCCACTTCTCCCCGTCGGCCGAGGCGTGGAAGGCGAACGCACCGCCCGTACGGCTGAGGCGCAGCCAGCAGCTGTCGCCGTCCACGACGAAGGAGTTGACGTCGTCGGAGTGGCCGCGGGTGACGACCGTGCAGACGGTGGGGCGGTCCGGGGAGAGTTCCAGGCAGATCTTGGCCCATTCCCGTTCCCCGACGTGGAGGTAGAGCACCCCGGCGTCGAAGGCCGCCGCGAAGCCGACCTTCACCCGGGCGAGCAGCTGGAAGTCGCCCCGGGGCGCGGGGCCGAGCAGGCGGGGGGCGTCACTCGCGGAGTCGAGGGATCCGCCGCCCGGCGGTACGAACCGGTCCTGGCGGGCGCCCGCCCTGCCGGTGAGTACGCCGCCCTCGTACGTCCAGTCGGCCTCGGGGCCGAACGGGCTGAGCACGAAGGGGAGTTCGGGGAGTTGCGGGGTCATGCGCGGCGCCCGTCCACTCGGCGGGGAAGGCCCTGGGGGTTGTCCTCGCGGAGCTCCGGCGGGAGCAGGGCCTCGGGGGTCGTCTGGTAGGTGACCGGGCGCAGCCAGCGTTCGATCGCGGTGGCGCCGACCGAGGTGGAGGTGGAGGTGGTGGCCGGGTAGGGGCCGCCGTGGTGCTGGGCGGGGGCGACGGCGACGCCGGTCGGCCAGCCGTTGACGAGGACCCGGCCGGCCAGCGGGGTGAGGGCCGCGAGGAGTCCGGGGGCGTCGTCGTCGGCGCCGTCCGTGGCGGTCTGGAGGGTGGCGGTGAGGTTGCCGGGGAGCCGGGAGAGCACGGCGGTGATCTCGTCGTCGGAGGTGTAGCGGGCGACGACGGTGACAGGGCCGAAGCACTCCTCCAGGAGTGCGTCGTGCGGGCCCTCGGCGGTGAGGAGGTGCGCCGGTACGGTGAGGAAGCCGGCCGCGACGGTGTGGTCGCCGCCCGCGCCGGGGGTGACCGGGGCCTCCACATCGGGGAGTTCGGCCCGTTCGCGTACCCCCGCGACGAAGGCGTCGCGCATCCGGTGGTCGAGCAGGACCGCGGCCTCGATGTCGCTGACCGCGTCGGTGAGGGACTTCAGCAGCCGGTCGCCCGTCTCGCCGGCCGGGGCCAGGACGAAGCCGGGCTTGGTGCAGAACTGGCCCGCGCCCATGGTCATCGAGCCCGCGAGCCCGGCGCCGATCTCTTCGGCGCGCTCGGCGGCGGCCGCCTCGGTGACGACGACCGGGTTGAGGGAGCCCAGTTCGCCGTGGAAGGGGATGGGGCGGGGGCGGGCCGCCGCGGCGTCGAACAGGGCGCGGCCGCCGCGGACCGAGCCGGTGAACCCGGCGGCGGCGACGAGCGGGTGCCTGATCAGCTCGATGCCGGCGTCGAAGCCGTGCACCAGGATCAGTACGTCCTCGGGCAGGCCGGCCCTGGCCGCCGCCCTGCGCAGTACGGAGGCGCACAGTTCGGAGGTGGCGGGGTGGTCGGGGTGCGCCTTGACGACGACGGGGCAGCCGGCCGCCAGCGCGCTCGCGGTGTCGCCGCCGGGGACGGAGAAGGCGAGCGGGAAGTTGCTGGCCGCGTAGACGGCGACGACGCCGAGCGGGACCTTGTAGCGGCGCAGGTCGGGCCAGGGCGGGGTCCGGGTGGCATCCGCGTGGTCGATGTGGACGTCGAGGAAGGCGCCCTCGTCGACGACCTCCGCGAAGGCCCGCAACTGGGCGGCGGTGCGCGCGAGTTCACCGGTCAGCCGGGCCGGGCCGAGTGCGGTCTCGGCGTCGGCGGCCTCGATGACGTGTTCCCCGGCCTCGGTGAGCAGATCGGCCGCGATACGCAGGAAGGCGGCGCGCACGGTGCGGTCGGCGAGCGATTCACGTACCGCGTGGGCGGCCCGGACCGCACGGTCGACCTCCTCCGCTGTAGCCTCCACCGCAACCTGCTCACGCGGGTTCCCGGTGCGGGGGTCGACACTCCAGACTGGTGTTGCTGCCACCGTGATTCCTTCCGCTCCACTGCCGCACATCAGAAGTTGTTCGGTATTCTGAACATAGTTCCCGATCGTGAATATGAAGCGACTCTATTTCCGGGCGTTCAGTGTTGGCAAGAAGTCGCCGGGTTCAACAGGTCTCAGGGTTTCGCAAGTGGGCTGGAAGGGGCGCAGGCGATGTCGGCTGCCGAATCAGGTGGGGCACAGGTCAAGTCCGCCGTACGGACGGTGGAGCTGCTCGAATACTTCGCGGGGCGGCCCGGCATGCACTCGCTCGCCGCGGTGCAGGAGGCCGTCGGCTACCCCAAGTCCAGCCTGTACATGCTGCTGCGCACCTTGGTGGAGCTGGGCTGGGTGGAGACCGATGCCACGGGCACGCGGTACGGGATCGGCGTACGGGCCCTGCTGGTCGGCACCTCGTACATCGACGGCGACGAGGTCGTCGCGGCCGCCCGGCCGACCCTGGACCGGCTCTCCGACGACACGACGGAGACCATCCACCTGGCCCGTCTCGACGGGACGAACGTGGTGTACCTCGCCACCCGGCAGTCCCAGCACTATCTGCGCCCCTTCACCCGCGTCGGCCGCCGGCTGCCCGCCCACTCCACCTCGCTCGGCAAGGCGTTGCTCGCCACCCACAGCGACGAGCAGGTCCGCAAGCTGCTCCCCGAGACGCTGCCCGCGCTGACCGAGCACACCATCACCGACCGCGAGAAGCTCATCGAGGAGCTGCACCTCATCCGCGAACAGGGGTACGCGGTGGACCGCGAGGAGAACACCCTCGGACTGCGCTGCTTCGGCGTCGCCGTTCCGTACCGCACCCCCGCCCGCGACGCCATCAGCTGCTCGGTGCCGGTCGCCCGGCTCACGCCCGCGCACGAACAGATGGTGAAGGACGCGCTGTTCGACGCCCGGGACCGGCTGACGCTCGCCACCCGGAGGCTGTGAACCGTGCGGATTTCCCTGCGCGAGGTCCGGGACGGTGATCTGCCGCTGCTCTTCGCGTTCATGTCCGACCCTGAATCGGTCAGGACGGCCGCCTTCACCAGCGAGGATCCCACTGACCGGCACGCGTTCGACGCCCACTGGCGGCGCATCCTGGCCGACGGCTCCGTGGTGATGCGCACGGTGGTCGCGGACGGCTCGGTGGTCGGCAACGCCGGGGTGTACGGGCCTCCGGGCGACCGCCAGGTCACCTACTGGATCGACCGGGCGCAGTGGGGCCGGGGGCTCGCGACGGCCGCGCTGTCGGCGCTGCTCGACGCCGTACCCGAACGCCCGCTCCACGCACGGGCCGCGGCCGACAACACCGGCTCGCGCCGGGTCCTCGAGAAGTGCGGGTTCGCCGTCACCGGCAACGACCACGGGTACGCGCACGCCCGCGGCGAGGAGACCGACGAGCTGCTGTTCACCCTGCCCGGATGACCGGACGGCGGTCCGTCTCCGCCGCGCGGCGGAGACGGATCGTCACGGGGCATGACGTGCCGGCGCGGGCCGCACGGAAGCGTGGGCGTCATGACACAGACACCACTCGCTCCGTCCGCCGCCGCACGGCAGCCGGGCACCCGCATCGCGCTCCGTACGCTCGCGATCGCCGCCACCCTGCCGTACATCGCGCTCAAGGTCGCCTGGGTCCTCGGCAGTCGCATCGGCATCCCGGACGGCAGCCCGCTGCTCGACCACCGCACCACGATGATCGTCGCCAACGGCATCACGATCCTGATGGACAGCGCCGTCGTGGTCATCACCCTGCTGCTCACCCAGGCCTGGGGACGGCGGGTGCCCGCCTGGCTGCTCGTCCTGCCCATGTGGGTGGCGTCCGGACTGCTGCTGCCGATCATGACCGGGTACCCGCTGCAGATGGTGGTCGGTCTGGCCCGCGGGGGCGACTCCGGGAGCGGTGAACCCCCCTTCCTGGACGGGTGGGTCTTCGGCATCGTCTACGGCGGCTTCATCCTCCAGGGCCTCGCCCTCGGCGCCCTCTTCGCGCTGTACACCCGGGACCGCTGGGGCCATCTGTGGAAGGGCGCGCTGAGGGACCTCGCGCCGAGCCCGACCGGGCCCGCCCTGCGGACCACTGCGGTCGTCGCCTCGCTGCTCGCGATCGCACCGGCCGTCATGCATCTGGTGTGGGCCACCGGCTCGACCGCGGGGCTCAGCGAGGGCGGGATCGCGGACCGGAACGATGTCTTCTACCTCATGGAAGCGCTCAGCAGCCTCTTCGCCGTCGCCGCGGCCGCCGGTGTGCTGCTGCTCGCCTTCCGCCGCCGCTCCGCGCTTCCCCTCGCCGTGCCGCTGGCCCTGGCCTGGGGCGGCTCCGCGGCCTCGGCCTGCTGGGGAGGATGGATGAGCCTCGCCTCGCTCACCGCGGCCGAGGACCTCTCCGAACAGGCCACGCCCGCAATGATGTTGATCTACGGTGTCCAGATGCTGCTCGGAGCGCTGGTGGTCACCCTCGGCGGATACTTCTTCTCGGAACGCGCGGCCGCCCTGCCCGTCCGGTCGGCCGGCTCCCCCGCGACGGCACCGGCCGCACGGCCCTCCGGCGCCCGCGCGTGACGCTGCTGTTCGGGCGGCGGGCCCGGCTGCGCTGGCTGCACCTGATCATCGGCGGCGCGCTGCTGATGCCGTACTTCCTGGCGGCGCTGGTGATCGTCGGCTCGTTCGCCCCGCGCACCGACCTCTTCTCGTCCCTCCACCACCAGCTCACCGCGTTCGTCTGCGCCCTGCCCATCGCCGCGGTCACCGGGCTCTCCGCACCGGCCCGGCAGCTCTCGGTGGCCGCGGCCCGTGCGCTGTGCGGCGTTCCCGGCGACCGGCCGCTCGCCGACGGGCCCGCCAGGACCCGGCAGGCGCGGGTGCGCACCGCCGGCTGGTACACCCTGCATCTCGCGCTCGGCGGCATCATCAGCGGCGCGACGCTGACCGTGCCGCCGCTCGCCGGGACCATCGCGGTGCTGCCGTTCTCCCCGTCGATGCGCGAATCCCGGACCATCGGTCTGCCGGAGTCGATGGACCGGCCATGGATTCTCGCCCTGCTCCCCTTCGTCGGGCTCGCGATCCTGGTGGCGATGGCCGGCTGCGCGGCACTGGCCGGGGCGCTGCTGGCCGGCCGGGCGCCGGTGCTGCTGGGCCCGACGCCGGAGGACCGGCTGGCCGCGGCCGAACGCCGGGCGGCCGATCTGGCGGTGCGCAACCGGCTCGCCCGGGAGCTGCACGACTCGGTCGGCCATGCGCTGAGCGCCGTCACCCTCCAGGCGGGCGCGGCCCGCAGGGTCCTGGACAGCGACCCGGAGTTCGTCCGCGAGGCACTGACCGCGATCGAGGAGACCACCCGGCGCACGGTCGGTGAACTCGACTCCGTACTGGGCCTGTTGCGCAGCGGCGAGGAGCACGGGGCGTCCGCGGCGACCGGCCCGGCGCTCGACGCGCTGGACGGACTGCTGGAGCACTGCGGGGTGCCCGTCTCCTGCGACGTGCGGGGCGACCCCGGCACGGTCCCGGCCGCCGTGTCGAGGGAGGCGTACCGGATCGTTCAGGAGGGGCTGAGCAACGCGCTGCGGCACGGCGGGCACGGGGTGCCGGTGGAGCTGCGGATCACGGTGCGCACGGCGGAGCTGGAGATCACCATGGACAATCCGCTGCCGGAACGGGCCGCGGTGGTGCGGCCCGGGGGCGGCCGCGGGCTGCGCGGCATCGCCGAGCGGGCCGTGCTGCTGGGCGGCCGCACGGAGGCCGGACCGCACGGAGGCGGCGAGTGGCGGCTGACCGCCCGCCTCCCCCTGTGCATGACCGAGCATCTGCGTACGACCGAACAGGAGAACCGATGAGCACGACGGTCCGGCTGGTCCTCGCCGACGACGAGCGCATGGTGCGTACGGCGCTGCGCGTCATCCTGGACGCCGAACCCGATCTGGAGGTCGTCGGAGAGGCGGCGACCGGCGCGGAGGCGGTGTCCGTGGTGCGGGAACTGCGCCCCGATGTGGTGCTGATGGACGTACGGATGCCGGAGATCGACGGCATCCGGGCCACCGAGCAGATCCTCGGCACGCTCGACGGTCCCCCGAGGATCGTCGTCGTCACCACCTTCGAGAACGACTCCTACGTGTACGACGCGCTCGTCGCCGGAGCGGCCGGCTTTCTGCTCAAGCGGGTGGCGGCCGAGGATCTCGTGCAGGCGGTGCGGCTGGTCGCCCGCAGCGACACACTGCTGTTCCCGTCGGCGGTGCGGGCGCTCGCGGCCGAGTACCGGACGCGGGCGCCCGAACCGCCGCGGTGGGCGTCCCGGCTCACCGACCGGGAGGCGGAGGTGCTGCGGCTGATGGCGACGGGGCTGACCAACGCGGAGATCGCCGGGCGGCTCTCCGTGGGGCCCGCGACGGCGAAGACGCATGTGGCGGCGGTGCTGGCGAAGACCGGCGCGCGGGACCGCACCCAGGCGGTGATAGCGGCGTACGAGTCGGGGTTCATCGCCCCCGGGCGCCCCGGCCCGTCATGAGAAACCGGTGAGAATCACCGCATTCGGGAACGGCGCGCTCCGCCCCGCTCGTCACTCGGGCGGGATGAACAGAACAATCAGGCACGCTTCGGTCTTCTGCCTGCTGCTGGTTCTCGCCCTGCTGGGGCGGGCGACCTGGGTGCAGGCGTACCAGGCAAAGGCGCTCGCAGACGACGACCGCAACCGGCGGAACACCATCGCGCAGTACGCGCAGCCGCTCGGCGACATCATCGTGGCCGGAGACCCGGTCACCGGATCGAAGAGGACGGTGGGCAGCGACCTCGCGTACAAGCGCACCTACACACAGGGCGATCTCTACTCGGCCGTCACCGGCTACAGCTCGCAGGCGTACGGCGCCACGCAGCTCGAAGGGATCTACAGCCATGTGCTGGACGGCACCGACGACCGGCTGAAGAACCCGCTGGACGCGGTGACCCGCAAGCAGGCGGCCCCGGGCAATGTCCTGACGACGATCGACCCGGACGTGCAGAAGGCCGGGTACGAGGCGCTCGGCGACGACAAGGGGGCGGCGGTCGCGATCGACCCGAAGACCGGCCGGATCCTGGGCATGGTCTCCACCCCCTCGTACGACCCGTCGGCGATCAGCGGGACGACGGACGGCGAAGCCTGGCAGAAGCTGCTCGACGACGAGGACAAGCCGATGGTCAACCGTGCGCTGCGGCAGCCGCTGGCACCCGGTTCGACGTTCAAGCTGGTGGTGGCGGCCGCGGCGCTGGAGAACGGACTGTACGGCTCGGTCGACGAGCCCACCGACAGCCCCAATCCGTACACGCTGCCCGGCACCAGCACCGTCCTGAAGAACGAGAACCCCTCGGCGCCCTGCGAGAACGCCACGCTGCGCACCGCGCTCCAGTACTCCTGCAACAACGTCTTCGCGAAGGTCGCCGCCGACCTCGGCCAGGACAAGGTCGGGGCCATGGCGGAGAAGTTCGGCTTCAACGACGCCGAGCTCGATGTGCCGGTGCGGGCGAGCGAGAGCGTCTACCCGTCCGGCATGGACAAGCCGCAGACGGCGCTCACGGGCATCGGTCAGTTCGAGGTCACCGCGACGCCGCTGCAGATCGCCATGGTCTCGGCCACCCTCGCCAACGACGGCGAACTGGCCGCGCCGCACATGGTGTCCGAGGTGACCGACTCCAAGGGCAACGCGCTGCAGGAGTTCACGGACGGGGACACCGAGCGGGTCGTCTCGCAGACCACCGCGGAGCAGCTGCGCAGCGCCATGGTGACCGTCGTCGAAGAGGGCACCGGCACCAACGCCCGGATCGCCGGGGCCGAGGTGGGCGGAAAGACGGGTACCGCGCAGAACGGCGTGGGCAACAGCAAGACCCCGTACGCCTGGTTCACCTCGTACGCGAAGGGGGCCGACGGCAAGGAGGTCGCGGTCGCCGTGGTCATCGAGGACTCGGGCGCGGCGCGCTCGGAGGTCAGCGGCAACGGCCTGGCGGCGCCGATCGCCCAGAAGATGATGAAGGCGGCACTGGCGGACTGAGGGACGGGAGCCGTACGCCGGATCCGGCGCGGGTGCGTGGCCTCGGGCCCGCATCCGCGCCGGACGCGTTCGCGGCCGTCCGGCATGTGCCCTACGCCCCGCGCGGGGCCGGCCCTTCGCGCCGGGTGCGGAATAGGGCATCCTCCCGATGCCGCCGGGCCCCCTCGGTCAGCAGCCTTGACCCATGACGAAGGCGCTGGTCGAAGGGTGCGGTGGGCGCGGTGGCGAGGTCGGCGACGGTGCGGGTGCTGCGGGACCGTACGGCGGGGCTGTTCCTGGCGGCGGTCGTCGTCTCGGGTTTCGGGACGTCCGCGATGTGGCTCGCGGCCGGGGTCTGGGTCAAGTCCCTGACCGGGTCGGACAGTCTGGCGGCGCTCGCCGTGTTCGCCATGTGGCTGCCGGTGCTGGTCGGGCCGGCGCTCGGGACGATCGCCGACCGGATCCCGGGAAAGAAGCTTCTCGTCGGGTCGAATCTCGTCATGGCGGGGCTGCTCACCTCGCTGACGACGGTCGATTCGGCGGGCCGGATCTGGCTCCTCTTCGCCGTGCTCGTCCTGTACGGAGCGAGTTTCGTGCTGATGGACGCGGCCGAGTCCGCGCTGGTCGCCGGGGCCGTCGACACCCGGCTGCTGGGTGATTTCAACGGGCTGCGGATGATGGCGGGCGAGGGCATGAAGCTGCTGGCACCGCTGGCCGGCGCCGGGCTGTACGCGCGGTTCGGGGGCGGGGCCGTCGCGCTGCTGGACGCGGCGTCGTTCGCACTGGCGGCCGGGGTCTGCGCGCTGCTGCCGGCCCGGGAGCCGGCAGCAGCCGCTCCGGTGGGCCGGCGGGGCGAACTCACCGCGGGCGTACGGCAGGTGTGGGGTTCGCCGGTGCTGCGGCCGCTCGTGCTGGCGGGCTCGGTGACGATGCTGTGCGCGGGGCTCAACGGGGCCGCGGTCTACGCCGTCGTCGACGACGGTCTGGGGCACTCCCCCACGTACGCGGGTGTGCTGTACGCGGTGCAGGGCGCCGGGTCCGTCGTGGTCGGGCTGCTGGCCGGTCCGCTGCTGCGGCGGCTTCCGGAGCGGGTGTTCACGGCGGCCGGGATCGCGCTGTTCGCGGTGGCGGTGGGGGCGCGGGCGCTGCCGTACGACGCGGTGGCGCTGGTGGCGAGCGCGGCCGTCGGGATCGGGCTGCCGTGTGTGCTGATCGCCGCGATGACGGCGGTGCAGCGGGAGACTCCGGAATCGGTGCTGGGCCGCACCGCCGCGACCGCCAACACGCTGATGATGGTGCCGAACGCGGTGGCGCTGGCACTCGGCGCGGGCCTGATCGCGCTGGTGGACATCCGGGTGCTGCTGCCGCTGGTCGGTGCGGCGGCGCTGCTGACCGCGACCCTGTTGGTGACGGGCCGGCGGGGGAGGCTGACGGACGCCCCCGCCGGCCCGGCTCCTTCATCGGCGGAGGCGTGAGAGCGCTCCGGCGACGGCCTGGAGGTCCGGGCCGGAGGCCAGCCCGGCGTGGTACAGCCTCAGTTGGTCCGCGCCGAGCGATGCGGCGTGCGCGGCGTCCCGCTCCAGCGTGGCGGGGCTGCCGCCCATCCCCGTGACCACGGAGAAGTTGGCCGCGAGCACCCCGTCGCGGCCGGCGAACGGGCCGAGCACGGCCTCGCGCGCCGCGTCGCCACCGGTGCAGGGCAGCACCACACCGTCCGCCACGGACAGGATGTGCTCCGGGTCGACACCGACGTTCGCGCCGGTGCGGTGGGGCGCCGGGTCGGCGTGCAGCAGCACCTGGAAGCCCGGCTCCGCCGCCGCCCGCACGGCGGCGACCGCGGACTCCTGGAGCGTACGGGCGACCCTGCCGCGCCACTGAAGGGTGGCGGCGGCGAGGTCGGCGCCGAGGAGCTTCTCGATGCCCGCCCGGCCGGTCTCCCGGGAGCCGGAGCCTGCCCAGGCCGGTTCCAGCGCACCACGTACGGCCGTGGCCAGCCCGTCGGCGTCCAGGCCGTGCTCGGCGTAGCCGGTCCGGCAGTCGGGGCAGAAGCAGAGCGACATCAGATACTGCGCCGCGTCCCCGAGACCGACGCCCGTGATCTTGTCGTGGGCGTGCAGATGCGCGAAGCCGTACCAGCCGCAGGACTCCAGCTCGGTGCCGCGCGCACCGGCCCGCACCGCCGCCTCCGCCGCCAGACCGACCAGGTACTCGCGGACCGCGGGCCGGGCGATGCACGGCGCCCAGGGGTAGCGGTCGCCGTACGCGTTGACCACGGAGGTGTCCGGATGTTCGGCGCCCAGCCGGGAGTTGTGGGCCAGGACCACCCAGGTGTGGACCTCCAGACCGGCGGCGGCGAGCGCCTCGGCGGCCTCGGCGAACGGATCGTCCGAGGCCACCCAGGACTGCTCGTAGGGGCGAAGCGCACGCCCCGCCCACCGGGCGGCGTCCGGCGGGTAGAGCACCGCGGCGTGCTCGGCGGTGACGATGCGACGGCCGGGGTGACGCGGGGTCAGCGCCCGGGTGGAGTGGTAGGCGGCGGCGAGTGTCACCTGCTGGACACCCAGGTCCGCGACGCGGGCGGCCGCGTCCGGGTCGCCGACGACGTCCCAGGGGTAGAGGAAGGCCGAGGTCTTCACCCGCGCCGCTCCTGCCCGTGCTTCTCCAGCAGGGCCCGGCCGCGCGCGACGATCGCGGCGAGCTCCTCGATGTGGGCGGCGGGCGGCTCGGTCAGCGGGGTGCGGACCTCGCCGACGTCCAGGCCGCCCAGCCGGACTCCGGCCTTGACGAGCGAGACGGCGTAGCCGCGGCCCTTGGCGCGCAGCTCGACGAGCGGCCGGTAGAAGTGGTCGAGCAGCGCGCCCGTCAGTTCGTCGTCGCCGGAGTCCATCGCACGGTAGAAGGCGAGCGCGATGTCGGGCGCGAAGGCGAAGACTGCGGAGGAGTAGAGCGTGACGCCGATGCCCCGGTAGGCCGGGCCGGTGAGTTCGGCGGTGGGCAGTCCGTTGAAGTACAGGAAGTCCCGGCCCGGCAGTTCGGTGCGGACGGCGCTGACGATGCGCTGCATCAGGTCGAGGTCGCCGTAACCGTCCTTGAGGCCGATGATGCCGGGCGTGCCGGCCAGTGCGACGACGGTGCCGGGGGTGAAGACGGCGTTGTCGCGCTGGTAGACGATCGTCTCCAGGGAGGTGGCCGCGGCGAGCGCGGTGTAGTGGCCCAGCAGCCCTTCCTGGTCGGCGACGACGAGATACGGGGGCATGGCGAGGAGCCCGTCCGCGCCCGCCTCCTCGGCGAGCTTCGCGTACTGGACCGCGAGCGCCGTGCCGTATCCGGCCCCCGCGACGACGGGCACCTCTCCGGCGGTCTCCTCGACGGCCGCGGCGACGACACGGCGGAACTCCTGAGGCGTGAGCGCGTGGAACTCACCGGTGCCGCAGCAGGCGAAGACCGCCGCCGCACCGGCGTCGATGCCGGTCCGCACATGCGCGCGGAAGGCGTCGAGATCGACGGCGCCGTCCGGTCCGTACGCGGTGACGGGGAAGAAGAGCGGCCCGGCGACACGGCCGAGTCGGGCGGCAAGAGGGGCTGAGGTCACTGGCGCTCCCTGAGCGGATTCAGGCGTGCACAATTCTGATCGGTGTCCATATTTATGAACGCCCACACGCTAAGGCAGCCGCCGGGCGCAGGTCAAGGAGGGGAATGCCCGAGGTGACCGACCCCGAGGACGGACTTACTGCCTCCGCGTGAGCGGCGCCCAGCCCCTGCCCCCACACTTGACTCCGTACGCCAGGACTTCTTAGCTTGTCCATGCATATGAATGCCGTCCATGGATTTGAGGTCCCGCGGGCAGGTTCAACAGGTGCCGCAGGGGCCGTGCCGCGCGCCCGGACCACGCGTGCGCACCTACGTACCGAGGAGATCCGCGTATGCCCGCTCCCCGCACCGTCCTGCTCACCGGCGCCGCAGGCGGCCTCGGCACCCTGATGCGCGGGCTCCTGCCCGCGTACGGCTACGGGCTCCGCCTCCTCGACGTCGTCCCCGTCGAGGGCGAGCCGGACGCGATCGCCGCCGACCTCGGCGACAAGGAGGCGCTGCGCGAGGCGGTGCGGGGTGTCGACGCGATCATCCACCTCGCGGGCATCTCCCTGGAAGCCTCCTTCGACAAGATCCTCAGGGCGAACATCGAGGGCACGTACAACCTCTACGAGGCCGCGCGCGAGGAGGGCGTGCGGCGCATCGTGTTCGCCTCCTCCAACCATGTCCTCGGCTACACCCCCCGCCCGCTGCCCGGCGACCCGCTGATCCCGGTCGGCGCCCCGCGCCGCCCCGACACCTTCTACGGCCTGTCCAAGTCGTTCGGGGAGGACCTCGCCCAGCTGTACTGGGACCGGCACGGCATGGAGACCGTCTCGGTGCGCATCGGCTCCTGTTTCCCCGAGCCGACATCGGTACGGATGCTCTCGGTCTGGATGAGCCCCGAGGACGGCGCCCGGCTCTTCCACGCCGCGCTCAGCGCCGAGGACGTGCGGCACACCGTCGTGCACGGCTCGTCCGACAACACCCGGCTGTGGTGGGACCTGACGACGGCCCGCTCACTGGGATACGAGCCGAAGGACGACTCCGAGCCGTACGCGGCCCGGCTCATCGCCGAACAGGGCGAACTGGACCCGGACAACCCCGACCACGCCCACCTCGGCGGTCACTTCTGCACCAATCCGCCGATCTGGCCGCGCTGACCACGGCTCGGGCCCGGGGAAATCCGCGCGACAGAGCGCCCGTGCCACGGGCAGGATGCGGAGCCATGCCGAGACCTTCCGGATTCCTGTACGAGCAGCACGGCGACGCGAGCGTGACCATCACCCACCACGGCCGTCCCGCGGGCCCCCTGCGCGGCGGCCGGGCGGAGAAGTTCCTGGCCGAGGTGGGGTCGGGGGACGAGCAACTGGTGATGGCCCGCTGGACGGGGGCGTACAAGCACGGCAACGAGCGCACCGCCCGCAACCACCCCCGCAACCGCTGACGGGGCGTACGGGCCGGCGCCCACCCGTACGGACGAAGGTCCGCGAAGGTCCGCGAAGGTCCGCGAAGGTAAGGGAACGGCAAAGCGAAGTCGTTCGTTACCCCGAGCATGACCGCTATGACCCCCGGCTCGAACATCCCTCTCTCCGCCGCCCGCGTGGCAGTGGACGTCTCCGCACCGGTGCGGCTCGACGTTTCGGGCCTGCTGCTCACCGTCGACGGCAAGGTGCGCTCCGACGACGACTTCATCTTCTACAACCAGCCCAACGGCCCCGGTGTGACCTACCGCTCCGGCGGCGGCACCGCGCCGGACGCGATCGTGGTGGACACCGCCGCGGTCCCGCCCGGCATCGAGAAGATCGTCGTCACGGCGAGCCCGGATGCGGCGGGCCAGACCTTCCAGGGCATCGAGCCCACCGCGACCGTGCGCAACGCCGACGACGGCAGCGTGCTCGCCACGTTCACCCCGCCCCGGCTGGGTGCCGAGACGGCACTCGTGGTCATCGAGGTCTATCTCCGCAACGGCGCCTGGAAGGCCCGTGCGGTCGGCCAGGGCTACGCGAACGGGCTGGCCGGTATCGCCACGGACTTCGGCGTCTCGGTCGAGGAGGAGCCCGCCGCCACGCCCGCCCCCGCGCCCGTGGCGCCCCCGGTGCCCGCCGCCGCCCCGGTGGACCCCCGGATCGCCGCGCCCCCGGCCCCCGCCGCCCCGCCGGCTCCGCCCGCTGCCGCGCCCGCGCCCGCGCCCGCGCCCGCCACTGGCAAGATCAACCTCGACAAGGGCCGGGTCAGCCTCCAGAAGAACCAGACGGTCTCCCTGGTCAAGGGCGGCCGGCCGCTGCTCTCCCAGGTCAAGATGGGCCTCGGCTGGGAACCCGCGTTCCGGGGCAAGGACATCGACCTCGATGCCTCCGTGATCGCCTACGGCCCCAACCGGAACCACCTGGACAGCTGCTACTTCGGCAAGCTCTCCATCCTGAACGGCGCGATCAAGCACTCCGGCGACAACCTCACGGGCGAGGGCGCGGGTGACGACGAGGTGATCGTCGTGGACCTGGGCCGGATCCCGGCGGAGGCGACCGGTCTGGTCTTCACGGTCAACTCGTTCACCGGTCAGAAGTTCACCGAGGTCGCCAAGGCCTACTGCCGGCTGATCGACGCGACCACCGGCGAGGAGCTGGTCCGCTTCGACCTGACCGGCGCCGAGCCGCAGACCGGCGTGATGATGGCCAAGCTGATCAAGCAGTTCTCCGGCGAGTGGGAGATGACGGGCATGGGCGAATTCGTGAAGTCGCGCACCGTCCGCGGCATGGTGAAGCCCGCCGCCCAGGCGCTGTAACGCCGCAGCGGGCTCCCGATACGGCTTCAGGGGTACCTGCGGGTGCAGGTACCCCTGAAACGGGAGAGCGTGACGGGGACGCGACGCGGACGCCGCGCGTGCTCGCCGCTTCTCTCAGAGCTTGGTCAGCTTGGAGTAGGGGCTCAGGATCCTCCCCTGTCGCCCCGAGAAGTCGATGAGCACTGCGTCGTTGTCGCCCTCGACGGCGAGGACGCGGCCGAGTCCGAACTGATCGTGCGACACCCTGTCGCCCACATCGAACAATTCGACCGGTGGGGCCGCCTGGGCCGGGCGGTTGAAGGGACTGGAAGGCAGGTGGCGCCGGGAGCCGGCTGACTGTTTCATTACCTTGAGTATGCGCCCTGGGAACGCCCGACGCCATGCCCGTTCACCGCCAGGGGCGCACTGATACCGGATTCGTGATCAGCGGATCCAGGGCCAGTCCGCGTCCCGGCCCGCTTCCAGCAGCGGCACCATGCGGAACGCGGCGTCCGAAAGACCCCCGAAGGTGTGGCGCATCCCGTCTCCCGACGGGGCGTGTCCGACCCGGTATCCGGCCAGGTTCCAGGTGTAGACGGGCACGGTGGCGGGCACCGCCGCGGTGGCGTCTGCGGCGTACGAGAACGACGCCTGCTCGTCGGTGACGATCAGCACCCGGTCATGGCCCCGGTAGTGCCGGCGCACCGCCTCCGCGGTGTTGGTGCCGCCGAGGTCGCCGAAACGCTCCAGGACCTTCAGCACGGACTCGCTCCGGCGATATGTCACCGGCGCGCTGTTCGTACCGAACTGCACCAGATCGGCATCGGCCGCCCGGAGCGCCAGCGCCGTGCCGAAGATCGCGGCGGCGTCCGCCCGGTTGAGCTGCGAGCGGTCCGAGAGCGGCGACCACATCGAGCCCGAGCGGTCGACCAGGACCAGCGTCCGCCCCGGCAGTCCGGGCACATTGCCCAGCGAGTGGCCGAGCGCCTTCTCCAGCGGGTGGGCCCAGCGCAGCGAGGGCGCGTGCTGATAGGCGGCGAGGTAGCGGAACGGGAACTGCTGGGACGCGGCGACCGCGGCCGGGTCGCTGATCTTCGCGGCGACCCGCGCGGCGACCTCGTCCGAGACGCCCGCCTCGTCGAAGTTGCGCAGATTGCGCACCAGGGCCATCGCGCCCATCGACGGAATCACCGCTTCCCAGGCCGCGGCGTCCATCGGCCCCTGCAGCCAGCCCGCCAGGGCCTCCCAGGTCATGCCCGCGGCGGCCAGCCGGTCCGCCCCGTCGGCGCTCTCGACCACGGCCCGCCGCTCCCCGGCCGGCAGCTCCATCAGCGCGCGGTGGGCGGCCAGGGTGCGGTCGGAGACCGGCACCACGGCCGTCTCCGGGTGGTGGCGGCGGTCGAGGGCGTACCGGAACAGCTCGCCCTGCCACGGCTTCTGCGGGTCGGGCGAGGCGTGCACCAGGTTCAGGATGTCGCCGAAGCGGTAGCCCTTGGACGCGGTGTCGTACTTCAGCAGCGACTTGCCGCTGTAGAGGCGGCGCACGGCATCGGCGATGCCGCGCTTGACCGGCTTGGGCACTGCGCGGCCGTAGCGCGAGGTCCAGTACCCGAGGAGTTCACCGGGCTCGTCGGCGCGCAGCAGGACGGAGTCGACGACCTGGCGGTTGGACGGTCCGTCCTCGGCGTCCGCGTCCAGTCGCGCCTTCACGTACTCGGCGGCGCCGACGATCGAGGCGGTGCGCATCCGGCCGTCGCGGCGCAGCCAGTGGAGCAGGCCGGCGGTCCACTCGGGGTCACCGACGGCGAGTACCCGCACGAGTTCGCTGAATCGGTCGTCGCGCTGCTCGCCGTCCTCGTAAAAGGTCTGCTGCGAAACGAAATTGGCGACTGCGAGCAGAAAGAGCTCGGAGCGATTGTCGCGCAGATATCCTCGGCCGCCCTGATGGGTCGGCGCGGTGCGCCCGGTCGACTTCACGGGCGAGGTGGCACGGGGCCTGGTGGTGCGGGTGTTGAAGCGTGCCATGCGAATTCCCCCGAATTCCTTGGGAGAAGGCACAGCCGGAAGGGGTGCCCGAGATCAGGAGTCGGCGACGGGCTTACTGATGCTCTACCCATTTGAGCTACCGGCCGTGGCCGGACGGGACTCGAACCCGCAACCCTCAGTTCAAAGGAAGTATCCGTCGCCTGCGCACCGGGCACCCCCCGGTGTCTGTGCCTCCCGAGATCAGAGTCGGCGGCGGCAGTTTCTTGACAGGAAGTAGCCGCAGCCTGCGCACCGGGAGGTGCAATGCAGTCATTGCTGATGAAATTGTGGTGCCCAGAGATCAGGGTCGGCGGAACCGACAAAGGTGCTCTACCGACTGAGCTACACCGGACCGAAATCCGGCGGCGGGACTCGAACCCGCGACATCCCCATTAAGAGTGGAAGTAGGTCCTGCCTGCGCACCTGGGCACGGACAGGACTCTAGAGGGATGTCCGGGCGGCGCGCGAGGGAATTACGCGCGCCGGGCGACAGGACGTCAGTGGCGGTTCGGCTGACGCTTCCACGGACCGGTGATGGCGAGCATGATGCCCGGCGTCTGGATGTTGGCGTACAGCGTCCGGCCGTCGGGCGAGAACGTGACACCGGTGAACTCGCTGTACTCCGGCTCCTCCTCGCTGCCGATGTTCAGCTCATTGCGCGCGATGGGGTAGGTGCGGCCGCTCTCGGTCGCGCCGAAGAGGTGCTGGATGCCGTCGCCGTCCTCGGAGATGACCAGGCCGCCGTACGGCGAGACGGTGATGTTGTCCGGGCCGTCGAAGGCGCCGTCCTTCGACGGGTCGGCGTTCACGCCGAGGAGCACCTTCAGCGTCAGCGTGCGGCGCTTGGGGTCGTAGAACCAGACCTGGCCGTCGTGCTGGACGGGGCTCTCGGAGCGGGCGAACGAGGAGACGATGTAGGCGCCGCCGTCGCCCCACCACATGCCTTCGAGCTTGCGGGCGCGGGTGACCTCGCCGTCGGCGAACTGCTTGCGCACCGAGACGGACTTGGCGTCACGGTCGGGTACGTCGACCCAGTCCACGCCGTACACCGTGCCGGTCTTCGTGGCGCGGGACAGGTCGTCGACGAACTTGCCGTTGCTGTCGAAGCACTTGGTGGCCTGGAGGACACCGGCGTCGTCGGCGAGCGTGCGCAGCCGGCCGCGGCCGTGCCGGAAGCCGTGCGGCGGAACCCAGCGGTAGAGCAGTCCGTTGGGGCCCGAGGCGTCCTCGGTCAGGTAGGCGTGGCCGCGCTTGGGGTCGATGACGACGGCCTCGTGGGCGTACCGGCCGAACGCCTTGATCGGGTGCGGGTCGCGGTTGGCGTTCCGGTCGTACGGGTCGACCTCGAAGACGTAGCCGTGGTCCTTGAGCAGGCCGTTCTTGCCGGCCTTGTCCTCGGTCTCCTCGCAGGTGAGCCAGGTGCCCCACGAGGTGGCGCCACCGGCGCAGTTGGTGGACGTGCCGGCGATGCCGACCCACTCGGCGGTACGGCCGTCGCGGCGGGTCTCCACGACGGTGCAGCCGCCGGCCGCGACCGGGTCGTAGACGAGGCCCTCGGTGAGCGGAACCGGGTGCTCCCAGCCGGCCCTGGTGCCGCTGAGCTCGTGGTTGTTGACGAGCAGGGTGACGCCGCGCGCGCCCTCGAAGGTGGCCGTGCCGTCGTGGTTGGAGGGGGTGTACTCGCCGGACTCCAGCTTGGTGACACCGCTGTGGGTGATGACCCGGTACGAGAAGCCGGCGGGGAGCGCGAGTATGCCCTCGGGGTCGGCGATCAGCGGCCCGTAGCCGGGCTCGCGGTTGTGCCCGTGACCGTGGTCGTGGTCGTCATGGTCGTGGCCGTGCTTCGGGTCCCCGGCTGCCAGAGCGCCCGGCGCGGTGGCCAGCGCCGCGACGGTTCCGGTCAGTGCGATGCCGGCACCGGTGAGGGCGGACGTTCTGGTGAATTCCCTGCGTGTGAAGGGCATCACGTACTCCTGGGGCAACTGGGCGGGTTGTTGGCGCGCCCACAGTCGCGCCCCTGAGCCAACATCAGTTGAACTGCGGGCGACGTCGGGGAGCATCCTTCCTGTGCAGTTGGCCGGAAGGAATGTCCCGAAGTCTCCGTCGGCCGCGGACCGCCCGTTCGCGCCGCCCGCGGCATACCGTGCCGGAGGGTCAGGCCCCCTTGCGCGACCGGGCCTTGAACGCCGCCTTGCGGGCCTCCTTGGCCTTCTTCTTGTCGCTGTGCAGCCGCCCCATCGCTTCGAGGACGTCCGCGGTCGCCGGGTGCACCACCCGCCATGCCTCGTCGAAGAAGCCGCTGTGCTGGCCCGACAGGCCCTCGACCAGGTCCTGGAGCTCGTCCAGATCGCCGTCGGTCTCCAGCTGGGCCGCGATCGTGTCGATGGCCAGCCAGAAGATCATCGACTCCGGCGGTGCGGGTACGCCGGCCGCGCCCAGCTCGGCGAGCCAGACCCGGGCGAGGCCGCCCAGCTCGGGGTCGTCCAGCACCGCGCGCACCGCGGGCTCCGCCTCCGCGCCGACCAGGGCGAGCGCCTGCTGGCAGTGGAGCCTGCGCAGCGGCGCCTGCCGGTCCGTTCCGCGCGCCGCCGCCAGGAGTTCGGCTGCCGCGCCGTCCGCGCCACCGCGCCGGGCGAGCCACAGCTCGACCTCGCTGCGGGCCGCCGCCTCGGGGTAGTACGCGATGCCGCCGAGCAGTACGTCGGCGCCCTTGTCCGCGAAGTCGCCGATCGCCGGGGCCTCCACCCCGGCCTCCAGCATCCGGGTCCGCAGGCCGTACAGGCCGAGGGGGGTCAGCTTCACCATGCCGTACCGGGTGACGTCCTCGTCGTCGGCCGGCGGGGTGGCGTCCTCGCCCTCCTCGACCAGCAACGCCTCGTCCACCGGGCGGTATTCGACGATCCCGATGGGTTCGAGGACCCGGAACTGGTCGTCGAGGCGCATCATCGCCTCGGACACCTGCTCAAGGATGTCGTCGGTGGGTTCGCCCATGTCGTCGGGCACGATCACCGACGCGGCGAGGGCGGGCAGCGGTACGGCGGCCGGGTCCGCGCCACCGTGGCCGTCGCCGACGGTGAGCAGATACAGATTGCCGAGGACCCCGTCGAGGAATTCCGCCTCGACCTCCGGGTCCCAGTCCAGGGACTCGAAGTCGATCGAGCCGTCCTCGCCGACGAGATCGGCGAGGTCGTCGAAGACGGGGGCGGTGGCGTCCGCGTGGACGGCCTCCAGGCCGTCGAGCCAGATCGTCAGGACGTCCTTCGGTGAACCGCCGGTGATCAGCGCCAGGTGCTCACCGGCGGTCGCGGTCCCTTCCGCGTCCGGCCCGGCGTCCTCGTCGGGGTCCTCGACATCGACGATCCCCGTGTCGACCGCGAGCCGCCACGCCTCGCTCGCCTCCGCCGCACCGTCCTCGTCGGCCGCCAGGCCGAGGTGCTCGGCCGCCGCGGGCAGTTGTGCGTCGACGAGCTCACCCCCGGCGCCGACCCGGGTTTCGGGGCCCGCCCAGCGGGCGAGCCGGACGGCGCGGGCGAGCAGCGGCGCGGCGAGCGCGTCCCGTGCCAGCTCGGCCTCGGTGTGCAGCCGTACGGGCGGCAGGGTGGGGCGCTCTGCGGACATCAGGTGGTTCTCCTCGGGGCGTACGGGGCGTACGGAGCGGGCGGCCCAAGCGTAGACGCATTTCGCCCCATGCCGCCCGGTTCATGCAACGGACAACAGCAGTCCACCCGACAGACCTTGACAACCCCCTTGCGCACACAAGAGATTGACGCGCGTAGACCTCCACTCTGACCCTCGATACCCCCGGAGCCCGTGATGCCTGCCGCATCGTCCAGAACGACCGCCGTCTCCGCCGTAGTCACCGCCGCCCTCGCCGCCGGTCTGCTCACCGGCGCCGCGACCACCTCCGCGTCCGCCTCCACCGCCCAGCCCGTGGACGGCCAGGTCCGGATCCACGACATCCAGGGCTCCACCCGGATATCCCCGCTCGCCGGTCAGCAGGTCGGCGACGTGGCGGGCATCGTCACCGGAGTGCGGACGTACGGCTCGAAGGGCTTCTGGTTCCAGGACCCGAACCCCGACGCCGACACCGCCACCAGCGAGGGCATCTTCGTCTACACCGGCGCCGCGCCCACCGTCGCGGTCGGTGACGCGGTCACCGTCTCCGGCACGGTCACCGAGTACGTCCCGGGCGGCCTCGACTCCGGCAACCAGTCGCTCACCCAGATCAGCAAGCCCACCGTCGCCGTGGTGTCCTCCGGCAACGCCCTGCCCGAGCCGGTGCGGGTCTCGGAGCGCTCGGTCCCCTCCCGGTACGCCCCTGAGGGTGACCCCGCGGCGGGCGGCTCCGTCAACGCGCTGACCCTGCGGCCGTCCCGCTACGCCCTCGACTACTACGAGTCGATCGAAGGGATGAACATCAGCGTCGGCACCTCGCGGGTGGTCGGCGCCACCGACGCGCACGCCGAGCTGTGGGTGACGGTGAAGCCGCGCGAGAACGACGCCCGCCGCGGCGGCACCGTCTACGGCTCGTACCGCTCCCAGAACACCGGACGGCTGCAGATCCAGTCGCTGGTGCCGCTCGCCCAGCAGCCCTTCCCGAAGGCGGACGTGGGCGATGTGCTGTCCGGTACGACCGAGGGCCCGCTCGACTTCAACCAGTACGGCGGCTACACGCTGACCGCACGCACCATGGGCACGGTCACCGCCAAGGGCCTGCGGCGGGAGACCACCCGCAAGCAGCGCGGCGGCGAGCTGGCCGTGGCGACGTACAACGTCGAGAACCTCGACCCGAGCGACCCGCAGGAGAAGTTCGACGCGCTCGCCGCCGCGGTCGTCGACAACCTCGCCTCGCCCGACATCCTGGCGCTGGAGGAGATCCAGGACAACAACGGCGCGAAGAGCGACGGCACGGTCGCCGCCGACCTGACGGTGAAGAAGTTCACCGACGCGATCGTGGCAGCGGGCGGTCCGGCGTACGAGTGGCGCTCCATCGACCCGCAGGACAAGAAGGACGGCGGCGAGCCCGGCGGCAACATCCGTCAGGTGTTCCTCTTCAACCCGGAGCGGGTCTCGTTCACCGAGCGGGCCGGCGGCGACGCGACGACGGCGACCGATGTCGTACGGGAGGGGGGCCGCGCCGCCCTGACCTTCTCCCCCGGCCGGATCGACCCGGCGAACACGGCCTGGGAGAAAAGCCGCAAGCCGCTCGTCGGGGAGTTCAGCTTCCGGGGCCGTACGGTCTTCGTCGTCGCCAACCACTTCGCGTCCAAGGGCGGCGACGAGTCCATCTTCTCGGAGCACCAGCCGCCGACCCGTTCCTCGGAGGTCCAGCGGCACGCGCAGGGCGAGGCGGTCAACACCTTCGTCAAGAAGCTGCTGAGCGTCCAGAAGAACGCGGACGTCCTGGTCGTCGGTGACATCAACGACTTCGAGTTCTCCGGCACGGCCGAGGCACTGACGGCCGGGGGCGCGCTGTACCCGGCGATCAAGTCCCTGCCGCGCTCGGAGCGTTACAGCTACGTCTACCAGGGCAACAGCCAGGTCCTCGACCAGATCCTGACCAGCCCGTCGATCGACGACTTCCACTACGACAGCGTGCACATCAACGCCGAGTTCGCCGACCAGAACAGCGACCACGACCCGCAGGTGCTCCGCTTCCGCCCGTAGCGGCGTCCCTACGCGCCCGCGCTCGGCCGGATGCTGAGCGCGGGCGTGTACCGGTGCACTCCACCGCCGGTCACCCCCGGGTACGACTGCACCCGTTCCCACTGCGGCGTGCTCGACCCGATCCCGGCACCGGGGGCGGCCAGTGCGTCGATGTGGGCCCCGGCGCTCTCCCATTCGGCGTAGTTGAGCACCCGCGTCCCGTCGGTGCTCACATGGAAGTGCCCGGAGATGCCGCCGGGGGCGGGCGCCGGGTCTGTCCCCAGCGCCTCGAACACGGTGTCCACCCAGTCCCGTTGCCGCGCCCTGTCCGGGCCCTCGAACTCGACATCGACGATCACGACGCAGCCCGGCTCCCGTCCGTCGCCCTCCCTCGGCGGCGTGGAACGGTAGAGCTCAAAGGTGTGCAGTCCGAGCCGACGGATGCCCGGCACCGCGGCGTCGATGTCCGCGTTGCGCTCGTCCCTGCCGTGCCGGAAGAAGTCCTGGTACGCCTGCTCACCACTCCACTGGCTGTAGTGGAACAGAGTCTTCCCGTCCTCACCGGCATGGACGGTGTACGAAAGAAGTCCGGGATGCGGCCAGTCCCTGCTGTCCCACGCCTCGCGAATGGCCTCGACCGCCTGTCGCCGGCGCTCCGGGGTGCCGACATCCCAGGTGCTCGCCTTGACGAGTCCGACGTCGTTTCGGGCAAGATCGGGACGGGACTCGAATCGCACGCTCATGATGGGTCCTCCTGACCGGGGCACCCGGGTGGTGCACCGCTGCCGACCACCCTGATATGTCAAGTGCGCTTGAGGTCAACAGCACGCCCCGTCGGCACCGTCGGACCCGCCGACGGCACAACGAACGGAGTACCGCATGGCACCGCACCTCAGGACGATCAGCCGCGAGGAGCATCTGGCGTTCGTCGCGAGCCGTCCCGCCGTGAGCCATATGCAGGTTCCGTCGTGGGGCGATGTGAAGCCCGACTGGCGTGCGGAGAGCATCGGCTGGTTCGACCGGGACGGCGCGGGCCGGGAACGGATCGTCGGGGCCGGGCTCGTCCTGTACCGGCCGATCCCCCGGGTGAAGCGCTATCTGGCCTATCTGCCGGAGGGCCCGGTCATCGACTGGCACGGCGCGGGGCTGAGGCAGTGGCTGGATCCGATGCTGGCGCATCTGAAGGCACAGGGCGCGTTCTCGGTGCGCATGGGCCCACCGGTGGTCGCCCGGCGCTGGGACGCCCGGACCGTGAAGGACGCCATCGCCGACCCGGCCTCGGGGCGCCTGCGCGACGTACCGCCGGACGCCGAGGAGCCGCGGGCCGCCGCGGTCGCGGAGGAGCTGCGTGGACTGGGCTGGCGGCAGGGCGAGGAGGAGAGCGAGGACGGGTTCAGCGCGGGACAGCCCCGTTACGTCTTCCAGGTACCGTTCGCCGGGCTGTCGCTGGAGGAGATCCGGGGCAATCTGAACCAGCAGTGGCGGCGCAACATCAAGAAGGCGGAGAAGGCGGGCGTCAAGGTCGTCGAGGGCGACCACGAGGACCTCCCGGCCTTCTACGAGCTGTACCGCGAAACGGCCGCACGCGACCGCTTCATCCCCCGCCCGCTCGCCTACTTCCAGCGGATGTGGACCGTGCTGCGGGCCGAGGACCCCGACCGGATGCGGCTCTACCTCGCCCAGCACGACGGGGAGACGCTCTCCGCCGCAACGATGCTGACCGTCGGGAACCACGTCTGGTACTCCTACGGCGCCTCGACCGGCCGCAAGCGCGAGGTCCAGCCCAGCAACGCCATCCAGTGGCGGATGATGAGCGACGCGCACGAACGGGGCGCGGCCGTCTACGACTTGCGCGGCATCACCGACACCCTCGACGAGAGCGACCATCTGGTGGGCCTGCTGCGCTTCAAGGTCGGCACGGGCGGCCGGGCCGCCGAGTACATCGGCGAGTGGGACTACCCGATCAACAAGGTGCTCCACAAGGCCTTCACCCTCTACATGGCGCGCCGCTGAGCAGGCAATGCACCTAGGGCCTCTCGTTTGGATCACGCCGGGCTCGCATGCCCCGGCACCGCGCCTCGCCGCGTTGTCGTCGGTCGCCAGGGCTCCTTCCCCGAGCTCTCGGCTCCGCCTTGCGATGCACGGCACCGGACCCCGCTCCCTGATCCGGCCTGATCCAAACGAAAGGCCCTAGGCGGGATCGGCCCGCCACGCGGTCATGCTGAGCTCGTCGAGCAGCCGTACGTCGCTGCCCTCCAGCGGGAAGGTGCGCGCTTCCAGGCCGGGGGCGGGTGCGATCTCCAGGGCGTCGCCCTCGATGAGGTCGCCGCCGGTCGGGGTGGAGACCCAGGCCAGGAGCGATCGCATCGTCTTCCCCGGCTTCAGCATGACCTCCTGCGGCCCGCGGTCGGTGCCCATGTAGGAGGAGCCCGGGTTCACCGGGACGGGCAGCGGGTCGCCGGCCTCGTCCAGGGCCCGGACGGACGGGTAGCCGTGGACCCGGTACGGCTTGCTGCCGCAGTTGGTGAGGGTGAGTCCGACAGCCCGGTGGCCGAGCGCCGCCTCCACCTCGCCCATGCCGACGACGACGCCGGAGGACGGGCAGCCGGCCGGGACGGTGGGGGTGGAGGCGGGCCCCTGCGCGGCGGGCGGCCGGTCGGGGAGCGCGGTGGAGACGCTGGGGAACGGAGTCGGCAGCTTGTCGGCGTGCACCCGGTACGGATCGCTGGGCGTCGGCTCCGGCTCGCCCTCGCCCGCCGGCACGAGGAACCCGGCGCATCCGGAGAGCGTCAGGCCCAGCACCCCGGCCAGCAGACCGGCCGCCAGCGGCCCCCGTCGCCCTGCTCCTGCCCCTGCCAGTCCTCGCATGCTCACGCGCCCACCCCGATCTCGGCCTGCCGCATAGGTGTTCGATCATGCCAGACCCGTGAGCGCGGCCTGCGACTGTTCAGTCCTTCTTGCCGCTCACCCCAAGAAGATCTAAGTGGACCTTCACGGTCCGGTCGACCGACACTTCGGGGATGACCGCACCAGTGACTCCCTTCGGCCGCGCGCTCTGCGCCATGATCACGCCATTCACCGACTCCGGCGAACTGGACCCGGACGCCGCCGGTGAGCATGCCGCCGCCCTGGTCGCCGACGGCTGCGACGGCCTGGTGCTGAGCGGTACCACCGGCGAGTCCCCGACCACCACCGACGCTGAGAAGACCGCGCTGCTGCGGGCGGTCCGGGCTGCGGTCGGCGACGGGGTGCCGATCGTCGCCGGGGTCGGCAGCGCGGACACCCGGCACACCGTGGACCTCGCCCGGCAGGCCGAACGGGCGGGCGCGGACGGCCTGTTGGTGGTGACGCCGTACTACAGCCGACCGCCGCAGGCCGCCGTCGAGGCGCACTTCCGGTGCGTAGCCGACGCGACCGGCCTTCCGCTGATGCTCTACGACATCCCCGGCCGCACCGGCACCCGCATCGAACCGGAGACCCTGCTGCGGCTCGCGGAGCACCCGCGCATCGCGGCCGTGAAGGACTGCGCGTACGACCTGCTCGGGTCCACGAAGGTGATCGGCGCGACCTCGCTGGCGTACTACTCGGGCTGCGAGGAGCTGAATCTGCCGTTGTACGCGGTGGGCGCGGCGGGCTATGTCAGCACGGTCGCCAATGTGGCGCCCCGCGCACTGAGGGCGGTCCTGGACGCGTTCGACGCCGGGGACACCGCGCAGGCCGCCCGGCTCAACCACCTGGTCCTCCCGCTCGCCGAGGCGATGATGGGCTCCGGGCTGCCCGGCACGGTCACCGCCAAGGCGCTGCTCGGTGCCGGACCGGTCCGCGAACCGCTGCAGCCCGCCGGGCGCGAGGCGACCGACGGGCTGCGGAAGGCTTACGAGGAACTGCTGCGCGCCACCGATTAGTTGTGGCTGTGCAGGACGTCGTTGAGGCCGTCCCAGACCGCGTTGTTCGGGCGGGCCTCAACGGCGCCGGAGACCGAGTTGCGGCGGAAGAGGATGTTCGAGGCGCCGGAGAGCTCACGGGCCTTGACGATCTGGCCGTCCGGCAGCGTGACGCGGGTGCCGGCCGTGACGTAGAGCCCGGCCTCGACGACGCACTCGTCGCCGAGCGCGATCCCGACACCGGCCTCGGCGCCGATCAGGCAGCGCTCGCCGATGACGATGCGCTCCTTGCCGCCGCCGGAGAGGGTGCCCATGGTGGAGGCGCCGCCGCCGATGTCGGAGCCGTTGCCGACGACGACACCCGCGGAGATGCGGCCCTCGACCATCGACGTGCCGAGGGTGCCCGCGTTGAAGTTGACGAAGCCCTCGTGCATGACGGTCGTGCCGGCGGCGAGGTGCGCGCCGAGCCTGACCCGGTCGGCGTCGGCGATCCGGACGCCCTTCGGCGCGACGTAGTCCGTCATCCGGGGGAACTTGTCGACCGAGGTGACCTGGAGGTGCAGGCCCTCGGCGCGGGCGTTCAGCCGCACCTTCTCCACGTCGTCGACGGCGACCGGGCCGAGCGAGGTCCAGGCGACGTTGGCGAGGAGGCCGAAGAGTCCGTCGAGGTTCTGGCCGTGCGGCTGGACGAGACGGTGCGAGAGGAGGTGCAGGCGCAGGTACGCGTCGTGCGCGTCGAGCGGCTTGTCGTCGAGCGAGGCGATGACCGTACGTACGGCGACGATCTCGACACCGCGGCGGGCGTCCACGCCGATGGCCTTGGCGGCTCCCTCGCCGAGGAGGTTGACGGCCTGGTCGGGGGTGAGCCGTTCGGTTCCGGCCGGGCCCGGCTCGGCGGTGAGCTCGGGGGCGGGGAACCAGGTGTCGAGAACGGAACCGTCGCCGGCGATGGTGGCGAGGCCGGCGGCGACGGCGCCGGTGGTGCGAGCAGGAGTCGTGTCGGTCATGACACGAAACCTAACCGGCGAGGCACCACCGGGGCCAACCGGTCTCGCCGGATGGTCGCGGCACGGCCCGGGAACCCGTACCTGCCAGGTCAGCCGGGCTGCGTCTGCCGTTCGGGTACCGGTACGGCGGCCTCCTCGCGCACCGGCCCGGGCGGCGTACCGGCCCCCCGCAACCGCCGCGCCGCCAGCACCGCCGCCCCCGCGCCACAGGCGACGACCGCGCAGACGGGCCAGAGCAGTCCGGGCGCGTGGGCGTAGAGCGCACCGCCGAGCGGCGGTGCCAGCACCTGGCCGCTGATGGAGGCACCCGCGTACAGGCTCTGGAAGCGGCCCTGCGCGTGGGCGGGGGCCTGGTCGGCGACGTACGCCGTCGCGGTGGTCTTGTAGAGGATCTCGCCCGCGGTCAGCGACGCCATCATGGTGACGGCGAACAGCGCCCCGGCGCCCGGGATCAGCAGCGCGTAGCCCAGGCCCACCAGCAGCAGCCCGGTGCCGACGATGGCCAGCGGCGCCCGTCGGCGCAGCACGTGCGCCGCGGGGAGTTCCAGCAGCAGGATGAGCCCGCCGTTGACGGCCAGCAGCCAGCCGTAGAACTGGGCGCCGTGGCCGTGCTCGGCGAGAAAGACGGGCAGGGTCGAGTACTGCTGCCGGTAGACGAGGTCGACGCAGAGGATCGCGGCGAGCAGGACCAGCACGGCGGGCCTGGCCCGCAGCTCCCGCCAGAGGCCGGGCGCGCCGGGGTCGTGGGCCGGCCGGGTGTGCGCGGTGCCGTGCGCTGGCAGCACCATTGCGGCGTACCCGGCGAAGAGCAGCGTCCCGAGGCCGTCTGCGACGAACAGCCAGTCGTACGAGAAGCGGGCGGCGATCAGCGCGCCGAGCGGCGGGCCGACGGCGAACGCGGCGTTGCCCGCGGCCCGTACGAGGGCGAAGCTCTGGCGCCGTCCGCCCTCGGGGACGGAGACCGCGACGAGTGCTGAGTCGGCGGCGCGCACGACGCCTGCCGCGTACTGCGCGAGCGGCAGCACGCCGTACATGGCCGCGACCGGAAGGACCGGCAGGGCTGCCAGGGCCACCCCGCTGACCAGCGCGCCGGTCAGCAGCATCCGGCGATGGCCGTAGTGGTCGCCGAACCAGCCGCCGGTGAAGTTCCCCGCGACGAGGCCGATGCCGCCGATGCCCGCGACGACTCCGGCCTGCGGGACGCTCAGCCCGCGCGGGCCGGTCAGATAGACGAAGAGATAGACGAAGGTGAAGCTGACGACTCCGTTGAGAAAGGAGCCGAAGGCCAGCAGCCGCACCGTGCGCGGTACGTCCCGCACGACCCCGAAGAAGCTCATCCCCAGCACCCTCCCAGTGAGTTCCCTTTGGGAATGGACTATGGCATCGTGGTTTCCTGCAGGTCAATCCGGTAAGCGGCGGATACGGGAGACCGACGGAGGAGCCCATGCCCCAGCGCACCAGACTGGCCGACGCCGACTGCGCGATCGCTCAGGCGCTCGATGTCGTGGGTGACTGGTGGACCCTGCTGATCGTGCGGGACACGGCGCGCGGGGTGCATCGCTTCGACGCGCTCCAGGAAGAGCTGGGCGTGTCCCGCAAGGTGCTGACCGAACGGCTGCGGCTGCTGGTCGACGCGGGGGTGCTCTCCCGGGAGCCGTACCAGGACAGACCGCCCCGGTACGAGTACCGGCTCACCCGGCGCGGCCGCGCACTGCTGCCCGTACTGGTCGCGCTCCAGGACTGGGGCGACACCTGGGTGCTGGGGGAAGGGGAAATGACGGCGACCGCCGCGGAGGCCTCGAAGGAGGCGGCCCGGGTGCACGCCCTGGTGGGCACCCGCCTGCCCGCGCTGCAACTGCTGGACCACGACGGAGTGTTGCGCGACCCGGTCGCCGACACCCCGTGCACCGTCCTGTACTTCTTCCCCGGCGCCCACGCCCGCAGGGACGCCTATCCGCCGGGCTGGGCCGAGATCCCGGGCGCGGGCGGCTGCAGGCTCGAATCCTGCACGTACCGCGACCAGTTGGCCGAGTTCACGGCGGCAGGCGCGACCGTGCACGGGGTCTCCACCCAGCGCCCGGACGAGCAGCGGGCCTTCGCCGACGCGGAGCGGCTGCGGTTCCCGCTGCTGTCCGACGCGGAGCTGGAGCTGACGGCGGCGCTGCGCCTGCCGACCTTCCGCGCGGGGGGAACCAGCCGGCTGAAGCGGCTGACGCTGGTGGTGGACCACGACCGGACGGTTCGCGAGGCCCTGTATCCGATCACGGACATCGAGGCGAGTGTCCAGGCGGCGTTGACGGCGGTACGGAACGGGAGCCCGTCCGGCGAATGAGGGGCGCCGCGGTGCGGAGCCGTCACCCGGCGATCCGCCCCAGCATCTCCCGCGCGTACGCCTCGTCGTACTCGCCGCCGGTGAGCAGTACCTGCAGGCAGATCCCGTCCATCAGCGCGATCAGCGCCCGCGCCGTGGCCGGATCGGTGCGCCGGGACAGCAGCTCGGCGGTGCAGTCGGTCCACTCGGCGGCGACGGGCCGCAGCGCGGGCCTGCGGAGCGCGGCGAGATACAGCTCGTACTCCAGCTCGGCCCGTCCGCGCCCGCCGGAGAAGTACTCCCCCAGCAGCCCGGCCAGTTCCTCGGCGAGGTCGGCCGCCGGGTCGGCCAGCGCCTTGCTCTCCCGCAGGACCTCGGCGAAATTCTCGTTCGACCGGCGCAGCGCCGCGATCAACAGCTCGTCCAGCGACGCGAAGTGATACGTCGTCGAGCCCAGCGGCACATCGGCCTCGGCGGCGACGGAGCGGTGGCTCAGCCCCGCGATGCCCTTGGCGCCGACCACCCTGATCGCGGCGTCGATGATGCGGTCGCGCCGCTCGGGGTCGTAGCGGCGCACCATCAGTGGGCCCCTCCCAGATTCAGCACCACCACCCCGGCGATGACCAGCGCTATGCCCGCCAGTTTGACCGGGCTGCCGGACTCGCCCATGAAGAGGATGCCGATGGCGGCGACCGCCGCGGTGCCGATGCCGGCCCAGATGGCATAGGCCGTGCCCACCGACAGCGTCTTCAGCGTCTGGGCGAGCAGCCCAAAGGCCACAAGGTATCCCGCAACGGTGATCAGCGAGGGCCAGAGCCGGGTGAAGCCCTCGCTGTACTTCATGGCCGTCGTGCCGGCCACCTCCGCCGCGATCGCCGCGGCCAGCAGTCCGTATCCCATGTGTACGAGTGTACGCATCGCCGTGCGTGCGACGGTACGGGCGCTTCCCGCCGGCCGGGACGCTACGGTGTCCCGACCAGCACACCGGACAACGACAGACGACGGAGCAGCAGTGGCGCAGGACGCAGGGTGGGGCGGCGGAGCACCGTACGGAGGGCCCCCGGGACCGCCGGGATGGGGCGGCTGGACGCCACCGCCGAAACCCGGGGTGATACCGCTGGCGCCCCTGAGGCTCGGGGACATATTCGGCGGCGCCTTCAGCACGATGGGGCGCTACTGGAAGCAGCTGTTCGGCATCGGCGCGGCCGTGTACGGCGGAGCGGTGGCGATCATGGCCGCCACGGCCCTGATCGGGTACTCCGCGGTCAGCAGCCATCTGAGCAGGGTCATCTCGCTCAGCGCCGAGGAGGACCCGACGTCCTCCGACGTGGTGCCGATCGTGGTCGCCTTCGGCGTCGTCTGGCTGGTCGCCATGATCACCTTCGCGGTCGCCACGGCCATGATGTACGCGACCGTGCCCGCGATTCTGCAGGAGGCGGTGCTGGGCCGGCCGACCACCTTCTCCTACATCTGGCGCCGGGCCTGGGCCCGCGTGCCGGCGGTGTTCGGAACGGTGGTCCTGACCTTCCTGGTCGCGATGATCCCGATGGTGCTCATGGTGGTCGGCTTCTTCGCGTTGATCATCGGCGCCATCACTCTGTCGCACGGGGGCAACGTCGCGTTGTGGACCGCGCTCGGCTTCCTGGGCGCCCTGGCCACCGCCCCCCTCGCGATCTGGCTCTGGGTGAAGTTCTGCCTGGCGCCCTCGGCCGCGGTGTTCGAGGGGCAGTCCCCGGTGGCCGCCCTGCGCCGCTCCTCGCAGCTGGTGCGCGGCGACTGGTGGCGGGTCCTCGGGATCTCCCTGCTGGCCTTCGCCCTGGCCGCCGCGGCGAGCTACATCATCCAGATCCCGTTCTCGTTCCTCGGCATGTTCTCCGGCGTCATCGGCGGATCGACCCTGGACGAGGACCCGAACCCGGCCGCGATCGCCTTCGCCATGAGCGGCTACCTGGTGATCATGGCGCTCGGGCAGCTGATCGGTCAGTTCATCTCGGCGACGTTCCCGCAGCTGGTGACCGGACTGCTCTACGTCGACCGGCGCATGCGTACGGAGAACCTGGGCCCGGCCCTCGCCGAGGCGGCGGCCGTACCCCCGCAGTACGGCCCGCCGTACGGCCCCTAGGGTCTTTCGTTCGGCGGATCAGGCCGGATCGGGGGCGGCGCGCCCAGGTCCGCTCAGTCGATGAGTGAGTTCTTCGGCGTCAGCACACAGAACTCGTTCCCCTCGGGGTCCGTCAGCACCACCCAGTTCACATCCGGCTGCTGCCCGATGTCGGCCCGCCGCGCCCCGAGCCCGATGATGCGCTCGACCTCGGCGGTCAGGTCATCGGGGGCGAGATCGATGTGCAGCCGGTTCTTGACCGTCTTCCCCTCCGGTACGGGGATGAAGGTGATACCGGGACAGGCGGACTTGTCGGCACCGATGACGATCTCGTCGTCGCCCTCGAAGAGCAGCTGCCAGTCGAGCACTTGGCACCAGAAGCGGGCGAGGGACGGCAGATCGTGGGTGTCGACGACGATGCTGTAAAAGGAAACGGCCATGTCCGCCAGTCTGCCCGGCGGACATGGCCGTTCGCATCCTCAATGCGCGAGTCCGTACATCGCGAGGCCGTCCGGTCCGTCAGCCGCCGACGGTGAACCAGGTGGCCCGGGACTTCTTCCATTCGGCGTGGTCGAGGTCCTTCGCCTCCGTGCCGTCCCCGTACAGATCGGCCGATCCGGCATCGGTGATCAGCTGGGCCCGGGTACCCGGAACCGTCAGGTCCGGAACCTCCACGACGACTTCCCAGCCGCCCGGGTCCGCCGTCGGCAGATCGGCCCGCTTGACCGGCGCGTGCGAGGCGACACCGTCCCAGGTGTAGAGGGCGTACGGGTCGGAGTTGTCGTCGGCGGCCCAGGAACCGGCCACGATCAGATACTGGTCGGCGGCGTTCTTCCGGATGTCCCGGATGCTGAGCCCGTCGAGGTCCAGCTCGATCGGCGCGCCCATGACCGCCTTCGCCCCGCTGTCGGCCACCTCGTCGAAGTTGGTGACGGGCACGATCAGGGCCTTGCCTCCCGACTTCGGCGGCACCAGGGGCGCCCGAAAGCCGAGGTACGCGGTGGTCGTCGAGCCGGGTGCGAACTCCAGGCCCTCGATGTTGAACCCGTCGATCTGCTTGGGCGCCTCACCGTCGGCCGTGCCCTCGGCGAAGCCGAGCCGGTCGCCGTTCGCCTCGTCCCACGCGACGAGGTCGTCGCGGAGCTTCTCGTACGAGCCGCCCACCGTCAGCCGGGTGTCAGCGCCCGAACCGGTCACCGTCGTGGTGAAGACGGTGTTGCGGTCGGACTTGTACTCGCCGTCCTTGTTGTTGCCGAGCGAACCGGTCCAGTAGATGGTGTTGCCGACCCGGGCCGCGCCCTCGATGTCGATCTCCTTGTCCACCCCGAGCTCCGAGCCGACGTCCCAGCTCTTCACCGGCCCGCCGGATGCGGAACGGTCGTACAGGCGCAGCGTGTTGGACTCGTCGTCGGCCACGACCATGTATCCGCCGCCGATGTCCACGGCGGCCGATGCATCCGAGGAGCCGGTGAGGTAGCGCGTGTCGGCGGCATTCTGCGCGGCGCCGGAAGCGGCGTAGTGCAGCTTCTTGGTGGCGGTCTTGCCGCCGCGTCCGGTGACCTTGATCGTGAGGTCGGTGTAGCCGCGCCCGTGCGCGGCGACCGTGAGCTTCCGGGTGCCCCCGGTCCCCGTCACGGTCACATCTCCGGTCCCGGCGACGGACGACTCGGAGCTGGCGGACGCCGCCACGCCGAGCTCGCTCGCATCTGCCCCGCTCTGCGCGACGGTGACGGTCACCACGGGGTCACCGCTCGCGCCGACGGCACCGGAGAGGTAGGAGGCCGAGAGCCCGATCGTCGGCGTTCCGTAACTCGCGGCGTGCGCTGGGGTGTTGATCCCCAGGGCGGCCAGCAGGAGAACGCCGCTCGCGGCGGCGGCCACCCTGCGGTCGGGGAGCGAAAACTGATGCAGCACGGCATGCCTCTCGTCGGCGTGGTGTCGCGGGTAGGTTCCGGTACCCGTGCCAACGACGAACACACATCAGGCGTACGGCAGGCGAAACAACGACGAAAAACGGCCCCCGGCACAGAACCGGGAGCCGTTCGTCGTACGGGTTGGGCTCAGACGTTGAAGCCCAGAGCGCGCAGCTGCTCCCGCCCGTCGTCCGTGATCTTGTCCGGGCCCCACGGCGGCATCCAGACCCAGTTGATCCGCAGCTCGCTGACGATGCCGTCGGTCGCGGACTTCGCCTGGTCCTCGATGACATCGGTCAGCGGGCAGGCCGCGGACGTCAGCGTCATGTCGAGGGTGGCGATGTTGGCGTCGTCGATGTGGATGCCGTAGATCAGGCCCAGGTTGACGACATCGATGCCCAGCTCGGGGTCGACCACGTCGTACAGCGCCTCGCGGACCTCCTCCTCGGAGGCCGGCTTGGTGGTGAGAGTCTCGTTGTCGCTCATGCCGTCTTCCCTTCGGACAGCGCTTTCGCCGTCGCGTCCTTCCACGCCATCCAGCTCAGCAGCGCGCACTTCACCCGGGCCGGGTACTTCGAGACGCCGGCGAACGCGACCGCGTCCTCCAACACCTCCTCCATCGCGTCGTCCGGCTCCAGCTGGCCCTTCGACTGCATCAGCTCCAGGAAGGTCTCCTGGATCTTCTGCGCCTGGCCCAGCTCCTTGCCGACCAGCAGGTCGTTCAGCACGGAGGCGCTGGCCTGGCTGATGGAGCAGCCCTGACCCTCGTACGACACATCGGCGATGGTCTCGCCGTCGTACTTCACCCGGAGAGTGATCTCGTCGCCGCACGTCGGGTTGACGTGGTGCACCTCGGCGTCGCCGTCCCGCAGGCCGCGCCCGTGGGGGTGCTTGTAGTGGTCCAGGATCACTTCCTGGTACATGGAATCAAGCTTCACCAGTCAACCCTCAGCCGCTCGCCCATTATCCGAAAAAGTTCCGTACGTGCTCCAGACCGTCCACCAGGGCATCGACCTCGGCGGGCGTGGAGTACAGATAGAACGACGCTCGCGTGGTCGCAGGAATTCCGTACCGCAGGCAGACCGGCCGTGCGCAGTGGTGTCCGACCCGGACCGCGATGCCCTGCTCGTCGAGCACCTGGCCCACATCGTGCGGGTGGATGTCGCCGAGCGTGAAGGAGATCGTGGCGCCGCGGTCCTCGGCCGTCGCCGGACCGATGATCCGCAGGTCAGGGACCTCCAGGAGCCGCTTCACCGCGTACTCGGTGATCGCGTGCTCGTGCCGGTAGATCTTCTCCATGCCGATCGCCGAGAGGTAGTCCACGGCCGCGCCGAGGCCGACGGCCTGGGCGATCGGGGGCGTACCGGCCTCGAACTTGTGCGGCGCGGGGGCGTACGTCGACGAGTGCATCGACACGGTCTCGATCATCTCGCCGCCACCGAGGAACGGCGGCAGGTCCTCCAGGAGCTCCTGCCGTCCCCAGAGCACGCCGATGCCGGTCGGGCCGACCATCTTGTGCCCCGTGAAGGCCACGAAGTCGGCCTGCAGCGCCTGCACGTCCAGCACCATGTGCGGGGCGGCCTGCGAGGCGTCGATACAGACCAGCGCGCCGACCTGCTGGGCCCGGCGGATAATCTTCTCGACCGGGTTGATCGTGCCCATGATGTTGGAGACCAGGGTGAAGGTGACGATCTTCGTCTTCTCCGTGATGATCTCGTCGATGTTGGACAGGTCGAGGCGGCCGTCGTCGGTGATGCCGAACCACTTCAGCTTCGCACCGGTGCGCTGCGAGAGCAGCTGCCACGGCACGATGTTGGAGTGGTGCTCCATCTCCGTGGTGACGATCTCGGTGTCGTGGTCCACCCGGTAGGGCTCGTCGGCCCAGCCGAGCATGTTGGCCACGAGGTTGAGCGACTCGGAGGCGTTCTTGGTGAAGATCACCTCGTCGCGGCTGGGCGCGTTGATGAACGCGGCGACCTTGTCACGGGCGCCTTCGTACAGCGCCGTGGCCTCCTCCGCGATCGTGTACACACCGCGGTGCACGTTGGCGTTGTGCCGCTCGTAGTACTCGTTGAGGGCGTCGAGCACCTGGCGCGGCTTCTGCGAGGTCGCAGCGCTGTCCAGGTAGACGACCTTCTTCCCGTCGTGGACCGTACGATCCAGCAGGGGGAAGTCCTTGCGGATCGCCTCGGTGTCGAGGAGGCCCGGCAGCTGTGTCACGCGGAAGCGCCACCCTTCACATATGCCTCGTAGCCCTCGTTCTCCAGCTTGTCGGCGAGCTCGGCGCCGCCGGACTCGGCAATGCGGCCGTTGGCGAAGACGTGCACGAAGTCGGGCTTGATGTAGCGGAGGATCCGCGTGTAGTGCGTGATCAGCAGGGTGCCGACCTCGCCGGTCTCGCGGACCCGGTTGACGCCCTCGGAGACGATGCGCAGGGCGTCGACGTCCAGGCCGGAGTCGGTCTCGTCGAGGATCGCGACCTTCGGCTTGAGGAGCTCCAGCTGAAGGATCTCGTGGCGCTTCTTCTCGCCGCCGGAGAAGCCCTCGTTGACGTTGCGCTCGGCGAACGCCGGGTCCATCTGGAGCCGGCCCATCGTCTCCTTGACCTCCTTCACCCAGGTGCGCAGCTTGGGTGCCTCGCCGCGGACGGAGGTGGCGGAGGTGCGGAGGAAGTTGGAGACCGAGACACCGGGGATCTCGACGGGGTACTGCATCGCGAGGAACAGACCGGCGCGGGCGCGCTCGTCGACGGTCATCTCCAGGACGTCCTCGCCGTCCAGGGTCACCGAACCGCTGGTGATCGTGTACTTGGGGTGACCCGCGAGGGAGTACGCGAGGGTGGACTTGCCGGACCCGTTGGGGCCCATGATGGCGTGGGTCTCGCCCTGCTTCACGATCAGGTCGACGCCCTTGAGGATCTCCTTCGTGGCGTTGTCGGCCTCGACGGAGACGTGCAGGTCGCGGATTTCAAGCGTTGCCATGGGTGACTCAGGACTCCTGGGTGACGGAGACGAGCACATCGTCCCCTTCGATCTTGACGGGGTATACGGGGACGGGGCGCGTCGCGGGAAGGCCGGACGGCTTGCCGGTGCGGAGGTCGAAGCTGGAGCCGTGCAGCCAGCACTCGATCATGCAGTCCTCGACCTCTCCCTCGGACAGTGAGACGTTCGCGTGCGAGCAGATGTCGTTGATCGCGTACACCTCGCCCTCGGTACGGACGACGGACACCGGGACGCCGTCGAGCTCCACCCGCTTCGGGGTGTCGTCCTCCAGCTCACTCAGCGCGCAGGCTTTGACGAAGGCCATCAGACGGAGGCCTTCAGCTCGGCCTCGATCTTCTCCAGCAGCCGCGCCTCGACGTCCGGCAGACCGATCTGCTGGACGAGCTCGGCGAAGAAGCCGCGCACGACGAGCCGGCGGGCCTCCTCGGCACCGATGCCCCGGGACATCAGGTAGAAGAGCTGCTCGTCGTCGAACCGGCCGGTCGCGGAGGCGTGGCCGGCGCCGACGATCTCGCCGGTCTCGATCTCCAGGTTAGGCACGGAGTCGACCCGCGCGCCGTCCGTGAGGACGAGGTTGCGGTTCATCTCGTAGGTGTCGGTGCCCTCGGCACTGGCCTGGATGAGGACGTCACCGATCCACACCGCGTGTGCGCCGTCGCCCTGGAGCGCGCCCTTGTAGGCGGCGTTGGACTTGCAGTGCGGGGTGTTGTGGTTGACCAGGAGGCGGTGCTCCTGGTGCTGGCCCTTGTCGGTGAAGTACAGGCCGAAGAGCTCGGCCTCGCCGCCGGTGCCCGCGTAGTTGACGCGCGGGTGGAGCCGGACGAGGTCGCCGCCGAAGGTGACGACGATCGACTTGAACGAGGCGTCCCGGCCGACCAGCGCGTTGTGCTGGCCGACGTGGACCGCGTTCTCGTCCCAGTCCTGCACGGAGACGACGGTGAGCTTGGCTCCGTCGCCGAGGACGTAGTCCACGTTGGCGGCGAGCACCGCGTCACCGGTGTGGTCGATGACGACGACGGCCTCGGCGAAGGCACCCAGCTCGACGACCTGGTGGCCGTAGGCCACGCCGCCCTCGCCGTGCACCGCGATGCGGATCGGCTCGGTGAGCACGGCCTCCTTGGCGACCGTGACGACGGACGCCTGCTCGAAGGAGCTGTACGCCTGGGCGGCGACGCGGTCCACCGGGATGCCGGCCTTGCCGAGCCTCGCGTCGTCACGGCCGACGGTCTCGACCGTGACGCCCTCGGGGGCCTCGATCGCGACCTTCACAGCGCCGCCGGTGGCGGTGGCCGTGCCGTCGTGCAGCCCGCGCAGCCGCTCCAGCGGCGTGAACCGCCACTCCTCCTCGCGGCCGAGCGGGACCGGGAAGTCCGCGACGTCGAAGGACGGGGGCGCGCTCATGCGCGTGGCGACGGTCGACTCGGCGGCCACCGCGATGGAACCGGTGGTGGTGGACCCCGCCGGAATGTTCTGAGCCTCAGCCATGGCTGTCGTAGTGCTCGCTTTCTCTGTCAGTGGTCGGGGAATTCGGTCGTCAGGCTGCGCTAGCCGACCGAACCCTCCATCTGCAGCTCGATCAGCCGGTTGAGCTCGAGGGCGTACTCCATCGGCAGCTCCTTCGCGATCGGCTCGACGAAGCCGCGCACGATCATCGCCATCGCCTCGAACTCCGTCAGACCGCGGCTCATCAGGTAGAAGAGCTGGTCCTCGGAGACCTTGGAGACGGTCGCCTCGTGGCCCATCGACACGTCGTCCTCGCGGACGTCGACATACGGGTAGGTGTCGGAGCGCGAGATCGTGTCGACCAGCAGCGCATCACAGAGCACGTTGGACTTCGCGCCCGGCGCGCCCTCGCCGATCTCGATCAGACCGCGGTAGGAGGTGCGGCCGCCGCCTCGCGCCACCGACTTGGAGACGATGTTGGAGGAGGTGTTCGGCGCCATGTGGACCATCTTGGCGCCGGCGTCCTGGTGCTGGCCCTCGCCCGCGAAGGCGATGGACAGGGTCTCGCCCTTGGCGTGCTCGCCCATCAGGTAGACGGCCGGGTACTTCATGGTGACCTTGGAGCCGATGTTGCCGTCGACCCACTCCATGGTCGCGCCCTCGTAGGCCACGGCGCGCTTGGTGACCAGGTTGTAGACGTTGTTCGACCAGTTCTGGATCGTCGTGTAGCGGCAGCGGCCGCCCTTCTTCACGATGATCTCGACGACCGCGGAGTGCAGCGAGTCGGAGGAGTAGATCGGGGCGGTGCAGCCCTCGACGTAGTGGACGTAGGCGTCCTCGTCGACGATGATCAGCGTCCGCTCGAACTGGCCCATGTTCTCCGTGTTGATGCGGAAGTAGGCCTGCAGCGGGATGTCGACGTGGACACCCTTGGGCACGTAGATGAACGAGCCACCGGACCACACGGCCGAGTTCAGCGAGGCGAACTTGTTGTCGCCGACCGGGATGACGGTGCCGAAGTACTCCTTGAAGAGCTCCGGGTGCTCCTTCAGCGCGGTGTCGGTGTCGAGGAAGATGACGCCCTGCTCCTCCAGGTCCTCACGGATCTGGTGGTAGACGACCTCGGACTCGTACTGCGCGGCGACACCGGCGACCAGGCGCTGCTTCTCCGCCTCCGGGATGCCGAGCTTGTCGTAGGTGTTCTTGATGTCCTCGGGCAGGTCCTCCCAGGACTCCGCCTGCTTCTCGGTGGACCGCACGAAGTACTTGATGTTGTCGAAGTCGATGCCCGAGAGGTCGGAGCCCCAGTTCGGCATGGGCTTCTTGTCGAAGAGCCGCAGGCCCTTGAGGCGCAGCTTCAGCATCCACTCGGGCTCGTTCTTCTTCGCCGAGATGTCGCGGACGACATTCTCGGAGAGCCCGCGCTTGGCCGCGGCGCCTGCCGCGTCGGAGTCGGCCCAGCCGAATTCGTACGTGCCCAGACCCTCGAGCTCAGGGTGGGCAGTCTCCATGGGGAGCGTCATGCGGGGTTCCTCCCGGCCGTGCTTGCAGATGCTGAATTGGTGGTCTGTGGTGCGGGGTGGCCGCTGCGCGGAATGTACGTCGTACACACACCGTCGCCGTGGGCGATGGTGGCCAGACGCTGCACATGCGTGCCGAGGAGGCTGGAGAAGAACTCCGTCTCCGCCTCGCACAGCTGCGGGTACTGCTCGGCGACATGGGCGACCGGGCAGTGGTGCTGGCACAACTGCTCGCCCTGCTGCGGACCGGGCGCGCTACGCGCCGTAGCAGCGTACCCGTCGACCGACAAGGCCTTGGCCAGCGCTTCGGTGCGGGCCTCGGGGGCCGCGGCCTCGACCGCCGTGCGGTACGCCTCGGACTGGGCCGCGATCCTGGCGCGGGCGAACGTGGTGACCGCTTCCTCGCCCGAGGTCTCGGCGATCCAGCGCAGGGCGTCCGCCGCGAGCTTGTCGTAGGACTGGTCGAAGGCGTCCCGGCCGCAGTCGGTGAGGGCGAACACCTTGGCCGGGCGGCCACGGGTCCGCGCCCCGTAGACCCGCTGTTCACGGGCCTCGACGACGTTGTCGGATGTGAGGGCGTCGAGATGGCGGCGCACCGCGGCCTGGGTGAGACCGAGGCGCTTCGCCAGCTCGGCGACGGTGGACGGGCCGTGGTCGAGGATGGAGCGCGCGACCCGGTTGCGCGTCGAGCGCTCACCGGTCGCGAGTTCCTCCTGCGGAGCCTCGCCAACGTATTTCACAACGCCATTGTTGCGTAATTCATCCGGCCCTGACAACCACGGTCCGAAACGATCAATCGTGCCATTCATCACTTAGGGTTACCTAATTCGGCCCCGGGAGACGGGCCCATTCCGCCCCTGCCTAGACTTACCGGCCATGAAGAGCGAGTCCGCCGTACAGGTCCGCGGCCTGGTGAAGCGGTACGGCCCCAAGACCGCTGTGGACGGCCTCGACCTGTGTGTACGCACCGGCGCGGTCACCGCCGTCCTCGGTCCCAACGGCGCCGGCAAGACCACCACCGTCGAAACCTGCGAGGGCTACCGCCGCCCCGACGCCGGGACGGTACGGGTCCTCGGACTCGACCCGGTCGCCGGCGCCGAGAAGCTCCGCCCCCGGATCGGCGTGATGCTCCAGTCGGGCGGTGTCTACTCCGGGGCACGCGCCGACGAGATGCTCCGCCACATGGCGAAGCTCCACGCCCACCCGCTGGACGTCGACACCCTGATCGAGCGCCTCGGCCTCGGCAGCTGCGGCCGTACGACCTACCGGCGGCTCTCCGGCGGCCAGCAGCAGCGGCTCGCCCTGGCGATGGCCGTCGTCGGCCGCCCCGAACTGGTCTTCCTCGACGAGCCGACCGCCGGCCTCGACCCGCAGGCCCGCCGTTCCACCTGGGATCTCGTACGCGAGCTGCGCACCGACGGGGTGTCGGTCGTCCTCACCACGCACTTCATGGACGAGGCCGAGGAGCTCGCCGACGACGTCGCCGTCATCGACGCGGGCAAGGTCATCGCCCAGGGCAGTCCCGAGACGCTCTGCCGCGGCGGTGCCGAGAACACCCTGCGCTTCACCGGCCGGCCCGGTCTCGACGTCGGGTCCCTGCTGAAGGCGCTGCCCGACGGCTCCGAGGCGGCCGAGATCGTCCCGGGCGCGTACCGCATCAGCGGTGACGTCAACCCGGAGCTGCTGGCCACCGTCACCTCCTGGTGCGCCCAGCACGGAGTGATGCCCTCCGGCATCTCCGTGGAGCGGCACACGCTGGAGGACGTCTTCCTGGAACTGACCGGCAAGGAGCTGCGCGCATGAGCGCCGGTACGTACACCCCGCAGCCGGGTGCCGCCCCGCTGGGCCGCATGATCACCGCGCAGACCGCCCTGGAGACGCGGATGCTGCTGCGCAACGGCGAGCAGCTGCTGCTGACCGTGATCATCCCGACGCTGCTGCTGGTGCTGTTCAGCGCGGTCGACATCGTGGACACCGGCGCGGGCGAGTCCGTCGACTTCCTGACGCCCGGCATCCTCGCGCTGGCCGTGATGTCCACGGCCTTCACGGGCCAGGCCATCGCCACCGGTTTCGAGCGGCGGTACGGGGTACTCAAGCGGCTCGGTGCCTCGCCGCTGCCGCGCTGGGCGCTGATGACCGCCAAGACCCTCGCGGTGCTGGTCACCGAGGTGCTGCAGGTGGTGCTGCTCACGGTGATCGCGTTCGCGCTGGGCTGGTCGCCGCACGGCAACCCCTTCGCCGTCCTGCTGCTGCTCGTGCTCGGTACGGCGGCCTTCTCCGGGCTCGGGCTGCTGATGGCCGGGACGCTCAAGGCGGAGGCGACGCTCGCCGCGGCCAACCTGGTCTTCCTGCTGCTGCTGGTGGGCGGCGGGGTCATCGTGCCGCTGGACAAGTTCCCGGACGCGGTGCAGTCGGTGCTCGGGCTGCTGCCGATCGCGGCCCTGTCGGACGGTCTGCGCGAGGTGCTCCAGCACGGTGCGTCGATGCCGTGGGGCGACCTCGGCGTCCTGGTGGTGTGGGCGGTCCTCGGGCTGGGCGCGGCGGCGAAGTTCTTCCGCTGGGAGTGAGTCCGGCCGTCCGCCGCACGTGAGCGCGCGAACGCGCTCCGTCGACGTTTCGGGGTAACTCGTCCCCCTCGTGAAAGCTTGCACAAGCCGCCGCCTACGATGGTGCGCGTGCCCAAGCTGACCCGAGCCGAAGTCGCTCAAGCCGCGCGGAACCCGCTCCTGTACATCGCCGAGCGATGGACCCCCTCCCCCCGTACGGTCCGCCGTGCGGCCATGTCGGCCGTCCTCATGACCGTACTCATCGTCGTGACCGGCGGCGCGGTGCGGCTGACCGGCTCCGGCCTCGGCTGCCCGACCTGGCCCAAGTGCACCGACGAGAGCCTCACGGCGACGAGCGAGATGGGCTTCCACGGCGCCATCGAGTTCGGCAACCGGATGCTGACGTACGTGCTGTGCGCGGCCGTCGGGTGGGCGATCATCGCCGCCCGGTCCGCCAAGCCCTGGCGGCGCAGTCTCACCCGGCTCGGCTGGGTGCAGTTCTGGATCGTCATGGGCAATGCCGTGCTCGGCGGGATCGTGGTGCTGGTCGGCCTCAACCCGTACACCGTCGCGGCGCACTTCCTGCTCTCCACGGCGCTGCTCACCGTCGCGATGGTGACCTGGCAACGGGTCAGCGAGGGCGACGAGGCGCCCCGGCCACTGGTCGGCAAGGCGGTGTCCCAGCTGACCTGGCTGCTCGCGGTCGCCGCGGGGCTGCTGATCGCGGTCGGCACGGTGGTCACGGGCGCCGGACGGCACGCGGGCGACTCCAGCGACGTGCACCGCATTCCGATCGACTGGAAGATGATCGCGCAGCTGCACGCCGACCTGGCCTGGGTCGTGGTGGCACTGACCGTCGCGCTCTGGTTCGTGCTGAAGGCCGTCGACGCGCCGGTCGGCCCGCTGCACCGCGCCCGTGATCTCTTCCTGGTACTGATGGCGCAGGGCGTGATCGGGTACGTGCAATATTTCACCGACACGCCGGAGATCCTGGTCGGTCTGCACATGCTGGGCTCGTGCCTGGTGTGGATCGCGGTCGTGCGGGTGTTGCTGTCGCTGCGTGAGCGCCCCGTGGCGGCGGCCGCGGTGCCCGGCCCCTCGGCCGAGCAGCCGGAGCCCGCAGTGGCGGGCTGACCGCGAGCAGCCTCTCCCCCTGTACGCCGATCGCCGGACGGGTTCCTTCTCGGAACCGTCCGGCGATCGGCGTATGGGGGGAACTGTTCGGTCAGGCCGCGTTGGCGGGGCCGCCGATCTGGATGCCGGCCATCCGCGTCCACTCGTACGGGCCGGTGCGGACCTTCGCGGCGAACTCCCCGTCGAAGGACTCGTGCATCGTGATCCCGGCCTTCCGCGTGGCACTCTCGGCGACCGCGTACGAAGGGGCGACCAGATCGCCCCAGTCGCCGTCCTCGCCCACGAGCACGATGCGGGTGCCCATCTGCCCGAGGTAGGCGAGCTGCCCCTCCGCACCGCCGTGCGCCTTGGAGAAGGCGCCGATCTGCTTGGCGAGCTTCGCCGCCCTGCGCTCCGCGCGGGCCGCCTGCTTGCCGCTCTCCACCTGGGTCTCTGCCGTCTCAGCCATGTCCATGATGCTACCGACGGGTAGAACAACGTGCGACGGGCGGGGTACGTGGCATGGGCCACGTACCCCGCCCGTCGGCAGGAATCGTCAGCAGGGATCGAGGAGCGGGACTACCTCAGGAAGGGGTCGACCGCCACGGCGACGAAGAGCAGCGAGACATAGGTGATGGACCAGTGGAACAGCCGCATCTCCTTGAGCTTCGCGCCGGTCACACCGGCCTTGGCCCGGTTCTGCAGGCCGTGCGCCTCCCAGAGCCAGAACCCGCCGGTCGCCAGCGCCACCGCCGTGTAGAACCAGCCGGTGTAGCCGAGCGGAGTCAGCAGCAGCGAGACGGCCACCATCACCCAGCTGTAGATGACGATCTGGCGGGCCACCACCTGGTTGGACGCGATGACCGGAAGCATCGGGACGCCGACCCGGGCGTAGTCCTCCTTCACCTTCATGGAGAGCGGCCAGTAGTGCGGCGGCGTCCAGAAGAAGATGACGGCGAAGAGAATCACCGCGGCCCAGGACATCGAATTCGTCACGGCCGACCAGCCGATGAGAACCGGCATGCAGCCCGCGATACCGCCCCAGACGATGTTCTGCGAGGTACGGCGCTTGAGCAGCATCGTGTAGACGACGACGTAGAACAGCAGCGCGCCGAGCGACAGCGCGGCCGAGAGCCAGTTCACCAGCAGGCCGAACCAGACCGTCGAGATCGCCGCGAGGGCGAACCCGAAGACCAGGCACTCACGCGGGCTCACCATGCCGGTGACCAGCGGGCGCTGCGACGTACGGTCCATCAGGGCGTCGATGTCGCGGTCGATGTACATGTTCAGCGCGTTGGCACCGCCCGCGGAGAGATATCCGCCGATGGTGGTGGTGAGAACGAGCCACAGGTCGGGGACACCCTGAGCGGCGAGGAACATCACCGGAACAGTGGTGATCAGCAACAGCTCGATGATCCGCGGCTTGGTCAGCGCCACGAATGCCTTGACACGGGCCCCGAACGGGCGATGGCCCCCTGGGCTGGGAGTCAAGGCGACCCCTGCGGGTCGGGACTCGACGGCCGTCACGCACACCCCTGACAGAGAAATCCCAGCAAGCTCCGGGCGTGAAGGCCCGGTAAAGACTTGCGCGAACCAGACCACTGTAGACGTTGGGGACAGGCCGCCCTTCGCGGGGGTGGGTCGTGTTGAAGCGGCGCGGAAGCGCGGGTCCGGCCCGTCGTGGTACGGCCCATGAGCAGGGTGTCCCGCTCATGGGAGCGGCACAGAAGTATGAGGACGCGCTCATAGGAGGGCCCATAAGTAAGGAGAAGCGCTCATCGGAGTGGCGCAGAAGTGAGCCGTCGCGCTCATACGGGAGGCGAACTCAGCGGGCCGCCTGCACCCTGGAAAGCAGCGGAAAATGCTTGTTCCGACGGGGGTAGGCTCGACAACGCCCGGTGCGGTCTCAGTCACCGGTTTACAACAGTGGAGAGGAGCCCTGACTCAGGGTGAGCACCAAGCCGACCACCACAGATCTCCAGTGGACCGAATTGGACCAGCGGGCCGTGGACACTGTCCGTGTCCTCGCAGCGGACGCCGTACAGAAGGTCGGAAACGGCCACCCTGGTACGGCCATGAGCCTCGCTCCCGCCGCGTACACCCTCTTCCAGAAGGTGATGCGCCACGACCCCGCCGACGCGGATTGGGCCGGGCGCGACCGGTTCGTGCTCTCGGCCGGTCACACCAGCCTGACCCTCTACATCCAGCTCTACCTGGCCGGGTACGGCCTGGAGCTCGATGACCTCAAGGCCTTCCGCACCTGGGGCTCGAAGACCCCTGGTCACCCGGAGTACGGCCACACCACCGGCGTCGAGACGACCACGGGCCCGCTGGGCCAGGGTGTCGCCAACGCCGTGGGCATGGCGATGGCCGCCCGCTACGAGCGCGGCCTCTTCGACCCGGAGGCGGCCCCCGGCACCTCCCCCTTCGACCACATGGTCTGGGTCGTCGCCGGTGACGGCTGCCTCCAGGAGGGCATCTCCGCGGAGGCGTCCTCGCTGGCCGGGCACCAGAAGCTCGGCAACCTGGTCCTGCTGTGGGACGACAACCACATCTCCATCGAGGGCGACACGGAGACCGCGGTCTCCGAGGACACCCTGAAGCGTTACGAGGCGTACGGCTGGCACGTCCAGCGCGTCGACCAGCTGCCGAGCGGCGACCTGGACCCGGCGGGTCTGTACCGGGCGCTGCAGGCCGCCAAGGCCGAGACCGAGCGCCCGTCGTTCATCGCGGCCCGCTCGATCATCGCCTGGCCCGCGCCGCACGCCCAGAACACCGAGGCCTCGCACGGCTCGGCGCTCGGTGCCGAAGAGGTCGCCGCCACGAAGAAGGTCCTCGGCTTCGACCCGGAGAAGACCTTCGAGGTCGCCGACGAGGTCATCGCCCACACCCGTGAGGCGCTGGACCGCGGCCGCGAGGCCAAGGGCGAGTGGGAGAAGAGCCTCGCCGCGTGGCGCACCGCCAACCCGGAGCGCGCCGCCGAGTTCGACCGGATCTCCGCCGGCGAGCTGCCCGCGGGCTGGGAGGACAAGCTTCCGATCTTCGAGCCGGGCAAGGGTGTCGCCACCCGTGCCGCCTCCGGCAAGGTGCTCCAGGCACTCGGCGAGATCATCCCCGAGCTGTGGGGCGGCTCCGCCGACCTCGCGGGCTCGAACAACACCACGATCGACAAGACGTCGTCGTTCCTCCCGGTCGGCAACCCGCTGCCGGGCGCGGACCCGTACGGCCGCACGATCCACTTCGGCATCCGCGAGCACGCCATGGCCGCCGCCATGAACGGCATCGCGCTGCACGGCAACACCCGTATCTACGGCGGCACCTTCCTGGTGTTCTCCGACTACATGCGCAACGCCGTGCGCCTGTCCGCGCTGATGCACCTGCCGGTGACGTACGTGTGGACGCACGACTCGATCGGTCTCGGCGAGGACGGCCCGACCCACCAGCCGGTGGAGCACCTGGCCTCGCTGCGCGCCATCCCGGGCCTGAACATCGTCCGCCCGGCCGACGCCAACGAGACCTCCATCGCCTGGCGCGAGATCCTGCGCCGCTACACCAAGGTGTTCGGCAAGGGTGCCCCGCACGGTCTGGCGCTGACCCGCCAGGGCGTTCCGACGTACGAGGCGAACGAGGACGCGGCCAAGGGCGGCTACGTGCTCTTCGAGGCCGAAAGGCCCGACGGGCAGAGCGCAGAGCCGCAGGTGCTGCTGATCGGCACCGGCTCCGAGGTGCACCTCGCGGTCGAGGCGCGCGAGGAGCTGCAGGCGGCCGGCATCCCGACCCGGGTGGTCTCGATGCCGTCGGTCGAGTGGTTCGAGGAGCAGGACCAGGCGTACAAGGACAGCGTTCTGCCGCCGTCCGTGAAGGCGCGCGTCGCGGTCGAGGCCGGCATCGGTCTGACCTGGTACCGCTACGTCGGTGACGCCGGCCGGATCGTCTCGCTGGAGCACTTCGGTGCCTCGGCCGACGCCAAGGTCCTCTTCCGCGAGTTCGGCTTCACCGGCGAGCACGTCGCCGCCGCCGCGCGGGAATCTCTCGCCGCAGCCACGCGCTGACGCCGTTATACGACTAGTAGGAGATGCATTTCTCATGACAGACGCACTCAAGCGCCTCTCCGACGAGGGCGTGGCGATCTGGCTCGATGACCTGTCGCGCAAGCGGATCACCTCGGGCAACCTCGCCGAGCTGATCGACCAGCAGCACGTCGTGGGCGTCACCACCAACCCGTCGATCTTCCAGAAGGCGATCTCGCACGGCGACGGTTACGAGCAGCAGCTCACCGACCTCGCCACCCGCAAGGTCACCGTCGACGAGGCCATCCGCATGATCACGACGGCCGACGTACGGGACGCGGCGGACATCCTGCGTCCGGTCTTCGACGCCACGGACGGCCAGGACGGCCGGGTCTCCATCGAGGTCGACCCGCGTCTGGCCCATCACACCGCGGCCACCGTCGCCGAGGCCAAGCAGCTGGCCTGGCTGGTGGACCGGCCCAACACGCTCATCAAGATCCCGGCGACGAAGGCCGGTCTTCCGGCGATCACCGAGGTCATCGGCAAGGGCATCAGCGTCAACGTCACGCTGATCTTCTCGCTGGAGCGCTACCGCGAGGTCATGGACGCCTACCTGGCGGGCCTGGAGAAGGCGAAGGCCACGGGCCTGGACCTCTCCAAGATCCACTCGGTGGCCTCGTTCTTCGTGTCCCGTGTGGACACCGAGATCGACAAGCGGCTCGACGCCCTCGGCACCGACGAGGCCAAGGCCCTCAAGGGCAAGGCGGCGCTCGCCAACGCCCGGCTCGCCTACCAGGCGTACGAGGAGGTCTTCTCCTCGGAGCGCTGGACCGCCCTCGACAAGGCGCAGGCCAACAAGCAGCGTCCGCTGTGGGCCTCGACCGGCGTCAAGGACCCCGCGTACAAGGACACCCTGTACGTGGACGACCTGGTCGCCCCCGGCACGGTGAACACCATGCCCGAGGCCACCCTGGACGCCACGGCCGACCACGGGCAGATCACGGGCGACACCATCACCGGCACCTACGAGCAGTCCCGCGCCGAGCTCGACGCCGTGGCGAAGCTCGGGATCTCCTACGACGACGTCGTCCAGCTCCTGGAGGACGAGGGCGTCGAGAAGTTCGAGGCGGCCTGGATCGACCTGCTCAACTCGACCGAGGCGGAGCTCAAGCGCCTCGCCCCTTCGGAGGGCTGACCACCTTGTCTGGTGTTCCCGGAGCCAACCCGCTTCGTGACCCCCAGGACCGACGGCTCCCGCGCATCGCGGGGCCGTCGGGTCTGGTGATCTTCGGGGTCACGGGCGATTTGTCCCGTAAGAAGCTGATGCCCGCCGTCTACGACCTGGCCAACCGCGGCCTGTTGCCGCCGGGCTTCTCCCTCATCGGTTTCGCGCGCCGCGAGTGGCAGGACGAGGACTTCGCACAGGAGGTCCACGACGCCGTCAAGCAGCACGCCCGTACGCCGTTCCGCGAAGAGGTCTGGCAGCAGCTCATCCAGGGGATGCGCTTCGTCCAGGGCAACTTCGACGACGACGATGCCTTCGAGCAGCTGAAGAACACGATCCAGGAGCTCGACAAGGCGCAGGGCACGGGCGGCAACTTCGCCTTCTACCTGTCCGTGCCGCCGAAGTTCTTCCCCAAGGTCGTCCAGCAGCTCAAGAAGCACGGGCTCGCCGACCAGAAGGAGGGCTCCTGGCGGCGTGCCGTCATCGAGAAGCCCTTCGGCCACGACCTGAAGAGCGCTCAGGAGCTCAACCAGATCGTGCACGACGTGTTCCCGCCCAACGAGGTCTTCCGGATCGACCACTACCTGGGCAAGGAGACGGTCCAGAACATCCTGGCGCTGCGGTTCGCCAACACGATGTTCGAGCCGATCTGGAACAGGTCGTACGTCGACCACGTCCAGATCACGATGGCCGAGGACATCGGCATCGGTGGCCGGGCCGGCTACTACGACGGCATCGGCGCCGCCCGTGACGTCATCCAGAACCACCTGCTCCAGCTGCTGGCGCTGACCGCGATGGAGGAGCCCGGCTCCTTCCACCCGAAGGCCCTGGTCGCCGAGAAGCTCAAGGTGCTCACGGCGGTGGAACTGCCGGATGACCTGGGCAAGCACACCGTGCGCGCCCAGTACGTGCACGCGTGGCAGGGCGGCGAGGAGGTCCCCGGCTACCTCGACGAGGACGGCATCGACCCCAAGTCGAAGACCGACACCTACGCCGCGATCAAGCTGACGATCAACAACCGCCGCTGGGCGGGCGTGCCGTTCTACCTCCGTACCGGAAAGCGGCTCGGCCGCCGGGTCACGGAGATCGCGGTCGTCTTCAAGCGGGCCCCGTATCTGCCCTTCGAGTCCGGCGCCACCGAGGAGCTGGGCGGCAACGCCCTGGTCATCCGGGTCCAGCCGGACGAGGGCGTGACCGTGCGGTTCGGCTCCAAGGTGCCCGGCACCTCGATGGAGGTCCGGGACGTCACGATGGACTTCGCATACGGCGAGTCCTTCACGGAGTCCAGCCCGGAGGCCTACGAGCGGCTCATCCTCGATGTGCTGCTCGGCGACGCCAACCTCTTCCCCCGGCACCAGGAGGTCGAGCTCTCCTGGAACATCCTCGACCCGATCGAGGAGTACTGGGACAAGCACGGCAAGCCCGCACAGTACCCGGCGGGCACCTGGGGTCCGGCCGAGGCCGACGAGATGCTCGCACGAGACGGACGGAGCTGGCGCCGGCCATGAAGATCGATCTCACGGAGACCACTTCCAGCAAGATCAACCAGGCGCTGATCTCGGCCCGCCGTGCCATCGGCACCCCGGCCATCGGCATGGTGCTCACCCTGGTCATCGTCACCGACGAGGAGAACGCGTACGACGCGCTCAAGTCGGCCGGTGACGCCTCGCGCGAGCATCCCTCGCGGATCATCGCGGTGATCAAGCGGGTCAGCCGCTCGCCGCGCAGCCGCCGGGACGCCCGGCTCGACGCCGAGGTGCGGGTCGGTTCCGACGCGGGCACCGGCGAGACGGTCGTACTGCGTCTCCACGGCGAGCTGGTCAACCACGCCCAGTCGGTGGTCCTGCCGCTGCTGCTGCCGGACGCCCCGGTCGTGGTCTGGTGGCCCGAGGACGCACCCGCGGACCCGGCGAAGGACCCGCTGGGCGCGCTCGCCCAGCGCCGGATCACGGACGCGTACTCGGCGGAGGACCCGAGCAAGGAGCTGGCGGCGCGAGCCGACTCGTACACCCCGGGCGACACCGATCTGGCCTGGGCCCGCATCACGCCGTGGCGCTCGATGCTGGCGGCCGCGCTCGACCAGCAGCACGTCGAGGTCGTCTCGGCGACGGTCGAGGGCGAGTCGGAGAACCCGAGCTGCGAGCTGCTCGCCATGTGGCTCGCGGACCGGCTCAAGGTGCCGGTGGAGCGCACCGTCTCCGGCGGCCCCGGTCTGACGGCCGTGCGGATGGAGACCAAGAGCGGCGTCATCGTCCTGGACCGTCCCGACGGTTCGCTGGCCACGCTCTCGATGCAGGGCCAGCCGGACCGCGCGGTGGCGCTCAAGCGGCGGGACACCGCCGAGCTGCTCGCCGAGGAGCTGCGCCGCCTGGACCCGGACAACACCTACGAGGCGACGGTGAAGTTCGGCGTGGCGAAGCTCGGCGGACCTGCGGAGCCGAAGCCGGCCGAGCCCGCGGCGGCCGCCGCCCCGGCCGCCGCGAAGAAGACCGCGGCCAAGAAGGCGGCGTCGAAGTGAGTGCCCCTCAACTTGTCGTGCACCGCGACAAGGAGCTGATGGCGCAGGCCGCCGCGGCCCGGCTGATCACGAGGATCGTGGACGCCCAGGCCGCGCGCGGCTACGCCTCGGTGGTCCTCACCGGCGGGCGCAACGGCAACGGCCTGCTGGCCGCGCTCGCCGGCGCGCCCGCCAGGGACGCGATCGACTGGTCGCGGCTCGATCTGTGGTGGGGCGACGAGCGGTTCCTGCCGGAGGGCGATCCGGAGCGCAATGTCACGCAGGCCCGCGAGGCCCTGCTGGACTCGGTGGAGCTTGACCCGTCCCGGGTGCACGCGATGCCCGCTTCGGACGGCCCGTTCGGCGGCGACGCCGACGCGGCGGCGGCCTCGTACGCCGAGGAACTGGCCGCCGCGGCCGGTCCCGAGGACCACGGTCCGGTGCCGACCTTCGACGTGCTGTTGCTGGGCGTCGGCCCGGACACGCATGTCGCGTCGCTCTTCCCGGAGCTGCCCGCGGTACGGGAGACCGAGCGCACGGTCGTCGGTGTGCACGGCGCCCCCAAGCCGCCGCCCACCCGCATCTCGCTCACGCTGCCCGCGATCCGGGCGGCGCGCGAGGTGTGGCTGCTCGCCGCCGGCGAGGACAAGGCGGAGGCCGCGGAGATCGCGCTCTCGGGCGCCGGGGAGATCCAGGCCCCGGCTGCCGGTGCGTACGGACGCAGCCGCACCCTGTGGCTGATGGACGCGGCGGCGGCCTCCCGGCTGCCGCGCGCGCTGTATCCGCCGGCATCTCCCTGACGGGCCGTCAGTACGGTTGCGCACGGGCCCGGTTCGCTCCTCGGAGCGGCCGGGCCCGTCGCGTGGAAGGCGTGACTCGGGCCATGGTGCGTATCGGAACCGTGGTGATGGGTGCGTCGGACGTACGGCGTGCGGCGGCGTTCCGGAAGGCGGCGCTCGGCTACGTGGAGCGCGAGGCGCCGAAGGACGACTGGGTGGTACTGGTCCCGGCCGAGGGGACCGGCGCCGGGCTGGCCCTGGGCCGCAGCGGTACGCCGGTGCAGGAGGTCCCCCGGGTCCACCTCGATCTGTACACCGAGGAGCAGGACGCCGAGGTGGACCGGCTGATCGCGCTCGGCGCGGTGCGGGTCGACCGGGAGCTGTACCCGGACGACCCGGACTTCGTGGTGCTGGCGGACCCCGAGGGCAACAGGTTCTGCGTCATCGACACGACGCACAGCTGACCGGGGTCACGCGGTGGGCGGGACGCGCTCCAGGAAGGGTTCCAGCAGGCCGGGCACGGCCTCGGAGGCGAAGTCGAGGCCCTCGCCCGTGTCCGTGTCGTACGCCGTGTACGCGCCCGCTCCGGCGGCCGTCGTCGCGGTGACGCTCAGCACCCCGGCCCGCCGCTGGAAGTACGTCTGCCGGACCGTCCAGCCGATGACTCCGGCCCGCTCCAGCGCGGCGGTCGAGCGCCGGACGCTGCCGGACCTCACCACCAGGTAGTCGCCGCTGATGGCGTGTCCCAGGCCGCGGTACGCGTCCAGGGCCAGGAGCACCCCGGCCGGCAGCCCCACGACGGCCCAGGCGAGCGCGATCCAGAGCAGGACGGGTGTCAGCAGCACACCCAGGAGCACCAGGACGGACACCGGGGCCACGACGGCCCAGAACGCCCGGCGCAGCCTGCGGCCGCGGGCCGCGAGGGGGTGCCCGGTCAGCGGGGCGCCGGTCGGGGACGTGATCTCGCGCAGGACGTCGGCGGCCACCGCGTCGGCGACCGGCCTGGGCGCGGCGGGCAGCAGGGTGTTGTGGTCGCCGTGCTGTTCCTCGTCGTCCTTGGCGAGTCCGGTGGTGATCGCGTCGACCCGGGCGGCGCCGAAGGTACGGATGCCGAGCGGTTCGACGAGCTCGACCCCGCGCAGCCGCCGCTCCTCGATGGAGACGGACCGGGAGGTCAGCAGTCCGCGCCGGATGCGCAGCGTCCCGCCGGGTTCGCGCTCCAGCCGGTAGTTCCACCACATCTCGACCCACAGGCCGAGCGCGCCGACGACACCGGCGAGCACCGCGGCGAGGGCGAGGATCACGATCATGGCGGGCAGCGAGGTGTCCCGGAACCGGTCGCCGATCCACTCGATCACCTGCCCCTGCGCCCCGAACCAGTCACTGACCTGCATCACCGCGCCGGCCGCAGCACCGCCGAGCGCGGGGGCGACGAAGGAGACCGGTGCGTAGCGGATCCAGCGCGGGTCGAGGGCGGCGAGCTCGCCCTCGCAATGGGTGCCCGGGGTCCCGGTGGCCGTGCGCTCCAGCAGTTCGCGGCGGAGCCGTTCGCCCTCGGACCTGGGGACCGGGTCGAGTTCCAGCGTGGAGTCGTTGCCGGAGTGCTCGCCGGTGCCGATGCGGACGGTGACCAGTCCGAGTGCCCGTTGCAGCGGATGGGCGGTGAGGTCGACGCTGCGGATGCGTTCCCGGGCCAGTGAGCGCTTCTTGACCAGGAACAGCCCGGTGTGGAGCTCGACCCGTTCGGCGCCGATGCGGTAGCGGGTGCGGCGCCACCGTACGTGGTCGCCGACCGCCGCGGAGCCGATCAGCAGGATCGAGCCGGCGAGGACCCAGGCGACCGCGGACCCGAAGCCGAAGCGTCCGGACAGGCCGAGCGTGGTGGGCACGGCCGCACCGGCCGCCACCCCGGCCGTGACGAGGGCGCTGACGAGGACCGTGCGCCGGTCCAGCCGCCGCCAGTCGACGGCGGTGGCCGTGCCGGGGCCCGGGGCCCGGCTCCGGCCGTCCCCGGCATCCGGGGAGGAGGAGAGCGCCGCCCCGGAGCTCATGTGGCGTCCCCGGGGGTGGACTGGGTGATCCGGGTCAGCCGCTCGGCCAGCCCGGCCGCCGTTTCGTGGTCGAGGCCCTCGATCCGTACCGCGCCCCTGGCCGACGCGGTGGTCACCGTGACCGTGGCGAGCCGGTAGAGCTGTTCGAGCGGTCCGCGCACGGTGTCCACGGTCTGGATCCGGGACATCGGGGCGATCCGCCACTCCTGCCGGAAGACCCCGGTCCTGACGTACACCGCTTCGTCGGTGACCTCCCAGCGGTGGGTGCGGAACCACCAGGCGGGGAGGAGGACGGCGCAGCCGATGCCGAGGACCGCGAGGATCGCGGCGGGCAGCAGCAGCCAGAACCGGGCGGGCCCGATGAGCACGCCCAGCACGGCCAGGACGGCCACGGGGGCGGCGGTCAGCAGCAGCCACTGGGCCCGCCACCACCCCACGGCCCTCGGATCCAGCGTGTTGTTCGGCGGCCGCAGCCGCACCGTCCCCTCCCCCGCGGTCATCGGCTCAGCGTCCCCGGCGGGCGCGGTACGCCTCGACGAGCGCGGCGGTCGAGCTGTCCAGCTGCTCGCCCCCCTTGCCCTCGGTGAGCACCGGCTCGATCTTCTTGGCGAGGACCTTGCCGAGTTCGACGCCCCACTGGTCGAATGAGTCGATGTTCCAGACGGCGCCCTGGACGAAGACCTTGTGCTCGTACAGCGCGATCAGCTGGCCGAGGACGGACGGAGTCAGCCGGTCGGCGAGGATCGTCGTGGTCGGGTGGTTGCCCCGGAAGGTCTTGTGCGGCACCAGTTCCTCGGCGACGCCCTCGGCACGGACCTCGTCCGGCGTCTTGCCGAAGGCCAGCGCCTGGGTCTGGGCGAAGAAGTTGGCCATCAGCAGATCGTGCTGGGCGACCAGGCCGGGCAGCAGGTCGGCGACCGGCTCGGCGAAGCCGATGAAGTCGGCCGGGATGACCTTGGTGCCCTGGTGGATCAGCTGGTAGTAGGCGTGCTGTCCGTTGGTGCCGGGGGTGCCCCAGACGACCGGTCCGGTCTGCCAGTCGACCGGATTGCCGTCCCGGTCCACGGACTTGCCGTTGGACTCCATGTCCAGCTGCTGCAAGTACGCGGTGAACTTGGACAGATAGTGGCTGTACGGCAGTACCGCGTGCGACTGGGCGTCGAAGAACGCGCCGTACCAGACGCCCAACAGGCCCAGCAGCAGCGGGACGTTCTCCTCGGCGGGGGCCGTGCGGAAGTGCTCGTCGACGAGGTGGAAGCCGTCGAGCATCTCGCGGAACCGGTCCGGGCCGATGGCGATCATCAGCGAGAGGCCGATGGCGGAGTCGTACGAGTAGCGGCCGCCGACCCAGTCCCAGAACTCGAACATGTTCGCGGTGTCGATGCCGAAGTCCGCGACCTTCTCGGCGTTCGTGGACAGCGCCACGAAGTGCTTGGCCACCGCGTCCTGACCGGCGTTCAGACCGGTCAGCAGCCAGTTGCGGGCGGAGGTGGCGTTGGTGATGGTCTCGATCGTGGTGAAGGTCTTCGACGCGATGACGAAGAGCGTCTCGGCCGGGTCGAGATCGCGCACCGCCTCGTGGAGGTCGGCGCCGTCGACGTTCGACACGAAGCGGACGGTCAGTTCGCGGTCCGTGAAGGAACGCAGCACCTCGTACGCCATGGCGGGGCCGAGGTCGGAACCGCCGATGCCGATGTTGACGACGTTCTTGATGCGCCTGCCGGTGTGGCCGGTCCACTCCCCCGACCTGATGCGGTCGGAGAACGCCGCCATCCGGTCGAGCACGGCGTGCACACCCGGCACCACGTTCTCGCCGTCGACCTCGATCACCGCGTCGCGCGGGGCACGCAGCGCGGTGTGCAGGACGGCGCGGTCCTCGGTGGTGTTGATCTTCTCGCCGCGGAACATCGCGTCCCGCAGCCCGGCCACCCCGGTGGCCGCGGCGAGCTCGCGCAGCAGCCGCAGCGTCTCGTCGGTGACCAGGTGCTTGGAGTAGTCGACGTACAGATCGCCGACCCTGAGGGTGTATCCGGTGCCGCGCTGCGGATCGTCCGCGAAGAGCCGGCGCAGATGTGTCGCTCCGAACTGCTCGCGGTGCTTGCCCAGAGCGGTCCACTCGGGCGTCTGGTTGAGCCTGGTTCGGCTTTGTGTATTCATCCCGGATATCAGCCCAATTCTTCTCGTACCTGCAGATGCCCCGCTGCACCTCCAACCTAATTGATCAGAAGGGCCGACGAGGCAATGGAGACCTGCGGCACGGCCAGGGTCTGGCCGACCCTGATCCGTCGGACAGACCCTGAAGCAGTCCGGCCGGACACCCTGTGGGTGCCCGGCCGGTGAACTTCTAGATTTCGCCCCGGAGTTTCGCCAGGGCCTCGGCGAGGATGGCCTCGCCGTCCGCGTCGCTGCGCCGCTCCCGTACGTACGCGAGGTGCGTCTTGTACGGCTCGGTGCGCGGCGGGTCCGGCGGGCTGTCCCGGTCCTGGCCGGCCGGGAAGCCGCAGCGCGGGCAGTCCCAAGTCTCCGGTACCTGCGCGTCACTGGCGAAGCTCGGCTGCGTCTCGTGCCCGTTCGAGCACCAGAAGGAGATGCGGAGACGCGGCGCGGACTCGCCGCGCTCGGCCTCCCCCATCGGCCCCGCTCCGACCCGGCTTCCCCGGATCGCGTTGCCACTTGCCACGGTCGTAACTCCCTGCGTGATGGTGCTCGAAGATGCCCCAGTCTACGTAAGGCCCAACGCGCGTCCAGTGAAAGGAGTTACACCGTCACCGGGAATCGCGTACGACGGGTCAGTTGTCCAGCTTGATCAGCAGACCAAGCACAACAATGCATGCGAACCATCCCAGACCGACGACCACGGTGATCCGGTCGAGGTTCCGCTCGGCGACCGAGGAGCCGCCGACCGACGACTGCATGCCGCCACCGAACATGTCGGAGAGGCCGCCGCCCTTTCCCTTGTGCATCAGCACCAGCAGCATCAGCAGCAGGCTGAAGACGATCAGGGCGATCTCGAACGCCAAAATCACGGCTGGTCCCTACTTTCCGGAATTCCTCTGGACTGCATATGCGAACAACGGGGGCCGGGAGGCTACACCCTCCACGGCCCCCGCAAGGGTACGACGGATCCGCGCTACCGCATACTCACTGGTCGCGGAAGCGGACGATCTTGACGAACTCGTCGGCGTCCAGCGCGGCGCCACCGATCAGCGCACCGTCCACGTCGGGCTGCGCCATGATCGCGGCGACATTGCCGGCCTTCACCGAGCCGCCGTACTGGATGCGGACCGCGTCGGCCAGCTCCTGCGAGTACAGCTCGGCCAGCCGGCCGCGGATCGCGCCGCAGACCTCCTGGGCGTCCTCGGGGGTGGCGACCTCGCCGGTGCCGATGGCCCAGACCGGCTCGTACGCGATCACGATGGACTCGGCCTGCTCGGCCGGGACGTCCTTCAGACCGCCGTCGAGCTGCGCGAGCGTGTAGGAGACCTGGTCACCGGCCTTGCGGACCTCCAGGCCCTCGCCGACGCAGAGGATCGGGGTCAGGCCGTGCTTGTACGCGGCCTTCACCTTGGCGTTGCAGATCTCGTCGGTCTCGCCGTGGTACTGGCGGCGCTCGCTGTGGCCGACGGCGACATAGGTGCACCGCAGCTTGGCGAGCATGGGGCCGGAGATCTCACCGGTGTACGCGCCGGAGTCGTGCGCCGAGACGTCCTGGGCGCCGTACTTGATCTTCAGCTTGTCGCCCTCGACCAGGGTCTGCACGGAGCGCAGGTCGGTGAAGGGCGGCAGGACGGCGACCTCGACGGCGTCGTAGTCCTTGTCGGTGAGCGCGAAGCCGAGCTTCTGGGTGTGTGCGATGGCCTCGAGGTGGTTGAGGTTCATCTTCCAGTTGCCCGCCATCAGCGGGGTACGAGTGGTCATGAAAGGTCAGTCCTCCAGTGCGGCGAGGCCGGGAAGCGTCTTGCCCTCGAGGTATTCGAGACTGGCACCGCCACCGGTCGAGATGTGTCCGAACGCGTTCTCGTCGAAGCCCAGGGTGCGGACGGCCGCGGCGGAGTCGCCACCGCCGACGACACTGAAGCCCGAGGAGTCGACGAGGGCCTGGGCGACGGCCCGGGTGCCCTCGGCGTAGTCGGGGTGCTCGAAGACGCCCATCGGGCCGTTCCAGAAGACGGTGGCGGCGTCGGCGAGCTTCGATGCGTAGAGCTTGTTGGTCTCCGGACCGTTGTCCAGCCCCATCTGGCCGGCCGGCATGGCGTCGGCGGCGACGGTGGTGGGGTGGGCCGGGGCCTTGGTCTTGAGGTCGGGGAACGCCGGGGCGACCACGACGTCGACGGGGAGCACGAACTCCACGCCCTTGTCCTCGGCACGCTTGAGGTACTCCAGCACCGCCGGGATCTGGTCCTCCTGGAGCAGCGAGCTGCCGACCTCGTGGCCCTGGGCCTTGAGGAAGGTGTACGCCATGCCGCCGCCGATCAGGATGCGGTCGGCGCGCTCCAGGAGGTGGTCGATGACGCCGAGCTTGTCGGAGACCTTGGAGCCGCCGAGAACCACGGCGTACGGACGCTCGACGTTCTCGGTGAGCTTCTTCAGGACGCCGACCTCGGTGGCGATCAGGTCACCGGCGGCGTGCGGCAGCCGGGCCGGGAGGTCGAAGACCGAGGCGTGCTTGCGGTGAACGGCTCCGAAGCCGTCGCCCACGTACAGGTCGGCGAGCTCGGCGAGCTGGTCGGCGAACGCGCCGCGCTCGGCGTCGTCCTTGGACGTCTCGCCGGGGTTGAAGCGGAGGTTCTCCAGGACGGCGACCCGGCCGTCGGTGAGCCCGGCGACCGTGGCGCGGGCGGACTCGCCGACCGTGTCGGTCGCGAAGGCCACGTCGGCGCCGATGAGTTCACCGAGGCGGGCGGCGGCGGGCGCCAGGGAGAAGGCGGGATCCGGAGCGCCCTTGGGGCGGCCCAGGTGCGAGGCGACGACGACCCGTGCACCGGCCGCGACTAGCTTCTCCACGGTCGGCTGGACGGCGCGGATCCGGCCGTCGTCGGTGATGGTGGTGCCGCTCAGCGGCACGTTGAGGTCGGCGCGGACGAATACGCGCTTGCCGGTGACCCCTTCGGCGATCAGTTCGTCGATCGTCTTCATCTTGCTGGACTCCTTGGAGGGCGGGAGAGCATGCGACGGGGCTCGAACGGCGCGGCGTTGCGCTGTTCGAGCCCCGTGCTCACATCTGGGTGCCTGCCGGTTCGACGGTCAGAGCTGGTTGCCGACGAAGACGGTCAGGTCGACGAGGCGGTTGGAGTAACCCCACTCATTGTCGTACCAGCCGAGGATCTTCACCGTCTTGCCCTCCTGAACCATGGTCAGGGAGGAGTCGAAGGTGCAGGACGCCGGGTCGCTGACGATGTCCGAGGACACGATCGGGTCCTCGGTGTAGTACAGGATGCCCTTGAGCTCGCCGTCGTCCGCGGCCTTCTTGAACGCGGCGTTGACCTCGTCCTTGGTGACCTCGCGCTGCAGCTCCACGACCAGGTCGGTGGCCGAGCCGGTCGGGACCGGGACGCGCATGGCGATGCCGTCCAGCTTGCCCTTCAGCTGCGGGAGCACCAGTGCGGTGGCCTTGGCGGCACCGGTGGTGGTCGGGATGATGTTCTCGGCGGCGGCGCGGGCGCGGCGCAGGTCCGAGTGCGGGAAGTCCAGGATGCGCTGGTCGTTGGTGTACGCGTGGACCGTCGTCATGAGGCCCTTGACGATGCCGAAGTTCTCGTCCAGAACCTTCGCCATCGGTGCGACACAGTTGGTCGTGCAGGACGCGTTGGAGATGACGTGGTGGTTGGCCGCGTCGTACTTGTCCTGGTTGACGCCCATCACGATGGTGATGTCTTCGTTCTTGGCCGGAGCCGAGATGAGGACCTTCTTGGCGCCGCCGGCGATGTGCTTCTCGGCGTCGGCCTTCTTCGTGAAGATGCCGGTCGACTCGATGACGATGTCGACGCCCAGCTCACCCCAGGGGATTTCGGCCGGATTGCGCTCGGAGAGCACCTTGATCGTGTGACCATCGACGGTGATGGTGTCGGCGGTGTGGCTGACCTCTGCCTTCAGACGACCCAGAATGGTGTCGTACTTCAGCAGGTGGGCCGTGGTCGCGGTGTCACCCAGGTCGTTGACAGCCACGATCTCGATGTCCGCACCCTGCTCCAGCAGCGCGCGGAAGTAGTTACGACCGATGCGACCAAAGCCGTTGATGCCTACGCGGATCGTCACGAACCGATCTCCTCGTTAGGTACGCGGGGTTTTCACCCCGGCGAGTTGTATGAGATGTCCCCGACCGCCTCCGACCCTACCTCTCCGACGGCGCCGGGGTGACATCGAGCAGGGCCGCAGGAACCGCCGAGGCCCGTACTCCTCGGTAGGAGTACGGGCCTCCGAATACTTGGCCGATACTCGGCCGCACATGCAGCGACAATTACGGAGCGTCAACATCCCCGAGGGCCCCGCGAGGCCCGGATCCGACCGGTTTCGCGGCTGTCGCGGGTCAGCGTTTCGCGGCCTCCGCGGCCTTCGCGGGTCAGCCCACCAAGCCGTCGGCGAGCTCCTCGCTGAGGGTGGATTCGGTGCCCGGGATACCCAGGTCCTGGGCCCTCTTGTCGGCCATCGCGAGCAGCCGGCGAATCCGGCCGGCGACCGCGTCCTTGGTCAGCGGCGGGTCGGCGAGCGCGCCCAACTCCTCCAGGGAGGCCTGCTTGTGCTCCATGCGCAGCCGTCCGGCCGCCGCGAGGTGCTCGGGCACCTCCTCGCCCAGGATCTCCAGCGCGCGGCCCACCCGGGCGCCCGCGGCGACCGCGGCCCGTGCGGAACGGCGCAGGTTGGCGTCGTCGAAGTTGGCGAGCCGGTTGGCCGTGGCGCGGACCTCGCGGCGCATCCGCCGCTCCTCCCAGGCCAGCACCGACTCATGGGCGCCGAGCCGGGTGAGCAGCGCGCCGATCGCGTCGCCGTCGCGGACGACGACCCGGTCCACCCCACGCACCTCGCGGGCCTTGGCCGCGATGGAGAGCCTGCGGGCCGCGCCGACCAGTGCGAGCGCCGCCTCCGGACCCGGGCAGGTCACCTCCAGCGAGGAGGAGCGGCCGGGCTCGGTGAGCGAGCCATGGGCCAGGAAGGCCCCGCGCCAGGCCGCCTCGGCATCGCAGGTGGCCCCCGAGACCACCTGCGGGGGCAGCCCGCGGATGGGACGGCCGCGGCCGTCCACCAGGCCGGTCTGACGGGCCAGCTGATCGCCGCCCGCCACCACCCGTACGACGTAGCGGGAGCCGCGCCGCAGGCCTCCGGGAGCCATCACGATCAGCTCCGAGCTGTGCCCGAAGATTTCGAGGATGTCCCGCTTCAGCCGGCGCGCCGCCATCGCGGTGTCCAGCTCCGCCTCGATCACAATCCGACCGCTCACCAGGTGCAGCCCACCCGCGAACCGAAGAATCGCCGAGACCTCTGCTTTCCTGCAGCAGGTCCGGGTCACGGGAAGCCGAGAGACTTCATCCTTCACCGCCGGCGTCATCGCCATGGGCCGATCCTTCCATGCATCCGAAAAATACGGTCGTACGCGGCGGCCAACAGCTCCGGATCATGGATCGGAACGCCGTCGGGTGAGGCCACCGGCGCCAGCTCGACCGCGGCGCCGAGCCGCTTGGCGGCATCGGCGAGGGACTCACGATCGGGCACAGCGGCTTCGTCGGCCAGCACCACGTCCAGGGCGAGTTTAGGGGCGTGTCGTCCCAAAACCTCCAAATGACGCTGCGGGGAGAAGCCATCAGTTTCACCGGGTTGCGGTGCGAGGTTGAGCGAGAGGACCTTGCGGGCCTTGGTTTCGACGAGTGCGTCGAGCAGTTCGGGGACGAGCAGGTGCGGGATCACGGAGGAGAACCAGGACCCCGGGCCGAGCACCACCCAGTCGGCGTCGAGGACCGCGGCGACGGCCTCGGGGACGGCCGGCGGGTCGTGCGGAACAAGGTGGACGGACTGCACCTCGCCGGGGGTGAGCGCCACGGTGGCCTGTCCACGCACGGTGTCCACGTCGTCCGGGCGGGCCGGGTCGTGTCCCCGGACGAGCGCCTGGAGCTCCAGCGGCACGGCGGACATGGGGAGCACCCGGCCGTGCGCCCCGAGGAGCTTGCCGACCAGGTCGAGAGCCTGGACATGGTCGCCGAGCTGCTCCCAGAGGGCGACGATCAGCAGATTGCCGACCGCGTGCTCGTGCAGATCGCCCTTGGACTGGAAGCGGTGCTGGATCACCCGGGCCCAGGTCTGGCCCCAGTCGTCGTCACCGCACAGGGCGGCGAGTGCCTTGCGCAGATCGCCGGGCGGCAGCACGCCGAGCTCCTCGCGGAGCCGGCCGCTGGAGCCGCCGTCGTCGGCGACGGTGACCACGGCGGTGAGATCGCCGGTGATCCGGCGGAGCGAGGCGAGCGACGCGGACAGCCCCATGCCGCCGCCGAGGGCGACGACCTTGGGCTGTGCGCCGCGCTTGCGGCCGGGCAGCGCAGAGGTGGCTCTGCGCAGCCGCCGCAGGCGCAGATTGCGGCTGGTCACTCGCGCCCCATGTCCCGGTGGACGAGGACGGTCTCGATGCCTTCGGTCGCGAGCCGGGCCGCCAGCTTCTCGGACATGGCGACCGAACGGTGCTTGCCGCCCGTGCAGCCGACGGCGATCGTCACGTAGCGCTTGCCCTCACGGCGGTACCCGGCGGCGATGAGCTGGAGCAGCTCCGTGTACTGGTTGAGGAATTCCTTGGCGCCGGGCTGGTCGAAGACGTACGCGGAGACCTCCTCGTTGAGGCCGGTGAACGGGCGCAGCTCGGGGACCCAGTGCGGGTTGGGCAGGAAGCGGCAGTCGACCACCAGGTCGGCGTCGACCGGCAGGCCGTACTTGAAGCCGAACGACATCACCGTGGCGCGCAGCTCCGGCTCCTCGTCGCCGGCGAACTGGGCGTCCATCTTGGCGCGCAGTTCGTGCACGTTGAGGCTGGACGTGTCGATCACCAGGTCGGCGTCGCCGCGCAGCTCGCGCAGCAGGTCGCGCTCGGCGGCGATGCCGTCGACGATCCGGCCGTCGCCCTGGAGGGGGTGCGGGCGGCGGACCGATTCGAAGCGGCGGACGAGGGCGTCGTCGGAGGACTCCAGGAAGACGATCCGCCGGGTGACGTGCTTGGCCTCCAGGTCGGCGAGGGACTCGCGGAGGTTGTCGAAGAAGCGGCGCCCCCGGACGTCGACGACGACGGCGATCCGTGCCACGTTGCCCTGCGAGCGGGCGCCGAGCTCGACCATGGTGGGGATCAGGGCGGGCGGCAGGTTGTCGACGACGAACCAGCCGAGGTCCTCCAGACACTTGGCCGCTGTGCTGCGCCCGGCGCCCGACATCCCCGAGATGATCACCAGCTCGGGGATGGTCGCACTCCCGTCGCCCGTCTCGTTCGTGGTGCCCGTACTCACTTGTCCTGCTCCGTCTGCTCGGTCGGTGCCGTCGTGCTCGACTTCTTGCTCGCGCTCGACTTCGTGTTCGTTTTCACGCTCGGTCATGTCGTGCTGCCCCCGTCGTTCTCTTCAATGATCTCTCCTGTCGCCGTGTTCACGGCGGGCGTGGCCGGGGCGGCCGAGGCGAGGGCGACAGCCACTGATTCCGCCGTCCTGCGGCCTATCCCCGGAACCTCGCAGATCTCGTCGATTGTCGCCTGCTTCAGCTTCTTCACGGAGCCGAAATGCTTGATCAACGCCTGTTTCCGGGTTTCACCAAGACCGGCGACGGCATCCAGGGGGCTGGAACGGATGCGTTTGGCCCGCTTGGCGCGCTGATACGTGATCGCGAAGCGGTGGGCCTCGTCACGGACGCGCTGGAGGAGGTAGAGGCCCTCGCTGGAGCGGGGCAGGACGACGGGGTCGTCGTCATCGGGCAGCCAGACCTCTTCGAGGCGCTTGGCGAGGCCGCAGACGGCGATGTCGTCGATCCCCAGTTCGTCGAGGGCCCGCTTGGCCGCCGCGACCTGCGGCTGGCCGCCGTCGACCACGACGAGCTGCGGCGGATAGGCGAACCGCTTGGGACGCCCGTCGTCCTCACGGGGCTCGGCGTCCGGATCGGGGACGGTGCCCGGCTCGGAGGTGGTGTCCGGGACCGGTCCGGTCGGCGCGGGGGTCTCCTCCCACTCCCCCGTCCGCTCCTTGTCCTGCAGATACCGCTTGAAGCGGCGGCCGATCACCTCGTGCATCGACCGGACGTCGTCCTGGCCCTCGAAGCCCTTGATCTGGAAGCGGCGGTACTCGCTCTTGCGGGCGAGGCCGTCCTCGAAGACGACCATGGAGGCGACCACGTCGTCGCCCTGGAGATGCGAGATGTCGAAGCACTCGACGCGCAGCGGGGCGGTGTCGAGGCCGAGCGCCTCCGCGATCTCCTCCAGGGCGCGGGAGCGGGTGGTCAGGTCGGAGGCGCGCTTGGTCTTGTGCAGCCCCAGGGCCTGCTGGGCGTTGCGCTGGACCGTCGTCATCAGGTCCTTCTTGTCGCCGCGCTGCGGGATGCGCAGGCTGACCTGGGAGCCCCGGCGGCCGGCGAGCCACTGGGAGACCGCGTCCGGGTCCTCGGGCAGGGCCGGGACGAGGACCTCCTTGGGGACGGAGTCGCCCGTCTCCTCGCCGTACAGCTGCTGCAGGGCGTGCTCGACCAGGCCCGAGGTGTCCACGTTCTCGACCTTGTCGGTGACCCAGCCGCGCTGGCCGCGCACCCGGCCGCCGCGTACGTGGAAGATCTGGACGGCGGCTTCGAGCTCGTCCTCGGCGACCGCGATCAGGTCGGCGTCGGTGGCGTCGGCCAGGACGACGGCGCTCTTCTCCATGGCCCGCTTGAGGGCCTCCACGTCGTCGCGGAGCCGGGCCGCCCGCTCGTACTCCATCTCCTCGGCCGCCGCCATCATGTCCTTCTCCAGGCGGCGGATGTACGTACCGGTCCGGCCGGCCATGAAGTCGCAGAAGTCGTCGGCCAGTTCGCGGTGTTCCTCGGGGGTGACGCGGCCGACGCAGGGGGCCGAGCACTTGCCGATGTAGCCGAGGAGGCACGGGCGGCCGGTCCTGGTGGCGTTCTTGAAGACTCCGGCGGAGCACGTACGCACCGGGAAGACCCGGAGCATCAGGTCGACCGTCTCGCGGATCGCCCAGGCGTGCCCGTACGGACCGAAGTAGCGCACGCCCTTCTTCTTGGCTCCGCGCATGACCTGGACGCGCGGGAACTCCTCGTTGAGCGTGACCGCGAGATACGGATAGCTCTTGTCGTCGCGGTACTTGACGTTGAACCGCGGGTCGAACTCCTTGATCCAGGAGTACTCCAGCTGGAGGGCCTCGACCTCCGTGGAGACGACCGTCCATTCCACCGAGGCGGCCGTGGTGACCATCGTGCGCGTGCGCGGGTGGAGCGCGGCCAGGTCCTGGAAGTAATTGGCCAGGCGCTGGCGCAGGTTCTTGGCCTTTCCGACGTAGATCACCCGGCGGTGTTCGTCGCGGAATTTGTAGACCCCCGGGGAGTCGGGGATCTGTCCCGGCTTGGGGCGGTAGCTGGAGGGGTCTGCCATGTGTCCCACCCTACTTGCGGGCAGTGACAGTACCGCCGGACCGGAAGTGCTGCCGTGCTCCGGGGCGCGGATCGTGGGAGCACGCCCCGGAGCACGGGTCAGTGGGTGCCGCCGCCGGTCACCGGGTTCCGACGGCGACGGCTGCGCACCGCGGTGAGCCCGCCGAGGCCGAGCACCGCGAGGGCGCCGGCTCCGGCGACTGCCGAGGTGGCGGTCAGGGCCGTGCCGGAGGCGGTGCTCGCGGCGGCCGTACGGGGTTTGCCGCTGCCGGACCCGGGGGGCCCGTCAGCCGGTGCGTAGCCGCCCGCCTTGCCGGAGCGGGCGTAGGCGGAGCCGGGGAGCTTGTCGCCGTAGGCCGCCCGCACCCGGGCCCGGTAGGCGGCCAGCGTGGTGCCGCGGGCGCCGACTGCGCGGACCGCGTCCTGGTCCAGCGGAAGCACCTTCGTCCCCTTCTGGACGTACCAGGCGTCCACCTGCGGCTCGCGGAAGACCGTGCCGCCGGGCAGCTTGCGGGCGCCCGCGGCGGCGTACCGGGTCTCGTCGTCGCCGGTGGCGATGTTCACCACCTGCCGGCCGCCGTCCTTCCCTTCCTTCGGAAGGGTCCACAGGGACGCCTTCTGTCCGTCCGAGGAGACGGCCGTGGTGGCGAAGTAGTCCAGCCTGGAGACGGGCGCGCCGGGCTTCCCCGCGACGAAGCCGGGATCGAGGCTGTGTAAGGGGACGGTGGCGCCCTCGATGCGCGGGGCGGCCGCCGACCGGGCGATCGCCCCGTCACGGGCGAAGAAACGGGACAGCGTGTGCAGGGTCGCGGGGTCACCGGCCGCCTGGCGGGCGGCGGCCGGCGCGGACGGACCGGCCGCGGGGCCGGTGGCCGCCGCTGCCCCGGGAGCCGCGGAGAGCAGGGCGGCGCCGGCCAGAACCCCGGTGGCGGCCAGGGCGGCGGCCGCGGACCGTGCGGTGCGTGCAGTCCTGGAGATCATTTCGTCACGCTCCGATCCGGTAGAGCGAGTGGGTCCAGGAGAACTCGTCGTTGTTCACGTACCAGGCGTGCGAGGCCCAGTTGTAGCGGTTGCTGGAGGGCCAGGGATCGCCCCAGTAGACCCAGCTGTTCGAGTCGTCGTATCCGTACAGGACATGCATGTGGCCACCGCCCGACGACCACTGGATGCGAGTCTCGACGGGGCGGCCCGCGGCGATCTCGGCCTGGACGGTGGGATAGCGCAGCCGGCCGTTCACATACGAACCGGGGTTGACGCCGGCCCAGGACAGGCCGTCCTGGACATTGCCGAGCGTGGCTTGCGAGTTGGGGCACTCGTAGCCCTGGGCACGGCCGAAGGCGGCGTTGCAGAACTGATTCTGCGAGGAGTTGCGGCCGAACCAGGTGGCGATGGTGTTGCCGGATGCCGCCCAGCACCAGTTGGTCTTCTGCTGGGCCTGCATGGTGATGTTCAGCCGCTGGGTGGCGGCGATGCCACCGACGGCGGAGGGGTTCTGTCCCGGCGCGGCGGCCGTGGTCGTGGTCTGGGCCGCCGAAGCGGTGGTGGGGGTCTGAGCTGCCGAGGCGGTCGCCGTAGGAACGGCGAGGAGTACGGCGGCGAGAGCCGCCATGACCGGGAGTCGTCCCGGTCGGATTCCTGGCTTGCGTATTGCGTTCCTCCCAATGCAGGGGGTGTGTGATCGGAGGAGCGCGTCCGGACGCTGTTCGAGGAGCATCAACCGTTGTCGGGGACGGGTCAACACGCTTCAATGCGGGGGAACATCGCGGTGTGAACGGCGTGGCGGATACGTGAACGGCCCTCCCCCGGCCACCTGCGGCACCGCCCCCACCCGACGCGGTCTTCCCGCTCCGTGTCGTGACGTTCACCTGGAGGACCCATGCAGCACACCGAGGCCGAACTGGCGCAGGTGCTGCACACCGGCCCGTTCCATCTGGCGCTGCGCACCGCGCTCTCGGTGCGGGGGCTGCCGCTCCAACGGGTGCAGCACCATCTCGCGCACCGCGGGGTCAAGGTCGGGGTGACCAGCCTGAGTTACTGGCAGCAGGGGGCCAGGCGCCCGCAGCGCGCCGAGTCCCTGCGGGCCGTGAAGGCGCTGGAGGAGGTGCTGGAGCTGCCCGGGAACTCGCTGCTCCGGCTGCTGGGGACGGGGAGCGGCCGCCCGGACGCCGACCGTCCGGCCGCGCGTTCGTACCGTTCGCTGATGGAGGCGTCCGGCGCGGTGGAGCGGCTGCTCGCCGCGATGGGGTCACCGGTGGACGGCGGGTTGCACACGGTGGGCCATCACGAGCGGGTACGGATCGGTCCCGGCCGGGAGTTGCGGCAGCGCGAGTCGCAGCATGTGGTGCGTGCCCACCGCGACGACATCGACCGCTACCTCGCCGTCCACCGGGGCGATCCGGGCTGCGATCCGGCGCGGGTGACGGTGACGGCCCGGGAGAACTGCCGGACGGGGCGGGTCCGCTGGGACCGCGGCACGGGGGTGCTCGTCGCCGAGCTGCTCTTCGACACCCGGTTGAGTGCGGGCGACACGTACCTCTTCGGCTACGGCTTCGACGACGGCACGGGAGGTCCGAGCGGGAAGTACGTGCGGGGGTTCAGCTTCGGCGGTGGGCAGTACGTGCTGCAGGTGGCCTTCGACGAGGCCGCACTGCCGGTACGGTGCCGGCGCTTCGCCCAGGTCTCGGCGGGGGCGCCGCGCGGCGCCCGCACGGACCTCACGCTGGCCGGCAGGCACCGGACCGTTCACCTGGTGGAGCAGGGGGTACGGCCCGGCCTGGTCGGCATCGACTGGGACTGGGAGTGAATCCGTCCCCGGCCGGTGTCAGGCGTCGGGGCCCGCGACCAGCTTTCCACCCTCGACCCTGACCGGGACCGAGGGCAGCGGCGCGGTCGCCGGACCGTGCATCGCCTTGCCGGTCGTCGTGTCGAAGTGGCTGCCGTGGCAGGGGCACCGCCCCACGTTGTCCTCGACCTTGTCCAGCAGGCAGCCCGCGTGGGTGCACTGGGCGCTGAACGCCTTGTACTGGCCCTTGGCCGGGCAGTTCACGATGACCCGCTCATTGCGGTAGAGCTTGGATCCGCCGACCGGGACCTCGTCCGGCGCGCCGAGCTCGACGGGAGCGGTCGGCGTCGGCGTCTCGGCGTGGCCGAGCTTCGATTCGGTCGAGCAGGCGGCCACTCCCAGCCCGGCGGCGCCGGCGAGAGCGGCACCCTTCAGCACGGTACGGCGGGCGGCGGGCTGGCCGGACATGCGGTCTCCACTGGTCGGAGGGGTGGATGGGCACCGGGCGCGACCGAAGCGCCGCGGGTACCAGGAGTACCGCGGGCATCGGAGTCCGCAGAGCCATCGGTGCCATCGGTGACACAACCGACGATACCGGCGGAGACCGACGGCCCTGCGGCCGGGCCACCCGAGACCGGTTGTTCCTGGTCAGCGGCTTCAGTAGCTCAGCGCAGGCAGAGGGAGGCGGCGGCCCCCGGGGGTCCGGGAGCCGCCGCCCCGACGCGGAGGCGTCAGGCCTTGCGCGCGCGGGTCGCCTTCTTCGCCGCGGGCTTCTTCGCCGCAGCCGTCTTGGCGGTCTTGGCCGTGGCGGACTTCGCGGTCTGGCCCGCGCTCGTCCTGGCCGTGGCCGTCTTCCTCGCCGGGGCCGACTTCGCGGCGACCGTCTTCTTCGCGGCCACCTTCCGCACCGGCTTGCGGGCCGCGGGCACCGCGGCCTCGTTCACCCGGTCCGGATCCAGGATGCCCTGGAGGAACTTGCCGGTGTGGCTGGCCGGAACGCAGGCCACCTCCTCCGGAGTCCCCTCGGCGATGACCAGACCGCCGCCGCTGCCGCCTTCGGGGCCCATGTCGATGACCCAGTCCGCGGTCTTGATCACATCGAGGTTGTGCTCGATGACGATCACCGAGTTGCCCTTGTCGACCAGACCGGAGAGCACCTTGATGAGTTTGCTGATGTCCTCGAAGTGCAGACCCGTGGTCGGCTCGTCCAGAACGTAGACCGTACGGCCGGTGGAACGCTTCTGCAGCTCGCTGGCGAGCTTCACCCGCTGCGCCTCACCGCCGGAGAGCGTCGGCGCGGACTGGCCGAGCCGCACGTATCCGAGGCCCACCTCGTTGAGCGTGCGCAGGTGGCGGGCGATCGTCGGGACGGCCTCGAAGAACTCCAGGCCCTCCTCGATCGGCATGTCCAGCACCTCGGCGATGGACTTGCCCTTGTAGTGGACCTCCAGGGTCTCCCGGTTGTAGCGCGCTCCGTGGCAGACCTCGCACGGGACGTACACATCCGGCAGGAAGTTCATCTCGATCTTGATGGTGCCGTCGCCGGAGCAGTTCTCGCAGCGGCCACCCTTGACGTTGAAGGAGAAGCGGCCCGGCAGATAGCCGCGCACCTTTGCCTCCATCGTCTCCGCGAACAGCTTGCGGACATGGTCGAAGACGCCGGTGTACGTCGCCGGGTTGGACCGGGGGGTCCGGCCGATGGGCGACTGGTCGACGTGCACCACCTTGTCGACCAGGTCGTCGCCGTCGACCCGGGTGTGCCGGCCGGGGACCGACTTGGCGCCGTTCAACTCGCGCGCCAGGTGGGTGTAGAGGATGTCGTTGACCAGCGTCGACTTCCCGGAACCCGAGACGCCCGTGACGGCCGTGAGCCGGCCGAGCGGGAAGGAGACGTCGATGTCCTGGAGGTTGTTCTCCCGGGCGCCGTGCACCGTGAGCCTGCGCTGCGGGTCGACGGGGCGCCGGACGTCGGGCATCGGGATCGACTTCTCGCCGGTCAGATACTGGCCGGTGATCGACTCGCCGTTGGCCAGCAGCTCCTTGAGCGATCCGGAGTGGACCACCTTGCCGCCGTGCTCACCGGCGCCGGGGCCGATGTCGACGACCCAGTCGGCGACCTTGATGGTGTCCTCGTCGTGCTCGACGACGATGAGCGTGTTGCCCATGTCGCGGAGCCGGACCAGGGTCTCGATCAGCCGGTGGTTGTCCCGCTGGTGCAGGCCGATGGACGGTTCGTCCAGCACGTACAGCACGCCTACCAGGCCGGAGCCGATCTGGGTGGCGAGCCGGATGCGCTGAGCCTCGCCGCCGGACAGGGTGCCGGCCGCGCGGTTGAGCGAGAGGTAGTCGAGGCCGACGTCGACGAGGAACCTCAGCCGCTCGTTGACCTCCTTCAGTACCCGTTCGGCGATCTTCTTGTCGCGGGCGTTGAGCTTCATCCGGCCGAGGAATTCGGCGCATTCGCTGATCGACATCGCGGCGACCTGGGCGATGGACTTCTCCATCACCGTCACCGCGAGGACGATCGGCTTGAGCCTGGTGCCCTCACAGGTCGGGCAGGGCACCTCGCGCATGTAGCCCTCGAAGCGCTCGCGGCTGGAGTCGCTCTCGGCGTCGGAGTGCCGCCGCTTGACGAACTGCACCGCGCCCTCGAAGGCGGGGGTGGTGTACGCGCGCTCCCGTCCGTAGCGGTTGCGGTAGCGGACCTCGGTCTGGATCTTGTGGCCGAAGAGCAGGGCCTTCTTGGCCCGCTGCGGCAGCCCGGCCCAGGGGATGTCCGTACGGAATCCGAGGGCGTCGGCGAGCGCGTTGATCTGCCGGCCGAAGTACTCCTTGGTGTGGCCGTGCGACCAGGGGTGGATCGCGCCCTCGTCGAGCGACCTCTCCTCGTCGGGGACGATCAGCTCCGGGTCGACCTCCATCCGCGTACCGATACCCGTGCAGTCGGGGCAGGCGCCGAAGGGCGAGTTGAAGGAGAAGGAACGCGGTTCGAGCTCCTCGAAGGAGAGGTCGTCGTACGGGCAGTAGAGGTGCTCGGAGTACATCCGCTCGCGCTCGGGGTCGTCCTCGGGGAGGTCGACGAAGTCGAGCACGACCATGCCTCCGGAGAGCCCGAGCGCGGTCTCGACCGAGTCGGTCAGCCGGCGCTTGGCGCTGTCCTTCACCGTGAGACGGTCGATGACCACCTCGATGGTGTGCTTCTCCTGCTTCTTCAGCTTGGGCGGCTCGGAGAGCTGGATGGTCTCGCCGTCGACCCGGGCCCTGCTGTAGCCCTTGGTCTGCAGATCGGCGAAGAGGTCGACGAACTCGCCCTTGCGCTCGCGCACCAGCGGCGAGAGCACCTGGAAGCGGCTGCCCTCGGGCAGGCCGAGCACCTTGTCGACGATCGCCTGCGGCGACTGGCGCGAGATGGGCCGGCCGCACTCCGGGCAGTGCGGCTTGCCGATCCGGGCGAAGAGCAGCCTGAGGTAGTCGTAGACCTCGGTGATGGTGCCGACCGTCGAGCGCGGGTTGCGCGAGGTCGACTTCTGGTCGATGGAGACAGCGGGCGAGAGTCCCTCGATGAAGTCGACGTCCGGCTTGTCCATCTGGCCGAGGAACTGGCGGGCGTACGAGGAGAGGGACTCCACGTAGCGTCGCTGGCCCTCGGCGAAAATCGTGTCGAACGCGAGGGACGACTTGCCCGACCCGGAAAGCCCGGTGAAGACGATGAGGGAGTCGCGGGGGAGGTCGAGCGAGACGTTCTTGAGGTTGTGCTCGCGAGCGCCACGGACGATGAGACGGTCGGCCACGCCGGTCCGCACCTTTCTGGAGAGAAGTGGGGGAACTGAGCCCCTGTCCCAGGGTATGGGGGGCGCCACAGCGATGTACGAAGCTTTCGACTCCGAGCGTATAGCACGCACATTCGATTTACGGACGGCTGTGGACTCCTTCACCCGAATGAGTGGCGAGGCTAGGCTCAGCCTCATGATTGATCATGCGCGCGACCTGGACGCCGTACGTGAAGCAACCGATCGACTGCTCAGCGCCACCGAAAAATTGGACGGTGCCGCACTCGCTCAGCCGTCGCGACTGCCGGGCTGGAGCCGGGGCCATGTCGTTGCGCACCTCTCTCGTAACGCCGACGCGCTCGTAAATGTTCTCCAGGGCCGGCCCATGTACGCAGACAGCGAAACCCGCGACCGCGACATCGAGCGCGACGCGCCGCGACCGCAGGCCGAGCAGCTGGCCGACCTGGCCGGGAGCGCGGCCCGCTTCGAAGCCGCCGCCTCCGCCCCGGCCGACTGGTCCCGCACGGTCACCCTGCGCAACGGCGTGACGGACTCCGCCTCCCGGGTCCCGTTCCGCCGCCGCGTCGAGGTCGAGCTGCACCACGTCGACCTGGGGATCGGCTACGAGCTGGAGGACCTGCCGGAGGAGTTCGTCTCCCGGGAGATCGACTTCCTCGCCGAGCGGTTCGACGGGCACCCCGATGTCGTGCCCACGAGGATGACCGACGGCAAGGGACCGGTCCGGACGACCGGCGGCGGCGTGGAGGGCGGCCCCGTCACGGTCCGCGGCACGGCCCCGGATCTGCTCGGCTGGCTCTGCGGGCGCCGCGACGGGGCGGCGCTGACCGTCGAAGGCGGCCCCCTTCCCGTACTGCCCCCGCTATAGGCTGAGACGTATGACGTACAGCGGAGCGGTCAGGGTCGGCGGGCGTGCAGACGTACACGAGTTGACGGATCTGATGATCTCCAAGGTCGCCGTCGGCCCGATGAACAACAACGCCTATCTGCTGCGCTGCCGGGCCACCGGCGAGCAGCTGCTGATCGACGCGGCCGCCGAGGCCGGGACGCTGCTGCAGCTGATCGGTGACGACGGCATCGCGTCCGTCGTCACCACCCATCGGCACGGCGACCACTGGCAGGCGCTGGGCGAGGTGGTGGCGGCCACCGGAGCGCGCACCTACGCCGGGCGGTACGACGCCGAGGGCATCCCGGTCCCGACCGATGTCCTCGTCGACGACAACGGCACGGTCCGGGTGGGCAGGGTCACTCTGACCGCCCGCCACCTCGTCGGTCACACCCCGGGCTCCATCGCGCTGGTCTACGACGACCCGCACGGCGCCCCGCACCTGTTCACCGGGGACTGCCTCTTCCCGGGCGGGGTCGGCAATACGCACAAGGACCCCGAGGCCTTCGCGAGCCTGCTCCACGACGTGGAGACCAAGCTCTTCGACCGGCTGCCCGACGAGACATGGGTCTATCCGGGCCACGGCCACGACACCACGCTCGGCGACGAGCGTCCGCAGCTGCCGCAGTGGCGCGCCCGCGGCTGGTGACTCCGGCCGTACCGGGCCCGTGCGCGTGAGGTGAGCGCGGACAGGTCGGCCGACGCTTCCCCCGGACCGGGGAGCCACCGTCCGGAAACGCGTCGGCCGGGGCGGGCAACGAACCGTTGCGCGCCCCGGCCGATGCCGGTTCCTGTCCTTCCGGACGGCCGGGCCGTCCGCCCCGGTCAGGCGTCGATACCGGCGCCCTTGTCGGCGACCTCGTCCGCCTTCTCGGCCGACTCCGCCCGGGTCTGCTTCTTGTTGGCCATGAGGCTGGTGATCGTGGTGATCACCAGCACGCCGCAGATGACGCCGAGCGACACCGGGATGGAGATCTCGGGGACGTGCACTCCGGACTCGTGCAGTGCGTGCAGCACCAGCTTCACCCCGATGAAGCCGAGGATGGCCGAGAGCCCGTAGCTGAGGTGGACCAGCTTCTTCAGCAGCCCGCCGATCAGGAAGTACAGCTGCCGCAGCCCCATCAGGGCGAAGGCGTTGGCGGTGAAGACGATGTACGGGTCCTGGGTCAGACCGAAGATCGCGGGGATGGAGTCCAGGGCGAACAGCACATCGGTGGTGCCGATGGCGAGCATGACGACCATCAGCGGTGTCAGGACGCGCTTGCCGTTGTTCCGGATGAAGAGCTTGGTGCCGTGGTAGCGGTCGGCCACCCCGAAGCGGCGCTCGATCGTCTTGAGGAGGCGATTCTCCTCGAACTCCTCCTCTTCCTCGTCGGCCCGCGCCTCCTGGATGAGCTTCCAGGCGGTGTAGATCAGGAACGCGCCGAAGATGTAGAAGACCCACGAGAAGTTGGCGATCACGGCGGCACCGGCGGCGATGAAGATCGCCCGCAGCACCAGCGCGATCAGCACACCGACCAGCAGCACCCGCTGCTGGAGGTGCGAGGGAACCGAGAACTTCGCCATGATCAGGACGAAGACGAAGAGGTTGTCGACACTGAGCGACTTCTCGGTGATGAAGCCGGCGAAGAACTCGCCCGAGGCCTGGCTCTCGCCGAAGACCAGCAGGCCGAGCCCGAAGAGGGCAGCCAGCGCGATCCAGACGATCGTCCAGATTCCGGCTTCCTTGGTCGTCACGTCATGAGGCTTGCGCCCGATGAAGAAATCGACGGCGATAAGGGCTGACAGACCAAGAATGGTCAGCACCCAGAGGGTCCATGAAACGTCCACTGCGCCTCCGGCAGTTCGCTACGGCTACTGATCAGCGTCGTCGCTGCCGGAGGTCTCTTCCACCCGGGCGCACGGGCTGCGCACCACGGGCCGGCGCCCCGGGACCGGTCACGGTCCGTATTGACGGGTACGCCGCGTATGGGAGTACTCCCCTCCGCCCAAAGAACAGTACAGGGAACACCAAGGGAAGGTAAAGGCGAGGGTAAAGATCATTCAAAAGAGCTGGTCGGAGTGGTGTGAGGTGGGTGCCTGGTACGCCCGGAACCCGGCGCGGCCGGTACGCCCGGCACCCAGTGCGGCCGGTACGCCCGGCTCACGTACGGGCCGGTGCGCCCGGCCCGTCAGGGGCGCCGGGGGCGACGGGCCGCCGCCACCTTGGCGAGCACCTGCTCCAGGACCCGGCTGCCGGGCGGCGTCCGCGGCGGCTCGTACGTCCAGGCGTGCCCCACCCAGGGATCGGCCAGGTGGTCGTCGGCGACCGGGGTGATCCGCAGCAGCGAGCGCCACAGCGGGTCGAGCACCGGCCCGTACGCACTGGCGTCCTCCCGGTCCGCGACCATCAGCAGATGGACGCCGACCGAGGGCCCCTCGTCGGCGAGGTAGCGCAGCTGGGTGACAGCGCGGTCGTCGAAGCCGTGCGGGAAGTCGTTGACGATCAGCAGCTGCTCGCCCGTGTCCAGGTCCGGCGGGAGCGAGTCGGCGGCACCGGCCCGGATCGCCATCTGCACCAGGTCTACGCGCCGGGTGAGATGAGCGAGGACCGAGGCCACTCCCCCGGCTCCGGAGGCGGGCGGCCCGGCGAGCACCCCGGACCGGACCAGGGGGGCGAGCGCTCCGGCCGCCGAGCCCGCGGGGTCGATGACATGGACCGAGAACTCGTCGGCCGGGTAGACGGCCAGCAGCCGGGCCGCGTGCGCGACCGCGCACTCCATGGCGAGAGTGCGCAGCCGGGCACCGTCGATCAGGGCCGCGGCATCGGACGCCGTGCGGCCGCAGTCGACCCAGATCCCGCGCTCCAGCGGCAGCCGGACCAGCAGCGGGATGTGCAGGCCGGGCTTCTCGGGCAGGTGCAGGTCACCGATGCGCAGCGCCATGGGGATTTCCATCGGGACGCGGTAGGCGTGCCAGACGGGGTTGTCCCAGCCCGCGAACGCGGCGGGCAGCGCGGGTTCCACCACGGCGGCCTCGGCGACCAGCTGGGCGAGGTCGCGGTCGAGGGCCTCGCGGGCCCGGCCGGTCAGCTCGTCGCGCTTGGCCCGGGCCTCCTCGCGGACCCGGTCCCCCGCGCCGCCGATCCGGCTGCGAGGGTCGGACAGGGTGCGCTCGAGCTCCTGGTCCATGCGGGACTCGGCGAAGTCGACGGCGCTGCGATAGGCGGCGGTGGTGCGGGCCAGGTCCTCGAACATGCCCCAGATCTGGTTGTAGAGGCGCTCGTCCATGGACCAGCCGGTCGCGTCCCCGGCGACGGGCTGTGCGGGGCGGCCCGGCTCGACGGGCGGCGCGGTGGGAGGGGGCGGCGGGGGTGCGGCGGCCTGGCGGCGCGGGTGGGCGTAGTTGATGGGCCCGCCCGTCGTGGCGGGCGGCGGGGTGGTGGGCTCGGTGAGCGGTTCGGGCGGCTGGGCGGCGGGCCGGTGGCCGTCTTGGGGCGGCACGGGGCCGGTGCCCGTTCCGACCCGGCCGGCGTCCGGGGTGCGCGGCGGGGGCGGGGTGACCGAGCGGGCCATCGCCCGGGTGACCGCGTCCTGGATCGAGTGGGCCAGCTCGGCGGCCCGGGGCAGGCCCTGGTCGGCGAGCATGGCGTCGAGGCCGCCCGCGTAGCCCTGACCGACGGCGCGTACCTTCCAGACGGCCTGGCGGCGGTAGAGCTCCAGGGCGGCGACCGCGGATTCGCTGTCCAGGCCGGTGAGCGTGAAGGTGGCGATCTCGGTGCCGTCGAGCCCGGTCACGGCGACGAACGGGGAGGCGACCGCGCCGAACCGGACCGGGCCGCCGACTCCCGTCGGCAGGGCCAGCAGCACGGTGACCCGGTGCACCGAGGCGGGCAGGGCGTCGAGGTCCACCGCGAGCCGGTGGTCGGCGGCAGCCTGTCTGGACACTTCGAGCCCGGGGAGCTGGGGTGATCCCGGGTGGGCGATCCATTCGGTGCCGTGCACCGTGCCGTTCTCGTCACCGAGCGTGGCACCGGCCACCACGGGCGTGCCGGCCGAAACCCGGATCTCCAGACGGGTCTGGGGCAAGGTGTGGTTCTGCCCCCGGACCAGCTCGGCCGTCATTGCCCTGTCCCCTCGACGATTCACTGCTGTGCGGTGTGCCGCGTGCGGTGCGGCGCGATGTGGTGCAGCTCCCGGCGGCCGATGCCTCCGGGAGCTGCGGGTACCGATGCGTACCGGCCAGGAGTGCCCTCCTGGGCCGGTCCCTGCCTACAGGTGCGGCAGGATCGACGGCATCAGGTCCTGGAAGGTGCGGCCGTTGGCCGGGTTGCCGAGGGCGGTCATCTGCCACCCGTTCCCCGCGCGGTGCACCTTCGCCATGATCTGGGCGGTGTACTGTCCGCCGCCGTCCAGCGTGTAGCGGGCGAGCTCCTGGCCGTTGGTCTCGTCGACGATGCGGCAGAAGGCGTTCTGCACCTCCTGGAACGTCTGACCGGTGAAGGAGTTCACCGTGAAGACGATCTGGTCGATGTGGACCGGCACCCGCTGCAGGTCGACGAGGATCGCCTCGTCGTCGCCGCCGGAACCGGCGCCGCCGACCAAGTTGTCCCCGGTGTGCTTGACCGAGCCGTCGTCACTGACGAGGTGGCGGAAGAAGACCACGTCGACCGGCTGCTTGTCGGCGAAGAGCACCGCCGATGCGTCGAGGTCGATTTCCCGTGTACGTGAACCGAACAGACCCCGGCGCGGCGCCGCCTGCCAGCCGAGCCCCATCCGCACCGCGGTCAGGGTCCCCCCGTCGCTCTTCTGCAGGCTAATGGCCTGACCCTTGGTCATATTGACCGTCACGCGCTGTCCCCTCTCCGCTTTCCCCGCAACCGTCCGTGCGCGGTTTTCCAGCACCCTACGCAGTCGCGCCGGTGGCGCGGCCGCTCGGGGCCGTTTTGTGTCGGTCCTGCAACACACCAGGTGCTGCGGGCTCAGGCAAGACCCGCTTCCCGCATCTGGCGCAACTCCTTCTTCAACTCCCCGATCTCGTCGCGCAGTCGCGCCGCCACCTCGAACTGGAGGTCCGCGGCGGCCGCCCGCATCCGGTCGGTCATCTCCTCGATGATTCCGGCGAGTTCGGTGGCGGGCCGGTCGGTGACCGCTTCGCCGCCCTTGGCCTTCTTGGATCCGGTCGGCTTGAGGCCCAGCGCGGGAACAGGGGCCTTGGCGCCCTTCGCCTGGCGGTAGCCGGTGCCGAGCAGCTGTTCGGTGTCGACCTCCTCGCGGGCGATCGTCGCGACGATGTCGTTGATCTTCTTCCGCAGCGGCTGCGGATCGAGGCCGCGCTCGGTGTTGTAGGCGATCTGCTTCTCGCGGCGGCGATTGGTCTCGTCGATGGCCTGCGCCATCGCCGGGGTGATCTTGTCCGCGTACATATGGACCTGTCCCGAGACGTTTCGGGCGGCGCGCCCGATGGTCTGGATCAGGGACGTCCCCGAGCGCAGGAAGCCCTGCTTGTCCGCGTCGAGGATGGCGACGAGCGACACCTCGGGCAGGTCGAGACCCTCGCGCAGGAGGTTGATGCCGACCAGTACGTCGTACTCGCCGGAGCGCAGCTCGCGCAGCAGCTCGATGCGGCGCAGCGTGTCGACGTCGCTGTGCAGATAGCGGACCTGGATGCCGAGCTCCAGGAAGTAGTCGGTGAGGTCCTCGGCCATCTTCTTGGTGAGGGTGGTGACCAGGACCCGCTCGTCCTTCTCGGCGCGGGTGCGGATCTCGTGCACCAGGTCGTCGATCTGGCCCTCGGTGGGCTTGACGACCACCTCCGGGTCGACGAGGCCGGTGGGTCGGATGATCTGTTCCACGAAGCCGTCGCCCCGGGACAGCTCGTACTTCCCGGGGGTGGCGGAGAGGTAGACGGTCTGGTCGATCCGGCTCAGGAACTCCTCCCACTTCAGCGGGCGGTTGTCGAGCGCGGAGGGGAGCCGGAAGCCGTGGTCGACGAGAGTGCGCTTGCGGGAGGCGTCGCCCTCGTACATCGCGCCGATCTGCGGCACGGTGACATGGGACTCGTCGAGGACGAGGAGGAAGTCCTCGGGAAAGTAGTCGAGGAGGGTGTTGGGGGCGGTGCCGGGCGAGCGGCCGTCGAAGTGCATCGAGTAGTTCTCGACGCCGGAGCAGGTGCCGATCTGCCGGAGCATCTCGATGTCGTACGTGGTGCGCATCCGCAGCCGCTGGGCCTCCAGCATCTTGCCCTGCTTCTCCAGCTCGGCGAGGCGCTGCTCCAGCTCCTGCTCGATGCCGTTGACCGCCTTCTCCATGCGCTCGGGGCCCGCGACGTAGTGGCTGGCGGGGAAGACGTGGAGGGACTGGTCCTCGCTGATCACTTCGCCGGTGAGCGGGTGGAGGGTGGAGAGCGCCTCGATCTCGTCGCCGAACATCTCGATGCGGACGGCGAGCTCCTCGTAGACCGGGAAGATCTCGATGGTGTCGCCGCGGACCCGGAAGGTGCCCCGGGTGAAGGCGAGGTCGTTGCGGCTGTACTGGATCTCGACGAAGCGGCGCAGCAACTGGTCCCGGTCGATCTCGTCGCCGACCTTGAGCTGGACCATCCGGTCCACGTACTCCTGGGGCGTACCGAGGCCGTAGATGCAGGAGACGGAGGCGACGACGACGACATCGCGCCGGGTGAGCAGCGAATTCGTCGCCGAATGGCGCAGCCGCTCGACCTCCTCGTTGATCGAGGAGTCCTTCTCGATGTAGGTGTCCGACTGCGGTACGTACGCCTCGGGCTGGTAGTAGTCGTAGTACGAGACGAAGTACTCGACGGCGTTGTTGGGCAGCAGCTCACGGAACTCGTTCGCCAGCTGTGCGGCGAGCGTCTTGTTCGGTGCCATCACGAGCGTGGGGCGCTGCAGCTTCTCGATCATCCACGCGGTGGTCGCCGATTTACCGGTGCCGGTCGCGCCGAGCAGGACGACGTCCTTCTCGTCGGCGCGGATGCGCCGCTCCAGCTCGGCGATGGCCGCCGGCTGGTCGCCGCTGGGCTGGTAGGGACTGACGACCTCGAAAGGCGCCACCGAACGTTCGATCTTCGAAACGGGCCGCATGGAACCACCGTACGACCCACCACTGACAACCGGGCCGGGTCAGCCGAGGTACCAGGGCGGGGTCACCACTCTCCCGGCGGCGCGGGGTCGCGCGGCCGGGAGTGGAACGACGCCGGGTCGGCGTGCGTCCCGAAGCGCGGCACCTGTCGCTGGGCCGGGATTCCGGGCGGCCGGCCGGCCCCGTTCGCGGTCCCGGGGTCGTTCCAGTCCGGGGTGCCCATCACCATCAGCGGATCGAACATCACGACCACGGCGGCGAGGATCAGGAAGCAGGCGGGGCCGATCAACAGCGGCACGAGCGGTGCGGTCGCCGCGTCGGCCGCCGCGACGTCGGGGAGGGCGCCGGGGTGCAGATGGACGCTGAGCGCGGCCATGCCCGTGTAGTGCATGCCGCTCACCGCGACGCCCATGACGACGCTGGCCCCGAGACTGGGCAGGAATCCGTTGATGGAGACGGCCGCCCAGAGTGCGGTCGTCGCGGCCACCACGGCGATGACGACGGACAGGGCCACGGTGACCGTGTCGTACTCGAACCGTCCTTCGAGATGCATTCCGGCCATGCCGAGGTAGTGCATGGTGGCGACGCCGAGCCCGGTGATCGTGCCGCCCGTCATCAGGGCCATTCTCGTGGCGCCGCGGTAGCCGACGATGAAGATGCCGACGCCGACCATGCCGACGGCGACCGCGAGACTGGCGAAGGTGATCGGCTTGTCGTAGCTGATGGTCGCCCCTTCGACGGAGAAGCCCATCATCGCGATGAAGTGCATCGTCCAGATGCCGGAGCCGATGGACGTCGCACCGAGGGCCAGCCAGCCGGCCTTGAAGGAACGCTCGGTGCGCAGCGAACGGTTCGTGCAGCGCAGGCCGAGGGCCGCGCCGAGGCAGGCCATGAGGAAGGCTGCGACGGGCGTCACCGCTCCGTAGCTGAAACCGTCGATCGTGCCCTGCATGCTCGTACGCCCTTCGCGGAAGCCCGGGTTCGGGGTGACCCTAAGGCGCGAGTCCCGGCAAACAAACAGAAGAGCTGCATTTTATCGAGAGGGAATCCGGCCCGTTACACGGCATCGTCGGCCGCGTTCACGTTGTGGCCATCCTTCGCCTGTCCCCCGTTGGGACGCGGCTGCCACTCTCGGCCCGTCCGCAACTTATGACGCAAGGAGTACACGTGTACGCACGCACCGCAACCGCCGCTCTTGCTGCCGCCGCCGTGATGGGCACCGGCGCTTTTCTGACGTCGACCACCGATACGCGGACCACGGGCGCGGGCACGGCCACGGTCGGCGCCGGGCACGTGACCGCGGTCACCGACGTCAGCACCGTGAGCGCCCGGACCACGGACGCGAAGCGGAAGGCCCCCCTCGTCTTCGCCCACCGGGGCGCCTCGGCCTACGCGCCGGAGAACACCCTGGCCGCCGTCGACAAGGCCGACGCCCTCGGCTTCGACTGGGTGGAGAACGACGTCCAGTTCACCAAGGACGGTGTGCTGGTGGTCGTGCACGACACCGATCTGAAGCGGACCACCGATGTCGAGGAGGTCTTCCCGGACCGGACGTCGTGGGCGGTCAAGGACTTCACGGCCGCGGAGATCGCCCGGCTGGACGCGGGCAGCTGGTTCGGTCCGCAGTTCGCCGGATCCCGGGTGCCCACGCTCAAGCAGTACCTGGACCGGGTCGAGCGCAACCGGCAGAAGCTGCTCCTCGAGATCAAGAGCCCCGAGACCTACCCGGGCATCGAGAAGGAGACCCTGCGGGTGCTGCGCCAGAAGGGGTGGCTCGACCGCGCTCACGTGAAGAACAGGCTCGTCATCCAGAGCTTCGGCGCGGACAGCGTGAAGAAGGTGCACCAGCTGCGCCCGGACGTCACGACGGGCTTCCTCGGCACTCCCGCCGTGACCGATCTGCCGTCGTACGCGGCCTTCACCGACCAGATCAACCCCTCCCACACCTCGGTTTCGGCCGACTACGTGAACGCAGTGCACGCGCTGAAGGGCGCGCACGGCAAGAAGCTCCGGGTCAACACCTGGACGGTCAACGACGCGGCGACCGCCACGAAGGTGGCGGGCTTCGGCGTGGACGGGATCATCACCAACAACCCCGATGTGGTGCGCGAAGCCACGGGCTGACCGCCGGGCCGGACCCGTCTCCCCGGCCCCGTTGTCAGTGGCCGGTCGTACGGTGGTTCCCATGAACAGCAACGGGGTCGTCGAGTGGGCCGTCGTCGGGAGCGACATCGGCCCGCTGCTGCTCGCCGCGACCGGCACGGGGCTGGTGAGCGTGGTCTTCCACGCCCGTCCCGAGGTGCGGGAGAAGGCGGTCGGGCAGCTGCGGACGCGACTCGGCGCGGAGCCGGTGGAGAATCCCGGCTCCGCCCGGCTCGCCGAGCCGATACGCCAGCTCGCGGCGTATTTCGCGGGCACGTCGCGGAAGTTCTCGCTCGCCCTGGACTGGTCGCTGACGTCCGGCTTCAACCGCCAGGTGCTCCGCGAGCTGGCGACGGGTGTGCCGTACGGGACGGTCGTCGGATACGGGGACCTCGCCGGGCGGGTGGGACAGCCGGGTGCCGCGCAGGCGGTCGGGGCGGCCATGGGGTCCAACCCGCTGCCGGTGGTGGTGCCGTGCCATCGGGTGGTGGAGAGCGACGGCGGACTCGGCGGGTTCGGCGGTGGTCTCGAAACCAAGCGGAAGCTGCTGGCTCTGGAGGGCGTGCTGCCCGAGCCGCTGTTCTGAGCCGGTCACCGGAGCCGCGAGCCCTCGCCCGGCCCCGGGCCCCACGCGCCGGGGTGTGCTGTCCACGCACGGCCCGAATCCGGTTCCGTACCCGTGTACGGACTGGCACACTGCGCCAGTGACCAACACCCTTGATGCACCTGACACCCCCACCGGGCCCGGCCACCCCGCCGCCCCGGTCTCGGCGGCCGAACTGCCCGCGCTGCGACGCAGAACGTCCGCGGTGCTCATAGGCAGCCAGATACTCGGCGGCCTCGGCGTGCCCATCGGTATCGCCCTGGCCCCCGTGCTGGCCACGGAGGTGAGCGGCTCCGAGGCGCTGTCGGGTCTGGCCCCGACCGCTTCGGTGACCGGGACCGCGCTGCTCTCGCTGCCGCTGGCCGCGCTGATGACCTCGCGCGGCCGGCGCCCCGGTCTCGTACTGGCGTATCTGATCGGTGCACTCGGCGCGGGGCTCGTGGTCCTGTCCACCCTCGTGGACAGCTTCCCGTTGCTGCTGCTCGGCATGGCCGGGTTCGGTGCGGGTTCCTCGGCCAATCTGCAGGCCCGGTTCGCCGCCGCGGACCTGGCCGAGCCCGACCGGCGCGGCCGGGCGATCTCCACCGTCATCTGGGCCACCACGATCGGTTCCGTTCTCGGGCCGAACATCGCCGCTCCGGTGGGCCGTCTCTTCCGCGGCACCGCGATATCCGAGAAGGCGGGCCCGTTCGTCTTCGCGGCCGGCATCTTCCTGCTGGCCGCCGTGGTGGTCGGGGCGCTGCTGCGGCCGGACCCCCTGCTCACGGCCCGGGCGCTGGCGCCGCAGGGCGACGAGTCGCGGGCCGGCCGTTCGCTGCGTGCCGGGATCGCGGCGGTCCGGGCCTCGCCGATGGCACGGCTGGCGCTGGTGACGGTGGCCGTCTCGCACACCGCGATGGTCTCGATCATGGTGATGACCCCGGTCGATCTGGGCCATCACGGCGCCGGGCTCCAGCTGATCGGCCTGGTCATCAGCGGCCACATCGCGGGGATGTACGCGTTCTCCCCGGTGATGGGCTGGCTGTCGGACCGCTTCGGCCGGCTCGCCGTGATCGGTCTGGCGGTCGGGCTGCTCTCCTGCGCCGCGCTGCTGGCCGGAACCGCGGGCCCCAGCCACGGGCAGACGGCGGCCGGTCTCTTCGTGCTCGGTCTCGGCTGGTCGGCAGGGCTGGTCGCCGGTTCGGCGCTGCTCACCGACTCCGTGCCGCAGCCCGCCCGGGCCGCCGTGCAGGGTCTGTCGGATCTGACCATGAACACGGCGGCGGGCATCGGCGGAGTCGTCGCCGGGATCATCGTCGCCCGGGCGAGCTACGGCTGGCTGAACGTGGTCGGAGCGTGTCTGCTGCTGCCGATGGCGGCGCTGGCACTGCGCCGGGCACTCGCCCGGCCCGCGGCACCGACGCCTCCACGCGACGCCTGAGATTCCGGAAGGCTCTTGAGACTCCGGAGGGCCCATGAGGCTTCGGAGGGTTCCTGAGGCCTCAGAGGCTGATGTGGTACGCCTTGCGCAGCGTCTCGTGCACGGTCCACGTCGTACGGTCGCCCTCGCGCAGCACGCAGGCGTCCCCCGGCCCGAGCTCCAGCGTCGCACCGCCCTCGACCACCACGGTCGCGCGCCCGCTGACGACCACGAAGAGTTCGTCGGCCTCGGTGTCGGTGACCACGCCGGGCGTGATCTGCCAGATCCCGCGCACTTGCTTGCCGTCGGGCGACTCCCAGAGCACCTTGCCGGTCACCACGGGCTCGCCCGAGACGATCTGCGCGGGGTCGAGCGGTTCCGGTTCGAGTTCGGCGTCCGGAATGTGTACGACGAACGAGGCAGGAGCTTGATCAAATGTGGTCATGGCCGGTCACCTTAGCGAGTGCCGGAAGACGACTCGGTAGCAGGTTGCGTCAGTACCGGTCGACCGAATCCCGGTCCGCCCGAGCGTCCCGCATGGGGCCGCCGCCCCGGCCGCACGTTTGAGGCGGGTACGCCCGCGACAGGGATGTGGACATGTCATCCAACGCGTCGCACAGCGCACATCCCTGCGCCCCCGCCCTCTCCGCCGAGGTACGGGCGGCCCTCGCCACGCACCACCCCGTCGTGGCCCTGGAGTCGACGATCATCGCCCACGGTCTGCCGCGCCCCCGCAATCTGCGGGTCGCCGAGGAGCTCGAGGGGCTCGTACGGTCCGCGGGCGCGGTGCCCGCAACGATCGCCGTACTCGACGGAAAGGCCCGCATCGGCCTGGACGAAGCCCAGTTGGAGCGGGTCGCCACGGACCCCGCGATGCGGAAGCTGGGGCACCGGGACCTCGCGCCGGCCCTGGCGACGGGCGTGAGCGGCGCGACGACGGTGTCCGCGACGGCGTTCCTGGCCGCCCGCGCCGGCCTGCGCGTCTTCGCGACCGGCGGCCTCGGGGGCGTACACCGGGAATGGACCCGGACCCAGGACGAGTCCGCCGATCTCCGGCTCCTCGCGCGGACCGGCATCACCGTGGTGTGCGCGGGGGTGAAGTCGATCCTCGACGTCCCGGCCACGCTGCAGCGCCTGGAGACGCTGGGCGTCACGGTGCTCGGTTACGGCACCGACCGCTTCCCCGGCTTCTATCTGACCAGTTCGGGCGAGCCGGTCGACTGGACGGTGCGGACGCCCGAGGAGGTCGCGGAGGTGATGCGGACCCAGGACCTGCTCGGCGGTCCCGGTTCCGCGCTGATCGTCGCCAACCCGGTGTCCGTGGCGGACCAGTTGGATCCCGCGCTCCACGACCGCGTGCTGGCCGAGGCCCTGGCGGAGAGCCGGGAGCGCGGCCTCGTGGGCCAGGCCGTCACACCGTTCCTGCTGGACCGGCTGGTGCGGGGAACCGGGGGCGCTTCGCTGGAGGCCAATCTGTCGGCCGTACGCGGCAACGTATCGCTTGCCGCGCGGATCTCCGGCGCGTGGGCCGCCACGTCCCAGGACCCGGCGTCACAGCGGAACCCGTCGGCCGGACGATGACCGACGGCGGCCTGCTCGTCATCGGGGACGTGGTCACGGATGTGGTGGCCCGGCACGGAACGGCACTGGCCCACGGCACGGACACCCCGGCCCGGATCCGCACCCTCCCCGGCGGCGCGGGAGCCAACGTCGCCTGCTGGGCGGCCCGTTCTGGATGTGCCGACGTACGACTGCTGGCCAGGGTCGGCGCCGACAGCGCGGACTGGCACCGGGACGCACTGCGGCGGGCGGGGGTGCGCTGTCTGCTGGCCGTGGACAACGACGTGCCGACCGCCACCGTCGTCGCGCTCGTCGACTCCGCCGCCGAGCGCACCTTCCTCACCGACAGCGGCGCCGTGCTCCGACTCTCCCCGGACGACTGGTCACCGTCGATGCTGGACGGCATCGCCCATCTCCATCTCTCCGGCTACCTTCTCTTCGCCGCGACGAGCCGCGCGACGGCCCTGCTGGCCCTCCGGGAGGCGCGGCGGCGACGGATCCCGGTGAGCGTCGATCCGGCCTCGGCCGGCTTCCTCACCGAGCTGGGCGCCGACCGGTTCCTGACCGCTGTGGAGGGCGCCGATCTGCTGCTGCCCAACGCGGACGAGGCCCGGCTGCTCACCGGGGTGCCCGAACCGGCCGACGCCGCGGCCAAGCTGAGCCTCCAGGTGGGCCGGGTGGTCGTCACGCTCGGCGAGGACGGAGCCCTGCTCGCCGCCGCGGGCGCGGTGACCCGGCGCATCCCGGCCGTCCAGGTGCGCGGAGCGGTGGACTCGACCGGGGCGGGCGACGCGTTCACCGGAGGCTTCCTCGCGGCGTACCTGGCGGGGGAGGACGACGCCTCGGCCGCGGCGGCGGGATGCCGGGCGGGGGCGGAGGCGGTCACCACCGTGGGCGGCCGCCCCGGCCCGACCCCATGACCACGCCATCAGGGCCACGCCTCAGGCAGCCGCCCCGCCCCATCCCGTCCACGCCGGGTGCAGCGGATCGTCGGCCCGTACGACCGCGTCCGCACGGTCGCCGGGCGCCGCCTCGTCCTCGTACCGTACGAAAGCGGGCAGCGTCCAGCGCTCCGTCTCCTCGGTACGTCGCCGCAGCGCGCCCGGCGACAGCCGCAGATGGACACTCAGGTCGAACGGGAACCAGTGCCCCAGCAGCAACGGGCCGTGCACCACCAGCACTCCGCCCCCGGGCAGCGGCCGGTACGGGCTGCGCGTGGCCCGGTCGGTCACCGGATCCCAGAGGTCGGGAAGCACCCGACCGCTCCCGCCGGCCTCCAGCGGCCCGAAGACCTCGCGCCACAGCGCACCCGTGTCGAACCAGCTGTCGGCGGCTGCTCTTCGCCGCCTTCCGCGGGCTGCCGCTCTTCTGGCGCGTGGACCTGGAGATCGGGGCGTCCCCGGCCGCGCCCGGCGAGAGCCACCGGCGCATCCCCGAGCTGCGGTTCGATCTGGTGGACGTCCGGGTGAGCGTCCACGCCCTGGTGATCGACTACCGCAACCAGATCGGCGGCCGGGTCAGTGAGGTACTGACCTTCCGCGACGACCTGGTGATCTCCGGCTTCGGGGCGTACGGGGAGACGCTCGCCAACTGACCACCGGCACCGCTGCCGGTGGCCCCTCGGACCGGGCGGTCACTCGCCGCGCAGCTCGGCGGCGAGCGGCCCGTACCCCGACACCTCGGCGCGTCCGTCCTTGACGGCCTCGGCAAGGGTCAGCCCGCCCTGTGCGAGCGCCAGGAAGACCTCGACGTCGAGTGCGATGCGGGCATCGGCGCGGGCGGCGGGACCGTCCCCGTAGACAGCCGCTCCGTCCTCCGCGCCACCGGCACGCACATGGAACTCGCCCTCCTCCAGGTGCACTTCGACGATCCCCGCATGGGTCAGCCCGTCCAGCGCACGCAGCAGCGGAAGGGCGAACCAGTGGGCCCGCACCGCATCGGTGGGCCGTCGTTCGGCGAGCGCGGGCGCACCCCACTCGGCGAGCGCGGCGAGCACCGGCATCAGGCCGTGGCCGCGCCCGGTCAGTTCGTAGACCGAGGCGGCGGCGGGCGGCGGAAGCCGGCGGCGGGTGGCGAGGCCGCTCTGCTCCATGTCCCTGAGCCGGGAGGCGAGCACGTCCGTGCTGACGCCCGGCAGGTCGGCGTGGAGGTCGGTGTAGCGGCGGGGGCCCGCCAGCAGTTCACGGACGATCAGCAGGGTCCACCGGTCGCCCACGGAGTCGAGGGCGCGTGCGGTGGCGCAGAACTGGTCGTAACTCCGGCGGCGGACCGGGCGCGTTGCGGGCTGTTGCTGACGTGGCATGCGACGCAGTCTAGACATGTTGTTGGACTTTCCAAGCCCGAGCTTGGTAAAACCAAGTATCGCAATCAGGTCGGGGAGGCCACCGCATGGAATTCCGGCAGTCCAGCAAGCTCAACGAGGTCTGTTACGAGATCCGGGGCCCGGTCATCGAGCACGCCAACGCCCTGGAGGAGGCGGGCCACAGCGTGCTCCGGCTCAACACGGGCAACCCCGCGCTCTTCGGTTTCGAGGCGCCGGAGGAGGTCGTCCAGGACATGATCCGGATGCTTCCGCAGGCCCATGGCTACACGGATTCGCGCGGCATCCTGTCCGCCCGCCGGGCGGTGGCGCAGCGCTACCAGGCGATGGGGCTGGCGGACGTCGGGGTCGACGACGTCTTCCTCGGCAACGGCGTCTCCGAGCTGATCTCGATGGCCGTCCAGGCGCTGCTGGAGGACGGCGACGAGGTGCTCGTCCCGTCCCCCGACTACCCGCTGTGGACCGCAGTGGTGACCCTGGCGGGCGGCAAGTCCGTGCACTACACCTGTGACGAGGCGTCGGACTGGAACCCCGACCTCGCCGACATGGCCTCGAAGATCACCGACCGCACCAAGGCCGTCGTGATCATCAACCCGAACAATCCGACCGGCGCCGTCTACCCGCGCGAGATCCTCGAAGGCATCCTCGACCTGGCGCGCAGGCACGGCCTGATGGTGTTCGCCGACGAGATCTACGACCAGATCCTGTACGACGACGCCGAGCACCACAGTGTGGCGGTCCTCGCCCCCGACCTGGTCTGCCTCACCTTCAGCGGCCTGTCGAAGACGTACCGCGTGGCGGGTTTCCGCTCCGGCTGGATGGTGGTCTCCGGCCCGCAGCAGCACGCCCGCAACTATCTGGAGGGGCTGACCATGCTCGCCTCCATGCGGCTGTGCCCCAACGCGCCCGCGCAGTACGCCATTCAGGCCGCGCTCGGCGGCCGGCAGTCGATCGGGGAGCTGGTCGCACCGGGCGGCAGGCTGTACGAGCAGCGCAACCGGGCCTGGGAGAAGCTGAACGAGATCCCGGGGGTGTCGTGCGTGAAGCCGAAGGGCGCACTGTACGCGTTCCCGCGCCTCGACCCGAAGGTTCATCGCATCGTCGACGACGAGAAGTTCGTACTGGACCTGCTGCTGCGGGAGAAGATCCAGGTCGTGCAGGGCACCGGCTTCAACTGGCCGCGGCCCGACCACTTCCGGATCCTCACGCTCCCGTACGCTGACGATCTCGACGCGGCGATCAGCCGCATCGGCCGCTTCCTGACCGGATACCGCCAGTGATCGGATGCCCCCGGTGACCTGCTCCACCTGCCGCTTTCCCGTCCATACCCAGTTCGCCTCGTTCGGGCTCGTCGGCCCGATCGTGGAGGAGGGACTCGATCCGGCCACCGATCCGGCCTGGGCGGAGTCGGGCGCGGCGTCACCGGCGGAGTACGCGCGCTGGTCGGGTCATCTGTGCGGTATGACCTGCCTGCGCATGGCGCTCGGCGCCGGGGCCCCGTCCCTGTTCGCGCTGCGCGACGGGGCGCTGCGGTACGGCGCGTACACCGAGGACGCGCAGGGGGAGATCCGGGGGCTGATCTACGCCCCCTTCGCCGAGTACGCACGCGAGGTGCACGGCGTGGACGCCACGGTGCACCGTCATCTCGCGCCGGAGGAGATCCTCGGTCTGCTGGACGGCGGCCGCACGGTCATGGCCTCGGTGCACTACGGAATCCGGCACCCCGGGCGGCCGGCTCCCGGGCGGGGCGGGCATCTGGTGCTGCTGACGTCCCGTACGGCCGACGGCACGGGCGTCCACTTCCACAACCCGTCGGGCACGACGGCGCGGACGCGGGCCGCGGAGCTCGCGCTGTCCGACTTCGAGCGCTTCTTCGCGGGGCGCGGGGTGTCGCTGCCCGCGAGCGTGTGAGCGGCGCGGCACGGGATTCGAGCGGCGCGTCGCCGTAAACGGGAGCGGGCCCGGGGGCGTAGCCGGCCCCCGAGCCCTGATGTGCCACCCGTTCGGCACGCCGACACTTTTAAGGACCCGTGTCAGGTTTATGTCGCCGCGTCCTGCCTTTAGACGACCGCAGATCGAAGCTCCGCGGGCCGGAGTCGAACCGGCATCTCGACGCCCGTGGGCACGGGCCCGTTTGATTCGGCGATCGGTGGCGAATGCTGAGTCTGGAGCAAGAGTCTGAGATTGATCGCGGTCTGCCTCTACCATTTGGGCCACCCCGGCCCGCTCAGGCGCGGGACGCACAGAATGCCGGGGGGAGGACTCGAACCTCCACTGGAACCACGTCGTCACGACAAGCTTCAGTTTCAGCTTGCGCTCCTCGCGCACCCCGGCCGAAATGAGTCGGCCGGGGAATCAATGGTCGGTCACCCGAAGAGGTAACCGAATACCGCATCACCCACCCGCTGGTCGGTGACATCCGCGCCGTTGGCTTCCTCGCGAGCGTACTTCACGGCCTGCTGGAGCTTCTCCACCCGGTCCAGCAACTCGTTGACGCGACGTGCGGGAAGGGCGCCGGAGAACTTCACCGTCGTCCAGTACCCGATCGGGACGTCCTCGTAGTACACCTCGACCTGTGCCGGGTGCTTCTCGGTGGCCTCCGCCTTCACGTGGTTGCGGGGCACCTTCTTCGTGCGGAGGGTCCGTACCGGCTCGGTCTTCCAGGAGTCCGTCGACGGGTCCTGGGTCCAGGCCTCCGCGGCGTCGAGCACCGGCAGCTTGCGGACAAAGGTGTTCAGGTCCGTCAGCTGCTTCTCCAGGAAGAGCAGATACGAGACCGGCACGTCGCTCACGAGCACCCGACCGTCGACCTTCACATCGGCGCGGGCCGAGCAGTTCGCCCAGTCCTTCGTGGCGGTCACATCGAAGAGCCGGGTCAGGGTCGCCGCGGTCTCCCGCAGCACGTCCTCGGCCTTGATCTGCACCAGCGTCGACTCGGGCGGCAGCTGCTCGCCCTCCTCGTCCTTCGGCTGGTACGTCCGGGAGATCCCGGCCAGCAGACCGGTCTTCTGGAGGCCGTGATGCGCCGCCGTCAGGTCCTGGTGAGCCTTGGACTTGACGCCCTTCTCCACTGCGATGATCTGATTGAGTTTCGCCACATCGGGGAAGTTAGCAGCGCCGAGTCGGCCGGCCAAACGCTTTTCGCATGACCCGTTCTTCGGATTGATTCACGCGGGCAGTGCCGCGGTGAGGTCGACCTCGATCAGCTGCCCGGAAAAGCCGAGCCGCGCGACGCCGAGGAGCGTGCTCGCGGTGGTGAACGCAGGCCCGATGACCGAGCCGGCGAGCCGGCGCCAGGCGGCCCCGAGGACCGTGACGTCGTCGCTGACCACGTAGATCACCGACCGGACGACCTGTGCCGGTCCGACCCCAACAGCCGTGAGCGCGACAAGGGAGTTGGCCGCGACCTGGTCGATCTGGGCGTCGAGATCGCCCGGACCCACCAGCGTGCCGGAGCGGTCGAGCGGGCACTGCCCGGCCAGATGGGCGGTCCGGCCCGCCTCCACGACGGTGATGTGGTGATAGCCGGGCGTGGGGTGCAGCTGCTCCGGATTGATCCGGCTGATCTCGGCGGTCATGAGGGCGATTCTGACGGGCCGGGGCCTCGGGGCGCAGCGGGATTTCGGCGGGCGCCCCGGACCGACCCGTACGGGTGGTTTCCACCGGATGCCCATGTCCTTACCGCTGTGCGACGGGGGCCGCTTGTCACAGTGAGGCCCGCGCGTCCGCACCACCCGACCCGCAGGCTCCCCCGCTCGCGCACGGGCCCCGTCCTCGCGGGCTCTCCCCCATCCGCATACGGGCACCCCCCGTATACGGACACCACCCGTCACCGCCTCCCCAGGCGCCGAACGAAGGGCCCCGCCTTGCCTCGTCTCCCCCGCATCACCGTTCCGCAGGGTCTCACCGGCCCGAAGAAGCACACCGCGCTCACCGCGGCGGCCGCCGCCCTGGCCGTACTGGCCGCGGGAACTCCCGTCGCGTACGCCACACTCGGCGACGAAGCCCCCGCGGCCTCGCGGTCCACGGCGTCGGCCCTCACCACGCGCGGGGAGGCCTACATCGAGACCCGGCTCTTCTTCGGCACCGAACGCCCCGACGGCGGGCCCGATGTGACCGACCGCCAGTTCCTGGCGTTCATCGACGAGGAGGTCACACCGCGCTTCCCGAACGGACTGACCATCCAGGACGGCCGGGGGCAGTGGCGGGACTCCAACGGGGTGATCGAACGGGAGCGCAGCTACGAACTGACCCTGCTCTACCCCGTGTCCGAGGCCCGCGTGCGCGGCGCCCAGATCGAGCGGATCCGCGACGCCTACGAGAAGGCCTACGCCCAGGACTCGGTGGCGCGGCTCGAAGAGCGCACGACCGCCGACTTCTGACCCCCGGCCGTCACCCGGCCGCAACGTCGCCCGGCCACACCGTCACCCGGTCACTCCGCCGCGCGGGCCCTGCGCCCGTGCGGCCGGTTGATCCGGTGCGCCAGCGCGTGAGCTCCCGCCACGGTCACCGGGAGGAGCGCCAGCGTCGCCGCCGCCGCGCCGGTGCCGCCGCTCTTGATACCGGCCGCCTTCAGCCGCCGAACGGCCCAGACCGAGTACGGAATGACGACCGTCGGCGCCGTGACCACCCCCGGCGTGTAGCCCCGGTACGCCAGCGACTGCGCCAGGTGCGCGACACCGTGCACGCCGAAGCCGACCAGCACGGTCCGGAAGAACGGGCTGCGGCCACCGGTACGCGCCCCGTCCGCCGACGCCGCCGCCATGACCCCGCCCATGAGGCCGATCGCGACGTTGACGTCCCGCTGCGAGAGCTGCATCCGCTTCCAGACCGCTTCGGGCACGCGCGGGAACCGCTCCTGGAACGCGGGCCGGGCGGCCCGCGCCCAGCCGGCCATGGTGGCCAGCTCCTCCAGATCGTTGGCCACCCAGGCGGCGAACAGCCCCCAGGTCACCGCCTTGGAAACCACTGCCTCCGCCATGCCGGGCCCCCTGTGTCGCAGTACGAAGTACGAAGACAGCACCCTATACTGCAACGCAACGTTGCGTTGCTCTTCTCTGGAGTGCCCATGCCCGACCCGACCGTGAACCGCCGCCCGGGCCGGGGCCCCCGCGCCGCGGAGGCGATCTTCGAGACCACGCTGCGCCACCTCGCGGAACGCGGCTACGCCCGGCTCACCATCGAGGCCGTCGCCCAGGAATCCGGGGTCAACAAGACGACGATCTACCGCTGGTGGCCCTCAAAACCGGTGCTCCTGCGGGCGGCCCTGATCCACGCCCGGGTCCTCGACATCGACATCCCCGACACGGGCAGCCTCCGCGGTGATCTGATCGCCCTCACCGAACAGATCACCCGACTGCTCACCGACGGGCGCACCGAACCCGTCGCCCGAGCCATGACCTCGGGCACCGGCCTGCCCGACGACGAACTCGCCGCCCTCACCCGCGACTTCTTCGCCGATCGCTTCTCCCGTGAACAGCCGGTCTTCGCCCGCGCCGCCGCCCGCGGCGAACTCCCCGCGGACGCCGACCCGATGCTGCTGCTGGACCTGATCGCGGGGGCGGTCTGGATGCGGGTGCTGCTCCGCCGCGAACCGGTGCCGCCCGGCTTCGCCCGGGATGTCGTCGATGCCGTGCTGCCTCGCTGACCGCGGCGGGGGCGGGAACGGTCCGGTCGGGTACTGTGCCGCGGCCGGGCACGGGACCGGGCACACGCACGGAACGGGGAACGATCCACATGGGCACGCCAGTACGCCACTTCGCAGCGACGACGCCGGACGGTCAGGTGTTCACGGTCAATATCGAGCGTGACTTCCGGTACGACCCTTACCGCGACTTCGTGGTCTGTGCGCACTGCGACTGGTCGCCTTCGCTGCTGACGATGAAGAAGATCACCGACATGGCCTGGGATCATCTGGCGTCGGTGCACGGCGCCGACCAGGGCCGGTCCGACCAGGAGAACGAGGGGTTCCGCAAAGCCCGGCTGATCGTGCTGCCGATCGTCGCCGTGTTCCTGATCGGTCTCTTCGTCTATCTGCAGAGCTACTGAGGCCCGGACCGGCCCGGCCGGTTTCAGCCCCCGCTGAGCTCCATGAGCGCGCTCACCGGGTCGGTGTCCGGAGTGGCGCGGGGCCACCAGTCGTCCTCGCCCGGCTCGGATTCGTAGCCGTACCAGCGGCCGTCGTGACCGAAGCGGAGCTGGAGTGTACCGCCGGGGTGTGTGAGGTGGTTGCGCCAGGGCTGGAAGCGGGGGAAGCCGGCGGCCGAGAGTGCCGGGCGGGCCCGGTCGAAGGGGCCGGCCGGAGGGTCCCAGGGGGTTTCGAGGACGGCCAGCCCTCCGGCGCCACCCTGGCGCCAGGCCGCGACCGCCCGGGCCAGGTCGGTGGTGGTGCGGCCGGTGGCGTACGCCAGCTCGCGGTAGAGGGCGCGGGTGGTGGCGGTGAGCCCGGCGGTGGGCCGGGACGCTGCCAGCCGTACCGCGTCCTGCCAGGGGGTGAGCCCGGCGAGCGGGTCGAGGCCGGTGGTGAGGAGCGCGTGCGCGCGGGCCGCCGCGTCCGTGGCGAGGTGGTCGAGGGCGAGCGGGTCGCGTGCACCGGGCAGGCTCGGGTACGAGGGCGGCTGTGCGGGGTGCGACAGCACCGGCAACGGGGCGGGGAGCGGTGGGAGATAGCGGTCGGCGAGGGCTTCGCGGGCCGGTACGGAGGGGGTGGCGGGGGCTGTGGGGCGTTCCCGGGCGGAGTGGGCGGCGTTGCGTCGGCCCAGCTCTTCGAGTAGCTCCCGTTCCCCCCGGCCGCGCAGCAGCAGCAGGACGAACGGGTCGGTGTCCAGGAGCCGCGCCATCTGGTAGCAGAGCGCGGCCACGTGCTTGCAGGGCCAGCCGTGGTCCGGGCAGGAGCAGCCGGGGTCGAGGTCCCCCGCGGCGAGCAGCAGCCCGATGCCGGCCTCGGTCGCCGTGTCGGCCAGCGAGTGCGGCATCTCCTTGGTGAGCAGCGCGGCAAAGTGGCCGGGCCGGGCCGCGACCGCATCGAGAAAGGCGTCCCAGTCGGGGTCGGCGAGGGTCCGCAGCCGCAGTTCGCAGCGGTAGGGGCGGGGGCGGCTGCCGTGGACGTAGGCGACGACCCGGCCGGGGGTGACGGTGATCGCGGCGACCTTGCCGCTGTCGGCGTACGTACGGCCGCGGGAGAGCCGGCCCTCGTCCATCGAGAGGGATTCCAGGGCGGCCACCCAGGCACGGCCCCACCAGCTGTCCGCGAAGGGTTCGTCGCCGTCACCGGTGCGGGGCGGTACGGCCTCGAAGGTGCGCCGCAGGTCGTCGGGGCCGGGGCGTGGGCGGGCGACGGGACGGGGGTCGTGGCCGGTGTGCGGGCGGGGGCTCATGCCGGCCTCCGGAGCGAGACGAGATCGGCCAGGTCGCGGTCGCTGAGCTCGGTCAGCGCGGCCTCGCCGGTTCCGAGGACCGTGTCGGCCAGGGCCCGCTTCGCCTCCAGCAGCTCGCCGATCCGGTCCTCGACAGTGCCTTCGGCGATCAGCCGGTGAACCTGCACGGGCTGTGTCTGGCCGATGCGGTACGCCCGGTCGGTGGCCTGTTCCTCGACGGCCGGGTTCCACCAGCGGTCGTAGTGGATGACATGGGCGGCCCTGGTGAGATTGAGTCCGGTGCCCGCCGCCTTGAGGGAGAGCAGGAAGACCGGGACCTCGCCGGACTGGAAGCGGTCCACCATCCGTTCCCGTTCTGCGACCGGCGTGCCGCCGTGCAGGAGCTGGGAGGGTATGGCGCGCGAGGCGAGGTGGGCGGAGAGGAGCCTGGCCATGGTCACGTACTGGGTGAAGATGAGGACGGAGCCGTCCTCGGCGAGGATCGTGTCGAGGAGTTCGTCGAGCAGGGCGAGCTTTCCGGAACGGCCGACGAGGCGGGTCGGCTCCTCCTTCAGATACTGCGCAGGGTGGTTGCAGATCTGCTTGAGCGAGGCCAGCAGCTTCATGATCAGGCCGCGCCGGGCGATGCCCTCCGACGCCTCGATGAACGCCATCGTCTCGCGGACCGCCGCCTCGTAGAGCGTGACCTGCTCGCGGGTGAGGAAGACGGGGTGGTCGGTCTCCGTCTTGGGCGGCAGTTCGGGGGCGATGCCCGGGTCGGACTTCTTGCGGCGCAGGAGAAAGGGCCGGACCAGGCGGGAGAGCCGTTCGACCGCTTCGTCGTTGGCGAGCCCGGCGGCCGTACCGGTGTTCTCGACGGTACGGGCGTGCCGGGCCCGGAACGCCTTGAGGGGGCCGAGCAGTCCGGGAGTGGTCCAGTCGAGCAGGGCCCACAGCTCGGAGAGGTTGTTCTCCACCGGGGTGCCGGTGAGGGCGACTCTGGCCGGGGCCGGGATGGTGCGCAGCGCCTTCGCCGTGGAGGACTGCGGGTTCTTCACGTGCTGGGCCTCGTCGGCGACGATCAGTCCCCAGCCGTGGCCGGCCAGTTGCGCGGCGCTGGAACGCATCGTGCCGTACGTGGTGAGGACGAAGCCGCCGCCGGACCCGGCGAGTGAGCGGTCGGTGCCGTGGAAGCGGCGCACGGGGACACCGGGAGCGAAGCGGTTGATCTCCCGGTGCCAGTTGCCCAGGAGGGAGGCGGGGCAGATCACCAGGGTGGGCGCGGGACGGGCGCGGTGCAGATGGAGGGCGATCAGGGTGATCGTCTTGCCCAGGCCCATGTCGTCGGCGAGGCAGCCGCCGAGGCCGAGCGAGGTCATCCGGTCCAGCCAGGCCAGGCCGCGCAGCTGGTAGTCGCGGAGGGTGGCGTCGAGACCGGGCGGCGGGGCGATGGTGGCGTGGTCGGCGGTGATGCGCTCACGGAGTGCGGCCAGCGCGCCGACGGGCACCGCTTCGACCTGTTCGCCGTCGACCTCGGCGCTGCCGGTCAGGGCGGCGGCGAGGGCGTCGACCGGATCGAGCAGGCCGAGCTCCCGCTTGCGTGCCTTGCGTACGAGCGCGGGGTCGACGACGACCCACTGGTCCCGCAGGCGCACCACCGGCCGGTGGGCCTCCGCGAGGATGTCCATCTCCGCCTCGGTGAGCTGCTCGTCGCCCAGCGACAACTGCCAGTCGAAGGCGAAGAGCTGCTCGGCGTCGAAGAACGAGGTGCCGTCGGTGGCCGAGCCGGGCGCGGGCCGCACGACGGCGGAGGCGGTGAGCGAACGGACGAGCTCCCTGGGCCAGTGAACGCTCACCCCGGCCGCCGCCAGCCGGGCTCCCGCGTCGCTGAACAGCTCGTACAGCTCGTCCTCCGCCAGGGCGAGCACATCGGGCACCGGCTGGTCCAGCAGCCGCTCCAGCGGCGCCCAGACGCGGGCGGCGCGGCGCAGGGCGAGCACGGCGTCGATCCTGGCCCGCGGGCCGAACGGCTCGCCCGCCCCGCCGTTCCACAGTGCTGCGGCGTCGGTGACGTAGGTCGGGTCGGCGAGGCTGTGCACCTGGGTGATGGCCGCGGCGGCGTGCCGCGCGGTGCCGGAACGGCCGCTCGCGGCGGAACCGGAGGTGCCGTGGCCCTCGGGGTCGCCGGGCCCGGTGACATCGGCCTCGTCGGAACCGATGGCGTCGGAGGTGTTGTCGGGGGTGTCGTACGTATCGGTCGTGTCGAAGAGTTCGTACGCCGACAGGTCGAGGCGCAGCGATACCCGTACACCCGCATCGAGCCCGGCCGCGACCTCGACCGCCCAGTCACGGGCCCCCGGCAGGTGCTGGGCCTCGCGGGACGCGAAGGGTGCGCCCATCGCGTACGCCGCGGCGGGCGTACGGGGCAGGGTGTCGGCGACCGCGTCGAGGAACGAACCGAGCAGCCACTGGGGGTCCGGGACCCGGATCGGTGCGGGATCCGGCAGCGGGACCGCGTAGCCCTCGGCGGGCATGGCGGCGGCGATCGCCCGGAGATGGGCGATGTCCTCGGCGTCGCGCGGCCCGGCCCGCCAGGCGTCGCGGTCGTCGCCCGTCAGACCCGGGAGCAGCCTGCCGCGCGCCGCCAGGTTGAGCGCCTGGAGCGCGGCCGCGCCCCAGCATCGCGTGGCGGGGTGGGCGGACTCCTGGTGCCGGGCCCGGGCCAGCAGCGGCAGCGCGTCGGCGACGGGCAGCAGGACCGCGGGCACCGTACGCCGACGGACGCCGTCCCCCTGCCCGTGCCGGCGGACAACGGTGATCTCGGCCGTGCTCGCACCGGGTGCCGGACTCCCCGGGTCCGCGGGGTGTACGCAGACGTCGCCCGGCTGCGGGAGAGGACCGCCGTCAGGGTCCCAGAAGGCGATGCGTCCGTCCCTCGGCAGCGGCGCGGGCAGGAACACGGCGGCGCAGCGCAGGAGACGGACAGCGGAGGCGTCCTGCTGGTGCTGTGCCGTGGTCATCGGTCCCCTCCCCTCCCGCCCTGATCCTCTTGATCGCCTTGATCCTCATGACTCCTGCGAGTCTAGGCGGGGGGTCTGACAACCGGTCGCTCACCTGCGTTCCAGCAGGTCAGCCGCGATATAGGACACGATCTGCCCCGCCCCCGTCCAAGCCGGTGGGACCGGGGCGGGGAACGAGGGACGGACGGACCGGCTCAGTGCCTGGCCAACGGCTTCGAACGGGAGGACCGCGCCGGAACAGCGGCCGGGGGTGTGGGCGCAGGTGCGGACGCGGGCGCCGCGGAGGACGGCGGCTGCGGCCGGGGCTGGGCCTGCGCGGGACGCTGGGCCTGAGCGGGGCGCTGCGGCTGCGCGGGACGAGGTGCCTGAGTGGGGCGCGGTGCCTGCGCGGGACGAGGTGCCTGCGCATGGCGCTGCGGCTGCGCCGGCTGCTGCTGCGGCGGCTGAACGGTCTGCGGTGGCGCCAACTCCTGCTGCTGCGCGGGCTGCTGCGCCCGCTCCAGGAAGCGGAGGAGCTCCACCGGGAACGGCAGCACCAGCGTGGAGTTCTTCTCCGCCGCGACCGCCACCACCGTCTGCAACAGGCGCAGTTGGAGCGCGGCCGGCTGGGCGGACATCTCCCCCGCCGCCTCGGCGAGCTTCTTCGACGCCTGCAGCTCGGCGTCCGCGTTGATGACCCGGGCACGCCGCTCACGGTCGGCCTCGGCCTGGCGGGCCATGGAGCGCTTCATCGTCTCCGGAAGCGAAACGTCCTTGATCTCCACCCGGTCGATCTGCACACCCCATCCGACCGCGGGACTGTCGATCATCAGCTCAAGGCCCTGATTCAGCTTTTCGCGGTTGGACAGCAGATCGTCCAGATCGCTCTTGCCGATGATCGACCGCAGTGAGGTCTGTGCCATCTGTGACACCGCGAACCGGTAGTCCTCGACCTGGATCACGGCACTCGCCGCGTCGACGACCTTGAAGTAGATGACCGCGTCCACCCGCACCGTCACGTTGTCCCGGGTGATCCCGTCCTGCGCCGGCACCGGCATCGTGACGATCTGCATATTGACCTTGCGCAGCCGCTCGATGCCGGGGATCACCATGGTGAAACCGGGTCCTCGTATGTCTTTACGGAGCCTTCCGAGCCTCAGCACGACGCCCCGCTCGTACTGCTTGACGACCTTGGCCGCCGCAGCCATGTACAGCCCACCCGCCGAGGCCGCCGCCACTATCGCGATCACGAGCTCCTGGACCATGACGGCCCCCTGAAAGCCGGAACTGAAGAAAACCGACCGAATCAGATGAATCAGTCGCTATTACCACGGTATGCCCAATATCAATCAATATGAACATGGAACGGGCCCTCGTCGTCACGGCCGTACCCCGCCCGGCCGCGCACCGGATGCCGGGGCGCCGGCCAGGGGGCAGGGTGACCAGCGTCAGCACGTACTCCGTACGTACTCCGTGGCATCCGTACGTACTCCGTGGCATCCGTACGCACTCGGTGGCATCCGCAGCGCCGGTGCCGGTGCGACGAGCCGGACGAGACAGACGAGGACCCGCCCATGCCCGTGATCGCTCACCGACGCCGCCGCCTCGGCATCGCAGCCGGGACCGCGCTCCTGACCCTCACCGTCGCAGGCTGTTCCGGCCTCGGCCGGACCGCGGTCGGACCGGTCACCTACACGACGAAGCGGGACGTCGTGATCACGGTGAACAGCCCGCCCGTGAAGGGCTGCCACCGGCTCGCCCTCTCGGGCGCCAAGGCGGTGAACAACGGCACCCTGGTCGACATCATTCTGTACCGCACGCGCAACTGCACCGGCCCGGGCACGACGTACCTCGCGACGTTGTCGAGCGATGTCAACGGGGCCTCCGCCCTGCCGTGGCGCAGCTACAGCACGGTCCACTGACAGGCCGCGGCCGGCACCGTCCACCTGAGCGGCGACGGCACCGGGCGGCACACCCCACTGCCCGCTACGCGCGTCTGCGTACGAGCGCGACCAGGGTGGCCGTCCGGTCCCGTCGCTCCCGGGCGATCAGGACGAACAGCACGATGAGCAGCGCCGGCATGATCGCGTTCGCCCTGTCCAGCAGTGTCAGCTGGACGATGGAGGCACCTGCCATCAGCCCGCAGAGCGCGATCGCCGCGACTCCGGCCAGGACCGGGATCAGCAGGGCGATCGCCCCCGCCATCTCCAGCCCTCCGATGGTGTACATCGCGAACCGGTTCCAGCCCATCCGGTCGAAGCTCTCGACCGCCGATTCATGGGCGATCAGCTTCGCGAACGCGCTGAACCCCAGGAACAGGGCGAGCACGACCCGTGCGACGGTGAGCGCGAGGGCACCGCGCCCGGGCCCCTCGGACCGAGTGCCCGAACGGGCGGCAGCGGGAGTGTTCCTGGCAAGCGTGGACTCGGACATCCGGATCTCCTCGGGAAAGTCTTCGCAGCGTGTCGCTCGTGGAGCAGCGTGTTGCCTGCGAAGAGGTAGACCCGTCCGCGGTCCGGAACTCATCGCTGCCCGGACCGCGGATCTCCTTTGCTCCGAAGCTACTTGGGCACGGCGCGCACCCAGATCCCGTCATCCGTGAGATACCGGTCGACGGTCAGACCCGCCGCCTCCAGATGTCCCTCGAACTGTTCCTTCGACAGCTCCCGCGACCGGAACGTCTGGGTCCATCGCGCGTCGTCGAATACGTACTCGGCATGCACCGAGTCCACCCCGTCCCCCACGGGCTCCGCCGAGACGATCCGTACGGTGTATCCGCCAGGATCGACTCTCTCCCGCGGCAGGTTGCTGTGGTAGTCGGCGCCCTCGCGCTGGATGAGCACGACGCCGCCGTCCTTGACGTGCTTGCGGCAGGTCCGCAGCATCCCGTCACGCACCCGGTGCTCGCTCGTGTGCACCAGGAACGACGCCAGCATCACCACGTCGAACCTCTCCTCACCGAGGTCCAGCGACTCGATGGGGCTCCGCACCGTGCGGGCGCCCCGGATGTACTCCAGCATCTGCGCCGACTCGTCCACGGCGGTGACCTCGAAGCCGCGCCCGATCAGCGGATGGGTCACCCGGCCCGCGCCACAGCCCAGTTCCAGAATGCTCGCCCCGGCGGGCACGGCCGCCGCGATCACGTCCGGTTCGTCGCCGACGGACAGGCGTCTGTACAGCTCGACCGCGCACCCGTCCGGGGTGATCGCGCCGGGACCCGTCCCTGAATAACCCTCACGCACCAGTCGTCCGCTCATGTATGGACGAACGTACGGCCGTTGACGGTGGTTCCGGCCGCGGATCCCTTCCCGCTCACACCGACCGGCGGGCGACCAGTGCCGCGCTGATGTGCTGGAGGTCGGCCGGGCGGGCCGGGGAGAGGCCGGTCAGCCGGTCGATGCGGCGGATGCGGTAGTCGACGGTGTTGGGGTGGATGTGCAGGGCTGCCGCGGTGGCCCGCCGGTCCAGGCCCAGTTCGAGATACGTCTCCAGGGTGCGCAGCAGCTCCGGCTTCGCCTCCAGGGGCCTCAGCAGCTGCGCGAGCCCGTGCAGGGCCTCGCTGGGCCGGCTGAGCTGGTATTCGAGCAGGACGTCGGCCAGCCGGTACAGGCCGGGAGGCCGCCCCGTACGGGCGATCAGATCGGCGATCTCGGTGTTACGGGCCACGGCGGCCGGCACCGCCTCCGGTTCGGCAGTCTCCGCGGCGGCGGTGATGGGCACACCGGCCGCGCGGGTCGCCTCCTCGATCAGCTCGCACAGACCGCCAGGTCCGTGCCACGGCGGCGGTTCGGCGGCGGGCAGCAACACCGTGCCGCCGGAGGTGTCGAGGGCGGTGAGCGCCGGCGTACCGGCGAAGTGGTCGAGGGCCGTGCGGACGCGGCGGATCTTGCGCCGGGCCGCGACGCCCGCGCCCGGCCCCGGTGACTGGTTCAGCTCGTCGGGGTGCGGGCCGAGCGCGAGCGTCATCGCGAGGTAGCGGGGGGCCGGGCGCAGTCCGGTGCGGTGGGTGAAGCGGTCCAGGGGTTCGCCGGTCAGCAGGGCGGCCATCAGGGCGTGCCGGCCGCCGTGGTCCTGGCTGTCGAGGATCTGCCGGGCCTCCAGGTACGCGCTGCTGACGGCGGAGGTCAGCTGCTGCTGAAGGACCATGATCCGGTCCATGATCTCCAGGACGGTGGCGAGATCACCGGGGAGCGCGCCCTTGGCCGTCTCCTGCCAGCACATCGCCGTGCCGACCTGGTACGCGGTGAGGATCGCGTCCAGCGGCACGCCCTCCTCGGCGCGCTGGGCGGCGGAGTCCCGCTGCTGGGCGAGTTCGGCGTCCGTGGCGGGGCGGCGGTGCTCGACGACGTCGGCGAAGAGCCGCAGATTGTGCTGGACGATGTCGGCGATGTCGCCGGAGATCTCCTCGTGCGGCAGATCGGCGTAGACCGGCAGATCGGCCAGGAGCCGGGCGACGACACGACCGGTCAGGGCCGGGACGCGGGCGCGCAGATGTGCGGCCACCGGGCGTCCGGCGATGGACAGCGGCCGGCTCTCCGGCCCTCCCGGGGCTCCGCGCTCCCCCGTGATGACGAGCGGCCGATTGTCACGCGTCACAAGTTCCCCCGCAGAAGTCTGCGTTACCCACCAGTTAAACGACGGCACTTGAGTCTGCATGATGACCGGCGTCACACGCCATGCCACGTTCCGCCCCCCACCGTCGGAGGATTCCGTGAACATGCCGCAGAACAAGGGTTTCTGTCGTTCCGTCAGGACAATCGTGGGCGTGCTCGCCCTGGCCGGTCTGACCGTGGGGACCGGCGCTGTCCCGGCGTCCGCCACCGGTGAGGACGACACCATGTCCTACGTCGCACTCGGCGACTCCATGGCCTCGGGACCGCTCATCCCGGACATCACGGGGCCGGTGGCCTGCGGCCGTTCGACGCACAACTACCCCCACGAACTCGCCGATCGACTCGGTGCGTCGCTGCGCGACGTCACGTGCAGCGGCGCCGCCTCCAAGCACATGACCGAGAAGCAGTCGCTGTCGCTGCTCGACATCCCGATGGGCTCGGCGCCGCCCCAGTTCGACGCGCTGCGCCCGGACACCGACCTGGTGACGCTGACCATCGGCGGCAACGACGCCGGCCTCGTCGGCATCGCGCAGAAGTGCACCACCCTCGACCCGAACGCCACCCCGTGCAAGGAGAAGTACAACGAGGGCGGCGTGGACCAGGTGGGGCAGCGCATCGCGGAGTTCGCGCCGAAGCTGGGTGTCGTACTGGATTCGATCCACCAGCGTTCGCCACAGGCCCGGGTGATCGTCACGGGGTACGGCCTGTACATCAAGCCCGGCGGCTGCTGGCCGCTGCAGCCGGTCCTCCCGGTGGACGCCGACTTCCTCCAGGGCAGCGTCGACCGGATGAACGCGGTGATCGCCGAGCAGAGCGCGGCGCACGGCGCCGAGTACATCGATCTCGCCACGCCCAGCAAGGGCCACGACTCCTGCCAGGCCCCGTCGGACAAGTGGGTCGAGGGCTACGTGCCGACCGCGGCCGCCGCCCCGCTGCACCCCAACCGGAACGGTGAGGCGAACTACGCCGCCATCATCGGCGCGCACCTCCAGGGGAGCTGACCCCGTTGCAACGCCGCCTGCTGCGCGGGCTGCTGGCGGCGGCGCTCGGCGCCGCCGCCCTGCTCGTCCCGGACGCCCCCGCGGCACGGGCCGCCGGGGCGTCCGGGCCCGGTTGCGACCCGCTGGCGCCCGTCGAGTGCCTGCTGCCGTTCCCGAACGACTGGTACACCCGGCCCGACCCGACCACCGACACCGGCCGCCGGGTGTCCTTCGGCGCCACCACGCTGCCGCGCGCCACGGCTGGCCGGCCCGTCGACCCGACGGCCTGGAACCGGTCCGACGGCTTCTCCCCCGGCTCGACGCTGATCGCGCACGTCCCCGGCCTCGACCCGGCGGCGACCGGCACCGCCCCGATCACCGACATCGGCCGCTCCCTGGCCCCGGACGCCCCCGTCGTGCTGCTGGACACCCGGACCGGGGAGCGGTGGCCGTACTGGGCCGAACCGGACTCCAACGCCACCGACCCCGCACGCCGGGCCCTGCTGATCCATCCCGCGCGCAACTTCCGCGACGGCCACCACTACGCCGTCGCGCTCAGGCACCTCAAGGACGGCGCGGGGCGCACCATCCCGGCCGCCGCGCCGTTCGCCACCGTCGCCGGGAAGGCGTTGCCCGCCGGGCACCCGCTGCGCACCCGGCAGCACCGGCTGCGCCCGGCCCTGAAGGCGTTGCACAGGGCCGGAGTGCGCTCCGAGGAGCTGTACCTCGCCTGGGACTTCACCGTCGCGAGCACCCGCAGCCTCACCGGCGACCTCTTCACCGTCCGCGACGATGCGTTCCGCCGTCTCGGCGGCCGTTCGCCCGCGTTCACCGTCACCGGTGTCACCGACTTCACGGCCGAGCAGGACCCCCGGATCGCCCGTGAAGTGACCGGCCGGATCGAGGTGCCCAGCTATCTGAACCTGCCCGGCGGCCCGCCCGGCTCCGTACTGCACCGCGGTCCGGACGGCCTGCCCCGACGGCTCCCGCTGAACACCCAACTCGCCATGTTCCGCTGCGAGATACCGCGCTCCGCCTTCCGTGGCCCCTCGCACCCCGCCCTCTACGGGCACGGCCTCCTCGGCCGCCGCTCCGAGGTCGGCGCGGGCAACGTCAAGGCGATGGCGGCGGAGCACAACTTCACGTTCTGCGCGACGGACTGGATCGGGATGGCCGAGGAGGACATACCCGTGGTGCTCGGCGCACTCGCCGACCCGAACCTCTTCCCCGCCGTTCCCGAGCGCAGCGAACAGGGCATGCTGAACGCCCTCTTCCTCGCCCGCGCCCTGATCCACGCCCACGGACTCACCACCGACGCGGCCTTCCGCGACGCGAACGGCCGCCCGCTCGTCGACATCCGGCACGGCATCGGGTACGACGGGAACAGCCAGGGCGGAATCCTCGGCGGTGCCCTGGTGGCCGCCTCGCCCGACATCCGGCGCGGGGTCCTCGGCGTCACCGGCATGAACTACGGCCTGCTCCTCAACCGCAGCGTCGACTTCGCCCCGTTCCAGCAGGTCCTGGACCTCTCCTACCCGGACAAACTGCGTCAGCAGATCGTCCTCCAGCTGTTCCAGATGGTGTGGGACCGCGGCGAGACCGACGCGTACGCGAACCACCTCACCGATCGCCATCAGGTGCTGATGCACATCGCGTACGGGGACCACCAGGTCGCGAACGCGGCCGCCGACGTGGAGGCGCGCACCATCGGCGCCCGGCTGATCTCCCCCGCGCTCGCACCGGGCCGCAGCCCGGACACCGTCCCGTACTGGGGCATCAGGACCGTCGCACCCGACCGACTGCCTTACCGGGGCTCCGCGATGACGGTGTGGGACAGCGGCACGCCCACCCCGCCGCTCACCAACACCCCGCCCGCCGGGCCGCAGTACGGCCACGACCCGCACTCGGACCCCCGCAACTCGTCGGCCGCCCGTCAGCAGAAGGCCACCTTCCTGGCCACCGGCCGTGTCATCAATGTCTGCGGCACCGCGCCGTGCACCGCCGCCCCCACCTCCTGACACCCCCCACTCCCCGACAGGGATGCAGACAAGGAGCACCATGCGCACGCACCGCATCACCCAGGCAGCCGTCGCCGCCGTCCTGCTCGCCGGAACGGTCCTCGTCCCGCCCGCCCTCGCCGCCACTCCCGCCGCCGCACCCGCGGCGAGCGCCGGGGCCACCGCGCGGGCCGCCGCCGTGCCGTTCACCGCGGCCACCGCCCAGCGCGCCGCCGACGGCGGCTACACGCTCTCCTGGTCCTCCGGCGCCGGATCGGTGACCGTCACCGCCGTCACCTCCCCCGACGCCACCACCGGCACCCCGGTGGGCACCGCCCCCGGCACCGGTTCGCTGACCGTCCCCGCCGGAGCCCTCGCCGACGCGGGACGCTGGTACTTCCGGCTGGTGCCGGACAGCGGTTCCCCGCTCGTCGTCGCCGAACGCTCGCTCGGGATCGAGTCCGCCCGCAACTTCCGGGACATCGGCGGCTACCGCACCACCGACGGGCGCTGGGTGCGCCCCGGTCTGGTCTACCGCTCCAACAAGATCAACAGCCTCACCGACGCCGAGCAGCAGCGCCTGCTCTCCCAGCGCCTCACCCTCGACGTGGACCTGCGCAACGCGGTGGAGCGGCACGACGATCCGGACCGGCTGCCCGCCGGGGTGAAGTACCAGGTCGCCGACGTGGTGTCGCTCAGCCACGGCATCCGCTTCCACGACTCGGCCCTGATGACACTGGCCGAGGCCATCGCGGCCGGGCTGTTCTCCGGCTCGTCCGACCTCGGCCAGTCCATCGGCTACCCGTTCATGGTCAACTTCGTGGGCGCCGACTACGCCTTCCGCGACCTGCTCACGGCCGTCGCGACGAACGACTCCGGCGCGACGGTCTTCCACTGCAGCTCGGGCAAGGACCGCACCGGCTGGAGCACGGCCGTCCTGCTCACCCTGCTCGGTGTCCCGCGCGAGACCGTCGAGGCGGACTTCCTCGCCAGCAACGACTACCTGGGCAACCCGAAGGCCGTCGAACTGAGCTGGCTGCGCGCGGCGTTCGACGAGGTGGACCATTTGTACGGCGACTTCGACACCTACGTACGCGAGGGCCTGAAGCTCGACGACGCGACGGTGGCCGCGCTGCGCAACAAGCTGCTGACGGACTGACGCACCGCCAACACCCGGTGTACCGACGAGTGGTGACCCCGCCGTTCAACGGCGGGCGGCCGCCCGTCAGTACGCCGGGTACCGTCCGTCCGGCCAGGCGACCGCGTGCTCGAACTCCACGCACAGATCGTCGGCCACCTCGGTGATCACCGCTCGGCCCTCGGTCGCCACCAGCCAGGACGGCGGAAGGTGTACGTCCCCGTGGCGTGCGCCGAGCAGGTTGCCGCAGATCGCTCCCGTGGAGTCGCTGTCGCCCGAGTGGTTGACCGAGAGCAGCAGCGACCGGGCCACCTGATCGGCGCCGGGCAGCACGAGCGCGCAGTACACGGCGATGGCAAGGGCCTCCTCGGCGACCCAGCCCGCGCCCAGCGTCTCCACCTTCTCCCCGGTCGGGGCACCCTCCGCGGCCAGGTCTACGGCGGCTCGCAGCGCCGCCGTCGTCTCCTCGTGCCCCGGGTGGCGGCGCAGCAGCTCCATGGCCCTCAGTACGGCGCCCGCCGTCGAGTCGCCCTCCAGGAGGTGCGCGACGATCGCGGCGAAGGCCCCGGCCGCGTACGCACCGGTCGGGTGGCCGTGGGTGATCTGCGCGCACCAGTAGGCGAGCCGGAAGCTCGCCTCGGCGTCCGCCCCCACCAGCCCGAAGGGGGCGGACCGCATCACCGTGCCGCACCCCTTGGAGCCGGTGTTGACGGGGCCCGGCTCGCCGAGCCGGGCCGTCGGTTCGGGAACGTGGCCGGTGGCGAGCCCGGTCAGGCAGGCGTTGCCGGGGGCCCGGCGCGCGTAGAGCCAGGGCTGCTGCCTGAGCCGGCCGGTACGCACCGGGTTGTCGCCGCCACGGGCCGGCGGAGCGGGGTGGTTCTGGGTGTCCAGCCAGCGCAGATAGGCGTTCCGCACGATCCCGGTCTCGGCGCCGCCGCCGTCCCCGGTGCCGCCGCTGCCCTCCGCTGCCGCCCGGACATGGGCCCTGATCAGCCCTTCGGCCGTGAACAGGGTCATCTGCGTATCGTCCGTGACCCGTCCGACAACCCCCTCCTCGTCCGGGAGAAGTCCCTGTACGCCGTACTCACCGTGCGCGCGGCGGATGCCGGCCAGGGACAGGAACTCCACCGGATTTCCCAGCGCGTCCCCGATCGCCCCGCCCAGCAGACAGCCCCGGACCCTCGCCCTGCGGCCTGTGCGGTCCTCCCACGATGCGCCGTTCACGCACGATCTCCTCAGTCCGATGTCGAGATGCCCCAAAACGCCGTCGCGGGTCCATCCTGGTAGGAGAGGCGATCGCCATGCGTACCGGTAATGAACCGACGACTGCCCGCAGTCCATTGCGGCTGCGGCTCTGGCTGAGTCTATGGGGGCTGGCCTGGGCCGTCTTCGGCCTGGCCGCCTTCACGCTGACCGACCGGCCGGGCTGGGCCGCCGCCTGCGGCCTGCTGCTCCTGCTGGTCCTCGTGGACCTGGCTGTGATCGTCCACCACATCCACCAGGGCCCGCACTACCAGCCCGGCCGCAATATCCCGCCGTACGAACCCGACCACGGCGGGCGCGGCAGGTACGGGCACTGAAGCGGGCCGGGGGCGCGCCCGCCCGGCGCCGGACGTCAGTCCTGGGCCGGGAAGCGGGCCGCCCTCAGATACTCCGGGTTCGGGTCGAGCGCGGCTGCCAGCCGGAAGTGGCGGGCGGCCCGGTCCGTGCGGCCGGAACGCTCGAAGGTGCGGGCCAGCGCGAAGTGCGCGAAGGCGTTGTCCGGCTCGCGTTCCAGGACGAGCTCGAATTCCAGCTCGGCGGGGCGCAGCTGGGCGGCGGCGAAGAACGCGCGGGCACGCAGCAGCCGGGCCGCGGTGTTCTCCGGATGGGCCGCGATCACCGAATCCAGCAGTTTCACCGCGCCACGGGGGTCGCGCGCCGCCAGCAGGTGTTCGGCCGCGCGGAAGTCGATGACATCGGTCTCCGGGGTTCTCTCGGGCACGGTCTCATCCTTCCCTTCCTCACCGGGGACTCAACGTCCGGCCGGGGTCCGGTATTCCGGACTTCCCCGGTGCCGGGGTCAGCCGGCCTCGGCCCGCTCGGTCAGCTCCGACCAGACCTTGCGGACCTGCGGCTCCAGGTCCTCCAGCGGCCCGTCGTTGTCGATGATCAGGTCGGCCACGGCCCGCCGCTGCTCCCGGGTGGCCTGGGCGGCCATCCGGGCGCGGGCCTCGGACTCGGTCATGCCACGCAGCCGTACGAGCCGGTCGAGCTGGGTCTCGGGGCTCGCGTCCACGACGACGACCAGGTCGTAGAGCGGCGCCAGGCCGTTCTCGGTGAGGAGGGGGACATCGTGGACGACGACCGAGTCGGGGCCCGCGGCCCGCTCCAGCTCGGCGGAGCGGGCGCCGACCAGTGGGTGGACGATCGCGTTGAGGGCGGCGAGCCGGTCGGCGTCGGAGAAGACGATCGAGCCGAGCTTCGGCCGGTCCAGGGTGCCGTCGGCGGTGAGGATGCCGGTGCCGAACGCGTCGACGACGGCCGCGAGCCCGGGCGTACCCGGCTCGACGACCTCACGGGCGATCCGGTCCGCGTCGATCAGCACGGCTCCGTATCCGACGAACAGCCGTGACACTTCACTCTTGCCGGCGCCGATCCCACCGGTCAGGCCCACTTTCAGCATGACCGGCAGCCTAGTACGAGGGGTGAGCGGCGGGGAGCGGTCAGGCGTCCCCCTCGCGCTCCGCGAGGAACCGCTCGAATTCGAGGCCGATCTCGTCGGCGGACGGCAGGTCCACCGGCTCGGCGACCAGGTTGCCGCGGGTCTCGGATCCGGCGACCGCGTCGTACTGGTGCTCAAGGCCCTTGACGAGCGAGACGAGCTCCTCGTCTCCCTGGTCGATCTGCCGGTCGATCTCGGTCTGGGTGCGATGCGCCTCCGTGCGCAGCGCATGGGCGACGGTCGGCAGGACCAGGCCGGTCGCGGCCGTGATCGACTCCAGCGCGGTGAGCGCCGCGTCCGGGTACGCGGAGCGGGCGACGTAGTGCGGCACATGGGCGGCGACACCGAGGACGTCGTGTCCGGCCTCCATCAGCCGGTACTCCACCAGGGCCTCCGCGGAGCCGGGCACCTGGGCCTCGTCGAAGGGGCTGCGGTGGCCGGGCATGAGGTCCGTGCGGTTGCCGTGCGGGGTGATGCCTACGGGGCGGGTGTGCGGGACACCCATCGGGATCCCGTGGAAATTCACCGCGAGGCGGACACCGAGGCGCTCGACGATCTGCTCGACGGCGGCGGCGAAGCGCTCCCACTCCACATCGGGCTCGGGCCCGGACAGCAGCAGGAAGGGCGCTCCGGTGGCGTCCTGCACGACCCTGACGTCGAGCGTCGGGGTCTCGTAGGCGGCCCAGCGGTCGCGCCGGAAGGTCAGCAGCGGACGCCGTGCCCGGTAGTCGACGAGACGGTCGTGGTCGAAGCTGGCCACGACCTGGTGCGGCAGCGTTTCGAGCAGGCCGTCCACGATCTGCTCGCCGGTCTCGCCCGCGTCGATGTATCCCTCGAAGTGGTAGAGCATGACCAGGCCGGCCGACTCCTGCGCGAGCGCCATGTCGACGACGGCCAGGCCCTTCGGCTCCCATTCGTACAAACTCTGCGGATCAGGCACGGTTACCGCTCCTCCTCGTGTTCGTCGAGAAGAACGCCCGGCAGGGCACATGCATTCCCGGACTGTGCCCTTTCACCCGCCGGTTCATGCCGGAACCCGTGCGAGAACCCGAGGCGCGTCGACGTTGGCGGGCGCCCGCCTTCCCTTTGAAGACACAGGCGTTGGTGTTCATGTCGGTGAACACCTCGGCGGAAGCGCCGAGTTCACGGACACCCCCGGGCCACCGGGATCCGCACTGTGGCGCGTCACGGGCCGTCAGCTTCCCGCGCATCCCACAGGTGTTCCCCCGTTCACCCCGCCCGCCGCTCCCACCCCGCGGAGCAATGGTCCAGACATTGACACGGCCGCACCGCATCCCTACCGTCACTGGGCAGCAAGTTCAGAGACTCGCCCCACATTCATGTACGAGAACCTCGAACTCCTTCGACGGGAAGGCACCCCCATGCGCACCCGCACTCTGCTCCCGGCCCTGCTGGCCACCGCGCTCGCCACCGGCGGCCTCGCCCTCGCCTCCGCCACCGCGGCGGGTGCGGCACCGGTCATCGACGTGAGTACCGCCGCCCAGCTCAAGTCCGCTCTCACCGCCGCGGCCCCCGGCGACACGATCCGGCTCGCCGACGGCACCTACACCGGCAACTTCAAGGCGACCGTCCCCGGAACCGCTTCCGCCCGGATCACGCTCACGGGCTCGGCCAAGGCGATCCTCACGGCCGGCGGGGGCTACGGGCTGCACCTCAACGGCGCCTCGTACTGGACCGTCAAGGGCATCACCGTCACCGGCGGCCAGAAGGGCATCATGGCCGACACCGCCACCGGCGTCGTCATCGATTCGGTGACCGTGCACGACCTGGACATGGAGGGCGTCCACTTCCGCAAGTCCAGCAAGGACGGCGTCGTCAAGAACTCACGGATCTACGACACCGGACACGACGGCCGCGGCATGGGCGAGGGCGTCTACGTCGGCACGGCCGGCGATCTCTCCGACCGGAGCGACCGGGTCCAGATCCTGCACAACACGATCGGCCCGGGGGTCGGCGGCGAGAACGTCGACATCAAGGAGGGCACCACCGGGGCGAAGATCATCGGCAACACCTTCGACGGCAGCGGGCTGACCGGTGCCAACTACGACGACTCCTGGGTCGACGTGAAGGGCAACGACGTCCTGGTCGAGGGGAACAAGGGCTCCCGTACGACCAACAACGGCTACGAGACCCACACCCAGCAGAGCGGCTGGGGCTGCGGCACCGTCTTCCGCGACAACACCTCTGACCTGACCGGCTCCAGGGGCGACAAGCAACTCGCGATCAACGTCACCAACTACAGCGCGAGCTGCCCGACCACCGTCCACAGCAGCAACACGGTGACCGGCGGCAAGGGCCTGACCAACATCACCGTCACGCCGTAACCGCACCGCGAAAACGAGTGAGGCCCGCTCCCCGAGGGGAGCGGGCCTCACTTTCAGCTACTGCGGTCGATCATCGACCGGAGGGGGTGCAGAGCGTCAGCTCTGGCCGCCCGCCAGCTTCTCGCGCAGGGCAGCCAGGGCCTCGTCCGACGCCAGGGCGCCGGAGTTGTCCGCGGACTCCGAGGAGTACGAGCCGCCACCGCTGCCGCCCGAGGCAGCCGGGGCGCCACCGGCCGGGGCGGCAGCGCCCTCGGCAGCAGCGGCCTCGTCGGCCTCGCGGGACTTGATGACCTGGGCCTGGTGCTGCTCGAAGCGCGCCTGCGCCTCGGCGTACTGCGTCTCCCACACCTCGCGCTGAGCCTCGAAGCCCTCGAGCCAGTCGTTGGTCTCGGGGTCGAAGCCCTCGGGGTAGATGTAGTTGCCCTGGTCGTCGTAGGACGCGGCCATGCCGTACAGGGTCGGGTCGAACTCGACCGAAGCCGGGTCGGCACCGAAGGCCTCGTTGGCCTGCTTCAGCGAGAGGCTGATGCGACGGCGCTCAAGGTCGATGTCGATGACCTTGACGAAGATCTCGTCGTTGACCTGGACGACCTGCTCCGGGATCTCCACGTGGCGCTCGGCCAGCTCGGAGATGTGGACCAGACCCTCGATGCCCTCGTCGACGCGCACGAACGCACCGAACGGAACGAGCTTGGTGACCTTACCGGGAACGACCTGCCCGATCTGGTGCGTACGGGCGAACTGCTGCCACGGGTCTTCCTGCGTCGCCTTGAGCGACAGCGAGACGCGCTCGCGGTCCATGTCGACGTCGAGGACCTCGACGGTGACTTCCTGGCCGACCTCGACAACCTCGGAGGGGTGGTCGATGTGCTTCCAGGACAGCTCGGAGACGTGCACGAGACCGTCGACGCCGCCGAGGTCCACGAACGCACCGAAGTTGACGATCGAGGAGACGACGCCGGAGCGGACCTGGCCCTTCTGCAGGGTCGTGAGGAAGGTCTGACGGACCTCGCTCTGGGTCTGCTCCAGCCAGGCACGGCGGGACAGGACCACGTTGTTGCGGTTCTTGTCCAGCTCGATGATCTTGGCCTCGAGCTCCTTGCCCACGTAGGGCTGGAGGTCGCGGACACGACGCATCTCGACGAGCGACGCCGGCAGGAAGCCACGGAGGCCGATGTCGAGGATGAGACCACCCTTGACGACCTCGATGACGGTACCGGTGACGATGCCGTCCTCTTCCTTGATCTTCTCGATGGTGCCCCAGGCACGCTCGTACTGAGCGCGCTTCTTCGAGAGGATCAGGCGGCCTTCCTTGTCCTCCTTCTGGAGAACCAGGGCCTCGATCTCGTCGCCGACCTTGACGACCTCGTTCGGGTCGACGTCGTGCTTGATCGAAAGCTCGCGGGAAGGGATGACGCCTTCGGTCTTGTAACCGATGTCGAGGAGAACCTCGTCCCGGTCAACCTTGACGATGACACCGTCAACGATATCGCCGTCGTTGAAGTACTTGATCGTCTCGTCGATCGCCGCGAGGAACGCGTCCGCGTCGCCGATGTCGTTGACCGCAACCTGCGGAGTGGTGGCGGTGGTCTCGGTGCTGCTCGTCATGTGGGAAAGGGCTCCGGTACGGACAGTGAGTCGTAGGTACTGCTACGCCGGGAGCCCGTATCACCTCTGCAGAAGCCGGACAGCTCGGGAAACACCGAACCCGCTGGACCGGGAGGCGCCTCGTGAACCGAGGGGACATACAACAGATGCGAGCGCGGCCTGCTAGGTCTGAGGCGCGCAGGCTCGCAGCGCAACTTGTAGCATACGGGGGCAGCCGGGCACGGTCAATGCGCGAAGGCGCACACCGGGGGCGCAACGGCTCATATCCGGCGCAACTCGTGTTCCCCGAGGCCACATCGGCCCCAGGACACAATCCATGGGCACGGGAGCCGTACTCACAGGTGCCCCCGGTACGTACCGCGTGCGGCGGGGTGAAGGCAAACTACAACGACGGACACGATGAGCCAAGAGATCTACCCGGCCGAACCCGAGGCGACGCGCCGCGACGCGTCGGAGGCCGAGAGCAGCCGGGCCAGTCGCGGCTGGTGGGACCGGAACGCCGACGAGTACCAGAGCGACCACGGCGCCTTCCTCGGCGACGACCGGTTCGTCTGGGGTCCGGAGGGGCTCGACGAGGCGGAGGCCCGCCTGCTGGGCCCCGCCGGGTCGCTGCGCGGCCTGGACGTCCTGGAGATCGGCGCGGGCGCCGCGCAGTGCTCCCGCTGGCTCGCCGCGCAGGGCGCCCGTCCGGTGGCCCTGGACCTCTCGCACCGGCAGTTGCAGCACGCGCTGCGGATCGGCGACGAGGTGCCGCTGGTGGAGGCGGACGCCGGGGTGCTGCCGTTCCGGGACGGCTCCTTCGACCTGGCGTGTTCCGCCTACGGCGCGGTGCCGTTCGTCGCCGACCCCGTGCAGGTCTTCCGCGAGGTGCGCCGGGTGCTGCGCCCCGGGGGCCGCTGGATCTTCTCGGTGACGCATCCGGTCCGCTGGGCGTTCCCGGACGAGCCGGGGCCGGAGGGCCTCTCGGTCGCGGCCTCCTACTTCGACCGCACTCCCTATGTCGAGCAGGACGAGCGGGGCGACGCCGTGTACGTCGAGCATCACCGGACGGTGGGCGACCGGGTGCGGGACGTGGTGGCCGGCGGTTTCCGGCTGGTCGACCTCGTCGAACCGGAGTGGCCCGCCTGGAACGACCAGGAGTGGGGCGGCTGGTCCCCGCTGCGCGGGAATCTGATCCCCGGCACGGCGATCTTCGTCTGCGAACGGGACTGATCCGGTACCGATACCGGGGTACGGGAGCGGGGGCGCGCCGTACGAGACTGGGGGCGTGATCCGTACCGACGCCCTGGACCAGTTGCCCGTACGCACCGCTGTGCCCGCCCTGGAGAGGGCGCTCGACGACCGCGGCGTCGCGGTGCTGTGCGCGCCGCCCGGCACCGGCAAGACGACTCTCGTACCGCTGGTCCTGGCCGGTCTGGCCGGGGGCGGTCCGGTGCGCAGGGTGGTGGTCGCCGAGCCGCGGCGGATCGCCGCGCGGGCGGCGGCGCGGCGGATGGCATGGCTCATCGGGGAGCAGGCCGGGGGCCGGGTGGGGTTCACGGTCCGCGGGGAGCGGGTGGTGGGGCGCGACACGCTGGTGGAGGTGGTGACCACCGGTGTGCTGCTCCAGCGGCTCCAGCGTGACCAGGAGCTGGCCGGGGTCGATGCGGTGATCATCGACGAGTGCCATGAGCGGCATCTGGACGCGGACACGGTCGCCGCGTTCCTGCTCGATGTACGGGAGGCGATCCGGCCCGATCTGCGGCTGGTCGCCGCGTCCGCGACGACGGACGCGCAGGGCTGGGCGCGGCTGCTGGGCGATGCCCCGGTGGTCGAGGCGCAGGGTGTCTCGCATCCGGTGGAGGTGGTCTGGGCGCCGCCCGCCGCTCCGGTGCGCCCGCCGCACGGGATGCGCGTCGATCCGGCGCTGCTGACGCATGTGGCCGCGACGGTGCGCCGGGCGCTCGCCGAGCGGGACGGCGACGTGCTGTGTTTCCTGCCGGGTGTCGGCGAGATCGGCCGGGTGGCGGGGCAGCTGGCCGGGGTGGCCGCCGAGGTGCTCCAGGTGCACGGGCGGGCTCCGGCGGCGGTGCAGGACGCGGTGCTGGCCGGGTCCTCCGAGGGGCGGCGGGTGGTGCTGGCGACCTCGGTGGCGGAGTCGTCCCTCACGGTGCCCGGGGTGCGGGTCGTGGTCGACTCGGGGCTGGCCAGGGAGCCGCGTACCGATCACGCGCGGGGGCTGAGCGCGCTGACGACGGTGCGGGCCTCGCAGGCGGCGGGGAGGCAGCGGGCGGGTCGGGCCGGGCGTCAGGCGCCCGGGGCGGTGTACCGGTGCTGGGCGCAGGCGGAGGACGGGCGGCTCGCCCGGTTCCCGTCCCCGGAGATCAAGGTCGCGGATCTGGCGGCGTTCGCGTTGCAGGCGGCGTGCTGGGGCGATCCGGACGCGTCGGGGCTGGCGCTGCTCGACCCGCCGCCGGCGGGTGCGATGAGTGCGGCGCGCGAGGTGCTGACGGCGGTCGGTGCGGTGGACGCGGACGGGCGGGTGACCGACCGGGGCGTGCGGATGTCGCGGCTGGGCCTGCATCCGCGGCTGGCGCGGGCGCTGCTGGACGGCGCCGCCGAGGTGGGCGGGCGGCGGGCGGCCGAGGTGGTGGCGCTGCTGAGCGAGGAGCCGCCGCGGGAGTACGGGGACGATCTGGCGGCCGCGCTGCGTACCGCACGGCGGGGCGGGGACGGCTATGCGGCGCGCTGGCGGCAGGAGGTCCGGCGGCTGTCCTCCTCCGTCGGGGGTGCGGGCGGAGGTTCCGGTCCGGACGACGGGGCCGTCGGTCTGGTGGCCGCGCTGGCGTTCCCGGAGCGGGTGGCACGGGCGCGGGGCGAGGGGGCATTCCTGATGGCATCGGGGACGGGCGCGGAGGTGCGCGACGGCTCGGGCCTGCGCAGTGCGCCCTGGCTGGCCGTCGCGGTCGCCGACCGGCCCGCGCACGCGGCGTCCGCACGGGTGCGGCTGGCCGCCGCCGTCGACGAGGACACGGCACGGGCGGCCGCCGGGCATCTGCTCCGCAGCGGCGAGGAGGTCCACTGGGCCGGCGGCGACGTGGTGGCCCGCCGGGTGGAGCGGCTGGGCGCCGTCGAGCTGTCGGTGCGCCCGCTGAAGCAGCCTGCCCCCGAACTGGTGCGTGGGGCGCTGGTGGAGGGGCTGCGGCGCGAGGGGCTCGGGCTGTTGCGCTGGACGCGGGAGAGCGAGCAGTTGCGGGAACGGCTGGCGTTTTTGCACCGTGAGCTGGGCGAACCCTGGCCGGATGTGTCGGAGGGTGCGCTGCTGGAGCGTACCGAGCAGTGGCTGGAGCCCGAGCTGTCACGGGCCCGGCGGCGCTCCGATCTGGCACGGATCGACGCGGGGCAGGCGTTGCGGCGGCTGCTGCCGTGGGCGACGGGCGAGGCGGTGCGGCTCGACGAGCTGGCACCGGAGCGGATCGAGGTGCCGAGCGGTTCCCGTATCCGGGTGGAGTACGGCGGGGCGCAGCCCGTACTCGCGGTGAAGCTCCAGGAGTTGTTCGGGCTGCAGGAGACCCCGAGGGTGGCCGGGGTGCCGGTCCTGGTCCATCTCCTCTCCCCGGCCGGCCGGCCGGCGGCCGTCACCGCGGATCTGGCGTCGTTCTGGCGGGACGGCTACCGGGCCGTGCGGGCGGAGCTGCGCGGCCGCTATCCGAAGCATCCGTGGCCGGAGGACCCGACGACGGTGGAGGCGACCCGGTTCACGAAGAGGGCCCGGCGGTAGGCAGCGCGGGAGTAGGTCCGGGGTCCGGCCCACCGGGGCGGCGGGAGCGGGCCTCCAGCCACAGGGCGAGGGCGAGCAGTCCGGTGCCGAGGACCAGGAAGCCCCAGGGCAGGTACGAGGTGAGGAGCAGGACCAGCAGGCGCTGGGACTTGACCAGGTCGACGATCGATTCGACGTAGTCCGGGCGCATCTTCACGTGCCCGGCGAACACGGTCATGGTGTCCTGCGGCATTCCCATCTTCCTGGCGTTGCGCAGCTCCTCCTTGTGGATCTCCTCACCGTTGACCGGCGCTCCGGTGACCGGGTCCACCCAGAACATCCGCTTGGTGGTGTACCAGCGGGTCATGCCCGTCTTCGCGATCTGTTCCGGGGTGACGCCCTTGATCGGCATCTTCTTCGGCATCGGGACCTTGGTCCACGGAATGGTCTGCTCGAAGTAGTAGACGTCCATGCCGTGGAAGGTGCGGGTGCCCTTGTAGTGGATGGGCGAGCTGGTGCGGGCCTGGGCGTCGAAGTACTCGTAGTCGCGCCTCTGGGTGAGGAAGGGCCACTTGAACTCGATGCCCTCGCGCCTGACCGGGTCGCCGTCGACGGATTCCCCGGTGGCGTGGACGGGGGCCTGGGTGTGGGCGTCGAAGATGTAGCGCTCGGGGATCTGGGAGACCATCTTGCCGTCCGGGCCGGCCACGAAGCTGAGGGCGTCCCAGACGACGACATCGCGGCCGGCGCTGCGCTCGATCTTCTCGGACTCCTCGACGTTGCCCTTGAGGGTCTGCACGATGGTGACCTTGGGGACCTGCTTCACCTTCATGTTGTCGTTGTAGTCGAGGAGGGTGGCGGGCTTCGCCTCCAGCACCGTCTCCTGGTACTGACTGGGCGGAATCTTCGCCAGCCTGGGGAAGGCGTACCAGCGCATCAGTGGCGACATGGCGGCGAAGAAGACGGCGAATGCCAGGAGTACGAGACTGGCTCGGCGGCGCATGTGGGTGCCCTCCCTCGGCTTCGGTTGCTTCCGGTGGTCAGTGCCGGAGAGGGGCACTAGTTCTTGGGGCCCGGGACGGTGGTCAGCAGGGGTTTGGGCGAGGTCTCTCCGGGCGGGGCGCCGATCGCCGTGATGGTGAAGACGAGCGCGAGGGCTGCGGCCAGCCCGATGGCGGCGGCGACGAGAGCACGCATGCCGGTCCTCCCGGAGAGCACGGATCTGATGGGTCGTCAGGGTTGGGGCACCGTAGCAATGCGGGCGCGAGATGAGAACACGTAGAACAGCCCCTCTGCCGGATGGTGGCGGAGGGGCTGTTCTGACGTGCGGTGGAGCGGGGTCAGGCGGCGGGCGTCTCGGAGGCCGCGGGGGTCTCGGAGGCTTCGGGGGTCCCGGGGGTCTCGGAGGCTTCGGGGGTCCCGGGGGTCTCGGGTGCCTCGATCTTCAGCTCGATGACGACCGTGGCGCCGCCCTCGGTGGTGAGGCGCAGCTTGTAGGTGCCCGCGGTGTCGTCGGCGTAGATCTTGGGGAGCTTCAGGGTGCCGTCGGCGCCGGTCTTCAGCTCCGTGAGGGTACGGACCGTCTTGCCGTCGGCGTCCTTGAAGTAGGGGCCCTTGTCGTTCTCGGCCGGCTTCTCGGCGTCGGTGATCATGGTGGCGGTGACGGCGACCCCGGCCGCGATCTTGCCCTTGTAGGTGGCCTTGACCTCGACGGTGTCGGCGAACTCGGCTCCGGGCGCCGCGGTCAGCGCCTTGTCCTCGGTCCTGGCGATCGCGTCGGCCTGGCGGGCGGTGACGGTCGCGGTGTAGGTGACGGGGGGCAGCGAGCGTCCGGTGGCGACGGCCCGCACCGTGAACTTCCCGGCCTTCTCGCCCGCCTTCAGCACCGGGGCGGTGACCGTGCCGTCGGCTCCGGTGAGGAGGGTGACCGCGTTCTTCCCGCCGTCGAACGCGGCGTCGGTGTCACCGGCGATGGTGAAGGTCACGGACACCTTGGCGAGCGGGCCGCCGAGGCTGTTCTTGGCCCGCACCTTGATCCGCTCGGCGAAGGCGTCGCCCGCGGTGGCGGTCAGCGTGCCGGTACCGGCGTTCTCCACGCCCGCGAGGGTCCGGGACGGCGGGGTCGTCGGCGGGGTCGTCGGCGGAGTCGGGCTGGTCGAGCCGCCGCCGCCCGGCTTCGAGGGCTTCGGCTTGTCGGGTGCGGACGGCGAGGGCGACGGGCTCGGGCTGCCGGAGTCGCGGTCCGCACCTCCGCCGAGGCCGGGCGGGACGGCGCCGGTTCCGTCGGGGATCTCGTGGGTGCCGCGCTTGTAGTAGTCGAACCACGAGCGGACAGTACGCAGGTAGGCGTCCGAGTGGTTGTAGCTCAGGACCGCCCGGTCGAGGTCCGTGGCGAGGGACAGATCGCGGGATCCGGCGCAGAGATAGCGTCCGGCGGCGAGCGCCGCGTCGTAGATGTTGTTGGGGTCCTTGCGTCCGTCGCCGTTGCCGTCCTGGCCCCAGGTCGCCCAGGTGGACGGGATGAACTGCATCGGGCCGACGGCACGGTCGTGGGTCGAGTCCCCGTCGTACGCCCCGTTGTCGGTGTCCTTGATCATGGCGAAGCCCCGGCCGTCGAGGACAGGGCCGAGGATCGGCGAGAACGTGGTGCCGTTCGCGTCGACCCGGCCGCCGCGGGCCTGGCCGGATTCGACCTTGCCGATCGCGGCGAGCAGCTGCCAGGGCAGCCGGCAGGCGGCGTCACTGCCGGCGACGGTCCCCTCGGCCTTCTTGTACGCGGCCAGGATCGAAGCCGGGATGCCGGATTCCGTACTGCCGGTGACAGGCAGATTCGTGGACGTACCCGGCTTGTTGGGGGTGTTCAGCGGGGGCAGGTCCGTGTAGTACGGCGAGTTGCCGGTGGCCGCGCTGTCGTCGGGCGGGGGTGTCGTCCCGGTGGCCTGCTGGTCGCCGCTCTCGGTGACCAGCGATGCGCCAGGGGCCCCCGAGGCGGAGAGCGCCGCCACGGCAACGGCGGCCACAGCGGTGGTGGTCGCCCCCTTGCGAAGTCGGCGACCGAATTGCGCTGCCATAACCTCTGGCCCCTCCCCTTCGACGACGTCCGCGCTCCCCAGCGCCAGGACTCAGGCGACCCTACGGCAACTTGTGCCGCCGGGACACCGTGCACTGGCCGGTTCTTACCTGTTTCTCACGTTCCCGACAGCAAGTTGTACGGCGGTGGCCGGGCGGGCCAGGGCGGCTCGCGCATACTTGCCGCCATGCCGTTCACACTCAGTCATGCCGCCGCCGTGCTGCCGGGGATGCGGCGGGACGGGACGGCGCGTGGGCCCCTGTTCGCCTCGGCCCTCGTCGCGGGTTCGTTCGCCCCCGACATGACGTACTACGCGGACACCGCGATCCCCGGCGCCATGGAGTTCGGGCAGGTCACCCACTCGGTGTGGGGTGTGTTCACCGTCGATGTGCTGATCACCGCGGCCGTGGTGGCGTTGTGGCTGCTGCTGCGCGAACCGCTGGTGGCGCTGCTGCCGGGGGCCTGGCAGGGGCGGGTGCACGCCTTCGTACGGGGACGGCGCGCCGCGAAGGGTGTCCGGGAGGCCGGGGGGTTCGTGCTGTCGGCGGTCGTCGGGGCCGCCACCCATGTCGTCTGGGACGCCTTCACCCATCACGACCGGTGGGGTGTGCGCCTGCTGCCGGTGCTCGACGGGAGCGTCGGCGGACTCCCGGTGTTCCAGCTGGTGCAGTACGGCAGTTCGGCGGTGGCCCTGGCCGTGCTCGCCTGGTTCACGGCATCGGGGCTGCGGCGGACCGGGGCGCGCCCGGTCCCACCGTCCGTGCCGGTGCTGAACCGTCGGGGCCGGTGGGCGGCGGGGGTGCTGCTGAGCGTCTGCGTACTGCTCGGCGTCGTTCACCGGTGCGCGCGCTGGTACGCGTACTTCGGGCACATCGACACCCCGCTGGACATCATCCCGACCGCTTGCTTCGGCGCCGGGGCGGGGCTGGCGGTGGGCCTGGTGCTGTACGGGGCATGGATGCGGCTGCGGCGACCGCGCGCAGCCGCACCCGCGGTCGCCGGACGGGCATAGGGCACGGGGATACCGCACCCCGGCCCGTCCGGCGCCGTCGGCCGGGTCAGTGCGCCGCGGACTCCCAGTCCGTACCGACACCCACCGAGACATCCAGCGGGGCACGCAACTGCACGGCCGTGGACATCTCGTGGCGGAGGATCTCCTCCACCTGCGCCCGCTCGCCCTCGGCGATCTCCAGCACGATTTCGTCATGGACCTGGAGCAGCATCCGGGACTTCAGCTTCGCCTCGGTCAGCGCCCGGTCGACCTGGAGCATGGCGACCTTGACGATGTCCGCGGCCGTGCCCTGGATCGGTGCGTTGAGCGCCATCCGCTCGGCCATCTCGCGGCGCTGGCGGTTGTCGCTGTTGAGGTCGGGGAGGTAACGGCGGCGGCCGAAGACCGTCTCCGTGTATCCCGTGGCCCTGGCCTCCTCCACCACCCGGTGCAGATAGTCACGCACTCCGCCGAACCGCTCGAAGTAGGTGTCCATCAGTCCCCGGGCCTCACCCGCCTCGATGTTCAGCTGCTGGGAGAGACCGAACGCGGAGAGCCCGTACGCGAGCCCGTAGCTCATGGCCTTGATCTTGCGGCGCATCTCCGGGTCGACGGCCGACTTGTCGACGCCGAACACCTGCGAGGCGACCGTGGTGTGCAGGTCCTCGCCGGAGGTGAACGCCTCGATCAGGCCCGCGTCCTCGGAGAGGTGCGCCATCACCCGCAGCTCGATCTGGCTGTAGTCGGCCGTCATCAGCGTTTCGAAGCCCTCGCCGACGACGAAGCCACGGCGGATGGCCCGGCCCTCGTCCGTACGGACCGGGATGTTCTGCAGGTTGGGGTCGGTGGAGGAGAGCCGGCCCGTCGCCGCCACCGTCTGGTTGAACGTGGTGTGGATACGGCCGTCCGCCGCGATCGTCTTGATCAGGCCCTCGACCGTGACCCGCAGCTTGGCCTGCTCACGGTGGCGCAGCATGATCACCGGCAGCTCGTGCTCGGTCTGCGCGGCGAGCCAGGCCAGCGCGTCGGCGTCCGTCGTGTACCCGGTCTTCGTCTTCTTCGTCTTGGGCAGGCCCAGCTCACCGAAGAGGACCTCCTGGAGCTGCTTGGGCGAACCGAGGTTGAACTCACGGCCGACCGCGGCGTGCGCCTCCTTCACCGCCTGCTGCACCGCACCGGCGAACTGCTGCTCCATGCCTTCCAGATGGGCCCGGTCGGCGGCGATGCCGTGCCGCTCCAGACGGGCCAGCAGCACGGACGTCGGCAGCTCCATGTCGTGCAGCAGCTCGGCCGCACCGACCTCCGCCAGCCGCGAGGTGAACGCGTCGCCCAGGTCCAGGACCGCACGGGCCTGCGCCATCAGGGACTCGGCCTCGGCCTGGTCGTCCGCACCGAAGGCCAGCTGCCCGTCGGACGCCGCGGCAGGGGCCAGCTCACGGCCCAGATACTCCACCGCCAGCGCGTCCAGCGCGAAGGAACGACGGCCGGGCTTGACCAGATAGGCGGCCAGCGCGGTGTCCATCGTGACGCCGTCGACCTGCCAGCCGTGCTCGGGGAAGACCCGCATGGCGCTCTTCGCGTTGTGCATGACCTTGGGCCGGGCCGCATCGGCGATCCACGCGGCGAACGCCTGCTCGTCGCCCTCGTCGAGCGTGGCCGGGTCGAACCAGGCCGCCGCGCCGTCCGCCGCGGCCAGCGCGATCTCGGTGACCGCACCGCTGCCCACCGCCCAGGTGTCGACCGTGGCCACGCCGAGCGGCTGCCCGCCGTGCTCGGCGAGCCACGGCGCGAGCTCGCCCGCGCCCAGCACCGCACCGTCCAGCTCGACGCCCGCGGCGGGCGCCGGGGCCTCGTCCTCGGCCGCACCCGGGTCGACGGCCAGCAACCGCTCACGCAGGCTCGGGTTACGGATCTCCAGGACATCCAGCACACCCGTCACCGCCGTCCGGTCGTACGGGGCGCGCTCCAAGTCCTGCGGGGTCTTCGGCAGCTCCACATCACGGACCATCTCGGTCAGCCTGCGGTTCAGCCGCACCGCGTCCAGATGATCCCGGAAATTCTGGCCGGCCTTGCCCTTGACCTCCTCCGCCCGCTCGACCAGCTCGTCGAACGAACCGAACTGATTGATCCACTTCGCGGCGGTCTTCTCACCCACACCCGGGATACCCGGGAGGTTGTCCGACGGGTCACCGCGCAGCGCCGCGAAATCCGGGTACTGCTGCGGGGTGAGCCCGTACTTCTCCTCGACCTTCGCCGGGGTGAAGCGCGTCAGCTCCGAAACGCCCTTGGTCGGGTACAGCACGGTGACGTTGTCCGTGATCAGCTGGAACGAATCCCGGTCACCGGTGACGATCAGCACCTCGAAACCGGCCGCCTCGGCCTGCGTGGCCAGCGTGGCGATGACGTCGTCCGCCTCGAAGCCGTCGACCGCGAAACGATCCGCGTGCATCGCGTCCAGCAGCTCACCGATCAGCTCGACCTGCCCCTTGAACTCGTCCGGGGTCTTCGAGCGGTTCGCCTTGTACTCCGGGAACTCCTGCGAGCGCCAGGTCTTGCGGGAGACATCGAACGCCACCGCGAAATGCGTCGGCGCCTCGTCACGCAGCGTGTTCGCGAGCATCGACGCGAAGCCGTACACCGCGTTCGTCGGCTGCCCCGACCCTGTCGTGAAATTCTCCGCAGGCAGCGCAAAGAACGCCCGGTACGCCAGGGAGTGCCCGTCCATCAGGAGCAGGCGCGGTCGGTTGTCTGCCGTCTTCTTCGATGCCGTCTCAGCCACGCCCCCGATCCTGCCACGGACCACTGACATTCCCGACCGACCCGGCTCGCCGCCCTCCCTGTCGCCGCCGCGTGACAGGATCGGAAGAGGAACACGGACAGCACAGATGCGCATGGCGCACCGCGCAGGTCCGCAGTCGGCTCAAAGGGGAGCGCGAAATGGCCACCAAGCCACCCACAGGAGACCCGGTCCAGGACGCACCGCGGGTCGAGCCGGCGCAGCACGCCGCCGCCGGGCTGTCGGCCGTCGCCCACAGCCTGCTCATCGCCCAGCAGCAGATGGGCGTGCGGCGCACCGCCCAGACCCTCCTCAAGGTCAACCAGAAGAACGGCTTCGACTGCCCCGGCTGCGCCTGGCCCGAAGGCGACAAGCGGCACACGGCGGAGTTCTGCGAGAACGGCGCCAAGGCCGTCGCCGAAGAAGCGACGCTGCGCCGGGTCACCCCCGACTTCTTCGCCGCGCACCCGGTCGCCGACCTCGCCACCCGCAGCGGGTACTGGCTGGGCCAGCAGGGCCGGATCACCCAGCCGATGTACCTCCCCGAGGGCGCCGACCGGTACGAGGCGGTGACCTGGGAGCGCGCCTTCGCCGTCATCGCCGAGGAGCTGGGCGCGCTCGCCTCCCCCGACGAGGCCCTCTTCTACACCTCGGGCCGCACCAGCAACGAGGCCGCGTTCCTGCTCCAGCTGTTCGCCCGCGAATTCGGCACCAACAACCTCCCCGACTGCTCCAACATGTGCCACGAGTCCTCCGGCTCCGCGCTGACGGAGACCATCGGCATCGGCAAGGGCAGCGTCTCCCTGGAGGACCTCCACCGGGCGGACCTGATCATCGTCGCCGGACAGAACCCTGGCACGAACCATCCCCGGATGCTCTCCGCCCTGGAGAAGGCCAAGTCGGCAGGCGCGAAGATCATTTCGGTGAATCCGCTCCCCGAGGCCGGCCTGGAACGGTTCAAGAACCCGCAGACCCCGCTCGGCATGATCAAGGGCGCCGCACTCAACGACCTCTTCCTGCAGATCCGGATCGGCGGCGACCAGGCCCTCTTCCGGCTCCTCAACAAAATGATCCTGCAGACCGAGGGCGCCGTCGACGAAACCTTCGTACGGGAACACACCCACGGCTACGAGGCGTTCGCCGCCGCCGCCCGCGAGGCCGACTGGGAAGAGACCCTCGCCGCCACCGGCCTCGACCGCGAGACCATCGAAGAGGCCCTGGCCATGGTCCTCGCCTCGAAACGCACCATCGTCTGCTGGGCCATGGGCCTCACCCAGCACAAGCACTCCGTGCCGACCATCCGCGAAGTCGTCAACTTCCTGCTGCTGCGCGGCAACATCGGCCGCCCCGGCGCCGGAGTCTGCCCCGTCCGAGGCCACTCCAACGTGCAGGGCGACCGCACCATGGGCATCTTCGAGCGCCCCGCCCCCGCCTTCCTCGACGCCCTCGACAAAGAATTCGGAATCACCTCACCGCGCCACCACGGCTACGACGTCGTCCGCTCCATCCAGGCCCTGCGCGACGGCGACGCCAAGGTCTTCTTCGCCATGGGCGGCAACTTCGTCGCGGCCACCCCCGACACGGACGTCACCGAGGCCGCGATGCGCCGCGCCCGCCTCACCGTCCACGTCTCCACCAAACTCAACCGCTCGCACGCCGTGACCGGCACCCGCGCACTGATCCTGCCGACACTGGGGCGCACCGACAAGGACATCCAGGCGAGCGGCAAACAGTTCGTCACCGTCGAGGACTCCATGAGCATGGTCCACTCCTCACGCGGCAACCTCACCCCCGCAAGCCCCCACCTGCTCTCCGAGCCCGCCATCGTCGCCCGCCTCGCCCGCGCCGTCCTCGGCCCCGGATCGAACACCCCCTGGGAAGAGTTCGAGAAGGACTACGCGACGATCCGCGACCGCATCTCCCGTGTCGTCCCCGGCTTCGAGAACTTCAACGCCCGCGTCGCACACCCCGGCGGCTTCACCCTCCCGCACGCCCCGCGCGACGAACGCCGCTTCCCCACCACGACCGGCAAGGCCAACTTCACCGCCGCACCCGTCGAATACCCCCAACTCCCCGAAGGCAGACTGCTGTTGCAGACCCTGCGCTCCCACGACCAGTACAACACCACCATCTACGGCCTCGACGACCGCTACCGCGGCATCAAGGGCGGCCGCCGCGTCGTCCTGGTCAACCCCGACGACGCCCGCACCCTCGGCCTGGCCGACGGCGCGTACACCGACCTCGTCAGCGAATGGAAGGACGGCGCGGAGCGCCGCGCCCCCGGCTTCCGCGTCGTGCACTACCCGACCGCCCGGGGCTGCGCCGCCGCCTACTACCCGGAGACCAATGTGCTGGTCCCCCTCGACTCCACCGCCGACACCAGCAACACCCCGGCCAGCAAGTCCGTCGTCGTCCGCTTCGAGAACACCACAACCGGGAGGCCCTAGCCCTAAGCGTCCGCTCAGCCGTCTGATAAGAACGATGCACACAGCAATGAAGCAGTGAACCATCGCAGACGATCGGAGCCGGCCCCATGGGCGAGCACACCGCACCCAAGTTCCCCCAGGAGATCATCGACGAGTACGCCGCACTCGGCGTCGACCTGCCCGCACTCTTCTCCGCCGGCCACCTCGGCGAGCGCATGGGCGTCACCATCGTCGAAGCCTCCGCGGACCGCGTCGTGGGCACCATGCCCGTCGAGGGCAACACCCAGCCCTACGGACTGCTCCACGGCGGTGCCTCCGCCGTCCTCGCCGAAACCCTCGGCTCCGTCGGCTCCATGCTCCACGGCGGCGTCACCAAACTCGCCGTCGGCGTCGACCTGAACTGCACCCATCACCGAGGGGTACGAAGCGGCCTCGTCACCGGCGTCGCCACCCCCGTACACCGCGGCCGCTCCACCGCCACGTACGAGATCGCGATCACCGACGAACAGGACAAGCGGGTCTGCACCGCACGCCTCACCTGCATGCTCCGCGACGCCCCCCGCCCCGACGCCGCCTGACGGGCCGGAACACACCGCACAACACACCACGACACCACTGCCCGGCCGGAACACAATCCGGCCGGGCAGCGCCATACCCACCCACAACCACCCACGCACCGCCCACAATTGGCAACCGAACACGCCAACTCCCTTGACCCGGAACCCCGTTGTGTGGCCCACTCGGCACCCCACGCACACAACACCGCGTCGACCACATCACCGCCGATGTGACACTGCGTAACCAGGGCCCGATCCGCAGACGCCCCCACGCAGCCTCCCGAGCCAGGCCCCGCAGCCGCCGGGCACCTCGCCATGCCCGCGCACGCCCACCCCTCCCACCTCGCGCGACAGCAGCATGATCGACTCAAGCCCCTTAGCAGAGCTGCGCGTTCTCAGAATGCGGTCACTTCACCGTCCGGTAAAAAGCCGTACATGTCCGCACAGCCACCTCAAGCCTTCCTCAACGGCATAACAAGACAGTCACATCCTGCGGCGGACCCATCCCCGACCCCCACACCTGCGCCTAGAGTCACCGCCAGTCACCGCGCCGCCGGGCGCGTCTGCAGCACGGCCCTGTACCACCCAGTACGGCCCGGCGAACGTCACGGCACCTCAAGCAGAGGAGGCCGCGCCAGGGAAAGGACCTTTCGTGCGACACCGTTCTTTGCTCATACTCACCACCGTGCTCACGACCGGAGCACTGACCCTCACCGCCTGCGGGTCGCGCGACGACAGCAAGAAGAGCAGCGACGACGGCGGCACCCAGACCGTCGTCATCGGCGTCGACGCGCCCATCACCGGCGACCTGTCCGCCCTCGGCCTCGGCATCAAGAACTCCGCCGACCTCGCCGCCCAGACGGCCAACAAGGAAAAGACCGTCCCCGGCATCAAATTCGAGGTCAAGCCGCTCGACGACCAGGCACAGCCCTCCGTCGGCCAGCAGAACGCCCAGAAGTTCATCGACGACGAAACCGTCCTCGGCGTCGTCGGCCCCCTGAACTCCGGCGTCTCCCAGTCGATGCAGAAGCCGCTCAACGACGCCGGCCTCACCCAGGTCTCCCCCGCCAACACCGGCACCGAGCTCACCCAGGGCGAAAACTGGAAGACCGGCGACAAGAAGCGCCCCTTCAAGACCTACTTCCGCACCGCCACCACGGACCAGATCCAGGGCGCCTTCGCCGCGAAGTACCTCTACAACAACGCGAAGATCAAGCAGGTCTACCTCATCGACGACCAGAAGCCGTACGGCGCCGGTCTCGCAGCATCCTTCAAGAACACCTTCACCACCCTCGGCGGCAAGATCGTCGGCTCCGACCACGTCAACCCCGACGACCGCGACTTCAACGCCGTCGTCACCCAGGTCAAGAAGTCCGGCGCCAAGGCCGTCTACTACGGCGGCGAATACCCCGCCGGCGCACCCCTGAGCCAGCAGCTCAAGGACAGCGTCCAGATCCCCCTCATGGGCGGCGACGGCATGTACAGCGCCGACTTCATCAAGCTCAACAAGAAGGCCCAGGGCGACATCGCCACCTCCGTCGGCAAGCCCGTCGAGGAACTCGACTCCGCCAAGAAGTTCATCGCGGACTACAAGACCGCCGGATACAAGGACGCCTACGAGGCCTACGGCGGCGGCACCTACGACGCCACCTGGTCGATCATCGAAGCCGTCAAGATCGCCGTCGCCGACAACGGCGGCAAGCTCCCCAGCGGCGACGACGCCCGCGCCAAGGTCCTCGCAGCCATGGCCGAGGTCAAGTTCGACGGCGTCACCGGCCCCGTCTCCTTCGACGAATACGGCGACACCACCAACACCATGATGACCGCCTACCAGGTCGACGGCGGCAAGTGGACCTCCAAGCTCAGCGAGGCCTACAAGCCGTAACAAGCTCCCCAGGCCACGCCTGACCCACACCAGACCGCGCGGGAGCGCTACCAGCGCCCCCGCGCGGTGCCATATCCGAACCACTCCACGGAGGCCCTGCGGTGAACGAACTGCCGCAACAGCTGGCCAATGGACTCATCCTCGGCGCGATGTACGGACTCATCGCGATCGGCTACACGATGGTCTACGGAATCATCCAGCTCATCAACTTCGCCCACGGCGAGATCTTCATGATCGGAGGCTTCGGAGCTCTCACCGTGTACCTCTGGATGCCGGCCGGTGTCTCCCTCCTCGCGATCATCCCCCTCATGATCATCGGCGGCGTCATATGCTCCGTCGCCGTCAGCGCAGCCGCCGAACGCTTCGCCTACCGGCCCCTGCGCACCGCCCCACGACTGGCCCCACTCATCACCGCGATCGGACTCTCCCTCGCACTCCAGCAGGCCATCTGGAAGTGGTACCCCGACGCCAAGAAGGACCGCTCCTTCCCCCAGTTCAAGGGCGAAGCGATCGACATCTTCGGCGCCCACATCCAACGCGGTGACCTCTTCGTCCTCATCACGGCCCCCATCTGCATGCTCGCCCTCGGACTCTTCGTCTCCAAGACCCGATCCGGCCGCGGCATGCAAGCCACCAGCCAGGACCCCGACACCGCCAAGCTCATGGGCATCAACACCGACCGCATCATCGTCATGGCCTTCGCCATCGGTGCCGCGTTCGCCGCCGTCGCCGCCGTCGCCTACGGGCTCAAGAACGGCCAGATCGGCTTCAAAATGGGCTTCATCATGGGCCTCAAAGCCTTCACCGCAGCCGTACTCGGCGGCATCGGCAACATCTACGGCGCCATGCTCGGCGGCGTCGTACTCGGCATCGCCGAATCCCTCGCCACCGGCTACATGAGCAACGTCCCCGGCATGGACCTCTTCGGCGGCGGCGCCTGGAAGGACGTATGGGCCTTCGTCCTCCTCATCATCGTCCTGCTGCTCCGCCCCCAGGGCCTGCTCGGCGAACGCGTCGCGGATCGGGCGTGATACGGATGACCACCAACCACACCACCGCACCCGGCCCCGCATTCCTGCCGATCCCCGCGGCCGCGGCCCGCATCGGCACCGTCGCCGGCGCCACCGTCGCCCTCGCCGGCACCTTCCTCGCCTGGACCTGGACCGACCAATTCCCCGGCGACCTCACCGTCACCGGCTACCCCGGCGGCCTCCAGGTCCTCACCCTCATCAGCGCCGCACTCACCCTGCTCCTCGCGCTGTCCGGGTACGGCATCCGAGGCCTGCGCTGGCTCACCCCCGGCGGCACCAACAGCCCCGTCCGTCTCCTCGCCCTCGGCACCCTCGGCACCACCGGCTACACCCTCGGCGCCATCGCCTACGACCTCGGCGGCGTCGTCAACCTGGAACCCGGCGCCTGGGTCAGCGGTATCGGCGCGCTCCTCGCCGCCGTCACCGCACTCGGACTCCCCGGCGACCAACCACTCGCCGACACCGGGACCACCGCCTGGCAGCGCTTCCGCAACAGCCTCGGCGCCCCCCAGGCCCCCCGCCCCAAAGCCCTCTCCTCCTGGGCCGAAATCCTCATCATCGTCGCCGCGTTCGGCATCGGCCTCTACGTCTTCGCCTACGGCATCGACACCGACTACACCGAACTCTTCATCGGCTTCCTCATCACCGTCGGCTTCGCCTTCACCGCACTCCACCGGGCCGGACTCGTCTCCCGCCTCACCGCGCTGACCACGAAGCACCGCAACATCACCCTCGCCGCCGCCCTCGTCGCAGCCGTCTGCTTCCCCTTCACCCAGCAGAAAGAGGAATACGCGCTCATCGGCGCCAACATCCTCATCTTCGGCACCGTCGCACTCGGCCTCAACGTCGTCGTCGGCCTCGCCGGCCTGCTCGACCTCGGATACGTCGCCTTCCTCGGCGTCGGCGCCTACGCCGCCGCCCTGGTCTCCGGCTCCACCATGTCGGCCATCGGCGTCGAATTCCCCTTCTGGGCCGCCGTCCTCACCGGCGCCGGAGCATCACTCGTCTTCGGCGTACTCATCGGCGCACCCACCCTGCGACTACGCGGCGACTACCTAGCCATCGTCACCCTCGGCTTCGGTGAAATCTTCCGCCTCACCGTGAACAACCTCAACGGCAACAGCGGACCCGACCTCACCAACGGCTCCCAGGGCATCCCCAGCATCCCCGACCTCAACTTCTTCGGATTCGACTTCGGACTCAAGCACAACATCCTCGGCTTCGACCTCGGCAGGTCCGCCAACTACTACCTGCTGATGCTCGTCTTCACCGCCGTCGTCGTCCTCGTCTTCCGCCGCTCCGGAGAATCCCGCATCGGCCGCGCCTGGGTCGCCATCCGCGAAGACGAAACCGCAGCCACCGCCATGGGCATCAACGCCTTCCGGCTCAAACTGCTCGCCTTCGCCCTCGGCGCCACCCTCGCCGGACTCGCCGGAACCGTCCAGGCACACGTCAACTACACCGTGACACCCGAGCAGTACCAGTTCGCCGGCTCCGTACCCCCCAACTCCGCCTTCCTCCTCGCCGCCGTCATCCTCGGCGGCATGGGAACCCTCAGCGGACCCCTCGTCGGCGCCGCACTGCTCTACCTCATCCCGGCCAAACTGCAATTCATGCAGGACTACCAGCTCTTCCTCTTCGGCATCGCACTCATCCTCCTGATGCGCCTGCGCCCCGAAGGACTGGTCGCCGACCGCAGGAAGCAGCTCGAATTCCACGAGAACGACCAGCCCGACGTACCGGAACCTCGACAGTCCGAAGAAACCGGCGCCGGCATCGCCAAGGCGGGGGCGTGACCACCATGACCACCACGAAAACCGCCACCACCGTCCTCGACGCCAACGGCGTCACCATGCGCTTCGGCGGCCTCACCGCCGTACGCAACGTCGACCTCACCGTCAACACAGGCGAGATCGTCGGCCTCATCGGACCCAACGGCGCCGGCAAGACCACCTTCTTCAACTGCCTCACCGGCCTGTACGTCCCCACCGAGGGCAAGGTCAGCTACAAAGGCACCGTCCTGCCGCCCAAGCCCCACCTCGTCACCCAGGCAGGCATCGCCCGCACCTTCCAGAACATCCGGCTCTTCGCCAACATGACCGTCCTGGAAAACGTCCTCGTCGGACGCCACACCAGGACCAAAGAAGGCCTCTGGTCCGCCCTCCTGCGCCTCCCCGGCTTCACCAAGGCCGAGAACGCCAGCCGCGAACGCGCCATGGAACTCCTGGAGTTCATCGGCCTGGCGGACAAGGCCGAACACCTCGCGCGCAACCTCCCCTACGGAGACCAGCGCAAGCTGGAAATCGCCCGCGCCCTCGCCAGCGACCCCGGACTCCTCCTCCTCGACGAGCCCACCGCCGGCATGAACCCGCAAGAGACCCGCGTCACCGAAGAACTCATCTTCGCCATCCGTGACCAGGGCATCGCCGTCCTCGTCATCGAGCACGACATGCGGTTCATCTTCAACCTCTGCGACCGCGTCGCCGTCCTCGTCCAGGGCGAAAAGCTCGTCGAAGGGACCTCCGACGTCGTCCAGAGCGACGAACGCGTCGTCGCCGCCTACCTCGGCACCCCCTTCGAAGGCGCCCCCGGCGCCGAAGAAGCCGCCGAGGTCGAAGCCGCGGAAGCCGGAGCCGCCGGAGCCGGAGCGAGCACCGCCAAGACCGCGGCCACCACCGACACCAGCACCACCACCAGCACCGAGGAGGAGGACACCCGATGACCGCACTGCTAGAGGTCGAGGACCTCCGCGTCGCCTACGGCAAGATCGAAGCCGTCAAGGGCATCTCCTTCACCGTCGAAGCCGGCCAGGTCGTCACCCTCATCGGCACCAACGGCGCCGGCAAGACCACCACCCTGCGCACCCTCTCCGGCCTGCTCAAGCCGGTCGGCGGCCGCATCGTCTTCGACGGCAAACCACTCACCGACGTCCCCGCCCACAAGGTCGTCGCCCTGGGCCTCGCCCACTCCCCCGAGGGACGCCACATCTTCCCCCGGCTCACCATCACCGAGAACCTCCAGCTCGGCGCCTACCTCCGCAATGACAAGGCAGGCATCGAGAAGGACATCCAGCGCGCCTACGACCTCTTCCCCATCCTCGGGGAACGCCGGAAGCAGGCCGCCGGAACCCTCTCGGGCGGCGAACAGCAGATGCTCGCCATGGGCAGGGCCCTCATGTGCCAGCCCAAACTCCTGATGCTCGACGAACCCTCCATGGGCCTCTCCCCGATCATGATGCAGAAGATCATGGAGACCATCGTCGAGCTCAAGGCCCAGGGCACCACCATCCTGCTCGTCGAGCAGAACGCCCAGGCCGCGCTCTCCCTCGCGGACCAGGGCCACGTCATGGAGGTCGGCAAGATCGTCCTCTCCGGCACCGGTGCGGACCTCCTCCACGACGAGTCCGTCCGCAAGGCCTACCTCGGCGAGGACTGACACACACGAGAAAGGCCCGCGCCCCGGACATCCGGGACGCGGGCCTTCTCCGTACTCGCGTACGGCCTACTCGGCCGCCTTCTTCTTCTCCTCGGCATCCTCGATCAACGCCTCGGCAAGCTGCTGCATCGACAGCCGACGATCCATCGACGTCTTCTGGATCCACCGGAACGCGGCAGGCTCGGAGAGCCCGTAATCCGTCTGCAGAATGCTCTTCGCCCGGTCCACCAGCTTCCGCGTCTCCAGCCGCTGCGCGAGATCCGCGACCTCGGTCTCCAGCGCCTTCAGCTCCGCGAACCGCGACACCGCCATCTCGATGGCCGGCACCACGTCGCTCTTGCTGAACGGCTTCACCAGATACGCCATCGCCCCGGCGTCCCTGGCCCGCTCGACGAGATCGCGCTGCGAGAACGCAGTGAGCATCAGGACGGGCGCGATGGACTCCTCGGCGATCTTCTCCGCGGCGGAGATCCCGTCCAGGACCGGCATCTTCACATCGAGGATGACCAGGTCCGGCCGGTGCTCCCGAGCCAGCTCGACGGCCCGCTGCCCGTCCCCGGCCTCGCCGACGACCGCGTAGCCCTCTTCCTCCAGCATCTCTTTGAGGTCGAGACGGATGAGCGCCTCGTCCTCGGCGATGACGACGCGGGTCGTCAGCGGCGGAACGTGCGACTTGTCGTCGTCGGCGGGCTGGTGCGACTCGGGGGCGGTCACGGGGACTCCTCGTTCCAGGGCAGGTACTGCTGCGAAGCAGCCTACCTACCTGCCGCACACTTCTGTCACCAGGTACACTTCTGACCGGCTACCAAGCCGGGTTGGCGCAACTGGTTGACGCGGAGGTCTCAAACACCTCTGTCCGAAAGGACATGTGGGTTCGAATCCCATACCCGGCACCATTTCACAAAGCGGATGTTCACGTTCTCGTGAACATCCGCTTTTGCTGCACGCAGTAGCGCATGGTCACTCATGGTGTTCACATGAACTTTCACGGCCCCGAGTTACGACAGAAGGCACTCGCCCTCCTTCGCGGCGGTGCAAAGAACGCGGACGTGGCACGGAAGCTGAACGTTCCCGCGGGCACGATCAGCTACTGGAAGCACATGGACCGCGCCAAACGCGGTGAGTGCCCGGGAGCCCATCGTTCCTTCTGCCCCCGATGCGAAGGGGAGCTGGACCGGTCGGCGTACGCCTACCTCCTGGGCCTCTATCTCGGAGACGGGCACGTCGTCCAGAACCAAGCCATGCACACGCCCAGCCTGTCGATCGCCTGTGCAGATTCCTGGCCCGGCCTGATGGAACTGTGCGAGAGCGCCATGCGCGCCGTCTTCCCTGAGAACTCCGTATGCAGAGTCCGCAGGAAAGGGTGCCACGAAGTGAAGATGTACTCGAAGCACCTCTGGTGCCTTTTCCCCCAGCACGGACCCGGCAGGAAGCACGAGCGCCGGATCATCCTCGCAGCCTGGCAACGGGAGATCGTGGACGCACACCCCGGGGAGTTCATCCGTGGTCTGATCCACTCCGACGGATGTCGCATCACCAACTGGACTACTCGCCTCGTCCGCGGGGAGCGAAAGCGCTACGAGTACCCACGCTATTTCTTCGCCAACAAGTCCGACGACATCCGCAAGCTCCTCTCCGACACCCTCGACAAGGTCGGAGTCGAGTGGACGACCCTCGCGCGCGGCAGCGACCCGTTCAACATCTCCGTCGCCCGACGGGCGTCCGTCGCGCTGATGGACGCCCACGTCGGGCCGAAGTACTGACGACCGGCCTACTTCGGGCTGTCGTCCTCGCCGATGTGGTGCACCCGCACCAGGTTCGTCGAGCCCGGGACGCCCGGCGGGGAGCCGGCCGTGATAACCACGACGTCACCCTTCTCGCAGCGGCCGATCTTCAGCAGCTCCTCGTCGACCTGGGCGACCATCGCGTCCGTCGAGTCCACGTGCGGGCCGAGGAAGGTCTCGACGCCCCAGGTCAGGTTCAGTTGGGAGCGAGTGGCCGGGTCCGGGGTGAAGGCGAGGAGCGGGATGGGTGAGCGGTAGCGGGAGAGGCGCCTGACCGTGTCGCCGCTCTGGGTGAAGGCGACCAGGAACTTCGCGCCGAGGAAATCGCCCATCTCGGCCGCCGCGCGGGCCACCGCGCCGCCCTGGGTGCGGGGCTTGTTGCGGTCGGTCAGGGGCGGGAGGCCCTTGGTGAGGATGTCCTCCTCGGCGGCCTCGACGATGCGGGACATCGTGCGGACCGTCTCGACGGGGTACTTGCCCACGCTGGTCTCGCCGGAGAGCATCACCGCGTCCGTGCCGTCGATGACGGCGTTGGCGACGTCGGAGGCCTCGGCACGCGTGGGGCGGGAGTTGTCGATCATCGAGTCGAGCATCTGCGTGGCGACGATGACCGGCTTGGCGTTGCGCTTGGCGAGTTTGATCGCGCGCTTCTGGACGATCGGGACCTGCTCCAGCGGCATTTCGACGCCGAGGTCGCCGCGGGCGACCATGATGCCGTCGAAGGCGGCGACGATTCCGTCGATGTTCTCGACGGCCTGGGGCTTCTCCACCTTGGCGATGACGGGGAGGCGGCGGCCTTCCTCGTCCATGATGCGGTGGACGTCCTCGATGTCGCGTCCGCTGCGTACGAAGGAGAGGGCGATGATGTCGGCGCCGGTGCGCAGGGCCCAGCGGAGGTCTTCGATGTCCTTCTCGGAGAGTGCGGGAACGGAGACGGCGACGCCGGGGAGGTTGAGGCCCTTGTGGTCGGAGACCATGCCGCCTTCGATGACGGTGGTGTGGACGCGGGGGCCGTCGACTTCGGTGACTTCGAGGGTGACGCGGCCGTCGTCGACGAGGATGCGTTCGCCGGGGGTTACGTCGCCGGCGAGGCCGTCGTAGGTGGTGCCGCAGGTGTGGCGGTCGCCTTCGACGGTTTCGACGGTGATGGTGAAGGTGTCGCCGCGTTCAAGGAGTACAGGGCCTTCGTGGAAGCGTCCGAGGCGGATCTTCGGGCCTTGAAGGTCGGCGAGGATGCCGACGCTGCGTCCGTTCTCGTCGGAGGCCTTGCGTACGCGGTGGTATCGCTCTTCGTGTTCGGCGTAGGTGCCGTGGCTGAGGTTGAGGCGGGCGATGTCCATTCCCGCCCCGACCAATGCCGTGATCTGGTCGTATGTGTCGACGGCGGGGCCCAGGGTACAAACGATTTTTGCTCGGCGCATGGTTCGACCCTAAACCTTACCTACGGGTAGTTATTTGGCCTGCTGTGACTGCTCAACGACCTTTGGGTGAAGGGTTTTTGACAAGTGTTGAATTGTGCGGCGGGGTGCTCGGATGAGCATTCCTTTTCACAGTTTTGGCGGCGACATGATGAAGCGGGCGTTGACCTGGGCGTAGACGGTCTGGCGTTGTGGTTCGAGGTCGAGGGCGGGGGCGGGTTCGGGTGCTGCTCCGCCGAAGGCGGCGCGGCCGCGCATGGCGCCGGGTGCGGGGAGGGCGGCCGGGGCGGCGTTCTCCGCGCCGAGGTCGGCGAGTTCGACGAGGGCGGTGAGCTGGGCGCCGAGGGCGTCGGCGTATTCGCGGGCGCGTTGGACGGCTTCGTGGACGGCTTGGCGGCGGGCGGTTCCGTGGGCGGGTGAGTCGGGGCGCAGGCCCCACCAGGGGCCGTTGACGCGGGTCATTTCGAGGTCGGCGATTCGGGTGGTCAGTTCGCCCAGTGCGGTGAAGTCGTTGAGGACTGCGGTGATGTGGACGCGGCCGTGGTAGGCGTGGATTTGTTCGTTGCGGCCTTTCTGGGTGAGTTCGGGCGTGATGGAGAATGCGCCGGTTTCGAGTTTTTCTATGGCTTGTCCGTAGGAGCGTGCGAGTTCGAGGACTTGGTTGTTGCGGCGGGTGAGGTCTTCGAGGGCGTTGCGGCGGTCCTTGCCGCGGGTGGTGACGGTGATGCCGATGCGGGCGATCTCGGGGTCGACTTCGAGGCGGGCTTCGCCTCGGACGGCGACGCGGGGATATTCGGGGGTGCCGTAGGACGGTGGGGTGTTGGTCATGGGTCCACTGTCGCATCCGGGTCTGACAGCGGGTGATCATCAGATCGAAACCCGCAGGGGGTGTTGCCGGGTGTGGCTCCTGGGTCATTATCTACGCGCGTTGTGTGCGGTGGGTGTCCGGTTTGTTCGAGGCCCCGGCCGTGCGAGAACCGAGCTGCGTGAGAACTGAGATGTGGGAGACGAAATGCCGCTGAACCGTAGGACGTTCCTGGGCACATCGGCGGCCGCCGGTGCGGGTGTGGCGATCGCGGGGGGTTCCGCGGTGCCTGCCGCGGCTCATGGTCATGGCCATGGGCACGGTCATGGGCGTCCGCCGAAGCGGTACTCGTTCACGGTGATGGGCACCACCGATCTGCATGGGAATGTCTTCAACTGGGACTACTTCACCGACAAGGAGTTCGACGACAAGGCGCACAACGATGTCGGCTTGGCGAAGATCTCCACGTTGGTGGATCAGGTGCGCCGGGAGAAGGGTCGTCGTAACACGTTGATGATCGATGCGGGCGACACGATCCAGGGCACCCAGTTGTCGTACTACTACGCCAAGATCGATCCGATCACGGCGAAGCGTGGTCCGGTGCATCCGATGGCTCAGGCGATGAATGCGATCGGGTACGACGCGGCGGCGTTGGGCAACCATGAGTTCAACTACGGCATTCCGGTGCTGCGGAAGTTCGAGGAGCAGTGTGATTTCCCGCTGCTGGGTGCGAACGCGCTGGATGCGAAGACGTTGCGGCCGGCGTTCGCCCCGTATGTGATCAAGCGGCTGCGTACGCCGCACGGTCGGGATGTGAAAGTCGCGATTCTGGGGCTGACCAATCCGGGTATCGCGATCTGGGACAAGGCGAATGTCGGTGGGAAGATGGTGTTCCCGGGGCTGGAGGAGCAGGCGGCGAAGTTCGTGCCGCGGCTTCGTTCGATGGGTGCGGATGTGGTGATCGTTTCGGCGCACTCGGGCAGCAGTGGTACGTCGTCGTACGGTGATCAGATTCCGTACGTCGAGAATGCGGCGGGTCTGGTGGCCGAGCAGGTGCCGGGGATCGACGCGATTCTGGTCGGGCACGCGCACCAGGAGATCCCCGAGTATTTCGTGGAGAACAAGCAGACCGGCAAGAAGGTGGTGCTCTCGGAGCCGTTGAAGTGGGGGCAGCGGCTGACGCTGTTCGACTTCGATCTGGTGTGGGAGAAGGGTCGCTGGGTGGTGGAGAAGGCGGGTTCGCAGGTGCTGAACTCCAACACCGTGGCGGAGGACCCGAAGATCACGAGGCTGTTGGCGGACGAGCACAAGAAGGTTGTGGCGTACGTCAATCAGGTCATCGGTACGTCGACGGCGGCGATGACGACGGCGGAGGCGGCTTGGAAGGACGAGCCGATCATTGATCTGATCAATGTGGTCCAGGCGGAGACGGTGAAGGCGGCGCTGGCGGGTGGCGCGTATGCGGCGCTTCCGGTGCTGTCTCAGGCGTCGTGTTTCTCGCGTACGGCGCAGATTCCGGCCGGGAATGTGACGATCAAGGATGCGGCGGGTCTGTATCCGTTCGAGAACACGCTTGAGGCGCGGTTGCTGACCGGTGCGCAGCTGAAGGATTACTTGGAGTTCTCGGCGCGGTATTACGTACAGACGGCGGCGGGTGCGCCGGTGGATACGGCGAAGTTGACGAACGCGGACAATACTCCGGATTACAATTATGACGCGGTTTCGGGTCTGACGTATGAGATCGATATCGCGAAGCCGAATGGTTCGCGGATCGTGAATCTTTCGTTCGAGGGGAAGCCGATCGATCCGGCGGCGGAGTTCGTGCTGGCGGTGAATAATTACCGGGCCAGTGGTGGTGGGAACTTCCCGCATGTGGCGGGTGCCAAGCAGTTGTGGGCGAATTCGGAGGAGATCCGTAACACGATCATTTCCTGGGTGCAGGCGAAGGGTTCGGTGGACGGTGCGCAGTTCGCTTCGGTGGACTGGCGTCTGACGCGTGAGGGTGCGCCGGTGTTCTAGCCGGTTGTTCTGGTGGGCGGCCGTCTTCTCCTTCGGGAGGGGGCGGCCGCCTTCTGTGTGTGGTGGGTGTCAGTGGTTCCGGGCGAGGGGGATGAGGTCGGGGCCCTGGGTGGGGACGCGGGGGTTGTGGGGGGTGAGGCCGAAGGTGGTGAAGGCGGTGCGTTCGGGGAGGGGGTAGGGGTTGGTGCCGGTGAGGTCGTTGAGGATGGTGGCGCTGCGCCAGGCTGCGAGTCCGAGGTCGGGGGCGCCGACGCCGTGGGTGTGGCGTTCGGCGTTCTGTACGTAGACGTTGCCGGTGACGGTGGGGTCGAGGACGAGGCGGAATCGGTCGTCGATGTGGGGGCGTTCGGAGGCGTCGCGGCGCATGTAGGGGTCGAGGCCGGTGAGGATGCGGTCGAGGGAGCGTTCGCGGTAGCCGGTGGCGAGGACGACGGCGTCGGTGGTGAGGCGGGAGCGGGTGTTCTGTTGGGTGTGTTCGAGGTGGAGTTCGATGCGGGTGTTGGCGACGCGTCCTGCGGTGCGTACGGAGACGCCGGGGGTGAGGGTTGTGTCGGGCCAGCCGCCGTGGAGGGTGCGGCGGTAGAGCTCGTCGTGGATGGCGGCGATGGTGTCGGCGTCGATGCCTTTGTGGAGTTGCCATTGGTGGGGGACGAGTTCGTCGCGTACGGCTTCGGGGAGGGCGTGGAAGTAGCGGCTGTAGTCGGGGGTGAAGTGTTCGAGGCCGAGTTTTGAGTACTCCATGGGTGCGAAGGCTTGGGTGCGGGCGAGCCAGTGGAGGTTTTCGTGGCCTTGGGGGCGGGCGCGGAGGAGGTCGAGGAAGATCTCGGCGCCGGATTGTCCGGAGCCGATGACGGTGATGTGGGGGGCGTCGAGGAGTTCCTGCCGGTGGTGGAGGTAGTCGGCGGAGTGGATGACGGGGACGTTCTCGGCTTCGGTGAGGGGTTTGAAGAACTCGGGGATGTGGGGCTCGGTGCCGATGCCGAGGGCGATGTGGCGGGTGTGGGCGCGGCCGAGTGCTTCGGCTTCGCCTTCGCTGTCGAGTTGGGTGAAGTCGATTTCGAAGAGCTTGCGTTGGTTGTTCCAGCGGACGGCGTCGACCTGGTGGCTGAAGTGGAGGCCGGGGAGTTGGTCGGTGACCCAGCGGCAGTAGGCGTCGTATTCGGCGCGTTGGATGTGGAAGCGTTCGGCGAAGTAGAAGGGGAAGAGCCGGTCGCGGCTGCGTAGGTAGTTGAGGAAGGTCCAGGGGCTGGCGGGGTCGGCGAGGGTGACGAGGTCGGCGAGGAAGGGGACTTGGAGGCTGGCTCCGTCGATGAGGAGGCCGGGGTGCCAGTGGAAGGCGGGGCGCTGTTCGTAGAAGGCGGCGTTGAGGGGGTGGGGGTTGGCGGGGATGCCGTGGGCGAGGGCGGCGAGGGAGAGGTTGAAGGGGCCGATGCCGATGCCGATGAGGTCGTGTGGCTGGTCGGTGTGGGGGGTGGGGAGGTCGGTCATCGGGAGGTGTTGCCTTCCGCGAGGTCGTTGGTGAGTTGGTTGACGAGGTCGAGGAGTGTGCGGAGGTGTTGGGGGGTGGTGTGGGGGTTGAGGAGGGTGGCTTTGAGCCAGAGGCGGTTGTCGGTGTGGGCGCGGCCGAGTACGGCTTGGCCTCGGGTGAGGAGGGTGCGGCGGATGGTGGCGACGGTGTTGTCGTCGGCGTCGGTGGGGCGGAAGAGGACGGTGCTGATGGTGGGGCTGTCGTAGAGGTCGAGGGTGGGGGTTTGGGTGATGAGGTCGGCGAGGTGGTGGGCGGTGGTGAGGGTGCGGTCGATGAGGTCGGCGAGTCCGGTGCGGCCGAGTGCTTGGAGGGTGACGGCGATTTTGAGGGCGTCGGGGCGGCGGGTGGTGCGTAGTGAGCGGCCGAGGAGGTCGGGGAGGCCGGCTTCGGTGTCGTCGTCGGCGTTGAGGTAGGGGGCTTGGTGGTGGAGTGGGTCGAGGTGGTGGCGGTGGGGGACGGCGAGGATGCCTGCGGGTGCGGGTTGCCAGCCGAGTTTGTGGAGGTCGAGGGTGACGCTGTGGGCGCGGTCGAGGCCGTGGATCTTGTTTCGGTGGGTGGGGCTGAAGAGGAGGGGTCCGCCGTAGGCGGCGTCGATGTGGAGTTCGGCGCCGTGGGTGGTGCAGAGGTCGGCGATGGCGGTGAGTGGGTCGATCCGGCCGGTGTCGGTGGTGCCGGCGGTGGCGGTGACGAGGAGGGGACGGTCGTGCCGGGTGAGGGCCTCTTCGAGTGCGGTGAGGTCCATGACGCCGGTGGGGGCGGGGATGACGACGGGTTGGGGGAGTCCGAGAAGCCAGGCGGCGCGGGTGATGCTGTGGTGGGCGTTGGCTCCGCAGATGGTCTGTACGGGGCCGTTGCGTTCGCGGGCGAGGAGGAGGGCGAGCTGGTTGGATTCGGTGCCGCCGGTGGTGATGAGTGCGTCGGGGGTGGGTTGGTGGGGGTAGATCTCGGCGGCGAGGGCTGCGGTGGTGTCGGCTTCGAGGGCGGAGGCGGCGGGGGCCTGGTCCCAGGAGTCCATGGAGGGGTTGAGGGCGGAGGCGGCGAGGTCCGCTGCGGTGGCGAGGGCGAGGGGTGGGGTGTGGAGGTGGGCTGTGCAGAGGGGGTCTGCGGGGTCTGCGGCGCCTTCGGTGAGGGCGGTGACGAGGGTGCGCAGGGCGTTGTGGGGGCCGGTGCCGTGGTCGGGGATGACGGGGTGGGTGGCGGTGCGCATCCGTGGGGTGACGGCGTCGGGGCCGCCTGCGGGGAGGGGGCCGTCGCGTCGGTGGGCTCCGTCGTGGAGTGCGGTGAGGACGGTGTCGATGAGGGGGCGCAGGGCGGCGGGGCCGGTGGTGGTTCCGGCGAGGGGTGGGGGTGGGGTGGGCATGGTGGTGGGGTCCTTCGGATGCGCGTGTGGCGGGGCATGGGTGGACATGCCAGCTTGTCCGGGTTTCCGGGGGCGCGGCCGTGGAGCCGGGTGATGTGAACTCGAAAGGGGGATGGGTGGTGGGGTGTGGGGTGTTGTTGGGGGTTCCGGTGGTATGGGTGTGGCGCCGGATGTGGGTGTGCCCGGCGTCCCCCTGGGGTGGGGGCGCCGGGCACGGGTGGTGCGGGTGTGGGGTTGTCCGTCAGTGGGTCAGTGGGTGTTGCGTACGTTGAGGGCGCGGCGCAGGTCGTCGATCTGGTCGGTGAGTTTGCGGTGCAGGGCGGGGATGAGGGTCTGGTCGTCGAGGGCCTGTTCGCCGAGGTGGAGGTTCTCGGCGTCGACGGCGTACGCCGGGAAGGCGTAGCGTCCTGCGGCGTCCGCGATGGCGGGGCCCCGGCGGGCGGCGAGCGCGGTCGCTTCGGGGTAGTAGCGGGGCACGTATTCGCGTACGAGGTCGGCCTGTTCTGGTTGCCAGAAGCCCTGGGCTATGGCGGTGAAGAGGTAGTTGGAGAGGCTGTCGTCGTTGAACAGGGCGTGCCAGGCGGTGGCTTTGGCCTCGGGGGTGGGGAGGGCGGCGCGGCAGCGGGCGGCGCCTTCTTGTCCGGTGGCGCTGGGGTCCTGTTCGAGTTCGGCGGCGATGGTGGTTTCGTCGGTGGCGCCGAGGACGGCGAGGCGGGTGAGGATGCGCCAGCGCAGTTCGGGGTCGATTTCGGGTCCGCCGGGGACGGTGCCGTTGCTGAGCCAGTCGTGGATGGTGTCGGGCTGGGTGGCGGCGTCGATGAGGTGGCGTACGGCGATGAGGCGGAGGCCCGGGTTGTGGCCGTCCTCGGTGCGGCGGATGAGGTCGCGGCAGAGGGCGGTGAGGATGGCGAGGGCGGCGGGGCGCTTCTCGGGGCCCACGTAACGATCGGCGACGTGGGTGCCGGCGAAGGCGAGTACCCCTTGGGCCAGGGCCAGGTCGGTCTCGTGCGGCAGGTGGGTGCGGGCCGCTTCGAGGTAGGTGGCGGGGGCGAGTTCGCCGTCGCGGACCATGTCGCGGGCGGTGTTCCAGATGACGGCGCGGGTCAGTGCGTCGGGGATGCCGGAGAGGCCGGCGGCGACGGTTTCCCAGGATTGGGTGTCGAGGCGGATCTTGGCGTAGCTGAGGTCGCCGTCGTTGAGGACGAGGAGTGCGGGGCGGTTGCCGGGGCGTGCTTCGGGTGTGCCGTTGTGGGGGACGTCGATCTCGAACCGGTCGCGCAGGACGAGCCGGTCGGTGCCGGTGTGGGTGTCCGGGGCGTGGTCGTAGGCGCCGACGGCGATGCGGTGGGGGCGGCTGCCGTCGTGGTCGACGGTGAGTGACCAGGTGTTGTCGGTTTCCTCGACGCGGGTGGTGAGGGTGTCGACTCCGGTGGTGCGCAGCCAGGCGTCGGCCCAGGCGTGGACGTCGCGGTCGGTGGCCGATGCGAGGTTGTCGATGAAGTCGGCGAGGGTGGCGTTGCCGAATTTGTGGCGGGCGAAGTGGGTGTTGATGCCGGCCAGGAAGTCCTTCTCGCCGAGCCAGGCGACGAGTTGGCGCAGGGCGGAGGCGCCCTTGGCGTAGGAGATGCCGTCGAAGTTGAGCATGGCGGACGCGGTGTCGGGGACGGCGGCCGGGTCGGGTGCGACGGGGTGGGTGGAGGGGCGCTGGTCGGCGTCGTAGCCCCAGCCCTTGCGGGCGACGCCGAAGTCGACCCAGGTGTCGGTGAAGCGGGTGGCTTCGGCGAGGGTCTGGTAGCCCATGTATTCGGCGAAGGACTCGTTGAGCCAGATGTCGTCCCACCAGGCGAGGGTGACGAGGTCACCGAACCACATGTGGGCCATTTCGTGGGCGATGACCATGCCGCGGGTCTGGCGTTCGGTGTCGGTGACGGCGGAGCGGTAGACGAATTCGTCGCGGAAGGTGACGAGTCCGGGGTTCTCCATGGCGCCGGCGTTGAACTCGGGGACGAATGCCTGGTCGTAGGAGTCGAAGGGGTAGGGCTCGTCGAACTTCTCGTGGAAGCGGTCGAAGCAGGACCGGGTGATGTCGAGGATCTCGTCGGCGTCCGCGTCGAGGTAGGGGGCCAGGGAGCGGCGGCAGTGGATGCCGAAGGGCAGTCCGGCGTGTTCGGTGGTCACGGAGTGCCAGGGGCCGGCGGCGACGGCGACGAGGTAGGTGGAGATGAGCGGGGTGGCGGCCAGGGCCCAGTGGCCGTCACCGCGGTGTTCGGCGACGGCGTTGCCGAGGACGGTCCAGCCTTCGGGGGCGGTGACGGTGAGTTCGAAGACGGACTTGAGGTCGGGCTGGTCGAATGCGGCGAAGACGCGCTGGACGTCTTCCATGAAGAGCTGGGTGTAGACGTATGTCTCGCCGTCGGTGGGGTCGGTGAAGCGGTGCATGCCTTCGCCGGTGCGGGAGTAGCGCATGGCGGCGTCGATGCGCAGTTCGTGGTTGCCGGCGGTGAGTGCGGTGAGGGGGAAGCGGTTCTCGACGAGGTCGGCGGGGTCGAGGGGTTGTCCGTCGAGGCTGATCGAGCGCAGGGTGGCCGGCTTGAGTTCGACGAAGGTGTCTCCGGCCGCGGTTGCGGTGAACTGGATGACGGTGCGGGAGTCGAAGGTATCCTCCCCCGCGGTCAGATCGAGGTCGATCGTGTACCGGTGTACGTCGAGGAACTGGGCTCGGGTCTGCGCTTCGTCGCGCGTCAGTACGGACATGTGTCCATGCTGCCGTACGCGGTGGGCGGGCCGCAGGCGGGTTCTCCCACGGCTGAGCGGTTGTGGGGCGGGAGGGTTCGGGGTTCTCCGCGGGCGGGGGCTGTCACTCGTGGTCGCCGCGGAAGGTTCGGTATTCGTCTTTCATGAGGTCCCAGGAGGTCCGGTACCGGACGGCTCCGGGGAGCCAGTGGGCGAGGTACCAGGCCTCCCATTCGCCGTCGGGTGTGATGACCCGTGGGTTGAGCAGGTGGACGTCGCCTGCTCCGGGGGGTGCCCCTATCTGTTTCGTCAACCCTGTCAGGGTCGGTTCGTGGGAGTTGGTGCTGGTTTTTGGGAACGTCCCGCGAAGCGGGACGTTCCCGGCGGATCGGGTGCCTGATGGGCAGCCCGGTGGCCGGCACGGCGGGGGTGGCCGTGCCGGTGCGCGCGTGATGGGGTCAGGAAGGGAGGGGCGGTGGTGCTGTCAGGCCGCGAGGCCGATGTCGCCGGGGGTTCGTGGTTCGTAGAGGGCCCCGGTGCGGATCATTGCGTGGATGACGTTCACACGTTGGCGGGCCAGGCGGAGGATCGCTTGGGTGTGGGTCTTGCCGCGTGCGCGTTGACGGTCGTAGTAGGTGCGGGAGGAGCGGTCGGATTTGCAGCCGATCGCGGCGAACGCGGCCTGGAAGAGGGCGCGTTTGAGGAGTCGGTTGCCGCGGTGGGGTGCGTGCTCGCCACGGATGGAGGTGCCCGAGGACTTGGTGGCGGGGGCGAGTCCGGCGTAGGAGGCGAGGTGTCCTGCGGTGGGGAAGGTGGTGCCGTCGCCGATGGCGACGATCACGGCGGCGGTGGTCCTGACGCCCATGCCGGGCATGGAGGTCAGGAGGTGGAAAAGAGGGAGGGCCTCCAGCAGGGCGGCGATCTCCTGCTCGGCCTGGCGGCGCTGGGTGTGGGCGGCGGCGAGCTGGGCGGCAAGTCCGGGCACGATCAGCGCGCTGGCCTCGGTGCCGGGCACGATGACGGTCTGCTCGGCAAGCGCGTCGAAGATCTCCGCGGTGAGGTGGTGGGCCTTGCGCGAGCCGTGCGCCTTGAGCAGGGCCTCGCAGCGGGCGTGGCCCAGTTTCTTCAGCCTGGCCGGGGAGCCGTGCCGTTCAAGGAGGGCCAGGATGTAGGGGTAGCCCAGCCGGGGGCCGACCACCCGCTCCAGGGTGGGATGGATCTGGGAGAGCAGGCCGCGCAGCCGGTTGGAGGTGCGGTTGACCTCGCCGGCCAGGTCGTTGTCGTAGCCGGTGAGCATGGTCAGCTCGGCCAGCTTCTCGTCGTCGCGGTCCACCGCGCGCAGGGTGTGCGGCATGGTCCGGGCGGTGTCGGCGATGACGAAGGCGTCGCGGGCGTCGGTCTTGGCTTCGCCCGGGTAGAGGTCGGCGGCCCGGCGCATCGAGAGTCCCGGCAGGTAAGCGACCCGGCAGCCGGTCGCGCGGGCCACGGTCAGTGGCAGCGCGCCGATGTTGGCGACCTGGTCCACGATCACCAGGACGGTGCCGAACTTGGCCCTGAGCTTGTCGAACAACTCCCGCAGGCGGGCCTCGGTGTTGGGCAGCTTCTTGTCGTGGACGGTCTTGCCCTGCCCGGTCAGGCCGCGGGCGTGGTGGAACTCCTTGCCCAGGTCCAGGCCGAGGAACAGACCTATGCCGGAGATATCGATGACGGTGTCGGCCATGCGCGATGCCCCTCTTCGGTCGTGCCTTTCGCATCCGTCCCGGCCGTCCCTGCGGCACCACACGCCGGCAACCACGTTACGCAGACATCCCGCCCGTGAAGAGGTCCGGCGTTGCACCGGACCAGGCAGTCGTCAGGCCCCTCATCAGCGGTCAAGCGGTGCCCCGAAGCCCGGCGGCAACACCCCCCAGGTCATCGACTTCGACAGGGGGCACACAGCCATACCGGACCCGGGGGCCAGGCGCCCCATTTCGGGGCCACAGAAAAGGTAACGGGGTGGCTGATCTTGAGCATGTCGCTCAGGTACTTGGTCCGGATGGCCCAGCTCTGCTGCTCGTCGCCATGGACGAAGTACTCCTCGTCGGGAACGTCGTCCGGCATGGCTGAACGGTACGAGAGGCCACCGACAACGGTTCTGGCAGAATGCGCGGCTGATGAGCGAGACCACGGACTGTGTTTTGTGCGGCGGAACAGTCGCTCCTGATGGCTACTGCTGGGACTGCGGTGCCGCCCAGCCGTCGTTCCGTTCGCGGGTGGAGATCACGACGGGCAGTGGTGCGGCGGGGGTCGGCGACCGGGGCAGGCACCGGGGTGTCAACGCGGACGCGATGGCGCTGACCATGGTCGGCGGCTGGACGGCCGCTGTCGTGTGCGACGGGGTGTCCATGTCGCCGCGGTCGGAACGGGCGGCCCGGGTCGCGGCCGAGGTCGGGCTGAACGTACTGGTGGCGCGGTTGCGGGAGGGTGTGCTGCCGGAGAGTGCGCTCGGCGATGCGGCCGTGCGTGCGGGGCGCGCCGTCGTCGGGCTGGCGGCGTCGGTGGATGCGGCGCCGGCCTGTACGTTCGTCGCGGGCATCGCAGGTCCGGAGGGCGTCTGGAGTGTCTGGATCGGTGACAGCCGTGCCTACTGGCTGCCCGACGAGGGGCCGGGGATGGCACTGACCGAGGACGACACGGGCGAGCACGAGGCGCTCTCCGCGTGGCTGGGGGCCGATGCCGGTGATCCGGCACCGCGTGTCCGGAGCTACCGGCCCTCGGTGCCCGGCCGACTGCTGCTGTGTACCGATGGGCTGTGGCGTTATCTGCCCGGTGCCGCCGCGCTGCGGGCTGTGCTCGACCGCAGTCCGGCCGGTGGTGGCGTTCCGGAGGAGGCGCGGTCGCTGGTGGGGTATGCCCTGGAGGCGGGCGGGCACGACAACGTGACGGTGGTGCTCGTCCCCGTCGTGCCCGGCCCGCCGGGTGTGCCGGTGGCCGGGACTGTGGACGAGCCGTAGCAGGGCTGTGCAACCGTACGGGTTGCTGTCGCGTCCCGCGTTGCGACGGGCGCTGAGCCCGGTGCCGGGCGGGAGCGTCGGAGCGATGGCGGATGGGGCGGGCAGTGTCCGAAGCGGTGCAGGGGGCGCACGGGGTGCAGGGGGTCGCCGGTCGGGGTGGCGGGGGCTCGTGCGGTGAGCGGCGGTGGGTTGTGGGGGTCGCGCCGTGGGGTGTGGCCGCCGGTGCGGTCGCCTGGTGTCTCGCGGGGAGTTGGCGGGCCGCTCACATGGCGAACTATCCCTGGAACGTCTGGACGCCGATCGGTTACGGGGCGGTCAAGGGGGTGTTCCTGGGTTTGCTGGCGGGTTGGTGTGCCGTGGTGGTGCTTCGGGTCGTCCCGGTGGCCTGGTGGAGGGAGGGCGTCGGGGTGGCGGCGGGGCGGTTCGCGGGGCTCGTGTTCGCCGGGGGGCTGGTGGGTGGTCTGGTTCCGGGGACCGTGCGGGATTTCTTGGGTGAGCCGCAGCCGCGGACCCTGTACTACTTCGACGGGCCGAGGCCGGAATCGGAGTGGTACTGGCGGCCGTTGCTGTCCGAGTGGCTGACGTTCACGGTGCTGCCGGCGTTCGGTTGTGCGGTGCTGCTGGCCGTGGGTGCTCTGGTGTCGGTCCGGTGCTCGCGCCGTGAGCGGTTCGGCTGGGTGGTGCCGGCCCTGGTGGGGGTGGGTCTGCTGTTCCTCCCCGACCGGGCGGCTGCCGGGGTGCCCGAACCCGTGGGCAATGGTGATCACGTCAATGAGTCGGCGGGGGCCGGGCTCGTCGTGCTGGCCACGGGGCTCGGGCTGCTGGTGAGTGCGTGGGTGGTGTGGTCGAGGCGCAGGCCGCGTCGGTCGGCGGGGCCTCGGCCTCCGGCGCTCACACCTCCCGGCCAGTAGCCTTCGCGTTCGTCGCCGATTCCTCCGCGATCCGTTCGTGGTGACGGATGACCTCCGCCACGATGAAGTTCAGCAGCTTCTCGGCGAAGGCCGGGTCCAGGTGCGCGCTCTCCGCGAGCTGCCTCAGCCGTTCGATCTGCCTGCTCTCGCGGGCCGGGTCGGCCGGGGGGAGCTGGTGGGCGGCCTTGAGGTGGCCGACCTGCTGGGTGCACTTGAAGCGCTCGGCGAGCATATGGACAACAGCGGCGTCAATGTTGTCGATGCTCTCGCGCAGCCGGTTCAGTTCCGCGCTCACGGACTCGTCGATGTCCCTGGTGGTCATGGTCAGCGAGCTTAGACGGCCGGGCCCAGCGGGGTGATCGTCGGTGGGTGCTCCGGGTCCGGAACCTGGTCGCTCCAGCCGCCGGGCACGTTGCGGCCCTGCTGTTCGCGGAAGCGGACCGGGGCGGCGCCGACCCGGCGGGCGAAGAGGCGGGAGAAGTACGCCGGGTCGTCGTAGCCGACGCGTCGGGCGACAGCGGCGACCGGCAGGTCAGTGGCGGCGAGGAGCTCCTTGGCGCGGCCGAGCCGGATGCCGAGGAGGTAGTCCTTGGGGCTGCACCCGGCGCCCCGGCGTACCGCCGTGCGCAGTTCGGCGGGGGTCATGCTGTGCCGTGCCGCGTGCTCGGCGACGGACAGTGGCTGGAAGGCGTCGCGGGCGAGGGCCTGGAGTACGGGGTCGCCGTCGGGGCTGACATCGGCGCGGGCCCGGCGCAGGGCGACGAGGAGTTCATGGACGGCGGCGCCGGTCTCGACCTCCAGCAGCGGGTTGCCGCGCCGTGCCGCGCGTACGATGCGTCCGATCGCGGAGCGTGGGCCCGCCGTGTCGGCGAGCGGGACGAGCGGGCGGTCGGGCTCGATGTAGCCGAGTTCGGTGTAGGTGGCGGTGGCGGGGCCGGTGAAGTCGACGAAGCTCTCGTCCCAGCCGGTGCCCGGGTCGGCGCCGTAGTGGTGCGGGGTGCCGGGTGTGAGCCAGATCAGGCTGGGTGCGGTGACGCGTACCCGGCGGCCGTCGGGGTTGGTGAACCAGCCGCTGCCGGAGTTGATGACGACGGCCACGTGGTGGTCCAGGGTGCGGGGGCCGACGGTCGGCAGTGCGCCGTGCTGGAGTCCCACGCCCAGGCAGACGAGGCCCAGCCGGTGGTGGAGCGGGCTGGGAGTGAAGAAACGCATCCAGGTGTGGTACATCGGCCTTCCTTCCTCCCCTTTCGTTGCGCTGGTCCGATTTCTTTTCGCTGGTCCGAACAATTGTGTCCAAACAGCAGTGATCTTTGTCCATGGACCGGCCGGGCGCCAGGGGGCGAAGGTGGGTGGCAACATTCCTCCCGGGTTCGCCCGCTCCGTGGTGCGTGCTGTCGTACGGGCCCGGGCCGTGCGGTTCCGGGGGACCGCACGCACAGGAGAGTACGAGCACGATGGCTGACTTCACCGTGGGGGACGACCACTTCCGGCTCGACGGAAAGCCCGTACGGCTGCTGTCGGGGGCCCTGCATTACTTCCGGGTTCATGAGGCGCAGTGGGATCACCGGCTGTCGATGCTGCGCGCCATGGGTCTCAATTGTGTCGAGACGTATGTGCCGTGGAATCTGCATGAGCCGCAGCCCGGCCGGTTCCGGGATGTGGCGGCGCTCGGCCGGTTCCTGGACGCGGCGCAGCGGGCCGGGCTGTGGGCGATCGTCCGGCCGGGGCCGTACATCTGTGCCGAGTGGGAGAACGGTGGTCTGCCGGTCTGGGTGACGGGGCGGTTCGGTCGGCGGGTGCGGTCCCGTGACGCGGAGTACCTGGGTGCCGTGGAGCGGTGGTTCACGGCGTTGCTGCCGCAGGTGGTGCAGCGGCAGATCGGGCGCGGCGGGCCGGTGATCATGGTCCAGGCGGAGAACGAGTACGGGAGCTACGGCTCCGATCAGGTCTACCTCCAGCGGGTGGCCGGGATGCTGCGTGAGCGCGGGGTGACCGTGCCGCTGTTCACGTCCGACGGGCCGGAGGACCACATGCTCACGGGCGGTTCCGTGCCGGGGCTGCTGGCCACGGCGAACTTCGGGTCGGGTGCGCGGGAGGCGTTCGAGGTGCTGCGCCGCCATCAGCCGAAGGGGCCGCTGATGTGCATGGAGTTCTGGTGCGGGTGGTTCGAGCACTGGGGTGCCGAGCCGATCGTGCGGAAGCCGGCGCAGGCCACCGAGGCGCTGCGGGAGATCCTGGAGTGCGGGGCGTCGGTGAACATCTACATGGCGCACGGGGGGACGAACTTCGCCGGGTGGGCGGGGGCGAACCGGTCCGGTCCGATCCAGGACCAGGACTTCCTGCCGACGGTGACGTCGTACGACTACGACGCGCCGATCGACGAGTACGGCCGTCCCACGGAGAAGTTCCGGCTGTTCCGCGAGGTGCTCGCCGAGTACGCGGACGGGCCGCTTCCGGAGTTGCCGCCCGAGCCGGTCGGGCTTGCGGTTCCGGTGCGGGCCGAGCTGACGGACTGGGCGCCGCTGAATGCCGTGCTGGACGCGCTGGGTGACGAGGAGGCGGCGCCGTCCGGTGTTCCGCCGACCTTCGAGGAGCTGGGTGTCGACCGGGGTCTGGTGCGCTACCAGGTGGCTGTGCCCGGTCCGCGCCGGCCCTACGAGCTGAGTGTGGCGGGGCTCCGGGACCGGGCCGTGGTGTATGTGGACGGGGTCCGGGAGGGTGTGCTGACCGAGGAGAACTGCACCCTGGACGAGCCGGTGGCCGGGCCTGCGGAGGTCGAGCTGTGGGTGGAGTCGCTGGGCCGGGTCAATTACGGGCCGCGGCTCGGTGAGCCCAAGGGGATCACGGGCGGGGTGCGGCACGAGCGGCAGTTCCTGCACGGGGTGCGGGCGCGGGCGCTGCGGCTGGAGGCGTTCGAGGAGCCGGACGCGCTGGCCGGGGTGGCGTTCGGCAGTGCCGAGGGGGCCGGGCCCACCGGGCTGTTCCGGGGGACGTTCGAGGTCTCCGGGGCGGCCGGCACCGGGCATGCGGGGCTCGAACTGCCGGGCTGGACGCGTGGGTTCGTCTGGGTGAACGGCTTCTGCCTGGGGCGCTACTGGTCGTTGGGCGCGCAGCGGACTCTGTACGTGCCGGGGCCGGTGCTGCGGGAGGGTGTCAACGAGGTGTGGGTGCTGGAGCTGGAGGGCGCGGGCGCGCCGTACGCGGAGCTGGGCCCGGGGGTGCCTGTCCGGACGGGCACCCCCGGGGATGTTCAGGTGTGATTCAGGAACCGGCCGGGGCCGGGGTCAGAGCGTGGCTGCCGCGGACGCGATGTCGGTGGCGAACGTCGAGACCTCGCTGTACACGCCGGGGTAGCCGGGCTCGGCGCAGCCCTGGCCCCAGCTGACGATGCCCACCTGGATCCAGGCTCCGGCGTTGTCCTTGCGGAACATGGGGCCGCCGGAGTCGCCCTGGCAGGTGTCGACGCCGCCGGTGTCGAGCAGTCCGGCGCAGATCTCCTCACCGGGGATGAGGCTGCTGCCGTACGCGGCCTGGCAGTCGGCGTCGGAGACGAAGGGCACGGAGGCCTTGAGCAGGTAGCGCTGCTGGGCGCCGCCCTCGCTGGCGGCGCCCCAGCCTGCGATGGTGAAGTCGCCGTTGTTGTACGAGGTGTTGGTGGCGATCTTCAGGGTCGGCAGGTCGATGGGCTTGGCGAGCTTGATGAGCGCCCAGTCCTTGCCCGCGCCGTCGTAGCCGGGGGCCTGGAGGACCTCGGTGGACTTGACCTTGATCGCGCTGGAGGACTGCAGGTCGACGACGCCCGCGGTGGCGGTGATGGAGGTGTTGTTGCCCGAGCCGTCCACGCAGTGCGCGGCGGTGAGAACGATGTCCTTGGCGTAGAGAGCGCCGCCGCAGCCCATCGAGAGCCGGACCATGAACGGGAATTCGCCCTGGGCGGCGCGGGTTCCGCCGACGACCGGCTGGGGGGCCGCGGAGGCCCCGGCGGGCTGGAGGCTGACAGCCGCGAGGACGACGGCGGCTATGACGGAACATCTCTTCACGGCACGCAGAAGCTGCTTCAAGAGACTGCCTTCTTTCGTGGGGGGTGCTTGTGGGGGGTACTTGTGGGGAGTGCCTGCGCCCGGGCCGGGTGCCGACCGTGTGCGGCACAGCACCGCACCGATAGTCATGCTCCCGACAAAGGCGTGGTTCGGATTATCGGGAAATGATCACGGCGCCCACAAGGTTCACTTTCCGGCCAAGATCACCCACGGCGTTCCGGCTACAGTGAAATCCGGTCGGGCCTCGCGGATGGGGGTGGGACGTGGCGGACGACGGCCGGAGCACCGGCAGTCCGGTGGTTCATGGATTCCCGCACCTCGAAACGGTCCGGTCCGCGATCACGGCGCTGTACCGGCGGCTGTCGTACGACGGTGTCCGCGGCTACGCCACGAGCCTCGCCCCCGTCGACGCCGCCTTCGACGACCAGGACGACCTGTATCTCGGCACCCAGCGGGTGGCGCGGGCGGTGGTCCAGCACCTGCATCTGCCGGACGCCCGCATGATCGTCGGCTTCCGGCCGATGGAGCACGCCGCCGGTGTCGAACTGGCCGCGGGCCCCGAGTACTTCGTCGAACTCAACGACCGTTTCCGCACCCACCGCAGGGACATCGGCGCCGCGCTCTCGCACGAGGTCACACATGTGCTGCTGCACCGCCTCGGCCTGGAGTTCCCCGGTACGCGCGACAACGAGATCCTCACCGACACCGTGACCACGTACCTGGGCGCGGGGTGGCTGCTGCTCGACGCCTTCCGCGAGGACCGGGTCTCCAGCCAGAAGCTCGGCTATCTCACCCCGGAGGAGTTCGGGTACGTCCTCGCCAAGCGGGCGCTGGCCTTCGACGAGGACCCGTCACCGTGGTTCACCAGCCCGCAGGCCTACACGGCCTACACGAAGGGACGGGCACAGGCCCTCCAGGACACCCGGCAGCCGCCGCTCACGGCGGCGGGCTGGGCGGGCCGCCGCCGTTACGCGAAGGACCGGCGGCACGCCCAGGACCATCCGGACGCCCCCGCGGCCCCCGGTGTTCCGTACACCTTCGAGGGCGGCCCGGACGGACTGCGGGTCTCCTTCGCGTGCCCGGCCTGCCACCAGCGCATCCGTGTTCCGGTACGCGGCCGGGTGCGGGCCCGGTGCGGGCTGTGCCGGACCGTCCTGGACTGCAGCACCTGAACCGCGCCGCCGCGGCAGCCCCGTGGCCCGGGTTCCTCCGCCGTACGGCCCGTCCGGCGGTGCCGACGGCCGCGTAACCTTCGGGGCGGACCGGGAACAGCCACGGGCGTGCGGGGGAGGACGGGATGACAGTCTCCGGGGTCGGTTGGGCGTGGCTTCTGGACGACGTCGTCCGCGTGATCCTCTCGTGGGACGAGGAGCCCGCCCTGGCGGCGCGTCGTCTCGACGATGTGCTCCGAAGGGTGACTCCGCACGAACTGATCCGGCTCGAATCGGGCTACCGAAGCCGGCACTACAGTCTCGGCGCAGTCGATCACGGTGCCCTGCCCGGTGATCAGGCGCCCGACGACGCGACGGCCGAGCGGCACGGCACGGCCGTGGCGGCCCTGATGTCGTTCGACCGGTCGGGATATCTGCGGGAGGCGGGCGTCGCACGCCTCGCCGGCACCGCGGACCCCTTCGCGGTGCCCTTCCTCCTGCTGCGGCTGAACGATCCGGTCGAGGAGGTGCGGGTTCTCGCGCAGGGCGCGGTGGCCGCACGGCTGGGTCCCGAACACGTGGAGCTCCTCGTCCAGCTTCTCCCCCTCATCGACGGTCTGCGCGGACGCCGCAGGCCCGGCCGGGTACTGACCGCGGTGGAGGACCTTCTCCACCGCGCCGGGACGGACGCGCTGTGGCGGGGTGCCCGGTCGGACGACCCCCTGATGCGCGGGAGTTGTCTGCGGTGGCTCGCCCGGACCGATCCGGTCACGGCCGTCGGGACCGCCTTCACGACCCGGGACCCCGCCCTGTGGCAGTGGGCAGCCCGCACCGCCACGTCCTCGCGGCTGACACCGGCCGAGCAGGACGCACTGCTTCCGCTCCTCGAAGGCAGCAGCAGCCCCCGCATACGCCTGCGGGCCCTGCGGGCCAGGGCCCGCAGCCCGCAGGGCGAGGCACAGGTGCGGCGGGCCGTGCTCGACCCGGACGCCCGGATCCGCTACCACGCCCGCGCCACGCTGTACGCCCGCGGGCACACGGATCTCGCGCCGCAGGTGTATCGCGACGCCCTGGCACCGGCTTCCGTCCCGGCCGCGACCGCCATCGGCGCGCTCGGCGGGCTGGCCGACCTGGGCAGCGCGTGCGACGTGCCTCGGATCCTGGACTTCACGGCCCACCCCAAGGCCCGCGTACGCGCCGAGGCCTGGCGGGCCCTGAGCATTCTGGACCCGCGGGAAGTGGGCCGGAGAGCCGACCGGCTGGGGGCCGACCCCAGCAACAAGGTGCGGCGCCATCTCCCGGGCCCGCGGGCGGAGTGACACCGGCCGGGCCGAAGTCCGCGAAGCCGCCCCCACTCGGCGTACCGCCGGGGCCCGTCCGGCGGATCAGGGCCGGACAGGCCCTACTCCGCCCCGTACACCGGCTGCGCCGGCTCCGCCTCCGACAGCAGCTTCCGTGCCGCCTCCCCCGCCTCCGCCGGCGCCCACCGGGCCCTGCGGTCCACGGAAGGACCCGGGCGCCAGCCCTCCATGACCGTGATCCGGCCGGCCTCCACCTCGAAGACCCGCCCGGTCACCCCGTCGCTCGCGGCCGAGCCGAGCCACACCACCAGCGGGGACACGTTCTCGGGGGCCATCGCGTCGAACTCCCCCTCCCCCGGTGCCGCCATCGCCTGCGCGAACGTCTGCTCGGTCATCCGGGTCCGGGCCGCCGGGGCGATCGCGTTGACCTGGACCCCGTACCGGCCCATTTCCGCGGCGGCGACCAGCGTGAGGCCGACGATCCCGGCCTTCGCGGCGGAGTAGTTGCCCTGGCCGACGCTGCCGAGCAGCCCCGCGCCGGAACCGGTGTTGATCACCCGGGCCGCCGGAGCGCGGCCCGCCTTCACCTCGGCCCGCCAGTACGCGGACGCATGCTTCAACGGCAGGAAGTGGCCCTTGAGATGGACCCGCATCACGGCGTCCCAGTCGTCCTCGTCCAGATTCACCAGCATCCGGTCGCGCAGGAATCCCGCGTTGTTGACCAGCGTGTCCAGCCGTCCGAAGGTCTCCAGCGCGGCCGCGACCAGTGAAACCGCCCCTTCGGTCGTGGCGATGTCGCCCCCGTGGGCGACCGCCTCGCCACCCGCCGCCACGATCTCGTCGACCACCTGCCGGGCCGGTCCGGACGAGCCGCCGTCGCCGCCGGGGCCGACCCCCAGATCGTTGACGACCACCTTCGCACCCTCGGCGGCGAAGGCGAGCGCATGGGCCCGGCCGAGCCCGCGCCCCGCACCCGTCACGATCACCACGCGGCCGTCGCACAGACCAGTCATCACTCGCCTCCTTGTTGGCGATGCGGGGGCAGGCTGCTACCTTCCACACCTAACAAATGTTTGGTGGGAAGGTAGCTGATTCGCTCATGGGTGTCTCCACCGCAAGTCCCGGCAAGGGCATCCGACTCGTCACGGTCGACCAGCCACCCGTCAACGCTCTGCCCGTGCAGGGCTGGTACGACCTCGCCGACGCACTCCGCGCGGCGGGCCGCGATCCCGAGGTCCGCTGTGTGGTGCTGGCCGCCGCCGGACGCGGATTCAACGCGGGCGTCGACATCAAGGAGATGCAGCGCGACACCGGGCACGACACCCTGATCGGCGCCAACCGCGGCTGCTACGAGGCGTTCGCCGCCGTGTACGAGTGCGAGGTCCCGGTCGTCGCCGCGGTGAACGGCTTCTGCCTCGGCGGCGGCATCGGCCTCGTCGGCAACGCGGACGCGATCGTGGCGAGCGACGACGCCACGTTCGGCCTGCCCGAACTGGACCGGGGCGCGCTCGGCGCGGCGACCCATCTGGCCCGGCTGGTGCCCCAGCATCTGATGCGCGCGCTCTACTACACCTCGCGCACCGCCACCGCCGCCGAACTGCACGCCCACGGCTCGGTCTGGAAGGTCGTACCGCGCGATGAACTCCTCGGTGCGGCACTGGAGCTGGCGGGCGAGATAGCCCGCAAGGACGGGTATCTGATCCGGCTGGCCAAGGCCGCCATCAACGGCATCGACCCGGTGGACGTACGCCGCAGCTACCGCTTCGAGCAGGGCTTCACCTTCGAGGCCAACCTCAGCGGCGTCGCCGGCCGCGTCCGCGAAACGTTCGGCAAGGAGGCCTGAGGCATGACCATGACCGACAAGACCATGACGGCCGACGACGTCGTCTCCCGGCTCAGCAGCGGGATGACGATCGGCATCGGCGGCTGGGGCTCACGCCGCAAACCCATGGCGCTGGTGCGGGCACTGCTCCGCTCCGGGATCACCGATCTCACCGTGGTCTCGTACGGCGGCCCCGACGTGGGTCTGCTCGCCGCAGCCGGCAGGATCCGGAAACTGGTCGCGGCGTTCGCCACCCTCGACTCGATCCCGCTCGAACCCCACTTCAGGGCGGCCCGCCAGCGCGGCGCGTTCGAACTGATGGAGATCGACGAGGCCATGTTCATGTGGGGGCTGCACGCCGCCGCGAACCGGCTGCCGTTCCTCCCCGTGCGCGCCGGGATCGGCTCCGACGTGATGCGGGTCAACCCGGGCCTGCGCACGGTCGTTTCGCCGTACGCGGACGGCGAGGAGTTCGTCGCGATGCCCGCACTGCGGATGGACGCCGCGCTGGTCCACATGAACCGCGCCGACCGGTTCGGCAACGGCCAGTACCTCGGCCCCGACCCGTACTTCGACGACCTCTTCTGCGAGGCCGCGGACACCGCGTACGTGTCCTGCGAACGCCTCGTGGAGACGGCCGAGCTGACCGGGAACGCCGCCCCGCAGACCCTCCTCGTCAAACGGCACTCCGTCACCGGTGTCGTCGAGACCCCGAACGGCGCGCACTTCACCTCCTGCGTGCCCGACCACCCGCGCGACGAGGCGTTCCAGAAGGCGTACGCGACCGCCGCCGCCGACCCCGACGCCTGGGCCGCCTTCAGCGAGCGCTTCCTGCCCGCCGGGGGCGACGAGAAGAGCTACCAGTCGGCCGTCCGGACCTGGCACGAGGAGCAGAAATGACCACGGAGAACCCGACCGTGAACACGACCGCGGCCACCCGGGCCGAGTACTGCGTGATCGCCTGCGCCGAGGCCTGGCGCGACAACGGCGAGGTGCTCGCCAGCCCCATGGGCATCGTCCCGTCCGTCGGCGCCCGGCTCGCCAGGCGCACCTTCTCGCCCGATCTGCTGCTCACCGACGGCGAGGCGCTGCTCGTCGGCCCGGACGGTACGACGGAGGGCTGGCTGCCCTACCGTCATCACCTCACCATGGTCACCGGCGGCAGGCGTCACGTGATGATGGGCGCGAGCCAGATCGACCGGTTCGGCAACCAGAACATCTCCTGCATCGGTGACTGGGAACAGCCGTCCCGCCAGCTGCTCGGCGTGCGCGGCGCCCCGGTCAACACCCTGAACAACCCGGTCAGTTACTGGGTTCCCAGGCACTCCCCCCGGGTCTTCGTCGAGCGCGTCGACATGATCTGCGGGGTCGGTTACGACAGTGCCGCGGCGGCCGGTCCGTCGGCGACCCGCTACCACCGCATCCCGCGCGTCGTGACCGATCTCTGCGTCCTCGACTTCGCGACCCCGGACCGTTCGATGCGCCTGGCCTCGCTGCACCCCGGCGTCACCGTCGACCAGGTCCGCGAGGCCACCGGTTTCGCGCTCACGGTCGCGGACGACGTCCCGTGCACCCGGGAGCCGACCGCCGAGGAACTGTCCCTGATCCGCGAGGTCATCGACCCGCGGGGCACCCTGAACCGCGAGGTCAGGGTCTGATGCGGACGGCGCTCACGGACCTCGTCGGCATCCGCCACCCCATCGTCCAGACCGGCATGGGCTGGGTCGCGGGCCCCCGTCTGGTCTCCGCCACGGCCCGGGCGGGCGCACTCGGCATCCTGGCCTCCGCGACGATGACCACCCAGCAGCTGCGGGCAGCGGTGCGGGAGGTCAGGTCCCGTACGGACGAGCCGTTCGGCGTCAATCTGCGCGCCGACGCGGGCGACGCGCGCGAGCGGGTACGGATCATCGTCGACGAGGGGGTGAAGGTCGCGTCCTTCGCGCTGGCCCCCTCGAAGGAGCTCATCGCCGAGCTGAAGGACGCGGGTGTGGTCGTGATCCCGTCGGTCGGCGCCAGGCGTCACGCCGAGAAGGTCGCGGCATGGGGCGCGGACGCGGTGATCGTGCAGGGCGGCGAAGGCGGCGGGCACACCGGCGAGGTGGCGACCAGCGTGCTGCTGCCCCAGGTGGTCGACGCCGTGGACATCCCGGTGGTCGCGGCGGGCGGCTTCCACGACGGCCGGGGCCTGGTCGCGGCGCTGGCGTACGGGGCGGCGGGCATCGCGATGGGTACCCGGTTCCTGCTGACGTCGGACTCGACCGTGCCGGACGCGGTGAAGGCCCGGTATCTGGCGGCGGGCGTCAAGGACATCACGGTCACCAGGGCGGTGGACGGGCTCCCGCACCGGATGCTGCGTACGGAGATGGTCGCCGCGCTGGAGAACGCGGGCCGGGTCCGGGCGTTGACCCGGGCGGTGCGCCGGGCGGCGGGCTTCCGGCGGATCTCCGGGACGGGCTGGTCCCGGATGGTGCGTGACGGTCTCGCGATGAAGCACGGCAAGGACCTGTCGTGGAGCCAGGTCCTGCTGGCGGCCAACACACCGATGCTCCTGAAGGCGTCCATGGTCGACGGCCGGACGGATCTGGGGGTGATGGCATCGGGCCAGGTGGCGGGCCTGATCGAGGATCTGCCCAGCTGCGCGGAGCTGGTGGAACGGGTGATGGCCGAGGCCCATGAGGCGCTGGGCGCGGTGACGCGCGCCATGGGCGCGGAGGTGTAGCTGCGGGTGCGGACAGGCGAGGGGCGCCCTGATCTCTCCGGGCGCCCCCGGGGCCTCTCGTTTGGATCAGGCCTGATCCAAACGAAAGACCCTCGCCGCGTGTCGGTGCGTACGGCTACGCGGCCCTGCGGCCGCGTCCCACCGCCGCGCCGCCGCGTCCGGCTCCGGAGCGCCCGGCACCGGCTCCGCGCGACTCGCCGTTGCCACGGCCGCCGCCCGAGCCCGCGCTGCGGGCAGCGCCGCCCGTACCCGCGGTGCGGGAGGCGCCGCCCGTGCCGCGGGCCTCGCCGCCGCCCTGTCCGGCACCACCGCGACGGCCCCGGCCGCGGCTGCCCGAGCGGAAGCCGGTGCCGCCCGCCGCGGCCCCGCCCGACCGCGTGCGCTGCTTCGGCGGGGTCGGCTGCGGGACCTCGACGACGATCGCGACACCGGACGGCTCACGGGCCCCGGTGATCCGGGTGAGCTCCTCGTCGCTGGACTTGATCCGGGTGGTCTTCGGGGCGATGCCCGCGTCGGCCATCAGCCGGGTCATGTCCCGCTTCTCCTCGGGCAGCACCAGGGTGACGACGCTGCCGGACTCCCCGGCGCGCGCGGTGCGCCCGCCGCGGTGGAGGTAGTCCTTGTGGTCGGTCGGCGGGTCCACGTTCACGACCAGGTCGAGGTCGTCGACGTGGATGCCGCGAGCCGCCACGTTCGTCGCCACGAGCGCGGTGACCTGGCCGTTCTTGAACTGGTCCAGGGTCCGGTTGCGCTGCGGCTGCGAGCGCCCGCCGTGCAGGGCGGCGGCCCGTACGCCGCTGGCGAGCAGCCGCTTGGCGAACCGGTCGGCGGCACGCTTGGTGTCGACGAACATGATCACCCGGCCGTCGCGGGCGGCGATCTTCGTGGCGACGGCCTTCTTGTCGGTCTCGTCGATCACATGGAGCACGTGGTGCTCCATGGTGGTGACGGCGCCGGCGGACGGATCGACCGAGTGCACGACGGGGTCGGTCAGGAACATCTTGACCAGCCGGTCGATGTTCTTGTCGAGCGTCGCGGAGAACAGCATCCGCTGGCCGTCCGGCTCGACCTGCTTGAGCAGGGCGACGACCTGCGGCATGAAGCCCATGTCGGCCATCTGGTCGGCCTCGTCGAGGACGGTGATGGCGACCTGGTCGAGGCGGCAGTCGCCGCGCTCGATGAGGTCCTTCAGCCGTCCGGGCGTGGCGACGAGCACCTCGGCGCCGCGGCGGAGCGTGCCGGACTGCTTGGTGATCGACATGCCGCCGACGACGGTGGCCAGGCGCAGGTTCACGGACGTCGCGTACGGCGTCAGCGCGTCGGTGACCTGCTGGGCGAGCTCGCGGGTCGGGACGAGGACGAGCGCCAGCGGCGCCTTCGGCTCGGCGCGCCGTCCGGCGGTGCGGGCCAGCAGGGCGAGGCCGAAGGCGAGGGTCTTGCCGGAGCCGGTGCGGCCGCGGCCGAGGATGTCCCGGCCGGCGAGCGAGTTCGGCAGGGTGGCGCCCTGGATCGGGAACGGATCGGTGACGCCCTGCGCGGCAAGGGTCTTCAGCAGGGCTGCGGGCATGTCCAGCTCGGCGAACGCCTCTACGGCGGGCAGTGCGGGGGTCATGGTTTCCGGCAGGGCGAATTCGCCCTGCGGCGGCGTGGCCCTGCGACGGGGCGACGCCTTGCCGGATCCCTTGCCGGAACCCTTAGCGGTTGCCTTTGCCGGGGCCGTGCCGCGCCCCCTCGACGGGCGGTTGCGGGCGGGTCGGTCCTGGCGTTCGGAGCGGGTCATACGGAATTGCCCTCCTGGGGGATTCCTGAGGAGTCCTGGGGATTCCTGAGAACTGCGTGGGACTGCGGGGAACTGCGGTGGGCTGCCGGGGCGCCGTGGGCGGGCGCGCTTGTTCCGGCATGTCCCGGGGACAGCACAAACCGGGACCCGCACCTTCACGGTGCGGGCCCCGGCTGCGAGGTACGCGTCCGGCAATTAGGCCGGGACGATGTTCTCCGCCTGCGGGCCCTTCTGGCCCTGCGTGACGTCGAAGGAGACCTTCTGGCCCTCCTGGAGCTCACGGAAGCCCGAGGTGGCGATGTTGGAGTAGTGGGCGAAGACGTCGGCGCCGCCGCCGTCCTGCTCGATGAAGCCGAAGCCCTTTTCCGAGTTGAACCACTTCACGGTTCCAGTAGCCATGTCATTCTCCTAAAAGAGGTGCAGTGCCGGAAATCCGCACTTTACGAATTTCAAGTCGCCGCATTGAGCCCCATCCGGAGAAAGCCGGAAAACAATAATGCGCCTGAGGAAGCATTCCCGTCAGGCGCACATAAAGTTCATGGGTACCAAAACTGCAACTCGGCAACCGTAGCACGTTCCGTCGGTCCGCGGTGGGAACACGCCGCGCGGCCGGTCGGCGGTCTTTGGCCCGGGCCCTTGCGGTAACTGGCCGGGAGGGGTTCGAAAGGCCGCCGGAATCCTTGTCGCGACGGGTGTCGGAGCGGCCCGGCGGCCGTGGTTCGGGACGGATCGGCGCTCAGAGCCGTTCGATGATCGTCACGTTCGCCTGGCCGCCGCCCTCGCACATGGTCTGCAGCCCGTAGCGGCCGCCGGTGCGTTCCAGTTCGTGCAGGAGTGTCGTCATCAATTTCGCTCCGGTTGCGCCGAGCGGGTGACCGAGGGCGATCCCGCCGCCGTTGACGTTGACCCGGTCGGGGTCGGCCCCGGTCTCCTTCAGCCAGGCCAGGACGACGGGGGCGAATGCCTCGTTGATCTCGACCAGGTCGATGTCGTCAATGGTCATTCCGGCTTTCTCGAGCGCGTACACGGTGGCCGGGATGGGTGCCGACAGCATGCGGATCGGGTCCTCGCCGCGTACCGAGAGGTGGTGGACGCGGGCGCGCGGGGTGAGGCCGTGCTCGGCCACGGCGCGCTCGGAGGCGATGAGCACGGCGGCGGCGCCGTCGGAGATCTGCGAGGAGCACGCGGCGGTGATCGTGCCGCCGTCCAGGACCGGCTTCAGCGCCGCCATCTTCTCCAGGGTGGTGTCGCGGCGCGGCCCCTCGTCGGTGGTGACGTCGCCGAGGGCGACGGTCTCGCGGGCGAAGCGGCCCTCGTCGATGGCGCGGATCGCGCGCCGGTGGGAGCGGAGCGCGAACTCCTCCATGTCCAGGCGGCCGATGCCCCACTTCTCGGCGATCAGTTGGGCGCCGTGGAACTGGTTGACCGGTGCGTCGCCGTACCGGGCGTGCCAGCCTTCGCTGCCCGCGTACGGGCCCTGCGTCAGCCCGAGGGGTTCGGCGGCCTGGCGGGAGGCGAAGGCGATGGGGATCTGCGTCATGGACTGGGTGCCGCCCGCGACGACCAGGTCCTGGGTGCCGGAGAGGACGCCCTGGGCGGCGAAGTGCAGGGCCTGCTGGGAGGAGCCGCACTGCCGGTCGATGGTCACGCCGGGGACCTCCTCGGGCAGTCCGGCCGCCAGCCAGCAGGTGCGGGCGATGTCACCGGCCTGCGGTCCGACGGTGTCGAGGCAGCCGAAGACCACGTCCTCCACGGCGGCCGGATCGATCCCGGTCCGTTCGACGAGGGCCTTGAGGACATGGGCGCCGAGGTCGGCGGGGTGGACGGCGCCGAGGCCGCCCCCGCGTCGGCCGACCGGGGTGCGTACCGCTTCGACTATGTATGCCTCGGCCATGACTGCTGCTCCTTGGTGAGCGCGGGTGGGGTCAGGTGTCGAGGGCGATGCCGTCCAGGACCATCGAGAGGTACTGGCGGGCGATCTCCTCGGGGCTGTGCAGTCCGCCCGGCCGGTACCAGGACGCGGCGACCCAGACGGTGTCGCGGACGAAGCGGTAGGTGAGGCGGATGTCGAGGTCGGCGCGGAAGCTGTGGTCGGCGACGCCGCGTTCCAGCGTGCCGAGCCAGGCCTTCTCGAACTTCTGCTGGGAGTCGGCGAGGTACTGGAAGCGCGGCTGCGCGGCCAGATGCCTGGACTCCTTCTGGTAGATGGCGACCGCGGCACGGTGCCGGTCGATCTCCCGGAAGGACTCGGTGACGAGCGCCTCGATGGTCTGCCTGGGGGGCAGCCCGGCGGCGAGCACCGTGTCGTACCCCGCCCAGAGTTCGGTGAGGAAGGTCGAGAGGATCTCGTCGATCATCGATTCCTTGGAATCGAAGTGGTAGTAGAGGCTGCCCGCGAGCATCCCGGCCTCGTCCGCGATCCTGCGGACGGTGGTGGCGTTGTATCCCTGGGCGGCGAAGACCTCGGCCGCGGTGGCGAGCAGTTCACGGCGCCGCTCGGGCGAGGGGGTCACCTGGGGCTTCTTCTTGGTAGGCACCCGACCATTCTCCGCCCGGCGGCCGCCGTCGCGGATGCCCCGGCCGTCGCACGGTCAGGCACGCTGACTGCTTACGGAGACGACCTCGCCGGTCAGGTACGAGGAGTAGTCGCTGGCGAGGAAGACGATGACGTTGGCGACCTCCCACGGCTCGGCGTACCGGCCGAAGGCCTCCTTCGCGGTCAGTTCGTCGAGCAGTTCGGCGGAGGTGACCTTCACCAGGTGCGGGTGCATGGCGAGGCTGGGCGCGACGGCGTTGACGCGTACGCCGTACTCGGCGGCCTCTATCGCGGCGCACCGGGTGAGCGCCATGACGCCCGCCTTCGCGGCGGCGTAGTGCGCCTGGCCGCTCTGGGCGCGCCAGCCGACGACGGAGGCGTTGTTGACGACGATGCCGCCGCGGCCCGCCGCCTTGAGGGAGCGCAGGGCGGCCCGGGTGCAGCGGAAGGTGCCGTTCAGGGTGACGTCGAGGACCTTGGTCCACTGTTCGTCGGTCATCTCGGTGAGTTCGGCGGTGCCGCCGAGTCCGGCGTTGTTGACGACGATGTCGAGGCCGCCGTGGGTCCGTTCGGCGAGTTCGAAGAGGGCCCGGACCTGGGTCTCGTCGGTGACGTCGCAGGGCAGTGCGGCGACGCGGTCCGCGCCGAACTCCTCGGCGAAGGCCTGCTCGGTCTCCTTCAGCCGGCGGGCGTGCGCGTCGCCGATGACGATGCGGGCGCCCTCCTCCAGGAATCGGCGGGCGGTGGCGCCGCCGATGCCGGCGCCCGCGGCCGCGGTGACGACGGCGGTGCGGCCGGCCAGCAGCCCGTGCCCGGATACGTACTGCGGTGCGCTCACGCCCGTACCTCCTCGGTCCCGGCCCTTCGGATCCTCGACGGTGCTCGTGCCCGTACGTTAACCTACCAAACACTTGTTAGGGAAGGATGAGCCGATGCCCTCTGCCCATGACCCCTCCGCCGCCGGCCACCGGGACGGCCCGGTGCTGTACGAGCGCCGCGGCCCGGTCGCGTACATCACCCTGAACCGCCCGCGCTACCGCAACGCCCAGAACTCGGCCATGACCTACGCCCTGGACGACGCGTTCTACCGGGCCGCCGAGGACTCCGAAGTCAAGGTGGCCGTGCTGGCGGGCGCCGGGGAGCACTTCTCGGCGGGCCATGACATCGGCACGCCCGAGCGCGACGCGCATCTGCCCTTCGAGCGCAGGGCGGGCCTGTGGTGGGACCACTCCGACAAGACCGGCGCGGAGAGCCGCTTCGCCCGCGAGTCGGAGGTCTATCTGGGCATGTGCCGGCGGTGGCGCGAGCTGCCGAAGCCGGTCATCGCCTCCGTCCAGGGCGCGTGCGTGGCCGGCGGGCTGATGCTCGCCTGGATCTGCGACCTGATCGTGGCGAGCGAGGACGCCTTCTTCGCCGATCCGGTGGTGCGGATGGGCATCCCCGGTGTCGAGTACTTCGCCCACCCGTGGGTGATGCCGCCCCGGATCGCGAAGGAGTTCCTGTACACCGGCGACCGGATGAGCGCCCGCCGGGCGTACGAGGTCGGCATGGTGAACAAGGTGGTGGAACGCGGCGAACTCGCCGATTCCACACATGAGTTGGCGCTGCGGATCGCCGCGATGCCGCGGCTCGGGCTGGCCCTCACCAAGCGCGCGGTCAATCAGGCCGAGGACCTCCAGGGGATGCACACCGGGATGGACTCCGTCTTCGGGCTGCACCACCTCGCCCATGCGCACAACGCCGAGACGGCGGCGGACCCGCTCGGCGGCATGGACATCGCCGCGATGAAGAAGAAGGCGGACGGCTGATGGATCTGTCGTGCACGGAACAGGAGGCGGCGTTCCGGGCCGAGGCGCGCAGGTGGCTGCGGGCCAACGTACCCGCCGCTCCGCTGCCGTCGCTGGAGACCGCCGCGGGCTTCGCCGCGCACCGGGAGTGGGAGGCGAGGCTGTACGCGGACCGCTGGTCGGTCGTCTCCTGGCCGGCCGAGTACGGCGGCCGGGGCGTCGACATCTTCCGGTGGCTGATCTTCGAGGAGGAGTACTACGCGGCGGGCGGCCCCGGCCGGGTCTCGCAGAACGGCATCAACCTCCTCGCCCCGACGCTCTTCGACCACGCCACGGACGAGCAGCGGGCCCGGGTCCTGCCGTCGATGGCGAGCGGTGAGGTGATCTGGGCGCAGGCGTGGTCCGAGCCGGAGTCGGGTTCGGACCTGGCCTCGCTGCGTTCGCGGGCGGTGCGCACGGACGGCGGCTGGCTGCTCTCGGGGCAGAAGACCTGGTCGTCCCGGGCCGCCTTCGCGGACCGGGCGTTCGGCATCTTCCGCACGGATCCCGGGGCGGCGAAGCCGCACCACGGGCTGACGTATCTGATGTTCGACCTGTCGGCGCCGGGGGTCTCGGTCCGGCCCATCGGGCGGCTCGACGGCAAGCCGGCCTTCGCCGAGCTGTTCCTGGACGAGGTGTTCGTACCGGACGAGGACGTCATCGGGGAGCCCGGCCAGGGCTGGCGTATCGCCATGTCGACAACGGGCAACGAGCGGGGGCTGACGCTCCGCTCCCCCGGCCGTTTCCTGGCCGCCGCCGACCGGCTGGCCGTGCTGTGGCGGACCCACGGCGACCCGTCGGACACGGCGATGCGGGACCGGGTGGCGGACGCGGTGATCGGAGCGCGCGCGTATCAGCTCTTCACCGCCGCCAACGCGTCCCGCTTCGCCGCCGGGGCGACCATCGGCGCGGAGTCCAGTCTGAACAAGGTGTTCTGGTCCGAGTACGACATCGCGCTGCACGAGAGCGCACTCGATCTGCTGGGCCCGGACGCGGAACTCGCCGAATCCGAGTGGGCCGAGGGGTATGTCTTCTCCCTCGCGGGCCCCATCTACGCCGGCACGAACGAGATCCAGCGCGACATCATCGCCGAGCGGCTGCTCGGCCTGCCGAAGGGACGGCGCTGATGCGTTTCCTCCTCGACGACGAGCAGCGGGAGTTCGCCCGCTCGCTGGATGCGATGCTGACCGCCTCGGACACGCCGTCGGTGGTACGGGCCTGGGCCGCCGGGGACCACGGACCCGGCATGGACCTGTGGGCGCGGCTGGCGGGAGCGGGCGTCTTCGCCCTCGCGGTACCGGAGGTGTACGAGGGTGTCGGCCCGCTGCCGGTCGAACTCGCGGTCGCCTTCACCGAGTTGGGGCGCCATGCGGTGCCGGGGCCGGTGGTGGAGACGGTCGCGGCCGCGGTGCTGCTGGCGGACGTGGGCGGCCCGGTGGCCAAGGAGTGGCTGCCCGGGCTGGCGTCGGGCGCGGCGTCGGCGACGCTCCGGATGGACGGGTACGGGCCGTACGCGCTGGACGCGGACGCCGTGGACGCGGTGTTCACGGTGACCGGTGACGAGCTGCGGCTCGCGCCCGGGCCCGGCGCGCTCAGCGTGTCGTCCGACCCGGCCCGGCGGCTGTGGCGCCCCGGGCCGGGCGGGGAACTGCTCGCATCGGGGGCCCGGGTGCCGGAGGCGGCGGTACGGGCCGCTCGGTGGGCGGCGTTCGCGACGGCCGCACAGGCTCTCGGCACGGGCGAGGCGCTGCTGCGGACCACGGTCGAATACGTGAAGCAGCGCACCCAGTTCGGTACGGCCATCGGCTCCTTCCAGGCGGTGAAGCACCGGCTGGCGGACACCCTGATCGGGCTGGAGTTCGCCCGTCCGCTGCTGTACGGAGCGGCGCTCGCGCTCGCCGGGGACGCGCCGGACGCCGGTGCGCAGGTGGCGGCGGCCAAGGTGACGGCGGGCGGGGCGGGGTACGCGGCGGCCGGGGCGGCGTTGCAGTTGCACGGTGCGGTGGGGTACACGCAGGAGCTGGACCTGGCGCTGTGGCTGCGGAAGGCACGGCCGCTGCGGGACGCGTGGGGGACGCCGGGGGCGTGCCGGGCGCGGGTGCTCGCCGACGGGCCGGCCGCACCCGCCGCCCGGCACCCCGGGTCAGGTGGTTTCGCTCAGTGAGCTGTCGTCGTTGCCCCTCCGGAAGCTGCGCAGCGGGTGACCGGGGCGCCATGCCTGGATGACCATGGTGTCGCCGCCTTCGAGCCCGGTGCGTACCACCTCGGTCAGCTCCGCCCGGAAGAGGTGGAAGGGTTCCGGCGGCTTCACCTCCTCGATGAAGCGGGCCAGCACGGCGGGGTCGGTCACCTCCACCGCGCGGCCGGAGATCCGGACGTCGCCGTCGGCCATCTCGGCGTCCGGTCCGGGGTTGGCCTGCACCGCGAACCGCGGATCGCGCATCAGGTCCAGCGCCTTGCGCGAGTTCGGCATCATGCCGAGCCACATCTCACCGAAGCGGAAGTCCACCTCCAGCCCGGTCACGCGAGGCGATCCGTCCTTGCGCAGGGTCGCCAGGACGTGGTGCTTGTACAGCTGGAAGCGGGTCCGGACGGTGTCGGCGAAGGCCGGCTCCGCCGACCGGAAATCTTCCCAGGAGCTCGATGTCATGCGTCCATGGAACCCTGGAAACCCGACATCTTCTGTCGTGATTTCCCGGCCCGCGCCGACTCGTCCACCCTTCGGTTCATCCGGCCCGTCCGCCTCATCCCTCCGACAGGGTGACCAGCAGCGCCCATCCGTGGGTCCGGAGCACTTCCGGCGAGTCGCCCCGCTTCAACAGCGCGTCGTAGCGGTCGAGTTCGAGGTCCGAGCCGTCGAGCACCGCGCCGTCCTCCAGCGCGATGGCCAGCACCGCCCCGCCCGGGGGCGCCGACAGCCTGACGGTGCCGCGCACCACCGCGACCGCCGCGCTCGTCCGCCCCCTGCGGCACATCACATTGAGGTTCACGACCGGGCCGCCGAGCAGTGTGCCGTCGGTCTCCAGGTCACCGGGGAAGTCGTGCGGCCAGTACGGCTCGTCGACGATGTGGTGCTCACCGCCCACCATGAGGTCCATGCCGGCGCCCTCGACCACGGTCAGGGTGCGGTCGACGCCGGGGAACGTGGAGAACGGCCCGTCCTCGGACACCTCGGCGAGGCTGACCCGCCAGTCGAAGGCGCCCAGCGGCGCGCCCTCGGGGTACGCCGCGATCTCCCGGGTGACTCCCCCACCGTTCTTCCAGGGCGTGGCCGTACGGTCCGCCGCCCGCAGCACCCGGGCCGTCACTTGACGATCCCCTGGGCCCTGGCCGCGGCCAGCCACTGCGGGAATTCGGCGATGAGCCGGTCGTACAGCTCGGCGTCCGGGACCTTGCGCGGGTCGAGTCCGGCGTGGAAGAAGCCCGCGTTGTCGACTGCCCGCTTGGCGGGTACGGCCAGTTCGTCGAGCTTGCGCAGGAAGTCGAACTGGCTGCTCCGCTTGTTGCCGAAGCCGATGAACTGCCAGAACAGGGGCAGTTTCGCCGCCTTGCAGAGATAGCGTTCCGCCGCGTGCTTGCTGATCGGGCCGCCGTCGGTCTGGAAGACGACCAGCGCGGGCGCGGTGGAGCCGCTGTCGAGGTAGTGGTCGATGACGGCGTCCATGGCCAGGTGGTAGCTGGTCTTCCCCATGTGCCCGAGGCCGGCCACGATCGCGTCGACCCGGCCGCGGTGGTCGTCCAGGGCGATGTCGGTGACGGCGTCGACCTCCGTGGAGAACAGGACGAGGGGGATGCGGCCATCGTCGTCCAGATGGGCCGAGAGCCCCAGCACCCGGTCCGCCAGGGCCTGGACGCTGCCGTCCTTGTAGTACTCCCGCATGGAGCCGGAGTAGTCGAGCACCAGATAGACCGCGGCACGCTCGCCGCTCATACGGTGCTTCGTCAACGAGACCGAGGCGCTCTTGTAGAGGCTGACCAGCGCGGGCGCGCTCTCCTCGATCTTGCGGAGGCTGATGGCCGGACCTGGTGCGGCGGCGGGCGAGCCGGCCATGCTGTTTCTCCGATCCTCGGCGTGTCAGACGTGCCAGAACCCTGAGCGTAAGCCACCCGGGCATGCCCCGGCCGGGCGGTGTTCGCTATGTTGATCTGCCGCCGTCCCCACCGGCCGCTCGTGTCCGCTCACCCGTGAAGGAGCCTGCCGTGGAGGCCGCGGTCACCACCTGTTATCGCCATCCGTCCTACGAGACGTATGTGAGCTGCACCCGCTGCGAACGCTTCATCTGCCCCGAATGCATGCGCGAGGCCGCCGTCGGCCACCACTGCGTGGAGTGCGTGAAGGAGGGGCAGCGCTCGATCCGGCAGGCGCGCACGGTGTTCGGCGGTGCGGTCCCGCGGAGCGCGGTGCCGATCGTCACGTATGTGCTGATGGGTCTCAACATCGCGGCGTATCTGGGCGAGTTGGTCCGTCCGGGGATCGTCGACCGGTTCGCGATGCTCGGTGCGGGGCTGAACGGCCCGGACGGAGGCCATTACGTCTACGAGGCCGGGGGCTTCCCCGGCTTCGATGTGATCGGTGTGGTGGGCGGTGAGTGGTACCGGCTGCTGACCGGGGCCTTCCTGCATCTCCCGCCGGGCGGATCGTCCTTCGGTTCGCTGCCGTTCGGGGTGCTGCACATCCTCTTCAACATGTACGCACTGTGGAACCTGGGCCGGGTGGTGGAGGAGCAGCTGGGCCGGGCCCGTTATCTCGCGCTGTATCTGCTGTCCGCGCTGGGCAGTTCGGTGCTGGTCTATCTGATCGCGCCGTTCGACGGCACGGTGGGCGCCTCGGGTGCGATCTTCGGTCTCGGGGCGGCGTTCTACGTCATCAACCGGCGTCTGGGCCGCGACATGCGGGCGGTGAACCGGTTCATGGCCGGTTTCCTGATCTGGATGCTGATCTCGGCCGGATTCGCCTCGTGGCAGGGCCACTTGGGCGGGCTCCTGACGGGCGGTCTCGTCACCGTCGCGTACGCCTACGCCCCGGCGAAGCGCCGTACGACGGTCCAGGCCGCCGCGGGTGTGGTGCTGTTCGCCGTGCTGGTGCTGCTGGTGGTGCTCAAGACGTCCGCGCTGACGGGCTGAGCCGGGGCCGGTCCGGCCGGTCCCGGACGCGCCGCGGCGCCTGCCGAATCGTCCGGTCGGGGACGGGCAGGCGCCGCGTTCAGTTCCGCACGCCGTTGTGCGGGACATCTGTGTGCCGTGATCAGACCATCAGTGAACGGTCCGTCGGGCGGATCGGGGCCGGCAGGGCGCTGGCTCCGGTCAGGTAGCGGTCCACCCCGCGTGCCGCGGAGCGGCCCTCGGCGATGGCCCACACGATGAGGGACTGGCCGCGGCCGGCGTCACCGGCGACGAAGACTCCGTCGACGTTGGTGGCGTACTCCGCGTCGCGCGCGACGTTGCCGCGCTCGTCGAGCTCCAGGGCGAACTGCTGGACCAGACCGTTGGCCTGGTCGGTGCCGGTGAAGCCCATGGCGAGGGTGACCAGCTGTGCGGGGATCCTCCGCTCGGTGCCGGGCTTCTGCGCCGGCTTGCCGTCCTTGAACTCCACCTCGACCAGGTGCAGTGCCTGGACGTTGCCGTCCTCGTCGCCTTCGAAGTGGGTGGTGGAGACGGAGTAGACCCGTCCCTCCTCGCCCGCCTTCGGGCAGGAGGGTCCCTCGTCCGGATCGGCGCCCTTCCTCTTCTGAGCCAGGTACGTGGTCTCCTCGTGCGCAGAGGTGACCTTGTAGAGCATGGGGAACGTCGGCCAGGGCTGGTTGGCGTTCCGGTCCTCGCCCGGCCTGGGCATGATCTCCAGCTGGGTGACGGAGAGCGCGCCCTGGCGGTGGGCGGTGCCGACGCAGTCGGCGCCGGTGTCGCCGCCGCCGATCACGACGACGTGCTTGCCCTCGGCGGTGATCGGGGAGACCGTCAGGTCGCCCTCCTGCACCTTGTTGGCCAGCGGCAGGTACTCCATGGCGAAGTGCACGCCGTTCAGCTCACGGCCCGGGACGGGCAGATCGCGCGAGACGGTGGCACCCGCGGCGATGACGACCGCGTCGTACCGGCGGCGGAGCTTGGCGGCGTCGATGTCCTTGCCGATCTCCGTCTCGGTGCGGAACTTGGTGCCTTCCGCGCGCATCTGCTCGATGCGGCGGTTGATGTGCGACTTCTCCATCTTGAACTCGGGGATGCCGTACCGGAGAAGGCCTCCGATGCGGTCGGCGCGCTCGTAGACGGCGACGGTGTGGCCGGCCCGGGTCAGCTGCTGGGCGGCGGCGAGACCGGCCGGACCCGAGCCGATCACGGCGACGGTCTTGCCGGAGAGCCGCTCGGGCGGCTGCGGGGTGACGTCACCGTTGCCCCACGCCTTGTCGATGATGGAGACCTCGACGTTCTTGATGGTGACGGCCGGCTGGTTGATGCCGAGCACGCACGCCGACTCGCACGGGGCCGGGCAGAGCCGCCCGGTGAACTCCGGGAAGTTGTTCGTGGCGTGCAGGCGCTCGGACGCGGCCGACCAGTCCTCGCGGTAGGCGTAGTCGTTCCACTCGGGGATGAGGTTTCCGAGCGGACAGCCGTTGTGGCAGAACGGGATGCCGCAGTCCATGCAGCGGCCGGCCTGCTTGCTGATGATCGGGAGCAGCGAGCCCGGAACGTAGACCTCGTTCCAGTCCTTGACGCGCTCGCCGACGGGGCGGGTCTCGGCGACCTCGCGCCCGGTGGTCAGGAAGCCCTTGGGGTCAGCCATTGGTCGCCGCCTCCATCATCTTCTCGGTGGTCTCCTGCTCGGAGAGACCGGCGAGCTCAGCGGCGTCCTTGGCGGCGAGCACTGCCTTGTAGGTGGACGGGATGATCTTGCTGAAGCGGGCCACCGCGGTGTCCCACTCGGCAAGCAGCTTCTCGGCGACCGTGGATCCGGTCTCCTCCTGGTGGCGGCGCACCACGTCGTGCAGCCACTGCTTGTCGGTGTCGGAGGGGGCCTCGATGGCACCGAGGTTGCCGACGTTGACGTTGTCGCGGTTCAGGTCGATGACGTAGGCGACACCGCCCGACATGCCCGCGGCGAAGTTGCGTCCGGTCTCGCCGAGGACGACGGCGTGGCCGCCGGTCATGTACTCGCAGCCGTGGTCGCCCACGCCTTCCGAGACGACCGTCGCGCCGGAGTTGCGGACGCAGAACCGCTCACCGGTGCGGCCGCGCAGGAACAGCTCGCCGCCGGTGGCGCCGTAGGCGATGGTGTTGCCCGCGATGGTGGAGTACTCGGCGAGGTGGTCGGCGCCGCGGTCCGGGCGGACGACGACCCGGCCGCCGGAGAGGCCCTTGCCGACGTAGTCGTTGGCGTCGCCCTCCAGGCGCAGCGTCACACCGCTCGGTACGAACGCGCCGAAGGACTGGCCCGCGGAGCCGGTGAAGGTGATGTCGATGGTGTCCTGCGGCAGACCGGTGCCGCCGAACTTCTTCGTCACCTCGTGGCCGAGCATGGTGCCGACGGTCCGGTTGATATTGCGGATCGCGACCTGGGCCCGGACCGGCTGGGCGGTCTCGGCGCTGTCCGCGTTCAGGGCGTCGGCGGCGAGCCTGATCAGCTCGTTGTCGAGGGCCTTGGCGAGACCGTGGTCCTGCTCGGTCCGCTGGTGGCGGACCGCGCCCTCGGGCAGCTCGGGGACGTGGAACAGCGGCTTCAGGTCGAGGCCCTGTGCCTTCCAGTGCTTGATCGCACGGTCGGTGTCGAGCAGCTCGGCGTGGCCGACGGCCTCTTCGATCGTACGGAAGCCGAGTTCGGCGAGGATCTCGCGGACTTCCTGGGCGATGAACTCGAAGAAGTTGACGACGTACTCGGCCTTGCCGGAGAACCGGTCGCGCAGGACCGGGTTCTGGGTGGCGATGCCGACCGGGCAGGTGTCCAGGTGACAGACGCGCATCATGACGCAGCCGGAGACGACGAGCGGCGCGGTCGCGAAACCGAACTCCTCGGCGCCCAGCAGCGCGGCGATGATCACGTCGCGGCCGGTCTTCAGCTGACCGTCGGTCTGCACGACGATGCGGTCGCGCAGGCCGTTGAGCAGCAGGGTCTGCTGGGTCTCGGCGAGGCCGAGCTCCCAGGGGCCGCCCGCGTGCTTCAGGGAGGTGAGCGGGGAGGCGCCCGTTCCGCCGTCGTGGCCGGAGATCAGGACGACGTCCGCGTGCGCCTTGGAGACACCGGCGGCGACCGTGCCGACGCCGACCTCGGAGACCAGCTTCACGTGGATGCGGGCCGCCGGGTTGGCGTTCTTGAGGTCGTGGATCAGCTGAGCCAGGTCCTCGATGGAGTAGATGTCGTGGTGCGGCGGCGGGGAGATCAGGCCGACGCCCGGGGTGGAGTGCCGCGTCTTCGCGACCCACGGGTAGACCTTGTGGCCGGGCAGCTGGCCGCCCTCGCCGGGCTTGGCGCCCTGCGCCATCTTGATCTGGATGTCGTCCGCGTTGACCAGGTACTCGCTGGTCACACCGAAGCGGCCGGAGGCGACCTGCTTGATGGACGAGCGGCGCGCCGGGTCGTAGAGCCGGTCGGCGTCCTCGCCGCCCTCACCGGTGTTGGACTTGCCGCCCAGCTGGTTCATGGCGATGGCGAGGGTCTCGTGCGCCTCGCGGGAGATCGAGCCGTACGACATGGCGCCGGTGGAGAAGCGCTTGACGATGTCGGAGACGGACTCGACCTCGTCGATGGAGATCGGCTCGCGGTCCGACGTGAAGCCGAACAGGCCGCGGAGCGTCATCAGCCGCTCGGACTGCTCGTTCACCCGGTCCGTGTACTTCTTGAAGATGTCGTAGCGCTTGTTGCGTGTGGCGTGCTGGAGGCGGAAGACCGTCTCCGGGTCGAACAGGTGCGGCTCGCCCTCGCGGCGCCACTGGTACTCGCCGCCGATCTCCAGCGCGCGGTGCGAGGCGGAGATGCCGGAGGCGGGGTAGCCCTTGGCGTGCCGGGCGGCGACCTCCTTGGCGATGACCTCGAGGCCGGCGCCGCCGATCTTGGTGGCGGTGCCGTTGAAGTACTTGGCGACGAATTCCTCGTCCAGGCCGACGGCCTCGAAGACCTGGGCGCCCCGGTAGGAGGCGACCGTCGAGATGCCCATCTTGGACATGACCTTCAGGACGCCCTTGCCGAGCGCGTAGATCAGGTTCCGGATGGCCTTCTCGGGCTCGATGCCCTCGATGAACGTACCGGCGCGGACCAGGTCCTCGACGGACTCCATCGCGAGGTACGGGTTGACCGCGGCGGCTCCGTAGCCGATGAGCAGCGCGACGTGGTGGACCTCGCGGACGTCCCCGGCCTCGACCAGCAGACCCACCTGGGTGCGCTGCTTGGTCCGGATGAGGTGGTGGTGGACGGCCGAGGTGAGCAGCAGCGACGGGATCGGCGCGTGCTCGGCGTCGGAGTGCCGGTCGGACAGGACGACCAGACGGGCGCCGTCCTCTATGGCGGCGTCGACCTCGGCGCAGATCTGCTCGATCCGCGCGGCGAGGGCTTCGCCGCCGCCGCCGACCCGGTAGAGACCGGAGAGCGTGGCGGCCTTCATGCCCGGCATGTCGCCGTCGGCGTTGATGTGTATCAGCTTGGCGAGCTCGTCGTTGTCGATCACCGGGAACGGCAGCGTGACGCTGCGGCACGACGCGGCGGTCGGCTCCAGCAGGTTGCCCTGCGGGCCGAGCGTGGAGCGCAGCGAGGTGACGAGCTCCTCGCGGATGGCGTCCAGCGGCGGGTTGGTGACCTGCGCGAACAGCTGGGTGAAGTAGTCGAAGAGCAGCCGGGGGCGCTCGGACAGTGCGGCGATCGGCGAGTCCGTACCCATGGAGCCGAGCGGCTCGCCCGCGGTGCGGGCCATCGGCGCGAGGATGACGCGGAGCTCTTCCTCGGTGTAGCCGAAGGTCTGCTGGCGGCGGGTGACGGAGGCGTGCGTGTGCACGATGTGCTCCCGCTCTGGGAGGTCCTCCAGCTCGATCTCGCCGGTCTCCAGCCATTCCTGGTACGGGTTCTCGGCGGCGAGGGACGCCTTGATCTCGTCGTCCTCGATGATGCGGTGCTCGGCGGTGTCGACGAGGAACATCTTGCCGGGCTGGAGGCGGCCCTTGCGGACGACCTTCGCGGGGTCGATGTCCAGGACACCCACCTCGGAGGAGAGCACGACGAGACCGTCGTCGGTGACCCAGTAGCGGCCGGGGCGCAGACCGTTGCGGTCCAGGACCGCGCCGACCTGGGTGCCGTCGGTGAAGGTGACGCAGGCCGGGCCGTCCCAGGGCTCCATCATCGTGGAGTGGTACTGGTAGAAGGCGCGCCGGGTCGGGTCCATCGAGTCGTGGTTCTCCCACGCCTCGGGAACCATCATCAGCACCGAGTGCGGCAGCGAGCGGCCGCCGAGGTGGAGTAGCTCCAGGACCTCGTCGAAGGAGGCGGAGTCGGAGGCGTCGGGGGTGCAGACGGGGAAGATCCGGTCGAGCTGCTCCGTACCGAAGAGGGTGGACGCGAGCTGGGACTCGCGGGCCTTCATCCAGTTGCGGTTGCCCTTGACCGTGTTGATCTCGCCGTTGTGCGCGACGAAGCGGTACGGGTGGGCGAGCGGCCAGCTCGGGAAGGTGTTGGTGGAGAACCGCGAGTGGACCAGGGCGACCGCGGTGGCGCAGCGGCGGTCGGAGAGGTCCGGGAAGAACGGCTCCAGCTGCCCGGTGGTGAGCATGCCCTTGTAGACGATCGTGCGGGCGGAGAGCGAGGGGAAGTACACCCCGGCCTCCCGCTCGGCGCGCTTGCGCAGCACGAAGGCCTTGCGGTCGAGGGCGATGCCGGTGTTCTCGCCGTCCGCGACGAAGAGCTGGCGGAACTCGGGCATGGTGGTGCGGGCGCCGTTGCCGAGGATGCCGGGGGTGACGGGGACCTGGCGCCAGCCGAGGACCTTGAGGCCCTCCTCCGTGGAGATCTTCTCCAGCTTGCGGACGGCCTCGGTGGAGTCGTCGGCGGGCAGGAAGGCGATTCCGACGGCGTAGGCGCCGGCCTCGGGGAGGTCGAAGGCGGCCTCTTCGCGCAGGAAGGCGTCCGGAACCTGGAGGAGGATCCCGGCGCCGTCGCCGGAGTCCGGCTCGGATCCGGTGGCACCGCGGTGTTCGAGATTGCGCAGTACGGTCAGCGCCTGCTCGACCAGCTCATGGCTGGCCACACCGGTCAGAGTGGCCACGAACCCGACACCGCAGGCGTCGTGCTCGTTACGGGGGTCGTACATCCCCTGCTGGGCGGGGCGACCGTCCATGGGCGACCAGGCGTCGGAACGCATTGGCTCTCCCGTCGTCGTCGTGGCATATGCAGTGCCGAGGGACGACGTTGGCCCTCTGCGAAATTTCGTGCAGGTTACATGATGGGGCGCTTCTCAAGAAGCGGATAGTTCGTTCCAACATACGGACACCGCCCGAGGCGGTGGGGTGGGTCGCAGTCGGAGATCGGCGCCCGAGGGGGACCGCAGAGAGCAGGCGTCGTTGCCTGCGGTGTCTACGGCTTGCCCGGTGGCAAAGGAAATGAAACCGCCGGGTAACGGCTACTTATGTGTAGCCCTGCATAGGGACTCATTTTACGCCCGCGGGAACCGTTCCGCCCAGTGGCAGCCACCAAGACGTACGTCACACGGATGGCGGACACGTTACGGGCAGGCGCCCCCGCCCGCGGGTGCACCTGCCCGGACCTTCGAACCTGCGGACCCTCGAATGGGGTCAGCTCCCGACGGCCACGCCGAACAGCGTGCCCAGACCGTAGGTGATGGCCGCCGCGGCCCCGCCCAGCACCAGCTGACGCAGCCCGCTGTACAGCCAGCTGCGGGCCGTCACCCTGGCCACCACCGCACCGCAGGCGAACAGCCCGGCCAGCGCGAGCAGCACGGCCGGCCACAGCGCGCTCGCGCCGAGCAGATACGGCAGCACGGGCAGCAGGGCACCCAGCGCGAACGCGCCGAACGACGAGACCGCGGCGACGAGCGGCGAGGGCAGATCGCCCGGGTCGATGCCCAGCTCCTCGCGGGCGTGTATCTCCAGGGCCTGCTCCGGGTCGCGCGAGAGCTGCCGCGCCACCTCACGGGCGAGCCCGGGCTCGACGCCGCGGGACTCGTAGAGTTCGGCGAGCTCCCGCTCCTCGTCCTTGGGGTGCTTGCGCAACTCCCGCCGCTCCACGTCGAGTTCGGCCTCGACGAGCTCCCGCTGCGAGGCCACGGAGGTGTATTCGCCGGCCGCCATGGAGAACGCACCGGCGGCCAGACCCGCCAGACCGGTGATCACGATCGTCTGCTGGGAGACCGAACCGCCCGCGACACCGGTCATCAGCGCGAGGTTGGAGACCAGCCCGTCCATGGCACCGAACACCGCCGGACGCAGCCAGCCGCCGTTCACATCACGGTGGGTGTGGTTGTCGCGGTGTGCCTCGTGCAGTACGGCGTCGGTCTCGATGATGGACACAGCTCTCCCCTTCTCCGGCAGCGGAATCCACTCGCTCCGCCCCCGCTCGACACCATCGAAAGTACGCACGAAAAACGGTCCCCGCCAGCAAGGCAGGCCGTACTTACCACCCTCCGTGAGGAAGTAAGTACGGCCTGCCTTCCTGCTTCTGACCCGTCATCCGACTGGCCCTTTTGTTGCGACTGTCGGCCTTTGTCGGGGCTCCGCGTGGGACAGATCGAGGAGTACGAGAACTGGCTCGGTGCGAGCGAAGGGTCGGCGCGATGGAGTTGATCGCAGGAAATCCGGCAGAGCCGCGGACCGGCGGCGCGGAAACCGGGGTGCCTGGCGGCGCGGGCCGGGGCGAGGTGCCCTGGGGAAGCCTGGTCGACCGGGCCCGCGGCTCCCTGCTCGGTCTCGCCGTCGGGGACGCGCTGGGGGCACCGGCGGAGAATCTGCGGCCGTCCGAGATCCGGCGCCGCTGGGGCCGGATCGAGGGCTTCGTGAGCGACGACCCCGCGGGCACCGACGACACCGAGTACGCGATCTTCTCCGGGCTGCTGCTCGCCCGGCACGGTTCCGCGCTGACCGTCACCCATGTGGAGCGGGCCTGGCATCTGTGGATCGCCGATCTCGACGAGGGGCCGTTCCGCGGTGCCGGGTTCAGCGAGCGGGGAACGCTGGAGAATCTGCGCCGGGGGCTCGCCGCCCCGATCTCCGCCCAGCACCGGCACGCCTGGAGCGACGGCCTGGCGATGCGGGCGGCGCCGTTCGGTGTCTTCGCGGCCGGCCGGCCGGACGAGGCGGCGCGGCTGGTCGCGGTGGACGGGCGGGTCAGCCATGACGGGGAAGGCATCTACGGCGGCCAGGCGGTGGCGGCCGGGGTGGCCGCCGCGATGGTAGGAGCCGGGGTCGCGTCGGTGATCGCCGCCGCGCTGTCGGTCGTCCCGATGGACTCCTGGACGGCGCGTTCGCTGCGGCGCGCGGTGGCGGCCGCGCAGCGCGGCTACCCCGACCGGCTCACCATGGAGCGCGCGGTGCGCTCCGCGGTGGTGGTCGGCGGCTACCCGTGGACGGACCTGGCACCCGAGGCGGTGGGCCTGGCCTTCGGCGCGTTCGCGGCGGCGCGCGGCGACTTCCGTACGGCGGTGCTGACGGCGGTCAACATGGGCCGCGACGCGGACACCACGGCGGCGGTGGCCGGGGCCCTGGCCGGCGCCCTGCACGGGGCGTCCGCGATTCCGCGGCGCTGGGGGGACGCCATCGGCCCGGTCCGGGGCAGCTGCCTGCCGACGATGCGGGGACACCACGTCCTGGACATCGCGGAGTTGCTCACTCCGGACGAGACGGACGACGCGGGCCGGGCGGGCAAGGTGCACACGCCGCACGCGGACGTCACAACGCGCGACGGCGACGACGAGGGCCCGGCCCGGCACCGTTCGCACACAGATGCGGACGCGCGGCACACGCCGCCCGCGGACGCGGCGGCCCAGCGCCCTTCGCCTACGGACGCGGGCGCACGACACGCACCGCCCGCGGACGCGGGCGAGACCCGGAACGATCCCCGTACGGAGGCCGACACGCCCCCGCGCGACACCCCCCGCACCCCCGCCTCCCCCGCCGCCCGTCTCCGTACCCGTCCCGCCGTCGGGCACCGGGCCCGGATCGAGGGGCTGTTGCTCGGACTCGCCTCCGGGGACGCCGCCGGATGGCCCGCCGCACGGCACCGGGCGGCCCGGATGCCCGAGTGGACCCGGCGTCTCACCCGGGAGCTCGACACCTTCGCCGAGCAGAACGCCACCACCACGCTGCCCGTCCCCATCGCGCTCAACCAGCCGCCCGAACCGTTGCGGCTGGGGCCCTCCGACGACGCCGAATGGGCGGCCTTCGCCGCCGGGACCGTACTCACATCGGCGGCCGGTCCGCTGCACGGGCTCTCCTCCGAACGCCGGATGCGGGCCGCCGTCGACGTCGCCTGGAACGCCCTGGCCGCCGAGGTCGCCGCGGCTGCCGCCCGTGCCCCCGAGGTCGAGTCCGCGGTGCTCCCGCTGCGTGCCCGGATCTCGGTACGGGCCGGGCTCGGCAATCTCGCCGCCGGGCTGCGCCCGCCCGCCACCGGCCACGACAACCCGCACTACTTCGACGACGCGGCCTGCGTACGGGCCGCCGTGCTCGCCGTCGCACACCCCGCGGACCCGGCCGCCGCCGCCGACCTCGCCGAGTTCGACGCCCGCTACACGCAGGACGGCGACGGGGTGCACGGTGCCCGCGCGATGGCGGCGGCGATCGCCGAGGCGCTGGGCGGCGCGGACGTGGACACCGCGGTCAACGCCGCGCTCGCACAGCTCCCCGACGGCACGGAGATCGCCCGCAACGCCGCCCACGCCGTCCGGATCGCCCGTGACTTCGTCGGAGAGGCGGCGGGCGCCTTCGCCCTCGTACCGGTGCTGGAGCATCAGATCGTCGACCATGTCTACAGCTACGGGATCGCCGCCGCCGAGACCGTCCCGGTCGCCCTCGCCCTGGCCACCGCCGCCCGCGGGCAGATCGCCCAGGCCGTACCCGCGGCGGCGTGCCTGTCGCGGGTGGCCGACTCGGCGCCCGCCCTGGCCGGCGCGCTGACCGGTGCGCTCGGCGGTATCGGCGCCGTCCCGGACGGCTGGCGCGAGGCCTGCCGCACCCTCGCGGGCTGTGCGCTGCCCCGCCTCGCGGGGACCGATCTCATCGAACTCGCCGGGCTGCTGGCAGACACGGAACCGAAGCCCATGGGTGGACAATCCGGACATGACATCCATGACGCCCACGCTGTCCGGGGCCGGACCCACGACACTCACACTCGATGAACGGATCACGGGCGCACTCGTCGGCGCCGCGGTCGGCGACGCCCTCGGCGGTCCGGTGGAGGGCCGGTCCCCCGAGCAGATCGTGGCCCGCCACGGCGGGCGGATCGACGGCATCGTGGGCCCGTGGGACGGCCAGAACTGGCGCACCGCGCGCCCCATCGCCCCGTATCACAAGGGCGACGGGCACATCACCGACGACACCTTGATGACCCATGCGCTGGTGCGGGTGTACGGCGCCGTGCGCGACCATCTCGACGCCTACGCGGTCGCCGGTCATCTCGTGCCCGAGCTGATCGCCACCCCCCGCTGGATCCCGGAGCTGGAGGCCGAGGCACTGCCGCTCCAGCGGATCTTCCTCGCCGAGAAGTGGATCGTCGCCCGGCTGCACTACGGCCATGTCGATCCGCGCGAGGCGGGCACCGGGAACATCGTCAACTGCGGTGCGGCGATGTACATGGCCCCGGTCGGCCTGGTCAACGCCGCCCACCCGGAGGCCGCGTACGCCGAGGCGCTGGATGTCGCCGGTGCCCACCAGTCGAGTTACGGAAGGGAGGCGGCCGGGGTCTTCGCGGCGGCCGTCGCCGCCGCCTGCGCTCCGGGCGCGACACCCTCCGGCGTCGTCGACACCTGTCTGTCGCTCGCCAGGGACGGCACCCGGTCGGCGATCGAGGCGGTCTGCGAAGTGGCCGCCCGGTACAGCGACTTCGAGTCGGCGCTGACCCCGCTGCGTACCGCCGTCGCCCCCTTCGACACGGTCGGCCCCGACTACCGCGCCCCGTCCCTCGGCGCGCGCAGGCCGTCCCGGCTGCATGCCATCGAGGAGCTCCCGATCGCGCTCGGGATGCTGCTCGTCGCGGACGGCGACTACCGGCACGCGGTCCTCGGCTCGGTCAACTACGGCCGGGACTGCGACTCGATCGCCACGATGAGCGGCGCCGTCGCGGGGGCGCTCCACGGCGAACAGGCGATCCCCGCCGCCTGGGTGAAAACGGTCGCCGAGGCCAGCCGCCTCGATCTGCACGCACCCGCACGGACCCTGGCGGACATCGCCCGCGAGGTGTTCGTACGGGACACGGCCCGGCGCCGCGCGCACGAGTCGGCGTTCGCCGCACTGGCGGGCACGCCATGACCGTACGGGTGACATGGGTGCAGCCCGAGGACCTCGTCGGGCACGAGCTGCGCCAGGCGGCCGAGGACGGGCGGGACGCACGTGCCATCGCACGCCGGTGGTACGAGGCGGGCGGCGCCCCCGCCCCGGAGCGCGCGGGCGCGTCCAGCCCGCCGGCCCCGGAGCTGCGCGCGCTCGCCGAGCGGCTGCTCGATGAACTCGCCCTGCAGGACTCGCCGTTGGAGGTGGACGAGCCGACGGAGCTGGCCGCGATCCGGGCCGCGTGCCCGGACTGGCCGGCGCCCCGCACCGGTTCGCCGTCGGTGAGCCGGGACCGGCTGCACGCCGCCTGGCTGGGCCGGGCGGCCGGCTGCCTGCTCGGCAAGCCCGTCGAGAAGCTGCCGCTGGACGGCATCCGCGCCCTGGCCCGCGCCACCGGCAACTGGCCGCTCAACACGTGGTTCACCGCCGAGAACCTGCCCGCCCCACTGGCCGCCACCTACCCCTGGAACCGTCGCTCCGCGCCCAATTCGCTGGCCGAGAACATCGACGGCATGCCCGAGGACGACGACCTCAACTACCCCTTGCTCACTGTGGTGTTGCTCCAGCGGTACGGTCCGTCGTTCACCACCGGCGATCTCGCCGGGCTCTGGCTCGACGAGCTCCCGGCAGGCCGGACGTTCACCGCCGAGCGGGTCGCGTACCGCAATCTGCTGGACGGCATCGAGCCCCCGCACACCGCCAGGTACCGCAACCCGTTCCGGGAGTGGATCGGCGCGCAGATCCGGGCCGATGTGCATGGCTGGACCCATCCGGGCGACCCGGCGGCCGCGGCGGAACAGGCACATCGGGACGCCGTCCTCAGCCACACCGCCAACGGGGTGTACGGGGCGATGTTCACCGCCGCGGCGCTCGCCGAGGCGGCCGGGGGCGGGAGCGATGTGCACGGGTGTCTGGCCGCCGGGCTGCGCGTCGTCCCGCCGCGTTCACGGTTCGCGCACGCGGTGCTCTTCGGTGTCGCGGCGGCCCGCGGCGGCGCCGGTTTCGACGCGGTGGCCGACCGGCTGCACGCCGAGTACGGCGATTACCACTGGGTCCATGTGCTGCCCAACGCCGCTCTGCTCGCCGCCGCCCTCACCCATGCCGACGGCGACTTCTCGCACTCCATCTGCCGTGCGGTGTCGGGCGGCTGGGACACCGACTCCAACGGTGCGACCGCCGGTTCGCTCGCCGGGCTGCTGGCCGGGGCCCCTTCGCTGCTGCCCGACCGCTGGACCACCCCGCTGAAGAACCGCCTCGCCTCGTCCGTCCCCGGTTTCGACTCCATCGGCTTCGACGAACTCGCCGAACAGACCCACCGGCTCACCCAGAAGGAGGCACTGTGCCCATGACCGGCATCGCGGTGCTCGGCAGCACCAATATGGACCTCGTCGCATACGTCGCACGGGCCCCGGAGCGCGGAGAGACCGTCACCGGGCGGGAGTTCCGCACCGTCCCGGGTGGCAAGGGCGCCAACCAGGCAGTCGCCGCCGCCCGCGCGGGCGGCGATGTGATGATGATCGGCGCGGTGGGCGACGACGAGTACGGCGCCCGGCTCCGGACCGGCCTGGAGCACGCGGGCGTCGACACCGATCTGCTGCACACCGCCGAGGGCCCCAGCGGTACCGCGCACGTCGTCGTCGACGACACGGGGGCCAACTCCATCGTGGTGGTCCCCGGCGCCAACGGCACCGTCACCGCCCTCGGCCCCGGCGAGATGGCCGCCATCGCCGGAGCCGATCTGCTGCTCCTGCAGCTGGAGCTGCCGCTGTCCGCGGTGATCGAGGGCGCACGGGTGGCCCACGCCCAGGGTGTCCGGACCATCCTCACCCCGTCCCCCGTGCAGCCCCTGCCGGCCGAACTCCTCGACTGCGTCGACCTGTTGATCCCCAACGAACACGAGGCGGCCGCGCTCTCCGGCTTCACCGACCCCCATGCGGCGGCGCAGTACCTGCTCAGCCAGGTCCCCGCGGTCGTCATCACGCTCGGCTCGAAGGGCTGCCTGTACGCGGCCAGGGGCGGCGACCCCGTCCTCTTCCCCGCCCCCGAGGTCACCGCCGTCGACACCACGGGGGCGGGTGACACCTTCGTCGGCACGCTCGCCGTCGCGCTCGGCGAACGACGGCCCGTACCGGAGTCGCTGGCCTGGGCGTCCTCGGCCGCCGCGCTCTGCGTACAGCGGCCGGGCGCCTCGACCTCCATGCCGTACCGCACCGAGATCGACGCAGCGTGAAGGCGCCCGCGCAGGCCCCCCTGACCGGGCTGCGGGTCATCGACCTCGCCACGCTCTTCGCCGGTCCGCTCTCCGCCACCATGCTCGGCGACTTCGGCGCCGAGGTGATCAAGGTCGAGCATCCGAGCAGGCCCGACCCCTCGCGCGGGCACGGCCCCACGAAGGACGGTGTCGGCCTGTGGTGGAAGCTGCTCGGCCGCAACAAGCGCAATCTGACCCTCGATCTGTCCACTCCCGGCGGCCGCGGCCTCCTGCTCCGGCTGGCCGCCGAAACCGATGTAATCATCGAGAACTTCCGGCCCGGGACGCTGGAGCGCTGGGGGCTCGGCTGGACGGAGCTGCACGCGGCCAACCCCCGGCTGGTCCTGGTCAGGGTCACCGGATTCGGGCAGTTCGGCCCGTACGCGCACCGCCCCGGCTTCGGCACCCTGGCCGAGGCGATGAGCGGGTTCGCCGCGATCACCGGGGAGCCGGACGGGCCGCCCACACTGCCGCCGTTCGGGCTCGCCGACTCGATCGCGGCGCTGGCCACCGCGTACGCCGTGATGGCCGCGCTCGCCGGACGCGAGCGCACCGGTCAGGGGCAGATCGTCGACATGGCGATCATCGAGCCGATCCTGACCGTGCTCGGACCGCAGCCCATCTGGTACGACCAGCTCGGCTACGTACAGCCGCGCACCGGCAACCGCTCCCGGAACAACGCCCCGCGCAACACCTACCGCACCTCGGACGGGCACTGGGTCGCGGTCTCCACCTCCGCGCAGTCGATCGCCGAACGGGTGATGCGCCTGGTCGGCCGGGCGGAGCTGATCGACGAACCCTGGTTCGCCGTCGGCACCACCCGCGCCGAGCACGCCGACGAGCTCGACGAGGCGGTCGGCAACTGGATCGCCCGGCACACCCGTGAGGAGGCGGTCTCGGCCTTCGAGAAGGCGGAGGCGGCCATCGCGCCGATCCACGACGTCCGGGACGTGATGGAGGACCCGCAGTACCGGGCCCTGGACTCCGTCACCGAGGTCGACGACCCGGAGCTGGGGCCGCTACGGATGCAGAACGTGCTGTTCCGTCTCTCGGCGACACCGGGCGCGATCCGCTGGGCGGGCCGGCCGCACGGCGCGGACACCGAGGAGATCCTCACCGGACTGGGTCTGTCGGGCTCCGAGATCGCGGCACTGCGGGCGGAGCACGTGCTGTGACGGCGGCGGTCCCGCTCACCTGGCTGTACGTCCCCGGGGACCGGCCGGAGGTGGTGCGCAAGGCGCGGGATTCGGGCGCGGACGTGGTGATCGTGGATCTGGAGGACGCGGTCGCGCCGGACCGCAAGGAGTACGCGCGCTCCGCCACCGCCGAGCTGCTGTCCGAAGCGGCCGGGGAGGCGGCCGTGCCGATCCATGTCCGGGTCCACACCGAGGCGGACGTCCTCGCCCTGGCCGGGCTGCCGGGGCTCGCCGAGCTCCGGCTGCCCAAGATCACGCATGCGGCGTCCGTCCACCACATCGCGGCCGTGGCTCCGGGCGTCGCCCTCTGTCCGCTGCTGGAGTCGGCGCTCGGCATCGAGCACGCGTACTCGGTCGCCGCCTCCCATCCCCAGGTGCGCTCCATCGCCCTGGGCGAGGCGGACCTCCGGGCCGATCTGGGGGTACGGGACGACATCGGGCTCGACTGGTCGCGCAGCCGGGTGGTGGTCGCCGCCCGCGCGGCCGGACTCGCCCCGCCCACCCAGTCGGTGTTCCCGGACGTCCGGGACCTGGACGGCCTGTGGGCGTCCTGCGCACACGGCCGTGCGCTGGGCTTTCTGGGCCGGGCGGCGATCCATCCCCGCCAGCTCCCGGTCATCGAGCGGGCGTTCCGCCCGACGCCACAGGAGATCGAGGCGGCGGCGGAGATCGTTGCGGCGGCCGTGGCGGACGAGGGCGCGCTGGCCCTGCCGGACGGCCGGTTCGTCGACGCGGCGGTGGTGGCCTCGGCCCGCAGGACGCTGGCCCTGGCGGGCGGCTGAGAGCACACGTGGGGCCCCGGACCAGCGGTCCGGGGCCCCACGCACGGATTCACACGGCTCAGCCGTTCTTCGCCACTCCCGTGGTGCCGTTCTTCTCCGGTGTCCGGGTGGCGCTGTCGTCGGAGTCGTCGGCGCGCTCGGCGTCACCGTCGGCCTTCGGACCCTTGTCCGCGCCGCCCTTGGCGTCCTTGGCGTCCTTGGCGTCCTTGGCGTCCTCGACACCCTCGGCGTCGCTCGCGCCCTTGCCGTCCGCCGCTTCCTCCGCGGCGCCCGGCTCCACGATCTCCTCGCGCCCCGGCCGTACCTTCGCCGAGATCACGATGTACGCCACCGCCAGCACGAACACGATCAGCGCGGTCCACACGTTCAGGCGCAGGCCCAGGATGTGGTGGGCCTCGTCGACCCGCATGTACTCGATCCAGCCCCGCCCTGCGCAGTACGCGGCGACGTACAGGGCGAACGCCCGGCCGTGTCCGAGCTTGAAGCGGCGGTCCGCCCAGATCACCAGCACGGCTACACCGATGCACCACAGCGACTCGTAGAGGAACGTCGGGTGGTAGGTGCCGGCGACCCGGTTGGGGCCCTCGCTGATCTCCAGCGCCCACGGCAGATCGGTCTGCTTGCCGTACAGCTCCTGGTTGAACCAGTTTCCCCAGCGGCCGCAGGCCTGGGCCAGGGCGATGCCGGGGGCGAGCGCGTCGGCCCAGGCGGGCAGCGGGATCCCGCGGCGGCGGCAGCCGATCCAGGCGCCGACGGCACCGAGCGCGATCGCGCCCCAGATGCCGAGGCCGCCCTCCCAGATCTTGAAGGCGTCGACCCAGTTCTCACCCTCGCTGAAGTACAGCTGGTAGTCGGTGATGACGTGGTAGAGCCGGCCACCGACGAGACCGAAGGGCACGGCCCAGACGGCGATGTCGGCAACGGTGCCGGATCTGCCTCCGCGGGCGACCCAGCGCTTGTTGCCGAACCAGACGGCGACGAAGACACCGATGATGATGCAGAACGCGTAGCCGCGGAGCGGGATCGGGCCGAGATCGATCACGCCGGTCGACGGGCTGGGAATGAAGGCAAGGTCCATGGCAGGGTCGACGCTACCTTGCCGGGTGGGGCGTACGGCAACCCACCCGACAACGTCTGGGTAACGGGCAGGTCATCGATTCCCCTGCCGGACTCCGCCCGGGGACCGGTCAGGAACCCGACGGGGCCGGGGTGACCATGCCCGGCTTCTTGCCCTTGTTGGCCTCGGCCACCCACTTCTTGAGGTTCGCCACGGTGATCGGCTCGTTCCCCTTCTTCGGGAAGATCGATTCCCCGTTGAGCAGGGCGGTCGGTGTGCCCTGGAATCCGCCGTTCTGGAACGCCGTATTGGACTTCTGGACCCAGGCGTCGTGCTTGCCGTCGTTCACACAGCTGCGGAAATCGGGGGTGTCGAGCCCCGGGACCTTCCCCGAGAGCTCGATCAGCTTGGCGTTGTCACCGAAGGCGTCGTCGGCCTCCTGCGGCTGGTTGCGGTAGAGCACGTCGTGGTAGGCGGGGAACTTGCCGACGTCCTGTGCGCAGGCCGCCGCGTTGGCCGCCCGCAGCGAGCCGCTGCCGCCGAGATTGCCGTCGATGATCGTGGCGAGGTGGTACTCGGCCTTGATCTGCCCGGTCTTCTCCAACTGGTGGATCGCGTCGCGAAACGCGTTCTCGAACTGGGCGCAGACCGGGCAGCGGAAGTCCTCCCAGATGGTGAGCGTGGACGGGGCGTCGTCCGCGCCGACCTGGATGGCCAGGCTGTCCTTCCCGGTCGCGCCGGACGGGGCGGCGACTGGGCCCCCCGCCTCGCTCTTGTCACCCTTGCCGCCCGAATTCGCGGCGATCAGGCCGACGACGGCGGCCAGCGCCAGCACACCCACCACCGCACTGGCGACGATCAGCGTGCGCCTGCGGCGCTCGCTCGCCCTCTGGCGCTCGCGCTGCTGTACGAGCCGGTCTCGCGCGGCCCTTTTTCCCTGTTCGTTCTTCTCGCTCACACCCGCAGCAACGAACCGGGGAGGCACGTGCGTGCCTCCCCGGTCCAGGTCCACCCGTTTGGGTTACACCCGATTCAACGCTTTCGAACGCCTTCGGCGAGTCCGCCCGCCAGGGAGCGGACGGCGGCCAGGCCGGCCGCCTCGTCGGGGGCGTCCAGCATCGCCTTGACGAAGGCTGAGCCGACGATCACCCCGTCGGCGAAGCCGGCGACCTCGGCGGCCTGCCGGGCGTTGGAGACGCCCAGGCCGACGCAGACCGGCAGGTCGGTCGTGGCGCGGGTGCGCCGGACCAGGTCCTGGGCCTGCTCGCCGACCGACTCACGGGTGCCGGTGACACCCATCAGCGAGGCCGCGTAGACGAAGCCGGAGCCGACCGCGGTGATGGTGGCGAGGCGCTCGTCCTTGCTGCTCGGCGCGACGACGAAGACGGTCGCGAGACCGTGCTTGTCGGCGTGCTCGCGCCACAGCGCGGACTCCTGGACCGGCAGGTCCGGCAGGATGCACCCGGCGCCGCCCGCCTCGGCGAGCTCGGCGGTGAAGCGCTCGACGCCGTACCGGTCGATCGGGTTCCAGTACGTCATGACGAGGATCGGGACACCGGTCGCCTTGTACGCCTCACGGACCGTGCGCATCACGTCGGCGATCTTCACACCGCCGCGCAGGGCGATGTCGTCGGCGGTCTGGATGACCGGTCCGTCGAGCACCGGGTCGCTGTGCGGCAGCCCCACCTCGACGACGTCCGCACCGCCCGCCACGACCGCCTTCACGGCCTCGATCGCGCCGTCGACGGTCGGGAACCCGGCCGGGAGGTACGCGATGAGCGCGGCCCTGTCCTCCGCCTTCGCCTTCGCGAGGGAGGAACTCAACAACTCCACATTGCCGCTCACTTGGTGACCTCCTCTTCCCCGTCGGCCACGTCGGCCTCGACGACCCCGTCGGTCGCGCCGTACAGCCCGAAGTAGCGGGCTGCCGTGTCCATGTCCTTGTCGCCGCGGCCGGACAGGTTGACCACGAGCAGCCCGTCCTTGCCGAGCTCCTTGCCGACCTCCAGGGCTCCGGCCAGCGCATGGGCGCTCTCGATGGCCGGGATGATCCCTTCGGTACGGGAGAGGAGGCGCAGCGACTGCATGGCGGCGTCGTCGGTGACCGCGCGGTACTCGCCGCGGCCGATGTCCTTGAGGTACGAGTGCTCCGGGCCGATGCCCGGGTAGTCGAGACCGGCCGAGATGGAGTACGGCTCGGTGATCTGGCCCTCGTCGTCCTGGAGGACGTAACTGCGCGAGCCGTGCAGGATGCCGGGCTCGCCCGCGGTCAGGGTCGCCGCGTGCTCGCCGGTCTCCACACCGTGTCCGGCGGGCTCGCAGCCGATCAGCCGGACGCGCGCGTCCGGGATGAAGGCGTGGAAGAGCCCGATGGCGTTGGAGCCGCCGCCGACGCAGGCGATGGCGGCGTCCGGCAGCCGGCCGGTCCGCTCCAGGATCTGGCGGCGGGCCTCCACACCGATGACCCGGTGGAAGTCGCGGACCATGGCCGGGAAGGGGTGCGGTCCGGCGACGGTGCCGAAGAGGTAGTGCGTGCGGTCCACATTGGCGACCCAGTCGCGGAACGCCTCGTTGATGGCGTCCTTCAGGGTCCTGGAGCCGGACTTCACGGCGATGACCTCGGCGCCGAGCATCCGCATCCGCGCCACGTTCAGCGCCTGCCGCTCGGTGTCGATCTCGCCCATGTAGATGGTGCATTCGAGGCCGAAGAGCGCGCAGGCGGTCGCGGTGGCGACGCCGTGCTGGCCGGCGCCGGTCTCGGCGATGACCCGGGTCTTGCCCATACGCTTGGTGAGCAGCGCCTGGCCCAGCACGTTGTTGATCTTGTGCGAGCCGGTGTGGTTGAGGTCCTCGCGCTTGAGGAAGATCCGGGCGCCGCCCGCGTGCTCCGCGAAGCGCGGGACCTCGGTCAGGGCGCTGGGCCGGCCGGTGTAGTTGACCATGAGCTCGTTGAGCTCGGCGGCGAAGGCCGGGTCGGCCTTCGCCTTGTCGTACTCGACGGCGACCTCGTCCACGGCGGCGACGAGCGCCTCCGGGATGAACTTGCCGCCGAACGCACCGAAGTACCCCTCGGCGCTGGGAATCAGACCCTCCGGGTCCGGAATGAAGAAGTCAGATGACATCCGACGTGCTCCTCGACATCGCAATGGGTGGGTTCGCCGTATGCGCCATGAGCGGAGCGCCGCCCGACCGGGGTGGTCGGACGGTGCGGTCGTACGTACGACAGGAGTGGTGCGGTACGTCGGCCGGGGCTCGCTACAGCGCGGACCCCGTGCGCCATCGCATGCCGTTGACCTGGCCGGGCTCGTCGCCGATCACGTACCGCACCCGTCGGCCGTGCACACGGCGCGCAGGGGCGCGGCAGCCGCGGGGGCGGCAGCCGCGTGCCAGCGGGGCGTGCGGGACCCGGACCGTCATTCCGGTGAGGCGCAGGCCTCGCCGGCGACGGGACGCGGGACGTTCGGCGGACACCGGTCGGGTCAGCTCCGTCCGTGCCGGAGGGCCGGGTGGGCGCCGGCGGCGACCAGGTCGGCGACGGCGACCCGCGGGTCGCGGCCGGTGACCAGGGACTCGCCCACGAGCACCGCGTCGGCGCCCGCGTTGGCGTACGCGATCAGGTCGTGCGGGCCGCGGACACCGGACTCGGCGACCTTGACGATGTGGTTGGGGATCTCGGGGGCGACGCGCTCGAAGGTGGTGCGGTCGACCTTGAGGTCCTTCAGGTTGCGCGCGTTGACACCGATGACCTTCGCCCCGGCGTCCACGGCACGCTCCGCCTCCTCCTCGTCGTGCACCTCGACCAGCGGCGTCAGGCCGATGGACTCGGCGCGCTCGATCAGGGAGACCAGGGCCTCCTGGTCGAGGGCGGCGACGATCAGCAGGGCGAGGTCGGCGCCGTAGGCGCGGGCCTCCCAGAGCTGGTACGAGGTGACGATGAAGTCCTTGCGCAGGACCGGGATGTCGACCTTGGCGCGGACGGCCTCCAGGTCGGCGAGCGAACCGCCGAAGCGGCGCTCCTCGGTGAGGACCGAGATGACGGACGCGCCGCCCGCCTCGTAGTCCGCGGCGAGCGCGGCCGGGTCGGCGATCGCGGCCAGGGCACCCTTGGACGGGCTGGAACGCTTGACCTCGCAGATGACGGTGACGCCCTCGCCGCGCAGGGCGGCGACCCCGTCCTTGGCCCCCGGAGCGCGCGCGGCGCGTTCCTTCAGCTCGTCGAGGCTGACACGCGCCTGCCGCTCTGCGAGGTCGGCGCGTACGCCGTCGATGATCTCGTCGAGCACACTCACGCGAGCGGCCCCCTTTCGGGACGGTGATGATGAGGCAACAGGATCGGACATTCAGCCATATCAATGCTATCCGCAGGAGGGCGACTGGCTCGAATCCGGCTGATGAATGTCCCACTACCTGGGCATTCAAGGCGCCAGAACCGAACCGATCGGTAGATTCCGAACCACCGAGAAGATCAGCAGCACGGCCCCGATCCCCCACCAGACGGCGGGTTTCGCCGCGATGCTCATGGGCCTGCCCCGGGCGGCGCGGACCGTCCAGACCGTCCAGAGGACGGCGAAGACCGCGTAGCCGACGACGGCGAGCGCGTTGGAACCGAGGGCGGCGGCGATGTCGCCGTGCGCGACGGCGTGGGCGCTGCGCAGTCCGCCGCAGCCCGGGCAGTAGAGCCCGGTGAACCGGAGCAGCGGGCAGAGCGGGTAGTGGCCGGGCTGGTTGGGGTCGACGGCACCGACGTAGCCGAACGTCCCGACGACGACGGCCATGACGCCCACCGGTGTGGCCAGCCGCCGGACGCGCGAGGCGGGTACGGGGGGTACGGGGGCCGGGGGGAAGACCGGCGGGGACGGGCGGCCGGGACCGGGCCCGGAGGCCGGGGCCGGCACTGCGGCGGCGGGGGTAGGCGATGCGTCCACCCGGTGATTGTCCCCGCTGACGCGGAAAGGCGCAGCCCGGGCCGGGCTGCGCCTCGCATTCGTACGGGTGCCGCGTGGCGTCAGGAGACCTGGGCCTCTGCGGCGCGGGCCCGGGCCGCAGCCATCTCCGCCGACTCCTTCGGCATGCCGAGGCCCGCGGCCTTCATCCCGAGGCCGACGACGCCGCCGAGGAGGACAATGGCGATTCCGGCCCAGAAGCCGACGACGTTGGCCGCGACCATGAAGACGCCTGCGACGCAGAAGCCGATGAAGGAGATGATGACACCGGTCCAGGCGGCCGGGGTGTGTCCGTGGCTGCTGCCCGCCATGAGTTGCTCCTTGTTGGTGATGCGCTGTTGGTATCGCTGTACGCAAAGCTGGTGGCGCTGTTGGTGCCGCTGTGCTGAAAGCTCGGTTTCATTGTCCCGTACGTGCGCGGCCGGACGTGACCTGGGGGTCTCCTAGCGCGTCGGGTCCTCGCCGCGGTCCAGGGCCTTCCAGAGGTCCTCGGGCCGGTCCGGGTCGGGGGCGGTGCGGGCGGCCTTGCGGGGGCGGGGGGTGCCGTCCCGTTCGTACCGTCCCGACATGGTGGGCCAGAGCTTTCCGTAGCGCAGGGCGAGCAGCCCGGCGAGCAGGATCAGCAGGCCGCCGGCCGCGGTGACGTAGGGCCACGCGGTGTGGGCGAGCGCGTCGATGGTCGCCGAGGTGTCACCGGTCGACCGGGCCGCCATCTCGTCGAGCGCCGCGCTGTCGGAGGCGCCGAGGCAGGCGCTCAGTCCGGCGCCGAGGCCACTGAGGGCGAGGAGCCCGGCGACGATCAGCCGGGAGGCCCCGCGGACCGCGAAGACGGCGACGAGTGCGGCCAGGCCGACTATGGCGAGGGCCGCCGGGAGGCCGGTGACGTCCTGGCCGTCGGCGGTCAGCGGCAGCGAGCCGCCGCCGACGGACGCCCGGCCCTCGGCCCAGGTCTGGGTGGAGGCGAGCAGGACGACGGTGGCACCCGCCGCGCCGAGGAGCAGTCCGGAGGCCAGGCTGCGGCGGCTTCCCGGGGTGTCGGACGGGGCGGCGGCTCGGGCACGGGGCTGGGGTACGGGGACAGCACTCACGTACTCCACTATCCCCTACGGCCTCAGACCGGCCGGCAATCGGGGGGCGGCGTCACGGGGCTGGGTGCGTGCATCTGCGGCGTTGTCGTCAATCAACAACGCTCCGCGTTGCCTCGATCCTCCGCCTTGCAGCTGCACGCACCCAGCCCCGCTCCCTCTCCCACCCCCCGATTGCCGGTCGGTCTCAGTCGCCGCGGAGCCGGTTGGCCGTATGCACCGCGCGGAGCACCGCCGCGGCCTTGTTGCGGCATTCGGTGTCCTCGGCGACCGGGTCGGAGTCGGCGACGACGCCCGCTCCGGCCTGGACGTACGCCGTGCCGTCGCGGAGCAGGGCGGTGCGGATGGCGATGGCGGTGTCGGAGTCCCCGGCGAAGTCGAGATAGCCGACGCAGCCTCCGTACAGTCCGCGGCGGGTCGGTTCGAGCTCCTCGATGATCTGCATCGCGCGGGGCTTGGGGGCGCCGGAGAGGGTGCCCGCGGGGAAGCACGCGGTGAGGACGTCGAAGGCGGTGCGGCCCTCGGCGACGCGGCCGGTGACGGTGGAGACGATGTGCATCACGTGCGAGTACCGCTCGATCGACATGAAGTCGACGACCTCGACGGTCCCGGGTGCGCAGACCCGTCCCAGGTCGTTGCGGCCGAGGTCGACCAGCATCAGGTGCTCGGCGCGTTCCTTCGGGTCGGCGAGGAGTTCGTCGGCGAGCGCCTGGTCCTCCTGCGGGGTGGCGCCGCGGTGCCTGGTGCCGGCGATCGGGTGGACCATGGCGCGTCCGTCCTCGACCTTGACGAGGGCCTCCGGGCTGGATCCGGCGACGTCGAAGCCGTCGAACCGGAAGAGGTACATGTACGGCGACGGGTTGGTGGCGCGCAGTACCCGGTAGACGTCCAACGCGCTTGCCGTGCACGGGGTTTCGAAGCGCTGGGAGGGGACGACCTGGAAGGCCTCGCCGGCCCTGATGCGTTCCTTCACGTCCTCGACGGCGTCCTGGTACGCCTCGCCGCCCCACAGCGCGGTGTACGGGGGCAGCTCGGACGGCGGGAGGGCGACGGGGGCGTTCTCGACGGGGCGGGAGAGGTCCCGTTCCATGGCGTCGAGACGCGCGACGGCGTCCGCGTACGCCTCGTCGACGCCGGTCGTCAGGTCGTTGTGGTTGATCGCGTTGGCGATCAGGAGGACGCTGCCGTCCCAGTGGTCGAGCACGGCCAGGTCCGAGGTGAGCAGCATCGTCAGCTCGGGGACGTGCAGGTCGTCCTCGGCGCTGTCGCCGATCTTCTCCAGGCGGCGCACGATGTCGTAGCCGAGGTAGCCGACCATGCCGCCGGTGAACGGGGGCAGTCCGTCGTCGACGACCAGGTCGTGCGGGGTGTGCAGGGTCTCGATGGTGGCGCGCAGGGCGTCCAGCGGGTCGCCGTCGACGGGGACGCCGACGGGCGGGACGCCCAGCCAGTGGGCCTGTCCGTCGCGTGCGGTGAGGGTGGCGGCGCTGCGTACCCCGATGAAGGAGTAGCGCGACCAGGTGCGGCCGTTCTCCGCGGATTCCAGGAGGAAGGTGCCGCTGCGCTCGCCCGCGAGTTTGCGGTAGAGCCCGACGGGGGTGTCGCCGTCCGCGAGGAGCCTGCGGCTGACGGGGATGACGCGCCGGTCGACGGCAAGTTTGCGGAAGGTATCGAGATCCATGGCGGCTGGCCCTTTACTGCGCGAGCGGGAGGACGTCGGCGTCGAAGCAGGTGCGGTCGCCGGTGTGGCAGGCGGCACCCGTCTGGTCGACCCTGACGAGGACGGTGTCGGCGTCACAGTCGAGGGCGACGGACTTGACCTGCTGGATGTGGCCCGAGGTGTCGCCCTTGACCCAGTACTCCTGGCGGCTGCGGGACCAGTAGGTGCAGCGGCCGGTAATGAGGGTGCGGTGCAGGGCCTCGTCGTCCATCCAGCCGAGCATCAGCACCTCGCCGGTGTCGTACTGCTGGGCGATGGCCGGGACGAGTCCGTCGGCACCTCGCTTGAGTCGGGCCGCGATGGCCGGGTCGAGGTTGCCGGACGGCGGCGGAGTGCTGGGCGTGGGCGCGCTGGTCATGCGCCCATTGTGCCGTGGTCGCGGGGGCGTTTCCGTGCGGCGTCCACTGGGCGGACCGCGTTCGGCGGTCGTACGCTGGCGACCATGTCGACCCATGCGAAGCGTGAACGTCTTCTGCTCGCCGACCTGTTGGAGGCGGCGGGACCGGAGGCCCCTACCCTGTGCCACGGCTGGACGACCCGGGACCTGGCCGCCCATGTGGTGGTCCGGGAGCGCCGGCCCGACGCGGCGGGCGGGATTCTGCTGGGCGCGCTGAAGAACCGGCTCGAACGGGTGCAGGCCGAATTCGCCGCGAAGCCCTACGAGGAGCTGATCCAGCTGATCCGTACCGGGCCGCCGAGGTTCTCCCCGTACGCCGTGAAGCAGGTGGACGAGGCCGCCAACACCGTCGAGTTCTACATCCACGCGGAGGATGTCCGCCGGGCCCAGCCGGACTGGTCGCGGCGCGAGCTGGACCCGGTGTTCGCCGATCTGCTGTGGTCGCGCGCCGAGAAGACGGCCCGGCTGCTGGGCCGCAGGTCCCCGGTGGGTCTGGTGCTGCGCCGTCCGGACGGCCAGACGGCGGTGGCGCACAAGGGCACCCCGGTGGTGACGGTCACCGGCGAGCCGGGCGAGCTGCTGCTCTTCGCGTTCGGACGGCAGGACGCGGCGACGGTGGGCCTGGAGGGCGACAAGGAGGCGGTGGACCGGCTGCACACGGCGGAGCTGGGGATGTAGGGCGTACGGGGCGGAATCAGCGCGGGAGTTCCGCGCGGCGCAGCCGGGTGAAGGCCAGGCCCGTCGCCGCCCCGAGCGCGCACACCGCGGCGCTGGTGACGAAGACCGGGCCGGTCCCCCAGGCGGCGACGGCGGCTCCCGTGACCGGGTAGCTGAGCGGGGCGATCGCGTGGGTGAAGAGCGTCGTGACCGAGGTGACCCGGCCGAGGTAGGCGGGCTCGGTGACGGTCTGGATCAGGGCGCCGCACAGGGAGCCGCCGAGGCCGGCGAAGAGCCCGACACAGACCGCCACGGCGGCGGCGAGGGCCACCGAGGGAACGTAGGCCAGGGCGCCGATGGCGACCGCGCCGGCCAGCACCGTCAGACACATCACCAGCCCCGCGCGCGGCACCCGGCCGCGTACGGCGAGCAGCAGAGCCGACGCACCGGCGCCGATCCCGAACGCGGCGACGACCCAGCCCATGCCCGGGGCGCCCCAGTCGCGCTGCCGGGCGAGCAGGATCAGTCCGAGGTTGAGCGGCCCGACGAAGCCCAGCTCGCTGACGGCGACGACGAGCACCATTGGGCCGAGCAACGGGTGGCGGCGGATGTGGCGCAGGCCGTCGGCCAGGTCGTGCCAGGCGGTGCCGGACCGTTCGGCGGCTTCCTGGGCGGGCAGCGGGCTGATCCGCAGCGACAGGAGCAGCGGCAGCGACACGGCGAAGAGCACTCCGGCCGCGGCGAACGCGAGTGTGGGTCCGCCGAGGGCCACCGCGACGCCGCCGAGCGGGGCGCCGACGACGTTGGCGGTACGGACGGAGAGCCCGCGCAGGCCCTGGACGCGGGCCAGCTGTCCGTCGGTGGTGATCCGGGGCGGCAGGGCGCCGACGGCGGGCAGGAAGAGGGCGTCGACCACACCGAAGACGAGCGCGACGGCGATCAGCATCCACAGGGCGAGCGAGGTGAGCAGCAGGGCGCCGGCCAGGCCGAGGACGACCAGGCAGCGGGCGGCGTCGCTGCCGATGACGACGCGACGCGGTCCGATCCGGTCGGCAAGCACTCCCCCGCCGAGCATCAGCACGGCCCGGGGTATGGAGCCGACGGCGAGGACGATCCCGGTCTGGGCGTCGCTGCCGGTGCGGGCGGCGGCCCAGGCGAGCGCCATGTAGTAGACGCTGTCGCCGATCATCGAGGCGGTGTGGGCGCCGAGCCAGCGCAGGACGTTGCCGTCGCGGTGGGCGGGGCGTTCGGCGGCCGGGGCGGGCGTTCCGGTGTCGGTGACGGTCATGGGGTCGGCCTCCCGGGACGGCGGGTCAGGTGCGGAACGGGAATGTGTACAGGTGCACGGCGACGTTCTCGCGGCCTTCCGTGTCCCCGGCCTCTTCGCGGGCGCGGCCGAGTTCCTCGTACCGGTCGACCGCCTCGTGCATCTCGCGGCTGAGCGCGGAGAGCTCCTCGGCGGTGAGCCGGGCCAGGTACTCGGAGCTGGAGGCGGCGCTGCGCCACTCCAGCGGCCAGCTCGGGGCCGAGTCGAGGTAGCGGCGGTACAGCTCGATGTGCTGGTCGAAGGAGAGCCGGCCGACGGCGGCGTGTGTGGCGGCCGTCTCGGGCGCGTCGGTGAAGTCCTCTTCGCGGAAACTCAATCCCTTCGAGGCGGGCTGCCACCAGCGTTCACGGCCGTCCGTCCCCTGCTGCTCGGCCTCCTCGATCAGGCCGTGGTCGGCGAGCTTGCGCAGGTGGTAGCTGACCAGCGAGACCGCCTCGTCGACCTGCTCGGCCAGTTGGGACGCGGTGGCCTTACGGGCGATGTAGAGCGCCCGGTAGAGCTTCATCCGCAGGGGGTGTCCGAACGCCTTCAGGGTCTCCAGGTCCGAGACCCGGCGTGATTCCTTGCTTGCCATGTCCCAGACCATAGATGGAAAAGAAAACTTGCGCAATCTTTATTGCGCAATAAAAGCTGCGGGATCCCTGACGGTGGGAAAGACACCCGGACAGCGGAATAGACAGCGGAAAAGCCCGTCGCCGGGCGGAGCCGATGGATCGGCTCCGCCCGGCGACGGGCTCGGTGAGTGCTGCGGGTCAGCGGACCGGGTGTCCGGCCTCCCTGAGCGCGTTCTTGACCTCGGAGATCCGCAGATCGCCGAAGTGGAAGACGGACGCGGCGAGCACCGCGTCGGCGCCCGCCTCGATGGCGGGCGCGAAGTCCGCGAGCCGGCCGGCGCCGCCGGAGGCGATGACGGGGACGGTCACGTGCTTGCGTACCGCCGTGATCATCTCGGTGTCGTAGCCGTCCTTGGTGCCGTCCGCGTCCATCGAGTTGAGCAGGATCTCGCCCGCGCCCAGCTCGGCGGCCCGGTGCGCCCATTCGACGGCGTCGATGCCGGTGCCCTTGCGGCCGCCGTGCGTGGTGACCTCGAAGGTGCCCGCGGGGGTGCGCCGGGCGTCCACGGAGAGCACCAGAACCTGGCGGCCGAAGCGCTCGGCGATCTCCCGGATGAGGTCGGGGCGGGCGATGGCGGCGGTGTTGACGCCGACCTTGTCCGCGCCGGCCCGCAGCAGCTTGTCGACGTCGTCGGCGGTGCGGACGCCGCCGCCGACCGTGAGCGGGATGAACACCTGCTCGGCGGTGCGGCGCACCACGTCGTAGGTGGTCTCCCGGTCACCGCTGGACGCGGTGATGTCCAGGAAGGTCAGCTCGTCGGCGCCCTCGGCGTCGTACAGCTTCGCCATCTCGACGGGGTCGCCCGCGTCGCGCAGGTTCTGGAAGTTGACGCCCTTGACGACCCGGCCGTTGTCGACGTCCAGGCAGGGGATGACGCGTACCGCGAGGCTCATCGCGCACCTGCCCGGTAGGCCTCGACCTCGACCTCGACGACCAGGCTCGGGTCCACGAAACCGGACACGATGAGCATCGAGGCGGCGGGGCGTACGTCGTCGAAGAGCTCCTTGTGGGCGCGGCCGACCTCGTCCACGTCCCGGGCGTGCGTGATGTACATCCGGGTACGGACGACGTCCTCGCGGCCCAGGCCGAACTGCTTCAGCGCGTCGAAGGCGAACCTGAAGGAGGTGACGGCCTGCTCGTACGGGCCTCCCGCGGAGATCTGGCCGTTCTCCACCGAGGTGCAGCCGGCCACCAGGACGAGCCCGTTCGGCAGCTGCACCGCGCGGGAGTAGCCGAACTTCTCCTCCCACGGGCCGCCGGAGGAGACACGGTTGACGGAGTCGCTCATCCGGAGACCACCTGCAGCGCTTCTTCGAGGGTGAACGCCTTCGCGTACAGCGCCTTGCCGACGATCGCGCCCTCGACGCCGTCCGGGACGAGCGAGGCGATGGCCCGCAGGTCGTCCAGCGAGGAGACGCCGCCGGAGGCGACGACGGGCCTGTCGGTGGCGGCGCAGACGTTCTTCAGGAGCTCCAGGTTGGGGCCCTGGAGCGTGCCGTCCTTGGCGATGTCGGTGACGACGTAGCGGGCGCAGCCCTCGGAGTCGAGGCGGGCGAGCGTCTCGTAGAGGTCGCCGCCGTCGCGGGTCCACCCGCGGCCGCGCAGCGTCGTGCCGCGGACGTCGAGGCCGACGGCGATCTGGTCGCCGTGCTCGGCGATGACCTTGGCGACCCACTCCGGGGTCTCCAGGGCGGCGGTGCCGAGGTTGACCCGGCGGCAGCCGGTGGCGAGGGCCGCAGCGAGGGAGGCGTCGTCGCGGATGCCGCCGGAGAGCTCGACCTTGATGTCCATGGCGCCGGCCACCTCGGCGATCAGCGCCCGGTTGTCCCCGGTACCGAAGGCGGCGTCCAGGTCGACGAGGTGCAGCCACTCGGCCCCGGCACGCTGCCAGGCGAGGGCGGCCTCCAGCGGGGAACCGTAGGAGGTCTCGGAGCCGGACTCGCCATGGACGAGGCGGACGGCCTGGCCGTCGCGGACGTCGACGGCGGGGAGCAGTTCAAGCTTCGGCATCAGAGTGTCTCGATCCAGTTGGTCAGCAGCTGGGCGCCGGCATCGCCGGACTTCTCGGGGTGGAACTGGGTGGCCCACAGGGCGCCGTTCTCCACGGCGGCGACGAACGGCTCGCCGTGGGTGGCCCAGGTGACCCGGGGGGCGCGGATCTTGGGATTGGTGACTTCCAGGCTCCAGTCGTGCACCGCGTAGGAGTGCACGAAGTAGAACCGGGCCTCGGGGTCGAGACCGGCGAAGAGCTGGGAGTCCTCGGGGGCCCGCACGGTGTTCCAGCCCATGTGCGGGACGACCGGGGCCTTCAGCGGGGCGACGGTGCCGGGCCATTCGTCCAGGCCCTCCGTCTCCACGCCGTGCTCGATGCCGCGCTCGAAGAGGATCTGCATACCGACGCAGATGCCCATGACGGGGCGGCCGCCGGAGAGCCTGCGTCCGATGATCCATTCGCCGCGGGCCTTCTTCAGCCCCTCCATGCAGGCGGAGAACGCGCCGACACCGGGCACCAGCAGCCCGTCGGCGTTCATCGCCTTCTCGAAGTCGCGGGTGATCTCCACGTCCGCGCCGACGTGGGCGAGGGCCCGCTCGGCGGAACGGACGTTACCGAATCCGTAGTCGAAGACGACGACCTTCTTGTTGTCGCTCACAGCTCGTTCCTCAGTCCCAGAGTCCCTGGATCCGCAGAATGCCTGCCACCAGGCACATCACGGAGGCGAGCGAGAGCAGGACGATGACGCCCTTGGGCATCCCCTGCTTCGCGAAGGAATAGACGCCGCCGGCCAGGAAGAGGCCGACGACGATCAGGATGGTGTTGAGGCCGGTCACAGCGCGCCCTTCGTGGAGGGAAGGATCCCGGCGGCGCGCGGGTCGTGCTCGCTGGCGTAGCGCAGGGCGCGGGCGAGCGCCTTGAACTGGCACTCGACGATGTGGTGGGCGTTGCGCCCGTACGGCACGTGGACGTGCAGGGCGATCTGCGCCTGCGCGACGAAGGACTCCAGGATGTGCCGGGTCATCGTCGTGTCGTACGCGCCGATCATCGGCGCCATGTTCTCCGGCTCGGTGTGCACCAGGTAGGGGCGGCCGGACAGGTCGACGGTGACCTGGGCGAGCGACTCGTCCAGCGGGACGGTGCAGTTGCCGAAGCGGTAGATGCCGACCTTGTCGCCGAGGGCCTGCTTGAACGCGGCGCCGAGGGCGAGGGCGGTGTCCTCGATGGTGTGGTGCGAGTCGATGTGCAGATCGCCGTCGGTCTTGACCGTGAGGTCGAAGAGCCCGTGCCGGCCGAGCTGGTCGAGCATGTGGTCGTAGAAGCCGACCCCTGTCGACACATCGACCTTGCCGGTGCCGTCGAGGTTTATCTCGACCAGTACCGAGGTTTCCTTCGTGGTGCGTTCCACGCGGCCTACGCGGGGGCTCATGCGTCGTGCTCCTTCTTCAGTTCGCGTACCGCATCGAGGAACGCGTCGTTCTCTGCCGGGGTGCCCGCGGACACCCGCAGCCATCCCGGTACGCCGTTGTCCCGGACCAGGACGCCCCTGTCGAGGATCCGCTGCCAGGCGGTGTGGCTGTCGGCGAAGCGGCCGAACTGGACGAAGTTGGCGTCCGAGTCGGTGACGTCGTAGCCGAGAGCGCGCAGCTCGGTGACGATCCGGTCGCGCTCGTTCTTGAGCTGCGCGACGTATCCGAGCAGCGTATCGGTGTGCTCCAGGGCGGCGAGCGCGGTGGCCTGGGTGACGGAGGACAGGTGGTACGGCAGCCGCACCAGCTGGACCGCGTCCACGACGGCCGGGTCGGCAGCGAGGTAGCCCAGGCGCAGTCCGGCGGCGCCGAACGCCTTCGACATGGTGCGCGAGAGGACCATGTTCGGCCGGCCCTCGATCAGCGGGAGCAGCGAGGCGTGGTGGCTGAACTCGCCGTACGCCTCGTCGACCACGACCATCGACGGCCTGGCCGCCTGGGCGGCGTCGTAGAGCGCGAGCACGGTCTCGGCTTCGACGGCGGTGCCGGTGGGGTTGTTGGGGGAGGTGATGAAGACGACGTCGGGCCGGTGTTCGGCGATGGCCTTCTCGGCGGCCTCGACGTCGATGGTGAAGTCCTCGTTGCGCGGTCCGGAGATCCAGCCGGTGCCGGTGCCTCGGGCGATGAGGGCGTGCATGGAGTACGAGGGCTCGAAGCCGATCGCGGTGCGGCCGGGGCCGCCGAAGGTCTGGAGCAGCTGCTGGAGCACCTCGTTGGAGCCGTTGGCCGCCCAGACGTTGGCGAGGGCGACCTCGTGCCCGGCGGTGCGGGTGAGGTAACGGGCCAGTTCGGTGCGGAGCTCGACGGCGTCCCGGTCGGGGTAGCGGTTGAGGTCGCGGGCAGCCTCGCGGACGCGCTCGGCGATCCGGTCGACGAGCGCCTCGGGCAGCGGGTACGGGTTCTCGTTGGTGTTCAGCCGCACGGGTACGTCGAGCTGCGGCGCCCCGTAGGGGGACTTGCCGCGCAGTTCGTCCCGGATCGGGAGGTCGTCGATGCGGGTGGTCTTGCGAGGGGTGTCGCTGTTCGTCACTGCTGCGGGACCTTCCAGCCGAACCTGGCCTTGAGCGCGGCGCCGTGGGCCGGGAGGTCCTCCGCCTCGGCGAGGGTCACGACGTGGTGGGTGACCTCGGCGAGCGCGTCGCGCGTGTAGTCGACGATGTGGATGCCGCGCAGGAAGGACTGCACGGAGAGGCCCGAGGAGTGGCAGGCGCAGCCGCCGGTGGGCAGGACGTGGTTGGAGCCGGCGCAGTAGTCGCCGAGCGAGACCGGGGCCCAGGGGCCGACGAAGATCGCGCCGGCGTTGCGGACCCGGTCGGCGACGGCGGCGGCGTCGGCGGTCTGGATCTCCAGGTGCTCGGCGGCGTACGCGTCGACGACCTTGAGTCCGTCCGCCAGGTCGTTGACCAGGACGATCGCGGACTGGCGGCCGGCCAGCGCGGGCTCGATCCGGTCGGTGACGTGCTTGGTCGCGGCGATCTGCGGCTTCAGCTCGGCCTCGGTGGCCGCGGCCAGTTCCTCGGAGTCGGTGACCAGGACCGCGGCGGCCATCGGGTCGTGCTCGGCCTGGCTGATCAGGTCGGCGGCGACGTGCACCGGGTCGGCGGTGGAGTCGGCGAGGATCGCGATCTCGGTGGGGCCCGCCTCCGCGTCGATGCCGATGCGGCCCTTGAGGAGGCGCTTGGCGGCGGCGACGTAGATGTTGCCGGGGCCGGTGACGAGGTCCACCGGAAGGCATTCGGCCGTTCCGTACGCGAACATCGCGATGGCCTGGGCGCCGCCGGCCGCGTACACCTCGTCGACGCCGAGCAGGGCGCAGGCGGCGAGGATCGTGGGGTGCGGCAGACCGCCGAAGTCCTTCTGCGGCGGGGAGGCGACGGCGATGCCCTCGACGCCCGCCTCCTGGGCCGGTACGACGTTCATGACCACGGACGACGGGTAGACGGAGCGCCCGCCCGGTACATACAGCCCGACGCGCTCGACCGGCACCCACTTCTCGGTGACGGTGCCGCCGGGGACGACCTGGGTGGTGTGCGTGGTGCGGCGCTGCTCGCGGTGGACGAGGCGGGCGCGGCGGATCGACTCCTCCAGGGCGGCCCGCACGGCCGGATCGAGCTGCTCGACGGCCGCGGCGATCGCCGCGGCCGGGACCCGGATCGAGTCGAGCCGTACGCCGTCGAATTTCTCCCCCCACTCGATCACTGCCGCGGAGCCACGATGGCGTACGTCCTCGCAGATGGGCCGCACCGTCTCCAGGGCGGCTTCCACGTCGAACTCGGCACGGGGCAGCAGGTCGCGCAGGGCTCCACCCTCGGGGAGGGCATTGCCGCGCAGATCGATTCGAGAGATCACACCGCAATTCTCGCAGACCGCCTCAGGCGTCCGGTCGCCCGTATCACTGGCTGATACATGTCCCGGACGTCACTGCTGACCAATAGCGTTCACGGCGTCACCCAGAGGGAAGAACAGCTCCGAGCGGAAGGGGCACCCGTGACCGAGCCGCACGACGGCGATTTTCCGGACGGCCTGAGCGCAGCCGAGCTGGGCATGTGGCAGGCCTTCCGGAACGGCAGCACCTACGACCTGCGCGCCCGCGACCCCGCGCGGGACGATCCGTTCGCGCCGCGTGTCTGGGGACCGGAGCGCAGTGTGGACGGGCGCGTCGTCGCCCGGCTGCTGCTGTCCGGGCCGCCGCCGCGGCCGGGACGGGTGGCCGCGCTGAAGCTCCGGGGCGTGCGGATCACCGGAACTCTCGATCTCGCGGGCGGGCGCGTCGCGCCGTACGTCGAGATGACCGGCTGCCGCTTCGAGAACGAGGTGGTGCTGCCGGAATGCCACTTCACGACGTTACGGATCGTCGGCTGTGCGATGCCGCGGCTGGAGGCGGCCCGGCTGCGCACCGAGGGCGATCTGCATCTGCCGCGCTGCCGGATCCCGCGCGGGATCCGGCTCACCGACGCCCAGATCGGCACCGATCTGCTGATCAACCAGATCGAGATCGGCCCGGACCGGGGCGGGCGCGCACTGGCCGGTGACGGGCTGGCGGTCGCCCAGGATCTGCAGGCGGAGCTGATCGAGGCGCGCGGCGAGCTGAGTCTGCGCGGGGCGAAGGTCGGCGGTTCGCTGAGCCTGCGCGGCAGCCGGCTGCGGGGCAGGGAGGGGCGGCGCGCGCTGAACGCCCCTCAGCTGACCGTGGAGCGGACGCTGTACATGAGCGAGGCGTGGGTGAGCGTCGACACCGGGATCCAGGGCACCACTCCCCCGTTCGGCATCGTCATGGCGTCGACCCCGGCGAGCGGCACGCGTTCGCAGGTCTTCGAGTGCCGCGGCGGGGTGCGCCTGGACGACGGGCGGTTCGGCGACGCGGTCGATCTGCACAAGGCACGGTTCGTACTGGCCCGGCACGAGGAGCTGTCGCTGCGCCGGATCGTCACCCCGGAGCTGCGGTTCAACGCGGAACGGCCGGAGGAGGGCCGGGTCGTGCTGAACGGCGCGAAGGTCGTCACGCTGATCGACGTGTCAACCAGCTGGCCGGAGCCCGGCGGGCTGGCGATGGGCGGTTTCGTGTACGAGAACCTCGTCCCGTACGGGCACTTCCCGCTCTCCCGGCGCCTGGAGTGGGTGGCGGCGGCGACCCCGGAGTACGTACCGGAGCCGTACGAACGCCTCGCGACGGTGCTGCGCAACTGCGGGGAGGACGCGGACGCCCGGGAGGTGCTGCTGGCCAAGCAGCGGCGGCGGCGCGAGACGCTGCCGCTCGCCGGGAAGCTCTGGGGCTTCCTCCAGGACTGGACGGTGGCGTACGGCTACCGGCCGGGGCGGGCCGCGGTGTGGATGGCGTTGCTGTGGGCGGCGGGGGCGATGGCCTTCTCCCAGCACGTCCCGGCGGCGATCAAACAGGATGAGCATCCGCAGTGGAACCCGGCGCTGTACGCACTGGATCTGCTGATCCCGGTGATCAATCTGGGCCAGGACGGTTACTGGCGGATGGAGGGCGGCTGGCAGTGGGCGGCGGCGGTACTGGTCCTGCTGGGCTGGATACTCGCCACGACCGTCGCGGCGGGCGCCTCACGGTTGCTGCGCCGGGGCTGACCGGAATCGAATCCGGCCACGGCCGACTGGACAACGGGCCGTCCGAACGTTCGGAACCCATTCCGCCGAGCGGTCGGCGCGGAGTCCGTAGGCCGTGGTCGAACGACCGCCCGAGCTGCGGCCGAAGTGTCGTACACCATCGGCCGGAACAGCAGGAACAAGCCAGATTCCGCATTTTCCTTTACTTTTTCTTGACCCGGTCCAGCACAACCCATTCACTCGGCACCAAAGCTTCACAGCGAGCCTCTGGCGCCGCCCCGACCAGCGCTTTTCAATGGTCTGCACCATGCCAATCCTTCGTGCTCTGCTCCGTGCCGCGTGCACGATCCGGCGCCCCGTGCAGGGACTCGCCGGACTGCCCGCGGACAACGAGGTGCTGCTCGACGCCCCCGACGAGCGGCTCTCCCCGGCACTCGTCGCCGCCGCCCTCGGGGAGTACGAACCGGCCGCGAAACTCCTCGCCACCACCCGGGACGGCGCCGAGTGGGAGAACCGCGACCGCTACCTCGGCCGGCTCGTCACCTTCGCCCGCAGTCGCGACGGCTGGCTGACCGACTGGCTCGCCGCCGCTCCGCACGACCCGGACGCGCTGCTCGTCAAGGCCGAGCTGGCGGTCCGCCGGGCCTGGGAGTCGCCCGCCCGCGCCGAGCAGCTGCGCGAGGTGGGGCCGCTGATCACGGCGGCGGCCGAGAGCGATCCGCGCGACCCGGTGCCCTGGCGCCTCGCGCTCGACCACGCACGCGGCACCCATGCCACGCACACCACGTTCGAGGCACTGTGGGAGCAGGCGATCCAGCGCTCCTCGCACCACTACGGCTGCCATGTCGCGGCGCTGCGGTACCTCTCCGCGGCCTGGTACGGCTCGCACCGCGAGTGCTTCGACTTCGCCGAGCGGGCCGCCGAGGACTCGCTGCCCAGCTCGCTGGTGCAGGCGCTGCCGCTGCGGGCCGCCTTCGCCCTGCTGATCGAGGGACCCGGCGCGCGGACCACCTCGGTGCAGGAGGAACGGATCGACGCGGCGGCGGATCTGGCCATCGCGCTGTCCGCCTCGTTCGGGCCGGGCGATCCCTGGCCCGCCGAGATTCGCAATCTGCTGGCGTTCGTGCTGGTCACCCGGGGCCGCTGGGACGAGGCGCTGGAACAGTTCCGGCAGATCGGACCCCATGCGGCGTCGTTCCCGTGGTCGTCAGTCTCCGACGATCCGCTCGGCCGGTTCCTGGAGGCGCGGGACGACACGCGGCTCCGGGTGGCCTGCGCGACGCCGATCCCGGGACGGGCCGACCGGGGCCGGCCCGGCGGCCATTACGCTTGACCGTTGTGACCACCGCTCGCCTGCCTCTGTTCCCGCTGAACGCGGTGCTGTTCCCCGGCCTTGTGCTGCCACTGAACGTCTTCGAGGAGCGATATCGCGCCATGATGCGCGAGCTCCTGAAGACCGACGAGGACGAACCCCGCCGCTTCGCCGTGGTGGCGATCCGCGACGGCCGCGAGACCGCCCCGACGGGCTCCGGAATGCCCGACGCGGTGAACGTCCCCGCCGAACGCGGTCCTGCGGACGGCTTCGGCCCCGATCCGGTCCAGACCTTCCACCGGGTCGGCTGCATCGCCGACGCGGCGAAGATCCGGGAACGGCCGGACGGCAGCTTCGAGGTCCTGGCGACCGGCACCACCCGGGTCAAGCTGCTCTCCGTCGAGGCGAGCGGCCCCTTCCTGACGGCCGAACTCGAAGAGCTGGACGAGGAGATCGGCGAGGAGGCGGGGGCGCTCGCCGAGGGCGTACTGCGGGCCTTCCGCAGCTACCAGAAGCGACTGGCCGGGGCGAGCGAACGCTCCCTCACGACCGGTGCGGACCTGCCCGACGACCCCTCCGTCGTCTCCTACCTGGTCGCGGCGGCGGCCGTACTCGACGTACCGGCCAAGCAGCGGCTGCTCCAGGCCCCCGACACCGCGACCCGGCTGCGCGAGGAACTGACGCTGCTGCGCTCCGAGACCGCCGTCATCCGCCATCTGCCGTCCCTGCCCGCAGTGGATCTGACCCGCGCCCCGACCCACCCCAACTGATCCGACCGACCGACCGAGGACCGCTCCCCGTGGCGAAGAAGCCCAAGAAGCAGCAACAGTCCGGCGGCACTCCGGCAACGGTCGCCCTGACCGCGTCCGGCACGGCGTTCACCGTCCACTCCTACGACCACAACCCGGCGTCGGCCTCCTACGGCGAGGAGGCGGCCCAGGCGCTGGGCGTCTCCCCCGACCGGGTCTTCAAGACCCTGGTCGCGGACGTCGACGGCACCCTGACCGTGGCGGTCGTCCCGGTGGCGGGCACGCTGGACCTCAAGGCCCTGGCCTCCGCGGTGAGCGGCAAGCGGGCCACGATGGCCGACCCGGCAGCCGCGGAACGCACCACCGGTTACGTGAGGGGCGGCATCTCCCCGCTGGGCCAGCGGAAGCGGCTGCGTACGGTGCTGGACGCCTCGGCGCGCTCCCACGAGACGATCTGCGTCTCGGCGGGCCGCCGCGGCCTGGAGGTCGAACTCGCCCCGGCGGATCTGGCGTCGTTGACGGGGGCGGTGTTCGCGGAGATCGGCCGGGGGTAGACGGGGCCTCCGGCACCTCTCAGCCCGTCCGGCACCTCTCGACCTGCCCTGGCACGTTTCAGATCCGTCCGGGCACGTTTCAGCCTGCCCGGGCACGTTTCAGCCCGTCCGGCGATTGAGGACCGGGGTCCGGGGCAGAGACCGGTTCCGGGAAGGGGCGGGTAGGGGACAAGCCCCGCGCAGCGGCCCACCCACCCGCACCCGCACAACTACGACTGCACCGGCGCCTCCGGCGCACCCGGCGCACCAGACCCGGGCGCCCCCGGCGCACCCGGAAAGGCCCCCCACTCCGGCTCCGGATCCCGCGGCCCGAACAGCGCGGTCAGCCCGAGATGGACCGCCATCGCCCCCAGCGGCCAAGCCAGCAGCGCCCCCTTCGCCCGCAGCTGGAGCGGCGCGTCGAAGACCACGCCCTTGCCGACCGCCCTCGCGTGCGCGACCACGTCCTGGGTCGGCCCGAGCCACACCCCCAGCCGCCAGGCCAGCAGCGAACCGAGCAGCCCACCCAGCGCGAGCCCTACCACCAGGGCGATCCCGCCACGCCGCTGGAACCAGAAGAGCAGCGCCGCGGAGAGCGCCCCGAAGGCCAGGGCCAGCAGCACGAACGTACCGTCGGCGCCGATCGCCTCCTCGCCCTCGCTGTCGCTCAGGAAGACCGCGGTGCTGTCGGAGATCAGCGGAACCTTCGGCGCCAACCACAGCCAGAGGAGCCCGAGCACGATGCCCGAGAGGGTCACGAGAACGGTGACGATCACGGCCCGCCGCAGATCCGACCGGAGGTCCTTCTCCCCCTGCGACTCCAGCAGGGTCCCCGGGTAGTACCCACCGGCCCCACCGGCCCCACCGGACCCCCAGAGCCCACCAGACCCACCGGGCCGGCCAGGCCCGCCAGGCCCGCCGGATCCCCCCGGACCACCCCAGTTCGGCGGGGTCTGCCAGGGATCGTTGGACGAGGGCTGGTGAGGCGGCGTCAGAGGTGCGGTCACCGTGCCATGGTGCCAGGCGCCCCCGCACCGCGCCTCACCGGACCGCTGCCCTGCGGTACGCCCAGGTCGCCACGGCCAGCGAGAGGACCCCGACAACGGCGCAGACGGCGAGGTCCAGCGCGACGACCGCCCAGTCCGGGTGTGCGTCGAAGGACCGCGAGAGCGCCTCGACACCATAGGTCGACGGCAGCAGATCGCGCGCCCAGCCCACCGGCGCGGGCAGCCGGTCGGCCGGGAGCACACCGAGCAGCAGCGCCGCCGACATGCCCAGCTGCCCGAGCAGCGTGGCCAGCTCCTGCCGGGGCGCCAGCAGCCCCAGCGCCGCGCCCAGCCCGGCGAGCGCTGCCCCGGAGAGCGGGATGACGGCGACGAGCACCCACAGGTGCGTCAGCGGCAGACCGAACAGCACGCTGCCGGTCACGGCCGTGACGATCGTGCCGGGCACGGTGAAGGAGGCGTACGCCCCGGCCGCGCCGAGCACCACCGCGGCGGGCGGCACCGGCAGGGTGGCGTAGTGGTCGAGCCCGCCGCCGGCCCGCAGCTGCCCGAAGTACTGGGCGAGGAGATTGAGTGCCACGAAGGCCACGACGAGAACGCTGGAGCCGGCGACGACGGCCCGCGCCTCGGATCCGCCGTCGACGACCCCGCGCATCAGCACCATGATTCCGACGGACTGGAACGTCGCGACGAAGAGCAGTGGGATACGGGCGACCCGGGCCCTGGACAGCTGGGCCCGGTAGACGGCCGCGAGCGAGGGGAACAACCGGGCCCGCGGCGCGAGCGGCGCGAGCGCCGCCTCCTCATCGCCGGAGCCCTCGCCGAGGGCACGGCCGTCCTCCGCGGCCCGGACGGGTCCGGTCACCGCTTGCGCGGGAACGATGCTCGTCACCTGGCGCTGCTCCTGTTCGTTCCCTGCCCGGCCGCGCACCCGCACCCGGTCGTCCCGCTCAGCCCGGTCATGCCTTCACCAGTCCCTTGGTCGCGTCCCCGCCGAGCGCGAGATAGACGTCCTCCAGGCTGGGCGTCGCCAGCGTGAAGTCGTCGAGTGCGGCGAAGGCCGCGCCGCCGGTCACCGCGGCGACCGCCGCCCGCGCCTCGTCGGGACCGAGCCGCAGCACCCAGCGCCGCCCGGACTCCTGGGCCGAGCCGCGCAGCGCGGCCACTTCGGGTACGTCCAGGGGCGCCCGTTCGCGCCACACCAGCTCGACCCGGACCTCGCCCGCGACACGTTCCTTGAGCCCGGTCGGCGTGTCACAGGCGATGACCTTGCCGCGTTCGATCACGGCGACCCGGTCGAGGACCGTCTCGGCCTCGATGACGTTGTGGGTGACGAGCAGCACCGTCGTGCCGCGCTCGGCCCGGCGCCGGTCCACGGCGGCCCAGACGGCGCGCCGCGCGACCGGGTCCATGCCGGTCGTCGGCTCGTCCAGCACCAGCACCGGCCGCTCGCCGACCAGCACGGCGGCGAAGCAGGCGAGCCGCCGCTGTCCGCCGGAGAGCTTCTTCAGGGGGCGCCCCGCGATCTCGGCGAGGCCCAGTTCGTCGAGCACGGCGTCCCGCTCGGCGCGGGCGTCCGCCGCCGCGAGGCCGCGCAGTCGTCCGGTGGTCTCGGCGGCGAGCGACACGGTCAGCTCATCGAGGGCGGTGGACTCCTGCCCGAGGTAGCCGATCAGCCGGGAGGCGCGCTCCGGATGCCGTACGAGATCGTGGCCCAGCACGGTGACGCTGCCTGCGTCGGGGCGCATCAGCCCGGTGAGCTGCCGTACCAGGGTGGACTTCCCGGCGCCGTTGGGGCCGAGGAGGCCGAAGATCTCGCCGCGCCGCACATCCAGGCTGACCCCGTCGGTGGCGCGCACCTCGGGTGTGGCGGGTGTACCGCGGCGGCCGCGGGCTGCGGGATAGGTCTTGACCAGATCACGCACCGCGCACACGGTCCCGGTCGCCGGATGCGCCTGTGCTGTGCCCGTACTCACGAGGTATGAGGGTACGGGGTCGGATGCCCCGGATTGCGCCCGGGGCCACACCGGCCGGGCCTCGACGCGGCGTTCGGCGACCGGGTCGCCCGCCCGCGGCCCCGCTGTGCCGTCAGCCCGCGGACGGGGTCGTCCGCTCCGCCGCGGGGGTGTGCTCGGCCGCGGCCCGTACATCGATCTCCCGCCAGAATCCCGCCCGGATCGCGTAGCGGTCGTGCTCGTCGATCTGGTCGTCCTTGTGGGCGAGCAGGCCGAACCGTGCCGCGTAACGCAGCAGCTCGCCGTCGATGCGGTGCGGGATGCGCGGATACATGGTCGACAGCTTCTGCAGATGGACGGTCTCCGGCAGTCGCTCCATCCAGCGACGGGCGAAGACCTGGCCCACCTCGAAGGGGTCACCGCCGACGGTGGTGATGTCCTCCTCGCGGTCCGCCCAGCGCTGCTCGGCGCTGGTGAGCTGGGCCAGCGTCGGCAGCGAGGCGGTTTCTGCGGGCTCGCCCAGCGGTCCGCCGCGCTCCGCCCAGCTCTTGTCGGAGGACCAGCGCAGGGTCGCGCCGGCGGGCGACGGCTGAGGGAGGTGCCGGTCGGGCTGGGCGCCGGGGCCGCGCAGGCTGCCCGCCAGGTCCTTGGGGGTGGGGACGCCCCTGGCGCCGTGCACGGGCCGGTCGGTGGCGGCACTCGCCTCGGGCGGTGCCGCGGCGCCGTTGGCGGCGGCTGCCGCCTGGGCTTCGGAGGCCCGCTCGACGGAGGCGGCGAGGGCGGCCTCGGGCAGCGGCGCGGAGAGGATCGCGGCGATCTCCGGGCGGGGCGCGGGCGGCGGGGCGCAGACGCCGCCGGTCTCCTTGGGCCGTACGGCCTGGGTGATCCAGGCCCGGTCGAGCACCCTTCGTTCGTCGGCCTCGGCCACCAGGTCCTCGGACTGGTTGTAGTCGCCGTCGGCGGCCTGGACGGCCCACAGATGGACGGCGACGCCGTGCTCCTTGGCGGACATCAGGCCGGGCAGCAGATCGCCGTCGCCGGTCACCAGCACCACGTCGGAGCAGGCCCGGTTCCTGGCCAGTTCGGTGAGCTCGGCGTGCATCGCGGCGTCGACGCCCTTCTGCGCCCAGCGCCCGTCGCTGCGGGTGAGGGCGCCGAGCCGGACGGTCACCCGGGGCATCACGCGCAGTCTGCGGTGCTCGGGCTGCGGCACGCGGTCGGGGGCGCCGTCGAACCAGTAGATCCGCAGCAGTGGCTGCTGCGTATCGGCCTCGGCCCGCTCGCGCAGGCCCCGGATGAGGGCCGCGTGGTCGACCGTGATGCGGGAACGGGCGGGCTCCCCGGCCAGCAGACTCGCGGCTGCGCCCAGCAAGTACCCGGCGTCCACCAGAACGACGCAACGGTCCACGCGATCCACCCTCTTCCGGAAGTTCGGGTGCGGTCTTTGCCAAGGGTTTCCTTCGAGTCTGCCCGACCGCGCGGGGGTTGACGTCCGGAACTCGATCATCGGCGTGGCGGATCGGGAAAACGACGCATCCCGCCCCCTCACTACGCACGGTAATGATCCAACATGCACGGTTTACCCCGCTATGTGAATCTGAACGCGGTCCTGGCCCCGAGAGTCCCCATAGGAGGAACACCATGGCCAAGAACAAGAACCGCAAGCAGGGCAGCCAGCAGAACCGCGCGTCCGGTCCGGAGCGCGGCGCGGAAGAGGCCAAGACGACCGCGTACGAGTCGCAGATACAGCCTCAGTCGCAGGCCCAGGGCAGCCCTGCTGATGTTGCCCGTAAGCACCAGCGGCGCTTCGGCCACAACTGACCGGAGACTTCTCCGGTCCGGCCTCCGGCCTGATGACCGAGAGGGGCGCTCCCGCTTTCGCGGGGCGCCCCTCTCGTACGTCTGCGTGGCAGAGCCTGCTCAGCCGGCCAGGCAGGACGGGCCGAGCAGCACCTTCAGGTCACCGAAGAGCGCCGGGTCGGGCTTGACCCGGTGCCGGTCGAGCCGGAGCACCGTGGTCTTGCGGGGACCCTGGAGTCTGATCCGTACCTCGGTGTCGCCCCGGTGGCTGCTGAGGACCTCGCCGAGGCGGCTGACCATCGGCGGGGTGATCTTGACGGTGGGGATGGTCAGGACCACGGGGGCGTTGGTGCCGGCCGACGAGATGTCGGGTACCTGCATCTCCATGGCGACCAGCCGGGGCACGTCCTCCCGCTTGTCGAGGCGTCCCTTGACGAAGACGACGGTGTCCTCGACGAGCTGGGTGGAGACCAGCTGGTAGGTGGCCGGGAAGAACATGCACTCGATCGAACCGGCCAGGTCCTCGACGGTGGCGATGGCCCAGGCGTTGCCCTGCTTGGTCATCTTGCGCTGGAGGCCGGAGATGATGCCTCCGACGGTGACGATGGCTCCGTCGGCGTGCTCGCCGCCGGTCAGCTGGGAGATCGAGGAGTCCGCCTTGTCGGACAGCACGTGTTCCAGACCGAAGAGCGGGTGGTCGGAGACGTACAGCCCGAGCATCTCGCGCTCCTGGGCCAGCAGGTAGGACTTCTCCCACTCGATGTCGGAGAACTCCACGTCGAGCCCGAAGCCCGGCTCGTCGCTCTCCTCCTCGCCCATGCCTCCGAAGAGGTCGAACTGCCCTTCGGCCTCCTTGCGCTTGACCTGCACCACGTTGTCGATCATCGGTTCGTGGTGGGCGACCAGGCCCTTGCGGGTGTGGCCCATCTCGTCGAAGGCGCCGGCCTTGATCAGCGATTCGACGGTGCGCTTGTTGCAGACGACCGCTTCGACCTTGTCCAGGAAGTCGGGGAAGGTGCTGTACTTCCCCTTCGCCTTGCGGCACCGGATGATCGAGTCGACGACGTTCTGGCCGACGTTGCGCACGGCGGTGAGGCCGAAGAGGATCACGTCGTCGCCCTGGGCGGCGAAGTTCGACAGGGACTCGTTCACATTGGGCGGCAGCACCTTGATGCCCATGCGACGGCACTCGTTGAGGTAGACGGCCGACTTGTCCTTGTCGTCCTTGACCGAGGTCAGCAGCGCCGCCATGTACTCGGCGGGGTAGTTCGCCTTGAGGTACGCGGTCCAGTAGGTGACCAGGCCGTACGCGGAGGAGTGCGCCTTGTTGAACGCGTAGCCGGCGAACGGGACCAGCACGTCCCACAGGGCCTTGATCGCGGCGTCGGAGAAGCCCTTCTCCTTGGCCCCCGCCTCGAAGAGGACGAAGTTCTTCGCCAGCTCCTCGGGCTTCTTCTTGCCCATCACGCGGCGCAGGATGTCGGCCTCGCCGAGCGAGTAGCCGGCGACGATCTGGGCGGCCTTCTGCACCTGCTCCTGGTACACGATCAGGCCGTAGGTGAGGCCGAGGACCTCCTTGAGGGGCTCCTCCAGCTCCGGGTGGATCGGGGTGATCTCCTGGCGGCCGTTCTTGCGCTCGGCGTAGTTCGTGTGCGAGTTCATGCCCATCGGGCCCGGCCGGTACAGGGCCGAGACAGCGGAAATGTCCTCGAAGTTGTCGGGCTGCATCTGGCGCAGCAGGGAGCGCATCGGCCCGCCGTCGAACTGGAACACGCCGAGCGTGTCACCGCGGCAGAGCATCTCGTACGTCTTGGGGTCGTTCAGCGGGAGGCCGAGCAGGTCCAGCTTGACGCCCTTGTTGGACTCCACCATCTTCACGGCGTCGTCCATGATGGTGAGGTTGCGAAGGCCCAGGAAGTCCATCTTCAGCAGGCCGAGCGACTCGCACTGCGGGTAGTCCCACTGCGTGATGGTGACGCCGTCGGTGTGCCGCACCCAGATCGGGGCGTGGTCGACGATCGGCTCGCTGGACATGATGACGCCGGCGGCGTGCACGCCCATCTGCCGGACCAGGCCCTCGACGCCCTTCGCGGTGTCGATGACCTTCTTGACGTCCGGCTCGTTCTCGTACATCCCCCGGATCTCGCCCGCCTCGCTGTAGCGCGGGTGCTTGGGGTCGGTGATGCCGTTGAGGTCGATGCCCTTGCCGAGGACGTCGGCGGGCATGGCCTTGGTCAGCCGGTCGCCCATCGCGTACGGGTAGCCGAGGACCCGGGCGGAGTCCTTGATGGCGTTCTTCGCCTTGATCTTTCCGTACGTGCCGATCATGGCGACCTTGTCGGCGCCGTACTTCTCCGTCACGTACCTGATCACTTCGACGCGCCGGCGCTCGTCGAAGTCGATGTCGACATCGGGCATGGAGACGCGCTCGGGGTTGAGGAACCGCTCGAAGATCAGTCCGTGCTCGATCGGGTCGAGGTCGGTGATGCCCATCGCGTACGCCACGATCGAACCGGCGGCGGAGCCTCGGCCGGGGCCGACCGCGATGCCATTGTTCTTCGCCCACATGATGAAGTCGGCGACGACCAGGAAGTACCCCGGGAACCCCATCTGGATGATGATGTCCATCTCGTACTCGACCTGCTTCTGCCGGTCCTCGGGGACGCCGCCCGGGAATCGCCGGTCCATGCCGACGCGGACCTCTTCCTGGAACCAGGTGATCTCCGTGTAGCCGTCCGGGATGTCGAACTTCGGCATCAGGTCGCGCTTCTCGAACATGCCGGTGGTGTCGATCTGCTGCGCGACCAGCAGGGTGTTGGCGCAGCCCTCCTGCCAGGCGTCGGAGGAGTCGACGGCGTACATCTCGTCGGTCGTCTTGAGGTAGTAGCCGGTGCCGTCGAAGCGGAAGCGGTCCGGGTCGGAGAGGTTCTTCCCGGTCTGGATGCAGAGCAGGGCGTCGTGCGCGGTGGCCTCGTGCGCGTAGGTGTAGTGCGAGTCGTTGGTCACCAGCGGCGGGATGTTCAGCTTCTTGCCGATTTCGAGGAGCCCGTCACGGACCCGGCGCTCGATCTCGATGCCGTGGTCCATCAGCTCCAGGAAGTACTTGCCCTCGCCGAAGATGTCCTTGTAGTCGGAGGCGGCCTGGACCGCCTCGTCGAACTGGCCGAGCCGCAGCCGGGTCTGCACCTCGCCCGAGGGGCAGCCGGTGGACGCGATCAGGCCCTCGGACCACTGGGCGATGGTCTCCTTGTCCATGCGCGGCCACTTCTGCAGCCAGCCCTCGGCGTACGCGTCCGAGGACAGCTTGAAGAGGTTGTGCAGGCCCTTCGCGTTCGACGCCCAGATCGTCTTGTGGGTGTAACCACCCGAACCCGACACGTCGTCGCGCTTCTGGTGCGGCTGGCCCCACTGGATCTTCCGCTTGTGCTTGCGCGACTCCGGGGCGACGTACGCCTCGATGCCGATGATCGGCGTGACGCCCGCCTTCTGCGCCGAGTGGAAGAAGTCGTAGGCCCCGTGCAGGTTGCCGTGGTCCGTCATCGCGATGTGCGACATGCCCATTTCATTACAGGCAGCGAACATGTCCTTGAGCCGCGCGGCACCGTCCAACAGGGAGTACTGGGTGTGGACGTGAAGGTGCGTGAAGGGCGGCTTGGTCACGGCGCTGTGCCTCCGGTGTGCTGGCGCGGCGCGGAGCGCCTCCGTGAGGGGCGGCGGTCGGGCGACGGGCGGGCGATGACGGGCTGGGGGGACAGCGTGGAAGTCTACGTCTTCGAGGTGACGGACGACGGGCACTCCCGGGTACGGTCGCGCGTTGAAGGGCTGAGCGGCCCGTCCCATTTGTCATGCACGTTTGTCATGCACGCCAGGTACCAGGAGGCACCCAGAGATGTCGGAAGCGCAGACCGGCGCAGCGCAGCGCGGGGAGCAGATTCTTGAGGTCTTCGACACCGCGTTCGGGGAGCTGATGGCCGCCGATCCGGCAGCCTTCCGGGTCAAGTTCCGCAAGATGGCCGGCTCGGCGTTCGCCTTCTACCGGGGCACGGCCTGCCTGTACTACAGCGACCTCAGCTCGATGAGGACCCCGGACCCCTATCTGGATGAGCGGACCAGCAGGGTATGGGTGCACGGCGATCTGCATGCCGAGAACTTCGGCACCTACATGGATGCCAACGGCCGCCTCGTCTTCAATGTGAACGACTTCGATGAGGCCTTCGTAGCCCCCTTCACCTGGGACCTCAAGCGGTTCGCCGCCTCCGTCGCCCTGATCGGGTACGCGAAGGCGCTGAGCGACGACCAGATCACCGAGCTGGTCCGGGTCTACGCGGCGGCCTACCGCGAGCGGATCCACGCCCTGGCGACGGGCGCGAAGAACGACGAGGTGCCGCCGTTCACGCTGGACACGGCGCAGGGCCCGCTGCTGGACGCGCTGCGCGACGCCCGGTCGCTGACCCGGTTCTCGCTGCTGGACTCGATGACGGAGATCCGGGACTTCGAGCGCCGGTTCGCGCCGGGCGGCGGCTCGATCGATCTGGACGCGGCGACGCGCTACAAGGTGCTGGCCGCCTTCGACGGCTATCTGGAGACGCTGCCGGAGTCGAGCCTGACCCGCCCCGACTCGTACCGGGTGAAGGATGTCGTCGGCCGTCGCGGCATCGGCATCGGTTCGGCCGGGCTGCCCTCGTACAACATCCTTCTGGAGGGCAACAGCGACGCCCTGGAGAACGATGTGGTGATCTATCTCAAGCAGGCGCAGACGCCCGCGGTCTCCCGGCACATCACCGACGCGGCCGTGCGCGACTACTTCCAGCACGAGGGCCACCGCACCGTGATCTCGCAGCGCGCCCTGCAGGCGCACGCCGACCCGTGGCTCGGCTGGACCGAGCTGGACGGGGCGGGGCAGCTGGTCGCCGAGGTTTCTCCGTACGCCGTCGATCTGGACTGGTCCGACATCGACGAGCCGGAGGAGATCGCGGCGGTCGTCGCCGATCTGGGCCGGGCGACGGCGACGATGCACTCCGCGGCGGACGACGAGAGCGGCCACTCGCTGGTGCCGTTCTCCACCGAGCGGGCGATCGACGCGGCGATCGCGGCCGACGAGGAGGGCTTCGCCGATCTGCTGGTGGACTTCGCCCACAGCTACGGCGCCCGGGCCCGCGCCGACCACCAGATCTTCGTGGATCTCTTCCGCAACGGCCGCATTCCGGGGCTCTAGCCCCTGCGCCCCAGCCCTTTAGGGGTCACTTACAGGTTGGCATGCGACACTCCTCGGCGATGGACATATCCGGGACGCAGCTCAGAGTCGTTCGCGCGGCGCTTTTCACAGCGCTGGTCGTGACGCTCTCCGCTGCGTCCCATGTGCTGCTCTCCCAGGTCCCGCTGCCGCTGACCGCCGTCGCCCTGCTGGCCGCCGCGGTCTTCGCCGTGGCGTACGCGCTGGCCGGCCGGGAGCGCGGCTTCGGGGCGATCGCCGGACTGCTGGTCCCGCTGGAGCTGGCCGCCGACACCGTCTTCACCACCGGTCAGCACGTCTGTTACGGCGCGGCCGGCGGCCCGATCGCGGGGCCGCTGCGTTCGGTCGGCGTCGATGTGTTGTGCGGCGGCGCGTTCGGCACCGGTGCGGCGCGGGCCGGTGCCGATGTCACCCCGCTCGCCTCGGTGGCCGACGCCGGACACACCACGGTCGCGCTGCTGGCCTCGCCCGGCCCCGCGGTGCCGTGGCTGCTGCTCGCCGCCCATGTGACGGTCGGCCTGCTCGCCGCGGCCTGGCTCCGGCGGGGCGAAACCGCGCTGGTCGCCCTGCTGGGTGCGGCCGCCGCCCTGGCGTTCCGGCCGCTGCTGATCGCGGTCGCCGTGGTCGGTACGGCCCGCCGCTCGGTACGCCGCCGGGTGCGGCCCGCCGGGCACGGCCCGCACCTGCTGGCACACGCCCGTCTGCTCGTGCACTCCGTGGGACGGAGGGGACCGCCGCGCTCGGCCTGCGCCATCGCCTGAGCACGCACATCCCCGACGACGTACCCCTCACACCATGGAGATACAGACATGAGCAAGCGCAACAGCCAGGCCAACAAGTCGGCGGCCCGCGAGCGGCTGCGCGCCGAGCGCGAGCGCCAGGCCAAGAAGGACAAGGCCCGCCGGCAGATCATCGTCGGCGTCTCGATCGTCGGCGTCCTGGCGGTCGTGGGCCTCGGCACCTGGGGCTTCATGCAGCTGAACAAGCCGTCCGGCTGGGAGGCGGCCAAGGACGCGAAGGTGACCGCGCCCAAGAACACCTCGGGCGAGAACGGCACCAACGTCGTCATCGGCAAGTCGACCGCCAAGAAGACCCTGGAGCTGTACGAGGACTCGCGCTGCCCGATCTGCGGAACGTTCGAGCAGTCCATCGGCGAGACGGTGCACAAGGACGTCGACGCCGGGAAGTACAAGATCAAGTACATCGGTGCCACGTTCATCGACGACATGGCCGGCGGCGAGGGCTCGAAGAACGCGCTGAGCGCGCTCGGCGCCGCGCTCGATGTCAGCCCGGAGGCATTCCTCGACTACAAGGCCGCGCTCTACTCCGCGAAGTACCACCCGGAGGAGACCGACGACAAGTTCAAGGACGACTCCTACCTGATCAAGATCGCCGACTCGGTGGACGCGCTGAAGGGCAACGCCGCCTTCCAGAAGAACGTCAAGGACGGCACGTTCGACAGCTGGGCGATGAAGATGTCGGCGGCGTTCGAGGACAGCGGCGTGAAGGGCACCCCGACGCTGAAGATGGACGGCAAGGCGCTCACCGACGGCCAGAGCGAGAACGCTCCGATGACGGTGGATGCCTTCAACACCGCGATCACGGCCGCGCTGAAGGGCTGACCGGCCGGCGACATTCCGGCAGCGGCTCCCCGACGGGCAGGCGAACTTCCTTTGTTCGCCTGCCCGTTCGGCTTACCGGTCAGTAGGGTGCTGCTCCGTGACCAGTCGACATCTCTCCTCGCCGCTCGCCGCCCCCAGCCGCCGCACGGTCGTCAAGGCCGCTGCCGCCACCGCCGTCGCCGCTCCCGTGCTGGCCTCCGCCGCCACCGCACGCGCCGCGGACGGGCCCGCCTTCCTGCACGGCGTCGCCTCCGGCGACCCCCTCCCCGACGGCATCCTTCTCTGGACCCGCGTCACCCCGACCCCCGACGCGGTGCCCGGTTCGGGCCGCGGCGCCGATACGGCGGTGCGCTGGGAGGTCGCCGAGGACAAGGACTTCGCCCGGGTCGTCGCCCGGGGCACGACCGTCGCGAAGGCCGCGTCCGACCACACCGTCAAGGCCGATGTGCGGGGCCTGGCCCCCGCCACCGCGTACTGGTTCCGCTTCTCGGCGGGCGACGGCACACAGACCGTCTCACCGGCCGGCCGCACCCGGACGGCGCCCGCGGCGGGGGCGGCCACGCCCGGTGTGCGGTTCGGGGTGGTGTCGTGCGCCAACTGGGAGGCCGGGTACTTCTCCCCGTACCGCCACCTCGCCGCCCGCGCCGACCTCGACGCGGTGCTCCACCTCGGCGACTACATCTACGAGTACGCCTCGGGCAGTTACCCGGACGCGAAGTACGTCGTACGCCCGCACGAGCCGAAGCACGAGATCCTCACCCTCGCCGACTACCGCACCCGGCACGGCACGTACAAGACGGACACCGACCTCCAGACCCTGCACGCCACCCACCCGTTGATCGCGATCTGGGACGACCACGAGTTCGCCAACGACGCCTGGTCGGGCGGGGCCGAGAACCACACACCGGGCACGGAGGGCGCCTGGGCGGACCGGGTCGCGGGCGCCAAGCAGGCGTACTTCGAGTGGATGCCGGTCCGCGCCTCCACCGAGGGCACCGTCTACCGGCGGCTGCGCTTCGGCAACCTGGCCGATCTCCACCTCCTCGATCTGCGCAGCTTCCGCTCCCAGCAGGCGTCGATCGGCAACGGCGCGGTCGACGACCCGGAGCGCACCATCACCGGCCGGGCGCAGCTGGACTGGCTGAAGGCGGGACTGGCCGGCTCGGACGCCGCCTGGAAGCTGGTCGGCACATCGGTGATGATCTCGCCGGTCGCGTTCGGCTCCGTGCCCGCCCATCTGCTGGAACCGCTGGCCGAGTTGCTGGGGCTGCCCAAGGAGGGCCTCGCCGTCAACGTCGACCAGTGGGACGGCTACACGGACGACCGCAAGGAGCTGATCTCGCACCTGCGGGACCGGTCGATCACCAACACGGTCTTCCTGACCGGCGACATCCACATGGCCTGGGCCAATGACGTACCGGTGAAGGCGGCGACGTATCCGCTCTCCGGCTCGGCCGCCACCGAGTTCGTGGTGACGTCGGTGACCTCGGACAACATCGACGACATCCTGCACGTGGCACCGCAGACGGTCTCGGTGGTCGCGGCGGCCGCGGTGAAGGCCGCCAACCGCCATGTGAAGTGGGTGGACATGGACTCGCACGGCTACGGCGTCCTCGATGTGACCGCCGAGCGCTCGCAGATGGACTACTACGCGGTCTCCGACCGGACGAAGCGGGACGCGACCTCCGCCTGGACGCGTTCGTACCGGACGCTCAGCGGGACGCAGAAGGTCGAGCGGGTGGACCGGCCGGTGCGCTGAGGGATCATTTTCAGCCACTCCCTCATATGTTGACGGTGCATTACATCGCTACGGCGGGTGGCGTATCCCATGGCTCGAATGGGGACACACCACCCGCCGGGGTAACGCCTACGGTTACGTCGCCGTCTCAAACTCTGGAACACGAAGAAAGATTTCTTCCGGTTTCCCCCCTTTGGCGAATACCTGATTGGGCCTGATCATTCCTCCTCGGAGGCTGACATGCGCACGTAATCTCCCGGCGGCGGGTGAGGAAATGCCTCTCCCACACATCCGCAAGGAGTCCCCGTGCGCACTCTTGCCCGTATATCGCCGCGTATGCGTAACCGTGCGATCGGCACTGCCGTTCTGGCCGGAACCCTGGCCCTGGCACCGCTCTCCGCTCCCTCCGGCTCCGCCGCTTCGGCCGCCTCCAGGGTCTCCGCCTCGTCCGCCCAGAAGTGCGGGGACGACGCGGGCATCAGCGCAACGGCACGGGAGGCCCGCCCCTCGGGCGCCGCCCACGCCGACGACCCCAATGAGCTGACCGCGACCCAGGCCAAGGCCATGGACGCGCAGTTGAAGCAGAGACTCGCGGACCGCCGGCTCAGCGGCTCCTCGCTCGCCGCGGGCGCGACGATCCCGGTGTACTTCCACGTCGTGCACTCCGGGACGACCGGCAAGCTCAGCGCGTCCGCGATCAGCAGCCAGATGAGCGTCCTGAACGCCGCCTACAGCGGACAGGGCTCGGGCAACACGGACTCCGGCTTCCAGTTCACGCTGGCCGGCACGGACTACACCGACAACAGCTCCTGGTACAACGGCATCTCCCCGGGCTCCGCCGCCGAGAAGGCCATGAAGTCCTCGCTGCGCAAGGGCGGCGCGAACGCCCTCAACATCTACACCGCCGACCTCGGCGGCGGTCTGCTGGGCTGGGCCACCTTCCCCAGCTCGTACAAGTCCAACCCCTCGGACGACGGCGTGGTCATGCTCGACGCCTCGCTGCCCGGCGGCTCCGCCACCAACTACGACGAGGGCGACACCGCCACCCACGAGGTCGGCCACTGGATGGGGCTTTACCACACCTTCCAGGGCGGCTGCAACGGCAACGGTGACTACGTCGCCGACACCCCGGCCGAGAAGAGCCCCGCGTACGAGTGCCCGACCGGGCGTGACACCTGCACCAACAAGACCGGGGTCGACCCGATCCACAACTTCATGGACTACACGTACGACGCGTGCATGACCCAGTTCACCGCGGGCCAGGTGCAGCGGATGAGCGACAGCTGGATCGCCTACCGGGGCTGATCCGCCCCGTCCGTACGGAGGGCCCCGCGCGGCGCGGGGCCCTCCGCGCGGTCACAGCGTGGCGAGGAAGCCGAGCGCGACCTTCCAGGCCAGCTCGGCCGACGCCTGGTCGAAGTCGGGCAGTTCGGCGTCCGTGAAGAGATGGCCCGCGCCCGGGTAGCGGTAGACCTCGACATCGGCGCCGGTCCGCTGCATCTGCAGATACCAGGAGTTCAGCCAGTCGTGCGTCTCGAACGGGTCCGGGTCGGCGACGTGCAGCTGTACGGGCAGCTCGTCCACGGACGCGTTCTCGGCGATGTCCGAGGTGCCGTGGAACATCAGCAGACCGCGGGCCTTCTCGTCGCCGAGCGCCAGGGTCTGCGCGGTGGAGGCACCGAACGAGAAACCCGCGTACACCAGGCCCCGGTCGGAGTAGGGGGCGGCGGCCAGCACGGCCCGCCTGAGCAGTTCGTCCTTGCCCACCTCCTCCTTGAAGGCCATGCCTTCCTCGACGGTGTCGAACGTGCGCCCCTCGAAGAGATCGGGCACCTGAACCTCGTGCCCGGCTGCGCGGAGCCGGTCGGCCGCCGCGTGCACCGCGGGGCGCAGACCGTACGTCGAGTGGAAAAGCATGATGTTCATGAGTCCCATGGTGCCAGCTGCGGTCGGGAGCACGGAGAACGACGGGATGGCGGACGTACTGCGCCCGCAGGCCGGGCCCTGACCGCCCTCCCGCCTCAGCGCAGGCTGCGGACGTCCAGCTGGCGCAGCACCCGGTCGACGATCTCCGGGTCCGCCCCCGCCTCGTTGCGGGCCGAAAGCACCGCGTGGCGGGCGGCCGACATCATCTCGCGCTGGACGCGGCTGACCGCCTTGAAGCGCTCGGCCCGCTTCGCGTACGCCTCGCGGCGTTCGTCGTCGACCATGTCGGGACTGATCCGCGCCCCCACGTCGTACGCCAGCCGCTGCAGCCGCTCGGTGACCTCGTCCGGGAACTCCTCGACCTCCTGGATCTCCTTGAGGCGCTGCTTCGCGGCCTTCGCGGCACGGATCGCGAGGTCCTTCTCCAGCGCCTCCTCGGCGTCCGTGTCCGCCTTGACGTGGAGCTTGCGTACCAGCCACGGCAGGGTGAGCCCCTGGACGACGAGCGTGGCCATGATCACGGCGAAGGCGATGAAGACGATCTCGTCGCGGCCCGGGAAAGGCTTCCCGTCGTCGGTCTCCAGCGGAATCGCGAGTGCCAGCGCGACCGAGGCCACTCCGCGCATCCCGGCCCACCACATGACGACGGTCTCCCGCCAGCTGGTGGGGATCTCCTCGCTGACGTCGCGCCGGGTGTGCAGCCGCTTGGCGAGCCAGGTGGCGGGCAGCAGATACAGCAGCCGCACGCCGACGACGACCACGACCACGGCAAGTCCCCAGCCCAGCATCTGGAGTCCGCGCCCGTCGGCCGTCCCGAAGACGTTGTGCAGTTCGAGGCCGATCAGCCCGAAGGCGACCCCCGTGACGAGCGTGTCGACGATCTCCCAGAAGGTACGGCCGGTGAGCCGCCCGAGGACGTCGTCGGCGTCGGCGGTGTGCTCGGCGAGGAAGAGCGCGGTGGTGAGGACGGCGAGGACGCCCGACCCCATCAGCTCCTCCGCGAGCACGTAACTCACGAACGGCACCAGCAGGGTGAGGCCGACCTGGAGCGTGGCGTCGCCGAGCAGACCCATGAGCTTGATGGTGAGCCAGCCGAGCACCAGCCCCACGGCCACGGCCACCACCGCAGAGAGGATCAGCAGCCCGAAGGCCTCCGGCAGCGAGAAGCTCCCGCTCACCGCGGCGGCGATCGCCACGTGGTACAGCACGATCGCGGTCACGTCGTTGAACAGCCCCTCGCCCTCCAGGATGGAGACGAGCCGGCGCGGCAGCCCGACCGAACCGGCGACGGCCGTCGCCGCGACCGGGTCGGGCGGGGCGACGAGCGCGCCGAGCGCCACGGCCGCGGCGATGGGCAGCCCGGGGACGACCGCGTTGGCGACCGCGGCGACGGCAGCCGTCGTGACGAAGACCAGCGCCACGGCCAGCAGAAAGATCGGTCGTTTATTGGCGGCGAACTGCCGCCAGGAGGTTCGCTGCACGGAGGCGTAGAGCAGTGGCGGCAGCAGCGCCGGAAGGATGATCTCGGGTGGGATGTCCACATTCGGTACGAAGCTGAGGAAGGCCATGCCGGCCCCGGCGAGCGTCATCAGCACCGGCGCGGGCAGCCCGAGACGCTCCCCCAGTGGCACCGTGACCACAGCCCCGAGCAACAGCAGGAGGAGCAGTGCCATTTGGTCCACGAGGTGCCTTCCGGAGCGCGGGTCACCGATCTCCGTAATCGGCGGATCTGGGATCAAAGCCTGCCACGCAAGGCCTGCAATCCAGACAACACCCCCTCATTCCAGCCTCCCCGACCGGCATTCCTCCGATGTCTATACCGTCGGCCCTCTTCCGCTGCCCCTCCGGGGCGGGCAGTATGCGGCGTGCGCGATTCAAGGACAAGAACTCCCACCACATACATGACTGGCAGGAGAGACCACGTGACCGCGTTCTCCCGAAGGCATTTCGTCGGCACGGCCGCTGCCGGAACATCCGCGCTCTGGCTGGCCGGCTCCCGTACCGCGTGGGCGGCGGCCGGCCCCGTACCGACGGAGTACTCAGGCATGGACATCCACGAGAAGACCGTCCGCGACGCCGCCATGGCCTGGGGCACACTCCCCACCGACTGATCTCCGAATGGGGCCCGTGGTTCCCCGAGGTCGGCAACAACTGGACCGCGGTCTGGTGGAACCTCAACGTCCAGATCGGCATGGCACCCATCCACGGCTCCAACCACCCCGAACTCGACTCGGTGACGGGCGCCTTCCGCCGCTTCGAGCACAACCTCCCCGCCTCCGTCCCGGCCGCAGGGTTCACGCCGCCCGCGGACGGCTCCGCGCGATGTGCCGTCGAACGGCACATGGACCCGCTGGGGTCTGCCGGAGTAGGGCTGTTCCGGCCTCAGTCCCGCAGGGTGCGGCGCATCGCCCGGTGGGGGATGCCCGCGTCCGGGAACTCGGGGCCGTACGCCACATAGCCGAGGCGTTCGTAGAAGCCGAGCGCATGGGTCTGGGCGTGCAGATCGACGGCGGCCAGACCGAGCTCACGGGCCGCGTCCTCGATGGCCCGGACCAGCGCCGCGCCGACCCCGAGGCCGCGTGCCGCCCTGGTCACCGCGAGCCTGCCGAGCGAACCGACGGCCGGGTCGCCGCCGGTCTTCGCGACGGCGGCCGGGCCGTGCAGCAGCCGCCCGGTGCCCAGCGCCGAGCCGTCCGCCGCGACGGCGATGACGTGCAGGGCGACCGCGTCGTAGTCGTCGTACTCGATCTCCTCGGGCACCTCCTGCTCACCGACGAAGACGTCCTTGCGGACCAGGAAGCAGGCCGCGAGGTCCTGCTCGTCGACGGCGGTACGCGTGGTGTACGGGGCGGGCGTGCCGGTCATTCGCTCTCCGCCGCGATCCTGTCCAGGGCCTGCTGGAGGTCGTCCGGGTAGCTGCTGGTGAACTCCACCCAGCTGCCGTCGGACGGGTGCTCGAAGCCGAGCCGGACGGCGTGCAGCCACTGCCGGGTCAGGCCGAGGCGCTTGGCCATCGTCGGGTCGGCGCCGTAGGTGAGGTCACCGACGCAGGGGTGGCGGTGGGCGGACATGTGCACCCGGATCTGGTGCGTGCGGCCCGTCTCCAGCTTGATATCCAGGAGGCTGGCGGAGCGGTATGCCTCGATGAGGTCGTAGTGCGTCACGGAGGGCTTGCCCTCGGCCGTGACGGCCCACTTGTAGTCGTGGTTGGGGTGGCGCCCGATGGGGGCGTCGATGGTGCCGCTCATCGGGTCCGGATGGCCCTGCACCAGCGCGTTGTACTTCTTCTCGACGACCCGGTCGTGGAACTGCGCCTTCAGCAAGGTGTAGGCCCGCTCGGACTTGGCGACGACCATCAGGCCGGAGGTGCCGACGTCGAGGCGGTGGACGATGCCCTGTCGCTCGGCGGCACCGGACGTCGAGATCCGGTACCCGGCGGCGGCGAGACCCCCGATGACGGTCGTGCCGGTCCAGCCGGGGCTCGGGTGGGCGGCGACCCCGACCGGCTTCGCGATCACGACGATGTCGTCGTCGTCGTGCACGATCTCCATGCCCTCGACGGGCTCGGCGACGATCTGCACCGGGGCGGGAGCCTGCGGCATCTCCACTTCCAGCCAGGCACCGCCCCGGACCCGCTCGGACTTCCCGACCACCGAGCCGTCCACCTGCACCTTCCCGGCGGCAGCCAGCTCGGCGGCCTTGGTGCGGGAGAAACCGAACATCCGGGAAATGGCGGCGTCGACACGCTCGCCCTCCAGACCGTCGGGTACGGGCAGGGTGCGGACCTCGGGATACGTACTCACCTGTCGAGTATGCCTTGCGCCCGTCAGTCCTTGTGCACGGTGCCGTCGGGGTCCAGGCCCTTGAAGGAAAGGATCACGATCAGGAAGCCACCGCAGACGATCGCGGAGTCGGCGAGGTTGAAAACGGCGAAGTGCGCGGGGGCGATGAAGTCCACCACCGCGCCCTCGAAGACGCCGGGGGCACGGAAGATGCGGTCGGTGAGGTTGCCGAGCGCACCGCCGAGCAGCAGCCCGAGCGCGATGGCCCACGGCAGGCTGTAGAGCTTGCGCGCGAGTCGGGCGATCACGACGATGACGGTCGCCGCGATGAACGTGAAGATGATGGTGAACGCCTCACCGAAACCGAACGCGGCACCGGCGTTGCGGATCACGCTGAGCTGCAGCCAGTCGCCGATGATCTCGATCGGCTCGTGGTGCTCCAGCTTCGCGACCACGATCATCTTGCTGATCAGGTCGATGAGGTAGGCGAACACGGCCACGGCGAAGAGCACCATGATCTTCCGCTTGCCCCTGCCCGGGGCGGTCTCCTCGCCCCGGTCCTCGGCCCGGTCCGCGGCTTCGTCCCCTTCGGTCCCCTCAGCATCGGGGATGTCCGGCGTACCGATGATGCGCTCCGCCTCTGCCACGTGAATCCCTCAACCTAGGTTCCTGACTGAGGACGAGGGTACGACACACCGCCGGGGATCAGCCGCGTCGCTCCTGCTTCTGTTTGTCCTCGACGCAGAGCGTGGCACGCGGGAACGCCTGCATCCGCGCCTTGCCGATCGGATTGCCGCAGATCTCGCACAGTCCGTACGTCCCGGCGTCGAGCCGGGCCAGGGCCCGCTCGGTCTGGTCCAGCATCTCCTGGGCGTTGGCGGCGAGCGACATCTCGTGCTCGCGGGTGATGTTCTTGGTGCCGGTGTCCGCGTCGTCGTCACCCGCACCGTCGCCGGAGTCGCGCATCAGTCCGGCGAGCGCGGCACTCGCGGCCTCCAGCTCACTGCGCAGCCGCATGGTCTCGCTGCTCAGCTCGGCCCGCGCCTCGGCGACCTCCTCCGGGGTCCAGGGGTCCTCGCCCGGCCGGACCGCCAGTTCGCCGGGGGCTGTCGTGGTGACCCCACCGGCGGGAGACGCGGACGTCGCGCCCGTGCCGGCCGTGCGGGTCCGGGCCGCGCTCTTCTTGGCTACCACCGTGTGGGCTCCCGTCTTCCTGGCGGCCTCGGCCGCCCCCTTGGCCGCGTCGGCGGCCTTCTTCGAGGCCTTCTTGGCCGCACTCTTCTTCGCAGGTGCCTTCTTGAGCGGCGCCTCGTGCCCGGCATCCGCATGCTCGGCGGGCGCCGCCTTCATATCGGCCGCGGTCTTCCTGGCCGCGGTCTTCTTCGCCACGGCCTTCTTCACGACAGTCTCCTTCACGGCGGCCTTCGTCGCACCGGCCTCCGGGACGGTCTCCACGCCGGCGTCGCCGCCCGGATCCACGGCCGCCGCGCCCGTGGATCCGGCCGACGCCGTCTTCTTTGCGGCGGTCTTCTTCGCCACCATGGCCGCGGCCCCTTCACATATTGTGATCTCGCACGCGAATCGTGCTGGGACGATAAGTCGACCCCAGCGCCGCGGCAACGGGGCACGCCGCCGAATCGCTCCTCCCCGCGTCCGGACACCGACCTGCTTGCATCCGTTGTGCCCAGCTCACCGCCGGGTAATCCGTCTCCCGGTCCCCCGCCCGGACTCCGTACCCCTCCGTCTGCCCATTCGGGTCACGCCCCGCCCCCGGGTAAAACCGGTCGGCCGCCCCCCGTACGGGCCCGTACACTGGGCTCAGCGAGAGGCGTGGATGGGACGAGTAGCGTCGTACGCAGCCAGGAGCGACCCGGGGACGGTGGAAGCCCGGGGGCGAGCGCGTCGTGAAGATCACCCGGAGCCGTCGGAAGAACGCCGCAAGGCAAGTAGAACCGGCATCGCGACCCCAATGAGGGGGCCACGGGCGCACACCCGGGGCCAAGGAGGGTGGTACCGCGGGAGCCGATGAGGCCCTCGTCCCTCTGACGGAAGTGGAAAACGTCCGCCGGAGGAAGTCCGCCCATGACATCGCCGCAGTACCGCCAGGTACCCGCCCAGGTCGACCTGCCCGCGCTGGAGCACGCCGTGCTCGATTTCTGGCGCGACAGCAAGGTCTTCGCCAAGAGCCTCGAACAGTCCGAGGGCCGCCCCGAGTGGGTCTTCTACGAGGGCCCGCCCACCGCCAACGGTATGCCCGGCGCCCACCACATCGAGGCCCGCGTCTTCAAGGACGTCTTCCCCCGCTTCCGGACCATGCAGGGCTACCACGTCGGCCGCAAGGCCGGCTGGGACTGCCACGGACTGCCGGTCGAGCTCGCGGTCGAGAAGGAGCTGGGCTTCAACGGCAAGAAGGACATCGAGGCGTACGGCATCGCCGAGTTCAACGCCAAGTGCCGCGAGTCCGTGACCCGCCACACGGACGCGTTCACCGAGCTCACGACCCGCATGGGCTACTGGGTCGACCTCGACGACGCGTACCGCACGATGGACCCCGAGTACGTCGAGTCGGTGTGGTGGTCGCTGAAGGAGATCTTCAACAAGGGCCTCCTGGTCCAGGACCACCGCGTCGCCCCCTGGTGCCCCCGCTGCGGCACCGGTCTCTCCGACCACGAGCTGGCACAGGGTTACGAGACGGTCGTCGACCCCTCGGTCTTCGTCCGCTTCCCCCTCACCTCCGGCCCGCTGGCCGGCGAAGCCTCGCTCCTCGTCTGGACGACCACCCCCTGGACCCTGGTCTCCAACACCGCCGTCGCCGCGCACCCCGACGTCACGTACGTCGTCGCGACCGATGGCGAGGAGAAGCTCGTCGTCGCGCAGCCGCTCGTCGAGAAGGCGCTGGGCGAGGGCTGGGAGACCACCGGTGAGACCTTCACCGGCCGCGAGATGGAGCGCTGGACCTACGAGCGCCCCTTCACCCTGGTGGACTTCCCGGCCGAGGCGCACTACGTGGTCAACGCCGAGTACGTGACGACCGAGGACGGTACGGGTCTGGTCCACCAGTCCCCCGCCTTCGGCGCCGACGACCTCGTCGTCTGCCGCTCCTACGGCCTCCCGGTCGTCAACCCGGTCCGCCCCGACGGCACCTTCGAGGAGGACCTGCCGCTGGTCGGCGGTGTCTTCTTCAAGAAGGCCGACGAGGCGCTCACCGAGGACCTGGCCGCCCGCGGCAAGCTCTTCCGGCACGTCCCGTACGAGCACAGCTACCCGCACTGCTGGCGCTGCCACACCGCGCTGCTCTACTACGCGCAGCCGTCCTGGTACATCCGTACGACCGCCATCAAGGACCGGCTGCTCCAGGAGAACGAGAAGACCAACTGGTTCCCGGACTCCGTCAAGAACGGCCGCTTCGGCGACTGGCTGAACAACAACGTCGACTGGGCGCTCTCCCGCAACCGCTACTGGGGCACCCCGCTGCCGATCTGGCGCTGCGAGGACGGCCACCCCACCTGCGTGGGCTCCCGCGCCGAGCTCGGCGAGCTCACCGGCACCGACCTCTCGGGCCTCGACCCGCATCGCCCGTTCATCGACGAGATCACGTTCACCTGCTCGCACGAGAACTGCCAGCTGGAGGCGTACCGCGTCCCCGAGGTCATCGACGCCTGGTACGACTCGGGTTCGATGCCGTTCGCGCAGTGGGGCTACCCGTACAAGAACAAGGAACTCTTCGAGAGCCGTTACCCGGCGCAGTTCATCTCGGAGGCCATCGACCAGACCCGCGGCTGGTTCTACACGCTGATGGCGGTCGGCACCCTGGTCTTCGACAAGTCGTCCTACGAGAACGTGGTCTGCCTGGGCCACATCCTCGCCGAGGACGGCCGCAAGATGTCCAAGCACCTCGGCAACATCCTTCAACCCATCCCCCTCATGGACCAGCACGGCGCGGACGCGGTGCGCTGGTTCATGGCGGCGGGCGGCTCCCCGTGGGCGGCGCGCCGCGTCGGCCACAACACGATCCAGGAGGTCGTCCGCAAGACCCTCCTGACGTACTGGAACACGGTCGCCTTCCAGGCCCTGTACGCCCGTACGTCGGACTGGGCCCCCTCCGCGGCCGACCCGGCCCCGGCGGACCGCACGGTCCTGGACCGCTGGCTGCTGAGCGAGCTGAACGCGCTGGTGGACCAGGTCACGCAGGCCCTGGAGGGCTACGACACCCAGCGCGCCGGCAAGCTGCTGTCCGCCTTCGTGGACGACCTGTCCAACTGGTACGTACGCCGCTCGCGCCGCCGCTTCTGGCAGGGCGACAAGGCGGCGCTGCGCACCCTGCACGAGGTCGTCGAGACGGTGACCCGGCTGATGGCCCCGCTCACCCCGTTCATCACCGAGCGGGTCTGGCAGGACCTGGTCGTCCCGGTCACGCCGGACGCCCCCGAGTCTGTCCACCTCTCCACCTGGCCGAAGGCGGACCTGGCGGCGATCGACCCCACCCTCTCCACGCAGATGGCGCTGGTCCGCCGCCTGGTCGAGCTGGGCCGGGCCACCCGCGCCGAGTCCGGTGTGAAGACCCGTCAGCCGCTGTCCCGGGCCCTGGTCGCGGCGGCCGGCTTCGAGGCGCTCTCCCCCGAGCTGCACGCCCAGATCACCGAGGAGCTGAACGTCTCCTCGCTGGCCTCGCTCTCGGAGGTCGGCGGCTCACTGGTCGACACGACCGCGAAGGCCAACTTCCGGGCGCTCGGCAAGCGGTTCGGCAAGGGCGTCCAGGCGGTGGCCAAGGCGGTCGCGAACGCCGATGCGGCGGCCCTCTCGCTGGCCCTGCGCGAGGGCACGGCATCGGTCGAGGTGGACGGCGAGACCGTCACCCTCTCCCCCGACGAGGTGATCATCACCGAGACCCCGCGCGAGGGCTGGTCGGTCGCGTCCGACTCGGGCGCGACGGTCGCCCTGGACCTGGAGATCACCCCGGAGCTGCGGCGCGCGGGCCTCGCCCGTGACGCGATCCGCCTCATCCAGGAGGCCCGCAAGAACAGCGGCCTGGACGTCGCCGACCGCATCGCCGTCCGCTGGACGTCGGCCTCCCCCGCCACGGTGGAAGCCCTGACCGAACACGCCACCCTGATCGCGGACGAGGTCCTGGCCCTGGACTACGCCCAGGGCGAGGCGGACACGTCGTACGGCGAGCCCTTCGAGGACGAGGGCCTGTCGCTGACGTTCCGCCTCCGCAAGACGGAGCAGTAACCCGCGACAAGAAGAGGGGCCCGGCCGGACAGCTGTTGTCCGGCCGGGCCCCTTCTTTTGCTCTCCAGCCCCTGCGCCGCAATCTCAGCCCCTCCGGCGATTGAGGAGCGGGGTCCGGGGCAGAGCCCCGGTTTCGGGAAGGGGCGGGGAGGGGACAGGCCCCGCGCAGCGGCCCCGCACCCCCACCCACAGCACCACACCCACACAACGGCCCGCACCGCGCACGACAAAAGGGCCGGGCCCCGGGGAAACCCCGGGGCCCGGCCCTCAGCCTGCCGACGGCTACGCGCTCACCGCGCGTACCCGGCTCAGTTGTCGTCCTCGTCGATCAGGAATCCACGCATCGGCGAAGGAGCCTGCTGCATCGGCTGCGGCGCCTGCGGCCGCACCGGCGCCATCGGCTGGGTCATCGCCGGCGACATCTGCTGCTGGCCACCGTACGAGGGCGCACCGCCCATGGACGGGTTGCCGCCCATCTGCTGGTTGCCGTGGTTGCCGCCCATGGTGTGGCCCATGGCACCCGCACCGGCCGGAGCCAGCGAAGGCGACGGCGGCAGCGAAGCGGTCGCCGGGGTCCGCGGCGGGGCCAGCGAGTCGTCCGCCTGGGTCTCCAGCTGACGCAGCTGGCTCTCCAGGTAGGACTTCAGGCGGGTCCGGTACTCACGCTCGAAGCCGCGCAGGTCCTCGACCTTGCGCTCCAGCGTCGCGCGGGCCGACTCCAGCGAGCCCATCGCCACGCGGTGCTTCTCCTGCGCGTCCCGCTCCAGGGCATCCGCCTTGGCACGGGCGTCCCGCTCCAGGCCCTCGGCACGGCTGCGCGCCTCGCCGACGATCTTGTTGGCCTCGGAACGGGCCTCCGCGATCGCCTGGTCGGCGGTCTGCTGCGCGAGCGAGAGGACACGGGCGGCGCTGTCGCCACCGGGTCCCTGAACGGGCTGCTGCATCTGCGGCTGCTGCATCTGCTGCATCTGCTGCTGCGGGGCGTGACCGCCCATGGGGCCGCCCATCGGGCCACCCATGGGACCGCCCTGCATCGGACCGGGGCCGTGCGGGCCCTGCGGACCGGGGCCGTGCTGGCCCTGGGGACCGGGGCCGTGACCGCTGGGACCGGCGGGCAGCTGCGGAGCACCACCGGGCAGCTGGGGCGGACCCATCTGCGGGGGCTGCTGCTGGACCGGCGGACCCGATATGGCGGCGGGCACAGGTGCCCCGGGCCGGTCCTGCGGCTCCGGCTTGCGCATGCCCTGCTGCTGGTTCTGCGCGGCGGCACGCGTGGCAGCGGCCAGCTTCGCGCGCAGATCCTCGTTCTCACGGAGCAGGCGGGTCAGCTCGGACTCGACCTCGTCGAGGAAGGCATCGACCTCGTCCTCGTCATAGCCTTCTCGGAGGCGGACGGTCGTGAACTGCTTGTTCCGCACGTCCTCAGGAGTCAGCGGCATCTCTTCTTCACCTCTACGTAGTCGTCGGCAGTCGGCAAGACCGTATCGCTCACAGGCTGATCACGATCCTGATCAGGATGGAGACGATGATCATCAGAACGAAGAAGGACAGGTCGAGTGCCACGCCCCCGAGACGCAGCGGCGGGATGAACCGCCGCAGAAGCTTGAGCGGTGGATCGGTGACAGTGTAGGTGGCCTCAAGTATGACCACCATCGGCTTGCCGGGCTGCCATGAACGCGCGAACTGGAAGACGTAGTCCATGACCAGCCGGAAGATCAGCACGATGAGGAAACACATCAGCGCGACATAGACAACTTGCAGTGCGACGCCCATTTCGCGCTTCCCTCTCCCCTGGCTCTCGTAGCTCCGGCCTCGCGGCCGGGTTGTTCCCGGTGTCGTGTTCTCAGCTCTGGTTGAAGAATCCGCCCTCAGCGATACGGGCCTTGTCCTCCGCCGTGACATCGACGTTAGCAGGCGACAACAGGAACACCTTCTGCGTCACGCGCTCAATGCTGCCATGGAGACCGAAGACGAGTCCTGCAGCAAAGTCGACAAGTCGCTTTGCATCCGTATCGTCCATCTCCGTGAGGTTCATGATCACCGGAGTGCCCTCACGGAAGTGTTCCCCGATGGTACGGGCCTCGTTGTAGGTCCTGGGGTGCAGCGTGGTGATGCGGTAGGGCTCCCGCTCGGACACGACCTTGGGCATGATCACCGGTGCGTTCTTCTCCATGTTCGGGCGTTCAGGTGTGATGGATGCCACGGGGGCGATCCGGGCGGGTCGCTCTCTTTCCGCCGGGATCTGAACCGGCTCCCGTTGCGCGGGAGGCTGCACCACTCGTACCGGTTCGTCCCGTTCCCGGTCCCGCTCCACCTGATGCGCGGGCTGGTGCCGCCGCCGGTCGCGCTCGGGCTCCGGCTCGGGTTCGAATTCGTCGTCGGGGTCGAACCCCGGACCGTCGTACCCATCGTCCTCCACGAGGCCGAGGTAGACCGCCATCTTGCGCATCGCGCCGGCCATGCTCTGAGTCCTCCGCTCTGTGGTGGATCGGCATCTGTCACCAAGTGCCCCGCGATCCACTGAGGCCTGCCCGCCATGGGCGGGAATGACCATATTTTCTGCTGTGGTCCGACCTGCTTGGCGACGTTACCCGAGCCCGGGTCGGACTCCGAGTACCGCCGTACCGACGCGCACATGTGTCGCTCCGGCCGCGACCGCGTCCTCGAGGTCCGCGCTCATCCCTGCAGAGACCATGTTCGCAGCCGGATGGTTCCCGCGCAGGCGGGATGAGAATTCCATCAGCCGGTCGAAGGCGGCCCGTTGCCGTCCCGCGTACGGTCCGGCGAGCGGTGCGACGGTCATCAGACCGCCGAGCCGCAGCCCCGGCGCGGAATCGACCGCGGCGGCCAACTCCTCGATCCCGTCCGGCGCGACGCCGCCCCGGTCGCCCCGCTCGCCGCTCTCCGCGTCGAGCGCCACCTGGATGAGACAGCCGAGTTCGCGCCCTTCGCGCTCGGCGGCCGCCGAGAGGGCCGTGACCAGTCTGGCCCGGTCCACCGACTGCACGACATCGGCATAACTCGCCACAGAACGAACCTTATTCGTCTGCAATTGACCGACGAAGTGCCATGTGAGCGACAGATCCGCACATTCGGCTGCTTTGGGGGCGGCGTCCTGGTCACGATTCTCCGCGACATGACGCACACCCAGTTCGTGCAGAATCCGCACATCGCTCGCGGGATAGGTCTTGGTGACCACGATGAGGGTCACTTCTTCCCGCTTGCGACCGGCGGCGACACAGGCGGAAACAATGCGTTCCTCCACCCGCGCCAGATTTTCGGCGAGTTGAGCCTTACGGTCCGTCATGCCCTATCAGTCCAACCAGACATATCCGGCGAGCCGCCCGGTGGTGCGGTCGCGGCGGTACGAGAAGTGGTCACTCGATTCGAGGGTGCAGACCGACGATGCCTGCCGGTCCTCGACCCCGAGCGCTTCGAGCTGGGCATGGACCCCGGCGGTGACATCCACGGCCGGAGTGCCCCAGCTGGTCTCGGACCAGGCGGCCGGAACGCTCCGCGCGACGTCGGCGCGCATGTCGGCCGGGACCTCGTAGCACCGTCCGCAGACCGCCGGCCCGGTGCGGGCGATGATCCGGGAAGTGTCGGCGCCGAGCCCGACCATGGCCTCGACCACGGCGGGGACGACCCCGGCGACCAGGCCGGGACGGCCCGCGTGCGCCGCCGCCGCGATCCCGGCGACCGGGTCGGCGAGCAGTACGGGGGTGCAGTCGGCGGTGAGCACGGCGAGCGGGAGCCCGCGCCGCGCGGTCACCACCGCGTCCACCGCGGGGATTTCCGAAGCGTCTCCCCACGGCCCGTCGACGACCGCGACGTCCCGCCCGTGCACCTGGTTCATCCAGACGACCTGCACCGGGTCAAGACCGAGATCCCGGGCGGCGCGGTCGCGATTGGCCAGAACGGCGGCGGGGTCGTCTCCGACCGCGCCGCCGAGGTTGAGCTCCTCGTACGGAGCGGCGCTCACTCCGCCCCACCTGTCGGTGAAGGCGAAGTGGGCGCCGCCCGCCGAGGACCGTGCGTGGTGCCGAGCTATCACTTCAAGAAGTCCGGGACATCCAGCTCTTCGGCCTGGGAGTCCTGGTAGGGACGGGCCGGCGGGACGTGCGGAGTGACCGGCGGCAGGTGAGTCTCGCTCGCCACCGATACGGGCTCCGCCTGGACCGGCGGCTCCTCACGGGTGGGCACGGAGCCCAGTCCACCGGTCTGACGCACCGGCTCGGGGGTCCGGACCGGCGCGACGGGCTCGTCGCGCTTGGCGGAGTTCGCGCCCAGGACGTTCTCGCGGCGGGCCGGCGGCTGTCCGCCGTCGAAGCCCGCGGCGATCACGGTGACGCGTACCTCGTCGCCCAGCGCGTCATCGATGACCGCACCGAAGATGATGTTCGCCTCGGGGTGCGCCGCCTCGCTCACCAGCTGGGCGGCCTCGTTGATCTCGAAGAGACCGAGGTCGCTGCCGCCGGAGATGGAGAGCAGGACACCGCGGGCGCCGTCGATGGACGCCTCCAGGAGCGGCGAGGAGATCGCCATCTCCGCGGCGGCCACCGCGCGGTCGTCGCCACGGGCCGATCCGATGCCCATGAGTGCCGATCCGGCCTCGGACATGACCGACTTGACGTCGGCGAAGTCGAGGTTGATCAGACCCGGGGTGGTGATGAGGTCGGTGATGCCCTGGACACCCGAGAGCAGCACCTGGTCGGCCGACTTGAACGCGTCGAGCACGCTGACCTGGCGGTCCGAGATGGACAGCAGCCGGTCGTTGGGAATGACGATGAGGGTGTCGACCTCTTCGCGGAGTTCGGCGATGCCGTCCTCCGCCTGGTTCGCGCGTCGCCGGCCCTCGAAGGTGAACGGGCGGGTGACCACGCCGATCGTCAGGGCGCCGAGCGAGCGCGCAATGTTGGCGACGACGGGTGCGCCGCCGGTGCCGGTGCCGCCGCCTTCTCCGGCGGTTACGAAGACCATGTCGGCCCCCTTGAGGACCTCCTCGATCTCCTCACGGTGGTCCTCTGCCGCCTTGCGACCGACTGCCGGGTTGGCGCCGGCGCCAAGGCCGCGGGTGAGTTCGCGGCCGACGTCGAGCTTGACGTCGGCGTCGCTCATCAACAGGGCTTGCGCATCAGTGTTGATCGCGATGAACTCGACGCCCTTGAGACCGACCTCGATCATTCGGTTGATGGCATTGACACCACCGCCGCCGACACCGATGACCTTGATGACTGCGAGGTAGTTCTGCGGTGCTGCCACGTCGAAGGCCTCTCGCCTCGAGTTACGTGTCGTCGCTTCGCGGTAGTCCCGCCGCGACGACGGATGCCGATTGGGACGGTCCGAAACGCCGACCCAAACCCTAACGTTGAAGTTTAGGGTTACCAGTGTGTCTGCTTCATGGACTCTTCCGAACAGGACACTAAGTCGACAAGTGGCGCACGTTCAACGAACACGCCGAACCTCCCGTTTTTCTTTTCACCCTATGTGATCACCCGTAGCGCTGACCAACCAGGGTGCTGGCCAGGCCAAATGTGCGTCAACTACCCGACACGGAAGGGGCGGTGGGTGCACTCACGTCGAAGTGTCCCGCTTTGGGCGTGGCTTTCATGAGAGCGGTGAGAACTCTCGCCTTCACCGGACCCCCTTCGCCGCTGCCCCAGATCACCGTGCGCCCCCGGGTGAGCTCCAGGGAGATCGAGTCGTACGAGGTGACCCGTACGACCTCGGTGTCCTTGGCGACGCCGCCCGGGAGTTCGCCCGCGACCCGGACCGCTTCCCGCACCAGCCGGGCACTGCCGAAACGGCGCAGACTCGCGGACTGATCAGGTTTCAGTTCCAGCAGAGGTACGCGCCCGGGCGATTTGTCCACCGTTGCGAAACGCACGCCTTTCGCGTCCACTTCAATGAATTTTGCGCCCTTTTTCACCAACAGGACCGGCTGTCGTTCGGTCACCTTAAGTCCGATTCCGTGCGGCCATGACCGTACGACATCCACGGAGTCGATACGAGGCAACTTCTGGCGCAACCGATCGGCGATGGCATCGGTGTCGACGGAGATCAGCGGGGCTCCGATCGGTACCGCCGCGGCGGCCTCCACCTCGGCCGGTGTCAGTACGTCGACACCGGTGGTCCTGACCTGTTCGGCCCGGAGCCAGGAGGAGCCGTAGAGCGCCCAGACGACGCCTGAGGCGAGCAGCAGCACCAGCACGCCGATCACGATCAGCGCCGCGCGGCTGGGCAGTCTGCGCCCTTCGGGGCGCGGGCGCGGCGGGCGGGCCGGGGAGTCCTCCTGCTGCCCTGCTCCGCGCTGGGCGGTCGTCGGTCCGGCCACGCTCGCTCCTTATGCCGGGTCCGGGAGCACCGCCCCCGGACCCGTCCGTCTCACGCCCCTCGGCGTGCGGCAATCGCCTCGTACACCATGCCGACGAGCAGGTCGTCGGCGTCCCGCCGGCCGAACTCGGCGGCGGCGCGGGACATCTCGTACAGCCGGTGCGGATCCGCGAGCACCGGGAGGACGTTGCCCTGCACCCACTCGGGGGTGAGCGCCGCGTCGTCCACCAGCAGACCGCCGCCGGCGTTGACCACCGGCTGGGCGTTGAGCCGCTGTTCGCCGTTGCCGATGGGCAACGGGACGTAGGCGGCGGGGAGCCCGACGGCGGAGAGTTCGGCGACGGTCATCGCGCCGGCGCGGCAGAGCATCATGTCGGCCGCGGCGTACGCGAGATCCATCCGGTCCACGTACGGTACCGGGATGTAGGGCGGCATCCCGGGCATGTTGTCGACGCGCGGCAATTCGTTCTTCGGGCCGACCACGTGCAGGATCTGGATGCCGGAGCGCTGCAGCAGCGGAGCGACCCGCTGGACCACCTCGTTGAGGTGGCGGGCGCCCTGCGAGCCGCCGGAGACCAGCAGCGTCGGCAGGTTGGGGTCGAGGCCGAACGCGGCACGCGCCTCGGGGCGGACCCGGGCCCGGTCCAGGGTGGCGATGGTGCGGCGCAGCGGGATGCCGATGTAGCGGGCACCGCGCAGCTTGCTGTCGGGGGTGGAGACGGCGACGCCGTGGGCGTACCGCGAACCGATCTTGTTGGCCAGGCCGGGACGGGCGTTGGCCTCATGGACGACGATCGGCACCCCGGCCCGCTTGGCGGCGAGGTAGCCGGGCAGGGCGACGTAGCCGCCGAAGCCGACGACGCAGTCCGCCTTGGTGCGTTCCAGGACCTGCTCGGCGGCCTTGATGGTGCCGCGCAGCCGTCCCGGGACGGTGATCAGTTCCGGGGTGGGCTTGCGCGGCAGCGGGACGGCCGGGATCAGGGCGAGTTCGTACCCCCGCTCGGGTACGAGCCTGGTCTCGAGTCCGCGCTCCGTGCCGAGGGCAGTGATTCCCACGGTCGGGTCCTGCCTGCGCAGGGCGTCCGCGAGGGCAAGCGCGGGCTCGATGTGGCCGGCGGTCCCCCCACCGGCGAGTACGACATGCACCGAAATTCACCGCTCTCCGGACGGACGCTTCTTGACGCGCCGTCTCATCGTCTTCCATCTCACCCCGGGCCTCCGCATGGCCAGGGCAGCCTTCGCTGCGGGATCCTCTCGCGCGAACGCGATCAGCAGCCCGACGGCGAACATGGTCGGCAGCAGGGCCGATCCTCCGTAGGAGAACAGCGGGAGCGGGACACCGGCGATCGGCAGCAGGCCGAGCACCGCACCGATGTTGATCACGGCCTGCACCGTGATCCAGGTGGTCACGCCTCCCGCGGCGTACCTCACGAAGGGGTCCTCCGTGCGTCCGGCCACGCGGATACCCGCATAGCCTAGAGCCGCGAAGAGGGCGAGTACCGACAGCGTCCCCGCCAACCCCAGTTCCTCCCCGGTGATGGCGAAGATGAAGTCGGTGTGCGGTTCAGGTAGTTGACCCCATTTTTCCACACTCGCGCCGAGCCCGGAACCGAACCATCCGCCGGACGCCAGAGCATAGATGCCGTGCACCGCCTGCCAGCAGGAGTCCCCCGGTCCGGGCTCGCTGGCGCCGATGCAGGCGAGCCTGGACATCCGGTTCGGGCTGGTCTTGATCAGCACGAAGGCGATCAGTGCGGCGAAGCCGAGCACCCCACCGAAGAGCCGGGTGGGTGCCCCGGCCAGCCAGAGCAGTCCGAACAGGATCGCGGTGAGAATGATCGCAGTTCCCATGTCGCCGCCGAGCATGATCAGCCCGAGGAGCATGAAAGCGACCGGGACGAGCGGGACGAGCAGGTGCTTCCACTGGGTCAGCAGCCGCTTGTCCTGTTTACGGGCGAGCAGGTCCGCGCCCCACAGCACCAGGGCGAGCTTGCCGAACTCGCTGGGCTGGAGCTGGAAGGGGCCGCCCAGGTAGAGCCAGTTCTGGTTGCCGTTGACCGACATCCCTATCCCCGGCACCTGGACCAGCACCATCAGGAAGACGGTTCCCATGAGCAGCGGGTAGGCGAACGCCCGGTGCAGTCGGGCGGGCATCCGGGCGGCGAGTGCCATCAGTCCGGCGCCGATGACGGCGGCCAGGAACTGTTTGCGGAAGAAGTAGGTGCCCGGCTTGTCCAGTTCCAGGGCCTTGATCATCGAGGCGGAGTAGACCATCACCAGGCCGAGCACGGTGATCAGCAGGCCTGCGCCCAGGATCAGGTAGTACGCGGTCAGCGGGCGGTCCCAGGCCCGGCGCACCCGCTCGTACATCCCCCGCACGCCCCCGCGGGGGGAACGGGGCGCACGGGGACTGCCGGCGGAGCGTCCCTTGGAGCGGGGCACCGAGGGGCGCCGGGCGCCGACGGCCGACCGGACCCTGAGGACGGGGCCGAACGGCCCCGTGGCGCCCGCACCCGCTCCCGCGAGCAGTGGTGGGGCGATTGCCCGGCTGATCGCCGCGGTGCCCCGTGAGCGGTGCCCACGGGGCCCGACGGAGCTCTCTTCGGCCGGCATTGTCGCTGTCCCCTCCACTGCTCGTGCGCGGAGGCCGGGCCGGTCAGGCGCTCTCGGCAGCGAGTGCGCGGACCGCGTCCGCGAACGCCTCGCCCCGCTTGTTGTAATTGACGAACATGTCCATCGAGGCGCAGGCCGGAGCCATCAGTACGGTGTCTCCCGGCCGGGCGAGCCGTGCCGCCTCGCGGACCGCCTCGGACATCGCCCCAGTGTCGGTCCGGTCGAGGTCGACCACCGGGACCTCGGGGGCGTGTCGCGTGAGGGCTTCGCGGATCAGTTCCCGGTCCCGGCCGATCAGTACGACGCCCCGCAGCCGCCCGGCCGCCCCGGTCACCAGCTCGTCGAAGGTGGCCCCCTTCGCGAGGCCGCCGGCGATCCAGACGATCGGGTCGTAGGCCGCCAGGGAGGCCTCGGCGGCATGGGTGTTGGTGGCCTTGGAGTCGTCGACGTACGCGACCCGGTCGATGTCCGCGACGTGCTCGATGCGGTGCGGGTCGGGGCGGAAGGCCCGCAGCCCGTCGCGTACGGCCGCGGGCTCGACGCCGAAGGCGCGGGCCAGTGCCGCGGCCGCGAGGGCGTTGGCGATGTTGTGCGGGGCGGGCGGGTCGATGTCCTTGACCTCGGCGAGCTCCTGGGCCTGCTTCTGCCGGTTCGCCACGAAGGCGCGGTCGACGAGAATGCCGTCGACGACGCCCAGTTGGGACGGGCCCGGTGTGTTCAGGGTGAAGCCGATGGCCCGGCAGCCCTCCTCGACGTCGGCCCCGCGGACCAGGTCCTCGGTCGCCGGGTCGGCCGCGTTGTAGACGCAGGCGACGCGGTTGCCCTCGTAGATACGGCCCTTGTCCGCGACGTACGCCGCCATGGAGCCGTGCCAGTCGAGGTGGTCCGGGGCCAGGTTGAGGACGGCGGCGGAGTGGGCGCGCACCGAGGGCGCCCAGTGCAGCTGGTAGCTGGACAGCTCGACGGCGAGTACGTCGTACTCCTCGTCGCCGAGGACGGCGTCCAGCAGGGAGACGCCGATGTTGCCGACGGCGGCGGTGCGCAGCCCGGCCGCCTCCAGGATCGAGGCGAGCATCCGCACGGTCGTGGTCTTGCCGTTGGTGCCGGTGACCGCGAGCCAGGGGGCCGCTCCGGGGCCCCGCAGCCGCCAGGCGAGTTCGACGTCGCCCCAGACGGGGACGCCCGCCTCGGCGGCTGCGGTGAAGAGCGGCTTGTCGGGCTTCCAGCCCGGGGTGGTGACGATGAGCTCGGTGGACTCGGGCAGGGTGGCCCCGTCACCGAGGCGCACGGTGATGCCCTGCGCCTCCAGCTCCGCGGCCTGCGTACGGGAACGCTCGTCGTCCCCGTCGTTGACCACCGTGACGACGGCCCCGAGGCCGTGCAGCACCTTGGCCGCCGGGATTCCGGAGACCCCGAGTCCCGCGACGGTGACGCGCTTGCCCTGCCAGTCCTGGTTGCTCACTTATCGGCTGCCCATCCCGCGTAGAAGAGTCCGAGTCCGACGATCACGCACATGCCCTGGATGATCCAGAAGCGGACCACGACAAGGACTTCGGACCACCCCTTGAGTTCGAAGTGGTGCTGGAGCGGCGCCATCCGGAAGACTCGCTTACCGGTCATCTTGAAGGAACCGACCTGGATGACCACGGACATGGTGATCATCACGAAGAGGCCGCCGAGGACGGCCATCAGGAACTCGGTGCGGGAGCAGATCGCCAGACCGGCGAGGGCGCCGCCGAGGGCGAGCGAGCCGGTGTCGCCCATGAAGATCTTGGCGGGCGAGGTGTTCCACCACAGGAAGCCGAAGCAGGCGCCCATCAGCGCGGAGGCGACGACCGCGAGGTCGAGCGGATCGCGTACCTCGAAACAGGCGTTGGGGTTGGTCAGGGTGTCCGCGTTGGCGCAGGACTCCTGGAACTGCCACAGCCCGATGAAGGTGTACGCGCCGAAGACCATCACCGAGGCACCGGTGGCCAGGCCGTCCAGGCCGTCCGTCAGGTTCACACCGTTGGACATGGCCAGGATCATGAACAGCGCCCAGACGACGAACAGCACCGGGCCGATCGACCAGCCGAAGTCCGCGACGAACGACAGCCGGTCGGAGGCCGGGGTGTTGCCGCGGGCGTCGGCGAACTGGAGCGAGAGCACCGCGAAGGCGATGCCCACGATCAGCTGGCCCGCCATCTTCGCCTTGGCCCGCAGGCCCAGCGAACGCTGCTTGACGATCTTGATGTAGTCGTCGAGGAAGCCGACGAGGCCCATGCCGGCCATCAGGAAGAGCACCAGCACGCCGGAGAATCGCATCTCCTCGCCGGTGATCAGCTTCGCCGCGATGTACGCGATGATCGTCGCCAGGATGAAGGCAATGCCGCCCATGGTGGGCGTGCCCTTCTTGGACCCGTGGGTACGCGGGCCGTCGTCCCGGATGAACTGCCCGTATCCCTTGCGGGCCAGCAGCTTGATCAGCAGCGGAGTCCCGACCAGGGTCAGGAAGAGCCCGATGGCCCCCGCGAAGAGGATCTGCCTCATCGGCCGGCGACCTCGCCCTCGGACGCGTTCTCCAGCAGTGCCATGGCGACCTGCTCCAGGCCGACCGACCGGGACGCCTTCACCAGCACGACGTCTCCCGGGCGCAGTTCACTGCGCAGCAGGTCGACCGCGGCCTGTGCGTCGGACACGTGCACCGACTCCTCACCCCACGAACCCTCGTTGTATGCGCCCAGTTGCAGCCAGGAGGCCTCTCTGCCCCCGACCGCGACGAGCTTGCTGACGTTGAGCCGGACGGCGAGCCGCCCGACCGCGTCGTGCTCGGCGAGCGAGGCGTCGCCGAGCTCGGCCATCTGGCCGAGCACCGCCCACGTACGCCGGCCCTTCCCCATGGCGGCCAGCGCGCGCAGCGCGGCTTTCATGGATTCGGGGTTCGCGTTGTAGGCGTCATTGACGAACGTCACGCCGTCCGGACGCTCGGTGACCTCCATGCGCCAGCGGGAGAGGGTGCCCGCCTCTGAGAGCCCTTCGGCGATCTCGTCTGCGGACAGGCCCAACTCATGGGCGACGGCGGCCGCGGCGAGCGCGTTCGACACGTGGTGCTCACCGTACAGGCGCATGGTCACGTCGCTGCACCCGGTGGGTGTGTGGAGCCGGAATGCGGGGCGTCCGTCGTCGGTGAGACGGACGTTCTCACCCCGTACGTCCGCTTCCGCGGCTTCGCCGAAGAGCAGCACCCGGGCCTTCGTACGGGAGGACATGGCGCGTACGAGCGGGTCGTCGGCGTTGAGTACGGCGAGGCCGTCCTCGGGCAGCGACTCGACCATCTCGCCCTTGGCCTGTGCGATCTGCTCGCGGCCGCCGAACTCGCCGATGTGGGCGGTGCCCACGTTGAGGACGAGGCCGACGCGGGGCGGGACGAGGCCGGTGAGGTAGCGGATGTCGCCGATGTAGCGTGCACCCATTTCGAGGACGAGGTGGCGGGTGTCCTCGGTGGCGCGCAGCGCGGTGAGCGGCAGGCCGATCTCGTTGTTGAGGTTGCCCGCCGGGTAGACGGTGGGCCCCTTGCGTTCGAGGAGCTGGGCGATGAGGTCCTTGGTGGAGGTCTTGCCCGCGGAACCGGTGAGGGCGACGACCGTGGTGCCGAGGCGGCCCACCACGGCGCGGGCGAGCGCGCCGAGTGCGGCCACGACGTCGTCGACGACGATCGCCGGAACACCGACGGGGCGGGCGGCCAGCACGGCTGCCGCGCCCGCCTCGACGGCGCGCTGCGCATAGTCGTGGCCGTCGACCCGCTCACCGGCGAAGGCGACGAACAGGCTGCCTTGCTTCACCTCTCGGGAGTCGATGACAACGGGCCCGCTGACGGTTGCTGCCGGATCGGGTATGTCGTGCGACTGCCCGCCGACGATTTCGGCGATCTCGGCGAGGGAAAGGGGGATCACTTGGTCATCCCTGACTGTTGTTCTCGTGGGTGTGGGCGCGGTGGCCGGCGCTCTCGGTGCGCTCGTGCCCCAGGGACCGTTCGATGGCCGCGCGCAGGACCACGCGGTCGTCGAAGGGGCGTACCACGCCATGGATGTCCTGGCCCTGCTCGTGGCCCTTGCCGGCGATCAGCACCGTGTCACCGGGCTCGGCGCGGGCGACCGCGGCGGCGATGGCGGCGGCCCGGTCGGCGTCGACCAGGACGTCGCCCCGCTCGTGGACGGGCACCTCGGCGGCGCCCGCGAGCATTGCGGCAAGGATCTTGAGGGGGTCCTCGGAACGGGGGTTGTCGGATGTCAGTACGGCGGTGTCGGCGAGGCGGGCCGCGGCGGCACCCATCGGGCCGCGTTTGGTCGTGTCGCGGTCGCCGCCGCAGCCGAGGACGATGTGCAGCCTGCCCTCGGTGACCTTCCGCAGGGAGCGCAGCACGGACTCGACGGCGTCGGTCTTGTGCGCGTAGTCGACGACCGCGAGATACGGCTGTCCGGCGTCGACCCGCTCCAGCCGGCCGGGGACGCCCGGGACAGCCGCGACGCCGTCGGCCCCGGCCTGCGGGTCGATGCCCGCGACGGCGAGGGTGACGATCGCGGCGAGGGTGTTGGCGACGTTGAACGGGCCGGGCAGCGGGGCCTTGGCGGCGATCCGCTCGTCCTTGGGGCCGACGACGGTGAAGGTGGAGCCGAGCGGCCCGCTCTCGACGTCCTCGGCGCGCCAGTCGGCGTCCGGGTGGCCCTCGGCGGAAAAGGTGACGATCGGGACGGACGCCTCGGTGATCAGCCTGCGGCCGTATTCGTCGTCGAAGTTGACGACGCCCTGCCGGCTGCGTCCGGGGGTGAAGAGCTGTGCCTTGGCCTGGAAGTAGTCCTCCATCCCGGAGTGGAACTCCATGTGTTCCGGGCTGAGGTTGTTGAAGACCGCGACATCGAAGACGCAGCCGTCGACCCGGCCGAGCACCAGGGCGTGGCTGGAGACCTCCATGGTCACCGAGTCGACGCCGCGCTCGCGCATGACGGCGAACAGGGCCTGCAGATCGGTGGCTTCGGGGGTGGTGCGCTCGGACTTGATGCGTTCGTCGCCGATCCGCATCTCCACGGTGCCGATGAGCCCGGTGGCGCGCCCGGCGCCGCGGAAGCCGCCCTCGATCAGGTAGGCGGTGGTGGTCTTGCCGGATGTTCCGGTGATGCCGATCTGGAGGAGGTCGGCGCCGGGCCGTCCGTAGATCTCGGCGGCGAGCTCGCCCATCCGGCCGCGCGGGTCCTCGGTGACCAGCACCGGGAGTCCGGTGGCGGCGGCGCGCTCGGCGCCCGCCGGGTCGGTGAGGATCGCCGCCGCGCCGAGACCGGCCGCCTGGGCCACGAAGTCGGCGCCGTGGAGGCGGGCGCCCGGCAAGGCCGCGTAGACGTCGCCGGGGCGTACCGCCCGCGAGTCGTGGGTGATGCCGGTGACTTCGCCGGTTCCCGGCGGCTCGACTCCCAGCCGGGCTGCCAGTTCGCCGAGCGAGGTCGGCCCGATCCGGTCCGGGCGGGGCGCTCCCGAGTAGTTCACAGGGGCGGCCTTCTGGGTGGTTTGGGACTGATCAGCGTGGGGCACGGCGGTGAGCGTACCGGGCGCACCCGGCCTCTCGCGAAGTGAGGGGCCGGGGTTCCGGTGGTTCTCGTTCCGGTTCCCGGGATCGGGCGTGATGGTTGTCACTGGATGGTTTCCCCGAGTTCACTCGCCGGGCTTGAAGGACACCGGCAGCCGGGCGGGCCCGCTGCCGGACGGTGGGGTCTGGAGGGTCTTGAGTGCGAACTCCATGACCTGCTTGTAGATCGGTCCGCAGATCTGGCCGCCGAAGTAGCTGCCCTTGGTCGGGTTCTGGATCGCGCAGTAGACGGTGATCTGCGGGTTGTCGGCGGGTGCGAAGCCCGCGAAGGAGGCGGTGTAGCCGTGGTAGCCGCCGCGTACCGGGTCGACCCGGTTGGCCGTACCGGTCTTGCCCGCCACCCGGTAGCCCGGGATCTTGGCCTTCGTGCCGGTGCCCTCCTCGTCGCCGACCACCGACTCCAGCATGGTGGCGAGCGACTTGGCGGTCTTCGCGCTGACCACCCTGGTCCGCTCGGGAGGGGCGGCGGCCGTGAACCGGCCGTCGGCGCCCTTGGTGCCGCGTACCAGCGTGGGCGCGACGCGGACCCCGTCGTTGGCGATCGTCGAATAGATGGAGGCGGCCTGCATGGCGTTGAGCGAGAGGCCCTGGCCGAACGGGATCGTGTACTGCTGCGAGGTCGACCAGTCCTGGGGCTTGGCGAGGATGCCGGGGGTCTCGCCCGGGTAGCCGAGACCGGTCGGCGAACCGATCCCGAACTTGCGCAGGTAGGAGTAGAGGACCTTGTTGGCCTCGGCCTGCGTCTTGCCCAGTTCGCCGGTGGCCAGGATGGTGCCGATGTTGCTGGACTTGGCGAGTACGCCGTTGAGCGTCAGGTACCAGGTGGGGTGGTCGATGTCGTCCTTGAAGAGCCGGTCGCCGCGGTGCAGCCGGTTGGGGACGGTGACATGGGTGCCCGGGGTGGCGGCCCCCTCCTCCAGCACTGCGGCCATGGACATGACCTTGCTGGTGGAGCCGGGCTCGTAGACGTCCTGGAGGGCCGCGTTGCCCAGCGACGCCGCGTCGGCCTGCGAGAGGTCGTTGGGGTCAAAGCCGGGTGCGTTGGCCATGGCGAGGACCTCGCCGGTCCTGGTGTTCTGGACGACCACGTAGCCGCGGTCGGCCTTGGACTTCTTCACCTGGTCGCTGATGGCCTGCTGCGCGGCCCACTGAATGTCGCGGTCGATGGTCAGCTCGATGTCGGAGCCGGGGACGGCCGGGACCTCCTTGGTGCCGGCGGTGGGCACCCGCCGGCCGCCGGCCTGGGCGTACCTGATCTTGCCGTCCTCGCCCGCGAGCTCCTTGTCCAGCTGCGATTCGAGGCCGCCCGCGCCCTTGCCGTCGGCGTTGACGTAACCCAGTATCCCGGCGGCGAGACCCCCGTTGGGGTAGACCCGTTTGGTGGTCGCCTCCTGGAAGACCCCGGCGAGCACATTGGCTCCCGGGCCGCCGCTCGCCCGGTCCTTGCCCGCCTTCTCGGCGAAGACGGACTTGAGGTCCTTGATCTGGTTCCAGACCTGCGGGGTCTGGCGGCGGGCCAGGACGACGTAGCGGCCCTTCTGGGACAGCTTCCGGGTCAGCTCGGTGGCGTCGGTGCCGAGGATCGGGGCGAGGAGCGCCGCCGCCTGCTGGGGCGCGTCGGGGGCCTTGCTGAACTCGGGCGTGAACATCGAGGGGTCGGCGGTGATGTTGTACGCGTCGACGCTGGTGGCCAGGGCGATCCCGCTGCGGTCGGTGATCTCGCCGCGCTCGGCGGAGATCGTGTAGCTGAGGTAGCGGTTCTCCTTGGCCTTGGCCGAGTACGCGGCGGCGTCGACGGCCTGGACCTGGAGCAGCCGGACGACGAACGCCAGCATGACGAGCGTCAGGGCGAGGCTGACCAGACGGAGCCGGGGGCGCGGGTTGCCGAGCCGCAGCGGGCGCGCGGTCCGGCCGCGTGGCGGGTGGGGGCGTCGTGCCGGGGAGGACGGGCGGCGGGCGGCGGGCCGGGGGCGCCCCTGACCGCCTGCGGCGCTGCGCGGGCGCGCGGGGCCGGGGACCCGGCGGCGCGGTGGTTCCTTGGGCGGCACTGCGTCACCTGCCGGGGCTCGTCGAGGACTGGTCTGCCGGGGTACGCGGCCCGGCGGGCGGGCGCGCGAAGGTGCTGGGCTGCGCGGCGGTGCCCGGGGAGCCGGCCGGTGCCGACGGGGAGGGCGAGGCCGGGGCGGTGGTGGGGAGCGCGGTCGCGGGGGGCGCCGCCGGCGTACTTCTCTTCGGCGGAGGCGGGGCGGGGACGGGCTCGGCGGTGGTCTCGGCGGGTACGCCGCGGACCGTGCCGTCCGGGTTCAGGAAGGCGGGGCTGCCGCCGGGCACCATGCCCAGCTCGCGGGCGCGCCGTTCCAGGGCGTCCGGCTTGGAGTAGCTGTCGACGTCGTGCTGGAGGGCCTGCTGCTCGTCGGTGAGCTCGGTGGTCCGTTTCTTCAGCTCGCTCAGCCTGAACGATCCTTCGTTGAGGGCCGAGTTGAGCACCAGGAGCGTGATCAGGCCGCCGCCGAGCAGCACCACGACCAGCAGGACGAAGGGGGTACGGGCCGCGTTGCTGGGCCCGGACGGCATCAGCCGGGCGAGCCGCGCGGCGCGCCCTTTCAACTGCCCGGCCGGTTTGCTCACCGCGCCGCCCCGTGCGTCACCGGTTTCCGGGTTCCCGGACGCCGGACGCTCATCGTTCCTCCTCGCGGATCCGCTGGGCGCCGCGCAGCCGGGCGGGGGCGGCGCGCCGGTTCTCGGCGACCTCCTCCTCCGTGGGCAGTTCCGCGCCGCGGGTCAGCAGCTTCAGCCGGGGCTGGTAGCGCTCCGGGACGACCGGCAGTCCGGGCGGCGCCGTGGTGGCGGCGCCCGCCGCGAACACCTGCTTGACCAGCCGGTCCTCCAGCGAGTGGTACGAGAGGACGGCGATCCGGCCGCCGACCGCGAGGCTCTGCACGGCGGCCGGAATGGCCCGCTCCAGTACGGTGAGCTCGCCGTTGACCTCGATGCGCAGCGCCTGGAAGGTCCGCTTGGCGGGGTTGCCACCGGTGCGCTTGGCGGCCTGGGGCAGCGAGTCGCGGATCAGCTCGACGAGACGGGCGCTGTTGCTGAACGGCTCCTTCTCGCGCTCCCGCACGATCGCGGAGACGATCCGCTTGGCCTGCTTCTCCTCGCCGTACGCCCGCAGGATCCGGACCAGTTCACCCGGCGGATAGGTGTTGAGCACCTCGGCCGCGCCGATGCCGGTCGTCTGGTCCATGCGCATGTCGAGCGGGGCGTCCTGGGCGTACGCGAATCCGCGGTCGGCCTCGTCCAGCTGCATGGAGGAGACGCCGAGGTCGAAGAGGACGCCCTGGACCTTCGGGATGCCGAGCCTGTCGAGCACCTCGGGCAGTTCGTCGTAGACCGCGTGCACCAGAGTGGCCCGGTCGCCGTACGGGGCGAGCCGCTCGCCGGAGAGCCGCAGCGCCTCCTTGTCCCGGTCCAGTCCGATCAGCCGTACGGACGGGAAGGCGGAGAGCAGCGCCTCACTGTGCCCGCCGAGGCCGAGGGTGCAGTCGACGACCACGGGCGCCTGCGGGCCCGGCGCCTCCAGAGCCGGGGCCAACAGGTCCAGGCACCGCTGGAGCATCACCGGGACGTGTCGGGTCTGGCTCATGCGCCCTCTCAGGCTCAGGTCCCGTGTGGCCGCACGTACGGCCTGGTCCCCGCCCGCTCAGAAGGGGAGGTCGACCGGCGCCGGGGAAGGGGCGTCAGCCGACCGGCGAGCGGGAGAGGGCCGGGCCCGTACGTACGCCGCACACACAGGGGAAATCTACGGAATGTGCAGGGTGTCGGTAACTTCCCGTCACTTTAGTCCACCCTGCCATTCGATCGATTCCCGATCAATCAACCCGGCAGCGCGTCGCCCGGCCCCCTGTTCACCCGCCCGAACGAACGGATGTGAAGCTTGTGGGTTACCTCACAACAAGGCTCGTTGACGTTCTTTGTCCCTTCTCACAGCACGACGGGGGCAGGTGCGGGAGCTAACGTCATAGCCATGTCGACTTCCGCGCACTCCCCCGTCCGGTCCTCCGCGACCGCCGCCGACCAGGCCCGCACCGGGTGCACGGTCACCGATCGCCTGGTCGAGGCGAACGTCCGGTACGCCGCCGAATTCGAAGACCCGGGCATGGACGCCAAGCCGGTGCTGCGCGTCGCCGTGGTCGCCTGCATGGACGCCCGGCTCGACCTGCACGACGCGCTCGGCCTGGCGCTCGGCGACTGCCACACCATCCGCAACGCGGGCGGCGTGGTCACCGACGACGTGATCCGTTCGCTGACCATCAGCCAGCGGGCCCTCGGCACGCGCAGCGTCATACTGATCCACCACACCAACTGCGGCCTGGAATCGATCACCGAGGAATTCCGCCAGGAGCTGGAGGTGGAGGTCGGCCAGCGTCCGGTCTGGGCGGTCGAGGCGTACAAGGACGCCGACCAGGACGTACGGCAGTCGATGCAGCGCGTGCGCACCTCGCCGTTCCTGCTGCACACCGACGACGTCCGCGGCTTCGTCTTCGATGTGACCAGCGGCCTGCTGCGGGAGATCCTCCCCACCTCCTGACCTCCCGGACGCCACCCACCGGGAAGCGAAAACCCCACCGAAACCGGCATATCGCCCCCAGTTGTCCACAGGCGAGTGACACGAAGCGGTAACGGCAACAAGAATGCGCGTGTGACATCCCGCGGACGTTTCCGAAGGGGTGTCCGTGTTTCGGGGCGGGCCGTACCGCGCATGCGCGTCGGCCCGTGATTGGGGTATCCCCTGCTCCTGGTGAGCGTGGGGCAGGGCCGAGGAGGGCCGGGTGACGACCTATGACGATCGAGCGAGCCTCACAGATCTGACCACGACCGCGGAGCGGGTGCGCAGGTCGGTGGAGAGTGTGATCGAGGGCAAGCCTGAGGTCGTACGGCTTTCGCTGACCGTGCTGCTGGCTGAGGGGCACCTCCTCATCGAGGATGTCCCCGGGGTCGGCAAGACGATGCTGGCCAAGGCGCTGGCGCGGTCCATCGACTGCTCGGTGCGGCGCATTCAGTTCACACCGGACCTGCTGCCTTCGGACATCACCGGTGTGTCCATCTTCGACCAGCAGCGGCGCGACTTCGAATTCAAACCGGGCGCGATCTTCGCCCAGATCGTGATCGGCGACGAGATCAACCGTGCCTCGCCGAAGACCCAGTCGGCGCTGCTGGAGTCCATGGAGGAGCGCCAGGTCACCATCGACGGGCACAGCTACGAGCTGCCCGATCCGTTCATGGTGGTGGCCACCCAGAACCCGGTGGAGATGGAAGGCACCTATCCGCTGCCCGAGGCCCAGCGCGACCGGTTCATGGCGCGGGTGTCGATCGGCTATCCGAGCGCGGAGGCCGAGCTGCAGATGCTCGATGTGCACGGCGGCCTCTCGCCGCTCGACGACCTCCAGCCGGTGGCGCACGCACACGACATCGTGAAGCTGATCGACGCGGTACGGACGGTCCATGTGGCCGACGCCGTGCGGCGGTACGCGGTGGAGCTCGTCGGGGCCACCCGCAGCCATCCCGATCTCCGGCTCGGCGCCTCGCCGCGGGCCACCCTGCATCTGCTGCGCGCCGCGAAGGCCTCTGCGGCGCTGAGCGGCCGGGACTACTGCCTGCCGGACGATGTGCAGGCGCTGGCGGTCGCGGTGCTCGCGCACCGGCTGCTGCCGACGGCACAGGCCCAGCTGAACCGTCGTACCGCCGAGCAGGTCGTGCAGGAGATCCTCCAGCAGACACCGGTTCCGACCGCCGGTGGCGGCGCCGCCCAGGTGCAGCCGCAGCATCAGCCGGGCCGTCCGGCGTACGGCCGGCAGCAGCCCGGCGCACGGCGGGTGTGATGGCCGCCGGGGGGCCGGCCGCGATGGAGGACGGCGACGGGAAGGGCGGTCTGCGGGCCGCTCTGAGCGGGCTGACCACGCGTGGGCGGTCCTTTCTGGCGGCCGGTATCGCCGCGGGGATCTGCGCCTATGTGCTCGGGCAGGCGGATCTGCTGCGGGTCGGGCTGCTGCTCGCCGCGCTGCCGCTGGTCTGTGTCGTGGTGCTGGTCCGTACCCGCTACCGGGTCGCGGGCACCCGGCGGCTCGCGCCGTCCCGGGTCCCGGCGGGGACGGAGGCGCGGGTCCATCTGCGGATGGAGAACGTGTCGCGGATGCCCACCGGACTGCTGATGCTGCAGGACCGGGTGCCCTATGTGCTCGGCCCGCGGCCCCGGTTCGTGCTGGACCGGGTGGAGGCGGGCGGCCGTCGCGAGGTGTCCTACCGGGTGCGGTCGGATCTGCGCGGGCGCTACCCGCTCGGGCCGTTGCAGCTGCGGCTGAGCGATCCGTTCGGGATGTGCGAGCTGACCCGTTCGTTCAGCGCGTACGACACCCTCGTCGTCATTCCGCGGACCGAGCCGCTGCCGCCGGTGCGGCTGGCCGGCGAGGCCCCGGGGTACGGCGAGGGAAGGCAGCGTTCGCTGGCGCTGGCCGGTGACGACGACGTGATCCCGCGCGGCTACCGGCACGGCGACGATCTGCGCCGGGTCCACTGGCGCTCGACCGCGCGCTACGGCGAGCTGATGGTGCGCCGCGAGGAGCAGCCCCAGCGGGCCAGGTGCACGGTGCTGCTGGACACCCGGCGGATCGCCTACCAGGGGACGGGGCCCGACTCCGCCTTCGAGTGGGCGGTGTCCGGGGCCGCGTCCGCGCTGATGCACATGCTGGAGCGTGGCTTCGCCGTCCGGCTGCTGACCGACGGCGGGAACGCGGTGCCGGGCGAGGGCGCGGGCGGTTTCGCCGGATCGACGCAGGAGTCCGCCGACTCGGCGGGGCTGATGATGGACACCCTGGCGGTGGTCGACCACTCCGACGGCAGCGGTCTGTCGCGCGCGTACGACGTGATGCGCGGCGGCAACGAAGGGCTGCTGATCGCGTTCTTCGGCAATCTGGACAAGGAGCAGGCGGCGGTGGCGGCGCGGATGCGGCAGCGCAGCGGCGGCGCCGTCGCGTTCGTACTGGACAGCGCGGCCTGGGTGCCGGGCGATGTCCCGCCCGCGGGGGCGGAAGAGGCGTCCGAGCGGCGGCTGCGGCTGCTGCGGGAATCGGGCTGGACGGCGGTGGCGGTGGCGCCCGGGACCGGTCTCGCCCCGTATTGGCAGCAGGCGGGGCACCAGGGCGTGGCGGCGCAGTCCGCCGCCACGGGCGGCACGACGGGATTCTCCGGGGGATGGTCATGAGCGGTCGTGGTCGGCTGGCGCTGTGCGCCTTTGCGGCGACGCTGATGGCGGCGGCCTCGATGCTGCCGCTGGTCGAGCCGGCCGGGTGGATCCTGCAGGCGGCGTTCGTGCTGGCGGTCCAGAGCGGGATGGGGGCGCTCGTCCGCCGGGCGCCCGTGCCCCGCATGCTGGTCGTCGCGGCGCAGGTGCTGGTCACGCTGGTCCTGCTGACGGTGGTGTTCGCCAGGGAGCAGGCGCTGGCCGGTGTGCTGCCCGGCCCTGAGGCCGTCCAGCGGCTCGCACACCTGCTGTCGTCGGGCGCCGAGGACGTCGGGAGGTACGCGCCTCCGGCTCCCGTGACGGACGGCATCCGGCTGATGCTGATCGGCGGTGTGCTGCTGGTCGGCCTGGCCGTGGACGCCCTCGCCGTGACGTTCCGCAGCGCGGCCCCGGCCGGCCTGCCGCTCCTCGCGCTCTACTCGGTGGCCGCGGGGCTGTCCGAGGGCGGAGCGGACTGGCTCTGGTTCCTGCTGGCGGCCGGTGGCTATCTGCTGCTCCTGCTGGCCGAGGGCCGGGACCGGCTCTCCCAGTGGGGGCGGGTCTTCAGCGGCGCGGCCGCCAGGTCCATGGGCGGTCCGGCGGTCGGTGCGTCGATTTCGAGCGGCCGGCCCACGGCCCCGGTCCGTACCGGGCGCCGCATCGGTGCGCTGGCGCTGGGTGTCTCGCTGGTCGTCCCGGCGGCGCTGCCGGCGCTCGAAGGCGGAATGCTGTTCGGTGCGGGCGGCAGCGGGAGCGGCAAGGGGGGCGGCGGCACCATCTCCGCGGTGAACCCCCTGGTCTCGCTGCAGGACAACCTGAACCAGCCGGAGAACCGGCAGGTGATGTCCTACCGCACCAATTCCGGCGCCCCGCAGGACTTCTATCTGCGGATTCTGTCCCTGGACCAGTTCAACGGCAGCGAGTGGCGACCCTCCACACGCCGTCTGAGAGATGTGCCCGATCGGCTCCCTGCTCCGGAAGGCCTCGGCCCGGACGTGGAGGTCACGGAGGTCAGGTCGAACATCTCCGCGTCCGGCTCCTACCGGCAGACCTATCTGCCGCTCCCCTACCCGGCGACCGAGGTCAGGATCGACGGGCGCTGGCGGTACGAACCGGATGGGCGGACGCTCGTGGGTGACCGCGGGGAGACGACCCGCGGTGCGCAGTACCAGGTCTCCAGTCTGATGGTCCAGCCGACCGCCGAGCAGCTCGCCACGGCGGGCCCCGCGCCGGCCGCGCTGCGGCGCGAGTACACCCGCGTTCCCGGCTCCCTGCCGAAGGTGGTCGAAGAGACCGCGAACAGGGTGACCAAGGGCGCCGCCAACGATTACGAGCGGGCGGTGAAGCTGCAGAACTACTTCGCCTCGGACGGCGGCTTCAGCTACGACACCTCGGTGAACTCGGGCACCGGAAGCGCGGCGATCAGCCGGTTCCTGAAGGACAAGCAGGGCTTCTGCGTCCACTTCTCCTTCACGATGGCCGCGATGGCACGGACGCTGGGTATTCCGGCCCGGGTCGCGGTGGGCTTCACCCCCGGGACCGAGCAGTCGGACGGTTCGGTCTCGGTGGGGCTGCGCGATGCGCATGCCTGGCCCGAGCTGTTCTTCGAGGGCGTCGGGTGGACCCGCTTCGAGCCGACTCCGACGCGGGGCAGCACGCCGCCGTACACCCAGCAGGATGTCCCCGCGGGCGACACGGAGGCCCCGGCCCAGCCCGAGAAGGGCTCCTCGGCGGCTCCCTCGATCGCACCGTCCGTCCCGGACAGCTGCCCGGCGCAGATGCGCAAGCAGGGCGAGTGCGGCAGCTCGGCGGCACCGGCCGTGACACCTCCGACGGATTCCGGGACACCGACGAGCACCGTCGTCGGGGCGGTCCTGCTCGCTGCGGTGATCCTCGCGCTGCCCCTGCTGCCGCTGCTCTGGCGGCTCCGGGCACGCAGGCGCAGGCTGAGTCTCTCCGCCGGGCGTACGCCGGTCCGGGGGCAGGCCGCAGCACCGCCGGCGGGGCAGGGCACCACCGGAACCGACCGGGACCACGGCATCGAACCGGACCGGCCGGTGTACGCGACGGCCGGAACGCTCGCGGCCTGGCAGGAGATCACCGACACCGCCTGGGACCACGGCATCGAACCGGACGACTCCCGTACCCCGCGCAAGGCGGCGGCCCGGGTGGTGCGGCTGGGGCAGCTGGAACCCGATGCGGCCGCCGCGGTGCACCGGGTGGCCGGGGCGGTGGAGCAGGTCCTCTACGCCCCGGAGCCCCGGGTGAGCACCGGTCTCGCCGAGGACGTGGAGACGGTACGAGCCGGTCTGCGGGCGTCGGCCGGCCGGCTCGCCCGGATCCGGGCAGTCGTGGCACCGCGCTCGGCCGTTCGGGTGGTCTGGGCGGCCTCGGACCGCTGGACGGCGTTCACCGGCAGGTGGACGGCGCTGTGGGACCGGGACCGGTGGGCGGGATGGCTGCGGCGGCCGTCGCGCCAGCAGGGGTGACCGGGGGCTGGTCGGGGTGACCGGGGACCGTCCGGGATGACCAAGCACCGTCCGGGGTGCCCCGGGGCGGCCGGGGCGGCCGGGGCCGTGGTCTGCGGCCCGCCACCGGTCCCGGTCGCCTGGGCTGCTGCTGTCGCTGCGGCAGCGGCAGCGGCAGGGCTCGCACCGGTGAGCCGGACGGCTCCGGGGGCGTCTGCCCGCGTGAAGGCCCGCCCGCAGAGAAGTCAGGCCGACGGCCGCCCGCGGCGGCCGGTCCCGGTCATACATGAGGGGCGGCCGCGAAGACGCGGCCGCCCCTCACCCAAGTGTGTCCGAGGGCCTACTGACCCTGCTCGTCGCGGCGGCGCTGCCACCGTTGCTCGATGCGGTTCATCACGCTCCGGCGTTGCCTGGGCCGGCCGCGCTCGCCACCGCCTCCGGCTGCCGGACGCTCGCCCGGCTTGGGCGCCTTGCGCCAACCAGTGACCGCAAGGACCGCGCAGCCCAGCATGACGAGGAATCCCACCACACTGATCCAGATCTGCTGGGCGACCATTCCGGCCATGAGGAGCGCGATACCCACCAGGAAGCCTGCGACCGCCTGGTAGACCCGTCGCCGGGTGTACGTACGCAGCCCGCTTCCCTCGAGCGCTGTCGCGAACTTGGGATCTTCGGCGTACAGCGCTCGCTCCATTTGCTCGAGCATTCGCTGCTCGTGCTCCGAGAGCGGCACGGAGTCCTCCTCGTCGTCGGCCGCGGGGGGCGGCCGGTATGCGGCCCTTCCAGGATAGGCAGGGAATCGCCCCCGTGAAACCCGCCTTCTTGCCCATCAGCCAGTCCGGGCCGCCACAACGGCTCAGCTGCTGAGGCGTTGATTCCCCAACCTCCGATCCGTCATGCCGGATGGTGTCCCCCGATCATACGGGGCGAAGCCCCCGATCGGGGGGCCTGGTGCGTACTCCGTCTGCCGCTGCGTCGCTGATCAGCCGCGCTGCGGCCGAGCCACCACCGGACCGGACCGCGCTCAGGCGCGCTTCGTGCCCAGAACGTGCAGCTGCGTCGCGACCGAGTGGAAGGCGGGCAGTTCGGCCGCGGCCGACTCCAGCTTGAGCAGGGCCTCCATGGCACCGGGCTCCGTGTCCACCAGGACACCCGGCACGAGATCCGAGAAGACCCGTACGCCATGGACCGCGCCGACCTCGATGTCGGCGCCCGAGACCAGTTCGGTGAGCTGCTCCGCGGTGTAGCGCCGGGGCACCGGGTCCCCTTCGCCCCAGCGACCCGCCGGGTCGCTGAGCGCCTGCCGGGCCTCGGTGAAGTGACCGGCGAGCGCGCGGGCCAGGACGGCACCGCCGAGCCCGGCGGCGAGCAGGCTGAGCGCACCGGACGGCCGGAGCGCCTCCACGGCATTGCGTACGCCTTCGGCAGGGTCGTCCACGTACTCCAGGACGCCGTGGCACAGCACCGCGTCGTACCCCCCGCGCTCGACCACCTCGAACAGGCCGTGGATATCGCCCTGGACACCGCGGACCCGGTCGGCGACCCCGGCCTCGGCCGCGCGGCGCTCCAGCGCGAAGAGCGCGTTGGGGCTGGGGTCGACGACGGTGACGCGGTGGCCGAGACGGGCGACCGGCACCGCGAAGTTGCCGGTGCCGCCGCCGGTGTCCAGGACATCCAGGGCGTCCCTGCCGGTCGCCTTCACCCGGCGGTCGAGGGCGTCCTTGAGGACCTCCCAGACCACGGCGGTACGGAGGGAGGCGCGGGGGCGCAGCTGGTCCGACACGGCAGATGACTCCTCGGCACGGTGCCGCCTCTGACGGCGGAGCGTGAACAGTGCAGGTGGTACAAGCGATGCCCACCCTATTGCCTCGCGCCGCCGCTGCAGTCATCCCGCGTCCGGCCGCTCCCTCCTGGCCTGCGGAAGCACCGGCTGGAGCACCAGCAGCCGCTCGACCAGACGCAGGAACATCGCCGCGTCACGCAGCAGGTCGTCGGCGTCCCGCCGACTGGCCGCATCCGGTATCCCGGCTTCGGCGCGGGCCCTGCGGCGGGCACCGGAGGCGAACAGCGCACTCCATTCGGTCAGCTCGGGCGCTATTTCGGGCAGGACCTCCCAGGCGCTGCGGATGCGCTCCCGGCGCCGCTTGGACGTCTCCGGGCGGCCCCGCGCGGCGAGCACTGCGGCCGCGGTGCGCAGCGCGGCGAGGTGGGCGGTGGCATACCGCTCGTTCGGCACATCGAGAACGGCGGCCTCGTCAAGGCCGGCGCGGGCCTGGGCGAGCAGATCGAGGGCGGCGGGCGGCGCCGTGGTGCGGCGCAGAACGGGGTGGACATCGCTTGCCGGGCCGGTCAGTGAGGGGGCAGGGCCGTCTGTGCGGCGCCGGGGTGCGGCTGCTGCGGACGAGTGGGCCATGACGAAACCTCCTGTCTCGTGTAACGGCTCCGTGGCCGTATGTATCCATCGTGAGGGGCGCCACTGACAATCGACCTCAGACCCTCCCTGACCTGCACTTTTGCTTCGCTCGCAAGTTCGGGCTACCTTTTTGCACTGACCGGTCAGTTCAAAACGAGGGGGGAGGGCCTGTGGACAGCCCGCACGGGGCATCCGTCACCGCCGAGGATTTCGGCCTCAAGGGGCCGCGCGGCTGGGCCTTTCGAGGCATGGGGATCGATGCCGGGCCCGGCTCGCTGGTGGCGATCGAGGGCCCCTCCGGCTCGGGCCGCACCTGCCTGCTGCTCGCTCTCACCGGCCGGATGCGCCCCACCGAGGGCCACGCGAAGGTCGGCGGGCTGCGACTGCCGCGCAAGATGGCCGCCGTACGCCGCATCGCCGCACTGGGCCCGGTTCCCGGGGTCAACGAGCTCGACCCGGCCTTCACCGTCGCCGAGCACCTGCGCGAGCGGGCCCTGCTGCAGCGCCGCTTCGACAGTTCGCTGCGCGCCCTGCTGCGCCCGCGTGCCGAGCGGATCGCCACCGCCCAGGGACGGATCGACGCGGCGCTGGACGCCGCCGGACTCGACCCGGCCACCCTGCCCAAGGCCGAGCGGACCTCCGTACGGGATCTGGAGCGGCTGGAGGCGCTGCGGCTCTCCATCGCCCTCGCGCTGATCGGCAACCCCCGGCTGCTCGCGGTGGACGACACCGATCTCAAGCTCTCCGACGCCGAACGCGCCGAGGCCTGGGATCTGCTGCGGTCCGTCGCGGACAACGGCACGACCGTGCTCGCCGTCTGCAGCCAGGCGCCCGAGGACGCGATCACGCTCCGCACCGACAGCACCGACGGAGCCGGCGTGAGCAGCGCGGACGGCACGACCGGGGAGACCACGACCGAGGAAGGAACGGCCGATGCGTTCGCCGAGACTGGCCGCGCTTGAGCTCAAGCGGTTCGGCAGGGGAAAGCTGCCGCGCGCCGCACTGGTCGCGCTGCTGCTCCTGCCGCTGCTCTACGGCGCCCTGTACCTGTGGTCCTTCTGGGATCCGTACGGCCGCCTCGACAAGATCCCCGTCGCGCTGGTCAACAACGACAAGGGCGCCACCGCGGCCGGCGAGCGCGTCGCGGCCGGTGACGAGATCACCGGCAAGCTCCTCGACTCCAAGGTCTTCGACTGGCACGAGGTGAGTTCCGCCGAGGCCGACAAGGGCGTCGAGGACGGCACGTACTACCTCTCGCTCACCATGCCGTCGGACTTCAGCAAGCGGATCGCGTCCAGTTCGGGTGACTCCCCCGAGACCGGCGCCCTCCAGGTGCGGACCAACGACGCCAACAACTACATCGTCGGGCAGATCTCCCGGACGGTGTTCTCCGAGGTGCGCACCGCCGCGTCGACCAACGCCTCGCGCGGCTTCTACGACCGGATCTTCATCAACTTCTCCGACCTCCACGACGCGACGGCGAAGGCCGCCAAGGGTGCCGACGATCTCAAGGGCGGTATCGGCAAGGCCAAGAAGGGATCGCAGGATCTCGCGGACGGCCTGAAGGACGCCAAGGCCGGCAGCGGCAGGCTGGCCGGCGGGATCGTCAAGCTGAACAAGGGTGCGGGCGACCTCGAAACCGGCTCCCGGCAGGTGGCCGAGGGCACTCAGCAGCTCGCCGACAAGGTGAACGGGGTGGCGGCCGACGTCCGCCCGTTCCTGAAGGACAACGGCAAGTCGATCGGCGACACCGCCCGGCTGGTCTCCGATTCCTCGAAGACCGTGCGGGACAACCTCGACCTGCTGGTGAAGGCGGCGCCCACCGCGGCCACCGCCGCCCACACCGCCTCCGACAACCTGGCCGAGATCTACCGCACCAGTTGCACGGACGAGCCGGTCCCCGACTCCACCGTCTGCCCGCCGCTGAAGCGCGCCAAGACCGCGGCGGCCGACGTCGCCGATGTCGCCGACGACGTGAACGTGCTGGTCACGAACCAGAACGGGGACCTGAAGAAGCTGCGCACCCAGCTCGCCACGCTCCAGCGCCAGGCCGACGACCTGGCCGAGCGCGCGCCGCATCTGGACGAGGACCTGAAGTCCGCCGTCAAGAAGGTCAACGCGCTCAACACCGGCGCCCACAAGGTCGCGAAGGGCGCCGACGACCTGCACACCGGCCTGGCCACGGCCAGGACCGGCTCCGCCGACCTGGACTCCGGCGTGAGCGACCTCAAGAAGGGCGCGACGAACCTGGACGGCGGGCTGATCCGGCTCGGCGACGGCTCGACCACCCTCGCCGAGGGGCTCAACGACGGCGTCGGCGAGATCCCCGACTACGACAAGAAGGACCGCGACGCCCGTACGGGAGTGATGGCCGACCCGGTGCAGCTGGCCTCCCAGTCGCTGCACGCGGCCCCCAACTACGGCACCGGCTTCGCGCCGTACTTCATCCCGCTCTCCCTCTGGGTCGGCGCGATGGTGGCCTACATGCTGATCCAGCCGCTCAACCGGCGCGCGCTCGCCGCCGGGGCCTCCGCCTGGCGGATCGCCTTCGCGGGCTGGCTGCCGGTGGCCGCGATCGGTCTGCTGCAGGTGGCCGCCCTGATGTCGGTACTGCACTGGGGGCTCGGTCTGCAGATGGCCCGCGCCGCCGGGACGGTCGGCTTCCTGGCACTGGTGACCTGCTGCTTCGCGGCGATCGTGCAGTGGCTGAACGCCCGGTTCGGAGCCGCCGGACGGATTCTCGTGCTGGCGGTGCTGATGCTCCAGCTGACCTCGGCCGGGGGAACGTATCCCGTCCAGACCAGCCCCGGATTCTTCAACGCGATCCACCCCTACCTGCCGATGAGTTACATCGTCGAGGGGCTGCGACGGCTGATCACGGGCGGCGGTCTGGGGCCGGTCTGGCAGGGCAGTGCGGTACTGCTGGCCTTCACGGCGGGGGCGCTCGCCCTGACCGCGGTCGCCGCCCGCCGCAAGCAGGTGTGGACCCTGGACCGGCTCCACCCGGAGCTGAGCCTGTGAGCGCGCCGGAACCTGTGAGAATCGGGGGCATGGAAAGCAGTAGCACCACGCGTCGCCGGGCCACCCGGCAGAAGCTCTACGAGGCGGCCGTGACTCTCATCGCCGAGAAGGGCTTCTCGGCGACCACGGTGGACGAGATCGCCGAGCGCGCCGGGGTCGCCAAGGGCACGGTCTACTACAACTTCAAGAGCAAGACCGAACTCTTCGAGGAGCTGCTGCGCCACGGCGTCGGGCTGCTCACGGCTTCGCTGCGCTCCGCGGCCGAGGAGACCGAGGAGCGCGGCGGCACCCGGGTCGAGGCCCTGGACTCGATGATCCGGGCCGGCCTGGTCTTCATCGACCGGTATCCGGCCTTCACCCAGCTGTACGTCGCGGAGCTGTGGCGCACCAACCGAGCCTGGCAGGGAACCCTCCTGGTGGTACGTCAGGAGGCCGTCGCGGTGGTCGAGGGGGTGCTGCGCGAGGGTGTGGGCAACGGTGAGCTGAGCGGGGAGATCGACATCCCGCTGACGGCCGCCGCGCTGGTCGGCATGGTGCTGGTGGCCGCCCTGGACTGGCAGGCGTTCCAGCCGGAACGTTCGATCGACGATGTGCACTCGGCGCTGTCGCTGCTCCTGCACGGGCGGGTCAGCGGGCGCTGATCCGCCCTGCCGGGTACGTGACAGCAACGAAAGACGCCGGTCCGGTGAGGCTCGATCCCCCCGAGCCTGCGCCGGACCGGCGTCTTCCGTGCTGCCGGAGAGCCTTCCCCCGTGACCTTCGTTCCCCCGTGGTCCCCGGGCTCTCCGTCGTACTCCCCCGTTCCGGAGGGAGCGCCGCGACCGTTCCGCCGCCCCGTGTCGGCGGTGCCGGAGCCACGCCCCTTCCGTGCGTTCCACTCTCCCGTCCGCGCAGGTGGGAGCCCATCCGCACACCTACTCATCTCCTCACCTAGGTACGGATACTCAGAGCTGCGCACCGAACCCCACCCCGGGCGTTGCGCCATCTGGTTACGATCGCGTCCGTGTCCGTACTTCCTCTGGTGTTCACAAGCGGCTGGGCAAGCGGAATCAACGCCTACGCGGTGGTCCTGCTGCTCGGTGTCTTCGGCGCGACCGGTCTGGCCGACGAGGTGCCCGCGTCGCTGCAGCGCACCGATGTCCTCGTGGTGGCCGGCGTTCTCTTCCTGTGCGAGGTGGTGGCGGACAAGATCCCGTACGTGGACTCGGTCTGGGACACGGCGCACACCGTCATCAGGCCGGTCGCCGGTGCCGTCGTGGCCGCGTTGATGGCCGGCGAGAGCGGTTCGCTGCCGGAGCTCGCGGCCGCTGCGGTCGGCGGTTCCACCGCGCTGATGAGCCATCTGGTGAAGGCGGGCACCAGGATGGCGGTCAACTCCTCCCCCGAGCCGTTCAGCAATATCGCCGTGAGCATCGCCGAGGACCTGGGCGTCGCCGGGATCGTCACCTTCGCGATATTCCATCCGGTGGCGGCCGCGGCCATCGCGGGGACGCTGTTGGTGCTGGGCATCGTGACAGTCGCCTTCCTGGCCTCCAGAATCCGCCGGTATCTGCGCCGCAGGGCTCAGCGGCGGGAGGAGAAACGGCTGGCCGGGACGGGTTCGCGCTGGCCACCGGACTGACTGTCGGTGGTGGCCGTTAAGGTCACTGACATGGCACGTATTGCGGTGATCGGCGCCGGGATGGGCGCGATGGCGGCGGCCGCCCGGCTCGCCGTGGCAGGCCACCGGGTGACGGTGTACGAGCGGTCGGAGACCTTCGGCGGTTCGGTCGGCCGGTATGCCCATGAGGGCTTCGCCTTCGACACCGGTCCGGCGCTGCTGCATCTGCCCGCCGTCTACCGCGACTTGTTCGTGAAGACCGGCAAGGAGCCGCTGGAGCGGTGCGTCACCATGACGCAGGTCGATCCGGCGAGCCGCCATCTGTTCGCCGACGGCACGGCGGTCTCGCTGCCGAATGCCTCACGGGCCGGGGTCGTCGCCGCGCTGGACGGCGCGCTCGGGGGCGGTGCGGGCGCGGCCTGGGGCGGGTTCCTGGACCGGGCGCGCGATGCCTGGGACCGGTCCCGGCGTCCGCTCCTGGAGGAGCCGTTGCGCTCCGACTGGCAGGTGCTCGGCCGCGATCCGTATCCGGCGCTCCGGCAGCGCCGCCTGCTGCGCTCCGCCCGGCAGGCGGGCACGGTCGCGGGGGTCGGCGCGTGGGAGCTCGCGGACCCCCGGCTGGCCGCTCTCCTCGACGGGTACGCCCTGTCGTACGGGCTCGACCCCCTGCGCGCCCCGGCGGCGGCCGCCCTGCTGCCGTACATGGAGGAGACGTTCGGCAGCTGGTACGTCTCCGGTGGGATGCGGGCCCTGGCACAGGCGGTGTACGAGCGGTGCCTGGCCCGGAAGGTGGAGTTCGTCTTCGGCGGCGAGGTGGCCCGGGTCGTCGAGAAGGACGGCCGGGCGGCGGGCGTCGAGCTCGTGGACGGGACGGTCGCCGAGGCCGGCCATGTGGTGCTCGGGGCCCGGCCGTGGCCGGGGCTGGTGCCCGGTCAGGAGCTGTGGCAGGACGGGGACGTGGCGGTGCAGCCCCGGCCCGGACAAGGTGTGGTGCCGGGGCGCTTCCTGGTTCTGCTCTCGTTGCGCGGCGCCCGGCCCGCGGACGCCGTGCACCGGACGCTGGTGCATCCGCAGGACGGCGCGGCGGAGCGCGAGGCGGTGTTCGGCGGACGGCTCGCCGAGCGTCCCACGGTGACGGTGCTGCGCCCGGACGACCCGTCGACCCGCCCGGACGACGCGCACGAGGCGGTGACGCTGATGGCGACGGTCGCCCCGCACGGGGCGGTGGACTGGACGGACCCGGCGCTGCGCGATCGGTGTGCCGATTCGCTGATCGAGGCGGCGTCCGCGGCCGTGCCGGGGATACGGGAGCGGCTGCTCCGCGCCGAGGTGCGGACGCCGGCCGAGACGGCTGCCGAGACCGGCGCCGAGGGCGGTTCGGTGCCCGCGCCCGCACTGGCCGGGGCGGGCGGCGCGTATCTGCATCCGGGCAATCGCACCCGGCTGCCGGGGCTCTACGCCGCGGGCGGCTGGTCGCACCCGGGCGGCGGGCTCGCCCACGCGGGCATGTCGGGAGCGCTGGTCGCCGGGCTGATCGTGGAGGGGGACGGCTTCCGGGGCTCGCAGTGATCCGGCGGGCCGCCTGCCGGACCCGTCGGCCGCCCGCCCGTCGTCAGTAGCGGTACTGCTGCTCGTCGTAGCCGTTGCCGTTGTTGTAGCCGTTGGGGTACGGGGCAGGCTGTGCGGGCGGTTCCGGGGGCATGACCGGGTACTGCTCGCCCTCGCGCTGCTGAGGCACCCAGACACCGCCCGGCGGGGTCTCGGGAGCGTGCTGCTGGGCGTACGGGTCGGCGGTGTACTCCTGCCGTCCGCCGAAGCTGTCGTAGCCGTTGCCGTAGCTGTCGTACGCGTCGTACTGCGCGGAGCCGCCGGTGGTGTTGGTCCCGATGTACGGGTCGGAGTAGGCGGCGTACTGCTGCCGTTCGGTGCCGTAGTCGTACTGTCCGGCGAGCGGGTCCTGACCGGCGTACGTGTCCTGGCCCGGCGCCCCGTACGCGGAGGGGGCGGCGTGCGGGTCGTACGCGGCGTACTGCGGCTGCTGCTGGGGCTGCCCCTCGTGGCTCGGGCCCTGCTGCGACCGGTGCTGGTCGGAGTACACGCCGTACTGGCCGGTGTCGTCCGGCATCGGCTCGGGTTCGTAGACCGCGGCCGCCGGAACGTCGGTGTCCGGGCGCTGCGGGGCCTGCGCGTCGTACGCCATCTCCAGGTCCGACACCTGGAGCGCGGGCCCGCGGCCCTCCCGGTCGCCGCCGCCCCGGCGACGACGGCTCGCGCCGGGGTTGCCCCCTATGGCCCAGCCCGTGGAGAAGCCGCGCCGGAAGGAGAGCGTGACGTACGTCTGGCCGGTCGCGAAGGCGATCGTGCCGAGGACTATGACGAGCACCGACGGCATCAGCACGCCGACGACCACACAGCCGAAGCCCGCGAAGGCGAGCAGACGCCAGCGAAGGCGCGCCTTGTACTGCAGGAGCACCTCGCCGAGCAGCCACAGCGCGACGATTCCGAACGCGATGTAGAGAACCGTCCAGCCCATGCCCGCCCCCTCCTACGGCCACCGCCCCGGGTCGCGGCGGGTACGGCCGGTCACGACTGCTTGTGCAGTCCGAGATTCTCGTAGATTTCGAGCGTCGCGGTCGAGTTGTTGAGCGTGATGAAGTGCAGTCCGGGCACACCCTCGGATCGCAGCTTCGCGCAGAACTGCGTTGCGAAGTCGATGCCAATGGAGCGTACAGCGGCGGGATCGTCCTTGGCGCCGAGGATGCGTTCTTTCAGAGAAGAGGGGAAAGACGCGTTGCTGAGCTGGGCAAATCTGTCCAGCTGTTTGACGCTGGTCAGCGGCATGACCTCGGGAATGATCGGGGTTTCGCAACCCGCAGCGACCACGCGGTCACGCATACGCAAATAGTCCTCCGGATTGAAGAACATCTGGGTGATCGCATAGTCGGCACCGGCGCGGCACTTGTCCACGAAATGCCGGATGTCGGTGTCCCAGTCGGTCGATCGCGGGTGCATCTCGGGAAATGCCGCGACGCCGACACAGAAATCGCCGGATTCCTTGATGAGCCGGACGAGATCGGCCGCGTACCGCACGCCCTGCGGGTGCTCGATCCACTCACCCATCGGGTCGCCCGGCGGATCTCCTCGCACGGCGAGGATGTTCCGGATTCCGGCGTCCGCGTACTGCCCGATCATGTTGCGCAGCTCGGCGACGGAATGGTTGACCGCCGTGAGGTGAGCGACCGGGGTGAGCGTGGAATCGGCCGCGATCTGCTCGGTGGCCTTCACCGTCCCGGCCCGGGTGGATCCTCCGGCCCCGTAGGTCACGGAGACGAAGCTCGGCCGCACCGCCTCGACCCGGCGCAGCGCGTTCCAGAGGTTGCGCTCGCCCTTCTCGGTCTTGGGCGCCCAGAACTCGAACGAGTACGAGGTCTTGCCGGTCGCGAGGAACTCACGCACCGTGCGTGCGTGATCTGTCCTGGTGGATGGTGTGCCAAGGGCCATACGGGCAGGTTAACCAGAGCGCGATGATCGAAGGACCGGACCAGCGCGATTTGCCCGAATTGACTGGTTGTTTGTCCATCCTTCGGACAGTCGGCCGGATCACGTCCCCGGGCGGTCGACCGGATCATGCCGCGGCGCGCGCCCGGATCCTCCTGGCCAGGTCGGCGGTGGCGGCGGCCGGGTCGGCGGCCTCGGTGATCGCCCGGACGACGACCACCCGGCGGGCTCCGGCGTCCAGCACCTCGTCGAGATTGCCCGCGTCGATCCCGCCGATGGCGAACCAGGGGCGCGGCTGGTCGAGCGAGGCGGCGTACCGCACCAGGTCCAGGCCCGGGGCGTGCCGTCCGGGCTTGGTCGGGGTGGGCCAGCAGGGGCCGGTGCAGAAGTAGTCCACGCCGGGCTCGGCGACGGCCGCGTCGACCTCGGACACGGCGTGTGTGGAGCGGCCGATCACCACGTCCTCGCCGATGATGGCGCGGGCGGCGGGCACCGGCAGGTCCCCCTGGCCGAGGTGCAGCACATCGGAGCCGATGGCATGGGCGACGTCGGCCCGGTCGTTCACCGCGAGCAGCTTGCCGTGGCGTCGGCACGCCTCGGCGAAGACGGCCAGGTGGTCGAGCTCCTCGCCCGCCTCCATGCCCTTGTCGCGAAGCTGGACGATGTCCACCCCGGAGGCGAGGACGGCGTCGAGGAACGCGGGGAGGTCGCCCTGGCGCCTGCGGGCGTCCGTGCACAGATAGAGCCGGGCGTCGGACAGCAGCGCGCGAGGCGTGGACATGGTGCGGTTCCCCCTGGGAGAGCGTCGTGGAGCGGTTGTCGCCGGACGGCGCGGCGGCGCGGGCCGCGCGGTGTCGCGCGGCCCGTCCCTCACCTACGGCCGGCGGTCAGACGGCGAGCGCCTGGGCGCGGCGCTTCACCTCCGTGCCACGATTCTCACTCAGTGCCTGGGCGGGGGTGCCCGGCAGGCTCGGGTCGGGGGTGAAGAGCCACTCCAGCATCTCTTCGTCGTTGTAGCCGTCGTCCCTCAGGAGCGTCAGGGTGCCGGAGAGGCCCTTGACCACCTTGTTGCCGTCGATGAAGGCAGCAGGCACCTGGAGCGTCCGGTTCTCACCACGCCGTACGGCGATCAGCTGGCCCTCCTTGACCAGCTGCCGCACGCGCGTCACCTCGACATCGAGCATTTCTGCGATGTCGGGCAGGTGGAGCCAGTCGGGGACGAGAGCATCGATCTTTGCGTCAATCTCGGTCACAGGGACAAGCCTGCCATCCCGCACTGACAGCCGATACCCGGACTCGGCCCTTCAGGGCCTCGTGGGCCACGTCGGCGACCCGGGAGCGGCTCTGCCGGTCCCGCCGCCGGTGCCCCAGCCGTGCGCGGCCGCCAGGGAGCGCGAGCAGCAGGCCCCGGTGTCGGCGGTGCCCTGGCACGTCCCGGAGGGCGCTCTACTGACGGATCGCCGATTTCAGCGGTACGGAGGGGTCGGCGGCCCGTACCGGATCGAGCCGCGCCCCCGCCTCGATGAGCTTGCGCCCCTGCGCCAGATCGCGCGGCCGGCCGACGGCTAGAACCGCGACCAGGACGCCGTCGCGCAGCCAGCACACCGACCAGGCGGGTTCGGCCGGATCGCCGCGCCACAGCAGGGTGTCGGCGCTCCCGTGGTGGCCCGCGTACTGCACGAACCGGTCGAACTGCTCGGACCAGAAGTACGGCACGGGGTCGTAGGTCGTCGGCGCCGGGCCGTCACCGGCGGCTGCCCCGATGATGTTGGCGGCGGCGGTGCGCGGGCCCTGGAGCGCGTTGTCCCAGTGGTGGACGAGCAGGCGTTCGCCGTACCGGGCGGAGGGGAACGAGGCGCAGTCGCCGACCGCGTACACATCGGGCAGCGAGGTGCGCAGCGCCCCGTCGGCGGTCACCGATCCGTCGGGACCGAGCGCGATGCCGGAGCCGGCCAGCCAGCCGGTGGCGGGCCGGGCGCCGATTCCGACGACGACCGCTCCGGCCGGGACCGTACGGCCGTCCGCGAGGACCACCCGGCCCGGCTCGACGCGGGCGACCCTGGCCCCGGTGAGGAGTTCGGCACCGCTCTCCGCGTACCAGGCGGCCATCGGAGCGGCGACCTCCGCGGGCATCGCGCCCGCCAGGGGCCGGTCGGCGGCCTCGATGACGGTGACCGCGCAGCCCGCGGCGCGGGCCGCGGTGGCGAACTCGGCGCCGATCCAGCCCGCGCCGACGACCACGACGCCGTGCCGCTCGTCGAGGACCGGCCGCAGTCGTGCCGCGTCGTCGAGGGTGCGCAGCAGATGGACGCCGGGAACGCCCTCGGCCCCGGGCAGGACGACGGGTTCGGCACCGGTCGCGATCACCAGGACGTCGTAGGGAACGGGGCCCGACGGGGTGTCCAGCTCATGCGCCGCGGGCCGCACGCCGGTGACATCGCGGCCCAGTCGCAGATCGATCTCCAGCGCCTCGAAGTCGATGTCGAAGGCGGAGTCCTCGGCCTTGCCGAGCAGCACCGCCTTGGACAGTGGGGGCCGGTCGTAGGGCTGGTGCGGTTCGGCGCCGATCAGGGTGACGGGGCCGGTGAAGCCCTGTTCCCGCAGGGCCACCGCGGTCTGCACCCCGGCCATGCCCGCACCGACGATGACGACGCGGCGTCCTGCCCGCCGGTCCGGCCGCTCTGACTGCTGCTGCTCGCTCACCCGTACACCCTAAGCGCCTGACAGATCGTCAGGAAAGGGCGAGTTCTTCGACCGTGCTCGTCCCGCTGCCCTCCTGCGACTCCCACTCCCACCGCTCGTCCAGCCGGACCCGGCCGTCCGCGAGGTCGACGACGGTGGAGACGCAGTGGCCGGAAGAGGTGGTTCCGTCCTGCTTCAGCTGGACGTACCGGAAGTCGAGGGTGTCACCGGCCCGGGTGCCGACGAGGTGGCCGCGCACCACGTCGCCGCCCGCGTACTCGGCCCAGATCCGGCCGTCGCCCTCGTGGTACGTGAAGCGGGTACGGGTACCGACCTGGCCGGGTGCCTGGTCGGCGAGCGGGGACAGGACGAGTCCGTCGAGCGAACGGGCCACGGTGGCTGCTCCCTTACTGGTCCGGTGGGACGGGGTTTAGGGTGGCCAACGTAAAACACTCGCGGGAGCCCGGACGCACCGGGCTGAGAGGGAGGCTGGGCGGCCTCCGACCGTACGAACCTGATCCGGGTCATGCCGGCGAAGGGAGGGGTTGGATGCCCATGCGTTCTTCTCGGAACGGAAACGGATCCGATGTCCTGATCATCGGGGGCGGGATCATCGGCCTGGTGATCGCCTGGCGGGCCGCGCAGCGCGGACTGCGCACGGCGGTCGCCGACCCCGAACCGGGTGGCGGTGCCGCCCGGGTGGCGGCCGGCATGCTGGCCGCCGTCACCGAACTCCACTACGGCGAACAGATGCTGCTGGGGCTCAATGTCGCCTCTGCCGCCCGCTATCCGGCCTTCGCGGCCGAGCTGGAGGCGGCGAGCGGGCAGGAGACCGGCTTCCGCGCCTGCGGCACGCTGGCCGTCGCGCTGGACTCCGACGACCGCGCCCATCTGCGGGAGCTGCACGCCCTGCAGCAGCGTTCGGGCCTGGAGTCTGAGTGGCTCACCGGCCGTGAGTGCCGACGCCTGGAGCCGATGCTCGCGCCGGGCGTCCGCGGTGGTCTGCGGGTCGACGGCGACCACCAGATCGATCCCCGTCGGCTGGCCGCCGCCCTGCTGACCGCCTGCGAGCGGGCCGGGGTGGTCTTCCACCGCGGCTGGGTGGAGCGCCTGAGCGTGGTGGGCGACCGGGCCGCCGGAGCGGTGCTCGCCGGGGGTACGGAGCTCGCGGCCGACCAGGTCGTGCTCGCCGCGGGCAGCCTCAGTGGCCGGCTGCCGGGGCTGCCGGACGAGGTCGTGCCGCCGGTCCGGCCGGTGAAGGGCCAGGTGGTGCGGCTGACCGTGCCCGCCGGGTACGCGCCGTTCCTGAGCCGGACGGTACGGGCCGTGGTCCGGGGCAGCCATGTCTATCTCGTACCGCGCGAGAACGGCGAGCTGGTCGTCGGCGCCACCAGCGAGGAAATGGGCTGGGACACCACCGTCACCGCGGGCGGCGTCTACGAGCTGCTGCGGGACGCCCACGAGCTGGTCCCCGGCATCACCGAGCTGCCGCTCACCGAGACCCTGGCCGGCCTGCGCCCCTCCTCCCCCGACAACGCCCCGCTGCTCGGCCCCACCGCCCTGCCCGGCCTCCACCTCGCCACCGGCCACCACCGCAACGGGGTGCTGCTCACTCCCGTCACCGGTGACGTCATGGCGGAGCTCCTCACCGACGGCGAGCTGCCCGAGCTCGCCCGCTCCTTCACCCCGCACCGTTTCCCTTCCGCCGCCGTCTCCGTACGTCAGGAGCAGCCCGCATGACCGAGCCCGTGTCCCCCTCCGAACCCCTGTCCCGCCCCGAGCCCCTCTCCGTGTCCGTGAACGGCGAGGTCCGGCTCCTCGCCGCGGGCACCACCCTGGACGCCCTGGTCGCCACCCTGACCACCGCGCACTCCGGCGTCGCGGCCGCCGTCAACGAGAGCGTCGTACCGCGCGGCCAGTGGTCCGCCGCCGCACTCCGCGACGGTGACCGCGTCGAGGTCCTGACCGCGGTCCAGGGAGGCTGACCATGGCGGACGACCTCTTCACCCTCGGCGACGCCACGTTCGGCTCCCGGCTGATCATGGGTACGGGCGGGGCTCCCAGCCTCGACGTGCTGGAGCGCTCCCTGACCGCCTCCGGCACCGAGCTGACCACCGTCGCGATGCGCCGCCTCGATCCGACCGTGCAGGGCTCGGTGCTCTCCGTCCTCCAGCGGCTCTCCATCCGCGTGCTGCCGAACACGGCGGGCTGCTTCACCGCGGGCGAGGCCGTGCTGACCGCCCGGCTGGCCCGCGAGGCGCTCGGCACCGACTGGATCAAGCTGGAGGTGGTGGCCGACGAGCGGACCCTGCTGCCCGACCCGATCGAGCTGCTGGACGCCGCGGAGATCCTGGTGGACGACGGCTTCACCGTGCTGCCGTACACCAATGACGACCCGGTGCTGGCGCGCAGGCTCCAGGACGTGGGGTGTGCCGCGGTCATGCCGCTCGGCTCCCCCATCGGCTCCGGGCTCGGCATCCGCAATCCGCACAACTTCCGGCTGATCGTCGAGCAGGCCCGGGTGCCGGTGATCCTCGACGCGGGCGCCGGGACGGCCTCCGACGCGGCGCTCGCGATGGAGCTGGGATGCGCGGCGGTGATGCTGGCGTCCGCGGTGACCCGGGCCCAGGAGCCCGAACTGATGGCCGCGGCGATGCGCCATGCGGTGGAGGGCGGGCGGCTGGCGTACCGGGCCGGCCGGATTCCGCGCCGGCACTTCGCCGAGGCGTCGTCGCCGGTGGAGGGGCGCGCGGTGCTGGACCCGGAGCGCCCGGCCTTCTGAGCCGCCGGTACGGCCTGGGGCGCATGTCCCTGTCACGGCTCGGCTGCAGTACGGCCCCGGGAGTGCCCCGGCCCGTGGGCCGTGTCCGTGGCGGCTCGTAGACTCGCCTGCGTGGATACGACCCTCCAGGACCCTCTTGTCGGGCAGCTGCTCGACGGCCGCTACCGCGTCGATGCCCGCATCGCCGTGGGCGGCATGGCCACGGTCTACCGGGCCGTGGACACCCGGCTCGACCGGGTGCTCGCCCTCAAGGTGATGCACCCGGCGCTGGCGACCGACGCCTCGTTCGTCGAGCGCTTCATCCGCGAGGCCAAGTCCGTGGCCCGGCTCGCGCACCCCAACGTGGTCGCGGTCTTCGATCAGGGCGCCCAGGGGCAGTACGTCTACCTGGCGATGGAGTACGTCGCGGGCTGCACCCTGCGCGACGTACTGCGCGATCGCGGCGCCCTCCAGCCGAGAGCCGCCCTGGACATCCTGGAGCCGGTCCTGGCCGCCCTCGGCGCGGCGCACCGGGCGGGCTTCGTGCACCGCGACATGAAGCCGGAGAACGTCCTGATAGGGGACGACGGCCGGGTCAAGGTCGCCGACTTCGGGCTCGTACGGGCGGTGGGCACCGTCACCAACACCACCGGCTCCGTCCTGGGCACGGTCTCCTACCTCGCCCCCGAGCAGATAGAGCACGGCACCGCGGACACCCGCACCGATGTGTACGCCTGCGGTGTCGTCCTGTACGAGATGCTGACCGGGTCCAAGCCGCACGGCGGCGACACCCCCGCCCAGGTCATCTACCAGCACCTCAACGAGGCCGTCCCACCGCCGTCGGCCACCGTCCCGGGGTTGCCGGCCGAGCTCGACGACCTGGTGGCGAGCGCCACCGCCCGTGACCCCGAGGTCCGCCCGTTCGACGCGGTGGCACTGCTCGCCGAGACCCGCGAGGCCCGCTCCGGCCTCACCGACGCCCAGCTGGACGCCGTACCGCCGCAGGCCACCGCCGAGGTGCACGACGCCGCCGAGGACCGCACCAGCGTGATCCCGCGGCTGCTCCCGGCCGACCAGGGCGTCTCGCACCACACCAGCCGGCTGGAAATGCCCCCGCCGGTACCGCCGCAGGCCGCGCCGCAGGACCGGCGCGGCCGCGGGCCGCGGCGCTCCGTGATCGCCGTGGTCGTCGCCGTGCTGCTGGCGCTGGGGATCGGCACCGGTGTCTGGTACATCAACTCCGGGCAGTTCACCCGGGTCCCCTCGCTGCTCGGCCAGACCGAGAAGAACGCCGAGAAGCGGCTCTCGGACGTCGGCTTGGAGCTCAAGGGTGTCAAGCGGGCCTACAGCGACACGGTGGAGCGCGGCAAGGTCATCAGCAGCGATCCGGGGTCCGGCGAGCGCATCAGGGGCAACGACGCGGTGACGCTCGTCGTCTCGCGCGGTCCCGAGATCGTGAAGGTGCCCGACGTCCAGGACCTCTCGCTCGGCGACGCCAGGCGCGAGCTGAAGAAGGCCGGCCTGGTGCCGGGCATGGTCACCAAGGAGTTCAGCGAGGAGACGGCACGGGGCGAGGTGATCCGTACGGACCCCGTGGCGGGCACCGAGCGCCACCCGGACTCGGCGATCGCCCTCTTCGTCAGCAAGGGCGCTCCGGTGGACGTCCCCGACGTCACCGGGCTGTCCGTCGAGGACGCCACCGCCGCCCTGGAGGAGGAGGGACTGAAGGCCGAGGCCCTGCCCGACCGGGTCAATTCCCCCGAGGACGCGGGCGACATCGCCCGGCAGTCGCCGGGCGAGGGCACCGAGGCCGCCGAGGGCGACACCATCGAGCTCACGGTCTCCGACGGGCCGCGGATGATCGATGTCCCCGACGTCACCGGCAAGGACGTCGACGAAGCCACGAGCGAGCTGGAGAACGCGGGCTTCGAGGTCAAGGTCGACCGCCCGTTCCTGTCCTTCAGCGACACCATCGCGAGCCAGTCCGTCGACGGCGGCGAGAAGGCCCCCGAGGGGGGCACCATCACCATCAAGACCAAGGGGCTCTAGATCCATATGCGCAACCCAGTCGGCGGCCATGTTCCGGTGGCCGGCGGCCTCGCCAAGGTCGGCCTCCCCTACGCCCGCAAGATGGGGGCGGAGGCCGTCCAGGTCTTCGTCGCCAACCCGCGCGGCTGGGCGACCCCCGTCGGCAGCCCGGCCCAGGACGAGCAGTTCCGCGCCGAGTGCGCCGCCCAGTCCATACCGGCGTACGTCCACGCCCCGTACCTGATCAACTTCGGCTCGCACACCGAGGCGACCGTGGAGAAGTCCGTCGAGTCGCTGCGCCACTCGCTGCGCAGGGCCCGCGAGATCGGCGCCCTGGGCGTCGTGGTGCACACCGGATCGGCGACCGGCGGCCGGCCGCGCGAGCAGGCCCTCGCGCAGGTACGCACGCACATGCGGCCGCTCCTGGACGAGCTGACGCACGACGACGACCCGTACCTGCTGCTGGAGTCGACCGCCGGGCAGGGGTTCTCGCTCTGCTCGCGGACCTGGGACTTCGGCCCGTACTTCGACGCGCTCGACGCCCACCCCAAGCTCGGCATCTGCCTCGACACCTGCCACATCTACGCGGCGGGCCACGACCTGACCGGCCCGGCGGGCATGCGGCAGACCCTGGACCTGCTGGTGGAGACGGTCGGCGTGGGCCGGCTGAAACTGATCCACGCCAATGACTCCAAGGATGTGGTGGGAGCCCACAAGGACCGGCACGAGAACATCGGCGCCGGACACATCGGCGAGGAACCGTTCCGTGAGCTCTTCGCGCATCCGGCGACCGCCGGCGTGCCGCTGATCATCGAGACGCCGGGCGGCAAGGAAGGCCACGCGGCGGACGTGGCCCGGCTGAAGGGGCTGCGCGACAACTGATTCCCCATTGAGGAATACCCCACGGGGGTATACGGTTCTTGCTGTCGGCAGGAACCGCTACTCGGCATTGGGGGATCGCCATGCAGCACGACACACACCACGCACAGCACAGCCACCACGCGGACCACACGAGTCATGCGGACCACTCGGGCCACGGCGGCCACGCGGACCATCGCCCCGACCACACCGGACACGCCGCCCATCGCCCCGGCAAGGCCGGCTGGGCCATGGCCGCCCGGGCTACGCTGCACTGCCTCACCGGATGCGCCATCGGCGAGGTCCTCGGCATGGTGATCGGTACGGCGCTCGGCTGGGGCAACATGGAGACGATGGTGCTCGCCATCGTCCTGGCTTTCTTCTTCGGCTACACGCTGACCCTGCGCTCCATCCTGAAGGCCGGTGTCGACTTCCGTACGGCCCTGCGGGTCGCCCTCGCCGCCGACACCCTTTCCATCGCCGTGATGGAACTGATCGACAATGGCGTGATCGCGCTGTGGCCGGGTGCCATGGACGCCACTCTCTCCGACGCGCTGTTCTGGGGCGCGCTCACGTTCTCGCTCGCCGTCGCCTTCGTCGCCACCACACCGGTCAACAAGTGGATGATCGGCCGGGGCAAGGGGCACGCGGTGGTGCACCAGTACCACCACTGAGGACCGGGCCGGACCGGCCCGGGAGCCGCCAGGTCAGAGCTCGGGGCCGTCCCCGGGCTCTTCCTGGTAGGAGTACCGCTGCTCACTCCACGGGTCACCGATGTTGTGATAGCCGCGCTCCTCCCAGAAGCCGCGGCGGTCGGCCGTCATGTACTCGACGCCCCGGACCCATTTGGGGCCCTTCCAGGCGTAGAGATGCGGCACGACGAGGCGGAGCGGAAAACCGTGCTCGGCGGTGAGCAGTTCCCCACCCTTGTGAGTGGCGAAAAGTGTTCGGTCCGAGGCGAAGTCGGAGAGCCTCAGGTTGGAGCTGAATCCGTACTCGGCCCAGACCATCACATGCGTGACGTTCGGCGCGGGCGGCGCGAGTTCCAGGACCGTACGGGCCAGGACCCCGCCCCATTCGGCGCCGAGCATGCTGAATTTCGTGACGCAATGCAGGTCGGCGACGACCGAGGTGAACGGCAGCGCCGAGAACTCCTGGTGGTTCCAGCAGTGCTTCTCGCCGTCCGCGGTGGCCCCGAAGACCCGGAACTCCCAGCGGTCGGGCTTGAACTTGGGTACGGGCCCGTAGTGGGTAACCGGCCAACCACGCTGGAGTCGCTGTCCCGGCGGAAGCTCGGACTGCTCTGACGCGCGTTGTTCCCGGCTTTCCGGCTGACCCATGACTCCATGGTGACAGACAGGCAGGGGTGGTCCTGACCAGGGCATGGGCGATTCGGACAACTCATAGTAAGCCTGCACTTACTGGACGGTCATCGGGTGCGATGCAAGGATGCGGCCAACTTGCCCAGTTCACCGGTTGGAAGGAGCCTCTGCGATGCAGGGCGACCCCGAGGTCCTTGAGTTCCTGAACGAGCAGCTGACCGCAGAATTGACTGCCATCAATCAGTACTTCCTGCATGCGAAGATGCAGGACAACTTCGGCTGGACGAAGCTCGCGAAGTACACCCGCTCCGAGTCGTTCGACGAGATGAAGCACGCCGAGATCCTCACGGACCGCATCCTCTTCCTCGACGGACTGCCCAACTACCAGCGGCTGTTCCATGTGCGGGTGGGCCAGACCGTCACCGAGATGTTCCAGGCCGACCGCCAGGTCGAGGTGGAGGCGATCGACCGCCTCAAGCGCGGGATCGAGCTGATGCGCGGCAAGGGCGACATCACGTCCGCGAATATCTTCGAGTCCATCCTGGCGGACGAGGAGCACCACATCGACTACCTCGACACGCAGCTGGAACTGGTCGAGAAGCTCGGCGAGCCGCTCTACATCGCCCAGCTGATCGAGCAGCCGGACAGCTAGACCGGCACTGGCCGGAACGGTCAGGCCGCGTCGGGGAGCGCAATCCCCGGAGCCATACCCGGGGCGGTACCGGGCGCCACGCCCGGGTCGGTCCCGGATCCGGCACCCGTGGTGGTGTCGTCGTCGGCGGCGCCGGGCATCCGCTTACGGTCGAGCAGTTCGCGGCGCGGGCAGGCGCCGCGGCCGAGCATGGCCTGGATCGCCCGGACGCAGCCGCCGCAGTCCGTGCCCGCCTTGCAGGCGGAGGCTATCTGCCTGGGCGTGCAGGCCCCGGCGTCCGCATGTTCCTTGACCTGCTTCTCCGTGATACCGAAGCAAGAGCAGACGTACACGCGGTTCACCTCCCGGCGGGATTGGTTGTTCACTGCCACCCCGTTGATCGGTGAGGCTTACCTAACCTTACCCGGCACCGAAAGGCGTTAAAAGCCTGTGAACGCCCTGTGGGGCACGGATCACATCGATCCGTGCCCCACAGTCGTACGCGCGCTGCCTGCGGTGATGCCTACTGGTCCCGGTACATCTCGGCTACCAGGAACGCCAGGTCGAGGGACTGGCTGCGGTTGAGCCGCGGGTCGCAGGCCGTCTCGTAGCGCTGGTGCAGATCGTCCACGAAGATCTCGTGTCCGCCACCGACGCACTCGGTGACGTCGTCACCGGTGAGCTCGACGTGGATGCCGCCCGGGTGCGTACCAAGGCCCTTGTGCACCTCGAAGAAGCCCTTGACCTCGTCCAGGACGTCGTCGAAGCGACGGGTCTTGTGGCCGGAGGCGGCCTCGAAGGTGTTGCCGTGCATCGGGTCGGTCACCCACGCCACGGTGGCGCCGGACGCGGTGACCTTCTCGACCAGGGCCGGGAGCTTGTCGCGGACCTTGTCGGCGCCCATGCGGACGATGAAGGTCAGCCGGCCGGGCTCGCGCTCGGGGTCCAGACGCTCGACGTAGCCGAGCGCCTCGTCGACCGTGGTCGTCGGGCCGAGCTTGATGCCGATGGGGTTACGGATCCTCGAGGCGAACTCGATGTGCGCGCCGTCCATCTGGCGGGTGCGCTCACCGATCCAGACCATGTGGCCGGAGGTGTCGTACAGCTCGCCGGTGCGCGAGTCGGTACGGGTCAGCGCCGACTCGTAGTCCAGCAGCAGGCCCTCGTGCGAGGAGTAGAACTCGACCGCCTTGAACTCGGCCGGATCCGTGCCGCACGCCTTCATGAAGTTCAGCGCGTTGTCGATCTCGCGGGCGAGCGCCTCGTAGCGCTGGCCGGACGGGGACGACTTCACGAAGTCCTGGTTCCAGGCGTGCACCTGGCGCAGGTCGGCGTAACCGCCGGTGGTGAAGGCGCGGACCAGGTTCAGCGTGGAAGCGGATGCGTGGTACATCTGCTTCAGCCGGTCCGGGTCCGGGACGCGCTCCTTCTCGGTGAAGGCGAAGCCGTTGACGGAGTCGCCGCGGTAGGTCGGCAGGGTGACGCCGTCGCGGGTCTCGGTGGGCTTGGAGCGCGGCTTGGAGTACTGCCCGGCGATCCGGCCCACCTTGACGACGGGCACGGAGGCCGCGTACGTCAGGACGGCGCTCATCTGGAGCAGCGTCTTCAGCTTGGCCCGGATGTGGTCGGCCGACACGGCGTCGAAGGCCTCGGCGCAGTCACCGCCCTGCAGCAGGAACGCCTCGCCCTTGGCGACGGCTCCCATGCGGGCGCGCAGCTGGTCGCACTCGCCCGCGAACACGAGGGGCGGATACGACGCGAGGTCCGCGAGTACATCGCGCAGAGCCTCGGCATCGGGGTACTCGGGCTGCTGCGCCGCGGGAAGGTCTCGCCAGGTGTTGCCACCGGCGACGGAGGTATTGGCGTTCACGGTCACAAGCCCAACATTACGGGGTCCGGCGATCGGTCCATCCGCAAGCTCAATAGTTGAGACGCGCGCTCGGACGAGACCGGCGTCCGCTAGGGTTCGGAACATGTTCGCGCAGACAAACCAGAACTGGTGGTGGACCGCTCATCCGGCGGCCCACTGACAATCGCGCGCAACAGACCACGCGAAGGCCGCCCGAGGGGCGGCCTTCTCCGCGTTTTGGGGAGCCGTTCCTCCATCCGGAAGGAACCACCCCATGGCTCACCGCACCGATGTCGTCATCGGCAGACTCCTGAGTGACGACTGCCCGCCGTTCGCGCTGCTGCGCAGGCGCACCCCCGGCCGCGACCAGGACACCGTCGAGGTGCTGATCGGCCGGGTGCGGGAAGCGGACCGGCTCGCCGATCTCCCGGTCGGTGAGCTGCCCTCGCTCGCCCTGGTGCCGTTCCGGCAGATCGCCGAGCGCGGTTTCGACGTGCGCGACGACGGGACACCGCTGTCCGTGCTGGTCGCGGACGAGACGTACGAGCTGCCGCTCGCCGAGGTGCTGGACCGCCTGCCGGTCCGGGACGTACGGGTCGAGGGCGGCGCCTTCGACGTCGGGGACGAGGAGTACGCCGGGATCGTCCGGCGGGTCATCGAGGACGAGATCGGGCAGGGCGAGGGCGCGAACTTCGTCATCCGGCGGACCTTCCAAGGGGAGATCCCCGGCTTCGGCCGGGCCGACGCGCTGGCCCTCTTCCGGCGGTTGCTGGCCGGTGAGCGTGGCGCGTACTGGACCTTCGTCGTGCACACCGGGGCCAGGACGCTGGTCGGTGCCAGTCCCGAGGTCCATGTGCGGATGTCCGGCGGGACGGTCGTGATGAACCCGATCAGCGGAACGTACCGCTACCCCGCCGAGGGCCCGACCGCGGAGAGTCTGCTGGCCTTCCTCGCCGACCGCAAGGAGACCGAGGAGCTCTCCATGGTGGTCGACGAGGAGCTCAAGATGATGTGCACCGTCGGCGACATGGGCGGCGTGGTGGTCGGTCCGCGGCTCAAGGAGATGGCCCATCTCGCCCATACGGAGTACGAGCTGCGCGGGCGTTCCTCGCTGGATGTGCGGGAGGTGCTGAAGGAGACCATGTTCGCGGCGACGGTCACCGGCTCCCCGGTGCAGAACGCCTGCCGGGTCATCGAGCGGTACGAGCCCGGCGGGCGCGGCTACTACGCGGGGGCCCTGGCGCTGCTGCGGCAGGAGCCGGGCGGGGCGCAGACCCTGGACTCGCCGATCCTGATCCGTACCGCCGACATCTCGGCCGGCGGGCAGCTGCGGGTGCCGGTCGGGGCGACGCTCGTACGTCACTCCGATCCGGACGGCGAGGTCGCCGAGACCCATGCGAAGGCGGCCGGGGTACTCACCGCGCTCGGGGTTCGGCCCGGCCGGCCGCGGGACGAGGCGGCCCGGCCTCGGCTGGCGGGCGACCCGCGCGTGCAGGTGGCGCTGGATGCCCGGCGGGACGGTCTCGCGCCGTTCTGGCTGCGGATGCAGGAGCGTACCCACGAGCTGTCCGGCCGGGCGCTGGTGGTCGACGGGGAGGACACCTTCACCGCGATGCTGGCGCATCTGCTGCGCTCCTCGGGCCTCGATGTGTCGGTGCACCGCTACGACGAGCCGGGGCTGCGCGAACGGGTGCGGGCGCACGAGGGTCCGGTCGTGCTGGGTCCCGGGCCGGGGAATCCGGGCGACACCACCGATCCGAAGATGCGGCTGCTGCGCGGGTTCGCCGCGGAGCTGGTCCGTGATCACCGGCACGGCCTGCTGGGGGTCTGCCTCGGCCATGAGCTGATCGCGGCGGAGCTGGGGCTGGAGATCGTCCGCAAGACCGTGCCGTACCAGGGCGCGCAGACCCGGATCGAGCTGTTCGGGCGGCCGGAGACGGTCGGCTTCTACAACAGTTTCACCGCGCGCTGCGAGGAAGCGGTGGTGACCGAGCTCGCGGCGCACGGGATCGGGGCGAGCGTGGACGCGGCGACCGGGGAGCTGCACGCGCTGCGCGGGCCGGGCTTCGCCTCGGTGCAGTTCCACCCGGAGTCGGTGCTGACGCTGCGCGGCGCGGCGATCGTGGCGGAGCTACTGGCGGGGCTGCCGGTGGCCGGCTGAAGGGGGCGGACGGGGACCCCGGGGGCGGTCCGGGGTCTCAGCTCGCCGGGAGCGCCGGGACGAGGACGTTGTCGCTGCGGCGGCGGGCCAGGTAGTCGGCGACGTTCTGCACGGTGGCGTCGATGATCTGCCCCACGGCGTCCTCGGTGTAGTACGCCTGGTGCGAGGTGACGATGACGTTCGGGAAGGTGACGAGCCGGGCCAGGGTGTCGTCGTCGACGCCCTCCAGCGACTTGTCGAGGAAGAAGAGTCCGGCCTCCGCCTCGTACACATCGAGTCCGACGCCCAGGAAGCGGCCCGCGCGCAGTTCGGTGACCAGCGCCGTGGTGTCGATGAGTCCGCCGCGGCTGGAGTTGATCAGGATCGCGTCGTCCTTCATCCGGGCCAGGGCGTCCGCGCCGATGATGTGGTGGGTCGAGGGCAGCAGCGGGACGTGCAGGCTGATCAGGTCGGACTCGGCGAGCAGCTGCTCCTTCTCCACGTACTTCATGCCGAGCGCGGCGCAGGCGGGGTTCTCGGCGACGTCCCAGCCGAGCAGTTCCATGCCGAAGCCGTGGGCGATACGGGTGAAGGCCTCGCCGATCTTGCCGGTGCCGATCACGCCCACGGTGCGGCCGCGCATGTCACGGCCGAGGAGTCCGTCGAGCCGGAAGTCGAAGTCGCGGGTGCGGCTCGCTGCCCGGATGATCCGACGGTTGACGGCCATCGCGAGGGTCCAGGCGAATTCGGCGACCGAGTACGGCGAGTAGTAGGAGACCCGGGCGACCCGCAGGGCAAGGCGCTCGGCGACGTCGAGGTCGATGTTGTTGAAGCCGGTGGAGCGCTGGGCGATCATCTGCGTGCCGCCCGCCGCCAGGGTCTGCAGGACGCCGGCGCCCAGGTCGGCGTTGACGCTGGTGGAGATGATCTCGTAGCCCGCCGCGATGGGGGCGGTGTCCTTGTTCAGGAAGACGTCCAGGCAGCGGACCTCGTGCTGTCCGGCGAAGGCCTTCTCGATCAGCGGCTTCTCGTCGGACTGCACACCGAATGCCAGGATTTCCACGACTTCTCCCGTTCATCGCGCGGATCAGCAGATCAGGGGGCATGGGCCGGTCATCGCGAATATACGGCCCATGTCCGTGGCGCGCCGCCCGGCCTGGGACGGCGTACTCAGGCGTCGTCGAGACCGCGCTCGATCGCGTACCGCACGAGCTCCACCCGGTTGTGCAACTGGAGCTTGCCCAGGGTGTTCTGCACGTGGTTCTGCACGGTGCGGTGCGAGATGACCAGCCGCTCGGCGATCTGCTTGTACGAGAGCCCCTTGGCGACCAGCCGCAGCACCTCGGTCTCGCGCTCGGTGAGCTGCGGTGCCTTGGGTTCGTCGGAGGCGACGGGCGTGGGGTCGGAGGCGAGCCTGCGGTACTCACCGAGGACCAGTCCGGCCAGGCCCGGTGTGAAGACAGGGTCGCCGACGGCGGTGGACCGCACGGCCTCGGTCAGTTCCTGGGTGCTGGCCGACTTGAGCAGATAGCCGGTGGCACCGGACTTCACCGCTTCCAGCACGTCGGCGTGCTCACCGCTCGCGGAGAGCACCAGCACCCGCAGCCCCGGGTGGGAGCCGACGAGCTCCTTGCAGACCTGGACGCCGGGCATACCGGGCAGGTTGAGGTCGAGCACGAGGACGTCGGGGGTGGCGGCCTTCGCCCGGCGGACGGCCTGCGGCCCGTCACCGGCGGTCGCCACCACGTCGAAGCCCGACTCGGAAAGGTCGCGGGCGACGGCGTCGCGCCACATCGGGTGGTCGTCCACCACCATCACCCTGATGGCCCGCTCCTCCGCAACCTGGGTGTTCTCCGTGCTCATCTCGCTGATCCCGCCTTCCCCCGTGAAACCTTCGGAACTTTCAACTCGACCTCGGTGCCCTGGCCGGGCACCGAAATCAACTCGGCCGTGCCGCCCAGGTCACGCAGCCTCCCCCGGATCGACAGGGCCACCCCCATCCGCCCCTCCCCCTCGGCCTGGGCGAGCCGCCCGTCCGGGATTCCGGGGCCGTCGTCCCGGACCGTCACGATCACCTCGTCCGGCCAGTCCTCGACGAGGATCCATGCCTGGGCATTCTCCCCCGCGTGGACCCTGACATTGTCCAGGGCGGCACTGACAGCGGCCGCCAGCTCCATCGCGGCCGCTGGGGCCAGCAGCACCGGAGCGCCCGGCTCCGCGAAGCTGACCCGGGATCCGGCGTGCGGGGCGAGCAGGGAGCGCAGATCGCAGTCGGCCCGGTCGGACGGTTCGTCGTCGACCTCGACGCTGCGGACCACGGCGCCCTCGGCTGCGTCCTCGGAGACCCGGGTGGTGGGCACCAGACCGCTGGAGACCAGGGTGCGCAGGGCGACCTCCTGTTCCCCGGCCATCCGGCCCAGTTCGGCCGCCTCCCCGCCGAGCGCGGTGCCGCGGCGCTGCACCATCGCGAGGACCTGGAGCACGCTGTCGTGGATGTCCCGGGCCAGCCGTTCCCGCTCGCGGGTGGCGGCCTCGATCTCCAGGGCGCGGGCGAGGGTGCGCTCACTGGCCCTGGCGACCTCGACGACGTACCCGATGGCGATGGAGGCGACCCAGACCAGCAGCACGTTGTGGAAGGTGTCCCGGCTGGGATGGCCGCGCTCGACGATGTTGGCGACGGCGACGAAGGTGGAGGCGAAGGCCGCCCAGCGCCAGCCGCCCTTGATCGCGAAGGCCAGCACGGAACCCGCGGTCCAGATGGACGGCAGCGTCGGGCCGTCGACCTGCTGGGCCTCGAAGTCGGCGAGCGGGGTGAGGAGTATCCCGGCCAGGGCGACGGTCAGATCGGCGCCGAGGAATCGCTTGGTGCAGGCGGCGGCGCCCGCGACCTTCGGCAGGGTGGCGAACGTCCAGAGGACCATCACCACCAGGAAAGCGATGGCCACCCACGGCCGGTCGTACTTCTCCCGGCCGAAGACGGAGAGCAGGACCGCGTACAGCATCGTCAGAATGCGGTACGCCCTCAGCGCACTCCACAGCGGCTGCTCGACCGACATCCGTACGACCCGCTCACGCCTGGCCACTTCCCCCACCCCCCGGACGGAACCGGCGCGCTCACGCGCCGAACCGTTCCCTCAGCCTTGCGTTCCGGACTCGGTGCCCTTGTGCTTCTCCGCCTCGGCACGGCGCTTCGCCTCGTCCGCGATCTGCCGCTTGGCCGCCGTCGCGTAGATGTCGACGTACTCCTGGCCGGAGAGCTTCATGATCTCGTACATCACCTCGTCGGTGACCGAGCGCAGGATGAAGCGGTCCCCGTCCATGCCGTGGTAGCGGCTGAAGTCGAGCGGCTTGCCGATCCTGATCCCCGGGCGCATCAGCTTGGGCACCACCTGGCCGGGCGGCTGGATCTTCTCCGTGTCGATCATCGCGACGGGGATGACGGGCGCCCCGGTGGCCAGCGCCACCCTGGCGAGCCCGCCGGGCTTGCCGCGGTAGAGACGGCCGTCGGGCGAGCGGGTGCCCTCCGGGTAGATGCCGAAGAGGCCGCCGCTCTCGATGACCTCGATGCCCGCCTTGATGGCCGCCTCACCGGCGCCGCGGGCGCCCGAGCGGTCCACCGGGAGCTGGCCGACGCCCTTGAAGAAGGCCGCGGTCAGCTTGCCCTTCACACCGGGCGCGGTGAAGTACTCGGACTTGGCGATGAAGGTGACCTTGCGGTCCAGGACGGCCGGCAGGAAGAAGGAGTCGGAGAACGACAGATGGTTGCTCGCGAGGATCGCCGGTCCCTGCGCGGGAATGTTCTCCAGGCCCTCCACCCATGGCCGGAAGGCGAGCTTCAGTGAGCCGCCGATGGAGAACTTCATTGCGCCGTAGATCAACTCGGGTGCCTCCTGTGTGCTGTCCGACAGACCTTAACCCGTGGGCAGCCCGCGCTCCCGCCCGGCACGGAGCCGCTGCGGCGGCCGGAGCCGGTGACGACCCTGGTCGGTGTCAGTCCGGTCGCGTACGGTGAAGTAATCCTTCTGCACTCCCCCTTTTCGCTCCCCTGCGAGCCTCACGAACAGGAGACCCCGGTGCCGGTCCTTCCTGGAGCCGAGCCGTTCCGCCACGAGGGCGGAGAGGTCGGCGTCCTCCTCTGTCACGGATTTACCGGTTCCCCGCAGTCGCTGCGCCCCTGGGCCGACCATCTGGCGGAGCGCGGGCTCACCGTCTCGCTGCCGCTGCTGCCGGGGCACGGCACCCGCTGGGAGGACATGCAGCTCACCGGCTGGCAGGACTGGTACGCGGAGGTGGACCGGGAGCTGCGCGCCCTGCTGGAGCGGTGCAGCCAGGTCTTCGTCTTCGGGCTCTCCATGGGGGGCGCGCTGACGCTGCGGCTGGCGGCGAAGCACGGGGACGCGATCAGCGGTCTGGTGCTCGTCAATCCGGCGAACAAGGTGCACGGCCTGTCGGCGTACGCGCTGCCGGTCGCCCGCCATCTGGTGCGGACGACGAAGGGTCTGGCGAGCGACATCGCCCTGGCGGGCTCCGACGAGGTGGGGTACGACCGGGTGCCGTTGCACGCGGCGCATTCGCTGCGGAAGTTCTTCCGCCTGGTCGACGCCGAGCTGCCCCAGGTCACCCAGCCGATCGTGCTGCTGCACAGCCCGCAGGACCATGTGGTGCCGCCCGCCGACTCGGCCCGCATCCTCAGCCGGGTGTCGTCGACGGATGTCGAGGAGATCCTGCTGGAACAGAGCTACCACGTGGCGACGTTGGACCACGATGCGGAGCGGATCTTCGACGAGAGCTACCGGTTCATCGGCCGCCTCGCCCCAAGCGTCGGAAAGAAGGGGAGCACGTCAGGTGGCTGAGCACGACGCGGAGCGCGCGGGCAGCGAGGAGGAGCGCGAGCCCCTTCCCGCGGAGGGAGCGTCCGTGCCCGACGACAGCACGGGCCCGCAGGACGCCGCTGCCCGGGAGGCGTCGCCGGGCGCCGACGGCAGCCGGTCCGAACCGCCGGCCGACGAGGACGCCGTGTGGCAGGCGATCGTCGCGGGGTACGGCGAGGAGCCGCCGGACCCGCCGGGCGCCAAGCCGTTCAGGTCGATCGAGGATCTCGCGCTGCTGGAGGACGACCAGCCCGATGTCCTGGATCCGGACAAGGGACTCGGGAAGAAGTCCGTGAAGCCGCCGGAGAAGCCGCTCGGCAGCTCGGTCGTGTTCGCCCCCGGAGTGGCGGGCCCGCGCGACTACGAGGTCGAGGAGCCGAAGGAGGACGACCTCGACGACAGCGACGAGGGGCATTTCGTCCCCCCGGAGCCGCCGCCCCTGCCGGAGGCCGATGTCACGGCGAAGTTCGCCTGGCTCGCGGTTGTCGGCGGTCCGGTGCTGATGCTGGTCGCGGTGCTGATGCGGTGGGACATGACCTGGTGGCTCACGACGGTCTGCGTCGGCGGTTTCCTGGGCGGTTTCGTCACGCTGGTGGCGCGGATGAACGACGACGACGAGGACGGCGACGACCCCGGGCGCGGGGCGGTCGTCTGAGAGCCTGTCGGGGCGGCGTTCCGGGAGAGGCTCAGGGCTTGATCGCGGGCACCCGTAGCGCCGCCAGCACCGGCAGATGGTCGGTGGCCGCCCGCAGGTCCGCGTCGGTGACACCGGGCAGCCCGGCGGGGACGCCGCAGCCGAGCACCTCGATCCCGTCCGACGCGAAGACCGCGTCGATGCGCCGTCGCGGGTGATCCGGGGCGTAGGTGTTCTCCTCGCCCCACGGCCGGACCGCCCAGCAGTCCTGGAGCCGCCCGGCCAGCCGCTGGAAGGCGCTCCCGGTCGGTACGTCGTTGAGGTCGCCGGCCGCGATCGCGTGCTCGACGCCCATCGCGTCCAGCCGTTCCAGCAGCATCTCGGCCTGGGCCAGGCGTTCGTCCCGCTGCAGGCTCAGATGGAAGCTCAGCAGACCGATCCGGGTGCCCGCGATCCGTACCACCGACGTGGCGAAGCCCCTGCGGTGGAGCCCCGGGGTGAGCGGCAGCAGCACGTCCTGTGTCCGCTCCACGGTGGCCCGCAGCGAGCAGAGCAGCAGCGGGCCGGCCGCCGTGGCGCCGCCACTGAGGACGACCAGGTCGGTGCGGGCCGCGAGCCAGGCCGCGCGCTTGCGCCAGCGGAAGAAGCGCGGGGCTTCCTGGACGAGGACGAGGTCGGGGGCGCAGGCGGTGATGACGCGGGCCAGTGCCTCGCAGTCGTCGCGCATCGACCGGACGTTGTAGCTGAGCACTCTGATGACGGCCGAACCATCCGGCTCGGTACGGGAGTCGGGCAGTGGCGTCAGGACCATGCGTCTCACGATACGACGGACGCCCGCCGCTGCCACAAGGGCGCGACGGGCGTCCGGCTCGGTCCGGTTCCGGTCGGATCAGCCCTGGCGGGCGAGGTCCGCCGCTCCCACCAGCCCGGCCTTGCCGCCCAGTTGGGCCGCGAGCACCTGGGCGTGCGGGCGCCATTCGCCGCCGATCAGCCAGCGCCGGAACGACTTGCGGATCGGGTCGAGCACCAGCTCGCCCTCGTCCGACACGCCGCCGCCGACGATGAACGCGGACGGGTCGAAGAGCGAGGCGAGGTCGGCGAGTCCGGCGCCGGCCCAGCGGGCCAGCTCGCGGAACGAGTCGATCGCCACCGGGTCGCCCTGCCGGGCGGCCTGGCTGATGTGCTTGCCCTCGATCCCGTCCACGGTGCCGTCGCCGAGCGACAGCAGGATCGTGGCGTTCTCGGGGGTGGCGTTGGCGCGCTGCTTGGCGTACCGGACGAGTGCGCGCCCGGACGCGTACTGCTCCCAGCAGCCCTGGCTGCCGCAGCCACAGAGCAGACCGTCCGGGACGACCCGGATGTGGCCGAACTCGGCGGCCACACCGAAGCGTCCGCGGCGCAGCTTGTTGCCGATGATGATGCCGCCGCCGAGGCCGGTGCCGAGCGTGATGCAGATGACGTCGTCGTGGCCTTGTCCGGCGCCGAAGCGGTATTCGCCCCAGGCGGCGGCGTTGGCGTCGTTCTCGACGACGACGGGGAGGCCGACGCGCTGTTCGACCTTGTCCTTCAGCGGCTCGTGCCGCCAATTGATGTTCGGCGCGAACAGCACGGTGGCGCGCTTGTCGTCGACGTATCCGGCGGCACCGATGCCGACGGCCTCGATCTGGTGGCCCTCGCTCGCGCCGGACACGGCGGTCGCGATCGCGTCCACGATGCCTTCGGCCGTCGGCGGGGTCGGCACCTTGTGCGTCGAGAGGATCCGGCCCTCTTCGTCGACCACTCCAGCCGCGATCTTCGTGCCGCCGATATCGACGCCGATGGTGAGTCCCATGAATCCCTCAGTTCCGGTCGAGCCCCGCTGTGGCCAACCGTACCCGAGCCGTGGGCCCGGCCCATCGGTGCCGGTCAGTCCAGGTCGATGTGTTCGCCCGCCGCGGGGCCCTCGTCACGGGGGTCGGAGGGGTCGTCGGCCTTCTTCTCGGTGCCCGCGGGGTCCCCGGCGCCCTGGGTCCAGCGGCGTTCCTGGCCCTCGACGGCGGAGCGGTAGGCGGCGAGGAGTTCGCTGCCGGCCGCGGCGATGTGGTCGAAGACGTCCGGGTTGCGCTCGATGACGGGCTCGACCGCGGACTTCGCCTGCTTGATGATCTGCTGCACGGTGCCCTGGGCCGCCGAACCGAGCAGCGGCGACTGGAGGGACGAGATCTTGTCGGCCACGGCGTCGACCAGCTTGCGCAGCTCCTCGGCGGCGGAGCCGGGCGGCGGGCCGTACTGGGCCCGGCGGCGGGCCTTCTCCGCTTCGAGGTCCTCGGCGCAGGCCTTCGCCCACGCGTCGTCGTCGACGGGACGATCGGTGGCATCGCTCATGGCGGACTCCTGCGACGTGGTGGGCCGGCGGCCCGGCATACGGGGCACGTACTAACGACGTTACCCGAAGCGTGACGCGCCGTTCAGCCCGTCCGCGGCCACAGGCCGGGGTCCGGCGTGAACCGGACCCGGAGCACCCCGTCGGTGAGGGCCGCGCCGGAGACCGTGCAGCGGCGCAGTCCGGACTCCAGCGGGACGATCCGGTGGAACGGGCCCACGGTGAGCAGCAGTTCGTCGCCGCGGCGGACCAGCTGGAGGTCCTTCTTGACGGCGCCGGGCAGCGGCAGGCACCAGACGAGTACCGGGTCGCCGTCGCCGGACGGCGGGGCGGTCACGATCCGGCCGCCGGGCAGCAGCCCGTCGAGGCCGTCCGGGGCGTCGGGGCTCTCGATCCACCAGGGGTCGTCGGCCCGGCCGGGGCTCCGCTCGTCCAGTTCCGAGGCCAGTCCGTCGCCCTCGAAGAGGCCGCCGCCGGTACCGGCCGTCTCGAAGACGGTGCAGGCGGCCGTGGTGTCGAGGCGGGCGAGGTCGTCGAGGCCCCGTGGATCGCGGCCGAGGTGGGGCACCTCGCACAGCGCGGCCTCGGGCACCCACTCCTCGTACCAGCGGTCGACGGTCTTCTCCTGCTGCGCGGCGAGCTCCGCGAACCAGGGGTCGGCGGAGTGCCTGGGCAGGACCCGGTTCACCGCGAGGGTGTCGACCCGCAGTCCGTGCAGGGCGAGGCCGGTGCGGGCGGTGCGCAGGGCGTCCTCGGCGGCGGGGCCGGGCTCCGCGACCAGCCGGAGCGTGGTGTTGCGGTCCTCGATCAGGGCCTGGACGGCGGCCAGCTCGGCATCCCTGCGGGCGGCTGCCTCGTACAGCCACTGGGCGGGCATGGGCACGCCGGCGAGCTGGGCGAGCATCGGGCGCAGGGCGCGGGCGGCCTGGCGTTCCGGGGGAAGCAGCCGACGCAGATAGCGGCGCAGCTGCTCAGGGAGGGCGAGCAGGGCGAGTGCTTCGCGCAGCGGTGGCAGGTCGACGACGAGGAGGTCGTGGCCGCGGCGCGACCAGTCGCCCTCGGCGGCGCGGCGCAGGGTGTGCAGGAGGGCGAGTTCGGCGCTGCCGGGGAGTTCGGTCAGCTCCTCGCCGTCCAGCCGGTTCCCGCCGAGCAGGTCGAGTACGGCGGAGGCCTGGTCCTGGAGGGCGAGGAGTTCGCCGCGGAAGTGCTCGCCGGAGTCGATGCGGGCGGACCACAGCCCGTCGGTGACCTCGGTGGGTTCGGTGTCTTCGGGAAATCCGGGTATGCCGTCGGCCGTCAGCAGCAGGGTGCGCCGGCCGCGGCGGGCGGCGGCCAGCGCGGTCGCCGCCGCGACGGTGGTACGGCCGGCGCCGCCGGGGCCGGTGACGAGGACCGTACGCATCGGGTCAGACCTTCGGGACGGACTCGACGCGCTTCTTCAGGCCGGCCAGGGCCCGGTCGATGATGACCTTCTCCGCCTTGCGCTTGATCATGCCGAGCATCGGGATCTTGACGTCGACGGTCAGCCGGTAGGTGACCTCGGTGCGGTCGCCGTCGCCGAGCGGGGCCAGTGCGTAGGAGCCGTCGATGGCGCGCAGCATCTGGGACTTGACGAGGGTCCAGCTGACCTCGTAGTCGCCGATCCAGGTGTAGGCGAGTGTGTGGTCGTCCTTGATCGCTCCGGCGTCGAGGACGAGACGGACCTTCTCGGCGCGGCCGTGGTCGTCCTCGGAGAGGACCTCGGCCTCCTTGACCTCGCCGGTCCACTCCGGATAGCGGGCGAAGTCGGCGATCACTCCCATGACGTCGGCCGGTGCCGCCTCGATCGTGATGCTCGAGCTGGTGTGTTCAGCCATCGCCGTGGCTCCTCCAGTGCGGTGTAACCGGTGCGTCGGCAGAGGCCTGCCGTCAGAAGGCTATCGCGTGTGCGCGGCGCCTCGTTCCAGGGTCCGGTGCCGGTGTTGTCACCACTCCAGGGCCCAGGGCCTGCCGGTGGACGCGAAGTGGCCGACGTTCACGCACTCGGTGGCGCCGATCCGCATCCGGCCGACCAGAGGCTGGTGGACATGGCCGAACAGGGCGTACCGGGGGCGGGTCCGGCGGATGGCGTCCAGCAGGGCCCGGCTGCCGCGCTCGAAGCGGCGCGCCACCGTGTCGTACGTCAGCTCCGGCACATCGGGCGGGATGTGGGTGCAGAGCACGTCGACCGGGCCGATCGCCTCGATCTTCGCCGCGTACTCCTCGTCGCCGATCTCGTACGGGGTGTTCATCGGGGTCTTCAGGCCGCCGCCGACGAAGCCGAACACGCGGCCGCCGATCTCGGCCCGTTCGCCGTCGAGGACGGTGGTGCCGGGGTGTGCGTACTCGGACCACAGGCCGGGGATGTCGACGTTGCCGTAGGTGGCGTACGTCGGTGTGGGGAAGGCCGCGAAGAGCGCGGCGTACTGCTTGCGCACCGCCGCGACGATCGCGGCGTTGCGGTCCTTGCCCGCCCACAGGCCCCGGCCGAACTCGCGGGCCTCCTCGAAGCGGCGCGCGGTGCGCAGCTCGACGATCCGGTCGGCGTTCTCCACGCCGAACAGATCGGGGAAGATGCCGCGCGAGTGGTCGGCGTAGTCGAGGAAGAGCACCAGGTCACCGAGGCAGACCAGCGCGTCGGCGCCGTCCCCGGCGCGAGCCAGCGCCTCGGTGTTGCCATGCACGTCACTGACCACGTGGATGCGTGTGCGCTGTCGGGTCGATGTGCCTGGGCTGTCCGGTCCGGCTCGCATGACGATCACCCTAAAACGTTGCCGGTCACCTGGGTAGAGGCCGCCGGACCTGCGAATACCGTCGCTCGGTCACACGGGTGGACTACTGTGCGGCCAAGGATCAACGTGATGTGTGACGCGTAAGACATCTGGCGGGGACCCCCTATCGGGAACCGAGTACTCGTGGGTAACGTCCGGGCAGTCCAGTCGTGCTCACCCCACTGAGCACCTGCCAATCTTGGACCGCAGCCGGTGCGTCACACAGAGCCGTGGCACCGGAGCCCGATGAGGAGCAGCAGTCTTGCGCGAGTTCAGCCTTCCGGCCCTGTACGAGGTCCCCTCGGACGGCAACCTGACGGATCTCATCCGCCGCAATGCCGCTCAGCATCCCGATGTCGCGGTGATGAGCCGCAAGGTGGGGGGCGTGTGGACCGACGTCGACGCCACCCAGTTCCTGGCCGAGGTCAGAGGCGTCGCCAAGGGTCTGATCGCCGCGGGCGTCGAAGCCGGTGACCGGGTGGCCCTGCTCTCGCGCACCCGCTACGAGTGGGTACTGCTCGACTTCGCGATCTGGAGCGCGGGCGCGGTCACCGTCCCGGTGTACGAGACCAGCTCGCCCGAGCAGATCCAGTGGATCCTAGGTGACTCCGGCACCGCGCTGTGCCTCGTGGAGTCCGAGGAGCACCAGGCCTCCGTGGTCTCCGTCCAGGCGGACCTGCCGGACCTGAAGGGCATCTGGCGGATCGAGGACGACGCGATCCGCCGGTTGACGGCGATCGGGGAGGACGTCTCGGACGAGACGCTCGACCTGCGGATGGTGAGCGCCAAGGCGGACGACCCGGCCACCATCGTCTACACCTCGGGCACCACCGGCCGCCCCAAGGGCTGTGTGCTCACGCATCGCAGCTTCTTCGCCGAGTGCGGCAATGTGGTGGAGCGGCTGAAGCCGCTCTTCCGCACCGGCGACTGCTCGGTGCTGCTCTTCCTGCCCGCCGCGCATGTCTTCGGACGGCTGGTCGAGGTGGCCTCGGTGATGGCCCCGATCAAGCTCGGCTGCGTACCGGACATCAAGCACCTCACCGATGAACTGGCCTCGTTCCGGCCGACGTTGATCCTCGGTGTGCCGCGGGTCTTCGAGAAGGTGTACAACGCGGCGCGCGCCAGGGCGCAGGCCGACGGCAAGGGAAAGATCTTCGACAAGGCCGCGAACACGGCGATCGCCTACAGCCGCGCGCTCGGTACCCCTCAGGGCCCGTCCATGGGCCTGAAGTTGAAGCACAAGCTCTTCGACCGGCTGGTCTACGGCAAGCTGCGGGCGGTGCTCGGCGGGCGCGGCGAGTACGCGATCTCCGGCGGCGCGCCGCTGGGCGAGCGGCTCGGCCACTTCTACCGCGGGATCGGCTTCACCGTCCTGGAGGGCTACGGCCTGACCGAGACCTGCGCGGCCACCGCGTTCAACCCGTGGGACCGGCAGAAGATCGGTACGGTCGGCCAGCCGCTGCCCGGTTCGGTCGTACGGATCGCCGACGACGGCGAGGTGCTGCTGCACGGCGAGCACCTGTTCACCGGCTACTGGAACAACGAGGCGGCGACGGTCGACGCGCTGGCCGACGGCTGGTTCCACACGGGCGACATCGGCACGCTCGACGAGGACGGCTATCTCGCGATCACCGGCCGCAAGAAGGAGATCATCGTCACGGCGGGCGGCAAGAACGTCGCTCCCGCGGTGATCGAGGACCGGATCCGCGGGCACGCCCTGGTCGCCGAGTGCATGGTGGTCGGCGACGGACGGCCGTTCGTGGGCGCGCTGGTCACCCTGGACGAGGAGTTCCTGGGCCGCTGGGCCCAGGAGCACGGCAAGCCGGCCGGCTCGACGGCCGTGTCGCTGCGCGAGGACCCGGAGCTGCTGGCCGAGGTGCAGCGGGCGGTGGACGACGGGAACGCGGCCGTGTCCAAGGCGGAGTCGGTACGCAAGTTCCGCATCCTGGACTCGCAGTTCACCGAGGAGGCGGGCCACATCACGCCGTCGCTGAAGCTGAAGCGGAACGTGGTGGCGAAAGACTTCGCGGACCAGATCGAGTCGATCTACCGGGGCTGACGACCGGGACGCACACGCGAGAGGGGGCCCGCACGGCAAGTGCGGGCCCCCTCTCGCGTACGTGGGTTCAGAGCAGCACCCGCAGCCGCTCGGCGAGCAGGTCCCAGCGCCACTTCTCCTCGACCCAGGCCCGCCCCCGCTCCCCCATCCGCTGCCGCAGCTCCGGGTCGCGGAGCAGGGTGACGATCCGGTCGGCCGACTCCTCCACGCTGCCCCCGCGCACCACCCATCCGGTCTCGCCGTCGAGCACCGCGTCGGGCGCGCCGCCCGAGTCGCCGGCCACCACCGGGAGCCCGGTCGCGGACGCCTCCAGGAAGACGATGCCGAGGCCCTCCACGTCGAGGCCGCCGCGGCGGGTGCGGCAGGGCATGGCGAAGACGTCGCCCGCGCCGTAGTGGGCGGGCAGCTCCTCCCACGGCACCGGTCCGGTGAACCGCACGGAATCGCCGACCCCGGTCTCCGCGACGAGCCGCTTGAGCTCCTTGTCGTACGGTCCGCCGCCGACGATCAGGAGCACCGCGTCCGGCACCTGCGCCAGGATCGCGGGCATCGCCAGGATCAGCGTGTCCTGGCCCTTGCGCGGCACGAGCCGTGACACGCAGACGACGACGGGCCGGTCCGAGAGCCCGAGCCCGGCCCTGATCCGGTCCCCGCCCGACTCCGGGTGGAAGGTCTTCTCGTCGACGCCGGGCGGCAGTTGGGCCATGCGCGCCGCGGCCTCGGGAGTGAGCGCGGGGGCGATCCGGGAGCGGGTGTACTCCCCCAGGTACGTGATCGTGTCCGTGCCCTCGCCGATCCGTCGCAGCAACTGCCGGGCCGCGGGCAGCTGGGCCCAGCCCGCCTCGTGCCCGTGGGTGGTGGCGACCAGGCGGCGGGCGCCGGCCCTGCGCAGTGCCGGTGCCATCAGCCCGAGCGGGGCGGCGGCGCCGAACCAGACGGAGGTGCAGCCGTGTTCGCGCAGCAGCCGCACCGCGCGCCGGGTGACCCGCGGGGTCGGCAGCAGCATCGTCGTGGGGTCGCGCACGACGGTGAACGGCTGTTCGGCGTCGAAGGCGGCGGTGGCCTCGACGCCTTCGGAGGTTCGCTTCCAGGTGGAGGCGTACACGACGATCTGTCCGGGGTCCAGGCGCAGCGCCATGTTGTGCAGAAACGCCTGGATGCCGCCGGGGCGGGGCGGGAAGTCGTTGGTCACGATCAGGGTCTTGTCCATCCCGGCCGACAGTACCGGCAGCCCGGCCCGATGGCTCTCGCGCCGGCCGTGCGGGCATCATGGCTCCTCGTACCCATCGAGTACCCACCGGGTACCCCCTGCTGAAAACGGATGAGGCGGTCATGACGGGATCTGCCGGCACGCGGCTCGCGGTCGCGGTGTGGGCCCTGACCAGGGTCGCGCTGCTGCTCTGCGTCACCAAGGTGATCACGCTGTCCGGACCGGACGTGACCAGTGATGTCTCGGTGATCTACCACGGCTGGTCCGAGGTCCTGAAGACCGGTACGTATCCGGAGTCCGACGTCACCTGGCAGTACCCGCCGCTGGCCGCGCTCGCCATCCTCTCCCCCGCGCTGCTGCCGTTCCTGGACTACGCCTCGGCGTTCTTCGTCCTCGCGTTCGTGTGCGACCTGCTGGTGCTGGGGCTGCTGCTGTACGCGGGCCGGGGCGGCGGCCGGTCGGTGGCGGGCGCCTGGGTGTGGGTGGCGGGGGTGCCGCTGCTCGGCACGACCGCGTACGCCCGTTACGACGTGATGGTCACGGCGGTGGCGGTGGCGGCGCTCCTGGCGGGGCTGCGGCATCCGCGGGTGCTCGGGGTGCTGGCCGCCGTCGGTGCGCTGCTGAAGGTGTGGCCGGCGCTGATCCTGGCCGGTACGGCGCGCGGCCGGCGGACGCGGCTGGCGTGGACGGCCGCGGCGGTGACGGCGGCCGGGCTGCTGGTGGTGTGCACCGTGGCGATGCCCGGTGCGCTGGCCTTCCTCGGCTCCCAGCGCGACCGGGGCACCGAGGTCGAGTCGCTGGGTGCGCTGGTCTTCCACGTAGCGCGGCAGTTCGGCTGGCAGGGCCGGGTGGAGCTGCACTACGGCTCGATGGAGTTCCTGGGTCCGCACGTGCCGCTGGTGAGCACGCTCGCCCTCGGCCTGTCCGTCCTCGCGTTCGGCTGGCTGCTGGTGTGGCGGCTGCGGGCCCGCGAGTTCGGCGCGAGCACCCCGGCGGACGCGGCGTTCGCTGCGGTGCTGCTGTTCACGACGACGAGCCGGGTGATCAGCCCCCAGTACATGCTGTGGCTGGTCGGCCTGGCGGCGGTCTGCCTGGTGTTCCGCGACAGCCGGATGGTGCTGCCGGCCGGTCTGGTGCTGCTGGCGACGGGCGTCACCCAGTGGGAGTTCCCGTTCGGGTTCACGCATGTGGTGACGAGCGACGCGACGGGCGTGACGCTGATGTTCCTGCGCAACGGCCTGCTGGTCGCGGCGACGCTGATCGCCTGCCGCCGACTGTGGCGGCAGACGGTCTCCGGGGCGGCGCGCGACGCCGGCGGGATCTCCGCCCGGTCCGGTGTCGGCCGGGAGGCGGAGCCGGTCGGCTCCTGAGCCGTGCGCGTGCTCAGCCGAGTACGGAACGCAGATGCTCCCGCCAGAGCACGGTGAAGTCCTGCGGAGTCGTGTCGAGCACCTCGTGCATGGCCTGCTCCACCGCTCCGTCGCGTCCCGAGTGCCCTCCGACGGCCCGGTAGAAGGCGAGCAGCTTCTTCTCGCCCCAGTGGTCGGCGATCAGCTCGCAGGCCGCCCAGCCGCCCTCGTACGCCCTTGCCAGGCGTGCGGGGTCGCCCGCGAAGCCGAAGTCCTCGTCCGTGGGGAGACCGGCCGGCAGGTCGCCGCGCCGGACGGCGTCCGCGAGTTCGGGCGCGATCCGTGCGGGGGTGCGGTCCTCGGAGCGGTAGGCCGCCCAGTCCGCGAAGCCCTCGGAGAGCCAGGTCGGGGTCGCGGCGGAGGTGCGGGTACGGGTGGCGACATGGGTGGTCTCGTGGGTGAGGACGATCCGCTGCCCGAAGGTGCCGAGCGTGCCGTACGCCTGCGGGTTGACGATCACCCGGTCCGCGGGGGTCCGGCCCGCGCCGCCCGTCTGCCCTGTGGTGACTGCGGCGATGCCCCGGTAGTCCGCCGTGGACCCCAGCAGCTCCGCCATGTCCCGCACCGTCCGCGGCACGAGCACCACCACGCGCCCCGCCCAGCGTTCCGGCCAGGCGTCGGACACGGCGGGCACCGCGCGGTCGGCGGTCCGGGCGATCGCGCGCAGCTCCTGGTCCGTGCGGCCGACGCCGAGCACGAGACTGTGCTTCCCGTGCATCACCCGCACGTCGCCCTGCTGCCAGAGCTGCCGGGCGGCGTCCCCGTCGTCCGCCCGGTCCCCGACGACGTACCAGCGGCCGTCCGTCCGGTCCCGTCTCAGGTCGAGCACCCGGTCCGCGGTGACCGGGGCGGCGTCGTAGCCCTTGATCCGGTAGCGCAGCTCGACGTCAGCGGTGGCCCGGTCGGAGCCCCGCGCGATCACCTCGTGCAGCCGGTACGTCCATGAACTCAGCGGTATGTCCGCGAGGTTGGCGAGTTCCCGGCGCTGGGCCGTGCGCAGCCCGGTGGCCCCGGGGTCGGTCGTGGCCAGATAGGCGTCCGTGTCGTGGTCCAGCACGGCGGCGGCCCGGCGGTCCAGCGTGGCGCGGACGGCGCGGGCGGTCGCGTCCGGGGCGGCACCGTCGTCGGGGGCCGCGCAGCCGGAGGCGAGCAGCAGCCCGGCGAGCAGCGCTCCCGCCGCGCGCCGCCCTCCGTTCCGTCCCCGCCTGTCGGTCACCCGATCGAGGGTACGGTCAGACGCGGGTGACCGACGAGACGGGCATCATGCCGACGGGGTCGTAGCGCACCGGAGCCCCGGGGTACGGGGCGTGGATCACCTGGCCGTTACCGACGTACATCGCGATGTGGCCGGCGTCCGCGCGGTAGGCGACCAGGTCGCCGGGGCGGGCCTCGGAGAGCGGCACCATGTGTCCCGCGTACCGCTGGGCCTGCGAGGTCCGCGGCAGGCTGACCCCGGCCTGGGCGTACGCCCACTGCATCAGCCCGGAGCAGTCGAATCCGGCCGGCCCGTTGGCCCCCCAGATGTACGGGCGGCCCAGTGCCTGGTGGACCGCCATGACGGCGGCCGCCGCGCGTGCGGAGCCGGCCGGCAGATCGGCCAGGGCCGGGTACGCGCCGTCGCGGCCGGAGCGCGAGGCCCGCTCGAACTCCGCCCGGTCGGCGCCGGGCAGCGCGTCCAGTAGCTTCCTGGCCTCGGCGAGCTTGCGCTCGACGGTCCGTTTGTGACGGGTGGCGGACGCCCGGTTGCGCTCCAGTTCGGCCAGCGCGCGGGCCGCCTCCGCACGGGTCTGCACGAGCCCGCGCTGGACCTGCTGGAGTTCCCGCAGCTCGGTGGCCTGAAGGCCGGTCAGGCGCTCCAGTACGGCCGCCCGGTCGAGATAGTTGTCCGGGTCGGAGGAGAGCAGCAGGGCGAGCGCGGGGTCGATGCCGCCGGAGCGGTACTGCGCGCTCGCCGCCGAACCGAGCTCCGTACGCATCCGGTTGACCCGTTCCTGGCCGCGGGCCGCCCGGTCCTGGGCCCGGTCGACCTCGCCGCGCAGCCGACCGGCGTTCTCCCCGGCCTTGTTGTACTGCTCGGTGGCCCGCTCGGCCTCGGTGTACAACCGGTCGATGCGGGCCTTGGCGGTCCGGGGCGCGTCCTGCGGGTCGGCGTTCGCGGTGGCCGCCCCGAGGGTGGCGGCCGCGGTCGCCGCGGCGGCCGACAGAACGGTGGCCCGGACGCCGAGGTTGAGGCCGGACTGTGTGGAACGGCGATGGGACACCACAGGACGCCGCACTCCCTTCCGCTGTACGCAGACGCGCGCAGCCCCTGCCGCCCGGGGCGGGCGGACCGACGACCGAGAGCTGCACAGCAGGCAGACAGTAGTCGGACGGTTACGGAGCGACCAGCGGCCGCGCCGGACGGAAGGGTGGCGGAAACGACGACACCCCGCCGGTGACCTGTGGTCTCCGGCGGGGCGGACTGTCCGTGCGGGCGTGGGAATTCGCCCGTTCGGGCGCCGTCAGCCGACGCGCACGCCGAACTGGAAGCTGCCGATGGTGTCCATCGACTCGAAGCGGACGAACGTGCCCGGGTACGGGGCGTGCAGGAGGGTGTTGTTGCCCGCATAGAGCCCCACGTGCGAGGTGTTGTTGAAGAAGACCAGGTCGCCCGGCTTCAGCGCGCTGCGCCCGATGTGGACACCGTCGTTGATCTGGGTGTACGTGACCCGGGAGATCTGGACGTTGGCCTGGGCGTAGGCCCACTGGGTCAGCCCGGAGCAGTCGAAGGATCCGGGGCCGGTGCCGCCGCGGCCGTACGGCTTGCCCACCTGGGTCTTGGCGGCGTTGAGGGCGGCGGCACCCCAGGCGGAGGCGGGGAGCTCGTTGCCCAGGTCGACCCGGTCGCCCGCGGAGCGGCTGGCGCGCTGCTGGTCCTCGCGCATCTTCGCGCGCTCGGCTTCGGTCATCGAGTTGAGCAGGCGCTGCGCCTTGCCCAGCTTGGCCTGGAGGTCCTTCTTCTTCTCGCCGAGCGTCTTGCGTACATCCGCGAGGTCACCGAGCTTGTCCTGGGCCTCCTTGCGCTGCTGCGCGAGGACCCGCTGCTTCTCCTGGATCTTCCCCAGGGTCTCGGTCTGCTTGGCCGTCAACTGGTCGAGGGCCGAGGCCTCGTCGAGGAAGGTGTCCGGGTTGGACGAGAGGAAGAGCTGCACCGACGGGTCGATGCCACCGGAGCGGTACTGAGCGGCGGCGAGCGAACCGAGGCCGTTGCGGAGCGTGTTGATCTCCTGCTGGCCGCGGGCCACCTTGTCCTGCAGCGCGCCGACTTCCTTCTCCAGCTTCTGCTGCTTCTCCTTGGCGCCGTAGTACTTCTCGTTGGCCTCGCCGGCCTCGTGACTGAGCTTCTCGACCTCGGACTTGACTTCGCCCTTGGAGGGCTTCGGGTCGGCGTGGGCCGCCTGGGAGGTCAGGGCCACGGCCGCGGCGGCGGTCGCGGTGAGCACGGTCACACGGGCGCGGCTCGGCTGCTTGGGACGACGGTGGGACGCCACGGAGGCGAGCTCCTTCTTCCTCGAGCCGCCTACCGGGCTGTGGGGGATTCGAATCCCCGGCTCCGTGCATGTCACGGACTCGGCGGTGCCTTCACAGCCACCCCGGATGGGTGATCAACCGTGCGAAGGTTCGAGGCCCGACCCTAGTGACCAACTTGTGATCAGTTCAAATCCTCACCAGAAAAATCTCATCACAGGCTGCACTTCTTTACCCACGACACACGGGGTGTAGCGGCGACTTGACAGTCCGTTCCCTGATTTCCACCGAGACCCGGCAAGTACCACTAGACGCGCGAAAGGCGCTTCAGGAGCAAGACGGACGCAACGGGCCTGGCGCCCGCCTTCGCCACTCCGTCGGCGACTTCACGGTCGGTGGAGACCACCACGACGGGCCTGCCCGGAGGTTCGGCGCGCGCCAGCTGACGGATGAGCTCGTCGGCGGTCACACCGGGCTTGCTGAACAGCACCCGGACCCCGCGCGGTGGCGCGAGCAGCACCGGGGCGGCCAGTTCGGCCCCGTCGAAGACGCAGGTCATCTCGGCACCGGTCTGCGCGGCGAGCACCGAGAGCCCGCCCAGCAGCCGCAGCCGCTGCTTCTCCAGCGGCAGTTGCGGATAGCCGGTCTTGGTGACGTTGTAGCCGTCGACGATCAGATGGGCCTGCGGCAGCGCGAGCAACTGGTCGAGCAGGGCCGGGTCGGTCTCCGAAAGGGCCCTGGCGGCAATGTCCTTGGGCGACATCCGGCCCGGCTCGACCGCGTCGACACTGTCCGCGGGGCGGATCGAGGAGGGCGGCAGGGCCAGTTCGCGACGGAGCCCGCTCGCCGCGTCGAGCACCGTGTCCAGCAGCAGCCGCAGCCGCATGTCCTCGACCGAGCGGCCCTCCCTGGCGGCCCGGCGGCCCGCCTCGACGGACGCCTCGGCCTCGCCGAGCCGTGCCTTGAGCCGGCGGCTCTCGCTCTCGGCCGCGGAGACCTGGGCGGCGGCCTCGGACCGCGCGACGTCGGCCTCGGCCCGGCTGCGGCGCAACGCCGCCTCGCCGCGCTTGACCTCGTTGACGGCGCTGCGCAGCTTGCGCTGAAGGGATTCGGCTTCCTTGCGGGCCGCGTCCAGCTCGCCGCGCAGCCGCTCCGTCTCGCTCTTCGTCTGCGAGCGGGCCCGGACGAGTTCCTCGCGCAGCCGCTCCAGTTCGCGACGGCTCTCCTCGTCGGCGCGCTCGGCGTCCGCGCGCTGGGCCTCCTCACCGGCGGCGGCGACCAGCTTCACCCAGCCCGGCGGGCGCAGCACATAGGCCGCCGCGGCCACGTCGACGGGGTCGGCGGCGGCAGGCGGCGCACCGGCCTCCAGGGCGTCGGCCAGCTCCGGCTGGCCCTCCTTGAGCCGCTCGCCGATGCGCTGCCGGAACAGCGCGTCGCCCTCCAGGGCGGCGGCCATCGCGTTCCCGGCGAACTTGGCACGCCGGGTCGGGGTGAAACGGGCGTACTGGCGCAGCTGGGCCGGGAGTTCGGTGACCGTCAGGCCGCCGAAGGCGTCCGACACCAGCGCGACGACCCGCCGCCGTACGCCTTCGGGCAGGGGGCGGTCGAGCGCCTCGACGGCGTCGTCGGCCGCCTCGGCCGACTCGGCGCCGCTATCGGGCTGCTCCACCATCCGTCACCCCAAATGTCTGTGGGCGCGGCTCCGTCAGGAGTCGGCACCCGGCCTGTCCACCAGTTCGATCTGGTCCACCGCGTTGCACCAACGGCAGCGCACCGACTCGATGGTCTCACTGACCACCTCGCGTTCCTCGACGCTGGACTCACCGGCCAGGTCGAGATGGACATACTCGACGACCTTCGAGGAGCGCGTCACGTCGAAGCGCGTGAGATTTCCGCAGAGCGTGCAGCGCCAGCGAGTCCCGTCGGTCGGCTGGGGAACCGTCGTCATCGTTGCGTCCTCTTTCGTCGAGCCTCGTGCTGCCTTGCTTCAAGGATCTCGCGGTGCGCCGTCGAACTGCGGATGTCCTTCCGTAACCCTACGGCCTCACCGCGTCCGCCCGACACGGCGAGGCGGTCTGTCCCGTTCCCTCCGCTTGCGTCATGCTCTGTTCATGATCGATCGGCGAGCTGTGACCGGCAGGCTGACCGGCGGACTGCTACGGACGGTCACCTCGGGTGGGCCACTGGTGACCCACGCCCTGATCACGGCCTGCTCCCTGGTCTTCGTGATCAGCCCGCTGTCCGGCTTCAACCCGGTCCCCGGAACCGCCGACGCCCTGCTCGCCGCCCAGGCCGGGTACTTCGAGCGCTGGGGCGTGATCCCGAGTGAGCTGTGGGACGGCTCCGCACACGCCCTGCTCACCCCGCTCACCGCCCTCTTCGTGCACGGCAGCTGGCTGCATCTGCTCGGCAACGTGCTCTTCCTGTACGTGTTCGGGGCGATGACCGAGGAGCGCATGGGCCGGGTCGGGTTCACCTTCTTCTACGTGATCTCCGGCTACCTCGCCCTGGTCGCCTACGCGGCCGCGCACGCCACGTCCGACCAGACGCTGGTGGGCGCGTCCGGGGCGATCTCGGCGGTGCTCGGGGCGTTCCTGTACCTGTTCCCCAGGGCCCGGGTCACCAGCCTGTTCCCGTTCCTCTTCTTCCTGCCGCTGCGCTTCCCCGCCTGGATCGTGCTGGTCTTCTGGTTCGTCCTGCAGTGGCTGGCGGTCCAGGGCGCGGGCAGCGGGGGGCCGGGCGTCGCCTATCTGGCCCATGTGGTGGGCTTCGCCCTCGGCTTCCTCTACGCCTGGGGGCGTTACCGGCGTACGGATAGAGTGAAGGCACCAGCCACGGCCACCGAGGGAGAAAGCCAGCCTTGATCACCGCGATCGTGCTCATCAAAACCAGCGTGGACCGGATTCCCGAGATCGCCGAGGCCATCGCCGCGCTGGACAGTGTCAGCGAGGTCTTCTCGGTCACCGGTACGTACGACCTGATCGCCATGGTCCGGGTGCCCAGGCACGACGATCTCGCCGATGTCATCCCCGGCCGGATCAGCAAGATCCCGGGCGTCGAGGCCACCGACACGCATGTGGCGTTCCGTACCTACTCGCAGCACGACCTGGAGGCCGCCTTCGCCATCGGCCTCGACGCTTGAGTACGCACTTCACCACCGCGCAGCACTTCGGCGGGGGACGGGCCCACAGGCTGCCCGTCCCCCGCCGAAGTGCTGTGTGCCGTCAGAGCTGCGCCGCACCCCGGTCCGGGACGCAGCGGCCGTCCTCGGTGCGGTACTTCCACTGGGCGCCCTTGCTCACGAGCTCCTTGACCGCACGGACGAAACGCTCGATGTGCTCGTCCGGCGTACCGGCGCCGAAGCTCACCCGGATCGCGTTGAGCAGGGGGGTCCCCCCGGTCGAGCCTGTTCGAGACTGGGGGAACTCGCCCGGCTCGGCCTCGGGCGCGCCGCACTCGCCGACCTCCTGCGGGTCGCTGCCCAGCAGGGTGCGGACCAGCGGGTGGGCGCAGAAGAGTCCGTCGCGGACCCCGATGCCGTACTCGGCGGAGAGCGCGGCGGCGAAGTGCGAGCTGTTCCAGCCCTCCACCACGAAGGAGATGACGCCGACCCGCGGGGCGTCGTCGCCGAACAGCGAGAGCACCTTGACCTCGGGAACCTCGGCGAGGCCCGCCCGGACCGCGCCCACGAGGTGCTGCTCCCGGGCGACCAGGTTGTCGAAGCCCGCCTCGGTGAGCGCCTTGCAGGCGGAGGCGATGGAGTACACGCCGATGACGTTGGGGGAGCCGGCCTCGTGGCGGGCAGCGGTGGAGTGCCACTCGACGTCCACGCCGCCGTCGGTGCGGCGGGCGACCTTGCGCGAGGCGCCGCCGCCCGCGAGGTAGGGCTCGGCCCGCTGCAGCCAGTCGGCCCGGCCGGCGAGGACGCCCGAGCCGAAGGGCGCGTACAGCTTGTGTCCGGAGAAGGCGACCCAGTCGACGTCCAGCTCGGCGATGTCGACGGGGTGGTGCGGGGCGAGCTGCGCGGCGTCCAGCACGATCCGGGCACCGTGCGCGTGCGCGGCGGCGGCCAGCTCCTTCACCGGCCACAGTTCGCCGGTGACGTTGGAGGCGCCGGTGACGCAGACCAGCGCGGGGCCGTAGGGCTCGCGGTCGGCGAGCGCCCGCTCCAGCGTCTCGACGGCCTGGGCGGGGGTGCGCGGGGCGTTCAGGTAGGTCACCCGGGCGTCGCGCCACGGCAGCAGCGAGGCGTGGTGCTCGGTCTCGTAGACGAAAACCTGGCAGTCGGCCGGGACGACCGCGGCCAGCAGGTTCAGCGAGTCGGTGGTCGAGCGGGTGAAGATCACCTGGTCGTCGGCGCGGCAGCCGAGGAACTCCGCGACGGTCGCGCGGCTGTTCTCGAAGAGGTCCGTGGAGAGCTGCGAGAGGTAGCCGGCCCCGCGGTGGACGCTGCCGTAGTACGGGGCGTACGCGGCGACGTCGTCCCAGACACGCTGCAGCGCGGGGGCGCTGGCGGCGTAGTCGAGAGCGGCGTAGGTGACCTCACCACCCGTGACCAGCGGAACCGTCACATCCCTGCCCAGAACCGACAGAGGGGCACAAAGCGACTGGTCGGCGGCAGCGGTGAAGACAGACATGGCGAACTCCCGTAAGAGGCAGGCGAAACGCATGCGCCGGCGGATACGCGGCAGCGCAGCGGAAAGAGAAAGAGGGTGTGCGGAAGAGGGCCGAAGGCCCTATCGCATTCGCGTGCTCACAAGAGACTCCCTAGGGACCAGGACCCCGGGGGTTGGCATTCACAGATGCCGAGGGGCCCGCGCTTGCCGCAGACCTCGCTGCCTACGGCCTGGTCTTCACCCGGGGCACCCCGCCACGGACGGAGGGTTGCCGGACAGCGGGCCGGGGCCGTAGTCGCTGTCACTCATGACCTGCCCAGCATCTTGCCATACGTACGAAAACGCGCAAGGCGCAGTCCAGGATCCGGACTGCGCCCCTGCGCCACATTTCCGCCCGTTCAGGCGTTGCTGACCGCCACCCAGCGCTCCAGCGCGCGTGCCGCCGCCCCCGAGTCGATGGACTCGGCGGCCTTCGCGATCCCGGCCGCGAGCTGCTCGTTCAGCGTGTCGTCCGTCGGGTCGAGAGCCGCCAGGGCCGCCGCCGAGTTGAGCAGCACGGCTTCCCGGGCGGGCCCCCGCTCACCGGCCAGCACGCGCCGGGCCACGTCGGCGTTGTACGAGGCGTCCGCACCGCGCAGGGCCTGCACGGGCACCAGCTCCAGGCCGACGTCGCGCGGGTCGAACGCCTCCTCGCGCACCGTTCCGTCCCGGACCACCCAGACCCGCGAGGTCGCGGTCGTCGTCAGCTCGTCCAGGCCGTCGTCGCCGCGGAAGACCAGCGCCGAATTGCCGCGCTCGGCAAGGACACCGGCGACGATCGGCGCCATCTTCAGGTCGGCGACACCGACGGCCTGGGAACGCACCCTGGCCGGGTTGGTGAGCGGCCCCAGAATGTTGAACGTCGTCGGCGTGCCGAGCTCCTTGCGGGCCCTGGCGACGTAACGCAGTGCGGGGTGGAACTTCACCGCGAAGCAGAAGGTGATGCCCGCCTCCTCGGCGACCTCGACGACCCGCTGCGCGCTGAGGTCCAGGTTGACGCCGAGCTTCTCCAGCACGTCGGAGGAACCGCTCGCCGACGAGGAGGCGCGGTTGCCGTGCTTGACGACCTTGGCGCCGGTGCCGGCGATGACGACCGCCGACATGGTGGAGATGTTGACCGTCTTGGCGAGGTCGCCGCCGGTGCCGACGATGTCGACCGTACGACCGGGCACGTGGATGGTGTTGGCGTGCTCGTACATCGCCCGTACCAGGCCGGACACCTCGTCGATCGTCTCGCCCTTGGCACGCAGGGCCACCGCGAATCCGGCGATCTGCACATCGGACGCGTCACCGCTCATGATGCGGTCCATCGCCCACGCGGTGTCGTCGGCGGTGAGGTTCTCGCCGCGCATCAGGGGGTTCAGCACACCGGGCCAGGAACGGTCCGCCACGCTGTCGCCGCCGATCGGGGTCACAACGTTCATGGTCCGCTCCTGGGTCCACAGCCGGTAAAAGGGATCACCTCCACCCTATCGAGCGCCAGGGGCAGCAAAGAGCCCCGTCCATCGAATGGACGGGGCTCCTGCTGTGGCGATCAGTTCAGGCGATCAGTGGTGACCGTGGCCGCTGGTGATCTCCTTGTACTCCTCGACGGTGGGCTTGGCGATCTGGTTGTTCTCGCCGAAGTAGCCCTTGCTGAGCCGGGCCCGCAGCTTCTGCAGGAGAGACACCTTGCGCTCGACACCGTTCTCGTCGACCGTCGGGCCGATCTCGACCGGCTTGTACTGCTCGTGCGCGGTGAGCGTGTGCAGCTGCTCGGGGCCGAGCGGCTCGTGGATCTCGACGAACTCACCGTGCGGCAGGCGCTTGATGATGCCGGACTCGCGCCCGTGCAGCACCTTCTCCTTGTCGCGGCGCTGGAGGCCGAGGCAGATCCGCCGGGTGGCGACGAACGCGATGACCGGGCCGACGAAGATGAAGATCCGGACGAACCAGGAGATGGCGTTCAGCGACAGGTGGAAGTGCGTGGCCCACAGGTCGTTGGCACCGCCGATGAAGACGACGACGTACTCGGTGATCCAGGCGACGCCGAAGGCCGTCCGGGTCGGGGCGTTGCGCGGGCGGTCCAGGATGTGGTGCTCGCGCTTGTCCCCGGTGATCCAGGACTCGACGAACGGGTAGACGGCGATGATCCCGAGCACCAGTCCGAAGGCCATCAGCGGGATGAACACACCCAGGACGAGCGTGTGACCCCAGAGGTTGATCTCCCAGCCGGGCATCACTCGGATCAGACCCTCGGCGAAGCCCATGTACCAGTCGGGCTGGGCGCCGGTGGACACCTGGTCCGGGCGGTACGGGCCGATGTTCCAGATCGGGTTGATCGTGGCGATCGCCGCGATGATGGCGATGATGCCGAAGACCAGGAAGAAGAAGCCACCGGCCTTCGCCATGTACACCGGCAGCAGCGGCATGCCGACGACGTTCTTGTTGGTGCGGCCGGGACCCGCGAACTGCGTGTGCTTGTGGTAGAAGACCAGGATCAGGTGCGCCACCAGCAGACCGAGCATGATGCCCGGCAGCAGCAGGATGTGGATCGAGTAGAACCGGGCGACGAAGTCGTGACCGGGGAACTCTCCGCCGAACAGGAACATCGAGAGGTACGTGCCGACGATCGGCGTCGACAGGATCGCGCCCTGGGTGAAGCGGACACCCGTACCGGACAGCAGGTCGTCCGGGAGCGAGTAGCCGGTGAAGCCGGTGAACATACCCAGCACGAACAGCAGGAAGCCGAACAGCCAGTTGATCTCACGCGGCTTGCGGAACGCCCCCGTGAAGAAGACGCGCATCATGTGCACGAACATGCCGGCCAGGAAGATCAGCGCGGCCCAGTGGTGGATCTGGCGAACCAGCAGACCACCGCGGACGTCGAAGCTGATGTCCAGCGTCGAGGCGTAGGCCTGCGACATCCGGATGCCCTGCATCGGCTCGTACGAGCCGTGGTACACGACCTCGCCCATGCTCGGTTCGAAGAACAGCGTCAGATACACACCCGTGAGGATGATGATGATGAAGCTGTAGAGCGCGATCTCCCCGAGCATGAAGGACCAGTGGTCCGGGAAGATCTTGCGCATGTTGGCCTTGGCCAGGGAGTAGATCCCGAGCCGGCCGTCCGCCCAGTCGGCCACCCGCTCACCGGCGGGCGCCTTGCGATTGCCCGGTGCGGCAGCACCAGATGTGTTCGTGGTCGCAGTACTCATCCGCGCTCCCAGAATGCAGGACCGACGGGCTCTTCGAAGTCACCGAGCGCTTCGAGGTTGCCCTCGGCGTTCACACCGATCCGCAGCTGCGGAAGGGCGTGACCGGCCGGACCGAAGATGACGCGGGCGCCGTCGGAGAGGTCGAAGGTGGACTGGTGGCACGGGCAGAGCACGTGGTGCGTCTGCTGCTCGTACAGGCTGATCGGGCAGCCGACGTGGGTGCAGATCTTGGAGAAGGCCACGATTCCCTCGTGGGCCCACTCGCGCTCGCGCTTGTCCTTGATGTCGTCCGGCTCGATGCGGATGATCATCAGTGCGGCCTTGGCGATCTGGTTCTGGAAGTCGTGAGCGTCCTCCTCCAGGCCCTCGGGCATGGCGAAGGTCAGCGAACCGACGGCGACGTCCTCGGGACGCAGCGGCTCCATGGTGTTCATGTTGATGAGCTGCTTGCCCCTGGCCCACAGGGTGGTACGGAGCTTCTTCTCCGGCAGCGGACCGAGGTCGCGCAGCAGCACCACGCCGGAGAGCGGCACCAGGGCCAGCGCGCCGAACATGGTGTTGCGGATCAGCTTGCGCCGTCCGAACGCGGACTCCTCGGCACCCGCCGCGAAGTCCGCCATGACCTTCGCCTTGACCTCGGGCTCGGCCTCGATGGCGTGCCGGTCGTCGGCGACCTCCACGTCGGACATCAGCGTGCGCGCCCAGTGGACGGCGCCGGCGCCGATCGTGAAGAGGGCCACGCCCAGGGTCAGACCCAGGGAGAAGTTGAGCGCGCTCACGTGGCCGAAGGGCCAGATGTACACGATCTTGTCGACCGGGAAGATGACGTACGAGGCGATGAAGCCGATCGTCGCCAGCATGGACAGCGTGAACATGAACGCGACGGCGCGCTCGGAGCGCTTCGCGGCCCGTTCGTCGATGTCCTGGATGCGCGGCTTGTGGGCCGGCAGCCCCGGGTCGGCGAACGGGTCGTCCGCGACCTTTACCGCGCCGTGCGCGGGTTCCTGCTCAGCGGGCAGGTTCTCGTCTGGAATCTCTTGGCTACTCATGACTTCTTGGCCTTAGCGGTGTGGGCCGCGACCCAAATGGCAACTGCGATCAGTGCGCCGAGCCCGAAGATCCAGGCGAACAGACCCTCGCTGACCGGCCCCAGGCCACCCAGCTTCAGACCACCCGGGTTCTCCGCCTGGGCGCTGTTCACGGTCTGGACGTACGCGATGATGTCCCGCTTCTGCTGCTCGGGCATCGTCGTGTCCGGGAAGGACGGCATGCTCTGCGGGCCGGTCTGCATGGCCTCGTAGACGTGCTTCGGGTCCACGCCTTCAAGGCTGGGCGCGTACTTGCCGTTCGACAGCGCGCCGCCCTCACCGGTGAAGTTGTGGCACTGCGCGCAGTTGTTACGGAACAGGTCGCCACCCCTGGCGATGTCCGCACCCGCGGGGTCGACCTGCTTCTTGGTCGGAATGACCGGACCGGCGCCGAGCGACGCGACGTACGCCGCGAGCTGGTCGATCTGCGCCTGGTTGTAGATGACCTTCTTCTTCGGTACCTGGGCGCCCGGCTGCTGCGCCGGCATACGGCCCGTACCGACCTGGAAGTCAACGGCGGCGGAGCCCACGCCGACCAGGCTCGGCCCGTCGGTGGTGCCCTGACCGCCGGTTCCGTGGCAGCTGGCGCAACCGACGGAGTACAGCTTCTTGCCCTCTTCGATGGCGAGGGACTGGGCGGTTTCGTCGGCCTGCGCCTTACTCGCGGGCGCAAACGCGGCGTACAGCCCCCCAGTGGCCGCCAGCGCGAGGAGTAGTACGACGACCGCCGCCAACGGATGGCGTCGTCGTGCGGAGAGCTTTTTCACGGATTACCCCGGTGTCAGGATCTTCTGCGTCGATGCTGGATGTGGTTCGGGTTCGAACCCGGTTACTTGATCATGTAGATCGTGGCGAAGAGGCCGATCCACACGACATCGACGAAGTGCCAGTAATAGGACACGACGATGGCGGCGGTCGCCTGTTCGTGGGTGAACCTCTTGGCTGCGTACGTCCTGCCCAGAACGAGCAGGAAGGCGATGAGACCGCCTGTCACGTGCAGACCGTGGAAGCCGGTGGTCAGGTAGAACACCGAGCCGTACGGGTCGGAGGACAGCGAGAGACCCGCTTCCTTGACCAGCTCGGTGTACTCGAGGACCTGGCCTCCGATGAAGATCGAGCCCATCACGAAAGTGATAATGAACCAGGTGCGGAGCTTCTTCACATCACCCCGCTCCGCGGCGAAGACGCCGAGCTGGCAGGTGAGTGAGGAGAGCACCAGGATCGTGGTGTTCGTCGCCGAGAACGGGAAGTTCAGGTGCTCGGCCATCTCCTTCCAGTGATCCGGTCCCGTCACCGATCGCAGGGTGAAGTACATCGCGAAGAGGGCCGCGAAGAACATCAGCTCGGAACTCAGCCAAATGATGGTTCCGACGCTGGTGAGGTTCGGTCGATTGACCGACGGGTGCGCGTGCCCGGTTTCTACTGTCGTTGCTGTCGCCACGACCGACATTATGTCGGTCGCTTATCCCGCCCTCACCCCGGGGGGTGCCGTTCGGTGTGTCAGCCGGGTGTGTCCTCCCCGAACGGCCCATGGAACGACGGCCCCAAGCAGTACTGACAGGCTGTCGGGCGGAGTACGATCCGCGCATCGGTTCATGCCCGGAAAGCCCCGAAGACACAGATGTCACGGAGGAACAATGCAGCCGACCGCCACGGTCCTGGTCTACAGCGACGACGCCAACACCCGTGAGCAGGTGAGGCTGGCAGCCGGGCGCAGGCCCGCGGCCGATGTGCCACCGGTGGAATTCCTGGAATGCGCCACCCTGCCCGCCGTCCTGGAGGCGCTGGACCGCGGCGGCGTCGATGTCTGCGTGCTGGACGGCGAGACGGCGCCCGCGGGCGGCATGGGCGTCTGCCGGCAGATCAAGGACGAGGTCTTCCGGTGCCCGCCGGTGCTGCTGCTGATCGGGCGCCCGCAGGACGCCTGGCTGGCCACCTGGAGCCGCGCGGACGCCGCGGTGACCCTGCCGGTCGAACCGGTCGAGTTCGCGGACGCCCTGGCCGCCCTGCTGCGCAGCAGGGACTGCGTGAGCGCCTGAGGCCCGCCGCGGATTCGTCCGCGGTCCCTTCGAGGGGCAGCGCACTCCCCGGGCCGGTCAGACCTCGGGGCGCAGTCGCGCCGCCTGGATCGTGTCCGTACGGTCCGGGGTGGTGTTCTTCTGCAGGGCGCTGCCCTTCAGCCATTTGGCCCAGGACAGGTTCCAGTCGCCGAAGCCGTTGTCGAACGGCGTCATCGTCTCGCCCTGGCTGCCCACGACCGTGACGATGTCGCCCTGACGCACGGTGTTGAAGAACCACTGGGCCTGGCCGGTGCTCATGCCCGTACAGCCGTGACTGACGTTCGCGTACCCCTGCGAGCCGGTGGACCAGGGGGCCGCGTGCACGTACTCGCCGCTCCAGGTGACGCGCGTCGCGTAGTAGACCTGCAGGTCGTACGAGTCGGAGGAGCCCTCCGCGATGCCGATCGTCTCCCCGCGCATACGTACGCGGTATTCCTTGCCCAGCACGACCTTGACGCCGTTTCGGGTGGAGAAGCCGGGCTTGCCGGTGGTCACCGGAATGGTCTTGATCACTTTCCCGTCGCGCTTGACCGTCATCGAGTGCGCCGCGGCGTTCGTGATGGCCTCGATGCGGTCGCCCGTGGTGAGCCGCAACGCCTTCGTGGGGGCGCCGTAGAGGGTGTCGGTGACCTTGATGCCCGCCAGGCCGCTGGTGACGTCGATGGTGGCCCTGGCGGGCCAGTAGTCCCTGGGGCGGTAGTGCAGGGTCTTGTCGTCGACCCAGTACCAGGAACCGGACACGGCGGGTGTCGAGCGGACCCGCAGGGCGCGCTCGACGTTGGCCCTGGACGCCTTGTCCTTGACCGGAGCGCTGAGTTCCGCCGTGATGGGCTGTCCGACGCCGTAGGTGCCCGCCTGAGGGCCGAAGGCGACCTTAAGGAACTTCTTGGCCGAGGTGGTCCCGAAGGAGAGCGTACGGCTGCCCGGAGCCCCGTCGTCGTCCTCCACGCCGACCCGGACGGTGTACCGGGTGCCGGCGGCGAGCGGGACGGTGGAGTGCCACCGCTTCCCGTCGGCGTCGAGCTCACCCGCCAGATGGCGGCCGGTCGTGTCGACGGCCGACACGTCCGTGATCCGGCCTTCGTCGCCGTCGACGGTGACCTCCAGCGGCTTGCCGGGGTCGACCTTCTCGTCGCCGTCGGATGCGTTGGCGGTGATCTCGTCCGCGGCGTCGTACGGCTTCTCCGCCAGCGGATGGCCCTCGGACCCGCCACAGGCGGTCACACCTGCGACCAGGGTCACGACCAGCAGAGTGGAGCTCACTACGGGGCGGATGCGCGGCGTGTGGTTCATGCACCCACGCTAAGAAGATTCATCCGTTTCAGCGCGCGGGGTGACTGCGAACGGGGGACCCGCGCTTCTCCAGGTGGAGAAGTGCGGGCCCCCCATCAGGTGGAGCGGTGACGCTATGTCACTGGGTGCGGTTCTCGCCGCGGTAGTACTCGAAGACCCAGCCGAACAGACCGATCAGGATGACCGGGGCCGAGAAGTAGAGCAGCCACCAGCCGAAGATGACTCCCATGAAGGCGAGGGCACCGCCGACCGCCAGCGAGAGCGGCTGCCAGCTGTGCGGGGAGAAGAACCCCACCTCGCCGGCCTCGTCCGCGACATCGGCTTCCTTGTTGTCCTGCGCCATGGCGTCGACCCGCCGGGCCGTGAAGGCCAGGTAGAAGCCGATCATCATGCTCAGACCGAAGCCCAGGACGAGCGCGGTGGTACCGGCCGGCTCCTTCGACCACACGCCGTACGTGACGGCCATGGCGAGCATGAAGACGCTCAGCCAGATGAACATCTTGCCCTGGATCTTCACTTGCCGGCCTCCTTGCCACCAGCGAGGGCCTTGTCATCCTCGGAGTGGTGCTCCAACTGCTCGAGCGCCGAGATCTCCGGGTGATGCAGGTCGAAGGCCGGGGATTCGGAACGGATCCGCGGCAGGGTGAGGAAGTTGTGCCGCGGCGGCGGGCAGGAGGTCGCCCACTCCAGCGAACGGCCGTAGCCCCACGGGTCGTCGACCTCGATCTTCTTGCCGTACTTGGCGGTCTTCCACACGTTGTAGAAGAACGGCAGCATCGACAGGCCGAGCAGGAACGAGGAGATCGTCGAGATCGTGTTCAGCGCGGTGAAGCCGTCCGCGGCGAGGTAGTCCGCGTAACGACGCGGCATGCCCTCGGCACCGAGCCAGTGCTGCACCAGGAACGTGCCGTGGAAGCCCACGAACAGCGTCCAGAACGTGATCTTGCCGAGCCGCTCGTCCAGCATCTTGCCGGTGAACTTCGGCCACCAGAAGTGGAATCCGGAGAACATCGCGAAGACCACGGTGCCGAAGATGACGTAGTGGAAGTGCGCGACGACGAAGTACGAGTCCGAGACGTGGAAGTCCATCGGAGGCGATGCCAGGATCACGCCGGTCAGACCACCGAAGGTGAAGGTGATCAGGAAGCCGACGGCCCAGAGCATCGGTGTCTCGAAGGACAACGATCCCTTCCACATCGTGCCGATCCAGTTGAAGAACTTCACACCGGTCGGTACCGCGATGAGGAATGTCATGAACGAGAAGAACGGCAACAGCACACCGCCCGTGACGTACATGTGGTGCGCCCACACGGTCACGGAGAGACCGGCGATGGCGATCGTCGCGCTGATCAGGCCGATGTAGCCGAACATCGGCTTCCGGCTGAACACCGGAATCACTTCGGAAATGATTCCGAAGAATGGCAGGGCAATGATGTACACCTCTGGATGGCCGAAGAACCAGAAGAGGTGTTGCCAAAGCAATGCGCCGCCATTGGCCGCGTCGAAGATATGCGCACCGAATTTACGGTCCGCCTCCAGCGCGAAGAGCGCCGCGGCGAGGACCGGGAAGGCCAGCAGGACCAGCACACCGGTCAGCAGGACGTTCCAGACGAAGATCGGCATGCGGAACATCGTCATGCCGGGCGCGCGCATGCAGATGATCGTGGTGATGAAGTTGACCGAACCGAGGATCGTGCCGAAGCCGGAGAAGGCCAGACCCATGATCCACATGTCGGCGCCGATACCCGGCGACCGGACGGCGTCCGAGAGCGGGGAGTAGGCGAACCAGCCGAAGTCCGCCGCACCCTGCGGGGTGAGGAAGCCGGCCACCGCGATGAGGGAACCGAAGAGGTACAGCCAGTACGCGAACATGTTCAGCCGCGGGAACGCCACGTCGGGCGCGCCGATCTGCAGCGGCATGATCCAGTTCGCGAATCCGGCGAACAGCGGCGTCGCGAACATCAGCAGCATGATCGTGCCGTGCATCGTGAACGCCTGGTTGAACTGCTCGTTCGACATGATCTGCGTGCCGGGACGGGCCAGTTCGGCGCGCATGAAGAGCGCCATCAGACCGCCGATGCAGAAGAACGCGAACGATGTGACCAGGTACATCGTGCCGATCGTCTTGTGGTCAGTGGTGGTCAGCCACTTGATGACGACGTTTCCCGGCTGCTTGCGCCGGACCGGCAGCTCGTCCTCGTACGAGTCGTCTGCTGCCGCGGCACCCTGAGGTTCGTTGAGGATGCTCACAGTTTGTTCGTCTCCGCATTCCTGGCCGGGTCAGTCTGCTCGATGCCGGCCGGCACGTAGCCCGTCTGGCCCTTCTTCGCCAGCTCCTCGAGGTGCGCCTGGTAGCGCTCCGGGGAGACGACCTTGACGTTGAAGAGCATCCGGGAGTGGTCGGCGCCGCAGAGCTCGGCGCACTTGCCCATGAAGGTGCCCTCCTGGTTGGGAGTCACCTCGAAGGCGTTGGTGTGGCCCGGAATGACGTCCTGCTTCATGAGGAACGGCACCACCCAGAAGGAGTGGATGACGTCACGCGAAGTCAGAACGAAACGGACCTTCTCGCCCTTCGGCAGCCACAGGGTCGGACCCGGGTTGCCGTTCTGCGGGTTCCGCGTTCCCGGGACGCCGAAGTCGTAGACGCCTTCTGCACCCTTGGGGAAGTCCTTCCGGAACCGGTCGGGGATGGCGTCGAGCTCCTTGGGGATCTCATTGCCCGTGGCGGGCGAGCCGTCCACGTTCTCGATGTAGTTGAAGCCCCAGCTCCACTGGTAGCCGACCACGTTGATGGTGTGGGCAGGCTTCGGGGAGAGCGAGAGGAGCTTCGATTCATCGCGCGCGGTGAAGTAGAACAACACCGAGACGATGATCAGAGGGACCACTGTGTACAGCGCCTCGATGGGCATGTTGTACCTGGTCTGCGGAGGAACCTCGACCTTGGTGCGGCTGCGCCGGTGGAAGATGACGCTCCACAGGATCAGGCCCCAGACCAGCACGCCCGTGGCGAGCGCTGCCGCCCACGAGCCCTGCCAGAGGGAAAGGATCCGTGGTGCCTCTTCTGTTACCGGCGTGGGCATACCAAGGCGGGGGAAGTCCTTGTATGTGCAACCGGTTGCGGTCGCCAGGATCAGGCCCGCAGTCAGCACCTGCGGCAGCTTCCGCCGCATCGGGCGCCGCGACGAGCGGTCGGAGCCGTTGGGACTCACGTAGCGCCTTCCCGAGAGTCTCGCCCGCGCGGTCGGCGCGGCCGTCTTTCTGGTCGGTCGCCGCCCTGACGCGGGCAGGGGTTTGGATGTTTATGCGGACCAAACCCTACTGGACGCTATTTGGGGTCGCGCGGGGAGGGTGCCCAACGCGCCGTCCGACTCCCCGAAGGGGTGGAATACGGGCCTCCGGCCGCCATCTGACGGCCCCTCTCCCGGCCCTGCGGGTGGCCCCTCCCCGGGCCCGGGCCCGGCTCGGGCTAGCGTGGCCGCGTGCCCTACTTCGACACCGCATCCTCCGCCCCCCTGCACCCCGTCGCACGCCAGGCGCTGCTTGCCGCGCTGGACGAGGGCTGGGCCGACCCGGCCAGGCTCCACCGCGAGGGACGGCGGGCCCGGCTACTACTGGACGCCGCCCGGGAGGCCGCCGCCGAGGCCGTCGGATGCCGCCCGGACGAGCTCACATTCACTCCTTCGGGGACCCTGGCGGTTCACTCGGGAATTTCCGGGGCTCTCGCGGGGCGTCGGCGTGTCGGCCGCCATCTGGTCGTCTCCTCGGTCGAACACTCGTCGGTGCTCCATTCGGCGGCCATCCATGAGGCGCAGGGCGGGGCGGTCTCCGAGGTCCCGGTGGACCGGTCGGGGGCGGTGAGCGCGGCGGCGTACGCGGAGGTACTGCGCGAGGACACCGCGCTGGCCTGTCTGCAGTCCGCCAATCACGAGGTCGGCACCGAGCAGCCGGTGGCCGGTGTCGCGGAGGTCTGCCGGGCGGCGGGGGTGCCCCTGCTGGTGGACGCCGCGCAGTCGCTGGGCCGGGAGCCGGTGCCGGACGGCTGGTCGCTGCTGGTGGGCAGCGCCCACAAGTGGGGCGGGCCCTCCGGCGTCGGGCTGCTGGCGGTGCGCAAGGGGGTGCGGTTCGCCGCTCAAGGACCGGCCGACGAGCGGGAGTCCGGGCGGGCGGCGGGGTTCGAGAACATTCCGGCGATCGTCGCCGCGGCGGCGTCGCTGCGTGCGGTGCGGGCCGAGGCCGCGGCCGAGTCCGTGCGGCTGCGGGCCCTGGTGGACCGCATCAGGGCCACCGTGCCGGAACTGGTGCCCGATGTGGAGGTGGTCGGCGATCCGGTGCGGCGGCTGCCGCATCTGGTGACCTTCTCCTGTCTCTATGTCGACGGGGAGACACTGCTGCACGAGCTGGACCGGGTGGGGTTCTCCGTATCGTCCGGTTCGTCCTGCACCAGCAGCACGCTGACGCCGAGCCATGTGCTCAGGGCCATGGGGGTGCTCTCGGAGGGGAACGTACGGGTGTCCCTGCCGAACGGCACCGCCGAGGAGGACGTCGACCGTTTCCTGGACGTGCTGCCCCGGGTGGTGGCGGAGGTACGGGAGAGGCTGGGCGCGCCGGTACCGGAGCCCCGGGAGGCCGCCCCGGCCGCGTCCCTGGTGGTCGACGCCCTCGGGAAGCGCTGCCCGATCCCGGTGATCGAGCTCGCGAAGGTGATCGGGAAGGTGCCGCGGGGCGGGACGGTGACCGTGCTCTCCGACGACGAGGCGGCGCGCCTGGACATCCCGGCCTGGTGCGCGATGCGCGAGCAGGAGTACGTGGGCGAGGAGCCGGCGGACCGTGGCTCGGCCTATGTGGTCCGCCGGCTCGTCTGAGCCCGTCTGCCGGATCAGCCCAGGTGGACGCGGACCTCGGCGGCGGCGTCGTGGCCGTACGCCTTGGTGAAGCGGTCCATGAAGTGGGTGCGGCGCAGGGTGTACTCCTGGGTGCCGACCGTCTCGATGACCAGGGTGGCTAGCATGCAGCCGACCTGGGCGGCACGCTCCAGGCCGACGCCCCAGGCGAGACCGGAGAGGAAACCGGCCCGGAAGGCGTCGCCGACGCCGGTCGGGTCGGCCTTGGTCTCCTCCTCCGGGCAGCCGACCTCGATCGGCTCCTGGCCGGCGCGGTCGATGCGGACGCCGCGGGCGCCGAGGGTGGTGACCCGGTGGCCGACCTTGGCCAGGATCTCCTCGTCGGTCCAGCCGGTCTTGGACTCGATGAGCCCCTTCTCGTACTCGTTGGAGAAGAGGTACGTGGCGCCGTCGAGGAGGATCCGGATCTCGTCGCCGTCCATCCGCGCGATCTGCTGCGAGAAGTCCGCGGCGAACGGGATGCCGCGGGAGCGGCACTCCTCGGTGTGGCGGAGCATCCCCTCGGGGTCGTCGGCGCCGATCGAGACCAGGTCGAGGCCGCCGACACGGTCCGCTACGGCCTTCAGCTCGATGAGCCGGGCCTCGCTCATCGCTCCGGTGTAGAAGGAGCCGATCTGGTTGTGGTCGGCATCCGTCGTGCAGACGAAGCGGGCGGTGTGCAGGACCTCGGAGATCCGGACCGAACCGGTGTCGACACCGTGGCGGTCGAGCCAGGCGCGGTACTCGTCGAAGTCGGAGCCGGCGGCACCGACCAGGATCGGCTTCGTACCCAGCAGACCCATACCGAAGCAGATGTTGGCGGCGACACCGCCCCGGCGCACGTCGAGGTTGTCGACCAGGAAGGAGAGCGAGACCGTGTGCAGCTGATCCGCGACCAGCTGGTCGGCGAAACGGCCGGGGAAGGTCATGAGGTGATCGGTGGCGATGGAGCCGGTGACTGCGATTCGCACGGGGAGACTGCTCCTGCGGAGATCGGGGGGAACGGGTGACCGTGTTCCCGGGGCGGCGTGACAGTTCACGCTACCGGTTCCCCGGACCCGCCTGAAGGGGGGAAAACTACCCGATAGTAGGGCTTTCTTCCTGAGGCGTGTGGTGCCTACGGTGCGGTTATGTCGAACCACATCGCCACGCGCGAGTCCGAGATGAGCCTGGCCGAGCTGCGCGGTGACTGCGCGCGGATGGCTCCGCACTGGGCGGCCCACCCGAAGTCTGCCCCCGTTCCGGTCGCGCCGTCCCGGATTCACGGGGTCACGGTGCCCGCCGCCTCCGCCCGGCTGATCGACGCCATGTCCGACTACGGCGACTGAGGGGCGGCGAGACCGGAACCGATCGCATCTGATCCCCCGCATCCCCGCGAGGGAACCGTGCGCGCCGCTGCCCCGTCCCACCGTTGTCCCCGTTCGGGGGCGGACGACAGGCCGGGCGACGGCATGTGACGGCAATGCAGGCGAAGGAGCGATCCGGTGAGCACCGAGCGACCCGACAACGACGTGACCGGCCCCCGGCGGCGTTCGCCGCTCGCCGTGGCCTCGGTGGCGGCAGCCGTACTGCTGGCCGGTGGCGGCGGTGCGTACTGGGCCGCGACCGCGGCCGACGGCGGCGGCAGGTCCGGCGGCAGCGCGGACGACGGCGGGCAGCGCACCCCTCCCCCGCTGGCCCTGGGCGGGCAGGCGGGCACCCCTACGGCGCCCGAGGGGCCCTCGCGGGGCATCGCACCGGGCGAGCCCGACCCGAACGGCGGCCGGGTGGTCTACCGCGCGTCCGGCAAGCTGCCCGAGGGGCCGGGCACGGCCGCGGTGCAGCGCGCGGAGGGCACGGTCTCCGCGGCCGAGGTGACCCGGCTGGCGAAGGCGCTGAACCTGGCGGGCACGCCGCAGGCCGAGGGCACATACTGGAAGGTGGGGTCCGACGGGGACGGCTCGGGTCCGGTCCTGCGGGTGAACAAGCAGGCTCCGGGCACCTGGAGCTTCACCCGGTACGGCTCCGGCGGTACGGACAACTGCCAGAAGAAGGCGGTCTGTTCGGGAGAGAACCCGGCTCCGGGCGGCAGCGGCTCCCCGGTGAGCGAGAGCGTGGCCAGGGCCGCCGCGGTGCCGGTACTGAAGGCGGCGGGGCAGGACGATGCCGCGCTGGATTCCCGCCAACTCATGGGCTCCGTACGGGTGGTGAACGCGAACCCGAAGGTGGACGGCCTCCCCACGTACGGCTGGTCGACCGGGATCCAGGTGGGGCCGGACGGTGAAGTGGTCGGCGGCAGCGGGCAGTTGAAGGGCCTGGAGAAGGGCGACAGCTATCCGGTGATCGGCGCGGCCGAGGCGCTGAAGCAGCTGAACGGTTCGATGCCCGGTGCGCATGCGCGTGCGGACATCGGCGGCTGCGCCACCCCCGTACCGCTGGACGAGGGCCAGAAATCGCCGAAGGCCCACTGCGGGACGCGGACGGGGGCGGAGCGGCCGACGACGACCGTGACGGTCGACAAGGCGGTGTTCGGCCTGGCGGCGCAGTACGTGGCGGGCAAGCAGACGCTCGTACCGTCCTGGCTCTTCTCGGTGCGCCAGGCCGTCGGCGGTCTGGGCACCACGGTGTCGCAGGTCGCCGTGGCCCCCTCGTACCTGGCGAAGAACGCACCGGCGACGACCGTACCCACACCGGCCCCGACGCCTCCCCCGGGGAACGCGGACAAGTCCCAGCGGCAGCTGATCTCGTACAGCGCCGACGGGCGGACCCTGTCGGTGACGTTCTGGGGCGGCGTGTGCAGTACGTACACCGCGAGCGCGACCGAGAGCCAGGACAAGGTGACCGTGAAGATCACGGAGGCGAAGCAGGCCGGGAAGAAGGTCTGCATCCTGATCGCCAAGGAGCTGACCCGGACGGTGACGCTGGACGCGCCGCTCGGCGACCGGACGGTGGTCGACGCGGTGTCGGGCGGCGCCGTGCCCCGCGCCTGAGCACCGATCCCTCGGGTACGACGACGGCGGCGGTCCCGGATTCCGGGGCCGCCGCCGTTGTGCCGTTCCGCGTCGCACTCAGGCGTACGCGCCGCCTTCAGGGCTCAGCTGCCTTCAGGCTTAGCTGAAGGAGTCGCCGCAGGCGCAGGAGCCCGTGGCGTTGGGGTTGTCGATCGTGAAGCCCTGCTTCTCGATGGTGTCGACGAAGTCGATGGAGGCGCCACCCAGGTACGGAGCACTCATCCGGTCGGTGACGACCTTGACGCCGTCGAAGTCCTTCACGACATCGCCGTCGAGCGAACGCTCGTCGAAGAAGAGCTGGTAGCGCAGGCCCGAGCAGCCGCCGGGCTGGACGGCGACGCGCAGCGCCAGGTCGTCACGGCCTTCCTGCTCCAGCAGGCCCTTGACCTTGGCTGCGGCGGCGTCGGACAGGAGGATGCCGTCGCTCACGGTGGTGGTCTCGTCCGATACGGACATCTGCTTCTCTCCCGGGTTGTACGGAGACTGCTTGCCGACGTTGCAACCGTCGGGACCGCGGATTCATTCCGGGCCGAGCGCTTGCCTGTTCCATTCATGCTCGCACACCGGTCCGCCGGGGGGATGCGTCACATCGACACTATGGCCGTCGTCAAAGTGACGTGAACCGGATATCATAGATAGCGTCAATTAGACGAAAAGGCTTCGCGGAAGCTTTTCGCAGAAGCTTTCAGCAGAGAAGAAAGGGTGCGTGACGTGACCACGGCCCACCCCGTCCAGGATCTCGACGTCCAGCCGACGCCCCTCGCCCTGCTCCTGCTCGGCCGTGAGGCCGACCCGCGGAGCGAGCGCGGCGTGGAGTGCCCCGGCGACCTGCCATCCCCGTCCGACCCGGACCTGGTGGAGCGTGCCCGCGCGGCCAAGGAGAAGCTCGGGGACAAAGTGTTCGTCCTCGGCCACCACTACCAGCGCGACGAGGTCATCCAGTTCGCCGACGTCACCGGCGACTCGTTCAAGCTCGCCCGGGACGCGGCCGCGCGGCCGGAGGCCGAGTACATCGTCTTCTGCGGCGTGCACTTCATGGCCGAGTCCGCGGACATCCTGACCACCGACGACCAGAAGGTCGTGCTGCCGGACCTGGCGGCGGGCTGCTCCATGGCCGACATGGCCACCGCCGAGCAGGTCGCCGAGTGCTGGGACGTGCTGACCGAGGCCGGCGTCGCCGAGCAGGTCGTGCCCGTCTCGTACATGAACTCCTCCGCCGACATCAAGGCCTTCACCGGCCGGCACGGCGGCACGATCTGTACCTCGTCCAACGCGAAGCGGGCGCTGGAGTGGGCCTTCGAGCAGGGCGAGAAGGTCCTTTTCCTGCCCGACCAGCACCTGGGCCGGAACACCGCGGTCCGGGACATGGGGATGTCGCTGGAGGACTGCGTCCTCTACAACCCGCACAAGCCCAACGGCGGTCTGACCGCCGAGGAGCTGCGCGACGCGAAGATGATCCTTTGGCGCGGGCACTGCTCGGTGCACGGCCGCTTCTCGGTCGAGTCCGTCAATGACGTCCGCGAGCGGATACCGGGCGTCAACGTCCTGGTGCACCCCGAGTGCAAGCACGAGGTCGTGGCGGCGGCGGACTACGTCGGCTCGACGGAGTACATCATCAAGGCCCTGGAGGCGGCCCCGGCCGGCTCGAAGTGGGCGATCGGCACCGAGCTGAACCTGGTGCGCCGGCTGGCGAACCGCTTCGCGGCCGAGGACAAGGAGATCGTCTTCCTCGACAAGACGGTGTGCTTCTGCTCGACGATGAACCGCATCGACCTGCCGCACCTGGTGTGGGCGCTGGAGTCGCTGGCCGAGGGCAACCTGGTCAACCGGATCGAGGTCGCCCCGGAGACGGAGAAGTACGCCAAGCGCGCGCTGGAGCGGATGCTGGCGCTGCCGTAGCGGTGGCGCTGCTGTAGGGGTGGCGCTGGCGCAACGGATGAGCGCGTTACCCGTGACGGATGCCGGTCGGGCCGGATTTCGCCCGACCGGCATCCGTGCGTCCGTCCCGTAACTACGCTGCTGTACCCACAGCGTCTGGGCCGCTCACGCCTCGCTGGTACAAGAGCAGTGCTCGGTTGCGTAAGCCACGGTTTCCTCGTCCTCCGCAAGCGTGAGCCCGGCCTCCAGCCGCTCTCCCCGGCTCGTGGCGATCCGCAAGGTGTCCCGCAGCGACTCCGCGAGCCTTACCCCGGCGAAACGCAACTCCCTCTCCCCCGCCGTGGCTTCAGCCAGCAACGTCCGCGCCTCGGTCAGTACGTACTCGGCCGAGTCGAGCAGGTCAGCTTCCACCTCGTCGGCCAACCGCGACATCCGGCTGTACGGGTCGTCGGTGCTCAGGTAGCACGGCGCCCCGCTCTGGTTGACCCAGGGGAGCATCCGCATGAGCCGTCCCTTCTCATCGAACATCATGTCGTCACTGCCTCCGTTCGAGGGGCGCTATGGCTCCCGGCCGTACACGCTGGTTACCGTGTGTGAGGCAATCGTCGCGTTGTGGCGGTTGGCAGCAACAGGGTTGTCCTGTCCCGGCGTTGAGAGCGGGACGCACGGAAGGCGCGCACCATGACGTTCAAGCCTCAGCCCCTCACCCCGTACCTCTCCGCCCGCCACTACTTCGGCTCCGAGCAGCGCCGCCACCGCGAGCGCGCGGATCTTTCCCTCGTACAACTGGCGAACATCCTGAACTCCAGCAAGAGCACGCTCGCCCGGATCGAGACGGCTGAGCTGATGCCGCCGCCGGACATCCCAGGGCGGCTCGATGCGGCGTTCGGCACGGACAAGCACTTCCACGGGCTGTACGAGCTGGCCAAGAAGGAAATCCATCCGGATCAGTACCGCCGGTACATGGACTTCGAGTCCAAAGCCGAAGTCATAGAGCAGTACGGCGCGCAGGCCCTGCCCGGTCTTTTCCAGACCGAGGCGTACGCGCGCGAATTGCTGCGCTGTCAGGAGGACCTGAGCGAAGCCCAGGTCGAGGAGCGCGTCATGGCCCGCATGTCGCGGCAGACGAGGCAGAGTCCGGACTCGCCTCCCTTCCGGTGGGCAATCATCGACGAGTCCGTACTGCGACGGAAGATCGGCAATCGCGCATGCATGTACGAACAACTGGCCACGCTGTTAGGCCTGGTGAATACTCCGAGCAGTAAAGTTCAAGTGATGCCGTTCAGCGCGGGGCCGCACCCGCTCATGGGCGGCGCGCTGACTCTGCTGACGCTCACCGGCGGCACCGCGGTCGCGTACGAAGAAGGCATCCAGGCCGGTCACCTCTACGAGGATCCGGACGTGGTGAAAAAGTGGCGGCGGCAGTACGAGGTACTGCGGGCCAACGCACTCTCGCTGCCCGAGTCGGCGCACATGATCCGGACGGTTATGGAGGGCTACACACCATGCGACACACCCCCGAGCTGAGCACCGCCCGCTGGCGCAAGAGCAGCTACAGCAACACCAACGGGGGCGAGTGCGTCGAGATCGCCGACGACTTCCCCGGCATCATCCCCGTGCGCGACAGCAAGAACCCCACCGGCCCCGCACTCCTCATCCCCGCCCCGGCCTGGAGCGACTTCATCGCCTCCCTCAAGTAGCGCGCGGAAACAGCAGAACGGCCTGTCCCACGCTCCCGCGTGGGACAGGCCGTTCTGGCTTCTACCGGTTTGCCGGACCGACTACACGCCCGACGGCTCCGCCGTGCGCGTCTCGTCCGACTCGGCGGACTCGGACGGGGCCGGAACGCCCGCCTTCTTCGCCCGCTTCAGCGCCTTCTTCTTCGCGCGGCGCTCCTTGCGGAGCTCCACCATCGAGTAGAGGGTCGGCACCAGGAGCAGCGTGAGCAGCGTCGAGGTGACCAGGCCGCCGATCACGACCACCGCGAGCGGCTGCGAGATGAAGCCGCCCTCGCCGGTGACGCCGAGCGCCATCGGGAGCAGGGCGAAGATCGTCGCGAGTGCGGTCATCAGGATCGGGCGGAGCCGGTGACGGCCGCCCTCGACGACTGCTTCGACGACGCCCATGCCCTGGGCCCGGTACTGGTTGATCAGGTCGATCAGCACGATCGCGTTGGTCACCACGATGCCGATCAGCATCAGCATGCCGATCATCGCGGGGATGCCCATCGGGGTGCCGGTGATGACCAGCAGGCCGATCGCTCCGGTTGCCGCGAACGGGACGGAGACCAGCAGGATCAGCGGCTGGATGAGGGACCGGAAGGTCGCCACCAGCAGCATGAAGACGATCGCGATCGCCGCCAGCATGGCCAGGCCGAGCTTCTTGAACGAGTCGCTCTGGTCCTCGGAGACACCGCCGATGGTGGCGGTGGCGCCGTCCGGGAGCTTCAGGGCGTCGATCTTCTTCTGAAGCGCGGAGCTGACCGCGCCGGTGTCGTCACCGGTGGGCTTGGCGGTGATGGTCGCGGCGCGCTGGCCGTCGATCCGGGTCATGGAGACCGGGCCGGGGACCAGCTCGACGTCGGCGATCTGTCCGAGCTTCACCGGGCCGAGGGGAAGGTTCTTCAGCTCGGCCATCGTGGTGGCCGGGTGGGCGGACTTGATGACGACGTCGCGCTCGGTGTCGTCCATGATCGCCTTGCCGGACGGGGTGCCGCGCACCGCTCCGGCGACGGCCGCGCCGAGCGTGGTCTGGTTGAAACCGGCCTCCGCGGCCTTGGCGTTGCCCTTGACCGAGATCCGCGGGACGCTCTGCGCGAGGTCGCTCTGGACGTCGGTGACGTCCTTGAGCTCGGCCACCTCGGCCCGTACCTCTTCGGACGCCTTCTTCAGCACGTCCGCGTCGGCGGCCTTGACCACGACGCTGAGGTCCTGGCTGCCGAAGCCGTCGCCCGCGGCGATGGTGGTGTCACCGATGCCGTCGAGCTTGCCGAGCGCCGTGTCGATGCGCTTCTGCGTGGCGTCGAAGTCGCCCGAGTCCTTCAGGGTGACCTGGTACGAGGCCTGGTTGGCGCCCGTGCCGCCGCCGAAGGCCGCCATGAAGCCGGACGAGCCGACGGTGACCTGGTAGTCCTTGACGCCCTTGTCGGCGGCGAGGACCTTCTCGACCTTCTTGGCCGCCTTGTCGGCGGCCGCCAGGCTGGTGCCGGGGGTCAGCTCCTGCTTGATGGAGAGGACTTCCTGCTCGCCCTGGTCGAAGAAGTTGGTCTTCAGCAGCGGGGCCATGCCGAAGGTGCCGAAGAGCACGGCGACGGCGATGACGATGCTGGTGATACGGCGCCGGGTCGCGAAGCGCAGCACCGGGACGTACAGCCGCTGGAGCCGGCTGCGGGCCTCCTTCTCCTCGGCCTTGCGACGGGCCTCGTCCGGGTTCTCCGTGGCGCCCTTCGGGGCGCGCAGGAACCAGTACGACAGGACGGGGACGACGGTCAGCGAGACCAGCAGGGATGCCAGCAGGGCCGCGGTGACGGTCAGCGAGAAGGAGCCGAAGAGCTCGCCGACCATGCCGCCGACGAGACCGATCGGCAGGAATACGGCGACCGTGGTGAGGGTCGAGGAGGTGACCGCGCCGGCCACTTCCTTCACCGCGGTGGTGATAGCCGACTGGCGCTCCTCGCCGTAGCCGAGGTGACGCTTGATGTTCTCCAGGACCACGATCGAGTCGTCGACGACGCGGCCGATCGCGATGGTCAGCGCGCCCAGCGTGAGCATGTTGAGCGAGAGGTCACGGGTCCAGAGCACGATCAGCGCGAGGACCACGGAGAGCGGGATGGAGACCGCGGTGACCAGGGTCGAGCGCAGCGACGCGAGGAAGACCAGGATCACGATGACGGCGAAGAGCAGACCGAGCGCGCCCTCGGTGGTCAGACCGGAGATCGCCTTGGAGACGGCGGGGCCCTGGTCGGAGACGACGGTCAGTTCGGCACCGGCGCCGAGGTCCTTGCGGAGGTCGGGGAGCTTGTCCTTGACCGCGTCCGAGATGGCGACGGCACTGCCGTCCTTGTCCATCGTGGCCATGACGGCGAGGCTCGGCTTGCCGTTGGTGCGGGTGATGGAGACCGCGGTGGACGGCTCCTGCTTCACCTTGGCGACGTCACCGACGCGGACCGGCTCGCCGGGCTTGCCCGTGGCCGGGTCCTGACCGGTGACCCGCAGGTCCTCGATCTGCTTCAGGGAGGTGAAGGCCCCACCGACCTGGACGGTGCGGCTCTTGCCCGACTCGGAGAAGGAACCGGCGGGGACGGTCGCGCCGCCCGCCTGGAGCGCCTGGGAGAGCGTCATGGCGTTCAGACCGGCGGCGGCGAGCTTCTCGTCGTCGGGGGTGATGGAGACCTGGAGGTCCTGCACACCGTCGATGGAGACCTGGCCGACGCCGCTGATGTCTTCCAGGGCGGGGACGACCGTGCGGTCCAGCTGGTCGGCGAGCGCCTGCTGGTCCTTGTCGGAGGTGACGGCGAGGACGACGGCCGGGATGTCGTCCGTCGAGCCGGCGATGACCTGCGGGTCGACGTCGTCGGGCAGCTGGGCGCGGGCGCGGTTCACCGCCTGCTGGATGTCGGCGACGAGCTGCTTGGTGCCCTCGCTGCCGAAGTCGAAGGACGCCATGATGACGGCGCTGCCCTCGCTGGCGGTCGAGGTGATACCGGTGACGCCGTCGACGGCCTTGACGGAATTCTCGAGCGGCTCGACGACCTGCTTCTCGACCACATCGGGGGACGCACCCTGGTAGGGGGCGATTACCGACACCATCGGGAGTTCGATGGTGGGCAGCAGCTGCTGCTTGAGCTGCGGGATCGCGATCGCTCCGAATACGAGCGCGACGATCGAGATCAGTCCGATCAGGGCCCGTTGCGCGAGGCTGAATCTGGACAGCCAGGACATGGGTGGGTACCTCTTCTGTGGCTTACGCGGCAGGTGGGCGGGTGACTCGGGAACAGACCCGGCCCAGCTACACGATCGCCTACCGGCAGGGAGGAAAGCGTCGGCCCTCGGGTTGCTTTCTTATGCCGCGCATACCGCAGGTGGAGTACGCCGTATCTCCACCTGTCACTCCACCCTGGGGCGCACCAGGCCGGATTCGTAGGCAATTACCACCAATTGCGCCCGGTCCCTGGCCCCCAGTTTCGCCATCGCCCTGTTCACATGGGTCTTGACGGTGAGCGGGCTGACGACGAGCCGCTCGGCGATCTCGTCGTTGGAGTGGCCGCCCGCGACCAGAACGAGCACCTCGCGCTCGCGGCCGGTGAGCGCGGCCAGCCGCTCGGAGTACTCCGCGGCGCTCGGCCCGTCCCCCTCCGAACTGCCGCCCTGCGCGAGGAAGGTGGCGATCAGGCCCTTGGTCGCGGCGGGTGAGAGCAGCGCCTCGCCTCCCGCGGCGATACGGATGGCATTGAGCAGTTCTTCCGGTTCCGCCCCTTTGCCCAGGAAGCCGGACGCCCCGGCCCGCAGCGACTGCACCACGTACTCGTCCACCTCGAAGGTGGTGAGCATGACGACCCGTACCCCGGCCAGTTCCGGATCGGCACTGATCATCCGGGTCGCGGTGAGTCCGTCCGTACCGGGCATCCGGATGTCCATCAGCACCACGTCGGCGCGGGTCGAGCGGGCGAGCTCCACGGCCTGCGCGCCGTCCGCCGCCTCGCCGACCACCTCCATGTCGGCCTCCGAGTCGACCAGCACCCGGAACGCGCTGCGCAGCAGCGCCTGGTCGTCGACGAGCAGCACCTTGATGGGCGGTGTCATACGTCTTCCCCCGTCCGGCCCGCCGCGCCCGGCTCCCCGGACTCCGCCGTGCGGGCCTCGACGGGCAGGATCGCATGGACCCGGAATCCGCCGCCGTAGCGGGGCCCGGCGGTGAGGGTGCCGCCGAGCGCGGTGACGCGTTCGCGCATGCCGAGCAGACCGTGACCGCCGCCGTCGCCGTCGCCGTCGCCGACACAGCCGCCCCCGCCGAAGCCGTTGTCGATCACCGTGATCTCGGCCGTGGCCCCGACCCGTACGACGCTCACCTCGGCCTTGGCCCCGGGGCCCGCATGTTTGCGGACGTTGGTCAGCGCCTCCTGGATGACCCGGTACGCGGCCAGGTCGACGGCCGCGGGCAGCGGGGGCCGCCGGTCGGTGCAGGCCACCTCGACGGGGAGCCCGGCCCGGCGGACGGTGTCGACCAGTTCGTCGAGGACGGCGAGCCCCGGTGCGGGTTCGGTCGGCGCCTCCGGGTCGCCGGACTGACGCAACAGCCCGACGGTGGCCCGCAGTTCGTTGAGCGCGGAGCGGCTGGCCTCCCGGACGTGGGCCAGCGCCTCCTTGGCCTGGTCGGGGCGCTTGTCCATGACGTGGGCGGCCACCCCGGCCTGGACGTTGACCAGGGCGATGTGGTGGGCGACGACATCGTGGAGATCGCGGGCGATCCGCAGCCGTTCCTCGGCGACCCGCCGCCGGGCCTCCTCGTCGCGGGTGCGTTCGGCCCGTTCGGCGCGTTCCCTGATCGCGCCGACGAAGGCGCGCCTGGAGCGCACGGCGTCCCCCGCCGCACAGGCCATGCCGGTCCAGGCGAGGACGCCGAAGTTCTGCTGGCTGTACCAGGGCGCCGCGCCGAAGAGCATCGCCGCGGCCGTCAGCACGGCCACCGTCAGCAGACCGACCCGCCAGGTGGTGGGCCGGTCGGTGCGGGCGGCGACGGTGTACAGCGCGATGACGGTGCTCATGACCACGGGTGCGGGCGGGTCGGACTTCACCAGCTCGACGACGGTCAGCCCGGCGGTGACCGCGAGCACCACCATGGGATTGCGCCGCCGCCAGATGAGCGCCACGGCACCGGCCACCATCAGCAGCACGCCGCTCGCCGCGGGCGGGCGGGTTCCGAGGGAGGGCCCCTCCCCCGGGCGCGGGTGGACGAACGACCCGACGATCATCGCCACCAGCACGGCCAGGGCCAGCGCGGCGTCCAGCGCGAGGGGATGGTCGCGCAGCCAGTGCCGGACGCGCAGAACCCCGGTTCCGAGGGTGGTCACGTCAAGCTACGTTACGGCGTGTCGCGCGGGAACCGGACCGGTCCCGCGCGAAAGGCCCGGACACAACCGTGCCCCGGGTCCGGCGGACCGGACCCGGGGCACGGGTTCATGCGTGTGCTGGAGAGGGGCGGACGGCGTCAGCCGGGAATCAGACCGTCGTCGCGGAGCATGGCGCGCACCTCTTCGAGGGTCGCGTCGGACGACGGCAGGATCAGCTCGGACGGCTCCAGGGAGTCGTCCGGCAACGCAGTGCCGAGCTCGCGCACCCTTGCCAGGAGCGCGTGGAGGGTGGTGCGGAAGCCCGGTCCGTCACCGCGCTCCACTTCGGCGAGCAGTTCGTCGTCGAGCCCGTCGAGCTCGGCGAGATGACTGTCGGCCAGTGCGACCTGGCCCTCCCCCATGATCCGTACGATCATGACGCCGCCTCAACTCTTGTCGAACCTGTGCGGGGACTGCGACGACTGCTGCTGAGCGGCATCCTGCGGGCCGCCCTCGATCGCCTGCTGCTGGGTGGAGCCGCCGGCCAGCTCGGCCTTCATGCGCTGCAGCTCCAGCTCCACATCCGTACCACCGGAGATCCGGTCGAGCTCGGCGGCGATGTCGTCCTTCGCCGTCCCGGTCGGGTCGTCCAGGGCGCCGGATGCGAGCAGCTCGTCGATCGCGCCGGCCCGGGCCTGCATCTGCTGGGTCTTGTCCTCGGCCCGCTGGATCGCCAGGCCGACGTCGCCCATCTCCTCGGAGATCCCGGAGAAGGCCTCGCCGATGCGGGTCTGCGCCTGGGCGGCGGTGTAGGTGGCCTTGATGGTCTCCTTCTTGGTACGGAAGGCATCGACCTTGGCCTGCAGCCGCTGCGCCGCGAGAGTGAGCTTCTCCTCCTCGCCCTGCAGCGTGGTGTGCTGCGTCTCCAGGTCGGTGACCTGCTGCTGGAGGGCGGCGCGCCGGGACAGCGCCTCACGGGCCAGGTCCTCGCGGCCGAGCGCGAGCGCCTTGCGGCCCTGGTCCTCCAGCTTGGACGACTGGCCCTGCAGCTGGTTCAGCTGCAACTCCAGCCGCTTGCGCGAGGTCGCCACGTCGGCGACACCGCGACGTACCTTCTGAAGCAGTTCGAGCTGCTTCTGGTACGAGTAATCGAGGGTCTCGCGCGGATCCTCGGCCCGGTCAAGGGCCTTGTTTGCCTTCGCGCGGAAGATCATCCCCATACGCTTCATGACACCGCTCATGGGCTTCGCGCGCCCCCTTCTGACGGACTGAGCTCCAGCACTCCAACAGAACCCACAGTACGGGCCCTGCCTCTATTACCGCACTGTTCGAGCAAGGATGTGCTCCTACCCAAGGACGACTGCACGAGGTCACCACTCCGGCCCAAGGAGTAGGCGGAGGTCAGGGAGACCCGGTGCCGTCACCCGTACCGAACACGTCGGTACACCTGCGAGGACGCACGCCGTTGCCGGATCGTTCCCGACCGGCCTGGGGTCGTGGCGATCCAACCCGTACCCTTGGGCCTTGTGTTCCGTAGCCGTTCGAAGGAAGAGAAGGCGCCCACCGGCAAGGTGACGGCGGACCTCTCCAAGCAGCCCCGCGACCCGCAGGCCCCCAAAGGTCGCCCCACCCCCAAGCGCAGCGATGCCCAGTCGCAGCGCCGTCGCGCCTCCAGTGGCGCGCCGCTCGACCGCAAGGAGGCCATGAAGCGGCAGCGCGAAGCTCGCCGTGTGGACATGGCCAAGCAGCGCGAGGCGCTCGCCAGTGGCGACGAGCGCTATCTGCCGGCTCGCGACAAGGGCCCGGTGCGGCGCTTCGTCCGCGACTACGTGGACTCGCGTTTCTGCATCGCGGAGTTCTTCCTGCCGCTCGCTGTGATCATTCTGATTCTCAGCGTGATCCAGGTGCAGAACATCCAGAACATCTCGCTGCTGCTCTGGCTCGTCGTGATCGTGCTGATCGTCGTCGACTCGATCGGTCTCTCGATCCGCCTCAAGAAGCAGCTCAACCAGCGCTTCCCCGATACGCCCAAGCGCGGCGCGGTCGCCTACGGCCTGATGCGCACGCTTCAGATGCGTCGCCTCCGGCTGCCGAAGCCGCAGGTCAAGCGGGGAGAGCGGCCCTGAGTACGCACATCTCCGGATCGACCGGCGGTCCGTCCGCCGGTCGGCAGGACGATGTCGTCCCCGTCACCGGGTTCTCCGGAGCCTCCTCGGTGTGGCTCAAGGGGCTCGGGGGACTGCGCAATACCGTCCGCCAGGAACTCGTGGCCCGGCAGCTCGACGAGCAGATAGCGGCGCGCTTCCCTGTCGGACAGCGGCTGCGCGTGCTCGACGTGGGCATGGGCCAGGGCACCCAGGCGCTGCGCCTGGCGAGGGCCGGTCACACCGTGACCGGCCTGGAGTCCGATGCCGAGATGCTGCTGGTGGCCAGGGAGGCGCTCGGCAGCGAACCCGCGGGCATCCGCGAGCGGGTCCGGCTGATCGAGGGCAACGGCCTGGACACCGGGGTGCACTTCCTGCCCGGCAGTTTCGACGTGGTGCTCTGCCACGGCGTGCTGATGTATGTCCGGGAGCCGGACGCGATGCTGGCGGGCCTGGCCCGGATGCTGGCCCCGGGCGGGCTGCTGTCGCTGCTCGTACGGAACGCCGACGCGCTGGCGATGCGCCCCGGGACCGCCGGGGACTGGAGTGCGGCGCTGGCCGCCTTCGACACGGACACGTACACCAACCGGCTGGGCCTCACGGTCCGGGCCGACCGGCTGGACGCCCTGACGTCCACGCTCGCCGGGATCGCGGCGCCCCTGCACGCCTGGTACGGGGTGCGGGTCTTCACGGACAACGTGAGCAACGACGTGGAGCTGCCGGCCGCGGCCGAGCTGGAGCAGGTGCTCGCCGCCGAGGACCGGGCCGGGCGGACGGATCCGTACCGCAGGGTGGCCGCGCTGCTGCATCTGTGCGGGGTCCGGGGCTGAGAGGACGCGGGAGCGGGTCGCCGGGGCTGCCCGGCGACGTCCCCCATTCGGCCGAACCCGAGAGGCCGCCAATAGGGTTAAAAGCAATGATTCGAACATGGATGCATCTCACTTTCGCCGCCGTGCTCGTCGGCTGCTGCTGCCTCTGACCGCAGGTGTCTGTGCGATCGCCCTGATGAGCGGCTGCTCGGACGCTGACTCCGATTCACCGAAGACCGACCCCAGCAAATCCGCCTCCGCCTCCGGGACCGCCGGTGATCTGCAGAGCGACTACCAGGCCGTGATCAAGAACGTGCTGCCGTCGGTCGTGCAGATCGACGCCTCCGAGGTCCTGGGCTCCGGCGTCGTCTACGACACCAAGGGCCATATCGTCACCAACGCCCATGTGGTCGGCGACGAGAAGACGTTCAAGGTCGCCGTCGCCACCGGCGAGAAGGCGCAGAGCGCCTCGCTGGTGGCCACCTATCCGGAGCAGGATCTGGCCGTCATCAAGCTCGACAGCGTGCCGGACGGGCTGAAGCCCGCGAAGTTCGGCGACTCGGAGAAGGTCGAGGTGGGGCAGATAGTGCTGGCGATGGGCTCGCCGCTCGGACTGTCCTCCAGCGTCACCCAGGGCATCGTCTCGGCGCTCGGCCGGACCGTCAGCGAGAGCCGCGCGGGCGGCGGCACCGGCGCGACGATCGCGAACATGGTGCAGACCTCGGCCGCGATCAACCCGGGCAACAGCGGGGGCGCACTGGTCAACCTGGACAGCGAGGTGATCGGCATCCCGACCCTGGCGGCGACCGACCCGGAGCTGGGCGGCAGCGCGGCGCCGGGGATCGGGTTCGCGATCCCCGTGTCGATGGTGAAGACGGTCGCCGATCAGATCATCCAGAGCGGCAAGGTCACCGATTCGGGCCGGGCGGCCCTGAACATCACCGGACGCACGGTCGTCGACGACAACTACCAGCCGGCCGGGGTGGCACTGGTCAGCGTGACCAAGGGCGGCGCCGCGGAGGAGGCTGGGCTGCGGGCCGGCGACATCATCACGAAGATCGACGATCTGCCGGTCACGACGATCACGTCGCTGTCGGAGGCACTGGCCTCGGACAAGCCGGGCCAGAAAGTCACGGTGACGTATCTGCGCAACGGGGCGCAGAAGACGGCGCAGGTCGCCCTGGGCGAGATCTAGGGACGCCCCTCGGGAGCCCCTGGGGCCTGTCCGGCCATGATCCGATCCGCCGGACAGGCCCCGGTCGCGCGAGGGAGCGGATCAGCCCTGGTCCGCCTGGAGGCTCATGGGGCCGTAGATCTTCGCCGAGTCGTCGAAGAGCGTCACCTGGTCCGCCCCTCCGTCGAGGAGTTCCTTCCAGTACTCACCGATCCAGGACTCCGCGTCGCCCTGGGTGGTGAATTCCTCCGGCTGCAGGGCCGGCTCCGTCTCCGTACCGTCGGACTTCTCGAACCGCCACGTCCACGCCATGTCCGCCTCCTGGGTCACTTTGCTGTCCCGCAGCCTAGTGCCTGAGCCCGGTGCGGGGACCGGCTCCGCACCCGTCCTGACGCCCCCAAGTCGCGCACCGGTTGCACGGACGCGGGAGGATCGGAAGCGTGGAACTGACTCTGCTCGGCACCGGAGCCCCCGACGGGCTGCCGCAGCCCGAATGTCCTTGCGCCGCCTGCGCCGTCGCCCGCGGGGCGCGCTCGCGGGCCGCGACCGCGCTGCTGGTCGACGACGCGCTGCTGCTCGATCTCACCCCGGGGGCCGTGTTCGCCGCGGCCCGTGCGGGGCACTCGCTCACCGGAGTACGGCAGGTGCTGCTCACCCATCCGCACGACGGACCCGCCGTGGAGCTGCCCGCGGGGCTGCCCCCGGCGGGACGGGTCCCGGACGGACGGGTGCTGACGCTGATCAGCGGGCACCGGGTGCGGGCGGTACCGATGGACGCGCCGGGGACCGGTTACGAGGTCACGGGACCGGCGGGCCCCCGGCTGCTGTACATGCCGCCGGGAGCCGCGCCCGCCGGTCTCACGGACCGGGTCGCGGAGCCTTACGACATGGTGGTCGGCGATGTGGTGGGGCGGCCGGACGCGGTGGCGCGGCTGCGGGCCGTGGAGGCGATCGGCCCGGCCACCGAGGTCGTGGCCGTCCATCTGGACCATGACGCACCGCCCGGCGCCGAGCTGGACCGGCGGCTGGCGGCGGCCGGCGCGCGGGCCGTCCCGGACGGGACGACGCTGGTGGTGGGCGAGTACCACGCGGTTCCGGAGGTGCCGCGGCGCACGCTGGTGACGGGCGGAGCCAGGTCGGGGAAGTCGGTGGAGGCCGAGCGGCGTCTGGAGACGTTCCCCGAGGTGGTGTACGTGGCGACCGGTGGCGGCAGGGAGGGGGACGCCGAGTGGGCGGCCCGGATCGGCCTGCACCGGGAGCGCAGGCCGGCCGCCTGGCGCACCGAGGAGACCTGTGAGCTGGTGGAGCTGCTGGAGTCGGACGGGCCTCCGCTGCTGATCGACTGCCTGTCGCTGTGGCTGACCGACGCGATGGACCGGGTGGACGCCTGGGACGACGCGGCGTGGACGGAGGGCGGCGAGGGTGCCCTGCGGGAGCGGACCGCCGAGCTGGTCGCGGCGGTCCGCGGAACGCGCCGTACGGTCGTCACCGTCACCAACGAGACCGGCTCGGGCGTGGTGCCCGCGACGGCTGCCGGGCGGCGCTTCCGGGACGAGCTGGGCCGGCTGAACGCCGCGTTCGCCGACGAGTGCGAACAGGTGCTGCTGGTGGTGGCCGGGCAGGCACTGACCCTGCGCGGCTGACCGGAAGCACGGGACGGACAAAAAGACACGGCAGGAAACGGCAGGAAACGGAGGAGCGGACATGGCGCGTGTACGGCCGATGCTGAATGGGGTTCCCGAGACCCTGCTGTGGACGCTCTACAACCGGGCCTACGAGGCGGGACAGCGCTACCCGGTGCTGGACGACCCGATGGCGCTGCGGCTGCTGGAGGATCTGGACTACCCCTTCGAGGAGCGGTTCGGGCGGCCGAACCCGTTCCACTCGCAGGCCCAGGGGCTGCGCTCGCGCTGCTTCGACCTGGCCGTGCAGGAGTATCTCGCCGACCGGCCGCGGGCCACCGTGGTCGCGCTCGGCGACGGTCTGGAGACCGGCTTCTGGCGGGTCGACAACGGCCTGCTGAACTGGCTGAGCGTGGATCTGCCGGAGGTCGCCGAGCTGCGGAGGACGCTGCTGCCCGCCTCGGACCGGCTGCGCACGCTGTCGCGGTCGGCGACCGACCTCTCGTGGCTGGACGAGATCGAGGACCCGCAGGGCCGCGGCGTCGTCGTCACGGCACAGGGGGTGCTGATGTATCTGCGCCCCGCGGAGGTCCGGGAGATCCTGGCGGCCTGCGCCGAACGGCTGCCCGGCGGCGTCCTGGTCCTGGACACGATGGCGCGCTGGCTCGCCAGGGGCACCGTGGCCGGCACGTCGAAGGTCGGCACGATGACCGTTCCGCCAATGCGCTGGGCCATGAACCCCGGCGAGCGGCACAAGCTGCGCGGTGCGCATCCGGCGATCATCGGGGTACGCGCGCTGCGGCTGCCGCGGGGGCGGGGCGCGATGGGCGAGCTGATCCGGCTCCAGTCGCTGCTCCCGGGGCTGCGGACCCTGACGCCCGCGATGACGCAGCTGTGGTTCGGGGGAAGAACCTCGCACTGACCGGGCGTCAGAAAGGTGACGGGTACTGTTCCGCAGTGAGCCCGCCGCCGGGCTCACCGGCCCACTCGACGCATCGACCCGCGAGGCAGACCCCCGTGAATCTGGACGACTTCTCCGACCTGATCGAACGCCCCGACGGCGGCGTACGGCGTGACGCCGAGGAACGCCGGGAGCGCATGATCGTTCCCGTCGGCTCCCTCGGCCGCCTGGACGAGCTGGGCGAATGGCTCTCGGCCGCGCAGCAGTCCGTACCGGTCAAGACGATCGAGCAGCCGCGCGTGGTGCTCTTCGCCGGTGATCACGGGGTGGCCGAGCTGGGTGTCTCCGGGCGCGCGGCCGGGAGTGCGCACGAGCTGGTACGGGCCACGCTGGACGGCGCGACGCCGCTCGCGGTGCTGGCCCGCCAGTTCTCCGTACCTGTACGGATCGTCGATGCCGGCCTGGACTGCGATCCGGAGCTGTTGCCCGAGTCGGTGGTGCGCCACCGGGTGCGGCGCGGCAGCGGCCGGATCGACATCGAGGACGCGCTGACGGCCGAGGAGGCCGAGCAGGCGGTACGGCTCGGCATGGCGATCGCCGACGAGGAGGCCGACTCGGGCACCGATCTGGTGGTGCTCGGCGATCTGAGCGTGGGCGGGACGGCAGCCGCGGCCACGCTGATCGCGGCGCTGTGCGGTACGGACGCCTCGGTGGTCACCGGGCGCGGCGGTGCGGGTATCGACGATCTGGCGTGGATGCGCAAGTGTGCGGCGATCCGGGACGCGCTGCGGCGGGCCCGGCCGGTCCTCGGTGATCAGCTGGAGCTGCTGGCCACGGTGGGCGGTGCGGATCTGGCGGCGATGACCGGGTTCCTGCTGCAGTGCGCGGTGCGCAGGCTGCCGGTGATCCTTGACGGTGTGGTCTCCGCGGCCTGTGCGCTGGTGGGTCAGCGGGCGGCCTTCCGGGCGCCGGACTGGTGGCTGGCGGGTCAGGCGAGCGGTGAGCCGGCGCAGGCCAAGGCGCTGGACCGGATGGCGCTCAACCCCTTGCTGGACCACGGCGTCATCGTGGGGGAAGGAAGCGGGGCATTGCTCGCACTCCCGCTTGTCCGGGCGGCGGCCGCACTGGCGGCGGAGCTGCCCGAACGCGACCTGGTCGCCGAGGAGAAGGACAGTGCCGACGAGGGAGCCGAGGCAGGCCACGCGTACGGCGACGCGACCTGAGGCTCACGGACCGGCGGTGCTGCGGCCGTTGAACACCGGCCGCAGCCAGTCCCTCATGCAGCGCGATGCACCATATGATCGCTTTTCATGGGTAAGGTCCGATTGGCCACCAAGGAATCCGGACAGGACAGCGTCCGGTCACCGAGCACCGTCCGGTCACGGCGCAGCGCGGCATTCGCCATCTGGTACCTGCGCGTCGTGTCGTTCATCAATTTCCTGAGCGCCGTCTGGGTCACTCTCGGCAACGATCTGCGCCGCCACAACACCGAGAACTTCTTCACCCCGTACCTGCTCACCGCGGGCTTCTCCTCCGGGGTCGTCGCCCTCTTCCTGGCGGTCACCATGCGCCGCCGCAAGCGGGCCGCCTGGATCGTGAACATGGTGGTGAGCGGCTTGCTGCTGCTCCTCCTCGCCCTGGTGATCGCGTTCCCGGAGGTGCGGCAGCATCCGCAGAACTGGATCTCGCTGGGCCTGACCGCCGCCTTCGTCCTTGCGCTGATCCTCGGGCGGCGCGAGTTCTACGCGAAGGGCGACCGGTCCAACCCGAAGCTCGCGGCCGTCGTCGCGGTCGGCGGGCTGCTGGTCACCTCGCTGATCGCCGCAGGCCTGGTCACCCTCACCAATACCGCGTCCGACGACTACCGCGCGACCTTCCTGGACCGCTGGCGCTACGGGGCGCTGCGGCTGGTCTCGGTCGCCGACAACGACGCCGCCTTCCCCGGGATCACCACCCCCGGCTGGGTCGATGTCACCATCAACGTGCTCTCCACGCTGCTGCTGATCGCCGTCGTGTACGCGGCGTTCCGGGCCCGCCGGGCCGTCGACCCGATCACCCCCGAGGACGAGGCCCGGCTCCGGGCGCTGCTCGAGAAGCACGGCGACCGCGATTCGCTCGGCTACTTCTCGCTGCGCCGGGAGAAGAGCGTCATCTGGTCACCGACCGGGAAGGCCGCCGTCACCTACCGGGTGGTGGGCGGGGTATCGCTCGCCTCCGGTGACCCCATCGGCGACCCGGAGGCCTGGCCGGGGGCGATCGAGCCGTGGCTGGCCGAGGCGCGCGAGCACGGCTGGATCCCGGCGGTGATGGGGGTGAGCGAGGAGGGTGGCACCATCTACGCACGGCACGGCCTCGACGCCCTGGAGCTGGGCGACGAAGCGATCGTGGAGACCGCCGAGTTCACCCTCGAAGGGCGGGCGATGCGGACCGTCCGCCAGGCGTACAACCGGGTCGAGCGCGCCGGGTACGACGTGACCGTCCGCCGCCACGCGGACATCCCCGAACAGGAGATGGCCGAACTGGTGCGGCGCGCCGACGACTGGCGCGACGGGGCGACCGAGCGCGGCTTCTCGATGGCGCTCGGCCGGCTCGGCGATCCGGCCGACGGGCAGTGCGTGATGCTCGAATGCCGCGACGCCCCCGCCGAGGAGGGCGGCGGGCCGGGCGAGTTGCGCGCCGTGCTGAGCTTCGTGCCATGGGGGCCGAACGGCCTCTCGCTGGACCTGATGCGCCGTGACCGGGACGCCGAGAACGGGCTGATGGAGTTCATGGTCATCAAACTCCTCCAGCGCGCCGAGGAGATCGGGATCACCCAGGTCTCGCTGAACTTCGCGATGTTCAGGTCCGTCTTCGAGCGGGGTTCGCGGCTCGGCGCCGGACCGGTGCTGAGGCTGTGGCGCTCGATGCTCAGTTTCTTCTCGCGCTGGTGGCAGATCGAGTCGCTGTACCGCGCCAACGCCAAGTACCGGCCGATCTGGGAGCCACGCTTCATGTTGTTCGAGAAGAGCTCGGACCTGCTGCGCATCGGCGTCGCCGCGGGCCGCGCCGAAGGGTTCCTGGAGGCGCCCGGGCTGCCCAAGTGGCTGCACCGCTCGCACCTCGGGGCCGATGGATGAGACCCGTGCGCGCGCTGCGCGGGACAGCTCGCCATGAGTGGGGTCCGCTGCTGACGACCGTACGCGGATCACTCGCCGCCGACCGGCTGCGGGCGATCCCGATGACGATCGCCGCGGTCTGCCTGACGGCGCTGCTCCATGTGGTGCAGAACCAGTCGTGGGGCTTCGGAGCGGTGCAGGACCTCGGGACGGTGCGGGCCGAGGATCCGTTGTGGGCGTCCCTGCTGCGTACGCCGTTGTCGCTGTTCGTGCCGGCGCTGGATCTGCCGGTCTGGGGGGCGCTGGTGCAGATCCTGATGGTGTTCGGGACCGCCGAGATCTGTCTGGGCCGGTGGCGCACCCTTCTGATCGCGTACCTGGCGACGCTGACCGGGACGCTGTACGCGCGGATCGGTGTCGCGCTCGGCCCCGACGGGCTGTTCGGACTGCCGGCCTCGGACGCCCGGGTCGTCGACACCGGGCCGTCCGCGGCGGTGGTCGGCCTGGCCGTCCATGTCTGTTACGTCTACCGGGCCCGCTTCACCGGGGCGCTGGTGATCGCGGCGATGGTGGTCGAGGTGGTCCTGAAGAACAATCTGGCGGGCAAGGAGCACCTGGTGGCGATCGCCGCGGTCCTCGCACTGTGCGCCCGCACGGCCCGCCGGGACCGGCGCCGGGATCAGGACTTGCGTCCGGGGAGCGGCACCCGGTCCGGTGCGCCGCCGATCAGATCCTCGAATCTGCGTCGCGGGCCCACCCAGCGCACATCGTGGTGGTAGGCGCGCAGCACCGACCGGGCGCGGGCCCGGTGACGGTTGCGGTAGAAGCGCTTCGCCCACTTCGACGTCGGCCGGGCCAGCCGGATCGCCCCGATCAGCGCGACGAACGGGACGAGCGTGCCGACGACCGCGAGCCGCGCCTTGCCCTTGAAGAGGGCGATCAGCACGAAGCAGAAGTTGACGACCAGGGTCAGGATGACGCCGAGCCTGCTCTGTTGCTCGTCGCTGCTCAGCTCGTTCACGCCGAGCGGTGAGAATCCGGCCAGGACGAGCAGCACCAGCGCCGCGGTGAGGACCACCACCTCCACGCTCTGGCGGCCCTCCTCGGTCCAGTACACGTCGTCGAGATGGAGGATCAGGGCGAATTCGTCCAGTACCAGCCCCGCGCCCACACCGAAGACCACGGCGCAGATCCCCGCGGTGACGCCCTGCCGCCCGCTGGCGACCGCGCCGAAGCCGCCGACGACGCTCAGCACCACTCCGGGGACCACGTGGTGGATGTGCATGCCGCCAGGTGTGAAGTTGCGGAACGGGCCCTTCTCCGCCCGGATCATCCGGGTGATGACCCGGGTGATCGCGAAGGTGAGCACGAAGGCGGCCAGGGCGAGGAGCAGCGGCAGCTTTCCCGGCTCGACGATGTTCTGATCGAACCAGTGACCCATGCCACCCACTCCCGATAAGCCGCTTCTGTCATTTTCTGTCGCGTTATGGGCAATCTATCGGCCGGGCGCACCGATTAGCCTGCGCGCCGTGACCTCCCTGAACAGCCATGGCATCCGCTTCGCCTTCGGCACCCTGACCGTGCTCCCCGTCCGCGTCACCCGCTGGGACCGCGAGGCCGCCCGCGCCGGGATGCTGTGCGCGCCGCTCGCCGGCCTCGTCGTGGGGCTGCTCGCGGCGGTGCCCGGCGGCCTGTTGCTGCTGCTCGGCTCGGGGCCGCTGCTCGCCGCGGTCGCCTCGGCCGCCGTTCCCGCCGTACTGACCCGGGGTCTGCATCTGGACGGTCTCGCGGACACCGCCGACGGCCTGGGCAGCGGCAAGCCCGCCGACGACGCCCTGCGGATCATGAAGCAGTCCGACATTGGGCCGTTCGGTGTGATCACCCTGCTGTTCGTGCTGCTGGCCCAGGTCGCGGCGCTCCACGAGCTGTACGGGCGGAGCTGGGCGCACGGTGCGGTGGCGGCGGCCGTCGCCGCGGTCACCGCCCGGCTCGCCCTCACCCTGGCCTCCCGCCGGGGCGTGCCGCCGGCCCGTCCGGAGGGGCTGGGTGCGGCGGTGGCGGGCACGGTCACGGGGCGGGGCGCGGTGGCGGTCGGTGCGGTGGTGGTCGCGGGCTGCGCGGGTGCCGGTGCGCTGCTCGGCGGGTACGGGGCGCTGCACCACGCGCTGGCCGCGCTGGCCGCGCTCGGTGTCGCCCAGCTCCTGCTGCGGCACTGCGTGCGGCGCTTCGGCGGGGTGACCGGCGATGTCTTCGGCGCGCTGGCGGAGACTGCGGCGACGGCGGCCCTGGTGGCCCTGACGCTCGGTTAGGGCCTCTCGTCTGGCTCAGGCGCGGGCCTTCGGGCACTCCTGGCGCCACACGCCCAGTTCGTACTTCTTCAGCAGCGAGCTGAGCCCCAGCCGCCGCGAATCGGCGCAGAACCGGGCGACGGGCAGCTCGTACTCGACGTGGAAGACGGCCTTGCCCGCCTTCACGAACGGGGTGAGCTTCTCGCACTCCTCGTACTGCGCGCACTGCTCGTTGACCGCGAAGTCGAAGTCCGGCTCCAGCTCCGGGATCTGCCCCAGGTCGTTCTTCAGGCCGACGGCGAGCCCGTGGCGGTGGGCGATCCGGGCGATGAGCCGGTTGTAGCGCAACTGGTCGGCGGCGGTCAGCGGGAAGCCGGTGCGGTTGCGGTAGCCGTCCATGTTGTCGGGCTCCACCGCGTCGAACCCCTTCTCGGCGCACATCTCGATCCGCCGCTCCATCAGCGGCTCCAGGATGTCCGTACGGCGGATGTCGAGCCAGTACTCGCCCTCCCAGCCGTTGCCCTTCCCCCGTACCGACTCGGGGAACTTCCCGGCGTCCGGACGGAAGTCCTCCCAGGCGCCGGTGGAGAGGTAGCAGATCACCTTGCGGCCCCGGCGGTGCAGATCGTCGACCGCCGATGCCTTGTGGTCGAAGCCGTCGATGTCGTACACCGGGACGTCCACCGTCGGGTCCAGCCGGCCGGAGAGCTGCCACTGCCAGCCGATGCCCGGCTCCGGCCGCCAGCGGCCCTTCCCGGAGGGTTCTGGCGCCGACGTGCAGCCGGCCAGCAGGGCCAGCAGAATCAGTACGGCGACGGGCAGCGCCCGGTCCCCTCCCGTCACGCGTGCAGCCCCACGGGCGCGCATGGTTCTCCCCTTGTCGGTCCGGCACCGCCAACGACCCTACGGCCACGATCGGTTCCGGCTGCACGGACCCCGGCCGGGACACCCGGGACCGGAGCCGTGCCTCCACTACAGGCCACCGACGGCCCGCCGCCGTGATCCTGCGGCAACGGCGCGCGTAGGCTCATTACCGGCACATTGCGGCGGCGTCTACGATGCGCCGGGCACGGTCGGCCCACCCCTCGACCGACAACGAACTCAACGGAAGCGAGATTTCACCACCGTGACTGCTCTCACTCTCAGCACTGCCGGTGCGGCGACGCTGCGCGCCGACGCACTCGTCGTCGGCGTCGCCAAGGGCGCCAAGGGGCCGGTTCTCGCACCGGGCGCCGAGGCCGTGGACAAGGCGTTCGACGGAAAGCTCGCCACCGTCCTGGAGGCCCTGGGCGCCGCAGGTGCCGAGGGCGAGGTGACCAAGCTCCCCGCACCCGACGGCCTCAAGGTCCCGGTCGTCATCGCGGTCGGGCTCGGCGCCGTCCCGGAGAAGGACGAGGCGTACGACGCCGAGGCGCTGCGCAAGGCCGCGGGCTCGGCCGCCCGTGCCCTGACCGGCTCGAAGAAGGCCGGCTTCGCGCTGCCCGTCGCGTCCACCGAGGACGCCGAGGCGATCGCCGAGGGCGCGCTCCTGGGCGCGTACGCCTTCACCGCGTACCAGGGCGGCGAGAACAAGCTCGCCCCCAAGGGCAAGAAGAACGGCAACGGCGCGAAGCTGCCGCTCGGTGAGGTCGCCCTGCTCGGCACCAAGCCGCGCGACAAGGCGTTCAAGGCGGCCGCCGAGCGCGCCGTCGCGCTGGCCGAGGAGATCAACCGCGCCCGCGACCTGATCAACACCCCGCCGAACGACCTGTACCCCGAGTCCTTCGCCGCCGTGGCCACCGCCGCGGGCAAGGAGCACGGCATCAAGGTGCAGGTCCTCGACGAGAAGGCGCTCGTCAAGGGCGGCTTCGGCGGTCTGCTGGGCGTCGGCCAGGGCTCGTCCCACGGCCCGCGTCTGGTGAAGCTCGCCTACACGCACCCGAAGGCGGAGAAGACCCTGGCCCTGGTCGGCAAGGGCATCACCTACGACTCGGGCGGCATCTCGCTGAAGCCGGCCGGCCACAACGAGACGATGAAGTGCGACATGAGCGGCGCCGCCGCCGTGTTCGCGACCGTCGTCGCGGCCGCCCGCCTCGGCCTCCGGGTCAACGTCACCGGCTGGCTGGCGCTCGCCGAGAACATGCCGTCGGGCAACGCCACCCGCCCCGGTGACGTGCTCCGCATGTACAGCGGCAAGACCGTCGAGGTGCTCAACACGGACGCCGAGGGCCGGCTCGTCCTCGCCGACGCGCTGACCCGCGCCTCCGAGGAGAACCCGGACGCGATCGTCGACGTGGCGACCCTGACCGGCGCGATGGTGCTGGCGCTGGGCAACCGCACCTTCGGCATCATGGCGAACGACGACGCCTTCCGTACCTCCATCCACGAGATCGCCGAGGAGGTCGGCGAGGCCTCCTGGCCGATGCCGCTCCCCGCCGACCTGCGCAAGGGCATGGACTCCCCGACCGCCGACATCGCCAACATGGGCGAGCGGATGGGCGGCGGCCTGGTGGCCGGTCTGTTCCTGCAGGAGTTCGTGGGCGAGGGCATCGCCTGGGCGCACCTGGACATCGCCGGTCCGGCCTTCCACGAGGGTGCACCGTACGGCTACACGCCGAAGGGCGGCACCGGCTCCGCGGTCCGTACGCTCGTCAAGCTGGCCGAGCGCACCGCCGCCGGAGACCTCGGCTGAGGCCGCAGCTGTGACGTACGGCCCCGGGCATAGGTCCGGGGCCGTACGTGTTGCTCCCATGGCATCGCCGCACGGATCCGGCAGGTTTCGCTCTCGACGAAATCAGTAGGGGTCTACGCAGCGGTAACCCCCTGAGACGGATGATCATCCGTCTCAGACCCGGGCCCCGCGTCCCGCCCACCGTCAACAAGTGCGAAGATGGGTTCTCGGCAGGACAGGGCCCCCACCACAGGGCCGAATGACAAAAGCGGCCGAACACCAGCCGACCGGCCGGTCACACCCCAGCGACGGGGCCCGGCGTACGGCGCACATGCATGGAGGACGTGACGTGGCGAACGACGCCAGCACCGTTTTCGACCTAGTGATCCTCGGCGGTGGTAGCGGCGGTTACGCCGCGGCCCTGCGCGGAGCGCAGCTGGGCCTGGACGTCGCTCTGATCGAGAAGGGCAAGGTCGGCGGCACCTGCCTGCACAACGGCTGTATCCCCACGAAGGCCCTGCTGCACGCCGGTGAGATCGCCGACCAGGCGCGCGAGTCCGAGCAGTTCGGTGTCAAGGCCACCTTCGAGGGCATCGACATCGACGCCGTCCACAAGTACAAGGACGACGTGATCTCGGGCCTGTACAAGGGTCTGCAGGGTCTCATCGCCTCGCGCAAGGTCACCTACATCGAGGGTGAGGGACGGCTCTCCTCCCCCACCTCGGTGGATGTGAACGGCCAGCGCGTCCAGGGCCGCCACGTGCTGCTCGCGACCGGCTCCGTGCCGAAGTCGCTGCCGGGCCTGGAGATCGACGGCAACCGCATCATCTCGTCGGACCACGCGCTGAAGCTGGACCGCGTCCCGAAGTCCGCGATCGTGCTGGGCGGCGGCGTCATCGGCGTCGAGTTCGCCTCGGCGTGGACGTCCTTCGGCACCGACGTGACGATCATCGAGGGCCTGAAGCACCTCGTCCCGGTCGAGGACGAGAACAGCTCGAAGCTTCTTGAGCGCGCCTTCCGCAAGCGCGGCATCAAGTTCAACCTCGGTACGTTCTTCCAGAGCGCCGAGTACACGCAGGACGGCGTCCGCGTGACCCTCGCCGACGGCAAGACCTTCGAGGCAGAGGTGCTGCTGGTCGCCATCGGCCGCGGCCCGGTCTCGCAGGGCCTGGGCTACGAGGAGGCCGGCGTCGCGATGGACCGCGGTTACGTCCTCGTCGACGAGTACATGCAGACCAACGTGCCGACCATCTCGGCCGTGGGTGACCTGGCCCCGACGCTCCAGCTCGCGCACGTCGGCTTCGCCGAGGGCATCCTGGTGGCGGAGCGGCTGGCCGGTCTGAAGACCGTTCCGATCGACTACGACGGTGTGCCGCGGGTGACGTACTGCCACCCCGAGGTCGCCTCCGTGGGCATCACCGAGGCCAAGGCCAAGGAGCTCTACGGCGCGGACAAGGTCGTCGCTCTGAAGTACAACCTCGCGGGCAACGGCAAGAGCAAGATCCTCAAGACCGCGGGCGAGATCAAGCTCGTCCAGGTCAAGGACGGTGCCGTGGTCGGCGTCCACATGGTCGGTGACCGTATGGGCGAGCAGGTCGGCGAAGCCCAGCTGATCTACAACTGGGAGGCGCTGCCCGCCGAGGTCGCGCAGCTCATCCACGCCCACCCGACGCAGAACGAGGCGATGGGCGAGGCGCACCTGGCCCTCGCCGGCAAGCCCCTGCACTCCCACGACTGATCCAGTCGACCGGGCGCGACGACCGACCCACTTCCGCACTTTCGTAAGGAGCAACTGAAACCATGTCGGTTTCCGTAACCCTTCCGGCGCTCGGCGAGAGCGTCACCGAGGGAACTGTCACCCGCTGGCTGAAGGCCGAGGGCGAGCGCGTCGAGGCCGACGAGCCGTTGCTCGAGGTTTCGACCGACAAGGTCGACACCGAGATCCCGGCCCCCGCGGCCGGCATCCTGGCCGCCATCAAGGTCGCCGAGGACGAGACCGTCGAGGTCGGCGTCGAGCTGGCCATCATCGACGACGGCACGGGTGCACCCGTGGCCGCCGCGGCTCCGGCCGCCGAGCCCGCGGCCGCCCCGGCCCCGGCGCCGGTCGCCGAGGCCCCCGCCGCAGCCCCGGCCCCCGCAGCCGAGGCCCCGGCCGCCGCCGCACCGGCCGGTGGCACCGCCGGTACCGACGTCACCCTTCCGGCGCTCGGCGAGAGCGTCACCGAGGGCACCGTCACCCGCTGGCTGAAGGAGGTCGGCGAGGAGGTCACGGAGGACGAGCCCCTCCTGGAGGTCTCCACGGACAAGGTCGACACCGAGATCCCGGCCCCGGTTTCCGGTGTGCTGCTGGAGATCGTCGTCGCCGAGGACGAGACCGCCGAGGTCGGCGCCAAGCTCGCCGTCATCGGTGCCGCCGGTGCCGCTCCGGCTGCTGCCCCGGCCCCGGCCGCTCCGGCACCCGTCGCCGCCCCGGCTCCGGCCGCCCCGGTCGCCGCCCCGGCACCGGTCGCTCCGGCCGCTCCCGCGCCGGCTCCGGCCCCGGTGGCGCCCGCCGCCCCGGTCGCGGCTCCGGCTCCGGTGGCCCCGGCCGCTCCGGCGCCCGTCGCCGCTCCGGCTCCGGTCACCCCGGCCGCCCCCGCCGCGACCTCCGGTGACGACGGCGCGTACGTCACGCCGCTGGTCCGCAAGCTCGCCGCCGAGAGCGGCGTCGACCTGGGCGCGGTCAAGGGCACCGGCGTCGGTGGCCGCATCCGCAAGCAGGACGTCGTCGCCGCCGCGGAGGCCGCCAAGGCCGCCGCAGCTGCCCCGGCTCCGGCCGCCGTTGCTCCGGCCGCCTCGAAGGCGCCGAAGCTGGAGGCCTCCCCGCTGCGCGGTCAGACGGTCAAGATGACCCGCATGCGCAAGGTCATCGGCGACAACATGATGAAGGCGCTGCACTCGCAGGCCCAGCTGACCTCGGTCGTCGAGGTCGACATCACCAAGCTGATGAAGCTGCGCAACCAGGCGAAGGCCGCGTTCGCCGCCCGTGAGGGCGTCAAGCTGTCCCCGATGCCGTTCTTCGTGAAGGCGGCGGCCCAGGCGCTGAAGGCCCACCCGGTCATCAACGCCCGGATCAACGAGGACGAGGGCACCATCACGTACTTCGACTCGGAGAACATCGGCATCGCCGTGGACGCCGAGAAGGGTCTGATGACCCCGGTCATCAAGGGTGCGGGCGACCTGAACATCGCCGGTATCTCGAAGAAGACCGCCGAGCTGGCCGGCAAGGCCCGCGGTGGCGGCCTGACGCCGGACGACATGTCCGGTGCCACCTTCACCATCAGCAACACCGGCTCGCGCGGTGCGCTGTTCGACACCGTCATCGTGCCCCCGAACCAGGCAGCCATCCTGGGCATCGGTGCCACGGTCCGCCGCCCGGTGGTCATCGACCACCCGGACCTCGGCGAGACGATCGCGGTGCGCGACATGACGTACCTCTCGCTCTCCTACGACCACCGTCTGGTGGACGGCGCGGACGCCGCCCGTTACCTGACCTCGGTCAAGGCGATCCTGGAGGCCGGTGAGTTCGAGGTCGAGCTCGGCCTCTGAGCACCACGGCTGTAACCAGCCTCACCAGCGGCGCCCCCGTCCGGAACACTTCCGGACGGGGGCGCCGCCGTATTGTCTAGGGTCTGTCCGACCCTGATCCGCCGGACAGGCCCTAGACACCATCGGTCGCCCCGGCAATCGTGATGGTGCGGAAGCACCGGTTTGCCCCGAAGGAGCCCCTCATGACCCCGCCCGTCGTCCACTCGCTGCGCGAACAGATCCGCGAGCACATCGTGGACGGGATCGTCAGCGGGCGCTGGAAGCCCGGTGAGCGGATCGTGGAGCGCCGGATCGCCACCGAGCTGGAGGTCAGCCAGACGCCGGTACGCGAGGCGCTGCGGGAGCTGGAGACGCTCCGGCTGATCGAGTCGGCCCCCAACAAGGGCGTACGGGTCCGCAATCTCACCGCCGCCGACCTGGAGGAGAGCTACCCGGTACGGGCCGGCCTGGAGCAGATCGCGGCGGAGCTGGCGGCCCCGGTCCTCGGCGAGGACTGCTCGCGCCTCACCCCGCATGTGACGGCGCTCTACGAGGCGGACCGGCTGGCCGACGGCGAGGCGCAGGTACGGCACACCGTGGGCTTCCACCGCGAGATGGTGCGGGCCGCCGGGAACGCGGTGCTGCTGCACACCTGGGAGGGGCTGGGCATCGAGGTGTTCACCGCCCTGTCGATCCGGTGGCTGGGCACGGTGCAGAAGTCGTACGCGGAGGAGCACGAGGCGCTCATCGAGGCGTTCCTGCGCAAGGACCCGGACATCGGGGTACTGGTCAAGGCGCACGTACTCGGCTGCGCGCCGCGCGCCTGAGGACCGTACACATCCGTCGCAAGGGGTGCTCGCCTGTGCAGGCGGACGCCCCTTTTGTGCGTTAAATCCCGTCACTCCGTGCCCCATTCCGAGGCACCGCATGCCACTTTCTTCATATCGAGAAGTTTTGCGCTTCAGCCTTTGATCGATCATCGATCGGCGACTTACAGTTCATTCGCGGGCCCACCGGCCCCATCGCCCTGTCCTGCCAGTCAGGGCCTTCTCCACCCCCCTCCACTCCGGAAGGCGGCGATCATGACCGACCCCGTAGGAAAGCTTCCGAGCGAGCTCGACCAGCTCCCGGACCGTGACCCCGAGGAGACCGCCGAATGGGCGGCCTCCCTGGACGCCGTCACCACGGCCGCGGGCCCGCACCGCGCCGCGTACCTGATGCGGCGCTCGCTCCAGCACGCGGAGGGCGCCGGCATCGCGCTGCCCAAGCTGCTGGAGACCGATTACGTCAACACCATCCCCACCTCCGCGGAGCCCGCCTTCGACGGCGACCTGGAGATGGAGTCCCGGATCACCGCCTGGAACCGCTGGAACGCGGCCGCGATGGTCACCCGTGGCGCGCGCTTCGGCGTCGGCGGCCACATCGCCACCTTCGCCTCGGCGGCCTGGCTGTACGAGACCGGCTTCAACCACTTCTTCCGCGGCAAGGAGGGGGACGGCTCCGGCGACCAGCTCTACATCCAGGGCCACGCCTCCCCCGGCATCTACGCCCGCGCCTTCCTCGACGGCCGGCTGAGCGAGCAGCAGCTCGACAACTTCCGCCAGGAGGCGGGCGGCGACGGCCTGCCCTCCTACCCGCATCCGCGGCGGCTGCCCTGGCTGTGGGAGTTCCCCACCGTGTCGATGGGCCTCGGCCCGCTCTCGGCGATCTACCAGGCGCGCTTCAACCGCTACCTCGCCAACCGCAACATCAAGGACACGTCGAACTCGCACGTATGGGCCTTCCTCGGCGACGGCGAGATGGACGAGCCCGAGTCGACCGCCGCCCTCGCCCTCGCGGCCCGTGAGCGGCTCGACAACCTGACCTTCGTCATCAACTGCAACCTGCAGCGCCTCGACGGCCCGGTCCGCGCCAACTTCCGCGTGGTCCAGGAGCTGGAGGGCGCGTTCCGCGGCGCCGGCTGGAACGTCGTCAAGACGCTCTGGGGCAGCGCCTGGGACGAGCTGTTCCAGCTGGACACCACGGGCGCGCTGGTCCGCCGGCTCCGGGAGGTCCCGGACGCGCAGTTCCAGACGTACGCCACCCGCGATGTCGCGTACATCCGCGAGCACTTCTTCGGCGCCGAGCCCGCCCTCGCCGAGCTGGCGAAGCTGCTCACCGACGCGAAGATCGCCGAGTGTTTCTACACCTCGCGCGGCGGCCACGAGGCCCGCAAGGTGTACGCGGCGTACCGGGCGGCCCTGGCGCACAAGGGCGCGCCGACCGTGATCCTCGCCCAGACGGTGAAGGGCTTCACGCTCGGCAAGGGCTTCGAGTCCAAGAACGCCAACCACCAGATGAAGAAGCTGTCCGTCGACGAGTTCAAGGACATGCGCGAGCTGCTCGGACTCCCGATCCCGGACAGCGCCTTCGCCGACGGCCTGGTGCCCTACGGCCACCCGGGCGCCGACTCCCCCGAGGTCCGTTACCTCCAGGAGCGCCGCGCCGCCCTCGGCGGTCCCGCTCCGGCCCGCCGGGTGCACGCCGTGGCGCTGCCCCAGCCGGAGGAGCGCGCGTTCGCCGCCCTCAAGAAGGGGTCCGGCAAGCAGGAGATGGCCACGACCATGGCCTTCGTGCGCCTGGTCAAGGACCTGATGCGGGACAAGGAGACCGGCAGGCGCTGGGTTCCGATCGTCCCGGACGAGGCCCGTACCTTCGGTATGGAGTCGCTGTTCCCGTCGGCCGGTATCTACTCGCCGCTGGGCCAGACGTACGAGCCGGTCGACCGCGACCAGCTGATGTACTACAAGGAGGCCAAGGACGGCCAGATCCTCAACGAGGGGATCACCGAGGCCGGGGCCATGGCCGACTTCATCGCCGCCTCGACGTCGTACGCGACGCACGGCGAGACGATGATCCCCTTCTACATCTTCTACTCGATGTTCGGCTGGCAGCGGACCGGCGACCAGATGTGGCAGCTCGCCGACCAGCTCGGCAAGGGCTTCATCGTCGGCGCCACCGCGGGCCGTACGACGCTGACCGGTGAGGGCCTCCAGCACGCGGACGGCCACTCGCAGCTGATCGCCGCCACGAACCCCGCGTCGCTCAACTACGACCCGGCGTTCGCGTACGAGATCGCGGTGATCGTCAAGGACGGTCTGCGCCGGATGTACGGCCCCGAGGCCGAGAACGTCTTCTACTACCTGACGGTCTACAACGAGCCGAAGCCGCAGCCCGCGATGCCGGAAGGCGTCGAGGAGGGCATCGTCAAGGGCCTGTACCGCTTCAAGGAGGGCACGCCTGCCTCGGCGGACGCCCCGCGGGTCCAGCTGCTGGCCTCCGGTACGGCCATCCACTGGGCCCTTCGGGCGCAGGAGCTGCTGGCCGCGGACTGGGGTGTCACGGCCGACGTCTGGTCCGCCACCTCCTGGGGCGAGCTGCGCCGCGAGGCGCTGGAGTGCGACGAGGCGCTGCTCCGCGGTGAGCAGCGGGTGCCGTACGTGACCCAGGCGCTGGAGGGCGCACCGGGTCCGGTCGTCGCGGTCAGCGACTGGATGCGTCAGGTCCCGGACCAGATCAGCCAGTGGGTGGAGCAGGACTGGTCCTCGCTCGGCACGGACGGCTTCGGCCTCTCCGACACCCGCGACGCGGCCCGCCGCCACTTCGGCGTCGACGCGCAGTCGGTCGCGGTCGCGGCCCTGGCCCAGCTGGCCCGCCGCGGCGAGGTGACCGCGTCCGCGGTCAAGGAGGCCCGGGAGCGGTACGGGCTCTGACCGTGAGGGCGGCCGGGTACGCCCGGCCGCCCCGCGTGGCATGCGGCCACAATGGCCGCATGCGTGCTGCCCGTCTCATCAGAATGGTGCTGCTCCTGCAGTCCCGCCCCGCCATGACCGCCGCCGAGCTCGCCCGTGAGCTGGAGGTGTCCGAGCGGACCGTGACCCGGGACGCCCAGGCGCTCTCGGAAGCGGGCGTCCCGGTGTACGCGGACCGGGGCCGGGCCGGGGGCTACCGGCTGGTCGGCGGTTACCGCACCCGCCTCACCGGTCTCGCCCGTGACGAGGCCGAGGCGCTCTTCCTCTCCGGACTGCCGTCCGCCCTGCGCGAGATGGGCCTGGAGGACGCCGCGTCCGCCGCCCGGCTCAAGGTGTCGGCGGCCCTGCTGCCCTCGCTGCGGGACGCCTCCGACAGTGCCGGCCGGCGCTTCCACCTGGATGCTCCCGGCTGGTACCAGGAACCGGTCACGCCCGAACTGCTGCCGGCCGTCGCCGAGGCCGTGTGGGACGACCGGATCGTCCGTGCCCGCTATCGCCGGGGCGGCCCGGACGGCGAGGTGGAGCGGGAGATGGCACCGTACGGGCTCGTCCTGAAGGCCGGGGTCTGGTACGTCTGCGCCCGGGTGGGAGACGATTTCCGGGTGTACCGGATCGACCGGTTCTCGGCCGTGGCGGTGTCCGACGAGCGGTTCGAGCGCGACGAGGAGTTCGATCTGCCGGGCTTCTGGGACGAGCGGGCCGCCCAGTTCGCCCGGTCGCTCCTGCGGACCGAGGTGACGGTACGGGTGTCGCCGGAGGGCGTACGCCGACTGCCGTACACCATGGACCGTTCGGCGGTCCACGACGCCCTCGAAGCGGCCGGCCCGCCCGATGCCGAGGGGTGGCTCACGGTCACCCTGCGGGTCGAGTCCGACGAGGTCGCGTACAGCCAACTGCTGGCCCTGGGGCCGGAGTCGGAGGTGCTGGAACCGGCCGCCCTGCGGGACCGTTTCGCCGCGGCCGCCGAACGCCTGCGCGAGCTCTATCACTGAGGGTTGCTTCTCCCCGCGTCCGCGTGCGTGGCCCGGCGCCAGGGCCGATGCTTGACCCGTGATGGACGAGACGGAGTTCTGGGAGATCGTCGACAGCACCCGCGCGGCCGCCGAGGGCGACCCCGAGGACCAGGCCGACCTGCTCGTCGAACGGCTGGTGCGGCTCGATCCCGACGCGGTGCTGGACTTCGCCAGGCACTTCGAGGCCCGTTTCAACCGCGCCTACCGCTGGGATCTGTGGGGCGCCGCCGCCGTGCTGCTCGGCGGGGCGAGCGACGACGCCTTCGACTTCTTCCGCTGCTGGCTGATCGGCCAGGGCCGGGAGATCTTCGAGGGTGCTCTGCACGACCCGGACAGCCTCGCCGATCTCCTCGACGACTTCGACGAGGAGATCGACGGGGACGCCGAGGATCTCGGCTACGCCGCCGACGAGGCGTACGAACAGCTCACCGGCGTGGTCGCCCCGGACCTCGGCCTGCCGCCCCAGGCCGCCGAGCCCGAGGGCACCCCCGTGAGCTTCGAGGACGACGCGGCCCTGGCGGAGCGCTTCCCCTCGCTCTGGGCACGGTTCGGGCCCGGCTGACGGGCGCTGCCGGGCCGTCGCCTCAGAAGTGGGTTCCGCCGTCGATCCGGATCTCCGTACCGGTGATGAAGGCCCCGTCCCGGGAGCCGAGCATCGCGACGACGCCGGCGACGGTGTCCGGGCTGGCGAAGCCCGCCCCGAGCGCCGGGGCCAGCTTCATGAAGAGCGACATGTCGGCATCGGCGGGCAGCCCCGGACCGTTGCCGCTGGTCATGTCGGAGGAGATCGAGCCGGGCGCGACGGCGACGACCCGCAGCCCCTGCTTGCTGTACTCGCTCGCCAGCGCGTGCGTCATCGACTGGATGCCGCCCTTGCTCGCCGCGTACGCCGACATGTAGGGGTGCGCGAAGCTCGCCGAGGTGGAGGAGAAGTTCACCACGACCGGCTCGTCGCCCGCCAGCAGGGCCGGTATCGCCTCGCGGATCATCAGGAACGTACCCGTGAGGTTGACCGCGATGATCTTGTTGAAGAACTCCAGCGTCGTCTTGTGGGTGTGCTCGGAGCGCAGGATTCCGGCCGCGTTGACCAGGACGTCGAGCCCGCCGAGGGTCTCCACGGCGGAGGCGACGCCCGCCCGGACCGCGGCCTCGTCCGAGATGTCCAGGACGAGGGTGGTGAGGCGCCCGGCGGTGCCGTTCGCCACGGCCGTGTCGTGGGTGGCCTTCAGCCCGGCCTCGTTGACGTCGGCCGCGACGACGCGGCCGCCCTCGGCGAGGAGGCGGTGGACGGTGGCCTGTCCGATGCCGGAGCCGGCCCCGGTGATAAGTGCGCGGCGGCCTTCGTAGCGGTTCATGCCTGTATCTCTCCCGATCCCGGTGACTGCCCGGTGACTGCTGTCCCGAAGCGTCTCGGCGGCGCCCCGATGACGTCCCGATCAATGTCCACCGTACGCCTGGATGGCACGTTTTGCCATGAAGGCATTTCGCGCACACCTCTCCCCTGCCGAGGTAATCTCCCGGGAATGAGCACCGAGCCGACCCAGCCGTCCCTCACCGAGCGCCGCAAGGCCGCGACTCAGCTGGACATCGCGCGCGCCGCGGCCTCGCTCTTCGCCGAGCGGGGGCCCGACGGCACCACGGCGGAGGACATCGCCGGCCGGGCAGGCGTGGCGCTGCGCACCTTCTACCGCTACTTCCGCTCCAAGCAGGACGCGGTGGGCCCGCTGCTCTCCGGCGGCGCCGAGCGCTGGCGGGCGCTGCTGGAAGCGGCCGAGCCCGGGGCCCCGCTCGCCGGGGCCCTGGAGCAGGCGGTCACCGAGGCGCTCCGGGTGCCGGGCGCGGACGGCGCCGAGCAGCTCGGCTGGACGCGCGGGCTGCTGCGGGCCGCGGCGGACGACCCGGCGCTGCGCGCCGTCTGGTACCGGGTCAATCAGGATTCGGAGGAGCGGCTGCTCCCGGTGCTGACCCGACTGGCGGGCGACGGGGCCGACCCGCTGGAGGTCCGGCTCGCCGCGGCCGCCGCCACGGACGCGGTCCGTGTCGCGCTGGAGGCCTGGGCGGAGACGGACGCGCCGACGGCCGGGCCCGGCTCACCCGCCGATCTGGCGGTGCGCTGCCTGCACGAACTCATGGGCGGCATGCGGCTGCTCAAGGACTGAGCGACGGACGAGGACCTGTCCGCCCCTGATCCGCCGGGCAGGCCCCAGGGGTCACGGGGCGAGCGAGCGGCCCATCATCACGTCGTCGACGTAACGCCCGTTCAGGAAGAACTCACCGGGCAGCACTCCCTCGACGACGAACCCCTCCGACTCGTACAGGGCGCGCGCGGGCGCGTTGGGCCCGAGCACCCGCAGGGTCATCCGGTTCGCCCCGTCGCCGCGCGCCGCCGCGAAGGCGGCCCGCAGCAGGGCCCTGGCGACACCGCGGCCGCGCGCCCAGTCGGCCACGGCGAGGCCCTGTATCTGCCGGACATGCGTGTTGCAGGCCAGCGGGGTCGGCGGGACCAGCCTGGTGTACCCGGCCAGGCGCAGCTCGCCCGTGTCGTCCCGCTCCTCGGCCACCAGGAAGTCCTCGGGCCGGTGGTGTTCGTCGAAGAACGGCGCGTACGGCGGCTGCGGCCTGGGCATCACGGCGTGCAGCGTCGACCAGGTGGCGCGGTCGAGTTCACCGAGAGCGGCTTCGTCGGAGGGGGTGGCGGGGCGGATGGAGTGCGCGTGGATCTCGGGCATGCGCGTCACTGTGCCACGGCGCCCCTTCTCCGGTCAGCCCCGTTTCGCCACCCGGCACACACACCGATAACTCCAACGGGCCCGGCAGGTGGGCCCGTCGGGGCCGCTGGGGCAGGATGGACCCCATGCTGCACTCCCGTATCGCTGTCACCGGAGCATCCGGACTCATCGGAGCGGCGCTGGTGCGCTCGCTGCGGGCCGACGGGCACGAGGTGGTACGCCTCGTGCGGCACCCGGCGCGGGCCGGCGACGAGGTGGAGTGGGACCCCAGGCGCGGGTACGTCGACGTGGCGGGCCTGGTGGGCTGCGACGCCGTCGTCCATCTCGCCGGGGCCGGGGTCGGCGACCACCGCTGGACAGCCGCGTACAAGCAGGAGATCCGGGACAGCCGGGTGCTCGGTACCGCGGCAGTCGCGGAGGCGATCGCCTCGCTGGACGTACCGCCGAAGGTGCTGCTGTCCGGGTCGGCGATCGGCTACTACGGCGACACCGGGGACCGCGCCGTCGACGAGAGCGCCCCGGCCGGTGAGGGCTTCCTGCCGTCCGTCTGCGTGGAGTGGGAGGCGGCCACGGCCGCCGCCCAGGAGGCGGGCGTACGGACGGTGCACGCGCGCACCGGTCTGGTCGTCGGCCGCGAGGGCGGCGCCTGGGGCCGGCTCTTCCCGCTGTTCCGGGCGGGGCTGGGCGGCCGGCTGGGCAACGGGCGCCAGTACTGGAGCTTCATCGCGCTGCACGACGAGGTCGCGGCGCTGCGCCACGTCCTGGACACGGAGTCGCTGTCGGGCCCGGTGAACCTGACCGGACCCGACCCCGTCACCAACAGCGAGGTGACGGCCGCGATGGGGCGGGTGCTGCACCGCCCCACGCTCTTCACGGCTCCGGCACCGGCCCTGCGGATCGTCCTGGGGGACTTCGCGGAGGACGTGCTGGCCAGCCAGCGGGTGCTGCCGGGTCAGTTGCTGGACTCGGGCTTCGTGTTCGCCTTCCCGGGAATCGACGCGGCGATCCGCGCGGCACTGCGCTGAGCCCTGCACCGGCCGGGGCGCCCTGCCTGCAAGGCGCCCCCTCCGCGGAATCGGACGGACATGCGACCCCGTGCAACGGTGCCCCGGGTGCGCGCGACTGCGTCTTCGTCGGCCGCCCTCCTAGCCTCCTTGCGAACTCGGGCATTCCGGGGGCCTGTTGGGGGCAAAACCCTCCCAGCAGTTGCGCCGACTCGGGGAGGGGCACGTGCTCAGCACGGCACACCACGCGGACGTCGTCATCATCGGGGCCGGGATCGCCGGCCTGTCAGCAGCCCAGCGATTGACCAGCGCAGGGGTAAGTGTCAGCGTCCTGGAGGCCGGCCCCCGGGTCGGCGGCCGGATGACCACCGCCGACCTGGACGGCTTCCGGCTCGACCACCTCGGCCCGCTCCTCAGCACCTCCTACCCGGCTCTGCGCACGACGCCGGGTCTCGAAGGGCTGGTGCTGCGCAACTTCGCCCCGGGGGTCCTCGTCCACAGTGAGGGCCGTCAGTACCGGACCGGCGATGTACGGGGCGCGCGGGGCGCATTCAAGGCGGCGCGCGCCCTCGCAAGCGCCCCCCGGCCACCGATGGGCGGGCCTATCGACCAGGCCCGGCTGGCCGCCGCCCTGTCCCGGCTCGCCGCCACCCCGTCCGCCCGCATCCTGGCCCGGCCCGAACAGACCGCGCTCGCCGCCCTGTCCCACCGCGGCCTGCCCTCCCGTACGGTCAACGGCTTCCTCCGCCCGCTGCTCTCCGCGCTGCTCAGCGACCCCGGGCTCAGCACGTCCAGCCGATGCGCCGACCTCGCCCTGCGCGGCTATGCGCGCGGCAGGCTGTGCGTGCCCGCGGGCGGCGCGGCGACGCTGCCCGAACTGCTCGCGGCCGCACTGCCGCCCGGCACCGTGCGCACGGGGGTGCATGTCACGGCTGCCGACATCACCTCGGTCCGCACCAAGGAGCACGGCGAACTGGGCTGCCGTTCCCTGCTGTTGGCGACCGGCGCAGGTGCCGCCGCCGAACTGCTGCCCGGTCTGCGGGTGCCGTCCTTCCACCCCGTGACGGTCCTTCACCACACCGCCCCCGCTCCCCCGCCGGCCGGCGCCGCGCTGCTGCTGGACGCCGACCGCTCGGGCCCGGTCTCGCACACCGCGGTGATGAGCGCGGTCGACCCCTCGCGCGCCCCGCACGGCCGTACGCTGATCAGCTCGACTGTGCTCGGCACCCCGCCGCCCGATCTGGACCGCGCGGTCCGCACCCATCTGGCCGCGCTGTACGGCACCTCCACCGACGACTGGGAGCTGCTGGCCGCCCACCACGACCCCGAGGCGGTCCCCGCGATGCCGGCCCCGCACGATCCGTGCCGCCCGGTGCGGCTGCTGGCCGGCCTGTACGTGTGCGGCGACCACCGCGACACCAGCACGGTCCAGGGCGCCCTGTTCTCGGGCCGCCGTGCGGCCGAGGCGATCCTCACCGACCTGGGTGTACGGCCGGGGAGCGGAAACGGGACGGCGCTGCCCGAGGCGGCGTAGGAGCTGTCCGCTGCGATGTCCGTCGCGGCGCGACGCCCGGGGCGCGCCGTCGGCCGCCCCGGACTCAGCCCAGCGCGGCGACCCGGTCGCGGTAGCCCCGTGCCGCGGCGGCGTCCCGGTACGGCTCCAGGCGCCGCTCGAAGTCGCGCACGTACTCCGTCGCCCGCACCGATCGCATCTCCGCGGCCTGCTGGGCGGCCTCGGCGCCGAGCGCGCACGCCTGGTCGAGCTCGCCGAGCCCGAGCCGGGCGCAGGCCAGCACCACCCGGCAGAACAGCCGGCTGCGGGCGTACGCCGGGGAGCGCAGCTGGAGGGAGCGCTCCGCGTACTGCGCCGCGGCCCGGTACTGCTGCAGGTCCCGGTGGCAGTGCCCGAACTCGTCGGCGAGCTGGGCCTCGTCGAAGTACCGCGCCCAGTGCGGCACCTCGTCCCCGGGCCGGGCGATCTCCAGCGCGCGTTCCGCCCGCGCCAGCGAGGTGGTGCAGGGCCTGGCCTCGCCGAGCACCCCGTGGCCGCGTGCCTCGACGGCATGCAGCAGGGCCTGGACGACGGGCGGCGCCGACGGGCCGATGCCCTGCTGGGCCACCCGGGCCAGCTGTACGGCTTCCCTGCCGTGGCCGAGGTAGACCGCCTGCCGGCTCATGGTGATCAGGACGTAGCTGCCGTACGCGCGGTCCCCGGCTGCCTGGGCGAGCCGCAGTGCCTGGACGAAGTACCGCTGGGCCAGGCCGTGGGCCGCGATGTCGTACGAGGTCCAGCCCGCCAGCCGGGTCAGGTCGGCGGCGGCGGAGAAGAGCCGGCGCCCGGTGGCCTCCCCGTACGTCCCGCGGAGCATGGGTTCCGTCTCGTGCTCCAGGTACCGGACGAGGGCCTGGCGGGCGTGGCCGCCGCCGTAGGCGTTGTCGAGGGTGCGGAAGAGCTCGCCGACCGAGCGCAGGGCGGCGACATCGCCGCCGCTGACCCGCTGGCCGGGGCTGCGGTCGGACTGCCGCTGCCGGGGTACGCCGGGGGCGCCCGGCAGCCCTGTTCCCACGGGGGCCGGGGTGGCCAGAGAGCCTGGTGGCACGGACGGGCCGGAGGGCCGGGAGGGCATGGGGCCACGGGCGCCGCCGCGGCCGCCGGTGCCGTTTGCCCCCGCCCCGCTGTGCGCCCCGTACGAGCCGTGCGCTCCCGGTACTCCGCGCGCCCCGCCGGGGCCACCGGGCCGCACGGGACCACCGGCCTCGGCGACTCCCGTCGCCCCGGCTAACCTGCCGGCCCCACCGCCCGCGTGGGCCCCTCCGGTCACGCCGTGCGCCCCCTGGGGCGAGGGCTCGCTCCCCCGCCCCACCCACTCGTCGGCCCGTCCGATCAGCCAGTCCCTGCTGGGGACGACGAGCCCGGCCGGAGTGAAGGCGATCTTGCGCAGCTCCGCATGGCTGCCCGAGTCCTTCCGCCACAGCCCGCTGACGATGTCGACCGCCTCCGCGGGTGTGGCCGCGAACTCCAGGCCCGCGTAGACCGGGGCGCATGCGTCGAGGCCCAGGTCCTGCGCGGAGAGGCGGCGCCCGAGACGCCGGGTGAAGACCTCGGCGATCAGCGCGGGGGTGGTCCCGCGGGGCTGCTGACCGCGCAGCCAGCGGGTCACGGACGTCTTGTCGTACCGCAGGTCGAGGCCGTGCTCCAGACCGAGTTGGTCCACTCTGCGGGCGAGGCCGGCGTTGGAGAAGCCGGCCTCGGTGATGAGAGAGGCGAGTCGGCGGTTGGGGGTGCGCTGCGGAGGTCGTTCCGACATCAGCTGTACGGTCTCCTGCCTTCGTGGCCGGGCGGGCAGCCCTTATGGAACGGCGTGAATTTAGCGGCCTCCGCAGCGGTCACAGCCACGTTCGCTTCGCTTTCATCCGATCGTGTGAGGATTGAGGTTGGCGCTGACGGGAAGACCTGCCGGGCCACCGTCCGAGGGCCGGTCGTACAGTGGCCCGGGGCGTGATTTCAGTGCATGGTGACGTGGCTCCGGGCACCCCCGGCTCCCGGCACCGCGAGTAGGAAGGCATCTGTCGTGGCTGAGCTTCGGTTCGTCCGGCTGGGATTCGGCGGGGAAGCCGTCGACTACCAGGAGGCCTGGCAGAAGCAGCGCGAGGTGCACGCGGCCAGATTCGAGGACACCGTCCCGGACACCTGTCTGCTGCTGGAACACCCGCCCGTCTACACGGCCGGGCGGCGCACGACCGACAGCGAGCGCCCACTGGACGGCACTCCCGTCATCGACGTGGACCGCGGCGGCAAGATCACCTGGCACGGTCCCGGTCAGCTGGTCGGCTACCCGATCCAGAAGCTGCCCCGCCCGGTGGACGTCGTCGCGCACGTCCGCCGGCTGGAGGACGCGCTGATCCGTACCGCCACCGAGTTCGGCGTGGAGACCTCCCGGGTCGAGGGCCGCAGCGGCGTCTGGGTGCTGGGTGACCCGGTCGAGGACCGCCCGGCGATCGGCGGACTCTCCCTGGACTTCGACCCGCGGCTGCAGGACGAGGAGTTCGACGCCCGGCTGAACGGCCCCGAGTACGCCCCGTCCAACGCCGGCCAGCGCCGCGAGGACCGCAAGCTGGCGGCGATCGGCATCCGGGTGGCCAAGGGCGTGACCATGCACGGCTTCTCCTTCAACGTGAACCCGGACAACACCTGGTTCGACCGGATCGTGCCGTGCGGCATCCGGGACGCGGGCGTCACCTCACTGGCGTACGAGCTCGGCCGCGACATCACCATCGCGGACGTGCTCCCGGTCATCGAGGAGCACCTCAGGGACGTCCTGGAGAACGCCGAGCTCGCCCCGCGCACCATCGAGCGCACGGACGATGCCGTGGCCACGGCATGACGCTCGGAGCACCCCTCCGGGAATAGGCCCTGCCGGCCACAGGTTGGCCACACGTAAAGCCGTTTGAACCACGGGCGTACCCTGGTGTTCGCCGAAGAATCCAATGCAGTGAAAGCAAAGGGGAGTGCCGGAGTGTCCGCTGTCGCACCCGACGGGCGCAAGATGCTGCGCCTTGAGGTCCGGAACAGCCAGACCCCCATCGAGCGCAAGCCCGAGTGGATCAAGACCCGGGCGAAGATGGGCCCCGAGTACAACCGGCTGCAGAAACTCGTGAAGAGCGAGGGTCTGCACACGGTGTGCCAGGAGGCCGGCTGCCCCAACATCTTCGAGTGCTGGGAGGACCGCGAGGCCACCTTCCTCATCGGTGGTGACCAATGCACCCGGCGCTGTGACTTCTGCCAGATCGACACCGGCAAGCCGCAGGCGCTGGACCTGGACGAGCCCCGCCGTGTCGGTGAGTCCGTCGTCACGATGGACCTGAACTACGCCACCATCACCGGCGTCGCACGCGACGACCTGGAGGACGGCGGTGCCTGGCTGTACGCGGAGACCGTGCGCCAGATCCACGCGCTGACCGCGGAGCGGGAGGCCGGCCGCACCAAGGTCGAGCTGCTGATCCCCGACTTCAACGCGGAGCCCGAGCAGCTCGCCGAGGTCTTCTCCTCGCGCCCCGAGGTGCTGGCGCACAACGTCGAGACGGTGCCGCGGATCTTCAAGCGGATCCGCCCCGGCTTCCGTTACGAGCGCTCCCTGGAGGTCATCACGCGGGCCCGCGAGGCCGGTCTGGTGACCAAGTCCAACCTGATCCTCGGCATGGGCGAGACCCGTGAGGAAGTCAGCGAGGCACTCCAGGACCTGTACGACGCGGGTTGCGAACTCATCACGATCACGCAGTACCTGCGGCCGTCCGTGCGCCACCACCCGGTCGAGCGCTGGGTGAAGCCGCAGGAGTTCGTGGAGCTGAAGGACGAGGCCGACGAGATCGGCTACTCCGGCGTCATGTCCGGGCCGCTGGTCCGTTCCTCGTACCGCGCGGGCCGTCTTTTCCAGCAGGCGATCGAGCGTCGCGGCGCGGTCGCCGCGGCGCCCACCGTGTGAATCCGAGCACAAGAAGCTACCGATCGGTAATAGATGATTTCGAAGCGGCCCGTACGCTCCCCGCAGGTCGGGGGCGCGTACGGGCCGCTTCGACGTGCGCGGCGCCCATATCAAGGTTTCATTGGTGTTTGACCGACCGGTCATGCGCTGGTAACACCGAGCAGTGACGCTGGGTGCACACGACGTGGTGGCCGGCAGCAGCCGTCCGGGCCGCTGCCGCCCCCGCGCCCCGCATCCCAGCGCCCGCCGCCCACTTTGCGCAACGCAGTCCCGGGCAGTTCGGCCCGGGCAGCTGAGTCCACGCAACTCAGTCCGCACATCCGCTCCGAGGAGATTTCCACGATGCAGGCCGTGCCGGTACGTGCCACAGCCATTCCTTCCGTCACCGACGCCCTCCGTGCCGTCGAGTCGCTGTTCCTGGGCAGCGGCCAGCGCACCGCCCGTCGCAACGCCTGGACCGCCGTCCTGGAGGACCGGCGCCGGGCCAAGGACAGGGTCGAGGCCGAGTACGTACTGGAGGCCGCGGCCGTTCACCATTCCTAGGCCACGTAAACTTCTGTACATGGCGAGGAAGTCAAACACTGAAGGCGCGGACAGCGCCGAGAACGCGGGGCGACTCAAGCAGATCGCCCTGACCTACAAGATGGCCAGGCGGTCCGACCCGAAGGTCGGTCTTGTCGTCGCGGGCGTGGGAATTGTCACCTTCGGTGTCCTCCTCGGGGTCGGCTTCCTGATCGACCACCCGGTCTATCTGGGCATCCTGGGCTTCGTGCTGGCCCTCCTCGCGATGGCCATCGTCTTCGGACGGCGTGCCGAGCGTGCCGCCTTCGGGCAGATGGAGGGGCAGCCGGGCGCCGCGGCGGCGGTGCTGGACCGTGTGGGCCGCGGCTGGACGACGACGCCCGCGGTCGCGATGAACCGCAGCCAGGACGTCGTCCACCGCGCCGTGGGCAAGGCGGGCATCGTGCTGGTCGGCGAGGGCAACGCGAACCGGGTGAAGCTGCTGCTCGCGGCCGAGAAGAAGAAGATGGCGCGCATCCTGGTCGACGTACCGGTGCACGACATCATCGTCGGCAACGACGAGGGCCAGGTGCCGCTCAAGAAGGTGCGCACCAAGATGCTGAAGCTGCCGCGCGTCCTCACCGGCCCGCAGGTGACGGCCGCCAACGACCGGCTGCGCGCGATGGGTGACCTGATGAGCAACATGCCGCTGCCCAAGGGCCCCATGCCGAAGGGCATGCGGATGCCGCGCGGCGGAAAGATGCGCTGACGCCGGATGTACGAAGAGGCGGGGCCCGAACCGATCCGGTTCGGGCCCCGCCTCTTCGTATGCCTTGCCTCTTCGTACGTCTTGCTCTTCGTACGTTCCGCTTCGCCTCAGATACGGACCTGGACGGCGCGGGCCAGCCGGTCGTGCAGGCCGCGGCCGTCGCGGTCCCAGACGAGGGCCGGGATCACCAGACACAGCAGCACGCTCCGGACGATCACCCACCCGATCGGCAGCCGGCCACCGCTCTCGGCGACGACCCTGAGGCCCATGATGCGCTTGCCCGGCGTGCAGCCGATGGTCCCGACGGTGAGCATGCTCAGCACGAGGAAGATGCCCAGTGCCCAGTTTCCGGCCGCCTGCTGGTCACCCTGAGCGAACAGCCCGTATGCGATCAGCAGGCACAGGGCCCAGTCGATGAAGATCGCGCCGAAACGCCGCCCGAGCGGCGCCACGGAACCCGGCCCCTGCTCGGGCAGGCCGAGTCGCTTGCCCCGGTAGCCGAAGTCGGCCCCCATCTCCTCGGCGGCCGCGCGCGGCCCGGAGAGCCACGATCCGATTGCTTGCCTGTTGTCCACCCGAACACGGTACTGCGCCCGCCCGCGCAGCCTGCCGGGCGGGTGCCGCTACAGGCCCTCGGAACGGCCGGGAGACGGGCCCCTGACCGGCCACGAGGTGCCGGTCACACCCGGCTCGGTTAACTTCTGCGAAACAAATGGGTCATGCTTGAGAAATCCGGTCTGCCTATGGTCGGGTCCAGCGTGTGCCACCGCACTGGCCGCACCACGAGCTACAACCCCGTCCCTCCCGGGCCGGGAGTAGGAGGAGTTGGATGTTCCAGAACGCCGACGACGCGAAGAAGTACATCGCCGACAATGACGTCAAGTTCATCGATGTCCGGTTCTGTGACCTGCCCGGTGTGATGCAGCACGTCACCGTCCCGGCGGCGACCTTCGACCCGGCCGACGAGCTTGCCTTCGACGGCTCGTCGATCCGCGGATTCCAGGCCATCCACGAGTCCGACATGGCGCTGCGCGCGGACCTGTCGACCGCCCGTGTCGACCCCTTCCGCCGCGACAAGACCATCAACATCAACTTCTTCATCCACGACCCGATCACCGGCGAGCAGTACAGCCGTGACCCGCGGAACGTGGCCAAGAAGGCCGAGGCGTACCTCGCCTCCACCGGCATCGCCGACACCGCGTACTTCGGTCCCGAGGCCGAGTTCTACGTCTTCGACAACGTCCGTTTCCAGACGTCGGCGAACGAGAGCTTCTACCACATCGACTCCGAGGCCGGCGCCTGGAACACCGGTGCGGTCGAGAACAACCGCGGCTACAAGGTCCGCTACAAGGGCGGTTACTTCCCGGTCCCGCCGGTCGACCACTTCGCCGACCTGCGTGCCGAGATGTCCCTGGAGCTGGAGAACAGCGGTCTCCAGATCGAACGCCAGCACCACGAGGTCGGCACCGCCGGCCAGGCCGAGATCAACTACAAGTTCAACACGCTGCTCGCCGCGGCCGACGACCTGATGCTCTTCAAGTACATCGTGAAGAACGTCGCCTGGCGCAACGGCAAGACCGCGACCTTCATGCCGAAGCCGATCTTCGGCGACAACGGCTCGGGCATGCACGTCCACCAGTCCCTGTGGGCCGGCGGCGACCCGCTGTTCTACGACGAGCAGGGCTACGCGGGCCTCTCGGACATGGCCCGCTACTACATCGGCGGCATCCTCAAGCACGCCCCGTCGCTGCTGGCGTTCACCAACCCGACGGTGAACTCCTACCACCGTCTGGTCCCCGGCTTCGAGGCCCCGGTCAACATGGTGTACTCGCAGCGCAACCGCTCGGCCGCGATGCGCATCCCGATCACGGGCTCCAACCCGAAGGCCAAGCGCGTCGAGTTCCGCGCCCCGGACCCGTCGTCCAACCCGTACCTGGCCTTCTCCGCTCTGCTGATGGCGGGCCTCGACGGCATCAAGAACAAGATCGAGCCCGCCGAGCCGATCGACAAGGACCTCTACGAGCTGGCTCCCGAGGAGCACGCGAACGTCCAGCAGGTCCCGACCTCCCTCCCGGCCGTCCTGGACGCGCTGGAGGCGGACAACGAGTACCTCCAGGCCGGTGGCGTCTTCACGTCGGACCTGATCGAGACCTGGATCGACTACAAGCGCACCAACGAGATCGCCCCGATCCAGCTGCGCCCGCACCCGCACGAGTTCGAGCTGTACTTCGACCTCTAAGCCTCTGAAGAGCGGGGTCGGGTGATCCGGGACTGGCATCAGAGGATGCAGAACCCGGCACGATAGCCAGGTTGTCGACCTGGCGCGCTCCGGATCGGACGCACCACACAGGTTCATGAGCCCTCATCGAGAAACCGATGAGGGCTCATGGACGATCGAGGCTGACGATCAGCTATCGGGCGCGGGACACCAGCGGGGGGCTCGCGCCTGCGTCGGCCTGGGCTCGCCGCCTGCAGGGAGAGGGAATCACTGGGCTGGCGCCATCACTGGTTGCTGGCCGGTTCCGGTACCGGATTGCATGGTCCCCGTCGTGGTGCCGGGGGCAGTCGTGCCGCCACCGGTCCCTGTGCCGGTCGTCCCGCCGGTCCCCGTGCCGGTCGTCCCGCCGGTCCCCGTGCCGGTCGTCCCGCCGGTCCCCGTGCCGGTCGTGCCACCGGTCCCCGTGCCGGTCGTGCCACCGGTCCCCGTGCCGGTCGTGCCACCGGTCCCCGTGCCGGTCGTCCCGCCGGTCCCCGTGCCGGTCGTCCCGCCGGTCCCCGTGCCGGTCGTGCCACCGGTCCCCGTGCCGGTCGTCCCGCCGGTCCCCGTGCCGGTCGTCCCGCCGGTCCCCGTGCCGGTCGTCCCGCCGGTCCCCGTGCCGGTCGTCCCGCCGGTCCCCGTGCCGGTCGTCCCGCCGGTCCCCGTGTCGGTCGTCCCGCCACCGACCGTGTTGCCACCGCCGACTGTGTTACCACTCCCCGCGATGACGGAGCCACCGATGGTGGAACCAATGATTTGGTTCAGGTTGTTGATTGTCTGATTGCTGACTTGGTTTATCACCGTCTGCGACAGACCGAGACTTCTCCCCGTAGCTTGCACCGCCGCCGCGCTCTGCGCCGCCGCCTGTTGCGGGGAGGCACCCCTGCTTATCGCCGCTTGTGCCGCGTTCGCTCCGGCAGCCGCAGCAGCGGCTGTACCTCCGGCCGATGTCGCTGATTCCCCTCCTGCGCAGGCCACAGAGCCTACGGCGAAGCTGCCTGTGCCCGTTACAGCGAACGGTCCTATACGACCGTCAGCACCAGGGCGCAGCGTCTTCCCCCCGGGGGAGACTGTGAAGATCGCGTTGGGGTCGAAGTTCTCCCCCGTCAAGGTGTTTGCCACTACCCGACACGCCTGGGTCGGGGCAGCGGAAGCAGGCACGGCAGCGGTCGCAGCCAGCCCCCCGACAAGCGCCACTGTCGCGGCGGAACTCAGGACGATTTTTGCCCTCACGGTTTTCCCCTTTCCGGAACTGTGCTTTCTTGCTGTTCCAGTCACGTGCCATCGTGAGCAACGGGCCACAGCCACGGCGTGACTCCGGCGTGACGCTGACGTGACGACGGGACTGACAGCAGCAACTCCGGGTGGAATCCCGGAATCGCTCCTCATCTAGCTTGCGCGTTCTCTTTGAGGATGTCGCACCGAAAGATTTTCCGGATTCAACCAGTCATGACTGGGGAGTTGAGGCAGGTGCCGTACGAGACGCAATTCGGGGAACGTGACCCAGCCGAACGAGACGGGCCAGCAGCAGACCGGGCCGAACGATACGATGGTTGTCAACGCCCAGTACTGGTTCTACGAGAATCGCCCCCCGTTGAGCCATGGCGCTGGGGCCGCTGAAACCCCAGCACGCAGATGGGGCACTCCAGTTCACCTCGAGCCTTTGGGCTGATGAATATGAAGAAGACAACCTTGCGGAACATCCGTGTCGCAGCAGCGGCTTCCTTCTTGACGGCCGGCGTCCTGGGCGCATCAGCGAGTTCCTCCGTTGCCTCGCAGCAGAATTCCCAGGTCGCGCCGTCGGTGCTCAAGTGCTACACACTCATTGACGATCCGAGCGAGATCGTTTGCTATCAGCTTTCGCAGCGGGCTCTGAATACGGGTAGCCAGATCGTGTTCTTCCCCTTCCTTATCCAGGTGCCCACGCCTTCGAATCCCCCGGCTCCGGACGTCGTGAATGTTCTGCCGCCGGATCTGCCTCCAGGGGTTCCCTTCACCAGCACGCGATAGTCGCTGGCACGCGACAGTCGCTCCAGTCGCAACTGGCTGAGACCGAGACCGCCTTGGCGTGCGCCCATGGCGGGCCGAGGAGCGCCGTCGTGGAGCGATCAGTGCCGCAGGGCGTTTGCCACGTCCGCCTTGACGTCTCCGGACAGCTTGCGGTTGCTGCGGGCCATGGCGTCCTTGGACGCCTTGGGGCCGACGCCGTCGACCGTCACCACGACCGTGTCGAGCAGATTGCCGCTCGCGTCATCGAAGTTGACCTGCACCGCGTACGACTTCGCCGAGTCGGAGCTGTTCTTCACGGTGACCTTCACCGTGACACGGCCGTCGCCGTCGGTGCTCGGCTTGCCCAGCTCGACGTCGCCCTTGGCGTTCACGCCGTTCTTGAAATTTTTCAGCTTCTCGCCCGCGGCGGCCGTCGCCGAGGCCACCACATCGGCGCCCCGGGACGCCGCCGACGCTGCGGCGGACGCGGCCTTGGACGCCGTACTGGAGGCGCTGCCGCCGTCGTCGGAGCAGGCGGCGGCCGTCGACATCACGGCCGCCGTCAGCAGTACGGCCCACAGACCTCGCGCGGCTTTCCTCGTCATCGTGCCTCCCAGCACTCGCCACTCCCCCCTCCTTCGCCCATCGCTTCAGTCAAAGGGGCGGCGGCGCGGGCCGCATGCGGTGTATGCCGGACGGGTGAGCGCAGGGGTGGCGGCGATTCGCGGTGCGGCACGGGGCGGACGAGGCTGGGGGCATGAGCGACCAGAAGCCGGGCGGTGCCCCGATGGCGGTGCGGCGTCGGCGGCGGTGGCCCTGGGTGCTGCTCGTGGTCGTGCTCGCGCTGGCCAGTGGTGGTGCCGTCGCCGTCGGGGTGGTCGCCGGTGCGCTGTCGCGGGAGGAGACGAAGCCGCTTCGGATCACGTACGAGGTCACCGGCACCGCCAAGGACGTCACCGTCACCTATCCCACCTGGCGCAACGGCGACCTCTCGACCGCGCGGCTGACTCTGCGGACGCTGCCGTGGGCCGGGGAGACGCGGACCAGGGGCTTCATGAGCGGCGGCTCCTTCGCCGTCACCCTCGGGGCGTCGGGCGGCGAGGTCGCCTGCGCGGTGACGGTGGACAACGGGACCGTCCGGACGGCCACGGCCTCCGGAGCCTTCGCCACGGCGACCTGCGGCGGGTTCTGAGCCGGGTCTCCCGCTGCCCGTACGTGGCCGTGCCGTACGTGGCCGTGTCCCCGGGCCGCGGAGGGCTCGGGGACACGGCCATCGGGTGCTCCGGCCGTCAGCGGCCGTAGCGGATCAGGGCACGGACCATGCGGCAGGTCGTGTCGGACGGCGGGTGGATGCCGATGCGCTCGGCAGTCGCCCGTATCTTGTCGTTGGTCGCGGTCGACGGGTAGTAGACGCCTGTGTCGAGCAGGGCGATCGACAGGCGCATGGCCTTCAGGCGGCGGTTGTGGGTGATGTACCACTCGCGGGGCCGTCCCGCGGGGAGCGGCTTCTTCATCAGGGGCTTGTGGAGCGGCTTGGTCGTGACTGCGGCAACGGCCATGGGCAACCTCCTGGCACGATCGTGGAACCCTCACGAACTGCCTTCATTTTACTGCCCGGCACTGACAATCGCCGCTGGCCAGAAGGGCTTTCGGGGTGTCCCTCGCGTACCTTTGGCCCCATGGAGATCTGGATCAATCCCGCCTGTTCGAAGTGCCGCAGCGCGGTACAGCTGCTCGATGCGGAGGGTGCCGAATACACCGTCCGCCGATACCTGGAGGATGTGCCGTCGCCGGACGAGATCCGGGCCGTGCTCGACCGGCTCGGGCTGGAGCCGTGGGACATCACTCGGACTCAGGAAGCCGATGCGAAAGAGCTCGGGCTCAAGGAGTGGCCGCGCGAGGCCGGTTCGCGTGAGCGGTGGATCTCTGCCCTCGCCGAGCACCCGAAGCTCATCCAGCGGCCGATCATCACCGCGGACGACGGGACCGCCGTCGTGGCGCGCACCGACGAGGCGGTACGCGACGCGTTGGAACGCTGAGCGCCCTCGGGTGGCCCGTGCGGGCTCCCGTGCGACGGCCCGTCAGCCGATGAAGTCCTCGATCCTGCGGTTCAGTTCGCCGGCCGTCGGCCCGTGCAGCGGCAGTGTGTGGTGCGTCGCGCCGGGAATCGTCGCCGTCGTTGCCCGCGGGAGCAGCCGGGCAGCGGCGGCGGCGACGCGGGCCGGGTCATGGGCCCGGCCGCGTCCGGCGAGCAGGATCAGGGTCGGTACATCCAGTCGGCCCAGGGCCTCGGGCGCGGGGCGGGGCCCGGTGACCGGGCGGGCGGACGGGAATCGGGCGGCCGTGTCGCGCAGCCGCAGCCAGGCCGGGTCGAGCGCGGCACCGCCCGTCTCCCATTCCAGGAAGGCCCGCGTCCGCTTCGCGCCGGGCCGGATCAGCATCGGCAGCGCGTGCAGCAGATAGCCGGGCCGGAAGCCGGCGAAGCACTGTGTCGGGTCCACCAGGACCAGCTTCCGGACGCGGTGGGGCGCGTGCAGGGCGTAGTGGAGAGCGATCCAGGCCCCGTAGGAATGCCCGCCCAGCGCGGCGCGGCCGGCGCCCAGTCCGTCCAGTACCCCGTCGAGCCATGCCGTGAGGTCCGCCACCGTACGGATCGGGCGCTCCCCCGCGACGCTGCGGCCCGGGTCGCCGATCAGGTCGACGGCGTGGACGCGGTGGGCGCGGCCCAGGTGGGCCGCCTGGGCGTACCAGACGGTGGAGGTGGCGCCGCCGCCGGCCAGCAGCACCAGGGGCGGGGCGCCGCCGGGGCCGCAGCTGTTGACACGGGTGGTGCCGTACGGGGTGGTGACCTGGGAGTGGGTCGTTCCGGCGGGCCAGTTGACCGCCAGGACCTCGTCGTACGCCTCGTGGAACGACATGGGTGCCGACGTGGATGTCATGGGTGCCTCCCTGGTCGTACTGCTCCTGCCGTGAACCACTCCTGGAACCGCTCCCGGATATTATCTCGCTCGGCGAGATAATAGACTCGGTGGGGCGGAAGGAGCGTCGATGAGCGAGCAGGGTCCCGAACTGGAGATCGTCCATCTGCTGCGCAAGGTGACCGTCGAATTCGGGCTGCGCCAAGCCGAGTTCGCGGCTCTCCATCACATGCACAGCACCGATGTCCGCGCCCTGATCTGCCTGCTGGACGCCGAGCGGGCGGGGACGGACGCCACCGCCGGGTGGCTCGGCGCGCAGCTCGGGCTCAACTCCGCGGGCACCACCGCCGTCATCGACCGCCTGGAACGGCTCGGCCATCTCACCCGCACCCGCGACCCGCGCGACCGGCGGCGGGTGCTGCTGGCGGTGGACGAGCGGGCGGTGGAGCTGGGGTGGGCGTTCTTCGGGCCCCTGATCGAGAACACGGTGTCGGTGCTGCGCGACTTCGACGAGAACGAGACGGCTGCCGTCCGGCGCTTCCTGTACGCCGCGCATCAGGCGGTCACCTCGATTCCCTGACCACCGGCGCGACGGGAGGACACCTGGCGCCCCGGCCCGATGACTTGGCCCCGAGGTCGGGGCCCGGCCGGGGCTCCGCCGGACGCTGACGCAGCGAGCGCGGCGGCGGAGCTGTCGCCGCCCTACGCGCCCGTCTGCTTCTCCGCCTCCGCCAGCAGCTCCGTCAGGCGCAGCCCGAACCGTACGTCGCACGGGTGCGGCTCCCCCGTACGCACCGAATGGATCAGGGCGTCGACCGCCGCCCGGAACGCGCCGACCGCCTCGCCCCACCTCGGCAGGGTGGCCGTTCCCTGTTCGCCCCTGAGCTCGATCTCCGCGGCGACCGCGCCCACGGGTGCCCCCAGGGCGAGCGTCACCGTGCTGGACGCGCCGGAGGTGTGGCGGAGGATGAGATGCGTGGTGTCGGACGGGCCGCGGGCCGCGGTCAGCCCGGTCACATCGCCCAGCACCGGGATCAGGACCGACAGGACGTGCGGGCCGACGTCCCACAGGCCGCCCTTGTCGCGGCGCCACGGCGAGGCCGCGTACTCATGCGTCGCGCCCGGGGCGAACAGCGCTCCGATCCACTCGCCGCGGGCGGTGAACCAGCCGTCCGCGACGGCCTGTTCAGCGATCCAGGCGGACGTCTCGGCGGCGAACCGCAGGGTGCAGAAGACAACGGAGGCGACCCCGGTCTGCTCGGCGGCCCGGACGACCTCGCGGGCTCCCACGACGGTGGTCGCGACCGGCTTGTCCAGCAGCAGATGACGGCCGGTGGCCGCGGCGCGGGCGGCGAGCGGGGCCTGGACGTCCGGCGGCACGGCGAACGCGACGGCGTCGCTGGCGGCGAAGAGCTCGTCGATGCCCGCCTCGCCGCTGTACGCCGTGGTGCCGTGCGCGGCGGCCAGCTCCTGCGCGGCCTCGGGGCGGCGGCCCCAGACACCGCTCAGTACGACGCCGGGGTGGGCGGCGAGGGCGGGGGCCTGGGTGTTCCGGGCCCAGGGGCCCGTACCGACGAGGCCGATGCGCAGGGGGGTCGCGGGAAGTGTCGTCATGGGGCAAGTCTGCCGGGTCGGCCGGGCCCGCCCCGTATTGAGTTGGCGCGAGGCGCTGCCGATGGCTACGTTTGCGGGGCCGGCCGCGGGACTCCGGCTGCGACTTCCGGGACTTGCCTCTAAAGCAGTGATTTCGCTGTTCGCGCCCCCATTCCCCGGCCGGCGCCCCGCCTCCTCGTACGGCGGCGCGTGACACCACGGGGGAAACCATGACCACAAGCACCGGGACCGACGCCGGTCTCGTCGCGGCCGAGGACGTGCTGCTCTTCGTCAACGCGGCGATCACCGCGACCGGGCAGCGCGAGTTCCGCTCGACCGCGCATCAGCAGCAGCTCTCGCTGGACTTCCTCCATGAGTACGTACGCGTCAACTACCGCCGGGTGTACGCCGCCGCGCTCGCCCTCGACATCAACGACCACAACGCCGTGCGCATCGTCCGGGGTCTGCTGGAGCACGCCGCCGACGCGGACGCCGAGGAGAAGCGCACCGAGGGCCGGCTGATCGCCGCCCGGCTGGCGAAGGTGCCGCCGCAGCGCGTCTACCGGCTGTTCCGGGAGCTGCGCGCGGCCAAGGTGAACAACCGGCGCACTCGCGCGATCATGCGGGACTGGCTGGCCGCCCGGCCCGACCCGGCGCACGACGCGGTGAAGTACCGCTCCGGCCTGAAGACCGCGGCCCGCCATGTCCACCTCCGGTTCGGCGGGGCCGGGGAGCCGGGCGGGTCCGTCGAGACCGGGGACTTCCTGTTCCGGCCGGGACACCGGCCGCGCTACCGGCACCAACTGCTCGACGCCTGGCGGCGCGCCCACTACGAGCAGGGGGCCGTGGAGGAGCTGCCGTTCACGGTCGCCGAGGGCTTCGCCGCCCGGCGCGGGGTGAAGCGCGAGGTGTTCCTGGAGCGGATGGTGCCGCGGATGACCCGGCTGGAGCGGCTGCGGACCCTGGGGCAGCGCAGCAGCGGAAACGATGCGCCTCTGCCCGCGGGCGTGGACCTGACCGTGATGCCGTTGACCCGGCTCGCCCTGTACGTCCTGTCGCTCGGCTTCGAGGCGCGGCGGCTGCACCGCGAGGAGCTGACCCGCGCGCTGCGTACGGCGGCCCGTCGCGCAGCGGGCCCGCATGCCGGTAGCTGGGGCCGGGTCGCCGCCGTACTGGACGACAGCTACTCCTCGTCCGGGTCGGGCGAGAAGCGGCGCCGCCCGCTCGCCGTGGCGCTGGCCTGCCACTTCCTGCTGGAGGCGCTGGCCGCGCCGGGCGCGTACACCCCGCTGTGGACTTCGGGCCGTACCGATCCGCTGCTGGTCAGGCCCTGGGGGCCGACCCCGCTCGGCATCCGCGTACTGGACGCCCTGGAGCACGGCCCCGACCGGCTGGTCATCGTCTCGGACGGCTGGGACAACGCGCCGCCCGGACTCGCGGGCGAGGTGCTGCGGGTGTGGCGGACCCGGCTCGACCCGGACCGGCGCACCGCGGTGGTCCATGTGAACCCCGTATACGACGCGGACGGTTTCGATGTGCGGCGCCTCTCGCCGGGCGTGCCCACGGCGGGTGTCCGGGACGCGGAGGACCTGCCGGCGCTGGTGGAGATCGCGGGCTTCGCCGAGGGACGTACGGGGGCGGCGGCGCTGTACGCCTACCTGGACCGGCAGGTGGCGCGGTTCGTGAGTGACGACGGGGCGGGAGCGGCATCGTGAACAGGCTCGAACTGACCGGGCTCGCCACCCGCCCCGCCCAGGTGTGGGGCGGCATCCGGCTGGTGCCGCTGGTGCGCGAGCAGCCCGTCGAGGGGCTTCGGCTGCACGAGGAGCTCTACACGGATTACGGGTACGGCGTCGTGGACGTCGGGCCGCGCGCACACTACGCCTCGGTCATCCCGCACGGCTTCGTCGCCGACTGGTCCGGCGAGGGCGAGCAGTCCGCCGCGTACGGAACGCAGCTCGGCGCCCCGGCGGGCTCCGCGACCGGGAGCCGGCCGGCGCCCCGGACGGCGCGGCTCCAGCGCCACCGCCACCACCGGATGGCGAAGCGCCGGCCGGGCGACCGGCTGCGTTTCCTGCCGCTGCACCTCGCGTTGGAGGGCTACCTCTCCCTGCACTTCGGCGGCCCCGCCATCGCCTGGGAGGAGTGGTCGCGGCAGGCACTGCGCGACGGGCTCTCGCCGCGTGCCGAGGACGCGTACATGGGGTGGACGGTGCGGGGGCTCGGCGACGCGCTGCAGGTCTTCGAGATCCATCCCGGCCAGTGCGGAGTGATGGTGTACGCGGCCGACGCGCTCGCCGCCGCGTTCGTGGTGCCGCACCCGGACGACTACCGGCTGCTGCACGCGTCGCTCGTCGAGGATCTGTACGGTGAGCTGATCCACCAGTACGCGATGTACGGCGCTCCGGTGCCGGAGTTCGCGGCGCGGATACCCGACGGTCCGCAGCTGCGGACGCTCGCCGGTCTGCGGGCGGCGGCGCGGGCCCAGGAGCAGGAGTGGGCCGAGGCGCACGACACCCTGTTCGCGGGTGAGCTGCTGGACAGCTCGTACGCCTTCGACCGGGTGTACCGGATGGGTTCGTTCACGCTGTGGCGGTTCCTGCCGCCGTTCCTGCCGGGCGGGGCGGGGCAGCACATCGGTGAGACGATCACCGATCACAAGGGGCAGGTCGCGTACCTGAAGACGTTCCGGCTGTCCGAGGCCCAGATCAGGCGCGGCCATCTGCTGCACCGGCTCGCCGACGCGGACTGGCGGCTCGCTGGGGCGGCCGAGGCGCTGGGCACCACCGAGGAGGAAGTGGTGCGCCGGATCCGCGCGGCCGGCTTCGAGTCTCTGCTCAGGGCCCGCGCGTAACGCAGGAAACCTCGGTAACACGGGGTTCACATTCGGGCAACGGACGGGAAATCGCGTCTTGCGAAGCTGCGCTGCGTAGACCGGACCGCAGCACCGCAGCACCCGCAAAGGATGGCTTCCGTGACGTTCAAGGCTGAGTACATCTGGATCGACGGCACCGAGCCGACCGCCAAGCTCCGCTCCAAGACGAAGATCATGACCGGGAGCCCCTCGCAGGACGTGACGGAGCTGCCGATCTGGGGCTTCGACGGTTCGAGCACCAGCCAGGCCGAGGGCCACGCCTCCGACCGGGTGCTGAAGCCGGCCTTCACCTGCCCCGACCCGATCCGCGGCGGCGACGACATCCTCGTGCTGTGCGAGGTCTTCGACATCGACATGACGCCGCACGCGTCCAACACCCGTGCCGCGCTGCGCCCGGTGGCCGAGCAGTTCGCGGGGCAGGAGCCGATCTTCGGCATCGAGCAGGAGTACACCTTCTTCGACGGCCACCGGCCGCTCGGCTTCCCCGAGGGCGGCTTCCCGGCCGCGCAGGGCGGCTACTACTGCGGGGTCGGCGCCGACGAGATCTTCGGCCGCGAGATCGTCGAGAAGCACCTCGACAACTGTCTCCGGGCGGGTCTCGGCATCTCCGGCATCAACGCCGAGGTCATGCCCGGCCAGTGGGAGTTCCAGGTCGGCCCGCTGTCCCCGCTGGAGGTCTCCGACCAGCTGTGGGTCGCCCGCTGGCTGCTGTACCGCACCGCCGAGGACTTCAACGTCTCCGCGACCCTCGACCCGAAGCCGGTCAAGGGCGACTGGAACGGCGCGGGCGCGCACACCAACTTCTCCACCAAGGCGATGCGCGAGGGGTACGACGCGATCATCACGGCGTGCGAGTCGCTGGGCGAGGGCTCGAAGCCGATGGACCACGTCAAGAACTACGGCGCGGGCATCGACGACCGGCTGACCGGTCTGCACGAGACCGCCCCGTGGAACGAGTACAGCTACGGCGTCTCCGACCGCGGCGCCTCGGTCCGTATCCCGTGGCAGGTCGAGCAGGACCAGAAGGGCTACATCGAGGACCGCCGCCCGAACGCCAACGTCGACCCGTACGTCGTCACGCGGCTGATCGTCGACACCTGCTGCACCGCGCTGGAGAAGGCCGACCAGGTCTGATCCGGATCCCGCTCCCCGCGCCCGGTCCGTTGTCAGTGGCCTGTGTCAGGGTTGGCGCATGCTCGACATCAAGGTGGAGACCGAGAACTCCGAGACGCACACCAGGATTTCGGACCGGACGCTGAGCGACCTGGTGCACCGGATCGGCATGAAGGGTGACCGTTTCCTGGTCGTGCAGCGCATACCCGACCTCCCCGGGACCTTCGTGCAGGTCTGGTTCGACCACGGTGAGGGCTACCAGCTGGAGCGCCGCTCCGGTAGTGCCGCCACGCATTACCGGACGATGGTCGATGCGCCGGAGCGGGTCGCCGAGCTGATGACCCGCTGGGCGCGCCAGGAGCCCGGTTGGGACGCGGGTGTGGAGTGGGAGCGCGCCGACGTGCCGGAGGATGAGCCGGTGCCGGAGCTCCCGGCGGAGATCCGGGAGCAGCTGGAGAAGCGGATACGGGAGCTGCTCCGCTGCGGATACGGGACGGTCCAGGATCTCTCCCGTACGGCCGAGGACTACCTCGTGAAGGACGGCGTGCATCCGGTGACCCACGCGCAGGCGCGGCAGCTGGTGGAGCGGCTGTGGCTGGAGCGGGTCGAGGAGCAGCGCCAGTGGCCGGACGTGACCGACGCGGACCGGCTGACGCAGGCTTTCGCCCGGCTGGACTGGGGCGGGATCACGGCGATGGAGCATTTCACCTGTTGCCGGTCGTGCGGTCTCGCCGAGATCCGGGGCGCCGGGCGTGAGGATGCGCGCGGCTTCGTCTTCTTCCATACGCAGGGCACCGAGCGTGCGGCGTCCGGGCACGGTCTCGCGCTGTACTACGGCGGGTTCGGCCGGGCGGAGGACGCGACCGCCGCCGTGGGCCGGGAGGTGGTCCAGGCGCTCGGCGAGGCGGGGCTGACGGTGGAGTGGGACGGTTCGCCGGACAAGGCGATCGAGCTGACCGGCCTGGACTGGCGCAAGCGGCTGGTGGGTTGAGAGGGGCACCGCGCCGTGGGCCGATGCTGTTACCGGCCCATCGGTTGCGGCGGCCGAACAGAAACCCGAGGTGAGGGAGGTAACGCAAAGGGTCCGTATCGACGGGCGAGAGAGGTCTGCTCCGCCGTCCGGTTCTCTGGTTCAATGGGGACATGGCCAGCATCCAGCACACCTCGACAGGTCGCAGCGACCTCGAACCGTTCTGGCCTTCCCGTCAGCACCATGACTTCGACCGGGTGTGTTGTCGCGCGTTGAACGCGCAGGCCCTCTAAAGCCGACTCACCCCGGCCTTCGGCCCGCGCGCAAGCAAGTCCGTCCACCGACGACTCCTTCGCGCGAAAGAGCTGACCCTCATGGCGAACACTCGTACCGTCTCCGCCTCGGCCGCTGCCACCTCAGCGCCTTCGGCGACCGCTGCGGCCACCACCTCCGCCCGCTCCCTCTCGCCCAACCGCCACCGGCTGCGCGCCGTCGACCCCGACGAGGTCGTCCAGCTGGCCGATGTGGCCGAGTTCCTGCCGCCGGGTGCCACCTGGCTGCCCGCACCCCAGCACACCGTTCCGGCGCTGCCGGGCCGGCCGCCGATGATCGGCTACCTGGTGCTCGTACCGGCCGACCAGCAGCCCGCCGTCACCGCGGCCACCGCCGCGGCCGCCCAGTACGTGGTGCCGACACCGGTGGACGAACCGGCCGCGGGTCCGGTGCGCATCGACCCCGTACAGCGCACCGCCGCGGTGGACGGGAACACCCTCGACCTCACCTACCTGGAGTTCGAGCTGCTCGCCCATCTGGTCGCGCACCCGCACCGGGTGCACACCCGCGACCAGTTGGTGACCACGGTCTGGGGCTACGGGCATGTGGGCGACGGGCGCACCGTGGATGTCCACATCGCCCGGCTGCGCCGCAAGCTGGGCGCCGAACACCGCCGTTCGATCCAGACGGTGCGGCGCGTCGGGTACAAGTACACGCCCTGACGCACCGGAAGGCATGTGGAGCGGCCCCGGTCCGGTACGTACCGGACCGGGGCCGCTCCATGTGCAGGGCAGGCCGCGCCGGTCAGCCGCGTCGCCCGGCCCCCGCTCCGGCTCCTCGTGCTCCGGGCTCGGCAGGCGGGTCAGGGCGCGGGGGGTGCGCCAGTTCCGCTCGCCCAGCAGGGCCATCACGGAGGGCAGCAGGACCATCCGTGCAACCTCGTCGATCGCGGCCCGGGTAGGCAGTCCCCGGTCGTGGGCCTCGCGGACCCGGGCGACCACGAACACGCGGTAGTCCATGGAGAGTCCGAACAGGACGACCAGTGCGGGGGCGGCATCCATGCCTCGATCGCACGACACCCTCCGAGCCGATCAGCGAAGCCCTCGGCCGCCGGATGCGCCGCCGATGCCCGTGGTGAGCACGACGAAGAGCAGCCAGCCGCGAATGGCGGTTCTGCGGTGGTGTGCTCCACACACCGATGCGTGCCGCGAGGTTGCGCCTCATGGCGCTTCGCCCCCGGTGTACCCAGCACCACCTCCACCGGGTGGCTGAACGGCTGACGCCCCTTGTGCCCGACGGGTCAGACTGTGTGCGGACCGGGGCTGACACGAGGGCCCGGCAAGCCCGACGAGGGGAGACGGACCGGGATGAACGCGAAGCAGGGACGGATAAGGGCCGCGATGCTGGCCGCCGGACGCGGAGTCGTGGTGTCGGTCGCGAGCCTGGTCGCTTCGATCACGCTCTTCGTATGGGCCGTGCTCTCGATCGCCTTCATCCCGCTGGGCGTCGGCCTGCTCACCACCCCCTACGTACTGGAGCTGGTCCGCAAGCACGCCAACCGGCGCCGGCTGCTCGCGGCCACCTGGTCCGACATCCGCATACCGGTCCCGTACCGCCCCTTCCCGAAGGATCTGCGTACCGGGTTCACCGGACAGGTGGAGCGGACCACGCTGATGCTGAAGGACCCGGCGACCTGGCGCGACATCCGGTGGCTGCTGGTCGACATGACGGCCGGCTATGTGGTGGCGACGCTGTCCGCCGCGCTGCTCATCTACCCGGTGGAGGGTTTCGTGCTGGCGGCCGGGCTGTGGCGGGTCTTCACCGACGACGGCTACTGGTACGGCTTCGTCCGGGTCTCCAGCCAGGAGACGGGCCTCGCCGCCGCCGCGCTGGGTGCGGCGTTGTTCGCGACCGGCGTGCTGGTCAGCGAGCGGCTGCTGCGGCTGCACTTCGTGATCGCCCGCGCGATGCTGGCCCCCACCCAGGAGGAGGAGCTGGCCCGGCGCATCGACCGGCTGACCGAGACCCGGCACGAGGCGGTGGACACCGCAGCCTCCGAACTGCGGCGCATCGAGCGGGATCTGCATGACGGCGCGCAGGCCCGGCTGGTCGCGATGGGCATGAGTCTGGGGACCGTGGAGGCGCTGATCGAGAAGGACCCGGCGCAGGCCAAGAAGCTCCTGGCCATGGCCCGGGAGTCGTCCGCCGAGGCGCTCACCGAGCTGCGCGACCTGGTCCGGGGCATCCACCCGCCGGTCCTCGCCGAGCGCGGACTCGGGGACGCGGTACGGGCGTTGGCGCTGCGGCTGCCCTTCGAGTCGGCGGTCGACGCGGAGCTGGGCGGCCGCATGGACGCCGCGGTCGAGTCGGCGGCGTACTTCGCGGTGAGCGAGACGCTGACGAACGCCGCCAAGCACTCGGGGGCGGACCGCGTCTGGGTGGACATCCATCACGAGAACGCCACGCTGCGGGTCTCCGTCACCGACAACGGCCGGGGCGGTGCGACGGTCGGCGGCGGCTCCGGACTGAGCGGAATCGAACGCCGACTCGGTACATTCGACGGCATCATGGCCGTCAGCAGCCCCGCGGGCGGTCCCACCATGGTGACCATGGAGATCCCTTGCGAGTTGTCCTAGCCGAAGATCTCTTCCTGCTGCGCGACGGCCTGGTCCGCCTGTTGGAGGCGTACGGCTTCGAGATCGCGGCAGCCGTCGAGAGCGGTCCCGAACTGACCCGTGCCTTCGCCGAGTCGGAGCCGGACGTCGCGGTCGTCGACGTCCGGCTTCCGCCGTCCCACACGGACGAGGGCCTGCAGTGTGCGCTGGCGGCCAGGCGGGCCAAGCCGGGGCTGCCGGTGCTCGTGCTCTCCCAGCACGTGGAGCAGCTGTACGCGCGCGAGTTGCTGGCGGACGGCAACGGCGGGATCGGTTATCTGCTCAAGGACCGGGTCTTCGACGCCGACCAGTTCGTCGACGCGGTGCGCAGGGTCGCGGCGGGCGGCACCGCGATGGACCCACAGGTGATCTCGCAGTTGCTGTCGCGGCGGTCGCAGGACAAGCCGATGGGCATGCTCACCCCGCGCGAGCTGGAGGTCATGGAGCTGATGGCGCAGGGCCGTTCGAACGCGGCGATCGCCTCGCAGATGGTGATCACGGAGCGGGCGGTGGCCAAGCACACCTCGAACATCTTCGGGAAGCTCTCCCTGCCGCCGTCCGACGACGACAACCGCCGTGTCCTCGCGGTGCTCGCCTATCTCGACCGGGGCTGAATGACGGAGGGCCGCAGCTCGGGCAGGCTGAGTGGCTTGTTGTTCGCGGCCTTCTCGATGATCCGGTCCGGGCTGTCGCAGGGCTCGACCGTCATCTGCGAGGCGGGCTTCACCGGCGCGCTGCACGGGGTGCCCGGTGGCGTCGGCCGCTGGTGCGCGGGCTGCTGCGCGATCGCCTGTACGGGGACGAGCGCGGCGGCCGCCGCCAGTGCGAGCGCACTGAGCACACGGGTGCGTCGTGCCATGGCTCCCTCCCACTCCCGACCAATAATGGTCGGATCTCTTGGGTGCCAACGTGGGCATGCTGCCGCACACGTGGGACCACGGGAAGGGCGCGCACGAGATACGTCCTATCTCTTGTTCACAAAGTCCAAGCTCGTCCCCACGGCCGCCTCAGTCGTTGAACCAGCCCGGCACATCGAGCCGGAGCGCGCTCGCGGGCACCATCGTGCGCAGATCGGCCTCCATCGCGCGCACCCGGTCGACGCCGAGCACCTCGACCCACCGGGCACGCAGCCGCTCGAACCCCTCGGCCGACCTGACCAGGACGTCGACGCCCCGCGCGGTCAGCCGGACCAGCTTGCGCCGGCCGTCGCGGGGGTCGTCGACGCGCTCCACGTACCCGAGCACTTCGAGCCTCTCCACGGTCTTGCCGGCGGCCTGCTTGGAGACCCCGAGCCGTCGGCCGATCTCGCTGGCCGTCGCCCCGTCGCGGCCGACCGCCTGGAGCGCATAGCCGTACGCGGGGCGGACATCGACATGGCCGTGCTCGGCCAGCTCGCAGTGCAACTCGTCGATGATCGACCGGAATCCGGCGAACAGCAGCATGGGCAGCTCGAAGCCCGCCGCGTCCCGCCCGGACGCCTCCACCCGTCGCTCAGCCATTGCGAAACTCGACAACCTGGTTTACCTTTTCGTCAATCACGTTGTCGATTTTAGCGTGAGCAGCCACCAGGAGAGGTCAGCCATGCCCGCGTCCGCGTTCCCCGACCACACCCTCGAATCCGCCCCCGCCGCCGCCCGTCGCACCATGGAGGCGGTGACGAGGAAGCAGGGCCATCTGCCCGCCGCCGTCGCCCGGATCTCCACATCACCGGAGCTGCTCGACGGCTTCCTGAAGGCGAGCGCCGTCTTCGAATCCACCACCCTGGACCCGCTGTCCCGCGAGGTCCTGATCATGACGATGGCGACCCGCAACGACTGCCACGTCTGCGTGGCGATGCACACCGCGAAGCTCACCGCACTCGGCGCGGACCCCGAGCTGATCACGGCGCTGCGCGAGCGGCGGGCACTCGCGGACGAACGGCTGGAGGCGGTACGGGAGTTCACCCGGGCCGTGATCGCGACGTCCGGCGCCGTGGACGACGCGACGCTCCAGGCGTTCCTGGCGCACGGGTACACCGCCCGCAACGCGCTGGAGGTCGTCCTCGGCATCGGCGCGTACACGATGTCGACGCTGGCCAACCGGATGACCGGGGCGCCGGTCGATCCCCAGCTCGCCGCCTTCGCCTGACCCCCGCCGTCCGGCCACCCAGGCATGCGGCCGAACAGTTGGTTCGGCACAAACCGCCGTCCGCACCATTGCCCGCCCCCTCACCCGTCATTAACGTGCGCACCGCACACACCTGTTGTCACATGCAGAACCATGAACAACACCGAGGAGTGCGGACCATGACGGAACCTTCCCTGCCCTTCAGCTCCTCCCGACTGACGAGACGTACGCTGCTGGGCACCGCCGGAGCCGTCGGCGCCGCCGCCGCGCTCGGTGCCGCCGCCCCCGCGCACGCCACCGCCGCTCCGGCCGCTCCGGCCCGGGACCTCGCGCCCGCGCACGAGGCGCTCCGTCGTCTGCTGCCGGACCACGCGGACCAGTTCCGTCTCCGCCCCCTCCCCCGGAGCGACGACGCGCAGGCCCCCGACCGCTTCCGCGTCACCGGCACCACCGGGCGGATCGAGATCGCCGCCACCACCCCGGCCGCCGCCCTGACGGGGGCGCACTGGTACCTCAAGTACACCTGCGACGCCGCCATTTCGTGGACCGGCAGCCGTCCCGGGCTGCCCCGCCGGCTGCCCGCCCCCCGTACCCCCGTCGAGCGCTCCGCGACCGTCGCCCACCGGTTCGCCCTGAACGACACCCACGACGGCTACACCGCCCCGTACGCCGACTGGCCGCGCTGGGAGCGGATGCTCGACATCCTGGCCCTGCACGGCTGCAACGAGGTCCTGGTCACCGCCGGGCAGGAGGCCGTCTACCACCGGCTGCTCCAGGACTTCGGCTACAGCGACGCCGAGGCCCGCGCCTGGCTGCCCGCGCCCTCCCACCAGCCGTGGTGGCTGCTCCAGAACATGAGCGGATACGGCGGTCCGCTCGGCCCCGAACTGATCGGCCGGCGTGCCGCCCTGGGGCGCCGCATCGCCGACCGGATGCGGGAGCTGGGCATGGCGCCGGTGTTCCCCGGCTACTTCGGAACGGTCCCGGACGGCTTCGTGGACCGCAATCCGGGGGCCCGGGTCGTCCCGCAGGGCACCTGGAACGGGCTGCGCCGCCCCGACTGGCTCGACCCCCGCACACCCGTCTTCGCCGAGGTGGCCGCCGCCTTCTACCGGCACCAGGAGGAGCTGTTCGGCCCGGCGGACCATTTCAAGATGGATCTGCTGCACGAGGGCGGCAACGCCGGTGACGTCCCGGTGCCGGACGCCGCCCGTGCCGTCGAATCCACCCTGCATGCCGCGCACCCCGGCGCGACCTGGGTGATCCTCGGCTGGCAGGCCAACCCCCGGCCGGCCCTGCTGGAGGCGATCGACACCGACCGGATACTGATCGTCGACGGCCTCTCCGACCTGGACACGGTCACCGACCGGGAGAAGGACTGGGGCGGAGCACCGTACGCCTTCGGCACCATCCCGAACTTCGGCGGCCGTACGACGATCGGGGCCAACACCGACCGCTGGACGGAGAAGTTCACGGCCTGGCGCGACAAGCCGGGCAGCGCCCTGGTCGGCACGGCGTACATGCCGGAGGCGGCGGAGCGCGATCCGGCGGCGTTCGAGCTGTTCAGTGAGCTGGCTTGGCGGACCGGGAAGGTGGACCGGGAGGCGTGGTTCCGGGCGTACCCGAGAGCCCGTTACGGCGGCCGCGACCGCTCGGCGGAGGCGGCCTTCGCCGCGCTGGCCGCCACGGCGTACCGGCTGACGAGTACGGACGGCCGCCCCGTCGACTCGCTCTTCTCCCGCAGGCCCAGCATCACTTCCTCGGTCGGCTTCGCCTTCGACCCGGCCGGTTTCGACCGGGCGTTCGCGGCGCTCCTCGACGTACGCCCGTCCCTGCGCGACTCGGACACCTACCGCTACGACCTCACCGATCTGGCCCGGCAGGCGCTCGCCGACCGCTCCCGGATCCTGCTGCCGCAACTGAGGGCCGCCCAGGCCGACAAGGACGTGGTCCGGTTCCGCGCGCTCGCCGCGCTCTGGCTGAAGCTGATGCGGCTGACGGACGCGGTGTCGGGCTGCCACCGGGCCTTCCTGCTGGGGCCGTGGCTGGAGGACGCCAAACGGCTGGCGACGAGCCCGGCGGAGGCGGTGCGGCTGGAGTGGACGGCCCGCACCCTGATCACCACCTGGGCGGACCGGACGGCCGCCGGCGACCTCAGCAACTACGCCAACCGCGACTGGCACGGGCTGATGGGCGAGGTCCATCTCCCGCAGTGGCAGGCGTACTTGGACGAGCTGGCCGACGCGCTCGCGGAGGGCCGGGCGGCGAAGCCGTTCGACTGGTACCCGGGCGAGGAGGAGTGGACCCGGCGGACCGACGTCCATCCGGTACGGGCGACGGGCGATGCCCACCGCACGGCGCAGCGGGTCTTCGAGACCCTGTCCACCGCCCCGTACCAGGGCACCGTCACGGTCTCGGCCGATCCGGTGGCGTTCACCCCGGGCAGCACCGGCACGGTGACGGCCGCCTTCCGCAATCTGAACGGCCTGCGGTCCACCGGCCGGATCGACCTCGCGCTCACCGGCCTCGACGCCACCGCGACGGGCGGCACCTCCCTGGAGGAGGTCGCGGCCGGCGGGTCCGGTTCGGTGGACTGGCGGGTCACCGCCCCGTCCGAGCCGCTGACCGCTCCGCTGCGGCCGATGCCGTACGAACTGAGCACCGCGTACGGGCCGCGCGGCGAGGACCGGGTGACCGACCTGCGGCGCGGCGCGGTGTACATGGCGGCACCGCTGGAGCCGGGCTGGCGTACGTACACGGCGAACGCGGCGGTCTTTGGACAGTTGGGCGGGCGGTTCGCGATCAACGGGGCGGGCCAGGACCTGTGGAAGGGCACCAGCCAGTTCGGCACCGCGTACCGGGAGGGGGCGTGGTCCGACGGGGCGGAGGTGACCGTGCGGGTCGACGCGCAGGAGAACACCGGGGGCTGGGCGCGTTCGGGGCTCGTGGTGCGCAACAGCCTCGCGGCGCCGGGCTCCGCGGGGTTCCTGAATCTGGCGGTGACGCCGTCCAACGGTGTGGTGCTCTCGTACGACACGAATGGCGACGGCACCCTGGACGCGTACCGGCGGATCACCGGGATCAAGGCCCCGGTGCTGCTCCGGCTGACCCGGGCCGGGGGCGGGTGCACGGGTTCCTGTTCCACCGACGGCGGGATGACCTGGCGGACGGTGGCGACGGTCGCCGTGCCGAGAACGGCAGGGACGCAGGACGTGGGGATCTTCATGAGCGCGACGAACGGCGGGAGCGGACTGCGCGGCACGGTCGAGTTCAGCGGGTGGCAACTGCGGTGAGGTGGCGGGCCGTTGTGCCGCGCACGAGCGGGCCGGGGTGACCCCCGCACGATTCGTCCGTTCCGCTGAACGCGCGTGCTGTCCGGGCGCACCCCGACGGCACGACGCGTCGGCTACCAGTACACCTTCCTGAGGCCTGTTACCGTACGCAGCCGGCCGAGCACACAGCTCGGTCGGACTCTTGCCCTCAGCTGCGCTTATCGGGCCATCGCGTGGTGGCCGCAGCCAGTTCGGCCGCCGTTCGACAACCCTCGGCGAGGTCGCATGCCTCCAGGGCCTCCTGGATCTTCCTGCGGTTCTTCACAGCGGCCGGTTTCGCCGACCGGTATCGGTTCAGGTCCCGGGAAACGTAGCCGTCCGCGAGGAAGCCCTTGGCCATGGCTGGGGCGCAAGTAGCCGCCTTCGGAGAGCATCCACCGGCTGCCGTCAGCTGAGCCCGGTCACGCCGACGTCACGCCGCGGTGATGCCCGGCACATGACGATGGCTGGTGCAGGCAAGCGCAAACCCGCTTCCACACGCAAGGAATCCACCATGATGAGAAGCATTCGCCAAGGAATTCCCCGCCTGATCGGCGTGTCGAGCTTGGTCGCGGCGCTCGCTGGGGGGGTTGGCGCGACAAGTGCCGTGGCAGCACCCCAGGCCCCGTCCGAAATCCTCTGCACTCAGTCCAACCCCCCGTTCTGCTTCGACACCGCCACCGGCAACGTCCTCCAGCAGGGCGCCCAGACCGGACCCGCCAGCGGCAACGTCCTCCAGCAAGGCGCACAGACCGGACAGGGCCGCGGCAACGTCCTGCAACAGGGCGCCCAGACCGGACCCGCCAGCGGCAACGTCCTCCAGCAAGGCGCACAGACCGGACAGGGCCGCGGCAACGTCCTGCAACAGGGCGCCCAGACCGGACCCGCCAGCGGCAACGTCCTCCAGCAAGGCGCACAGACCGGACAGGGCCGCGGCAACGTCCTCCAGCAGGGCGCCCAGACCGGACCCGCCAGCGGCAACGTCCTCCAGCAAGGCGCACAGACCGGACAGGGCCGCGGCAACGTCCTGCAACAGGGCGCCCAGACCGGACCCGCCAGCGGCAACGTCCTCCAGCAAGGCGCACAGACCGGACAGGGCCGCGGCAACGTCCTGCAACAGGGCGCCCAGACCGGACCCGCCAGCGGCAACGTCCTCCAGCAAGGCGCACAGACCGGACAGGGCCGCGGCAACGTCCTCCAGCAGGGCGCCCAGACCGGACCCGCCAGCGGCAACGTCCTCCAGCAAGGCGCACAGACCGGACAGGGCCGCGGCAACGTCCTGCAACAGGGCGCCCAGACCGGACCCGCCAGCGGCAACGTCCTCCAGCAAGGCGCACAGACCGGACAGGGCCGCGGCAACGTCCTGCAACAGGGCGCCCAGACCGGACCCGCCAGCGGCAACGTCCTGCAACAGGGCGCACAGACCGGCGGCACCGGCAACGTCCTCCAGCAAGGCGCACAGACCGGACCCGCCAGCGGCAACGTCCTCCAGCAAGGCGCACAGACCGGACCCGCCAGCGGCAACGTCCTCCAGCAAGGCGCCCAGACGTGACCTCTGTCGCGTGCTGACCACGCCGAACCTACCGACCAAACTCGGTAGCGCGAACCCGCCACTGCCCAGTGGCGGGTTTGCAAACTCCGGGAACTCGCTCGCGTCCTGGTCGCTCACGGCGTAGTCGCAGCACGACACCCGACACGGCCGTGACGATAGCTACCGGGATCCGTTACCGGGGCGCGACTGCTGCAGTTCGGACACCAGCCGGCGCAGCCGCGGTGTGGGGCGGAGTCCCAGCTCGTCGCGGAGGTGCTGCTCGTAGCGGTCGAAGTCGTTCAGCGCCTCGGACCGATTGTCCTCCGCCAAGTGGGCGCGAATCAGAGAAGCCTGGCTGGTCTCCCGCAGCGGATCCGCTTGGACGGCCGCATGGGCAGCCGTCACAGCCCACGCGAACTCCTTCGTGTCGATGAAAGCTCCCGTCAGTGCCTCAAGGGCATGGAGTCGAAGCTGCCGCCATTGCTCCGCCTCCGGCAACATCCACTCGTCGTACCAGCCGGGCAGCAAATCGGCGGACAGCTGGTCGACAGCCGCCGCGTTGAGGTCGAGCTCCTCGGCCGGGACATGGGAATCAAGTATTCGCTGGGCCAACGACCGAGCTCGGAACAGGTCGACGTCGGCCTCCCGCGCGAGGCGCAACTCGGCGGGGCAGATGTTCAGTGCTTGCTTCCCGAGGCCCTGGAGGCGTGACAATGCCGACCGCAGGTTCGTGTTCGCACCTTGCTCGGATGCTTCGGGCCAAAGGCTCCCGGCAACCAGAGTTCGAGGAACAGCGGCCCGGTAGTGTAGCGCGATAAACGCCAGAAGTCGCTTCGAGCCGACCGGGACGGTCACTGGTTCGTCGCCGACTACGATGTCGAAACCGCCGAGAAGAGAGATACTCACGGACGGCCTGGACCTGGTGGGCGGCGGAAAGAAAGCGAGATCATATGAGCTCATGGCTTTGTGATCGCGTATGGGGTCGGTCTACCCGGCGCCCGTCGCCTGGCCGCCACCATTGCTGGGGGCCAACGATCTGTACACCTCCCGCAAAGCCATGCTGCTCTACCTGCCAAGAGATGTCGAATTGTCCTAATCGGGGCCAAAGACTGGTGCCCTCCGACCGCACTGCCGCGGGTATGGCGCACGGGTCGAACCGGCGGACGGTGGCCACGGTCGCCGTGCCGGGAACGGCGGCGTCGCAGGACGTGGGGATCTTCATGAGCGCGACGAACGGCGGGAGCGGACTGCGCGGCACGGTCGAGTTCAGCAGGTGGCAACTGCGGTGAGGTGACGTCCCGTTGTGCCGCGCACGAGCGGTCCGGAGTGACCATCGCACGATTCGCTCGTTCTGCTGAACGTGCGTCCACTGCCAGAAGTACCTTCCGCAGCCGCCCCGGCCGACGGGGAGCAGGCCGGGGCGGCGCTCGTCGAGCACTATCCGCGGCTGGTCCGGCTCGGCTATCTCGTGCTGCCGCCGTCCCTCGGCAGCCACCGCCGGGTGCTGAGGGCGCACGCGCTTGCCCAGCGGTGCCTGCTGTCCGGACGCCGGTCGGGGGACGGGGGCGGGGCCGGTGTACCGGTGCCGCGCGGGCCCGGCGGTGCGGCGGCGGTCGATCCGTCGTATGCGTGTGCCCGTCGGCGGGTGCTGCGTGCGGCCCTGGCGGCGGGGCGGCCGCGCCGCGGGTTCGCCCGTGCCCGGCTGCCGTCGCTCCTCCCGCTCGTGTGGGGGCTGCGGCTGTTCCCGCACTCGGGCGGATCGGACGGGCTCGCCCTGGAGAACGCCCTGTCGGCGCTCTCCGGTCCGGGCCGCGCCGCCCATGCCCTGCGCGGCCTGGAGGGGCTGGCCGACGCGGAGGTGCGGCGGGTGCTCGCGGATGCCGGAGTCGCGGACCCGCATGCGGCGCTCACGGAGGCGGAGGACGTTCCGGCACCGTACGCGCTCCTCGGCTCCCCGGAGTTCGACCCCTGTTCGCTCCAGGCCCGGCCACCGGATCTGCTGCGCCGCCGGCAGCACGCGAAGGCGGCGCTGGCGGCCGTCGCGGCGCTGCTGGTGTGCGGGGCGCTGCTGGGGCTGCCGGGCGACGGCTGGGGGCGCGGCGCTCCGCCCGCGTCCTCGTACACCCATGACGCCGCCGTGGAACAGGCCCTGGATCCGGGCAGATTGAGCCGGGTGGCCGCGACGTTCTGGCGGCGCTCACCGCGTACCGACTTCACCGCCTGGCCCACCCGCGGCAACCGCGCCGAGGACACCCGGCTGCTGCGCCGGGCGCTCACCGTCTGGGCGCACCCGGGCGGAGAGGTGCGTATCTCGGCGACCCCGGAGACCCCCATCGGCCCTCCGATGGGTGCGCCGCAGCTGCTGTACGCGGGCGAGGTGGACCGGGTGACGGTGGTGCTGCTCTACGACGGGCTGCGTGTCGTGCGGTACGCGGAACCCGGTGACGCCGGCCGGGACGAGGGCGTCACGCTCGACTTCGCCCGGGTCGACGGCGCGGACATGGCGTCGGCCGCCGCCCTGATCGTGGCCCGTACCGGCGACCGGATCCGCTACCTCACCGCGCCCTGGGTGACCGCGGTTTCGGTGCGGGACCTGCTGGCGCCGGGCGGCACCCCACGGCCGCTGCGCCGCGGCCCCGACGGGGTGACCGCCGCGCTGACCAGCCCGGCGACGGCCCGCAACTGCCGTGCCTGGGAGACGATCGAGATCCGCGACGGCTCGACTACCCGGCTGATGGCGGACCTCGGCGAGCTGACCCCGGCCCGGCTGACCTCGGGCCGTCCGTCCGCACCGCACGATGTCGCGGGGCGGGCGGAGCGGGACAGCTGGGCGCGGACCGCCTGCCTGCTGCCCGCGGTGCGTTCGCGCGGGGTGCGGTCGGTGAACTCCTGGCAGTACGCCGAGCAGTTGCTGCCCGAGGGGGGCGGTTCCGCGCGCTGGCTGTGCACCAGGGCGGAGACCTGGCGGGGCACCGGGAGCCGGGTCCTCGCCCAGTTCCAGGCCCCGTCGGCGCCGGCCGTCGCGACGGGCGGCCCGCCCGGGGCGGTCGCGGCCAGGGCCGAGGACTCCCCGGCCTGCGGGGTGCGCGATCCCCAGGTGCTGGCCGGGGTGCTCTGGAAGTCGCAGGGCGGCCGCTGGTACGTACTGGCGGCGGGCAGTGAGCAGTTCGCCTCGCTGACCGCGTCGGGCGGGGTGGAGGCGCGCTCCGACAGCCGTCTGCTCGCCGTGCCGGCCAGGGCGGGTGACCGGGCGCGGCTGAACGGGACGCTGGCGGACGGCAGTCGGGCGGGCGCGCTGCGCTGACGGCCCGCCCCCGCGGGCGTCAGAAATTCGCCGCACGCCTCTGTTCCCTCGACCTACCTCTCAGTACATTGACAGCATGTCTAATACGCAGCCAGCGCCGGTCGCGTCGGAGCGGACACCGCTCAAGGCCCGCAAGGTCTCCTTCGCCTGGGAGAAGACTCCTCTGCACTGGGTGCCGGGTGACCCGTTCACCACGCACACCATCAATGTGCTCCACCTCCTGCTGCCCGCCGGGGAACGGTGGTTCATCCACGTGTACCGGCAGGTGCTGCCGTACATCCACGACGAGCAGCTGCGCCAGGACGTCATCGGCTTCATCGGCCAGGAGGCCGTGCACTCCCAGGCGCACGACGACGTCCTGCCCCGCCTGAAGGAGCTCGGTCTCGACCCGACGCCGTACACCGCGCAGGTCGACTGGTTCTTCGAGAAGCTGCTCGACGACCGGACGCTGCCGCCGGGCCGGGCGCGCAAGTGGTGGTTGATGGAGCGGGTGGCGCTGATCGCGGCGATCGAGCACTACACCGCCTTCCTCGGCGACTGGGTGCTGAACGCCGACGAGCTGGACCGGCGCGGTGCCGACCCGATGATGCTGGATCTGCTGCGCTGGCACGGCGCGGAGGAGGTCGAGCACCGCTCGGTCGCGTTCGAAGTGTTCATGCATGTCGACGGCGGCTACCGGCGGCGGGCGCGCACCTGGGCGACGGCGTTCAGCGCGCTGGTCTTCCTCTGGCAGCGCGGCATCCGCTTCTTCATGGAGAACGACCCGAGCCTGCTGGACGGCAAGGGGTCGTTCAAGGACTTCTACCTCAGCGGCAAGCGCGGCACCCTGCCCGCCACCGGTGATCTGCTGCGTTCGGTCCCCCGCTATCTGAGCCGCGGCTACCACCCCTCGCAGGAGGGCAGTACGGCCCAGGCCATCGACTATCTCGCCCACTCGCCCGCGGCCACGGCCGCCGAGGCCCGTATGACGGGAACCAGCTGACCATGCCGCTCCCCCTGCCCCGCCTGCGCACCGTGGTCCTGGTCGCGGGCGCCGCACTGCTGGCCAAGCGCGCCCTGCACCGCCGGATCCAGAACTCCCCGCTGTGGCCGCTGCCTGCGCTGGAGGAACCGATCTCGGGCCACTCCGAGCGACGCACCACGGCCACCCGCCGGCTGCTGATCACCGAGCGGACCACCCCGGCCGAGGGCGTCGTACAGCTCCGGCTGAAGGGCTCCGGCCTGGCCGCCTGGCAGCCCGGCGCGCACCTCGACCTCCTGCTGCCCTCCGGCCTGGTCCGCCAGTACTCCCTGTGCGGGGACCCGGCCGACCCCGGCACGTACACCATCGCGACGCGGCTGGTCGAGGACGGCCGCGGCGGCTCCCGCGAGGTCCACGAGCGGCTCCGCGAGGGCGAGGAGGTGGAGATCCGCGACCCGCGCAACCGCTTCCCGCTCGCCGAGGCCCCCGCGTACCTGTTCGTCGCGGGCGGCATCGGCATCACCCCGATCCTGCCGATGCTGCGGTCCGTCGCCGCCTCGGGCGCCGACTGGCGGCTGCTGTACGGCGGACGGACCCGCGCCTCGATGCCGTTCCTGGACGAGATCGAGAAGCTGGGCGCGGAGGGCGGCCGGGTGACGGTCGTCCCCGCGGACGAGGCGGGCCACCCGGACGCCGCCGCGGCCCTGGCGGACACGGCGGAGGGCACGGCGGTCTACTGCTGCGGCCCCGAACCCCTGATGGACGCGGTCACCGTCGCCCTCCCGCCCGGCCGCACCCTCCATCTGGAGCGCTTCACGGCGGCGACCGGGTCGTCGGCCGGCTCCGGCCCCTTCGAGGTCGAACTGCGCCGCTCCGGCCGCACGGTCCAGGTGCCGGCGGACCGGTCGGTACTGGCCGCGGTGCGCGACGAGCTGCCGCACGTCTCGTACTCCTGCGAGCAGGGCTTCTGCGGAACGTGCCAACAACGTGTCCTGGAGGGCGAGATCGACCACCGGGACGAGCTCCTGACGGACTCCGAACGGGACGACTCGATGCTGATCTGCGTGTCCCGGTGCCGGGGCGAGCGCCTGGTGCTGGACCTTTAGGGAGCTGGAGCGGCGATACCGGGGCCGCCCGCCGCCGCTCCCCCGCCACCCCACTCGGTACGCTGTCCACCATGACGACCGGGGTGCGGCGCAGGATGGGCGTCGAGGAGCGCAGACAGCAACTGATCGGTGTCGCGCTGGAGTTGTTCAGTCACCGCGCCCCGGACGAGGTGTCGATCGACGAGATCGCGGCCGCCGCGGGGATCTCGCGGCCGTTGGTCTACCACTACTTCCCGGGGAAGCAGAGCCTGTACGAGGCCGCGCTGCGGCGGGCGGCCGACGAGTTGGCGGCCCGGTTCGTGGAACCTCGCGAAGGCCCGCTCGGGACGCGGCTGCTGAAGGTGATGGGACGGTTCTTCGACTTCGTCGACGAGCACGGGCCCGGGTTCTCGGCGCTGATGCGGGGCGGGCCCGCGGTGGGGTCCTCGACCGCGAACGCGATGATCGACGGGGTGCGGCAGGCCGCCTGTGAGCAGATCCTGGCCCATCTGGGGGTCGAGAATCCCCCGGCACGGCTGGAGCTGGTCGTGCGGTCATGGGTGTCGCTGGCCGAGTCGACGGCTCTGATCTGGCTGGACGGGCGACGGATTCCGCGCGAGGAGCTGGAGTTGCAGCTGGTGCACGACTTCGCCGCGCTGGCCTCGGTGAGCGCCGCGTACAACACGGAGATGGCGGGCATCGTGCTGCGGGTGCTCGGCCAGGAACCGGCGGACGGGCCGTTCGGCGAGCTGCTGAACCGGCTCTCCGCCCTGGCGCCGGCCGTACCGGCCGTTCCCCCGCAGCGGCTGCCGTAGGGCCTGTCCGGCGGTACGGGGCAGAAGTGCCCTACATGAGCAGTTCGCCGTGGAGTGCGGCGGCCAGGCCCACCTCCGCGTTGTCCGCCCGGCCCCGTTCGAAGGCGCGCTGGTAGGCGGCGTCGCCGACGGCCTCGCGGGCCTGGCGTTCGCATGCCTCGCGCAGCGGGGCCAGTTCCGGGGTGCCGCGTTGCGGTTGGCCGACCATGCGCCAGTACACCTGGCCCGTGCCGTAGACCCGGGCGGCGCGGGCGCCCGCGCCCTGGGCGGCGATCGCCGCGGCCAGGATGTCCAGGCCGAGCGCGATGCCGAAGCTGTCGCGCATGCGGTGCTTGCCCGCGAGCATCGAGCGGGCGTGGGCGGCGGAGGACTCGGCGTCGCCCTGGAGCAGGGCGATCAGGGCGAGCTGGTAGTCGACGTAGCTACGGGTCCAGCACTCGTCCTGGGCCTCGCAGACCGCACGCAGCACCGCGGCCGCCTCCGCCGCCTCGTCCAGCCGGCCGAGCCCGGTCAGGGCGAAGACCGTGATGAGCCGGCACCGCAGCCGGTAGGCCTTCTCCAGCGGGGTGGCGGTGCCGGTCGAGCGCAGGACCCGGTCGACCTCGCGGAGGCCCGCCTCTGGGCGGCCGGTCATCAGATGGGTCAGCCCGCACAGATAGGCGGCGGCGAGGATGCCCTCGTCGGTGCCGTCGCGCGCCGCTTCCCTGGTGCACTCCCGGCCCAGGCGGCGGGCGGCCGGGTAGTCGCCCTGGAGCATGACCGTGATGCCCAGCACCCACAGGGCGCGGGTGCGGTGGGGTCCTTCGGCCGGTCCGGCGGCCAGGGCGCGCCGGGCGTATTCGCGGGTCTGCGGGAGATGGCCGCAGCAGCACCAGAAGAAGCCGATCCGTCCCGCCATCTCCTGGGCGGCCGCGGTGTCATGGGCCAGCAGGTGGTCGAGGGCGGCGCAGAGGTCGGCGTGCGCCTCGGCGATGCGGTGGTACCAGCTGATCTGGTCGTCGCCGGTCCAGCCGGCGTGGGCCTTGCGGGCCAGGCCGAGGAAGCAGGCGGCGTGCCGGTCGGCGGCGGCCCGTTCCTCACCGAGTTCGGCGAGCCACATCCGTCCGTACTCGCGGATGGTGTCGAGCATGCGGTGCCGTACGCCGTCCCGGCCGACGACGGACTTGGCGACCAGGCCGTTCAGCGCCCGGGTCACGCCGTCCGCGGTGAGCGGTCCCCCGGCGCAGACCTCGCGGGCCGCGGCCTCGTCGAAGTCGCCGCGCAGGACGGTCAGCCGGGCCCAGAGCAGCCGTTCCAGCGGGGTGCACAGCTCATGGCTCCAGCCGATGGCGGTGCGCAGGGTGCGGTGGCGCAGCGGCCAGAGCGACGTGTCGGCCGGTACGTCGAAGCGGGACCTGATCCGCGCGGCGACCTGCTCGACGGTGTCCCTTCCGAGGGCTCCCGCCGCGAGTTCGATGGCGAGCGGAATCCCTTCGAGGCGGCGGCAGATCTCGGCGGCGGCCTCCGCGTTCCCCGGCTCGTCGAGGGCGGGCCCCGGGGCCGCCACGGCCGCCCGGTCCCGGAAGAGCGTCAGCGCGTCGGCCGCGCCCTCGACGGGCAGCGGGTCCACCTCGACGACCTGCTCGCCCCTGATGTCCAGGGGCTGGCGGCTGGTGGCGAGCACGGTGAGGCCGGGGGATGTCGTGAGGATCTCGCCGAGCAGGTGCGCGCATGCGGAGCGCAGGTGCTCGCACGAGTCGAGAACCAGCAGCAGTTCCTTGTCGACGAGCCATTCGCACAGTGCGTCGATGGGCATGCGCAGGGTGTGGTCGGAGAGCCCGACCGCGTCGGAGACGGTCGCGATGAGCAGTCCGTCGTCATGGAGCGGTGACAGGTCGGCCCACCACGCACCGTCACGGTGTCCGGCCGCCGCCTGCCGGGCGGCACGGACGGCGAGCCTGGTCTTGCCGACACCGCCACTGCCGGTGAGCGTGGTCAGCCGGTGCGTGGCGAGGGTGTGTTCGAGCCGGGCAAGTTCCGCTTTCCGTCCGACAAAGCTCGTTGTCTCCTCGGGGATGTTGCTCGCCATGGTCACCGTCGCTGAAACAGGTGGACCGGCCGGTCCCGGACCCTGGTTCCGGTGCGGCACAGGCATGCGGGGACGCCTGGCGTGCCGGAGAAAGGGGCCGGGACCGGCCGGGGGTGGGAGGGCGCGCCGGGGGTGCGGTGCTGCGGCATTCCCCGACGGCTGCTGCCTCCCAACCTAGCCCTGTCCTGGCTCAACTCAGGGAGAACACCGCCACCGTACGTCCCGGGACGGTGAATCTTCCCGAACTCCCCTCATACGTGGACTTCTTGACAGTAGAATCCGCGCCCGCTGCCTGGACCGGGTGCAGTGCGTACCCCTTCCCCGCCAGCCCGGGAACCGTCTGGGTCTCGGTGCCGGGGGCCGCGTTGAGGACGACCACCAGCTTCCCGAGCCGCATGGTGATCACGCCCGGTGTCTCGTCCTTCCCGGAGAGCGGGAAGGACAGGGCGGACTGCACCTGCTCGGTGGTGGCGAGCCCGAAGTCCTGCTCCGTGGAGCGGATGGTGAGCAGGTCCCGGTACGCGGCGGACGCGGCGTCGATCTGCGCGCAGCCGGGGCGGAGCGCGGCGTCGGCCAGCAACGGCTTCGCGTAGGACCACTTGGACTCATTGTCGGCGGCCGGCGGCAGTCCGCGGCCGAAGCCGTTGCCGTCGCGGCAGTCCCAGTGCAGGGCGTTGAACCAGTCGCCGCTGTCGTACGAGTTGCGGTCCAGGGACTTGGAGCGCAGCAGGTCGGTGCCCGCCTGGGAGAGCGAGGGCCCCTGCGAGAGGGTGGCCGTCGCCATGGCCAGGACCTGCATGCGGGCCCGGTCGGCCGCCGAGGTGCCCGCCGGGAGCTTGAAGGCGAGCGCGTCGTACAGCGACTCGTTGTCGTGGGCGTCCGCGTAGGCGAGGGCGTCGCCGGGGGCCGCGGCGTATCCGGCGGGGGCGCCGTTGTAGTCGACGCCGGACCCCTTGACCGTGTTTCCGGCGGAGTCGGTGAAGGTGAAGTCGGCGAGGTTGCCGGTGAGGCCGACCTTGATCAGGTCCTGGTAGTGGAGCAGCCGGGCCTTCTGTTCGGCCTCCGTCCCGTTGGCGGCAGAGGTGTTGGGGTCGGTGTAGAGACCGGTGGCGAAGCCCTGTACGCCCGGGTCCTCGTCGAAGGGGCTGCCGCCGCGGACGGCGTCGCGGGACCGGTCGGAGAAGGTCGCGATGCCGGTGCCGGCCATGTTCTTCTGCGTGGCCTGGACGAAGCGGGCGTCGTCGGCGATCTCGCCGAAGTTCCAGCCCTCCCCGTACAGGATGATCTTCTTCCCGTCGACACCGTCCTTCGCCACGGTCAGCGCGTCCAACGCCTCGCGGACGGCGAGGATGTTGGCCCTGGGGTGGTGGCCCATCAGGTCGAAGCGGAAGCCGTCGACCTTGTACTCCTTGGCCCAGGTGACGACCGAGTCGACGACCAGCTTGCCCATCATGGTGTTCTCGGGGGCGGTGTTGGCGCAGCAGGTGGAGGTGGCGACGGTGCCGTCGTCCAGCAGCCGCTGGTAGTAGCCGGGCACGATCCGGTCGAGCACGGACTTGTCGTCCTGGCCGGAGGCGACGGTGTGGTTGTAGACGACGTCCATGACGGTCCGCAGCCCCGCACCGTTCAGCCCCTGCACCATCTGCCGGAACTCGACGGTGCGCCGGGTGCCGTCCGGGTCGGAGGCGTAGCTGCCCTCGGGAACGGTGTAGTGCAGCGGGTCGTAGCCCCAGTTGAACCCGTCCTTCGCGGCGGCCTTCGCCACGCAGGCCTGCTGCTCCTCGGAGTCGGGGGCGTACACGGACAGGTCGCAGGCCGGCTTCTGCTGTGCGGACTTCTTCTCGGGGATGGTGCCGATGTCGAAGGCGGGCAGCAGATGGACGTAGCTCGTGCCGGAGTCCGCGAGCCGCTTGAGGTGCTTCATCCCGTCGGAGCCGGTGTCGGTGAAGGCGAGGTACTCGCCGGGGTGCTTCGAGGTGCGGTCCGCGATCGAGAAGTCGCGGATGTGCAGCTCCTGGATCTGGGCGTCGCGCAGCGGGACGGCGGCGGGCTTCGTCAGCCCGGACCAGCCCTTCGGCGCGAGGCCCGGGGCGTCGAGGTCGACGACGAGGCTGCGCGCGGAGTCGGTGGTCAGGGCGGTGGAGTACGGGTCGGTGACCTTGTTGGTGACGAACTTCTGGACGGTGGGCGCCCAGACGTCCACCGTGTAGCGGTAGGGCTTGCCCGTCCAGTTCTTGGTGCCCGTGACGGACCAGACGCCGGTGCGGTCGTCGCGCCGCATCGGGACGCTCCTGCCCTCGAGCTCCAGGGCCACGGTACGGGCGGTGGGCGCCCACACGGACAGGGTCGGGCGGCCGCGGTGGTCGAAGACCGGGCCGAGCGAGGCGGTGGCCGCGTTCTTCCCGTACAGGTCGTCGAGCACGCCCGCGCTCTGTACGCCGGTGGCGGCGAGCAGGGCTCCGTTGGCGGCGCGCTGGGTGGCGATCAGCTGGCCGCGCAGCGCGTCACGGACCCTGTCCCGGTCCCGGACGTCGACGGTGAACGCCGGGTAGTCCTTGAGGTTCGGGTGCTTCGCCTTCTGCGCGTCGGTCAGCGCGGACGGGGTGAGCCGCAGCCACTGGCCCTCGTCGGAGAGCGCCCCGTCGACCACGGAGACGGGGCCGTCCTTCGCGTGGACGAGCTGCTGGCTGGTGGCGCCGGTGGCCTTCACCTTCCATACGACGGTGTCGGCGTCGATCCACTGCGCCTCGGCCTTGCTGAGGTCGGGCTTGGGCACGCCGCCGGCCTGGGGCAGCAGGTAGCCCGGCGTACCGCCGAGCATCCAGACCTCGTGCCCGTAGGTGGCGAGGTCGAGCGACTGGTCGCTGGGGAGGTCCTTCTCGTCGCCCTTGTGCAGGATGTAGCTGAGCGAGGTGGCGCCGTCGGTGAGCGGCACCTCGAAGGTGACGCCGGAGGCGTCCTTCTTCACCGGCTGGAGTGGCTTGGCCCAGTCGGTGGGGTCCTTGGCGCCGGTCCAGGTGTGCAGCCCCCAGCCTTCGTAGTCGCCGTCGGGCCGGTAGTAGTGCAGTACGGCCTTCGTGGTGTCCTGCGGCGGGTAGGCGCCGTCGGGGGCCGTGTCGGCCTGGCCGTCCTTGCCCTGCTCGATCCAGACCTGCCCGGTCTTCGCGAGTTCGACGGTGCGCTGCGGCCCGTCGGTGGTGCCGTCCTTCTCGACGGTGTACGGGACGGTGGACGCGCCCTCGTCGAGCTTCAGCCAGGCGAAGGCTCCGTAGGCGTCGCGGCCGGTGAACTGCGCCGTACGGTCACCGGACTTGAGCGTCCAGCCCTCGTAGTCGCCGTCCGCGCGCTTGTAGTGGACGACGGCGTAGTCGCGCTGGACGGCCACGGGCTTCGCGTCGGCGGGGGCCTGTCCGGCGGTCGTCGAGGCGAGGGCGCTCGCGGTGCGTCCGGCGCGGTCGACGACGACCGCCTTGTAGCGCAGCGGTGTTCCGGCGGCCACCTTGTCGTCCAGGTGCTGGGTGACCTTGTACGGGGCGTGGTCGGCGGAACCGAGCGTGACCCACTTCCCGTTGCCGGTCTGCGCGGCGAACACGACGCGGTTCAGCTGTCCGCCGTCGACGTCGGCGGAGACCTCGACGGTGCCGGTGGCCCCGGCGGCGGGGGCCTTCAGGGTGATGGCCGGCTTGGTGGCCGGGGCGCCCATCGGCTTCTCGGCGCGCAGCACGAGGCTGGAGAGGGCCGGCACGGTGACGATGACCTTCTTGTCGGCGCCGCTGCGGAGGGTCGAAGAACTTCCGTACAGGGTACGGAAGTTCATGTCGGCGGATGCGGTGGGCAGCTCGACGGTCTTCGGGGCGGTGCCGTTGTTGGTGGCTACGAGGTACTCGTAGGGCTTCTCGGGGTCCGTGCGGGAGAAGGCGTAGACGGAGCCTTCCGCGTAGCGTTCGGTCTGGACGCCGTCGCGCAGCGCCGGGTTCTTCCCGGTGAGTTCGGAGAGCTCGGCGATGTTCCGGTACAGGGGGTGCTTCGTGTCGTACGCGTCTGCGGCGTGGGTGCGGTCGGTGCCGAGTTCGTCGTCGTCGAGGTAGTCGGCGGTCTTCGAGGCGAACATGGTCTGCCGGGCGTCCCGGTCGCCGCCCGCGCCGGTGAAGCCCTGCTCGTCGCCGTAGTAGACGACGGGGTTGCCGCGGCCGAGGAACATCAGCTCGTTGGCGAGCTCCGCGCGCCTGACGAGTTCCGCGTCGTCGGCCTTCGGGTTGTCTTGCCTCAGGAACGCGCCGATGCGGCCCATGTCGTGGTTGCCGAGGAAGGTCACCTGTTCGTAGGCGTTGGCCTTGTCGGTGGTGTACCGGTAGTCGTCGCCGAAGACGGCGGCGAGCTTCGGGGCCGGGGCGCCCTGCGAGGCGTACTGCCTGGCCGCTTCCTGGAACGGGAAGTCGAGCGTCGCGTCGAGCCGGCCCCGGGTGACGTAGGGCGAGGTGATCGCGGTGTCGGCGGAGTAGACCTCGCCGAACATGAAGAAGTCCTTGCGGCCGCGCTTGGCCGCGTAGGTGTCCAGGGCCGTCGCCCACTGGGTCCAGAAGTCCAGGTCGACGTGTTTGACGGTGTCGATCCGAAAGCCGTCGATGTCGAAGTCGCGGACCCACTTCTCGTAGATCTTCGCCATGCCGGAGACGACCTCGGGCCGTTCGGTCCACAGATCGTCCAGCCCGGAGAAGTCGCCGTACTCGGCGGACTCACCGGCGAAGGTCGAGTCGCCGCGGTTGTGGTACATCGTCGGGTCGTTGAGCCAGGACGGGACCTTGTTCCCGGTGTTCTTCGGTGTGTACGGGAACGAGTCCGCGTCCACCTTCGCCAGGCCCTTGCCGTCGTCGAAGGGGCGGCCGTCCTTGTCCAGGTACGGGTAGGCGCCCTTCGGCCGGTAGCCGTAGGCCTTCTCGGCGTAGTCGACGGTGTCCGCGGTGTGGTTGGTGATGACGTCGAAGAAGACCTTCATGCCCTTGGCGTGGGCCTTGTCGATCAGCTTCGACAGGTCGGCGTTGGTCCCGAAGTGCGGGTCGACCCGGGTGAAGTCGGTGATCCAGTAGCCGTGGTAGCCGGCCGAGGCGTCCTTGCCGGTGCCCTGGACGGGGCGGTTCTTGAAGATCGGGGCGAGCCAGATGGCGGTGGTGCCGAGGCCTTTGATGTAGTCGAGCCGGTCGGTCAGGCCCTTGAGGTCGCCGCCCTGGTAGAAGCCCTTGTCCGTGGGGTCGAAGCCGGTCTCCGAGCGCGAACCGGTCAGTCCGCCACGGTCGTTGGCGGTGTCGCCGTTGGCGAACCGGTCCGGCAAGACGAAGTAGAACTGTTCGCGCGTCAGGTCGTGACGTGCGGGTTCGGCGGCCAGCCGGGCATCCGAGGGCGAGCCCGGGGGTCTCGGCGCGGCCGACGCGGATGCCGCCGGGACGACGGGGAGGAGCGCCGCGCAGAGTGCGGCGACGGCTCCACGTCTGAGGGTGGAACGGGACACGGGCTGGGTCTCCTTGTGTGCGGGCGGGGGTTCTCGGGGGTGGGCGGGCCTGTCGGGTGGCGGGGTGGGGGCGGGGGCCCATCTGGGCGTCTCCTCGGACGGCGCAGACTCGTCCGGCACCGCGAGTGAGCCGTCCTATTACTGCGTCGTCCTGCGGGGATCGCCCTGGTACGCCCCCGCCCCCGGTCGCCGCACGGGCGCGGGACGGGCGCCGAGGTCAGCCGGTGGCCGCGCAGCTACGGGCGTTCACCTGGAGCGCCACCGCCGTGTTCGCGCCCAGGGTCGCGGTGAACTGGCCCGAGCCGTTCACCGTGACGCCGTTGCCGGACTGGATGTCGCAGTAGTCACCGGCGGGCAGCGAGGTCTGGAACGTACGGGTCAGCGAGGAGCCCTCGTGGTTGATCGCCACGTACGCCTTGGAGCCGCGCCCGAACGCGATCCGGTCGCCGCCGTCGTCCCACCAGTCGGTGACGGCCTCGCCGCGTGCGGTGTTGCGGAAGCCGACCATGGAGGAGATCTCGCGCCAGGAGTGCTGGCACTTCCAGCCGTCGCTGTAACAGGCGTTCACCGTGCCGCCGTTGGGCGGGCCGGCGTCCTTGTCGGACCACTCGTAGCCGGAGTGGACGTCGGGCGAGCCGTACGGCCAGGCCAGCATGAAGACATTGGCGAGCGTGTAGTTCGCGCCGTCCTTGTAGTTCAGTGTGTCGCCGCCGCGCTCGGTGTCGTGGTTGTCGACGAAGACCGCGGCCTTCGACGACGGCATGAAGCCCCAGCCCTCGCCGTAGTTCTTCAGATAGGCGAGGTTCTCGTTGTTGAAGACCTGCTTGAGGCCGCGGCCGTAGCGGAATTCCTGGACGTCCCCGGTGCCGGTGTACTCGTCGGGCGAGACGGCCTCGCCCGCGCCGTGGATCGCCTCCTGCTTCCAGTAGACGCCCGGGTCGCTCAGCCGTGACTTGATGTTCGCCAGGTCGGCGGCGGGCATGTGCTTGGCGGCGTCGATGCGGAAGCCGTCCACGCCCAGGGAGCGCAGGTCGTCGAGGTAGGCGGCGATCCGGCCGCGTACGTAGTCCTCGCCGGTGTCCAGGTCGGCGAGGCCGACGAGTTCGCAGTTCTGGACGTTGGCACGGTCCTGGTAGTTGCTGATCTGCGCGGTGCAGTCGTCCATGTCGGCCGCGGAGTACACCCCGGGGTAGTCGTACTTGGTGTACGAGGAGCCGCCGGTGCCGGTGCCCGATCCGGCCGACATGTGGTTGATGACGGAGTCCGCGACGACCTTGACGCCGGCGGCGTGGCAGGTACTGACCATGGCGGCGAAGGAGGCGCGGTCGCCGAGCCGTCCGGCGATCTTGTAGCTGACGGGCTGGTACGAGGTCCACCACTGGCTGCCCTGGATGTGCTCCTGGGGCGGCGAGACCTGTACGTAGCCGTAGCCGGCCGGGCCGAGGGAGTCCGTACAGGCCCTGGCCACGGAGTCGAACTTCCACTCGAAGAGGACGGCGGTGACGTCCTTGTCTCCGGGGGTGGCTGCCTGGGCGGTCGTGGTGGGGGCCACGAGGGCGGCGGCGCCTGCTGCCAGGGCGAGCGCCGCGGACAGTGGTCTGCGTGCCATGTTTCCTCCTGCGGTGGGGGGAAATGCGGGTGACGGTGCAGCCTCACGTGGCAACGCGCCCTGCCTTCAAGGCTCCTGAAGGTTCTTGCTGCAAGAATGCAAACCTTGGTGTGGTGGAGACCGTACGAGCCCGTCAGGTTCCGGTCAACCCTTTGGACACCGCCCGCTCACATCCAGGAAATACGGCGGTTTTCTTCCTGCAAGGACTTACGCAAGACATTGCAGCACTGTTAAATTGCTCCAGACTCCGGTCCGGTCGGCCGGGGGTTCCGGTGACCCCGGACCCCACGCGCCCGGCCGGCCGGGCCGGTCACGGACAAGAGAGGCACCCGGAGTCGCTCACTCCCCGCAGGCCCATTCAGGGCCGGCTCCCGGTGCCTCTCCTGTACGCCCGGACAGCCCAGCGGGCCTCAGGGCCTGACTGCCGCGGTCGATCCCCGTACCACCAGCTCCGGCTGGAACACGTACTCCGTACGCTGCACCGGGCTGCCGGCGATCTCCTCCAGCAGGGCGCTCACCGCTGCCGCCGCCATCGCCTGTACGGGCTGACGCACCGTCGTCAGCGGCGGATCGGTGAACGCGATCAGCTGCGAGTCGTCGAAGCCCACCACCGACACGTCGCGCGGCACGCCGAGCCCGCGCTCCCGGGCCGCACGCACCACGCCCAGCGCCATCAGGTCGCTGCCGCAGACGATGCCCGTGCACCCCTGGTCGAGCAGCGCACCTGCCGCGACCTGGCCGCCCTCGACGCTGAACAGCGTGGGGCAGACGAGGAGTTCGGCCTCGGCGCGGTCCAGGCCCAGCAGGTTCACGGCGGCGTCGAGGAACCCCTCGCGCTTCCGCCGGGACGGCACGTAGCGCTGCGGCCCGATCGCCAGGCCGACCCTGCTGTGGCCGAGGTCGGCGAGGTGCCCGACGGCCATCCGCACGGCGGCGGAGTCGTCGGGCGAGACGAACGGGGCGCTGATCCGTTCGTTGTAGCCGTTGATCAGGACGAACGGCACACCGCGTTCGGTGAGTGCGGCGTACCGGGCCGGGTCGGTCGACATGTCGGCGTGCAGCCCGGAGATGAAGACGATCCCGCCGACGCCGCGCTCGACGAGCTGCTCGACGAGTTCGTCCTCGGTGGCGCCGCCGGGCAGCTGGGTGCAGAGCACCGGGGTGTAGCCGTGCCCGGCCAGCACCTGCTCGACGGACTGCGCGAACGCCGGGAAGATCGGGTTGGTGAGCTCGGGCGTCACCAGCCCGATCAGCCCGGCGCTGCGCCTGCGCAGCCGCACGGGGCGTTCGTAGCCGAGGATGTCCAGCGCGGCGAGCACCCGCTGACGCGTGGGGTCCGCGACGCCCTGTTTCCCGTTGAGCACCCGGCTGACGGTCGCCTCGCTGACCGCTGCCTGGCCGGCGATGTCCGAGAGTCTCGGCGCGCCGGCCCTGGGCAGGGGGACGGTCACACCGTCCACCACACCGTGGTGTCCGCGGGCAGCTCGATCTCGGCGCCGTCGGTGACGACCGGGCTGCTGGACAGCAGGACGGTGCCGCGTACCGGGATGCGCACCGGGCGGCCCGTCGTGTTGACGGTGCAGACGAAGCCGGGGCGGGCGAAGATCAGCAGCCCCTCGGGGGCCTGGAGCCACTCCACCGAGGTTCCGGCGCCGAGCCCCGGGTGTGCCCGGCGGGCGGCGATCGCGGACCGGTACAGCTCCAGGGTCGAGCCCTCCACGCCGGTCTGCGCCTCCACGGAGAGCTCGCCCCAGCCCGTGGGCTGCGGCAGCCAGCTGCCGCCGTCGCCGAAGCCGTACGAGCTGCCGTCGCGGGTCCACGGGATCGGCACCCGGCAGCCGTCACGGAAGCCGTCCTGGCCCTCGGCGCGGAAGAACGACGGGTCCTGACGGGCCTCGTCGGGCAGGTCGGTGACGTCGGGCAGGCCGAGCTCCTCGCCCTGGTAGACGTACGCGGAGCCGGGCAGTGCCAGCATCAGCACGGTGGCGGCGCGGGCCCGGCGCAGGCCCAGCTCGCGGTCGCCGGCCTCACGGATCTGGGTGCCGAGGCCGGGCGGGTTGGCGAACCGGGTGGTGTGCCGGGTCACGTCGTGGTTGGAGAGCACCCAGGTGGTGGGGGCGCCGACCGGACGCATCGCGTCGAGCGAGGTGTCGATGACCTTGCGGAGCTCGGCCGCGTCCCAGGCCGTGGAGAGGTACTGGAAGTTGAACGCCTGGTGCATCTCGTCGTGGCGGACGTAGTTGGCGGTGCGCTCGACGGTGGGGGTCCATGCCTCGGCGACGGCGATCCGGTCGCCGGGGTACTCGTCGAGGATGGTGCGCCACGAGCGGTAGATCTCGTGCACCCCGTCCTGGTCGAAGAACGGCATGACGTCGTTGCCGAGCAGCTTGAGCTGGTCGTGGCTGCCGAGGTCGGGCAGGCCGGCGGCCTTGACGAGGCCGTGGGCGACGTCGACCCGGAAGCCGTCGACGCCCATGTCGAGCCAGAAGCGCAGGATCGAGCGGAACTCGTCGGCGACGGCCGGGTGTTCCCAGTTGAAGTCGGGCTGCTCGGGCGCGAAGAGGTGGAGGTACCAGTCGCCCGGGGTGCCGTCCGGGTCGGTGGTCCGGGTCCAGGCGGGGCCGCCGAAGATGGACTCCCAGTCGTTGGGCGGCAGTTCGCCTTCCGCACCCTTGCCGGGGCGGAAGTGGTAACGCTCGCGCAGCGCGGAGCCGGGACCCTCGGCGAGGGCGCGCTTGAACCACTCGTGCTGGTCCGAGGAGTGGTTGGGCACCAGGTCCACGATGATCCGCAGGCCCAGGTCATGGGCGTCCCGGATCAGCGCGTCGGCGTCCAGCAGGGTGCCGAACATCGGGTCGATGGCACGGTAGTCGGCGACGTCGTAGCCCGCGTCGGCCTGCGGGGACGAGTAGAACGGGCTGAGCCAGACCGCGTCCACACCGAGGTTCTTGAGGTACGGGAGTCTGCCGCGTACGCCTGCGAGATCGCCCATGCCGTCGCCGTTGCCGTCGGCGAAGCTCCGTGGATAGACCTGGTAGATCACCGCGTCCTGCCACCAGCCGGTCTGGTGGGCCGGAGCGTCGCCGGACGTGCCGGTGGAGGGGGCAGCGAGGTGCTGGGTCATGTCATCCCTGAGGTGTCTGGGTGGGAAGCGGCGCCGGGACCGGGTCGGAACACCGGCGGCCGCCGTGACTTGGTGCGTGCGGGTCGTGCTGCTGTCGTGGACCTCAGCCCTTGACGGCTCCGGCGGACATGCCGGTGACCAGGTGACGCTGGGCGAAGAGGAAGACCAGGGCCGCGGGTATCGCGATCAGCACGGACGCGGCGGTCATCGGCCCCCACTGGGCCCCGTACTGGTTGACGAAGAGCTGCAGTCCGCCCGCGAGGGTGAGGTTGTCCTCGCCGACCATGAAGGCGGAGGCGTACGCCACTTCGCCCCACGCGGTGATGAAGGAGTAGAACGCGGTGACGGCGAGGCCGGGCTTGGCGAGCGGCAGGATGAGCCGCCAGAACGTGCCGAACGGGGTGAGGCCGTCGACCTGGCCCGACTCGTCGATCTCGCGCGGGATGGTGTCGAAGAAGCCCTTCATCATCCAGGCACAGAACGGCACCGAGATGGTGAGGTAGGTGATGACGAGGCCGGCCGGCTGATTCAGCAGCCCCATGCCCGCCATGATGTTGTAGATCGGCACGATGAGGACGGCGACCGGGAACATCTGGGTGACCAGGAGTGTCCACATCAGCCCACGCTTGCCGGGGAACCGGAAGCGGCTGACGGCGTAGCCGGTGGAGGCGGAGATGATGACGCCGAGAAGCGTGGTGAGCCCCGCGACGAGCAGGGAGTTGCCGAACCAGGTGAGGAACTTCGTGTTCTGGATCAGGTTCGTGTAGTTCTCGAACGTCGTCTCTTTGAAGAAGTCCGTGGTGGTCGCGTACGCGGCGGGCTTCAGCGAGGTGAGCAGGACCCACAGCACGGGGAAGACGGCGATCACGGACGCCACGATGAGCGTCAGGTGCAGCCCGACGGAAGCGATCGGCGAACGCTCGCCGCGCAGCCGGACCTTGCGCGCGGCGGGCCCGGCGACGGTGGCCGGGGCGGTGGTTGCGGGGGCGGTGGTCACCAGTCGTCTCCCTGGGTGCGCAGGACTCGCCGGTAGACGGCGGCGAAGATCAGCAGGAGTACGAGGATCAGTACGCCCCAGGTGGAGGACTGCGCGAAGTCGCGCGGGCTGATCTCGAAGGAGAACTTGTACGCCTGGGTGACCAGGATCTGGGTGGCCTCACCGGGTCCGCCGCGGGTCAGCAGGAAGATCACCGGGAACATGTTGAAGGTCCAGATGGTGGAGAGCAGGATCACCGTGGTGGAGACCGGCCGCAGTCCGGGCAGCGTGATGTGGCGGAACCGCTGCCAGGCGGTGGCGCCGTCCATCTCGGCGGCCTCGTAGTGCTCGCTGGGGATCGACTGCAGTCCGCCGAGCAGGGCGACCATCATGAACGGCACGCCGAGCCAGACGTTGACGGCGATGACGGAGAACTTCGCCCAGGTGGGGTCGTTCAGCCACGGTATGCCGTCGATCCCGCCGCCGGAGAGGATCTTGTTGAGCAGCCCGCGGTCCTCGTTGTAGAGGAAGCGCCAGGCGAAGACGGAGACGAAGCCGGGGATGGCCCAGGGCAGGATGAGCGCCATCCGGTACGCGGAGCGGCCGGCGATGCGGCGGTTGAGGATGTTGGCGAGGGCCATCCCGAGGCAGAAGGTGATGGTCACGCAGGAGACCGTCCACACCAGGGTCCAGCCGAGCGTGCCGAGGAACTGATCGCCCGTGAGGGCGTCGGTGTAGTTGTCCAGACCCACGAACTCGTACGTGGCGGGAATGTGGTTGACACCGATGGACCGTTCGACGTTGCGCTCGTTGGCGTCGGTCAGCGACAGGTAGATGCCGCGGACCAGCGGATAGCCGATGATCACGCCGATCACGACGACGACCGGGGCGACCATGGTCCAGGCGTACCAGTGGGTCGACAGGGCCCGTCGGAGCCTGCTCGGCGGCGGGGGGTTTCCAGTACCGCGGCTCCGGCCGCGGGCGACGACGTCGCCCGCGGCCTTCGCCACCGACTGGCTGGTGTGGACAGCCATCAGCCGGCCTGCCTTCCTGTTACTTCCAGCCCTTAAGGAGCTTGCGGTAGGAGTCGCCGGTCGTCTTCGTGGCCTTCTCCGGCGTGGTCTGGCCGGTGAGGACCTTGGTGTACTCGGTGACGAGCGGGGCGAAGAGGCTGCCGGTCTCCGGGATCCAGGGGCGCTCGACGGCGGTCTCGACGACGGGCTTGAAGAAGCCGACGATCTCGTTGTCGACGACGTCCTGCCTGGCGTAGGCGGAGGTGCGGGTCGGCAGGAGGCTCAGCTCCTTGGTGACCTTGGCCTGGGTCTCCGCGGAGGTCATGTAGTCGACGAACGCGTAGGAGGCGTCGAGGTTCTTGGAGCCGGCGTAGACGGCCAGGTTGTGACCGCCCTGCGGGGCGCCCTGCGCGGCGGAGCCGGCCGGGACCGGGGCGATGCCCAGGTTGGCCTTGTCCTTGAACTCCTTGCCGGCGTAGGTGTCGGCGACGGCCCACGGGCCGTTGATCATCATGGCGACCTTGCCGTCCTTGAAGGACGCCTGCATGTTCTCCCAGCCGTCCGTGGCATCGGTCTTGGCGGCGCCCGAGTCGACGAGGTCCTTGACGACCTTCATCGCCTTGACGCCCTCGGGGTTGTCGATGGTGACGGACTTGGTGGAGGCGTCGACCATGTCGCCGCCCTCGCCGTACAGGAAGGAGAGGAACCAGTACGCGTCGTCGCCGCGCAGGTACATACCGGTCTTGCCGGTCTTGTCCTTGATCTTCTTGGAGACGGTCTTCAGCTCGTCGACGGTCTCGGGGACCTCGACACCGGCCTCCTTGAAGATCTTCTTGTTGTAGAAGATGCCCATGGAGTCGATGACCTGCGGCACCGCGTACGTCTTGTCCTTGTACTTGGTGGACGCGGCGGCCTGCTTGAGGAAGTCGTCCGAGTTCTTCAGCGCGGCGGTGCCGTCGAGCGGGGCCAGGTAGCCGAGGTCGGCGAACTCGGGGGTCCAGGCGACCTCGGAGCGGATGACATCGGGGGCGTCGGAGCCGGACTGGGCCGCGTTCTTGAACTTGTTCTGCGCGTCACCGAAGGGCACGTTGACGTACTTGACCTGGACCTTCGGGTGCTTCTTGGTGAAGTCCTCGGCGATCTTCTTGAAGACCTTGTCCTCGCTGCCCGCGGTGGAGGTGTCCCACCACGTCACGGTGCCGGAGAGCTCGCCCGAGCTCTTGCTCGTGCCGTCGGACTCGCTGTCGCTGCCGCAGGCGGTCGCCGCGAGCGCCAGGGCCGCGACCAGGGCGGTGGCCGTTATGCCACGTCGCATCTGAACTCCTTCAACTGCCGTACCGCTCCGTCGCGGCGCCGGGTCGACGTGAACGTAACAAGGATGAAAGAACGCCGAAAGAGTTTGCGGAAGATTTCTGCAAGTCCCGGCGATCGTTACATTCGCGTGTCCTCACGGTTGCCGTCAAGCCTCTTGACGGCCTACGTCGCACGCTGGCAACGGCAGGCCACAGCCCTCGGCCCGTGCGGTGCGACGATCCGACCGCCGTCCGCAGAACCGGTTCGCAAGACCTTGCAAGATTTTGCCGGGAATCCATCCCGGGCCGCCGCACGGGCGCGGTCGGCCGATTCATGCGCATGGTGGGCAATCCGACACACGCCCGGTACAGTCCACTTCCATGACCGCACGGCTTGCCGATATCGCAACTCAGGCGGGGGTCAGCGAAGCGACGGTCAGCCGTGTACTGAACGGCAAGCCCGGTGTTGCAGCGGCCACCCGCGAATCCGTTCTCGCCGCGCTCGACGTTCTCGGCTACGAACGGCCCGTACGGCTGCGCAGGCGCAGCGCGGGACTGGTCGGCCTGATCACGCCCGAGCTGGAGAACCCCATCTTCCCCGCCCTGGCCCAGGTCATCGGCCAGGCGCTGACGCGGCAGGGCTACACGCCGGTGCTGGCGACCCAGACCCCCGGCGGCTCCACCGAGGACGAGCTGACCGAGATGCTGGTCGACCGCGGCGTCTCGGGCATCATCTTCGTCTCCGGGCTGCACGCCGACACCTCGGCCGATATGCAGCGCTATGAGCAACTGCGCGCCAAGGGTGTCCCGTTCGTCCTGGTCAACGGCTTCTCGCCCAAGGTCCAGGCGCCGTTCATCTCTCCGGACGACCGGGCGGCGATGCGGCTCGCGGTGACGCACCTGGTGTCGCTGGGGCATCAGCGGATCGGCCTGGCGGTCGGCCCGAAGCGGTTCGTGCCGGTCCTGCGCAAGATCGAGGGCTTCCACACCACGATGCAGGACCAGTTGGGCCTCGCGCCGGACGCGGTGGAGGAACTGATCCAGCATTCGCTGTTCACCCTGGAGGGTGGACAGGCCGCGGCGTCCGCGCTGATAGAGCGGGGCTGTACGGCGGTGGTGTGCGCGAGCGACATGATGGCGCTCGGCGCGATCCGGGCCGCACGGCGGCTGTCGATGCAGGTGCCGCGCGATCTGTCGGTGGTCGGTTACGACGATTCGCCGCTCATAGCGTTCACCGATCCGCCGCTGACCACGATCCGTCAGCCGGTGACGGCGATGGGCCAGGCCGCCGTGCGCACGCTCCTGGAGGAGATCGGCGGCACACCCGCCCCGCACAGCGAGTTCGTCTTCATGCCCGAACTGGTCGTTCGCGGTTCAACGGCCGCGGGCCCCGGGCCCGCTCGGGCCGCCACCGCCTGACCGACCCAGGATCCCACGACCGCTCCTGACGCGCAGTTCCACCACGCACTGATGTGCAACCCGGACCCGACCGGAGGATGATCGGGCGGAGGGGCAATTTCTGGCAGACTCTGTGCCTATGGGTGAATTGAGCGTGACATCGAAGGAAGGCCGGTCGGAGGCCACCCCGTCACCCATCGTGGACGAGGCGGCCCCTGCGGCGAACCCGAAGCGGAACACCGGACGGCGCAACAGCAGCCCGGCGAGACTGCGTTCCCTGCGCTCCCCCCGCCGGCCACGCATCTGGTTCGAAATCCTGCTCGTCGCGGCCAGTTACTGGGTGTACTCACTGGTGCGCAACGCCGTCCCGGAACAGCGGACCGAGGCCCTGCGCAACGCCGACTGGATCTGGTCGGCGGAGAAGTACCTGGGCATCGCCGTGGAGCAGGCGGTCAACCACGCGGTGAATTCCATGACATGGCTGATCGTCTCGATGAACTACTACTACGCGACACTGCACTTCGTCGTCACCGTCTGTGTGCTGGTGTGGCTGTTCCGCTTTCACCCCGGCCGTTACGCGGCGGCCCGGCTGGCCCTGTTCGCGACCACGGGCGTGGCGCTGCTCGGTTACTACCTGTATCCGCTGGCGCCGCCCCGTCTGATGAACGGCGGCCACTTCATCGACACCGTACTGGTCCATCAGACCTGGGGTTCGATGGCCTCGGGCAACTTCAAGAACATGTCGAACCAGTACGCGGCGATGCCGTCGATACACATCGGCTGGTCGCTCTGGTGCGGCCTGACCGTCTTCGCGCTGGCCTCCGCGCCCTGGGCGCGCATCCTGGGCCTGCTCTACCCGACGGTCACCCTGGTCGTCATCGTGTCGACCGCCAACCACTTCTGGCTGGACGCGCTGGGCGGCATGACGTGCCTGACCTTCGGTTACGCCGTCTCGTACGCCTGGTACGGCTCGCTGCCGCACCACCTCACCAAGCGGGTGCCGCTGTCGCGCGGGAGGGCACGGCTGGCGGGCCTGTCCGCGGGTGCGCCGATCCGGACCCGGCGCCCGGAGGCGTCCTCAGCGGCGGCCGGCCGCCGCTGAGGACGCCTCCGCCCGTCCGCCCGCGACAGCCGCCGCAGCCGGGCCGTGGCCAGCACCTGCCGCACGTCGTAGTGGGCGATCGGCCGGTCCGAGCCCAGCGCCAGGTACGCCCCGGCGTCGCGCAGGTCCCGGCAGCGCCAGGCCCGCCCGGCCCGCTCGTCGCTGTGGTCGGCGCGGGTGCACGCGGTGTGCGTGGGCTGCATCGAGGCGATCACCCCGAGCGCGGCGAACCGGGCGGCCAGGCCGTTCGGCACGGTCTCGATGTGCTCGATGCGGTGGCGGAGCCGGCCTCTCTCCCCCAGCGCCTCCACTGTGTCCAGCACATGCCGCACGGCGGCGTCCCCGATGGCGTGCGTGGCGGTGCGCACCCCGGCGTGGTGCAGATGGTGGACGGCGGCGGTGTACGCCTGGGGGTCCGGCCAGAACGCCTCGGTGCCCTCCCCGTGGCAGTCGGCGTGCTCCAGCCACGCGGTGCCGCCCTCGACCGCGAGGGCCCGTGACCCCGGCGCGTTCCAGGGCCGCGCCGCCGGCCAGGGCGGAGTGCCCGTCGTAGAGCCGGATGAAGGCGGGGGCGCCGCCGATGGCGTCCTCGATGAGGGCCCGGTCGACGGGCCGGCCGCCGAAGGCGTTGTGGTCCAGGCCCCAGGCGACGATCCACCCCTCGGTCCGTTCGGCCGCTGCCAGGGCGGCGCGCAGCTGGTCGAGGTCGCGGACGGTGGTGAGGTCCGTGCCGGTGGCCATCTCCAGGCCCCGGACGGGGTGGCTGTGCGCGTCGAAGGTCCTGGAGCAGTACGAGCACGCGGTCCGGCTGCTGCTGGGCGTCGGCTTCGCGATGGCCGAGGTGATGACGGTGATCACCGCGCTGGAGAACCTGCTCCTGGGTTCGGCGCTGGACCTGGCGGCCCCGGAGACGATGTGGGAGCTCCCGGACGACAACACGACACCGCGCCTCGCCGAGGCGCTGGCCGCGGTGGGCACGGGCCGGGCGGACGCGGCGTTCGAGCCGGCGCTGGGCGCGTTCATCGGGCACTGCCGCACGCTGTTGGAGGCGACGGAGGCGTAGGGCCTGTCCGGCAGCCCTGGTGCGCGGCGCGGTGACGCCGGTGCGCGTCTGTGCAGCGCGGTGACGCCGGTGCGCGGCCCGCATCACGCCCCGTAGAACCGCTCCTCCACCACCGCCCGCGCCCGCCGGGTGATCCGCCGGTAGTCGTCCAGCATGTCCCCGACATGCCCCGGCTCATACCCCAAGTACCGCCCGACGGCGGTGAGTTCACGCGGCCCCGATGGGAACGTGTCGCCCGGCCGGCCGCGTACCAGCATCACCGCGTTGCGGACCCGCGTCGCCAGTACCCACGCCTCGTCCAGCGTCTGCGCGTCCTCGCCGGAGATCAGCTCCGCCGCGCAGGCCGCGGCCAGCGCCTCGCGGGTGCGCGTCGTCCGCAACCCCGGCTCCACCCAGCCGTGCTGCATCTGCATCAGCTGGACCGTCCACTCGACATCGCTCAGCCCGCCGCGCCCCAGCTTGGTGTGGAGTGTCGGATCCGCGCCGCGCGGCAGCCGCTCGGACTCCATCCGGGCCTTCAGGCGCCGGATCTCGCGGACCGCGTCCTCCCCCAGGCCCTCCATGGGATAGCGCAGCGGATCGATCAACTCGATGAACTCACGGCCGAGTTCCGCCTCGCCCGCGACCGGCTCGGCGCGCAGCAGCGCCTGGCTCTCCCAGACCAGCGACCAGCGCCGGTAGTAGGCCTTGTACGACGCCAGCGTACGCACCAGCGGTCCGCTCTTGCCCTCCGGCCTGAGATCCGCGTCGATGATCAACGGCGGGTCGGCGGTGGGCAGTTGCAGCAGTCGGCGCATCTCGGCGACCACCGCGTTCGCGGCCCGGCCCGCCTCCTGCTCGTCGACTCCCTCGCGCGGCGAGTGGACGAACAGCACATCGGCGTCGGAGCCGTAGCCGAGCTCGTGGCCGCCGAAACGGCCCACGCCGATGACCGCGAACCGGGTGGGGAGGATGTCCCCCCACTGTTCGCGCACGGCGGCGCGCAGGGCGCCCGCGATCGTGACGGCGTTCAGGTCGGTGACGGCGTTGCCCACCCGGTCGACCAGGGCCCCCGGGTCCTCCTCTGCGGGGCTCTCCTCCGTACCGTACGAGCCGATGAGGTCCGCGGCCGTGGTCCGGAACAGTTCGCGCCGGCGCACTCCGCGCACCACCGCGACGGCGGACTCGGCGCCCTCCGAGCGCCCCACCGCGGCCAGCACCTCCTGCTCCAGGTGCTCCCGGGTGCGCGGCCGCAGCCCCTGCGGGTCACCGAGGATCGCCACCGCCTCCGGGGCACGCAGCAGCAGGTCGGGGGCGAGCCGGCCGGCCGACAGCACCCGGGCGAGGTTCTCCGCGGCGGCGCCCTCGTCGCGCAGCAGCCGCAGGTACCAGGGGGTCTTGCCGAGTGCGTCGGACACCTTGCGGAAGCCGAGCAGCCCGGCGTCCGGGTCCGCGGAGTCCGCGAACCAGCCGAGCAGCACCGGCAGCAGGGTGCGCTGGATGGCGGCCTTGCGGGACACCCCGGAGGACAGCGCCTCCAGGTGCCGGAGCGCGGCGGCCGGATCGGCGTAGCCGAGCGCTTCGAGCCGGTGCCCGGCCGCCTTCGCACTGAGCCGGGACTCACCCGGCGCGAGCTGGGCGACGGCGTCGAGCAGCGGCCGGTAGAACAGCTTCTCGTGCAGCCGCCGTACCACGGACGCGTGCCGCTTCCACGCCTGGTTGAGCTCGGCGATCGGGTCCGTGCGCATCCCGAGGGAACGGCCGAGCCGCCGCAGATCCGGTGCGTCCTCCGGGACCAGATGGGTGCGGCGCAGCCGGTAGAGCTGGATGCGGTGTTCCATGGCGCGCAGGAAGCGGTAGGCGTCGTCCAGTTGCACGGCGTCCACGCGTCCCACGTAGCCGCCCTCGGCGAGCGCGCGCAGGGCCTCCAGCGTGGTGCCGCTGCGCAGGGTGGCGTCGCTGCGGCCGTGCACCAGCTGGAGCAGCTGTACGGCGAACTCGACGTCCCGCAGCCCGCCGGGGCCGAGCTTGATCTCGCGGTCGACGCGGTCGGCGGGGATGTTGTCGACGACGCGGCGGCGCATCTTCTGCACGTCGGGGACGAAGTTCTCGCGGTCCGCGGCCTGCCATACGAGCGGCGAGACGGCGTCGACGTACTCCGCGCCGAGCTCGGGGTCGCCGGCCACCGGCCGGGCCTTGAGCAGTGCCTGGAACTCCCAGGTCTTGGCCCAGCGCTGGTAGTACGCGAGATGCGAGGACAGCGTCCGCACCAGGGGGCCGTTGCGGCCCTCGGGGCGGAGGTTGGCGTCGACGGGCCAGATGGTGCCCTCGACGGTCGTGTCGGAACAGATCCGCATCATGTGCGCGGCCAGTCGGGCGGCGGCCTGCACGGCCGCGCTCTCCTCGAAGCCGTCGACCGGTTCGGCGACGAAGATGACGTCGACGTCGGAGACGTAGTTCAGCTCGTGCCCGCCGCACTTGCCCATCGCGATGACGGCGAGCCGGCACCGGGCGGCATCGGCGGGTGCGGCCGTACGGGCGATGGCGAGCGCCGCCCGCAGGGTCGCGGTGGCCAGATCGGCCAGTTCGGCGGCGGCCTCCGCGACGTCGGTCGTGCCGCACACGTCACGGGCCGCTATCGACAGCAGGCACCGGCGGTAGGAGACGCGCAGCGAGTCGGGGTCGTCGGCCCCGGCGAGACCCTGCTCGAATTCGGCCACGCCGGGGTGCAGATCGGTGGCCTCGTAGGTGACGAGGGCCTGCCAGTCGCGGGGGTGACGGGCGAGGTGGTCACCGAGCGCCTCGGACGCGCCGAGCACCCCGAGCAGCCGGTCCCGCAGCGGTTTCGCGGTGACGAGCGTGTCCAGCAGCATCTGCCGCTCGTCCGCCTCCTCGGCCTCCACCAGCCGGACGAGCCCGCGCAGGGCCAGATCGGGGTCGGCGGTGGCGCCGAGGGCTTCGAGGAGCACCGGGTCGGAGCGCACCGACGACAGTTCGGGCAGGTCGAGGAGGCGCTCGGCGGCTGAGGGGTCGGTGAAACCGTGCCGCAGCAGTCGGGTGAACGTGCTGCTCCTGCGCCCCGGCACCGTCGTCATTCCGTGCTCTCCCGCTCGCCGCTCACACACCATCCAGCGTTCCGAGCCTAGCCCCGCTCCGATGAATTCGGAGCGGGTGCGCGGTCCGCACTTCGCGGGCACGATCATTTCCAGGACCAGACCGGGAGGCCCTCATGTCCGGATTCGAACCATACGCCGAGCTGGATGCCCACTACAGCGACAAGAACGCGACGGCCTGCCCCTGGTCGGTCGCGAGGGACCTGCTGACCGGGGCGGAACTGTACTGGCTGTCCACGGTCCGCCCGGACGGCCGCCCGCACGTCACTCCGCTGATCGGGGTGTGGGCGGACACCGCGCTGCATTTCGCCACCGGCGCCGAGGAGCGCAAGGCCCGGAATCTGGCCGCCAACCCCGAGGTGGTGCTGACGACCGGCAGCAACACCATGTCGGAGGGGCTCGACGTGGTGGTCGAGGGCCGGGCGGTACGGGTGACGGACGCGGACCGGCTGAACCGGCTGGCCGCCGCCTGGGAGACGAAGTACGGCCCGGAGTGGCACTTCGACGTCCGGGACGGCACCTTCGTGAACGCGGGACATGCGGCGCTGGTGTTCCAGGTGCGCCCCCGCAAGGCCTTCGGCTTCGGCAAGGGCGCCCGTTTCAGTCAGACGCGGTGGCGGTTCAGCTGAACCGCCACCGCGTCACGGGCCCGGCGCCCCGGCGCCCGGCAGCCGCCGGGTCTCAGCCGTCCGAAGGATCCGTCGGGCCGGGCCTGGTCGCGATGACGACGGTCGCGTACAGCTCGTCGGAGCTGACCACACGCGGGATCAGACCGCTGCGGGCGACGGTCTCCTCGGCCCGTGCCGCCTGCCGCTCGCTCGTCTCGACCAGCAGATGACCGCCCGGTGCCAGCCATCTCGGGGCCTCGGCGGTGACCCGGCGCAGGACGTCGAGGCCGTCCATGCCCCCGTCGAGTGCCACGCGCGGTTCGTGGATGCGGGCCTCCGGGGGGAGCAGTTCGACGTCGTCCGTGGGTACGTACGGCACATTGGCGAGCAGGATCTCCACCCGGCCACGCAGCGATCCGGGCAGCGGCTCGAAGAGGTCGCCCTCGTACACCTCGCCCGCGTCGCCGATGTTGCGGCGGGCGCATCGCACGGCGGCGGGTTCGACGTCCGCGGCGTGGAGTTCGGCCCGGCCCAGCGTCGCGGCGAGCGCGGCGCCGAGGGCTCCCGAGCCGCAGCACAGGTCGACGACGACCGCTCCGGGGCCGGCGAGGGCGGCGGCCTGCCGGACCAGGAACTCGGTGCGGCGGCGGGGTACGAAGACGCCGGGATCCACGGCGATCCGCAGACCGCTGAACTCGGCCCAGCCGAGGACATGTTCCAGGGGAAGTCCGGCGACCCGCCGTTCGACCATGGCCGCGATCGCGGCGGGGCCGGTGGCCGTGGAGACGATCAACTCCGCCTCGTCCTCGGCGAATACGCAGCCGGCGGCGCGGAGAGCGGTGACGATGGTGGAGAGGGCGAGCGGTGTGACGGAAACCGACATGTGCGGAGCCTTTCGGGAAAGCCGATGGGCGCTCCGCGGTCGACTATGTCGGGTCGACCACGCGTTCGCGAGGGATGAGCACCCAGCCTGATACAGCGGTAATGGGTCTCACCTCCTTGGTCGGTCCCCGGGTGGGGATGCGTCACACTACACCGGCCGCCCCTCGCCCTCGCCCCGGGGGCCCACTCAGCCCGCCGCCACCGCCACCGGTGACGACCCGCCCTTCACGGCCACGCGGGGCGCCCCCGTCCCGTCCGCCGGAACGGTCCAGATGTCGCTTCCCCGGCCGCCCGCGCCCGGGAGTGCGTAGGCGAGCGTGCCGTCGTCCAGCCAGGCCGCCTGGTCGTCGACGCTGTGCTCCTCCGCGAGCGGCGTCTCGCGCATGGTCCGCAGGTCGAGGACGTAGAGCCGCCAGGGCGCGGCCGCGTCGTCGGAGACCTTCTTCTTGAAGGCGAGCCGGGTGTTGTCGGGCGACAGGGAGGGGCACTCGACGTTCTGCCGCAGCGCCTTCGCCGACCAGTCCCGCATGTTCCCCTCGACGAGGTAGGTGCGGCCCTTGGTGGAGACGGTCGCGTAGAAGCGGTTGTCGTCGCGGGCGAAGGTCACGCCCCAGTAGTTGACGTCGGGGGCGTGGTAGCGGGCGCCGTCGATGGTGAGGGGAATGTTCTCGATGGACTTGATGAGGTAGCCGGTGCGCAGATCGAGGATGGCGGTGCGGGTGGAGAAGGAGGTGGTGGCGTACGAGTCACCGGTCGCGAACACCGTCCAGGACAGCATCCGCCCGGAGACGGAGACCCGGGCGCGGGTGGGAACACCCGGCACGGTGATCCGGCGCTTCTCGCGCAGCCGCCGGTCGAGGACGATCGCGTACGTCTTCGGCAGCACCCCGGGCTTGGCGCGCAGACAGAGCGCGCCGTCGTCGGAGGCGTAGAACCGGTCGCAGGCGGGGCCGCCGGAGGTACGGGCGCCCGCGGTACGGACTCCGGGGGCGCCGGCGAGCGGCTGGTGCGCGACGCGCCCGGTGGCCGTGTCCCGGAAGTAGAGCGCGGGCCCGCCGAGAGTGAACGAGGCGTCGGCCTCGGTCCGTTCGCCCTTCGTCCGCTGCTGCGCGTGCATCACGTACCCGACGGAGCCGCCCGCGAGGAGCAGCACCGCGGCCACCACCACGGCGATCCGGGCCCGGGGGCCGAGCGAGGTCGCGGAACTCGGGAACCTGGCACTCATGCGGTCCGCCTTTCGGGGGTCTGGGCTCCCGGGGCCGGGGTGCCGGAGGGATTGCGCGGCAGCAGCGTCCAGCCGCCCACGAGGGCGACGAGCAGGGCCGTGATCGCCGCCCACAGCGCGGGACCCGGTCCCCACAGGGTCCAGGCGGCGCCGAAGCCCGCCGCGGCGAGCATCCGGGCCAGCGCCTGGCCGGTCTGGAGCACGGCGAGTCCGCCCGCCCTGCCGTCGGCGGGCAGCACGGGTCCGGCGAGGGCCATCAGCACCCCGTCGGTGGTGGCGTAGAAGACGCCGAGCAGGACGAGGACAGGTACGAGGAGAAGCAGGGCCGGGCCGCCGAGCGGGGCGAGGAGCGTGGCGTACACGCCGAGCAGCGCGAGGTGCCCGTACAGGAACGGCAGCCGTCGGCCGACCCGGTCCGCGATCCGGCCCGCCGGGATCGCCAGCAGCAGGTAGCAGGCCGCGGCGCCGAGCGGCAGCAGCGGGAACCAGCTGACGGGGAGGTCGAGTCGGCGCTGGAGCAGGAGGTAGACGAAGGCGTCGCCGACGGTGGCGGCGCCGAGCAGGGAGGCCGCTGCGAGAATCCGCCGGAAGGCGGGGTCGCGGAGCGCCCCGAATGCCTTGCGCCTGCGGGGAGCCGGGATCACGGGCAGCGGTGCCGGCTGGTGCCCGGGGACGTACAGGACGAGGAGCAGCACCCCGAGCAGGCCGACGCAGAAGCTGACGACGAACACCGCGTCGTAGGCGTCGGCGGTCGCCCAGAGCAGGGCGAACGCGGCGAGCGGGCCGAGCAGCGCGCCCGTGGTGTCCATCGCCCGGTGCACGCCGAAGGACCGGCCGAGCGCCTCGGGCGGACTGCTCAGGGTGATCAGGGCGTCGCGGGGTGCCGTACGGATGCCCTTGCCGACCCGGTCGGTGGCAAGGGCGGCCGCGATCCCGGCGGTGGCGCCGCCCGCGAGCAGCAGGCCGAGCCGGGAGAGGGCGGAGAGGGCGTAGCCGAGCCCGGCGACCCGTTTGTGCCCGCGGCCGCGGTCGGCGGCGTACCCGCCGAGCAGTCGCACGACGGCGGCGGCGCCGTTGAACAGGCCGTCCAGAAAGCCGAATTGGAGGGGTGAGAGACCGAGTCCGAGGACCAGGTAGAGCGGCAGCACCGCGGTGACCATCTCGGAGGAGATGTCGGTGACGAGGCTGACCGTGCCGAGTGCCAGGACGGTGCCGGGGACGTGCCGGCCCGCCCCGCCCGTGCGGGGCGGGGCCGGCGCGTCCCGGCGGCCTGTGGTCGCCAGGTACATCAGTGGCAGGTGTACTTCGGGCTGGTGTCCTTGGTCTTGCCGTCGGTGCCGACGTAGTTCCAGCTGTAGCCGGAGTCGGTGAAGTCCATCTTCAGGACGCCGTATTCACCGCTGATCCGCTTCTGGCTGTTGGGCTGGACCTCCTCGATGGGGTAGGGATCGGCGCCGCCCATGCCGCCGACGATCTCGGTGATCCCGTCGGCGACGGCCTTCCCGTCGGGGTTCTGCGGGGCGAACCGCTCGTAGTGGTGGTCGTGCCCGTTGAGCACGAGGTCGGCCTTGGCCCCGTACAGGATCTTCCAGACCGGCCTGCTGACCGGGTCGTTGCCGTGTCCGCCCGAGGAGTAGAGCGGGTGGTGCCAGTAGGCGGCGATGCATGCCTTGCTGTTCTTGGCGATGTCGGCCTTGAGCCAGTCGATCTGGGCGCTGTTGTCGAAGGAGTTGGAGTCGAGGGCGATGAAGTGCCAGTTGCCCTCGTCGAAGCTGTAGTAGGTCTTGCCCTGGGGGTACGCGATGGCCCCGAAGTACGCCTTGTAGCCGGCCAGCGCCCCGGCGGGGTCGTACGTCTCGTGGTTGCCGGGCACCGGGCGCGTCTTGGCCTTGAAGGCGCCCCAGGTCTTGTCGTAGTAGGCGCGGAAGTCGGCGATCCGGGCGTCGTCGTACTGGCTGTCGCCCATCGTCAGATAGAACTTCGGGTCGATCTTCTGGGCCAGTGCCGCGGTCTTGGGGTGGGCGCAGTCGCTGTCGGACGCGGTGCACTGGGCGGCGATGTCACCGGCGGCGACCACGGTGAAGGCGCCGGTCTGCGGGGGCTCGCTGCCGAGCGTGCCGTACACCTCCATCTCGTACAGCGAGTAGCCGTAGGCGGTGCCGCGCGCGGTGCCGTACACGCGCAGGTAGCGGCCCTTTCCGGAGAGGGAGGCCCAGTCGTCGGTGCCGCCGTCCCCGGCCGTCTCGTCGGCGAGCCGGGTCCAGGTGGTGCCGTCGGCTGAGATCTCGATCCGGTACGCCTTGGCGTACGCGTCCTCCCAACTGAGCTTCACCCGCGTGACGTCGGCACCGTCGCCGAGGTCGACGCCCAGCCACTGCGGGTCCTTGCCCTCGACGCTCGCCCAGCGGGTGGCCGGGTCGCCGTCGAAGGCGTTCTGCGGTCCGAACTCGGAACTTTCGTCGGAGGAGGCGGTGGCGGTCCTGCCGCGCGAGATGAGGGGGTCGGCGGCGGCGCCGGCCCGTTCGGGGTAGGCGAGCAACAGGCCGCCGACGAGGACGAGTACGGCGGCAATGACCACGCCCACCGTACGGCGCCGCGTGGGCGTGAGGAGCAAAGCTGAGCCGTTCGGGTGCATCCCTGGACTCCTGGCCTTGTGGGGGTGGCGAGAGCTGGGCATCGGTGCGTGCGGCCCCGCACCCGGCCCGAGTTGCGGGCAGGAGGCGGGATCGTGGTGGCCGGGCCAGAGCTCTCACTGAGCGCGTCATGCCCGCGGAGCGGGGCACCGCGCCAGGCCACCGCCCGGAATGCTAGCGAACAGTAAACTTTCCTACCAGTCCCCCAACTCGCTTCGTTCCGCGCCCCGTTCGGCGCCCTGCAGCGGCTGAACGGAATCCGGGCCGGAGGCGTACCGCCTCCGGCCCGGATGTTGTCGCGTTGCCGCGAAGTGACTACAGCACCGGCAGCAGGTTCTTCAGCTCGAAGGCGGTGACCTCGCTGCGGTACTCCTCCCACTCCTGCTTCTTGTTGCGGAGGAAGAAATCGAAGACGTGCTCGCCGAGCGTCTCGGCGACCAGTTCGCTCTTCTCCATCAGCGAGATCGCCTCGCCCAGGTTCTGCGGCAGCGGCTCGATGCCCATCGCGCGGCGCTCCGCGTCGGACAGTGCCCAGACGTCGTCGTCGGCGCCGGCCGGGAGTTCGTAGCCCTCTTCTACGCCCTTGAGGCCTGCGGCGAGGAGCACCGCGTAGGTCAGGTAGGGGTTGGCGCCGGAGTCGATGGAGCGGACCTCCACGCGGGCGGAGCCGGTCTTGCCGGGCTTGTACATCGGGACGCGGATGAGCGCGGAGCGGTTGTTGTGGCCCCAGCAGATGTACGAGGGGGCCTCGCCGCCGGCGCCCGCGGCGCGGGAGGATCCGCCCCAGATGCGCTTGTAGGAGTTGACCCACTGGTTCGTGACGGCGGAGATCTCCGCCGCGTGGGTGAGCAGGCCGGCGATGAAGGAGCGGCCGACCTTGGAGAGCTGGTACTCGGCGCCCGACTCGTAGAAGGCGTTGCGGTCGCCCTCGAAGAGGGAGAGGTGGGTGTGCATGCCCGAGCCGGGGTACTCGGAGAACGGCTTCGGCATGAACGTCGCCTGCACGCCCTGTTCCAGCGCGACCTGCTTCATCACCAGGCGGAAGGTCATGATGTTGTCGGCGGTGGAGAGCGCGTCCGCGTACCGCAGGTCGATCTCCTGCTGGCCGGGGGCGCCCTCGTGGTGGCTGAACTCGACCGAGATGCCCATGGATTCGAGCATGGTGATCGCCTGACGGCGGAAGTCCATGCCGACGTTCTGCGGGGTGTGGTCGAAGTAGCCGGAGCTGTCGGCGGGGGTGGGCCGGCTGCCGTCGACCGGCTTGTCCTTCAGCAGGAAGAACTCGATCTCCGGGTGGGTGTAGAAGGTGAAGCCCAGGTCGGAGGTCTTGGCGAGGATGCGCTTGAGGACATAGCGCGGGTCGGCGAAGGACGGCGAGCCGTCGGGCATCAGGATGTCGCAGAACATCCGGGCCGTGCCGGGGGCCTCCGCCCGCCACGGCAGGATCTGGAACGTGCCCGGGTCCGGCTTGGCGATCATGTCCGATTCGTACACCCGGGCGAAGCCCTCGATGGCCGAGCCGTCGAAGCCGATGCCCTCGTCAAACGCCTGTTCCAGCTCGGCGGGGGCCACGGCGACGGATTTGAGGTAGCCGAGGACGTCGGTGAACCACAGCCGTACGAAGCGGATGTCACGCTCCTCAAGCGTCCTGAGGACGAATTCCTGCTGCTTGTCCATAGCCACATCCTTGCAGTTCAGACGGTCCGTGCACCACCGCCCGGGGTAGGGGAGAAGCTCCAGTATCACGACCCGGGATTTCACCCAGATTACGCACACGAAGTGAGATGGAGCACCCGGCCACCCACTACGATCGGCGCCCATGGCGCGCAGGGGGTGGAGCGGCTTCGCGACGGCCCCGCGCGCGCCGGTTCTCCTGGCCTCCGGCCACCCGTTCCCGCCCCTTCCCAGAAGGACCTGACGACATGAGTTTCGATCCCAGGACCCCCATGGCCCAGCAGCACGACGCCCACCGCGCGCGGCAGCGCCGCGACCGTGCCCTGGCCATAAGCCTGAGCGTGCTCGTCGTCGTGGGCCTGGTCGGTTTCGGTTCGTACATGGTGCTGGAGAAGTCCGAGGCGTCCGAGCAGAAGCAGGCGGCCCCGGCCGATGACGCCAAGGCGCCCTCGGCGGAGCGGAAGAAGCCCGCCGACGGGTCGATCGAGGGGCTGCGTACGTGGGACGCGACGAAGCTGACCCGCAACCACGTCGCCGGGACCGTCACGTACCCGATGAAGCCACCGGTCGGCGGTGATCACAACCCCGTATGGATGAACTGCGACGGCGAGGTGTACGAGAAGGCCCTCCCCGATGTGAACGCCGTGCACTCGCTGGAGCACGGATCGGTGTGGGTGACGTACACGGACAAGGCCCCGGACGCCGATGTGGCGAAGCTCGCCGATCGGGTCGGCCGGACGCCGTACTCGCTGATGAGCCCGTACGAGGGCCAGTCCGGGACGATCATGCTGAGCGCCTGGGGCAACCAGGTGACGGTGGACGGCGCCGATGACCCGCGGGTCGACCAGTTCTTCTCGAAGTTCGTGCAGGGGCCGCAGACGCCCGAGCCCGGTGCGACGTGCACGGGCGGGCTGGGGGCGCAGTGACCGCTGTGAAACGTGTCCGGCGCGTCGAGTGGGTGGCGGGTTCCGCCGTGGTGCTCGCGCTGCTGTTCGCGGGGGTGGCGACGGTCGCCTCCGCGCGCGACGACGGGGACGGGGCGGACCGCGCCGCCGCCGCGCCGCGCACGCCCGCGGTCGACTCGGCGGACGCCGGTTTCGCCCGCGACATGGCGGTCCACCACCAGCAGGCCGTGGAGATGTCCTTCATCGTGCGTGACCGTACGCAGGACGAGGAGGTACGCCGTCTCGCGTACGACATCGCCAATACGCAGGCCAATCAGCGCGGCATGCTGCTCGGCTGGCTGGACCTGTGGGAGCTGCCGAAGGCGGCCGCCGGGCAGGAGCCGATGGGGTGGATGGCGGCCGGGCACGAGGGGCACTCGATGGAGGACATGGACGGGATGGAGGGCATGGGGACCGGCTACCGGGCCCATGACGGCTCCCTCATGCCCGGCATGGCCACCAGGACCGAGCTGAACCGGCTCCGTACGGCGAGCGGCAGGGCGGCCGAGGTCCGGTACCTCCGGTTGATGACCGAACACCACAAAGGCGGCATCGACATGGCCCGGGGCTGCGCCCGGCTGTGCACGGTGAAGGCGGAGCAGCGGCTCGCCGGCGGGATGGTCCAGGCCCAGCAGTCGGAGCTGGACGAGATGGCCCGGATGCTGGCGGCGCGAGGGGCCGGGCCCCGGTCCTGAAAGATTCCCTCCGGGCCGCAGGTGCACCCGAACGGGTGATAGCGGTCGCGCCCCCCGAACGGGCCCATGACGATGGGTTCGCTCGGGGTCGTACGGCATGCCCATCGGCACGCAGGAGGAATCCCTCATGACCACCGCCAAGGACATCATGCACACCGGGGCCACATGGATCCCCGCCCACGAGACGCTCGACCGGGCCGCGCAGCTGATGCGCGACCACAAGGTCGGCGCGTTGCCCATCTCGGCCAAAGGCGAGCGGGACCGGATGATCGGCATCCTCACGGACCGCGACATCGTGGTCGGCTGTGTGGCGATGGGCCACGATCCGTCGAAGATGACGGCGGGCGACCTCGCCCAGGGCACCCCTCGCTGGATCGACGCGGAGGCGGGTGTGGAGATGGTTCTGGAGGAGATGCAGACCCATCGGATCCGCCGGCTTCCGGTGGTCGAGAACAAGATGCTGATCGGCATGATCAGCGAGGCCGACCTGGCGCAGCACCTCACCGAGGAGCAGATCGCCGGCTGGGCGGAGAAGGTCTACGCGCGCGGCTGACCGGCCGCGCGGTCCCGGCCCGACGGGCCGGTGCCGATGGCCCGGTGTTCCTCGCCCGAGGGGTACCGGGCCATTGTGCTGCCCGCCCCTGCCGCCCTCCCGCCGGGCCCCTGCCACCGCGGCAATACGTTTCCGCGCGCGATGTATACCCGGCGGGGGTAGGGTGCTCGACATGACCCTGAGTGGATGTGCGACATACGGACAGTTGTTGCTGTTCGTCTCGCTGCTCATCGGGATCCTCCGCCTTCTCAGGGGCGTCGCGGCACGGGACGCGCCGCCGCCGGGGCCGGATCCCCTGCCGGGCGTGACCCGATCGGTCCCGTTGTCGGTACTGCGCATATAGGAGGGGCGCCTCCCCCTCCCCCAGCAGACCGAAATACCGACAACACCCCGAGGTGCACCCCGTCATGCGCACTCCACCCACCCGACGCGCCGTGCTCGGCGCCGCTGTCGCCACTGCCGGTTCGGCGGTACTGGCCGCGTGCTCCGACGAAACCGACCCGGGCCGCGGCGGCAAGAAGACCAGTAGCGCGAACGCCGGTGGCACCCGCCACGGCAACGTGAACCACGGGGCCTCCCCCGGGAAGACCAAGGGCGAGTACGTCTCCCCCGACGGGGAGGAGGTCGCGGCGGCCGAGGCCAAAAGGGGCTTGGGCCCCCTGCGGAAGGTCAACCTCGTCGCCACTCCGTCCCGGCTCGATCTGGGCGACGGGCTCACCGTCGGCTCCTGGGCGTACGAGGCCCGGCTGCCCGGCAAGGAGCTCCGGGTCACGATGGGTGACACCCTGGCGCTCACCCTCGCCAATCACCTTCCCGAGGAAACGTCTCTGCACTGGCACGGCCTCAATGTGCGCAACGACATGGACGGCGTGCCCGACCTGACCCAGCCGCCCATCAAGCCCGGGGCGCAATACTCCTACCGGTTCACGGTGCCGCACGCGGGGACGTACTGGTTCCACCCGCACACGGGCGTCCAGCAGGACCGCGGACTGTACGCGCCGCTGATCGTCGATGACCCGAAGGAGCCCCTCAAGTACGACAAGGAGTGGGTCGTCGTCCTGGACGACTGGGTGGACGGGGTGGACGGTTCGACGCCGGACTCGGTGCTGTACGAGCTCAGCCGGGGCAAGGGCGGCATGAACCACGGCGTCGGCGCACACGGAGCCCCCGGGAAACCCGGAAAGCCCGTCAAGCCCACCAAGGGCCGCACCGGTCCCTCGCGGCTGACGAAGGACTCCTTCAGCGAACTGCTCGACAGCCACGGGGGCGATGTCGCCTACCCGTACTACCTGATCAACGGCCGCATCCCGAAGTCCCCCACGTCCTTCGCCGCCAAGCCCGGCGACCGGATCCGGCTGCGCATCATCAACGCGGGCGGCGACACCGCCTTCCGGGTGGCGCTCGGCGGCCACCGGATGACGATCACCCACACCGACGGCTACCCGGTCCGGCACACGACGACCGACGCCCTGCTGCTGGGCATGGGCGAGCGGTACGACGTGCTGGTCATCGCCGGGGACGGGGTGTTCCCGCTGACCGCGCTCGCGGAGGGCAAGAAGGCCTCGGCGCTGGCCCTGCTCCGTACCGGGAAGGGGGCGGCGCCCACCGCGTCCGTGCGGCCCAAGGAGCTGTACGGAAGGCTGGTGGAGGCGGACGAACTGATGCCGGACGAGTCCGTGGTGCTGTCCTCGCACAAACCCGACCGGACCATCCGGTTCAGGATGACCGGCAGCATGAAGGCGTACGACTGGGCCTTCGACCACCGGCCGTACGAGCCCAGTCAGCGCCATCCGGTGAAGGCGGGCGAGCAGGTCAGGCTGGAGTTCTTCAACGTCACGGAGATGTGGCACCCCATCCATCTGCACGGGCACTCGTTCGGCCTCGTGGGACCGGCGGGGCCGAGCCATCGGGCCACCCGGCGGGGCCCGGCCGCCTGGGCGCGGAAGGACACCGCGATCATCCGGCCGAACAGCTCCCTGGCCGTCGAGTTCGAGGCGGACAACCCGGGGCTGTGGATGCTCCACTGCCACAACATCTACCACTCGGACGTGGGCATGATGACGGTCCTCGGCTACCGCCGCTGACTTCTTCCCGGCCGGGTTCCGGCGGGCCGCGGCCGTGATTCCGCGGCCCGCCAGGACATTGCGTCAGTCAGACGATTACACTGGTGCGCGTGCCTCAACTACGTCTCGCACTGAACCAGATCGACTCGACCGTCGGTGATCTCTCCGGCAACTCCGAGGCGATCGTCCACTGGACCCGGCACTCCGCCGAACAGGGCGCCCACCTGGTGGCGTTCCCGGAGATGGTGCTGACCGGCTACCCCGTCGAGGACCTGGCCCTGCGCCCGTCCTTCGTCGAGGCCTCGCGGCAGGCGCTGCGCGCGCTCGCCGCCCGGCTCGACGCGGAGGGCTTCGGGGAGCTCCCGGTCGTCGTCGGTTACCTCGACCGCTCCGAGACGGCCCAGCCCCGCTACGGCCAGCCCGCGGGCTCCCCGCGGAACGCCGCCGCGGTGCTGCACCGGGGGCAGGTGGCGCTGACCTTCGCCAAGCACCACCTCCCCAACTACGGCGTCTTCGACGAGTTCCGGTACTTCGTGCCGGGCGACTCGATGCCGGTCGTGCGGGTCCACGGCGTCGATGTGGCGCTCGCGATCTGCGAGGACCTCTGGCAGGACGGCGGCCGGGTGCCGGCCGCGCGGGCCGCCGGTGCCGGGCTGCTGCTGTCGATCAACGCCTCGCCGTACGAGCGGGACAAGGACGACACCCGGCTGGAACTGGTCCGCAAGCGGGCCCAGGAGGCCGGCTGCACCACCGCGTACCTGGCGATGATCGGCGGCCAGGACGAGCTGGTCTTCGACGGCGACTCGATCGTCGTCGACCGGGACGGCGAAGTGATCGCCCGTGCCCCGCAGTTCGCCGAGGGCAGCGTCGTACTCGACCTGGAGCTGCCGGCCGCCGCCGCCGAGCCGCCGTCCGGTGTCGTCAACGACGGGCTGCGGATCGACCACGTGGTGCTCTCGGAGGAGCCCCTCCCGGCGTACCCGGCGGAGCTGGCGGGCGGATACGCCGAGCGGCTGGACGACGACGAGGAGCTGTACTCGGCACTGGTCGTGGGCCTGCGGGCGTACGCCGCCAAGAACGGCTTCAGCAGTGTGCTGATCGGGCTCTCCGGCGGGATCGACTCGGCGCTGGTCGCGGCGATCGCCTGCGACGCGCTGGGCGCGCAGAACGTGTACGGCATCTCGATGCCGTCGAAGTACTCCTCGGACCACTCCAAGGGCGACGCGGCCGAGCTGGCCCGCCGTACCGGGCTGAACTTCCGCACCGTACCGATCGAGCCGATGTTCGACGCGTACATGGGCTCGCTCGGACTCTCCGGTCTCGCCGAGGAGAACCTGCAGTCCCGGCTGCGCGGCACGATGCTGATGGCCGTCTCCAACCAGGAGGGCCAGATCGTCCTCGCACCGGGCAACAAGTCCGAGCTGGCGGTCGGCTACTCGACGCTGTACGGCGACTCGGTCGGGGCGTACGGCCCGATCAAGGACGTCTACAAGACGTCGATCTTCCGCCTGGCGAAGTGGCGCAACCGGGCCGCCGAGGAGCGCGGGCAGATCCCGCCGATCCCGGAGGCGTCCATCATCAAGCCGCCCAGCGCCGAGCTGCGCCCGGGACAGGTCGACACGGACTCGCTGCCCGACTACGACGTACTGGACCGGATCCTGGAGCTGTACGTCGACCGGGACCAGGGTCTGGACGAGATCGTCGCGGCCGGCTTCGACAAGGCGCTGGTGGCGAAGACGCTGCGGATGGTGGACACGGCGGAGTACAAGCGGCGGCAGTACCCGCCGGGCACGAAGATCTCCCCGAAGGGCTTCGGCAAGGACCGGCGGCTGCCGATCACCAACCGGTGGCGCGAGTCGGGCTGAGCGGGGCGCGGCGCGGTGACCGGGTCCGCCCGGTCACCGCGCCCTCGCGTTTCAGCGCGCGTCCACGCGGGTCCCCTCCCGCGCGGGCCGCGCGTCCGCACGGGCCACCACCCTCGACGCCCCCGGTGTGCGCTCCCGGTCCAGCAGGCCCGCCCTGACCGCCACGGCCAGGCCGGCGACCGCGAGGGCCGCGCCGACCAGGGCCGGGGAGGTCCACCCCCAGCCCGCCGCGATCGCAACGCCGCCCAGCCACGCGCCGCCCGCGTTGGCGAGGTTGAACGCGGAGTGGTTGGAGGCGGACGCCAGGGTCGGGGCGTCCTTGGCCTTGTTCATGACCAGCATCTGGAGCGGCGTGGTCGTCATGAAGCCGACTGCGCCGAGCAGCACCACCATCACCAGCGCGGCCCACCGCACATGGACGGCGAACGGGAAGACGGCGAGGATGACGGCGAGCGCGCCGAGCGATCCGTACAGCGTCGGCCGGAGCGCCCGGTCGGTGAGCGGTCCCGCCGCGAGTGCGCCGAGGGTCATGCCGATGCCGAAGAGCGCGAGCACCGGCGTCACCGCGGACTCGCCGAAGCCCATCACTTCGGTCGTCATGGCCGAGAGGTAGGAGTACACGGCGAAGACTCCGGCGAAGCCGAACACGGCGGTGAGCAGTCCGAGCAGCACCTGACGGTTGCCGAGGGCGCGCAGCTCCCGGCCGAGGCCCTGGTGGGCGTCGACGGGCACCTGCGGTACGAGCCGGGCGAGCGCAGCCAGTGCGCAGAGCCCGATCGCAGCGACGACCAGGAAGGTGGCCCGCCAGCCGAGGTGCTGGCCGAGCAGGGTGGCCGCCGGGACACCGACGATATTGGCGACGGTGAGGCCGAGGAACATGGTGGCCACGGCCCGCGCCCGGCGCCCCTCGGGCACCAGCCGGGCCGCGACGACCGCGCCGACGCCGAAGAACGCCCCGTGCGGCAGCCCGGCCAGGAACCGGCCGCCGAGCAGCCAGCCGAAGCCGGGGGCGAACGCGGAGGCGAGGTTGCCGACGGTGAAGAGGACCATCAGCAGCAGGAGCATCCGCTTGCGCGGGATCCGGGAGCCGACGGCGGTGAGCAGCGGGGCTCCCACCACGACGCCGATCGCGTACGCCGAGACGAGGTATCCGGCGGTGGGTACGGACGTGCCCAGGTCGTCCGCGACATTGGGCAGCAGGCCCATCATCACGAACTCCGTGGTACCGATGCCGAAGGCGCTCACCGCGAGTGCGAGCAGGGCCAGGGGCATGAGGAGAGACCTTTCCGCAGGGAAGCCGGGCCCGCCCGCCGGGCATGGCTGACCGGTGGGCGGGAGGCACAGGAGGGAACCGGGCGGGCCGGCGCGCGGCCGGGCCGGCACCATCGCCGGATGCCCTTGGTTCCCGAACGGAACAAATTCTCTCAGACGGTTTGTTCCCGCGGGTGAACGGACCGTTTCGTCAGCGTTCGCCCTCGGTGGCGGAACGGCTCACCGCGTCACAGTTCCACGCGCGCCACGATCGGCAGGTGGTCGCTGTCCGTCGCCGCGAGCGTCCATGAGGACATCGGTTCGACGCCCTTCACCAGGATCTGATCGATCCGCGCCATCGGGAACGAGGCCGGCCAGCTGAAGCCGAAGCCGTCGCCGGCCGCGCCCTGGGTGGAGCGCATCTGGGCGGTGACCGCGTTCAGCGAGCGGTCGTTCATCGTGCCGTTGAGGTCGCCGAGCAGGATCACCTTGTCGAGCCGTTCGTCGGCGATGGCCTCGCCCAGGGCGTCCGCGCTGTCGTCGCGCTGGTTGGCGGTGAATCCGGCGTGCAGCTTGACCCGTACGGACGGCAGATGGGCCACGTAGACGGCGACCTCGCCCTTCGGGGTCGTCACCGTGGAGCGCATCGCCCGGGTCCAGCCCATCTTGATGTCGACCGGCCTGGTGCCGCTCATGGGGTACTTGCTCCACAGGCCGACGGTCCCCTGCACCGAGTGGTACGGGTAGCGGCCGGCGAGTGCCTCCTCGTACGTCGCGACCTTGCCGCTCGGCAGCTCCTCCAGGGCGATGACGTCGGCGCCGGAGGCCGCGACCTTCCGGGCGGTGCCCCTGGGGTCGGGGTTGTCGGCGTTGACGTTGTGGGTGGCCACGGTGAGGTCGCCGCCGCTGCCGGACTTGTCGGTGAGCAGGCCGCCGAAGATGTCGAACCAGACCACGACCGGCAGCAGCAGGGCGATCAGCGCGGTCGCCGAGCGGCGCACCAGGCCCAGGACCAGCAGCAGCGGGACGAACACCCCGATCCACGGCAGGAACGTCTCGGAGAGGCTGCCCAGGTTGCCGATGGCGTTCGGGATCTGGGCGTGGAAGGCCATCACGAGGGTGAGGAGGACCGAGCAGAGGGCGAGGACGATGCCGCGCCGCCAGATGCCCCGGTCGCGGGTCAGCCTGTCGCGCAGGTCCCGGAAACGGGATCCCGGCCCGACGCGCTCCGGCTCCGGTTCCGGTTCCGCACGGTCGTTCCCGGTGTCCGCTCCGTACGCCTGCACCATCGCGCTGTCCTCACTGCCTTGCCGTGCATGTTGCCGCGCCCACGACCCTAGGCGATGGGCGGCGTGTTTCCTGCCGTCGACGACGGCCGTACTGCCACGAGGACGAAGGGCGAGGTCCGGCGGGTTCCGGGCGGGCGGGGTATGCCGGGGCTTGTGACAGAACGATCACACTCGGGCGGGTCCGGTTCCGGAACCGGTTCCGGGAGTGCCAGGCGTCCGGGAGTGTCAGGCATCGGGGGCCGGGCGGGGCGCCAGGCCCTCGACCAGGACCTGGACGATGCGGTCGGCGAGATCCTCGGGCAGCGGCGCGTCGGGCCGGTGGATGGTGCGTACGAGCATGGGCCCCAGGAACAGGTCGTCCATCAGCCCCACGTCCAGGTCCGCGCGGAGTTCACCGGCGTCGACCGCGCGCTGCACGGCGGCCAGCATGGCGACACGGCGGGGCGCGATGACGTTGCTCTGGTACTCCGCCCACAGCTTGGGGTGGCTCTTCATCTGCGCGAAGACGTTGTGCAGCAGCACCGAGGAGCGCTGGGCCAGGCCGCGCCTGCGCAGCGAATCCAGCAGCAGCCGCAGATCGTCGAGACCGGCGGTGCCGGAGACCGCGGGTTCCGGCGGCTCCATGTCCCGCAGGACGTCGACGAAGAGTTCTTCCTTGCCGCTCCACCGCCGGTAGATCGTCGCCTTGCCGACCCCGGCGGTCCGGGCTATCCGCTCGATGGACAGGGCCGCCAGCGGCTCGCCGGCCTCCAGCAGCTCGACGACGGCGTCCAGGATCGCCCGCTCGGCCGCCGCGCTGCGCGGCCGGCCCCGTCGCGGTTCCGGATCCGCCCGGAACGGATGCTCCCGGTCCTGTGCCTGTGCCCGCACGTCAGTCCGCCTTTCGCCACACCGTCCGACCGCCGTCACGATTCTCGCCGACGGTGGCGGTGGCTCCGTGAGCCGCCCCCGGGACCGGGGGGTCGCCCGGGTCCCGGGGCGTCTCTGTCAGCTCTTCCGGGCCGCCGGTCTCATCGGCCCGCCCCCGCCGCACGCACCGACCGGTCGCCCCTGCCGGATCCGCCGGGCCCCTCTCCGGCGGGCGGCTTCCCCGGCAGGAACAGCGCGACCACGAGGGCGCCCACCAGGGCGATGGTCGCCGAACCGATGGCGGTGACATGCATGGCCCTCAGGAACGCGTCGTTCGCCGAGGCAATCAGCGGGGCGCCCGCCGGGCCCAGCTTGTCCGCGATGCCGAGCGTCGCCTCGATCGACTCCCCCGCCGCCTGTCTGGCGCCGGCCGGGACCGCGCCGAGGTGCCCCTCGATGCTGCCCCGGTAGACGGTGGAGAGCACCGAGCCGAGCACGGCGACCCCGAGCGCCCCGCCGACCTGCCGGAAGGTGTTATTGACGGCCGATCCGGAACCGGCTTTCTCCCGGGGCAGCGCCTGCATCACGGAGACGGTGACCGGCGTCATCACATGCGCCATGCCCGTGCCCTGGACGAAGAAGAGCAGGCACAGCACCCAGACCGGCGTGGTGTCGTCGAACAGCGCGAACGCCGCCAGTCCGACCGCGACCAGCAGCATGCCGGCGGTGCAGGTGGCGCGGGCGCCGAAGCGGTCGACGAGCAGCCGGGCCCGGGGCGCGAAGATCATCTGGGTGGCGGCCAGCGGCAGGAGCATCAGGCCCGCCTGCAGCGCGGTCCAGCCGCGCACGCTCTGCATGTAGAAGGCGGAGAAGAAGGTCACCCCCAACAGCGCGAAGAAGACCAGCGCTATGGCGGCGACGGCCGCGGAGAACGACGGCTCCCTGAAGTACGAGATGTCGAGGGCCGGGTGGGTGCTGCGCTTCTCGTGCCAGACGAACCCGACCAGGACGAGCAGACCGCCGAAGCTCGACAGGAGCACGACGGGGTCGGTGAAGTCGGCGATCTGGCCGCCGCGGATGATGCCGTACACCAGCAGCACCAGGCCGACGATGGAGAGCACCACGCCGAGCGGGTCGGTCCGGCCCGGGTCGGGGTCCTTGGAGTCCGGCACCAGCAGCATCATCGCGATCAGCGCCACGATCACCACGGGCACATTGACCAGGAAGATCGAACCCCACCAGAAGTGTTCGAGCAGCAGCCCGCCGGTGATCGGGCCGATCGCGATGGCCACGCCGACGCTGCCGGCCCAGATGCCGATGGCCCTGGGCTGTTCGTCGCGCTCGAAGACGTTCATCAGGACGGCGAGGGTGGCCGGCATGACGAACGCGGCGCCGAACCCCATCAGGGCACGCCAAGTGATCAGCTCGGCGGGCGAGCCGGACATGGCGGCCAGCGCGGAGCCGACACCGAAGAGCAGGATGCCGAAGAGCAGCACCTTCTTGCGGCCGATGCGGTCGCCGAGCAGGCCGGCGGTGAAGAGGAATCCGGCGAAGACGAGCGTGTAGGCGTTGATCGCCCACTCCAGCTGGCTCTGGGTGGCGCCCAGGCCGGTGGGTGCGGGGCTGGCGATGGTCTTGACCGCGACGTTCAGGATCGAGTTGTCCAGCACGACGATGAGCAGGCTGAACATCAGGACGACGAGGGTCGCCCAGCGGCGACGGTGGACCGCCTCCGGAATCTGGGGCGCGGCAGCGCGAGCACCGGACGGTATCGACATGACATGGAGCTTATCCGATTTCGATACGAGACCGTCTCGTATTGGAAAGGTGTTTGGGAAACCCTTTGACGGCGTGTGCGGGCCCACTTCCCGTGGACCGCCGCGGGATGCCACCATGGAACCGGTCCGGGGACGCCGTCAGGGCGCCTCGAGATGACGAAGGAGCCGTTGGCAATGTCGCTTCAGGCTGCGCAGAATCAGTCCGCAACACCCCCCGCGGGTACCCGCACCGACAGCAGCAAGGCGCTGTACGGAGGCAAGAGCACCCGCCGTATCTCCATCCACGACATCGCCGCCGCCACCGAGCGCGGCGAGAAGTGGCCCATGCTCACCGCCTACGACGCGATGACCGCGTCCGTCTTCGACGAGGCCGGGATCCCGGTCATGCTCGTCGGCGACTCCATGGGCAACTGTCACCTCGGTTACGAGACCACCGTGCCCGTCACGATGGACGAGATCGCGATCCTCTCCGCGGCGGTCGTACGGGGCACCAAGCGTGCCCTGATCGTCGCGGACCTGCCCTTCGGGGCGTACCAGGAGAGCCCCGTCCAGGCCCTGCGCAACGCCACCCGGCTGATCAAGGAGTCCGGCGTCGGCGCGGTCAAGCTGGAGGGCGGCGAGCGCAGCCACGAACAGATCAAGCTGCTCGTCGACGCGGGCATCCCGGTCATGGCCCACATCGGCCTGACCCCGCAGTCCGTCAACGCGATGGGCTACCGGGTGCAGGGCCGCGGCGAGGAGGCCGCCCAGCAGATGCTGCGCGACGCCAAGGCCGTGCAGGACGCGGGCGCGTTCGCCGTCGTCCTGGAGCTCGTACCGGCCGAGCTGGCCGCCGAGGTCACCCGCACCCTGCACATCCCGACCGTCGGCATCGGCGCCGGTCCCGACACGGACGCCCAGGTGCTGGTCTACACCGACATGGTCGGGCTGACCGGCGGCAAGGTGCCGCGCTTCACCAAGCAGTACGCAAACCTGCGCAAGGTACTGGGTGACGCGGCGAAGGAGTTCGCGGAAGAGGTCGTGGGCGGCGCCTTCCCGGCCGCCGAGCACACCTTCCACTAGGGCCTGTCCGGCGGATCATGGCCGGGGTCGCGGCGTCTGGCACGGCACCTCGCGGCGTTGCCGAAACGTCCGAATAGCTCCGCTATTAAGATCCACTGGTCCCCACCGGACCACTGCCCGCACCACCGACAGCCCGCCGACATCCCCCATCGGCGGGCTGTCGGCCTGCTGTCGGTGGGCTGTCGGTGACGGCTGGTCCCATGGTGGACATGACGCGAATCGACAAGAACCCCAGGAGCGGCGCGAACGCCGTCGAGGTCCGGGGGCTGGTCAAGCACTACGGCTCGACCAAGGCGCTGGACGGCGTGGACCTCGATGTCCGCGAAGGCACCGTGCTCGGTGTCCTCGGCCCCAACGGCGCGGGCAAGACCACGCTCGTACGCTGCCTTTCCACCCTGATCCTCCCCGACGCCGGACACGCCACCGTGGCGGGCTACGACGTGGTGAAGCAGCCGCGGCAGCTGCGCCGCACCATCGGTCTGACCGGGCAGTACGCCTCGGTCGACGAGAAGCTCTCCGGCTGGGAGAACCTCTACATGATCGGGCGGCTGCTCGATCTGCCCCGCAAGGCCGCCCGTTCACGGGCCGACGAGCTGCTGGAGCGGTTCTCGCTCACCGACGCCGCCAAGAAGGCCGCGATGGACTACTCCGGCGGCATGCGGCGCCGGCTCGACCTGGCCGCCTCGATGATCGGCAACCCGGCCGTCCTGTATCTGGACGAGCCGACGACGGGGCTGGACCCCCGTACCCGTAACGAGGTCTGGGACGAGGTGCAGCGGATGGTCGCGGAGGGGGCGACCGTGCTGCTCACCACCCAGTACATGGAAGAGGCCGAGCAGCTCGCCAACGAGCTGACCGTCATCGACAAGGGGAAGATCATCGCCCGCGGCGGTGTCGACGAGCTGAAGGCGAAGGTCGGCGGCCGCACCCTGCAGATCCGGCCCTCGGACCCGGCGCAGCTGCCCGCGATGGCGCAGGCGATCCGGGAGGCGGGCCTCGACGGGGTCTCGGGCACGCAGGCCGTCCCGGACGAGGGACTGCTGTACGTACCGATCCTCAGCGACGAGCAGCTGACCGCCGTCATCGGCCTGCTCGGCGCCCGCGGCTTCTCGCTGGCGCACGTCGCCACGGCGCTGCCCAGCCTGGACGAGGTGTTCCTGGCCATCACCGGCGAGAAGTCCGCTTCCGTCACCGACACGATCCCCGAGGAGGTCGCGGCATGAGCACAGCGACTCTGACACCCACGCCCACGCCCACCGAGTCCGCCCGGGTGAAGACGGTCCACGACGAGGGCCGGATAGGTCTGCGGAACAACCTGCGCCACATCGGGGCGCTGGTGCGGCGCAACATGCTCCAGATCAAGAAGGATCCGGAGTCGATGTTCGACGCGCTCCTGATGCCCGTCATCTTCACGCTGCTGTTCGTGTACGTCTTCGGCGGATCGGTCGGCGGCAGCATGGGCGGCGGCCGGCAGGAGTATCTGAACTACCTGATCCCCGGGCTGATGGCGATGATGGGCATGAACATCGCCATGGCGGTCGGCTCCGGTGTCAACGACGACTTCCGCAAGGGCGTCATGGACCGGTTCCGGACGATGCCGATCGCCCGTTCCTCGGTGCTCATCGCGAAGATCGTGGTCGAGCTAGGCCGGATGATGGTCGCCACCCTCATCCTGCTGGCCATGGGCTTCGCGCTCGGCATGGAGCTCCAGGAGTCGGTGCTCGGGCTGATCGGGGCGATCGCGCTGTCGGCCGCGTTCGGCGCCGCCATCATGTGGATCTTCATCCTGCTCGGACTGACCATGAAGACGGCCCAGGCGGTTCAGGGAATGGGGATGCTCGTGCTGATGCCGCTCCAGTTCGGCTCCTCGATCTTCGCCCCGACGAAGACGATGCCCGGCTGGCTCCAGACGTTCACCGACTACAACCCGCTGTCCAACCTGGCGGACGCCGCGCGCGCCCTGATGATGGGCGGCCCGCTCGCCCACTCGGTCCTGGTGACGCTCGGCTGGACCGTGGTCATCACCGCGGTGATGGCCCCGCTCGCGGTCGCCAAGTTCCGCAAGAAGTCCTGACGGACGGGGTCACTCCCGGTACGCGTCCACGAGGGCGGTGGCCTCCTCCAGGGAGAGGCCGCCGCCCTCGGCGTACGCACTCTCGTAGGCGGCCCGGCCGAGCACGGCGACGGCCAGTTCCTCCGCCCGGGCCCATTCGTTGCGCTCCATCGACGTCCGCACATGGCCCCGGGGCAGCAGCTCCTGGCCGGCCCCCAGCAGCCGGGCCGCGGTCGTGGCCCGTCGCTCGCCGCCGATGCCGGCCAACGAGCGGGCGAGGGAGACGAGCTGGATGACGGACATCTGCGGGGCCACCAACTGCGACAGCCGGTCGTGGGACCGCTCCAGCGCCACCAGGCCCCGGGGCAGGGCTTCCGCGTACAGCCCGTCCTGGTTGTCCAGCCAGGACAGCGCGCCCAGCACGACCCCTTCGAAGATCGCCATGGTCTCGGAGTGGAACTCCTCGCGCAGCACGGCCAGTTGCTCGCGTGCCTCGCCGGTGCGGTCACTGCGCCCCAGCCACATGGCCAGATGGAGCCGGGCGATGGACCTCGCGTCGTGCCGCTCGGCGATCACCTCGCGCAGGATCGCCTCGCCCTCGGTGCCGCGGCCCATCTCGGTGAGCACGGCCGCGTATCTGGTACGCAGGACCGCCACCTGGGAGGGTGCGCCCAGCTTCTTCGCGTAGCCGATGGCGACCTCGAAGTCCTCGGCCGCGCGCGCGTACTCGCCCCGGCGCTCGTTGGCCTCGCCCCGTGCCGAGAGCGATTCGGCGACGCCCCAGTCGTCACCGAGCCGGTTGAAGAACTCCAGGCTCTCGTCGGCGTCCGTGCGCGCGTCGCCCGCCCACTCGGGCCGGTTGGCCAGCACGTTGGCCCGCATCTGAAGGGCCGCGGCGAGCTCCCATTCGTAGCCAAACTCCCGGCAGGCGCGGACCGTCTCGTCCAGCAGCTCGCGCAGGCTGTCGGTCTCCCCGACGAGCATGACCGCGAAGAACCAGAGCGATGCCGGGACCCGGCAGGTCTGCGGCTGGCCGGCCCGGTAGGTGTCCGCGATGACCCGCAGTCGGGACATGCTCGCCTCGTCGGTCCACCTCTCCGCGGCGTGGTCCATGCTGACCAGCCGGATCAGGCCCGCCTGGCGGCGTGCCTCCTGGAGCATCTCGGGCCCCATGGGCGGCGGCGCGTCGGTGCAGCGTTCGTGGATGGAGGGCGCGGGCTCGGCGGGCGGGGCGAAGGGGTCGGGGCCCAGTGCGGCGGCGGCGTCGGCCCAGTGCAGCGCGTCGCTGCTCAGATCGCGCATCTGCCAGTACCAGCACAGCGAGAGCACCATGCAGAGCGCCTCCTGCTCGTCGCGGGCGGCGACGGCGTTGCGCAGGGCGGTGCGGATGTTCTCGTACTCGCGCTGGAGGAGTTCGACGGCGGACCGCTGTCCGGCGCCGCGGAGTTCGGGGTCCGTGGTGCGGACCAGCTCCCGGAAGAACACCAGGTGGCGCCGGACCACGGGGCCGCGTTCCGCCGCCTCGTCGAGCCGTGCGGCGGCGTACTCGCCGACGGTCTCCAGCAGCCGGTAGCGCATCTCGCCGTCCTCGGCGGGCGCGGCGACGACGAGCGACTTGTCGACGAGGGAGCCGAGCAGCCCGGCGACCTCGCGCGCCTCCCGGGGCCCGTCCGCGCAGACCGCCTCGGCCGCGGTCAGGGTGCAGCCGCCCGCGAAGACGGAGAGCCGGCGCAGCACGGCGCGTTCGGGTTCGTCGAGGAGGTCCCAGGACCAGTCGACGACGGCGCGCAGGGTCTGCTGCCGGGGCAGTACGGTGCGGGCTCCGCTGGTGAGCAGGCGGAACCGGTCGTCGAGCCGGTCGGCGATCTGGCGCGGGGTGAGCATCCGCAGCCGGGCGGCGGCGAGTTCGATGGCGAGCGGCAGTCCGTCGAGGCGGCGGCAGATCTCCGCCGAGGCGGCCGCGGTCTCCTCGTCCGCGTCGGTCCGGAAGCCCGGCCGGGCGGCGGCGCCGCGTTCGGCGAACAGGCGCAGCGCCATCGGGTCGGGCAGCGGTTCGACGGGGCGGAGGAACTCGCCCGGCACGCCGAGGGGTTCACGGCTGGTCGCGAGCACGGTGAGGTGCGGGCAGTGGGCGAGCAGGTGGTCGGCGAGGTCGGCGGCGGCCCCGACGAGGTGTTCGCAGTTGTCCAGGAGCAGCAGCATGCGGCGCCGGGAGCAGTGCTCGGTGAGGCGTGCGAGGGGGTCGCTCGCGTTGCCTTCGGCGGCCCTGAGCTCCTCGGCGCCGGCGCCGCGCAGCACGGTCTGGCGGGCGCCGAGCGCGGTCAGTATGGCCTCCGGCACTGCCTCGGGGTCGTCGACGGGGGCGAGTTCGGCCAGCCAGACACCGTCCGGCCAGGTGGCTGCGACGGATTCGGCGGCCTCCTGGGAGAGCCGGGTCTTGCCCGCGCCGCCGGGGCCCAGGAGGGTGACGAGACGGGCGTGCGAGAGGTCCTCGCGCAGGGCGTCGATATCGCCCTCGCGCCCGACGAAACTGGTGAGCCGGGCCCGGAGGTTGCCCTGCGGTGCGGCGGGGGCCCCGGTGCGGGCGGGCGGGGGCGGGGCGGCCGGGCGCGCCGGGTCCTGGCGGAGCAGTTCGGCGTGGAGCGAGCGCAGTTCGGGTCCGGGGTCGGTGCCGAGGCGGTCGGCGAGTTCGGTACGTACCTCGTCGTAGGCGGCCAGTGCCTGGGCCGTGCGCCCGGCGTCGCGCAGGGCCCGCAGCCGCAGGGCCTGGAGGGGTTCGTCGATCGGGTGCTCGGCGCACAGGGCGACCAGTTCGGGCAGGGCCTCGTCCGCGCGGCCGAGCGCGAGGGCCGCGCGGAGCCGGTTGCGGCGGGCGTCCAGGCGCCGGGCCTCCCAGCGGGCCGCGACGGCGTCGCGGTCGGGCAGATCGGCCAGGGCCGGCCCGCTCCACAGGCCGAGCGCGTCGTCGAGCACGGTCCCGGCCTTCGCCGCGTCGCCCTCTTCCAGCGCCCGCGTGCCCTCCCCCGCGAGCCGTTCGAAGCGGTGGAGGTCGATGGCGTCCGGCTCTGCGGCCAGCCGGTAGCCGCTCTCCACGGAGACGATCTCGTCGTGGCCTACGGCCCGCCGGAGCCGGCCGACGAGCGCCTGCAGGGCCCCCACCGCGTCGGCGGGCGGCTCGCCGTCCCACACCTCGTCGACGAGCACGGCGGCCGGGACGGCACGGCCGGGACGCAGCGCGAGGACGGTGAGCAGGGCGCGCAGCCGCGCCCCGCCGATGGTGACGGCCGTGCCGTCGTCGCGGAGTGCCCGGGTCGTGCCGAGGATGCAGTAACGCACCGGCCTATTCTCCGTGACCGGGATCGGGATGGGCACACATGTCCGGCCGTGCCCCTGTGCGCCGTGTTCCGGGATCGCTCGTCATGCCCCCACCCTTTCCACAACCACCGCCCCGGCGCGAGACGTTCGTGACGTGTCGCCTGTACGGTCGGGCTCGCCGCCCACCGCACCGTTCCCCTTCCGGCCACCCGTCAGGAGTTCGCCGATGACCACCGCAGCAGCCCGCAGCGACCGGCGGATCAGCCCGGTCTTCCTCGGGATCGTCGCCGTGGGGGCGGTGTCGGGCTGGGCGGTGTGGACGGGCACCGGATATCCGTACGGGCTCGCCGTCTTCGTCTTCGTCACGGCGGCGTGGGTGGTCTCGCTCTGCCTGCACGAGTACGCGCACGCCCGCACCGCGCTGCACAGCGGGGACCTCTCGGTCGGCGCGAAGGGGTATCTCAGCCTGAATCCGCTCGCCTACACGCACGCTCTGCTCAGCATCGTGCTGCCGGTGCTGTTCGTGATCATGGGCGGCATCGGTCTGCCCGGCGGCGCCGTCTTCATCGAGCGGGGGCGGATCCACGGGCGCTGGAAGCACAGCCTGATCTCGGCGGCGGGCCCGCTGACGAATGTCCTGTTCGCGCTGGTGTGCACGGCGCCGTTCTGGCTGCACGCGCTGGACGGCGTCCCGAGGGAGTTCCGGTACGCGCTGGCGTTCCTGGCCCTGCTCCAGGTCACCGCGGCGATCCTGAACTTCCTGCCGGTCCCCGGGCTGGACGGGTACGGGGTGATCGAGCCCTGGCTGTCGTACCGGATCCGGCGCAAGGTGGAGCCGTTCGCGCAGTTCGGACTGCTCGCGGTGTTCGGCGTGCTGTGGATCCCGGAGGTCAACCACGTCTTTTTCGACCTGGTCCACGGTGTGCTGGATTCACTGGGCGTGAGCGGCCTGGGGACGGAGTGCGGCCGTGCCGCCTACCAGTTCTGGGAGAACTGGAACGAGGAGTATCCGGTCTGCGCCGTCGGCCCGTGACCGGGGAACCGGCCCTCAGCCGGCGCTCTGGGCGCGCTGCCGGCGCACGTAGAACCACGCCATGTTGGACGAGAGCCCGGCCAGCAGCACCCAGACGATCCCGAGCAGGTTGCCCTGGGCGAACGAGATCACGGCCGCGACGACAGCCAGGACACAGACGGTGATGGCGTAGAGAGCGAGTCGGGGCATGGGGGCGGCTCCTGTCGGGGGTGGTGCACGGTCCCGTCCAGTGTCCCCCATGCCCCTTTCCGCTCGCCGCAGGGTGGGGCCGGGAGCGGCTCCGGCTCGGACGTCGGCGGTGGCCGGCCCGGCTCAGACGTCGGTGGTACGGAGCCCCGCGTGCGCCTTGTAGCGGCGGTTGACCGAGATCAGGTTGGCGACCAGCGACTCGACCTGGTGCGCGTTGCGCAGCCGCCCGGCGAAGATGCCGCGCATGCCGGGGATCCGGCCCGCCAGCGCCTGTACGAGGTCGGTGTCGGCGCGGGCCTCGCCCAGCACCAGCACGTCGGTGTCGATCTCCTCGATGGCCTCGTCCTGCAACAGGACCGCCGAGAGATGGTGGAAGGCGGCGGTGACCCGGGACTCCGGCAGCAGGGCGGCGGCCTGCTCGGCGGCGCTGCCCTCCTCGGGCTTCAGCGCGTAGGCGCCCTTCTTGTCGAAGCCGAGCGGGTTGACGCAGTCGATGACGAGCTTGCCCGCGAGCTCGTCCCGCAGCGACTCCAGGGTCTTGGCGTGCCCGTCCCACGGCACGGCGACGATCACGACGTCGCTGCGGCGCGCGCACTCCGCGTTGTCCGCGCCCTCGACGCCGTGGCCCAGCTCGTCGGCGGCGCTCTTCGCGCGGTCGGCGGCCCGGGAGCCGATGATCACCTTCTGCCCGGCGCGGGCGAACCGGTAGGCGAGGCCGCGCCCCTGGGGTCCGGTGCCACCGAGCACGCCGACGGTCAGCCCGGAGACGTCGGGAAGGTCCCAGGGGTCCTTGGCGGGGGGCTTGGCCGCGCTGTCACTGTCATTCGTAGTCATGGCTCCGACATTACTGCCCGCCACGGAGCGCGACCCGGTGTCGGCCGTAGCGCCCCGTTCGGCTGGTCCGCGGCCGTTCTCCGGTGCCGGGCACAGGGCCTGGGGCATGATGCCGGGCCATGGATGCCGTACGCGTCGCCCTGCTCCGTGAAGTGCTCGCCGGGACCGAGTGGCCCGCCGCGACCCGGCGGTTCGCCGGAGCGCTGAGGTCGTCCGTCGTGCCGCACGGCGGCGGTCTGCTGCTGGTGGGGACGGCGGCGTACGAGCCGTGGCATCTGGCGGCCCATCTGGTCGACGAGTCCACCTGGTCCGGGCTGCCGGAGCTGGCCCCCACGCTGGTACGCCATCGGGTGGAGCCGGGCAGCCCCGCGCATCTGGCCGTCGGCCTGGGCCGGATCGAGGCGGCCGGGCGGGGCGAGACGCTGCTCCTGGTGGCCCCGGAGCGGCCCGGCGCGGGGCTGCTGGAGCGGGTGCACGACGCGCGCCGCGCCGGGGCCACGGTGCTCTCGCTGAACGACGGCGACCCGGAGGTGCGCGGGCTCGCCCACGAGACGCTCGCGGTGACCGGCGCCGACGATGTCGACCTGGACACCGTGCAGCATCTGGTGAGCGCGGCGGCCGGGGAGAACAGCGCCCCCGCGCCGCGCGGCCGACGCGGTTTCCGGGACCGGCTGTCCCGGCTCGCCGACCAGCTGACGGCGCCGCCTCCGGCCCGCTGGTGACGGCCGGGGTGCCGGGCCCGGCACCCCGGCCGTCGGCGGAAATTCCGTTGCGGCGGTACCCGCGGCGCCGGAGCATGGCCTCCTGTGACCTCTGCCCCGTCCCCGGCCGCCCGGCTGGCCGCCCTGCTGCCCGATCTCATGCCCCTGCGCTCCTCGGCCGACTTCCGGCTGCTGTGGATCCAGGGTCTGGTGACGTACTTCGGCAGCTTCATGGCGATGATCGCGCTGCCGCTCCAGATCAAGGAGCTGACGGGTTCGCCGCTGGCCGTCGGCGTGATGGGCGCGGTCGAACTGGTGCCGCTGGTCGTCTTCGGCCTGTACGGCGGGGCGCTCGCGGACGCCGCGGACCGCCGCAAGGTGATCCTGGCCACGGAGGCGGGGCTGGGGCTGCTCGCTCTCGTGCTCCTGGTGAACGCGGCGCTGCCCGGCCCGATGCTCTGGCCGCTCTACCTGGTCGCGGCCGGGGTCTCCGCGCTCGCCGGGCTCCAGCGGCCCGCGCTGGACTCCCTGATGGCCCGGATCGTGCCGCACGAGCAGTTGACCGCGGCCGCCGCGCTGAACTCGTTGCGCTGGCAGTTCGGCGCGATCACCGGTCCCGCGGTGGCGGGCCTGGTGGTGGCGTACGCCGGGCACGCCACGGCGTACGCCGTCACAGTGGCCACGTTCGCCGTCTCCGTGCTCCTGTGTCTGCGCCTGACGCCTGCACCGCCCGCCCGGGACAGCCAGAAGCCCTCGCTGCGCGGGATCGCCGAGGGGGCGCGGTACGCCTGGAGCCGGCCGGTACTGCTGGGGACGTACGCGGTCGACCTGGCGGCGATGTTCTTCGCCTACCCGAACACGATCTTCCCGTTCCTCGCGGACGAGCTGGACGCCGACTGGTCGCTGGGCCTGATGTACGCCGCTGGCTCGGTCGGATCGCTGGTGCTGGGGCTGACCAGCGGCTGGACGTCGCGGGTGCGGCGGCACGGGCTGTTCGTGGTGTTCGGCGCCGCGGTCTGGGGGCTGGCGATCGCGGCGGCCGGCTGGTTCGGCAATGTGTGGCTGGTGCTGGTCTGCCTGGCGGTGGCGGGCGCGGGCGACATGCTCAGCGGTCTGGGCCGCTCCACGATCTGGAACCAGACCATCCCGGAGGAGCTGCGGGGCCGGCTGGCGGGCATCGAGGTGCTCTCGTACAGCGTCGGCCCGCAGCTGGGTCAGGTGCGGGCCGGTGCGATGGCGGGCTGGACGGGGACCCGGTCGGCGATCTGGAGCGGCGGTGTGGCGTGCGTGGCCTCGGTCGCGCTGCTCACGGCAGCGCTCCCGAAGCTGCTCACCTACGACTCCGAGACGGACGAGGACGCGCTGCGCAGGCGGGACGCCAGGGAATCCAGCCCGTCCGCGGCCTGAGGAACGGGCCCCCTGGGCGGGGGCCCCGGCGCGGCGCCCCCGGTCATGCCTCCGGATCGGGCGGCGTGCCCCCGTCGTGCCACTTGGGGTCGTTCTCCCACTCCAGGTTCCGCTCCCGGGCGGTGTCCATGGCGTGATGGGCCTCCTCACGGGAGGTGTACGGCCCGAAACGGTCCTTGGCCGGGCACTCGGGGCCCTCCTCGACCTTCTGATGCTCCAGGCAGTAGTACCACTCGCCCGGCTTGCCGACCGTGCGCTTCTTGAACAGGGCCATCATCGGCTCCTTCCCTCGGAGCCATGCTGCCCCAAGCGCGCTGGTTAGACTCGCTGACATGTCTGGCCAGTCGCTGCTCGTACCCGGGGAGATCACTCCCATCCGCTCCGTACCCGGAAACATCCGGCGCCCCGAATACGTGGGCAAGCCGGCCCCCACCCCGTACACCGGTCCGGAGATCCAGGACACCGACACCATCGAGCGCATGCGCATCGCCGGCCGGATCGCCGCGCAGGCGATGGCGGAGGCGGCGAAGCACATCACCCCGGGCGTCACGACGGACGAACTCGACCGGGTCGCCCATGAGTTCATGTGCGACCACGGCGCCTACCCGTCGACGCTCGGCTACCGCGGATTCCCCAAGTCGCTCTGCACCTCGCTCAACGAGGTGATCTGCCACGGCATCCCGGACTCCACGGTGCTGCGCGACGGCGACATCGTGAACCTCGACGTCACGGCGTACCTCAACGGGGTGCACGGCGACAACAACGCCACGTATCTCTGCGGCGACGTGGACGAGGAGTCCCGGCTGCTGGTGGAGCGCACCGAGGAGTCGCTGAACCGGGCGATCAAGGCGGTCCGGCCGGGCCGACAGGTCAATGTGATCGGGCGGGTCATCGAGTCGTACGCCAAGCGCTTCGGCTACGGGGTGGTGCGGGACTTCACCGGGCACGGGATCAATTCCTCGTTCCACTCCGGCCTGATCATCCCGCACTACGACAGCCCGCACGCGACCACCGTGATGAAGCCCGGAATGACCTTCACCATCGAGCCGATGCTGACGCTGGGCAGCCACGACTACGACACGTGGGACGACGGCTGGACCGTGGTGACGAAGGACCGCAAGCGCACCGCGCAGTTCGAGCACACGCTGGTGGTGACGGAGACGGGCGCCGAGATCCTGACGCTCCCGTAACCTCCCGCACAGTTCCTCATCGGAAGCGGCCGCCCCCGGGCGGCCGCTTCCGCGTACCCGGCCGCTTACCCGGCCGCTTTCGCGTACCCCGCGCAGATGCGGAACCAGGCGTATCGTTTTTACCGACAGAGCGTCGGGAAGTTATTGACTTAGGTAAGCCTAAGTAAGAAGATCGGAGTTGTCGACAGCCACCGCCGCAACACGCGGTCGCTGCCGATCTTTCCGTCCCTTCCTGGATTTCCCGTCCCCTCGGTCCCCGGAGGCCCGCCTTGGACGCAACCGCCGCCACCACGCCCTTCTCGATGCTCATCCGCACCGCGTCGCACGAGCAGCACACCGAGGCGGAGACCTCGACCTTCATGGGCGACCTGCTGGGCGGGCGGCTCGGAGTGGACGCGTACACGCGGTACACCGAGCAGCTGTGGTTCGTGTACCGGGCACTGGAGGAGGGGGCACAGGCGTTGCACGCCGATCCGGTCGCCGGTCCGTTCATATGGCCCGAGCTGATGCGCACCGCCGAGCTGGAGCGCGATCTGACCCACCTGCGGGGCGCGGGCTGGCACGAGGGCCTGGAGCCGCTGCCTGCCACGGCCGCGTACGCCGCCCGGGTCACCGAGTGCGCCCGCAGCTGGCCGGCCGGTTACGTCGCACACCACTACACCCGCTACCTCGGTGACCTCTCCGGCGGCCAGATCATCCGCGACAGGGCGGAGAAGGCCTGGGGCTTCGCGCGCAAGGGCGACGGGGTCCGGTTCTACGTCTTCGAGGAGATATCCAACCCCGCCTCGTTCAAGCGGGGTTACCGCGAGCTGCTGGACGCGGTGGACGCGGACGACCTGGAGAAGCAGCGGATCATCGACGAGTGCAAGCGCGCGTTCACGCTGAACACGGCGGTGTTCCGGGAGCTGGGCGAGGAGTTCCCGCTCAGCGCGTAATGCCTTGCCCGGCAGGGTGGGTGACCGGGGTTCGCCGGTCACTCACCCCGTTTTCAGCGCCGGGCCCGGACGGCGGCGAGTGCCACGCGGCCCCCGACCTCCACCGTGCCGTCGGGCGCGGGAGCGGTGAGGATCTGGGAGCCGCGTCCTTGCGTGATGTTGAGGGCGCGCCCCAGCTCCGCGCTGAGCAGCAGCGCCGCCGCCCCGGTCGCCTCGTCCTCCACGATGTTGTCGTCGCGCCGGGGGAACGCCCGCGCCCTGACCCGGCCGGCCGCCTCGTCCTCCCAGGCCCATACGTACAGCCAGCCCTCCCCCGGCGGCGGCCCGGTGAGCGCCTCGACCTCGGCGACGGACCCGTACCGCTCCAGCGTGCGCGGGGGCGCCCACTCGGGGCGGGCGGTGATCCAGGTGAACTCGCCGTCCTGGCGGGCGAAGATCTCCCCGACCGGAAGCTCCAGGATCTCCAGATCGAGCAGCCAGGCCGCACCGACGAGCGGGTGCCCGGCGAACGGGAGGCGGAGCCCCGGGGTGTAGATGTCGACCTGTCCGCGCTCGGGGTCGTCGACGAACACCGTCTCGCTGAAGCCGAGCCGGCCGGCCAGTGCCTGCCGGGACGCCTGGTCCGGGTAGGCGCGGCCGTCACGCACCACACCCAGGGCGTTGCCGTGCCGGCCGTCGGGGCCGCAGAACACGCGTAGCACGTCGATGCCCGCGGGTACGTCGAAGTCGATGTCGCTCACATGGGCATTCAAGCACCGCCCGGGTGGCGGCCGTTCGGCCGGTCCACCCGGGCGGTGCTGTCACGGGACGACGCGGACGGGTCGGACGGTACGGCGACGGCGGGCCGCGATCACGACTCCGGCGGCGGCGAGGGAACTGGTGCTGCGGATCTGCCGGGAGCGGGCCGCCGCCGGGGACGCGGTCGTCGTGGTGCTGCACGATCCGGGTCTCGCGGCGGCGTACGCGGACCGGGCGGCCGGGCTGCACGGCGGGCGGATCGCGGTCGCGGGGCCGCCCGCCGAGGTGTTCGCGGGCGAGCTGCTCGGCGAGGTCCACCGGGCAGCCGGTCGAGGTGTTCCCGCATCCGCGGACCGGGGCGCCGCTCGTCGCGCCGACAAGAGGCGCTTGACCACCACTTGACCCTTCCTTGAGGCGCCCATGGGGTTCCCGTGATCACCTCGTTCCCGCAGCGCCGGGATGAGAGCTGAATCACTGCACGGGTGGGTACCGGTCAGGTAAGCCTCGGTTAAGTTAGGTCCGCCTCACCAGGCTTTGTCCGGATCTTCTCCGGCTTCTCCTTCGTCCTCATGTGGAGCCCGTATGCGAGCCGTTCGTTTCTCCGTCGTCACCGCTGCCGCCACGGTGGCCGCTCTGACCGCCGTCACGGGCTGCGCAGAGAAGAGCGACGGCAAGGGCGACGGCGCCCTGCAGGTCGTCGCGAAGGACGACTCCTGCGAGGTGTCGAAGAAGAAGCTTCCGGCCGGTCATATCGAACTGGCCGTGCAGAACAAGGGCTCCAAGGTCACCGAGGTCTATGTCCTCTTCCCGGACGACCGCATCGTCGCCGAGCGCGAGAACATCGGCCCCGGCACCAAGGCCAACATCACGGCCGAGATCAAGGCCGGTTCGTACGAGATCGCCTGCAAGCCCGGCATGAAGGGCCACGGCATCCGGCAGAAGCTGGAGGTCACCGGCGGCAAGGCGGCCAAGCGCAGCCCCGAGATGGACAAGGCCGTCGCGGAGTACCGCACCTACGTCCAGGCCCAGGCCGACGAGACGCTGCCGAAGGCCAAGAAGTTCACGGACGCCGTCGCGGCCGGTGACATCGAGGCCGCCAAGAAGATCTACGCCGACTCCCGGCTCGGCTGGGAGCGCACCGAGCCGGTCGCCGAGTCCTTCGGTGACATCGACCCGAAGGTCGACATCCGCGAGGACGGCCTGGAGGACGGCCAGGAGTGGACCGGCTGGCACCGTCTGGAGAAGGCGCTGTGGCAGGACAAGAAGCTGGGCGCCGAGGAGAAGGCCCTCGCCCCGGTTCTCTACAAGGACCTGGTCGACTGGCAGAAGCGGGTCGGCACGGCGGAGATCACCCCGACCTCGATGGCCAACGGCGCCAAGGAGCTCCTCGACGAGGTCGCCACCGGCAAGGTCACCGGTGAGGAGGAGCGCTACAGCCACACCGACCTGGTCGACTTCAAGGGCAACGTCGAGGGCGCCGAGAAGTCCTACGAGCTGCTGAAGCCGATCGCCTCGAAGAACGACGCGGCGCTGACCACCACCCTGGACAAGCGGTTCGCGGAGCTCGACACGCTGCTGGACAAGTACCGCAAGGACAAGAGCTCCTACGAGTTCACCTCGTACGAGAAGGTCGGCAAGGCGGACCGCAAGGAGCTTTCGGACGCGGTCAACGCGCTGGCCGAGCCGCTGTCCCGGCTCGCCGCCGCGGTGACGAAGTAACGAGCGGGAAGGCTCCAGTCATGTCCGATCAGGCACAGGCCGGCGAAACCCCGAAGGAACCCTCTGCTCCCGCCCCGTCCCGCCGGGCGCTGCTCGGCTGGGGCGGCGCGGGTCTCGCGCTGGGCGCCGTCGCGGCCGGCGGTGCGGTCGCCGCGGTGCGCACGGAGAGCGACGCGGTGCCGGCCGCGGACAGCGGTGCGGCCGTGCCGTTCCATGGTGCGCACCAGGCCGGTATCGCCACCGCCGTACAGGACAGGCTGCACTTCGCCGCGTTCGACGTGACGACGAAGGACCGCGCCGAGCTGATCGCGCTGCTCAAGGAGTGGACGCGGGCGGCGGAGCGGATGACGGCCGGTCATGCGGTCGGCGACGGGGCGTACGGCGGGCTCGCCGAGGCCCCGCCGGACGACACGGGCGAGGCGCTGGGGCTCAAGCCGTCCCGGCTCACGCTCACCATCGGCTTCGGCCCCTCGCTCTTCGCCAAGGGCCGGTTCGGCCTGGAGGACAAGCGCCCCGAGGCGCTCGTCGACCTGCCGAAGTTCCCCGGCGACAACCTCGACGCGGCCCGCAGCGGCGGCGATCTCTGCGTCCAGGCGTGTGCGGACGACCCGCAGGTCGCGGTGCACGCCATCCGCAACCTCGCCAGGATCGGCATGGGCCGCACCGCGATCCGCTGGTCCCAGCTGGGCTTCGGCAAGACGTCCTCGACGACGCCGGACGCCCAGACCCCGCGCAACATGATGGGCTTCAAGGACGGCACCCGGAACATCTCCGGCGCCGACACCGCCGCCCTGGACAAGCATGTGTGGGTCGGCGGGAAGGACGACGCGGGCTGGATGACCGGGGGTTCGTACCTGGTGGCCCGGCGCATCCGGATGCACATCGAGACCTGGGACCGCGCCCCGCTCCAGGAGCAGGAGGACATCTTCGGCCGCGACAAGGGCGAGGGCGCCCCGGTCGGCAAGTCCAAGGAGCGCGACGAGCCGTTCCTGAAGGCGATGCTGCCGACCGCGCATGTGCGGCTCGCCCACCCGGACAGCAACGACGGTGCGACGATCCTGCGCCGCGGCTACTCCTTCACCGACGGCACGGACGGCCTCGGCCGGCTCGACGCCGGGCTGTTCTTCATCGCCTACCAGCGCGACGTGCGCAAGGCGTTCATTCCGCTGCAGCGGCGCCTCGCGGCGCACGACGCACTCAACGAGTACATCCAGCACGTGGGTTCGGCGCACTTCGCCGTCCCGCCGGGCGTCCGCGACAAGGACGACTGGTGGGGCCGGGCGCTGTTCTCGTAGCGGGCCGAAGCAGAAAAGGAGAACGAATCGTGTTCAGCAACTTCCTGATCGGCCTGCGCGAGGGCCTGGAGGCCAGCCTGGTCGTCTGCATCCTCATCGCCTATCTGGTGAAGACCGGCAACAGGAACAAGCTGGTGCCGATCTGGACCGGTGTCGGGATCGCGGTCGTGATCAGCCTGGCGTTCGGTGCCGCGCTCGAATTCGGTTCGCAGGAGATGACGTTCAAGGCCCAGGAGGCGCTCGGCGGTTCGCTGTCGATCGTCTCCGTCGGCCTGGTCACCTGGATGGTCTTCTGGATGCGGCGCACCGCGCGGCACCTGAAGACGGAGCTGCACGGCAAGCTCGACGCGGCGCTCGCGATGGGCACCGGGGCGCTGGTCGCCACGGCGCTCCTCGCGGTGGGCCGGGAGGGCCTGGAGACCTCGCTGTTCGTGTGGCGTGCGGTGCACGCGGCGGACGACGGCTGGCACCCGATGATCGGCGCGCTCCTCGGGATCGCGGCCGCCGTCGTACTGGGCTGGCTGTTCTACCGGGGCGCGCTGAGGATCAACCTGTCGAAGTTCTTCACCTGGACCGGCGGCATGCTGGTGATCGTCGCGGCGGGCGTGCTCGCGTACGGCGTCCACGACCTGCAGGAAGCGGAGTTCATCGGCGGTCTGCACAACCAGGCGTTCGACATCAGCGCCACGATTCCGCCGGACAGCTGGTACGGCACGCTGCTGAAGGGCACGTTCAACTTCCAGCCCGACCCGACCGTTCTCCAGGTCACGGTGTGGGCGCTGTATCTGATCCCCACACTCGCGCTGTTCCTCGCCCCGGTAGGGTTCGGACGGTCAGTGGGGGCGACGGATCGGAAGGCGCGGAAAGCAGCGGATGAGAAGCCTGAGGCCGGTTCGGCTGGCGACGGGGCTCGCGACGGCGACGGTGCTGTCGATGACGGCGAGCGGTTGCGTGACGGTGCACGGCGAGCTGGAAGTGGTGCCGGCGGCAACCAGGTCTGAGGCCGCGCAGGCCCTGAAGGCATTCACCACCGCGTACAACGCGGCGGACAAGGCCTACGACCCGGCCCTGGACGCGGACCGGGTCACCGGGCCACTCGGTGCGATCAACCAGGCCGGGCTGAAGGCGCGGCAGAAGAACCATCCGGACGGCAACCCGAACCACTCGCCGCTGGAGCTGACCGACGCCACCTACCTCATCCCGAAGAAGGCCGGCTGGCCGCGGTGGTTCGTCGCGGACGCCGACTCCAACCGCGACCAGGACAGCGGGAAGCTGGACACCCGCTGGCTGGTCGTCTTCGTCAAGTCCGGGCCCGGCGCCGGGTGGAAGGCCGCCTATCTGTCGGTCGTCGCCCCCTCCCGGCTGCCCGCCTTCGCGAAGGACGGCGAGGGCCGGGCCAGGCCGGTGGCCGCGGACAGCACCGAACTGGCCGTGGCGCCGGAGGACTTGAGCACCCAGTACACGCAGTACCTGGAGAAGGGCACCCCGGACGTCTTCGCCCCCGGCTCCGCCACCTCGGGCTGGCGGGAGGCGCGCCGGACCACCCGGCGGGCGGGTTTCTCGTACCAGTACATCGACCGGCCGCTGGACAGCGGTACGTTCGGCCCGCTCGGCCTGGAGACGGACGACGGCGGGGCGCTGGTCTTCTTCAGCAGCAAGCACTTCGAGCGGCAGACCGCGGCGAAGGGGCTGCGCCCGCCGCTCAACCAGGACGTGGAGGCGCTGCTGACCGGTGAGGTGGAGTCCACCCTCACCAAGGAGCGGGTCTCCAGCCAGCTGGTGTACGTCCCGAAGAAGGGCTCGACGAAGGACGGCGGCAAGGTGGTCATGCTGAACAGGCTGCCGGGCCTGACGGCGGCGAAGGGCTCGTGACGGAACCGGGGCCGCCGCTGGGCGGCCCCGGTCGTCCGCCGGACGGTGTCCTGCGGACACGGTCTAACGGCTCAGCGGCCACGCCACCGAGTCATGGTCGAGATCGCTCTGGTCCGCCGCGTCCGCGTACTGCGCGCACGCGTCGGTGAGCGTCTCCAGCAGGGTCAGCGGGTCGGGCAGCGGGTTCTCCGGCCCGCGCACCCACCGCACGTCCAGTTCACCGGGGAGCCGGGCCGGCGGCAGGAGCACATAGCTGCCGCGGCAGTGCCAGCGCAGCCCAGGGTGTTCGTCCATGGTCTCGGGGTGGCAGTCGAGCTCGCACGGCCACCATTCGTCCTCGTCCTCGGGCGTACCGCGGGTGGCGGTGAAGAAGAGCATCCGGTCGTCGCCGGACCGGGCGACGGGGCCGACGTCGATGCCCGCGGCGAGGAGCCGCTCCAGTGCCTGGGTGCCCGCGGTCAGCGGCACGTCGAGCACGTCGTGGATCATGCCGGTCGCGGTGATGAAGTTGGCCTGCGGCTGGCTGCGGGCCCAGCGCTCGATCTGCGCCCGGTCGGTGGTGGACTGCGTCTGCCAGGCGAAGGAGATCGGGTGCCGGGCGGGGGTGGGACAGCCGATGCGTTCGCACGAACATCGGTATCCGACCGGATGGGCGGCCGGCGCGATCGGCATTCCGGCCTCGGCGACGGCCAGGAGCAGCGCCTCCCGGGCGGTGTCGTCGACCTCGCTCTGGTGCGGTTTGGGTCGGCGGCGAAGCCATTGGGAAAATTTGCTCTCTGAGCCGCGATAACGGCCGAAATCGGCGCCCATCTATCCCCTTACCTCAGCGTTGCCCCTGCCCATGGTCCCACCATCCTGCGCCTCGGGTGGCCGGACTCCCGAAGCGGGGTACGGGCGACGATGCCGTGAGCTGGGCACTATGCCACTTCTTGTCACGAAAAGACGGGTGCGTCTCAGGGCGCCAGACCGCGCAGGGCGTGGTCGACGATCGCGTCCGCGTACTCATGGGTGAGCGGGAGGGTACGCAGCAGCCAACGGTGGGTGAGCGGGCCGACGAGGAGCTCCAGGGCGATCCGCGGGTCGACGTCGGCGCGGACCTGGCCCGCCTCCTGGGCGGCGCGCAGCCGTGCGACGTACAGCTGGAGCCCGGGGTCGAGCAGCTTCTGGACGAATTCGGCGCCGACCTGCGGATCCACGATCCCCTCGGCCGCGAGCGCCCTGGTCGGCGCCTCGAAGGCGGGGTCGTTCAGCTCGTCGACGGTGGCCCGCAGGACGGCCTTGAGGTCGGCCGCGAGATCGCCGGTGTCCGGGATCCCCTGCGCCTGGTCCGCGCCGCTCTGCCCGGCGGCCCGCTCGCCCAGGCCCACGAAGGCCTCCAGGAGGACGGCCGCCTTGGAGGGCCACCAGCGGTAGATCGTCTGCTTCCCGACGCCGGCCCGCGCGGCGATGGCCTCGATGGTGGTCCTCGGATAGCCGACCTCCGCGACCAGGGCGAGCGCCGCGTCGTGGATCGCGCGGCGCGAGCGCTCGCTGCGGCGGCTGGCGTCGGGCAACCGGTTCTCTACCATGCCGGTCAATCTAACAGCGGGACGAGGCGATACGTATCGTCTCCCGATCGCGCGGAACCACCCGATCGGATCACTGCGCGCGGGGCCCCGGAGAGCGGACCATGGGCTCACGCACACACCCGTGCGATGTCCCCCGGCAGGCAACCCCTGCCTTTCGTGAGGAGCCTTCATTGCCTCGTGAAGCCACACCCCGCCGCTACCTGATGTGCGCCCCCACGCACTTCAGGGTGACGTACTCCATCAACCCCTGGATGGACCCCAGCAAGCCCGTGGATCTCTCCCTGGCCCAGACCCAGTGGGAGGACCTGCGCGACCGGTACCGCGCCCTCGGGCACACCGTGGAGCTGCTCGCCCCCCGCCCCGATCTGCCCGACATGGTGTTCGCCGCCAACGGCGCCACCGTCGTCGACGGCCGGGTGCTGGGCGCCCGCTTCGCGTACCGGGAGCGGTACGAGGAGGCCGGGGCCCACCGCGAGTGGTTCCTGGCCAACGGCTTCACCGAGATCCATGAACCGGACCACGTCAACGAGGGCGAGGGCGACTTCGCGGTCACCGCGTCGTACGTCCTGGCCGGGCGGGGCTTCCGGTCCAGTCCCCTCTCGCACGGCGAGGCGCAGGAGTTCTTCGGGCGCCCGGTGATCGGGCTCGATCTGGTCGACCCGCGCTATTACCACCTGGACACGGCGCTGTCCGTGCTCGACGACGCGGGCGACGAGATCATGTACTACCCGGGCGCCTTCTCGCCGGGCAGCCGGTCGGTGCTGGCCCGGCTCTTCCCCGACGCGCTGATCGCCGAGGAGGCGGACGCCGCGGCGCTCGGGCTGAACGCGGTGAGCGACGGGCTCCATGTGCTGCTGCCGCAGGCCGCGACGGGGCTCTTCGATCCGCTGCGGGCGCGGGGCTTCGAACCGGTGCCGATGGACCTGGGCGAGCTGCTCAAGGGCGGCGGCAGCGTGAAGTGCTGCACGCAGGAGCTGCGGGGGTAGCCGCGCGGCCGCCGGGCGGCGGACTTCAGTCGTCCTCGCCGGGCGGCCACTCGTCGCCCCACGCGATGTCCCGGGCGGCGCGGTACAGCTCGCCGTGCCGCTTGGTGACCGTGGCCCGCCGCAGGGCCTCGTCGCGGGTGCAGAGGTCCAGCAGCACCTGTCCCTTGCGGATCTGCGGTTTGCGGGTGACCCGCGCCCGGACGGGCTCCGTCCCGAAGCGGGTCGCCACGACATAGCTGAACTTCTCGTCCTCGTACGGCAGCGAGCCGCCCTTGACCTGCCGGTGCAGCGAGGAGCGGCTGACCCGGGCCGAGAAGTGGCACCAGTCCGTGCCCGGCTCGATCGGGCAGGCCTCGCTGTGCGGGCAGGGCGCGGCGACCGTCAGCCCGGCGGCGATCAGCCGCTCGCGGGCCTCGATGATCCGGGCGTAGCCGTCGGGGGTGCCCGGTTCGACGACCACGACCGCCTGTGCCGCCGCGGCGGCCGTGTCGACGAGGGCGGCGCGGACGTCCGCGGTCAGCTCCTTGAGTACGTAGGAGACGGTGATCAGGTCCGTGGGGGCGAGTTCGAGGCCCGCGCCGATCCGGGCCCGGCGCCACTCGGCGTCGCGCAGGGCGGGGACGCCGGAGAGCCCGGCGAGTTCACGGCCGAGGGCGAGTGCGGGCTCGGCCCAGTCCAGCACGATCGTCCGGGGCCCCTCCCAGGCCCCTGCCACGGCCCAGCTCGCCGCTCCGGTGCCGCCGCCGATGTCGGTGTGCGTGGCGGGCGCCCAGTCGGGGGCGGCCTCCTGGAGCGCGGCGAGGGCGGACCGTACCGCCTCGAAGGTGGCGGGCATCCGGTACGCGGCGTACGCGGCGACGTCGGAGCGGTCGCGGAGCACCGGCGCGTCGGTCGGGGTGGTCCCGCGGTAGTTGGCGATGAGCCGTTCGACGGCCTGGGCGGCCTGCTTGGGCGGCAGCCCGTCGAGCAGTCCGGCCAGCGTCGCGCGCAGGACTTCCGCGGTGGGGAGGGTGGCGTTCACCGACGAATTGTAGGCAAAGCCGGACCACCTGCTTCCGCCCCGGCTTCGGCACCGAACAGCAACGGATCCGAACTGCCGCGAGACCTGCGCAAGTTGCTACGCTGGCCGCCGCGAGGTCGGGATTGCCCATCGAGGGGAACCATGAGACAGAAGATCGTGCGCCTGGCTCTGGTCGGCGGAGTGCTCGTGCTTGCCATGCTTCTTCTGCTCGCCACATGCGGCAGCGGTGAGAAGAGTACGGACAAGCCGGAGAAGCAGAGCAAGAAGAGCTCGACGAAGGTGACGCAGCTCACCGTTCCCTCCGCGTACGCGACGGAGCACGGCTGGGAGCTCATCGGGACCTCGCCCGACTATGCGATCTCCCGGACGACGGGCCGTCTCGCTTACCTGGTGCGGGAGTCGGAGACCAAGTACCAGCTGCGGACCATCGACTCCAAGACGGGTCAGGCCGGCTGGCACGGCGAGAGCTGGCGGCCCCCGTCGCCGCACCAGTTCCCGAGGCTCCTCCCGGTCACCGTCGACGACCACGAGTACTTCGTGACATGGGCGTACGGGAAGGTCGGCGAGAACGCGCTGACCCCCGCCGACACGATCGTCTCGCTGGATGTCTACGACGTGGAGGACGGCTCCCGGCGGCGCGTCGAGGTGCCGTGGAACTCCGTTCCGACGGTCTCCACCACCGGCCCCGGCATCCTCATCAGCGACGGCCGGACGAACAGCGCGGTGGTCGACCCGGTGACCGGCCGGGTGTCGAACGTCGCGGCCGCCGCGCTCAAGTACCCGAAGGGCTGCAAGACCTGCAAGCAGCTCACCGAGGTGCGCGGGCTGACGCAGAAGGGCCTGCTGGTCAGCGGGTCCAAGGAGTTCTGGGTGCAGGGCGGCTGGTTCAGCCGCAATGTCGCCCCCAAGGGCACGGACAAGCTCAGCGGAATCCCGACGTCGGTGGTCCCGGGTCTGATCCTGGCGAAGTGGCAGCTCGCGAAGGGCGCCAAGCGCGCCACCACCCACGACATGTGGGCGGTGCACGACCAGGAGACGGGCAAGACCCTGGCTTCGGTGGAGTGCAGCAAGCCCGCGATAAAGCCGGGCCAGTACCCGCAGCTCGTCTCCGCGCCCTCGGGCTCCTACCTGGTGGCCGGACCGCTCGCGTTCGACCTGGCCACGAAGCGGGGGTTCTGCTTCGAGGGCGCGGACGGCACGAAGCCACTGACGCTGGCCTCCGTGAACGACGAGGGCACCGCGTACGGCGCTGCGAGCGCGCGCAACGCGGCGGACGTGCTGGCCGGCGGCGGCGCCCCGGTCGCGGTCGCCGTCAGGAGCGGTTCGACGGGCGTCCTGCCCTCGAACGTGCGGGTTCCGGGCATGGAGACGGCGGACGGTGTCGGTCTGTTCCGCTGGACGGACGAGAAGGACCGCCCGCACCTGATCGGCTACCCGAGGTCGTCGTAGCGTCGCGGGGTCCGGAGCACGGCGGAAATTCATTCGCCGCGCTCCGGACCCCGTTGTTGCAAGAGGGCGGGCAGGCCCGCTGGGACCGGCCCCCGCCCGCTGTACGCCGACGACTGCGACGAACCCGGTGGGCCAATGCATCCGGTGCGGACCTGCGTGGTCCACACCTTCAAGCACGCGTCGGGAGAGGGCGCGGTGCCGGCGCTCGCCTCCGTCGTCTCCCGCTGCTTCGGGCCGGACCTGATCAGCGGCAAGACCTGGGGCTGAACCACGGACCGGGTCCCGCCGCCCCGCTACGCCACCCGCCGCCAGGGCCGGCACAGCCCGAGGAAGCAGACCATCGCACCCACCGCGCACACCACCTGCACGACAGCCATCGGCACGGCCGTGTCCTCGCCCGCGATCCCGACGAGCGGCGACGCGATGGCGCCGATCAGGAAGGACGAGGTGCCGAGCAGCGCCGAGGCGGACCCGGCCGCGTGCTTCGTACGCATCAGCGCCTGCGCGTTCGTGTTCGGCATCGCCATCCCCATCGCCGACATCAGCACGAACAGCCCGGCGGCGACCGGGACCAGGCCCACCTCTCCGAAGACCCCGGTCGTCATCAGCAGCAGGGCGACCGCGGCGAGCGTGATGACGGAGAGCCCGAAGGCGAGCGCCTTGTCCAGGCTGACCCGGCCGACCAGGATCTTGCCGTTGATCTGGCCCACGATGATCAGGCCGACCGAGTTGATGCCGAAGAGCAGGCTGAACGTCTGCGGCGAGGCGCCGTAGATCTCCTGCACGACGAACGGCGATGCGCTCACGTACGAGAAGAGGGTGGCGAAGGCGAGGCTGCCCGCGATCATGTAGCCGGTGAAGACCCGGTCGGCGAGCAGTCCGCGCATGGTGCGCAGCGCGTCGCCGAGGCCGCCGGTGTGCCGGTCCTGCGGCGGCAGGGTCTCAACCAGCCACTTCCAGACGACGAGGGTGAGCGCCAGGCCGACGAAGGTGAGGACGGCGAAGATTCCGCGCCAGTCGGTGAACCGCAGCACCTGTCCGCCGATCAGCGGGGCGACGATCGGCGCGACGCCGGAGATGAGCATCAGGGTGGAGAAGAACCTGGCCATCTCCACGCCGTCGTACATGTCGCGCACCACGGCACGGGCGATGACGATGCCCGCCGCACCGGCCAGCCCCTGGAGCAGGCGGAAGCCGATGAGCAGTCCGGTGGTGGGCGCGAAGACGCACATCGCGGTGGCGACGACGTAGATGATCATGCCGAGGAGCAGTGGCCTGCGCCTCCCCCACCGGTCGCTCAACGGCCCGACGACAACCTGCCCGAGCGCCAGGCCGGTCAGGCAGGCGGTGAGGGTGAGCTGGACGGTGGCGGCAGGAGAGTGCAGGGACTCGGTGACCGCGGGCAGGGCGGGGAGGTACATGTCCATGGAGAGCGGCGGAACCGCGGTGAGACCGCCGAGGACGAGGGTGACGAGAAGTCCGGTACGCCTGGCCGCTTCGGCAGCGGCTGGCTTTCCGGGGGTTGTGCCGGTGGCTCCGGGCTCTGCGGCCCCGGTTCCGGCGGTCGTTATGTGTGCGCGTTCCTGCTGGGCCCGGCTCATGCCGCTCTCCGGCATTCTCATCTCCATGTCGTTGAATCCGCATCTATGCTCTCAGCTCAGCCGGACTGGTCGAGACCTCTTGGGGAGCAGACATGACAGGCATGAGCGGCACTGTGCGGTGGGGTGTGCTGGCGACCGGCGGTATCGCCGCGGCGTTCACCGAGGATCTCCGGTCGATGCCGGACACGGAAGTGGTGGCCGTCGCATCTCGGACAGATGCCTCGGCGCAGGCGTTCGCGCAGCGGTTCGGGATACCCCGGGCATACGGCAGCTGGGCCGCTCTCGCCGCTGACGACGAGGTCGATGTGGTGTACGTCGCGACGCCGCACTCGGCGCACCGGGAGGCGGCCGCGCTCTGCCTGGAGGCCGGGAAGCACGTGCTGTGCGAGAAGGCGTTCACGCTCAACGCCCGGGAGGCGGACGAGCTGGTGAAGCTCGCCCGGGACCGGGGCCTCTTCCTGATGGAGGCCATGTGGACGTACTGCAACCCGGTCGTCCGGCGCATGACGGCGCTGGTGCGGGACGGCGCCATCGGCGATATCCGCACCGTGCAGGCCGACTTCGGGCTCGCGGGCCCGTTCGGGCCCGAGCACCGGCTGCGCGATTGGGCGCTGGGCGGCGGCGCGCTGCTGGATCTCGGGGTCTATCCGGTGTCGTTCGCGCAGCTGCTGCTGGGCGAGCCGGACCGGGTGCAGGCCGACGCGGTGCTCTCCCCCGAGGGCGTCGACCTGCACACCGCGATGCTGCTGGGCTGGTCGGAGGCGGGCGCCTCGGCGCTGCTGAACTGCTCGCTCGTCGCGGACACTCCGCAGACCGCCGCGGTCACCGGCACGAAGGGCCGGATCGAGTTCCCGCGCGGCTTCTTCTACCCGGAGCGGTTCGTGCTGCACCGGCCCGGACACGAGCCCGAGGAGTTCACGGCCGGAGCCGCCGGAGCCGCCGGGTCTGCGGGCGAGGGGCTGCGCAGGTTGCAGTTCGAGCAGGCCGAGGTGGTACGGGCGCTGCGGGCGGGCGAGACAGAGTCGCCGCTGGTGCCGTTGGACGGGTCGCTCGCCGTGATGCGGACGCTCGACGCGGTGCGTGACCGCATCGGCGTCCGCTATGCGGCGGACGACTACCCGGCCGACGACCTCGGCTGACCGGGGCCGGGGAACGCTGCGCGCAGGGCCTTACGCGGGCGTGAGGCCCTGGTTGCCCACCTCGGTGACGAACGACGCGGCCGTCGTGAGGGGCGCACCGGGCGTGGTGACGGCGGAGACCGTGCGGTAGTCGGCGCGCGCCTGCTCCCGGCCCAGCGTGACGACGGCGTATCCGCGCCGGCCGTTGAAGAACTTCATGTGCGGGTTGGCCTGCATCTGGTTGTTCCAGCTGCCGGGCCGGTCCGAGCCGTCCTTGCCGCTGGTGATGGAGGTGGCGACGATCTCCGTGCCGACGGTGCGGGACGAGGGGTCGTCGAAGTCCTTCTTCAGGTCGAAGCCGTAGCCGACGTGCACATCGCCGGTCAGCACCATCAGGTTGTCGACCCCGGCGGCCTCGGCGCCCTTCAGGATGCGGCCCCGGGAGGCGGGGTAGCCGTCCCACGCGTCCATGGACACCTTGAAGGCGTCGGTGGGGACGTCGCGCCGCTGGGCGAAGGTGACCTGCTGCGGCACGACGTTCCAGGTGGCCCGCGAGGCGTGCCAGCCGTCGAGCAGCCAGCGCTCCTGGGTGGCGCCGGTCATGGTGCGCGACGGGTCCTGGGACTCCGGTCCGGGCGTCTGCCAGCCATCGCCGTACGCCTGGTCGCTGCGGTACTGGCGGGTGTCGAGGATGTCGAACTGGGCGAGCCGGCCGAACTGCAGGCGCCGGTAGAGCCTCATGTCCGGGCCGGTGGGGCGCTGCGGGGCGCGCAGCGGCTGGTTCTCCCAGTAGGCGCGGTACGCGGCGGCGCGGCGCAGCAGGAACTCCTCCGGCGGTACGTCGTTCTCGGGGGTGCCGCCCGCGTAGTTGTTCTCGGTCTCGTGGTCGTCCCAGGTGACGACGAAGGGGTGCGCGGCGTGGGCGGCGCGCAGATCGGGGTCGGACTTGTAGAGGCCGTACCGCAGCCGGTAGTCCTCCAGCGTGACCGTCTCCCGGTTGTAGTGGGCGGGGAGCCTGCGGTCGGTGTAGTTGCGGGCGCCGCCGGTCGCGTTGACGGCGTACTCGTAGAGGTAGTCGCCGAGGTGGAAGACGACGTCGACGTCCTCCTGCGCGAGGTGCTTGTACGCGGTGAAGTAGCCGTCGTGGTACGCCTGGCAGGAGACGGCGGCCAGGCTCAGCGCGCTGTTGCGGGCACCGTGGGCGGGCGCGGTGCGGGTCCGGCCGACGGGGCTGGTCCACGTTCCGGTGCGGAAGCGGTAGTAGAAGGCGCGGTCGGCGTCGAGGCCCTTGACCTCGACGTGGACGCTGTGGTCGAACTCCGGGTGGGCGGTGGCCGACCCGCGCCGCACGACGCGGGAGAAGCGCTCGTCGCGGGCGAGTTCCCAGCGCACCTGCACACGGGCCCGGGGCAGTCCGCTGCCGGACTCGTACGGGCGCGGTGCGAGTCTCGTCCACAGCAGGACCGAGTCGGGAAGCGGGTCTCCGGAGGCGACGCCGAGGGTGAACGGGTCCTCGCCGATCTTCCTGGCGTCCAGCTCGGCGGCGCTCGCGGTGCCCGCGGCGGGCAGGTTGGCCGAGAAGGCGAGCGCGGCGGCGGCGCCGGTGACGGTGAGGAATCGGCGGCGCCCGACCTGCTTGGCGGCGTCGCGCATCTCCTGCTGGTGCGATGAGTGTGACATCTGTCCCTCCCCTGGCTGGTGGTGTACCCGGGCAGTTCACCGGCCCAGCGCATCGGGCGGCTGTCGTGTTCGCGTCGATCGGGCGTCGTACGGATGAGGAATGCGACGGCAATGGGTCCACGGGGACAAAGCGCCCGCCCGGGAGCGGGCAGTGATCATCTTCGGCGGCCGGTCGGCCGGAGTACGAACCCGCCGCCCCACGCGGCGCCTTGACCCCGGACAGCCCCACACGCCCCGGGGCGGCAGGGCGTACGCTGCGGCGTCATGAGCAACAAACTGTTGAATTCCGATGCGAAGACGGCGGTCGTGACGGGCGCGGGCTCCGGGATCGGCCGCGCGGTGGCGCTCGCCCTGACCGGCGCCGGCTGGTCGGTGGTGCTCGCGGGCCGACGGCCCGAACCCCTCGCCGAAACGGCCGTGCTGGCCGGGGAGAACGCCCGGGTGATCACCGTCCCCGCCGATGTGTCACGCCCCGATGACGTGGCCGCGCTCTTCTCCTCGGTACGGGAGTGCTTCGGCCGCCTCGATCTGCTCTTCAACAACGCCGGTACGTTCGGCCCGCGTTCCGTCCCCGTGGAGGACCTCTCGGTGGCGGACTGGCGCTCGGTGGTGGACGTGAACGTGACGGGCGCGTTCCTGTGCGCGCAGGCGGCGTACCGGCTGATGAAGGAACAGGACCCGCAGGGCGGCCGGATCATCAACAACGGCTCGATCTCCGCCCATGCGCCGCGCCCCCACTCGGTCGCCTACACCACGACCAAGCACGCCATGACGGGACTGACGAAGTCGCTTTCGCTGGACGGGCGTCCGTACCGGATCGCCTGCGGGCAGATCGACATCGGCAACGCGGCCACGGACATGACCGAACAGATGCGGACCGGCGTCCTCCAGGCCAACGGCGAACTCGCGGTCGAGCCGGTGATGGCAGCGGCGGACGTGGCCCGGACCGTACTGCACATGGCGGAGCTGCCGCTGGAGGCGAACATGCAGTTCGCGACGGTCCTGGCCACGGCGATGCCGTACGTGGGGCGCGGCTGACGGAGCGATCCCGACGAGCCGCCCGCCGGAACGGAAATGTCCCGGGCCGCGGGCGGGCCGACGCGCCCGGCCGGGGCGGCCGGGAGACAGGCGGTGGCTGGCAGGCTGAGCACCATGGACCAGCAGAGCGCCCACGGCCACGAGGACCAGGACCACGACACCTGGACGACGATCGACGAGTTGCACAACTGGCTCGAAGCGGAGACCGGCATCCCGCCCGAGCAGGATCTGCTGCTGCGGATGCTGAAGCTGTCGGAGGAGGTGGGCGAGGTCGCCCAGGCCGTCATCGGGGCCACCGGCCAGAACCCGCGCAAGGGTGCCACCCATTCCTGGCAGGACGTGGAGGCCGAACTCTGCGACGTCATCGTGACGGCGATGGTCGCCCTCCGCACCCTCACCCCCGACGCCGCTGCCGTCTTCGACAGGCATGTGCGCCGCGTCGCGGCACGTCCGCGGTCCCCGCTCGGCCCGTCGCGGCAGACCCCCGGCGCCACGCCCCGACGAAGAATCCCGGGGCGTGGCGGGGCGGCAACAGGTGGCTGAACAACGGGCGACCATCTCCTGGGGCTACGATCGCGGGCACCGCAGCGAGACCAGGAGTGCCGACCGTGTCCCAACCGCGCATCGCCGTATCCATCGTCACCATGGGCGACCGCCCGCAGCAGGTCGAGGCCCTGCTGGCCTCGGTGGCCGGGCAGGACGTCCGTCCGGCCCGCCTCGTCGTCGTGGGCAACGGATCGCCCCTCCCGGACTTCGGCGCGTTTCCCGGACTGTCCGATCTGTCCGGCGGTGTGACGACGATCGAGCTGGACGAGAACCTGGGCTGTCCCGGGGGCCGCAACGTCGCCCTGAGCAAGCTGGCGGAGTTCGGCGACGTGGATGTCGTCATCGAGCTCGACGACGACGGACTCCTGGTCGACAACGGGGTGTTCCGCAAGGTCCAGGAGCTGTTCGCCGCCGATCCGCGGCTCGGCATCGTCGGCTTCCGGATCGCCGACGAGCACGGCGAGACCCAGCGCCGTCACGTACCGCGCCTGCGCGCCGCCGATCCGATGCGGCGCGGACCGGTCACCGCGTTCCTGGGCGGCGGCCACGCCCTCTCCATGGAGATGCTCGCCCGGACGGGGCCCTGGCCGGCGGAGTTCTTCTTCACGCACGAGGAGACGGACCTGTCCTGGCGGGCGCTCGACGCGGGCTGGAAGATCCTCTACGAGCCCGATCTGCTGCTCCAGCACCCCAAGACCTCCCCCGCCCGTCACTCCGTCTACTACCGGATGACGGCCCGCAACCGGGTCTGGCTGGCCCGCCGGAACCTGCCCCTCCCCCTGGTTCCGGCCTACCTGGGCACCTGGACCCTCCTCACCGTGGCCCGCACCCGGTCGGCGACGGGTCTGCGCGCCTGGGCCGGCGGCTTCGCCGAAGGTGTCCGTACCCCGTGCGGACGAAGGCAGCCGATGCGGTGGCGCACGGTGTGGCAGATGACGAAACTGGGACGGCCGCCGGTCATCTGATCCGCGTCGGGTCCGCCGTCGGCGGGCGGCACGGAGTCAGTCCCGCGACAGGAGTTGCCGATGTCCGTCCGCAGAATCGTCCCCAACATCCGGACCGCCGAAGGCCCCGCCGGCGAAGGCCCCGTCGGCGAAGGGATGGAGCGGAGCGCGGAGTTCTACGGTCGGCTGGGCCTCCAGGAGGTCATGAACCACGGCTGGATCATGACGCTCGCCTCCGCGTCCCACCCCACGGCCCAGCTCAGCATCATGGGGGCCGACGCGACCGCCCCGGTCACACCGGACCTGAGCATCGAGGTGGAGGACGTGGACGCGGCCCACACGGCCATGCGGGAGAGCGGCGCAGAGATCGTGTACCCGTTGTCCGACGAGGAGTGGGGTGTACGCCGCTTCTTCGTCCGCGACCCGAACGGCCGGGTCGTCAACGTACTGGGCCACCGCTGACGGGCCCCTGCCCTCCGTCACCGTCACCGTCGCTGTCGCTGTCGCCGTCGCCGTCGTACGGAAGGATCTGCCGCAACAGGCCCCGGGGGTGGCCCCGTTTGCGCCATTCCCTCGGGTATCCGATGGAGACCTCTTCGAAGCGCACTCCGTCGTACCAGGTCGTGCGAGGTATGTGCAGATGGCCGTAGACCATCGCCGCCACGTTGAAGCGCCGGTGCCAGTCGGCGGTGAGCCGCGTACCGCACCACTGGGCGAACTCTGGGTACCACAGGACGTCCATCGGTTCGCGCACCAGTGGCCAGTGGCCGGCGATGACCAGCGGGATCTTTGGATCATGTGCCGCGAGCCGCCGTTCCGTCTCCGCCACCCGCGCCCGGCACCAGGCGTCGCGGCTCGGGTACGGGTCCGGGTGCAGCAGGAACTCGTCGGTGCACACCACCCCCGTCCGGCGCGCGTACGCCAGGGACTCCTCCTTGGTCGTCGTGCCCGGCGCCCGGAAGCTGTAGTCGTACAGCACGAACACCGGCGCGACGGCCACCGGCCCGTCGGGGCCGGGCCACAACGGGTACGGGTCCTCCGGAGTGACCACCCCGAGGCTCCGGCACAGCCCGACCAGGTGCTCGTACCGCTCCTGGCCCCGCAGTTGGACCGGATCGCGCTCGGGCGTCCACAGCTCGTGGTTCCCCGGGGCCCAGATCACCCGCTTGAACCGGCCCGCGAGCAGCCGTAGCGCCCACTCCACATCCGCCATCCGCTCCGCGACGTCACCGGCGACGATCAGCCAGTCCTCGTCCGAATCGGGCCGCAGGGACTCGGCGATGGGGCGATTGTCCGCCATCCCCACGTGCAGGTCGCTCACCGCCAGCAGAGAGCCACGGCTTCCATCGGTGCGATCGGGCATGCAGAACCTTTCCGCGGAGTGACTGAACGAAATAGTGCCCCACCGCGGACCGACCCGGTCGGTGACGGCCGGAACCGGACCGCCCGAACCGGATCGCCGGAACTGGCGACCGGAACGAGCAGAGAGATGATGGAGGCGTCCGTGGACGCGGCGCGGGAACGTCGGCAGGGCCGTGAGAGGGAGCTGAGAACCAGGTGGACGGCAAGACCCTCCCGGGCGCCCCCGGGCACAACGGGCTCCCGTTCGCGGACAGCGCGGCCGGGGCCCTGCTCGATACGGACGGGCTGATCATCGGCTGGACGCCCGCGGCGGAGGAGCTGTTCGCGCTTCCCGCCGAGAGCGTCTGCGGCCGTCCCGCCCGGGAGCTGCTCGCGGATCCGGCCGGCTGGCCCGGACCGCCTGGCGAGTACCGGATGAGCGCCTGGTACGGCGAGACGGTGGTGCGTACCGGCCGGGGCGAGGAACTGGGCATCGCCTTCCAGGTGCTCCCGCTGACGGGCACCGGCGCCGGGACGTCCGCGGGCCCGGCCCGGTTCTTCGTGCTGTGGGCACCCGCCGGGACGGTCGCCCGGTGGCAGCAGGACCAGGCGTTCACCCGGGAGCTCTTCCTGCAGGACCGGCTGGGTCTCGCCGTGTTCGACGCGGAACTGCGGCTGGTCAGGACCAACACCCATCTGCTGCCGTACACCGGCCTCCTGCCGGATCTGCGCAACCGGCGACTGGGGGACTTCCTCCAGGCGCCGGACGCCGCGGCGATCGAGCGACGGCTGCGCGAGGTGCTGCGGACCGGACAGCCGCTGATCCTGGCGGAGGAGACCGTACGGACCATCGAGGATCCCGGCGACGGGGTGGTGATGGCCGTCTCGGCGTTCCGGCTCCAGGCACCGGACGGGCAGGTCTTCGGCGTCACCGCGCTGTTCACGGACGTCACCGAGCAGCGCCGCTCCGACGAGCGCCTGGCGATTCTGCACCACGCCACCGCGGCCGTCGGCAGATCGCTGTCCGTCACCGGCACCGGCGAGGAGCTGGCCGCCGTGCTGGTGCCCGGACTGGCCGACCTCGCCGTGGTGGAGATCGCGGAGGCGGTGTTCACGGGCGAGGAACCGGCTCCCGGCGAGGACGGGCTGCTGCCGCTCCGCCGGACCGCAGTGGCCGGGGAACGGGCCGCGGAGGTGCCGACCGGCACCGTGGTCCCGGCCGATGCCGACTGCGCCCCGGCCCTCGACGCCTCCCCGGCGTCGATGACCGCACCGCTGCGGGCCCGGGGCATCTTCCTCGGCCGGGTGACCGTCCGGCGCGGCCCCGGCCGGCCCGGCTACGCGCCGGCCGACCTGGACCTGCTGTGCGAGATCGCCGCCCGCGCGGCCCTCGCCCTGGACAACGCCCGCCGCTACACCCGGGAACACCGGGCCGCCGTCGGCCTGCAGCGCAGTCTGCTGCCGCCCTCGCAGGCCGAGACCGTCGCCGTGACCACCTCCGGCTTCTACCTGCCGGCCGATACCGCCACCGGCGTCGGCGGCGACTGGTTCGACGTGATCCCGCTGTCCTCCGCCCGGGTCGCCCTGGTCGCCGGGGACGTGGTCGGCCATGGGCTGGGGGCCACCGCCACCATGGGACGGCTCCGTACCGCCGTCCGCACCCTCGCCGACCTCGATCTGGAACCGGACGAGCTGATGGTGCACCTCGACGACCTGGTCTCCCAGCTCCGCGACGAGCCCAGCGAGCCGGAGGAACCCACGGGGCCCGACGGACCGGACGGACCCGGCGGACCCGGCCGGCCCGACGGCCTCGATCGGCCCAGCCGGTTCACCCGACCGGACGAAGGCGGGGCACACGGTGACCAACGGGCCGACCCGATCGGCGCCACCTGCCTGTACGCGGTCTACGACCCGGTCTCCCGGCGCTGCGCGATGGTCTCCGCCGGGCACCCACCGCCCGCCGTGGCGGGTCCGGACGGGACCGTCGCGTACGTACCCCTGAACCCCGGGCCGCCGCTGGGCGTCAACGGTCTGCCCTTCGAGGTGACGGAGATCGAACTGGCACCCGGCAGCCTTCTCGCGCTCTACACCGACGGACTGATCGAGGGACGCGACACCGACCTCGACGAGGGCATGGCCGAACTGCGCCGCCGACTGGCCCGCCCCGGCGCCGCCGCCGCACCGCTGCGGGAGCTGGGCCAGGAGATCATCTCCGGTCGGCCCGCGCACCAACTCGCCGACGACGTCACCCTGTTGCTCGCCCGCACCCATGCGGTGCCGCCCGGGAACACGGCCGTCTGGCCCGTGGCGGCCGACCCGGCCGCCGTCGCCCGGGTCCGGCAGGACGCGGTGCGGCAGCTGCACGCCTGGGGACTGGAGGAGCTGGCCTTCACCACCGAACTGGTGCTGAGCGAGCTGGTCACCAACGCCATCCGTCACGCCGGCGGCCCGGTCGAGGTGCGGCTGATCCGCGCGGGAGCGCTGACCTGCGAGGTCTCCGACCCCAGCGCCACGCAACCCCGCATGCGCCGGGCCCTGTTGACCGACGAAGGAGGCCGCGGCCTGTATCTGGTCGCCCAGCTCACCACGCGCTGGGGCAGCCGTTACACCCGGTACGGCAAGACGATCTGGGCCGAGCAGCCGATCCCGGACGACCCGCAGGCCCAGAGCAGCTGATCCCTCCGCACCTTCACCGGGCGCGAGCCCGCTCCCTCTCCCGCAGGACCTCGGCCGCACGCTCGCACCAGTCGCGGTTGCCCTCCCGCCGCCGTCGACAACCGCGACCTCGCGGCCCTCGACGACCTGTTCGCCGAGGGCACGCTTCTACAGCCCGGTGAAGTTCACGCCGTTCGAGGGCAAGCCGATGGTGCTGGGCCTCTTCGGGGTCCTCCTGCGCACATTCGAGGACTTCCGCTACATCGGCGACCACACCGGCACCGCACAGACCAGCGGCGACGGCACATCCGCCCCGTCGGCGGTCCTGCTGTTCCGCGCCAGGGCGGGCGGCAAGGAGATCCACGGCATCGACCTGCTGCACTTCGACGACGACGGGCGGATCAAGGAGTTCACGGTCACGGTCCGACCCCAGTCCGCCGTCCGGGCCCTCGGCGACGCCGTACTCACCGGCTTGGTCGCAGACGGGCTCGTACCCGGTCGTCAATAGGGGGTACGGAGAGGGCCGGGCGGCGCCCTCGTCCAGGGCGTCGCCCGCCGGAGGAACGAGCAGCGGCCCGAGCAGCCTCTTGAGCCCCCCAACTCCCCCATGCTAGAAAACGCTTACCACGCTGGCATTCCCGCACTGGCTCACTCTTCCTCCGGAGCTTCGATGACAACTGCCTGGTCCCGTCGTGCCCTGCTGGCCACGGGCGGCGGTGCGGCGCTCGCCCTCGGCCTGCCGACCGCCGCGTCCGCGTCCGCGTCCGTGTCCGACTCCGCCTTCTCCCCGACGGCCTCGCTTTCCACCGCCGCTGCCGACGCCGCCGACGAATTCGCCGCCCTGCGTGCGAAGTGGCGCGATCTGTACCTGGGAACCGGTTTCAGTCCGACCGCCGAGCCCTTCAAGTCCAAGCTCGCCGACCTCGGCGCCCAGGCAACCGCTTACCGCTCCACGATGGCCCCCGCGCGCGGCTCCCTCTGGCCGGACCTCGTCCATCTCGACCCCGAACCGGACACCGACACCGAATCGTTCGGCTTCTCCGCCAACATGAACACCGGCTACAACCGGCTGCGCACCATGGCGGAGGCGTACTCCCAGCCCGGCACCGGGGTCACCGGCGACACCGGCCTCAGGGACGCGGTCATCACCGGCCTCGACCACCTCCACGCCGACGTCTTCAACGAGACGACCACCCGATACGGGAACTGGTGGAACTGGCAGATCGGCGCGCCCCAGGCCCTCATGGACACCTGTGTGCTGCTCCATGACGCCCTGTCGGACGCCCAGCGGGCCGACTACTGCAAGGCCGTCGACAAGTTCCTGCCCGACTCGGCCGTCGGCTCGTACACCGGTACCAGCACCGGCGCCAACCGTGTCGACCTGTGCCGCGGCATGATCCTGCGCGGCATCGTCGGCGCCAATGCCGCCAAGATCGCGCTGGCGGTCGACGCGCTCTCGCCGGTCTTCCCGTACGTCACGACCGGCGACGGCTTCTACCCGGACGGCTCCTTCGTCCAGCACACCTCGATCCCGTACATCGGTGGCTACGGCGCGGTCCTCAACGACGGTCTCGGCCGGCTCTTCGCCCTGCTGCGCGGCTCGACCTGGGAGATCACCGATCCGGGCAGCCGGCAGTTCCTCGACACCATCGACGCGGCCATCGCCCCGTTCATCTACGACGGCCTGATGATGGACAACGTCTCGGGTCGCGGCATCACCCGCGTCGGCTCCAGCGACCACACCCGCGCCCACGGCGTCATGGCCTCCATCGTGCTGCTCGGCATGGGCGCCGGCCCCGAGGAGAACGCCCGCTGGCGCGCCATGGTCAAGGGCTGGCTGCAGCGCGACCACTACGCCCCGGCGCTCAAGGCCGGCTCCCTGAGCCTGGTCAACACCGCCCGGCTGCAGGTCCTGTTGGACGACACGACCGTCACCGCGTCCCCGGAACCGTCCGCGCACCGCGCCTTCCACAACATGGACCGGGTCACCCACCGCCGCCGCGGCTGGGGCGCCGGTCTCTCCATGGCCTCCGAGCGGATCGCCCACTACGAGTTCGGCAACGGGGAGAACAAGCGCGGCTGGCACACCGGCGCGGGCTGGCTGCAGTGGTGGGGCGACGGCGCGGGTCTCGATCAGTACTCGGACGCGTACTGGCCGACCGTCGACCCGTACCGGCTGCCCGGCATCACCGTCTCCCGGAAGAAGCTCGCCGACGGACAGGGCGGCGCCTGGGCCAACCCGAAGCCGGGCACGCGGTGGGTCGGCGGCACCGGCGACGGCGAGTTCGGCACCACCGGCCAGCACCTCCAGGGCCTGGCGAGCACGATGCGCGCCCGCAAGTCATGGTTCTGGCTCGACGACTGCGTGGTCTGCCTCGGCTCCGGCATCACCTCCACGGACGGCGCCGGCGTCGAGACGGTCGTCGACAACCGCTGCCTCGGCACGAGCGGCACGCAGCGGCTGCTGCTCGACGGCGAGGCCCAGCCCGCCACCCAGGGCTGGTCCACCACCCGCACCACCACCTGGGCCCACCTCGACGGGCACGCCGGATACGTCTTCCCCGGCGGCACCGGACTGCACGCGCTGCGCGAGGAGCGCACCGGCGCCTGGAAGGACATCAACGACGGCGGCACCACCACGCCCAACACCCGCCGGTACGTGACCCTTTGGCAGGACCACGGCACCGATCCGGCGGACAGCGCCTACGCGTACATCCTGCTGCCGGGCGCGAGCAGCAAGCGCACCGCCGCCCGCGCCGAGGACACCGGCTGGCTGGAGATCCTCGCCAATGACGCCCGGCGCACCGGTATCCGTGTCCCCTCCCTCGGCTTCACCGGCGTCAACTTCTGGGCGGCGGGCACGGCGGGCAAGGTCACGGCGAGTGCGCCGGTCTGCGTGCAGATCCACGAGAAGCGCGACGGCACCGCCACGATCTGCGTCTCCGACCCGTCCCGCACCGTCACCGGCCTCACCCTCACCTGGCAGCGGCCCGTCAAGTCCGTCCTGTCCAAGGCGGAGACCGTCAGCGACATCCGGACCGGCTCGTCGGCGACCGTGACCTACGGCGACCTGAGCAAGAGCCGGGGCGCCACGCACACCGTGCGCGTACGCGTCCGGTGACGGCATGCCGCTTGCGGTGACCGCGCGCCGGGCCCGCGCGCCCTCCGGGCGTCGCCGGGAGATCCTGGGTGCCGGGGTTGCGGTTGCCGCAGCGGCAGCTTCTACCGTCCTGACCAGGGCCGGAGAGACCGGCCAGGTGAGGTGTTCGTGAGGGGAGGCGGCGATGGTCTGGCCGATCGCGGAGGTCGCCCGGATGTCCGGTGTGACGGCTCGGACGCTGCGGCACTACGACGAGATCGGCCTGCTGCCGCCCGCGGGGATCGGTTCCAACGGCCACCGCTGCTACGGGGAGGGCGAGTTGCTCCGGCTGCAGCAGATCCTCGTACTGCGGGCGCTGGGCCTGGGTCTGCCCGAGATCGGGCGGATCCTGGCCTCGCAGGTCGATGAGGTGGAGGCCCTGCGCGGTCACCACCGCCGGCTTCTCGCCGAGCGCGACCGGATCGACGCGCTGGCCGGCACCGTCTCCCGCACGATCACCGAACTGGAGGAGTCCAGGAAGGACGGTAACCCCATGACCGCCATCAACCGACCGGAGAACCTCTTCGAGGGCGTTCGGCCCGCCCAGTACCAGGAGAGCCTGCGCGACTTCCCGGAGCTGGCCGGGGAGATCGACCGGCACACCTCGTCGATGAGCGAGGCGCAGATCGAGGCCGGACACCGGGAGCGCACGGCGCAGATGATCCGGCTGGCCGAGCTGCTGGCCGCGGGTGTGCCCGCCGAGGCCGATCCGGTGCAGGCCGAGATCGAGGCCCAGCACCGGGCCCTGACCGCCCTCCGGGCGGTCTCCGCCGAGGAGTACCGCGCGATCGGGCGTTCCTGCGTGGAGAACGAGCAGTGGCGCGCGGCGTACGAGGCGATCACGCCGGGCCTGGCCGCGTACCAGCGGGACGCCATCGAGGCGTACGTCACGACCCGGCTGAGCTGAGCCGGACGGGGGTGCCATCGCGGGAAAGTCCGCGGCGGCACCCCGTTCCTCGCGCCGGCTCACTCGGTGACGTCGTCGGGCCCGCGCCTGAGGGTGGTTTCGAGCAGGGCCACCAGTCGCCCGGCACGCTCCTGTGCGTTCCGCCCGTCATGTCCGCCGGTCATGAGCAGGTGGTGGAGGGTCCCGACCAGGGCGAGGGCCGCGGCGGCGGTGTCGGCCCGTTCCGCGATGCGGCCGGCCCGCCGTTCCGCGTCCAGGTAGTCGGCGATCGCGTCCTGGACCGTGTCGAAGCCCGGCGCACCGCCCTCCAGGGCCTCGCGGATCCGCAAGGACGCCGCGGGGCGGGTGAGCGCCAGGCCGGCGACGGTGGGGCCGGCCGAGGACAGCAACGCGAGAGCGATGCCGAGAAGGTTCTCCGCGACGGTGCCCCGCCCCACCCGCCCCCGGAGTTCCTCGGCGTGCCCGGCCACTCGCGCGAAACGGTCCAGGACCAACTCCGCGACGAACTGGTCGAGTCCGGAGAAGTGGGCGTGCAGCAGTCCCTTGGCGCAGCCGGCCTCACCGGTGATCGCTCTGCTCGTCAGGGCTCCCGGCCCCTCCCGCTCCAGCACCCGCTCCGCAGCGGTGAACAGCCGCTCACGGACGTCCGGAGTCGTCACACCGCGTGGTGACATGGGGCCCCTCCCTCTCACGTGTTTACAGTATGGGCGATTGCCCATACCTTGAATGGGCGCCCGCCCATACTAGATGTCCCCATACCTCCGGGCGCCCGCATCCACCGGGAGCACCGCATGCGACGCATTGCCAACAAGGACCAGGAACAGGCATGGAACGGTTACGAGGGAACGTACTGGGCCGACAACCAGGACCGCTGGGACGGCGTGAACGAGGGATTCAACGAACCGCTCCTCACCGCCGCAGCGATCACGGAACGGGACCGCGTCCTCGACATCGGCTGCGGGGCGGGGCGCACCACCCGTCTCGCCGCACGGCAGGCAAGCGGCGGGCAGGTGCTGGGACTTGACCTGTCGGTCCCCATGCTCGACCGTGCGCGGGAGTCCGCGCGGCACGAAGCGCTCGGCAATGTGACGTTCGAGCGGGCGGACGTCCAGGTCCATCCGTTCGGTCCCGGGACCTTCGACGTCGCGATCAGCCGCTTCGGGGTGATGTTCTTCGACGATCCCGTCGCCGCCTTCACCAACATCGGGCGAGCTCTGCGCCCTGGCGGCCGTATCGCCTTCGTCTGCCCCGCGGAGCCCGGCCGGACCGAGTGGCTGCAGGCCATCCAGGGGCTGAGCGACATCCTGCCCTTCGGTGGCCTGGGAGCCCCTGGAGGCCCCGGCATGTTCTCGCTGGCGGCCCCGGGGACCATGCGCGACGTACTGTCCCGCGCCGGTTACGAGGCCATCGGCACCGCACAGGTCGAGGCGTACGGGACATGGGGCCGGGACGCCGCCGATGCCGCCGCATTCCTGTTGGACTCCGGTCCCGGCCGACACCTGATGAGCCAGGTGCGGGAGGACGTCCGGGATCAGGCCCAGCAGAGGCTCGTCGATCTGCTGCGACCCCGCGAGCGGGGAGGAGTGCTCCAACTGCGCAGTGCCGCCCTGCTGGTCACCGCCCGTCGGCCGCGGTGACCGAGGGACGGTGTCCCCGGTGACCGCGGGGCGGTGTCCGCTGCCGGGGCGGCGGACACCCGCCCTCGGCAGCGGGCGCCGCCCGGCCGCAGTCGTCGGAGAACGGTCGCCCTTTCAGGCCGTGGCCCTTTCAGGCCGTGGCCTTTTCCGGCTGGTCACCGCTGCCCGCACCCTCGGCGGCCGGTGCGGTGCGCAGGGTCAGCAGGGCGGCGAGGGCGCCGACCACCGCGAGGGCCGCGGCACCGAGGAAGGCGGCGGAGAAGCCGTTGGTGAGGGCCACCGGGTCCCCGGGTTCGCGGGCGCCGTGTGCGGCGGCGAGTGCCGTCATGGCGGCGAGGCCGAGGGCGGAGCCGACCTGGTAGCTGGTGTTGACGATCCCCGAGGCGAGGCCGCCCTCCTCCGGGCGGGCACTGGACAGCGCGGTGCCGAGCGACGGGATGAACGCCAGCGACATGCCCACCGCCGAGAGCAGGGAGGCGGGCAGGACGTCGACGAGGAAGTTTCCGTCCGGGCGGGCCAGCGAGAGCCAGAACATGCCCGCGCCGAGCGCGAACAGCCCCAGGACGATGAGGGGCTTGGGCCCGAACCGCGAGATCAGGCGCGGCGCCAGGACGATCATCATGATCATGATGGCGACCGTCATGGGCAGCAGCGCGGAGCCGGAGGCGAAGGCGTCGAGCCCCAGGACCTGCTGCAGGTAGAGGTTGAGGAAGAACCACATGGGTATCCACGCGGCGGCCATGAGCAGCTGGGCGATGTTGGCACCGGCCAGGTTGGGTGCCCGCCAGATCCCCAGCCGCATCAGCGGTTCGCGCCGCTTGGACTGGATCGCGACGAACGCGGCGATCAGTGCCGCGCCGGCCAGGAGGACCAGCCAGGTCTCGGCGGAATCCCAACCGGTCTCGGGGGCCCGGACGATGGCGTAGACGGCGGCGGCGAGACCCGCCGTGACGGTGACCGCGCCGGCGAGGTCGATCGAGCCGCGTCGCCCCGTGCCCGAAGGCATGACGGCAGGCGTGACGGCCAGGACGACGAGGGCGACGGGGATGTTGATGTAGAACACCCAGGGCCAGCTGGCGTACTGGGTGATGACCCCACCGAGGAAGACTCCGGCGGTACCTCCGGCCGGGGCGGCCGCGCCGTACAGCGCGAAGGCCTTCCCCAGCTCCTGGGGACGTGAGCCGAACAGGGTCATCAGCAGGGTGAGGGCGGACGGGGCGATCAGCGCGGCACCCACGCCCTGCAGGGCCCGCCCGGTCAGCTCGACCCAGACCTCACCCGCGAGGCCCGCGGTCAGGGAGCCTGCGGCGAGGACGACCCATCCGGCGCTGAACAGGCGCCTGGCACCGAGCAGGTCCGAGAGCCGTCCGCCGAGCAGCAGCAGCCCCCCGAAGGCGACGACGTAGGCGTTGAACACCCACGACAGGTTCTCCTGGGAGAAGCCCAGGTCGGCCTGCATCTTGGGCAGGGCCACGCCGATGATCGACGTATCCATGATGACGATGAACTGAGCCAGGGCGATCAGGGCGAGCGCGGACCATCTCCGCGAATCGGTTGACGCGGTTGGTGAGGCTGACACGGTCATTGCAAGCACTCCTATACGGGAGGGGGGTATCTACGCGTCGCGAATATACCCCCTAGGGGTATCTATGGCCAGTGCCCGGCGACGCGAGAGGACCGACGGGATCCACCCGGAGCCGGATGACCTGCCGCCCCTTCGTTCGATAGCTTGGGCACGGGAGCTGACAGATCGTCAGAGATCCTGATCAACCAGATGAAACCCATATCGAAAAGGGCAAAAATGACAGAGACGTATCGCGCTGTGGAGTTCTCGGAGTACGGAGGTCCCGAGGTCTTACGCGTGGTGGACCGCGAGGTGCCTCGCCCGGGTCCCGGGCAGGTGCTGGTGGAGGTCCGCGCCGCCGGGGTGAATCCACTGGACTGGCAGCTGCGCAGCGGGGCCGTCGCGGCGATGATGCCGGTGGAGTTCCCCTCGGTGCCCGGCGGAGACGTCGCCGGTGTCGTCGCGGACGTCGGTGCGGACGTGACCGACTTCGCCGCGGGTGACGAGGTCTTCGGTTCGATCGGCTCCGGCGGCTACGCCGAGTTCGCACTGGCGCCCGCGGCGCAGCTCGCACGGAAGCCCGAAGCCGTGTCCTGGGAGGTCGCGGCCGGGCTGCCGGTGGCCGTCAACACGGCGTACCAGGCGCTCACGGACCTCGGGGTGAAGGCCGGGGAGACCCTGGTCGTGGACGGGGCCGCCGGTGGCGTCGGGTCCGTGGCCGTACAGATCGCCAGGCATCTCGGCGCGACCGTGATCGGTACGGCCGGCGAACGCAATCACGCGTACCTGCGCTCGCTCGGCGCCGAACCCGTGATGTATGGCGAGGGGTTCGCCGGGCGGATCCGTGCCGTCGCCGTGAAGGGCGTGGACGCGGCATTCGACGCCGCCGGAAAGGGGTCGCTGCCCGCCCTCGTCGAACTGGCCGGCGGGCCGGATCGCGTGGTCACCATCGCCGATCACCGGGCGGCGGAGCACGGTGTGCGCTTCGTGTTCGCCGGCCCCGACGCGATCCGTGAACGCCTTGAGCAGGCAGCCGCGCTGGTCGAGAGCGGCGAACTCGACCTGTCCGTGGCCCGGACGTACTCACTCTCCCAGGCGGCCGACGCCCACCGGGAGAGCGCGGGCGGCCATGTGCGCGGCAAGCTGATCATCGTGCCGAACTGACACCGGTACGTCACGCACCAGGAAGGCTCCGCCCCCACCGGCAGGCTGGTCGAAGCCGGAGGATGCGAGCGCGTGCGCGTCTCCTGTCTCCTTCTGCGGCCATCGAGCCTATGGTTAAAAGATGAGCAAAGCCGAGCATGAGACCGGTCCCCAAGGGGTGCTTGTCTGCCCGGTCTGCAAGCAGCCCGTGACCGCGGTTGTGAAGAGACGGCACAAGAGTCTCGGAATCTTCGTGCCCGTGTGGCACCCCGGCCCCTGTCACAACCCCGAATGCCCTGAATACCTGGAGGCCCCGGAGCGACCCGAACACCAGGACACCTGACACGGACGGGTCCGGGGAGTCACCCACCTCCCGGGGCACCCCGCGGGGCACCTTCCGGGGCGCGACTCGCCGGGCGCGTCCGGAATCCCGAGCGCATCGTGACCGATGATCGACCCGACAGCTGTGTTCACGAGAGCGCGGGAGAGGCTGCAGTGGCAGAGCATCCGGTGATCGGCTACCTCGTCTGGGCAGTGCTCTTCGGGGCCATTTTTGCCTGGGAGGGCATCGGCCTGCTGCGGCCGAACGACGGCTTTCCCACGCTCAGCGACGCCACCAGGGCCGTCATGAGCTACCCGGCAGGCCGCTGGGCACTGTTCGCCCTATGGCTGTGGTTCGGCTGGCACACCTTCGTCCGGGGCTGGCACTTCCTGCTCCAGACCCCCTCCTGAGGCCCCGCCAGGAGCCGGTCATGCTTCCCGTGTCCCTCAACGTCACACTCATGGTGACCGGCTACCTCCTGGTCATGGGCCTCCTCGGAACGGGCCTGTTCATCACCCGGCGCCGCCCGCCCAGGGCCTGGACCACGGCGCGACGGCTCGCTCCGGCCCCGACCGTCGGCCGAGGCCGGCCCGCGTTCGTCCGCCAGGTCGCCGGCACCGCGCTCGGCGGCTACGTGACGCTCACGACCGTGACGGTCGGCTACTACCAAGGCGTCGCGCACCTGGGAGCCGGCTTCCTCATGAGTGCGGTCACCGGCACCGCGCTCCTGCTCGGCATCGCCCTGCCCGTGTTTCTGCTCGCTTCGTGGGCCGCAACCCGCCGACGCGCTTGAGGCGAGCGACATCAGCCTCGGCCCTTGCCGCACGAATCAACGAATTGCGAAATTCTGCAATTGACTACATGCTGTGTTGGCTGTGTCCGCAGGTAGTCGTGGGCACGGCCAAGAAGGCACCTCGGGGCATCGGGGTGGTGAAGGGAGTCCGAAGACCGTGCCGGTTCCGCTGTACCAGGCCAAGGCCGAGTTCTTCCGGATGCTCGGGCACCCGGTCCGTATACGCGTACTGGAGCTGCTGCAGGACGGGCCGTTGCCGGTACGGGATCTGCTGACCGCGATCGAGGTGGAACCGTCGGCGCTCTCCCAGCAGCTGGCCGTGCTGCGCCGCTCCGGCATCGTGACCTCGGCGAGGGAGGGCTCGACCGTGGTGTACGAGCTGTCCGGCGGGGATGTGGCGGAGCTGATGCGGGCCGCGCGTCGGATCCTGACCGAGATGCTGGCCGGGCGGAACGAACTGCTGGCCGAGCTGCGGGAAGCCGAGGTAGCGGCGGGGTGAGTACCGTCCTTGCCCGGTCCTGGGGCCGGGTCGCTTCCCTGTTGCCCGCCCGTGCCGACTTCACGGTCATGGGCCGCAACCCCCGTCGCGATCTGCTCGCCGGTCTGACCGTGGCGATCGTCGCGCTGCCGCTCGCGCTGGGCTTCGGCGTCTCCTCCGGGCTCGGTGCCGAGGCGGGGCTGGCGACCGCCGTGGTGGCGGGCGCGCTGGCGGCGCTGTTCGGTGGTTCCAACCTCCAGGTGTCCGGGCCGACCGGGGCGATGACGGTGGTGCTGGTGCCGATCGTGGCCCAGTACGGGCCGGGCGGGGTGCTGACGGTCGGGCTGATGGCCGGTGTGCTGCTGATCGTGCTCGCGCTGCTGAAGGCCGGCCGCTACATGCGCTACATCCCGGCACCGGTGGTGGAGGGCTTCACGCTCGGCATCGCGTGCGTCATCGGTCTCCAGCAGGTACCGAACGCGCTGGGCGTGGCCAAGCCGGAGGGCGACAAGGTCCTGGTGGTGACCTGGCGCGCGGTCGAGGAGTTCGTACGGACCCCGAACTGGACCGCCGTCGCCCTCGCGGTGGGCGTGGCGACCGTGATGCTGCTGGGTGCCCGGTGGCGCCCCACCGTCCCGTTCTCCATCGTCGCGGTGATCGCCGCCACCCTCGCGGCTCAGCTCTTCCACCTGGACGCGGCCGCTCCGATCGGCGACCTGCCCTCCGGGCTGCCCGCGCCCTCCCTCGGCTTCCTCGACCTGTCCGCGCTGGGGTCGCTGCTCGCCCCGGCCGTCGCGGTCGCGGCGCTGGCCGCGTTGGAGTCGCTGCTGTCGGCGACTGTCGCGGACGGCATGACGGTCGGCCAGCAGCACGACCCGGACAAGGAGCTGTTCGGGCAGGGCATCGCGAACCTGGCGGCCCCGCTGTTCGGCGGAGTCCCCGCCACCGCGGCGATCGCCCGTACCGCCGTCAACGTCCGGACCGGCGCGGGCTCGCGGCTCGCCGCCCTCACCCACGCCGCCGTCCTGGCCGTGATCGTCTTCGCCGCCGCCCCGCTCGTCTCCAGGATCCCGCTGTCCGCGCTCGCCGGGGTGCTGCTGGCGACCGCGATCCGGATGGTGGAGGTCGGTGCGCTGCGGGCGATGGCCCGCGCGACCCGCTCGGACGCGATCGTGCTGGTGCTGACCGCCGTCGCCACGCTCGTGCTCGACCTGGTCTACGCGGTGATCATCGGCCTGGTCGTGGCGGGCGCCCTGGCGCTGCGGGCGGTCGCCGGTCAGGCCCGGATGGATCAGGTCGATTTCAAAGCGGACCTGCCCGGCGAGCACAGCGAGGAGGAGCACGCGCTGCTGGCCGAGCACATCGTCGCGTACCGGATCGACGGGCCGCTGTTCTTCGCCGGCGCCCACCGCTTCCTTCTGGAGCTGAGCGAGGTCGCCGACGTCCGGGTGGTGATCCTGCGCATGTCGCGGGTGTCGACGATGGACGCCACCGGCGCCCTGGTCCTCAAGGACGCCGTGGAGAAGCTGAACCGGCGCGGCATCGCCGTGATGACCTCAGGGGTACGCCCCGGCCAGCGCCAGGCACTGGAATCGGTCGGCGCGCTGGACCTGCTCCGGCGGGAGGGCCGGGAGTACGCCACCACGCCCGAGGCCATCGCCGGAGCCCGCGCCCACCTGCACCGGGCCGGAGTCCTGCCCGCCGCCCCCGATACCGCCGAGGCCGTCCGGTGAGCGCTCAGCTCGACTCCCTTCCCCTGCGGCACGTCCTGACCCTGCCCGCGATGGGCTCGGCCGTGCGGATCGCCCGCGAGACCACCGAGCAGGTCCTTGCGGAGTGGGGCATCAGCCGGAGCCATCCCGCCGTCGATCCGGCACTGCTGATCCTGTCCGAGCTGGTCGCCAACAGCATCCGGCACGCGGCCCCGCTGTCCCCGAACGTCACCGTGATCTACGCGGCGGGCCAGGACACGCTCGCGTTCGCCGTCCACGACCGCCACCCGTACCGGCCCCCGCTCACCTCGGCAGCCACCGGGACCGGCGGCAGCGGACTGGGCACCGTCATGGAACTCACCCTCGGCCTGGGCGGTACCGCGGTCGTCCGGGGCGACGCGGACGGCGGAGGCAAAAGCATCTGGATCACCCTTCCCCTGCGGAAGGCCCCCGTGTGAAGGACCGGGGCGGCCGCCGCACCGCGGCAACATGAAGCCTGATGTAGATGATGCACAGGAACGAACGAACAAACGAGGCAAGGAAAGACCATGAGCGATGTGACCGAGGCGCTGCCGCCGTGCCCCGAGTGCTCCGGCGTGTACACGTACGAGATGGGCGCACTCCTGATCTGTCCCGAGTGCGGCCATGAGTGGTCGCCCACCTCCGCCGAGCCCGCGGGCGAGGGCACGGACGGGGGAATCAGGGATGCGGTCGGCAACGTGCTCGCCGACGGCGACACCGTCACCGTGATCAAGACCCTGAAGGTCAAGGGCAGCCCGAGCGGCATCAAGGCCGGCACCAAGGTGCGCAACATCCGCCTCGTCGACGGTGTGGACGGCCACGACATCGACTGCAGGATCGACGGGTTCGGCCCCATGCAGCTCAAGTCCAGCGTGGTCAAGAAGGCCTGACCCGCGCTTTCGGCCTGCCACAGGCTGACGAAGACGGCTCGCGCGTTGATAATCTTGGCAACTCCCGAAGTCATCACGTCGGTGTGAGGGCGCGAGGATGTCCTCATGGTGAAGAGTCTTGGGTGGATGCGATGCACGGCGCACGCACGACAGCGGCCGTCCGGCATCCCGGCGGCCCCTACGGGCGCGGGGCGGGTGCGGTGAGCACTCCGCTGTACCAGCTGAAGGCCGAGTTCTTCAAGACACTGGGTCACCCGGTGCGGATCAGGGTGCTCGAGCTCCTGAGCGAGCGGGAGCACGCGGTCTCCGAAATGCTGACCGAGATCGGCGTGGAGGCGGCTCACCTCTCCCAGCAGCTGGCTGTCCTGCGCCGGGCCAACCTCGTCGTCCCCCGTCGGGAGGGCTCGGCCGTCTACTACTCGCTGGCCAATCCGCAGGTGGCGGAGCTGCTGCGGGTCGCGCGGAGCATCCTGTCCGGCGTACTGGCCGGGCAGGCCGAACTGCTGGCAGACCTCAAGGCCGCCGAATCCGGCACCGCCCCCAGGCACCGCAAGCCGTCCTAGACGACCCGCGCCGCCCTGCGGTGTGCCGTCTCTCGGCGGAAACCATCCGGCGCTCCGGCGGGAGGCGGCAGACGAGTCGGGCTGTACGCCGGGTTCTGTTCCGCTCAGGGAGCGATCACGCTCTGACCTGCATGTTTACGGGAATCCGGCGGCTGGTCCAGCCCTCTGGGACTTCTCAGGGACTTTCAGCCGAGATCCGTGAGCCACGTCTCGATCGCGGACAGTCCCCGCGCGCCGGCCTGCGGCATGAAGTGAGTGTACGTCCGGAGCGTGAACGCCGGATCGGAGTGCCCCAGCCACTTCGCGAGCGAGACGATCGACTCACCGGCTTCGAGCATCACCGAGGCGTACGTGTGGCGCAGGACGTGGAAGCCGTGCTCACGGCTCGGCTCCCATACGCGCGACGGCTTCTCGCCCGGCTGCCGCTCGGGCAGCGGCGGGATGACTCCCACCTCGGCGAGCGCCGGCTTCCACGCCTTGGTGTTCCAGGTGGTGCGGTTGATCGCGCCGCGCCGCCCGGTGTACACGAGCAACGGGACGGTAACCTTGCGCCGATCCTCGCGCGCGAGGTCGGGCTCCTCGGGGTCCAGCCACGGCAGGGTGACGTCGATCGGCTCGAAGCGTTCCTGGTGCGTGAGGAGCCGCTTCGCGAGCACCTTCGGCAGAGGCACGTCGCGCTCCTTGCCACCCTTGGGCGGGCCGAAGTACAGCCGCGACTTGTACATGAGGATCTGGCGCTCCACGTGCACGAAGTCGCCGTGGACGTCGCCCGGGCTGAAGCCGAACACCTCGCCCTGTCGCAGTCCGCATCCGACTCCGAGGTCGAGCGCGATCTGGTAGCGGTCGGCGAGCGCCTCCCGTACGGCGTCGACACGATCCTGCTCCCAGGCGCGAGCCTTGCGCTCCGGTTTCTTCGGCGGCTTGATCGAGCTGTTGCCCTTGCACGGGTTGCGGTAGAGCCGCTTGTCCTCGACCGCGGCCTGCATGATCGCCTTGAGGTACACCCACGCGACATAAGCCGTGCTCGACGCCACCGCCCTCTGCACGTCGGCCGACCACTTGCGCAGCTCCGCGACACCGATGTCCCTGAGCGCCAGGTCTCCGAGCTGCGGCAGCACCTGCCCCCAGATCCGGTGCCTCATGCTTTCCAGCGTCTGGGCGGGATGCACCTGAGACGGCCACCAGTGCTTCTCGACGTACTCACGAAGGCTGATCGCACCGTCTCGCGCGTCGACGAAATCCCCTCGCCGTGCATCGGTCTGTGCCTCGGCCAGCCACGCCTTGGCGTCCGCGACCGTGTCGAAAGACCGGTCGCGGACCCCCGGTATTCCCTTGACGCGGTAGCGCGTGCACTTGCCCCATAGCGCAGTGCGTTCGCGCTTGCCCGTCTCCTTGTTCGGTCGCTTCTTGAGCCACCGGTCTTCGATGTAACCAGCCATACTCGTCTTACCCTCGGCTTCGCCTTGCTTCTCTTGGCGCGATCTGCGTCACGATCAGACACACAGACGATCTCCGTGCGCATGAAATTCCGAGTGCTGCTGAACTCCTCAGACCTGTATTCCCAAGTCAGGCAGCCCGGCGACGCTCACGCTGCCGCGAGGCCCTGTTCAGCGGGTTGAGGGCCGGGTTCGACCGCGAGTCCGCCTTCTGCTGCTCACTGAGCCACGCATCGAGCAGATCCCGGCGGTACATGACCCTTCCGCCAGGACCCATCCGAAAGCTGGGCGGCCCTTGCCGGCGGTGGCGCCAGACGTAAAGCGTGTTCACCGAGATGCCCATGTACTTCGCCGCGTTCTGAACGTTCAGGAAGGCAGCCTCAACGGCGGGCTTGGACTGGTTACGCATCGTGTGTCTCCGGTGTAAGCGCTGCCGAAGCAGCGGGCGTTCCGTCCTCCCGGCTGCCGCACCGTGGAGACGTTCACCGTGCGGCAGGGGGCTGGCAAGCAGGATCAGAATCCGGAGAATCGGTGATTTGGCGCAGCTGTCCCAGCGTGATAAAGCACGGAGACGTTCATCCAGCGTCGTACTGTTGTCGGCAGGTGAACCCAATTTCAGCCGTTGCCGACAGTGCACTGGTTGGGACTCTCACCCACATCTGACGATTCGGCCGGCTGAGGTCACGCACCGTGTCGTGCATCGCCGGCATTTCGCCGAAGACCACGTTCTACTGAGACCGCACGTCCGCCCGGACACCAAGAACCCCTCCCCGATTACACCTGCCGGACCGGACGCTCATCTACCCATGGCCGGGGCGGCGCGGCCTGCGGACAAGCAGGCGCAGGCCACGACTTAGCATCTGGTTCAACCCGGTGGTTACCCTCTGCCGCCGCTCCGCTCAGCGCCAGGCGAGCGGAGGGGCAGCACGGACAGCCCCGTCCTCGTCGGCCACCCGATCTCCACTGTTCTCGTTCGCGGTGACCGATCAGTGGTGGCCCCTGAGAAACTACTGATTCCCTGCATTAGTCGATGAGAGTAGGTTGCAACGGGCCACGGCCATCGCCCGTCGCCCCAAGGTAGTCGGGGTTAGGCACCATCTCGCGGTGGAGATGCCGTAGGTCGGCGCCGCAACGCAGTGCGAGTCGTTCCTGGCGCGTGTGCTCAGCCGTGGAGACAGTCTCGCCGTTGCGGGTCGTGATGACGATCGCGGGCCGCTCCGTCGAGTCGATGGCCTCGTTCAACGCGGCCCAGACGAGGTCACGAAAGTTCCCAACACGGCCCCAGCAGATGTATCGCGTGGCGTCGCCAGCAATGGCGTAGCAGTGGTTCGGCTTCTCCCCAACCGAATCGGGCTTCATCACCCAGCCGCTGCCACATGCCGCACGAACGATTTCCTCCGGACCTTGGAACCGATTTACCGCGTAGCGGACATAGTTCCCGATCCCCTCCTGTGCTCGGGCGTACTCCTTCATGGGGACATCCTTGATCCAGACCCGGGCGTCCTTCTCCGGCCCGTAGGCGAGCAGGACTCCGCCGACCTTGGGGTCCTCGATCCATCGCCGGTACTGGTTCGTCTTCTCGGTGTTGCTCAAGAACTCCCAGTCCATGTCGTTGGCCTGCTGATAGATCTCGATAAGAAGGCGCTCGCGAATGGGGGCGGGCAGCTGCTGCAAGGCCACGGTGATTACTCCTGGGGGGCGCGGGTGGCGGGGAACTGGAGTCGGTGCTCGTCGTACGCGGTCTCAAGGCTGGCCGCGTCCTTGATCCACTCATCCATGAGGGTGGCCACCTTCTGATCGCTGAAGTCGAAGTTCGACGGGGTGATCTTCGCCAGGGTCTCGATTTCACCATCCCCATCAAGCGCGCGTTTGAGCCTGAGCGCGGCAGCGATGCGGCGGAGGTCGCTGACGAAGTCCAGCACCGTGACTCGCTCCTTTCCCTCGCGCAGGCGGAGCCCTCGCCCAAGCTGCTGAACGAAGATGCGGCGGGAGTGAGTGACTCGCGCGAAGCAGAGAATATTCACGTCCGGCACATCGACGCCCTCGTTGAGGATGTCGATCGCCGTCAAAATGGGCACCTCGCCGGCCCGGAAGGCGAGTAGGCGGTTCTGCCGCTCCCTCTTGGCGAGTCCCGCGTGGATGGCGAGGGCACCTGACCAAAGGGGGGTGCGCCGCAGCATGTCAGCGAGTCGCTCGGCGTGTTCGATGGTGCGGCAGAAGACGATGGCTCGGGGATTACGCGTGCCGGCCCATGCAGTGGCCAGCTCGTCGCGGATGGCTTCATCCCGCTGCGGCAGGAAGAGCTTGGCGTTGAGTTCGGCCAGTCCGTACGAGTGGCTGCTGGCCTCACGGACGATGTCCCAGTCGATGTCGTCAACGAACAGGCGGTAGTGGACCTGAGCGAGGTAGCCGCGCCGCATGCCCTCCTCGATCCCCAGGCTGAAGCTGGGGGCGCCGAGCTGATGGGTGATGTCGTGCTTGTCACCGCGCCATGGGGTCGCCGTGACGCCCAGGTGCCTTGCCGAGTTGAGAAGTTCCAGGAGCTCGTCGTATTGACCTTCTTCACCCACATGGTGGGCTTCGTCGATCATGACGAGGCCTGGGCGGTATCCGAATCGCGCGGCCGACAGCGCCGAGCCGACCGTCGCGCAGGTGAGGCCGGAGAGATCGTCGGGGCGGGTGTCGCCCGTGAGGATCCGCGTCGGGACATCTTTGGGTAGGTGCCGCCAGAGCGCCCGTTCTAGTTGCTGGACAAGGTCTTTCGCGTGCGCGACGACCAGGACCTGATCCTGGGGGGCGCGTCGCAGGTGCGCCGCGACCACCTCGCCTCCGACGACCGTTTTACCCAGGCCGGTGGCCAGCACAAGGAGCGCACGACCCGAGGCATCGAGATCGGCGGTCAGTGCCTGGAGCGCCTCGGTCTGGTACGGCCGTGGCGTCACTCGCCCAAAGCGGGGCGGCACCCGGTCGAAACTGGTCGTCAGGTCCGTTCCGCCCCACAGAAGGATCCCAGGACCTAGGCGCGCCAGAGTCGCCACCCGCTTCCGAGCCTCAGGGCTGAAGCGAGTGTTGGTGACGACGACGGCTTTGTGGGCGCGATAGTGATCCCGAGCGCGAGCGACCTCATCCACCGCGTCGGCCCCTACGGCTCCGTGTCGCTTCCACTTGCACTGGATCACCCAGGTCTCGCCCCTGTGGAGGGCGAGGATGTCGCCCCCCTCGTCACCGGAGCCGTCGATGTTGGTCACATCGGAGAAGCCCAGGTGCCACAGGAGTCGTTCAATGCGGCGAGGGAACTGCAGGGGGCCCGAGTCCAGCAGGGAGGCGGCGTCAAGGAATCGCATTCCGCTCTCCCTACGTGTTGTCGGCGAGGTCGCGCGCGATGAGTCTGCAGCTGATCCTGATCCGGGCCAGCTCCTCCACATCTAGGCGTGGACGGTGCTGTTCCAGGAGCGCGAGGTCCCCCAGGGGGTTGATCAGTCGTTCCACGACGAGCGCTCGAGCGCCGGGATCGCTCAGAGCGATGTACCCGCGCTTGAAGACGCACCCGTCGAGGAAGGTCTCCGGGGAGTCCTGGATGATACGGATAACGGCGCTGGCCGGGACATAGCGGATGAACTCACCACTGGAGATCGCGTCGTTCCAGGGGGATGCTCCGCCGGCCTCTACCGCGAATCGGCGCTCGGCATCGGCTCGTTCATCCTTCGTGAGCAGCAGCCAGTGCACCGCTGGGTTCGCCGAAACGGGCGCCACCATCGCCACGCGCACCTGTTCCAGAAGCCTCTCGGATTCCTCCGCAGTCGCCGCCGGCGTCAGCCGAGGACTGGAGGTGTGGCTCTTGAGTTGTGCCACGATCTCGCTCAAGGGCATCGCCACGATATTCGCCCGTACCCGCATGAACTCCGCGACCTCGACGAGCGCCAGGTCACGCATGTCCGCGCCATGTTCACGGAAGAGCGAGTGGCCGGTGTCGACGAATACGTCCAGGTGCGGGGCTCGGACCATCGAGACGATCACAGGTGCGGGCCGCTCATCCTTGGTGACGAGGTTATGTCCGCGGACCGCCCAGGCCGTCAGATCCACACGGCCCAATTCTTCAAGGTAGTACGGGCCTGTCAGGTCCACGATGGGGTCGGCGTTGTCTCGGTATCGCTGGAGCCGCTGATCCAGCGTCTCCGCCGGTGCGGCCTCGTCCTCGGGTGGTTCTTGACCAGCTGTGCTCGTGCCCGGCGTGCCCGGCGCCGCACCGCCTTCCGGCTTGTCATCCGGGTCGAGGAGTCCAGCCCCGAACCCGGGGAGGATGTCGTCATTCTCCGGTTGCGGGTCCACCGCTATCGGGTTGTCGTGCTGGTAGGCGGCGCGGTACCAGACCTCGTCGGTCTGGTACTCGGAAACACCCTTCCGCATCAGCGCGGCCCACTTCGAGGCCGTCTCGTGAAGAGCGTTTTTGCCTCCGTCGCCGGGGATCAAGTAGTTGAGTCCCGGGTCTTGGCGGCGGAAGCCCGCATAGAGCAAGGCCAGGGGACTGCGGTTCTCTGGCAGCCCAAGGCTCTTCGCGATCTTTGGTCGCAACGGGCTTGTTCCACGGACCTCGCGCAGGACTTGCCGCCACTCGGCCGTCTCGAACTCAAAGGCGGTCTTCTGATAGTTCGGAGCGACGTGATCGCAATGGATCTCACCGACGATGCGACCCATTTTCACGGCCCCGGAGTCAATGGGGTACTCGGGATCCGGCTCAGCGAGGCCCTCCTCGTCCTCCCAATCGAAGACCCGTTTGTCCTTGAGAAGGATCTTGCGACCGTTGCGGAGGAAGTCCAGCCCGTAGTCGGTACGGTGGAGGTATCGCTGGATTCCGATCCAACCCCAGATCTTGCGCTCTCTCAGTTCCAGATGGCCCTGACCGCATTCCTCACAGTTCTCAGCGTCGACGGAGCTCCAGTATCCGCAGGCCATGCAAGCGTTCTTGGGGGTCAACTCCTGGTTGATCTCCTGGACAGCGTGGATCTCCACTCCTTGGCGGGTGACGGTCCGCTTCTCATCCCAGACGCAGGGCAGACGCGGCCTGACCTTTTTGCCGTTGAGCGTGAGCAGGAAGCCCTTCTCCGACAGAAGGTAGCTGTAGACATCCCCGAGCTTCTCCCGGATCACGCTCTGCGTCTTGGGACGACAGAGCGTGGCGTACTGCTCCTGTTTGAGGTCACTAATGGTGACTGAGGTGCCGTGCTCTTCACGATTAACCTTGGGCACCGTGCGGTACGGCGCTTGATATTTGGCAGAGTTGGCAATCTGCGCGAGGTCCAGAGTCACCTCTATCCAGTCCAGGTCGCCGGCCCGACTGGTACGCACAGTGGTACGCCGACCGAGCCGAGCGGTACTGATATTGAAGCCCATGCCGAACAGGCCGAGGGAACCATGTCGACCGTTACTCGTCCAGCCCGCGCTGATGGCGTTGGTGACGGCCTCCAGGCTCATGCCCCGCCCGTTGTCCTGCACCTTGATCTCAGCTGTCGCACGCTGCGAGTTGGCCGGGGGGAGCGAGACCGCGACCGAGGGCCGGTCGACCGTTCCGCCAGCCGCCTGGAACTCGTCGAAGGAGTTGTCGATCAACTCGGCCAGGCACTGCCAGTGAGAGAACTCGATGTCGCCAAGCACACCCAAGATGCGCGGGTGTGGCGTGACGTTGATGTACTGGTTCTCGGTCACAGTCGGCCCCCGTCTTCGTCGTGAACAGATGCGTGGCCGGCGGACGCGAAGCGCGCCCACCAGCGTCTAGGCGCCCCCGCCGGCCCCGGTCCCGGGGCATCCACCAACATGGCGTCAACCCTAATGGGCAGCACCGGTACCTGCGGGACGTAGATCTCGAAACCCCTGCTGGAACCACTCCGCACCCCGCCACGGGGAGTGCCCCGGCATTGCACCGCGTGCGAGACTCGCGTCATGATCCGGGAACCAGCGCAAGTCACCATCGACTCGAGCGGCCGGGTGGAGATCCCCTTGGGGATTCTCGCCGAGGCAGGTCTCGACACGGGGAGTGTCGTCCTCGCGTACAGCGATGGTGGCGGCCGCATCGTGCTGCGCAGGTTGACCGACGCCATCGACGACCTACTGCATGGCGAGGAGCTGTAACCGCAGCTAGCCGGTCGCACGGCGGACCGCTGAGATGACCCGTCGTGCCACCTCCTCCGGTGCCTCGTGCTCCCAAGCCCGGATGACCGTCCAGCCCGCTTCCTCCAGGATCCGGTTGGTCTCGGCGTCCCGCCGCTGGTTCTCGGCAAACTTCTCCGCCCAGAAGTCCTTGTTCTTCGTCGCTGGTCGATGATGCTCCGGGCAGACATGCCAGAAGCAGCCGTCGACGAAAACCGCGACTCGTGCCTTCGGGAACAGCACATCCGCGCTACGCCGAAGGCCCCGGATCGGCGGTGCGTTGACCCGGTAGCGAAGCCCTTCCTTGAAGAGGAGGGATCTGAGGGCCTTCTCGGGCTTCGTGTCCCTTCCACGGTTGCCTTGCATTGAGGCACGGACCGTCGGCGTCGAGGCTGTCGAGCCCTCGGGCAACGTCTCCTCCTTCAAGAGGCCCTTAGCCCAGGCCAGCCGCCATCCCTCAGCGAGGTTGGCCTCACGGCTGTCGTGTTCGACCTCACCCAGATAGCGCTCCGGGGACTTCCTCCCGTCGCCCCACCGCAGTGACGCACGGATGCGCCGCGTCTTGGGCAGGACCCTCAATGAGACCGAGGCGTGAGCCACACGGCCGTCACCCAGGTCAACCTCACGCCGATGGCGACCGCCCGCCGCTTTGTCCTGTTCGACGGACAGGGCCTTCCGAGTCCTTCCCGACCGCCCTTTCCAGGCGCGATCGGGGGGCAACCTGTCGTTCCAGCGGCTCTGAGGTGGCTTCGCCACATCACTCACGCCCTTGGCCCCGATGCCGTATCGAGAGCCTTCGCCACCGCATTGGCGAATACCGCGCCAAGCTTCACCGGGACCGCGTTGCCCAGCTGCCGCATCTTCTCCCCGCGGGGTCCTTCGAGCTTCCAGTCGTCGGGAAAAGTCATGACGCGGGCCGTCTCACGCACAGTCATGTACCTGTGCCTATAGGTAGTGCCTCCGGGGGTCTCCAGATCATCGGTCAGCATCACGGACTCCCCGCCCGGGACGCCGTGCACGCCGGCCTTCACGGTCTTGGCGGGACGGTCCAACTCATTGGGCGTGTGGCCCTTGTAGATCCGAGCGCCGGGCCACCCGATGTGGTCGGTGAACCCATCAGCTCGATACTCATTGCGGTCGAGCCTGTCCCAGTCGATCTTCGGCAGGGGCTTGCCCTCGTTCTCATCGATGCCGGCGATGGCGTCCCGGAAGGTGCGCCAGGGCTTCGATTCGTCCGGAGTGAGTGAAACGTCCTTACGGATCCCGGCCCTGGCCCTGGCTATGGCCAGGGCGCGCACGTGATCGGGAACTTCGGGATGGCGCTTCCAGTAGGAGTCGTCGGAATCGTCAAGCATCGACCGGAATAGCGCCTGCTCGGAGTACCGGGGAAGCACGTCCTCATTGAACTGGTCGATGTCGACGCCGAGGTCCTCCCGGAAGGCGACGATGATGATGCGGTGCCTGATCTGGGGGACCCCGTAATCGGCGGCGTTAACGCGCGTCATCACCACCTTGTAGCGCTCCGACGGATCGTCGGCAGTCCTGCGCCTGGCCTCGATGAGGGCCTGATCGTGCTTCTGCCAAGGGATCTTGGGATCTCGTAGCTCGAAGGGCATCTCCATCTCGCGCAAGATGTAGTCGAGGTAGGGCTTGAACGATGGCCTGAGCAATCCCACGACGTTCTCGCAGATGACGGCCTTGGGCCGGATCTGGCGCATCGCCTTGAACATCTGAGGGAACATGTTGCGCCTGTCCTCGTCCCCCTTGGCGATCCCGCCCAGGCTAAACGGCTGGCACGGCGGACCGCCAGCGAGGACGTCGACACGACCAAGTAGATAGCCCATATCCAGATCCTGGACATCGCCCGCCACCAGCGGCCACGGCTCCCCGGGCTCGGGGATGCGCTCCTCGTCCCCCCGAGGCTTCGCCCCGTTCGCCTCCAGGGTCTGACACGCTCGCGGGGCGAACTCGTTGAACAGCAATGGCCGGAAGCCCGCCCCGTGGACCGCCATGGCGAGGCCCCCCGCGCCCGCGAACAGCTCGACCCCGGTGCGATCACGCTTCGACTCTTCTTGCAGTTCAACCATTGCGAAAGCATACCGCGGAAATATGACACCTGTGACCGTTGTCGAGAGGTTCACCTCACTTTCGCAAGTGGCCGAAGATGCTTCGGTCAGGCACTCCCAGCCATCCGCCGGCCGAGCCCTCACCGGGCTCAGCCGCAGGCCGCTCGGGCGTCCGAGACCGGAAAGGAGGGCCCAGATCGCGGCCCCGCGCGGGCATCGACTCGGCCGTCAGGTCCCTGGGGCACCGAGCACGCTGCCGGGTAACGGAGTCGACACGTCCCGTCCGCCCTGCCAGGCCCGTGCGAGCGTGCTGGTCAACGGACACGGGAGGCGGCCGGACGGCCACCTCCCGATATCCCATCAGCCGATCACCGCGATAGCACTCCGTGGCCGCGGGCCGAGCGGCCGTCCCCACGGCCGGGCGGTCACGAACGCGGCGGCCTGCCACGCCAGGCCGCGAACAAGCCCAAACCGACGCTCGTCACCGCAGTGAACGCCTCGGGGCCAGCGAGCATAAAGACACCCGCCGAGAGCGTGATCAGGACAAGCAGCGCGACGAGGTCGAGAACTCGATCCCGGGGGGATGCCACCTCCGCCGAGTCGTGCGTGAGGGCAGTCTGCTGAGCCGGGGACGGAGTGGTCTTTTCGATTTCATCCATGCGCCCAGCACACCAGCCCCACCCGCCATACCTCATACAGCGCGAACGAACCCGGTTAGACTCGATCGCCGCAGGCCATCGCCGTACGGCGTGGCACAACGAGCGAACACGCACTCTGTACGGTGGTGTTCGGCGAAATTCGGTCCTGTTCGGCAACCAGCGTCCTACGCTGAGCCCCACAGACCATCGGGGGGACGTTACGTGGCGCACGAGGACGCTTCCGGCGGCGCGTTTGACCGCGAACTCGCGGGCTTCGCCGCCAACCTCCGGAAGTTGCAGGCCGATTGCGGCCGCCCCTCCCAGCGCGACATCAGCCGGGCCGCGCCCCGTGGGCAGTCGTTGCCAGTCACCACGATCAGTGACACCCTCCGTGGAAAGCGCCTGCCCAAGATCGACTTCCTCATCGCCCTCGTCCGGGCAATGCTGAGTCTCTCCAGCGACCGCCGGTCTCCAGTGAGCCGCGATGATCCGGCAGTCGAGTCATGGCGTACGGAGTGGACCCGGCTCGAACAGCTGCGTACCGAGGCCCGCTACGCGCCCTCGGCATCCGAGCCGGTGCGGACGCCTGTCCCGGTTGACTCCTCACCGACCGCGCCGGCTCTCGATACGCCGGTCCTTCCGACAAACCCGCCCGCGCCGATGGAGAACAGCCGACGCCTGAGATTTCGTCCCGTGCTGCCGGTACTGCCCCACTCCGGCTTCGTATGGTCAGTGGCGTTCTCCCCCGATGGCAAGCTGATCGCCGCCGCCAGCGCCGCCGGAGTGGTGGCCCTCTGGGACCCCACCACCCGCCTAACTGCCGGTGAGCCCATGATCGGTGGCGAGAGCACTATGAGGTCAGTCGTGTTCTCCCCCGACGGCGGCCTGCTCGCCGCCGCCAGCGATGATGGCAATGTGCGGCTTTGGGACCCCGCCACCCACGATGAGGTCAACGTACTCCCGACCACGAAAAACATCGCGGTCACAGAGGTGGCGTTCTCCCCTGACGGCAGCCTGCTGGCCGCCGCCAGCTTCGATTGCACGGTGCGCCTTTGGGATGGGCACACCCACGCAGCCGTAGGTCAGCCGCTGACTGGCCACACCGGAGCCGTCACAGCGGTGAGGTTCTCCCCCGACGGCGGCCTGCTCGCCACCGCCAGCTTTGACGGCATGGTGCGCCTTTGGGACCCGACAACTCGCCAGAAAGTCGGCAAGCCCTTGATGGGCCATTCCTGCCCCGTCAGGTCAGTGGCTTTCTCCCCCAACGGCAACCTGCTCGCCACCGCGAGCGACGACGGCCTGGTGCGCCTTTGGGACCCGGCCACCCACCAGGCCGTCGGAGCACCCCTCACCGGCCACACCGGCTCCGCCACGGCCGTCACGTTCTCCCCCGACGGCAGCCTGCTCGCCACCGCCGACGTCGACGGCATCGTGCGCCTTTGGGACCCGGCCACCCACCAGACCGTCGGAGCACCCCTCACCGGCCACACCGGCTCCGCCACGGCCGTCACGTTCTCCCCCGACGGCAGCCTGCTCGCCACCGCTGGTTACGATCACACAGTGCGGCTATCGAAAGCCGAGGAGGCCCCGCCTGTGCCTGTCCCGGCGCAGCGTGCGTGTCACGGCGAGGACTCGCACGAGAGCCTGATCGCTGAGAACACCGAACTGCGCACTCGACTCGACCTTCTGACCGCGCGGGGCCTCGCCAGCAGAAGTGTCCTCACCGCGCTCAAGAACGGTGAAGGTATCTCTCTGGCCCCTCTGATCGGCCACCGCGACGCGGTCTGGTCGGTGGTGTTCTCCCCCGACGGAACCCAACTCGCTACAGCCAGTGCCGACGACACGGTGCGGTTCTGGGACCCGGCCAACCGGCGATCAGTCGGCAGACCCCTGACGAATCACCGTGACTCGGTGATGGCTGTGGCTTACTCCCCCGACGGTGCTCTGATCGCAACGGCGGACCGCGGCGGCGCGGTACGCCTGTGGGACGCGGCCACCCGGGTGCCGGCAGGTAGCCCATTGGCCGACCACCTCGGCCCCATCACATCGGTGCTCTTCTCCCCCACCGGCACCCTACTCGCCGTCGCCAATGACGGTGGCGTCGTGCGACTGTGGTCACCAACTACCCAACAGGCTTCAGGTAGCCCACTGACCAGCCACCACGGGCTCGTAACGGGGGTCGCTTTCTCCCCTGATGGCAAGTTGATCGCCACTGCCACCGATGCTGGCACAGTGCCGCTATGGGACGCAGCCAGTCGCAAGTCAACAGGCGAGCTCCTTGGCGGCCACACCGGCTCTATCAGCTCCGTGGCCTTTTCCCCCGACGGCAACCTGATCGCCACCGCCGGCGATGATCACTCGATACAGCTATGGGATGCGACCACCCACCAGCCAGTTGGAAAGCCCCTGACCGGCCACGATGACGCCGTCGCGGCGGTGGCCTTCTCCCCCGACGGCAGCCTGGTCGCCACGGCCAGCAACGATCGCACTGTGCGCCTCTGGGACCCGTCCACCCACCAACCCGTGGGAGAGCCTCTCACCGGCCATCATGACGCCGTGACGGCAGTCACTTTCTCCCCGGACAGTTCCGTGCTCGCCACCGCGAGCGTCGATCGCACCGTTCGATTGTGGGTGCCTCCGTTGGTGAGCAGTCTCGTCGGATCTCGGGGTTGATCCGCTAGACGGAACAGATGTCACCCGGCCTCGATTGTTCGGTCGTGCCGGTGATCAAGGTTGGGTGGGGAGGCTCATGAGCATCCTGAAGGTCTTCAAGGTGAGAGGCGGTCAGGCAACGAGGTGCCAGGGCGGCCTTGGGGGTGGAGGGATGCCGGCTTCCTGCAGTTGGCCAATTCCATGGTCGAACTGGAGGGCCCCTAAACGTTCGGGGAAGAGCCGGAGGACTACGAACGCTGACGCGAGCCAGGGGATTCGTGCCACCGGCTGGCGCCCGCCGCGGGCACGAGCGTACTGGCCGGATTTCGAGGCAAGCCGCCCTCCCTCTGCCTAAGCGGAATACCCAGAGCCTCCCGTTGATTGGTCTTTGCAGAGATCACGGGAGGGGGCGCTGGTGGCCGAGCTGATGCTGTTCCGGCAGGACGCGGACGGTCGGGATGTCGAGCTGTCCGGTTCGACGGTGGCGCTGGAGGTGGAGCTGCAGCGGCGGGTCGAGGCCGGGCTGGAGCAGATGCTCGGTATCCGGTTCGTGGCGTCGGAGTACGCGACCGGTCCGTGGCACCGGGGGCGGATCGACACGCTGGGGCTTGACGAGAACGGCAGCCCGGTCGTGATCGAGTTCAAGAAGGGCTCCGACAGCGGGGTGCTGTCGCAGGCCGTCTCCTACCTGTCCTGGCTGGACTCGGCGCGCCACGAGTTCGAGGCGCTCGTCCGGAAGGTGCTGGGCGCGGAGGCCGCCGAGTCGATCAACTGGCGCCGTCCGCGGATGGTCTGCATCGCGGCTGGTTTCTCCCACCACGACCGTGTGGCCGTGCAGTGGCTGCCCGAGCGGATCGATCTGGTGCGCTACCGGGTCTTCGATGGCGGCCTGCTGAGTCTGCTGCTCGTCGATTCCTCGCCCGGCTCTCCGAGCGCCGCTTCGTCTCGGCGGATCCGGGGGCGGGACGCTGCGGTCAGCAGCGCGCCGACGGCACCGGCGACTCCTGCGCCGACGGGTGTCGGCCTCGTGCCGGAGTCCTTGCGTGACCTGTACGCGGAGCTGGACGAGGCGCTGACGGCGTGGGGCGAGGTCGAGGTCGCAGTCCTGCGGCACTACATCGCCTACCGGCGGCTGGTGAACATCGCGTCGGTGATCTTCCGTCCGAAGCACGAGGCGATCCTGGTGTACCTCAGACTCGGCCCGGATTCGGTCGTGCTGGAGGAGAGCTTCACCCGGGACATGCGCGGCATCGGGCACCTGGGGACCGGGGACCTGGAGGTGCGTCTCGTCTCGGCGGCCGGCCTGGAGAAGGCGGCCCCGCTCATCCGGCGGGCGTTCGAAGCTGCCTGACGCAACGATAAGGGCGGCTGGTGCATCGGTTACTCGATGCACCAGCCGCCCTTCGGCGTCGGCCAGCCGTCGGCCCCGGCTCTCTCCGCTCTCATGATCAGTCCTCCGGTCCCGCCAGGTCGAAGTCGTCCTTGGTCAGCTCGGCGCGCAGCCGCCGCTCGGCGACATCGGCATAGTGCCGGGACAGCTCGACGCCGACGAAGTTCCTGCCTTCTCGCAGGGCCGCGACACCGGTGGAGCCGCTGCCGGTGAACGGGTCGAGGACGGTGCCGCCCTCGGGGCAGACCTGGACGAGCTGCTGCATGATCTCGACGGGCTTCTGCGTGATGTGGACCCTGCCCTTGCGAGGCTGAGAGGCAATGTAGTGGCCGGGCAGGTAGAGGTCGCGGGTGTTGTCGAGGGATCCCTTGACGCCCCACAGGATGAACTCGGAGTCCTGCTTCGGCCCGCCCTTGCGGGGCCGGCTGGCGGGCTTGATCCACGGGATGGTGCCGCTCCAGGTCCAGCCGGCCATCTGCAGGGCGTCGGTCGTGGTCGGTTCCTGGCGCCAGTCGGAGAAGACCATGACCACCGCGTGCTCGGTGGCGGCCCGGTACGACTCGGTGAGCAGCTCGGTCAGCCAGGAGCGGTATGAGCGCTGATCGCGGTTCTCTCCGGGGAAGTTGGCGAGGTCGTGGGCCGAGTTGCCGGTGACGTACTTGGCGCGTGCGGTGCGTCCGGTGCGTTCCGAGCTGGTGCGTCCACCGGAGTTGTACGGGGGGTCGGTGATCACCGCGTCGACGCTCTCGTCCGGGAGGGATTTCAGGACGGTCAGGGCGTCGCCTCGGTGCAGGGTGTAGCTCACGGGAAGGGCCTCTCTCAGCGCGTGGTGGGACTACTCCTCGCTCCGGGCAGCTTCAACGGCGCTCTTCCGGGGCGGGGTTGCGCCGAGGTTAGCGGTGATTTCCGGCCGGGCCCAGCGAGGTGGGCCGCTCTGGCAGCACGGTCTGGAGAGTCGTTTGGTGCGGCCGGAATCCCGGTCTACTGTCTCGCCCTGTCGCCGGGCAGGAGCCTCACTCCACCCCCGCTGACCTGTGCTTATCCGTGCTGTCTCGTCCAACCGGGCAGCGTCGGAGGCGCGTTGCCCATGCATTTCCGAGCGCCGTCCGGAGGCCCCGGTGTACTGCCTGAGATTACGAGCGCGGCTGGCTGCCGCGCGTGACCTGAGACCGGCGTCCGGGAGCTACCAACTCCCCTGCCCCGGGCCCGCCCGAGCGGCGGATGCACATCGGCGCGGTGCCGACGGCTTTGCACGAGAAGTCGGCACCGCGCCTCCTACGAACCCCGAGGAGCCGCTGCGATGCAGCATGCCCTGATACACCCGCGCCCCGGCCCACCGCTTTCACCCGGCCAGCACCGCCTTCTCGGTGAACGGCGGCGGCGATGAAGAAGACCACCGGAGCCCTCGTCAGTCTCTGCGCAACCGGCCCGCTGCTGCTGGCCGTTCCGATCCTCGCCATCGGGGCCGGAACCGCCTCGGCCTCCTGCTCGACCGGCGGCGCACAGACGGTGAATGCCGGGGCCGTCGCCAAGCAGGTGAAGGCCATCCTGCACGGCGGCGACAAGGGCAAGGTCTCCGTGCCGGGCCTGGACGACCCTGTCGAGCAGGTGCCCAACGCCAAGACGATCCAGGCCACCGGCGTCGCGATGAACATCCCGGCCCGCGGGCAGGTCGTGGCCCTGGCAACCGCCCTGCAGGAGAGCGGACTTCGGAATCTGACCTACGGCGACCGCGACAGCTTGGGCCTGTTCCAGCAGCGGCCGTCGCAGGGCTGGGGCACGGCGAACCAGATCCTCGACCCGGTGCACGCCAGCACCAAGTTCTACGAGGGGCTCAAGAAGGTCTCCGGCTGGCAGTCCCTGTCCATCACCCAGGCCGCCCAGGCGGTGCAGCGGTCCGGCTTCCCCGAGGCATACGCCAAGTGGGAGCCGCTGGCCACCGCCCTGCAAAGGGCCATCGAGCCCCTGCTGCTGAAGGATGGCAACCCGTCGCCGAATCCTTCGCCGTCCGGCTCGGCCGACGCCAGTAGTCCTTCACCCAGCGCCGGGGACGGCTGTTCGGCGGACGGTGACGGGACGGACTTCGGCACCATCCCCGCCGGCGCTCTGCCCGACGAGTACAAGATCCCCGCCAACGCGTCACCGAAGGTGCAGACGGCGATCCGCTGGGCGCTCGGACAGCTCGGCACGCCGTATCAGTGGGGCGGGACCTGCACGAACGCCCACGGGAAGGACGCGATGGGCCGGTGCGACTGCTCCTCCCTGGTGGAGCAGGCGTACAAGGCAGCCGGGGTGTCCCTGACGCGGACCACGTACACGCAGGTCAAGGACGGCAAAGCCGTGTCCGTCGACGCCCTTCGGCCGGGTGACCTCCTGTTCACGGAGGGGACGGCCGCCGTGCCCGAGCACGTCGGGATGGTCATCGGGCAGGGCCTGATCGTCCACGCCCCGCACACCGGCGACGTGGTCCGCATCGCGACCCTCGCCTCCTGGAAACCGCGGATTCTCGCAGCTCGCCGAGTCGTCTGACCGGCGCCTCCCCTTCCTCTCTCTTCGCACTGCCGTTTCGCCCGTGCGGGCTTCGGCGTGCCATAAATCGAACTGGAGTTCCATGTTTCTCGCCGAGCAGGTCATACAGCTCGCCTACGATCCCGGGATCAAGCCGAACGAGGGCGGCCTGCCGGGTCTGTCCGTCCTCAAGCAGGTGATGGGTTCCATCAACCTCTTCGGCCTCGTCGCCGTGGTCGGCGCCCTCGCCGTGAGCGCGGGCGTGTGGGCCTGGGGCCACCACTCCGGCGGCCACCAGGCGGAGGCAAACGGGAAGAAGGGCGTGCTGGTCAGCGCCGGCGCGGCCCTTCTGCTGGGCGCGGCGAACGGTGTGGTGGCGTTCTTCAGCACGCTCGGGACGCAGGTCCGCTGATGGCTCAGCACTCCCCTCATCCCAGCGGCGCATCGCGCGTGCGCCGCCGGGCGCTGCTCGGCACCGTCGTTCTGGTGGTGCTCGTCGCCCTCGCCGGCCTGGCCGCCTACCTCACCCGCGACGGCAGGAGCCCCTCGAAAACCCCGGCTCCACCGCCGAGTTCGCCCGTGGCCTCCTCCTCGCCTGCGGCACCGTCCGGCCCACACACCCGGCCCCGTGCTCTTCCTGTCCCGCCGAAGACCCACGATCCGATCAAGTACGGGAAGGCAGCCGCTGCTGCGCTGTGGTCCTACGACACACGGGCCTACTCCCAGCGTGAGTTGCTGGACGCCCTGCACGGGTGGCTGACGCGCGAGAGCAAGTACGCCGACAAGGCTTCGGTCGAAGCTCTCGTCCCTTCACCCGTCCTGTGGAAGGAGATGGCGGCCAACGGGCAGTTCGCCTCCGCCACGGCGAACGAGGGGCACTTCCCCGAGTCATTCAGCCGGGCCCTGCAGGAGGATCCCGGGGCGATCACGCAGACGTACGTCTATGCCGTCACGGTCTCCGGCAAGCAGTCGATCGCGTGGAACGGCTCGTCCGCGGGAGGTGCGGAGAGCCGTGTCACCACCCTCGCGGTCCAGTGCCGTCCCTCTCAGCCCTGCGCCCTGGCCGGCGTTCTGCCGGCTGTCGCCCCCTGACCCCTTCCGCAGAAAGGAGGTACTGCCATGGGAGTTTGCGACTTCCCCCTGATGGACAAGGTCTGCGGCACCGTTGATTTCGTCAGCAACCCGTCCGGAGCCGTGACCGACGGCATCGGCGCATGGCTCGCGAAGTCAGCGGGTGAGCTGGCGGCGACCGCTACGGATCTCGCTTCCGATGCTGTCAATATGACCACTGCCATCGACCTCGACGCCAAGTGGTTCCGGGACAACTACGAGCTGCTGCTTCCCATCGGGCTCGCCCTGACCGTGGGGGCCTTCTGCATTCAGCTGATGACCGCGGCGTGGAGGCGGGACGAACGCGCCCTCGCCCAGGCCGCGATCGGCACCATGATCGGTGTCCTCTTCAGCTTCTGTGCCATCGCTTTCACGTCCGTCGCCATCACAGTCGTCGACGCGTTGTCGGACGGCTTGTTCCAGGCAGCGAACAGTTCCGTGGATGATGCGGTCCGCCGCATCGTCAAGGTCAACATGCTCGGTGCGCTGTACCCGATGGGCTGGGCCGTCCCAGTCCTGATCGCTGTCGGCTGCGCGGTGGGCGCCTTCCTCTACTGGGGGGTCATGGTCGCCCGCAAGGTCGGCATCCTCATTCTCGTCACGCTCGCCGTCTTCGCCGGAGCCGGCGGAGGCTGGGAGGTCGCGAAGAAGTGGCGGCGCGGCTGGATCGAGGCCACCGCCACCCTGATCGTCTCCAAACTGCTGATGACCGTCGTCTTCCTGATCGGTGTCTCCGCTCTCGGCAAGACGGAGACCACCGACGGCATGACCGCACTCTCCGACGCGATGGCCGGGATCGTTGTGATGGTCCTGGTGCTGCTCTGCCCCTACGCGACCTACAAGTTCGTCCACTGGGCCAGCGACGGCGGCGGCCACGACGACCTGCACCGCACCGGCGTCGCCGGCATGGCGGTCGCGGCCGGAGCGGCGAAGACCGCAGGCTCCCTGGCGATGCAGGCCAGCACGGGAACTCCCGCACCGCAGGGCCCGAACACGGTTCCCGGTGCCGGTGCCGACGGCGTCGCCTCCGGTATCAACCCCTCCGGCGGCACCCTCAGCAAGGAGGGCATCGACGCCGGGCCGCCCAAGCCGCAGACCCGCTTCCGGTACGGCGAGGACCCGAACGCCACCGGCGACAAGGGCCAGGCCCTGATCCAGCGGCCCGGGATCCCACCGCTCATCACGCGCCCCGGCGAAGGCGAAGCGGAGGAGTCCGAGGTCACCGTCCAGGACGGCTCCGGCCATCTGGCGGGCACGTCGACACCGGGCAGCAGGCCAGCCCCCGTACCGCCTGTCGCACCCGGACCCTCGGCCGCCGGTTCTCCGACGCCGACGACCTGGGTGTTCCCCACCCAGCCGCCCAGGGGTTCCTGACCCACCACACCCCAGGGGGCGGGCCGTATCGCACGGCCCGCCCCCGCCTCACCCGACCAGCAGGAAGGTTCCGCCATGACATCCAGAAGATCACCGCGCGCCCCGTCCCCCGCCCGTTCTCACCGTCTGGAACCACCTTGTCCGGCAAGCACCAGGCCCCCTCGGCCACCGTGAAGTTCCCCCACCGCAGCAGGCGGGGCATCCTGCTCGGCCTGACCGCCCCGCAGCTGACCGTCACCGGCCTCACCGGCCTTCTCCTTCTCGCCGTGGTCCTGACCCGCGGCGTGGTCGGCGCTCTCCAGCTCATCCCGCTGTGGGCCGTCATCGCCCTCCTCGTCTTCGTCCGCCACCGCAGCCGTGCCCTGGCCGACTGGGCCCCGATCGCCACCCGGTACGTTCTGCGCCGGATGCGAGGCCAGCTCGTCTGGCTCACCCGCCCCTCCCGCCGACCGACCCGCGAAGGACTCCTCCACCTGCCCGGTACCGCCGCGAGCCTGCGCGTGGTCACCGCGCCGGACGGCCGCTACAGTGCGGTCAACGACCCTCACAGCGGCACGCTGACCGCCGTCGTCAAGGTGTCCTCCCGCGCCTACGCGCTGCTCGACCCGGGGACCCAGCAGGCCAACGTCGGCGGCTGGGGACGCGCGCTGGCCGCTCTCGCCCGTACCGGGCAGGTCGCCCGCATCCAGGTGATCGAGCGAACGGTCCCGGACTCCGGCGACGCCCTGCGCCGTTACTGGGAAGAGCACGGGCAGCCGCACGCCACCACGGCGGGTCCGATCTACAGCGAGCTGATCCAGAGCGCGGGCCCGGCCGCCGCACCGCACGAGGCGTACGTCGCGGTGTCGCTGGACACCAAGGCAGCGCGGCGCCTGATCAATCAGACTGGCGGTGGGCTGACCGGCGCCTTCAGCGTCCTGGCGCAGCTTACGTCCACCTTCGATCAGGCCGCGCGGACCGCCGGGCTCAATCCGACCGGCTGGCTCACCGCCCGGGAGATCGCGGCCGTCGTGCGCACCGCGTACGACCCCAAGGCCCTTGCGCCGCTGGACCGTTGGTCGGCAGACGGGCGTCCCGAGGCCGATCCGGCCGCCGCCGGGCCCGTCGTGGTTGTCGAGAAGGCGGATCACATCGTGACCGACTCGGCCGTCCACGCCACGTACTGGGTGGAGAACTGGCCGCGGACCGAGACGTCGGCCGGGTTCCTGCATCAGCTCCTGTTCACCGGCGGGGTCCGGCGCACGTTGTCGCTCTCCTATGAGCCGAAGGGCCTGGACGCCGCGCTGCGCGATGTCCAGCGCAAGAAGGCCAGCGTGATCGCCGATGCCGCCGAGCGGGCCCGGCGCGGCCAGGTCGACTCCGAGGCCGACTCGGTCGAGTACCAGGACATCAAGTCGCGCGAACGTCAGCTCATCGCGGGCCATGCCGATGTCGCGCTGACCGGGCTGCTGACCGTCTCGGCCGACTCCGAGGACGAACTCCGAACCGCGTGCGCGGTCGTGGAGACCGCTGCCGTCGGTGCCCAGCTCGACGTTCGGCCACTGACCTGGCAGCAGGCCGAGGCATTCACCGCCGCCGCCCTGCCGCTCGCGCGCGCCGCCTGACGCCGGCCTTTCCTCACCTTCCGAAAGAGCACCCTCATGTCCCGCACCGCCAGCCCGACCGCGCAGGACTTCGTGCCCTTCGCCACCGCCGCGCTCGACTTCCACCGCGCGCTCAACATCCCCGGCGGCCCTCTCGTCACCACCCGCGCCGAGCTCGACGCCCTGCACGCCCACCTCGTCGCGGTGCACGGATTGCTCGATGCCCACGCCGTCCGCACCGGTCAGATCGTTCCGGCCGAGGGCGACCCGCTCCGTGCCGCCCGCACCCGCATCTGGCAGGCCGCCGAGCACCTCCACTCCGCGTACCACGCGGCGCCCCGGCCGGACTCGGGCGAGGTGCCCGAGCGTGAGGCGTGCCGGGCGGGCCTGCCCGAGGGGGCTCCGGAGCTGACCATCTGCCAGCGCCACCAGCGCACCGCGCACCTGGTGCGCCGACGCACCACACCGGCCGACCTGCACACGCCGTTCACCGGCCTCGTCCGCCGCTGACCTCCCCGTCTGGAGCTACGACCATGTCCCGCCCCCGCGCCAGCGCCTCCCCTCTCTACGTGCCCCACAAGGCGTCGCGTGCCGAACAGAGGGCCGCCCGAGCCGGTTTCGCCGAGGCCCGCCGTCAGGCCCGGCTCGCCGAAACGCACCCAAAGCACCACGCCGAGAAGACCCGCGACCCGGAACTCCAGCCGACCTACCCGGTGGCCGGTCGTCCCGGCCCGGCCTCGGCCCGCGGCGGCAAGCTCAACCTGCCCGCCCACCGGATGACCACCGCCACGGCCAGCGGGGCCTACCCGTTCGTGGCCGAGGGCGGCCTGGGGGCCGAGGGCGTCTTCATCGGCCGTGACGTCCACGCCGAAGCCGCTTTCTGTTTCGATCCTTTCTCTCTGTACAACAGCGGCCGGATCGAGGGCTTCACGAACCCGAACGTGGTCCTCGCCGGGATCATCGGCATGGGCAAGTCGGCGCTGGCGAAGTCCATCGCGACCCGGTCGATCGCCCACGGCTACCGCATCTACATTCCCTGCGACCCGAAGGGCGAGTGGACCGGCGTCGCGCAGGCCCTCGGCGGCTACAGCATCGCGCTCGGCCCCGGCCTCCCGGGCCGGTTGAACCCGCTGGACGCCCCGGCCCGGCCCGCCTCGGTCAGCGAGGACGACTGGGCGACCGAGGTACGGAAGCGACGCCTTCTGCTGCTGGCTGGCCTGGCGCGCACCGTACTGAAGCGCGATCTGCTGCCGATGGAGCACACCGCCCTGGACCTCGCCCTCGACCTGGTCGTCGCCGAGGCCGCCGCCCGGGACACGGTGCCGCTACTCGGCGAGATCGCGCACGCCCTCGGCTCTCCCAAACGCCTCGACCAGGCCCTCGGCCACCAGAGCGGGCAGCTGGGCTCCGCTGCCCAGGACCTCGCGCACGCCCTGCGCCGTTTGGTCCACGGCGACCTCAGCGGCATGTTCGACGCTCCCTCGACGGTGGCGTTCGACCCGACCGCGCCGATGCTGTCCATCGACCTCTCCCGCCTCGGCGGCGCCGGAGACGACACCGCGCTGGTCCTTGCCATGACCTGCGCGAGCGCGTGGATGGAGTCCGCCCTCGCCGACCCCGACGGCGGACGGCGCTGGGTGATCTACGACGAGGCGTGGCGCCTGATGAGGCACGTCGGTCTGCTGGAGCGAATGCAGAGCCAGTGGAAGCTGAGCCGTGGGCTCGGCATCGCGAACTTGATGGTGATCCACCGGCTGTCGGACCTGCTCTCGGCGGGCGATGCCGGCTCGCGCGGCCGGGTGCTGGCCGAAGGCCTCCTGGCCGACTGCTCCACCCGCATCATCTACCGCCAGGAACCCGACCAGCTCGCCGCCGCCGCGTCGTTGCTCGGCCTGACCGGCGTCGAGACCCAGGCGGTGTCCGCCCTGACCAAGGGCCGGGGCCTGTGGAAGGTCGCGGGCCGCTCCTTCATCACGCAGCACATCCTGCACCCGGCGGAACGCGAGCTGTTCGACACCGACGCCCGCATGGCGACATAACCCCCAACGACCGGCGCAGGAACAAGGATCGATCATGTCTACATCTCCCAAGAGCCCGCTCACGACGGCCACCGATCCCCTGGCGTGGCGGCGGCACCTCCCGGCCCTGGCCTCGGCCGCCGCCGGCATCAGGCGGGCGTCCGACGCCTGGGACGCCATCTCGGACTCCTTCTGCGATCCGGACGGCTGGCCCATCGACGAGAAGGGCTACGCAGACGGCAAGGTGAAACGCGACGCCGAGGCGTGGAAGCACACCGAGGTATTCCTTGACCACGGCCCCGAGGTGCTGGTCGGCGTCCGCGCCGCCGCCGACGGTACCGACTACGTCGAGGGGCCGGTCAGCGACGACCTTCGCCGTCTGCGCGGGATCGACACCACGCTGGAACGAGCAGGCCAGATCCGCCACGAATGGGACCACATCTTGGCGCTCATGGACGCCTCGCAACCGGGCTCGCGAGAGCTCTACCAGGAGAGCGCGGAGGAGCAGCGCAACTCCGAGGGCTGGCACTACGCAGACGAGCTGTCCTACCAGGGCCCTGCGCTCGTCCGGGCCGCCGAGTACCTGGCCGACCGGACGGACCTCGAACGGCCCGCGCACACCGACCGGGCACGAGTAGCCCTCGCCCGGTCCGCTCCCAGCGCCCGCGCCTCCCTGCCCGCTTCGCCTCCTGTCGCCCCGGCGCCAAATCCGCAGGCCCCCGGCCGTGCCCGCTGACGCTCCTAGCACCGAGTTACGGCAGCGCCAAACCGGCCGTTCTCCGGACCCTCGTGGCCCACCGCACCTCTTCCAGCGCCACGCTCCTGCGGCTCATGCCGTGGGCGCGTGGCGTCCGGCAACGGAGAAACCCATGCACCCCGACAACGTCCTCACCACCTTCGCGCGGATCAGTGCGCCGTCTTCCCGGCCTGCGGCTTCCGAACAGGCCCACCGGTACGCCGCCCTCATCACTGCCCTCCGGCAGCGCGGCCTGGAGTGCACCGTCGAGTACGGCCTCAGCGACTACATCGTCCACGCCGAGCTACCGGACGGCAGCTCGCTGATCATCTCGCCGCCGCAGGAGCCGTCGTCCGAGCACCCCGAGTCGCCCGAGAGCTGGACGGTGACCCGTCACCGGTCCGCCGAGCCCGCGGTGTACGAAGTGGTCTACGACTCCGAGCCCGACGGCCCCGATGCCCGGCACGGCGGCAGCGTCCCGGACCTGCTCACCGCCGTCGACGCGCACCTGGACCGGCTTGGCGTGCCGCCACGCCCGGAACAGGAACGATCCGTCGAGGAGCGCGCCGCCGACGCGGCGCCGCACCGCGCGGGCTTCGTCCCTGACCCGTCACGGGTGAGCGCCGCTCTCTCTCCTTCGCCGTCGGCCGGACAGCACGCGGTCCCGGCCGGCCCGCCGACGGCGTCGTCCGCGCACACCGCGCTGCCGCCCGCGCGCCCTTCGTCCGCCCTCGGGCGCTGACCCCCGCCGTCTTGGAGTTCTTCGTGTACCGCATCGGCAGAAGCGATCCGTCCCGCGACTACCACTGCGACCGAGCCCACCCCGGATGGATCCGCCATGCCCAGCCACTACGACGTACTGCCCGATCTCGCCTTCGGCCACCACCCCGTCCACGGCATCGTTGCCGCGAACCCGAAGAACCTCGCCGCGAGCGCGTGGATGCTGAAGCGGTTCGACTTCCACCCCGTTCCCGGCCAGCCGACGCTGTACTCGCTGGCCGACCAGGAACGTGACGGGCAGGGCCGTACGGCCCGAGCCGTCGAACTGCTGCGCAAGTCCGGCTACCGGGTGGACGTCGACGCCGCGCTCGATCCCTCGCCGGTCCGCGATGCGGCGCCCGTCCGCGACCGGGTTCCGCTCGGCGAGCCCGATGTCGCGTTCGCCGAGCATCCACGCCTCGGCATCGTCGCGGCCGTCGACAACCGCGTCTCCGGGCTCACCGCACTCGCGCTGGCGGAGCACGGCTGGCGGCACAACCCGGGCCTGGACATCTACACGTTGCCCGCCACCACGGGGCGGGACGCGGCGCTGGGGAAGGTCGCCGACGCCACGCTGACGCTGCACCAATCCGGTGTCCAGGTCGCGGTGCAGCCCCGCCTCGCTCAGGACGTAGCAGTACGCCCGCGCCCTGCTCCCCTACCGGCCGCGTCCCGTGAACGCGGCCAGGGCGCCCCGCGTGCGTCTCCGATCAGCGCCGCCGCGCTCGCTGCCAGCCCCGCCCGCGCCGGTTTCCCGGGCAAGGCGCCGGTCCCCGCGCCCGCCGACCCGGCTGCGGCGTCCCGTCCGGTCGACCCGCGCATCGCGTTCTCCCGCACTCGCTGATCCAACTTCCTTAAGGAGATTGCCTCATGGCCGTGAAGACCATCTGGTCGATCAACCACACCTGCGGTCACCAGGCCGACCGTGATCTGTCCGACCGGGCGGCCGACCGCCGGGCGGGCTTCGCCGAGTGGCTCGCCAAGCAGGAGTGCACCGACTGCTGGCGTGCCTCCAAGGATGGTGACGAGCAGGACAAGGCCGCCTGGCTCAAGGCCAAGCGCGCCGAGGAGCAGGCCGAGTCCGAAGCCTGGTCCGAGCAGTACCGGATGCCCCCTCTGGAGGGGACTGAGCGGGCCGTCGCCTGGGGTGTGCGCTGTCGCCACCAGGTCCTGGCCGCCGCCCACACCGCTCTGGTCCTCGAAGGCGCAACCAGCGCGACCGAGTGGGAGGGGATCGAGGACACCGCTCGTACCGTCACCCGTGCCGGGTGGTGGATCGACCAGCGCTCCTCCGAGCCGGACGACCTCGCCGAGCTGCTCCAGGCCGCCACCGAGGCCGACCGGCCGACCGAGAACCCCTACTTCTGACCGCCCGGGTGCCCCGCTGCGGCGGGGCACCCGTCTCCTTCCGCGCCGGGGCCTCTACCAGCGATCCCCGGCCGGGCCAAACCCCGAATCCGGCGGATTCTCTCCCTGCCAGCCCGAGTACGGCGCCGCGCCGCCGAACTGGGAAATCTGCCCCCATACTCAGGAGGCCCATGTGCCTGCCCCCTCGATCATCATCACGTCCGAGTTCAGCGGCAGCGTCGTCGCCAAGGGCGCCACCGACGACCTGTCCGCCCAGCTCCTCAAGCACGCCGGCTTCAAGCAGATCGACGACTGGCACGGTCGGCGCCATCGCCTGCCCAGCACCATGCCGATCGTCGACCAGGTCGCCATCTCCACCCACGCGGCCGAGATGCTCCGCGCCGCCCGCTACGACGTCACTCTGCCGCCCTCCCTGGACACGGCCCGAATGAGCCCCCCGGTGCCTGTCCTCGGGCCCCATCCCGCCGGAGCGGAACTCCTTCAGATCACCGACCGGATCAAGGCAGCCGAGGACGGGGCCGACCTTCAGCGGGCGGTCGACCACCTCCTTCACCCTAAACACGGCGCCCTGGAGCGCCTCCGAGAAGCACTGGAGGCTGCAGGCCAGCAGATCTACGACCTCGACGACGAGGCGTACAAACTCGCCGACCGGTTCGACTTCGCCGCAGAGTTCGTCAGCTCGGCACAGGCCGAACTCATCAGCTCTGAAGCCGAGTTGCGCCGCGTCGGCACCGCCTCCGAGTCCCGCACCGAGGAACCAACGCGGTCCTCGGCGGTACCCAACCATCGGGGCGCCGCGCTGGCCACGTCGCCCGCAGCGGCCAAGGCCAAGGTCTCCTCGGCGCCCGGCTTCGAAACGGCGCCATCCAACGCGACCGTGCACCCGTCGCGTGTCTCGGGCCCCCGGCGGTGACCCAGGCCGTCTTCGCCCTTTTCCCGGCCGCCTGGGACAACCTCTGAGGAGGGCTGCGTGCCTGAGTACTACTCCAGCATCGGCGAGGCCGTCGGTGCCGCGATGCAGCACAACATCCGGCTCGCCCACCGCGGTGTGGCGCCCGGCTCCGACGAGCCGCTGCAGGTCCGGCACCTGCCCAGTGCTTCCGACGCCCGTACTCCGTCCTCGGGATGATCGCCTGTCTCGCCGAGGACGCATCGCCCGCCGAAGTCGCGGAAATTCTGGAGGGGGTCAACGGTGCGCTGGTCGGCGCGCTGCCTCAGCTGACCGAACTCGTCGCCGCTGCGGCTGACTGGACCCGTGTCCGCCTGTCATTCGACGACCCGCACCACAACCCCGCCTTCGAGACCTGGACACGGCTGGCCGCCGCCCTCGGGATGCTTCAGGACGTCCGGGAACAGTTGGAGGTCGCCGAGGACGGGTTCGCCGCATGTCCTGCCGAACGGACCGATCCCCGGTTGCACGAGATGGTCAACGTTCTGCGGACCCGGGAACTGCTCGACGACGTCCTCGGCGCGGGCCCGGTCGCCGCAGCGCCTTCCGCCCCAGATCCGGGCTTCGTCGGCGAGGTCGTCGATCCCGAAAGCCGGCGTCTGGCCGCCGCCCGCCAGGTCTCGCCGGTCACGACCACCGCCGGCATTGCCACCAGCACCGCATCGCCCGCCGCGCCGTCACCTCCTGCCGCCCGCCCCGTCACCCGCCTCCGCTGAACCTTTCTCTTCGATCCTCAAGGAGTGAGCCCGTGAACTGCACGAGAGCCGAGCGTGCCCCGCCCCCCGCCCGCTCGCACCGCCAAGGAACCACCTTGCCCTCCCCGCGCACCAGCGCGCCCTCGACCACCACCAGGTCGGACGCGCTCCTCTTCTTCCTGATCGGCGCCGTCGGAGCCGCCCTCGCCTTCGCCTCCCTCGCCTGGCTGACCGGCAACCTCACCAACTCCCTGGTCGGCAGCGGTCCGTGGACCCCGCTCCGCGCCGACGCCCTGCTGCACCCCGAGGTGCTGTGGCCGGCCCTGAGCAGCACCGCGCTGCTGGTCGGCACCCGCATCATCCCCGGCCTGCTCACCCTGACCCTGCTCACCACCGGCCTGGTGTTGTGGATGCGCTGGCGCTCCGGTGCGAAGTCCGGCCTGGCCCGCAAAAGCGACGTGGCGTCGCTGCTGGACAAGGAGATCACCACCAAGGCGAAGAGCCTGCGGCCGTCCCTGAGCGGCCGGGAGGGTAAAAGAGGTCGCTCCCTCCGACCGCGGCATCCTGCTCGGCACCCTCGACCCCGGGCGTGCCGATGTCCGCGCGTCCTGGGAGGACGTGATCGTCGCGATCATGGCCCCACGTTCCGGCAAAACGTCCGGTCTGGCGATCCCCGCGATCCTCTCGGCGCCCGGCCCGGTCCTGCTGACCAGTAACAAGGCCGCGAACGACGCGTTCACCGCCACCGTGGACGCCCGCGCCGGCGTCGGCACGGTCTGGACCCTCGATCCCCAGCAGATCGCTCACCATCCGCGCGAGATGTGGTGGGACATCCTGGCCGACGCCCGCGATCTGGCCGGCGCGAAGCGGCTCGCCGGGCACTTCGTGGCCGCGAGCGTGGACGAGTCCAGCGGCTCCGACTTCTGGTCGACCGCTGCGTCCAACACGCTCGGCGCCCTGTTCCTGGCCGCCGCCAGCCACCGGCGGCCAGTCACCGACGTCCTGGCCTGGCTCGCGATGCCGGCCGACCGGACCCCGGTGGACCTGCTCACCGACGCGGGCCATCACGCGGTCGCCGCCCAGCTCCAGGGCACCGTCTCCGGCGCGACCGAGACCCGCGACGGCATCTACGAGACCGCGAGGCAGTACGCGAGTTGCCTGCTCGACCCGGACGTCGCCGCGTGGGTCACGCCGAACGAGGACCTCCCCGAGTTCAAGCCCTTCGCGTTCGCCACTTCCCGCGACACGCTGTACCTGCTCAGCAAGGACGGCGGCGGCAGCGCGAGCGCGATCATCGCGGCGGCGGCCGACGCCGTGATGCGCGCGGCCGTCGTCGTCGCGGAGCGCTCCGGCGGACGGCTCGACCCGCCCGCCCTGTGCGTCCTCGACGAGGCCGCCAACGTATGCAAAATCTCCGACCTCCCCGACCTGTACAGCCATTTGGGCAGCCGGGGCGTCATCCCGATGACGATCTTGCAGTCCTACCGGCAGGGGCAGCGGTGCTGGGGCGAGGCCGGGATGGACGCCCTGTGGTCCGCAGCCACCGTCAAGATCATCGGGTCGGGTATCGATGACGCCGACTTCGCCGACCGTCTCAGCAGGCAGGTCGGTGACCACGACGTCCAGACCACCTCGGTGTCGACCAGCGAAGGCGGCAAGTCCACCTCGGTGAGCATGCGCACCGAGCGGATCCTGCCGCCCGACGCGATCCGTGCTCTGCCCAAGGGCAAGGCGCTGCTGCTGGCCACCGGCATCCGGGTCGCCATGCTCAACCTGAAGCCCTGGTACAAGGAGCCCGCTGCCAAGGTCGTCGGGCCCGCCTCCGCCCGTGCCACGAAGGCCATCACCGAGCGGGCCCTCGCGAAGAACATCGGCCACGACGACTTCGGGCTGTCGGCATGAGTGCGCCCACGTCGCGTCCCCGGCCCCTGGCCCACGCGCCGGTCGTTCTGCGCGACGGCCAGTGGTGGCTGGTCGGCAGGGCCGGCTCGATTCCCGCTTCTGATTCCGCCTTCACTACCGTCCTGGACGACTTCGCCCAGGCTATGGCCGCTGCCGACCGGGCAGTCGCCTGCCTCGTCATCCGGCAGAGCGGGTCCTCCGCACCTGATCCGGGAGACCGTCGATGAACCCGCTGCTGCGCGCCGAGCAGGCGGTCCTCGGCGCGGTGCTGATCGACCCGGGCCAGCTCACACGCCTGGACTGGCTCGCGCCGGATCACTTCTACCGGCCCGTCCACCAGGCGCTGTTCGGCGCGCTCCGCACGCTCCGAGACGACGGCCACTCCGCGCTCTCGGACGACGGTCCGGTACCGCTGTCGTGGGTGAACAACGCGGTCGACGAGGCCGGCCTCCACGTCCGGGGGCTGACCACGTCGTACGCCCACACCCTGATCTCGGCCTGCCCTCGCTTCGAACACGCTCCGGTGTACGGCCGCATGGTCCTGGAGGGGGCGATCCACCGCACCATCGCCCAGCACGCGATCCGCCTTCACCAGGCGGCTCGGGCCGACGCCGTCCAGGGCGAGGTCGAGGGAGCGCTGCGCACAGCGGACGTCCTGACAGGAGTGCTCACCGATCTCGCGCGCCGCTGGGGAACCGATCCACGCCCGGTCGCGCCCACCACTGCACCCGCCGCCGTGACCACCGTCTCGCCGCCGGTCCAGTCCGACCAGGTCGCCGAGGACGAGCGGTTCCTCCTTGCCGTCCTCACCGAGCAGCCGAGGGCCATGGATGAAGTGGTGGACTGGCTGCGGCCGGTCGACTTCGCCGACCCGGCCCACGGGCAGGTCTACCGGTGCCTGGGCGCGCTGCATCATCGGGGCGAGCCCATCGACCGGATCACCCTGCTCTGGGAGGCCCAGCGGCGCGGTCTCCTGGCCGACGGCACCCTGTCGGGCGAGCAACTGATCGCCATCGGCGACGGCATGCTCCCCGGCAGCGCCGAATGGTTCGGGCACCGGGTGATGCGCTCCTCCCTCACCCGCACCGCAGCCGCCTCCGCACGCGCCGTCCGGGCCCTGGCCGAGGACGAGGCCCTGGGACCCGGCCGGCTGATCAACCACGCCCTGCACGCCCTCGGCCCGCTCGACGAGGTGCGTGCCCGCTGGGCGACCGCGAAGGGCAGTCCGGCTCCGAAGCCGACGGCCTCCGCTCCATCGGCGGGCGGACCGCCTCCGGCCCGGGTGCAGGCCGCTCGCGCCCGCAGCGCTCCTCGGCCGACTCCGTCGCCTCCGGTCCAGCCCAGTCCCGTGCCCGCAGCGGCCCCTTCCCGGCCGCCCTCGCGCGCCCGCCCCTGACACCGTTTACCGCCCAGCCCATCTCCCCGTACCTTCCTTGGACTTCGCCTTGATCGACTCCCTTTCCTCCGACGCTCTGGCCCTGCGCAGCGGCGACCTGCGCGCCGCCTCCGCGGGTCCTCCGCTGATCGGGTCGCTCTGCTCCGGGTACGGCGGCCTCGACCTGGGCGTGCAGTCCGCCCTCGGCGGCACCCTGGCCTGGCACGCGGAGGTCGATCCGAACGCCTCGCGCATCCTGGCCCGCCACTGGCCGGGCGTCCCCAACCTGGGCGACATCACTGCCGTCGACTGGTCCCCCGTCCCCCGGGTGTGCGTCCTGACTGCGGGCTTCCCCTGTCAAAGACGTCTCGGTCGCCGGCCGCCGGGCCGGACTCAACGCCCAGACCCGCTCCGGGCTCTGGCTGCACGTCGCCCGTGCGGTCGAGGCCCTCCGACCCTGCCTGGTTGTGATCGAGAATGTGCGCGGCCTCCTCACCTCCCCCGCCGGTTCCCCTGGCGACGTGGAACCCTGCCCGTGGTGTCTGGGAGACACCCCAGGTCAGCCTCCTTTGCGGGCACTCGGTGCCGTACTCGGATCCCTGGCCGACCTCCGGTACGACGCGAAGTGGATCGTGCTTCGTGCCTCCGACGTCGGGGCCCCGCACCGCCGCGAGCGGACCTTCCTCGCCGCCTGGCCCGCCGGAGACCCTGCTCAAGACGCCGACCAGCAACATCGGCAAGAACGGCGGCTCCCAGCACCCCGCGAAGCGGAAGAGCGGCGGGCACGGTCCGAATCTGGCCGACGAGGTCGAGTGGCTGCTGCCAACCCCGAAGGCATCGGACGGGATCAAAGGCTCGCCCAACCAGCGGCACGGCAATGGCGACATGACCCTGCCCAGCGCAGCGGCGTCGCTGCTGCCCACACTCAGGACCAGCGACACGGGCGCACCGGGCCGTCGCCCCGGGAAGGGGTGGCGTCCTCACGTGTCGGCGGTAGTCCTGCCGCTCTGGACGCAGGAGTCGCCGGAGGCCGAGGACCGGACCGGCGGTGGGGAGCGTACGCAGCCGCTATCACCCGATGGGAGATGCTCACCCGTCCCGCGCCGGACCCCACGGACGCGGGCGGGCGGCTCCGGGCCGACTTCGTCGAGTGGATGCAGGGCCTGGACTCCGGCTGGGTCACCGCCACCCCGGGGCTCGGACGGCCGGCGCAGCTCACCGCGCTCGGCAACGGCGTCGTACCCCAACAGGCGGCGCGCGCCGTCAGTTGCTGGCACCGCCCTTCCCGCGCTGCTCGCATTGCGCGGGCGGGTAGCGCTCTACTACCGGGTTTTCCCGGCCCGGCCAAACCGCGGTTTCTCCGGATCCTCTCGGGCATGTCGCCGTCTCACAGATGGAGCACGCCCCCATGCCCGACACCAGCCCGACCTCCCCCGCCCCCGAGCCGTTCCGCGTCCCGGAGGGGAACCTCGACGACCTCGCCAGCACCCTCGCCAAGACCATGGCCGAGGTCAGGCAGCACGGCGTCATCCTCGACCGCCTCGGCTCCGAACCCGAACCCACGCCCGATCCGACTGACCACCAGCAGGAAGACGGCGCTTCGGCAGCCGAGGCGGCCGATACCAAGCAGGCCGACGGCCCCGCCTCGGTGTTCATCGTCGCCCTGGGCGGCAAGGCGTACGCCGCCGAACTCACCGCCCTCAGCAACTGGGTGCACCACCTCTTTCTCCCGGTCTACGGCCGGGAGATCAGTACCAACCGCCCGTGGTGTGCGCAGTGGCACGAGCACCCCGAGGCCGTCGCCCGGCTCCACGCTCTCTGGCTCGCGTGGCAGCAGTTCACCGACACGGAGGCCGGTCTGTCCGGTCCCTCGACGTGGCACCGCGACCACCTGGACCAGGCGCTGGTACACCTGCGCGCCCCCGACGGGCCCTTCGCGGCGTGCACGACAAGCGCAACCCGGCCCAACCACCGCTTGCTGGCCGCCCCGGCGCCCGAGCAGTCGCAGGTGGCGGCGTGAACGACGACCTCGACTTCGCCTTCGATTTTGACCTCGACAAGCTCGCGCCCGCGGATGCCTCCTCCGAGGAGGAGGAGCCGGACGGGCTCTGGCCCGGTGACCTGAAGGTCCTGCCCCAGCACCATTCCGCTCCCAACCGCTCGCACAGCTTCGTCCTCGCCCACGACCAGTCGGCCACGTGGGGGATACCCAGCACGCCGCAACTCGTCGCAATCGTGGTCGCGCGGGATCTCAGCCTTTCCACGTTCACTCTGGAGACGAGCCACCACGCCACGGCATCCTTCGCCCAGAACTGGCTCGTCGAACGCGGCTGCCCGCCCGAGCAAATCGGCGTGGCCGGCAGCGACTACCCCAAACCTGACGACGACCTCACTCTCCAGGTGGAACAGCAGATCCGGGAGTCCGGCACTCGCTACGAAGTCCTCGACACCCACACCTCGGACCATGACCCGAGCGAGACCTGGGTGCTGACCCGCGACTCCAGTGCGAGTCAGGCACCGATTCGCGTCTTCCACGAAGAGTGGAACCATGACGCCGGCACATACACGATGCGTGAGGGCGCCTTCGCCGACATGGGTGCCGCAGACTCCTGGCTAAACGACCGCAGCGGCCCGCTGCCGGAACCGCCGGAGTACAGCAGCCGCAACGGCGCCGTCCTGCGTGCCCGCATCGCCCGTACCGCCCTCGCCCGGTCGGCCGCCGCGTCCACGACGCCGAAGTCCGGCCTCGACGCCACCCGCACGCCGCCGACGGCGGGGGCGGTCCAGCGTCCGGGGCAGGAGAGGCTGCTGTGAGCCGCGCCCGCTTCGCGTTCGCCGCGCACCCCGACGCCATCGCCGACCTGCGTGAACTTCCCGACGAGGTCCGGGACTTGGCGCTGCTGGAACTGCAGAACCTGGTCCACGGAAGTGACGACTGCCTGCCGTTGAAGGGCCGCCTCGCCGGCTTCCACAAGGTCTACGTCGACCCTTCCGTCGCCTACCGGATGGTCATCCAGTTCCGCCCCGCCCCACCGACCTCGACCCACAAACACGAGGTCTATCTCGTCGCCGCCGGAAGCCGGAAGGACTACGCGGTCTACCGCTCGGCCCACCTGCGCACCGGCCCCCAGCAGGACACCAAGACGGCCTCCGCCACCGAGGCCCGCGTACGCGCCGCCCGGTCCCGCTCCTCCCTCACCACCGGTCGCCCGACGGCCTCCCCCACAGCTCCACCCACAGCGGCCCACTCCACGGGTGCCGCTTCCCGAAAGGCCCCCCAGCGATGACCGCCGACCGCACTCCACTGTCCCGTACCGACCTGGCTGGCCTCCTCACCGAGGCCGCGCAGAGCGTCTCCGCCATCCTCACCGCCGAATACCCGACGGCCCCCAGCCGCTCCTACCTGCACCCCGTCCTGGGCATGCTCGCAGCCGGACCCCGGGTGGTCGGCGAACTGAACGACCGCCTCGAAGAGTTCGTGGCCGCCGAGCCGCGACCCACCACCCCGGCGGGCCTATTCACCCTGGCCTCCTACGCCGCCACCCTGGGCTGGCTCACCGAGTCCCTCGCCGAGCTGACCACCGCAGTCGACCGGATCTGCACCCGCGCAGGCATCCCCACCGAGCCCCGCGATCCGGCCGTCACCACGCCCGACGACAACGAGTTCGACTTCTCGTTCAACGCGCTGGAGCTCGCGGCGATCCGTACCGCGGCCGAGGCCGCCGGCCTCGCGCCGGACGACTACGTCGCGGTCCTCGCCGAGTCACTGCTCGCCGCCTCCCGGGTCACCGACGCCTGCATCGAGATCTCCAGCAGCCTGCTCGAAGACGCCGTGTATGTCCTCGACGAGGCCACCGACCACATCTCGGCCGGCGACGGCCCCGGCAGTCTGCCCACCCTGGTCCGCTCCCTCCTCGCCCGGATGGAGGCGGCGGAGTGAACCCCCACAACGCGAACCGGTACCCCGGTACACGCCTCGTCGCCGAGAAGCTCGGCGTCTCACAACCCAGCACGCTCCGCGTCACGTACCGCCCTGGCGAGCCGCAGTACGACGCTGCGACACAGGTGATCAAGGCCGCGTACGAGCTTGACGAGCTGCACGGCCGAGTGCAGCGCGCGGCCCAGGCCACGCGCGACGCACTCACCCCCGTCGCGCAAGGCAAGTTCGACGCATCGCGCTCGCCCATCTCGCTCTTCTCGCTTCGGGCCGAACTCCGGCACGTCGACCACCTCGTCTCGAAGCAGAACGAGACGTACGAACGTCTTTACGAATCTATCTCCGCGTACCGCCGTCTTGTGCCTGCGGCAAACGTGATTCGCCATTCGAATACGGCAGCCCACGAGCTGCACCAGGAACAGAATTCCGGTCGGGACGACGACTGGGCTGTCGCGGGTGATCGCAGGCTCAGGGCACTCGAAGCCGTCGAGGCCGGCGGCGTCCGGTTCCGCCTCACGGGGATCGGCGACGACCCCTACGTGGTGTGGGAGAAGGCCCAGCGGCAGGACCCGGCGATCTGGCCCCGGACCGTGCAACGGCTGGTCGCCGACGGGCTGCTGCACCACGACACCAGCGAGAGCCTCTACCGGCCCGGACAACTTCTCTCGCTCACGCCGCAGGGTGAAGCCTCCCTTCTCGCAGCGCGTGCGGCAACGCCACGGGTGTCTGCCGCGCTCGACCGCAGCCGCACCTCCACACCCCACGGCCCCCTCGCCGACTCGGCCGTCCGGCCCGTTACCGCGTCGGTCGGCAAGCCCTCGCGTTCCCGCTGACTCCTTCCGAAGAAAGGGCATTTCATGTCCGCCCCCGTACAGCCTCCCGTCTTCTCCATCGGCTCGGTCGATGCTCAGCGTGTCGAGGGCGCGCTGTCTCTGCTGGAGCCGAGGTGGACCACCTGGACGGCGATGATTCTGGCCCAGGGGAACCGCCCCATGCGCGTTTACGACGTCGCCGCCCAACTCCCCTTCATCAGCGAGCAATTCGTCGGCAAGAGGCTGGCCACGATGCGCACCGCCGGGCTGGTCACCCGGGAGGATGCCCGTCGCGGGGCTCCGTACCGGCTCAGCATGCTTGGCGAGTCCCTGCATCCCGTGCATCGCACCGTGTCGGACTGGTCCCACGCCTATCTGCCGCTGGGCCGGATGCCCGAAGCCGAACGCGTCGAGGACGCCCTGAGCCGTCTGCATCTTCGGCATTCGACCGCCGTGATCCAGGTCCTCGACGAAGGCGGTCCGATGCGGCTCGGCCACATCGCCGAGAGGGCCGACCTCGGCAACCAGTTCGCTCGGGTGCGGCTCGTCCGGCTCCAAGCCGACGGACTGGTTACCCGCACGGGGCCGCGCCACGGCGACCCTTACATACTGACCGACGCCGGTCAGGCGCTGGGAGCCGTGTACGCGAGCGTCGAGCACTGGAGCAACCCTCTCACCGAGCGGCGGACCTCGCCTGCGCCGCGCCCCATCCCGGCTGCCACACGCACCCACACCGGTGTCCCGCTGGAGGTGGACGGCGCCCGTACGGCTGCAGCTCTTCGCCGCAGCGCTGTCGCGCCGACTTCGCTGTTCAGCCATGCTCCGCAGCCGCAACCGCGAGTGCCGGCGGCCGTGACCGCCCAGTCGGCCCCGGGCCGGTCCCGGTGACCCGCGTGGGGAGAACCAGAGCCGCCCCTCCGCCACGGCGTCCGCGTGCGCACCAGCCGCTCGCCCGACTGCGCACGCGGGCGCGTTCCCCACCCACACGCCCCGGAGCCTCGATCATGCCCACCCCTGATGACGCGCACCTCTACGAGGAGGTGCTGGTCAGCCCCATGTACCTGGCCGGCTCCAACGGGACCGGAGACGCCGGTTTCGCCCCCGTCGCTCACTGGCCGCACCACTACCTCGACGAGGGCCCCTGCCAGCTCGTCGTCACCTCGCCCGACCAGCGGATTCGAATCGGCTGGTTCGGCGACGACTTCGAACTGTGGAAGATCACCGCAGCCACGGATGCGGTTGCCACGCCCCGCTGGACGGCCACCTTCAACCACGTCACCCCGGCCGAGATCGTCGCCGGCCTCACCACTGCGCTGGCCCACGACTACGCCGAGGCCGACGCGTACGACGGCAACGGCTGCTTCCTGGCCAACCCGTCGTATCGCTGGGCCGACGCCGTCCGACCACTGACCGATGCTGGCTGGACGCTCGACGGCGGCGCCCAGCGTGACACCGTCGAGATCGTCGCCCCCGACGGACAGGCGGGCGTCCTGATCGACAACCGCCTCTCCGGCTGGGACGACGAGACCGTCACACTCTGGGCCGGTCCACCAGGCTGGAGCACACGGGCGGAGGCGGTGTTCACCGAACGCACCCCGTCCCACCTGATCGCCGCGACCGCGGCCGTGATGGCGGATTCGGCCCCGGTGATCCGTGAACGGCACCAGATCGACCGGCGGATGGAGCACCTGGTCACGCTGTCCCCGGTCGCCCCAGCCGCCGAGACCTCCGAGACCTTGGGCTCCCGCGCTCCGACTCCGCTCGACGTGCGCCGTACGGCGGTCACCCAGGCCGTCCACCGCGCCACGCGCGCCCCGCGCACCGCAGCCGACCTCCGGGTGATGGCAGCCCAGAGCCGCACCACGGACGCGGTACACGGCCGGCCGAGCACCTTCGCTCCCGCCTCAGCCACACCGCCGATCAGCGCGTCGGCTCCGCGACGCAGCCGCTGATCCCCAGGCCGCCGTCGCCCGCTCCGGGCACATACCGCACACCGCGGGCCAAGTGCCCGCCCCGCCGACTCCTTCGGCCGGGGCCGGACCGTCAGCGCCTGCCTCGGCGCCACGACGCTGAGCAGTCAGTCCAGACCTCCGTCATGGTGGGCATCCTCGATGTGGGTGCCCACCACGCGGGCCAGCTCCTCCACCGTCAACTCGACCCGGAGTTTTTCCGCCGCACGGTGCTCCACGCCCCTCTCCCCGTCCGGCCACCTGCTCGGCTGTGCTCCGACGCCCCACTGACCGTCGGCGACCATCGCAATGTCGCCCACCGTCCACGGCCGACCGGCAGCGCGGATCTTGCGCTCCAGCCCGGCTCCGTCCCAGTGTCTGCTCGCCTCGACCATCCCTGCTCCCCCTTCGCTGCTGCGCGGCCTGTCGCCGCGACCCACGTACGACAACCGCGTTCTCCGATCCATTCCCGCGCCACCGACCACCTGCTGGCGGCCTCCAGTTCGCCCACGGCAGACGGCCCTCCCCTGGAAACGACTACGTACTTCGGCGTGCCGCATGCCAACGTACGGGTGTTGGGAAAACCGCAGGTCAACGAAGGGATCGTCGAACCGTGACCACCTCTGCCACCCTCCTGCCCGCCGTCGTGCGCCCCGCCGTGGAAGCCCCCCACTGGCTCTCCTCCGACCACTGCGCGGGTCCGGTGCTCGGCCTCCTGAGCGCCCTCGGCTGGGCGATCGTCGACACCCCGGAGGCCAACGTCCACGCGACCAGCCCGGACGGCCGCGTCTACGTCGGCTGGCTCCCCGAAGACCCGGCCGCCTGGAAGCGGAACATCGTCTGGCACGTCCGGGTGCAGCCCGCCGACAGCGACGCATGGGTCCAGGAGTTCGGCCTCGACACCCCCGCCGAAGCCGTTGCCGGATTCCTCGCCGCCCTCGTCGCCCACTCCTCGCGCTGACCGCCGAACCACCGGGGCAGGCCGAGGCCGACCGGCTCTGTTCCCTCATCCACTTCGCGAGGAGCGCCCGCTCCTCACGCTGTCCGACAAGAAGGTCCTCCCAGTGCGCATGCTCCTGGCCACCCGGCCCAGCTATCGCCGCAAGTGCTCGTACGCCCGGCGCGCTGCACCTGCTACTACCTGCCCGATCAGTACGGCCGCCGTGCCAAGACCATCCGTCGCCGCGCCGCACGCCGAGCCGAAACACGCCAGTGGCAGCGCGACCTCGCTGACTGAGCATGGTGCTCCGGACACCCGGCGACGCGGACGCTGGCGAGGGGCAGAAGGTCCTTCGCGACCTGCTCCGCCTCCTCAACGCCTTCCGCCTCGCCACCGCCAGCCCGTCCCCCTGTCTTCCCCTGCTGCACTTGGAGGTTCTCTTGCCCCAGTACCTGACCGTCGGTCACCTGCTCCGTCAGCTCCAGGAGCTGGACCCCGGCCTGCCGGTCCGCCTCGCCGTCAACCCCGACTTCCCCTTCGCGCACTACGTGGGGGCGGACATCGTCGTCCGGGACGGCGTGGCGTTCATCGCCGACGACGGCCAGGAGGACTACCTCTCCATGGGCGCGCGCGTCGCCCTCGCCTGGGCCTGACCCGCTCCCTCAACGCCACGGAGGATTCCATCTCGTCGCCGCAATCCCGCCCTTCGTCCGTCCTTCCGCTGACCGGCCTGGCCGTACGTCCCATGCCGGACGGCGTGCGAGGCGCGCTGGTCCGGCGCGTCTCCGCCCGGCCCGACGGCCCACTCGACGTCACATGGCTCACCGCCGGAACTCCCAGACTTCCCCTCGGCCGCATCCTCCTCCACTGGGAACCCGCCCCACATGCGGGCTGGGACGTCACCGCCCGCCTGGGCCTGGCCACCGCCGAGGTGCACCTCGCCTCCTGGCCCGCAGCCCCGGACGACTGGCCGCGCCTGGTCCGTCCGACCGTCCACGAGGTGATCGGCCTGTGCGCCGCTCTCGCGTTCGCGACCGACGCCCTCAACCTCTCTAATCGCCTCGCCGAGGTCTGACCGAGAGCCGCAGAAGGCCGCCCCGCGCCGATCAGGCAGGGGCGGCCTTGCCGTGCGCCCAGCCGCGTGTTACGTACGCTCATCTCGACGAACGAGGAGGAAGCGATGGCCGACGACCAGCAGCTCTGGGGGTACCCGGAGGTCGTCGCCCACCTGGGCATCAGTGTCGGCGCCGCCCGCAGCCGAAAGAGCCGGAGCAGCCTGCCCGCGCCCGACGACAACAGCGTGCCGGACCGGCCCCGCTGGAAGCCGGTCGGCCGAGGGTTGCACAGCGACCTGCACGGCTCCTCCCAGCGGGAGGCCAGTCGGTCTGACTGACTGGCACGTACCCGCCCGTACGCTGCGGCCATGACATGCACTCGTCGATGCAACGGTCTCCATTCCCCTCGCCCGACAACGCTGTGTTCGGGGTGGTCGTCGCCGACGCCATCGTTTCGGTCCGCAACGGCGAGGCCACGGCGGAGGAGGCGATCCTGCACTGGCAGTCCATGGCTGGTACGAGGGCCATATTCCAGGTGAGGACGAGTGCCCCGGGTGCGGCTTCCGGGGAGAGCTATCCAAGCGCAGCAATCGCAGCTGAGCAGGAGCATTGCGTCTGAGGAACTTGCGACCGCACGAGCAGTGGTGGTCCGCCTTCTAGGCAGAGCTCGAAAGGCACCGTACGGCTCGTCTTTGGATGCGCGGTCCCTCCACCATCAGTCGTGCACGCCAGGAAGCCGCCCGGTGGCGCGGGCTTCCTGGCGTGGGGTGAGTCAGGCGGTGCCGGGCTCCTCCAGCGCCACCACGACCATCACCGGAAGATCGGTGTCCTGCTGGATCACACCGGCGGTCAGGATCCGGCCGTCGAGGGTCCACTTCTTCAACGCGATGAATTCGTCCTTGTCCGCCGCGGTCTGTTCGGCCTCGTCGAGGTGGCGGGCGAGAGCGGATTTCTCGATCTCGGGCAGGAAGCGGGCCAACGCCTGCTCCCCCTCCTCGTAGACGGCATCCAGGTCGTCGAAGTAGCCCGACTCGTCGACGTCGCGGATCCAGACGTAGAAATTGACGCTGACAGCCCCACTGCTGAACGTCTGGATCCAGCCCCCGACGCCGTCCTTGTCCCACGACGTCTCCACGCCGTCGCGGGGCTTGCCCCCGGGCGTCCACTCCTGGGCTGAGAACCGCGCTGCCGCGCCTTCGGCGGTCAGCGGGGCGACATCCCGGAGCTCTTCCAGCATTGCGATCACTACAGCCATGAACTCATTCCACTCATTCCGTTGCCGGGCACGTGATACGCCTTCAGCTGCCCGCTGGCGTAGGCCTCGGGGAAGGCCTTGGACAGCACGTCGTTCACATGCGCGGCACCCCATTCGTTGGACACCATATAGCGGACTCCCTTGCCTCCGAGATCCTCGTTGAGGGCGAGCAGCTTTTCGGTCTGATCGGTGAGCTTGGGCTCGTTGTAGTACTTGAAATTGGGGTTGTACGGGGATTTTTCCCATTCACCAAGGTTGTCTCCTCCGGTCCACTTGGCCTCCGTGATCCAGCCGTCCCGCGGGCCGCCGTCGACGTGGACTTCCCGGCCGTCCGGCAGGATCCACTGCTGCTCGTAGCTCTGGTCGGTGACGGCCCGCTGGTACCGGAACGATGCGCGTTCGAGCTGTTTGTCCGTCAGCCAGCCCAAACCTTTGAACCGTGAGTACGGCGACAGGCCGAGGGGGTCGCAGATGGTGAACGGGTTGTGCACGTAGGCGACCGGATTCGGCGCGGGGCCGAGGCCGAGTGGGTCCGGGGAGGTGTAGCGGCCGATCTGCGGGTCGTAGTGGCGGAAAAGGTTGTAGTGGAGGCCGGTCTCGGGGTCGTAGTACTGGCCGGGATAGCGCAGCGGGGTGTAGGCCGTGCTGGAGCGGGCCCATGCGGTGGTACCCCAGAGGGTGCTCCGGGCGTGCCAGGCGATCTCGCCGGACTCGTCGACCAGTTCGGTGGGGGTTCCCACGAGGTCGGTGGCTATGGCGAAGAACCGGCGGTCGATCTCTTCCTGGCGAGTGTCCGGGGTGAGGAGGCGTTCGGTCTGGGACAGCGGTACAAGGCCGCGGTGGTCCCAGGTGAGGGCGACCACGTGTGGAAGACCTGGTGTGTGGATCGTCTGTTCGCACAGGGTCGTGCCGTCCCAGGAGAAACGGACCTCCTCGGCGACGCTCTCGCCGTCGTCGGTGAGGCGTTGCTTCGCGGTGCGGCGGCCCAGGGGGTCGTAGCGGTAGCGCCATCGGGTGCGGTCGGGGGTGACAACGGCGGCGAGACGGTCCTCTGCGTCCCACTCGTAGCGCCAGGTGTCGGGTTTGCGCGAGAGGCGGGTTCTCTGGCGCAGGGTCACGCGGCCGAGGGCGTCGTGTTCGAAGCGGACGTTGCCGGCTCTGGTGAGGGAGGTTCCGGTGTAGGAGCGGGGGCCGGTGGCGTCGTGGCCGGGTTGGGAGCCGGGCCAGGAGGCCGCCGTCTGATTTCCGGCGGCGTCGTAGGCGTAGCGCTCGGTCCAGGCCTCGGCGTGGACGGCGGTGACCCGCCCGGCCGCGTCCAGATCGAAGTTGCGGGAGCCTGACAGTTCGTCGGTCACGGAGGTGAGATATCCGTCGGCGCGGTGGGCGTAGTGACGGTGGTTGAGGGAACGGCCTCCGACCGTCAGGTGCTGGGCGCAGATTCTTCCGGCCTCGTCCCAGGCGGAGGCCAGGGCGAGGGAGCTGCCGAAGACGCGTTCAAGTTCCCGGCCTGCCGCGTCGTGGGTGAAGGCGATCTCGCGGCCGCCGCTGGTCATGCGGGCGGTACGGCCGGCAGCGTCGTAGCCGTACTCGGTGATCGCGCCGGTGGGGGTGATGCGGCGGGCCCGGCGGCCCAGAGTGTCGTAGGCGTAGTTCATGGCGTGGCCGTCGACGAGTTCGGTCTTGGTCCGGCCACGCCGGTCGTACACGTAGCGGATCTCGCTGTCCGGTCCAGCCGCGTGCAGCAGACGTCCGGCCCGGTCGTAGGCGTAGGTGGTCACCTGGCCCGCCACGTCCTTGCGGACCGTCTGGCCGAGCTGGTCGTAGGTGTAGGACACGGTCCGGCCGAGTGCGTCGGTCCGGGCGGTGAGCTGCCCGGCCGCGTCGTACTGGTAGGTGAGGGTGCGGCCGTCGAAGTCCGTCTCGGAGGTGAGCTGCCCGGCGGCGTCGTACGTGTAGGACCAGGTGCCGTGCGGGCCGGTGACCCGGGTCAGCCGCAGCTCCGCGTCGTGCTCGAACGTGTGGCGGGTGCCGTCGGGTCCGGTGCGGGTGGTGAGCAGGTCGAAGTGGGTGTACTCGAAGCGGGATGTGGCGTCGGCCGGACCGGTGTGACTGAGGGAGTTCCCTTCGCCGTCGTATGTCCATGACTCGGTGGACCCGTCCGGTGCGACGCGGCGGGCGAGATTGCCGTCCGGGTCCCGCACGACCCGGGTGACGTTGCCCACGGGGTCGGTGGTGCACATGACCCGGCCCAGGGCATCACGTTCCAGGCGGGTGGTGCCTCCGACCGGATCGGTCACTGCCACCGGCAGGCCCGCGGCGTCGCAGCGCACGGTGGTGGTGGCGCCGAGGGCATCGGTTACGGTGGTCAGACTGCCCCGGCTGTCATACGCGTAGCGGGTGGTGGTGCCGGCCGGGTCGGTGACGGCGGTGCGGCTGCCGTACTCGTCGAATTCCTGGAGCCAGCGGGCTCCGTCCGGCCCGCGGAATTCCGTGGACAGCCCCGATGGGCCTCGCGCGGTGCGTAGTTCGCTCCCGTCCGGGCGGGTGACAGCGAGCAGGCGGCCTTCCTCGTCGTGGACGAAGGCGGTGGTGCGGCCCAGCGGATCGGTGCGGGTCAGGGTGTTGCCGCGGTGGTCGTAAGTGAAGCGGGTGGTGTGACCGAGCGGATCGGTGGTGGCCACTACCTGGCAGCGGTGATCGATCTGATGCCGGGTGGTGTGACCGCCGGCCGTGGTGAGGGTCGTGGTGCGAAGGCCGGTCTGCGGGTCGGGTTCGGTGTAGGTGAGGGTGATCTGGACGTGGCCTGCCTGACCGCCTTCGGCGATGACGCGGTCGCGGTCGTCGTAGGTGTAGTCGTAGCGGCTGTTGTTGGAGTCGATCCAGGCGGTGACGCGGCGACGGTCGTCGTGGACGTACCGGGTGGTGGCGCCGGACGGTTTGACGACGGAGCTGAGGTTGCCGCCCTCGTAGCCGTAGTACATCAGGGGCAGGTCCGCCCCGTCCTCTCCAGCGCCGGCCAGGGACAGGACGGTGATCAGGCCGTCGTTCAGGGTGACGACCACCCGCCGGTTCGCCGAACAGGCCAGGGCGAGCGGGGTGCCGTTCCCGGTGCGTTCCACGGCCCACCAGTTGCCGTGGCGGTCTTCGACCTGGTCCAGCCAGGCATCGCCGTCGCCGCCGGGTTCGCTGCCGGTCGGGGCGGTGAAGTGCCGGACCAGGCCGGTGCTGGGATCCGTGATGGTGTAGTCGCCGTCCGTGTCACGGGCCAGCAGTGTGCGGGCGGTCCCGGACTCCGGACGGGTCGGGATGCCTGGGACGGGGTGCGGATAGGGGATCAGGAGGCCGTCGGCGGTGACGTGGACGACGCCGACCGCGTCGATCTCCAGGCGCTCGTCAACGGTGGAGGTCCAGGACGGGCCGAGGAACCGGCCTGCCAGCAGGCCGGACTCGGTGCGGCGGGTGAAGACCAGAGGCAGGGTGCCCGGCAGCACCAGATCGGTCTGGGGCAGGAACATCCGGCCCGAGGCGAGGTCCACCGGGTCGGTGCCAGTGACGACGCGGCGCCCATCGGGGCGGCTGTGAGTGCCGTGGGGAGCTTTGTCGAGCAGCCTGCGGGCCCGGATTGCCTTGGCCATGTCCTCGGCAAGGCGGACACCCTTGGCGACGGCCCCGCCTCCGCCGGTGGCTATGGACAGTGCCGTGTCGGGCAGCAACCGGCCGAACCCTTCGGCCGGGTCCTTCATGAAGTCACTGATCATCAGCTTGCCGGCGCCGACCGGGTCGTTGGCGGTAACGACTAGGCCGGCGGCAAGACTGTTGAGGCTGGTGGCGTAGTCGGCGGGATGGGTGAGGTTGTACGGGTCCAGCGGATTGACTGCCCGGGCGAAGTTCACCAGCCCGGCGGCACCCTTGATGACGCCGCCGCCGACGTGCTGGTTGATGATCTGTGACTCCTTCAGGCCACTGACCATCTGCTGTGCGTACGACGGCTTTTCCGGAGCCATGTCGCGGACGGCGCGAACGGAGGCGCGGGCGATCTCCGCGGCGGTGTTCCGCTGCTTACGGGCCTGGGCAAGGAGTTCCTGCGCGTCCTGCATGAGCGATTTGCCCGGGTCGTCGAACGTCGGCGCGGGGCAGGGCGGCAGAGAACTCGGGTTGCGCTCCTCGGGGGCCTGTGCGTTGTATCGGTCGATGGCCTTGTTGTAGTCGTCGATCCGCTTGCGGTGCCCCTCGGCCGCGTTCTGGGAGGCTTTGACGCCTTCCTTCCACACGTCGATCGCCGTCTGCGCCTGGTTCTGCGCCCAGGTGACGGTGTCGGCGAACGACTCCAGCGCGGCAGCCGCCTTCTCGCAGGCATCGGCACCGGTGAACCACTTCGGCGGCTGGGTACTCACCGCAGTGCGCAGCGCATCGGCCGTCTCGCCCTTCAGCCGCGAGGAATCGAGACCCTTCAACCCGCTGCCAGTGTCGTCGAACGCCTTCTGAAACGACCGGAGTTGCTTCGCGGTGGAGCGAATCTTCCCGGGGCTGCCATACACCAGCTTGGTGTTGTCCTCGGTCTGGCCGAGGTCCATCTCTTCGACCTCGGCGCCCATCCGGTTCGCCACCGAACGCGACTGCTCCCGGACCCAGTCCGATGCGGAATCCCAGTCGTCCAGCCGGTCCGCTGTCCAGCTCCCGGCGTCCTCGACCCGGTTGCCGACCCACTCGACACCGCCCTCGATGGCGTTCTCGACCGAGTCCGGCGTGATGTCGCTGACGAAATCCCCGATGCCCATGTTCAGTTGTCCCCGCCCGTGGTCGATCCGCCCTGTTCCTGCCCCTGCTGAGCACGTTCCTCGGGCGACGGCCCGAATGTGTCGTCCAGGGCTCGGTCCCACTGGGCGTCACTGATGCCGAGCCTGGTGTTGAGCTCCTCCGACATCCGCTCCCCCTGCCCCTCGGTGAGGACGGTGCGGCCGGTGTCCTTCCAGGTCTGCTCCACGTCTTGGCCAGCCTGCACGAACGACTCGGCGCTCCAGTCCGGGTCCAGGTAGTCAGGAGTGAAGACGTCGCCCCAGTCCTGCTGGACGATGTCCTCCTCGCTGGCATGCGGGTTGCCGTTCATCAGGGCATTGGCTCCGACCTTCAGCGTGCCCTCGACATACTGGTCAACCTCCCACTGCGTGCCCGCCGCCAGCCCAAGACGGTCCGCAAGCGCGCTCGCGTCACTCACCAGGGCGCGCACCCCCCACTCCCACCGTTCGCAGAGATCCTCGAAATCCACCGACAGTCCGCGGTGCCCGGTTTCCATCCCTGTCATGGCCAGCCCCGAGAACCCCTTGCCCATCACCGAGCCGGTGGCACCGCCAAGCTCGCCGAGTTGATCAATGATCGAACCCATACCCTGTGTGAACTTCGCCACCGACGCCTTGTCGAAGGCGAGGTCCGCCCCGTCACCGCTCATAGCCGCCCCCTGCCAGTGCCGCACCGGAGTCGACCGATGCACTCTCCGGGACGATTCCGGTGACTGGCGGGAAGAACATTGCCCCGCCCTCGCTCGCGATGTCCACGGCAAGGCCCGCGGGCTCGTCCAAGGCTGGCAGGATCTCGTCCACGATCCGCGCCCCGAGCAGCGCGACGTAGTCCGTCAAACGGTCGCCCGGGGCACGGCGAACGGCGAAGTGAGCCAGTGCCGTCTCGTCCGTGAACGCGCAGACCCACCGAACACCGCCGGAACGAGCGCTCCACAGACCAGCGTCGGTCGACGGGACCAGAAGAACCGTGCGCCGCATCTCACCCACCAGCGCCCGCGGATCACCAATTCCCGCCCGTTGCTCAGATATTCGTTGGGCGAGCATCGTCCTCGGCTGTCCCACAGGTTCTCCCTTGTCCTGGTCGGCTGACGGCACCGCAGATTAGAACGAGTATGTGGGTGTGACGGTTCTCGCACGTCCACGCACCCCATCCCCTCAGCCTCATGGGCATGAGCACCTGCTGATATCCCCGCCGAGGCGGGGCGTTACCGGCGTCCGACGACGAAACGTCCCGTCCTCTTGAGTACGGAAGGGGTTCGGGCCGGGGTCCACGCTCGGCAACGCCATCTCATCCGTCTACACCGGCGAAGCCTCAGTGGAGGACGCGATCGTGTACGCGGCCGTCCAGGGTGAGGACGAGTGCCCCGGGTGCGACTTCCGGGGCGGACTACCGAAGGACAGCACACGCGGCTGGCCACGGCCACAACGCCGAGGAGCGCCACCGACGTATCGGTAGCGCTCCTCGGCGTTTGGTGTGTTGTTCGCCTACTCCAGGTAGATGCCGACGAAGACGCCGTCGAAACCGAGCGCGATCACGGCCGCTTCGACGCTCGGATAGCTCGTCCCGTCCGGGCCTCCGATCAGGGCGTCGAAGGCGGCGCGGCTGATCTCGGGTTCGAGCCACTGGTTGCCGCATCGGCAGCGGATCCAGACGTTGCGCCTGTGGTTGATGAGCAGCCAGTCGCGCCGGGCCCGGCAGGCCGAGCACCTCGCGGGGATGCCGCCGAAGGTCAGTTCGCGTGGGTGGCCGACGCAGCGGATCGCGCCGGGGCCGTCGACTGGGTGCGTCTCGTACTGGAGTTGCAGCAGGGGGTCGGTGCCGGCGGGGAGGACGGGCAGCCGGGGTGCCGGCTCCCTGGTGCGGTCGGTGGTTCTGAGCACGAGTGTCATCTCCCGGTCTGGGCTTTCTGTTTCCATCCGTAACAGCAGGTGGAACCGGCTGTCCAGGCATTTCGTGGAGTCCGGTCGGCCAGTGGCCGGCCTGCCCGACGAGCTGATCAGCGACGTAGTGGGCGGCTGGGCGGATCGGACACGGCAGGGCGTGCAGCCGCTGCGGGGGCGTTCCGTTCGCTGGTGCGGTTGGTCGAGGTCTTGGCCGGGCGGGTGCCGGCCTGCGGGCGACGGGGAGCTGCGCCCGGGTGGGCGGGGAGTTGGGCGAGGCGGCGCAGGCGCCAGACCAGGACGTCGTTGACGTCTTCGGCGGTGTCGAGTTCGCGCAGGTTGATGGCCTGTCGTAGGAGGGTTTCGGGGTCGTGGCCCTCCTGTTCGGCCTGGGCGAGGGTGGCGATCAGTGCGTCGGTCTTCGTCGGCGTGCCGTTCGCTCGTACGCCGTGCTCTGGCAGAACGGCGCTGAGGGTGGCCTCGTGCGCCCGGCGTTGGGCTTCGGGGAGGGCGAGGCCTTGGTCGTGAAGTTTTCGCATGGGTGTGACGGCGGCTTGGCGGTAGGCGGTGCGGAGGTGCTCGGCGGCTTGTCGGGAGGCGTGGGCCTGCTGGGCGTGGCCGCGGGCGGAGTGCCAGCGGGCGGCGGCGAGGGTGACCAGGACCAGGGTGGAGACGAGCATGGCGGTGGTGCCGCCGTCCTCGCCGCGTCCGAGGGCGCCGCCGGCCTGGATGATTCCTCGGGCGGCCGAGTGGAGCGCTCGGGATTCTGCGTGTTCTGCTCGGACGTGGCTGCGGGTCGCCCTCTCGAAGGAGCGTGCGGCAGCAGCCAGTTCGGTACGGGTGGCGGCCGGGGAGGTCTGGGCGAGGGCGTCCAGGAGTTCTCCGGCGCCGACGAGCTGGGCTGCGGCTTCGCCGTCGTCGTGGTCCAGGAGGACGACGGCACGTTCGGCGATGCCGGTGGCGCTGCGTCGTGCTCGGGCGGGCGGCGACCAGTTCGCTGTGCTGACGGCTTCTGGCTGCGTGGCACGTTCGGCGGGGCTGTCGGTCAGCCGGAGGCGGATCTTCGGGAGGGAGAGGTCGGGGGCCAGTTTGGAGCCGGGGTACCAGACCGGTTCGCCGTGGCGGTTGCGGTCGCCGGGCAGGGCTACGTTGTAGCCGAGCGCGTCACCGGACGGGGCGTGGCGCACCTTCACGCGCAGGCCCGCCTCGTGGAGTCGGGTGAAGAACTCCGCTTCGGTGGCGGCGCCCGCGATGGCCTGGCGGACGGCTTCGCGGAGCGTCTCGCGGGAGGTCTCGGGGCGGCCGGTCCGTTCGGCCTTGAACTTCTCTGCGCTGGTGGGGTTCTTCGCTGCGGTGCCGTCGCCTGCGTTCAGGCGGCGCAGGCTCATCTCCTTCTCGATGCGGCGGCATTCGGCCTGGGCCTTGTTGAAGTCGTAGTTCAGGCGGGGATTGCGCAGGTCGCCTCGGACCAGGGTGGCGACGATGTGGATGTGGTCTTCCGCGTGGCGGACTGCGATCCACCGACAGCTGTCGGGATCACCTTCCGGGGCAATGTTGGTGGCGTGGAGGATGCGCTGGGCGACGGCGTTCCACTCCTCGTCGGAGAGTCGCCGGTCACCGGGGGCGGTGCGGACCGAGCAGTGCCAGACGTGCTTGGCGGGCGCGCGGTCGCCTGCCTGCTTGACCCGGAGGTCGAGGGCGGCGGTGAGCCGGGCGAGGGTGACCTTCGGGTCGGGGTCGGGGCTGGGGTCGCGGCCGGGGTCGGGGGCGAAGCCGTCCCAGGAGCCGACGAGGTGGGCGTCGGTGTGCTCCTCGCGCCTGCCGGGGCCGTACAGGTAGACGAGCAGGCCGTGGGTGCGGGAACCGCGTCCGATGTCGGGAACCATCACAGCCGCCTGGTCACCAGGTCGTTCGCCGCGTCGTCGACGCGGGCGAGAAGTTGGGTGAGCGTGCCCAGCGCGTGTTCGAGTTCGCCGGCGCGCGGGTGGCCGCCGCTGTTGAGGACGAAGGCGATCTGGTTGATGTTGTTACCGATGCGGGCCAGCGCGGTGCGTAGAGCGGCGAGTTCGTCGATGGCCGTGTCGAGTCGTTCGTTGGTGTGCATGACGGCGCGCCCGCGGGCGGCGGTCAGGCCGGCGGTGGCGAGGAAGCGGGCGACGGTGACGCCGCGCTGCGCGGCGGCGGCAATGATCTCGGCTTTCTCGGCGTCGGACAGGCGGGTGGTCGTCTTGCGGGTGCGCTCGCTCGGATTACGGGTGCGGCGGCGCGGTGTGCGGTCGGGGAAGGCGGGCGTGCTCGGGCTCGGCTGCTCGCGCTGCTCGGCGCGGTTTGCTTCTCCCCCGGTGACCGGCGCCCCCTGGTGCCGGTTGCCCGGCTGGTCCCCGTGCGCCCTCGCTCGGGGACCAGCCGGGCTTCCCCCGCCCTCCTGGGCGGGGGCAAGTGCGTGCGACGGGCCGTAGGACCGTCGTACGCGATAGCTTGCTCCGCCAGGAGCCGTCGTGGGGTCACGCTCTGGTCCGGGCGTGGTGACCGTCGGGTCGTTGGCGGTCACCGGCTAGCCTCCGGGTTCTGTTGCCGGATTTCGCGGACGAGTTCCTCGATCCAGTCCATGGCCAGGACCGGATGGTGCAGGGTCCAGGGGCGAGTATGCGGGGTTCGTTGCACGGTCCAGGTGTTGCCGGGGCCGGATTGGGCGCGATGGAGGTGGCCGTGCTGGTGCAGGACGGTCAGCCAGGAATCGACCTCGACAGGTGTGGCCGGGTGGGTGCGCATGAGGTGCTCTCCGCTCCGCTTCGGGAGTCTGTGAAGGTGCGTGTCCGGGGCGGGTGACCGGCCAAGGTGTCCGGCTCGGTCACCCGCTTCGGGCTGTCCGGTCAGTTCCGGGCGGAGGTGACCGGCTGTCCGTGCTGCTTGCGGAGCTGGGCCATCAGGGCGGTCAGCGTGTCGTTGGACAGGGGGATCTGCTGGCCTCGGATCGCCTGGGCGACCACCTTGCGGGTCAGCTTGTCCTCGGCCCTGACCGCTGACCGGGCGATCTTCAGCAGCTCCTCGGTGTCCGGGTCGGACTGCCGGTCGCTGGGTGTCCTGGTGTCCCGGCCGGTGACCGGCGGCGGAGTGTCCGACTGTCCGGGCAGGTCAGCGGTCTGGGGCGGCTGCTCGTAGTGACCGGTGACCGGATTACTGCTGTCCGCCGGAGCGCTGTCCCCGGTCAGTGACCGAGGACTCGGGGGCTGCTTGTCCAGGAACAGTCGCGGCCGGTCGGTCAGGGCGGTGACCGGCTGCCCGGCGCAGACCTGACCGGCCTGCGGCTGCTGCTGACCGATCCGGTCAGTCCGGGTGACCGCGATGTCCTCGAACTGGTCAGCCTCACCGACGTGATTGGCCTGACCGAGGCCCTCACGGTCACTGTCCTTGGCCGGGCCCCGGGCGATGAGGATGTAGAGGTGGACCGCTCCGGCCAGCGCGAGCGGAGCGATGGTGGACAGCACCGCGACCACCATGTCTCCAAGCCGGAGTCCGGTGTCGGCGGCCGCATCCTCATTGAGCCGGACCGCGTGGAGAGCGTTGGCCCAGATGCTGGCAGCGGTGGCCGTGCCGAAGAGGGTCCAGACGTAAAGCCGGGCGCGCAGGGGCGCGTCGCGGAGGACCAGGAGTGCCCGGATGCCGTAGGCGATGAACCCGTCGATCACCAGGGGGAAGAGGTAGGTAAGGAAACCGCGGACGTGGACGGCGACGGCCATCTGCTGGAGTGCGTCGTACGACAGCGCGCATCCCGCGCCGCCCAGGGCGATGACGACCGCACGGTCCCAGCCGGTTATGTGTGCCGCCTTCGGCATGCTCGCGGTACTCACGCCGCCGTCCCGAAGTCGTCGCAGCCCAGGCGCCCACCGCCGGTTTCTGAAGGCGCGGTGGTGTTCGTGGCCGGCTCCAGGTCACGGTGCACGAGGGCGCGGCGGGTCTCGCGGTACAACTTCTGGGCATGCTCCTCGGAGATCTTCAGAAGCCAGGCCAGACGCTGCTCGGTCGCCCCGTGGCGGTAGGCGGCGTAGACGACCGCGCGGCGCTCGGCCTTGGTGAGGTGGACGTCGCGCCCCGCGATCGTGTCGTTGACACGGCTGTAGTCGAGGCGGTGGGCGATCTTCTCGTGCAGGGGCCTGCGTTCTTCCTCGGTCAGCCCGCCCCGGATGCCGTCGGTGTTGCCGCCTTCCAGCGCGGCATCCAGGCAGGTGCGGCGGACCGGGCACTGGCCGCACAGCGCCTTCGCCGCGGTGATCTTGCCAGTCTCGTCGGGCTCCGGGAAGAAGATGTCAGGGTCCACCGGGTTGTACTCGGTGCTCTGGCAGACGGCCTGGTCCTGCCAGGTGTGGTCGCCGAGCGACCGGTGGCGGGCAGGGCTGATCGTCGTGGGGGTCATGCGGTTGCTCCGATCGCTCTCCGCGCGTGGTGAGTATCGGCGGAGAGGTGTTGCTGGGTCGGGAAGTACGTGGGGCAGCGCGCTGGGTGCGCGGCTCGGCGTGGCGGCCTGCGGCAGGTCAGGCGGCGTGGGGCTGGCGTCTGCGGTCGATGGGCTCGAAGGTGACGCGGGTGGTCATCTCGGCGAGCCGGGAGGCAACGCGGTCCCCGAGGTGTTCGCGAAGGTCGCGCATGGCGAGGTTGGTGGTGATCAGCGTGGGGAGCATCAGGTTGTAGCGGCGGTTGATCAGTCGGTAGGTGATCTCCTCGACCCACTCGGAGGCCTTGGCCGCACCGAGGTCGTCCAGGATCAGCAGCGGGTAGCGGCTGACCATCTCGAGTTCGCGTTCGGTGTCGCGTCCGGGGCGTGGGCGCAGGTCGGCGTAGAGGTCGGCGGCTGTGGTGGCCCGCCACCGGACGACGATGCCCGTCTCGACGAGGGTTCGAACCGCGCCGTACACCTGGTGGGTCTTGCCCGCGCCGGTGACGCCGGCCAGGAGCAGGCTGGGGCCGGCGGTGATCTGCCGTCGCGCGCCGGGGTTGGGTGCCTCGGCCTGGGCGATCACACCGCGGGTCCAGGTCAGTACCTCGGGGTGGTCGGCGCGGGCGGTCCGGTAGCGCGGCGGCATCCGGGCGTCCAGCAGGCCCAGCGGGGTGTAGGGCTGGTCCTCGTCCGGGGCGTCGGGGAGGTGCTTTGGGTTCATGCCCCGGGCGGTGAGGATCCGCTGCAGTCGCTGGAGGGCTCCCGCGCCGAGGAGTTCGGGCTCGCGGCTCATCACAGCTCCTCCGAGTAGGCGGCGGCCGCGTCGACCGGGTTGGTCCACGCTCGGTGCGTCGGGCCGGGCCGGGATGCAGTCTGGGCGGGGACGCGGGCATTCATGGCGTCGTTCACCAGGCTCGGCAGCCGGGAGGGATGGCCCTGGATCTCGGCGTAGCGGGCGAGGCCGGCGCGGATGTGGTCCACGTCGATGCCTTCGGCGAGCAGCTTCTTCAGCAGGCGCCCGAGGTGTCCGAGGACGTCACCGGGCGGGCGCTCGGTGCAGGATCCCACGTACTCGGCGAGGAGGCTCCCGGCTGTGACCGTGCCGTCGGACGCTGCGCGTCCCGTAGGTGAAGACGATCCAGGATCCATGATCCTGGATCCGGACGTCGAGGCTCCGGCGAGGGTTCGCGGAGGGTTCGTCGAAGCCTCCGCGAACCGGCCTTGACCTGCGGGTTCCCCTCCCGTTGGGGAGACCGTCCCGCCGGTGTCGGGATGGGTGTTGTCGCTGGTGCCCGGCGCCGTGGTGCGGTCGCCGTGCGGACGCGCGAGCTGTTCGGGGTGCGGGTCGACGGCTCGGTGGGGATTCGTCGATGGCTCGTCGAGTGCTCCCCGGGTGTTCGCCTCGGCCTCGACGCAGACTCCCTTGCACGGGCCGCACCTCTTGTCGCTGCTGTGGGCGACGCAGACCGGGTGACGGGACTGGCTGGGCCGGTCGATCTTCTGGTGCTCGTACCAGCCGGTGATGTGGAGATAGCGCTTGCCGTCGCAGCCGGTGTACCGGCAGATCAATCCGGCGTCGGCGAGCTGCTGGAGGTCCTCCTCCACATGTACGGGAGTGTGCTCGGCGCGCAGCGGCCACAGGAGGCCAGCGATGATCGCCGGGTTGTCCCGGTGCCTCCCGTGGTCGTCGGACTGGGTGAACAGGCCGATGTAGGTGACGACAGCGGAGACCGAGCAGGCCGCGACCCTTTCGTTGACGAACAGGTCGGGCTTGACTGTCCGGATGCGGGCCATCAGCCCTCCCGACGAGCTCGACGACGCTGGAGCCGTTGGCACCGGCCCCGCGTCGAGGCTGCCGGGATTCCCTTGCTGGGTGGGTGCATGTGATACTCCGTCCTCGTGGACGGGGCTGCGCGGTTGTCGCCTGCAAGCTGGCCACGCGGCCCCGGATCATTGGGTGCCCTCGGCGAGGGCAGCCGACGGATGCCCGGGAGTTACCGCTCCCGGGCATCGTCGTTTAGCCCCACCCCGGCATGGACCGTTTTCATGGGTGGATGGCACGATGATCACACTAGACTGAGATGGGGCGCCGATGTCAACTGGCGAAAATGAAGACAGGGCCACCATCCACCCCTGTGAAGGCAACGCGACCGGAGGACGGCCACGATGGACCACCAGAACAACCCACCTGCGACACAGGCGGGTGACGGGGCCACGCTTGCCGGCCGCCTGGACCGACTGTTCACCACCGTCCACCCGAAGGGTCGCGGCCCGTACAGCTACGAGGAAGCGGCGTCAGGCATCCGCCGGCAGGGCGGCCCGACCATCTCCGCGAGCTACATCTGGCAACTGAGGACCGGCGCCAAGGACAATCCGACCAAGCGCCACCTCGAGGCCCTCTCCGCCTTCTTCGGCGTGAAGCCCGCCTACTTCTTCGACGACGACGAATCGGAGAAGATCGCCGCCGAACTCGACGCGCTCGCCGCCATGCGCGATGCGGGCGTGAGATCAGTGGCTCTACGTGCATCCGGACTCTCTGACAAGAGCCTCAAGATCATTACCGAATTCATCGAACGCGCCCGCGAACTCGAAGGCCTCGGGGCCCCCGACGACGATTCGACCATCAATATGAATTCCAGTGGCAAACATCACGACGACATGAAGTAACGCCCCATCGGTAAGGATTCACCACCCTACTTACACCTGATTGTCCGCATTTTCCCGGCGCAATCGACAACCCTCCAGATGTGCGACCGGAAATGATTCATATACTCGCCACGGCATCGCGGCAGTAAGCCGCACGTTCGAGAAGTATCGGAGTCGGAGGGCAGATGAAGTCCGGTCGTTCGGGGCCCTCCCAAGATCAGGAAATCCAACTCAAATCCGTCCTGGACGATCTCGACCTTCCCGACCCCTTCAAGATCGAGGAACTACTCGCCCGCGTGTCCAAGAAGCGCGGCCGGCCTATCCACCTGCACACGTTCCCAGCAATCACCGGTGACGAACTGCCCTGCGGAGCCTGGCTCGCCACGGAGAAGGCGGACCACATCCTCGTGGAGGACGCCACCAGCCCTCTCCACCGGGACCACATCGTGCTGCACGAGATCAGCCACATGCTCCTCGGACACACGCCTCGCCAAACCCTCGGCCGCGCCTTCCACCACCTCGACACCGATCTCGTGACGGGTGTCCTTGGCCGCACAAGCTACGAGACCGAAGAGGAGCGGAGCGCGGAGACGCTGGCCGGCCTCATCGCGACCCGTGCCGCTCTGCGTGGAAACCGCGACCGGACTACCCCCAGCACCTTGCGCCGGCTCAATGCCGCGCTCAGCGACTCCTGAGACTCCCTGACAGATGATTGACGCAATACCCGCCGTCCTGCTCTGGGCCGTCACCCTCTGGCGTGCCCGCTCCGCCTTCCGGAGACCCGAACGACTCAGTCTCTGGCTGGCCTTCGCGGCACTCGCTCTGGCCATGACGGTTCGGCCGGTCGCTATCGCGGCGGCGGTCGACGATCACCTGCACGTCACCAACCTGTCGTTCCTGATCAAGCACATCTGCGGGACCGTCGCGGCGGCATCGGTCCTCACCTTCGTCGCCGACATGGCCGAGTCGAAGACCGGGATGCGTGTATCCAGGCTGCACAAGGCCGTGCCTACCGTCACGGTCGTCCTTCTGGCTGCCTGCTTCTTCGCCACGCCCCAACCTCACGAGGCGGAGGATCTCCTGGCGGACTACGCCGACCACGCCACGATCCTCGCGTACGGCGTCGTATGGACCTCCTACCTCGGCGCCGCCCTGCTGAGCGCCACGCTGCTCTGCTTCCGCTGGGGGCGCCGCCCCGACAGCGGACTCGTCGGCCGAGGGCTGATCCTCACCGGCACCGGCACCGCCGTCGGTCTCATATACGCCCTCCACCGCGTCGCCGTGCTGTTCATCGACTACGTCGGCAGCAGTCCCCTCGGCGAACACGTCAACCACGCGCTCAGCACGGGCCTGCTCTTCCTGGCCCTCCTACTGATCGTGCTGGGCAGCACCCTCCCCGCCGCCCCACGCGCCCTCGCCCGCGTCCGGTCCCACTGGCAGCTTGTCAGCCTCTACCCCCTGTGGCGCGCCCTCACCGACGCCGTCCCGGAGACCCGGCTCGACACCCCGCCAAGCCGCGCCGTCGACGCCACCAACCCACTGCGTACGCATGACCGGCTGTACCGGCGCACCATCGAGATCCGCGACTCGATCCTCACTCTCGCCGACCACGCACCGGCGGAACTGCGCGGACGCGCCTACGACCACGCCACCTCCCTCGGCTTCATCGGCGCCCACGCCGACATCACCGCCGAGGCCTGCTGGCTCGCCGTCGCCCGCGAGGAACGGCTCCGCGGCGCGGTCACCGGCTCCGGCGAGCCCATGCCTCCTGCCAGCGGAGGCCGCGACCTCGCCACCGAGATCCGCGCCCTTACCACCCTCAACACCGCCTACCGCTCCCGCGCCACGCAGGACTTCCTCCGCGCCCACCTTGAGGAGACACCGGCATGACCACCACCACGCAGCTTCCACCCACTGCTGCCGCTCCTCCCGAGCGGCGCTCCGCCCGCCTCATCACCGAGGTCCTGGCGCCCGCCAACCTGGTCATCGGCGTCCTGCTGGTCATCGGCTGGCACTCCACCAACTCCCCTGCGGGTGCGGGCTGGGGCCTGCTGGCCGGCGCCTTCTGCGGCGGCCTGCCGATCGCCTACATCGTCGCCGGAGTCCGCCGGGGCCGCTGGAGCGACAAGCACCTCAAGGTCCGCTCCCAGCGGTGGATACCGCTCTTCGTCACCCTGAGTTCCGTCCTCGTCGGCACGGGCCTGCTCCTGGCTCTCGACGCGCCGCGCGAGGTCGTCGCCCTGGTCGCCGCCATGATCGCTGGCCTGCTGCTGACCATGGCAGTCACCGTCTGGTGGAAGGTCAGCGTCCACACCGCCGTCGCCTCCGGCGTCGCCGTCGTCATCACCGTCGCCTACGGCTGGTGGGCCGCCCTCCTCTTCCTCGGCGTCGCCGCCGTCGGCTGGTCCCGGGTCTCGCTGCGCGACCACACGACGGCACAGGTGATCGCTGGCGCCATCCTGGGCGGCACGGCGGCAGCTGTGGTGTTCGTGGGGCTGCGCTGACCCGTCCGCACAGGTTCGCCGCATCAGCGGACCGAGAAATGTCCGCCGGGTCAGGCAGCGGTTGGACAGTGTCGCTTGGCGCCGTCGTCCGGATCACCTTGGCACGAGCTGGGGTCGCAGACATCGGGCACCATTCCAGGTATGAGACCTGATGCGCGGGAGGTCACTCCGCCCGGGTTCTACTGTCGCACCTGAATCAGCGCGTGAGTTCCACTCGTACGCCAGGCAGCCCCGGACCGTTCGAGAGCGTCCAGCGTCCCCTGCTCCAGGCCGACGATGACATCGGACTTCAGGGTCCGGAGCGCCGCGACGGCCCCCGGGAAGTAGGCGGTGAGATCTGCGAAGGGCGCCGTGGCGTCCCACAGCTGGTCGCCCACCAGGCGACGGTAGTTGAGGTCGCCCTTCAGGATGGTGAGCGTGGCGCTCTCGAACTCGTCTCGAAGGTCCTCGGGCATTTCCTCGTACGGCAGCGGAGCGCAGAAGAACGGGTGGGTGTGGACCTCCAGGCTTCCTGCCGCCATGGCCTTCCACAGTCGGCTGCCGATCCGGCTGGCTTCGCTGGGAGCCTCGGTGAGGCGGCGGAGGCAGTCGACGACGTCAGTCGTCATCGCGTCGGAGACGTAGTAGGGGTGGGGCTTGACGTGAAGCAGGACCTGTTCGACATGCTGCTGTTCGAGGAGGTGGTCGATGAGGATCAGGTCCGGGATGAGCTCTCGTCCCGCGTTGTCCGCCACCACGGCGACGGTGGAGGACGCTCCGGCGGGCAGAAGCTGCCACAGCAAGGCGCTGTCGTCGGCGACCAGCGTGGAGGTAGCGGCGTCACCGACCGCCGGCTCCCCCGCTGCAATGCGGAAGCCAAGGTCCGCGCGGTTGCCCCAGAGTGAGGCGTGGAGCAGGGCCGTGGACCGCTCGTCGGTCGGCGCGTCCGCGAGCGCGTCAAGGGCTCGCAGCTCCTCCTCCACCGCCTCGCCGCGCAGTTCGGCCTGCTTGAATGGCGCGAACGGATCAACTCCCTGCCATGGGCCGGTGCCGAAGTACTCGATGGCGGCGAGGAGCCTGCGGTAGAAGTAGCTCTCCGCCCACAGGAACGGAGCGTCGTACCACGAGTGCCCGAAGTGCTCCTGCCCCCAGTACGCCCAGCGGACGTGGTCGTGTTCCGCGGGGGCAAGCGTTTCGATGACGCCGTTGGTGATCTCGTCCAGCAGGGCGTCAAGGGCCTCGTGCTGCCGGCGACAGTACGGGAAGGCGTCTCGCACCTGCTGGATGAGGGCAGGGTGGCGCTTGGCCAGCACATCCCAGGCGAACGAGCCAGGTTCGTTGCTCAGGATGACCGGAGCACCCATGGGGCCGGCGGCGCGAACGGCCTCGCCGCCCGAGGTTCGGGAAGTCTTCTCTGTCATGGTGTCCAAATCCTTCGGTTCTCGCTCACGAGTCCATGATCCCCAGGGCCACAACGTCGGCCGCACTGCCTACGAGCACCTCGCCGTCGCGGGTTCGAAGGCCGCGCAGCTGACTGTCGCGGTCGTGGTGTCGATGACGCCGACGCCGCCAGCGCCGTCGCCGACCACGGCAGTGCGTCCACCGGCCGCGAACTGTGTGGACCACACGGTGTTCGAGCCGCTGGCCAGAGTCCTGAGCCTGCTCTCCCTCAAGGTCCAGACGCGAACGGCGCCGTCCTCGCATCCAGCGATCACGGTGCCGCCGCTCATCCTGGCGAGTGAGCGCACCCAGCCCACGCCTGGCGGGAGCTGGGTCTCACTCAGGGACGCATCGACGAGAACCGGTCAGGCACGGTCCGCGACTGCGTGAGCGGCAACGTGGCTCTGGATCCCGCAGCAAGCGATGAGCCGCTGTCAGTGGCCCGCAGGAGAGCAAACACAGAGTTGACGCGGGTGCGCCCGGAGCATGAGGGAAAGACATCACGGAAGGTCCTCGTGTCAATCGAGAGCGATTGACACCTCTGGGTCGACTGATCCGCAGCAGGCAGGAGCGACGGCGTGACCGGGCAGTCGGCTAGAACTGAATCTGGCCGATCATGTCCGTAACACCAGATACGAACCGATTGATATCCGGCGCCATCGATGTGCTGGCCAGAAAGAATCCGAAGAGCACGCTCACGATCGCGGGCCCAGCCTTCAAAGTGCCGCCTCGGATCAGCACGACCAGGACGATGCCGAGTAGCAGAACGAGGGAGATGTTCAGGGTCATCAGGAATCTGCGGCTTCCGCTGGCCCGCGCCGCTCCTTGCGCGCCCGGCGGAGTGCTCTGCGCAGCGGGCCGGGCTGCGTCAGCGACCTCGGGCCATGCGGGAGGACATGCCAGTGCAGTCCGGGCGGCTCCGTGGTTCCGGCGGGCGGCACGACGACGTGGCACTTCTGTCCGAGGGGCACCGTTCCCGGCTCTTCCCAGTCAGTGGCAGTGCCGGGTGGCACGAGGAAGTACAGACGAGGCTCCGGCCCCCCGGGGTCAAGAATGACCGGGCCGACCTCTGTGCCGCCCTCCCGGAGGAGCTCTATCGCCCGCCGGCCAGTGATCTCTACTGCGCGGATGGCGTCCCACCATTGGCCCGCTGAGCACAGTTCGGGATCGTCGCCTATCGGCATCCACCGGGGCGGCAGAGCGGGAACACGTGGACTGACATCGGACACGGAAACGGCCTCCTCACAACCATCTATGAGAAGACCATTCCACCCTGCTGGCTCCGTGCGCGGACAGATTGTCCGTGGACTTCCTTCGCGAAGTCCTTTGACTGCTCCTCAGGTTGTGATAACTCCCGACCAACTACCAAACGCAGAAAGTTCGTTGGAGGGGTGTGCGTCCATCCGCAGAAGCGCCGCGGTCGTCTCGCGAGCTGAAGGGTGGAATCGCGTGTGGTTCGGAGCGACCTTCCGCGCACGTCGAAGGTCCACAAATGCGCCCGCCCTGTCCCCCGCGGCCAGCTTCGCTGAAGCCACGTCGATGAAGTGGTGGCTTGACCGCTCACCCACCGTTGACGTTGGAGGCGCCCACTCCTCACCCGGCATGTCGGACCACTCCGTGAGTCGCGCCAGGGCTTGCTCCGTGTCGCCCAGGTCGATCATGGCGTGCACTTCGTGAATTCGGATGTTCGTCGGCCCGAAGGACATCTCGTAGGCGAGGGAGTCACGGTTGCCGGCCATCCTGGCCACGGTCTCGGCTTCGCGCAGGTAGTCGTCTGCGCGGTCCGGGTTGTTCTCCCTGGCTTCCAGCACGGCCAACTTCAGCAGCAGGGCCCCGTCCACCGCGAGCGCGTCGTCGGTGAATGAACGCTCCGGCTGCAGGCGCTCCAGTTCCTGGCGCAGCGCCTGGAGCTTGCGACGAGCCGATGAGTAAGCCCCCTGGCGAAGCATTGCCCCAGCGACCAGGTAACCAGCGGTGAACTTCATCAGCGGATCGCCGGACCGGTCCGCCGCCCACCGCACCCGTTCCAGCGCCGTGTTGGACAGGTCGTGATGCCCCATCTTGTGCGCGAGGGAGTTCACTGCCCGGTAGGCGCGGGCGAGGTGCCAGAACGCCCTGGCCTGGTCACCGTTGCGACCGTCGAGAGCGAGATGCGTCAGCTCCGTGAGAATGGGCGGCAGGAGCGGCCCCATGGGGGCGTAGCGCGCATCCCGTCGCAGAGCCGCCACCTGGTCGACCTCGGACGCGAGAACCGGCAGTGCTCTTGGCGCGATCTCGAGTTCGTCCGGGGTGTCGTAGCACAACATGATCCTCCGGAGCTCGGGGACCACTGCGTGTACTCCGTCCTCAGCCTCCGGCTCACCGTAGTACGGCTGGCCGGTCAGAACCTCGGGACCGAAGTGGAGCGCCTTGGCGAGCGCCAGGACCAGAGACGGCGAAGCCTTGCGCGCGCCGGATTCGAGCTTCTGGACGTAGCTGGGCGATATCGCGACCTTCTGTGCCAGTTGAGCGGCAGACAGCTTCCGTGTTCGGCGGGCTATACGGAGACGGTCTCCCAGCGTCAGGTTTTCACTCATCGGTGGATCGTTCCCTTCGCGACGGAGCACTGCGCTCAGCGTACGGACAATGTCCAGCCCTCACAGATGTGCTCGCCAAGTGTTAACAGCATGGTCGCCCGCAGGTGCAGGCTCGATCATCAAGCACGCCTCGCGCACAAGAGTGAAGAAAACGGCACAAATTGCGCGATTCGCCCCTGTGAATGCGATGCCAAAAGCGATCGGCTCCATATCGATAGTTGGTGGATCAGTCAATAGATACAGGCGAAGAAGGCGCGGACAATCTGTCCGCTCGCGCGCCTTCCCCGGTGGAATCGTTCTGTACACAACGCACACCGCCAGGGCCCGGTTCCCCAGAGAGCATTCCCCTTCCTTCGCCCCAGCGACCAAGACGTCGTCGGGCCGTAGATACCCAGCCGGCCGGAGAGTTCGGTTCTGCACACGACCACCGATCTACTGATGGAGCCCCAACATGCGCTATCCGCCGACGAGTACCCACCCGTCGACGAGCCCGCTCGCGATCAGCACACACCCAATAGGTGACGTACCGCTTGGCACTTCCCTCCAGCGGAGTTCCGTGGCTCCGACTCCACGCCCGACAGCGGTGATACTCGATCTCTTCGGCACGCTCGTCCCGGCCCCGAGCGCAGTCGAACGGAGCGCCGCAGCCGCCGAGTTCGCCGAGGTCATGCGCGTATCCGCGGAGGTCGTCGAGTCGGCTCTGTCCGGCAGTTGGCGGGCGCGGCACGACGGGCAGCTGAGGTCCACGACCGAAGTCGCGATTCGCCTTGCCGCCCGCTGCAACGCTTCCACCGCCTGCACGGACGAGCTCGAAGCGCTCCTGGCACGGCTCGCCCACAATCGGTTGCGGACCGATGAGACCCTGTTGCACGCACTGGATGAACTCCGCGACCGCGGAGTCAGGTTGGGCCTCCTCAGTGACGCTTCCCCTGACATCGCCGAGGTGTGGCGCCGCAGTGAACTCGCACCGCACTTCGACGCCGTCGTGTTCAGCTGCCGGGCGGGTGCGGTGAAGCCCGACCGTCAGCTCTTTGTCGCGGCCCTCGGAGAGCTCCGTGTCGCGCCGATTCAGACCCTCTACTGCGGCGATGGTGGCGGTGACGAGCTGGCCGGCGCGGAACGAGCCGGGATACGTGCTCTGCGCGTGGCCCGCCGGGGCGGGATGACCGGCCTGGCGTTCGGCGAGATCGTCTGGCATGGCACTGCCATACCCGACGTGGAGGCCCTCCCCTCCCTGCTGGACAGGTGGGGAATCAATGACTAACCCGCTTGCCTGGGCCGTTGAGGGCGGCATCCTCTGTCAGCTTCCGGCTCCGCTCGACGTGTCCTCCGAGCGCGAGACGATGATCATCGAGACCCGCTACACGGGATTGTGCGGAAGCGATGTCGCGAAGCTCAATCATCCCTGGCAGGGGCGATTACCGGAACCGTGGCACCCCGGGCACGAAATCGTCGGGGTTGACGCAGAGACGGGGGACTGGGCCGCAGTCGACCCGCTGGTCCCCTGTTTCTCGTGCCACTACTGCGACCGCGGCCATGTTCACCTCTGCCCGAGGCTCCGACGGATCGGATGGGATCTCCCCGGTGGCCTCGCCGACGCCGTGAGGGTGCCCCGCGACAACGTCGTCCCGCTGCCTCATCTGCACGATCCCGCGCACGGGGTCCTCGCCGACCCTGTAGCGGTGGCCTTGCACGGAGTCCGTTGCGGACTCCGGACGCCTCTTGGGCGGCTCGGCATCATCGGGGGCGGCGTCCTCGGAGTTTGCACGGCCATCTGCGCGGCAGAGGCGGGGTGGGACGTCCACATGATGGTCAGGGAACCTTCGCGGTCGCATCAACTGAGATACGTCCTCGACTCGCACATCACCCTCCACTCCGCCGACATGCCACCGTGCGATGTCGTCGTGGACGCCGCGTCCGGTCTCAGTGACGCCCCGATACGCCAGGCGCTGAAGGCTGTTCGTGATGGCGGAACGGTGCTCGTGCAGAACGCCTACGCGCCCCGCGTCACGCTCTCCATCCCCTTGCGGGACATCTTCCGTCGCTCGATCACCCTGCGCGGCTCCTTCTCGTACTGCCGCGCCGATGGTCACGACGACTTCCGAGACGCCATCGACGTCATCGCCAGGGGCGGCGACTGGGCTGCCCTGATGACTCGGGACCGATTCCCCCTCATCGAGCTGCCACAAGGGCTGGCGGCCCTCGGCAGCCAAGCCCGTCATCGTCCGTTCAAGGTCCTGCTCACATGCGACACATGAGGGAAGGAGCCCCCGCTGTGGCGGTCACAACGCCATTGCTGGCCCACAAGATCAACGCGTCGGCCGATATCGCACCCCACGACGTGCACGAAGGAATCACAAGCATCCTCGGGTTACCCGAAGGCCACACGCGCGACGTGATGCTGGGAAGCGTCCTGACGGGCCTGCTCCTGCGGGGGCCGAGACTGGAGGAGGTCGAGGCCGCAGTCCGGGCCGCGACGGCCCTGGACCGAAACGGCTGGGACTTCCACCATCCACCAGAGGGCATGCGGTTCGTCGGCTACACGGGCAGCGGGAAGAAGACCTTCAAGACGATCAACCTCAGTACCGCCGCCGCGCTGGTGGCGGCCACAGGGGGAGCACACGTCGCGAAACTCGGATCGCGCAGCGCGTCGTCAAAGACCGGGTCCCGCGACTTCATCGACCAGGTGGGCGCGACGAGCGACACGGTGCCGCATCAGGAGATGGTCGACATCACGGCGGAGACCGGCTTCGGATTCTTCTCCATCGAGAACCGGGTGCCCGAGTTCGACCGTCGCTACGGAGGCAGGTTCCAGGCCGTACACGCCCTCAGTCTGGCGTTTCCCGCCCTCCTCAGCCCGGTCGCCTGCCCCGCCTACGTGTACGGCCTCTCGCACCCCGCAGTCGGCGCTTCCGCTCGGCTGCTCTCCAGGCTCGGCCTGCCAGATGTGACGGTCATCAACTCCAGCCTCGGCCAGGCGGTCCAGGTCGACGAACTGATCCCCGGAAGCACGGTGCGGGCCTGCCGGATCAACGCCGGCCACGAGGATCTGGCGTTCAACAACGAGGTGCGCAAAGGCGCAGCCTCGATGCCGCAGGACCTGATGTCCGTCACCCAGTACGAGGACCCGCGGGAGAACGTCGCCGCCGCGATACGCGTGCTGGCAGGGCAGGACGTCAGTCGGGCGCGGAACGCGGTCGCCCTCAACGCGGGCCTGCTCATGCTGACCTCCGAGGTGGTTCCCACCATTCAGTCCGGTATTGACCGGGCACTCACGATCATCGACGCGGGCGCGGGTCTGGACACACTCCAGCAGTTCGTACGTCTCACGGGCGGTGCCCCGGACAAGCTTCGCTCGCTCCTGCGTCCCGCCTCCTCGACGGCCCTCCTGGTCAGCTCCGGGAGTAGGGAGAAGGCATCATGCTGACGCACGACGAGCTCGGGATCGTCCACCTGGTGCTCAACACCGACTGCAATGCCTGGGATCTGGCTCCGACCAGCGCCTCACCAGGCGTGTGCCGCTTCTGCTATCGCGAGCGCAACCGGGTCCGGACCGACGCGGACACGGTCCGCCGTGTCATCGACCGGGTCCGTTCCGAATCCGAGGCCCATCGGTGCGTCTTCACCGGCGGCGACCCCGTGATGCCGTACGACAACCACCTGGAGGTCGCCCTCCAGCACGCCACCGAGGTCGGCTTCGAGACGAACCTCCACACCAACGGGCTGCTCCTCAGCGATCGCTATGCCGGCGTCCGCGACCACGTGACCGTGTACTCCTTGGCGGTCGACGGACCGAACTCCGAGTCGGCTGACTGGTTCCGCGGGCAGGGGTACTTCGCACGCTTCCTCTCCAACGTCGAGTTCCTCGCCTCCGACCAGCGGCGGCTCGCCTTCAATACGTTCACCACGGCCGGCTCCGTGAAGGAGCTGCCGAGCCTCGCGCGGCTCATCTCCGGAGTGACCCAGCGGACGGACGTCGAGTACTGGCTGATCTCCCAGTACCGCCCCATCGGCCGCGCCAGCACGCGTAAGGCGGAGATCTACGGCTTCGAGCGGGACGACTTCGTACGGGCCGTGGACAACGTGCGCGGCGACGTCAATGGCGTGACGGTCTACGCCCAGCCGACGCGCGCGCCGGAGGACCCGTACCCGTTCCGCGTCTGGGTCCTCGCCGACGGAACAGTCACAGCGGACCTCGGCAGCGTCGCGGCGCCTCGCAACACGGAGCTCGGCGATCTCCTGACCGACGGCTTCGAACCGCTGGTCCGTCGGGCCTTCGCCCTCCGTGATCAGACTCAGCTGGAAGGAATCGCATGAAGTTCGACACCGCGTACTACGAGAGCGTCATCGACCAGCACAGTTACGAACGTCTGGGGCTCGGCGCCATCGACTTCGGCCTCGCGGGGATGAGCCCCGACGACCTGCACACGAAATGGGTGTGCCATACCGGAGCGCGCCAGTTCGCGGAGGCGGTCGCGGACGGTCAGCCCACGATCGTCACCACCGGGGTCGGGCTCGGGGGGCCGCCCCACGCCGGCACCCTCTTTCAGCTGCTGCGCGCCGTCAAGCTGCAGCAGTGCGGGCTCGACGTGCAGATCGTGCTGGGCGATCTCGACTCCTACAACGCCCGCCGCACGCCCCTGGACTCGGTACGGAGACTCGCCGACCAGTACGAGGAGTTCGTCCTGCGTCTCGGGTTCGACGCCGTGCGGGGTGTGCTGCGCAGGCAGGAGGGCGAGACCGAGGTCCTGGCCACCGCGTTCCTGCTGTCACGCCACCTGGACGACGACGACTTCCAGTGGGCGGAGGAGGACCTCGCCGGTCTCTACCGCAACCACGGGGTCTTCGACCACCTCAACTACGGGATGAAGCAGGCAACCCTGCTCATGGCCGCGGACTTCGTCCATCTCCTCGGCGAAGGGCGTCACGTCCTGGTCTCCCTCGGGGTCGACGAGCACAAGTACGTCGCCCTCGCCCGGCGCGGGGCGAAGCGCTGGGGCCTGCCCGCGGAACGGCTGTCCGGCATCTACACCAAGATGATCCCGGGCTTCGGTGGCCTCCCCAAGATGAGCAAGAGCATCCCCGGCTCCGGCATCGACGCCTCCATGTGCGCCGAGGACATCCGGGCCCTGCTCAGGGCGGACACCGACACCTCCCCCACCGACGACGGCTCGGCACTCCTTCAGATGTACGCGTGCCTGCCCGAGGTCGACGGCCGGGAGTACGCCCGGGCCTCGACCGCGCGCCGTGCCGGCGGCACCGAATGGCACACCGTTCGCAAACAGTTGGTCGAGCGGATGCTCTCGCTGTTCTCCCACTGGCCGAAGTAAGCAAGGAGCATCTCGTGCACACAGACACCACGACCGCCCGCCGACCCCTCGGCGACGCCGAGTCCTACTTCATCAGGAGCGGCTACCGCAGCCGGGACCGGGTGGAGTACTTCCTCGACGAGACGGACGAGGCCGTGACTTGGCAGCCCGACGTCTATCCCTACGCCGCCGCTCGGGCCAGGGAGCTCGGCCGCGATGTCGTGATCGACATCGGCTGCGGCCGGGCGGGCAAACTGGCGTCGCTGGCCTACGAGTACCCGGCCTGGTCCTTCATCGGCGTGGACTTCGGGGACAACCTCGTGTGGTGCCGCGACAACCACCCCTTCGGCGAGTGGATCGAGGTCGATCTCGAATCGGCCGAGCGTCTGCCCATCGACCCCGCCCTGGTACGCCGGTCCATCGTGGTCTGCTCCGACGTGATCGAGCACCTGGTGAATCCGGTTCCGGCCCTGTCCCTGATCCGTGGCCTCCTCCTGGAGGGAAGCGCCGCCGCCGTACTTTCCACGCCTGCCCGCGAGTGCCGCAGCGGTTACGACACTCCCGGACCGCCCCGCAATCCCAGTCATGTGCGGGAGTGGGCGAGCGACGAATTCCAGGCGCTGCTGAAGGCTTCGGGCTTCGCGATCCACCACGCCGAGCTCACGCGAAGCGACGACGCCTCCAACGGCCTCTCCACCCAGCTGCTCCTCGTCGGCGCGGAAGAGGCGGAGGTAGAACAGCGGTGACAGCGGTTCCCCGGTCCGAGGGCATGCGTGTCGTTCACCTCCCGGCTCGTACACCGTACGCGTGGAAACTACGGAGCCACGACTTCCACATCCTGAACGGAACCGAGATCCCCGGCGGCGACACGGTGCCGACGGCGGTCAACGCCACCTGGCTCCTCGAACATGCCCCTCTCACCTGGCTCGATGTCCTGCACCTGCACCACATCGACTTCGAGGACCCCGCCACTCTGGAGCGCCTGCTCGACGCGTGCGTGGGCGACGGAGTGAAGGTGGTCTTCACCGCCCACGACACTCGGCCCATGGTCGGCAGCGCCGAGGACTTCACCACACGGCTGCGGTTGCTCCACTCGGCCGAGGTGAGCTGGGTCTGCCTCACCGAAGGCTCTGTCACCAAACTGACCGAGGTCCTCAGCAAGCGTCCCGACGCGGCCGTCGTCCCCCACGGGTACGTCGCGGCCCCGGAGGAACTGGCCGGCCTGGAGCGCGAGCCCAGCGCCTCGCCCCGGTACCTCATGTTCGGGGCCTCACGGGCCAGCCGGGACCAGTTATCCACCCTGGCCAACTGGAGTCTGGGGATCACGAACCCCGACAGCACCCTCCACGTCCTTCTGCGCGCCTTCAGTCCTGCCGACTTCGCCGACGGAGGCCGCGCTCCGCTGCTACTGGAGACGGCCCGGCGCGATCCCCGTATCCGTCTGACCATGCGCCCGTATCCCACGGACGAGGAAGTGGTCGAAGCCGGCCTGGCATCGGACGCGCTGCTGCTCCCCTACCTCTGGGGCAGCCACTCCGGCCAGCTGGAGCTGGCCTTCGACCTGAACCTGCTCCCGGTCTGCTCCCTCACGGGACACCTGACCGAGCAGTACGAGCAGCACAAGGGGCTGGTCGAGGAGCCTGAGTGGTTCGACTGGTCGCAGGGGCACCCCAATCTCTTCGGAGAGAGGTTCCTGACCGCCCTGGAGAACGCGGCGGCTCGGCTCGACTCCAGGCCACGCCGTCTGGATCGTGAGTTCCTCGACCACAGGGCTCAGGAACATCAAGCGATTCTGCGGCAGTACGCCCGCGTGTACGGAGGTGACCGATGAACGGCCCGCCTCGTATTTCGTGCGTGATCCTGTGCCACAACTACGGCCGGTATCTCGACCGGGCCATAACGAGCTGCCTGGAACAGGAACCCGGAGACTTCGTCCTGCACGAGGTGATCGTCATCGACGACGGTTCCATCGACGAGACCGAAGACGTGTGCCTGCGCCACGCGGGAAACGACAAGGTCAAGATCCTTCGGAGGAACCAGCAGGGTTTCGGACAGACCCTGACCGACGCCTTTCTCGTCAGCACCGGTGACTGGGTGGCTCCGCTCGACGCCGACGACTGGTTCCACCCGTCGAAGCTGCGTACCTGCGCCGAGGCGATGACAGGTGGGACGCTGTTCATCGAGCACTGGGAGCACGTGGTCGACTCCGACGGGAACCCGATGTTGAAGGAGCCGCACCCGGGCGGGAACACGAGCACGCTGGTGGTCCACCGCGATGCCGCCCTGAGCCTCCTTCCGGTGAGCAACGAGATCTTCTTCCACGCGTTGCGCGAGGCCGGCCGAGGCATCGCCCTCCGGGATCCGTTGACCTTCTACCGGGTCCACCCCCGCAGCATGACCGACCGCGGTACGCCCGGCGTCTCACAGGACTACCGGGCCGAGGTCTGCGTCACGCTCTCGGACCGTCTCCGTGCGATGGACGGGAATCCTCCCGCGTGGGCGGACAGTCGCCGGCTACGAAGGAGCTCCTGGCATTTCCGCACGCTGGCCTTCGGCCACCGGGTGGAATCCGCCATGCAGCGGGAGAAGCGCCTGTCCGCGGTGCTCCTGATTCCAGGAATGCTCATGGGCACGCTCCGTTCCCGTGACCCGATAAAGCCGTGGCTCCGGTCGCTTTCCAGTACGGTCGCGGGACGGCCGCTGGTGCGGCTGACTGCAGGCCCGGGACAACCGGGTCATTCATGATCAATCCGACGATGTAATGAAGTTGGCGATGATAAAATTGCCGCTTCCAATCCCACTACTGGTCAGGCCAGTTGTCCGACGCAGGAGCGTATAGGCGCCATGAGCCGTTTGAGCGAGTCCGTCACCCGTGTCATGCACATCCTCGATGGAGCGGACCTGGGCGCGGACTATACGGCCGCGCAGCTGCTCGGCGAGACAACAGCACGGCGCTCCCTCGACCTCTCCGACCTCTCCCCCCGCGAGCAGGCGGCCCTGGTCGAGGGGCGCGCGAACCACCTGATCCCCTCGGCCGCGGCACTCGCCGAGAAGATCGAGGCCGCGCAGGCGGCGGGACGACCGTTCGTCGTCAAGTACGGCATCGACCCGACCTCGCCCGATGTCCACCTCGGCCACGCGGTGCCGATCATCATCGCCAGCCGGTTCCAGCGGATGGGCCACCACGTCGTCTTCATCATCGGCGACGTCACGGCCAAGATCGGCGATCCGTCGGGACGCTCCTCGGAGCGACCGCCCCTCACCGACGAGGACATCGCTCGCAACCTGAGTGGCTACCAGCAGCAGGTCACACCGTTCATCGACTTCGAGCGGGCCGACCTGCGCTTCAACGGCGAGTGGCTGAACAAGGTCACCCTGCCGGAGCTCGTCGGGGTCCTGGCCCGGGTCCCGGTCTCCATGTCGCTCCAGCGCGAGGACTTCCGCACCCGGCTCGCCGAGGGCCACGGGCTGTCCATCGCCGAGCTCGTCTACTCCGTCGTCATGGCCTGGGACTCGGTGGCTATCGACGCCGATGTCGAACTCGGCGGCATGGACCAGCTGCTGAACCTCCAGATGTGCCGCAAGGTCATGGAGATCTCGGACCAGACCCCCGAGGTCGTCATCACCACCTCGCTCATCGAGGGTACCGACGGTACGGGCGCCAAGATGAGCAAGAGCAAGGGCAACTACGTGGGCCTGACGGCATCGCCTGATGACGTCTACGGCCGGCTGATGTCCATCCCCGACCACCTCACCGAGCCGTACCTCCAGCTGCTCACCGAGTGGACGGACGACGAGATCCGCGTGCTCACCAAGCGCCTGGAGGAGGGAACCGCGCACCCGATGGCGATCAAGCGGATCCTCGCCGGGGAAGTGGTGGCAGCTCTCCACGGCCTGGACGCCGCTGCCGCCGCACGCGCGGAGTTCACGGCGCGCTTCTCCAAGCGCTCCTTCGGCGACACTCAGAACCTCCCCGTCATCTCCCTGAAGGACCACTCCGAGGACACGCTCGGGGCACTGATCCGTCACACGCTGGACTTCGCTCCCAGCATCTCCGCCGTGCGCCGCGTGGCCCAGCAGAACGGCCTCCGCCTCATCCTCGAGTCGGACGGAGAGCAGCAGACCACGCAGCTCACGGAGGCTTCTGTCCAGCAGGTGCTCAGCGCGGTCGTGAGCGAGGTCGGGGCACTCGATGGTGCCGAGCTGTACCTCAAGGTGGGCCGCAAGGTCGCCCGCATCAACCTCTGAGGTCATGTGCGGCGCCGACTCACCTGCGTGAGTCGGCGCCGTTCTGTTGCCTCCTCCGACGATCGAGGGATCACATGGCGTAGTTGGAAGCTGACGCATACATGGGTCGAGTTTCTGCCGCCTGGCCTCTGACGCAACCAGTTCTGGATGCCCGACCCGACCGCTGGGCACGCCCTTGCCTCACGGCAGTTGCAGAACGGCACGCGAACGCCAACAGCACTATGTCTGATCGCTCCGACCCAGCTCGGCGGCGTCCGTCGACCCCACACTCCTGGGACTTTTCAGGGACTTTCAACACTGTCTGAGGGACTTCCGAGGGACTTTCCGCCGCGTAACGCGGCAAGCCCCCGAAAGACCGGAAAGGGCCTCCGACGCAGGTCAGAGGCCCTTTCTCAGGCAAAACCGCAGATGGCGGCAGACGAGTCGGGCTGTACGCCGGGTTCTGTCGCCCGGTCGCCTCGCGGCGGCCGGGGAGACGGCCATCCATCTAGGACCGGCATTGCTGCCGGTCTCGTGCGGTCTACCCGCGAACTCGGGCGGGCCGCCCTCGATCATTCGCGCAGGGCTGCCTTGCGGCGGCCCCTCTTGACCTTGCTCCGGGTGGGGTTTACCTAGCCGCCTGAGTCACCTCAGGCGCTGGTGGTCTCTTACACCACCGTTTCACCCTTACCGAGGACCGAAGTCCCCGGCGGTCTGTTTTCTGTGGCACTGTCCCGCGGGTCACCCCGGGTGGCCGTTAGCCATCACCCTGCCCTGTGGAGCCCGGACGTTCCTCGGGGAGATCCGAAGATCCCCACGCGGCCGTCCGCCCGGCTCGTCTGCCGTGCCGACCATGCTACCCGTCCGGCGAGAGCCGCCGACCGGGGCCGGGTTCAGATGAGTTCCTCGGTCTCCAGATCGAAGGCGAACGGCGCCGGGAGAGTGAGCCGCTTGCCGAACGGGATCGTGCAGTGCTGGCGGTAGTCGTCGCCCTCCGGGTCGCTGAACAGCGTCAGCGAGGACTGCTCCCGGTCGACCAGGAGGTAGAGCGGGATGGGTCCGCGGGCGTAACAGTGACGCTTGTCCGTGCGGTCCGCCCGGGGCTTGGTCGAGGTGACCTCGACGACGAGGGCTACTCCCTCGCACGGCATCCAAGGGTCGGCTCCCCGGTACAGACGCAGTTCGGTGGGGGCGAAGGTGCCGTCGGGAATGACGTGGTTCTTGGGACAGCGTCCGCCGCTCGTCAGCTTCAGTCCTTTGTTCCCGGAAAAATCCATATCGGTCTGAGCCAGCCTGATCACCTGCTTCATGATCAGGCTGATGTAGTCCTCGTGGTCCCCGTCCGGCGGCGGTGTCACGACGATTTCCCCCTCGATCAGCTCGGCCCGGAAGCCTTCCGGCGTATTCAGCGCCAGGAAGCCCTCCAGCAGGACGTCGGCCTGCGTGAGCAGTTCATGCGGCATGGCAGTCATGTCACGCCCCTTCCTCGGTCGCTCGCCAGATTGGGACATCGATGGGCCCGCCGTCCGTGAGATGGGAGTACGTCCTCCGATCGTGGCACAGGCGGGCCCGGAGTTGTCGGATACGGAGAGGGTGCAGTGAGCGCTTGACCCTGCCGCAGCGTCAAGGTTTCTACTGGCTCCATGCGCATCGGAGAGATAGCCGAACTCGTCGGGGTCACCTCGCGGGCGATCCGGCACTACCACCACATCGGGCTGCTTCCCGAGCCCGGACGCCGGGCCAACGGCTACCGCGTCTACGGCGTGCGGGACGCCGTGGTGCTGGCCCGGATCCGGCGGCTCACCGAGATCGGGCTCGGGCTGGACGAGGTGCGGGACGTGCTCGCCGACGCGGAGGGGCGCGAGCTCATGGAAGTGCTCGCCGAGCTGGACGCGGATCTGGCCCGGCAGGAGAGCGGGATCCGGGAGCGGCGGCGTCGGCTGGCCCGGCTGCTGGACGGGCCGGTCTCCGCCGAGGAGCCCGTGTCGCCGGCCCTTGCCGAATTGCTCGGTACGGTCCCGGCGACCGGCTCCCCCACGGCCGCCAAGGACCGCGAGCATCTCGTACTGCTGGACACCACGGGCGGCGGCAGTGAGCTCTACGCCGCGCTGGCGCCGCTGGCCGAGGACCCGGCCGTGCACGCGCTGTACGAGCGGCTGGACGCGCTGGACGGGGCGCCCGTGGATGATCCGCGGATCCCTCCGCTCGCCGCCGATCTGGCGGCCGTCGTGCCGGACGGGGTGCTGGCGGCGATCCCCTCCGACGGGCCGGTCATGACGGGGTTCGGTGAGGCGCTGCTCGACGACTACGCGCCCGCGCAGGCCGAGGTGGTGCGCCGGATGATGGCGGCCCTGACGGCGCGCGTGGCGGGGAGGGCGGCGGGATGAGCGTGCGCCGGCTCGTCGGGCACGAGATGCGCGCCCTGCGCAGTCTCGGGCTGTGGGTGCTGCGACGGCGCCACGCCGTTCCCGGGGGCGCTCTCGCCGTCCCGTACACCGGGCCGCAGACGGCGATGATGTACGGCCTGCTCTTCGTCTCCGTGGTCGAGACGGTGATGCTGGCTCTGCTGGTCCCGTGGCCGGTCGTGCACGGGATTCTGCTCGTGCTCGATGTGTACGGGGTGGTGTTCGTCCTGGCGCTGCATGCCTCCTGCGTGACCCGGCCGCATGTGGTGGACGCCGACGGCGCGCTGCGGATTCGCTACGGCGGGCGGTTCGACCTGCGGATTCCCGCCGATGCGGTCGTCGGGGCGCGGGTCGAGCGACGCTTTCCCGAGGGCGGGCCGGTGCTGCTGGGCGCGGACGGGGTGCTCGACCTGGTCGTGGGCGGTCAGACGACGGTAACGGTGGAGCTGGCCGGTCCGGTGGAGTTCGTGCGGCCGATGGGGAAGCGGGGGTGGGCGCGGGCGGTCCGGTTCCACGCGGATGAACCGGGGGCCGCCGTGGCCGCGCTCACGCGGGGGCGAAGAGCACCTTCGCCGAACCAGGATCCGCCCGGGCCAGCCTGACCCGCAGCCGCTCCCCCAGCGGGAGCTTCGCGTCGCCGCTCTCGATCCGGGCGACGACGGCCGGGTCGTCGATGTGGACGGTGCCGGTGGTGGGTTCCTGCTCCGACACGTCGACCACGTACGCGTCGAAGATCTCGCCGACCCGGTCCTTGAGCAGCGCGGCCTCGACCAGGTCGACGCACTCGCGCTCGACGGTGTTGGCGCGCCTGGTTCCGTCCGCCATCTCCTTCGGCAGACCGGGCTGCGCGGCACGGACCCACTCGGGCGGGTCCTGTTCCGCGACGGCGGCGAGGCACAGCTCGGCCGCGTACCGGTCGACGAGGCGGCGCAGCGGGGCGGTGCAGTGCGTGTAGAGGTCGGCGACGGCGGCGTGGACGGCGGGGGTGGGGAGTTCGCCGTGGTCGAAGACGGAGTAGCCGGCGCCTCGCAGGAGAGTGGTGCACTCCTGGAGGAACGCGGCATGGCTGGACTTCCGCGGGTCCAGGGAGCGGACGACCTCGGCGTACGGGACATGGTGCGGCCAGTCGATGTGCAGCGCCTCGGCGGAGCGGCGGAGCCGGGCCACGGCGCCGTCCGGGGCGACCGGCAGGGTGCGCAGGATGCCGGTGCCGGTCTCGGCCATGAGGTGGGCGGCGGCCATGCCGGTCAGCAGGGAGATCTGGGCGTTCCAGCCGTCGGCGGGCAGCGGGGCGCGGTATTCGAGGCTGTAGCCGCCGTCGCGCTCGACGATCTCCTGCTCGGGCACGTTGAGGGAGATGCCGCCGCGGGCGACCTCCTGCTCCTCGCGGAGCCGTCCGATGTCTCGGAGCAGGGCCAGGGGTTCTTCGGCGGTGCCGGTGTCGATCTGCCGCTGGACGCCCGCGTAGTCGAGCTTGGCGCGGCTGCGGACGAGGGCCCGGCGCACCGAGGTGGCGACGACCCCGCCCTCGGTGTCGAGGTCGATCCGCCAGAGCGCGGCGGGGCGGGTCCGTCCCGGCAGGAGGCTCGCGGCACCTTCGGAGAGCAGGGTGGGGTGGAGCGGCACCTTGCCGTCGGGGAAGTAGAGGGTCGTCGCCCGGCGGTGGGCCTCGGTGTCGAGTGCGCCGCCGGGGCGTACGAAGGCGGCGACATCGGCGATGGCGTAGTGCACCCGGTAGCCGCGTCGGCGGCGTTCGAGGTACATGGCCTGGTCCAGGTCGGTCGAGGTGGGCGGGTCGATGGTGAGGAACGGCAGGTCCGTCGCGTCCTCGTGGGCCGATACCGCCGGGTCCTTCGCCGCCTGTGCCGCTTCGGCGAGGACCTCGGCCGGGAAGTCGTCGGGGAGGTCGAGCTCGGTGCGCAGTTTGCGCAGGGACGCCCCCAGCGGGGTGTCGGCCGGCCCGGTCATGCGGAGATGGCGGCGGGGCATGGACCGAGCGTAGGCCGGGGCGGGGCGGGCGGCATCCCGGACGGCGGCCCGGACGGCCCCGCCGTCCCCGTACGCTGGCGCGGGGAATCGGTCCCGCCCCCTGACCGTGCGTACGAAGGAGAACCGCCGTGCTCGTGCTGTTGCCGCCCTCCGAAGGAAAGGCCGCCTCGGGGCGCGGTGCTCCCCTGAAGCCGGAGTCGCTGTCGCTGCCGGGCCTGGCCGAGGCGCGGGCGGCGGTGCTCGACGAGCTGGTCGAGCTGTGTACGGCGGACGAGGAGAAGGCCCGTGAGGTGCTCGGGCTGAGCGAGGGGCTGCGCGGCGAGATCGCGAAGAACGTGGAGCTGCGGGCGGCCGGGACGCGTCCGGCCGGGGAGATCTACACGGGCGTGCTGTACGACGCACTGGACCTGGCCTCCCTGGACGCGGCGGCCAAACGGCGGGCCGGGAAGTCGCTGCTGGTCTTCTCCGGGCTGTGGGGCGCCGTGCGGGTGGGCGACCGGATTCCGTCGTACCGCTGCTCGATGGGTGTGAAGCTGCCGGGTCTGGGTGCGCTCGGGGCGTACTGGCGCGACCCGATGGCCCAGGTGATGCCGGAAGCGGCCGGGGACGGGCTCGTCCTGGACCTTCGGTCCTCCGCCTACACCGCGGCCTGGAAGCCGAAGGGCGAGGTGGCTGAGCGCACGGCGAGCGTGCGGGTGCTGCACTCCCAGCTGGTGGACGGGGTCGAGAAGCGGTCGGTGGTCAGCCACTTCAACAAGGCGACGAAGGGGCGGATGGTCCGCGATCTGCTGGTCTCCGGTGCGCGGCCGAAGGGGCCCGCGGAGCTGGTGGAGACCTTGCGCGGGCTCGGGTACGTGGTGGAGGCCGAGGCTCCGGCGCGGGCCGGGCGGGCGTGGTCGATCGATGTCGTGGTGACGGAGATTCACTGAGCCCACGGTCGGCCAGGTGACGTCGCCGAGCGTTGCACGTTGCATCATGCGCAACGCTCGTTGCGTACGGTGTGGCTGTCGCGCAAGATGAGCCCATGACCTCCTCTGTGCTGGACCTTGCCCCCGTCGTGCCCGTAGTCGTCCTGGAGGACGCCGCCGACGCGGTGCCGCTCGCCCGGGCCCTGGTCGCGGGCGGGCTCCCGGCCATCGAGGTGACGCTGCGCACCGCCGCGGCGCTGGACGCGATCAGGGCGATCGCGGCCGAGGTGCCGGACGCGGTGGTCGGTGCCGGCACGGTGATCTCCGGGCAGAACGTCGCCGACACCGTCGCTGCGGGGGCCCGGTTCCTGGTCAGCCCCGGCTGGACGGACCAGTTGCTGGACGCGATGAAGGCGTCGGGGGTGCCGTTCCTGCCGGGTGTCTCCACGACGTCCGAGGTGGTCGCGCTGCTGGAGCGCGGGGTCACGGAGATGAAGTTCTTCCCGGCCGAGGCGGCCGGCGGCACGGCGTACCTGAAGGCGCTCTCCGCACCGCTGCCGCAGGCTCGGTTCTGCCCGACCGGCGGCATCTCGCTCGGCTCCGCGCCGTCCTATCTTGCGCTGCCCAACGTCGGCTGTGTGGGCGGCAGTTGGATGGTTCCGGCGGACGCGGTCGCGGCGAAGGACTGGGCGCGGGTGGAGCGGCTGGCGAGCGAGGCGGCGGGACTGCGCGGCTGACTTTCCTCTACCCGCCCCTTCCCACCAGGAGCACCCCCGCACCCACCCGGGAGCACTGGCTCCCCCGGCTCACCGGCTCACCTCAGATGCGACGTGTCATTGAGCAGTCGAACCGACACGTTCCCGTCCGCGTAGTACGCCACCGCCGAGACCGAGGCCGCCGAGAGTTCCATCCGGAACATGGCTTCCGGCGGGGCGCCGAGTGCCAGTCGGACCAGGGTCTTGATCGGCGTCACATGGGTGACCAGGAGGACCGTGCGGCCCGCGTAGCGGGTGGTGAGGCGGTCGCGCGTGGCCGCTACGCGGCGGGCGACCTCGGCGAAGCTCTCGCCGCCGCCCGTGGGGGCCGCCTTCGCGGAGGCGAGCCATGCGTCCAGGTCGGGGCCGTAACGCTCACGTACCTCGGTGAAGGTCAGGCCCTCCCAGGCGCCGAAGTCCGTCTCGCGCAGGCCGTCCTCGATCCGGACCTCCAGGCCGAGCCGGGCCGCCACCGCGGCCGCCGTCTCGCGGCAGCGGCGCAGCGGTGAGCTGACGATCTCCTCGATCGTGCCGCGGGCGGCCAGCGACTGGGCGATGCGTTCGGCCTGGTGGCGGCCGGCCGCCGAGAGTTCGGGGTCGCCGCCGCCGCTGCCCGAGAACCGCTTCTCGGGGGTGAGGGCCGTCTCGCCGTGCCGGAGCAGTACGAAGGTGGCAGGCGCCCCGAGGTCGGGTGCCGCGCCCCAGCCGACCTGGGGGGCCGCCGGGGCGACCGCGGTCGGCCTGGAGGCCAGGGCCGCGCGGGCCTTCGCCGCGCCCGCCGCCGCGTCACCGGGCGGACCGGACACGGGGGGCAGGTCCGCGGTGGTCGAGGGCCGGGGGGTGTCGAGGGCGGCCGTCGACGCGGACGGCTCCCACTGCTTGCCGCGCTTGCCCGCGTCCATCGCCTCGTTGGCGAGCCGGTCGGCGTGCTTGTTCTTCTCGCGCGGGATCCACTCGTACGTGACGGCGGAGGCCGGCAGGATCCTGGCGGCCTCCGCCGCGAGCGGCTTCATGTCGGGGTGCTTGATCTTCCAGCGGCCCGACATCTGTTCCACGACCAGCTTGGAGTCCATCCGGACCCGCACCTGGACCGCGCCGTCCGCCGAGGCGTCCGGTACCAGCGCCTTCGCCGCCTTCAGGCCCGCGATGAGGCCCTTGTACTCGGCGACGTTGTTCGTCGCGACGCCGATGTACTCGGCGGCCTCGGCGAGGGTCTCCCCCGTCACCGGGTCGATGACGACGGCTCCGTAACCGGCGGGCCCCGGGTTGCCCCTGGATCCGCCGTCGGCCTCGATGACGAACTGGCGCGGCTGGGTCATTACAGGCCCGACTCCGCCGTACGGACCAGGATGCGGTGGCAGTTCTCGCAGCGCAGGACGGTGTCCGGGGAGGCCGCCTTCACGTCGTTGACCTCGGTGATGTTCAGTTCGAGGCGGCAGCCCTCGCAGCGGCGCTGGTAGAGGCGGGCGGCGCCGACCCCGCCCTGCTGGGCGCGGAGCTTGTCGTACAGCTTCAGCAGGTCCGCGGGGACGGAACCGGCGACGAGCTCGCGCTCCTTGGTGACGGTCGCGGCCTCCTCGTCGAGCTCCTTGGTCGCGGCGTCGCGGCGGGCGGTCGCGTCGTCGGCCTTGGCCTGGACGGCGGAGACCCGGTCGGACAGCTCGGTGACGCGCTCCTGGGCGGACTCGCGGCGCTCCATCACTTCGAGGACGACGTCCTCCAGGTCGCCCTGGCGCTTGGCCAGCGAGGTGATCTCGCGCTGGAGGCTCTCCAGGTCCTTCGGCGAGGTGACCGCGCCGGAGTCGAGGCGCTGCTGGTCGCGGGCGGCGCGCTGACGCACCTGGTCGACGTCCTGCTCCGCCTTGGTCTGCTCGCGGGCGGTGTCGCTCTCCTCGGTCTGCGAGGCGACCAGCAGGTCACGCAGTTGCGCGAGGTCGCTGGTGAGCGACTCGATCTCGGCGTGCTCGGGCAGCGACTTGCGCCGGTGCGCGAGCTGCGACAGGCGTACGTCGAGGGCCTGGACGTCGAGAAGTCGGATCTGATCGGCGGGCGCGGCGTTCAGTTGGGGGCTCCAGAAGAGTGGTGGGTGGTGGTGGTCCAGGGGTCGGTGACCTGCTTCGAGACATGGACCCGCAGGTCCCATCCGTGGCGGTCGGAAATCGCGTCGAGCTCCGCCGCGGCCTGCTCGCACCAGGGCCACTCGGTGGCCCAGTGCGCGGCGTCGATCAGGCCGAGCGGGGAGTGCTGGATGGCCTCGGAGGCCGGGTGGTGGCGCAGGTCGGCGGTGAGGAAGGCGTCGACGCCCGCGGCGCGCACCGCGTCGAAGAGGCTGTCGCCGGAGCCACCGCTGACGGCGACGGTGCGCACCGTCGCCGACGGGTCGCCCGCGAGCCGGATGCCCTGCGCGGTGGCGGGCAGCCGGGCGGCCGCGCGGGCGGCGAATTCGGCCAGGGTCTCGGGGTGGTCGAGCAGGCAGATCCGGCCGAGGCCGCGTCGGCCCCTGGGGTCGGCCGGGTCCGGTACGAGCGGCCGCTCGACGCGCAGGTCGAGGGCACCGGCGAGGGCGTCCGAGACGCCCGGGTCGGCGGTGTCGGCGTTGGTGTGGGCGACGTGCAGCGCGATGTCGTGCTTGATGAGGGTGTGCACGACCCGGCCCTTGAAGGTGTCGGCCGCGACCGTCGTCGTACCCCGCAGATAGAGCGGGTGGTGGGTGACGATCAGCTGGGCGCCGAGCCGGATCGCCTCGTCGGCGATCTCGTGTACGGGGTCGACGGCGAAGAGCACACGGTCGACGACGGCGTCGGGGTCTCCGCAGACGGTGCCGACCGCGTCCCAGCTTTCGGCTCGCTCGGGCGGCCAGAGAGCGTCGAGCTCGGCGAGGACATCAGACAGACGGGGCACAAGCAAAGGCTACCTGCCCTCCGTGCCCCGTCGCCCATGGCTGTGGCGGTCCGTGCGGACCGGCCACAGCCTGCTCGGGAGTCGTTACTTCACGAGGTCGGCGCGGAGGTCGTCGAGGACCAGGTTCGCGGCCGTGACACCGAGGCCGAGGTACCAGGTCTCGTCGGAGACGTTCTTGGCCCGGCCCTCCTTGACGGCCTTCAGGTTCTTCCACAGCGGGTTGGCCTGGGTGGTGTCGCGCTTGGTGGCCTTCACGTCGCCGTAGACGCCGGTGAAGATCCAGTCGGCGTCGGCCTCGTCGATCTTCTCCGGGCTGATCTCCGCGGCGAGGTCGTTGATCTGCTGGTTCTTGGGCCGCGGCAGACCGGTGTCGTCGAGGATGGTGCCGATGAAGGACGCCTTGGCGTAGAGGCGGATGCGGTCCGGCAGGTAGCGGACCATGGAGATGGTCGGCTTGTTCGGGCCGATGTCCTCGCCGAGCTTCTCGGCCTTCGCCTCGTAGGCGCCGAGTTCGCTCTCCGCCTTGGCCGTCCTGTCCAGCGCCGCGGCGTTGAGGAGGTAGTTCTCCTTCCAGGTGAAGCCCGGACGGATGGAGAACACGGTCGGCGCGATCTTGGAGAGCGCGTCGTACTTGTCGGCGGCGCGCAGCTGGCTGCCGAGGATCAGGTCGGGCTTCAGGCCGGCGATCGCCTCAAGGTTGAGGTTGTTGATCGTGCCGACGTTCTTCGGGTTGCCCGCGTCCTTCTTCAGGTACGAGGGGATGGCCGCGTCACCCTCGGAGGGGGCGTAGCCGACCGGCTTCACACCCAGCGAGACGACGTTGTCGAACTCGCCGACGTCCAGCACGACGACGCGCTTGGGGGCGGACTTGATCTCGGTCTTGCCCATGGCGTGGGTGAGGGTCCGGGGGAACTGGCCGGCCTTGGCGTCCGTGCCGTACTCCGCCGTCTTCTTCGCGGCGTCACCGAAGTCCTTGCCGCCCGTCGCGACGGCCGCCTTCTTGTCGCCGCCCTCGGACTTGGCCGCGCCGCCCGATCCTCCGTCGTCGCTCCCGCAGGCCGAGAGGGAAAGGGCGGCAGCCACCGCCAGGCCGACTGCGGCGGTACCGCGACGACGAAGGGACATCACTTGCTCCAGTTGCAACAGGGTCACACAGGTATCACTTAGGGCCGCCTAACCTTACTCACGCGCCTCACCTCCAGCACACCCACCCCCTCCTTCTCAGGCGAATCCGGGCATCGCCACCCTTATGTGTGAAGTGGCGGGTCTCGTGTTGTTCGGCAGGAAGTGCGAAAACTAGCTTCGATTGCCGGAGGTGACCAATCCATGACTGTCTGTGCCATCGAGAAGAAGACCGTAGGCGCGACCGGGGCCGCCAAGGACCACGGGGATGCGGTCCTGGAGGACAGCGAGCCGGAGGCGCCCGGTGCGCCGGACGACCCGCCGGACGAAGCGGGTGGGGCGGGTGGAGCAGGTGGAGCGGGGGTGCCCCTCGGGGCAGTCCCTGCCCCGCCCGCGCTCACGATCGCCGCGGACGGTTCGTACGCGGCCCGGCTCGCCCTCGCGGAAGTGGCGGAAGCGGCGACGGAGGCGTCCGGTGAGGCCGGCGGGGCGTGGTTCGTGGAGCGCTGGACGCTCGACGGGCCCGAGCCGTACGCCGTGCCGCTCCCCCTCGACCAGCCGGAGGAGCCGGACTCCGAGGTGCTGCCGCTGGCCGACGGGCGGGTGCTGATCCGGCGCCGGGTCGCGGACCGGCACGCGGTGTCGCTGCTCTATCCGACCGGCCCCGGGACCGGTGAACTCCCGCTCGGCGCCGTCGAATGCCCGGATCTGACCCTGCTGCCGCCCACGCCGGACGGCGTGAGCGCGTACGCGCTGTCGTCCGGTGCGCACTCCACCTCCGTCTGGCTGGTGGCGGGCGGCGCCTTCGGTCCCGAGGTGGTCGCGGAGGTTCCGGGGCACTGCTCCGGCGGTGTCTGGCTGGACCGGGCGGGCCGGATGCTGGCCCTGGACCGGGAGATGCCGGGCGGCGGCCCGGTCAAGGCGGTCGCCGTGGACCTGGAGCGGGGCGGCGAGGTGACGCCGCTGCTGCAGATCGCCCCGAACAGCAATGACCGGCTGCTGCTCGCCGATCCGGACAGCGGACTGCTGCTGATCCGCTCGGACGCGCCGGGACACGACCGGCTGGGGTGGGGCGTGCTCGGCAGCTGTCTGCCGGTGCGCTTCCCGGAGTCCCTGCGCCCGGCCGATGTCGCGGTGACGCCGTTCGCCGTGCAGCCGGGCCAGATGCTGATGCCGGAGAGCTGCGCGGTGGCGCTGCGGATCGACGGCGCGGCGGGCAGCTGGGTCGGGGTGTGGCGCCCGGCCGGGCGCCGGCTGCATCAACTCGCCGCCCCCCAGGGGTGGCAGGCCGGTCGCGGGGTGTGGACCCGGGACGGCGTACTCAGACTTCCGTACGCCGACGGGAACGTGGCGTGCGGTGTGGCCCTGCTGGAGGCACCGGTGGACGACGAGCGCGGCGCGCGGCCGTCGGCGGAACCCGGTGCGGAAAGCGGTATGCAACCGTCCGCCACCGCCGCGCCTCTACCCGTGTGCAAGCCGATTCCGCTGGGGCAGGCGCCTCTCACGGGGCGCACGGTGCCTGGTTAAAATCTGGGCCTGGGCTACGCAGCCGTATCTGCCGGTCGCCGACGGTGGCCGCGTCGTGTTGCGGTTGGCGTGATCGGCCCTGGTGACACACACGTAAGCGATCACAACGGGGTGACTTCCCACATGTCTGAAGCCCGAACCGACACGCCCCAGACGCGTCCGGCGGACGCGGACCGGGCCGAAGCCGACGGCTACGGAAAGCACCGAGGGGGTGAGTCGATGGACGACACGTCTGCACAGCCGCACGGCCGCCACCGCCGCCCCTCCGAAGGGGACAGCCGGGCGGCCTGACCGCGCGGAGACATCAACGAGGGACGGGTGGGCCCCGGCAGCCGGACGGCTGCCGGGGCCCACCCGTTCCCCCGGGCGTCGTTGTCAGCCCCGTTTCAGACCGAGCACCTCCGCCGCGGCGAAGGTCTCGTTCGGCGGGCGGTCCTCGTAGTACGGCGAGATCAACTCGTCCAGTTCGTCGAAGGAGAATGTCTCCTTCGAGGAGTCGAACTTCGCCGCCACCCTGGGGCGTTCGACGATCGCGACCATCCCGCCGTGCACCACGAGCAGTTGCCCGTTGACCTTGGCGGCGGCCGGGGAGGCCAGATAGCCGACCAGCGGCGCGACGTGCTCGGGGGCGAGCGCGTCGAGCCGGCCGTCCGTCGGTTCCTGGAAGCCCGCGAAGACGTCCTCGGTCATCCGGGTGCGGGCCCGCGGGCAGATGGCGTTGGCGGTGACGCCGTACCTGGCCAGGGCCAGGGCCGTGGAGGTGGTGAGGCCGACGATGCCGCCCTTGGCCGCCGCGTAGTTCGGCTGGCCCGCCGAACCGGCCAGGAACGCCTCCGACGAGGTGTTGACGATCCGGCCGTGGACCGGGCCGCCGGACTCCTTGGAGCGGGTGCGCCAGTGCGCGGCGGCGAAGTGCGTGGTGTTGAAGTGGCCCTTGAGATGGACCCTGATGACCGAGTCCCACTCGTCCTCGGTCATCGAGAAGATCATCCGGTCGCGCAGGATGCCCGCGTTGTTGACCAGGATGTCGAGCTTTCCGTAGGTGTCGACGGCCAGCTCCACCAGGGCGCGGGCCTGCTCGTGGTCGGAGACGTCGCCGAGGTGCGCGACCGCCCGGCCGCCCGCGGCCCGGATCTCCTCGGCGACCTCCTCGGCGGGCGTCGCGGACGCCTCGCCGGAGCCGTCGCGGCCCGGCTGCCCGTAGTCGTTGACGATCACGGACGCGCCGAGCCCCGCCAGTTCCAGCGCTTCGGCGCGCCCGAGGCCGCGGCCCGCGCCCGTGACGATCGCGGACATGCCGTCCAGGGGAAGTGACATCGGAATCTCTCCAGTCCTCTCGGGAGGGGGCGGGGCAGGGGTCAGAGTTCGATGCAGGTGCGCAGCGAATCGCCGGTCCGCATCTGGTCGAGTGCGTCGTTGATCCCGTCGAGCCGCACCCGGTGGGTGATCATCGATTCGAGGTCGATCCGGCCGGCCCGCCAGAGCGCGATGGCCCGTTCGTACGAGCGGAGCACATCGCCTCCCCCGTACATGGAGGGCAGGATCCGCTTCTCGTCGAAGAACAGCTCGAACATGTTGACCTGGAAGTTGTCGTCCATCGCGCCCGCGCCAACGATGCACAGGGTGCCGCCGCGCCGGGTGTGGTCGTACGCGGTGCGTGCGGTGGCCGACTTGCCGACGACCTCGAAGACGTAGTCGAAGCCCTCGCCCGCGGTGATCCGCTGCTTGGCATCGGCGAACTCGTCGGGCGACACCGCCTCGGTCGCGCCGAACCGCAGCGCCGCCTCGCGCCGCGACGCGACCGGGTCCACGGCCACGATCTGGGCGGCACCCTGCACCCTGGCGCCCTGGATCGTGGAGATGCCGACGCCGCCGCAGCCGATCACGGCGACCGACGAACCCGCCTCCACCTGTGCGGTGTTGATGGCCGCGCCGAGCCCGGTGGTCACCCCGCAGCCGATCAGCGCGGCGATCTCGAACGGTACGTCGTCGGGGATCGGCACCGCGCAGCCCGCGCCGACGACGACCTCCTCGGTGAAGGTGCCGGTGCCCGCGAAGCCGAACACATCGCCGCCGGGGCGCTTGAAGTTGGGGGTGCCCGCGTTCATGAAACCGGCCAGGCAGAGCTGGGTCTGGCCACGCTTGCAGGACGGGCACGCCCCGCAGGCGGGCAGCCAGCAGACCAGCACCCGGTCCCCCGCACTCAGTCCGGTGACGCCGTCACCGACGTCCATGACCTCGCCGGCGCCCTCGTGGCCCGGGATGAACGGGGCGGGCTGCGGCAGCACCCCGCTCATCGCGGAGACGTCGGAGTGGCACAGTCCGGTGGCCCTGATACGGAGCCTGACCTTGCCGGGGCCGAAGCCCACCGCCTCGATGTCGTCGAGGACTTCCAGTTTGTCCTGGCCTATCTCGTGCAGTACGGCTGCGCGCATGGTGCGGCTCCCCTCATGGGCCTGTGGAACGTGGGCCGGTGGTCCTCTTGGAGTCGGTTCGGGCTCGGGTTGGGCTTCGGGTTCAGGAGTGTTCGACGAAGGTGTCGCCGAGGACCATGGTGTTGTCCCGCTCCACGACCCTCACCTCGACCCGCACCTGGTTCCCGGACGTCCACATCTCGATGCGGAGGGTCTCACCGGGGAAGACGACACCGACGAAACGGGTGCGGCAGGAGCGGATCCGGGTCACATCGCCGCCGAGGACCGTGTCGGTGACGGCCTTGAGCGTCATGCCGTAGGTGCACAGTCCGTGCAGGATCGGCCGGTCGAAGCCGGCCCGCGCGGCGAATTCGGGGTCGGCGTGCAGCGGGTTCCAGTCCCCGGAGAGGCGGTACAGCAGCGCCTGGTCCGGCCGGACGGGTCGCCGCACGATGTGGTTCGGGGCGATGGCGGGGTAGGCGACCCGCTCGGACGGGCCGCGTTCACCGCCGAAGCCGCCCTCGCCCCGGACGTAGATCTGGGCGTCGTTGGTCCACAGCGGGCCCTCGTCGTCGGCGGCCTCGGTGCGCAGCACCAGCACGGCGGCCTTGCCCTTGTCGTACACCGCGGCGACCTTCGAGGTCTGTACGGCGCTGCCGCTCACCGGGATCGGCCGGTGCACCCGTACGCTCTGCCCGCCGTGCAGGACGGCGGCGAGGTCGATGTCGATGCCGGGCGAGGAGAGTCCGCCGACGACGCCCATGCCCGCGCCCGCGACGGTGGCGAAGGAGGGCAGCACATGGAGCCGGGACTCCAGCGTGTAGCGCAGCTCGTGGGGGTCGATCGCGGCGTCGGCACGGTCGGGGTCGGCGCCGGCACCGATTCCGAGGTGGTAGAGCTGGACGTCCTTGTGGCCCCAGCTGATCCGGGTGGAGCGGGGTTCGGCGGCGAGAGCCTTTTCGGCATCAATGGGCATGGGAGAGCTGCTCCTTGATGGTGGGAAGACCTCGGCGCGGCCGTCCGCACCGTCGGCCGCACCGAGGTCGCGCGGGACCGGCCGCCACGCCTGTTCTAGAACGCGTTCTAGCCGATGAACCCATGTATAACGCAGCGCCCAGCCGTTGGGAAGACCACTGCTGATGAAGCGTCAGATTCCTCCGTGGGCCGGCGTCCGGCGATGACATATGTCATGGCGAAGTCCGTACACAGACATCTGCCGGGGCCCGGGCCGCCTCCGTAGCGTCGTATTCATGACGCAGACAACGGGGAGCGGAGCCGCGGTGGTCCTCACCGGGGCGGTCAAGGCCTTCGGCCGGGCGGGGCGCGGCGTGCGGGCCGTGGACGGGAAGGACGGCCCGGTCGAGGAGCTCGCCGCCGCGATCCGCCGGGTGCTGAGCGAGCGGGACGCGCTGAACGCCTCGGTGGACGGGGCGACGGTCGCCGACATCGCGGCGAAGCTGCATCTGTCCGAGTCGACGGTGCGCAACTATCTGTCCGCAGCGATCGGCAAGACAGGTACCCGCAACCGGATGGAGGCGGTGCGGGCGGCGCGGCAGCAGGGGTGGTTGTAAGGCCTACGGGCCCTGCGCCTCAGCGCCGGTCCGACCGGTGGCGGGGCAGCCAGAGCGCCATGAGCAGCAGTCCGCCCAGCAGTACCGTTCCGGCCGTCCGGAAGGCGAGTGCGTACCCGGCCGTGAGCTCCTCCGGTCCGGTGCCGCCCGCGGTGCGGGCCGCCGCGACGGTGGAGAGCACGGCGAGACCGAGCGCACCGCCCATCGTGCGGGAGGTGCCGACGAGGCCGGAGACCAGACCGGCTTCGCCGGGGGCCGCGCCGGTGATGGCCAGCGAGGCGAGCGGAGTGGCCGCCAGGCCCGTACCTGCCATCATCAGGACCCCGGGCAGGCAGACCGAGGTGAGGTACGAACCGTCGGCGCCCATCGTGGACTGCCAGCCGAAGCCGGCCGCGGCGATCGCCGTGCCGATGAGCGCCAGGTTCTTCGCACCGGTCACGGCCATCACCCGGGGCGCGCACTTCGAGCCGAGGACTACGGCCAACGACGTGGGCATCAGGGCGAGTCCGGCCTCCAGCGGGGTGTAGCCCAGCACGGCCTGGGCGTACACGGTCATGAAGTACCACATCGAGAACGTCGCCGAACCGATCACGAACGTCGCCGCGTTGGCCGACGTCACCGCCCGCGCCCCGAGCACCCGGAGCGGCATCAGCGGCTCCGCCGTCCGGGCCTCCACCACCACGAAGACGCCCAGCAGGACCACTCCGCCGAGCAGCGGCGCCAGGGTCGCCGTCGCGGTCCACCCCGACTCCTCGGTCTGCACAATGCCGTACGCGACGCAGGCGAGGCCCACCGTGACGAGTACCGCGCCCAGGAGGTCGATCCGCCGCCGGTCCCCGGCCCTGCCCTCCGCGAGCCGGACGGCGGCGCCGGCCAGGACGAGCACCCCGACCGGCACATTGATCAGCAGGACCCAGCGCCAGGAGAGCAGATCGGTGAGCACCCCGCCGATCAGCCCGCCGGCCGCACCGCCGCCCGCACCGACGGCCATCCAGGTGCCGATCGCCTTCGTCCGGGCCGGGCCCTCGGGGACGGTGGTGGTGAGCAGGGTCAGGGTGGCGGGGGCGAGCACGGCGGCACCGAGCCCCTGCGCCGCGCGGGCGGCGAGCAGTTGCCAGCCCTCCTGGGCGAGCCCACCGGCCAGAGAGGCGGCGGTGAACAGGCCGAGGCCTATGAGGAACATCCGCTTGCGGCCGTAGATGTCCGCGGCGCGTCCGCCGAGGAGCATGAATCCGGCGAACGCGATCGAGTAGGCGTTGAGCACCCACTGGAGTCCGGCCGTACTCATCCCGAGGTCGGAACGCATGGACGGCAGGGCGACGTTGACGACGGACACGTCGAGCACGACGAGGAACTGGCCGACGCAGGCGGCGAGTACCGGCGCCCAGTTGTGGGTACGGGTCCGCTCTCGCGGCGGCGCGGGCGTCGTGACATCAGCCATGCCCGTCATACTCGCACCCGCGCATCGCCCCGTACATCGGTATTCGGGCCGACCCGGGCGGTGATCCGCCGGACAGGCGCTAACGCCGCAGCAGCGTCACCACCGCCGCCCCGCCGAGCCCGATGTTGTGGGCCAGGCCGACCCGGGCGTCCTTCACCTGCCTGCCCTGGGCCTCGCCCCTGAGCTGCCAGGTCAGTTCGGCGGTCTGGGCGATTCCGGTGGCGCCGAGCGGGTGTCCCTTGGAGATCAGCCCGCCGGACGGGTTGACCACCCAGCGGCCGCCGTACGTGGTGGCGCCGGACTCGACGAGCTTTCCGGACTCGCCCTCGCCGCACAGCCCGAGCGCCTCGTAGGTGAGGAGTTCGTTGATGGAGAAGCAGTCGTGCAGTTCGATGACGTCCAGGTCGGCGGCCGAGAGCCCCGAGGCCTCGTAGACCTGCCGGGCGGCGGCCCGCGACATCGGCAGGCCCACCGCGTCGATGCAGGTCCCCGAGGCGAAGGAGTCGCCGGTGTCGGTGGTCATCGCCTGGGCGACGATCTCCACCGCCCGGTCACCCAGACCGTGGCTCTCGACGAAGCGTTCCGACACGACGACGGCGGCGGCCGCGCCGTCGGAGGTGGGTGAGCACTGGAGCTTGGTCAGCGGGCTGTGGATGGTCTTCGCGGCGAGTATCTCCTCGACCGTGTACGGGTCCTGGAACTGGGCGTACGGATTGTTCACCGAGTGCCGGTGGTTCTTGGCGCCCACGGCGGCGAGTTGCGCCTCGGTCGTCCCGTACCGCTTCATGTGCTCGCGGGCCGCGTTGCCGAATATCTGGGCGGTGGGCGGGCTCATCTCGAAGCCGTGGGCAGCGGCCATGATCCCGTAGTGCCGGGCGACGGGCGATGTCCTGAAGCCGTCCGCACCCCCGTCCGCGCCACCGCCGCCGAGTGCGCCGCGCGTCATCTTCTCGAAGCCGAGCGCGAGGACGCAGTCGCTGCCGCCGCCCTCGACGAACTGCCGGGCCATCATCAGGGCGGTGGAGCCGGTGGCGCAGTTGTTGTTGACGTTGTAGACGGGGACTCCGGTCAGACCGAGTCCGTACACCGCGCGCTGACCGGCGGTGGAGGGCTGGAAGCAGTAGCCGACGACGGCCTGCTGGATCTGCTCGTACGCGAGGGAGGCATCGGCGAGCGCCGCCGTCCCGGCCTCCTTCGCCATGTCCCAGTACTGCCAGTCGCGCGTCTCGGGTTTCTCGAACTTCGTCATGCCGACGCCGACGACGTACGCCTTCATGAGCTTCATGGGCTTCATGAGCTTCATGGGCTTCGCGTGGTTCGTGGGCTTCGCGTGGTTCGTGGGCTTCGCGGGCTTCATGGCAAGTCCCTTCGATTTCAATCGCGCGGGAGGCCGAGGATGCGCTCGGCGACGACATTGAGCTGGACCTGGGTGGTGCCGCCCGCGATGGTCAGGCAGCGGGACATCAGGAAGCCGTGCAGGGCCCGCTCCCCCGGCCCCTCGCCGGCCGCGCCCGCCGGGCCGAGGAGTTCGAGGGCGAGTTCGGCGACCTTCTGCTGGTGGGTGGTCTGGACGAGCTTGCGGATGGAGGCTCCCGCGCCGGGTTCGAGCCCGGAGACCTGCTGCATCGTGGTCCGCAGTCCGATGCAGCCGAGCGCGTGGGCCTCGGCGGCGAGCGCTCCGATGCGGGCCCGGCAGGCGCCGTCGAGTTCGCCGGAGCGGGCGATCAGCGCCTCCAGGCCGGTGTCGAAGGCCATCTGGTCGGCCATGTGGACGCGCTCGTTGCCCAGGGTGTTGCGGGCGACCCGCCAGCCGCCGTCGGCCTCGCCCACGACGGCGTCGGCGGGCAGCAGCACGTCGTCGAAGTACACCTCGTTGAAGAGGGAGTCGCCGGTGATCTCCTTCAGCGGCCGGATGTCGATGCCCGGGGTGTTCTTCATGTCGACCAGGAAGTAGCCGATCCCCTGGTGCTTGGGAGCGTCCGGGTCGGTCCTGGCGAGCAGGATCCCGTGGTCGGCCCATTGGGCGGCGCTCGTCCACACCTTCTGCCCGTTGATCCGCCAGCCCTCGTCGGTCCGCTCCGCCTTCGTACGGAGCGAGGCGAGGTCGGATCCCGCACCGGGCTCCGAGAACAGCTGGCACCACAGGAGTTCGCCGCGCAGGGTGGGCAGCAGATAGCGGTCCTGCTGCTCGGCCGTCCCATGGGCGATGAGCGAGGGCACCACCCAGGTGGCGATCCCGAGATCGCTCAGCTTCACCCCCTGTTCCACCAACTCCTGCTGTATGGCCAGTTGTTGTACGGGACCGGCGCCCAGGCCGTAGGGAGCGGGGAGGTACGGGGCCGCGTAGCCGGTCGGGGCGAGGGCACGGCGGGCGGCCTTCGGGTCCAGGCCGCGGGCGGCGGCGACGGCCTCGCGCGCCCCGGCCCGGTGAGCGGCCGCCTCGGCGGGGAGTTCGAGGGCGAGTTCGCGGCGCGCCCCGCCCTCGGCCAGCCGGACGGCCCGCAGCCGGTGGGCGTCACCGGACCCCAGCAGTTGCCGGGCCACCAGGGCCCGGCGCAGATACAGATGGGCGTCGTGCTCCCAGGTGAAGCCGATCCCGCCGAGGATCTGGACGCAGTCCTTGGCGCAGCCGTACGCGGCGTCGAGGGCGTCCGACGCGGCGAGGGCGGCGACCATGGACCGTACGTCCGGGTCCGTCTCCTCGTCGGCGGCGCGGGCCGCGTCCCACACCAGCGCGCGGGCCCGCTCGACCCGTACGAGCATGTCGGCGCAGAGGTGCTTGACGCCCTGGAACTGCCCGATGGGGCGGCCGAACTGTTCGCGGACCTTGGCGTATTCGGCGGCGGTGTGCAGCGCTCTGGCCGCGGTTCCACAGGCTTCCGCGGCAAGGAGGGCTGCGGCGAGGTCGCGGACGTGTGCGGCGGAGGTCCGTACGACGCGTTCCGCCGGGACCAGTACGCCCTCGGCGCGGATCTCGGCGGTGGGCCGGGTCGGGTCGGCGCCGCGGTGCGGGCGTGCGGTCAGGCCCGCGGTGGCGGAGTCGACGGCGAACCAGAGGGTGCCGGTGGCCGATTCGGCGGGGAGGAGGAGCAGGTCGGCGTCGGCCCCGGAGAGGACGGGCGGTGCCGTGCCGTCGAGCAGATGGCCGTCCTCGTGCTCGACGGCGGTGAGGGTGCCGGGGCCGAGGGCGACGGCGCCGATGCGGGTACCGGCCGCGAGCTCGCGCACCAGGTCGTGCGGCCCCGCCGTGTGCAGTACGGCGGAGGCGAGGGAGCTCGACAGGTACGGGCCGGGGAGCGCGGCCCGGCCCGCTTCTTCGAGGACCACGGCCAGGTCGAGGAGCCGGCCGCCCCCGCCCCCGTACTCCTCGGGCAGATGGATGGCGAGCAGGCCCTGTTCCGCGAGCCCGTCCCAGTACCCGGGGCGCACGCCGGGGGTACCGGGAGCATCCGCGTCGAGCAGCCTGCGGATCTCCTGCGGCGGCACGGCGCGCGCCAGCCAGCCCCGTACGGCCTGCGCCAACTCCCTGTGTTCTTCGGTGATTCCGATGCCCATGCGGATCCTCGCCGGTCGCAGCCACTGGAACGGCGCAAGAGTAGAACACGTTCCATTCTGACGGAAGGTCAGATGACGGCCGGATCTCCGCACGCTTCGGGCCGAGCGCGCCGTCGTGCCCCGTTCGCACCGCGTTCACCGGAATACCTCGGGCACCGGGAAGGTTTCACCCTGCACGCACTTGGCGGTGCGGGCGCTTCCCGCCCGCACCGCCCGCACGCCTCTTCAGAACCTCGATCACGCCGCCCGGAGGCCGCACGTATGCCAGAGACGACGAACGGACAGCACACCGGGGAACTCCCCGATCCGAGGCCGCGCAAGGCGGGCGGCGGTGTCGTCCCCGTGCTCGCCTTCGCGGGCATCACCGTCGCGGTGATGCAGACCTTGCTCGTCCCCGTCATCAAGGACCTGCCCGCCCTTCTGCACACCGACCCGTCGAACGCCACCTGGGTGATGACCGCGACGCTGCTCGCGGGCGCCGTCGCCACCCCGATCATGGGGCGGCTCGGTGACCTCTACGGCAAGCGGAAGATGCTGCTCGCCAGCCTCGCCGTGATGGTGATCGGCTCACTGATATGCGCCTTCACCGACGACCTCGTGGTCATGATCGTGGGACGCGCGCTCCAGGGCTTCGCCATGGGCGCCATCCCGCTGGGCATCGGCATCATGCGCGACGAGCTGCCGCGCGAGAAGCTCGGCTCGGCGATGGCGCTCATGAGCTCCTCGATCGGGGTCGGCGGCGGCCTGGCACTGCCCGCCGCCGCGCTGATCGCCCAGCACTCCGACTGGCACACCCTGTTCTTCGGCGCGGCCGGTCTCGGTGTGCTGTCGATGGCGCTCACCGTCCTGGTCGTACCGGAGACCACGCTGCGCGCCCCCGGCCGGTTCGACCTCGTCGGCGCGCTGGGACTCTCGCTCGGACTGGTCTGCCTGCTGCTTCCCATCACCAAGGGCAGCGACTGGGGCTGGACCTCGGGCAGCACGCTCGGACTGATCGCCGCCGCGCTGGTGATCCTCGTCCTGTGGGGCCTGTTCGAGCTGCGCAGCCCGGCCCCGCTGGTCGATCTGCGGACCACGGCCCGGCGCGAGGTGCTGCTCACCAACCTCTCCTCGATCATGGTCGGGGTCGCCTTCTACGCCGTCTCGCTGGTCCTGCCGCAGCTGCTCCAGCTGCCGACGTCGACGGGGTACGGCCTCGGGCAGTCGATGGTGGTCGCGGGGCTGTGCGTGGCGCCGCTCGGCCTGACGATGATGTTCGTCGCCCCGCTGTACGCCCGGCTGTCCGCCCGCCGGGGCCCCAAGGTCTCCCTGATGCTCGGCATGCTGATCATCGCGATCGGCTACGGGGCGGGGCTGGGCCTGATGAGCGCCGCCTGGCAGACCGTGGTGATCGCGGTGGTGCTCGGGGCCGGCATCGGGCTCGCGTACTCCTCGCTGCCCGCGCTGATCATCGGGGCCGTCGACCCGTCCGAGACCGGTGCGGCCAACGGCCTGAACACCCTGATGCGGTCGATCGGCACGTCGGTGTCGAGCGCCATGATCGGCATGGTGCTGGCGAACACCTCGGTGCGCACGGGCGGGGTGCCGCTGCCCTCGATGGAGGGGTTCCGCATCTCGTTCCTGATCGCGACGGGTGCGGTGCTGATCGGGCTGGTGCTGGCCTCGTTCCTGCCGTCGCAGCGCGAGGCGATGCGCCCGGCGCTGCTGGCGAGCAGCGACGAGGACGCCCCGGCCCCGGTGCTCAACGCCTCCCGCCCGGTGGCCGGTTCGGGCGGCTTCCGCGGCCGGGTGCTGGACGCGGACGGCGCCCCGGTGGCCCGCGCCAATGTCACGCTGATCGACCACCGGGGCCGGCAGGCCGGTCTCGCCGTGGCGGACGAGGACGGCCACTACACGCTGGCCGCCCCGCACGGCGGGAACTTCGTGCTGGCCGGGTCGGCCACCGGGTACGCGCCGAGCGCCCGCCCGGCCGCGTACCCGGGCGACGGCCTGCCGGTCGATGCCGATCTGGTGCTGGGCGTCAGCGCACCGGAGCGTCGAACCGCGGTGTCGTCGTGAGCAGATGAGAGACGTCCGACCCCACCGGAAGCTCCTGCGGCTGCGCGCCGCGGGTGAACAGCCGGGCGGGGCGGGCGCCCTGCACCCGGGCCTGGCGTCCGTCGACCCGCAGCCATGAACCCTCGCGCAGGCCGAGCACCGGCACGTCGTTCTCCTCCAGGAATTCGCTGAGCCGCTCCTCGCGGGTCTCGCCCTTGTGGGTGCTGGCCGGGTCCGGGTCCAGATAGTGCGGGTTGATCTGGAACGGGACGAGGCCGAGCGTCTCGAAGGACGGCGGCTGCACGATGGGCATGTCGTTGGTGGTGCGCAGGGTGGGCGCCGCCATGTTCGTCCCCGCGCTGGCCCCCATGTACGGCAGCCCGTCCCGTACCGCCTGGGTCACGGCGCCCCGCAGGCCGGTCCGGTACAGGGCGCTCAGCAGCCGGAAGGAGTTGCCGCCGCCGATGAACACGGCGTCGGACGCGGCGAGTTCGGCTACCGGATCGGCGTTCTCGTGGACCCCGCGGACGCTGATGCCGGACGGCGCGAGGGCCTCGCGGACGCGTGCGGTGTAGGCGGTGTAGTCGGCGAGCGCGTACGGGACGAAGGCCAGCCGGGCACCGGCGGGCAGGAACGCGGTGACGGTGTCGAGGGCGTGTTCCAGATAACCCCGGCCGTACTGGGTGGAGTTGGAGAGCAGCAGCAGATTCATGGGGTTCCTCTTGGTTCTCTTCCGGGTCATCGGTCGGTACGGGGACGGCGGGTGCGGGGCTTCGGGCGCTGCGGAGGGTGGGTGAGGCGCCGTTCCAGCAGCTGGGCCGCGTGGCGCAGCGCGTCGAGCCGGTCGTCCGGCGCCTCCCGGAAAAGCTCCTCGGCGCCGCCGAGGCTGAGGCTGCCGTACGGTTCGCGCCCGAGGAAGACCGGTACGGCGACGGTCGCGATGCCGGTGTCGTACTCGCCGACCGTCCAGGCGTACCCCTGGGCGCGGATCTTGAGGAACTCCTCCTCCAGCCGGTCCGGGTCGGTGACCGTCCGGTCGGTGAAGCGGGCCATCGGGCGGCCCCGGAAGAGCCGGTGGCGCTGCTCGTCGGGCAGATACGCGTAGTACGACTTGCTGGTCGCCCCGGCGTGCGCCGGGTAGAGCTCGCCGACCAGCGGGTAGTAGCGCAGCGGCCCGGCCTCTCCCTCCTCCGCGGCGACGCACCGCATGTGGAAGCTGTCCGGCAGGCAGAACAGGACGGTGTCGCCGGTGACCCTGCGCAGCTCCTCCAGGACCGGCCCTGCCAGCAGTTCCAGCGATCCGGAGCGCTCCCAGAGCCTGCCCAGGCGCAGCACGGCCGGGCCGATGCGGTAACGGCGGGTGACCGGGTCGGAGACCAGGAAGCCGCGCCCGGCGAGGGTGGCGAGCAGCCGCTGGGCCACCGAGGTGTCCCAGCCGAACTCCTCGGCGACCTCGGTGACGCCCCAGTCGGGTCTGGTCCGCTCGAAGGCGAGCAGCACGAGGAGCGCCCGGTCGACGGTTTGCAGGGCTCCGGCGGGGGTGCGCCGGTCCAGATCGAACTCCGCCATCGTCATCTCACCATTCAGACCTGAATTGCAAATAACGGGAAACAGTTGCGTTCAACGCTATCCGATCCCGAATGTGGCCTCAGCACCCCGCCCCGCGCTTCCTCGTCGAGGCCCTGATCCGCCGGACAGGCCCCAGCGCCGGCCCGGGTGCCTGGATGAGCGAGAAAGGCCCCCCATGTTGAAGTACGTGCTGGACATCGTCGATCTTCTGGACGATCCCCAGGTCAATGGCAAGACGGTCGTCGAGTACCTCGACTCGGTGAGCGGGGCCGAGGGCTCGTCCTCACAGGTCACCACGGTCGCCGGCGAGCAGGGCTCGACGGACTTCGTGATGGTCCGCATCCCGGGCGCCCGAGGGCGTACGTCCGGGGGCAGCGCCCGCACGCTGGGCGTGGTGGGCCGGCTCGGCGGCATCGGCGCCCGGCCCGAGGTGACCGGTCTGGTCTCCGACGCCGACGGCGCGGTCTCGGCGATCGCCACCGCCGCCAAGCTGCTCGACATGCGCCGCCGCGGCGACGTGCTGCCCGGCGATGTCATCGTCGCCACCCACATCTGCCCGAACGCGCCGACCGAGCCGCACGACCCGGTGCCGTTCATGGGCTCGCCCGTGGACATCGCCACCATGAACCGCCACGAGGTGACCGGCGAGATGGAGGCCGTGCTCTCCATCGACACCACCAAGGGCAACCGGATCATCAACCACAAGGGCCTCGCCCTCTCGCCCACCGTCAAGGAGGGCTGGGTGCTCCGGGTCAGCGAGCAGCTCGGCGAGCTGCTGGCCGTGGTGACCGGTGAGCCGTTGGTCACGTACCCCGTGACCACGCAGGACATCACCCCGTACGGTAATGGGGCACACCACATCAATTCGATCCTGCAGCCCTCCACCGCGACGGCCGCCCCGGTCGTCGGTCTGGCCATCACCTCGGCCGCCGCGGTGCCGGGCTGCGGTACGGGCGCGAGCCACGAGACGGACATCGCGTCCGCCGCCCGCTACGCCGTGGAGGTCGCCAAGGCCTTCGGCGGCGGCCAACTGGACTTCCACGACGCGGTGGAGTTCGACAACCTCGTCAACCGCTACGGGTCGCTGGCACACCTGCAGACCTCCGGCCGCACCCCCCAGGAGTCCTGATGGCAGCCGCCCCGCAGGCCGAGGCCCACGAGACCAAGAGCATCGGCAGCGACGACTACTCGCTCTCCCGCGTCCCGCGCGACAAGCGGTTCGGCTTCTGGTCGATGCTGCTCCAGTGGCTGGCCCAGTCCGGCTCGATATCGCAGTTCACCCTCGGCGCCACCATCGGTGTCGGCATGACCTTCGGGGACGCCTTCCTCGCCTTCACGCTCGGCGCGGTGATCCTGGAGGTCGTGATCTTCGCGATCGGCCTGGCCGGTATGCGCGAGGGCCTGGCGACGCCGATGCTGACCCGCTGGGTCGGCTTCGGCCGCAACGGCTCGGCGCTGGTCAGCTTCGTCATCGCGGTCAGCCTGGTCGGCTGGTTCGGCGTCCAGAACACGATCTTCGGCAACAGCGTCTCGGCGCTGGTCGGCGGCCCGTCCTGGATGTGGTGCGTGCTGGCCGGTATCGCCATCACCGCGCTGGTGATCTTCGGCTTCAAGTACATGGCCGTCTTCGCCAAGATCGTGACGCCGCTGTTCTTCGCGATGGTCGCCTGGTCGATCGTCTCGACGCTGAAGGACCACTCGCTCAGCGAGCTGATCCACTCGCCGCCCCCCGGCCAGACGATCCCGCTCGCCGTCGCCGCCACCGCCATCGCGGGTGGCTACATGACCGGTGCGATCGTTTCCCCGGAGATGACCCGGTACAACCGGAAGGGCTCGCACGTCTTCCTGCAGAGCGCCTCGTCGATGATCCTCTCCGAGTACATCGTCGGCATGACCGGTGTGCTCCTCGGCCACCTGGTGAAGAGCAACGAGGTCTCGCACATCGTGCTCTCCACCTCCGGTGCCTTCGGCGTCATCGTGGTCCTGATGTCTACCGCCAAGATCAACGACTGGAACCTGTACGGCTCCTCGCTCGGCGTCGTCAACTTCTTCCAGGTCGTCTTCGGCAAGCGGATCCACCGCGGCGCGGTCACGATCGTCCTCGGCATCGCGGGCACGGTGCTGTCCGCGGTCGGGATCATGACCCACTTCACCGAGTTCCTCTCCATCCTCGGCGTCGCGATCCCGCCGATCGGCGGCATCATCGTGGCCGAGTACTGGGTCGTGAAGAAGATGCGCAAGCCGCTGGACGAGACCCGCGAGTCCGAGACCCTGCCGAAGACCTCGCCGACCTGGGTGCCGATGTCCATCGCCATCTGGATCGCGGCGTTCTGCGTCGGCAAGTTCTACGAAGGCGGCATCCCGGCCCTGAACTCGCTGGCCACCGCCTTCATCCTGTACAGCGCCCTCGGCCTGCTGGGCTGGGTGAAGCCGTACGGCACCTCCACCCTGGACGACGAGGACGACACCGCCGCCCCCGCCGCCCGCGCGACAACCCCTGTGGGAGCAGCATGACCACCCCCGACCCCACCGCCCCGCTCGTCCCGGCCTCGGCCGAGGCCCAGGACGAGGTCATCGAACTCTGCGCCGAGCTGATCAGGTTCGACACCTCCAACCCCACCAGCAACGAGCGCGCGAGCGCCGACTGGGTGGTGGGCCGCCTCGCCGAGGTGGGCATCGAGTCCGAGCTGGTCGAGTCCGCACCGGGCCGCGCCAATGTCATCGCCCGGATCGCGGGCGCCGACCCTGAGCGCGGCGCCCTCCTGGTCCACGGCCATCTGGACGTGGTCCCCGCCGACGCCTCCGAGTGGCAGGTCCCGCCGTTCTCCGGCGAGATCCGCGACGGCTATCTGTGGGGCCGCGGCGCGATCGACATGAAGGACACGGTGGCGGTCATGCTGGCCACCGCCCGCCACTTCGCCCGCACCGGCACCAGGCCGTCCCGCGATCTGGTCCTGGCCTTCCTCGCCGACGAGGAGGCGGGCGGCAAGTTCGGCGCGCACTGGCTGGTCGAGCACCGCCCGGAGCTGTTCGCCGGGGCCACCGAGGCGATCGGCGAGGGCGGCGGCTTCTCCTTCGCCATCGACGACACCCGCCGCCTCTACCCGATCGAGAACGCCCAGCGCGGCATGGCCTGGATGGAGCTCACCGCGACCGGCCGGGCCGGCCACGGCTCGTCCCCGAACGACGAGAACGCGGTCACCGACCTCGCCGAGTCGTTGACCCGCATCGGCCGCGAGACCTTCCCGATCCGGCTGATCGAGCCGGTCCGCGCCCTGCTGGAGGAGGCGGCCCGCCTCTACGGTGTCGAGTTCGACGAGAACGACATCGAGGGCAGCCTCGCGAAGCTGGGCCCGGTCTCCGACTTCATGCAGGTGGTGCTCCGCAACTCCGCGAACCCCACCATGTTCAATGCCGGCTACCAGACCAACGTCATCCCCGGAAAGGCGACCGCCCGGGTGGACGGCCGCTTCCTGCCCGGCCACGAGCAGGAGCTGATCGACACCATCGACAAGCTGCTGCTCCCCTCGGTCAGCCGGGAGTGGGTCAACCACGACATCGCGCTGGAGACGACCTTCGACGGCCCGCTGGTCGACGCCATGTGCGAGGCCGTGCGCGCCGAGGACCCGGACGGCCACCCCGTCCCGTACTGCAACCCGGGCGGCACCGACGCCAAGGCCTTCACCCACCTCGGCATCCGCTGCTTCGGCTTCAAGGGCCTCAAGCTCCCGCACGACCTGGACTACGGCCGGCTCTTCCACGGCGTGGACGAGCGCGTCCCGCTGGAGGGCCTGCGCTTCGGCGTCCGTGTCATGACCCGACTCTGGCAGAGCTGCTGACGTCCCGGCCCCACCGACCAGCCCCGACCCGGGCTCACCCCTCGTACGCCCCTGCCGAGCACACACTGTGCCCGGCGGGGGCGTACGGCCTTGCGGCCGGGCCCGGCGCCACCGGCCCGTCACGCAGCGGCCGCGCCGACGCAGAACTCGTTGCCCTCCGGGTCCGCCATCACCACGTGGTGCCCGTCGAACTTCTCCAGGACGGTCCCGCCGGCCCGCACCAGGCGTTCGGACTCGGCCTCGATCCGTGCCCATCGCTCGTCGGGACCGCCGTGCCCCGGCACCCGGACGTCGATGTGGAGACGGTTCTTCGCCGTCTTGGGCTCGGGGACCTTGAGGATGCACAGGCGGGGGCCGACGCCGTCGGGATCGCGGAGCCACGCTCCGTCGTCCACGGAGTCGTCCTCCGGCAGGTCGAAGGACGCGAACCACTCCGCGCGTGTTCTGAAAGGGGCCGGCGGCGGCTCGTCGACGTAGCCGAGGGCCGTCTTCCAGAAAACGGCGAGGAGTTGTGCGTCCGCACAGTCAAGCGTCAGGTCGATCACGGCTGCCATGGGGCGACCGTACTGCGCACCTCTGACAGTCGGGTCATGGCCGTACGAAGAGACCTGAAGCCGGCGCCTCAGTCGTCGAGCAGGTCGCCGACCCGCTGCATGTGGGCACCCTGATCGTCGCGGAGGCCCCTGCCGCACGTGGCAGGGGCCTCCGTTCAGGAAACATCAGGCAACGGTGTCGCCGGACTTGACCTCATCGACGAACGCCGACCAGGCAACGGCAGGAAAGACACAAGCGCCCTGTCCTGGGTCCTTGGAGTCGCGAACGGCCATCCGGTGCCCGTCGAGCCGGGCGCCCTCGACGCATTGACCGCCCTGGTCGTTGCTGTAACTGGACCTGAACCAGCGGGCACCGGCGGGCTCGTGAGTGGTCATGTGAATCAATGCTCCTTGATCGCTTCTCTGATCATGCCGAAAGATTCCTCTGGCCCCACGGCAAGAATCTGGAGGTCGTTGAACGCCTCTTCGTACAGGGCCACATCAGCGCGCCTCCGCGTGACCGACGCCCCGCCGAGATTCTCCAGGTAGGCGATGGACTGCGCATCGTCGAACCGGAGCAACGTGAAGGCGCCATTCATTCCAGGGTGTGCGCCCGCCTTGAAGGGGATGATCTGCACCCGCACCGAGGGCAGCTCGGCCACCTCCGCCAGATGCTCTATCTGCGCACGCATGACGGCCGGACCACCGACCCGGCGGTGGAGAACCGCCTCGTTGATGACTGCCGCAAACCTGAGCGGCGCCAGCTCGCGGCGGAGCGCCTCCTGTCGCGTCATCCGGACCGCGACGAGTCGATCGATCTCGTCGGCGGAAAGTCTCTCGTGTGCGCGCCGGTGGATGGTGCGCACGTAGTCATCGGTCTGGAGAAGACCGGGGACGAACTCGCCCTCGTAGTTGTGCAGAGCCGCAGCCGTGGCCTCCAGCCCCAAGTACGCCTTGAACGTGGGCGCGATGGCCGGCCTGTGCTCGGGCGACTGCCACCAGTCCTTCTTGGTCTTGGTGACAGCGGCGTACCCGAGCAGCAGGGCACGCTTCTCAGGAGCCGCCCCGTAGATCTCGCAGAGCGCCATCACGTCTGCGGTCTCCACCACCGCGTTCTCGCCTGTCTCCAGCCGCGTCAGCTTCGACGGGCTACAGATCAAGGTGCGGACGACCTGGGTCGAAGTGAGCCCGGCTGCCTGCCGGAGCTGTCGGAGTTCGCGACCTAACTGAAGACGGCAGAGTGCGGGCGTCGCCGACTCCACATCCGTGATCATCTTCATGCCTCCCAGGGCCTGTTACCCAGTGTGACTGAGAATGTCCCGCTGCCGCAAGGCACATTCTGCGTCGCAGCAGAAGGTTCCATCCGCAGGCATGAGCGCACTGCCGTGACGCAGATCCTCGCGCGGAAACCCGCTCGCAGAAAACCGCTGCGACAGTTCCACGCTACCGCCCGCGCTGACACGATTACCCAAGGTTGCCAAAACGGTGTGCAGTCCAACACCGAGACACAGCCCTTCCGCCTGCACCCCAGGGCCAGGAGTCCCCCATGACAGACCCCACGCCGACCCGGCCATCGGAACCGGCCGCGAAAGCCGACATCCCCCGCACCGCCGACCTCCCCCTGGACGTCGAAGCCGCGGCACAAGCCGCCGACGACGCCCTGCGGCTCCGGCTCGGCACCACCACCCGCCGAGAGATCGACACGTGGACGGCCGAACTGCGAGGACGTATCAGCCTCTTCGCCGAAGAGGTGCTCGACCTCCCGCAGACCACCGCAACACGTACCGCCCGCTGGGACGTTGACCACCTGCTCGCCTCCGCGCCGAAGGACGACGTCCTCGTCTTCAGCTCCTACCAGCACCTCTGCGACCTCGCCCGGATGCTGCGCCGGCTGGTCGCCGAGCACCAAGCGCGGACGGAAACAGCCCTCGTCGGCTCCGCACCGGAGCACCTGACCATGTCGGCGACGAGCGGGAACGGGAACGGGACATGACCGAGATCCCTCCACCCGTGCCCGAGCCGGGCAAGACCTCCCGCACGGACGCGCGACGGTGGGAGTACACGACGTTCGCTCCCTCGGGGGAAACCTGTCCCGCGTGCCTGAAGCCGATCGAGCCCCTTGAGCGCTGCCGGCGCGGTGAGATCGAGCGCACGCCCGGAAGCCCGGTCACGTTCTACCGGCACGTCGACTGCGAGAACCCGCAGGGGCTCAGAAGACGGCCCCGCCGATGACAGGCTGACCCGCCGCGCCCCCGCCGACACCTTCGGCGGGGGCGTACGGCACGATGGGGCGCCGTCGAAACGCGCACCCCCGACCACCGTCCCCACCAGGAGGAACCCGTGCCCGCCGAGTCCGCCGTCGAGCCGTCGCCCGAGATTCTCGCCGCCTTCCAGGCCGCCAAGGGCTTCATGCCGGTGGGCGAAGGACTCGCGCTGTACGCGGCCGCCGCCGAGGCCGCCGCGCTGGGGCTGCCGATCCTGGAGGTCGGCACTTACTGCGGGCGGTCCACGATCCTGCTCGCCGACGTGGCGCGGGCGGCCGGCGTGACGGCCCTCACCGTCGACCACCACCGGGGCAGCGAGGAGCAGCAGCCGGGCTGGGAGTACCACGACCCGACCGTGGTGGACCCGGAGGTCGGCCGGATGGACACGCTGCCGACCTTCCGCAGGACCCTGCACGCGGCGGGCCTGGAGGACCACGTCGTGGCGCTGGTCGGACGGTCGCCGCAGGTCGCGGCGGTCTGGGGCGGGCAGCTCGGCTTCGTCTTCATCGACGGCGGTCACACCGACGAGCACGCGAACGGTGACTACGAGGGCTGGGCGCCGCATGTCGCCGAGGGCGGGCTGCTGGTGATCCACGATGTGTTCCCGGACCCCGCGCACGGCGGCCAGGCCCCGTACCGCGTCTGTCTGCGGGCGTTGGAGTCCGGTGCGTTCACCGAGGTCTCGGTGACGGATTCGCTGCGGGTGCTGCGGCGGACGGGGGCGGGGACGGAGATCTGAGGCGGGCCGTCCGGGTGCCCGGATAGCATCGCGTGGTGCCGTACGACGAGAGTGTTCCCCCCACCCGGCGCCGCCGGTCCCTGCTCGCCGCCACCGTGTTCGTCGCCGTGTGCCTGACCGCCGCGGGCTGCGGCGCCGGCGACGACAGTGCCGGCGCACCGGCCCGGCCCGGCCCGAGCGGCAGTGCCGCCGCCACGTCACCGTCGCCTTCGAAGAGCGCTCCGGCGCCGAAGAAGCCGTCCGCCTCCCCCACCCCGTCCGCCTCCCGCTCCAAGCCCGCGGGCGGCAACTCCGGCCCACTGTCCGGGAAGACCGTCGTCATCGACCCCGGGCACAACCCGAACAACCACCTGCACACCCGCGAGATCAACCGCCAGGTGGACATCGGCACCACGCACAAGGAGTGCGACACCACCGGGACCTCGACCAATGCCGGATACGCCGAGGCCCGGTTCACCCTCGATGTGTCGCACCGGCTGCGCACGCTCCTCCAGGCACAGGGCGCGAAGGTCGTGCTGACGTACGACAACGACCGCCCGTTCGGGCCGTGCGTGGACGAGCGGGCCCGGATCGGCAACGAGGCGCGGGCCGACGCGGTGGTTTCGGTGCACGCGGACGGCTCCGCGGTCGGCAACCGCGGTTTCCATGTGATCCTCCCCGGGCCGGTACGGGGCGGGGCGGCGGACACCTCGAAGATCGTCGAGCCGTCGCGCGACCTCGGCACCCGGATCGCGGGGCTTTTCGTCCGCGCTACCGGAAGTGCGCCTTCCAATTACGTCGGTGGCAATACCGGATTGGACATCCGCAAGGACCTGGGCGGACTGAATTTGTCGACCGTGCCCAAAGTGTTCATCGAATGCGGCAATATGCGTGATCCGAAGGACGCCGCCCTGCTCACCAGCGCGGGCTGGCGCCAGAAGGCGGCGCAGGGCATTGCCGATGGCATCAGCAGCTTCCTCAACGGGTAGCAAGAGGTAGTTCTGAGGCGAAATTGGGGGGATGTGCGTCCGCTGTCCGGGCAGGGACACAACCCGCCCGGGCAGACGATAGATTCATCCGTACTATGGGGGCCGCCCCCCGAGCTTCTTGCCGTGCCCGCCGTACCCGTGCAGGCGGCAGCGACGACCGCCCCGACGAGACGACCGACTAAGGACCTTCACGTGAATATCCGCTCCCTCACTCGAGGCGACGGCGTGGTGATCGGAGCAGCGGTCGTGCTGTTCATCGCCTCTTTCCTCGACCTCTTCGGCTTCGACTGCCCCGCGGGCATCAACTGCTCCAACTACGACGCCCCGAACGCCTGGGACGCGCTCGGTGTTCTGATGAGCATCTTCCTCGCCGGAATCATCGGTGCGGCGCTGGTCGTTGTCGGCCGCGCCATGCCGGCCCGCAAGGTCGTCGGTTTCGACCTCGGTCAATTCGGAGCCGCCTTCTGCGTCTTCGCACTGTGGGCGGCCTTCTGGACGACCATCGACGCCAACGACACGGGCGCCGGAATGATCCTCGGCCTGCTCGCCTCGATCGTGCTCGCGGGCGGCGCGGTCGCCACCCCGCTGGTCCCCGCACTCAAGGCCCCGCTGGTGAGCGCCCCGCGTCCGCAGGCCGTGCAGCCGCCGTACGGCGGTCAGCCGCAGCCCGGCCAGGGATACGGCTACCCGGGCGCCCAGCAGCCGTCGTACGGCGGCCAGCCGGGTCAGCAGCAGCCGTACGGTGCACAGCCGCAGCCCGGTCAGCCGGAGCCGCAGCCCCAGGCGCAGACCCAGCAGGCTCCCGCCGCAGGTGCGCCGGCCGGTGACTTCACGCCGTTCTGGTTCGCGGTGCCGGTGGCCCGCCCGCTGTACGGGGAGGACGGTTCGCCGTCGCCGATCGCCGAACTGGCGCCCGGCACCTGGTACCTCGCGGTGGAGCAGCGCGGTCCAAGCCTGGTCGCCCAGACCCAGGACGGCCGTCGCGGTGTGCTCCAGGACACCACGGGCATCCAGCGCGGCTGAGCCCACATCGGCAGTACGACAGCGGCCCTCCGCCCCTTCCGGGCGGGGGGCCGCTGCCGTACCCTCCGTCCGTACTCATTCATCTGACGCCATGTCAGAACTACTGGGAGGCGGCGGAGATGCGGCTCGGACTCGCGCTCGGATACTGGGGCCGCGGCCCGAATCCCGCCCATCTGGAGCTGGCCGGGGAGGCCGAGGCGCTGGGGTACGCGTCGGTGTGGACGGCGGAGGCCTGGGGGTCGGACGCGTTCACCCCGCTGACCTGGATCGCCGCGCACACCTCCCGGATCCGGCTGGGCACCGGCATCGCGCAGATGGCGGCGCGCACCCCGACCGCGACCGCCATGCACGCCCTCACCCTCGACCATCTCTCCGGCGGCCGGATGATGCTCGGCCTCGGGCTCTCCGGGCCGCAGGTGGTGGAGGGCTGGTACGGGCGGCCGTTCCCGCGGAGCCCGCTGACCGCGACCCGGGAGTACGTCGACGTCATCCGCCAAGTGCTCCGCCGCGAGGCGCCTGTCGAGCTGGACGGCCGGTTCCACTCCCACCCGTACAACGGTCCGGACGCCACCGGTCTGGGCAAGCCGCTGAAGCCGATCACCCATCCGCTGCGGTCGCGGCTGCCCGTGCTGCTCGGGGCGGAGGGGCCGAAGAACATCGCGCAGACGACACGGATCGCCGACGGCTGGCTGCCGCTGTACTGGTCGCCGATGCGCACCGATGTGTACGAGGCCTCGCTCACCGGCCTCCCCGGCGGATTCATGATCGCGCCGATGGCCCGTGCGCGGGTCTGTGACGATGTCGCCGAGGGGCTGCTGCCGGTGAAGGCGATGCTCGGCTTCTACATCGGGGGGATGGGCCACGCGGCCCGTAACTTCCACGCCGATCTGATGGCGCGGATGGGTTTCGAGGAGGAGGCGCGGCGGATCCAGCGGCTGTTCCTCGAAGGGCGCAAGGAGGAGGCGGTGCTGGCGGTGCCGGACGCGTTCGCGGACGAGATCTCGCTCGTCGGTCCGCGCGAACGCATCGCGGAGCGGCTGGAGTTGTGGCGCAAGGGACCGGTCACCGATCTGCTGGTGACGGCACCGGACCCGCACACCCTGCGGGTGCTCGCGGAGCTCAACTAGGGCCTGGCCGGGTCCCTGGCCGGGCCGGGTCGGTCGGCCAGGTATCGGTGCCGCCCTGCGCGGGGCGGGCGCTCCGTCGTGGCGTGGTGCGCTGCCAGGGCTGGGGGTCGGGGTAGGTCAGGAGTTGCAGGGTGCTGCCCCATGGGGTGCGCAGATACGCGAACCGGTTGTGCTCCCCCGCCTCCGGGCCCGGCAACGGCTGCGGCTCGGCGAGCAGCGAGGCGCCCGCGGCCACGCAGTCCCGTACGGCCGCGTCCAGGTCGTCGGCGTACAGCGCCACATGCTGCCAGCCGAAGTCGCAGGGCAGCGCCGGGGGTTCACGGCGGGGGCCCTCGAACTCGCACAGCTCGATGCCCGGACCGCCGCCGGGGAGCGCCAGCATCCTGATCGCCAGCTGCTGGGTGCCCGCCGGAACGCCGAGCCGCCGCTCGACGTCCCGTCCGCCGTTCGGCCCGTCCTGGCGGCGCAGGGCGTCGTAGAGCACCTCGGCGCCGAAGGCCCTCACGAGGAAGAAGGTCGCGGTCTCCAGATCGGGGACCGTGACCCCGATGTGGTCGATGCCTCGCACGCTTGTCGCCGTCATGGCTTCACCGCTCCTGTCCCGGGGCTGCGCCGACGGCCCCGTCCACCCCGAAGCGGGCCCGCTCCGGGGTCGTGCCCTCGCGCGACCAGGCCAGGAGATCCTCGGCCGGCCACGTGGTGACGACGCGTTCCGCCGGGACCCGGCACTCCTCGGCGCGGGCGCAGCCGTTGATCTGCCAGTCCAGCTGTCCGGGCGCGTGGGCGTCGGTGTCGATGGCGAAGAGGGTGCCCGCCGCGACGGCGCGGCTCAGCAGCCGGCGGGGCGGGTCGAGCCGTTCCGGCCGGCTGTTGATCTCCACCGCGGTACCGGCCTCCGCGCACGCGGCGAAGACCTCGTCCGCGTCGAACCGGGACTCCGGACGATTCCGGTCCGCGAGCAGCCGCCCCGTGCAGTGCCCGAGGATGTTCGCCCGGGGATGGCGGACGGCCGCGATCAGGCGTCTGGTCATCGGGGCCGGGTCCATCCGCAGCTCGGAATGGGCGGAGACCACCACGACGTCCAGCTGTTCCAGCAGCTCCTCCTCCTGGTCGAGGGAGCCGTCGGGGAGGATGTCGCACTCGATGCCGGTGAGCAGCCGGAACGGCGCCCACCGGGCGTTGAGCTCGGCGACCTCCGCCAGCTGCCGGCGCAGCCGGTCCGGGGAGAGCCCGTTCGCGACGGTCAGCCGGGGCGAGTGGTCGGTGAGGGCCGCCCATTCGTGGCCGAGCTCCGCCGCGGTGCGGCCCATCTCCTCGATCGGGCTGCCGCCGTCCGACCAGTCGGAGTGCAGATGGCAGTCGCCGCGCTGGAGCGCGAGGAGCTCCTCGCCGCCCTCGGCGGGCCGGGCCGCGGCCTCCTCCTCCAGCCGTTCCAGATAGCCGGGCACCTCCCCGGCCAGCGCCTCCCGGATCACCTGCGCGGTCTTCGGCCCGATGCCCTGGACCGACTCCAGCGAACCGGCCGCCGCCCGCCGCCCGGCCTCACCGTCCGCCATCGCGGCCACCGCGTCGGCGGCAGCACGGAAGGCCCGCACGCGGTAGGTGTCGGCCCTGCCGCGTTCCAGCAGGAAGGCGATCCGTTTCAGGGCGCGGACTGGCTCCATCGGCACCTCCACGGGGCCGCCGGACACTACGTACTGTCCCATCCAGCTTCGCTCAGCCCGGGCCGGCCCGCACAACGGGCACGGAGGCCGCGGCGGGCCGCGGCCGGGCGCCACCGGGTGGGCGCATCAGCCGAACGCGGCGCGCTCCAGCCAGAAGTCCAGCAGCTCCGCGTCACCGAGCACCTCGACCCGGTCGCTGTCCGCCGCCAGGCGCCGGTTGAAGACCAGCATGACGTCGGTGAGCGGGCCGCGCAGTGCGACGGTGGCCTTCTCGTGGGCGCGTCGCCAGGCGAAGCCGTCCTCGCCGAACTCGATCAGCCATTCGGCGCCGGGCACGTCCGTGGCGTGCAGATGGATGGAGCGCCCGGCCCCGGTCAGCCCGGCGGCCTCCTTGTCGCCCGCGGCCCGCACGAAGGCGACGATCTCCAGCCACTCCTCGATCGTGTCGGCGGCCAGCTCCGGCGCCACCTCGTACCCGGTCCGCGCGGTGAGCGCCGCGTCGGCGTGGTGGACGATCGTCTCGTGCGCCATCCGGCGCGCCCAGAAGCCCGTGCTCCGCTCCCAGGCCCAGGACCACACCTTCTCGTCCGGGCCCTCGGCCCGCAGCGCCTCGACGGTCCGGGCCGCGCCCTCCGCCAGCCAGGCGTCGAGCACGGCGGGGTCGTCGCTCCCGGGAGTGAACTCCGGTACCCGCTCGTCCGGGACCTCCTCGGTGGCCCGGGTGCGTACGATCTCGCCGACCCAGCGATGGGCTCCGCCGATGTGGACGGCGAGCTCGCGCAGGGTCCAGTCGGGGCAGGTCGGGACGGTCGCGCCGAGGTCGGCGCCGCGGATCGTGTTCCTCAACGCGTCGGTGCGGGCGATGATTTCGTCACAGTAGAGGTCATGCGGAAGTCGGCTCATGCCGCGCACCCTAGTTCGATCACATGTCGAACCCAACCGAGTCACCCGCCGAGTTGCGAGGCGCTGGGCACCTTGTCCTTCACCTCGGCGCCCGCGCTGCTGCCCGCGGCCTTGATGTTGTTGATCACGCTCTCGAAGGCGCCGATGTCGCCCGCGCCCGCCTCGCCCTTGCGGAGCTTGTCGCCGAGCCCCTTGAGCGATTCGATGCCCGCCGTCAGCGGCGCGACCGCCTTGGACAGCAGCGGATCCCCCTTGGCGTTGACCACCGCCGCCTTCAGCCGGTTGTAGGCGAAGCCGCCCGCGAGCCCGGCCTTGACCAGAGCGAACGTCCGCCCGTCGGCGCCCTTCTTGAACTTGCCCGCCCGGTACGGCTTCACGATCCACTGGTACGTCGCACCGGCCGCGAGCCCCGCGTTGGCGACGAACCGCGTCTTGGCGAACTTCTGCGCCTCGGCCGATGACGTACCGCTCGGGGACACGGAGCTGCTCGCGCTGTCGCCGTCGCCGCACGCGGTGGCGCCCACGACCAGGGCGCAGGACAGCAGCAACGAGACGAGCAGACGGCGGAGCGGTACGGAGCCGGTCGCGGCGGAACTGGGCACAGCGGGCCTCCCTGGCCGGGCGCATCAGGGCGATCTCTACGGTGAGTGACGACTTCGGCCACTCTCGGTAAGGTTCGCCCGGCCCGGAACGGTGTGCCACCCGGGAAACGCCGTCCGGGTCTCCCCCGCCCCCCGGTCAGTCCTGGTGCCCCTCCCGGCAGGCTTTGCCCCGTCACGGCACTAGCTACAGCAGTCCGGCTCCAGTCCGCGCGGCAGGTGTTCGCCGCCGAAGACCGCCGTGGTCGCCTCGTCGCCGCCGAGCGCGGCCACGGCGAGCAGCAGCGATCCGGCCGTCCAGGTGGTGAGCTCCTGGGGCCAGAAGGCCCGGTCGCCCTCGAAGACGTACCCCGTCCAGTACATGCCGCCCTCGGCGCGCAGATGCTGGATGGACTGGAGGATCTCCAGCGCCCGGTCGGACTCGCCCATCACCCAGAGCGCCAGGGCGAGTTCGCAGCTCTCGCCGCCGGTCACCCACGGGTTGGGCAGCACGCAGCGCACCCCGAGGCCGGGGACCACGAAGCGGTCCCAGCTCTCCTCCATCCGCTCCTTGGCGGCCGCTCCGGTCAGCGCGCCACCGAGGACCGGGTAGTACCAGTCCATCGAGTAGCGGCTCTTGTCCAGGAAGCGTTCCGGGTGGTTGCGGATCGCATGGCTCAGCGCACCCGTCGCCAACTCCCAGTCGGGCTGCGGCTCTTCGCGCCGTTCGGCGATGGCGAGCGCGCAGCGCAGCGCCTGGTGGATGGAGGAGCAGCCGGTCAGCAGCGCGTCGTCGACGGGGGTTCCGTCGGCTTCGCGCTTCCAGCCGATCTGACCGCCGGGCTGCTGGAGCCGCAGGACGAATTCGACGGCGGCGAAGACGGTCGGCCACATCCGGTCGACGAAGGCGTCGTCGCCGGTGGCGAGGTAGTGGTGCCAGACGCCGACGGCCACGTACGCGCAGAAGTTGGTCTCCAGCGAGCGGTCGGTCGGCCGGTCCGGGTCCCCGTCGTGGTACGCGGCGTACCAGGAGCCGTCCTCGTTCTGATGCCGGGCCAGCCAGTCGTACGCGCGCTCCGCGGCGGCGTGCTCGCCCGCCGCGTCGAGGGCCATGGCGGCCTCGGTGTGGTCCCAGGGGTCGAGGTGGTGGCCGCGGAACCAGGGCAGGGCGCCGTCCTCGCGCTGCACGGCGAGGAGTGCGGCGACGGTCTCGGCGGCCTGCTCGGCGGTGAGGACTCCGGGCAGTACGAGGTGCTCGGTCTGCTCGGGAACGGTCACGCCTCGGCCTCGGTGAGGTCCTCGGCGGCGGCCACGGGCAGGTGCGGCTTGGTCGCGTACGCCACGAAGCTCTTGCCGACGACCGGGTTGAGCAGCTGCTCGGCGACCCGGGTCGCCATCGGCTTCTTCATGATGTCCCAGACCAGCAGCTTGTGGTACGCGCGGACCGGCAGCGCTGCGTCCTTGCCGTCGCGGCCCACTCCGAATGCGCACTTGAGCCACCAGTACGGCGAGTGCAGGGCGTGGGCGTGGTGGGTGCCGTACGGCTTGAGGCCGGCGCCGCGGATCTTGCCGAGCAGTTCGTCGGCCTTGTAGATGCGGATGTGGCCGCCCTCGACCTCGTGGTAGGCGTCGGAGAGCGTCCAGCAGACCTTCTCGGGGCCGTACCGCGGCACGGTGATCGCGATCCGGCCGCCGGGCCTGAGGACCCGGACCATCTCGGCGAGGACGCCCTTGTCGTCGGGGATGTGCTCCATGACCTCGGAGATGATCACGACGTCGAAGGACTCGTCGGGGAACGGCAGGTTGAGCGCGTCGCCCTCCATCGCGGTGGCCGTGGCGCCCTCCGGGGCCTCACCGGCCTCCTTCATCGCGGCGAACCACTTCGCGACCTCGCGGATCTCCTCGCCGTTCTGGTCGAGGGCCACGACCTGGGCGCCGCGCCGGTAGCACTCGAAGGCGTGGCGTCCGGCGCCGCAGCCCAGGTCGAGCACTCGGTCACCTGCGGCGAGCGGGAAGCGGGTGAAGTCCACGGTCAGCACGAATGCCTGCTTTCGCGGTCGAGGGGGTCAGGGGGCGGGTACGACGGCAAAGGGCGGCGGTGTCAACGACGGCCGCCGGGGCGCGTGGCGCCGGACCGGGCGGCGATCGCCTCGCGGTAGAGCGCGGCGGTGCCGATGGCGGCCTGCTTCCAGGTGAAGCGGGAGAGCACCCGGTCACGGCCCGCGGCACCGAGCCGGGCCCGCAGCTCCGGGTCGGCGAGCAGCCGGGCGAGCGCGTCGGCCAGTGCCCCGGCGTCGGCGGGCGGGACGGCCAGGCAGGTCTCGCCGTCCGGGCCCGCGACCTCGGGGATCGCGCCACCGGTGGTGGCGACCAGGGGGGTGCCGGTGGCCATGGCCTCGGCGGCGGGCAGCGAGAAGCCTTCGTACAGCGAGGGGACGCAGGCGATCTGGGCGCCGCGCACCAGGTCGACGAGTTCGGCGTCGCTGATGCCCTTGACGAACTCGACGGCGTCCTGGAGTCCGTGCCGCTCGATGGCCTGGGCGACCGGTCCGTCCTCGGCCCGCTTGCCGACGACCACGAGGTGCGCCTTCGGGTTCCCGGTACGGAGCTTGGCGAGCGCCTCGACGAGGTGGACGAGGCCCTTCAGCGGAACGTCGGCGCTGGAGGTGGTGACGATCCTGCCGGGCACCTCGGCGACCGAGGGGTCGGGCGACCAGAGATCGGTGTCCGCGCCGATGTGCACGACGTGGATGCGGTCCTGGCGCACCCCGAGGTGGTCGACTATCTCCTGCTTGGAGGAGCCGGAGACGGTGAGCACCGACGGCAGCCGGCGCGCGACCCGCTTCTGCATGCGGGTGAAGCCGTACCAGCGGCGTACGGAGGCGCGCCGGCGGCGGCTCTCGGCGGCGTCCAGGTCCAGCTGCCGGTCGACGGTGATGGGGTGGTGGATCGTGGTGACGAGCGGGGCGCCGAGGTCCGCGAGCAGCCCGTAGCCGAGGGTCTGGTTGTCGTGGATGACGTCGAACTCGCCGCGGCGGGCGGCGAGATGGCGTCGGGCGCGCAGGCTGAAGGTGAGCGGTTCCGGGAAGCCGCCGGTCCACATGGTGGCGACCTCGGCGGCGTCGATCCAGTCCCGGTACTCGCCGCGCTTGGGGGTGCGGAACGGGTCGGGCTGGCGGTAGAGGTCCAGGCTCGGCAGCTCGGTGAGCGGGACGCCCTCGTCGAGCACCGGATAGGGCTGGGCGCCGATCACCTCGACGCTGTGGCCGAGGCGGGCGAGCTCGCGGGCGAGGTGGCGTACGTAGACACCCTGGCCGCCGCAGAAGGGGTTGCCCTTGTAGGTGAGGAGTGCGATGCGCAACGGACGTTCGTCGGCGGTGCCGGACGTGTCGCTGCCCGTGCGGGGGCCCGACTCTATGGCCTCAGCGGTCACACTCGGCCCCCTTCTCACTGCGTGTTCGCCGGAGCGTAACCGCTCACGCTAATCTAGAACAAGTTTCAGACTGGATCGTTCAATGAGCTACGAATCTACCGGCAGGTAGCGTCGGTGCAACGTGCCGGATCAGGTGATTCGCGCCACCACCGGGCACGCTGGCATGCTGTGCGCCCCCGGGAGACCGAGCGCCTCCCTCCGGTCGCGGACAGAAGCCATGGATGGGGACACATGACAGCGGAAGCCAAGCCGGCATCGCCGCCCCTGACCGAACGGCAGGAGGCCCGCCGCCGCCGCATCCTGCACGCCAGCGCCCAGCTCGCCGGCCGGGGCGGCTTCGAGGCGGTGCAGATGCGTGAGGTCGCGGAGGAGGCCGGGGTCGCCCTGGGCACGCTGTACCGCTACTTCCCGTCCAAGATCCATCTGCTGGTCGCCACCATGCAGGACCAGCTCCAGCACATGCACGCGACCCTGCACAAACGCCCCCCGGCCGGCCAGGACCCGGCGCAGCGGGTCGCCGACACCCTGATGCGGGCCTTCCGCGCACTCCAGCGCGAGCCGCATCTGGCGGACGCGATGGTGCGGGCGCTGACCTTCGCGGACCGCAGCGTCAGCCCGGAGGTGGACACCGTCTCGCGGATCACGACGGCGATCATCCTGGACGCGATGGGCCTGGAGCATCCGACGCCGGAACAGCTGTCCGCGGTCCGGGTCATCGAACACACCTGGCACTCGGCGCTGATCACCTGGCTGTCGGGGCGGGCGTCGATCGCCCAGGTGAAGATAGACATCGATACCGTGTGCCGGCTGATCGACGTGACGAAACCCACGGAAGCCCCATAGCACACAGGGCCCCGTTTCGCGGCGTTTTCATCACACTCCCCTCACCGTTCTGACCGAAAGGGCCACAAGCCGCTCCTTACCATGGTCATGACCAGATCATGGTCATGACCAGCACCGACGGAGAGGAAGACATGGCTGACCAGTCAGGCATTGCAGGCGGAGCGACGGGGACGCAGGCCCCGGGCGGACCGGGATACGGCGCCCAGCCCCCGGCCGGCTACGGGTACCCCGGCGGTGCCACGCTGCCCAGCGGCAAGGCGACTGCCTCGATGGTGCTCGGCATCCTCGGCCTGGTGCTCATCCCGATCATCCTGCCGATCATCGCGCTGTGCCTCGGCATCTCGGCCAGGCGCATGGCGGACCGGGGCGAGGGCGGCGGCCGCGGCCAGGCGGTCGCCGGCATCGTGATGGGCAGCGTCGGCATCGCCTTCGCCCTGCTCGGCGTGACCGTGGCCACGATCCAGGGCATCAGCGCGATGTGACGGGCCACCGCCCGCGACGCGCACACCGAGTACCGGGCCGCGCCGGAGGAACCGTACGATCCGGTTCCCCGGCGCGGCCCGCGGTTTCGGCGCATGTGCGGCCCCCACATGCGCACCGCGTCAGGTGGGGGGCCCTGCACCATGTCGACGGCGGCAGGGTGTTCATACGGTTCGGCGACATCACATGAACACGCCGAGGAGCCGGTCACCATGCGTCGCAGAGCCATAGGCACCGTCCGTCACCGCAGATCCCTCTCCACCGTCGTCGCGCTGACCTCCGCCGGTCTCGTGCTGGCCGGCTGCACCGCCGCCGGAAAGGCGGGCGAGAGCGGCTCTTCCGGCGGGGGCGCGAAGGACGGGACCGTCAAGGTGGGCCTGGTGTACTCCCGGACCGGGCTCCTCGCGGACTACGGGAAGCAGTACCGCGACGGGTTCATGGCGGGCCTGGACCACGCCACGAAGGGCACCGGGAAGGTCGCCGGGCACCGCATCGAGGTCACCGAGCAGGACGACGCGGGCGATCCGGGCAAGGCGGTCTCCGCGGCCAAGAACCTGATCGGCAAGGGCTACAAGGTGCTGGCCGGCACCACCGATTCCGGCGTGGCCCTCCAGATGGCACCGCTCGCCGCCCAGAACAAGGTGCTGTACATCAGCGGCCCGGCCGCCACCGACGCCGTGACCGGCATCAACGACTACACCTTCCGTTCGGGCCGGCAGTCCTACCAGGACATCCTCACCGCCGGGACGATGCTCGGCGAGGCCAAGGGCAAGAAGGTCACGGTGCTGGCCCAGGACTCCACGTTCGGCCAGGCCAATGTCACCGCCGTGAAGGCCGTCCTCGGCTCCAAGGGCGCAAAGGTCGGCTCCGTACTGGCTCCGCCCAGCGCCACGGACCTGACCCCGTTCGCCCGGCAGGTGAAGGCGGGCGGGCCCGATCTGGTCTTCGTCGCCTGGGCCGGTTCGACCGCACCGGCGCTGTGGACCGCGCTGGACCAGCAAGGCGTGCTGGAGGCGGGCAAGGTCGTCACGGGCCTCGCCGGAACGGCCTCGTACCCGGTCTTCGGCGACGCCGGTTCCAAGGTGTCGTTCCTGGCGCACTACTTCCCCGGCGCGGGCGGCGGCAACACCGTGGAGAAGTCCATGCTCGACTCGGTCACCAAGGCAGGCGGTACCCCGGACCTGTTCACCCCCGACGGCTTCACCGCCGCGCAGATGGTGGTGCGCGCGATCGAGAAGGGCGGCGCCACCGACACCACCGCCATGGTGAAGGCCCTGGAGGGCTGGAGCTTCGACGGGGTGAAGGGCAAGGAGCAGGTCCGGGCCGAGGACCACGCCCTGGTGCAGCCGATGTTCGTCGCGAAGCTCAAGGGGAAGGGCGCCAGTGCCCGGCCGGAGCTGGTGAGCACCGCGCCGATGGACGAGGTGGCGCCGCCCGCGAAGCCCTCGGCGGGCTGACCGATGGCCGTACCGGACATCACCGCGGGGCGCGCGGCCGGGGCGCGGAGCACCACCCCGGTGCTCCGACTGACCGGGCTCGGCTGGGGCGTCGGCGGGGCGACGATCGTCGAGGACGTCACACTGAGCGTCCACGAGGGCGAGTTCCTGGCCTTCATCGGCCCCAACGGGGCGGGCAAGACCTCCCTGTTCAACCTGATCAGCGGGCTGACCACGGCCACGTCCGGCACCATCGCACTGGACGGCACGGACATGACGGCCAGCCCCGCGCACGCGCGGGCACGGCGCGGCATCGGCCGCACCTTCCAGACGTCCAGCCTCTGGCCGGCCATGAGCGTGGCCGACCACGTCCGGCTGGCCGCCCAGGCGGCCCGGGGCGGCTCCTACCGGCTGTGGCGGCGGGCGCCCCGGTACACCGCCGAGGTGGACGGCGTACTGGAACGCACCGGTCTCGGCCACCGGGCACGGGCGACGGCGGCCGAACTGTCGCACGGCGAGAAGCGGAAGCTGGAGCTCGCGGTGCTGCTGGTGGGCGAGCCGCGCCTCATGCTGCTCGACGAGCCGATGGCCGGGGTGAGTGCGGAGGAGGTCCCCGCGCTGACCGAACTGATCCGCACCCTGCACCGGGACGAGGGCCGCACCGTGCTGATGGTCGAGCACCACATGGACGTCCTGCTGGGGCTGGCCGACCGGCTCGCCGTGATGCACCACGGAAGGCTGCTGGCGCTGGACACCCCCGAGGCAGTGACCGCCGACCCGACCGTCCAGCAGGCCTATCTCGGGGAGGGGCTGTGACCACCGGGACCCTGCTCGCCGTACGGGACCTGCGGGTCCTGATCGGCGGGCGGCACATCCTGCACGGCGTCGACCTGGACGTCGCCCGGCACGGAGTGACCGCGCTCCTCGGCCGCAACGGTGCCGGGAAGACCACGACCGTACGCGGCGTGCTCGGCCTCGTCCCGCGCACCGGCAGCGTACGGCTGGACGGCGAGGAGACCGTGTCGATGCCCACCCACACCGTGGTGCGGCTGGGCATCGGGTACGCGCCCGAGGACCGCGGCATCTTCGCCGGGCTGACCGTCGCGGAGAACCTGCGGCTGGCCGAGCGGCGCGGCGCGGGCGAGCCCGCGTACGGACTCGTCCATGAGCTGTTCCCCGAACTGAAGCGCCGGGAGCGGCAGTTGGCCGGAACGCTGTCCGGCGGGCAGCAGCAGATGGTGGCGATCGGCCGCACCCTGCTCAACGGCAACCGGCTGATCATCGCCGACGAACCCACCAAGGGCCTGGCGCCCAAGGTGGTCACCGAGGTCGCCCAGGTGCTGGAGCGGGCCGCCGAGGCGGTGCCGGTGCTGCTCGTGGAGCAGAACCTCGCCGTCGTGCGGCGCCTGGCCCGGCACTGTGCGGTGCTCGCCGACGGCCGGACGGCCCACCAGGGGCCGGCCGCCGAACTGCTGGGCGACGCGGAGACGGCACGCCGGCTGCTGGGCGTCGGACACGGCCCGGCCACCGAAGCACCTTCCGTGGAGGCGGATTCCTGATGTCCACCGTCGTTCTGCTCACCATGACCGGACTCGGTCTGGGAGCCCTTTACTTCCTGATCGCATCGGGACTCTCACTGATCTTCGGCCTGATGGACGTGCTCAACTTCGCGCACGGGGCGCTGCTGTCCATCGGCGCGTACGGCACCTGGTGGGCGGCCTCCGGCAATCTGCCCGGCGCCGGTCCGGGCGGGGCGGGCTTCGCCCTCGCGGTCCTGTTCGGTACGGCGGTGGGCACCGCGGCCGCCGTGCTGCTGGAACTCGCCGTCGTCCGGCCGCTGTACACCCGGCCGCGCGAGCAGGTGCTCGCCACGGTCGGGGTGGGGCTCGCCGTCCCGGCCCTGCTGTCGGGCATCTGGGGTTCGGACGCCCGTACCTTCCCGGGTCCGAAGGCGCTGTCCGGCACCTTCGGACTGTTCGGCGCCCAGGTGCCGGTCAACCGGCTGGTGCTGGTCGCGGCCGCGGTCGTCGTGCTCGTGGCGCTGCGGCTCTTCCTCGGCCGCACCCGGCACGGTCTGGTCGTACGGGCCGGGGTCGAGGACCGGGCGATGGTCACCGCACTCGGCATCGATGTGCGGAAGGCGTTCACCCTCGTCTTCGCGATCGGCGGCTGCGTGGCCGCACTCGGCGGGGCGCTCGGCGGCCTGTACTTCGGCTCGGTCGACCCGCGTCAGGGCACCTCGCTGCTGATCTTCGCGTTCGTCGTGGTGGTCACCGGGGGCATGGGGTCGGTGAGCGGCGCCGCCGTGGCGTCCGTCGTCATCGGCCTGGTCCAGCAGTTCGCCAACTACTACACCGCAGCGGGCCTCGGCGACCTGGCCGTCGTCGTCCTGCTCGCCGCGCTGCTGCTCGTACGGCCGCGCGGACTGACCGGGAGGCTCGCGTGAGCACCGCCACCGAGACACACCACCGCGCCGGCGAGGAACACCCGGCCGCGCAGGCCCCCGGGAACACCGCCCGGCTGCTGCGCCGCTGGTGGCCCGCCGCCGCACTGCTGGCCCTGGCCCTCGCCCCCTTCAGCGCGCTGCCGCTGCCGGGGCTCCTGGACGGTCCGCTGGGCAGCCCGGGAAGTCTCCAACTCCTCGCCACCTGCCTGCTGTTCGGCGCGCTGGCGACCGGATACGACCTGCTGCTCGGCCGTACCGGGCTGCTCTCCTTCGGGCATGCGCTCTACTTCGCGGCGGGCAGCTACGCCACGAACATGTTCCTGCTGGAGGCGGGCCTCCCGTTCGCCGTGTCCGCCCTCCTCGGCGTCTGCTGCGGGATCGTGCTCGCACTGGTCCTGGGGTCGGTGAGCCTGCGGGTCACCGGCATCGGCTTCTCCATGGTGACGCTGGCGTTCGCCCAGGCCGGATCGATCCTGGTCTCCCGCAACCCCGGCGGTCTGACCGGCGGCGAGGAGGGCCGGGCCGCCCCCGCCGACCTGCTGCCGTCCGGGCTGGTCGGCATCGAGAACACCGCGAACCTCTACTGGCTGGCCCTCGCCTACCTCGTCCTGACGCTCGCCGTCGTCCACCGGGCGGTCAACTCCCCCACCGGGCGCGTCTGGGAGGGCATCAAGGAGAACGAACGCCGGGTGGAGGTGCTGGGGTTGAAGCCGTACGGGTTCAAGCTCACGGCCTTCGTCCTGGCGGGCGCCCTGGCCGCGCTCGGCGGTCTGGTGCACCTGCTGCTCACCGGCGGCTCGACCCCTCAGACGACCACCTCCGACTTCACCCTGTCCCTGCTCGTGATGGTGGTGCTGGGCGGATCCGGCACCCGGTGGGGCCCGATGGCCGGCGGCATCCTCTACACCTGGGCCGATCACCGGCTCGGCGACCTGGCCGGATCGGGCGCGGTCGCCGATCTGCCCGCAGTGCTGCGGGTGCCGCTCTCCCAGCCACTGTTCCTGCTCGGTGTGCTGTTCGTGGCCGTGGTACACCTGCTGCCCGGCGGCCTGGCCCGGCTGCCGTCCCGGCTGGCCGCGGTACGCCGCGGGCCCGCCGGCACCGAAACACCCACGGACAGGAAGTCCCGGAAGGAGAACGTGCGCCCGTGATCGCTTACGAAGAGGTACGAGTACCCGTGGCCGGGGGTGAGTTGGCGGTACTGCGGTGGCCGGCCCGGAAGCCCGGCGCGCCGGTCGTCGTCGCCCTGCACGGCATCACGGCCAACGCGCTGTCCTGGGGTCCGGTGGCGAGGCTGCTGGACGGACGCGTCACCCTGGTCGCGCCGGATCTGCGCGGCCGGGCCGGGAGTTCGGCGCTGCCGGGTCCGTACGGGATCGCCGCGCACGCCGACGACGCGGCCGCCGTGGCCGCGGCGCTGGGCACGGGCCGGGTGGTGCTGGCGGGCCATTCGATGGGCGCGTTCGTGGCGGCGCTGGCCGCCGTACGGCACCCCGAGCGGTTCGGGCCACTGCTGCTGGTCGACGGCGGCATCGGTTTCCCCGCCCCCACGCACCTCTCCCCGGACGAGCTGATGACCGCCGTGATCGGCCCGGCCATGGACCGGCTGTCGATGACCTTCCCCGACCGGGCCGCGTACCGCTCGTTCTGGCAGGCGCACCCCGCGTTCGCGGATGCCTGGTCGGACGAGGTGGACGCGTACATCCAGCGCGATCTGAGCGGGGACGAACCCGCCATGCGCTCCACCTGCCGGATCGAGGCGGTGCGCACCGACGGCATCGGCCTCTTCGACGAGGAGGTGCTGACGGCGGTACGGAAGCTGCCCGTTCCGGCGACGCTGCTGTGGGCGCAGCGCGGCCTGATGGACGAGGAGCAGGGCCTGTACGACGAGACCCGGCTGGCGGCGGCGGACCTCGGGGGTACGCGGGTGACGCCGGTGCCGGTCCGGGACGTCAACCACTACACGGTGCTGACGGGGGACGCGGGCGGCAAGGAGATCGCACGCCGCCTGTTGGACCTGTCCGGCGCCTGAGGACACCCACCGCCCAGGGCGGCCGGGGCAGCGCCTACCGCTCCCGGCCGCCCGTCAACAGATGCAGCCGCAGGGCGAGTTGGAGCTCCAGGGCTCGCCCCGGCTCGTTCCAGTCGCGCCCCAGCAGCACCTGCACCCGGTCCAGCCGCTGCACCACCGTGTTGACGTGCACGTGGAGTTCGTCCTTGGCGCGGACGAGACTGCCCCCGGATCCGAAGTAGGCGTCGAGGGTGCGCACCAGGTGCGTGCCGCGCTGCGCGTCGTACTCCAGCAGTGGCCCGAGCGTCGCCGATACGAAGCCGTCGACGTCCTGCGCGTTGCCCAGCACCACGCCCAGGAAGCCGAGTTCCTCGACGCAGGCCCCTTCCCCCGTGCGCCCGAGGACCCGCATCGCGCGCAGGCAGCGGGCGGCCTCCCCGTACGCGGCGGCCAGCTCCCTGGCGCCGCGCGCCGGGCCGGTGGCGGCGACGGTGACGGGGGTCTGGGCGAGCTGACCGAGCTGGGCGGCCGCCGCGCGTGCCGCGGCGCCCGCGGCCGGTCCGGGGCCATCGGCCTCCACCAGCAGCACCACGGCCCCGGCGTGTTCCGCGCTCACCCCGTGGATGCCGCCGCCGAACAGATAGCGCATCGCGGCGGGGGCCAGCCTCTCCCGGGCCCCGCCCTCGGCCACCAGCAGCAGATGCGGACGGTCGAGGTCGATGCCCAGGCGCCGGCCGCGTTCGGTGAGTCCGGCCGGGTCGCGGTCCGTGTCGGTCAGCAGGTCGGTGATCAGCTCACCGCGTATCCGGTTCTCGGTCTCGGCGACGGTGCGCCGCAGCAGCAGAAGCAGTCCGGTGACCACCGCGGCCCGCTCGAACAGCCGCCGGTCGGAGTCGTCGAGCTGCCCGCGCCGGTGCAGGACCAGTCCGGCCAGGAGTTCCCGCCCGGCGAGGACCGCGCAGATCCACCGGCCGTCGCGGTGCACGGCGCGGGCACCGGTACGGGATTCCTCGGCGGTCTCGGCCAGCCATCCGGCGTCCATGCCGTCGGCGGCGAAGTCCGCGCCGTCGGGCCGGACGGCCGCCAGGGGCCGCCCGCCCGGGTCGTGGATGGTCAGCCGGGAGTCCAGCAGCCCCGCGACCGCCGCCGCGACATCCTTGACGTCCCGGCCGCGCAGCACCAGGTCGGTCAGCCGGTCGTGGGACTCCTCGGCCCGCCGCATGGCCGCCGAGTGCGCCCGTACCGCCGCGTTGGCCTCCGCCAACTCTGCGTTCGCACCGGCCAGTTCGTCCAGCGCGGACCGGGTGTCGGCGAGGGCGCGGGCGGTGTCGATGGCGATCGCGGCATGCGCGGCGAGCGAGCAGAGCAGGGCGACCTCGTCGGGGCTGAAGACGCGGGGCGCCCGGTCGGCGGCGAAGAGGACGCCGATGACCTTTCCGGTCCCGCCGCGGCTGGAGCCGAGGAGCAGCGGCACGCCCAGGATGGCGACGAGCCCGTCGTCCAGCACCGCGGAGTCGATGTTGCGGGTGTGGTGGAAGCGGTCGTCGGTGCGGTAGTCGTGGGTGGCGTACGGGCTCGCGGTCTGCGCCACCAGCCCGCCGAGCCCTTCGCCCAGCTCCAGCCGGAGACGCTGGAAGGGCACCGACACCGACCCGTCGGTGACCCGCATGTAGGTGTCCCCCGCCTCCTCGTCGGGGAGGGTGAGATACGCGGTGTCCGTGCCGAGCAGCATCCTGGCCCGGCGGACGATCGCGTTCAGCACCTCGTCCAGGTCGCGGGAGGCGGCCAGGTCGCCCGCGGTGTCGAAGAGCGCGGTGAGCTGGAGCTCTCGGCGACGGTGCTGGCGCAGGGCGTCCCTGATCCGCAGGGCGGTGGCGGTGGCCCGCTCCACCTCCGCCAGATCGCCGGCGGGTATCCCGGCGGCACGCGCCTGCGAGGAGACGGCGCCCAGCGCCTCGGCGGGGGCGTCGTCGGCCAGCAGGTCGAGCAGGCGTCGCAGATGGGGCGCGGCGGAGGTGGACGGTTCAGACATGGGCGGCCGGCATTCGTAGGGGGCGGGGGTCAGTTGGCGGTCCAGCCGCCGTCCATGGAGAGCGAGGTTCCGGTGATGTGCCCGGTACGCGGCCCGCAGAGCCACAGCACGGCCTCGGCGACGTCGTCGGGTTCGATCAGCCGCTTGATCGCGCTGCGTTCCAGCATGACCCGGCCCACCACTTCCTCCTCGGAGATGCCGTGGGTACGGGCCTGGTCCGCGATCTGGTTCTCGACCAGAGGGGTGCGTACGTACCCGGGGCAGACGCAGTTGCTCGTCACCCCGTGCTCCGCCGCTTCGAGCGCGACCACCTTGCTGAGTCCCTCCAGTGCGTGTTTGGCCGTCACATAGGCCGATTTGTAGGGGCTGGCCCGCAGGCCGTGCACGGACGAGATGTTGACCACGCGCCCCCAGCCGCGTTCGTACATGCCCGGCAGGGTCCGGCGCAAGATGCGGAACGGGGTCTCCACCATGACGCGCTGGATCAGCGCGAAGCGGTCCGGCGGGAATTCGTGCACGGGCGCGACGTGTTGGAGCCCGGCGTTGTTGACCACGATGTCCGCGTCGGCGGGCAGGGTGTCCACCGTGTCGGGGACGGAGAGGTCGACCACCCACGCCGTCCCGCCGATCGCTTCCGCCAGGCTCTTCGCGGCGTCGGCGGCCTTGTCCACCACGTGCACACGGGCGCCGGCGGCCGCCAGGGCCTGGGCGCAGGCCCGCCCGATCCCGCTGGCGGCACCGGTCACCAGCGCGGTGCGGCCGGCGAGCGGTGGGTCCGCGGGCGGCGGGACGGTGAGCGGGGCGGGCCCGGGGTCCGGGCGCTGAGGAGTCTCCATGGCCGTCACCGTAAGGAGGCCGGGGCCCATGTCACACGGGGTCGGTGCACACACCGTCGTACGCCGGCATGGTGGCGGCGTACATGGGACGGTCCGGCGGCGGGCCGTCAGTGCGCCGCGTCGAGTGCCGCCCGCTGCTCCGCGGTCAGCTCCAGGTCCACCGCGGCCAGGCTCTCGTCCAGCTGTGCCACCGAGGAGGCGCCGACCAGCGGGACGAAGGGGATCTCGCCGCCGATGAGCCAGGCCAGGACCACCTGGTTGACGGTCGCCCCGGTCTCCTCGGCCACCGCCCGCAGCGCGGCCTGCCGGGCGCGGGTGCCCGGGTCGCGAACGAGGTCGCCTCGTCGGTGAGCGTGCCCATCAACATGGCGCCGAGGCTGAGCACACTCACCTCCCGGCGGGTGGCGGGGTCCGTGCCGATGGTGCGGTAGCGCATGGCGGGTCCTTTCCCAGCAGCCCGTCTCCGTGCGGGCGTTGACCGGGAGTCTGCATGTTGGAGTGCGCTCCGGGGCAAGGGCCTTCGGACGCGCAACGGCGGCGCCGCACACAGCCGGGAACGGGGAGTGTCCGCCGGGCCCATGGGCGCGACCGCCCCCGCCTCCTAGGGTCCGCCCCACAGCTCATGCCCGCACTGCCCGAAGAGCCGGAACGGCCCCACCCCCCACCCAGGAGGCACCCGTGCGCCCATCGATCCTGCGACGACTGCTGCGGCGCGTCGCCTCCACGGCCGCTCTCGCCCTCGTCGCGGCGACGCTCAGCACGACCGGAGCCGTACAGCCGGCCGCCGCTGCCGGTGGTCTGCAACAGGTCACCGGCTTCGGCTCGAACCCCGGCAACCTGCAGATGTACGAGTACGCCCCCGCCGCCCTGCCCGCGAACGCGCCGCTGGTCATCGCCCTGCACGGCTGTACGCAGACCGCGAACGACTACTACACGGCCTCGGGCTGGCCGAAGTACGCCGATCTGTGGGGCTTCGCCGTGGTCTTCCCGCAGACCACGTCAGCCAACAACGCCCTGTCCTGCTTCGGCTGGTTCGACCCGGCCGAGGACACCAGGGGCAGGGGCGAGGCCGCCTCGATCGTGCAGATGGTGGAGTACGCGAAGCAGCAGTACGGCTCGGACGGCCGCCGGGTGTACGTCACCGGCCTCTCGGCGGGCGGCGGCATGACGGCCGACCTGCTGGCCGCGTACCCGGACGTGTTCGCGGGCGGCTCCGTGGCCTCGGGCCTGCCCGCCCAGTGCGCGACGAGCCAGGCGGGCGCGTCCGGCTGCCAGACGGGCCCGCAGAAGCTGACGCCCGCGCAGTGGGGCGACAAGGTGCGCGGCGCCCATCCCGGGTACTCGGGGCCCTGGCCCCGGGTGGCGATCTGGCAGGGCACCTCCGACTACACCGTGTACCCCGCCAACGCCACGGCCCTGCGCGACCAGTGGACGGACGTCTGGGGCATCGGCCAGACCCCGTCGGCCACGGACACCCTCCCCGGCAACACGACCCGCAGCGTGTACGACGACACCTCGGGAAATCCCGCGGTGGCCACGTACTCCGTCGCCGGCATGGGCCACGGCCTCGCCGTGAGCCCCGGCTCGGGCACCGAGCAGTGCGGGAGCACGGCCGCGTACTTCCTGAACGCGATCTGCTCGACGTACTACACGGGCGTCTTCTGGGGCCTGGACCGGGACGTTCCCGGCGGCGACCAACTCCCCGCCCCTTCCGGCCTGCACGTCACGGGCGTCACGGCGGACAGTGCCTCGCTGTCCTGGGACGCGGTCCCGGGCGCGGCCTCGTACGCGGTGCACCGCAACGGTACGAAGGTCGCCGCCACCGCCTCCACGACGTACACGGACCCGGGTCTCACCGCCGGCACGGCGTACCGCTACACGGTGGCGGCGATCGACGGATCGGGCACGCCCGGCACCGCCTCGCCCCAGGTGACGGCGACCACGACCGGCGGCACACCGGCGCAGTGCTTCACCGCGACCAACTACGCGCACGTGACGGCGGGCCGGGCCCGCACCGCGGGCGGTTCCGTGTACGCCAACGGCTCGAACGAGAACATGGGCCTGTACAACGTCTTCGTCACCCACACCCTGAAGGAGTCACCTGCGGGGTACTTCGTGATCGCGGACAGCGGCTGCACGGCCTGAGCAGTGTCCGGCGCGGTCGGGTCTTCCCGCCTACTCCTCGGGCGGGAAGACGACCTCCCCCGAGTCGGTCAGCGTGATCGTGATCGCCTCGACCGGGCACCCCTCAGCGGCCGCGAGGACCTTCTCGTCGGCGTCGGTCTCCGGGGCCGACGGGCGGGACTGCCGGGCGGAGTCCAGCGCGAATCGTCCCGGCGCGTGGTTCAGGCACATCCCGGAGCCGATGCAGATGCGCCGGTCGACCTCGACGGCCCAGCGGTCCCCCATCACGCCCCCTCGTATCCGGCCGGCAGGTGGATCATCTTGTGCTCGAAGTACTCGCCGTACCCCTCGGGCCCGAACTCCCGGCCCAGGCCGGAGTTCTTGTACCCGCCGAACGGGCCGAGCATGTCGAGGCTGAAGGTGTTCACGCTGTACGTGCCGGTCCTGACCCGGCGGGCGATGTCGATGCCGCGTTCGGTGTCGGCGGTCCAGACGCTGCCGCTGAGCCCGTAGTCCGAGTCGTTGGCGATCCGTACGGCCTCGTCCTCGTCGCCGTACGGCAGAAGGCAGATGACGGGGCCGAAGATCTCCTCGCGGGCGATGCGCATGGAGTTGTCGACGTCCCCGAAGAGGGTCGGCTCGACGTACCAGCCCCGTTCCTGGGACGCCGGACGGCCGCCGCCGGTGAGGATCTTGGCGCCTTCGTCCTGCCCGATCCGGATGTAGTCGAGCGAGCGCCGCTGCTGGCGCTGCGCGACGAGGGGACCGAGTTCGGTGGCGGGGTCGAGCGGGTCGCCGACCTTCAGCGCACCCGCCGCGGCGGCGAACGCCTCGGCCGTCTCGTCGTAGCGGGAGCGCGGGACGAGGATGCGGGTCTGGGCCACGCATGCCTGGCCGTTGATCATCCAGGCGAAGGGGACGATGCCCGCGACGGCGGCGTCCAGATCGGCGTCGGGCAGGATCACGGCGGCGGACTTTCCGCCCAACTCCAGGGTGACGCGGGTGAGGTTGCGGGATGCGACCTCCATCACCCGGCGCCCGGCGGCCACGGACCCGGTGAAAGAGACCTTGTCGACGCCGGGATGCCCGACCAGGTACTCGCTGACCTCGCGGTCGGCCGGAAGGATCGACAGCACTCCCTCCGGCAGTCCGGCCTCGGCGGCGATCTCGGCCAGGATGTAGGCGTCCAGCGGGGATTCGGGCGAGACCTTGAGCACGGCGGAGCAGCCGGCCAGCAGCGCGGGCGCGAGCTTGGCGGCGGCGGTGAACTGCGGAACGTTCCACGGCACCACGGCCGCGACCACCCCGACCGGCTCCCGGCGCACCAGCAATGGCCCGAGCGCCCCGGCCCGCCGTTCCTCGTACGGGAATTCGCGGGCGACGGTGATCGCCGCGTCCCACACCATCATCGCGGCGAGCGCCTGCACCATGACGCTCGATGTGTACGGGGTGCCGTTCTCCGAGCTGATGACCCGGGCGATCTCCTCGTACCGCACGGCGAACCCGTCCTTGATCCGGGTGACCACCGCGATCCGCTCGTCCAGGCTCGTCCGCGCCCAGGGCCCCTCGTCGAACGCCCGCCGCCCGGCGGCGACGGCCCGGTCCACATCCGCCTCGCAGGCGTGCGGCACCCGGCCGATGACCTGTTCGGTGTGCGGCGAGACGACCTCGATCGTGTCCCGGCCCAGCGGATCGACCAACTCCCCGCCGATGAACAGTTTTCCGTGTTCGACAAGCTCGGTCATGGCTGCTGCCTCCCGCGGCCCGGTGCGTTACCCGACTCGGTATCTGACTCTGTGTCAGAACTGATACCAGTTCCAGTTCCAGGAGTCCACGGCCACGACGGCACCCCTGACGAGATGGTCGACCAGGGCTACTACTGGAACAAGTTCTCGTTACAGTGGGCGCGATGCACCCACAGCGGGCGCGACGGATCGCAGCCGCACGTCGCCGAGAGAGATGGGGACCTCATGACGCAGGTGACCGACCACGGCGGGGGCGTGCACAGCATCAAGGTGCCCATCCCGGACAATCCGCTCGGCCATACCCTCGTGCACGTCCTGGACACCGACCGGGGGCCGGTCCTGATCGACACCGGGTGGGACGATCCCGAGGCGTGGGACACGCTCGGGTCCGGGCTCGCCGCTGTCGGTACGGAGATGGCCGACATCCACGGGGTGGTCATCACCCACCACCACCCCGACCACCACGGGCTCTCCGGGCAGGTACGCGAGGCCTCGGGGGCCTGGATCGCCATGCATGCGGCGGACACCGCGATCGTGCGACGTACCCGGGAGTCCCGGCCCGGCACCTGGCTGACGTATCTCGCGGCCAAGCTCACCGCGGTCGGCGCGCCCGAGGAGCACCTCGCGCCGTTGCGGGCCGCCGCGGCCGGCGGGGGGCGGACGCGGACCCTGCCGGGGTTGCGGGCCGCGCTTCCGGACCGGGAGATCGTGCCCGGTGAGCTGCTCGGTCTGGCGGGGCGCAGGCTGCGTGCGATCTGGACGCCGGGGCACACGCCGGGGCATGTGTGCCTGCACCTGGAGGAGGAGCATCCGGGGAATCTGCCGGGCCGGGGCCGGCTCTTCTCGGGGGATCACCTGCTGCCGGGGATCAGTCCGCACATCGGGCTGTACGAGGGCCCGGACGATGCGACGGTCACCGATCCGCTCGGCGACTACCTCGACTCGCTGGAGCGCATCGGCCGGCTCGGGGCCGCCGAGGTGCTGCCCGCCCATCAGTACGCCTTCACCGATGCGGCGGGACGCGTACGGGAACTCCTCGGCCATCACGAGGAGCGGCTGACCGGGCTGCTGGGGCTGCTGGCCCAGCCGCTGACGCCGTGGGAGCTGGCCGAGCGGATGGAGTGGAACCGGCCCTGGGAACAGATCCCGCACGGTTCCCGGAACATCGCCGTCTCGGAGGCGGAGGCGCATCTGCGGCGGCTGGTGAAGCTCGGGCGCGCGGAGGCGGTGACGGGAAGCGAGCCGGTGACGTACATCGCGGTGTGAGTGCGAGTACGAGGTGGGGCGGGCCGCCCCACCTCGCACTGTTCACCTCACCGGCCGGGCCTCACTGGCCCACCCGTCCGTCGATGCACTCGCGCAGCAGGTCGGCCTGCCCGCAGTGACGGGCGTACTCCTCGATCCTGTGCACCAGCAGCTCCCGGACGGAGATCTTGTCCTTCCCCAGCCGCTCGCCCAGGTCCAGGTGCCCGGCCAGCGCGGCGTCGGTCGCGGCCTGCTCGCGCTCCAGATCGGCGTACGCGGCGTCGACCACGGCCTGATCGGCGACGGCTCCGTCGAAGTCCCCGTCACGCTTGCCGTACAGCTTCGGCAGCGGTTCACCGTCGGTGATCCAGTTGCGCCAGTCCCGTTCCACCTCGGCGAGGTGGCGGAGGAGGCCGAGCAGCGACATCGTCGACGGCGGGACCGACCGGCGGGCCAGCTGCTCCGCGTCCAGGCCGTCGCACTTCATCCGCAGGGTCAGCCGGTAGTCGGTCAGGAAGTCCTGGAGCGTCGGGAGCTCACCGTCCGGACTGTCACCGTCCTTGTTGCGGGGGTCGTCGTCCGGGTCCGCCCACATGTCGGGGTAGACGGTCGCCTGGCTCCAGCGTGCGGGTTGATCACTCATGCGGGACATGGTCGCCCGTTCGGGGCCGGACTCGCCAGTGGGTTTCCCGAGTTGTCGGCGAGCCGAAGCCGCCCAGGGCCCGGCCGGGCCCGCCCGGTAGAGTGTGCGGGTCGTCATCATGCCCGTTCAGGGGGAAGCCGGTGCGAATCCGGCACTGACCACGCAGCCGTGAGCCGTCGTCGCAGACGGTGAGTCGGAATGCCCTGTCCGCGGTCGTGACCGGCTCGGACCACCGGACCCCCGGTGGTCGGCACCGTCGAGGTATACGGAGCCGGAGCCTGGTGCCTGAGCGTGCCTGTGCCCGGTTCACCCCGCAGGAGAGGCCCCGCCAGCCATGACCGTACGTCGCAGCGCAGCAACGCTCGCCGCCACCGCCGCCGTGCTCTGCGCGACCGCTGCGCCGGTCGCGGTCGCAGCGCCGTCCCCCTCGCCCTCGCCGTCCGTCGCACTGCCTGCCGGGCTGTACGGCACGAAGGACCCCACCTACGACGGGGTGTGGCGGCAGTCGCTGTCCTTCCTCGCCCAGCGGCTCGAAGGGGTCACACCGGCCACGAAGTCGGTGGACTGGCTGATCTCCCAGCAGTGCGCCAACGGCGCCTACGCCGCGTTCCGGGCCGATGCCTCCAAGCCGTGCGACGCGAAGACGGTGCTGGACACCAATGCCACCGCGGCCGCCACCCAGGCGCTGGTCGAGGTCGGCGGGCACCGGGAGATCGTGAACAACTCGGTGCGCTGGCTGAAGTCCGTGCAGAACGAGGACGGCGGCTGGGGCTACACCGCGGGCGCGCCCAGCGATGCCAACTCCACCTCCCTGGTGATCGGCGCCCTCGCCCGGCAGGGGCAGCGGCTCGCGGACATCACGACCCCCGGCGGCAAGACCCCGTACGACCCGCTGCTCGCGCTCGCGATCCCGTGCGGCGGCAAGGACGGCGGCGCCTTCGCCTACCAGCCGGACAAGAAGGGGAAGCTCGCCGCGAACGGGGACGCCACCGCGGCCGCCGTGCTCGGCACGATGGGCAAGGCGATCGCCGTCGGGAACAACGCCGCGGGCAAGGCGCCCCGCTGCCGGACCGGCTCCGGTCTCACGCCCGAGCAGGCCGCCCAGAACGGCGCCCACTACCTCACCGGCGCCCTCGCGGGGAGCGGCCACCTGAACCTGGCGCCGATGCCGGGTGCCACCGACACGAGCCCGCAGCCCGACTTCGGCAACACCGCGGACGCGGTCGTCGCGCTGTCCGCGGCCGGCCACCAGGACAAGGCGGCCGGGGCGATCGACTGGCTGAAGAAGAACTCCGCGGAGTGGGCCGCCCAGAGCGGTCCCGCCGCCTACGCCCAGCTGATCCTGGCCGCCCACGCCACCGGCAACAACGCCCGGGACTTCGGCGGCGACGACCTGGTCGCCCGGCTGAACGCGGCCGGCCCCGCGCCCGCCGCCGTCGTGACGCCCGACCCGTCCGCCGACACCGGGTACGAGGCCACGGAGAAGGACCAGGTCCACAGCGGCGACGACGTGATCGGGGGCGTGTGGTGGTACATAGGCATCGGCCTCGTCCTAGCTGCGATCGCGTTCTTCCTGATCAGCGGCCGCCGGAAGAACAGGCAGCCGTGAGGCGCGCGGGAAGGGCCACCGCGCTGCTGGTGGTCCTGGGCGCCGTCCTGGCCGTGCTCGGCGCGGGACCGGCCCAGGCGGCCGGGTACCGGTACTGGTCGTTCTGGGAGAGCTCGGGCTCCGACTGGACGTACGCCACCCAGGGCCCGTCCCTGGTCCGGCCGGACGACGGGGCGGTGCAGGGCTTCCGGTTCTCGGTGAGCGAGGACTCCCAGGACTCGGCGAAGCCCCGCCGCGCCCCCGAATTCACGAAGATCTGCGCGGACACCCCGGCCAAGGACGGCACCAAGCGGATCGCGCTCGTCATCGACCCGGGCACGGCCTCGGACGCCCCCGTGGGTGAGACTCCGCCCGCCCTGCGCACCGCGTGCGCGCAGGTCGGCCCCGACGCGAGCGCCGCGGAGGCGCTCGCCGCGGTGGCCAAACCCTTGCGGTACAGCAGCGACGCAATGCTCTGCGCGATCACCGGCTACCCGGACTCGGGCTGCGGCGAACAGGTCTCCGGCGACGGACACGGCACACCTGCCGCGTCCGAGTCCGCCTCCGCGGCACCCGCCGAGTCCGCCGCCTCCTCCGGCTCCGGCGGCCCCTCCGCCGGGGTGCTCGTCGGTGTCGGCGCCGTTCTCCTCCTCGGCATCGCCGCAGTCGTGCAGGCCCGCCGCCGCCGCGGATGACCGCCCCGACCAGCTCCACGGTCCTGGCGCGCCGCCGTCCGCTGCGCGCCCCCGAGGCGACCCGGAGCAACGCCCTGCCCGCCGGGGCCTGGTGGCTGTGGGCGCTCGGCCTCGCCACCGCCGCGTCCCGGACCACCAACCCACTGCTGCTCGGACTGCTGGTGGGGGTGGCCGGTTACGTCGTGGCGGCGCGCCGCACGGACGCGCCGTGGGCCCGTTCGTACGGGGCGTTCATCAGGATCGGGCTGTTCGTCATCGGTGTGCGGCTGGTCTTCTCCGTCTTTCTCGGTTCGCCGATCCCCGGTACACACCTGGTGTTCACGCTCCCGGAAGTGCCGCTGCCCGACTGGGCGAAGGGGGTCAGGATCGGTGGCCGGGTCACCGCCGAGCAACTGCTCTTCGCGCTGTACGACGGGGCGAAGCTGGCCACCCTGCTGATCTGCGTCGGTGCGGCGAACTCGCTCGCCAACCCGGCCCGGCTGCTGAAGTCGCTGCCGGGTGCGCTGTACGAGGCGGGGGTCGCCGTCGTCGTCGCGATGACGTTCGCGCCGAACATGGTCGCCGATGTGATGCGGCTGCGCACCGCACGACGGCTGCGGGGCCGTCCGACCGGCGGCATCAAAGCGGTCCTCCAGATCGGACTGCCGGTCCTGGAGGGCGCGTTGGAGCGGTCGGTCGCGGTGGCGGCGTCGATGGACGCGCGCGGCTACGGGCGTACCGCCCAGGTCCCGCCCGCCGTCCGGCACACCACGAACGTCCTCACGCTCGGCGGGCTGCTCGGGGTGTGCGCCGGTACGTACGGTCTGCTGGCCGCGCAGGGCGGGGTGTACGGGCTGCCGCTGCTGATCGCCGGGCTCGTCGCCGCGATGGCCGGGCTGCGGCTCGGCGGCGCCCGTTCGGTCCGTACCCGCTACCGGCCCGACCGGTGGGGTGCGCGGGCCTGGCTGGTGGCCGGCTCGGGTGTCGCGGTGGCGGTGGCGATGATCTGGGCGGGCGGTGTCGACGGGGCGGCGCTGCACCCCGGGGTCGTGCCGCTGGTCGCCCCGGTGCTTCCGCTGTGGCCCGCGGCCGCGGTGCTGATCGGGCTGCTGCCCGCGGTGGTGGCGCCCATGCCGCCGTCGGCGGGCGCCCCGAATTCCAAGGAGATCCAGTGATCCGGTTCGAGCAGGTCTCGGTGCGGTACGAGGGGGCGGAGCGCGCCACCCTCTCCGGGGTCGATCTGACCGTCCCCGAGGGCGAGTTGGTGCTGCTCGTCGGTCCGTCCGGGGTCGGCAAGTCGACGCTGCTGGGTGCCGTTTCCGGTCTGGTGCCGCACTTCACCGGCGGCACGCTGAGCGGCCGGGTCACGGTCGACGGGCGCGACACCCGTACCCACAAACCGCGTGAACTCGCCGATCTGGTCGGCACGGTGGGCCAGGACCCGCTCTCCCACTTCGTCACCGACACGGTCGAGGACGAGCTGGCGTACGGCATGGAATCGCTGGGCCTGGCCCCCGACGTGATGCGGCGGCGGGTCGAGGAGACCCTGGACCTGCTGGGTCTCGCCGGGCTGCGCGACCGGCCGATCGCCACGCTCTCCGGCGGCCAGCAGCAGCGGGTCGCGATCGGTTCCGTCCTCACCCCGCACCCGAAGGTCCTGGTCCTGGACGAGCCGACGTCCGCGCTGGACCCGGCAGCGGCCGAGGAGGTCCTCGCCGTGCTGCAACGACTGGTGCACGACCTGGGTACGACGGTCCTGATGGCGGAGCACCGGCTGGAGCGGGTGGTGCAGTACGCGGACCAGGTCGTCCTGCTGCCGTCGCCGGGCGCCGCCCCGGTCATGGGCGCGCCGGCGGACGTCATGGCGGTCTCCCCGGTCCACCCGCCGGTTGTCGCGCTGGGCCGGCTCGCGGGGTGGGAGCCCCTGCCGCTCTCGGTCCGCGATGCCCGGCGCCGGGCGGCCGGCCTGCGCGAACGGCTCGCGTCGGTGCGGCCGCCCGCTCCGGAGCCGGTGGCCGCTCCCGCCCTGTCGCCCCTCGCCCCCTCCCCCGTACGGCGCGGCGCCCTGGCCCGGCTGCTGGGCCGCGGTGCGCAGGCCGCACCCGCCGCCCCGGAGCCCGTCGCCGACGCCACGGCCCGGGTCGAGCGGCTCGGTGTACGGCGCGGGCGCGTCGAGGCGCTGCGCCGGGTGACGCTCACCGTCGCCCCCGGCGAGACCGTCGCCCTGATGGGCCGCAACGGTGCGGGCAAGTCGACCCTGCTGGCCACACTCGTCGGGATGGTCGAACCCACCACCGGCACCGTCCTCGTCGGCGGCCGGACCCCGCACCGCACGCAGCCGCGCGAAATGGTGCGCCGGGTCGGGCTCGTACCGCAGGAACCACGCGATCTGCTGTACGCGGACACCGTCGCCGCCGAGTGCGCCGCGGCCGACAGCGACGCGGGCGCCGCCCCCGGCAGCTGCCGGGCCCTGGTCTCCGAGCTGCTGCCGGGCGTACCGGACGACACCCACCCCCGCGATCTCTCCGAGGGCCAGCGCCTCGCGCTCGCCCTGGCCGTCGTGCTCACCGCGCGGCCCCCGCTGCTGCTCCTGGACGAGCCGACCCGCGGCCTGGACTACGCGGCGAAGGCCCGGCTGGTCGGGGTGCTCCGGGGCCTCGCGGCCGACGGCCACGCGATCGTCCTGGCCACGCACGATGTGGAGCTCGCCGCCGAGCTGGCGCACCGGGTGGTGATCCTCGCCGACGGGGAGACCGTCGCGGACGGGGAGACCCGGCAGGTGGTGGTGTCGTCACCGGCGTTCGCCCCGCAGACCGCGAAGATCCTCGCCCCGCAGGAATGGCTGACCGTGTCACAGGTGCGCGCCGCGCTGGGAGAGCCGTCGTGAGCGGGCGCCGGGCGCGGCCGGTACGGCTCGGGCCGCGCGCGATCGCCGCGCTCGTCCTCGTCAGCGCGATCGGGGTGGGCTCGTTCGGCTGGCCGCTGCTGGCCGACCCCGGCGCCGGGCTGGCGCACTCCCAGGACGCGCCGTGGCTGTTCGCCGCGCTGCTGCCGCTGCTGGTCGGGGTGGTCGTCGCGATGATCGCGGACTCCGGTCTCGACGCGAAGGCGGTGGCGATGCTGGGGGTGCTGGCCGCGGTCGGCGCGGCGCTGCGCCCGCTGGGGGCGGGCACGGCGGGGCTGGAGCCGATGTTCTTCCTGATGGTGCTGAGCGGCCGGGTGCTCGGGCCCGGCTTCGGCTTCGTGCTCGGCTCGGTGACCATGTTCGCGTCCGCGCTGCTCACCGGCGGGGTGGGGCCGTGGATGCCGTTCCAGATGCTGTCGATGGGCTGGTTCGCGATGGGCGCGGGCCTGCTGCCGGGCCCGGACCGGCTGCGCGGGCGGGCCGAGCTGCTGATGCTGTCGGCGTACGGGTTCGTGGCGTCGTTCGCGTACGGCACGGTGATGAACCTGTACGGCTGGACAATGGTGCCCCCGGCCGGCTCGGGGGTCTCGTTCCACGCGGGCGATCCGCTGGCCGACAATCTGGTCCGCTTCCTCGCGTACTGCGCGGCCACCTCGCTCGGTTGGGACCTGGGCCGGGCGGTGCTCACCGCGGTACTCACCCTGGCCGTCGGCGGGGCGCTGCTGAAGGCGCTGCGCCGGGCCACCCGCCGCGCCAACTTCGAGGCCCAGGTCACATTTGACGTCCCCCGCGAGTGAGGGCTCCCACAGGACCTTGGTCCACCACTGTCGGGGGCAGTAGTCGGCCGTGAATCGTACGGCCCACTCGGCACCCCCTCCGACCTGGTCCTGGCCCCGGCACCGGCCCCAATTCGGTCACCCCGGTCCACTCGAATCACCCTGGTCACCCGCCCGAGCGAATAGGACACTTGATATCACTTGGCCAACTTAATTACCTGTTAGTCCATCTAGGCGCATTTGGCTTGCTCATCCATTCCCAGTGGCCACCGGCGCGTTGTCACTCTCGTGGAACCACGAAAATTCTGGGAGCGGAACACCGTCCTGGCGGAAGCTTTCTGCGCCAGCGACGAACGCATGCGCCGGGCACAGGCGTTGCTGGACGAGACGCAGGCGGAGCGGAGCAGAACGCTGGCCGCCTTCGCCGTCACGGTCGGTGACGACGGATCGATCGCGGACATGATGGGCCTCAACGAACGCGAAGTGCGATTAGCGCGACGCACCGTCGGCCGCAGTGACGCACGGACTCTCGCCGAAGAACTTCTGAAGCAAGCCCCGCCAGTGGCGAGCGAGCCGGCGGCCGCCCCCTCCGTCGCACCGGAGAACCCCGCACCGCGGCCGGCCGACGAGATCCCCGCACCACCACCGCAGGCACCGCGGCCCGCCCCGGCAGCGACTTCGGCCGGGCGCGGTACGGCTCCGGTCCTGACTCCGGCCCCCGTCGTGATCCCGTCACCGGCTCCGCCGGCCGAGGTGGAGAACACCGTCGTCTGGTCGCCGAGCATGGACTCCGTACTCCTGTGGAGCTGGGAATCCGGCCTCGATCTGCAGACGGTTGCCGCCGAACTCGGCCTGGAGGTACGGGCACTGCTGATGCGCGTACAGGAACTCGCCAACGACGGGCTGCTCACGCTCGCGACCCCGGTCGCGGACGTGAGCCGGTCCGGGCGGCACCGCCGCCACCACGAAGAGGGATACGCGGCGCTGTTCAGCCCCACCGCCACCTTCCCCACCCATGTGCCGTACTGAGCACGCGCCCCCCGTCGCACCGGCGACGCGGCCCCGGCCGGACGACCGGCCGGGGCTCCCCCACCGTCCCGCCCCACGGGCCCGCCGCTCAGCGCCGCGCGGCCACCCTCCGCGGAGCCGCGGGGCGATGCCCGCGTCAGAGCCGCTGGATGATCGTCCCCGTCGCCAGCGCGCCGCCCGCGCACATCGTGATGAGCGCGAACTCCTTGTCACGGCGCTCCAGTTCATGCAGCGCCGTGGTGATCAGCCGGGCCCCGGTGGCGCCCACCGGGTGGCCGAGCGCGATGGCCCCGCCGTTGACGTTGACCTTTTCGAGGTCCTGTCCGAAGACCTGGGTCCAGCTCAGCACCACGGACGCGAACGCCTCGTTGATCTCCACGATGTCGATGTCCTTGAGCGACATCCCTGCCTTGCCGAGCACCGCACGGGTCGCGTCGATCGGCCCGTCGAGGTGGAAGTGCGGGTCCGAACCGACCAGGGCCTGGGCGACGATCCGGGCGCGCGGTTTGAGCTTGAGCGCGCGCGCCATCCGCTTGGAGGCCCACATGATCGCGCAGGCGCCGTCGGATATCTGCGAGGAGTTGCCCGCGGTGTGGATGGCGGTGGGCATGACCGGTTTGAGCCGGCCGAGCCCCTCCATGGTGGTGTCGCGCAGCCCTTCGTCCCGGTCGACCAGGCGCCACATGCCCTGTCCGGCCGCCTGCTCCTCCTCGGTGGTCGGCACCTGGACGGCGTAGGTCTCCCGCTTGAACCGCTCCTCCGCCCAGGCCACCGCTGCCCGCTCCTGCGAGATCAGCCCGAGCGAGTCGACGTTCTCCCGGGTCAGTCCGCGCTTGCGGGCGATGCGTTCGGCGGCCTCGAACTGGTTGGGCAGGTCGACGTTCCACTCGTCGGGCCAGGGCTTGCCCGGTCCGTGCTTGGAGCCGCTGCCCAGCGGCACGCGCGACATGGCCTCGACGCCGCAGCTGATGCCGACGTCGATGACTCCGGCCGCGACCATGTTGGCCACCATGTGGGAGGCCTGCTGCGAGGAACCGCACTGGCAGTCCACGGTGGTGGCGGCGGTCTCGTACGGAAGGCCCACGGCGAGCCAGGCGTTGCGGGCCGGGTTCATGGACTGTTCGCCGGCGTGGGTGACGGTACCGCCGACGATCTGTTCGACGCAGTCGGCGTGGATGCCGGTGCGACCGAGGAGTTCTCGGTAGGTCTCGCCCAGCAGATAGCCGGGATGCAGATTGGCGAGCGCGCCTCCACGCTTGCCGATGGGGGTGCGTACGGCTTCGACGATGACGGGTTCCGCGGCCATGAGCTCGTCCTCTCCTCGCACTTCCGCAGGGGCGTCCCGGCGCCCACGGAAGGAACTAGTACGCGTTCTAGTTATGCAAGCAGTCTTATGAGGCTTACCCCCGGTACGCAAGGGTCGTGCACGCACCTTGCCGCCCACTTCATACCGGCCTCACCCAGTCTTCACGCAACAGATCGGGCCGCCTCTCTTGCCAGTTGTAGAACCCGTTACTACCTTGCGGTCAACTTCTGATGGGTCGTCAGGCAATGTCCCGGGCGGCCTCGGACCGACCTGGAGTTGCCGATGTCCTGCCCCCATCTGCCCGAAGGGTTCGACTTCACCGATCCCGATCTGCTCCAAGCCCGCATTCCGCACCCGGAGTTCGCACAGATGCGGCAGACCGCACCGGTCTGGTGGTGCACCCAGCCGGCCGGCATCTCCGGTTTCGACGACGAGGGCTACTGGGTCGTCACCCGGCACGCGGACGTCAAGTACGTCTCCACCCACCCCGAACTGTTCTCCTCGAACACCAACACCGCGGTCATCCGCTTCAACGAATCGATCAGCCGGGACCAGATCGAGGTCCAGAAGCTGATCATGCTGAACATGGACCCGCCCGAGCACACCCGGGTCCGTCAGATCGTCCAGCGGGGCTTCACGCCCCGGGCGGTGCGCTCCCTGGAGCAGGCGCTGCGCAGCCGCGCCCGCTCGATCGTCGAGACCGCGCTCGCCTCCGCCGACGAGGCCGGATCGTTCGACTTCGTCACCAACATCGCCGTCGAGCTGCCGCTCCAGGCCATCGCGGAACTCATCGGCGTACCGCAGGAGGACCGGTCCAAGCTCTTCGACTGGTCCAACAAGATGGCCGCGTACGACGATCCGGAGTACGCGATCACCGAGGAGGTCGGCACCGAGGCGGCCATGGAGATCGTCTCGTACTCGATGAATCTGGCGGCCGCCCGCAAGGAGTGCCCGGCCAAGGACATCGTCTCCCAGCTGGTAGCCGCGGAGGGCGAAGGGAACCTCTCCTCCGACGAGTTCGGCTTCTTCGTGATCCTGCTCGCCGTCGCCGGGAACGAGACCACCCGTAACGCCATCAGCCACGGCATGCACGCCTTCCTCACCCACCCCGACCAGTGGGAGCTCTACAAGCGCGAGCGCCCGGAGACGACCGCCGAGGAGATCGTCCGCTGGGCCACCCCCGTGGTCTCCTTCCAGCGGACCGCCACCCAGGACACCGAACTGGGCGGACAGCGGATCAAGAAGGGCGACCGGGTCGGGCTGTTCTACTCGTCGGCCAACAACGACCCCGAGGTCTTCGAGAACCCGGAGACCTTCGACATCACCCGCGACCCCAACCCCCATCTCGGCTTCGGCGGCGGCGGTCCGCACTTCTGCCTCGGCAAGTCCCTGGCCGTGATGGAGATCAACCTGATCTTCAACGCGATCGCGGACGTCCTGCCCGACCTGCGGCCGGTCGGCGATCCGCGGCGGCTGCGCTCGGCGTGGCTCAACGGGATCAAGCAGCTTCAGGTCAGCACCGGCCCGAGCGCCGCCGGTGCCGGTACCGCCGCCGGGAGCTGACAGCTGCCGTCGGTTCCGGACGGCGGGGGTTCCATCCCTCACGCCCCGGCCCCCGCCGTCCGTACCGGACCGCGCCCCTGCTGAACCCCCGCGCGGGATGCGCACAACTGCGCGAGGATCATGACGGGCATGCACGCCCTGCTCTCCGCCTTCGCGCCCATCTGGATGCTCACCGCGATCGGTTACGCGGTCGGCCGCAGCGGTCTGCTCGGTGAGCGGGCGGAGGCCGTGCTCGGCCGGTTCGTCTTCCATGTGGCCATGCCCGCCGCCCTGTTCACCATGGTCTCCGGGGCGCGGCTGAGCACCTTCGCCAACTCCTCGATGGTGGCCTTCGCCGCGGGTACCGCGCTGGTCTGCGGCCTCGGGTTCCTGGCGGCCGGCCGGCTCTTCGGCCGGGGCACGGCCGACCGGGCGATCGGCAGCATGGCGTCGGGGTACGTCAACTCCGCCAATCTCGGCATCCCGGTGGCCGTCCAGGTGCTCGGTGACGCGTCGTTCGTCGCCCAGATCATCCTGTTCCAGGTCCTGTTGGTCTCCCCGGTGATCCTGACGCTGCTGGACACGGGGACGGGGGCGGGGGCAGGCACGAAGCCGGGCCCGGGGAGGGCCGTCGTGTTCCGGCGGATGCTGACCATGCCGGTCCGCAACCCCATCATCATGGCCTCGATGCTCGGGGTGGCGGTGTCCGCGCTCGGACTGCGGCTGCCGCACGCCCTCGCCCACTCCTGCGATCTGCTCGGCGCCGCCGCCGTACCGACGGCCCTGATCACGCTGGGCCTGTCCCTGAACGCCCGCCCGGCAGCCGACGATTCGACGGAACCCGCGCGGAACGCGGCACATCCGGTGCGCGTGGCGGGTGCGGAGAGCGCGGAGGGCAGGGCGCGTACGAAGAGCACGGCGCGCACGGCGCGTGCCGAGGTGGGCGTGGCGGTGGCGCTCAAGGCGCTGGTCCAGCCCCTGATCGCCTTCGCCGTCGGCGGCCCGCTGCTGCATCTGCCGGAGCACCAACTTCTCGCCGTGGTGCTCTGCTCGGCGCTGCCGACCGCTCAGAACGCCTTCATCTACGCCCAGCAGTACGGCCTGGACACCCGGGTGGCCCGCAATGCCGTGGTGACCTCGACGGTGGTCTCCATGGCCACGCTCTCCCTCGCCACCTGGGCCCTGGGCACGACCGGCCCCTGAGCCGTTCGAGTGGCGAACCGGGGCCGAAGGGCGGATGCTGGTCAGGCGGCGATCCACGCCGAAGGGGTGCCAGGACGATGTGTTCGTCCCGGCACCCCTTCGGCCCTTTCGCACCCTCAGAGCCGCTTGCTGTCCACCGCTTCGCCCGTCGCCCTCGGAACAGGGACCGGTACCGGCACCGACGGCTCCAGGTCGCCCTGCGGCTTCGCCGCCTCCGGTACGGCCACCGGCCGCAGCGTCCGCGGCCCCGCCAGCACGTGGGTGAGCCCGAAGCCGAGCGTGACCACGGCCGCTCCGCCGACCGCGTCCAGCACCCAGTGGTTGGCCGTGGCGACGATCGCGGAGACCGTGAACAGCGGATGCAGCAGCCCCAGCGCCTTCATCCACATCTTCGGGGCCAGCGTGACGATGACCACGCCGCACCAGAGCGACCAGCCGAAGTGCAGCGAAGGCATCGCCGCGTACTGATTGGTCATCGCGGTCAGGCTCCCGTAGTCCGGCTTCGCGAAGTCCTGGACGCCGTGGACCGTGTCGATGAAGCCGAGCCCCGGCATCAGGCGCGGCGGGGCCAGCGGGTAGAGCCAGAAGCCGGCCAGCGCGAGCAGCGTGGCGAAGCCGATGGTGCTGCGGGCCCAGCGGTAGTCGGCCGGGCGCCGTACGTAGAGCACACCGAGGATCGCCAGCGGCACGATGAAGTGGAAGGTGGAGTAGTAGTAGTCGAAGAAGCCCCTCAGCCGGCCGACCTCGGCGACCGCGTGGTTTACCCGGTGCTCGATGTCGATGTGCAGCCACTGCTCGATGGAGTGGATCTGGTGTCCGTGGTGTTCGGCGGTGGCGCGACCGGCCGTCGCCGCGAGCCTGACATGTGCGTACGCGGAGTAGACCACCCTGATCAGGAGCAGTTCCAGCAACAGGTTGGGCCGGCTCAGCACCCGCCGCCAGAACGGCAGCAGCGGGATGCGGCTCCAGCGGGCCGGGGCCGGGGCGGCGTAGTCCGTGGGAATCGGATGCTGCCAGTACTCCGAGGTGCGTGGCAGGAACGGCACGGCGCAGGCCGCGGCGAGCGCGACGATCAGCAGCACGTTGTCGCGTACGGGGAAGAGCGCCTCGATGTTCGGCAGCAGCATCTTCCCCGGCAGCGTGAGCACGAGGACCACGACCGCGGGCCAGACCAGCCGGTCGGAGGCCCGCTTCCCGACCCGGCCGACCACGGCGAGCAGCACCCACAGCAGCTGGTGCTGCCAGGCGGTCGGCGAGACGGCGACGGCGACGCAGCCGGTCACGGCGACGGCGAGAAGCAGCTGCCCGTCGCTCGCGTACCGGACGGCGCGACGCAGCCCGAAGAAGCAGACGGCGGCCGCCAGCACCGCGAACAGCGCGATCTCCAGCGGGCCCGCGAGGCCGAATCGGAGCAGGGCGCCGTGCAGGGACTGGTTGGCGAGGCTGTCCGCCTTTCCGCCGAGCCCGGTGCCCGCGACATGGTGGACCCAGTACGTCCACGAGTCGCCCGGCATCGCGGCCCAGGCGAGCGCCGTACCGGCGGCGAAGGCCGCGCCGCCGGTCACCGCCGCCTGCCGGCGCCCGGTCAGCCAGAGCAGTGCGGCGAAGAGCAGCACGGTCGGCTGGAGCGCGGCCGCCAGCCCGATCAGGATGCCCGAGGCGCGTTCCCCGCGGACCGCGAGACAGCCCAGCAGCACCAGCAGGACCGGCAGGATGCTGGTCTGCCCCAGGTGCAGCGCGCTGCGGACCGGCAGCGAGACCATCAGCAGGCTGATCGCGACAGGCGCTGCCGGCAGCGCGGTGCGGCGGGACATCTGCCCCGGCAGCGCGCGGGCGGCGACGATACCCAGCGCGGCGACGAGCAGCAGCGAGCCGAAGGTCCAGACGACGCCCAGGTTCTGTTCCGCGGTGCGAGTCAGCGGTTTCAGCACCAGCCCGGCGAACGGGGTGCCGGTGAACCGGTCGCTGTCGTACAGCGAGCCCGTCACACGCAGGACGCCGTTCTCGCCTATCCAGGTCGTCGGATCGGTGAGCTGCTCGCCCGGCGGCTGCCGCAGCACCGCCGCCATCTGCCGTACAGCCAGTGCGGCCACGACCAGCCAGAGCAGAGCCCGGGCAGTCCCGGTCCTCGCCCCCGTCGCCGCGTCTGCGCTCACACTCTGCTCCGCGTTCGCCACGCTGCGCCGACCCTCCCGCCGTTCCGGTGCCCGCCCCTCGGTCGGGCGTGCCGTAAAACCTTCGCATTACGCTACGAGATAGACCCAATCGACCCGCTTTCCTCCTGACTGTCATCCCGCTTCCGTCCGAACCGGAACCGGAACCTCGTCCGGAACCGGATCCATGGCCCGTACGTCCTCCCCCGTGTTGTCGATCACGGGGGAGGCGGGCGCTACATGCAGTGCACAGGGGTGAAGCGGAGTGTGCGCGGCGCACGGGGCGTGCGGGATGAGCGGCGCGCGTGGATGGTGCGTGCGCTGGCACTGCTGCTGATGCTGGTGTCACTGCAGCTGGGGTCGCTGATCAGCCCGGCGTACGCCTGCGGCTGCGGGGCGATGGTCCCGAGCAAGGAGTCCCAGGTCTCGGTCGACCGGGAGACGTCGGTGGTCGACTGGGACGGCCGGACCGAGCAGATCGTCATGCGGCTCACGGTCCGCGGGAACGCCCCCGAGGCGGCGTGGATCATGCCGGTGCCGCACCGCGCGAGCGTGGAGCTCGGTGATCCCGGTCTCTTCTCCGAGCTCTCCGTCCTCACCGCGCCGGAACCGGTGACCAGGCACTACTTCTGGCCCCGCTCCGACGACTGGCCGTTCGCCGACTCCGGCAATGTCGGGGACGGGGCCGGAGCTCCTTCGGCCGGGGCCCCAGCGGTCGAGGTGGTCGGCCGGGAGCGGCTCGGCCCCTTCGATGTGGCGCGGCTGGCCGCGACCGACCCGGAGGCGCTGCAGAAATGGCTGGAGGACAACGGCTTCGACCTGCCCGACCGGCTGGCGACGGCGCTGAAGCCCTATGTCGAGCAGAAGTGGGAGTACGTCGCGATCCGCCTCGCTCCCCGGGGCAGCGGCAATCCGCTCAGCGGCACTCTCGAACCGCTGCGGTTGCGCTTCGCCAGCGACCGGCTGGTCTACCCGATGCGGTTGTCGAAGCTCGCCTCGACGCCGCAGCAGCTCGGCCTGTACGTCCTCGCCGAGCACCGGATGGAGCCGAGCGGCCCGATCGGCGGCGATGCGCCGGAGGTGACGTACGCGGGCAGGATCGATCCCCGGTCGGCGGCGGACGACACGGACGCGCTCGAGGGGCTGACGGGAGCGGATCCGGTGTTCCTCACCGCGATCGAGCAGTCGTTCCCGCACCCGGAGCGGATCGACGGCGACCATCAGCTGCGCGCGACCGACGCCGACACCCCGTACCGGACCAAGGTGTACCGGAACCGGCTGCTGACGGTGGGCGGCATCCCCGCCTGGGTGCTGTCGCTGCTCGGGGCGGTGCTGGCGGCCGCCGCCGCGGTGCTGCTGGTGCGGCGGGCCCGGCGGTGGCGTCCGGTGCCGCCTCCGGCGACGGTCACGGTGCCGCCGCCGCTGGGGTGAGCGCCGGGCCGGCGGAGGTCGACCGCGCCGGGGGATCCGAACACTTGCGTACGGGGTGAGGCTCCGTGCCCGCCAAATCGTTGGCTCCCCTGATCGGGCTCAAGTCAGAATGACCGGCATGACCTGGACATCGGCCCCCGAACCGTTCGACTCCCCCGACTCCTCGCTGCTGCGCCGCGACTACTACGACGAGGTCGCCAGCCGCTACTGGGGGCGGCCGGCCACCGCCGAGGAGATCGACGAGGGGCTCACCGACGACGGGGCCGACCGGCTCGTCCCGCCCACCGGCCAGTTCGTCGTCGGCCGGTTCGACGGGAAGCCGGCGGCCTGCGCCGGGCTGCTGGTGGTGGACGCGGACACCGCGGAGCTGACCCGGGTGTTCGTACGCCCCGAACACCGGGGCACGGGCGGCGGCGGACTGCTCCTGGCGGCCGTGGAGGAGGCGGCGCGCCTCTTCGGCATACGCACGCTCCGGCTCGACACCCGCAATGACCTGGTCGAGGCACGGGGGCTGTACGCCAAACACGGCTACCGGGAGGTCCCGGCGTTCCACCGGCGGCAGTACGCGGAGCACTGGTTCGCGAAGGAGCTGTCCGCTACCTCCGCGACGTCCGCTACCTCCGCGACGTCATACGGCTCGTAGGGCGTACCGGGTTCAGGCCGCATGGTCCCGTTTCGGTTCGGGGCTGTGCGGCCGTTCCTTGCTCGACCCGCTCGTCTCGGCGGTCAGTTCCTCCACGAGTCTGACCAGATCGGTCGGGCGGTCCGGCCCCCACCAGTCGCCCAGCAGCTCGGCCATGGACGCCTCACGGGCCTCCGCGAGCTTCACCACCACTTCCGAGCCGGACTCGGTGAGCACCAGTTGCACGCCTTCGCGCCGCACCAGTCCGCGTTCCTCCAGCTGACGGGCCGCGTCGCTGATCACCCGCAGCGGCACCGGGGCGATGTCGGCGAGCATGGCCGGTTCGACCGTGCCGTGCCGTCTGATCCGCAGCAGCATCCAGCTGGCCGCGGGCAGCAGGTCGTAGCCCGCCCTCTTGGTGATCTTCACATAGACCTCGCGGCGCCCCTCTCGCGTGGCGAGCACCGAGAGCGCGCGGGCGCATTCGTCGTACGAGGACCGCTCGACCGGGTTCGACGCCAGGGTCTCGCTGGCCTCCGGAGCGGTCACCGAGCCGCGCAGCTTGTCCTCCTTGAGGAACCAGGCGAAGACGAAGGCGATCAGCACGACCGGTGCCGCGTACAGGAACACGTCGGTGATCGATGTCGAGTACGCGTGGAGCACCACGGGCCGCAGCGCGGGCGGCAGTTGCCCGATGGCGCGCGGATCGGAGGCCAGCCCGTCCACACCGGCCCCGGGGGGCAGCGGCTGGCCGGCGAGTGCCGCGGACAGTTTGTCGGTGAGCCGGTTGGTGAAGATCGTGCCGAAGACGGCGACGCCGAACGAGGCGCCGATGGAGCGGAAGAAGGTGGCTCCGGAGGTGGCGACGCCGAGATCCTCGTACGTGACGGCGTTCTGCACGATCAGTACCAGGACCTGCATCACCAGGCCGAGCCCGGCGCCGAAGACGAAGAAGTAACTGCTCATCTCCCAGGTACTGCTGGTCTCCGTGAGCCGGTGCAGCAGCAGGAGTCCGATGGCGGTGAGGCCGGTGCCCGCGATCGGGAAGACCTTCCAGCGGCCGGTGCGGCTGACGATCTGTCCGGACGCGGTCGAGGTGAGGAGCATGCCCAGCACCATCGGGAGCATGTGCACACCGGACATCGTCGGTGAGATGGAGTGCACCACCTGCAGGAAGGTCGGCAGGTAGGTCATCGCGCCGAACATCGCGAAGCCGACGACGAAGCTGATGACGGCGACGAGGCTGAAGGTCCTGATCCGGAAGAGCTTCAGCGGGATGACGGGTTCGGCGGCCCGGCGCTCCGCGTACACGAAGGCGATCAGCAGCAGCACGCTCAGCACGGCGAGACCGATGATCTGCGCCGAGTCCCAGGCCCAGGTGGTGCCGCCGAGCGAGGCGACGAGGACCATGCAGGTGGCGACGGAGGCGATGAGGAAGGTGCCGAGGTAGTCGATGGTGTGTTTCGTGCGGCGGACCGGGATGTGCAGCGCGGCAGCGATCACGAGGAGTGCCACGACACCGATCGGCAGGTTGATGTAGAAGACCCACCGCCAGCTGAGGTGTTCGGTGAACAGACCGCCGAGGAGCGGTCCGAGGACGCTCGTCGCACCGAAGACCGCCCCGAACAGGCCCTGGTACTTGCCTCGTTCGCGCGGCGCGACGATATCGCCGACGATCGCCATCGAGAGCACCATGAGGCCGCCGCCACCGAGGCCCTGAAGGGCCCTGAAGCCGATGAGCTGCGGCATGTTCTGGGCGATGCCGCAGAGCGCCGAACCGATGAGGAAGATGACGATGGCGACCTGGAAGAGCTTCTTGCGGCCGTACTGGTCACCGAGCTTGCCCCAGAGCGGGGTCGCGGCGGTCGCCGCCAGCAGATAGGCCGTGACCACCCAGGAGAGATGTTCCAGTCCGCCGAGGTCGCTGACGATGGTGGGCAGTGCGGTGGAGACGATGGTCTGATCGAGTGCGGCCAGAAGCATGCCGAGGAGCAGCGCCCCGATGGCCACGAGGACCGACCGCGTCGAGCGCAATTCGCCGGGGGCCGGGGCCGGGGGGCTCAGGTGCTGGGCCATGGAACATCTCCTCGGGTCCGCTACATCCCCATCCTGGCCTTTTCATACGGTTATGGCCTGCTGAGCAGGAACGGGCCGGACGCCGACGGCCCTGCCGATGCTGCCGATGTTTTCGGGTCCGGCGATCCCACCGTTGCTTTCGGTCCCGCCGAGGAACCCGGCGGGCCACGACGTCGCCGCCCCTTCGCGGCCGTTGCCGTGGGAGCGGCCCTGGTCACTGTGGTGGGCGCGGCGGCATTCGCGAGCGGGCTGCTCGGCGGGGGCGGCAACGGGGACACGGGCCGGCGACAGGCCCTGCCCGGCGCGACGGTCGACGTGCCGGAGCCGAGCGTCCCCGCAACGGAGTCGACACCGGCCTCCGACTCGCCCTCGCCCACCGCGTCGGCTTCCGTGTCACCGTCCGCATCGGCCTCGGCCTCGCCCTCGCCGTCCCCCTCCGCATCCGCCGCCGCCTCGCAGTCGGCCTCCACCACACCCTCACCCACCACGGGCCGGGGGCCCTACTGACACCTGGGACGCGCCACGCCGGCCACCCGGAGCAGCCATCCGGAACGGCCACCCGGAACAGAGGGAATTGGCATTCTCGGACAGGTTTTTGTATCGTGATGGAACAAAGTAGCCTCCGCCCGCCACCCCCTGACCGGCGGGCGGGGGCTGCTTGTTCTCTTTCCCGCGTCTTCGCTTCCCCGCGTTCTGGAGCCCGCCCATGCCGGCCACCGTCCTCACCGCCCGCGCCCTCCTCCTGGACATGGACGGCACCCTGGTGAACTCCGATGCCGTCGTGGAGCGCTGCTGGCGGCGCTGGGCGCTGCGCGAGGGGCTTGACCCGGAGGCCGCGCTCAAGGTCGTCCACGGACGGCAGGGGTACGCCACCATGGCGGCACTCCTCCCGGACCGCCCGATGGAGCAGAACTACGCGGACAACCGGGTCATGCTCGCGGAGGAGACCGCCGACATCGACGGCGTCGTCCCGATCGGCGGCGCGCCCGCCTTCATGGACGCGATCGCCGAACTGCCGCACGCCCTGGTCACCTCCGCCGACGAGGCGCTGGCCCGGACCCGGATGACCGCGTCGGACCTGCGGATTCCGGCCGTCCGCGTCACCGCCGAGAACGTCGGCGCCAGCAAGCCGGACCCCGAGGGCTTCCTCAAGGGCGCGGCCGAGCTGGGCTTCGCCCCGGCGGACTGCATCGTCTTCGAGGACTCGGAGGCGGGCATCGCGGCGGGCCGGGCGGCGGGCATGCGCGTCGTGGGCGTCGGCCCGCGCGCCGGAGCGCTCTCCCCCGACGCGCACGTCGAGGACCTGACGCAGGTCCGGGTGGAAGCGGCAGCGGACGGCTCGATCCGACTGCACATCAGCGCGCGATAGCCCTGCGACGACCCCCGGCTCTCCGCTCCCTCCATCGCGCCCACCCCCACATCGCCGGCCGGGCCGACCCCACGCCCGGTGCGGCGGACCTCACGCCCGATGCAGCCGCCCCCGCGCCACCAGTTCGAGCACCGTCGTGACGGCCACCGCCTGCACGGCCATCAGGGCTACCAGTACGAACAACTGCACGGCACCCGCCTGCACCGGTGAGGCGCCGCCCAGCAGCATGCCCACAAAGGCGCCCGGCAAGGTCACGAGCCCCACCGTCCGGGTCTGATCGAGCCCCGGCAGCAGCGCGTCCGATGCCGCGGGCCGGGCGATCTCCAGCCGCGCGTCACGGTCGAGCAGCCCGAGCGCCATACCCGCCTCCACCTCCCCGCGCCGGGTCGTCAGCTCGTCCAGCGCCCGCCTCCCGCCGAGCACGGTCGCGGTCAGCGCACCGCCGATGAGGATGCCGGTCACCGGGATCAGCGCGATGCCCCGGACCGGGACGAGCCCGGTGAGCAGCAACAGGGCGACCACCGGCGCGACCCCCGCCCCGATCGGCAGCGCCGCCCACCACCAGGTGCGATTGCGGGTGATACGGCGGCCCGCGGTCCGCACCGCCACGGCGTACATCAGCGCCACGAACGCGAGCAGCGGCGGCAGCGAACGCACCACCCAGCCGATGAGCAGGGAAACCGCGGCGAGTTGGACCGCGGCCCGCAGCCCGGCCACCAGAATCTCGCGCGACCGGCCGAGCGAGGCCAGCGCGGCGACCGCGGCCGCCGCCGCGAGCAGCAGGGCGAGGACGACCCCGAGCGTGATGTTGACCGGTAGCAGCACGCCGCAACCCTACGGCCGGGCCGGTTCGAGCCCCTCGCGCGAATCGGCCGCAGGCGTCGTCGAATTGTCGCCACGTCAGCCTTTGCGCCCGCGCAGATGCGGACGTACGCCCCCATGCTCCAGACCCGTTCGTCAGAACTCTTGATGTGACGTGCCCATGTCGCCACTCTGTTACCTGGTGCCCACCCCACGGAAACCTGGCGCCGCCACGATGGCCGGGCCCCACGGGTCACCCGTCCAAGGTCCCCCCACATCAAGGGAGTTCGCATGTCTGGTGTCTACGCGCGTCGCATCGCCGTCGTCGCCGCATCCGCCGCCTTCGCTGCAACCACCGGTCTGCTCACCGCCCCCACCGCCCAGGCGGCCATGCCCACCCCGGTCTCCGCTTCGACCGCCCGCACCTACCTGGGCGAGCTGACCGTCTCCGCGGAGGGCTCGTCGACCGGCTACAGCCGCGACAAGTTCCCGCACTGGATCACCCAGTCGGGCGCCTGCAACACCCGCGAGGTCGTGCTCGAACGCGACGGCACGAACGTGGAGCAGAGCTCCACCTGCGCTGCCGTCAGCGGCAGTTGGTACTCGGAGTACGACGGTGCCACCTGGACCGCCGCGTCCGATCTGGACATCGACCACATGGTCCCGCTCGCCGAGGCCTGGCGGTCGGGCGCCAGCAGCTGGACCACCGCCGAACGCCAGGCGTACGCCAACGACCTGACGCGTCCGCAGCTCATCGCGGTCACGGACAACGTCAACCAGGCCAAGGGCGACAAGGACCCGGCCGAGTGGCTGCCCTCGCGCACCGCGTACACGTGCACGTACGCGCGCGCCTGGGTGCACGTGAAGCACTACTACGACCTGACCGTCGACTCGGCCGAGAAGAGCACCCTGCAGTCCATCCTGAACAACTGCTGATCCCCACACCGGACTCGAGCCCCTGGTGAGGGGCCCGATCGAGGGGCCCGATCGGAACCGTCCCCCCTCCTCGCGTAGTTCCGCACCGTACGGAGCCGTGCATGCCGCACGGCTCCGTATCCGTGTGCACGGGACGACGCGAGGAGGACACACTTCGCCGCCGATCCGGCCCCGAACGCGCCCGCACGCGCTGGGGCCATCGGCGTATTTTCGGCCGAGTACGGCCACTCCTGGCCGACACCCACGCGGCCCGCGAGCCCGACGAACAGCCGCACCAGCACTGCGCCCCGTGCGGCACGAACGAACCGGTGTATCGCCGGTCCAGCGGCACAGGACCAGCGGACCATGGTTCGGCAACCAGCTCATACCCCTGACCCCGCATGGCCGGAAAGCTGCGCTGCCATTGGTTCAGGCCAAGGCGGCGGAGGGGAGGTTCGCAGGCGAAGGCGGTGCCGAACCGGAGCCTGACCAAGAATCACGGGGCAGCTTTCGGCCAGTCGACAGAATGTTGAACTTGCAAGCATTGGTGAGGTTTCCCTAATCTGAGGCACTCAATCGGTTCACGTCCCCACCAGACCGAAGGAGCCCTCCCCTCCCATGCACACACGCTTGAACCAGGCTCAGCCCTACGCACTCGGCCTCTTCCGGATCGTCATAGGCCTGCTCTTCGCCTGCCACGGCGCCGCCTCGCTCTTCGGCGTCCTCGGCGGCGCCATGAACGGCAACTCCATACCCACCGGCACCTGGCCCGGCTGGTACGCGGCGGTCATCCAGCTCGTCGGCGGCATCCTCGTGACGCTCGGACTCGGCACCCGTATCGCCGCCCTGATCTGCTCCGGCTCCATGGCGTACGCGTACTTCAAGGTCCACCAGCCCGAGGCCCTGTTCCCGCTGCAGAACGGCGGCGAGCCCTCGGCCGTCTTCTGCTGGGCGTTCCTGCTGCTGGTCTTCACCGGCCCCGGCGCACTGGCCCTGGACCGGCTGTTCAGCCGGGGCGGCACGGAGCGCGAGAAGGACCGCGCATCCGAGCAGGCCCCGCCCGTCACGGTCTGATCCGCGCGGGACCGGTCCTCGCGCCCACGCGGGCCGTTCCCCGCACCCGCTCCCCGTTCCGTCGCGGGCCGTTCCTCACGTACATCCGGGTGTGCACCCGGAACCGGGGCTTCCCATTTCCGGGTGTACGTGAGGTTCCCAACATCGCAGGCATTTGTCGATCAACGGATTAACGCCAGGCGTACGCTGTACAGCTGACCCTGCCGCTCCTGCCGCTCCCCTGCGACGTCGCGGCGTTGTTCCGAATCGGGGAGTAGTAGGTGCTTGAGAGTGTCGGCGCACTGATGGGCAGCCCATGGATCTACGTCGTGGTCGCCCTTTCAGTGCTCCTGGACGTCTTTCTGCCCCTGCTGCCCAGTGGGGTCCTGGTGATCACCGCCGCCACGGCCGCCGCCGCCGGTTCGACGACCGTCGCGGGCGCCGCCGAGCAGGTGCCCGAGGTCCCCTCGCTCCTCGCCCTGATCCTCTGTGCCGCCACCGCCTCGGTGCTCGGCGACCTCGTCGCGTACCGGCTGGCCTGGCGCGGCGGGGAGCGCCTGGACCGGGCCATCGCCCGCTCCCGCCGCCTCACCTCAGCGCAGGAGCGCCTCGGCGCCGCCCTCGCCCGGGGCGGCGGCATCCTCGTCATCATCGCCCGCTTCGCCCCGGCCGGACGGTCGGTGGTCTCCCTGGGCGCGGGCGCCGCGCATCGCAAGGTCAAGGAATTCCTGCCCTGGTCGGCCCTGGCGGGCGTGGCATGGGCCGTCTACAGCGTGGGCCTCGGCTATTTCGGCGGCCAGTGGCTCGGCGCGACGTGGGTGGGCACGGCCGTCTCGGTTCTCGCCCTGTTCGTGGCGGGCGCCCTGGCCGCCTACTTCATGCGCCGCCCGGCGGCGGAAGCAGCCGCCGCGGCAGCGGCGACCGCCACGGCCACTACGGCGTCCTGACCGCACCCCGGATCTCCAGCCCGTCCAGCAGTCTGACGGTCGCCTCGGTGATCTCGTCGACGGCCCGGTCGAACACCTCCTGGTTGTGCGCGGCCGGAGCGCGGAAGCCGGACACCTTGCGTACGAACTGCAGGGCGGCGGCCCGGATCTCCTCCTCGGTGGCCTCTTCGGGGATGGCGGGCGGGCGAAGGGTCTTGATGCTGCGGCACATGTCTCCAGTGTGAACCGGACCACTGACAACCGCCCCGCCCCGGCCGCCGTCCCCCTCACCAGTTCCCCTGCCTTTCACCGGATCCGTTCGACGGCGGGGATCTCGTACGTACCGTCGAGGATCCCGGGCCCCGGCGCGCAGAGCCTGAGCACGGACCGGAAGTCCCCGTCGGGCGCGGGCAGCCAGTTCGCCGCCGCGACCGGGTCGTCCGGCCGCTCCCGCTGCACGCGGATCGTCAGCGAACCGTCCTCCCCGTACACCAGGCCAGGGGTACGGGGACCGACCGAGCGGCGGCCCGCCGGGGTCCCGGCGAGGCGATGACCGGGCACTTCGTACACAGCCAGGGACCAGGACGCCCCGGCCGACGGCCGGCCCTCGAAGCGCAGCACGTAGGAGTGGGCCCCGTTCAGCTGTTCGCCCCCGTCGTCACTCAGGGTGTGGGCGCACACCGCCTCGTAGCCGTGGACGCCCCACAGCGCGCTCCGTGCCGCCACCGCCCTGGTCCGGTAGGACGCCTCCCGGTCGGCGATCCGCCACTCCGGGGAGTCGATGGTTCCGACACCGTAGTGGTCGAGGTTGTAGTCGAAGAGATGCGGATCCATCACCCATCCCCCGCGCGCCGCCGCGGCCCGGCTCGCCTCCTCCACCCACGCCCTGCCCCGGGCCAGGCCCTCGGTCAGTGCGCGTACGAGGGCGGTATCGGCGCAGGTGTAGGGCGAGGGACCCTCCTCCAGCAGCCCCAGCGGCTGGAACCGGTCCTGATGCGCCTGGTCGGGCGCGGACGGCGGGAAGTCGGCCATCCACACCCTGAGCTGCTCGAAGAACCGCAGCGGCTCCGGTACGTCGGGGTCGGGCGCGGGCAGCCCCGTGCGGTGCGTACCCGGTTCGGCGTACGTGACGCTCAACTGCTCCTGGAGCACGCGAACCCGCTCAGGGTCGTCGGAGCCGTCGCAGGCCTTGCGCCCGATGACGGAGACGACGGAGGTGGGTGCGTCGATGACCCCGAGCACGTCGTCGGGCACGCTGCCCGCCCAGCCAGGGGGAACGACGAGCCAGTCCCCGGCCCGGGTGCCGGTGGCGCGGCGGCCGACGTACGCGAAGTTGTTGGTCCAGGCATCGACGAACTGCAGCACGCCGTACGCGCCGTCCGCACCGGGAAGGTGCAGCAGCACCGGTCCACCGGAGAGATCGAGCTGGGCAACGGAGCGGACGGTGCCGTCGTCGACGATCGTGTCGCCGGACATGAAGGGCATGTCCGGCGACGCCGACCGGCCCGCGTGCGCGAAGTGGTTGAAGGGCGCGGGCGGCAGCGAACCGAAGCCCGTCTGCATGAAGCCCTCGACCACCGACAGGTCACGGACCAGCGGGTACCCGTAGACGTACGCCTCGGCGGCAAGAGCGGCGAGTTCCACCTCTGCCTCCTCCCGGCACCGCGCTCCCCTCAGATGACCGCCTTCGAGCGCTCCGTGCACAGGGCCCAGATCACGAACACGTCGATGCCGATGGAGACGATTGCCCAGAGCGGCTGGTACGGCAGCCAGATGAAGTTGATGATCAGGCTGATGGCGGCGAGCACCACACCCGTGACACGGGCCCAGGCGGCGCCCTTGAGGATGCCCCAGCCGACGACTCCGAGCACGATGCCGAGGACGAGGTGGATCCATCCCCAGGAGCTCACATCGAACTTGAACGTGTAGTTCCTGACGTGCGCGTAGACATCGTCGGTGGCGATACCACTGATGCCCTTGATCACTCCGAGGACACCGTCGACAAGCAGCAGAACACCGGCAAAAATGATTCCGCTGGCTGCCCAGGGGTTGAGTTCCCCCTGGCCGGCGGAACCGACCGGACCTGACGTAGGCGCTGAGTGTGCCATCGAAACTCCTTGGCCGGATCGGGACTACGGGACAGAACCGACCTTGCGCGGCACCTTCCCGCGCAACCACTCCGACGCACCCATACGGGTGACGGCCCGGATCGCGGTGCGGGGGGCGCGGAGCCGAGAAGCCGCCCCGCGCCCCCGCGCCTCCCCGGCCATCGCTACGACGAAGGAAGCCGCGTCACCTTCGAGACCTTGCACGTCATCTTGCCCGGGACCTTCCCCAGCCCCTGGGCCTTCTGCACCGACTTCTGCCCCGCCGCCAGATCGGTCGCCGTCGCCAGCCCCGAGGCCCGGCGGGTACCGTCTCCGTCCACGAACTCCACGGACACGATGTAGGACGCCTGGGTATCGGAGTGGTTCACGATCTCCACATCCGCATCCGGCCACTCGGTCAACGAGTCCACCTGGCACCGGGTGATCCGCACATCGCCCTCGGCGTCCGTGCCCTCCAGGGCAGGCAGCTCCGTGGGCGCATCGGAGGCCTCACCAGGCTCGGGCGCACCACTCGCAGCAGGTGACCCGCCCTCCGTGGCCTCCACCGCCGACGGCTTCGACTTGGCCGACGACGAGTCGCCACCGCTGGTCACGGCGATCAGCACACCGAGCGCCAGCAGCACGGCCACCCCACCGACCACGGAGAGCGTGACGATCAGCCCGGTACGGGACTTCTTGGGCGGCTGCGGATAGCCGTACGCCGTGGGCGCGGGGTGCGGCCAATGCTCGTACGGCGACGAGGACGGCGGCTGCTGACCCGGCTGGGGCTCCTGACCGGGCTGGGGCGGCGGATAGCCGTACGACATGTATCCCCCCTGGGACGGTGCTGACGTGACCAGGACACGTTACGGCGAGCCCGATCTTGACTCTCCCGCAGGGGGAGGCCTGAGGGTTACGGGCATGAACGGCGACGCGCTCCTCCCGATCGGGGATCTGGCCAGGCAGACCGGGCTGACGGTGAAGACCGTCCGCTTCTACTCCGACCGCGGGATCGTGTCCCCTGCCGCCCGCAGTCCCGCCGGCTACCGCCTCTACGACCCCGACGCCGTGGCACGTCTCCGCCTGGTCCGGACCCTGCGCGAGCTGGGACTCGACCTTTCCACGACCCGCAAGGTCGCCGACCGCGAACTCTCCCTCCCCGAGGTCGCCGCAACGCACGCCCAGGCGCTGACAGTGCAGATCCGTACGCTGCGGATGCGGCGCGCGGTGCTGACGGCAGCGGCCGGGCGCGGTTCCACACCCGAGGAGCTGAAAGCCATGCACGAACTGACCAGGCTGTCCGAGAACGAACGCCGCCGCCTGATCGACGACTTCCTCGCCACCGCGTTCGGCGGCCCGGACGCCGCCCCCGGATTCGCCGGAATCATGCGCTCGATGACCCCGGAGCTGCCCGAGAACCCCGACTCCGAACAGGTCGGTGCCTGGATCGAGTTGGCCGAGCTGACCCAGACCCCGGACTTCGCCACCCTCATACGCCGCCTGGCCGCCCACGTATCAGCCGACCTCACCCGCCCCGACCTCACCGCAACGATCCACGCCCACGTCACCCCGGCCCTGCGAGCGGGCATCGCCCCGACGTCACCGCAGGCCGACCCGATCATCAAGGCAGTCACGACCGGATACGCCCACCCCACCACGGGCCATGACCTGCTGACCTTCCTGAAAAGTGCGAACGACCCCCGCCGCCGGCGCTACCTCCAACTGCTCGCCGTAATCAACTCCTGGCCACCCCCGGAAGACTCGACACCGGCCTTCACCTGGCTCATCGAGGCCCTCACCAACAGCGCTGATGCGGCCGGGACGGGCCGAACTTAAACTGGCGGAGGCCCAGAAAACACCAGGTGAGGGAGGCAGGTCATGGCCAAGCGAGGAAACAAGCGCCGCGCCCGCAAGAAGAAGAACGCCAACCACGGCAAGCGCCCCAACGCCTGATCCGAACCCAACGGGCAGCCCAGAACCCTGCGCCGCAGTGCCCCGGGAAGAGCACGTGCCTTCCGGGGCACCAGCAGTGCGCGGTCCTCGATGCCTGTGGTCGGTCGTATTGCTCGTACGGGTGCGTATCTCGTGCAGGTTCTGGCCCAGATGTCCAGGCTTGGCCTCACGATGTCTCCTCGTGAAGGTGAAAGAACATGCCGACGTACGTCAGCTTGCTGAGCTGGACCGATCAAGGGGTCCGAAACTACAAGGACACCGCAAAGCGCGCCGAGGCCTTCGGGTCAGCGGTACAGAAACTCGGGGCGAAGCTCCTGAACGTCTACTGGACCGTCGGTCCGTACGACCTGGTGGCCATCGTCGAGGCGCCCGACGACGAAACTGCCACGGCAGCACTCCTGCAGCTCGGTGGGGTGGGCAACGTCCGCTCCACGACTCTGCGGTCCTTCGACCCAGAGGAGATGGAGCGCATCATCGCCAAGGCGGCCGGCTGACGACCCACGTCGCCCAGAGCACCCGGCGCGGTGCCCGGACCGGCCGGGCCTGCGGGTCCACCTGGTCCAGCAGGAGCGGACGGCGCGGCGGGGAAGGACGGCGCGGCCGGGCAAGACGGTCGGGACGGCCAGACCTGCCCCGCCGGCTACTCGCTCCAGCCGCCGCCGGACGATCCGGACGCGCTGGTGTGCCGCCGCGACAGCTCACCGAGCAACCCTGGCTCCTCGCCGTCCCCGACCGTCTTCGGGCTGCCGCCCGACCGCCGCCGCTCCTGACCGGCTACGCCCCCTGTCCGGCTTCGGCTTGGCAGGGGTTCTCGTCATGCTGCTGCGTATCGGTGGGCCTGGTCGACGCGCCACAGGCCCGCTGTCACCCGTGCAGACGAAGCAGAATCGATCAGCCTTGCCGGGCCGCTTGGGCGGAGCTGTGTGACCTGGTTAGCTGCTACTGCCGCCTGGTTTGCACCCAGGTGACCAGCTCAGCGCAGCTGGGCGGCACTCCGCCCCTTACTCCGCTCCCTTCTCGGGGAAGGGGGCGGATCCCCGCCGGATCGTCGCCGGTCACGAACCACGCCCCCTGCCCGGCTACGGCCGGTACAGGGGCGGTTTTGTGCCTCTGGGTCAGTCAAGTGCGTCAATGGCCTTACTGATCAGGGCGCGCGCGTCGGCCCCGTAAACGGCCATGCTTCGCAGCTTCTCAAATGCGGTGAGGTAGAGCCCGATCTCACTGGACTGCGTGATGTTCACCTGTGCGGACAGGAGTTCCACGGAAACAAGGGTGTCGTCGTAAATGTGGAACATCTCCTGTCTCGCGTTTCAGGTTTTACCCACACGGCGGGAGAGCCGCTTTGCCCTGTTTCCGGGGTCGATCCCGATGAACTCTGAGATCACTGCTGCCTCCGGAGTGAGGTTGGTGCGCTGATGTGCACCAACCTGACGGACGCGGCTCCTTCGGTCAATACGGCGCCTCAACCGGCTACCCCTGCGGGGGGTTATATGTGCACACCCGTGCACACTGCTGGCGTGCATGCACGGATCATCCCTACGGTCAGCGGTAATTCACCGACCAACGGCGGGGGGAAACCCGTGACGATGACAATCAAGGTGCATGAGGTGGACCGGTACGGCCGGACGCGCATCCGCCGCCCGACGACGGAAATCGCCCCGGTTGAGGTCGAAGAAGAGAACTTCGTGTACCCGCCCTGCCAGTGCCCCAAGCGCGAGGCGCAGCAGCCGTGACCACCCCCACCCAACCGCTGCCCGGCCCTGGGACGTTGACGTGGGCACAGGCGCAGGGCCGCGCCTGCGTCTGGTGCAAGAAGCCCCTTACCACAGGCGCGGTCAGCGTAGGCATCGTCCACGACCGACAGGGAGCCCACGTGCTCGACATCGAGGTATGGGCCGGGCCCTGCTGCGCCGACGCCCAATAGCCCCCGCCCCGGCTTCCAGGAAAGGACGACCGTGGATCAGTTGTTCAACGTCTCTGGCATTCCCGTTTTGCTGACCATGGCCGTCGTGAACCGGCAGAACTGCGTCGAGTGCGGGTCTCGCAAGACCTGGCTTCTCGACAGCGTGGCCCCGTTCACGTACCGGTCGATGCGTAGCCGAATGTGCGACCACTGCGGGCGGTGCACCTCCGCCCACACCGATCTGGAAGGGCCCAGCAATGTCGAGCCGGATCAGGATCAGACGGCAGACGCTACTCGTACTCGTCGGCCGTCTGAGGGGCCGTATCTCCGAAGCCGGGGGGAATTGCGGGCCCTGCAACGGGACCGGATGGATCGGGGACATCGTCTGCCCGGCATGTAACGGCACCGGCAGCTGATCACCCCTCTGCCCGCCCGCCCATCTGTCGCCCCGTGGCAGGTGGGCGGGCCGCTGCTGCATCGCCCCGGCCGGCCGCGGGCGGGTCTACTCCTCGCGGACGAGGTCGGCGAGCGGCACACCGAGCGCGTCGGCGATGAGAAGCAGGTGATCGAGGAGGGGTGAGTGTGCTCCCTCCTCGACCCTGTTGACTGTCTTCCTGTCGAGCCCGGCCAGTTCCGCAAGCCCCTCTTGGGTGAGGTTTCGGTGGGTGCGGGCGGCGCGGATGCGGTCCCCGATGGCCCGGCGGCGGGCGGATACCCAGTCGGGCAGCGGATCAGTGCTACGGAGTGATGAGAGGTGCTCGCCTTCGTGGGGATGTGGCATCCATGTGGCATCGATCATGGAAACGCCCCCCGACCGATCATGGCCGGGAGGCCGAAACAGGCTCTCACCTGCGGTTTCCTACTGTGGGCGCGGACGGTTTCGAACCGCCGACATCTGCTTTGTAAGAGCAGCGCTCTACCCCTGAGCTACGCACCCGTGGATGAGGCAACAGCGTACATGGACTACGGCCCGTGGTCACAAACGATCCCCGGCGGCAGCGGATGGGACGGCCGTCGGCGAGATGGCGGAGAGCGGCGGCGCCGGCTCGGCAGGGGTCGTACGGGGGATATCCCCACCCCGCATACGGTAGCCGTCCGGATTCTGTCGGGGACGGTCAGGTACGTACGGTGAAGGCCGCACCGTCGGGGCATCCGTCGTACGACCTGGGGGAAAGATCATCGTGGCAATCCGTACCCGCACTCTCATCACGTCCGGTGGCGCCGTGCTCATGGCTCTTGCTCTCACCGGTTGTGGCGGTACGGACGTCAGCGGCGCGCCTGCCGAGCACAAGTCGTTCGCGCTGAGCGGGAAGACGCTGACCATCCGTGCCGGGCATTCGTCGCTGGAGCTCGTACCGGCCGATGTGCAGAAGGTCGAGGTGACCCGTCGGGTCGATGGGTGGGTGGCGTTCGGGAACGGGCCCGATCCGCGGTGGGAGATGCGGGACGACACGCTCACGCTTCAGGTGAAGTGCGAGGCGTTGATCAGTGACTGTGCCGCGCAGCATCAGGTGAAGGTGCCGCGCGGGGTGGCGGTGGTCGTCGAGGGGGACAGCGGGGAGGTCGTCGCTTCCGGCTTCCGTACTGCCCTCACGCTCCACGCCGACAACGGCGAGGTGACCGTCCGGGACTCCACCGGACCGCTTGAGCTGGGGAGCGACAACGGTGGCATCGTCGCCGAGGGGATCTCGGCCAAGTCCGTGTCGGCGCGGTCCGACAACGGCAGCATCCGGCTGGGGTTCGCGGCCGTGCCGGATCTCGTGGACACCGTGAGCGACAACGGGGCGATCACCATCGATTTGCCGGGCGGCTCCGTGAAGTACGCGGTGGACGCCGTCGCCGACAACGGGCGCACCTCTGTGGACGCGCCGCGCAGCGACGGCAGCAGTCATGTGGTGAAGGCCCGGAGCGACAACGGGGAAGTCACGGTCCGAAGCGTGAACTAACCGGCCCGTGTGTTCGTCCTTACCTGGTGGGAGAATGTACCGGGCAGGGCGAAACGGCACGGGAGAGGGATGTGACGGCGACACACGCGCAGCCGCGGACGAGAGCGGGTGGGAGTTCCGCCGTCAGGGATGTCTTCGTGCTGATGCTGATGCTGTTGCCGGTGCCGTTGTTCGCCGCCGCGTTGCCGGCCGCCTTCGCCGGTGGTGGTACGAGGCGCTGGTTCGGCGGGCGCGGGGAAAGCCAGCGTGCCGAGGCGCAGGCCGCGAAGGATGCCGCCGCGTCGGCCTTCTACGAGCTGGACACGGCTCAGCGCGATCTGCGGATCTCGATCGAGACGATCACCGCGGTGGACAGCTCACCCGCCGCGCGCAAGGCCGTGGATGACTTCGCGGCCCTGGGGCGGCGGATCGACGAGGCCAGTCATGCGTACATCACCGCGGTCGATGCCCACGACCTGGACCGGGACGATCTGGAACCGGCGGTCGCCGCCCGCGCGCGGAGCGAGCTGACCACGGCCAAGGACGAGCTGGTACGGGTCAAGGCCGAGCTCGACCGGTTCGCGCAGGGGCTCGGTCCGCTGCTGGGCAGCGCGGAGACGCAGCTCGCGCGGCTCGCACCCGCCGTGGAGCGGGCCCGGCAGGCGTTGCTCGGTGCGAGCAACGCTCTCGATACGGTGCGCGCGTCCGGGCTGCGGGCGGATGATCTCGCCGCCCGGCTGGCGGCCCTCGCTCCCGAGCTGACCAAGCTCAACCAGGGCGCCGGCCGGCACGGCGTTCCGGAGACCTTGCAGCGCGCCGACCGGGTGCTGCGCGACGCCGAGGCGGTGCGGGCCGAGGCGGCCCAGCTGCCCGAGCGCGCCGCCGAGATCGACCACCGGCTGGTGTCGTTGCGTACGCGCGCCCAGGCGTTGACGACCCGGGCGGGCTCGGTGGAGCCGGTGCTGAGCGAGTTGCGGCGGCGCTTCTCTGCGGCGTGCTGGCAGGATCTCCAGCCCGTGCCCGAGCAGGCGGCCGTCAATGTGCGGCAGGCCGAGGAGAAGCTGAAGGAGGCCGCCCAGGCGCGGGACGAGCAGCGGTGGGCCGATGCGACGTCCCGGCTGAGCACGGTCCGCGCCTTGCTGAACGCCACGGACGAGGCGGTGTCCGCGGCCGGCGACCGGCTGCACCAGTTGGATGGAGTGGCCAAGGATCCGCAGCAGGAGATCCAGCGGACGCGGTTCGCGGTCCGGGACGCCCAGCGCCTGGCCATGGACGGTCGCAGTACGCCCGATCCGCGCCATGCCCGTCCGCTGGACGATGCCGTGGCCCGGCTGGATCGCGCCGTCGTCGGACTCGACGGACGTCACCCCGACTACTGGCATTTTCTGACCGAGACCGAAGCGGTGCGGCGGACGGCTGCGCGGGTGGTCTCCGAGATCCGTGAGGAGCGTGGGGCGGGCGCCTGAGCGGTGCCGGCTGCGCGCCACGGCCTCTCGGGTTGTCTGGTGTGCGGTGACAACACCTTGGGCGGATCCTGGTAGTACGCCCGAAGGAGACGACCGACATGGCCACCCATGTGCTGCACACCACGGGGCGACGGGCCCCCCGCCGCCGCAAGGCCACCCAGCTCGACAAGCATCTGCCGGTCGATCACCGGCTCAGCCGCGTCTACCGGGTCGGGGCAGGGCTGATGGGGCTGGTGCTGCTCGCCTTCGGTGTCCTGGGGCTGATCGACAGGATCGGATTCTTCAGCACCGGCGGAGCCACCGTCGCGGGCCTCAACACCAACGGGGCACTGAGCGTCCTGTCCATCTGCGTCGGCCTGCTCCTGTTCATCGGGATGGTGATCGGCGGCAACTTCGCCTCGACTCTCAACATGATTCTGGGCGTCGCCTTCATCCTCAGCGGCTTCGTCAATCTCGCACTGCTGGAGACCGACTACAACTTCCTCGCCTTCCGTATCCAGAACGTGCTGTTCAGCTTTGTGGTCGGCCTGATGCTGATGGTCTTCGGGATGTACGGACGGGTCAGCGGCGGCCTTCCGCACGACAACCCGTACTGGCGGGCCCGCCACCCCGAGGAAGCGGAGCGGGAAATGCGGCTCAGCCGGAAGGCGACCACATCGCCGATGCCGGTCGTCCGGCGCAATCCCTGAGCCCGCGCCCCGGGGCACCACCCTCACCACCCTCACCACCCTCACCGACGAACCGGTGACGGTTAGCCTGGGGCCATGCCTCGTTACGAATTCCGCTGCCGCTCCTGCGGAGACACGTTCGAACTCAGCCGCCCGATGGCTCAGTCCTCCGACCCGGCCTCCTGCCCCGCCGGGCACGCCGACACCGTGAAGCTGCTCTCCACCGTGGCCGTCGGCGGGTCGTCCGCCAAGTCCGCGCCCGCCGCCCCGGCGGCCGGTGGCGGCGGGAGCGGTTGCTGCGGTGGGGGTTGCTGCGGCTGAGAGCGGGCGGGCCCCGGGCGTCCCGGGGCCGTTACCGCTTGCGGGAGAGCGTCAGGCCGTCGGACACGGTCAGCAGCACGCTGTCCATTCGCGGATCGGCGGCCACATGGTTGTTGAACTCCTTGATCGCCGCCGCTCCGCCGGTCGCCTGCGGGTCGGTCACCCCGCCGTGGAAGAGCACGTTGTCCGTGACGATCAGGCCGCCCTGCCGCATCCGGGGCACCAGTTGCTCCCAGTACGGGATGTAGTTGCCCTTGTCCGCGTCCAGGTAGGCGAGATCGATGTGCGGCTCGGCCGGCATCGCCCGCAGTGTGTCGAGCGCGGGGGCGATCCGGAGCTCGATCCGGTCCGCGACGCCCGCCTTCTCCCAGGCCTCCCGGCCGTAGGCGGTCCACTCCTCCGAGATGTCGCAGGCGATCAGCCGCCCGTCGGCGGGCAGTGCCTGCGCCATCGACAGGGCGGAGAACCCGGTGAACGTCCCGACCTCCACGATGTGCCGGGCCCCGGTCAGCCGGACGAGAAAGGCGAGCAGCGGTCCCTGTTCCTCGGCCGACTGCATGCCGGCCTGCTCGGGCAGGCGGGCGTACGTGGTCTCGACGAGCTCGCGCTGCACCGCGTCGAGCGGTGGATTGTGCGCCAGCATGTACGCGTACAGCTCGTCCGTGATCTTGGTTTCGTTGCCCTTGGTCATCGTGCGCTCCTGGTGCGTCGATCGGCCGGTACGCCTGCGCCCGGCGTCAGGACGATCTTCCCTCGCCCGCGGCCCGGAGGAAGTGCCGAAGGATCTCCTCACCCGCCGCCACACCGTGCACGGCCGTCACCTCGGCGTGCGGGGCGCTCCAGCCGGTATCGGCCAGTTCACCGTGGGCCGGGCGCCAGGCGCGGTCGGCGGCGAGGAGCAGATCGGCGTCCAGGAGGCTGTCACCGGCGGCGAGGGTCAGCGTGGCGCCGGTGCGTCGGGCCACCTCGTCCACGGCGGCGCTCTTGGTGAGCGGGCCCGGGACTGCGTAGATCTTGCGGCCCTGGAGGGAGACCGTCCAGCCACGCGTCCGTGCCCACTCCCCCAGTTCCTTGACCCAGCCCTCGGGCAGTAGCGGGCGCTCCACGACGAGGTAGGCGAAGAGGTCCTCGGCGACCCGTTCCTTGAGCAGCCAGGCGGGGTCGGCCGCGGCCAGGAGGTGGGCGCGGACCTCGGCGAGGGAGGCGCATTCCTCGGCGAGCCTGCGGGCCACCTGCCGCTGCCAGTCGGGGTCGGACTCTCCGTCCACGAGGAGGTGTCCGCCGTTGGCGCAGATCGCGAACCGTGGTGCGGGGCCGGGCAGGTGAATGCGTCCGTACTGTTCGCGGGTGCGGGTGGTCGTCGGGACGAAGACCGTGGTGCGGGCCAGTTCGTCGAGCAGCGCCGCGGCCGTCTCCGTCAGGTAGGAGAGCGGCTTGTGGTCGTACACCTCCACGCAGAGCAGCCGGGGGGCCTCGGCGTCCGGCATGGCGAGCTGGAGCGCTGCCGCGGAGTAGATCAGGGTGCGGTCGAGGTCGCTGGCCACGAGCGTCACGGGGGCGGCGACGGCCGTCGGGGCGGACGCGGCAGCCGGGGTGTTCGAGGTGGCCGGGGTCGTCGGGGTCGTCGGGGTGGTCACTTCGACTCCACCGCCTTGCCGTCCGCGCCCGTCGCACCCCTGGTGTACTTCGGGTGGATCAAACCGACGCAGGTGTACGGGAGTCCGTCGACCTCCTCCACCGGTACGCCCCGCTGCTCGGCGAGCAGGCGGATGTGTTCGAGATCCGCGCCCGCGCCGCGCTTGGCGAGAATCTTCCACGGGACGCGGCGCAGCAGTACCCGGGTCGTCTCGCCGACGCCCGGCTTGACGAGGTTCACATCGTGGATGCCGTACTCCTCGCTGATGCGCTCCACGGCGGCCCAGCCCTCCCAGGTGGGTGCGCGGTCGGCCGCGAGCAGCTCCTTGACCTCGGCGTCCACGGCGTCGACGACCTCGTCGAACTGCGCGGCGACGGTGTCGAGGAAATGGCCGGACACATCGGTCTCCGCGAGCTCCCGGTAGAACTTCGCCCCGTGGAAGTCCTCGGGCCCCACCAGGTCGGAACGGAGGACGGTCCGCGAGATCAGCCCGGAAACGGTGGAGTTGAGGCAGGCGGACGGGATGAGGAAGTCCTCGCGGGTGCCATACGTACGGACGCAGCCGCCCGGGTCGGCCAGTACCGCGATCTCGGGGTCGAAGACCTCGAACTCGGCGAGCGCCGCGGACAGTTCACGGGTGATCGCGCCCTTGCCGGTCCAGCCGTCGACGAAGACGACATCCGCCGGGTCGTGGTGGGCGGCCAGCCAGCGCAGGGCGTTGGCGTCGATGCCGCGGCCCCGCACGATGGAGACGGCGTAGTGCGGCAGGTCGATGCCGTGCCGGTGCCGGGCCCAGCGGCGCATCAGTACGCCGACGGGCGTGCCGGCCCTGGCGAGCGAGACCAGCACCGGGCGGGGGGTGCGCTCGGCGAGGACCGTCTCGGTGACGGTGCCGACGGCGCGGGCGACGCGGGCGGCCGACAGCTCCAGGGCCGCCTTGAACAGGTCCTGGTACTGGGCGGACGGCTGGTACTCGACGGGCAGCGACTCGGCGTAGTGCGCGCCACCGCTCTGTATCGCCTCCTCGCGCTCCTCGGTGGGCGCCTCCAGCTCGGTGTCCGAGAGGTCCTGGAGCAGCCAGCCGACCTCGTCCGGCGCGTAGGAGGAGAAGGCGGGGCCGCGGAGGGGCTCGGGCAGCATGGGGGGTTCCTGCCGTTCGGAGACGTACGTGTCGGGGCCCGACGGGGCGTACGCAGGGATGTACGAGGGGACGACCGCGAGCAGGACGTGGTCGGTGTGTGCGGCGAGCTGCGCCAACAGGCCGTCGGGGGCGTGGAGTTCGGGAGTGTCGGCGGCGGAGTCGACGGCGAGCACCACGGCGTCGAATCCGGCGCCCGCGACGTTGTACGCGTACCGGTCACCGGGCCCGTCGGCCGGGTTGTCGTGGGCCGGGAAGACCAGCCGGGTCCGTATCGCGTAGCCCGGGTCGTCCACGGCGAGGACGGGGGAACGCGTGGTGGTGGAGTAGCGCACCTCGGCGTCGGTGTGGTCCTCCAGGGCCGTGCCCAGACGCAGGGGGGCGTACATCAGCTCCTCGAAGCCGAGGACCAGTACGCGGCGGGCGTCGCCCAGGGCTCCGGCGATGCGGGCGGCCATGGCGGGGAGTGCGGGTTCCAGGGCTGCCCGGTGGACAGGGGTGAAGCCGTGCCGTCCGCCGTCGGGCACACCGGCGGGCCACCGGAGATCCACTCGGGTGCAGGGCCGGGGGCCGGGGGCAGTGGCAGCAGCGGTGGCGGCGGGGCCGGGGCCGGAGGCGGTGGCGGTGGCGGTGGCCGCTCGGGGAACGGCGGAACCGGCCCCGTCATGCGCGGCGACCAGTGCCTGGCCCTTCTCCAGGACGCCCTCCGGGAGGGTGACCGTGCCCGAGCTCCTCGTCACCAGGTCGACGCGTGCGCCGATCTCCTCGGCGAACTCGGTCAGCCTTCCCCGGTCGGCCGGCGACCTCATGTCCACCAGGGCGACGATGACGTAACGGCTCCGCGGGTACCGCTCGTGCAGTGCGCGGATGGTGTTGAGCACGGTGTTGCCCGTGGAGAACTCGTCGTCCACCAGCACCAGCGGCGCGCCTGTGCGCGCACCCATGTCCATGTCCGCGCCCGCGTCCGTCAGGACGCACTCGCCCGCCAGCAGATCCGGGTCCTCCGGGAGCAGCAGGTGCGAGGTCGCGTGCGAGTGGGACTCCTCGAAGCCGCCCGCCCGCGCCACGCCCTCGACGGGGCGGCGTGTCGAGTGGAGGTACGGTGCCACGCCCAGCCCGTCGGCGACCGCGTGGCCGAGGCCGGTGGCCGTCTCCGCGTAACCGAGTACGACGGCCCGGCGCGCCTCGGCGTCACCGAGGAGTTCGCGCACCCGCCGGCCGAGCTCGAATCCGGTGCCGTACACCACGGAGGGCTTCTGCGGCACGTGCTTGCCGAGCACGTTCGACACGAGGAGATGGGCCCGCTTGGGGTTGCGGCGCAGGGCGAGGCCCAGCAGGTCTCTCAGCTCCCTGTCACCGTCGGGCCTCCCGTCGCCGACGAGCTCGACGCCCAGCCGCTCCGCCACCCAGCTGCCCGACCACACCACGTTCGCCGTCTCCTTCTCTGTCCTTGCCGAGTACTCGCTCATTCGGCGAGGCCCGCGGCCAGCAGCTCCACGAAGCCGATGTCCTGCCTCGCCACACCGAAGACCTCGGCCCGCAGCAGGGTCCGCTCGGCCCAGGCGCGGTGCGGCTTCACTTCGTTCATCTTGTTCGTGTACGCGGAGCGCATGACGCCACCGCCGCCGCGCTCCGGCCGCAGGATGTCCTGCGCGTCGCTGAACTCCTCGTGGCTGACCACGGACAGCGCGTGCACGGGTGCGACGTGCGACGGGTGGATGCAGGTCTTGCCGAGCAGGCCGTTGGCCCGGTCGAGCTCGATCTCGCGCAGCAGGCCGTCCAGATCGTGCTCGATCAGTGCCGTGCGCAGCTCCTCGGCCCGGCCCTCCAGGAAGGGGCTGCGGCGCAGCTGGGGCTTGAACATGCGTTCCTGGAGCCGGAAGTACTCCCACACCGGTCCGGTGATCGTGAAGCCGGTGCCGTCCGCGCGGCCCAGCACATTGACCACGTCGGCGATCACTGCGCCGACGATCTGCACGTCGTACGCCGTCATGTCGGGCGCCCTGCGCAGTCCGTACGCCGAGCAGAAGTCGGTGACGCCGAGCCGCAGGGCGAGCACCCGCTCGCGGTACTTGTCGACGGTGCAGGCTATTCCCTTGAGCGTTTCACCGCGGGTCTCCAGGTGCAGCAGCTCGGGCGATTCGAGAACGGGCATCGCGAACAGGCGCCGCCCGCACTCCTTCTCGGCGCTGGTGAGCGCTTCCATGAAGGGCACGCCACACTCTTCGGTGAACTTCGGAAGTACAAAACCAGACAACATTCGGACGGTATCGCCGAGCCGGTGCACCAGGTCGGCTATCTGGCCCGGCTCCCGGACCCGGATGAAGAGCAGCGGCAGCTCGGCGCCGCGCGCGCCGAGGTCGGCGAACTGCCTGACCAGGTTCTCCTCGGCACCGGCGACCTCGGAGTCGTCGATCGAATCCTCCAGGCACAGCACCATCGAGACAACGCCGCGGCCGACCTGCTTGATGACGTCGTCAGCAAGTCTCGGCCGGGTGGCGGGGCTGTACAGGGTCGCTCCCAGGGCCGCCGAAAGCACGCGGGCCGACGAGTCCGGACCGAACTCGCACGGCTCCTGGAAGAACAGGCCCTCCCTCGAAGCGGGCGCAATATGCCCGAAATGACGCATGTAACTCCCCCGAACTGCCGGACCGGCCGGACAATGCATGGCCGGTAATAGTACGTACGGACGGGTGTCAACAGTTCCCCACGTGCATGAATTCCGGGTAACTCGTCCATTTCCCGACGGGTCGGAGCGCCGTGGACGGTGTGCTTCCGGACTACCGCCGGGACACCTGGCACGACCCCCACGTTGTCCGCGCAGGCTGCCAGCAGGCAGGATGACGGGCATGACGCACGCGATGGTGAAAGGCTCGAACGTCCCTCTGGATGCCATGGCCGTACGGGCCGTGCTGCGCTGGACCCCGGGCGCCGGAATTCCGGATGTGGACGCCTCGGCCCTGCTGCTCGGAGCCGGTGGCCGCGTGCGCTCGGACGAGGACTTCGTCTTCTACAACCAGCCCCGCCACCCCTCCGGCCTGGTACGACGGCTACCGAAGCGCAGTGTCCCCGAGGGACTCACGGACACCATCGAGGCCGACCTGGGCGGGCTGGACGCCTCGGTCGAGCAGGTGGTCGTCGCCGCGTCCTCCGACGGCGCCGCATTCGCTCAGGTGCGCGATCTGCGCATCCTGCTGTACGACTCGGCCTCGGCCGACGGGGAGCCGCTCGCGGTCTTCGACGTGCGCCCGGAGACCGGCGAGGAGACGGCGATCATCTGCGGCGAGCTCTACCGGCGCGGCGATGGCTGGAAATTCCGAGCCGTGGGGCAGGGCTATCCGACCGGGCTGGTCGGTCTGGCGACCGCCTTCGGCATCTCGGTCGACGAGACCGCGGCCGAGCCCGAGTCGGCCCCGTCACCCGTCGCAGCTCCCTCGCCCGTACCGGTGACGGCGCCCGGGTTCCCGCCCGCGCCCGACTTCCCTCCGGCCGCCGCGCCCGGCCCCGACTCGCAGGCCACGGTCCAGCACCAGCAGCCCGCGTACGGCTATCCGCAGCCCGCGGCGGCGGCCCAGCACGCTCCCCAGCCCGCGTACGGGTACCCGCAGCCCGCAGCCGCTCAGCCGGCCTACGGCTACCCGCAGCCCGCCGCGGCCGCGGCGCCCGCCCCGGACCCGAATTTCGTGCTGCCGCCGCAGGGGCCGCAGTTCGTACGGTCCTGAGGGACGGGTCCGGGGCGTCGCTCAGGTCCGGGACTTGTAGCCGCGCCCCCACTGCATGCCGAAGCCGTACAGCCGGTCCAGTTCCGACTGGAATCCGTAGACGAACTTCACCTCGCGCCGCACGATCAGCTCGTCCTTGATGTTCTCCACAGTGAACACGGCACAGGAGCGGGCCTGCGGGGCCCGCTCGTCGAGTTCGATCTCGATCCGCGGGCCGTTGCCCGGGTAGAGCGTCACCTTGGCGTGCGTACGGTCGAAGGCCGGCGTCTGGTCGTAGATGTAGACGAAGAACAGCAGCCGTTTGATCTGGTCGCGCTGGTCGAGATTGACGTAGACCGTCTCACCCGACGGCGCCCCGAAGCGGTCGTCCCCGCTGAGCCGGATGTACGGCGGCCCGTTCAGGTCGCCGATGAGGTTGCCCAGCGGCTGGACGACGCCCTTGGTGCCGTCCTTCAGCTCGTACATGCAGCCCAGGTCCAGGTCGACGTTGACCATGCCCTGGGTGTGGGCCTGGACCACGTCGGGCTGGAAGAGCTTCATCGGCCGCAGCAGCCGGCCGCTCTGCCGCGACCGGCCCATGATGTCCGACGTACGCATCTGCCAGGAGAGATTGACCCGCAGATTGCCGGTCAGCGCCCCCTGTTTGGTGAGCGAGACCGTGGCGTTGCGCCGGGATAGCACGATGGAGCTGGTCGCCGCGCTGCCCGACTCGAATTGTGCCTCCCGCCCCGGCCACAGGCTGTCCCAGAACGCCATCCCCAACCCCCACACGTATCGGAAGAAAAGTGCCCCGGCCCCGCGGCCGCCCGGCGTCCCTCGCCGGGGACGCCCGCATGACTGCGGGGCGGCCGCGGGGCCGGTTCCGGATGTCTCCGGAGAACCGTTGCCTCACGGACCGCCCCGCTTGAGAGCGTTCCTCAATCCCTACCGGGTCACACCCCGGACGGGACTTCCGCCTTGGAACCCTCGCCGTCGCCGCCTTCGGCTTCCAGCGCCTTGTTGCGCCGGACCGAGGACCAGAAGGACCAGCCGATCAGCACGACGCCGGTCAGGCCGGTGATGAGCTCGTTGATCTGGTACTGGATGGTGACGAGCAGGAGCACGGCCAGCGCACCGATCGCGTAGTGGGCGCCGTGCTCCAGGTAGACGTAGTCGTCGAGCGTGCCCTGGCGGACCAGGTAGACCGTGAGTGAACGGACGTACATGGCGCCGATACCGAGGCCGAGGGCCATCAGCACGATCTCGTTGGTGACGGCGAAGGCGCCGATGACACCGTCGAACGAGAAGGACGCGTCGAGCACTTCCAGGTAGAGGAACATGAAGAACGCGGCCTTGCCGGAGAGCGCGACGGCGGAGATCTTCTTGCCGGTCCGCTTGGCCTCTTCCTCCTCCTCGTGCTCGCGCTCTTCCTCCTCCTCCAGCTTGTTCTCGAAGAAGCCGGAGAGGCCGCCGACGATGAGATACGTGATCAGACCGGCGACACCTGAGAGCAGGACCGTTTCCGCCTTGTCCGCGTGACCGCCGCCGTGCTGGTGCGCGTTGGTCGCGACGGTCATGGCCGCGACCAGCAGCACGATCAGCGCGATGCAGACCGACAGCATGTCGACCTTGCCGAGCTTGGCGAGCGGACGCTCGATCCAGCGCAGCCACTGGATGTCACGGTCCTCGAAAATGAAATCGAGGAAGATCATCAGCAGGAACATGCCACCGAAGGCGGCAATCGCCGGGTGGGCGTCGGTGACGAGTTCCTGATAGCGATCGGGCTGGTTGAAGGAGAGATCGACCGCCTCGATCGGACCGATCTTGGCGGTGATGGCCACGATCACGACGGGGAACACCAGCCGCATACCGAAGACCGCGATGAGCACACCGATCGTGAGGAAGATCTTCTGCCAGAAGGCATTCATCTTCTTCAGGATTCCGGCGTTGACCACCGCATTGTCGAAGGACAGCGAAATCTCCAGGACGGAAAGAATCGCTACGATCCCGAAGGCTTGCCACCCCCCGTAGATCACAGCTGCGACCAGGCCGAGCGCGGTAACCGCGAACGACCAGCCGAAGGTTTTCAGAAGCACTGGCTACCCCATCGTGTATGTAACGGGTCTCCCCCGAGGTGTACGGGGCTCCCCCGCGCCGTGCGCGGCTTTACGAAACGTTGACCCCGAAGTCTAGAGCGATGCCGCGCAGACCGGACGCGTACCCCTGTCCCACTGCACGGAACTTCCACTCGCCGTTGTACCGGTAGAGCTCGCCGAAGATCATCGCGGTTTCCGTCGAGGCGTCTTCGCTGAGGTCGTAACGCGCGAGTTCCTGACCGTCCGCCTGGTTCACCACGCGGATGAACGCATTGCTGACCTGGCCGAAGGTCTGTCCCCTGTTGTCGGCCTCATGGATCGAGACCGGGAAAATGATCTTGTCGCAGTGGGCCGGCACCTGGGTGAGATTCACGATGACCGATTCGTCGTCGCCCTCGCCCTCACCCGTGAGGTTGTCGCCGGTGTGCTCCACGGAGCCGTCGGGGCTCGTGAGGTTGTTGTAGAACACGAACCATTCGTCGCCGAGCACCCGGCCCGACTGGCACAGCAGCGCGCTGGCGTCGAGGTCGAAGTCGGCGCCCGTGGTGGATCGTGCGTCCCAGCCGAGCCCGACCAGCACCTGGGTGAGGTTGGGTGCGGCCTTGGAGAGGGAGACATTGCCTCCCTTGGCGAGCGTGACGCCCATGGTGTGTGTCCTCCCCGAGTCGTTGAACCGTCTGCTGGGCCCGTTGAGCCGCAGAGCCCCCGAGCCGTCTTGTTGAGCGCGTCCGGCGCCGCACAAGGGTGCGGCGCCGGACGGGGTACTTAGACCGACCGGCAATTGCCGGTCGGTCTTACTGGCGTGAACCGGGCCGCGCCTCATCCGCCCGGCCCGGTCGCGCTCTCTCAGACGTTGACGCCGAAGTCCTGCGCGATGCCGCGCAGCCCCGAGGCGTACCCCTGACCGATGGCACGGAACTTCCACTCCGCCCCGTTGCGGTACAGCTCGCCGAAGACCATGGCGGTCTCCGTCGAGGCGTCCTCGCTCAGGTCGTAGCGGGCCAGCTCGCTGTTGTCGGCCTGGTTGACCACGCGGATGTACGCGTTGCGCACCTGACCGAAGCTCTGCTGCCGGCTCTCGGCCTCGTAGATCGAGACCGGGAAGACGATCTTGTCGACATCGGCCGGGACGCCGGCCAGGTTCACCTTGATGACCTCGTCGTCGCCCTCGCCCTCACCGGTGAGGTTGTCACCGGTGTGCTCGACGGAGCCGTCGGGGCTCTTGAGGTTGTTGAAGAAGACGAAGTTTCCGTCGCTGCCGACCTTGCCCTCGGCATTCGTCAGCAGGGCGCTGGCGTCGAGGTCGAAGTCACCACCGGTGGTGGTGCGAGCGTCCCAGCCGAGACCGACGACGACCGCGGTCAGGTTGGGCGCGGCCTTGGTCAGCGAGACGTTGCCGCCCTTGCTGAGGCTGACTCCCACGAGTCCTCCCATTGGTTTCCTTGGGGGCCGGCAGGCGCCGGCGCCTCCACTTGCGTTGGCATCAGAATCAACGACTGGATCCTAGTGACCGGTTCCCGGCGAAGCAGGCTTTTCGCCAGGTCGTCCACGGATCAGCCGGTGCCGGATCAGAGCGTGTCGAGCGCCTTGATGTAGTCGTTGAGGTCGCGTGCGTCGGGCAGACCGTTGACGACGGTCCAGCGCACCACGCCCTCCTTGTCGATGATGAAGGTGCCGCGCACCGCGCAGCCCTTCTCCTCGTCGAAGACGCCGTAGGCCCGCGAGGTCTCGCCGTGCGGCCAGAAGTCCGAGACCAGCGGGTATTCGAGGCCCTCCTGCTCGGCGAAGACGCGCAGGGTGTGGATGGAGTCGTTGGAGACGGCGAGCAGCTGGGTGTCGTCGTTCTCGAACTTCGGCAGCTCGTCGCGGAGCGCGCAGAGCTCACCCGTGCAGACGCCCGTGAAGGCGAACGGGTAGAACAGCAGCACGACGTTCTTCTCGCCGCGGAAGTCGGAGAGCTTCACGGTCCGGCCGTGGTTGTCCTTCAGCTCGAAATCCGGGGCCTTGGTGCCGACCTCGATCGCCATGAGAAGCGTCCCTTCGCTACGTAAACCGGGCTGGACCGTCCGGGTGACTCCCACCCTACGCAGAGCCCGCAGCGGGCCACGCAGCGCCCGCACGGGGGCAACCGGGCACCCGGGCCGCCCCACGGCCCCACGGAAGCGGCTGTACGAAGGCCCCCGCCGGCTCGATGCCGTCGGGGGCCTTCAGGTCGCATGCGTGGCGAGCGTGGTTCAGCGCTTGGCCTTGGCCGCCTTCGGCGTGACCAGACGGCTGCCCGTCCAGTCCTTGCCGGCGTTGATGCTCTTGGTCTGGGAGAGACCGGCCGTCTGTGCGGCCTCGTTGATGTCGCTCGGTTCGACGTACCCATCACGGCCGGTCTTCGGCGTCATCAGCCAGACCGTACCGCCGTCCTCGATCAGACCAATGGCATCCACCAGCGCGTCCGTAAGGTCGCCGTCCTCGTCGCGGAACCACAGCAGGACGACGTCTGCGACGTCGTCGTAGTCCTCATCGACGAGATCCTGGCCGATTGTGGCCTCAATGCCCTCACGGAGCTCCTGCTCGACGTCGTCGTCGTAGCCGATCTCCTGGACCACCTGTCCGGGCTCGAACCCCAGGCGTGCTGCCGGGTTGGTCCGCTCCTCCGCGTGGTCCGCGGTCGCGCTCACGGGTTGCCTCCTGATCATGTTTCGGAAAATGCTTCAGCCACGCGCGTGCGCGGGGCGTTGGCCGTAGTCCACACGGGAGCGGCGGATCGCGCAAGTACCCAGCGTGCGAGACCGCCTAAACGGTGACGTTCCCTGCCACGTCGCCGCACTGTCGGCAGACCCCCTCCGGGGCCCGGCGCTACCGTCCACACCCTTTACGTCCTTCCACAGCTTATGCCGTTTCGGTCCGCCATTCGGAGTCGAACATCCTTTGGGAACGCTTGGACGGGTTGGGCGTATGGTTGCGGTTTGGCCCGACCCATCCCCGCGCACCGGACGCGATGTCTCACAACACGGCGGTTACCCCTCGGTAGAGATGACGTTTGCGCCCTCGCGGTACACGATGGTGTTGGCGTACCTGCATACATCCCGGGGGCATGTCCTCCCTCTTTCAGGCCCCGTAGAGCACCACCGAACAGCGAAGGAACAGCGTGGCTTCCGGATCCGATCGCAACCCGATCATCATTGGCGGCCTGCCGAGCCAGGTCCCGGACTTCGATCCCGAAGAGACCCAGGAATGGCTCGACTCGCTCGACGCCGCGGTCGACGAGCGAGGTCGTGAGCGGGCCCGTTATCTGATGCTCCGGCTCATCGAGCGTGCGCGCGAGAAGCGCGTCGCCGTGCCGGAAATGCGCAGTACGGACTACGTGAACACGATCGCCACGAAGGACGAGCCGTTCTTCCCCGGCGACGAGGAGATCGAGCGCAAGGTCCTCAACGCGACCCGCTGGAACGCGGCCGTGATGGTGTCGCGCGCCCAGCGTCCGGGCATCGGTGTCGGCGGCCACATCGCCACCTTCGCCTCCTCGGCCTCGCTGTACGACGTGGGCTTCAACCACTTCTTCCGGGGCAAGGACGACGGTCTGGGCGGCGACCAGATCTTCTTCCAGGGGCACGCGTCCCCGGGCATCTACGCCCGCGCCTTCCTGCTCGACCGGCTGAGCGAGGCGCAGCTCGACGCCTTCCGCCAGGAGAAGTCGAAGGCGCCCAACGGCCTGTCCAGCTACCCGCACCCGCGGCTGATGCCGGACTTCTGGGAGTTCCCGACCGTCTCGATGGGCCTCGGCCCCCTCGGCGCGATCTACCAGGCCCGGATGAACCGCTACATGGAGGCGCGCGGCATCGCCGACACCTCCAGGTCCCATGTCTGGGCGTACCTGGGCGACGGCGAGATGGACGAGCCCGAGTCGCTCGGCCAGCTCTCCATCGCCGCCCGTGAGGGCCTGGACAACCTCACCTTCGTGGTCAACTGCAACCTGCAGCGGCTCGACGGCCCGGTGCGTGGCAACGGCAAGATCATCCAGGAGCTGGAGTCGCAGTTCCGCGGCGCCGGATGGAACGTCATCAAGCTGGTCTGGGACCGCTCCTGGGACCCGCTGCTCGCGCAGGACCGCACGGGCATCCTGGTCAACAAGCTGAACACCACGCCGGACGGCCAGTTCCAGACGTACGCCACCGAGTCGGGCGCATACATCCGTGACCACTTCTTCGGGGACGACCCGCGGCTGCGCGACATGGTCAAGGACATGACCGACGACCAGATCCTGCACCTGGGCCGCGGCGGTCACGACCACAAGAAGGTCTACGCGGCCTACGCGGCGGCCAAGGCCCACAAGGGCCAGCCGACGGTGATCCTGGCGCAGACGGTCAAGGGCTGGACCCTGGGGCCGAACTTCGAGGGCCGCAACGCGACCCACCAGATGAAGAAGCTCACGGTCGAGGACCTCAAGCGGTTCCGCGACCGGCTGCACATCCCGATCACGGACAAGCAGCTGGACGAGGGCTACCCGCCCTACTACCACCCGGGCCGCGACTCGGAGGAGATCCAGTACATGCACGACCGCCGCAAGGGTCTGGGCGGTTACGTCCCGACCCGTGTGGTGCGTGCGAAGCCGCTGGTCCTGCCCGAGGACAAGACGTACGCGACCGCGAAGAAGGGTTCCGGTCAGCAGTCGATCGCCACCACCATGGCGTTCGTCCGCATCCTGAAGGACCTCATGCGGGACAAGGAGATCGGCAAGCGTTTCGTGCTGATCGCGCCCGACGAGTACCGCACCTTCGGTATGGATGCCTTCTTCCCGAGCGCGAAGATCTACAACCCGCTGGGCCAGCAGTACGAGGCGGTGGACCGCGATCTTCTGCTCGCGTACAAGGAGTCGCCGACCGGTCAGATGCTGCACGACGGCATCTCGGAGGCCGGCTGCACGGCATCGCTGATCGCCGCCGGTTCGGCGTACGCCACGCACGGCGAGCCGCTGATCCCGGTGTACGTCTTCTACTCGATGTTCGGTTTCCAGCGCACCGGTGACCAGTTCTGGCAGATGGCCGACCAGCTCGCGCGCGGCTTCGTGCTGGGTGCGACCGCCGGCCGTACGACGCTGACCGGTGAGGGTCTCCAGCACGCGGACGGCCACTCTCAGCTGCTCGCCTCGACCAACCCGGGCTGTGTCGCGTACGACCCGGCGTTCGGGTACGAGATCGCGCACATCGTCAAGGACGGTCTGCGCCGGATGTACGGCGGGACCCCCGAAGAGAACGAGGACGTCTTCTACTACCTCACCGTCTACAACGAGCCGATCCAGCACCCGGCCGAGCCCGAGAACGTGGACGTCGAGGGCATCCTCAAGGGCGTGTACCGCTTCAAGGCCGCCGAGCGGGGCGAGATCCCGGCCCAGATCATGGCGTCCGGTGTGGCGGTCCCGTGGGCGGTCGAGGCGCAGCGGATCCTCGCCGAGGAGTGGAACGTCCGGGCGGACGTCTGGTCGGCGACCTCCTGGAACGAGCTGCGCCGTGAGGCCGTGGACGTGGAGCAGTACAACCTGCTGCACCCGGAGGAGGAGCAGCGCGTCCCGTACGTCACGCGGAAGCTCTCCGGCTCCGAGGGCCCGTTCGTGGCGGTCTCGGACTGGATGCGTTCCGTGCCGGACCAGATCGCGCGCTGGGTGCCCGGTGCGTACCAGTCGCTGGGTGCGGACGGCTTCGGCTTCGCCGACACCCGTGGCGCGGCCCGCCGGTTCTTCCACATCGACGCGCAGTCGATCGTCCTCGCGGTGCTCACCGAGCTCGCGAAGGAGAACCGGATCGACCGTTCGCTGCTGAAGCAGGCCATCGACCGGTACGAGCTGCTGGACGTGACCGCGGCCGACCCGGGCGCGGCCGGCGGCGACGCGTAGGGCCGCAGGCTCGACGGAGTACGTACGAAGGGCGGCGGGACCTCGTGGTCCCGCCGCCCTTCGGCGTCCGCGGCCGGTTCTCCGTCCTCCGGTCAGTTCTCCCAGATCTTGAAGGCCCTGACCTGGTACGGGGACCGGGGCACCCAGGTACCGCCGCCCGGATAGGTCTCGAACTCACCGGTCTCGGCGCATTCCGCCGACTGGTACGTGGTGACGGGGCGGCCGGTGCGGTTGGCGAGCGCCTGGACCTTGCTGCCCTTCGGCAGCGGGACGCAGCTCTCGATGTCGGTCGTGGACAGCTCATGGGTCCGGCGGGTGCCGGTGAAGTCCGGCGCGTCCCAGAGGCAGAGCTGGCCGGCGGCGCAGGATCCGAGCCGGACGGGCGCGGAGTGGGCCTCGGTCTGCGGGATCAGGGCGGTGGCGGCCAGCGAAGTGGCGGCCAGGGCGGTGGCAAGAACGGTCGTACGCATGGAAATCGACCCCCGTGGTGGTGCGAATCAGTTGCACGCACCCTGACCTGCGGAGCAAGGCCCGGGGAAGGGATCGCGGGCCACACCACCCTGATAGGCGACAGCCCCGCCGGAACGGTCCGGCGGGGCTGTTGTACGCACTGTGTTGACGCGAGGGCGCGAGCCCGGGGCGTCGTCGTGGCGACCGGTCAGATGTGACCGGCGCCCGCGCCCGCCTCGGCATTCGCACCGCGCTTGGTGAGCGTGGCGACCAGCGCGGCGACCACCGCGACGACGCCGGCGACCATGAACGCCGTGCTCATCCCTGACACGAAGGTGTCATGGGCGACGCCCGCGATCTTGCCCGCGACCTCCGGCGGGACGTTCCCGCCCACCGGCGGGATGCCGACCTCGACGGCCGAGGACGCCTGGTCCAGCTGCTGCGGGCTCAGCGGCGGAAGCTCCGCCGCCTTCCAGTTGTCGCCCAGCTTGGAGTCGACCTGGGACGCCATGACGGCGCCGAGCACCGCCGTACCGAGGCTGCCGCCGACCTGCATGGCGGCCTGCTGCAGACCGCCCGCGACGCCGGAGAGCTCCATCGGGGCGTTGCCGACGATGACCTCGGTGGCGCCGACCATCACCGGGGCGAGGCCGAGGCCGAGCAGACCGAACCAGATCGACATGGTCAGGGTGCCGGTGCCGATGTCCAGCTGGGACATGCCGAACATGGCGACCGCCGTGCACACCATGCCGCCGACCAGCGGGACCCGCGGGCCGAACTTGGTGATCATGACGCCCGCGAGCGGCGAGGCGACGATCATCATGCCGGTCAGCGGCAGCAGGTGCAGTCCGCTGTCGACGGGGCTCAGACCGTGCACGTTCTGGAGATAGAAGGTCACGAAGAACAGCCCGCCCATGAAGGCGAAGGCCATCAGCACCATCAGGACCGTGCCCGCGGACAGCGGCACCGACCGGAACATCGCGAGCGGGATCAGCGGTTCCCTGACGTTCTTCTGGGAGAGGGCGAAGACCACGAACAGGGCCACGGCGGCGCCCAGGAAGCCGAGCGTCTTGTAGTCGCCCCAGCCCCACTCGGCGCCCTTGATGAGCGCCCAGATCAGACAGAACATCGCCTGCGACAGCAGCACGATGCCGCCGATGTCGAAGGAGCGCGGCGCGTTCTCGGCGCGGTGGTCCTTGAGGATCACCAGGCCCAGCACCAGCGCGATCACGCCGACCGGCACATTGATGAAGAAGACGGACTGCCAGCTGACGTGCTCGACGAGCACGCCGCCGAGGATCGGACCACCAGCGGTCGAGGCGCCGATCACCATGCCCCAGATGCCGATCGCCATGTTCAGCTTCTCGGCCGGGAAGGTGGCGCGCAGCAGGCCGAGCGCGGCGGGCATCAGCAGGGCGCCGAAGAGGCCCTGGAGCACCCGGAACACGATCACCAGGGCAACGCTGTCGGAGAGGCCGATGGCCCCGGATGCCGCGGCGAAGCCCACGACACCTATGAGGAAGGTCTGGCGGTGACCGAACCGGTCACCGAGCTTGCCCGCGGTGATCAGGGAGACCGCGAGGGCGAGCATGTAGCCGTTGGTGATCCACTGGACGTCTGCGAGCGAGGCGTTCAGGTCCTGCTGGATGGCGGGGTTGGCGATCGCGACGATCGTGCCGTCGAGCGCGACCATCATCACGCCGATGGCCACGGAGAAGAGCGTCAGCCAGGGGTGGCCGCGCAGCCCCTTGGCAGGTGCGGGAGCGGCGGCTTCCTGCGGCTCCCGCGACGCCTTGTCGACGGTGGTCTGACTAGTCATGCTCGGGAGATTAGTGTCAGCCTCTGACAGTTGACAAACCATTTCACAAGTCGGTAACTGTCACGTAGCTCACAGGTACGCTGAGCTGGACAAAGCAGGAGAAAGAAGGCCAGTTAAGTGACCGATGGGCAGCGGGCCGCGTATCCGACCGGACTGCGCGAACGGAAGAAGCGACGCACCCGGGACGCCCTGCTGCACGCCGCCCTCGATCTTTTCACCACCCAGGGGTACGACGAGACCACCGTCGACGAGATCGTCGACGCCGTGGAGGTCTCCCAGCGCACCTTCTTCCGTTACTTCGCCTCCAAGGAGGAGGCCGCCTTCGCCATCCAGGAGATGGTGGAGTCGCACTTCCTCTCGCAGCTGCGCCGACGCCCCGCTGCCGAGGCCCCGTTCGAGGCACTGCGCAACGCGGTCCTCTGTGCCTGGAACAGCCTCGGCGAGGTGATCGAGGAGATCATCACGGTCGAACTCCACATGCGTACGTACCGGATGATCGAGTCGACACCCTCGCTGCTCGCCGCCCATCTGCGCCGGTGCGCGGTCATGGAGAACCAGATCGCGCTGCTGATCGCCGGGCGCGAGGGGCTCGACGTGGACAAGGACCCACGGCCGAGGGTCGCCGTGGCCGCGTTCTGCGGGGTGATGCGGGTGACCGGCCAGCTCTGGGGGCGGGGCCGGGACGGCGGCGTGGATTCGCTGCGCGCCCTGACCGAGGCATACCTGGACCAGCTCGGGCCGGCACTGGCCGACAACTGGCGGGCGGACGCCGGACCGGCGTGACGGCAGGGACCTCTCCGGTGTGACGACAGGCCCCGCCCGGCGTGACGACAGGACTCCCCGCCCGGTGTGCCGCACGCCTCACTTCCGCGGCATGACCGACTTCACAACAGCCGTACCCAGGCGCCCACATGTGGCATCCGGGAGGCACTCCGCGCGCCTGAGCGTACGTACGACAACCACACAGCGTGAAAAGCATGACGCCGAATTCCCCGCAGCCGAGTGATGTGCGTCACCCTCTTCACGGCTGCCGTCCCGCGTCTCCTAATGTGGGCCGAAGTGACTTCCTTCGACTCCTCCCCCACACTCACCGCATGGCGCGCGCTGCTCGCCGTCGCGGTCGTGTTCGTGATGCTGGCGACCACTGGTTGGACCGCCGTACGTCACCAGCACTCCGACGAGCCACGCAGCCTCGCACTGGCCGCCTGGGCGCGGGGCCGGGTGGCGGGTCATACGCTGCCGAACACCGACGCGCCGCCGCACCGGCTGGCCCATTTCTTCGCCACGCTCACGGCCGCGCAGCGCACCGGACTGGCCGACAAGTACCCCTTGGTCGTGGGCAACCTGAACGGTGCGCCGGTCACCCTGCGCTACCGCGCCAATCGGCGGGCCGTGGTGCAGGCGCGGAAGGTCGAGCAGCAACGCATGCACGATGTGCGGCTCTCCCCCGACGGCCGCGCCGAGGCCGTCCGCCGGATGCGCCGCTTCGAATCGATGCTCGCCCGCGGCCGCCACTTCCTCGCCTTCGACCCGTCCGGGAAGGGCCGCGCCGCGGAGGTGTTCGGCAGTCTCGACCGGGCCGATCGGGTCTCCGTGATCGTCCCCGGCGTCGACACCAGTCTGCTGACGCTGGAGCGGTCCGAGCCCAAGGTGAACGCCGCCCCGGTGGGGATGGCGAAGTCGCTGTACGCGGCGGAGCGCGCCGCGCGCCCCGCCACCCGTACCGCCGTCATCGCCTGGGCCGACTACACCACGCCCGCCGGTATCGGCATGGACGCGGCCCTGGGCAACCTCGCCGAGCGCGGGGCGGTGCGGCTGAACGCGCTGGTGGAAGCGCTGCCCGGGGACGCCCCGGTCTCGCTGTTCTGCCACAGCTACGGCTCGGTGCTCTGCGGGGTCGCCGCACATGAACTGCCCTCCAGGGTCGGTGACATCGCGGTGGCCGGCAGCCCCGGCATGCGGGTGGAGAACGCCGCGCAGCTGCGCACCGGGGCCAGGGTGTGGGCGATGCGCGATCGCGACGACTGGATCGAGGACGTACCGAACCTGGAGCTCGGCGGCCTGGGCCACGGGGCCGACCCGGTCGACCCGGGCTTCGGCGCGCGTATCGTCTCGGCGGGCGACGCGGTCGGCCACAGCGGCTATTTCGAGCCGGGGACCGAGAGCCTCGGCAACTTCGCCGCCATCGGCGTGGGCGCCTACGAATCGGTGAGCTGCGCAGTCTCCGACAGCGCCTGCCGCGAACGAATCACCGGAAGCCGGGCCATCTGACGGGCGCAGGGGCCTTGGCAGGCCATCGAATCGCAGCTTGCGCAGGGGGGACGTGTGGGGCAAGTGCCGCATACGATGAGGTACATGGGTGATGTGCTGGCCGGAATTCATGCCACCTGGGAGTTCGACACCGACTCCGTGCTCATCCGCTTCGAACGGGGGATCCGCACGCCGAAGCTCTTCCAGAGCCTGCGTGAACGACGCGTACCGCACGCGGCGCTGTCGTCGGTGACGCTGACCCCGGGCAAGCGGGGCACGGTGGTCCTGCGTGCCGTGCCGAGACGGGGTGCCGACCCGTTGGTCGAGGCTGCGGCCGGGCAGCTGAAGGACGGCTGCGATCCGTACCGGCTGGTGCTCCCCGCCGAGCGCGAGACGCTGGCCGAGTACTACGCGGACGAACTGCGCGCCCGGCTCGGCCCCGACGCGGCGGAGCCCGCCGACCGGTTCCTGGTCGCGGCGCCCGAGGCACCGATGCAGTTCAAGGCGTACGACGGCCGGGCCGGCTTCGACGGGCAACGGGTCTCCTTCCGCTGGTTCTGGACGGGCGCCTCCACGGCGAAGTGGAAGGCCGGCGACCAGACGTTCCCGGTGACGGAACTGAGCGGTGTCGAGTGGCGCTCGCCGGAGGCGTTCGAGGGCTACCTGCGGCTGCTGCCGAGGGGCCTGGAGACCGCGGTCCCGGGTCCGGGCCCGGGCGCGGGCCCCGACCGGAACAGTGGTTCGGGCCTGGTCGCGGATCCGGGTACGGTGCACGGCCCGCAGCCGATGGTGCCCCGCCCCACCCGGGCCGACCAGGACCCGGCCGCGGTGGTGTTCGGCCTCGGTTACGGCCCGGTGCACGAGTCGCTGCCGTTCGCCGCGGCCGTGCTGGAATCGGTGCGCAGGAACCATTCCTCTGCCGCCACGCCCGCCGCCGTCCTGGCGGGCGCCGGACGGCGCGACCCCGCGGACATCGCGGAGCGAATCCGGCACCTCGGGGAGCTGCACCAGGCCGGTCTGGTGACGGACGACGAGTTCAGCGCCAAGAAGGCCCAGCTGCTCGCCGAGTTGTAGGGCCTGTCCGGCGGATCGTGCCGGTAGTACTCCCGTACGAGAAGCCCGGCGGCGAACCGAAACCCCGGTATGACGCCACCGGGCAGGTCCGCTGCCTACGCTGATGCCGCAATGACCACTTCCCCGCCCCAAGCTGCGCCCGAGGCGCCGCCGCGCCCGCAGCCCGCCGCCGACGGGCTGGTGAGCGCCGCCCGCCGCAATCTGCGCGAGATCACCCACGGTCTCGCCCACCCGTCCCATCCCCCGGTCCCGCCGCTCGCGAACGCGTCCAAACGGGGGCGGAGGCTGCTGCCGTACATGGCCGTCCTCATCCTCGCGGCGATCTTCGTTCCGGTCACGCTCAATGTGCTGACCAACGAATACGGCATGGCCGAGGGGCTGGCGGGCCTGCTGACCGTCGCCCAGACGGCGCCGCTGCTGATGCTGGCGCACCGCCCGTTGCAGGCGTGGTGGATCATCTTCCCCGCCGACATCGTGGGGGCGCTGGTACTGCTGCAGTACCCGGAACCGCAGATGGGCATCTGGCCGTGGCCGCCGCCGATACTGATCGGCTACCTCTTCGTGATGCTGGCGGTGGCCCTGCGCGAGACCCGCCGGACCGTGGTCTCCGTCTGGGCGCTGACCTCCGTGGCGAGCCTGGTCCTGCACCTGGGCGGCACGGACCGCAGCAACGGCACCGCGGGACTGCTTCCGGCGCTCGGCGTGGTGTTCATGGTGATCGGTGCGGTGATCCGGGAACGGGGCGACGCGCAGCGCCGGCTCGCCGAGCAGGAGACCATCAGCGAGGCCGAGCGGGCGCAGCGGACACTGCTGGAGGAGCGCACCAGGATCGCCCGCGAGCTGCACGACGTGGTCGCGCACCACATGTCCGTGATCACGGTCCAGGCCGACTCCGCGCCCTACCGGATCAGCGGGCTGCCCGAGGAGGCGCACGAGGAGTTCGCGGCGATCGCGGCGAGCGCCCGGGAGTCGCTGACGGAGATGCGGCGGCTGCTGGCGGTGCTGCGCAGCGACGGCACGCAGGGCGAGCGGGCGCCGCAGCCGGGGCTCGACCGGGTGCAGCAGCTGGTGGAGGCGACGGTGCGGGCGGGGCTGCCGGCCGAACTGTCGCTGTCCGCCCAACTGCCCGACGTACCGCAGGCGGTGGACCTGTCGGCGTACCGGATCGTGCAGGAGGCCCTGGCCAACGTGCTCCGCCACGCCCCCGGTGCGCGGACCCGGATATCGATCACGTCCGACGGCGCGCATCTGACCGTCCTGGTGGTCAACGACCGGGCGGAGCAGCCCGATTCGCCGTTGGAGACGGCCGGGACCGGGCACGGCCTGGTCGGTATGCGCGAACGCGTACGGTTGACCGGCGGCACGCTGGACACCGGACCGCTGCCCGACGGCGGCTTCCGGGTGGCCGCCCGACTGCCCCTGACCCCTGTCACACCCACGGCCTCGGAGGACTCTTGACCATCCGCGTGATCATCGTCGACGACCAGGCCATGGTGCGGGCGGGGTTCGCGGCGCTGCTCTCGGCACAGAGCGACATCGACGTGGTCGGTGAGGCGCCGGACGGGCGCCAGGGCATCGACGTCAGCCGGAACGTCCACCCGGACGTGGTCCTGATGGATGTCCGGATGCCCGAGATGGACGGCCTGGCGGCGGCCCGCGAGCTGCTGAACCCGCCGCCGGGGGTGGTGCACCGGCCAAAGGTGCTGATGCTCACCACGTTCGACGTGGACGACTACGTGTACGAGGCGCTGCGCGCCGGGGCCTCCGGCTTCCTGCTGAAGGACGCGCCGCCCGCGGACCTGATCGCGGCGGTGCGGGTGGTCGCGGCGGGCGAGGCGCTGCTCGCGCCGTCCGTGACGCGCCGCCTGATCGCGGACTTCGCCCGGCAGGGTCCGACCGGGGCCACCCGGAGCGGCCAGTCACTGCGGCTGAACGGGCTGACTCCGCGCGAGACGGAGGTACTCGAACTGATCGCGCGGGGCCTGTCCAACCAGGAGATCGCGGGGAAGCTGGTGCTGGCCGAGCAGACGGTGAAGACGCACATCGGGCGGGTACTGGCCAAGCTGGACCTGCGGGACCGGGCGCAGGCGGTGATCTTCGCGTACGAGGCGGGGGTGGTGGTGCCGGGCGAGGGGTGAGGGGCGAGGGTCCGATCTCATTTCAGATCCGCGAGGCTCACGGCGTAGAGACGGCATTGCTTCGGACCCTGGTCCTCCGGGTTCTTGACGAAGCCTGTCACGCCACCGGACCCATCGGGTAGAAGTCCGGTTGCGGGAACAGCCGCGCGATGGAGAAGGGCTCGAAATCCGGGTCCGTCAGAACACGGTGGACGAACTCAGAGGTGGACATGTTCACCTCGTGCCAGGGGTAGGGGTCGCCCTGCGTGACGATTGGCCAGGTAGCCGGGTCCTCCTCCGCGGTTGCCAGCCAGAAGTAGCTGCACTCCATCTCTCCGAAGGCCCACGGAATGATGCCTCGGCGACCGGGCCGGTAGATCTGGTACGGCTTGAAGACGGGATCGGGCCCATCCTCGGGGCTGCTGTCGAGGTACGTGCGCCAGATGCGGGTCAGGTCGAACTGTCTCGTGGCGTCGACGCACAGAACATGCATGAACTGCGAGAATTCTCCCTTGCCGAACGTTTCGGCAAGTTTCTTGTAATCCTCGGGCAGCGCCGTACCGAGATCTTCCTCAATGCTGTTCCAGGGGAGTTCCAGCCGCAGGGGCTCCCAGTTCGTGGCCTCAGCGATTCGCTCGACCCACATTCTTTCCACACCCCGTTCGCAGACCGGTACCGGCGACGCGCCGTACCCCATTGCCCCAGCTTCGCCCCAGGCACGGACTGGCTCCGCGCCTTCGCCACGATCACCGAGGGGAAGGCGCGGTGAGCCCCGAGCGGCCGGTTACTCGCGCGCCGCGGACGTCGAGCTCATGTCCGGGTAACGGTCCCCCGCCACCAGCCCCGCGATCGGCTCCAGCTGTGCCAGCTCCTCGGCCGTCAGCGTGAGCCGGGTGGCGGCCACGTTCTCCAGCAGCCGGCTGCTCTTGCGGGTGCCCGGGATCGGCACCACGGTCAGCCCGTGCACCTGGGCCCGCTGCTGCACCCAGGCGAGCGCCACCTGCGCGGCCGACGCCCCGTGCGCCGCCGCGATCTTGTGGACGGGCTCCAGCAGGGCTGCGTTCGTCTTCGCGTTCTCGCCGGTGAAGCGGGGCTGGTACTTGCGGAAGTCGCCCTCCGACAGGTCCTTTGCCGCGTCCGTGAACGCCCCGGTCAGGAAGCCCCGGCCGAGCGGCGAGTACGGCACGAGGGTCACCCCGAGCTCGACGGCGGCCGGTACGGCGCTGCGCTCGACGTCCCGGCTGAAGAGCGACCACTCGGACTGCAGGGCCGCGATCGGGTGCACCGCGTGCGCCTCGCGCAGCTCCGCGCCGGTCACCTCGCTCAGCCCGAGCTGCTTGACCTTGCCCTGCTGGACCAGCTCGGCCATCGCGCCGACGGACTCGGCCAGCGGGACGGCCGGGTCGCGGCGGTGCATGTAGTAGAGGTCGATGACCTCGGTGTTCAGCCGTCGCAGGCTGTCCTCGACGGCCCGGCGGATGTACGCGGGGTCGTTGCGCACCCCCCGGTAGTGCGGGTCGTCGTCCTTGCGCTCGATGGCGAACTTCGTGGCCAGCGTGATCTCGTCCCGGTGCGCCCCGACGAACGGGGCGAGGAAGGTCTCGTTGGCGCCGCTGCCGTAGATGTCCGCGGTGTCGAAGAGGGTGACGCCGGCCGCCCGCGCCGTCTCCAGCGTCTCGCGGGCTGCGGACTCGTCGGTGTCGCCGTAGAACTCGCTCATGCCCATGCAGCCGAGTCCCTGCACGCCGACCTGCGGGCCGCCGTTGCCGAGCTCCACGGTGGTGATCTTGTCGCCATTCATCAGGCACTGGGCCTCTCCGGCGCCCGTCGGGCGCCCGCATAGAAGTCGATCTTGTAGTCGAGCACGGCGAGGGTGTCCTGGAGCTCCGCGATCCGCGTGATCACATCGCGGCGGGTCGCCTCCAGCAGCTCCTGCCGTTCCTCGAAGGTGTGCTCGCCCTCGCGCAGCAGCTCCGCGTACCGGACCATGTCGGCGACCGGCATCCCGGTCAGCCGCAGCTTGCCGACGAAGGCCAGCCAGTCCAGGTCTCGGTTGGTGAAGCGGCGCTGGCCGGTGTGGGACCGGTCGACGTGCGGCATCAGCCCGATCCGCTCGTACCAGCGCAGGGTGTGCGCGGTGAGCCCGGTGAAGGCCGCGACCTCACTGATGGTGTACCGGTCCTGACCCTCGGGACGCGGATGCGCCTGCGGGGCCGTGGCGCAGGCGTCCACCTTCACGGAAGTGTTCGCTGAAGCGCTCTCCATCACCGTCATGCCCTCCACGCTAGAACCTTGGAGTGCACTCGAAGCAAGCGCAATCGGGGACGGGCTCCGGCAGACCACCGGCCACCGCCTCCTCGCCGCTCCACGGCGCCCCTTAGGCTCGTACGCATGCAGAGCCTGGCGATGATCGACAACTGGCCCGTCCCCACCGCGGCGGCTGCCGTCGTACGAGCGGACGGCACCGTTCTCGGTACGCACGGCCCGACCGCGCACCGCTTCCCGCTCGCCTCCGTCACCAAGCCGATCGCGGCCTACGCGGCGCTGGTGGCATACGAGGAGGGCGCGATCGAGCTCGACGAGCCGGCGGGGCCGCAGGGGTCCACCATCCGGCACCTGCTCGCGCACACCAGCGGGCTCGCCTTCGACGAGCACCGTACGACGGCCGCGCCCGGCACCCGCCGGCTCTACTCCAACGCGGGCTTCGAGGTGCTCGGCGACCACATCGCCAAGGCCACCGACATCCCGTTCCCGGAGTACGTGCGCCAGGCGGTGCTGGAACCGCTGGGCATGACGGCGACCACGGTGGACGGCTCGCCCGCCAAGGACGGCATCTCGACCGTCGACGATCTCGTACGGTTCGCGGCGGAGGTGCAGGTGCCCCAACTGCTCGACCCGCACACCGTGCTGGCCGCGCAAACCGTCGTACACCCCGGCCTGAAGGGCGTGCTGCCGGGCTACGGTCACCAGAACCCCAACGACTGGGGGCTCGGCTTCGAGATCCGCGACTCCAAGTCCCCGCACTGGACGGGCAGTTCCTCGTCGCCCGCGACCTTCGGCCACTTCGGGCAGTCGGGGACGTTCCTGTGGATCGACCCGGTCGCGGGCGCGGCGTGCGTCGCGCTGACCGACCGGCCCTTCGGCCCGTGGGCCGTGGAGGCATGGCCGCCGTTCACGGACGCGGTGCTCGCGGAGCTCCGCTCCGCCCGCTGACGCGGGGCGCCGCCGCCACCCGGCGTCCCGACTCGGACCGGCGAGTCGGGGCCTGCGCAGGAGAGCCCCGGTGATCCCGGTCCCACCGCACTCGCCCCGCCCCACGCCTTGGTCAAGGCGACCGGCACGCTCGTCGTCACTCGCGAGGGTGACCCGCGGTGCGAACCGCCTCCGCATCAGCACGCGCTGGTCACCCTGAAGCACCCGCGCAGGCACGACGCCCTCGCTCGCGTCTCGGCCAATTTTCGGAGTATCCGTCGGCACTCCCCCCACCTGTGTCACGACCACCGCCGGGTTGCTCGCCGAGGGCACTTCGGGGCCGTGGAAACCTGCGCACTCCGGCACGTCAGCCAATGCCTGGCCCGACCGGAAACACCCACTGGCAGGAACCGACACGACGTCACGAACGCACGATCAACCCGGCCATACTCCTGAACAACGAGGCCAGGCCACCGTCTCATTGGCCATCGCCGGGGAAGACCACCCACACGCAACGCGCCAAGAATTTGCGGTTGACTGGCCAACGGGCTGCGGACCGCACGGGTCCGCCACTAGCCTTTCCGGCATGGGTCTTGAGGAGTGGGGGCTGGTGGTGGGCGTGGTTGGCACGGTTGCTGCGGTCGTCTCAACCGGTATCGAGGTACGTGGCCGAATGTCCCGCAGACGGTCTGCCGCCCCTGCCTCTCCTCCCATGAACCGGGGCGGAAGATATGACGTATTCATTTCCTACGCCGAAGCGGACAGCGAAGCGGCGGAGACACTCGCCGGTCGACTTTCCGCCGAAGGGCTGCGTATTTTTCTGGCCAAGTGGATCGGACCTGGTCTTGTGGAAAGTCTGGAAAAGGAAGCGGCTCTGAGTTCCTCGGCCAACGGAATCCTCGTCTTCAGCACCGCGACCATGAACGACTCCGCGATCCGCGACGAGTACGCCGCCCTGCTCGACCGTGCGCACACAGGCGGCCGTCGGTTCATCCCCGTGCTGGTGGAGGACGTGGAGCTGCCACCCTTCGCCCGTATTCGCAGGCCGGTGGATCTACGAGACCCGGGCAGTGCCCCATTCGACGACAGCCTCGCCATGCTGGTGCGAGCCATGCAGCCCCGGAGCGATGCCACCTGATCGACGTATTCCTCTCCTACTCCCCCGAGGACGCCGCCTGGGTGAGAAAGCTGGCCGGCGGCCTCTCCCGGCGTGGGCTGAAGGTTTTCTTCGACGAGTGGGATGTGCTCCCCGGAGATGTGGTCGTGCGCCGAACCGACGCGGCGATCAGCGACACGGCGTGCGCCATCATGGTCATCAGTCCGGCTTCGACGACGTCACCGCGGGCGCTTGAGGAATACGCGGCCCTGGCCACGGCCGGAGCGACGCGGAACCTGCGGTTCATTCCCGTACTGATCGGCGACACCGCCCTCCCGCCTTTCGCCGCCAACCGGGTCTGGCGCGACTTCAGGAACGTGGACGAACAGGAATACGAGGGCAAGATCGAGGAACTCTTCGCAGTCATTCTGGGCGAGACGGAGCGAGAGGCCCCGGGTGACTCCGGTACACCGCTGCGGGAGGAGAACATGGCGGCGGCATTGCCGTCGCCGCCCCGCCCTCTCACCTCGCCGGACCAGCGCGCTTTCGTGCTCTGTTACGCCGCGGCCGACGCGGCCTACGGCCTGGCGCTCGCCGGCCAGTTGAGATCCGCCGGGCTGCCCGTGTGGTCGGCCGCCGATCTCCGGCCCGGGGATTCCCAGTTCTGGACGATCCGGCGACAACTGGCCTTTGCCGCAGCCGTTGTCGTGCTGATGTCGCCGCACTCACAGGATTCCGACGACATCACCAGCATGATCCTCGAAGGAATGCTGCACCAGCGTCCCTTCTTCCCCGTCCTGCTGGAAGGGCAACGCAATTACCACCTGGCGCACACCTGGTACGCCGACGCACGCGACGGCCGGCTGCTGAGCCCGGCCGAACTCGACCTGCTGCGGGACCTGGACGCCGCGCCGGACGCCGGTCAGCCGGGCGCCCCCTCGCCGGTGTTCCCGGCCCCGCTCGCCCGCCCGGCGGTGGGGACGGTACGGGTCCCGCCGGCCGTTTCCCTCGAACGCCTGAACACCTACCTGCGCGATGGGGAGTTCGCGCACGCCGACCTCCAGACCACTGCCGTCGTCCTGGAGGCGGCGGACCGGCTCGACGAGGGGTGGGTGGGCGCGCGGCACTTACGCACGATTCCCTCCTCGGTGCTGGCCGGTATCGACGCGGTGTGGGCGGACCATTCGCACGGGAGGCAAGGATTCCGCGCCCAGGCGGCGCTGGCCCCGGTGCGCCGTGCGCGGCACGCGGACTTCCTCGCACTGTCGGTGGCCTGCGGCTGGCGGAGTTCCGCGGAGACCGCCGTGCTGCGGCGCTACCGCGAGTTCACCGACCTGGCAGGACCCGGTCCCCGCAGCGGGTTCTATCCCACCCTGCGCAATCCGCAGAACGAAATCTTCCTCAATTGGTACGACCAGTGGACCGCCACGGTCCTGGCCGTCCAAATGCACCCTCGGAGCGGAAGGAACAGCAGGTGAATCTGACTGTCTTCGTGATCGGGTTCTTTGTCGCCGCGCATTTCGGGAAACCCGAGGGTTACGTACTTTTGGGCATATTTGGCATCGTCGTTCTTGCCCGCCGTGCCGTACGTCAGCACCGCAGACGCGAAGAGCAGGGTGAGAACTGGAGAAACAACGGATGCGCAGAAGCGGGCCTCATCATGGCCTTGATTTCATTGACTGGCGAGAAGCTGTCGGAGGTGGATTCCTTGGTCATTTTCCTGGTTGTCCTGGTTATTGTGCTGCTGATCGCCGCTCTCGTCGCGTGGGGCGGCTACCGCGCCGTCCCCGCCGACCATGTCGGTATCGTGCGCCGGGTCCGGGGTTCCAGTCATCCGGAATTCCGGCACATCACACCGCACAACACCCGGGGAATCCTGGCGCGTACGCTGCTGCCGGACCGTTCCAGTTGGCTCATGCCCACGCTCTACGACGTCGAGTTCGTACCCCGGACGCGGGTGGCCGAGGACAAGATCGGTCTGGTCACGGCCAAGGCGGGGAAGATGCGGCCGACGAACCGCTCCGTGGCCCTGTCCGTGGAATGCAACAACTTCCAGGACGGCCAGGCCTTTCTGCTGAACGGAGGGGAGCAGGGCAAACAGGTCGACACCCTGGCCCACGGCCAGACCTACGACATCAACACGAAACTCTTCAAGGTCAAGCAGGTGGACCGTGTCCACGTCCCCCCGGGCACGATCGGTCTGGTGAATGCGAAGGCGGGCGAGATCCGGCCGCCCGGCAGTCTCTTCAGTCCGCACGTGGAGTGCGACAACTTCCAGAACGGCGGCCGGTTCCTCGCCGGTGGCGGTGAACAGGGCAGGCAGTTGGCCATTCTGCAAGGAGGCGCCTACTACAACATCAATCCGGCGCTGTTCGACGTTGTCACCGTCGACAATGTCCGAAAGAAGGGGGGAGAACTGACGGCCCAGCACCTGCAGGAGATCTCCATTCCCATCGGCTACACCGGAGTGGTGATCACGCTCGACGGCGCGGAGCCGGGGTCGTCCGATCAGCTCGGGCCGCGTATTCCCGGACATCAGGGCTTTCAACTGCCGTGGGTGTTCCTGCAGAACGGTGGGCACCGGGGCGTGCAGGAGGAAACCCTCCGCGAGGGCACGGTCTGTGCGCTCAATCCGTACTTCGTCCGTGTCGTGCTGATCCCGACGCGTCTGCTCATTCTGGAATGGAACGACAAGACCCCGGCGGAGTCCCGGAACTACGACGCGCATCTGGGCCGGATCGCGGTCACGGTCCAGGGCCACCGGCTACTCGTGGAAATGAGCCAGACACTGCAGATTCCGCCGGAATCCGCGCCCATTCTGGTCAGCAAGAACGGCGGAAGCCAGACGACGGGCCTCGGCGGCCTCGACCCGGACCCGCTCCCCGTCCAGCGATTCGTGGAACGGGTGCTGGGCGCCATCGTCGCCTCGTACTTCAACGAGATCGCCGCCGCGGCCACCGTCAAGGAGTTCCTGGAGGCGTACGCCGAAACCCGGACCGAACTGGCCTCGCAGGTACACACCTCGCTGCAGGCGTGGGGCGTGGAGGTCCGGAACACCACCCTCGGTGAGTTCAGGGCCGAGGACCCGATGCTCAACGAGATCCTCAAGAGGCCGGCCCACGAGCAGATGCGCAGTGAACTGCTCGACCTGGAGCTGGCCAACGCGGAACGCGAAGACGCCATCGACGTGGTGCGGGTACAGGCCGAGAACCGACGCATGGCCCTGGATCTCAAGGCCCGCATCGACGTACTGGGACTGAACAACGTCATGGTGCTGGAGATGCTCGCGGAGATCACCAAGGCGCCCGTTCCGCAGTTCATCGGAGGCGGTGACCTCTCCGCCTACCTGGAGACGCAGCCGATCGCGCGGCTGGAAGAACTGCTGGACAAGATGCAGAGCCTGCATGGGGAGGCCGCTATCGCCGGTGACGCCCGGCCTTCGCTGACCAAGGGGGACATCCAGGCAGACCTCCCGGCCCAGGCCGACGTCCGGGATGTCCCGGAGGACGCCGGGTAGGGCGTGCGGTGCCGCTCGCGGGCGGCCCCTGCTCGTCCGTGGCGCAGCAGAACTCGCTCATCCCCATGCAGCCGAGCCCCTGCGCACCGACCCGGGGCCGCCACGAGCGGAGTCAGGGCCTGAGTTTCGGCTTGTGCACGCTTGGCCGCGTGCCCTCTCCGTTCAACGTGACACTTACCTCCTCACCTGTCACGTCGTAAAAGCACACCCACGTCGGCGGTCATGCGCGACCCTCCGACGGAGCCGTGCTCATGCCCCGTGACTCGGCGACGGCCGCCGCCGCGCGCACCAGCGCGGCCACACCGCGGCTGCGGGAGCGCTCCGGCCAGGCGATGACCAGTGCTGCGGAAGGGCAGTCCTCGATGAGGACGTAGGTCACCCCCGGCCGGGGATATCGGGCGGCGACGGACTTCGGGAGCACGGTCGTCGTCGTGCCGAGGCCGACGAAGGCGAGCAGTTGCGCGAGATCGTGTACGCCGTGCTCGTCGATGTCCCGCTCTGCCCGTTCGTCGACTTCCTCGGGGGTGACACCGAGGTCGGCGAACAGGACCCGGGAGGCGGGCGCGAGGGCGTGGTCCGCAGGCAGCGCCGCGACGCGGGGTTCGGGGTGACGGGGCTGCGTGGCAAGACGGTGCTACAGGTGAGCTGAGCCCGGATCCGACTGAACGACGAAGGGGCCCGGGGACGACCGACCGTCGTCCCCGGAACCATGGGCGCGTTCGGAGTCTCGTGCGCGCGTCTGAAGCCTTCCGGAAGGGTGCACGGGGTGGTGGCCCCTCCATCACTACGCGGACCATGCCGGTGCGGGCCAGGTACACGAGGGCAGAATCGGCCGGCCTGCCGGACAGAGAGGCATGGCCGACTCGACACCCGCTACTCTCCTCGGCCATGGCCGACATAGTCCGCGCTACCGCCGCCGACGTCCCCGCGCTCGCCTCCGTGCTCGCCAGTGCCTACGCCGAGGATCCCGTCTGGAGCTGGCTGATGCCGCGCGACCGGGACCGGCGGCTGCGGCTGCTGTTCACCGCGCATCTGGCCCAGCAGGTCCCGGCCGGCCGGGTGTGGACAGATCCGGAGCGCACCGTCGCGGCGGTGTGGGCGGAGCCCGGGAAGTGGAAGCTGCCGGTGACGTACCTGCTGCGCAACGCGGGGCCGCTCGTACGCGCGACAAGGGCTCAACTCCCGCGTACCGCTGGCCGGTTGTTCACCATGGAGCACCGCCACCCGGCCGGTCCCGAGCACTGGTACGTCGAGTACATCGGCACCCACGCGGACGCGCGCGGCACGGGGCGCGGGGCGCGGGTGCTGGGTGGGCTGCTGGAGCGGGCGGACGCGGACGGGCGGCCGGTGTTCCTGGAGTCCAGCAACCGCCGCAACCTCACCTTCTACCGGCGGCACGGATTCGCCGTGCACGAGGAGATGACGTTCCGTGCCGGGCCGCCGATGTGGTCGATGTGGCGCCGGGGCGACGAGCGGCAGTCGCGGTAGTTCAGGCCGACAGTTCCCAGATCAGGATCTCGGCCGATCCGGTCGCCACCAGCTCCAGCCCCGCCTCGCCGGTGATCCGTAGCGAGTCGCCCGGCTCCAGCTCCTCGTCGCCGAGCCGTACGCCCCCGGCCACCACATGGACGTACACCCGCGCCGCATCCGGCACCGCCGCGCGCTCCCCCGCGCCCAGCCTGCGCACATGCAGCATCGCACCGGCCGCCGGGAGGGCGTACGGGGTGGAGTCGGCGATGCCGGGGACGGTCGTGTACGAGGGTTCGCCGCCGGGTTCGAGCGGTGCCAGCCACATCTGGATGAACGTCAGCGGGGCGTCCCCGTCGTTGCGTTCGACGTGGCGCACGCCGGACGCGGCGCTGAGGTGCTGGAGGTCACCGGGCCGTACGACCGTGGCGTGGCCGGTGGAGTCGCGGTGGGTCAGCTCGCCCTCGACGACCCAGGTGACGATCTCCGTATGGCTGTGAGGGTGTTCCTCGAAACCCGCGCCGCGCTCCAGCCGCTCCGAGTTGCACGCCAGGATCGCGCCGAAGCGCAGATTGTCCGGGTCGTAGAAGCCGCCGAAGGAGAAGGCGTGCCGGGACAGGATGCCGGCGTCCTGATCCCCGCCCAGGAAGCGGTCTTCGGCTCGGTGTACGGAAATCACCTGCCCACGGTAACCGGGCGGGCGCGCGACCGGATCCCCCGACTGCTACCCGTCGGTACGACCCGCGGTCGCCCCGGCCCTCCGTGCCGGTCGCCCGATAAGGCAATCTTGTCTCCGTGCCCCGACCCGATCCTGAGCAGCCCGCTGCGAACGCCGCCCACCTGCATGCCGCGACCCTGAAGCGCCTGGAACAGTCCTCCGGCCGGCTCGCCGCGAACGCGATCGCCCGCATGGACGAGTCGTTGCCGTGGTACCGGGCGATGCCACCGGAGAACCGGTCGTGGATCGGACTGGTGGCCCAGGCCGGTATCGCGGCGTTCACCGAGTGGTTCCGGCACCCGGAGACCCCGCAGGCCATCTCCACCGATGTGTTCGGCACGGCTCCGCGTGAGCTGACCCGGGCGATCACCCTGCGGCAGACCGTCGAGATGGTGCGTACGACGATCGAGGTCATGGAGGCCGCGATCGAGGAGGTCGCGGCGCCCGGCGACGAGTCGGTGCTGCGCGAGGCGCTGCTCGTCTACGCCCGGGAGATCGCCTTCGCGACCGCCCAGGTGTACGCGCAGGCCGCCGAGGCGCGCGGCGCCTGGGACGCCCGGCTGGAATCGCTCGTGGTGAACGCGGTGCTGTCCGGCGAGGCCGACGAGGGTGCCGTGTCACGTGCCGCGGCGCTCGGCTGGAACTCCCCCGAGCACGTCTGTGTGGTGCTCGGTACGGCCCCGGACGGCGACAGCGAGCTGACCGTGGAGGCGATCAGGCGGGCCGCCCGGCACGCGAAGCTCCAGGTCCTGACCGGGGTGCTCGGCAACCGCCTGGTCGTCATCGCGGGCGGCAGTGACAACCCGCTGCATGTCGCGAAGGCGCTGATCGGCCCGTATGCGGCGGGCCCCGTCGTCGCCGGCCCCGTGGTGCCCGACCTACTGGCGGCCACCCGGTCCGCGCAGGCCGCGGCCGCCGGGCTCAAGGCGTGCGGTGCCTGGCAGGACGCCCCCCGGCCGGTCCTCGCCGACGATCTGCTGCCGGAGCGCGCGATGGCGGGCGACCCCGCCGCGCGGGACCAGTTGGTGGAGGAGATCTACAGACCGCTGGAAGAAGCGGGCTCCGCCCTGCTCGAAACACTGAGTGTGTATCTGGAACAGGCGAGCAGCCTGGAGGGCGCGGCCAGAATGCTCTTCGTCCACCCGAACACCGTGCGCTACCGGCTCCGACGTGTGACAGACGTCACCGGATGGTCACCGTCCGACGTCCGCTCGGCGTTCACGCTGCGGATCGCCCTGATTCTGGGGCGCTTGGCCGCGAGAGATCCTCAGTCCTAGACTTTTGTCGGACATCAACAATTCCCCATACGGTTCTTCGTCCCTGTCCCCACGGGTGTTCCGGACCGTTCACAAGAGAGAGTGTGAGGGTGCTCGTACTCGTCGCTCCCGGCCAAGGCGCTCAGACGCCCGGCTTCCTGACTCCCTGGCTCGATCTCCCCGGTGCCACCGACCGCATCGCGGCCTGGTCCGACGCCATCGGGCTCGACCTCACCCACTACGGCACCAAGGCCGACGCGGATGAGATCCGTGACACCTCGGTGGCACAGCCGCTGCTGGTGGCCGCCGGTCTGCTGTCCGCCGCCGCGCTCGACGCGTCGCCGGATGTCGTCGCAGGTCACAGCGTTGGCGAAATCACCGCCGCAGCCTTCGCCGGAGTCATCGGCGACGAGGCCGCGCTACGTCTCGTACGGACCCGCGGGCTCGCCATGGCCGAGGCCGCGGCGGTCACCGAGACCGGTATGGCGGCGCTGCTGGGCGGCGACCCCGACGTGTCGGTCGCGCACTTGGAGAAGCTCGGGCTGACCCCGGCGAACGTCAACGGAGCCGGCCAGATCGTCGCCGCGGGCACCGCCGCGCAGATCGCCGCGCTGACCGAGGACATGCCCGAGGGCGTGCGCCGCGTGGTGACCCTCAAGGTCGCCGGTGCCTTCCACACGCACCACATGGCCCCCGCCGTCGACCGGCTGCGCGAGGCCGCCGCGGAGCTGGAGACCGCCGACCCGGCCGTGACATATGTCTCGAACGCCGACGGGAAGGCCGTCGCCACCGGTGACGAGGTCATCTCGCGGCTGGTCGGCCAGGTGGCCAACCCGGTCCGCTGGGACCTGTGCATGGAGACCTTCAAGGAGTTGGGCGTCACGGCTCTCATCGAGGCATGCCCCGGCGGCACCCTCACGGGCCTTGCCAAGCGCGCGCTGCCCGGCGTCAAGACGCTCGCGCTCAAGACCCCCGACGACCTCGACGCGGCCCGCGCGCTCATCTCCGAGCACGCAGGCGTCTAAGGAGCCCGAGAGAATGTCGAAGATCAAGCCCAGCCAGGGCGCCCCGTACGCACGGATCATGGGTGTCGGCGGCTACCGCCCGACCCGTGTCGTGCCCAACGAGGTGATCCTCGAGACGATCGACTCGTCCGACGAGTGGATCCGTTCGCGCTCCGGCATCGCCACCCGCCACTGGGCCTCCGAGGAGGAGACCGTGGCCGCGATGTCCGTGGAGGCGTCCGGCAAGGCCATCGCGGATGCCGGGATCAGGCCCGAGCAGATCGGCGCCGTGATCGTCTCCACCGTCTCGCACTTCAAGCAGACCCCGGCCATCGCGACCGAGATCGCCCACCTGGTCGGTGCGGGCAGGCCCGCCGCCTTCGACATCTCGGCCGGCTGCGCGGGCTTCGGCTACGGGCTGACCCTCGCCAAGGGCATGATCGTCGAGGGTTCGGCGGAGTACGTGCTGGTCATCGGCGTGGAACGGCTCAGCGACCTCACCGACAAGGAGGACCGCGCGACGGCCTTCCTCTTCGGCGACGGCGCCGGCGCGGTCATCGTGGGCCCCTCCAAGGTGCCCGCCATAGGCCCGACCGTCTGGGGTTCCGAGGGCGACAAGTCCGAGACCATCAAGCAGACCGTGGCGTGGGACGAGTTCCACGCCGAGCGCCCGGAGAAGTTCCCGGCCATCACGCAGGAGGGCCAGGCGGTGTTCCGCTGGGCCGTCTTCGAGATGGCAAAGGTCGCCCAGCAGGCGCTGGACGCGGCCGGGATCTCCCCCGAGGACCTGGACGTCTTCATTCCGCACCAGGCCAACATGCGGATCATCGACTCGATGGTGAAGACCCTGAAGCTGCCGGAGAACGTCACCGTCGCCCGCGACGTGGAGACCACCGGCAACACCTCCGCCGCCTCGATTCCGCTCGCTATGGAGCGGCTTCTGGCGACCGGTCAGGCGAAGAGCGGCGACACCGCGCTCGTCATCGGCTTCGGGGCGGGTCTCGTCTACGCCGCGACGGTCGTTACCCTCCCCTAGGCACACCAGGCCTTTTTCGGCCCGCAAGCCCCAACCTGCAGATAAACATCGAAGGAGCGCCAACATGGCCGCCACTCAGGAAGAGATCGTCAAGGGTCTCGCCGAGATCGTCAACGAGATCGCCGGTATCCCGGTCGAGGACGTCCAGCTGGACAAGTCCTTCACCGACGACCTGGACGTCGACTCGCTGTCCATGGTCGAGGTCGTCGTCGCCGCCGAGGAGCGCTTCGACGTCAAGATCCCCGACGAGGACGTCAAGAACCTCAAGACGGTCGGCGACGCTGCCGACTACATCCTCAAGCACCAGGGCTGATCAGGCCTGCTCCTGTGTCGCCACCCGGCGGTGGCGCCGCTGATTCACGACCCTCTACACGTGGAGAAGATTTTCCAGTGAACTCGACCAATCGCACCGTGGTCGTCACCGGTATCGGCGCAACCACTCCGCTGGGTGGCGACTCGGCGTCGACCTGGGAAGGTCTGATGGCCGGTCGTTCCGGCGTCAAGCCTCTCGAGGGCGAACGTTTCGCTGAACTGCCCGTCCGGATCGCCGCACTCGCGGCCGTCGACCCGGGCGACGTCCTGCCCCGCCCGCTCGCCCGCAAGCTGGACCGCTCGGCGCAGTTCGCGCTGATCGCGGCCCGTGAGGCCTGGGCGGACGCCGGTTTCACCGGCAAGGCCGGTGAGGACGAGAACATCCAGCCCGAGCGGCTGGGCTCAGTCATCGCCTCCGGCATCGGTGGCGTGATCACCCTGCTCGACCAGTACGACGTGCTCAAGGAGAAGGGCGTACGCCGCGTCTCCCCGCACACCGTGCCCATGCTCATGCCCAACGGCCCGGCGGCCAACGTCGGCCTGGAGGTCAACGCCCAGGCCGGTGTCCACACCCCGGTCTCCGCCTGCGCCTCGGGCGCCGAGGCGATCGGGTACGCCGTCGAGATGATCCGCACCGGCCGTGCCGATGTGGTCCTCGCCGGTGGCACCGAGGCGGCGATCCACCCGCTGCCGATCGCCGCGTTCGCCAACATGATGGCGATGTCCAAGAACAACGAGGAGCCCGAGAAGGCCTCCCGTCCGTACGACACGGGCCGTGACGGCTTCGTGCTCGGCGAGGGCGCCGGGGTCGTCGTCCTGGAGTCCGCGGAGCACGCCGCGAAGCGTGGCGCCAAGGTCTACTGCGAGGTGCTGGGCCAGGGGCTGTCCGCGGACGCCCACCACATCGCGCAGCCCGAGCCGACCGGGCGCGGTATCGCCGCCGCGATGGAGAACCTGCTGGACCAGACGGACCTCAAGCCGTCCGAGGTCGTGCACCTCAACGCGCACGCCACGTCGACGCCGCAGGGTGACGTCGCGGAGCTGAAGGCTCTGCGCAAGGTCCTGGGCGACGACCTCGACCATGTCGCGATCTCCGCGACGAAGTCGATGACCGGTCACCTCCTCGGTGGCGCGGGCGGCATCGAGACCGTCGCAACGGTCCTGGCGCTGCACCACCGGATGGCTCCGCCGACGATCAACGTGGAGCACCTCGACGAGGCGGTGGAGGCGGACATCGTGCGCGATGAGCCCCGTCCGCTGCCGGAGGGTTCGATCGCCGCGATCAACAACTCGTTCGGGTTCGGCGGGCACAACGTGGTCCTGGCGTTCCGCAGCGTCTGACCCGCAATGAATCAAGCCCCTCCGGCGTTTGAGGAGCGGGGGTACGGGGGCAACGCCCCCGCCGGGGCTCCGCCCCGGACCCCGCTCCTCAATCGCCGGAGGGGCTCATTTTCGCGCCGTCACACCACCTGGTGCAGCCACCGCACCGGCGCGCCCTCACCCGCATGGCGGAAGGACTCCAGCTCGTCGTCCCACGGCTTGCCGAGCAGTTTGGCGATCTCGGCCTCCAGGTCGCTCTCGCCCCGCACCGACCGTGCCAGTGCCGCCCGCAGCCGGTCCTCGGGGACCAGGATGTCGCCGTGCATGCCGGTGACGGCGTGGAAGATGCCGAGGCCGGGCGTGGAGCTGTAGCGCTCGCCCTCCGACGTGGGGCTCGGCTCCGACGTCACCTCGAAGCGCAGCAGGTCCCAGCCCCGCAGTGCGGAGGCGAGTTTGGACGCCGTGCCGGCGCGGGCCTGCCAGGAGAACTCGGACCGCCAGGTGCCGGGCGCGGCAGGCTGTCTGATCCAGTCCAACTGAACCCGCACACCGAGGACACCACCCACCGCCCATTCGACATGGGGGCAGAGCGCGCGCGGTGCGGAGTGAACGTACAGAACTCCACGTGTCGTCACCGGGACCTCCAGTGTGGGACGAAGTTCGCCTTCCCCAGCGGCCTCGCGCCCGTGCCGTCTCTTCTCGGCCGGCTCCCGAGGTTGTCATCAGTAAACAGCATCGGGGTGAAACTCCTGAAAAGGGAAAGTATGTGACGTGATGTGATTTCCAGAAAGCCACCCGAGTGGAGCCGGGCGGGGGAACGCGCCGCTGGTTCGACGAGGAAAAGCTACCGCGCGGCGGGGTCCCAGGTGTGACGTACGGTCGGTCCTGGGCCCATCATTCGCTCAGCTTTCACCCGCCAGGGCGGCCGGGCCTTCCGACCGGTGCCACCAGGGGTTGCCGGGGGCATAACCGAGGGGACCATGGGATGCAGGATCGTTCCTCCCGCCGCCGTTCGCGTACCGCGGCCGCTGTCCTGGCGGCGGTCTCACTGCTCGGCACGGCCGTTCTGACCGGTTGTGACTCCGGCCGGGAGGGGACGACGAAGGGGGCGGCCGCGCAGCCGTCCGCCCGGCCCGGCCCGGTCTGGGACCGCGAACCGGGTTCGGTGGCCGCCGTCGGCGACTCCATCACCCGCGGTTTCGACGCCTGTTCGGTGCTGGCGGACTGTCCGGAGGTGTCCTGGGCGACCGGCACGGACAACGAGGTGCGCAGCCTCGCCGTGCGGCTGCTCGGTGAGTCGGGGGCCGCCGTGCGCAGCTGGAACCACGCCCAGACGGGGGCCAGGATCGCGCAGTTGCCGGAGCAGATGGCGCTGGCCGCGAAGGAGAAGCCGGATCTGGTGACGGTGATGATCGGCGCCAATGACGCCTGCCGGGACTCGGCGCGGTACATGACTCCGGTGGCGGATTTCCGTGCGTCGTTCGAGGCGTCGATGCGTCAGCTGCGGGCCGGGGCGCCCAAGGCGCAGGTGTACGTGTCGAGCGTGCCGGACCTCAAGCGGCTCTGGTCGACGGGGCGCGGCAACGCGCTGGGCAAGCAGATCTGGAAGCTGGGGATCTGCCAGTCGATGCTGGGCGACGCGGACGACATGGGCGCGCCCGCGGCGGCCCGCCGCGCATCGGTGCAGGACCGGGTCGTGGCGTACAACAAGGTGCTGCGGGAGGTCTGCGCGAAGGACCTGCGCTGCCGCTACGACGGCGGGGCGGTCTTCGACTACCCGTTCACCGGCAGGCAGCTCAGCCCGTGGGACTGGTTCCATCCGGGGCGCGACGGGCAGGCGAGGCTGGCGGAGATCGCGTACCGCAATGTCACCGCCGCCCGGCCCCCGGCGTAAGGTCCGTGATCATGGTCACTGGTTCGGGCACGGCGATACGTACGGAAGACTTCGGCACCCTCGCGGACGGCACACCCGTGCACCGCTGGACGCTGGAACGGGACGGTACGCGGGTGCGCGTGCTGACGTACGGCGGCATCGTGCAGTCGGTCGAGGTGCCGGACCGGGACGGGGCGCGGGCGGGTGTCGCGCTCGGGCTGCCGGACCTCGCCGGGTACGAGACGTTCTCCGGCCCTTATTTCGGCGCGCTGGTCGGGCGGTACGCGAACCGGATCGGCGGCGCCCGTTTCGAGCTGGACGGGCGCACGCACCGGTTGACGCCGAACGAGGGGCGCAACCAGGTGCACGGCGGGGCCAGGGGCTTCGACAAGCGCGTGTGGCAGGCGCGGGAGGTGGCGGACGGCGTCGAGCTCTCGCTGGTCTCCGAGGACGGCGAGGAGGGCTTCCCGGGCCGTCTCGCCGTGTCGACGGCCTACACCCTGGACCAGGGCGGGGCGCTGCGGATCGCGTACCGGGCGACGACCGACGCCCCGACGGTGCTGAACCTGACGAATCACACGTACTGGAACCTCGCGGGCGACGGCAGCGGCAGCGCGCTCGGACAGACGCTGCGGATCGCGGCCGGGCGGATCACTCCGGCGGACGCCGAGTCGCTGCCCACGGGCGAGTTCCTGCCGGTGGACGGGACCCGGTTCGACTTCCGTGCGCCGGCGCCGGTCGGCGCGGGCTACGACCACAACTTCGTGCTGGACGGGGCGGGGACGGGCCCGGCGGCCGAGCTGTACGACGCGGCCTCGGGTCGCGTGCTGACCGTGGCCACGACGGAGCCGGGGCTCCAGCTGTACACGGCGGACCACTTCGACGGGCGGCCGTTCGGACCGTGCGCCGGGATCGCGCTGGAGACCCAGCACTTCCCCGACTCCCCGAACCGGCCCGCGTTCCCGAGCACGGTGCTGCGGCCGGGCGAGGAGTTCGTCTCGACGACCGTGTACGGGTTCGGAGTGCGCTGACGGCGCGGCAGGGGTACGGGGCGCCGCCCCGTACCCCTGCCGCCCGGCCGCTATTCCTTGATGTCCACGGTGGCCGTCCCGCGTACGTCACCGAGCGAGCGGGCCGCCTGCACCTCGTACGTGCCGGGGACGAGGACCCAGTCGTACGCCTCCTCGTCCCAGATCTCGTAGGCGCGCCGCTCCAGCGCGATCACCGCCTCGGCGCTCTCGCCGGGCGCCGCCTCGACCCGTGCGAAGCCGGCCAGCCAGCGGGCCGGGCGTTCGGCGGTGTCGTCCCGGGGCGCCAGGTAGATCTGGACGGTCTCGGCGCCCGGCCGGGTGCCGGTGTTGCGGACGCGGACGGTGACGGAGTCCGGACCGGCCGCCAGGCTCTCGTACTCCCAGGTGGTGTAGCCGAGTCCGTGGCCGAAGGGGTACGCGGGCGCGGTGCCGGCCTTCTCCCAGGCCCGGTAGCCGACGAAGACGCCCTCGTCGTAGTGGAGTTCGCCGTCGGTGGGGGCGGTGTTGGAGACCGGGACGTCGGCGAGCGCGGCGGGCCAGGTGGTGGGGAGGCGGCCGCCCGGTTCGTCCGCGCCGAGCAGGACGTCCGCCAGGGCGTGGCCGGCCTCCTGTCCGGGGAACCAGCCGAGCAGGACGGCGGCGACCTCGTCGCGCCACGGAAGCTCCACCGGGGAGCCGGAGTTGACGATCACGACGGTGTTCGGGTTGGCGGCCGCGACAGCCCTGACGAGGTCGTCCTGATGGCCGGGGAGCCTGAGGTCGGTGCGGTCGAAGCCTTCGGACTCGACGCGTTCGGTGGTGCCGACGACGACGATCGCGGTGTCCGCGGCGCGGGCCGACTCGACGGCCTCGGCGATCAGCTCCTGGGGGTCGCGGCGCGGGCCGAGGTGGCAGAAGGCGAACGAGACGCCGGGGATCGGCGCGTCGTCGCCCAGGGTCTCGGGGACCTGCCGCAGCGAGACCTGGACGGGTTCGCCCGCGGTGAGCGTGATCCGGCCGCGCTCCAGCGGGTTGCCGAAGAAGGCCTCGCCCGGGTCGTCGGAGCCGGTGACCCGGTGGATCCCGTCGTACAGGGTCTCGCCCGCGACGGTGAGGGTGAGCGCGCCGGTGCCGCGGGTGCCGAAGACGTGCTCGCCGCTGTCGCGCGGGACGAGGGTGCCGGTGATCTCGACGCTGTGCAGCGTCCGGCGGCTGACGCCTTCGGGGAAGTCGTCGCCGATCCACTGGAGGGTGCCGCCCCGCAGCGGTGCGGAGCCGATGACGTTGCCGGCCTCGTCGTAGCAGACGGCCTTGAGCTCGAAGCCCTTCTCGGCGGGGGTGAGTTCGGTGTTCGGGTCGGCGCCGACGCGGTAGTCGACGACGTCCTCGGGGAGGGCGGCGACGAGGCCGTCGAGCGGGGTGACGATGTGGTGCGGGAAGACCTGGGCGGAGCCGCCGCCGAGGACCCGGGCGTCCCGGGCGAGCGCCCCGCTGACCGCGACCTTGCGGACGGCCGCCGGGTCGATGGGGAGGGCGGCACGTTCGTTGCGTACGAGGACGAAGGAGCGGCGGGCGATCTCGCGGGCCAGGGCGTCGCCGTCGACGGCTTCGGGGCGGCCGGCCTCGTCGACGACGGGCGGGGCGCCGTCCAGGATGCCGACGCGGGCGGCCAGCCGCAGCACGTTGCGTACGGCGCCGTCGACCACGGACTCCTCGACCTCACCGGCCCGTACGGCGTCGGCGAGCGCCTTGCCGTACACCGTTTTCGGGCCCGGCATCGCGACGTCGAGGCCGCCGTTGACGGCGGCGACGGTGGAGCGGGCGGCCAGCCAGTCGGAGACGATGTAGCCGTCGAATCCCCATTCGCCGCGGAGCACCGCGTTCTGCAGGTAGCGGTGCTCGGTCATGGTGGGGCCGTTGACCCGGTTGTAGGCGGCCATGATGCCCCAGGGGTGGGCGTTCTTGACGATGCGTTCGAACGGGGCGAGGTAGATCTCGCGCAGGGTGCGCGGGGCGACGATGTTGTCGACGGTGAAGCGGTCGGTCTCGGCGTCGTTGGCGACGAAGTGCTTGACGGTCGTGCCGACCCCGCCGTCCTGCACACCGAGCACATAGCCGGTGCCGATCTCGCCGGTGAGGTACGGGTCCTCGCTGTACGTCTCGAAGTGGCGCCCGCCGAGTGGGGAGCGGTGGAGGTTCACGGTCGGGGCGAGGAGGACATGCACCCCCTTGCGGTGGGCCTCCTGGGCCAGCAGCCGGCCGGCCCGGCGGGCCAGGGCCGGGTCCCAGGTCGCGGCCAGCGCGGTGGGCGAGGGCAGGGCGACGGACGGGTCGTCGGCGCTCCAGGCGACGCCCCGGACCCCGATCGGCCCGTCGGACATCACCAGGGAGCGCAGCCCGACGGCGGGGAGCGCGGGCAGCGACCACATGTCCTGGCCGGCCAGCAGCCGCGCCTTGTCGTCGAGCCCCAGCGCGGCGAGGGCCGCGTCGACCACGGCCTCGCGGGCCGCATCGGGGTTGGTGGGTGTGGACGCGTCTGCCACGGCCGTTCCTCCTCGTCGGATTCTGTACTGAATGCCTCCATACTGACTCCATCACAGGTAGACCAGTAGGTTTCGTTATCACTCTGTGATAATTGGGGATGGCGTACGGTCCCAGTGCGGGACCGATGGAGCGCCGAAAGGGGCCGGGGCGATGGTGCGGGCCAGAAGTACGGAGCGGCGGGCGGAGATCGTCCGGGCCACGCTCGAAGTGATCGCCGAGCGCGGCTACCGGGGCGCCTCGCTGAGCGCCGTCGCCGAGCGGGTCGGCCTCAGCCAGCAGGGGCTCCTGCACTACTTCCCGACCAAGGAGGCGCTGCTCGTCGCCGTGCTGAAGGAGCGCGACCAGTGGGACACCGGTGGCGGCACCCGGAGCGACGGCGTCTGGCGGATCGAACTGCTGGCCTCCCTCGTCGAGTACAACGCGATGCGGCCCGGCATCGTCCAGACGTTCTCGGCGCTGCTCGGCGAGAGCGTGACGGAGGGGCATCCCGCGCGGGAGTTCTTCACCCGCCGCTACACCCAGGTCCGGGCGAGCATGGCGGCGATACTGCGCGCGGAGTACGGCGAACAACTGCCCGGCGGGCTGACCCCGGAGCGCGCGGCACCGCTGCTCGTGGCGGTGCTGGACGGGCTCCAGTACCAATGGCTGCTGGACCCGGACTCGGTGGACATGCCCGCGGCGTTCGGGGATTTCCTGGCGCTGCTGCAGCCGACGGGACCAGGGACTCCGGAGAACCCGCAATCATGACATGACCTGCGGCGACACGGGGGAGAACCTGATCAATGAGCGCCACCTGCGGGTGATTTCGGGGCGGTCTACGCGCGTCCGGGCGTAGGGCACCCTCCCCGGCGCCCCAGGGTTGCCGCATGACTTCCAAGCCCGCCGGATCATCCTCCGGCCTGCCCTCCCGTCGCACCCTGATCACGGGTGTCACCGCCGGTGCCGCCACCCTGGCCGTCTCCGCCGCCGGATCCGCGAGCGCCGCCGCGCCCGCCGCCGCCGGATCCGCCGCCGCGTCCGGTACCGCGCTCGCCCCCGCGGCCACCGGCTCGGACTGGGACGCCTGCCTGACCATCGCCCGCGCCATCCTCGTACGCGATGAACAGGACCAGCCGCTGGTCCCCGTCTACCGCGACATCCTGCTGTCCAAGGGCCTGCCGCGCAGCCGCAAGAGCCCCAAGAAGGTGCTGATCATCGGCGCCGGCCCGGCCGGGCTCACCGCCGCCCATCTGCTCCGCGCCGCCGGACACACCGTCACCGTCATCGAGGCCAACGGCAACCGCGTCGGCGGCCGGATCAAGACCTTCCGCAAGGGCGGTCACGAGAACGCGAAGGCGCCGTTCGCGGACCCGAACCAGTACGCCGAGGCCGGCGCGATGCGCATCCCCGACAGCCATCCGCTGGTCACCGGCCTCATGGACAGCTTCGGCCTGAAGCGCCGCCCCTTCTACCTGGTGGACGTCGACGCCGAGGGCCGGCCCGTCAACCACACCTGGATCCACGTCAACGGCATCCGGATGCGCAAGGCCGACTACGCGGCGAAGCCCCAGGCGATCAACCGCTCGTTCGGGGTCCCCGCCGAGTTCGAGAACAAGACCGCCGCGACGATCGTGCGGGATGCCTTCAAGCCCGTGCGGCAGGAGTTCGAGGGCAAGGAGGGCCGGGAGCTCGTCGAGGGCTGGGCGCGGGTCATCCAGCGGTACGGGCACTGGTCGATGTTCCGCTTCCTGACCGAGGCGGCCAAGCTGGACGAGCGCACCGTCGACCTCATCGGCACGGTCGAGAACCTCACGTCCCGCCTCCATCTCGCCTTTGTGCACAGCTTCATCGGGGCCTCCCTGATCAGCCCGGACACCGCGTTCTTCGAGCTGCCGGACGGCACGGCCACCCTGGCCGACGCGATGTACAAGCGGGTCAAGGACGTGGTGCGGCTGGATCGCCGGGCCACCAGGATCAGTTACGGCACCGACAGAGTCGAGGTCGAGACCGTGTCCGAGGGCCGCGACGGCAAGCCGCTGGTGCGTCAGAAGTTCACCGGCGACCGGGCGATCATCACCGTGCCGTTCTCCGGGCTGCGCCACATCCCCGTCGCGCCCGCGCTGTCGTACGGCAAGCGGCGCGCGATCACCGAGATCCACTACGACGCGGCGACCAAGGTACTGCTCGAATTCAGCCGCCGCTGGTGGGAGTTCGAGGAGAAGGACTGGAAGACCGAGCTGGAGAGGATCAAGCCCGGTCTGTACGACGCCTACCGGCTGGGCAAGGCGCCGGCCGACGGTTCACTGCTGGGCGCCCACCCCTCCGTACCGCCCGGCCACCTCCCGCCCAACCAGCGGGTGCACTACGCGGCGTACCGGGCCACCGCCCGCAACCAGCCCGAGGCGGCGCATGTCATCGGCGGCGGATCGGTCACCGACAACCCCAACCGCTTCATGTTCCAGCCCTCCCACCCGGTCGAGGGCAGCGCGGGCGGTGTCGTCCTCGCCTCGTACAGCTGGGCCGACGACGCGTTGAAGTGGGACTCGCTGGACGACGACGAGCGCTATCCGCACGCCCTGGGCGGGGTGCAGGACGTGTACGGGCAGCGCGTCGAGGTGTTCTACACGGGCGTCGGCGCCACCCAGTCGTGGATGCGTGACCCGTACGCGTACGGCGAGGCCTCGGTGCTGCTGCCCGGCCAGCACACCGAACTCTTCGCCGATGTGAGGTCGGTCGAGGGGCCACTGCACTTCGCCGGCTGCCACACCTCGATCAAGCCGGCCTGGATCGAGGGGGCGCTGGAGTCGGCGGTCAGGTCGGCGCTGGAGGTGCACCGCAGCTGACCCGCGCAGGGCGGGCGTTCGCTCAGCGGGCCAGGCCCAGGGTGACGCCCAGTCCGACGAGCACCGATCCGATGCCCCGGTTGAGGGCCTTCTGCCACTTCAGCATCGAGGTGCGCAGGCGCGAGTTCGAGAAGAACAGCGCGACCAGGGCGAACCAGCCGAAGTGGGCGGCGGACATGAACAGCCCGTAGCCGGCCTGCTGCCACACGCTGGTTCCGGGCCCGACGACCTGGGTGAAGGTCGACACGACGAAGAGCGTGGTCTTGGGGTTCAGCGCGTTGGTGAGGAAGCCGGTGCGCAGGGCCCCGAACCGCGTCAGCTGCGGCTTGGACTCCAGGTCGACATCGAGATCGCCGCGGGCGAAGAAGGTCCGCAGCCCGATGTAGACGAGATAGGCCGCGCCGACCAGCTTGATCGCGGTGAACAGGGCGGTCGACGAAGCGATCAGCAGCCCGACGCCGAGCATCGTGTACGTGACGTGGACGAGCACGCCCGCGGCGACCCCGAGTGCGGCCATGAGCCCCGTCGTACGGCCGTAGAGGTAGCTGTTGCGGATGACCATCGCGAAGTCCGCGCCCGGGCTGATGACGGCCAGGACGGTGATGACGGCGACAGCGATGAGCTCGGTCATGGGCGGATGATCTCCTCAGTCCTTGTCGAGGGTGTACGGGGCGGGCGGCGCGTCCTCGTCCTCGTCCTCGTCGGACAGCACCAGGTCACGCGCCAGCAGAGTCGCCCCGGCGACGGCGCCCGGCATCAGGAACACGGCGACGAACGGGATCAGGAAGGCGAGTCCCAGCGGTACACCGAAGCCGAGGGTCAGCAGACGGCGACCGCGCAGCAGGGCGAGCCGGTCCTTCAGCACCATGCCGCGGCGCTGGAGCGCGACGGCGGTGAGCTCCTCGGCGAGGAAGTAGCCGGTGACACAGAAGCCGATCACGGGGACGACGGTCTGGCCGAGCACCGGGATGAATCCGAGGGCGAAGAGCAGCACCGCGTAGAGCCCCACCCTTACCAGGATGCGGACGCTGTCGCGGGCGGAGATCCACAGCTCCCGCCAGAGCGGCAGCCCGGACTCGGGGACCTCGCCGCCCTCCGTGCGGTCGACCTGCTCGGAGAGCGATTCGTAGAAGGGCTGGCCGACCAGCAGGGTCACGGCGGTGAACGTGATCACGGCGAGGAAGAGCCCGAGGCCGAAGACCAGCACGGTCAGGGTGTTGCGGAGCAGGGCGAGCCAGGGCGAGGACCAGTCGTCGGCGAACGGGGTCGCCCAGTCCACGAAGTCGTCGGCGCCGTAGCCGAGACCGGTGAGCGCCGCCGCGTACAGGACGAGGGTGACGAGTCCGGGCAGCAGCCCGAAGCCGAACCAGCGTCCGTGCCGGCCGACCCAGCGTTGTCCCTTTATCAAGTACCCGAAGCCCGCCCCAAGATCACGCATGACGTCAGCGTACTGGCGGGGAAGGGCCGCCGTCGGACCGGCGGTTGTCGCGGACACGCCCGAGGGCCGCACCCCTTCGCGGGATGCGGCCCTCGGGCCTCTCGTTTGGTTCAGGCCGGATCCAAACGAAAGACCCCAGGCCTGTTGCGGATGGGCCGGCGGTCAGGCGACCGACAGCTCGACCTTGATGTTTCCCCGAGTGGCGTTCGAGTACGGGCACACCTGGTGGGCCTTCTCGACGAGCGACTGCGCGGTGGCGGTGTCGACGTTCGGAATGGTGGCGCTGATCGCCACCTCCAGGCCGAAGCCGCCCTCGGCCGTCTTGCCGATGGAGACCTCGGCGGTCACCGTGGAGCCGGAGATGTCCGCCTTCTCCTGACGGGCCACCACGCCGAGCGCACCCTGGAAGCAGGCGCTGTAGCCGGCCGCGAAGAGCTGCTCCGGGTTGGTGCCCGCGCCGCTTCCGCCCATGGCCTTGGGCGGGTTGACGATGACGTCGAGGTTGCCGTCGTCGGACGAGACGCGGCCGTCACGGCCGTTCTCGGCGGTGGCGACGGCGGTGTAGGCAACGGTGATGTCCTGAATGGTCATGCTGAGGATTCCTCCTGCTGTGCGCCGCGACTCGCGCCCACGATCGCGGCGGCCTGTTGGATGAGCCTAACGGGTGTGCCGGGGCGGCTGTCAGGCGAGGGAGACGATCATCTTCCCGGTGTTCTCGCCGCGCAGCAGACCGAGGAAGGCGTCGAAGCCGTTCTCGATGCCCTCGACGAAGGTCTCGCGGTACTTCAGCTCGCCCGAGGCCAGCCAGCCGGCGACGTCCTGGACGAACTGCGGCTGGAGTGCGGCGTGATCGCTGACGAGCATGCCCTGGATGCGCAGCCGCTTGCCGATGACGAGGGCGAGGTTGCGCGGGCCGGGGGTCGGCTCGGTGGCGTTGTACTGGGCGATCATTCCGCAGACGGTGACGCGGCCGTGCAGGTTGAGCGAGGAGATCGCCGCTTCGAGGTGCTCGCCGCCGACGTTGTCGAAGTAGACGTCGATGCCGTCGGGGGCGGCCGCGCGCAGCTGCTCGACGACCGGGCCGTTGTGGTAGTTGAAGGCCGCGTCGAAGCCGTACTCCTCGACGAGGAGCTTGACCTTCTCGTCGGAACCGGCCGAGCCGATGACCCGCGAGGCGCCCTTGATCTTCGCCATCTGGCCGACCTGGCTGCCGACCGCGCCGGCCGCGCCGGAGACGAAGACGGCGTCGCCCTCCTTGAAGGAGGCCACGTCGAAGAGGCCCGCGTAGGCGGTGAGCCCGGTCATGCCGAGCACCCCGAGGTAGGCGGAGAGCGGGGCGAGCGACGCGTCGACCTTCACAGCGTGCTTGGCCGGGACCTCGGCGTACTCGCGCCAGCCGAGGCCGTGCAGGACGTGGTCGCCGACCGCGAAGCCCTCGGCGTTCGAGGCGATGACCTCGCCGACCGCTCCGCCGTCCATGGGGTGGTCGAGCTTGAAGGGCGGGGTGTACGACTTCACGTCGTTCATCCGGCCCCGCATGTACGGGTCGACCGAGAAGTGCAGATTGCGGACGAGGACACGGCCCTCGCCGGGAGCGGCGACCGGGGCCTCACGCAGCGCGAAGTCCTCGGCCTTCGGCCAGCCGTGGGGGCGGGCGACGAGGTGCCATTCACGGCCGGACGTGGGAAGTGCTGCTGACATGGGCTCGGGGTCTCCTCAATGTCCTACGAGCTGGGGGAAGCTCGGCCGGGCGGTCGGGGCCGCACCGGGGAAGCGAGATACTTCAGGTGGTGAAACAACCATGCTCCTGAATATTTCATGTTGTCAAGCAACCGGCTATCCTGGGTGTCATGGCCACCACCCGTACAGACCCTCTGACCCTCGAAGTCGTCGAGCTCATCGGTACCGTCGTGGCGCGCTACTACGAGGAGTACGACGAGGCGGCGGCAGCCCACTCGCTCACCGGTGCGCAGGCGCGGGTTCTCGGGCTGCTCTCGCTGGAGCCGATGCCCATGCGCAGGATCGCCCAGAAGCTGAAGTGCGAGCCGTCGAACGTCACCGGCATCGTCGACCGGCTGGAGACGCGCGGCCTGGTGGAGCGCAGGCCGGATCCGGCCGACCGGCGGGTGAAGCTGGCCGCTCCGACGGAGCTGGGCGCGCGGACGGCGCAGCAGCTGCGCGATTCGCTCACCTTCGCCCGGGAGCCGCTGGCCGAGCTGTCGGACGGGGACCGGGCGATACTGCGGGACCTGCTGCGCCGGATGCTGGGCGAGCCGGGCCGGTCCGCCGGATAGGCCCTGGGGCCGGGGTGTGGAACCGTTGAGCCATGACCGCGCCCGCGTCGCCCTTCGGCCCCCGTGAGTTCCAGCTGGTCCTCCTGCGCCGCATGGCCGACCATCAGCCCGGCCTCGTCGAGGACGCCCGGCACGAGCTGGGCGCGTCGCTCGCCGAGATGCGCGAGGCCAACCGCCGCTGGCAGGCCATGGTGCGGGCGCCCGGCGGACGGGGCGCCCTGCGCCGCTACCGTTCGGTGCTCGGCGAGCCCGTGTCGTCCGTGCGCCGCTCGATCGGCGACCTGGAGTGCGACGCGCTGCGGTGGCCGATGGAGCTGTGGCCGGATCTGTGCTTCGAGGTGATGGTCGCGCCGGGCGGCACGGTGTGGAACGAGTGGCTGGTCCGGACGCCGGGGGCACCGGGCCCCGAGCTGCGCACGGTCGAGGATCTGCGGCCCTGGTCGGGCACGGTCGACGAGGTCGCGCGGGCCTTCGCGCCGGCCCGCCCGATGGAGGGCAGTGCGCCGACCCGGTGGGCGCTCGCGATCACCGCGCCGGGAACGGGCAGGCCGTACGCCGCCGAGTTCACCTGGGGACTGTTCCAGCGGCTGCTGCCGGGTTGATTCCCGCGTGCCGCACCCTTCTGTCGGCCCGTCAACTCAGTACCTCCTACGGCTCACCCCAGCGCGCGCCACGACTCCGAACGGCGCACGATGCGAGAGAGACCGGCTGCCGCCGGTGCCACCGTCCGCGCTCTCGGGAGATCTGCCGTGACCGTCAGTCTTGAGCAGTTGCGCCGCTGCCATGTCGCCGTCGACCTCGGGGCCGCCCGGACCCGTGTGTACGTCAAGGGCCTCGGGCTCGTCGTCGACGAGCCGAGCGTCGCCGCGGTGAACACCCGTACCGGGTCGCTCATCGCCGTCGGCGCGTTCGCCGAACAGATGACGGGCCGTACCCCCGACTACATCCGGGTGGCCCGCCCGGTCACCGGCGGAACCGTCGTCGACATCGAGATGGCCCAGCGCATGCTCCGCCATCTGCTCGGCGAGAAGCTCCGCCGCCAGCTGCGCCGCAAGCCGCGGCTGCGGGCCGCCGCCTGCACCCCGCACGACAGCGATCCGCTCGCTCAGCGGGCCGCCGTCGAGACGATGGTCGGGATCGGTGCCCGGCGGGTCGAACTGGTCGACACCCTGATCGCGGCGGCCGTCGGCTGCGGGCTGCCGGTCGAGCAGCCGACCGCCACCATGATCATGGTGTGCGGGGCCGCGACCACCCAGATCGCGGTGCTCTCGCTCGGTTCGATCGTGAGCGCCGTACGCATCCCCGTCGGCGGCGACGCCATCGACCACGCGGTGATCCAGCATCTGCGCCAGCACCATGAGCTGATGCTGCCGAGCCAGTCGGTGCGCCCGCTGCAGCTGGCGCTCAGCGGCTCCGGGCTGACCTCGAAGGGGCCCGCCACGACCGAGATCCACGGCCGTGACGTGGCGACCGGTCTGGCCCGCTCGGTGCAGGTCGACACGGCAGCCGTGCGCCAGGCCATCCACGCCCCGCTGACCGCGGTCCTGGACGGGCTGGGCACGATCCTGCGCGACTGCCCGCCCGATCTGGTGGCCGACCTGGTGGACTGCGGAATCATGATGGTCGGCGGGAGCGCACTGCTGCCCGGTCTCGACCAGATGCTGCGGGACGCGACGGGCGTGCCGGTGCACATCGCGGAGCGGCCGGACGTCTGCGCGGTGCTGGGGCTCGGTGCCATGCTGGACGGAAAGATCGAGCCGCTGGTCCTCGACCCGCTCGCCTGCTGAGCACACCCTGGGGGTGCGGCGCATGACCGACGACACGACGGACACGGCCGTGGGGCGGCCCGGCGAGGAGGCCGCCGTGGCGGCCTCCGTCCCGGAGAAACCCCCGCTGTCGATGCTCCTGGAAGCGGTGCTCAGCATCGGCTCCGACCTCGAACTGCGGGCCATGCTCCAGCAGATCGTGGACACCGCGACGGCCCTGACCGAGGCCCGGTACGGCGCGCTCGGCGTGCTCGACCCGGAGCACGGCACCATCGGTGAGCTGTACACCTCGGGGCTCGACGACACCGAGCGGCAGCGGATCGGCCGGTTCCCGGACGGGCACTCCGGGATGCTCGGCTCTCTCGTCGACGAGCCGGAGCCGTTGCGCCGCGACGACCTGACCGCCGACCCGCGGGCCGGCGGGGTGCCGCCCGGCCATCCGCCGGTGCGCTCCTTCCTCGGGGCGCCGATCCGGGTCCACGACCAGGTCTTCGGCAACCTTTACCTCGCCGAGAAGCACACCGGCGGCTTCACCGATTCGGACGCGGCGGTGCTGAGGGCGCTGGCCGCGCAGGCCGGCATCGCGATCGCCAATGCCCGGCTGTACGCGGCGGCCCGGCAGCGGGAGCGCTGGATCGAGGGGGCGGCCGCCGTCACCACCACGCTGCTGACCGGCGGGAGCGCGGACGACGCGCTGATGACCGTCGCGGAACGGGCCAGGACGCTCGCCGACGCCTGTGCCGGGGTCATCCTCCAGCCGAACGAGGAGGGCGGGATGGAGATCGTCACCGCGTCCACGCTCGACGACCCGGCCGGGATCGTCGGTACGGCCATCGCGCCCGGCTCCGATGTGCTGGCCCAACTGCTGGGCGGGGAACCGGTGTTCATCGAGGACTCGGCGACCGATCCGCGGATGACGACACATGTGCGGTCGCGGTTCGGCCCCAGCATGATGCTGCCGCTGCAGAGCGGCGGACGGCTGATCGGCACCCTCGCCCTGCCCCGGCGACGCGGCGACCGCCCGTACACGGCCGTGGACCGGCTGCTGGCCACACAGTTCGCCTCGCAGGCCGCACTGGCGCTGGTCCTGGCGGACGCCCGGCACGACCGGGAACAGCTCGCGGTGTACGAGGACCGGGACAGGATCGCCCGCGATCTGCACGACCTCGTGGTCCAGCGGCTGTTCGCGACCGAGATGATGCTGGAGTCGACCCGTCGCAGGGCCGCCGCCCCGGATACGGACGAGCTGCTCGGCAGGGCCGTCGACGAGCTGGACTCCACCATTCAGGAGGTGCGGACGGCGATCTTCGCCCTCCAGCAGCCGCCCGCCGAGGCCCCCGCCACCTTCCGCGGCCGGGTGCTGCGGGAGACCGGGGGCGCCGCCGCCGTACTCGGCTTCCCGCCGTCGGTGCACTTCAACGGGGCGGTCGACGCACTGGTCCGGGATCCCGTGGACCGGCAGCTGCTCGCCGCGCTGCGGGGCGCACTCGCGGCCGCGCACCGGCGGGCCGGGGTGTCGGCGATCGAGGTGGAGGTGGACGCGACGGCCGAGCTGCCGGACGGGCGGGCCGCGGTCCGGCTGACGGTCGCCGACGACGGCCGCGAGGAGGACGGCTCGCGCTCGTCGACCGTCACCTGGCAGGCGCCGCTCTGAGCGCGACCCGGGTGTTGGAGTGGGCGACCCCCGCCTCCCGCTTGAGCCTGCGCAGCAGCCCGTCCAGAGCCGCGGTGTCGGCGACGGTGGCCCGTACGAGATAGTCGTGGCCGCCGGTCACATGGACCACTTCGGTGATGCCGGGCAGGGCGAGCACCGCCCGTTCGAACACCTCGTTCGTCGTATCGATCCGCAGCGACACCTCGATGAAGACGACAAGGCCGGTGCGGGTGTCGGCGGCCGGGTCGATGATCACGGTGAAGCCGCGGATGACACCGTCGCGGCGCAGTCTGCGCACCCGGTCGGCCGCCGCGTTGGCGCTGAGCCCGACCCGTACGCCCAGATCGCGGTACGAGATCCGGGCATCCTCCTGGAGGATGCCGAGGATTTCCCTGTCCAGACGGTCCATACTGCGATTGTCGCAGCTTTGTCCGGTTTGCGACTGGGCAAGTAGTGTCCGCCGGTACCCCTCCCCCGTTACCGGTCCCCCCGCCGGGTGTGACCCGCATGGCGCATTTCGGCAGGCCCGCGGCCCCTGCCCGCCCTTGACTGAGGGGGTGGATACAGCTGTCAAGCAGTCCCCCGCACCGGTCGACGCGCCGTCCTCGGCCGCCTGTCGCAACCTCGCGATGGCCACGATCGGCTTCGGGCTCACCTTCTGGGCCTGGAATCTGATCGCGCCGCTGTCCGGGGACTACAAGGAGCGGCTGGGGCTGAGCTCGTTCGAGCAGTCGCTGCTGGTGGCGGTGCCGGTGCTGGTCGGTTCGCTGGGCCGGATCCCGGCGGGCGCGCTCACCGACAAGTACGGCGCACGGCTGATGTTCCCGCTGGTCTCGGCCCTCACCATCGTGCCCGTGCTGCTGCTGATCCCGGCGCGGGACTCCTACGGCGCGATGCTCGCCGTGGGCTTTCTGCTGGGCCTGGGCGGCACCACGTTCGCGATCGGCATCCCGCTGGTCAACTCGTGGTTCCCGCCCGCCAAGCGGGGTCTCGCGCTCGGGGTGTTCGGCATGGGCATGGGCGGTGTCGCCCTGTCCGGGTACTTCACCCCGCGGATCGCCGGGCACGGCGACAACCTGCCGTACCTGGTGGTCGCGGCGGCGCTCGTGGTGTACGCGGCGCTGGCCGCGGTACTGATCACCGACCGTCCGGGCCGCCCGGTGCCGACCGACTCGCTCGCCCACCGACTGGCCGACGCCGGACGGCTGCGGGTCACCTGGGAGCTGTCCGCGCTGTACGCGATCGGGTTCGGCGGCATCGTCGCGTTCGGCGTCTACCTCCCCACGTATCTGAAGACCTGGTACGACCTGTCGCCCACCGACGCCGGCACGAAGGCCGCCGGGTTCGCCCTGGTCACGGTCGTCTTCCGGCCGATCGGCGGCTGGCTCTCGGACCGCGTGCACCCGGCCGTGGTCACGGCGGCGGCGCTCGGCCTGGCCGCCCTGATGGCGATCGTCCAGGCCTTCGACCCGCCGCTGGCCCCGGGCGGCACGATCGCGCTGCTCTGCATGGCGGCGGGCCTGGGCACCGCGAGCGGCAGCGTCTTCGCCCTGGTCTCGCAGGTGACGCCGCAGGCGAAGGTGGGCAGCGTGACCGGGATCGTCGGCGCGATGGGCGGGCTGGGCGGCTTCGTGCCGCCACTGGTGATGGGGGCGATCTACAGCGCGAAGGGGTCGTACTCGATCGGCTTCATGCTGCTGTCGGACCTGGCGCTGGCGGGGTGCGTGTACGCGTACGGCCGCATGCGGGGACTCCAGCGGGACTAGGGCGGTCCGGCGGATCGCGGCCGGGGTCGCGGCGTCTGGCACGGCACCTCGCGGCGTTGCCGAAACGTCCGAATAGCTCCGCTATTAAGACGCTCCGGCGCCTTGCGATGCACCGCACCAGACGCCGCGCCCTGTCCGACCCTGTTCCGCCGGACAAGCCCTAGGGCGTCACCTGGGGCAGCCCTTAAGGTGCGGTGGGTGACTCCTCTTCTGTTTGTGCCGGATGACGGTTCGACCCGGGAAGCCACCCGGTTCGGCGAACACACCATGACCTACGACCGGTTGACCACCGCCTCCACCGCGCTCGCCGAGCGTCTCGCCGGGGCCGGACGGGTCGCCGTCTGGGCCACTCCCACACCCGAGACCGTGGTCGCCGTCGTGGCCGCGCTGCGTGCCGGGGTGCCTGCGGTTCCGCTCAACCCGAAGACGGGAACGCGCGAACTCGCCCACATCGTGGCCGACAGCGAACCGACCGCGGTGCTGGCCGGGGCGGGCGACACGCTCCCGCCGGTGCTGGACGCGCTGGACCGCATCGACGTCGACACGGCCGCCGAGGGCGCCCGCGCCACGCTCCCCGAGCCCTCCCCCGAGTCCCCCGCGCTGATCGTCTACACCTCCGGCACCACGGGCCCGCCCAAGGGCGCGATCCTGCCGCGACGGGCGATCGCCGCCTCGCTCGACGCGCTGGAGGACGCCTGGCAGTGGACCGGCGACGACGTACTCGTCCACGCCCTGCCGCTGTTCCACGTGCACGGTCTGATCCTGGGCGTGCTCGGGCCGCTGCGCCGGGGCGGATCGGTGCGGCACCTGGGCAGGTTCTCCACCGACGGGGTGGCCCGGGAACTGTCGTCCGGCGGCACCATGCTCTTCGGCGTACCGACGATGTACCACCGGCTGGCCGAGGCCCTCGACGGCCCCGGGGCGGAGGGGCTGGCGAAGGCGCTGGCCGGAGCCCGGCTGCTGGTGTCCGGGTCGGCCGCGCTGCCGGTGCACGACCACGAGCGGATCGCGGCGGCCACCGGCCGCCGGGTCATCGAGCGGTACGGCATGACGGAGACTCTGATGAACACGGGCGTCCGGGCCGACGGCGAGCCGCGCCCCGGAACGGTCGGCGCGCCCCTGCGCGGCGTGGAGCTCCGCCTGGTCGAGGAGGACGGCACCGTCCTCACCGAGGGCAGCACCGGCCCCGACGCCATCGGCGAGATCCAGGTACGCGGCCCGAATCTCTTCACCGGCTATCTGAACCGCCCCGACGCCACGGCCGCCGCGCTCACCGAGGACGGCTGGTTCCGTACGGGGGACATGGCCACCCGGGACGCCGACGGCTACGTACGGATCGTCGGGCGCAAGGCCACCGACCTGATCAAGAGCGGCGGTTACAAGATCGGCGCCGGGGAGATCGAGAACGCGCTCCTGGACCACCCCGGTGTCCGCGAGGCCGCCGTCACCGGTGAGCCGGACCCGGATCTGGGCGAGCGGATCGTCGCCTGGGTGGTGCCGGCCGACCCTGCGTCGCCGCCGTCCGAGGGCGAGCTCGCGGACCATGTGGCCGCCCAGTTGTCCCCGCACAAGCGTCCGCGCACGGTCCGCTACCTGGAGGCGCTGCCCCGCAACGACCTCGGCAAGATCATGAAACGGTCGCTCCATGACTGACCGGATGGGCGCGAGAGCGGCGATCGCGGCACTCACCGCGGACTTCGAGGAGCTCACGGAAACCGCGACGCCCGGCCACGACGGCGCCGGGGACGGGCCCCTCTCCTGGGCCGGGTACGCGGACTCCCGGGCCCGCGCCGCCGCCCGGACCGGCGAGGAGGAGTCCGTCGTCCACGGCCTCGCCTCGGTCGGCGGCCGGCGCTGCGTGCTGATCTCGTTCGAGTTCGGGTTCCTGGGCGGCTCGCTGGGGCAGCGCACCGGGGACCGGCTGGAGGCCGCGTACGAGGCCGCCCGGACCCGGGCGCTGCCGCTCGTCTCGCTCATCGCGACGGGCGGCAGCCGGATGCAGGAGGGCATGGTCGCCCTGACCCAGCTCCAGCGGGTGGCCCGCGCCTCGGCGCGGCTGCGGGCAGCGGGCCCCGCGCAGCTAGCGGTCCTGCGCGACCCGACGACGGGAGGCGGCTGGGCCACTCTGGGGGCGGGCGCCGATGTGATCCTGGCGCTGCCGGGCGCCCAGGTCGGGTTCGCCGGTTCCCGGGTACGGCCGCCGGACGCGGACCCCCACGCGTACACCGCCGAGGGCCAGCTGGCCGCGGGCCAGATCGACGCCGTCGTCCCGCCGGACGAGCTCCCGGAGACGGTGGCCCACTGGCTGCGGGCACTGCACGCCCCGGACTCCCCGGCGCTCCCCGCCCCCGTGCCGGACGCCCTGTCCGCCACCGGGCTCCCGGTGACCGGCTGGGACGCGGTACGGCAGGCCCGCTCGCCCTCCCGGCCGCGCGCCGAGGCGTATCTGGACGCGTACTTCGACCACCGGCTCCCGCTCGGCGGCGACCGCTGCGGGGGTACGGACCCGGGGCTGCTCTGCGGCTTCGGGCGGCGCGGCGGCCGGTCGGTCGCGTACGTGGCCCAGTGCGGCACCGCGACCCGCCCGGCCGGATACCGCACGGCGGCGCGGGTGATCCGGCTGGCCGACCGGCTCGGCGTTCCCGTGCTCACCCTGATCGACACCCCGGGCGCGGCCAACGACGCGGAGGCGGAACGGACGGGCGCGGGCGCCGCCATCGCCGGCGCCTTCGCGGCGATAGCCGAGGCCCGGGTCCCCGTCACCACGCTGGTGATCGGCGAGGGCGGTTCGGGCGGCGCGCTGGCGCTCGCGGCGCCGGGGAACACCCATGTCACCCGGGACAGCTACTTCTCGGTCATCGCCCCGGAGCTGGCGGCAGCGATCCTGAAGCGCGCTCCGGACCAGGTGCACGCCACGGCCGACCAGTTGCGGCTGCGCCCCCAGGACCTGGTGGAACTGGGCTTCGCCCGCTCGGTGGTGGGGCCGCCGCGGGACGGGACCGGGGACCTGCCGCGGGAGTGAGGCGCGGGCGGGGCCCCGTCACGGCTGGGGCCCCGTCACAGCCGGGCCCAGTCATGGCCGGGGCCCGTCACGGCTGAGGGTCCCGCGCGTCGTACCGTGCGAAGCCCCGCCACCGCAGCCCCAGCAGGGCCACCGCGACGACACAGGCGATCCCGCCCCCGGTCACCGCCAGGCCGGGCGAGGTCAGGTCGGCGACCGATCCCGCCAGGAAGTCGCCGAGCCGCGGCCCGCCCGCCACGACGACGATGAACACACCCTGGAGCCGTCCTCGCATCTCGTCCGGCACGGCTGCCTGGAGCATGGTGTTGCGGAAGACCATCGAGATGGTGTCCGCGCACCCGGCGAGCGCCAGGAAAATCAGCCCGAGCCAGAGCTGCCGGGTCAGGCCGAAGACCGCGATGGCGGTGCCCCAGCAGGAGACGGCGAGCAGCACGGCGAGGCCGTGGCGCCGGATGCGCCCCAGCCAGCCGGAGAACACCCCGCCGAGCAGCGCCCCGAACGCCGGAGCGGCGACCAGCAGTCCGGTGGTCTTCGCGTCACCGCCGTACCAGAGGACGGCGACGACGGGGAACAACGCCCGGGGATGGGCCAGCACCATGGCGCACAGATCGGTGAAGAAGGTCATCCGGAGATTGGGCCTGGTCCCGAGGAAGCGCAGCCCGTCCGCGACGGATGCCCGCTTGTCCCCCGCGCCTTCCTCCCGCTGGGGCAGCATGGAGGGCAGCCGCCACATCGCGTAGAGCGAGGCGGTGAAGGTGATGGCGTCGACGGTGTACGCGGCCCGGTAGCCCCACCAGCCGACGACGAGCCCGCCGAGCATCGGCCCGACCAGCGTTCCGGTGGTGCCGGTCATGGAGTTGAGGGCGTTGGCGGCGGGCAGCTGCTCGGCCGGCAGCAGTCGGGCGATCATCGAGCTGCGGGCGGGCGAGTTGACCGCGAAGCAGGCAGCCTGGAGGCCGACGATCGCGTACAGCAGCCCCACCTGCTCCACCCCGGCGACGGTGATGGCGACAAGGGCGACGGAGAGCACGAACGACCCGGCGGAACTGGCCAGGCCCAGCTTGCGCCGGTCGATGGTGTCGGCGACGGCCCCGCCGTACAGCCCGAAGACGACCAGCGGCAGGAACGAGCAGAACCCGATGAGCCCGACCGAGAAGGCGGACCCGGTGATGTCGTAGACCTGGAGAGACACGGCGAGCGCCGTCATCCCCTGCCCGACCCAGGAAACCGTGTTCCCGAACCAGAGCCGCCGGTAGTCGGGGGAGGTCCGCAGGGGCGTCAGGTCGGCGAATATGCGGGTGCGGGGGGCAGGTTCTCCGGTCGTTTCGGTCACAGCGGATAGTAACGACCGGGCGCCTCGGTGGTCCGGCGGGTGTCAGGAAGCGTGCCGGGCCGTGCCGTTCGGGCTCCGTGGCGCCGGGCAGCTACCTCCAGTGGATCCCTGACGGCCGGGCAGGCTTGTACAAGGTCCCGTTGTGCCGTTGGGTGCGGCGCTCGAACAGCGTGGCGTACAGGCCGCTCCTTCCGAGAAGTTGGGTGTGCGTGCCGGACTCCACCAGCCGCCCCTCGTCCAGAACGAGGATGCGGTCGGCGTCCGCGGCCAGGGCCAGGTCGTGGGTGATCACGATGGTGGTGCGGCCCCGGGCCAGCCGTCGCAGGGGCTCCAGGATGCGTTCCGCGGCCAGCCGGTCCAGTCCGGTGGTGGGCTCGTCGAGGAGGAGCACGGGTGCATCACGCAGCATGGCGCGGGCGATGGCGATGCGCTGCAACTGGCCGCCGGAGAGCCGGGAGGTGCCGGTGGATATGACGGTGTCATATCCCTCCGGGAGCGCCTCGATGAACGCGTGGGCGTCGGCCGCCCGCGCGGCCCACACGACGTCGTCGTGGCTCGCGTCGAGGCTTCCGCAGCCGATGTTCTCCTCGATGGTGTCGTGCAGGACGAGGGTGTCCTGCGGCAGCAGCGTGATGTTTTGGCGGAGGTACGTCAGCGGCGTCCGGTCCACGGAGACGCCGTCCAGCAGGACGCTGCCGGTCTCCGGGTCGTAGAACCTCAGCAGCAGCGCCGCCAGCGTCGACTTGCCCGCACCGCTGGGACCGGTGATGACCAGTAGTTCCCCGGGACTTGCGGTGAACGACAGGTCCCGGAGCACCATCTCGCTGCTTCCGGGGTAGTGGAAGAACACCTGACGCGCCTCCACCTCGCCGAGCGCCCGGCTGCGCTCCGGCACCGGTACCGAGTCGCCCGGGTCGGTGACGGCGGGCTCGGCGTCGAGGATCTCCAGCAGTCGTTCGGCGCCCGCGGTCGCGGCGGTGGCCGTCAGACCGAGCTGGCCCAGCGAACGGATCGGCGGGTAGAGGTAGCCGATGAAGGCGGCGAAGGCCAGCAGCTGTCCGAGGGTCATCCGGCCGGCCGAGATCTCCCACGCCCCCAGGCCGATGATCGTGAGGACGCACAGCGTTTCGAGGACCTCGATGAACTGCTCGTAGAACTCGGTGAGACGGACGGCCTTCACCGCGGTCCGCAACCGGACCCGCGCCTTGTTGCGGAGCCGGTCCTCCTCGTCCTGCTGCCTGTTGTACGCCTGCGTCATGACGACGTTGACCAGCGTCTCCTCTACCACGGCCGTGATGGCGCCGTCCGCCGCACGCCCGCGCCGGGACACCGCGCGCAGGGGTTTGGCGAACCCGCGGGTGACGACCAGCAGGATCGGGACCATGACGAACGTGGCGAGGGCCAGGTCCCAGCGCAGCAACAGGGCCGCGCCGGCGTAGAAAACGGTGCCGAACAGCGCCGACGCCGCCCCGACGATGCCGGAGACCACGAGCGCCTCGATGGCCTCCACGTCACCTGTCAGCCGTTCCACCAGGTCGCCACGGCGATTGCGCTGGAAGAAGTGCGGCGGGAGGTTCTGGAGATGGCCGAACACCCGGGCCCGCAGCCGCAGCACGAAGCGTTCGGCGGTCCAGACCGCGAGCGAACTGCCCAGGTACCCCACCACGGCACCGGCGACCGCCACGGCGAGCCACTGGCCGGCGGGCTTCCAGAAGGCGCTGACGTCGCCGCTCTGCAGGGCGGTGTCGGTGAGTTTGGCGAACAGCAGGACGGTGACGGTCTCGGCGAGTGCGGCCAGGACGGCGCACAGGAAGATGACGATGAGCCAGCGCCGGTCGCCTCTGGTCAACGGCCAGAAGCGCCGGAAGGACGCCAGGATGCTGACGGGGTCGGTACGGATCGGAACATCCGTCACCGGGTCCTCGGGCGGCTCTTCAGTACGGTCGGAACGCTTGAGCGAGCTGTGAAAGCGCATGGGCATCACATCACAGAGGTGCTCGGGCTATGGATCTGGCCATGGAAATGGGCCCCAAAATACGAGGCCGACCCGCGCGGTGTGCGCGAGCCTGCCTCGAATTGGGATCAGGGGGTCGGGACTGAACGGTGTCAGCAACCCCAGCGACCACCCCGGCCGTAGCCGCCGTAGCCGCCGTAGCCGTCGTATCCACGGCCGCCGTAACCACGGCCGCCGTATCCACGGCCGCCGTAACCGCCGCGTCCGCCGTATCCACCGCGTCCGCCGTAACCGCCACGGCCGCCATAGCCGCCGCCACCGTGTCCGCCGTGGTCGAAGATGCTACGTACCTTCATCTTCGCCTCCTCTGGAGGGTTTCGCTGTGCCGCTCCTTGCTCTTGCTGCGGCACTTTCGACACTACGTCCGCCCCCTGCGGCCAACAAGTCGTAGAAGCCGAAATCAAGGATTAAAAGGGACGAAATGCCGTATTCCTTCAGAGCGTTGTCATAAGTGACTCTCCGGACACCCCTCGGGGCAGCCAGGGATGGTGCACATTTCGCGATGCCATGACGGCCGCCGCCGGGCCGCACACAATCGAGGCCGCCCGTACGGACACTGACGTACCGAGCTGACGTACCGACGCACCGACGTGGAACGGGAGGGACCCCCGGCCGGGCCCCGCTCGCGCGACCCGCCGGGTCGGCGCGCGGCCACTTGATCTTGCTACGGGGCCATGGTGAGGGCCCCACGGAATCCGTGAGGGCCCTCCTGCCTACATATACGCAGGTCATAACGTTCCTGCCGGGACATCGGCAGTGGGGCGGGAGGACTCGAACCAATCCCGGTGTCCCTTCTCACCTGCGGTTTCGCCGCAGGGTCGGACATCTCTGGCCGTTTCCATCTGACCGCATCCCCGTCGACCCTGCTCGATCCGCATCGGTGCAGCGTTCGCTGCACCGATTTCCCTGTCGCACGGATGGCCAGCCTGCTACTGAGCCTGTGGGCGTGATGTCGTAGGGGCTGACAGGCGGCAGCTGTCGCGGTAGGCGCGGTCGGCCAGGACGAGGAGGATGGCTTGGAGGGTGGCGGCGGGCAGGAGCCGGTGGGTGGCTTCGGCGACGAGCCGGGTGAGCTGGGTGGCGCCGGCCTCGCGGGTGAGGCCGATGCGTCCGAGGGTGATGGGCAGGCCACCGGAAGTGATGTCGATGAGGTCGTAGGCGAGGTGGGCGACGGCCTGCCGGCCGATCCGGGCCTGCTCGGCGAGCGGGCCGACCATGCCCGAACCCTGCTGCATCGCGACGGAGCTCAGCTTGACGACACCGAGCCCGGAGCCTCAGCAGTCGTAGGGGCTACGACAGCGTGCTCGGTCTCGCTCAAGGGTTCGCCGAACCACCGCTTCAGGGCGGCAGCCAGGCTTCCAGGATCTGGTGTGGATCCTGGAAGCGGAGCCCATGCCACGTAGCCATCAGGTCGCACCAGCATCAAGGCCGTCTCTTCATCGGACAGAGGATCGACAGGCACGGCCTCTACCCGGTCCCGCCAATGACCAACGGTTTCCAAAGGCCATGTCTGAGAAGTTGGATACACCAGCACGGCAAGTCCAGACCGTTGGCGTGCAGCCATTCGGGCCGCTTCTCTGCAAGTGTTCACGTGAGACGTAAGGACAAGGTCGGGTGCGGCGCGGCCCACTCTTTCGGAGGAAGCCTCGGTTGCGCTCATCGCGTAAAACAGATCCTTCATCGCGTACACCTCATGGAGGCGCCGTTTCACGGCTGGATCCGTCATCAGCTCTTGAAAGAAGAGCTCATACGGCGCTGTGTTGTCCACACCGGGATGAAGAAGTCTTGTTGCGGCCTCGGAATTGCGCAGCACACGTGCTGCTACGGGGCGACGTTCGTCCTCGTAACTGTCAAGCAGGCCGGTAGCAGCAGTGCCGTGGACGGTTGCGGCCAGTTTCCACCCCAGGTTGACCGCATCTTGAAGTCCTAGATTGAGACCCTGTCCACCGAAAGGCGGATGCACGTGGGCCGCGTCGCCTGCCAGCAGGACTCGACCGTTTCGGTACCGGTCGGCCAGTCTGCAGTTGCCTGTGAAACGGCTCAGAGAGACTGGGTCGCGCAAAGTGACTTCGACGCCGCTGGTACGGCGCAGACTGTCCTGAACTTCGTCAAGGGTTACCTCACTGCTGCGGTCGATGGAAGGAGTGTCGAATTCGACGCTGACGATGCGGCTGGGGCCGAGAGCGTAGGCAGTAATGCCTCGCGGAGTACGGCGCCAGGCTCGTTCCAGAATTCCTTCCGGCTCCACCGTTACAACTGCCTGATAGCCGGTCACTTCGGGGCCGCCACCAGGAAAGTCGATACCGACTGCTTTACGCACGGTGCTGCGTCCGCCATCACAGCCAACGACATACTGGGCGCGAAGGGTTTTCTCAGTGCCTTCAGCGTCAGTGGAAGTCACGGCCACGTGATCCGTTTGATCGGTCTGCTCAGGTTCAGTGCCCGCTGTGCCAGATGCGTTGAATTGCTCCACAACGGAGGTGACACTGACTCCCCGTTCCAGTCGCCCTCCAAGCTGTGACAGCCTCCCATGCAGGACTTCTTCCAATACCCCGGCCCGGATCGGCAGCATGTCGGGGGCTTCCCCGAGCGGCCCACGCTCTGTCTTGTATGCCGGCTCGACATCGGCCGTGGCAGCCATCAGTGGGTCCAGCAAGCCACGGCGGTCCAGAGCCTGAATGCTGCGTGCGGTAATACCGGGGGCGCGCAGACGCCGATCGAAGTCGTCTGCGCGCTCCAGCACCAGCACGTCGACATCCATCAGTGACAGTTCGCAGGCCAGCATCAGTCCTACGGGCCCGGCACCTATGACAATGACCTCCGCGTCGAGGGCAGGGAGCTGAGATGTGTCGGCCTCAGACATGACGGGTGACTTCCTGTGCGGGGGCCAGCAGGGCCTGGAGCAGCAACTGGGCCAGGGTGGCGTGATAGCACGAGCGAAACAGCACCGGATCTCGCGGTGTGGGTGCAAGGAGGGTGATCTGCCGGGCAGCAGCGTCATCGAGTGGGACCCCACCGTGGCAGGGAGGCCCTAGAAGTCCACGCCGCACCATCCACGCCGCTTCTGCGGCGCGGTTGGCGGAGTTGAGACCGCGCAGGGCTATCAGAGTCTCGATGAGCAGGTCCCAGCGACCGGCGCCGAAGGCGTAACTTCGGAGACGTTCGACCAGGTTGACAAGTCGTTCCTGTTCGGTGGCTGTGATGGTCAGATCTGCGGGACGTGCGCCCATGGCTGTGGCGTAAAAGATTGCGTGGGTGATCCGGTATGCCTCATGAACCAGTTCCGCGTCGGTCCAAGCAGCGCGCTCTGCGTGAGTGCGGCAGAGGTGGGACCAGTCCTGTTCGGTGCGCACCAGGCCGGCGAGGCTCAGGGCATGGAGGGTGCCGGGCGAACCAGGCCGTGCCCCCGCGCGTGCCAATTTCCGCAGGGCATCTTCGCATCTGCCGTGGCGGTGACCAGCAGCTCTAAGCCACAGGTAGGGCTGCATCAGGTAAATGCCGTCTGCAGCCGGGGCTGTAGTGGCTCTGTCGACGACGTCCCCAGAACATGTCGCCGTGATGAATTCTCGCCAACGGTCAAGTTGTAGGTGGGCACCGGGCCCCTGGACAAGGTGGAAATAGACGAGAGCCAGTTCACTCAGTGGCTTGAGCCCGTCGCGGGGAGCATCCCGCTGCGGTTTCGGCATGAAAAATGCAAGCCGGTCGCTGATCCATTTCAGAGCATCTGACGCTCCGGCATCTGGTGCCGTGGGCATCGACAACTCAGGCAGCCCAGGGTTCAACGGTCATGCTCCCCGGTGACCTGGTGCAACATTCCAGCGGCGGTGAGGCGCGCTATGAGTTGCTGACGGAACAGGGGCGCAGTGTTCTCGGCGTTGCTATCGAGAATCAACTCGTAGGGGCTCGGGGTGCCGGGATGCAGCGCTGTCCGCAGGGCCTCGGATCCGCGCTGGGAGAGGCGATGGACCGTGAACCGCTTCGTGTCGAGCAGCACTCCGCAAAAGGGAAGCTCCCGAAAGATGAGATGGTCGGCGATTCTCATATCGCCAGTCTGCTCGGTGACTGGAATCTCGCCATCGTCCATCGAATTGTTGCTACGCATCTTCCAGTCCCTCCAGCCAACGCTCGATCACGCACAGGCGGGCGATCTCTTCCCCGTTGCGGTGCACCCGGGCCTGGTTGAGCCCCTCGATGAAGGTATGACTCAGCACGCCCGTGCGACACAACACGGAATCCGGAGTAAGGATGGAACGGCAGAGATCGAAGTTCTGGTTCGCGAACACCGCGGAGATGGAATCGATGCGGGCCTGCTGCATCCGGTGCCCGATCCCTGCGGGGACGCCGCGATCCGCATAGGCAAGACGCAGGGCGAACTTGTCGACGGTGAGACCGTGCCCGAACCCGATACGGTGCCGGTCGGGAAGCGCCAGCGCGTACTCGACGACGTCTCGATCCGCGAAGGGCGTGCTGATCAGGCGGTGCTTGGGCAGAGCGTAGTTGAGCCATGCAGCCTGCAGGTTCGCTGTGCTGAAAGACTGGCCAAGCATGAAGAGTGACGTAACGCCTTGAGGAAGCCGCCGGGGGCTCCAGCCGTTTCGTCTCATTGTTGCGTGCAGGCCGTCACGGGCACGGTCTGCGGCCTCGCGCAGAGCCTGGGTGACGCGAGCCCCCGCTTCCTCGGTGAACCCGACGGGGTGCACGATTGCATTGCGATCCGGCAGTGCGGTGGTGGGGTCACCGCTGAGGAGCCGGTAGAGGTAGCGTGCGGTCCCTGATGCCGTACGGGCAGCACGCCACCCTGCTCGATGCAGCCTTCGTCGAACGCGCGGCCTGCCATACCGAATGCGGTGAGCAGCATGGTCAGCCCTTCCCCCGGCTCCCCCCGTAGAGGGCCGCGTTGACTCTTATGGCTCGCGCGAGGGCGAAGGGAGCACCAAATGAGACGGCCGTCTCCGTCTCTTGGCGTGCCAGGTCTTTGGCGTCCTCTGCCCGGCCGGTTTCGATGAGTGCCAGGGCGATGTGATGCCACGAGCCGGTGATGTGCAGCCCCAGTCGCCCACTGGAGGTCAGGCGGCGGCTGCGGCGCCACTCTTCCAGCGCCTCATCAAAGAGACCCAGTTCGGCGCAGAGGCGTGCGCGGGCATCGGCGAGTGGCGCGAAGTACAGGTGGTCCGGCACTCGGTCGGGCAACACGTTGCTCTTCAGCGTTTGCACAGCTGCTGGCCTATCCCCCCGATCCAGTTGGACATGGCCGAGAACTGCTGCAGCAAGGGGGGCGGCAGGGCTGGTCGGCCAGGCTTCTGTCCGCGTGTCGAGAACGGCCCGTGCGCGCTGTTCCGCGTCGGCCAGGCAGCCCTGGCCGTAGGCCAGCATGGCCTGCAGCGCGACGGTATCCGGGTGGTGGATGGGAGCGTCGAGCTCAAGGACATGGGGTAACGCCTCGACGAGCAGGGTGTGCGCCTCGGTGAGGCGCCCCGCGGCAGCCAGTCCACAGACGGTGATGTGTACCGCAGGAACGCCAACGACCTCGTCGCTTGCTGACTCGATCAAGTGTCTGGTGTCTCTGGTGCGCAGTGTGATGCTCTCCGCAGTGGCGTCGAGGTCCTGTTCCACCGCCAGACGTAGCGCCCACAGAAGTGATGTGTCCGGCCCTGGGCCGGCCCGATCGAGTTGTCTGGCAGTAACGAGGTCACGGATGGCAGAGCGGCTTTCCACAGGGCCCAGCGTCAGCAGTGCTGTCACCGCATCCAGCCGGGCGCGCAGGCGGTCGTCCAGGCTCGGTGTCCATGACGAGAGTTCGTCGAGCAGCGCAAAGGCAGCCGGATGCCGGCCCTGCCGGGCCAGGGCCAGCGCATAGTGAATGCCGGTGGTGACCCAGGCCTCAGGAGTGGGTGCCTGGGTCATCGCTTGATGCAGATGATGTGGTGCCTCAGCACTGCCGGCCGCCAGCTCCGCAGCCCCGAGTTCCGCGAGCACGTCGTACTCCCTTGTCCCTGGAGCCTTTTCCCGCAGGAGACGGCGGAGAAGTCTGACTGATTGGCCCGGGTGACCTTGGCCCATGGCTTCGCGGGCGGCGCTGCGAAGGATGGACGCGGTCCATGGATCACCGAGAGGGAGGACGTGCAGCAAGTGACGGCTGATCTCCAGCGGGGGAGCCTTTCGGATGCCGAGGACTCGTGCGGCGGCCCTGTGCCCCCGTTCTCGCGCTTCCTGCGGTATCAACTCGGCGATGGCCTTGCCCAGCAACGGCTGCGCCAGACACACCTGGCCCGCGTCGCGCAGCATGCCTGCGGCAAGGGCTTCATCTATGGCTTGCGACGCCGCCCCTGACTCCAAGCCCGAAGCTTCGGCGGCTTCGTCGAGAGTCGCCCCCTCATCGTTGAAGAGTGACGCCGTTTCGACGAGGCGCAGTGCCTCTGGAGACAGGGAGTGGAGTCTGAGACGAGTCCGCCGTATGACGGTCCGTGGCAGTGTCGCGCGCAGACGCGAGATGTCCGAAGCCGCGGGAACCCTTCCATCCCGCGCAGCTTGTGCGCACAGTTCCTGCAGCAGGAACGGGTTGCCACGTGTCATCAAATGGCAGGCCGAGACGAACTCATCATCCGCCGGCGCCGCCCAGTGAGCCCCCACCACGCGCGCGGTAGCAGTCAAGGACAAAGGGGCCAGCCACAGCGGCACGGTGGAATCCAACCCGGCCATCAGGTCCGCCGTACGGCCGGCAGTTGTTCCTGTGTGACGCGCATCGGTCACAACCGCAAGCAGGACCGACCGGTCGTCCAGCCGATTGGCAAGGTGAGCCAGGAACTGGAGAGAGAGGTCGTCTGCCCACTGCATGTCGTCGACCAGCAGGACAAGCGGAGAACGTGCGGCCAGACGGAGGGCAAGACGGCACAGTAGTTTTATCCCGGCAGCTGCCGCCGGCCCTGAATCGCCGCCGCCCAGGCCCATCACTGTGGTAATTTTCCCGACGCTTCCGCTGAGAGCAGCAAGAAGCTCGCTTCCTCCGACGGGGACCATGCCGCCTGGAGCAGTGCTGTTCTCGGTTGCCGCCCTCTCTCCCCCCTCCCGCTCCTCGTTCTCGAAGAGTTCCTCGAAGAGCTGGAGGCAGACCCCGTAAGGCACGTCATGCTCCGCCGCGCTGCCTCGAGCCGAGAGCACACGCATCCCGGCACCCTGGGCCTTCTTCCGTACAGCGTTGAGAAGCAACGACCGGCCGACTCCTGGGTCACCTTCGATCACCACCACCCGCCCGCGCCCCGCCGAGGCATCCGCAAGCGCCAACTCGATTTGTTCTACTTCTCTTTCTCTCTCGAGGAGGTCGGCCCCCATGTTGTGCACACATCCCCCTGCTAGAGCTCCGGTTGATGATCATTTTGCATGTGGGGCGCGGCGTACCCCGGACTGTTTGCTCATGCATCAACAAGAACGCCCACATCGCATATAGAGGCATATATCTGGCGTTGCGGCATTTAAAGAACCCTGGGTTCGGTACAAACCGGCCCCGGGCCCCCGGGGTGGACCGGGGGTTCCTCCGGCGCGGAATCGTGTCAATGAAGTAAGGATCTTGTGCGACCGCAACTTCGCAGCCCGGGCCATGGAGATCCAGGGCCCACTGATACCGGAGAGGCCGATCACGTTGACCACGCCCATTGCAGTGCATGGTGGTGCTACCCGTCAGGAAGACACCATGCGGCTCAGCAGACGCCAGGCTGAGATCGTCGCTCTCATCGCGGAGGGGTACTCCGGAAAGGAGATAGCCCGAACCCTTCGGATGTCGCCCAAGACCGTGGAATCTCACATGCAGCGTCTCTTCGACCGCTACGGGGTACGCAACCGTGCAGGCATCGTCGCCAAGTGGCTCATGAGCTGCGCGTAGGCAGCCGGCGTCGGATGGGCGGATACCCCCCGCCTGTCCGGCGCTCCCCCACCGCTCACGGCAGACGCGATCCCTCGGGCCCACTCGTCACAGCGCACTCTCCTGTCACTTTCAACAGTTCAGCCAGCCGGCTGTACGCCGTATCCCAACCCCACTCCCTGCGCACCCACTCCCTTCCTTTCGCGCCCATCCGACTCGCGCTTTCGGCGTCGCTCAGCAGCGCGGTGAGTCGGTCGGCGACGCCTCGCGGCTCGTTGCCATCCACGACGAATCCGCTCTCCCCGTCCTGTACCGCGTCGGGGGCTCCTCCCGATTCACCCACTACCACGGGCAGCCCTGCTGCAGCAGCTTCGAGGAAGACGATCCCAAGGCCCTCCACCTCCATGCCCGCGCGGCGGGTACGGCACGGCATTGCGAATACCTGTGCGGCCGCGTAAAAGTCGGGCATTTCCTCATGAGGATGCCCGCCCGCGAAGATCACGCTTCCCGTCAGGCCCTGTTTGGCCGCGAGCCGACGCAGAGCTCCTTCGTACGGCCCCGTGCCGACCAGCAGCAGGACAGCATCAGGCACGCTTTGCCTCACGAGTCGCAGTGCGTGGATCAACGTGTCCTGCCCCTTACGAGGAATGAGGCGGGCCGCACAGAGCACGACGGGGGCCGTACCAAGCCTGTATCGGTCACGGACCCGGGCTGCGCCTTCGCCGGAACAGCGGAACACATCAGGATCCACGCCGGGCGCAAGCCGGGACATGCGTGCCGCCGACTTCGGCCCGATGGCAGAAGCGATGCGCTGCCGGGTGTAGGACCCCAAATAGGTGACAGAGTCGGTCTGTGCGCCGATGCGGTGCAATAGTGCCCGGGCCCCGGGAGTGCGCGCCCACCAGACCTCGTGCCCATGAGTGGTGGCGACGAGCCGCTCCACGGCTGTGCGTCGCCGCAGTTCTCCAGCCATCAGCCCCAGCGGGGCCGCAGCACCGAACCAGACGCTGTCGCAGTCCAACTCCTGTGCCAGCCTCGCGGCGCGTGCAGTTACCCGGGGGGTCGGCAGCAGCATGTGGGTGCGGTCCCGCACCACCGGAAACGGTAGCCCTGCGTCGTAGGAACGGTCACCCGGGCTGCTGGAGGTGTAGACGGCAACACGGTCAGGCGGGAACCGTGCGGCCATGGCGTGCACGAAGGTTTCGATGCCGCCCTGACGGGGCGGGAAATCATTGGTGACGATCAGGGTTCGTGGCATGTGTGGGTCAGCTCTCCAGCGGTTTTACGGTGAACAGATAGTTGCGGTGCGCGGAGGTGACCTGGTCTACGGGGCGCCACTTGCCTTCTCGCCACAGGAACATTCCATAGCCGGCGTATCGCAGCCGATCAGCCAGTTCGTCGGCGCGCGCGTTGTACTTCGCCAGGTGACGCTCTTCGATCTCCAGCAGAAGAGTGGGCCGGTCACGCAGTAAGGTCTCTTCCGCTCCTGCCAGCACCAAGGGTTCCGCGCCTTCGACGTCGGCCTTGATGAAGTCCACTCGATGCAGCGCAGAGACCGCGACCATCTCGTCCACGGTGCTCAGCCGCACGTTCAGCCGGATTTCTTTGGCGAACTCAGCGTTGGGCCCGAGCCCCTGGGCTCCGTCAGTCACGAAGGCGCGGCCGTGCACTGGCAACCATCGGCGGTAGGGCAGGCTCATGACTGCCTGCTCCTTGGGACACATGCTCAACGCGAGCTGGTGGGCGTGTACGTTCGTGCAGCCGAGCAGTCGGATTCCGGTTCTGAGCACGCGATGGGCTCCCGGCAATGGCTCGAAGCTGTGCACACTGCCTTTCGGCCCCGTGACCTGGGAGAGGGCGTAGGTGTAGAGCCCGTACTCGGCACCGATGTCCAGACAGACGTCCCCCTCCCCGATCACTTTGTGCAGGCCGTCGATCTCCGACTCGACAAAGGAGAATCGCCTGCTCAAAGCACGCAGTACCGCATATGTCCAAGTGACGAGGCACCCGGAGCGGTAGCGCGCGGCGGTTTTGCCAGTCATCCGCGCTCCCGTGTCGGCCGGGTGGCCGACGTGAGTCGGAACCAGCAGACCAGCACCAGCGGGTAGACGAGGTATCCGAACCGGGTGGCGGGAATCAGGCACATCGCAAGTGCAAGCCCCAGAGCCAGCCGGTCAGCGGCGGCAACCGTGGTACGCGGCGGCCGGACGACCAGCGAGGCGGCCACGCCGAGCGCAGACAGCACGAGAGCTGCCACCGCGAGCACGAAGCCCCCCGGAACGTGGGCCGTCAGGAGATAGCCGGGCAGGGGGCTGGTCGCGGGCGATCCTGTACCCCCTTCTCCGAGCGGGAAAAGCAGGACATGTTCAGCGAAGGTATGCGGGGCCGCGAGTGCTATGGGCAGTACCGCGAGCACACTCACCGCGAAGGCCACGAGAGCGGCACGCACCGCGACGCGACGCCCAGCGGTGACCAGGAGGAGCGCCAGGCCAACTGGCAGAAGCGGCCAGGCCGTCCACTTGAGTGCCGCCGCAGCACCCATGGCCAGCCCAGCCCCGACGCCCGAACCGCCGCGTCCCGCGAGGGCCAGAGCCAGGCACATCAGACCGATCACCGGCAGATCAACACCGCCCACTGCAAGTGGCAGGGCCACGACCGGCGCAGCGGCGAGCCACAGCGCAGGCAAGACGCTGCCGGAAGGCGAGCCGCCGAGGACCCTCCAGGACACGGCACGACGGCCGGTCCTCCCTGCAGCCGTACGCGCGGCCAGGAACATGGCACCGAGGAAGACAAGGCCGAACCAGAGCCTGGCATCCGCGAGGAAGCCCGTACCCAGTACGGCCCGCGGGAGTCCGAAGAGCGCCATCCCAGGCAGGTACGGGTTGTATTCCCACAGCGCGGCCGGGGCCGGCACATAGGGGCTTCCGGAGTCCAGCAGCAGCACCCCGGACTGCTCAACCACCTGAACTTCGAGCTGGCGTGTCCCCGCTACGACCAGGAGAAGCAGCGGAGCCAGTACAGCCCCCACCACCGCGGCCACAGAGCTCGGCTTTGCCCAAGGGGCACTGGCCCGGTGGGACAGTATTGCCGCCGCACCGTATCCGACCGCGGCACAGCCCCCCATACCCGGTGCGGCAAGAGGTCTGTCAGCAGGGAGAGCAGCGTCGCAAACAACATGCATGCCAACCAGCAGAGCGTCTCCGCCTGAGCGGGTATGCGCAGGCTCTGCGAGGACTTCGTGCTACGCGGACTCCGGTCAGGGTCTTGCTTTGACTTGCGGGCAGCCCCGGGCGCAGCGAGGTCCTCAACTGCCGCGGTCACCCGCGCAGAAGCAAGCCGCACTGGTTCAGACACAGAAGCAGTTGCCCGGTCAGGTCCGGTCGAGTCGAACAACACCTGCCGCAGCCCGTGCATCGATCCCTCCAGTCCTCTTGCGTTCCTGCTCAACAGTCTTCGCAAGAGGGCGGGGCGAATCGTCACACCGGGGTGTGGTTCTCGGAGTCACCCCTCAGTACCAGCCGGGGGCTTGGAGTCAACCCGTGCGGTGATGACCTCGCACGGGCCCCGCGCGACAATTTGGTACATGCATCCGTCGTCACTCCGGCCCACCGCCTGGCCGCGTTCAGCCCGCTATCCGTATGTCAGCGGTTGGCTGCTACTCGTACTGGCCGTCGCTGAAGTGCTGCAAGGGCGGATCACTTCCTTCACCGTGCTGGCCACGCTCGCCCTCGCTGTACTGCCTCTGCTGGAACGCCGACGCGAGCCACGTATCGGATTCCTGGTGCTAGCCGGGTCGACCGTAGGGCAGCCAGCCCGGCACTACGGGATTTGGCCGTTCTGCCCCGCCTGGGCGGTGGTCAGGCCGTGCGGGGGTGAGCGGTCCGCCATCGCCGCAGCGATGGCGGACCGCCTCGTCGACTTCCAGGTGTCGGCCGCGGGTCGCCAGCGCGGCCACTCCCGTGGTCAGGTTCGGGGGGAGGTCGAAGCGCCACAGCTCACGCCCGGCGACCGGGTCGAAAGCGACGAGACGTGCCGGTGACGATGTCGATCTCCGCGACGAAGCCGTCCCCCGAGACGACGGTCAGAGGCCGCAAGACATTCGGCGCGTTGTGCTGCGTGTCACACTGAGGGGCCATGGGCTCATCGTGAGATCATCGCCATGAACTCAAACCCGCGTTTCGCCTAAAACCCCAGGTCAAGGGGGTTAGGACCCGGTGAGCCAGGCCAGGAGCGCCCGCCCCGCGTCGCCGACGAGAAGCGAACGCCACACGCGAAAACAACCCTCCAGCCGCGTTTTCGCAGGTCAGAACGTTTTTCTTGGTGGGGCGGGTGGGACTCGAACCCACGGCCGACGGATTATGAGTCCGCTGCTCTAACCGGCTGAGCTACCGCCCCTTTTCGGCGTGGCGCGTACAAGTGTGCGTGCCGTCTGCCGCAGCATAGCCGGTCATACGATCTCTCGCTCCGGATGGTCGGCTTCGCCTGACCATGAAGACCGCGCCGTCGGCCGTCCGGTTCCGGATGGAGCGAAGTGCACGCGAAAGAGTCACATGCGCCCCACACGCACCACGGTGACGACCGTCGGCGAGCACACGAAAAAAGGACCCCGAAGGGTCCTCTTCCGTTCCGCTCCCCCGACTGGACTCGAACCAGTAACCCTCCGGTTAACAGCCGAATGCTCTGCCAATTGAGCTACAGGGGATCGCGCTCCCCCGACTGGACTCGAACCAGTAACCTGCCGGTTAACAGCCGGCTGCTCTGCCAATTGAGCTACAGGGGATTGCTGCGTATGCACCGAACCCTACCTGCCTGGCTGCTGCCGGGCGGCGCGCGTTCGCTGCGACACATACATTAGCGCAAGCAGGGGGGTGCTTTGCCAATCGGTATCCCCCGGGGTGATCTCCGGTGCCCGCGGGTAGGCGGGCAGCACACGTCGCACTGAGCGTCGCACTGAGCAAGGAAGGGTGGCAGCCATGCGGTACCGGCTCACGTTCATCGCCGGACTGGCCCTCGGATACGTGATCGGGGCACGGGCCGGGCGCGAGCGCTACGAGCAGCTGAAGAAGTCCGCACGTCAGTTCGCCCAGAATCCGGCCGTGCGCAATACCGCCGAGTCTGCGGCCCAGAGCGGCCGTGAGCTGGCCGGCAAGGCGTACCACGCGGTGAGCGAGAAGGTCGGCGAGAAGGTCCCGGCCTCGGTGGCCGACCGGGTGCACTCGCTGCGGGACCGCGGCCGGAACGGCGAGGACGACTGGGGCACCAGCAACACGTAGCGATACCGCCCCCGCCACTGCCGCACCACCGGTACGGAAACGCTCCGGCGGTGCGGCAGAATCTTGGGTATGGGGATAGTCGCCGGCTTGGACAGTTCTTCCGCCTTCACACACATCGTCGTCTGCGATACGGACACGGGCGCCGTGCTGCGCCGGGGGTTCGCCGCACACCCCGTCGAAGCGAAGGCCACCGAGGTCGACCCGCAGGCATGGCTGCTCTCGCTCGGCGAGGCCGCCGGCGGCGGGCTGCTCGAAGGGGTGCAGGCCATCGGCGTCTCCGCCCAGCAGCACGGCCTGGTGCCACTGGACCACCAGGGCAATCTCGTACGCCCGGCGCTGCTCGGCAACGACAAGCGGGCGCAGGCCGCCGCGGCCGATCTGGTCGACGGACTCGGCGGGCGGCAGCCCTGGGCCGAGGCGGTCGGGGCGGTGCCGCAGGCCGCACAGCCGGTGGCGAAGCTGCGCTGGCTGGCACGGACCGAGCCGGAGGCCGCCCAGCGGGTGGCCGCGGTGCTGCAGCCGCACGACTGGCTGGTGTGGCAGCTGCTGGGGCGTCCCACCCGGCGGACCACCGACCGGGGTGCCGCGTCCGGCACCGGTTACTGGTCGGCGGACACCGGTTCCTACCGGCCCGACCTGGTGGAGCTCGCACTCGGGCACCAGGCCGCGCTCCCCGAGGTGCTCGGTCCCGCCGATGCGGCCGGGACGACGCCCGAGGGGCTGCTGATCTCCGCGGGGACCGGCGAGACGATGGCCGCGGCGTTCGGGCTCGGTGTCGGGGTCGGCGACGCGGTGGTGTCGCTGGGTGCGTCGGGCTCGGTCATGGCGGTGCACCACGAGGCGCTGTCCGATCCGTCGGGGATGATCACTTCGTTCGCGGACGCGACCGGGAAGCATCTGCCGGTGGTGCACACGTCCAATGCGGTACGGGCGCTGCGCGGGACCGCCGAGATGCTCGGCGTGGAGGGCCTGGAGGAGCTCTCCGCGCTGGCGCTGAAGTCCACGCCGGGCGCGTCCGGGCTGGTACTCCTGCCGTATCTGGAGGGCGAGCGGACGCCGCATCTGCCGCACGCCGCGGGGACCCTGTGCGGACTGCGGCGCGAGTCGATGAAGCCGGAGCACCTGGCGCGGGCGGCGTTCGAGGGGATGCTGTGCTCGCTGGCCGACGCGCTCGACGTGCTGCGCGGCCGGGGCGTCGAGGTGCGCCGGGTGTTCCTGCTGGGGGCGGCGGCCGAACTGCCCGCCGTGCAGGGGCTCGCTCCGGCGCTGTTCGGTACGCAGGTGGTCGTACCGCAGCCCGCCGAATACGCGGCGCTGGGCGCGGCCCGGCAGGCGGCCTGGGCACTGGGGGTCTCGCAGGGGACGGGCGATCCGCTCACTCCCCCGGCCTGGCAGGGTGCCGCGGCGCAGGTGCTGGAGCCGGGCGAGGAGCTGGCGGTCGGGCAGGCGGTGCGCCAGCAGTACGTGGCGACGCGGGACCAGATCCACCCGGGGGCGTTCGACTCCGCGAACTGAGTCCGTACGCCTGCACGACAGGGCCGGGTACACCGGTGGGGGTGAGCCCCTCCACTTGTGTACTCGGTCTGTTTTTTGACCTGGTCTTGAGTAAAATCGCTCGCAGTCGCGGCCGCCGGTGCCGGAAAATGGGTCGACTCCCGCCCTCTGCCGACTCCGAGAGACACGTGTGCTCATAAAACTCCTGCGGGCCTATCTCGGTCCGTACAGAAAGCCCATCCTGCTCCTGGTCCTCCTCCAACTGCTGCAGACCTGCGCCAGCCTCTATCTGCCCACCCTGAACGCCGACATCATCGACAACGGTGTCGTCAAGGGGGACACCGGCTACATCCTCGAGTTCGGCGGCATCATGATCGCCGTCAGCATCGGCCAGGTGGTCTGCAACATGGGGGCCGTCTACTACGGCGCCCGTACCGCGGCCGCCCTCGGCCGTGATGTCCGGGCGTCGGTCTTCGACCGGGTGCAGTCGTTCTCGGCACGTGAGCTCGGACGCTTCGGGGCGCCCTCGCTGATCACCCGTACGACCAATGACGTCCAGCAGATCCAGATGCTGGTGCTGATGACGTTCACGCTGATGGTGTCGGCCCCGATCATGTGTGTCGGCGGCATCATCATGGCGCTCGGCCAGGACGTCCCGCTGTCCGCGGTGCTGCTCGCGGTGGTGCCGGTGCTCGGCATCGCGGTGAGCCTGATCGTGAAGCGGATGCGCCCGCTGTTCCGCACGATGCAGGAGCGGCTCGACACGGTGAACCGGGTACTGCGCGAGCAGATCACCGGCAACCGGGTCATCCGCGCCTTCGTCCGTGACGGTTACGAGGAGGAGCGGTTCCGCGGCTCCAACACCGAGCTGACGGATGTGGCGCTGTCCACGGGCCGGCTGATGGCGCTGATGTTCCCCACCGTGATGACGGTCGTGAACGTCTCGTCGATCGCCGTGCTCTGGTTCGGTGCCCACCGCATCGACAGCGGCGGCATGGAGATCGGCGCGCTGACCGCGTTCCTCGCCTATCTGATGCAGATCGTCATGTCGGTGATGATGGCCACCTTCATGTTCATGATGGTGCCGCGTGCCGAGGTCTGTGCCGAGCGCGTCCAGGAGGTCCTGGAGACCGAGTCCAGCGTGGTCCCGCCCGTCGAGCCGGTCCGCAAGCTGCTCGCCCGCGGTCATCTGGAGGTGCGCGGCGCGGACTTCCGCTACCCGGGCGCCGAGGAGCCGGTGCTGCGGTCGGTGGATCTGGTGGCCCGCCCCGGCGAGACCACCGCGATCATCGGGTCGACGGGCAGCGGGAAGTCGACGCTGCTCGGTCTCGTACCGCGGCTGTTCGATGTGACGGACGGTCAGGTGCTGGTCGACGGTACGGATGTGCGGACGCTGGAGCCGGCGCTGCTGGCGAGGACCGTGAGTCTCGTACCGCAGAAGCCGTATCTGTTCTCCGGGACGGTCGCGACGAACCTGCGGTACGGAAACCCGGACGCGACCGACGAGGAGCTGTGGCACGCGTTGGAGGTCGCGCAGGCCAAGGAGTTCGTCACCGCGCTGGAGCACGGTCTGAACGCGCCGATCGCGCAGGGCGGCACCAATGTCTCGGGCGGGCAGCGGCAGCGGCTGGCCATCGCCAGGACGCTGGTGCAGCGGCCGGAGATCTATCTCTTCGACGACTCGTTCTCCGCGCTCGACTACGCCACCGACGCCGCGCTGCGCGGGGCGCTCACGCAGGAGACGGCCGAGGCGACCGTGGTGATCGTGGCGCAGCGGGTGTCCACCATCCGCGACGCGGACCGGATCCTGGTGCTGGACGAGGGCCGGGTCGTCGGCTCCGGCACCCACCACGAGCTGATGGACGGCAATGAAACGTACCGGGAGATCGTGCTCTCCCAGCTGACGGAAGCGGAGGCCGCGTAATGGCCGGGCCTGGCGGACGCATGATGGCGGGCGGGGCGCCGACCGACCGGTCCATGGACTTCAAGGGGTCCTCGAAGCGGCTGTTGAAGCGCTTCGCGACGGAGAAGACCCCGCTGTACGTGATGCTGGCAGCCTGTGCGCTGAGCGTCGGCCTGTCGGTGATCGGGCCGAAGATCCTCGGCCGGGCGACCGACCTGGTCTTCGCCGGGGTCGTCGGCCGGGAGATGACCGAGGGGACGACCAAGGAACAGGCCATCGAGGGCCTGCGCAAGAGCAACAGCGGTCTGGCCGACATGCTCTCCGGGGTGGACTTCGTCCCCGGTCACGGCATCGACTTCGGCGCGGTGGGCGACGTACTGCTGGTGGCGCTGGCGGTCTATGTCGGGGCCGGCCTGCTGATGCTGGTGGCGACCCGGCTGTCGATCCGGATCATCAACCGGATCATTTTCCAGCTGCGCGAGGACATCCAGACGAAGCTGTCGCGGCTGCCGCTGTCGTACTTCGACCGGGCCAAGCGCGGCGAGGTGCTCAGCCGGGCGACGAACGACATCGACAACATCTCGCAGACGATGCAGCAGACGATGGGCCAGCTCATCAACTCCCTGCTCACCATCGTCGGCGTGCTGATCATGATGTTCTGGGTCTCGCCGCTGCTGGCGTTCGTCGCACTGGCGACGGTGCCGCTCTCGGTGGTCGTGGCCAGGAAGGTCGGCAAGCGCTCGCAGCCGCAGTTCGTGCAGCAGTGGAAGGTGACGGGCAAGCTCAACGCCCACATCGAGGAGATGTACACCGGGCACACCCTGGTGAAGGTCTTCGGCCGGCAGGAGGAGTCCGCGAGGGACTTCGCCGAGCAGAACGAAGCACTGTACGAGGCCGGCTTCAAGGCGCAGTACAACAGCGGGATCATGCAGCCGCTGATGATGTTCGTCTCCAACCTGAACTACGTGCTGATCGCCGTCGTCGGTGGTCTGCGGGTCGCTTCGGGCTCGCTGTCGATCGGTGACGTGCAGGCGTTCATCCAGTACTCCCGGCAGTTCTCGATGCCGCTGACCCAGGTCGCCGCGATGGCGAACCTGGTGCAGTCGGGTGTCGCCTCGGCCGAGCGGATATTCGAGCTGCTGGACGCCGAGGAGCAGGGCGCCGACCCCGCGCCCGGCGAGCAGGAGCGCCCGAAGGAGCTGCGGGGCAGCGTCTCGCTGGAGAAGGTGTCGTTCCGTTACGACCCGGAGAAGCCGCTCATCGAGGATCTGTCGCTGAGCGTCGAGCCCGGTCACACGGTCGCGATCGTCGGACCGACCGGGGCCGGCAAGACCACGCTCGTCAATCTGCTGATGCGGTTCTACGAGGTGACGGGTGGCCGGATCACGCTGGACGGGGTCGACGTGACGAAGATGTCGCGCGACGACCTGCGGCAGGGCATCGGCATGGTCCTCCAGGACACCTGGCTGTTCGGCGGTTCGATCGCGGACAACATCGCGTACGGCGCGTCGCGCGAGGTCACCCGCGAGGAGATCGAGGAGGCGGCGAAGGCGGCCCACGCCGACCGGTTCATCCGTACGCTGCCGGACGGCTACGACACGGTGATCGACGATGAGGGCTCCGGCGTCAGCGCGGGCGAGAAGCAGCTGATCACCATCGCGCGGGCGTTCCTGTCCGACCCGGTGATCCTGGTGCTCGACGAGGCGACGAGCTCCGTCGACACCCGTACGGAGGTGCTGATCCAGAAGGCGATGGCGCGGCTGGCCCACGGCCGTACGAGCTTTGTGATCGCGCACCGGCTCTCCACCATCCGGGACGCCGACGTCATCCTGGTGATGGAGAACGGCTCGATCGTCGAACAGGGCACGCACGAGGAGCTGTTGGCCACCGAGGGCGCCTATGCCCGGCTGTATTCGGCGCAGTTCGCGCAGGCAGTCGCCGAAGTCGACTAGGAGCGCCGCCCGTTCGGACCCGAGGGCTCGCACCGCCGACCGGCGGTGCGAGCCCTCACGCCGTCAGTCGAGGTAGCCGCGGAGCTGGTCGGCGAAGGCGTGGTCCCGCAGCTTGTTGAGGGTCTTGGACTCGATCTGGCGGATGCGTTCGCGCGTCACGCCGAAGATCCGGCCGATCTCCTCAAGTGTGCGGGGCCGCCCGTCGTCCAGCCCGTAGCGCAGCTGGACCACCTTCCGCTCGCGCTCGTTGAGAGTGGAGAGCACCGCTTCCAGGTGCTCGCGCAGCAGCAGGAACGCGGCGGACTCGACCGGGGACGCGGCGTCGCCGTCCTCGATCAGGTCGCCGAGGGCTACGTCGTCCTCCTCGCCGACCGGGGCGTGCAGCGAGACCGGTTCCTGGGCGAGCCGCAGGACTTCGCCGACCCGCTCCGGAGTGAGGTCGAGCTGGCCGGCGACCTCCTCCGCCGTCGGCTCGTAGCCGCTTTCCTGGAGCATCCGGCGCTGGACGCGTACGACGCGGTTGATCAGTTCGACGACATGGACCGGGACGCGTATGGTCCGCGCCTGGTCGGCGAGGGCGCGGGACATGGCCTGGCGGATCCACCAGGTCGCGTACGTGGAGAACTTGTAGCCCCGGGCGTAGTCGAATTTCTCGACGGCCCTGATCAGCCCGAGGTTCCCCTCCTGGACCAGATCGAGCATGGTCAGCCCGCGGCCGACATAGCGTTTGGCGACGGAGACGACGAGGCGGAGGTTGGCCTCGATGAGGCGGCGCTTGGCCATCCTCCCCATGACCACCAGCCGGTCGAGATCGACGGCCAGCCGGGTGTCCGGGTCCGGGGTGCTCGCGAGCCGCTCCTCGGCGAAGAGCCCGGCCTCGACACGGCGGGCGAGCTCCACCTCGTCGGCGGCGCTGAGCAGGGGGATCCGGCCGATCTCCCGCAGATACTGGCGGAAGAGGTCGGAGGACGGACCGGCGGTCTCCGGACGGCTCCGCGGCTCGGGTGGCTCGGGCGCCTGGGGCGTCTCCTCCATGAGTGCCTCGGGCGGTTCGCTCGGTATCGGCGATTCCACCGCTCCCTCCGGATGGCGCACGGCCCGGTTCTGCGCGGGGATGGCCGAGACATGCTCGGTTTCGGTCAGGGTCCGGGTCTGCACGGGGGCGACCTCCAGGTGATCGCTGCCGGACCGCGGGGATGGAGGACCACCGTTCGATGGGCCGGCCGCGCTCCGATGTCTCAGGCACCGCCCCCAGTGTGGGGGAAGACACATCGCTGCCACGAGGGGCGTGCGGGGACTTTCTGAGTTCGGTCCGTGACCGGGCGATTACGCGGGGCGCTCCCACCGGAAGGCGCTACGTGTCAGAGCGCGTCGGCCCCGCTGTTGCGCAGGGACTGGGCGTACTGCTGGAGCACCCAGACCTCGTTCTGCGCCGCCGCCAGGTGGTCCGGGGCGACATTGCTGCCGAGGCGGGCGAGGCTGCCCTGTACGTCGTTGATCCGGCGGTCGACGGCGCGCAGCCGGACCTGGACGAGCTGCATGCCCGCGTAGGTCTCGTCGATGGTCTTGCCGTGGAAGACCTCGACGGCGAGCTCGGTGACCAGATTGCGCACCGTGTCGTTGGGGGCCACGTCCAGGACCTGGACCAGGTATTCGCGAGTCTCGGGGACGCCCAGCTCGGCGCCACCCGCCTCCGCGATGCACTGCCGGACGGCGGCGTACGGCGGGGCGGTGAACTCGTCGGCCCCGTAGGCGTCGAAGGCCGGGGAGACCAGGGCGGGCTTCTGCAGGGCGAGCTTCAGCAGCTCGCGCTCGGTGCGGTGGGCGGGGCTGCGGAGGTTGAGCGCGGGGCCGGAGGGGGCGGCGGCGGGCGCCTGGACCTGCTGGTGCCGGGGGCCGCCGCGGGAGGGTGTCTGGCCGGGGCCCCGCTGGTCGCCCCGTTCGCGGGCCCAGCGGGCGAGCTGGCCGACCCGCTTGACGACGAACTGGGTGTCCAGGATGCCGAGCATGCCGGCCAGCTGGACGGCGACCTCGTGCTGCGAGGAGCTGTTCTTGATCCGGGCGACGACGGGGGCCGCCTCGTCGAGCGCGGCGCCGCGGCCCGCCGGGGTCTCCAGGTCGTACCGGCCGACGATCTGGCGGAGCGCGAACTCGAAGAGCGGGGTGCGGGGTTCGACCAGATCGCGGACTGCCTCGTCGCCCTTGGCCAGGCGCAGATCGCAGGGGTCCATGCCGTCAGGGGCGATCGCGATGTATGTCTCCGCGGCGAACTTCTGGTCGTCCTCGAAGGCGCGCAGGGCGGCCTTCTGCCCGGCCGCGTCACCGTCGAAGGTGAAGATCACCCGGGCGCTGCCGTTGTCCATCAGGAGGCGGCGCAGGATCTTGATGTGGTCGCCGCCGAAGGCCGTGCCGCAGGTGGCGATGGCGGTGGTGATCCCGGCGAGATGGCAGGCCATGACGTCGGTGTAGCCCTCGACGACCACCGCCCGGCTGGCCTTCGCGATGTCCTTCTTCGCCAGGTCGATGCCGTACAGCACCTGGGACTTCTTGTAGATCGAGGTCTCGGGGGTGTTGAGGTACTTCGGTCCGTTGTCGTCGTCGCGCAGCTTGCGGGCGCCGAAACCGACGATGTCGCCGGAGGTGTCGCTGATCGGCCACATCAGCCGGCCGCGGAAGCGGTCGATGGGGCCGCGCCTGCCGTCCTGGGAGAGGCCGGAGGTGATCAGCTCCTTGTCGCTGAAGCCCTTGCCGCGCAGATAGCGGGTGAGGTGGTCCCAGCCCGCCGGGCTGTAGCCGACGCCGAAGTGGGCGGCGGCCGCCTGGTCGAAGCCGCGCTCGGCGAGGAACTTCCGGCCGATCTCGGCCTCGGGGCCGTCCAGCTGCTCGACGTAGAACTGGGCGGCCACCTTGTGCGCCTCGACCAGCCTGATGCGCTCGCCGCGCTGGTGGGAGGGGTTGTAGCCGCCCTCCTCGTACCGCAGGGTGATGCCCGCCTTGGCGGCGAGCCGCTCGACGACCTCCGCGAACGTCAGATGGTCGATCTTCTGCACGAAGGCGATCGTGTCGCCGCCCTCCTGGCAGCCGAAGCAGTGGAAGAGACCCTTGCTCGGGCTCACCTGGAAGGAGGGGGACTTCTCGTCGTGGAACGGGCAGAGTCCCTTGAGGTTGCCACCGCCCGCGTTGCGCAGCTGGAGATACTCGGAAACGACGGCGTCGATCGGGACCGCGTCCCGTACCGCCTTCACATCGTCGTCATTGATCCTGCCTGCCACGGGTGAAGTCTACGGGTGGGGTACGACAGCCGTGGAGCGTGCCGATGTGATCCGGGGAACCCGGTGGTGCCGTGCGGACCGGCCGGGTCGTCCCGTCCGGGAGCGCCGGGCGGGACGGCCGGGCCTGTCCGGCACGGCTCAGGACAGGGTCTCCAGCGGTACGGAGGGGTCCGCCAGCGCGTCCGGGTCGATCTGCCGGCCGGACCGGATCAGCCCCTGCACGGTCTCGGTGACGTCCCACACGTTGACGTTCATCCCGGCCAGCACCCGGCGGTCCTTCAGCCAGAAGGCGATGAACTCCCGCTTCCCCGCGTCGCCGCGGATGACCACCTGGTCGTAGCTGCCCGGCGGCGCCCAGCCCGAGTATTCGAGGCCGAGGTCGTACTGGTCGGAGAAGAAGTAGGGCACCCGGTCGTAGCTGACGTCCTGGCCGAGCATGGCGCGGGCCGCGGCCGGGCCGCTGTTCAGCGCGTTCGCCCAGTGCTCCACGCGCAGCCGGGCGCCGAGCAGCGGGTGGGCCACGTTGGCGACGTCACCGGCCGCGAAGATGTGCGGGTCGCTGGTGCGCAGCGAGGCGTCGACGGCGATGCCGCCGCCGTCCGCGCGTGGGGCCATGGCGAGCCCGGCGGTCTCGGCGAGGGCGGTGCGGGGTGCGGCGCCGATCGCGGCGAGGACGTCGTGGGCGGGGTGCTCCTCGCCGTCGTCGGTGCGGACGGCGAGCACCAGGCCGTCCTGGCCGATGATCTCGGTGAGGCGGAGGCCGAAGTGGAAGCGGACCCCGTGGTCGCTGTGCAGATCGGTGAAGATCTGGCCGAGTTCGGGGCCGACGACCTGGTGCAGCGGGGTCGGCTCCGGTTCCACGACGGTGACCTCGGCGCCGTACCCGCGCGCTGCCGCCGCGACCTCGAGGCCGATCCAGCCTGCCCCGGCGATCACCAGGTGGCCGTTGTCGCGGCCGAGTGCGGCCAGTACGTTGCGCAGCCGGTCGGCGTGGGCGAGGCGGCGCAGATGGTGGACGCCGGCCAGGTCCGTGCCGGGGACGGGGAGGCGGCGCGGCTCGGCCCCGGTGGCGAGCAGCAGCTTGTCGTAGTGGACGACGGTGCCGTCGCCGAGCTGTACGGCGCGGGCCTCCCGGTCGAGCGAGGTGACGGGCTGTCCCAGGTGCAGCTCGATGTCGGCGCCCGCGTACCAGGCGGTCTCGTGGACGAAGACACTGTCGCGGTCCTCCTTGCCGGACAGATAGCCCTTGGAGAGCGGCGGCCGTTCGTACGGATGGTCGCGTTCGTCGCCGAGAAGGATCACCCGGCCGCTGAAACCCTCCGCCCGGAGTGTCTCGGCTGCCTTCGCTCCCGCCAGTCCTCCGCCGACGATGACGAACGTCCGATGTGCGTCGACCACTTGATGCCTCCTCGGTGCTTGCTGCGCGGCGCCGCCAACTGCGAGCGTCCCGCACGCAGCGTGATGGCGAAAGAGGGTGTACCCCGATCAGGTCACACCCAGTGTCTACGTTCCGTGAGCGCCGCGTGCAGCGAGCGGGCCGAGGCGTCGGTCAGGGCGGCGATCTGGTCGACCAGGACCCGCTTGCGGGCCCGGTCGTCGCGGGCGGCGTCGAACAGCGCCCGGAACTGCGGTTCCAGTCCCTCCGGGGCGCGCGCGGTCAGCGCGGCGGCCAGCTCGGCGATGACGATCCGCTGGTCGGCGCGGATCGCCTCCTGCTCGGCGCGCTGCATGACGTACCGGTCGGCGACCGCCTTGAGCACGGCGCATTCGTTGCGGGCCTCGCGGGGGACGACCAGCTCGGCGGCGTAACGGCCGAGGCGGCCCGTCCCGTACGCCTGCCGGGTGCTGCTCTCGGCGGCGAGGCAGAACCGGCCGATCAGCTGGCTCGTCGCGTCCTTCAGCCGGGCCTGGGCGACGGCGGATCCGTCGTAGTCGTGCGGCCACCAGTCCTGGGCGATGAGCCGGTCCAGGGCGTCGGCCAGCTCCTGGGGCTCGGTGTCCGCCGGGACGTAGCGGCCGATGGCGACGGCCCAGATCTCGTTCCGCTCCGGTTCGGCGTGGAGGCAGTTGGGGTCGATGTGCCCGGCGTGCAGACCGTCCTCGAAGTCGTGCACGGAGTAGGCGACGTCGTCGGACCAGTCCATGACCTGGGCCTCGAAGCACTTGCGGTCCTTCGGCGCCCCCTTGCGGGCCCATTCGAAGACCGGCAGGTCGTCCTCGTAGACCCCGAATTTCGGCGAGCCGGGGTCGATGGGGTGCGCGCCGCGCGGCCACGGGTACTTGGTGGCGGCGTCCAGGGCGGCACGGGTCAGGTTGAGTCCGACGCTGACCAGCTCGCCGGTGCGGGTGTCGGGCACGAACCGCTTCGGTTCGAGTCTGGTCAGCAGACGCAGCGACTGGGCGTTGCCCTCGAAGCCGCCGCAGTCCGACGCGAAGTCGTTGAGCGCCTGCTCCCCGTTGTGCCCGAACGGCGGGTGGCCCAGGTCGTGGGCGAGGCAGGCCGTCTCGACGAGGTCGGGGTCGCAGCCGAGCGCGGCCCCGAGCTCGCGGCCGACCTGGGCGCATTCGAGGGAGTGGGTGAGCCGGGTACGCGGACTGGCGTCCCAGGCATGGCTGCGGGTGCCCGGGGTGACGACCTGGGTCTTCCCGGCGAGCCGCCGCAGCGCGGCGGAGTGCAGCACCCGGGCGCGGTCGCGCTGGAACGCGGTACGGCCCGGCCGTTTGTCCGGCTCGGTGTCCCAGCGCTCGGCGTCGGCCGCGCCGTAGGGGGCCGTGCCGTGGTCCTGTGTGCCGTGCGTGCCGTCCATGCCGTCCATGGTTCCGACAGTAAACGGCCGGGCCGACAAGAGGGCTCAGGCGGCCGCCCGGAGATGTTCATCAGGTTCTCCCTCGTCGGCCGGGCGCGGCCCGGTTCACCGGGACCGCCGTGCCGCCCGCTCCGCCGCCGCGTGCCACCACCCCGGTGGCGAGGGGACCGTGGGACGGGAGGTGGGCTGGTCGGGGTGGAGGCCCAGGGGGCGCAGCGCCGAGGCGCGGGCACGGACGGTGATCCAGCCGTGCCAGTGGCCGTCCGGGCCAGGGGCGCAGGCCAGGTCGCAGAGCAGTTCGCCGGCAGGTATCGGCATCCAGTCGATGCCCCGGTCCCGCAGTCAGGCGCGGGCGGCGGCCGCTGGGTGCGGGGCGCCCTTCACGTTCTCGTACGCGGCGATCGTCACCCAGTCGTCCTCGGCTTCGGTTCGGTTCATGGCATTCATCCTGCCCGCTCGAGAACCCTTTCGGCCTGTGAATCGTCCGATCATGTGGGACGACGGAGCACGGCACGGAAAGAGGGGGGCTCCCATGCGGGTGAAGTGGCCGGGACGGCAGTTGCTCGGGCGGTTGCGGCCGCGGTGGCCGCGGACGCGGCGTGGGCAGCGGCGGGCCGTGCAGGGGGTGATGGTCGCGTGTGTGTTCGCGCTGACGCCCGCGACCTGGATGTACGCCGTCGCCGACGCCCGGGTCAGGACGACCGCGGACGCGCCCGCGCAGCAGGTGGCCATGGTGTTCGGGGCGGGGCTCTGGCAGGGCAGGCCCTCGCCGTATCTCGCCAACCGGCTGAAGGCCGCCGCCGAGCTGTACCGGGACGGGAAGGTGAAGGTCGTGCTCGTGACCGGTGACAACAGCCGGAAGGAGTACGACGAGCCGGATGCCATGCGCACCTATCTCAGGGAGCACGGGGTGCCGGACAAGCGGATCGTGAGCGACTTCGCCGGGTTCGACACCTGGGACTCGTGCGTGCGGGCCAAGAAGATCTTCGGGGTCGACCGCGCGGTGCTGGTGAGCCAGGGGTTCCACATCCGCCGGGCGATCGCGCTGTGCCGGTCCGCGGGGATCGACGCGTACGGGGTGGGCGTGGACGCCGTGCACGACGCGACCTGGTACTACGGCGGGACGCGGGAGGTGTTCGCGGCGGGGAAGGCGGCGCTGGACGCCGTGTTCAAGCCCGATCCGCACTTCCTGGGGCCGCGGGAGCCCGGGATCGGGGAGGCGCTGGCGGCGCACGGGCGGTAGCCCAGGAAGGGGCCCGGGGCTACCGCGGCCCCCGCGCTACAGGGACGTGACCGGGGCGGTCTCGGCCGAGACCCACGCAAGGTACGGGGCGCTGCCCCGTACCACCGGGATCGCGATGATCTCCGGGGTCTCGTAGTCGTGCGCCGCCCGCAGATGGGCCTCCAGTTCGTCGTAACGCTCTGCCGTCGTCTTGAACAGCAGCTGCCACTCCTCGGTGGTCTCGATGGCGTTCTGCCAGCGGTAGACCGAGGTGACGGGCGCGGCGATCTGTACGCAGGCGGCGAGCCGCGCCTCCACCGCGCCCTGCGCCAGGGAACGGGCCTTCTCCTCGCTGTCCGTCGTGGTCAGTACGGTCAGCCATGCCGGCGTCGTCACCTTCGGCTCCTGCGGGGTCGGGTTGCGGGGGTGTCCCGGTACCCGTCGATTGTCGGGGACGCCGCGGCGCGGCGCAGCGCCGCCGGGTCAGACGCCGTACGGGCGGACGGCCTTGGCGTCGCGCAGGGCGTGCCCCCACCAGACCAGCTGGTCGAGCAGCGCCTTGGCCGCCGCGTCGCAGCCCGCCGGGTCCCGGTGCCTGCCCTCGTCGTCGAAGAGGGCGCCCGCGTTGGGGAAGGACACGGTCTCGCGGATGCCGACGGTGTGCAGTTCCGCGAAGACCTGCCGCAGGTGTTCGACGGCGCGCAGCCCGCCGGAGACTCCGCCGTACGAGACGAAGGCAACGGGTTTGGCCTGCCACTCGTCGCGGTGCCAGTCGATGAGGTTCTTCAGCGGGGCCGGGTACGAGTGGTTGTACTCGGGGGTGACGACGACGAAGGCATCGGCCGCCGCCAACCTGGATGAAACGGCCGCGAGTCGGGGCTGCGCGTCGGCGTCGGGCCGGAAGGAGAGGGCGACGGGGAGGTCGAGTTCCGCGACATCGACCAGGTCGGTCCGGATGTCGGGGCGGGGGCCGGTGTGCGAGAGGAACCAGTCGGAGATGACGGGGGCGAACCGTCCCTCGCGGTTGCTGGCGAGAATGACCGCGACCTTCAGGGGTGCGGTGGAGCCGGTCGTGGGTGCGGTGGATGAGGGTGCTGTGGTGAGGTCCATGCGAAGAGACTCATATGTCAACCATGGTTGAGGTCAAGCCCTTCCGCCGGGCCCCGCCACCGGGCGTCGCGGCATACGGTGGAGCGCATGACGACTCCCCCGCCCGCGCCCTTCCCGTACGCCGAGTTCGATGGACACCCGGCGACCGAATCGGACCTGCGGATTCCGGCCTTCCTCGGCTACGGCCATTTCACGGCCATGCAGGTCAGGGACGGGAAGGTACGCGGCCTCGATCTGCATCTGGCACGGCTGGACGCCGCCAATCAGGAGCTGTTCGAGCGCGGTCTGGACGGGGCACGGGTCCGCGAACTGATCCGGCACGCGCTGGACGGCGCCGGGGTGCGGGACGCCTCGGTCCGGGTCCACGGCTATCTGCCGCCGGGTGACACGGAGACGACCGTCATGGTCACGGTGCGCGGGCCGGCCCGGAAGTCCGCCGAACCGCACGGCCTGATGTCCGTTCCGTACGCCCGTACCGTGCCGCACATCAAGCGGCCAGGCGAGTTCGGCCAGACGTACTACGCACGGCTGGCCGCCCGCGCCGGGTTCGACGAGGCCCTGCTGACCCTGCCGGACGGCGCGGTGACGGAGGGCTCGATCACCAACATCGGCTTCTGGGACGGCACTTCGCTCGTGTGGCCGGACGCTCCCTGTCTGCTCGGCATCACCATGGCGCTGCTGGAGCGGGAACTGCCCGGCGCGGGGCTGGAGTCCGTACGGCGTCCGGTGACCCTGGACGGGCTGGCCGCGTTCCGGTCGGCGTTCCTCACCAACTCGCAGGGCATCGCGCCGGTCCGGCGGATCGACGACACGGAATTCGCGGTGGACGAGGAGTTGATGAAGCGGATCGGGCAGGCGTACGAGGGTGCGCGGTGGGACACGATCTGACGCGCCCTGCCCCTGCGCGGTCGGGCGACCGCACCGGGTCGAAATGCTGCCGCAGCAATCGGCCACCGAATGTGACGGACCGTGCGCGACCGGACCCCCCTTGGCGCGAATCCGCCCTCACCGGTCCCAGGGGGGATGGGCCCGGTGAGGGCGGTGACCGGGGGCGGTCCCGTGCACCGTCCCGTGGGGGGTGTGAGACGTGTGCCCGACGTCCGCGAGGTCATGCGTGTGATGTACGCCACTTTCTTCCGGGGTGGCATCACCCGATCGGCACCCGTCGGCACGGGACCGGCTCCACCGGCTTCGATCACCGCTGTGACCTGCGCGATTACACCTTGGCAAGGACGCCGCGCCGGTCCGTTCGAGTGAAAGCTGACTCGGTGTCAGCAGGCATGGGTGGCGGCCCGCCCGTTAGCTCGTGGTCAGGACACACCTACTCGCGCCATCGCCGGAGGAACCCCCCATGCGTCCTGCCCGCCTAGTGACCGGTACCGCCGCATCCGCGGTCACCATAGCCACGCTCGGCTTCCTCACCGCCGCGCCGTCCGCGTACGCAGGTGATGCCGGCGCGGTGCGGACCGGATCGGCCGATGCCGCGTCGCAGACGGCCGGTGGTTTCGGGGCGCGGGCCACGGGCGACGAAGCCTCGGCCGACGACGCCGGGTCCGATTCTGAGTCCGGGTCCGATTCCGGGTCCGGGTCCGGCACGGACACCCCGTTCAGCCTCGACGCCCTTTCCGGCCTCGACACCCCCTCGCTGCTCGACTCGGCCGGCGGGCTCGACGCCTTCTCCGGACTCGACATCCCGAGCGGGCGCGAGACCCCGTCCGGGGACGAGGACACGGACCGGGGCGAGAGCTCGTCCGAGCACGACAGCTCGTCCTCGTCGGGGCACGACAGCTCGTCCTCGTCGGGGCACGACAGTTCGTCCTCGGGCGGGCGCGAGAGCGGGAGCCCGTCCGAGGAGGAGGGCCCGGGCAAGCCCGACAGCTCGTCGTCCGGACATGACAGCTCGTCCTCGTCCGGACATGACAGCTCGTCGTCCGAGCACGACAGTTCGTCCTCGTCGGGACACGACAGCTCATCGTCCTCCGGGCACGACAGCTCGTCCTCCGGGCACCGCCCCTGGGGCGCCCCAACCGCCCCCACCGGGCACGTCAAAACCGGAGTCGGCGGCAGCGTCCGACCCGACACCACCCAGATCGCGGCGGGCGCCGGCGTTCTCGCCGCGACCGCCGTCGGCGGAGCCTGGCTCCTGCGTCGCCGGGCGAGCGGCACGCAGGAAGCCGGCTGACAGAGACGGATTCACGTCTCCGTACCGCCTGGTTTCCGTCCCGGTGGCCGCGCGCCACCGGGACGGGACCGTCCCCCTTACGTCACCCGGAGGACGACCGTGTCCCAGAAGGCCAAGGGCTGGCTGCTGGTCATCGCGGCGCTGGCCGGTGTCTGGCTGATCCGGAACGGTGCCGACACCCAGCTGGTCCCGCCCCGGCCGACCGCCGCCCAGGCCTTCGCCGGTGGCCCGGAGCCCCAGCCGGGGTCCCAGGTCGCCGAGCCGTTGCAGCCTTCGGCCCCCGTACGCATCCGCATCCCGAGCATCCGGGTGGACGCCCCGATGTTGCGTCTCGGCCTCGGGCCCGACGGCAGTCTCGACGTGCCCCCGGCCGGGAACCGCAACGTCGTCGGCTGGTACCGGGACGGCACTCCCCCGGGCTCCAGAGGCAGCGCGATCGTCGCCGGTCATGTGGACAACGCGCAGGGGCGGTCGGTCTTCTACGACCTGGGCGTGCTGCAAAAGGGCAGCACGGTCGAGGTGGTCCGCCAGGACGGCCGCACCGCCGTCTTCTCCCTCGACGCGATCGAGGTCTACGAGAACGAGAACTTCCCCGACGAGCGGGTGTACGGCGCCGCGTCCTTCGCCTCGCTGCGGCTGATCACCTGCGGCGGCGGCTTCTCGAAGAAGACGGGGTACGAAGGCAATGTGGTGGCGTACGCGCACCTGACCGCCGTGCGGTGAACCCGCCGTCATGGTGGACCCGTCGTACGGTCGCCCCGCCCGCCGGGCATCCGCCGCTCAGGCCGTCCACTGGTCGAAGGCCAGCTTCGCGATCAGCGAGAACACCACGACCAGCAGCACGCCGCGGACGAACTCGCTGCCCTTCCTGAGTGCCATCCGCGCCCCGAAGAGCCCGCCCGCCAGGTTGAACACCGCCATCAGCGCGGCCAGTTGCCACAGCACACTGCCCTGGTAGGCGAACATCGCCAGCGCGCCACCGTTGGTGCAGACGTTGACGATCTTGGCGGTGGCGGACGCGGTCACCAGATCGAGGTGGAGCACCGCGGTCAGCGCCAGCACCAGGAACGTTCCCGTACCGGGGCCGAACAGCCCGTCGTAGAAGCCGATGCCGCCGCCGACCAGCACGATGGCGGTGACGGTGCGGGCCCGGGTGACCTGCTGCCGCACACCGTCGTCCGTGTCCCTGCCGAACGAGGGCCGCAGCATCACGAACGCCGCGACGGCCAGCAGCACCACCATGATCACCGGCCGGAGCACCTCGCTGCTGATCCCGGCGGCGAAGAACGCGCCGGCCATCGATCCGGCCAGCGCCGCGAGCCCGATCCGCAGCGCGGTCCCGACCTTCACCGGCGCCTTGCGTACGTACGTCACGGCGGCGCCCGACGTACCGACGATCGCGACCGCCTTGTTGGTGCCGAGTACCTGCGCGGCCGGTACGTGCGGCAGGCCCAGGAGCAGTGCGGGCAGCAGAAGCAGTCCGCCGCCGCCGACCACCGCGTCGATCCAGCCGGCCGCGGCCGCGGCGAGGCACAGGACAACCAGGGTGGTGAAGGTTATGTCGGGCATGATCGCGACCCTAAGGACGCGATCCGTGCGCCGTCCATCCGATTGAGCCAAACCTGAGGTTCCCGCACGGCCGTACGCTGGGCCCATGAGCCACGGCTGGAACGCGAACGACATCCCTGACCAGAGCGGCCGTACGGCCGTGGTCACCGGAGCCAACAGCGGCATCGGCCTGAACACCGCGCGGGAGCTGGCCCGGCACGGTGCGCGGGTCCTGCTCGCCTGCCGTGACGAGACGCGCGGCGAGGAGGCCGCGTCCCGTATCCGGAAAGCCGTGACCGGCGCGGACGTGGCGTTCGTACCGCTCGATCTGGCCGATCTGGACTCGGTGCGCGAGTTCGCCGCGACCCATGCGCCCGGCCGGCTCGATCTGCTGATCAACAACGCGGGCGTGATGGCCCTCCCGTACGGGACGACGGCCGATGGCTTCGAGCGGCAGTTCGGCATCAATCACCTCGGGCACTTCGCCCTGACCGGGTTGCTGCTTCCCAGGCTCCTCGACACCCCCGGGGCGCGTGTGGTGACCGTCTCCAGCGGGATGCACGCGCTGTCCGACATCGACATGGGGGATCTCAACAGCGAGCGGAAGTACCGTCGCTGGATCGCCTACGGCCGCTCGAAGACCGCCAACCTGCTCTTCGTCCATGAGCTGGCGCGACGGCTCACGAAGGCCGGCTCCCGGCTGGTGGCCGCCGCCGCGCACCCGGGCTACGCGGCGACCAACCTGCAGTCCGCCGCCGCCCGGATGGAGAACCGCAGGGCGGCGGAGCGGGTCTTCGAGCTCGGCAACCGGATCGTCGCCCAGCCCGCGTCGGCCGGTGCGCTGCCCACGCTGTACGCGGCGACCGCGCCCGGCGTGCGCCCCGACTCGTTCACCGGGCCGGGGCTGCTGGGCTGGCGCGGTGCGCCCGCCCCGTCCTGGCGGGCGGGCTGGACGCGCGACGATGTGACGAGCGAGCGGCTCTGGGTGGCGTCCGAGCAGCTCACGGGGGTGACGTACCCGGGCCTCGCCCCCTGACCGATCCTGATCCGCCGGACAGCCTCTAGCCCTCGACTGCGGCGGGGTCCATCCACACGACCTCCCAGATGTGGTTGTTCGGGTCCTGGAAGGAACGGCCGTACATGTGGCCGTAGTCCATCGTCTCGTTGGCGGGCGACCCGCCGGAGGCGAGGGCGGTGTCGACCAGCTCGTCCACCTTCTCCCTGCTCTCGGCGCTCAGGGCGAGGATGACCTCGGTGGACTTCGAGGAGTCGGCGAGCTCCTTCTTGGTGAATTCCTTGAAGCGCGGCTCGGTGAGGAGCATCGCGAAAATGGTGTCGCTGATGACGAGACACGCGGTGTTCTCGTCGCTGAACTGCGGGTTGCACGAGAAACCCAGCTTGCCGAAGAAGGCCTTGGTCGCTTCGAGGTCCTTGACCGGCAGGTTGACGAAGATCATCTGAGGCATGGCCGCTTCGCTCTCTCTGTTGTTCGAACGTGTACGACAGGTAGACGGCGGGGCTTCCCGGAACTCATCGCTGCCCGCGAAGAATATTTTCGCCGCCCCGGGCCCCGTCCGCCTCAGGACAGGGCGAGCGGGGCGCCGCCCCGGAGCAGCGATCCGCCCAGGGGCGTCAGCGTGTGCAGGACCGAGCCGCCGTGCCGCAGGGTGTGGATCAGGCCCGCCTCGCGCAGCACGCAGGCGTGCTGGCTCGCCGAGGCGAGGGACACTCCGGCCCGGAGCGCGAGCTCGCTGGTCGTGCAGCCGTTCCCTATGGCGCTCAGGACCGTCGAGCGGGTGTTGCCGAGGAGCCGGCCGAGCCAGGGGCCCGGTTCGGCGAAGACCGGGGCGCGGGAGTGGGTGACCGGGTAGACGAGGACCGGCGGGAGCCGCGGGTCGCGGTAGACGACCGGGGTGACGCGGCAGAAGAAGGACGGCTGGAGCAGCAGTCCCCGCCCGTCCAGATGGATTTCCCGGTCGACGGGGTAGTCCGCCTCCAGCACGGGGGCCCGCCAGCGGATCATCGGTGGGAGGGAGGCGAGCAGTTCGTGCGCGCCGCCGTCCAGGAGGGCGCGGCCGCGTACGGCGCGGTCGGCCTCGACGCTGGCCCGGATGTGCGGCCAGTACGGTTCGATGGCGGCGCGGTGGTAGCTGCGCAGCGCGTCGACGAGGCGGCCGAGCGGTTCGGCGCGGCAGTCCGGGGAGCGGCCCGCGTCGCGGCGTTCGGCGCCGAGCAGGGCGAGTTCGGCCAGGACCCGGCCGGGCGGGGTGTCACACAATGCCTGCATTCCCGCGTCGACGCCATACGGTTCGCCGTTTTCCTGAGAAGGCGTCAGGAAATCCGGGAAATAGCCGCGCGGCGGAATCACGGCGGACAGCAGACGTACTTCACCATTCAACCGCGGCCGGGTTTCCGTACGCCATTTCCCGAACACCGCGGAACCGCGCCGGTCCCTCAGCCGGTGGAAACTCAGAGCGGTTTCCCACAGCGCGTCCGGCCGGGTGGCCATCCGCACCTTGGAAAGGTCCACTCCGGACATATGGATACGCAGCACCGGTCCCCCACCTGTTGCACCTGCAATTACCCCCACCCCAGGGTAGGTGATCCGTAACAGCACGTCACCACGGGGTTTCGGCCAGAGGTGAAACGCCTCGCACCCACCCGCCGTCACCCGAAAAGCTGTACGGCGTCGGGCACGATTCCGGCGCCACCGGAAGGGCGAGTGAAGGCCGTGGGGGGTTTTGCTCGCCCGGCGGCGGTGGACGACGGTGCGGCTCCGTGCCCGATGGGGGTAACCCGGGTGCGGCCCATGGATGGGGATCCATGGGCCGCATCCCGGTCCGTTCCGGGCACATGTCTTTGCGTATTGAACGAACTTTGCCTAATGCGCGAAGAAAAGACACAACGTCGAACAACGACTTTCCCCAGAACAAAACGAGACGGCGGCACCCCCGCACAGGGTGCCGCCGTCCTTGGGTGTTCCGGAGTTGCCGTCGAGCCGGTGAGGGTCGTGCTGGGCCGACGGCGCTCCGGGTCAGGGGGTCAGGGAGTCCGGTAACGGGTCAGCGGCTGTCGCTGCCGGTCGAACCCGCCGCCGCACGGCCCGCTTCGAGCCGGGCGACGGGGATGCGGAACGGGGAGCAGGACACGTAGTCCAGGCCCACCTCGTGGAAGAAGTGCACCGACTCCGGGTCTCCGCCGTGCTCGCCGCAGACGCCGAGCTTCAGGTCCGGGCGGGTGGCCCGGCCGGCCGCGACGGCGCTGCGCACCAGCGAGCCGACACCGTCCTTGTCGATCGTCTCGAACGGCGACACCCCGAAGATGCCCTTCTCCAGGTACGCGGTGAAGAACGAGGCCTCCACGTCGTCGCGGGAGAAGCCCCACACCGTCTGGGTCAGGTCGTTCGTACCGAAGGAGAAGAACTGCGCGGCCTCGGCGATCTGGCCCGCGGTCAGCGCGGCGCGCGGCAGCTCGATCATCGTGCCGATGGTGAGCTTCAGCCGGGTGCCGGTGGCCGCCTCGACCTCGGCGATGACCTGGTCGGCCTCCTCGCGGACGATCTCCAGCTCCTGGACCGTGCCGACGAGCGGAATCATGATCTCGGCGCGCGGGTCGCCCTTGGCGTTCTTCCGCTCGGCCGCGGCCTCGGCGATCGCCCGTACCTGCATGGCGAACAGGCCGGGGATGACGAGCCCGAGACGGACGCCGCGCAGACCGAGCATCGGGTTCTGCTCGTGCAGCTTGTGCACGGCCTGGAGCAGACGCAGATCGTTCTCGTTGGCGTCCTTGCGGGACTCGGCGAGCGCGACCCGCACCGAGAGCTCGGTGATGTCGGGCAGGAACTCGTGCAGCGGCGGGTCGAGCAGCCGTACGGTGACGGGCAGTCCGTCCATCGCCTCGAACAGCTCGATGAAGTCGGCCTTCTGGAGCGGGAGCAGCTCCTCCAGCGCGGTCTCGCGCTCGGCGTCGGTGTCCGCGAGGATCAGCTTCTCGACCATCTCGCGGCGCTCGCCGAGGAACATGTGCTCGGTGCGGCACAGGCCGATGCCCTGGGCGCCGAAGCGGCGGGCCCGCAGCGCGTCCTCGGCGTTGTCGGCGTTGGCCCGCACCCGCAGCCGGCGCACCCGGTCCGCGTACGCCATGATCCGGTGCACGGCGGCGACCAGCTCGTCGGCGTCGTCGGCGCCGGCGTGCATCCGGCCCTCGAAGTACTCGACGACCGGGGACGGTACGACGGGGACCTCACCGAGGTACACCTTGCCGGTGGAGCCGTCGATGGAGACGACGTCGCCCTCCTCGACGACCCGGCCGCCCACTGTCATCCGGCGGCGCTTGGTGTCGACCTCCAGGTCCTCGGCGCCGCAGACACAGGTCTTGCCCATGCCGCGGGCGACGACGGCGGCGTGCGAGGTCTTGCCGCCGCGCGAGGTCAGGATGCCCTCGGCCGCGATCATGCCGTCGAGGTCGTCGGGGTTGGTCTCGCGGCGGATCAGGATGACCTTCTCGCCGGACCGGGACCACTTGATTGCGGTGTACGAGTCGAAGACGGCCTTGCCGACCGCGGCGCCCGGAGAGGCGGCGATGCCGCGTCCCAGCAGCTCGGTCTTCGCTTCGTCGTCGAAGCGCGGGAACATCAGCTGCGCCAGCTGCGCGCCGTTGACCCGCTGGAGCGCCTCGGCCTCGTCGATCAGGCCCTGGTCGACGAGCTGGGTCGCGATCCGGAAGGCGGCACCGGCGGTGCGCTTGCCGACCCGGGTCTGGAGCATCCACAGCTGGCCGCGCTCGATGGTGAATTCGATGTCGCAGAGATCCTTGTAGTGGGTCTCCAGCGTCTCCATGATCTGCATCAGCTGGTCGTACGACTTCTTGTCGATCGACTCCAGCTCGGCGAGCGGCACGGTGTTGCGGATACCGGCGACGACGTCCTCGCCCTGCGCGTTCTGCAGGTAGTCGCCGTACACGCCCTGATGGCCGCTGGCCGGGTCACGGGTGAACGCGACGCCCGTACCGGAGTCGGGGCCGAGGTTGCCGAAGACCATCGAGCAGACGTTGACGGCCGTGCCCAGGTCGCCGGGGATGCGCTCCTGGCGGCGGTAGAGCTTGGCCCGGTCGGTGTTCCACGAGTCGAAGACGGCCTTTATGGCCAGGTCCATCTGCTCGCGCGGGTCCTGCGGGAAGTCGCGTCCGGCGTCCCGCGCGACGATCTTCTTGAACTGCTTGACCAGCTTCTTCAGGTCGGCCGCGTCGAGGTCGACGTCGACGGTGACGCCCTTGGCCTCCTTCGCCGCCTCCAGCGCCTCCTCGAAGAGGTCGCCGTCGACACCGAGGACGGTCTTGCCGAACATCTGGATGAGGCGGCGGTAGGAGTCCCACGCGAACCGCTCGTCGCCGGCCTGGGCGGTGAGACCGACCACGGACTCGTCGGAGAGGCCGATGTTGAGAACCGTGTCCATCATGCCGGGCATCGAGAACTTCGCGCCGGAGCGGACCGAGACCAGCAGCGGGTCGTCGGCCTGGCCGAGCTTCTTGCCCATCCGCGCTTCGAGGGCGTCGAGGTGCGCGCTGACCTCGGCGCGCAGCTCGGTCGGCTCCTCGCCGCTTTCGAGGTAGACCTTGCACGCCTCGGTGGTGATGGTGAATCCCGGCGGGACGGGAAGCCCGAGGTTGGTCATCTCGGCGAGGTTCGCACCCTTGCCGCCGAGGAGGTCCTTCAGATCCTTGTTGCCCTCGGTGAAGTCATAAACGAACTTCTCGCCCTTGAGCTCCGGGGATTCCGGGGTGGCTACGTGGGGATCTTTGTTTTCCGACACGGGTCTCGACTCCTCGAGGACGCGGTGGCTGCCCTGACGGCGAGGAACATACCCAGATCGAAGGTGTCTGGGTACGTCCACTTGCGCGTCATGAGGCCTCAACCACCCGTCCGCCAGCAGATCGAAAGTGACGCGACCTGTAGTCCGATCGGCAGTATTCGTTCACTTCTTGAACACATAAGCACTGAGGGCTATCAATATCGGCCATTCTGGTGACACTGCGCAACGGAAGCGTCGATCGATCAAAGTGGAGGTCCTTGGCACCCAGTGCCATCATTTGAGAAATGCAGCCCTCAAAATTGCGCTCATCCGAGCACACCAGCTCTCAGGGTGGCGAGAATCACTCTACGGTCGGCGCTCAGATGTCACCATCCGGACGCCCGATCGGCGACTGCCCGTCACGCGTTGATCACCGAAGCGCACCCAGGGCGGGGCCGAGTCACCGCCCGATGCCCGTTTCCGACTCGTTCGAGCCGTCCACCGACCGAACCGCCGCCGAATCCGACTAAATGTGGCGCTCAGATGAGCGAGGCAAAAGAAGAGGCACGCGGTGCCTGTGGCGCCGCGTGCCCGCGAAGGGCCCGGAAGACCGGGCGAACCCCCTCAGAGCCTGTCGGGTGACCTCCGACCGGCTCTCAGCCGCCCGAGGTGTCCAGCTCCGCGTCCGCGCTCACGCCCGCGCAGTCGTACGGGTCCTTCAGCCAGCCGTCCGGCAGCACCACGCGGTTGTTGCCCGAGGTGCGCCCGCGCGGCCCGTCCGCGCCGTCCGGCCACGGCTGGTCCAGGTCCAGCTCCTGCAACTGCCCGCCCAGCTCCTCCAGCGACGAGGTGATCGCGAGCTTCTTGCGCATCTCCGAGCCGACCGCGAAGCCCTTGAGGTACCAGGCGACATGCTTGCGGAAGTCGATCACGCCCCGCGTCTCGTCGCCGATCCACTCCCCCAGCAGCGTCGCGTGCCGCAGCATCACGTCGGCGACCTCCCGGAGCCCCGGTGCCTGCCGCGTCCCCGTGCCCTCGAACGCGCTCACCAGGTCACCGAAGAGCCAGGGGCGGCCCAGGCAGCCGCGGCCCACCACCACGCCGTCACAGCCGGTCTCGCGCATCATCCGGCGGGCGTCGTCCGCGCACCAGATGTCGCCGTTGCCCAGGACGGGGATCTCCGGGACGTGCTCCTTGAGGCGGGCGATGGCGTCCCAGTCGGCGGTGCCGCCGTAGTGCTGGGCGGCCGTCCTGCCGTGCAGGGCGACAGCCGTGACACCCTCCTCGACCGCGATCCGGCCCGCGTCCAGGTAGGTCGTGTGGTCGTCGTCGATGCCCTTGCGCATCTTGATGGTGACCGGCAGATCACCCGCGTTGGAGACCGCCTGGTTGAGGATCGCGCGCAGCAGCGGCCGCTTGTACGGGAGCGCCGAGCCGCCGCCCTTGCGGGTCACCTTGGGGACCGGGCAGCCGAAGTTCAGGTCGATGTGGTCGGCGAGGTTCTCGTCGACGATCATCCGGACGGCCTTGCCGACGGTGACCGGGTCCACTCCGTAGAGCTGGATCGAGCGCGGGGTCTCGCTCGCGTCGAAGTGGATCAGCTGCATGGTCTTCTCGTTGCGCTCGACCAGCGCCCGCGTGGTGATCATCTCGCTGACGAACAGCCCCTTGCCGCCGGAGAACTCCCGGCACAGGGTGCGGAACGGGGCGTTGGTGATGCCGGCCATGGGGGCGAGCACCACCGGCGGCTGCACCGTGTGCGGGCCGATCCGGAGCAGCGGGAGCGAGGGGGCGAGCGTGGTCATTGCTCCATTGTCGCGTACGGAGCGGGGCTCTCCGGCGGCGGAGTTCGTTAGTTAACCGTACTATCCATGTATGCCCGAGCTCAGTCACCGCCGACGGCAGTTGGTGCTGGCGATCTGCTGCATGAGTCTGCTGATCGTCAGTCTCGACAACACCGTGCTCAACGTCGCCCTGCCATCCATGCAGAAGGAGCTGCACGCCACCGTCGCGGGCATGCAGTGGACGATCGACGCCTACACCCTCGTCCTGGCCTCGCTGCTGATGCTCGCGGGCTCCACCGCCGACCGGATCGGGCGCCGCAAGGTCTTCAAGATCGGGCTCGTCCTCTTCACCCTCGGTTCGCTGCTCTGCTCCGTGGCGCCGAACCTGGAGTCGCTGGTGGCGTTCCGGATGGTGCAGGCGGTGGGCGGATCGATGCTCAACCCCGTCGCGATGTCGATCATCACCAACACCTTCACCGACCCGCGCGAGCGGGCCCGTGCCATCGGGGTGTGGGGCGGTGTCGTCGGCATCTCCATGGCCGCGGGCCCGGTGGTCGGCGGTCTGCTGGTGGACTCGGTCGGCTGGCGGTCGATCTTCTGGATCAATCTGCCGGTCGGCCTCGCCGCGCTCCTGCTCACCTGGCGCTACGTCCCCGAGTCCCGCGCCCCGAAGCCGCGCCGACCCGACCCGGTGGGGCAGCTGCTGGTGATCGGGCTGCTCGGTTCGCTGACGTACGCGATCATCGAGGCGCCCTCGGTGGGCTGGACCTCGCCGCGGATCCTGGTGTTCACCGTGCTCGCCGTCTGCTCGCTGGCCGGCCTGCTGCTGTACGAGCGCCGACGTGCCGAGCCCCTCATCGATCTGCGGTTCTTCCGCAGCGCCCCGTTCAGCGGTGCCACGGTCATCGCGGTCTGCGCCTTCGCCGCACTGAGCGGGTTCCTCTTCCTCAACACCCTGTATCTGCAGAACGTGCGCGGGCTGAGTGCGCTGCACGCCGGTCTGTACATGCTGCCGATGGCGGCCCTGACCTTTGTCAGCGCACCGCTGTCCGGGCGGCTCGTCGGCAACCGCGGGCCGCGGCTTTCGCTGCTCGTGGCGGGCGTGGCCATGACGGCGTGCGGGCTGCTGTTCGCCGCGTTCGACGCGGAGACGGACGACGTCCTGATGTTCACCGGCTTCGTGCTCTTCGGCCTCGGCTTCGGCATGGTGAACGCGCCGATCACCAACACGGCCGTCTCCGGGATGCCGCGCTCACAGGCCGGGGTGGCGGCCGCGGTGGCCTCGACCAGCCGTCAGATCGGCGGGACGCTCGGGGTCGCCGTGATCGGTGCGGTGCTGGCGGCGGGCGTGGCCGGGGCCGGGGCGCCGCGCAGTGCCGGGTACGCGGCGGCCTTCGTGGACGCGAGCAAGCCCGCCTGGTGGATCATCGGCGGGTGCGGGCTGTGCGTCCTGCTGGTGGGGGCGCTGACGAGCGGGCGCTGGGCGCGGGAGACGGCACGCCGGACCGCCCAGCGGCTGGAGAGGCAGGCGGATGCCCCGGCCGGGGATCAGACGTCGGCGAGCTCCAAGGTCTGACCCCAGGGCCTGAAGAGGTGGCCGCGTTCGCCGCGGTCGAGCAGCAGGGTGCGGACATGGGCGTGGGCCCGGATCACGACATACGAAATGATCCGGGCCCACGGTCGTGCGGGTGGCGAGGGGGCGTCAGCTCTGCGCCGGGGCGTCCTGCTCGGGCGCGTCCGGCTGCGCGGCGTCGTCCGAGGAGGACTCCGACGCGGTACCCGACTGCGCACGCTCGCGCATCTTGCGCAGCAGCTCCTGCTTCTGGTCGGCCGCCGTCTTGCGGTCGGCGTCGCGCGCAGGGCCGGCGCCCTGCTGCTCGGCGCGGGACAGCTTCTTGCGCTGTCCGCCCACACCGAGCAGGTTATTACGGCTCTTGGCCATGGCGTTCTCCCGTTCGTAGTGCGAAGTGAGGTCTGAAGCGACCTGGAATCGGTCCGGCGGGCGGCGGGTGGTCGGACCCGCCGCGCTCTCACTCGTAGATCTGGAAGAACGAATACATGCCGGAACCGTACCCCGCCCCGGTCGGGCCCCGCACCCGGTTTTCGGCCGACCGGACGCCGGTGCCGCGGTACGACGAAGCCCCGGCCCCCGCGCGGGGACCGGGGCTTCGCCCGCGGACTCGATGGGTCAGCAGCCGAGCAGGCGGGCGCCGAGGTAGGCCTGGATCTGGTCCAGGGAGACGCGCTCCTGCTTCATGGTGTCGCGCTCGCGCACGGTCACCGCGTTGTCGTCGAGGGTGTCGAAGTCGACGGTGACGCAGAACGGCGTACCGATCTCGTCCTGACGGCGGTAGCGGCGGCCGATGGCGCCCGCGTCGTCGAACTCGATGTTCCAGTTCTTCCGCAGGTCGGTCGCGAGGCCCTTGGCCTTCGGCGACAGCTGCGGGTTGCGGGACAGCGGCAGGACGGCGACCTTGACCGGCGCGAGGCGCGGGTCGAGACGCATCACGGTGCGCTTCTCCATGACGCCCTTGGCGTTGGGCGCCTCGTCCTCGATGTAGGCGTCGAGGAGGAAGGCGAGCATCGCGCGGCCGACACCGGCCGCCGGCTCGATGACGTACGGAGTCCAGCGCTCGCCGGCCTCCTGGTCGAAGAAGGTCAGGTCCGTGCCCGAGGCCTTGGAGTGGGCCTTGAGGTCGTAGTCCGTGCGGTTGGCGACGCCCTCCAGCTCGCCCCACTCGCTGCCGCCGAAGCGGAAGCGGTACTCGATGTCGGCGGTGCGCTTGGAGTAGTGGGAGAGCTTCTCCGCCGGGTGGTCGTACCAGCGCATGTTCTCCTCGCGCATGCCGAGGTCCGTGTACCAGTTCCAGCGCTGGTCCATCCAGTACTGCTGCCACTCCTCGTCCTCGCCCGGCTTGACGAAGAACTCCATCTCCATCTGCTCGAACTCACGGGTGCGGAAGATGAAGTTGCCCGGAGTGATCTCGTTCCGGAAGGACTTGCCCATCTGGGCGATACCGAACGGCGGCTTCTTGCGCGAAGTCTGCTGCACCTGGCCGAAGTTGGTGAAGATGCCCTGGGCGGTCTCGGGACGCAGGTAGGCGACCGAGCCGGAGTCCTGGGTCGGGCCGAGGTGAGTGGAGAGCAGACCCGAGAACTGCTTGGGCTCGGTGAAGGTGCCCTTGTTGCCGCAGTTGGGGCAGTTGAGCTCGGTCAGGCCGTTCGCGGGCGCGTGGCCGTGCTTCTCCTCGTATGCCTCCTCCAGGTGGTCGGCGCGGAAGCGCTTGTGACAGGAGGTGCACTCGGTCAGCGGGTCGGTGAACGTGGCGACGTGGCCGGAGGCCACCCAGACCTCGGGGGCAAGGATGACCGACGAGTCGAGACCGACCACGTCCTCGCGCGAGGTGACCATGTAGCGCCACCACTGGCGCTTGAGGTTCTCCTTCATCTCGACGCCCAGCGGCCCGTAGTCCCAGGCGGCGCGCTGGCCGCCGTAGATCTCACTGCACGGGTAGACGAAGCCACGGCGCTTGCTCAGGCTGACGATGGAGTCGATCTTGTCGGCGGCCACGGTGCTCTCTTCATTACGACGAAATTGGACAGGGGTGGCGCGAAGCGCCTATGTGGGGGGTGGTGGTGGTCGGGAGACGGGCGGGCGAATGCTTCAGATTACCGGCGGGCACGGCCCTTCGATCAAATCGGTATCGGCATGGTCGGCCGCGAAGTCATCTCATAAGCCTTGTTGACAATCGTTTCCAGTTTTGTTGAAAATGACTGTCATGAACGTCAGCCGCCTCATACCCACCGCCACCGTCGCCGGAGCAGTCGTCCTCGGCCTCACCGCCCTCACCGCCTGTTCCTCCTCGGACGCCGCGGACCACAAGAACGGCGACAAGCTGGACGTGGTGGCCTCGTTCTATCCGATGCAGTTCCTGGCCGAGCAGATTGGCGGGGAGCACGTCTCCGTCACCACGCTGACCAAGCCGGGCGTCGAGCCGCACGACCTGGAGCTCAGCCCGCGGCAGATAGGCGGGCTCGCCGACGCCGACTACATCCTGTACCTCGAGGGCATCCAGCCCGCCGTGGACGACGCCGTCGAGCAGTCCGGGTCGAAGGACGCCGTCGACGCCTCGAAGCTCACCACGCTGGAGGACCACGGCACCGAGACCGGCGGCGACGAGCACGGCCACGAGCACCACGGCGACGAGGCCGGAGCCGACCCCCACATCTGGCTGGACCCGGTGAAGTACGCCGAGGTCGCCAAGGGCGTGGGCGCGTCCCTGGAGAAGACCGACCCCGACCACGCCGCGGACTACCGGAAGAACACGGACGCGCTGGTCACCAAGCTCGACGGCCTGAACACGGCTTACGTGAACGGTCTCAAGAACACCTCCACCAAGACCTTCATCACCACCCACTCCGCCTTCGGGTACCTCGCCGAGCGCTACGGCCTCACCCAGGAGGGCATCGCCGGCATCGACCCCGAGGCCGAGCCCAGCCCCGCCCGGATCAACGAGATCCACACCATCGCGGAGAAGGACAAGGCCACCACCGTATTCTTCGAGACGCTCGCCAGCGACAAGACCGCGAAGACCCTCGCCAAGGACACCGGCCTGAAGACCGACGTCCTGGACCCGCTCGAAGGAATCACGGACAAGTCCAAGGGCGCTGACTACATCGAGGTCATGCAGTCCAACCTCGCCGCCCTGCAGAAGGCGCTCGGCGCGAAGTGACCCCCGTAACACCCGCCACAGCAGCATCGGAGGCGCACATGCCCGAGACCGGGAGCACCACGACCGACCCCGTGATAGCCCTGCGGGGCGCCACGGCCACGCTCGGTGCGCGTCCGGTGCTGCGGGGCATCGACCTGACCGTCCACCGCGGCGAGGTCGCCGCCCTGCTCGGCGCCAACGGCTCGGGCAAGTCGACCGCCGTACGCTCCGTCATCGGCCAGGTCCCGCTCACCGGCGGCTCCGTCGAACTGTTCGGCACCCCGCTGCGCCGCTTCCGCTCCTGGGCGCGGATCGGTTACGTACCCCAGCGCACCACGGCGGCCGGCGGCGTCCCCGCCACGATCCGTGAGGTCGTCACCTCCGGGCGGCTGTCCCGCACGAAGCTGGGCCTGCTCCGCAAGGCCGACCGGGCCGCCGTCGACCGGGCCATCGAGCTCGTCGGCCTCGCCGACCGGGCCAAGGACTCGGTGGGCGCGCTCTCCGGCGGGCAGCACCAGCGGGTGCTGATCGCCCGCGCGCTGGCCGCCGAACCCGAGCTGCTGATCATGGACGAGCCGATGGCCGGCGTCGACCTGGCCAGCCAGGAGATCCTCGCCGCGACCCTGCGCGAGCAGGTCGCGGCCGGCGCCACGGTACTGCTCGTACTGCACGAGCTCGGCCCGCTGGAGCCGCTGATCGACCGCGCGATCGTGCTGCGCGACGGCTGCGTGATGCACGACGGGCCGCCGCCGAAGGCGCTGGGCCAGCACGCCCTGCCCGGACACGACCATGTACACCCCCACGCGGCCTCCGAGCCCGTCCGTACGGGACTGCTGAGCTGACCATGGAATTCCTCGACCCTCCCTTCATGCAGCGGGCCCTGCTCGCCGCCGTGCTCGTCGGCGTCATCGCGCCCGCCGTCGGCATCTACCTCGTCCAGCGCCGCCAGGCCCTGATGGGCGACGGCATCGGCCATATCGCGATGACCGGTGTCGGCCTCGGCTTCCTGCTCTCCACCAACCCGGTCTGGATGGCCACGGCGGTCGCCGTCGCCGGCGCCGTCGTGATGGAGCTGATCCGCTGGTACGGACGCACCCGCGGCGACATCGCGCTGGCCATGCTGTTCTACGGCGGCATGGCGGGCGGTGTGCTGCTGATCAACCTCTCCGACACCGGCTCCAACGCCAACCTCACCTCGTACCTCTTCGGCTCCCTGTCCACGGTCTCCGCCGAGGACATCACCTCGATCTGTGTGCTGGCCTCCTTCGTGCTGCTGGTGACACTGGGGCTGCGCCGCCAGCTGTTCGCGGTCAGCCAGGACGAGGAGTTCGCCCGGGTCACCGGTCTGCCGGTGCGCGCGCTGAATCTGCTGGTCGCCGTGACGGCGGCGGTGACCGTCACCGTCGCGATGCGGGTCGTCGGGCTGCTGCTGGTCAGCGCCCTGATGGTGGTGCCGGTCGCGGCCGCGCAGCAGATCTCCAGGTCCTTCAGGGTGACGTTCGTGCTGTCGGTCGTCATCGGTACGGCGGTGACCCTGGCCGGCACCGTCACCTCGTACTACCAGGACGTCCCGCCCGGCGCGACGATCGTGCTGCTGGCCATCGCGGTCTTCGTCGCCCTGACGCTGCTGGCGACCCCGCTGGCCAGAAGCCGCGCCCGCCGGAGCGAAGCGGCGTCCGAGGAGTGCACCCTGGAGGTACCGGCCTCCCGTCCGGCCCCGGACGAGCTCCGCGTTTGACCGTGACGCCCGGACGGGCTGGCACAATGGCCCGACACAGGTACGGGCGACACGAGGAGGCTGCTGTGGCGACGGCGCCGATCAGTGGAACGAACGCGGCCCCGGTACGCGGCCGGTCAACCCGGCAGCGGGCGGCGGTGGCGGCGGCGCTCGACGAGGTGGACGAGTTCCGCAGCGCCCAGGAGCTGCACGATGTGCTCAAGCACCGCGGTGACTCGGTCGGGCTGACCACCGTCTACCGCACCCTTCAGTCCCTCGCCGACGCCGGCGAGGTCGACGTGCTGCGCACCACGGACGGCGAGTCCGTGTACCGGCGCTGCTCGACCGGGGACCACCATCACCACCTGGTGTGCCGGATGTGCGGCAAGGCCGTGGAGGTAGAGGGGCCCGCGGTGGAACAGTGGGCGGAGACCATCGCCGCTCAGCACGGGTATGTGAACGTGGCCCATACGGTGGAGATCTTCGGTACCTGCGCGGAGTGCGCGGCCGCGAAGAAGTGACGGCGCGGGGGCGGCGCCCCCGCGCACCTCGCCCGTCTCAGAGCCTTCGTACGTTGCGGTCGAGCACGCTGCGCAGCCGGTCGAGGTCGTCCGGCCCGCGCACACCGCGCTTGGGCAGCATGGTGATCCCGATGGCCTGCTTGTCGTCGCTGAACAGTACGAAGAGCTCCGGCGTCTCCCGGTAGCGGGGCACCATCGGCCAGCTGACGGTCGTGGTGCTGTGGTCCGTGACCACCTGTATGCCGGTCTCGCGCACCACTGTGCGGCAGGTGCCCTGGCTCGCGGCGAACCGGTACAGCTGCCGGCCCTGGAGCCAGGGCGTCAGGATCACGGCCACCATCACGAAGACGAGCGCCACCCAGAAGGGCGCCCCCGGGCCGTCCCCGCCGAGCGCGATCAGGATTCCCATCAGCACGGCCACCGCCGGCATCAGGATCAGCAGCTTGCGCTGCATGCGGCCGCTCCTGCTGATCTTCGCGCGGGCGTTCAGCGCCTCCGCGAAATCGGCCGTGGTCGGCTGGTACTCCAGCTCGACCACGGCCCCCTCTCCGTCCCACCCCTGAGTCGTCATGGGGCGGAATCGTAACGGCAGGGTCAGACGGCCGGACCGGCGGTCCCCGCCTCCACCGCACCGCCGAAGCGCCGGTCCCGCTGGGCGAACTCCAGGCAGGCGCGCCACAGGTCGCGGCGGTCGAAGTCCGGCCACAGCACGTCCTGGAAGACCATCTCGGCGTAGGCGCTCTGCCAGATCAGGTAGTTGGACGTGCGCTGCTCGCCGCTGGGACGGACGAAGAGGTCGACGTCCGGCATGTCCGGGTAGTAGATGTACTTCGCGAAGGTCTTCTCGTTGACCTTGGACGGGTCCAGCTTCCCGGCCGCGACGTCCTGCGCGATGCGCTGCGCGGCGTCGGCGATCTCGGCCCGGCCGCCGTAGTTGACGCAGAAGTACAGCGTCATCCTGTCATTGTCCTTGGTCTGCTCCTGGGCGACCTGGAGCTCCTGGACCACGGACTTCCACAGCTTGGGCATGCGGCCCACCCAGCGGATGCGGATACCCAGTTCGTCCATCTCGTCGCGGCGGCGGCGGATGACGTCCCGGTTGAAGTTCATGAGGAACTTCACCTCCTCCGGGGACCGCTTCCAGTTCTCGGTGGAGAACGCGTACAGCGAGAGGTTCTTGACGCCCATCTCGATGCAGCCCTTGAGAACGTCCATGACGACGCCCTCGCCGACCTTGTGGCCCTCGGTGCGCGGGAGGCCGCGTTCCTTGGCCCAGCGGCCGTTGCCGTCCATCACGACGGCCACGTGCTTGGGCACCAGCTCGCCGGGGATCTTCGGGGGCGTGGCACCGGAGGGGTGCGGCTCCGGGGTCTTGTAGTCGCGCCGGTTACGGCCGCCGAGCATCCCGCGTACTGCCATGAACTGTCTCGCTCCCTGTGCCTGATCTGCCTGTGTCACTTCTCTACGTACCGCAATGAGCGCAGCCCGCGCTCCAGGTGCCAGTGCAGATAGGCGGACACCAGCCCGCTCCCCTCCCTGACATGACGCGCCTCGCATGCGTCCGCCGTCTCCCAGTCGCCGCTGAGCAGCGCGCTCAGCAGAGTGACGGCCTCAGCCGAGGGTACGACGCTGCCGGGCACCCGGCAGTCGCCGCATATGACGCCGCCCGCCGCGACGGAGAAGAACCGGTTCGGTCCGGGCATTCCGCACCTGGCGCAGTCCTCGAAGCTGGGTGCGTAGCCGTTGACGGCGAGCGAGCGCAGCAGGAAGGCGTCGAGGATGAGATGCGGCTCGTGTTCGCCGCGGGCGAGGGTGCGCAGCCCGCCGACGAGCAGCAGGTACTGCTGGACCGCGGGCTCGCCCTCGTGGTCGGTGAACCGCTCGGCGGTCTCCAGCATCGCGGTGCCCGCGGTGTAGCGGGCGTAGTCGGTGACGATGCCGCCACCGTACGGAGCGATGGTCTCGCTCTGGGTGCAGAGCGGCAGTCCGCGGCCGATGAGTTCGCTGCCGCGGGCGAAGAACTGCACGTCGACGTGGGAGAAGGGTTCCAGCCGCGCCCCGAACTTGGACTTCGTGCGGCGCACCCCGCGCGCGACGGCGCGTACCCGGCCGTGGCCGCGGGTCAGGATCGTGATGATCCGGTCGGCCTCGCCCAGCTTCTGCGTGCGCAGCACCACGCCGTCGTCCCGGAACAAGCTCATGCGTCCATTGTCCGGTACGGGGACGGCCGACGGGGCCCCCGGCCCCATCCGGGACCGTCAGGAGGGGGTGCGCGCCGCCTCGGCGAGCAGTCGGGCGGTGTCCTGGGCGCAGATCTGCAGCGCGCCACCGACCGTGGTCAGCACCTCGCGCTCCGCCTGTCCGTACGGGCCGTCGGCGAGCGCGATCCTGGCGCCCTGGAGCAGAATCGATTCGCGTCCGGCGGGGGCCAGATGAGGGGCGAGGGGTTCCAGCGCCTCGTGCAGTTCGATGGCGAGGGCCGCTCCGCACGCCTCGGCCGCGGGGTCGAAGGCGGAGCCCTGGCCGGTGTCGGCGGCGAGGACCTCGACGACGGTGCAGAGCTGTTCCTCGGTGCAGTCGTCGATTCCGGCGCCGCGCACGATGGCGGCCGCGGTCTCCAGCACCGTGCGGGAAGTGGTGCCGCCGGCCGCGAGGACACCGAGCGCGACGGTGTGGACGGCGTCCCGGAGCATGGCGGAGAGCCGGGTGGTGGTGGGGTGGTCGAGCACATCGGTGCCGAAGTGCTCCCGGCAGGCGGCGCATTCGACGACGGGGCCCACAGTGCCGCGCCGCACCATCGGTACGCCGAGCACCGCGAAGCGCCGACGGCCGGTGAGCCTGCGGTAGTTGCGGTCGCCGCCGCAGCCGGGGCAGTAGAACTCCCCGTCGCCGACGGGGTCCCAGATGGTGCGGATGCCGCAGATTCGCAGCTTCATGGCGCGTTGTCCCAGGGCTGACCGCACGTCGCACACCTCCGTAACTCCCCCGTAGCCCCAAGGGCACGGGAGGTGCCCCCTCCGGCAACATTGCCGTGTGGACGTGATGTTAACCACAGTCGTGATGCGGCGTCAGTACCTCGGTCGTCACAACCGTCCGGAGATGGCCGAACCCCGCCCCCCGGGTGCGGGTGGACGGGGTCTTCGGCCGTGCGGCTTTGCCCTTCCGGGCGCCGGATCAGCGGGTGGCGCGGTTGACGGCGGAGACGACCGCCTTCAGCGAGGCCCGCGTGGTGTTGGCGTCGATGCCGATGCCCCACAGGACCTTTCCGTCGATCGCGCACTCGATGTACGAGGCGGCCTGGGAGCTGGCGCCCTCGCTCATGGTGTGCTCGGTGTAGTCCAGGAGACGGGCGTCGATACCGATGGCCTGCAGCGCTTCGAAGAACGCGGAGATCGGTCCGTTGCCGGTGCCGGTCAGCACGGTGTCCGCGCCGTCCACGGTCGCCTCGACGGTGATCGTGTCCTTGCCGTCGGAGCCGGTCGTGGTCTGGCCGGTGCGGATCTGTACGCGACCCCAGGCGTTCTCCGGGTTGGGCAGGTACTCGTCGCGGAACGTGGACCAGATCTGCGTGGGCGTGACCTCGCCGCCCTCGGCATCCGTCTTGGCCTGAATGATCCGGGAGAATTCGATCTGCATCCGGCGCGGCAGGTCCAGCTTGTGGTCGTTCTTCAGGACATAGGCGATTCCGCCCTTGCCGGACTGCGAGTTGACCCGGATGACGGCCTCGTAGCTGCGGCCGACGTCCTTCGGGTCGATCGGCAGGTACGGCACCGCCCACTCGAGATCATCGATGGTCACGCCCTCGCCCTGGGCGGCCGCGTCGGCCTCCATGGCGTCGAAGCCCTTCTTGATGGCGTCCTGGTGGGAGCCGGAGAAGGCGGTGTAGACCAGGTCGCCCGCGTAGGGGTGGCGCGGGTGGACCTCCATCTGGTTGCAGTACTCGCTGGTGCGGCGGATCTCGTCGATCTGCGAGAAGTCGATCTGCGGGTCGACGCCCTGCGAGAACAGGTTCATGCCCAGGGTGACCAGGTCGACGTTGCCGGTGCGCTCGCCCTGGCCGAACAGGCAGCCCTCGATCCGGTCCGCACCGGCCATGATGGCCAGCTCGGCGGCGGCGACGGCGGTGCCGCGGTCGTTGTGCGGGTGGACCGACAGGCAGACGAACTCGCGGCGCGACAGATTGCGCGACATCCACTCGAACCGGTCCGCGTGCGTGGACGGCGTCGAACGCTCCACGGTGGCGGGCAGGTTGAGGATGATCTCGCGGCCCTCCTCGGGCTGCCAGACGTCGCAGACCGCCTCGCAGACCTCCAGGGCGAAGTCCAGCTCGGTGTCGGTGAAGATCTCGGGGCTGTACTGGTAGCCGAAGGTCGTCTCCGGGCCCAGCAGCTTCTCCGCGTACTCCATGACCAGCCGCGTGCCGTCCACGGCGATCTGCTTGATGTCGTCCTTGGAACCGCGGAAGACGACCCGGCGGAAGGTGGGCGCCGTCGCGTTGTACAGGTGCACGGTGGCGCGGCGGGCGCCGACGATGGACTCTACGGTCCGCTCGATCAGGTCCTCGCGGGCCTGCGTCAGGACGGAGATCGTCACGTCCTCGGGGATCGCGCCCTCTTCGATGATGGAGCGGACGAACGCGAAGTCGGTCTCGCCGGAGGACGGGAAGCCGACCTCGATCTCCTTGTAGCCCATGCGTACGAGCAGATCGAACATCTCGCGCTTGCGGGCCGGCGACATCGGGTCGATCAGGGCCTGGTTGCCGTCGCGCAGGTCGGTGGAGAGCCAGCGGGGCGCGACGGTGATCCGGTTGTCCGGCCAGGTGCGGTCGGGGATGTCGACGGCCTCGTAGGTGCCGTACTTGTGGATCGGCATCCCGGACGGCTTCTGCAGCTGAGTCGCGTTGGTGATCGGCGTCGGACGGCCGACAGCGGTTTCAGCGGGGGACTGAGCGGGATTTGCGGCGGTCATGGCGTACGGCTCCTCGGGGTCCAACCAAGTGGGACGGCCGACTGTGTCGCTGCAACACCAGACTCCGCGGGGAGGGGGTCGGCCTACGACTACAGGCCCTCGCCGCGGCAGCTAAGAAGAAGCAGCCCGAAACGCATGATGCGACGAGACTAGCCGAGAGGCGCCTGATACGCCGGTCCCGTATCAGTATGCGGGACCGGGCGCAGGAAACGCCCAACGGTGATCGATCACTCCATTTCGTCAATCCTGATCGCAACCAGTGACATGGCGATTACCTGCTGCCACAGTCGGCTGTATGCACCCTCAGTCACAGCACGGATTCCACCCCGTCTTCTGCACGATCGTGCCGCCCCAGGTCCTCGACAAGCTGTCGCAGTCCGACAACCCCGATCTCGCCGGTCCGGCCCGTCGCACCCTGGAGAGCGACGCGGCCCGCCGCACCCGCCGCCAGATGGCCACGGTCGTCACCGTGCCCGTCGCCCCCGCGACCGAGGGGGAAGCGTCCGACAAGCCCGACCGCACCCTGTACGACTGCCGCAACGGCACCCAGCTGCCCGGCACCGAGGTCCGCGCCGAGGGCCAGGATCCGACGAAGGACGCGAGCGTCAACCGCGCGTACGCGGGACTCGGCGCCACCTTCGAACTGCTGCTCAAGGCGTACGGCCGCCGTTCGATCGACGGCAACGGACTGCCGCTGATCGGTTCCGTGCACTACGACGAGAAGTACAACAACGCCTTCTTCGACGGCGAGCAGATGGTCTTCGGCGACGGGGACGGGGAGATCTTCCTGGACTTCACCGTCGCCATCGACGTGATCGGCCACGAGCTGGCCCACGGCCTGACCCAGTACACCGCCAACCTGAGCTACTACGGCCAGTCCGGCGCGCTCAACGAATCCATGTCCGACGTCTTCGGCTCCCTGGTCAAGCAGTACACGCTGGGCCAGAACGCCGACCAGGCCGACTGGCTGATCGGCGCCGGGCTGCTGGCCCCCCGCGTCCAGGGCGTCGCGCTGCGCTCGATGAAGGCGCCGGGCACGGCGTACGACGACGACGTGCTGGGCAAGGACCCGCAGCCCGCGAAGATGGAGGACTACGTCCACACCAGCGAGGACAACGGCGGGGTGCACCTCAACTCCGGCATCCCGAACCGCGCGTTCTATCTGCTGGCGACGGCGCTCGGCGGCAATGCGTGGGAGCGTGCCGGCCAGCTCTGGTTCGATGTGCTCACAGGTGGTCAACTGGCCGTGGACGCGGACTTCGCGTCCTTCGCCCGGCTGACGGTCGCCGCGGCCCGCAGCCGCTTCGGCGAGGGCGACGAGGCCGAGGCCGTCCTGAAGGCGTGGTCGGAAGTGGGCGTACCGACCGCGTAGTGCGATCCGGCCCTTGCCCCAGCCCGTCCGGCGTTGGAGGACATCGCATGCGGATTCAGGTCAGCAGGACCGGCGGCTTCGCCGGCATCGCACGCCACAGCGAGGTCGACACCGCCGGGCGGGACGACGCCCCGGAGTGGGAGGCTCTGGCCGAATCGGCGCTCGCCGCGGGCCACGCCGCCCCGCCCAAGGGCGTGCCGGACGGCTTCCGGTACCGGATCACGGTCGGCGACCGGACGGTGCACTGCGCGGACCCGAGGCTGACCGACGCCCAGCGGGCACTGGTCTCACGCGTCCTGAAGGAGGGCGCGTGAGGCCGGTCTCCGGGTCACGCCCCGAGCCTGCGACCCGGGTCAGAAGCCGAGCTTGCGCAGCTGCTTCGGGCCCCATCTCGACCGCCGCCCTCGCACCCTTCGACCCCGGGGGCCTCAGCGGCTTCGGGCAGCTGCGCCGTTCTCCGGCCGCCGGACCGGGCAGAACTCAGAACCCCAGCTTGCGCAGCTGCTTCGGATCGCGCTGCCAGTCCTTCGCGACCTTCACATGGAGGTCCAGGAAGACCGGTGTGCCGAGCAGTGCCTCGATGTGCTTGCGCGACTTCGTACCGACGTCCTTCAGCCGCTTGCCCTTCGGGCCGATGATGATGCCCTTCTGGCTGGGACGCTCGATGTAGACGTTGGCGTGGATGTCGAGCAGCGGCTTGTCCGCCGGGCGGCCCTCGCGCGGCAGCATCTCCTCGACGACGACCGCGATGGAGTGCGGCAGCTCGTCCCGTACGCCTTCCAGCGCGGCCTCGCGGATCAGCTCCGCGACCATGACCATCTCGGGCTCGTCGGTGAGGTCGCCCTCCGGGTAGAGCGGCGGGCTCACCGGGAGCAGCGGGGCGATCAGGTCGCCCAGCAGGCCGACCTGGGTGTCCTTGACCGCGGAGACCGGAATGATCTCCGCCCACTCGAAGCCGAGCTCCTCGCCGAGGCGGGAGACGGCGAGCAGCTGTTCGGCGAGCTGCTTGGAGTCGACCAGGTCGGTCTTGGTGATGATGGCGATCTTCGGGGTCTTCTTGATGCCCGCGAGTTCCTTGACGATGTACTTGTCGCCGGGGCCGAGCTTCTGGTCGGCGGGCAGGCAGAAGCCGATGACGTCGACCTCGGCCCAGGTGGTCCGTACGACGTCGTTGAGCCGCTCGCCCAGCAGCGTGCGCGGCTTGTGGAGGCCGGGGGTGTCGACCAGGATCAGCTGCGCGTCGTCGCGGTGCACGATGCCGCGCACGGTGTGCCGGGTGGTCTGCGGCCGGTTGGAGGTGATTGCCACCTTCTGGCCGACCAGAGCGTTCGTGAGGGTGGACTTGCCCGCGTTGGGGCGGCCCACGAAGCAGGCGAAACCGGCCCGGTGGGGGGCTTTGTCCGCAGCCTGCTGCGCGGCGGCTTCTGTGTCAGGTCGAACGCTCATGGCGCCCATTGTCCCCGATCCCGGCGGCCCCGCCGCACCAAGGGCCGCGGCGGGGCCTGTCGGGTGTCGCCTCAGGCGGTGCCAGAGCGGCTCCGGCGGGCCCGTATCCACATCCCCGTACCCCCGCCGACGATCACCAGCAGGATCCCGGCCACCAGCCAGGGCAGGGCGAAGTACGAGGCGGTGGCGGACTCGCGGGTCTCGCGGGCGCTCGCGGTCAGCCGGATCTCGCCCCATTCCAGCTGGGGCGCGTCGGCCCACTGTTCGGTCAGCCGGACCTCCTGGCGGGGCAGCAGCTCGGCGGGGATCCTCTTCAGGTCGCGGGCGAGCAGGGTGCGGCCGAAGAGTCCCTCGGCCTTGAGGGCGACCTTGGGGCTGAGGGTGACATTGCCCCGGTTGTGGAGCGTGTACGAGATGACGGCCCGGCTCTTCCCGGTGCCGGGGACCAGCGGCTGGGAGTGCTCGACCCGGATGTCGTCCACGGAGAGCGCGGGCATGGTCGGCCCGTTCACCCGCAGATAGATCCGGGCGCCGACCGCCTTCTGGATGCCGACGGCGACGGCACCGGCGTCGGCGGGGTCGATGCGCTCGTCGAGGGCGACGAGCGCGCCGGGGTGGTCGCCCGGTTCGGCGTTCTCGGGGACGGCGATGGTGACCGGGACGGTGACCGAGCCGTGCGGCTCCACGGTGACCCGGTCGCGGCCGGTCCTCGCCCAGGCGCCGACCGAGCGCTGTCTCTCGTCGCGGGCCCGTACGGCGTACCCGCCGTCGCGTGCGGTGTTGTAGGCGTCGGCCGCGTACAGCCGGAAGGTCTCCGGCCGGTCCGTCTTGTTGGTGACGGTGACCTTGTCGTGGAGCGTGGCGCCCGGGTCGGCCGAGAGGTAGAAGTACGGGCGCTGACCGGACCGTTCGGTGGCCGGGTAGACCGACCAGCTGCCATTGTCCGCGGCGTGGGCGGCGGGCGCGCCGATCAGCAGGAGGGCGCCGGCCAGGAGCAGTACGTAGATGTTGCGCACGGTGCGGAACCCCCGGGTGGTGGTCGGGACGGGCGGTCCGGGCGGGTGCGCGCCCGGTCCGCCGGTTGCTCGGGAGCGTTCGATCACGCGAGGGTGAGGGTGAGCACGCCGGAGTACGCGCCGGGGGCGGTGTACGCCGGTACGTTCAGCGCGAGCCGGGCGTCGACGGTGAACTCGCCGCCGGTGACGGTCCCGTTGGGCGTGGACGCCAGCGTGGCGCCCGCGCTGCCGACCGACCCCTCGGAACCCGCCGCGCAGGTACTGGGGCTGCCGGGCTTCGTCGCGCAGACCGGGGTCCAGGCGAGTGCGGACGCGCCGATCGTCGCGCCGCCGGGGCCCTTGAAGTCGGTGACCTTTCCGGTCAGGGACCAGCCCGCGGGGCCGCCGCGGAAGTCCTCGACCGTCACCGTCTGCAGGGAGCCGCGGGAGGCGCCGCCCCGGCCGAAGTCGACCGCCGACATCTCGACGGTGTCCCCGGCCTGGACCATGGAGAGCGTGCCCGCCTTGATGGAGGTATTGAGCTTCTGGCTGCCGTCCGGGGTCTCGCCGCCGCCACCGGTGACGGTGTAGGCCTGCGGGCCCGCGCCCTTGGCCGGGTCCCAGCCGCCGCCCTCGTAGGCGACGATGCCGGTGGTCGCCGGATCGTCGACGGTGAGCCGGCCGCTGAAGCCGCCGGAGCCGTCCGCCTTGACGGTGGCCGTGTCGGCGGTCTGGGCGTCACCGGCCCGGCCGGCGAGGGTGATGTCCGCGCCCGGGGTGAACTTCGACCCGGTGACGGTGACCTCGTCGCCCGCCTTGCCGGACGCGGCCCCGAGCTGGATGGCACGCTCGTTGACCTGGCCGCCGCCGTCCGTCGCGATGATCGTCTCGGAGACGGGGGCGGGCGGATCCGTCACGGTGCAGGGCGTGTCCAGCTCCATGATGTAGCTGGTGTGGATGTTGTAGTCGCCGGGCGACAGCGTGATCGAGCCGGGCGCGGTGACCGTGAAGGTGCCGGTCATCGAGAACGACGGGAAGGCGCCCTTGCCGGGTACCGGGTCGTTCTTCTTCGGGCCCGCGACGGTGACGCTCGCGGTCTGCGCACCGCCGACGGTGACCTTGCCGGTCGGCGTCATGATGTCGGCGGGCAGTGCCAGATCTACCGGGTTGCCGGCGGCCGGCTCGACGACGGTGTACGTGACCGTGACCGTGTCGCCCACCTCCGGGGCGGCGTTGTCGACGGTGATCTCGGCCTTCGTCGTCCCGTCGATCGGCGGGATGCCCGCGATGGCCGGCGGGATGCAGTGGGTGGGGAAGTCCACCGGAACCGAGGCGGTCACCATGGCCTGCGCGGGGCTCGCGAGCCCCCCTCCCCCGGCCACGACGAGCGCGCCGACACCCAGCGCGGCGGCCCAGCGGCGACCGACTGCGGGCCGTCTTCGGGCGCCGGATCTTCGCATGCTGATTCTTCGGACGGTCGGACGCATGGAGCCCCCTCCTGCGATGCGGCGCAGCGGCTCTTCCGCGCCGACGGGGGCCCATTGACGGCTCCGGCCCCGAAGAAGTCAATGGAAGCGATACGCATCGGCTGATGAACCATCAGATGCTGTCAAGATCCGTGATTCCCGCACACGGTGTGCGAACGCCCCGCGCCGGTCGGTCGGGCGCGGGGCGTTCGTACACGATGTGCGGATTCGGCCGGCGTCAGCCCGCCGTCACGCTGACCCGCAGTGTGCCGTCGGGCCCGGCGAGCAGGACGGGGGTGTCCGGGCCGCCCAGGTCCCGTACCGCGGCACGGTCCTCGTCCGACGGGGTCTCGGCCTCGGAGACGACCGCGGCCGCCTCCAGGGAGGTGGCCCCGCTGGCCACGGCCATCGCCACGGCGGTCTGCAGCGCGCTGAGTTTCAGCGACTCCAGCCGTACGGTGCCGGCGACGTACGTACGCCCGGTCTCGTCCCGTACGGCCGCGCCCTCCGGCACACCGTTGCGGGCGCGGGCGCTGCGCGCCAGCGTGACGATCTTGCGGTCCTCGGGGCCGAGGTCGGTGCTCTCAGTCATGTGCCGAGCATACGAACCGGGCGCACTCGCCCGCGCACCGCCTACGGCCGGTCGAGCCGCAACCGGTCCGCCTTCGGCAGCCCCGCCACCACCAGGTCGTAGGAGTCCTCGATCAGCTCGCGGAGCACCCGGCCCGGCACCCCGGACACCGTCACCGTGTTCCAGTGCCGTTTGTTCATGTGCCAGCCCGGCACCACCGCGTCGTACTTCTCCCGCAGCCGCACCGCCTCGTCCGGATCGCACTTCAGGTTCACCGTCAGCGGCCGCGCGTCCAGCGTGCTGAGCGCGAACATCTTGCCGAGCACCTTGAAGACGGAGGTCTCCGGCCCGAACGGGAATTCCTCGGCGCTCGCGTTGAACTCCAGGCAGAACGCCCTGAGCTGCTGCGGGGTCATCCCTCGCCCTCCCCCTGGGACGCCACGGGCTCCACCAGCACCGTGACGATCTTGTTGCGGCGGCCCGCCGGGGACTCCGCGGTCAGCCTCAGCCGGCGGCCGTCCGGCAGGTCGACCACCGCCGACGCCCCGGCGATCGGGACCCGCCCCAGCGCCTTGGCCAGCAGTCCGCCGACGGTCTCCACGTCCTCGTCGTCGTACTCGTCGAGGCCGAACAGCTCCCCGAGGTCGCCGATGTCGAGGCGCGCGGTCACCCGGAAGCAGCCGTTCCCCAGCTCCTGGACGGGCGGCAGTTCGCGGTCGTACTCGTCGGTGATCTCGCCGACGATCTCTTCGAGGATGTCCTCGATGGTGACGATGCCCGCCGTGCCGCCGTACTCGTCGATCACGACGGCGACGTGGCTGCGCTCCTGCTGCATCTCGCGCAGCAGGTCACCGGCGTTCTTGGTGTCGGGCACGAAGGCCGCCGGCCGCATCGCCGTGGAGACCAGATCGGCCTCGGACTCGCGGTTGATGTGGGTCTTGCGGACCAGGTCCTTGAGATACACGATGCCGACGATGTCGTCCTCGTTCTCCCCGGTGACCGGGATCCGCGAGAAACCGGAGCGCAGGGCCAGGGTCAGCGCCTGACGGATCGTCTTGTAGCGCTCGATGCAGACCAGGTCCGTCCGCGGCACCATGACCTCGCGCACGAGCGTGTCACCGAGCTCGAAGACGGAGTGCACCATGCGGCGCTCCTCGTCCTCGATCAGCGACTCCGCCTCGGCGAGGTCGACCATCGCACGCAGTTCGGCCTCGCTGGCGAACGGGCCCTTGCGGAACCCCTTGCCCGGGGTCAGCGCGTTGCCGATGAGGATCAGCAGCTGCGGGATCGGGCCCATGACCCTGGCCAGCGGCAGCAGGACGTACGCCGCGGCCGTGGCCGTGTTCAGCGGGTGCTGGCGGCCGATGGTGCGCGGCGACACCCCGATGGCGACGTAGGAGACGAGGACCATCACGCCCATGGCGACGGCCAGCGCCTCCCAGGTCTCCGGGAACTCCTTCAGACAGGCGTACGTGACGAGCACGGCGGCCGACATCTCACAGGCGACCCGCACCAGCAGGGCGACGTTGAGATAGCGGGTCGGATCCGCCGCGACCTGTTCCAGCTTCTGGCTGCCGCGCCGCCCGGAGCGGACCGCCTCGGCGGCCCGGAAGCTGGAGACACGGGCGATGCCCGCCTCCGCGCAGGCCGCCAGCCAGCCGACGACGACCAGCAGGACGGCCCCCAGGACGAGAGGAACGCTCACGACACGGTGGGGGCGGGCGACGGGCCGGTCAGGCCGTGCTCGGCGCGCCAGCCGTCGACGATCGCGGCCTGGAGGCCGAACATCTCGGCCTTCTCGTCCGGCTCCTCGTGGTCGTACCCGAGGAGGTGCAGCACGCCGTGGACCGTGAGGAGCTGGAGCTCCTCGTCCATGGAGTGCTGGGTCTCCGCGTCCTCGCCCTGCTTCTTGGCGACCTCGGGGCAGAGCACGATGTCACCGAGGAGCCCCTGCGGGGGCTCCTCGTCGTCCTTGGCCGGCGGACGCAGCTCGTCCATCGGGAAGGACATGACATCGGTCGGGCCCGGGAGGTCCATCCACTGGATGTGGAGCTGTTCCATGGCGTCGGTGTCCACCACGATCACCGAGAGCTCGGAGAGCGGGTGGATCCGCATCCGCGCGAGTGCGTAGCGGGCGATGTCGAGGATCGCCTGCTCGTCGACCTCGGTTCCGGACTCGTTGTTGACGTCGATCGACATGGTGCGCTGCTACTGCTTCCCGTTGTGGCTGTCTCGGCTGTCGTACTTCTCGTACGCGTCGACGATACGGCCGACCAGCTTGTGCCGGACGACATCCTGGGAGGTGAGCCGGGAGAAGTGGACGTCCTCGACGCCGTCCAGGATCTCCTGGACCTGGCGCAGACCGCTCTTGGTGCCGTTCGGCAGGTCGACCTGGGTGACGTCACCGGTGATGACGATCTTCGAGTCGAAGCCGAGCCGGGTCAGGAACATCTTCATCTGCTCGGCGCTGGTGTTCTGCGCCTCGTCGAGGATGATGAACGCGTCGTTGAGCGTGCGGCCGCGCATGTACGCCAGGGGCGCCACCTCGATCGTGCCCGCCGCCATCAGCCGCGGGATCGAATCGGGGTCGAGCATGTCGTGCAGCGCGTCGTAGAGCGGGCGCAGATACGGGTCGATCTTCTCGTAGAGCGTGCCCGGCAGGAAGCCGAGCCGCTCGCCCGCCTCGACCGCGGGACGGGTCAGGATGATCCGGTTGACCTGCTTGGACTGCAGGGCCTGGACGGCCTTCGCCATGGCGAGATAGGTCTTGCCGGTACCGGCGGGGCCGATGCCGAAGACGACCGTGTGCTTGTCGATCGCGTCGACGTACCGCTTCTGGTTGAGCGTCTTGGGGCGGATCGTGCGACCGCGGCTGGAGAGGATGTTCTGGGTGAGCACCTCGGCCGGTGTCTCCTGGCCGTCCCCCTCGCCTCTCTCACTCGCCCTGAGCATGGCGATCGAGCGTTCCACTGCGTCCTCCGTCATCGGCTGACCGGTGCGGAGCACCAGCATCATCTCGTCGAACAGGCGCTGGATCAGCGCGACTTCCGTCGCGTCTCCGGCGGCGCTGACCTCGTTTCCCCGGACGTGGATGTCGGCCGCCGGGAAGGCCGTCTCGATCACGCGCAGCAAGGCGTCGCCTGAGCCCAGAACGGTCACCATCGGATGGCTGGCAGGGACGGTGAAATGGGCTCGCGCCTGCCTCGGCGCAGGGGTCTGGGCTGTGGGTGTCTGAGTCATGGGCCGGCTCTGTGGCCTGCACATACCTCCCGTTGCAAGGTTCTCGCCGATCGACAACCTCTCGGATTACCAAGCCTACGACTCCGCACCGACAACACCGAGAGCTTTTTCGCACACGCTCACGAACAGGTGTGTGCGGCCGTCAGGCGGGACGGCGGAAGCCGATCGTCGGGACCGCCCGGCGCAGCGGCCAGGGCCGGGCGGCGGCGGGCAGCAGCTCCTCCAGGAAGGCGTACCGCTGGAGCGCGGCCGGGTCCTGGTCGGCGAAGGTGCGGATCTGCTGCCACCAGGCGGCGATCTCCGCCCAGCCCGGTGCCGACAGCGATCCGCCGAACTCCTGGACCGAGAGCGCCGCGGTCAGTCCGGCGAAGGCCAGCCGGTCGGCCAGCGGCCAGTTCGCCAGGGTGCCGGTGACGAAACCGGCGACGAAGACGTCGCCCGCGCCGGTGGGGTCGAGCGCCTCGACCTCGATCGCGGGCACCTCGGCGCTCGCCCCGGTCGCCGAGTCCACCGCGTACGCGCCCTCCGCACCCAGGGTGACCACGGCCAGCGGTACGCGCTCGGCCAGGGCGTGAGCGGCGGCGCGCGGGCAGTCGGTGCGGGTGTAGCGCATCGCCTCCTCGGCGTTGGGGAGGAAGGCCTGGCAGTGCTCCAGGTCGGCGAGGGCGTCCAGGTCCCAGCAGCCGGTCTCGTCCCAGCCGACGTCGGCGAAGATCCGGGCGCCGTTGCGGGCCGCGGTGGCGACCCAGGGCTCGCTGCGGCCGGGGGCGAGCGAGGCGACGGCGGCGCGGGCGCGGGGCGGGCAGCGCGGGAACGGGGGTTCCCCGGCGGAGATCGCGGTGCCGTGGGTGCCCTCGGGGCCGGGGGCCTCGTGGCCGTGCGAGACCATCGTCCGCTCGCCCTCGTACGCCATCGAGACGGTCACCGGCGAGTGCCAGCCGGGGACAGTGTGCGACATGGACAGGTCGATGCCCTCGCCCTGTTCCAGGGCGTCCCAGCAGTACTCCCCGTAGTGGTCGTCGCCGAACGCGGCGGCCAGCGAGGTGTGCAGCCCCAGCCTGGCCAGGGCGGTCGCCATGTTGGCGACTCCGCCGGGACTGGAGCCCATGCCGCGTGCCCAGGACTCGGTGCCGCGCACCGGGGCGCTGTCGAGGCCGGTGAAGATGATGTCGAGGAAGACCGTGCCGGTGAGAAAGACGTCGCAGTCCGGGTCCTGCGGGGCGCGCAGCCCGTCCAGTGGGTCGATACCTGGAATGTCCGTACTCACCTTGCACTCCCCGGTCGTGGCAGATCTGGCCAGTGTGCCCGATTCAGCGCCGTAACCCGAGGGTCCGCGCCGCCGGTTCCACAGGACCCGTTCCGGTCCCTGGCACGTGGGCGCTGACCTGCATAAACATGCGCTGCTACCCGCACTCCCGGTGCATAAACGCATAAGTGACCCAGATCACATGGGGGCGCCTTTCGGCCAACTGGCCGTGGTTGATACAAATTGGCCCGCGAGCCCCTTCGGCGACGGTTGCCGACGACTGGCCCGACTTCCCCGTATTTCCCGCATTGCCCTCCCCTGCCTTCTCTGCCGTCTCCGGCATGTCTTCAGGAACGCCCATGTCCTCGCGCCCTCGCGCCGCGTGGCCCCTGGTCGCCGTGTTCACCGCCGGCTACCTCGCCGCCTATCTGCTCCCCACCATCGTCGGGCGGCTCTCCGTCTATCTCGGTCTCAGTACGGCGCAGGCCGGTCTGGTCGGCAGTGCCCTGCTGCTGAGCTCGGCGACCGCCGGGTTCACGCTGGCGGGCCGGGTCGAGACGTACGGGCCGCGGCGGCCGGCCCGGATCGGGCTGGTACTGGCCATGGTGGGGTACGGCTGCGCCGCCCTGGCCGGGTCGGTACCGCTGGTGGTCATGGGCGCGATGATCGGCGGCTTCGGCTCCGGCACGGCGACCGCGGTGGCCGCCGCGGGCATCGCCGCCGAGCGCGATCCGCACCGGACCTCGTCGCTCGGGCTGCTCAGCGTCTCAGCGACGGCGGGCGCCCTCTATCTGACGGTCCCGCACCTCGGCGGCGGCCACCGGCTGCCGTTCGCCTCCATCGCCCTGGTCGCCCTGCTCGTCTGGCCCGCCACCGCACGGCTCGGCGGCGTCACGCCCACCGGCTCCACCGCCCCGGTCGCCGGCCGGCTGCCGCACCGCCGTTCCGGTCTGGTGCTCGCGGGCGGCATGCTCGTCTGGTCCATGGCGCAGAACGCGCTGTGGGGTGTCAGCAGCCGGATCGGGGTGGACCGGGTAGGGCTCTCCGAGGTCACCATCGGCGCGGTGTTCGCCGCCGCGCTCGGCGCGGGTCTGCTCGGGGTGATGGGCGCCGGGCTGCTGGGCGCCAGGCTCGGCCGGGCGGTGCCGATCGGTCTGGGTACCGTGATCATCGCGGCAAGCATCGTGCTCAGCTCGTCGGCCGGGAACCTCGCCCAGTTCGCGACCGGCGAGATCCTCTGGAACACGATCTACCCCGTGGTCCTGTCGTACCTGATCGGCCTGGCCGCCTCCCTGGACGTACGCGGCCGCTGGGCGGTCCTCGCGGGCTCCGCGTCGTCCGTCGGGGTGGCCTGCGGGCCGGTCCTGGGCAGTGTGCTGTCCGAGCAGGCCGGCTACCCGGTCATGGGCCTGATCCTGGGCGCCGTCACGCTCCTGGTCGCGGCCCCGGTCACGGCCGTCGCCCTGCACACCGGTGGCCGCCCGCTGGTGCCGGGATCGGTGCGCCGCCGGGGCGGCGCACCGGCCGCGCTGCTCGCCGTCACCACCGGAGCAGTGCCCGGCGCCGTGCCCAGGCTGGGCGCGCCCGAGCAGGCCGTCACGGAGATCAGCCTGCCCGTGCGCCGCAGGCGCCCCGTCCGGAACGCGTTCCGGACGGCCGGCCCTGCGGGTGGGGTCGGTCAGTCGAACGCGTACGCCTCGACCTCGGACAGATAGCGCGCCCTGCGCTCCTCGTCGTGGTCGAGGAAGGCCGCCTCGAAGGAGTTGCGGGCCAGCGTGCGCAGCTGCTCCCGGTCCAGGCCGAGCGCCTCGTGGACGGCGTGGAAGGTGTCCCCGACGTATCCGCCGAAGTAGGCGGGGTCGTCGGAGTTCACCGTGCAGAGCAGTCCGGCGGCCATCATGGCCCGCAGCGGGTGCTGCTCCAGGGTGTCGACGGCGCGCAGCCGTACGTTGGACAGCGGGCAGAGGGTGAGCGGCACCCGGTCCGCGACCAGCCGCTTCACCAGGTCCGGGTCCTCCATGCAGCGCAGCCCGTGGTCGATGCGCTCGACCCCGAGGACGTCCAGGGCCTCCCGGATGTACTCGGGCGGGCCCTCCTCGCCGGCGTGGGCGACCTTGCGCAGCCCGAGCGCCCCGGCCGCCTCGTACACCTCACGGAACTTGACGGGCGGGTGGCCGACCTCCGCCGAGTCGAGGCCGACCGCGCTGATCCGGTGCAGATACGGCTTGACGGCCTCCAGGGTCTCCAGGGCCGACTCGGCGGACTGGTCGCGCAGGAAGCACATGATCAGCTGGGTGGAGATGCCGTGCTTCTCCTCGCTGCGGTCCAGCGCCCGGCCGAGCCCCTCGACGACGGTGCCGATCGGGACGCCGCGGGCGGTGTGCGCCTGCGGGTCGAAGAAGATCTCCGCGTGCCGGACGCCCTGAGCGGCGGCGCGGGCGAGATACGCGTCGGCGAGCTCCTCGAAGTCCTCCTCGGTCCGGAGGACCGCCATCAGCGCGTAGTACAGGTCGAGGAAGCTCTGCAGGTCGTCGAAGAGGTAGGCGGTGCGGAGCTCCTCGGTGTCCGCGTAAGGCAGCTGTACGCCGTTGCGTCCGGCGAGCGCGAAGGCCAGCTCGGGTTCGAGGGTGCCTTCGATGTGGAGGTGGAGTTCGGCCTTGGGGAGGTGCACGGGTTTTTCACGCTCACAGACGGTGGTGCTGATGTGTTGCTGATGGTGTTCAGGGGTGCCGGGTGGGCACGGGAACCCGGCCGAGGTCCTGGGCGACGGTCAGTTCGCCCTCGAACCCGGCCGCGCGGGCCTGGGACTCGAAGGCGGCCGGGTCGTCGTACCGCTGCGAGAAGTGCGTCAGCACGAGGTGCCGCACGCCCGCGTCCCGGGCCACCCGGCCCGCCTGTCCGGCGGTCAGATGGCCGTGGTCGGTGGCGAGCCGTTCGTCCTCGTCGAGGAAGGTCGACTCGATGACCAGCAGGTCGCAGCCCTCGGCGAGCACCCGCACGCCGTCGCAGAGCCTCGTGTCCATGATGAACGCGAACCGCTGGCCGCGCCTGCGCTCGGAGACGTCGTCCAGCGTGACGCCGCCGAGGGCGCCCTCGCGCTGGATCCGGCCGACGTCGGGCCCCTTGATGCCGTGCTCGGCGAGCTTCTCCGGCAGCATGCGGCGCCCGTCGGGTTCGACGAGCCGGTAGCCGTACGACTCGACGGGGTGCGAGAGCTGGTGGGTGCTGAGCGTGTACGCCTCGGTGGTGGCGAGCACCCCGTCGGCGGCGACCGGGGACTCGGTCAGCTCGACGGACTCGCGGTAGGCGGTGGCGTACCGCAGCCGCTCGAAGAAGTGCTGCCCGCTCGCCGGGTAGTGCGCGGTGACCGGGTGCGGGACCTGGTCGAGGTTGATCCGCTGGATCACCCCGGCCAGGCCGAGCGAGTGGTCTCCGTGGAAGTGCGTGACGCAGATCCGGTCGATGTCGTGCGCGGCGACGCCCGCCCGCAGCATCTGGCGCTGGGTGCCCTCACCGGGGTCGAAGAGGATGCCCTCGCCGTCCCAGCGCAGCAGATAGCCGTTGTGGTTGCGGTGCCTGGTCGGGACCTGGCTGGCGGTGCCGAGGACCACGAGTTCGCGTACGGACACGGTGTGCGATCGATCCTTCTAGCCGGGGGGCCACTGCAGTCCACGGCCGCCCAGGACGTGGGCGTGCGCGTGGAAGACGGTCTGGCCGGCGCCGGAGCCGGTGTTGAGGACGACCCGGTAACCGGTGTCCACGATCTTCTCGTCGGCGGCGACCTGCCCGGCCTCACGCAGTATGTCGGCGGCGATCGCCGGCTCGGCGGCGGCGAGCGCGGCGGCGTCCGGGTGGTGGACGCGGGGGATGACGAGTACGTGGGTGGGGGCCTGCGGGTTGATGTCCCGGAAGGCGACGGTGGTTTCGGTCTCGCGGACGATGGTTGCCGGGATCTCACCCGAGACGATCTTGCAGAACAGGCAGTCGGGCTGCGGTTCTCCTGCCATGGGGTGGCTCCTCGGTAGGTGGTGACGGTGGTGGTGATCGTTGTACGGCATGGTATCGGGCCCGGAATCCAGCCCCTCCGGCGTTTGAGAAGCGGAGGTCCGGGGGCGGAGCACCCGGTTACGGGAAAGGGCGGGCAGGGGAACACGCCCGCCGCAGGCGCACCGCCCCCGCACCCAACCCCCTACGCCTCCGGCAACTCCGGCGCCCGCTTCGCCGGCGTCTCCGCCAGCGACGCCAGCGCGATCCGGATCGCCTCGTCCAGCTGCGGATCCCGCCCCGCCGCATGGTCCTGCGGCGTCACCACGACCTCGACATCGGGATCGACCCCGTGGTTCTCCACGCCCCAGCCGTAACCCTCGAACCAGAACGCGTACTTGGGCTGGGTGACCGACGTCCCGTCCACCAGCCGGTACCGGCTGTCGATGCCGACCACGCCGCCCCAGGTCCGCGTACCGACGACCGGACCGATGCGCAGCGCCTTGATCGCGGCGTTCACGACGTCGCCGTCCGAACCGGAGAACTCGTTGGCCACGGCGACCACGGGGCCGCGCGGCGCGTCCTGCGGGTAGCTGTACGGCTGCACGCCGCGCGGCATGTCCCAGCCGATGACACGGCGGGCGAGCTTCTCCACGATCAGCTGCGAGGTGTGGCCGCCGCGGTTCTCCCGGACGTCCACGACCAGCCCCTCGCGGGCCACTTCGACCCGCAGATCGCGGTGGAGCTGTGCCCAGCCCGCGCCGGCCATGTCGGGGACGTGGAGGTAGCCGAGGCGTCCGCCGGAGTGCTCGTGCACGTAGGTCCGCCGGTCGGCGACCCACGCGTGGTAGCGCAGCGCCTCCTCGTCGGCGACGGGTACGACGACGACATGGCGGGGGTCACCGCCGTCCACCGGCGAGACGGTCAGCTCGACCGGTTTGCCCGCCGAGCCGGTGAGCAGCGGTCCGGGCCCGGTCACCGGGTCGACCGGGCGTCCGTCGACGGCGAGGATCGCGTCCCCGGTACGTACCGCCACCCCGGGCGCGGCGAGCGGCGAGCGGGCCTCCGGGTCGGAGGTCTCGGACGGCAGGATCCGGTCGATCCGCCAACTGCCTTCGTCCGTACGGGAGATGTCCGCACCGAGCAGCCCCTGCCGGGCCGAGTCGTCGCGCCATCCGCCCGGCGGCGTCACATAGGCGTGCGAGGTGCCGAGCTCCCCCTGCACCTCCCACAGCAGGTCCATCAGGTCGTCGTGGGTGGCGACCCGCTCCAGCACCGGGCGGTAGCGGTCCAGCACCCCGTCCCAGTCGAGGCCGCCCATGTCGGGGCGCCAGAAGTTGTCCCGCATGATGCGCCCGGCCTCGTTGTACATCTGGCGCCATTCGGCGGCCGGTTCGAGGGTCCGCCGGATCCGGGAGAGGTCGACGGTGACGCCGCCGTCGCTGCCGCCGTCGTCGTCGTCCGCCGCGACATGGCTGTCGGACGGTACGACGCGCAGCTTGCCCCGGGTGTGCAGGACAACCCGCTTACCGTCCCCGCTGACCGCGAAATCCCTGACGCCCGAGGCGAGTTCCTCGCAGCGCAGCTTCTCCAGGTCGTACCGCTCCAGCACGGTCTCGGGCCGCCCGGAGTCGGGGGTGGCGGCGCTCGTACCGAGCACTCCGGTCACCGGGTGGCTCAGCCACAGCAGCCCGTCCTTCGCGGCGCGCAGCGTGGAGTAGCTGGCGGCCTCGACGGGCAGCGGCACGATCCGGTCGGCGAGTCCTTCGAGGTCGATCCGGGTGACGGGCAGCGCGGTCGGGTTGTCCTGGTCGCCCTCGCCGCCGCTCTTCTCCTTCTCGGTCGGGCGGCCGTGGCGCTGCGGCCCGAACGGGGAGGGCGTGGTGGCGGCGAGCGTCAGCAGATGCGGGCGGCAGGAGCCGATGAACGCCAGGTCGAAGACATGGGCGTCGTAGACCGGGTCGAAGGACCGCTCGGAGAGGAACGCCAGGTGCTTGCCGTCGCCGGTGAACGCGGGGGCGAAGTCCCGGAAGCGCAGCGGGGTGGCCTCGGCGACCGACAGATCGGCGAGGTGCGCGAGCTTGAGCTGGCTGAGCGGCTCGGGACCGGGGTGGGACCAGGCGAGCCAGGAGGAATCGGGCGAGAAGACGAGGCCGGAGACGTCGCCGTGCTCGCTGCGGTCCACCTCGTGGACCTCGCCGCTCTCCCGCTCGACGATCAGGACCCGCCCGTCGTGCGCGGCGACGGCGAACCGGCTGCCGTCGGGGGCCGGGGCCAGGTCGAGGACCCTGCCGATACGGCCTGCGGCGAGGCGGCGCGGTACGGCGCCGGGGGCGGTGCCGGTGGCGGGTGCGCACTCCAGGGCGTCGTCGCCCTCGGCGTCGGTGACCCAGACGACATGCTGGTCGCCGTCGGCCTGAAAGGTGCGGGGCAGCCTGGCCCGTACGCCCGGTTCGACGGCGAGCGCGCGGGCCGGGCCCCCGCGGTGGGTGACCCAGTGGACGGCGCCGCGCGTCCCGACGGCGCTGCCGCGGCCCGTACGGTCCGGGGACGCGGAGTCGAGATGGCTGCCGGCGTGCACGGAGTGCGGCTGGAGGTCGGCGCGCTGGCCGCCGAGCCGGATGTCGAGGCGGCGGGGCCCGTCGCCTCCGAGGTCGTCCAGCAGCCAGAGTTCACCGGCCGAGGCGTAGGCGACGCGGGTGCCGTCGGTGGTCGCGTGGCGGGCGTAGAAGCCCTCGATGCCGGTGTGACGGCGCAGGTCGGAGCCGTCGGGGAGCGAGGAGTAGAGCGCGCCGACGCCTTCGTGGTCGGAGAGGAAGGCGACGCGCTCTCCCACCCACATCGGGGACTCGATGTTCCCGTCGAGCTCCGCGTGGAGCCGTACGAACTCCGCCGGGCCGTCCGCCGGGGACTCCTGCTCGATCCACAACTTGCCTGCCGTACCGCCCCGGTAGCGCTTCCAGGCGGCGGCCTCGCGCCCCATGGTGACCGAGAGCAGCAGGACCCGGCCGCCGGGCCCGTACGCGACCGAGCCGGCCGGCCCGTACGGCAGGGTCCGTGCGGGTCCGCCGTCGACCGGGACGGCCCTGGCCCAGGTGCGCCGGAACGACGCCTGCCCCTGGGCGCTCACGACCAGCACCTCTCCCTCGGGCGTCCAGCCGTGGATGGCGGTCCGCGCGTCGCCCCAGTAGGTGAGCCGCGCGGAGGGGCCGCCGTCGGCCGACGCGATGTGCACCTCGGGAGCCCCGTCCCGGGTGGACATCCAGGCGACCCGGGTTCCGTCGGGCGATATCCGGGGGTTGGTGACAGGCCGGTTGTCGGCACTGACACGCCAGGCCCGGCCGCCGTCCAGCGGCGCCAGCCAGACATCGTCCTCGGCGGTGAAGGCGATCGAATCGCCCTGGACATGGGGGTATCGGAGGTAGGCAGGCTGTGTATAAGCAGGCTGTGTCACATCGATCACCCTAGGCCGCCGCCATGCTCTGCGTAACCGGGTTGGCCGGAGTCCGACGGGGCTGCCGCGGGCCTTACTTGCCCATGGGCGCTTCGGTCACCGTCACCGTGACGGTGACCGTCGGCCAGAAGTCTCCGCCGCCACCGGCCGGCGGCGGATTCACCACGGCGGTCGAGGGGGCCGCGTCGCAGTTGCCGAGCACATCCGCCCGGAAGACGGACTTCCCGCCCGCCTTCGCGGTCAAGTCCCCCCGCACGCACCGCCCGCCGAGCTCCTGGGTCACCTTGCCGGTGAGGGTGATGGCCTCGCCCTTCCCGGTCTTGCCGGAGCAGTCGACGTCCGCGACCCGGCGCACGGACGCGGAGGGCGACGCGCCCCCGATCCGGCCCCCGTCGACGCCGGCCATACAGGTCAGCCACTGCACGTCGACCCCGTTGCGCTCCAGTGCGCCGGTGCCGACGCGGTCGGTGGTCACGGCGATGGACGCGGAGTTCAGCCCGCCCGCGGGGTCACAGGCGGCGGCACCCGCGACCGCCGCGACAACGAGTGCGGACGCGGCCAGAAAGCGCCGCTCCCTTCCCTGACAGCATGTCCTTGATGTCCACATCCGGGCAGCTTCCCACCGTTCGCCCGTGAAGCGGTAGACGGCTTGCGGCCAAAACCGCGAGCGGCTCCGGCGCGCACGACGGGGCGCGCGACAGGGCGCGCGCCGGGCTCATGACGGCCTCACGACCAGCGGCCGGTCCGCCCCAGCAGCAGTGCCGTCGCCGCCGTGCCCGCCGTGGAGGTGCGCAGCACACTCGCTCCGAGCCGGCAGGTCCGGGCGCCCGCTGCGGCGAAGACCGCCAGTTCGTCCGGCGACACACCGCCCTCGGGACCGACGACCAGCACGATCTCGCCCTGGGTGGGGAGCGGGACGGTGGCCAGCGGATCGCTGTCGTGCCCCCGGTCCTCGTGGAGGACGGCGGCGAAGTCCGCCGTGGTCAGGAGCGCGGCGATCTGTTTGGTCGTCATCGCGTCGGCCACTTCGGGGAAGCGCACCCGGCGGGACTGCTTGCCCGCCTCCCGGGCCGTGTTGCGCCATTTCGCGAGGGACTTGAGGCCGCGGTCGCCCTTCCACTGCGTAATGCAGCGCGATGCCTGCCAGGGCACGATCGCGTCGACGCCGGTCTCCGTCATCGTCTCCACGGCGACCTCGCCGCGGTCGCCCTTGGGCAGGGCCTGGACGACGGTGATGCGGGGAGTGGGCCAGGGCTCCTCCCGGACCGTGGCCAGGCCGGTGAGGACGAGCCGGTCCTTGCCCTCGGCGGCCCCGACGACGCCTTCCGTCCAGCGGCCGCGCCCGTCGGTGAGCACGACGTCCTCACCGGCACGCAGCCGCTTCACCGACACGGCATGCCGGCCCTCGGGCCCCTCCAGGACGAACTCGGGCCCGTCGGGGACCTGTTCGACGACGAAGACCGGTGCGGTCACTGCGTACTCCCTGTGCTCACTGCCGCCCGTGCGGCGTCCAGTTCTTCGGCGAGCAGCCTGACCAGCCGGCCGGCCGACAGCTCGCGTGCCATCCGGTGTCCCTGACCCGCCCACAGGGCCATGCCCTGCGCGTCCCCGGCCTTCGCCGCCGCCTTGCGCAGCCCGGCGGTCAGGTAGTGGACCTGCGGGTAGGCGGCGGGGGCGTACGGGCCGTGCTCGCGCATGAACCGGTTGACCAGGCCGCGGGCCGGGCGGCCGGAGAACGCCCGGGTCAGGGCGGTCCGCACGAACAGCGGATTTGTCAGTGCCTGCTTGTGCAGCGGACTCGCCCCGGACTCGGGACAGACGAGGAACGCCGTACCGAGCTGCGCCGCCTCCGCGCCCGCGGCGAGCACCGCGGCGATCTGTGAGCCGCGCATCAGCCCGCCCGTGGCGACGATCGGTATCTGCACGGTCTCACGGACCTGGGACACCAGCGAGAGCAGTCCGATTCCGGCGCCGTCGGTCTGCGGGTCGTCGCGGTGGGTGGACTGGTGGCCGCCCGCCTCGATGCCCTGGACACAGACCGCGTCGGCGCCCGCCCACTGGGCGGTCTGGGCCTCCTCGGGCGTGGTGACCGTCACGACGGTGTACGTGCCGACCGCGGCGAAGGCGTCGAGGGTGTCCCGGGTCGGGCAGCCGAAGGTGAACGAGACGGCCGGGACCGGATCCTCCAGGAGGATGGCGAGTTTGGCGTCGTAGTTGTCGTCGCCGCCGGAGTCCGGGTCGCCGAGCGGGGTCTCGTACCAGGCGGCCTCGCCCGCGAGCTGGTGCTGGTACACCTCGACGGCGCTCGGGTCGGCGAGCCCCGGCTGCGGCATGAAGAGATTGACGCCGAAGGGCTGACCGGTCAGCCCGCGCAGTTGTTTGATCTCGTTGTACATGCCGTCCGCCGTCTTGTACCCGGCGGCGAGAAACCCGAGCCCGCCCGCCTCGGAGACGGCCGCGACGAGTTGCGGACAGGACGTGCCCCCCGCCATCGGGGCCTGCACGATCGGATACCGGCAGAGATCGGTCAACGCGGATGACATGACCGCATCGTGTCACGTCCCGCGCGGCCCGGCGTGCGCGGCCCGGGGTCCGCTTTGTACTCAAACGCCGGACGGCTTCGTACGCAAACGCCGGACGGGCCCGTCGAGCGGGTCCGTCCGGCGTCCGGGAACGGTCTGCGGGACCGGTCAGCGGCCGTTGAAGGCGTCCTTCAGCCGGGAGAACAGCCCCTGCTGGCCGGGCTGGAACTGGCCGGTGGGCCGCTCCTCGCCACGCAGCTTCGCCAGGTCCCGCAGCAGACGCTCCTGCTCCGGGTCCAGCTTCGTCGGGGTCATCACCTCGACATGGACGATCAGATCGCCGCGCCCGCCGCCCCGCAGGTGCGTGATGCCGCGGCCGTGCAGCGGAACCGACTGGCCGGACTGGGTGCCCGGCCGGATGTCGACCTCCTCCAGGCCGTCGAGCGTCTCCAGCGGCACCTTGGTGCCGAGCGCGCCCGCCGTCATGGGGATGGTGACCGTGCAGTGCAGGTCGTCGCCGCGGCGCTGGAACACCGCGTGCGAGAGCTCGTGGATCTCCACGTACAGATCGCCGGCCGGGCCGCCGCCGGGGCCGACCTCGCCCTCGCCCGCGAGCTGGATGCGGGTGCCGTTGTCGACACCGGCGGGGATCTTCACGGTGAGCGTGCGCCTCGACCGGATGCGGCCGTCGCCGGCGCACTCCGGGCACGGGGTCGGCACGACCGTACCGAAGCCCTGACACTGCGGGCAGGGCCGCGAGGTCATGACCTGGCCGAGGAAGGACCGGGTGACCTGGGAGACCTCGCCGCGGCCGCGGCACATGTCACAGGTCTGGGCGGAGGTGCCGGGCGCGGCGCCCTCGCCGCTGCAGGTCGTACAGACGACGGCCGTGTCGACCTGGATGTCCTTGGTGGTGCCGAACGCCGCCTCGGCGAGATCGATCTCCAGACGGATCATCGCGTCCTGGCCGCGCCGGGTGCGCGAACGGGGTCCGCGCTGCGACGACGTACCGAAGAACGCGTCCATGATGTCGGAGAAGTTGCCGAAGCCGCCTTGTCCGAATCCGCCCGCGCCCGCGCCGCCGGAGGCGGACAGCGGGTCGCCGCCGAGGTCGTAGACCTGCTTCTTCTGCGGGTCCGACAGCACCTCGTAGGCGGCGTTGATCTCCTTGAACCGCTCCTGGGTCTTCGGATCGGGGTTCACATCCGGGTGCAGCTCGCGGGCGAGCCGACGGAATGCCTTCTTGATCTCGTCCTGAGATGCGTCGCGGCGCACGCCGAGTACGGCGTAGTAGTCCGTGGCCACTTACGACTCCGCCAGGATCTGTCCGACGTAACGTGCCACTGCGCGTACCGCTCCCATCGTTCCGGGGTAGTCCATGCGGGTCGGTCCGACCACGCCGAGTTTGGCGACTGCCTCGTCGCCCGAACCGTAGCCGACCGCGACGACGGACGTGGAGTTGAGCCCCTCGTGGGCGTTCTCGTGCCCGATACGTACGGTCATGCCCGAGTCCTTGGCCTCGCCGAGCAGCTTCAGCAGCACGACCTGCTCCTCCAGTGCTTCCAGCACCGGCCGGATCATCACAGGGAAGTCGTGCCCGAAGCGGGTGAGGTTGGAGGTGCCGCCGATCATCAGCCGCTCCTCCGTCTCCTCGACGAGGGTTTCGAGCAGGGTGGAGAGCACGGTGGACACGGTTCCCCGGTCCTCGCTCTCGAAGGATTCCGGCAGATCCTGCACCAGCTGCGGGACGTCCGCGAAGCGGCGTCCGACGACCCGGCTGTTGAGCCGGGCCCGCAGATCGGCGAGAGAGGTCTCGCCGAACGGGGCGGGGCAGTCGATCATGCGCTGTTCGACCCGGCCGGTGTCCGTGATGAGCACGAGCATCAGCCGGGCGGCTGCCAGCGACAGCAGTTCCACATGCCGCACCGTCGACCGGGTCAGCGAGGGGTACTGCACGATGGCGACCTGCCGGGTCAGCTGCGCGAGCAGCCGTACGGTGCGGCCCACGACATCGTCGAGGTCGACCGCGCCGTCGAGGAAATTGTGGATGGCACGGCGCTCCGGCGACGAGAGGGGCTTGACCCCCGCGAGCTTGTCGACGAAGAGCCGGTAGCCCTTGTCCGTCGGGATGCGTCCGGCGCTGGTGTGGGGCTGGGCGATGAAGCCCTCGTCCTCCAGCACCGCCATGTCGTTGCGGACGGTCGCCGGGGAGACCCCCAGCTTGTGCCGCTCGGTGAGCGCCTTGGAGCCGACGGGCTCCTCCGTGCCGACATAGTCCTGGACGATGGCGCGAAGCACTTCGAGTCTGCGTTCGCTGAGCATCGCGCACACCTCCAGCTGTGTTCCTCGGTGGTTCTCGGGACGTTCCTGTTTCTCTGCCCAGGAATCCGCCTGGCACTCTGTCATCGCGAGTGCCAGCAATCCCCCGGCCAGTGTACGGCGGCCGAGTGGGGGCCTAGCAAGGGCAACCGGCCACGCTACCGCGAGACTGCGCAGGTCGTTTGCCGATAGCGTCCCGGTATGGATGCCTCTTGGGAAGAGCTCGGGTGGGAGCGACTCGGTCACGGAGTGGGCCGGCGGCGCCTTCCCGGGTGGGACGCAACGGTCGCACTGGTGGCCGGAGCCGATGGAGTGCTGCTCTTCGACACCGGATCGACGCTCCGTGAGGGTGCCGAGGTACGGGCCCAGGCGCAGGCCCTGCTCGGCCGGAGGGTGACGCATATCGCACTCAGCCATCCCCATTTCGACCATGTGCTGGGCACCGCCGCGTTCTCCGGGGCCGAGGTGTACGGGGCGGTCGGCATGGCGGAGCTGCTGAAGCGCGGGGCGGACGATCTGCACACCTCGGCGGTGCGCCAGGGGGTCAGCGAGCACGACGCGGCGGAGGCCGTCGACGCGCTGGTGGTCCCGCAGCACCAGGTGTACGGCGACTGGACGCTCGACCTGGGCGGCGGGCGCGAGGTGCTGCTGGCCGACGTGGGCCCCGCACACAGCGGCCACGACCTGGTGGCGGTCGTCCCCGGCTCCCCCGCGATCGTGCTCTGCGGCGACCTGGTCGAGGAGTCCGGCGAACCGCAGGCGGGCCGGGACGCGTTCCCGTCCCGCTGGCCGGCCGCGCTGGACCGGCTGCTGGCGCTGGGCGGCGAGGACGCGGTGTACGTACCGGGGCACGGGGCGGTGGTGGACGCTGCGTTCGTACGGGACCAGCGCGAACAACTGGCCGTACGCTTCGGCGTGTCGTGACCCTCAGGGCCTATCGTCGTCCGATGCGCAGCTACCAGCCGGACCTGACCCCGCCGTGGAAGAAGTCCGCCCCCGTTCCCGAGGTCCCCGCCGAAACCGATCTGGTCGTGGAGGAGGTCTCCACCGGATTCTGCGGTGCGGTGATCCGCTGCGAGAAGACGGCCCAGGGTCCGACGGTGACCCTGGAGGACCGCTTCGGCAAGCACCGGGTGTTCCCGATGGAGCCGCGCGGCTTTCTGCTGGAGGGCCGGGTGATCACCCTCGTACGCCCCTCGGCCGCCGCTCCGGTGCGCCCCGCGCGCACGGCCTCGGGCTCGGTCGCGGTCCCCGGGGCGCGCGCCCGGGTCGCGCGGGCGGGCCGGATCTATGTGGAGGGCCGGCACGACGCGGAGCTGGTCGAACGGGTCTGGGGCGACGACCTGCGGATCGAGGGCGTGGTCGTCGAATACCTGGAGGGTATCGACGACCTCCCCGCCATCGTGCGCGAGTTCTCCCCCGGCCCGGACGCCAGGCTGGGCGTCCTGGTCGACCACCTGGTCCCCGGCTCCAAGGAGTCCCGGATCGCCGCTCAGGTCTCGGACGCGAACGTGCTGGTGGTCGGCCACCCCTACATCGACGTGTGGGAGGCGGTGAAGCCGTCCTCCGCGGGCATCACGGCCTGGCCGGTGGTACCGCGCGGCCAGGACTGGAAGACGGGCGTGTGCCGCGCCCTCGGCTGGCCGGAGAACACCGGCGCGGCCTGGCAGCGCATCCTGTCCACGGTCCACTCGTACCGCGACCTGGAGCCGGACCTGCTGGGTTCGGTGGAGCACCTGATCGACTTCGTGACAGCCCCCGAATAGCCCGCCGACAGCCCTCCGGCGATCGAGGAGCGAAATCAAGCCCCTCCGGCGATCGAGGAGCGGGGGTCCGGGGGCAGAGCCCCCGCCCCCTCAGTCCACCAGATCCCGCACCACCGCATCCGCCAACAACCGCCCCCGCAAGGTGAGCACCGCCCGCCCCCGCTCGTACGGCCCGGACTCCAGGAGCCCGTCCGCCAGCGCACGGCGGGAAGCGGCCAGACCGGCCGGGGCCAGGATGCCGAGCGGGCACCCGTCCTGGAGCCGGAGCTCCAGCAGGATCCGCTCGACCCGCCGGTCCTCCTCGGAGAGGATTTCGCGCCCGGCCCCCGGCGACCGCCCCTCGGCCAGCGCCTGCGCGTACGCACCCGGATGCTTCACGTTCCACCAGCGCACCCCGCCGACGTGGCTGTGCGCCCCGGGCCCGGCGCCCCACCAGTCGGCCCCTCGCCAGTACAGCTCGTTGTGCAGGCACCGGCCCTCCGGCGTACGGGCCCAGTTCGACACCTCGTACCAGGAGAAGCCCGCCGCGGCCATCGCCTCGTCCGCGATCAGATACCGGTCCGCGTGGGCGTCGTCGTCGGTCATCGGGATCTCGCCGCGCCGGATCCGCCGAGCCAGCTGTGTGCCCTCCTCGACGATCAGCGCGTACGCGGACACATGGTCCGGCCCCGCACCGATCGCGGCGTCCAGCGAGGCCCGCCAGTCGTCGTCGGACTCCCCCGGCGTGCCGTAGATCAGGTCGAGGTTGACGTGCTCGAAGCCCGCCTCCCGGGCCTCGGCGACACACGCTTCGGGCCGCCCCGGCGTATGCGTACGGTCCAGGATCTTCAGCACGTGCTGCCGCGCGCTCTGCATCCCGAACGAGATCCGGTTGAAGCCGCCCTCCCGCAGCTCGGCGAGATACGCCGGACCGACGGACTCCGGATTGGCCTCGGTGGTGATCTCGGCGTCGTCCGCGAGCCCGAACTCCTCGCGGATCGCCCCCAGCATCCGGACCAGGTCCGCGGCGGCCAGCAGGGTCGGCGTACCGCCGCCGACGAAGACCGTGCGGACCGGACGCGGATCGTCCCCGAGCACCTTGCGGGCCTGGCGGACCTCGCCGATCAGATGGGTGGCGTAGTTGTCCCGGGAGGCCAGCGCGCCGCCGGAGCCGCGCAGCTCGGTCGCGGTGTAGGTGTTGAAGTCGCAGTAGCCGCAGCGGGTCGCGCAGTACGGCACGTGCAGGTAGAAGCCGAGCGGCCGGTCGGCGGCGCCTTCCAGGGCATGGCGGGGCAGCGCCCCGTCGTCGGGTACGGGTTCACCATCGGGCAGTACGGAAGGCATACCGCCCATTGTCGCGCGCCGCCCGGGATGTCCGAGCCACGCCCGTGATCACGGAAGCCGCCCGCCCCCGACCACGCGTCCTCACCCCGCCTGCAGCACCAGCAGCGCCAGGTCGTCGTCGGGCGGCCGCTCGGCGAATTCGTGCACCGCCCGTTTGATCCGGTCCGCGATCCCGTCGGCCGACAGCCCGGTGCAGCCGGCCAGCGCCAGGGCCAGCCCGTCCCCGTCGTCGAACATCAGCGGCCCGGAACGCCGCTCCGTCACGCCGTCCGTGACGCACAGCAGGCTGTCGCCGGGCGCCAGCTCGAAGCTCTGGCTCTCGTACGCGACGTCGTCGAAGATCCCGAGCAGCATCTGCGGCTCGGCGGCCGGACGCACCTCGCCGTCGGGCCGCAGCAGCAGCGGCAGCGGGTGGCCGCCGCTGGCCAGGGTGCAGCGCACGCCGCCGCCGGGCAGCGGTACGAGTTCTCCGTACAGCAGGGACAGGAAGCGGGACTGCCCGGTGTCCGCCGTCTGCTGGCCGCCCGCGGCGGCCACCATGAGCGCGGCCGCCTCGGCGGCCTCCATCGCGTCGTCGAGGAGCAGCCGGTTGAGCCGGTCCAGGACCTCGCCGACGCCGAAGCCCTCGCGGGCCAGCAGCCGCAGCCAGGGGCGGGCGAGGCCGGTGACGACGGCGGCTTCGGGGCCGCTGCCCTGCACATCGCCGAGCACGAAGCACCAGCGGTCGCCGGGGCACGGGAAGATGTCGTAGAAGTCACCGCCGACGACGCCGTCGTCGCTGGGTTCGTACACCAGCGAGCTGGTGACCCCCGGTATGTCGGCGACCTTGCCGGGCAGCAGCGCTCGCTGCAGGATGCGGCTGATGGTGGCCTGCCGGGTGTAGGCGCGGGCCGCACCGACGGCGAGGCCGACCCGGCGTACGAAGTCCTCGATGAGCGCGGTCACCTCGTCGGGGACGCGGGCGAGGCCCTCCCGGCCGAGGAGCACGGCGCCGAGTGTCCGGCCGCCGGAGGTGATCCGGTAGGCGAGGGCGGACGCGGCGGGCTCGTCGGCCTTCTCGCCGTCCTCCTCGCCCCCGGGCCACGGCATGGAGACGGGCCCGGTGCCGACCCGCTCGGGGAGCCGGATCGGGTCCTGCTCCAGCAGGGTGCGCAGCTGCCCGGTCTCGGCCTCGTCCCGGTGCCAGACACTGGCGAGCCGGGGGACGGCCGAGGGTCCGCCGTTCTCGGGCTCCAGCCAGATCGCGCACCAGTCGGCGAGTCTGGGCACCAGTAACTGTCCGGAGAGCGCCGCCACGATGTCCTCGTCGAGCTGGCCGGCGAGCAGGTCCGAGGCCTCGGCGAGGAACGAGAGCGCGCCGCGGCCGGCCCAGTCCGCGTCGTCGCGCAGCGCGCGCCGGGCGGTGGGGGCGAGCAGCTCGGCGGCGCGCAGTCCCTGCTGGAATTCGGGCTCGGCCGCCGGTTCCGGGAACGGGTTCCAGTCGTCCACGGGGAGCCGGGCCCAGACGGTCTTGAGGCCGGTGCGGTAGGTGATGCCCCAGCGCTCGGCGAGGGTGCCGACGAGCTGGAGCCCGCGACCGTACTCGGCGGGCTCGTCGGGGCCCGCGATGCCGGCCCCCTCCGCCGCTTCGGCCGCGCTTCCGGTCTCCGGGCGGTCGCTGCGCACGGCGCGGGCCGGATGGTGGTCCGAGACCTCCAGCACCAGGGCCGCGGCCTCGTCCTCGGTGGCCTCCTCCAGCCGGGCGAGCAGTTCCACGTTGGTCCCGGCGTGCACGACCGCGTTGGTGACCAGCTCGCTGACGACGACCTCCGCGTCCTCGGCCACGCGCTCGCTGAAGCCCACGGCCGCCGGCAGCCCGAGCCCGGTCCACTCGTCGAGCGCGGCCCGGACGAACCGGCGGGCGGCGGAGGGTGCGAGGAGGTTTCCGGGCAGGGACGTATGGGCGACCGGCCGCGCATCCGCACGGCCTGCGGGAATACCGGGACGCTGAACGATGTCCCGCTGCAAGGGAATGGGCCCCACGGTGCAGCTCCTGACCTGTTCTCGCTCTGTCTGTTCTCGTTGGTGTCTGTCTGTTCTCGTTGGGCGGCGCTGACGACACCGACAGAGTGACAGATGGACCATGCCCATAAGCAGCGAGTTGCCGAAGTTGAGCGGAGAAAATGAGCGGGGAGGAACAGAGGCAGCCGCACCGTGCGACCGGTCCGCGAGGACCTGCTTACGCCTCGCGGGACCCTGCGTACATGTCGTCGATGAGACCCTTGTACGCGCGCTCGACGACCGGCCTCTTCAGCTTGAGACTGGGCGTCAGCTCGCCGTGCTCGATGTCGAGGTCACGGGGCAGCAGCCGGAACTTCTTGATGGTCTGCCAGCGCTGCAGCCCCTCGTTGAGCCGCTTCACATAGCCCTCGATGAGCTCGACGGCCTGCGGGGAGGCCACCACTTCGGCGTACGGCTTCCCGCCCAGGCCGTTCTCGGCGGCCCAGCCGAGGATGGTCGGCTCGTCGAGTGCGATCAGGGCGGTGCAGAAGTTACGGTCCGCGCCGTGCACCAGGATGTTGGAGACGAACGGGCAGACCGCCTTGAACTGCCCCTCGACCTCCGCCGGGGCGATGTACTTTCCGCCGGACGTCTTGATCAGGTCCTTCTTGCGGTCGGTGATCCGGAGATAGCCGTCCACGGACAGCTCGCCGATGTCGCCGGTGTGGAACCAGCCGTCCGACTCCAGCACCTCGGCGGTCTTCTCCGGCTGCCCGTGGTAGCCCTGCATCAGGCCGGGGCCGCGCAGCAGGATCTCGCCGTCGTCCGCGATCCGCACCTCGGTGCCGGGGAGCGGCTTGCCGACGGTGCCGGTGCGGTAGGCCTCGCCCGGGTTGACGAAGGAGGCGGCGCTGGACTCGGTGAGGCCGTAGCCCTCCAGGATGTGGATCCCGGCACCGGCGAAGAAGAAGCCGATGTCGGGGGCGAGCGCGGCGGAGCCGGAGATGCAGGCGCGCAGCCGGCCGCCGAAGGCTTCGCGGATCTTGGCGAAGACGAGGGCGTCGGCGACCTTGTGCTTGGCGCCGAGGGCGAAGGGGACGGAGGCCGTGCCGGTGCGCCGGAAGTTGTCCTGCGCGACCGTGGCGTACTCGCGGGCGACCCCGGCCGCCCACTGGAAGATCTTGTACTTGGCCCCGCCGCCGGCCCGCGCCTTGGCGGCGACGCCGTTGTAGACCTTCTCGAAGATCCGGGGGACGGCGGCCATGTACGTCGGCTGGACCACCGGCAGGTTCTCGATGATCTTGTCAACCCGGCCGTCGATGGCGGTGACGTGGCCGACCTCGATCTGGCCGGAGGTGAGGACCTTGCCGAAGACGTGCGCGAGCGGCAGCCAGAGGTACTGCACGTCCTCCGGAGTGATGAGCCCGGTCGCCACGGTGGCCTTGGCCATGTACGACCAGTTGTCGTGCGGCAGGCGTACGCCCTTGGGGCGGCCGGTGGTGCCCGAGGTGTAGATCAGGGTGGCCAGCTGGTCGGCCGTGATGGCGGCGACCCGCTCCTTGATCGCCTCGGGGTGCTCGGCCAGGTACTCGGCGCCGCGGGCCTCCAGCTCGGCGAGGGTGAGCACCCAGCCCTCGGGGTCGCCCTCGGCGGGGCCGGCGCCCTCGGGGTCGATGACGACGACATGGGCGAGGTCCGGCAGCTCGGCGCGGCGCTCGCGGGCCTTGGCCAGCTGGATGGCGTCCTCGGCGATCAGTACCCGGCTCGCGGAGTCGGAGAGGATGAACGCCGACTCCTCCGCGTTGGTCGACGGGTAGATCGTGGTGGTGGCGGCACCCGCGCACATGACACCGAGGTCGACGAGGATCCATTCCACTCGCGTACTGGCGGCGAGCGCGATCCGCTCCTCCGGCCGCACACCCAGACCGATGAGCCCTGCCGCGACGGCGTAGACCCGCTCGGCGGCCTGTGCCCAGCTCAGGGACTTCCACTCATCGGGTCCCTCGCCGTTGGCCGAGGGGACGGGGTAGCGGTAGGCCTCCCCGTCCGGGGTGGCCGCCACGCGGTCGATGAAGAGGTTCGCCACGGAGGGCGGTCGGTTCTCGATCAAGGTCAGTGTGTCGCTCACGACGTCCTCCGGGCCTGCGGCAGTGCTTCACGACCGGCTGCTGGTTGCTGCTTGTTCCTGCGCGTGTCTGCGTGCTTGATCCTGCGGCGCTTGTTCTGCGGGGCTTGTTCTGCGGGTTGCTCCGCGGGTTGCTCTGCGGCGCTTGTTTAACTGGCGAGTAACTACGAAGCCGTGATCAGGGTAGAGCGCCCGCGTCCGCCGCGTAAGAGGCAACGGGCCGCCGCTTCATAACAAACGGGCCCCTGTGTCGCGAGGTGCTGCGACACAGGGGCCTGTTCGGGCTACCACCGGGTAGGGGCGGACGGAGCCGGACCTGGGGTCACGGCGACGACCGGGGCGGGCTACTTCTTGCCCTTGCTCTCCCCGCCCGACTCGTCCGTGGACAGCACGGCGATGAAGGCCTCCTGCGGCACCTCCACGTTGCCGACCATCTTCATCCGCTTCTTGCCTTCCTTCTGCTTCTCCAGCAGCTTCCGCTTACGGGAGATGTCACCGCCGTAGCACTTGGCGAGGACGTCCTTGCGGATGGCGCGGACGGTCTCACGGGCGATGACCCGGGAGCCGATGGCGGCCTGGATCGGCACCTCGAAGTTCTGCCGCGGGATCAGCTCACGCAGCTTGGCGACCAGCCGGACGCCGTACGCGTACGCCTTGTCCTTGTGCGTGACCGCGGAGAACGCATCGACCTTGTCGCCGTGCAGCAGGATGTCGACCTTGACGAGCTGGGCGGACTGCTCGCCGGTGGGCTCGTAGTCGAGCGAGGCGTAACCCCGCGTCTTGGACTTCAGCTGGTCGAAGAAGTCGAAGACGATCTCGGCGAGCGGCAGGGTGTAGCGGATCTCGACCCGGTCCTCGGAGAGGTAGTCCATGCCGAGCAGGGTGCCGCGCCGGTTCTGGCAGAGCTCCATGATCGCGCCGATGAACTCGCTGGGGGCCAGGACCGTGGCACGCACGACGGGCTCGTGCACCTTGTCGATCTTGCCCTCGGGGAATTCGCTCGGGTTGGTGACGGTGTGCTCGGTGCCGTCCTCCATGTCGACGCGGTAGACCACGTTGGGGGCGGTGGCGATGAGTTCGAGACCGAACTCGCGCTCCAGCCGCTCGCGGATCACGTCGAGGTGGAGCAGCCCGAGGAAGCCGACGCGGAAGCCGAAGCCGAGGGCCGCGGAGGTCTCCGGCTCGTACACCAGGGCGGCGTCGTTGAGCTGGAGCTTGTCGAGCGCCTCGCGCAGGTCCGGGTAGTCCGATCCATCCAGCGGGTACAGGCCCGAGAACACCATCGGCTTGGGGTCCTTGTAGCCGCCCAGCGCCTCGGTCGCGCCCTTGCTCAGGGAGGTGATGGTGTCACCGACCTTGGACTGCCGGACGTCCTTCACACCGGTGATGATGTAGCCGACCTCACCCACGCCGAGGCCGTCGGCCGGGGTCATCTCCGGGGAGGAGACCCCGATCTCCAGCAGCTCGTGGGTGGCGCCGGTGGACATCATCCTGATGCGCTCGCGCTTGTTGAGCTGGCCGTCGACCACACGGACGTACGTGACGACGCCGCGGTACGAGTCGTAGACCGAGTCGAAGATCATCGCGCGGGCCGGGGCGTCCGCCTGGCCAATCGGGGCCGGGACGTCCCTGACCACCCGGTCGAGCAGCGCGTCCACGCCGATGCCGGTCTTCGCGGAGACCTTGAGCACGTCCTCCGGCTGGCAGCCGATGAGGTTGGCCAGCTCCTCGGAGAACTTCTCGGGCTGCGCGGCCGGCAGGTCGATCTTGTTGAGCACCGGGACGATGGTGAGGTCGTTCTCCATCGCCAGGTAGAGGTTGGCCAGCGTCTGGGCCTCGATGCCCTGCGCGGCGTCGACCAGCAGGACCGTGCCCTCGCAGGCGGCGAGCGAGCGGGAGACCTCGTAGGTGAAGTCCACGTGGCCCGGGGTGTCGATCATGTTGAGGACATGGGTGCGGCCCTGGCCCTCGCCCGTGGTGGGCGCCCAGGGCAGCCGCACCGCCTGGGACTTGATGGTGATGCCGCGCTCGCGCTCGATGTCCATCCGGTCGAGGTACTGAGCACGCATCTGCCGCTGGTCGACCACACCGGTCAGCTGGAGCATCCGGTCGGCAAGGGTCGACTTGCCGTGGTCGATGTGCGCGATGATGCAGAAGTTGCGGATCAGCGCCGGGTCGGTACGGCTCGGCTCGGGCACGTTGGTAGGAGTCGCGGGCACGCAGGGTCCTGATTCTTGAGACGCCGAACGCCGTGTCTCGGGTCGATGTCGGGTCGGTCGGATCGATACGTAGCCTCCATCGTCCCATGGTTGCGGGGCGGAGACCGGTTTGGGCCGGTCGGAGTGGGGCTGGTACCGTTGACAGCTGTGCCTCGCGACTCTCTCAGGCCGTGGGGCGCACATCGAAGATCCAACGAACCTGAAAAGGCTCTTTCGTGGCGAACATCAAGTCCCAGATCAAGCGGAACAAGACGAACGAGAAGGCGCGCCTGCGCAACAAGGCCGTCAAGTCCTCGCTCAAGACCGCTATCCGCAAGGCCCGTGAGGCTGCCGCCGCCGGTGATGTCGAGAAGGCCACCACGGCCGCTCGCGACGCCTCCCGCGCGCTCGACAAGGCCGTCTCGAAGGGTGTCATCCACAAGAACGCCGCCGCCAACAAGAAGTCGGCGCTGGCGTCCAAGGTTGCCTCCCTCCAGGGCTGAGCATTCTGATGTGATCGCCGGGACGGACCCAGCGGGCCCTCTCTCCCGTTCCTGACCGGCACCCCGCGCCGCACACCGAACCTGCGTTCGCCACGCGGGTGCGGCGCACCAAGCGTGAACCGAAGGCCCCGGCCTCCGCTCTCCCCAGGGCGAGGACCGGGGCCTTCGGCGTACCGTTCCGGGGGCGGGGCCTTCGGCGTACGTACTCGCGCTCGTGCCGGACGGCCCCACCTGCCGGACGGCCCCGCCTGCCCGGTAGCCCCGCCTGCCCGACAGTCCCGTCGCGGGGCTACCGCCCCGACCGTGCCGCCCGCGCCACCGCGACCACGGCCTTCTCCAGCGCGTACTCCGGGTCGTCACCGCCGCCCTTGACCCCCGCGTCCGCGTCCGCGACCGCTCGCAGCGCCAGGGCCACCCCGTCGGGCGTCCAGCCACGCATCTGCTGCCGCACCCGGTCGATCTTCCACGGCGGCATGCCCAGCTCACGGGCGAGGTCGGCGGGCCGCCCGCCGCGGGCCGAGGACAGCTTGCCGATCGCCCGTACGCCCTGTGCAAGCGCGCTCGTGATCAGCACCGGCGCCACTCCGGTCGACAGCGACCAGCGCAGCGCCTCCAGCGCTTCCGCAGCCCGTCCCTCCACCGCGCGGTCGGCGACCGTGAAGCTCGACGCCTCGGCGCGGCCCGTGTAGTAACGGGCGACGACCGCTTCGTCGATGGTGCCCTCGACATCCGCGACAAGCTGCGAGACCGCGCTCGCCAACTCCCGGAGATCGCTGCCGATGGAGTCGACCAACGCCTGGCACGCCTCGGGCGTCGCCGAGCGCCCCAGCGCCCTGAACTCGGACCGTACGAACGAGAGCCGCTCGGCCGGCTTGGTCGTCTTTGGACACGCGACTTCCCGCGCCCCTGCCTTGCGCGCCGCGTCCAGCAGGCCCTTGCCCTTGGCGCCGCCCGCGTGCAGCAGCACGAGGGTGATCTCCTCGACCGGATCGCCGAGATACGCCTTGACGTCCTTGACCGTGTCGGCGGAGAGGTCCTGTGCGTTGCGCACGATCACCACCTTGCGCTCGGCGAAGAGCGACGGGCTCGTCAGCTCGGCGAGGGTGCCGGGCTGGAGCTGGTCGGAGGTGAGGTCGCGGACATCGGTGTCGGGGTCGGAGGCGCGGGCCGCCGCCACCACCTGCTGAACGGCGCGGTCGAGGAGCAGGTCCTCCTGGCCCACGGCGAGCGTGAGGGGGGCGAGCGGGTCGTCGGTGGAATTCCTTCTGGTGGCCATCGTCGTCCAGCATCCCATGCACCACTGACAGCCCTGAGCCGTGGCGTCTTCGGGGTCTGGGCCGTGGCGCTCCCTGGAGCCTGAGCCGTGGTGCTTCCGGGGCCTGGGCGCGGTGCGCCGTGCGGGAGAATGGGCCGGTGAGTGATGTGAGACATGTGCTGGTGCTGCCCGACCGCGATGCCGCGGAGGAGGTGGCGGGAGAGCTCGCCGACCGGTTCGGGGTCGCCGAGGAGCCCCAGCTCGTACGCGACGCGCTGGCCGGCGAGGACGACGCCGATGACGCCCAGTGGCTGGTGGTCGTGGAGGACCCGTCCGGGCGGCTGGACTCCTCGGCGCTCGATGCCTTCGCCGCGGAGTACGAGGGGTGGCTCGAAGCGCCTTAGGGCCTCTGGCGGGCTCCCGCGGCTCAGCTCTTGGGGACGATCTGGATGTCCATGTCGATGGAGATGCTGGAGCCGACGGCCGCGATGCCGCGGGCCAGCATGGTCTGCCAGGTGAGGGTGAAGTCCTCACGGTGCAGTTCCGTGGTGGCCCGGCAGGCGGCACGGGTCTCGCCCTCCAGACCGTTGCCCAGGCCGAGGTACTGGCTGTCCAGCGTGACCGTGCGGCTGACACCGTGCAGTGTGAGCGCACCGGTCACTCCCCAGCGTGTGCCGCCCCGGTGGACGAAGCGTTCGCTGTAGAACTCCATCGTCGGGTAGCGCCCGACGTCGAGGAAGTCGCTGGAGCGCAGATGGTCGTCCCGCATCTGGACATTCGTGTCGATCGACGCGGCGTCGATGATCACGTGCATGGCCGAGTCCTCCATGCGGTCGGCGATCCGCACGGCACCCGCGAAGTTGTTGAACCGGCCGTGGATACGCGCAAGGCCGATGTGCCGGGCCGTGAAACCGATCTGCGAGTGCATGGGGTCGACCTCCCACTCACCCGGCGCGGGCAGCTGCGGGGGCGCGGACAGCTGAAGGGTGACATCACCGAGGCTCGCGTGACCGCCCTCGACCACCGTGGCCGAGCCGTGGAACGGCGTGAAGCCCTCGGCCGTGACGGCCAGCCGGTACTCACCGGCCGGGACGGTGGCGAGCACGTTGCCGAACGGGTCCGTCTCGCCGCCGAAAACCTTGCGGCCCGCACCGTCCGTGACCGCGAACTCGGCCTGCGGCACGACCTCGTTGACGGGGTCGAGCACACGGCAACTGAGCAATCCGGCGGTGCGCGGCACCTCGAGTCCGGCAAGGGCGTTGCCCTGCGCGGCCCCCGCCGCTCGCCCGCTATTCAGCCAACGACCGAACATCTTCCACCTTCCCCCGGGGATTCACCTTGGGGCCCGGCGGCTGGACATCTCTGTCGGAGCAGCGGCCCACCGACGAGCATGCATTCGATCACCATTGTGGCATTCGAGGCAAACAGAGCAGCTCGCAGGAGCTTGGGGGGAGGTGTTACCGATGGTCCGAATTGATCGTTCCGTACGGTGGGCTGCAGGTGACGGTCATGACCGGCCCACCGCCCGCAGCCCCGCCCCGGCACCCGTCACGGCGATCGCACCATCGGTGTCCGTACGCAGCACCACGGCGCCGCCTGCTCTGAGCGCATCGACGGTACGCGCGGCAGGGTGACCGTACGGGTTGTCCCTGCCCACGCTCACCAGGGCGAACCGCGGGTGCGCACTGCGCAGCAGAGCGGGGTCCTGATGGGCCGAGCCGTGATGGGCGACCTTGAGCACGTCCACCCGCGGCAGCGCGGGATACCTGCGCAACAGCCCCTGCTGAGCGGGCGGTTCGAGGTCTCCCAGGAGCAACAGGGTCGACCCGCCGGTCCGGACGTACAGGGTGACGCTGGCATCGTTCGGTTCCAGCGGTACGGGACCGGCGCCCGGGTCCACCGGCATGCCGTCGGCCCCTGTGGCGTTCGTCGGCCAGAGAACCCGCCAGTCGAGCGCCCCGATCCGGCGGCGCTCCCCCGGGGCGGCCCGGACCAGGGGCACGTGCGACTCGGCCGCCGTTCTCCGTACGAACGCGACCTGGTCCGGAGGTTCGTCCAGACTCGTCATCTCGATCGCGCCCACCGCCCTGCCCCGCAGCACACCGGGCAGGCCCCGCACATGGTCGGCGTGGAAGTGTGTCAGGACCAGGAACGGCACCTCCGTGATGCCGAGGTCACGAAGGCACCGATCGACGAGAGAGGGATCGGGGCCGGCGTCGACGACCACCCCCGCGCCGTCCCCCGCGGCCAGCACCAGGGCGTCCCCCTGCCCCACGTCGCACATCGCGAACGCCCAGTCAGGCGGCGGCCATCCGGTCAGCACCCGGGTGAGCGGCACCGGGCGCAGCACCGCGAGGATCAACAGCAGCGCGGCGGCCGAACAGACCCAGGGGTGGCGCACGATGCGACGGGCGAAGAGCACCACCAGAGCGGTGAGCGCGGTGAGCAGCACCGCCCCCTTCCCGCCGTCGGGCCAGTCGATCTCCGCTCCGGGCAGGGCCGCCCCGGTACGGGCCACCGTGGCGATCCAACCGGCCGGCCACCCCGCGATCCGGGCGAGCAACTCCGCCACCGGCATGGCCACCGGCGCCAGGGCGAGCGCGGCGAACCCGAGGACCGTGGCCGGTGCCACCGCGAACTCGGCCAGCAGGTTGCACGGGATCGCCACCAGACTGACCCGGGAGGCGAGCAGCACGACGACCGGCGCGCACACCGCCTGCGCGGCGGCCGCCGCGGCCAGCGCCTCGGCGAGCCGGGGCGGAACTCCGCGCCGTTGCAGCGCATCGCTCCATTTCGGGGCGATGGTCAGCAGGGCGCCGGTGGCCAGCACGGAGAGGACGAAGCCGTAACTGCGCGCCATCCACGGGTCGTACAGCACCAGCAGCAGAACCGCGGCGGCCAGCGCGGGAATCAGCGATCTGCGCCGCCCCGTGCCGATGGCGAGCAGGGTGATCAGCCCGCAGGCCGCTGCCCGCAGAACGCTCGGCTCGGGCCGGCAGACGATGACGAAGGCGAGCGTGAGCCCGCCGCCCAGCAGTGCCGTCAGCCGCAGCGGGATCCCCAACCGGGGTGCCAGTCCGCCGCGTTCGACGCGAAGCGCTGCGCCCGGCGGACCGATGAGGAGGACGAGCAGGATCGCCAGGTTGGCACCGGAGACCGCCATCAGGTGGGTGAGATCGGCAGCCTTGAACGCCTCGTGCAGTTCGGGGGTGATCCGTGCGGTGTCGCCGACCACCAGGCCCGGCAGAAGGGCCCGCGCGTCGGGTGCGAGCCGCTCGGTCGCCTGCCGCAGACCGCCGCGCAGCGCGCCTGCCGTGCGCTGGAGGAAGGAAGGCGGTCCGGTGACGCGGGGCGGGCCCTTGCCCTCGGGTCGCAGTACGGCGGCGCTGCGCTCCCCGTCGTGCAGTGGCGGCGCCAGCCGGCCGCCGACGCGCAGATGCGTGGAGGGGAGCAACTGCTGCCACTGCCCCATCGATCCGCCGGGCGAGACGATCAGCAGCACTGGCGTACTCAGCCTGGTGACCGCACCGTCGGGCCCGGTCAGCCGTGTGATCTCGGCGTCCACGAGGAGGGAGGCGGGTGTGCTGTGGTCGCCGCGTACCCGGGGCAGGGTCTGCCGGACGTCGGACGTCACCGTCACCTCCGCCTCGACCCTCGCGAACCGCTGGGCCAGCACGTGGACCGGCCCCTGCCGTACGTCCGCGCTGTGCAACCCGGCCGATGCGGCCCCCGCCGCCGCGCAGAGCAACGCCGCAGCGGTGGCGGTCGCCGTGACCCGTTTCCGCCGCCGACCGCGTACCGCCAACTCGGCCTCGCCGCCACTCCCGCCTGCTTCCTCTCCCTCGCTCTCGGTCTCGTCGTCGCCCTGATCCGCCGCCGCGCCTGCTCCGGTGCCGGCTGACCTGCTGTGTGGTGCGGGGTTGCCCGTCACCCTGCGCAGTGCGCGCGTTGCCGAGGCTCCCGACATGGCCAGGAGCACCATGGCCGCGCCCACGCCGAGCATCACGCCCGCCGTGGTCCACCGCCCCGGCGCGCTCAGCGCCAGCGCCGCTCCGGCCCAGGCCGCCATGGCAGGCGGGAGCAGGCGGAGATCGACCGGACCCTCCTGCCGCGGTTCGGAGGCGCCGAGCCGACGGCCCGACGCCGCATGGACGTCCAGGCGGCTCATGGCCCCACCAGTGGCTGGAGGTCGGCGAACCGGCGGTCACCGATCCCGTTGACCTCACGCAGCTCATCGACGGACCGGAAACCGCCGTGCTGTGTGCGGTAGTCGACGATGTGCTGGGCAAGGACCGGGCCGACACCGGGCAGCGTGTCCAGTTGCTCGACGGTCGCGGTGTTGAGGCTGACCGGACCGGCCGCAGAGCCCCCGCCACCGCCCGTCGCGACTCCTCCTGTCCCGCCGACGGCTGAAGGGCCGGACGGGGCGCCCACCACGATCTGCTCTCCGTCCATGAGCACCCGCGCCCGGTTGAGCCCGGTGAGGTCCGTCCCGGCCCGGACTCCGCCCGCCGCACGTAACGCGTCGGCGACCCTTGCTCCGGACGGCAGTTGGTGGATGCCGGGCCTTCGCACCTTTCCGCTCACGTCGACGACGATGTGTCCGCCCGGCCCTGTCACGGGTGGCGGTCCCGGTGAGGGCCCCGGCACTTCGGCGTCGCCCGACGCCGGGGTCGGCATCCGGGCGTGCGCGGTCTCGTTGACCGGATCGGGCGCGCGCACGGAGTGAGGGCGCGCGGACCAGAAATGCATCGTGGCAAAGACTCCGGCCGCGACCAGGACAACGGCCAGCGCGGCAAGGGTCTTTGGCTCCAGACCGCATCTGAGCTGCAGCCACACCGGAATCCGTTCCCGCAGCGCCAGAACCAGCCTCTCCCGCCACCGCCCCGATTCACCGGAATCCGGAACCGTGGCCGTGGCCGTGGCTCGCGCAGGGAGGGAAACGGAAGCGACAGCCGCAGCCCCAACCGAACTTGAACCTTGGCTCGGGGTCGGGGTCGGGGTCGGGGTCGGTGCCGGAGCTGGAGTCGGGGCCGGAACCGGAGCCGGAGCCGGAGCCGAGACCAAACCCTGAGCCGGGACCGGGGCCGGAGTGATCCCCAGCACGGGCCGCGCCACTCGTCCGCCGTACGCACCCGACATGAGGGCGTCCGCCCGACGGCGCGAAGCCGCGGCCAGTGCGTTCGCACGCCCGCGCGACGACCGTCGCCGACCGGGCCCGGCACCCGGCCCGGGGCCTGGTCCGGCGCCGGCACCTGGCCCATTGCCGGGTCCGCTACGAACACGGCCGTCCGAGGCCGGGGCCCGGCCGGGGCCGCTGCCGCTTCCGCTGGTTGCACGATGTGATCGGGGAGCCATGCCTCACGACGGTAGGCACATCTGCCCGAATCCGCTGGACAGGCCCAATTCCGGTGGACAACCCACCAGTTGTGGATATCTCGGCCACCCGCAGGAGTGACGCCCAAGACGTGCAAGAGGCCGCCGGCGCCGATCGGCCGAGTCAGCGCGGCGAGACCACTGCCCCGAGCAGACCGGGTCCGGTGTGCGCGCCGATCACCGCACCCACCTCGCTCACATGCAGATCGACCAGGCCCGGCACCCGTTCACGCAGCCGCTCGGCGAGCCGCTCCGCCCGCTCGGGTGCCGCCAGGTGGTGCACGGCGATGTCCACGCAGCCGCTGCCCGCCCGCTCCGCGACGATCTCCTCCAGGCGCGCGATCGCCTTCGAGGCCGTCCGTACCTTCTCCAGCAGTTCGATACGGCCGCCGTCGAGCTGGAGCAGCGGCTTCACGGCGAGCGCCGATCCCAGCAGCGCCTGTGCGGCACCGATGCGGCCGCCGCGACGCAGATAGTCCAGCGTGTCGACGTAGAAGTACGCGGAGGTGCCCGCGGCCCGCTTCTCCGCGGCTGCGACCGCCTCGTCCAGGCTCCCGCCCGCCTCCGCCGTCTCCGCCGACGCCAGGGCGCAGAATCCGAGGGCCATGGCAACCATCCCGGTGTCCACCACCCGAACCGGAACCGGCGCGTCCTTCGCCGCGAGCAGAGCGGCATCGTACGTACCCGAGATCTCGGCCGAGAGGTGCAGCGAGACGATGCCGGTGGCCCCGGCCCCGGCCGCCGCCCGGTAGGTGGCGGCGAACACCTCGGGACTCGGCCGGGACGTGGTCACGGGACGACGCTTCTGGAGCGCCACCGCAAGGGAACGGGCCGAGATCTCGGTGCCGTCCTCCAGAGCCTGATCACCGAGGACGACGGTCAGCGGCACCGCGGTGATGCCGTGCCGCTCCATCGTCTCGGGTGGCAGGTAGGCCGTGGAATCGGTGACGATCGCGACATGGCGGGACATGAGCGGGAGGTTACCTGGCGGGTCCGTGTCCCGGCAGTCCGACCCCGACCGAATGATCTCTCCTGATCCCTTCGGACCGCTTCCTGTCACCGTCGGTCATCGAACATCTCAGTTCGTCGATTCGGGCCGGGGCGCCTTCTGCCACGGGTATCCAGTCTGCTGTCGCGGGTCCGGAGCCGTGATCTCCTGGGCGATACCGTCGACCGGCCTGCTCCCCTGCTTCTGCCCCTGTCCCTGCTCGCTCGCGTCGCCCTGTGGCCGGTCCTGTCCCCGGGCCGGCTCGTCCGTCTCCACCGTCCAGTGCCGAAGCGCCCCCGCCTCCACGTCGATCTGCGCATTCAGTGCGTCCAGATCGTCGTCGGTGAACTGCCGCGCCCTGTCACGCGCGGCCCACCGCAGCGAATCCGCGGAGTTCGTGATCCGCTCCGTGCGCTGCTTCAGGCTCGGCAGCAGCGAGGCCACAGTCGCCCGGTCGGGCTCGCGCTCCAGTCTCTTCAGCTCTTCGTCCAGCTCCCGCCCGTGCACACTCAGCCGCTGGAAGAGGCCCAGCGACTCCGAGAGCGAGGCGTCCTCGACGGCTCCCGCCCGCAAGGCCTCCTGCGTGGCCCGCATCGATGTGCGCAGTGCCAGCCGCAGCTGCGCCAGCTCTCCGCCCACGCCCGCCTGGCCGTAGCTCTTCGCTCGCAGCGCGGTCTCCTCGACGGTGCGTCGCGCCTGCGTGATCGTTCGGTCCACACCGCGCTTCGCCGCGCCGATGGCTTTGACGCCCGCGTACACGCCCAGGGCCACGAACGCGAAAAAGAGCAACCCCAGAATCAGGATCACGGAGTCCACGTCCATGAGCGCCCCTCGAATGTCGTCGGCTGCCGGTTCCGGCCCCTCCACCGTAAACGGAAAGGGCAGGCCGAGGGTTCCTTCGGAACCCCCAGCCTGCCCGTAGGGGAATGCCCCCACACCATCGCGCGCGGCGCGGTCAGCGCCTCACGCGGGACTCCGCGCCATCACGCCGGGACGATATTGACCAGCTTCGGTGCCCGCACGATCACCTTGCGGATGCCCGCGCCGTCCAGCGCCGCCACCACGGCCGGGTCGGCCAGGGCCAGCGCCTCCAGCTCCTCGTCCGTGATCGACGGGGAGATCTCCAGGCGTGCCTTGACCTTGCCCTTGACCTGCACGACGCAGGTCACGGTCTCGTCCACGACGTACGCCGGGTCGGCGACCGGGAAGTCCTGGTGCACGACCGACTCGGTGTGGCCCAGCCGGCGCCACAGCTCCTCGGCGATGTGCGGTGCCAGCGGCGCCACCAGCAGCACCAGCGACTCGGCGACGGACCGGGACAGCGGCCCGCCCGCCTTGGTCAGGTGGTTGTTCAGCTCGGTGACCTTGGCGATCGCCGTGTTGAAACGCATCCCGGCCATGTCCTGGCCGACTCCGTCGATCGCCTTGTGCAGCGCACGCAGCGTATCCTCGCCCGGCTCCGTGTCGACGACGGTGACCGCACCGGTCTCCTCGTCGACGACATTGCGCCACAGCCGCTGCAGCAGCCGGTACTGGCCGACGACGGCGCGCGTGTCCCACGGCCGCGACACGTCCAGCGGGCCCATCGCCATCTCGTACAGGCGCAGCGTGTCCGCCCCGTACTCGGCGCAGATCTCGTCCGGCGTGACGGCGTTCTTCAGGGACTTGCCCATCTTGCCCAGGACGCGGCTGACCTTCTCGTCCTGGTAGTAGAACTTCCCGTCGCGCTCCTCGACCTCCGCCGCCGGGACCGCGATGCCGCGGCTGTCCCGGTAGACGAACGCCTGGATCATGCCCTGGTTGTACAGCTTGTGGAACGGCTCTGCGGACGAGATGTGGCCCAGGTCGTGCAGCACCTTGGACCAGAAGCGGGCGTACAGCAGGTGCAGGACGGCGTGCTCGGCGCCGCCGACGTACAGGTCGACGCCGCCGGTCGGCTGCCCCTCGCGCGGGCCCATCCAATACTGCTCGATCGCCGGGTCGACCAGCTTCGAGTCGTTGTTCGGGTCCAGATAGCGCAGCTCGTACCAGCAGGAGCCCGCCCAGTTGGGCATGGTATTGGTCTCGCGGCGGTACTTCTTCGGACCGTTGCCGTCGCCCAGGTCCAGGGTGACGTTGACCCAGTCGGCGTTCCGGGACAGCGGGGTCTCGGGCTGGGTGTCGGCGTCGTCGGGGTCGAAGGTGCGCGGTGAGTAGTCGTCGACCTCCGGCAGCTCCAGGGGCAGCATCGACTCGGGCAGCGGGTGGGCGATGCCGTCCTCGTCGTAGACGATCGGGAAGGGCTCGCCCCAGTAGCGCTGGCGGCTGAACAGCCAGTCGCGCAGCCGGAAGTTGACCGTGCCCTCACCGACGCCGTGGGCGGTCAGCCACTCGGTGATCTTCGCCTTGGCGTCGACGACGCCCAGACCGTCCAGCGAGATCTCGTCGTTGGCGGAGTTGACCAGCTTCGCCTCGTACGAGGCGAAGGCATCGTCCCACGTCGAGGGGTCCGTACCGCGGTCGTCCGACGGCTCGACGACACAGCGCATCGGCAGCTCGAAGGCGCGCGCGAAGGCGAAGTCGCGTGCGTCGTGCGCCGGTACGGCCATGATCGCGCCGGTGCCGTAACCCATCAGGACGTAGTCGGCGATGAAGACGGGAACCTTCTCGCCGCTGACCGGGTTGGTCGCGTACGCACCGGTGAAGACACCGGTCTTGTCCTTGGCCTCGGCCTGCCGCTCCACGTCGGACTTGGCGGCGGCCAGCTTGCGGTACGCGGCGACAGCCTCGGCCGGGGACGCGTATCCGCCGGTCCACACCGCGTGGGTGCCCTCGGGCCAGGCGGCCGGGATGATCGGCTCGACCAGCTCGTGCTCGGGCGCCAGCACCATGTAGGTGGCACCGAACAGGGTGTCCTGGCGGGTGGTGAAGACGGTGATGCTGCCGGCACCGTCGACCGGAAAGTCGACGCGAGCGCCTTCGGAACGCCCGATCCAGTTGCGCTGCTGCAGCTTGATGGCCTCGGGCCAGTCCAGCCCGTCCAGGTCGTTCAGCAGCCGGTCGGCGTAGGCGGTGATGCGCATGTTCCACTGGCGCAGCTTGGCCTTGAACACGGGGAAGTTGCCGCGCTCGGAGCGGCCGTCGGCCGTCACCTCTTCATTGGCCAGCACGGTGCCCAGTCCGGGCGACCAGTTGACGGGCGCGTCGGAGGCGTACGCCAGGCGGTACTCGCCCAGGATGTCCGCGCGCTCGGCGGCGCTCAGCGCGCTCCAGTCACGGCCGTCCGGGGTGGGGCGCGCACCGCTCTCGAACTGTTCGACCAGTTCGGCGATCGGGCGGGCCCGGTCGGCCTCGGTGTCGTACCAGGAGTTGAAGATCTGCAGGAAGATCCACTGGGTCCACTTGTAGTACTCCGACTCGATCGTGGCGAACGAGCGGCGCTTGTCGTGGCCCAGGCCCAGCCGGCGCAGCTGAGCGGTCATGTTCTCGATGTTGGCCTCGGTGGAGACCCGCGGGTGCGTGCCGGTCTGTACCGCGTACTGCTCCGCGGGCAGGCCGAAGGCGTCGAAGCCCAGGGTGTGCAGCACGTTGTGCCCGGTCATCCGCTGGTGGCGGGCGAAGACATCGGTGGCGATGTAGCCCAGCGGGTGACCGACGTGCAGGCCCGCGCCCGAGGGGTACGGGAACATGTCCATGATGAACTTCTTCGGCCTGGCGGCCAGCTCCGGATCGCTCGCCAGGTCACCGGTCGGATTCGGCGCCTCGTACGTGCCCTCGGCGTCCCAGAAGTCCTGCCAGCGTGCCTCGATGTCGGCGGCCATCGCCGCCGTGTAGCGGTGCGGCGCAGCCGTCTCGGCTGCGGAAGTCGTCTCGCTCATGATCCTCAAAGCTCCATCGATCGTCATCTGCCGGCGCCCATGTCTACGGACACGCGTCTACGGAAACGAAAAATCCCCTCGCACAGGAGGGGACGCCGCGCCGATTCCGACCAGGCATTCTCACCGGTCGGGACTGATCAGCGCGGCTCGCTAAGCAGAAGGCGTACGGCACGCATGGCGTCAGGGTACCGCACGGGCCCGGAACGGGGCCGTGCGCGACCGAACCCCGGGACAGTGCGGCAGGAGCGCCCCTGCGGCGGAACTCCCGGCTCTCCGGCAGGTTGAGCAGGACAGGGGCGCACATACGAGAAGCGGGTCACCCTGTGTGGGTGACCCGCTTCTCGTTCTTCACTGTGGAGCTAAGGAGAATTGAACTCCTGACCTCCTGCATGCCATGCAGGCGCTCTACCAACTGAGCTATAGCCCCGTGCTGCGTACCGCCTGGTTTCCCTGGCGACATCGAGAACATTACCGGTGACCCCACCAGTCCACCAAATCGATTCCCGGCCGTGCCGATTTGACCGATTTCGCGGCACTTGGTTCAAGGTCGGCGGCGGCGCTGAAGGGGTCAGGCCGTGGCGAAGGAGTAGAAGCGCTTGAGCGTGCAGTGCTCCTCCAGCAGCCGACCGTAGATCGGCTCCCCCTCCAGCTCCCGATAGGTCTCGATCGGGTCGCCCTTTATGATCAGCGCCCGCGCACACTCCTCGCACCAGTACTGGTACTCCGGATTGATCGGGTCCATGTCCCTGACGATGGGCGTACCGCTGCCGCACCAGTCGCATTTCCGCCTGTGTGCACCCATGGGTCAGCTCCGGCTTTGGCCGCGGGCGGTACACACGCAGAGGTCTGCGGGGAATCCAGGAACGGGGATTCCGGGAACAAGGAGCAGGTCCGGGACCTCGTGGCGGCTCGCAGGCATCGCGCTCCCTCCCGTTCGGTCCGTCGCCCCCTCCGGCGCTCCGATTCTGCCATGACCCCGCAAGAGGGGCAGCCCGCTGGAGATCCGGCCACTCACCGACGCCGCACGAGCCCCACCGCCGCACCTGCCGCAGCGGCCACGGAGAGCGCGAGGGCGCATACCCACAACGCATGCCCCGACCCCTGCACCCCTTGCGTATCAAGGCGGTTGAGATAGAGCGTGCCGAATACGGCGACCCCGGTCAGCTGACCGAGCTGGGTGACCGTCACCAATACGCCGCTCGCATCGGCCGCGTCCTTAGGACGTACGTCCGCCAGCGCCCTCGTGAGGGTGGGGCTGAAGCTCAGCGCCAGGCCGACGCCCATCGCCACAAAGGCCGCATACAGCGCGGGCCCGCCGTCGCCGCCGCCACGCATCAGCAGCCCGACAGCCGCGGAGGCGACAGCCACGAGCACGAACCCGCCGGACACCAGGGCCCCTTGGAGCCCCGCGGGCCACCGTCGCCAGGTCAGTCCGGTCGCACCGAATACCAGAGCGGTCGGCGCGAACATCAGCCCCGCACGCAACGGCGAGTAGCCCAGGCCTCCCTGGACGTGCAGGGTCATCGCGAAAAGGAAGCCCGCGTTGATCGCCATCACCAAGAGAATGCGCAGCGCCGCTCGGGCGATGCCGGGAACGCGCAGCACCCTGGGCGCGATCAGGGGCGCACCACCGCGCGCGGCCAGCCGTGACTCGTATCCGACGAAACCGGCGAAGAACCCCGCGGAGGCGGCCAGGCAGACCTGGGACCAGACCGGCCAGCCCAGTTCCTGCCCGAGCACCAGGGGGACGGTGAGCAGCGTGACAGCGGCGGCAAGCAGTACCAGCCCCGGCAGATCGAGACCGCGGGCCCGCGCCTGGGCCCTGCCGGGCGCGGTGCGCGGTTCGCGCGGCAGCAGACGGATACCAAGCACCAGCAGGATGAGCCCGATCGGCACGTTCACCAGGAAGACCGGCCGCCAGCCCGCGCCGAACAGATCGGCGCTGACCAGCACTCCGCCGACCACCTGCCCGGCAGCCGCCCCGGTGGCGAGCACCGCGCTGTAGGCGCCGAGCGCCCGGATCCGCGCCTCGCCGGTGAAGTGGCGCTGAATGAGGCTGAGTACCTGCGGAATCATCACCGCCGCTGCTGCGCCCTGCACCAGCCGGAAGGCGATCAACTGCCCTGCCCCCGCGGCGAGTCCGCAGGCGAGCGAGGCCGCGGTGAAGACGCCGAGCCCGATCAGATGGGCCCGGCCGTGTCCCAGCAGGTCGCCGAGGCTCGCGCCGGTGATGAGCAGTACCGCGTACGTGATGGTGTAACCGGCCACGATGAGCTGCAACCCGGCGCCGGAAGCACCGAGTTCGCTCTGGATCGTCGGGGCGGCGACATTGACGATGAAGATGTCGAGCAGTGCCATGAACTGAGCCGCGAGCACCAGGGCGAGCACTCTCCCGGAGCGGTTGTCAGTGGTGGAGTCTTTACTGGTTACGGAATGTGGAGTCGCCTCGGAGGCCGTCGTCATGACATCGAGCCTGGCCCCGGCCGTATACGGGTAACGAGAGCCCGTTGATGCTGGTACCGACAGCACCTGGCAACTCCCTTGCAGGGCACCGACCATGGGGGGGTGACTACGGTGACGACACATCAGGCGGCACATCAAGCAGCACATCGAACGGCACATCGAACGGAGAATCCGACGGCAGATCCGACGGGCCGGCACCGGCGGCGTCCGGAGCTCGCGGCCTTTCTGCGCAATCGCCGGGCGCGGGTGACACCCGCCGATGTGGGCATGGCGCCCGGACTGCGCCGTCGCACCCCGGGCCTGCGCCGCGAGGAGGTCGCGCAGCTCTCCGGCGTCGGTGTCACCTGGTACACCTGGCTGGAACAGGGGCGTCCGATCAACGCGTCACCGCAAGTCCTGGACGCCGTGGCGCGCACGCTCCGGCTGGACGCATCGGAGCGCGAACACCTCTACCACCTGGCGGAGGTGGCCTGCGCACCCGGCAGGCAGTCCGACGCCGTCGAGGTGGGGCCGGAGATCCAGGGCATCATCGACGCGCTCGATCCGCACCCCGCCGTGGTCTACAACGCGAGATACGACATCCTGGCCACCAACCCCGCCTATCGCGACCTGTTCGCGGTCCCCGAGATCACGGGAACGGGGATACGCAACGTGCTGTGGACGCTGTTCACGGTGTCCGAGGAAGCCTGTCCCGTCGTCCACCGGGCGCAGGAGCTGCCGATCATGGTGGCCACGCTGCGGGGCGCGTACGGGCGCCATGCGGGCGAACCCGCCTGGGAGTCGTTCGTCGAGCAGCTCTCGGCCGCCAGCCAGTACTTCGCCGAGCTGTGGCGCAGTGGGGACGTCGCCCCGCCCGGGCCGCGGGTGAAGACCTTCAGGCACTGGGCATCGACCGGGGAGATACGGATGACCTCGGTGTCGCTGTCCGTCCATGGGCTGCCGGAGTGCCGGATCGTGGCGTACACCCCGGCCGATGAGGAGAGCAGGGAACGGGTGGCCGCGTTGCGGCGGCGCCGGGAGGAATGAACGCAAAGATCCCGCCCCCTGCCGGGGACGGGATCTTGATTGTGGAGCTAAGGAGAATTGAACTCCTGACCTCCTGCATGCCATGCAGGCGCTCTACCAACTGAGCTATAGCCCCGCTGTTCACTGTGTTTCTCTGCGTTTCCGCGCTGCGAACAAGAAGAACTTTAGCCTGTGACCTGCCAGAAAGTGAAATCCGGCCGAGAGGCCCTGGGGCCCGTCCGGCCGGGATCCGCAGGACATGCCCTACGTGTCGTCGCCGAGCACCGGCTCGGGCAGCGTGCCGGCGTTGTGCTCCAGCAGGCGCCAACCGCGCGCGCCCTCGCCCAGCACCGACCAGCAGCAGTTGGAGAGCCCGCCGAGCCCTTCCCAGTGGTGCGCCTCCAGGCCCAGCAGCCGGCCGATGGTGGTGCGGATGGTGCCGCCGTGGCTGACCACGACGAGCGTGCCGCTCTCGGGCAGCTTGTCGGCGTGTCCGAGGACGACCGGGGCGGCCCGGTCGGCGACCTCGGTCTCCAGCTCACCGCCGCCGCGGCGCACAGGCTCGCCGCGCTTCCACGCGGCGTACTGCTCGCCGTACTGCCCGACGATCTCCTCGTGGGTGAGACCCTGCCAGGCGCCCGCGTAGGTCTCGCGCAGTCCCGCGTCGTGCGCGACTTCGAGGCCGGTGATCGCGGCGAGCTCGGCGGCGGTGGCCGCCGCCCGCTGCAGATCGGAGGCGACGATCGCATCCGGCTTCAGCGAGGCCAGCAGCCGGGCGGCCCGCTGGGCCTGCCCGACTCCGGCCTCGGTGAGAGCGATGTCCGTGGATCCCTGGAACCTGCGCTCCAGATTCCATGCCGTCTGGCCGTGGCGCCAGAGGACGATCCTGCGGCCCCTGCCGCCTCCGCCGCCGTTCAGCTCTGCTCACCTTCCGTGCTGCCGGTGAGCCGGGCGTGCTCCTCGGCCTTACCGCGGGTCTTGACGGCGTCCTCGGGAAGCGCGATCTCGGGGCAGTCCTTCCAGAGGCGCTCCAGCGCGTAGAAGACACGCTCCTCGCTGTGCTGGACGTGGATGACGATGTCGACGTAGTCGAGGAGGATCCAGCGCGCGTCGCGGTCGCCCTCGCGGCGTACCGGCTTGGCGCCGAGCTCCTTCTGGAGCCGCTCCTCGATCTCGTCGACGATCGACTTGACCTGGCGGTCGTTGGGGGCCGAGGCCAGCAGGAAGGCGTCCGTGATCGACAGCACGTCGCTGACGTCGTACGCAATGATGTCGTGCGCGAGCCGGTCGGCGGCCGCCTGAGCGGCGGCGTTGATGAGCTCGATGGAGCGGTCCGTGGCGGTCACAAGCAGGCTTTCGTCGGCGGTCAGGTCGACCTCTAGGGTCTCACGGACCGCCGACAGCCCACGCAGTGAATGTTCGAAGATCGAATCGACATCATCCGGGCGGTCGGATGCGGGTCATTCGATCTTGTAGTTCTGGCCGAGCACGACGGACACATCCGCGTTCGCGGCGGGCTTGCCCTGCTTCACCGCGTCCTCCGGCAGACCCAGGGTCTTGGCGACCCCCGTCGCCTTCTGCTTGTCCGCCGCGGTCTTGTAGACGACCTCGGACAGTGCCGTGGTCTCGGCCGTTCCACCGCCGACGAAGACGTAGCCGCCGTTGACCAGCTTGATCTGCGCGGACCCCGTGCCGTCCTTGTTCCCGGTGGCGTTCTTGACGCCGACCCGCACCGTCGCGTCCGCGGCCGGAGCCTTGACCGTGCCGCCCAGGATGTCCTTGACGACGCTCTCGGTGGCCGCGTCGGTGAGTGCCCCGTCGGCCTGCACCGGCAGCAGCGCCGTCTTGTGGTCGCCGACCTTGGCGTGTTGGGCGAGCTTCGCCAGGGAGGCTCCCAGGTCCTTCTCGGGAAGCGACGGGTCGAGGATCTGCGCCAGCGTCTGCACGGTGACCGTGGCGGCCTTCGGGTCGTCCGAGATCTTCCGCAGAACGCTCCGCATGACCTCCCCGAACCGCATGAGCTGCTTCGTCTCGGCCTCGCCCGGTCCCCGGTAGGTGGCGTAGGCGACGGCCATCTGGCCGCTCAGGGTCTGCGCCTCGCCCTTCTTCACCAGGGGGGAAGCGTTTTTCTTCGCATCCGGCACCTCGGTGTCGGTGTCGACCTCGATGTTGCCGACCAGGTCGACAAGGGTCTCCAGGTACGGGGTGTCGAGCCGCCACGTGCCACTGATGTCGGTGCCGAGCAGCGTGCCGATGGAGTCGCGGGTGCCGGCGGCGCCGTCGTCCTCGACGGACTTGCCGAGGGTGGTAGTGGTGCCGTCGTCATCGGCGACCGCGAGCGAGTTGGGAAGCAGGACCGTGGTGCCCTGTTTGGTCGTCACATTGTCGACGAGCAGCGCCGTGGAGGTGCCGCCCTTCTTGGTGTTGTGCAGATGGACCACGATGACGTCCCGCTTCTGCGGGCCCGTCGACGCCGTGTTGTCCTTCTCCGAGCCGGACAGGCCCGGAATCATTCCGGCGGACCAGAGGTAGCCGACACCGCCGACCACGATCAGGGCCACCACGACTATGAGCGCGACCATGCGGTTGCGGCCGCGGCGCCGGGCCTCCTCGCGCCGCTCACTGCGGCTCTCGGTGAACTTCAACCAGTCGATGACGTCTTCGGAGTCCTCGTCGGGCTCCTCGATGAAGGAGAACTGCTCGGTGCGGTAGTCGCGGTCGGCGCGGCGCTGCCCGGGGACGGCCACGTCCGGCTCCGCGCCGGCGCCAGGCTCGGGCCCGGGTTCCGGCGGGGTCGGAGCAGGTGCGGGCGGGGACGGCTGCGCGGGTGCCTGCTGCGGGATGTTCCACTGCTGGGTGGTGTCGACCGCGGCGGGCTGCCCGCCGGTGTCGTAGCCATAGCCGTCGTAGCCGCCATACGCCTGCTGTTGGGGCTGCTGGGGCTGGGCGTACGGGTCGTACGCCTGCTGCTGGACGTGCTGCGGCGGATGCGGCTGCTGGGGCTGCGGCTGGGCGTACGGGTCATAGCCGTACCCCTGGTCGGCCTGCTGCGGCTGCTGGGTCTGCTGCGGCTGTTGGGGCTGTTGGGGCTGTTGGGGCTGTTGGGGCGCATACGGGTCGTACGCCTGATGCTGGACGTGCTGCGGCTGCTGGTACACCGGCTGCCCGTACTCGTCGTAGCCGATGATCTGCGGCTGCTGGTAGTACGGGTCGTACGGATTCTGTCGGTCGTTCACCGGTGCCCCTCTGCGTCGCTCATTCGCCGCGGTACAGCTGGCGTTTGTCGATGTAGCGGACCACGCCGTCCGGCACCAAGTACCAGACCGGATCCCCCTGCGCGACCCTCTCACGGCAGTCCGTGGACGAGATCGCGAGCGCGGGAACCTCCACGAGGGAGACCCCACCCTCCGGCAGCCCGGCGTCCGTGAGCACATGCCCCGGCCGCGTCACACCGATGAAGTGGGAGAGCGAGAACAGTTCGTCGGCGTCCCGCCAGGTGAGGATCTGGGAGAGAGCGTCGGCACCGGTGATGAAGAAGAGGTCCGCGTCGCCGTGGATCGCGCGCAGGTCCCGCAGAGTATCGATGGTGTACGTGGGCCCGCTGCGGTCGATGTCGCTCCGGCTGACCGAGAACTGCGGGTTGGAAGCTGTCGCGATGACCGTCATCAGATAACGGTCCTCGGCCGGGGAGACGTGCTTGTGGCTCTTCTGCCACGGCTGCCCGGTCGGAACGAAGATCACCTCGTCGAGGTGGAACTGGGCGGCCACTTCGCTGGCCGCCACCAGGTGTCCATGATGAATCGGGTCAAACGTCCCGCCCATCACGCCGAGTCGGCGCTTTCCGCGGCCGGTAGGCACTTCCTGCTCTCCCATGCGTGCAGAGCCTACTGGCACAGCTGTACGCCTTCGCCTCAGCGGTCGCGGTTGAAGCGAGTGGTGATCCACAGCAGGAGCATCAGCGCGACGAACGCACCGCCCCCGGTGAGATACGGGCTGAGGCTTTCGTGGTTGCCACCGTGCTCGCCGCCCTCAGAGGCGAGAGTGACCAGCTGGTGCGCGGTGCTCGTGAGGCTCATCTTCGGCAGGACCTATCGATCGGGAGTCGGAAGGAAGACGTCGCGCACATCGTATGCGTGCGCCCCGGGCACGCTCACGCCGACTCAGTCGTTGTTGTCGTCGTTGCGGTATCCGCGGAGCAGGAACCAGCCGAGCAGCACGGCTCCGACGAGCGAGGCGAGCAGCACGATACGGAGCGTGTTGCCTGGCCCCTGATCCCCGGACGCGGCGGCGAGCAGAGCAACGGTGTGCGGCATGTCGGGCGTCTCCTCAGTTATCCACAGCCCCCCGCACACCGTAGCCCCAGCACCTACGCTGGGATTTATCAGGGGGCGAGTGACATCTCGTACGAACAGGGGGCCCATTCATGACCGAACGCAGCAACGAGAGCCACGAGAAGGTGCCGAGCAGGCAGCGCAGGCGTTTCGCAGGGATCTCGTCCCGGGCCTACGAGCACCCGGCGGACCGCTCGGCCCTGGTGGCCCTGCGCAAGCTGAGCGGTTTCGACACCGTGTTCAAGACACTGAGCGGCCTGCTGCCCGAGCGCAGTCTCCGACTGCTCTTCCTCTCCGACTCCGTCCGGGTGAGCGACGCGCAGTTCGCCCATCTCAACGACATGCTTCGGGACGCCTGTTACATCCTGGACCTGGAGAAGGTCCCGCCGATGTACGTCAACCAGGACCCGCAGCCCAACGCCATGTGCATCGGCCTCGACGAGCCGATCATCGTGGTGACGACGGGGCTGGTGGAGCTGCTCGACGAGGAGGAGATGCGGGCCGTCATCGGCCACGAGGTGGGACACGCGCTCTCCGGCCATGCCGTGTACCGCACGATCCTGTTGTTCCTCACCAATATCGCGCTGAAGGTCGCCTGGATCCCGCTCGGCAACGTCGCGATCATGGCGATCGTGACGGCGCTGCGCGAGTGGTTCCGCAAGTCCGAGCTGTCCGCCGACCGGGCCGGGCTGCTCGTCGGCCAGGATCTGCAGGCGTCGATGCGCGGTCTGATGAAGATCGCGGGCGGCAATCATCTGCACGAGATGAACGTGGACGCCTTCCTCGCCCAGGCCGACGAGTACGAGAAGGGCGGCGATCTGCGCGACTCGGTACTCAAGATCCTCAACCTGCTGCCCCGCTCGCACCCGTTCACCACGGTGCGCGCGGCCGAGCTGAAGAAGTGGTCCGAGACCCGCGACTACCAGCGGATCATGGACGGCCACTACCCGCGGCGCGACGAGGACAAGGACACCTCGGTGACCGACTCCTTCCGGGAGTCCGCGTCCCACTACGCGGACACGGTGCGCACCAGCAAGGATCCGCTGATGAAGCTGGTCGGCGACATAGCCGGGGGCGCCGGGGATCTGGGCGGCAAGCTCCGCGACAAGTTCACCGGCCAGGGCGGGAGCTCGGCCGGCAAGGGTGGCGCTACGGACGGCTCCGCGGACTCTGCGCGGCCGGAGGGGCCGGGGAACCCTGATGGACCGGGGACTGGGAAGGGGCCTGCGGGGAGCTGATCGTCAGGGTTCCGCAGAGCGCCGCCGTGGGCCGGCCCGTCGTGTACGGGTCCGTGCCCGCGGGGCCGCGGGAGACAGCGCGCTGCCCGGCGAGCAGCGGATGCAGCGCACCGGTGGTGTCCGCCGGGCACGCCTGCGGTCCGGCCTGGACGTAGCTGGTGCGCAGCTCCAGCCGGTGCAGCCGCAGGTCCTCCCGGTCGAAGCGGAAGTGCAGCTCGCGCCGTACGGTGAAGAGCGAGGCGCCGCCCGCCTGTTGGGGCCCTGCGGCGGCGGGGCGGAGCGTGTAGGTGAAGGTGTGGTCCGACACCACCTCCAGCGTGTCGGACCCCTCCTCGGTGTAGCTCAGAGTGCCCCGGACCCGGATGTCTGGACCGGCCAGCGCCACCTTCGCCGGGTCGAACCGCACCAGCCACCCGATGGCGGCATGCTGCCCGTCGTCCTGCGGCCGGTTCATGCTGCGCTCGAACTGGGCCGTCTGATCCGGATCGAGCAGCAGTTCCACCGGGCGCGCCACGGCGCCGGTGAGAACGTCGGGGTCGAGAGAGGAGGCCACCAGATAGTCCTTGACCGTGGTCAGGGCGGTCGCCACCTGGCTGTCCGAGAAGTTGTCCGTCCGTCTGATCACCGGAAGATTGATGCCTGCGGAACCTGTTTCGAAGTGTGCGGCGGGGCTCTCGGCGAGGAGTGCGGCAGCGGTTCCGCCCGGTACGGCGCCCTGGGGCGCCAGGGGTACGACGGTCGACCTCAGCGGCTCGGCCCGTCTGCCGACGGGCGCCTCGTAGGGGTGGCGAAGGCCCATGTACACAGCCATTCCGAAGGCCAGGGCGATCACGAGGACCAGGGCGATGGCGGCTCTGGATCCGGTGCGCAGACGCCGGGCCGGCAGGCTGCGTACGGCGGGGGCGTGGTCCCCCATCCGCTCCTGGGCGGAGAATTCCTGCAGCCGGGCAGCGCGCACGAACGACTCGTCGAAGACGAGTGACCGGTACTCGTCCTCACCGCCGCCCGCCGGACTCCCGGGCGGCCCTTCTGGTGGTTCTCCGCGGTCTGCCATGACTTCTCCCGACTCCACGTCACCGACCGGGGCCGAAACGCTTCGCTCTGCTTCGGCCGAATGGCTTCGGACAGGGCCTGCCCGTCATGAGTTCGTATGACGTCGCACGAGTGCGCATGCACGGACGAGTGAGAAGCCCCCTCGGAGAGAGGGGTCACACTTTCAGGGTAGGTCGAATACGACCGGGATAAACGCCCAGCCGCGACAGAACCACGGGAGAAACCACCGGGAGTACCGCCGGAGCCCGCGGGCACGCCTTCAGGGCGTGCGCGGAACGCGGAGAGAGCAGGGCCTATACGGGTACAGGCAGGCACGCACGGCCACACGCGGGCGCGCACGGCCAGCCATCCGGAACCCGGCCTGCCGGCGCCCCGCCGTCCCGGGCAGCCGGCGGCCGGCCCCTCAGCCGGTGCGGGGGATCGCCGACACCGTGGGGCGCGGATAGCCCGTGGAGGCCGATGGGGTGGCACCAGGGGCGGAGCCGGGAGCGCTGTCCACGCCGGTCGTGGCGGGTGGCGGGGCGGGGTCCTGGCGGCTGCCCGATGTATTGCGGTAGACGGCGCTGAAGGCCAGCGCGACCATTCCGATGCCCATCAGCACGGCAAGCAGCCAGGCCACCGGCCGGTGCCAGCGCGCCGCACCCCGATACGGGCGCAGGGCGCCGCCGTGGCGCCCGTAGGGGCCGCTGCCGTAGCCGTCACCATCGGGGTCCAGCGGGTCGTCGTAGGCGCCCTCGCGGCCGTACGCGCCGGGGCCGTACCCCTCGTTGTAGAGGTCGTCGTCCATGGGGCCGCCGCCCGCCCGCGCCCGGGAGGCCTCGGCCTCGGCGCGCGACTGGGCGGCTGCCAGCAGACGCTCGACGGCGGTCGGCTCATGGATCTCGGCGGCCCGTACGAAGTCCTCGTCGAACACCACGGAGGCGAAGTCCTCGTCCGCGCCCCCGCGGTCGTCGTCGGGCTCCCAGCCGTCCGGGAACGGCCTGCCCCCCACGTCGTCCGGCACGGCTCCAGACTAGCCCCGCCCGATCGTTCTGGGCAGGGAGCCCGCAACATTCACCGACCCCTGAAGGTCACCGCACGTGGCCGTCGCCCGTGACGATGTACTTCGTCGAGGTGAGCTCCGGCAGGCCCATCGGTCCCCTGGCGTGCAGCTTCTGCGTGGAGATGCCGATCTCGGCGCCGAAGCCGAACTGGCCGCCGTCGGTGAAGCGGGTGGAGGCGTTCACGGCCACCGTCGTGGAGTCCACCAGCTGGGTGAAGCGGCGGGCCGCGGCCTGGGAGGTGGTCACGATCGCCTCGGTGTGGCCGGAGGACCAGAGCCGGATGTGCGCGACGGCCGCGTCCAGCGACTCCACGACGGCCGCGGCGATGTCGTAGGAGAGGTACTCGGTCTCCCAGTCCTCCGGCGTCGCCTCGACCACGGTGGCCTTGGACCCCTCGGCGTATTCGAGAACCCGCTCGTCACCGTGGACGGTCACGCCCGCGTCGGCCAGCGCGTCCAGGGCGCGCGGCAGGAACCGGGCGGCGACGTCCTTGTGGACCAGGAGCGTCTCGGCGGCGTTGCAGACGCTCGGGCGCTGCGCCTTGGAGTTGATCAGGATGTCCACGGCCATGTCGAGGTCGGTCTCCGCGTCCACGTACACATGGCAGTTGCCGGTGCCGGTCTCGATGACCGGCACGGTGGATTCCTCGACCACCGTACGGATCAGCGAGGCGCCGCCGCGCGGGATGAGGACGTCGACCAGGCCGCGGGCCCGCATCAGTTCCCGTACCGAGTCGCGGTTCTCGCCCGGGACCAGCTGCACCGCGTCGGCCGGGAGTCCGGAGCCGCCGACAGCGTCGCGCAGCACCCGTACGAGCGCGACGTTGGAGGAGTACGCGGAGGACGAGCCGCGCAGCAGGACGGCGTTGCCGGACTTCAGGCAGAGGGCCGCGGCGTCGACCGTCACATTGGGCCGGGCCTCGTAGATGATCCCGACCACGCCGAGCGGCACCCGGACCTGTCGCAGGTCGATGCCGTTGGGCAGGGTCGAGCCGCGGACGACCTCGCCGACCGGGTCGGGCAGCGCGGCCACGTCCCGCACATCGGCGGCGATGGCGCGGATCCGCTCCGGGGTGAGGGTGAGCCGGTCGATGATCGACTCGCTGGTCCCGGCCTCGCGGGCGCGGGCGACGTCCTCGGCGTTGGCCGTGACGATCTCGCCCGTTCGCACCTCCAGCGCATCCGCGATGGCCAGCAGCGCGTCGTCCTTCGCCGCGCGCGGCAGCGGCGCGATGTCGGCGGCGGCGGAGCGTGCCCGGTAGGCGGCCTGGGCGACCGGGGACATGTTGTCGTACGGCGAGAGCGTGGTCATGCCCGCAGGGTAGTGCGCACACTGCGGGCATCCCTCACTTATCCCGTGATGCGAGACGGCTCCCGAGACCCGGGACGACCGCCCCGGGACGGTGCCCCGCGCTGGGGGCACCGTCCCGGGGGCCGCCGCGCTCAGTACGGGTGCACTCCGATCGGGGCGGCCGGGGGCGGCCCGTATCCCTCGGCGACGCGCTGGTGGTACGTCTCGCGGTCGATGACCTCCAGGCCGACGATCTCCCAGGGCGGAAGCCTGGCCGTGGAGCGGTGTTCGCCCCACAGCCGCAGCGCGACGGCCGCCGCGTCGTGCAGGTCGCGGGCCTCCTCCCAGTAGCGGATCTCCGCATGGTCGTTGGCGTAGCGGCTGGTCAGCAGGAAGGGATGGTCGTGCGCGAGCTGCTCGAGTCCGCGTCTGACCTCCTTCAGGGGAATGGCGGCTCCCGAGACGCTGAGCGTGATGTGCCACAGCCTCGACGGGGTGCGTTCCTCCTTCACCACCGTCTGCTCGGGCCCGGTGGTCCGGTCATCCCCTCGCTCCATGGTCCGGCTCCCGTCGAAGCCGGCACCTGCTCCGACGCTGGTCAGGGCCCTGCCACCCGTTCCTCGGGGCGGCGCCCCCGGGCGCGCTCGTCTCACCGGCGGCCTCCTGTGAATGCGTTTACTGTGCTGTACCCCGCTGTTTCCCCGTTACAGAGTTGACCAGTCCGCGGCCGGGGATGGGGCTGTTTTCGTGAAGGTCTCTGCCCGAAGGCTGGACTTTCAGCCGTTTCAGGGGTCTGTCAGGAGTGCAGTACGACCAGATCGTCCCTGTGTACGACCTCGCGCTCGTAGGCCGGACCGAGCTCCCGCGCCAGGTCGCGGGTGGAGCGGCCGAGCAGCTGCGGGATCTCCTTGGCGTCGAAGTTGACGAGTCCGCGGGCCACGGGCCGGCCTTCGAGGTCGCGCAGTTCCACCGGGTCACCGGCGGTGAACTCGCCCTCGACCGAGGCGATTCCGGCGGGCAGCAGCGAGCTGTGGCGTTCGACGACCGCCCGCACGGCCCCGTCGTCGAGGGTCAGTGAGCCCTGCGGGGTGGAGGCGTGGGCGAGCCAGAGCAGCCGGTCCGCCGAGCGGCGTCCGGTGCGGTGGAAGTACGTGCCGGTGTCGCGTCCGGCCAGGGCGTCGGCGGCCCGGCTCGCCGAGGTGAGGACGACGGGGACTCCGGCCGCCGTGGCGATCCGGGCGGCCTCGACCTTGGTGACCATGCCACCGGTGCCGACGCCCGCCTTCCCGGCACTGCCGATGGTGACGCCCGCGAGGTCCTCGGGGCCGGCCACTTCGGCGATCCGCGAGGTGCCCGGGATGCCGGGGTCGCCGTCGTAGAGGCCGTCCACGTCCGAGAGGAGGACCAGCAGATCCGCGCGGACGAGATGGGCGACGAGTGCGGCGAGCCGGTCGTTGTCGCCGAACCGGATCTCGTCGGTGGCGACGGTGTCGTTCTCGTTGACGATCGGGAGCGCGCCCATGTCCAGGAGCTGGTCGAGGGTGCGGTAGGCGTTGCGGTAGTGGGCGCGGCGGCTGGTGTCGTTGCTGGTGAGCAGCACCTGGCCGACGCGTACGCCGTACCGGGCGAAGGAGGCGGTGTAGCGGGCGACGAGCAGTCCCTGGCCGACGCTGGCGGCGGCCTGCTGTCTGGCCAGGTCCTTGGGCCGGCGCACCAGTCCGAGCGGGGCGAGCCCGGCCGCGATGGCGCCGCTGGAGACGAGCACGATCTCGCGCTCCCCGCCGCTTCTCACCTTGGTCAGTACGTCGACGAGCGCGTCGACGCGGTCCGCGTCGAGTCCGCCCGCCGCGGTGGTGAGGGATGAGGAACCGACCTTGACCACAATCCTGCGGGCCTCTGTGACGCCCTGCCTTGCCCCTGACACGTCTATCCCCAATGATTCGGCCTCGCCCAGCCCCCGCAATCTACGCGAGCGGCGATACCGACGCCCGCGCGTTCCGCCCTCTGGACCCGCGCCCGCGCGCTGTCGGCAGAATCACGCTGTGCCGGCGGAGGCAACCATCGAGGCATCTCGATCATCTAACAGCCGATAGGGTGCACGGCGGGTGACTTCTTATGCCCATTTTCAGCAGTGCAGGCCCCCGCATCCGCCGCCGGCCAGAGGGACTTCCAACAGACATGGGACAGCAGCAATGCCAGTCAAAGTAAGTGTCGTCATTCCTGTATACAACCCGGGCAAGTACATCGACCCCTGCATCGACTCGCTGCTGCGACAGACCCTCCCCGCAGGGGAGTTCGAAGTTCTCTTCGTCAACGATGGCTCGACGGACGACACTCGTGAACGGCTCGAAAAGCTGGCCGGGGAGCACTCGCATTTCCGTGTCATCACCATCCCGAATTCCGGCTGGCCCGGAAAGCCGCGCAACATCGGTGTGGACGAGGCGAAGGGCGAGTACGTCCAGTTCGTCGACCAGGACGACTACCTCGCGTCCGGCGCCCTGCAGCGGCTGTACGACATGGGCCACCGCAACGGTTCGGACATCGTCATCGGCAAGGTGGCGAGCAACTTCCGCGGTGTCCCGCACGGCGTGTTCAAGAAGAACCGCGAGAAGTGCACCCTGCACGACGCACCCCTGTACGACAGCCTCACGCCGCACAAGATGTTCCGTACGGAGTTCCTCCGCGAGAACGGCATCGCCTACCCCGAGGGCAAGCGCCGGCTCGAGGACCAGCTCTACATGATGCAGGCGTACTTCCCCGCCAAGGTCGTCTCGATCCTCGGCAACTACACCTGCTACTACTACTCCCGGCGGGACGACGGCCAGAACGCCGGATCCGCGAAGATCATCCCGTCCGGCTACTACGGCAACCTCCGTGAGGTCCTCGACGTGGTCGTGGACAACACCGAGCCCGGCGAATTCCGGGACATGCTGCTGCGCCGCTTCTACCGCGTGGAGATGCTCGGCCGGCTCAGCGAGCCCGCCGTCCTCAAGTACGACCCCGAGTACCTGGACGAGATGTGCGACGCCGTCCAGGGCCTGGCCACGGACTTCATGGACGACGGGGTGCACGACGGGCTCGGCCCGGTGCTCCGGCTGCGCTCCACGCTGCTGCGCAACAACGACCGCCAGGGCCTCGTCCGGATCTCCCGCTTCGCCGCGTCGGTCAAGGCGGCGGCCCGCCTGGAGGACTTCGCCTGGCGGCCGGACGGCAGGATCGACCTCACCATCAGCGGCCGCCTCGTCCACGGCGAGGACCAGGCCCCGCTGACGCTGCTGCGCCGCGACGGGCGCTACTTCCTGCACCCCGACATCACCGAGGGTCTGCTGCCGGACGGCGAGCTCCTGGACGTCACGGACGACATGTCCGGATTCTCCGCCGAGCTGTCGCTGCGCAACCGTGAGACCGCCGTCGAGTGGTCCTGCCCCGCGAGCTTCACCGCCCGGGTCGAGGAGCTCGGCGACGACGTCTGCGAGGTCGTCCTGCACGGCAGCGGCCAGATCGGCTCGGAGGCGGTCAAGGGCCGCGGCCGGGTGTCGCGCGGCTTCTGGGACGTCTGGGTGCCGCTGCGCGGTCTCGGCCTGGTCCGCAAGGCCCGGCTCGGCGCCGACCGCGCCCCGGAGGTGGACGCCGCCTGCCTGCCCGCCTCGCTGGGTTCGCCGGCCCGTGCCGTCATCCCGTACTTCACCGACCCGCACGGCAACATCACCCTCGATGTCGCCCGCCGCGGCAAGAAGCTGGCCGACTACCTCGAAGGGCGTCCGCTCCAGCGGTTCCCCGGCGGCGGCAACGAGCTCCGGCTGGATCTCTTCACCACCGACGCGACCGGTCCCTCCGCGACCACGCTGGTCCTGAGCCCGGCGGACGGGTCGGGCGGGTCCTCGCACCAGCTCCGCACCACCCTGCGGCCCACCGACGCCCGGGCCCACCTCACCGTGCCCGACCGTGCGCCGGGCATCCCGGCCGGTACGTGGAAGCTCGCGGTCCGGCTGGACGGCGACAAGAACCCCGCGTTCCACCTCTGTGACGTCACCGTCGGCAAGGGCGGCCGGATCACCCTTCCGGCGAGCCTGCCCAAGATCGACGCCGGGATCATGCTCGGCATCACCAGCAGGCGCAGGAAGGCGAAGCTGCGCCGCGCGCTGCGCGCCGTCGGCGGTCCCATCGTGCGCAGGCTGCCGGCCAAGAGCCGCAAGCGGGCGCGTCGCCTCGCCGCCCGGTTCACCGGCTGACCCGCGCCCGTACCTCCGTACGCTTCCCACCAGCACACACCGGCCGAGCGCATCGGCCACGAGCAACAGAACAAGGACGTGATCGCATGCGGCAGCTCTCCATCGCAGGGGCCTGGGTGCATGAGCCCAAGGTCTTCCCGGACAGCCGCGGCAGCTTCCACGAGTGGTTCAAGGCGTCGGAGCTCAGCGAGGCCGTCGGGCACACGCTGCAGCTGGCGCAGGCCAACTTCTCCATCTCCAGCCGGGGGACGCTGCGCGGCGTGCACTTCGCCGATGTGCCGCCGAGCCAGGCGAAGTACGTCAAGTGCGTGCGCGGCGCGGTGCTCGACGTCATCGTGGACATCCGGGTCGGCTCCCCCACGTACAAGCAGTGGGAGGCCGTCCGGCTCGACGACGTCGACCACCACTCCGTCTACCTCGCCGAGGGCCTCGGCCATGCCTTCATGGCACTGACGGACGACGCCTCGGTCGCCTATCTGTGCTCCGAGGGCTACGCGCCCGGCCGCGAGCACGGCATCAACCCGCTCGACCCCGGGCTGGGCATCGAGTGGCCGCAGGGGATCACCCCGCTGCTGTCCGACAAGGACGCCGCGGCGCCCTCGCTGGCCGAGGCCGAGGAGCAGGGTCTGCTGCCTTCGTACGAGGCGTGCCAGGCGTACTACGCGCAGCTGCGCGCCCGCGGCTGAGTCCGGGCGGATACGCGCCTACGCCGAAGCCCCCGTGGTCCGTACGGATCACGGGGGCTTCGGCATTGTCCGGGTCCGGTCAGCCCGTCACTGCCTCGATGCGCGAGCGCAGCGGCGCGAACGCCGAACGCGGGCGGCGCAGGTTGCGGGCGCGTGCCAGGGCCGGCCAGAAGTCGGCGCGGAGCAGCGCCTCGGGCCGGACGGCGTTCTTGCGCACCAGTACTTCTTCGGGCACGTCCTGCGGATCGCTTACGACGAACTCCTCGATGATCTTGTCGTACGCGTTCTTCAGGATGTCGCTCCCCGGGTTGGCGCCGAACACGACGACCACGCCGGTCGGTTCCGTGTCCACCTCGACGACCACCAGGTCGGGGCGGTAGCGGCGCAGTACCTGCGCCACCTTGTACACATCACCGGTCCAGTACTTGGTGTGCCGGTCGCGGGCCGCCTCGTCGACGTCGCGCGGCAGCATGTCGTCCAGCACGATCACGCTCGACCAGCGGGCGTGCTTCTCCACGTTCATGAAGTCGCGCAGGGCGTACTCGAAGAGGTGCATGCCGTCGATGAAGGCGAGCTCCAGTTTCGGGTCCCCGCCGAGAACGTTGAGCGCATCGCGGCGGGCGAGGGCGCGGAACGGGTTGCGGCCGTTGCGCAGGTGCAGCAGCGGGTCCTTGCGGGCGAAGAAGTCGTCGCTCGTCGCCTTGACCAGGTGGACGTCGCAGCTGATGTCCGTCACGACCCGGAAGGCAGGGTCGACGGCGACGGAAGGGACCCGTGAGAGGGCCAGGCTTCTGCCGTCGTTGACCCCGATCTCCAGATAGTTCCGGGGGCGGTAGACGCGGTGCAGATGACGCAGGAAGTCATGGCGGTTCACGTGGAGCAGCCCTTCGCAGAAAACCAACTGGTCTGGATCCCGGCGAAGTTACCTCATGACCGCACTGTGATGTAAGCGTTCTCCCCCATGTAAACCTGCGTTGCGTACATCTTTGAAATTCGACGAGATTTGACCGCTTGTGCGATCAATTAAATGATCATGGCCGCTCTGCCGCGAGAAGTGCGGGGAATGCTTCCCCCAGCGCCGCCCGCCAGTCCCGGACCGGTTCGATCCCCGCCGCGGCCCAGCGCTCGTGGCCCAGCACGCTGAACGCGGGCCGGGGGGCCGGCCGCACGAAAGCCTCGCTGGTCGTGGGACGGACCCGCTCCGGGTCGGTGCCGAGCAGCCGGAAGATCTCCCGGGTGAAGCCGAACCAGGTCGTCTCGCCGCCGCTGGTGCCGTGGTAGACACCGGCGGGAGCGGTGCCCGCGAGGGCGGCCTGCCCGAGCCGGACCAGCCGGTCGGCCAGATCGACGGTCCAGGTGGGCTGACCGCGCTGGTCGTCCACCACGTCGAGGGTGTCCTTGACGCCCTCCAGCTTGATCATCGTCCGGACGAAGTTGCCGCCGCCCGCGCCGTACAGCCAGGCGGTGCGGACCACGTAACCGGTGTCCGGCAGGGTGCTCAGCACCGCCTGCTCACCGGCCAGCTTGGTGCGGCCGTAGGCGCTGCGCGGCCCGGTCGGGTCGTCCTCGGCGTAAGGCTTCTCGCCGTCACCGGCGAAGACGTAGTCGGTGGAGACCTGGAGGAGCACGGCGCCGTGTTCGCGGCAGGCCTCGGCGAGGACCCCGGGGCCCGTGCCGTTGACCCGCAGCGCGGCGTCCTCCTGGGACTCCGCGTCGTCGACCGCGGTCCAGGCGGCGCAGTTCACCACGACGGCGGGGCAGTGCTTCTCGAAGGCCGCCCGCACCGATGCGGGGTCGGCGATGTCCACGGCCGCCCGGTCCGCGGCGACCGCGGTGACGTCCTCACCGGCGAGCCGGGCCAGGATGTCCTGGCCCAGCATCCCGGCGGCTCCGGTGACCAGCCAGACGGCGCTCACAGGGCGGCCCGGTCCTTCAGCGGCTCCCACCAGGCGCGGTTGTCGCGGTACCACTGCACGGTCTCGGCAAGGCCGGTGCGGAAGTCCTTGCGGGGCTCGTAGCCGAGCTCCTCGCGGATCTTGGTGCAGTCGACCGAGTAGCGGCGGTCGTGGCCCTTGCGGTCCTCGACGTAGGTGACGCTGGTGTCCCAGTCGGCGCCGCAGGCGTCCAGCAGCAGGCCGGTGAGCTCCTTGTTGGAGAGCTCGGTGCCGCCGCCGATGTTGTAGACCTCGCCGGCCCGGCCCTTGGTGCGGACCAGCTCGATGCCCTGGACGTGGTCGTCGATGTGCAGCCAGTCGCGGACGTTGGCGCCGTCGCCGTAGAGCGGGACCGTCTTGCCGTCCAGCAGGTTGGTGACGAAGAGCGGGATGACCTTCTCGGGGAAGTGGTGGTGCCCGTAGTTGTTGGAGCAGCGGGTCACCCGCACGTCGAGGCCGTGGGTGCGGTGGTACGAGAGCGCGATCAGGTCGCTGGACGCCTTGGCCGCGGAGTACGGCGAGTTGGGCGCGAGCGGGTGGGTCTCGGGCCAGGAGCCCTCGTCGATCGAGCCGTAGACCTCGTCGGTGGAGATGTGCACGAAGGTCTTGATGCCCGCCAGGTGCGCGGCGTGGATCAGGGTGTGGGTGCCCACGACGTTGGTACGGACGAACTCGGCGCCGCCGTCGATGGAACGGTCCACGTGGGACTCGGCGGCGAAGTGCACCACCTGGTCGTGCTCGGCCATCAGCTTGGCGACCAGCTCCGGGTCGCAGATGTCACCCTGCACGAACCGGAAACCGGGGTGGTCGCGCACCTCGTCGAGGTTGGCCGGGTTGCCCGCGTAGGTGAGCTTGTCGAGCACGGTGACGGCGATGTCGCCGGGGCCCTCGGGGCCGAGCACCGTACGGACGTAGTGCGAGCCGATGAAGCCGGCGCCGCCGGTCACCAGGATGTTCGTGGTCATGAAGAGATCTGCACCTTGCTGTGGTCGCCGAGCACGAGTCGGTGGGCGGACGGGGAACGGGGGGCGGGGGTCACTTCGACGTCACGGCCGATGAGCGACGCCTCGACGCGGCGGACACCGGCGATGGAGGCGCCCCGCAGCACGATGGAGTACTCGATCTCACTGTCCTCGATGCGGACGTCCTCCGAGACCGAGGTGAACGGGCCCACGTACGCGCCGCTGATCACCGAACGGGCGCCGATGATCACGGGCCCGACGATGCGGCTGCCGCTGACCTTGGCGCCCGGCTCGATCCGGACCCGGCCGATGATCTCGCTGTCCGCGTCGACGTCGGCACCCTCCTGGAACGGCTCGACGGCCTCCAGGACGGTCCGGTTGACCTCCAGCATGTCGGTGACGTTGCCGGTGTCCTTCCAGTAGCCGCGGATCGTGGTGGAGCGCACGTCGCGCTTCTGGTCGATCAGCCACTGGATGGCGTGCGTGATCTCCAGCTCGCCGCGCCAGGACGGCTCGATCGAGCGGACCGCCTCGTGGATGGCGGGGGTGAAGAGGTAGACGCCGACGAGCGCCAGATCGCTCTTGGGCTCCTTCGGCTTCTCCTCCAGCGCCGCCACCCGGCCGTCGGCGTCGAGCTCGGCGACACCGAAGGAGGTCGGGTTGGGCACCTGCGTCAGCAGGATCTGCGCGTCGGGCTTGTCCGCGCGGAACTCCTCCACCAGACCGGTGATCCCACCGACGATGAAGTTGTCGCCGAGGTACATGACGAAGTCGTCGTCCCCCAGGAAGTCGCGGGCGATCAGCACCGCGTGGGCGAGACCGAGCGGCTCGTCCTGCGGGATGTACGTGACCTCGATGCCGAGCGCGGAACCGTCGCCGACCGCCTCGCGGATCTCGGGCGCGGTGTCGCCCACGATGATGCCGACCTCGGTGATGCCCGCTTCCGCGATGGCTTCCAGCCCGTAGAACAGCACGGGCTTGTTCGCCACGGGCACCAGCTGCTTGGCCGAGGTGTGTGTGATGGGACGCAGGCGGGTGCCGGCCCCTCCGGATAGTACGAGAGCCTTCACGTGACGAGTCCCCATGGTGATCTGTCGGTCCTGTCGCGGGCGCGACGTCCGAACGATTTTACTGAGCTTCTGTGCGTGGTCTTCGGTGAATCCGTCCAACGGGTGCACTCGGGATCCACCCGGTGGACGAGCGGCCGTCACGCCGCGTTCAACCGTTCCTTCCATCGCCGCATGTCGCGGCGCATCCTGCGGACCACCCGCCGGGACAGCGAGGCCCGGCGGGCGGCGACCTTCGGCTGGTCGATGCGCTTGCCGTCGTGCCAGTCCGGCACGGTGACCTCATAGTTGGAATCGGCCAGACCGGCCGACCTGTCGCGGAAGTGCGGGTACGCGAGGTAGAGCTTGTCACCATTGCGCGAACTGACCACGTCCGGGACCGTCTTCGCCCGGACGTACCGCACCACCTCGATGAGCAGGTCCATCCTGCCCTGTGCCACACAGGCGAGACGCAGCCGCTCCGACACCTTGATCAGCCGGGCCACGCCGTCGTCCCAGTACGCGTCCATCAGCGGAGCCGCGAGTTCCATCTTGTGCCGCCGGACTTCCTCGGAATCCTTCAGCACAACGGGGCCGAACTGCTGGAGCATCCCTACCGTGAAGGGCCGGACCATCAGGAAATCCCGTTTCGGGCCCGCGGGTTCGATCCGGTGAATGAGCGCCATCATTGCGCGCATCGAGTCGAATCGCCACACGTAGGTTCCGCTCTTGGTGACGTGCTTCCCGTCGTCACGACCCACGAGGTAATAGCAGACGTAATTGGAGATCACCGAGACCCCGGCACCGCGGAGATACGCCTCCATCGTGAAGAGGGCGTCCTCACCGGTTCTGAGATTCTCGTCGAATCTCAGGGCGAGACGCTCCAGGAGTTCACGCCGGAAGAGCTTCTGTGCGCTCAGGGTGTAAATGACCTTGGAGTTGTAGACGTCGACGCGCTCCTTGGTGGCCCGCCACATCGACTGTGGCGCCCCCCTGTTCACGCCGACCACCTTGCCGAGCACCACGTCGGTGCCGGCCCGGTCGGCCATGGCCACCATCCGCTCCAGGGCCTCGTCGCCGAAGTAGTCGTCCGCGTCCAGGAAGAACACATAGCGGCCGCGGGCCAGACCGAGGCCCACATTGCGCGGCCCGCTGGGGCCGCCTGAGTTCTTCTGTCTGATCACTCTGGTCGGAACCTGCGACCTGGCCGCGAATTCCTCCAGATACTCGCCCGTGCCGTCGGTGGAACCGTCGTCGACCGCGACGATCTCGATCCGATCGGCACCGATGGTCTGCGCCTCCACCGATTCGAGGCAGCGAATGAGATAGGGCATCGCCTCATATGCACCGACAACCACGGTCACGTCAGGAATTTGCGTCTCGTTCACACAAACAGAAGACAGCCGACCCGGCCCATTGGTTGTCTTGCGCCACACCGCCAAATGGTGACACTCATCACAAAGGCCCGGCACAACCCTTTGGAGGGGTATGCCGGGCCTTACCTGATCGTGTAATGCAAATGGTTGACTTCTCAGCCGCCCACGGGCTCACCCAGGCTCTTCGCCACTCCGGCGTTCCGTGCGTCGGACTTGGCCGCGAGCGCCGTCACGGCCGTGTCGAACTGCACGATCGAGGTGGGCTCGTCCGGGCCGAGGAGGTACTGCTTCAGCTCACGCCGGGCATCCGCCTGGGCGTCCGCGGCCGGATCCGTCACCGCGGCGAGCAGGGCATCCAGCTCGGCCGCCGAGTTGGACAGGATCACCGCGGCGCGTACCGCGGTGTTCTGTCGGCGGAACTCGTCCTCGCCCAGTTCGGCCGAGTCCGTGACCGCGTACGGCTTGCCGCTCGCGATGAAGTCGGACACCACGCTGGAGATGTCCGAGACCATGGCGTCCGACTCGTTGAAGCAGTCGTACAGCCGCATCCGGGCTCCGGTGATGACCCGGTGCTCCCACCAGCCCTGCGCACGCCAGGACGCCGCGTTCCACTCGTCCTTGAGCTTCGCCGTCTCGGCCTCGCGCGCCGGGTCGGCCAGCGAGTCGCGGGACAGCTCCGCCTCGTCCCGGGCTGCGCGGCCACCGCCGCCGGCCAGCTCGGCCAGCCGTGCCTCGATACGGGCCAGCTCGGCCCGCGCCTCGGCCTGCTCACCCTGCAGCGCGGCCGACTGCTCCGCCCAGCGGGGGTCGGTGGCGCGCTGGACCGCGGCCTGCTCGATCATCGCGGTGATGCGCAGGTGCACCGCCTTGGCCTTCGCGCTGCGGGTGCCGGTGAAGGGGTGCGGCTTGTACAGCAGCCGGACCGGCTGCTCGGCCTCCAGCAGCCGCCTGACGATGTTCTCGCCGGCCAGCAGCAGGGAGGTGTTGCCCGGGTTGTCGTCCCAGCCCTCCCAGGTGGGGGCGTACAGCACGGTCGGGATCGGGTTCCCCGGCGTACCGGACCACGACTGGATGGCGGCCAGCTGCGGGCGGCCCACCTCCACGATGTCGTCGTCCCGCACACCGACATCGGCCAGCGCGTAACGGTCGCGGCCGGCCCGGCCCGCGGTCCACACCTCGTCGTAGACCTTGCTGTACGGGTTGACGCTGGCGATCTTGTCGCTGTCGCCGTGACCGATGAAGACGTGCTTCATCGTCGGCACCCGGAGCAGGTGGATGTTCTTGCCGACGTTGGCCGCGTAGAGCGCGACCCGCACCGACGAGAGGTCCAGGTTCATCAGGTGCACGCCGCCGGGCACACAGAGCACCGGCACCGAGGTCGTGGCGAGCTGCGGCACGATGTTGCGCTCACGCAGCAGGATCATCGGCCGCCCGCCGAGCTGGGCCATCGTCTCCAGCCACATGTTGGCCTGGTAGGCGGAGTCCTTGGAGCCGGAGAAGTACAGCATCACGGTCGGCCGGTACTCGGCGAGCCAGTCGCCCACCGCGTTGAGGACCTTGGTCTCCGGCGGTACGAGCCGGCTCGGCCGGACGTACGGCAGCAGCGCCACCAGGTAGCAGACCGCGAGAACGAGCGTCAGGCCGAGGCCGATGTACGCGATGATGTCCTTGCCGGTCTCGACGGCGACCAGCACGCCCACCATCGAGAAGATGTCCAGGTGCAGCATCTTCTCCGCGGGGCGGCTCATCAGGCGTTGCGGCGGGGCATCCGCTATCCGCACCGACGCCAGGTCGATGTTGCGGGTGACCACCGGAAGCTTGCGGCGGAGCCGGATCAGGGTGACCATGGCGCTCTGCGGCGCCTGGAGTCCGTAGAACGCCAGGAGGCAGGCGACCGTCACGTAGAAAAGCGTCTCCTCGCCGTATCCCATGCGGGAGAGCAGCAGGATGAGCAGCAGTTGCCGGACCAGGAAGCGGATCGAAAGCCCCGCCCGGACGGCGGCGAGCCGGTTGATCAGATAGCTGCCGCAGTGGTGCAGATACCGGTCCGCGAGATAGGTGGCCGCGGTGGCCGCGGCGAAGAACCAGAGATTGGGGATTATTGCCGCGAGCATTATGCACGGGAACCCCAGAGCCACCAGGAGCGCGGCGGCCAGCTCCGAACCGCTGCCCACCCGAGCCAAGCGCATGGCTTTCGAAATCACGAAGTACCGCTCCCGAGGGTGCCGACTTTTACCTTACGTGGGGAATGTGAAGACAGAGCTTCACGAATTCGGACCCCTGCGGTTCGCACTTGGCGACTGCAGGGGTCCGAATAGTCGATTGTCAAGCAGTATTACACATCGGCCTGACGGTCCAGGACAGCGGCAAGCGCCTGCTCGAAACCGGATGCCTCGGAGGCACCGCGGGTCGGATCCTGCTGGCGTACGTCGATGACATGGCCGGTCATCTCGGAGAGCAGGACGTCGAGCGAGGTCCTGGCGACCGCCTCGGAGGAGAGCAGCGTGCCCGCGGGCTCGTCGCCGAACGCCTTGGTGCGCATCGGGGTGGCGGTGCGCTCGGGGTTCACGCAGTTCACCCGCACGCCGTCGGCCGCCCACTCGTCCGAGAGCGCCTGGGTGAGGTTCACCATGGCGGCCTTGGTCGACGAGTAGAGGCTGTACTCCGCGCGGCCCCGGGTGTAGCTGCTGGAGGTGTAGAGCAGCAGCTGGCCCTTGGCCTCGGCGAGGTACTTGTACGAGGCGCGGGCGATCTGCACGGGTGCCAGGTAGTTGACGTTCAGCGCTTCCTGGATGACCGCGCTGTCCGTCTCGGCGAGCTTGCCGATGCGGAGCACGCCCGCGGTGTTGATCACGTAGTCGACGCGGCCGGTGTCGGCGTACGCCTTGGAGAGCGCCTCGTCGATGTGCTCGGGGTTCTCCACGTGCGTACCGGTGGTGGAGCGGCCCAGGGCGTAGACGGTGGCGCCGTAGGACTCGGCGAGCGTCGCGATGTCCGCGCCGATGCCGTACGAGCCGCCGAAGACGACGAGGGTCTTGCCGGTGAGCAGCTCACGGTAGGCCGCGTCGTCGGTCGGCTGCGGGACGGCCGTGGAGGCCAGCTGGAAGAGCTTGTCCGCGATGAAGACGTCGACCGGCTGGGTGACCTTCATGTTGTACTCGTCGCCCGCCACGACGTAGATCGGTACGTCGGGGAGGTACTTCAGCACGACCGAGCAGTCGTCGGTGGCCTGGAAGTTCGGGTCGCCGGCTGCGACCTCGTACGCCCGGCGGATCGTGGAGAGCTTGAAGGCCTGCGGCGTCTGGCCGCGGCGCAGCCGGGAGCGGTCGGGCACATCGGTGATGAACTCGCCGTCGCCGCCGTGGGTGCGGGTCACGATGATCGTGTCCGCGGACGGGATGGCGACGTCGACCGCCTGGTAGCGGTCCAGTGCGTCGACGCAGCCCTTGATGACGCGCTGCGAGAGCAGCGGGCGCACGGCATCGTGGAAGAGGACGTTGCGGTCCTCTCCCTCGGCCAGGCCCTCGCCGAGGGCCGCGATGGCGCGCTCGGTGGTCTCATTGCGCGTGGAGCCGCCCTCGATCACCTTGGAGACCTTGGTGAGCCCGGCCTTGGCGACGATCTTCTCGACGTCGGGCACGTAGCCCGGAGCCATCAGCACGATGACGTCGTCGATGGAGTCGGCCTGCTGGAAGATCGACAGTGTGTGCTCGATGACAGCCTTGCCTGCGATCTTCAGCAGCTGCTTGGGAATGGACAGACCCACGCGCTGGCCGGTACCGCCGGCGAGCACGACTGCTGTGGTTCGGGCTTTGACTATGTGCTGAGCAGACACAGACGACCTACCTTGCGAGGGCTGGGAGATACAGCGATGGTTGCACTCTCCGTTACCGTCTCGCAAGGTGGACGTCGGCCACCGCATGCCGTATCGAAACCTTCTGTTGCCTTGCGATCAGGGCGAATACCGGAGTTAACGCTTCCTGGCCAGGTGATCGACGCCACACGAGTGAGCGGCATGATTCACCCTTGAGCGGGTTCGGTTCCCCCGGACGTATGACGCGGAGAGCGTGCACGGCCGCCGAACGGGCTTACGGAACAGGCCCGTCGGCGGCCGCGGCTCGGTCTAGAACGGGTTGAACTCGTCGAACTCGCGCTGCGCCTCGTCGAGTTCCGACTCACGCTCGCGCCTGCGCTGCGCCGCCGGACGCGGTGCTTCGAGCCGGTGGTCCTCGCCACGACGGCCGAGCATCTCCGCGCCCGCCGCCAGGGTCGGCTCCCAGTCGAAGACGACCGCGTTGTCCTCGGCACCGATGGCGACGCCGTCGCCCGCCCGGGCACCGGCCTTCACCAGTGCGTCCTCGACGCCGAGACGGTTGAGCCGGTCCGCCAGGTAACCGACGGCCTCGTCGTTGTTGAAGTCGGTCTGGCGCACCCAGCGCTCCGGCTTCTCGCCGCGCACCCGGTAGATGCCGTCCTCCTCCAGCGTGACGGTGAAGCCCGCGTCGTCGACGGCCTTCGGACGGATGACGATCCGGGTCGCCACCTCCACCGGCTTGGCCGCACGCGCCTCGGCGATGATGCCCGCGAGCGCGAAGGAGAGCTCCTTCAGACCGGTGTGGGCGACGGCGGACACCTCGAAGACGCGGTAGCCGCGCTCCTCCAGGTCCGGGCGGATCATGTCGGCGAGGTCCTGGCCGTCCGGGATGTCGATCTTGTTGAGGACGACGATGCGAGGTCGGTCCTCCAGACCGCCGTACTGCTTCAGCTCCTCCTCGATCGTGTCGAGGTCGGAGACCGGGTCACGGTCGGACTCCAGCGTCGCGGTGTCCAGCACGTGCACGAGCACCGAGCAGCGCTCCACGTGCCGCAGGAACTCCAGGCCGAGGCCGCGGCCCTGGCTGGCGCCCGGGATCAGGCCCGGGACATCGGCGACGGTGTAGACGGTGCTGCCCGCGGTGACCACGCCGAGGTTCGGGACGAGGGTCGTGAAGGGGTAGTCGGCAATCTTCGGCTTGGCCGCCGACAGGACGGAGATCAGCGAGGACTTGCCGGCGCTCGGGTAGCCGACCAGTGCGACATCGGCGACGGTCTTGAGCTCCAGGACGATGTCCCGGGCCTCACCGGGCTCGCCGAGCAGCGCGAAGCCGGGGGCCTTGCGCCGGGCGGAGGCCAGCGCGGCGTTGCCGAGGCCACCGCGGCCGCCCTGTCCGGCGACGAACGTGGTGCCCTGGCCGACCAGGTCGGCGAGCACGTTGCCGTTCCCGTCGAGCACGACCGTGCCGTCGGGCACCGGCAGGACCAGGTCCTGGCCGTCCTTGCCGGAACGGTTGTCGCCCGCGCCGGGCTGGCCGTTGGTGGCCTTGCGGTGGGGGTGGTGGTGGTAGTCGAGGAGCGTGGTGATCGCCTGGTCGACGACCAGGGTCACATCGCCGCCGCGGCCGCCGTTGCCGCCGTCCGGACCGCCGAGCGGCTTGAACTTCTCACGGTGTACGGAGGCACAGCCGTGGCCCCCGTTACCCGCGGCGACATGCAGCTCGACGCGGTCCACGAAGGTGGTCATGGTTGAAACCTCCAGTTACATACATGCAGAAATGTCTCACTCGTGCTGTCTCGCCGGCACGTGCCGTACCGCTGGGAGAAAGCCGTCTCTCATGGGAGAAACACGCGAAAGGCGGACCCGCTTCCCGTACGGGAAGTGAGGTCCGCCTCCGCAGAAACCGCTCGACGAGCGCCGAAAATCAGCCGGCGATCGGAACGATGTTCACGACCTTGCGGCCACGGTGCGTGCCGAACTCGACCGCACCGGCGGCGAGTGCGAACAGCGTGTCGTCGCCGCCACGGCCGACGCCCGTGCCCGGGTGGAAGTGGGTGCCGCGCTGGCGGACCAGGATCTCACCGGCGTTGACGGCCTGACCGCCGAAGCGCTTCACGCCGAGCCGCTGAGCATTGGAATCGCGCCCGTTCCGGGTGGACGATGCGCCCTTCTTGTGTGCCATGTCTCCTCAGTCCCTTACTTCGCAGCCGCGGGGATACCGGTGACCTTGATCGCCGTGTACTGCTGGCGGTGACCCTGGCGACGGCGGTAGCCGGTCTTGTTCTTGTAGCGAAGGATGTCGATCTTCGCGCCCTTGTGGTGGTCCACGATCTCGGCCTGGACCTTGATCCCGGCCAGCACCCACGGGTCGCTGGTCACGGCGTCGCCGTCGACCACGAGCAGGGTCGAGAGCTCGACCGTGTCGCCAACCTGGGCAGTGGAAATCTTGTCAACCTCAACGATGTCACCGACAGCAACCTTGTGCTGGCGGCCACCGCTGCGCACGATGGCGTACACGCGGATCTCTCTCTCGCTCGGAACGAAGCCCCTGATGCCAGCCGCTCACACGGGCCGGGGCCCGCGGTGATCCGAATGGACGAGCGGCCTCTCACCGATGAAGGGAGGGGGTTGCTCAGGGACAGGCGCATGGAAACACGCCGAAGGGCAAGATTACGGGCCGCCGTCCGGAGGGTCAAACCGGGCCCTGTGTCCTTCCCCACCGCTCCCCCGTTCACTCCTGCCGGACCGCCGGCATTCCGCTGCCGGCACGGCCGAGGGGCCCGCGGCGGACCGGAACGGCCGGTGGGCCACACCCCTGTCGGAGTGTGGCCCACCGGCCGTCGTGCTGCGCCGTACGGCCGCGGAGGCGGCCTCCGAGGCCGTGAGGCCGTCCTGTCGCCTACGCCTCGGCGTCGGCCGAGACGGCGGGCTGCGGCGACTTCTCCGCGGCAGCGACCGTCTTCTTCGCTGCCGCCTTCTTGGCCGTCGTCTTCTTCGCGGCGGTCTTCTTGGCAGCCGTCTTCTTGGTGGCTGCCTTCTTGGCGGTGGCCTTCTTGGCGGTCTTGCGGGCCGCCTTCTTGGCCGGGGCCTCCGCCTCGGCGGTCTCGGCCGGCTCGGCGTCGGGCTTCGGCTCGACCGGGCCGGTCACCACGACGACCTCCGCCCCGTCCGCACCGGCGGGCGAGCCCGCAGGGGCGGTGACCTTGCGGGTCACCCGGCGACGCGCACGCGGCGGGGCGGCCTCGGGGGCCACCTCCTCGGGTGCGGCCTCGGGCTGCGCGGCCTCGGCGACGGGTTCCGGCTGCTCGACCGGCTCGGCGGCCTGCACCGGGACGACCGGCTCGGGAACGACCGGCTCGGCCTGGACCGGCGAGCCCGCCGGGGCGGTCGCCTTACGGGTCGCCCGACGGCGCGTACGGCCCTGGGGGGCCTCGGCCGCGGGGGCCTCCTCGACCACCGGGGCCGGGGCCTCGGCGGCCGGCTCCGGCTCCACGACCAGCTCGGGCTCCGCGACCTCGACCGGCTCCGGCTCGACGACGGCCGGGGCAGCGACGGCTGCGGCCTTCGGGGCGCCGGCCGGGGCCGATGCCTTACGGGTCGCACGACGACGGCCACGGCCGCGCGTGGCGGCCGCCTCGGCCTCGGCCGGGCTGCTGTACAGCTCCTCGTCCGGGACGAACTCCGGCTCGGGCAGCGCCACCGGGGCGGCCACCTCGGCAGCCACCTCGGCCTCGGTCTCGACCTCTGCCACGGCTTCGGCCTCGGCCACGTACTCGTGGTCGACGCCGCCCCGGCCGCGCTTCTTGGAACGCTTGCCGCCGCCACCGACCGAGGTCGGCTGCTCCATGTGCACGATCACGCCGCGCCCGTTGCAGTGGACGCAGATCTCGGAGAAGGACTCCAGCAGACCCTGGCCCACCCGCTTGCGGGTCATCTGGACCAGGCCCAGCGACGTGACCTCGGCGACCTGGTGCTTCGTACGGTCGCGTCCCAGGCACTCCAGCAGGCGCCGCAGCACCAGGTCCCGGTTGGACTCCAGCACCATGTCGATGAAGTCGACGACGACGATGCCACCGAGGTCGCGCAGCCGCAGCTGGCGCACGATCTCCTCGGCCGCCTCCAGGTTGTTCTTGGTGACGGTCTCCTCGAGGTTTCCGCCCTGACCGGTGAACTTGCCGGTGTTGACGTCGACGACGACCATCGCCTCGGTCTTGTCGATCACCAGCGAGCCGCCGCTCGGCAGATAGACCTTCCGGTCCAGCGCCTTCATCAGCTGCTCGTCGATCCGGTACGTCGCGAAGATGTCGACCTCGGAGGTCCACCGCGACAGGCGGTCCGTCAGGTCGGGAGCCACCTGCGAGACGTAGCCGTGGATGGTCTCCCACGCGTCGTCGCCGCTGACGATGACCTTCGAGAAGTCCTCGTTGAAGATGTCGCGGACGACCCGGACGGTCATGTCCGGCTCGCCGTAGAGCAGGGTCGGCGCATTGGAGCTGCCGGTGCTCTTCGACTTCTTCTGGATGTCCTCCCACTGCTGCTGGAGCCGCTCGACATCGCGGCGCAGCTCGTCCTCGCTCGCGCCCTCCGCGGCGGTGCGGACGATGACGCCCGCGTCCTCGGGGACGATCTTCTTGAGGATGGTCTTCAGCCGGGCCCGCTCGGTGTCGGGCAGCTTGCGGCTGATGCCGGTCATCGAGCCCTCGGGCACGTAGACCAGGTAGCGGCCGGGCAGCGAGACCTGGCTGGTCAGGCGGGCGCCCTTGTGGCCGATCGGGTCCTTGGTCACCTGGACGAGGACGGACTGGCCGGACTTGAGCGCGGTCTCGATACGACGCGGCCCGTGGGCCATGCCGAGCGCCTCGAAGTTCACCTCACCGGCGTAGAGCACGGCGTTGCGGCCCTTGCCGATGTCGACGAAGGCGGCCTCCATGGACGGCAGTACGTTCTGCACCTTGCCCAGGTAGACGTTGCCGACGTAGCTGGTGGCCTGCTCCTTGTTGACGTAGTGCTCGACGAGCACGTTGTCCTCAAGAACGCCGATCTGGGTGCGCTCGCCGTTCTGGCGGACGACCATGACCCGCTCCACGGCCTCGCGGCGGGCCAGGAACTCGGCCTCGGTGATGATCGGGACGCGACGGCGGCCCTGCTCACGGCCCTCGCGGCGGCGCTGCTTCTTGGCCTCCATACGGGTCGAGCCCTTGATGGACTGGACCTCGTCGAAGCCGGTGCCGGGCTCGCGCTCTTCCTTCTTGCGGGGCTCGCGGACCTTGACGACCGTGCGCTCCGGGTCGTCCGTGCCGTTGTCGGCGTCGGCGGAGACATCCCCGCTGCGACGACGACGGCGGCGCCGGCGACGGCTGCTGCTCGATCCGGCGGCGGACGACTCGTGCTCCTCGTCCTCCTCCTCGGACTCCTGGGCGCGCTCCTGGTCGTCCTCGGCGTGGTCGGCGGCGGCCTCGTCGCCGTGCTGCTCCGCGGCCTCGTCACCCTCGTTGATCTCGCCACGACGGCGGCGACGGCCTCCGCGACGGCGACGGCGCGAGGGCCGGTCCCCGTACTCGTCCGTCTCGTCGCCCTCGTGCTCGGCGTCGGCCTCGTGCTCCGGCTCGTGCTCCTCCTCGGCCGGCTCCTCCACCACGGGCACGGCGGGGGCAGCGGGGGCGGCGGCCTGCTCGGGCTCGGCGGCCTCACCGCGACGGCGGCGACGGCGGCGCGAACCGCCCTGCGGCGCGGCCTCGGCGGCCGGGGTCTCGACGGTGGCCGTCGGCTCCTCGACCGTCTCGGTCTCTTCCTCGACCTCTTCGTAGCGCGACGCCGCAGCGGCGGCGGCCGCGGTCTCCGGGGTCTGGAACATCGGCTCGGCGAAGACCGGCGCCTGGAACACGGCCACGGCGGGGCGCGTGGCGCGACGGCTCTTGCGTACGGGCTCCTCGGCCTTGGCGGTGAACTCCGGCCGGCCGGCGGCGGCGGTGGCCCGGCGGCGCTGACGGCCGCGCGGTGCGGCGTCCTCGGCCTCGGCGGGCTCGGCGGCGCGCTCCTCGGCGGCGGCCCCGGGGAGGCTGTCGCCGGTGTCCTCGGTGTCTTCGGCGGCCTTCGGCGCACCCGCCGGAGCGGTCGCCTTGCGCACCGCACGACGACGGCCGCGCGGGGCCTCGACGACCTCGGCGGGCTCTTCCTCAGCGGCCACGACGGGTTCGGCGGTCGCAGCAGGCGCCTCGATGGGCTGCGGCGCACCGGCCGGAGCCGATGCCCTGCGCCGGGTGCGACCGCGCGGCGCGGCGGGCTCGGGCTCGGCGATCTCGGCAGCCGGCTCGGGCTCGGCGACGGCCGGTGCCTCTTCGACGATCTCCACGGCTTCGGCGGCCTGCGGCGCACCCGCCGGGGCCGTCGCCTTGCGCACCGCACGACGACGCGGACGCGCGGGCGCCGCCTCCGCCGGAACCTCGGCCTCGGCCACGGGCTCGGGCTCGGCGACAGGTGCGGCGGCCTCAGGGACCTCGGCGGCCTGCGGCGCACCCGCCGGAGCGGTCGCCTTGCGCACCGCACGACGACGCGGACGCGCGGGCGCCGCCTCCGCCGGAACCTCGGCCTCGGCCACGGGCTCGGGCTCGGCGACAGGTGCGGCGGCCTCAGGGACCTCGGCGGCCTGCGGCGCACCCGCCGGAGCGGTCGCCTTGCGGACCGCACGACGACGCGGACGCGCGGGCGCCGCCTCCGCCGGAACCTCGGCCTCGGCCACGGGCTCGGGCTCGGCGACAGGTGCGGCGGCCTCGGGGACCTCGGCGGCCTGCGGCGCACCCGCCGGAGCGGTCGCCTTGCGGACCGCGCGACGGCGCGTACGGGCGGGCGGCGCGGCTTCTTCCGACGCGGCGCTCTCGGCGTCGGCGGGCTGGCTGTCGGACACTGCGGCGTCAACGGCCGGTATGGCCGGCGCGGCTGCGCCCGGTGTCTCCGCCACCGGCGGACCGGCCGGGCGGGACGCTGCGCGGCGCCTGCGGCGCGGCGGCAGCTTGTCGCCGGGTGCGTTGTTCTCTTCGGCGTTCCCGGTCGTGCCGGGTTCGTTGGACTGGGGCATGCGGGCGGTTCTCCCGTCAGGCTCCCGGGCGCCGCGTCTGTTTCCGGTCCGGCACGGTCCGCGTGATGTACGCGGCTCCGCCGTCCGGGGCGCGGGCGCCGCACGGGAACTCAATGTCTGGCTCGCCGGTTCCGTACGCGATGTGCGTACGGCCTGGCGAAAGTCTTATGGGTCATCGCGCGGCCCGAACCGGATGGCTCCCGAATCGAAGGCTGCGCTGCAACGACCGCCTTACGCGGAACCTGCACCTTCCGGCGCCGTCGCGACGGCGGTCCCGGCGGCCGTGGATGGAGCGGCCGGGGCTGCCTCGCGGTCGGGCGCGAGCGGGTCGGTCACCGTGCCGGACCCCTCGTCGAAGAGCCCCTGCGCCAGCCTGGTCACCGCTGCGGGGACCGGCGGCGCCAGGTCGGCCACAACGCGGAGACCGGACAGGACGTCGTCAGGTCGCACGGCAGGTGTCACGTGCCGAACAACCAGCCGCAGTATCGCACAGGGCCTGTCCTCGGGCCTATCAGCCTGTGGATCAAGGGCCTGCAGGTCGACCACGGCGGCACGGGCGTCGAAGGTGCGCATGCCGTTCTTCGCGCGGCGCTGGACCTCGACGGTCTCCGCCTCGTTGAAGGCGGCCACGGCCTCGGCCGCGTCCGCCACGGCGACACCGTCGAGACGCAGTTCCCAGACGGAGGCGGTCAGCCGGTCGGCGAGACCCGAGGTGCGGGCCTCCACGGCATCGGTGATGTCGAGACCGTCCGGCAGCGAGGCGTTGAGCAGATCCCGCAGTACGGCCGGATCGCGGGCCTCGGTGAGGGCGATCTCCAGGAATTCGGCTTCGCTGCCCGTGCCGGTCGGGGCGGCGTTGGCGTACGACACCTTCGGGTGCGGGGTGAAGCCGGCCGAGTAGGCCATGGGCACCTCGGAGCGGCGCAGTGCCCGCTCGAAGGCGCGCTGGAAGTCGCGGTGACTGGTGAACCGGAGGCGGCCGCGCTTCGTGTAGCGCAGTCGGATGCGCTGCACTGCCGGTGCGGGCGGCGGGCCTTCGGGCTGTCGCTTGCCCAGTGGTTCTTCTCCTCGGTGCGGGGCGGACGCGGTGGCGCGCCGCCCTCGAAATGCGGGTGGCCCGGGGTGTCCGGTCCGGCTCACCCCCGCTCGGCGTTCTTCTCTCCGAGCGAGGAGATCTCTGGTTCGGGCGCCGCGCTGGGCACAGTCGTTGTACTACCCAGAGTACGCGCAAGGGCCCCTCCCGGTTCCCGGGGCTCGGGCGCCCCCTGCCCGCCGACCAGCGCCCGCCATGCGTCACGCCGTGCCCGGCGCACGGTCTCGCCCGCCGAGCGCAGCGCCGACCGGGCCGCGCGCCCCGCCTCGGCGGCGGCCCGCCTGGCCGGGGCCCAGACCTGGTCGCGCACGAAATGTCCCACCGGTGTGCAGACCGTGCGGTAGACCCAGGTCACCGGCGCACCGACCAGATGCCAGGCCAGCCAGGCGACGGCCCGGCCGACGGCCCGCGAGATGTACCCCGCGATGCGCCAGGCGACGCCGAGGGCCGCGGCGATCTCCCGGCCGACCGGGGCCAGGACCCGCCGGTACAGCCAACGCAGCGGCGCGACCAGCAGGGTCGTGACCAGCCACACCACCGCCGTCCACAGGCCGGTCCCGATGGCCGCGATCCCGCGCGCCAGCCGGTCGAGCAGCCAGGCGATGCCGTGGCCGAGCGGCGTGAGGACTTCCCGGTACACCCAGCCCAGCGGCCGTACGACCAGGTGCTCGGCCAGCCAGGCGGCAGCGAGCGCGAGGGGCACCAGGACGTACCGCCACAGGCCGGTCACCGGCCAGACGAAGAGAGCGGTGAGAACCCAGCCGACGGCCGTACGGATCCCCCGTCCGGCGGGTGCGAGCAGCGCCCGGTACACCCACCGCAGCCCGTGTCCGACCGGGGTGAGCACCGACTCGTACAGCCACACCACCGGCACCACCAGCCCGTACCGCACCGCGGGCACCAGCACATACCGCCAGAGCGCGACCCACGGCCACACGAAGACCGCCGCGGCCAGCCACAGCAGCGCATGGCCGAGCGGGGTGAGCACCGACTCGTACAACCAGACGGCGGGGATCACCACCAGCGTCCCGAACAGCCAGGACAGGGCGCGGCCCAGCGGACGCAGCAGGGTCCGGTCGACGGCGCGGCCCGCCACCACCAGGGCGTCCCAGATCATCCGTACGGGCAGCACGACGACCAGCACCACGATCCGTACCGGAATCCGGATCAGCGTGGTCAGACAGCCCTCGCCGGGTTCGTAATGCGCGGGGGCCTGGTGCTCGCCGTAGTCCATGCCGTACATGACGCGAAGGCCCGGTCCGGAGTTTCCCGGACCGGGCCTTCGTCATCGAGCTGTCATCTGCGGGGACGCGCTCGCGGCGGCTACTTCACGACCGACAGCGGCAGCAGCTTCTTGCCGGTCGGGCCGATCTGGATGCTGGTGTCCATCTGCGGGCAGACGCCGCAGTCGAAGCACGGGGTCCAGCGGCAGTCCTCGACCTCGGTCTCGTCGAGCGAGTCCTGCCAGTCCTCCCAGAGCCAGTCCTTGTCGAGGCCGGAGTCCAGGTGGTCCCAGGGCAGGACCTCCTCGTAGGTCCGCTCGCGGGTGGTGTACCAGTCGACGTCCACGCCGTACTCGGGCAGCGTCTTCTCGGCGGCGGTCATCCAGCGGTCGTAGCTGAAGTGCTCGCGCCAGCCGTCGAAGCGGCCGCCGGACTCGTAGACCGCGCGGATGACGGAGCCGACGCGCCGGTCGCCGCGCGAGAGCAGGCCCTCGACGATGCCGGGCTTGCCGTCGTGGTAGCGGAAGCCGATGGAGCGGCCGTACTTCTTGTCGCCGCGGATCTTGTCGCGGAGCTTGGTGAGCCGGGCGTCGGTCTCCTCGGCGCTCAGCTGCGGGGCCCACTGGAACGGCGTGTGCGGCTTGGGCACGAAACCGCCGATGGAGACGGTGCAGCGGATGTCGTTCTGCCCGGAGACCTCGCGGCCCTTGGCGATCACATTGACCGCCATGTCGCCGATCTGGAGGACGTCCTCGTCGGTCTCGGTGGGCAGGCCGCACATGAAGTACAGCTTCACCTGGCGCCAGCCGTTGCCGTACGCGGTGGCGACGGTACGGATGAGGTCCTCTTCCGAGACCATCTTGTTGATGACCTTGCGCATGCGCTCGGAGCCGCCCTCGGGGGCGAAGGTGAGACCGGAGCGGCGGCCGTTGCGGGTCAGCTCGTTGGCCAGGTCCACGTTGAACGCGTCGACGCGGGTGGACGGCAGCGAGAGGCCGATCTTGTCCTCGGTGTACCGGTCGGCGAGGCCCTTGGCGATCTCCCCGATCTCGGTGTGGTCCGCGGAGGAGAGCGAGAGCAGGCCGACCTCCTCGAAGCCGGTCGCCTTGAGGCCCTTCTCGACCATCTCGCCGATGCCGGTGATGCTTCGCTCCCGCACGGGGCGCGTGATCATGCCGGCCTGGCAGAAACGGCAGCCGCGGGTGCAGCCGCGGAAGATCTCGACGGACATCCGCTCGTGGACGGTCTCGGCGAGGGGCACGAGGGGCTGCTTCGGGTACGGCCACTCGTCGAGGTCCATCACGGTGTGCTTGGACACCCGCCACGGCACGCCCGACTTGTTGGGCACGACGCGTCCGATGCGCCCGTCCGGGAGGTACTCGACGTCGTAGAAGCCCGGGACGTAGACGCCGCCGGTCTTCGCGAGGCGGAAGAGCACCTCCTCGCGGCCGCCGGGGCGGCCCTCGGCCTTCCAGGCGCGGACGATCTCGGTGATCTCCAGGACGGCCTGCTCGCCGTCGCCGACGACCGCGCAGTCGATGAACTCGGCGATCGGCTCGGGGTTGAACGCGGCGTGGCCGCCGGCCAGCACGATCGGGTCGTCGACGGTGCGGTCCCGGGCCTCCAGCGGGATGCCCGCGAGATCCAGGGCGGTGAGCATGTTGGTGTAGCCGAGCTCGGTGGAGAAGCTCAGCCCGAAGACGTCGAACGCCTTGACCGGGCGGTGGCTGTCCACGGTGAACTGCGGGACCTTGTGCTCGCGCATCAGCTCCTCGAGGTCCGGCCACACGCTGTAGGTGCGCTCGGCGAGGACGCCCTGGCGCTCGTTGAGCACCTCGTAGAGGATCATGACGCCCTGGTTGGGGAGCCCGACCTCGTACGCGTCCGGGTACATCAGTGCCCAGCGGACGTCGCATTCGTCCCACGGCTTGACGGTGGAGTTCAGTTCACCGCCGACGTACTGGATGGGCTTCTGCACATGCGGGAGCAGAGCTTCGAGCTGTGGGAAGACCGAATCGACAGACATCGCGAACTTTCGAGAGCCGGCAAGGGTGACCATCAAGCGTACCCCGATGCTCAGTCTCCCAGCGCCGCCCGGAGCTCCGCCCGCGACGCCCGCTCCCACACCTGGGGCAGCTCCCGTTCCCGGTCGGCGGCGGTCGCCTCCTCCCGCCCGTGGAGCAGTCCCCAGGTGAAGGCCGACTCCCCCGCCGCGTGCGCCTGGACGGCCAGGGTGCGCAGGGCCTCGCGGGTCACCACGCTGTCCTGGTGATCGCCGAGGAGGCTCTGCACGGCCTTCATCCGTTTGGCGAACCGCTTGGCGGGCTTGCCGAGCGCGGGGCGGGCCGCCTCCGCCGCGTACCGGGCACGTTTGGCGGCCTTGCGGGCCTCGTGCATGGCCAGGTCCCGGTCGTGGCCGGGCGGGAGCTCCAGGGCATGGCCGACCCGGGCCGCGAGGCGCCCGTACTCCTTCAGCACGGCGCGGGGCAGCGCCCGCCCGGGGGCACGGGACGCGCCGGGCAGCAGGGGCGGGTCGGCGAGCAGGGTGTCGAGGCTCTCCAGGAGGGCCAGATACCGCTTCCCGTCGAGCACCGCGACAGTGCGGCGGCGGGAGCCGTTCCGCCGGGCCACCGACCAGATCCGGAGCCGTCCGCGGACCGGGCCGAGGACCAGGGTGCGGGGCAGTTCGGCGAGGCGGGCGCGGAGCCGGGCGTCGAGCACCTCCTGGTCTCGGTCGATGCCGAGCTCGGCGGCCAGCCATTTCAGCTCGTCGCCGACCGGGTCGGTGACGCCGCGGTCGAGGATCTTCCGGTACGTCCGCAGTGCGCTGCGCAGCCTTCGGGTGGCGACCCGCATCTGGTGCACGGAGTCGGGGAGGTCGCGGCGCACCGCGGGGTCGAGGGCGACGATCGCCTCGGTCTGGTGACGGATGTACGCGAGGACGTGGTCGCCCGCGGTGGGCCGCCGGGGCTTACCGTCGGGGCGCTTCTTCCGCTTCGGCGCGGTCTCGGCAAGCGCCCTGGCCAGCTTGGACGGGGACGCGGACGGGCGGACCCCGGCCTTGCGCAGCCGGCGCTCCACGGCGTCGAGGAAGGCGGGGTCGCCGTCGTCGGCGAGCTCGGCCTCGATCTCGGTCCAGACGGCCGTGCCGTCGCCGCCGGTCAGCCGTTCGGCCCGCACCTGGTCGACGCTGACCTCGGCGAGCAGGGCGCCCTCGGCGTCGAGGAGGTGGTGGACGTCGCGGGCGGAGACCAGCCGGACGACGGGAACGAGCCCGCGGTCACGGACCCGGGAGCGCAGCAGCCCCGCGAAGGAGCGCGGCAGGGTGTCGGAGAGCGGTTCCCGCAGCTCGTCCCGGATGCCGGAGGCGACCGGGAACTTCAGGTGCCAGCCGGCGTCGCTCCCGCCGGTGCGGCGGCGCAGGGTGAGGGAGTCCGCCGCGAGCCGGAGGTCCTCGGTGTCGTAGTAGACGGCGTCCAGTTCGCTGACGCCCCGGTGGGCGACGGCCGAGACCCCGGCCACCCGGCTCAGGTCCGGGAGCCGGGTCTCCGCGGTGGCTTCGTACTTCCGCTCGATCTCACGCTTCGAGTCCGCCATGAACCGAATCTAGACGTGTTGTACGCGAATGGGCAGTGCTCCCGCACCGGCTCAGGCGCTTATCGGCCGTTGCACCCTGATCGACTGGAGCAGCCCGACGGCCACCCAGACGGCGAACATCGAGGAACCTCCGTACGACACGAACGGCAGCGGGAGCCCGGCGACCGGCATGATGCCGAGCGTCATCCCGATGTTCTCGAAGGCCTGGAAGGCGAACCAGGCGATGATTCCGGCGGCGACGACCGTGCCGTACAGCTCGGTCGTCTCGCGGGCGATCCGGCAGGCGCGCCACAGGACGACGCCGAGCAGGACGAGGATCAGCCCGGCGCCGAGGAAGCCGAGCTCCTCGCCCGCGACGGTGAAGACGAAGTCGGTCTGCTGCTCGGGGACGAACTGGCCGGTGGTCTGGGTGCCGTGGAAGAGCCCCGTTCCGGAGAGGCCGCCGGAGCCGATCGCGATGCGGGCCTGGTTGGTGTTGTAGCCAACGCCCGCCGGGTCGAGCGCGGGGTTGGCGAAGGCTGCGAAGCGGGCGATCTGGTACTCGTCGAGCAGACCGAGCTGCCAGATCGCGATCGCGCCGGCCACGCCCGCGCCGAGCAGGCCGGCGATCCAGCGGTTCGACGCGCCGGAGGCGAGGAGCACGCCGAGCACGATGACGACCATGACCATCACGGAGCCGAGGTCCGGCATTCCCATGACGACGGCCATCGGGACGGCCGCCAGACCGAGGGCCTTGGCGACGGTCCGGTGGTCGGGATGGAGCTGGTCGCCCGCGTCGACGCGCTCGGCGAGCAGCATCGCCATGATCAGGATGATGGTGATCTTGGTGAACTCGGACGGCTGGAGCGAGAAGCCGCCGCCGATGATGATCCAGGCGTGAGCGCCGTTGACGGTGGCGCCGAGCGGGGTGAGCACCGCCAGCACGAGGAGCACCGAGAGGCCGTAGAGGATCGGGACGGCGCCGCGCAGGGTGCGGTGGCCGAGCCAGATCGTGCCGACCATCAGGGCGAAGCCGATGCCGGTGTTGAGGACGTGCCGGAAGAGGAAGTAGTACGGGTCGCCGTGGGTGAGCGAGTCGCGTCCCCGGGTCGCCGAGTAGACCAGCAGCGAGCCGATGAGGGAGAGCGCGAGCGCGGACCCGAGCAGCGGCCAGTCGAGTTTGCGTACGAGGGAGTCGCGGGCGGTGAGTTTGCCCCAGGCGGACCGCTCGGGGGCGTACCGCTGGACGGAGAAGCCGGCCATCAGTCGCGCCTCCCCAGGATCGCGGCGAGGGTCTGTTCCTCCGGGGTCTTCTGCGAGTCCGGGTTGTAGGGCTTGATCTCCGGGGCGTCGATCGAGCCGTCCTGCTGGATCTTCGGCAGGGACTTCTGCGGGGTGGGCAGCAGCGCCTTCTTCAGGTCCTGCTTGCCGGAGTCGTCGAGACCGTAGAGGGCGTCGTAAATGTTGCGCACGGCGGGCCCGGACGCACCGGAGCCCGTACCGCCCTGGGAGATCGTCATGACGATCGAGTAGTCCTTGGTGTACGTGGCGAACCAGGAGGTCGTCTGCTTGCCGTAGACCTCGGCCGTACCCGTCTTGGCGTGCATCGGGATCTTGTCCTGCGGCCAGCCGCCGAATCGCCAGGCGGCCGAACCACGGGTCGCGACTCCCGCGAGGGCACCGTCTATCTCGTTGCGGGTCTTGCGCGTGAAGGGCAGCTTGCCGTGCGACTTGGGCTTGATCTCCTGGACGGTCTTGCCGTCGCCGCTGACGACCGCCTTGCCGACGGTGGGGTCGTAGAGCGTGCCGCCGTTGGAGATCGCGGCGTAGATGGTGGCCATCTGGATCGGGGTGACCAGCGTGTCGCCCTGGCCGATCGAGTAGTTGACGGAGTCACCGGCGCGCATCTTGTTGCCTTCGAGGCAGTTCTCGTACGCGATCTGCTCGACGTACGTGCCGCCCTTCTTGCCCTGCTTGCACCAGGCGTCCTTGTTCGCCTTGTAGAAGTCCTGCTTCCACTTGCGGTCGGGGACCCGGCCGCTGACCTCGTTGGGGAGGTCGATACCGGTCTCCTTGCCGAGGCCGAACTGGTGGGCGGTCTTGTAGAACCAGTCCTTGGCGTTCTTCTTGGGGTTCATACCGCCGTCCTTCAGCCACTCCTTGTGCGCGATGCCGTAGTACACGGTGTCGCAGGAGACTTCGAGGGCCCGGCCGATGGTGATGGAGCCGTAGCCCTGGGACTCGAAGTTCTTGAAGGTCTGCCCGCCGACGTTGTACGAGCTGGGGCAGGGGTAGTTGCCGTTGAAGGGGTAGCCGGCGTTGACCGCGGCGGTCGAGGAGATGACCTTGAAGATCGAGCCGGGGGCGGCCTGGCCCTGGATGGCCCGGTTCAGCAGCGGGAAGTTGGAGTTCTTGCCGGTGAGCTTGGCGTAGTCCTTGGCGGAGATGCCGCCGACCCAGGAGTTGGGGTCGTAGTTCGGCAGCGAGGCCATCGAGACGACGCGGCCGGTCTTGGCCTCCATGACGACGACGGCGCCGGAGTCGGCCTTGTAGTTCTCCCCGGTGTTCTTGTCGAACGCCTTGCGGGCCGTCTTCATGGCCTCGTTGAGCTCGTACTCGGCGACGGCCTGGACCCGGGCGTCGATGGAGGTGACGACGCTGGAGCCGGGCTCCGCCTTGTCGTTCTTCGCCTCGCCGATGACCCGGCCGAGGTTGTCGACCTCGTAGCGGGTGACGCCGGCCTTGCCGCGCAGCTCCTTGTCGTAGGTGCGCTCCAGGCCGGAGCGGCCGACCTGGTCGGAGCGGAGGTACGGCGAGTCGGTGTCCTGAGCCTTGGTGATCTCCTCGTCGGTGACGGGCGAGAGGTAACCGAGGACCTGGGCGGTGTTGGCCTTGCCGGGGGCTCCGTACCGGCGTACGGCGGTGGGCTCGGCGGTGATGCCGGGGAAGTCCTCTGCGCGTTCGCGGATCTGGAGGGCCTGCTGGGTGGTGGCCTCGTCGGTGACCGGGATCGGCTGGTACGGCGAGCCGTTCCAGCAGGGCTGCGGCGTCTTCGAGTCGCAGAGCCGGACCTTGTCGAGGACTTCCTTGGGCTTCATGCCGAGGACGCCGGCGAGCCGGGTCAGAACGCTCTTGCCGTCGTCCTCCATCTTCATCAGCTCGGTGCGGCTCGCGGAGACGACCAGCCGGGTCTCGTTGTCGGCGAGGGGTACGCCGCGCGCGTCCAGGATGGAGCCTCGGACGGCGGGCTGGACGACCTGCTGGACATGGTTGTTCTTCGCCTCGTCGCTGTACTCCTGGCCGTTGCGGATCTGGAGGTACCAGAGGCGCCCGCCGAGGGTGAGCAGCAGGGAGAAGACGAGGACCTGGATGACGATGAGGCGGATCTGGACCCGTTGGGTCCGGCCGGTCTCGGGGATGTTGGTCACGGGGCGCCCCCGGTGGTGGTCGGGCCGGAGGTACGCGGGGTGTCCTGGCTGCGGTGCGTCCTCACAGTCGCTTGACCCCCTTGATCCGTCCGGCGCGGGCGGCGCGGCTGCGGGCGGCCTTGACGCGCAGTCCGCCGCGCTGGCTGCCGATCCGCAGTCCGGTGCCGGAGGCGAGCCAGCCCGCGGCCACGTCCCCGCCGCCGGTGGAGTCCGCGAGCGGGTCGTTCACCGTGCGTCTGGCGATCGCCATGATCAGCGGTACGACGAAGGGGGCGAGAAGCAGGTCGTAGACGGCCGCGGTGAACAGCAGGCTGCCGAGGCCGACATGACGGGCGGCCGTGTCCCCGACGAGCGCGCCGACCAGCGCGTACAGCAGGGTCGAGCCGATCGCCGCGGCGACGACCGCGACCATCGGGACGAAGGCCGACTTGAGCTGTCCGTTCTCCGGCCTGACCAGTCCGGCGAGGTAGCCGATGATGCACAGGACCAGTGCGTAGCGTCCGGCGGCGTGGTCGGCGGGCGGTGCCAGGTCGGCGAGGAGTCCCGCGCCGAAGCCGATGAGGGCGCCGCTGACATGCCCGTACACGAAGGCGAGGCCGAGGACGACGAGGAGCAGCAGGTCGGGCACGGCGCCGGGGAGCTGGAGGCGGGCGAGCACGGAGACCTGGACGACGAGGGCGACGACGACCAGGACGGCGGAGAGCAGAATCCGGTTCAGACGCATGGGGATCAGCTCTACCTCTGCTCGTTGACCGCGGTGCCGGTGTTCGGTGTGGCGTTCGGAGTGCCGTTCGCGTCCGGGCTGTTGCTCGGGTCCGGGCTCTCGTGGATGTTCCCGACCACGTTTCCTTCGGTGTCGACGATGTCGCCGTTGGGCGAGATCGTGACGGTGACGGTGGGGGTGGGCTTCGGCTTGGCGGGCTTGGCGGGCTGCTTCGGCAGGACCATGTCGCGGGGGTCCTCGCGCGGGGCCTGGACCACGACGCCGACGATGTCGAGCTTGGTGAAGCCGACGTACGGGCGGACGTAGACGGTACGGGTCAGGCCGCCGCCGGACGGGTCGACCCGGACGACCTCGCCGACCGGGACGCCGGGCACGAAGGGCTTGTCCTTGCTGGAGCCGAAGGTGACGAGCCGGTCGCCCTTCTTCACCTTGGCCTTGCCGTTGAGGAACTGGACGGACAACGGCCGGGAACCCTGACCGGTGGCGAAGCCGAGTTCGTCGGTCTTCTCCATACGGGTGCCGACGGTGAAGTCGGGGTCGTTGGCGAGGAGCACCGTGGAGGTGTCCGGGCCGACGGTGGTGACCCGGCCGACCAGACCGTCGCCGTTGATGACGGTCATGTCGCGCTTGATTCCGTCGTTGGAACCCGCGTCGATGGTGACCGTCCAGGAGAAGCCCTGGGCCGCTCCTATGGCGATGACCTCGGCGCCCTTGATGCCGTACTGACCGGTGGCCGACTTCTTCAGCATCCGGTCGAGTTCACGGACCCTGCTGCGGTTGCGGTCGTCGCTGCCGAGCTTCGTCTTGAGCGCGGCGTTCTGCTGTTCCAGCTCGGCGATCCGGTTGTGCCGTGCACCGGAGTCGCGTACCGCCCCTATGGCGTTGCCCACCGGGTCGACGGCTGCCGCGACGCCGTTCTCCACCGGCCCGAAGGCCGCTGCGGCGGCCCGCCGGGCGCCGTCCACCGGCGACTCCTCGCCGCCGCGGATGTCCACCGTGATCAATGCGAATGCGATGGCGATCAGCAGCACCAGGAGCAGCCGGCTCTCTCGTGTGTCCCTCACGTGCGGCGGCCGTGCCTTCCTCGTCGGAATGTTCGTGCCTGTATATCAACGATCGGCCGTACGGAGCGGCAGTGTTCCGTACAGCAGACCGCCGGGTTGTTCACCTGCGCGTTGTTCACCTGCGCGTTGTCACCTGCGGGGCTGGGCGTCCAGCACCTGCTGGAGCGCCTCGAACTCCTCGACGCACTTGCCGGATCCGAGCGCCACCGAGTCCAGCGGGTCCTCCGCGATGTGGATCGGCATGCCGGTCTCGCGGCGCAGCCGCTCGTCCAGTCCACGCAGCAGCGCGCCGCCGCCGGTGAGGACGATGCCGCGGTCCATGACGTCGCCGGAGAGCTCCGGCGGGCACTTGTCGAGCGTGGTCTTCACGGCGTCGACGATCGCGTTGACCGGCTCCTCGATGGCCTTGCGGACCTCGGCGGCCGAGACGACCACGGTCTTGGGCAGCCCGGAGACGAGGTCGCGGCCGCGGATCTCGGTGTGCTCGTCCTTGTCCAGGTCGTACGCGGAACCGATCGTGATCTTGATCTGTTCGGCGGTGCGCTCGCCGAGGAGGAGCGAGTACTCCTTCTTGATGTGCTGGATGATCGCGTTGTCCAGCTCGTCGCCGGCGGTCCGGATCGACTGGGCAGTGACGATTCCGCCGAGCGAGATGACCGCGACCTCGGTGGTGCCGCCACCGATGTCGACGACCATGTTGCCGGTGGCCTCGTGGACCGGAAGACCGGAACCGATGGCCGCCGCCATGGGCTCCTCGATGATGTGCACCTGGCGCGCGCCGGCCTGCGTCGACGCCTCGATGACGGCGCGCCGCTCGACCCCGGTGATGCCGGAGGGCACGCAGACGACGACCCGCGGGCGGGCCAGGTAGCGGCGCTTGTGGATCTTCAGGATGAAGTAGCGGAGCATCCGCTCGGTGATCTCGAAGTCGGCGATCACGCCGTCCTTCAGGGGCCGTACGGCAACGATGTTGCCCGGCGTGCGCCCGATCATCTTCTTGGCCTCGGAGCCGACCGCCAGGATGCCGCCGGTGTTGGTGTTGATGGCCACGACGGACGGCTCGTTCAGGACGATGCCGCGCCCCCTGACGTACACCAGCGTGTTGGCAGTCCCGAGGTCGATAGCCATGTCACGGCCGATGAACGACATTGAGTTCCCCTTGTTCCCCATTGAGGATGCGTCGGGCCTTCCGAGAACGCGATGTGGCTTGTTCTGGTCGGCGAGGTGAGCGCTGTGGGCGTGGAAGATTCCATCGTAGTGCCGTATTGACGGACACCGCGCGAGGGTACTTCGCCATTGTGGGCGGAACGGGTGGCTGTTCCACTCATGGTGACGTTACGTCGGAGGGATGCGTTCCCGCGATCCCGGACCCTATACCGAAGGGCGACCGAATTAATTCGGTCGCCCCAGGTCATGAGCGCTGTTCGGCTGATCGCGGATCAGACGAGGCCGGGGAAGAAGAGCTTCAGTTCCCGCTCCGCGGACTCCTCGGAGTCCGAGGCGTGGATGAGGTTCTCCCGGGTGATGGTGCCGAAGTCGCCGCGGATGGAACCGGGCGCGGCGGCGATCGGGTCGGTGGGGCCGGCCAGCGTACGGATGCCCTCGATGACCCGCTCGCCCTCGGCGACCAGCGCCACGATCGGGCCGGACTGCATGAACTCGACGAGCGGCTCGTAGAACGGGCGGCCGACGTGCTCGGCGTAGTGCTGCTCCAGCGTGGCACGGTCGAGGGTGCGCAGCTCCAGTGCGGTGATCCGCCAGCCGGCCTTGCGCTCGATCCGCCCGACGATCTCGCCGACCAGTCCGCGCCGGACAGCGTCGGGCTTGAGGAGAACGAGGGTGCGCTGGGTCATGGTGTGCGGCTCCTTGCAGGCATGCGGGTGCGGTGAACCGAGGCTACAGGGGTACGGGGACGGGCCGGCGGCCGGGTTTGGCCACCGGGTGCCGGTTCAGCCACCGGCCGGAGCCTGGAGCGTGTCCGCAGAGTCCCGCCTGGCCCGCGGGCGTACGCCGGGACTCTGCGGACTCGCTCTATGCCGCCTCCTGCGCCGCCCAGCGGGCCTTCGCCTCGTCGATCTTGCGGCCGTAGTACACCGAGGCCCACCACAGGCCGGCGAAGACCACGCCGAGGATGAACATCATCGGGACCACGAAGCCGCCCAGCACCAGGGCGATCTGCAGCGCCCAGCCGAGCTGTATCCCGCCGGGTCGGGTGATCATCCCGCAGAGCAGCACGGTCAGCAGCATGCCGATGCCGCAGACCGTCCAGACCGTGGCACCGGTCAGGTCGTCGGACTTCATCGCCACGAGTCCGGCGAAGCCGATCACGAAGAACTCGCCGATCAACGTGGATGCACAGAGCGTACGCATGGGGTCAGCGCCTTCCCAGAAGCAGCCGGGCCTCGCCGACCGTGATCACGGAACCGGTCACCAGAACACCGGCGCCCGCGTACTCGTCCTCCTCCTCGGCGAGGGTGATCGCCGCCTCCAGGGCGTCGTCCAGGCGCGGCTCCACCTGGACGCGGTCCTCGCCGAAGACCTCGACCGCGATGGCGGCCAGTTCATCGACGTCCATCGCGCGGCCGCTGGAGTTCTGCGTGACGACGACCTCGGCGAAGATCGGCTCGAAGGCTTCGAGGAGTCCCTTGACGTCCTTGTCGCCGCTGGTGCCGACGACTCCGATCAGCCGGGAGAAGCCGAACGCCTCGGAGAGCCCGTCGGCGGTGGCGCGGGCGCCCGCCGGGTTGTGCGCCGCGTCCAGGACGACGGTGGGGCTGCTGCGGACGACTTCGAGGCGGCCCGGGGAGATCACCGAGGCGAAGGCCCGGCGGACCGTGTCGACGTCGAGCGAACCGGGCTGCTCGGCGCCGATCCCGAAGAACGCCTCCACCGCGGAGAGCGCCACCGCGGCGTTGTGCGCCTGGTGGGCGCCGTACAGCGGGAGGAAGATCTCCTCGTACTCGCCACCGAGGCCGCGCAGCGTCAGCAGCTGGCCGCCGACGGCGACCTCGCGGGCGACGACGCCGAACTCCATGCCCTCGCGGGCGACCGTGGCGTCGACCTCGACGGCCTTCTTCAGCATGACCTGCGCGGCGTCGACGGGCTGCTGGGCCAGGATGACCGTGGCGCCCTGCTTGATGATCCCGGCCTTCTCACCGGCGATCTCGGCGGGCGTGGTGCCGAGCCGGTCGGTGTGGTCCAGCGAGATCGGGGTGACGACGGCGACCGAGGAGTCGATGACGTTCGTCGCGTCCCAGCTGCCGCCCATGCCGACCTCGACGACCGCGACGTCGACCGGCGCGTCGGCGAAGGCCGCGTAGGCCATGCCCGTCAGCACCTCGAAGAAGGAGAGCCGGTACGGCTGCTGGGTGTCGACCATCTCCACGTACGGCTTGATGTCCTGGTACGCCTCGATGAACCGCTCGGGGTCGATCGGGGCGCCGTCCAGGCTGATCCGCTCGGTGATCGACTGGACGTGCGGCGAGGTGTAGCGGCCGGTACGCAGGTCGAAGGCGCCGAGCAGCGCCTCGATCATGCGGGCCGTGCTCGTCTTGCCGTTGGTCCCGGTGATGTGGATCGAGGGGTACGCGCGCTGCGGCTCGCCGAGCACGTCCATCAGCGCGGCGATGCGCGTGACGGAGGGCTCCAGCTTGGTCTCGCCCCAGCGCCCGGCGAGCTCCTGCTCCACGGCGCGCAGCGCCTTGTCCACCTCGGGGTCGGCGGGGCGGGCGGGGACCTCTTCGCCCTGCGGCGGTCCGGAGCGGGTGCGCAGCGTGCGGCTCCCGGCCTCGATCACCGCCAGGTCGGGGTCTCGCTGGGTCTCTTCGTCGACGATCTCCGCGAAGGTGTCGTCGGAATCGGAGTTGTCGTGCCGGTCGGAAGGGCGGGGCTCACTCACGGGGCCCAGTCTACGGATGGGCACGGACATCGCACGCAGCGCCCGGTGCGGGCACGGATGTCGGAGGCAGGGTCTTCCGTTTGGATCAGGCCGGATCAGGGAGCGGGGTCCGGTGACGTGCATCGCAAGGCGGAGGAGGGAGTCGGATGGGGCCTCCCCTGCTCGAGCGGAGCCGAGAGCTCGGGGAAGGAGCCCTGGCGACCGACGACAACGCGGCGAGGCGCGGCACCGGGGCACGCGAGCCCGGCCTGATCCAAACAAGAGGCCCTGAAGGCGGAGCCCCCGCGCCCCTGGTCGGTCAGGGGTACGGGGGCTCCGTGCTCAGGGGATCAGCTCTGCGGCAGGTTCGCCAGCTGGCCGGAGATCCGCTCGATGTCGGCCTCGGCCTTGGCGAGCCGGCCGCGGATCTTGTCGACCACGTTGTCCGGGGCCTTGCCGAGGAACGCCTCGTTGGAGAGCTTGCCGACCGCCTGGGCCTTCTCCTTCTCGGCGGCGCCCAGGTCCTTCGTCAGGCGCTTGCGCTCGGCCTCGACATCGATGGTGCCGGAGAGGTCGAGGGCGACCGTGGCCCCCGCGACGGGCAGCGACGCGGTGGCGTGGAAGCCCTCCTCGGCGGGCTGGAGCCGCAGCAGCTGGCGGATGGCCGCCTCGTGCGGGGCGAGCGGCGTGCCGGTCAGGGTGAGCTCGGCCGGGACCTTCTGGCCGGGCTGCAGGCCCTGGTCGGAGCGGAACCGGCGGACCTCGGTGACGACCTGCTGGACGAGGGCGATCTCCTGCTCGGCCGCGTCGTCGCGGAAGCCGCCCGGGGCGCCGGCCCCAGGAACGGACACAGCCTTCGGCCAGTCGGCGATGACGACGGACTCCCGGCCGGTGAGCGCGGTCCAGAGCGTCTCCGTGACGAACGGGACGACCGGGTGCAGCAGGCGCAGCATCACGTCGAGGACCTCGCCGAGGACCCGGCCCGAGACCTCGGCCGGCCGGCCGCCCGCGAAGAACGTGGTCTTGGACAGCTCGACGTACCAGTCGAAGACCTCGTCCCAGGCGAAGTGCCGCAGCGCCTCGCTGAGCTTGGAGAACTGGAAGTCGTCGTAGTACGCGTCGACTTCGGCGACCGTCTTGCCCAGCCGGGAGAGGATCCAGCGGTCGGTGACCGACATCTCGTCGGCGGACGGCAGTTCGCCCTCGATCGTGGCGCCGTTCATCAGCGCGAAGCGGGTGGCGTTCCAGATCTTGTTGGCGAACTTGGCGGAGCCTTGGACCCACTCCTCGCCGATCGGGACGTCGACGCCGGGGTTGGCGCCGCGCGCCAGGGTGAAGCGCAGCGCGTCGGAGCCGTACTTGTCCATCCAGTCCAGCGGGTTGACGACATTGCCGAAGGACTTCGACATCTTCTTGCCGTACTCGTCGCGGACCATGCCGTGCAGGACGACGGTCTCGAACGGCGGGACGCCGTCGTTGACGTACAGGCCGAACATCATCATCCGGGCGACCCAGAAGAAGAGGATGTCGTAGCCGGTGACCAGGACCGAGTTCGGGTAGAACTTCGCGAGGCTGTCGGTCTGTTCGGGCCAGCCCAGCGTGGAGAACGGCCACAGGCCGGAGGAGAACCAGGTGTCCAGGACGTCGCTGTCCTGCGTCCAGCCCTCACCGGTGGGGGCCTCGTCGTCCGGTCCGACGCAGACCATCTCTCCGTCGGGTCCGTGCCAGACGGGGATGCGGTGCCCCCACCACAGCTGGCGCGAGATGCACCAGTCGTGGAGGTTGTCGACCCAGTCGAAGTACCGCTTCTCCATCTCCTGCGGGTGGATCGTGACCTTGCCGTCGCGGACGGCGTCACCGGCCGCCTTGGCGAGCGGGGCGACCCTGACCCACCACTGCATGGACAGCCGCGGCTCGACGGTGGTCTTGCAGCGCGAGCAGTGGCCGACGGAGTGGATGTACGGACGCTTCTCGGCGACGATCCGGCCCTCGGCGCGCAGCGCGCCGACGATGGCGGAGCGGGCCTCCAGCCGGTCCAGGCCCTCGAACGGACCGGGGACGGTGATGACCGCGCGCTCGTCCATGACCGTGAGGAACGGCAGGTCGTGGCGCGTACCGATCTCGAAGTCGTTCGGGTCGTGGGCGGGCGTGACCTTGACGGCGCCGGTGCCGAACTCCGGGTCGACGTGGTGGTCGGCGACGACGGGGATCGTGCGGTTGGTCAGCGGCAGCCTGATCTGCTTGCCGACGAGGTGCTTGTAGCGCTCGTCGTCGGGGTGGACGGCGACGGCGGTGTCACCGAGCATCGTCTCGGCGCGGGTCGTGGCGACGACGATGGTGTCGTCCCCGTCCCCGTACGTCATGGAGACGAGCTCGCCGTCGTCGTCCTGGTACTCGACCTCGATGTCCGAGATCGCCGTCAGACAGCGCGGGCACCAGTTGACGATGCGCTCTTTGCGATAGATGAGCTCCTCGTCGTACATCCGCTTGAAGATGGTCTGGACGGCGGTGGACAGGCCCTCGTCCATGGTGAAGCGCTCACGGGACCAGGCGACGCCCTCGCCGAGGCGGCGCATCTGGCCGGAGATCTGGCCGCCGGACTCGTTCTTCCACTTCCAGACACGCTCGACGAAGGCCTCGCGGCCCAGGTCGTGGCGGGACTTGCCCTCCTTGCCGAGCTCGCGCTCGACGACGTTCTGGGTGGCGATGCCGGCGTGGTCCATGCCGGGCTGGTAGAGCGCCTCGAAGCCCTGCATGCGCTTGCGTCGGACGAGGGCGTCGATCAGCGTGTGCTCGAAGGCGTGCCCGAGGTGCAGGCTGCCCGTGACGTTCGGCGGCGGGATGACGATCGAGTACGGCGGCTTCTCGCTGTGCTCGTCGGCTTCGAAGTAACCCCGTTCTACCCAGCGCTCATACAGCTTCCCCTCTACCTCGGCCGGTGCGTACTGGGTCGGCAGTTCGGGGTTGCTGGCTGGCGTCTGCTGAGTGTTCTCGGTCACGGGGGACAGTTTAGGGCCGTCACAGTCATGCACTGAAACCGGTTTGTTGAGTAACGGTGTGACTCCCGGCGCTCCATACGGGTGAGCCTTCCGTCAGGATGTTCGGAACGCATAAGCATTACGAACAGGGGACACCGCAGATGAGCTACAACCAGCCGGGCCCGTACGGCGGCCAGCCGCCCCAGGGCCAGCCGGGTCCGTACGGGGGACAGCCGCCGCAGGGCCAGCCCGGACCGTACGGCCAGCAGCCGCAGGGTCAGCCCGGCCCGTACGGCCAGCAGCCGGGCCCGTACGGCGGCCAGCCCCCGCAGGGCCAGCCCGGGTACGGCTACCCCCAGCAGGCCCCCCAGGGTGTCCCGCCGCAGCAGCAGCCCCAGCCGGGCTACGGCTACCCGCAGGCCCAGCAGCCCGGCCAGTACGGCCAGCAGCCCCCCACTCCCCCGTACGGCGGCCAGCAGGCCTACGGCACGATGCCGATGCCCCCGGCCCAGCCGAAGAAGAAGACCGGCCTGATCATCGGCGGCATCGTCGTGGCGCTGGCAGTCATCGGGGGCGGGGTGTACTTCCTGACGTCGGGCGGTGGCGGTCTCAGCGACGACGGGCCGCACACGCTGACGACTCCAAAGACGGTGCTGGGCGAGTACCACCGGTTCGGCTCAGACGGCGCAGCCCAGAAGCAGGACGACAAGACCACGAAGGAATTGACGTCCAGCGGCATCGAGAACGGCAAGACCGTCACTGGAATCTACTCGACGGCGGATCTCAGCAAGTTCGACCCCAGTGACCCGAGCACCATGCCGTCCGAGGCGCTCACAGCGAAGAGCATCACTTATCTCGGCGCGTACGGCAAGATCAGCGATCCGGCCAAGGCACTGGACAAGTTCTTCGTCTCTCTGAAGAAAAGCGCGTCGGAGGACGAGGAGAAGAAGACCCAGCTCGTCGGCGAGCCGGAGGAGGTATCTCCCTCCGGCTTCGAGAACGGCATCATGAAATGCCAGGCCGCCACGGGCCAGGACCTCAAGACCAAGAAGTCGAAGACCGACTGGTTCTGCGCATGGGCGGATTACAGCACCATGGCGATGGTGTCCCCCGGCAACGCTATGGAGAGCGTGGACAAAGACACGGCGGTCAAGATCACGGCAGATCTCCGCAACGAGATCCGCGTCAAGGAGTAGCCACCAGGCACCACGGCTTGCAACGAGGGGCGCCCGCCAGCCCACCTGGCGGGCGCCCCTCGTTGCGAGCCAGTCCTCAAAACGCATCAATACAACAAGGACCGCTTGCCTCACTCGCAATGCCCCATCTCAGCAAGTGCACACCACAGGCAAGCAATAAGACGTCTGCCTGGCGCAAATCAGCCAAGAGCTCCACACCGAGTAGCACGCCCCCCCCCACGTGATTCGATGCAGTCCGATCAAAGCACTCACCTGGCGCACCAGCAGGAACAGGAGTTTTTGCAGCCATGCCTTCCAAGTTCAGCCGCATACTTACTGGGTTCGCCCTGACCTCAGCACTTTGCGCAGTTCCACTGGCTACTGCCTCACCGGCATCCGCATCTCAAAACGACTGCATTGTTGCCCTTTCCAAGATGGGTGTCACCGTAGGACCCAAAGCAAGGCAGGCGTGCAATTGGCCCGCAGATGACTTCGGGATACCCAGCAATGCATGCATGACGCTGCTCGAGCAAGCAGGAGTAAAGACCTGGGCAACACGCTTCGCTGCGTGCCAGGAAGCCTAAACACGGCGATAGCAGCAGGATGGACCAACGAGGAAGGGGCGCCCGTTCGGGCGCCCCTTCCTCGCATACGTACCGCTACGCGGACTTCTCGTGCCGTCCGCCGTCGCCCTTGCCGATCGTCCGCGGCTCGCGCGGGACCAGGGTCGGGTTCACGTTGTCGCGGACGACGTCCGCCGTGATGACGACGCGGGCGACGTCCTTGCGGGACGGCACCTCGTACATCACGGACTGGAGGACCTCTTCCATGATGGCCCGCAGGCCACGCGCGCCGGTGCCGCGCAGGATCGCCTGGTCGGCGATGGCCTCCAGGGACGGGCGGTCGAAGTCCAGCTCGACGCCGTCGAGTTCGAAGAGCCGCTGGTACTGCTTCACCAGCGCGTTGCGCGGCTCGACGAGGATCTGCAGCAACGCCTCGCGGTCCAGGTTGTGGACCGAGGTGAGGACGGGCAGCCGGCCGATGAACTCCGGGATCATCCCGAACTTCACCAGGTCCTCCGGCATGACCTCCTGGAACTGGTCGCTCGCCTCGATCTCCCGCTTGGAACGGATCGTGGCGCCGAAGCCGATGCCCTTGGCACCCGCCCGGGACTCGATGATCCGCTCCAGACCGGAGAAGGCGCCGCCCACGATGAACAGCACGTTCGTCGTGTCGATCTGGATGAACTCCTGGTGCGGGTGCTTCCGGCCGCCCTGCGGCGGTACGGAGGCGGTGGTGCCCTCCAGGATCTTCAGCAGGGCCTGCTGGACGCCCTCGCCGGAGACATCGCGGGTGATCGACGGGTTCTCGCTCTTGCGGGCGACCTTGTCGATCTCGTCGATGTAGATGATCCCGGTCTCGGCCTTCTTGACGTCGTAGTCCGCGGCCTGGATCAGCTTCAGCAGGATGTTCTCGACGTCCTCGCCGACATAGCCGGCCTCCGTCAGCGCCGTCGCGTCGGCGATGGCGAACGGGACGTTGAGCATGCGGGCCAGCGTCTGCGCGAGCAGCGTCTTGCCGGAGCCCGTGGGGCCCAGCAGCAGGATGTTGGACTTGGCCAGTTCGATGGCGTCGTCCCGGCCCTGCGCGCCGCCGTTCTCGCCCGCCTGGACCCGCTTGTAGTGGTTGTACACAGCGACCGAGAGGGCCTTCTTCGCGGGCTCCTGCCCGACGACGTACCCCTCGAGGAACTCGTAGATCTCGCGCGGCTTGGGGAGTTCCTCCCACCGCACCTCGGAGGTCTCGGCGAGCTCCTCCTCGATGATCTCGTTGCAGAGATCGATGCACTCGTCGCAGATGTACACACCGGGTCCCGCGATGAGCTTCTTCACCTGCTTCTGGCTCTTTCCACAGAACGAGCACTTGAGCAGGTCGCCGCCATCACCGATGCGTGCCACGAGGTGCTTCCCCTTCGCCTGGGAGCAGCTTGGTTCAGCGGCTCCTGGTGCCTCTATCCGACGGTACCTTGCCTTGGCCCCCGTTCGGGCCCCCCTTGGCACGGTTCACACGGCCGAGACCGGGCGAACGTGGTGTGCCAAGGGGTGAAGGCGGACGTCAGACGGCCGTGGCCGCCTGCTTGCGGGTCGACACGATCTGGTCGACGAGACCGTAGGCGAGGGCGTCCTCGGCGGTCAGGATCTTGTCGCGCTCGATGTCGTCGCGGATCTTGTCGATCGGTGTGGTGGAGTGCTTGGCCAGCATCTCCTCCAGCTGGGTGCGCATCCGCAGGATCTCGTTGGCCGCGATCTCCAGGTCGGAGAGCTGCTCACGGCCGGTCTGCGAGGACGGCTGGTGGATCAGCACACGGGCGTTGGGCAGCGCCATCCGCTTGCCGGGCGTGCCCGCGGCGAGCAGCACGGCCGCGGCGGAGGCCGCCTGGCCCATGCAGACCGTCTGGATGTCCGGCTTCACGAACTGCATCGTGTCGTAGATCGCGGTGAGCGCGGTGAACGAGCCGCCGGGGCTGTTGATGTAGATCGAGATGTCCCGGTCCGGGTCCATCGACTCCAGGCACAGCAGCTGCGCCATGACGTCGTTGGCGGAGGCGTCGTCGATCTGCACGCCGAGGAAGATCACGCGCTCCTCGAAGAGCTTCGCGTACGGGTCGTACTCACGCACGCCCTGCGAGGTGCGCTCCACGAAGCGCGGCACGATGTAGCGGTTGTCCACCTGCGGGCCGGTGTAGAGGCCGCTCGCGGAGGCGCCGGGGAAGTTGTTCATGTGGGTGTTCACCATCCTGGTGGCGTTCTGTGGCTGGGTGTCTCGGCGTACGAGAGGTGCGCGGGGCGGTGGAGCCGGATCCGGTGGGTACCGGATCAGGCGCCGGTGCCGCCGCCGCCCGGAACGCCCGATGCGATCGTGATGATCTCGTCGATGAGGCCGTACTCCTTGGCCTCCTCCGCGGTGTACCAGCGGTCGCGGTCACCGTCGCGGATGATCGTCTCGACGGTCTGGCCGGAGTGACGGGCGGTGATCTCCGCCATCCGCTGCTTGGTGCGCAGCAGGTACTGGGCCTGGATCTTGATGTCCGAGGCCGTACCGCCGATGCCGGCCGAACCCTGGTGCATGAGGATGTCGGTGTTCGGGAGCGCGAAGCGCTTGCCCGCGGTGCCGCCGGTGAGCAGGAACTGGCCCATCGAGGCCGCCATGCCCATACCGATGGTGACGACGTCGTTCGGGATGTACTGCATGGTGTCGTAGACCGCCATGCCGGCCGTCACCGAGCCGCCGGGGCTGTTGATGTAGAGGTAGATGTCCTTCTCGGGCTCCGCGGCGAGAAGAAGCAGCTGCGCGGTGATCTTGTTGGCGATCTCATCGTCGACCTGCTGACCGAGGAAGATGATGCGCTCGCCGAGCAGTCGGCTGTAGACCTGGTCACCGAGGCCTCCACCGAGGGGCGGCTCTCCGGCGGCGTAGGGCATCAGATTCGTCACGTATCCACCTGCTCGTCTCTGACGGCTCCGGCCGTCTCAGCGTCTTCGTACCGGGTGGGCGGGGACCCCCCTGCCCTTCCTATTCATGGACCCTAACGCGCAGGTGGGACAACGCCATCCCGCTTCCGCAACTGTTCGCTGGGAGCGCAAGCTCCGCAGTCCGCACAAGGGTTGTGGGGCACCGTCCGCCATACGGCGACGGGCTCCGGACGCACATGCGTCCGGAGCCCGTCGTTCGGGTTCAGCGCGAGGCTCAGGCCTCGTTCTTCTCCTCGGCGGCCTCGGCGGCGGCGTCGGCGACGGCCTCGGTGGTGCCCTCGGCGGCCTCGGCGGCCTCGACGGCCTCCTCCTCGTCCTCCAGCTCGACGACCTCACCGTTGGTGTCGACGACCTTGGCGGCCTCGACGACCACGGCCAGCGCCTTGCCGCGGGCGACCTCGCCGACGAGCATCGGCACCTGGCCGCCCTCGACGACGGCCTGGGCGAACTGGTCGGGGCTCATGCCGGAGGAAGCAGCGCGCCGCATGAGGTGCTCGGTGAGCTCCTCCTGGTTGACGTTCAGCTTCTCCTTGTTGACGATCTCGTCCAGGATGAACTGGGTCTTGATGCCCTTGATCGCCTGCTCGGAGGTCTCGGCGTCGAACTCCTCGACCGTCTTGCCCTGGATCTCCAGGTACTTCTCGAGGGTCAGACCCATCTGGCCGAGCTGGTGGTGCTCCAGGTTGTGCTTGCGGGTCTGGACCTCGTCCGCGAGCAGCTTCTCCGGGATCGGGACCTCGGCGAGCTTGAGCAGCTCGTCCAGGACGCGCTCCTGGGCCTGGGTGGCCTGGTCGTACTGCTTGGTGTCCTCGAGGCGCTTGCGGCTGTCCGCCTTCAGCTCGTCGAGGGTGTCGAACTCGCTCGCCATCTGGGCGAACTCGTCGTCCAGCTCGGGGAGCTCACGGGCGGCGACGGTGGCGACCTTGACGGTGACCTCGGCCTCCTTGCCCTCGGCGGAGCCGCCCTTCAGCTCGGAGGTGAAGGTGGCCTCGCCACCCGCCTCCAGGCCGGTGACGGCGGCGTCGATGCCGTCGAGGAGCTCTCCGGAACCGATGGTGTACGAGACACCCTCGGCCACGCCGTCCTCCAGGACCTCGCCGTCGACCTTGGCCTGCAGGTCGATCGTCACGACGTCGCCCTCGGCGGCGGCGCGCTCGACCGGGTTGGTGGAGGCGAAGCGCTCGCGGAGCTGCTCCACGGCCTTCTCGACATCCTCGTCGCTGACCTCGAGGGCGTCGACGGTGACCTCGATGCCGGAGTAGTCCGGAATCTCGATCTCGGGGCGTACGTCAACCTCGGCGGTGAAGGCCAGCAGTTCGCCGTCCTTCAGCTCGGTGATGTCGACCTCGGGCTGACCGAGGACATTGAGCTCACCCTCGTTGACGGCCTCGGTGTAGAACTTCGGGAGGGCGTCATTGACGGCCTCCTCCAGCACCGCACCGCGGCCGAAGCGCTGGTCGATGACCCGGGCAGGGATCTTGCCCTTGCGGAAGCCCTTCACCGTGACCTGCTGGTTGATCTTCTTGTACGCCGCGTCGAGGCTGTCCTTGAGCTCCTCGAAGGGCACCTCGACAGTGAGCCGAACCCGGGTCGGGTTCAGGGTCTCCACGGCGCTCTTCACGGTTCGGTCTCCTTGTGGCTGACTTCTTGGGGTTCTGCTCCGCCGCACGGGAGGCGGCTTCGCGGACCGAGCCCGGTACATCAGACACACGGGCACGCATTTTGCATAGTAACGGCAAGGAGTCGGACTCCCACAATGCGATCTTGCCCGCGGTCCGCGATCTTGCGGGTGGCCCTTGATCCTGCTTGTGGTGGTCCCTGATCTTGCCGGTGGTCGGGGTGGCCGGATTCGAACCGACGACCTTCCGCTCCCAAAGCGGACGCGCTACCAAGCTGCGCCACACCCCGTCGGTGCGACACGTAGGGTACATGCAGTCAGGCAGTGCATCGGCCGCTTTGCGCGGGCGGCACGGAACGCGACACCGGGTGGCCGCAATCGGGTGTGCGGGCAGCGCCCGCGACCCGCTACGATGCTTCACGTGCCGCCGGTCCTCAGGATCCGCGGTGCGGCTTTGCGGGCGTAGCTCAATGGTAGAGCCCTAGTCTTCCAAACTAGCTACGCGGGTTCGATTCCCGTCGCCCGCTCCATGCTTGGGCCCGGTCCGGCGAATTCCTCGCCGGACCGGGCCTTTTGCGTTCTGTTCGCGCGATGCCGGGCCGCCCGCGCCGGAGCGCGGGCGGTCCGGAGCGCGGGCGGTGGACCGGCCGGATCAGAAGGAGATCTGGTTGATGGTCTCCGCTATCGAGTTCATGAACCTGTTGATCGACGGCGCCATGCCGGTCGATGCCAGGAAGAAGCCGAAGAGCACCGCGACGATCGCCGGCCCGGCTTTGATCGAGCCACCCCGGATCAGGACCACCAGGATGATCGCCAACATCAGCACCACAGACAGTGAAATGGCCACGACTGCTCACACCCTTGGTCGGTCCGCCTTGCCGGCCCGGAGATGTGCGGCCGAGCACTCCTCCGTCACGTCCATCGTGCCACCAACTCCCCTGTGGTCGCTGCCAGGTGACGGATCGAACTGACGGGATCGCGCCATCCTTGCGCCCCGCGTGCGCCCGGGGGCGCATGGCTGCACGCGGGGTCGCACAGGCTCCGCCATTGCCCCGCATACCTGTGAGCGAACTGTAGATCAACGAACCGCAACGAGTTGAGAATGTGACGGTTTCCATATCCACACACTTCATTCACACGCAATTCCAAGGTTCGGATGCGATGAAATTCATACTCCCCAACAGCCTGCCGATATGCACCATTTAAGGTGGATGAATCGGTGCATAGCGGGCGGTTGGCGGCGGTTTCACTTTCGATTGGTCGGGAACACGCGATATCCGGGAGCGGTTTTACGAATTGCAATCGGGGCGTCTAGGGTGCATGAGATGTTCCACGCTCCGAACGTATTTCAGAGGGCCCCGCTCCCATCGGCGACCCGGGAGTCGGAGCCCAGACCCCGAGGGACGACCGCCACCGCGGCACCCCCCGCGCCGGTGGCGAACAAGCCTCCGGCGGCCGCACCGGCGAAGCGGCGTGACGCCTACTTCGACAACGTCAAATATCTGGCCATCGTGCTCGTCGCGGTGGCGCATTCGTGGGAACCGGTGATGGACGGCAGCCGGACCGCCCGAGCGCTGTACATGGTGGCGTACACCTTTCACATGCCGGCCTTCATCATCGTCTCCGGCTACTTCTCCCGCTCCTTCGACATGTCCGCCGCCAAGGTGAAGCGCCTGGTCACCGGCGTCGCCGTGCCCTATGTGGTGTTCGAGACGGCGTATTCGCTGTTCAAGCGGTACGCGGACGACTCGGCCGATCCGGCGATCAGCCTGCTCGACCCCTGGTACCTCACCTGGTTCCTGGTCGCGCTGTTCGTCTGGCGGCTCACCACGCCGCTGTGGCAGTCGCTGCGCCATCCGCTGCCGGTCGCGCTCGTCATCGCCGTGCTCGCCTCCGTCTGCCCGACGATCGGCGACGATCTCGATCTCCAGCGTGTTCTGCAGTTCCTGCCGTTCTTCGTGCTGGGACTGCGGCTGAAGCCCGAGCACTTCCAGCTGGTGCGCCGGCGTGAGGTGCGGATGCTCGCGCTCCCGCTGTTCGCCGGGGCCCTGCTGTTCGCGTACTGGGCGGCGCCGCGGATGCAGCTGGGCTGGTTCTACCGCAGCAACAGCGCGCAGGAGATGGGCGCGCCGTGGTGGTCCGGTGCCGTGATGACGCTGGTGATGTTCGGCTGCGCGCTGCTGCTCAGCATCGGGTTCCTGTCCTGGGTACCGCGCCGCCACATGTGGTTCACGGTGCTCGGCGCCGGGACGATCTGCGGCTATCTGCTGCACGGCTTCCTCATCAAGGGAGCCGGATACGCCGGGGTGTTCGACATCTACGAATGGCTCGCGGCGCCCGCCGGTCTGGTCCTCGTCTCCCTGGTCGCGGCCGCTGCCGTGACCCTGATGTGCACACCGCCGGTGCGGCGGGCGCTGCGCCCGTTGACGGAGCCGGACATGGACTGGGCGTTCCGGCGGGACTCCGCCCGGCTCTGAACCGGGCGGGCGAGTGGATCAGTCCTTCGCCGTGTTGGCTTGAACCGATTGCTCGGTGGGCGATTCGCCCGGGGTGAGACCCAGCAGGCCCCGTACCTGCGCATATTTCTCGGTCAGCCGGGTACGGGTCGCCGGTTCCAGCACGGCGAGGCGGGCCGGGTCCGCGTTGTGTGCCAGGTCGGACTCCTTGATCAGCAGGGCGCCCGGGGTGTCCAGGATGCGCCGGGTGTACGAACGGAGGTCCTCGCCGTCACGTTTGGTGACGGCGAGGACCATGTCCTTCACCTGCTGCGGCAGCGCGGCGTCGGCCAGCCACTGCGCCGACAGCGCGTCGTCCTCGACCGCGTCGTGCAGCCAGGCCGCGGCGATCTGCTCGTCGCTGCCGCCCCTGATCCGTACCCCCTCGGCGACGGCGTGGAGGTGTTCGCTGTACGGGCGGCCCGCCTTGTCCGTCTGCGAACGGTGGGCCTCGCGGGCGATCGCCTCGACTTCGGCCAGGGTCAGGTGTGCGCGTGGCTCGGTCATGGCCCGACTCTAGGGCCTGTCCGACCCGGATCCGCCGGACGGGCTACGGACGGGCGGCCGTTCTGCGCAGGGCCGCCCGGGCCGGGACCATCGTGGCGGCGAGGCCGACGCCGACGGTCGCGGCGACGAAGGTCCCGTACAGGGCCGGCGGGATGTACGGCGACTCGCCCGTCAGGCCCTTCATCATCGGGAAGAGCGTGGCCAGTGCGATGGCGGTGCCGAGCGCGGCGCCCGCCACCGTGACGAGCAGCGCCTCCCAGCGGATCATGCCCATGACCTGGCGCCGGGTGGAGCCGACCAGGCGCAGCATGGTCAGTTCGCGGCGGCGGTCGAGAACGGTCATCACCAGGGTGTTGACGGCGGCGATGGCGGCGAATCCGCCGAGCACCGCGGCCATGACGGTGTTGGCCCAGGCGTTGAGCTCACGGTCCTTGTCCTGTGCGGCGGCGTAGCCGGAGGAGTCGGTGACGGTACCGAGCGCGGTGAGCTTCTGTGCGGCGGCGGGGGTGGCCCGTACCAGGATGTCGGTGGCGTACGGCGAGGTCATACGGTCCTTCAGGTCGGCCGCGGGGAACGTGACGAAGCTGGTGCCGAGGCCGCGTCCGTAGACCGCTACGACCTTCGGGTTCGCCTTGGTGCCGTCCGGCAGCCGCAGGGCGAGCCGGTCACCCGTGCGCAGGTCCGCCGTGTCGGCGAGCGTGGTGTCGACGGCGACGGTTCCGGGCCGCAGGGCGGCGAGGGAGCCGGTCCTGACGTCGAGGTCCTGGACCTCGGCGAGCTCCTTGCCGGAGCCGATGACGCCCTGTGCGGAGGCGCTCTGCAGTTCCACGCCCCCGCCGCCGGGTACCAGGACGGAGCCGCGGAGCAGCCCGACGGCGGTGGAGACGCCGGGGGTGGCGGCGGCCCGTTCGGTCGCGTCGGAGCCGAGTCCCGCCGGGGCGGAGACGATGTGGTCGGCGGTGATGGCGTCGCGCTGCTGGTGTGCGGTGACCCGCTCCTGGCTGGTCTGCATGAAGACGAGCGTCGACGAGAAGGCCATGGCGAGCACGATCGGGGTGATCGCGGAGGCCAGCCGGCGGGAGTTGGTGCGGGAGTTGGCGGCGGCCAGCGAGCCCGACGCGCCGGCGGCGCGCAGCGGGAACCCGATGACGGTGGCGCAGATCCGGGCGATCACCGGGCCGAGCAGCCCGACCGCGAGCATGAAGAGCATGACGACGCCCAGGGCCGCGTTCGCCGCATCCCCGCCGGATGTGGAGGCCGCGACTCCGGCGAGGACCCCGCCGCCGACGAGGGCGGCGATGCCGAGCGGGGTGCGGATCGCGCCGAACGGGGCGCGTTCCACGGCCGTCTGGGCGAGGGCGAGTCCCGGCTTCATCTTGGCGGGGCGCCGCGCGGCGAGGTAGCCGGCCCCCAGCGCGGTGAGCATGGTGGTGGCGGCCGCGACGGTCAGCGGCAGCCAGGAGACGTGCAGGGTGACGGCATCGAGGATGGCTCCCCTGTCCTGGAGCTGCCCGAACCACCACTTGGCCAGGGCGGTTCCGGGCAGGCAGCCGAGCGCTCCGGCGAGCGGGGCGACGAGCAGGGACTCCGTGGCGATGGTGCGGCGCAGCTGGCGCGGGGTGGCGCCGATGGCGCGCAGCAGGGCGAACTCGCGGCTGCGCTGGCCCACGGAGAGGGCGACCGTACCGGCGGCGGTGAAGACGGCGACCATCGTGGCGACGCCGCCGAAGGAGACGCCGAGCCCGAAGAGGAGTTCCTCGGAGCTCGCGAGGGCCGGGTTCTCGACGGCACCCCGGTCGTCACCGGTGTGGACCTGGGCCGTGGCGGTGTGGCCGACGGCCTTGCCGACGTGCTCGGCAAGGGTGTCGGTGGGGGTGCCCCGGTCGGCGAGCACGGCGATGGCGTCGACCCGGCCGGGGTGGCCGGAGAGCTGTACGGCCTGCCGGTCGGCGAACCAGACGGTGGCGTCGGCGGCGGCGGTGCCCGACACCCGGAACTCCCGTACGCCCGCGGGCGTGTCGAGGGCGATGCGCTCGCCGACCCGGCTCTTGGTGCCCGCGGGGACGACGACTTCGCCGGTCCCGGGCGCGTCGCCGGTGAGCAGCCGCGTACCGGTAAGGGCGGTGGAGCCCCAGCCGTGAGCGGTGAGGGGGGTGCCGTCCTGTCGTACGGAGTAGGTGACGTCGCCGATCGCGGTGGCCGCGCCGGGGGCCGAGGCGGCCTTCGCCACCAGGGATTCGGGCAGCCGCGCGGTGTCCGGGACGAGTACGTCGGTCTCCTCCGCGCTGTCGCCGCTGCCGGACTTCATATGGATCTTCTGGTCGGCGGCGACCACCACCGGGGCCTTCGCGTAGCGGTCCGCGGGGACGGAGGCGCGCAGGCCGGTCTCCAGCAGGACGCCGCAGGCGGAGACGATGGCCGCGGCGAGCAGGAGCGCGACGAAAGTCCCGATGAACGACGAGGGCTTGAAACGGACGGCCGCCCGGGCCAGGCCGTTCGGGGCGTGCGGGGTGAACATCAGGCTGCTGCTCCTGCGTGGGCGGGGGCGGTCCGTGCGGTGAGCGCGGTCATCCGGGCGGCGATCTGCGCGGCGCCGGCGCGCGGCAGGCTGTCCGCGATCGCGCCGTCGGCGAGGAAGAGCACCTGGTCGGCGTAGGCGGCGGCCGCCGGGTCGTGGGTGACCATCACGACGGTGGCGCCGAGGCCGTCCACCGCGTTGCGGAGCAGGGCGAGGATCTCGGCGGCGGTGGTGGTGTCGAGGGCGCCGGTCGGCTCGTCGGCGAAGATCACGTCGGGCCGGGTGACCAGGGCGCGGGCGACGGCGACGCGCTGCTGCTGACCGCCGGAGAGCTGGCCGGGGCGGCGGTCACCCTTGTCGCCGAGGCCGACCCGGGTGAGCATCTCGGTGGCCTCGCGGCGGCTGCGGGCGGAGCCGGTGCGCTGTCCGGCCAGGCGCATGGGCAGGACGACGTTCTGCTCGACCGTCAGGGACGGCAGCAGGTTGAAGGCCTGGAAGACGAAGCCGAGGCGGGTGCGGCGCAGTTCGGTGAGCCGGTTCTCGCTCATGCCGGTGATCTCGGTGCCGCCGAGGCGTACGGAGCCCTCGGTGGGGCGGTCGAGTCCGGCCGCGCACTGGAGGAAGGTCGACTTCCCGGAGCCGGAGGGACCCATGACGGCGGTGAAGGTGGAGCGCGGGAGGGCGAGGTCGATGCCCCGCAGCGCGTGGACGGCGGAGCTGCCCCGGCCGTACTGCCTGCGGACACCGCGCAGTTCGACGGCGAGGTCCGCGGGCCCGGACCCCTGATGGATGTCCGTCGTGTACTGCCTGTCCTGCGCGCGCTGCCTGGTGCGTCGCAGCCCCATGGTGTCCGCCTTCCGTTGCTCATCGGCCGCGTCTTCGACCGTGATTCGAACCTACGGATCGGGGGTGGGTCCGGAACATGGCGGCTGCTGGCGGATCGGGGGTGGGGGAAACCCCAGGACCGGTCGGGGGGACGGCAGACCACGGCGGGGGAACGTCGAGAGATTTCGGAGGGGCAACAGTTGCAACGTCAATCGTTCGGTAAACTAATTACTGACGCTTCCTTGACGTTCTCTTGACCAAATGAAGGATCGGGCTCATCGGACACACAGACACGCTCATAGCCATGGGCGGCGCCTTCCTGGCCGCCGCCGTTCTCGCCCGCGTCGGCAGCCGCATCGGACTGCCGACCATCCCCCTGTTCATCCTGGCCGGAATCCTGCTCGGCCCGCACACGCCCGGCATCGTGCTCGTCGCCGACCCGCACGAGCTGGAGATGCTCTCCGCACTCGGCCTGGTGCTGCTGCTCTTCTACCTCGGTCTCGAATTCCACCTCGACGACCTCAAGGCCGGCGGCCGCAAGATGGCGATCGCCGGCGGCACCTATCTCGCCCTGAACGTCGGCGCCGGGCTCGGCTTCGGCTTCGCACTGGGCTGGGGCACGTCCGAGGCGCTGGTCCTCGCCGGTGTGCTCGGCATCTCGTCGTCGGCCATCGTCACCAAGGTCCTGGTCGACCTGGGCCGTATCGGCAATCCGGAGACCAAGCCGATCCTCGGCATCATCGTGGTCGAGGACGTCTTCCTCGCCCTCTACCTGGCCGCGCTCCAGCCCATCCTGTCGGGCGCCGACAGCCTCTCCGCCGCGGCGGTCGACGGCGGCAAGGCCTTCGGCTTCCTGCTGCTGCTCGCACTGGCCGCCCGCTTCGGCACCAAGGTCATCGGCAAGCTGATCAACACCCGGGACGACGAACTCCTCGTCATCTCCTTCCTCGGCGCCGCGGTCTTCGTGGCGGGCGTCTCGGAGTGGTTCGGGGTCGCGGACGCGATCGGCGCGTTCATGGTCGGCCTGATGCTCGGCAGCACCACCTCCGGCGAGCGCATCCTCAAGCTGGTCCACCCGCTGCGGGACGCCTTCGGCGCGATCTTCTTCTTCGCCTTCGGGCTCTCCATCGACCCGGGCGATCTGCCGACCGTGCTGTGGCCGGTGCTGGCCGCCGTCGCGGTGACCCTGGTCATGAACGTCTTCGCCGGCCTCGCCGCCGCCAAGGTGTACGCGTTCGGCCCGCAGGCCACGGCGAACATCTCCACCACGCTGGTGGCGCGCGGCGAGTTCGCCCTGATCCTCGCCACCATGGCGGCGGCCGCCGGGCTGGACGAGCGGCTCTCCCCGTTCATCGCGGGCTATGTGCTCCTCCTCGCGGTCCTCGCACCGCTGGCGGCCGGGCGCTCGCACTGGCTGGCCCGCATCCTGCCGGGCGGGCGGGACCGGGGCGAGGGCAGCAACAGCGACCACGGCGCCGGGAAACTCGCGGTCCCGGCCTGAGACGACACCGCGGTGTTCCGGGTACGGGGACGGGTCGGATACGAACCCAGGGTCTTCCCCGTGCCCGGACATGCCGGTGGTGTCCACGTTCCGGTGACGGGCCGATCTCCGTTGACCCACGCCCGGTTCGGGCCGTTTACGTACGGTTCAGGATCTGCGTGACAACAGCAGCAGCGCCCGGTCGTCGTTGACGTCCTTGGCGCATGCCTCGATCAGGTGCCAGGCCGCGCCCTCGAATCCGGTGGCGACATAGCGGTCGGCCTCACCGGTCAACCGGTCGATGCCCTCCGCGATATCGCGGTCCGACGCCTCGACCAGGCCGTCCGTGAAGAGCATCAGTACGTCGCCGGGGGCCAGCGAGCCCTTCACGGCGTCGAACTGCGCCCCGTCGTACACCCCCAGCAGCGGCCCCTCGGCCGCCTTCTCCTCCCACTGGCCACTGCCCGAGTGGAGCTGGAGGGCGGGCGGATGCCCGGCCGACAGGAGTTCGTAGTCGCCCGATTCGAGGTCCAGGACCAGATGGATCGAGGTGGCGAACCCCTCGTCCCAGTCCTGGCGCAGCAGATAGCCGTTGGCCGCCGGCAGGAAGCCGTGCGGGGGCAGCGAGCCGAGGAGGCCGCCGAAGGCCCCGGACAGCAGCAGGGCGCGGGAGCCCGCGTCCATGCCCTTGCCGGAGACATCGGTGAGCACGGCTTCCAGGGTCCGGCCGCCGTTGGTACGGGCGGCGACGACGAAGTCCCCGGAGAAGGACTGCCCGCCCGCCGGGCGCAGCGCCATCTCGCGGTGCCAGCCCTGCGGCAGCCGGGGCAGGGCGCTCTGTACCCGGATGCGTTCGCGCAGGTCGAAGAGCATGGTGCCGCCGCGCCGCCACGGCACACCGACCCTGGCACGGAACTGGGCGAGGACCAGCCCGAAGAAGCCGCAGGCCGCGACCACCAGGACGATGCCGGGGGTCACCCGGGCCGGGCCGTCGTTGTACGGGCCCAGTCCGATCGACTCCACGATCAGGGCTGTGGCGGCGGTCGCGTACAGGCCCAGCAGACTGGCCGGGCGCAGCAGCAGGCCGCCCGCGACGATCGGCAGGACGAGCGCGGCCGGTGAGCACCACATCGGATCGACCAGCGTGGCGCAGGTGATGGCGGGAATGGTCAGCAGCAGGCCGGCCAGCGCGATCCAGTCCGATCCGTCGCCGCGGAAGTAGTCGACACCGGACTTGCGCAGCGCGGTGCGTGCCCGGTGCGCCGATTTCCGCAATCGGGCCGGGTACGAGTCTGCTCCTGCGCGACGGGCCATTGCCGGGACCCTATCTACCCGGCCGCCCGAGGTGCAGGGGGACCCCGTGACAATGCGTTCGAAATCGGGTCGCCCCGCCGCCCTGCCCCCTGGTAGGCATGGCCCATGACTACTGAGCTTCGCGTGTTGCGCCCGTCCGAGTGGAACGAATGGTTCGAGTGTCTGGAGCTGGCGTTCGGTGGGGTCGCGGAGCCTCCCGAGCAGCGCGAGCTGTACGAGCAGCTGACGGAGCACGAGCGGTCGATCGGGATCTGGGACGGCGACGATGTCGTCGCGACGGCGGGGGCGTTCAGCTTCCGGGTCGCGGTGCCGGGCGGGGCGCTGGTGCCCGCCGCCGCGATCACGATGGTGAGTGTCGCCTCCACCCACCGCAGGCGCGGGTTGCTGACCTCGATGATGCGCCGGCAGCTGGACGACATCCGTGCGCTGGGCGAGCCGATCGCCATCCTGACCGCCTCGGAACCGGCGATCTACGGCCGGTTCGGATACGGCACGGCCTCGCAGCAGATGTCCATGACGATCGAGAAGGACAGGGTCCGGCTGACGGTGCCGCCGGGCACGGACGAGGTGCGGCTGCGCCGCGCGAAGCCGGACGAGGCGATGGCGGCGTGCGAGGGCGTGTACGAGCAGCTGGTGCCCGGCCGTCCCGGTACACCGGTCCACGCACCCGGCTGGGAGCGCAAGCCCATGGTCGACCCGGTCTCCTCCCGGCAGGGCGCTTCGGCACAGCAGTGCGTGCTGGCGGAGCGGGACGGGGAGATCGTCGGCTATGTGACGTACTGCATCAAGCCGGAGTGGGAGCCGTCCGGCCCCAACGGCACTGTCTCGGTGAACGATCTGGGCGCGCTGGACCCGGCGGCGTACGCGGCGCTGTGGCGGTTCGTCTTCGAGATCGACCTGATGAAGACGGTCGAGGCCCGGAACCGGCCGGTCGACGATGCGGTGCTGCACCTGGTGTCGGATGTGCGGCGGTGCAACATCCGGGTCCGCGATTCGCTCCATGTGCGCCTGGTGGAACTGGGCGCGGCGCTGGAGGCCCGGACGTACCGGGGTCCGGTGGACGTGGTGTTCGAGGTCGAGGACGCGTTCTGCCCCTGGAACGCGGGGCGTTGGCGGCTCACGGCCGACGCGAAGGGCGCCGCGTCGTGCCGGCGCACCGATGACGCGGCCGATCTCGCGCTTTCGGTACGGGAGTTGGGCTCGGCCTATCTGGGCGGCGAGTCGCTGAGCTCGCTGGGGCTGGCCGGGCGGGTACGGGAGCTGCGGGCGGGCGCGCTGGCGGAGGCGTCGTCGGCGTTCTCCTCGGACACGGCGCCGTGGCTGCCCCGGGGGTTCTAGGGCACCCCTTAGACCGACCGGCAATTGCCGGTCGGTCTAAGCCTTCTGGCACCCCGGGCACCAGAAGAGGTTGCGGGCGGCGAGGTCGGCGGTGCGGATCTCGCCGCCGCAGATGTGGCAGGCCTGCCGGGCCCGGCGGTACACGTACACCTCGCCGCCGTGGTCGTCGACCCGCGGCGGGCGGCCCATCGCCTCCGGCATGTGCTCGGGGCGGACCGTGTCGATCCGGTTGTTCCGCACGCCCTCGCGCATCAGCACCACCAGGTCCGCCCAGACGGCGTCCCACTCCGCGCGGGTGAGGTCCCTGCCGAGGCGGTACGGGTCGATCCCGTGCCGGAAGAGCACCTCCGCGCGGTAGACGTTGCCGACGCCCGCGATGACCTTCTGGTCCATCAGCAGGGCCGCGACGGTGATCCGGCTGCGCGAGATCCGCAGCCAGGCCCGCTCGCCGTCCTCGTCGGTCCGCAGCGGGTCGGGTCCGAGGCGGTCGTGTATCGCGCGCTTCTCCGGATCGGTGATCAGCGCGCAGGCCGTCGGGCCGCGCAGATCCGCGTGGTGCTCCTCGTTCAGCAGGCGCAGCCGGACCGTGTCGGTGGGCGGCGGGGCCGGGACCGTACCGAATCCGAGCTTGCCGAACAGGCCCAGGTGGATGTGGACCCAGCCTGCGCCGTCGAAGCCGAGGAAGAGGTGCTTGCCGTGGGCGTCGACGTCGGTGAGGGGCCGGCCGTCGAGCAGCGCGGCGCCGGCGGAGAACTTGCCCTGCGGGCTGCTCACCCGCACCGGCCGCCCGGCGAACCTGTCCCGGTGGTCCGCCGCGAGGCGGTGGATCGTATGTCCCTCGGGCACGGCGGCGACTCTCCTCGGTGGGATGCGGAGGCGGACATGGCTGTGCCGCCGGGAGCACCGGCGGCACAGGGGTGGAGGCCGGTCAGCCCTGCTGCGGGTGGTGGGCCGGGATCGGGGGGAGCTCGCCGGTCGTCTCGTACGCCGTCAGCATCTCGATGCGACGGGTGTGACGCTCCTCGTTGGAGTACGGGGTGGCGAGGAAGATCTCGACGAACTTGGTGGACTCCTCCACCGAGTGCATCCGGCCACCGATGGCGACTACGTTGGCGTTGTTGTGCTCGCGGCCCAGGGCGGCGGTCTGCTCGCTCCAGGCCAGCGCGGCACGGACGCCCTTGACCTTGTTGGCGGCGATCTGCTCGCCGTTGCCGGAGCCACCGATCACGATGCCGAGGCTGTCCGGGTCCGCGGCCGTCCGCTCGGCGGCACGCAGGCAGAACGGCGGGTAGTCGTCCTGGGCGTCGTAGATGTGGGGGCCGCAGTCGACGGCCTCGTGGCCCTGGGCCGTGAGCCACTCGACGAGGTGGTTCTTGAGTTCATAGCCGGCATGGTCCGAGCCGAGGTACACGCGCATGTTCCGAGTGTGGCACGTGCGACGCGGGGCAGCCGCCATCGGGGTCACAACGCCCCGGCGGCTCCGGTCGGCGCACGCGGCGGACCTCGTGCGATCGCGATGTGCAGACGCTGTGTGAGCAAGGCCACTCCGGCAACGATCTGGTCAACGATCCGGAAGAAGGGGTTCCGTTTTTGCCGTTCGCCGGGCTTCAATGCATCACTCGCTGCCGCACCCCACTGCCGCGGCCGGGCACGCATCACGTGATCCGAGAACGTAAGGATTCAATCCATGACGTCGCAGACGACTACGGCCGGGCCGGGCCACCAGCCCCGTAAGCCGGACCGGTCGAACGGGCCGGGCACCCCGGAAACCCCCCACTCCCCGGACTCCTCCGACGGTCTCCAGGCGGGCCTCAAGAACCGCCACCTCTCGATGATCGCCATCGGAGGCGTGATCGGAGCGGGCCTCTTCGTGGGCTCCGGTTCCGGTATCGCCGCCGCCGGACCGGCCATCCTGTTGTCGTACGCCCTGGTCGGCCTGATGGTCGTCTTCGTGATGCGGATGCTCGGCGAGATGGCCGCGGCCCGCCCCAGCTCGGGCTCCTTCTCCGCCTACGCCGACCAGGCGCTGGGCCGCTGGGCCGGCTTCTCGATCGGCTGGCTGTACTGGTTCTTCTGGGTCGTGGTGCTCGCCGTCGAGGCCACGGCGGGTGCCAAGATCCTGGAGGGCTGGGTGCCGGGCGTCCCGCAGTGGGCGTGGGCGCTGATCGTGATGGTGGTGCTGACCGCGACGAACCTGGTCTCGGTCGGGTCGTACGGCGAGTTCGAGTTCTGGTTCGCCGGGATCAAGGTCGTGGCGATCGGCGCCTTCGTGGTCGTCGGAATGCTCGCCGTCTTCGGGCTGCTGCCCGGTTCGGACAACCCCGGCGCGGGTCTCGCGCATCTCACCGACACCGGCGGGTTCTTCCCCAACGGGCCGGGCGCGATCCTGACCGGTGTGCTGATGGTCGTCTTCTCCTTCATGGGCAGCGAGATCGTCACCCTCGCCGCCGGTGAGTCCGAGAACCCGCAGCGCGCCGTCCAGAAGGCCACCAACAGCGTGATCTGGCGGATCGCCGTCTTCTACCTGGGTTCGATCTTCATCGTGCTGACCCTGCTGCCGTGGAACGACCCGTCGATCGTGAAGGACGGCAGCTATGTCGCCGCCCTCAACTCCATCGGCATCCCGCACGCCGGAGAGGTCATGAACGTCATCGTCCTCACCGCCGTGCTGTCCTGTCTGAACTCCGGCCTCTACACCGCCTCGCGGATGGCCTTCTCGCTCGGCGGCCGCGGGGACGCGCCGAAGGCGTTCGCCCGGACGAACAAGCGGGGCGTGCCGCAGGCCGCCATCCTGTCCTCGGTCGTCTTCGGCTTCGTCGCCGTGTTCTTCAACTACCAGTGGCCCGACACCGTCTTCCAGTTCCTGCTGAACTCCTCCGGTGCGGTCGCCCTGTTCGTCTGGCTGGTCATCTGCTTCACCCAGCTGCGGATGCGCGGCATGATCCTGCGCGAGTCGCCGGAGAAGCTGGTCGTACGGATGTGGCTCTTCCCGTACCTGACCTGGGCGACCATCGCGATGATCTCGTTCGTCCTGGTCTACATGCTGACCGACGACAGCGGACGCGAGCAGGTGCTGCTCTCGCTGCTGGTCGCGGCGCTGGTGGTGGCGATCTCGCTGGTCCGTGAGGTCAGGAACCGCAAGGACCGCACGGCCCCGGAAACGCCCGCCAATACCTGACGGCCGTTGTCAGGTTTACCGGAAAGGCTCTCCCTCGCAACGCCATCGAGCGAGCGATCGGAGAGCCTTTCCATGTCCACTGCCCCTGTCCCTGCTTCCGCCCCTGTCACTGCCGGCTTCCAGACCGGTTTCGCGGTCCGGCCCGACCTCGTCGTCGAGGCCGCCCACGCCGATGACGTACGCACCGCCGTGGCCGACGCCGCCGCGCGCGGAGTGCCGGTCCATGTCCACGCCACCGGCCACGGGCTGCCCGGGGCCGTCGAGGGCGGGGTCCTGATCAGCACCCGCCGGATGGACTCCGTCGGGATCGACCCGGTCCGCCGCACCGCCCGGATCGGCGCGGGCGTCACCTGGGGGCAGGTGATCAAGGCCGCCGCACCGCACGGGCTCGCCCCGCTGAGCGGGTCGTCCCCGTCGGTCGGCGCGGTCTCCTACACCCTCGGAGGCGGGCTGGGCATCCTTGCCAGGGAGTTCGGATACGCGGCCGACCATGTGCACGCGCTCGACGTGGTGACGGCCGACGGGGTGCTGCGCCATGCCTCCCCGGACAGCGAACCCGATCTCTTCTGGGCGCTGCGCGGCGGCGGCCACCGGCTCGGCGTGGTGGCCGGCATGGAGATCGGCCTGGTCGAGGTCGGGCGGCTGTACGGCGGCTCGGTCGCCTTCGACGGGGACGGGGTGGGCGCCGCCGAGGTGGTCGGCGGCTACCTGGAGTGGGCCCAGACCGTGCCCGCCACGCTTACGTCCTCGCTGGCGGCGATCCGGTACCCCGACGTCCCGCAGATGCCGCAGCCGATGCGGGGGCGGTACGTGATCTCGGTACGGGTCGCGTACACCGGCAGCGCGGAGGAGGGCGAGCGGCTGGTCGCGCCGCTGCGGGCGATCAGGCCCGCACTCACGGATTCGCTGCGGGAGATGCCGTACACCGACAGCCACACCATTCACAGCGACCCGCCGTTCCCGCACGCCTACTACGGCGACAGCGTGGTGCTCGGCTCCCTGGACGAGGACCGCGCCGGGCGCGTGCTGGAGCTGACCGGGCCGAAGGCCCCGATGATGACCGTGGTCCAGATCAACCACCTGGGCGGTGCGCTCGCCGCACGGCCCGCCGTCGACAACGCGGTGCCGTACCGCGAGGCCGGGTTCCTGGTGCGGCTGCTCTCACCGCTCGACGGTACGGACGTGGCGTCGGTACGGACCCTGTACGCGGAGGTGGCCGAGGTGCTCGCCCCGGTCGCCCTGGGCCGGTCGCTCGGCTTCTCCTTCGGCGGCGGGGACCGGACCGAGGGTTTCCACGACGCGCGGACGCAGAAGAGGCTCGCCGGTCTGGTGTCGCGTCACGACCCGGCGAGCCTCTTCGGGGGGAGTTACGGCATCAGCCCCGGCGGCCGATGAGCTTCCAGGCCGTGGGCAGCGCGCCCATGGCCAGCGCCGCCTTCAGCGCGTCACCGATCAGGAACGGCACCAGGCCGGCCGCGATCGCGGCGCTCGCCGACATGCCGGTGGCCAGCGCCAGGTACGGGACGCCGACCGCGTAGATGATCGCGGAGCCCAGCACCATCGTGCCCGCGGTACGCAGCACGGAGCGGTCGCCGCCGCGGCGGGCGAGGCCGCCGACCACGGCAGCGGCGAGCAGCATGCCGAGGACGTAGCCGAACGAGGGGAAGCCCATTCCGGAGGTGCCCTCGGAGAACCACGGCATGCCCGCCATGCCCACCAGCGTGTACACCGCGAGGGAGAGGAAGCCGCGGCGGGCGCCGAGCGCGGTGCCGACGAGGAGCGCGGCGAAGGTCTGGCCGGTGACCGGGACCGGGGAGCCGGGGACCGGCACGGCGATCTGGGCGGCGATGCCGGTGAGCGCGGCGCCACCGAGGACCAGGGCCGTGTCGACGGCGTAGCGGTGCCTGGCGGCGGGCAGCAGGTCGGCGAGGACCGCTCCGGTGCGGGCAGGGGCGGCGGCAGCAGTGCTCATCGGGACTCCGCGGGGTGAGGGCAGGTGGGGACAGACTGAGCCCGACGTTAGCCCACGGGTTAACGGTCGATCACCATCAGTGGCCCACAAAGCGATGACCGGGGCGTTGGTGAGGTTCACACAAAGGACGGTACGCAATCGCGCGGCGGCGTGATGCTCGTCACTGAGGTGGGGGCGGATCGGCTCGGATCCGGCCGGGAGCAGTCACCGGGAGGGACTGTAGGTTCCCGCCAATTCCAGCCCGGGTCGACCGGCGGCCGAGCGAGTGCCGACCCGGCCGCGAGCCGGACGGCCGTCCCACTGTGTCCGGGTGTGCACCTTGTGTGAACATCGTGCCCGTATAGCGGACAGTGGTTCCCCGTCGGCGGGGCGCGCACTCAGACTGTCCGCGCACCTCCCCCCACGCCTCACCTACCGAACAGAGCTTGTCCATGTCTCGGAATTCCGCGTCTCCCCCCACCGGCTCCCCGGTCGCCGTCTCCGATGCCGGGGCCGATTCGGCTCTCACCCACGGGCTCAAGCAGCGCCACCTGTCGATGATCGCCCTCGGCGGGGTCATCGGCGCCGGGCTCTTCGTCGGCTCGGGCGCGGGCATCGCCGCCGCCGGCCCGTCGATCATCATCGCGTACGCCGTCTCCGGGCTGCTGGTCATGCTCGTGATGCGCATGCTCGGCGAGATGTCGGCCGCGAACCCGGCCTCCGGCTCCTTCTCCGTCCACGCGGAGCGGGCGATAGGGCCATGGGCGGGATTCACCGCCGGCTGGGCGTTCTGGGTGCTGCTCTGTGTCGCCGTCGGCCTGGAGGGCATCGGCGCCGCGAAGATCGTCACCGGCTGGCTGCCCGGTACCCCGGAGTGGGCCTGGGTCGCGCTGTTCATGGTGGTCTTCCTGGGCACCAACCTGGCCTCGGTGAAGAAGTTCGGCGAGTTCGAGTTCTGGTTCGCCACCCTCAAGGTCGTGGCGATCACGCTCTTCCTGGTCCTGGGCGTGCTGGCGATCCTGGGCGTGCTGCCCGGCACGGACGCCCCCGGCACCGCCAACCTCAGCGGTGAGGGCGGCTTCATGCCGAACGGCGCCGAGGGCCTGGTGATCGGACTGCTCGCCTCCGTCTTCGCGTACGGCGGTCTGGAGACCGTCACCATCGCCGCGGCCGAGTCCGAGAACCCGGTGCAGGGCGTCGCCAAGGCCGTGCGGACGGCGATGTGGCGGATCGCGCTCTTCTACGTCGGCTCGATGGCGGTCGTCGTCACGCTCGTCCCGTGGGACGACCCGAAGGTCGTGAAGGTCGGCCCGTTCTACGCGGCCCTGGACCACCTGGGCATCAATGGCGCGGCCGAGATCATGAACGTGGTCATCCTGGTCGCCCTGCTCTCCGCGATGAACGCCAACATCTACGGCGCCTCGCGCATGGCCTGTTCGCTGGTCGCCCGCGGCCAGGGCCCCAAGCGGCTCGGCCGGATCTCCTCGGGGGTCCCGCGCACCGCGGTGCTGGTCTCGTCCGTGTTCGGCTTCCTGTGCGTGCTGCTCAGCTACTGGCGTCCGGACGACGTCTTCCCGTGGCTGCTCAACATGATCGGCGCGGTGATCCTGGTCGTCTGGATCTTCATCGCCGTCTCCCAGCTGATCCTGCGCGACCGGATGGAGCGCGAGGCCCCGGAGAAGCTCGTCGTACGGATGTGGCTCTTCCCGGTCCTGACGGTGGTGGCGCTCCTGGCGATGGTCGGCATCTTCGTCCTGATGCTGCGCCAGCCGGACACCCGTGACCAGTTGATGGCGTCCGGCGCGCTGACCCTCGTACTGAGCGTCATCGGTCTCGTGCGGCAGCGGCGGGCTGCGGCCGTCAAGGGCTGATGCCGGGTACGCCCTGCGCGCCGGGGGCATCCGGTGCGCAGGGCATGTCAGAGAGTGCAGGGCACGTCAGAGATTGCAGGGCACGTTGAGGGAGAGCAGCGCACCGCCCTGCTCTCCGACCCGTACCTCGCTCACCGCCGCGTTCCGCAACTGCGGGAAGACCCGGCGGTAGCTGCCCAGCGGAATCGACAGCAGTTCGCACAGCACGAGCCGCAGCAGGGTGTTGTGCGCGACGACGAGCACCCGCTGCCCCGGGTGCCCGTCCGCGATCCGGCGCAGCGCCGCCGTCCCCCGGGCCGCCGCGGCCCTGGGGTCCTCGGCCCCGGGAAAGGGGTGGGCCACCGGGTCTGCGCGGTACTCCCGGGCCCGCTCCGGGTGCTCGGCCGCGAATTCCGCCAGGGTGCGCCCCTCCACCTCGCCGAAGTCGCATTCGCGCAGCTCGTGTTCGCGCCGGGGGGCGAGACCGAGCGCCTCGCACGCGGGTTGTGCGGTCTCGATCGCGCGGGTGACCGTGGATGTCCAGATCGCGTCGACCTCGTCCCGGGCCGCCCACTCGCCCAGCCGCCGGGCCTGGCGGCGGCCCTCGTCGGTGAGGGCGATGTCGCTGACCCCGGCGTAGCGGTTCTCCGCGTGCCAGACGGTCTGACCGTGGCGGGCGAGCAGCAGGGTGGCCGGGCTCCTGGTCATGGCTTCTCCGTTCGGGTTCGGGTGGTCGCGGATGGTCACGACTGCTCCGCCCGGGTCCGGGCGTGTGCGGCGACCGGGCCGGGCAGCCAGCCGCGTCGCTCCAGTTCCTCCACCAGCGTGAGGTACGGCTCGGTGTACCACGCCGTGCGCACCGGGTGCGGGCGCAGCACGTGCCGCAGCCGCACCATCCGGCCCGCGGCCCGTTGCAGGGTGTCCGCCTCCCCCGCCCCGTACGCGGCCAGGACGGCCATGCCGAGGGCGGGTTCGCTGTGCTGCGGGATGTAGACGGGCCTACCCAGGATGTCGGCGCGCAGCCGGCTCCAGTAGCCGCTGCGGGCCGCGCCGCCGGTGAACGTGAGCCGGCCGTACTGCTGGGCGCCGAGCAGGTCGAGGTAGTCGAGGCAGAGCCGTTCGACCAGGCCCACCCCGGTCAGCAGGGCCACCCAGTGCTCGGCGTCGGAGGCAGGCTCGCCGAGCAGGAACCCGGTGGCCTCCGGCGCCACGAACGGGAAGCGCTCCCCTGTCGCCACCAGCGGATACGCCACCACGCGCGCCGGTTCGTGATCGCGGGCCAGCGCGTCCATGCGGGCCGGGTCCACGGCCGGGAAGGCGGCCGTCAGCACCCCGCCGCCGACCCCCGAGGCCCCGCCCGGCAGCCAGCTCCCGTCCGGCGCGCGATGGTTGTAGACGACACCGGTCCGGTCCTCGACCGGTGACGAGGTGACCCCCTTGAGGACCAGCGTCGTGCCGAGCACCGAGTTCCAGGAGCCGACGGTGAGCGAGCCGGAGGCGAGCTGCGCCGCGCACCCGTCCGTCATCCCGGCCACGATGGGCGTGCCCGCCGGAATCCCGGTCTCCTCGGCCGCCGCCCGCCCCACCTCGCCGATCCGTGTCCCCGGCCGCACCACGTCCGGGAACAGCCCGTCGGGCAGGCCCAGCTGCTCGAATCGCCGCCGCGGCCAGTCGTCCCGCTCCAGGTCGTAGCCGGTCTTCAGGGCGTGGCTGGAATCGGTGGGCAGCGGCGTTCCGGCGAGCCGCGCCAGGACCAGATCGGCCTGGTGCATGACCCGTACGGCGCCGCCCGCCCCTCCCCCGTACTCCCGCAGCAGCCACATCACCTTGGGCAGGGCCCAGCTGGGCGGGGCCTTGGCCCTGGCCGCCTCCGCGACGGCCCGCCCGTCGTCGTACATCACCCCGGGGGTCAGCGGCCGGCCTTCGCGGTCGCCGAGCAGCACGGTGCCGGAGGTGGCGCAGACGGCGAGCGCACGCGGGGCGGGGCAGTCGCGCAGCGCCTGCCGGCCGGCCGCGCACAGGGCCTTCCACCAGTCGAGGGGCCGCTGCTCATGCCGTACGCCGTCACGTCTGCCCGTGAGCGGGGCCGAGCCGCTGCCGAGGATCTCACCGCGGTCTCCTGCCACCACCGCCCGGACGCTCTGCGTGCCGAGATCGATGCCCATCCACATATCGGTCCCCTCTGTGAACTTCTCACTCTGCACCGAGAATTTCCGTTGCGCGAGGGATTGACGGCCAACTTCCGTTGTTCCAAGCTCTGTTAACCAGTCGATTCAACGTGTGAACGGGCCCCCCACCCATCTCCGGCCGGACCGTGGAGGTCACGGATGGACATGCACGCGCACGACCGGCGACGGTTCCTCGCCATCGGCGCGGCCACGGCCGCGTCCGCCACCCCGCTGCTGACCGCCTGCGGTGCGGGCTTCGGCGGTGACAAGGCCAGGAACGACGGCTCCGCGGCCGACGATGTCACCGGCTCCTTCGACTGGAAGCGGGCCAAGGGAAGAACGGTCAAGGCGCTGCTCAACAAGCATCCGTACACCGATGCGCTGATCGCCGACCTGAAGGCGTTCACCGAGAAGACCGGGATCAAGGTCGAGTACGACGTCTTCCCCGAGGACAACTACTTCGACAAGCTCACCGTCGACCTCTCCAGCGGACGTGCCTCCTACGACGTGTTCATGCTCGGCGCGTACATGGTGTGGCAGTACGGGCCGCCCGGCTGGCTGGAGGATCTCGGCCCCTGGATGCGCAATTCCTCGGCCACCGGGTCCGAATGGGACCAGGAGGACTTCTTCCCCAACCTCCTCTCGGCCGACCAGTGGTCGCTGAAGGCGGGTGCGCCGCTCGGGCAGGGCGGGCAGTACGCGCTGCCGTGGGGCTGGGAGACCAATGTCGTCGCGTACAACACCGAGGTGTTCAAGAAGCTCGGCCTGAAGCCCGCCGAGACCTTCGACGAGCTGCGCGAGGTCGCCGGGGCCATCACCCGCCGGGCGCCGGGGGCGGGCTTCGACGGGATGTACGGGGTCGCGGTGCGCGGCTCGCGCAGCTGGGCGACGATCCATCCCGGCTTCATGACGATGTACGCCCGCAACGGCCTGAAGGACTTCACGGTCGAGGGCGGGAAGGTGAAGCCCGCGATGAACTCCCCGGAGGCGATCGCGTTCACCCGGGACTGGGCGGAGATGGTCAGGAAGGGCGGGCCGCCGTCCTGGACCTCGTACACCTGGTACCAGTGCTCCAGCGACCTCGGGGCGAAGAAGGCGGGGATGCTCTTCGACGCGGACACCGCCGCCTACTTCCAGGCGGTGAAGGGGGCCTCCCCCGCCTCCGGGAAGATCGCCTTCCACCCCGGCCCGAAGGGCCCCGGCGGCTCTCTCGCCACGAACATGTGGATCTGGTCGCTCGGCATGAACGCCAGGAGCCGCAACAAGTCCGCCGCCTGGCTGTTCCTCCAGTGGGCGACCGGCAAGGAGCATCTGCGCAAGGGCGCGATCGAGCACAACCACATCGACCCGGTACGGAAGTCGGTCAGCCAGGACGCGGCGTACAAGGACAAGATGCGGGCCGTCCCGGGCTTCATCGAGACCTTCGAGACGGTCGTCGACGAGACGAGGATCCAGTTCACCCCGCAGGAGCAGTTCTTCGACGCGACGACCAGCTGGGCCGCCGCGCTCCAGGAGATCTACGGCGGGAAGAACGCCTCGTCCGTGCTGAACGGCCTGTCCGGCGATCTGGCGTCGAAGGTCGGCTGACCGGTGCCGGGACGCGCGGCCCCCGTGCTGGAGGCCGACCACGGGGCGGCCTCCGGCACGGGGGCCGGGAAGCGTGCGGTGCGGGCGGTGCCGGCCTGGCGCCGCTCGCTGCGGCCGTATCTGCTGATCGCGCCCGCGCTGCTGCTGACCGGCGGCATCCTCTACCCGTTCGGCCTCGGCCTCTACTACACGGTGTTCGACTTCGCGGCGAGCAAACCGCAGCCGGACCTGGTGGGCGTCGAGAACTACCGGCGGATCTTCACCCAGCCGGCGTTCTGGGACTCGGCGCGGGTGACGGTGGCGTACGCGGTCGGCGCGGCGGCCGTCGAGACGGTGCTCGGGGTGGCCGTGGCGCTGCTGCTGCACCGGTCGAGCCGCGTCGGGCGGGTGCTGGAGAAGATCCTGATCCTGCCGCTGATGATCGCGCCGGTGATCGCCGCGATCATGTGGAAGCTGATGCTCCAGCCGTCGGTCGGCGTCATCAACCATCTCCTGGAGCCGTTCGGGCTCGGCGGTGTGCAGTGGACGGACACCCCGACGGGCGCGCTGCTCTCGTCGATCGCCGTGGACGTGTGGGTCTACACACCGTTCGTCGCGATCCTCGCGCTGGCCGGTCTGCGCTCGCTGCCCGCCTCGCCGTTCGAGGCGGCGGCGGTCGACGGGGCGGGCTGGTGGTTCACCTTCCGGCGCCTGACCCTGCCGATGCTCTGGCCGTACGTCCTGGTCGCCGTGATCTTCCGGTTCATGGATTCGCTGAAGGTCTTCGACATCATCTACGCGCTGACCGAGGGCGGCCCCGGCGACTCGACGATGGTGCTCCAGATCCGGGCCTATCTGGAGGCGATCCGCTTCCAGCGCTACTCGTTCGGGATCAGCTACATGATCGTGCTGTGGGCCGTGGTCTACCTGGTCACGATGGTGCTGGTGCGCTATCTGGGCCGGATCCAGAACCGGGCCGCAGAGGTGGAGCGATGAAACGCAGGCTGCTCGCCCTCGCCGCCGACCTGGCGCTGATCCTCTACTTCGTCTTCGCGCTGTTCCCGGTCGCCTGGATGGTGATCCTGTCGCTGAAGCCGACGAACGAGCTGTTCAGCACGTACTTCTCGTTCACCCCGACCCTCGACTCGTACCGCACGGTCCTGGGCGCCGGGGACGACCAGGGCGTGCCGTTCCTCCGGTTCTTCGTGAACAGCCTCGTCGTGTCGCTGGGGGCCGTCGCGCTGTCGCTGGTGATCGGGCTGCCCGCCGCGTACGCCGCCGCGCGGTGGCGGTTCCGCGGCTCGGAGAACCTGATGTTCACCCTGCTCTCGTTCCGCTTCGCGCCCGAACTCACCGTGATCATCCCGCTGTTCGTGCTCTACCAGCAGCTCGGGCTCTTCGACACCTATGTCGGCATGGTGTGGGTGCTGCAACTGGTGACGCTCCCGTTGATCGTCTGGATCATGCGGTCGTACTTCTCCGACCTCTCCCCCGAGCTGGAGCAGGCGGCGCTGCTGGACGGGTACACGCGCAAACAGGCGTTCTTCAAGGTCGCGCTGCCGCTGGTGAAGCCGGGGATCGCGGCCGTCTCGCTGCTGGCGTTCATCTTCGCGTGGAACAACTTCGTCTTCCCGCTGATCCTGACCTCGTCGAACGCGCAGACGGTGACGGTCGGCGCGCTGTCCTTCCTCGGCGGCGACCGGCCCAAGTACAACCTGACGGCCGCGGCGGCCCTGGTCTCGGTGATCCCGCCGCTGCTGCTGGCGCTCACCATCCAGCGCTATCTGGTGCGCGGCCTGTCGTTCGGGGCGGTGAAGTCATGACCGGCCCGGCAGCCATCGCGCTGCGCGGTGTCAGGAAGCGGTACGGGAAGAACACCGCGCTCGACGGCCTGGACCTGGAGGTGGCCGAGGGCGAGTTCTTCTGTCTGCTCGGCCCGTCCGGCGCCGGTAAGACGACCACGCTCAAGACGATCGCGGGCCTGGAGCGGCCGCAGGCCGGGACGGTCGAGCTGGGCGGGGCGGACATGGCGGGCGTGGAGCCCTACGACCGGGGCGTGGCCATGTGCTTCGAGTCGTACGCGCTCTACCCGCACCGCACCGCGTACGACAATCTCGCTTCCCCGCTCCGCTCGCCGCGCCACCGCCTCCCCGCGCACGAGGCGCGCGAGCGGATCGGGGAGATCGCCGAGCTCCTGGGCATCGGCGCCCTGCTGGACCGTCAGGTGGGCCGGCTCTCCAACGGCCAGCGGCAGCGGGTGGCGCTCGGCCGGGTGCTGGTGCGGCCGGCCAGGGCGTTCCTGCTCGACGAGCCGCTGTCGCACCTCGACGCGAAGCTGCGGCAGGCGATGCGCGCGGAGCTGCGGGCGATCGGCGCGGTCCGGCGCACCACCACGCTGTACGTCACCCACGACTCGGTGGAGGCGCTGGCGCTGGGCGACCGGATCGGGGTGATCAGGGACGGCCGCATGGTGCAGACCGGCACCCGCGAGGAGCTGTGGCACCGCCCGTACGACACCTTCGTCGCCCGGTCCTTCGGCCGGCCACGGATCAATCTGCTGCCGGGGACGGTGACGCCCGAGGGGCACTTCCGGTCGCCGGACGGGGCGTACGAGCTGCCGCTGACGGTGCCCGCCCCGCCCGGCACCGCCGTCCAACTGGGCGTACGGCCACGGGACATCGGGCTCCGGGGACCGGCGGAGACCGCCGGCGGGGGCCCGGCCCCGGAGCTGACCGGCGTCGTCCATGTCACCGAGCTGCTGGGCCGGGCCACCGAAGTCACCGTCCGGATCGGCGGGCAGCGGCTGTCCCTCGTCGTCCCGCGCGCCGAAGCGGCCGGCCTGAGCCCCGACCAGCCGGTCCGGCTCTCCGTACCGCCTGAGAGTCTGCTGCTGTTCGAGGCCGACCGGCCGGCACGTCCAGGACGAAGGATCAGCACGTGAGCAACGTTCCGCAGCGGGGTCCCGCCCCGCGCCAGGCATCCATAGCCGAGTACGTCCTCGCGCAGGGCGAGGTGAGCGCCGCAGAACTGGCGGAGCGTTTCGACGTCAGCCTGATGACCATCCACCGCGATCTGGACGAGCTGGAACGGCAGGGCATCGTCCGCAAGTTCCGCGGCGGCGTCACCGCCCAGCCGTCCGGCGTCTTCGAGTCGAACGTCTCCTACCGGCTGAAGACGATGCGCGCCGAGAAGGCCGCCGTCGCCGAACGGGCCCTGAAACTCATAGAGCCGGGCATGGCGGTGATGCTCGACGACTCGACGTCCACGCTGGAGATAGCGCGCAGGCTGCGCTCCATCACCCCGCTGACCGTCGTCACCAACTTCCTGGAGGCGATCAACCTGCTGTCGCAGGAGCGCGGCATCCATCTGATGGGCCTCGGAGGGGACTTCGACCCGCTGCACTCCTCGTTCCTCGGCGTCTCGTGCGTGGAGGCGGTGCAGTCGCTCCAGGTCGACATCTGCTTCACCTCCACCTCCGCCGCGTCCGGCGGATTCGCCTACCACCAGGAGCAGCACATCATCGCCGTGAAGCGGGCGATGCTCGACTCGGCGAGCCGCAATGTGCTGCTGCTCGACCACTCGAAGCTGGGCCGGGTCGCCCTGCACCGCCTGGCCCCGCTCTCCCGCTTCGATCTGCTGCTGGTCGACGACGGGGCGTCCCCGCAGGCACTGCGCGAACTCGACGAGCACAAGGTGCCCTACGAGGTCTGCAGCACGGGTCGGGACACCGGAGCGGGGGACGGCGATGACGGGTGAGGGCGAGGCGGCGATGACGGATGACTGAACTGGCCCTGCGCGCCCTGCGCAAGACCTACACCGGGCGGGGCCGGGTGGCCGTCGAGGCCGTCCGGTCCATCGACATCGAGCTGCGCTCCGGCGAGCTGCTGGGGCTGCTCGGCCCGTCCGGCTGCGGCAAGTCCACGACCCTGCGGATGATCGCCGGCCTGGAGACAGTCACCGGCGGCGACATCCTCATCGGCGGCTCGTCGGTGGCCGAGCTCCCGGCCCGGCGGCGCAATATCGGGGTGGCGTTCGAGAACTACGCTCTCTACCCGCCGCTGACGGTCGCCGAGAACCTCGGTTTCGGACTCGCCGCCCGGGGCGGGTGCGGCCGGGCCGAGATCCGCCGCCGGGTCACCGGGATGGCCGAACGCATCGGGATCACCGACCTCCTGGACGCCCGCCCGGCCGGGCTCTCCAGCGGCCAGAAGCAGCGGGTCGCGCTGGCCCGCGCGCTGATCCGGGTCCCCGACGTCCTCCTCCTGGACGAACCGCTCTCCCATCTCGACGCCGCCCAACGGGACACCACCCGGCGCGAGTTGAAACGCATCCAGCGCGACAGCGGCCACACCACCATCCTCGTCACGCACGACCAGGAGGAGGCGCTGTCGCTCGCCGACCGGATCGCGGTGATGCGGGACGGCGAGATCCAGCAGCTCGGCACGCCCGAGGAGATCTACGACGCCCCGGCGAATCTGTTCGTCGCCGACTTCGTCGGGGAACCGGCGGTCAATCTGCTGCCGGGCACGGCCGACGGATCGGGCGGGGTGCGCCTCTCGGACTCCGTGCGCATCCCCGTACCGCACCGGATCGCGGCGGGACGCGCGGTGGTGCTCGGCATCCGCCCGGAGGACCTGTGTCTGGACGACACTGGCGTACGGGCCCGGGTCGCCGCCCACGAGCCCCTGCTGGAATCCGGCATCGCCACGCTCTCGCTCGACGGGGTGGCGGAGCCACTGGTCGTCGTGACCGGTCCGGAGGTACGGCTCGACCGGGACGACACCGTACGCATCACCGCCGATCCCCGGCACGTCCATGTCTTCGACGCCCAGACAGGAGACGCTCTGCGATGACCCGCCCCGAGACAGTCCGCCCGGAGGCAGTCCGCCCCGCTACGAGGATTCTGCTCGCCGGTGACCACTTCGTCCGCAACTCGCTGCTCGCCGAGGCCCTGCACCACGCGCTCGACCCTCTCGGCACGGAGCCGCAGCTCGGCGAACTCACCCTGCCCTGGCCCCTGGAACCCTTCGGCAAGGTCGCCGAGGTCGACGAGGCGAGTGACGTCGAGGACGCGCTGATCGCCGCCCTGGACGGGGTCGAGGTCTGCGTGACCCAGATGGGCCCGTTCACCGAGCGGGTCCTGGCCGCCGCCCCCGATCTCCGGCTGATCGTGGTCTGCCGGGGCGGCCCGGTCAATGTGAACGCCGCCGCGGCACGCGCCCGGGGCGTGCGGGTGTGCTTCGCGCCGGGGCGCAACGCGGCGGCGACCGCCGAGTTCACCGTCGGGCTGATCCTCTCCGCCCTGCGCCGTATCCCCGAGGCGCACCGTTCCCTCGCCGCCGACGGCCGCTGGGACGCCTCCCACTACACCTACGAGAACTGCGGCCTGGAGCTGGAGGACACCCCGGTCGGCCTGATCGGTTACGGCGCGGTGGGCAGCCGGGTGGCCCGGGTGCTCTCCGCGTTCGGCGCCGAGGTCGAGGTGTACGACCCGTATGTGCGCGGCGACGTCCACGGCATGCGCGCCGGCTCGCTGGAGGCGCTGCTGGCCCGCTCGCGCGTCCTCACCCTGCACGCCCGGCTCACCCCGGAGTCCCGGCATCTCATCGGCGCCCGCGAGCTGGCGCTGCTGCCGCGCGGTGCGGTGCTGGTGAACGCGGCCCGGGGCGGGCTGCTGGACACGGACGCGCTGTGCGACGCCCTGGACTCGGGACAGTTGCGGGCCGCGGCGCTCGACACGTACGAGCAGGAGCCGCCCCCGGCCACTTCGCGGCTCTTCCGTACCCCGCATCTGCTGATGACCCCGCATGTGGCGGGTGCCAGCCGGGCCGTCGCGCAGAAGGCGGCCCGGATCGCGGCGGCCGAGGTGGCGCGCTACGTCCGGGGCGAGCCGCTCGCCCACGCGCTGTGAGAGGAGCCGGACCCATGACCAGGCCCATGACCGGACCCATGAACGGGACCACGAGCCGACCCATGACGAGATACATCGGCATCGATGTCGGCACGTCCGTGGTGAAGGCCGCGGCCTTCGACCCGCGCGGCCGCACCCTGGCCGTCGAGTCCCGCCCGGTGGGCCTCACGATCCACGACGGTTTCGTGGAGCAGGACATGGAGGAGGTGTACGGCGCGGTCCGCGAGGTGCTGGACGCGCTCGGCTCCGACGGGGTGGCGTTCGTCGGCCTCACCGGTCAGGGCGACGGCGTCTGGCTGGTCGACGCGGCGGGCCGGCCGGTCCGCAAGGCGATCTCCTGGATGGACGGCCGGGCCCATGAACTGGTCGACTCCTGGCTGGCGTCCGGGGTCTTCGAGACCGTCTACCGGCGCACCGGCAGCGCGATGTTCCCGGGCTGCCCGGGCCCGGTGCTGGCCTGGCTCGACCGGCACGAGCCGGCCGCGCTCGACGCCGCGACGACCGCCCTGTACTGCAAGGACATGGTGTTCCAGCGGCTGACGGGGGTCCGGGCCACGGATGTCTCCGACGCGTCGATGCCGTTCCTGGACCCGTTGACCCGTGCGTACGCCCCGGATGTCGTGGCCGCCCTCGGCCTCACCCACCGGGCCCCGCTCCTCGCCCCGGTCAGCGACCCGGTGGCCACCGCCGAACTCCCCTCCGGGTTACGGATCTCCAACGGCCCGTACGACCTGCCGGCCTGCGCGCTCGGCGCGGGCGTCACCCGTCCCGGCGACGGGCTGCTGATCGTCGGCACCTGTCTCGCCGCGCTGGTGGCCACCGAACGGCTCGACCTGGACGGCGAACCGGCGGGGCTGCACATCTCCACCGACCGCCCCGGCCACTGGCTGCGCGCCATGCCCGCGATGGTCGGCACCGCGGCCCTGGACTGGGTCCTGACCACCACCGGCGTACGCCACACGGAGGTCGACGCGCTGCTCGCCGCCACCCCGCCCGGCGCGAACGGTGTCCGGGTGCTCCCCTACTTCGCCCCGTCCGGCGAACGCGCCCCGTTCGTCGAGCCGAGGCTGCGCGCCGAACTCACCGGGGTGTCCCTGGAGACCACCCCGGCGGACCTGATCCGCGCCGTCTGCGAAGGCATCGGCTTCGCCGCCCGGCACTGCCTGGAGGCCGCGGGCCTCACCGGCACCCTCGCCCTGTGCGGCGGCGGCACCCGATCCCCCGCCTGGATGCGGCTGTTCGCCGATGTGCTGGGACGGCCGGTCCGGATCGTGGAGGGCGAGGTCGGTGCGCGGGGTGCGGTGCTCGCGGCGGCCCGGCGCTTCGGCGCGGAGCTGGACACGGCGGCGTGGACGGCCCCGACCTCGGTCGTCGAACCGGACCCGGCGCGGGCGGCGTACTACGCGAAGGCGTACGAGGACCACCTGGACCGGCTCGCGGAGGCCCGTACGCACGCCCGCGCATGATCACGTGTTCCCGGTCGGGCCCTCCAGAGGTGGGCCCAGGGCCTGCCCCGGCACCGGGCCGAAGGAGGCGCTCGCGAGCACGGTGCCGTGTGCGTCGGTCAGACGTACGCCGGTGACCGGCGACGTGCCGGCCAGGTAGGGCCCGCCCCAGGAGCCGTAGCCGTCGTCGTCGAGGGTGAAGGTACCGGCCTTGACGGTGGTGCCGTCGGCCCGCTGGAGCAGGCAGTGGACGGTGCCGGAGTGCCCGTCGGCGTCCACCGCCATGTACAGCCAGGGCGAGGCTCCGGCATAGAGGTAGACCTGCCCGAACGAGTGGTTTCCGTTGGTGAGTTGGGCGGCGAGCAGCTGCGGCTGCACAGAGGAGGCGACGGGCGCGACCGGGGCCGGGCTCCCGGTGTACGCGCCGAGCACCCAGCCGCCGCCGCCGAGCGCCAGGCCCGCTGCCGCCGCCGCGGCGGCGAGGGCGATCCGCCGCCACCTCGGGTGCCGGACGGCCGGCCGCCGCGCCGGGGCGAGCCCGAGCCGCTCGATCACCCGGTCCTCGAAGCCGACCGGCGGTTCGCTGCCCGGTAGGAGATCCAGCAGCGCGTCCGAGGCGGCGGCCAGCTCGTGGACGTGTTCGCGGCAGGCGGGGCAGTGCTCCAGGTGGTCCATCGCCCCGGCCCGTTCCCTGGCGGGCAGCACGCCGAGCGCCAGTTCCGCGCCGATCTCCCGGAGCTGCTCGCAGCTCCGCCCGCCGTTGTCAGTCATGGTCCACCTGCCTGGTCGCGAGGGATGCCCGGACCTTGCCCATGGCTGCCCTTATCCGGGTCTTGGCGGTACCGAGCGGTATCTGCTCGAAGTCGGCGACCTGCTGGGCCGTCATCCCGTAGATACCGGCCATCACCAGAGCACGTGCCTGTTCCCTCGGCAGCTTGCCGACCGCACGGCGCAGGTCCGCCGCGGCTTCGGCGGAGAGTGCGTGCCGCTCCGGTGTGTCGGCGACGGTCTCCATCATGTTCTCCAGGTCCGCGGGGTCGACCGGAGTGGCCTTGCGGGCACGTACGGCGTCGATCGCGAGGTTGTGTGCGATGGCCGACAGCCAGGTGGGCACCGATCCCCGGCGCGGGTCGTAGACCTGGGCGTGCCGGCAGGCGCGCTCGAAGGTCTGCTGGGCGATGTCCTCGGCGAGCTGGATGTCGCCGACCACGGCGACAGCCACGCCGAAGACCCGATGCTGGAACCGCCGTACGAAGGCCACGGCGATCTCGGGATCGCCGGTCATGAGCCCGGCCAGCAGCGCTTCGTCGGGCACCCGCTCCAGGGGGATGCCAATCCTGCGCATACTCCTTACGTAACACGCGCCCGCGGGGATTGCCTGCTGCGGGCGCCCCCGGGACCTCTCGTTCGGATCGGGCCAGGCGGGCGGGCCGATCATGAACCCTCGGGCCTGCGGCGCCGTAGGTAGTGAAGGCGCGCCCTGCCGAACACGGCGGCGCAGGCCGCCTCGGACCCTTGGAGTCGTGATGACGTCCCCCACGACACTCATGACATTGCGCGGAACCGGCGCGATCTGCGCCCTGGCGAGCGCGGTGCTCCATCTCCTGCTGGTCCCCTCACACCTGACGGAGATGCCGTACATCGGCGTCCTGTTCCTGATCGGCGGCGTGGTGCTGCTCGCCGTCGCCGCGGGCCTCGTCCTCCAGCAGCGGCCGTTCGGCGCCTGGCTGATCGGGGCGGCCACCAGCATCGGCATGATCGTCGGATTCCTGCTGTCGCGGACCGTCGGACTGCCGGGCTACCGCGAAACGGGCTGGGAGCCGCCGTACGGCGTCCTGTGCCTGATCGCGGAAGTCGCCTTCGTGCTCGCCTTCGTGGTGTGGCTGAAGGAGAGCGGCGCCCCGCGGGCCGCGGAGCCGCTGCCCCGCGAAGCCGTTCACGCGAAGTCCTCGTCGGCTCGGTCGCACTGACCGAGGACGGGGCCCGCGTCCGGGCAAGATTCTCCCGGGGACGGCAATCCCACGAGCGCCCTGGCGCGTATTCCGTCCAGAAGCCTCTCAGGAGGGAAGCTCATGGCGATCTTCAGGCATCTGACCCCCGCCAAACACCGTCACGAAAAGAGGGACATGACGTCGGGGCGCTCCGACAGCACCGGAAGGCGCCGTCGCCGTCGTCGCCGTAACACCCACCACGATCACCACGGTCACCACTGGTGACCATCCAGAACGGCTGAGCGGGCCCTGCTTCTTGGTCCGCTCGGCCGGCGATGTGAGGAACGCTTCCATGAGGCGTGTCCCGTGGCATCTCGTACGACGGCTGCTGTCGGTGGCGGACGATCCCGACGCGGTCGTCGCCGCCGCGCCGGCGGTCGCCCCGCGCGAGGTGTTCCGGCGCTTCTGGCCCTATACGCGCGGCGGCCGGCGCTGGCTCGTTCCGATCCTCGCCCTCAGCATGATCGGTCCCGTCGTCGACGCGGCCGAGATCTGGCTCTTCAAGGTCGTGGTGGACGAGGTGCTCGTCCCGCGCGATCTGCGCCCCTTCGCCTGGATCGCCCTGGCGTACACCGCGCTCTTCGTCTGCTCCGGCGTGCTGGATTTCGCCGACGACGTGATGTCCACCTGGGTGAGCGAGCGCTTCCTGCTGGCTCTTCGGTCGGATGTGTTCCGGCATGTCCAGGGCCTCTCGCTCGGGTTCTTCGAGCGGCGCCGGCTGGGGGACGTGCTGTCGCGCATCACGGGCGATGTCGACGCGGTCGAGACGTTCCTGCTCTCGGGGGTGGCGAACGGCCTCTACTACGTGATCCGGCTGGGCGTCTTCCTGGGTCTGCTGTTCTACCTGCGATGGGACCTGACCCTCCTCGCGCTCGTCATCGTGCCGCTCTTCTGGTGCGCGGCCCGGCGCTTCTCCCGGCTGATCAAGGCCGCTTCGCGGGAGCGGCGGCGGCGCAGCGGCTCGATCAGCGCGATCGCCGAGGAGTCGCTCGGCAACGTCGCGCTGGTGCAGGCGTACAACCGGCAGGAGACGGAGGGGTGCCGGTTCGAGCGCGAGAGCGTGGGCAAGTTCCGCGCGGCGATGGCCTCGGCACGCATCCATGCGGTGTACGGCCCGGTCGTCGAGGTCATCGAACTGGCCGGCGCGCTGGCCGTCATGGGTCTGGGCACCTGGAAGCTGGCGCAGGGGCAGCTCACACTGGGCGGGCTGCTGGTCTTCCTCGCGCTGCTGAGCAACCTCTACAGCCCGATCCGCGATCTGTCCCGTCTCACCAATACGTTCTACGCGGCATCCGCCTCCGCCGAGCGGATCATCGAGCTGCTAGACCAGCACCCGCAGGTCGTCGAGGCCGCCGGAGCCCGGCGGATCAGGCGTGCCCGGGGCGACGTGGAGTTCCGCGGCGTCTCCTTCCGCTATCCGGGTACGTCCCGGTGGGCGCTCACGGACGTGTCGTTCCACGTGACACCCGGCACGACGCTGGCGCTGGTCGGCGCGAGCGGCGCCGGCAAGTCCACGGTCGGAAAGCTGCAACTGCGCTTCTACGACCCGGACCGGGGCGCGATCCTGCTCGACGGCACGGACCTCAGGGACCTGCGGCTGTCCGAGCTGCGCGAGAACGTCGCGGTGGTGTTGCAGGAGACGCTCGTCCTGCACGGCACCGTGCGGGAGAACATCGCCTACGGCCGCCCGGACGCGACGGAGGCGGACATCGTCGCGGCGGCCCGCGCCGCCGACGCCCATGACTTCATCCGGCTGCTCCCCCAGGGTTACGACACCGTGGTGGGACAGCGCGGCCGGACGCTGTCCGGCGGGCAGGCCCAGCGCCTGGCGATCGCCCGCGCGATGATCAGGGACGCGCCCGTGCTGCTCCTGGACGAACCGACCACGGGTCTGGACGCCCGGTCGGGCCGCCGGATCATGGAACCGCTGCGCCGGCTCATGGCGGGGCGGACCACCGTCGTCATCTCCCACAATCTGCTCACCGTCCGCGACGCCACGTCCACCGTGGTGCTGGACCACGGCCGGGTCGTCGAACGCGGCACGCACGAGGATCTGCTCCTGCGCGGCGGAACGTACGCCCGGCTGCACCGGCTGAACACGGAGACCGACCGGGAGCCCACCGGCTCGCCGCCCCTGCGGAAGGTCCTGTCATGAGCCGCCGCACCACCGCTCCGCCGACTCCGCCCCTCGCCCCCGGGACGAGACCCGCGCCGGGGTACGAGGTCCTGGCCCATCTGGCCCGGACGGGATGGCTCGACCTCTACGACGCGTGGAGCGAGGAGCGGGACTGCCGGTGCGTCGTGAAGGTGCTGCGCCCCGACCGCCGCCACGAGCAGCGGCTGCGCGACCGGCTGCGGCGGGAGGGCCACTGGCTGCGGGCCTTCAGTCATCCGCACCTGGTCCGCGCGTACGAGACCTTCGACTCGCCCGAGCCGATCGTCGTGCTGGAGACGCTGACCGGCGAAACGCTGTCGCACCTCGTCGACCGGTTGCCCCGCCGGGCGTCCGCCCAGGACGTGGCGCTCCTCGGCGTGCACCTGTGTTCCGCGGTCCACTACCTCCACGGTCAGGGCCTGCTGCACCTGGACCTCAAGCCGTCCAACGTGGTGGTCGACCGCGGGCTCGCCAAGGTGCTCGACCTCAGCGTGGCCCGACCGCCCGGCATCGCCCCTCCGGGCATCGGCACCTTCTGCTACCTGGCTCCCGAACAGGCACGGGGCGGGCCGTTGTCGGCCGCGGCCGATGTGTGGGGCATCGGCGTCACGCTGTACGAAGTCGCCACCGGCGACGCACCGTTCGACAGCGGCGAGACCATGGACGGCGCCGACGGAACGGACGACACGGGCGGGACCGACGACTCGGGCAGCGGTGTGGACTGGTACCCGCAACTGGAGGAGACCGCGCCGCCGATCGGCTCCCGCCGACGCCTCCCCCGTGACCTGGCCACGGCCATCGACACCTGTCTCCGGCCCGACCCGGCCGCCAGGCCCGCGATTCCCGAACTCGCCGACGCCCTCGATGCGGCAGTGCCCCGGCGGGGACGCCGGCGCCCCGGAGACACGTCCTAGGTCAAAGGGCTGATCACTTCGCCACCCTTCCTGCTGTTAGCCTGCTCTTGCATATTGCTTGCAATAACAACAGGACAGCAGCTGGAGGGTTCGACCACATGGCCACGTACACGCTTCCGGAACTCCCGTACGACTACGCGGCGCTCGAACCGGTCATCAATCCGCAGATCATCGAGCTCCACCACGACAAGCACCACGCCGCCTATGTGAAGGGTGCGAACGACACCCTGGAGCAGCTGGCGGAGGCGCGTGACAAGGAGGCCTGGGGAGCGATCAACGGGCTCCAGAAGAGCCTCGCGTTCCACCTCTCCGGCCACATCCTGCACTCGATCTACTGGCACAACATGACCGGCGACGGCGGCGGCGAGCCGCTCGCGGCGGACGGCGTCGGTGACCTGGCGGAAGCGATCACGGAGTCGTTCGGCTCGTTCGCCGGTTTCAAGTCCCAGCTGACGAAGGCCGCGGCCACCACGCAGGGCTCCGGCTGGGGCGTCCTGGCGTACGAGCCGGTCAGCGACAAGCTGATCGTCGAGCAGGTCTACGACCACCAGGGCAATGTCGGCCAGGGCTCCGTCCCGGTCCTGGTCTTCGACGCCTGGGAGCACGCCTTCTACCTCCAGTACAAGAACCAGAAGGTCGACTTCATCGAGGCGATGTGGGCCGTCGTCAACTGGCAGGACGTGGCGAAGCGTTACGCGGCCGCCAAGGAGCGCGCCGACGTGCTGCTGCTCGCTCCCTGACCGGGAGGCGCATGAACGTCCTGCCTCGTGATCGTCTTCTCAACCTTCACCGGGCAGGCGGATGAAGGGAGGGCCCTCGCCTGGACGTGACAGGTGAGGGCCCTTCTGCCGCGTCCGACGGCTCAGGAGGCTGTGGCGCGGCCCAGCAGGGTGCTCAGGATCTGCTCGGCGTGGGTCCAGAGCACCGCCCCTCCCGCCTCCGGCACCAGGTGCCGGACCGCGCCCGGGATGCGCGAGGCCAGCCGGAGCCCCTGGTCGGGCGAGTGACCGGTGTCCTTCTCCCCGTACCAGAGGTCGACGGGTACGGCGATGTCCGACAGCCCGATCCCCCAGCGCCCCATGGTCAGGGCGGTGTCCCGGGCATAGCCGGCCGCTCCCTGCGCGAAGGCTTCGTCGAGGGCACGCCGGTAGGCGGCGGCGAACGCGGGCTGCCGGTACACGTCGAGGTCGCACTCCGGGCTGCCGGACATGACCATGTCCCACATCCCCTGCGGGGTGAACCCGGCGAAGACCTGCTCGGCGGCGGCCGGGTCGGACACGGCCAGGCCGACGAGGCGCCGCAGTTCCTCCGGAAGCGCGTCGGCGAAGCACGGCTCGGCGACCTCGTCCGCACCGGAGACCACCGCGAGCGCCCCGACCGCTCCGGCAGCGGCGCACGCCAGCGCGAAGGGCGCCCCCTGCGAATTGCCGACCATCAGGGGCCGGCCCAGGCCACGCAGGCCGGCGAACGCGCGGACGTCATCGACGAAGTCACCGAACGTACGCCCCGGCAGAGGCGAGGAGGCCCCCAGACCGGGCCGGTCGACGGAGATCAGCCGCACGCCGAGCCCGTCCAGCGCCTCGGCACCGAACCCGAGATGCCTGCTGGTGGCCGCGCCGGGCGACAACAGCACCGGCACCCCGTCCCCCGGCCCCCACTCGGCCCAGCCCAGCAGCCGCCCTCCCGGGAGCTGTTCCGTACCGATACGAACCGGTTCAATCACACGCAAAGACATGCACCCGATCATGACCGGATCCGCTGCCGGTGTCGAAGGACTTTCCCCGGAGCCCGGAGCGGGCCGCTTCAGGGGGTGGCGGCGTCCGGCCAGGAGATGTCGGTCTCGACCGGCGCGGCATAGTCGACGCCGGACACGGCGAATCCGTACAGGCGCTGCACTTCGGTGTGGAACCAGTCGAGATCGGCGAGTTCGGTGATGTTCTCGGTGGTGGCGGCCTGCCACCGCTCGGTGACGGCCGCCTGGACGGTGGGGGCGAGTTCCCAGCTGTCCAGGCGCACCCGTCCTTCGTCGTCGAGGTCGAGCGGGCGGACACCGGTGAGCTGGTCCCACAGGTCGGTCAGCTGCCCGATCGGCGGGACCATGGCCTGGCCGAGGACGCCGCGGAGCAGCCCGACGTACAGGGCGATGCCGGGGATCGCGGTCGAGGACTGGGTGACGGCAGCCGCGTTGACCGAGGTGACCGCGCGCCCGTCGACCAGCTTGCCGAGCCGCTCGTCGAGGGTGCGGGCGGTCTGTTCGAGGTGGGACTTGGCAGCGCCGATGGTGCCCTGCCGGTAGATCGCGGCCGTCAGTGCGGAGCCGATGTAGGAGAGGGCGGCGGTGGTGAATCCATCGGCGAGCAGTCCGCGGTCGGCGAGGTGGTCGATCCACCGTTCCCAGTCGGCTCCGCCCATGACGGCGACGGTCTGCTCGATGTCGTCGCCGTCGGCCGGCTGCGTCTCGACCTCCCGCACCTCGCCGGTGCCCCGGTCGTCGAAGACGAGGGTCTTGGTGCTGTACGCCTCACCGATGGGCTTGAGGACGGACGCGTAGGTGGTCCCGGTGTCGGGGTCGGTACGGCGCGGGGCGGCCACCGAGTAGATCAGGTAGTCCAGGCGTCCGTCGAAGCGCTCCTCCAGCACCTGCGCGACCTGGTTCTTCATCTCGTCGGAGAACGCGTCCCCGTTGAGGAACACCATGTCGTGGCCGTGCCGACGGGCGAGTTCGGCGGTCGCGGCCGTGCGGTACCAACCGGCCGTGCCCGTACGCCGTCCGGGGGCTTTCTCGAAGCAGACCCCGATCCCACGGATCCCGGCACGGGCGAGACCCGCGATCGTCGCGGCCAGCCCGTACCCGGCGGAGGAGCCGATGACCAGCGCCACGGGCGCCCGGTCGGGCACACGGGAAGGGGCGGGGACGGCCTGCCACATGTCCTCCACCAGGCGCTCGCAGCCGGCCGGGTGGGAGTCGAGGAAGAGGAAACCACGGTTCTTGGGGGCGATGACGCGTTCGCTCATGGGCTCGGGTCCTTCGGGTCGTCACGGACGAGGAAGCGGCGACCGCGAGGGCACGTACCGCGCCCTGCAAGTCTGCGACCGTACGGACACGGGTGATCACCTCGTCGGCCACAGTAATACTCGGCAGCTCTTGGAGGCTTTCCACCACTTCGGCCGGCGCGGGAACGCCGACGCCTCGCAGTGGGGGACCGATCTCCGCCTCGACTACCGGACACCGACGTCCACGCGTCTCAACGTGGCCGAGTCCACGGATATCGACGACCCGGCGCATCTCGGCGACGAGGAGCAGCTGCTGACTCCGACTGAACGACGCGAACTTCTGCGCCACCGCTGCCTCCTGAGAGCCCCGGACGCCGCCGACGAGCTGGGAGCCCCGTCCCGATGGGGCAGGGACCTCTTCCCCTACACATGGCGGCTGCCCGGCCCGGAGGAGGACGCCGGGCGGGCGGGTTGAGGGACCTCTTGCCCGAACGTGACAGGTGGGGCCGCAAGCATCCCGGCCGATGCCGACGGATGTCAGCCGGTGACCAGCGCCATCATCAGCCCGTCGTACCCCTTGCTCCCTACGGTCTGCAGCGCGGTCGCGGTCAACGTCGGCTCGGCGGCGACGAGTTCGGTGAACCGGCGCACACCCTGCACCTTCGGGTCCTCGCTGGCGCCGTCGGCCACCTCTCCGTCGCGTACGACGTTGTCGGCGACGATCAGGCTGCCGGGCCGGGTCAGCTTCAGGGACCAGGCCAGGTAGTCGGGGTTGCTCGGCTTGTCGGCGTCGATGAACACGACGTCGAACGGCCCGTGCCCCTCCGCCGCGAGCTCCGGCAGCGTGTCGAGGGCGCGGCCGACCCGGATCTCGACGACGTGCGCGAGCCCCGCCCGCTCGATGTTGGCCCGCGCGATCTCCGCGTACGCCGGATCGGCCTCCAGCGTCACGACCTTGCCGCCCTCGGGCAGCGCGCGGGCCAGCCAGATGGTGCTGTAGCCGCCCAGGGTGCCGATCTCCAGCACGGTGCGCGCCCCCTGGAGCCTGGCCAGCAGGTTCAGCAGCTTGCCCTGGTTGGCGGCGACCTGGATCGCCGGGAGTCCGGCCCTGTCACTGGCCTCCACGGCCGCGTCCAGGGCTTCGTCCGGACCCACCAGCAGACCGTTGAAGTAGTCGTCGACCTCGGTCCATTGCGCCAGCGTCACGGCATGTTCCTCTCGATCGGATGTAAGTTCCCAAAAGAAACTTACCTCACGCGAGGCGAATGCGATGATGAGCGCCATGACCGCCATGAGCCCAGCCCCCGCCGACCCCACTGTCCTGCACCCGATGCCGGGCCAGCCCCGGGTCGTACTGCTGAAGCCTCTGGTGAAGTCCGAGCTGATCGAGGTCGGGGACTTCACGTACTACGACGACCCCGACGACGCGACCGCGTTCGAGACCCGCAATGTGCTGTACCACTACGGCCCGGAGAAGCTCGTCATCGGGAAGTTCTGCGCGCTCGGGACCGGGGTGCGGTTCATCATGAACGGCGCCAACCACCGGATGGACGGCCCGTCCACGTTCCCGTTCCCCTCCATGGGCGGCTCCTGGACCGACCACTTCGACCTGCTGACCGGGCTGCCGGGCCGGGGCGACACGGTCGTCGGCAACGACGTCTGGTTCGGCTACAACTCCATGGTGATGCCGGGCGTACGGATCGGGCACGGCGCGATCATCGGCGCCGGCTCCGTCGTCACCACCGACGTACCCGACTACGGGATAGTCGGCGGCAATCCGGCGCGACTGATCCGTACCCGCTACGACGAGGAGACCGTCGCCCGACTCCTCGCCGTCGCTTGGTGGGACTGGCCCACCGAGCACCTCACCCGACACATCCGCACCATCATGTCCGGCACCGTCGACGCTCTCGAAGCGGCTGCCCCGGAGGGGACACCATGACGATCACCGTCCGCGAACTGGCCTACTACCCGGTCAAGGGCTGCGCCGGGACCACGGTCGACTCCGCACAGGTTCTCGGCACCGGCCTCGAACACGACCGTACGTTCATGGTGGTGGACGCGGCGGACGGCGCGTTCCGCAGCCAGCGCACGCACCCGGCGATGGCCGCGATCAGGGTCGAAGTCCTGGACGCCGGCGCGGCGTTGGCCCTGACCGCCGAGGGCGTCGAGCCGTTGCGCCTGGACGTCGACAGGGACGGCGCGCGCCGTGACGTCAGCATGTTCGACCGCCCCCTCGGCCCGGCCGTCGACCAGGGAGACGCGGTCGCGGAATGGTTCTCCGACGCGCTCGGCGCGAAGTCCCGCCTGGTACGGGTGGCTCCCGGCTTCGACCGGAACGGCTGGGGCGACACCCCCGGCAAGCTCAACTTCGCCGACGCGCACGCGGTGCTGGTCGCCTCGACGGCGTCCCTGGACGACCTCAACGCCCGCATCACCGCCCGGGGCGACGCGCAGGCCGTCCCCATGAACCGCTTCCGCCCCAACATCGTCCTGACCGGCAACGACGAGCCGCACTTCGAGGACCGGGTGCGCCGGATGACCATCGGCTCCGTCGAACTCGCCTACTCGGTACGGGCGACACGGTGCGCCGTCCCCATGGTCGACCAGACCACCGGCCACCGCGCGGGCCCGGAACCGATCCGCACCCTGTCGACGTACCGGCGCGAACCGGAGTACGGCAACAAGGTCAGCTTCGGCGCGAAGAACGCGGTGGTCTGCGAGGGCGCGGTGAGCGTCGGGGACGTGGTCGAGGTCGCGGAGTGGCTCGGCGCGTGACGGGCCGCTGAGCACTGTCACAGCTGAGTGGTATCCATGGGCAGCATGGACACTGATCGCGCTGACCCTGAGGACGTGGCCGCGCTTCGTGCGGCCTTCGACGTGGACGACGACGGCGCGTCGGCGCTGGGCTGGGAGGCGGTGCACGCCTTCGAGGTGCAGCACGGCATCGTCCTGCCCGAGCCGTACCGGACGTTCGTCGCGGAGATGACCGATGGGTCCTACGCCGGGCCGCCCGACTTCGGCCTCGTACCGCTGGCTGAGCTGCCCGGTGACTGGGGAGACAACCGGCCGACGCGCGACTTGAGCCGGCCCTTCCCGCTGACCGAGCGGTGGATATGGGACGACGACCCCAGACCGTCCGAGGAGATCGATCCCATCCTCGACCAGGTCTTCAACGACGGGTCGATCGTGCTCGGTACTGACGGCTGTGGGATGTACTGGCACCTCGTGGTGTCCGGAGCTCATCGGGGTCACATCTGGAACATCAGCGGCGAGGGTGCCGTTCCGTTCGGAGCGGGCTTCGGATTCACGACCGCCGAGGCCGGGTTCGCCGGATGGGTCCGGCACTGGGCCGCCGGTAAGCCGTGGTTCGACGCCGAGTGATGCGCCGGCCGAGCGGCCCCTGGACGACGTGGGCCGGGAAAAGGCGTAGGCGTGCGGGGTCCCGGCCGTGCAGGATGGCGTCGGAAAGCGAGGTCTCGTGGACGAGTTGAGGCGATTCCGCCAGTCGGCGATCGCATGGGCGGCCGGCGGAGCGAGTGCGGACGCGGCAGCCGCGGAGGCGCGGGAACTGGCCGGCGGTGTGCGTACGGTCGTGCTCGTCGAGGGAAGCAGCGACCAGGTCGCGCTCGAAGCGCTGGCCACGCGGTACGGCCGCGACCTCGACGCGGAGGGCATCGTGGTGGTGCCGCTCGGCGGCGCGATGAGCATCGGGCGCTTCCTGGACGTGTGCGGCCCACCGGGGCTCGGCCTCCCGCTGGCGGGTCTCTGCGACATCGGCGAGGAGCGACACTTCCGGCGCCATCTGGAACGGGTCGGGCTCGGGTCCGGTCTCACCCGTGCCGGACTGGAGACCCTCGGGTTCCAGATGTGCGTCGCCGACCTGGAGGACGAACTGATCCGCGCCCTCGGCGCCGAGGGCGTGCAGCAAGTGATCGAGGCCCAGGGCGAGATGCGCCCCTTCCAGACGTTCCAGGGCCAGCCGGCACAGCGGGAACGGCCCGTGGAACACCAGCTGCGGCGGTTCATGGGCACGCACAGCGGCCGCAAGGCGCTGTATGCGCAGGCTCTGATCGCACACCTGGACCTCAAGCACGTACCCCGGCCGCTGGAGCGACTGCTCACACACGTTTAGCGCAGCTGTCCGTCCGGCCCGGGTGCGTCAGCCCCCGAAGGCCCCGCGCTTCACTCCGTCCAGGAACGCGGCCCACCCCTCGGGAGCGTAGAACTGGAGCCCGCCGCCAGGGTTCTTGCTGTCCCGCACAGCCCGGCCACCGTCGGCGGTGTGGGCTATCTCGACACAGTCGTTGGCCTGCCCGCCGCCAGAGTAGGACGACTTCGTGAAGTGGGTGGTGATCTCCGGGCTGTTCACATTTCCTCATTCTCGATGGTGAGGCCGTCCATGATCTCGCGGATGAACGCCACACTCTTGTTCGGCGTGAGGGCCGCCGACCGGAGTGCGTCAAACGCGTGCACGTAGCCAGCCATAGCGTCGGGGTCTTCCAAAATGACGCAGTTGGAAACCGTATCGTGAACAACGACTTCCGGGGATGTCTCGCTCGCGTAGGAGAAGCCGACGAACGCCGGTGAGACCCTGGCGGCGGCCCACTCACTGACGGGGAGCACCTGAATGGTCACGTTCGGCTGCTTGGCCATCTTGATGAGATGCCCCAACTGCGCCCGACGAACGGCGAGATCGGGCATCGGGCCCGTAACCACGGGCTCCCAGATGACTGCCGCGAACCGTCGACCGTTCTCCTCGAAGATCCGACGCCGCTCCTGGCGCACCTTGACGACCAGATCGGCCGCCGCCTCCTCGACGACATCGGGGCTGGCATCGGTCAGGGCTCGCGTGTACTCAGGGGTCTGGAGCAGCGCCGGCACGAGCAGAGGGTGCCAGGTACGGATATACGTCGCATCGGACTCCAGAGACAGGAAGTCACCCAGGATTTCACGCATGGGATGACCGGTTTCGAAGTCGAGCCACCAGCCACGCTTGTTGCTGTTCCGAGCCAGTTGCTCCAGCAGTTTGCGCTCCGCCGCGTCCTCGACCTCGTACAGGTCGAGCAGCACGCGCACGTCACCCACGCGTGCACTGACCGCCCCGGATTCGATCCGACTGATCTTGGCAGTTGAGCACGCCACCGCCTCGGCGGCATGTTCCTGGTCCAGGAGCGCGTTCAAGCGCAGGCGCTTCAGCGCCGCCCCCAACCGGCGACTGCGCACCGTGGACTTCCCACCTGCGGGCATACGTCCCCCTCACTCTCCAAGCCAGTGTGCCCACTAACTGTTCGCAGGCGCTAGCGACTTGACCCCGACGAGTGAATGCAAGCTTGCACTCACGATTCACTTGCCTTTCGTCAGAACCTACCTTTAGCGTGGCTTGCGTCACATCACGCTACTGAATGACAGCACTCCGTGACCGTGAATCCGCCTGCCCACCCACGACCTTGGGGGACCCATGTCCGGGCGCACGCACATCAAGAGATTCCGGGCCCGCAGGGACTCCGTCCCCGCCGCCCGACGCCACGTCGAGAGCATCCTGACCGAGTGGAGGCTCGGCGGGCTCATCGACGAAACCACCCTCCTCGCAAGCGAGTTGAGCACCAACGTCGTCAACCACGCCAAAGGGACCGGCGACTACTTCGAGCTCGGCTTACGCCGCCGCAACGGCACCCTCGTGCTGGAGGTCTCCGACTCGCACCAGTGGCGGATGCCCGAACTCCGCACCCCCACGCTCGACGACCTCTCCGGCCGGGGTCTGGTCATCGTGGACGCGGTCGCGGCGAAGTGGGGCGTACGGCCCCGTGACCCCGGCAAGACCGTCTGGGCCCATCTGGCCATCGGTCAAGCCGAGTTGACATGAGGCGGCCCCTCACAACCGCCTGGCGGTGCGAGGTCACCATCGACGGACTGCTCGTACGGGCCGAGCACGCCGCCACTCCCCCGCAGGCGCTGATCCGGATGCGGGTCTCCGTACGGACCCTGCTCTCCGCGTTCGACGCGGAGGACCGCGACCGCACCTTCCGCTGGCTCGACCACGGCCAGCGGGAGGCCGTCATACGGCTCAAAGCCGGCGAACCGTACCCCTACACCACTCGCGCGGGCGAACGCGTCATCGAATGGTCCGCGCGCCCCGTGTCGGCCCTGCCCCTGGCCACGGTCATCGCGGTTTCGTGTCGATGGTCTCCGCGATGTTGGACATGACGGACCAGGTAATCGCCTTCCGGCAGTTACTCAGGCCCTTGTCCTCGATGTACAGGGTGTTGTCCATGCCGACCCGGTAGTTCTCCCGGGGCACCCTGTGTGAGTGTCCCGGTCCCCCTCGCCCGCGGTATAGGTGCGGGTCTGCTGCTTGGGGCCCTGCACACTCGCCAGCGCACCGGGGGCTCCGTCGGGGCGCAGCAACGTCTCCAGTCCTTGTTGCACGGGGTCCGGCCCGGCGGCGGTCGCGGGTGCCGCCAGGCCTGCGGTGACGGCGGTGGCCAGGGCAAGGGCGGTGAGGGCGAGGCGGGTACGCATCGAGGTTCCTCCGGAGGAGCGTTGACGGCCTTGGTGGCAAAATCAACCCTGGTGGGAGCAGTCGCCTTTGCCCATCCGTGATCGCCCTGACCGGACCCCGTGATTCGCCCCTGAGGCGCGGCCCGCCTCTTGCCCCGAGCGGCTCAGGACGCGCTTCCTGAGTCCTTCCCCACCCGGTCGTGCAGAAGGTCGATGGCCGCCTTCGCCTCCGTCACAGTCGCACCGGTCGACTTGCGCCAGGTGTTGATCGCCTGGATGCGGTCGCCCGCACGTGCGTGGGCGACGGCGAGCCTCGCGTGGAGCGGGTGGCCCGGCAGCCGGGCGGGAATCGGGCGGCCGCGCGGCTCGCCGTGGCGGCCGCTGGGGTCGAGTTCGTCGAGCGAGGAGTGCAGCCCGTGGACCGGCGCTCGCCCTGCCGGCTCCTCGTCGCGGACCGCCACGAGCTCCCAGCGGAATTCCGCGGGCGGGGCCCCCTCGTGGTCCAGGCCGATTCCCAGCAATCCGGGATCGTCGATCAACTGGCAGACGTTGTAGAGGACTTCATGCTGCATCTCCCGTACCAGGTCGGTGAGATCGTCCGGGTCCACGCCGCACGCCAGCACCCGCTGGAGCGCGCTCGCCCCCGGGCCGACGGGATCGTTACCCTGCTGGTGACCCCTCAGCTCGGGTTCGAGCCAGGACGGGTGACCATCGGTGTAACTGTCCTCGTCGACGACCATGCTCCACAGCGCGGCGAGGAACGACTGGAGTGCCCGCGCCGACTGGTCGTCAGGGTGGGAATCTTCGCGCTCGACCATCGGCCAACCCTGTCAGACGGGACATCCGGGGATGCCGACGACCCCGAAGTCGCGATCCACGGCCCAAGCACCGGCCCGTCCACGAAACCACCGTGCCTCCGCCAGCAAATCCGCCGCCTGGGTGCGGAAGCGCAGAGCCAGCCCCGGCTCTCACACGAAGCCCATGTGAACGCACGAACCTGGTCTCCCCATCACGCACTGGCCACAGTTGGCTGATTGTTGATTTGCTGATTGCATCAGCGATGTCCGAGTTGATAAAGAAGAGCGTGCGAACGGTTGTTCAGACTTCCGGAAGCCCCTGACGTCGAGGGCAACCGGCACGAGGGGGCTCTCCATGGTGGCATGGGACATCAGACCGCAGGGTGTGCAGGGGCAGTTGAAGGTTGTCGGTACGCATGCCGGTGATCTGGAGAAGGCCCTGACGGCGCTGATGACGACGGTGTCGGAGGCGGCTCAGGCGGCGGGTACGGCGGTGCCGGGCCCGCAGGCGGTCACGCACCTTCAGGGGCCGGTGGCTCCGGGTCAGGCGCCGTTGTCCCGCCAGGCGATGGGGCCGGTGGCCGCGGCGCTGGGTGAGTATCTGGGTGTGCGCAAGAAGGACCTCAAGGCGGCGGCCGAGCGGATCGAGGCGTCCGTGCTGGGTGCGGTGGAGGCCACCAACGCGTACTGCGAGGGTGATCTGGAGACGGCCAGGAACGCGCAGGACGCGGCGAGGGCCGTACGTCTGGACGTCCTCAAGGGCATGCAGGGTCACCGGTGAGTGACGCCGAGCCGGTCGACCCGGTGGGGATACCGGTGTTCACCGGTGATCTGGCGCTGCTCGACACGAAGGTGACGGCTCTGTCGGGCCACGGGGCCGCGATCGCGACGGCTGCCGGTGATGTGCACAGCAGCTTCGGCGGGCTGAGCGCCTTCTACAAGGCGCCCGAGGCGGAGCAGTTGTTCGCGACGACCAGGCCGGTGGCGGCGACCGGGCTGTCTCTGAGTTCGGACCTGTGCGTCATCGCCGGTGCGCTGAGTACGTACTCGGACGATGCGTTCCCGCTGGTGGAGAAGCTCAAGGAGCTGAAGCGGGACGCGGTCGCCTTCCGGGTCAGGGCCGAAGGCGACGACGAGTGGCGCGAGGACGGTGACCTGGTCGAGGAGAACAACCGGCGCCGTAGCGAGATAGCCGAGGTCTGGACCGCCTTCCAGGAGGTGGAACGGGCCTGTCACGCCAAGATCGTCGCCCTGGTCGGCGGCAAGGCGCTGAAGATCGATGACGGCTCCGGCAAGAAGGAGGGCGTGTACGGGTACGACGCCGAGGCCCTCAAGCAGGCCAAGAGCCTGCCCTGGGGAGAGGCGGTCGAGGAGTCGACGCCCTGGTGGCAGGTGTGGGAGCACGCCTACGACTTCGGCAAGGGGTTCCTCGTCGACGGGGTCTGGGGCACCCTCAAAGGCCTGGGCACCCTGGCCGGCTTCGAGGGCGGGGACGCCGCGAAAGAGGCATGGACCGGTCTGGCCAAACTCGCCACCGGGCTCTCCCCCGCCGCGATGCTCGTCCTGCACGCCCTGCCCGGCGACCACTCGGCCTGGATACGCGACTCCCAGACCGCGGTGAAGGAGACTGGCAAGGCACTGATCGCCTGGGACCAGTGGGGCAGCAACCCCTCCCGCGCCGCCGGAGCGGTCACCTTCAACGTCCTGACCACCGTCTTCACCGGCGGCACCGGCGGCGCCGCAGCAGGCGCGGGCAAAGCCGGCCTGGCCGCCAAGGCCCTCTCCCTCACCAGCAAGACCGCCCGCGCCGTGGACCCCATGACCTACGTCTTCAAGGGCGCGGGCGTCGGGCTGAGGAGGATCGGCGACGTCATGGCCGGCCTCAAGGGCCTGGGCCACGTCGAGTTCCCGCCCCTCCCCGATCACGTCATCACCCTCCCCGAAGGCACCCTCAGACTCCCCGACGGCACCCTCCGCCTCCCTGAAGGCGCCACCGTCCCCGAAGGCGCGACCACCCTCCCCGACGGCACCGTCAAACTCCCCGACAACGCCGTCGCACTCCCCGAAGGAACGGTCAGATCCCCCTTCGACGAAGGCGCCTCCTACCTCGACCGCCACGGGAACCTCTACAACGAGGACGGCACCCTCGCCCAACGCGCCGACCAGGCAGGAACGAACCCCCACACACAAACCCCGGACCCCATACGCGAACCGGCCCTGACCGGCGCAGGCGCCCGTACCGGCGACGACGCCATCCACCTCGGCAACGACCTGGGCGACCTCGGCCGGCCCGGAAGCGACGCATCGGGCGGAAGTGCGGGCAACCATCTGCCGGGCAGCGGCCCCCACCACGCACCTGGCGGCGGAGTCGGCGACAACACACCCAGCAACCATCTGGACAGCAACGCCCCCAGCGGCAGATCAGGCGGAAATGGGCCTGCCCACCACACCGGGCCATCAGGCACAGGCCCCACCGCCGGCCACGACCTCCACACCGGCTCCGGCCACCCCGGCCCTCCGGGCACCGGCGGCCGCGGCGGCGGCACTCACATCGGCGACAGCGCAATCCCGCCGCAACGCCAGCCCGTGCCACGCCCCAGCTTCATGCGCGACGGCGCCAACCCCTACGGACCTCGCAATTCACTCACCCGAGAGCAGATCGAGGAAATCCAGGTCCACCGCGCCAACGAAGAGCCGGGTTACTTCGAGCGTTACTACAGAAAAGACGGAACACGCATCAGGGTGGAGCGGAACGACGCAAGCGGCTTTGCGCCACCGCAGCTCACCCGACTGTCGGAACATACCCCGTGGATTCGCGCCAAGGATGTTCCAGCTCCCCCCACCCCTCACTACCTGGACGAGGGATATGTTTCCGCGAAAGCGGAAACAGTCAAAAGCAAGTTCAGACTAAAAATCCTGGAAGAGGCCACGAGGAAGCGACACTTCGCCATCCGGTGGGACAACCTGGTAACGGAATGGAAGGCAGAGGCGGCCAGGGCCCATGAAGCTCAAGGCACGTTCGAATCAGCCGGGCTCTGGGGGGAGGCAAAAGGCACATACAAAGAATCCCACACCCAGATGGGACATGCCGCCGAGGAATTCGGGGAGAAGGTGGCCGAGTACCATTACATGGCCGAGCAACATCCGGGGTTCCAGAAGGAAGAACTTCTCGGCCCGAACAGCGGAAACGACCAGTTCGATCAAATATGGACGCACGAAGACGGGCGCGTCGTTGTCATCGAGGCGAAGAGCAGCACGACGACAGAACTTGGGAGAAGGACCCTACCAAACGGTAAGCAAGTTTCCCAAGGAAGCAAAGAATATTTCTCAGAAATCCTCAAACTCATGGAAAAGCGAGGAGAAACAAAGCTCGTCGACGCCATAGAAAGAGTCCTAGGAACAGAAAAGCTCGAATATGTCGTAGTTAAGGGAGAAAAGAACTCAGGGACGTACAATGGCTACAGGTACAGGCGATTCGATATAAGTAAGGGAACTATTTCGTGACCGAATCCTTCATCCGCCACGCCTTGCCCGGCGGCCCCGACGCCGAGAGCTTCGCGGAGCAGCTGAGTGAGCGAGTAACCAGGCGAATCGACAGGACTGAAGAGTCCGCAGACGTGATCGACTTCGCATTCAGTACGGCTGTCATGGCCCTGAATGCTCATTGCGTCGTCGACCCACGAGCAGCGAATGCAGAGACGTGGGAGGCCGCAGTCAACGCGATGCAGCTCGGCTCGGCACTCTTCGCCGTGACGGGGATGAGCGAAGGAACAATCGAGTGTCGCATCGACCGAAAGCTACGAACTCTCCCGGCTGTCGGCCCGTTGTCGGCCGCTGATGCGGGCAACTGGCTGACGGCGTTCTGGCTTGCCGTCATCTGCCGTGAGCAGCAGCGGATGACACAGTTGTGCGAGATCCCGCTGGAGCGGCTGCACGCTCCGGAGGGGGCGTACGACGAGTACATTTATCACTGGGTCGATGCGCTTCAGACCTACTGGCTTCGGCGGCCGGGGCTGGTGGAGAAGCTCACCGCCGCGATCGAGATGTCAGACCCCTCGGTGGCACGGATCGCCCCGCTCGACCTGCTGCAGGGGCAGCTCTATCCGCCGATCAACCTCTTTTACCACTTCGTCACCAGGGACACCGAGGGCTTCACGCCTGCCCTGGTCGAAGCCCTGAAACTGCACCAGGCCTACTGGACCCTGACCGAGGAACGCACCACCGACATCGACGGCAGCATCGCCCTCGGCCCCCTCGCCATCGCCTGCCTCGCCTATGACGGAAAGTTCCCCATCGGCGTCGAATCCGAGTACCTGCCCAAGCATTTCCTCCAGCACAGCTGGCTCGGCGAATTCCCCACCTGAGCCGTCCCGGCGCACTACAGCCAGCACTTCTCGCGCGCGATGCGGACCGCTCGGCCAGTTGGGAAGCCGGGGCGACCGAAGGTGATGACGACGACCTTCGCAGCCGGGAGCTCGCGTTGCAGGGCCGCCGCCGCATCGATGCCGGTCATGCCCGGGGGGAGCACCGTGAGCCGCCCCGCTGAGCCCCCACCAGCACGTCCCCCGCATCCGTGCGGAAGTACAGGACCGATCGGCCGGCTCTGCGGCGGTCTGCCAGGCCCGCGTCGAGGAGGATCTTGAGGTGGCGGCCGACCGAGCCGAGGGCCTGGTCGGTCAGGGCCACCAGCTGGGTGGTGCTCTTCGGGTCGGCGAGGAGGACGAGGAGAGCTGCTCGCCCAGGACCGAGGAGGCGGGACAGGCTGTCCGGGACCCGGGCCCGGTCCGCGTCGGCCAGGGTGCCGGAGCAGGGGTAGACGACCGCGTAGCGCTGGGCTTCGTCGTCCCAGGAGACCCAGCCCGAGCGCTGGGTGACCGGGACGAACAGCAGCCGTACGCCGAAGAGTTGCTTCGGGGGATAGTCGTACGCGTTGATCTGGAGCCGGCTCCCGCCGAGCCACCGCATTCCCGGGCGCAGACCGCTCAGGGCGGCGGCCCAGCCGCCCTGGCTCAGCTGACCGGTCCGCGCGACGATGTCCGCCTCGATGATCCGGCGGCGGCGCGGCCAGTCCGGGAGCACGGTGTGCAGCCAGACCCAGTGCAGGACGTCGGCGGCTCGCTGGGCCAGGTCGTCGCGGTCCAGGAGCGCCGGGAGTGGGGCGCCGCCGAGCGACACCGCCAGGTCCGCACGGGCGCGCTCGGGGGTGGTCGACCGGGCGGGGGCCAGCTCCTCCTCGAAGGACGGGGCGCCCTCCCCCGTCGGCGTGGGCGTGATGAAGTCCGCGTTCCAGCTGCCGCCGAGCGCCGCCGGTATGAGAAGTGCCGCGACCGGGTCGGCGGCCTGCCGGGCGCGGTAGGCGGGCAGATGGGCGTCGAGCCAGGCCCGTTCGCCGGGGTGCTCGGGCCGGCCCCGCTCCAGGGAGTTCAGTGCGGAGACGGTCTCGGCGAGGGGTGAGACGACGAACCGGCTCCCCGCGAGCGTGTCCGTGTCGATCTGCCACGTACCCATGACGTTTCGCCTCCGCGCGAAACTGTAACGGTCGTCCCGGGCCGCCGCCGAGACTCCCCGCATGCGCACCTACCGGGAACTCTTCCGTACGCCGCAGTTCGGACCGCTCTTCGCGACCAGTGCCGTACAGGTCGCCGCGTCGACGACGAGCGGGCTGGCCCTCGGCACCCTCGTCTACGCCGCGACCGACTCGCCGCTGCTCGCCGCCCTGTCCATGTTCGGCTCCTCGCTCGCCCAGATGATCGGGGCGACCGTGCTGATGTCGGCGGCGGACCGGCTGCCGCCCCGGGCCGCGATGACCGGTCTGGCGCTCGCCTTCGGGCTGGCCACCGCCGTCCTCGCCGTGCCCGGGCTGCCGCTGCCGGTGGTCTTCGCGATCATCCTGGCCGAGGGCGTGGTCGCGGCCGTGGGCGGCGGTGTGCGGTACGGACTGCTCAACGAGGTGCTGCCCAAGGACGGCTATCTGCTGGGGCGTTCCGTACTGAACATGTGCTCCGGCCTGATGCAGATCGGCGGGTTCGCGCTCGGTGGGCTTCTGGTGACGACGCTCTCCGCGCGCGGCACGCTGCTGGTCGCCGCCGCCCTGTATCTGACGGGTGCGGCGGTCGCCCGGTTCGGGCTGATGCGCCGGCCGCCGCGCGCAGCCGGGCGGCCGTCGGCTGCCGAGACCTGGCGGATCAACGCCCTGCTGTGGTCCTCGGGCCCGCGCCGCCGGGTCTATCTCGCGCTCTGGGTGCCGAACGGGCTGATCGTCGGCTGCGAGTCGCTCTTCGTCCCGTACGCCCCCGAGCACGCCGGGCTCCTCTTCGCCTGCGCCGCGCTGGGGATGCTCATCGGGGACACCGTGGCGGGCCGGTTCGTCGCGCGGCGCTGGCGGGGGCGACTGGCCACGCCGTTGCAGCTGCTCCTGGCCGCCCCTTATCTGCTCTTCGCCGCGCGCCCGGCGCTCCCACTGGCGCTCGCCCTGGCGATGCTCGCCTCGGTCGGGTTCTCGGCGAGTCTGCTGTTCCAGGAGCGGCTGATGGCCCTGACCCCGGACGAGTTCACCGGTCAGGCGCTCGGCCTGCACTCCTCCGGGATGCTCACCATGCAGGGCGTCGCGGCGGCGCTGGCCGGCACCGTTGCCCAGTGGACCTCCCCCGCGACGGCGATGACCGTGATGGCGGCGGCCTCGCTCGCGGTCACCCTGGCCCTGACCGCGGCCGGTCGCCGGGCCGCGGGAGCCGTGGATAGTGTGGCGCCGCATGGGACTTCGGAAGCGGTGGACGTCGCGGGTTCTGCTGATCGACAAGCATGACCGGCTGCTGCTGTTGTGCGGCAGGGACCCCAGGCGGGACGGTGCCCGGTGGTGGTTCACCGTCGGCGGTGGGGTCGAGGACGGCGAGGATTATGTGCGGGCCGCGATACGGGAGGTCCGGGAGGAGACCGCGCTGAGGCTGCCGGCCGACCGGCTGGGGCCGGTGGTGTGGACCCGGCAGACACTGTTCAGCGTGGACGGTCAGGGCTTCGACCAGTACGAGGAGTACCGCGTGGCCCGCGTCACCGCCGCCGAGGTGGCGGCGATGCGGGTGGAGACCGACGAGGCCCGGTACGGCCATCGTTGGTGGCCGGTGGACGAGCTGGCGGTCACCCGGGAGACGGTCCGGCCGAAGGGGATGGGCGGGCTCCTGCCGCCCCTGCTCGGGTGCCCTTCCCCCGGTCGGCCGCCGCTGGACCTGGGCGACTTCGACGAGGACGAGGACCCCGACCGCCACCCCCGGCGCAGAACGGCTCGCCGCACGCGTGAGGCGGGGCGGTGCGGGGCCGTGCGGCGGACGGCCCCGCGCCGCGCCTGGTGGATCAGTCGAAGATCGGGTCCTGCGTCCGGGTCCGCTTGATCTCGTAGAAGCCGGGGGTCGACGCCACCAGCAGCGTGCCGTCCCACAGCTTCGCCGCCGCCTCGCCCTTCGGGGCGGGGGTGACGACCGGGCCGAAGAAGGCGATCTGCTCGCCGTCCGCGCCCGGCACGGCGATGACCGGGGTGCCGACGTCCTGGCCGACCTTGTCGATGCCCTCCTTGTGCGAGGCGCGCAGCTCGGCGTCGTACACGTCCGAGTCCGCGAAGTCCGCCAGCTCGACGGGCAGGCCGACGTCCTGGAGCGCCCCCACGACCGCCTCGCGGGTGGCGCCCTCGCCCTGGTTGTGGAAGCGGGTGCCGAGCGCGGTGTACAGCGGGCCGACGACCTCGTCGCCGTGCTTCTGCTGGGCGGCGATGACTACGCGGACCGGGCCCCACCCCTTCTCCAGCAGCTCGCGGTACTCCTCCGGCAGCTCGTCGATCCGGTCCTCGTTGAGGACGGACAGGCTCATCACGTGCCAGCGGACCTCGACGTCGCGGACCTTCTCCACCTCCAGCATCCAGCGGGAGGTCATCCAGGCCCAGGGGCAGAGCGGGTCGAACCAGAAATCGACAGGGGTCTTGCCGGCCGCCGTGCTGTTGTCGGGCATCGTCTCTCCTCGTAAGGGCGATCGCATCTGTGCGCAGAACGTCCCCGGAGGCGCCCGCCATTCCCGAGTGCCGGGCCGAGTAGCAGCATGGGAGGATCAAAACCATTCGAACGTGACACAAAGGAGTGCGCCCGTGCCCGGTGAGAACCTGTCCCGCGACGAGGCCCGAGCAAGGGCCGAGCTGCTGACCGTCGACGGTTACGAGGTCGAGCTCGATCTGCGTTCCGCCGTCGGTGGTCCCGACGGGGGCCAGGACGCCGCCTCCGCTCCGCGGACCTTCCGCTCGGTGACCACGATCCGGTTCCGCAACGCGCGGGCGGGGGCGTCGACCTTCGCGGATCTGGTGGCGCCGGCCGTGAACGCGGTGACGCTGAACGGGCGGTCGCTCGATCCCGCCGCGGTCTTCGACGGCACGCGGGTGGCGCTGGACGAGCTGCCGGAGGGCGAGAACGTCCTGGTGGTCGACGCGCAGTGCGCGTACAGCCGGACCGGTGAGGGCATGCACCGCTTCGTCGACCCGGAGGACGGCGAGGTCTACCTCTACACGCAGTACGAGCCGGCCGACTCGCGGCGCGTCTTCACCAACTTCGAGCAGCCCGACCTGAAGGCCCCCTTCCGCTTCCAGGTGACGGCGCCGGAGGGCTGGACGGTCTGGAGCAACGGGGCGGAGGAGTCGCGGGACGGCGGGGTCTGGCGGTTCGCCGAGACGAAGCCGATCTCCACGTACATCACGGCGGTCGTCGCCGGTCCGTACCACTACGTGACGGACTCCTACAGCCGTACCTTCGAGGACGGTACGACGCTGGAGATCCCGCTCGGCGCGATGTGCCGCAAGGGGCTCGCCCGGCACTTCGACGCGGACGACGTCTTCCTGATCACCAAGCAGGGCCTGGACTTCTTCCACGACAACTTCGACTACCCGTATCCGTTCGGGAAGTACGACCAGGCGTTCGTGCCCGAGTACAACCTCGGCGCGATGGAGAACCCGGGCTGTGTCACGTTCCGCGAGGAGTTCATCTTCCGCGGCAAGGTGACGCAGGCCGCGTACGAGGGCCGGGCCAACGTCATCCTGCACGAGATGGCGCACATGTGGTTCGGCGACCTCGTCACCATGCAGTGGTGGGACGACCTGTGGCTGAAGGAGTCCTTCGCCGACTTCATGGGCGTCTTCGCGATGGTCGGGGCGACCCGTTTCGAGAACGGCTGGATCACCTTCGCCAACAATCGCAAGTCCTGGGCGTACCGCGCCGACCAGCTGCCGTCCACGCACCCGATCACGGCCGACATCCGTGACCTGGAGGACGCCAAGCTGAACTTCGACGGCATCACGTACGCCAAGGGCGCCTCGGTCCTGAAGCAGCTGGTCGCGTACGTGGGGCGGGAGGCGTTCCTGGAGGGTGCCCGGCGCTACTTCAAGAAGCACGCCTACGGCAACACCCAGCTGGGCGATCTGCTGTCCGTGCTGGCCGAGACGTCCGGGCGTGACATGACCGCCTGGTCGCGGTCGTGGCTGCAGACCGCGGGCGTCAACTCGCTGACGCCGGTGGTGACGTACGACTCGGCGGACCGGATCACGGAGCTGGCGGTCCTCCAGGAGGCGGCCGACTCCCACCCGGAGCTGCGGCCGCACCGGGTCGCGGTGGGCCTGTACCGGTGTGCCGCCGACGGCGACCTGGTGCGGTACGCCCGCGCCGAGGTGGACGTGGCCGGTCCGCGCACGGTGGTCGGGGAGCTGGCGGGGGCCGAGCGGCCCGAGCTGATCCTGGTCAACGACGACGACCTCACGTACTGCAAGGTCCGCTTCGACGAGGTGTCGCTGGCCACGCTGCGGGCGCACCTCGGTGACATGACCGACCCTCTGGCGCGGGCGCTGTGCTGGTCGGCGCTGTGGAGCCTGACCCGGGACGGTCTGATGCCGGCCCGCGACTTCGTCTCGCTCGTCCTGGCCTTCTCGGGCCGGGAGTCCGACATCGGCGTGCTGCAGATGCTGCACATCTGGACCCGGACCGCGCTCGTGCAGTACGCGGCGCCCGGGTGGCGCGAGGGGGGCGGCCGGGCGCTGGCCGAGGGTGCGCTGCGGGAGCTGCGGGTCGCCGAGCCGGGCAGCGAGCACCAGCTGGCGTGGGCGCGGTTCTTCGCGTCGGTCGCCGACTCGGACGCGGACTTCCAGCTGCTGTCCGGGCTGCTGGACGGCTCGGCCCGGATCGACGGGCTCGACGTCGACCAGGAGCTGCGGTGGGCGTTCCTGTCCCCGCTGGCCTCGCACGGTGTGGCCGACGAGTCGGTGATCGATGCCGAGCTGGACCGCGACGACACGGCGTCCGGCAAGCGGCACCAGGTGCGGTGCCTGGCCTCCCGGCCCTCCGAGGCGGTCAAGGGGCAGGCCTGGGCGGGCGTCGTGGAGTCGGAGGCGCTGTCCAACGCGTTGGTGGAGGCGACGATCTCGGGCTTCACCCAGTCGTCGCAGCGGGAGTTGCTGGCGCCGTACGCGGGCAAGTACTTCGACGCGATCGAGCGGGTGTGGGCCGAGCGGTCGATCCAGATCGGGGTGATCGTGGTCAAGGGCCTGTTCCCGGCCCTTCAGGACGACCCGTCGACGCTGGCCGCGACGGACACGTGGCTGGCCGCCCACGCGGATGCGGCGCCGGCTCTGCGGAGGCTGGTACTGGAGGCCCGGGACGATCTGGCGCGGGCGTTGCGGGCGCAGGCGTGCGACGCGGGCGCGGCGGAGGCCGGGGCCGGGGCCGGGATCTGACGGACGCGGGGCGGGCCGGGGCGGTCCGGGGCGGGGCCAGGTGCCCTGCCCCGGACCGCCCCGGCCGCCTTCGGCTGCCTTTCGGCCGCCGGAAGGCGGCCGAGACGGGCCCTTTCGGTCGTCGAACGTGCGTACTTTAGGACGGCGTTGTCCTGAATTGTCGACGAGCGTGTAACAGGGGTTAGCACCGTGGTGCCATGCGGGATACCCCGAAGCATGACCCAGAACACCCCGCCCTCCCCCTGCCACCCCCGCATCGCCGACGATCTCCGCCAACGCGTGCTGTCCGCAGCGCAGTTGAGGGAGCAGGGCGTGTCCGCCGCGCAGGCCGCCGCGCACTGCGGGGCCGGTGGGCCGTGGCAGCAGCCGCTGCCCGGCGTGTACGTCCTGCACCCGGAACCGCCCACCGGCGAGGAACGGCTGCGTGCCGCCCTGCTGTACGCCGGACGGCCACCGGCCTCCGGCCGCCGGAGCGTACCGGCGCAGTCGGGACGGGAGCCGGAGACGGAGCCCGGGTACGGCGAGGCCATGCTCACCGGGCTCGCCGCGCTCGCCCTGCACGGGTTCGCCGCCGTGCCGCCGCCCGCGTCTGCGGACGACATCGACGTACTGGTGCCGCGCACCCGGCGGCTGCGCCCGGTCGGGTACGTGCGCCTGGTGCGCTGCTCCGAAGCGCCCCGCGCCGAGCAGGTGCACGGCCTGCCCGTGGCCCCCGTGGAGCGGGCGCTCGCGGACGCGGTCGCCGGGCTCGGGGACCCCTTGGCCGTGCGCGGGCTGCTCATCGAGGCGGTGCGCGGCGGGTACTGCGAACCAGCCGCCGTCGTACGCGAGTTGAGCCGCGCGAAGCTGCTGGGCCGGCCACAGGTGGTGCAGGCCGTCGACTCGTTCCTCGCCGAGGGCCGGGCGCTGGCGGAGAGCCGGCTGTACGACATGGTGCGGACGTACGGGCTGCCGGAGCCGCTGTGGAACGTGGAGCTGCGCCTGCCCGGCGGCCCCTGCCTCGGCGGCGTGGACGCCTACTGGCCCGAGCAGGCGGTCGCCGTGGAACTCGACACCAAAGCGCCGCGGCGCGGCGGGCCCGACGACGGCCGGTACCGGGAGGAGCGGGAGCAGGGGGGCCGGTGGTCCGGGTACGCCGCGGAGCGGGAGCACCTGGAGCGGCTCGGCGTCACCGTCGTCCGCCTCGCACCGAAGAAGCTCCGCGACGCGAGCGAGCAGCAGGCGGTCGTGGTGCGTACGGCGCTGATGGCGGCGGCCGACCGCGAACCGGCGGCGTATGTGATGATCCTGCCCCGTTGAGAACGGCGGGCGGGTCATAGGCGTCGCTCAGCGGGTCATGGGCGTCACCCAGCGGGTCACAGGCGCCGCTTATTCACCGCTTTATTCCTGATGGCACATCAGCCCCGGTGGCGGAAGCCCGCCATGTCCTCATCTCGCCCCCTTCAACTCTCCACAAACCCCGGTCATTTACGAAAGGGTGAGCGGTCATCCGGTACCGAATTCCGGACTCTCTCTTTCATATCCAGGGATGCTGATGACCTCCGAGTCCCCCAGTTCCATACCCGGGGCGAGACGCGCGGCCCGAGTCGCGGCCGCTGCCGGTCTGGTGGCCGCGCTGGCCGCCACCGGTGCCGCCCCCGTCTTCGCCGCCGACGCCCCTGCCCCCGCTCCCGTGAAATCGGCCGCCAAGGGCGCCACGGCCGACAAGCTCGGCACGAACGACGAGCAGCTGCTGGCCAAGGCGAAGGCCAAGGGCCAGAAGAACGTCACGATGATGGTCGCCACCACTCCCGGTGCGACCGAGCAGGTCGCCAAGCAGCTGGACGCCGTCAAGGGGTCCGTGCTGGGACGTGCGTACGACAAGCTCGGCTACGTACGGGCCACCGTGCCCACCGCGTCCGCCGACGCGACCATCAAGGCGGCCTCCAAGCTGTCGTCCGTCCACGGCATCGATCTCAAGCAGGAGATCAAGCTGGACGACCCGACCCCCGCCGCCGACCGTGCGGCCGGTGCCAAGGCCGGCATCAGGGCGACCGGTTCCTACCCGGCGCCCGGCAAGAAGACCCCGGCGAAGAACCCGTACAACCCGTCCTTCGAGACGGGCGCGGTCGACTTCGTCCAGCAGCACCCGAAGGCCGACGGCCGCGGGGTGACCATCGGCGTCCTCGACTCGGGTGTCGACGTCGGCCACCCGGCGCTGCAGAAGACCACCACCGGCGCCCGCAAGATCGTCGACTGGGTCACCGCGACCGACCCGGTCAGCGACGACGACGGCACCTGGCTGCAGATGACGGACGCCGTGTCCGGCCCGGTGTTCACGTACGAGGGCCGTACGTACAAGGCGCCCGCGGGCGAGTACAAGATCAAGCTGTTCGCCGAGGCCGCCACCAAGGGCGGCGACATGGCGGGCGACCTGAACCGCGACGGCGACACCACCGATGTCTGGGCCGTGCTCTACGACCCGGTCACCGGCACCACCCGCGTCGACCTGAACAACAACGCGGACTTCTCCGACGACGCCGTCATGAAGCCGTACAAGGAGAAGCACCAGGTCTCCTACTTCGGCAAGGACGACCCGCGGACCGATGTCGTCGAGCGGATCCCGTTCGTCGTCGAGACCCGCAAGGACGTCGTCCACAACGACGCCGGTGACACTTCCGACTTCGTCAGCATCGGCGTCATCGAGAGCGAGCACGGCACCCACGTCGCGGGCATCACCGCCGCGAACGGCCTGTTCGGCGGCAAGATGAACGGTGCCGCACCGGGCGCGAAGATCGTCTCCTCGCGTGCCTGCACCTGGTCCGGCGGCTGCACCAACATCGCGCTCACCGAGGGCATGATCGACCTCGTCGTGAACCGCGGTGTCGATGTCGTCAACATGTCGATCGGTGGCCTGCCGCCGCTCAACGACGGCAACAACGCCCGCGCCGAGCTCTACAAGCGGCTCATCGACATCTACGGCGTCCAGCTGGTCATCTCGGCCGGCAACGAGGGCCCGGGTGTCAACACCATCGGTGACCCCGGTCTCGCCGACCACGTCATCTCCGTCGGCGCGTCGATCTCCAAGGAGACCTGGGCCGCCAACTACGGCTCGAACGTCACCAAGAAGTACGACATGCTGCCCTTCTCCTCGCGCGGTCCGCGTGAGGACGGCGGCTTCGCGCCGATCCTGACGGCCCCGGGTGCGGCCATCAACACCACCCAGACCTGGCTGCCCGGCGGCCCGGTCAAGGAGGCGGGCTACTCGCTTCCTGCGGGCTACTCCATGCTGCAGGGCACCTCGATGTCCTCGCCGCAGGCCGCCGGTGCGACCGCGCTGCTGCTGTCCGCCGCGAAGCAGAAGCACATCGAGCTGCCCCCGGCCGATCTGCGCACCGCGCTGACCAGCACCGCCACCCACATCAAGGGTGTGCCCGCGCACGCCCAGGGCTCCGGTCTGATCAACATCGTCGGTGCCTGGAAGCAGATCGAGAAGCAGGGTGCCCCGGCGCACGAGTACTCGGTGAAGGCCCCGGTCGACACCGCGATCGACTTCGCGCTGAAGACCCCCGGCTTCGGTACCGGCCTGTACGACCGCGAGGGTGGCCTGAAGGCCGGCCAGAAGAAGTCGTACGACGTCACGATCACCCGCACCACGGGTCCGGACAAGGCCGTCAAGCACAAGCTGTCGTGGAAGAACAACGACGGCACCTTCAAGCTGGCCGGTTCGAGCACGGTCTCCCTGCCGCTGGGCAAGCCCGTCACCGTCAAGGTGCAGGCGAAGCCGGGCAGCGCGGGCGTGCACAGCGCGATCCTGCGGGTCGACGACCGCAAGACCGTCGGTGTGGACCAGCAGGTCCTCACCACGGTGGTCGTCTCCTCGAAGCTCGTGAAGCCCGCCTACGCGTTCAAGACGTCCGGCTCGGTTCAGCGCAACGGCACCACGTCGTACTTCGTGACCGTGCCGGAGGGCGCCAAGACCCTTGAGGTCGCCATGGGCGCGCTGCGCTCGGGCAGCCAGACCCGCTTCATCTCCATCCACCCGTACGGGGTGCAGTCGGAGGACAGCTCCACGATCTTCTGCTACCCGAACTACGAGAACCCGGCCAACACCTGCCGTCCGGACGTGCGCTCGTACAAGGACCCGCAGCCGGGCGTCTGGGAGATCGAGGTCGAGGCACGGCGTACGTCGCCGCTGCTGGACAACCCGTACAAGCTGGATGTCTCGCTGCTCGGTGCCACCTTCGACCCGGCGGTGCAGACCATCGCCGAGGCGAAGATCGGCACCCCGGCCGCGGTGAACTGGAAGGTCACCAACAACGCGGGTGCCCTGGAGGGCGCGCTCAAGGGCGGCTCGCTGGGCTCGGCCAAGGTCGCGAAGCCGTCGATCAAGACGGGCGACCAGCAGGAGTACACGGTCACCATCGGTGAGGGCGTCGAGAAGCTGGACGTCGCCATCGGCGGCACCTCGGACGCCAACGCGGACCTGGACCTGTACGTCTACCGGGGCGACAGCGAGGTCGGCAAGTCCACCACGGCGGGCTCCGAGGAGGCGGTCAGCCTGGCGGACCCCGCCGCCGGTACGTACACCGTCGTGATCGACGGCTACGACGTCCCGGCCGGCACCACCACGTACGACTACCGCGACGTGTACTACGCACCGTCGCTCGGCACGATCAAGGTCGACGAGTCGAAGGCCGTGAACCTGGCCAACGGCGCCTCGGCGCAGATCGGTGCCGAGGTCGCGGTCGCCGGGACGGCCCCCGAGGGCCGGCAGTTCTTCGGCGAGGTCCACCTGGTGAACGGCCACGGGACCCCCGCGGGCACCGGCAGCGTCGTGATCGAGAAGGTCACGCCGTAACGGTCACCGTGTGATCCGTACGACATGCACGGCAGTGGGGCGGGCGCTCGATGGAGCTCCCGCCCCACTGCTGTGCGCCCGGCCGGGCGGGCGCTGTCCGTACCCCGGACAATGGATTGGACAAGGAAGCCGTTTGCACCCGCATCATGGACCGGCAACCGTGCCACCTCGTACGTTCGAAGGAGTCCCTGTGAAGGTCGGAATCGTCGGCGCCACCGGTCAGGTCGGCACAGTCATGCGCAGGATCCTGGCCGAGCGCAAGTTCCCGGCCGACGAACTGAGGCTGTTCGCCTCCGCGCGCTCCGCGGGCTCGACGATCGAGTGGCAGGGCCGCGAGATCACCGTCGAGGACGCCTCGACGGCCGACTACACCGGGCTGGACATCGTGCTGTTCTCGGCCGGTGGCGCGACGTCGAAGGCGCTCGCCGAGAAGGTCGCCGCGCAGGGTGCCGTCGTGATCGACAACTCCTCCGCCTGGCGCAAGGACCCCGAGGTCCCGCTCGTCGTCTCCGAGGTCAACGCGCACGCGATCGCGAACCGGCCCAAGGGCATCATCGCCAACCCGAACTGCACCACGATGGCCGCCATGCCCGTGCTGCGCCCGCTGCACGACGAGGCCGGTCTCCAGACGCTGACCGTCGCCACCTACCAGGCGGTGTCCGGCTCCGGTCTGGCCGGCGTCGCCGAGTTGCACGGCCAGGCGGCCAAGGTCGTCGCCGACGCCGACAAGCTCACCCACGACGGCGAGGCCGTCGAGTTCCCCGAGCCGGGCGTCTACAAGCGCCCGATCGCCTTCAACGTGCTGCCGCTGGCCGGCTCGATCGTGGACGACGGCTCCTTCGAGACCGACGAGGAGCAGAAGCTCCGCAACGAGTCCCGCAAGATCCTGGAGATCCCGGAGCTGAAGGTGTCCGGCACCTGCGTCCGCGTCCCGGTCTTCTCCGGTCACTCGCTCCAGGTCAACGCCCGTTTCGCCCGCCCGATCAGCGTGGCGCGCGCGTACGAGCTGCTGAAGGACGCGCCGGGCGTCGAGATCTCCGAGATCCCCACCCCGCTGCAGGCGGCCGGCAAGGACGCCTCGTTCGTCGGCCGGATCCGGGTCGACGAGACCGTGGAGAACGGCCTCGCGCTCTTCGTCTCCAACGACAACCTGCGCAAGGGCGCGGCACTGAACGCGGTGCAGATCGCGGAGCTGGTCGCGGCGGAGCTGAACGGCTGAGAGCCTGCCGGGTGACCTCAGATCCGCCCGGTCGGAGGTCACCCGGCAGGCTCTGACGCCCGACGGATACGGGAAAGGGCGGCCACCGGTGTGCGGTGGCCGCCCTTTCGTAAGCGCGCACCCGCCGCGGACCGGGCCCCCCGCCGGAGTCTGTGGCGTGGAAGGATGACCAGAAACGTCACATACCAAGGAGATGACCGCGTGCCTGGCACCAATCTGACCCGCGAAGAGGCACAGGAGCGGGCGCGCCTGCTGACCGTGGACGCGTACGAGATCGATCTCGACCTCTCCGGAGCGCAGGAGGGCGGCACCTACCGGTCCGTGACCACCGTGCGCTTCGACTCCGCCGAAGCCGGTGCGGAGACCTTCATCGACCTGGTCGCCCCGGCCGTGCACGAGGTCGAGCTGAACGGCAAGGCGCTGGATGTCGCGGCCGTGTTCCGCGACTCGCGCATCGCGCTCCCGCACCTGGTCGCGGGCTCCAACGAGCTGAAGGTCGTCGCCGACTGCTCGTACACCAACACGGGCGAGGGCCTGCACCGCTTCGTCGACCCGGTCGACCAGCAGGCGTACCTCTACACCCAGTTCGAGGTGCCGGACGCGCGCCGCGTCTTCGCGAGCTTCGAACAGCCGGACCTGAAGGCGACGTTCCAGTTCACCGTGAAGGCACCGGCGGGCTGGACGGTCATCTCGAACTCGCCGACGCCCGAGCCGCAGGACAACATCTGGTCCTTCGAGCCGACGCCGCGCATCTCTTCGTACATCACGGCCCTGATCGTCGGCCCGTACCACTCGGTGCACAGCAGCTACGAGAAGGACGGCCAGTCCGTCCCGCTCGGCATCTACTGCCGTCCGTCGCTGGCCGAGTTCCTCGACGCGGACGAGATCTTCGACGTCACGCGGCAGGGCTTCGACTGGTTCCAGGAGAAGTTCGACTACGACTACCCGTTCGCCAAGTACGACCAGCTGTTCGTCCCGGAGTTCAACGCCGGTGCGATGGAGAACGCGGGCGCGGTCACCATCCGCGACCAGTACGTGTTCCGTTCCAAGGTGACGGACGCGGCGTACGAGACGCGGGCCGAGACCATCCTGCACGAGCTGGCCCACATGTGGTTCGGCGACCTCGTCACCATGGAGTGGTGGAACGACCTGTGGCTGAACGAGTCGTTCGCCACGTACACCTCGGTCGCCTGCCAGGCGTACGCCGAGGGCTCGAAGTGGCCGCACTCCTGGACCACGTTCGCCAACTCCATGAAGACGTGGGCCTACCGCCAGGACCAGCTGCCGTCCACGCACCCGATCATGGCGGACATCCGTGATCTGGACGATGTGCTGGTCAACTTCGACGGGATCACCTACGCCAAGGGCGCCTCGGTCCTGAAGCAGCTGGTGGCGTACGTCGGCATGGACGCGTTTTTCAAGGGCGTCCAGGCGTACTTCAAGGCGCACGCGTTCGGCAACACCCGGCTGTCCGACCTGCTGGGCGCCTTGGAGGAGACCTCCGGCCGCGACCTGAAGACCTGGTCGAAGGCGTGGCTGGAGACGGCGGGCATCAACGTCCTGCGCCCGGAGATCACCACGGACGAGAACGGCCACGTGACGTCGTTCACCGTGCTCCAGGAGGCCCCGGCCCTCCCTGCCGGTGCGAAGGGCGAGCCGACGCTGCGGCCGCACCGCATCGCCATCGGCTGCTATGCCATCGACACCGCCGGCTCCGGCAAGCTGGTCCGTACGGACCGCATCGAGCTGGACGTCGACGGCGCGCGCACGACCGTGCCGTTCCCGGCCGGCACCGCCCGCCCCGCCGTGATCCTGCTCAACGACGACGACCTCTCGTACGCGAAGGTCCGGCTCGACGAGGAGTCGCTGCGCGTCGTCACCGAGCACCTCGGCGACTTCACGGAGTCCCTCCCCCGCGCCCTGTGCTGGGCCTCCGCCTGGGACATGACCCGCGACGGCGAGCTGGCGACCCGCGACTACCTCGCCCTGGTGCTCTCCGGCATCGGCAAGGAGTCGGACATCGGCGTCGTCCAGTCGCTGCACCGTCAGGTGAAGCTGGCGCTGGACCTGTACGCGGCGCCGGAGTGGCGCGAGGCCGGGCTGACGCAGTGGACCGAGGCCACCCTCGCGCACCTGCGCGCGGCGGAGCCGGGCAGCGACCACCAGCTGGCCTGGGCCCGCGCCTTCGCGGCGACGGCCCGTACCCCGCAGCAGACGGACCTGCTGCAGTCGCTGCTCGACGGCAAGGAGACGGTCGAGGGCCTGGCCGTCGACACGGAGCTGCGCTGGGCGTTCGTCGAGCGGCTCGCCGCGACCGGTCTCATCGAAGAGGACGAGATCGCCGCCGAGTACGAGCGTGACAAGACGGCGGCGGGCGAGCGCCACGCGGCGACCGCCCGTGCGGCACGCCCCACCGAGGAGGCGAAGGCGGAGGCGTGGGCCTCGGTCGTCGAGTCCGACAAGCTGCCGAACTCCCTCCAGGAGGCGGTCATCACCGGCTTCGTCCAGACCGACCAGCGCGAACTGCTGGCTCCGTACACGGAGAAGTTCTTCGCCGCGGTCAAGGACGTCTGGGACTCGCGCAGCCACGAGATGGCGCAGCAGGTCGCGATCGGCCTCTACCCGGCCGTCCAGGTCTCGCAGGCCACGCTGGACACCACGGACGCCTGGCTCTCCTCGGCGGACCCGAGCGCGGCCCTGCGCCGGCTGATGTCGGAGTCCCGTTCGGGCGTGGAGCGGGCGCTGAAGGCCCGGGCCGCGGACACGGCGGCGGCCACGGCGTGACGCGCTGACCGGTGAAGCAGTGAGGGGCGCCTCCCGCGGTGGGGGCGCCCCTTCTCGTCTTCCCACCCGGCTGTCGGATCACAGCCGGAAGGTGTTGCCGACCAGGTCGACCACGACCTCGATCTCCGCTCCCACGGTCGCTTCCGCCGCGCCGTAGGGACGCGGGAAGCTCGCCTCGAACGGCGGGAAGCCGGTCCCGCTGACCCGTACGCGAATCCAGATCAGCCGGGAACCGCCGTCCGCGGTCGTGTCCTCGGGCCCGACCCCGGTCACTTCCGCACTCGCCCCGACCCCGGCGGCTTCGAGCCGGAGTGTCGCCCGCCGCACGTCCCAGTGGTGGAGCACCGTGCCGAGTCCCACGTAGGCGACGAGTGCCGCGAACAGGCCTCCGGCGATCAGGAGCCCCAGGTCCACGCCCTCGGCGTCTCCCGACGCCGCTCGGATTCCGGCGACCAGCGCCGCACCCGCGCCACCGATGAGGAGGACCAGGCCCACGGTGCATCCGATCACGGCCAGGACGGGACCTATCGGTTCCATCCGCTCGGGCCCGGTGCTGCTCTCCTTCGGCATCGCAGAACCGTAGCCCGTGGCGGGTCCGCGTGCACCGGTGCGGGTGCGGGAATCCGCCGGTCTGGAAACCGCCCGTCGGACGGGCGCCATCGCGCAACCGTCCGACGGACGGAGCAGGGTGTTACGCGCCCGACTCCTCGTAGCGGCGGGCCAGTTCGGCCGCGCCCGACTCCGTAAGGCTGCCGTGCAGGCGCATGCGGGCGACGCCGCCGTCCGGGAAGGCGTCGAGGCGGACGTGGGTGACGATCGCCTGGGCGCGGAGCGGGAAGCGGTGCAGGGCGTCGGGCTGGAGCCTGGTGCGGGGGATGATCTCGAACCACTCGCCCGTCTCGCCGTTGCGGCCCTGGAGGGCGATCCAGCCGGCCGAGTTGCCCTTGAGGCAGGCCGTGTCGATCTCGACCGCGCGGACCGCGCCCTGGGCGGGGAGGCGGAAGCGGACCCAGTCGTTCGTGTCGCGGACCCGGCGGCGGCGGTTCTCCCAGCCGTCGTCCATCTTGCGGGAGGTGCCGGGCAGGATGATCTGGGTCGGCGAGGAGTAGAAGCGGTCGGAGGCGTCCTCGTAACTGCCGCCGTTCAGGACCGAGATCAGGTCGAACGTGCCGAGCGTGGCGAGCCAGGACGGGTCGGGGAGGACCTCGCCGTGGACGCGGAGACGGGCGATGCCGCCGTCGGGGTGCTGGCACAGGCGTATGTGGGTGCAGCGGCGGCCGCCGGTGATCTCGAAGCCGTTGGCGGCGTGGCCGCGTACGGGGGTCGGTGGGACGATCTCCTCCCACTTCACGTCGTCGGCGAGGAGTTCGGCGGGGCTGGGCGTGCCCTCGACCGTGGTGGCCTGGATCGAGACGCGCTGCGGGTAGTTGCCGCGGAAGTGGGCCGTGTCGACGACGATGCCGCGGATGATGCCGGGGGCGCCGAGGCGGATCAGGGCCCAGTCGTGCTCGTCGGGGGCCGGGAACGGGTGGTCCGCGTCCGCGCCGCGCCGGCGGCGGGTCTCCCAGCCGTCCATGATCTTGCCCTTGTGGCCGAAGTGCTCGGGGTCGAAGGCCGCGCGCTCCCGGAGCAGGAGGTTCTCGCGCTGGGCGAAGAACTCGTCGTTGGCGGCGATCACGCCCGCGCCGAGGCGGCGGTCGGCGAGGTCGACGAGTTCGGTGAAGGGGAGGTCGGTGGTCCGGTAGTCGGCATACGGGTCGCCACCGCCGTACGGGGCCGCGTCGTTGGCGTGGGGGTCCTCGTGGTGGTTCTCATTCTCGTCGAAGGTCATGCGCCTACTGTCACGGCGGACAACCCATCAGGTCCATCGAAAGTTTTTACATTGTTTATTCAGTTGAAGTGAACGATTCGGCCGTCGCGGTGAGCGCCGTGAGGACCCTGGCGACCGCGGGGCCCCGATCGGCGCCCTGCCGTACCGCCGCCACCACATGACGGCGCGGCTGGTCGACGTCGAGGGCCCGCATCACCACACCGCCCCGGCTGTGGCGTTCCGCCGAGGCCATGCGCGGGATGAGCGCCACTCCCATGCCCGCCTCGACCATGGCCAGGATCGCCGTCCAGCCGGAGGCGCTGTGCGCCTGCTCGGGCACGAATCCGGCGGCCTCGCACGCCGTCGTCGTGATCTGCGACCAGGGATCCGAGCCACCGAAGATCCACGGGTCGCCGGAGAGATCCGCGAGGCGGAGGGCGGGCGCGGCGGTGAGGCGGTGGTCCACTGGCAGCGCCACATCCAGCGGGTCCGCGAGCAGGGGCAGCACCGAGAACCGGGGGTCGCGGGCCGTCGGGGCGTGCGCGGCGAGGGACAGGGCGAGGTCGACGTCACCGGCGACCAGGAGCTCGTACGCCTGCGCGGCCTCCGCCTCCCGCACCCGCACGCCGGGCCCCGGGCGGTCCTCGGCGCGCAGCCGCTGGATCGCCGGTACGACGAGGGCGGGCACCGCCGTGGAGAACGCCGCGATCCGCACCTCGCCGGCCTCGCCGCGCAGATAGCCGGTCAGTTCGGCGTCGGCGCGCTCCAGTTGGGCGAAGACGGCCTCGGCATGGCGCAGCACGAGGTGCGCGGCGTCGGTGAGCCGGACCCGTCGGCCCTGGGCCTCCAGGAGCGGCACACCGAGCTGTCTGGAGAGGCCGGACAGCTGCTGGGAGACCGCGGAGGGCGTCATCAGCAGGGCCTGCGCGGTCGCGGTGACCGTGCCCCGGTCGCGCAGGGTGCGGAGGATGCGGAGCTTCTTGACGTCCCACTCGGTCATGGCCGCAACCTACCCGGCGCCGCGGACGGGATACCGGCCGCGGACATGCGTGTGCGCCGCGCGGTACTGACGGAGTACCTGCGGCGCACGCGGGACGGGCGTGGGTGCTAGGCCTGCTTCTTGGACTTGTCCAGGACCATGACCAGGCCCGTGATGACCAGGAACAGGGCGATGGGTGCCACGACGTAGAGGCCGATGGTCTCCATCGCGCTCAGGCCGGGCCCCGGGTCGTCACCGTCGTCGCGGGTGAGCGCGAGCGCGGGGGACGACATGAGCAGCATCATCAGCGTCGTTCCGGCCGCGACGGCGCCGGCGCGCATAGCGTTCTTCTTGTCCACGGTGCAAACGTAGCGAACGCCCGCGAGGGGCGCGCGCCCGGGGGTGCCGTACGGGGGTCGGGGCCGGGTCATGGGTGGGTGTGCGGGTACGCGTGCCCGTGGGTTTCCGGGCCGGGTTCCGGGCGGTCCTCGCGTGGTCGGAAGACCTCCATCAGCCGGTGCAGGCGGGGCGCGGCGGCCAGCTCCTCCAGGGTGACCGGGTGGCCCTCCGCATCGGCGACGGGCAGGCGCCAGTTGGGGTACTGGTCCCAGGTGCCGGGGAGGTTCTGCGGGCGGCGGTCGCCGAGCGCGTCGGGCAGCCAGACGCCGGTCATGCGGGCGGGGGTGCGCAGCAGGAAGCGGTGCACGGCGCGGACCGCGCCCTCCTCGTCGCTCTCGCCCTCGGGGAGCAGGCCGAGCCTGGAGAGATACGCCAGCCACTCGGCGGTGTCCGTCGCGTCCGCCGTCAGCTCCTGGTCGAGGGGGCGGGTGAGCAGGCCGAGGCGGTGGCGCAGCGTCACATGGTCGCCGGTCAGCCGGGCCGCGGTGGAGGGCAGGTCATGCGTGGTGACGGTGGCGAGGCAGCCCTCGCGCCATTTCTCGGGGGCCAGTGGGCGACCGGTGCCCGCCCAGTCCCGCTCGAACCAGAGCACGGAGGTGCCGAGCACGCCGCGCCGGGCCAGCGCCTCGCGGACCCCCGGCTCGACGGTGCCGAGGTCCTCCCCCATGACGACGGCGCCGGCCCGGTGCGCCTCCAGGACGAGGACGGCGAGCATCGCCTCGGCGTCGTGGGTGACGTAGGTGCCCTCGGTGGGCGGGCGCCCTTCGGGCACCCACCAGAGCCGGAAGAGGCCCATGACGTGGTCGATACGCAGGGCGCCCGCGTGGGCGAGGAGCCCGCGCAGCAGTCCGCGGTACGGGGCGTAGCCGGACGCGGCGAGGACGTCCGGGCGCCACGGGGGCAGGCCCCAGTCCTGGCCGCGGGCGTTGAAGGCGTCCGGGGGCGCGCCGACGGACATGCCGTGCGCGAAGGCGTCCTGCTGGGCCCAGGCGTCGGCGCCGCCGGGGTGCACGCCGACGGCGAGGTCGTGGACGATGCCGACGGCCATCCCCGCGTCGAGTCCGGCGCGCTGGGCACCGGCGAGCTGACCGTCGGTCAGCCAGGCGAGCCGGCAGTGGAAGTCGACCCGGTCCAGCAGTTCGCCACGGGCGCGGGCGGTCTCCTTGGAGCGGGGGTCGCGCAGCCCGGCGGGCCAGGTGTGCCAGTCGGAGCCGTGCGCCTCGGCGAGGGCGCACCACAGGGCGTGGTCCTCCAGGGCCTGCCCCTGCTCGGCCAGGAAGTCGCAGTACGCGGCGCGGCGGCCCGGGGTGAGGGGCACCTCCCGTACGAGTTCGAGAGCCTGGCGCTTGAGCTCCCAGACGGCGTCGCGGTCGATCAGGGCGCCCTTGTTCAGGACGGTGTCGCTGAGTGTCGCGGCGTCCTGCCGGAGGTCGTCGAGGGTGCCCCGGTCCGTCACGTGCCCGTACTCGGGGATGGACTCGATGTGCAGATGCACGGGGTCGGGGAAGCGCCGCGACGACGGGCGGTACGGGGACGGGTCGGTGGGGTCGCCGGGCACGGCGGCGTGGAGCGGGTTGACCTGGACGAATCCGGCGTCGAGGGTCCGCCCGGACCAGGCGGCGAGGTCGGCGAGGTCCCCGAGGTCGCCCATGCCCCAGGAGCGGGCGGAGAGCAGGGAGTAGAGCTGGACGAGGAAGCCGTGGCCGCGGGCAGGCGGCCGGGGAGCCCGGGGCGGGGCGACGACGAGCGTGCCGGCCGCACTCCGGCCGCCGGGCGCCCGGACGGCCAACCGGTGCACCCCGAGCGGCGGTTCGACCCACCAGGCGGGGGCCGGGGGCGCTCCCGTACCGGCCTCCGCGCTCTCCTCGTCCGCCGGGCCCGTACGCCCGTCGGCGCCCCGTACCGAAACGGCCGGATCCGGTCGGTCGGCCGGAATGCGCATCCGCGGGGGCGAGGCCGAACCGGGGCCTTCGAGGGCGATGTCCAGTGTGGTGCCGGGTGGCAGGGCGGTCAGGGCCGCGGGCAGCGGCTCACCGGTCCACACCACCAGCGTCGGCGGGAGCAGCCGGGAGCGGGCCGAGGACTCGGCGGCGGCGAGCGATTCCCGTACCGCCTCGGGCGTGCCGGCGTCCACGCCGAGCGCGGCGAGCACGGCGACGACCGTGTCGTCGGGGACGGACACCGTCACATCGGCGGACGGGGAGTAGGAGGTGGCGACGCCGTGCAGTGCGGCGAGCCGGGACAAGCCCATTCAGACTCCTGGGGACTCCGTGCCCCATGCGCCGCCGGACGTGGCCGGCTCGCTGGTCAGCGGGGCATTGACGGCGAGCGGGGGTTCGCTGGTCAGGGGTGTGGCGTCGGCGAGCGGCGGCTCGCTGGTGAGGGGTATCGCGTCGGCGAGCGGCGGTTCGCTCGTCAGCGGGCCGGGCCCGGGGGCCGGGAGCGCGTCGGCCGACGGGGCGGCGGGACCTGGGACCTGTTCGGGTTCGGGGAGGGCGGAGAGCAGAAGCTTCGCGGCAGCGGGCATGGCGACCTCCTGGCCATGAGGAAACAGGACACAGCAGACCTACCCGGCGGGCTCGGCCACAGGTGTAGGCGCCATCACAACGAGTCCAACGTGCTCTGGGTCACATTCCGTTCCCCGCGGGCCTGTTCTCCGCAAGTTGTCCGCTGTTTTCGGCCATCCGGCGTCATCTTTGGCGTCAAACGCCCTGCCCCACCCCCCTCACCCCTCCTGCCGCATCGGGCATTTCCGGCACACCACCCACGCGCATTGACACCCTCGCGCGCGGGTGGTGGGCTCGGATCCCACCGGCGGAACGAGGGAGACGAGCGATGCGGCTCAGGCGCGGAAAGCAGGCAACGGCCATCGCGGTCGCCGTGCTCGGCGGACTGCTCTCCACGGGAACCCCGGCCGCCGTCGCGGCCCCTCCGGTACCCGGCTCCACCGCCGTCACCACCCCCGACCGCACGGATGACACCGCACTGCCCGCCGTGTGGCCCCGGCCGCAGTCCATCGAGGCCGCCGGACCGTCCGTACCGCTCGCCGCCGAGGCCACCCTCGTCGTCGGCGCCCACGCCGATCCGTACGCGGTCGACGCGCTCCGGCGCATCCTGCGGGACGCGGGCGTGCGGACCGTCCACGAGGCCCTGCCCGGCCGCGGCCCGGTCATCAGGCTCGGCGGCGACGGCGCCCGGGACGCGCTGCGCACGCTGCGCGCCCCCGAGCGCGGCGATCTGCCCACCGGGGGCTACCGGATCGCGGTCGGCCGGGTCGCGGGCCGGGACACCGTCGCCGTGGACGGTCTCGGCGAGGACGGCCTCTTCCACGGCGTGCAGACACTGCGTCAGCTGATCCGGGACGGAGGCGTCGCCGGGGTCACCGTGAGGGACTGGCCGGGCACCGCCGTACGCGGGATGACCGAGGGCTTCTACGGGCAGCCGTGGAGCCGCGAGGAGCGGCTGGCCCAGATCGGCTTCATGGGGCGTACGAAGCAGAACAGATATCTGTACGCGGCGGGCGACGATCCGTACCGGCAGGCCCGTTGGCGCGACCCGTACCCGGCCGACCGGCGCGCCGACTTCCGGGCGCTGGCCGAACGAGCCCGCGCCGAGCACGTGACGCTCGGCTGGGCCGTCGCCCCGGGCCAGGCCATGTGCATGTCGTCGGCCGGCGACGTGAAGGCGCTGACGAAGAAGCTCGACGCGATGTGGGCACTGGGCGTGCGGGCCTTCCAGCTGCAGTTCCAGGACGTCAGCTACAGCGAATGGCACTGCGACAGCGACGCCGACACCTTCGGCAGCGGCCCGCAGGCGGCGGCCAGGGCTCAGGCGCGGGTGGCCGGCGAGGTGGCGCGGCATCTCGCGGACCGGTATCCGGGTTCGCAGCCGCTGTCGGTGATGCCGACGGAGTTCTACCAGGACGGGTCCACCGACTACCGCAGGGCGCTCGCCGAGGAACTGGACGAGCGGGTCCAGATCGCCTGGACCGGAGTCGGGGTCGTGCCGAGGACCATCACCGGCGGGGAACTGGCCGGTGCCCGCGCCGCGTTCGGGCATCCGCTGGTCACGATGGACAACTACCCGGTGAACGACTACGCCCAGGACCGGATCTTCCTCGGTCCGTACACCGGCCGGGACCCCGCGGTGGCCATAGGCTCCGCGGCGCTGCTCGCCAACGCGATGGAGCAGCCGTCCGCGTCCCGCATTCCGCTCTTCACCGCCGCCGACTTCGCCTGGAACCCGAGGGGTTACCGGCCGCAGGAGTCCTGGCGGGCGGCGATCGACGACCTGGCGGGCGGTGACGCACGCACCAGGGACGCGCTGCGCGCGCTGGCCGGGAACAGCGCGACGTCCGTGCTGGGCGGTGACGAGTCCTCGTATCTGCGGCCGCTGCTGGCCGCGTTCTGGAAGTCCCGTACGGCGCACGACGCCACGGCGCGGGACGACGCGGCGCGCAGGCTGCGGGAGGCGTTCACCGTGATGCGGGAGGCCCCGCAGCGGCTGAAGGGCCTGGCGGACGGGCGCCTGGACGGCGAAGTGCGGCCGTGGACCGAGCAGTTGTCCCGGTACGGCCGGGCCGGCGAGCTGGCCGTGGATCTGCTCCAGGCCCAGTCGCGCGGCGACGGCGCCGCCGCCTGGCAGGCGTCACTGGCCCTGGAACCGGTGCGCAAGGCCACGAAGGCGGACGGCGCGACGGTCGGCAAGGGGGTGCTCGGCCCGTTCCTGGACCGGGTGCGCCGGGAGGCGGACGCCTGGACGGGCACGGACCGCGACGCCGGTACGGTGACGAAGGCTCCGGGCAACTACACGGTCCGGCTGAACCGGGCCCGCCCGGTGGAGGCCGTGACGGCGATGACCCTGCCCGGCGGCGGCAAGGTGGCCGACGCGACGCTGGAGGCCCATGTGCCGGGCGAGGGCTGGCGCCGCCTGGGCGCGTTGTCGGCGACCGGCTGGACCCAGACGGCGGCGAAGGGGCTGCGGGCCGACGCGATACGGATCAGCTGGCCCACGGGCGGCCCGTCGGTGCCCCCGGTCATCGCGGGCACGGTGGCGCCGATGGCCCCGGGCGCCAATGCCGCCGGGAACACCTCGGTACCGGCTCCGCGGGTGCACGCGCTCGTGCCCTGGTTCGGCGACGAGCCCGCGGCCCGGCTCGATCTCGCGCGCGGCGAGACGGACGCCGAGATCGGCGGCGGGCCGCAGCGGGTCGAGGCGCGCCTCGCCGCCCGGCGCCCCGCCGAGGTGCGGGGCGCGCTCACCGCGAAGGCGCCCAAGGGCATCAAGGTGGACATCCCGAAGCAGACCAGGGTGGCGCGCGGTTCCCGTACCGACGTCCCCGTCGAGATCACGGTCCCGGCGGGCACGCCGGCCGGGGAGTACGAGGTGCCGTTGAGCTTCGGCGACGAGCGCAGCACGCTCACCGTCCGGGCGTTCCCGCGCACCGCGGGCCCCGATCTGCTGCGTACCGCCACCGCGTCCTCGTCCGGCGACGAGACCCCGGACTTCCCGGCGTCGGCCGCCGCCGACGGCGATCCGGAGACCCGCTGGTCCTCACCGGTCGAGGACGGCGCCTGGTGGCAGGCGGAACTGCCCCGGACCGCCCGGATCGGCCTGGTGGTGCTGCACTGGCAGGACGCGTACGCCACCCGCTACCGCGTCCAGGTCTCCTCGGACGGCCGCAACTGGCGCACGGCGGCGACCGTCCGGGACGGCAGGGGCGGGCGCGAGTCGGTCCGGATGGACGCGAAGGACGCCCGCTACCTCAGGGTCCAGGGCGATTCCCGGGGCAGCGAGTTCGGCTACTCGCTCTGGTCGGTGGAGGCGTACGCCGTCGCCGCAACGGAGTAGCGATCCGGGCCCCTGCCGTCCCGGGGACGTCGAAGGCCCGGATCCCTCAGGCAGAAATGCCGTCGATCCGGGCCATGGCGTCGTCCGCGCCGAACGGTTGCAAGTACGGCAACCAGCGCGGGTCGCGGTGTCCCGTGCCGATGATCCGCCAGGCGAGGCCCGTCGGCGGGGCGGGTTGCTGGTGCAGCCGCCAGCCGAGCTCCGGCAGGTGCCGGTCCGCCTTGACGTGGTTGCAGCGGCGGCAGGCAGCCACCACGTTGTCCCAGGCGTGCTGTCCGCCGCGGCTGCGCGGAATCACGTGGTCGACGCTGGTCGCGGTGGCACCGCAGTACATGCAGCGCCCCCCGTCCCGGGCGAACAGCGCCCTGCGGGTCAGCGGTACGGGCCCCCGGTAGGGAACCCGCACAAACCGCTTCAGGCGTACGACGCTGGGGGCCGGGACGGCCCGGGTGGCACTGTGCATGAAGGCGCCGGACTCCTCTAGGCAGATGGCCTTGTTTTCGAGGACGAGGACGAGCGCGCGGCGGAGCGGTACGACGCCGAGTGGCTCGTACGACGCGTTGAGAACCAGGACATGCGGCACGGTGGATGCCTCCTTGTACGCCGGCGGCGCGTGGCTCGCGCCGGGACGATCCGATCTCAGTCTCTACTCCTGCCTGGTAGAAGCGCCACCACGTGCAGGTAACGGGCCGGAAGGATTTTTTTCCCGGCCCCCTGCCCCTCGCACCGCGGCCACACACCGGAACAGCCGCTTCCGAGCCGCCTTCGGGCCGCTGCCGCGGCGACCGCACCCGATGTGCGATCGGCCACAGGCAGCCGCTGCGGCCCCGTTCCTCCGCTGCTTCCCGCCCTCGGTATCCCCCCGTGAGACGCGTCTCTCCCCTCGGCCACGACAACGGAGTACTCCCGATGCCCCGTTAGTGTGGTTGGGCCGCTGTCGCCCATCTGGAGGTTCCACCGTGTCCCTGTCCGCGCTGTTGGCCGCAGCCCCGTCGCCCGAGCCCGGCAGCTCGCTGGACGAAGCCGCCAAGCAGGCCGGCGACGCCGCGGGCTGGGTGGAGGAGAACTGGTCCACCTGGCTGAACACCGGCCTGCGCATCATCCTCATCGCGACGATCGCGATCGTGTTGCGGATTGCGATCCGGCGTGCTCTCACCAAGCTCATAGAACGGATGAACCGCAGCGCCCAGGCCGTGGAGGGCACCGCGCTCGGCGGGCTGCTGGTCAACGCGGAACGCCGCCGCCAGCGTTCGGAGGCGATCGGTTCGGTACTCCGCTCGGTCGCGTCGTTCCTGATCCTCGGTACGGCCGCCCTGATGATCCTGGGCGCGTTCCAGATCAACCTGGCCCCGCTGCTGGCATCCGCCGGTGTGGCCGGTGTGGCACTCGGTTTCGGTGCGCGCAACCTGGTCACCGACTTCCTCTCCGGTGTCTTCATGATCCTTGAGGACCAGTACGGCGTGGGCGACACTATCGACGCGGGCGTCGCCTCCGGCGAGGTCATCGAGGTCGGCCTGCGGGTCACGAAGCTGCGCGGCGACAACGGTGAGATCTGGTACGTCCGCAACGGCGAGGTGAAGCGGATCGGCAACCTCAGCCAGGGCTGGTCGACGGCCGGCGTCGATGTGACTGTGCGTCCCACGGAGGACCTCGACAAGGTACGTACGGTGATCACCGAGGCCGCCACGGCGATGGCCAAGGAGGACCCCTGGAACGAGCGCCTGTGGGGCCCGGTGGAGATCCTGGGCCTGGACGCCGTGCTCCTGGACTCGATGACGGTCCGGCTGAGCGCGAAGACGATGCCGGGCAAGGCGCTGGGCGTGGAACGCGAGCTGCGCTGGCGGATCAAGCGGGCCTTCGACGAGGCGGGCATCCGCATCGTCGGCGGCGTCCCGGCCCAGGCGGACGAGCCCTCCAAGGCCGACGCGGCAGCCGGCGTGGCCGCCCCCTCGGCCTACGCCTCGGCCACCTCGCCCCAGTCCCTGGCCACGGCCCCGATCGCCCCGCCGAACATCTCGAAGTAGTTCTCGGCCGCGCGAGCGGTCGGCGGGCCGACGCGACCTCAACTCGGTTCGCCGACGGCGCGGTTGGGCATGCGTCACCATGGACCCGGATATTCCGGAAGTGTGACAGGTAACGCTTTGGTTGCCACCGGGGCGCCGCCCATTGACGGCCAGGTGACGCGCGCATACCGTCCTCTCACCAAATAGGAAACTTTCCTAACAGAGGGCAGGTGCAGTACTCATGGCCGGAACCACACCGGGTACCCCCCGCGTTCTGCGGGCCATGAACGACCGGGCCGCCCTCGATCTGCTGCTGGAGCACGGCCCCCTCTCGCGGACCAGGATCGGGAAGCTGACCGGGCTCTCCAAGCCCACCGCGTCGCAGTTGCTGGCGCGGCTGGAGGCGGCCGGGCTGGTCGTCGCTACCGGAACCGTGGCGGGGCGGCCGGGGCCCAATGCCCAGTTGTACGGGGTGAACGCGCGGGCCGCCCATGTCGCGGGGCTGGATGTGAACGCCCGCCGGATCGTCGCCGCCGTCGCCGATGTGACCGGGGAGACCGTCGGGCAGTTCGAGCTGCGCACCCCCGGGCGGCGCGCCGACAGTGTGGTGCGGCAGGTGGCGGAGGCGCTGGACGGGGCGGTGAAGGACGCCGGGCTCACCCGCTCCGATGTGCACCGGGTCGTCATCGGCACGCCGGGCGCCTTCGATCCCGGTACCGGGCGGCTGCGGTACGCCTCCCACCTGCCGGGCTGGCACTCCCCCACGCTGTTGGAGGAGCTGGCCGCCTTTCTGCCGATGCCGGTGGAGTACGAGAACGACGTGAACCTGGTCGCGGTGGCCGAGCAGCGGCTGGGCGCGGCGCGCGGACACGAGGACTTCGTCCTGCTGTGGAACGAGGAGGGGCTCGGTGCCGCCCTCGTCATAAACGGGCGGCTGCACCGCGGCTTCACCGGCGGCGCGGGCGAGGTCGGTTTCCTGCCGGTGCCGGGTGCCCCGCTGGTCCGTCAGGTCACCAAGGTGAATGCGGGCGGCTTCCAGGAGCTGGCGGGTGCGCAGGTGCTGTCCCGGCTGGGCCGGGAGCTCGGCATCGACGACGAGCTGATCCGCGCGCCCGGTACCCACCACGAGGTCGCGGCCCGGCTGCTCGCCCGCGCCGCCGAGGCCGCGGAGGCCGGCGAGGACGGCCCGTACCCCCGGCTCCTCGATCTGTTCGCCACCGGGCTCGCGACCGGGCTCGCCTCCATGACCGCCGTGCTCGACCCGGAAGTCGTCGTGCTGTCCGGCGAGGTGATCGCGGCCGGCGGCGAGCCGCTGCGCTGCCGGGTGGAGTCCGAGCTCACCGAACTGGCGGCCTCCCGGCCCCGGCTGATCGCCGGCGAAGTGACGCACCGCCCCGTGCTGCGCGGCGCGCTGGAGAGCGCACTCGCCACCACCCGTGACGAAGTCTTCGACACGTCCCGCTGACCCCTTCTCGGCCCGCCCGCTTCCTCCGTACCCCTGCCCCATTCCTTCACCGGGAGACCGCCATGTCCGGAAACCGCCGGAAGACGGCCGCCGCGCTCGCCGCGACCGCCGCCATATCTCTGCTCGCCTCGGCCTGTACGGGGCAGAGCAACGGTGCCAGTGATGACCCGTCCAAGGAGACGACCATCAACTTCTGGCACGGCTGGAACTCCCCGAACGAGGTCGCGGGAATCCGGGCGACGGTCGACGCCTTCGAGAAGGCGCACCCCAACATCCATGTGAAGGTCATCGGCAACATGACCGACGACAAGATCAACCAGGCGCTGCGGGCGGGCGGCTCGAAGGCCCCGGACGTCATCTCGTCGTTCACCACGAACAACGTCGGCAAGTTCTGCTCGTCGAAGGCGTTCGTCGACCTCGACCCCTTCCTGAAGAAGGACGGGATCGACCCGGACAAGACCTTCCCGAAGGCGATGAACGAGTACACCCAGTTCGACGGGGTGCGCTGCACCGTGCCGCTGCTCGGTGACGCGTACGGCCTCTACTACAACAAGGACGCGTTCGAGAAGGCCGGTATCAAGAGGCCCCCGCAGACCTGGTCGGAGCTGGCCGCGACCGCCAAGAAGCTGACGAAGACCAAGGGCGACTCGTACGAGCGGCTCGGTTTCATGCCGAACTACCACGGCTACGAGACGACGACCGAGCACTACCTCGGCGCCTGGGACCCGAAGTACTTCGACGCGGACGGCAAGTCGAACATCGCCGAGGACCCGTCGTTCGCCTCCATGCTCAAGACCCAGAAGAAGCTGGTCGACGACCTGGGCGGCTACGAGAAGCTGGAGAAGTACCGCACGTCGTTCGGTGACGAGTGGGGCGCCAAGCACCCGTTCCACACCGGCCAGGTGGCCATGCAGCTGGACGGCGAGTGGCGGCTCGGAATGGCCGAGGAGACCAAGCCGAAGTTCGAGATCGGCGTCGCCCCGATGCCCGTCGCCGACGACGAGGCCGACACCTACGGCAAGGGCTATCTGACCGGCACCATCGCCGGTATCGCTGCCACCTCGAAGAAGCAGAACGCGGCCTGGGAGCTGGTGAAGTTCATGACGACCGACACCGACGCCGTGGTGAATTTCGCCAATGCCATCCACAATGTGCCCTCCACCCTGGCGGCGCTGAAGTCGCCGAAGCTGAAGTACGACCCGCGGTTCAAGACCTTCCTCGACATCGCTGCGAACCCGAAGAGCACCACGACCCCGCCCTCGGTGAACGGCGGCGCGTACCTGGTGTCCCTGCAGAACCTCGGATTCGACATCGAGAAGGGCAAGCAGAAGGACATCGAGGCGGGTCTGAAGAACACCGCCGAGGAGATCGACGCAGCCATCGCGCAGGCGAAGTAGCGCCGCGATGACCACGTACACACTCCGTGCGAAGCGCCGCCGGTCGGCGCTTCGGACAGCGGCCTTCATGTCGCCGTGGCTGATCGGGTTCTGCGTCTTCTTCGCCTACCCGCTGATCTCCACCGTCTGCTTCTCCTTCACCTCGTACGACGGTTTCACGGCCCCCGAGTTCAGCGGGCTGAAGAACTGGTCGTTCGTCTTCAACGACTACCCGCTGTTCTGGCCGGCGCTGCGCAACACGCTCTGGCTGGTCGTGGTCATGGTCACCTGCCGGGTGGTGTTCGGCCTCGGTGTCGGGCTGCTGATCACGAAGATCAAGACGGGTGCCGGGGTCTTCCGGACCCTGTTCTACCTGCCCTACCTGGCCCCGCCGGTCGCGGCGACCCTCGGCTTCGTCTTCCTGCTCAACCCGGGTACCGGGCCGGTCAATTCGATCCTCGGCGAGATCGGGCTGCCCACGCCCGGCTGGTTCACCGACGCCACCTGGTCCAAGCCGGCCCTGACCGCGCTCGCGGTCTGGGGGGTGGGCGACCTGATGGTGATCTTCATGGCCGCGCTGCTCGACGTACCGAAGGAGCAGTACGAGGCGGCGGAGCTGGACGGGGCGACCGCGTTCCAGCGGTTCCGCTTCGTCACCCTGCCGAACATCTCGCCGATCATCCTGTTCGCGGTGGTCACCGGGATCATCCAGACGATGCAGTACTACACCCAGCCGTTCGTGGCCGGGAAGGTCGCCTCGGGCGTGATGGGCGGCTCCGGGCAGCAGTTCGAACCGGGCTATCCCGACAAGTCGACACTGACGCTGCCGCAGGTCGTCTACAACCTCGGTTTCCAGCGCTTCGACTACGGCTCCGCCTGCGTGGTCGCGCTCGTTCTCTTCGTACTCGCCATGGCGTTCACCGCACTGCTGATGCGGCGCCGCAGCGGACTGATCCAGGCAGGTGAGTGACGTGGCGCAGACTCTCGACGCCGTGAAGACGGCCGGCCCCGCGACCGGCCCGGCCATCCCGGCCGAACGCGTCGCGCGGCGCAAGTCGCTGCTGAACTGGATCGCGGTGCACGCGCTCGGCGTCGCCGCCGCGCTCTTCTTCGTGCTGCCGTTCGTCTTCCTGCTGCTCACCTCGCTGATGAGCGACCAGCAGGCGCTGACCCGCGATCTGTGGCCGCACCCCTTCGAGTGGAGCAACTACCGGCGGGTCTTCGAGACCGACGGCTTCCTGACCTGGTGGCGCAACACCCTGCTGTACGCGGGGCTCGGCACCGTCCTCACGGTCGTCTCGTCGCTGCCCGTGGCCTACGCGCTCGCCAAGTTCCGCTTCCGCGGCCGGCATCTGTCGCTGATGCTGGTCATCTCGATGATGATGCTGCCGCCGCAGGTCGTCGTCATCCCGATGTATCTGTTCTGGGCCAAGCAGCTGGACATGTCCGGCACGCTCTGGCCGCTGATCATCCCGATGGCGTTCGGCGACGCGTTCTCCATCTTCCTGCTGCGGCAGTTCCTGCTGACCATCCCGAACGAGTACCTCGACGCGGCGAAGGTCGACGGCTGCGGCGAGTTCCGCACCCTGATGCGCGTCGTGGTGCCGATGGCCAAGCCGGGCATCGCCGCCGTCGCCCTCTTCCAGTTCTTCTACGCCTGGAACGACTACTTCGGCCCGCAGATCTACGCGTCGGAGAACCCCGGTGCCTGGACGCTCAGTTACGGCCTGGATTCCTTCAAGGGCGCACACCACACCGACTGGAACCTGACCATGGCCGCGACCGTACTGGTCATGGCCCCCGTGATCCTCGTCTTCTTCTTCGCACAGAAGGCATTCGTCGAGGGCGTCACACTGACCGGAGTAAAGGGCTGACCTATGAAGCTCGCAGTAGTTGGTGGCGGGTCCACCTACACACCTGAACTGATCGACGGTTTCGCCCGGTTGCGGGACACGCTGCCCATCGAGGAGCTGGTGCTCGTCGACCCGGCGGCCGACCGCCTGGAGCTCGTCGGCGGCCTCGCCCGGCGGATCTTCGCCAAGCAGGGCCACCCGGGGCGGATCGTCACCACCTCGGACCTCGACGCGGGCGTCGCCGACGCCGACGCGGTCCTGCTCCAGCTGCGCGTCGGCGGCCAGGCCGCCCGCAACCAGGACGAGACCTGGCCGCTGGAGTGCGGCTGCATCGGCCAGGAGACCACCGGCGCCGGCGGCCTCGCCAAGGCGATGCGCACCGTGCCGGTCGTCCTGGACATCGCCGAGCGGGTCCGCCGCACCAACCCCGACGCCTGGATCATCGACTTCACCAACCCGGTCGGCATCGTCACCCGGGCGCTGCTCCAGGCCGGCCACAAGGCCGTCGGCCTGTGCAACGTGGCGATCGGCTTCCAGCGGAAGTTCGCCCGGCTGCTCGATGTCACCCCCGGCGAGGTGCACCTCGACCATGTCGGGCTCAACCATCTGACCTGGGAGCTCGGGGTGCGCCTCGGCGGCCCGGACGGCGAGAACGTCCTGCCGAAGCTGCTCGCCGAGCACGGCGAAGCGATCTCGGACGATCTGCGCATGCCCCGGGCGATCGTCGACCGGCTCGGCGTCGTCCCCTCGTACTACCTGCGGTACTTCTACGCGCACGACGCGGTCGTGCGGGAGCTCGGCACCAAGCCGTCCCGGGCGGCCGAGGTCGCCGCGATGGAGAAGGAACTCCTCGCCATGTACGGCGATCCGGCGCTGGACGAGAAGCCCGCGCTGCTCGCCAAGCGCGGCGGCGCCTTCTACTCGGAGGCGGCCGTGGACCTGGCGTCCTCGCTGCTCGGCTCGGGCGGCTCCGCGGTGCAGGTGGTCAACACGTACAACAAGGGCACGCTGCCTTTCCTGCCGGACGACGCGGTGATCGAGGTGCAGGCCCGGGTCGACGGAACGGGCGCGACGCCGCTCGCCGTTCCCGAGCTGGACCCGCTCTACGCCGGTCTGATCGCCAACGTGACGGCGTACGAGGACCTCGCCCTGGAGGCCGCGCTGCGCGGTGGCCGGGACCGGGTGTTCAAGGCGCTGCTCGCGCACCCGTTGATCGGCCAGTTCGAGTACGCCGAGGCGCTCACCGACAAGCTGATCGCGCACAACCGGGAGCACCTGGCGTGGGCGTGAACGCTTCGGTCCTCGCGATCGATGCGGGGAACAGCAAGACCGACGTGGCACTGATCGGTGCGGACGGAACGGTGCTGTCGACGGCCCGGGGCGGTGGTTTCCAGCCGCCGGCCGTGGGCATCGAGACGGCCGTCGACGCCCTCGGCGCGGCCGTCGACCGGGCGCTGGAGCTCTCCCCCGAACCGGTCGGCTCCGTCGCGCACGTGTCCGCCTGTCTCGCCAACGCCGACCTCCCGGTGGAGGAGGAGCAGTTGGCGGCGGCGCTGCGCGCGCGGGGCTGGGGCGCCACCGTCGAGGTGCGCAACGACACCTTCGCGATACTGCGCGCGGGGGTGGACGAGCCGCGGGGTGTGGCGGTCGTCTGCGGTGCGGGGATCAACTGTGTCGGCATGGTGCCGGACGGGCGGACCGCGCGGTTCCCCGCCATAGGCCGGATTTCCGGTGACTGGGGCGGTGGCGCGGGGCTGGCCGAGGAGGCGATGTGGTTCGCCGCGCGGGCGGAGGACGGCCGCGGTGGGCCGACCGAGCTGGCGCACACGCTGCCCGCGCACTTCGGGCTCGGTTCGATGTACGCGCTGATCGAGGCGCTGCATCTGGGCGGGATCGAGTTCGAGCGCAGGCACGAGCTGGCTCCGGTGCTCTTCGCGACGGCGACGGCCGGGGATCCGGTGGCGGGCGCGCTGGTGGACCGGCTGGCGGAGGAGGTCGTCGCGATGGCCTCGGTCGCGCTGGGCCGGCTCGATCTGCTGGACGAGGAGGCGCCGGTGGTGCTGGGCGGCAGCGTACTGGCGGCCCGTCACCCGCAGTTGGACGCGAGGATCGCCGAACTCCTCGCGGTACGCGCCCCGAAGGCGGCGCTGCGGGTGGTGACCCAGCCGCCGGTGCTGGGAGCCGCGCTGCTCGGCCTGGATCACACGGGCGCGGCGGCCGCGGTGCACGAGAGGCTGCGCGCGCAGTACAGCTGACATGTCACCCTCGGGGCGTTCCGCGGCGATTTGGCACCGCGGGACGCCCCTTGTGCAAGGGAACCGATCAGCTGTCCCGGACGTGTTCTTGAGTGGGGAGATCGGTCCGCATCGGGTACTGGTCCGCCGATCGGCTTGATCGGCGGCGCAGGCCTTGATCGAATGCATGTGAGTGCATCCGTGGGCCGATGCAGGATCCAGACGTTCCTGGTGTGGATGTCGGTCCCTGCGGCCATACTTCATGGCCGGGCACCAGTCCCCCGATCGGCCGGGGGTCGGGCCACCGTCAGTGACCGAGGGGGAGGTCGAGTGACATACCCGCCGAATGTACGCACGGCGCCGGAACACGAGCGGGCACAGCCGCCCGTGCCTGCGACCGCACCCGCTCCGGCGCAGCGCGGTGTGCTGTCCGAGACGGCCGACAAGGTGCGGGCCGCGGCCACCACCGAGCCGGGCCGGCTCCAGATCATCGGGGCCGTACTGGCCCTGCTCGTCGTGGCGTTCGGGGCCGTGACGGCGTTCGAGATCGCCGACCGGTCGTCCGCCGCCGACGACGTGGTGAGACGCAGTCAGCCGCTGAGCGCCGACGCGGCGGCCGTCTACCGCTCGCTGGCGGACGCCGACACCGCCGCGGCGAGCGGTTTCCTGGCGGGGGCGCAGGAGCCGCCCGATGTCCACGACCAGTACGAGAGGGACATCAAGGAGGCGTCCCGGCTGCTGGTGAAGGCCGCCGCCAACACGGACGCGTCGACCAAGTCCGGGCAGGAGATCACCACGCTCAACGTGGAACTGCCCCGCTACACCGGCCTGATCGAGCGGGCCCGCTCCAACAACCGGCAGGGCCTGCCGCTGGGCGGGGCCTATCTCCGGTACGCCAACCAGAAGATGAGCAATGTGCTGCTGCCGGCCGCCGAGCGGCTGTACGCGGCGGAGACCGGGCGGCTCGGCCAGGACAGCGATTCGGCCAGGACCTTGCCGTTCTTCTCGCTCGGGCTCGGGGTCGTGGCACTGGCCGCGCTGTTCTGGGCGCAGCGGCGCAACTACCGCAGGACGAACCGGGTCTTCAACCACGGGCTGCTCGTCGCGACCGCGGCGTCCACGGTGGTGCTGCTGTGGCTGGCCGTGGGGCACACGGTGGCGAGGTCCCAGCTGCATGACGCCGATGCGAACGGGCAGCAGTCCCTCGACGTGCTCAACCACGCGCGGATCGACTCGCTGAAGGCCCGCGCCAATGAGAACCTCACCCTGGTCGCCCGCGGCGCGGTGCTCACCGCGGACGGCAAGAGCGACAAGTACGAGACCGACTACAACACGGGCATGAAGGCCCTCGGCGAAGAGCTGGGCAAGGCCGGGAAGCTCGCCGAGGGCACCCCGGGAAGCGAGCCGGTGAAGAAGGCCGTCAGCGCTGTCTCCGAGTGGCAGAGCCGCCACCGGGCCGCCCGCACGACCGACGACAGCGGCGACTACGAAGGCGCTCTGAAGCAGATCATCGGGCCGAAGAAGACAACGGGTGAGTCCTTCCAGCGGGTGGACGACGCGCTGGAGCAGGCACTCGCCTACGAGCAGGACGAGTTCACCCGGGCCGCGAAGGACGGGCGCGGGGCGCTGTGGGGCCTGCCGGCCGGGGCTGCCGCACTGGCCGCGCTGGCCGCCGTCGCCACGATCGTCGGGGTCAACCGCAGGCTCTCGGAGTACCGGTGAGAGGGGGAGCGATGACCAGGAAGCGCACAGGCGCGTGGTCCGCCCGTGTGAGGCTGCGCGGCTGGGGCGGGGTGACGGCCATGGCCGTGGCCTGCGCCGTGACGGCCTCGCTCACCCTGCTGCCGCTCTCGCACGGCGGCGCCGAGGCCTTCCGCGGGGACGTCGCGGGCCAGGGCGCCGCACAGGCGGTCCAGACCAAGGCCGACGACTGCGAGAACCCGGGGGCGAGCCTGCCGCCGTCCAACGCGGAGGGCCCGAGCATCGCGAAGATCAAGGCGCGCGGGAAGCTGATCGCGGGCATCGACCAGAACAGCTTCAGCTGGGGATACCGAAACCCGGAGACGCGCAGGATCGAAGGCTTCGACATCGATCTGGTGCGGGCCATCGCCGAGAACATCCTGAACGATCGGGACGCGGTGATCTTCCGGGCGATTCCCACCAACAAGCGGGCCGAGCTCCTGGCGAACGGCACGGTCGACGTCGTCGTCCGCACGATGACGATCAACTGCAAGCAGCTGCAGAAGGTCTCGTTCTCCACCGCCTACTTCGAGGCCGGGCAGCAGGTCCTCGCACCGAAGGACTCGCAGATCACCGGGTACGACAAGTCCCTGGCCGGCAAGCGGGTGTGCACCGCCAACGGCTCGACCGCGTACGACGCGCTGAAGAAGCAGTCGTTCGGGGCGATCTTCGAGGACCCGCACGACGGCACCGACAAGGACGAGAACCAGCTCACCGTCCCCAACCAGCTGGACTGCCTGGTGCGGTTGCAGCTGGGCGAGGTCGACGCGGTGGTCACGGACAACGCGCTGGCGGCCGGGCAGGCCGCCCAGGACCCGGCGGTCGAGCTCAAGGGCGACCAGCCGTTCACCGACGAGAGCTACGGCGTGGCGACCAAGCTCGGCGCGAACGACCTGGTGGCCCGGGTCAACCAGGTACTGGTCGACTACCGCAGGGGTGGCAAGGACAGCCGCTGGATGCAGTCGTACCGGGATTGGCTGGAGGACGGGCTGCCAGGCATAAAGGCGCCGCCGACCCCCAACCAGCGGAGCAACTGACGCCTCAACGGCCCGGGTGCGCGCGACGGCGCGGACCCGGCCGGTGAGGCAGTGGCACTGATCCTGCCGGGCCCGTCCCGGCAGCAGAAGCGGAGAGGTGATCGATGGGCGCGGGCCCCTACCCCGGCTATGCGGCCAGGCCCCCCGGCCCGGTCATGGACCGGGACGAGGCGGACCGTGCGCTGGCCCGGCTCGGCGCGGAGCACGAGGCGATCGAGACCTCGCTGCTCGCCCTGCAGGACCACGCGGGGCGCCGGCTCCTGGAGGGTGCCGAGCTGACCGGTGTCACCAGGGAACGCTGGGCCTCCACGGAGCAGTCGATCACGCTGCTGTGGGGGTATTTCGACGCCTACGCGGGGGCACTCGCCCAGGCGCGTGCGGTGCGGGCCCGCCGGCGCTATCCCAACCGGGACGATCTGGTGGCCCTCACCGAGCTGCTGCGCGGCCAGGGCGTCACCGTGGCGCACGCCGCGGCGCGCCCCGATCCTTCGGTCAACGGTCCGGCCAAGCTCTCCGAGCGGTTCACGCTGGAGGAACTGGTCGCCCGGATGAACGAGCTGTACGCCCGCTCGCTGGACATGGTCGTCGCCTCCGACTCCGTGTGGTCCGCGCTGCCCGCCCGGATAGATCTGCTCGCCGCCGAGCTGCACCGCACCCGCTCGCTGGCGCACTCCGTGGGAGTGCGGCCCGGTGAGCACCCGGCGGGCGACGACCTGGAGGCGATCACCCACGAGCTGGCCACGCTGCGGGTGCAGGTGATCTCCGACCCCCTCGCGTTCTGGCTGCCGGGACCCGGCAGTTCGGCGCCCGGCGGCGGTCGCCCCGACACGGCGCGCTACGACCGGGCGGCCCGCGCCCTGGACGACGTACGCCGCGAGATCGAGGCGGTGCTCGCGGTCCGGCAGGACGCGGAGCAGCGGCTGGTCCAGCTGCGCGACGTGCTCTCCCGCGCGGACCGCACCCTGACCGAGGCCCGGTCGGCGCGCGGCGAGGTGCTGGCGAAGATCGCGGCCTCCGAGGTGCCCGCGGTGAGCGGTCCGGCGACCGTGCTCCAGGAGCGGCTGGCCGCCGCTTCGGAGTACCGCAGGCATGCCCAGTGGCACCGGCTGTCCCCGCTCCTGGAGACGCTGGAGCGGGAGGCGGAGGAGGAGTTGCTGCGGGCCCGCGAGTCGTTGACCGCGGTCACGGCACCGCTGGCCGTCCGGGCGGAGCTGCGCGGCAGGCTCGACGCGTACAAGGCGAAGGTCGCCCGGCACGGTCTGGCCGAGGACCCGCTGCTGATCGAGCGGTACGACGCGGCGCGCCGGATGCTGTGGAGCGCGCCGTGCGATCTGCGGGTCGCCGGACAGGCGGTGCTGCGCTACCAGGAGGCGGCGGCCGAACTGCTGTCCCAGCGCCGGGCACCGGGTCCGGAGGACCGGCGATGATCACAGGCGTGTGCAAGCCGGAAGGGCCGCTGCGGCGGCGGGGCGATCAGGGGGACCGACCATGAGTACGCAGTGCCAGCGCCCCGCGTGCGAGGGCAGTTACGAGGACATGGGCGGCGGTGAGCTGTACTGCGACACCTGCGGTCTGGCTCCGGTCGTCTCGCCGAACGGGATGGTGAGCTCGCCGCCCACCGGGATCGCGGGCGGCGGCGCGAACAGCCGCAGCAGCAGGGGCAGTCGGGGGAGCAGCAACAGCAGTTCGCGGTCCTCGTCCCGGGCGTCCTCGCGTTCCTCGTCCCGCTCGTCGACCTCTCGGCGTTCGGTGTCGGGGCGGCTGTCGCGTTCCCTGTCCGGCGCCGCCACCTCCCCTTCGGTCTCGGTGCGTTCCTCCGGTTCGTCCTCGGGTGCGTCCGCCCGGGGCAGGCTGGGCGTGGGCCTGGTCGAGGTACCGGACGTGCCGCGTCCCGACCCGCGCTCGGCGGTGATGGAGAACCCGGAGGTGCCGGAGCGGAAGCGTTTCTGTTCGCGTTCCGACTGCGGGGCCCCGGTCGGCCGGTCCCGCGGTGAACGGGTGGGCCGCACGGAGGGGTTCTGCACCAAGTGCGGTCACCCCTACTCGTTCGTGCCCAAGCTCCACGAGGGCGACATCGTGCACGGCCAGTACGAGGTCGCCGGCTGTCTGGCGCACGGCGGGCTCGGCTGGGTCTATCTCGCGGTCGACCGCGCGGTCTCGGACCGCTGGGTGGTCCTCAAGGGCCTGCTCGACACCGGTGACCAGGACGCCATGGAGGCCGCGATCTCCGAGCGCCGCTTCCTGGCCGAGATCGAACACTCCAACATCGTCCGGATCTACAACTTCGTCGAGCATCTCGACCAGCGCACCGGCTCGCTCGACGGCTACATCGTGATGGAGTACGTCGGCGGCAAGGCGCTCAAGGACATCGCCAACGAGCGCCGCACCGCCGCCGGGAAGCGCGATCCGCTGCCCGTCGAGCAGGCGTGCGCGTACGGCATCGAGGCGCTGGAGGCGCTCGGTCACCTGCACAGCCGCAACCTGCTGTACTGCGACTTCAAGGTCGACAACGCGATCCAGACCGAGGGCCAGCTGAAGCTGATCGACATGGGCGCCGTCCGCAGGATGGACGACGACGAGTCGGCCATCTACGGCACGGTGGGGTATCAGGCGCCGGAGGTGGCGGAGGTCGGCCCGTCGGTCGCCTCCGACCTGTACACGGTCGCGCGGACGCTCGCGGTGCTCACCTTCGACTTCCAGGGCTACACCAACGTCTTCGTGGACTCGCTGCCGGATCCGGACAACATCGAGGTGTTCCGGACCTACGAGTCGTTCTACCGGCTGCTGGTGCGGGCCACCGACCCTGATCCGGCACGGCGGTTCGCCTCGGCGGCGGAGATGGCGGACCAGCTGACGGGTGTGCTGCGCGAGGTGGTGTCGCTGCAGACGGGGCGGCCGCGTCCGGCGCTCTCGACGCTGTTCGGCACGGAAGTACGGGTCACGGACACGCAGTTGTTCCCCGAGCTGACGGACGATGTGTCGCGGCTGGGAGGCCGGGCCACCGCTCCGGCTCCGTCCGGCCGCTTCGGGCGGCGGCGGGGCGGGGCGGGGAGCACCACCCCGGCCACGACGCCGGTGCTGCCCGCCGCACCGGCGCCGGGCGCGCTGCCCTCGGGTGCCCCGCCGGCCCCCGGGTACGCCGCGCCGGGGGCCGGCGCGCTGACCGCGCCGCCCACCCATGTCCGGGCCGGCGGCGGTCCGGGCCGGAGCGGCGAGGCCGTCGCGTACGCGCAGACGCAGGCCGCGATTCCGGCTCCCCGGGTCCCGGCCGCCGACCCCGGTGCGCCGTCGGGGCTCCCGGTTGCGGGCGACCCCCGGCTGGCCAGGCTCGACGTACGGTCCACCTCGCTCGCGCTGCCCGTGCCCCGGGTCGACGCGAGCGACCCCAACGCGGGATTCCTCGCCGGGCTGATGGCCACCGCCCCGTCCGAGCTGATCTCCGCGCTGAACGCCGTGCCCGTGGCCTCGCTGGAGACCCGGCTGCGCGAGCTGCGCGCCCGCCTGGAGCTGAACGAGCTCGGTGCCGCGGGGCAGACCCTGGCGGCGCTGGAGGGCCAGTACCCGGACGACTGGCGGGTCGTCTGGTACCGCGGCATCACCTCGCTGGTGACCGGTGACAACGAGAACGCGGCGCTCTCCTTCGACGCGGTGTACGACGCGTTCCCCGGCGAGCCGGCGCCCAAGCTGGCGCTGGGGATCTGCGCGGAGGTGCTGGGCCAGCTGGACAACGCCGCCGAGTACTACCGGCTGGTGTGGACGACGGACCCGAGCTTCGTCAGCGCCGCCTTCGGGCTGGCCCGGGTACAGATAGCCGCCGGGGACCGGGCCGGGGCCGTCAGGGCGCTGGAGTCGGTGCCGGAGGCGTCGATCCACTACACGGCGGCCCGGGTCGCCGCGGTGCGTGCCCGGCTGCGCGAGCGGGCCCCGGACGATCCGCTGATCGTCGACCTGATGGCCGCCTCGGCCCAGGTCTCGGGGCTGGCCGGTTTCGGTCTGGACGCGGTGCGCCGGGAGCAGCTGTCGACCGAGGTGCTCGGCACGGCGCTCGACTGGGTACTCTCCGGTAGCCCCACGGTCCGGCCCTCGGCCCAGTCGCCCGAGTCCGCCGGGTCGCCCGGGCCGAGAACGCTGCTCGGCAGTGAGCTGGACGAGCGGGGCCTGCGCTTCGGGCTCGAGCGTTCGTACCGGATGCTCGCCAGGCTTGCGGAGCCCGGCGATGAGAGGATCGAACTGGTGGAGCGGGCCAACCGTTTCCGCCCCCGGACGTGGGTGTGAAAATGTCGCAGAAGCCCCAGGAGACGGCCCTGTCGAAGTGCCCCGGCTGCGAGGAGCCGCTGGAGCCGGGGGACCTGTTCTGCGGTGCGTGCGGGTACGACCTGTCGGCCGTGCCCGCCGCTCCCCAGGACCACCCGACGATCGCCATGGCCGCACCGGCGGAGAACGGTGCGGCGGAGCTCCGCTTCGACCGTCGGGACGGCTCGGGTGGACCGGGTGAATCCGATGGACTGGGCGGATCCGGCGGATCCGGCGACTTCGAGCTGCCCGCGCCCGCGGGTGCGCCGTCGGCCGATGCCCCGGCGCCCGCGCCCACGTCCGCACCCGACCCCCGTACCCCCGCCGCGGAACCGGTGGCGGCCACGCCGCAGGCCGGCGCCAAACGGTGTGTGGCCTGCCGGTCCGGCAGTGTCGACACCGACGGCTACTGCGAGAACTGCGGTCACGCCCAGCCGCGCGAGCGCGACCACATGGAGCAGGAGCTCGGTTCGGTGGCCGCCGTCAGCGACCGGGGCCTGCGCCATCACCGCAACGAGGACTCGTTCGCGGTGTCGACCACCGCCCTGCCCGACGGTTCACCGGCCGTCGTCGCGATCGTCTGCGACGGCGTCTCGTCGGCCAGCCGCCCCGACGAGGCGTCGGCGGCCGCCGCGAGCGCGGCCAACGAAGCGCTTCTGGAGTCGCTACCGCGCGGCACCCACCCACAGCAGGCGATGCACGAGGCGATCGTCGCGGCCGCCGAGGCGGTCAACGCGCTGGCGCAGGAGCCGGCCCGGGCCATGGAGCACGACCAGCGCCGCCACCAGAACGCCCCGGCGTGCACCCTGGTCGGCTCGATCATGGCGGGCGGCCTGCTGATCGTCGGCTGGGTCGGCGACAGCCGCGTCTACTGGGTGCCCGACGACCGCACCAACCCGCCCGCCCGGCTGACCGAGGACGACTCCTGGGCCGCGCAGATGGTGGCGGCGGGCCTGATGAACGAGGCCGAGGCGTACGCGGACGAGCGCGCCCACGCCATCACGGGGTGGCTCGGCGCCGACGCGTACGAGCTGGAACCGCACACCGCGTCCTTCAAGCCGGACCGGTCCGGTCTCGTGGTCGTGTGCACGGACGGCCTGTGGAACTACGCGGAGTCGGCGGCCGAGATGGCCGCGGCGGTACCGGCCGACGCGCATCAACGGCCGTTGCACGGCGCCCAGGTGCTGGTGGGTCATGCGCTCGACGGTGGGGGCCACGACAACGTAACAGTGGCTCTGCTGCCGTTCGCCGTGGAGCAGCAGGGGGCAGGATCGGCCTGCGGCACCACGTGAGTCCCGTTCCGTAACGCTTGATTCCAGTTCCGACCGCCCAGTCCGCCACCGCTGCCTTCGCCCGTATTTCTTCCCTCACAGCTGTCTTCATCCGACACCTGGAGTCCCAAGGAGCCGACCAGATGGCCAACTTCTCCAAGTCGAACGTGCCGCAGTTCTCCGTCGAGGTGTACCAGAACGAATATCTGCCGGAGGGCGGTCGCGAGGTCAACGCAATCGTGACGGTCACCTCGACCGGGGGCGGCACCACCGGCGGCGTCCCGCTGTCCGGTGCGTCCGCGGCGCCCGTGCACGTTCCCGGACAGGCACCGAACGCCGCCGTGGTGATCATGGTCGACTGCTCCGGCTCGATGGACTATCCGCCGACGAAGATGCGCAACGCCCGCGACGCGACGGCCGCGGCCATCGACACCCTGCGCGACGGCACCTCGTTCGCCGTCGTCGGCGGTACGCACGTCGCCAAGGAGGTCTACCCGGGCAATGGCAGGCTCGCCGTGGCCGACGCGCAGACCAGGGCCCAGGCGAAGGGCGCCCTGCGCGCGCTCAGCGCCGGTGGCGGTACGGCGATCGGCACCTGGCTGCGGCTGGCCGACCGGCTCCTCGGCGCGGCCGATGTGGACATCCGGCACGGCATCCTGCTCACCGACGGCCGCAACGAGCACGAGGCCCCGGAGGACCTGCGGGCCGCGCTCGACTCCTGCGCGGGCCGTTTCACCTGTGACGCCCGCGGTGTCGGCACCGACTGGGAGGTGAAAGAGGTCACAGCGATCGCCTCCGCGCTGCTCGGCACGGCCGACATCGTCGCCGACCCCGCGGGGCTGGCCACGGACTTCACACAGATGATGGAGAACGCGATGGGCAAGGAGGTCGCGGATGTCGCGCTGCGGCTCTGGACGCCCGTCGGGGTCGAGATCAAGTTCGTGAAACAGGTCGCACCGACGGTCGTCGATCTGACCGACCGGCGCACCGAGGCGGGCCCCCGTGCCGGGGACTACCCCACGGGCTCCTGGGGCGACGAGTCCCGCGACTACCACGTGTGCGTGACTGTGCCGCGGGCCGGGATCGGGCAGGAGATGCTGGCCTCCCGGGTCTCGCTGGTCCTCCCCGACCCGTCGGGCGGGGGTCCGCAGACGCTCTCGCAGGGCCTGGTCAGGGCCGTGTGGACCGAGGACATGGTGGCGTCCACCTCGATCAATCCGCAGGTCGCGCACTACACCGGCCAGGCGGAACTGGCACAAGTCATCCAGCAGGGGCTCGATGCCCGCAAGTCGGGAGACTTCGACGGCGCGACCGCGAAACTGGGCCGCGCGGTGCAGCTGGCGTCGGCGTCCGGGAACGAGGACACTGCGAAACTGCTTTCGAAGGTGGTGGACGTCGTGGACGCCGCGACCGGTACTGTGCGACTGAAGGCGAGGGTCGCGGACGCCGACGAGATGACACTCGAAACGCGCTCGACCAAGACCGTTCGCGTCAAGAAGTGAGCACAGAGCCACACGGCAAGTAACCACAGAACAACACAGTCGAGCCGCCCGGCCGGAGTGATCCGCCGGGAGGCGAAGAGCAGGAAGAATACGCCGGCCCCGGGGCCGGCCCAGGAGAGGGGGAAGCGCCGACATGCCGACCTGCCCGAACGGACACCAGTCGGGTTCCGACGACTGGTGCGAGGTCTGCGGCCATCGCATGACCGGTGCGGGCGCGCCTGCGGGTGCGGTCCCCCCGCCGCCGCCTCCGCCGCCCGCTCCCGGTCACGGCTACCCGCCGGGCGCGGGTTCCGATGCGACCCAGCAGGCGGAGCTCTGCCCGCAGTGCCGCACGCCCCGCGAGGCGATGGCGCCGTTCTGCGAGGAGTGCCGCTGGAACTTCCTCACGAACACCGCGACGTCGTACACGCCGCTGGCCCCGGCCCACGGCGTTCCCGGCCCGCCGCCCGGACTCAACCTGCCGCCCGGCTTCCAGGCGCAGCAGCAGTCGGCCCCGCCGCAGCAGCAGCGCGACCCGTTCGAATACCAGGGCTCGCGGCCCTCGCAGATGAACCGCCCGGCCGAGCCGCTCTCCTCCGGACAGGGCAACCACCCCGGTCCCCCGGCTCCCGGCCCGGGCCCGCAGGCGCCCCCGCCGCCGTTCCAGCAGCAGGGTCCGCCGGCACCGCCGTCCTTCCAGCAGCAGTCCGCGCCGCCCCCGCCGTTCCAGCAGCAGTCCGCACCGCCACCGTTCCAGCAGCAGTCGGCGCCGCCCGTGTTCGAGCAGCCCGGTCCGCCGGCCCCGCAGCCGCCCGCCCCGCAGCCGCAGGGGCCGCAGGGGCCGCAGGGGCCGCAGGGGCCGCAGGGGCCGCAGAGCGGCGACGACGACTGGATGCTGTCGCCGCCGTCCCGTACCCAGGCCCCGCCGCAGCAGTCGGCGCCGCCGCAACAGCAGCAGCCGCCGTTCCCGGGGCAGAACCAGAACCAGCCGCCCGCGAGCTGGACCGCGGTCATCGCCCCGGACCGTGAGTACTTCCTGGCGATGATGCAGCGCAGCGGCCCCGAGGCGACCGGGCTGAACCTGCCCGCGTACTCCCCGGAGCAGCAGCTTCCGCTGGCCGGCAACCAGATCACCATCGGCCGCCGCAGGCACAGCACCGGTGAGTCCCCCGACATCGATCTGTCCGTGCCGCCGGAGGATCCGGGCGTCTCGCACCAGCACGCGGTGCTGGTGCAGCAGCCCGACGGCAGCTGGGCCGTGGTCGACCAGAACTCCACGAACGGCACCACGCTCAACGGCGCCGAGGACCCGATCCAGCCCTATGTCCCCGTCCCGCTCCAGGACGGCGACAAGGTGCACGTCGGGGCGTGGACGACGATCACGATCCGCCGGGGCTGATCCGCGTCACACGGTGGGCAGTGGCCAGGTGTACGGCCCCTCGGGGTCGTCCAGCCAGGCCCACTGCCGCCCGTCCCTGACCGTGATGCCGAACCTCTCCCGCTCGGGGCGCTTCTCGCGCTGCCAGAGCGAGAGCGCCTCGCGCGGGTCGAGGGTGTCCCCGGTGAGCATCAGCAGGAACCGGAAGAGATCGTTCTCGCTGACGCGCCTCGGCACCCTGCCGGAATGCGGGGGCCGTGCGGACTGCGCCGGAACGCCGCGCAGCGGTACGAAGTAGGCGGCCGTGTGCAGGAACCGGCCCTCGGCGTACTTCCCGTGCGCCCCTTCCCGCACCCGCAGCGCGATCAGTCCGGTGGCGAACGGGGCCAGAATCCGGGCGCCCGATACGCACTGCTCCAGCCAGGGCTGCGGTACGCACGGCAGGGTGCAGGTCGCGATGATCCGGTCGTACGGGCCGCGCCGGGGCCAGCCCCGTGTCCCGTCCCCGGTGATCACCGCCGGGTGGTACCCGGCCGCGGCCAGGTGCCGGCGGGCCGACTCGGTGATCTCCGGGTCGAGGTCGACGGTGGTCACGGCGTCGTCGCCGAGCCGGTGGGCGAGCAGCGCCGCGTTGTAGCCGCTGCCCGCGCCGATCTCCAGGACCCGATGCCCCTCCCGTACGTCCAGCTCTTCGAGCATCCGCGCCATCAGCGAGGGCTGGCTGCTCGACGAGATCAGTTCGCCGTCCCGGATCCGGGTGGCCAGCGGCCCGTCCGCGTACGCCCCGCGCAGCCACTGGGCCCGCCGGGCCGGGTCGGGGTCCTCGCACCACATGCGGTCGTAGCCGCCGGCCACGAAGTAGTACGGCACGAACAGATGCCGCGGCACCTCCTCGAAGGCGGCCCGCCAGCCGGGATCGCCCAGCGCCCCGCCGGCCACGATGGAGCGCACCATCGCCCACCGCTCCTCGGCGGCGGCCGCGGCGAACCGGTCGGTGTGTGCGTCCATACCTCCACCTTCCTGCGCCGGGGGCCCGGGGGCCAGGAACCCGGGCGGGCGACGGCCTGCCGGGCTGCCGACAAGGCCTAGGACCACGGACCTCGGCCGGTGCGTCTGCGACGATGGACGGGTGACAGAGAATCCGCGCGACACGCTGCAGGAGCAGACCTTCTACGAACAGGTCGGCGGTGAGGAGACCTTCCGGCGCCTGGTGCACCGCTTCTACCAGGGTGTCGCCGAGGACCCGCTGCTCCGGCCGATGTACCCGGAGGAGGATCTGGGCCCGGCCGAGGAACGGTTCGCGCTGTTCCTGATGCAGTACTGGGGCGGGCCCCGTACCTACAACGAGCAGCGCGGACACCCCCGGCTGCGGATGCGGCACGTCCCCTTCCGGGTGGACCGGGCGGCGCACGACGCCTGGCTGAGCCATATGCGGGTGGCCCTCGGCGAGCTCGGACTGGCGCCGGAGCACGAGCGGCAGTTGTGGGACTACCTGACCTACGCCGCCGCCTCGATGGTGAACACCCAGGGCTGAGCCCCATTCGCCGCCGCAGGCGCGGAATACGGTCTTCCGTCACCGATAAACGGTCACAATCGCATCAAGTACGCACGCAAGCGGTTTCCAAGAGCGCATGCGTCTTGAAAGCATCCGTACAACGCCGGGGGGCGTGTGTGTGACGAGGGCCCAGGGGGGCGTGAGTGACGGGGTTCGTCTTTCTCCGGGTGCGGGCCCACCGGCTCCTGCTCTCCGCGGCCGTCCTCGCCGTTCTGCTGACCACCTCGGTGCTGGCCGCGCTCACCGCCTTCTCCGGCTCCGTCGGCGACGCGGCGCTCCGCCACGCCCTCACCCACCGCTCGGCGGCCGCCGCCTCCCTCGTGATGTCCGCGCAGGTGGCGCCCGCACAGCGGGACGCGGCCGACGCGATCGCCCGGAAAGCGGCCCGCGAGGCCTTCGACGGCCTTCCGGTGACCGTCCGGCCGCTGGAGACGTCGGGGGCGTACGCGCTGCCGCGCGATCTGCGGGCCCCGGCCGTCCGGGGCGGCGAGCCCGATCTCACCCACTTCGCCTCGCTCGACCGCAGCCGTGTCCGTATCGCCGCGGGCCGCATGCCGGCGTCGGGCGGCGGGAAGTCCGGCGAGCCCGTCCAGGTCGCCCTGCCCCGCACCGCCGCCGAAGCGCTGGAGCTGAAGCCCGGTTCGCGGTTCACCGTCACCGACCGGCTGACCGAGAAGCCGCTGCACGTCCTGGTCACGGGCGTGTACGAGGTGTCCGACCCGGCCGATCCGTACTGGCAGCTGGACGAGCTCGGCGGGCGCGGCATCCGCAAGCTCGCCTTCACGACTTACGGTCCGCTGCTCATCGACCCGGCCGTGGCCGGTTCCGGACGGGTCAGTCCCGGGACGATGTCCTGGCTGGCGGCCGCGGATTTCCGCACGGTCGCCACGGGCCGCATCGACTCGCTGCGCACTGCCGCCACGGCCGCTCCGAAGACGGTGACGGCTGCCCCCGAGTTCAAGAGCGGCGCCACCGCGCGGACCTCGCTCCCCCGGGTGCTGGAGCAGATCGACCGGGCACTGCTGGTCTCCCGCTCGACGCTGATGATCGTGGCCGTCCAGCTGGTGCTGCTCGCGGGTTACGCGCTGCTGCTGGTGGCCCGGCTGCTGAGCAGCGAGCGCGACGGAGAGACCCGCCTGTTGCGGGCCCGGGGCGGATCGCGCGGCCGCGTCACGGCGCTCGCCGCGATCGAGGCGCTGCTGCTGGCGTTGCCCGCCGCGCTCGTCGCCCCGTTGCTCGCCGGGCCGCTGACCCGGCTGCTCGCGGGCCACGGCGCGCTGTCCCGGATCGGGCTGCGGGTCGACGGCGGCGCCACCGCCACCGTGTGGCTGGTCGCCGTCGTCACCGCGCTCGTCTGCGCGCTGGCCGTCGTGGCGCCCGCGCTGGCGGCGGGTGCCGGGGACCGTCGGCCCGGCCGGGGCGCGTCCCTGCCCGCGCCGCTGCGGGCGGGTGCCGACATCGGGCTGCTGGTGATCGCGGCGGTGGCGTACTGGCAACTCGACCGCCGGGCCACGGGTGTTGGCGGCGGTGTGCTGAGCGGGGACCGGCAGGGGCGGCTCGGCGTCGATCCGCTGCTGGTCGCGGCCCCCGCGCTGTTGCTGCTCGCGGGCACCGTACTGACGCTGCGGCTGCTGCCGCCCGCGGCCCGGCTCGCGGAACGCGGCGCGGCGGGCGGCCGGGGGCTGATCGCGGCCCTGTCCGGCTGGCAGTTCAGCCGGCGCCCGCTGCGCAATGCCGGGCCCGTGCTGCTGCTGGTCCTCGCGGTGGCGATGGGCATGCTGGCCATCGGGCAGCGCGCGTCCTGGGACCGTTCGCAGGGCGACCAGGCGGACTTCAGGGCCGGTGCTTCGGTGCGCGTGACGACCGGTGCCGACGACGATCCGGTGAAGTCGGGCGGGTACGCGGGGCTGCCGGGCGTTCGGGAGGCCGCGCCCGCGTTCCGCACGACCACGGAGCTCTCGGGCAACCGCACCGCCACGGTCCTCGCCCTGGACACCGCGCACGCCTCCGAGCGGATGCTGATCCGCGGCGATCTCGCCGACCGGCCGCGGGAGCGGCTGTTCGACCCGATCGCCGCGCCGAGGACCGCGCGGGCCGGGCTGGTGCTGCCGGAGAACAGCGAGCGGCTCAGGTTCGACGTACGGATCACGGCGGACGGGGCGCACGGACGGCCGGGTGACGAGCCGGTGCTCGCCGTGCTGCTGGAGGACCGTTACGGCCTGCCCTACCGGGTGCCGGCCGGATCCGTACCCGTCGACGGCAAGGCGCATCCGGTCGCCTTCGCGGTGGGGGCCGCGGGTGACCTGGCCGTGACCGGCTTCGAGCTGAACGGCAACCGGCCGTCCGGTCCGAGCAAGTCGCACCGGCTGGACGTCAGCGCCCTGCGGACGGTGACCGCCGACGGCACCGAGCAGGCGGTCCCGGTCCCCGAAGGGTTCGGCTGGGACGCGGAACTGACCGGCACCGGATCCGGTGGCGAGGCGCAACCCGGCGATCCGGTGGACGCGTCCGCCTCCGCGAAGAGCCCGCTGGCCTTCGGATACGACACCGGCGCCGCCCCGAACACGTGGGAGTACACGCCCGCCTTCTCCGTACGGGTCACCGCGCCCCGCCCGAAGGCGCCGATGCCGAAGGCCATCGTCACCGACGCGTATCTGAAGGCCGCCGGGGCGAAGAAGGGTCAGAACGTCGACGTCACACTGGCCGGCGAGACGGTCCGGGTGGAGATCGTGGACGTGGTGCGGCGACTGCCGACCACCGGCGCCGGCTCGGACGACTCCGCTCCCGGGAGCGGCCGGGACCGCGACGGCGGAGCCGTGCTGCTCGACTTCAGGGCCGTCGGCCAGATCTTCGCGCAGCGCCCGGGCGCCGTGCTCACAGCCAACGAGTGGTGGCTGAGCACCGCCCCCGGACAGGCCGCGAAGGTCGCCGCCACGCTGCGGGCGCAGCCCGACACCGAACCGGCACAGGTCCTGGTCCGGGACGAGATCGCGCGGGAACTGGTCGGCGATCCGCTGGGCGCCGGGCCGCAGTCCGCACTGCCCGCGGTGGCGGTGGTCGCCGCGGCCCTGGCCGCGGTCGGCTTCGCGGTGAGCGCCGTCGGCGCGCAGCGGGAAAGGGCCGCCGAGTTCGCCGTACTGCGGGCGCTGGGCACCCCGCGCCGACGGCTGACCAGGATGATCGCCGCTGAACAGGGCGTGCTGATCGCGATCGCGCTGCTGGTCGGGACCGTGCTCGGGGCCGTGCTGAACCGCGCCGTCGTACCGCTCGTCGTACTGACCGGGCAGGCCACCGCGCCGGTGCCCGGGGTGCTGGTGCAATTGCCGGCCGGGCAGATCGCGGCGTTGCTGGCAGGCGTCGCCGCGCTGCCGCTGGTGATCGTCGTGTCCCTCGCTCTGCGCGGGGCCGACCCCGCGGCCTCGCTGCGCGTCCAGGGGGACAACTGACATGACTCCGCGTTCCGTTCGAGGCAGCGGCACCTCCGCCGCCAGTGCGCCCTGGGTCCGTACCCGGCTGCGCACCGCTCCCGGCACGGCCTGGGCGCTGGGGCTGCTGGTGCTGCTGACGTCATTCCTCGCCGCCGCCTTCCCGCGCGCCGTCGAGCACTACGAGAACGAGGGTCTGCGCCATGACATCGCCGCCGCGGACCCCCGGCACAGCGTTCTGGAGCTGAACAGTCCGCAGCCCGAACTGCAGATACCCCGGGCAGAGCGCGAGGCGGCCGTGCGCGATGCGGCGCTGGCGGCCGTCCGGCGCAAGGTGCGGTCCGCGCTGCCCGCCGAGGTGCGGCCCGGCACCGCCGAGTCCGCGTACGGCTTCCGCACCGGTAAGCCGATCGCCGCCCCGGACAGCTGGCTGTCGCGGCCGGACCTCGTCGACCCCCAGCTGACCTACTCCACCCTGTCCGCCATCCCGGACCACGCCACCCTGCGCGCCGGGAAATGGCCCGTCGTCCATGGCGAGGTCACCGAGAACACGCCCGAGGTGGAGGGCGTGGTCACCGAGGAGACGGCGAAGGCCCTCCGGGCCAAGGTCGGTGCGGCCATCACCGTACCCACCCAGAGCGGAAAGCGGCTGACCGTCCGGATCACCGGCATCGTCGCACCGGAGCACCCGCAGGGGGCCTACTGGTCGGCCGAGCCACTGTTCCGGACCCCGGCCCTGCTTCCCGAACCGGGGCTGTACCCCCCGCGTTTCCACTGGATCGCGGCCGTCCTGCTGCCTCCGGACGCCGCGCCCGCGCTGCTCGCCACCGCCGGGGAGCCGGAGATGTTCTGGCGGTTCACGCCGGACGCCTCCCGCCTCACCGTCCCCGACGTGGCGGGGCTGCGCTCGTCGCTCGCCTCCCTGGAGGGCGGTCCCGGGCTGGTGAGGATGCGCGCGGTGGCCGGCGGCAACGCCACGTTCACGACCGATCTGGACAAGATCCTCACCGGGTACGAGACCCTGCGTACGGCGATCGGCCCGGTCGTCACGGTCGCCGCCGTGGGCATCGGGGCCGTCGCCGCCGTCGTCCTGCTGATGACCGTCGGGCTGATCGGCGGGCGGCGTCGCACCGAACTGGCACTGCTGCGTGCGCGCGGCGGATCGCTGCGCGGCATCGGCGGCCGGCTGTTCGCCGAGACGGTGGTGATCGCGGTGCCCGCGGCGGCGCTGGGGCTGCTGATCGCCGTGCCGGCCTTCGACCGGGCCCGGCTGTGGCCCTCCGTCGTCGGGCCGGCCGCCGTCGCCGCGCTGGTCTGCCTCGCCCTGCCGCTGGGTTCGGTGCTCCCGCACCGCAGGCCGCAGTTGCCCGGGGCCCGCGAGGACCTGATGGATGCCCGCCCGTCACGGCGGCGCACGGTCGCCGAACTCACCCTGCTGGTGCTGGCCGTCGGCGCGGTCGCCGGCCTGCGCCGACGCGGTACGGGCGGCGACGGCGGCAGTGACCTGCTGGTCAGCGCCGCTCCCGTACTCGTCGGGCTGATCGCCGCCCTGGTGCTGGTCCGGCTCCTTCCGCTGCCGCTGCGTCTCGCCTCGCGCGCCGTGGCCCGGCGGCGCGGTGCGGTCGGCTTCCTGTCGCTGGCCCGCGCCGGGCGGAGCTCTGCGGGCGGCGCCCTGCCACTGCTCGCGCTGCTGCTCGCGCTGACCACGGCGGCGTTCGGCGGCTCGGTGCTCGCGGGTGTCGCGGACGCGCGGGACAGGGCGGCGGTGCACACGGTCGGCGCGGACGCCCGGATCAGCGGCCTGCTCGACTCCGTACCGCTGCCGAAGCGCCTGATCCGGGAGGTGCGGGAGGCGGACGGTGTGCGGGAGGTGGCGGAGGTACAGGTCGTGTCCGGCGTGCCGCTGCCTGCCGACCCGGCCGGGAACAACCGCATGAAGAGCACCGCCGTGCTGGGTGTCGACCCGGCGACGTACGCCCGGCTGGCCCGCGCGACGGGCCTCGGTCCGTTCCCCGCCGACCGGTTGAGGCCCGCCGGGGACCCGGCGGCGAAGGGGACCGCCCCGCCGAAGGACGCGGTGCTGCCCGTGATCGCGTCGCCGTCCGTCGCCGCGGAACTGGGCGACCGGCCGCGCGAGCTGTCCACGGCGGCCGGGGACCTCACGGTGCGGGTGGCAGGCATCGCCCCGCGCACCGCCGCCGTCCCCGACAGCGACTTCCTGATCGTCGACGCCGCGTCGCTGACCCGTCGGCAGACCACCACCCTGCTGATCACCGGCGGCTCCCCGGACGCGAAGGCCCTGCGGGCGGCGGCACAACACGCGGGCGAGGGCTTCGCCGTACGGCTGCGCTCCGAGGAACGCGAGGCGTTCCTCGACACCCCCATGCAGCAAGGTGCCTGGGGGATCTACGCGGCGGCGGTCGTGGCCGGTGCGGGCTACGCCCTGCTCGCCGTCCTGCTGTCGCTGCTGCGCACCGCGCCGGAGCGCACGGCCCTGCTGGCCCGGCTGCGGACCATGGGCCTCCCCTCCCGGCAGGGCAGACGGCTGCTCGGTCTGGAATCGCTGCCGCAGACACTGCTGGCGGCCTTCGGCGGGGTGCTCGTCGGCTGGACGACGATCGTGCTGCTGGCGCCGGGCGTCGATCTGGTGGGCCTCGCGCTCTCCGCCGGGCCCGGCTCCACCGCACTCGACACCGCTCCGCTGCGGGCCGACCCGTGGTCGCTGACGCTCCCGGCGCTCGGCGTGGTCGTCCTCACCGCCGCCCTGGCCGCCGTCCAGGCCCGGTGGGCCGGCCGCCGCGGACCGATCACCGAACTCAGGTCAGGAGACACCCGATGACGTCGCCGTCGGCCGACACCACACTCGCCGAGCTCGAACAGCGCGCCAACGCGCGCCGCGACCGGCCCTCGTACGGGCACGACGCGCTGATCGCCTGCGACCGGCTGGTCCGCATCTTCTCGGCGGACGGGGTGGAGGTGCAGGCCCTCCAGGGCCTGGACCTCCTGGTCACCGAGGGCGAGTTGATGGCCCTGGTCGGCGCGTCGGGCAGCGGCAAGTCGACTCTGATGAACATCCTGGCGGGCCTCGACGTGCCGACGGCCGGCTCGGCGAAGGTCGCGGGCTGCGATCTGCTGTCGATGGGGCCGAAGGAACGGCTCCGCTACCGGCGGGACATCGTCGGGTTCGTCTGGCAGCAGACCGCCCGCAATCTGCTCCCGTACCTCACCGCCATCCAGAACGTCACCCTGCCGATGCAGCTGCGCGGCCGGGGCCGGGTCCGGGGTGCCGAACGGGCCGCCCGCGCCGAATCACTGCTCCGGATCCTGGAGGTCGCGGACTGCCGCGACCGGCGCCCGCAGCAGCTCTCCGGCGGCCAGCAGCAGCGGGTGGCGATCGCGGTCGCGCTCGCCAACAACCCGTCGGTGCTGCTCGCCGACGAACCGACCGGCGAGCTCGACTCGGCCACCGGCGAGCAGGTCTTCGCGGCGTTCCGCCGGGCCAACGAGGAGCTCGGCACCACGATCGTGATCGTCACGCACGACCAGGCGGTGGCCGACGAGGTCCGCCGCACGGTCGCCATCCGGGACGGCCGTACGTCCTCCGAGGTGCTGCGCCGCACCGAGGTCGACGCCACGACGGGTCTGGAGTCCCAGGTGGCCCGGGAGTACGCGATGCTCGACCGGGCGGGCCGGCTGCAACTGCCGGCCGACTACACGGAGGCGCTCGGGATGGAGCACCGGGTGATGCTGGAGCTGGAGCACGACCACATCGGGGTCTGGCCGGACGACCAGCCGCGCCCGTGACGGGTGTTGGTGGTGCTGGCCCCAGGTCGCTTCGGCCGGGTGGCCCGATGTTCCCGCGCCGCCTACGCCCCTAGCGTCGTGCGGGAGTCATCCACCTGATCCCGAGGAGCACCATGCGCGTCGCCACGCTGGCCGCCGCCGGCCTGGGCCTGACCTGTTTATTCACGGGCAACGTACCCGCGTCGGCCACCCCCGCCACCCCCTCCCACCAGCGGCTCGTCTGGGGCCCCTGCTCGCCGCAGCAGCAGGAGCTGAACGAGGCGGGTGCGCAGTGCACGAAGGTGACCGTCCCGCTCGACTACTCCGAACCCGGCGGCCGGACGATCCGGATCGCCGTCTCCCGTATCAAGGCCACCGCGAAGCACGGGGAGCGGCGGGGCATCCTGCTGTCGAATCCGGGCGGTCCGGGCGGCACCGGACTCGCCAACACCCTGTATCTGCGCCCCGCGTTGAAGGACGCCGCCGACCGCTACGACCTGATCGGCTTCGATCCCCGCTTCCTCGGCGAGTCCACCCCCGTCGCCTGCGACCCCGCCGCCCCGGCGCCCGTGCACGGCCCGGCCACGACCCGCCGCGAGGACTTCGAGCGGTCGGTACGGTCCGCCCGCGACACCGCACGCCGCTGCCAGGAGCATGGGGACAACGCACGGCTCCTCCCCCACGCCACGTCCCGGAACGTCGCCCGCGACATGGACGCGATCCGCGCGGCACTGGGTGAGCGCAGGCTGTCGTACTACGGCGTCTCGTACGGCGCCGATCTGGGGGCCGTCTACACCCAGATGTTCCCGCGCCGCGCCGACCGCATCGTCATCGACTCCTCGACCGACCCGTCGGCCACCCAGTACGAACTCTTCCAGCGGGCGGGCAGGCCGCTCGAAGAGGCGCTGGACGCCTGGGCCGGATGGACCGCCCGGCACGACGGCACCTACCGGCTCGGCAGCACGCCCGCCCGCGTGCGGTCGAGCGTCCAACGGCTGCTCGACGGGGCCGAGCGGCGCCCGGTCACCGTCTCCGGCGTCCGGCTCGACGCGCCGCTGCTGCGGCTGGTGCTGAGGCAGCTCATCCAGCACGAGGAGTACGACCCGGCGCTCGCCGGTACGGTGCGGGACCTGGCCGACGCCGCAGCGGGCAGGCCGGTCGAGCCCGGCCCGGAGCTCGCCGCCATGCTGGAGCTGCTCGCCTCGCCCGAGCTGGCGGACAGCATGCTGGGCGGGGCCCTCTTCATGTGCGGCGACAGCGGCTGGCCGGCCGGTGGCTGGCCGGGGGACCCGGAGACGTACTGGAGGAACATGGAGGCCAGTCGCGCCACCCAGCCCGTCTTCGGCCCGCTCGTCAACGGCATGACGGCTCCGTGCGCGTTCTGGAGAAGCACCTCCCGCGAACCCGCCACGGTGATCGGCAACGACGTACCCGTCCTGATGCTCCAGGCCCGGCGCGACAACAACGTCCCGTACGAAGGGGCACTGGCACTGCACCACCGCCTGACCGGCTCACGGCTGGTGACGGCGGACATCCGCTCGCACGGGGTGTACGGGCGGGGACTCGACGGCCTCGCCCCCGTCCCCTGCGCCGACGGAGCCGTCAACGACTACCTGCGTGACGGCACGCTCCCCGCCGCCGACCTGACCTGCCCGCGCACCGAGGAGGACCGGTGATCAGCAGACGTACGGGCCTGGCAGCCACGGCGGCAGCCCTGCTCACCGGAGCGTCCGGCCCCGCGTCGACGGCCGCGCCCCGCCACCGTCCCGGGCTCGGCAGCCGCCTCCAGGACGATGTGGACGCGATCCTGGCCACCGGAGCCACCGGCGTACTGGCCGAGGTCCAGAGCGCCCGCGGCCGGACCACGGCCCGCGCCGGCTCCGCCGGCCCGGGGGCCCGGCATCACCCGGTCCCCCGGGACGCCTACTACCGGATCGGCAGCGACACCAAGACGTTCACGGCCACGCTCGCCCTCCAACTGGTGGGCGAGGGGCGGCTCGCGCTCACGGACACCGTCGAGCGGTGGCTGCCCGGCGCGGTGCGGGGCAACGGCAACGACGGCCGCAGGATCGCGGTCGCCGACCTGCTGCGCCAGACCAGCGGCCTGAACGACTACCTCGCCGTCTCGCCCGACGCGGCCGATGCGTTCACCCCGGCCGGGTACCACCGTTCGCGGTTTCGCACCACGGCCCCCGAGGACCAGCTGAAGGCGGCCCTGAGCCGGCCGCCCCTGTGGGTGCCGGACGCCGGACAGCCCGCCCTGGAACGGCGCTGGGGCTACTCCAACACCAACTACGTGGTGGCGGGCCTGATCATCGAGCGGGTGACCGGCAACTCCTGGGCGCAGGAGATCCACGACCGGATCATCGAACCCCTGGGCCTGCGTCACACCTTCACCCCCGGAACCTCCCCGTACGTGCCCCGGCCCACGGCCACCGCGCACACCTGGTTCCCCGGCTGCGCCCGGCCGACCGACACGACGCTGGCCTCCGGCGGCGGGGCGGACGGCTCCGTCATCAGCACCACCCAGGACCACGGGGTCTTCCTGCGCGCCCTGATGAGCGGCCGGCTGCTGCGCCCGGCCCAGCTGGCCGCGATGAAGGAGACGGTCGTGGCCGAGGACTGGATCGCGGCGCCGGGAGTCCGTTACGGGCTGGGCATCGCCTGGCGCCCGGTGGCCGGGAGCGACGGCGGGATCTGGTTCCACGGCGGAACCCATCTGGGGATCGTCTCCGAGAGCGGGGTGACGCCGGACGGCTCGCGGGCCGCGACCAGCGCCACGTTCACCCTGCGGATGGGCGACCCGGCCCAGGACGCCCAGGACGCGGCCGCTCGGCGCCTGGTGGACAGGGCCCTGACCGGCTAGGGCCAGTCGCTCAGCCCGTGCCCACCGACACAGCGAGCGTGCCGAGCCCGCTGCCCGGGCCGCGCAGGGCGACCGAGCCGAACGGGGTACGCAGCCGGAGCCAGGACCCGGCCGCTAGCAGGGCGACCGGGAAGTCGGGCGCCGGGCGGAGGAAGCCGAGGGACTGGGCGGCGTGGACGGCCCGCAGCGGAAGCCCGGTACCGGCGACCGTGCGCGACCAGATCTCGCGGCCGATCAGGTCCCGCTCCGCCCGGGTACGGCGCTCCTCGGGCAGCGCCTCGTCGCGGGAGCGGAACTCCGCCACCGCCGCGGCGACCGCCGCGCGCAGGGAGACCGGGTCGGGCAGGCCCGGCAGTTCACGCCAGCCGCCGCGGGGCGGGAGGACCCCCGTCCACGGCGGCCCGGTGACCGGTGCGGGCATGGAGCCCGAACCGGCTGCCGCGCCCTCGACGTCGAGGGATTCGAGGAGTTCACCGGCGGACACGGTGACGTCGAAGTTGCCGGCCGGCCCGGCCAGCCGCGCCGCCCGGATCGCCAGGACCTCGAACGACGGCGGCCTGCCGAACACCGCCAGCGCACCGCCGCCCGCCTGCATCCGCACGACGGCGGCCCGGTCGTAGTGGAGCAGCCGGCCGAGGAAGGCCGCGAGATCCGCGGCCTCCCTCGTGTCGGCGAACTCCAGCGACCGTACGGGCACCGTCATGCTGCGGCGGGCTCCTCGGCCAGGTACTGCTGGAGGAAGAGCTTCTCCTCGGCGGAGATCCGCCGGGGCCGCTCCTCGGCCAGGTCGTACGGCACGACGACGGTCGAGGCCCGGACGTACACCTGGTCCGGGTCCTTGATCTCGTACGCGATCGTCAGCGACGCCGCGCCGATCTTCGTGACCCACGACTCGACGGTCACCGGCTCGTGCCGGTGGACCAGCGGCCGTACGTAGTCGATCTCGTGCCGGGCCACGACGGAGCCGCCCGCGAAGGACGGCGAACCGTCTCCCGGCGCCAGCCGGAACATGAAGTCGATGCGCGCCTCCTCCAGGTAGCGGAGGAAGACCACGTTGTTCACATGGCCGAAGGCATCCATGTCCGACCAGCGCAGCGGGCAGTTGTAGATGTGACGAGCCAAGACGATCAGCCTCGCGTGAGCTTCTTGTACGTGGCACGGTGCGGGCGGGCCGCGTCCGCGCCGAGACGCTCGACCTTGTTCTTCTCGTACGACTCGAAGTTGCCCTCGAACCAGTACCACCTGGAGTCGCCCTCGTACGCCAGGATGTGCGTGGCGACGCGGTCCAGGAACCAGCGGTCGTGGGAGATGACCACAGCGGCACCCGGGAACTCCAGGAGGGCGTTCTCCAGCGAGGACAGGGTCTCGACGTCGAGGTCGTTGGTGGGCTCGTCGAGGAGCAGCAGGTTGCCGCCCTCCTTGAGCGTCAGCGCCAGGTTGAGGCGGTTGCGCTCACCACCGGAGAGGACACCGGCCGGCTTCTGCTGGTCCGGGCCCTTGAAGCCGAACGCGGAGACGTACGCCCGCGAGGGCATCTCGACCTGGCCGACGTTGATGTAGTCCAGCTCGTCCGACACGACGGCCCAGAGGGTCTTCTTCGGGTCGATGTTGGCGCGGGACTGGTCGACGTAGGAGATCTTGACCGTGTCGCCGATCTTGACGGAGCCGCTGTCCGGGGTCTCCAGGCCCTGGATCATCTTGAACAGCGTGGTCTTGCCCGCGCCGTTCGGACCGATGACGCCGACGATGCCGTTGCGCGGCAGCGTGAACGACAGGTCGTCGATGAGGACCTTGTCGCCGAAGGCCTTCGAGAGGTTCTCGACCTCGACGACGATGGAACCGAGTCGCGGGCCCGGCGGGATCTGGATCTCCTCGAAGTCCAGCTTCCGCATCTTGTCCGCCTCGGCCGCCATCTCCTCGTAACGGGCGAGACGGGCCTTGGACTTGGTCTGCCGGCCCTTGGCGTTGGAGCGGACCCACTCCAGCTCTTCCTTGAGCCGCTTGGCGCGCTTCTCGTCCTTGCGGCCCTCGACCTTGAGGCGGGTGGCCTTCTTGTCGAGGTACGTGGAGTAGTTGCCCTCGTAGGCGATGGCGCGGCCGCGGTCGAGTTCGAGGATCCACTCGGCGACGTTGTTCAGGAAGTACCGGTCGTGCGTGACGGCGATGACGCAGCCCGCGTACTTCGAGAGGTGCTGCTCCAGCCAGTTGACCGACTCGGCGTCGAGGTGGTTGGTGGGCTCGTCGAGGAGCAGCAGGTCCGGGGCCTCGATCAGCAGCTTGCAGAGCGCGACGCGGCGCTTCTCGCCACCGGAGAGGTTGACGACGGGCCAGTCGCCGGGCGGGCAGCCCAGGGCGTCCATGGCCTGCTCCAGCTGGGCGTCCAGGTCCCACGCGTTGGCGTGGTCCAGGTCCTCCTGGAGCTTGCCCATCTCTTCCATGAGCGCGTCGGAGTAGTCGGTCGCCATGAGCTCGGCGACCTCGTTGAAGCGCTTGAGCTTGCCCATGATCTCGGCGGCGCCGTCCTGGACGTTCTCCAGGACGGTCTTGGTCTCGTCGAGGTGCGGCTCCTGCATGAGGATGCCGACACTGAAACCGGGCGACAGGAACGCGTCACCGTTGGAGGGCTGCTCCAGGCCCGCCATGATCTTCAGCACCGTGGACTTACCGGCACCGTTGGGCCCCACGACACCGATCTTCGCACCGGGCAGGAAGTTCAGGGTGACATCATCAAGAATCACCTTGTCGCCGTGCGCCTTGCGCGTCTTGCGCATGGTGTAGATGAACTCAGCCAAGAGAAACCGTCCGGCAATCGATGTGTGGGCAGATACACCCCATCTTGCCTGACGTCCATCCCAGGACGGAAACCCGCTCGGTCCGCGAGACGCCCCGTTCCGGCTCCCGGAGCGTGCGGGGAGCTGCTTCCGGACATGCGACGGCCCCGGTGCGCGTCGGCGTACCGGGGCCGTCATCAGCGAACGTGACAGTCCGCTCTGCTTTCGTCACTCCGCGATCCCGTGTGTGGTGCGGGGCGACGGTGCGGAATCACTGTGCGGAGGTCTGTGTCTTCCGCTTGCGGAGGAGGAAGACCGCGCCGCCGCCGACGACGACGAGGGCGATCGCGACGCCCGCGATGACCGGGGTGGCGCTGGAGCCACCGGTCTCGGCGAGGTCACCGGAGCCGCCGGTCGTGCTGCTGCCGCCGGACGTGGCCGGGGTCTTGTCCCCGCCGGTCTGGGTGTCGGTGCCGCCCGCGTTGCTGCCGCTGGTCTTGCAGTCCAGCACGCCCTTGAACGTCTTCGTGAAGCCACCGGGGCCGGTGATCGTGAAGTCGTACGCCTGGTCCTCGGCGACCGGGACGGTGACCGTCTCGGACTTGCCCGCCTCGATGGTGTGCTTCACACCGGCCAGCTCGAAGGTGAAGGCCTCGTCGCCCGTGTTGGCGGCGGTGACGTCCACGCCGCCCTTGGCGCAGTTCTTCTTCGCCGAGACGGCCGGGATCGCGCCCTTCTTGGCCCAGGTCCCGGTGGCGGTCGCGGAGACCGTGGTCTCGCTGGAGCCGGCCAGGATCATGGTCTGACTCTTGGTCACACCGGCGAAGGCCCGGCCGACCGGCACCGAGGTGGTGGCCTGGACCGTCAGCGAGGCGGTGCCGTCGGCGGCGCCCTCCGGCACGTCGAAGTAGAGCTCGGCGCCGTTGGCCGCGGCCGTGACGGGCTTGCCCGCCTTGTCGGTGACCTTGACGCCGCTGGCGGCGTCGGCGGGCGGGGTCACGGAGACCTGGCCGGCGTTGGTACGGACGGTGACCGGGCCGAGCCGCTCACCGGACTTGCCGGAGACCGCGGCCGGGTCCAGGGCGAGGGACGCCTTGGGCTCGGCCTGGTCGACGGCGCTGTTCTCCAGCCAGTCGGCGAGCTTCTCGGCCTGGCTGTCGGTGGCCTCGATGTCGACGTCGTCGGAGTAGCGCCAGATGGCGACCTGGGTGCCCGCCGCCGCGGTCTTCTCGGTGAGCGGGCCGGTGCCGGCCTCCTTGGCGAGCGCCGCGAGGTCGTCGACCTGCGGGTAGGAGTGCTCCAGGATCCAGCGGATCTTGCCGGCGTTCTTGTTGCTGCCGAGCGAGGTCTGGTTCCAGGGGGTCTCCAGGTACTTCGCCTGGTCCTGGGTGGGGTTGTGGATGTCGATGCAGTACGTCTTGAGCTTGCCGCCGCCGTCGACGGTCATCTCGAAGAGGCCGGCGGGCAGCTCCTGGTTCTTGCCGTCCGCGTGCAGCACGGCGCGGTCGAAGGTCTTCAACCCGTCCAGCACCGCGGCCGCGCCGCCCTGATGCTGCGGCGCCTCGTCGGCGACCGCGCTGCCCGCGCCGACGAAGGCGCCTGCCATGACCAGACCGGATGCCACCACCGATGCGGCCAGCCGGGCTATGCCGCGCCGCCGTGGAGAATTGGCAGTCGCCTCCAAGGACGACGAAGCGGTCGCTGAAGAAGCAGAAAACACAGAATTCCCCTCCGGGCGGGACCCTCCGCGCCTGATGCGCGTGTGGGGATTGCCCCGCCAGTCGACTCAAGTGCCCCGTGAGTACTGGGGAATCCTAAGGACGAAGCGATGAACAGTCCCCCGTCATACCGTCGTACAACCATTCCGAATCGGAATCGTTATCGCCGGTATCACTCGCGTTCGCCTCCCCGGCCCGCCCCGGTCTGTTTTCGGCCTGTCATCGGTCCGTTTTCGGCCTGTCACGGCACCGACGCGAGTTCCTGTCCGGCTTTCTGACGCCCTGTCGACCGCCTGCTCCCGGAACGGGTCGCCTCCCCGGACCCACCGGGGACTCCCGGTCCGGCGGCCCCTTCAGGTCCAGCCGATCCGCCCGCCCCGTCCGGTCCGTCCGTCCTGTCCACGCTCCCCACCGGCGCCGTCAGTGCGGGCTCACCCCTCAGCACCCGCCGGAACGCGGCGGTCCCCCGCGTCAGATCGTGGCCCACCGCGACCGCCTCGATGTCCACGAACGTCCGGCGCTGCCCCTCCCGTTCCTCCTCGCGCACCTTCAGCCTGCCGTGCACGACGAGTGGTTCCCCGACGGAAACGGAACCGGACAGATTCAATGCCAGAGTCCGCCAGGCCCACACGGTGTAAAAGCTGGTGTGCCCGTCCGTCCAGAGCTGTTTCTCGCGGTCCCAGCGGCGCGGCGTCACCGCGAACCGGAATCGCGCCATTCCGCCGGTCGCGGTCTCCCGGAACTCCACGCCCGTCGCCGCGTTGCCCACCAATGTCACCAAGGTGTCGTTCATGACTCCGCCTCCCCTTCGGCCTTCGGATCAGCGATCGCGTCCACGCGGTCACTGATCCCAGGTTGAAGGGAAGGCGGGAATCCTGCTGACGCCTGTGGACTACCCGCCGGTTGTGGAAATCTCCGTCACCGCCGCGTACCTCTCCCGCACCTCGCGGTACCGCACGAGCTCAGCGGCCACCGGATCGAGCACCCGGGCCCGCCCGCAGGCCGCCGCCGCCTCGCGCAACTGCCGCTCGGCCTCCTGCCCGTACCGCCGGGCCGGCCCACGTGCTGCGGCCGCGCACGACCACTCCACCAGGGGGCCGCCGACGACCCCGGCCAGCATCACCAGGGCGGGCGTGAGGAACCCCGGTTCGAGCACGCCGACGATCTGCCCGACCAGCCAGAGGCCGCCGAAGATCTGCAGCAACGTCATCGACGCCTGGACCAGCACCGCGGCGGGCCACCACTTCGGCCGCGGCGGCTTCCCGCCCACACGGCCGCTGTGCGCCACGCCCGAAGCCCCGGCCACGCCCGTCGCCACCACCGCCGAACCACCCGCAGCGTGCTCGGCGCCGACCCTCTCCGCCAGCGCGTCGAGTGCCTCCGGCAGGCCGTCCGCACCGTGCACCGCGGCCTCGCGGACCGCCTGGGCCCAGGGGCCCGGCAACCCGTCGGCGGCCTCGTCCGCCACCGTCCGTACCGCCTGCTCGACGCGCTGCCGGGCGGTGAGCTGCTCCTCGGGGGGCTCGGGCTGCGCCGGGCGCTCCAGGCCTCCGGGCCGCCGGGTGGACTCGTACCAGCGCCACAGCCGCAGCCACGGCGTGCCGCACGCCCGTCCGGCGTTCCTGCGCCACTCGCGCTCGGCCGCCTGGCCCGCCGCGGCCGCCCCGACGGCTTCCGCCAGCCGGTCGGCGAACTCCTCGCGGGCCAGTTCGCCGAGACCGGGCCGCCCCTCGGCCACGTACACCGGGCGCAGCCTGGCCGCGGCGGCGTCCACGTCCGCGGAGAGCCTGCGCGCCGCCGCGGTGCGCTCCTGGACGAACCGGCCGAGCACCTCGCGCAGTTCGCCGACGCCCTCGCCGGTGAGCGCGGACAGGGACATGACGGTGGCGCCGGGTTCGCCGTGTTCGCCCAGTGCCATGCCGTCCTCGTCGAGCAGCCGGCGCAGGTCGTCGAGGACCTGGTCGGCGGCGTCGCCGGGTAGCCGGTCGATCTGGTTGAGGACGACGAAGGTGATCTCGGCGTGCCCGGCGAGCGGCCGCAGATAGCGCTCGTGCAAGGCCGCGTCCGCGTACTTCTCCGGGTCGACGACCCAGATCACGGCGTCGACCAGCGCGAGCACCCGGTCGACCTGTTCCCGGTGTTCGGTCGCCGCCGAGTCGTGGTCGGGCAGGTCGACGAGTACGAGCCCCTGCAGGGCCTCGTCGGTGTCCGCGCCGCCCTGCTGCGGCCGGCGCCTGAGCCGTCCCGGGATGGCGAGCCGGTCGAGCAGCCCGGCGGCCCCGTCGGTCCAGGAGCAGGCGATGGGGGCGGCGGTGGTCGGCCTGCGCAGTCCGGTGTCGGAGATCTGGGCGCCCGCGAGGGAGTTGAAGAGCGTCGACTTGCCGCTGCCGGTGGCTCCGGCGATGGCGACGACGGTGTGCCGGGAGGAGAGCCGCTGCCGGGCCGCCGCTTCGTCGAGGACACGCCCCGCTTCGGCGAGGGTGGCCCCGTCGAGCCGGGCCCTGGACAGCCCGACGAGCTCACGCAGCGCGTCGAGCCGTGGCCGGAGCGGGCCGCCGGAGGGCACGTACGCCTCGACCTGGGGCGGCCGTACGTCGTCGTCCGGGGTGGTCTCGGGCTCGGGGTCCGCCGCCCTGACCGCGGCCCGCCGGGCGATGAGCCCGTCGTTCCAGTCCCGGCCCGCCTCGGGGGTCCGGCCCGCCTCCGGGATCCGGACCGGCCTGTCCGTGTCCAGGTCCTCGTGGTCGGCGGGACTCCCGCCCCGGCCGGTCCCCTCGTCAGTGACGGCAGTCATCGCTGCCACCTCTCCTTCTGCAGTACGGACAGCGCGGCGATCAGTTCGGCCTGCGGCTCCGGGGCCACATCGAGCGCGTCGAGCGGTGCGAGCCGCCGGTCGCGCTCGCCGTTCAGCACCCGGTCGAGGCATTCGGTGAGCAGTTCCCCGCCCTTGTCGCGCAGCCGCAGCGCTCCCTGGGCGCCGATCCGTTCGGCGAGCTGCTCCCCGGCGCCGCGGGTGCGGCGGCCGCCGAGCAGTGCGGCGGCCAGCAGTGCCGCCACCGTCTCGGCGTCGGGTGCGGCATTGCGTTCCAGCCGGCGCACCTCTTCCTCGGCCAGCTCCTCCAGGACCCGCCACCACCGCCGTACGGCCATGGTGATCCGGCCCCGGATGTCCTCGGCGGGTCCCCATCCCCCGGCCTCCCGGCCGACGTCCTCGAAGCCGAACTCCCCGGCCGCGGGTTCGCGTTGCCAGGTCGTGCGGATCTGTTCGTCGGCGGCGGCCACAACGCACTGCAGGAGCGCGGAAAGGCTCTCGACCAGCGCTTCGAGGAGTTCCGCGGAGGTGCTGTACTGCGGGTATCCGCGCCATCTGGTCCGGGCGTCCCCGGCGAGCACGCCGCCGCTGTGCAGCCTGCGCCGGACCCGGGCGCCCTCCGCGCGGTACGCGTCCTCGACCACGCCGGTGAGCCGCACGGCCGCCGCGTACTGCGCCGCGACGGCCCCGGCCAGCTCGGGCATCCGTACGTCGAGCGAGTCGATGACCCCGGCCGCCGTGCGCCCGACCGTCTGCTGGCGGGCCGCCGGGTCCTGGGCGCGGTGGCTGAGCCAGGCCCGCAGCGGGGCGACGGCGGTCGTGGGCAGCAGCCCGCTGCCGCCACCGGCCGATTCGGGCAGTTCGGGGATGGTGAAGCGCGGCACCTCGCCGAGCCCCGCCCGGGTGAGCAGCGCCCCGTACTGCTGCGACACCTCGGCGATCACCTGGTGCGGCACCCGGTCGAGGACGGTGACGAGCGAGGCGTCGTACTGCTTCGCGGTACGCAGCAGATGCCAGGGCACCGCGTCCGCGTACCGGGAGGCCGTGGTCACCATCACCCACACATCCGCGGCACAGATCAGATCGGCGGCCAGCATCCGGTTCCGCACCACGAGCGAGTCGATGTCGGGCGCGTCGAGCAGCGCGAGCCCGCGCGGCAGTCCGGGCGAGGTCTCGACCCGCAACGAGGTCCCGTCCTCCTCGTCGCTGTCGAGGTCGAGTCCGTCGAGCCCGTCGAGGTCCTCGCGCCGGCCGGGCTCCCCCGATTCCTCCGGCGGCAGCCAGACCCGGGTCAGCTGCGGCAGTACGCGCACCCCCGCGAACCAGTGGTGGTCATCCGGATGGCAGACGAGCACGGGCGTCCGGGTGGTCGGCCGCAGCACCCCGGCCTCGCTGACCGGCCGCCCCACCAGCGAATTGACCAGCGTCGACTTCCCCGCCCCGGTCGACCCGCCGATGACCGCGAGCAGGGGCGCTTCGGGATCCCTGAGCCGGGGAAGCAGATAGTCGTCGAGCTGGGCGAGCAGCTCGCTCCGGGTCTGCCGGGCGCGCGCGGCTCCCGGCAGCGGGAGTGGAAGGCGCACGGCAGCGACACGGTCGCGCAGGGCGGAAAGTGCGTCGATGAGCTGAGGCCGTACGTCCAAGGTCACCACATGCGAAGAATGCCCAATTTTGGCGCCATTTTGAAGCGTATAGCCACCTCTGCGCGCCGGTTCTCTCCCAGGGATGAAGTCTGGACAGAGGGGACGAGTAGGGCGCAGGCATAACGAGTGCACAACACCCGGGGCGCGAGGCGTGAAAAGCGGTGCACGAATCCCACCCACCTGCGATTATCGGTTCGCTTCACCGAACCTCCACATCGTGCCACGCAGGTGAAGCAACCAGGACGAGGCGATCGGAGCTCTATCCTTGTCCCGGCAGGTCACCGACCGGCCCGGCCCCAGGGCTCCAGGCCGCCGAGGCCACTACCCGGCCCCCGTAGCTCAGTGGATAGAGCAGGCGCCTTCTAAGCGCTTGGCCGCAGGTTCGAGTCCTGCCGGGGGCGCACAGCGCGCACGACCATGAGGCCCTCCGACCTGGAGGGCCTTTTTTTCTCGGTCCTCCTCGGTCCTTCTCAGCCGCTCTCGGACTTCCTCGGCCCGGGGCATGCTAGCGAGCGCGGCGTAGTGGTGACGTAAGTCCGGACGGAGATGCCGGCAGCACCGCCTCGGGTCCGCCGTCAGGCGCGCAGGAAGGTCAGGACCGCCAGGACCCTGCGGTGCGTCTCGTCGGCCGGGGGAAGGTCCAGCTTGGCGAGGATGTTGCCGATGTGCTTGCCCACCGCCGCTTCGGAGACGACCAGTTCGCGGGCGATCGCGCCGTTCGACCGGCCCTGGGCCACCAGGGCGAGCACCTCGCGTTCCCTGGCGGTGAGGCGTTCCAGCGGGTCGCGGCGGCGGCGCAGGAGTTGGCGGCCGTTCGTCCGGCCCGGTCGGTCCGGGAGTGAGCAGCAGGCGGGTCAGTTCCGCTCTGGCTCCGGCCAGCGCGCCCAGGGCGTAGCTGCCGAGCAGCAGGAGGACAAGTCCGCAGGCCGCCGTCGCGAAGGCTTCGGGCCAGGTCGTGACCGTCCACAGCTTCACCACGCGGAACTCCTCGCCGTCCCCGTAGACCTCCATCAGTACGGGGGTGCTCGTCATCGCGAGGGGTACGGCCGTGCAGACGCCCACCGCGAGGGCGTCGAGCGGCCACAGGACCACGGCGAACAGCAGCGCGTACCCGAGCTCCCACCAGGACGACCGCGCCGGCCAGGGCGCCGCCGATCAGGTAACCGGCCGACCGCCAGGGCCAGGAGGACAGCAGATAGCGGGGCGCGGGCAGGGCCTGCCACACGGTGCGGGGGCCACTCGTTCGGCTCATGGCCTCACCGTAGGAGGCGGTCCCCCTGCGGGAACATCTGTGCTGCCCGACTTCCGGGGGTAGGGCCTGCCCCACCCCCGGAAGTGCCCACGGTCAGCGGTTGAAGGACGATCCCAGCGCCGCGTTCGTTCCCACGGTGCCCAGCGTTCCGTGGCCGAAGGTGAACGAGCCCTTGGCCGTCACGCCGGCCGCCGTGGTCGGGAAGACCCACAGGGAGCCCGCGTCCGCGTTCTCGCCGGGGGCGCCGGCGGCCAGTTCGCTGCGGCCGTCGTGGTTGGCGTCGACCAGCCTGGCGGCGCCGCCGAACCGGTCGGCGGCCTCGGCCGCTCCGGGAACGTCCGCCGTGTCCTGGTTGAAGCCCAGCGTGCCGGTCCCGGTCGGGCCGGACGCGGTGCCGGGGAGGACCAGGACCGAGCCCGCGTCCTTCGTCGTGCCGAGGTCCTCGTTGGGGACGCCGACGGCGATGTCGCCGTAGCCGTCGCCGTTCATGTCGCCGATCGAGACCGCTCCGCCGAAGCCGTCGCCCCGTTCGGCGGCGCCCGGGACACCGGCGCTGTCCTGGTTGAAGACCTTGGCCCGGTCGCCCTGCGGGCCACTCGCGCCGCCCGGTACGTAGGTGATCATGCCTCCCTTGGCGAGCGGGAGGTCCGTGTCGCTGTCGTAGCCGTCGACCGGGCGGCCCACGACGAGGTCGGCGTACTTGTCGCCGTTGACCTGGCCGGCCGTGATGGTCTCGCCGGCCTGGAGGCGGTAGCCGTTGGCCCCGTTGACGACGGTGTAGTCCTCGGCGAGGCCGGTGGCGCCGCCCTTGCGGACGAGGATGCGGCGGGCGTCGTACTCGTCGCCGTCGTGGACGACACCGGCCAGGTCGTCGCGGCCGTCGCCGTCGAAGTCGCCCGCGGTGATGTCCATGTAGCGCAGATCGTCCATGTCGCGGATCTTCCGGACGGGGGCCGCCGCGCTGCCGTCGCGCTTGAACGGGCCGGACAGGACGTGGGTGTCGCCCACTCCGAGGGTGGCGACGTCCTGGGCGCCGTCGCCGTCGAAGTCGCCGACGGCGGCCTTGGAGCCGACCCCGTCGTACAGGTGATCGCCCGTCAGGAGGGTCGCGCCGCCGGACAGTCCCTTCTCACCGCCCCATATGACGGTGAGCGAACCGGCGGAATCGAACGTGCCGATCTTCTCGTCGCCCGCGCCGACCACGAGGTCGCCGTATCCGTCCTTGTCGAGGTCGGCGGAGACCATCGAGCTGCCGAACGCGTCGCCGGCCTCGGCGGAGTCCGGTATTCCGGGCGAGTCCTGGGTGAAGACCTGCTTGGTGGAGGTCTGCAGCCCGTTCTTGGAGCCGTACACCACACCCACGTATCCGGCCTTGGCCTTGCCGTCGACGGTGGCTCCGGGCGCGGTGAAGGCCAGGTCCGGGTAGCCGTCCCCGTTGAAGTCGTCGCGTCGCGGGGTCGGTGCGGGAACGGCCTGACTCGCGGACGCCGACGCCGAGGACGTGGCGCGGGAGGGCGTCGATGCCTGGGCGGTGGGGAAGGTGATCACGGCAGTCGCCACGGTGATGGCGAGGACCACTGTGGTTCCTAGGGCGCGGGATGCCACGTGGACTCCTTCGTTCGGGTTTCGGGAAGTTTGCGCAGCCGGTGCGGTACATCGGTCGGGCACCGGCGCTGTGCAGAATCAGACCTGCGGCGGCACGCGGCGGTTGCCTTCCCGAAGCGACTGTTACAGCTCCTTCACTCGAACGAGCGGCGAACCACAGGTGACGAAAACCGGTCGCCGCGGCCGGAGTTGAGCGGCAGGACGTGCGCGCCATGACGGCTCCGGGGGCTGTCCGACCTCACCCGCCCCGTGCCATGGCCGACTTCATGGATACGTCCGAGGCGCGGCCCAAGTTCAAGGCGGGCAGGCTCGGCGAGTACACGGTCGGCAAGGACGGCGAGGTCATCCTCGGCAAGCCGACCGTCTTCGACCGCAAGAACATCGACAAGTTCAACTTCTGAGCGGACACCGGGAGTTCCACACCATGCAGCGCGTCTGTTTTCTGCTGACCGTACGCAAGGGCCGTATCGACGAGTACCGCGAGCGCCACGCCGCGGTCTGGCCGGACATGCTCGCCGCGCTCCGTGCGGCCGGCTGGCACAACTACTCGCTCTTCCTGCGGGAGGACGGTCTGCTCGTCGGCTGTCTGGAGACACCGGACTTCGACGCGGCACGCGAGGCGATGGCCGCGACCGAGGTCAACGAGCGGTGGCAGCGCGACATGGCGGAGTTCTTCGAGCAACCCGAGGCGGCCGACGAGGCGTCGGTCCCGCTCACCGAGGTCTTCCACCTCGCGTGAGCGGGACCGCTGCCCGTCTCAGAACTCCGCCCCGACCACGGCCAGCAGGGCGAACGCGGCGAGGGACAGGACCGTCCGGACCCGGTGGAGCCTGTTCCAGGGGGACTCGAACGCCGCGCGGGCCGCGCTGTCGTCGCCGCCCTCGGATTCCGCGAGCGCCTTGTTCAGCGGGATGTTGCCGGCGATCGTGATCAGGTGGCCGACGACCGCGCAGACCAGTGCCGCGACGGCGAGCACCCGGTCCGTGCCGCCGTCGCCGCCGAGGACCACGACGGCCGGGAAGGCGATCACACCGAGGAAGAGGACCAGGAAGGCCGGTCCCGGCACCTTTTCGTTGAAGCGGCGCATGGCGGCCGTGAACCGCTCGTCGGGCAGTGCCGCGATGCCGGGCATGATCGCGATCAGGAACGTCAGCATGAATCCGGCGTAGAGACCCGTCGTGATCACGGCGAGCGCCAGGAACGACGAGGACAGGGAGGACGACATGAGGGACATCATGTCGTCGGCGGACGTCCCCGGCTCCCCGTTCAGTCCAGTTCGCCCTCCGGCGCTCCCTCGGAACCGCCGTCGCCCGAGCCGCCCTTGAGCCGGTCGGCCTGTCCGATGGCGGCCGCCAGCTTCCGTACCGACTCGTCCTCGGTCGCGGACGCCAGCTTCCCCGCCCGCGAGGCGAGTTCGCCGAGTCCGGGCGCGCCCGGCAGCTGACCGCCGCGCAGCGCCTCGGCGAAGTAGGCGGCGACCGCCGTCACTTGGAGGCGCTTGCTGTCACCGCCCCACAGCGGGCCGTCGATCGCGTTCGTCCCGACCGTGCCCCTCTGCTCGTGCGGTGCCCGGGTCCTGGGGTCCAGCCAGCGCACGGTCGCCGTCGCGACGTGCCCCGAGGCGCCCTCCCTGAGGCGTACGGCGTAGAGGGCCGTCACCGTGTGGCCGGGGCCGACCTCGCCGCCGTCGACGCGGTCGTTGCGGAAGTCCTCGTCGGCGACCTTGCGGTCCTCGTACCCGATGAGCTTGAACTGCTTGACGGTGTCCTGGTCGAAGGCGACCTGGGCCTTGGCGTCGCGCGCCGTCAGTTCGAGGTGTGCGGGCAGCTGGTCGACGAAGACCTTGCGGGCCTGTTCCTCGTCGGCGATGTACGTGGTGTGGCCGTCGCCCTTGTTGGTGAGCTGCTCCATGAACGCGTCGCCGTAGTCGCTGCCGACGCCGACCCCGAAGAGGGTGATCCCGTGGTCGCGGCGGGCGGAGCCGATGCGTTCCAGGATGGCTTCGGCGTCGGTCTCGCCGGTGTTGGCGAGGGCGTCGGAGAGCAGGACGACCCGGTTGTTGGCGCCCTTGACGTGGCCGTCGACCGCCTCGTCGTAGCCGCGCCTGATACCGGCCTCCACGTTGGTGGAGTCGGTGGCCTCCATGGAGTCGACCCGGTCGCGGATCTTGCCGCGGTGGTCCCGCAGCCGGGTCATCGGCAGCAGGGTCTCCGCCTCGTCGCTGAAGGTGACCAGAGAGACCGAGTCGTCGTCGCGGAGTTCGTCGGTGAGGATGTCCAGGGACTTCTTCACCAGGTCGAGGCGGCCGGTCTCGGCCATCGAGCCGGAGATGTCGACGACGAAGGTGAGCGCGGCGGGCGGGCGTTCGTCACGGGCGGGGGCGGCCCGGGTGGCCAGGCCCACCCGCACCAGCGACCAGTCGTCCTTGTTCCCGGCGCGGGCCCCGTCGACGTTCACGGTGAAGCCGTTGCCGTCCGGGCGCCGGTAGCCCTGGCGGAAGCTGTTGACGAACTCCTCGGGCCGCACGGTGGACGGATCCGGCAGGCCGCCGTCGCCGAGAGTGCGGCGCGCATAGCCGTACGAGGCGGTGTCGACGTCCAGGGCGAAGGTGGACAGGTAGTCGGGCGGTGCGGACTCCCGCAGCCCGTCCTGCTTGTTCGCGCTCTCGCTGTCGGCGGCGCCGCCCGACGCGGCGGGTGCGGGAGCCGGGAGCGGGCCGCCACCCCGGCTGTCGCTGGTGGCCTTGTTCTCGCTCGCCGTGCCCGAGCACCCGGTGAGCAGCACCCCGCCCGCCAGCAGCACACCGAGTGCCCCTTGCCATGTCCGCACGTATTTCCTCGCGTACTTGCCCGTCCGGCGTTCCATCGCCTGCCCCCAACGTCGTCGTGTCACTTGTGAATGTGACGTGCGAGACGGCGCCGAGGACCAGACGAAGACGTTGCGGATGGATCTCGATGCGGCAACGGGGGCCGGCAGGCCGGTGGAACATCAAGCTCAGGACACGATGTCCTTACGACTGAACCCACGGAAGGCGAAGGCGAACAGGATCAGGGCGTACGTCACCGAGATCGCCGCGCCCTTGGCCATGCCGCCCCATTCCAGATCGGGCTGGAGCGCGTCCGCCCAGGCGAACTGCCAGTGCGCGGGCAGGAATTCGCGCCAGGACCCGAGCGCGGTGACGGCGTCCAGCACATTGCCGACGATGGTCAGCCCGACCGCGCCGCCGACCGCGCCCAGCGGGGCGTCGGTCTTCGTGGAGAGCCAGAACGCCAGTCCGGCGGTGACCAGTTGGGACACGAAGACGAACGCGACGACAAGCGCGAGCCGCGGCACGGTGTCCGAGGCGGCGAGCGAGCCCCCGGTGGGCAGTTCGAGCGGCCCCCAGCCGTACGCGACGGCTCCCGCGGCCAGCGCGACGAGCGGCAGCAGCACCATCGCGGCCAGGCTGAAGCCGAGCGCCACGACGAGCTTGCTCCACAGCAGCCTGGCCCGGGGCACGGGCGCCGCCAGCAGGTAGCGCAGCGACGACCAACTGGCCTCGGAGGCGACGGTGTCCCCGCAGAACAGCGCGACCGGGACGACGAGCAGGAAACCGGCGGAGACGAACAGGCAGGTCGCGGCGAAGTTCGCGGCGGACGCGGTCGCGGTGTCCATCAGGGTGATCCGGTCGCTGCCGCCGCCCCGCGAGTCCGGGGTGCCGCCGATCGCGAACGCGATGATCAGGATGAACGGCAGCGCGGCCAGCACCCCGCCCATGAGCAGGGTGCGGCGCCTGCGCAGCTGGCGTACCGCCTCGACGCGCAGCGGCAGGGTGTGCCGGGCCCGGTAGCCGGGGGCTTCGGCGCTCCCGGTGAGATCGACTGCGGCACTCATGCGGAGCCTCCGGAGATCAGGGTGAGGAACGCGTCCTCCAGGCGGCGGTGCGGTCCGACACCGGTCAACGGCACGTCCAGTCTGACCAGTTCGGCGATCAGCCCGGACGAGGTGGCGCCGTCGAGGCGTACCAGCAGTCCGAGTCCGTCGTCGGTGCGGACCGCCGAGCCGATCCCCGCCAGTGCGGCGATCTTCTCCACCAGCGGTTCGGCGACCTCCTGCGCGGTGGTGACCAGCAGCATGTCGCCGGAGCCGGTGATCTCGGCGACCGGGCCCGCCTGGACGAGCCGGCCGCGGTCCATGACCACGAGGTGGGTGCAGGACTGTTCGACCTCGGAGAGCAGGTGGCTGGAGACGATCACGGTCCGGCCCCCGGCCGCGTAACGGATCATCACGTCACGCATCTCACGGATCTGGGGCGGGTCGAGGCCGTTGGTCGGTTCGTCGAGGATGAGCAGGTCCGGCATGCCGAGCATGGCCTGGGCGATGGCGAGCCGCTGCCGCATGCCCTGCGAGTACGTACGGACGGCGCGGGCCAGGGCGTCACCGAGTCCGGCGATCTCCAGGGCCTCCTCCATGTGCGCGTCCTCGGCGGGGCGCCCGGTGGCCTGCCAGTACAGCTCCAGGTTGGCGCGTCCGGACAGATGCGGCAGGAAGCCGGCGCCCTCGACGAACGAGCCGACCCGCGACAGTACGGGTGCGCCCGGCCGGATGGCCTGCCCGAAGACCCGGATCTCGCCGCCGTCGGGTGTGATGAGCCCCATCAGCATGCGCAGGGTCGTGGTCTTGCCCGCACCGTTGGGCCCGAGGAGGCCGAGGACCTGCCCCTTCTCGACCCGGAAGGACAGTTCCTTCACGGCGTACCGGTCGGTGGACCTGGCGTACTTCTTGGCCAGGCCGGTGATCTGGAGGGGTACGTCGGCGAGCGCCGGATCGGGTGCGGGCGTCGCGGTGCGGCGGCGGGCGGTGAGCAGCAGCAGGGCGGCGATCACGACGGCGGCGGCCGGGAGTCCCCAGGTCCACCAGGGCAGGGTGGCCGGTGCGGTCTTCAGTGCGGGGGCGGTGGGGACGGTCAGCGGGCCGGCGGGGGTCACGGTGTACGTCGTCGGCTCGGCCGGTGAGGCGTAGCCGAGGTCGGTGGCGGAGAGGACGAGGCGGAGCCGGTGTCCCGCGTCGAACCGGTGGTCGATGGCGGGGAGGGTCAGCCGGACCGGCTTGCCCTGTTGGTCGGGGGTGATCCGGAAGGGTGCGACCAACTGGGAGGGCAGCACCTGCTGCTTGCCGTCCGGCGACACGTCGTACACCTTGCCGAACAGCACCGCGTCGCCCCGCTCCGCCTTGACGTCCACCTGGACGGTCGGCGAGCCGGTGACGCTCAGCGGCTTGTCCAGCGGGGCCGAGTCGAAGCGGGCGTACTGCCCGGGGAAGTCGATCGAGAGCCCGACGCCGAGGGACGAGAGCTGGGCGAGACCGCCGCCGACGCCGGGAACGGCCGAGATGGCGGGCGGGTTGGCCCCGGCGGGGTTGCGGAACGTCTTCGTGCGACTGCCGAGTGCGACGCTCTCCGCGCCGCTGCTCAGCCCCGGGTACGTAGCGCTGCTCGCCCCGCGCGTGAGGGCGGCTCCGTCGGTGGAGTCGATGCCTCCGGTGCGGGTGACGCGGAAGCCGGGTCCGGTGCCGGTGCCCTTGTCGTCCTTCAGGTACCGGTCGAACCAGTCGCCGATCCGCCGGTGCACCCGATCGGTCTCCGGGTCGCCGCCGTCGTGCCCGCCGGCGATCCAGTCGACGGCGACCGGTGCGCCGTTGCCGCTGATGGCCTTGGCCATGGCGTCGGCCTGGCCGAGCGGGAAGAGGGAGTCGGACTGTCCCTGCACGATGAGCGCGGGCACCTCGAGGCGGTCGGCGACGGCGCTCGGCGAACGCTCGGTCAGCAGGGCACGCGCGACGGCGTCCGGCTTTCCGCTGACGGCGACCCGTTCGTACATCTCGCAGAGCCGCTTCTCGAACTTCTGGCAGCCGCCGCCGGTGGTGACGAAGATTCCGGCCCAGAGCTTCTTGAAGACCCCGTCGGGGAAGAGGGCGTCGGCGAGGTTCCAGTAGGTGATCTGCGGTGCGATGGCGTCGACGCGCTTGTCGTACCCGGCGGCGAGGAGCGAGACGGCTCCGCCGTAGGAGGCCCCGGTGATCCCGACGCGGGGGTCACCCTCGGCATCGAGTCGCACCTCGGGCCGGTCCGCGAGCCAGTCGATCAGCCGGGACACGTCCTTGACCTCGCGGTCGGGGGCGTTGAGTGAGATGTCCCCGCCCGACTTCCCGAACCCTCGGGCGGACCAGGTCAGCACGGCGTATCCGGAACGGGCCAACTGCTCGGCCTGCGCCCGCACATCGTCCTTGCTGCCGCCGAAGCCGTGCCCGATCAGCACGGCGGGCCGGCGCCCGGTGCCGCCGGCGGTGAAGTACGAGGTGTCGATGGACACCCCGTCGGACTTCATCATCCGGTCCTGGCGGTGCACGGCGGGTCCGCTGTCGTCGGCCGCGGCGTTCCAGGTGCCCGCACCGGCCAGCACGGCGAGCGCCGCCAGGCCCGCGACCCACCGGCCGCGTCTGCGGTGCACCAGCCGCCGCCACCTGGACCTGCTCGCTTCGGAAGTCTCCATGGTGCGACCCTAAGCGGGCCGCCGAGGCGGGCGGCCAGCCACCAGGGGGAGGTTTCCGGCCTCCTTGCGACGTACGGCATCCCCCCGCCGTACTCCATACGCGGTATGCCGGGCCGTTCGCGTGCAAAGCACCGTCGGATACCGGGTGGCTCACATGGTGTTGACGATGAGGCCGATGTGGGTGAAGTAGTTGAGCCCGCCGAAGAGCAGGAACGCCAGACCGGCCAGGCCCCAGACGACACCGGTCACCGGAGCCATCCAGCTCGACGGCCGGCGCAGCACGAACGGGAACAGCAGCGCGCCGATGCCCACCAGGACGTACAGCCCGGACATGAAGCTCGCCTCCAGGATCGGCCACCGCGCGAACTCCCCGGAGACGGGTTCCTCGGGCGGTGCGGCGAAGAGCGTGTACTTCCAGCCCGCGGCGGCGATTCCGAAGCAGGCGAGCCCGAGCCCGAACACGAAGACGGAGATGGGCATGGCGACACGGGCCGATCGGGCGATGCGGTCCGCGCTGTTGAGTTCGGCTCCGCGTCTCCAGAGGTAGAAGGACGCGGTGAAGAGGAAGACACCGAAGGCGAGCGCCGGTTCGCCGAAGATGATGTTGTCGAACGGGAAGCCCTGTCCGGCGAGTGGCCAGGTCAGGGTCATGTGGAGGCCCGTGGTGACCAGGGTGAAGCCGAGGGCTCCGAAGGCGAGGACCCAGCCTTCGGGGCTGATGACGCGTCCGGGCGTGAGGAGTTGGCGCCCCAGCGCCACCACGAGCAGCAGCCCCGCGCCGGCGGCCACCGACATGATCGTGTTGTACGTCGGCATCCTGGCCCAGTCGATCTTCAGGCCGGATGCCGCCAGGGAGATGACATGGTGGATCATTCCGGGAGCGTATCGATGGATATGTTCCTGATGCGGCATTCGCCCACACGCCCGAGTCGCAGGCACGTGTCACGGAGCGCGCTCCCGCGCGTGCGTCCGGGGTCAGGCTGCCGCCTGTGCCGGGAGCGGGACGCCGCCCGGCGGGTACGGCGTCTCCGTGGGCAGCAGCTCCGCCGCTTCGTCGAGTCGCCCGTCACGCACCAGTCCGTGGATCTGCCGGGCGAGCGGGGTGACGTCGCGGATGGACACGGTCCACTCGTCCGCGTACCGCCGTGACGCCTCGCCGGAGAGCCCGAGCTGGAGGGAGCGGTACGGCAGCCGGTCCAGGCGCAGGTCGCGCTCGGGGTCCCACTGGACGCGGGCCGGGGCGCGGCGCAGGCCGTGCTGCCAGGTGGCGCGGTCCGGGTGGACTCCCCTGACGTAGTGCGAGAGTTCGGCGTGGCCCAGGGCCCAGTCGAAGCCCTCGCGGGTGATCTCGACGGCCAACACGGTCTCCTGACCGTCCTTCAGCCCCCAGCCGCAGCGGTACATCATCCACAGGAAGCTCGGCTTGATCCATGTCATGCGGTCGCGCTTCCAGGCGTCGGGGAAGCGCCCGTCACGGACGGCGGGACCGCCGATGAAGGGGGCGTACGCCTGGTAGACGGTGACGGTGGTGTCCGTGTGCTGGGCGCGGATCTCGTACTGCGGCCTGGTCGGAGCGGTCATGGCCCCATCAGAACACCGCTCCGGCGGGCGCGGCGAACGGTTTACGGCTACCGGAGTCCGGGGCTCCGCAGGGTGGTGAACGGACCTGTCACAGGCGGGGGCTGACATTCGTCATACGGAGCCCGGTACACGCGGCCCTGCCGGGCACCGGGCCCCGGCGGCCAGTCTGTACGTATCGAGAGCGGGGCCGGGAAGGCACCGCCGATACGCGGGAGAGGAACCCCTCATGACCAGCCCGGCCGCCACCGTCACCGCCCCTGTCGCAGATGCTCCGGCCGCCACCGCTCCGCACACGCCGCGCAATGCCCTGCTGGACAGCATGATGCCGCTGCTCGTGGATGTGGGGGTGCCGCTCGCCTCGTACTACGCGCTGAAGGCGGCGGGCCTGAGCACCTTCGCCGCGCTGGCCTGGAGCAGTGTGCTGCCGGCCGTGCGCACCGTGTGGGGCGTGCTGCGCAAGCGTCGGCTCAACGGGCTGGCGGCACTGATCGTGACGGTCAACGTGGTGAGCCTGCTGACCAGCCTGATGGTCGGGGACCCGCGGCTGATGGTCGCCAAGGACAGCGGGGTGAGCAGCATCATCGGGCTCGTGATCCTGGTGACCGCGCTGAAGGGACAGCCGATGATGAGCGCGGGGTTGCGGCCCGTGCTGGTGAAGGGCGACGCGGCCAAGGACACCGCCTGGCAGCGGCTCTCGGCCCACTCGGCGGCGTTCCGGCGGGCGGAGATCCGGTTCTCGGCGGTGTGGGGTGCGGCGCTGCTGGGCGAGTGCGTGGTGCGGGCCGTGGGTGCCTACGCGCTGCCGGTGGAGACGATGGTGTGGCTCGGCACGGTGATCATGGTGGCGACGATGGTGTGCGCGTTCCTGCTCTCGGGCCGGGTGGGCGCGGTCCCGATGCAGCGGATGATCGCCGAGGACGTCGAGGCGGAGAAGGCGGCGCGGACCGCACGCTGACGGGGCCTGGGTGCTCGCTCAATTACCCCGGAGGTAATTGAGCGGGCACCATGCCCGTCCCTACCGTTCCCGGACAGGCACGCGGTTCTTCGTTGCCTGCGCGACCGTATGACAACGGAAGGAAGACCCCCATGATGTCGTCCCAGAACGCGAGCGCGGTCCGGTCGGCGGACACCGCCCGTTCCGACCGGCTGCTCCGGTTCGCCCTCGTCTCGGACGTGCTCCTCACCGGGGCGAACGGCATCGGCTATCTCGTGCTCGCCACGGTCCTGGACTCGTTCCTCGGCGTGCCCCGCTCGGTGCTCTACCCGGTCGGGGTGTTCCTCACGGTGTACGCCCTGTGGGTGCTGGCCGTCTCCCGCCAGGAGAACATCGGCCGCGGCGCGGTCGCCGTCATCATCGCCCTGAACACGGCGTGGGCCGTGGCCGGTGTGGTGATGGTCGCGGTGGACACGCTGACCGCCACGGGCGTCGGCGACTTCTGGATCGTGTTCCAGGGCCTGGCGGTGGCGGCGATGGCCGCGCTCCAGTACGCGGGGCTGCGGCGGCTGTAGGACGTACGGCGACGGCCCGTACGGATGCGGGGCGCATCCGTACAGGCCGTCGGGCCGGGCCGCTGATCAGTGGTTGCGGGGGAAGCCCAGGTCCACACCGGCCGGGGCGTCGGCCGGGTCCGGCCAGCGGGTGGTGACGACCTTGCCGCGGGTGTAGAAGTGCACGCCGTCGTTGCCGTAGATGTGGTGGTCGCCGAAGAGGGAGTCCTTCCAGCCACCGAAGGAGTGGTAGCCGACCGGCACCGGGATCGGCACGTTGACGCCGACCATGCCGGCCTCGATCTCCAGCTGGAAGCGGCGGGCGGCGCCGCCGTCGCGGGTGAAGATCGCGGTGCCGTTGCCGAACGGCGAGGCGTTCATGAGGGCGACGCCCTCTTCGTACGTCTCGGTGCGCAGGACGCACAGGACCGGGCCGAAGATCTCGTCCTTGTACGCGTCCGAGTCGGTGGACACGTTGTCGAGGAGGGAGAGGCCGATCCAGTGGCCGTCCTCGAAGCCCTCGACGGTGAAGCCGGTGCCGTCCAGGACGACTTCGGCGCCCTGGGCCGCGGCGCCCGTGACGTAGGAGGCGACCTTGTCGCGGTGGGCGGCGGTGATCAGCGGTCCCATCTCGGAGGCCGGGTCGTTGCCGGGGCCGATCTTGATCTTCTCGGCGCGCTCCTTGATCTTCGCGACGAGCTCGTCGGCGATGGAGCCGACCGCGACGACCGCGGAGATCGCCATGCAGCGCTCACCGGCGGAGCCGTACGCGGCGGAGACGGCGGCGTCGGCCGCGGCGTCGAGGTCCGCGTCCGGCAGCACCAGCATGTGGTTCTTCGCGCCTCCGAGCGCCTGGACGCGCTTGCCGTTGGCGGAGGCGGTGGCGTGGATGTAGCGGGCGATCGGGGTGGAGCCGACGAAGGAGACCGCGGCGACGTCCGGGTGGTTCAGCAGCCCGTCGACGGCGACCTTGTCACCGTGCAGGACGTTCAGCACACCGTCCGGCAGACCGGCCTCGGCGGCCAGCTCGGCCAGCAGGTTCGCGGCCGACGGGTCCTTCTCGCTGGGCTTGAGGACGAAGGTGTTTCCGCAGGCGATGGCGAGCGGGAACATCCACATCGGCACCATGGCCGGGAAGTTGAACGGGGTGATGCCCGCGACGACGCCGAGCGACTGGCGGATCGAGGAGACGTCGACCCGGCTGGAGACCTGGGTGGACAGCTCGCCCTTGAGCTGGGTGGTGATGCCGCAGGCCAGCTCGACGATCTCCAGACCGCGGGCGACCTCGCCCAGCGCGTCCGAGTGCACCTTGCCGTGCTCGGCGGTGATCAGCGCGGCGATCTCGTCGCGGTGGGCGTCGAGCAGTGCCCGGTAGCGGAACAGGACCGCGGTGCGGGCGGCCAGCGAGGACGTGCCCCACGTGGCGTAGGCGTCCTTGGCGGCGGCGACCGCGGCGTCGACCTCTTCGAGGGAGGCGAGCGCGACCTGGGTGGTGACGACGCCGGTGGCCGGGTCGGTGACCGGGCCGTAGTTGCCCGACGCGCCCTCGACGGTCTTGCCACCGATCCAGTGGTTGACGGTCTTCATGACAGAACTCCTTCAGAGGTGGTGGCGTCGGTCGGCGACGTGACGGTCGTACTCTTCCCGGGCTTTCACTGCCGACGGCCGGGTGGCCGTTTCGGCTACGGGAACATCCCACCACGCCTGCGCCGGAGGCGGGCCCGACACAGTGTCTGCCGTTTCGGTCTCGACGTAGACACAAGTGGGACGGTCCGCGGCACGCGCCTCGGCGAGGGCTTCGCGCAGGTCACGCACCGTCTTGGCACGCAGCACCCGCATCCCGAGAGAACCGGCGTTGGCCGCGAGATCGACGGGGAGCGGGGGACCGGTGAACGTGCCGTCCGCGGCACGGTGCCGGTAGGCCGTACCGAGGCGCTCGGCGCCGACCTGCTCGGAGAGGCCGCCGATGGACGCGTAGCCGTGGTTCTGGAGGACGACCAGCTTCACGGGGAGTTCCTGCTGGACGGCGGTGACGATCTCGGTGGGATTCATCAGATACGTGCCGTCGCCGACCAGGGCCCAGACGGGACGGCCGGGGGCGGCGAGCTGGACGCCGATCGCGGCCGGGATCTCGTAGCCCATGCAGGAGTAGCCGTACTCCACGTGGTACTGGTGCGGGGAGCGGGCCCGCCAGAGTTTGTGCAGGTCGCCGGGGAGCGAGCCGGCCGCGTTGATCAGGATGTCGTCCTCGGTGACGAGGGCGTCGAGGAGGCCGAGGACCTGGGCCTGGGTGGGCCGGGCGTGCGGGTCCTCGGCGGTGAACGCGGCGGTGACGCGCTGCTCCCAACGCTCCTTGGCGTCGGTGTACTCCGTCTCGTAGGCGGGGTCGACGCGGTGGTTGCGGGCGGCGAGCGCGGTGGTGAGGGCTTCGAGGGCGGTGCGGGCGTCGGCGACGAGCGGGAGGGCGCCGAGCTTGTGGGCGTCGAAGCCGGTGATGTTGACGTTGAGGAAGCGGACCGCCGGATTCGAGAAGAGCGTGGCGGAGGCGGTGGTGAAGTCGGAGTAGCGGGTGCCGATGCCGATGACCAGGTCGGCGGTGCGGGCCAGCTCGTCGGCGGTCGCGGTGCCGGTGTGGCCGATGCCGCCGATGTCGGCGGGGTGGTCGTGGCGCAGCGAGCCCTTGCCGGCCTGGGTGGAGGCGACGGGGATACGGGTGGCGGCGGCGAACGCGGCGAGGGTCTCCTCGGCGGCGCTGTGGTGGACCCCGCCGCCCGCCACGATCAGCGGCCGGCGGGCACTGCGCACCGCCCGTACCGCCCGGTCCAGTTCGTACGGATCGGGGGCGGGGCGGCGTACGTACCAGACGCGCTCGGCGAAGAACTCCTCCGGCCAGTCGTACGCCTGGGCCTGCACGTCCTGCGGCAGCGCGAGCGTCACCGCGCCGGTCTCCGCCGGGTCGGCGAGGGTCCGCATGGCCTGGAGGGCGGCCGGGACCAGGGCCTCGGGGCGGGTGATCCGGTCGAAGTAGCGGGAGACGGGGCGCAGACAGTCGTTGACGGAGATGTCGCCCGCGGACGGGACTTCGAGCTGCTGGAGCACGGGGTCGGCGGGCCGGGTCGCGAAGGTGTCCCCGGGCAGGAGGAGGACGGGGAGGTGGTTGACGGTGGCGAGGGCGGCGCCGGTGACGAGGTTGGTGGCGCCGGGACCGATGGAGGTGGTGACGGCGTGCGCGGAGAGCCGGCCGGACTGGCGGGCGTAGCCGACGGCGGCGTGCACCATGGCCTGTTCGTTGCGGCCCTGGAGGTAGGGCATCGCGCGGCCGGACTCGACGAGCGCCTGGCCGACCCCGGCGACGTTGCCATGGCCGAAGATGCCCCAGGTGGCGCTGATCAGGCGCTGTCGTCGGCCGTCACGCTCGGTGTACTGGCGGGACAGGAAGGCCACCAGGGCCTGGGCGGTGGTGAGGCGGCGGGTACTGCTCATGGGCGCGGCTCCGTCCCGTAGAAGGGGAGTCTGGGGTCCACCGGCTGCAAGGGCCAGGTGTCGCGGATCCAGCCGTGGTCCGGGTGGTCGCTGATCAGCCACTCCCGCTGCTCCCCCGGGCCCGCCATCACGTTGAGGTAGTAGAGGGTGCGGCCGGGGGAGGCGATGGACGGGCCGTGCCAGCCGTCGGGAATCAGGACCGCGTCGCCGCTGCGGACCTCGGCGAGGACGTCCGTACCGCCGTCCCGGGACGGCGACACCCGGTGGTAGCCGAGGCCGTCGCGCTCCACCTCGAAGTAGTAGATCTCCTCCAGCACGGACTCGACGCCGGGGCGGTGCTCGTCGTGCTTGTGCGGCGGGTAGGACGACCAGTTGCCGCCGGGGGTGAGCACCTCGACGGCGATCAGCCGGTCGCACTCGAAGGTGTCGGCGGCGGCGAAGTTGTTGACCTGGCGGGAGCAGTTCCCGGAGCCGCGCAGTTCGACGGGTACCTCCGGCGCGGGGCCGTAGCGAGCGGGGAGTCGTCGCTCGCACTTCGCTCCTGCCAGGGCGAAGCGGCCTCCAGCGCCGGAGGCGATCTGTGCATGGGCGTCACGCGGTACGTACGCGAAGTCGGATACCCCGCTGAACACGCTTTCCCGGCCCAGCAGTTCAAAGATCTCACCTGAGGAGTGCACCGTACAGCCACCGGTCAACGGCAGCACGATCCACTCGCTCTCCCCGGTGACGAGCGTGTGAACTCCGCCGGGCCCGAGCTCGAGGATCCGCAGGCTCGACCGGTCCCAGCCGGCCCGCTCCGGGTCGATGTCGAGGGTGCAGGAGCCGTTCGCCGTGCTCCCGGCCTTCAGGTGGTACCGCCGTTCGTCGTCCGTCGTCATGGTCGTTCCCTACCCGTTGCCCGGCCTGTTTCCGCCTCTCTCGGCTCCAGCAGCGAAACCGCCGTGTCGACGGCCGCGGCCACCTCTCCGTCGGCCGGATAGAGCAGCGAACGCCCCACCACCAGGCCCTGGACGGTCGGCAGCCGCAGCGCCGTGCGCCACTTCTCGAACGCGCCGTCCAGGTCGTCGCCCACTTCCCCGCCCAGCAGCACCGCGGGCAGCGTCGACGCCTCCATCACCCGGGCCATGTCGTCGGGGTTCTCGGTGACGGGGACCTTGAGCCAGGTGTACGCGGACGTCCCGGCCAGCCCGGACGCGATGGCGATCGAGGTGGTGACCGCCTCCGCGCCGAGGTCGTTGCGGACGTGGCCGTCGGTGCGGCGGCAGAGGAACGGTTCGACGAAGACCGGCAGCCGGTGCGCGGCCATGGCGTCGATGGCGCGGGCGGTGGCGTGCATGGTGTCGAGCGAGCCGGGGTCGTCGTAGTCGATACGGAGCAGCAGTTTGCCCGCGTCGAAGCGGAGGCGGGCGAGGTCTTCGGGGCGGTGGCCGGTGAACCGGTCGTCGAGTTCGAAGGCCGCGCCCGCGAGTCCGCCGCGGTTCATCGAGCCGATGACGACCTTGTCCTCCAGCGCGCCGAGGAGCAGCAGGTCGTCGAGGATGTCGGCGGTGGCGAGCACTCCGTCGACGCCGGGGCGGGAGAGGGCCAGGCGGAGCCGTTCCAGCAGCTCGAAGCGGTTGGCCATGGCCAGTGCGCGGTCGCCGACGGCGAGGGAGCCGCGGGCCGGGTGGTCCGCCGCGATGATCATCAGCCGTCCGCCGCTGCCGACGAGGGGGCGTCTGCGGCGTCGCGCGGCGGCTTCGGCGACGGCCTCGGGGTGGCGCATGCGCAGCTGGACCAGTTCGGAGACGGAGGAGGCCGGGGGCGTCATGGGGTGGCTCCGGTGGGGCGGGGGGTGACGGCGCCTTCGGCCAGGGCCGCTTCGACTTCGTACGGGAACGGCATGGCGGACGAGCAGGCGAGCCGGGAGGCGACGATGGCCCCCGCGGCGTTGGCGTAGCGCATGATGCGTCCGGTCTCCCAGCCGGCGAGGAGCCCGTGGCAGAGCGCCCCGCCGAAGGCGTCACCGGCGCCGAGGCCGTTGACGACATCGACGGGCAGCGGCGGCACTTCGGCCACCGCGCCGTCGCGGTGGACGGCGAGCACGCCCTTGGGGCCCTGTTTGACGACGGCGAGTTCGACGCCCGCGCCGATCAGGGCGCGGGCGGCCGCGTGCGGTTCGCGCTCGCCGGTCGCGATCTCGCACTCGTCGAGGTTGCCGACGGCGACGGTGGCGAGGGCGAGGGCATCGCGGTAGCGGGCGGTGGCGGTGTTCCCCGATGCGTCTTCCGGGGCGTTCTCCGTTGTGTCCGCCGGGGTGTTCCAGAACATCGGGCGCCAGTCGAGGTCGAAGACGGTGATGCCCGAGCGGGCGCGGGCCCGCAGTGCGGCGAGCGTCGCGGTACGGCTCGGTTCGGCGCACAGCCCGGTGCCCGTCATCCAGAAGACCCGGGCGGACCGGACCGCTTCGAGGTCCAGTTCCGAGGTGTGGATCTCCAGATCGGGGGCCTTGGGCTGCCGGTAGAAGTAGAGGGGGAAGTCGTCGGGCGGGAAGATCTCGCAGAAGGTGACCGGTGTCGGATACGCGTCGACGGGCGTCACCCACCGGTCGTCCACCCCGAACTCCCGCAACTGGTGGTGGAGATACTCCCCGAAGGCGTCCCGGCCGGTGCGCGTCACCACCGCCGTCCGCCGGCCGAGCCGGGCCGCCGCGACGGCGACGTTGGACGGTGAGCCGCCGAGGAACTTCCCGAAGGTTTCGACCCGGGCCAGTGGCAGACCGGTCTGCAGGGGGTAGAGATCCACCCCGATCCGGCCCATGGTGATGACGTCGTACCGCTCAGGCATAAGCATCCCTTCGACCCGCGTCCGGGGCGGCTGTCCCCAGGTCTAGCCCTCCCCCGGAACCCTGTCAATGCTTTGTCCGGACATACGGACGAATGATTGACACCCGCTTCCCCGGCCGGAAGTCTGGACGGCATGACCTCCTCCGCAGTGGCCCCGGCCCGTATCCGTATCGGTTCGGCACCCGACTCGTGGGGCGTGTGGTTCCCCGACGATCCGCGCCAAGTGCCCTGGCAGCGCTTCCTCGACGAGGTCTCCGCGGCGGGTTACGAATGGATCGAGCTCGGCCCGTACGGCTACCTCCCGACCGACCCGGCCCGCCTCGCCGACGAGACCCGCCGTCGCGGGCTCTCGGTCTCGGCCGGGACCGTTTTCACCGGATTGCACCATGGACCGGCTGTCTGGGACCGGACCTGGGCGCATGTCGCCGACATCGCGGCACTCACCCGGGCGATGGGCGCCGGGCATCTGGTGGTCATCCCCTCGTTCTGGCGCGACGACAGGACGGGCGAGGTCCTGGAGGACCGCAGCCTCACCGCGGAGCAGTGGCGCGATCTCACCACCCAGACGGAGCGGCTGGGCCGCGAGGTGCAGGACCGTTTCGGGCTGCGCATCGTCGTCCATCCGCATGCCGACACCCATATCGACACCGAGGAGAACGTCGGCCGCTTCCTCGACGCCACCGATCCGGACCTCGTCTCGCTCTGCCTCGACACCGGGCACTACGCCTACTGCGGCGGCGACAGCGTCAAGCTGATCGAGACCTACGGCGAACGGATCGGCTATCTGCACCTCAAGCAGGTCGACCCGGAGATCCTGGCCCAGGTCGTGGCGGACGAGGTGCCGTTCGGCCCGGCCGTGGCGCGCGGTGTGATGTGCGAACCGCCGGGCGGGGTGCCCGCACTGGAACCCGTGCTGGCCGCCGCCCGCGGGCTGGACGTCGATCTGTTCGCCATCGTCGAGCAGGACATGTACCCGTGCCCGCCCGACAAGCCCCTCCCCATCGCCCGGCGCACCCGCGACTTCCTCCGCTCCTGCGGCACATCCCCGCTACCCGGGCGCCCTGACACGCCGAACGGTCCGGAGAAGTGACGTAGCGGCGGTGTGCGGTGTTGTTCTCGGTGACAAGTGGGGGCGCACTCCCGGTCGCACCCCACCGCCGTACGCCACACCACCGCACAAGGAGCAGCCCCACCATGATCCGAAAGATGCTGCCGTCCCGCAGGACGGCCGCGGCCCGGGCGCTGACCGCGGCCACCCTGGCCGCGGTCTCCCTGCTCGCCGCCCTCGCCCCGGCATCGGGGGCCTCGGCCGACGAGAGCAACCCGGTACCGCCGCCCGGCTCCAGTCCCGTCTGCGCCTTCTACGACGGCGACCGGCCGACCGCCTTCGGCGAGCAGGGCGAGCGGGTCTCCCAGGCGCAGTGCCTGCTGGCCAACCGTCACTACCTGCCGTGGTCCGCGGTCGACGGGACGTTCGGACCCGAGACGCTCGTCGCCGTACAGCGCTTCCAGTCGGACCACCCGCCGCTCACGCCGGACGGCCTGGTCACCCCGGCCACCTGGGCGGCACTCTGGCACGCGGGACCGAACCGCGTGATCCCGCTCCCCTTCCCCTAGCCCACCCCCCTTCCGGCCCCGTACGGCGACGAGCACCCCGCGCGGGGTGCTCGTCGCCCGAATGCCCCACAGCGCCGCCCGAAACACCAACCTGTTGCCGACCCTCATCCCGCTCGGCAGCTTCCTGGCACCGACACGGGCCTGAGCCGTGCGCTCTTCGCACAGGGGTGCATCCCGGCCCCACCGACGAGCAGCAGCATCTGTTCACCCTCTTCCCGGTCGGCGGCATGGTCGTGATCACGCCCGTCGCGCCGGCCCTGGCTTCGGTCGCCGGCACGCAGTGCACGGAACGCCGGAGCGAGTGGGCGGCGAGGCGCTCGCATTCATACCCCCTAGGGGTATAGTGTGGAACGTGTTGGGGCGCACCGGGCCCCCGGGCCCCGACACACGACCTTTTGTGCTCGTCGAAGAGGAGAACACCATGACCGCCGAGACCCAGCTCCCCCAGGCCACCGGCTCCTGCTGCTCGCCCAGCGGCTCCTGCCACGACGGAGCGGACGCCGGTGCACAGGCGGGCGGGGTGACCACCGTCTACCAGGTGTCCGGCATGACCTGTGGACACTGCGAGGGTGCCATCTCCGAGGAGATCTCCGGCATCGAGGGTGTCACCTCGGTGAAGGCCGTGGCCTCCACCGGCCAGGTGACCGTCGTCTCCGCGGCCCCGCTGGCCGACGACGCCGTGCGCGCCGCGGTCGACGAGGCGGGCTACGAGCTCGTCGGCCGGGCCTGAACACCATCGGGGGCACCCCCGATACGCCGGATGCACCCGCACCACCCCCTTTGCCGCCGGGCCGGACCGACCAGCAGATACTGGTAGGGAACGGCCCGGTCGGCATTTCAGGAGTTCGGACATGCACAGCGCAACAGAGGCCGAGGCCCGGACGGCGGAGGGCTCGACCGCTGAACTCACGATCGGCGGGATGACCTGCGCCTCCTGCGCCGCCCGCGTCGAGAAGAAGCTCAACCGGATGGACGGCGTCACCGCCACGGTCAATTACGCGACCGAGAAGGCCAAGGTCGCCTTCGGCCCGGGAACCGGCCTCGCGGATGTGATCGCCACGGTCGAGAAGACCGGTTACACGGCGCAGCCGGTACGCCGCCCCGAACCGACCCCGCCCGCCCCGCCACCGGCCACGACCGGAGCCCGCGCCGACACACCGGCCGGCAGTACCGTCCGGGCAGCACGCCCCGAAGCCGGGGCCGAGGTCGAGGTCGAGGTCGACGACGCCGGAGCCGGGGCCAAGGGCGACGACGCCGCCGAGCGGAGTGCCGACCGGGCTCTCGCCTCGCTGCGGCAGCGTCTGATCGTCTCGGCCGTCCTCGCCGCCCCCGTCGTCCTGCTCGCGATGGCCCCGGCCCTCCAGTTCGACAACTGGCAGTGGCTCTCGCTCACCCTCGCCGCTCCCGTCGTCGTCTGGGGCGGACTGCCCTTCCACCGCGCGACCTGGACCAACCTCCGGCACGGCGCGGCCACCATGGACACCCTGGTCTCGATCGGCACGCTCGCCGCCTTCGGCTGGTCCCTGTGGGCGCTCTTCTTCGGCGACGCGGGCATGACCGGGATGCGGCACGGCTTCGACTTCACCGTCTCGCGCGCCGGTGACTCGTCCACCATCTATCTGGAGGTCGCGGCCGGGGTCGTCACCTTCATCCTGCTGGGCCGCTATCTGGAGGCGAGGTCCAAGCGGAAGGCCGGCTCCGCCCTGCGCGCGCTGATGCACCTGGGCGCGAGGGACGTCTCCGTCCTCCGGGACGGTACGGAGGTACGCGTCCCCGTCGCCCGGCTCACCGTCGGCGACCGTTTCGTCGTCCGCCCCGGCGAGAAGATCGCCACCGACGGCACCGTCGTCGAGGGCGCCTCGGCCGTGGACGCGTCGATGCTGACCGGTGAGTCCGTGCCCGCGGAGGTCGGCGTCGGCGACTCCGTCACCGGGGCCACCGTGAACGCCTCCGGCCGGCTCGTCGTCGAGGCGACCAGGGTCGGTTCCGACACCCAGCTGGCCCGGATGGCGAAGCTCGTCGAGGACGCCCAGAACGGCAAGGCCGAGGTGCAGCGTCTCGCCGACCGGATCTCCGCCGTCTTCGTACCCGTGGTGCTGGTGATCGCGCTCGCCACCCTGATCGTGTGGCTGCTCGTCACGGACGACATGGCCGCCGCGTTCACCGCCGCCGTGGCCGTACTGATCATCGCCTGCCCCTGCGCCCTGGGCCTCGCCACCCCCACCGCCCTCATGGTCGGCACCGGACGCGGCGCCCAGCTCGGCATCCTGATCAAGGGCCCCGAAGTCCTGGAGACCACCCGCCGCGTCGACACCATCGTCCTCGACAAGACCGGCACCGTCACCACCGGCCGCATGACCCTCCTCGACATCCACACCGCCGAAGGCACCACCGAAACCGACGCACTCCGGCTCGCCGGCGCACTGGAGCACTCCTCCGAACACCCCATCGCCCGGGCCGTCGCCGCCGGAGCCACCGAACGCACCGGCGCACCCCTCCCCACCCCCGAGGACTTCGCCAACATCGCCGGACTCGGCGTACGCGGCACTGTCGACGGGCACCGGGTGCTGGTCGGCCGTCCGCAGTTGCTCGCCGACGCGGGCATCGACGTCCCCGACGCCCTGTCCGGCGCTGTCGCCGACGCGGCGGCCAAGGGCCGTACCGCGGTCATGGTGGCCTGGGACGGGCAGGCGCGGGGCGTCCTCGCGGTGGCCGACAAGGTCAAGGAGTCCAGTGCGGAGGCCGTCGCCGAGCTCCGCGCCCTCGGCCTCCACCCCGTTCTGCTGACCGGCGACAACCGTGCCGTGGCCGACGCGGTGGCCCGTGCCGTCGGGATCGACGAGGTCCACGCCGAGGTACTGCCCGAGGAGAAGGTGCACGTCATCGAGCGGCTCCGGGCCCGGGGGCGCTCCGTCGCCATGGTCGGTGACGGCGTCAACGACGCGGCCGCCCTCGCCACCGCCGACCTCGGCCTGGCGATGGGGACCGGCACGGACGCCGCGATCGAGGCGAGCGACCTCACCCTGGTTCGTGGAGATCTCAAGGTGGCCGCCGACGCGATCCGGCTCTCCCGGCGCACCCTGACCACCATCAGGGGCAACCTGTTCTGGGCATTCGGCTATAACGTAGCCGCCCTGCCCCTTGCGGCATTTGGCCTGCTCAACCCTATGATTGCGGGAGCGGCGATGGCCTTCTCCTCGGTCTTCGTCGTGACGAACAGCCTGCGGTTGCGCGCCTTCACGTAATTTCCACAACGAGACTCAGATCACATGGATTTCAGGGTAACCATCCGGCGGGTTCGTGAGTCTAAGAGTGCGATGCCAAGGATGTCTTGGGGGACGTCCGTCGGAGCGTCTTGGGGGACGCTCCGGGCAAGCGTTGGCCGGGGCACGTGCACCGGGGAGCTTTGAGCGGCCCTCCCGTGCGTACGTACCCCGGCAGATCGCAGAAGAAGTACAAGTGAAGAGCGCAGGAGCTTCGGCTCCCACAGACGCCCGGCCGGATCCCGTGGGGGGAATCCGCTCCGGGACATGGAAGCGCCTCGCTGTCGGCCCGTGGGGGGATCGATGGCGAGGCGCTTCTCTCTGCCGGCGCACACACGCGCCCGCCACCACGCCCTGCCTGCGGACACACACGCCCCGCCACCGCGTCGCCGGGCACGCAAATCGCCCCGGACACCGCGCTCTGTGCGAAAGCGCGGTACGCGGGGCGAAGTCGACCGGCCCGGGCGGGCCGGGGTCGTGCGGGGGGTGTTACGAGGTTCAGCGGCCCTCGACCGGGACGAAGTCGCGCAGGACCTCGCCGGTGTAGATCTGGCGCGGGCGGCCGATGCGGGAACCCGGCTCCTTGATCATCTCGTGCCACTGGGCGATCCAGCCGGGGAGACGGCCGATCGCGAAGAGCACGGTGAACATCTCGGTCGGGAAGCCCATGGCCCGGTAGATCAGACCCGTGTAGAAGTCCACGTTCGGGTAGAGGTTGCGCGAGACGAAGTACTCGTCGGAGAGCGCGTGCTCCTCCAGCTTCAGCGCGATGTCGAGCAGCTCGTCGGACTTGCCGAGCGCGGACAGCACGTCGTGGGCAGCGGCCTTGATGATCTTGGCGCGCGGGTCGAAGGACTTGTACACCCGGTGGCCGAAGCCCATCAGCCGGACGCCGTCCTCCTTGTTCTTCACCTTGCGGATGAAGGAGTCGACATCGCCGCCGTTGGCCTGGATACCTTCGAGCATCTCCAGCACCGACTGGTTGGCGCCACCGTGCAGCGGGCCCCACAGCGCCGAGATACCGGCGGAGATCGAGGCGAACATGTTCGCCTGCGAGGAGCCGACCAGACGCACGGTGGAGGTCGAACAGTTCTGCTCGTGGTCCGCGTGCAGGATGAGCAGCTTGTCCAGCGCGGAGACGACGACCGGGTCCAGGTCGTACTCCTGGGCGGGGACCGAGAAGGTCATGCGCAGGAAGTTCTCGACGTAGCCGAGGTCGTTGCGCGGGTAGACGAAGGGGTGGCCGATCGACTTCTTGTACGCGTACGCCGCGATCGTCGGCAGCTTGGCCAGCAGCCGGATCGTCGAGAGGTGGCGCTGCTCCTCGTCGAACGGGTTGTGGCTGTCCTGGTAGAACGTGGACAGCGCGCTGACGACCGAGGACAGCATGGCCATCGGGTGGGCGTCGCGCGGGAAGCCGTCGAAGAAACGCTTGACGTCTTCGTGCAGCAGCGTGTGCTGGGTGATCTCGTTCTTGAAGGTCGACAGCTCGTCGACCTTGGGAAGCTCACCGTTGATGAGCGTGTACGCGACCTCCAGGAACGTCGAGCGCTCGGCGAGCTGCTCGATGGGGTAGCCGCGGTAGCGGAGAATGCCCTGCTCACCGTCGAGGTAGGTGATGGCGGATTTATAGGCTGCGGTGTTGCCGTATCCGCTGTCCAGCGTCACCAGACCGGTATTGGCCCGGAGCTTCCCGATGTCGAAGCCCTTGTCGCCGACGGTGCTGTCGATCACCGGGTAGGTGTACTCGCCGTCGCCGTACCGCAGTACTACAGAGTTGTCGCTCACGTCATCCCTCACCGACGTAGTGCCTCTTCTTCGAGGTTCCCTGACTGTCTCCACCCTCCCCCATTTGGCTCAGGAGAGTGCACTCGGGGTCGTCCATTGGACCTATTCGCGGCACTGAGTGCCGCGAACTTACTCATCCTGCCCCCTCGGTTCCGGTTCCGGAAGGGCTGCGTGATGTTTCCCACCGATTTGATCGATCATTTATTCCGCCGATCCTCCGCCCGAGCCCCCTGTCAGCCGGTAATCCAGCGCCGTACAGCGTCTGCCCGCGGAAACCGTGCGGACCGCCTGGCCGATCGCCTGCCGCGAGCCGACCAGCACGACGAGCTTCTTGGCCCTGGTCACCGCGGTGTACAGCAGGTTCCGCTGGAGCATCATCCACGCGCTCTTGGTCACGGGGATGACGACGGCCGGGTACTCGCTGCCCTGGGAGCGGTGGATCGTCATGGCGTACGCGTGGGCCAGCTCGTCGAGCTCGTCGAAGTCGTAACCGATCTCCTCGTCCTCGTCCGTGAGGACCGTCAGCTTCTGTTCGTCCAGGTCAAGGGCGGTGACGACGCCGACCGTGCCGTTGAAGACGCCGTTCTCCCCCTTGTCGTAGTTGTTGCGGATCTGGGTGACCTTGTCGCCGACCCGGAAGACCCGGCCGCCGAACCGCTTCTCGGGGAGATTCGGGCGGCCCGGGGTGATGGCCTGCTGGAGGAGTCCGTTGAGCGTGCCCGCGCCGGCCGGGCCCCGGTGCATCGGGGCGAGGACCTGTACGTCGCGCCGCGCGTCGAGGCCGAACTTGGCCGGAATGCGGCGGGCAGCGACGTCCACCGCGAGCACGCCGGCGTCCTCCGTCTCGTCCTCCACGAAGAGGAAGAAGTCCTTGAGGCCCTGGGTGAGGGGCGGAATGCCGGAGTTGATCCGGTGGGCGTTGGTGACGACGCCGGACTGCTGGGCCTGGCGGAAGATCGTGGTGAGCCGGACCGCGGGAACGGGGCTGCCGTCGGCGAGCAGATCGCGCAGCACCTCCCCCGCGCCGACCGACGGCAGCTGGTCGACGTCCCCGACGAGCAGCAGGTGGGCACCGGGTGCCACCGCCTTCAGCAGCTTGTTGGCGAGCAGCAGATCGAGCATCGACGCCTCGTCGACGACGACCAGGTCGGCGTCCAGCGGACGGTCCCGGTCGTACGCGGCGTCGCCGCCCGGCTTCAGTTCGAGCAGCCGGTGCACGGTGGACGCCTCGGCCCCGGTCAGCTCGGAGAGCCGCTTGGCCGCCCGCCCGGTCGGCGCGGCCAGCACCACCTTGGCCTTCTTGGCCCGCGCCAGCTCCACGATCGACCGGACGGTGAACGACTTCCCGCAGCCGGGCCCGCCGGTCAGCACCGCGACCTTCCGGCTGAGCGCGAGCCGGACCGCCGCCTCCTGCTCGGGGGCCAGATTCGCCCCCGTACGCGTGACGAGCCAGGCCAGCGCCTTGCCCCAGTCCACGTCCGCGAAGGCCGGCATCCGCTCCTCGGGCGTCCGCAGCAGCCGCTGCACCTGGGCGGCGAGAGCGATCTCGGCACGGTGGAAGGGCACCAGGTAGACGGCGGTGACGAGCTCGCCGCCCTCGGGCGACGGCACCTTCTCCCGCACGACACCCTCCGGGTCCTCGGCCAGTTCGGCGAGGCACTCGATGACCAGCCCCGTGTCGACCTGGAGCAGCTTCACCCCGTCCGCGATCAGCCGCTCCTCGGGGAGGAAGCAGTGCCCCTGGTCGGTGGACTGCGACAGCGCGTACTGGAGCCCGGCCTTGACCCTTTCCGGGCTGTCGTGCGGGATGCCGACGGCCTGGGCGATCTTGTCGGCGGTGAGGAAGCCGATGCCCCAGACGTCGGCGGCCAGCCGGTAGGGCTGGTTCTTCACGACGGAGATCGACGCGTCCTCGTACTTCTTGTAGATACGGACGGCGATGGAGGTGGAGACGCCGACGCCCTGGAGGAAGACCATCACCTCCTTGATCGCCTTCTGCTCCTCCCAGGCGGCCGCGATCATCTTCGTCCGCTTGGGGCCGAGGCCGGGGACCTCGACGAGCCGCTTCGGTTCGTTCTCGATGATGTCGAGGGTGTCGACGCCGAAGTGCGTGGTGATGCGGTCGGCCATGACCGGGCCGATGCCCTTGATCAGACCGGAGCCGAGATAGCGGCGGATGCCCTGGATGGTCGCGGGCAGGATCGTCGTGTAGTTCTCGACGGTGAACTGCTTGCCGTACTGCGAGTGCGAACCCCAGCGCCCTTCCATGCGCAGCGACTCACCGGGCTGCGCACCGAGCAGCGAACCGACCACGGTCAGCAGGTCGTTGGCACCGCGACCGGTGTCGACGCGCGCGACCGTGTACCCGTTCTCCTCGTTGGCGTACGTGATCCTCTCCAGGACCCCTTCGAGGACGGCCATGTTCGGCTTGGGGTGCGTAGCGGACGTGGTGGACATGGGTGCGACGGTACCGGGCGGGGCTGACAGCGGGTGGGCCGCGCCGGAAGCTGACGGCGAGTCCACCTGGCCGTGACGGTGCCCGTGGCTGCAACGGCCCGTGCCGGGAACGGTCAGCCGACCACGGACTCACCACCCTCGGCCGGTCGTGGAACCAGTGGTCGATGGCCGCCACGTCCTGTACCCAGGCGGCACGGTAGAAGTCGTCGCACACGAAACGGGGCCCGGTCGAATGACCGGACCCCCCTCGCTTTCCCCCACCGTCAGGGCTTCCCGATCCCCCCAGATCCCTCCCCGGAAGCACCCGACGCCAGATACGACTCAGTAGGGCGCCGAACGGTTGTACGCCTTGACGATCTCTTTGCCTTGGTGGCAAAACGCCCTGTCAGCAGGCGTGTTCGGCGTACCGGGACGCGACCTCCGCGAGGACTTCGGCGCCGTCGCGGGCCCAGAGGCCCTCGTTGAAGATCTCCACCTCGATCGGACCGTCGAAGCCGGTGGCCTCGACCAGCGTGCGGAACGCGCGGAAGTCCACCGCCCCGTCGCCGAGTTGGCCGCGGCCCACCAGGACACCGGCCGGGAGCGGGGTGATCCAGTCGGCCAGTTGGAAGGAGTGGATGCGGCCGCCCGCACCCGCGCGGGCGATCTGCGCGGGCGCCTGGTCGTCCCACCAGATGTGGTACGTGTCGACGACCACCCCGACCTGTTCGGCGGGGAAGCGCTCCGCGATGTCCAGGGCCTGGGAGAGCGTGGAGACGACGCAGCGGTCCGAGGCGAACATCGGGTGCAGCGGTTCGATGGCCAGGCGTACGCCGCGTTCGGCCGCGTACGGGGCCAGTTCGCCCAGGGCGTCCGCGATGCGCTCGCGGGCGCCGTACAGGTCCTTGCTGCCCTCGGGGAGGCCGCCGGAGACCAGGACCAGGGTGTCGGTGGACAGGGCCGCCGCCTCGTCGAGCGCGGCGCGGTTGTCGTCCAGGGCGCGGGCCCGTTCCGCCGGGTCGAGGGCGGTGAAGAAGCCGCCGCGGCAGAGGCTGGTGACGGAGAGGCCGGAGTCGGACAGGAGTCGGGCGGTGCGCTCGATGCCGTACGACTGGACGGGGGCCCGCCACAGGCCGACCTTGTCGATGCCCGCCTTGACGCAACCCTCGGCCAGTTCGGGCAGCGACCACTGCTTGATGGTTTCCTGGTTGATGGAGAGACGGCCGTCGCTCATCGGGTACCTCCGTTGACGGCGAGCAGGGCGCGCATCCGGGATTCGGCCAGCTCCGGGTCGGGGAACAGGCCCAGCCGGTCGGCGAGTTCGTACGCCTTCGCCAGGTGCGGCAGCGAGCGGGCGGACTGGAGACCGCCGACCATCGTGAAGTGGTCCTGGTGGCCGGCCAGCCAGGCGAGGAAGACCACGCCCGTCTTGTAGAAGCGGGTGGGCGCCTGGAAGAGGTGCCGGGACAACTCGACCGTGGGGTCGAGGAGATCGCGGAAGCCCTGCGTGTCACCCGTGTCGAGTACCCGTACCGCGTGGGCGGCCAGCGGGCCCAGGGGGTCGAAGATGCCGAGCAGGGCGTGGCTGAAGCCCCGGTCGTCGCCCGCGATCAGCTCGGGGTAGTTGAAGTCGTCGCCGGTGTAGCAGCGGACCCCGCTCGGGAGCCGGCGGCGGACGTCGATCTCGCGCTCGGCGTCCAGGAGCGAGATCTTGATGCCGTCGACCTTGTCCGGGTGTTCCGCGATGACCTTCAGGAACGTGTCGGTGGCGGTGTCGAGGTCCGAGGAGCCCCAGTAGCCGTCCAGCGCGGGGTCGAACATCGGGCCCAGCCAGTGCAGGACGACCGGCTCCGACGCCTGGCGCAGCAGGTGTGCGTACGTCTCCAGGTAGTCCTCGGGGCCGTTCGCCGCCGCGGCGAGGGCGCGGGAGGCCATCAGGATGGCCTGGGCGCCGCTCTCCTCGACGAGGGCGAGCTGCTCCTCGTACGCGGAGCGCACCTCGGCGAGGGAGGCGGGGCCGGTGAGCTGGTCCGTGCCGACGCCGCAGGCGATGCGGCCGCCGACCGCCTTGGCCTCGGCGGCGGAGCGGCGGATCAGTTCGGCCGCGCCGGCCCAGTCCAGGCCCATGCCGCGCTGGGCGGTGTCCATCGCCTCCGCGACGCCGAGGCCGTGCGACCAGAGGTGGCGGCGGAAGGCGAGGGTGGCGTCCCAGTCGACGGCGGCTGGCGAGTCGGGGCTGATGTCGGCGTACGGGTCGGCGACGACATGGGCGGCGGAGAAGACCGTGCGCGAGGCGAGCGGACTGCCGCCGGGGGCCAGGTCGAGCGGGGTGGCGCGGGGTTCGTACGGGCCCTGCGGGAGGTGGATGGTCACTCAGATCAGCTCCGATGCGCCGTACGTGGGGTGGCTCGTCACAGGGTCAGCTCCGGTACGTCGAGGCGGCGGCCCTCCGCGTGGGACTTCAGGCCCAGCTCGGCGAGCTGCACACCGCGGGCGCCGGCCATCAGGTCCCAGGTGTACGGCTCGTCGAGGACGATGTGGCGCAGGAAGAGCTCCCACTGGGCCTTGAAGCCGTTGTCGAAGACCGCGTTGTCGGGGACTTCCTGCCACTGGTCGCGGAAGGACTCGGTGACCGGGAGGTCAGGGTTCCAGACCGGCTTGGGGGTGGCCGAGCGGTGCTGGACGCGGCAGTTGCGCAGGCCGGCGACGGCGGAGCCGTGCGTTCCGTCGACCTGGAACTCGACGAGCTCGTCGCGGTTGACGCGGACCGTCCAGGAGGAGTTGATCTGCGCGACGGCGCCGCTCTCCAGCTGGAAGATGCCGTACGCGGCGTCGTCGGCGGTGGCAACGTACGGCTTGCCCTGCTCGTCCCAGCGCTGCGGGATGTGCGTCTGGACGTGCGCCTGGACGGTGGAGACCCGGCCGAACAGCTCGTGGAGCACGTACTCCCAGTGCGGGAACATGTCGACGACGATGCCGCCGCCGTCCTCCGCGCGGTAGTTCCACGATGGGCGCTGGGCCTCCTGCCAGTCGCCCTCGAAGACCCAGTAGCCGAACTCGCCGCGTACGGAGAGGATCTCGCCGAAGAAGCCGCCGTCGATGAGGCGCTTCAGCTTCAGCAGGCCCGGCAGGAAGATCTTGTCCTGGACGACGCCGTGCTTGATCCCGGCCTCACGGGCCAGCCGGGCCAGCTCCAGGGCGCCCTCGACGTCCGTGGCGGTGGGCTTCTCGGTGTAGATGTGCTTGCCCGCGGCGATCGCCTTCTTGATCGCGTCCACGCGGGCCGAGGTGACCTGGGCGTCGAAGTAGATGTCGATGGTGTCGTCGGCGAGGACCGCGTCGAGGTCGGTCGACCACTCGGTCAGGCCGTGCTGCGCGGCGAGCTCCTCCAGCGCATGGGCGCGGCGGCCGACCAGCACGGGCTCGGGCCACAGCACGTCCCCGTTGCCGAGGTCGAGGCCGCCCTGCTCGCGGATCGCGAGGATCGAGCGCACCAGGTGCTGCCGGTATCCCATGCGACCCGTGACGCCGTTCATGGCGATGCGCACTGTCCTGCGTGTCACGAAACTTCCTCCATACAACCGTAGCAAGCGCTTTCTATCCGGGATGACGCTAGCCTGCCGACAGCGGCCCGGACAAGAGGGCCCGGCCCAAAACCCTCGGAGGAAAGCGATGACAGTCACCCTGGCGGATGTGGCGGCTCGCGCCCGGGTGTCGCCGGCCACCGTCTCCCGCGTGCTGAACGGCAACTACCCGGTGGCCGCGTCCACCCGCGAACGGGTGCTGCGTGCGGTGGACGACCTGGACTACGTGCTCAACGGGCCGGCGAGTTCGCTCGCGGCGGCCACGTCCGACCTGGTCGGCATCCTGGTCAACGACATCGCGGACCCGTTCTTCGGGATCATGGCGGGGGCGGCGCAGACCGAGATCGGCGGGCCCGGGGACGGCTCCGGCCGGGCGGGCGGCGAGAAGCTGGCCGTCGTCTGCAACACCGGCGGCTCCCCCGAGCGCGAGCTCACCTACCTCACCCTGCTCCAGCGCCAGCGCGCCGCCGCCGTCGTCCTGACCGGCGGCGCGGTGGAGGACCCGGCGCACCAGGCCGCGGTCTCCGCCAAGCTGGCCAAGCTCGCGGACGCGGGCACCCGGGTGGTGCTGTGCGGGCGGCCCCCACTGCCGGACGGCGAGGCGGTCGTGGCCGCGCTCGCCTTCGACAACCGGGGCGGCGGGCGCCGTCTCACCGAGCACCTGCTCTCGCTCGGTCACCGGCGGATCGGTTACGTCGCGGGCCCGCTGGAGCGGACGACGACCCGCCACCGGCTGGAGGGCCACCGCGACGCGATGCGGGCGGCGGGGTTCACCGGTGACGAGGAGCGCCTCACCGTCCACGGCCCGTACGACCGCCGCTCCGGCTACGACGCCACGCTCGAACTCCTGCGCCACGAACCGGAGGTGACGGCGGTCGTCGCCGCCAACGACACGGTGGCGCTGGGCGCCAGTGCGGCGATCCGGGACCGGGGGCTGCGCATCCCCGAGGACATCTCGGTGGCGGGCTTCGACGATCTGCCGTTCTCGGTGGACGCGGTCCCGGCGCTGACCACCGTACGGCTGCCGCTCTTCGAGGCGGGCGCGCGGGCGGGGCGGCTGGCCATGGGCAAGGAGACGCCGCCGCCCGGGGGCATCGCGACGATCGCGGCGGAGCTGATGGTGCGCGGGTCGACGGCACCGCCGCGGGGGCGGTAGGCCCGCAGGGCGCCCGGGGGAGGTTCGGTCCGGCGCGCTCCACCCGCGGGTACGTCCGGGTGTGGCCGCTTCGGGCCCTGGCTCCGGCCTCCAGGCGCTGGCTCCGGCCTCCGACCGGGGGCGTGCCGGGACCCGTTCCGGGACCCGTTCGGTCACGGGCGGAAAAGATGGGGGCGTTGCCCCCATGTCCGCCGGGGCCTCCGCCGGAAGTATGGGACCCGGCGGACCGGTGGTGCCGGCGCCGGACCGAGGAGGTGCGATGGCGGAGATTCATGCGGGCGGCGGCGAACGGCTGGGCGTCTCTTCCGCGTCACGTCCGGCCGCGGCAGCGGGTTCCTCCGCCGATGCGGTCGGCCTGCTGGAGGCCGAGCGGTCGGCGGCGGACGGGTCCTCCTGGGCCGATGGTTCGTGGTGGCGGCCGGCGCTGACCGGTGAAGCGGTGCCCGAACGCGCCCCGGACTGGGCGGTGTTCGTCCAGGACGCGATCTCCGCCGCCCCCGGGACGGCGGTGATCGCCGACGAGGAGGACCGGCCGGGGCTGCGCGGATTCGAATGCGTCCTCGCCCCGTTCACCGCCTGCGCGGCGCGACGGATGCTGGACGGTCTGCCTCGGCGGCTGAGCCCGTGCGCCGATCTGGACGCCGTACGCGACGACTTCGAGCGCCACCTGGCCAGGCGGCTCGCGCGGCTCGCCGCCCGGACCCTGGTCCTGGAACTGCACACGGCGCGGCAGGACGGGCGGCTCACCGGGGAGGCTCCCGAGGACCGGTTCACGGACTTCCTGCGGCTGACCGGCGCCCGGTCCGGACTGACCGCGCTCTTCACCGCGTACCCCGTACTGGCCCGGATCCTGGCGCGTACCGCGATCGACGCCGCCGCCGCGCTGGCCGAGATGCTCGTCCGGTTCGCCGCGGACCGTCCGGTGCTGCCGGGCGGCCACGAGTCCCGGGGTGAAGAGGCCGGGGCCGGCCGGCTGGTGGGGGTCGAGCCCGGCGCCGGGGACGGTCACCGGGGCGGACGGACCGTGATGCTGCTCCGGTTCGAGGACGGCACCCGGCTGGTCTACAAGCCGCGCCCGCTCGCCGCGCACCGGCACTTCAACGAACTGGTCCAGTGGTTCAACGCGCTGCCCGGCACGCCCGGACTCCGTACGCTCGCCCTGCTGGACCGGGGGCCGTACGGCTGGGTGGAGTTCGTCGCGGAACGGCCCTGCCGCTCGGCCCGTCAGGTCGAGACCTTCTACCGGCGCCAGGGAGCGCTGCTGGCCCTGCTGCACGCGCTGGACGGCACCGACCTGCACCACGAGAACCTGATCGCGGACGGCGAGCACCCGGTGCTCGTCGACGTCGAGACGCTGTTCCACCCGCCGCTGCCCGCCGCGGCCTCGGACGATCCGGCGGCCCGCGCCCTGCACGGCTCGGTGCACCGGGTGGGGCTGCTGCCTCAGCTGCTCGTCGGGGACGAGACGGTGCTCGACATGTCCGGGATCGGCGGTGGGCAGGCGGGCGAATCCCCGGTGCGCAGCGTCGGCTGGGCCGACGCGGGGACCGACCGGATGCGGCTGGTGCGCCGGACGGCCCGGTTCGGCGGGTCGGCGAACCGGCCCCGGCTGACCGGAACGCCCGCCGACCCGTCCGCCTTCACCCGCGCGCTGTGCGCCGGATTCCGCGCCGGGTACACCGCGATCAAGGAAGCCCGCACCGAACTCCTTTGCGCCGGAGGGCTGTTGGATCAGTTCGCATGCGACGAGGTGCGGGTGGTGGCGCGGCCCACCTGGGTCTACACGTCGCTCCTGGACGAGTCCACGCACCCGGACCTGATGAAGGACGCCGCCGAACGGAACGAGGTGCTCGCGCTGCTGGGCACCGACGTCCTGGGCTCCTCCGCGCTGCCCGGCCTGCTGGACGAGGAAATCGCCCAGCTCTGGTCGGGGGACGTGCCCCTGTTCACCGCCCTGCCCGAGCGCACCGACCTGTGGAGCGGGACCGGCCTGCGGCTGCCCGGAACGCTCGCCCGGACGGGGCTGTCCCTGGTCCGGGAGAAGCTGGCGGCCATGGACACGGTGGACCGCCAGGACCAGGAGCGGATCATCCGCGCCGCGATGGTGACCACCTCCCGCAAGCCCGCCCACGCGTCCGGTCCCGGTCCGCGCCGGGCCCGTACGGCCGCGACCGCGCCGGAGCCGGAGCAACTGCTCGCGGCGGCCCGCTCGGTCGGCGACGAACTGGTGTCCCAGGCCTACTCCGGGTCCACCCGGCTGAACTGGATCGGTCTGGAGCTGCTCGGCGAGCGCTACTGGCGGCTGGGGCCGATGGCCGCCGACATGGCGGGCGGCTACACCGGTACGGCGTGCTTCCTCGCCCAGCTCGCCGCGCTCACCGGGGCGGACCGGTACGCCACGGCTGCCCGGGACGCGCTGGCGCCCCTCGCCGGGCTGCTGGACGCGCTGCACTCGCGCCCGGACGACCTGGGGCCGGTGGGCTCGGGCGCGTTCGCCGGGCTCGGTGGGATCGCGTACGTACTGGCCCAGGTCTCGGACACGCTGGACGACCCGCGCCTCGGTGAACTGGTGTCGCCCGCCCTGCGGTTGACCGGTGCTGCGGCAGCCGCCGAGAGCGATTACGGGGTGCGCGGGGGCACGGCCGGCGGGCTGGTCAGCCTGCTCGCCGGGTACCGGACCACCGGACGGGCCGACGTGTGGCGCGGGGCGGAACGCTGCGCCGGTCTGCTGCGCGAGGCGCCGTTGCCCGCCGCACCGGGATTCGCCGACGGGGCCGCCGGGGTCGGCTGGGCGCTGCTGCGCTTCGCCGAGGCGGGCGGCGGCGAGCCGTACCGTGCCTCGGGGCTCGCCGCGCTGCGGGCCGCGACCGGCGCCGTGGACTGCGATGTCTCCTGGTGCCGGGGCCGGACGGGCGTGGCGCTGGCCGTGCTGGACAGCCCGGCGGCGCAGGCCGACCCGCTGCTGTCCGCCTGGGCGCGCGAGGCGGCGGCGGACATCGCGCTGGCCGAACCGCCGCCGGACGACAGCTTGTGCCACGGCGAACTCGGCGTCCTCGAACTCCTGCGCCACGGCGAGCCGTCGAGCGCGCGCACCCGCTGGGTGGAGCGGGCCGGGGCGCTGCTCGCGGCGGCCGGCCGGACGAAGCCGCGCTGCGGAACACCCGGCCAGGTGCCGCATCCGGGGCTGCTGACCGGCCTCGCGGGGATCGGGCACGGGCTGCTGCGGGCGGGCTTCCCCGACCGGGTGCCGTCGCTGCTGCTGCTCGCCGGACCCACCCCCTGAGCCGGCGCACCACACCCGTACCCCGCACCGCTCACGTACCACCGCGTCGTACACGTCTCATCGCACCGCTCACGCAACGACAACCTCCCACGAGAAGAGGCAGAGACCATGCAGACCACCGAAGCTTCCGCCTTCCGCGCCAACGAGTTCATGAACGACGTCGCCGACGAGCACCCCGCAGGCAGGATCGCCCTGGGTGCGGGCGGCAGACTCGGTCTGCGCAGCAGAATCCTCAGCGCCGCGGACAGCAACACCGGCTGCACCTCGGACCTGCCGTGGACCACCATGACCTGGGTCTGAGGCCGACTGGCACCAATTCCTTTTCGAATCAGGCGATTTGACGCACTGACCGGTGGGTAGTGGCTCGAGTAGCCTGCGTCCATGCGTGCCACTTCGTCGGTGATTGTCGGGCGTGTCGCTGAGACCGGCCTGCTGAGCAATGCCCTGGACACCGCGTCGCGGCGTTCGGGGCGTGCGGTCTTCTTCGTCGGGGACGCGGGCATCGGCAAATCCCGGCTGGCCGGTGAGTGCGCCTACCGGGCGTACGAGCGGGGCATGCCGGTGCTGCGCGGCAGGGCCACGTCGACCGGGCTCGTGGTGCCGTTCCGCCCGCTGATCGAGGCGCTGTCCTCGCGGTTCCGGGCGGCCGGTACGCCCAGCGACCCGGAGCTGGACCCGTACCGTCCGGCCCTGGCCCGGCTGGTGCCGGAGTGGCGCCAGGGTTCCTCCCCCGGCTATCCGGAGACGGTGGTCGAGCTGGCCGAGGCGCTGCTGCGGCTGCTGTCGGTGCTCGGCCAGGACCACGGCTGCGTGATCCTGCTGGAGGACCTGCACGACTCCGACACCGAGACGATCGCGGTGGTGGAGTACGTCATCGACAACGTGGCGGACCTGCCGGTGCTGCTGCTGGGGACGTTGCGTCCGGAGCCCGGTGCCGCACTCGACCTGGTGCGCTCGGCGGAGCAGCGGCAGGTCGCCACCGTGCGCGAGCTGGCACCGCTCGGCGACGCGGACGTGCGGGAGATGACCGCCTCGTGCCTGGAGGCCGCCCCGGACGAGGTGCCGCAGTCCACCCACGAACGGCTGGCCGGCCGGGCGGGCGGCAATCCGTACCTGGTCGAGGTGCTGCTCGCCGATCTGCTCGACTCCGGCCAGCTGCGCCGGGCCGGCGACCGGTGGGAGGAGCACGCCAACCCGGACGCGTCGGTGCCGACCGGGGTGGTGCGCAGTTGGTCGCGGCGGCTGGACCGGTTCGACGAGCCGGTGCGCGAGCTGCTCCTGTGCGCGGCCACGCTGGGCAGCCGGTTCTCGGTCACCGTGCTCCAGACCATCACCGGCTTCGACGACCGTACGCTCTTCAGCCATCTGCGCTCCGCCGTCGAGGCGAACATCATCGCCCCCGACGGGGCGGACCCCGACCGCTACACCTTCCGGCACGCGCTGACCGCCGAGGCGGTGGTGGCCTCGCTGGCACCGGCCGAGCGGGCCGCCACGGCCCGTCGCGCGGCCCTGTCGCTGGCCGCGGTGGTGCACGAACTCGGTGACGAACAGCGGCAGTTGATGGCGACCTTGCAACTGGCCGGGGGCGACAGGAACGGCGCCGCCCGGCAGTTCGCCGCCGTCGGCCGCCGGATGCTGGCCGCGGGCGCGTCCGGTTCCGCCGTCATCCTGCTGGAACGGGCCCGCTCGCTCGCCCACGAGGGCGATCTGAGGAGCATCACGGAATCGCTCGCCGTCGCCCATGCCGAGGCCGGGGAGCTCGACACGGCCCTGGCGCTGACCGCCGAGCTTCCCCCGGTGCCCCCGCTCTCCGACGCCTCCGAGCAGCGCGGGGAGACCCACATCCGGATCGCCTGGGCGGCCGTGATGGCGGAACGCGTGGACGAGGCGGCCGGGCAGATCCGGGCCGCGCGGAGCATTCTCGGTACGGCCGTCCGCCCCGAGCAGGAGGCGGCGCTCGACGTGGTGGACGGTCATCTGGCCCTGCTGCCCGGTCGTGCGGACCACGGGCAGCAGGGGCGCGCGCAGGAGGCGGCGCGCCGGGCCGCCGCCGTCGCGGAGGAGCGGAACCTTCCCGTGGTCGCCTGCCAGGCATGGCAGTTACTGGCGCTGCTGTCCCGGGAGCGCGGCTTCGACGAGGCCGACACGTGTCTGGAGCGGATGCTCGCGGTGTCCGAGCAGCACGCCCTGCCGGTGTGGCGGGTGGAGGCGCTGGTCCGGCTCGGCGCCAACACGTTCATGCGCACCGGTGATCCGGCCCGGCTGGAGACGGCCCGCACCGCGGCGGAGTCGCTGGGCGCGCTGGTGCCGACCCAGACCGTGGACGGGCTGCTCGCCATGAACGCGGTGATGCGCGGCGAGTGGGACGGGGCGCACGAGATCATCGAGCGGTCGGTGGCCGCCAGCGCCCGGGTCCGCAATCTGGGGGCGCACCGCTACCTGCTGCTGGCCTCGGCGACGCTCGCCGCGCACCGGGGCCGAAGACGGGACCTGGACCGGGCCATGGTCCGGTTCCGCCGGGCGGGCGGCGAGGAGTCCTTGCTCGTCCCGCTGCAACTGGGTCTCTGCCGTGCCTTCGCGGCGCTGCTGGAGGAGGACCGCGAGCGCGCGCTGGCCGACCTGGACGCCTCGCTGGCCTGGGAGCGCGAGCACCCCAGTTTCTTCTATCTGAGCGGGCGTTACGGCCTGCGTCCGCTGTTGCGCATACTCGACGGCCGGGACGGCCGGGCGGAGCTCGACGCGATGCTGGAGAGCCCCGGCGCGGACCTGGCCTGGAACCAACTGTTCCTGCGACTGGCCGATGGCGTCCTGCACGGCCGGGAGGGTGACGCGGACCGCGCCGCCCGGACGGTCCGGTCCGCCGTCGCCGACGCCGTCGCCTTTCCGCTCGCCCGCCATCTGGGACTGCGGCTGGTCGCCGGCGCGGCGCTCACCGAGAAGTGGGGCGAGCCGGTGAGCTGGCTGCGGGCGTCGGAGGAGTACTTCTACGGGGCGGGCATCCAGCCGGTCGCCGCCGCGTGCCGGGCTGCGCTGCGGCAGGCGGGGGCCAGCGTCGGGCAGCACCGGGGCGGCTGGGACCGCATACCGGCCCCCCTGCGGACGAGCGGTGTGACGCCGCGCGAGTACGAGGTCTTCGTCCTGCTGGCGGAGCGGCCGGGCAACCAGCAGATCGCCCGGCGGCTGTCCATCTCGCCGCGCACGGTGGAGAAGCACATGGCGAGCCTGCTGAACAAGACGGGGCGCGCGGACCGGGCGGCCCTCTGCGAGTTCTCCGCCGAGTGCGCGGCGGAACGCGACTGACACGGGGCGCGGCCGGTACAGGGCAGCGGGGCGGGGCGGGGGTGTTGGGGGTGTGCGGGCCCAACATGGGGGCGCGGGGCGGATTTGGTCGGGTGGCGGTACGGAACATACGGGTCCGGCACCGATGTGGGGGCCGCTGCCACCGGCGGACCGTTCAGGGGTGCGACCGGCAGCCCGCCACCCCCGTCCCCCGGTTCTTCGGAGGCCCGTCCATGACCCGACTCCCCGCCCGTACCCCGTCAACCGGTGCACTCAGCCTCTCGGTCCTCGGCCCGCTCTCCGGGCACCGGGACGGGCGACCGCTGCTTCTCGGGCCGCGCAAACAGCGGCTGGTCCTGGCCATGCTGCTCAGCCGACCCAACACGCCGGTACCGGTGGACGTGCTCACCGACGCGGTGTGGCCGGACGCACCGCCCCGTACGGCGCGCAAGAACCTTCAGGTGTACATCAGTTCCGCTGGTGCCGTACGGGGCCTGGAGGCCGGGGGCGCCGGCCGGCAAGGTGTCCTCGTCGTCGAGATCGGTGGCGTACTCGAAGTCGACCAGGACCACCTCGCCGTCGGGGCGGAGGATGATGTCGGCGGGGTCCACGTCAGCGGGCGGACGCGCTGAGGCTGCTGGGTAGTCTGGAGCAGCTGCTCCGGGAAACCTGCTGAGGGCCGGGGGCAGGACGCCGACGACGGAAGGACCACGCAGGTGAAGTTCGCCTTCTCGACCCTCGGAGTGCCGGGGCTGCCCATCGCCGATGTCGTCCGGCTCGCCGCCGGGCACGGCTATCAGGGGGTGGAGCTGCGCGCCCACCCCGAGGAGCCGGTGCACCCGGGTATCTCGGCGCTCGAACGGGCCGCTGTCGTCGAGGAGTTCAAGAAGGGCGGCGTCGAGATCCTGACCGTCGCCGGGTATGTCCGGGCCGCCGCCGAGGGCGACGACGCGCCGGTGCTGGAGGAGCTCGCCGGGCTGGTGGACCTGGCGCACGACCTGGGCGCGCAGAACGTCCGGGTGTTCCCGGGCGGCGGTGGCCTGGACCCCGCCGAGGCCGACGCGAACGCCGCCCGGCGGCTGGCCGCCGCCGCTCCGCACGCCACCGACAAGGGCGTACGCATCCTGCTGGAAACCCATGACTCGCACCGGGGCGGCGCGGACGTGGCCCGGGTCGTCGGGACGGTCGGGCACGGGCAGATCGGTGCGCTGTGGGACATCATGCACACCTGGCTGGCGGGCGAGGAGCCGGCCGCGAGCCATGCGGTGCTGGCCCCGTACCTGGGCTACGTACAGGTGAAGGACATCGCGTCGGCCGAGGACACCGAGCCGTTGACGCTGGGGGCCGGGGTGCTGCCGCTGGGGGCCTGCCTGGACACGCTGGACCCGGACAGCTGGGTCTGCTGGGAGTACGAGAAGCGCTGGCACCCGGACGCGGCGGAGCTGCCGGGGCTGCTGGCCGCCGGGCGGGAACACCTGCTGCGGCTGGGCGCGCCCAAGCAGTAGGCGGCGCGCGCGAGCCGTAGCCGGCACGGCGCGTTCAGGCGTCCCGCGCCGCCTCCGGAGCCGGAGCCGGCGCCGGGGAATCCGGCTCCGGGGTGCGCGGTCGCCGCACCCCCGCCAGCGAGGTGAGGGCCACCCCGCCGACCAGCAGCGCCGCCGCGCACCACCGCAGCGGGCTCACCGACTCGCCCAGCAGCAGCACGGCCGAGGACATCCCGAAGACCGGGACGAGCAGGGTGAACGGGGCCACCGAGGAGGCCGGGTGGTGGCGCAGCAGGAAGGCGGTCTCGCAGCAGATCACCAAGCTGGAGCGGGAGATCCGTACGACGCTGCTCGAGCGGCGCGGGCGCGGCATCGCGCTGACCGAGGAGGCGCTCCATCTGGCCGCGACGGCCCAGCAGTTGCTGGCGATCGTGGAGCGCGCCGAGACGACGCTGAAGGAGCGCAGGGGGCTGCCGACCGGGCGGCTGTCGATCGGCGCGTTCGCGTCCGCGGCACGCGGGCTGCTGCCCGGGGTGCTGGCGGAGCTGGACCGGGACCATCCGGCCCTGGAGGTCCGGCTGACCGAGGTCGATCCCCATCTCTCGGTCGACCTGGTGGCCAAGGGCGTGATCGATCTGGCGGTCGCGCACGACTGGGACATCGCCCCGCTGCCCGCCCCCGAGGGCGTGGCGCAGGCGGTGATCGGTGACGACCGCTGCGATCTGCTGGTGCCCGAGGGGCATCGCCTCGCCGGGCGGGACGCGGTGCGACGGGAGGAGCTGGCGAGGGAGCGGTGGATCTGCCAGCCGCCGGGGACGGTCTGCCACGACTGGCTCGTACGGACGTTGCGGACGGCGGGTTACGAGCCGGACATCCGGCACCAGGCGGAGGAGAACCACACCCGGCTGGCCCTGCTCGCCGCCGGCCTCGGGGTCGCGATGATCCCGCGCCTGGGCCGGGGGCAACTGCCGCCGGGAGTGGTGGCGGTGCCGCTCGACCCCGTACCGGTGCGAAGGCTGTACGCGCTGTGGCGTACGGAGGCGGCCCGGCGGCCCGCGATCACGGCGGCGGTGTCCGCGCTGCGGGCGCACGGGACCGCGGTGGGGCTGAGCCAGGACTGAAGCAGGGCCGAGACAGGGGCGAGGCAGGGATGAGGAAGGGATGAAGCGGGGCCTTTCCGCTTCCTCTGCCACGCCGCACCGGCTCAAAACGGTCCGGACCCTTGACCGGAAGTTATTTTCTGGATATCCGTGCTCCTTGGAAGTTTCTTTCACCACCCCTCGTCCCCGAGTACGGCCGAAGGAGCTCACGTGCACCACCGCCCCTCCAGACGCACCCTCCTCACCGCCACCGCCGCGACGGCAGTCGTCGCCGTCACGGGCGCGAGCGTCGCCCCCGGCGCCATCGCCGCCCAGAGGTCCGCGAGCGGCGGACCCAGCAGTGGACAGCACAACTCAGCCGCCACCACCAAGCGCCTCAAGCGGATCATCTCCGGGATGACCCTGGAGGAGAAGGTCGGGCAGCTCTTCGTGATGCGGGTGTACGGGCACTCCGCCACCGACCCCGACCAGGCCGACATCGACGCCAACATGGCCGAGATCGGGGTCCGCACGGCCGCCGAGATGATCGCCAGGTACCACGTCGGCGGGATCATCTACTTCACCTGGGCGCACAACACCCGTGACCCGCACCAGATCGCCGACCTCTCCAACGGCATCCAGCGCGCCGGTCTCGCCGGCCCCACCCCCCTGCCGCTCCTCGTCTCCACCGACCAGGAGCACGGCATCGTCTGCCGGGTCGGCGAGCCCGCCACCCTGATGCCGGGCGCGATGGCGCTGGGCGCGGGCGGTTCGCGCTCCGACACCCGCCGGGCCGGGCAGATCGCGGGCGCCGAGCTGGCCGCGATCGGCATCAACCAGAACTACGCCCCGGACGCCGACGTCAACGTCAACCCGGCCAACCCGGTGATCGGCGTGCGTTCCTTCGGCTCCGACCCGCAGTCCGTGGCCGCCATGGTCGCCGCGCAGGTGAAGGGGTACCAGAGCAGCGGGATCGCCTCGACGGCCAAGCACTTCCCGGGCCACGGCGACACCAGCACCGACAGCCACACCGGCCTGCCCGTCATCGGCCACACCCGGAAGCAGTGGGCCGAGCTGGACGAGCCGCCGTTCCGGGCCGCGATCGCGGCGGGCATCGACTCGATCATGACCGCGCACATCGTGGTCCCGGCCCTGGACCCGGCCGAGGACCCGGCGACGCTGTCCCACCCGATCCTCACCGGCATCCTGCGCGAGGAGCTCGGCTACGACGGTGTCGTGGTGACCGACTCGCTCGGCATGGAGGGGGTGCGGACGAAGTACGGCGACGAGCGCGTGCCGGTCCTCGCCCTCAAGGCCGGCGTCGACCAGCTGCTCAACCCGCCGAGCCTGGACGTCTCCTGGAACGCCGTCCTGGAGGCCGTGAAGAGCGGTGAGATCAGCGAGGCCCGGATTGATGAATCGATCCTGCGCATCCTCCGGCTGAAGACGAAGCTCGGGCTGTTCGACGACCCGTTCGTCAGCCACGCGGGGGTGGACCGCACCGTCGGCACCCGCTCGCACCTCGCCGCCGCCGACCGGATCGCCGAGCGCACCACCACGCTGCTCGCCAACGACGGTGCGGTGCTGCCGCTCTCCCGCCGTTCCCACAAGAACCTGCTCGTGGTCGGCGCCGATCCCGCCTCCCCGTCCGGCACCACCGGACCGCCGACCACCACGCTGGCCACCGCCTTCGGCGAACTGGGGTACGCGGCGACCGCGCTGTCCACCGGCACCGCCCCCACCAAGGCGAAGATCGACGAGGCGGTGGCGGCCGCACGGGGCAAGGACGCGGTGGTCGTGGCGACGTACAACGTCTCGGCGACCAGCGCGCAGCGCACCCTGGTGAGCGCGTTGGCGGCGACCGGCATCCCGGTGATCACGGTCGCGATCCGCAATCCGTACGACATCGCCCAGCTGGCCGGGACCGGGTTCGCGGCGAACGTGGCCACGTACTCGTGGACCGATGTCGAACTGCGGGCCGCCGCCCGGGTGATCGCGGGCCGCGCCGAACCGCAGGGCACCCTTCCGGTCCCCGTACAGCGCGCGGACGACCCGGCCCAGGTGCTGCACCCGGTCGGTTACGGGCTGACGTACTAGGCAGCGGAGCACGGAGGGGCTGGGCGCGCGACGCCCAGCCCCTCCCCCGGTGTGCGGAACGGTTACGGGCGCAGCCCGCGCTCGTTCAGCACGTCCCGCTTGTCGAGCCGTGCGTCGAACTTCGCGAGCGGCTTCGCCTTCGCCGGGTCGTCCCGCACGGCGGCCGGGGCGACGTCCGCCCAGCGCAGGATGGCCGCGGTGGCCTTCGCCTTGTTCTCCTCGGCGAGCCCGGCCACGCTCGCGCCGTGGTTGCCGCCGGGCACGGTCATGACGTAGCTGTCACGGGAGCCCGCACCGGGCCGGAAGCGCTCCGCGCCCCACGGGTCGTTCTCCCCGTACACGTACAGCATCCGATTGGCGTGCCGCTTCACCCAGTTGTCGACGTCGCGCATCACCGGCGGCTGGAATTTCATCGGGATGGAGCGCGGTACGAAGGTGCGCGGCGGCTGGTATCCGTACCGGCTGAGGCCGCCGAGCCACGGCTGGCGGATGTCGGGCGAACCGAGCTGGGTGCCCGCCTGGTAGTAGTACGGGGTGTACCGCTCCAGGCCCTGGTCGGTGTAGGTGGAGAAGCCGGAGACCGAGTCGATGGAGTCCCAGATCGCCTGGTCGGGGGCTGACTCGGCGTCGGCCGGGACGGTGTCGCAGTCGGACAGCAGGCTGTACTGCCAGTACGCCCAGACGTAGTCCATGACGACGGCCTCGTACGCCTTGTCGAGCGAGCCGGTGGTGTCGAAGGTGTAGCCGTTCGCGGCGGCGTACTCCTGGTACTTCTTCTCCAGCGGCTCACGGCGGACCAGCGCCTCGCGCTGGACGGCGTTCACCCGGTCGCGGCACTCCTTGGTGCCCACGTTCTCGAAGAACCGGTCGTAGGCCGAATCCTCCTTGTCGACCACGTCGTTGGGCGCGACGTACGCGACGACGCCGTCCATGTCCTCGGGGTAGTAGCGCTCGTAGTAGGTGGCCGTCATGCCGCCCTTGGAGACGCCGGTGGTCAGCCACTTCTTGGTGTAGATCCGCTTCAGCGCGGTGAAGACGCGGTGCTGGTCGCTCGCGGCCTGCCGGATGTCGAGCTTGGACCAGTCGGCGGGCGCCGGGCGGGAGGGGGTGAAGTAGCGGTACTCCAGGGAGACCTGGTTGCCGTCGACGATCCGGGTCGGCTCGGAACGGCTGGGGTTCGTGGAGACGTTGTATCCGCTGGTGTGGAAGACCGTCGGGCGGGACGTGTCCTTGTGCAGCAGGGTGATGCGCTGCTGGAAGGTGCCCTTGGACGGGTGCCGGTGATCGACCGGCTGGGTGTAGCCGAGGACGAAGTAGCGGTAGCCCGCGTAGGGCTTCTCCTCGATGAGGCTCATCCCGGGGATGGCCAGGATGCGGTCCTTGATGTCCGTGCCGGTGGCGTCGTCGCTGACGGACCCGCTCCGGAACGTCGCCGGTTCCGCGGCGGTGGCCGCCCCGGCCGAGGCACCCGTCGCGCCCACTGTACCGATGAGCACCGCGAGCGACAGGAACCCTCTGAACGCCTTGCGCATACGCCCTCCCCAGGAGTCACAACATTCGTCGTGAACCTAGCGGGGGCAACACCTGTGCCGCCAGACCCGGTCGGCATGGAGGAACCACGTGTCCGGCCCGTGGGTCAGCAGAGAATCCAGCCCGTGGAGCCCGACTTCCCCGAGATCTTGGCCGAGGCCCTGACGCACCGGTTCAGCGCATGGACCGTCACCGGGCCGGCCTGCTTGGTGTATTTGCCGCTGTCGACGACAGGGCTGCCGCCACGCGCCTGGATCGTCACGGACATCGCGCGGCGTGGGCCCGGCTTCTTGGCGACCGCCAGCGCGCAGGCGTACGAACGGTTCTTGTAGACGCGCAGTTCGCCGGTCTTGAACGGGACCGTCTTGGCGGGGCGTCCGGCGCAGACCGTCGCGGCGTCGGCGCGGCCGTCCGCGGGACCGCCGATCACCAGGCCGAGGGCGGCCACCAGTGGCATGACGATCGAGCGAACCAGCATCCGGCGACCGTCACGGCTCCCGGCCCCGCTTCTGCTTCCGCCTCTGCCGCCACCCCAGTTTGACAATTCGACCTTTCCGGACTTTTCCGTCCCTTTGATCACCAGCAACTCCATCACCAGTCGAACACTTACGCCCCTGCGTGACGCACATGCATACATGCGTACGACGCAGGAGGCCGTCCGAAGGTTGCATCCGGCGCGCTCCATACCTGGCGCAACCGAATCGTCACAGCATGACTCCAACAGGACAGAGCCACACGAAAGGCAGGAACTGTCATGCTTCAACTCCGCAACGCACAGGGCCCCCGCGGCCGGCTCCTCGTCGGCCGGACGCTGCTCGCTTCCGCTCTCCTCACCGCCGTCGCCGCGGTCCCGGCAGTCGCGGCGGCCCCGCAGGCCCCGGCGACCGCGGCGTCGGCACGCAGCGACATCGGCGCCCCCGCCTACCAGCAGGTCGCCCACTTCTACGGCGCCTACATCGACGCCGTCATGGCGGAGGACGGCGGCAGACTCACCACCGCCCTGCGGACCTTCTACCTGACTCCCCATCTGCGCTCCCAGCTGAACACCTGGGAGCAGCGCAACCACGCGGACGGTGTGCTCCGCGCCCAGAACACCCCGCTCGCCTTCCGGGTCACCCCGGGCGACAGCGCCGCCGGACACACCTGGTCGACGGTGCGGCTCACCTGGAGCGGCGGCAAGCACCCCACGTACTCGTACCTGACCGTGCGCTCGGACCTGCAGACCGGGAAGATCTCCGGCATCGGCCAGTGACCCGGCGGGCGGGCCCGCCGGGTCACACCCCGGCGGGCTCGTCCTCCCCGATGAAGGTGCGCCACAGCACGGCGTAGTGCCCTTCCCTGGCCAGGAGTTCGTCGTGCGTGCCGTCCTCGACGACCCGGCCGTGGTCCATCACCACGACCCGGTCGGCGCGGGCGGCCGTGGTCAGCCGGTGGGCGACGACGAGGGTGGTGCGGCGGCCCGTGAGCCGGTCGGTCGCCTGGTTGACCAGGGCCTCGCTGGCCAGGTCCAGCGAGGCGGTCGCCTCGTCGAGCAGCAGGACGTCCGGGTCGACGAGTTCGGCGCGGGCGAGCGCGATCAGCTGGCGCTGGCCGGCCGAGAGGTTGCGGCCCCGCTCGGCGACCTCGTGCAGATAGCCGCCGTCCAGGGTGGCGATCATGTCGTGGGCGCCGACCGCCCGCGCCGCCGCCTCCACCTCGGCGTCGGTGGCCTCGGGCCGCCCGTAGGCGATGGCGTCGCGGACCGTGCCCTCGAAGAGGTACGCCTCCTGCGGTACGACTCCGAGCCGGTGCCGGTACGCGGTGAGGTCGAGGCGGCGCAGATCGGTGCCGTCCGCGGTGACCCGGCCGCCCGTGGGGTCGTAGAACCGGGCGACGAGCTTGACGAGGGTGGACTTGCCCGCGCCGGTCTCGCCGACGAAGGCGACCGTCTGACCGGCCGGTATCCGCAGGTCGACCCCGACGAGCGCCTCCTCGGCGTCGTCTCCGCTCCCGTACGCGAAGGACACGTCCTCGAAGGCGATCTCGCCGCGCAGCGACAGCACGTCCAGCGGTTCGTCCGCGGCGTCGGTGGAGGTCGGCTCGCGCAGCAGCTCCTGGATCCGGCCGAGGGAGACGGTGGCCTGCTGGTAGCCGTCGAAGACCTGGGAGAGCTGCTGCACCGGGGCGAAGAAGAGATCGATGTAGAGCAGGTACGCGACCAGCGCGCCGGTGGTGAGCGTGCCGTTGTCGACCCGGCCCGCACCGACGATCAGGACGGCGGCCGCGGCCACCGACGACAGCAACTGCACGAACGGGAAGTAGACCGAGATCAGCCACTGACCGCGGACCCTGGCCTCGCGGTAGTGGTCGCTGCGCCCCGCGAACCGGTCGGCGCCGTCGCGCTCGCGGCGGAACGCCTGCACGATCCGCAGCCCGGAGACGGACTCCTGGAGGTCGGCGTTGACGACGCTGATGCGTTCGCGGGCCAGCTCGTACGCCTTGACGCTCTTGCGGCGGAAGAAGAACGTACCGATGACCAGCACCGGCAGCGTCGCGAAGACGACGAGGGCCAGCTGCACGTCGAGGACCAGCAGGGCGACCATGATGCCGAAGAAGGTGACGACGGAGACGAAGGCCGTGACCAGTCCGGTCTGCAGGAACGTCGACAGCGCGTCCACGTCCGTCGTCATCCGGGTCATGATGCGGCCGGTCAGCTCGCGCTCGTAGTAGTCCAGGCCGAGCCGCTGGAGCTGCGCGAAGATCTTCAGCCGCAGTGAGTACAGCACCCGTTCGCCGGTGCGGCCGGTCATCCGGGTCTCGCCGATCTGGGCGGCCCACTGCACGAGGACGACCACGAGGGCCAGCGCGGACGCCGCCCAGACCGCGCCGAGCGCGAGCTGCGAGACGCCCTGGTCGATGCCGTGCCGGATCAGTACCGGCAGCAGCAGACCGGCGCCCGCGTCGACCGCGACCAGTGCCAGGCTCACCAGCAGCGGCAGCCCGAAGCCGCGCAGCAGCCTGCGCAGCCCGTAGGAGTCCTCGGCGCCGACGGCCCGCGCCTCGTCGATGTCGGGGATGTCGGTGGCGGGCGGCAGCGCCTCGACCTGGGCGAGCAGCTCGGGGGTGGCGGGCATGCCGGCCGCCCCGGTGTCGCGCGGCTCCTCCTTGCGGACCCAGAGGTGGGGGCTTATGCCGCGCTCGGCGTCGAACTCGGCGTCCAGTTCCTCCTGGAGTGCGCGGTCGCCCTCGGTGGTCGTGTCGGCGGCGGTGGTGAGCCGCTGGTGTCCGGGCGAGGTGCCGCCCAGCTCGTCCGGGTCGGTGAGCAGCCGCCGGTAGAGCGGGGAGCGGCGCTCCAGCTCCTCGTGGGTGCCGATGTCGGCGAGCCGGCCGTTCTCCAGGACGGCGATCCGGTCGGCGAGGCCGAGGGTGGAGCGGCGGTGGGCGATCAGCAGGGTGGTCCGCCCGGCCATCACCTGGCGCAGCGCCTCGTGGATCTCGTGCTCGACGCGGGCGTCGACGGCGGATGTGGCGTCGTCGAGGAGGAGCAGCCGGGGGTCGGTGAGGATGGCGCGGGCGAGCGCGACGCGCTGGCGCTGGCCGCCGGAGAGGGTGAGTCCGTGCTCGCCGACCTTGGTGTCGTAGCCCTCGGGCAGGTCCGCGATGAACCGGTCGGCCTGGGCGGCGCGGGCCGCTTCCTCGATCTGTTCCTGGGTGGCGTCGGGGAAGCCGTAGGCGATGTTGGCGCGGACGGTGTCGGAGAACAGGAAGCTGTCCTCCGGTACGAGGCCGATGGCGGCGCGCAGGGACTGCTGGGTCAGTTCGCGGACGTCGTGGCCGCCGACCAGGACGGCGCCGTGCGTCACGTCGTAGAAGCGGGGCAGCAGCAGCGAGACGGTGGACTTCCCGCTGCCGGACGCGCCGACGACGGCGACGGTCTCGCCGGGCTCGACGGTCAGCGAGAACCCGTCGAGGACGGGGCGCTCCGGGTCGTAGCCGAACCGTACGTCGTCGAACTCGACGCTCGCGGGGGCGTCCGCCGGGAGGTCCTTGGTGCCGTCCTTCATGGTCGGCTCGGTGTCGATCAGTTCCAGGACGCGCTCGACGCCGGCCCTCGCCTGCTGTCCGACGGTGAGCACCATGGCGAGCATCCGGACCGGTCCGACGAGCTGGGCGAGGTACGTGGAGAACGCGACGAAGGTACCGAGGGTGATCTCGCCCCGGGTGGCGAGCCAGCCGCCGAGGGCCAGCATCGCGACCTGGCCGAGCGCGGGGACGGCCTGGAGAGCGGGGGTGTAGCGGGAGTTCAGCCGGATCGTCCGCAGCCGTCCGGCGAACAGCTTCCGCCCCACCTCGCGCAGCTTGCCGGTCTCCTGCTCCTCCTGCCCGAACCCCTTGACGACCCGGACCCCGGAGACGGCCCCGTCGACCACTCCGGCGACGGCGGCGGCCTGCCCCTGGGCGTACCAGGTGGCGGGGAAGAGCCGGGAGCGGGAGCGGCGGGCGATGAACCAGAGGGCGGGGGCCACGGCGATCGCGACCAGGGTGAGCAGCGGCGAGAGCCACGCCATGATCACCAGGGAGATGATGAAGAGCAGTACGTTCCCGATGGTCATCGGGAGCATGAACAGGAGCCCCTGGATCAGTTGCAGGTCGCTGGTGGCGCGCCCGACGACCTGGCCGGTGGACAGCTCGTCCTGCCGCTTGCCGTCGAGTCGGGTGATCGTCCCGTACATCTCGGTACGGAGATCGTGCTGCACGTCGAGGGCGAGCCGGCCGCCGTAGTACCGGCGGATGTACGTGGCTATGTACACGAGCCCGGCCGCGGCTATGAGGAGCCCGGTCCAGACGGCGAGGGACCGGGTGTGGCCGACCACGACGTCGTCGATGATCACCTTGGTGATCAGCGGGACGAGCGCCATCACCGCCATGCCGGCGAGCGACGATCCGAGCGCCAGCAGCACATTGCGCCGGTAGCGCCATGCGTACCCGCACAGCCGCCGGGCCCATCCCGGGGCCTGCGTCACGCTCTGTGGGTCCCCTGCGTCCGTCACCGGTGCCTCCCCGTTCGACCTGCTCTACCGGAAGGCACCAACGCGGTGGGCAGCGGATTTCATCCCGCCGTCACAAAAGACGGGCCCTTGGTCGTAGGCCGGCGCGACGTCCTGCCTACGACCTGCGTACGGCCGGGTTCCTCGGGCGTCGGCTACGACCGCGGCGTCGCGGTGAGCATCCGTACCGCCGGGGCCTCCGGCACCGCGGGCACCGCTTCCTGCGGGGCGGCGGGCGGAGCGATGGTCGAGGTCGTCTTCGCGGCGACGGCCGGGTCGAGGTCCTTGTGCACCGCGCGGGCGACGGCCTGAATGGTGTTGATGCCGTCGTTCATCGTCTTGTTGTCCTGGGTGAGCACGGTGATCCCGTAGTCGTGCCCCTTGCCCGTGAAGGCGCCGATGCTGTGCACCCGCCAGCCGTGGGTGGCACGCGGCAGCCAGCCGTTCTTGACCTGCACGGTCACCCCGGACGGAGCTCCGGCGGGCGTGCCCCAGCGCTGCGAGGAGACGACCTTGCGCATCAGGCCCAGCTCGTAGGAGCGCGAGTTGTCGCTCAGCACGGAGTTCTTGGCGGTCAGCAGGGTCAGCAGCCGCAGCTCGTCCTGGGCGGTGATCTGGGTCAGCCCCCAGTAGCCACCGGAGCCCGGCACGGTGTGCGTCATCCCGGCGGCCTTGAGGAACGCCTTGACCTTGGTCACCCCGAGCTGCTTCCACAGGCTGGTGGTCGCGTTGTTGTCGGACTTGGTGATCATGGCCGTGGCGAGGTTGATCTCGCGCTGGGTGAGGTAGCGGTTGTGCTTCTTGTTGTCCCAGAGCAGCGTCGCCAGCACGGTCGCCTTCACGACGCTGGCGGAGTCGTACTTCGTCGTCGCCCGCAGGGTGCAGTTGGTCTTGGTCTTGCGGTCGTAGAGCGCCACGGCCGTCGTCGACTTCCGGCCCTTGAGCGCGGCGGTGATGTCCTTCGACAGCTTCGCGGCGAGCCCGGCCTTGCCGGACGTGCAGCTCACGGTCGGCGTCGCCGCCGCGGCGGGCGCGGCGCCGAGCGCCACGGGTGCGAGCACGCCCGCGGCGAGCGCGACGGAGAGCGCGGCCTTTGCGCGACGGGATATGCAGGGCTGTTCTTTCATGCGGCTTGTCCCCCATGAGTGGATCGGTACGGTGCGCTGCCGGCGCACCCGTGAGTAACGACTCATGACCGGCCTGAAAGTTGCGCATTCCGGGCTGTGCGGTTCGTCGCCTGTCACGCGCGGGTATCGGTCACCGGGTGCGACCCGGCACATTGCATCGAGGGGGAATCTTGACGAGCGCTCAGCCGGTCCGGCACTCCGAGGCATACCGCTGCGGCCGGCTCTACGCGGCGGTCGCGGCCCTGCAGAGGCTCGCGCAGAACGAACACCATGGGCTGGGACAGCCGGGAGTCGCGGAGAAGGCCGCCGCGCGGCCGGAACCCCATCTGCGAGAGCCCCTGCGGGAGATCGTCCACTACCTGGTGCAGGCCCGGATCCGCGGTCAGGGAGCGGCGGCCGATCCGGTCTTCCGGTCGCTGACCGACTTCCTGCCACCGGCGAAGAACGTACCCACCAGCCTCAACGTCGACGAGCGGCCGGATTTCCACCGGGGCAGGGAGGAACAGGCGGCGCTCATCGCGAAGGAGCACCCGCCCCGCCGATGAACCCGCGCCCGGAGCCGGGTACGCGGGCGGGCAGCGGGCCGATGCCTACAGATGCGTCGGCTCGAACATCCTCAGCAGGGCCGGGAGCACGACCACCGAAGGGCGCCTTCTGGTCGCGCAGTTCGTGCAGGTGGCCGTGGCGTCCGCCGCCCAGGCCCGCGACGGGGATCTGGCTGGAGATCGCCAGCACGGGGGCGGAGGCGGCAGCCGCCTCCTGGAGCGCGGCGAGGGAGGTGAGGGCGCCCGGTCCGGTGGAGAGCAGCAGGGGCGCCACTTCCCCGGTGATGCGGCCGTACGCGTCGGCGGCGAAGCCCGCGTTGTTCTCGACGCGCAGCCCGATGTAGGTCAGCGAGGAGCGGCGCAGCGCGTCGAACATGCCGAGCGCGTGCTGGCCGGGCAGGCCGAAGACGGTGGTCGCGCCGAGGCCCTGGAGGGTCTCGACGACGAGGTCGCCGCCGTTGCGTCCGGCCGGGGGGTTCAGGGCGGCCGCGATCTGCTCGGGGGTGAGCCGCGGCCGCTCGTCGTGGTGGCCGTGGCTCACTTCGTACGGGCCTCTGCGATCTGGCGGGACATGATCGTCGTCAGCTCGTACGCCGTGTGGGAGGCGGCGACGGAGGTGATCTCGGCGTGGTCGTACGCGGGGGCGACCTCGACCAGGTCGGCGGAGACGAGGTTGCAGGAGGACAGCCCGCGGACGATTTCGAGGAGCTCGCGGGAGGTCAGGCCGCCGGCCTCGGGGGTGCCGGTGCCGGGCGCGTGCGCCGGGTCCAGGACGTCGATGTCGATGGAGATGTAGAGCGGCCGGTCGCCGATGCGCTGGCGCAGCTGGTCGGCGACCTCGTCGACGCCGCGCCGCATGACGTCGGCGGAGGTGACGATGCCGAAGCCCATCTTCGCGTCGTCGTCTAGGTCCTGCTTGCCGTAGAGCGGGCCGCGGGTGCCGACGTGGGAGAGCGCGGAGGTGTCGAGGATGCCCTCCTCGACGGCGCGGCGGAACGGGGTGCCGTGGGTGTACTCGGCGCCGAAGTAGGTGTCCCAGGTGTCGAGGTGCGCGTCGAAGTGGAGCAGCGCGACCGGGCCGTGCTTCTTGGCGACGGAACGCAGCAGCGGCAGCGCGATGGTGTGGTCGCCGCCGAGCGTCATCATGCGGGCGCCGGTGGAGAGCAGGTCGTCGGCCGCGGCCTCGATCGTCTCGACGGCCTCGTTGATGTTGAACGGGTTCGCGGCGATGTCACCGGCGTCGGCGACCTGTGCGAGTGCGAACGGCGAGGCGTCCTGCGCCGGGTTGTACGGGCGCAGCAGGCGCGAGGCCTCACGGATCGCGTTGCCGCCGAAGCGGGCGCCGGGCCGGTAGGAGACACCGGTGTCGAAGGGCACGCCGACGACGGCGACATCGGCAGTGCCGACCTCGTCGAGGCGGGGCAGCCGGGCGAACGTCGCGGGTCCGGCGTACCGCGGGACGCGGGAGGAGTCGATCGGACCGCGCGGCGTTTCGTTGCTGCTCATGGGGTGCCTTTCTTGTTGCGATGCGTGGTGACGCTGAGGCGGTGCGCGCGTTGTGTCACGTGCGCGCGCACGTCGTACATGGTGAAGACGGTAGGTGGTCCGCAGGCGGCACTGAAGTGTACGTTTCATCCATAATCGAAGTCACCTATGGATGGACCATCCATGCCGGAATCCCTGGTCGGGCCCACCCCGCCCGCTTCCCTCTCCCCTTCCGCTCCCTCGGCTCCTCCCACTCCCCCGATCCCGCTCAGCGAGCTGCTCGCCCACGAAGAGCTGGGGCTGCACCGGATCGCGGGTCCGGCCGAGGCGGATCTGCTGTGGGTGCACACCTCGGAGATGGCCGACCCGTACCCGTATCTGCTCGGCGGTGAGCTGCTGCTGAGCGCCGGGGTGCAGCTGAAGGACCCGGACGCGTACGTGGCCCGGCTGGTGGAGGCGGGGGCGGCGGCGCTCGGTTTCGGGGTGACGCCGGTGTTCGACACGGTGCCGCGGGCGCTGATCGAGGCGTGCGACCGGCACGGTCTGCCGCTGCTGGAGGTGCCGCCCGAGACCCCGTTCACGGCGATCGCCCGTGCGGTGTGGCGGCTGATGGCCGAGGCCCGGCACCGCGAGCTGCGCCGGGTGACCCGGGCCCAGCAGGCCCTGGCCACGGCTGCGGCCCGGCCGGACCCGGTCCCGGCGGTGCTGCACCAGCTGGCGGCTCAGCTGGAGGGCCGGACGGCGCTGCTCTCCGCGGACGGCGAGGTGCTGCACGCCTCCGGCCGCCGCCCCGCTTCCGATGTCGGGGCGGCGCTGGCCAGGCTCGTCCGGGTGGTCTCCGCCGGGGCGCGCCCCGCCCCGATGTCCGCCACCGACACGTTGCGGGACACCCATCTGTCCGCGTACGCGCTGGGCGGCGGGCAGGGGCTCGTCCTGGCGCTGGCGACGGACCGGCGCGAGGCGGGCGACCACACCGTCGCCGGAGTCGCGGTCGTCCTGCTCTCCCTGCTGACCGCCCCGCACCAGGGCGCGGACGCCGCGGGCCGGTCGGCCGCCCTGGTACGGATGCTGCTGGGCGCGGACCCGCAGGACGTCGCGCCGCTGCTCGGTGGTGCCGAGCAGTGGACGGTGGTGCACGCGCGCCGCAGCGGCGACGGCCCGGTCGACCCGCTCACCACCGGGGCGCTGGGCGCCGCCCTCGGTTCGGCCCTGGTCGACGCGGGCCGGGGCGGTGACGCCGTACGGGTACTGATCCCCGGCGCCGACCGGATCACCCCGCAGCCCGGCTGGACGCTCGGCGCGTCCGCCCCCGCGCCCATCACGGCCCTCGACCTCGCCGACGACCAGGCCTCCCGCGCGCTGGGCCGCGCCGTCGCCACCCGCACCCCGCTGGCTCACCACCACGCCGACGGCGGGGCCGGCCTGGCCGCGCTGATCCCTCCGGACCGCGCCGAGGCGCACGCCCGCGCCCTCCTCGCCCCGCTGACCGAGCCCCTGACCGAGACCCTGCGCTGCTGGCTGAGCCTCCACGGCAGCTGGGACCGCACGGCCACGGCCCTGCGGATCCACCGCAACACGGTCCGCCAGCGCATCGCCCGCTGCGCGGCCCTGCTGGACGCGGACCTGGACGACATGGACGTACGGACGGAGCTGTGGTTCGCGCTACGGGTGCGGTGATCAGCGCGGGTGTGGTGAGCGGGGCGAGGAGCGCGCGGACGTTCGCTACCGCAGGCCGAGGCAGGGCAGCCAGTCGCGCGGGGCGCCGTGGGTGGCGGTGAGCAGGGCGCCGAGCGCGCCCGGGCCCCCGTTGAGCAGGGAGGTCTGCGCCCGGCCGGGTGCGAGGGCCGTCGTCGGTGAGGTGCAGCGGGGCGAGCGCGGTCGCCGGGTCGGCGGTCCGCAGGTCCTGCTCAGCGGCCCGGGTGCGTACGCGTGAACGTTCTCAGTACGCGACCGGGGTTCGCGCCGGTGCGCGCAGGAGCGCCGCGATCTTCGAAGCGGGCTTCGAGCGCCCCTGTTTCCGCCTGTCTGCGCAGGTCGCGGCCGTGCCACGCTGCTGGTGACCAGGGCGCGGAGCCCTGGCCCCCATCAGGAAAGAGGCCTCGTCATGAACCGCTTCACCGCGCTCGCCGTCACCTCTCTCACCCTGGCCCTGGGCCTCGGTACCGGACCCGTCGCGGTCGCGGCCACCGAGAACGCCGCTGCCGAGAGCGCCAGGGCTTCCTACAGCTGCAGCCCCGGGTATTTCTGTATCTACAGCGACTGGAACGGAGGTGGTACCCGCTGCCAGTGGTCCGACGAGCGGCGGGCGAATACCGCCGACGACTGCTCCTTCATCCAGCGCGGCCAGAACGTCCGCTCCGTGTGGAACGCGACCGGGCACAAGGTGCAGTACTACACCCAGACCAACTACAACTCCCGGGTCGGATCCACCCCCGCCGGAAAGGGCGGCAACCTCCAGGGGAACTACCAGATCCGCTCCTTCAAGCCCCAGTAGGCGGCCGAGCCCCAGCAGGCGGCGGCAAACACGGTGGAAAGTCCTTCCCGGCCACCGGCCGGGGAGGACTTTCCGCGTGTCCGCGGCCGGACGGCCCGCGCGGGCGTGCTGCGCATCACCCTGGACAGCGCCAGTGACTGTTGGGTAACTTTTAAACCATCTGAGCAAGCGCTTAGCCAGTCCGGCCGAAGCTCACCCGAAGCTGACCAAGGAGGCACCCCCGTGCGCCGTACGGTATTCAACGAGGACCACGAGGCGTTCCGGGAGACCATCCGCGCCTTCATCGAGGCCGAGGTCGCCCCCGTCTACGACGAGTGGTTCGCGGCCGGCCAGGTGCCCCGCGACTTCTACTACAAGCTCGCCGAGCTGGGCATATTCGGCATCGAGGTGCCGGAGGAGTTCGGCGGCGCCGGGGTCGAGTCCTTCAAGTTCGAGGCGATCATCTCCGAGGAGTGCGCCCGCGCGGCCGTCAACTTCGGCGGCTCCGGCGTGCACGTGCTGCTCTGCCTGCCGTACATCAAGGCGTACGCCACCGAGGAGCAGAAGAAGCGCTGGCTGCCGGACTTCGTCACCGGCAAGACGATGTACGCCATCGCCATGACCGAGCCGGGCACCGGTTCCGACCTGGCCGGCATGAAGACCACCGCCAAGCTCTCCGAGGACGGCACGCACTACATCCTCAACGGCGCCAAGACGTTCATCACCGGTGGCGTCCACGCCGACCGGGTCATCGTCTGCGCCCGCACCGACGCGCCCAGGGCGGACGACCGCCGGCACGGCATCTCGCTCCTCGTCGTCGACACCAAGGCCGAGGGCTACTCGGTCGGCCGCAAGCTCGACAAGCTGGGCCTGCGCACCTCCGACACCGCCGAGTTGGCCTTCGTCGACGTCAAGGTGCCGGTCGAGGACCTCCTCGGCGAGGAGAACAAGGGCTTCTCCTACCTCGGCCAGAACCTGCCGCAGGAGCGCCTCGGCATCGCCGTCGGCGCGTACGCCCAGGCCAAGGCCGCCGTCCGGTTCGCCCAGAGTTACGTGTCGGAGCGCACCGTCTTCGGCAAGACCGTCGCGTCCTTCCAGAACACCAAGTTCGAACTGGCCGCCTGCCAGGCCGAGGTGGACGCCGCCGAGGCCGTCTGCGACCGCGCCATCGAGGCCCACGACGCCGGTGAGCTGACCGCCGCCGAGGCCGCCTCCGCGAAGCTGTTCTGCACCGAGGTCGCGCACCGCGTCATCGACAAGTGCCTCCAGTTGCACGGCGGCTACGGCTACATGAACGAGTACCCGATCGCCCGCCTCTACGCGGACAATCGGGTCAACCGCATCTACGGCGGCACCAGCGAGGTCATGAAGTCGATCATCGCCAAGTCCATGGGCCTCTGAGAGCGGCTACGTTCGTTCCATGAGCGCAGCACTCGACTCCCTGCTCGATCTGCTCGACCTGGAGCAGATCGAGCGGGACATCTTCCGGGGTACGAGCCGTTCGGCGGTCGTGCCCCGCGTCTTCGGCGGCCAGGTCGCGGCCCAGGCCCTGGTCGCCGCGGGCCGTACCGTCCCCGCCGACCGGACCGCCCACTCCCTGCACTCCTACTTCCTCCGGATGGGCGACCCGGGCGCGCCGATCGTCTACAGCGTCGACCGCATCCGCGACGGCCGCTCCTTCACCACCCGGCGGGTCGTCGCCGTCCAGCACGGCCAGCCGATCTTCCATCTCTCGGCCTCGTTCCAGACGTACGAGGAGGGCCTGGAGCACCAGGCGGCCATGCCGCCCGCCCCGGACCCGGAGACTCTGCCCACGGCGGCGCAGCTGCTGCCCCGGTACGCGGACCGCTTCAGCGAGCCGGGGGTCGTGGACCGGCTGATCGAGGCGCGGGCCGCGGTCGACCTGCGGTACGTGGACGCCCCGCCCTTCGGCAGCGTCGGCGAACCGCGTGAGCCCCGCTCCCAGGTGTGGTTCCGCACCAACGGCAAGCTCGTGGACGATCCGCTGCTCCATGTCTGCATGGCGACGTACGTCTCCGACATGACGCTGCTCGACTCGGTGCTCCTCGCCCACGGTCGCGGGGGCTGGGCCGTCGGCGACGTGGTCGGCGCGAGCCTGGACCACGCGATGTGGTTCCACCGGCCGTTCCGGGCCGACGAATGGCTGCTGTACGACCAGGAGTCACCGTCCGCGTCCGGCGGGCGCGGGCTCGGTCAGGCCCGGATCTACACGCAGGACGGCTGGCTGGCGATCACCGTCATCCAGGAGGGCGTGGTCCGCGTCCCCCGGGACTGACGCGTCCCGCGTCGGCGGGCCGCGGGCCGCCGGTTCGGACATACTCCCCACCATGGGCGACGAGACCGTGGACGAAGCCGTGAGCGACGCGAAGACCGGTGGCGGGGAGTCCACGTTCACGGTCGTCGTCGCGGCGGTCGCCAATCTCGGCATCGCCGTGGCGAAGGCCGTCGCCGGGCTGATCAGCGGGTCGAGCGCGATGCTCTCCGAGGCGGCGCACTCGGTCGCCGACACGGTCACCGAGCTGCTGCTGCTCACCGCGCTGAAACGCAGCGAGAAGCCTGCGGACGAGGAACACCCGCTGGGCTACGGCCCGGAACGCTACATCTGGGCGATGCTCGCCTCCGTGGCCACGTTCGTGGGCGGTGCGGTCTTCTCCGTCTACGACGGCGTCCACACCCTCGCGGCGGGCGAGGAGCTCGGCGATCCGCTCATCTCGTACATCGTGCTCGCGGTGGCCTTCCTGCTGGAGGGCTACTCGCTGCGCACCGGGCTCCGGCAGGTCCGCGGCGAGGCCGCGCGGCTGCGGGCGCCCGTCAAGCACTACCTCCGCCACACCGCCGACACCGCGGTCAAGGCGGTGGTGATGGAGGACTCGGCGGCGCTGGCTGGTCTGCTGCTCGCCGCGGGCGGACTGCTCGGCGGCCAGCTGACCGGCTCCGGGGTCTGGGACGGCATCGCGTCGATCCTGATCGGTCTGCTGCTGGTGTACGTGGCCTGGGTGCTGGGCCGGTCCAACGCCCAGCTGCTGATCGGCCGTCCGGTGCCGAAGCCGATGCGCGCCGGCATCCGCGAGGAACTGCTCTCCGTCCCGCACATCATCGACGTACTGGAACTCACCACGCTCATCCAGGGCCCGACCGAGATCCTGATCGCCGCGAAGATCGACTTCCGGGACGCCTCGACCGCCGAACAGATCGAGTGGGCGTGCGAGGAGGCGGAGGAACAGCTGCGGGAGCGCTATCCGCCGATCCGCCGGGTGTACCTGGACCCGACCCCGGGCCTGAGGCAGCGGCGCGGGGCGGACGGGGCCGGTACCGGGGCACTCTGACCGGGCCGGCGCCCACAGCTCTTCGTGCCGTACGGCCGTACGGCCCCGATCAGTCCTGGATCAGCCCCGCCGCGCCCAGCAGGTACTCCGTCATCGGGTCGTAGAACCGCGGGTCCAGCACATGGTCGTCCAGCGGGACGGCCACCTGGAGCGTCCCCTCCGCCTCGCCGAGGAAGAGCGCCGGGTCGTTGCAGTCCGCGTACCCCACCGCGTCCAGGCCTCGCTGCGCCGCGCACCCCGCCCATCCGTGGTCGGCGACGACCAGGTCCGGCAGAGGTCTGCCCTCGCGCTCCAGGCCGTCCAGGATGGCGGCCATCGGGGCGGGCGAGTGCGTGTGCCAGAGGGTCGCGCCGCGCTCCTGCACCGCGACGTCCGCGAACTGGAACACCATGCCCTCGTCGGCGATCAGCCCCCCGGGGATCCGTACGATCTCGCATCCGGCGGCCCGCAGCGCGTCCGCGGTCTGCCGGTGCACATCGAGGAGCCCGCCCGGGTGCCCGGTCGCGAACAGCACCCGCTCCGACCCCGCCGCCGCCTTCCGCAGCCGCGCCGCCATCCGCTCCAGGGCGTCGACCGTGAGCTCCGGGTCGATGGTGTCCTGCCCGAAGCGGTGCTCCGGGTCGTCGCTGACCCCGCAGCGCTCGGCCATCACCGCCAGCACGTCCTGCTCGTCCCGCCACCGGTCCCCGAGCTCCAGGCCCAGCCAGTAGTGGCGGTCGCCGTTGGCGAGCTTGCGGTAGTGGGAGAGGTTGTTGTCGCGCGGTGTGGCGACGTCTCCGGCGATACGCGTACGGACGAGGTGTTCGACGAGGGCGGCACGGCTGGGTATCGGCATGCACCCATTGTGCCGTCAGGTGTGCGCAGTGTGCTGGGTGTCTTGCACGACGGACCGATCGGACCTGCCTGCCGCCGCTTTTGGCCTGATCCGAACGAGAGGCCCTACGCGCGGGCCGCCGCCTCGAACGCCCCGCGTGCCAGCCGGTGCAGCAGTGCCGCCGTGTCCGCGCGGTCCGGCTGCGCGCCGGGCCGGCCGAGGTGCGGGGTCGAGTTCAGCAGACCGAAGACGGCGTGGACGGCGGCGCGGGCCTCGTGCTCGGGCAGGTCCGGGTACATCTCGCGGACCACCTCCACCCACACCTCGACGTACTGCCGCTGGAGCTGGCGGACCCGCTTGCGGTCGGCGTCCCGGAGACGGTCCAGCTCGCGGTCGTGGAGGGTGATCAGGGGGCGGTCGTCGAGGGCGAAGTCGATGTGGCCCTCGATGAGCGCGTCGAGCAGGGCCTGCGGGGAGCTGTCCCCGCACGCCGCGTCCTCCGAGACGCGCAGCTGCCCGCCCGCCAGCAGCCGCTCGCTGATGCCGACCAGCAGCTCGGCGAGCATCGCGTCCTTGCCGGGGAAGTGGCGGTAGAGCCCGGGGCCACTGATGCCGACGGCGGCACCTATCTCGTCGACCCCGACACCGTGGAAGCCGCGCTCGGCAAAGAGGCGGGCGGCCTCCTTGAGGATCTGCTCGCGGCGGGTGGGGGCGTCCGTCCTCGTGGTCATGGATTCGATTCTAGACAGTCCGGTTAGCGAACGTTAACCAGAGCGCGGCCGTACCGCGCCGCCGAGGGGCGAGCAGCTCGGGCCGGGAACGAAGGAATCGACGAGGGAATCAACCGTGATTCACTGCGAACAGGGCGCCCATGACCAGCAGGATGCCGACCCCGAAGACGGCACCGATTCCAGGGTTCCTGCGCCGCACAACAGCCCGGACGAGCATTCCGGCAACCAGAACCCAGCCCGACGCATAGACGATCCAGGCGGCTCTGCCCGACGAGTGGTCGTCTCCCGCCTTGAACAGCACCCACGCCACGAAAGCGAAGAGTGCCGGTGCGGCCCATAAGTTGCGCTCGACGACTTCCTGGCGTTCCGACAACGCACCCCTCCTCGAACCATCCCTGCCGCTCACCGGCCGTCCGCCGCCTTCCCGGGTCGCGTCCACAGTGTCACCGCCCGCAGCAGCCACTCCACCGGCCCGAGCCGGTACCGGCGCATCAGCCGCCCGCTCAGGGCGAGCTGGCCGGCGTACAGCACCAGCGCCCCGCCGACCGCCGCCGCGGCGCCCGTGCGACCGTACAGGCCGAGCCCGTACCCGGAGAAGACCAGGGCCATGACGAGGGACTGGGTCAGGTAATTGGTCAGCGCCATCCGCCCGGCGGGCGCGAGGACCCGGGCCGTCGCGGCGCCGCCCGGGGTGGCGAACCACAGCAGCAGCCCGGTGGCGTACGCGGCCGAGAGCGCCGGGGCCGCAACCGTACCGACTGCCAGACCCAGCAGCGTCCAGCGCTCCGGCAGCGGGCCCACGAGCCCCGCGGCGGAGAGGGCCGCCCCGGGGACCCCGACGGCCAGACCCGTCAGGCAGATGCGGCGCAGCCGCGCCCGGTCGGCGAGCGCGGCCGCGCCGAGCCACTGCCGCCGTCCGGCCACGAACCCCACGAGAAAGGCGGCGACGACGAACCCGCCCATCAGCGGGACGGCCGCCAGCATCTCGGGCAGGGCACGGATGTTGGCGCCGACGACCTCGGCGAAGCCGCCCTGGTAGGCGGCGGTCAGCTCGGCCTTCACCGTGGCGGATTCGCCCAGGTCACCCGGGTCGAGCAGCGCCGCCCCCAGCCCGATCAGCAGCAGGAACCCGCCGGCGACGCCGAACACCCACAGTGCCGCCCGCCAGGCCCTGGCGGGTCCGGCGTTCCGGGCGGCCAGCAGGACCAGTCCGAACAGGGCGTAGATCATGAGGATGTCGCCGGTGTACAGCAGCACCGCGTGCGCAAGCCCGAGTACGAACAGCCCGGCCAGCCGCCGTGACATCCGGGGCGCGAAGCGCTCCCCGGCACGGGCTGCCGAGTCCATCTGGAGAGTGAAGCTGTATCCGAAGAGGAAGGAGAAGAGCAGGTAGAACTTCGACTGCGCGAGGAGAACGACCAGCCATTCCACGGCTCCGTCCGCCGCGTGCACACCCGCGAGCCCGCCCCTGGCACCGGGAGGTCCGGCGGTCGTCATGAGATTCACGACCAGGATCCCGGCGAGCGCGAACCCGCGCAGGGCGTCCACTTCGAGGATGCGTGGCCTCCTGGCCACTCCCCCGGCCGCCTCCCCGGCCACCTCCCCGCCCACGTCCCGCACCGTCTGTGACTGCTGCGTCATCCGCTGTTTCCCCCCGAAGGCCCTTGTCGGTCCGTGACCGGCTCCGCTCCAGGTCAGGGAGCGGCGCGGGCCATTATTCCGACCGGTCCGCGCCGCCCGCCGCCCGTGAGTCGTTCATGGCCGATACCGATCGCACACCCGCCGAAAGCGCTGCGCGCACCGACCCGTCGCTCTGGACAAGGCTGTTAGCGCTCGTTAACCTGAGGATGAACGTTAACGGTCACTAACTACTGCGGTACGGGCAAGGGGGCTCGACACGATGCAGCAGGCACCGGTGCTGGCGAGCGCGGCCGATCCCGCCTCCGAGGCCTGGAAGGCCAACGAGGCGGCGCATCACGCGCTCGCCGACGAGCTGCGTGAGCGGCTCGCCACGGCCAGGCTCGGCGGGGGTGAGAAGTCCCGCGCCCGGCATGTGGCGCGCGGCAAGCTGCTGCCCAGGGACCGGGTGGACACCCTGCTCGATCCGGGCTCGCCCTTCCTGGAGCTGGCCCCGCTGGCGGCCGAGGGGCTGTACGGCGGCGCCGCCCCGGCGGCCGGAGTGATCGCCGGAATCGGCCGGGTCAGCGGCCGGGAGTGCGTGATCGTCGCCAATGACGCGACCGTCAAGGGCGGCACGTACTACCCGATGACGGTGAAGAAGCACCTCCGTGCCCAGGAAGTGGCGCTGGAGAATCGTCTCCCCTGCCTCTACCTCGTCGACTCGGGCGGCGCGTTCCTGCCGATGCAGGACGAGGTCTTCCCGGACCGGGAGCACTTCGGGCGGATCTTCTACAACCAGGCCCGGATGTCCGGGGCCGGGATTCCGCAGATCGCCGCGGTGCTCGGTTCGTGCACGGCGGGCGGGGCGTACGTCCCGGCGATGAGCGACGAGGCCGTGATCGTCCGCAACCAGGGCACGATCTTCCTGGGCGGTCCCCCGCTGGTGAAGGCCGCGACCGGCGAGGTCGTCACGGCCGAGGAGTTGGGCGGCGGCGAGGTGCACTCCCGTACGTCGGGGGTGACCGACCATCTCGCCGAGGACGACGCGCACGCGCTGCGGATCGTGCGGAACATCGTGGCCACCCTGCCGGACCGGGGCGCGCTGCCGTGGTCCGTGCAGCCCGTCGAGGAGCCGAAGGTCGATCCGGCGGGTCTGTACGGCGCCGTCCCGGTCGACTCCCGCACCCCGTACGACGTACGGGAGGTGATCGCCCGGGTCGTCGACGGCTCGCGGTTCGCCGAGTTCAAGGCCGAGTACGGTACGACGCTGATCACCGGCTTCGCCCGTATCCACGGCCACCCGGTCGGGATCGTCGCCAACAACGGCATCCTGTTCTCCGAGTCCGCCCAGAAGGGCGCCCACTTCATCGAGCTGTGCGACCAGCGCGGCATCCCGCTGGTCTTCCTGCAGAACATCTCCGGCTTCATGGTGGGGCGGGACTACGAGGCCGGCGGCATCGCCAAGCACGGCGCCAAGATGGTGACGGCGGTCGCCTGCACGCGCGTCCCGAAGCTGACCGTCGTGGTCGGCGGTTCGTACGGCGCGGGCAACTACTCCATGTGCGGCCGGGCCTACTCCCCCCGCTTCCTGTGGATGTGGCCCAACGCGAAGATCTCCGTCATGGGCGGCGAGCAGGCCGCGTCCGTCCTCGCGACGGTCAAGCGCGACCAGCTGGGCGACGACTGGAGCACGGCGGACGAGGAGGCCTTCAAGGCCCCGATCCGCGAGCAGTACGAGACGCAGGGCAACGCGTACTACGCCACGGCCCGGCTCTGGGACGACGGCGTGATCGACCCGATGGAGACCCGGCAGGTGCTGGGACTCGCCCTGACCGCGTGTGCGAACGCCCCGCTGGGTGAGCCCGGCTTCGGCGTCTTCCGGATGTGAGGAACAGATGACGATGTTCGACACGGTTCTGGTCGCCAACCGCGGCGAGATCGCGGTACGGGTCATCCGCACGCTGCGGGAGCTGGGCGTCCGCTCGGTCGCCGTCTTCAGCGACGCGGACGCGGACGCCCGGCACGTCCGGGAGGCCGACACGGCGGTACGGATCGGGCCCGCCCCCGCCGCCATGAGCTATCTGAGCGTGCCCGCGCTGCTGGACGCGGCCCGTCGCACCGGCGCGCAGGCTGTCCACCCGGGATACGGATTCCTCGCCGAGAACGCGGGCTTCGCGCGGGCGTGCGCCGAGGCGGGGCTGACCTTCATCGGCCCGCCCGCCTCCGCCATCACGCTGATGGGCGACAAGATCCGGGCCAAGGAGACGGTCGCGGCGGCCGGGGTCCCGGTGGTGCCCGGCTCCTCGGGCAGCGGGCTCACCGACGGCCGGCTGGTCGACGCGGCCCGCGAGATCGGCATGCCGGTGCTGCTGAAGCCCTCGGCGGGCGGCGGCGGCAAGGGCATGCGGCTGGTGCGCGACGAGACCCTGCTCGGGGACGAGATCGCGGCCGCCCGCCGCGAGGCGCGGGCCTCGTTCGGCGACGACACCCTGCTGGTGGAGCGGTGGATCGACCGCCCCCGGCACATCGAGATCCAGGTGCTGGCGGACGCCCACAGCAACGTGGTCCACCTCGGCGAGCGCGAGTGCTCGCTCCAGCGCCGCCACCAGAAGATCATCGAGGAGGCGCCCTCGGTCCTGCTCGACGGGGAGACCCGGGCGGCGATGGGCGAGGCGGCCGTCCAGGCGGCCCGCTCCTGCGGCTACGTGGGCGCCGGCACGGTGGAGTTCATCGTCCCGGGCAACGACCCCGCCTCGTACTTCTTCATGGAGATGAACACCCGCCTCCAGGTCGAGCACCCGGTCACCGAGCTGATCACCGGCCTGGACCTGGTGGAGTGGCAGCTGAGGGTCGCGGCGGGCGAGCAACTCCCTTACGGACAACAGGACATCACACTCACCGGCCACTCGATCGAGGCCCGGATCTGCGCCGAGGACCCGGCCCGCGGCTTCCTGCCGTCCGGCGGCACGGTCCTCGCGCTGGACGAGCCGCAGGGCAACGGGGTCCGGACGGACTCCGGGCTCGGCGAGGGCGGCGCGGTCGGCAGCCTGTACGACCCGATGCTGTCGAAGATCATCGCGTACGGCCCCAACCGGGCCACCGCCCTGCGCCGGCTGCGTGCCGCGCTCGCGGACACGGTGATCCTCGGCGTCCCGACCAACGCCGGTTTCCTGCGCCGACTGCTCGCCCACCCGGCGGTGGTGGCGGGCGATCTGGACACGGGCCTGGTGGAGCGCGAGGTGGACGGGCTGGTGCCGGAGGGGGTGCCCGAGGAGGTGTACGCGGCGGCGGCGCTGCTGCGGCGGTCCGCCGGTGCGGACGGGTCCCGGGCCGATGCCTCCGCCGGTGCGTCCGGCTGGGTCGACCCGTTCTCGGTGGCGAGCGGCTGGCGACTCGGCGGCACCCCGGCCCGCACGGTGCTCGACTTCCGGCTGCCGGGCCACGACCCGGTGCAGGTCTCGCTGCGCTCCTGCCCGGCCGGTACGGAGCTGACGTTCGGCCATGTCGGGGAGGGCGCACAGCCGCCGGAGCCCGTGACGGGTGCCTGCGGTCCGCTGGCCCCACTGCCCGGCGGCAGGGAGACGGCCAGGCTGGTCGAGGTCTCCGGGCACCGCCTCACCCTCGAACTCGCCGGTGTCACCCATGCGTTCACCCACGCCGCCTCACCGGACGGCGTATGGCTCGGCCGGGACGGCGACAGCTGGCACGTACAGGATCACGACCCGGTGGAGGCGTCGCTGGCCGGCGCGGGCCGTTCCGGGGCGGACACGCTCGCCGCGCCCATGCCCGGGACGGTCACCGTGGTGAAGGTGGCGGTCGGGGACGAGGTCGTGGCCGGACAGAGCCTGCTGGTGGTGGAGGCGATGAAGATGGAACACGTCATCTCCGCCCCGCACGCCGGGACCGTGACCGAACTGGATGTCAGCGCCGGCGCCACGGTCGCCATGGACCAGGTCCTGGCCGTGGTGGCCCCCGTCGAGGCTCCCGGGGAGGAAGCATGACGACGTCCCGCACCCTGCCCATGACCGTGCCGGCCCAGGATCTGCCCGCCCGGGTCCGGATCCACGAGGTCGGCGCCCGCGACGGGCTGCAGAACGAGAAGGCCGTCGTACCGACCGAGGTGAAGGCGGAGTTCATCCACCGGCTGGCCGCCTCGGGCCTGACCACCGTCGAGGCGACCAGCTTCGTGCACCCCAAGTGGGTGCCCCAACTGGCCGACGCCGAGGACCTGTTCCCCCGCCTCGCCGACATCGGGGGCGTCGCCCTGCCCGTCCTCGTACCGAACGAACGCGGCCTGGACCGGGCCCTGGCGCTCGGCGCCCGCCGGATCGCCGTGTTCGGCTCGGCGACCGAGACGTTCGCCGCCCGCAACCTCAACCGCACCGTCGACGAGTCCCTCGCCATGTTCGAGCCGGTCGTCGCCCGCGCCAAGGCCGACAAGGTGCACGTCCGCGGCTATCTGTCGATGTGCTTCGGCGACCCGTGGGAGGGGCCCGTCCCCGTCCACCAGGTCGTCCGGGTCGCCAAGGCGCTGATGGACCTCGGCTGCGACGAGCTCTCCCTCGGCGACACCATCGGCGTCGCCACGCCCGGCCATGTACAGACCCTGCTCGCCGAGCTGAACGAGGAGGGCGTGCCCACCGACACCATCGGCGTGCACTTCCACGACACGTACGGCCAGGCCCTCTCCAACACACTTGCCGCGCTCCAGCACGGGGTGACCACCGTGGACGCCTCCGCGGGCGGCCTCGGCGGCTGCCCGTACGCGAAGAGCGCGACCGGAAATCTCGCCACCGAGGACCTCGTGTGGATGCTCCAGGGCCTCGGCATCGAAACCGGGGTCGATCTCGACGCGCTCACCGCCACCAGCGTGTGGCTCGCCGATCAACTGGGCCGACCCAGCCCGTCCCGTACCGTCCGCGCGCTCTCGGTGCGATAGACAACCGTCCCACAAGGAGTGACCCCTGCCATGTCCCTGGACCACCGGCTGACCGCCGAACACGAGGAACTGCGGCGCACCGTCGAGGAGTTCGCGCACGACGTGGTCGCGCCGAAGATCGGCGACTTCTACGAACGGCACGAGTTCCCGTACGAGATCGTGCGGGAGATGGGGCGGATGGGCCTGTTCGGCCTGCCGTTCCCCGAGGAATACGGCGGCATGGGCGGCGACTACCTCGCCCTCGGGATCGCCCTGGAGGAGCTGGCCCGGGTCGACTCGTCCGTCGCGATCACGCTCGAGGCCGGGGTCTCGCTCGGCGCGATGCCCATCCACCACTTCGGCACCGAGGAGCAGAAGCGGCAGTGGCTGCCGAAGCTCTGCTCCGGCGAGGCGCTCGGCGCGTTCGGCCTGACCGAGCCGGACGGCGGTTCGGACGCGGGCGGCACCCGGACGACGGCTGTACGCGACGAGGCCACCGGCGAGTGGGTGATCAACGGCTCCAAGTGCTTCATCACCAACTCCGGCACGGACATCACGGAGCTGGTCACGGTGACGGCGGTGACCGGCCGCAAGGAGAACGGCGCCCCGCGCATCTCCTCGATCATCGTGCCGTCCGGCACCCCCGGCTTCACGGTCGCCGCCCCGTACTCCAAGGTCGGCTGGAACGCCTCGGACACCCGCGAGCTGTCCTTCTCCGACGTCCGCGTCCCGCTGGCGAACCTGCTGGGCGAGGAGGGCCGCGGCTACGCCCAGTTCCTGCGCATCCTGGACGAGGGCCGGATCGCCATCTCCGCCCTGTCCACGGGGCTGGCGCAGGGCTGCGTCGACGAGTCGGTGAAGTACGCCAAGGAGCGCCACGCCTTCGGCCGGCCGATCGGCGCCAACCAGGCCATCCAGTTCAAGATCGCCGACATGGAGACGCGGGCCCACATGGCCCGGGTCGGCTGGCGCGACGCGGCGTCACGCATGGTCGCGGGCGAGCCGTTCAAGAAGGAGGCGGCGATCGCGAAGCTGTACTCCTCGACGGTGGCGGTGGACAACGCCCGCGACGCGACCCAGATCCACGGCGGCTACGGCTTCATGAACGAGTACCCGGTCGCCAGGATGTGGCGCGACTCCAAGATCCTGGAGATCGGCGAGGGCACGAGCGAGGTCCAGCGGATGCTGATCGCCCGCGAGTTGGGGCTCCCGGCCTGACACGGTGACGGCGTGGTCCGGGCGGGCGGACAGACGGTCGGCTCGTCCCGCCCGGCCAGTCCTCGCGCACCATCCCGAACAGCACGGTGTCGTACCGCTCGCCCGCCACCAGCACGGCGCCCCGGCGCCGGCCCTCCGTCCCCGAACGGCGGGCGCGAGTCGACACTGAACACCGTTCGTCGCGCAGGTCGGCTCAGGCCGTGGCAGCGGGACCGGTCGGCAGGTGGACCGTCATGATCAGGTCGCAGGGTTCGGTGCCCGCGCCGCGATAGGCATGCGGGGTGTCGCCGTCGAACGTGGCGGTCTGTCCGGCTTCGAGGGGGTGCTCGGTGCCGTCGACGACCAGGGTCATCCGGCCGGAGGTGATACTGACGGTTTCCACGACCCCGGCCTGATGGGGATGGCTGGGGTATTCCTCGTCCGGTTGCAGTTGCCAGCGCCAGACCTCGACGGGTGCCGGGCCCGAGGTCGTCAGCATGAGCCGGGCCTCGCTGCCCCTCGCTCCGGTCCACAGCGGCGCCACGGCGTCGGCGGCCACGACGCGGACGCGACCCTCGGGCGACCCCTGCATCAGGGCGGACACCGAGATGCCGAGGGTGTCGGCCAGCCGGACCAGCGTGGCCAGGTTGGGGTTGCCCTGGGCCTTCTCCAGTCCCACCAGAGCGCCCTTGCTGACCTGGGCGCGCCGGCTGAGCTCCTCCAGGGACAGGCCCGCGCGGGTGCGGGCCGCCCGGACATTGTGCGCGACCGTGCGCAGGGCTGCGGCCGTCTCGGCCACCTGATCACCATCCTTGCAAGTGGATCACTTGAATGCACCGTGCGGTCGTTTGGTTGACACGACCCGGTCGGTTCGTTGTACGGTGCGGTCGTTCCACTGAATAGTAAGGGATGCTCTGTGCTCGCTCTGCTGCTGGCCCTGGGCAGCTCACTCGCCTACGGGTGCGCCGACTTCCTCGGCGGCCTCGGCGCCCGCAAGGCACACGTGCTGCGTACCGTGATGATCGCGGCCCCGGCCAGCCTCGCGGTCGAGCTGCTGCTGTGGCCCTTCCTCGGCGCCTCGTTCAGTGCCGGCGCCCTCGGCTGGGGTGCCGCGTCGGGGGTCGCCTCGGCCGCCGCGTTCGCCATGCTCTACCGGACCCTGGCGATCGGCCCGATGAACGTGCTGTCGCCCGTGACCGCGCTGGTGTCCGCCGCGCTGCCGGTCGGGGTGGGGCTGATGCAGGGCGAGCACCTGGGCGCCGCCGGACTGGTGGGGCTGCCGCTCGCGCTGGCGGCGGTGGTGCTGGTCAGCGCCGGACACGGCGCCGGGTCCGCGCGTCCCTCCCGTACCGCGCTGCTGCTGGCCCTCGGCGCGGGCGCCGCCATCGCCCTCCAGCTGGTCTTTCTGCACCAGGCGCCGTCCGACAGCGGTGTGGCCCCGCTGATCGTGGGCCGGGCGGTCTCCTCTGCCATCACCCTGGCCGCGGCGGGGCTGCTGCACCGCAGGCTGGGATCCGAGCGGCCCGCGTACGCGATGTCGGCCGCCGCGGGTGTGTTGGACTCGCTCGCGAACCTGATGTTCCTGCTCGCCGCCCGCAGCGGGGACCTCACCGTCGTCGCCGTGATCACCGCCCTCTACCCGGCAGGCACGGTCCTGCTCGCCCGCGGCCTGCTCGCCGAACGCATCCACCGCGGCCAGCTCGTCGGCCTGGGCACCGCCGCCGTCGCCGTCGGCCTGCTCGCCCTGACCTGACCCGAGCCCACCGCCCACCACCGCACCGCACCGCACCGCACCAAGGAACGGAACCCCCATGCCCGCCTTCCACCTCACCCCCGCCGTCGCGGACGCGTTCCCCGACACCCTCATCGCTCTGGTCACCGCCACCGGCATGCGCGGCCACGAGCCCTGGCCCGGCACAACCACCGCCCTGGCGGACCTGGAGCAGCAGCTCGCCGACGGAACCTGGCAGCCCGCCGACGAGACGGACCCCCGGATCGAGGCGTGGCACACCGCCTACCGCTCCTTCGGCACCAACCCGCGCCGCATCCGCCCCAGCGTCGACGCGCTCGGCCGCCGCCTCGCCAAGAGGGGTGCCCTGCCGCGTATCAACCCGGCCGTCGACTCCTACAACGTCGTCTCCGTCCAGCACGGCCTGCCCGCCGGGGCCTTCGACCTGGACCGGGTCACCGGCGAGGTCGTCATCCGCCGGGCGGACGGCACCGAGTCCTTCACCCCGCTCGGCGAACCCGACACCACCGAGAGCCCGAAGCCCGGCGAGATCATCTACGCGGACACCACCGATGTCCTGACCCGCCACTGGAACCACCGCGACGCCCACCGCACCCGCGTCACCGAGGACTCCACGCACGTCGCCTTCGTACTCGAAACCCTCCACGCCACCTGCGACGGCCACCTCCTCACCACCGCGGCCGGGGAGTTGCAGGACCTGCTCGCCCCGCACGCCGAACAGACCGCGGTGCACTACCTCGACCTGGCACAGCCCCGGGTCACCATCTGAGCCCCCTGGGCGGGGCCGGTGCGTCAGTAGCGGTGGCCGGGCCAGTGCGGGTCCTCCCAGCGGGCGGGGCCGGTGAGGCCGAGGAGCCGTATCCGGTGGAGCAGTTCGTCGGGTGCGCCGTGGGCGATGAGGCGGGGCCGGGCGTGGTCCAGCAGCCAGGCCGTCAGTTCGGCGCGCTTCTCGTCCTCGTCATCCCACGCGTCCCAGGGAAGAGCGTCACCGAGCAGCTCGTACTCCCAGTGGTCGGCGGCTGCGACAAGGTGCCGGTCGGCCGTGGTTCCGGACTGCGACTCCCAGTGGGCGAGCCACGGGCGGAGCGTGCCGGACGCCTCGGCGTTCAGGGCGAGGAGGTCGTGGGCCGGGAAGGCGGGGGTCGGGTCGGTGAGCGTGTCGGACCACCAGGCGTGAAGGAACTCCCGTACCGCCGCGGCCTGTTCGTCGGGCCACTGCTGCCAGCGGCCTCGGGCGAACGAGCGGCCGATGTCGTCCGGATCGCGGAAGGGATCGGTGCGGCCCGCGACGAGGGACCGGGCGAACTGAGGGAGTATCCGGCGCAGCACCGACGGGTGGTCGCTCCAGTCGGGAGCCTGCCAGGTGCGTCGCAGGAGATCGTGGTCCAACTCGACGTCCGGGACCTTCAGTCGGGCGAGATCCTCGGCGCTGCCCCAGTGGCACTCGCAGTTGTGCTCGTCGGGATGGGCGGTCATTCCGCGGAAGGTGCTCGCGAGGCCGTCGAGTGCGGCGTCGAGGCGACGGCGGGCGGAGTGCGGGACAGGGGGTGCCATGGGCGTTCGCCTTCGGGGCTCCGGAGGCTGACGCCGTCCGAAGGTCGCCACCTTACCGGGAGGGGCCGACGGTGCGGCCGGCCGGCCCGACACGACGCCCCGGGCCGGCTCCGTCAACCAGCGGCAGTGCAACGCCGGTTGACGGACCGGGCTGCCCGCGATGCCGTCGGCCCGCATGTCGCTCGGGCCGGGGATCCGCCCGCTCCCCGAGTACGGGTACGGGAAGGCGTCATGCGAACCCGCAGGTCAGGCTTTGACCGTGGCCTGTTCCGGAGTGGCGTCGGTGTCGGCTCCGGCCTCGACGCGGCGCGCGGCCGGGATGGCGGCGGCGACAGCCGCCGCGACCAGGGCGACGCCGCAGCCGATCAGCAGTCCCGTACGGAAGCCGTCCTCGGAGGTGAGGCTGTAGCCGCCCATGGTGACGTTCATGTGGGAGAGGACCACGCCGATCACGGCGGCGCCGAACGAAGTGCCGAGGGAGCGCATGAGCGTGTTGAAGCCGTTGGCGGCGGCGGTCTCGGACAGCGGGACCGAGCCCATGATCAGTGCGGGCATCGCACCGTACGCCAGGCCGACACCGCTGCTGGTCACCATGCCCACCACCATGAGGCCCCACGCGGAGCCCATGAGCACCAGCGCCAGGCCGTAGCCGACCGCGATGATCAGGACGCCGCACACCAGGGTGAACTTCGGGCCCCGGGCGTCACTGAGCTTTCCGCCGAGCGGGGAGACGATCATCATCATGATGCCGCCGGGCGCCAGCCACAGGCCCGCCGCCAGCATCGACTGGCCCAGGCCGTAGCCGGTGGCGGAGGGGAGCTGAAGAAGCTGCGGCGAGATCAGCATGCTGGCGTACATGCCGAAGCCGACGAAGACGGAGGCGAGGTTGGTCATCAGCACCCGGGGACGCGCGGTGGTGCGCAGGTCGACCAACGGGTCCCGGGTACGCAGCTCCCACAGGCCCCAGGCGAGCAGCACCACGACGGCGGCGGTGAACAGGCCGAGCGTGGTGGCCGAGCCCCAGCCCCAGTCAGCGCCCTTGGAGACCGCGAGCAGCAGGCAGACCAGGCCCGCCCCGAGACCGAGCGCACCGAGCACGTCGAACCGCTGGCCCTTGGCTCCGGCCGGCACGTCGGGGATCAGGAACCAGATCAGCACCGCGACCACGGTGGCCAGGCCGGCCGAGCCCCAGAACAGCACCCGCCAGTTCGTGTACTGGGCGACCGCCGCGGCGATCGGCAGGCCGAGCGCGCCGCCGATGCCCATGGAGGCGCTGACCAGCGCGATGGAGGAGCTGAGCTTCTCCGCCGGGACCACATCACGCAGCAGGGCGATACCGAGTGGCAGCACGCCCATGCCCATGCCCTGCAGACCCCGGCCGACGATCATGGGGACGACGGACGAGGAGAGCGCGCACACCACCGAACCGACCACCAGCGGCACGGAGCACACGAGAAGCATCCGGCGCTTGCCGACCATGTCGCCCAGACGTCCGGAGACGGGCACGCAGACGGCGGACACCAGCAGGGTGACGGTGATCACCCACGCCGCGTTCGAGGGGGTGGTGCTCAGGATCTGCGGCAGCTCCGCGATGAGCGGGGTGACCAGGGTCTGCATGATCGCCGCCGTGGTGCCGGCGATGGCCAGCGTGGCGACGACGCCGCCGGTGCGGGTTGATGGCTGGGGGGCGCCCATCCGGGACTCCTCGGGTGTGTATCGGAAAAGGGTTCGGAAGAAGGTTCGAAAGGAGATTATGCATCGTACATACTCTATGCATCGAGCATGTCATATGTACGCTGCATGGGCCTGTGGGAGAATGGAAGCCGACATTCGGAAACACGCCGGGACGCCCGGACGACAGCAGGAGGCGGCAGGCGCATGACCAGGCCCACCCACGAGGTCGAGTACGAGCAGATGCTCCTCAGCCGCCACGGCCTCCTGCAGAACAAGGGCGGTCGGCGCAAGGACGGCCTGATGGACCACAGCGCCTACATCCTGCTCAGCCGCGTCCGCGTCCAGGGGCCGATGTCGATCGGTGAGCTCAGCGACGCCTTCGGGCTCGACGCCTCCACCCTCAACCGGCAGACCGCGGCCGCCATGCGCGCCGGACTCGTGGAACGCATCCCGGACCCCGAAGGCGGCATGGCCCGCAAGTTCCGGATCACCGACGAGGGCGCCCGCATGCTCGACGCGGAACGCGAGGGCCTCGTCCGCTCCCTGGAGCGGGTCATGGCCAACTGGTCGGACGAGGACATTTCCGGCTTCGCCACCTACCTGAGGCGCTTCAACACCGACATCGAGCGCCTGGGCGGCCGCCCCTGGCCGCGCCCCTGACCGTTCGCGGCACATGGTCCGTGCCCGACTCGCACGACCGCGGCGCCTCATCGGAAGGGTCCGCGGTGCGGCCGACCGGGCAATCCGCTCGACAGCGCGCCGCACCGCGCGGCAGAGTCCGTCCATGAAGCCGCAGCACTGGCCCCTGTACGGGCTCCGCCTCCGCACGCCCCGCCTGGAACCACGCCTCCCCGACCTGGAGTTGCTGGACGGCCTCGCGCCGGTCGCGGCCGTGCGGGGAGCGCCGGTCACCCTGCAACGGCTGCGGATGGACCGGGCACGCCGGGAGGAGTGCCGGAGCGTCGAGGTCACCGTCGGGGGACTCGGCGGCTGCCGGGGGGAGTTCGGGGCATGACGCTGCTGGTGCACACCTTCGTGTACGACGAGCCGGGGAAGCTGCGGCTGCTCGACGACCCCGAGGACGGCAGCGACATGGCCGGGTTCGAGAGCAGCCGGACCAAGCTCTGGGGCTCGGAGCGCGCCCGTGCGCTCGGGGCACGGTTCTTTCCCGAGCTGGCCGCCGACGACCTCTACGTACAGCCGGAGGACATCGAGGAGTTCCTCGCCGAGTGCGAGCTGCTGCGCGGGCACACGGCGGAGCTCGGTGCGCACAGCGGCTACCGGGAGGACTACGTGGCGGCCCGGCTGGCCAACATCACCCGGGCCGCGCTGCGGGCCCGGTCGGTGGGCGGCGGGGTCCTGGTCTGGTGAGCGGCGACGACGGCCGGGGACGAGTGGAGCGCGGGCACCGGGGCCGTCCGGCGACCGGAGGCGCGCGGTCGCCGGACGGCCCCGGTCAGCTCACTCGGCGGCCCAGGGGACCTGCGGCGCCCGGTAGTAGTTGACGCCGAGCGCCGAGAGCCGCGGCCCCTGCGCCCCCAGCCGCACCTTGTACGCGTCCCAGTCGTGCGTGGCCGCGGGCGACCAGCCGAGCTCCGCGACCCCGGGGAGCCGGGGGAACGCCATCTGCTCGATCTCGTCGCTGCTGGTCAGGGTCTCCGACCAGAGCGGCGCCTCGACGCCGAGGACCGAATCCTCCGGGGCGCCGGCCAGGTACGTCGCCGGGTTCCAGTCGTACGAGCGCTGGACCGAGACGTAGCCGGCCCAGGCCAGGCCCAGCTTGGTGTCCTTGTCGTACTTCATGTCGAGGTAGCTGCGGTCGGCCGGGGACAGCACCAGCTTCGTGCCGTTCACGGCGGCGTCCGCGACCTGCTTGCGCTCGGCGGCGCCCGTCCTGTCGTAGCCCCAGTACTGGGCGACCGCACCCTTCACCGGAGTGCCCCCGGTCAGCTGGTGCCAGCCGACCACGGTCTTGTCGTACTTGCCGACGATGGCCTGCGCCTTGTCCATGAAGGCCACATAGTCCTCGTGGCTGGTGGAGTGCGCCTCGTCGCCGCCGATGTGGAGGTACTTGCCGGGGGTGAGCGCGGCGAGCTCACGGACCACGTCGTCCACGAAGTCGTATGTGACGGCCTTCGGGACGCAGAGCGAGCTGAAGCCGACGTTGGTGCCGGTGTACAGCGGCGGCGCGACCCCGTTGCAGTTCAGCTCCGCGTACGAGGCGAGTGCGGCGTTGGTGTGGCCGGGCAGGTCGATCTCCGGTACGACCTCCAGGTAGCGGGAAGCCGCGTACCGGACGATCTCCTTGTAGTCGCTCTTCGTGTAGTAACCGCCGGGGCCGCCGCCGACCTCCGTCTGCCCGCCGTACGTGGCGAGCCGCGGCCAGGAGTCGATGGCGATCCGCCAGCCCTGGTCGTCGGAGAGGTGCAGATGGAGCTTGTTCATCTTGTAGAGGGCGAGCTGGTCGATGTAGCGCTTGACCTCGCCGACGGAGAAGAAGTGCCGTGAGACGTCGAGCATCGCGCTCCGGTACGCGTAGCGCGGCGCGTCCGTGACCGTGCCGCCCGCGACCGTCCACGGACCCTTCTGGGGGCTCTTCTTCTCCACGTCGGCCGGGAGCAGCTGGCGGAGCGTCTGGACGCCGTGGAAGAGCCCTGCGGGCTTGCGTGCGGTGATGGTGACGGCGCCTCGGCCGGACTTCAGGCTGTAGCCCTCGGTGCCCAGTTCGCCGTTGTGGGGGTCGAGGCGCAGCCGGATGCCGTTGCCGGCGTCGCCGGTGACCGGCAGCGCGTATCCGGTGGACGGGCGCAGGACGCCCGCCAGGTAGTCGCCGATCCGCCGGGCCTCGCCGGAGCCTGCGACGCGGATCCTGGTGTCCGCCGTGATCGTGTACGGAGTGCCACCGGGCCTGGCCTCGACGGGGGCGGGCACGATCTGGTCGAGCGGGCGGGGCGAGGCGGCGGCGGCCGGGCCGCTGTTCGCCGCCGGTCCTTCCGGTGCCGCGCCGATACTGGAGATCCCGGCCGCCGTGACGAGCAGCAGCGAGCCGAGAAGGCGGGGAAGGGCGGTGCGCTGTGTCCTGTGCAGTCTCACAAGCCGGGTCCCTTTCGACGGGTTCACACCTGTGGATCTCCTGAGCAACCGAACCATCACCATGCGTATCGTGCGCCTCACGGATGGTCAAGGTGTAGACCACTTCCCCGTTCATGCGGCTGACAGAATCTGCCCATGGCGGAAATAACACAGCGCGACGGAACCTGGACCTTCGACGGCGAAACGGTGCGGATCGTGCCGGGCCGGGGGAAGGGCGTCCACCCGCTCCGGCAGGAGCTGGGGGAATGCGTCGTCCCGCTGCAGGCGCTGGCGGGCATCTCCTTCGAGCCGGACCGCAAGGGCGGCCGGCTGCGACTGCGGCTGCGCGACGGCGCGTGCCCGGTCCTGCGCGCGGCCGGCGGCCGGCTCAAGGACGCCTCGGATCCCTACCAACTGGCCGTGGAGAAGGACCGGAGCGGGCTGGCGGAGTACTTCGTCGACGAGGTGCGCAACGCCCTGCTGGTCGAGCAGGTGCCCACCGGCGCGGTGGACGCCTTCCTGCTGCCGGGGCCCTCGGTGCCGGTCGCCGGTGGCGGCGGGGACGGCACGGCCTCGTTCGACGGGGAGACCGTCCGCCTCACCTGGAACTGGAAGGCCAATGAGGACAAGATCTCGGGCGGCCCGGTCGCGTTCCCGGTGTCGGAGGTGACCGGCGTGCACTGGGTGCCCCCCATGGGTCTGGAGAACGGGCATCTGCGCTTCGTACGGCGCGAGGGCCCGGCGTCGGCCCCGGCACCCGAGGACGACCCGTACTCACTGGATCTGTGGGGGCTGTCCAAGAAGGAGTACACGGCGGTCCTGGTCGCGGCGGCGGTCCTGGTACGGCTGCCCGACGCGGCGGCGGGGGCGGGCCCGGCCCCCGGGAGCGCCGCGCCCGCGGAGATCGCGGCCCCGGCCGCACCGGCACCGTCCGGCGACGATCACGACGCGCTGCTGCGCCGGCTGCGCGAGCTCGGCGAGCTGCACCGGTCCGGGGTCCTCACCGACGACGAGTTCACCGCCGCCAAACAGGCCGTGCTCAAGAGCCTGTAGGCGGTCCGAGACCGCAATCACACCCGACCCTGCCCGATATCGGGCAGAATTGTTGCGTAAGCGCCCCGCCCACAGCAATATCAACGAGTGCTCGAACGCCGCCCGTCGCATGACGACCTCATCGACCACCTGGTGCGCAGCACCGCGCTCCAGCGCGGTGAAGCCGCCCGGGTGATCCTTGACGTGCTGGCGTACTTCGACGAGACGACCGACGACTTCGTCCGGCGCCGCCACCGCGAACTGCAGTCCGGCGGCCTGGTCAACGCGGAGATCTTCGAGCGGATCGCGGCCGAGCTGCCGCACCGGGCGGTCGCGCCGCCGGAGCTCTCGCTCCGCCAGCTGCGCCGCATCGTCTACGGCTGAGCAACGGGCACCACAGGTACGTCGATGGAGGGGCAGAGACTTTATGTGCGGAATCGTCGGATACATCGGGAAGCGTGACGTGGCTCCGCTGCTGCTGGAAGGGCTGCAGCGGCTGGAGTACCGGGGTTACGACTCCGCGGGCATCGTCATCACCGGCAAGGCGTCGGCCGGCAAGCCCGCCGCGCTGAGGATGGTCAAGGCGAAGGGCCGGGTCCGCGAGCTGGAGGCCCGCGTTCCCAAGCGCTTCACCGGCACCACCGGTATCGCCCACACCCGCTGGGCCACCCACGGCGCCCCGAGCGACGAGAACGCGCACCCGCACCTGGACGCCGACAACAAGGTCGCCGTCGTCCACAACGGCATCATCGACAACGCCTCCGAACTCCGTGCGAAGCTCGTCGCCGACGGTGTCGTCTTCCTCTCCGAGACCGACACCGAGGTGCTGGTCCACCTGATCGCCCGTGCCCAGGCGGAGACCCTGGAGGAGAAGGTCCGCGAGGCGCTGCGCTCGGTCGAGGGCACGTACGGCATCGCCGTCATGCACGCCGACTTCAACGACCGCATCGTGGTCGCCCGCAACGGCTCCCCGGTCGTGCTCGGCATCGGCGAGAAGGAGATGTTCGTCGCCTCGGACGTCGCCGCGCTGGTCGCCCACACCCGCCAGGTCGTCACCCTGGACGACGGCGAGATGGCCACCCTCAAGGCCGACGACTTCCGTACGTACACCACGGAGGGCTCGTCCACGACGGCCACGCCGACCACCGTGGAGTGGGAGGCCGAGTCGTACGACATGGGCGGCCACGACACGTACATGCACAAGGAGATCTCCGAGCAGGCCGACGCCGTCGACCGGGTGCTGCGCGGCCGGATCGACGACCGCTTCGCCACCGTGCACCTGGGCGGCCTCAACCTGGACGCCCGCGAGGCGCGCGGGGTCCGCCGGATCAAGATCCTGGGCTGCGGCACCTCGTACCACGCGGGCCAGATCGGCGCGCAGCTGATCGAGGAGCTGGCCCGTATCCCCGCGGACGCCGAGCCCGCCTCCGAGTTCCGCTACCGCAACCCGGTCGTCGACCCGGACACGCTGTACGTCGCGGTCTCGCAGTCCGGTGAGACGTACGACGTGCTGGCCGCCGTCCAGGAGCTCAAGCGCAAGGGCGCCCGGGTGCTCGGTGTCGTCAACGTGGTGGGTTCGGCGATCGCCCGGGAGGCCGACGGCGGTACGTACGTCCACGCCGGCCCCGAGGTGTGCGTCGTCTCCACCAAGTGCTTCACCAACACGGTCGTCGCGTTCGCGCTGCTCGCCCTGCACCTGGGCCGGATCCGGGACCTGTCGGTCGCCGACGGCAAGCGGATCATCGAGGGGCTGCGCAGGCTGCCCGGCCAGATCAGCGAGATCCTGGCGAACGAGGACGAGATCAAGAAGATGGCGGCCGAGTACGCGGACGCCAAGTCGATGATGTTCATCGGCCGGGTGCGCGGCTACCCCGTCGCCCGTGAGGCCTCTCTGAAGCTCAAGGAGGTCTCGTACATCCACGCCGAGGCGTACCCGGCCTCGGAGCTGAAGCACGGGCCGCTGGCGCTGATCGAGCCCGCGATGCCGACGGTCGCGATCGTGCCGGACGACGACCTGTTGGAGAAGAACCGCGCCGCGATGGAGGAGATCAAGGCCCGCAGCGGCCGCATCCTCGCCGTCGCCCACCAGGTTCAGGAGAAGGCCGACCACACCATCGTCGTACCGAAGAACGAGAACGAGCTGGACCCGATCCTGATGGGCATCCCGCTCCAGCTCTTCGCGTACCACACGGCGCTGGCCATGGGCCGTGACATCGACAAGCCGCGCAACCTGGCGAAGTCCGTCACCGTCGAGTAGACCCCGCGTACGGGACAGCCCGTACGCACGCCCATACGCACAGAACGGCCCCGTACCCGCCGCCACCGCGGGTACGGGGCCGCTCGCCTTCGGCGGGCCGCCGTCCACGACCCCGGTGTGACCGATACCCGACGCCAACAGGGCGCGTCCCGGGGCGAGATGGCCGCGGGCGGAGGTACCGGCGCTTCCCGCAGAGATGTCGCCGTCAACGGCGAACCCCCTTCGCGAGCGCACGATCCGTTTCCGTCCGTACATCAACTGCCGGTTTACGCAGGCGATTTGACGCCATGCGGAACGAGGACGTCACACCGGACCACGGGAGTGACGGAAGAGGTCGCCGGGGCGTCGGGCGTTCAGGGGATGACGACGACCGGGCGCTGCGCACGCCGCGCGAGGCGCCCCGCCACCGAGCCGAAGATGCGGCCGACGATGCCGTGCGTGGAGCCGACGACGATGGCGTCGGCCGAGTACTCCCGGCCGACCTCCTCCAGCTCGTGGCAGATGTCCCCGCCCCGCTCGACGAGGACCCAGGGAACCTCGGAGAGGTAGTCCGCGCAGGCGAGCTCCAGGCCGAGCACCTCGGTGCGGTGATCGGGCACATCCACGAAGACGGGCGGCTCGCAGCCTGCCCAGACCGTGGTCGGCAGCCGGTTGGCGACATGGACGATGATCAGGCCGGAACCCGATCTTCGGGCCATTCCGATGGCATAGGCGAGGGCGCGCTCACTGGAGGTCGAGCCGTCGAAGCCGACCACGACCCCGTGACGGAACGCGGGATCGCACGAATGACGTGTTTCTTCGACCGTCTGCGGGTCCGACACGTGGTCGGCCACCTGCTTACGGTCGGCGGGTTCGGGGATTTCGTGACCGGCCATCGGTGTCTCGGCGAAGAGAGTCCTCGTGAGGAGAGCGACTTGGGGAAGGTGCGTCAGCGGGCGGTGTTGCGGTGTCCGGGAATCATCTTCCCAACCCCTTACCCCCAAGGGTACGGCGCCACTCCTCCACTGCCCAGACCCGCGCAAAGCGCGCGCGACGTTTCACGGAGCATGCCCGAGGCGGACCCGTATGGCAATGCCGCTTGTGCTGTACACCGACGCCACCGGGCCCGGGCGGCCGCCCTCGGTGACCGGACGGAGCCGTATCCGTCACCCCTCCGGGGCGCCGGAGGAGCTCCGTCCTCCCGGTCGGCCGCCGAATGGATCACCACCCCGCCGCCGACCGCCGGGGCCGGCGACCCGACCCCGCGAGTCACATCGCACCCCTTCCGGACCGTCCGTCCCGTTCGCGGCGATCCGCCCGGCCGGGATCCGACACCGGCCCGCCCGGCCGGGATCCGACACCGGCCCGCCCGGCGGAATCCGATCGCAGCCGGTTGCCACCGGCCCATTCCGTACGATCAGCCGTCCGACCTGCCCAGGGGGCGCAAAGAAGCGGTTGATCACCCGGGTTGTGCGCCGGTTCAATGACTGAATCACACATGCACAACCGTCTATTTTCAGCCAACTTCACACCCATGCCGATACCTTGCCGAATTGGCCGATCAACCCCCTTGTCACCAGGCAGGAAGAGACCGCGCGGTACGCTTCCACCCAACGGGGACGGGCCATGAACGCCAGGCGCCCTTCCCTGCACGGCCGCCGGATGAAACGCTTCGTGATCGAATGCTTCCCGCCAAGTTGCCTTGTCGACATAACGCCGGTTGGTGAACTTGTCACGCCGGCACCACGGGACGCAGTAGATTCGATCTTGGGTTTCGAATGTCCGGGGAACTCGTGCAGGACCGAGGGGACAAGTGCAGGTGCGACAGGCCCGTAAGGACCAGGGAGACGCGAACACCGAGGGGGGCTTAGCGTCATGAGCCAGGACTCCGCCGCCGCAACGGAGGCTGTACGGAAGCTCAGTGGCCGTCGACGACGAGAAGTCGTCGCCGTGCTGCTGTTCAGCGGCGGCCCCATCTTCGAGAGTTCGATCCCGCTTTCCGTGTTCGGAATCGACCGCCAGGACGCGGGAGTTCCGCGCTACCGACTCCTCGTCTGCGGCGGGGAAGAAGGGCCGCTGCGGACCACCGGGGGACTCGAACTCACCGCGCCCTACGGGCTGGAGGCGATCAGCAGGGCCGGCACCGTGGTGGTGCCCGCCTGGCGTTCGATCACCTCGCCGCCGCCCGCCGAGGCGCTGGAGGCGTTGCGCCGCGCCCACGAGGAGGGCGCCCGCATCGTCGGGCTGTGCACGGGCGCGTTCGTGCTCGCCGCCGCGGGCCTGCTGGACGGCCGCCCGGCGACGACACACTGGATGTACGCACCGACGCTGGCCAAGCGCTACCCGTCGGTCCACGTCGATCCGCGTGAGCTCTTCGTCGACGACGGCGATGTGCTCACCTCCGCCGGAACGGCCGCCGGGATTGATCTCTGTCTGCACATAGTCCGCACGGACCACGGCACGGAGGCCGCCGGGGCACTGGCCCGTCGGCTCGTCGTGCCGCCGCGGCGCAGTGGCGGCCAGGAGCGCTATCTCGACAGGTCTTTACCAGAGGAGATCGGCTCCGACCCGCTCGCCGAGGTCGTGGCCTGGGCGCTGGAGCATCTGCACGAGCAGTTCGACGTGGAGACGCTGGCCGCGCGCGCCTACATGAGCAGGCGGACCTTCGACCGCAGGTTCCGTTCGCTCACCGGCAGCGCACCGCTCCAGTGGCTGATCACCCAGCGGGTGCTGCAGGCGCAGCGGCTGCTGGAGACGTCCGAGTACTCGGTCGACGAGGTGGCGGGCCGCTGCGGCTTCCGCTCGCCGGTCGCGCTGCGCGGACACTTCCGGCGTCAGCTGGGCTCCTCCCCCGCCGCGTACCGGGCCGCCTACCGGGCCCGCCGTCCGCAGGGCGGTGGCGCGGAGCCCGTGGCCGCGGTGACCGAGCCGGTCGTGCCCGCCCAGGGCGGTGCGTCGGTCCGGCGTGCCACGGCCACGGCCACGCCGCCGGGCCCGCATGTCATCACGTCGCCGCCGCCCGGCCCGGGCCAGTCGGAGCAGGGGAAACCCGGCCCCGACGCGTACACGACCGGACGCCCGACCCTGCCGGGTCAACGGAGTGCCCCGTAGGGTGGGGCCATGAACGATCGCATGGTGTGGATCGACTGCGAGATGACCGGGCTCTCGTTGACGGAAGACGCACTCATCGAGGTGGCCGCGCTGGTCACCGACTCGGAGCTGAACGTGCTCGGTGAAGGGGTGGACATCGTGATCCGCCCGCCGGACGCGGCCCTGGAGACCATGCCCGAGGTGGTGCGGCAGATGCACACCGCCTCGGGTCTCCTCGACGAGCTGGCCGGGGGCACCACCCTGGCCGACGCCGAGGCCCAGGTGCTGAACTATGTCCGCGAGCATGTGAAGGAGCCCGGCAAGGCCCCGCTCTGCGGGAACTCGGTCTCCACCGACCGCGGCTTCCTGGCGCGGGACATGGCGGCCCTGGAGCGCTACCTCCACTACCGGATCGTCGATGTCTCCTCGATCAAGGAGCTGGCGCGCCGCTGGTACCCGAGGGCGTACTTCAACAGCCCGGCCAAGAACGGCAACCACCGGGCGCTCGCGGACATCCGTGACTCCATCACGGAGCTGCGCTACTACCGTGAGGCGGTCTTCGTGCCGCAGCCCGGTCCGGACTCGGAGCGCGCCAAGGCCATCGCGGCACGCGTCGCGCCGCCCGCACCGTAGGACCTTGTGAAGCCGCTGGTCATAGCCCTTTCGGGGGCTGGGATCAGCGGCTGAACAACTGGGGAGCGAGCACCCTCTCGGACCCTGTACACTTTTTCTCGGCCGGTCAGAAAAAGACCGGGCATGGTGGGTATAGCTCAGATGGTAGAGCACCTGGTTGTGGTCCAGGATGTCGCGGGTTCGAGTCCCGTTACTCACCCTGAAGGGAAGGGCCCCGGTCTTCGGACCGGGGCCCTTCTCGTGTCTGAGCCCCCCTCAGCGGGCCGCCGTGTGACGGCCGTCACGAGGAGTCGCGGACGACCAGTTCGGTGGGGAGCACGATCTGCGGATACTCCTGGGTCTCGCTCGCGATCTCCTTGAGCAGTACGCGGGCCATCGTGCGGCCCATCTCCTCGATCGGCTGGCGCACGCTGGTGAGGGCCGGGTCCAGGTGGCGGGCCACCGCCGAGTCGTCGAAGCCGATGAGGGCCACATCGTCCGGGATGCGCCGGCCGGCCTCGCCCAGCGCCTGGCGGGCGCCTGCGGCCATGACGTCGGAGGCGGCGAAGACCGTCATCGATCGGGCGGGAGATGGCGGCCAGGTCGCCGTCCTGGACCAGCTTCGGCCAGTCGACCAGGTGCGAGGTGCCGGCGATCAGGTCCTCCGGGTACGCACCGCGCAGCATCGGGCCGGTGAAGATCCGGTTGCCCACCGCGTCGATCCGGCGGGCGTCGGCCGCGCTGCCGGTCAGCGAGCGGACGTGGTGGAGGTTGAGACCGCGGGTTCTACCCGAAGGCCGAGGGCGGCGGCGCCGGGGACGGCCTGGCGTCCGCGTCGCTCACCGCCGCCGCGCCGCCGGTGAAGTCGGCCAGCACCCGCCCGTGTTCGACACGTCCGGGATGCGGGTCGGTCGCGACCCGGCGGGTCAGCTCCGCAACCTTCAGCGGCAGGTCCGAGGCGAGCAGCACGGCGTTGCCGAAGCGGCGGCCGCGCCACACGGTCGGGTCGGCGGCGAGCGCCAGTTCGGGGAAGATCGTGGCCGCGGTGGCGATCTGGCCGCGCAGATGGGTCAGCGGCGGCCCGTCCGCGAGGTTGGCGACATAGCTCCCGCCGGGTTTCAGGACCCGGCGGACCTCGGCGAGGAACTCGGTGCTGGTGAGGTGTGCGGGGGTACGGGCCCCGCTGAAGACATCGGCGATGACGAGATCCGCCCAGCCGTCCTGGATCTTCCCGAGCCCGGCGCGGGCGTCGGTGGCCCTGACCCGGATTCTGGCCTGCGGGTCCAACGGCAGTTCCCGGCGGACCAGTTGGACGAGTGCGGCGTCCACCTCGATGACCTGCTGGGTGGAACGGGGGCGGGTCGCGGCGATGTAGCGGGCGAGCGTGAAGGCCCCGCCGCCCAGGTGCACCACGTGCAGGGGCTGTCCGGGGGGTGCGACGAGATCGGCGATGTGGCCGATCCTGCGCTGGTACTCGAAGGAGAGGAACGTGGGGTCGTCGAGGTCCACGTGGGACTGCGGGGCGCCGTCCAGCGTCAGCGTCCAGGCGTGCGGCCGCTCCCGGTCGGGCACCAGCTCGGCGAGGGAACCGTCCACCGGTTCGGCGAGGGGCTCCGTCCTGCGCCCGGCGCGCCCGGCACCGCGTTCGGCCCTGCCCCCGTCCTTGCCCTCGGCCCTGTTCCCGGCCTGCTCGGTCCTGTTCCCGGCCTTGCGGTCGGATCGCTTACGGGCGCCCGCACCCCCGCTCGACGCTCCTCGACGTGCCACCGCTGCTCGTGCCTGCTCACTGCTCTTCGCTCCGGACCGGTACGGAACCGGCCGTGCCGGGGAAACCCGCCCACCTGCCCATTATGGGCGCGGGAGAGGAACCGGCGGTCAGCGGCAGTTGTCGGCCGCTTCGATCAGCCGGGCCGCCTGGTCGAGGGCGGCCCGCAGCACGGCCGGGTCGGTGACCGGGGCGTCGTCCTCGGGCGGCAGCAGCCAGCCGCTGCCGGTGACGGGCGGCTCGGCGGGGATGCGCAGCCCGCGGCCTGCGGTCTGCGTACAGGCGCTGCCCGGTACGTCCCACGCCTCGGCGGTGCCCGGGGGCACGAGGAAGCCGAGGGTGTCACAGGCGCCGTCGTGCAGGACCGGGCCGACGTCCTGCTCGGCGTCCCGGCGCAGGATGTCCACGGCCTCCAGACCCTGGCGGGCCGGAACGGTCACCAGCTCGCAGGGTTCGCCGCCGTGGTCCTCGGTGGCTGTGGTGGGCGCCGGAGCGCCCGTCGCGGCCGGGGTCGTCGCAGTCGTCCCCGAGTCGGTCTCCGTGCCGAGATGCAACAAGGGACCTCTCCTCTCATCGCCGGGCGGAGCCGGATTCCGTCTCCTCAGGGACCAACGCGCCGACGGCGTCAAGGGCTACGGTGCCACGCCGCCGCAAAGGATGGCAGTTCATGGCAGATTGCGGGCAATATGTCCTCTTTGTCGGCAAACGCAATATGTGTGACTCGTCACAGCGGGTACGTTCTTGCCCCGCCGGGACACCGGAAGCAGGAGCCCCGGCTGCAGAAGATCTGCAGAAGAGAGGTCCTCGCCCATGGTGTCGACAGGGGCAGTTCCCAACCTCGCCTTCCGGCGGCTGCGCGGCCCGCGCTCCGCCGGGGAGTTCGCTGCCGCGGTACGCAGATCCGCCCGCGAGATCGGCGAGCAGGTCGCGTGCGACGCCCGGTACATCGGACGCGTGGAGTCCGGGGAGATCCGCTGCCCCAACTACGCGTACGAACGGGTCTTCCTGCACATGTTCCCCGGAACGACCCTGGCGGACCTGGGCTTCTCACCGCGTGAATCCGTACGCGGCCGGGGAGCGCGGGCCACTGCCGAAACTCCACCGCCCCCCACGCTACACAGCGACACCGACGAGGAGAGCGACGTGCTGCGTCGCGTATTCATGACCGGCGGCACCACCGCGATGGCGACCGCGACCCTGGGCCTGGGCCTCGGTGGCACCTCCGCCGCTGCCGCCGCCCTGCCCGATCCGCACAGGGTCGGCGAGACCGAGGTGAGCGCCGTCGAAAAGGCGGTGCGGCAGATCCGGCTGCTCGACGACCGGCACGGCGGTGACGGCCTGTACCGCAGGGCGTCCCAGCCGCTGCGGGCGGCGTACGCGCTGCTCGACTCCGGGACGGCCACCAAGCGCTCCACCGCCGACAGGCTGCATGCCGGAGCGGGCGAGCTGGCCATCTCGGTGGGCTGGCTGGCCCATGACTCGGGCCGGCTCGAGGACGCCCGCTCGCACTATGCGGAGGCGCTCGCCACGGCGCGGGTGGCCGGTGACGCGGGGCTGGAGGCGCATGCGTTCTGCAATGCGTCGTTCCTGGCCCGGGACACCGGGCGGCCCCGCGAGTCCGTGCGCGCGGCGGAGGCCGGACAGCGGGCGGCGCAGCCGCTGGGCTCGCCCCGGCTGCTGGCGCTGCTCGCGCTGCGGGAGGCGGGGGGCCGGGCGGGGCTCGGGGACCGTACGGGCTGCGACCGGGCGATCGGCCGGGCGCACACCGCGTTCGGGCGCGGTCCGTCCGACGCCGATCCGGAATGGATGACCTTCTTCCGGGAGGCGGAGCTGGAGATGCTGGAGGCGCAGTGCTGGTCGGCGCTGGGCGACTGGTCGCGGGCGGCCCGGCACGCGCGGCGGGCCACCCGGCTCCAGGACCCGCACTTCACCCGGAACATGGCGCTGTACCGGGCCGAGCTGACCTGGGACCTCGCCCGCGCGGGCCGGGCCGCGGAGGCGGCGACGACGGGCCATCAGGTGCTGGACCTGCTGGACCGCGTCCAGTCGACCCGCATCCGGGCGATGCTGGCCCAGGCGGTGGGGGTGCTGATGCCGCAGCGGGACGTGGCGGAGGTACGGGGGTTCCTGGAGCGGTACGCGGAGGCGACGGAGGCCGCCACCGCGTAGACGCGAGAGGCCCTGGGCCGTGTCCGTGAAGTCCCGCCTGGCTCGCGACGCCCTCCGGGCGTACGGCGGGACGTTACGGACACGGCCTAGTGGTCCAGGTGGCCCGTGTCGTTCCAGCGTTCGATCGCGGGCGCGCCGTACGCCCATCCCAGCACCGACAGCGACGTCGGATCGAGCCGGATGCGCGCCGCGAACGACACGTCCTCGCCGAGCCACCGCGCCCCCAGCGCCCGCAGGATGTGACCGTGGGCGAAGACCAGCACATCGCGGTCGGCCGAGCGGGCCCACGCCACGATCTCGTCGGCGCGGGCGGACAGCTCGGCCAGGGTCTCCCCCTCCGGCACCCCGTCACGCCAGATGAACCAGTCCGGACGGATCGCCTTGATCTCGGCCGGGGTCATCCCCTCGTACGCCCCGTAGTCCCACTCCATGAGCGCGTCCCACGGCTCGGCCCGGTCCGCGAATCCCGCGATCTCGCAGGTCTCCCTGGCCCGCAGCAACGGGCTGGTGCGTACTTCCAGGCCCGGCAGGTCCGCCCACGGCCTGCGCCGCAGCCGCTCGCCGAGGAGCTTCGCGCCCGCACGGCCGGTGTCGAGCAGCGGGATGTCCGTCCTGCCGGTGTGATTGCCCTTGACGGACCATTCCGTCTGGCCGTGCCGGGCGAGCAGGATACGCGGTGCCATGACGGCTCTCCCTGAACTGAGATCTGAGGCCGGTGATCGGGACGACACGGATCATCCGGTTTTCCCATCATCGCGCACGTGATCGCGAGGCAACCTTCGGGGCCGAACCGACGTCCCACTCTGCGCGGAGAAATCTGTACGCACCCGGGGCTCCGGAAAGGACCCCTGGCCGAACCCCGACCGACCCACGCCGTACGGTTGAACGCCCGCCGTCGGTCGCATGAACACATGATGGAGAGCTTCCGGATGCAGCATGCCAGCACCGCGCCCGTGCCGCGCCCGCGGCCCCGTTGGTGGACCGAGCTGCCGCTGCTGGCTCTGGTGTACGCGGCCTATTCGGCGGGCCGGCTGGTGGCGCGCGGCGACGTGTCCACCGCCGTCGACCACGGACTGAGCATCCTGCGCCTGGAGAAGGCGCTCCACATCAACGCCGAGCACCCGCTCAACCGGCTGTTCACCGCGCACCCCTCGATCGGCATACCCTCCGACTTCGCGTACGCGTCCCTGCACTACCTCGTCACCCCGGCCGTCCTGATCTGGCTCTTCCGCCGCCGCCAGGAGGTGTACCGCAGGGCCCGCACCTGGCTGATGACCTCCACGATGTTCGGCCTGATCGGCTTCACCCTGCTGCCGACCTGCCCGCCCCGGCTGCTGGAGGCCCAGTACGGCTTCGTCGACACGATGGCCCAGTACAGCTCGTACGGCTGGTGGGGCACGGAGGCCAGCGCCCCGCGCGGCATGGGCGGAATGACCAATCAGTACGCGGCGATGCCGAGCCTGCACGTCGGCTGGGCACTCTGGTGCGGAATCCTGCTGTGGCGCCACAGCAAGAACCCGTACATCCGGGCCGCCGGCATCGCCTACCCCCTGATCACCACGTTCGTGGTGATGGGCACGGCCAACCACTACCTCCTCGACGCGGTCGCGGGCGCCGCCGTGATGGGCGTCGGAGCCCTGCTGGCCCGGCCCGTGATGCGTCTCGCGGACCGGATCGGTGACCGGGTCCAAGCGCGCTTCCCACGGTTCGCCCCGGTCGCGAAGTCCCCGATTGTCAGTGCCGGATGCAAGACTTCCGCGGGTGAGCGAATCCCTGGCCAGCGGACCACCTCCGCAGACTCCCCCGATGCCGCGGCATCGGCCGACGCAGGCGCCTCGGCCGGTCGCGTACCCCGGGCCGACCCAGGCGCCCCCGCAGGAGCGGGAGCAGCGGGGGACGACGCTCCGGCAGCGGCTCGCTGAGCTGCGAGGACCGACCGTCCCGCCTCGTCCGCTGGACGCCCGCGCGCTGGCCGCCCTCGCCGCCAACCCCGGCTGCCGGCGCCGCGCCCTGCTGGACGGCGCCGGGGTGGACAAGGCGGTGCTGGCCACGGCGCTCGGTTCGCCGGCCCCCTTCGGGCAGTCGCAGTTCGCCTTCGTCCGGGGCAACGCCTTCGAGGCCAAGGTCAAGGCCGACGGCGGCACGGAGCTGATGCGGCTGCTGCACGAGCGCCTCGGCGGCGGTGGTGAGGCGCCGCGCGAGGTCTCGGTGCCCGATCTGACCGCGGCGGGCCCCGAGGGCCGCGCGGCGCGTACGGCGCTCGCTCTGCGGGAGGCGACCGAGGCGGGTGGCTGGGCGCTGCTGGACCACCCGATGCTGGCCCTGGAGGTGGCGGGCTCCCCCGCCTATCTGGAGCCGGACGCGGTGGCGGTGCACCCCGACGGCACGTGGACGGTCGTCGAGATCAAGTCCTTCCCCATGATCGACGGCTCGGCCGACGCGGCGAAGGTCGGCGCGGCGGCCCGGCAGTCCGCCGTCTATGTGCTGGCGCTGGAGCGGATCGCGGAGCTGACCGAGGGCGCCGAGGTCGGCCACCGGGTGCTGCTGGTCTGCCCGAAGGACTTCTCCAATCTGCCCACCGCCTCGGTCGTCGACGTACGCAAGCAGCGCGCGGTCACCCGCCGTCAGCTGACCAGGCTGACCCGGATCGAGGACATCGCGGCGACCCTGCCCGAGGGCACCACCTTCGACCTGGAGTGCTCCCGGCAGCAGCTCGACGCCGCGGTCGAATCGGTCGGCGCGGCGTACGCCCCGGAGTGCCTGGCCGCCTGCGAGCTGGCCTTCCACTGCCGGGCGAAGGCACGCGAGGCCGGTGCGGTGGAGGCGCTGGGGCGGAGTGTGCGCGGCGAGCTCGGCGGGCTGACCACGGTGGGCGAGGTGCTGGCGGCCGCCGCGGGCAAGGAGGGCGACCCGGCGGATCCGACGGTCGCGGCCCTGCGGCGCGCGGCGGCCCTGCGCGCCGAGGCGCTGGAGGGCGGTCCGGCATGTCGCTGATCAGCACCCTGGCCCGACTGGAGGCCGTGGAGAGCGGCCGGGCGCAGCCGACGACGACGGTCCGGCACCGCCATCTCACCGACCGGCCTCTCGTCGTGGTTCCGCTGACCACGGCCGGTGAGGCGGGTGCCCCGCTGGGCGCGCTCGTCGGAACGGACCGGGAGGCGCCCCGGCTGCTGGCGGTCTCGCAGCCGCGCGACCGGGATCTGCGGTTCGCGTTCCTCGCCGAGCTGGCCGAGGCGGTGCTGCCGCACATCGAGGCGTACGAGGATGTCGTCGAGCCGGCCGAGCGCAACGAGACCGATCCGGGTACCGGGAAGAAGGTCAAGGTCGAGGTCGAGCTGTGCGCGGACGCGCCGCAGATCGTCGTGCCGAGCCGGGCGGGCATCGAGTTCGTCCGGCTGCTGGGTCGCTCCATGCGGTTCCGGCGCACGGCCGAGGACGACCCCGACACCCCGTACCCCGCCCCTGCCCGGGTCCCGCTGCTGGGCCGCTGGCTGACGCACTACGGGGAGCGGGCCAGGGTGCCCGGCTCCTCGCTGCTGCTCGCCGCGACCGATCTGCTGAACCGGCACTGGGCGACCGGGCAGAGCAGCCTGGAGGATCAGCATCTGGGTGCGCTGCTGGCCTGGATCGACGCACCGACGGGCGAGCCGGGCGCCGCGGCGGCGCTCCGTGCCGAGCTGGAGCGGGACGGCGAGGGACAGCTGCTGTGCCCGCCGGCCGGTCCGGCCACGGACCCGGCGTTCGACAACCGGCTGCTGGCGCCCGCCATCGAGAAGTACGACCGGGCGCGCACCTCGCTCGCGGCCGCCGAGGACGGTCTGGCGGCCGATGCCCGGCTCGGCGAACTGACGGCCGCCGAGCGGGAGATCAGGGCCCTGCTGGCCAGGGTGACGCGGCCGACGTGGGACGCGGTGTGGCGGGGGCTCGACCTGCTGCGGGAGCTCCCCGAGGGGTCCAGGTCCGAGGACCGCTGGACCAGGGACCGCTGGTCGTTCACCGGTCACCGGGACCGGGTGCGTTCGGGCGAGCCGCCGCAGCCGCGCCGGGACGACGCGGTGACGGCGGCGCAGAAGCTGGCCTCGCGGGAGACGGCGCAGGCCCAGCTGGAGGCGCAGGAGGCGCTGGACGATCCGCTGGTGCTGGCCGGGCGGCGGCTGGCCGGTGAGGCGTTCGTCGCCGAGGTGACGGAGGTGGTGATGGCGTACAGCGAGTCCAAGCGCCCGTCGCCGCGCCCGCTGGTCACGGTCCGTACGGACGAGCACCCGCATCTCGGCGAGCGCACCAAGGTGTACCGCTCGCTGGACGGCAGGCCGCAGACCGCCGAGTTCGTGGAGTACGCCGAGCCGACGGACGGGGGCGCGCCGCTGCTGGTGCTGCGGATCCTCGACCGGATGGGCCGGAGCAAGGAGCCGGCGCCGGGTTCGGTGCCCGAGCCGGGCGACCGGATCGCCTGGACGCTCTTCGAGCACGATCAGCGCGGCGGCCCGAAGCTGCCGGACCCGGAGGAGACGCCCTGGACGCACGGCGGGCCGCCGGGCGCCGCTGCCGGGCACGCCGAGAGCCCCGATCCCGTGACCGCGGAGGACCTTCTGTGACGGCCGTATTCGACCCGGGCGCCCAGGCCGCGCGGGCGACCGACGCGATCCTCGCCGACACCCTGGGCGGTACGTCGCGCGGCATCGTGGTGGACTCCCCGCCGGGCGCGGGCAAGTCGACGCTCGTGGTGCGCGCCGCCCTCGAACTCGCGTCGGCCGGGCATCCGCTGATGGTGGTCGCGCAGACCAACGCCCAGGTCGACGACCTGGTGGTGCGGCTGGCCGAGAAGGATCCGGGGCTGCCGGTCGGCCGGTTGCACAGCAATGACACCGACCCGTACGACAAGGTGCTGGACGGGCTGGCCAACGTACGGAAGTCGGCGAAGGCGTCCGATCTCGCCGGGCTCGACGTCGTCATCTCGACGGCAGCGAAGTGGGCCCATGTGAAGAACGTCGAGCCGTGGGGCCACGCGATCGTCGACGAGGCGTACCAGATGCGTTCGGACGCGCTGCTGGCCGTCGCGGGGCTCTTCGAGCGGGCGCTGTTCGTCGGCGATCCCGGCCAGTTGGACCCGTTCTCCATCGTGGGCGCGGACCAGTGGGCGGGGCTCTCGTACGACCCGTCCGCGAGTGCGGTCTCCACGCTGCTCGCGCACAATCCCCAACTGCCGCAGCACCGGCTGCCGGTGTCGTGGCGGCTGCCCGCCTCCGCCGCGCCGCTGGTCTCGGACGCGTTCTACCCGTACACCCCGTTCCGCAGCGGTACGGACCACGGCGACCGGCGGCTGTCGTTCGGTGTGGCGTCCGACGGCTCGGCCCCGGACCGGGTGCTGGACGAGGCCGCGGAGTCCGGCTGGGGTCTGCTCGAACTCCCGGCCAGGCACACCCCGCGCACCGACCCGGAGGCGGTGCGCGCGGTGGCCCTGGTCGTCCGCCGGCTGCTGGACCGGGGCGGCGCGGCGACGAGCGAGCGCTCCCCCGACCCGGTTCCGGTGACGGCGGACCGGGTCGCGGTCGGCACCGCCCATCGCGACCAGGCCGCGGCGGTGCGGGCGGCGCTCGCGGAGCTGGGTGTGAGCGGCGTCGCAGTGGACACGGCGAACCGGCTCCAGGGCCGCGAGTTCGATGTGACGGTGGTCCTGCACCCGCTCTCCGGCCGCCCGGACGCCACGGCCTTCCACCTGGAGACGGGCCGGCTCTGCGTGCTGGCTTCGCGCCATCGGCACGCCTGCATCGTGGTGTGCCGGGCGGGCGTCACCGAGCTGCTGGACGAGCACCCGTCGACGGAGCCGGTGCAGCTGGGCGTCACGGTGAAGTTCCCGGACGGCTGGGAGGCGAACCATTCGGTGCTGGCGCATCTGGCGGAGCACCGGGTGCGGTGGGAGAGGTGACGGCGGCCGTACCCCCGGTCCGGCAGTGCCCCGGGCCCTCTTGCGGGACGTTGGACAATGGAGGGTGGCCAGCGGGCCGACCCAAGGAGGCAACACCACATGGCACAACCCGAGCGGAACGAGCAGCAGCGGCTGCGCCCCGCGCCCCTGCTCTTCGAGCCGTCGGCGGCAGTCGCCGATCCTGAGCACTTCTTCGACCTGGAGTCGATGGACGATCCGAAGGAGTTGCTGTCCCGCGCCACCGAGCTGACCGTGGCGTTCCGTGCCGCGACCGACCGGGCGGTCGAGTTCCAGGCGATCGCCGCCGCCCAGCTGGCCGATCCGCGCCGGTTCGACCGGCTCACGACCGCGGACATCGCGCGGCGTGCGGAGTGGACCGAGGACTATGCCAAGAAGATGGTCGAGTTCGGCCGGAGCCTGCTGGGCGGCGCCGCGCCCTGACGGCCGTACGGACCTGGGAGCGGCCGTACGGGCCAGGCAACGGCCGTCGTGCGCGGCCGGAATTCCCCGGCAGGCCGCCCGGTCCTGACTCCGGGTAGAACCACTGGCATATGCCCGGGCGCAAGATACTCCCCCTCACCCCGCCCTGTCCCGGTTTCCGACAACTCTCGGAATCCACTTGATCACTCCCGGTAGACATGTCGGCATGACCGCATGGCTGCCCGACAATTCGACCCTGCACCACGGCGACGCCCCCCACCACGGCGCCGATGTCTTCGCCGTTCTGCGGAACCAGGCCGCGAACCACACGGCGCATGTCACGGCGGCCGGTGCCGCCTGGCTGGCCGGCGCCGCCGCCTATCCGCGCAGCACACTGGCCCAGTGGGAGGCACGCCCCTCCTCGCCCGGGGTGCTGCCGTGCGGGTCGGCCTTCGACGTGGTGAACGTGCCCACTCTCTTCGGGCGCCGGATGCTGGAGCACCTGTGGTCCGACGGCCCCGGTTCCGGGCCGGTGGCCACGCACCGCGGACGGATGCTGCTGTTCGCCTCCCCCGGCACCGCCCAGCGGCTCCCCTCGCTGCTCGACTGGGAGGAGTGGGGCGGCGGGCCCGAACCGCGGGCCGCCATGGGACCGCGGGGGCATGACGACGAGGGTGACGGCAACAGCAAGGTCCCGCCACTGCTCTGCCACGGCACCGGGGACGCGGTGACCGTCCCGCCCCTGACCTGCACCTCCACCACCCCCGGCCCCCGCTGGCTGGTCGCCCCCGACACCCGCAGCCCCTGGCTGCCGGGCCCCGACGTACTGCTCTGGGCCTGTGTGCGGGTGACCCGGTCGGCGCCCTCGTCGGTGGCCCGGAATTCGATTTTTCCTCCCGCCGATCCGGATGCTAATGTCTACGACGTCAGCAGGCGCCGCTAGCTCAGTTGGTTAGAGCAGCTGACTCTTAATCAGCGGGTCCGGGGTTCGAGTCCCTGGCGGCGCACAGACGGAAGAAGCCCCCCGCGGAAGCGAGGGGCTTCTTCGTGTTCGCGGGGGCTGGACGGGAGGGACCAGCCCCTTCTACGTTCCGGTGGCGATCCGGACCGTCCAGGCACCCGACGGCGTCCGGTCGGCGACCTCGACCCTCGTGTGTCCGCCGGGGATGCTGTACGTCTCACCGACCCGCAGCGGGGCGTCCGCGAGCGGCGCGTAGACCGAGCGGTCCCAGCAGGCGTCGGTGCGGGGGTGGGTGTCGATGACGTCGACCGGGCCGCCGCCGGACGGGGTCCCGTTGCGCACCCGGTAGAGCAGGACGCCTTCGGTGCAGGTCGTGCTGTCGTTGCCGGTGGCGCTGCGGGCCTCGATGGCCACGGCACTGCCCTCACCGGTCCTGATCACCGCGAGCCGGGTGCCGAGGGAGGCCCCGGGCTCGGGCGCGGCGGCCATCGGCTCCAGGGTGACGTCCCGGCTGCTCTGGACGCAGACCACCTGCCTGCGGTCCAGCCAGCCCAGCTTCCACTTGTGCCAGCCGAAGAAGTCCGGCGCGAGTCCGAACTGGCTGCCCATCACGTCCCAGTCGCCGACGTAGGTGTCCCAGTCGCCCTTGCCGTCGGACGGCCGGTGGTAGAGGTCCGGCAGGTCGAAGACGTGCCCGGTCTCGTGGGCCAGCACATTGCGGTCCGGCGGGTGCTGTTCGAAGACGGTGACGACGCGGCGGATGTCCGTACCATCGGCGCGCAGCGGCTGGTCGAAGTTGACGACCTTGGTGGCGTCGGAGTCGACGCCCGGGGCGTCCGGGTCGGCGACCAGATAGACGATGTCGTACCGGGAGAAGTCGACCTTCGGATCGGCCGCGGAGACGGCGTCGCGCAGATAGGTGCCGCGCCGGTCGTTGTCCCAGTCACGGCGTATGCCGTACTGGCCGGACGTCTTGGGCATCCGGATCCACTGCCGCATCGGGTGCGGGCGCAGGGTGAACTTCCCGTACGAGGCGCGCTGGAAGAACTGAGTGGTGGCGGGGAAGTGGTCGGCGGCGAGTTCGCCGGGGGTCATGGCGGGGCTGTGGTCCGGGAAGGCGAGGAAGATCACGACCGCGTCGAGGGGGTGGTCGGGGCGGGGGTAGGCGCCGTTCCAGTCGCCCACCCCGAGCGAGTGGTGCGCCTCGGTCCGGGGCAGGGCGCAGGGTCCCGCCTCACCGGTGGCGGCCACGGCGGGCCCGGCGACGAGGGAGGTGGCAGCGAGCGCCAGAAGAGACGTCACGGCGGCGGCCACACCGCGCAGGCTCGGCCTCTCCACTCCCCCGGCTCTGTGCTGACGCGGCACATCTACCTCCGGGTGCGAGATGCGGTCACGCACCCACCCTGTGATGATTTGAGGCTTTCGTCCTGTTGAGCTGCCCCAGTCGAGTCAGCGGCCGACCAGGGCCCTCGTCCTCACGGACAGTCACAATCGATCACCGAGGTATTGCAGAAGAACGCAATCGCTCAGAAACGATCGGTTGCGGGCAAATCGGAGCCGCGGGCGAATGGCCCATGCGGGGCGAACGCGGGGCTTGGAAGCGTCGGGCGCTGGAATGGCCGACGCACCAGCCTCTATGCTTCACCAGGCTTTCCCGCGCGGTTTCCGCCTCCGACCCAGGCGCTCCACGCGGCGGGCCAGTCCGGCCACACCTGTTCAGGACGGAACTGCACGGCGGGAGCGAACGGTGAGCGGAACCTCCGAAGAGCCCGGGCTCGCGGCGGGCAGACCCCGGCATTCCGCAGGACCACCGACCACGGATCGTCACGCTCCGTGGCCCCGTGCCGGGGCCGGGAGCTCCGAGCCGCACGGCTACCGGGCCGCGTTCCGGGCCGCCGCGCTCCCGATGGCCGTCGTCGATCACGAGGGCCTGGTCGTCACCGCCAACGAGGCCCTCGGCGGCTTCCTCGGCCGCTCCGCCGCGGCGCTGACCAACCAGTCCGCGGCCGATCTGCTCGACCTCGCGGCGGACGGCCGCACCTGGCACGCGTACCGCGAGGTGCTGCACGGGCGGCGCTCACGGTTCCGCTGCACCCACCGGCTCAAGCACCCCGACGGACGCGCGCTGTGGGCCGAAGTCACCGTCGTACCGATGCCCGAGCAGGAGGCCTGCGCGGGCGACGGCTCCGGGCCCGGCCGGGTGCTGCTCTCCGTCTCGGACATCAGCGACCGGCGCGAGCTGCAGAAGCGGCTGCGCCACCTCCAGATGCACGACCCGGTGACCCGGCTGCCCAACCGGACGCTGTTCTTCGAACGGCTCTCGGCCGCCCTGGAGACCCCGGCGTACGATGACAGCGCCTCCGGCCATGGCCGGGTCGGACTCTGCTACCTGGATCTGGACGGCTTCAAGGCCGTCAACGACACGATGGGCCACCGGATCGGCGACCGGCTGCTCGCCGCCGTCGCCGCACGGCTCACCGACTGTGCGGCCCAGGACGGCCCGCACCGCCCCGGCGCCCATCTCGTGGCGCGCCTCGGCGGCGACGAGTTCGCGATCCTGGTCGAGGACTCCGCCGGTACGCAGCAGCTCACCGATCTGGCCCGCACGGTCCTGGCCGCACTGCAGCAGCCCTTCGACCTGGCCGGGCAACGGCTCACCGTGTCCGCCTCGATCGGAGTGGTGGAACGGTCCGTGAAGGGCACCTCCGCCACCGGTCTGATGCAGGCCGCCGACACCACGCTGTACTGGGCGAAGGCGGACGGCAAGGCCCGCTGGACGGTCTTCGACCCGGAGCGCAACGCGCACCGGATGACCCGGCAGACGCTCTCGTCCAATCTGCGGCCCGCCGTGGAGCGCGGCGAGTTCACCATCGAGTACCAGCCGCTGGTCGACATGGCCGATGGCGTCGTGTGCGGGGTGGAGGCCCTGGTCCGCTGGAACCATCCCCAGTTCGGCATGCTGTCGCCGAATCGGTTCGTTGCGATCGCCGAGGAGGACGGCTCGATCGTCCAGCTCGGCCGGTGGGTGCTGCAGTCCGCCTGCCGCCAGGCCCGGCGCTGGCAGCTGGAGCACCCCGCCGATCCGCCGCTGTTCATCAGCGTCAATGTCGCCGTACGCCAGGTCTGGGACTCCGACCTGGTCACCGATGTGGCGGAGATCCTCGCCGAGACCGGCCTCGATCCCTCGCTGCTCCAGCTGGAGCTGACCGAGTCCGCGGTGATGGGCTCGGCGGGCCGCCCGATCCAGGCCCTCCAGTCGCTCAGCAACATGGGCGTGCGGATCGCCATCGACGACTTCGGTACCGGCTACTCCAACCTCGCCTATCTGAGCCGGCTGCCGGTCTCGGTGCTGAAGCTTGACGGCTCGTTCGTACGCGGCTTCCGCTACGACGACGGCGCCCACCCGAGCCCGGCCGACGAGACGATCGTCGAGGCGATGGTGCAGCTGGCGCACCGGCTGGGCCTGACCGTCACCGCGGAGTGCGTGGAGACGACCGGCCAGGCGGAACGGCTGCGCAGGATCGGCTGTGACACCGGGCAGGGCTGGCTGTACTCGCGTGCGGTCGCCCCGGAGCGGATCGCCGAGCTGATCGGCACCCGCCCGATGCAGGGCTGACGCGGCCCTGCCTCCCTGCGTGGGGACCGGGTCAGGCCGTGGGCAGCCCGTACGCGTCCGCGATCAGTTCGTAGCTGCGCAGCCTCGCCTCGCCGCCGTGGGCGTTGGCGGTGATCATGAGTTCGTCGGCGCCGGTGCGCTTGGCCAGGCCGTCGAGGCCGGTACGGACCTCGTCCGCCGTGCCGTGGACGATATTGGCGAGCCAGCTGTCGACGAACTCGCGCTCCATCGGGCTGAAGGCGTACGCCTCCGCCTCCTCGGGTGTCGGGACCAGGCCGGGGCGGCCGGTGCGCAGCCGGACCATGGACAGGGCGCCGGAGAGCACCTGGCGGCGGGCCTCGCGTTCGTCGTCGGCGGCCAGTGCCGAGACACCGATCAGGGCGTACGGGGCGTCGAGCACCGCGGACGGCCGGAACGATTCCCGGTACAGGTCGAGCGCCGGCACCGTGTTCTGGGCGGAGAAGTGGTGGGCGAAGGCGAAGGGCAGGCCGAGCACACCGGCCAGCCGGGCGCTGAAGCCGGAGGATCCGAGCAGCCAGACCGGCGGGCGGGCCGGCGACTGGACGCCGCCGTCGGACGTGGCCTGGACCGGGCCGGGGACCGCGTGGATACGGGCGTAGGGGTGGCCGTCGGGGAAGTCGTCGTCCAGGAACCGGGTCAGCTCGGCGAGCTGCTGCGGAAAGTCGTCCGCGCCCTCGTTCAGCCGGTCGGTGCGGCGCAGGGCGGCCGCCGTCGCGCCGTCGGTGCCGGGGGCGCGGCCGAGGCCGAGGTCGATGCGGCCGGGGGCCATGGCTTCCAGGGTGCCGAACTGTTCCGCGATGACGAGCGGTGCGTGGTTGGGCAGCATCACGCCGCCGGAGCCGAGCCTGATGCGCTCGGTGTGTGCGGCGAGGTGGGCCAGGATCACGGCGGGCGAGGAGGAGGCGACGCCGGGCATGGAGTGGTGTTCGGCGACCCAGTAGCGGTGGAATCCGCGGCGCTCGGCGAGCTGTGCGATGTCCACGCTCGTGCGCAGCGCCTGGGTGGCGGTGCGGCCCTGCCCCACGGTCACCAGGTCCAGTACGGAGAGCGCAACGGCGGCCGTTCCCTCCGCCTTGCCACGGATCTCGTCGCCTCGAATCTCGTCCACGTGCTGACCTCTCCGGTGATGCGCCTACGTCCGGCTCGTACGTCCGGAAGCGCATAACAGGAGGTTGTCTCCGGTTATTCCCGACGACCCACCCCTATTCCCCGGCGGCCCACCCCCGCTTCCCGCCGTGCGCGCGTTCCCGTCCCTCGCCCCAGGCGACCACCGGGGCCGGGGGTGCCTCCCGCTCGGCGAAGAGCTTGCCGAGCCTCGGGGACCACGAGCGGCGGCGGGCCAGCCGCAGCCCCTCGCGGACGGTGACCTGGTTCCCGGTGAGGACCGGCTTGCCGAGGAGTTCCTCCAGGTCCGCCTCGTGCCCGGCGGTGTGCAGGGCGGTGTCGGGCAGCAGCACCGCATCGGCCTCCGGCCGGTCGGCGGCCACGGCGAGTTCCTTCACCCGGTCCAGGTCCCAGGCGGCGGCCTCGGCGGCCGAGCCGAGCGAGGCGGCATGGGTGACGGCCACGTCGATGCCCGCGGCGTGGAGGAAGTCGGCGAACAGGCCGGTGATGCGCTCGGGGTAGGTGGAGGCAACGGCGACCCGGTCGGCGCCCAGCTCCCGTACCGCGTGGGCGAAGCCGAGCGAGGTGCTGGAGGCGGGCACGCCGGTCGCTCGGGCCAGGGCGGCGGCCTGTTCATGGGCGCCCTCCCAGCCGTACAGGAAACTGCCGCCGCCGCTCGCCCACACGACGCACTCGACCCCGGCACGCTGCAGTTCCTCCACCCCGGCGGCCAGGTGCTCGGGCGAGCCGGTCCGTATCAGCGCGTCGATCACGTAGGCGTCCTCGTCGATGTCGGTGCGGTTCACCACCAGCCTGACGGCGTCGAGCAGGATCTCCATCCGCGGGAAGTCGTCCTCCGCGAAGTGGCCCGGGTAGAGAAGTCCGACGGTCGTCATGTCCACAGGCTTGCCCTTCCTGTTCCCGTTTCCTCCCAGTATTCCCCCATATGCCCTGATGACCCTGGTGCCCTGTTGACGGGTGTGGGCACGGGTGCGAGCGTGGTCAATCCGCACCTCCCAGACGCAGCGGAGCGACCGCCTCTCATGCCAGAGCCCACCCTGCTCGTCCTGGACACCGACCCGTCGCCGCGTCTCGGCCGGCTGACCGGCCGGGCCCGGATCCGGTACACGGACGAGGCGGGGCTCGCCGCACGGCTCCCGGCGGCCGATGTGCTGCTGGTGTGGGACTTCGCCTCCGACGCGGTACGGGCGGCCTGGCCCGGCGACGGGCCGCGCCCGGCGTGGGTGCACACCGCGAGCGCGGGCGTGGACCGGCTGCTCTGCCCGGAGCTGACGGCCTCCGACACGGTGGTGACCAACGCCCGGGGCATCTTCGAGCGGCCGATCGCCGAGTACGTGACCGGCCTGGTGCTGGCGTTCGCGAAGGACCTCCCCGGCACGCTGGAGCTCCAGCGGCGGCGGCAGTGGCGCCACCGCGAGAGCACCCGGCTCGCGGGCAGCCGCGCGGTGGTCGTCGGCGCGGGCCCGATCGGGCGGGAGATCACCAAGCTGCTGGTCGCGCTGGGGGTCCAGGTGGCGCTCGTGGGGCGCAGGGCGCGGCGCACCATCCACGGCACGGAGGACCTGGACCGACTGACCGCCCTGGCCGACTGGGTGATCTGCGCGGCTCCGCTGACCGAGTCGACCCGCGCCATGTTCGACGCCCGGTTCTTCGGGCTGATGCAGCCGTCTGCCCGCTTCATCAATGTGGGGCGCGGGCCGCTGGTCGTCGAGGACGATCTGGCCGAAGCGCTGCGCAGGCGCTGGATCGCGGGCGCGGCGCTCGATGTGTTCGAGCAGGAGCCCCTGGGGCCGCAGAGCCCGCTCTGGGACGTACCGGATCTGATCGTGTCACCGCACATGAGCGGTGACACGGCGGGCTGGCGGGATCGGCTGAGCGAGCAGTTCGTGGCGATGTACGAACTCTGGGCGGCCGGGGAGCCCCTGCCGAACGTGGTGGACAAGCGGCGCGGTTACGTCCCCGTGCGGGAGCCGGGCGAGTGATCCGGAGCCGACGGCGGACGGGCTTGTTCTGCCGTGTCACCAGCACCCCTCGGGAGCAGGTATTATTTTCGAGTCAGCAGGCGCCGCTAGCTCAGTTGGTTAGAGCAGCTGACTCTTAATCAGCGGGTCCGGGGTTCGAGTCCCTGGCGGCGCACAGACAACGCACTGGGCGGTTCACGTACACACGTGAACCGCCCAGTGCGTTTTTTGTTGCCCATCGAGATGTACGAACGTTTTACACACTCGTACTAGACAAGCGTTTTAAACGCTCGTACATTTCCTGGCATGACGAACGCCACGAGCACCACCGCCGAGCGCGGCCATCTCGCCGGCCGCCGGGAATGGACCGCCTTCGCGGTCCTCCTGCTGCCCCTCCTTCTCGTCTCGATGGACATCTCCGTCCTCTTCTTCGCGATCCCGTCCATCGACCGGGACCTCGCACCCAGCGCCACCCAGCAGCTCTGGATCTTCGATGTGTACGCCTTCGCCCTGGCCGGCCTGCTCATCACGATGGGCTCGCTCGGCGACCGGATCGGCCGTCGCAAGCTGCTGCTCCTGGGCGCGGTCGCGTTCAGTGCCGCTTCCGTCGCCGCCGCGTACGCCGACAGTCCCGAGATGCTGATCGCGGCCCGCGCCCTGCTCGGGGTCGGCGGGGCGACGCTGATGCCCTCCACCATGGGGCTCGTACGGAACATGTTCCGCGACGAGCGCCAGCGCGGCCGGGCCGTGGGCATCTGGTCGGGGGCCATGGCGGGCGGGATCGCGCTCGGCTCGGTGCTCAGCGGGGTCATGCTGGAGCACTTCTGGTGGGGCTCGGTCTTTCTGATCAATGTGCCGGCGATGGTGCTGCTGCTGGTTCTGGTGCCGGTGCTGGTCCCGGAGTTCAAGGACCCGAACCCCGGACGGTTCGACTTCCTGAGCGTGCCGCTGTCGATGGGGGCCGTGCTGCCGGTGGTCTACGGTGTCAAGGAGAGTGCCGCCCACGGGCTCGATGTGCGGAACGCGCTGATCGTCGCCGCCGGGCTGGTCGTCGGCCTGTTCTTCGTCCGCCGCCAGCGCGGCCGCTCCGACGCGATGATCAGCAGGGAACTCTTCCGCCACCGCGGCTTCGCGGCCGGGATCGGGCTGAACGCGCTGGCCGCGTTCGCCATGATGGGCTCCTCGTTCTTCACCACGCAGTATCTGCAGTCGGTGCTCGGCATGAGCACGATGGAGGCCGCGCTGTGGTCCATGGCGCCGTCCCTGGCGGTGGGCGCCGCGGCCCCGACGGCCACGGCGATCGCCCAGCGGACCGACCGTGCGCGGGTCATCTGCGCCGGTTTCGTCATCGCCGCCGCCGGCTTCGCCATCCTCGCCCTGACCGGTACGGACTCCCTGTGGCTGCTGCTCGGCGGCTGCGCCGTGATGAGCTGCGGCATCGTCACCGTGATGGCGCTCGTATCGGACCTGGCGCTGTCCACGGCCCCGCCGGAAAAGGCGAGTTCGGCGGCCTCGCTGCTGGAGACCGGCCAGGAGTTCGGCGGTGCGATGGGGATGGCCCTGCTGGGCGCGGTGGCCACCGCGATCTACACCGCGGACATGCCGGGCTCCGCTCCGGAGGCCGCCCGCAAGACGCTCGCCGGTGCGGTGGCCACGGGTGACGGTTCGCTGATCGCGGTCGGGCGGGAGGCCTTCGTGCACAGCATGCAGTACGCCTCGGTCGCGGGAGCCGTGCTGTTGCTGGCGGGAGCGGTGCTGGCCGCGACGCTGCTGCGGAGGGCCGCGGGGGCGGCGGAGGAGGCCGCGCAGGAGGTGCCGGCCCTGGCGAACTAGTGCGGGTCCACCCGCGTTGCCGCTGTGTCCTCAATCGCCGGACGAGCTTGAAATTCAAGCCCGCCCGGCGATTGAGGACAAAATGCGGCGCGCCCGTGTGCCTCGTACTCGCGCAGCAGAGCGCTCAGTTGCTCCTCGTCGAACGGCACGTACCCGACGCCGGTCCCGTTCCACCACACGGGATCACCGCACCGGAACCCCTCGCGGCGCAGCCCCACCCGATGCACCTTGTTCGTCGCCGTCACCGGCATCGCCGGGACGATCCGCACGAAGCCGGGGGCCATCTTCGTACCCAGGTCCGTCTGCGCCGCGAGGAACGCGGCGAAGGCGGACGGGTCGAAGGCGGCCCCCTCCCGCATGGCGAGCGCCGCCATCACCTGGTCCCCGGCGACCGGGTCCGGCACCGCGTACACCGCCACGGCCGCCGCGTCGCCCCAGCGGGCCAGGATGTTCTCGATCACCGCGGCGGCCAGGTTCTCGCTGTCCACCCGCAGCCGGTCGTCGGTACGGCCCGCGAAGTAGAGGAAGCCGTCGGCGTCGCGGAAGAAGAGGTCCCCGGTCCAGTACCAGCCACCGCGCATCCGCTCGGCGTCCGCCGCCTCGTTGCGCCAGTAGCCCTCGAAGGGCGTACGCCCCCGGTTGACCAACTCCCCGATCGCCTCGGCCCCGTTGGTCAGCCGGCCCGCCTCGTCGAAGACGGCGGTGGCCCGTTCCTCTCCGGTTTCCGGGTCCACGACCGCGAGATCGTCGCGGGCCGACGCCTTCCCGATCGCCCGCTCCGGGGTGTTCCCGGTCCGCTGGATCGCCGCACCGCCCTCGGAGGAGCCGTAGCCCTCGACCAGCCGCACCCCGAACCGCTCCCGGAACCGGGCCGCGTCCACCGCACCGGCCTCGGTGCCGAAGCCGAGCCGCAGCGGGTGCTCGCCGTCGTCCGGGCGCTCGGGGGTGGCCAGCAGGTACTGCACGGCGCGGCCGACATAGGTGAAGTACGTCGCCCCGTGCGCCCGTACGTCGTCGAGGAATCCGGAGGCCGAGAAGCGGCGGCGGAGCGCGACGGCGGCCCCGCCGGCCAGTGCGGGCGCCCAGTCGGCGATCACCGCGTTGCCGTGGAACATCGGCATGCAGATGTAGTGGACGTCCTCGCGCCGGACGCCGAAGTGGTCGACGAGCGACTTTCCGGCCGCCGCCAGCCGCCCCTGGGTGCAGATCGCGGCCTTGGGCGCGCCGGTCGATCCGGAGGTGAAGTAGAGCAGCATCCGGGTTCCGGGGCCGACGCCCGTCCACCGCGTGTCGCCCGGCTCGGCTCCGGCGTACGGGGCGAGGAGTTCGGCGTACGCGTCGGTGTCGGTGACCAGCATCCGCACACCCGGGAGGTCCAGGCCGTCCAGCAGCGGCAGGTGGGCGCGTTGGGTGACCAGGGCCCGGCAGTCGGTGTGCAGGATGTCGCGGGCCAGTTCGGCGCCGCGCCGGGTGGGGTTGATGCCGGCCACGGCGGCCCCGGCCAGGGCCGCCGCGCTCAACCAGAGGGGAAATTCGGGGGTGTTGTCCAGCAGCACCCCGAGGTGCGGTTCGCCGCCCGCCGACAGCAGATCCGCCAGGAGCACGGCCCGTGCGGCAGCGCCCGAGGCGACCTGGTGATGAGTGAGGACGGTGTCCTGGTATCTCAGTCCGGGCCGGTGGTCGCCCCATTGGCGCTGTACGAGCTCCGCTACGGTGCCTGCGCTCCTCATGGCGCCGCACGGTAACTGACTACACGTCAGAACTGAACATCGGAGCAGGCGTAGAACGCGTTCGCCGTGTCAGCGATGTTCCAGACGCTCAGGATGATGTGCTTCCCGCTCTTCTGGGTGGGGATGGTGCCCTGCTGGGTCAGGGTCGCCGGGGGCTGCTTGCCGCCGTACGGCACCGTCATGAAGGGCTGCGACTCCAGGTCGGCCCTGGTGAGCGGCTTGGTGGGGTCCCAGCCGTCCTTGGTGATGTAGTAGCGGAAGTCCGTCGTGGCGTGGCGGGCGGTGAACTGCCAGCGGAAGTTGAAGCCCTGGCCGCCGGTGACCTGGGTGGCGGGCCAGTTGCCGCCGCGCGGGTCGTCGAGCTGGGCGAACTCGCCGTGCCCGCCGGAGCAGATCTTGCCGTCGGCCGGACCTGCCGCCGGGAAGCCCTTCGGGCCCTCGACGCTCTGCGGCTCCCACTGGATGTTGCCGCAGCCCGTCACCGTGCCGTTGGCGCAGAGCTTCTGGCGGCTGATGGGGTTGTCGGTGTAGCCGTGGCTGCTGGCACTGTTCGTCGCGAACATCGAGACGCCCGCGATTGCCAGGCCGACCACGGCCGCGCTTGCCCTTTTACGCATTGCTGTCGCTCCTCAAGAACGTGGGGGAGGTTCCATGAGCTGTGTTGCGCGCGCGCCCTGCGGTCTAGACCAAGACTTAGATTATTGACGGGCCATGAACATGTCCAGACCAATGGGAGTCCGATTCCGCTTGGGCCGACGGCCCCTCAGGCCCCTCAGGCTCCCTCCCCGCCGCTGCGTCCGGTGTAGAAGGCCACCGTCAAGTCCTTGACAAGGGACTTCCGTTCGTAGTCGTCCAGCTCCACGATGCCCCGCGTAATCAGTCGGTTGACCGTGTCGTCGACCGCGTCGACCACCGAAGTCAGCACGCTGTCCCGGTGCTTGGCGTCGATGGCGGCGATCCGGCGGCGCTGCATCGCCGCGGCGACCTCCGGGGCGTACTCGATTCCGGTCGGCTGCGCCGAGTACACCTCGATGCCGACGGGCTTGCAGTCCGCCTTCAGCATCCGGGTCAACGCGTCGCCGACCGCCTCGGCGTTGCGCAGGGTGTGCGCGTCCTCGTGGAAGGCGTCGGCCGGCAGCTGCGAGAGGACCCGGGCCATCGCGGCCTCGACCTGCTCGCGCAGATACGTTTCGTGGTCGGCGACCCCGAGCGCCGCCCGCACGGTGTCCTTGATCCGCCACACCACGAGGACGACGACGCGCAGCGCCGTACCGTTGGAGTCCACGGCGGGGAGCGGTTCGCTGCGCCAGTGCCGCAGGCGTACGTCGACCCGGCGGCGCAGCAGCAGGGGGCTGATCCACATCAGCCCGGTCCGCCGCACACTCCCCCGGTACTCGCCGAACAGCGTCAGCACCCAGGCGTACCCCACGCGTCCGCGGCTCAGGCCGCCGAGCGTGAAGAGCACCACCGACACCAGCGCGGCGAGCACCGCCCAGGCGCCGAGCCCGATCCCGTCGTACGGGCGCGAGCCGATCCCGAACCGGGCGAGCGCGGCGGCCGGCAGCGCGCCGATCCACCAGAGCACGGCGCCACCGGCGGCGACCCCGGCCAGCCCGGTGAGCAACGCCAGCCAGCCGGGGAGCGCGGGCCCCGGCCGCTCGGCGAGCCGTGGATCAGCGACCGGCGCCGGCCGCGTCGGGGGCCGCACCTGCGGCCCCCTCGGCGCGGGCGGCCGCCGCACCCCGGCCTGCGGCTGGTCGCCGCCGGCTCCCCGCCGCATCGCGCCGACGGGAAGCTCGGCCGCGTCGGCGCGGGCGGCGTCCTCGCGGAAGAGCAGGTGCACGGGGATGGCCGCGGTCCGCTCATTGGCGATGACCGCGTGGTGCCGCCCGGCCCCCCACAGCGTGTCGCCGGACTGTTCGACCCCGTCACTCCCGGAGACGGGGAGGGAGCCGAAGACGGTGACGGGGGCCGTGCGGTGCCGGGGCGAGGGCGGGGAGGACGGGGGCGGGGTGCCGGAACCCGGGTCCGTGCGGTTCCCGGCCGCGACCTGGGCGGGTGCGACGCCCGGCACGGCGCCTGTTGCCATGGCCGGGACCGATACCGAGGCCGAGGTCGCGCCGAGCCCGGATTCCAGGTCCTCGCCCGGGACCAGATCCAGCACGAGGTCGACCACGGAGTCCGGTCCGTCGTCCGCGGCGGCCCCCGGCCCCGCAGGCCCCACACCGGTCTCCGGGCCGCCGTCCTCCCGCTGGGGCGGCGCCACCCGGTCCGGCTCCCGCTCCCCCTCCTGTCGCCTTCCGTTCTCCGGGGTTCCGGAGCTGTCCGACACCGTGGATCGCATACCCGCCTCCGTCATGTCCGTCTTGTCACCCGAAGAGTCGCCGCCAGGTCTCCGGACCGGGGTAGCCGTCGGCCGCTCCGCCCCGCCAGCCCTGAGCCCGTTGGAAAGCCTCGACATTGCGCCGGTCCGCCTCGGTCCACCGGGGCCCGGGTCCCGACGTGTAGTACTTGCCGAATCCCTTCTTCACCAACTGCTTGCCGAGCCTGCCGACATGACTGTTGGACTGTCCGGGCCGGAAATAGCCCCGCCCGGGGAACTTCGAACCCGGGTTCGATTCGCCGTGACCGGCTCCCGTTCCGCCCCCGCCCCCGCTTCCGCTTCCGGTGCCGGGGATGTCGCGGCCGGTTCCGTTGGCCAGGAGCCGCCAGGTGGCGGGGCCGGGGAGGCCGTCCGCCTCCTTGCCCTTCCAGCCCTGGGCCTTCTGGAACGCCTGGGTCGCGCGCCGGTCGGCGTCGCCCCAGCCGGGCCCGGGGCCGACCTTGTAGAAGCGCTTGCCGCCCCGGTCCGTGAGCATCCTGCCGAGCTGGGTGACGTACTTGTTGCTGGCACCGGGGCCGAACTGCCCGGCGCCCGGGAACCCCTTCACCGACGAAGCGCTGCCCCCGTTTCCGCCGCTGAGCGCCTTGTAGCGGTACGCGACGTAGCTGCCGGAGTTGGTCCAGTACGCCATGGGCGTCGTCTTCTTGCGGGTGTGCGGCTTCGTCTGCTCGTACGCCGTGTAGTGGGTGTGCGTGTAGTCGGTCCAGCCGCCGAAGATCGTGACGTGCGAGCCCTTCGAGGGGTCGGCCGGGTTGTGGAAGAGCAGGATGTCGCCGGGCTGCAGCTCCTCCCGCGCGATCCGCTTCCCGAACGCGGCGAGGCTGCCTGTCCACTCGTTGCCGGGCAGGTTCCAGGCCATCGACACGAAGCCGGAGCAGTCCTGGCGGTAGCCGTCGGACCAGTACTTGACCATGCTGTACGGAACGTCGGCCGACACCCACTTCTTCGCGCGGTTGATGATGTCGGCCCGGCTGCTCTTGCGCAGCTTGGGCGTGGTGGTCGTGGACGAGGGCGGGCCCGAGGCGCCGCCGCCCCGCAGCGGTCCGGGCCCGCCCTGCGGGCTGTCCCCGCCCTGGTCGGTCCGGACGGCTCCGGCCGCCTCCGCCGCCCGGTCGTCCGTCGCACCCGTAGTACCCGTGGTGCTCGTCGCGCTCGCCGCCTCGGCGACGCCGGTGCTCAGCACCACTCCGGCCGCGGTGGCCAGCACCAGGGCGCGGCGTGCGCCATGGGCGGCCGGGTGGCCTCCGTACCGCATGGGCAGTGCACTGGCGGCGGTCCGCCGTTGTGCGGCGCACCCCGCACAGGTGCAGTCGATGGCGGGCACGTACTCCTCGAAAGCCGGCACAGTCATGCGATTCCCCTCCGCACTCGTCAAGATCTTTGGGCGCATCTGCACGGGCGCCAGTGTCTCAACTCTCCTGACATATCGCATTTTGACGGACAGAAGAGAAAAAACGACCATCCGACAGGCCGCGACGGACGGTAAATGGTCAGGAGCACCCCCCGCCTTCGGGTAGAGTTCTCCGGGTCAGCAGGCGCCGCTAGCTCAGTTGGTTAGAGCAGCTGACTCTTAATCAGCGGGTCCGGGGTTCGAGTCCCTGGCGGCGCACGCAGAGTCAAAGCCCCCTCACCACGCGTGAGGGGGCTTTGCTCATTCGTGAACCTCTCACACCGAAGCCTCCCGCACCGAAGCCTCGCGCCGGGCCTCCGCCCCGAGACGCCACCCACGGCGCCACCTTCAATCACTCCCCGCACAGGCGGCGCACAGTCGCCCCACAGCTGCCACAGAGTCACCATCCGGTCACTCAGCGGCGCGGACTCGGTGCTGGTCACGGGCGGCTCCAACGACTACCGCGGGCGCGGCGGATCGAATGTGCTCCAGGCGCGGCTGTACGACCCGGGGACGGACAGGTACCGCCGGGTCGCCGACCCGGCGGTGGGCCGCAACTACCACTCGGGGTCGGTGCTCCTGCCGGACGGCCGCGTCATGGTCTTCGGCTCGGACCCGCTCCACGCGGACCGCGCGAGCACCCGGCCGGGCTTCTTCGAGCAGCGCATCGAGATCTACACCCCGCCCTGTCTGTACCGGAGTTCACGCCCGGCGCCGACGGCGGGACCGAAGAGCATCCGGCGCTGCGGTACGGGCGGTTTCACGACGGCGCGGGGGTCGGTGATCACCTCGGCGAAGCTGATCCGGCCCAGTGCGGTCACCCATGTCACGGACACCGATCAGTGGTCGGTGGCGCTGGGGCTGAATCGGACGGCGGGCGGGATCACGGTCACGGTGCCGGACAACCGGGCGTTGGTGCCGTCGGGTTGGTACATGCTGTCCGCCGGCCTTCGCCGAGAGCCGCCTGCCGAAATCCGTACTGGCCCGCGTGGTCTCGAAGTTGGAGACATTGACGGCGAATCCGTCGGCCGCCCCGATGCCCGCGCGGCGCAGCGGCCCGAAGAGCGCGTCGGGGCTGCGCCGGCCGACGTTGCCCGCGTCCACGTAGACGCGGGCGCCGGGCTGCCTCTTGAGCCGCTCGACCGCGCCCCGCAACAGGTCGTACCGCTCCTCGTGGAACTCCTGCGGTGTGCACCCGTCGACCATGTGCAGCAGCGCGTCGGGCTCAAGGACCACCGTGGCGCGCCGGTCGCCGATGCCCCGGGCGACGTCCTCCAGCCAGGTCCGGTACGCGTTGCCGTCGGCGGCGCCGCCTCTGGAGAACTGTCCGCAGTCGCGGTGCGGGATGTTGTAGAGGACCAGCAGCGCCTCCCCCCGGTGCGGGCGTCGGTGCGCTGCCGCATCCGTACCATCCTGACATCTCAGGCGCTGTCACCCGCGGACTTCTCACCGGTCAGGTAGGCGGAGACGACGACATTCGCGTCGTACGAGTGCGTCGCCCGGTCGAAGGTGCCGCCGCAGGTGATCAGGCGGAGCTCCGCCCGGCCGTCCTTGCGCGGGCCGTACGCCTTGTCGGCGTCGAAGCGCGCCCGGGTGAAGACCTGGACGTCGTCAATGGTGAATTCGGCGACGGTTCCGTCGGCGCGGGTGATCTCGACCTTGGCGCCGGGGCGGGCCGCGCTCAGTCCGTAGAAGACGGCCGGTCTGGTCTCGGTGTCGACATGTCCGACGAGGAGGGCGGGGCCCTTGGCACCGGGCTCGGTGCCGCCGCCGTACCAGCCGACGGTCTGGGGCGTGTCGAACGGGGGCGGTTCGATCGCCCCGTCCTTGTCCAGGCCGCGGGCGACCACGGGAGCCTCGACGCCGATCGACGGGACCTCGACCCGCTCCGGCACCGCGCCCTCGATCGGGTCGTGCGGCGGGGGCAGCGGTACGCCGAGGGGGCGCCCCACCGCGGCGACATCGCCGGTGGTCGGGGCGGAACTGGCGCCGGAGCCGTCGGTGATGCCGCGGCCCCAGAGCCACAGGCCCAGCAGCAGGACGGCCCAGACCACTCCGGCGAGCAGCCTGCCGTGACCCGCCGGGCTGTCCGGGGCGGACATGTCAGTCCGAGGCCGGACGGCGACGGCGCGCGCTGCGGAACGCGACGGCGACGGCCGCGACGGCTGCCAGGGCCAGTCCGATCACCGCGTGCACGGTGCCGGGGCCTTCCTGCCGGGCCTCCCGGTCGGCGAGCAGGGCGGTGCCGCCGCCTCCCGCGGGAACCGGGGCGAGGGGGGTGGCCCGGCCGCGGTCGACGACGGTGACCGTGCCGGCGGCCTCGGCGTCTTTGTCGTCCTTGCAGGCGACCCGGATGTCGTAGTCGCCCGGGGTGGCGTCCGAGCTGATCCGGGCCTCGGCGAAGAGGCCCCCGCCCGCGGCGGGCGAGAAGCGCGCCTCCGAGACGAAGACATCGGATTCGCCGGTGGCCTCGCGGCCCTCGCAGCCCTCCAGCCGCAGATCCACCTCGCCGCCCGGTGCGACGGAGGACGGGGTCGCCGTCAGGGAGGCGCTGGATTCGCGGCCTTTCTCCTGGGCGGGCCCGGAGTCGGAGTCGGCCAGTGCGGCGGAGGCCGGCACCAGGGTCGCCGCGACGACCGCGGCGGCACAGAACGTGAGGGTTATGGAACGCATCGTGAACCTCCTCAGTGCAGGTTCACCCCTCCGGAGGGTTTTCGCATCCGCAGGAGCGCGGGGGACGGGTCCGCGAGCACCGCCCGGAACCCTCCCCCGCTCCCCCCGGGGCCGTGCCCCGCCGGGCTCAGCCCGCGTCGATGAGATCGACCAGGTCGGCGATCGAGTCGACGACCGTGGACGGCCGGAAGGGGTACTTGTCGATGTCGGCGACCGTGGTGAGACCGGTGAGGACGAGGAAGGTCTGCATCCCCGCCTCCAGGCCGGCCAGCACATCGGTGTCCATCCGGTCGCCGATCATGGCGCTGGACTCGGAGTGGGCGCCGATCGCGTTGAGCCCGGTGCGCATCATCAGCGGGTTGGGCTTGCCCGCGAAGTACGGGGCCTTGCCGGTGGCCTTGGTGATGAGGGCGGCGACGGACCCGGTGGCGGGCAGCGGGCCCTCGGCGGACGGGCCGGTCTCGTCGGGGTTGGTGCAGATGAAGCGGGCGCCGCCGTTGATCAGCCGGATCGCCTTGGTGAGCGCCTCGAAGCTGTACGTGCGGGTCTCGCCGAGGACCACGTAGTCGGGTTCGTGGTCGGTGAGGACGTAGCCGATGTCGTGCAGGGCGGTGGTGAGGCCGGCCTCACCGATGACGTACGCCGTGCCGCCGGGCCGCTGGTCGTCCAGGAACTGGGCGGTGGCCAGGGCGGAGGTCCAGATGTTCTCCACGGGCACGTCCAGGCCCATGCGGTTCAGCCGGGCGTGCAGGTCGCGGGCGGTGTAGATGGAGTTGTTGGTGAGGACCAGGAAGGGCAGCCCGGAGTCACGCAACCGCTTGATGAAGGCATCCGCCCCGGGGATCGGCGTCCCCTCGTGGATCAGGACTCCGTCCATGTCGGTGAGCCAGGATGAGATCGGCTTGCGCTCTGCCATGTGTGGGACTCCTGCCGTACGCCGTGTGCGGGGACGCCGGCGGCACCGCGTTGTGCAGCGCCGACGCCCCCGATTTTAGGCCGTTCGTTCGACCTGCCCCGACTGTCGGCGAGGAATTGAGCGTGGGACTGGACCCATTACCTTTTCGCGATGATCGACCGGAGGTCCATACCCCTGCCGTGAGTCCGGCGGGTTGTACGAGACATGGGCCTTGACGGCGTAGTACTTGGGAATGCGGCCGTGCTCCGGGATGCCGGAACGGATAGGTGCGCCAGGTACCTGGTCGTGCGGGTAGTCCACGGCCCGATGGTGGCAGACGGACATGAACATCTGTGAACGTCCGGGCGCGGAGGGGGCGGTTCGGGGTGGTCCGGAGGTGGTCCGGGGCTGCTCAGGGGTGCGCGCGGCGCAGCCGCCGGGCCTTGACCACCATCGCCCCGCCGCCGATCAGGAGCCCGGTGGCGGTGAGGCCGGCCGACGGGATGATGTCCGAGCCGGTCGCGGCCAGCTCCGGGCGGCCGCTCTGCGCCGGGTCCTCCCGGGGGGCGTCGGTGCTGGGCCGGGGTCCGTCCGGCAGGGTCTCGCGCGGGGTGTCTCCGGTCCCGGCCGTCTCATCGGTCTCACCAGTCTCGCCGGTCTCACCGGTCCCGGCCGTCTCACCGGTCTCACCAGTCTCACCGGTCTCACCGGTCTCGGCCGTCTCACCGGTCTCACCGGTCTCACCGATCTCGGCGGTCTCACCACCGTCGCTGTCGTCGACGACAGTGAAGGGGTAGTCCTCGGACTCGCCGACCCACGCCCCGTCGTCCTTGCCCGGCTTGCCGGTCGTGCCGCTCGCCGCGTGCTGACGCTGGACGACGGCGGCGTTGGCGGTGATCCGGCCGGGGCTGGTGTCGGAGGTGAACGCCATCCGGACCTGGATGGTGACGGTGCGGCCCGCCGGGACGGTGAAGCCGCCGAAGGAGTCGCCGTCCGCGCCGCCGAAGACGCCGATGTGCTCGTCCCGGTCGGTGGTCTCCCAGGTGACGCGGTGCTCCGTACCGGGGCGGGCCTGCTCGGAGAACTCCAGCTGGATCTGGTCGGAGGTCAGCTTGCGGTCCTCGTCGGTGAGGACGAGCACGGGGTGGATGGCCCGGCACGACTCGGTGGTGGTGTTGGTCAGGTCCAGGAACCAGGTTCCGTAGCCGCCGCCGGACGCGTACGTGTCCGGGCCGCCGTGGATGCGGGTGCTGATGGGGAACTCCTTCGCCGCCGGATCACCGCAGGCGGGCTGCTGGTCGGCGGTGGTGGAGCCGGGCGACGAGACCGGGGTGGCCGAGGACGCGGCGGAGGCGGGTGCGACGGCCGTACCGCCGAGGACGACGCTCGCCGCGGCCAGCCCGAGCGCCAGTCCGTGCCGGGTCCGCCCGGGGGGCGTCGGGGGCGGGGGCGAGGGAGGACGCGCGGGGGCGGTGAACACCGGGATGGACGCGGCCGCGGTCACCGGGACGGACGTGGGGCCGGCGGTGGGGAAGGACGCCAGGCCCGACGCGGTCATGGACATCGCGGTGGGAACGGGGACGCCGACGCGGCCGGGCATCGAACCGAGCCCTCGGACCGGCGGGGAGCCGGCCGGTGAGGCGGACCCGGAAGGCGTGCCGGGCGGGGGCGGGGTGGGAGGCATCGGGGGGATCACCTTCGCTGCTCGCGAGACGGTCGGCTCACCCCGTGCGCCGGAGTTCACCGGTTCTGGGCCGCGACCCTGCCACGCACGCGCGAGGCGGCCGCCCCGACATGCCGACGGGCCGCCCGGTCGGCCGCCGGAATCCGCCCGTCCGGCCGAGCCCCCGCCCGGCCCCCAGCCCCCGTCCGGCCCGGCCCCATCCGCCACCGGCGCCTACGCTCACACCCCGTCCGCGCCGCCGGACCGCCCGAACAAGGGGGCCAGGACCAGCTGAGCGGCCCCCTCCGCGACCGGCCGGTCCCCTCCCCCCGCGGCGGCGACCGGCACCGGCGCGTCGATACCGCCCCGCCGGGCGCGCTCGTCGATCACGGCGCCGACGCCCCGTACGTAGGCGTCGGGATCGGCGGCCACCGTGCGGCCGCCGAGCACCACCCGGTCGATGTCGAGCAGCCCGACGAGATTGGCGGCGCCGGTCCCCAGTACCCGGGCGGCCTCCGCGACATCCCCCCGGGCGACCGCGGCGAGACACAGCGCCTCGATGCAGCCTCGCCCCCCGCAGCCGCAGACCGGCCCGTCCAGCTGGACGGTCTGGTGCCCGAACTCACCGGCCGCGCTACGGGCCCCGCGATGCAGCACCCCGCCGAGGACCAGCCCGGCGCCGAGCCCGGTCCCGAGGTGCAGATACGCGAAGTCGCCCCCGCCCGCCGCCCGCAGGGCGAGCCCGAGGGCGGCGGCGTTGGTGTCCTTGTCGACGACGACGGGCAGCCCGGTCCGTACGGCGAGCGCGTCCCGCAACGGATAGCCGTCCCACTGCGGGAACCCGGTGACGCGGTGCAGCACCCCGCCCGGGTGGTCGAGCGGGCCAGGTACCGCGACGCCGACTCCGAGCACCTGCCGGTCTTCCCGCCCCGCGCCCCCGCCCCGTACCGCCGCCACCGCGTCCGCCACCGCGTCCGTCGCCGCCGCGAGCACCTCGTCCGCCGGGGCGCCGAGGTCCAGCGGGGCAGTGCGGCTCGCGGCGACCGCGCCGGACAGGTCGACGAGCACCACCGACAGTTCGTCACGGTCCAGGTGCAGGCCGACCGCGTACCCGGCGTCCGGCACCAGCCGCAGCACGGTGCGCGGTTTGCCCCCGGTGGAGGCCCGGTGGCCCGCCTCGGCCGCCAGGCCCTCGGCCCGCAGCCGGGCGGTGATCTTGCTGACGGCCTGCGGCGTGAGCCCCGTGCGCTCGGCCAGTTCGAGCCTGCTGATGCCGCGCTCGCCCGCCACCCGCAGCAGATCCAGCACCAGCGCGGCGTTGTGGCTGCGCAGCGTCGGCAGGTTGGCGCCGCTATTGCTCCTGTTCACCGCACCATTGTCCCTGTCGCTTGCACTATGGCAACAGCGTTGCTTAAGTGGCAGGCATGACTGGCAACGCGACTCACGAGACATCCGGGCTGTCCGAGACCCCCCTGCGCGTCGGACTCGTCGGCTACGGCCTGGCGGGTTCCGTCTTCCACGCCCCGCTGATCGCCGCGACCGACGGTCTCGTCCTCGACACGGTCGTCACCTCGAACGAGGAGCGGCGGGCCCAGGCACGCGCCGAGTTCCCCGGCGTACGGTTCGCCGCGTCGCCGCAGGAGCTGTGGGAGCGTGCGGACGGCCCCGACGCGCTCGATCTGATCGTGATCGCCTCGCCGAACAGGACCCATGTCCCGATCGCGACCGCCGCGCTGGAGGCCGGCCTGCCGGTCGTCGTGGACAAGCCGGTCGCCGGTACGGCGGCCGAGGCGCGCGGGCTCGCGGTCCTGGCCGAGGAGCGCGGGCTGCTGCTCTCGGTCTTCCAGAACCGCCGCTGGGACAACGACTTCCGCACTCTCGCCCGCCTGGTCGCGGACGGCGAGCTGGGCGACGTACAGCGCTTCGAGTCCCGCTTCGAGCGGTGGCGCCCGCAGCCGAAGGGCGGCTGGCGGGAGTCGGGCGACCCGCAGGAGATCGGCGGGCTGCTGTACGACCTGGGCAGCCATGTCGTCGACCAGGCGCTCACCCTGTTCGGGCCGGCGGCGCTGGTGTACGCGGAGTCCGATGTGCGCCGCCCCGGCGCCGCCGCCGACGACGACACGTTCATCGCGATCACCCATGTGAACGGGGTCCGCTCGCATCTGTACGTCAGTGCCACGACGGCCCAGCTCGGCCCGCGCTTCCGGGTGCTCGGCCGGACCGCCGGCTATGTGAAGTACGGCCTCGATCCGCAGGAGGCCGACCTGCGCGCGGGCCTGCGTCCGGCGGCGGACCGGCCGTGGGGCGAGGAGCCGGAGGAGCTGTGGGGCCGGATCGGCTCGGGCGAGTCCCCGCTGACGGGCGGCGGCACCCCGGTCCGCACGCTGCCGGGCGACTATCCCGCGTACTACGCGGCGGTCGCCGACGCGCTGCGCGGAAAGGGTGAAAATCCGGTGAACGCCCTTCAGGCCGCGGCGGCGCTGGATGTCCTGGAAGCGGCCCGCCGTTCGGCCCGCGAGGGCGTCACCGTGAAACTGCCGCCCGCCACAACCCCGTCCGCCACCAATTCCGCTTCCGCCGATACAGAGGAGCAGCCCGTATGAGCCCCAACGCTCCGACCATCTCCGAGCTCATCGCCCAGGAGCGCCGACTTACACTGCCACATTTCAGCTACGACGACGCGTACGCGCTCGGCGACCTGCTCGTCTCGATGGCCCGGAAACGGCACGCCCCGGTCGCGATCGACATCCGCCGCGGCGCACAGCAGATGTTCCATGCCGCGCTGCCGGGTTCGAGCGCGGACAACGACGCCTGGATCGACCGCAAGCGCAAGGTCGTGGAACGGTACGGCGAGAGTTCGTACCTCGTCGGAACGCGGTTCCGGGCGAAGGGGACGACCTTCGACGACTCCTCGCGCCTGAACCCGAGCGTCTATGCCGCGCACGGCGGCTCGTTCCCCATCGCGGTCGAGGGCGCGGGCGTCATCGGCTCGGTCACGGTCTCGGGCCTGCCCCAGGCAGAGGACCACGCCATGGTGGTCGAGGCGCTGGAGCAGTTCGCGACGACGCTCGACACGTAACGAAAGACGCGCGGGCGGGGCGGCCCCCGGACACACCCGGCGACCGCCCCGCCCCAACCGCTACGCGTCCTTGAGCTCCTGCCGCTGCCGCCCCAGCCCGGCGATCTCCAGCTCCACGACATCCCCGGCCCGCAGATACGGCTTGGGCTCCGGCTGACCGAGGGCGACCCCGGCCGGCGTGCCGGTGTTGATCACATCGCCCGGGTACAGCGTCATGAAGTGGCTCAGATACCGGACCACCTCGCCCACCGGGAAGATCTGGTCGGCCGTCGTGCCGTCCTGCTTCAGCTCGCCGTTGACCCAGAGCTTCAGCGGCAGCGCCTGCGGGTCGGCGATCTCGTCCGCCGTCACCAGCCACGGCCCCAGCGGGTTGAACGTCTCGCAGTTCTTGCCCTTGTCCCAGGTGCCGCCGCGCTCGATCTGGAATTCGCGCTCGGAGACATCGTGCGCGGTCGCGTATCCGGCGACGTGCGCGAGCCCCTCCTCGGCGGATTCCAGGTAGCGGGCGGTGCGCCCGATGACGACCGCGAGCTCCACCTCCCAGTCGGTCTTGACGCTGCCACGCGGCACCAGCACCGTGTCTTCGGGCCCGACGACGGTGTCCGGCGCCTTGAAGAACAGGATCGGCTCGGTGGGTATCGCCGCACCGGTCTCGGTGGCGTGGTCGTGGTAGTTCAGCCCGATGCACACGATCTTGCCGATCCGGGCGAGCGGCGGCCCGACCCGCAGCCCCTCGGCGTCGAGCTCGGGCAGCTCGCCGGGCGCGGCCGCGGCGGCCCGTACCCGGGCGAGCGCCGACTCGTCGGCGAGCAGGGCGCTGTCGATGTCGGTGACGATTCCCGACAGGTCGCGCAGGGTTCCGTTCCCGTCCAGCAGCGCCGGTCGTTCCGCGCCTGCCGTACCCACACGAAGCAGCTTCAACGGTCTGTCTCCCTCTGGTCGAGATCGGGCCCGTCGGATGGGTGGCGGCCATCGCAGGCTTGTCCGATCGTCCAAGACGTCCGATCACTCTGCAAGACCCTGTTCACACTCTGGACCGGCGCACCAGCTGCCCCGATTACGCCGCGGTGGCCATGGCGGCTCCGGCGGCCGGCATGTCGCGGTACAGGACGGCCCGCTCGATCGCGGTCCAGGTGGTGCTCGTGACGACGTACAGCGCGGCGGCGAGCGGGACGACGGCCACGGTGAAGAGGGTGGCGAAGGACATCAGCGGCATCAGCTTCGTCATCGCGCCCATGCCGGGCACCGGCTGTCCGTCGGGGCCGGTGGCCGGGGTGACGGGGTTGGCGGCCATCTGCCGCTTCGTACGCCGGAAGTTGAACGTGGCCACGGCGGCGACGATCGCGAACAGGCCGAGGTAGACCAGTCCCTGCGCGCCGAACAGCCCGCCGTGCGCGAGCGCGTCGTGCCAGCGCTCACCGAGCGGGGCGTCGAAGAGCTGGTGGCCGAGCAGCGCGTTGGGTTCGCCGCCGATCTTCTGGCTGGAGAAGAGGTGGTAGAGCAGGAAGAAGGCGGGCATCTGCAGCAGGCTGGGCAGGCAGCCGGAGAGCGGCGAGACCTTCTCCTCCCTGTGCAGTTCCATGAGCGCCTTCTGCATGCGCTCGGGGTTCTTGCCGTGCTTCTTGCGCAGCTCGGCGATCTGCGGCTGGAGCCTGGTGCGGGCCTTCTGCCCCCGCGCCGCGGCCCGCGACAGGGGGTGCACGGCGAGCCGTACGAGCGCGGTGAACAGCACGATGGCGGCGGCGGTGGACGCGGTCTGGAAGAGCGGGTGCAGTGCATCGGCCAGCGCGCCGACCAGGTCGGCGAATGCGGACATGAAGACGGACATGGGTGAGCCCTCCGAGGGTCTCGTCGTGCCGGGAGGAAGTACGGACTCGGCATGACGGGCCGCGCGGGGCGCCCATGGGGCACCCGCTGGGGTGGCTGCTGCTGCTTGCTACTGCTGCGAGCCCCTACGCGGCCGTCGGAAGGGCGCGGCCGGGGGCTCGGGGGCGCCTGCGCCCCTTGGCGTCCGGGTCTCTCTGCGGAAGGAACGCGGTGCGTTTCTCCCGGTCGCGGATGGCGGTGCGGACCCGGGTGCGGGGCACCGGGGCGGCGCAGCGGGCGCTGATGACCGAGGCCACGGCGAGCGCGGAGCCGGCGGCGGCGGTCGCGGCGAGCGCGACCGCGGCGGAGAGGCTGCCGCCCTCGGCGAGGAGGACTTCGGTGATGAGGAAGAGCAGCAGCCCGGCGGGGCGGAGCAGCCGGGCGAGGCCATTGCGCAACCGGCTCACGTCACCGTTCATCGGCCCCTCCCCTCTTCCCCTGACCCGTGCCGTTCGCACACACGCGCGCCTGATGCTCTCCAGCCGTTATACACGATGGGACCGAATACGCGATGGGACCGGACACACGAGCGATGGGACCGGATACACGATGGGTCCGGCAGCCCCGTCCGCCCGGCGTCGGTCAGTGACCCGTTCCCACGGGAGCGCTGTCGCGTTCCACCTCCCGTTCCGCCTCCCGTTCCGGGCTCCGGAGCTCGTCCCGCGCGAGCACCTCGTCGTCCGGCCGCTCGTCGCGCTCGCGCGGCCCCGCGTACGTCACGGCGAGCGCGACGACGAGGTTGGCGCCGAGCGCCACGATGCCCGCGTTCACCCCCCACACCGGATCGTTCTCCGTGAACACGAACCCGCACACCACACCCACGCCGACGACCAGACCGCTCATCGCCCCGAGCAGGGTCAGCCGCCGCCACATCAGCCCCAGCAGCACCATGGGGAGCAGCTGCGCCATTCCCTCGTACGAAATGAGGGAGAGCCGCACCAGGGTGTTCGGAGCGGTGTACGTGAGCAGCAGCGCGAGGCTCCCCGCGACCACGACGACCACCTGCGCGGCGCCCTTCTGCCGCCGCTCCCAACGCGGTACGAGCGAGAGCACACTGCGCCCCCACATCGTGCCGATGACCAGCATGAAGACGGCCATCGGCACGATCGAGGACAGCGCCGCCGCCACACCGATGACGCCGACCGCCCAGGCCGGCAGCGAGTCCACGACCAGCTTGAAGAGCGCCAGGTTGGACTCGGCGCCGACGAGCCCCGGCACGACGAAGAGGGCCGCCATGCCGAGCAGCATCGGCACGAAGAGCAGCACGTTGTAGGCGGGCAGCAGCATCGCGTTGCGGCGCAGCACGTCGGCGTTCTTCGCGCCGAGGTAGCCCGCGACGGTCGTCGGGAAGATCACCACGGTGAGCGAGTTGAGGAACGAAGTGGTGATGAACCAGGCCTGTCCGAGCCCGCTGTCCCCGTGCCCGGGGAAGGTCAGCCACTCGCTCTTCTCGGTGACGATCCGGTCGAGGAAGGGTCCGTACCCGTCGAAGTAGTGCATCGGTACGTAGATGGCGAGGAAGCCGAGCGTGGCGATCACGAGGACGTCCTTGAGCACGGACACCCACGCGCTGCCGCGCAGCCCGCTCACCACGACGAACCCGGTGGTGACGGCGAAGGCGATGAAATAGGCCCAATTCAGGCTGATGGCACCGTAGGAGATGGTCGAGACGACCACGCCCATGCCGGTGATCTGGAGCTGGATGTACGGCAGCAGGAAGACGGTCGCGAGGACGGCGACGAGCGCACCGAGCCAGGGCCGTCCGAAGCGGTGCGCCACCATGTCGGTGATCCCGACGAGCCCGTGCTTGCGCGCGTACGCCCAGAGCATCGGTCCGACGACGTAGCCGATGGCGTATCCGCAGGACATGTACGCCACCACGTAGAGCACCGGCGCCCCGTAGTTGTAGCCCCATCCCGCGGCGCCGAGGTAGCTGAAGCTGGTGTAGCCCTCGCCGGCCATCAGTACCCAGATGAAGACGGTCCCGAGGCTGCGCCCGCCCACAGACCACTCGGCGAGCCCGCCACTCTCCCCGTTCCCCTTCCGCCGCCCGCGCGTGGCGAGCAGCCCGAGGGCGACGGTGGCGACCATGAAGACCCCGAAGACGGAGGTCGCGACGGCGGCGTTCACCGGCGGTCCCCCCGCCGGGTCAGCCATACGGCGACGGGGGTCAGCAGGGTCGCCCCGAGCAGCCACACGAAGAGGAACGGCAGCCCGAGAATCACCGGGTCGACCCGGTTCACGAGCGGCAGCACCCCCAGGTAGAGCACGTAGGGGACCAGCAACCACAACAACTGCGGACGTCGTCTGAGCACGTCAGGGAACCTTAGTGCGACGCCGCTACCGCGACCGGACATCCATGAGTTTTCCCCATACGACAAGCCGGTACCGAGAGGTGAATTCGGGCGTGCAGGTAGTGAGCGTCACATAGGAACCGGCCGTGGTGTACCCGGCGTACGGCTTCACGTTGCTGCGCGGGACGGCGGCGATGACACCGCTGTCGCGCGCACTCGTCCGCGCGAGCGTCCGGTCGACGGTGTACGTGTACACGGCGTCCCGGGTCTCGACCGCGATCCGGTCCCCGCGCCGCAGCCGGTTGATGTACCTGAAGGGCTCGCCGTGCGTGTTGCGGTGCCCGGCGAGCGCGAAGTTCCCGGCCTGGCCGGGCTGCGCGGTGCGCGGGTAGTGCCCGACGTACCCCTTGTCGAGTACGCCGCTCTTGCCGACGCCCTGCGCGACGGGCGCGACGAGCCCGAGCCGGGGGATGCGGATGACGGCGTACGCCTGGTCCCAGCGGGGCGCGGAGTGCACGGCACGGCCCCCGCCCGACGGACCACCGGAACCACCGGACTCACCCGACCCACCTGGCTCGCCCGACTCATCGTGGCCACCCCCGGGATCACCGTCGGCCACTCCCCCGCGCTCCTCCCCCCACTCCCGCTGAAGAGCCCGCACCTGATGCTCGGCTCCGGCGCGGGCCTGCCGGTTGGTCCACCACAGCTGATGAACAACGAGCAACAACAGGACGACGCCGAGGGTCACCACCAACTCGGCACCCGTCCAGAGCCCGCGCGCGGCGACCCTCCGCCCTCGCGAGTTCCGCTGCACCACAACCGGTATCCGCTCCCGCACGGCCCGCACGATAGGCCCATGGCCGGTAACTCTCCAGGCCTGGAACCAACCCTCCGCCCCGGAGCCGTACAGCAGTACGGTGTGGTTCATGCGCCCCGACACGCCTGCCGACCACACCACCGAAGCCGAGCGCCTGCTGCGCGCCGCGGCGCGGTACCCCGAGGACCGTGAGCCGCTGCTCCTCCAGGCCGCGGCCCATCTGGAACTCGCCGGCGACCGCGCCCGCGCCACCACCCTCTACGACGAACTCCTCGGCTCCCCCGACCTCGAACTCGACCACCCGCACCTGGTCAAGGCCCTCAACGCGGCCAACCTGTGGGAGTACGGCCACGAGGCGGAGGCCCGCGCGATCATCGAAGGCATCCGTGCCGCGGGCCCGCTCGACCCGGGGCCCTGGGAGATCGCGGCCGAGACCCTCGAAGCCCACGACGAGCTCGAAGCGGCCCACGACTACTTCTCGACCGCGCTGACGCTGCTCCTGGCGCCGGGCGAGGAGGTCCCGTACGCCACCCAGTCGCTGCTGTTCGGCCGCCACCGGGTGCGCAGACTGATGGGCGTCGACCACGACGCCTGGGACGAGCTGGCCGACACCCTCCACACCGCCGCCGTCCCGCTGGACGAGCTCCACGACCCGAAGCGCGTGTGGTCGCTGGGCTCCTCGGACCCGGGCGAGCTCCAGGCCGAGATCACCCGCCTCCGCGCCGAGTTGGGCACGTACCGCACCGCGCTGTCCCGGCCGTTCCCGGTCGCGGTGCTGCACTGGCCGGCCGCCGAACTCGCCGAACTCCTCACCGCCTACCCGGACCTGCGCGGCGAGTACCCCTCCCACCCCGACCACCTGGCCCGCCTGGAGGCCGCCCTCCGCGACCTCCACCAGGCCGGCACCCCGAACCTCGGCATCGTGACCGGCACGGTCCCGTCGTACGAGGCCTTCGCCGCCTCGGAGGCCGCGTCCCCGGCCGACCCGGACCTCCTCCCCCAGTACGCCACCACCCTCGCCGCCCGCGGCCGCGCAATCCCCTGGCCCCCGGCCCGCAGCGCGGCCTGCTGGTGCGGCTCGGGGCGGGCGTACCGGGAGTGCCACGGCGGCGAGTGAAGCATCAGCACGGGGCGCCTGGGGCCGCGTCGAGCACGCGTGTTGCTCAACGCGGCCCCAGGCCCGCTCCCTCCGCGATTTCGCGGAAATCGTGCACCATGCCTCGCAGCCATTCGACATACTCCGCGTCGCTGAACGGCACACGGACGTGTTTCTTCTTGCGGTAGAGATAGACGGATCCGTACTGCTTCATGACCGGAACCAGATCGGCCGGTGGGTTGTCCGCCACGGCCGTGATGCACCGGAGCTCATCGGCCGCCTGATCCGGACTCCGGCTGACCATCGCACGCCAGGAGGCGCGTGCCTCGTCTGTGGAGGTGTCCAGGCAGTAGACCCGTAGCCACGAGATGAAGCATTCGATTCCGGGCGAGTTTCCGGTGTATGGATCGCCCGGAGACCTGTACTCCTCCACTTGCTTGTTGCGACGCTTTCTCGGTGGCACCAGAAAACACCTGCCCGGTCAATTGTCACTTATTCGGGTAAGACGTGTGGATGTACCAGCCTTGCGGGATGCCCGTATCGCTACGTATTACCACCAGAACTCGCGAAGATCCCTCAGCGACGGTGAGAGGCGGCAGACCCGGACGCTCGGCACGCTGGTCACCCGGGTACAGAGGGCCCCGATAGGTGCCGCCGAGCCATCGCGGGAGCTTGTTTCCCGCGCCCGGCACCGCACTGTTGAGCACCAGGGCGAACCCGACTCCGGACGGGAAGTTCGGCGCGGGGTTCCCGCCCTTGGCGACCATGTATCTGATCGAGCTGCGCCAATTCCCGTGCAGCCACCCCGAAATCGCCCCATCCGCCTCCGAGAGACTTTCGAAATAGCTGGAGCGGGGCGGAACTCCTTCTCCGGGATACCCCTCTATCAGACGTACGGCGAGCGCGGCCTTGGCTCCGGTGACCGTACGGCCGTTGGAGATGGTGAACCCTGCGAGATAGCCCTTGCCCTTGATGTGCTTCTGATAGGTGTGGCCGCCGAGCCCCTCTTCTCCGCGCAGCGTGTTGAACCGCGGTTGCAAGCCGTCGTGAACGCTGAGCACGGCATCGAGGAAAGGCCGGTCCAGGTTGTGCTTGGAGCGCAGCCTTCTCCGCGCATGCTCTGCGCGCACAGCGGAATCATTCGCGTTCTCGGCAGGATGGAAACGATTCTGCTCCAAGGAGTAGCGCCACAGATCGTCGTCGGACATGTTCTGGAACACGTTGATGAGCTGACCGAGAGAGTGCGCCACATACGGCGGCGCCGGCCCGAGCTGGTAGCTCGGGGTGGTCATCGTCTGAACGTGCACCTTCTCGCAGTGGTCCGTCCTGCTCTCGCTGACCAGGCGGAGCGACGGGACCTTGTTCCGCCTGGCGATCACGGAAATCCTGTCGAGGGCATCCGCCTTGGCAGGGTTCTTGGCAAGAAGCTTCGACGACTCGGCGATGGCCTGCCGCTCATTCCCCTTGTCATTGTTCTTGTCCTGTCCGGGCTTCTTGTCGTCACCCTTCCCGTCTTTTCCGTCTTTCCCTTTGAGCTTGTTCCAGAGGGCTTTGCCCTTTTTGACGATGAAGCTCACGATTTTGTCGATGGCGCGGTTGACGGGTTTGGCGACGGCGTGGAAGACGGATTTGACCTTGTTGGCGAGGGAGCCGATGCCGAGGAGTGAGGCGAGGAAGCCGATCAGGAGGGGGACGCTGGCGGCGAGGGCGGCTTCGACCATCTTCGGGACGCCTGCCGAACCGCCGTTGGCGATGGCGATCACCGCGTCCAGGACGGCGTTGACGAACTCAACGATCTGGGCGCCCTGGTTCACGATGAACGTGACGATGTCGATGATTCCCTTGACCGCGCGGACGAACGCGGAGGCGGGGTTGAGGAGGGAGATGATCCAGGTGATCCCGGCGATGATGACGGTCGGTATCAGGTAACTGGTGAGTTTCTCCAGGATGGTGGCCTTGAGGTCGCCGGCCTCCTCGGTGATTTCCTTCACCGCGCCGGCGGGGCCCTCGCGGGCGAGGGTCTGGGCGACGGGCACGGAGGACTCGACGGCCGTCATCGCCTGGTCGGGGATGCCCTTGCGGGTGATGCGGGCGCGGATGTTGTCCCAGGTCAGGCCGAGGAGGGAGGCGATGAGCTGGATGACGCCCTTGAGGTCGAACTTCTGCGGGAGTTCGAGACCCGCCTTGACCGCGGTGCCCAGCAGCCAGGACACGACGCCGGTCTTGAGGTGGGTGGCGATGTTGGTGATGAAGAGGTTGAGGCCGGCGCCGACCGCCTTGACGAGGTTGCCGAGGAACCCGATGGGGTCCTTGATGATCTTCATGATCGCGGAGGCGGCCTTGGCGAGGATCCCGAGCAGGAGGTTCTTCAGCTCGTTGATCGTCTTGATGACGCCGACGATCGCGTCCTTCGCCTTGTCGATCAGCCCCTTGTTGGCTTCCTGGAGCTTCTTGATCTCCTCGTCGACCTTGTTCAGGGCGGCGGTGTACTTCTGGGCGAGATCCTGGACGAGCTGCTCGGACTTCTCGTTGACCGTGGCTTCCAGGTCGTCGAACTTCCCCGCGAAGTCCTTCGCCGCATCCTCACCGAACTGACGCAGGTCTGCGGGGAGCTTGCCGACCTCGGCCTTGAGTTCGGTGCGGCCCTTCGCAATGCGGGCCTTCGCCCTGCCGAGCTCGGCGCCGATGATGTCGGCCACGGACGAGATGACGGTCTGCATCTTCGCCACGTAGAGCTTGCGGGCCTCCTGGTAAAGGTTGTTGGCCTCCTCGGGCAGGCCCGCGAACTTGTCCTTGACCCAGCGCGCCTTGCCCGTCCAGCCCGAATACCGCTTGTCCTTGTACGCCTTCATTCGGCGCTTGTGGTCGGCGGTGAACGCGTCCCGGGCCGCCTTCTCGCCCGAGGTGAACTTGTCGTCGACCTTCTTGTCCAGGCCGGACAGGGTCTCCTCGACGTCCTTCTTCGTGCCGTCGTAGACCTTCTGGAGCTTCGCCGTTACCTCGGCGCGCTTCTTCTCATCCTTCGACTTCGTCTCGCCCTTGCCCCCGTCGACCTGCTTCCCCGCAGACGTACGGGTCGCGGTCAGCGCGTTCATGGCCTGGGCGCCGGAGGCCGCAGCCCCCGCCTTCGCCGCGTTCAACTGCTGGGCCTCTGCCGCCTTGCCCTTCGCGGGAGCCTTCGCGGAATCGGTCTCGGCGGTTTTCTTCACCGAGAGAGCCTGATCGAATTCCGGTTCGTTGCCCTTGGCCAGCTGGTCCTCGGTGACCTCCGCGTCCGCCATCGCCTGGTCATTGGCGGCCGGGCCCTGCGAGAAGTCCGTGACCGCAGCCGGCTGCTTGTCCGGAACCGCGTCCGCCGCGGACGGGGCGCCCGGATTGGCGGGCGCCTGGTCCGGGGACATCGGCGTGACGGGCTTGTCCTTGGCCGCCGACGTGTCCGGCGGGGCCTTCGTCGCCGTGTCGATGTCCTTGGCCGAGGAATCCTTGCCGTCCGAGACCTTCCCGTCGACCTCCGCCTTGACCTTGTCCGCCTTACCGGACTTGGAGAACTTGTCGGCGTCGTCGAGATTCTTCGGCGCCTGCGCGTCGATCGCCTTGTTCACCGCGTCGATGAACGCCTGCTTGTTGAACTCACCCGGCTTCGCCGCGTTCATCTTCTCCGCGTTCGCCGCCTTGCCCTGCGCCTCCTTGTCATCCGGAGGCGCGACGGCCGCATCCTGCGCCGACTTCGACTCCGTGGCAGCAGGCGCGTGGTGAGCCAGGCGGACCTTCTTCGCCGCCACGTCCGACTTGACCTTGCGGAAACCGGGCGCCTGCGCCGGAGACGGCTTCACCGGGGCGGTATAGCGCTGCGCGACCAAACGCGACACGGCCGCATTGCCCGCCGCGCGCTGCAGGCGTTGCACGCTGCGGCGGTCGGGAACGGCGCGGTCGCCCGGTGGGCGCTCGGGTGCGGTCGTCGTACGGGAGACATCCGTACGCGGGCCATCCGTACGCGGGCCATCCGTGCGAGGGGAAGCACCGCCGGGACGGTCAGAGGCGGGACCCTTCTCCGGAACCGCCTTCATCCGCCCTCCCGGCCCGTCGCTACCGCGTACTCCGCCGTGTCGGCCCAACACACCAAGGAGAAACATACGAAGCCCGGAAGGGCCTAAGGAAGAGCAACTCCATTACCAAACACCGGACTTGCCCCAACGGGCACCCTCACTGCACGAACGGGAACACGGAGGCGCACACCTCCGAAAGCGACGCAGCCACCACCCCTCCCGGAGCCTCGCCAACAAAAGAAATCCACCCAACGCCCCGGAATCCATATGGTTCTGCCATGCCCGAACTCCAGCGCCTCCGCCCCGACCACGCACCCGCCCTGCTCACCTTCGAGCAGGAGAACCGCACGTACTTCGCCGCATCCGTACCGGACCGGGGCGACGCCTACTTCACCGACTTCGCCGCCCGCCTCGACGCCCTGCTCTCCGAACAGGCCGCCGGGCTCTGCCACTTCCACCTACTGGTCGACCCGGACGGCGAGGTACTGGGCCGCTTCAACCTGGTCGACGTCGCGGACGGCTCCGCCGAGCTGGGCTTCCGCGTGGCCGAGAAGGCCACCCGCCGGGGCCTGGCCACGGCCACCGTCCTCCACCTCTGCACCCTGGCAGCCACCGACTACGGCCTGACCACACTCCGCGCGGCAGCCGCCCTCGACAACACGGCCTCCCGCACGGTCCTGACCCGCGCGGGCTTCGTCCCCACGGGAGAGGAGGTCCAACTGAGCGGGCAGCCGGGGCTCGGTTACGTACGCAGTACAGTGCGTCAGGTCTGACGCGGAGCGACGGTCCAACCGACCACGGGCAGCGCTTTTGTCAACCGGATTCCCCTCTGTCCTACCTTTGCAATATCATCACATTCCAACTACCCATCCCAGGGCCACACCTCCCCACGCAGGTCTCAGCCCTGTGTGCGCGAGGAAGTGTTCATGCCGCCCTACCAGCCCTCGTCCGACTGGCAGTTCGAGATCCCGACGTCCGGCAGCAAGCGGCTCCCGCCCGCTGCCCGCTACGTCGAATCGCTGACGCATCAGGGCTACGGCTTCGAGGCGGCCATCGCGGACCTCGTCGACAACTCGATCGACGCGGGCGCCCGCAACGTCGTGGTGAGCTTCCTCCGGGACGAGGACCGTCTCGTCAGCCTCCTCGTCATCGACGACGGATGCGGCATGAACGACGAGGCCCTGGACACGGCCATGACGGTCGGCGGCCGCGAGGGGTACTCCGACACGGCGCTCGGCCACTTCGGCGCGGGCCTCAAGGCCGCCTCGCTCTCCCACGCCGACTCCCTCACCGTCATCAGCCGGACCAAGCGGAGCCCGTCGACCGGCCGCCGCTGGCTGACCGCGCGGGCCCAGGCCGACTTCACGTGCGACATCGTCGACCCGGGCTACTGCCAGGACCTGGTCGACCGTTACGACGGTCTGATCCAGTGGCACGGCACGATCGTCCGCTGGGACCGGGTCCGCGCCTTCGACACCGTCACCACCGGCCAGGCCGACCGCTTCCTCAACGACGCGATCGAGAAGCTGGAGACCCACCTCGGGCTCCACCTGCACCGCTTCCTCGCCCGCGACGACTTCAACATCGACATCGTCGTCGAGGACGTACGGACCAAGGAGGAGCTGGACCACCGCGGTGTCGAGCCCATCGACCCCTTCGGCTACCGCGTGCCCGGCCGGGCCGGCTACCCCCGTACGTACACCGCACCGGTCGAGGGCGTCGGCGAGGTGGCGCTGACCGCACACATCTGGCCGCCGAAGTCGCCCCTGGTCAGCTTCCGCGGCATCGGTCCGCTCGCCGAGCGCCAGGGTTTCTACATCTACCGCAACGACCGCCTGGTCCAGGCAGGCGGCTGGAACAGCACCCGCAGCGCGGAGGGCCACCACGCCCTCGCCCGGATCGCCGTCGATCTGCCGAACGAGCCGAACGACGTCTTCAGCCTCACGGTGAAGAAGGACGGCGTGACCGTCACCCCGGCCTTCGCGCGCGGCCTGGAACAGGCCACGGACGGGGCCGGACACACCTTCGGTACGTACCTCCAGGAAGCGGAGACCACGTACCGGGAAGCCGCCCGGCGCGCCACCGAACCGCAGCGCAAGGCCGTCCTCCCGGCCGGCAAGGGCATCGATCCGAAGCTCAGGCGCACGCTGCGCGACGAACTGCCGGAGCTCGACGGCGAGGACCCGATCGCCTTCCGCTGGGACACACTGCCCTCGGACGTGTTCTTCGAACTCGACCGGGAGGAACGGGAGGTGAAGCTCAACAAGGAGTACCGGCAGGTCTTCAACGGTGGCCGTCGCGGCGGCCTGAACGACGCGCCGGTGATGAAGAGCATGCTCTATCTCATGGTCAACGAGATCTTCCAGAAGGAGCGGGTCCGGGCCGTCCACACCGACAACGTCGCGCTGTGGAACAGCGTCCTGGTGACGGCGGCGCGCTGCGAACTCTCGCGCTGACCACCGATCCGCCGTCCTTCACCCGCCCTCCCGAGGAAGCCACCCCCCTGCCATGGCCGACCACCTGTTCAACCTGCACGGCGACGTCCTGGGCGCGATGCGGCGCGGTCCCAAGCACTTCACCAAGCTGGCCTTCGTCCTCTCCGAGGCCGACGAGCCCGCCGACACGGAGCTGAGCCACTTCCGGGACCGGATCGTCGCCGCCGGTCCCGGCGACGAGCTCACCGCGCTCTGGCACCGCACCCTGACCTCCTGGGACCTGGCGGAACAGGCCGACTGGTCCACTGCCCCGCCCCGCACGGACGCCCGCCGCACGGACACGTACAACCGCCTCGGCTTCGGCGCCGATCTGCGCAAGGCGCTCGACGGGGCGGTCCCGGTCTTCAAGGAGCCGGGCCCCACCGTCATCAGCGAGGAGTTCACGTCCTGGTACTCGCGTGACACCGCGGCCGCCCGCTCCTTCTACTGGAACTCCTACGAGCAACTCCTGCGCCGCAAGGGCTGGTCGGACGCCGCGGTCTCCAGCCTCGACGAGGCCAGTCACGCCGTGGTGGAACGCCTCTCCGACCCCACCCGCACCCAGGCGTACGGTGCCCGGGGCCTGGTCGTGGGCTACGTCCAGTCCGGTAAGACCGCCAACTTCACCGGCGTCGCGGCGAAGGCCATCGACGCGGGCTACCGCCTGGTCATCGTCCTCGGCGGCACCCTGAACCTCCTGCGGGGCCAGACCCAGCGGCGTCTGGACATGGAGCTGATCGGTCAGGAGAACATCCTGCGCGGCGCCGACCCGTCGGACCCGGACGCCCTGGTCGGCATCGACTACCAGGACGACGAGGACTGGCCGGCGAAGTTCGTCAGCCACGGTCACCGCCCGTTCAACATCGAGCGCCTCACCACCCGGGACGACGACTACCGCAGCCTCCGGCAGGGCATCGGGGCCCTGGAGATCGAGAAGCGCGAAAAGCACCTGCCGCTGTACGTCCCCGACAACCTGCACCGCGCGGCCGCCCGCGTCATGGTCGTCAAGAAGAACAAGTCCGTCCTGACGAACCTGGTGAAGGACCTCAGGAAGATCGGCCCGATCCTCCGCGAGATCCCCACCCTGATCATCGACGACGAGTCCGACCAGGCCTCCGTGAACACGTCCGACCCGAAGAAATGGGAATCGGGCCAGACACAGCGCACGGCGATCAACGGTCTGATCTCCGAGCTTCTCGGCCTGCTCCCGCGCGCACAGTACGTCGGCTACACCGCCACCCCGTTCGCGAACGTCTTCATCGACCCGAGCGACGGCGAGGACATCTTCCCGCGCGACTTCCTCATCTCCCTGCCGCGCCCCGTCGGTTACATGGGCGTGCAGGACTTCCACGACCTGGACGGCGAGGGAGCGGCCGAGGAAACCCACGTACGCGGCATCTACGACGACACGGGCGACCGCCTCCAGGAGGCGATGGACGCGTTCGTCCTCACCGGCGCGCTGAAGCTGTACCGCGCCGACCGCGGAGTGCCCGCGGGCCCGTTCCGCCACCACACGATGCTGGTGCACGAATCGGTGAAGATGGACGACCACGCGGACCTGGCGCTGCGCATCAACACCCAGTGGCACCGCGCGGGTTACACCTCCCACGAGGGCCACGCCCGCCTGGAGAAGCTGCTCGCCGACGACTTCGCCCGCCACGCGGACGACGGCCTCCCGACCCCGTCCGCCTACGCCGACCTGCGCCCGTATGTCTCCCGCGCCCGCCAGCTGATCAACGCGGGCGGCAACCCGGTCGTGGTCGTCAACGGCGACACGGACCGCTACTTCTCCCAGATCGACCTGGACTTCGACCGGACCCCGAACGTCTGGAAGATCCTGGTCGGTGGCACGAAGCTCTCCCGCGGCTTCACGGTCGAGGGCCTCACCGTCACCTACTACCGCCGCACCACCCGCCAGGCCGACACCCTGATGCAGATGGGCCGCTGGTTCGGCTTCCGCCCCGGCTACCGCGACCTGGTCCGCCTCTACATAGGCCGCGAGGAACCGCTGACGAAGACCCGGACGGTCGACCTGTACGAGGCCTTCGAGGCGATCTGCCGCGACGAGGAGACCTTCCGCTCCCAGCTCTCGCGATACGCGGAACTGATCGACGGCCAACCACAGGTGACCCCCGCCCAGATCCCGCCCCTGGTCTCCCAGCACCTCCCGTGGATCAAGCCGAGCGGCCGCAACAAGATGTTCAACGCGGAACTGGTCGAGATCCGGTCACCGGGCCAGTGGGTGGAGCCGACGGCGTACCCGACGGACGGGGCAGATCTGCGGCACAACTCGGAGGTGTGGCTGCCGGCGCTTGAGTCGCTGGACACAGACCCGGCTGTCTTCGTCACCCTCTCCGAAGATGACCGAGGCGGCTACACGCGCTACCCAGCGAAGACCACTGTTCTCCCCCACAGTCAGCTGCTGGACATCATGAGCAGACTCACCTGGGGTCGCCCAGACCTCTTTGCTCCTCACCTCGCGTATCTCAAGGACCCCAGCGACACCGGGTGCGCGACCGACGACTGGGTCCTTGTGCTCCCGCAGACTTCCGGCCGCACAAGCGTGGAAGCACGGATCGCGGGCTCCCCTCCGCTCACTCTCGTCCAGCGCAAGCGCAACGCCCGCGGCGTCTTCAACCGTATCTCTGGCATGGCACACCGCCAGTCCGCCGAACGCATCGCCGGCCTGCATCCGCTGAGCGAGGAAGACCCCTTTGCCACCCGGTTCCACCAGCAGCGGCGGGGTGTCTTGCTGCTCTATCCAGTGGTCGACCCCACGCTTGACACACCCGCCGGCGCCGTGGCCAAGGGCCATATCGATCCGGCCAAGGTCGTGATGGCTGCAGCGTTTATCCCGGCTGTCAGCCAGACAGCCAAGCAGATACCCTTCGTTCGCTTCCGCACCATCGATTCATCACGCGATGGGCAGGCGGTCGTCACAGCCGGTTAATGACGATCTGCGCGACAGGAACTCGGACCAGAGATCGGGAGCTTTCGGGTGGGACGGCTTGTTCTTCAGAAGCCTGGGGAAATCTGCACGAATACGGATACGGCCCCAGAGCACGTCCTTCGCGGGCCGGAGGATGACATCGAACTCCAGGCCGTCCTTAGCTGGTTCCGTGACCAGCCCGTCGGGCTGCTCTACACCGAGGCGATCCGTAACTCGATCGACTATGTCCTTGATGGAGGCAGAACCAGCCGGTTCGATCTGCTGTCGTCCGACGTACATCCGGGCGAGAGGGCCTCGGTTGGCGCGAAGCTGGAGTACGAGGTTCTGCGGATCTTCAATCTGCCGAAAGCCAAACCCCTCGACACGCTCATCGCGGGCGCCCCGGTAGACATCAAAGCGACGGTCGGGGACAACTGGGCTATCCCGACAGAAGCACACTGCCAACTATGCATCTGCACCCAGATTCAGCTGAAGAAGAACCGCCATAGGTCCTGGCTGGTCCGGACACATCGGTCCTGGCTGTACCGGGGCAAGGGCAATAAGGACGGCAAACGCGGACTGGCTGTTGACGCTCGCACCCACTGGAGCGTCCCGCTTTACGACTGGGAAGATCTGCCCATCAACCCTCTGCGGTACCTGACCGAGGGCCAGGCCACGCAGGTCCTGGCGAAGAAGCCCGGTCAGGTGAAGCGACTGCTGATGATGTTCCGTTTCTTGGAGGGCCGCATCATTCCCCGGAACGTCATCCTCACTGTCGGAGCGGGCAGGGACGACCCTATGCGCCGAGCCCGACAGGCTCGGGATGAGGCAGTCAAGGAAGGTCTGACACTTCTGTGCGGTGACTGGGTTGAGTCCCGCGAACAAGCCGCAGCGCGAGGGATCGCTCTCGGCTCCGGTGAGTGGATTGCGCTTCGAGATGACTCAGCCAGCAAGCCCGTGGCCAGCCACGTGCCAGACTGTTTGCAAGCACCAGATATATCGAAGGCTGGCTAGCAGTGTCCGACCCCGAAGCCTGGACTCCGCCTGAAGGATCCTGGGCGTCCTCAGCCGCACGGCGGAAGAACATGCAGGCCATTCGGAGCCGCGACACAAAACCGGAACGGCTGATCCGCCGGCTCGTCCACGCCAGCGGCCTCCGCTACCGAGTCGCGGCAAAGCCTCTGCCGGACCTTCGCCGGACGGCGGACATGGTGTTCCGCCCGGCCAAGGTCGCGGTGTTCATTGACGGCTGCTACTGGCATGGCTGTCCCGAGCACTACGTCCCGCCCAAAACCAACCCTGGGTACTGGTCAGACAAGGTGGCACGGAACGTGGCCCGTGACCGTGACACTGACCAGCGCCTCGCTGAGGCCGGCTGGCTGGTACTGCGCTTCTGGGAGCATCAGGACTCAGACACCTGCGCGCTCACGATCGTCAGTGCTGTCCGCGAGCGACGGAACGCTCTGGCCCGGTAGCAGATCCTGCGTCTCAGTCTTGCGCTGCTTTTCGCGTTTGTGGGCAGCGCGCAGCACGGCAGCGATCGCCTTCCCCACTGCCTCAGCGACAGGCGGGGGAAATGCATTTCCCACCTGCCGGTACTGGGCGGTTTTACCTCCGCTGAATTTCCAATCTTGCGGAAACCCTTGAATAATTGCCGCTTGCTCGACCGTCAGCATAGGGCCATCCGGGCGGAATAGGTCACGCCCTCGACTACCCTTTTTCTTGCTCTCCTCATAGTCGTTAGCAACACCCATTCCAGAAACACCCAGCTGCTTCCAGGATGCCTTTGCGCGACTCGGCCCCAGGTCAGCCCCGCCGTGCTTCTTTGAGCCACCAACGAGTGTAGGCGCGATGCCGCCATCCTTCTTGTTCGCAGCAGCCTTAGATGCCCTGTCTTTCCAATCATCGAGACACTTCCGCGCCTCGTCCGCGATATCTCCCCCCATTTCCAGGTACGGCTGGTACCTGGCCTCCATAGAGTCGCTGAGTGCCTCGAAAACACTCTTCGGAGCGCCTGTTGCAGTGGGCCACACAAATTCGAGATCACCGAGTACATCCTTGCGGATAGCCACAAGAACAGCTCGTGGACGCAACTGAGGCACGCCAAAGTCACTGGCCTCTAGGACCTCCCACTTGCACACCTTGTAGTCGAGGCCCTCGAAGTCTTCCTCCAGCCCCGTCTCGGGCCGCTTAGCCCGACCACCCTGAAGCCTCGCTTCGATATAGGTGCGATATTCCTCGAACTTCGCGTCCTTAATCCCTCGAACATTTTCAATCATCACTGCCTTAGGGCGAAGCTCATCAACGAGCTCTAGCATCCGAGGAAAGAGATCTCGCTCGTCATCCTTCCCCAATTGCTTACCGGCATGCGAAAAAGGCGGGCACGGAACACCCCCCGCAAGCAAGTCAAGCTCGCGACGCAAGAGAGGGCCACCAAGAAACTTGGATGGCTTTTTCAGTCCCGCTTCGGGGAATTTCTTGCTAGGCAGCGGACGGAATTCATTTACGTCATTATTAATGACGTCACAGTGCTCCCGCTCCCAGCTCCACCCGTCGAGAGACTTAATGTTATCCGTCAGGGTAGTCGCGGCATGCTCGTCGATTTCAACGAGCGCAAGGTGCTTAAATCCGGCCGCGTGGAGACCGATGGCTTGCCCCCCGGCACCCGCGCAAATCTCGATCGAGGTCAACACATGATCCTCGCTCCAGGTCGGCGTATTGTCGCTGAGCGTCATCGGCTCCTCCTGGCGTGGCTGATACAGACACGCAAGTGTCGCATCTACCACCGACAACGTTTACGACGCTCGTCCCATCCCACCCGGCGCAGTCAGCTCTCCAGCAGGTCCCGCAGACTCTGCCGCATCTCGTCTCGCATCGCGGCCGGAAACTGCCGGTACATGCTCCACGCCTGATCGATTGGCTTCAGAAGCCTGCCGTCTGCCTCCATCCACTCGAACAGCTCTTGCTTGCTCCAGCGAGGAAGCGCCTTCACCCGCCCCCAAACCTGCGCGGAGTCGATCTGGACGCTGGTCAGACTCCTGACCAGCTCGTTGCACCGCGCACACTCAGTGATCAGATTCTCTGCGTGAGCACCGCTCCCCGACGCGTGCGGGTTCACATGGCCAAGCGTGAGCCGGGCGTGCGAGTCAGGCTCTCCTGGGCACGCCTCGGCTGCGCCAACCCCACACCGTCGGCACGTGTGCCTGTCACGCTCGTACACACATAGCGACGCGTCTTCGCACTGATCTGGCGGAGTCCAGCCGCACGATGCTCCCGCTCCCAGACCGGCGCCCCGAGCTCCTCCAGATACAGCTGGTCCGGCTGCAGACTCGGCCTGTCCAGGTTCGTCTTGATTACCCAGCCCGCCGGACGTAGATCCCGCATGCGGCGATCCACCCGCTCAGCCCCGGTGATGGCCACTCGCGGCGCAGCCTTCGAGAAGGCGCCCCCGATACCAATTTCATCCCGCAGCCACAAGGCCACACGCACCCGCGTGCCAAGCGTTGCGTTACGCCGGTCCTGCTCCCGCGACGGCCTGATCCATCCACCTTCTTTCGAATGCGCGTGCGAGTGGTGAGCGATTTGAGTGATCCCGTTAGCTGCCGTCACTTGCCAGCGGCAAATGACGGCAAGCTGCGCTTGACGACAACAGCCTTCGGCAAGGCAGCGAGAGGACACCCAGATGATTCCGCCGAGCGACAGTCACCACCGGCAGCCCCCAGGCCTCACATGCATCGAGATCTGCGCCGGCGCCGGGGGGCAGGCCTTGGGGCTAGAGCGTGCCGGATTCCAGCACACCGCCCTCGTTGAGCTGGACGGCGACGCAGTACGAACGCTTCATACGAATCGCCCGCACTGGAACGTCCTCCACGACAACGTCCGCGGCCTGTCCGCTGCCAGGCTCTGGCCAGGTGGCAACGAACAGGAAGTAGCGCTCCTCGCGGCCGGGGTGCCGTGCCCGCCGTTCTCACTGGCAGGCCAGCAGCTGGGGGCGGCTGATGAACGAGATCTTTTTCCGGATGTGCTGGCGCTCGCCGCATGGCTGAAGCCGAGGGCTGTTCTGATTGAGAACGTCAAAGGAATCCTGCAGGCAAAGTTCGACGGCTACCGCGCAAGCGTGCTTCGGCAGCTCAAGGAGCTCGGGTACGCCACCAACTGGCAGCTTCTTCGCGCCTGCGACTTCGGAGTTCCGCAGCTGCGCCCACGGGCGGTTCTTGTCGCTATGCGGCCCGCTTCTTTTACGCAGTTCGCCTGGCCGACACCGACTGCGTGCCCGGACACCGCCCCGTCAGTGGGCAGCGTGCTCTACCAGTCCATGGCCTCACAAGGTTGGGAGCTCGCTTATGAATGGGCGGGCGCCGCCACCCGCATCGCGCCAACGCTCTGCGGCGGATCCCGCAAGCACGGAGGAGCCGACCTCGGCCCGTCCCGTGCCCGGAAAGCATGGGCAGAGCTGGGTGTCAACGGCTCCAGCGTCGCAGACGCCCCGCCCCTTCCTGGCACTCCCCTCCCCGTCAAGCTCACGGTGGCCCAGATGGCGCTGCTCCAAGGCTTCCCTCCGGACTGGAAAATCACTGGACGCAAGACCGCGGCCTACCGACAGGTGGGAAACGCGTTCCCACCACCGGTGGCCGCAGCTGTAGGCCGCAGCATCGCCAGCGCTCTGTCTCAAACGGTCATCGGCGTCGAAGACCCGAACGCCCAGACTGGTTGCCTCGGAAGCAGCCCGTCCGCCACAAGCCGCCGTGTCTCCGTGGCAAGCCCTGGAGTAATGGCGTAGGCCGGAACCTCAAGCCGGGCCGACTCCCAGCGCCCGGCCTGGTCCCGGTCCGCTGGGACAGCTGAGTGGAGCCATGAGCGGATTACTGTGGCCACGTTCACCGCGCTCCCGTCTCTGCCGACGAGAACAGCGACCAGATACCAATCGGTATCAGTAGCCATGACTTCGTACTCATGCCGCGTCAGATGAATCACAAGGCGGGTGGGATTCGTCGTCGACTTGACCTCCAGATGCGCGCGCTCCGCAGGAGAACCTGCAGATATGTCGTATCCATAGGCGTCCGATTCTGCGGCCACGTGCCGGACCTGCGGCACGCCACCTCTCCTCAGCAGCCGAAGGAGCGCCTGTTCGCCAGCCGCTCCCACAGCTCTTCTGGCTTCCTCAACGGCGCGGCTCCACTGGACCCGGGGTGCCTCGGCCGAGGCCCTCAACTCGCTGTCGTCTATCTCCACGACAGGGCGTCCCGTCGCCGTAACCATTCCCGTCCGCCTGAGCCAGGCGAGACCCTCGGCGTATTGCGCCGGCGTGAGATCGGCGTAGGCGGGATGGCTAGCAAAGAGCGTACGGACTCGGGACACCCCAGCTACGCGTAACTCTGCCAGCCAGCGAAGCGCCGCTCGGCGCGTCGCCTCACTGGGCAGCGACGGCATCGACGTGCCTCAGCAACTCCCGGACATCAGCCATGTCCATGCCTGCGGCTCCAGATGGTTCGTCTTCAAGATCGGCCAGTTGCTGAACAGAGGGATCATCCAAGATCCGCCCCATGAATTCGAGCTTTTCTTCGAGCCTCATAGCCACCACCTCATCGATGGTGCCTTCCACCGCGAGCACGGTGACTCTCGTCTCGGTATCCGGAGCGAGACCGAGTCGGTGAATCCGGTCCAGACTCTGCAGGAACCGTCCAGCCATGAAGTCACGGTCCACATAGACAGCGTCATGGCAGACGTGGTGCAGGCTGATGCCCTCGCCAAGAGTGGCCGGGTTGGAGAGAAGAACGTGACAGTCGGGATCCTCGCGGAACCGCCTGATCTGCTCCTCACGATCAGGCGTGCCGCCATGCACTACCGCAGGCTCGTACCCCGCGAACAGGCGCTCCATCGTGGTGATGCTGCGCACGAATGTCGTCCAGACCAGGGTCTTCCGCCCCAACGCGGCGTTGGTAGCAACGATGTTCAGCGCTTCCTTGTACTTCGGGGAAAGCTCGTGCCGCGGCAAGTTCCGCATCAGCGCGTACAGCGACTCATCCTGGGGGACTTCCAGCGGCGGTACTTGATAGGTGAGCGGTTCGTACCGGCTCTCACCCTCGACAAGCAGCGCAGGGCTGGTGGCCGCCATGAGCAGGCGCAGCATCGCTTTGCCCAGGGCGTCAAAGTCGGCCCGGGATGCTTCGGCCCTGGCCGTGAAGCGTCCGACCAGCGCGTCATACACCTCACGATGGAGGTCTGGCATCTTCAAGCGCCGGATGCGCGTCTCGAACGGAGGCAGGCCCAGCTCGTTCTTCGTCGTCCGTGTGAAGAGCGGTCGGAGCACCGAGCTGGCGTGCGCAAGGTCGCCTCCCGCGACGGCCTGCGTAACCACCCGCCGCCCATGGCCCGGCCAGACAAAGGACAGCAGGTTCTCTAGATCCCGCGCCCCATTCGGAGCCGGTGTGCCAGTCAGAATGAGCCGGCGGCGGCTGAGCGGCCCAAGTGCCATGCATGCACTGCCGTATGTGCCCCGGGCCCCCAGCTTCATGCGATGCGCTTCGTCAAGAATGATCATCGAAGGTGCGCCGCGCAGCCAAGAGGCCAGAGCTGCGAGCGACTTGTCGAGGCGCTCGTAGTTAACAATCAGGATCTCGGCTCTAGGGTCAGGGCTTTTCCCCATGATCGCAGTGAGCGGAGGCTGCTTGAAGCAAAGCTCACTCTCAGAAAGCCAGGCTTCGTAGGCGGACTTAGGACTCACGACCAACAGACGGCGGACCTCGCTACGCTCCCGCATGGCGGCGTATACAGCCAGTCCCACACGGGTCTTGCCCGCTCCGGGAACGCTGAAGTTGGCACCGTGCTGCAGCGACAGCAGCCGGGTGATGTCACGCCGCTGGAATTTCGTCAGGTCGGCATGCCAAGCGGAGCCCAGCATCGATTCCACGACACTGTCGTCCCATGCCGGGGCCTGGCTGGGGGTCTGGAGCCTCTGTTCAGCCTGGTCAGCATCGTCAAGTACTTCGCCAACCAGCTCACCGAGCTCGTCCGTCCAGACAACCGACTCTGGATGCGGCCAGTCAGCGAGAGCATCGATGCCCACCAGGAAGTCGTCCAGAGACAGCTCCAGAGTGAGCCGACCGCGCAGACCGCCCCCGGGAAAGCGAGCTGCCAGCCGGTTCAGGTCACTGCGGCACAGCTCAGTGGTGCGCAGAATGGCCTTAGTCCGCGATACGTCGAAGCCAATCTGCAGGGACGATTCCTCGGCAATCGCAGTCACTGCTGCTCCTGTCGCACAGCTTCACGCAGCCACTCGACACCTTCACCAGGCACTTCAATGCTCTGCGCGGTGGCCAGGGCCAGCTTCCTCAGAGTGGCCTTCAGCTTGAGAACGGCCTCATCGAGAGCTTCCTCGTCCAGGCTCCGGGACCCGCTCGCCAGCACCATGTCCGTGATGCACTGCTCGATGTCCTGGCAGGCATCGTTGAGGCGGTCGGGTGCCGCCTGCTTCCGCTTGCGTACGCGAGCGTCCTTGCCCGCCGGCTCAAGAGCATCCTCCACCGCCTTGTGCGCCTCCTTGAACAGTGAGGCGGCCTTCTCTGACTGAGCCAGGGAAACCTTGGCTCCTGCACGGACCATGGCCTTCGCCCGCAGGACCGAGTCGGTGAACGCGCGGGCCGTGGCCACCTGCGGCGCCTCGGCCTTCACCGCCCGGTTGATTCCGGGGATGACTCGCGCGGCCGTTTCGACGGGCGCTGATTTCAGCTCCTCTGGCAGCCGGTGCTCCAAGTACCTCGTCCGGAAGTCAGCTTCAATGAGCCGGACATCAGTCTTGGAGAAGTCCATCACAATCGCAGCCAGGCGGTTTTCTTTGAGCAGCTCTGCCTTCTTCGGATCGGCCTTGGCTTCCTTGCCATAGGCGCGATGCACCTCGCGCAGCTTTTCCTGGGCATCTTCAAAGTCCAGCAGCCGAAGCTGGGCATCTTCAGTCGTAGACCTGTCCCTCAGATCCCGGAGGCAGGCGAGCACCCAGAGGTCCTGCTCTGCCGTCGACTCCCTGATGCGGAAGTCGCGCGCGACCTCCTTCAGCGGTCGGCCTGCTTCGACCTGCTCATCGATGGTGAGCAGCCTGTTGATGTACGAGTACGGTCGGCGAGTGTCGTGACGCAGCTGAAGTGAGAGCTCAACCTTGTTGATGTCCGCCCAGGTGCAGGAGTCGGGGAGCACGGCGACCCGGATGTCGGGCACACCAAGCTCCCGCAGCGCTGCCGCGCGGGTGTTGCCATTGACCAGGATTCCCTCGCGGGTAATCAACCCAGGCTCGTTCTGCCGGAAGTCCTCGAGGCTCTGCTTCAGCTCGTCGAAATCCTTGTCTCTCTTCGACGGGTCAGAAGGCTCCGCCTGAAGCAGGTACTGAAGGTAGTCCTGGCTCTCATCGCTCCACGGGTCGTCATCCAACCGGCGGTCCTGCTGAGGATCGAAACTGCGCTGCGCCCGGATCCGGTGGGTTCCCGGGTTGTAATAGAGCGACTCCACGGGCATGTCGATGACCTGCACAACCTGCGGCTTCGTGCGCCACTCGATCGTCAGGGTTTCCTGAAGTCCCGTGCCGGCAGCTACGTCTTTGAGACGCTGCTCTACGACATCCTTGTTCCTGGCTGCGTGCGGAGGCAGCCCGAACTCTCCGACGTTCTTGCTCACAGTGCGTTCTCCTCTGGCTGGCGAAAGATGCAGATCGGTGGGGTCGCCGCTGGGGACGACCCCACCACGGTCAGGGGGAAGCCGCTCAGGCGGGGGGCAGTCCCAGAGCTTCACGGACCTTGTCCCTGGACTCCGCCGGCAGCGTACGGAAGTCGGCCCAGAGGCGCTCCACGGCGCCGAATTCACGCTCGTCAGCGGCGACCCAGTCCGTGAGCATCTGCCGCTGCAGCCCCCCCAGCTTCGAGACACCTTCGATCACGGCGCCCAAGTCTGCCTCCAGGCCGCGGCCACCCACACGACAGCGGTTGCACTCCGCCACGAACTGGACCGCGCTGCTGCCGTCAGGCTGCTTCACCTTCCGCCGGGCGATGTCGATCTGCGCCGATTCGAACGAGCCGGCGTAGACCTGCCCGGGAGTGATTCCGCATGACCGGCAGCGGTTGCCGTCGCTGGTCAGGACCTTGCGCCGCTGAGTCTCCGTGATGGACGAGCTGGCCTTGGTCGCCTTGCCCGGCTCCCAAACGGGCTGGCCCTGGGCCACGAACCGCTGTTCGTGCTGTCCCAGCAGCGCGTCTTCCCGGTGGGTGTCGATCTTCCACCCGTAGTCGCGCAGGTCACGTACCCGGCGATCGGCCTGACTGATCCCGGGGAAGGCGTTCTTGACGTCCTCCTTGGTGAAGACGTTGCCCTCCCCGACCACCGTAACCAGCCACAGTGCGGCGCGCTTCATGGTGCCGAACTTTCCGTCCTGCCACGACGGCAGAGTCATTCACATTCCCCTTATGTAGGCATATGGCCGCCCGAGCGAGAGCCACGAGGAGACCGCTGGCATCCCTTGCGGGCATTGCCAGTCTTCTCGCATGACGCCCCATCACGCCAGGCTCTGCGAGGTTTCGAGGGGGGATGGAAAACATCCGCGCAGCCCGAAATCTCGCCGTTCCCTACACAATTGGTTGTTCACCGCCGAACCATCGGACGAACGGAAGCCGCGCGTGACGCCCAAGCCGAAGAAGTGGAAAGAGCTGCCGAGTGGCATCAGCGCGGCTCACCGCGCCCTTGTAACGGCGATGCGCGAGGTCCGGGAGTGCAGCCCAAGGGTCCCAGGCGGAAATCGCCGTGGATGCGCACCAGGCACCCACGACGCTCTCGAACCACCTCAACGGTGGCCGTATCCCCGAAGAGACTCTCCTCCGGGATTTCTACGGGGTCGTAGAGAAGGACGCCGCACCAGGACCACTCCCGCACGCGCTGGATGCCTTGCTAAACCTCCGTGGCCACGCCCAGAAGAGGCACTGCGACTGCTGCAGCATCGGGTACCCGCCTGCTGACGACCTGGCCGACGCGGAGCAGCCGGCTTCCCAAGCTGTTCGGAAGCTGCCACCGGGGCGGGCACTACGCCTCCGCCACAGGTCTCGTCGGCGCGGACTTTCAGTGCTGCAGGAGCGGATGAGGGTGCCGGTCCCCCGAGCGGAGGGGGACCGGCACCCTGCAGAAGCCGCCGAGCTCGCCTGGAGCGAGACCGGACAGGTGGCCCGCTACCTGGCTGACGGCCAGAGCCGCGATGCGGATCTCTTGCTCTGGCGGGCAGGCGCGTCGTATTCGGCCGACGAGATCGTCAGAGCCGTCACCTCATGTCGCTCAGCTGGCTTGAGGGACGCAGCCGAGACCATACTGATCAACGCCGCCGAACGCGCCGACAGGCAAGCCGTCTTGAACATCACGGCCGCCTTCAACAACGCCGGCCGGCACGAGGACGTCGAGTTCCTGCTGATGGCCGCGATCCGGGAATCCTCCTGACTCTTGCACCAGCTACCCACAGTCAGGCAGCTTCCACCTCCGCCTCGAAGTGCATCTGCGCCCGGTCCAGCAGGCCGTCCGGATCGCCGCCTCGGGCAGCGACCCAGTGCAGGAGGTCAGCGATGAGGGCGGTGGCAGATTCCTCAAGGATCTGTTCAGTGCGGCTCCGCAGCAGCGGCGGTGCACCGACATCGCGCCGGTATTCCGTCAAGGCAGCTTCAGCACGCCGCACCCGGCGGCAGCACGCCTCCAGGTCGGCGGACAGCTCGCACCAGACGGACTTGCCCGTCGCTGTCAACAGCGTTCCCCAGTCCGCAGCCATGCCGGCCAGCAGGTGCAGACCCCGGCCACACTCATCGTCGCAGGCGACCGGGGTGAGCACCGGCACGCGGTAACTCTTGTCATGAAGTTCGATCCGTAGTCGGCCCCCTACCGCCTCCATCACCAGGGTCGCAGCGACACCCCTTCCCACGTGCTTGATCACGTTGGCAGCCAGCTCACTCACCACAAGTTCGGCTTCTTCGGCCAGGGCCGACAAGCTCCACTCCATGAGCTGCTTTCTGACGACTCTCCGAAGGTCCCGGACCGCTGCCGGCTCGGCCTCGAACGGCAGAACGCTGCGAAGTTGCGAACTGTTGTCGTGCCCGGACATGCACTCTCCTTCCGGCGCCACATCAGCCCCTGCACCCGTCGTATCCAAACGACTGCGCTGAGTGGTCAGGCTTGCGAGTATGGCAGCAAGAAGTCTCTTCATGAAACTTCTCACGAGAATCGATCGGGTGAATCCAGCTGGCGTGAACTAGCGGCAGACATAGCCTGATTGGCGCCGGAGAGCCTCAGCGCACACGGAACGGAAGGCCACCCTCTATGTCCGTCAGGACCACAACACGGCGTCGGCAGCTCGGCGCGATGATGCGCAAGTTGCGCGCGCGGAAGGGCATGACCCTGGAGGAGGCCGGCCGGCTCGTCGGCATCTCGAAGGCCACTGTCAGTCGTTATGAGACGCAGGAAGGGCCCGTTAAGTGGCCCATCGCCGACGCACTCTGCCAGCAGTACAACGCAACCGACGCGGAGCGGAATGCCGTGGTCGCTCTGGCGAAGGACGCGAAGCAGCAGGGCTGGTGGGGGCCGTACACCGACTCCATCCCCGCAGACATGAATCTCCTGCTGACGCTCGAAGACGACGCCGTGCGCGAGGACCACTTCTCCAGCACTTACGTACCCGGCCTACTGCAGACACGGAACTACAGCATGGCGATTCAAGGCGCCAGCGAGATGCGGCTGGCACCCGAGGAAATCCAGCGTCTGGTGGACATCCGCATGAAGCGCCAGGAGATCCTGAACCGGCCGAAACCGCCCCACCTGTGGGCGATCCTCGACGAGTCGGTGATCCGGCGCGTGGTCGGATCCCCCGAGAGCATGCGCGATCAGCTGGGCCACCTGCTCGAAGCCAACATCTCGCAGCACATCACCCTGCAGGTCCTCCCCTTCTCCAAGGGCGCTCACGGCGCAGCCCTGGGCAGTTTCGTGATCCTGGGCGGGGCCGAAGCGAGCCTGGATGTTGTGTACGTCGACCTGCATGTCGGCCCACTCTTCATGGAGAAGGACGAAGAACTCGACCGATACAGACTTGCGTTCGACTACCTGCGTGCACAAGCGTTGGACATGGCCGCGTCGTCGGCCTTGATCGAGCGCGTCCGCAAGGAGATGTAATGCTTCCGGTACCTCACTCCCCCGAGTCTCTCCCCTGGTTCAAGTCGTCATACAGCGGAGCGAACACGACTGAGTGCGTTGAGGCCGCCCGCCTCCCCCAGGCCACCGCGGTCCGCGATTCGAAGGCCCCTGACGGTCCGATGCTGACGTTCAGCAACGCGTCGTGGAGCGGGTTCCTCACCGCCGTACGGCATCAGCAGTTGGACGTGCGATGAATCCGCCTCCCCTCCAGTGGCGGAAGAGTACTCACAGTGGTGGCAGCGGCACCGAGTGCGTCGAGGTCGCGGACCTGCGCTCGACGGTCGGCGTACGGGACTCCAAGCAGCCCCGTGGTCCCCACATATCCGTGCGCCGCAGCGCGTGGGAGCGGTTCGTCGCTTCACTCCGCGCCTCGTAGGCCAGCGTCCGAGCGAGCGCAGCGCCCGCCGTCAGCGAACGTCGATGCTCCGGCGGGCCTGGGCGATCGCAGGTAGTGCGTCGGCTCCGAAGACGGCGGATTCGCTCAGGGCCTGCCACACCCGCTGGTACGTGGTGTCGGCGTCGTCCAGCCACAGTTCGGCGGGCCAGTCCTCGGTGACCACGAGGCGGCCGTCGAAGCACCAGAAGCTGCCGCGGTCAACTCATCGAGCCTAGCGAACAAGGCGGCCGAGCAGGCGCCGTGGTACCACGGGCGGAACCCCGGGCGCTTGCTCCGGCCGTCCGGGCGGTGTCCACGCACTCACGTCGTGTATTCCAGCTCCGTCATGGCTGACTGGCGCACTGCCGACGCGACCTCGGCAAGGTCGAGCCCTGCTACGTATCTCATCAAGTCCGAACGCGCCCGCCCGAGTTCCCGATTCAGTTCCATGCCGTGCATCGCACCGGGCAGGACGATGTGCCGGAACTCCTCCTGTCTGATGGCTCCGGCGAGCAACTGCTCGGCCAACCACAACCGGGTCCGCTCCCTGATCGCGAAGGTCAGGTGAAGGCTGCGCTTGTCGAACTCGGCCACGCTCGGGTTATGGACCCAGCCCCGCGGCAGGATGAGGGACTGGCCGGCCTTCAGATCAAACTCCAGGTCAGGTCCGGCTGCCTCCCATCTCGAGATGTAGTCATCACGCCACACCCGCCAGCTCTCGTTGAACTCCCGCATGGGGGCAACCACCGGAGGTCGCCACAACTGCCACCGCTTCACCCCGGCCACCTGCACGATCACGGCCATCTGTTGGTCCCAGTGGTGGCGTAATCCCTGGTTGCCAGGAGGGGTGAGGAAGGCATGGACGTAGTTCGAGTAGCCCGCCGTCTCCTCCTGGATGCGGCGGGAGGCACGTGCCAAGAACGGCACGACTCGCTGAAGGTTCCCCAAGCGGATGGTGAAGCCCCGGTCGTGGAGCTGCCGCAGCTTGGCGGCATCAGTACGCCCGTTGCGCATGAATGCATCGCGATTCAGCGACGGATTGGGAGCCTTGACGACTGCGATCTCGCTCGCGGGTACGCAGCCGGTTTCCACGTACTCGTCGAGGAATTCAGCGGTGACCGTGGCATCCAGTTCCGTCGACCCACGCTCGTACACACGGGGTTCATCGGGCCAAGTCGTCAAGAGATCGACGACACCGTTCTCGGGCAGCAGGAGGCGTAGCGACATGACGGAGTCTCCTCTCGCGCTACGAAGGTGGGAGGGGGCAGGGAACGTCCGGGTGGAAGCGGTTCGGGCAACACACAGCGGAAAGCGAGAACAGGCTCTTCGACTTGGTGTAGTGCACCCAACTCACATCGACACCACGAGGCAGCACGTCACAGGCATACTCCAACTTCTCCTCCAGGCCGCAATACGCCTGCCTGCCGTCCTCGCGCTCAAACGGAGGGTTCTCCTGGTAGTGCTTCGTCAGCCACGCCAACGCGATACCGACGTCGGTCCACGTGCGATCGGCCGCGCTCTGGGTCCGCTTGAGCAACCAGTGGCCCGTCATCAAGGGCGGCAAGCTGCCCGCCTGGAAGTCCGCAGCAGCCTCGCGGTATCGCTCAAACACCCTGTACGCAGCCTTGTCCTCCGGCGAGGCCTGCTGCGGTGGACCGTTGGGGTGCGGGGGCCGACGGTTTCCTTCCTGCGCGTACGCGGCCCCGGTCCCGATCCATGGCCCGTACCCGTGCCAGTGTCCTGACCAGCTCATTTCTGCCCTTCCAGAATGTGCCGGGCCGCCCTGCCGAAGCAGAGCAGCCCGACTGGTGCGACGCGGGAAACTGCCGAATCAGAGCGCGAGCCCCTGCTTCTTGGCCCAGCCGACCGCGAAGTCGTCGAGCTCTGCCTTGGTGAATCGCAGTTCGATGCCAGCTCCCTCGGGCTTGTTGTCGCGGAGGGTGAAAGCGGAGGTCGATCCGGGGATTGCACCGACCTCGACACACGATTCGTGCTCGCCGCCCAGGTTGCCGCCACAGAAGTTCTCGAACAGGGCGCCCTCTGTGGGAAGGCTGTAGAGGTTCGTCGCCATGGAATGGTCCTCTCGATGCATGGAGTGTGCGAAGAGTCGTTCTCCGCGCCGTGGTGCGCTGAGCCCCATCCGTCCACCTGCCGCACCCGGCCTGCAGACGCGTGGGGCCCTTCATGTGCGTAAGATCGCGCTGTTCGCCGCGGGACCCGCTGCCTCGATGAAAGCGGGATCGGTAGTCCACTCCACTCCGCCCCTCTCCGGGGCGAGCCACGCCACGGGTGGGGTATTCGGAATCGAGCGGGACGGTCCGATGTCGGCCTCCGCTACATCGGGGGCGAGCCCACGAAGTATGCCGATCTGATCGCCGTGAGCGTGGTCGATGACGAGGCAGCCCAGCAGTGGATGGGACCAGTGGCCCAATCCGAGGTCGCGTGTACCTCCGACGTTCGTCAATTGGTCCTTGCGAGGGGTCTGCATCGATGGCTCCTGGTCAGCGGTCGGTTCCTCACGACGATGCGAAGACGAACGTAGACCGGGGCGGAACCAACTCCCAAGAAGATTGCGAGAGTTTGCAGCATCTCGATTGACGGGCCCAAATGCCTGGTCGACGATCGGCTTGTCACGCAAACCTGCGCAAGGCAGCGGACTGGAGAGCAACCATGAAGTTACGGTTCCTCGGTAAGAACTCCACCCCCGGAGACAGCCCCACCCTGTACGCCAGCGACCAGAACAGCTACGTCGTTCAAGGTTGGAAGATCTACGCCCAAGACTTGCTGATGAAGCTCGACTTGCCGGAAGGTCATACCGCGGTCGAGGTGCCGACCGAACTGTTCGAGCACCTGACCAAAGACGGCCTGCCGTCCGGCGAGATCAAGACCTTCGAGCCGCCGATCATGCTCATCACAGAGCAAGGCACATGCATCGTGCAGGGGCCGAAGATGCGAGATGCCGAGGCCTTGGGCCAGATGCGGTTGCCTGACTACGAGGACTGCATCGAGGTCCCCACGTCCTCGATCACTGCACTGCTGAAGGAGAACAGTGGACCTGATCACCAGCGCCCAGCGTGACGAGCTGTTCAAAAGCTTCGAGCGCGACGCATTCCATCTGGAACTGAGGGACGACTACGGATCGCCGATCGAAGACACGCCCTATGCACGATGGCAGAGGGGCGATTCCGACGACTACTCGTGGCTCGCCCCGTGGAAGACGCTCATGCAGCGGGTGACTGTCGAGGGCAAGACCGTGCGCCGGGTCCGGGTGGTCACGGAACCGCACTCCCGATACGTCGAATGGGAGAATTCGCTGACCCACCTCAACATCGAGGCCGGCGAAGACATCCGCTGGCTACCTCGGCACCTGGTACCGGAAGGCGTCTCGTACCCCGTAGCGGGCAATGACTGGTGGCTGTACGACGACCGCCTGCTCGCAGTCGGTCACTTCGACCCGGAGGGTCGAGTTCTGGGATCGGAGATCATCGAGGATCGCGACATCGTGGGCGAATGTGTTCGACTGCGGGATCTGCTCTGGTCCGTAGCCACCCCGCACACCGAGTACAAGCCCTGACTCATCGGTGAGCACCAACGCACAGGAAGCACGCGAGGCGCTGGGTGCCCGGCTTCGCTCGACCCGCAAGGATGCAGGGTTCGCAAGCGGCCGGGCATTCGCCCATGCCACTGGGTGGCAGGAATCCAAGGTCTCCCGCATCGAGCTCGGCCGACAGGCCGCCAGTGAAGACGACATTCGCATCTGGTGCGAAAAGACCAACACTCAGGACCAGGCCCCCGACTTGATCGCCACTGTCCGACATATCGACGAGCTGTGGCTGGAATGGCGCCGACAACTCTCCCCCGGAGCTGAGAAGCGCCAGAGCAAAGCTCTGCCGGTCTACGCCAGAACCAAACTATTTCGCATCTGGCACCCCACTCTCATTTGGGGGACGCTTCAGACAGCGGAGTACGCTGCGGAAACGTTCAAACAGGTCGTAGAGTTCTACGGAATCCCAGATGATTCCGAGGCTGCCACGGCCAAGAGGCTGGAGCGACAGCGATATCTCACCCAAGGCAACCGGATCTTCAACGTACTGCTCGCCGAGCAAGCTCTCTACTCAAATTTCGGTGGCCCTGAGGTAATGAAGGGGCAACTCGACCGGCTTCTCGCAGTGATGGGCCTTCCGCGGCTGAGTCTGGGCCTGGTGCCGCGGTCTTCACCTCTGAGCATCTGGCCTGGCAATTCGTTCTCGATGTTCGACAACAAACTCGTTCTCGTCGAGACCTATTCTGCCGAGTTCTCGGTGACCCAGCCTCGGGAGGTTGAGCTCTATGCCAAGGCCTTTGCCTCATTGAAGCAGTCAGCCGTTTACGGAAGGGCGGCGAGGGAGCTGATCCTCACCGCGATCCAACACTTCGACCGATATTAAGGGGCGCGCATGCCCGAAGCACCGAATTGGCGCACCAGTACGTACACCAGCCATGACAACTGCGTCGAGGTTTCCGACAACCAACCCGCCGCGGTCATGGTCCGGGACAGCAAGAACCGGGAGCGGGCAATTCTGCACATTCCACCGGGATCCTGGTCCGTCTTCGTGGAATTCAGCAAGAGTCACGGCTTCTCCTTAGCCCTCAACCAGTAGAGCCGCCGGTGTCGTATTGATCTCTGCGAACCGAGCTCACCGCAGCAAGCGAACGGGCAGTGGAGCAGACGTCAGTTCTCCAACTTGAGCACCCCGCGACACACTCCCCACTCCCTCGGTACGAGGATGATCGCCGTCCGCCCGCAAACGCGGCGGCAGATGGGTGGGGGCGGGCATGAGCGCAGGGTTCGGCACGGGAGGGGTAGGCAGTAGTCGTCGTGGCGTATCGGGCGGGCTGGGCGCCTTGTTGCTTGTTCTGCTGCCGTTGTTCGGGTGTGTGCCCGGGCAGTACGCGGATGTGCCGGCCGTCACCGGGGTCTCGGCTGCGGAGATCGTCGGGACCTGGCAGTGCATCGATGGCACGGAGGTCACCATGCGGGCGGACGGTACGGCTGTTGTGAGGCAACTCGATGGGCGGGACTTCGACTTCGACGAGCAATGGCGGATGTCCGGCACCGGGACGTGGGAGCTGACCGACCGGCCCATGGGCTGGAGCGACGGTCAGCACGTGTCTTTGAGCGTGACTCGGCGCACGTCGTCGGCATGGCGCGAGCCGGCGGGTGCGGCGGACGAGACGGTCCTCGGCGACGACTCCAGGGAGCCCGCTCCGGACTCGTACACCTGGACCCTGGAGCTGGAGCGACGCGAGGAAGGGCTGGCTCTGTACTTCTTCTTCAGCGACCCCGACAACCGCAACACATACGTCCTGGAGAGGGCGCGGTAGCCGTCAGCCCACGCCAGGAGCGGCCGTCGGTGTTGTGTTGATCCTTGCGAAGCGTTCTCGCCAGGGCAGGGGATCGGGCTCCGGTGAGGGGGCTTCGGAGTACATGGTGTTCACTGCGATCAGGCGGCACGGGGTGCATTCCGTCTCGTCCAGCAGGGGGCGGAAGGTGTGCTTCTTGCCCGGGACCTGGCATTCGATCAGCTCGCGGGGGCGTGCGGGTTCGAAGAACTCTGGGGTCGTCCGGGGTTCGGGGAGTTTTTGGACGAGGCGGTAGCGGAGGAAGCCGACTGCCGAGCGCACGCCGTCCTTCGGGCGTTCGGCGAGCAGGGCCTGGCGTAGGTCGGACTCGCTCAGGCCGCGCTCCAGCCACTTGACTGCTTCGACGGCCAGCTTGGCGGCCTCGCGTACGCCCAGGTGCAGTTCGCGGCGGGAGTGGCGCAGGGAGAGCAGGACGCGTTCGGCGCGGGCCAGCTGGGCGGGGTCCGCTGTTGAGGCCGGGCGCTCCGGTTCGGAAGGTTCGGAGGCTTCGGAGTGTTCGGAGGGCGGGTGGGGAGTGGTTTTATCGCTGTTGTCTTCTACCGGTTCATAGCCACCGGCCGTCCGGGCAGTCGGTACACCGACCGTCGGAGAGTGCGTACTCGGTGGCGCAGCGATGGGCGGAGCGGCGTGTGGGGTGGCGTGCGGGGTGGCTGGTGGGGTTCCTCGTACGTGGGATGCCTGCTCACCCGTCAGGGCGGTGTTCGCGACCAGTTGCTCGGTGAGCCAGCGGCCGCCGTCGCTCTGGCTGCGCCACTCGTGTACGTACCCGTTCTCGACCAGTTGCTGCTTCGCCTTCTGGTACGCGCGGCCCTTGATGCCCAGCTTCTGGGCCAGTTCGCTCAAGGGCTTGAAGGTGGTGTTGGCGGGGAGGCCCTGGACGTACAGGAGCAGGATCTTCGCGTCACTGTTCAGACGCGGGTGGCGGACGACATCGTGTGATGCCTTCGTATAGCGCGCGGACGGCGCGATAGCATGACGCAACATTTCCGGTGGTCCTGTTCCACTGGTGGTGTAGGCCCTCGGGTTGGTGTTGGCGCACCGCCGGGGGCCGCCCTATGTGCGCGTGAACACACAGAGCGTGACGATTTCGTCACCGTACCGCATGTTCTTCATCTGCCGCCACGCCTACGGGACTTCACGCCACCGCCCGGACGTCGGCGGTGCGCGGCACCTCGACGCGCCCCGGGCCGGGGCGCACATGCCGCTGCCCCCACACTCCGGCGCGGAGTGTGGGGGCAGCGGTGTGGTGCAACAGGGCGTGTCAGTGCTGCTGCTGTGCCTTGCGGCGGCGGAGCGCCAGGTAGGCGCCTGCCGCGACGAGCGCGGCGGCGGCTGCGGACAGCAGGCCGACCGGCGCGCCCGTGCCGGTCTCGGCGAGGTTGCCGTCACCGTGCGCGGACGGCGATGACGACGCGGCGGGCGAGGAAGCCGAAGCCTGTGGAGTGGAGACGGTGCCCGCGGGGGCGGACGAGGTGGGCGCCTCGGTCGGCTGCGCCGGGCCGGACGGGGAAGAGGGCGAGGAGGACGGCGTAGCAGGGGTCGACTCGGGGGCGGAGGGCGACGGCTTGCCGCCGCCGGGCTTCTCCTCGCCGCAGTCGGTCCAGAAGACCTTGTGCTTGGCCCGGCCGTGTTCGCCGTCGAAGTTCCAGAACAGCTTGTAGTGACCGTCGGGCAGGGACTGGTCCGGCGTACGGCCATGGCCCTCGGCGTCGAGCGTCAGCGAACCGGACTTCACGGTTTCACCCTTGACGTGGGCGGTCGGGGCCCACGCCTCGATGCGCCAGTCGACGTTCTGGCTGCCGTCGAACCCGAAGGCGTCGAGGTAGAAGGTGCATACGTGCGGCTCGTTCTTACGGAGCTCTTCACCGGTCTTGGCATCGTGAATCTTCACGGTGCCGTTGTCGCCGGGAGCGGTGGCATGGGCGGCAGGGGCGAGCAGCATCGCCGCGGCGACGGCGGCTGTGAGCGTGCCTGCGGAAGCAAGTGAGCGCATGGGCAAATCCAACGGTGAGAAGGGCTTCCGTGGGGGGCGCCTCAGCCTCCTGCGACCGGTATGAGTCCGTCAAGGAACATCGATACATCTATGCCGCCTATCACATCATTCGTGCCATTGGTTCCGCATAACGATTGAGGACGAGGGGGAGGCGCCCGCCACCCACCGCCGGCCGCGCGCCGCAGTCGTCGCTTGCGCGATTTGACTTGGCACTACATATCGCGAAAGCTAGATTCGTACCGTAGAGAGACCACGGAGAGGTGGAGCGATGGACCCGCTGGCCGTACACAAGGCGCTCGCCAATCCCGCGCGCCTGCAGTTCATGCAGTGGCTGCGGGAGCCGGAGAAGCATTTCGACGAGGACTCCTACCGGCAGCAGGGGCTCGGGTTCCATATCGGCGTGTGCGTCGGCGACATCCAGAAACGCTCCGGGCTGGCGCAGTCGGTGGTGTCCGGCTATCTGCAGACCCTGAGGGACGCGGGGCTGCTCACCTCCGAACGCATCGGCAAGTGGACGTATTACCGGCGCAACGAGCCGGTGATCGCCGAGTTCGCCGCGTACGTCCGCGACGAGTTGTAGATCACTTGATTCCGAATCCCGCACGCAGCTCCTACCCCTGACCCAATGTATCTACTTTTCCAGATTTGATGAAAGGTATCGATCGTTCCGATGCGAAAGACCTCTCTCACCGTCCTGGTACTCGCCCTGGGCGTGTTCGGGATCATCACCACCGAGATGGGCATGGTCGGCGTGCTCCCCCAGGTCTCGGCCGAACTCGGTGTCACGCCGTCCACCGCCGGCTGGCTCGTCGGAGTGTTTGCCCTGGTCATCGCGGTGTCCGGGCCGTTCACAACGCTGCTCGCCTCCGGCATCGACCGCAAGAAGGTGCTCGCCGCCGCGATCGCGGTGTTCGCCGTCTCCAACGCCGTCTACGCGCTCACCACGCAGTACGAGGTGATGCTCGCCTTCCGCGTCATTCCCGCCCTCTTCCATCCCGTGTTCTTCGCGGTCGCGCTCGCCACCGCCGCACGGCTGGTACCCGCGAAGGACGCGACCCGGGCCACGACGACCGTGTTCGCGGGGGTCACCGTCGGCTTCGCGTTCGGTGTGCCGTTGACCTCGTATCTCGCCGAGCACCTGTCGCTGGCTTCGGCCTTCTGGTTCGGTGCGCTCGTCAACCTGGTCGCGTTCCTGGGCATCCTGCGGTTCGTTCCGTCGATGCCGGTCGGCCAACGGGCCTCCTACGGTGCACAGTTGAGCATTCTCAAGCGCACCCGGATGTGGCTGACCATCGCGTCCGTCGTCCTCGTCTTCGCGGCGATGTTCTCGGTCTACGGCTACTTCGCCGAGTACCTGGGTCAGGTCACGCACATGGACGGTACGTGGGTCAGCGCCATGCTGATGGCGTTCGGCATCGTGATGATCCTCGGGAACTTCGCCTTCGGCAGCCTGCTGCGACGCAACCTCGTCCGCACCGTCGTCGCCTACCCGGCGCTGTGTCTGCTGGTCTACGTCCTGCTGTACGCCGTCGGCCCGCTGTTCGCACCGATGGTTCTGGCGGTCCTGGTGTGGGGTGCCGTGCATTCGGGCGGGCTCATCGTGAGCCAGAGCTGGCTGGGGCGGGACGCCATTGACGCGCCCGAGTTCGGGAACAGCCTCTTCATCTCGTTCTCCAATCTCGGCATCACCATCGGCACCGCGGTCGGCGGCTGGGTCCTGGCGGAGTACGGAGCCCGTCAACTCGCCTGGGTCGGCAGCGGATTCGCAGTTGCTGCTCTGATCGTGATGGGGCTGCGGCTGGGTCTCGGGGCAGATCGGGGCGGTGAGCGGCAGGCCGTGTCGTCCGCCCCTGGCGCGCAGGCGCTCGGGGAGGTGGGGGTCTGACGCGACTCGTGGAGGCGAGGGGAGGCGAGGAGGCGGTCCGGTGCGGTGCGCACCGGACCGCCTCCTCACTTCTACGGGTCCGGTGGATCACAGGCGGCACCGATGACAATTCATGGGGCTCGCCGATGCCCCGGGTACGGGTGCGAGTACGGCCACGGGTACGGCCAAACGAGTGTCTCCCGTGCCAACTCCGGGGCACGCCGCTCCGTCGTTCAGGAGACTGACGGCCAGTGCTGACGATGCTTCGCGGAACGCCATAACGTACGGGCGATTTCCGGCCACAACACAACACCCCTTACCCTGCGATACATCGGTCACCAACGGTCGGCCGGGACAGAAGGACGACAACATGACCTCCGAGACCAACACATTGGTCACTATCGATGCCACAACTACCTTGCTGGAGGCGGAACTTCCTCTCCTGGAGCAGCACCAGCAGAGTCTGGAGAAGGAACTCGCGACTGTCACCGAACGCCTGGAGTCGATGCGTACCGCGCTGACCGCGCTGCGCGCCCTGTCGGGTGCTCCCGCTCTCGCCCCTGCTCCCTCCGTGAGCGCGAACGCGAGCGCGGCGGCGGAGCCGAAGGTGGCGGAGCCGGGTGAGGCCGAAGAGGTCAAGGCCGACGACGCCAAGGCCGAGGCGGCGAGCGTTCCCGCTCCCAAGATTCCGCAGCAGGCACAGGATTCCGTCGACTCCGTCGTGCAGGCGGAGGCTCCGCAGGAGCAGGCGGCAGCCGCCCCCGCGCGCCGTGCCGCCCGTAAGGCGCCCGCCGCGCCCAAGGGCCGCAAGCAGGCTGCCGCCAAGCCGAGGGCCCAGCGCGGCCAGGCCAAGAAGGCCGTCGTCGCCAAGCCTGCCGAGGACGTCAAGGACATCAAGGACATCAAGGACGCCAAGGACAGCGAGGGCGCCAAGGACACGGAGTCCGCCGCACCCGCCAAGGCTGCCAAGACGGCCAGGGCGACCAAGGCGGTCAAGGACAGCAAGTCCGCCGCACCGGCGAAGGCGGCCAAGGCGACCAAGGCCGCCAGGCCCGCGAAGGCCAAGGCGCCGAAGAAGACCGAGACCGCCGCGGCCGCCGCACCGGCCGTCGACGACAGCGGAAGCCTCACCGAGCTCGCCATGAAGGTGCTCGCCGCGTCCGGCGACACCCCCGTCCGCGCCCGTGACGTCACGAAGGCCCTGGGGCGTGAGCTCACCCCCAACGGCATCAACACCGTCCGCAGCACCCTCGACAGGCTCGTCGCCACCTCCCGGGCCCACCGCGCCGGCCGGGGCCTCTACCAGGCCCCCGCGAACTGACCTCGCTCCAAAGGGAGTTCGCTGGATGCCCGGTACCGCCACCTCGGCGGCACCGGGCATCCTGGTGGTGGCGGGTCTGTAGGTTGCCCGCATGTCTTCATCACTGCGACTCCAAAAGGTCACGCCGGACAACGTCGAGGCCGCCTGCCAACTGAAAGTACGCCCCGACCAGGACGGGCTCGTGAAGCCCGTCGCCTGGTCGCTGGCTCAGGCCTACGCGGCCCCCGACATCGCCTGGCCCCGGCTGATCTTCGACGGCGAGCAGCTCGTCGGCTTCGTCATGGCCTTCTTCGATGTCCGGTTCTACCCGGACGACCCGAACGACGACAGGCTGCGCTCCGGGCTCTGGCGGCTGAACATCGCGGCCGATCAGCAGGGGCGGGGATACGGCCGTTTCGCCGTGGAGGCGGTGTGCGAGGAGATCCGGCGGCGGGGGCAGACGCGTGCGACCGTGTCCTGGGTCCCCGGTGAACACGGGCCCGAGCAGTTCTACTTCAAGCTCGGGTTCCGGCTGACCGGGGAGACGAGCGGGGATCAGGTCGTCGGTGAGCTGGCGCTCGGCGACAACGCATAGTACGGCTATGCGTGGTGCGGCGATGCGTGGTGCGGCGACGTACAGCACGGCGATGCGTGGTGCTGTGGCCGGAAACGATCAGTGGGGGCGCGCCCGGTCAGCCGATGTGGGCTGCGATGATGCGCGCGCACTCCATGGACTCGCTCCGCGTCGTGTCCACCTCGACGTCGTAGGTCACGCCCTGGTGGACCATGTCCGCCTGTGCGGCCGCCATGCCGGGGACGCGGTCGCCCCGCGCGATCTCACGGGCTGCGGCGACGACGCTCTCGCACCGGACGCCGACCCACAGCACCCGGATCTCACCGAGCGCCTTCTGCCACCGCTGTTGGGAGGCCGCGCCGCCGAGGAACACCTCGTCGACGATGACCCCGGCTCCCGCGCGGGCCATCGTGACGACCCCCTCGATCCATGCCGTCTCCAACGTACGGAACTCGGGGCCGACGACCACCTCGCCGTCCGGAGCGAACTCGATGCCTGCGTCCGACGCACGCATGGACGCGGGCATCGCCTCGACCAGTGTGTCGACACCGAAGGTCAGCCACGGGTCCGGCAACACTGCCTGAAGGCACCGGGCGATCCCGGACTTCCCCGAGCTGGAACCACCGTTGAGCACGATCATCTGCGTCTTCACTCGGCCACACTAAAACCTGACGGCGGACCGGTGCGGTGATGTGGTCAACACGGTGGGACCGGCTCATGACCCGCATGGCCGTCGGAAGAACCGATTCAGCAGCTCCCGTCCGGGTGACGGAACCCCATATTCGGCAGTAACCGCAGCTCAGCGGCACAGACTTGCTGTCGTTTCCGACCCCCCGCACAAGGAGTTCCCCTCATGCGTCTTCGTTCCACCGTTGCTGCCGCCCTCGGCGCGCTCGCGCTCATCGTCGCCGTGCCGACCTCGGCCAGTGCGGCCACCGGAGACTTCGCGTACACCTACACCGGTCTCGACGGCTCACCGCGGCTCGGCCTCCTCTCCGACCCGCCGAGCCAGATGTGCATCACCCTGCCCGAGGTGGCCGACCCCCTCTCGACGAACCCCGCCCACACTCCGTGGAACTACACCGACTCCAGCGCGACGGTCTTCAGCGGGCCCGACTGCGAGGGCGCCTACTTCACCCTTCGGCCCCACGGCGGCCACGCCTCCGAGCGGCTGAAGCTCCGCTCGGTCGTCTTCAGCTGATCCTGCCGCACCCCGCGACCACCACCCCGGTACGAGCCGCCCCGCGCTCGTGCCGGGGTGGCGTCGTATGCGGGAATGGGGGCCGGTCGTCGCAGGTTGACCGGGTATGCCGACGCCATCTGTGATCCTCCTGCTGTCCGGAAGCCTGCGCAGCGGTTCCTCCAACGAGACCGTGCTGCGCACCGCGCGCGACGTGGCGCCCGCGGGGGTACGGACCGTTCTCTACGGCGGCCTCGCGTCGCTCCCGCACTTCAACCCCGATGACGATGCCGATCCGCTGCCGGGTCCGGTGGCGGAGCTGCGTGCGGCGATCGACGAGGCGGATGCCGTACTCGTCTGTACGCCGGAGTACGCGGGGACCCTGCCGGGGGCGTTCAAGAACCTGCTGGACTGGACGGTCGGCGGTACCGAGATCTGCGACAAGCCGACCGCCTGGGTGAACGCCGCGGCTCCCGGCCGCGGCCAGGGCGCCGAGGCCACCCTCCGTACGGTGCTGGGCTACACCGGTGCGGACATCGTGGAGCCGGCCTGCGTACGGATCACCGTGGACCGGAACGCGGTCGGCCCGGACGGGGTCATCACCGATCCGGGCGCCCGTGAGCAGCTGGCGCAGGTGCTCGCGCTGCTGACGGAGCGGGCCGCGGAGGCCGAGCGGGACGAGTAGAGGTCACAGTTGGAGGTTACCGGCGCCGGGGAAACTCATCGCCCGCCCCCGGCCGGGTGACAACGGGACAGCCGCTGACAGAATGGGCGAAATGGCAACACTTTCTGAGCCCCCGCCCCCGTCCCGGCCCTGGCCGGACGGCGAGCCCCTGCATGCCGACCTCCTCGCGGCGAAGACGCTGGTCTACGACCCGAGCGGGCTCGTGTGCACGCGGCCGGTGCCCGAGGCGGAGAGCGCCGAGTACGGGGCACACGCATTCACCGTGGGCGGCTCCGCCGTCAGGTTCCGGGTGGCCCGGACCACCCCGACGAAGGCCGGACAGTTCGTGACGGTGTGGAAGCGGTCCGCGGGTGGTGGGCCGATCCGGCCCTACGACGCCGGGGACCCGGTCGACCTCTTCGTCATCAGCACCCGTGACGCCGGCGGCTCCGGGCAGTTCGTGTTTCCGCGGGACGTGCTCTGCGAGCGGGACATCGTGTCGCGTGACGGGTCCGGCGGGAAGCGCGCGTTCCGCGTCTATCCGCCGTGGGTGACGACGCCCAATCGGCAGGCCGGCCGCACGCAGGAGTGGCAGGTGGAGTACTTCCTGCCGGTCCCGGAGGGCGGGGTCGCCGACCCGGACCGGTGCCGGGCGCTCTACCGCCCGTGACCGTGGCGGCCGGTCAGCGGTAGTCCTCCGGGTGGCCCTGCATCCAGGTGTTGATGCGGTCGCGGGTGCCGATCAGTTCGGAGCGGTGCTTCTCCAGGTTGTCCGTGGAGGTGTCGCCGTTCAGCGTCCCGCGCAGGGTGGCGATCCAGGCGATCGGCTCCTTGAAGTGGCCGGGGCCCTGGGCGTCCGCCTTCATGGCCTTGTCCAGGCGGGCCAGTTCGTCGTGGACCCGACCCAGGAAGTAGGCGCAATTCGACGAGCCCGGGGTGCAGTTGTCGTTCAGCGTGGCCTGGAGCCCCGCGAAGGCGTCGCGTACGGCCTCCGGCCTGTTGCGCGCCTCCGCCTCCGCACTGGCCTCGTCCTCGGCGCTCTGCGCCGCGGCGGCTTCGTCGGCGGCCTTGGACGCGGCCGCGGCGTTCACGGACGGCGCCACATAGGGAACGTCACCGCCCGGCCCCTGCGAGGTCCCGGCGGAGCAGCCCACCAGGAACGCCCCGAGAACCACCGCCGCGACCACGGTCGTCGCAGCGATGCGCGCATAAACGCTTGCACCCCCTCGGCGACCGGAAATCCGGGCACCGCGTTAGCCTCGAAGAACCGGGCCAGAACCCTCCTGGGCCCGGATCACACAGACGAGAAGGCGAAGGTGGCTGCGATGGCGAAGGTTCCGGCAGCGGCGGTGGCGGCGAGCGGGCTGGTCGGCGGGTACGCCGTCGCGCGGTGGACCAGGAAGCGGCCGCTGGGCGGGGTCGCCCTCGCCGCCGCGGGCACTGTCGCCGCGTACGAGTGGAACCGGCAGGCCGGGCCGCGCGCGGCCGTCGGGCTGACCACGGCGTACGTCGCCGCGTTCGCCGGTTCGCACCCGCTGGCCAAGAAGGTCGGCGCCTGGCCGGCCGTCTTCGCCGTGGCGGGCAGCATGGCCGCCGCGTCATGGGCGGTCACCCGCCGGGCCGCCTGAAGCGCATACGGAAGCACGGAAGAGGGGTGGGGCTCCGAAGAGCCCCCACCCCTGCTGTTGTGCGAACTTGTGCGAGCTCCGCTACGCGCCCAGCGCCCACGACACCGTATAGATCAGCAGGCCCGCCAGCGCACCCACCACCGTGCCGTTGATCCGGATGAACTGCAGGTCGCGGCCGATGTGCGCCTCGATCTTCTTCGACGTCTGGTCCGCGTCCCAGCTCGCGACCGTGTCGCTGATCAGCGAGGTGATCTCCGCGCGGTAGGTCGTGACGACATAGACCGCCGCGTCCTCCAGCCAGCCGTCCAGCTTCGCCTGCAGCCGGCCGTCCGTCGCCAGCCGCGCCCCCAGCGCCATCAGTGAGGCCCGCGCCCGCAGCCGCAGCTCGCTCTGCTCGTCCTCCGCCGCCGCGATGATCATCGTGCGTACGGACGACCAGGCCGAAGCGATGACCTCCTGGACCTCGCCGCGTCCCAGGATCTCCGACTTCAGCCGCTCCACCCGGGCCCGGGTGTCCGAGTCCGTCTGGAGGTCGGCCGCGAAGTCCGTCAGGAACGTGTCGATCGAAGCGCGCGCCGGGTGCCCCGGCATGTCCCGCATCTCCGTGACGAACCGCAGCAGCTCCTTGTAGACCCGCTCCCCCACCCGCTTGTCGACGAACCGCGGCGTCCAGCCCGGAGCCCCGCCCTGCACCGCGTCCATCACCGAATCGCCGTGCAGCACCAGCCAGTCGTGGGCACGTACACAGATCAGGTCCACCACCCTGCGGTGGCCGCCATCGGCGACGATCTTCTCCAGCATCTTGCCGAGCCCGGGAGCGATCTCCGCCGCATTGGCCCGCCGGGTGATCGCCTCACCCACCACGGCCTGCACATCGGAATCCCGCAGCACCTTCAGCGCACCGCGCAACGCGGTCGACAGCTCGGCGGTGACCCGGTCCGCGTGCTCCGGCTCGGCCAGCCAGGCACCGACGCGGCGGCCGACACCGAGCGCGTGGATCCGGCCCCGTACGACATCGCCGGAGAGAAAATTCTCGCCGACGAAGGAACCCAGGGACGCTCCGAGCTGGTCCTTCTTGGTGGGGATAATGGCGGTGTGCGGGATCGGCAGGCCGAGCGGACGTTTGAACAGCGCCGTGACGGCGAACCAGTCGGCCAGCGCACCCACCATCCCCGCCTCGGCGGCCGCGGCGACGAAGCCCGGCCAGCCGCCCACACCCGCGTTCTTCGCCCAGGTGGCGAGTACGTACACGAGCGCGACCAGCAGAAGGAGGCCCGTTGCCGTGGTCTTCATCCGGCGCACACCGCGCCGCTTCTCCTCGTCGGCCGCGGTGTACGCGAACGAGGCGAGAGGCGCAGGACGGCCACCCGGTACGGAACGGGCCGCACCCGCCACCTGCTCCCCGGCACGCTCCCGCTGCCGCGCGCCCTGTTCCCCGGCTCCGGTCCGGTCGATCCGTTCCATCCGCTCCACCCGTCCGCGTACGCCTCGCCCCCGGTGTCCCGTACGCATTGTCCCTACCTGACCTACTCCCGGGCCGCACGTCGAGTTCCCGACGCCCTGCCCCATCATGGGACCAGTCCGATTGATCATGAGGAGACACACCGCCCATGCCCAGGCGCCAGGGGTACGCCCTGCTCATCGCCCTCGTGGCGGGCACCGCCGCGCTCGCCGCCGCCGTGGCGTTCGCCGGCTCCCTGCTGTTCTCCGGCTCCGGCACCCGGCCGAAGCAGATCGCCGCACCCGACCCGCGGTCCGTGGCCCGTACGCCCGCCGCCCCCGCCCACTCCACCGGCCTCTGGGCCGCGACCTGGACGGCGGCACCCGTCGCCGGGGTGGTCGACTCCTACAACGGCAGCGCCCTGAACCGACGCACCATCCGTAACGTCGTGCACACCAGTATCGGCGGCGACGCGGCCCGCATCACCCTCTCCAACGTCTTCGGCACCCGCCCGCTGGTCATGGACCGCGTCACCGTGAACACCCGCCCGGTGACCTTCGGAGGCGCGCGCACCGTGACCGTCGCGGCCGGCGGGCAGATCGTCAGCGACCCCGTCGTCGTCCCGGTCGCCGCCGACACCGATCTCGTGATCACCCTGCGCACCCCCACCGCCCAGGGGCCCGTCACCGTCCACGAGCGCAGCCACCAGACGTCGTACGTGAACACCGCGTGGGGCACCCGGCGGACCGACGGCTGGCGCTACCTCACCGCGGTCGACGTGCACACCCAGGTCGCCGCCGGAACGATAGCCGTGATCGGCGACTCGCTCACCGCGGGCACCGGCTCCACCCTCGACACGAACAGCCGCTGGCCCGACGTGCTCGCCGACCGGCTGCGCGGCCGGTACGGGGTGGCCAACGCGGGCATCGCGGGCAACCGCATCCTGCGCGACGGAAGCGGCGTACGGGCGAGCGCCCGCTTCGAACGCGACGTACTGGACGTCGCCGGAGTGAAGACCGTCGTCATCGCACTCGGCATCAACGATGTGCAGCAGACCCCGCAGGAGACCGACCCGCAGCGCATCGCGGACGGCCTGCGGTCCATGACGCAGCGCGCCCACGCACGCGGACTCCGGGTCGTCGGGGCGACCCTGATGCCGTACGAGGGGTACCGCACCTGGACACCCGCGCGCAACGACGTACGGGAACGGGTCAACGCGCTGATCCGGGCAGGCGGGATCTTCGACCACGTCATCGACTTCGACGCGGCGGCCCGCGACCCCTACCGCCCGACCCGGCTCCGGCCGGCCTACGACGGCGGCGACCATCTCCATCTGAACGACGCGGGCTACCGGCAACTGGGCTCACTGGTGGACCTGACCACGCTGGTGCACGACCGGCCCAGGTCCGACCAGCTCTGACCCCCGGCGCGCTCCTCACGCCCCGGGGCGCTGCCTCAGTCCTCGGACCGGTCCGACGGGCCCCGGCCCTTCTCCAGCCGGCCCCGGCCGCGCCCGCGCTCCCGGTCCAGCTCCCGCAGCCGCTCCAGCTCCGCGTCCCTCAGCCGCTGCTTCTCCGCCTTGCTCCGCTTGTGCTCCACACCGACACCCCCCATCAGCGCGAACCCGGTGATCCGCACCCGCGGGGCGTCCGGCGACGGGACCCCTTCATCCTTCGAGCGCTCCCCGAAGCCGCCCATGATGCCGATCCCCTTGACCTCGACATTCAGCTCCGGCGGAACCGTCACCTGCATACCGCCCATGATCGTGAAACAGCGGATGACCACCTCGCGGTCCTCGAAGTTCGCCTCACGCAGATCGATCTCACCGCCGCCCCACATCGCGAACGCGGTGAACTTCCGGCCCACCGTCCAGTTCCCCCGGCGACCGAACCCACCCCAGAACGCGAACGCGCCGCCCGACGTGGCGGGCTTGCCGATCCGGTCCGCCCACCGCCTCTCCGATCCGGTCCGCGCCGGAGCCGCACCCACCGGGGCCACCGCCGCGCCCGGCGCCGGAAGATCCCGGACCAGCGGCTCCAACTCCCCATGCGTACGCGCCTTGTAGGCCGCGTCGAGCCGCTGCTCGAACTCCTCCATCTCCAGCCGACCCTCGGCAACCGCCTCGCGCAGAGTCTCGGCGACACGCTCGCGCTCGGCATCGGAAGCACGCATTTCCGGAAGGTCACTTGTCATACCGCGCAGCCTATTGAACGCCTGCGCCACCCCACAGCCCTACATGCCGGTGGCGGACTCATACATCTTCGCGATCACGGCCTCGATGTCCGGCTCCCGCACCGAAAGGTCGACCAACGGGTAGTCCGCGGCGATCCGGGCGACCAGCGGAGCGGCCGACTCCGACGCCGGGAAGGCCAGCCACTGCCGCGGCCCCTCCACCTTCACCGTACGGACCGAGGGCGCCGACTCCAGCCGGATGGGCGGCAGTTGACGCTCCAGGTCGACCACCAGCGTCCGCTCGCTCTCGCCCACCTCATGCAGACCCGCGAGGGCGCCGTCGTACATCAGGCGGCCGTGGTCGATCACCATCACCCGCTTGCAGAGCTGCTCGATGTCCGTCAGATCATGGGTCGTGAGCAGCACCGTCGTGCCACGCTCGGCGTTCAGGTCCCGCAGGAACCCACGGACCTTCGACTTGGAGACGACATCCAGACCGATCGTCGGCTCGTCCAGGTACAGCACCTCGGGATCGTGCAACAGCGCCGCCGCGATGTCACCACGCATCCGCTGCCCCAACGACAACTGCCGCACGGGAACGTCCAACAGCTCGCCCAGATCGAGGAGTTCGACACAGCGGGCCAGGTTCTCCCGGTAGCGCGCGTCGGGAATCCGGTACATCCGGTGCATCAGACGGTACGAGTCGCGCAGCGGCAGGTCCCACCAGAGCGTGGTGCGCTGGCCGAACACCACACCGATCCGGTGCGCCAGCCTCGTACGCTCCCTCGAAGGGTCGATGCCCGCCACCCGCAGCCGGCCGCCGCTCGGGGTGAGGATGCCGGTCAGCATCTTGATCGTGGTCGACTTCCCCGCACCGTTCGGGCCGATGTAGCCGACCATCTCGCCGCGCGCGACACGGAAGCTGATCGAGTCGACCGCCCGTACCTGACGGCGTTCGCTGCGCATGAAACCGGTCTTGCGACGCACGTCGAAGACCTTTTCCACGTTGTCGAGCTCGATGAATCCGGTGGAGGTGCCTGTGTCGGTGTTGATATCGGTGTCGGTTCCGACGTCGGTGTCGGAACCCGTACGTGTTTCTGCGTCCATGCCCGATGCCCTGCCTCGTTCGATGTTGTGGATCAGCTTCCTGTGCTGCGGTAGGCGCGCAGGCCCGAGCGCCAGGCCAGACCGGCCGGCAGCCAGAACAGGACCGCCACCACCGGGGACAGGAACGCCACCCAGTCCGGCAGATCCAACGGGTACTCCCGGCCCAGCACGTACAGCGCGGGCAACCAGTTCGCGAAGGCCAGCGGCACCACGAACGTCACCCCGCGCACCAGGTCCTTCGCGAAGATCGACGGCGGGTACTGCAGCAGTGTGTTCCCGCCGTACGTGAAGGCGTTCTGCACCTGGGCGGCGTCCTGCGCGATGAACTGGAACGCCGCCCCGGCCACGAACAACGCCCCGAAGATCGCCGCCCCGCTCAGCAGCATCAGCGGCACCATCGCCACCTTCAGCGGCGTCCACGCGATGTCCAGCACCACCAGCGCGTACCCCAGCACCAGCACCCCCTGGAGCACCCGTCCCAGCCTGCGCAGCGCGAACCGGTCCGCCGCCACCTGCGCGAGCACCGGGACCGGCCGTACCAGCAGGGTGTCCAGCGTGCCGTCGCGCACCCGCCGCCCCAGCCGGTCCATCGAGCCCAGCAACAGGTCGGCGAGACCGAACGCGGTGCCCGACACCCCGTACAGCAGGGCGATCTCGGGCAGTGTGTAGCCGCCCAGCCGGTCCACGTGCGAGAACATCAGCGTGATCGCGACGAAGTCGAAGGCGGTCGCCGCGAAGTTCCCGAACGCCGTCATGGCGAACGAAGCACGGTACGCCATCGTCGAGCGCAGCCACATCATCGCGATCAGCCCGTACGCCCTGACCCCCTCGACGAACCTCGGCCGCTGGGCGAACACCGCCTCGGGCCAGTCCTCGGGCCGGGGCCCGCCCGCCGTCCCGGCCACCTCCACCGCACCGGTCGTATCAGCCACCCTGAACCACCACCCTCCTCGTCGCCACCGACTGCACCATCCGCCCCACCAGCAGCAGCGCCAGCGCCCAGCCGGCCTGGAAGGCGTACGCCCTCAACAGCTCCCACCCCGGGTACTTGCCGAGAAACACATCGACCGGCACCTGGAGCAGCGACGACCACGGCAGCACCCGCGCGACCTCCCCCAGCACCCCGGGGAACAGCGTCAGCGGAAGCAGCATCCCGGAGAAGAACATCCCGGCCAGCCAGGCCATCTGCGCCATCCCCGCCCCGTCCAGCAGCCAGAACGCGGAGAGCGCCACCAGATAGCGGATCGCGAAACTGACCACGACGCCGAGCGCCACCGAGACGAGAAAAGCCAGCCAGATCCCCGCCGAGGAAGGCAGCGCCAGCTCGAAGGCGAGCGAACCCACCAGCATCGGCACGATGCCGCGACCCAGCAGATGGAACGCGGCACGGCCCAGATCGCCCGCGAGCCACCACAGTTGGAGATCCGCGGGCCGGTAGAGATCGACCGCGACATCGCCGGTGCGGATCCGCTCGATCAGCTCGTCCTCGAAACCGCCGCCCATCATCGAACAGGTCATCAGCAGCGCCTGCCCCAGCCAGACGTAGCTGAGCGCCTGGGACATGTCGTAACCACCGAGCTGCGGCCGCTCGTCCCACAGCGCCACATAGGTGTACGCGAGGATGAACCCGAAGACGGTGTTGGTGAAGACTCCGGCCGCCGTGGCGGTCCGGTAGGTGGCGTAGCGCCGGAACTGTCCCGCCGCCACCACCGCGTAAAGCCGCACCGCACACACCCCCTGTCGCCGGGTGCCCAACGGCTTTGGACACCAAAGCGCAAGACCTTAGTCCAACGGAGACGGCCGCCGCGACCGCTTTTCAGGGCGATTCGGGGGTCGATCCCGGGGTCGATCCGGTGCTTATTCCGCAGAAAAGGGCACTATGGGGGAACTGACCGCGGCCGAGGAGTCTGCACGGACATGAGCGACGAGCCACAGCAGCCGAGCGGAAACGAACCCCGGGGCTGGGCCCCCAGGGACCCGGCTGCCGACGGCAGCGCCGGAGCGGGCGGCGAGGACGGCAAGGCGAAGAAACCCAAGCGTCCCAAGCGCACCGGGTGGCGCCGCGCCGTCCCCACCTGGCGGATGACCCTCGGCGCCGTCCTCCTCCTCGCCCTGCTCCTGATCGGCGGCTTCATCGCCGGGTACGAACTCGTCGACATCCCGCCCGCCAACGCCAGCGCCACCGCGCAGTCCAACGTCTACCTCTACAAGGACGGCAGCGTCATCGCCCGCTCCGGCGAGGTCAACCGGGAGAACGTCAAGCTGGCCCAGGTACCGCTCACCGTCCAGCACGCCGTCCTCGCCGCGGAGGACCGCGACTTCTACTCCGAACGGGCCGTCGACCTCAAGGCCATGGCCCGCGCCGCCTGGAACACCCTCACCGGCAAGGGCAAACAGGGCGGCTCGACAATCACCCAGCAGTACGTCAAGAACTACTACCTGGGCCAGGAACAGACCATCGTCCGCAAGGCCAAGGAGTTCTTCATCGCGGTCAAACTCAACCGCGAGGAGTCCAAGGACCAGATCTTCGAGGGCTACCTCAACACCAGCTACTTCGGCCGCAACGCCTACGGCATCCAGGCCGCCGCCCAGGCCTACTACTCCAAGGACATCGGCGAGATCACCACCGCCGAGGGCGCCTACCTCGCCTCCCTGCTCAACGCCCCCAGCGCGTACGACGTCGTCGTCCACCCCCAGAACAAGGCCGCCGCCCTCGGGCGCTGGAACTACGTACTCGACGGCATGGTCAAGGAGAAGTGGCTCGGCGCGGCCGAACGCGCCACCATGAAGTTCCCCGTACCCGGCAAGGTCAAGCCGTCCACCGGACTCTCCGGACAGCGCGGCTACATCGTCCAGGCCGTCGAGGACTACCTCACCGGCAACGACGTCATCGACGAGGACACCCTCGCCACCGGCGGCTACCGGATCACCACCACCCTGGAGAAGAAGAAACAGGACGCCCTCGTCGAGGCCGTCGACGACAACGTCATGTCCCAGACCAGCCCCGACCGCGAGGCCGACCGCAACGTCCGCGTCGGCGGCGCCTCCATCGACCCCGGCACCGGCCGCGTCGTCGCCATGTACGGCGGCGTCGACTACACCAAGCAGTACGTGAACAACGCGACCCGCCGCGACTACCAGGTCGGCTCCACCTTCAAGCCCTTCGTCTTCACCTCCGCCGTCGCCAACGACTCCACCACCCAGGACGGCCGGCGCATCACCCCCAACACCATCTACGACGGCACCAACAAGCGCATGGTCCAGGGCCCCGACGGACCCACCGGATACGCCCCCGCCAACGAGGACGACATCAGCTACGGGCCCATCACCGTCTCCGCCGCCACCGACAAGTCCGTCAACGCCGTCTACGCCCAGATGGCCGAGGACGTCGGACCGGGCAAGGTCAAGCAGACCGCCATCGACCTCGGCCTCCCGGAGAACACCCCCGACCTCACCGCGTACCCGTCCATCGCACTCGGCGTCTCCACCGCCAGCGTCCTCGACATGACCGAGGCGTACGCCACCCTCGCCAACCACGGCCGGCACGGCGCGTACGTCCTCGTCGACCGGATCAGCAAGGACGGCGAGGACCTGCAGCTCCCCGACAGCGGGAACACCGAGCAGGCGGTCAGTCGCGAGGCCGCCGACACCACGACCGCGATCCTCCGGAGCGTCGTCGAGGGCGGCACCGGCACCGCCGCCCAGGCCGCCGGACGCCCCGCCGCGGGCAAGACCGGCACCGCCGAGGAGGACAAGGCGGCCTGGTTCGCCGGCTACACCCCCGACCTCACCACCGTCATCGCCGTCATGGGCCAGGACCCCGAAACCGGCGTACAGAAACCGCTGTACGGAGCACTCGGGCTCGCCCGCATCAACGGCGGCGGCGCACCCGCCCAGACCTGGGCCCAGTACACCGAGGCCGCCCTGCGCGGCACCACGGCCGAGGACTTCGACCTAGAACTCGAAAGCGGCGCCGAGGAACCCGCCCCGCCCACCGACGAGCAGACCACCCCCGAGGACACCGGAACGCCCTCCGAAACAACCTCCAGCACCCCGCCCAGCACCCCCGGAAGCACCCCGCCCAGCAGCCCGACGACCCCCGGCAGCAGCGAACCGGCCACCGGCGGCACGGACACCGGCAGCCCGACCGACGGCACGACGGACAACGGCGGCGCACAGAACGGCGGCGGGGGCAGGAGCAACGGCGGCGGGGACGGGAATGGCGACAGCAACGGCTTCCTCCCCGCCCCTCGGGGCACCCCGGCCCCGCGTCAGTGACCCGAGGTCGCCTTCAGCCCCACGACGGCGACCAGCAGCAGACAGACGAAGAAGATCCGGGCGGCGGTCACCGGCTCGTTCAGCACCACCATGCCCAGCACCGCCGCACCGGCCGCACCGATACCGACCCACACGCCGTACGCCGTACCGATCGGCAGCGTCTTGGCCGCATGGGACAGCAACACCATGCTCGCCACGATCCCGAGGCCCGTGAACACGCTCGGCCACAGCCGGGTGAACCCCTCGGTGTACTTCATCCCGATCGACCAGGCCACTTCCAGCAGACCGGCGACAACGAGCAGAACCCAGGCCATGACGGCACCTCCGACGAGACAGAACACTCGAACAACACGGGTGCGTCGTCTTTTCGAAGCCCGGTACGGCGCGTCTCGTCGGGGGTCACCCAACCGTAGCAAAGAACATGCAAAAGGCCTGGTGACACCGGTCACCAGGCCAAGCACCCACGCCCCCGGGGGGGCCGGGGGGACTACAGATACAGCCCGGTCGAATCCACCGACCCCTCGAACCGGTCCGCCGCCACCGCATGCAGATCGCGCTCGCGCATCAGCACATACGCCACACCGCGCACCTCGACCTCCGCACGGTCCTCCGGGTCGTACAGCACCCGGTCACCCGGCTCCACCGTCCGCACGTTCTGACCCACCGCGACCACCACGGCCCAGGCCAGTCGGCGGCCGACCGCGGCCGTCGCCGGAATCAGAATGCCGCCACCGGAACGCCGCTCGCCCTCGGGCGTATCGGACCGGACCAGCACACGGTCGTGCAGCATGCGGATGGGCAGCTTGTCGTCGGTGTTCTCGCTCACGCCCCGCAACCTACCTGCCCACCGCCTCTGCACACCCCTCCGGGGTGCACGGACCGCACCATCAACCCCTCCGGCGCCGCTTCGACGCCACGACCAGACCCACGACACCCACCGCGAGCAGCGCCGCCGGAATCACCCGCTCCAGACGCGGGGCCCCGTCCTCGGACACGAACTGTGCCCTCACGTCCGACACCGCCCGGTTCACCGCGACGAACGCCCGCCCTGCCGTCCGGTCCACGGCCTCGGCAGCCTTGGCCTTCACGTCACCCATGATCGTATTCGGGTGCACCCTCACCCCGATCTCGTCGAGCACCACCGCAAGCTGCTCACGCCTGCTGATGATGTCCGCCTCGATCTGCGCAGGGGTCCTGGCATCCGACACTGCGCCGCCTCCGTGGTCGTCGTCCGGTAAACCTTCATCGCCAGTCTGTCAGCTCGACCGCCCGCGCACCCGGCGGCACCCCTATTACGCTCGGTCCCGTACACCCCACGTGCCACTGAGGAGAACCATGAGCGAGCGACTCCAGCCCGGCGACACCGCCCCCGCCTTCACCCTCCCCGACGCCGACGGCAACGAGATCTCGCTCGCCGACCACAAGGGCCGCAAGGTCATCGTCTACTTCTACCCGGCCGCCCTCACCCCCGGCTGCACCAAGCAGGCCTGCGACTTCACCGACAACCTGGAGCTGCTCGCCGGTGCCGGGTACGACGTCATCGGCGTCTCCCCCGACAAGCCCGAGAAGCTCGCCAAGTTCCGCGAGCAGGAAAGCCTCAAGGTCACCCTGGTCGGCGACCCGTCCAAGGAGACCCTTGAGGCGTACGGCGCCTTCGGCGAGAAGAAGCTCTACGGCAAAACGGTGACGGGCGTCATCCGCTCCACGATCGTCGTGGACGAGGAGGGCAAGGTCGAACGCGCCCTCTACAACGTCAAGGCCACCGGCCACGTCGCCAAGATCATCAAGGACCTCGGCATCTGAGCCCACCGCCGCCCGGCCCTCGGAATACCCTGCACCGCTTCAGCGTCGACCGAAGCGGTGCAGGGCATTCCGCATCTTGTCGGATATCGGACGTGACTCTCCGATAAACGACTCGTTGATCCGTACGAGGCCACGAACGTGCGGCCGGATGCGGAGGAGAACGTGGCGGCTCGATACACCCGCGAGTTACTCGAAGAAGCGGCGCGGGAGACCACGAACGCGAACGATGCGGTCCGCTGGTGCGGGGGAATACCGACGCCGGGGAGCCGGAGCTATCTGCGGAGCAAGATGGCCGAGGCGGGGGTGGATATCTCGCACTTCGCTGACACAAGGGTGCGCCACACCGAAGAGATACTGCGTGAGCTCGTCGCCTGTTCCAAGAGCATTGCCGAGGTAGTACGCAGGTTGGGCGTAAGCCCCGTCGGCGGCAATCAGGCGTACATCAGCCGCCGCGTAGCCAAGCTTCGCATCGATACGTCACATTTCCTGCGTACGCCTCCGCGCAGGCCCAAAGGGGCGCTGGGGAACCCACTGGTTCTCGGCTCCCCGTCGGACGGCAGGATTCCGGGCGAACGGCTGCGTCGCGAACTGATCCGCAATGGGGTCGAGGATTCCTGCGCCGCCTGCGGCAACGAAGGAGAGTGGCTGGGCCAACCACTCCGGCTCGAAGTGGACCACATCAACGGCGACTGGTGGGACAACCGCCCGGAGAATATCCGGCTCCTCTGCCCCAACTGCCATGCGGCGACCGACACTTATCGTGGTCGCAAACGCGGGAGGACAGCATGAGCGACCAGAACAAATACCCTCGCGACCTGCTCGAACGAACTGCAGCTACGGCGAGCAGCCTCGTCGACGTCCTGCACCGACTCGATGCACCGCTGGGTAGCAGATCGCTCCGTTACATACGCGACCGGCTCAAGCACTACGGCATCGACACGTCCCACTTCGGCGAGGAGGCTCTACCGAGCCGAGGGCGCCGCGCGTACCCGAAGGAACTTCTCACCGAAGCAGCCGCCCACTCGCACAGCATCCGGGAAATGTTCGAGTACATGGGCCTACCCCCAAGCGACAGCCCCTACGGCTACCTGCGCAGAAAAATTGACCGTCTCGGCATCGACACCTCCCACTTCACCAGCGGACGAAGGTACGGGACGCCTTCCACCCCGCGCCACGAACTGGCGGCTGCCGTCACCGCGTCCCACAGTCTGGCCGGCGTCCTGAGGGCCCTGGGGCAGGTCGACAACGGCGGCGCTCGTGCCCGACTGAAACGGGACATCAAGGCATACGGTCTGTCGACTGCCCACTTCTCCGGGCAGAGCCATTGCCGTGGCACGCGCTCCCCATACCGCAAGACCTCAGCCCAGATCCTCCGGCGCCTGGAATCCGGAGCATCCCGAACGAGCACGGCCCTCCTGCGAAGAGCACTCGACGACATCGAGGCTCCCCGCAGATGCGCAAGATGCGGAACCGGTGAGACGTGGCGAGGGAACCGCCTCGTCCTGGAGATCGACCACATCAACGGCGACCGGCTCGACAACCGGGCTGACAACCTTCGTTACCTCTGCCCCAACTGCCATGCTCTCACTGAAACATGGTGCCGGAACCGGCGCCGAACCAAATCGGCGGCCATATAAGTCTTCGGGTCTGCGCAACCTCACCTTGTAGACTGCCGGGGACGCGCGAGTGCTGGAATTGGTGAGACAGGCTGGTTTTAGGTACCAGTGCCCTAGCGGCGTGAGGGTTCGAGTCCCTCCTCGCGCACACCGATGACAGGTCCGGCCCGCTGCCGCAGCAGGCCGGACCTGTTGCTTTCACAGGGGGGCCGTCACCCCACCAACTCCCGCACCACCGGCACCAACGCCCGGAACGCCTTGCCCCGGTGGCTGATCGCGTTCTTCTCCGCCGGGGTCAGTTCCGCGCAGGTGCGGGTGTCGCCCTCGGGCTGGAGGATCGGGTCGTAGCCGAAGCCGTTCGTGCCGGACGGGGTGTGGCGCAGGGTGCCCAGCAGGCGGCCCTCGACCACGCGTTCCGTGCCGTCGGGGAGGGCGAGGGCGGCCGCGCAGGCGAAGTGGGCGGCGCGGTGGGCCTCGTCGATGTCGGAGAGCTGGGCCAGGAGCAGGTCCAGGTTGGCCTTGTCGTCGCCGTGGGTGCCGGCCCAGCGGGCGGAGAAGATGCCGGGGGCGCCGCCGAGCACGTCCACGCAGAGGCCGGAGTCGTCGGCGATGGCCGGGTGGCCGGTGGCCTTGGCCAGGGCGTGGGCCTTGAGGAGGGCGTTCTCGGCGAAGGTGACGCCGGTTTCCTTGACGTCGGGGACGTGCGGGTACGCGTCCGCGCCGACGAGCTCATGGGTGAGGCCGGCGTCGGCGAGGATCGCGTGGAGTTCGGTGATCTTCCCGGCGTTGCGGGTGGCGAGGATGAGGCGGGTCATGTCACCCAGTATCGGGGGTGGTCAGGGGGTGCAGACCTTGCCGATCTCCGCGGCGGCGTCGGTGACGGGGGTGATGTCGGGGGTGGCGTCGCCCTTGTCGATGGAGTCGCGGACGTTGCCGACGCCTGCCTGGAGGTCGTCGACGGCCTTGCCGAGGTCGGCGTTGTCGGTCTTGTCGCCGAGCTCGCCGAGTGACTTCTCGATCTCGTCGAGGGCTTCGGAGGCCTGCGTGGGGTCGCTGGTGGCGTTGGAGACGGCCTGCTGGAGGTTGTCGACGCTGGTGGCGATGGCGTCGGCGGTGCGGACGCAGTCCAGTGCCTTGTCGACGGCGCCGCAGCCTGCTGCGGCGGTGACGGTGAGGGCGGTCAGGGTCAGCGCGACGGTGATGCGGCGGTGGCGGGTGGCCTTGGCCATGGTGCGGTTCCTCCCCGGATGCGGATACGCGGACGGGCGCACGGTTCGACCCGTGCGCCCGTGTTCGTAACGACGCTCCGTGGTGCGTATTTGGTTGCTTCTTTACTCGCCCAGGGTGCGGGCGAGGGCGTCGTTCTGGAAGACGGTGAGGTCTGCGCAGCCGGCCGTGGCGAGGTCGAGGAGGGCGCCCAGTTCCTTGCGGTCGAAGGGGGTGGCCTCGGCGGTGCCCTGGACCTCGACGAAGCGGCCGTCGCCGGTGCAGACGACGTTCATGTCGGTCTCGGCGCGGACGTCCTCCTCGTAGCAGAGGTCGAGGAGGGGGGTGCCGTCGACGATGCCGACGCTGATCGCGGAGACGGTGTCGGTCAGCGGCTTGCGGCCGTGCTTGACGATCTTCTTGTGCTGGGCCCAGGTGACGGCGTCGGCGAGGGCGACGTAGGCGCCGGTGATGGCGGCGGTGCGGGTGCCGCCGTCGGCCTGGAGGACGTCGCAGTCGAGGACGATGGTGTTCTCGCCGAGGGCCTTGTAGTCGATGACGGCGCGCAGGGAGCGGCCGATGAGGCGGCTGATCTCGTGGGTGCGGCCGCCGATCTTGCCGCGTACGGATTCGCGGTCGCCGCGGGTGTTGGTGGAGCGGGGCAGCATGGAGTATTCGGCGGTGACCCAGCCTTCGCCGCTGCCCTTGCGCCAGCGGGGGACGCCTTCGGTGACGGAGGCGGTGCAGAAGACCTTGGTGTCGCCGAAGGAGATGAGTACGGAGCCTTCGGCGTGCTTGCTCCATCCGCGTTCGATGGTGACGGGGCGGAGCTGTTCGGGGGTGCGGCCGTCGATACGAGACATGGCGTCGACTTTATCGGGTGCTGGGGTGGCGTCCGTTCGGGTGCGGGCGGCCCCGGTCGACCGCCGTCCGGGTGCGTTACAGGCCCCGTCCGGGTGGGCGGGGCCTGTACGGGGCCGAGCGGTCGGCTCAGCGAAGGGTTCGGTGGCCGGTCACATCATGTCTTCGATGTCGGCGGCGATGGGGTCGGCGTCGGTGCCGATGACGACCTGGATCGCGGTGCCCATCTTGACGACGCCGTGGGCTCCGGCGGCCTTGAGCGCGGCTTCGTCGACCTTGCTCGGGTCGTGGACCTCGGTGCGGAGGCGGGTGATGCAGCCTTCGATCTCGTCGATGTTCTCGATACCGCCGAGCCCGGCGACGATCTTCTCAGCCTTGCTGGCCATGGCCTTCTCCCTGGTTGTTCACATGCGTGCGACGGCCCACCCTGGGTCCGTTTCGTCACCGTAACGCACGTTTGGCCCAGCTTCGCGAGCGGGTAGCTGGGCCGTCCCCAATGATGACGATCACCGGTGCCCTGTCTTCCAGGCGGGTTACGCGCCGTACCTCAACTGGTCTACACCAGTCTGCAAGGACCGCCGAACGCGCCCTGTTCCGGGAGGATGCCGATGAGTTCGAGCAGCGCCGCAGTGCCACAGAAGACGTGGTGGAACGGCCTCTTCCAGGGCCTCCAGAAGATGGGCCGCAGCCTCCAGCTCCCGATCGCCGTCCTGCCGGCGGCCGGCATTCTCAACCGGTTGGGCCAGCCGGACGTATTCGGCGACGAGGGCCTGGGCTGGAACAACATCGCCAGGGTGTTCGCGGCCGCGGGCGGTGCGCTGCTCGACTCGGGGCTCGGCCTTCCGCTGCTGTTCTGCATCGGTGTCGCGATCGGCATGGCGAAGAAGTCGGACGGCTCGACCGCGCTCGCCGCAGTGGCCGGCTTCCTCGTCTACTACGCGGTGCTGCACGCCTTCCCGGTGGACTGCGCCCCGGGTTCGACGTTCACCTCGGGCGGCACCTGGTTCGGCACCTGTGTGACCGGCAATGCCAAGGTCACGGCCGCCGAGTACCAGAACCCCGGTGTGTTCGGCGGCATCGTGATGGGCCTGCTGTCAGCCTGGTTCTGGCAGCGGTACCACCGGGTCAAGCTGGTGGACTGGCTGGGCTTCTTCAACGGCCGCCGGCTCGTCCCGATCATCATGGCGTTCATCGGCCTCCTCTTCGCGGGCCTGTGTGCCTGGCTGTGGCAGCCGATCGGTGACGGTCTGACCAGCTTCTCGAAGTGGCTGGTGGACCTGGACTGGGTGGGCTCCGGCATCTTCGGTCTCGCCAACCGTGCGTTGCTGGTCATCGGCCTCCACCAGTTCCTGAACACGTTCGTCTGGTTCCAGTTCGGCGACTTCACCAAGCCGGACGGCACGGTCGTGCACGGTGACATCAACCGGTTCCTGGCGGGCGACCCGACGGCCGGCCAGTTCACCTCGGGCTTCTTCCCGATCATGATGTTCGCCCTCCCCGCGGCGGCGCTGGCGATCTACCACTGCGCCAAGCCGCATCGCCGCAAGGCGGTCGGCGGCATGATGCTCTCGGTCGGCCTGACGTCGTTCGTGACGGGCATCACCGAGCCGATCGAGTACTCGTTCCTCTTCGTCGCGCCGCTGCTGTACGCGATCCACGCGGTGCTCACCGGTGTCTCGATGGCGGTGACGTGGGCGCTCGGGGTGAAGGACGGCTTCAGCTTCTCGGCGGGCCTGATCGACTACGTCATCAACTGGAGCCTGGCGACCAAACCGTGGCTGATCATTCCGATCGGCCTGGTCTTCGCCGCCGTGTACTACGTGATCTTCCGGATCGCGATCACCAGGTTCAACCTCCAGACGCCGGGCCGCGAGCCCGACGAGCTGGAGGAGGAGATCGAGAGGAACCTCACGAAGTAGCACGTCCTTCGTGACCGGTGTCACCGAGCCCATCGAGTTCACGTTCATGTTCATCGCCCCGGTGCTGTACGCGGTCCACGCGGTGCTCACCGGTGTCTCCATGGCCCTCACCTGGGGTCTCGGCATGAAGGACGGCTTCGGCTTCTCCGCGGGCGCCGTCGACTTGAGGCCGAGGCGAAGTAGCCCTCGCCCGCCGCACGGCGAAGCCCTCACCTCCCACGGCGGGAGGTGAGGGCTTCGTCGTGTCCGTGACGCGGCGGGCGAGGGCCGGCCTCAGACCTCGTACACCGCGCCCGGCACCGCCACTTCCGCCGGTCCGTCGAAGACCACGCGGGCATCGGCCAGGTTGCGGTCGGCGTCGGTCCACGGCGGGATGTGGGTCAGGACGAGGCGCCCCACGCGGGCGCGGGCAGCGGTCTCGCCCGCTTCGCGGCCGTTGAGGTGGAGGTCCGGGATGTCCTCCTTGCCATCGATGAACGAGGCTTCACACAGGAACAGGTCGACGCCCTCGGCGAGTTCGTCCAGGGCGTCGCAGGTGCCCGTGTCGCCGGAGTACGCCAGCGAGCGGCCGCCGTGCTCGATGCGGATCGCGAAGGTTTCGACGGGGTGGCAGACCTTCTCCGTACGGACCGAGAAGGGGCCGATCTCGAACGATCCCGGCTTCAGCGTGCGGAAGTCGAAGACCTCGCTCATCGCGTGCTCGGACGGGGTGTCGGCGTGGGCGGTGGTCAGCCGCTGTTCGGTGCCTTCGGGTCCGTAGACCGGGATGGGGGCGGGACGGCCCCCGTCGTGCCGGTAGTAGCGGACGACGAAGTACGCGCACATGTCGATGCAGTGATCGGCATGGAGATGACTGAGGAAGATGGCGTCGAGGTCGTAGAGACCGACATGGCGCTGCAGCTCGCCGAGGGCGCCGTTGCCCATGTCGAGGAGCAGCCTGAAGCCGTCGGCCTCTACGAGGTAGCTCGAACACGCTGATCCCGCGGACGGGAACGAGCCGGAGCAGCCGACGACGGTGAGCTTCATGGAGCGTGAACCTCCGAGACGTGGGAACGGGGAGGGTTCGTGCGGTCTGTTGAGCGGTTCGTCGAGCGTAAGGCGCGAAACAGCCGGTCGCTCCTCCACGGCCGTCCGTTGTGGGGGAACTCACCTGCTCTGTCACCGGTTCGATGGAAGCGGTGGGGACGCCGGTACGGTCGGGACATGGACATGTCCTGGTGGTGGATCGCGCTCGTTCTTGTCGTGCTGCTCGCGCTCGTCGCGGCGGTCGCCGATGGGCGGGGGCGGGGCGGTCGTCGGCCTCGTGGGCGTTCCGGCACGTCGGCGGGGACGGCGGGGGCGCGCTCCGGTGGTCGGCCGGGTGGGCGGACCCGTCCGCCGGCGGGGCCCGGGCGTGGGCCGGGGCCGGAGCGGGGGCCGCGGCCGGGTGAGATCTGGTGGGCCGCGGTGCCGTTCGAGGACGGGCCGGGGGCGAAGGACCGGCCGTGCCTGGTGCTGTCGGTACGGGGCGGCTCGGTGCTCGTCGCGAAGATCACCAGCAAGCATCACGAGGACCGGCCCGGGGTGATCGCGTTGCCCGCGGGGACGGTGGGGGATGTGCGGGGCCGGGTGAGCTTCCTGGAGACGGACGAGTTGCGGGAGGTCGCCGTACGGGGGTTCCGGCGGCGGGTGGGCGTCGTGGACGCGGGGGTGTGGGAGCGGGTGCGGGGGCTCGGGTGAGCCGGGGTGCGCCCTGTGTCGGGGCGCACCCCCTTCAGGACCTACGCCCAGAGCTGGCCGTGCAGTGTCTCGATGGCCGCTTCCGTGGTCGGGGCGGTGTAGACGCCCGTCGACAGGTACTTCCAGCCGCCGTCCGCGACGACGAAGACGATGTCGGCCGGCTGTCCCGCCTTGACGGCCTTGTTTCCCACTCCGATCGCCGCGTGGAGCGCGGCGCCGGTGGAGACGCCCGCGAAGATGCCCTCCTGCTGGAGGAGTTCGCGGGTGCGGGTGACCGCGTCCGCCGAGCCGACGGAGAAGCGGGCGGTGAGGACCGAGGCGTCGTAGAGCTCGGGGACGAATCCCTCGTCGAGGTTGCGGAGCCCGTAGACCAGGTCGTCGTAGCGCGGCTCGGCGGCGACGATCTGGATGTCCGGCTTGTGTTCGCGCAGGTAGCGGCCGACGCCCATGAGCGTGCCCGTGGTGCCGAGGCCGGCCACGAAGTGGGTGACGGACGGGAGGTCGGTGAGGATCTCCGGGCCGGTGGTGGCGTAGTGGGCGCCCGCGTTGTCCGGGTTTCCGTACTGGTAGAGCATGACCCAGTCGGGGTGCTCGGCGGCCAGTTCCTTGGCGACGCGTACTGCCGTGTTGGAGCCGCCCGCCGCCGGGGAGGAGATGATCTCGGCGCCCCACATGGCGAGCAGGTCGCGCCGTTCCTGGGAGGTGTTCTCGGGCATGACGCAGACGATGCGGTAGCCCTTGAGCTTGGCCGCCATGGCGAGCGAGATGCCGGTGTTGCCGCTGGTGGGCTCCAGGATGGTGCAGCCGGGGGTCAACCGGCCGCCCTTCTCCGCCTGTTCGACCATGTGGAGCGCGGGGCGGTCCTTGATCGAGCCGGTGGGGTTGCGGTCCTCCAGCTTGGCCCAGATGCGGACGTCGTCCGAGGGTGACAGCCGCGGCAGGCGGACGAGCGGGGTGTTGCCCACCGCGGCGAGCGGGCTGTCGTACCGCATCAGTTCATGCCGCCGGCGACGGCCGGGAGGATGGTGACGTTGTCGCCGTCGCTCAGCTTGGTGGAGATGCCGTCGAGGAAGCGGACGTCCTCGTCGTTGAGGTAGACGTTCACGAAGCGGCGGAGCTCGTCGCCGTCGACGATGCGCTCGCGGATGCCGGTGTGGCGGCTCTCCAGGTCCGTGAGGAGGTCGGCGATGGTCGCTCCGTTGCCCTCGACGGCCTTGGCGCCGTCGGTGTAGGTGCGGAGGATGGTCGGGATGCGGACCTCGATGGCCATGGCGTGGGCTCCTGTCGGAAGCGGAGAGGTGGCGTGGGGCGCGCGGCTCTGCCCCGCGCGGGGGTTGGTGCGTACGTGCGGTGCTGCGTGTGGTCTCGGGCCGCGGGCCCGGCTCAGGCCTTGCGGCCGGCGGGCAGGCGGCACGTACAGATCGCGCTGGAGAGCCTGCACAGGTCGACGTGCAGGCGCGCGACGAGCAGCATGCCCGGCGTCTTGTCGCTCACGTCATGGGGAACCATGCGCTCATCGTATCGATTCCCGGTCCGTAATCCCGAGTGTGATCTCACTTGGTGGATGCTGGGTGTTCGACAGGTGGACGGGACCGTGATGAATCCGGTCCCGTCCGGCCGGTGGGTGGCCTGCCGGTGTCCGGCGGTACGACGGGGGTCGGGGTCCGACGGGGGTCAGGCGGGTTCGTACGCCTCGACGACCTCGACGTCCTCCTCGGTGATCTCGCCGTCCACGATGCGGTACGAGCGGAACTGGAAGGGGCCCGCGTCATCGGTGTCCGCCGTGGAGACGAGGACGTAGTGGGCGCCGGGCTCGTTGGCGTAGGTGACGTCGGTGCGGGAGGGGTAGGCCTCGGTCGCGGTGTGGGAGTGGTAGACGATCACCGGCTCCTCGTCACGGTCGTCCATCTCGCGGTAGAGCTTGAGGAGGTCGGCCGAGTCGAACTCGTAGAAGGTGGGCGAGCGGGCGGCGTTGAGCATCGGGATGAACCGTTCGGCGCGACCGGTTCCGGCCGGGCCCGCGACCACGCCGCATGCCTCGTCGGGGTGGTCGGCGCGGGAGTGCGCGACGATCTGGTCGTAGAGCGCCTGGGTGATGGTCAGCATTTCGCCAGGATAGGCGGGCCCTTGCCGTACCGAAGTGTGGTACGACAGGGCCCGCATGGTGGACGCGGTCGTTGGGGCGGCCGGTGCCGGGTGGCTCAGCTCTTCGCGAAGGCCTTGTTCTCGGGGTTGCGGGCCTTGAGGACCATGTACGAGATGCCGAGGAGCGCGGCCCAGAGCGGGGCGCAGTACAGCGAGATCCTGGTGTCCTTGTCGATGCCCATCATCACGATGACCATGCCGATGAAGCCCAGCGCGAAGACGCTGGTGTACGGGGCACCGGGGGCCCGGAAACCGGACTGCGGGAGCACTCCGAGGTCGGCGAGGCGCCGGTAGCGGATCTGGCTGATCAGAATCATGATCCAGGCCCACATGCCGGAGATGGTGGCGAACGAGACGACGTAGGTGAAGGCGTCACCGGGCCACTGGTAGTTGATCCAGACGCCGACGAGCATCAGGGCGGCGGAGAAGGTGGTGCCGACGAGCGGGGTGCCGCTCCGGGTGAGCCGGGTGAAGAGCTTCGGGCCCTGTCCGTTGAGCGCGAGGTCGCGCAGCATGCGGCCGGTGGAGTACATGCCGGAGTTGCAGGAGGAGAGTGCCGCGGTCAGCACGACGAAGTTGACGATGCCGGCGCCGAGGCCGAGACCCATCTTCTCGAAGGCGGCGACGAACGGCGAGACGTCGGGCTGGAACTCGGTCCACGGGACCACGGAGAGGATCATGATGAGTGCGCCGACGTAGAAGACGGCGATGCGCCACGGCACGGTGTTGATGGCCTTGGGCAGGACGGTCTTCGGGTCCTTGGACTCGCCCGCGGTGACGCCGACGAGTTCGACGGCGAGGAAGGCGAACATCACGATCTGCAGGGTCATCAGGGTGCCCTTGATGCCGTGCGGGAAGAATCCGCCGTCGGACCAGAGGTGGGTGACGGACGCGGTGTCCCCGGCGTCGGAGAAGCCGAGGGTGAGGATTCCGGCGCAGATGAGGATCATGCCGACGATGGCGGTGACCTTGACCATCGAGAACCAGAATTCGAGTTCACCGAAGAGTTTCACGGAGATCAGGTTCACGCCGTACAGAATGATCGTGAAGATCAGCGCGGACACCCATTGTGGAATGTCGAACCAGAACGTCATGTACTGGGCTGCGGCGGTGACTTCGGTGATTCCGGTGACGACCCAGAAGAGCCAGTAGGTCCAGCCGGTGACGAATCCGGCGAAGGGGCCGATGAATTCGCGGGCGTACTCGGAGAAGGAGCCCGAGACCGGGCGGTACATGAGAAGTTCGCCCAGGGCCCGCATGATGAAGAAGATCACCAGGCCCGCGACGGCATAGGCCAGGATGAGGCTGGGTCCGGCTTTGGCGATCGCCTTTCCCGCACCGAGGAAGAGACCGGTGCCGATGGCTCCGCCGATGGCGATCATTTGGATCTGACGGGCACCGAGGGCCCGCTGGTATCCCTCGCCCGTCGTGCCGGCATCCGCGACTTCTACGGCCTGCCGGCCGCTCTGCCCTTTGTTGACCTGCGCCGATGTCATGTGCTGCGCCTTTCTCCACGCCGATCCGCGCCGTTGAGGCTGCGGATCAGGTCCTGATCCCCCCGGATATGGATGGAGTGCCGCCGGTGGTTGCCGGCTCGTAGCGCCCTCGGGAACAGGGGTGGCGTCCCCGAGTGGTCGTGAAGATTTATCATGCGCACCCGGGCGGCCCACCGGACATTATGTGGTGAACACCACAGGAAAAAGCGGACAAGAGTTTCCTGCCGCTGCAAAAAAGACCATTCAGGTGACGGGATCGTTATTCGGATTTGAGCGTCCGTTGAGCGAACACTCGACCGTCCGACGGCAGGCGCAACGCGCAGAACCCCGGGAACCCGGGGGTGCCGCTACGGCATCAGCGTCTCCACGAGCGTTTCCTGGAGCGCGCCGAGCCAGAGATAGGCCATGACCATCGGCTTGCGCGGGTCGCTGTCGGGGAGCCGGTAGAGCGAGCCGGCCTCGCCCTCGTCCTCGTCGGAGACCTCCAGGCGGGTGCCGATGGTGAGCCGGAGGTCGTTGAGGGCGCCGAGCCAGTTGCGGCATTCGTCGCCGGTGAGTTCGAGTACGGCGGTGCCGTCCCCGGCGACCGTGAGCGCGTCCAGGGTGCGCACGACGGCGAGGGCGTCGTCGCGCTTGCGGGCGCGCAGATCGTTCTCGGTGAAGCGGCGGAACTCGGCGGAGGCGGCCCGCAGTTCGCCGTCCTCGTCGCCGTACGCCTCGGGGAAGAGGCGGGCCAGGGCGGGATCGGTGGGCGGTTCGCTGGGCCCCTCCGCGAAGAGGGCGGCGAGCGGGTCCGCACCCTCGGCGGGTTCGTCGCCGGGACCGATCAGCTCCAGCAGCTGGACGGCGAGGGAGCGCAGGATCGCGATCTCCACCTCGTCGAGCGCGACGGCCGCGCCGCCGCCGGGGGTGGCCTCGAAGTGGCCGGCCATGGGTTTTCTCCGATGGTGGGTCGGGCGGGGCAGGGGTCGGGCGGGGCGCAGGACGGCCGGTCTAGTTGCGGTCCTGCGTGAGCGTGGCCCACAGTCCGTAGCCGTGCATGGCCTGGACGTCGCGTTCCATCTCCTCGCGGCTGCCGCTGGAGACGACCGCGCGCCCCTTCTGGTGGACGTCCAGCATCAGCTTGTGCGCCTTGTCCTTGGAGTAGCCGAAGTAGGCCTGGAAGACATAGGTCACGTAGCTCATGAGATTGACCGGGTCGTTGTGGACCAGCGTCACCCAGGGGACGTCGGGCTCGGGGACGACAAGACTCTCCTCGGCCGATTCGGGACGCGTGATCTCTGTAGGGGCGACGCTCACCCACCCCATGCTGCCACTCGGGAGGGTGCATCGCACAAACGACCCGAGATCTCGTCACTCTGACGAAATAGGGGTAGCATCCGGACCATGAACTCTGCGGACCTTGGGCGACGGGTCGGTGTGCCGTCGACCGCGCTCTTCACCGACCAGTACGAGCTCACGATGGTGCAGGCCGCGCTGAAGGCCGGCACGGCCGACCGGCGCTCGGTCTTCGAGGCGTTCACACGCCGGCTCCCCGAGGGGCGGCGCTACGGCGTCGTCGCGGGCATCGGACGGGTGCTGGACGCGGTGGAGAACTTCCACTTCGACGACGAGATGCTCACCTTCCTGCGCGAACAGAACGTCGTGGACGGGCCCACGCTCGCCTGGCTGGCCGACTACCGCTTCAGTGGTGACATCTGGGGCTACCCGGAGGGCGAGGTGTACTTCCCCGGCTCGCCGATTCTGCGGGTCGAGGGCTCCTTCGCCGAGTGCGTTCTGCTGGAGACGGTGATCCTGTCGATCCTCAACCACGACTCGGCGATCGCCGCCGCGGCGTCGAGGATGTCCGCCGCGGCCGGCGGGCGTGGCCTGATCGAGATGGGTGCACGCCGCACCCATGAACTGTCGGCGGTGGCGTCGGCGCGTGCCGCGTACATCGGCGGCTTCAGCACCACGTCCGACCTGGCGGCGGGCTTCCGCTACAACATCCCGACCGTCGGGACGAGCGCCCACGCCTTCACGCTGCTCCACGACACCGAGCGCGACGCCTTCCGGGCCCAGGTCGACTCGCTGGGCCGGGGCACGACGCTGCTGGTCGACACGTACGACGTCACCGAGGCGGTCCGTACGGCGGTCGAGGTCGCCGGGACCGAGCTCGGCGCGGTACGGATCGACTCCGGCGACCTGCTGCTGGTCGCGCACCGGGTGCGGCAGCAGCTGGACGAGCTGGGCGCCACGGAGACGAAGATCGTGGTGACGTCGGATCTGGACGAGTACGCCATCGCCTCGCTGGCCGCGGCGCCGGTCGACGCGTACGGGGTGGGCACGCAGCTGGTGACCGGCAGCGGACAGCCGACCTGCTCGATGGTCTACAAGCTCGTCGCCCGCGCCGGGTCCGCCGATCCCGCGGAGCCGATGCGTCCGGTCGCCAAGAAGTCGCTCGGCGCGAAGTCGTCGGTCGGCGGTCGCAAGTGGGCCGCGCGCCGACTGGACGAGCACGGGGTGGCCGAGGCAGAGGTGATCGGCACCGGTGCCGTGCCCGCGGAGCTGGCCGACCGGCAGCTGCTGGTCGAGCTGGTCAAGGGCGGCGAGGTGATCGCCCGCGAGCCGTTGGACACGGCGCGCGATCGGCACATCGCGGCACGGGCGGGGCTGCCGATGTCGGCGGTGCAGCTGTCGCGCGGGGAGCCGGTGATTCCCACGGAGTACGTGTGACGAGGACCGTGCGGTGCGGTGGGCGTGCGGTGCGGTGGGCGGGCGCGCCCGGTCGCCCCTGCGTCCCCGGACGCCGAAAGGCTCCGTTCCGTCCCCTCCCTATCCGGGTCCGGAGTCTCTAGGCTCGAATACACCCCCATATGCCCCCGACCGCCGACCGTCCCCCACCCGAAGGACACCCGTCATGCACCGCGCCTTGATCGTCGTCGACGTTCAGAACGACTTCTGCGAGGGCGGCAGCCTCGCCGTGGCGGGAGGTGCCGATGTCGCCGCCGCCGTCACCGATCTGATCGGGGAGGCCCAGGCCGGGTACCGCCATGTGGTGGCCACCCGTGACCACCACATCGACCCGGGCAACCACTTCTCCGACCGGCCGGACTTCGAGCACTCCTGGCCCGCGCACTGCGTGGCCGGCACGGAGGGCGTCGGCTTCCACCCGAACTTCGCCCCCGCGGTCGCCTCGGGTGCGATCGACGCGGTGTTCGACAAGGGCGCCTACGCCGCGGCGTACAGCGGCTTCGAGGGCCTCGACGAGAACGGTGTGGGGCTGGCCGACTGGCTGCGGGACCGCCGGATCACCGAGGTCGACGTCGTCGGCATCGCGACCGACCACTGTGTGCGGGCGACGGCGCTGGACGCGGTCCGGGCGGGCTTCACGACGCATGTGCTGCTCGACCTGACCGCCGGGGTCGCCGAGACGACCACGGAGCGGGCCCTGGAGGAGCTCCGCAGGGCGGGTGTGAAGCTGTCCGGCAAGCCGGTGGTGTAGCGCGGGACGGGCCCGCGGTCAGCCCGGTGGTGTGGCGCGGGGCGGGCCCGCGGTTCGCGGGGCCTCGCGATCCGCGCGGGGCCCCGCGCCTCAGGCCGGCCGCCGGACGGGTATGGCCGGGCGGAGCAGGGCCCGGATCGGGTGCCAGAGCTCCTGGGCCCGCTCCGGTCTCGCGCGCCAGAGCAGCCCGTCGGGGTGGTGCAGCACGGCGGTGATCTCGTCGGGCGTGGGCGGCTCGGCGTTGCCGCGGAGGTAGACCGCGCGCAGGCCCGCGTTGCGCAGCCGGGTCAGGGCGCGGGCCCGGTTGTCCGCGTGCACCAGGACCCGGACCGGGGTGCCGGAACCCGCTCCGTCCGCCGGACTGGGCAGGGTGATCGCCACCACCACACTGCCGTTCGGCAACTTGCAGAATCCTCCGCCTGCCATGCTCCGCGCTCCCCCGTGAGACGTCGTGTCAATAAGTATCTGAACAAGACGCACCTAAACACGATCGGCCGCCGCCCGCTAGAGGGCGACGGCCGATCATGCTCTGACCTGCGGTTATACGGGACTACTTCTGCGAGGGACCGACCTTGACGGTGATCGTCGAGCCACTGCGGGGCTCCCTGACGATCTGGATCCGGGTGTTCGTGTCAGGAACCTGAACACTTCCGGTCGGGTTCTCCTTGTACCAGTAGGTGCCCTTGTGGTCGTCGAAGACCGGGATACCGCGCTGCGACTTGACCCGGACCGGTGCGTCCGCGTCGTGCAGCGTGAAGGCGTCGGTCGCGTACCAGCTGAAGGGAGCGTCGAACGGCTGGATCTTGTTGCGCATGATCGTGCCGTTGGCCCACTTCAGGGGCTTGGCGTGCGCGTCGACCGGCAGGATCAGACCCTGGCCCGGGTGCTGCGACACGTTGTTGTCCTTCTGGGACTTGTCCCAGAGCCAGACGAGCAGACCGGTCTGGTACGGGTAGTGCTCGACCCAGTCCGGACGGGTCTTGGAGAAGCCGAAGTTGTACGGGCCGACCTCGAGGGTCTTGTCGTAGCTGACGTACTGGCGGTTCTCCGCGATGTAGTACTGCGGGTAGTCCTTGGTGAACGACTCGCCGACGCGGGAGAAGCCCTTGGCGGTCCAGCCGTTGTCGTCGCCCTCGGCGTTGTCCGTGAAGAGCGCGGCGCCGTCGGCGTTGACCGAGATGGTGTCGGCCGCGAAGCCGATGCCGCCCGCGCCGCCGTCGGTGGCGTAACGGAAGCGGATGTCGATCTTCTTGCCCGCGTAGGCGTCCAGCGAGTAGGAGAGCTTCTGGTACTTGCCGGAGACGTCGGTCAGGGCCGGCTTGTCACTGGCGTCGCGCGGGATCGCCTTGCCGTCGGCCGTGCCGTCGATCGCGGTCCAGCTGGTGCCGCCGTTCTCCGACACCTCGGTGTAGAGGTAGTCGTAGTCCTTCTCGATGTCCCACCAGCCCGAAAGGTCCAGGGAGGCCTTGGACTTGCCGGTCAGGTCCACCGAACGGGACAGGGTGTTGCTGAGGTTGTCGCCCATGTCGCTCCACCACTGCTTGGAGCCCTCCGCCGGCTTCGTGACAGCAGTGGTGACGGGCTTCTCGGGCAGCGTGACGACGAGCGCCTGCTTGTTCTTGGTGTTGTACTCGGACACACCCAGCTTGTGGGTGGACTTCGTCGAGGCCTTGGCCTCGGCGTAGTCGAGCCAGCCCAGCTGGAGCTTGTCCCAGGCGGTCATGTCGCCGGGCAGGTCACCGATCGAGTCCTTGCCGGTGCCGAGCCAGGAACCGGCCGACATCAGGGACCAGAAACCGACCGAGTTCTCGGCGGTGTTGGTGGTGTCGTACAGGTCCGGCAGGCCCAGGTCGTGGCCGTACTCGTGGGCGAAGACACCCAGGCCGCCGTTCTCGGGCTGCGCGGTGTAGTCGCCGACCCAGATGCCGGTGTCACCGATCTGGGCGCCGCCGGCCTTGTTGTCGGCCGGGCCGGTCGCACCGGCGTCGGTGCCGTAGGCGTACCAGCGGTGGGCCCAGATGGCGTTCTTGCCCTCGGCGCCGCCGCCCGCGGACTCGTCCTCACCGGCGTGGACGATCTGGAAGTGGTCGATGTAGCCGTCGGGCTCGTTGAAGTTGCCGTCACCGTCGAAGTCGTAACGGTCCCACTGGTCGTACTTGGCGAGATCCGTCTTGATCTGCTCCGGCGTACGGCCCTGGGCCTTCTGGTCGGCGGCCCAGGCGTTCACGCCGTCCCGGATCATGTCCCAGGCGTTGGCGCAGTTGGTCGCACCGCAGTAGTTGGAGCCGTAACGGGCCTCGTTGTACGGCACCTTGACCCAGTCGGAGACCTCGCCGTCGACCGAGTAGCGCCCCGAGGACGTCTTCTCGTAGTACGTCTTGAGCGAGTCCTTGCCGGCGCCCTCACCGAAGTAGAGGTCCTGGAAGTGCGCCTGGTTGTAATCGGCCTGCCAGGCGGTGCTGTTGTCCTTCTTGGGGTCCGGCTTGGCTATCTTGTTGTGCAGCGGGCCGGGCGTGCCCCCGTACTTCGGGACGGCCGGCTTCGGGCCGTCGCCGTCCGGGTCGAACATGGTGGTGTTGTCGACCTGATCGCCGAACTCCACCAGGATCGTGAAGATCTTGTCCGTCTTCTCGCGGCCGAGCTCGACGTACTTCTTGTCGTCGAGCTTGACGACCTTGGAGCCGTCACGCTTCGAGATCTTCTTGTCGCCCGATATGACCTGCTCCAGGGCGGCCTGGCGCTGAGCGTCCTGCTGCTCGCTGAACGGGCCCTTCAGGTCGTGCTCGTTGCCCTTGGCCGACCCCGGGTCACGGCGGTCGACGGTGGTGCTCTTGGCGCCCGACGTCTTGTCGTCTGCCTGGGCCGTGGCAAAAGCCGACGCCGTGGCGGCAGTGGCGGCCATGGCCACGACAACCGCTGCAGCGCGAAGCGCCCGTCTGTTTGTGGTCACTTGATGCAGTCCTCCCCGGCACTCGCCGCTGCGGCCAGGGGGTGATGTGGGGCCGCGCGCGCGAATACGCGTCACAAGTGACGACATTCGACCGGAGTTACGCGAGAAAAGACAGATCTTGACTTGAACAGGCCAACTGCACTATGTAGGAGAACGCTTCCGTTATCCGGACGTTCATCAAGCGGGTAACCGGCGCGTCATGGACCACGGTTGGAGCGGGGAATGAATCCGTGCGCCCCCTGTGCACCGGTACCGTGGGTTAGGCCACGCTTACCAGTGGCCCCTCTCGGGCATCCACCGTCGTAGAGTCGCTTGACAGTGCGACCGTGTTGAGAGACTGCCCCATCCGATGCCCCGAGGACGGATACCGCCATGCCGCGTCCCACTGCCGCACAGCTCTCCTACGGTTCGGTCACCGTCGTCTTCTCGACCCTCGCGATGCTGCTGCTTTCCCGTACGGGTTCGGGCGTCGGAATCGCCGTCATCGGAACCGCGGCGCTCGCGCTCGGTCTGCTGGTGGCCGTGACCGTACCCCACCCGTCACGCGCGAAAACCGCGAAGCCGGCGAAGGCCCGCTCCGCGGTCCGCGTGAACCAGGACGCGGTCTCCGCGGCCGTCGAGGCCGAGGGCCTCGCCCGCGACGGGGTCCAGGCCCCGATCCCCGCGCCCCATGAGGCCGCACAGCGTTCCGCGACTCCGACGGACCAGCGTGTGGGCCAGCACTCCCTGCGTCCCTAGTTGGTCTGGACGACCACCGTCTTCGCCGCCTTGTCCTGCAGGCCCTGCCGGTACGGCTTGTCCGTGAACATGAGCACGATGTTGATCAGCCACCACAGGCACGGGCAGCACAGCAGCGCCGGCAGCCACAGCACCACGGCTCGCAGGAACGACGCACCGGTGTCCGGCACCCGCCCGTCGTTGAGCATCGCGACGCGCAGCTTCAGCAGCCGCTTGCCGATGGTCCGGCCGTCCTTGTGCGTGAAGTACGTGTCGTAGGCGACGTACACGACCAGGCCGATCAGCGACCAGATCATCTGGTGCCCGCTGTACGTCTGGCTGAAGACATCGCCGAAGTCGTCGCCGTTGCCGTTGTTGTCCGACACCTCGACCACGCCGCCCCACGGCAGCGAGATCAGATAGAGCGGGATCGAGATGATCAGGAAGTCGATCAGCCGGGCCAGGATGCGCTTGCCCGGCTCCGCGAGCGGCGGCATGCCGGCCAGCGGATCCGCGCCACCGTACGGTCCACCGCCCCCATAGGGGCCCGGATCGTACGGCGGCGGGGGCGGCGGAGCGCTGTCGTACGGCGAACCCGATGACGGCGGCGGCTCGTGCGGCTTCTTGAGGAACGGGTCGTCCTCGGGCGGCTGGCCGGACGTCGGCTGATCGTTGCTCATGGGGGCAGTGCACCCCGGCCCGGAGGCGCCCGCAACGGCTCAGGTGCGTTCGGGGGAACAGGCGGCCTCCGACGACCCCTCACCCGATGGGCCGTCAGCCGGAAGGGTGTGGTCAGTCCGCTACGAAGGTGTGTGCCGCCTTGTCGTGCCAGCACTGGCGCCACGGCCGGTCGATCAGGCACCACAGCACATTGACCACCCCGATCACGAGGACGCCCAGCACGCCGTAGACCAGCCACCGGCGCAGCGCGGCGCCGAAGGCCGGGGCGTCGTGGGACTCGATGTCCCGCACTTCGAGCCCGCAGATCTTCTTGCCGAGCGTGCGCCCCCACTTGGCCGTCGGCAACGCCTCCAACAGGACGCCGAGCACGAGGAACGCGCCGAGCACCGCACCGAACAAACCGGCCGTGGTGGAGTCCACCAGCCAGACGGTGACCGTCTCACCGGACAGCTTCGCCGCGCTGATCTTCTCGTCGATGTGGTCCAGTGCCTGCGAGACGAGCGGGAAGCCGATCGCACCGACGAGCGCCAGCAGCACGACGCTGTCGATCAGCCGGGCGGCGAACCGCTTGCCGAGCCCGGCGGGCCTGGCCGCCGCCTGAGCCTGCGCGAGCCGTTGGAAGGGGTCGTCGACCGGGGGCTTCCAGGGCACGACGGGCTGATCCGGCTGGGCACCCTGCGCACCGAACTGGGGGCGGGGCTGCTGGGGCTGGAGCTGCGGCTGAGGCTGGTGCTGCTGGGCCGGAAGCTGCGGCTGGTGCTGCTGCTGAGCAGGAAGCTGCGGCTGGGGCTGCTGAGGCTGGTGCTGCTGCTGAGCAGGAAGCTGCGGCTGGGGCTGCTGGGGCTGGGGCTGCTGCTGAGCTGGAAGCTGGGGCTGGGGCTGCTGATGCTGCTGAGCTGGAAGCTGCGGCTGGGGCTGCTGGGGCTGGGGCTGCTGGGCAGGAAGCTGCGCCCAGGGAGCGGGGTTCTGTACGGGGGCTGGGGCGGGGGTCCGGTTCTGCGCCGGGGCCGGGGCGGGGTTCTGTGCCGGGGCCGGGGCGGGGTTCTGTGCCGGGGTCGGGTCCGGGGCCTGTGCGGGGGTGGGGGCTGGGGCCGGTGCGCCCGTGCCGGGGGCGATCGCGCGGATCGCCATCGTCCCCTCCGTGGCCGCCGGTTCCGTCGTCCGGTGGGCGGGCGGGCGGCCGCCCTGGCCCACGGCCCGGATCGTGACCGTCCCGTCGGCAGGCGGGCGCCCGGCGTCGCCCGCGCCGGCATCCGTTCCGCCACCGCTGCCCGTACCGCTGCCGCCGGGGCGGCCCTGTCGGCCGACCCGGATCGCGACGGTGTTCTCGGGGGCCTGGCCACCGGCATCACGCGCGACCGGCAGCGCACCGCCCGCCGCGTCCGCAGAGGAGGAGGGGACAGGAGCGGCGGCGGGCCGTCGCGGGTCCGCGGGGGCGCGGTCCGCCGGGACGGGGCCTGCGGGCGTACGCGGATCGTGGCCGGGCTCCGAACCAGCCCCGGACTCCGGGCCCGACGGCCGGCCCGGATCGCCCTGCTCGCCGGGCCGGCCGGTGCCGCCCCAGGAGACCCGTCGGTCGCGTTCGCCGAATCCGGTCTGCCGGGAGGCGTCGGCCTGCCAGGCGGTGGCCGGTTCGGGGCGGTTGCCCGCGTGCGGCTCCTCGTCCAGGAAGACCGGGCCGGTCTCGTCCACCGGCGCCGGGACCGACGACTGTGGCTGCGACTGCGGTAGCGGCTGCGGCTCGGCAGCCGGTGCGGAGGGATCTGCTCCGGAAGGCGCCGCAGGCATCGACTCGCCCTGCTGAGGGGCGGGGCGGCTCGTGCCTGGCACCCACGAAGCACCGTTCCAGTACCGGACATATCCGGGAATGGACGGGTCGGGGTAGTACCCCTCGCGGGGGCTTTCGTCACCGGGTGCCGGGGTTGGGGCGCTCATCACCGTGGTCCCGTATCTCTTCGAGGCCTGAATACAACGGGTCCACATCTACCAGACGCCCGCGCACCCCTGGGCCACTCCGGGCGTTTGGGCCACTTTCCCGTCGCCCAGAAGTTTTTTCCGGAAGTCGCGTAATAGCTGGCGGGGAGGGCGCTCTCTCCTTGTGCGGACCGGTCATGGGACCGGCCCACAGGCACCGGAAGGACGCACTCATGCACACCGTCGTGGAACGCGAGCTGGAACTCAAGCTGGTCCTGTCGCCCGAGCACAGCATCCCCATCTCCGCCCGTCTGACGTACCGCACCGAGGACCCGTACGCCGTGCACGTGGCCTTTCACATCGGCTCCGACTTCCCGGTCCACTGGACGTTCGCCCGCGATCTGCTGGTCGAGGGGGTGTTCCGGCCGTGCGGTCACGGGGACGTACGGATCTGGCCGACCAAGGTCGACCGGCGCAACGTCATCTTCGTCGCTCTGACCTCGCCCGACGGAAACGCGCTCCTGGAAGTGCCGTCCGCCGCGGTGGCCGCCTGGGTGGAGCGGACGCTGCGGGTGGTCCCGCCCGGCACGGAGGCCGAGCGGCTCGGGATCGACGAGGGCCTCGCCGAGCTGCTCGCGCCGCTGCCGGCCGACGACCTGTGGATGCGCGACCCGTGGCCGTCGGACGAGTCGCAGGACGGCGAGGCGTGAGCGGGCACGGTTCCGCCCGACCGCCGGAGCACCCGCGTCAGAACACCTTGCCGGGGTTGAGCAGCCCCAGCGGGTCGAACGCCTGCTTGATGCCCCGGTGCAGTTCGACGCTCACCTCGCCGAGCTCGCGCGCGAGCCACTCCTTCTTCAGGAGGCCGACGCCGTGCTCGCCGGTGATCGTGCCGCCGAGCTCCAGGCCGAGCGCCATGATCTCGTCGAACGATTCTCGGGCCCGCCGGGACTCGTCGGCGTCGGTGTGGTCGAAGCAGACGACGGGGTGGGTGTTGCCGTCGCCCGCGTGGACGCAGACGCCGATGGTGAGGCCGTACTTCTCGGCGACGGCCGCGGTGCCCTCCAGCATGGCACCGAGCTTCGAGCGGGGTACGCAGACGTCGTCGATCATCGTGGCCGACTTGACGGTCTCCAGCGCGGTGAGCGACATCCGCCGGGCCTGGAGCAGCATTTCGGACTCGGCGGCGTCCTCCGCGGGGACCACGTCGGTGGCGCCCGCGGCGGTGCACAGCTCGGCGACGGCGGCCAGATCGGCCGACGGGTCCGGGGTGTCGAAGGCGGCGAGCAGGAGCGCCTCGGTGGTGTCGGGGAGGCCCATGTTGGCCATCTTGTTGACGGCCTGGACCGTTGTGCGGTCCATCAGTTCGAGGAGTGACGGAGTGTGACCACGCTCCATGATCCGGCAGATCGCGTCGCAGGCGGTCGCCGCGCTCGGGAACTCCGCGGCCAGGACCAGCTGCTGCGGCGGCCGGGGCTTCAGCGCGAGCACTGCCTTGACGACGATGCCGAGGCTGCCCTCCGAGCCGACGAAGAGCCGGGTGAGGTCGTATCCGGCGACGCCCTTCGCGGTGCGGCGGCCGGTGGTGAGCAGCCGCCCGTCGGCGAGGACGACCTCCAGGCCGAGTACGTATTCGGCGGTGACCCCGTACTTCACGCAGCACAGTCCGCCGGACGCGGTGCCGATGTTGCCGCCGATGGTGCACATCTCCCAGCTGGAGGGGTCCGGCGGGTAATAGAGACCGTGCTCGTCGACCGCCCGGGACAGCACCGCGTTGATAACGCCGGGCTCGACGACGGCGATCCGGTCGACCGGGCTGATCTCCAGGATCCGGTCCATCTTCACCAGGGACAGCACGATGCAGTCGTCGGAGGCGTTGGCCGCGCCCGACAGACCGGTACGGGCTCCCTGCGGGACGACCGGGACGCGCAGGGCCGTGGCCGTGCGCATCACGTGCTGGACCTGCTCGACCGTGCGCGGGAGCACGACGACCGCGGGCGTGCCCGCGTCGCAGAAGCTCGCCATGTCGTGGGCGTACGAAGCGGTGACGTCGGGATCCGTGACGATGGCCTCGGCGGGCAGCCCCGCACGCAGTTGTTCGAGAAGACCGTTCATGATCCAAGCGTGACACCCGGGCCCATTGGTGTGAACCCGTCTGCGGCGGCCTTCGCAAGGCGCGGTGTGCTCTTATTACTGACGCAGAGTGATCGGCATGGATGTCATGCCGCAGCAGCCTCCGCAGTCCCCCGATCCGAGCCGCCCGCCCCTTGACGTCTCCGACCTCTCCGGCGCCTCCGCGCTCTCCGCGCTCGCCGACCCGGCGTCACTGGCCGAGCCCCCGCCCGTCTCGCTGCGTACGACGCTGCGCAGGGTGGCTCTGGGCACGGTGGCGGCCGCGGTGCTGGTGACGGGTGCGGTGGTGGCCGTTCCGGACGACGGGAAGAAGGCCTCGCGGCCGTCCGTGCCCGGCCCGGTCTCGCGTGCGCTGACGGCGACGGCCGCCGGCGCCCCGGCCTCGCTCTCCGATCTGACGGCGCTGATCGGGGACCGGCAGCGGTGGGTGGGCACGCATCCGTCCGACGCGCGGTCCTGGGCGGTGCTCGGTGCGGCCTACGTGGAGTGGGGGCGGCGTTCCGCGGACGCGGCGTACTACGGCCGGGCCGAGCAGGCGCTGAATCGCTCGCTGAACGTCCAGCCGGGTGAGAACGGGAACACGGCGGCCTGGGTGGGACTCGCGGCGCTCGCCGATGCCCGGCACGATTTCGTCACGGCGAAGAAGTGGGGCGAGACGGTACGGGCGCGGCAGCCGAAGGAGTGGGCCGTGTATCCGGCGCTGATCGACGCGTACAGCGGTCTCGGGGACTACAAGTCCGCGAGCACGGCGGTGGAGAGGTTCACGGCGCTGCGTGCGGGGGTCCCGGCGCTCATGCAGACGGCACGGATGTACCTGGACCACGGCTGGCGCGAGGACGCGCTGGCCAACGCGCGGGACGCGGCGGACCGGGCGACCACACCCGCGCAGAAGGCGGAATGCCTGTACCTGCTGGGCGAACTGGCCTGGGAGCGGGGCGAGCCTGCGGAGGCGGTCGCGCAGTACGGCGCGGCCCTGCGGACCGACCGCGCCCACCATCCGTCGCTCGCGGGCCGGGCCAGGGCGCTGGCGGCGCTCGGCCGCACGGACGAGGCGCGGCGCGACTACCGGGCGGCGCTGGCACATCTCCCCCGGCCCGAATACATGCTGGAGCTGGGTGAGTTGTACGAGTCGCTGGGGCTGGACGGGGAGGCCGCCAAGCAGTACGCACGGCTCCGCGAGGCGCTCGCCCAGGACGACGGCCAGGGCGTGGACAACGCGCTCCTGCGCGGCCGTTTCGAGGCCGATCACGGGGACCCGGCGGCGGCGGTCGGGCTGCTGGACGACGAGTGGGCGCGGTCGCACCGCAGCGCGGCGGTGGCGGACGCGCTGGGCTGGGCCCTGCACCGCTCCGGCGACCCGTCCGCCGCGCTGGAGTACGCGGCCCGTGCGGTCGACACGGGCGGGCAGAACGCCTCGTACGCGTACCACCTGGGCGTGATCCAGAAGGCGTTGCGGGATCACGGTCCGGCGCGCCGCAATCTGGAGGAGGCCCTGCGCTCCAACCCCCGGTTCTCGCCCCTGGCCGGACCGGCCGCCCAGGAGGCCCTGGACGATCTGGTCACTCCCCTGCCGGGCGGCCCCCAGGACATGCAGCCGGCCCCGGAGCCCGGGCCCGAGCCGACGACCGCCGTCCGGGCTCCCGCACCTCAGCAAGCGGCACCCGCGGCTCCCCCGGCCCCAACGGCCCGGCCCGACGCGCCGAAGGCGCAGCCGAAGCCCGCCCCGCAGAAGCCGGAATCACAGAAGCCGGAGCCGAGAAAACCGGAACCGCAGAAGCCGGCGGCAACACAGCAGGCCCCGGGCAGCCGCTGACGGAGCCCGGGGCCTGTCGCGCGCGCCGACCCGAGAGGTCAGAGGTTGCCGCGCTTCTCCTGCTCGCGCTCGATCGCCTCGAACAGGGCCTTGAAGTTGCCCTTGCCGAAGCCCATCGAGCCATGGCGCTCGATCATCTCGAAGAAGACGGTCGGACGGTCCTGGACCGGCTTGGTGAAGATCTGCAGCAGGTAGCCGTCCTCGTCGCGGTCGACGAGGATCTTCAGCTCGCGCAGGATCTCCACGGGTACGCGGGTCTCGCCCGCCCACTCGCCGAGGGTGTCGTAGTACGAGTCGGGCGTGTCCAGGAACTGGACGCCCGCCGCCCGCATCGCCCGTACCGAGGCGACGATGTCGTTCGTGGCGAGCGCGATGTGCTGGACACCGGCGCCGCCGTAGAACTCCAGGTACTCGTCGATCTGGGACTTCTTCTTGGCGATCGCCGGTTCGTTGATCGGGAACTTGACCTTGAGGGTGCCGTCGGCGACGACCTTCGACATGAGCGCGGAGTACTCGGTGGCGATGTCGTCGCCCACGAACTCCTTCATGTTGGTGAAGCCCATGACCTTGTTGTAGAAGCCGACCCACTCGTTCATCCGGCCGAGTTCCACGTTGCCGACGCAGTGGTCGACGGCCTGGAAGGTCCGCTTGGCCGGGGGCTCGACGATCGGGTCGGCCGCGGCGTAGCCGGGGAGGTAGGGGCCGTCGTAGCCGGAGCGCTCGACAAGGGTGTGGCGGGTCTTGCCGTACGTGGCGATCGCGGCGAGCACGACGGTGCCGTGCTCGTCCTTGACCTCGTGCGGCTCGGTGAGGCCGAGGGCGCCGTGCTCGACCGCGTACGCATAGGCCGCGCGGGCGTCCGGGACCTCGATGGCCAGGTCGACGACGCCGTCGCCGTGCTCGGCCACATGGGCGGCGAGGAAGCGGCCGTGGTCGGTGGCGGCCTTGATGACGGAGGTGAAGACGAAACGGGCCGATCCGTTGGTCAGTACGTAACTCGCCGTCTCGCGGCTGCCGTTCTCCGGTCCGGAGTAGGCGACCAGCTTCATGCCGAACGCCGTCGAGTAGTAGTGCGCGGCCTGCTTGGCGTTGCCGACGGCGAAGACGACCGCGTCCATTCCCTTGACCGGGAAGGGGTCGGCCTGCCGGGCTGTTTCGGGGGTGGTGTGCAGAGTCTCAGTCATGTCCGAAGGCTCTCGCCGCTTCGCAAGGTGCGCAATAGTTAGCAAATTTTCTGGGCAATCTGTACAGCGGATGGGGATGATGAGCGGGCTATCTGTACATGATGACCACCACGTCGACCCCTCCGGAGAAGACCATGGCGATCGATCATCTGGACGGGCGGCTCATCGTGCTGCTGGCCCGTGAGCCACGCATCGGCGTACTGGAGGCATCGCGCAGGCTCGGCGTGGCCCGCGGCACGGTGCAGGCTCGCCTCGACCGCCTTCAGTCGAATGGAGTCATCCGCGGATTCGGCCCGGCGGTCGATCCGGCGGCGCTCGGCTACCCCGTCACCGCGTTCGCCACGCTGGAGATCAAGCAGGGTCAAGGAGCCGACGTACGGGCCCACTTGGCCGGCGTACCGGAAGTGCTGGAGCTGCATACCACCACCGGGCACGGCGACATGCTCTGCCGCCTCGTCGCGCGTTCCAACGCCGATCTCCAACGGGTGATCGACCGGGTTGTCGGTTTTGATGGCATCGTCCGGGCCTCCACGGCCATCGTCATGGAGAACCCGGTCCCGCTGCGGATCATCCCGCTCGTCGAGCAGGCCGCGGAGGACAACGACTGAGCCGAGGAGTGACGCGTGAGCTTCTGGGAGTACCTGGGCAACCGGCACCAACAGCTGCTCACCGACGCGTACCAGCACGTCAGCGCCGTGTTCCAGTGCATGGTCATCGCCACCCTGCTGGGCATCCTGATCGGGGTCGTCACCTACCGCAGCGGATGGGCGGGGTCACTGGCCATCACCTCGACCGCGACGATCCTCACCATCCCCTCCCTCGCCGCGATCGGTCTGCTCATCCCGCTCGTCGGCCTCGGCGTCGCCCCCACGGTGATCACCCTGACGCTGTACGGGCTGCTGCCCGTAGTCCGCAACTCCATCGTGGGGCTGCGCGGCGTCGATCCGGCGCTGGTCGACGCGGCGAAGGGCATCGGGATGTCACGGCTGGCCCGGCTGTGCCGGGTGGAACTGCCGCTCGCCTGGCCGCCGATCCTCACCGGCATCCGGGTCTCCACACAGATGCTGATGGGCATCGCCGCCATCGCCGCGTACGCCTCGGGCCCCGGCCTGGGCAACGAGATCTTCCGCGGCATCGCCTCGCTGGGCAGCGCCAACGCGCTCAATCAGGTGCTCGCGGGCACGCTCGGCATCGTCATCCTCGCCCTGCTCTTCGACGCCGCGTACGTACTGCTCGGGCGGCTCACCATTCCAAGGGGGATTCGTGTCTGAGACCGCCACCGGGAGCACGGACGCCGACAGCGCCGGAACGAAGAAGACCACGTCCGGTGCCACGATCCACCTGGAGGACCTGACCAAGCACTATCCGGGCAATCCGAGCCCGGCGGTGGACAGCGTCTCGATGGACATCAAGGCCGGCGAGACAGTGATCTTCGTCGGCCCGTCCGGCTGCGGGAAGTCCACCACCCTGAAGATGATCAACCGGCTGATCGAGCCGTCGTCCGGGCGGATCAGGATCAACGACGAGGACGTCACCGACATCGACCCGGTGAAGCTGCGCCGCAAGATCGGATACGCGATCCAGTCGTCCGGGCTCTTCCCGCACATGACGGTCGCCGAGAACATCGCCCTCGTACCGAAGATGGTCGGCTGGTCGAAGTCGAAGGTGAAGGACCGGGTCGAGGAGATGCTCGATCTGGTGGGGCTCGATCCCCGGGAGTTCCACGGGCGCTATCCCCGCGCGCTCTCCGGCGGTCAGCAGCAGCGGGTGGGCGTGGCGCGGGCGCTGGCGGCCGATCCGCCGGTGCTGCTGATGGACGAACCGTTCGGCGCGGTCGACCCGATCACCCGCGACCACCTCCAGGACGAGCTGATCCGGCTCCAGCACGAACTGCACAAGACGATCGTCTTCGTCACCCACGACTTCGACGAGGCGATCAAGCTGGGTGACCGGATCGCCGTGCTGCGGGAGCGTTCGCACATCGCGCAGTTCGACACCCCGGAGGCGATCCTCACCAACCCGACGGACGACTTCGTCTCGGGCTTCGTCGGGGCCGGTGCGGCGCTGAAACGGCTCAACCTCACCCGCGTACGGGATGTGGAGATGGTCGCGTTCCCGACGGTGACGGTCGACGACCCGCTCCAGTCGATCTTCAACAAGCTGCGCAGCAGCCTGCACAACGAGCTGTTGATGCTTGACCGCAGGAACCGCCCGTACAAGTGGCTGCGGCGCGGCGACCTGATGCGGGCCCGGGGCTCGCTGGCGCGTGCCGGGCAGTTGGTCCACGACACGGTGACGCGCGACGCGACGCTGCACGACGCGCTGGAGGCGGTGCTGACCGACAGCGGCGGGCGGGTCGCGGTGACCGGACGGCGCGGTGAGTTCATCGGGGTCGTCGACATGCAGACCCTGATGAACTCCGTCCATGAACTGCTGGAGGCCGACCGGCTCGCCGCCATCGAGCACCAGCACGACCTGGAGGAGATGCGCAGCCACCAGACCGAGGCGGAACTGGAGGGCGGTCCGGGCTCATGACTCCCCACTCACCGTTGAACCACGAATCCTCCCCCCGGGCACGCTCCGGGCCCCCCACGCCCTCCTCCGACAAGGACCGCCCGCCCGGCGAGCACGACGTCAAGGGCCATGCCTTCCGGGACGAGGAGGAGGAGCCGGCCCCGCCACCGGCCGGTCCGCCGCGCCGGTTCACCTGGCGCAAGCTGGTGCTGATGCCTCTCGCGCTCGTGATCGTGCTGGCCATCACGTATCTGTGGATCACCAATGTCCATCTCGACTCGATCGCGCGGAACTCGCTGACCGGCGGCAATGTGCAGCTGCGCTGGTGGCAGCATGTGCGGCTGACCGCGATCTCGACGTTCTGGGTGCTGATCATCGCCATTCCGCTGGGGATCGCGCTGACCCGGCGCAGGCTGCGCAAGGGCGCCCCGGTGGTCACGGCGGTCGCCAACATCGGGCAGGCGACACCGGCGATCGGTCTGCTGGCGCTGCTGGTGATCTGGCTGGGCATCGGGCCCTCGACGGCGATCATCGGCATGGTGATCTACGCAGTGCTGCCGGTCTTCTCCAATACGGTGGCCGGTCTCAAGGCGATCGAACCGAACCTGATCGAGGCCTCGCGCGGCATCGGCATGTCGTCGACGGGGACGCTCACCAAGGTCGAACTGCCGCTCGCCGTCCCGCTGATCCTGGCCGGTGTGCGCACGGCGCTGGTGCTCAATGTCGGCACGGCGACCCTGGCCACCTTCGTCGGTGGCGGCGGCCTCGGGGACCTGATCACGTCGGGCATCCAGACCCAGCGGATGCCGGTGCTGGTGCTCGGTTCCGTACTGACGGTGGTGCTGGCGCTGCTGGTGGACTGGCTGGCCTCACTGGTCGAGGTGGCGCTGACGCCGCGCGGACTGGAGGTGGGGTGATGGGTCCGCGGAAGGTGCGTGCCGGCCTGGTGGGGGCGGTGGCGCTGGCGCTGCTGCTCTCCGGGTGCGGGCTGAAGAGCGGCTCGCCGATGGTGGACGACGTGGTGCCGGGCTCGGTCGGCCGGGGGCAGCCGCTGGACGGTGCCTCGCTGACCGTCACCTCGAAGAACTTCAGCGAGAACATCATCCTGGGCCAGATGATCGGCCTGGTCTTCAAGGCCGCCGGCGCGGAGGTCCTGGACCGGACGAACCTGCCCGGCTCGATCAGTGCGCGCGAGGCGATCGTCAAGGGTGACGCGGACGCGATGTACGAGTACACGGGCACCGGCTGGATCACCTACCTGGGCCACGCGAAGCCGATCCCCGACCCGCTCGAGCAGTGGGCGGCGGTCCGCGGCGAGGACCGCAGAACAGGCGTGACCTGGCTGACGCCGTCCACGCTCAACAACACCTACGCGCTCGCCATCAGCCGGAAGAACAACGCGAAGTACCACCTGAAGACGCTCTCCGACGTCGCGGCGCTGGCGAAGAAGGACCCGTCGGCGGTGACGATCTGCGTGGAGAACGAGTTCGCCTCGCGCGACGACGGGCTGCCGGGCATGGAGAAGGCGTACGGGATGTCGCTCCCGGCCGCCAGCATCAAGAAGATGGACGCCGGAATCATCTACACCCAGGTGTCGAAGTCCGACTCCTGCCTGCTGGGCGAGGTGTTCACCACGGACGGCCGGATCAAGGCGATGAACCTCGAAGTGCTCGTGGACGACAAGCACTTCTTCCCCAACTACAACGCGGCGCCGGTCATCCACACCAAGACCTTCGAGAAGTATCCGCAGATCGCCGGGCTGCTCGACCCGGTCAGCAAGAAGCTGACCACCGAGGTCGCCCAGGTGCTCAACGCCAAGGTGGACGTGGACGGGCAGGACCCGCACGAGGTGGCGAAGGACTGGCTGATCCAGGAGGGGTTCATCAAGCAGGGGTGAGCCCAGGAGTGGGCCGAGAAGTCTCCTCGCAAAGGTTTTGTTGCAAAGAACCTGTTGCAAAGAGAGTTTTGCAACTCTATGGTCTACGCATGCCCGCAACAGAGGACGGCGCCGAGACCCCCGCCGAAACCGAGAACATCCACACGGTCGATGCCCGCACCCTGCGCGGGCTGGCCCACCCCCTGCGGCTGCGCCTGCTGGCCGCCCTGCGGGAGTACGGCCCTGCCACCGCCTCCCGCCTCGCGGACCGGCTCGGCGAGTCCAGCGGCGCCACCAGCTACCACCTCAGGCAACTGGCGGCGTACGGCTTCGTCGAGGACGACCCGGAACGCGGCAAGGGCCGCGAGCGCTGGTGGCGGGCCGCGCACCGGGGCACCGTCTTCGACAGCGGCAGATTCCTGAGCCACCCGGACCCCGAGGTGCGCGGTGCGGTGGACGTCGTACTCCACGAGATGGCCACCACGCACGCCCAGGAGCTGAACACCTGGATCGGCACCATGCGCGAATGGCCCGAGGAGTGGCGCCACGGCTGGGACGTCAGCGACTTCAAGGTGCGCCTCACGCCGGATCTCTCCGAGGAGCTGATCCGGAAGATCCACGACCTCATCGAGAGCTACCGGGGCCGGGTCCCGGAAGGCACCGAGGGATCGGCCAACGTCCGCAGCCATGTGCACCTCTTCCCGCGTCCCCCGGAGTAACCAGCCCCGCGGGCAACGAGCCCCTCCTGAACGGAAGGACACCGTCATGCACTCCGACACGCATCTGCTTCTGCACAGTCTGCGTTCCACCGAACTACGGCAGCACGCAACGGAGTTCCACCTCGCGCCGACCACGCCGCGCGCCGGGCTGCGCACCCGACTGGGATGGGGTCTGGTCGAGCTGGGGCTGCGCATCCTGCCCCGCCACCCCGGCCGCATCTCCGTCGCAACCCGTACGGCGTGAACGGCCAGGGGGGCCGCAGCCGTATCCCGCTCGTCGCCGTACTGTCCGCCAACTCCATATCCACGGCCGGTACTTCACTCACCCTGATCGGGGTGCCGTGGTTCGTCCTGGAGACCACGGGGAGCGCCGGCCGGGCCGGTGTCGTCGCCTTCTGCGCGACCCTGCCGATCGTCGTCTCCGCCCTGATCGGCGGTCCCGTCATCGACCGGATCGGACGGCGCCGGGTCTCCGTCGCCTCCGACCTGGTGTGCGGCCTCGCCGTCGCCGCCATTCCACTGCTGCACTACACGGACGCCCTCGCCTTCTGGATGCTGTGCGCGCTGATGGCGGTCGGCGGGCTCGCGCACACCCCGGGCAACACCGCGCGCTACGTCCTGGTGCCGGATCTCGCCGAGCACGCGGGCACCACCCTCGCCCGCGCCGCGAGCCTCTTCGACGCCGTCTCGCGCGGCGCCCGGATGGTCGGGGCGGCGCTGGCCGGCGTACTGATCGCGCTCGTCGGCGCGGAGACCGTGCTGCTGCTGGACGCGGCGACGTTCCTGACGTCCGCGCTGCTGATCGCGGCGGGCGTACGAGGGGTGCGCGCGGCCGAGCCCCGCAAGGCCGCGGCGCCGGTCTCGCTGCGGGCGTACCGCACCGAACTGCGCGAGGGCTTCGCCTACTTGCTGGGCAACCGGCTGCTGCTGGCGGTCGTGGTGATGGTCCTGTTCATGAACGGCACCGACCAGGGCTGGTACGCCGTCCTGCTGCCGGTGCACGCCGCCGCCGAACTGGGCGGGGCCGGGGACATCGGGCTGCTCACCGCACTGTTCGGCGCGGGCGGGCTGACCGGGGCGCTGCTGTACGGGGCGGTCGGGCACCGCTTCTCGCGGCGGGCCGTGTTCACGGTGTGCGTGGTGCTGTGCGGTGCGCCCAGGTACGTGGTCGCGGCACTGACCGGGACGACCTTGCCGCTCGCCGTGACCATGGCGTTGAGCGGTCTCGCCGGCGGGGTGCTGAACCCGATCCTGACGACGGTGATCTACGGAACGGTCCCCGACGAGCTGCGCAGCCGGGTCTCCGGGGTCAGCACGGCGGGCTGCGAACTGGCCATGCCGGTGGGTGGTCTCGCGGCCGGCCTGCTGGTGGAGAGCGCGGGCGTGAAGGGGGCGCTGCTGGCGATGGGCGGGGTGTACCTGCTGGCGACGCTGAGCCCGCTGGTGTTCCCAGCGTGGCGCACGATGGACGGGGCGGTGGGGGAGGCGGGCCGCGCGCCCGTACCCTCACCGGCCGCGGAGATCAGCAGCTCGGGACCTTGTGCCCCTGCTCCAGCGCCCGGAGCGAGGACACCGCGCTCTTCAGGGTCGTGACCGGGATCAGCCGCAGCCCCTCGGGGAGCTCCGCGCCCGCCTCCCTGCACTCCGCCTTCGGCACGAGGAAGACGGTGGCCCCGTCGCGGCGCGCGGCCTGGGTCTTCAGCGACACCCCACCGACCGCGCCGACCTCGCCGTTCGCCTCGATCGTGCCGGTGCCCGCGATGGTGCGGCCACCGGTGAGGTCGCCGCCGGAGCCGTCGCCGTCGAGCTTGTCGACGATGCCGAGCGCGAAGAACAGACCGGCGCTGGGTCCGCCCACATCGGCGAGATTCAGGGTCACGTCGACCGAGCCGGGCTTCTTCCCGAGGTAGTTCAGGGCGGCGTCGACCGCGGAGTCCTGCGACTTCCGCATGTCGTCGAGGTTGTGCTTCTCGATCTCCTTCTCGGAGCCACCGGTCGGGTAGACGGAGTCGCGGGGCAGGACCGCCCGGTCCGTACGGAACCAGCTGTCGATCACATCACCGATGCCGACATCGGCGGTGGGCCCGGTCGCGACGATCGTCGTCATCCGCAGCTCGCCCTCGGTAGGGCGGGTCGGCGCGCCCTTGATGCTGATCACGGGCGTGCCGTGATCCTCCCCGAGCACGTTCGCGGTCGAGCCGGGCTGCGCCAGGGTGAACGGCAGCGGCGCGAAGGCGGCCACGCCGAACAGGGCGAGGACGGGCAGGGCGCACAGGGCGAGGGTGCGGGGGCGCGAGAGACGAGTGAGCACCCGCCCAATCTAACCGGCCCCGGTTACTGAGTGCCCCGCCCCGGGGCCACACCCGGCCCGCCCGGTGGTGCATCCAGCCCGCCCGGCGATTGAGGGCATCTTTTCAGCCCGCCCGGCGTTCGAGGGCGGAACCCGTGCGGCGGGGGCCGGGGCGACAGGGGCTCCCGGCGCGCCAGGCCCCTGGCAAGGCCCCGCCAAGCCCGCGCTACCGGAGCGCGTCCGCCACCTCGCGGGCCGCGTCCACCACGCGGGGGCCGACGCGCTCGGGTACGGAGTCCGCGAGCATCACCACGCCCACGCTGCCCTCGACCCCGGTCACCCCCACCAGCGCCGCCGCGGCCCCGCTCGCCCCGGCCTCCAGCTCGCCGTGGGTGAGGGTGAAGGCGGTCTCGCCGACCGGTTTCTGGCGGGCGGCGAGGATCGCCCGGCCCGCGGCGCCCCGGTCCAGCGGATGGCGGAAACCGGCCCGGTAGGCCACGTGGTAGTCGGTCCAGGTCGGCTCGACGACCGCGACGGCCAGCGCGTCGCTGCCGTCGACCAGCGTGAGGTGGGCGGTGGCCCCGATGTCCTCGGCGAGCGACCGCAGCGCGGGCAGTGCCGCTTCGCGTACGAGGGGATGCACCTGGCGGCCCAGCCGCAGCACGCCCAGGCCCACCCTGGCCCGGCCGCCCAAGTCACGCCGTACCAGGGCATGTTGCTCCAGGGTGGCGAGCAGACGGTAGACGACGGTCCGGTTGACACCGAGTTTGTTGGACAACTCGGTGACGGTCAGGCCGTGGTCGGTGTCGGCAAGCAGTTTGAGGACCCTCAGGCCCCGGTCGAGCGTCTGGGAGGTTTCCGCGGTCACGACGCCCTCTCCTCTGTGATGAGCGGCAGCGGCTGGTTCCCACGGAATGTGCGCCGCCGGTCCCAGCGGCGACACACGGAGAGGCCGCCGGCCTAACCAGGCACCGGCTGCGCCCCGGAGCGGCTCTGCCACGGGGCGTTCATTTTTTGGGACAGTAGCGAGCGAGTCCGCTCAGCGGAAGACCTCGTCCAGAATCCGGGCGTCGCCGGAGGCAAGGTTGTCTTGAAGCAGCATAAGTGCCGGTCAGCGCGGCGTCGGCCGAAACCCGGAGGTCTACGCGCGTCCAGGTCGGCCGACGCCTTCACGGCACTTCGCGCACCGGAAGTGAACAGCCGTTAACTCACGGTGAACGACTGTTGCACAATTTTTCCGTTCGCGAGCACCTCGCAGGCCCGGATCGACTTCGTCGCCGGGTCGCGGACGGTGAAGTCGAGGGCGAAGGTGCCGTCGAGCCCGATGACCCGGGTGACGTACGGGTCGGCGGTCCGCTTCCCGTCCGCGGTGCGGCCGGTCACCGAGACCGTGGCGACGGGGGCGAATCCGCGGCCGGTCACCTGGACCGCCGTGCCGACGGGTCCCTCGGGCGGCGAGAGCGCGAAGGACGGTCCGGCGGGGACGGTCCCGTCCTGGACGGTGAACGCCGCCGTCTCCGTACGCGGGTTGACGAGGACCTCCTTGACCCGGATGGCCACGGTGTCGGCGGCGTCGACCCTGAAGGTCTGCGAGAACGCCCCGTCCAGCCCGACCACCTTCGTCCTCGCCGGGTCGGACGTCTGCGATCCGTCGGCCCGCAGCCCGACGATGGACACGGTCGCGACCTTCGCGAAGCCCTGCCCGATGACGGTGACGGCGGTGCCCTTCGGGCCAGCCGAAGGGGTGAGCACGATGAACGACGGGGCGACGGTCAGCGGGGTGAGGACCTGCGCTCCCCCGGCGGTGACCTGGAGCGCGTACTCGGCACGCGGAGTGGATCCGGCGACGGTGACCGTACCGGCGAGCGTCCCGTCGGCGCCGATCCGGAGGGTGGAGCCGCTGATCCGGGCGCTGTCGCAGGAGCCGCCGTCGGCTCCGCAGAGCGCGGCGGTGGGCGTGGTGCCGGTCGGCCAGTCGCCGCCGGAGAGGGCGATCGTTCCGCCGGGTTTCACCTTCGCCGCGCCCGCGGTGAGCGTCGCGGAGGCGTCGGTCACGGTGAACGGTGTGGTCAGCACGGTGGCCGGATCGTTGCCCTCGTCGACCTGGATCGAGGCGATGGCCGGGTCGGAGACGGTGAAATCGGCGCTGAACGTGCCGTCGGGGGTGCTCTTCACATAGACGGCGGTGTCGTCGAGCGTCGTCCCGCTCGCGTCCAGGCCGATGGTGTTGATCCACCGGTCCTGGAAGTAGTTGCTGCCGGTGACCTGGATGACGCTGCCGACCGGCGCACCGGCGCGGGAGAGCGCGATGGCCCGTGGCCCGGCGGGCTGATACGCCTTGACGGTCAGGGGCGCGGTCGCCTCCTTCGTACCGTCGCCGACCTTCACCAGGTACGAGCCGTCGGGCACGGCGCCCGCGGCGGCGAGCACCGCGCTGCCGCTCAGCTCCCCCGAACCGCTGATCGCGAGGGTGCTGGAGGCGAACTTGCCGGTGTCGCAGCCACCGCCGTCCGCCGCGCACAGCGACGGTACGGGAGTGGCGCCGACGGTCCACAGGCTGCCGGACAGGGCGACGCCGGTGGACGGCCGGACGGCGGTGGTGGGGGCGGTCAGGGTGGCCGGATGGCCCGCGGTGCCCTCGGCGGTCACCGTGCCGATGGAGCCGCCGCCGCTCACCACGTCGCACGGGGTCTCATAGGTGGAGCCGAGCACCTTCGTACGCGTCAGATTGCGCACCGGGGTGAAGGAGATCGGGCCGCTCGCGTCGGCGGGGATGATGAAGTCCCCTTCGTACGGCGGGATTTCGATCGGCTTGCCGGACGGGATGTCGAGGTTGACCTGGGGGCCGGTGACGGTGACCGTGCCGGTGGCGCCGCCGGACATGGCGAAGTCGATGCTGGGCGTGGTGGGTACGTCGTTCAGGCTGAGGCCGCTGGTGGCGGGGGACGGGCCGAGCGTGACCTTGGCGTGCACCTTGCCGCCCGGGTCGACGATCGACGGCGAGAGGTCGACGCTCATCTGCTGCGGCCCGGTCGCCTCACCCTGTCCGGCGGGCAGGGTGCAGTGGACGGTCGGGGTGACGGTGCCGGCCTCGGCGACGGCCGCGAGTGCGACGGTGCCACCGGTCCAGGCGAGCACGGCCCCGGCGGTGAGGGCCACGGCACGGCGTAACACCGCACCCGGTCTTTCGGTTCTTCTCGATCTCGGCCGTACGGACATGCGGCTCCTCCGTGACTACGGGAATCTCCGAATTCGAAATGGCGACGCCCGCCTGCTCCATTGCGATACGGAGCAGGCGGGCGTCTCCGGGTCTCTCCCCTGCCTGCTCTCGGATCTCAGAGCAGAGTGAGTGTCAGGGTGGCGCTGTAATCTCCGGGCCGGGTGAATCCGGGAACCGTGAGGGTGAGATCGGCGTCGGCGTCGAACCGGCCGCCGGTGAACGGGCGGGAGCCGTCCGGATCCATCCGGCAGAGGCTCGCCGCCCCGCTCCCGAGCGCGGCGGGCGATCCGGCCACCGGCACCCCCACGCTGCCGCTCTGCGCCGTGCACCTGGGCGTCCACCGGACGGCGTCGGCCGGGATGGTGCCGCCGTCGGTACCGGTGAAACCGGTGAGGGTGGCGGTCAGGGACCAGCCGCTGTCGACGCCGCGGGCGTCCTCCACCTCGACCCGGTTGAGCCGGGAGCGCTGCACACCGCTGCCGGTGCCCAGGACCGTCGTACCGAAGTCGACGGTGTCACCGTCCTGGACCATGGACAGCGTCCCGGCCCTGACCGAGGTGTTCAGCTTCTGGTCGGCGCTGCCGCCGCCCCCGCCCCCACCTGTGGAGACGGTGAACGGGGCGGTGCGTACGGTCGCCGGGTCGTTGCCCTCGTCGGCCTGGACGGCGACTACGGCGTCGGAGACCACGGTGAACTCGACGGCGAAGGTGCCGTCCGGGCCGCTCTTGACGTAGACCGCGCTGTCGTCGAGCCCGGTGCCCTTCGCGTCGAGGCCGAGGACATTGATCCAGCGGTCCGGGTTGTAGTTCTTGCCGCTGACCGTGATCACACTGCCGACCGGACCACTGCTCGCCGACAGCGAGATCTCGCGGTCGCCGGCCGCGACGGCCCTGACGGTGAGGGGGGCCGTGGCCTCCTTCGTACCGTCGTTGACCTTCACCTCGTACGCACCGTCCGGCACCGCACCGGCCTCCGCGAGGGTGGCCGTGCCGTTCAGCGTCCCGTCGCCGCCGATGGCGAGCGTGTTGCCGCTGAACTTCAGCGGATCGCAGCCGCCACCGCCCACCGCACAGAGCGAGGGCACCGGCGTACCGCCCGGCGTCCAGCCCGAACCACCCAGTGTCACTGCGGTGTTGGGGCGTACGGGGTCGGCGGGCGCGCTCAGGGTGGCGGGCTCGGAACCGGTGCCCTCCACCGTGACGGTGCCGATGCTGCCGCCGCCGTCGACGACGTCGCACGGCGTCTCGAAGACCGAACCGAGCACCTTGGTCTGCGTCAGCGTACGGACCGGGGCGAACGAGATGTCCCCGGAGGCGTCCGCGGGGACGAGGAAGTCGCCCTCGTACGGCGGGAGTTCGATGGGCGTGCCGGCCGGGATGTCCATGGTGAACTCGGCACCCCGCACCGTGACGGTGCCGGTCGCCGCGCCGGACATCACGAGGTCGAGGCTGGGGATGGTCGGCACATCGTCCAGGGCGAGGCCGCTGGTGGCGGGGGACGGACCGAGCGTGACCTTGGCGTGCACCTTCCCGCCCGGGGCGACGACCGCGGGCGACAGCTCGACGGTCATCTGCTGCGGCCCGGTCGCCTCGCCCTGGCCCGCGGGCAGGGTGCAGTGGACGGTCGGGGTGACCGTACCGGCCGCCTGCCCTCCGGCCGGTGGCGCGGCCTGGGCGGTGGCCCCGGCGCAGCTCAGCGACATCACGAAGCAGGCAGCGAGCAGACCGGTCACGCCGGGTCTTCGTCGTCGTATCACCAGACACCCCTCCATGGCCCATTGGTTGCGCACATTGAGGAGGTCACGTGCGGAGAAGTCAAGAGAGAATTGACTGATCCTTATCCGAAATGCCTGAAAAGCATTTCCGCGAGAATTTCAGGTGTGCCTGTTGACATCTCTTGACTTCTCTGAAGATCACAGTTTCACTGCACCCGACATGCCGGGCCCGGCACGCAGATCCACTCTTCAGCTCTTCAGCTCTTCGGTGAATCTGCGGAATTCAGAACCGGAAGGAGTACCCCCCGTCATGTCGTCGAATCGAAGACACATCCCACTGGTACTGGCCGCGGCCTGTTCCGTGGCCGGCGCGCTCGCCCTGGCTCCGGCAGCCCATGCGGTGAGTCCGCTCACCGCGACGGCCACGTACGACTGCGGGGCCTGGGGCAGCGGGCTCGCCACCCTGACCGCCGCCGACTCGGGCACGTCCAAGACCATCAAGATCACGTCCACCGCGATCACCATGCCGGCCGGTACCAGCGCCGACCCGAACAGCATCACGACGACGCTCAAACTCACCAAGACCTCGGGCGGCGTCACCAGTCAGGTGCAGTTCTCCGGGAAGACCAACCCCGGCATGAGCGGCGGCAGCCCGATCACCCTGGGCCCGCTGAAGCTCACCTCCGGCACCCTGGCGGCGGGTGACAGCACGAATTCCGTGGTGCTGCCCGCTCCCCCGAGCGCCACCAACTGGTCACTGCAGATCGTGGCCTCGTCCCCGACATCGGCCACGGTTCCGTGCGTGGCCACGACCAACCAGTCCGCGCCGTTCGTCTGGTAGCCGTCCGTCCGGCAGCGCCCCCTCATCCGCACGAGATCCGCACGAACGACGCCGGCCCGGGGCGAGGACCGCTGTCCCCGCCCCGGGCCGGCACCAGCACGCCCCGCCCCTGCCCGGGCCCGGCTCACTTCATCCGGGTGGCCCACTCCTGGACCTTCTGGATCCGCTGCTGGATCTGCCCGGCCGTGGCCTCCGCGCTCGGCGGTCCGCCGCACACCCGCCGCAGCTCGGTGTGGATCACTCCGTGCGGCTTGCCGCTCTGGTGCGTATACGCCGACACCATCGTGTTGAGCTGCTTGCGCAGCCCGAGCAGCTGCTTGTGCGTGACCACCGGCCGCGCGTCGGCCGGCTTCTCCAGCAGGTCGGCCGCCGCGGCCGGCTTCTGACGGCTGTGCGCGATCTGCCGGGACTGCCGCTTCTGGAGCAGCAGCTGCACCTGGTCGGGTTCCAGCAGCCCGGGAATCCCCAGGTAGTCCTGCTCCTCCTCGCTGCCGGGGTGCGCCTGCATGCCGAATTCGGCACCGTCGTACAGCACCCGGTCGAAGACCGCGTCGGATTCGAGGGCCTCGAAGGGGAGCTGCTCCTCGGTCTCCTCGTCCTCCAGCCGCTCGGCATCGGCGAGGAGCTTGTCCTCCTCCGCGAACGGGTTCTCCTCGTCGCTGCCCTTCTTGGGCTTGTCGAGGACGTGATCCCGCTCGACCTCCATCTCGTTGGCGAAGTCGAGAAGCATCGGAATGGTCGGTACGAAGACGGAAGCGGTCTCGCCGCGCCTGCGCGAGCGCACGAAACGCCCGACGGCCTGCGCGAAGAACAGCGGCGTGGAGATGGTGGTGGCGTACACACCCACGGCGAGGCGCGGCACGTCGACGCCTTCCGACACCATGCGGACCGCGACCATCCAGCGGGATTCGTCCTCGCTGAACTTGTCGATCTTCTTCGAAGCGGCCTTCTCGTCGGAGAGGACCACGGTGGCCTTCTCGCCGGTGACCCGCTTGAGGATCTTGGCGTACTCGCGCGCCGACTCCTGGTCGGTGGCGATGACCAGTCCGCCCGCGTCCGGGATGCCCTTGCGCACCTCGGTCAGCCGCTTGTCGGCGGCGCTCAGCACATTGGGGATCCACTCGCCGGTGGGCGACAGCGCGGTGCGCCAGGCCTGCCCGATGGCGTCCTTGGTCATCGGCTCGCCGAGCCGGGCGGCGATCTCGTCACCGGCCTTGGTGCGCCAGCGCATGTTGCCGCTGTAGCTGAGGAAGATCACGGGCCGGACGACGCCGTCGGCGAGCGCGTTGCCGTAGCCGTAGGTGTAGTCGGCCGAGGAGCGCCGGATACCGTCGTTGCCCTCCTCGTACACGACGAAGGGGATCGGGTTGGTGTCGGACCGGAACGGCGTACCGGTGAGCGCGAGCCGCCGGGTGGCCGGGTCGAACGCCTCCTGGCACGCCTCGCCCCAGGTCTTCGAGTCACCGGCGTGGTGGATCTCGTCGAGGATGACGAGGGTCTTGCGCTGCTCGCAGCGGTTGCGGTGCAGCATCGGCCGGACGCCGACGCCCGCGTAGGTGACCGCGACGCCGTCGTACTCCTTGCTCAGCGGACCCGCGCTGTATTCGGGGTCGAGCTTGATCCCTATCCGGGCCGCTGCCTCGGCCCACTGCTTCTTCAGGTGCTCGGTCGGCGCGACGACGGTGATCTGCTGCACGACGTGGTGGTGCAGCAGCCATGACGCGAGGGTCAGCGCGAAGGTGGTCTTCCCCGCGCCGGGGGTGGCGACCGCGAGGAAGTCGCGCGGCTGCTCCTGGATGTACTTCTCCATGGCGCCCTGCTGCCAGGCTCGCAGCTTGCCGGCCGTGCCCCAGGGGGCGCGGCCGGGAAAGGCGGGTGAGAGGTGGTGGGAGGCGGTAGTAGTCACGGTCTCCGGTTCGGGTCTCTCGGGTACGTGGGGCGCTGTCCGCACGGCCGGGACGGACCCGCACGCGATACGACAACCGGGCCACCTTACCGGGGGGTGGCGCGTGAACCGCCTCGAACTACGCCGCCCCACACGGAATTGCGATGGCTGTCACACGCCCTCGACGACCAGTTCGCGCAACCCCTGGGAGATGGTCTTCACCTCGTCCATTTCGCCGGTGGCCACCGCGATGACCAGGCGTTCCGCGGCATCGATGTCCGGATGCAGATCCACCCCGTTCATCGCCAGAAAGGTCACGCACGACAGCCAGGCCGTGCGCTTGTTGCCGTCGAAGAACGGGTGATTGATCGCCAAGGACTGCAGGAGCGCGGCAGCCTTGTCGATCACGTCCGGGTACGCCTCCTCGCCGAACATTGCTGCGGACGGACGGTGCGCCGCCGATTCGAGGAGCCCGGCATCGCGCACGACGATGTGCATGTCCGAGCAGGCATGTTCGGCGATGACGAGGATGTCCTCGGAGGTCAGGTAGACACAGGTCACTTGAGCCGCTCCATGAGCTCGCCCCACTTGGCCGCCTGCTCCTTGGCCGTCTTGCGGACGATGGCCTGCTGAGCAGTCCTGGCCAGGTAGTCGTCCACGGCCTGGAGCAGTATGGCGTGCATGCTGGTCCCTTCCTGCTCCGCACGCTGCTTGAGGGCTTCGGTCTGATCATCACGAAGACGCAGGTTCATGGCCATACCAAAACGGTACCACCCAGTGGGGCCAGACTGGTACCAACTATCGGGTCCGCACCCTGGCCGCCACCCATGCCCCCACCAGCGCCACCCCCGCCATCGGCAGGAAGACCACCGCGAACGCCCCCGGATGAGACCCGGTGGCCCCCGCCTCCGCCGCGTCGTGCACGGCCCCCACCGTGCCGCCGCCGAGCGCCGCGAAGGCCGCTCCGCCCGCGGCGAGCAGCAGCACGTTCGAGAGCCCGTCGGAGATCTGGAGGGCGGCCGAGTTGGCCCCCGCCTCCTCCGGCGCCGACAGCTTCAGCAGCAGCACGCTCGTCGACGCGATCACCACGCCCATGCCGAAGCACCCGAAAGCCCAGGCCACGGCCACCGTCCAGACCGGCACCGAGTCGATCAGCACGGACGGCGCGGCCGCGATCGCCGCGGCGACCAGCACCATGCCACCCACCATCAGGCGCTCCCGGTACGGCTCCAGGCGCGGCCGGGACTGTACGTACGAACCGAGCGCCCAGGTCGCGCCCCCGGCCGCGAGCGAGAACCCTGCCATCGTCGGGCTGAGTCCGCGCTGGGTCACCAGCATCAGCGGCACGAACGACTCGGCGGCGATGAACGACCCGGCCGCCACGCCGCGCAGCAGCACCACCGAGGGCAGCCCGCGCGCCGCCCGCGCGGTCCCCGGGGGCAGCAGCCCGCGCACGGCGGGCACGAGCAGAGCGACACCCACGGCCGCCAGCAGCAGCGCGAACCAGTTCAGCTCCTGCCCGGCGTACTGGAGCAGCGCCGCGCCCAGCGAGATCCCGAGCGCGAGCAGGATGCGCCGCCGGTCGTACGGTTCGACGGGCGCCGAGGGATCGGCCGGCCCGGACGCCCGCCGCCGGATCGCGGGCAGCGCGAGCGCCAGCGGGAACACCACGAGGACGGGGATGCCGACGAAGACCCAGCGCCACCCCAGGTGCTCGGTCACGCTCCCGGAGGCGAGCGGCCCGACGATCGAGGGGATCACCCAGCTCGCGGCGAACGCGGCCAGGATCGACGGCTGCAGACGCTTCGGATAGGCCCGGCTGATCACCACGTACAACGCCACGATCACCAGCCCGCCGCCGAGCCCCTGAACGGCCCGCCCCGCGACGAAGATCCACATGGTCCCGGCGGTCCCGCAGAGCAGCAGCCCCGCCCCGAACGCACTGATCCCGGCGGCGAGCGGCCCCAGCGGACCGCGCCGGTCCGCCCACTGCCCGGAGAGCACCATGGCGAAGAGGCTGGTCGTGAAGTACGCGGAGAACGCGAACGCGTACAGCGAAATACCGTGCAGCTCACGCGCGGCAACCGGCATCGCGGTCCCCACAGCGGTCGCCTCGAAGGCGATCAGGAACACGACGGAGACGATGCCGACGCTGAGGGCCCGGTAGGTCCGCCCGAGCACCCCTTCTCCGGATCCGGACTCGGACTCGGACTCGGTGGCAACGGCGGCATCCGCTGTGTCCGCGGCTAGGGGCGGGACGTCGACGCCGTCACGCGGTTCCAAGGCACTCATGAGCCCAAGCGTAAGGGGCAAAATCTCACTTGGGCCCTGTCGCGAGGCGGTCCCCCGCTCATCCGTTGGTCGTAGGACCGCGACGCACCGCACGGACGCCGCTGCCCCCGATCGTGAACGCTGCATGGCAGTCGCATTGCAGCCCGCCCCACACCCTTGAGCGCCCCGCGCACCCGCCCCTACGGTCGAACCACAACGAGGAACACACGGCCGTGTGCCCGAGTGGTTCAGGGGCTCGACTGCAACTCGAGTTACACCGGTTCGAATCCGGTCACGGCCTCCGAGGAACACCGAACGGCCGCTCCCATGGCGCAAGGGGCGGCCGTTCCGTACGTTCAGGCGCGTCACCTCGGTACCACGGCCCAGATCCTGTCGCCATGGCCGGGCTCACTATTTCGGTGTGAGCACGGGGGTCTTCGGCAGACCGCCGTTGTTCTCACATTCGAGTTCCTTCACCAGCTTGAGCGTAACGGCATGCAGGATCTTCATATTCATATTGCGGTACTCGCGTGTATCGGGTGCGTCGCTCTTCCCGCGCCCGAAGCCGCCTTGAATCCGCAGCGGCGTCTTTTCCGAACCCTTCAACTGGGGACTCACGCACTCGAAGTAAAGATTTGCACCACCTCGCCTTACCGAAGACTGCACACCCATGGTGTACAACTCACCACCGGCCGGGGGTCCGTAATCCTCCACGTCCTGCGGGGCGTACATGGAGTATCCGATTTCTCCATCGTCACCCAGCCTGCCGCCCTTAGGAACCAACTCGCAGACATCGCCTCCCGAAGCCCATGGACGGCCGGACTCATAACCCTCCTTGAGCGCCGCGACCGTTCTCTCCATGCCCTTCGCATCCCGCCAGAAGAAGACCTTTTCCTCCGTCACCTTCTCAACCATCTCCGCCAACGGACCAGCAAACAGACCACCACATACCTCACCGGCCCCGACGAAATCCGCGTGCTCCTCCTCGCCTGAAGCACACGCCACCCCCCCGGCCCCCAAAGCCAGAACCAGCCCAGCAGCCATCAGCGATCGCCGCACCCGCACACACTCATTTCGCCCGTCCCGCATCCGGTCCACCCCATCCGCCGCTTCGCAATCGTCCATTACCGCCAACACTCGCGACTCTTCACGCAGTGCCGCCTGGTTCAAGCCGCCCTACCACCGTCAGCCACTCGACTCGCACCATGCGCACAGATCATGCCTCCGGCTCGACACCCTGGACCCGCGCACGAAGGTTCCCGGCCTCGTAACCAATGAGCCTTGAGTCATCCAGATCCTCGGCCAATGAACCGCCCGTCCTGGCGTCCAGCCTCTCGATCCTCTCCTTGTGTCGCGAGGTGAACTCCTCGACCGGAGTCTCCGCATAAATCTCGCCGGCCGTGTACACGGCTTCCTTTTCCGTGGCCGTGAGATCTTCCAACTTCTCTTTGTTCTCATCGATCGCTTTCTCTCCCATGCCTCCCACTACATCTCCGATGACCTGCTCGACGGCTCCGGTCGCCGTGTCGGTGAAGAGGGGAATCAGAAGTGCGCCGGCGCCGACGACCGGCGCGGCAGGAAGGAAGAACGCGGCTGTCGCCACTCCGGCGCCGAGCGCGGCGGTGCCGCCGAACTCCACCCAGCCGGACCGCTTTTCCGCCGCCTTCTCGTAGTCCTCATGGGTCTTGAGGTTCGTTGCCTCGATCTGATCCGCACGTGACTGGTCCAGGATGCCCTGGACTTCGGATCCGATCTTCACCGCCCTTCGGACGCCACCCGCATCGATATCGCCGTCCGCACTCACCTGCGCCTCAAGCGCACTACTCGTGTACACCTGCTCAGCAGCGCTCACCGACGCGTACGCGTCCGGGTAGTGACCCAGGACACTCAGGAATTTCCTCGCAATGCGACGCCCATCCTCATCGTTCGTGGCGGAGAATTTCAAATGACCGTCCGGGTTCTCGCCGGGCACAAAGAGGCTGTTTTTCTTGTTCTGGTCCAGTGACCAGTTGATGTCGTCAATATAACCGGCACCCATGGTCCCCAAGCTGTCGGTCAACGCCTCCTGCTGCTTGGCCAGTTTCGCGTCCTCGCTGTACTTCTCCATGACCTTCCGCATGACCTCTGCATTGTCCGCGTCCCGCACGACACCGGCGTTGGGACTGTCATACGGATATCCGAGGGTCGCCGCCTCCAATGCGTGCCCGAGCGCGTCCGGCATGTACTCGGACGACTCCTCCTTCTCTCTGAGGTCCCCCATGTCAACGTCCGAGAAGGACTTCCACTTCTCATCTCCGAAGAAGTCGAGATAGTTCGCGACTGAATTGTCATTCTTATCTATGCCGAGGTCCGCCGCCGACCCCTTGTCGTCCGTCCCGTCCTCGTTGTAGGCGGTCGGGTCATCCGTGAAGAAGCGCTTGGCCGCGTCCGGGCTGTGCCCCAACGCCTCCAGCATGGAGATGGTCGGGTCGTAGCCGGCGCCGTTGAGACCGGACGGATTGAACGGGTCCTTGGCCAGGCTGTTCACCACGTTGTTCGCGTTGAACCTGAGCGGATCCTTCTGGTGCAACTGGGCCACGTGCTCGGCGATCGGGTTGAGGAACTTCGCGTCGTAGTTCCCGTACCGCATGATGCCGCCGAGCAGCTGATAGCCGAACGGCCCTCCGCTGGGGTCGATCCTCCCGGCACTGGGCTCGTACGCCATGACGGGGATGCGCTCCGTGCCGAGCTTGCGCAGACTGGGTCCCCACTCGGCGGTGAACTCCTTGTCCTGGGAGGCCATTGCCAGGTTGAGGCCGAGATTCTTCTGGAGGTCCTGGACGTCCTTGAGCCGCTCCTTGTCGAGCTTTCCTTCCTCGTACGTGTCCGTCGAGAGCTGCCCGAAGAACGCGAGCGCCCCCTCCGGTCTGAGCTTCTTGTAGAAGTTCTCCGAGAACTCCGCCGACTCACTGTTGTCCTTCAGTAGCTCGTTGAGGGCCTGGAGCTCCTTGTGCGTGAGATCGCGGCCCTTGGCGGCCAGGCGGGCGGCCCGGGCGGCCTCTTCCTGGTCCATCTTCGTGTACTTGGGGGCGGTGAAGTCCTTGCGGTTGGTGACATTTACTTCGAGGGAGTTCTTGAAGGACACGTCGGTGTCATTGCAGTTGTCGACGATGAGGTCGATCTTCTTCTGCCACGACTCGATGTTCCTCCGCTCCTGCTGGAGCATTGTGGGGTAGTCGGGATCGTGCCCGGCCGCCGGGGTCTCCGCCACCGGGTGCCGCGCAGTGACCTTGCCCTTGGCGTCGACATGGATACCAGCTGCCGGCCCCTCGTCGTCGCGGATGCTGATCAGGTCGTCCTTGGCCTTCTTGATGGCCGTGTGGGCGTCTTCGAGGATCTGCTTGACACCCTTGGCTTCGGCCGCGGCGTCCTTGAACTCATTGGCCGTCTTGGTGATGAACCCCCTGGTGACACCCGCGTTGGCGCCCTCCCATTCGGCCTTGTCCGCCTTGACCTTCATGCCTTCCTGAGCGTCGTCGGCCAGCCGGTCAAGATCGGTGACCATCTTCGACCAGTCGTCAGCCGCCGTCTTCAGCTTGCCCACGGGCGCATCGACGATGTCCTCGAACTTCAGCATGTCCCTGTTCCCCCACGCCCTACTTCAGGTACTCGTTGAGCTTTGAAACAGAAATCAGATCGCCACCGATCTGCACATCGTCCTTCGCATGAGCGGACTTGCTGTAGTCAAGGTGGTTCGAAATCTGCGCGCAGGCATCAAGAAGCGTCTTCAGGTGCGTGTTCCACCGATCGTGGACCTTCAACAGACCTGTCCCGCTGGAGAAGTTGCCATTGGTGAGCGCGATCGCCGCTTCGAAGGTCGCGGGCCGAGCGCGGTCACCATCCTTGGAAAGCCGGGTGCGCAAACCGTACGCATCATGCCCAATGGCACCCAAGTGGTCTTGATTGACCGCCAGATCAGCGTTGGCGGGACCGGCTTGGCCACCAGTGCCGCCCGCGACCCCGTTGAGCCGCATATCGACCTTGTTGCGTCGATTCTGCACGAAGCGCCGCCCACTCTGCGTCGAACGTCACGAATTCCCCCGTTACCTATTCCTGGATGCCGTCGAAGCCATTTTCACCGACACTCGCGCTAGCCGCTCAGCTTCAGCCGATGCGCCCCGGGAGGTGCTCACTTTTCTCGCGAAACCGAATAAATGGAAACCAAGGGCACCCATATCTACCGTTCGTTGGCTCCTCGCCGCGCCCCACCAGGACCACCGACACCCTCGAAATGAAGGCCACTCCGCACGCCGATGTGCGCCCCGACTATCCCAAGTCGTAGGTGAGTTGCAACCGGAATGGCCCGGCAGGCAAAGCGTGGGCTGGTTTCAGGTTGTTGAGGAGCGGCGTGCCAACTGGGCTGACAGGGCGGGCAGTTAGCCTCGATCTTGCATGACGGTCCGTCGGTTCTTCCGTCGGGCCGTTTTGCTGTTGCGGATGTGCGAGGGCATGTTGGTGGCCCGGTTGTCGCGTCGGGTGGGCGCCGGGTTCCACTCCCGGGGTGGTCGTGCAGGTTGTTGGGACGGGTGAATTTACTGGTCAGCCGGGGTTCGGTAGGGCCTGGAGCCGGTCCATGGCGCTGGTGATCACGGATGTCCAGGGCCATCGGGCGGCCAGGCGGAGCCAGCGGCGGCGGCCGGTGTTCACGAGCTGGGCGGCGGCGGAAAACAAGCGGAGGCGGAGGCGCTTCGGCTCCCAACGGCGGGTTTCGCCTGTCAGGGCGAGCATCGGCATCCAGGCGAGGAGGTCGAGCGCGATGGAGACGATCTCCAGCCAGATCCGGTTCTGGGCTGTGTCGTGCAGGGGCAGGTTGCGCAGGCCGGTATCGCGGGCGTTTCGGATGCGGTCCTCGCAGCGGGCCCGCCTGCGGTGACGCAGTTCGAGGTCGGCGAGCTGGCCGCCCTTTGTGTTGGTCGCGAAGCAGGTCAGTCGCAGCCCGTCAACGTCGGTGAAGCGCAACTGGGCGCCGGGGTGTGGCCGTTCCTTGCGGACGATCAGCCGCATGCCCTTGGGCCAGGTGCTCAGGTCGGGCATGTCGGTGATCTCTGCGACCCAGGCGCCGGGCCGTTCGGTGCCGTCGGAGTCGTAGGCTGGTGTCCAGGCCCGTTTCGGGATCTTCAGCACAGCCTGGTGGATGGCGTCGGTGATGGTCATTCCGACCGAGTAGGACAGCCACCGGCCGCGGCGGGAGAGCCAGTCGAGGAAGGCGTGGGTGCCGCCGGCGGAGTCGGTGCGGACCAGCGTCTGCCGTCCCCGCCGCAGGTGTTTGGGCAGTTGGGCCAGGGCGAGGCGGGTGGTTTCGATGTGATCGCTCGCGGTGTTGGAGCCTGCGTTGCCAGGCCGCAGCAGCGCGGCCACCGGTTCCCCGGAACCGGCCTGGCCGTGGTCGACGAACGCAACGAGCGGATGGTGACCGAAGGTCTTCTTCCAGGTCGCGGTGGCGTCCTGCTTCTCGGAGTGCGCAAGCACCAGCACGCCGTCGATGTCCACGATCACGCTGCCACCGGCGGCCGGATTGTCTTCACCGGCCAACTCCCATACTCGCGTGCGCACTTCGGCTCGTGCCGCGCGGATCGCGGTGAGCGCCTTCGGCCCGGCCGCGGCGAGCGCGTCGATGAGCCGGGAGACCGTGGGGTCCGATGCCACTGGACCGAACACGTCGGCCTCGGCCCGCAGCATGGCGACATCAGCGAGGCAGTCCCCGCCCAGAGCCGTCGCGAGTGCGATATCCAGCAGGACCTTGCCCGGATCATGCATCGTCCGCGGCTTGCGCCAGGGCGCCAGCGCCGCCGATATCGCATCGTCCAGGCCCAACGTGCGGACCGTCTCGACCAGCAGCACCGCCCCGGCCTGCGAGACCGCCCCTCTGCCGCCGCCCTCGACGCGGACACGTGGGTACAACCCGATACGCTTACTCACCTGGAGAGTGCTTCTTTCCGTGCAGCCAACAGGACCCTAGACAAGTCCCATCGTTGCAGGTCAGAAGCACTCTCTGCTTATTTGATCAAGGCATGGACGAGCACGCTCATGAAAGCGCGAGGTTAGCTCCTGCTGCCAGAGAGGCTCTCCACAGTGGACGGGATGGCTGATCACACAGACCACGGCGTCGACCCGCAGACCCACCTCGACCTGCCGGCGTGGCTGACCGAACGCGCCCAGAGCTTCGAGCAATAGGCCGAGGACACCAACACCCCCGGGACATGGGACATCTCCCCGTAGTCCCTGGACGCGTTGGAAGACCCCATCCGCAGCCAGCACGACAGCGACGCGGAGACCCTCACAGCACGACGCGACGCATTCCTTCAAGGGGCATGCTGGTACATGGGGGAAGTGGTTTGCCGCACCCAGGGGGCGGTGTGAAAGTTCGAGCTGTTCGCCGTGAAGGGCGCCGACCCGCCATCCCTGTTCCGGGAGGCGGATCCGCCAGGGGCCATCGACAACCCCTGCGTGAGGATGCCCGGAGGGGACACAGAGGAGGCCATCTACACAATGGGCGCCGTGCACGGACTGTTCCGCACCGGAGACGAGCTGGGCAACCCCATCGAGCAGCACCTCTCCGGCGTACTGGGCGACTGCGACGAGGAGTAGCCGGGGGTACCGCCGCGATCGTGGCCGGTGAGGTGGATGCGCACGACGACGGATGCGTCGGTACCGGGTACCGGCGCCTCGTGGCTCCAGGGCGCCCACGAGCCCAAGAGTAAGGGGCAAGATCTAATTTGACCCCTGTCGCGAGACGGTCCGCCGCTTGTACGTTGGTCGTAGGACCGCGACGTGCCGCGCGGGCGGCGACAGCCCCCGATCGTGAACGCGGCATGGCAGTCGCGTTGCGGCCCGCCCGCACCCTTGAGCAGCGCGGACACCCGGCCCTACGGTCGAACCACGACGAGGAACACACGGCCGTGTGCCCGAGTGGTTCAGGGGCTCGACTGCAACTCGAGTTACACCGGTTCGAATCCGGTCACGGCCTCCACGCAATACGCCCGCCCAGCACGCGTCATCTGTCGCGCCGGGCGGGCGTCTGCGTTTTTCAGGAACACCCCTGGGCCTTGAGCGCGGACGGTGCGAAACCGTTGATGAATTGCTTCAGCGCTTCGCGGCGATCGACGACGTCTTCGGGTACCGGCTCGGATTCACCGAGTTCGACAAGGACGGGGTACTTCCGCGGGGAACCCTGATCTGCACCGGGTCCCCACATACGAAAGGCGACCACCCTGCGCACGGCGCGGGCAGTCGCCTTCTCTCGTACGGTCCGGAGATCAGGAGGCGATCGTCGTCTCTGCCTTGAGCGCTTCCTTCACCATTTCCCGCAGGTGTGCCTCGTCCTCCTTGCTGAGCGAGGTCTGGACGAGCTGGCCGCCGAACTTAACGATCTCGGGGACGACCTTGTCGCGGGCGGACGTCCTGACGAGCACGAAGACGGCGGCGGCGCCGGGCCGGAGATTGGCGCTCAGCTCCTTCATGAAGTCGTCGTTGACACCGGTGTCGACGGCGGACCCTCCGGCGGCGCCGGCCGCGGCGCCCACCGCGGCACCGAGGAACGGCACGAGGAAGAGCAGCCCGATGACGCTCCCCCACAGCGCGCCGCCCGCGGCTCCGGTACCCACGTGGTTGACGGCCTGATGCAGCTTGATCTTGCCGTCCTTCTCACGCCGTTCGACGACAACGACGTCCTCCAGCTCGACGAGGTGCTCACGGTTCATGGACAGCAGCTTGTCCCGGACCTGGTCGGCGGTGGCGAGATCGTCGTAGGCGATGACGAACAGATTACTCATGCGGCTGACTCCTCCTCGTGGTGCTTTACCGCACCAACCATAGAGGAACTATTGGTAAATAAGACATTAGGCTCGAATGTATCGGCCCGCCAGCCTCCTCAGCTTTCCGCCGCTCCCACCACCCGCGCCCGGCCGAGCTCCGCGAGGACCGCGTCGACCGTCTGCTCCACGGTCTGCCCGGTCGTGTCCAGCCAGAGCCCGATCCGCGGCGTCTCCTCCCGCAGCACCCGGTCCAGCGCCTCGACCGTCCACCCGGCCCCGTAACCACTCTTGCCCCGCCCCGCCTCCCGCTCGGCAACGGCCCGCGGCTCGGGCGCGAGCACGACGACGTACAACGGCCGGGTCCGCACGAGACCGACGTAGCCGGCCAACTCCTCCCCCAGCACCACGTCCTGCACCACAACGGTCCAGACCTTGCCCACACGGCGAGCGCGAAACGATCCATGATGCGGGTGCCCCGGTACTGCGCGCCGTCCTTCGGCGCGGCATCCTTCCCCAGCCTGAGGTACCAGTCCGCATCGGCGAAGGGGTCGGCGTCCACGTTCAGTACGTCCCCGACGACGGACAACGCGGGGCGCTCGTCGACCTACAACAACCCGCCATCGGGCATCACCACCGATCCCGACGGAGTCCTCAGCCACCGCGTCCACCCCGACCACCGGTCCAAGGACAGCACCGAACCCATCGCGACCGAAGCGCAGTTCGACGCGCTGCGCAGCAAGCTCGAAGGCATCCTGAAGCGCGCCAACGAGGCCGACGAACTCTGCGCCTGGGGTCTGCGGGCGCTGATCCGGAACCACCCCAACGACTTCGGCAGCACCGACCTCGGCGGTGTCGCCGACGCCAAGAAGATGCGCGCCGAGGAGAAGCAGCAGACAGAGAACGGCCGCGAGGCCGCCAAGCTCTACGCCCGGTGGGAGCACCTCGACGACAACGAGCGCGAACGGCTCCTCACGCTCGTCGAGGGCGGGAAGGACTCGCCGGCGTTCTCCGCCGAGCTCATGCAGAACGTCAGCTACAACGGCCGCGACGGCCAGGAGGCGGTGCTGCTGCTCGCGGGCAGCCTGGAGGGCGGCGGCCGCGACGGCCAGGTCTCGGGCACCGACGCCCGCCTCTACAAGGCGCTGTCCGGCAGCCTCGCCACCGCCACCGGCCCCGACTCCCCGATCGGCTCGCCCGGCGGCGTCACCTCCGCCTGGACCGACCGGCTCATCGCCACGGCCCGCGACGGCAACGGCCTGCCCGACCGGCACCCCGGGGCGCTCAAGGGCGGGGCTGCGGGCTGGAACGTCCTCACTCACCTGATGGCCGCCGACGCCGGAGACGACGCCGTGTACGACCCCAACAAGGAGGGTTCCTCGCCCTGGAAGAAGGACCAGGGCGACCCGGTCTACGGCGAGGCATTCCTGACCGAGGTCGGCGACTCCATCCGGGAGTGGGAGACCAACGACAAGGACGCGTACGACGGCGTCATGAAGAACTGGCAGGGCACGCAGGAGGACCCGATGAAGGGTCTGCTAAACGCCATGAGCCGCAACCCGTCCGCCGCCACCCACTACTTCGACCCGAACACCACCGACAATCTGAAGTACTTCCTGGAGGACCGGGACTGGCCGGGCGGCGACGTCGAGAGCAAGATGCCGACAGAGACCCAGTACACCTCGGCCCGCGCCGAGCTCGGCCTCGCGCTCGAGTCCGCGGCCACCGGCCGCATGCCCGGTTCACCAATGCACCCGGTGCCCGCTCACCACGACGGCGCCGAGACCGCGATCTTCGAGCGGGTGATGGGCGAGTACACGGAGGCGCTCAACAAGGACCAGAGCGCCGTCCCCGTCTCCATGCGCCTGCCCATGGCCGACATGATTGCCGACTACGGCTCCGACGTGCACCAGATCCTCGGCAAGAAGATGGACGGGCCCACCGACTTCAACCAGCTCGAGATCGACCGGGGCGACCTCACCCGGATCATCCGCGCCACAGCCGAGGACCCCAACGCCTACAAGATCATCCACACCTCCCAGAGCGTGGTAACCGGCGAGGGGCTCGACCGCTTCCAGGCTGACTCCTTCCGCAAGGAGGACCCGGAGCTGCGGGCTTGGGTCAAGTAGTCCGCCTCGGTGCTCGGTCACCTCGACGGCGTGCGCGGCGACGTCATCTACGACCTGGGCCAGGCGGAGAAGGACGCCAACAACTGGAACAGGATGGTCAACTACCACATCTACGGTGGGCTACTGACTCCCATCCCCATCGTCGGCGACGGGGTCCAGCGCGCGGTGGACTGGGGACTGAACGCGTACGTGAGCGACGAGAACGCCAAGGTCGACGCCGAGACCCGCAACAACATGATCAAGCATTACGACTACGGTCAGAAGCAGATGTACGGGATGTTGCGCGGGATGGCGACGCATCGCGGGCTCACGGAGAAGGAGTTGGACGCGAGCCCTGGCGAGTACGAGGATCACCTCCAGGCGATCGCCGAGCAGTGGTACCAGAGCGGCATGGGGGACGCCGACAAGTGGATGGGACAGTAACCGATGGACAAGAAGTGGCTGCCGCTGACCGTCGTGCTCGGCGTCGCCGGGGTGGCCGTCGTGACGGCGAGCCTCTGGCCTGACGGCGAGGAGAAGCCGCCGCTGCCGCAGAGTCTCTGCCACGGAGCGCTCAGCCGTGAGACGGCGGAACTGATCGACGACGGCAAGGGGGGCGAGGTCAGCGCGGAGGAGTCGGAGAGGAAAGGCAAGGGCGACTACGCGGTGTTCAAAGCGTGCCACGTGCTGCGCGCCAACCCGGACAGCAACTACCCCCGCGGGATCTTCAACCTGATCATCGAGGACACCCGGAACGACTCCGGGCCCAGGAAGGACTCCGTCCCCCTCGGCCCCGGATTCACGGGCTGGGTGCTCCCCGAGGAGGCCAGAGCCACGCTGCCCGCCGGCTGCGCCGCCCGCATGGGCTCGACGGCCCCGTACATCACCGTCACGCTCATCACCCCCTCGCAGGCGGAGGAGAAGGGCCTCGTCGACCGAGACACGGCGCTCCGCAACAGCGCGGCCGTGGTGCGGGAAGCCGCTGCCAATCTGGCCAAGCAGTACGACTGCGAGGCGTAGGACCGACGTCAGCGGGGGCAGTCGTCGTCCACGGGCCCCCGCTGGACGTCGGCGCGGTGGCCGGCCTGGCGGAAGAGTGCTTCGTCGGGGTGGAGGCGCACTCGGGTGTGGCGCCAGGCCGTGTCGAAGGAGAGGCCGCCGGGGCGGGCGTATGCCAGGTGCCAGGCGTGCTGGCTGGTGCGGGGCAAGCAGACAGCCACGGCGTGGCAGGCCGTGCCGATGCCCAGACCTGTCCAGCGGCAGCCGCATGGTCCAGGTCTCATGTACGTCCGGAACACCGAACCCCTGGCGAATCACCGGCCGTCAGCGCAGTCGCCGCATCAAGCAGGACCTCAGTCCGGCTCCGCCGCTCCCGCCACCTGTGCCCGTTCGAGCTCCGCGAGGACCGTGTCGACCGTCTGCTCCACGGTCTGCCCGGTCGTGTCCAGCCAGAGCCCGATCCGCGGCGTCTCCTCCCGCAGCACCCGGTCCAGCGCCTCGACCGTCCACCCGGCCCCGTAACCACTCTTGCCCCGCCCCGCCTCCCGCTCGGCAACGGCCCGCGGCTCGGGCGCGAGCACGACGACGTACAACGGCTGGGTCCGCACGAGATCGACGTACCCGGCCAACTCCTCCCCCAGCACCACGTCCTGCACCACCGCGGTCCATCCCTCACCCGCGTACGCATCGGCCGTCATCGCGGACAACCGGTACCGGAGCCGGAGCTGCGCAGCAGCCTCCTCGTACGCCCCCGGCACCATCTCGGCCCGCCCCGACACCACCATCCGCCGGAAGACATCCCCCCGCACATGAACCGCCCGCGGCAGCCGCTCGGCGAGGGCCTGGGCAACGGTGGACTTCCCGGAGGCCATCACACCGGTGATGAGGACGACGGCGGGGCCGGGATCAGCAGCTCGCAACACGCTCGCGGTCATCCCGCGACGGCGCCCGTCAGGAAGGCGGTCCAGGCGGCAGGGGCGACGGCGAAGGCTGGCCCGTCGACGACCTTGGAGTCGCGGACATGGACGGTGTGGGGGCAGGTGGCCACCTCGACACAGGCCTCGCCCTCGTTGCCGCTGTAGCTGGACTTGCGCCAGTCGTAGGCGACCTCGACGCAGGCGCCGCCCTCGTTGTTGCTGTAGCTGGACTTGAACCAGAAGAGCTCGGGCCCGTTGGTCACAGTTGCCTCGCCTTCGTTTCGATGATCTCCGCCGACTTCCAGGGGTTGAGCGCCTGGGCCCGCAGGATGCCGAAGAGGTCGAACGTATCGCCCACCTGCTCCGGCCTGGAGATCAACCTATCGCCGCCCTGGCTCTCCGCGAACACCAGATTGCGGCCTTCCGCCGTGCACATCAACTGCATCGGCCCGTTCACTCCCGCGTGCGTGTGCTGATCCGAAGGCATCACCTGCACCGTCAGGTGGTTCATCCGCCGCATGCACTCCAGCAGATGCAGCAACTGCTCCTTCAGCACCACCGCGCCGCCGAGCGTCCGGTCCAGGATCGACTCCTCGATGACGAACCCGACGTACGGCGGAGGCGTACGCATCAGCACGGCCTGCCGCTCCAGCCGCGCCTCGACGTGCCGGACGATCTCGTCCTCGGTGTACGCGGGTTTGCGTGCCCGGTACAGGGCGTACGCGTACGCCTCTGTCTGAAGCAGCCCCGGAATCAGCATCGTCTCGTACGCGCTGATGACCCGCGCCTGCCGTTCCAGCCGCGCCCAGTCCAGGAACTTCGCCGGATACTTCTCCTCGTCGATCAGCTCGATGCACGCCTTCAGCGCACCGCCCGCGACGAAGACCCGGTCCGCGTCGGCCAGCAGCTCCAGCGACGGAATACGCTCCGCCCGCTCGACCGCCCCCATCAGCGACTCCGAGATCAACAGCTTGTCCGCCGCGTCCTTCTGCGTGAGCCCGGCCCGCACCCGATGGATACGGATCAGTTCACCCACGAGCCTCCGCACCTGCGACGGCGCATTACTTGTCCCCACAGCCACCACCACCCTCCCCACATCGCGTCGATGTGGACCGCGTCCTCCTGGTCACGCTACGCAGCCGTCTGGATGCTTGGGGTCATGACGAGCAAGGAACTCCCCGAATGGGTACCCGCCGCCGGACACCAAATCCACCTGACCGGCATCCACTTCGACGCCATCCGGCTGCGGGGCGTACGGGGCGAGGCGGTGCTGCACCACCTCGGAACGCTTACCGAGGGCGAACCGGGGCCGGTCGTACGGGAGATCGCAGGCGCCCGGTGGACGTACTTCCTGATCCCGCCCGGGTCGAGCAAGGAGTACGACTGGCCGCCGGGCGCCAGGTGCTTCGGGCCGGCCGCCCGGGACCAGTACGTGGGAATCCCCGCACCGGACGGCAACACGTACCCGCTCAGCTGGCGGTGCGGGGCGCCGCAGGAAGGGGAGTTCGTGGACGTGGAGTTGCTGTACGGGCTGGTGATGGCGCAGTTTGCTCCGGAGGAGGGGTGAGTGGGCGGCGGTATCCACGATCATCTGCCCTGCGTCGTCCAGGGCCGCGTTCCTGACCACGTTCCGGACCTGCTCGCGGGCTTGGGCCCGCGTGGCCGGTCCAGCAGAAACCTGCCCGGATCGCGCACCGTCCGCTGACGCCGTCACGGAGTCGGCGCCGCCGATATCGCCTGATCCAGCCCGGTCTTGCGGGCGGCCTCAACCACCAGCACAGCCCGGCCGGGGACACCACATCACGGCCGCCACCGTCAATACGAACGCATGGAGGCGACCCGACACGCCTCCCGGGCACCACGACCGTGAGGTCCGTGCCGAAAAACCCTCCGCCGACACTCCTGCGGCTCAGGATCTCCATCTTGCCTCTGCGCGACGTGCGGCACAAAGGCCGCCATGAGACCACTGTTGCGCAATTATGAAACTTTCGACAGGGCCCGAAAAAAGATCACCCGGCAACACCCGCATCAAGGCGCGCAACTTGGTCGCTCCGGATCGAGGGGCATGTCTTTGCAAGCCGAACGGTAACGTGGACGCCGATGCGCGCGAGGCGCCGCGCTTCGCGGAATGCGACTTCGATACGGGGGAATTCGTGACGTTCGACGCAGAGTGGGCGACAATTCGGGCGGAGGCGACACAACGGGTCGATATGCGACTCAATAGCCTCCCAGCCGAAGGAGGTTCCGGGTCCACGGCCTCGCAGACGGACCTGGCGGTCAATCAGAATCACATCGGGGCCATCGGCCACGAGGCGTACGAGGTGCGTACCAGGCTCTCGAAGGACGGTGACATGGCCCGCTCATCCACGTTCGACGCGGCAATCGCACTCACCAACGGAAACTTCGAAAGCGGTTCCTCCCTACTGAAGGTGCACGACCGATGGAACACCCACATGAAGACCCTGCTCGATGCCTGCGGTCAGATATCGAACCATCTGAACTATTCGGCGTCCGCAACCGCAAAGGACGATCAGCAGATCGAGGGCGAGATGCTCGCCGTCTCCAAGCTCGATGAACTTCTGAAGTGATCTGCGGGGGATTTTCGGCGTGCTGAATTACGAAGACGTCATCGATGCGCCCATCGGAAAGCTCAAGACGGCGGCCGATGACTGGTCCGATATGGCCGGCCGGCTGGACACACTCGCCGTGGACGCCACGAACGGCATGAAGGCCAAGGCGGACAAGGCCGAGTGGGAGGGCGTGAACGCCGGGGTCACCAAGGCGTTCATCGGCAAGACCGCCAACGAGTTCAAGGATGCGGCGGCCGAGGCCAAGGGGGTCAAACAGATCCTGGCGGAGGCGTACACCGCCTTCAAGAAGGCCAAGGACGACCTGACGAACATCCGGGACCAGGAAGGGCCTGCCGCCGGCATACATGTCGACGCCAAGGGCAAGGTGACCGCCCGAAATCCGATCTCCGAGAACAACGCCGCGCGGCATGATCCGGACTTCGCGACCTACCTGCGCCAGGAACGGGAGAACATCGAGGCGTGGCAGAAGAAGATCGACGCCATTGTCGACAACTGTAACGACACCGACGTTTCTTTCCGCAACACGCTCGCAGCCAATATCTCCGACAGCAAGGACTTCAGCGCTCCCAAGTACCAGAACATGGACCAGGAGGAGGCCCACCGGGCTGCCGCCTACGCCGCCAAGGGGCGCGAAATCACGCACGCCGAGCTTGTGGCGATGAACGAGATCCTGAGGGACAACAAGAACTCCGTCGAGTTCTCCAAGACATTCTATGAAACCCTCGGCCCGGAGAAGTCGCTCGCATTCTTCGGTCAGCTCTCCACCGACACCCAAGAGTACGGGAAAGTGGACAAAGAGCGTCTCGCAGACGTTCAGGCGCTACAGAAGAATTTGGGGTTCAACCTCGCGAAGGCCTCGCACGACAAAGATTTCTCGGCCGATTGGGGGCCAGAACTCCGGAAGCTCGGAACCGAGAGAATACCGCTCGCCAAGTATGACAACAATGCACCTTTCGGCTATCAACTGCTCGGCGGGATCATGCGTTACGGGAACTACGACGCAAAGTTTCTCAATCCCATCGCCGAGCATGTGATGCAGGTGCATCAGAAAGAGCCCGATCTCTTCTACGGCTCGAAGTCAAACGGGTTGGACAAAAGTCCTTTCAACCCATCAGGCATCAACGGCGCCGGTTACGACCCCGTCGTCAGCATGCTGGAATCCCTTGGGCACAGCCCCCAGGCAGCGAAGGAATTCTTCTCCGCCGACCCGACCGCGTACAACATGGACGGCACGGACAACTCCGGTGCCACCGCCGGGCTGGGCAAGGACAAGGACGACAACAACATCACGAGTTACCTCGACTTCTTCCAGAACGAGGAATACGAGCCGTTCTACGACGTGCCTGGCCATGATCCCGACGAGGCCGCCAAGACGACGAAGTTCCTTCCGGACGCGCTGGGCAAGGCGTTGGAGTCAGCGACGACCGGTCACGCCTGGGACGACCCCACGCCGACCCTGAAGAGGGACGAGACCACCGCCGCCATCATGAAGGAAGTGATCGACTCCTACGGCACGGACTCGGATCTGCTGGATCGGCACGAATCGCTGAAGGACAGTCTCGGCCGTATGGGCGCCGCCTATATTGACGACCTGAACTACTCCACGTACAACTTCGGATCGGCCGGCGATGAACTTGGGCGCGACTCACTGTTCGCAAACAGCAGCGACGGTTCCCAGCGGACCGACTTCGGCGAGGCTGCGAGCCGCCGGTTCATGGGGGTGGTGGCAGCCGACGATGAGGGCTGGAAGTCGCTGTCATCAGCACAACAGATGTACGAGGCGAGTGGGCTGAAGGCATTCGGCGCCGAGCACCAGGAGGCCGCACTGATCTTCGGCTCGCATGGCGCGAAGGTACACGGAATCATCGACGAGTCCCGCATCGAAGGAATCCATCAACAGTTCAAGGGCGACGAAGAAGCCAAGAATCTCGAAATGGAAAAGAATGCCGAGTGGAGGAAGTTCGGAGTCAGTTCCGGCGTAGGGGCTGTCGTCGGTGTCGGCACCGCGGTGGTCCTGGGCCCCGCCGCAGGCGTTGTCGCCGCCACAGCGGTCCCCCTCGTCATGGATACCGTCAGCTCGGCCATTGACACCGGATACGCGGGTGACACACTGGAATATCTCAAGGACAAGGAGTACAGCAACGACGACGAGGCCTTGACCGGAATCGACAGATTCAAGAACGAAGGAGAACGCGGCGCCGTGACTCCGCTGCTCAACTATGCGGACGAGGTCGGCATGTCGGATTACGAGAAGCAGCAGCTTGCTGTGGATATCGAAACGTCCTACGGTAACGGCAAAACCGCGGCCGGCGATCAGGGGAGGGTCAAGTCATGACGTTGCGCAACTCAAGTCGGCTGTGGACTTTCGCGGTTCCGGTTGTCGTCGGCATTCTCCTGTCGGGATGCTCCAAGGGTCAGGACCGGGCGGAATCCCCGGAACTCGGCCGGTGCAAGTCGTTGCTCGGCGCCGAGAACGTGGAGGCGGCCGTGAAGGCGACGGGCGGAAACGATGTCGAGGTGAGCGGGACACCGCAGGCGGATGCACTGGCGGCTGCCCTCGTGAAGGAGGCCGAGAAGTGGCAGGAGTCCGATCTGATGCACACCTCCTACACCGGCTGCCGCCTGGACGCGTTCGAGGGGGATCAGCCGAGTGGCACCGTGGACGTGTCGGTGAAGTGGTCCGTGCTGTCACTCGAGTCGATGGACGATCCGAAGGCCGGCCGAACGTGGCGTCAGGTGAACGGGCTGGTGTACGTGGCACCGGAACCCGGCCCGGCCCGGATGCAGTTGGTCGCGGCATGTGCAGTGCCAGGAGCAGCTGCGTCGCAGTCGACCGGTCTGCCGCTCCAGTTCCAGGTGACGGGAGCGGATCTGGGGGCTGAGCTCCGGTGGGAGCTGCTGAGGACGTTCGCCCAATCGGTGACGGAGGAGATGGGGTGCACGACATCTCCTGTCATCCCCTCCGAACTGCCTGCCGCCGCGTGAGTGCTGGGGCGTAAGACTGGGCCGCTTCCCGGCTCCGGCCGGTGCGGAAACGGCAGAGGGCACGGTCTTCCCGGGACAGGGCATGGCAGACGGGCACCACGGCGAATCGTCACCGAGGGGCGTCGACTTGGCGAGGCCATGTGCTCCGGCGAAGCTACGTCGCACACGGCACGCCCCCTCACCCGTACCAGGCCGACCGGCCGCGTCACAGAGTCACAGAGTCACAGAGTCACAGAGTCACGCTACTCCGCAGCCGCCTGCTGGGGCCGTTCGGAGAAGCCAGCCCTGCGGGGGCCTCGCGGACGGGCATCGACCCCTCCGCGAGGCCGACGGGATACTGCCGGATGTCATCGCCCACCGGGGCCACTGCGCCCTCCGTCCCCCCGCGCAAGCCGCTTGAGTAGGCTCCCCTGGACAGGACATCGCTCGGGGGATCTTCATTCATGCAGACGCCGCGTCACACCTCCGCCCGACAGATCGGTCCGTACTTCGTCGTGACCCGGCTGGATCCGGCCGGACCGGACGCGATGCCCGTACCCGAGCGGCGCTACATCGCGCGCAGTGCGGACGGTAATTGCACGGTCCTGCTGAGCCTCCCGCTCGCCGACGCCGACCCCGAGCGGTTCCTCGTCGAGGCGCAGGCCGCCCGGACCCCACTCGGCCCATGGACCCCCGCGGTCACCGACTGCTCGACGCCCGGTCCGACTCCGTGGTGCGCACGTGCCTACGAGCCTGTGCTGCCTCTGCCGACCGTCCTGGCCGTCCATGGTGGCCCCTTGCCGGACGAGACGCTGCGCGCACTCGGTTCCTGCCTGGCGGAGACGCTCGTCGCCGCCCATTCCCGAGGGGCGACCCACGCAGGGCTCTCCCCCGCGGCCGTGCTGCTCGCCGGCGACGGCCCCCGGGTCACCTGTTCCGGCGCCGCCCGGACCGCCGCGCCGGACGGCAAGGCCCGGTCCGGACTCCCCGGGCTCGAGGCCGGCAGCCTGTCGCCCGAACAGGCCAGTGGCGGGCGCCCGCGTCCTCCCGGTGATGTCTACGCACTGGGCGCGGTCCTCGCGTACGCGGCCACCGGGCACACGGTTCCCGACCGCGAGGAGCTCCCCTTCCTGCTCCGCTCACTCGTGCCTGCCTGCCTGGCCCGAGACCCGGCCGCCCGGCCGCGCGCCATCGATGTCCTACAGGCGCTGGCCCCTTCCACGTCCGGCGCAGCTCCTTCCCCCACCGTCATCGATCCAGGATCGAGAGAGTTCCCCCTCCCTGGTCGTGTGATCGCGGCCCTCGCTCGCCAGTCTGCGGAGATCCTCGCCGCAGACCTCCCCCTGCCCCTCGGGGGCTGACCGTGCTCAAGCCCCTCCTCCACGACGATCCACACCTCATCGGTCCCTACCGGCTGGCAGCCCGGCTCGGCAGCGGCGGTATGGGCACGGTCTATCTGGCACGCTCGCCAGGCGGTCGCACGGTGGCGCTCAAGACCGTTCACGCGCACATCGCCGCAGACGCCACCTTCCGTACCCGCTTCCATCTCGAAGTGGACGCCGCCCGCGTCATCGGAGGTCTGCACGGCGCCCGGGTGTTCGATGCGGACCCGCTCGCCGGAACACCCTGGTTGGCCACGGAGTACGTCCTCGGCCCGCCCTTGGACGAGGCGGTTTCCCGTTGCGGTCCGCTTCCGGAAGCGGCGGTGCGTGCGGTGGGAGCGGCTCTGTGCGGCGCGCTCGGTCAGCTGCACAGCTCGGAGGTGGTGCATCGTGACCTGAAGCCGTCCAACGTCATGCTCAGCGCCTACGGCCCGAAGGTCATCGACTTCGGTATCGCCCGCGCCCTCGGTGACGACCGGCTCACCCGCACGGGAACCGCCGCCGGCACACCCGCGTACATGTCGCCGGAGCAGGCGAGCGGGCAGGAGCAGACGTCCGCCGGTGATGTGTTCGCCCTCGCAGGCGTCCTCGTTTTCGCTGCCACGGGCCACGGTCCTTTTGGCGGCGGGCAAGCCGCGGACCTGATCTACCGGGTGCGGTACGCGGACCCGGACCTCACCGGCGTACCGCACTCGCTTGCCCCACTGCTGGCCCGGTGCCTCTCCAAGGACGCGGCCCTGCGCCCGACTACCCAGCAGTTGGTCACGGAACTGCATGACGGTCATGGCGAGTTCGCGGACCATCTACCCGCCGAGGTGCTTACGGAGATCGCCCGCCTCTCGGCGGAGGTCTGGCAGTACAGCTCCCACCGCCTGCCTGCGCCACCGGAGCATGCAAACCCCCTGCCCGATCCGTCCCTACCACGCCGTGCAGGCATGTCCCGTCGTCGGCTCCTCGGCGTCGCAAGTCTGTCGGCGACAGCCGTGGGGGCGGGTGTCTGGGCTGGAGTGCACCTCCTTGGCGCAGACAAACCGGACGCTGTCGCGTCGCACGGACAGGCGGGACCGGGGAAACAGGATCTGCTCCGCCCCCTGTGGACGAACTACACCGCCAGGGCCCAGGACTACGGGACCCCGTTCTTCGTCGGCGATACCCCCGTAGTCATGGACATCAACCGTCTGGTGGGCCTCGACCCCGCAACGGGCAAGGACAGCTGGCACTCAATGTCGCTGTCGCCCCGCAACCAGGCTATTTCAGACGGATCCCGCATCTACTGTCTCGTCCTGGACAGCAAGGATCGTTTGTCGCTCCTCTCGCTCGGCAAATCCGGCGGGGCGGACCGCACGATCGTCACACTGCCCGACGTGAAGGCCCTGGGCTCCTCCACCACAGTCGCCGCTCTTCTGCACGCATCGAACGAGACGGTCTACCTCGCTGCCGGACGCAACGCAGAGCCGCACACCGAGGACTGGCATCTCCTCGCGGTGGACACCACATCGGGGAAAGTTCGCTGGCAGGCGCCGTTCGATGAGACGGAGAATCCCTCGTTCGAGATCGGCGTGTGGTTCGCCAAGACCGTCGGAGACGTGCTGGTCCTGGGCGGTGAGTTCGATCAGCTCAAGCTCCACGCATACGACAACCGCTCCGGTAAGCATCTCTGGTCGAGCGCAGTATCCGACTGGATGGACGAAACCACCGCACCGGTCACCACCGGCGCGGAACTCGCGGATGACGGCCGGCACATATACATCGGAGCGGGTCTCGTCCAGGCCATACGTGTATCCGACGGCACAGTCATCTGGGAGTTCGGCAACTTCCGCGACTTCGGAGATGCCTCGCCGCTGGCCACTCACTACGGAGCCCCCGCCATTCGGAAGGGAGTCGTGTACGCGGCAGAGCGCACAGGAGCAATCGTCGCCGTCGACACCCGGCGCGGCGAACTGCTGTGGGAGACCCCCGCACCCGAGGAGAACGCACCTCTCCTTGCCGCACCGCCCGTACTCAACTCGTCCTACCTCTACTACACGGGCAAGGCGGGACTCGGAGCGATCGACCTGCGTACCCATGCGCACGTACGGACTCAGGCGGCATCTTTGCGACGTCTCGCGACTGATCCTCATAACCGCATGATCATCGGGGTCGGCGAGGAGAGAGTCACGGCCCTGCGCATGAAATAGAGAAGTCGACCCATCGCTTGATACACCCGGCCCCCGAGGAACCCCATGAAACCGCTCAGCATCGGAGATCCCCTTCGGATCGGCCCCTATCGCCTTCTCGGTGTCCTCGGCGAGGGTGGGATGGGCAAGATCTATCTCGGGCAGGACAGCCTCGGCGGTTGCGCCGCTGTGAAGGTTCTCCGCACCGAGATGTCATACGACCAGAACCTGACACAGCGCTTCGTACGCGAGGCATGGACCGCCCGGTCCGTCACCAGCACCGGTGTGGCCAGGGTGCTGGATGCGCAGACCGAGGACGGGCGTCCCTGGATCGCCAGCGAGTTCTTGGTCGGTCCCACCCTGGACGAGGCTGTCAGCCTTCACGGTCCGCTCGACGACATGATGGTGCGCACCCTGGCCGCCGACCTCGCCCGCGCTCTGGGGGACATCCACGCCGCGGGGCTCGTACACCGTGACGTGAAACCGGCGAATATCGTGATGACGTCGGACGGCCCCCGGGTCATCGACTTCGGCATCGCCCGGCCGGAGCACGGGCTCACCCTGACGACTACGGGAGAGATTCCCGTCACTCTCGGGTACGGTGCGCCCGAACAGGTACTGGGCCGGCGGGTGGGCCCAGCCGCCGACGTCTTCTCCCTGGGTGCCGTGCTGGTGTACGCCGCGACCGGGCAACGCGCTTTCGGAGGAGGTCACATCGCTGCGGTCCAGTACGAAGTGGTGCATGGACAACCACAGTTGCAACAGGTGCCCGAGACGCTTCGCGCACTCATCGCCCCCTGCCTCGCCAAGGAGGTCGGTCTGCGCCCGAACCCCGGCCAGATCGCAGCCGCTTTCGCACCCGCGCGCGGCACGGGGGATTTCTGGCGACAGGGTCGTCTCGGCGCGGTGATCGACCGGCACCATGCGGAGGTACACCGCCTCGTCCCTGCGGCAGCCGGTCCAACCTCGCGTCCGGGCCGGGCCCGACGCCGGTTCCTGGCCGCGCTCGCTTTCGGAGGGGCAGCGCTCACCGTGGGCGGTGGTACGGCGGCATGGCAGTTCAAGGACGGCTGAGCCCGGTACGTCGCCGGTCGGCGATGAGCAGCGGAACCGCGACGGCAAGGCAGATCAGGCCAGCCGCACACACGCCGAGGGAGACCAGGAAGGCAGTGCCGCGGTGGTCGGTCTCAGCGAATGCTGCCGGTGTGGTTGCTCCGGCACCACTGCCCACGCCGGGCTGCGCATCAGGCGTCTCGACGAGATCAGGGAGCGGGTAGGTGTCAGCTGGTCCCGAGTCACCCGGAGTCTTCAGCGCGATCCGGGGGCGGACCGCCCCGTAGCCGACGTAGTCGTTCCGCACGGCACCGCTCTTGGGAGCGCCGGCCGTGTTCAGCAAGACGCGCAGAACCTGGTAGTTGGTCCAATCCGGGTGCTTGGCCCAGATCAGCGCGGCGGACGCCGCGGTGACGGCTGTAGCCACGGCCGTACCGCTGGTTGTACAGAGACCCTCGTGCTCAGCGCATGCGCTGAGCACGTCCTCACCGGGAGCACTGAGTGTCACCTCGGGACCGACTGCGGACGATTTGAGGGCTGTCGCGTCCTTTCTCAGAGCAGCGACTCCGGTGACGCCTGGAATCGCTGCCGGGTTCTTCACCGGCCGTTTCGGAAATTCGGAGTCACCTACAGCAGCGAAGATCAATTTCCCCTTGGACAGAGCGTAAATCACGGCTTCATTCACTGCCCCACCACCACTCAGAATGGCAGTTACCGAGATGCTGATTATTTTCGCTTCCGAGTCCGCCGCATACCGGATAGCGGGCACCAAGTCACTATTGACCGCTATCGACCGCTCGCCGGAATCCGGGGTTTCGGTTCCGTCCGATACTTTCAGGGGAAGGATCTTCGCGCCGGGAGCGAGCCCGTACGCACTTTCCCTGCCGCCCGCCCCCTTCCCGGTTCCGGCTATCACAGCGGCGGCCGTGGTGCCTGCTTCGTCGTGCTCCCCGGCAACCCCGTCGGTGAAATCCTTGCCTTCGAGGAGTCGCCCGGCCAGCTCGGGCACCTCGCGCACCCCGGTATCGATGACGGCGACGATCACGCCTTCGCCGGTGCTCGTACGCCACATCGTTTCCGCCTGCATTGCGCCGAGGTGCCACTGCCGGGACAGGACGGTGGCAGCAGACCCTGTGGTGGCCGAGGCGCCGACCAGCAAGAGTGCCAGCCCGGCAGGGAGACCCGTCCGGCGCCACGACCGTCGGCGGCCCCTGACACCCTCGCACCGATCACGCAGCATCCTCATCGGGTGGGCCCGCCACCCCGGCTCGGAGGGCCGGGGTGCGGCGAGCGGGGATCCTGGGCACCCGGCGGCGGAGCATAGGACGGGTGCGCAGGCTGCGGGGACTGGGGCTGCTGGTACGGGGGTGGAGAGTGGGGCTGCTGGTGCGCGTACGGCGGCGGGGCCGAGGCGGCTGCCGTTCGACGGCGGGAGCGGATGGCCGCGAAGGCAACAGCGACACCGGCGAGCACCGCCGCACCGACGCCCACACCGATCCAGAGCCCAGTATTGACCCCGTCGTCGTCGGCCGGAGCCGCGGCATCCGGCTTGCCGCTCTCCTCGGAACTGCTGCCTTCCTTGGACGGCTCGGCGGCGGGAGCCGGGGACGCCGCTGCGGCAAGGTCGGGGAGCGGGTACTCGTCCGCGGGGCCGGGGTCACCCGGGGTCTTCAGGGCGATGCGGGGACGGACGATCCCGTAGCCGATGTAGTCCGTGCGCTCGTCGCCACTGATCGGGCCACCGGCCGTGTTGAGCATGACGCGCAGAACCTGATTGTTCGTCCAATCGGGGTGCTTGGACCAGATCAGGGCAGCGGATGCGGAGACGATGGCGGTGGCATCGCTGGTACCGCTGCTCTTGCACAGCTGAGTACCCCCACTGCAGGTGTGGACCATGTCCACACCCGGGGCGGCCAGGTCGACCTGCGGACCATATTGAGAGGACTTGGCCCTCTTGAGGTCCTTCCCGATCGCCCCAACACCGACGACACCAGGTGTTCCGGCCGGGTACTCGATCGCGTTTCCCTCATCAGCGCTGTTCCCTGCGGCTGCGAAAACGAGCGACCCCTTGCCCAGGGCGTACTTCACGGCATCCGTGAGACGTTGCGATCCCACATTTTTACCGAGAGAGATATTAATTACTTTGGCACCGTTGTCAGCCGCAAAACGAATCCCTACAGACACATCGTCGTTGAAATTTTCATCCCCTGTCGCCCCATTGACTTTTCCGAAGTTATCCCTCACGCGAATGGGGAGAATTTTACTCGACGGCGCTAGCCCAAAGGCACCGCCCCCACCGCCGGAATCGCCCGTCCCGGCGATGAGACCAGCCATCCCGGTCCCGTGATTGCCGTAATCGGTGTGCTCATCACCTGGAGAGTCTGCCGCCAGGTCTTTCCCTTTGAGTACACGCCCTCGGAGATCAGGGGTTGACGCATCGACACCTGAATCAATAACGGCAACGGTAACGTTTTCTCCCGTACTCGACGCCCGCATCTGGTCGGCCTGCATCACGTCCAGGTGCCACTGCCTCGCACGTACAGAATCCGCGGACACAGGGCTGGCGCCCACCAGTAGCGACGCCGCTACCGCGGATACGACGGTTCCACGACGGATGACCGCTGCACTGCTGGTACGCATCCCATTCCCTCTGTCTGTTTTCCTGCTACTCAGTCGATCACTGGTGGGACAACCCGTCGGCTGCCCTGCTGCCACGTCTCTTCGTCCTCGACGAGATAGTCCAGCCGTTCACGGTCGTCACGGCGCGGTTCCCCGGCGCGCTGAGGGGTTGCCGCTCCGCCGCGCCCCATCTGACCGGCAGCACGACTGCCGTCGCCCGCTGCCACGCCCCGCACCAGACCGGTGCCTCCAGGAGTGAACGGGCGTACAGATGTCCGTCCTGGCTGCTGTGGACGACCTCCCACCATGCCCCCGGTCTCCCCTGCAAGTCGGCGGCCACCCACCATTCCGCTCTGGCCACCGCTCCCGAATCCGCCCATGCCCGCGCCGTGCCCCATCGCTCCACGGCCGGCGTGCGTACCCTCGCCACCGATCACGGTGCCACGAGGAAGGCCCCCCGCAGGCCGCCCGGACGTCTGCGCGACCGGACGGCCACCGACAATCCCATCGTCTCGGGCCGGGCGACCGACCGGGCTCACACCCGTACTCCCGTTGCCCACAGACATCGGTGGACGAGTGACCCCGGTCGTCCTCCCGCCGCCGCTCGTCGTCTGAGGCGGCCCTCCCCCGATGACGGGCGGCAGAACGGCAGGCGTATTGAGGAATCCATCGGGCTTGCCCGGCCCCGGAGTTACGGACGGACCCACCACAGGATTTGACGGAGCCGTCGGCGGCAGCGTCGCAACACTGTCGATCTCCATATCCACCGGAGGCCGCACCACGCCGGCGACCGGTGCCGTCACGCTCGCGTGCGTGGACGACGGCGCTGTCACGCTGCCCACCGCTCCGTGACCGCCCACAGACGTCGAGGAGCTTCCAGCATGGGCACCGACAGCTCCCCCGGCCGATCCCCCGCCGGACATGTGTTCGTTGGTGTCGCTCTTCTCGGCCAACGTGTCCGGCGCGATCACCCGCGGCGGTGGCGGAAACTCAGGCTTTTCCAGCTTGCCGAAGCCTTCGACCGACTGGGAGTACGTCTGGGAGAGCTTCCTCATCTCCGCAGCCGCCACGTCCCGTTCCTCTGTCAGCTTCCGCACCAGAGCTGTGGCATCCGGGTCGTTGGGGGTCTGGAGGGCAGCCTTCATGTTCGCCTCCGGATCCCCCTGGGGGCGCGGTGTCGCCGCCTTGGCCAGCGCGATCGCGTCAGCCGCGTGGCTCAGCTGCGTCGACGCCCCCCTGCTGTACAGACCGAGACGCAGCGTCGCATTGGCCAGGTCCGCGCTCCAGGTGCGGAACGACTCTGCCCCCTGTCCCTTCCATTCCACCATCTGTGGACGGATCTTCAGTTCCTCACCGACCTTGTCGATCTCCTTCGCGGCGCTCTCCAAGCGATCGGCCACAGCCTTGACGGCCTCGCTGTTGGCCTGATCCAGCCACGCAACCAGCTGCGCGTGGGACATGCCCTCGAACGATGTCGTACTCATCCCGCTCCCCCGTTCATACCAGCGATCGCCAAGTGATCTTCATCGCCGTCATGCAGATCCGGTCTCCTTCGTCGGCGAAGGCTGGGGAGTCGTCGTGGGCTGCCCACCGCCCTGCTTACCCTCGTTCGGAACCGGGTTGTACTCACCCTCGTAGTGCTCCTCCGCGCCTCGCTTGATGGCGAGCATGCGGTCACGGATGTCATCGTCCAGGTTCTCGTAGCCTGTGTGCGCCGCCAGGACCGCGATACCCAAACCCTCTATGGAATCCGACAGCAGCTTCGAGAGGGTTTCCAGCTCCGTAATGACGTTCTGGTACGAGCTATACAAACCGGACGCCTCTGCCCACGCAGGATCGCCGAACTGAGTCTCACCGATGGCGACTTCGCCCAGCTTCTTCGCGTCTGCCGGAGAGGCCTTCAGGTCGCGGAGGAGGCCGTCGATGCGGTCGCGGAACTTGGTGAACGACGAGAGTTCGGTGAACAGTTCGCTCGCGACGCCCGGGGAGATCGCCCCGGCTGCTCCTATCGCACCGATGACGCCCCATGAGTACGCCGGTGATTCCGCCCCCGGATCGTTCTTCCCCACAGTGCCCTCCCCCGTTCGGCAACAGCCGTTCACCGCTTCGAGGTTCACCTTAGCCAGCGGCGGTGACACTGTGCATCTCCGGGTTGCATCTGCAACCCGGAGATGCAACGGATCACGCCATCCGTGCCGGGCTCAGGAGTTGGGGGCCGCCACCGCCGCCTGGGGTCTGATGGGGAGGCGGTTTATCGGGCGGCCGGTGGCTGCGCGTACGGCTGCGGCCACGGCTGCCGGGGACGTCACCACGGGGACCGCCGAGGCGGGCTTGGCGCCGAAGGGGGCCACCACGTCGCGTTCTTCGATGAGTTTGACGATGCGAATTTCGGGTGCGTCCAGGGCGGTCGGGAGCGCGTAGCCCGTGAGGTCGGGGTGGCGGATCAGGCCGCGGGCGCTGCGGAGGTTCTCGGTGAGGGCGGCGCCGATGCCCTGGGTGATGCCGGCCTCGATACGGGTCGCCAGCTGGGACGGGTTGAGGATCCGGCCGACGTCCTGGGCGATCGCCATCTCGACGACCCGGACGGAGCCGAGCTCGATATCGACGTCCACCACCGCGCGGATCGCGCAGAAGGCGAGGCCGACGAAGGCGTCGCCCTGGCCGTTCTCGTCGAGGGGTTCGGTCGGGTGGGGGCGGCACTGGGCGGTGGCCCAGAGTTCCTTGCCGTCCATCGCTTCCGTGACCGTCGTGGACAGCACACCGTCGTACGAAGTGATCTTGCCGTCGGCGATCTGCAGCAGCTCCGTGGACATGCCGAACTTGTGGGCCAGGGGCTGGAGGAGCTGGGTGCGGACCATCTTGGCGGCGCGTTCCACCGCCCCGGCCGAGACCCAGGTGTGGCGGCCGTGCGTCGCCGGGCCCGCCGGGGGCTGGTCGGTGTCGACGGACGCCACGTGGACCTCTTCGATGCCCAGGGTCTCCTGGACGACCTGGCGGGCGAGGGTCGAGAAACCCTGGCCCGTCTCGACCGCCGCGCAGATGACCGTGGCGATGCCGTCGTGGACCCTGACCGTGGCCGTGGAGACCTCGTCGGCGCCCTCGGCGCCGAGCATGTGGACCATGCCGAGCGCGTAGCCGACCCCCCGGCGCACCGCACCGGGTTCGCCCGCGCCCTCGGGCCCGCCGGGGAGCAGCCAGTCGTCCTCCGGGGCGTCCTTGGGGAGGGCGGGGAGGGGGAAGTCCCGTACGGAGGTGAGAAGTTCGGAGACGGGTGCGGGGCAGGTCACCGTCTGACCGGTGGGCAGGATGTCGCCGGTGGACAGGGCGTTGCGCAGGCGCAGTTCGGCCGGGTCGATGCCGAGCTTGGCGGCCAGCTTGTCCATCTGGCCCTCGTACGCGGCGCAGACCTGCATCGCGCCTTCGCCCCGGACGTGGCCGGACGGCGGGTTGTTCGTACGGACGGCCCAGCCCTCGATGAACGCGTGCGGGACGACGTACGGGCCGCAGGCGAACGCGACAGCGGCGGCCAGCGACTCGGACGAGGAGTCGGCGTACGCGCCCGCGTCGAGCAGGATCTGCGCCTCGACCTTCACCAGCCGCCCGTCGGCGTCCGCGTGGTGGCGGTAGCGCAGCAGCGTCGGGTGGCGGTGGGAGTGGCCGAGGAAGGACTCCTCGCGGGTGGCGGCCAGTTTGACCGGGCAGCCGGTGCGCAGTGCGAGCAGGCCGAGCGGAAGCTGGAATCCGGGGTCCTCGCGGTCGCCGGTCGCGCCGGGGACACCCGTGACGACGACCTTCACCCGGTCCGGTTCGAGGCCGAAGCAGGCGGCGGCGAGATCGCGGTCGGTGTGCGGGTCGGTGGAGGCGGTGTAGATCTCCACGCCGCCGTCGGGGCGGGGCACGGCGAGCCCGGCCTCGGCGCCGATCGGGGCCGGGTCCTGACGGCCGATGCGGTACAGGCCCTCGACGACGACCTCGCCGGTGACGTCCGGGTCTCCGTAGCGCAGCGGGATGTGGCGGATCAGATTGCCGTCGGGGTGCAGCGGTTCAGCGGCGAAGGCCTTCTCCGGGTCGGTGACCGGTTCGAGGATCTCGTACTCGACGGCGATGGCCGCGGCGGCGAGCCTGGCCGTGTCGGGGTGGTCGGCGGCGACCGCGGCGATCGGCTCGCCGTGGTGGCGGACCAGGTCGGACGCGAAGACCGGGCGGTCGACGACCCTGCGGCCGTACGCGGCCTCCCCCGGGATGTCCTCGTGCGTGATGACGGCCCGTACCCCCGGCATCTCGCCGGCGGCCGAAGTATCGATGGACAGGATGCGGGCGTGCGGGTGCGGGGAGCGGAGGACGGCCGCCCAGAGCAGGCCCTCGGCCCAGAGGTCGGCGGCGTACGGGAAGGTGCCCTCGGTCTTGGCGCGCGCGTCGGCGGGCAGCAGCGAGACGCCGAGGCCGAGCGCGGGCGGCTCGGTGTCGGGGCCCTCGGTCGCCGGGGTGGTGATCCGTGTGCTGGTCGCGTTGGCAGCGGTGGCTGCGTCGTTGCTCACGCCATGCCTCCGTCCTGCGGGTGCGACTGGACGCTACCGGCGCCGGGGGCCGCCTGGTGCGGGATGCGGGCCTCGTCGGACTCCGGGGACGGGGAGTCCGACGAGGCGGGGTCGATGGTCGCCTCGCGGCCTGCGACGACCTCGTTGACGGCGTCCAGGACACCGCGGTAGCCGGAACAGCGGCAGAGGTTTCCGCAGAGCGCCCGGCGCGTCTCCAGTTCGCTGGGGGCGTGGTTGCCCTCCAGCAGGTCGTGGACGGTCATGGCCATACCGGGGATGCAGAAGCCGCACTGGACGGCACCGCACTTGGCCAGGGCGCGCTGGACGTCGGACGGCTCGCCGTCCACGGCGAGGCCCTCGACCGTACGGACCTCGCTGCCGGCCGCGGTCGCCGCGGGGACCAGGCAGGAGGCGACCAGCCGGCCGTCCACCTGGACGTTGCACGCGCCGCACTCGCCCTGCGAGCAGCCGTCCTTGGCGCCGGCGAGGCCGAGGCGCTCGCGGAGCACGTACAGGAGCGACTCGCCGATCCAGGCGTCGGTGACGGGGCGGTCGGCGCCGTTCACGTGCAGGACGTAGGAGGCGGCGGGGTGCTCGTCGGGGATGCCCAGCGGGCCGGACTCGAGCGGCTGGGAGCCGGATTCGAGCGGTTGGGAGTGCGGGGAATCGGCTTCGACCGGCTGGGATTCCAGGGGCGGGGCGGAGGCCGTGTCGGGCTCGGACGCCGGTGCCGTGTCGGCCGGCGGTGCCGACGTGGCCGACGTGGCCGACGTGGCATCGGAAACGATGTCGGGAGCGACGCCCTGCGCGTGCGATTCGTCGTGGACCGTCTCCGGCGACTGCCCGGCCGGGTGCTGCTCCGGCGCGGTCTCCGCGGGGTGCTCGGAGAGAGCGTCGCCCAGGGCGGAGTCGGGAGCTACGGCGTCAGGAGCTACGGCGTCAGGGGCCGTCTCGGGTACGGGGGCGACCTCGGCGGGCTCCGTCGACGGGGCCGCCTCGGGGGCCGGTACTGCCTCGGGGGCCCGCAGGGCCTCCTCGTACGCCGCGGACGATGCCTCATCGGGCGCCTGCTCGAGCTCGGCTCCCGGCGCGTGCTCCGGCTCGATGTCCGCCAGGGGGGCCGGCTCCGCCGCAAGCTCTATCTCGGTCTGGGCCTCGGGCTCGGGACCGGGCTCGGGCTCCGGGGCCGGCTGCTGCGTCGCCCACGGCGCGGGCGCGCCGCCCGGCAGCGTGGCCGGCGGGGTCCGGTCCCCGTACCACTGGGCCGCCAGGGCCGAGGCCGCGAACTCGCCGGACTCCTCCGGGAGATCGCCGTCGGCGACCGGAATCGTCCACTGGCCGGTGTGGCCGCCATGCCCGGCGTGGTCGACCTGAGCGGTCTGGTCGGCCTGAGCGGTGTGGACGCCGAACTCCGTGGACTCGGTGAAGTTCCACTGGCCCGTGGCCGCCGGCGTCTCCCGGTACTGCTCCTGCGAGAACGGGTCGTGCGGGGCCTGCTGCGGGACCTGAGGGGCGTCAGGAGCCTGCGGGTACTCGTAGTCGTACGTCGCCTGCTGCTGGTTCGGGTCGGGCCAGTGCACCGCCTCGGGGGGCTGCTCCGCGCCCGTACCGCGCTCCTGCTGGCTCTGCGTCTGCACGACCCAGCTGCCCGTGGCCGACGGGTCGAGCCCGGCCGCGGGTGTCAGCGGCAGGATCATCGGCGGTACGTAGCCCTGGCCGGGGGCGGCCAGCGGGATGTTCGCCAGGTCCTCCGGCGGCAAGTGGACGAAGGCGGTCGCCTCGGCGTCGTACTCGCCGCCCTGCGGCGTCGGCTGCCAGCCCCCGTGCTGCAGGTGCTCCTGCTGCCCGTGCTGATCGTTGTGGTCCTCGTTGCTCACGACAGTGCCCTCCCCAGCGCGCGTCGGGCCAGCGCGGCGACGGTCCGCCGCAGATGCAGTACGGCGGGGGGCAGCGGTGGTGCCTCTCCCCCGTCGGCGGGCGGTGCCTGGTCCGGGATGCAGGCCGCGGCGACGTACTCGCCGAAGGCGGCCAGCGCGTCGGGGGCCAGACCCCGTTCACCGTCCCAGTCGATCAGCGAGGCGATCCAGCGTTCGGCCTCCAGCGGACGCAGCGGCATCGGCGCGATGGCGCCGACCGCGCAGCGCACCCCGCGCCGGGCCGGGTCGAGGACGATCGCGACGGATGCGGTGGCGCGGCCGGGACCGGTGCGGCCGGTGGCCTTCAGGAAGACCTGGGGGGCGTGCAGCAGCGGTACCCGGACGAAGCCGATGAGTTCGGCGGGTTCGAGCATGTCGCGGCCGGCCAGCAGGTGCGAGACCGGGATCTCGCGGCGGGCGCCGTCCGGGCCCGCGATGACCAGCTCGGCCTCCAGCGCGGCGAGCACCGGCAGGGTGTCGCCGGTCGGGGCCGCGGTGGCGATGTTGCCGCCGAGCGTGCCGGCGTTACGGATCTGGGGCGGGCCCGCGGCGCGTGCCGACGCGGCCAGAGCGGGGATGAGGGCGGCGAAGTCGGGCCGCCCCATGCGTGCGTGGGTGAGGCCGGCGCCGAGCAGGGCGTGGCCGTCCTGGTAGTGCCAGCCGCGCAACTCGCTGATCCGGCCGAGGCCGACCAGGCCCGAGGGCCGCAGCAGCCCCTTGTTGACGGCCGACATCAGGTCTGTACCGCCTGCCACGGGAACGGCGGCGGGCATGGCGCTGAGCGCCGCCACGGCCTCGTCTAGCGAGGCCGGCAGCGTCACGGACTGCGTCGCCTGCGGTGCGTGCGTGGTCAACCCAGCTGCCCCTTCCCGGTGTCCCGGCTGTCCGGCTGTTTCGCCGTACGGTACGTGCTCAAAGCCTGGACGTGGCAACTCTGGCACATCTTCGGATCGGACCGACGCGAGGGTCCGCGAAGGGCGCATCCATCCCCGATCAGGGGAATGTTCCCGTTTCACCCCGCTTCGGCGCAGAGTGCGAATTGCAACTTTTCGGTAGGTCTTGTTGGTGATTGCTCTGTTCTGGTACCTCGTTGCGGTGTCCCGGTTCCGGCGTTCCGATCCGACGCCCGATCCGGCCTTCCGTTCCGGCAGGGCGAGTTCCGGACAAAAAACTGCCGGCCGGCACGCCCCCTCGGAGCGCACCGACCGGAGACCGGGTGCGGCCGGGATCACACGTTCGGGGGCACTCCGTCGATGGGTCGTCCCAGTACGCCGGGGCGCTGCTGCCGGGGCAACGGGCCGCCCGGCGGCCGGTAGTCGACGCCGAGGGCGTCAAGTCGGGCGTAGTGCGTGGTCATTCGGCGTTCGAAGTCGGCGAAGTCCCGCTCGGCGGAGGTGGGCAGCGGCGACCAGGCGACCTCCGCGAACGCCGCGAGGCGCGGGAAGACCTGGTAGTCGACGCGGGCCCGGTTCTGCATCACCTCGGTCCAGACATTGGCCTGGGTGCCCAGGATGTGACGGGCAGCCTCCTCGGAGAGGCCCGCCGGTACGGGCTCGAAGCGGTAGACGTCCTCCAGGGTGCGGACGAAGCCGATGGGCATCGGCTCGTCCGGGCCGCCGTCCTGACGGTGATCCAGGTACACGTGCTGCTCCGGACACATGACGACGTCGTGGCCGGCCTCGGCGGCGGCGATGCCTCCGGCGTACCCCCGCCAGGACGACACGGCGGCGCCCGCCGCGAGGCCGCCCTCCAGGATCTCGTCCCAGCCGATCAGCCGGCGCCCGCGCGCGGTGAGCCAGGTGTCGAAGTGCCGGATGACCCAGGACTGCAGCTCGTCCTCGTTGGCCAGGCCGAGTTCGCCGATCCGGGCCTGGGCGACCGGCGACTCCTTCCACTGGTCCTTGCGGCATTCGTCGCCGCCGATATGGATGAACGGCGAGGTGGCGGCGGGGAAGAGGTCGAGCACCTCTTCGAGGACGCCTTCGAAGAAGCGCAGGGTGTTGTCAGTGGGGGCGAGTACGTTCGCGTTGATGCCCCAGGTGTCCCAGACGGAGAGGGTGGTGGTGTCGATGACGTCGGTGTTGCCCAGTTCGGGGTACGCGGCGATGGCGGCCTGCGAGTGGCCCGGGATGTCGATCTCGGGGACGACGCGGATATGCCGCTCGGCGGCGTACGCGACGATCTCGCGGATGTCGTCCTGCGTGTAGTAACCGCCGTGCGGGGTCTCGTCCCACAGCTCGGACGCCCGGTGGCCGTGCTTCGTACGGGACCGCCAGGAGCCGACCTCGGTGAGCCGCGGGAAGCGCTTGATCTCGATGCGCCAGCCCTGGTCGTCGGTGAGGTGGAAGTGGAAGACGTTCAGCTTGTGCGCGGCGAGGAGGTCGAGATAGCGCAGGACGTCGTCCTTGGGCAGGAAGTGCCGTGCCACGTCGAGCATCATGCCGCGCCAGGGGAAGCGGGGGCTGTCCTCGATGTCCGTGAAGGGGATCGCGCGCCGTGTGCCGGGGCTGACGGGTGCCCGGCGGAAGGCTTCGGGGCCCAGGAGCTGACGGAGGGTCTGCGCGCCCCAGAAGACCCCGGCGGGGCTGCCCCCGGTGATCTCGACGCTCTCGCCGGTTCCGGTGCTCAGCCGGTAGCCCTCCGGTTCCAGTGCCGGGTCGATGCCCAGCCGGACGGTGTTCGTGGCGTGTTCGCCGCCCGGGGCGAGCGGCAGGCCGAAGGCGGCGCCGAGCGTGGCGCGCAGCCAGCATTCGGTGTTCTCCGTGCCGGGGGCCGCCGTGATGGTGGTGGACGGGTCGAACAGGAAGCCGTCCCGTCCTTCACCACCGGCGCGCACGGGTGCCGGGACAATGTGCGCGGGCGCGGGCGCGGGCGCCGGGGCCATGTCTTTGTCCGTGTCCATGGCGTTCAGTCCTTTACCGCTCCGCCGAGTCCCGAGACCAGGCGGCGCTGTACGAGTACGAAGAAGACCAGCACGGGAATGGTCATCACCGTCGAGGCTGCCATGATCCCTCCCCAGTCGTTCTCATCGGGTTTGAAGAAGACCAGCAGCGCCACATCGGAAGCGTCGACTGGGAGGTGTCGCTGATGAGGAACGACTTCGCGAACAGGAAGTCGTTCCAGGTCGAGATGAACGAGAAGACGCTGGTCACCACCAGACCGGGGAAGACCAGCGGGAAGAGGATCTGCCACAGGGAAGCGGGTGCGGCTCGCGCCGTCGATGCAGGCGGCCTCCTCCAGCGCCTCCGGCACGGCCTTGACGAAGCCGCGCAGCATCCAGATCGCGAACGGCAGCGAGAAGGCGAGGTGCGGCAGGATCAGCGAGCCGAGCGTGTTCAGCTGGCCGAAGTCCCTCATCAGGGAAGAACAGCGGGATGGTCAGCGCCTCGACCGGCACCATCTGCGCGACCAGGAACATGATCAGCAGCGTGGTGCGGAAGCGGAACTTGAACCGGGTCACGGCCGTCGCCGCCAGGAAGGCGATCAGCGCGGAGACGATGACGACCGTTCCGGCGACGAGCAGGCTGTTGAGGAAGTACCGCCCGAAGTCGTTCTGTTCGAAGACCCGGCGGAACGAGTCCAGGGACGGCGACAGCGTCCAGGGGCGGGGGTCGGTGGACTGGATCTCGCCGGCCGGTTTGAGCGCGAGAGCACCATCCGGCGGTGTCGGTGTTGCCGTACTCGATGAGGTCCGGGGCGCTCTCGGGGTCGTTGAAGGCCGCCTTGATGCGCTGCGCCCGGGTGTCGACCGGTATGTACTCGATCTCGACCTTCGCGCCCTCGTGGGCCTTCCTGAAGTCGGCGACCGCCGCGTCGACGACCTGCTCCTTGGGCTTGTTGCCGACTTCCTGGAACAGCCAGACACGCAGCGTGCCGGTCTTCTCGTCCCCCTTGGCTCCGGTGCCGGAGGTCTGCAGCGCGCAGGCGGCGGCGGTGAGACCCGCCAGCACAAGCGCCGCGGCCGGGGCGGCAATTCGGACAGACAGCTTCATCCGGGAACCCCTACCGATAGGCGTTGCAACATACGCAACGTGCGTTCCGTTCTGCACAACTGGCAGGAGAGTAGGTGCGCACACAGACGCCGACAAGTGGTCTCTACCACTCTGTGACCCGGTGAAGCAGTCCGCGCAACGCAAAGGGCCCCCGGGGCGCGCGCCTACGCGCGCCCCGGGGGCCCGAAGCAATGTCGCCGGACGGGCTCCGGACTACTTCTTGTCCTTGCCGCCCTTGCCCTTGTCCTTGTCGCCACCGGCGCCCATGGACTCGTAGATCTCCTTGCACATGGGACAGACCGGATACTTCTTGGGGTCGCGCCCCGGTACCCAGACCTTCCCGCACAGTGCGACCACGGGGGTGCCCTCCAGGGCACTCGCCATGATCTTGTCCTTCTGGACGTAATGGGCGTAGCGCTCGTGGTCGCCGTCGCCGTTCGACACCTGCGGCGTCGGCTCCACGAGGGTTCCGGTACCTGCCCCGCGCTCGGGCTCAAGAGTGCTCATAACCGCCAAGGGTACCGACAGCCCGGAGCTTCAGTTCAGCGAAGGGTCGTCCGGATACGTGGCGATCATCGCCAGTTCGCTGCGCTGACGGCGCAGGACCGCGCGCCAGAGGTGCTCCGGGCGCGGGGAGGAGACGTCCCCGGGTTCGGACTCGACCACGTACCAGGCGCCCTCGGTCAGTTCGGTCTCCAGCTGCCCCGGGCCCCAGCCCGCGTACCCGGCGAAGATCCGCAGCGAGCCGAGCGCCGCGGCCAGCAGCTCCGGCGGCGCCTCCAGGTCCACCAGACCGATCGCCCCGTACACCCGGCGCCAGCCGAGCGGCCCCTCGTCGCCCGGGATGACGGCCACGCCGAGCGCCGAGTCGAGCGAGACCGGGCCGCCCTGGAAGACGACGTCCGGCTCACCGGTCAGGCCGGCCCAGGGCGTGAGGATGTCACCGACGCCGACCGGGGTCGGGCGGTTCAGGACCACGCCGAGTGAGCCCTCCTCGTCGTGGTCGAGGAGCAGCACCACCGCGCGGTCGAAATTCGGGTCCGCGAGCGCGGGTGTGGCCACGAGCAGTCGCCCTGTGAGCGAGGACACCTCGGTCATGGCAGAAATGATCCCGCATCTTCGCCCCCCGCGGGGACCAAGTGGGCCGCCCGGTCGCCGGGTGGGACGGAGCGCAGCTCAGGGCGCACAGGTGCACGGGGAGCGCGCCCTCCGGAGGACCATGCGGACGGTAACCCTCCGCAAGACCTGGGGAGCAGAGCGTGTTGTGGCGGATTCATGACGTTCGTACACCCCCCGTTCTCTTACGGAATGGGGGTAGTGGGCCATTACTCTTTCGTTTGGCCCCCTGCCCGACCACTCCGGAACGCGAGATTCATGACCGGCACAGACGATGTCCTGCTTGTCCACGGCGGAACCCCGCTCGAGGGCGAGATCCGCGTCAGAGGCGCCAAGAACCTGGTGCCGAAGGCGATGGTCGCCGCGCTGCTCGGCAGCGGGCCCAGTCGGCTGCGCAATGTGCCCGACATCCGCGACGTGCGGGTGGTCCGGGGGCTGCTGCAGCTGCACGGTGTGACGGTCCGCCCCGGTGACGAACCGGGCGAGCTGATCCTGGACCCGACCCATGTGGAGAGCGCGAACGTCGCCGACATCGATGCCCACGCGGGTTCGTCGCGCATCCCGATCCTCTTCTGCGGCCCGCTGCTGCACCGGCTCGGCCACGCGTTCATCCCGGGGCTCGGCGGCTGCGACATCGGCGGCCGGCCGATCGACTTCCACTTCGACGTGCTGCGGCAGTTCGGCGCGACCATCGAGAAGCGGGCGGACGGGCAGTACCTGGAGGCCCCGCAGCGGCTGCGCGGCACGAAGATCCGGCTGCCGTACCCGTCGGTGGGCTCCACCGAGCAGGTGCTGCTGACGGCCGTGCTCGCCGAGGGCGTCACCGAGCTGTCCAACGCGGCCGTGGAGCCGGAGATCGAGGACCTCATCTGCGTACTGCAGAAGATGGGCGCGATCATCTCGATGGACACCGACCGGACGATCCGGATCACCGGTGTCGACCGGCTGGACGGTTATACGCACCGGGCGATCCCGGACCGCCTGGAGGCGGCCTCCTGGGCGTCCGCGGCGCTGGCCACCGAGGGCAACATCTACGTACGGGGCGCACAGCAGCGCTCGATGATGACGTTCCTCAACACCTTCCGCCGGGTCGGCGGCGCCTTCGAGATCGACGACGAGGGCATCCGCTTCTGGCACCCGGGCGGCGCGCTGAACGCCATCGCCCTGGAGACGGACGTGCACCCCGGCTTCCAGACCGACTGGCAGCAGCCGCTGGTGGTGGCCCTGACGCAGGCCACGGGCCTGTCCATCGTCCACGAGACGGTGTACGAGTCGCGGCTCGGATTCACCTCCGCGCTCAACCAGATGGGCGCGCACATCCAGCTCTACCGCGAGTGCCTGGGCGGCTCCGACTGCCGCTTCGGCCAGCGCAACTTCCTGCATTCGGCGGTCGTGTCCGGGCCGACGAGGCTGCAGGGCGCGGACCTGGTCATCCCGGACCTGCGCGGCGGTTTCTCGTACCTGATCGCCGCGCTGGCGGCGCAGGGCACGTCGCGGGTGCACGGCATCGACCTGATCAACCGCGGCTACGAGAACTTCATGGAGAAGCTGGAGAAGCTGGGCGCGAAGGTGGAGCTGCCGGGCGGGGCGCTGGTCTGAGACCGGGCGCCGGGCGGCTGCTGACGGGGGTTCGGGGCGCTGCCCCGGGCCCCCGTTCGTCGTTTCCTGAGCGTTCCCGAGGCGTTCCCGGGGCATTTCCGGGGCATTTCCGGGGCTCGGGCAGGCCCGGCCGGGGCGCAGGGCGGGCCGCAGAAGCCCAGAACGGGGCCTCTCGGGCCGGTACACCGAAGGGCGGTCACCCTGGTGGGGTGACCGCCCTTCGTCGCGCCTGTGGGGCTTACTTGCCCTTGGCGGCTTCCTTGAGCTTGGAGCCCGCGGAGACCTTCACGCTGTAGCCGGCCGGGATGTTGATCGGGTCGCCGGTCTGCGGGTTACGAGCGGTGCGAGCGGCACGGTGGGTGCGCTCGAAGGTCAGGAAGCCGGGGATGGTGACCTTCTCGTCGCCCTTGGCGACGATCTCACCGACGGTCTCGGCGAGCGCGGCCAGCACGGCGTCGGCGTCCTTGCGAGTCACCTCGGCGCGGTCGGCCAGGGCGGCCACCAGCTCACTGCGGTTCATGTTGTTACTCCCGTGTTCTTCTTGCCTGTGAGGCGTGAGATCGAAGCCGATGCTGCCAGGGCCCTCGGACAGTCCCCGGACCCGGGTCTGTCGTCAGACCCTCGCGCCCGATTACGCATCCTGCCCCCACCTGCGGCGGTAACGCCAATCCGGCACCCTCCGGAGTCACACGAAAAGCGCCAGTGCCTCGTCGTGGTGACGTTCCGTCGACTCTCCGAAAGCGTTCCGCAGTGGATGCGGGGCTTGGCAGGACGCGCCGCCCGCCCACCCTAAAGGGGCGTTTGGGGCGCCGCGACCCGCGACGCGCCGTAGGCCGGACCGACGTGGGGCGCCGCGGGCGTGGACGGCGCCGACAGGAGCCGTGCCGGGTCCTGTCGGCGGAGCGGGGTCAGCCGAGGTCGCCCGAACCCGCCACGGCGCCGCCGGCCGCCTTCGCGGCGTCCCGGACGGCGCCGGCGACCGCGCCCGCGACCCGGTCGTTGAAGACCGACGGGATGATGTAGTTCGCGTTCAGCTCGTCCTCGGCGACCACATCGGCGAGGGCACCCGCCGCGGCGAGCATCATCTCCGTGTTGACGGTGCGGGACTGAGCGTCCAGCAGACCGCGGAAGACACCCGGGAAGACCAGCACGTTGTTGATCTGGTTCGGGAAGTCGGAGCGCCCGGTGGCGACAACTGCCGCCGTCTGGCGAGCGATTGCCGGGTCCACCTCGGGGTCCGGGTTCGCGAGCGCGAACACGATCGCACCCTCGGCCATGGCCGCGACGTCGGCGCCGTCCAGCACGTTCGGGGCGGAGACGCCGATGAAGACGTCGGCGTCCACGACGGCCTGCTTGAGGGTGCCGGTCATGGACTCCGGGTTGGTGTTGTCGGCGATCCAGCGCAGCGGCGAATCGGCGTCGGCGGAGACCAGGTCCTCGCGGCCGGCGTGCACCACGCCGTGGATGTCGGCGACGACGGCGTGCTTGACGCCCGCGGCGATGAGGAGCTTCAGGATGGCCGTACCGGCCGCTCCGGCGCCGGACATGACGACGCGTACGTCCCCAATTCCCTTGCCCACCACGCGCAGCGCGTTGGTCAGCGCTGCCAGCACGACGATCGCGGTGCCGTGCTGGTCGTCGTGGAAGACCGGGATGTCCAGGGCCTCGCGCAGCCGTGCCTCGATCTCGAAGCAGCGGGGGGCGGAGATGTCCTCCAGGTTGATGCCCGCGAAGCCGGGGGCGATCGCCTTGACAATCTCGACGATGGCGTCGGTGTCCTGGGTGTCCAGGCAGATCGGCCAGGCGTCGATGCCGGCGAACCGCTTGAAGAGGGCCGCCTTGCCCTCCATCACCGGGAGGGCGGCCATCGGACCGATGTTGCCGAGACCGAGCACGGCGGAGCCGTCCGTCACAACTGCGACGGAGTTGCGCTTGATGGTGAGGCGGCGGGCGTCCTCGGGGTTCTCGGCGATCGCCATGCAGACCCGGGCCACTCCCGGGGTGTAGATCATCGAGAGGTCGTCACGGTTACGGATGGGGTGCTTGGACGCCATCTCGATCTTGCCGCCGAGGTGCATCAGGAACGTACGGTCGGAGACCTTGCCCAGGACGACGCCCTCGATGCCGCGCAGGCCCTCGACGATCTCGTCCGCGTGCGAGGTGGAGGTGGCCGCGATGGTGACGTCGATCCGCAGCTTCTCGTGACCGGAGGCGGTCACGTCGAGGCCGGTGACCGATCCGCCGGAGGACTCCACGGCCGTGGTGAGCTGGGAGACCGCTGTGCCGCTCGCGGGCACCTCCAGCCTGACCGTCATCGAGTACGAGACGCTGGGCGCCGTTGCCATGGCCGAGTCCTTCGCTTTCCTTAGCTTCATTGCCGCGCGACCGGGGCGCTCGCCTCGGACACGCTTCCCGATCGTCGCACCTACTGGCCGGTAGCCGGTAATGACTGCCACTCTTCGGAAAGCAATTTCCACCATACGAGATATGACCGCTTCAGCGGAACCCCCAACCGGGCCCGGCTGGATTCGGTATCGGCCACCTACGCGGGTGGGGACGCCCGGTGCGCGGGACCAGGCCCCGCGCACCGGAACAGCCTCCGGAAACAAGAACAGACCCGCGCCACCGGAAGGTGACGCGGGTCTGTCTTCTTGGTCAAGCGGCACCGACCCGCCATGCTCGCCTCGCGGCAAGTGGTCGCTCGTAGCGACGAAGGTTGGGCCCGGGGGCTTGGATCGAGCCGGTGCCGACACCAGGCTAACAAAGACCCCGAAGAAGTGATTCCCCGCAGCACAAGTTGACCCGGAAAACAGTTTCGCCCGGGGTCCTCGCCGCCCCTGTCCGGCCCCGGCTCAGTCCCTCAGCAGGTCCGGGACACCGGCCTCGTCGGGCAGGTCCCGCTCCCCCGAGACCACCGTGAGCTGCTGCGTCGCACGCGTCAACGCCACGTACAGCACCCGCAGGCCGGCCGGGGACTCGTCCGCGATCTCCGCGGGCGAGACGACCACCGTGGCGTCGTACTCCAGGCCCTTCGCCTCCAGGCTGCCCAGCGCCACCACCCGCTCGCCGAGCTCGGCCAGCCAGGCGCGGGCCTGCGCCCGGCGGTTCATCGCGACGACCACACCCACCGTGCCGTCGACCTCGGCGAGCAACCGCCGCGCCTCCTCGCGCACCGAGGCGGCCAGATCGCCGTCCCGTACGGTCTCGAAGCGCGGCTTCACACCCGTGGAGCGGACCGCGGACGGCGACTCCATTCCGGGCATCGCCAGCGCCAGGATCTTCGAGGCCAGCTCGGCGATCTCCGCCGGGTTGCGGTAGTTGACCGTGAGGGTGAAGCGGCGGCGCGGCCGGCTGCCGAGTGCCTCGTCGCGCGCGCGGGCGGCCTCGTCCGGATCGGACCAGGAGGACTGCGCCGGGTCCCCGACGATCGTCCAGGTGGCGTGTCTGCCGCGGCGGCCGACCATCCGCCACTGCATGGGCGTGAGGTCCTGCGCCTCGTCGACGATGACATGCGCGTACTCGGTACGCTCCGCCGCCAGCCGCTCGGCGCGCTCGCGCTGGGTCTCCTCGCGCTGCGGCATCAGCTCCTCCAGACCGGAGAGCTGGTCCAGCGGGTCGAGTTCGCGCTTCTTCTTCGGCCGGTGCGGTGTGCCCAGCAGCGTCTGCAGCTCGTCGAGGATGGCCACGTCGTGCACGGACAGCGGCCCGTTCCCCTCGCGGTCGAGCCGCTTCAGGGAGCGGGCGAAGCGGCGCACCTCGCCCTGGTTGAGGACCCGGCGGGCCCAGCGGCCGAGCCGCTTCTCGTCGGCCATCGCGGCGAGCACTCCGCGCGGGGTGAGCTCGGGCCACCAGGCGTTCAGGAAGTCGAGGAAGACCGTCTCGGTGGAGACGTCCTCGTCGAAGGAGGAGCGCAGTTCGGCGGCGAGTTCGGGGTCGGTGTAGCGGCCCCGGCCCGAGGACTTGTTCCACAGGGCGTCCAGGAGCAGTCTGCGGGCGCGCGGGCGCAGCAGGTTGACCGGGGCGGTGCCGCCGAGGACGGACTGCCGGATGCGGTGCAGCTCGTCGGCGTTCAGCTCGACGCGGGCGCCGAACGCGACGACCCGCAGCCGGGTGGGGGTGACCAGGGCTCCATCGACTCCGTCGGCCCCGTCTGCACCATCTGCACCATCTGCACCATCTGCACCGTCGCCGAAGGACAGCTGGCCGTCCCGGTCCGCCGCCCTGCGGCGGGTGCCGGGCTGCTCCAGCGCGCCGCGGGACGCCTTGCGCAGCACCTGGAGCATCCGCGAGGAGCCCTTGATCCGGGCGACGCCGGGCTCGTCGTAGGTGGTGGCGCCCTCGACGCCGGCCGCCTCGTCGGAGAGCGAGCCGACGGCGCGGATCGCGACCTGCCCCTCCTCGCCCAGCGAGGGCAGCACGCCTTCGGTGTACGCGACCAGGAGCGGGGTCGGCGATACGACGAGGATGCCGCCCGCGTAACGCCGCCGGTCCTGGTAGAGGAGGTACGCGGCACGGTGCAGGGCGACGGCTGTCTTGCCGGTGCCGGGGCCGCCGGAGACCTCGGTGACCGAGGCGGCGGGGGCCCTGATCACCAGGTCCTGTTCGGCCTGGATGGAGGAGACGATGTCCCGCATGGTGTGGCTGCGGGCCTGGCCGAGCGCCGCCATCAGGGCGCCGTCACCGATGACGGGCAGCTTGTCGCCGCCCAGGCACGCGGTCAGCTCGGGGCGCATCAGGTCGTCCTCGACCCCGAGGACCTTGCGGCCCTTGGAGCGGATGACCCGGCGGCGTACGACCCTGCCGGGTTCCTTCGGCGTCGACCGGTAGAACGGTGCGGCGGCCGGTGCGCGCCAGTCGATGACCAGCGGCGCGTAGTCGGAGTCGAGGACCCCGATCCGGCCGATGTGCAGCGTCTCCGCGATATCGGCCGACTGGTCGTCGCGGACCGCGTCGTCGGCCGGTTCGACGGAGGTGTACGCGCCGTCCGGGCCGCGTTCGCCGTCCTTGCCGAGCAGCAGATCGATCCTTCCGAAGAGGAAGTCCTCGAACTCGCTGTTCAGCCGGTTGAGGTGGATTCCGGCCCGGAACACCTGGGCGTCACGCTCGGCGAGCGCTCCCGGGGTACCGACCTGGCCGCGTTTGACGGCGTCGTTCATGAGAAATTCCGCCTCGTGGATCTTCTCTTCGAGGCGGTGATAAACACGGTCGAGATGTTCCTGCTCGACACCGATTTCCCGGTCCCGCAACGAATCGACAGCGGCATCCTGCGCGGCCACCGAGGCCCCCTTCTGACGTGCATTGGGCAGCCGTCAACCTTATGCGAAGGGGGACCCGCCGCGCACCTGCCACGCATATCGAAATGGTCCGCCAGGGATCTCGGTCAGGCATCGACCTCCACCAGCCGCCTGCCGTCGAACGTGCGCACCTCGAAATGGTCGATGTCGCCCCGGTCCATGGCCGCGCCGCCATGGACAAGGAGCGGGTATTCCGCTCCCGGGTACGGGGAGTCCTCGATGCCGTACCCCCGCTCCGGCACGGACCAGGAGGTGACGACCTCCTCCTCACCGGTCTTCGACACCGCGATCAGGCGGCATTTCCGCGGACCCGTGACGTTCCTGAGCTCCAGCACGGTGCTGGTGCCCCAGGGCTTCTCCGCCATGCCGATCGTGGCGTCGACCCCGGTGGCGGGGTCGGTGGCCCGAACCTTCTCCGAGAAGGCGTCCTCGGCGGGGCCGGTGGGATACGGGCCGGCCACCGGCGTCGACGGGCCGCCGTCGCCGCTCGCCATGACCGCGGCCACCGGGCCGCCGATGATCAGCGCCGCTGCCGCCGCCACCAGATACATGGAGCGGCGCCTGCGCCGGGCCCGACCGGCCGCCACCTCGTCGACCAGCCGCTCCAGCACGCGAGGTCCGGGCTGCCCCGGTACGTACCGGACGGCGCGGACGCCGGGTACCGCGGCGGCCGAGGACTCGGAGAGCAGCGCGAGCACGGGTTCCAGGCCGGCGAACTCGTCGAGCCGGGCGGCGCACGGTTCACAGTCGGCCAGGTGCGCCTCGAAGGCGGACGCCTCGGCATCGTCGAGGACCCCGAGGAGGTACGCACCGGCGGCGTCGTGCCCGGAGAGGCCGGAGGGGCCGGAGGCGCCGGAGGGGCCGGAGGCGCCGGAGGGGCCGGAGGCGCCAGAGGCGCCAGAGGCGCCAGAGGCGCCAGAGGCGCCAGAGGCGCCAGAGGCGCCAGAGGCGCCAGAGGCGCCAGAGGCGCCAGAGGCGCCAGAGGCGCCAGAGGCGCCAGAGGCGCCAGAGGCGCCAGAGGCGCCAGAGGCGCCAGAGGCGCCAGAGGCGCCAGAGGCGCCAGAGGCGCCAGAGGCGCCAGAGGCGCCAGAGGCGCCAGAGGCGCCAGAGGCGCCAGAGGCGCCAGAGGCGCCAGAGGCGCCAGAGGCGCCAGAGGCGCCAGAGGCGCCAGAGGCGCCAGAGGCGCCAGAGGCGCCAGAGGCGCCAGAGGCGCCAGAGGCGCCAGAGGCGCCAGAGGCGCCAGAGGCGCCAGAGGCGCCAGAGGCGCCAGAGGCGCCAGAGGCGCCAGAGGCGCCAGAGGCGCCAGAGGCGCCAGAGGCGCCAGAGGCGCCAGAGGCGCCAGAGGCGCCAGAGGCGCCAGAGGCGCCAGAGGCGCCAGAGGCGCCAGAGGCGCCAGAGGCGCCAGAGGCGCCAGAGGCGCCAGAGGCGCCAGAGGCGCCAGAGGCGCCAGAGGCGCCAGAGGCGCCAGAGGCGCCAGAGGCGCCAGAGGCGCCAGAGGCGCCAGAGGCGCCAGAGGCGCCAGAGGCGCCAGAGGCGCCAGAGGGGCCGGAGGGGCCGGAGGCGCCAGAGGGGCCGGAGGCGCCAGAGGGGCCGGAGGCGCCAGAGGGGCCGGAGGCGCCAGAGAAGCTGTGTGAGCCACCCGGGCTGCGGGGGCCGCTGAGGCGGGTGGGGTCGGTCGGCCTGAGTCCGAAGGGCTCCCACTCGTGGTCGTCGTTCATGCCGTGATCCCCCTCTCCTCCAGTGCCAGCTTCATCGAACGCAGCGCGTAGAAGACCCGGGACCGTACCGTCCCGCTCGGGATGCCCAGCACTTCGGCCGCCTCGCCGACCGTGCGGCCCTTGAAGTAGGTCTCGACCAGGGCCTCCCGGTGCGCAGGGGTCAGATCGTCGAGCGCGTCGGAGAGCGTCATCAGCCACAGCGCCTTGTCCATCTCGTCCTCCGCGGGAACGGCCTCCAGCGGCGAGGCATCGACCTCGGGCGGCCGGGCCTGCCGGCTGCGGTGGCCGTCGATGACGATGCGCCGGGCGACCGTCACCAGCCAGGGGCGGACCGATCCGGTGGCGCCACCAAGCCGCCCGGCGTTTTTCCAGGCGCGGATGAGCGTTTCCTGCACCACGTCCTCGGCGCGCTGCCGGTCGCCGGCGACCAGGCGGAGCACGTACGCGAACAGGGGCCCGGCATGTTCGCGGTAGAGCGCCCGCATCAGCTCCTCGTCCGGGGCGGCGGCGGGCGACGTGTACGGAGACGTGGGCGTGGACGGGGGCGGCTCGCTGCGATGTCGAGCCCTGTGCGGACGATCATCGGCCACGGCCGCATCCTTGCGCACCCGCACCTCCTGGTCGAGACCCTGTGGAGCTCCTCGGTCATCGAATACGGGGTCGGCCGCGATCTGTTCAAACCGGCCTCAGGATTCTTTACGGCACGGTCGCGTCCGGCACCGCAGCAGCCGCGTCCGGTACCACCACGGCCGCCGCCCGGCGCCGGTGCCGGGCCACCCGCTCGCGGTTCCCGCAGACCTCGCCGGAGCACCAGCGGCGTCGGCGCCCGCGCGAGGTGTCCAGGTAGAGGCGGCGGCAGTTGTCGGCCTCGCAGCAGCGCAGTCCGGCCCGTGCCACGGGGTCGGTGAGGAGTTCCACGGCGTCGCGGGCGACGACAGCCAGCAGTGCCCCGCACTCCGGGTCGGCGCTCAGCGTCCGCACCAGCTTGCCGCCCCTGCCGCGCACGGCCCGCAGGCCTGGTGGTGCCTCGGCGGCGAGCGCGTTGACCCGTTCCAGGGCGCTCCCGGCGCCGCGGCCGCCGAGCTCGGCCGTCAGCAGCCGGTCGACCCCGGTCCGCAACTGCCGGAAACGCACCACCCAGGTCTCGTCCACGGCGTCGAGGTGGGTGCCGCTCGGTACGAGTCCGGCGGCGACCAGCCAGTCGGCGAGCCGCTCGGCGCAGTCGAGCAGTTCACACGCGCCGCTGGTGCCGATCCCCGTCGCCACCAGGTCGAGGCAGGGCCGACCGGAGTCGAACCGCCAGTCGCACGAACTCTTGCCGGCCGCCATGCGCATGTCACCGCCTCGGGTCACCGGTGGGGTCTCCCCCAGGGTGCCCCTCGCGGGGCCCGCCCGGAACCCCTGCTGCCCCACGGGTCGTCGCACGCGGGGCCACAGCGGTGCACGGGCCGTACGGTGTCCGGACCGGACTCCGGCAGCGCGGAGGTGGGCTACTGGACGGCGGCGCCCGCCCGCGGCCGCGGGGTCGCGCCGCTGGCACTCCGGGCGCTCGGCGACTGGGCGTTCGAAGCGTTCGCCGGGGACGGGCTGATGCGGCTGGAGCTGCTGCACCAGGTGGACAACGAGGCATCGTGCCGGGTCGCGGAGAAGAGCGGATACGGCTTCGCGGAGGTGCTCCCGGCGCGGCCGCCGTGGCCACGCGACGGGCACCTGCATGTGCGGCTGCGTGCCGGAGATGCCCGGTAGCCGTCCACGGGTGCCCCGGCAGCCGTCCTCCCCCGGCCCCGCAGCCATCCGCCCCCGGCCGGTCGCTCAGCCCGTCGGCGGGCCGTCGTGCAGGATCCGCTGGAACAGGCGGTGGTCGCGCCACTCACCGTTGATGTGGAGGTAGCGCGGGGCCATCCCGAACTGCTCGAAGCCGCACTTGGCGAGCACCCGCTGCGAGGCGACGTTGTCCACCACCGTCCCCGCCTCGACCCGGTGCAGGCGCAGCCCGTCCCTGGCCACCTCGCAGATCCGCTCCACGGCGGCCGTGGCGAGACCGCGGCCCGCGTACTCGACATCGACCCAGTAACCGAGCGTCCCGCTGCGGAACGGCCCGAGCACGATGCCGTTCAGGTTGAACGCGCCGATTGCCCGGTCCTCCTCATCGGCGAGCACCCACGACATCACCCGCCCCGCGTCGCGGTCCGCGAGCACCCCGGCCAGCCGCTCCCGCTGCCCCTGCTCGGTGTAGAAGAAGTCGGGCCGCACGGGCTCCCAGGGCTGCATGTACGCGCGGCTGCGGGTCAGCGAGACGGCGAGGGAGGCGGCGTCGGCCGGGGTGACGGGACGGAGTCGTACCTCCGTGTCGAGCCGGTGGATGTCATGGGTCATCCCCGCACGCTATCCCGGTGCGATCCCGGCTCCACGCCTGGCCCAACGCCTGCCCGCGCCCGTCTCACCCCTCCCCGTGCCGTCTCACTGCTCCGCGTGCTCCTGCTCCGCCAGGGCCGCCAGCCGGTCGAAGGTGCGGATCAGCTCCGCGCGTCTGTCCTCCTTGTACCCCTGCTTGGGCTCCAGACCGTCGATGGTCCGCTCCCACACGTCCAGGAACGTCTTCTTCCAGCCCTCGACCACCGCCGGCTCCGGCACACTCACGCCGACGTGGTCCTGCTCCGCGATCAGGCACAACAGCTCGACATTGCACGGCACGGCGACGCCCCAGTAGTCGTCGGGCTCCAGGCCGACCGGGTCGCCGGCCATCGCCTCCTCGATCTCCGAGACGAGTCGTCCGGTGATGCCCGACAGGTGATCCGCAGCCGTGTCACTGTCGAAATTCCCGCTGCCCCAGGTACCCACGGGGCCCCCTTCCACTGGTCTTTCCTGCCTGTCCCCGTTCTACCAAGGGGCACTGACAACGGGACCTGCGACAGGGACCGGCACCAGGGCCGCCAACGAGCCCGGCAACAGGCCCTAGCAGTCCTCGCCGTCCCCCGCCGGGTCCAGCGCCAGCCGGTAGCCGCGTTTGACGACCGTCTGGATGAGGCCGGGTGCCCCCAGCGCCGTACGCAGCCGCGCCATGGCCGTCTCCACCGCGTGCTCGTCGGTGCCGCCGCCGGGCAGTGCGCGCAGCAGGTCGGCGCGGGCCACCACCCAGCCCGGCCGGCGGGCCAAGGTATGCAGCAACGCCATTCCGGCGGGCGGCACCATGCGCGGTTCGCCGTCGACGATCACGGTGTGACCCCGGATCTCGACCCGGTGCCCGGCGACCGGCAACGCGGGGGCCCTGGCCGGGAGTTCCTGGCACAGCAACTGGACGAGCGGGGCGATCCGGAAACGTTCCGGCTGGACGGTTTCGATGCCGCGGGCCTGCAGCGGCAGAGCGGTGACCGGTCCGACGCAGGCCACGAGGACGTCGTCGCGCAGCGCGCTCAGGAGCTCCGGGAGCAGCCCGTGTTTCTCGGCCCGGCCGAGCAGCGAGGCGGCGGCCGGTGCGCTGGTGAAGGTGAGGGCGTCCAGGCCGCGGGCCAGGGTGATGTCGAGCAGCCGGTCGAGCGGGGCGATGTCCTCGGGGTCCGTCCAGCGGTAGACGGGTACGGCGAGGACCTCGGCGCCCGCGGCGCGCAGCGACTCGATGAAGCCGGGGAGGGGTTCGCCGTGCAGCTGGAGGGCGATACGGCGGCCCGCCACGCCCTCGTCCAGGAGCCGGTCCAGCACCTCGGCCATGGACTCGGAGGCGGGTGACCACGCCTCGGTCAGCCCGGCGGCCCGGACGGCGCCCTTGGCCTTGGGGCCGCGGGCCAGCAGTTCGGCGCCGCGCAGGGCCTCCAGCAGGTGCTCGCCGAGGTTCCAGCCCCCGGCCGCCTCGATCCAGCCACGGAAGCCGACCGCGGTGGTGGCGACGACCACATCGGGGACGGATTCGATGATTTCCCGGCTGGCGGCGAGGAGTTCGCCGTCGTCGGCGAGCGGCACGATCCGCAGGGCGGGCGCGTGCAGGACCGTGGCGCCCCGTCGTTCCAGCAGCGCGCCGAACTCCTCGGCGCGCCGTGCGGCGGTGACCCCGACGGTGAAGCCCGCGAGGGGCCCGTGCTGTTCGTCCTCGTGCATGTGGTCTTCCCGGCTCTCGTCCCGCTGCTGCCCGATGATGCCGAGGGGCGAGCCTGCCAATGATGCGTGACAGGGCTGGTTCACCCGTATTTCCCGCCCGTTACGTCGCATGACACCGAGCGGTCACGATCCTGCCCCGGCACCGCTGAGCAGCCGCTTCCCAGGCACACGGCCGGGCACGGGCTCGGCGGGATCCGGCCCGGCGAAGGTATACACGCGGTTGACGACGGTCCCCCGGTCGACGACCGGCACGGTCAGGTGGGCTTCAGCATCAGGGACGCGTCGGGCCCGGGAAGCCAGCTGCCGCCGGGACGCACCAGCCAGCCCTCCTCGGCACCCAGTCGATCCGCGGCCTCGCGCAGGGCGTCGAGACCGGGGTGGCGCAGCCCCTTGCGCCAGACCAGCAGGAGCGGCGAGAGCGGCACGGGCCGGACCAGCGGACGCACCACGGTGCCCGGGATCGGGGGGAAGTCGACCACGGCGAGAACAGGGTGCCGGGACTTGGCCATGACCCGCTGGAACTCGGCCACGCCTATCGCGAGCGGGGCGGGCGGCGCCAGTTCGATGCCCCACTCGGCGAAGAGCAGCCGGGCGAGGTCCGTCCACTCCTCCGTGCGCGGGTTCCCGGCGCCCGCGTAGACGGTCTCACCGGCCAGGTCGTCGAGTGCGACGGCCTCGCGCGCGGCGAGCGGGTGGTCGTCGGGGAGCAGCACCGCCATCGGCTCGTACCGCACCGGCTGCACGCCCAGCCGTGCCCGTACCGCGGGGTCGAGTCCGGCGGCGCGGCCGAAGGAGACATCGAGCCGCCCGGCGAGGATCTCGTCCGCCGCCCAGGTCAGGCCGCTCTCGAAGCGCGCCATGAGCTCGCACGCCGGGGCCAGTTCCCGGGCTCGGGCGAGCACCCGGGAGGCCGCCATGCCGTCGGTGTTGAGGTCGACGAAGAGCGGCCGGGCGGCGGGGTCGGCAAAGGCCGCGGCGAGATCGGCGTGCGCGTCCAGCACCCGTCGGGCGTGCGGCAGGAGCCGCTCGCCGTCGGCGGTGAGGGCGACCTGCCGGGTGGTCCGTACGAACAGATCCGCGCCCAGCTCACGCTCCAGCCGCCGGATGTCGCGGCTCAGTGCCTGCTGGGCGATGTAGAGCCGGGCGGCGGCGCGGGTGAAGTGCAGCTCCTCGGCCACCGCGACGAAAGCGCGGAGCAGCCGCGGGTCGGTGTGGGAGTGGGCGGTACGTGTCTGGGTGCCCGGATCGGCAGCGGAGGAGGCCACACCAGAATTTACAACACAGGTGCGTCAATCGGTACGGAGAAGGTGTTGGACCCCGGGGACCGCGCGCCCCGAGGCTTGATCCATGCCGTACGAGAGAACCCCCGCCACCGGCCCCATGCTCGCCGTCTCCGGTGACCTGCTGGTCATCGCCCCGCGCACCGCCCCCGCCCGGCGGGCGTCCACCAATCCGTACCGCAGGCTGCTCGCCACCCCGGGCGCCCGCGCCTTCACCGCCGGCAATCTCCTCGCCCGGCTGCCCATGGGAATGTTCAGCGTCAGCGCGGTCATCATGATCGCCGGTTCGCGCGGCTCGTACGCCCTGGCCGGAGGCGTCACCGCGACCGGCCTCGCCGCCACGGCCGTGGTCGCCCCCTGGACGGCCCGGCTCGTCGACCGGTACGGACAGGCCAGGGTCGCGGTGCCCGCCACCGCGATCGCCGCGCTCGGCTCGCTGGCCCTGCTGCTCTGCGTGCACTACGACGCCCCGGCCTGGACCCTCTTCGCCTCCTACGCCGCGACCGCCACCACCCCCAACACCGGCGGCATGTCCCGGGCCCGCTGGGCCCATCTGCACCGGGGCGACCCGGCCGCCCTGCACACCGCGAACTCCTTCGAACAGGCCGCGGACGAGCTCTGTTTCATGCTCGGCCCGGCCCTCGCCGCGCTGCTGTGCGCGGCGCTCTTCCCGGAGGCCGGAACACTCGTCGGGGCGATCCTGCTGATGACCGGCGTGCTGATCTTCGCCGCCCAGCGCGCCACCGAACCACCGGTGGCGCCCCGCACCCACGCGGGCTCCCCGCTCCGCACCCGGGGCATGCCTGCGCTGCTCGCCGCCTTCCTCGCCACCGGCGCGGTCTTCGGCGCGATGGAGGTCGTCACGATCGCCCACGCCGGGGGCGCGATCCTGGCACTCCAGGCGGCCGGATCGTGTGCGGCGGGACTGCTCTACGGCTCGCTGCGCCCGGCCGCGGACATCCGGCGCCGGCTGCTGATCTGCCTGACGGGGATGACGGCGCTGATGTCCCTCCCCCTGCTCGCCGCCGCCTCGACCCCTTCCCTGCCCGCCCTCGCCGGCGCACTGCTGCTGGCCGGCGCGGCGACGGCGCCGACCATGGTCACCGGGATGACGCTGGTGCAACGCCTCACCCCGGAAGCCCAGTTGAACGAGGGCATGACGCTGGCCGTGACCGCACTCCTCGGCGGCATCGCCGCAGGTTCGGCGACCGGCGGCTGGATGGTGGAGCACGCGGGACAGGTGACGGGCTACGTCGTACCGGTCTGCGCGGCGGCACTGGCACTGACCGTCGCGGCGGCCGGGGTCCGGGTCCCCCGGAACCGATGACCGGCACAAGAACGAGGACCCCGTTGCCGATGGGCAACGGGGTCCTCGTTCACATGGGAATTGTGGAGATGGCGGGAATCGAACCCGCGTCCAACGGTGCAGAATCAGGGCTTCTCCGTGTGCAGTTCGCTGCGCTTTTCTCAGCCCCGGAGATCACGCGAACAAGTCTCCGACGGGCTCAGCCACTGTTTGATTTCCTTCCAGGCCCCGTGACCGGGTCTAGAAGTTTAGATCCCTTGATGATGCCAGGATCCGGGTCGGGATCACCCCCGGGCTGACACTTCGCAAGTCGCTACTTAGGCAGCGAGGGCGAAGGAATCGCGCTTGGTGTTGGCGATTATTGGTTGCGACATATGGTTTACGAGATCATTGCCGCTTCCTCGACACGCTTCCCCTGCTTCGACATCCGCTGTCGAAACCGATCATCCCCATGTTGTTTTTTCAAATGCGCGCACCCGCTGTGGGGTGCAGTGCCATCGTACGTGACCAACGCGCGACGATGCCAGCCTATTCCTGCCGACGCCCGGCGAGACCCGGCGGAGCCCGGTCCTACGCGCTCCGCTGACGCCTGCGCGCCGCCGAGATCGCGCGGTTGGTCTCCCTCGTGTCCTGCTTCTCGCGGAGGGTCTGGCGCTTGTCGTACTCCTTCTTGCCCTTGGCGAGCGCGATCTCGACCTTGACCCGGCCGTCCTTGAAGTACAGCGCGAGCGGCACGATCGTGTGGCCGGTCTCGCCCGACTTCGACTCCAGCTTGTCGATCTCGGCCCGGTGCATCAGCAGCTTGCGCTTCCGCTTGGCCGAGTGGTTGGTCCAGGTCCCCTGCACGTACTCGGGCACATGGATGTTGTGCAGCCAGGCCTCGCCCCGGTCGATCTGGACGAAGCCGTCCACCAGGGAGGCCCGGCCCAGCCGCAGCGACTTGACCTCGGTGCCCATGAGCACGAGACCGCACTCGTAGGTGTCCAGGATGTGGTAGTCGTGCCGCGCCTTCTTGTTCTGCGCGATGAGCTTGCGCCCTGTGTCCTTTTCCTTAGCCATAGTGCGGCCATTTTCGCACTACGACCCACCCCCGAGGCCACTCAATACTGTTTCGGCCCGCTGCTCGGCCCCGGAGCCGACCGCGAGGTCCGGGGTGATGCCCCGGCCGTCGACGCCCCGGCCCGCCGGGGTGCGGTAGTGGCCGACGGTCAGCTCGGCCACCGAGCCGCCCGGGAGCTTGCTGGGCATCTGGACCGAACCCTTGCCGAAGGTCCGCGAGCCGACGGTGACGGCGCGGCCCCGGTCCTGGAGCGCGCCGGTGAGGAGCTCGGCGGCGCTCATCGTGCCGCCGTCGACCAGGACGACGAGGGGCCGGTCGGTGTCGCCGCCCGGCTGGGCATAGAGGGCGCGCTGCTCGCCGTGCACGTCGTACGTGGCGACCAGGCCGCCGTCCAGGAAGGCGGAGGCGGCGGTGACGGCCTCGGTGACCAGTCCGCCGGAATTGCCGCGGAGGTCGAGGAGCACCCCGGCGTCCGACGGCGCGCCCCGGACCGCGTCACGGACCTTGGCGCCCGAGCCCCTGGTGAACGAGTCGACCTCGATCATGACGGCCCCGGAGGAGGCGGAGGAACCCGAGGAGGCGGAACGGGGTGGTCCGATTCGTCGCACGGTCACGGGCTCGGTGGTGAGCCTGGCCCGGCGCAGCGTCTCGGTCCGCAGGTCGGCGCCGCGCCCGACCTCCAGGACGACCGTGGTGCCCGCCGCGGCCTCCGTACGGTCCCCGCGCAGCAGGGCGACGACCTCGGCGACGGGGCGCTTGTCGACCCGGTGGCCGTCGATCGTACGGAGCAGGTCGCCGGGCTCGATGCCGGCCCGGTCTGCGGGACCACCGGGCTGCACCCGGGCCACCTCGACCTGCCCGTCGGCGGAGCGCTTCGCGGCGAGCCCGACACCGGTGTACGAGCCGTCCAGGGCCTGCTCGAACTCCTCGTACTGCCGCTCGTCGTACACCGCGCCCCAGCGGTCGCCGCTACGGCTGACGACCTCCTGGGCCGCCTCCTTGCCGGACTTGCCGTCGGCCACGGCGCGGGCGGCGGCGTCGGCCACCTCTTCGTGGTCGACGGTGGAGGCGACGGAACGGGTCGCGAAGGCCTCGGAGTTCGCGTTGCCGCGCGGCAGCGAGCCGGTGACCACCCCGGTGGCCAGCACGCTCGCGAAAACCAACGTCAGGGCCGCCCCGCGGCGCACGCCGCGGGGCCCGAAACACTGCGTGGGGCCCGACATGTCGCCGAGTCTAGGACAACGCCCCCTGGGCGCACGGCCGGTTGGCCGCGCGCCCAGGGGGCGCATGTCACACCTTGAGGTACTTGCGGAGCGCGAAGAGCGCGGCAACGGCGGGCATCAGCAGGCCGATTGCCAGGACCAGGGGCAACTTGGTGAAGACCGCGTCCCAGCCGATGAAGTCGATCAGATTCAGCTTGCTCTGGAGTTCCAGACCGCCGTCGATCAGGAAGTACCGGCCCGCCAGCAGCATCACGCAGGCCAGGACACCGCCGATGAGACCGGCGAACGCGGCCTCCATGATGAACGGCATCTGGATGTAGAAGCCGGAGGCCCCGACGAGCCGCATGATGCCCGTCTCGCGCCGTCGGCTGAACGCCGACACCCGGACGGTGTTGACGATCAGCATCAGCGCGATGACCAGCATCAGCGCCATCACGAAGAGGGCGGCCACGTTCATGCCGTTCATCAGCTGGAAGAGGTTGTCCAGGATGCTTCTCTGGTCCTGGACGGACTGCACCCCGTCACGGCCGGCGAAGGCGGTGGCGACGACCTTGTACTTCTTCGGGTCGTGGAGCTTGACCCGGAACGACTCCTGCATCTGGTCCGGCGTGATATTGCCCGCCATGGGCGAGTCGCCGAACTGGTCCTGATAGTGATCGAACGCCTCGTCGGCCGTCTCGTGCGTGACCGTCTGGACGGCGTCCATCTTCTTGAGGTCGTCCTCGATCTGCTCCCTCTGCTCCTTGGTGACAGCACCCTTGGCGCACTTGGGAGTCGAGGTCACATCACTCTTGCTGCAGAGGAAGATCGAGACGTTGACCTTGTCGTACCAGTAGTCCTTCATCGTGCTGACCTGCTCGCGCATGAGCAGCGCGCCGCCGAACAGGGCGAGCGAGAGGGCGACGGAGACGACGACGGCGAAGGTCATCGTGAGGTTGCGACGGAGGCCGACGCCGATCTCCGACAGGACGAACTGGGCGCGCATGGCGTCCTTTCAGTGCTCGATGCTCAGTGCTGGTAGCCGTAGACGCCGCGGGCCTGGTCACGTACGAGACGGCCCTGCTCCAGCTCGATGACGCGCTTGCGCATCTGGTCGACGATGTTCTGGTCGTGGGTCGCCATGATCACGGTGGTGCCGGTCCGGTTGATCCGGTCCAGCAGCTTCATGATGCCGACGGAGGTCTGCGGGTCGAGGTTGCCGGTCGGCTCGTCCGCGATCAGCAGCATGGGGCGGTTCACGAACGCCCGCGCGATCGCCACGCGCTGCTGCTCACCACCGGAGAGCTCACCGGGCATCCGGTCCTCCTTGCCGCCGAGGCCGACCAGGTCGAGAACCTGGGGCACCGCCTTGCGGATCTCACCGCGCGGCTTGCCGATGACCTCCTGCGCGAACGCCACGTTCTCCGCAACGGTCTTGTTGGGGAGGAGCCTGAAGTCCTGGAACACCGTGCCGAGCTGGCGGCGCATGTGCGGCACCTTCCAGTTGGACAGGCGCGCGAGGTCCTTGCCCAGGACGTGGACCATGCCCTGACTGGCGCGCTCCTCGCGGAGAATGAGTCGCATGAAGGTGGACTTGCCGGAGCCGGATGAGCCCACCAGGAAGACGAACTCGCCCTTCTCGATATCGAGAGACACATCCCGTAGAGCGGGACGGCTCTGCTTCGGGTAGGTCTTGGAGACGTTGTCGAATCGGATCACGGATGCACCACGGTCGGCCGGGAGTAGGTGTGCGTGACCATACGCGACCCGGACTGAGGCGTGCAGGCGCGCGTCCGAGGATGGGCGATTTATGGCGGAACGGTACCGGCCGGAAGCGGGTCCGAAGCGCGACGGAACGGGCGATGCCCGGCGGGCCGCGCCGAAATCCGCGCGAGCTGGCACAGTGGTAGGGGGAACAGTTGCGTTTCCCTGAGCGTTGTGCGGAGAGAAGGCGTATGCGGCTCCGCCGCGCGGGAGGAGGAAAAGCGCATGACCTATGACCGACTGGTGTGCGCGAACTGCGCGGCGCCCGTCAACGAGGGCCGCTGCCCCGTGTGCCGGGCAAGCCGCGCACGGCTGCAGCAGGAACAGGGGCAGGGAATGTTCGCCGGGCTGAACCCGGCGATGCTGGTGGCCCTGCTGGTGGTGCTGCTGGGCGCGCTGGCACTGCTGGCGCACCAGACCGTGTAGCCAAGCGCTCCGTCTGTCGGCCCGCAGGCGCCGGTACGTGTACGCGGAGGGGCCCGGGATGCCGATCGGCGTCCCGGGCCCCTCTGTGCGTATCTGTTACCGCGGGTGGCCCTTAGGCGACCGTGCGGCCGTTCATCAGGCGCGGCAGGATCCGGAAGCCGATGCCTCCGGCGATCATCGTCGCGGCGCCGACCAGCAGGAACGTGGTCTCGGCGGCACCGGTCTCGGCGAGCTCGTCCTTGCCCTTGCCCTGCTCGACCGGCTGGTTGCCGGCGGAGTCGGGAGTGGTGTTGTCCGCGCACTTCGCGCCGTCGAGGTCGACGGTGCAGGTGTTGGCGTCGTCGCCGCCGGTGGTGGAGCCGGTGGTGCCGCCGTTACCGGTGGTACCGCCATTGTCCGTGCCACCGTTACCGGAGGTGCCGGAGGAACCGTTGCCGCCGTTGCCGTTGCCACCGTTGTTGCCGTTGCCGCCGGACTGGTGGCCGCCGTTGCCGTTGCCGCCGTTGTCCTGGCCACCGTTGTCGGTGCCGGCGTCGGTACCCGCATCGGTACCGGCATCGGTGCCCGCATCGGTACCGGCGTCCGTACCCGCGTCCGTACCGGCGTCGGTCCCGGCGTCCGTGCCCGCATCGGTACCGGCATCGGTACCGGCATCGGTGCCCGCATCGGTCCCGGCGTCCGTGCCCGCGTCCGTACCGGCATCGGTCCCGGCGTCCGTACCCGCATCGGTACCGGCATCGGTGCCCGCATCGGTCCCGGCGTCCGTACCCGCGTCCGTACCGGCATCGGTCCCGGCGTCCGTACCCGCATCGGTACCGGCATCGGTGCCCGCGTCCGTACCGGCGTCCGTGCCGGCGTCGACGCCGCCGCCCACGTCACCGCCGTTGGACTCGCCCGCGGGAGACTTGATGTCGGCGTCGATCCCCAGACCGCCCTCGTCGACCTCGGCCTTCGTGGACACAACGCCGAGGTCGACATCGATACCGACCGCCGAAGCCGCACCGGCGGCGGTGAGCGAGGCGCCCGCGGCGATGACCGCACCTGCGGCGATCCGCGCGACGCGGACTCGCGTCTTCTTCGTCATGTGCTGCTACCCCCAGTAGCTGTTCTCGTCAGTGGAGCAGCCATATGCGGGCCCCGGCTCTCCGGAGTTCGCTCCGAACGGCGCCACACAGAGCCGTGGTCATGCCGCCCGCCCCCGTTCACACCCGTCCCAGACATACGCATGCTGCCCTAGCACCCTGTCCACAGTTAAGGACTACGTCAAGGCCGTTCCGTGCAATATGAACTGGTTCGTGCACAGTTGACCTTCATTCGGAATCACGACTGTGACGCACTCACCACGACACCCACGCAACCAAGGCCCCAACTTCCCCTCGGGAACGGCCCCGTACCCGCCCCGACGAAAGCGGCGGTGCCGGAAACCCCGTGGGGTTCCGGCACCGCCGTGAAGAGTTCGGGAACGGGCCGCCGGGCCCGCCCGCTTGCTTCTCCTACTTCTCCCGCTGCTTGCGCCAGCGGATGCCCGCCTCCAGGAACCCGTCGATCTCGCCGTTGAAGACCGCTTCCGGGTTGCCCATCTCGAACTCCGTACGCAGGTCCTTGACCATCTGGTACGGGTGCAGGACGTACGACCGCATCTGGTTGCCCCAGGAGTTGCCGCCGTCGCCCTTGAGAGCGTCCATCTTGGCCTGCTCCTCCTGGCGGCGGCGCTCGAGGAGCTTCGCCTGGAGGACGTTCATCGCGGATGCCTTGTTCTGGATCTGCGAGCGCTCGTTCTGGCAGGAGACGACGATGCCGGTCGGGAGGTGGGTCAGACGGACCGCGGAGTCCGTGGTGTTGACGCCCTGACCACCGGGGCCCGACGAGCGGTACACGTCCACGCGCAGCTCGGACTCGTCGATCTCGATGTGGTCGGTCTGCTCGACCACCGGCAGCACCTCGACGCCCGCGAAGGACGTCTGGCGGCGGCCCTGGTTGTCGAAGGGCGAGATCCGGACGAGCCGGTGGGTGCCCTGCTCGACGGAGAGCGTGCCGTAGGCGTACGGCACCTGGACGGCGAAGGTGGTCGACTTGATGCCGGCCTCTTCCGCGTACGACGTCTCGTAGACCTCGGTCTTGTAGCCGTGCCGCTCGGCCCAGCGGACGTACATGCGCTGGAGCTTCTCGGCGAAGTCGGCCGCGTCCACGCCACCGGCCTCGGCGCGGATGTTGACCAGGGCCTCGCGGGAGTCGTACTCGCCGGAGAGGAGGGTACGGACCTCCATCTCGTCGAGCGCCTTCCGCACGGACTCCAGCTCGGACTCGGCCTCCGCCAGGGCATCGGCGTCGCCCTCGTCCTGGGCGAGCTCGAAGAGGACTTCGAGATCGTCGATCCGGCCGCGGAGGGCCTCGGTCTTGCGGACCTCGGCCTGGAGGTGCGAAAGCTTGCTGGTGATCTTCTGCGCCGCCTCGGGGTCGTCCCAGAGGGAAGGCGCGGCCGCCTGCTCCTCGAGCGCGGCGATGTCCGCCCTCAGCGCATCCAGGTCCAGGACGGCCTCGATCGACCCCATGGTCGAGGAGAGGGACTTCAGCTCTTCGGAAATATCGACGACTGCCACGGGTCCAGCGTAACGGCTGTCGGCACGGACGTTCCTCGGGCCGCATGATCACGACTCCGCAACCGTGTGCCGGACGCCTTCACGGGCCCTCGGGTCAGGGCGTTCCCGGCGCCGAGTTCCCCGTGTCCTGTGCGGGTGCGCCCTCGTCGTCGCCGCTCAGCGCCAGCCAGCCGCCCACGCCCAGCGCCACCACCAGCACCAGGGCCACGGCGCCCAGCGTGAGGCGGCGCTTGCGGACGGCCGCGGCCTTGTTGCGGGCCGAGCCGGGGCGGGGCGTGCCCGGGGAGCGGGGGGCCCTGGCCGTGCCGCGGGGGCCGCCGGAGAGTTCGTCGGGGGCCGGGACGCGCATGCTGGTGTGGGTGTCGCGGTTGGAGTCGGCGGACGAGCCGGGGACCAGCGGGACCGCGCCGCGGCGGCGGGGCTCCTCGGGGGCGGGGGTGTACTGCTGCTCGTCGTACGCCTGGGGTTCCGGCTCGGTGTCCGGTTCGTCCACGTCGAGTGGCGGGATGCCGGCCAGGTGCGGGAGCTGTTCGCGCAGCCGGGCCGCGAGCTCGGAGGCGCGGAGCCGGGAGGCGGGGGCCTTGGCCAAGCACTGGACCAGGAGCTGCCAGAGCTCGTCGGGGATGCCGGGGAGCGGTACGACCGTCTCCGTGACATGGCGGCGCAGGACGGCGCCGGGGTGTCCGCCGCCGAAGGGCGTGAAGCCGGCCAGGAGTTCGTACAGGACCGTGGCGAGGGCGTAGATGTCGACGGCGGCGCGCGGCGGCAGCCCCTCGACTATCTCGGGGGCCAGGTAGTCCGGCGTACCGATGATCTTGGTGGCCTTGGTGCGGCGGGGGGTGTCGATCAGCTTGGCCACACCGAAGTCGGTGAGCAGCGCCGGGTGCGAGCCGCCGGGGCCGAGCGGGCCCTCCATGTCGAGCAGGATGTTCTCCGGCTTGACGTCGCGGTGGACCACTCCGGCGGCGTGCGCGGCGGCGAGGCCGTCGGCGACGTCCGCGATGATCGCCACGGCGGCCTCGGGCGCGAGACGGCGTTCGCGGTCGAGGCGGGTGCGCAGGTCGGTGCCGCGTACGAGGTCCATGACCAGTGCCAGGTCGTTGCCGTCCACCACGAGGTCGCGGACGGCGACGACGTGCGGGTGGTCGAGCCCGAGCAGGGCGGTGCGCTCCTGGACGAAGCGGCCCACGAGTTCCTGGTCGGACGCGAGGTCCTCGCGGAGCAGCTTGATGGCCACCGGGCCCTCGGGCCCTTCGCCGAGCCACACCGTGCCGGCGCTGCCGCGCCCCAGGATCTGGTGTGCGGTGTACCGGCTGCCAATATTCCGTGCCAAGACTGCTCCCTCAGCGGCTGGCGATGGACCGTCGCTCATGACCCCCGGTCGACAAAGTTACGCGTCGACCGGGGGGTTGAGTGCCCGGGATGGTGCCAACCTTCACTTCTGCGGGCGATATGCGGTGGAAACTGGCCCGTGGAAGTCGATATAGCTACAGAGTTGATGGTGTTGCGGCCGCTCAGGGGCCGGTGTTGCCAGTGCTGCTGCCGCTGTCGCTGCCGCCGCCCAGTTTCGAGATCCAGTCCGTGACGGTGGAGACCGTGTCGCTGATCGCGTCCCAGTAGCTCTTGCCCTGGCCGATCCAGTCCTGCAACGGGGTCAGTTCCCAGATCAGCCAGCCCGCGACGAACAGCAGCACCAGGGTGAACAGACAGCCCTTGAGGCAGCCGAGGCCGGGGATCCTCATCGGGTTGGCGCTGCGCTGCCTCGGCTCGCGGGGCTGACGCGGGGCCGGCGGCTGGGGTGCCGGCTGTTGCGGGGGCGCGTACTGCTGGCGCTGGGGCTGCTGCTGGGGCTGGTGCTGGGGTTGCGGCTGGTACTGCTGCTGCCGGCGCTGGGGGTACTGCTGCTGCGGCTGCTGCTGCGGCTGCTGGTACTGCTGCGGCGGCTGCCGCCGCTGGGGCTGCTGCTGGGGCTGCTGCTGGGGCTGCTGACGCTGGGGGCGACGGCGCAGCGGGTCCTGGCTCGGGTCGAGGTACTGGACCTGGGTCTGGTCGTTGCGGTCGCGGGCCGCCTGGAGCTGGGACTGCCAGGGGTGCGGCCCGTCGGGCTGCGGAGGGCCGTCCGGGCGGGGCGGCACGGGCGGCAGGACCGAGGTCGGGTCGGCGGGCCCGCCCTGGCCCTGGCCGGGGGCGTGCTGCATGACGCTGGTGGCGGCGCTGGGGTCGTACGAGCCCGCGTTGCTCGGCAGCACCTGCGTCGGGTCCGCCGCGCCGGGGGTCCCCGGAACGGCCGCGGGCGCCGGATCGGGTGCGAGCAGGGCGCCCACACCGTCGGCCGCGGCGATCTGGGCGGAACTGGCGTGCACGCCGATACCGTCCGCGACGACGCGCAGGCCACGGGCCAGGTTCTCGGCGCTGGGCCGCCGGTCGGGGTCCTTGCTCAGGCAGCGCTCTATGACCGTCCACAGCGGGGCCGGGACGGTGGAGGGGCGGCGGGGCTCCTCGCTGAGGTGCCGGTGCAGCACTTCGAGAGCGGTGCCGCCGGCGAACGGCGGACGGCCGGTGACCAGCTCGTACAGCAGGATGCCCGCGCCGTAGATGTCGACGGCGGAGGTCTGCGGGCGACCCTCGGCGGACTCGGGCGCCACATAGGCGGGGGTGCCGACGAACTCGTGGGTCCGGGTGAGCCCCGGGGAGTCGGCCAGGCGCGCGATGCCGAAGTCGGTGAGCATCGGGTGCATCTGGCCGTCGCGCTCGTCGAGCAGGACGTTGGCGGGCTTCAGGTCGCGGTGGACGACGCCGTCGGCATGGCTGGCGGCGAGCGCGTCCGCGATCTGCGCGGTGAGCAGCGCGGCGGCGACCGGGGTGAGCGGGCCGTTCTCGCGGAGGTAGCGGTGCAGGTCGGGGCCGTCGACCAGGTCCATGACGAGGGCGAGGAGGTCGCCCTCGACGACCAGGTCGCGGGTGCGCACGATGTTCTCGTGAGTGAGCCGCAGCAGCACGGAGCGCTCGCGCAGGAACCGCATCACGACGTCCGCGTCGTTGGCGAGCTCCTCCTTCAGGACCTTGATCGCCACGGTCTCGCCGGGCTCGCCGGCGACGGCCGCCTCGGCGCCTGCGGTCTCCCGCTGGCGGGCACGCCAGACGGTGCCCGTGGCGCCGCGTCCCAGCGGCTCCTCCAGGAGGTACTTGCTGCCTACCGGCCGCACGTCATGCGCTCCCTGCAGATCGTGATGATTGCGGTACTCCCGGATCCGCCCGGGAGTTTCCGGCCCACTCTAGGGCCTGTCCGGCGGGGGTGGGCGGCTCCGTCCGGTTGCTGTCCTCGCCCTGTGCGCCGTTGGCCGGATGCCGCCCCGAGGAGGCGTCGGCCGGTTGCGGAACAAGACGCTCAGATCGGGCGGATGGTTGCCGCACGCATGTGCGATGAACCGTTCCGGACGCTCTTCCGGAACGGGTTCCGTCGCCGCGGACACCATTCCAAGCAGGCACTTATGGGCGCACAGCCGACGTTTCATGATCACTTAGCGGTGACCCCCCGGCGTGTTGTCAGTGGCAGGTGCGAGGATGCCTCCAGCACGGACTGTGGGGTCGGGAGCCCCGCGGCACGTGACGAACCTGTACCGGACGACGCGTCCGTGTCGGGTGGGGGGAATCACACAGGGCGTTTCCCCTGCCCGGCGCCCCGCGCAGAAGGGACCGCTGACGGCGATGCAGATCCGGCTGACCGTCCTCGCGCCGCGCAGCGGCCAGACCCCGGCGCGCGCGTGCGACGTGCTGGTCACCGCCCCGTCGGGGACGGCGCTCGCCACCGTGGCATCCAACCTGGCCGCGGCCGTCCTGGGGCCCGACGGCTCGCTCGGCAGCGGCGCGGTGGTGCTGTTCGCCGGGCGTGAGCGGCTCGACGCCCAGCGGTGCGCGCTGGGCGAGCCACCGCTGGTGGACGGAGCGGTGCTCTCGCTCCAGGTCCCGGGCGAGGACGAGGCGGTGGACGACGCCGTCCCGGCGCGGCTGCACGTGGTCGCGGGGCCGGACGCGGGCGGGGTCCATCTGCTGCACGGCGGGCAGATCCGGATCGGCCGCTCCGCCGACGCGGACGTCCCGCTCGACGACCCCGATGTGTCCCGGCTGCACTGCGCGGTGACGGTCTCCGCCGACGGCCTGGTCTCCGTGGCGGACCTCGGCTCCACCAACGGCACCCTGCTCGACGGCACGGAGGTCCGCGACCGCCCGGTCCGTCTGAAGCCCGGTGCGCTGCTGCGGCTCGGCGAGTCCACGCTCCGGCTGACCTCCGGCGCACCCGCGCCGACGCTGGCGACGGCACCGGACGGCGAGGGCCATCTGCGGGTGTCCGGCACGGCGGCCACGGCCGGTACCGACGGCCGCTCCGCCACGGAGCACGGCTCCGGTCACGGCTACACCTCTGCCGTCTCCCCCGGTTCCGGGCCCGTCTCCCACGAAGGGGCCGATCCCGGCTACGGGAGCGGCGACGACGGGCGGACCGGCGGACGGCGACCGTCCTCCGCCGCCCGCCCCGCCCCCGCCCCGGACGACGGGTCGCCCCGGCGGGGCGGGATAGGCGCCTGGGCACGCAGACTCGCGGGCAACAAGGGCGAGCCCGTCCACGAGGCGACGCCCGACGGGACGGGGGCGGCCGACCCGTTCCCGGCTGCCCCCGTGGCACCGTCGGGGCCCGCCGCGCAGAGCGTCTGGCCCGACCCGGCGGCCGTGCTGCTGACCGCGCTCGGCCCCGGCCCCCGGCTGTGGGAGCGCGGCACCACCCACCCCGAGGCGCTCGTGGTGCGTCTGGGGACGACGGACCGGGCCGAGCTGCCCGCCGTGCCGGTGACGGTGGGGCTGCGGGAGGCCGGTTCGCTCGGGCTCGCCGGGCCGCGGACCCGGCTGGCCGGACTCGCCCGTTCGACGGTGGCCCAGCTCGCCGCGCTGCACTCCCCCGCCGATCTGGAGATCGTGCTGATCAGCACGGACCGCGCCCGCGGCGCGGACGAGCGCAGGCGCGAGTGGGCCTGGCTCGGCTGGCTGCCCCATCTGCGGCCGATGCACGGCCAGGACTGCCGGCTGCTCCTCGCGTACGACCGCGAACAGGCCACCGCCCGCACGACGGAGCTGGTGCGCCGGCTGGACGACGGTCCGCTCGGGCCCGGCTGGGCGAGCCTGGACCGCGCCACGGTCGCCGAGACCGCGGAGCGGTACGCGGGGCCGTACACCGTGGTGATCGTCGACGGCGACCCGGGCTCGGCGGCGCTGCGCGAGAACACCGCCCGGCTGGCCGCCGCCGGTGCCGCGGCCGGCATCCATCTGATCTGTCTGGCCGAGACCCCGGCCGCCACACCCACCTCACCGGTCGCGGCGACGTACGAGGCCGCCTGCCACGCCTCGATCGCGTTCCGCGAGTGCGGGGCGGTGGCGATGCTCAGCGGCGACGTGGCGACGGCCCTGCGGCTGCTGCGGACGGCGGACGGCCGGGCCGCGGGCCGCGGCACGGTCGCCGCGGTGGACGCGGTGTCGGCGCACTGGGCCGAGCGGTTCGGCCGGGCGCTGGCCCCGTTGCGTACGGAGGGTGCTTCCACGGCCCACGGCCGGCCGGCCTCGGCCTCGCTCCCGACGACCGCCCGCCTGCTGGACGAGCTGGGCCTGGCCCGTGCCACCCCGGCCTCCCTGATGGCCCGCTGGGCCTCCACCGCGGACGACCAGCCCGGCGCCACGGTGCGCGGTTCGGGCCGCTGGACTGGCGGACCGGCGGGCGGCGGCACGGACGGCGGCGCCGATCCGGACACCCGCGGCTCGGGCCGTACGGAGTATCCGCGCGGCGCGGGTCCCCGCGTGGGCGCCCAGCGCACGGGCGGCGCGCCGGGCCCGGACGGCACGGGCGGATACGCCCCCGGCTCGGGCCGCACCCCGTACCCCGGCAGCGAGAGCGCCACCCACATCGGCACCCCGGGCCACGCCCTCGCCCCCGACGACGTCCACGACTCCGGGCGCACCCCGTACCCGGACTCGGGCCGCACGCCGTACCCCGCCGGTTCGGCGCCCCGGGTCGGCGGGCAGCGTTACGGCAGCTCGCCCGGGGACACCCCGAGCTCGCGGACCGTTCCCGGGTCCGGGACCGCTTCCTGGGGCGGCGTCGACCGCAGTGGTGATGTCCAGGGGGCCGACAGTCTCCGTTCCGCCGGGTCCGGGCGCGGCTCGAACCGGGTCAGCGGGCCGCGCGGCGGCGACACGCCCCGGATCGCCGCGCGAGGCGCCGAGAGCGCCGCCACGGCCGGACGCACCGCCGCCGAGGGCGCCGACACGGGCACCGGCACACCCGCGCCGGCAGCCGCCCCTTCCCCGGCCGAAGGCACCGCCCCCGCCGCCGTCGGACGGCCCGTGGTGGTGCTCGGGGCCGGGCCCCGGGGCGCGGTCAGCGTGGATCTGGCGGAGGAGGGCCCCCACCTCCTCATCGAGGGACCGGCCGGCAGCGGACGTACGGAGTTGCTGCGGGCCGTCGCCGCCTCGCTCGCCGCGGCCGCCCGGCCCGACCTGCTGGGCATCCTGCTGGTCGACGGCGCGGGCGGCGACCGCGGCGAGGGCCTGCGCCCCTGTACCGAACTCCCGCACGCGTTCATGCATCTGGTGGCCTCCGATCCGGTGCGGATGCGGGAGTTCGCCCAGGCGCTGGGCGGCGAGCTGAAGCGCCGCGCCGAGCTGCTCGGCCAGTACGACTTCACCGAGTGGCACCACCGGCACGAGGTGGCACGGCGGGTGGTCGGCCAGCGCCCGCCGACCAGCACGGAACAGCACGGTGACGTGGACGCCCCGATGAGCGGGACGCTCCGGCTGCGCCCCGCCGCCCGGTCCTCGGACCCCGGTCCTTCCCCGCTGCCCCGGCTCGTCGTCCTGGTCGACGACTTCGACGCGCTGGTCGCCCCCGCGCTCGGCAGCCCCGGCCGCCCCGCCGCAGGTTCGGTGGTGCGGGCCCTGGAGGCCGTCGCGAGGGAGGGCGGCCGGCTGGGCGTCCACCTGGTCGCGGCATCCGCCCGCCCGGAGCGTACGGAGGACACGGACCTGGCCCACGGGGCGCGGCTGCGCATCGTGCTGGACGCGCCGGTGGTCCCGCGGTCGCCGGAGGACCCGGCGCCCGGACGGGGCAGGCTCGGGCACCCGGACGGGCGGGTGACGCCGTTCCAGGGCGGCCGGGTGACCGGGCGCATCCCGCGTACCGCCACGCTGCGGCCCACCGTCGTGCCGCTGGAATGGGAGCGGATGGGGGATCCGCCGACCCGGCGCCCCGTCCGTGAGCTGGGCAACGGACCGACGGACCTGGCGCTGCTGGCCAGTGCGCTGGAGAGGGCGGCCCGGTCGGTGAACGCCGAGCCGATAGCCCCGTTCGGGCCCGTTCACCCCTGAGAGGGACCGGGTCCGGACATCCACTGACATCACGTCACGAGCCCATTACGATCAAGGAGTTGACACGAGAAGCGGTATTGCGGCGCCCCTGCACGGGGCGTAGGACTGTGCGCACACAACGATGTGAGAGACGGGGAAGCAATGCGCACAACCCTTCGGATCAGCAGGGCCGCCGCGGTGTTCACCGCCGTCGGCGCACTGGCCCTCACCGGATGCAGTGACGACGGCGGAAAGGACAACCCGGACAAGAGCTCGGGGAGCGGCAAGGGAAGCCCCTCCAGCGTCGTACTGCCCAAGCTGGACGGCGAGAAGCTCTCGGTCGCGGCCGTCTGGACCGGTACCGAGCAGGCCAACTTCGTCAAGGTCCTCAAGGAGTTCGAGAACCGCACGGGCGCGAAGGTCACCTTCGTCCCGGCGCAGGACCCGATCGTCAACTTCCTCGGTACGAAGATCGCGGGAGGACAGCCGCCGGACGTCGCGATGATCCCGCAGGTCGGCGCGATCCAGCAGGCCGCCCAGAAGAAGTGGGCGAAGCCGGTCGGCCCCGAGGCCAAGGCCCAGCTGGCCAAGAACTACTCGAAGGTCTGGCAGGACCTGGGCGCGGTGGACGGCGCCCAGTACGGCGTCTACTTCAAGGCCGCCAACAAGTCCCTGATCTGGTACAACGCCAAGGCGTTCGAGAACGCGGGCGCGGCCGAGCCGAAGACCTGGAAGGACTTCCTCAAGACCGCCGAGACGGTCTCCGCATCGGGTGTCACCCCGGTCTCGGTCGGTGGCGCGGACGGCTGGACCCTCACCGACTGGTTCGAGAACATCTACCTCTCCCAGGCCGGTCCGGAGAAGTACGACCAGCTGGCCCAGCACAAGATCAAGTGGACGGACCCGTCCGTCAAGGACGCGCTGACCACGCTCGCGCAGCTCTTCGGCAAGCCGTCGCTGATCGCGGGCGGCGCCGACGGCGCCCTGCAGACGGAGTTCCCGGCCTCGGTCACCCAGACGTTCACGGGCGGCGACCAGCCCAAGGCCGCGATGGTCTTCGAGGGTGACTTCGTGGGCGTCAACATCGCGCAGACGAAGGCGAAGATCGGGACCGACGCCAAGGTGTTCCCGTTCCCGGCGGTCGGTGCCGAGTCCCCCGTCGTGACCGGCGGCGACGCCGCGGTGGCGCTGAAGGACGGCAAGGGTGCCCAGGCCCTGCTGACCTGGCTGGCTTCGACCGACGCCGCGCAGATCATGGCCGAGCAGGGCGGGTTCATCTCGCCGAACAAGGCCCTGGACGCCTCCGCTTACCCGAACGAGGTGCAGCGCACGATGGCGAAGGCGCTGATCTCGGCCGGTGACTCCGTCCGGTTCGACATGTCCGACCAGGCGCCGCAGTCGTTCGGCGGGACGCCCGGCAAGGGCGAGTGGAAGACCCTCCAGGACTTCCTGAAGAACCCGAAGGACATCGCGGGGACCCAGGCGAAGCTGGAGTCCGACGCGGCCAAGGCGTACAAGAGCTGACGGGATGACGACATCCGCAGCGGGGGGCGCCGACGCGGTGCCCCCCGCCGACACGCAATCGTCCGCGGGGCCATCGGTACCCGCGCCCAGGAAGCCGTCGGATCCGCCGTCCGGCGGCCCGGGACGCAGCCGCCGAAGTGTGACCGGCACCCGCCGGTTCATCGCGGCCCTCTTCCTGGCACCCGCGCTGGTGCTGCTGGGCGCGCTCGTGGTCTATCCGATCGTGTACTCCGTCTACCGGTCGTTCCTCGACCAGGCGGGTACGGGCTTCGCCGGACTCGACAACTACAAGGCGCTGTTCACGGACGACACCATCCGTACGGCGGTCAAGAACAACGCGATCTGGGTCGTGCTCGCGCCGACGGTCTCCACGGCCCTCGGGCTGATCTTCGCGGTGCTGACGGAGCGGATCCGCTGGGGCACGGCGTTCAAGCTGGTCGTCTTCATGCCGATGGCGATCTCCATGCTCGCCGCCGGCATCATCTTCCGGCTGGTGTACGACGCCGCCCCGGAGCGCGGGGTCGCCAACGCCGTATGGGTGGGTGTGCACGACACGTTCAACGAGTCGGCGGGGTACCCGAAGGCGCACCCGCTGCCCGTCCACCCGCTCAAGGCGGGCGACGGCGGCTCGTTCGTCACCAAGGCGCCGATACGGGCCGGGCAGCCGGTGCAGCTGCCGCTGGTCGGTGTGATCCCGGCGAACATGCCGAAGGACGCGAAGCCCGCGAAGGCCGCCGCGGCAGGGGACGGCGAGATCGCCGGCACCGCGTGGCTGGACTTCACCAAGGGCGGTGGCGGCCGGCCCAACGTCATCGACACCAAGGAGCTGGGGCTCAAGGGCCTCAAGGTCGAGGCGGTCAAGGACGGCAAGGTGGTCGCCTCGGCGACGGCGGGCGCGGACGGTACGTTCACCCTGCCCGCGTCGGCGGACGGCGCCGGAATCCGGCTCCCCGTCTCGAACTTCAAGGAACCGTACAACGGGGTCGAGTGGCTCGGCCCGACCCTCGTCACCCCCGGGATCATCGGTTCCTACGTCTGGATGTGGGCCGGGTTCGCGATGGTGCTGATCGCGGCGGGGCTCGCGGGGCTGCCCCGTGAACTCCTCGAAGCGGCCCGGGTGGACGGCGCGAACGAGTGGCAGGTGTTCCGCCGGATCACGGTGCCGATGCTCGCGCCCGTGCTCGTGGTGGTGCTGGTCACGCTGATGATCAACGTGCTGAAGATCTTCGACCTGGTCTTCATCATCGCGCCGGGTTCCTCGCAGGACGACGCGAACGTGCTGGCGCTCCAGCTCTACCGGTCCTCGTTCGGTACGGACGCGGACCTCGGGATCGGCAGCGCCATCGCCGTACTCCTGCTGCTGCTGGTACTCCCGGTGATGTACGTCAACATCCGCCGGATCCGGAAGGAGGGGCGCCGATGACGACAGCGTCGACCACGAGCACGACAGCCGGAGATGTTCCGGTGAAGGCCGAGCGGTCCCTCGGCGCACGTCTCGCCGCCCGCGCCGGCGGCGGTGCGATGCGGATCTTCCTCGTCCTGGTGGCCCTGTTCTGGCTGATGCCGACGATCGGGCTGCTGCTGTCCTCGCTGCGCGGCGCGGACGACATCGCGTCGACGGGCTGGTGGAAGGTCCTCACGGCCCCGTCCCAGCTCACCTTCGACAACTACTCCCGGCTGCTCGACAATTCGACGATCACCAACTCCCTCCTCAGCACGGTCATGATCACCGTCCCGGCGACCGTCCTGGTCGTCGTGATCGGTTCACTGGCCGGATACGCCTTCGCCTGGATGGAGTTCCCCGGCCGCGACTGGTGGTTCCTGGTGGTCGTGGGGCTGTTGGTGGTCCCGGTGCAGGTCGCCCTGGTCCCGGTCTCCAAGCTCTTCGGTGCGGTCGGGATCTTCGAGACGACCTTCGGCGTGATCATCTTCCACACGGCCTTCGGTCTGCCCTTCGCGATCTTCCTGCTGCGGAACTTCTTCGCGGAGATCCCGAGGGAGCTGCTGGAGGCGGCCCGGCTCGACGGGGCGGGCGAGATCCGGCTCTTCACCCGGGTCGTGATGCCGCTGGGCGGTCCGGCGATCGCCTCGCTCGGGATCTTCCAGTTCCTCTGGGTGTGGAACGACATGCTGGTCGCGCTGATCTTCGCGGACTCGGACTCCCCGCCGATCACGGTGGCTCTGCAGCAGCAGGTACGGCAGTTCGGCAACAACATCGACGTGCTGGCGCCCGGCGCCTTCGTGTCGATGGTGATTCCGCTGGCGGTCTTCTTCGCCTTCCAGCGTCAGTTCGTCTCCGGCGTGATGGCGGGCGCGGTGAAGTAGGCGGTGGAGCGAGGCGGCGCCGCCGGACGGGCCCGCGGGCCCGTCCGGCGGCGGCGTCGTCAGCGTTGCTGGCCCGCCATCACCGTGACGAGGCCGACGACCACGAGCAGCGAGCCGCCCCAGGTCCACATCGAGGTCCGCTCGTGCAGCACGGTCGCCCCGGCCAGCACGATCAGCAGATACCCGAGGGCGTTGAACGGGTAGGCGATGGACAGCGGCACCTTGGCCAGGGTCGCCATCCAGGCGAGGGCGGACACCGCGAAGACCACCAGACCCAGGACGACCCAGGGACTGGTCGCGGCGCGCAGGGCGACGGAGCCGCCGCCGTGTCCCGCGGCGGCCGCGGCGCTCTTCATCCCGTGCTTGAGCATGATCTGGCCGCCCGCCGACGAGAACACGGCGAACAGCAGCAGCGTCAGACTGGGGAGGGTCAAGGCCTTGCTCCTGACTGCGTCGCCCGGGGCTTGCGATTCCGGGGCGGGGGTGGGACGGGGGACGGCGGCCTCAGACGCCGACCCGGTCGGCAGGGGCGTACTGTCGGTTGAGGATGTCCTGTACATCGACGTGCTCTCCAGCGATGATCGTCTCGGCCGCATGCGGGGTGAGCAGTGCGACGTGCTGATAGCCGAACAGCGTCGGCCGGATCCGGGTGAGCAGTTTCGACACTCCGCCCAGCACCGCGGGGAGCGGTCCTCCGCCGAGCAGCGCCCAGAACGGGGCCCCGGTCGACGCGATGCCGAGGACGTCGTAGCCCGCTTCCCTGACCGTGCGGCGCAGGCTGGCCCGGGTGAAGAAGCGCAGATGCGTTTCGTCGAGAATGCCGCGCCGGTCGTAACCGAAGACTCCGAGCGCGACCCGCAGCCGTGAGTACCAGTGGCTGAAGTTCGGTACGGAGAGCAGCACATGGCCGCCGGGCCGCAGTACTTCGGCGACCTCGGCGAGTACCCGCTCGGGGCGGGAGAGGTGCTCGATGACGTCGCCGGCGACCACGTAGTCGTAGTCGACACCGATCTCGACCGGCAGCCCCTCCTCCAGGTTGGCGAGGTGGAAGTGGGTGCACTTCTCGCGTACCCCGGGGACCTCGACGTAGTCCACGCCCGTCACCTCGTGGCCGAGGGCTTCGAGGCGCTGTGCGAACAGGCCGCCGGAGCAGCCGAGGTCGAGGACCCGGCCGGGCGGGAGGCTGCGCATCCTCTCCAGGATGACGGCGTGCGAGGAGCCGTCGCCCTCCTTGAACGCGTACTCGACGGGCTTGGGGATCCAGCCGCAGGTGCCGAATCCCTTGACGGCGAGCCGGTATTCGAGGACGTCCTTGACGACGTCCTTCGCGTACTTCATGCCGTTGACATAGCAGATCTCGTCGCCGTAGTACGTGGGGACGGGGATCTCCTTGATCCGCATCCCCTCGTTGAGCAGCTGGACGATGATCTGGGTGTCGAAGTCGAACGCGTCGGTGTTCCGGTGGATCGGCAGCTTCTTGAGTGCCGCGACGCTGTAGGCGCGGTAGCCGGAGTGGAATTCGGTGAGCTGCGATCCGAGAAGGGTGTTCTCCAGGCGGGTGAGAATGCGGTTGCCGAGCCATTTGTACATCGGCATGCCGCCCTTGAGCGCGGACCCGGATTTCATCATCCGTGAGCCGAAGACGGCCTCGCATTCGCCGCGTTCGATCGGCGCGACCATGTCGGGCAGGAATTCCGGGGCGTACTGTCCGTCGCCGTGCAGCAGCACGATGATGTCGAGTCCGTGTTCGGCGGCCAGCGCGTATCCGGCCTTCTGGTTTCCGCCGTATCCGAGGTTCTTGGTGTGCCGCATCACCACGGTGCGCGGCATTCCCTCCGTCTGCGACCAGCGGCAGCCCGCGGTGAAGGTCGCGTCATGGCTCGCGTCGTCGAGAATGAGGATTTCGGCGACCTTGGACCGGAAGTCCTCCGGAATGCGGTCGAGGGTCCTCTCCAGCGTCGTCTCGGCGTTGTACGCGACCACCAGGATGCCGATCCTGGGGCTCGGGCTTTCCTTCACGGGGCGTTCTCCACTTGTGCTCGGTGCTCGATGCTCGGTGTTTGGCGCTCGGTGTCCGGCGCTCGACAGTCGGCGCTCGGTGCTTGCGGGAGCGGTCAGTTGACGGCGGAACCGGTGGGCTGCGAGGTGCGGGGCGTCGTGACCGGGGTCCGCCCGGCGGGGGGCCGTGCGGGCGGGTCCGGCTGTGTGGCGAGGATCTTGCGGACTCCGCTGACGAGCCCCGCGGCGAGAACCACCCAGCCGGCCTCGCCGAGATGCAGCACCGTTTCGCTCCAGTGCACGGCGGAGCGTCCCTGGTAGCCGAGGACCGCTGTCAGACCGAGCAGGCAGCTGTACGCGGCGCCCTCCCAGAACCCGACGACGAACAGTCCGGCGGCGGCCCAGGTCAGGTACTGCAGCGCGGACGCGGTGGAGAGCAGCAGCAGGAGGCTCATCGTGACGGCGACGACGACCGGCAGTTGCGCGGGCCGCAGCCAGGCGAGCCAGACCCCGGCCGCCGCGCAGGCCAGTACGAACAGGAAGTGGCCGTCGCCCTCGATGAAGGTGATGAAGGACTGCGGCAGGCCGAACAGATCGGCGAACCGGACCAGCCCCCAGAGGCGGTGGCCACCGCCCGCGTACTCCAGGACGTTCTCCTTGAGGTTCTGCGGCACGGTCATCAGGACCGGTCCCCAGACGAGGGCGACCAGGGCGGCGAACCCCGCGGAGAAGCGGACGAACGCCGGCCGGCCCGCCCGCAGCGCGACGAGGAACAGCGCCGGGATCACCACCACGGGGATGAACTTGACGCTGATCGAGAGTGCGGCGGCCACCCCGGCGGCCAGCGGCGCCTTCCGGTCCACGAGGAGGTGGGCGGCGACCAGGGCGAAGGTGATGGCGACCGCGTCGGTGTTGCCGTGATAGCCGGAGGTCGCGATCAGTACGGGGCTGACGGCCACGCCCACACCGCAGGCGGCTGCGGCGCCGAGGGAACCGCGCCGGCGCACGATCTCGAACACGAGCAGCGCGCAGAAGAAGTCGGCGATCGAGGCGGGCGATCTGATCAACGTTCCGAACGGGATTCCCAGTTCGGCAAGTTCATTGAGACCGAGCAGCATCCAGCCGGCCAGTGGCGGGTGGTTGTAGACGGGCAGTCCCGGGAGCGGCTGTTCGTAAATCCGAATGGGCCCGTAACGCACGATCGCCTTTGCGAAACCATGAAAGATCCGCACGTCGGCCGGGCCCGGCATATTCGCCGCGATCAGCATTCGGGTGAGAAGACCCGCGGCCGCGGCAATGAGCACCACCGCCCTTGCACGTGACACGTCCCAGGTTTCGCATCGCACTCGGATACCCATGAAAGCAGAACGTAGCAACCCGAAGACGCTGAGCAACGCACCTATGACCACACTTATATGGCCCATTACTTGAATGCACTGCGCATCCGCGCAAACATTCGCACCCCCGAATCACTCGAACGGTTCAGGGAGCGCGTGGTGAATCCGGCCCTCCGCCCGGCCGGCAGCGGCACCGGCCGGGCGGTGCGGATTACAGCATTCGGTCGACCACGCCCGCCGCCGCGTGCCCGTCGTCCAGGTCGCAGAAGTCCCGGCGGAATGCCTCGTACGCCTGCGCGTGTCCCGCGGTGGCCCGCTCCGGATCGCGCAGCGCCTCGACGAGGCCGGTGGAACCGGGGATCAGCGGGCCGGGGGCGCGGGCCTCGAAGTCGAAGCAGAAGCCGCGCAGGGTGTCGCGGTAGTGCGCCAGGTCGTAGGTGTGGAAGAGCATCGGGCGGCCGGTCCGGGCGAAGTCGAACATCAGCGAGGAGTAGTCGGTGACCAGGGCGTCGCTGATCAGCATCAGCTCGCCGACGTCCCCGTAGCGCGAGACGTCACGGACGAAGCCACTGCTGCTGTCCGGGACGCGGTCGCTCACCAGGTAGTGGCGGCGCACCAACAGGACGGTGTCCGCGCCGAGTTCGCGTTCGGCGGCGGCCAGGTCGAGCCGCAGGTCGAGGGCGTAACGGCCGCCGCCGAGCGACTGGTCCTCCCGCCAGGTCGGCGCGTACAGCACGAGCCGCTTGCCCTCGGGGACGGCGAGCCGCTCCCGTACCGCTGCGGCGACCTTGGTCCGGTCCGAGGCGTGGAACAGGTCGTTGCGGGGGTAGCCGCACTCCAGGACCTCGCCCCGGTAGCCGAACGAGCGCCTCAGGACGGGGGTGGAGAAGCTGTTCGGCGAGACCAGGAAGCTCCACTGGCGGGCACGGTGCTCGATGGTGGCGATGTGGGCGGCGTCGGCCCGCGCCGTACCCGCGAGGTCGAGACCGATGCGCTTGAGCGGGGTGCCGTGCCAGGTCTGGACGACACACTGGCCGTCGCGCCGCTCGAACCACTCGGGGAGCTGGGTGTTGGTGACGACGTACCGGCTGCGGGCCAGCGCCTCGTGCCAGGCGGCGGAGCCGTGCTCGACGGCCGTGGCGCCCGCCGGGATACGGGCCTGCTGGTCGCGCACCACCCACAGATGCTCCAGCTCGGCGCCGCGCCGGGCCACCTCCTCATGGATCGCACGCGGCGAGTCGGAGTACTGCCGGCCGTCGAAGCTGCTGTACAGCACCGTGTCGCGCAGCGGTGCGGTGCGCCGGGCCCGGTACCCGTCGCGCAGCAGCCGCTTGGCGCGCGGACCGCGTTCCCCGGCGGTGAGCACCGGCGCGCTGTTGATCAGCAGCTGGTCGTGGAAGCGCCGTTCGACGATGTACGTCCGGCCGGCGAGGGTGCGGGAGACGGGCAGGGTGCGGTGGGCGGCGGCCGGCATCCGCAGCGGGGCACCGTCCGCCTCGTCCCGGGCGCCCTTCTCGCGGAGGAAGAGGTACCAGTTCCCCTGGCCCAGCGGCAGTTTCCCGCCGGGGCCCTCGATGGCGTCCGGCCGGAGCGCGGCCCTGAACCGCCGGGCCCCGGCGGCCCCGGAGAGAGCGAGGGGGAAGACGGCCTCCTCGCCGTGCCCGCTGTGCCGGGCCACCAACTCGACGGGCCATTCCGGGCGATCCGGGAAGGTGCCCTCCGGAAGGCCGGGGAAAGTACTCTCCGGAAGGCCGGGGAACGTGCCCTCCAGGAGGAGCTGTCCGTCCTCCGTCCAGGTCGCCAGGTCGACGGCGGGCTGCACGGTGCGGTCGCTGATCAGCAGATTGCCCCGGGAGTCGGCGGTGAGGCCGAGTTCGCGCCGCTCGTCGCCGTTCCCGGCCAGCGGGTAGCGGCCCGGCAGTACCGGTCCCGGCACGTCGACCGGCGTCCCACCCCCGTCCGGTCCGACGAGATGCAGGCTGTACGGCATCTGGGCGCGCCCCGCCCCCTGTGCCGTGCCCGGCCGGGCGGCGGCGAAGGCGTCGAGCGGGACGTCCGCGGTGAACCGCCACCATCCCGCCGCCGAGGGCACGGTGCCCTCGTGCACCGTCACCGGGCAGTCGAAGGAGGTGCCGGAGGGACGGTGGGTGAGCGCGAGGCGCAGCGGCCCCTGGCCGAGCCGGTCGCGGATCATCCCGTCGATGACCACGGCGGCGGACCCGTCGCCCATGTCGCCCGCGCGGTGCGTCTCGAAGCGGGCGTCGATCCGCTCGGCGTGCAGCACCAGCTTGCCGCCGTCGAAGGCGGGCACGATGCGGTGGTCGCCGTCGGGGCGGTGCACGGGCGGCGGGGCGGCCGCCTCGTCCGTCGAGAGCTCGGAGCGGCGCAGCAGGCCGTGGCCGGCGATGCCGATCTCCGGGCGCCAGGTGAGCCGTTCGAGGCTGCCGCCCGCGTCGATGCGGAGCCTGGCCGGGTCGACGACGGTCTCGAAGCCCGACCTGTCGTAGTCGTGCAGGCTCTGCCGGGACCGGGCGGTGGCCTCCGGCTCGTCGACCGTACGCAGCCGCAGCGGCACCACGTGCCGACGTCCGGCCCGCAGCCAGCCGGCCCGGAACTCGCCGGCCCGGGAACCGGCCGGCAGGTTGCGGATGTACGCGTATCCCCTGAGATGCAGCTTGCCGCCCTGCCAGTAGGCGTCCCGCAGCCGGGCGGTGAGCGGCAGGTCCCGGTCGCCCACCCGCAGCACCGAGCGCGGCACCGGCCGGGTGAGGGCGGGGAAGGAGGCGGTGCGGCGGCGCACCCCCCGTACCGCGAACGCGCCCGGCTCGGCCTTGTCGAAGGCGAGCAGGTTCAGCAGTTCGTCGGTCCGCCGTTCGCGCACGAGGTACCACATCAGGCGCAGCCGCAGCGGCAGCGCGTCGAGGACGGCCGGGTCCGCCTGGTCGGTGAACTCGTTGGCGTACGTGACGAAGGCGCGCCGGTACTCCTCGTCGCCGTCGGGCAGCGCCTCCATGAAGTACCAGAGGTCGTTGGCGAGCACATGGGACTCGTACCGCCGCTTGTCGGCGGCGCCGCGGTGCTCGTCGAGGAAGGCGGAGACGCCCAGTACGTGCGAGACCCGGTCCTGGACGCCGCGGACGACGGCGCGGCGGGTGGTGGTCGAGCCCGCCCGCTCGCGCCAGTGGTAGACGGCGTCCTTCAGCACGTCGACGGAGCGGGCCAGGAAGTGGGCGGGCAGGACGACCGGGATGTCCTCGTGGAGGGCGCCGACCGGGAAGGCGAAGGCGTGCTCGTCCCAGAAGGACCGGCGGAAGACCTTGTTGCAGGCGGTCCGGTCGGCGGCCAGGTCCCAGTCCCGCGAGATGTGGGTGCGCAGCCGGGTGGTCGCCATCGGCTTGCGGAAGTTCGGCGACTGCTGGAGCCGGCCGCCGGTCAGCAGCCGCAGCACATTGCCGGACGCGAGGTCCGAGCCCGTCTCGTCCAGGGCGCCGACGAGGAGTTCGTACGCGCGGGGCGGCAGCACGTCGTCGCTGTCGACGAAGGCGAGATGGCGGGCGCCCGGGTCGCAGTTGCGGACCCCGGTGTTACGGGCGTGCCCGAGCCCGCCGTTCTCCTGGCTCACCAGCCGGAACCTGCCGTCCTGTTCGGCGAACCCGGCGGCCAGGGCCGCGCTGTCGTCGGTGGACCCGTCGTCGACCATCACCACCTCCAGGTCGGCCATGGTCTGCTCCGCGAGGGACTTCAGGCAGTCCGTCAGATAGAGCTCGACGTTGTGGACCGGGACGACGACACTGAGCCGTGGCGGCATGTTGAGCACGTCCGTTCATCGGGGGACCTGGCTGTCCGTACGGCTCAACCCCGTGACGGGCCGGGGGTCACCGGTCGCGGTCTCTCCCGAACGGATGACATCGGCTGCGCCCCGGTTGCCGGCCGGCCCTGCTCCGCGTCGCCGTCGTCGCTGTCGCTGTTGCTGTCGCCGAATCCCCTGTTCACCCGTTCGGGGCAGTGCCGGTGACCCGTGGCGCCCACCCCGGTTGACCGGGCATGAAGCCGCGCCTCAGTGTCGTCGTCCCGGTCCACAACGTCGAGGACTACCTGGAGGACTGCCTGCGCTCGGTGGCCGAGCAGTCGGTCACCGACATCGAGGTGATCCTCGTGGACGACGGTTCGACGGACGGCAGTACGGCCATCGCCGAAGCGTTCGCCGCCCGCGACCGCCGCTTCCGCTGCGTCCGCCGCCCCAACGGGGGCCTGAGCGCGGCCCGCAACACCGGCGTGCGGCACACCACGCCGGACGTGCCGTACCTGGCGTTCGTCGACAGCGACGGCATCGTCGTCCACGACGCCTACGCGCGGATGCTGGCCTCCCTGGAGTCGACCGGCTCCGACCTCGCGACCGGCAATGTGTGGCGGCTGAACGAGCAGGGGCGGCAGCAGGCCCCGCAGTACCGCTGGCTGACCGGCAGCCGGGCCCGCACCCACATCAGCCGCGATCCGCGGCTGCTCGCCGACCGGTTCGCCTGGAACAAGGTGTTCCGGCGGTCCTTCTGGGACCGGCACGCCTTCGCCTTCCCGGAGGGCAAGCTCTACGAGGACACCCCGGTGATGATCCCCGCGCACTACCTCGCCGGCTCGGTGGACGTGCTGCACGAACATGTCCACTACTGGCGGGTCCGGGAGGGGGCGATCACCCGGCGGCGTACGGACGTGCAGGGCGTACGGGACCAGATCTCGGCGTGCGAGCAGGTCAGCGCGTTCCTGGCGGGCCGGGGCGGGGTGGCGAACGGCGGTGCGCGGCGCCGCTACGACCTCTCGTGCCTACGCGACGACTTCGTGTACTTCCTGGAGGGGCTCGCCACGGGCGGGCCCGGGTACCGGGACGCGTTCATGGCGGACGCCGGGGCGTTCCTGGACCGGATGGAGCGGATGGACGGAGCGGGCCGCGCGGACCGGGCCGTGGCCCACGAGCTGCCGGTGGAGCTGCGGATCAAGTGGCAGCTGGTGAAGGAGCGCCGGCTTCCGGAGCTGCTGGAGGTGCTGGCCTTCGAACGGGCCAACGGCGCGGGAACGTTCACGGTGAGCGGCGTACCGGGGCGGCGGCAGGCCGGTTTCCCCGGCATCCCGGACACCGCCCGGCTGTCCCGTACCGATCTCCCGGCCGTGGCACGGCTGTTGGAGGCGCGGTGGGGCGACGACGGGAAGCTGCGGCTGCGCGGTTACGCGTACATCCGCAATCTGCCGGTCGCGACGCCGCGCCACTCGCTGAGGATGGGCATGGTGCGCGCGACCCACGGACAGCAGCTGCGGACGATGCCGGTACGCGGCGTGCCCGCGCCCGAGGCGACCGTCGCCTCCGGCCAGCAGTTGCACGGTTACGACCACTCCGGCTTCGAGATGATCATCGACCCTCGCCGGCTGCGGCCCGGCGGCTGGCTGGTGGGCATGATGGTGGCCGCCCAGGGCGCGGTCCGCCGGGTGGCGGTGCGCGCCGTGGAGTCGGGGGCCGTCCAGCCGCTCGTCCATGAGCTGGGCGACGGACGGCGGGCGGTGCTCGACTACCGGGGCGGGCGGCTGCGGCTGACCCTGGCGCAACTGCCCGCCCGTTGCGATACCCACCGCTTCGGCGAGGACCTGGAGCTGACCGGCAGGCTGTACGGGGGCGCCCGGCCGAAGGCCCTGGTGCTGACCTGCGACGGGGTGGCGGACCAGGAGTTCGGCCACCCCGTCGAATGCCGTCCGGACGGCCGCTTCACGGTACGGCTCCCGCTCGCCGACCTCGCCGGGATGGCGGCCGCGCCACCGGCTCCGCACCGGGCGCCGCGCGAGGTCGAGCCGGAGCCCGGCGGGCGGTGGCGGGCGCGGCTGGTGCTGGCCGACGGAGTGCGGGTGCCGCTCGCGGCGGCCCCGGAGTCGGCCCCGCCGGTCGTGGCCGACGCGGCGGGCGAGCTGGTGCTGGACCTGAGCGGGCAGCCGTTCGTGGACGGCGCCGTGTGGACGCCGGACGGGGCGCTTCGGGTGGAGGGGGTGGCCGGCGCCGGTACGGGCGTACGGCAGGACGAGGGCCCGGACCGCCTCGTACTGCGGCACCGGGCGCTGCGCGAGACGGTGTCGGTGCCCGTCACCCATGACGAGCCGCGCGCGGGGATGCCGGAGGGAAGGGACGCGGGGGCGCGCGGGACGGCGTACGGGGGGCGTCGCTTCACCGCGTTCCTCGCGCCCTCGGTGGCCGCCGGGCTGCACGAGGGCCGCTGGGACGCGTATCTGGGCGGCCGTCCGGTCCGGGTGCTGACCGCGCTCGCCGCCCGGCTGCCGCTGCGCCGGAGTGGCCCGGTCGCCGCGGCCCCCGTGCCCGGCCGGGAGTTCGCCCTGGACCGCCGGTTCGGCGACCGGCTGACGGTGCGGGCCGGGCCGGTGCTCGCGCTCGCCGAACGCGGTGCGTACCGCCGGGCCGAGCTGCGCGGCACGCACTATCCGGCCCGGCGCACGATGCCGCTGCGGGACGCGGTCCTCTACACGGGCGGCGACTCACCGCGCGCCGTCCACGCCGAACTCCTGCGCCGGGGCGTGGAGTCGGAGCACCTCTGGGTCACCGACGGAGTCCACGGACACGTCCCGCCCACCGCCGTCCCGGTCGTCGAGCACAGCGCCGCCTGGTACGGGGCGCTGGCGCGGTCCCGCCGCATCGTCACCGCCGACCAGCTGCCCGAGTGGTTCGAGCGGCGGCCCGGCCAGACCGTCGTGCAGACCTGGCACGGCACCCCGCTCGGCCGCTTCGGCACGGATCTGGGCGGCACCCTGTACGCCGACCACCAGGAACTCGCCACGCTGCCGCACCGGTCGGCCCAGTGGTCCGTCCTGGTCTCCCCGAGCCGCCACTCCACCCCGCTGCTGCGGCGCGCGCTCGGCTACGGGGGCGAGGTCCTGGAGGCGGGCTCCCCCGCCAACGATCTGCTCTTCTCGGCCGACCGCGCCAAGACCGCGGAGCGGGTACGGCACAGGCTCGGCATCCCGGACGGCCGCCGGGTCGTGCTGTACGCGCCGACCTACCGCGAGCAGCTGGCCCATCCCTCCGGCACCGACGGCGAGCGGCCCCACTACCGCTGGGACCCGGCGCTCGACCCGGCCGCGCTGGCCCGGTCCATCGGTGGGGCCCACACCGTGCTGGTGCGCCGCCACCCGCGGGTGACCGGGAACGTGGCCGAGCGGCCCGGCGTACGCGACGTGTCGGCGCATCCGGACATCGCGGAGCTGCTACTGATCGCCGATGTGCTGGTCACGGACTACGCGGGCCTGATGTTCGACTTCGCGCACACGGGCCGCCCGATGCTCTTCCACACCTACGACCTGGAGCACTACCGCGACACGGTGCGCGGTTTCTGCCTGGACTTCGAGACCCGGGCGCCGGGCCCGCTGCTCGCCGGGGCGGACGAGGTCGCCGCGCTCCTGCGCGACGCCGACAACCTGGCCGCGTCGGCGGCCCGGTACGCGGACGCGTACGAGAGCTTCCGCCGGGACTTCTGCGACCTGGACGACGGCGGGGCGGCGGCCCGGGTCGCGGACCGGCTGCTGGCCGAGGGGTAGTCGCCGCTCAGCTCTTGAGTGCGGCGACCGCGGCGACCGCCAGGTCGTCGAGGTAGCCCTTGGGCAGCGGGCCCCGGACGACGGCGAGCCGCCAGTAGAGCGGGCCGACGATCAGGTCCAGCGCCCGGTCCGGGTCGCTGTCCTCGGGCAGCTCACCGCGGGCCACCGCGTCCCGCACGACAACGGCGGCGATGCCCTGCTGCGGGTCCAGCAGGGCGGCCTTGATCGTGTCGGAGATCTCCGGACTGCGGGCCGCCTCGACCAGCAGGTCCGGGATGACCTGCGAGGCGACGGGGTGGCGCAGGGCGTAGGAGGCGAGTTCGAGCACGGCCCGGACGTCCCCGTACAGCGAACCGGTGGCCGGAGCCGGCATGCCCTGGACCGCGACGGCGGAGACCAGGTCGAGGACCAGGGCCAGCTTGGACTTCCAGCGGCGGTACACGGCGGTCTTGCCGACACCCGCGCGCCGCGCGATCCCCTCCATCGACATCCGGGCGAAGCCCACCGCGGCCAGCTCCTCGAAGACGGCGCTGCGAATCGCATCGGTGACGTCCTCGCGCAGCACAGCGGCTCCCGCGGGGACACGGCGGCGGGTTCCCGGGTCGGTGGTCATGGCCGAATCATAGTCCGTAACGACGGAACGGTTGCGTTGCGACGTAAATGCGTCCTACCCTCGGCGTTGCGACGATACGGTCCCGTTCCGTCGGTCGCACTGTTCCGCCTCCCCGTCCTTGCCCTCCCGTCGAAAGCGATCGTGGTGAGCCAGACAGCAACCCCAGCGGCCCCGGCCGACACACCCGCCGCCGCACCCTTCCCGGTGTACGCACCGGGCGAGCTCGCCGCGCTCGCCGCCCGGCACGGACTGACGATGAGCGGGGCCCGGCCCTCGCTGGTGGCGTACGTCCGGCAGCTGTGGGGGCGTCGGCACTTCATCACCGCGTTCGCCACCGCCAAGCTGACCGCCCAGTACAGCCAGGCGAAGCTCGGCCAGATCTGGCAGATCATGACGCCGCTGCTGAACGCGACGGTCTACTACTTCATCTTCGGCGTCCTGATGAACACCAAGCGCAACGTCGAGGACTTCGTGCCCTTCCTCGTCACCGGCGTCTTCATCTGGACCTTCACCAGCAGCTCGATCACCGCGGGCACCCGTGCGATCAGCGGCAATCTGGGGCTCGTCCGGGCGCTGCACTTCCCGCGTGCCTCGCTGCCGATCGCCCTGGCCCTGCAACAGCTCCAGCAGCTGATGTTCTCGCTGGGCGCGCTGGTGCTGATCCTGGTGGGGTTCGGGCAGTTCCCCAGGCCGTCCTGGCTGCTGGCGATTCCGGCGCTGTTCCTGCAGGCCGTGTTCAACACCGGTGTCTCCATGGTGGTGGCGCGGCTGGCCGCCCGGACGCCGGACATCGCCCAGCTGATGCCGTTCGTGCTGCGCACCTGGATGTACGCGTCCGGGGTCATGTGGAGCGTGGACACGATGCTCAAGGGGGACCGCGTTCCGCACTTCGTGATGGTGATGCTGGAGTGCAATCCGGCCGCCGTCTTCATCGATCTGATGCGGTTCGCGCTCATCGACAGCTTCGGCGCGTCCCACCTCCCGCCGCATGTGTGGGCAATCGCCGCGGGCTGGGCGCTCGTGTGCGGGGTGGGCGGATTCGTGTACTTCTGGCACGCGGAGGAGCGGTACGGACGTGGCTGACGACATGGCTGACAACAACGAGCGGGTCCCGACCGTCGTCGTGGACGACGTCCACATCACGTACAAGGTCAACGGCGCCCGTACCGGAAAGGGCAGCGCCACCTCGGCGCTCAGCCGGATCGTCTCGCGCCGGCAGGCCCCCGGCGTGCGCGAGGTGCACGCCGTGAAGGGGGTGAGCTTCGCCGCGTACAAGGGCGAGGCCATCGGCCTGATCGGCTCCAACGGCTCGGGGAAGTCGACCCTGCTCAAGGCCATCGCCGGTCTGCTGCCCGCGACGAAGGGCCGGGTGCACACCCAGGGCCAGCCCTCGCTGCTCGGGGTGAACGCCGCGCTGATGAGCGATCTGACCGGTGAGCGCAACGTGGTGCTGGGCGGCCTCGCGATGGGCATGACGCGCACCCGGATCCGCGAGCGCTACCAGGGGATCGTCGACTTCTCCGGCATCAACGAGAAGGGCGACTTCATCACCCTGCCGATGCGTACGTACTCCTCCGGCATGGGCGCCCGGCTGCGCTTCTCCATCGCGGCCGCCAAGAGCCACGACGTCCTCCTGATCGACGAGGCGCTGTCCACCGGCGACGCCAGGTTCCAGCGGCGCAGCAAGGAACGGATCATCGAGCTGCGCAAGGAGGCCGGCACGGTCTTCCTGGTCAGCCACAGCAACAAGTCGATCACCGAGACCTGCGACCGGGCGATCTGGCTGGAGGCGGGAACGCTACGGATGGACGGTCCGGCGGACGAGGTCGTGGCGGCGTACGAGAAGTTCACCTCCGGCAGGAAGTAGGGCGCGGCAACAGAAAGGGGAGGCGGCCACCGGAAGACCCGGCGCCCGCCTCCCCTCCCGACCGGCTAGGCGTGCGTACGGAGCAGGGTGCGCATCGTCCGCATCGCCACCGACAGATTCGCCAGGTCGAACGCGTCCGACCCCTGGATCTCATCGAGCGTGGAGCGCGACCGCGTCAGGATCGCCGCGTTCTTCTCCTCCCACGCCTTGAACCGCTCCTCCGGCGTCGAGGTCCCGTTGCCCACCGGCAGCACGTCCGCGGTGAGCGCGGCGTGCGCGGCGTACAGGTCCTCGCGGATGGAGGCGCGGGCCATGGACTGCCAGCGGTCGGCCCGCGGCAGCTCGATGATCCGGTCCATCAGCTGGGTGATGCCCAGCCGGTCCGCGAGGTCGTAGTACACCTCGGCGACGGAGAGCGGGTCCTTCCCCGTGCGCTCCGCGATCGCCACGATGTCCAGCGCCGGGAAGGCGGAGGAGAAGCCGGCGACCCGCTGGGCCAGCTCGCCCGGGACGCCCGCCTCGGTGAGCTCGTCCAGGATCGACTGGTACCAGTCCAGGTCGGCGCCCATCAGCATCTTGGGCAGCTCGGCCCAGACCTGGTCGACGCCCGCCTTGAAGAAGTCGATCGTCTCGGCGATCTCCAGCGGCTGCGGCCTGTTGCCGAGCAGCCAGCGCGAACCGCGCTCGACGAGCCGGCGCGAGTGCAGCCGGATCCGGGTCTGCACATCGGCGGCGACCTTGTTGTCGAGCGCCTCGACGGCGTCCCACACCTGGCCGAGGCCGAAGATCTCACGGGCCGCGAACTGGGCCCGCACGATCTCCTCGATCGAGGCACCGGTCTCTTCCCGCAGCCGGTGCAGGAAGGTCGAACCACCGCTGTTCACGGTGTCGTTGACCAGGACCGTGGTGATGATCTCGCGGCGCAGCGCGTGCCCGTCGACCGCCTCGGGGAACTGCTCGCGCAGTTGCTGCGGGAAGTAGGCGTGCAGCAGCTTCTGCAGGTGCGCGTCGTCCGGCAGGCTGGTCCTGATCAGCTCCCGGGCCGCCGTGATCTTGGTGTAGGCGAGCAGCACGGCCAGTTCGGGCTGGCTGAGCCCCTTGCCGCCGTTGAGCAGCTCACGGATCTGACGGTCGGCGGGCAGGAACTCCAGCCCGCGGTCGAGGTCGCCGTCCCGGCCCAGCCGGCGCATGAAGCGCTGGTGGGCGTGGAGCAGCGAGGGCGACTGGGCCGTGGCATTGGCGAGCGCGACGTTCTGCGCGTAGTTGTTGCGCAGCACCAGGCGGCCGATCTCGTCGGTCATCTCGGCGAGCAGCTTGTTGCGCTGCTTGACGGTCATGTCGCCGTCCCGGACCAGGCCGTTGAGCAGGATCTTGATGTTCACCTCGTGGTCGGAGGTGTCCACACCGGCGCTGTTGTCGATCGCGTCGGTGTTGATCCGGCCGCCGCCGCGAGCGAACTCGATCCGGCCGAGCTGGGTGGCGCCGAGGTTGCCGCCCTCGCCTACGACCTTGGCCCGCAGGTCCTCGCCGTTGACGCGGATCGCGTCGTTGGCCTTGTCGCCGACGTCCGCGTTCGACTCGGCGGAGGACTTGATGTACGTACCGATGCCGCCGTTCCACACCAGGTCCACGGGGGCCTTGAGGATGGTCTGCATCAGCTCGGCGGGCGTCATCTTGGTGACACCCGGCTCGATGCCGAGCGCCTCACGGACGTGCGCGTTGATCGGGATGGACTTGGCGCTGCGCGAGTGGATGCCACCGCCCGCGGAGAGCAGGTTCTTGTTGTAGTCGGCCCAGGAGCTGCGCGGCAGCTCGAACAGCCGGCGGCGCTCGGCGTACGAGGTGGCGGCGTCCGGGGTGGGGTCGAGGAAGATGTGCCGGTGGTCGAAGGCGGCGACGAGCCGGATGTGCTCGGAGAGCAGCATGCCGTTGCCGAACACGTCACCGGACATGTCACCGACACCGACGACGGTGAAGTCCTCGGTCTGGGTGTCGTGGCCCAGCTCGCGGAAGTGCCGCTTGACGGACTCCCAGGCGCCACGGGCGGTGATGCCCATGCCCTTGTGGTCGTAGCCCGCGGAGCCGCCGGAGGCGAAGGCGTCGCCGAGCCAGAAGCCGTACGTGACGGCGACCTCGTTGGCGATGTCGGAGAAGCTCGCGGTGCCCTTGTCGGCGGCGACGACCAGGTAGTTGTCGTCGCCGTCGTGCCGGACGACGTCCGTGGGCGGCACGACCTCGCCGGCCACCATGTTGTCGGTGATGTCGAGCAGCGCCGAGATGAAGGTGCGGTACGAGGCGATGCCCTCGGCCATCCAGGCCTCACGGTCGACGGCCGGGTCCGGGAGCTGCTTGGCGACGAATCCGCCCTTGGCGCCGACCGGCACGATGACGGTGTTCTTCACCATCTGCGCCTTGACCAGGCCGAGGATCTCCGTACGGAAGTCCTCTCGCCGGTCCGACCAGCGCAGACCGCCTCGGGCGACCTTGCCGAAGCGCAGGTGCACACCCTCGACGCGCGGCGAGTAGACCCAGATCTCGAAGGCGGGCCTGGGCGCCGGCAGGTCCGGGATGGACTGCGGGTCGAACTTCATCGAGACGTAGCCGTGCGGCTTGCCGCTGTCCTCCCGCTGGAAGAAGTTGGTGCGCAGGGTGGCCTTGATGAGGACGAGGAAGGACCGCAGGATCCGGTCCTCGTCGAGCGAGGCGACCTGGTCCAGGGCCCCGTCCAGCTCTTCGAGGAGGCCGTCGGTCAGCTCGGTGCCGGCGCTCTGCCGCTCCGGGGACATCCGGGCCTCGAAGAGCGAGACCAGCAGCCGGGTGGTGTGGACGTTGTTGCGGAGAGTGCTCTCCATGTACTCCTGGCTGAACGGCGACCGGGCCTGACGCAGGTACTTCGCGTAGGCACGCAGCACCATCGCCTGGCGCCAGTTCAGACCGGCGCCCAGCACCAGCGAGTTGAAGCCGTCGTTCTCGGCCTCACCGGTCCACACGGCGGCGAAGGCGTCCTGGAAGCGGTCCCGGGCGTCGTCGGCGAGATAGTTGCCGCTGCCGTTGACCTGCGGCATCCGGAGCCCGAAGTCGTAGATCCAGGCGTGCGTACGGTCCGCGCAGCGCAGCTCGTACGGGCGCTCGTCGACGACCTCGACACCGAGCTGCTGGAGGGCCGGGAGCACGGCGGAGAGGGAGACCTGCTCGCCGGTCCGGTAGATCTTGAAGCGGCGCTCGCCGGGGGCGGCGCCCACCGGCTCGTACAGGCTGAGGGCGAAGTCCTTCTCGTCCTGCTTGAGCGCTTCGAGGTGGACCAGGTCGGCCACGGCGGAGCGCGGCGTGTGGTCGGCCTTGTAGCCCTCGGGGAACGAGTGGCCGTACTGGCGCAGCAGCTCGGCGGCACGTTCCTCGCCGCACTCGGCGCCCAGTGCTTCCTGGAAGCCGTCGGCCCAGGAGCGGGCGGCCTCGACGAGCCGGGCCTCGATGCGGTCGGCCTCGGCGTCGGTGAGATCGGGCAGTTCGGTGCCGGGTGCGACGCGGACGACGAAGTGCAGCCGGGAGAGGATCGACTCGGTGTTCCAGGCGGTGAAGTCGACGCTGATGCCGCCCAGTTCCTCCTTGAGGATGTCGATCAGACGCAGTCGTACACCGGTGGTGTAACGGTCGCGCGGCAGGTAGACGATCGCGGAGTAGTAGCGCCCGTACTCGTCCTGGCGCAGGTAGAGCCGCAGCCGGCGGCGCTCCTGGAGGTAGAGCACGGAGGTGACGACGGAGCGCAGCTGGTCGACGGGCGTCTGGAAGAGCTCGTCGCGCGGGTACGTCTCCAGGATCTGCAGCAGGTCGCGGCCGTCGTGGCTGTTGGGCGAGAAGCCCGCGCCCTCCAGCACCTCGGCGACCTTGCGGCGGATGACGGGCACCCGGCGCACGGACTCGGTGTAGGCGGCGGAGGAGAACAGTCCGAGGAAGCGGCGCTCACCGATGACGTTGCCGTCCGCGTCGAACTTCTTCACGCCGACGTAGTCGAGGTAGCTGGGGCGGTGGACGGTCGAGCGGCTGTTGGCCTTGGTGAGGACGAGGAGCTTGCGCTCACGGGCCTTGGCCCGGGCGTCGGCGGGCAGCCGGTCGAAGGACGGGCTGACGGGGTGCGCCTCGTCGACGCTGTGGTGCGGGTCGGAGCGCAGGATGCCGAGGCCGGTGCCGGGGACGGCGGCCAGCGAGTCGGTGTCCTTCAGCTCGTACTCGCGGTAGCCGAGGAAGGTGAAGTGGTCGGCGGCGAGCCAGCGCAGCAGCTCCCTGGCCTCGTTCACCTCTTCGTCGGCGAGGTCGTCGAGCGGCTCGCCGGGCAGGTCGTCGGCGATGCGCAGCGCGGCGTCGCGCATCTTGTCCCAGTCCTCGACGGTCTCCCGTACGTCGGACAGCACGCGCAGCAGGTCGACGGAGATCTGCTGGAGGTCGGCGCGGTCGGTCTCGCGGTCGATCTCGACGTGGATCCAGGACTCGACGAGCGCGTCGTGCGGCAGCTCGCTCTTCGTGTCCGTGGCGCCAGCGTCGTTCTTGCGGCCATTGGAGCCCGCGGCGATGCCGTTGCCCTCGGCGAGGACCTCGATGAGCTTGCCGGTGACGTCGCGGCGCACGACGACCTGCGGGTGGATCACGACATGGATGCCGCGCCCCTGCCGGGACAGCTCATTGGTGACGGAGTCGACCAGGAACGGCATGTCGTCGGTGACGACCTCGACGACGGTGTGGCTGCACGTCCAGCCGTTCTCCTCGACCGTCGGGGTGTGCACCCGGACGTTCGCCGTGCCCTGCGGGCGCATCTCGGCGAGCCGGTAGTGGGAGGAGGCGGCACCGAAGACGTCCACGGGGTCGCGGCCCGCGATGTCCTCCGGAGCGGTGTGCAGGTAGTAGCGCTGGAGGTAGGAAAGGAGCACGTCCTGTCCGGGACGCTCCTGCTCGGCCCCGGCGGCCGCAACATGCACCCGGGAGGTACCGCCCGGGCCACCGACACCACCGCCCGGGCTGTTGTCAGCTACCTTGGCGGCCCGTGCGAGCAGCTCGGCCTTGGCTTCGTCCAGCTTGGTCTGCATGTCCTCTGGCTCCTGTCGCGCGCCGTTGCGTGACGTAGGTGAAAAAGACGACGTACCGCCACGACACGGGGTTTCCGGTCTGAGTCGACGCTATGCCGCTATGAGAGATACCCGGGACCATATTGGCCATTTTTGGCAGTCGATCCGGGTTGCGGGAATCAGCGGCGGCCCGGGTGCTGTGGCACTCCGGGCGCAGGCCGGGGGCTTCGCTGCCCCCGAGGCGTATCGCGCTGATCACGGGGTCCAGGCTATATCGCCCGCCCCCGTGCCCGTCACGAGCCGTTTGTGTAAAAAGATGGACCCGAACTTTGACACTCTGGACAGCGCGCGGGGCCGTATTGCCGCACTCTGGTAGACGGAACAGGCCGACGAACCGTGGGAGCCCCGCCATGGCACCGAAGATCCTGATCGTCACCGGCGACGCCGCCGAGTCCCTGGAAGTCCTCTATCCGTACCAGCGGCTGCGTGAAGAGGGTTACGACGTCCATATCGCGGCCCCCGCCCGCAAGACGCTCCGCTTCGTGGTCCACGACTTCGTGCCCGGCTTCGACACGTACACCGAGAAGCCCGGCTACACCTGGCCCGCCGACCTGGCCTTCTCCGAGGTCGACCCCGGGGACTACGTGGCCCTGGTCGTCCCGGGCGGCCGGGCGCCCGAGTATCTGCGCAACGACGCCGAGCTGCGCAAGATCCTCAAGGCCTTCTTCGACTCGGACCGGCCGGTGGCCCAGATCTGCCACGGCCCGCTGATGACGGCGGCGGTCGGTGCGCTGGCCGGCCGCCATGTCACCGCCTACCCCGCGCTGGAGCTGGACATGCAGGCGGCGGGCGCCACCTTCGAGGACCACGAGGCGGTGGTCGACGGCACGCTGGTCTCGGCCCGGGCGTGGCCGGACCACTCGGCGTGGATGCGCGAATTCCTGAAGGTCCTCCGCACAAAGGCCCCGGTGACCACCTGACCCGCCGGCCCGCCTCGCTCGCCCGCCGCTTCGCTCCTACTCGATCGCCGCTGTTCGATCGCTGTTATTCGGCCATCTGCTCGGCGAGGTGCGCGGCCTCGGCCAGACTGTCCACCACCGGCACTCCGGCCGCCTCCAGACTGGCCCTGCTGTGCGACCCACCGGTGTAGAGCACGGCCTTCGCACCGACATGGGCCGCGGCCACAGCGTCGTCCACCGCATCGCCGATGACCACCGTGTGCTCGGCGGATATCCCGTCCAGCGCGGCGATGTGCCGCTCCATGTGCTGGGCCTTGCTGCCGCCGGACGGCCCGGTGCGCCCGTCGACCCGTACGAAGTGCCGCTCGATGCCGTAACCCCGCACCACGGGGACCAGCTGGTCATGCCCGTACATGCTCAGGAGGGACTGGCTGCGCCCGGCCAGCTGCCACTGCGTGAGCAGCTCCTCGGCGCCTTCGGTGAGCCCGCAGGCGGCCCGTCGCTCGGTGTAGCGCTGGTGGAAGATTCCGTCCATCCGCTCCCACTCGGCCTCCGTGGGCAGCCTGCCCATCAGCCGTTCGTAGAAGCGGGGGATCGGGATGCAGTACATCTCGCGGTACTGCTCAAGCGTGATCGGCTCCAGGCCGACCTCGCCGAACGCGGCGTTCGTCGCGCCGATGACCGCGTCGTTGTCGTCGAGCAGTGTGCCGTTCCAGTCCCAGACCAGATGCGTACGGTGCTTCCGATGCGTCCCCATGCATAGAAAATACCCGCCGCCTCCGACACCCGTTCGACAGCAGCCCCCGCTCCCTCTCCCCTCCCCCCTTTCCGGCTTCAGCCGATCAGGTTCGGGATCTCCTGGATGCCGAACCACAGCAGCTCGTGGTCCTCGGCGCCGTCCACGGTGAACTGTGCGTCGTCGTCACCGAGGTCCGCAGCCCCCAGCGCCGCGGCCGCGGCCGTGACGTCCTTCTTCGCGTCGTCCGCGTCGACATGCACCGCGGCGGCCTTGGCGAGCGCCACGGGGGACGCGATCCGCACCTCACCGAGCGAGGACGGGTCGAGGCTGTGGTCCGGGTCGGCGACGGCCGCGCCGTCCGGTACTTCGACGGCCACGACGACGCGCCTGCGGACCGCGTCGGGGTTCTGCGCGATCATGCGCAGCGAGGCGGAGGCGGCCCGGTTGAGCGCCGCGTACTCCAGCTCCTCGATGTCGTCCGAGACGTACCACTCGCGCAGTGCGGGGGTCACCGCGTACGCGGTGAGCGGACCGGGGCCGATTTCGCCCGCCCGGTGCGCCGCTGCGAGACCGGACAGGGTCAGGGGGACGTACACGCGCATGGCCGGGCCGCTTTCGTAGTCGGAAACGCCCTCAGGATACGTGCGACGTCCCCCTTTGGGGTCACGTGCACCGATGCCGCTCCGTCCACTCGGCAACCGCTCCTCACCCTCCCTGCGCCCGCCTCACACCCCGCCCGGCACCGGCCGCATCACCCGGATAGGTGATTCCTCCCGATCGTGCCCGGCGCCCCACTGCCGCTTGCGGCCTCCTCGGCCGTCGCCGTAGAAGGTCCCCAGCAGAAGTTACCGCCCGGTATTCACCGGGCCTCTGAAGCACGGGGGCGATGATCGATGAGCACGAACAGGACCCGGCCCACTGGACGACGCGACCAGCGCAGGCCCGAAGCCGTACCACCTCAGCGCACCCGGACTCCCCGGCGCGTACGCCCGCACCACTGGTTCGCAGAGCGCCTCCTGGCGGTCCTCAGCGGCCAGCGCCCGGTGCACTGGATGCTCGGACACACCATCGGCGAGGCCTACGACCAGCTGGCCGAACTGGCCCCGCGCACCCCACTCAGGGCCCGCGGCGCCCGACCCGTCATCCGCATGTGCCACGGCGCCCAGCCGGCTCCGGGCGTGGTGGAGGCATGCGCGAGCATCGCGGCGGGCGAACAGGTACGGGCAATGGCCTTCCGCCTGGAACAGGGCACCGACCTCCGCTGGCGCTGCGCCGCGGTGGAGCTCGGCGACGAACACCTACAGGCAGCCCCGGCCCGCTAGCCCGTGCGGCCTCCCGAAACACGCCTCATCCCCACCCCGTCCTCCCCTGGGCTGGACAGGGTGGGGTGGGCCAGCAACGGAACAGAACCACGGAGGAATGCGAAGAACCAGACCAGACCGGAACGGACCGGGGCCAGGCCCAGAGACTGACCCGCCCCAAGGGCCAGGGCTGGGCGGGCTCACAACCACCTTCAGCACCCCAGCGCCAGAGGCGAGGCCAAGCGGGCAACGGGCCAGGAGCCCGCCCTCCCCTTTTCTCAGCCCATCCAACGTGAGGAGCGAGACCCGGGCCAGAGCCCCGCCTACCGCACCCAGCCACTCCCGCCCGGCGCCCGAAGTAACGGCACCGGGCGGGACCACGGGCTCCGATCCAGCCTCTGCCAGCCCCTGTGGCAAGCGAGCAAGGAAGCCAGCGAGCCAGCGAGCCCCAAGCCGCATACCCACCCCCAGCCCCTCCTGCCCCCTCTCAGCCCCGGCCCCAGCCCTCCTGGCGCCCCCAACCACCCTCCAACCCCGACCAACCGCCTCCCGGGCACCCCTCCGGCCATCCCCAACCCGTCCCACCCCTCCTGGCCCCTCTCAGGCGTCCCCCAGCCCTCCTGGCCCCCTCAGCCATCCCCTCATACCTGTCCCACCCTCCTGGCCCCTCTCAGGCGTCCCCAACCCCGCCCGAACCCTCCTTGGCCCCTCAGGCGTCCCCACCCCGCCCGAACCCTCCTGGCCCCGCTCTCAGCCATCCTCAGCCCTCGTTACCTTTTCTGTGGCCCCGAAATGGGGCGCCTGGCCCCCGGGTCCGGTATGGCTGTGTGCCCCCTGTCGAAGTCGATGACCTGGGGGGTGTTGCCGCCGGGCTTCGGGGCACCGCTTGACCGCTGATGAGGGGCCTGACGACTGCCTGGTCCGGTGCAACGCCGGACCTCTTCACGGGCGGGATGTCTGCGTAACGTGGTTGCCGGCGTGTGGTGCCGCAGGGACGGCCGGGACGGATGCGAAAGGCACGACCGAAGAGGGGCATCGCGCATGGCCGACACCGTCATCGATATCTCCGGCATAGGTCTGTTCCTCGGCCTGGACCTGGGCAAGGAGTTCCACCACGCCCGCGGCCTGACCGGGCAGGGCAAGACCGTCCACGACAAGAAGCTGCCCAACACCGAGGCCCGCCTGCGGGAGTTGTTCGACAAGCTCAGGGCCAAGTTCGGCACCGTCCTGGTGATCGTGGACCAGGTCGCCAACATCGGCGCGCTGCCACTGACCGTGGCCCGCGCGACCGGCTGCCGGGTCGCTTACCTGCCGGGACTCTCGATGCGCCGGGCCGCCGACCTCTACCCGGGCGAAGCCAAGACCGACGCCCGCGACGCCTTCGTCATCGCCGACACCGCCCGGACCATGCCGCACACCCTGCGCGCGGTGGACCGCGACGACGAGAAGCTGGCCGAGCTGACCATGCTCACCGGCTACGACAACGACCTGGCCGGCGAGGTCAACCGCACCTCCAACCGGCTGCGCGGCCTGCTCTCCCAGATCCATCCCACCCTGGAGCGGGTGGTCGGCCCCCGGCTGGGCTACCCCTACATCCTGGCCCTCCTTGAACGGCACGGCTCCCCGGCCAGGCTGAAGAAACTGGGCCACGCCCGCTGCGAGGCCCTGCTCAAGGCGCACGGCTCGCGCAAGGCCCACCACCTCACCGCGGAGATCTTCGACGCGCTTGCCGAGCAGACCGTCATCGTGCCCGGCACCGAGGCCAGCGCGCTGATCGTGCCCGGACTTGCCGCCCAGCTCGCCGCCGCCCACACCCAGCGCCGCCAGGCCGAGCAGGAGATCGCCGCCCTGCTGGAGGCCCTCCCTCTTTTCCACCTCCTGACCTCCATGCCCGGCATGGGCGTCAGGACCACCGCCGCCGTGATCGTCGCCATCGGCGACGGCACCACCTTCCCCACCGCAGGACACCTCGCCTCCTACGCCGGACTCGCCCCCGCCACCAAGTCCTCGGGCACCTCCATCCGTGGCGAGCACGCACCCCACCGCGGCAACCGACTCCTCAAACGCGCCCTCTTCCAGGCCGCGTTCGCCGCGATCGGCTGCAAATCCGACCGCTCCTCCCGCACCTACTACGACCGTCAACGCGCACGCGGCAAGACCCACACCCAAGCGATCCTCCGCCTGGCCCGCCAACGTGTGAACGTCATCCACGCAATGATCCGCACCGGGGCCCTCTACGAACCACGAACCCCCGGCGACATCGGCCTCGCGGCCTGACAGCACCACCGCCCCTCCCTTCCTGACCCCATCACGCGCGCACCGGCACGGCCACCCCCGCCGTGCCGGCCACCGGGCTGCCCATCAGGCACCCGATCCGCCGGGAACGTCCCGCTTCGCGGGACGTTCCCAAAAACCAGCACCAACTCCCACGAACCGACCCTGACAGGGTTGACGAAACAGATAGGGGCACCCCCCCTCCTGGCGTCCCCTCAACAGCCCTCCAACCCCGACCGAACCCCTCCCGGCTCCCCTCACCCATCCCCCAACCCGCGCGCCACCCCCTCCTCGCCCCCAGCCCCCTCCTGCCCCCTCACAGCCCCTCCCCGGCCCGCCTCTCCCCTCCCCCGGCCCCACCCGCCCCCTTCCAGCCCTCCGGCGATTGAGGAGCGGAGTCCGGGGCAGAGCCCCGGTTTCGGGGAGGGGCGGGGAGGGGACAGGCCCCGCCCCAGCGGCCCACCCACCCAGCTCACCCACCCACCCCCACCGAAAAGCCCACCGCACACACCACAACGCCCTCACGGGGCCAGAACCAAAAAGCCGGGGCCGGACGCCCAAACCACGCGCCCGACCCCGGCTACAACCCCACTACAGCCCGGCCACCGCAACGACGTCCGAAGACGTCACCGGCACCCGCGCCTCCGGCTACTTCTTACGACGCCGCCCGCCCCCACCATTCTTCTGGGCCTTGCGCCGCTCCGCCCGGGTCAGCCCATCGGACTCGGCCCCGGCCCCACTGTCACCGTTGGAGAAGTCGCCCTCGACGACCCCGCCTTCCCCGTCCACCGTGGGAGCGGAGAAGTGCAGCCGGTCCGGACGCTGCGGAGCATCGAGCCCCTTGGCCCGGATCTCCGGACGCGCCGCCGGCACGGCGTCCTCCTTGACGAGCGAGGTCCGCTCGGCCTCGTCCTGCACCGGCACCTCCTCGACCTGCTGCTCGACCTGGACCTCCAGGTTGAACAGGTAGCCGACGGACTCCTCCTTGATGCCCTCCATCATGGCGTTGAACATGTCGAAGCCCTCACGCTGGTACTCGACCAGCGGGTCCTTCTGCGCCATGGCACGGAGGCCGATGCCCTCCTGGAGGTAGTCCATCTCGTAGAGGTGCTCACGCCACTTGCGGTCCAGGACGGACAACACCACACGCCGCTCCAGCTCACGCATGATGTCCGAGCCGAGCTGCTTCTCGCGCTCGTCGTACTGCTCGTGGATGTCGTCCTTGATGGACTCGCCGATGAACTCGGCCGTGATCCCGGCCCGGTCGCCGGCCGCCTCCTCCAGATCGTCGACCGTGACCTTCACCGGGTAGAGCTGCTTGAACGCGCCCCACAGCCGGTCCAGGTCCCACTCCTCGGCGAAGCCCTCGGCGGTCTCCTGGCGGATGTAGTCGTCGATCGTGTCGTCCATGAAGTGGCGGATCTGGTCCTGCAGATCCTCGCCCTCCAGGACCCGGCGACGCTCGCCGTAGATGACCTCACGCTGCCGGTTGAGCACCTCGTCGTACTTCAGGACGTTCTTGCGCGTCTCGAAGTTCTGCTGCTCGACCTGCGACTGGGCCGACGCGATCGCCCGCGTCACCATCTTGTTCTCGATCGGCACATCGTCCGGCACGTTGGCCATCGACATGACGCGCTCGACCATCTGCGCCTTGAACAGCCGCATCAGGTCGTCGCCGAGCGACAGGTAGAACCGGGACTCGCCCGGGTCGCCCTGACGGCCGGAACGACCGCGCAGCTGGTTGTCGATACGCCGCGACTCGTGCCGCTCGGTGCCCAGGACGTACAGCCCGCCGAGCTCCTTGACCTCTTCGAACTCCGCCTTCACGGCCTGCTCGGCCTTCTCCAGCGCGGCGGGCAGCGCGGCCGCCCACTCCTCGACGTGCTCGACGGGGTCGAGGCCGCGCTGACGCAGCTCCGCCTCGGCGAGGTCGTCGGGGTTGCCGCCGAGCTTGATGTCGGTACCTCGTCCGGCCATGTTCGTCGCGACCGTGACCGCGCCCTTGCGGCCGGCCTGGGCGACGATCGTCGCCTCACGGTCGTGCTGCTTGGCGTTGAGGACCTCGTGCTGGACACCGCGCTTGGAGAGCTGCTGCGAGAGGTACTCGGACTTCTCGACCGAGGTGGTGCCGACGAGGATCGGCTGGCCCTTCTCGTGCTTCTCGGCGATGTCGTCGACGACCGCGGCGAACTTCGCGACCTCGGTGCGGTAGATCAGGTCCGACTGGTCGGCACGGACCATCGGCCGGTTGGTCGGGATCGGCACCACACCGAGCTTGTAGATCTGGTGGAACTCGGCGGCCTCGGTCATCGCCGTACCGGTCATGCCGGAGAGCTTGCCGTAGAGGCGGAAGAAGTTCTGCAGGGTGATCGTGGCGAGGGTCTGGTTCTCGTCCTTGATGTCCACCCCTTCCTTCGCCTCGATCGCCTGGTGCATGCCCTCGTTGTAGCGGCGGCCGGCGAGGATACGGCCGGTGTGCTCGTCGACGATCATGACTTCGCCGTCGATGACGACGTAGTCCTTGTCCTTCTTGAAGAGTTCCTTGGCCTTGATGGCGTTGTTGAGGTATCCGACGAGCGGGGTGTTCACCGACTCGTAGAGGTTCTCGATACCGAGCCAGTCCTCGACCTTCGAGACACCGGGCTCGTGGATGGCGACGGTCCGCTTCTTCTCGTCGACCTCGTAGTCGCCGGTCTCCTCGACGCCCTTGAGCGGGTTGCCCGCCTCGCCCCTGGAAAGCCGCGTGACCAGCTTGGCGAAGTCGCCGTACCACTTGGTGGCCTGGTCGGCCGGGCCCGAGATGATCAGCGGTGTACGGGCCTCGTCGACGAGGATCGAGTCGACCTCGTCGACCACGGCGAAGTTGTGACCGCGCTGGACGAGCTCGTCGGCGGACCACGCCATGTTGTCGCGGAGGTAGTCGAAACCGAACTCGTTGTTCGTGCCGTACGTGATGTCGCAGGCGTACTGCTCACGGCGCTGGGCCGGCGTCATGTTGGCGACGATGCAGCCGACGCTCAGGCCGAGGAACTTGTGGACGCGGCCCATCAGTTCGGAGTCGCGCTCGGCGAGATAGTCGTTGACCGTGATCAGGTGCACGCCCTTGCCGGAGAGCGCGTTGAGATACGCCGGCAGGGTACCGACCAGGGTCTTGCCCTCGCCGGTCTTCATCTCGGCCACATAACCGAGGTGGAGGGCTGCGCCGCCCATCATCTGAACGTCGTAGTGGCGCTGTCCGAGGACCCGCTTGGCGGCCTCACGGACGGTCGCGAATGCCTCGGGGAGCAGGTCGTCCAGGCTCTCGCCGTCCGCGTACCGTTCCTTGTACTCGTCGGTGAGCGCCCGCAGCTCGGCGTCGGAGAGGTTGACGAAGTCCTCTTCGATGGAGCTGACCTGGTCCGCGATGCGGTGCAGTTTGCGCAGGATCTTGCCTTCGCCTGCACGCATGAGCTTGTTGAAGACGGACACTGAGGCTGGTCTCCTTGCCGGTCGGGCCTGGCACTGGGTCGTGTTACGGACACTGGCACGGGCACGGCAGGTGGGCCCCACCGCAACGGCCATCGTAAGCGAGGACCCCGCCGCGCCGGGAGGGCTGCCGCCGCGTTGGCCCCGCCGTCCCTGCCGAGTCAACGGCCGGGGAGCGCCGAAGGTGCCGGGAAGTCCGAAAAGTGTTCGCTTCACGAGCGGCACGTCACCAGAATCCGTACATGGAGCCGATCACCCTCACCAGCGACCGTCTGCTGCTGCGCCCCTTCGCCGACGGCGACACGGACGCGATTCACGCCGCCTGTCAGGACCCGGACATCCAGCGGTGGACCGTCGTGCCCTCCCCGTACAGCCGCGCCGACGCGGAACTCTTCGCGGGAAAGCTGTCTCCCGGCGGCTGGCACGACGACTCCATGTACAACTTCGCGGTGGTCCTGCGCGAGAGCGGGGCCCTGACCGGCGCCCTCGGCATCAACCGCCGCAATCTGCCGGGCACGTACGAGGTGGGGTTCTGGACCGCCGAGGAGTACCGGGGCCGCGGCTACATGACGGAGGCCGTGCTGTCCGCCGCCCGCTGGACCTTCACCGCACTCGGCGGCGACCGGCTGGAGTGGCGCGCCGAGGTGGGCAACGTCCCCTCGCGTGCCGTGGCGCTGAGGGCAGGATTCCGGATGGAGGGCGAACAGCGGTCGGGCCTGCTCAACAAGGGAGTACGGCGCGACTCCTGGATCGGCGCGCTGCTCCCGTCCGACCTCGGCCTGCCGGGCACCCACTCCTATCTGCCCGCCCCCTGACCCCGCAGGCCCGGGGTTCCACAGGAACCCCGGCCGGCTGTCAGTGCCTGCCTCTAGGGTTCGGGGCATGACGTCTGTGCCGCCTCCCGCCGTTGAACTCTCCGCCGACCAGGCACGCAGGATCGCCCTGCGCGCCCAGGGCTTCCTCGGCGCCCCGGACCGCCGGGCCGGGGTTCCGGGCGTGTTGCGGCATCTCGGCGCCGTACAGCTCGACACGATCTCGGTGCTCGCGCGATCGCACGAGCTGATTCCGTACGCGCGCCTCGGCGCGGTCGGCCGGCGCACCGTCGAGGAGGCGTACTGGCCGGGCGGCCGCACCTTCGAGTACTGGTCGCACGCCGCCTGCATCCTGCCGGTCGAGGAGTGGCCGCACTTCGCCTTCCGCCGCCGCGCCTACCGCTCGCGCCCGCACTGGCACCACGACCTCCCGGACGGCGCGTACGAGACGGTGATCAAGCAGCTGCGCGCCGAGGGCCCGCTGACGGCGACGGAGCTGGGCGGCGCGAAGAACGGCGGGGAGTGGTGGGACTGGTCGGCGTCGAAGGTCGCCGTCGAGCGCGCCCTGATGTACGGCGAGGTGGTGTGCACCGAGCGGCGCAGCTGGAAGCGGGTGTACGACCTCGCCGAACGGGCCCTCCCCGATGACGTGCTGCACGACGATCTGGACGACACGGAGTGCCTGCGACGGTTGGTCGCGCTCGCGGGGCAGTCCCTGGGGGTGGGCACCCGAGCGGACATCGCGGACTACCACCGGCTGCGGGGTGAGCAGTTCGACGCGGTGGCGGCGGACTCCGGGCTGGTGCCGGTGACGGTGCAGGGCTGGGCGAAGCCGGCCTGGGCGGACCCGGCGGCGCTGGCCTCGGAGCCGCGCGGGCGGCATCGTACGACGCTGCTGTCGCCGTTCGACTCGCTGGTCTGGGAGCGGGCGCGCACCGAGCGGATCTTCGGTTTCACCCACCGCCTGGAGGCCTACGTCCCCAAGCCCAAGCGGGTCCACGGATACTTCGCGATGCCGCTGCTGGCGGGCGGAAAGCTGCAGGGCCGCGTCGACCCGGCGCGCGAGGGCAGCACGCTGGTCGCCCGGCAGGTGTCGTTGGCGAGCGGGAAGGCCGTGGTGCCGATGGCCGAGGCGCTGGTGGAGGCCGCGTCCTGGGTCGGCTGTACGGATGTCCGGCTGGAGCGGGTCGACGCACCGGCACTACGCGCACCGCTCGCTCAGGAGATCGCCCGCGCCCTGGCCTGAGCGCGCCTTCCCTCGCCCGCACCCGGCGCTTTTGCGCGGGTCACCTGATCTCCAGGATCTTCTCCCGCATGGCATAGACCACGGCTTCCATCCTGGAGTGCAGCTGTAGCTTCTCCAGAATGTTGCGGACGTGGTTCTTCACGGTGTTCTCGGAAATGAACAGTTCCTTCGCGATATCGCGATTGTTCATGCCCGTTGCAACGAGTTTGAGGACTTCGAGTTCCCGGTCGGTGAGCCTCGGTGCGGGCACCAGCCTGCGCTCGTCGGTCCGCTGGATCATCGACTTGAACTCGGTGAGCAGTTTGGACGCCATGGAAGGGCTGATCTGGGACTGCCCGTCGGCAACCGCGCGAATGGCCGTGGCCACCTCGTCCGTGGAGATCTCCTTGAGGAGATAGCCGGTGGCGCCGGCCTTGATCGCGTCGTAGAGGTCGGCCTCCTCGTCGCTGATCGTCAGCATGATGATCTTCGCGCTGGGGGCCACCTCCTTGATCGACGTGCAGGCCTCGATGCCACCGCGCTTGGGCATCCGGACGTCCATCAGCACGATGTCGGGGAGCAGATCGGCGGCCTTGTCGACCGCCTCCGACCCGTCACCCGCCTCGCCGATGACCTGGATGTCCTCCTCCTGGGCGAGGACGATCTCCAGACCTCTGCGGAAGAGCGCGTGGTCGTCCACCACGAGGACTCTGATCGGTTCCCTGCGGAAACCACTGTCCGCACCGGCACCGGCACCGCCGATGTCGTCGGCATCATTCGCATCACGCACGGGCCCGAAGGTGTCCGCCATCGTTCCTCCCCCTGAAGGCCGCGGCCTGAAGTTCACACACTGTCCGCCAACGGCAGTCCACAGAACACCGATTGGCTTGGGACGCCATGATTCCATGCCTGGACGTCAGAGCGGTGATCCTATGGCCGCACGCGGGTGCCCCTGGGGGCGCACAGGCGCTCCAGGGGCACCGCGGAAGGGTGGCGTCAGCCGCCGAGCGCACCGCCTGCGCCGCCCGCCTCGTCGGCGGCCAGCGGGTCGGTCCTCAGGTGGATGACACCGTAGTCATAGGCATGCCGTCGGTAGACGACACTGGGTTCCTTGGTCTCGGAGTCGACGAACAGATAGAAGTCGTGCCCGACCAGCTCCATCTCGTAGAGCGCCTGGTCGAGCGACATCGGTGCGGCAACATGCGTCTTCTCGCGCATCACCAGCGGACCCTCGCCCTGAACCTCCAGCGAGCCGAACCTGGTGGTGGGTACGGACTCGGCCGACTCATTGGCGATCAGGTCGCCCTCGCCGTTGAACGACGCCGCCCCCGGCACGGTCTCGGCGACCTCGGCAGCGGGAATCCGGCCGTTGCCACGGCGACTGTAGCGCTTGTCGTGCTGCTTGCGCAGCCGCGCCTCCAGCTTGCCGGTGGCCAGGTCCAACGCTGCGTACGGGTCGCCTGCGGCCGCTTCCGCCCGGATGACCGGACCACGCGAGCGGAGCGTGATCTCCACCCGGTCGGAACGGTCTGCCTGACGGGGGTTCGGCTCCTTGGACACCTCGACGTCGAGGCTGATCACCTTGCCGTCGAACTTCTGGATCTTGTCCAGCTTCAGCTTCTCGGCCACGTGCTTGCGGAACCGCTCGGGCACCTCGGTCTTGCGGCCCTTGACGACGATGTCCACGCAGAACTCCGTTCCCGGATCGCTCCGCTCATGGGCGGAGCATCTCCCTTTTGCACCAGGCCCCGGTGACAACCGGAGCCGCGGACTCGGTGACTTCCACCTCCTCCTCCCCCATCGGCGAGGTCTCCACCCCACCGAATTCCCAGCTTCTGGACTACCGGTGCGTTGCCTGCCCGAAACCTGGCGGTGCATTCGTCGAGGTCCGGCATTCACCATTCCTCACAACCGAACATAGCCTGCCTGGCCGGATGTCGGCACCCGCTACTCGCACGTACCTCCGTTCGGGGCGTTTTCCTCACTCATTACCTGCAACGATGCAAGTTCATTGGCAGTTCCGGTTTATTTCGAAGGCCGACGGAGATACTGCGACGACGGCCGCCTGCCCGCTGCCGAAGGCGGCACCCTCGTGCCCGCACGCCGCCCCCACCGCCCGAGCCGCCTCGGCGAGCGAGGCGCCCGTCGTCAGAAGGTCGTCCACCAGCACCACCCGTCCGGCCGCAAGCAGCCGCTCGCCCCCGGCCACGACCTCCAGCGCCCCCGCCAGATTCACCTGCCGCTGACGGGCGCCCAGCCCCGCCTGGTCGGCCACCGCTCGCCGCTGCCGGAGCACCGCGACCACCTGGGCCCGAGTGCCACCGCGTCTCAGCTCTCCCGTCGCGGCAAGCGCGATCCGGCGCGTCGGATCATGGCCTCGCGCCGCCACCGCCCGCCGCGCCGACGGCACGGGTACGAGCAGCAGCGGGCCTGCGGCACCCACTTGCCCCGTCCCGGCCCGTACGGCCCCTGCCAGCGCCTTGCCGAGCGCTCCGGCCAGCCCCAGCTCGCCCCGCTCCTTGTGGGCCAGCAGCGCGGCACGTACCGCGTTCTCGTACGCGGCGGCCGCGTACACCACCGGCAGGCCCACAGGCTCCGGGACGGGCCTCACCCTGCGCGGTGCCCCGCCATGGAGTTCCGCACGGCATTCCTCGCACAGTTCGACGCGCGGCGTGCCGCAGCCGCCGCAGGACACCGGCAGCACCAGGCCGGAGATCTCCCGCCACCACCCCCGCATGACTCCACTGTGCGCTTCCCGGAGCGAGCGGGCCACCCCTGTGGAAAACGCGGAACGGGTCCTACGACGCTCAGCCCGGGTAGACCAGCGACGAGCCTTCCTTGACCACCGTCTGCCAGTTGTCGCCGGGCGACAGCTTCACGATCCCGTCGCTGGACGTGGCCGCCATCAGCGGAAGCTGCTCGTCGTCCGCCGCCGCGACCGACGACACCTGGTTCACGCCGGGCAGCACGCCCGACGCGGACGTCGAACCGTCCGCCTGCACATAGCGCACCTGCTGCACGCCACCCTGCTCCTTGCCGACAACCACGAGGCGGCTGCGGCCCGACCACGACATGGCGGTCACATCCATCAGCTGTGGCGCGGCCTGACGCAGCTCCACCACCGACACCTGCTGCTCCGATGCCGGCCCGCGCCGCTCGATCCGGCCGATCTTCAGCGTGTTGCGGCCGTCCTGGGTCACCAGCAGGGCGATCCGCACTCCGTCCGCGGACATGCGCAACGCCTCGATCCGCCCGCCGTCCAGGTCGGGCACGGCAACCTCCTGCGGCTCGCCGGTACCACCGGCCAGTCTCAGCAGTCTGCGGCTGTCGGGATCCCGGTCGGCCACCCACAGGTCGCCCCGGCCGTCCCAGCTCGGTGTCGACAGACGGTTCTTCGCGTCGTGGGCCTTACTGGTCACCGAGGCCGCGGGAAGTTCGCCGCCCGAGACGATGGACGACACGTACAGGGACGCCCCGTCGCGCGAGACCGCCGCCGCCGACTGCTCGTCCCTGGCCACACCGACCGCCCCCATCCGCACCGGTCCGTCACCGAGCGGGCCGGACACCGTCTCCGGGGCTCCGCTGCCCTTGGTACTGCCGGGAATGCGTTCCACATGCCCCTTGGCACCGACGAAATACTGACTGTCCGGCCCGCTGGACGAACCGTCAGGAGCGAACTCCTCCGCCTGGTCCGCCCCGAGCAGACACAGCGGGGAGCCGTCGGAACGCTGCAGTTCGACCTGCTCGACCCGCGCGGACGTCAGATCCCTCAGGGTGTAGAGGATCTGCGAGGCCATCATGCGACAGGAACGCTGCCCGACGCCGTCCGCCTTCTTGTCGAGCGGGATCTTCAGTACGTTGCGGTCGTCGGGCGCCAGCGAAGTGACCCCCTTCTTCAGCGCCGTACCGGGAGGAAACCGGGATGTGACCACCGGCCGCAGCCAACTGGTCGGCCCCGCAAGGAGGCTGCGGACGGACTGTGTCACGGTGTCCATCCCCGTGACGGGATCCGTCCGGCTACGGAGATAGACGGGGTCGGCGACCAGGGTCGACTGCCCCTCCGACCGCCCCGCCGCGAAGTAGTACTTGTTGACGGAGCGGTAGAGACGCTTGAAGTCCGACTGCCCGAGCAGAAGACCGTCCGGCACGAGGTCGATCCGCCACTCCTTGCCGTCCGGCCCGTTCTCCCTCACCAGGTGCAGGGTCTGGTTGTAGTCGGTGGGTGCGAGCGGCTGATAGGCGCTCTGCTCGTCGACCGTCGCCACCTTCTCACCGGTCAGGGTGTAGGTGGCCTCGGTGATGTTGTGGTCGCTGTCGCGGACGGGACGGTCGTTCCGGTTCGGCGCCTTGGTGAGCACGGTGGTGAACGCGTTCGGCTTCCACGTCTCGGCCGCCTTCTTCGTCAGGTACTGACGGGTCGTCCTGAAGCGCGGGTCGTCACTGGTCATGGACTCCAGGAAGCCGTCGACCACCTCGTTGGGGGTGGCGTTGTCACGTGGCGCGACGGCGTAGACCTGCACCTGGGAGTCGCCGGGCTGCGAGGCGTCGACAGCCTTGACATCCCCGGTGACGGGCATCGAGCCGCACGCGGACAGCAGCACCACACCGCATCCGAGCAGCGCGAACAGCCCCAGCACGCGTCCATGGCCGTCCCTGCGACGGTCAGTGCCCACGATTCGTGTCCCCCCGCTCCGGGTCCTGCACCGCAGTGTCGAATTCGCCGCCCGACCGGTCCTCGGCGTGGCGCGCGACCACCCGTGCGCCGCTCCCCGGAAGGGCCGCCGGATGCACCGAGGCCGGCGCCGTCCGTGGAGCAACCGGAGTACGGGACGGTACGGGCAGTGCGGACCTGTCATTGCCGCCGGGCTGGGTCGGCACAGCCGTCAGCCGGTACTCGCTCCCTGTCTTCGGCGCGGCCGCGGCCCGCTCACGATTCTCCCGGTTGCTACGGGAGTCCTCGGGCTCCAGTGGTATCGGCGATCCGCGCAGCGGCTCGTCCGCCGTGCGCGGCAGCGTCAGACGGAACTGCGAACCGCCGCCGGGCTCGCCCCATGCCTGCAGCCACCCGCCGTGCAGCCGGGCGTCCTCCACCGCGATGGAGAGCCCGAGACCGGTGCCACCGGTCGTCCGCGCGCGGGCCGGGTCCGCCCGCCAGAAACGGTTGAACACCCGCGTCGCCTCGCCCGGCTTGAGCCCCACCCCGTAGTCCCGGACGGCCACGGCGACCGCACCTCCGGCCACCCCCATCCGCACCACGACGTCGCGACCCTCACCGTGCTCGACTGCGTTGACCACAAGGTTGCGCAGGACGCGCTCGACGCGCCGCGCGTCGGCCTCCGCGATCACCGGCTGCTCATCGCCGGCCACCCGGATCCGGGTGCCCTTGCGCTCGGCCAGCGGCTCGGCCCCGCCGATCACCCGCCGTACGACCTGCCGCAGATCTATCGGCTCCGCCTCCAGCGCCGCGGCCCCCGCGTCGAACCGGCTTATCTCCAGCAGATCGGAGAGCAGCGACTCGAACCGGTCGAGCTGGTCCCCGAGCAGCTCCGCGGAGCGCGCCGTCACAGGATCGAAGTCGCTGCGGGCCTCGTGGATGACATCGGCGGCCATCCGTACGGTCGTCAGCGGTGTCCTCAGCTCGTGGGAGACGTCGGAGACGAAACGGCGCTGCATCCGGGAGAGCTCCTCCAGCTGCTGGATCTTCAGCTGCAGGTTCTGCGCCATCTTGTTGAAGGCCTCACCGAGCCGGGCGATGTCGTCCTCGCCGGTGACCTTCATCCGTTCCTGGAGCCTGCCGGCCGAAAGCCGCTCGGCGATACCGGCCGCCATGCGCACGGGCGTGACGACCTGCCTCACCACGAACCAGGCGATGGCGCCGAGCAGTACGACCACGAAGAGTCCCGCGGTCGCCAGCGTGCCCTTGATCAGCGTCAGCGACTTCTCCTCCTGCGTCAGCGGGAAGAGGTAATAGAGCTGGTACGGATTGTGGTCGTTGTCGTAGAGACGCTTGCCCACGACGAGTCCGGGCTGCGGTTGCTGCCCGTTCGCGTACTGGATCTCGGAGTATGTCTGGAACGCCCCGGGCTCCTTGTTCACAGCATCCCGGAGGCGCTGCGGGATGCTCACCGCCTCCACGCTGCCCGAGCCGCGTGGAGCACGGGTTCCCTCGTCGGCGCTGAGCGCCACCACGTTGAAGGCGTTCTTGCCGCCGCTGGCGAGCTGGTCGACGAGCTCGGTCCGCCAGGAGTTGTTGGCAGTGGCGCCGTCCGCCGTGTCGCCGCCCTGCCCACCGGGGGTGAGCGGGGCGTTCGCCTTTTCCTGGGCTGCGGCGAATCCGCCGGCCGCCTGTGTCTGGGCAGCCTTGCCCTTGGCGTCGAGCAGGCCGTTGCGCACCTGCCCGATCACGACCAGCCCGAGGAGCAGCACCACACCGAGCGACATGAGCAGCGTGCCCGCGACGACCCGCAGCTGGAGGTTGCGCCGCCAGAGCCGTACGGCGGGCAGCAGCGGACGCCGCACCCAACGCATCAGCAATCGCGGCACGGGGCCGCCAAGCGCCCGGTCGTGAAACAACCGGCCGCCCTGCAGAAGGCGCCCGATCCGGAACGCCTTGTGTCCTGCACCGGCAGCCCGCTCCGCACGGGCTCCCGGCTCCCCGGGCTGCGGAGCAGCGCTACTCGGGGGCATCTCAGCTCGGTCCGGCCTTGTAACCGACTCCTCGGACGGTCACCACGATCTCCGGCCGCTCCGGGTCCTTCTCGACCTTGGAACGCAGCCGCTGGACATGCACATTCACCAGCCGGGTGTCGGCGGCGTGGCGGTATCCCCACACCTGCTCGAGCAGCACCTCACGGGTGAAGACCTGCCACGGCTTACGGGCGAGCGCGACCAGCAGGTCGAATTCCAGCGGGGTGAGGGCGATCGACTGCCCCTCCCGCTTCACCGAGTGACCGGCCACATCGATGACCAGGTCCCCGATGGCCAGCTGCTCCGGCGCCGGTTCCTCGGACCTCCGCAGACGTGCCCTGATCCGGGCAACCAACTCCTTAGGTTTGAACGGCTTGACGATGTAGTCGTCGGCCCCGGACTCCAGACCCACCACCACATCAACCGTGTCGCTCTTGGCAGTGAGCATGACGATCGGCACACCCGACTCGGCCCTGATCAACCTGCAGACCTCGATGCCGTCCCTACCGGGCAGCATGAGATCCAGCAGGACCAGGTCCGGTTTGGCCTCACGAAATGCGGCAAGTGCCTTGTCGCCGTCCGCTACGAACGACGGCTCGAACCCTTCACCACGCAGCACAATCCCGAGCATCTCGGCCAGTGCGGTGTCGTCGTCGACGACAAGGACGCGTCCCTTCATATTCGACATCATCCCATTAGCTAATCGTTACCTGCGATGATCTGGCACACAGCTCTGCCAGTCCGACCCCCGTGACCGGGGAAATTGCGCCCTCCTCCGTGACGATCGCCGTGACCAGCTCCGGCGGCGTGACGTCGAACGCAGGGTTGTACGCGGGGGTTCCCGCCGGTGCCACGAGCAGTCCGCCGGCATCCGCGCCCGCCATCCCGGCCTGCAGCGATGTGAGCTCCGTCACCTCGCTGCCCGGCCGCTGCTCGACGACGATCGACGCTCCGTCCGCGGTGTCCAGATCCACGGTCGTGGTCGGCGCGACCACGATGAACGGTACGTGGTGGTATTTCGCGAGCACCGCCAGCGGATAGCTCCCCACCTTGTTCGCCACCGACCCGTCCGCGGCGATGCGGTCCGCCCCGATGAGCACGGCATCCACCTCCCCCGCGGCGAACAGCGAACCCGCGGCATTGTCCGTGAGCAGGCTGTACGGCATCCCGTTGCGCGACGCCTCGTACGCGGTCAGCCGGGCACCCTGCAGCAGCGGACGCGTCTCGTCCACCCACAGCCGCCGCAGCCGCCCCTCCCGGTGAGCCCCGAGCGCCACCGCGAAGGCAGTTCCCTCACCACCGGAGACGAGCGCCCCCGTATTGCAGTGCGTCAGCAGGCGATGCCCGCCCCCACCGGCCAGCAGCTCGTCCAACAAGGCAAGGCCGTACCGCGCCATGCGCCCGCTGGCCTCGGCATCCTCCCGATGCAGCGCCCCGGCCTCGGCCAGCGCCGCCGCGGCGGCCCGCCCCGGATCCGCCCCTTTCCCGACGGCCTCCTGATATGCCCCGGCGGCCCGCCGTACCCCGTACCCGAGATTCACCGCGGTGGGCCGCGCCCGCTCCAGCAGCCCGGCGGCCGCCACCACGTCGTCCCCCCGCGCCGCCGCGAGAGCCACCCCGTAGGCCCCCGCGATACCCAGCAAGGGGGCGCCGCGCACCGCCAGCGTCCGGATCGCCTGCACCAGAGCAGGCACATCGGTGCACACCAGTTCGGCTTCCTCCGCCGGAAGCCGCGTCTGGTCGAGGAGCACCAGTGCGGGGCCTTCCGGCGGCTCGGTCCAGCGAAGTACGGGAAGCGCGGAAGGCTCGATGCCCACCGGCGATTGCGCGTCCTGATCAGCCATCCGCCCAGTCTGCCCGGTGAGCCGCCCACAAATGAAGGTACGAAGGAGACAGAGCGCCCGGCCCATACCTGAGCAACGCGTGGCACGATGGCTGCCAACCTGCCGCCCCGATGAGCGGGCAGGACCGTGAAGGAGCGAGAATGAACGACACTCCGGGCTGGGCCTCGCCCGGATCTGCCCCGTCCGACGGTCAGGGGGCCGGTGTCCCCCGGCCCTCCGAACCCGTCGACGGCAGCGGCCCGGCAGGGAACTGGTCTCCCACGCAGCCGCCCGCAGGGCAGTGGTCCCCACCGAGCACTCCCCGCAATGGTCCTGGCGCACCGCCTCCCGCCGCAGGCTGGGGCGGCGGACCTCAGGGACCGGGCTGGGGGCAGCCGCCCCTTGCGGCCAAGCCCGGTGTCATCCCGCTCCGGCCTCTCGGCGTCGGCGAGATCCTCGACGGCGCGGTCTCTACGATGCGCGCCCACTGGCGCACGGTCCTCGGCATCACACTCACCGTGTCCGTGATCGCCCAGATCGCGATCATCCTTGTGGAACGATTCCTGCTGCCGGAACCTGCGCAGCTCGACCCGAACGCCACCGGCTCGGAAGCGTTGCGGCAGGCCGCCGACTCGGCTCAGTCGGCTCTGTTCAACAGCGTGCCGTCCCTGCTCATCACCATGGCCGCGACGCTGATCACGACATCTGTGCTGACCGTGGTGATCAGCCGCTCGGTGCTGGGCCGCCCCGTTACGCTCTCCGACGCCTGGGCCGAGGCCCGGCCCCGGCTTCCTCAGCTGCTGGGGCTGACCCTGCTGCTGGCCCTGATCAGCGCCGCCATCATGACGGCGGGCCTGCTCCCGGGCATGCTCACCGGCTCCGCCGCGGGTGCCGGGCTCGTCCTCATCGGATTCATGGCCGCGTTCGTCGTCGTCATCTGGCTGATGGTCCGCTTCTGCCTCGCCTCGCCGGCCCTGATGCTGGAGCGGCAGTCGATCATCACTTCCATGCGCCGTTCCGCGAAACTCGTCAGGGGCGCCTGGTGGCGGACCTTCGGCATCCTGGCGCTGACCGCGCTGCTGACGCTCATCGTGGCCGTGATCATCACCATTCCGTTCGGCATCATCGCGCTGGCCGTGGACGGCGACGGTATCGGCTCCGCCCTCACGGACGGCTCCACAGACTTCGGCTGGCCCTTCCTGATCGTCTCCGGCATCGGTGAGGTGATCATCTCGACGATCACGTACCCGCTCTCCGCCGGTGTGATGGCACTGCTCTACATCGATCAGCGCATCCGCCGTGAGGCACTCGACCTCGAGCTCGCCCGAGCCGCGGGCCTGCCCGGATACAACACCAGGAGCTGATGCCGTGTCGGGGGCGGGGGGCACCACAGCAGTACGGCTACTGATCCATGCGAGCGGCGACATCCCCGTGGACACTCCACGTGTCCCCGGCCGCGAGGCAGCGAAGCACGAACTGTCCAAACCGATGTACCACGAGAACGATCCCAACCTCCTCCAGCGGGGCCTCGACCGGCTCTGGGGTTGGATCGGCGACCTCTTGGAAACGGCCTCCGGCGCCGCACCGGGCGGCCCGGTCGGTCTTGTCGTGCTCGTGCTGATCGTCATAGGCCTGGTCGCCGCACTCTGGTGGCGGCTGGGCACTCCGCGCCGCACCGTGCGTTCCGCGGACGCCCTCTTCGACGACAGCCCCCGCAGCGCGGCCGAACACCGGAAGGCTGCCGATGTCCATGCCGCCGCCCAACGCTGGAACGAGGCGGTCCAGGAACGGATGCGCGCCATCGTCCGCTCCCTGGAAGAGCGCGCCCTGCTCGACCCCCACCCCGGGCGCACCGCCGACGAGGCCGCCGCCGAAGCGGGCCGTCCACTGCCCGCACACGCGACGCGGCTCCACGCGGCCGCCAGAGAATTCGACGATGTCACATACGGCGGCCGCACCGCCGACGAGCAGGCATACCTGGTCGTACGAGCTCTGGACCTTGATCTCGAAACCGCCAAGCCTCTCCTGACAACCGCGGCCCAGGGAGCAGCCGAATGACCGAGGTCACCGCCGCCTCCACCTCGGCGGCCCTCACCCCTCACCAGGTCTGGGTCCGCATCCGCGGTCTGCTCCTCGCCCTCCTCGTACTCGTCGCCGCCGGAATCGCCCTGGCAACCGTTCGCTCCGGTGACCAGCACGGCCTCCTCGATCCTCGCTCCGCCGACCGCTACGGCAGCCGGGCCGTCGCCGAACTCCTCAAGGAACGCGGCGTCTCCATCCACGTGGTCACCACGCTCGACGACGCCACCGCCGCGGTCGGCCCCGACACCACGTTGCTCGTCGCCTCCCCCAATCTGCTGGCACCGCGCCAGCAGAGCGAACTCCGTGCCGCAACCGACGACTCGGCCGGTCGCACCGTCCTTGTCGCAGCGGGCCCGCCCTCCGTGGGCACGCTGGCCCCGGGTGTCAGGGCGGAGCCCGCCGGACCGGTAGCCCCTCGTGCCCCCGGCTGCTCCCTGCCCGCCGCCCGCAATGCCGGCGACGTCGAAACGGGAGGCTTCCGCTACTCCTCGGACGGACTCGACGCCGTCGGCTGCTTCCCGAGCGACGGCCTTCCCACCGTGCTCCTGGTCGAACAGGGCGCGCGTGACACCGTGCTCCTCGGCTCCCCCGACCTGCTCCACAACGACCGGCTCGCCAACCAGGGCAACGCATCCCTGGCCCTGCAACTTCTCGGTTCCCGTCCCCATCTGATCTGGTACCTCCCCTCACTCGCTGATTCCTCCGCTGCCGCCGAGAACGGGGACGCCGGAGGCGACAACGCCCCTGACGACCGCAGCTTCGCCGACTTGATCCCCCAGGGCTGGTTGTGGGGCACGTTGCAACTCGCACTGGCCGCCGTGCTCGCCGCCATCTGGCGTGCCCGCCGTCTGGGTCCCCTGGTGACCGAGCGACTGCCAGTGGCCATCCGCGCCTCTGAATCCACCGAGGGCCGGGCCCGCCTCTACCGCAAGGCGAACGCCCGCGACCGGGCCGCCGAGTCACTGCGTTCCGCCACCCGCACCCGCATCGCCCCACTCATCGGCGTCTCCCCACGCGACGCCCACTCCCCCTCAACACTTGTCCCTGCCGTTTCCGCCCGCCTGAGCGGCACTGACGACAGCCTCCAGACATTGCTCTTCGGACCTGCCCCATCCGACGACGCCGCTCTCATCCAACTGGCCGACCAACTCGACACCCTCGAAAGAAAGGTACGCACGTCATGAGCGCCCCGCCCCCAGTGCCCGCCGAGACCACCGAGCCCCTCGGGAACGGCGACACAGCCCGCGCATCTCTGGAAGCGCTGCGCTCAGAGATCGCCAAGGCCGTTGTCGGCCAGGACCCGGCCGTCACCGGACTCGTCGTCGCTCTGCTCTGCCGAGGCCACGTCCTCCTCGAAGGCGTCCCCGGAGTGGCCAAGACCCTCTTGGTCCGGGCTCTCGCCGCCTCACTCGAACTCGACACCAAGCGTGTCCAGTTCACCCCCGATCTGATGCCCAGTGACGTCACCGGCTCTCTGGTCTACGACGCCCGCACGGCCGAGTTCTCCTTCCAGCCCGGTCCCGTCTTCACCAATCTGCTTCTCGCCGACGAGATCAACAGAACCCCTCCCAAGACACAGTCCTCCCTCCTTGAAGCCATGGAGGAGCGCCAGGTCACCGTCGACGGAACTCCTCGGCCGCTGCCCGACCCCTTCCTCGTGGCCGCCACGCAGAATCCCGTCGAATACGAGGGCACCTACCCACTCCCCGAGGCCCAACTGGACCGGTTTCTCCTCAAGCTGACGGTGCCCCTGCCCTCGCGGGAGGATGAGATCAACGTCCTCACGCGTCATTCCGACGGCTTCAATCCGCGTGACCTCAAGTCAGCCGGCATACGCCCCGTCGCCGGCCCAGCCGATCTGGAAGCCGCCCGCAACGCGGTCGCCCGGACCAAGGTCTCTCCCGAGATCGCCGGCTATGTCGTCGATATCTGTCGTGCCACGCGTGAATCCCCCTCACTCGCCCTCGGCGTCTCTCCCCGAGGTGCCACCGCTCTGTTGTCGACCGCTCGCGCCTGGGCCTGGCTTACCGGCCGTGACTATGTCATTCCGGATGACGTGAAAGCGCTGGCACTCCCCACACTTCGCCATCGCATCCAACTGCGGCCCGAGGCGGAGATGGAGGGCGTCACCCCCGACTCCGTCATCACAGCCGTCCTCGCCCACGTCCCCGTACCCCGATGAGGCGGTGACCGTGGCCCTCACCGGACGCACCGCCTTGCTGGCCGCCCTGGGGTCACTCCCTGTAGGCATTTTGGCCCCGAGCTGGACCGGAATGCTGGCAGTCAACGCACCGCTCTCTTTGGCAATTCTCTGCGACTACGCCCTGGCTGCACCAGTGCGAACGCTTCAGTTCACCCGATCCGGTGATACAAGCGTTCGACTTGGCGAGATCGCCGAAGTGCAACTCACCGTAACCAACCCTTCCCGTCGCAGGCTGCGGGCACACCTTCGCGACGCCTGGCCTCCCAGCAGCTGGCCCGCCGGCGCGGAGCAGACTTCCTCGCGACACACACTTGCGGTCCCGGCGGGCGAACGCCGTCGGCTGACCACCTTCCTGAGGCCGACACGGCGGGGTGACCGCCGAGCCGAACGCATCACCGTCCGCTCGTTCGGACCTCTGGGGCTTGCCGCCCGACAGGGGAGTCACCAGGTCCCGTGGACAGTACGGGTCCTGCCTCCCTTCACCAGCCGGAAGCATCTGCCGTCCCGTCTCGCCAGACTCCGCGAGCTCGACGGCCGCACCAGTGTTCTCACCCGTGGCGAGGGCACTGAATTCGACAGCCTGCGTGCGTACGTGCCCGGTGACGACACCCGCTCCATCGACTGGCGGGCCACTGCACGTCAGTCCGCCGTCGCTGTGCGCACGTGGCGTCCCGAGCGGGACCGTCACATCCTCATCGTCCTGGACACCGGCCGTACCTCGGCGGGGCGCGTCGGTGACGTGCCCCGTCTCGACGCCGCTCTGGACGCGGCCCTGCTGCTCACCGCGCTTGCCACTCGTGCGGGCGACCGTGTGGATCTACTCGCCTACGACCGCCGTATCCGCGCACAGGTTCAGGGCCGGTCCGCGGGAGAGGCCCTGTCGGCCATGGTGAACGCCCTGGCGCCCATCGAGCCGACACTTGTGGAAACAGATACCCGAGGTCTCATCGCTGCTGTACTCGCAGGAGCTCCTCGTCGCTCCCTGATCGTGCTTCTCACCGGTCTGGACCCGGCCCCCGTAGAAGAGGGTCTACTCCCTGTTCTCCGTCGTCTGACGCAGCGCCATACCGTGTTGGTGGCCTCTGTGGCGGACCCGCATATCGAGCAGATGGCGGATGCAAGAGGCACAGTGGACGCGATATACGAGGCTGCAGCGGCCGCACAGGCCCAAGCAAGGCGGCTTCGCACCGCAGACCAGCTTCAGCGTCACGGCGCGATGGTTGTCGATGCCACGCCGGACAACCTCGCCCCCGCCCTCGCCGATGCCTACCTCGCCCTCAAGGCGGCGGGGCGGCTCTGACCCTTTCCCACCGCCACGAACCGAGCCACACATCGAGAAAGGGCCTTCCCGGCCGGCTCGGAACGCAGAAAAGCCCCGTGCCACAAGGGCACGGGGCTTTCCACAATGATTGTTCGGCGGCGTCCTACTCTCCCACAGGGTCCCCCCTGCAGTACCATCGGCGCTGAAAGGCTTAGCTTCCGGGTTCGGAATGTAACCGGGCGTTTCCCTAACGCAATGACCACCGAAACACTATGAAATTAACCAACACCGGAAAAACACGGCCGTTCGTTATTTCAGAACTAACACAGTGGACGCGAGCAACTGAGGACAAGCCCTCGGCCTATTAGTACCAGTCAGCTCCACCCGTTACCGGGCTTCCACATCTGGCCTATCAACCCAGTCGTCTACTGGGAGCCTTAACCCCTCGAAGGGGGTGGGAATACTCATCTCGAAGCAGGCTTCCCGCTTAGATGCTTTCAGCGGTTATCCTTTCCGAACGTAGCCAACCAGCCATGCCCTTGGCAGAACAACTGGCACACCAGAGGTTCGTCCGTCCCGGTCCTCTCGTACTAGGGACAGCCCTTCTCAATATTCCTACGCGCGCAGCGGATAGGGACCGAACTGTCTCACGACGTTCTAAACCCAGCTCGCGTACCGCTTTAATGGGCGAACAGCCCAACCCTTGGGACCGACTCCAGCCCCAGGATGCGACGAGCCGACATCGAGGTGCCAAACCATCCCGTCGATATGGACTCTTGGGGAAGATCAGCCTGTTATCCCCGGGGTACCTTTTATCCGTTGAGCGACAGCGCTTCCACAAGCCACTGCCGGATCACTAGTCCCGACTTTCGTCCCTGCTCGACCCGTCGGTCTCACAGTCAAGCTCCCTTGTGCACTTACACTCAACACCTGATTGCCAACCAGGCTGAGGGAACCTTTGGGCGCCTCCGTTACTCTTTAGGAGGCAACCGCCCCAGTTAAACTACCCATCAGACACTGTCCCTGATCCGGATCACGGACCCAGGTTAGACATCCAGCACGACCAGAGTGGTATTTCAACGACGACTCCACAACCACTGGCGTGGCCGCTTCAAAGTCTCCCACCTATCCTACACAAGCCGAACCGAACACCAATATCAAACTGTAGTAAAGGTCCCGGGGTCTTTCCGTCCTGCTGCGCGAAACGAGCATCTTTACTCGTAGTGCAATTTCACCGGGCCTATGGTTGAGACAGTCGAGAAGTCGTTACGCCATTCGTGCAGGTCGGAACTTACCCGACAAGGAATTTCGCTACCTTAGGATGGTTATAGTTACCACCGCCGTTTACTGGCGCTTAAGTTCTCAGCTTCGCCGACCCGAAAGTCAGCTAACCGGTCCCCTTAACGTTCCAGCACCGGGCAGGCGTCAGTCCGTATACATCGCCTTACGGCTTCGCACGGACCTGTGTTTTTAGTAAACAGTCGCTTCTCGCTGGTCTCTGCGGCCACCCCCAGCTCGGAGAGCAAGTCTCCTCACCAGTGATGGCCCCCCTTCTCCCGAAGTTACGGGGGCATTTTGCCGAGTTCCTTAACCATAGTTCACCCGAACGCCTCGGTATTCTCTACCTGACCACCTGAGTCGGTTTAGGGTACGGGCCGCCATGAAACTCGCTAGAGGCTTTTCTCGACAGCATAGGATCATCCACTTCACCACAATCGGCTCGGCATCAGGTCTCAGACTATGTGCACGACGGATTTACCTACCGTGCGTCCTACACCCTTACCCCGGGACAACCACCGCCCGGGCTGGACTACCTTCCTGCGTCACCCCATCGCTTACCTACTACCACCTTGGTTCATCGGCTCCACCACTACCCTCAACTCCGAAGAGATCGGGCCGGCTTCACGGACTTAGCATTAATGGGCTCAGTACTGGGCGTTTCAAAGCGGGTACCGGAATATCAACCGGTTGTCCATCGACTACGCCTGTCGGCCTCGCCTTAGGTCCCGACTTACCCTGGGCAGATCAGCTTGACCCAGGAACCCTTAGTCAATCGGCGCACACGTTTCTCACGTGTGTATCGCTACTCATGCCTGCATTCTCACTCGTGAACCGTCCACAACTCGCTTCCGCGGCTGCTTCACCCGGCACACGACGCTCCCCTACCCATCCGTACTCCCGTTGGGGATACATGTACGAATGACACGACTTCGGCGGTACGCTTGAGCCCCGCTACATTGTCGGCGCGGAATCACTTGACCAGTGAGCTATTACGCACTCTTTCAAGGGTGGCTGCTTCTAAGCCAACCTCCTGGTTGTCTCTGCGACTCCACATCCTTTCCCACTTAGCGTACGCTTAGGGGCCTTAGTCGATGCTCTGGGCTGTTTCCCTCTCGACCATGGAGCTTATCCCCCACAGTCTCACTGCCGTGCTCTCACTTACCGGCATTCGGAGTTTGGCTAAGGTCAGTAACCCGGTAGGGCCCATCGCCTATCCAGTGCTCTACCTCCGGCAAGAAACACACGACGCTGCACCTAAATGCATTTCGGGGAGAACCAGCTATCACGGAGTTTGATTGGCCTTTCACCCCTAACCACAGGTCATCCCCCAGGTTTTCAACCCTGGTGGGTTCGGTCCTCCACGAAGTCTTACCTCCGCTTCAACCTGCCCATGGCTAGATCACTCCGCTTCGGGTCTTGAGCGTGCTACTGAAACGCCCTGTTCGGACTCGCTTTCGCTACGGCTTCCCCACACGGGTTAACCTCGCAACACACCGCAAACTCGCAGGCTCATTCTTCAAAAGGCACGCAGTCACGACTGCATGTGCAAGCACATACAGCGACGCTCCCACGGCTTGTAGGCACACGGTTTCAGGTACTATTTCACTCCGCTCCCGCGGTACTTTTCACCATTCCCTCACGGTACTATCCGCTATCGGTCACCAGGGAATATTTAGGCTTAGCGGGTGGTCCCGCCAGATTCACACGGGATTTCTCGGGCCCCGTGCTACTTGGGTGTCTCTCAAACGAGCCGTCAATGTTTCAGCTACGGGGGTCTTACCCTCTACGCCGGACCTTTCGCATGTCCTTCGCCTACATCAACGGTTTCTGACTCGTCTCACGGCCGGCAGACCGTGAAAGAGAGATCCCACAACCCCGCATGCGCAACCCCTGCCGGGTATCACACGCATACGGTTTGGCCTCATCCAGTTTCGCTCGCCACTACTCCCGGAATCACGGTTGTTTTCTCTTCCTGAGGGTACTGAGATGTTTCACTTCCCCTCGTTCCCTCCACACTGCCTATGTGTTCAGCAGCGGGTGACAGCCCATGACGACTGCCGGGTTTCCCCATTCGGACACCCCCGGATCAAAGCTCGGTTGACAGCTCCCCGGGGCCTATCGTGGCCTCCCACGTCCTTCATCGGTTCCTGGTGCCAAGGCATCCACCGTGCGCCCTTAAAAACTTGGCCACAGATGCTCGCGTCCACTGTGCAGTTCTCAAACAACGACCAGCCACCCATCACCCCGCTCCGAAGAACAGGTTCACTGGGGCCGGCAACTGAAGGCGACCATACGGCCGTACCCTCAGATACCCAACAACGTGCCCGACCCGACCTGCCGTCCCCCACGTTCCACGCCGAAGCAGTACTAGTGAAAAACAACCTGTCGTGCCGAATAGTCAACGTTCCACCCATGAGCAACCACCGTCGGACATTTGCCGACGTAGTGGCACTGGATTCCTTGCGGAATCTAGATGCTCCTTAGAAAGGAGGTGATCCAGCCGCACCTTCCGGTACGGCTACCTTGTTACGACTTCGTCCCAATCGCCAGTCCCACCTTCGACAGCTCCCTCCCACAAGGGGTTGGGCCACCGGCTTCGGGTGTTACCGACTTTCGTGACGTGACGGGCGGTGTGTACAAGGCCCGGGAACGTATTCACCGCAGCAATGCTGATCTGCGATTACTAGCAACTCCGACTTCATGGGGTCGAGTTGCAGACCCCAATCCGAACTGAGACCGGCTTTTTGAGATTCGCTCCGCCTCGCGGCATCGCAGCTCATTGTACCGGCCATTGTAGCACGTGTGCAGCCCAAGACATAAGGGGCATGATGACTTGACGTCGTCCCCACCTTCCTCCGAGTTGACCCCGGCAGTCTCCTGTGAGTCCCCATCACCCCGAAGGGCATGCTGGCAACACAGAACAAGGGTTGCGCTCGTTGCGGGACTTAACCCAACATCTCACGACACGAGCTGACGACAGCCATGCACCACCTGTACACCGACCACAAGGGGGGCACCATCTCTGATGCTTTCCGGTGTATGTCAAGCCTTGGTAAGGTTCTTCGCGTTGCGTCGAATTAAGCCACATGCTCCGCTGCTTGTGCGGGCCCCCGTCAATTCCTTTGAGTTTTAGCCTTGCGGCCGTACTCCCCAGGCGGGGAACTTAATGCGTTAGCTGCGGCACCGACGACGTGGAATGTCGCCAACACCTAGTTCCCAACGTTTACGGCGTGGACTACCAGGGTATCTAATCCTGTTCGCTCCCCACGCTTTCGCTCCTCAGCGTCAGTAATGGCCCAGAGATCCGCCTTCGCCACCGGTGTTCCTCCTGATATCTGCGCATTTCACCGCTACACCAGGAATTCCGATCTCCCCTACCACACTCTAGCCTGCCCGTATCGACTGCAGACCCGGGGTTAAGCCCCGGGCTTTCACAACCGACGCAACAAGCCGCCTACGAGCTCTTTACGCCCAATAATTCCGGACAACGCTTGCGCCCTACGTATTACCGCGGCTGCTGGCACGTAGTTAGCCGGCGCTTCTTCTGCAGGTACCGTCACTCTCGCTTCTTCCCTGCTGAAAGAGGTTTACAACCCGAAGGCCGTCATCCCTCACGCGGCGTCGCTGCATCAGGCTTTCGCCCATTGTGCAATATTCCCCACTGCTGCCTCCCGTAGGAGTCTGGGCCGTGTCTCAGTCCCAGTGTGGCCGGTCGCCCTCTCAGGCCGGCTACCCGTCGTCGCCTTGGTAGGCCATCACCCCACCAACAAGCTGATAGGCCGCGGGCTCATCCTTCACCGCCGGAGCTTTCAACCCCGTCCCATGCGGGACAGAGTGTTATCCGGTATTAGACCCCGTTTCCAGGGCTTGTCCCAGAGTGAAGGGCAGATTGCCCACGTGTTACTCACCCGTTCGCCACTAATCCACCCCGAAGGGCTTCATCGTTCGACTTGCATGTGTTAAGCACGCCGCCAGCGTTCGTCCTGAGCCAGGATCAAACTCTCCGTGAATGTTTTCCCGTGATCGGGACAACACAACACGAGAGCGGAACGACCGGACGGAATAAGACCGGTCGTTCACAGCGTCCTCGCTGTGTAAATTGCCTACCGGGTCAGTGACCCCGTAGGACTTTCAAAGGAACCTCCAACCTGCCGAAGCAGGCCGGGGTATCAACATATCTGGCGTTGACTTTTGGCACGCTGTTGAGTTCTCAAGGAACGGACGCTTCCTTTGTACTCACCCTCTCGGGCTTTCCTCCGGGCTTTTCCCTTCGGTCTTGCGTTTCCGACTCTATCAGACTCTTTCGTGTCCGATTCCCGGTCGAAGCGGGGTTTTGCTTCGCTTTCCAGTTCTTCGCTTTCGCGTTTCCCTTTCCGGCGGTTCCAACCTTACCAGACTCTTTTTCGTTCCGTTTCCGGTTCGAATTTGAATTCTGATGACCGTTGGAGTGGTCTTTGCCTTTCGGCTGACTCGACTTTATCAGAAACATTCGGCCGAAAAATCGGCTTCGCGATCCAAAGTGAGGGAGTCAATGGCTCTACCGAAATTCAATTTCCGGTGAGAGCGAAGTAGAGACTAACCGCTGGGCCTGGACATGTCCAGGCAGAGCCAACCGTTAAAATCTACCTCCCCGCGTCTGCCATGTCAATAGCTTCCTTGGGGCGAGGAGGAGACTAGCAGGTCAGCAGGGTCGTGCGCACATCAGGCGGCGACCGGGAGCTCGGCGCTGCGTTCCGTGGGATCGACGTCGCCGCCATCACCGGCTCGCGCTGCTCGGCCGCCCAGGATGTAGACGTAGGCGAGGAAGGCCAGCTCGGCCGCGATGCCGATGGTGATGCGCCCCCAGGTCGGAAGACCAGAGGGGGTGACGAAGCCTTCGATGGCTCCGGAGACGAACAGGACCAGCGCGAGGCCGATGGCCATGCCGATCGCGGCCCGGCCCTGCTGTGCGAGGGCCGAACGCCGACTCTGCGGGCCCGGGTCGATCACCGTCCAGCCTAGGCGCAGGCCCGTCCCCGCGGCGACGAAGACAGCGGTGAGTTCGAGCAGGCCGTGCGGGAGGATCAGCCCCAGGAAGGTGTCGAGCCGGCCCGCTGAGGACATCAGGCCGATGCCGACCGCGAGGTTGAGCACGTTGATGAACAGGATCCAGATCACCGGGATGCAGAGGAACGCTCCCAGGACCAGGCACATGGCCGCGGCCTGGGCATTGTTCGTCCATACCTGGGCGGCGAACGAGGCGGCCGGGTGGCTGGAGTAATAGGTCTCGTACTCCCCGCCCGGGCTGGTCAGGCGGCGGAGGTCGTCCGGAGCCGCGATGGCCGACTGGACTTCCGGATGCGTACCGATCCACCAGCCGATGACTGCCGCCAGCAATGTGGAAAGAACCGCGGTGGGTATCCACCAGTGCCTGGACCGGTAGACAGCGGCGGGGAAACCGGCGGTGAGAAAGCGTGTGGCGTCGCGCCAGGAGGCTCGGCGGGTGCCGGTGACCGTGGCTCGGGCACGGGCCACGAGCTGGGTGAGGCGCGCCGTGAGCATCGGGTCCGGGGCGCTGGACTGGACGAGCGAGAGGTGGGTGGCCGTGCGCTGGTAGAGCTCGACGAGTTCGTCGACTTCTGTGCCGGTGAGCCGGCGCCCGCGGTGCAGGAGATGATCCAGGCGGTCCCACTCGGTGCGGTGGGCGGTCACGAAGACATCGAGATCCATGATCGGCTGCTGCTCCAGGCATGGGTGCGTACGGGTTCGTACTACGGCGGCGCGCTGCGGGTCAGCTTGGCAGACTGAGGCCCCGAGGGGCAGGGATGATCGGCGAAGGGTGGGGCGGCGATGAGTGAGCTCGTGACCGGGGACGCGGTCGTGCTGGGGCTGCGGCCGGCGAAACTGCCGAGTCGGGCACTGGCACTGGCCATCGATCTTGCCGTGGTGGGGGCGGCGTTCGTCCTGGTGTCGATAGGACTGGCCGTCGCGACGGCGACGCTGGATGACGCGGCGCTCGCGGCAGTTTCCGTGGCGGCCTTCCTGCTGGTGCTGGTGGGCGGCCCGATCGCGGTGGAGACGCTCAGTCACGGGCGTTCGCTGGGGAAGCTGGCGTGCGGGCTGCGGGTGGTCCGGGACGACGGGGGGCCGATCCGGTTTCGGCATGCGCTGGTGCGTGGGGCCATGGGGGTCGTCGAGATTCTGATGACGCTCGGAGTCGTCGCCTGTATCGCCTCGCTGGTGTCGGCGCGGGGGCGGCGACTCGGGGATGTGTTCGCGGGGACGCTCGTCGTGCGGGAGCGGGTGCCCGCGGGACGGGCGGCTGCCGTGCCGCCTCCGCCACCATGGCTGGTCGGGCGGTTCGCGGGGCTGGATCTGTCGGCGGTGCCGGACTCTCTGTGGCTGGCCGTACGGCAGTACCTGACCCGTATGCATCAGCTCGACGCGCAGGTGGGTTGGTCGATGGCGGAGCGGCTGGCCGGGGAGTTGGCGGAGCGGACCGGAGTCCCGGTGCCGGAGGGGGTGCCGGCCGGGGCGTACCTGGCGGCGGTGGTGAACGAGCGGCAGGCGCGGGATTCCCGGAGGGTGTTCGTTGCCGCTCAGGACGGGGCTGCGCACGGTGGTTCCGGGGGGCAGGCGGGCCGGCCGGTGAATGGGGCTCCGGTGAGTGGGGTTGCCGCTCGGGCGCCTGTCGGGGACGTGCCTTCCGCGGTGGTTGCCAGGGCGGGTGCGCCCGTGCCGCCTGCGGGGGCGGAGGACGGTCGGGTGCCGCCTGCCGCTACGGGGTTCGCGCCGCCTGCCTAGAGCGGTGAGGGCGGGGACTCCAGGTCTTCGAGCTCGATGCCCGGGGCCGCGAGGACCACGTCGCCGGAGATGTGGACGGTGTGCTGCTCGCCGGTGTCCAGGGCGCTGACCTGGTATTCGTCCACGGTCAGGGGGCCGTTGTCAGTGGCGTGCGTTTCACTGTTCACCAGGGCCCAGGACTGGTCGACGGTGCGGGGTGCGAGGACCGGGTCCGTGAAGGCGACCAGGCGGACACGGGTCGCGGGGGAATCGGGGGTGAGGCGCAGCAGTCGTGCGGTCGCGATGAGGAATGCGGGGGATGTGCCGGTGAAGGCGTGGGCGCGGACATTGCCTTCGGTGGCGTGAGTGCCGGTCGGATCGGTACGGACCCAGGTGACGCCTTCGAGGGCGGCGCCGCGGACCTGCCAGCTCGCGGCATGGAGTTCGAGACGGATGGGTCGGCCGAGTTCGTCGAGGGTGAGGTCGACGGATCCGAGGTGGTCACCGGAAGGGGCGGTGGTTCGGGAGACGTAGCGCCAGCCGGAAGGGCCGGGTGCGCATTGGAAGTGTTCTTCGCCGAGGGGGGTGTGATCGTGAAGATCGTGGAGCGAATATCGGCCGCGGGGCATGGGGTCCTTCGGGGTTCCTCGGGCTGAGCGGGGCGCGGTACGGGGCAGGCCCCCGACACGGGGGTGCGGGGGCCTGCGCTCGTAGCTGCTGCTGAAGCTGTTCCGTCTGTCAGCGGCCGGTCGTCACTGACCGGTGGTGACGTGCGCGGTCGCTGACGGGCCGGATCAGTAGCGGTAGTGGTCGGGCTTGTACGGGCCGTCGACCTCGACACCGATGTACGCGGCCTGCTCGGGGCGGAGCGTCGTGAGCCTCACGCCGAGCGCGTCGAGGTGGAGACGGGCGACCTTCTCGTCCAGGTGCTTGGGCAGCACGTAGACATCGGTCGGGTACTCCTCGGGCTTGGTGAACAGCTCGATCTGGGCCAGGGTCTGGTCCGCGAACGAGTTGGACATGACGAACGAGGGGTGGCCGGTGGCGTTGCCCAGGTTCAGCAGGCGGCCCTCGGACAGCACGATGAGGACCTTGCCGTCGGGGAACGTCCAGGTGTGGACCTGCGGCTTGACCTCGTCCTTGACGATGCCGTCGATCTGCGCCAGACCGGCCATGTCGATCTCGTTGTCGAAGTGGCCGATGTTCCCGACGATGGCCTGGTGCTTCATCTTGGCCATGTCGGTGGCCATGATGATGTCCTTGTTGCCCGTCGTGGTGACGAAGATGTCGGCCTGGCCGACGACGTCGTCGAGGGTGGCGACCTGGTAGCCGTCCATCGCCGCCTGCAGGGCGCAGATCGGGTCGATCTCCGTGACGATCACCCGGGCGCCCTGGCCGCGCAGGGACTCCGCGCAGCCCTTGCCCACGTCGCCGTAGCCGCAGACGACGGCGGTCTTGCCGCCGATCAGGACGTCCGTGGCGCGGTTGATGCCGTCGATCAACGAGTGGCGGCAGCCGTACTTGTTGTCGAACTTGGACTTGGTGACGGCGTCGTTGACGTTGATCGCCGGGAAGAGGAGGGTGCCGTCGCGGTGCATCTCGTACAGCCGGTGCACACCGGTCGTGGTCTCTTCGGTGACGCCGCGGATCTCGGACGCCAGCTGGGTCCACTTCTGCGGGGACTCGCCGAGGGTGCGGTTCAGCAGGGTGAGGATGTGGGCGTACTCCTCGCTGTCCGCGGTCGACGGGTCCGGGGCTGCGCCGGCCTTCTCGAACTCGACGCCCTTGTGGACGAGGAGGGTGGCGTCACCACCGTCGTCGAGGATCATGTTCGGGCCGCCGGTGGGGGTGTTCGGCCAGGTCAGGGCCTGCTCCGTGCACCACCAGTACTCCTCCAGCGTCTCGCCCTTCCAGGCGAAGACCGGGACGCCCGCCGGGGCTTCCGGGGTGCCGTTCGGGCCGACGGCGATGGCCGCGGCGGCGTGGTCCTGGGTCGAGAAGATGTTGCAGGAGGCCCAGCGGACCTCGGCGCCGAGGGCGACCAGGGTCTCGATCAGCACGGCCGTCTGCACGGTCATGTGCAGCGAACCGGTGATGCGGGCGCCGGCCAGCGGCTGCGTGGCGGCGTACTCCTTGCGGATCGACATCAGGCCGGGCATCTCGTGCTCGGCGAGGGTGATCTCCTTGCGGCCGAACGTCGCGAGGGAGAGGTCGGCGACCTTGAAGTCCTGTCGATTGGCGACCGTCGTCATAACGGGCTGCTCCTCGTAATGGGTCGAGGTGGGGCACGGATGGCTCTGCGGCGGCGGGCACACGAATGCCCGGGCGCTCGCAGCGCAGTCCGTCGGAGGCCCTCTCTCCCTCGGCCGGTCCGCGCATACGGACCGATCGACCGCCATCAGCAGCGACGTCTGACACTGCCGTCGAATCTACACCGATCGGCCCAGTCGCTCCCAGTCCGCCCCGGGCCGGGAAGTGGCCCGGAGGATGTACCGGGAGCGGAGGGGAGGGTGGATCGAGAAGTGCCGGAAGGGGTGCCGGAGGGCGTATGGGCAGGTGGATGGGGGGTGTGTGCCAGGTGGTGCGGTGGGCGGTGATCAGTGGGCGGATTCCGTCGGGGTGTCCGGGGTGCCGCCTCCGGGACCCTCGGGAGTGTTGCCGGGGGCTCCGCCCGGGGCCTTGCCAGGGTTGGTGCCGGCCGCGGCGGCGGTCTCGCTGTAGATGTCCGGTTCCAGATAGATGACCCGGGCGATCGGGACCGCCTCGCGGATCCGGCTCTCGGCGGCGTTGATGGCGTTGGCGACCTCGGTGGCCGTGTTGTCGTGCTGCACCGCGATCTTGGCGGCGACGAGGAGTTCCTCCGGGCCGAGGTGGAGCGTACGCATGTGGATGACCTTGGTGACCGTGTCGCCGTCGACGACCGCGGCCTTGATCTTCTCGACCTGGTCGGTGCCGGCGGCCTCGCCGAGCAGGAGGGACTTCGTCTCGGCGGCGAGCACGATCGCGATGATGATCAGCAGGGCGCCGATGCAGAGGGTTCCGATGCCGTCCCAGACGCCGTTGCCGGTCGCGAGGGCCAGGCCGACACCCGCGAGGGCGAGCACCAGACCGATCAGCGCGCCGAGGTCCTCCAGCAGGACGACGGGGAGTTCGGGGGCCTTCGCCCGGCGGACGAACTCCTTCCAGGAGAGCGATCCGCGGGTCTGGTTGGACTCCTTGATGGCCGTACGGAAGGAGAAGCTCTCGGCGATGATCGCGAAGACGAGCACGCCGACCGGCCAGTACCAGGCCTCGATCTCGTGCGGGTGCTTGATCTTCTCGTAGCCCTCGTACACCGCGAACATGCCACCGACCGAGAAGAGCACGATGGAGACGAGGAATGCGTAGATGTAGCGCTCGCGGCCGTAGCCGAAGGGGTGCTGGGGGGTGGCCTCGCGCTGGGCCTTCTTGCCGCCGAGCAGCAGCAGGCCCTGGTTGCCCGAGTCGGCGACCGAGTGGACACTCTCCGCGAGCATCGACGACGAGCCACTGAACAGGAACGCCACGAATTTGGCCACTGCGATCGCGAGGTTGGCGGCGAGTGCCGCCACGATCGCCTTGGTTCCGCCTGACGCACTCATGGGTGCCTGGTGTCCCTTCTTCGGTGCTGCGGCCCTGGCGCCGCGGTACGGCCGGACATTGTTGCAGTCGCTGGTGTGGACGGTACGTCAGGCCACCACTGTGGCGCGGAACAGAGTTCCCGTACCGGACACTTCGACCTTTTCTCCGGAGGGTACGAACACGGAGGCGCCGGGTGCAAGATCGAGTTCGCCCGCCTTCGGGGCTCCCCCGGTGCAGAGCAGGATCTGCGGGGTGTCCCTGGTCAGGTCGACGGGAGCGGCGCCGGGCGAGAGGTCGAAGCGCGAGAGCCGGAATTCGTCCACGGGCGTCTCGTACAGCTCCTCGCCGGAAGGCGACGCCTCGGGACGCAGGACGCCGGGCTCGGTCGCCTCGAAGCGGACGATGCGCAGCAGTTCGGGTACGTCGATGTGCTTGGGCGTGAGTCCGCAGCGCAGCACGTTGTCCGAGTTGGCCATGATCTCGACGCCGAGGCCGTCGAGGTAGGCGTGCGGAACGCCCGCGCCGAGGAACAGGGCTTCGCCGGGCTGGAGTTCCACGTAGTTCAGCAGCATCGCCGCGATGACGCCGGGGTCGCCGGGGAAGTGGTGGGCGATCCGGGCGTACGGGGTGTGGGCGCCACCGAGGCGTTCGGCGGCGGCCGCGGCCAGGTTCACCGTTTCGGCCATCTCCGCGGGGTCTGCGCCGAGGATCGCGGTGAGGACCTCGCGCAGGGCGGCCTCTTCGGGGTGGGCGCCGAGCAGGTCGACGTACGGCTTGAGGGAGTCGACGCCGAGTGCCGCCATCGCCTCGGCCGCCTCGGTGGGCCGGCGGAAGCCGCACAGGCCGGCGAAGGGGGTGAGCGCGCAGATCAGCTCGGGCTTGTGGTTGGCGTCCTTGTACGTGCGGTGGGGCGCGTCGATCGGGACGGACCGGCGCTCCTCGTCCTCGTAGCCCCGCTTGGCCTGCGCGAGGTCGGGGTGGACCTGGAGGGAGAGCGGGGCGCCGGCTGCGAGCAGCTTGAGGAGGAAGGGGAGGCGGGGGCCGAACTTCTCGACGGTGGCCCGGCCCAGTTCGCGCTCGGGGTCGGCGGCGATGACATCGGTGAGGGGCTGTTGGGAACCTGCCTCTCCGGTGCCGGTGCCGGTGCTGGTGCCGGTGCCGGTTATGCGGGTGAGGAGGGAGGGGGCGCCGGGATGGGCGCCCATCCACATCTCGGCCTGGGGTTCGCCGGTGGGGGCGATGCCGAGCAGTTCGGGGATGGCTGTGGTGGAGCCCCAGGCGTAAGGGCGCACGGTGTTGGAGAGCCGGTCCATGGTGTTCGTCCTTGTGAGATGCGTTGCGTGGATCGGGGGTGCTGTGCTGCGCCGGCGGGCGGCCCTCTGGTGGGGTGCGGTTCCGGCTCGTCGGGGTCAGGCGCCGGTTGCCGAGGCGAGTGCCAGGTAGACGGCGGCGAAGTCGGTGACCGCGAGCAGTTCGGCGAGGGCTTCGAGTTCGGTTCCCTCGTCCGGCTCCAGTTCGCTGATCGCCGTGTCGTGGCCGAGGGCCAGTTCGCGGGCGGCGGGGGCAGCGCTCAGTCCCCCGGTGGAACGGTCGCGGAGCAGTACGACGCGGGCGTGCAGCGGATCGGGCTCGTCGACCCGGTCGCGGAAGAAGTCGTCCGGGTCGGCGCCCGCGGCGAATGTGCCCGCCAGCATCGCGCCGTGGGCGGGAAGCGCTTCGGGCAGTTCGGCGGCGAGGGCCGGGCGGCCGGACAGCTCGGCCAGGACGGCGGCGAATCTGCGGCCGACCGGAGCGGCGGCGTCGCCCTCCGTCCAGATGAGGGGCAGGCTGTCGGCGAGTTCGGCCGCGAGGGTCTTGGCCGGGTTGCTGTACGTGGCGATGGCCGGACCGCAGCGTTCCGCGGTGCGGTCCAGACGGTCGGCGACGCTCTGCAACGCCTCGGCAGGCGCGGTGACCAGGCCGACCCGGTCCAGCAGTACGAGCAGCGGGGTGAACAGTGCCCAGAGCGTGCCGGGGCCCGCGGCCGACGTCTCGGCGTCGTACTCGCCGTGCGGGGCGGAGGCCATCGGTACGACGAGTCCGTGCGCCCCGTCGATCGCCTCGCCCAGCGGTGACTGGCGCGGGGTGACGGCGACGACGCTGCAGCCTCGGCGGTACGCCTGTTCGGCGAGGAGGGAGAGGCCCGGCTCGGAGCCGTCGGCCGTGACGATCAGCAGCAGGTCCACGGAGCCGGCCCAGCCGGGCAGCGTCCAGCGCATCGCGCCCGCGGCGGGGGCGACCCCGGTGGGGTGGATGCGGGTGACGGGCGCGGAGGCGCCTGCCAGTGCGGTGATCAGGTCGGCGACGCCGGACGCGGCGGTGCCGGAGCCCGCGACCAGTACGGCGCGGGGGCGGCCCTCCGGGTTCAGTCCGGCGATCCCCGCCTCGGCGGCGTGCCGGGCAGCGGTACGGACCCGGGCCCCGGCCTCGGCGGCGCCGCGGAGCAGGCCGCGGCGGTCGGCTCGGGCCAGGGCTTCCGGGGCGTCGAGCAGCGACTCGTCGAGCATGGGAACGGTCCTCCGATCACGTGCTGATCACCGTGCGGGGTGCGGGGCGGTGGGCGCCGCGGGGCCCGGGCGCCGTTACGCGGGGCGGCGGGCCTCGTCGACGAGGAGGACGGGGATGCCGTCCCGTACCGGGTAGGCCAGGCCGCAGTCCTTGCCGGTGCAGACCAGTTCGGGGCTGTCGGCTGCGGACCGGTCGTCGAGCGGGGCGTGGCAGGCCGGGCAGGCGAGGATCTCCAGGAGGCCGGCTTCGAGCGGCATGGGGTGGGTCCCTTCAAGCTACGGATCAGGCGACGTCAGCCTACCGCCGGGGGGCCGGGGGCGGTGTCGGGTGGGGGCGGTGCGGTGTGAGGGCGGGTGAGTGTGGTGCGGGTGGGTAGGTGCGCCTGCGGCGGGCCTGTTCCCCTACCCGCCCCTCCCCGTAACCGGGGCGCTGCCCCGGGCCCCGGCCCTCAATCGCCGGACGGGCTGGGGGGTGCACCCGGGGGCTCTGCCCCACCCCGGACCCCCGCTCCTCAAATGCCGGAGGGGCTGGAAATGAGCGCTGGTGGGGTCTCAAGCGCCGGGGGCTCGGACCATGGCCAGTACCTCGTCCCGTACCGCTGTCATCGTCCGTTCGTCGCGGGCCTCCACGTTCAGGCGCAGCAAGGGTTCCGTGTTGGAGGCCCGGAGGTTGAACCACCAGTCCGGGGCCGTGACCGTCAGGCCGTCCAGGTCGTCGGTCGTGACGCCGTCGCGGGTCGCGAAGAACGCGCGTACCGCTGCCGTGCGGCCCGGCTGGTCGGCGACCGTGGAGTTGATCTCGCCGGAGCCGACGTAGCGGTCGTACCGGGCGACCAGTTCGGACAGGGGGCCCTGCGCACCCCCCAGCGCGGCGAGCACGTGGAGCGCGGCCAGCATGCCCGTATCGGCGTTCCAGAAGTCGCGGAAGTAGTAGTGCGCGGAGTGCTCGCCGCCGAAGATCGCGCCGTGCTCGGCCATCTCCGCCTTGATGAAGGAGTGGCCCACGCGGGTACGGACCGGGGTGCCGCCGTTCTCGCGGACGACCTCGGGGACCGAGAGGGACGTGATCAGGTTGTGGATGACGGTGCCCTTGCCGCCGTTGCGGGCGAGTTCCCGGGCCGCGACCAGGGCGGTGATCGCGGACGGTGAGATGCCCTCGCCCCGCTCGTCGACGACGAAGCAGCGGTCCGCGTCGCCGTCGAAGGCGAGGCCGAGGTCGGCGCCCTCGGACACGACCCGGGCCTGGAGGTCGACGAGGTTCTTCGGGTCGAGGGGGTTGGCCTCGTGGTTGGGGAAGCTGCCGTCGAGTTCGAAGTACATCGGTACGAGGTCGACGGGCAGGTTCGCGAAGACGGTGGGGACGGTGTGGCCACCCATGCCGTTGCCGGCGTCGACGACGACCTTCAGCGGCCGGACGGACGTCAGGTCGACCAGGGACAGCAGGTGGGCCGCGTATTCGGCGAGCGTGTCGCGCTCGGTGACGGTGCCGGGGGTGGCGACCGGCTGCGGGACACCGGTCCCGGACCATTTCTCGACCAGGGCGCGGATCTCCAGGAGCCCGGTGTTCTGGCCCACGGGTGCGGCGCCCGCCCGGCAGAGCTTGATGCCGTTGTACCGCGCCGGGTTGTGCGACGCGGTGAACATCGCGCCGGGGAGGCCCAGGCTGCCCGAGGCGAAGTACAGCTGGTCGGTCGAGCAGAGGCCGATGAGTGTGACGTCCGCGCCGCGCGCCGTGGCTCCGCGTGCGAAGGCTGCCGAGAGGCCGGGCGATGAGGGCCGCATGTCGTGGCCGATCACGATCGCGTCCGCGTCCGTCACCTCGACGAACGCCGCCCCGAACTGCTCGGCCAGCGATTCGTCCCACTGATCGGGCACCACTCCGCGCACGTCGTACGCCTTCACGATCTGCGACAGATCAGCAGCCACGGGCCGGTCCTCCTGAGATTCCTGCGGACCGCCCAAACTACCCGGCGGGCTCGTACGCCCGGCTCAGGGCCGCATCGAGGCCGGCTCAGGAGTCCGGTGAGCGCAGCACCCTCAGGTGGCCGCGGCGCGCGACCTCCATCGGATCGGCGGCGTGCGGACCGCTGCCCCGCCCGTCTGTTCCGCGGTCCTGCGGCCGCGCCGCTTCCCGTACGGCATTGGCGAGCGCTTCGAGATCGTCGCCGCTGGGGCGGGTGGGGGCGGAGGGGTCGGAGAGCCGGACGACTTCCCAGCCGCGTGGTGCCGTCAGCCGCTCACTGTGCTCGGCGCAGAGGTCGTAGCAGTGGGGCTCGGCATAGGTGGCGAGCGGGCCGAGGACCGCAGTCGAGTCGGCATAGACGTACGTCAGTGTCGCGACGGCAGGGCGGCCGCACGCGGTGCGCGAACAGCGACGTACAGGGCTCACGATGTTGGACGGTACCGCACTCTTGAGCGGGCTGCGACGACTCTCCCTCAGGTCACCTCACCGTGTCGCCCTGTGACCTCCGGTACGGACGCCTCCCGGACACTCCTTCCGACCTGCGAGGGGACGGAGAAGCGGAGGCCGTGCCGGCAACGATTCCGGTCACCACTCGACACCGAAGCTGTCATACAGCAGGAGATCAACGATCAGGAGCAGGGCCTGAAACGGGCCCCCGGTTGGCCGGATTGTTCAGGATTGGACATGCCGATGCCCTGTCAGGGAGCAGCGATCCACCTGCCCCGCAGAGAGTTACCCTGCGTCAGTGATGGACAGTCCCGTACCGCCCCACCCGTCCGAGCCGCGCCCACGCCGCCGTGACCGCCATGGCCGCGGCATGCGGGGGCCCGTCGCCCCGCCCCAGGTGCCGCTCTCGGCCAGCAGGGCGGAGAACTTCCGCGATCTCGTGCAGGACTCGGTGGAACGGCTGGAGCGGCGCTGGCCGCAGCTGGCCGACGTCGACTTCGTGGTGCTCGACGTGCCGGGAACACAGGAGGAGACCGTGCCGCTGGGGCAGGCGGTCTCCGCGGAGAAGGGCCGGCCCGCGCAGATCGTGGTCTACCGGCGGCCCGTGGAGATCCGTACCAAGAACCGCGACGAGCGCGCCCTGCTGGTGCACGAGGTCGTGGTGGAGCAGGTCGCGGAGCTGCTCGGGCTCGCCCCGGAGTCCGTGGACCCGCGGTACGGGCAGGAGTAGCGGCAGCCGTACGGGCGGGGGCCCGTGTTCCGGCCCCCGCCCGTACCGCCCGCTCAGTCGTCGAGGACCGACAGGTCCTGTTCGGCCGCGGGCACCTCGACCGTTCCGCGGTCGTCCGGCAGGGTCTGCACGGTGAACATCTGGATGCCGTCCTGCGTGAGGGTGAGCGTGCGTGCGGCGTGGACCGGGCCGCCCGACTCCGTCTCGACCGTCAGGGCGTAGCCGCCCTTGAGCCCGGACGGTACGGGCGGGGTGACCGCCAGGGTCGTGCCGCCCTTGACCGTGTACTTCTTGACGGTCTGTTCGCCGCCCTCGCTGCCCGCCGACGCGGTGACCTTCACGGTGGCGGTGGCCCCGGGTGCGGTGAGCGAGAGGACCGAGCCCTTGTCCCGGTTGTCGGCCACGGTCGCCCGTGCGCCCACCGGGCCGGTCGCCGGGATGTAGCCGACCTCCTGCTTGTCGCCGGTGCCGCGGACCACGCGCAGTGCGGCGACCACCGGGGTGCCCTTCCTGCCCCCGGCCGGGGTCAGCAGCAGGGAGCCGGCTTCGCCCTTGGTGATGTCCTTCAGGTCGACGCCCGCGGTCATCCGCGACTTGACGTGGAGGTCCTGGTGTCCGGCGGGCGAGATCGCGCCGGTCTTGCCGAGGAGTTTCACCGTCAGGTGGGCGTCGTCGTCGCCCGATGCGAAGGCCACGAGACGGACCGAGGTGGCGTCCGCGGGGATACCGGGGAGCACCAGGGTGCCCGTCGGGTCGGCGGAGGCGGCCAGCCAGTCGCTGCCGGTCGCCTCGTCCGCGGTCCTGACGACCGCGCCGACGCGTCCGGTACGGGTGGTGACGTGGACGGTCACGTCCTCGGCGACCTCACTCGTCAGCGTGGAGATCAGGACCGGCACGCTGGAGCGGGCGGGCACCGTGGTGCCCTCGCCGACATCGGACTTGAGGGAGCCGTCCGGACCGTACAGCTCGATGTCGGCGACGGCCGCGGTGTCGTCCGGGTTGGTCAGGTGGACGTAGTCCTCGCGGGACTTCGCGGTGCTCGCGGCGGGGAACCAGAAGTCCGTGCCGGGGCCGGTGCAGCTGACGCCGAGCAGGCCGCGGGCGCCGCCCGCCTCGACCATGGTGGTCTGCTGGGTGGTCCAGCCGGGGGCCAGGCGGCCGGTGGCGGTGCCGACCAGCGCGGGGGCGCCGGCACCGGACACCTCGGCGGTGGCCGGTTTGCCGGGCTCCTTGAGCGAGACGACCGGCTTCTCGTCCTTCCCGCCCTTCTCCTCGTCCTTCTTCTCGCCCTTCTTCCCGTCGTCGGCCGCGGTGGCGGTGGCCTCCTGCAGTTCGGCCGCACCGGCCTCGCCGCCGCTGCCGCCCGCCGGGGCGAAGGAGGTGTACGTCGTCTCCGCGAGGTCCGAGAGACCGGGGGCCGGGCAGAGCAGGCTGGACCGTTCCACCGGCAGCCGTGCGGCGGTCTTCGCCTCTGCCGTGTCCCCGTCGCCGGGCGCGGTGAGCGCGGCGAATCCGGTGACGGCGGCGAGGGCTACGGTGCCCGCGATGAGGGACAGGCTGCTGGACTTCACTCGGACTCGCCTCGCGATGCGTTACCGGTCGGCCACGGGTTCTGGCCCGGGGCGGGGTTCTCGTCGGGGTTCTGCGGGTCGTACTGGCCCTGCTGCCCGTAGTGGGCCTGGGGGTCGTACGGGGCCTGGGCCTGGGCCTGCGGGTCGTACTGCTGCTGTGGGGCGTAGCCGTACGGGTCGTAGGTGTTCTGCTGGTACGGGTCGGCGGCGAGGTGGTCCTGCTGCGTGCCGTACTGGACGTCCTGGTACTGCTCGCCCTCGTACTGCTGGTAGCCGGCGCCCTGGTACTGCTGCGCGTCCCATTCGCCGTACTGCTGCTGCGGCACCGCCGCGTACTGGCCGTCGTCGGCCTGCGGGGCGAAGGTGTCCTGGTCGTCGCTCCGGCGCGGTTGCTGCTCGGCGGGCTCTTGGACGGGAGGCTGCTCGGCGGTGGTGTACTCCCCCGTCTGCTGGGCGGGGATGTACTGGCCCGCCGCGTCCGGTGCCTCCTCGGCCGGACCGTTCCCGGCCGGCTCGGCCTCCGCTTCCGCGTGGGCGGCCGCGCGCAGCCTGCGGGCCCGGCGTCCCTCGCCGGCGACCGGCTCCGCGGGGACCGTCACGGCCTCCTCGGGAAGGTCGTCGTCGATCTCCCGGCGGCGGCCGGGCAGGGCGAGGACCAGCAGGACGACGGCCAGCGCCGACTGGGCCCAGATCCAGGCGGTGTGGGTGAGCGGGGTGTCGTACGTGAGGTCCAGCGTGCCGCCCTCGGCGGGGAGTTCGAAGCCCTGTGCCCAGCCGTCGACGGTCTTCGGGGTGAGCGCCCGGCCGTCGAGCGTGGCCTGCCAGCCGGGGTCGGCGGCGTCCGCGATCCGCAGCACGCGGCCGGAGCCGCCCGCCGGGACCTTGGTGTGCGCCTCGACGGGGAGGGAGCCGACGGGCAGCGGTTCCCCGTCGGAACCGGACGGGATGATCATGACTCGGGCGACCTGGCGGTCGACCCGCCACAGCGCGCTGCCGTCCAGCTGGCTCAGCCGGCTGAGGCCCGGGGTCGCGTCGAGGACCCGGCTCATCTGCTTCGGGGCGCCGTCGCGGACCAGTACGTAACGGATCGCGAAGCCGCTGAGCTGGCTGCCCTGGTCGGCTCCGGAGCCCGCGACCAGGTTGGCGACGACCTTGTCGAGGTGGCTGTTGCTGCCGCCCGCCTCGACCAGTTCGGCGTCGCCGAGCCGCGCGCCGGAGCCGCGTACCAGGGTGTACGAGACGGTGGCGGGCGAGGTGCCGCCGAGGACCAGGGTGCGCGGCTGGTCGCGGGTGGTGCTCTCCTCCGCCACGAACTCGGGCACCTGCACCGGGTCGCGGCGCTCCAGCGGACCCGCCGCGCCGCCGATCATCCAGCCCACGGCGGCCAGCGCCGGGGCGAGCCCCGCGGCGAGGGCGATCAGCGCGGCGACCGGCTGCCGCCAGCCGAAGCTGAGCTCGGCGACGCGTACCCGGGCACCGTCCGCGCCGACCAGTGCGGCGGCGATCAGCGCGATGCCGTAGACGAGGGTGGCGGGACCGGCCCAGCCCGAACCGTTGGCCAGCGCGGCGAAGACCAGCGCCACGAGCGCGACCGCCCACGCGGTGCGTACCGCGAACTGCCGCTCCCCGCGCAGCAGCGCGGCCAGCGCGGCGAGCACGATACCGAGCAGCAGCACTCCGCCGGCCGCCTTGGGGCCGCCGGGGCTGATGCCGAGCAGGTCGAGCGCGGAGGCCGTGCCCGTACCGATGTCCATGCCCGCTTCCTTCAGGAAGCCGGACGGGCTGGTGAGGAGCGAGAGCGACCAGGGCGCGAGAACGAGCAGCGGGGTACCGATCGTGGCGAGGAACCGGAGCCCGTACGCGGCGATGTCGTCGCGGCGCAGCACGAGCACGCCGATGCCGAGGACCACGGCGAGCGGCCAGACGATCGGCGTGAACGCCATCGCGAAGGTGAGGATCAGGGTGTACGCCCAGGTGGCGCGCCAGCTGCCGCGGGCGTCGCCGCCGGCTCGCATGCCGTACGCGGAGACGGCCGCGCGGGCGATCAGCGGGAGCAGGACGGCCAGTACGGCGGTGCCGAGGCGACCGGTCGCCAGGGCGCCGGTCGCGGCGGGCAGGAAGGCGTACGCGATGCTCGCCCAGGCCCGCAGCAGCCTCGATTCGAGCAGCGGCCGGGAGGCGAAGTACGCGGTGAGCCCGGCGAGCGGTACGGAGCAGACCAGCAGCAGGGTGAGCGCGAAGCCGGTCGAGCCGAGGAACAGCGCGGACAGGGCCGAGAGCACGGCGAGGTAGGGGGGCGCGGTCTGCGTGCCGCCGGTGCCGACCGTGTGCCAGCCGTCCGCGTACTTGCTCCACAGGTCGGAGACGTCGGCGGGGGCGGGCAGCAGTGCGCCGCCGGTCAGCGCTCCGCCGCCGAGGAGGCCGCGGCAGGCGACCAGCGAGACGAGGAGCAGGACGGCGAAGAGCACCGGGCCCGGCTTGCGCCCGATCCGCTTGAGCCGCGCGAACTGCTCGATCTCCAGGAAGTCGGCGTCGTCACCGCCGGGGCCGGACTCCACGGCGCCGTGCCGGGAGCCGCCCGAGTCGGCGTCGGAGCCGTTGCCGAAGTTCCCGGCGACCTGGTCCACGGTGGCGCGGACGGTGGCACCGGGCGGCGGGAAGAGGCCGCGCAACTCGGTCTGGTCCACGGCGCCCTTGCCGCGGCTGCGCCGGGCCGAGAGGATCCGCCCGGGACGCAGCAGGGTGCCGAAGAACCCGGCGACCTCGTCGAGGGCCTGGCCGGGCACCTTGCCGACGAGATAGGCGAGGGTACGCAGCAGGGTGCCGACGACGAGCCGGAGCATCACCCAGGGCAGGGCCTTGGCACGGGCGTTGACCAGCATCGTGTAGACCGCGCCGGCCTTGTCGACACGGTGCGGGGAGGCGACCGAGCGCCCCGCGCAGTCGATGGGGCGGCGTTCGCGGGCGGAGGCCTCGGCGTGCCTGAGGACGGCGTCGGGGGCGACGAGCACCCGGTGTCCCGCGACGTGCGCGCGCCAGCACAGGTCGACGTCGTCACGCATCAGGGGGAGCCTGCGGTCGAACCCGCCGAGCTCCTCCCAGATGTCACGGCGGATCAGCATGCCCGCGGTGGAGACGGAGAGCACGGTACGGACCTGGTCGTGCTGGCCCTGGTCCTGCTCGCGGCGGTCGAGTCCGGTCCAGCGGCGTCCGCTGTTGGCGATGGAGACGCCGACCTCGAGCAGCTGCTTGCGGTCGTACCAGCCGCGGAGTTTGGGGCCGACGATCGCGGCGTGCGGGTCGGTGTCGACGACGCGCAGCAGTTCGGCGAGCGCGTCGGGTTCGGGTGCGCAGTCGTCGTGGAGCAGCCAGAGCCACTGCACCGGTTCGCCGTGCGGCAGTTCGGGCAGGTCGTAGGCGTCGTCGCGCCAGGCCCTGCTGACGGGGTCCCAGCTGCTGGGGCGCTTCAGGTACGGCAGGTCCTCGGGGGTGAGGACGCCGGCCGTGCGGGTCGCCTCGTCGACGGCGGTGCCGAAGCTCGTACGGCGCGCGAGGTGCAGGACCCGTTCGGCGCCGAGCGCCTCGGTGACCAGCCGCGCGGAGTCGTCGGCGCTGCCGGTGTCGGCGGCGACGACGTTCTGTACGGGGCGTTCCTGCCCGAGCAGCCCGGCGAGCGCGTCGGGCAGCCAGCGTGCGCCGTCGTGGGAGACGAGCACGGCGGTGACGACATGCCGGGGGAACTCTGGGGCGGTGGCGGCCGCGTACGGCGCCGCCGATTGGCTGTGCACGGACATCGAGGTACGGGCCCTCCGGCCGGGTCCGGGGGCGTCTCCCCGGGGGCTGCATCGGTGTACACGCGCGCCCTGTCGGGGCGTTGGCGCGTCTCGGACGGGGCCCCACACTAACGGTACGGATAACCGCGGTGGCGCCGAGCGCTCGAACGGGGCCGCGGCCGGGCGGGGGTGGAGCCGCGGCAGGTACGGCGATGGCCCGTCGTCTGCGGGCAGGGCGCAGGCGGCGGGCCATGGTCGGTCGCGGTCCGGATGTTCGGTTGTCAGGGCGTTCGGGGTCTTCCGGATGTTCGGGGTCCCCCGGGTCTTCCGGTGGGTCTTCCGGCGATGAGGTGTTCCGTCGTCGCGGTGTTCCGCGGTCGGACGGCGGCCTCCTTCAGATGGCGGCCTTCTTCAGTCGGCGCCGTTCACGTTCCGAGAGACCGCCCCAGATTCCGAAGCGTTCATCATTGGAAAGGGCATATTCAAGGCATTCGGACCGGACCTCACAGGCGAGACAGACCTTCTTGGCCTCGCGGGTGGATCCGCCCTTCTCGGGGAAGAAGGACTCGGGATCGGTCTGGGCGCACAGTGCGCGCTCCTGCCAGCCGAGTTCCTCGTCCGCGTCCTCGACCAGCAGTTGCTGGAACAGCTCGGTCATGTGCGCCCCTCGTCTGTCTCTTGCGTCCCCGTGATGCAGCCGTTACTGATTGCGGCCGAACGACACGAGTGAAATTACAAGTGTGTAGCTCCAGGCCAGTCAAGCAAAGATCTGCTATTGGCCCAGGTATTCACCCTGCGGAACCAAGCGTATGCGGAAAGTGTGCAAATCACCAAAAACCTGACATATGCCATGGGTCTCGCCGCGCCCCCGCTTCTCGCTGAGCGAGACGACCAGGGCCGCCCCAATGTTTCGATTCGATCACCGAAGCGACCAAGATCACATTCGGGTCACGGGACCTCAACGACGTTTGCGGGCACGGTTGATGCGCCACATCTCCGGCGCGGTGGCCGCACAAACCTTTCCCCGCCCCCAGTAACCGGATGAGGTGAAACATTACCCCCAAATCGGGCATCGGGTTGACAGGGGAGGATCCAGCCGGTCTCCTTTAATGCATGCCAGCGACCGCCGCGATGTACGCCACCCACGTCCGTGGGTTCCGCACCGCTGTCCAGGCCCGCTGTTGCTGTTCCAGCTGTCACAGCTGTTGATGCCCCCAGGGCGCCGGCTCTGATCCAGCTCCTCTCGCAGATGCCTCTCCGCAGCGCTTCCGCAGGACTTCTTCTCTGCGTTCTCCGCGCCGCCGAGGCTCTCCGGTCCCAGAGACACCCCGCACATGCACCCCCCATGCCGAGGAACCACCTCATCCATGAACAGCGACAGCGACCTTCAGATCGCCGGCGACATCCTCGAGGTCCAGCACCTCCTCCAGCCGGCCCGCGAGCACCCCTCCACCGTGGCCGAGTTCGTCGGACTCGCCCGCAGCATCGCCGCCGACCGTGCCCAGTGGGCGCCGCTCGTCCAGTACGACACCACCACCCGCTGGTACCACCGGCTGCGCACCGGCCCCGGCTACGAGGTCTGGCTGCTCAGCTGGGTGCCCGGCCAGGGCAGCGGGCTCCATGACCACGGCCTGTCCTCCGGCGTACTGACCGTCCTGGACGGCCGGTTGACCGAGCGCACCGAGCGCGCCACCCGGGCGCTGGACTCCGGCGCGCAGCGGGTCTTCGCGCCCGGCTATGTGCACGAAGTGGTCAACGACTCCCTCGAACCGGCCGTCAGTCTGCACATCTACTACCCGGGACTGACCGAGATGCCGATGCACGCGGCGCAGTGCGCCCCGGCGGCCGTGGATGTCGTACCCGCCTGACAAACTGCTGTGCATGCGCATTGTGGTTCTGGCCGGCGGTATCGGTGGTGCTCGTTTTCTGCGTGGCCTCAAGCAGGCCGCGCCCGACGCGGACATCACGGTGATCGGCAACACCGGTGACGACATCCATCTGTTCGGGCTGAAGGTCTGCCCCGACCTCGACACCGTGATGTACACCCTGGGCGGTGGCATCAACGAGGAGCAGGGCTGGGGGCGTACGGACGAGAGCTTCCACGTCAAGGAGGAGCTCGCGGCGTACGGCGTGGGGCCGGAGTGGTTCGGGCTCGGCGACCGTGACTTCGCGACGCACATCGTCCGCACGCAGATGCTGGGCGCGGGCTATCCCCTCAGCGCCGTCACCGAGGCGCTCTGCGCGCGCTGGAAGCCCGGGGTCCGGCTGCTGCCGATGTCCGACGACCGGGTCGAGACGCATGTCGCTGTCGACATGGACGGCGAGCGCAGGGCGATCCACTTCCAGGAGTACTGGGTGAAGCTGCGCGCCTCGGTCGAGGCGCAGGCGATCGTGCCGGTCGGCGCCGAGCAGGCCGAGCCGGCCCCCGGAGTGCTGGAGGCCATCGCCGAGGCCGACGTGATCCTCTTCCCGCCGTCCAACCCCGTCGTGTCGGTGGGGACCATTCTTGCCGTGCCCGGGATCCGGGAGGCCATCGCGGAGGCCGGGGTGCCGGTCGTCGGCCTCTCCCCCATCGTCGGGGACGCGCCCGTGCGCGGCATGGCGGACAAGGTGCTCGCCGCGGTGGGCGTCGAGTCGACGGCTGCGGCGGTGGCCACGCACTACGGCTCCGGCCTGCTCGACGGCTGGCTCGTCGACACGGTGGACGCCGGGGCGGTCGGCGAGGTGGAGGCCGCGGGCATCCGCTGCCGTTCCGTGCCGCTGATGATGACCGATGTCGACGCGACGGCGGAGATGGCCCGGCAGGCCCTGGTGCTGGCCGAGGAGGTACGGGCGTGAGCGTCGGCGCGGCCTCCGGTGCGGTGCCCTCGTACCGGATCTGGGCGCTGCCCGGGATGCCCGAGGTGCGGGCCGGGGACGACCTGGCGAAGCTGATCGCCGCGACCGGGCCGGATCTGGTCGACGGCGATGTCCTGCTGGTCACCTCGAAGATCGTCTCCAAGGCGGAGGGCCGGATCGTCGAGGCGGCCGACCGCGAGGCTGCGATCGACGCCGAGACGGTACGGGTGGTGGCGCGACGCGGCACGCTGCGGATCGTCGAGAACCGGCAGGGTCTGGTCATGGCCGCGGCCGGGGTCGACGCCTCGAACACCCCCGCCGGGACGGTGCTGTTGCTGCCCGAGGACCCCGACGCCTCGGCGCGTGCGATCCGCGACGGGCTGCGGGACACGCTCGGCGTCGAGGTCGGGGTCGTCGTCACGGACACCTTCGGGCGTCCGTGGCGCAACGGGTTGACCGATGTGGCGATCGGGGCGGCCGGGGTCCGGGTGCTGGACGATCTGCGCGGTGGAACCGACGCGTACGGCAATCCGCTGAGCGCCACCGTGGTCGCCACCGCCGACGAGCTGGCCTCGGCCGGCGATCTGGTCAAGGGCAAGGCGGACGGGCTGCCCGTGGCAGTCGTGCGGGGGCTCGGCCATGTCCTGGACCCGGCGGATGCCGGTGGCGCCCGGGCGATGGTGCGGGTCGCGGCCGACGACATGTTCCGGCTCGGCACGTCGGAGGCGGTACGGGAAGCGGTGACACTGCGGCGTACGGTGCGCGAGTTCACCGACGATCCGGTGGACCCGGGGGCGGTGCGGCGGGCCGTGGCCGCGGCGGTGACGGCGCCCGCTCCACATCACACGACGCCGTGGCGGTTCGTCCTGCTGGAGTCCGAGGAGTCGCGGACCCGGCTGCTCGACGCGATGCGGGACGCGTGGATCGCGGATCTGCGGTCTGACGGCAAGAGCGAGGAGTCGATCGCCAAGCGGGTGCGGCGGGGCGATGTGCTGCGCCGGGCGCCTTATCTGGTGGTGCCGTGTCTGGTGATGGACGGCTCCCACACGTACGGGGACGAGCGGCGGGACGCGGCGGAGCGCGAGATGTTCGTGGTCGCCGCGGGGGCCGGCATCCAGAACTTCCTGGTGGCGCTGGCGGGCGAGCGGCTGGGTTCGGCGTGGGTGTCGTCGACGATGTTCTGCCGCTCCGTGGTGCGTGAGGTGCTGGACCTGCCGGGGAGCTGGGATCCGCTGGGTGCGGTGGCGGTGGGGCACGCGGCGGCCCGGCCCGCGGCGCGGGCGGAGCGGGACGCGGAGGGGTTCATCGAGGTGCGTTGAGGCGGGGCGCGGGTTCTACAGGCGGGCGATGTCGCCGCGGGTCATGCGCGGGGCCCGGCGGGCCGGGGTGTGGCCCGAGAGCAGGATGAGGCGGGTCGCCCGGTGGCGCTGGCCCTCGTAGGGGGCGAGCAGGGCCAGCATCTCCTCGTCGTCGGCGTCCCTGTTGCCCGCCAGGGCGTGGCCGACGATGCCGGGGAGGTGGAGATCGCCGACCGTGACCGCGTCCGCGGCGCCGTTGGAGCGCTGGAGCGTCTCGGCCGAGGTCCAGGGGCCGATGCCGGGGATCAGTTCCAGGCGGGCCATGGCCTCCGGGAGCTCCATGGCCGCCGCCTCCTCCAGGCGGCGGGCCACGCGTACCGCGCGCAGGATCGTGCCCGAGCGTTTGGCGTCGACGCCCGCGCGGTGCCATTCCCAGGACGGGATCAGGGACCAGGTGCGGGCGTCCGGCATGACGTGCAGGCCCAGCGCGGTGAACGCGGCGTGGTCCGTGGGACCGGGCGCCGGGGTGCCGTGCTTGCGGACCAGGAGGCGCCAGGCTCGGTAGGCCTCGTCCGTGGTGACCTTCTGTTCCAGGATCGACGGGATCAGGGACTCCATGACCAGGCCGGTGCGCAGCAGACGCAGGCCGGGCCGGCGGTGCCGGGTCAGGGCGAGCAGCCGGTGGCGCGGGCGGAAGGCGTCGGGGTCGTCCGTGGCGCCGAGCAGCGTAGGGAGCCGGTCCAGCAGCCACGGTGCGCCGGGGCCCCAGGCCGCCGCCTCGATCCGGCCGCCCCGGGCGGTGAGACGGAGGGTGCCGGGACCCGCGGGTGTGCGGCTGGCCCGCCAGGCCGTGCCGTCCCCGGTCATCCGGTACGTGGGGTCGGCGGGGCCGCGGCGCAGTGGGCCGACGACCAGGCGCAGGTCGAACGGGCCGGGCGGGGTCCACTCACGGGTCAGCGCGTCCGCCGCCGGAGCCGCCACCTGGTGCGGGACGGCCGCGCGGGGGGTGCTGCGGGGTGCGAATCGTCCTGCCACGGTGAGGTCCTCGGTCGTCGGGGTGCCTGTCGAGGGTATGCGCTGTGGCCGGTGTGCGGATGTCCGTCGGTACGAGCCGCGCCGTAGGCCGGACCGCGCCCGGCTGCTCGTCTGTTCGTCTATTCGTCGGAGGAGAAGCGCACTGCCGCGTCTATTCGTCAGAGGAGAAGCGCACTGCCGCGTCCGGGAGGACCGCCCCGCACCAGACGCGGATGCCGTCGCGCAGTTCGTTGTCGGCGCCGATCCGGGCCCCGTCCCCGACGACCGCGCCCGTGAGCACCGTACGACTGCCGATCCGGGCACCGGCTCCGACCAACGAGTCCTTGATCACGGCCCCCGGCTCGACGACCGCACCGGCCAGTATCGCGGAGCCGTCGATCCGGGCTCCCTCGCCGATCAGGGCGCCCTCTCCGACCACCGTACCGCCACTGATCTTGGCGTCGTCGGCGACGGAGGCCGTCGGCAGCACGAGCCCGTCGCCGCACCGGCCGGGAACGGCCGGGGACGGGGCGCGGCCCAGGACCAGATCGGCGGAGCCGCGTACGAAGGCCTGCGGGGTGCCGAGGTCCAGCCAGTACGTGGAGTCGACCATGCCCTGGAGGTGCGCTCCGGAGGCGAGCAGTCCGGGGAAGGTCTCGCGCTCGACGGAGACGGGCCGCCCGGCCGGGATGGTGTCGATGACCGAGCGGCGGAAGATGTACGCCCCGGCGTTGATCTGGTCGGTGACGATCTCCTCGGGCGTCTCGGGCTTCTCCAGGAACGCGGTGACCCTGCCGCTGCCGTCCGTCGGCACGAGGCCGAAGGCGCGCGGGTCCTCGACGCGGGTGAGATGGAGGGAGACATCCGCCCCGGAGCTCGCGTGCGAGGCGACCAGCGCCCGGATGTCCAGGCCGGTGAGGATGTCGCCGTTGAAGATGAGCACCGGGTCGTCCGGGCCCGCGGTCAGCCGGGACGCGACGTTGCGTATCGCGCCGCCGGTGCCGAGCGGTTCGCGTTCGGTGACGTACTCGATGTGGAGGCCGAGCGACGAGCCGTCACCGAAGTACGGTTCGAAGACCTCCGCCAGGTACGACGTCGCGAGCACGATGTGCTCGACCCCGGCGGCCCGGGCGCGCGCCAGCTGGTGCGTGAGGAACGGAACGCCCGCTGCCGGAACCATGGGTTTGGGCGTGTGCACCGTGAGCGGGCGCAGCCGGGTTCCCTTTCCGCCGACCAGGAGGATCGCTTCTTTTGCCTCTGTCACAGCACTGACTCTGCTTCCTGCTGGGGCCTGGCCGGGTTTCGGCTGGCCAGTGTATGCAGCCCGGTTCGGTCGTCCCAGGTCAGCAGCCCGCAGCGGTCCGCAGCAGCCTTCGTGTCGTTCCGTCAGCGGCCCTGGAGCTTGGCGGAGCTGGTCCGGGCCGAGCCGAGCTTCTCGTAGAGACGCACTCCGGGGCAATCGGTTGCGAAGCCGTCCCGATGGCCGGAGATGACGTTGAGTTTGACCTTCTTGCCCTTCTTGTACTTGTTCCCGCCGCCCGAGACGAGCGTGGCCTTGCCCCGCGGGTCGGCGCCGAACAGGCCGAGCTTCCAGGCGGTGAGCTTCGCGACGGCGTTCACCGCGGCGGCGGGCGGGTTCGACTTGGTGAAGGTTCCGAGGACCGCGATGCCCATGCTGTTGGTGTTGAAGCCGAGCGTGTGCGCTCCCAGGACGGCCCTCGTCACGCCTCCCGCCCGTCCTTCGTAGATGTTTCCGCACTTGTCGACGGCGAAGTTGTAGCCGATGTCGCGCCAGCCGCTGCTCTTGACGTGGTAGCGGTAGATGCCGCGCAGGATCGAGGCTGCCTGGGAGCACTTGTAGTTGTTGCCCGTGGCGCTGTGGTGGATGAAGGCGGCCTTGACCTTGCTGGTGTAGACGAATGTGCGTTCCCTGAGCTTCTCGTCGGCGCCCCAGCCCTTGCGGGTGATGATGCTCGGACGGGGACCGATGTACGGCTGGGCGCCGGGTGCGAGGCCGGCCTGCGCCTCGCCCCGCGCCTGGGACTCCGCCTTGCTCAGGGCGGGAAGCACGCTCGGGGCGAGGGGTGCGATGCGTCCGTCCACGGCGGCCGGGACGCCCGCCGCGGACTCTGCGCCCGCCTCCGCTTCCGCACCTGCCTCGGTTTCGGGGCCGGTCGCGGTTTCGGGGCCGGTCGCGATTTCGGGGCCGGTCGCGGGGGCCTGTTGCGGGTCCTCGCCGGGGTCGACGAGTTCGAGGCGCAGCCCGGCGGGCAGCGGTACGGCGGTGGCGGTCCGGTCCAGCGGGTCCGGGGCCTCGGGGTGTACCCGGACCGCGACGCCGTCCGAGTCGCCGACCCAGAGCGGGGCGGTGGAGCCCCGGACTGCGCCGGATTCGCGCTCGGCGGTGCCGGGGTCGGCGGAGTGCTCGGCGTTGTGCGTCTCCACGTCCTGCCAGTCCGACCACTCCCCGGTGCCGGTGGCGCGGGTACGGACCTGGACGGTGCCGTGGAGTTCGGTGTTCGCGTCGTCCCAGACGACGCCGACCAGGGAGAAGGGGCGGACCTCGCGTTCGGGCAGCCCCTGTTCGGGGGCGGCCGCGGCCCGGGTGGGTACGCCGGTGGCCCGGTCGAACGGCGCCGACAGGGTCCGCATCGACAGGGACTGCGTCGAGCCCGGCACATCGACGGGCTCGGCCGACTCGGCGGGGAAGGTGCTGGTGTCGGGGGCGGCGCCCGCGGGCACGGCCAGCGGCAGCACGAGAACTGCCGCGCAGGTGACACCGATCGAGGATGTGATGAAGGCACGCATACGAATAATCCTGGGCATACTCCGGCAACTCCGGCGACCCGGGTATCTCCGTACAATTGACGGCCCGTCTGCCGATCCGGTGTAGCCGACACTCTTCCGCCCCGCCGGGCCCACCGCCGCCGCGTACCCTTGCGCGGATGAACGCCACCGACCGCACCCCTGCCGACCTGCTGCGTTCCGCGCTCGCCGCGGACCCGGCCCGCCCCTTGGTCACTTTCTACGACGACGCCACCGGAGAACGCGTCGAACTGTCGGTGGCCACCTTCGCCAATTGGGTGGCCAAGACCGCCAATCTCCTGCAGGGCGACCTCGCCGCCGAGCCGGGCGACCGGCTCGCGCTGCTGCTGCCCGCGCACTGGCAGTCCGCGGTCTGGCTGCTCGCCTGTTCCTCGGTCGGCGTGCTCGTCGATGTGCAGGGCGACCCGGCCGACGCCGACCTCGTCGTCACCGGCCCGGACACCCTGGAGGCCGCGCGCGCCTGCCGCGGCGAGCGGGTCGCCCTGGCGCTGCGCCCGCTGGGCGGCAGGTTCCCGCAGACACCCGAGGGCTTCGCGGACTACGCGGTCGAGGTGCCGAGCCAGGGCGACCGGTTCGCACCGTTCACCCCCGTGGACCCGGACGCCCCCGCGCTGGCGGTGGACGGCGTCGAGCTGACGTCGGCGCAACTGGTGGCGCGGTCCCGCGAGGACGCGGACAAGCTCGGCCTGACCGCAGGATCGCGGCTGCTCACGGGACGTACGTACGACACCTGGGAGGGGCTGAGCGCGGGGCTGTTCGCGCCGCTGGCCGCCGGGGGGTCCGTGGTGCTGTGCCGGCACCTGGGGCAGTTGGGCGAAGAGGGCCTGGCGAAGCGCGTCGAGAGTGAACGGGTCACCAACAGCACGGTATGACAAGCACCCTGAGGACCACTCGTCCGGCCCAAACCGGGCCGAGTCCTCGGGGCTTCGCGTCAACTCCGGTACATGATCGGCGGTACAGACCACCTGGGACACAACCAAGCGTGAGGTTCAGCCGTCTACTTCTGCGACCGGCGGCCCGACGCGCCGCCGAACGTGAAGGATGGACGCAGACGTGAGCGAAAGCGCCGGCCCGCCGGACGACTCCGACGACTCGGCGGCGGGCGGGGACAGGGCGCCGTCCGGGGACGGATCCGGCGCCACCCCGGTGACCGGAGCCGGTCACCGGCACCACTGGCTGCGCTGGACCGCGCTCGGCGCCTCGTTCGTCGTCCTGGTCGCGGCGGGCGCCGGCTGGTGGCTGTACAAGAAGCTCGACGGCAACATCAGGACCGACACCTCCGCGGCCGCCGAACTCAAGGCGTACGAGCGGGAGCGGCCCGTCTCCGTGGTGCACGACGCGGAGAACATCCTGCTCATCGGCTCGGACAGCCGGGCCGGTGACAACCGCAAGTACGGCCGTGACGAAGGCGGCAGCCAGCGCTCGGACACCACGATCCTGCTCCACCTCGCCGCGGACCGGAAGAGCGCCACCGCGATGTCCCTGCCGCGCGATCTGATGGTGGACATCCCGGTCTGCCACCAGGCGGACGGCACGACCACGAAGAAGCAATTCGCCCAGTTCAACTGGGCCTTCGAGCTCGGTGGCACCGCCTGCACGATCCGTACGGTCGAGAAGATGACCGGCATTCGGATCGACCACCACATGGTCGTCGACTTCAACGGCTTCAAGGACATGGTCGATGCCGTGGACGGGGTCGAGATCTGCCTGAAGAAGCCGGTCGACGATGCCGACGCCCATCTGAAGCTCCCCGCCGGCCGTCAGACGCTCGACGGCGAGCAGGCGCTGGGGTACGTACGGGCCCGCAAGTCGATCGGCAACGGCAGCGACACCGAACGGATGGACCGCCAGCAGCAGTTCCTGGGCGCGCTGGTGAACAAGGTCCAGAGCGACGGCGTCCTGCTCAATCCGACCCGTCTCTACCCGGTGCTGGACGCGGCCACCAAGGCGCTGACCACCGACCCGGGGCTGGACAGCCTCAAGGACCTGTACGAGCTGGTGCGCGGCATGCGCAACGTACCGACCGACAAGGTGCAGTTCCTGACCGTGCCCCGGCAGCCCTACGTCGCCAACCGGAACCGGGACGAACTCGTACAGCCCGATGCGAACCGGCTCTTCAAGCGGCTGCGTCAGGACGATCCGGTCGCCGTGGTCCCGGCGGACGAGCTCAAGCGTGACGACGAGAAGAACAATGGGAAAAACAATGCCGCGACCGATACCCCGGACGCTTCGGGCCCCAGTCCCACACCTACTTATTCGGGCAACAACGCGGCGGCGGACCTGTGCAAGCAGTAAAGCAATTCCCAAACAGAGGCCGGTGATCGGCGTGTAATGAGCAGTATGACCAGTTGTAAGGACCGTGGAATTTGTCACGCACGTCGCTCGACGTGGAACAAGGCCGATAGTGTGACGCGATCCGGTGCTGCCGGCCATCAGGCCGCGCACTTCTGGAGCGAAAGATCGAGCGCCTGATCGGGGGAGGCGCCTCGCGTGGCACCGACGGAGGACTCAAGTAACCGTGGATGCGCAAAGCCGTGGGCGGGCGGACGGAATCGACCCCGCAGACCAGTGGGTCCTCAACCCGGACACCGGCGATTACGAACTGCGACTGAATCATTCCGGAGGGGATTCGGATTCCCCTTCCCGTACTTCCGGCGCGCGTGTTCCCCATAGCAGAGGGCCGGTTCGCGACAGTGCCGGCGGACGCAGAGGGGCCTCCCGCGACGGCGGGGGCGAACGCCGGGATACGGCCCGCGAGGGCCAGGGTTCCGGTCCGGGCCGCGAGGTGCCCGGTCAGCGCGGCCGCCGTTCGGCCAACGGCGCGCGTGGCCAGGAGAGTTCCGGCCCGGCGGGCCGCCGCAGCCGCAAGGCCCCCAAGGCCCGCCGCAAGAAGGCGCTGCTGTGGACGGGCGGCACGATGGCCTTCGTACTCGTCGGCCTGTCGGTGGGCGGGTACGCGCTGTACCAGCACTTCAACAGCAACCTCAACGCGATCGACGTGGGCGGGTCCGGCAACAAGAACGTCTTCGACACCGACGCCCCGATCAACATCCTGATCATCGGTACCGACAAGCGCACCGGCAAGGGCAACGAGGGCTACGGCGACAAGGGCAGCGTGGGCCACGCCGACACCAACATCCTCTTCCACGTCTCCGAGGACCGCACCAACGCGACGGCACTGAGCATCCCCCGCGACTTGATCACCGACATCCCGGACTGCAAGGTCAAGCAGCCGGACGGCTCGGAGAAGGTCGTCTCGGGCACGCCGAACGTCCGCTTCAACCAGAGCCTCGGCCAGAAGGGCCGTAACGCCGGCTGCACCATGGAAACGGTCAAGGAGATCACCGGCCTGAAGGTCGACCACTTCATGATGGTCGACTTCAACGCGGTGAAGGAGCTGTCCACGGCGGTCGGCGGGGTCGAGATCTGCCTGGCCAAGCCGGTCAAGGACCCGGACTCGCACCTGGACCTGCCGGAGGGCAAGCACCGCATCCAGGGCGAGGACGCCCTGGCGTTCGTGCGGACCCGGCACAGCTTCGGCAATCATGGCGACCTGGACCGGATCAGGGTCCAGCAGCAGTTCATCGCGTCGATGATCCGGCAGATGCAGTCGGACGACACCCTGACCAGCTTGCCCAAGCTGTACAAGCTGGCGGACGCGGCGACCAAGGCACTCACCGTCGACACCGGCATCGGCACGGGGAAGAAGCTGGCATCGCTGGCCCAGGAGCTCAGCAAGGTCAACACGAAGAACATCACCTTCACCACGGTGCCGGTGAAGGACAACCCGGCCGAGAAGACACCGGTCACCGTCGTACCGGACACGGCCAAGGCCGACCCGCTGTTCGCCATGATGCGCGACGACACCTCACTGACCGAGGTGAAGTCGAAGAAGAAGGCCGCGAAGAGCAAGCAGGACGCGCTCCTCAAGGGCTCCAAGGCGGCTGCGGGCGACGTACGCGTCGATGTGTACAACGGCGGCAAGGTGCCCGGCGCCGCGCAGGCGACGGTCGCCTGGCTCCAGAACGAGCAGGGTGTACTCAGGTCCACCAACAAGGCCAACGCCCCGGCGAAGGCCGCGAAGACGACGCTGGAGTACGCGCCGAACCAGGCGGACCAGGCCCGCGCGCTGGCCGCCATGATGGGCCTGCCCGGCTCGGCCATGAAGAAGGGCACCACGGACGCCGAAGGGCTCCAGGCGATGGTGCTGACCCTGGGGGACGACTTCAAGGGCGCGGGCACTCCCATCACCGGGCCGGCAAAGGTGCCGGCCGACATTCAGCAAGCAAACGCCGACAAGGCAGAGTGCGCCAAGTGACACCGGGTCACTGCGCGGAACCACGAGTCTGAGCAGCAGGGGGGTCCTGGTGGCACGGAGCAGTACGCCCGGGGAGGGGACGCGGCCACGCGTCCGGCACGCCGGCCAACTCGGCTGGGACGACAAGCTCTACGAGGAGGGGGCGGAGAAGGAGGGACCGGAGAAGGGCACGGACTCCGGCTCCGGGAAGCGGCGGGCCACGCCCGCCGAGAGCGGCCACCGGCGCGGTGGCGCGAAGCGGCACGGCAAGAAGAGCAAACGCCGGGTGCTGCGCTGGGGTGCGTCGGTACTCGCGCTGCTCATAATCGGCGGCGCGGGCGCCGGTTACCTCTACTACGAGCACCTCAACGGCAATCTCAAGAAGGCCGATCTGACCCTCGGCGACAAGAAGATGGCCGATCACAAGGCCAATGCCGCCGGTCAGACCCCGCTGAACATCCTGCTCATAGGCTCGGACGCGCGGGACTCCAAGGAGAACCAGAAGCTCGGCGGGGGGAAGAACACCTTCGGGGCGCCGCCCCTGGCCGACGTACAGATGCTGCTCCATCTCTCGGCCGACCGCAGCAACATGTCGGTGATCAGCATGCCGCGCGACACCATGCTGAAGATCCCGAAGTGCACCGACCCGAAGACGAAGCGCGTCTACCCCGCGACCACCGGTCTGGCGATGACCAACGAGACGCTCGGCCGCGGCGGTCCCGGATGCACCGTGGCGACCTGGTACGAGCTCACCGGCATCACCATCGACCACTTCATGATGATCGACTTCTCCGGTGTGATCTCGATGGCCGACGCGATCGGCGGTGTCCCGGTCTGCGTCAAGGGCAACGTCTACTCGCACACCAGCGAGGGCAAGGGCTCCGGGCTGAAGCTGGAGAAGGGCACCACGAAGATCAAGGGCAAGCAGGCCCTCCAGTGGCTGCGAACCCGCTACGGCTTCGAGGACGGCACCGACCTCGGCCGTACCCACGCCCAGCACATGTACATGAACTCGATGGTCCGTGAGCTGCGCAAGGGCACCAAGCTCACCGACCCGGGCAAGCTGACCGGCCTCGCCGAGGCGGCGACCAACGCGCTCACGGTCGACCCGGCCATCGGCACGGTCAAGAAGCTGTACGACCTCGCGGAGGAGCTCAAGAAGGCTCCCACCAAGCGCATCACCATGACGACGATGCCGAACGTCTACGGAACGGGCACGCTCAAGGAGCGGGTGCTCCCCAAGCCCGGCGACGCCGAGCAGCTCTTCCAGATGGTCCGCGACGACGTCCCGCTAGACGGCAAGTCGTCCAAGCGCAAGGCACCTGCCGCCAAGAAGCCCACCGCGTCCCCCGCCGACATCCCGGTGACGGTCCGCAACGGAACGCGTACCGACATCGACTATCCGGTCAAGGGCCGGGCGACGGCGGTCAAGGACCTGCTGGCCGGGAAGGACTTCACCCAGACCACGATCGACACGCAGAACACCGAACCGGCGAAGCGGACCGGGATCCTCTTCCCCAGCGTGGACATGGAGGGCAACGCCCAGGCGGTCGCCAAGGCGCTCGGCATCCCGCTGTCGGCGGTGAAGAAGTCGACCGATGTCTCGGGCATCACACTGACCGTGGGAGCCGACTGGCGCGAGGACGGGGACTACCACGCGCCCGCCGCCGAGAAGAAGACGCCGGACAGCGCACGGGCGCTCAACGGCGACGACGACAAGGCCTGCATGGACATCCAGCCGGGCTTCGGCTGGTAGCGGGGTACGACGCACCGCGGGGGCCCTCCGGCACATCGGAGGGCCCCCGCGTGGTTCCGGTGCTCAGACGGTCACGGCCGGGCGGCGGCTGGCGATGACCTTCTTCGCGAGCGAGCGCGGGCTGGTCAGGAAGCCGTACCCCCACGACATGTGCATGGTCGCGAGGGCCACCGGGATCTGGGCCCGGGCCTTCAGCGACAGCCCCTTGCCCGCCGGTACGGACCCGGCGACGATCGCCGCGACGTACCCGGCGGGGACGACGAACGCCCACGGGGTGACGGCCGCGCCGACCACGATGCCCGCCGCGATCGCGCAGACGGCGGTGGGCGGCGCCAGGTAGCGCAGGTTGATCGAGCCGGAGTGGTAGCGGGCGACGACGTGCCGCCAGCGGCCGTAGTCCTTGTACTGCTTGGCCAGCGCCCGCACGGAGGGGCGCGGCCGGTACTGCACCTTCAGCTCGGGCGAGAACCAGATCAGGCCGCCGGCCTCGCGGATGCGGAAGTTCAGCTCCCAGTCCTGGGCCCGGATGAACTCCACGTTGTAGCCGTCCGCCTTCTCCAGCGCCTCGCGGCGGAAGACGCCGAGGTAGACGGTCTCCGCCGGGCCCGCCTGGCCGCCGGTGTGGAAGGCCGCGTTGCCGACGCCGATCCTCGACGTCATGGCCGCGGCGACGGCGTCCTCCCAGGCGTTCTCGCCCTCGGCGTGCATGATGCCGCCCACGTTCTGCGCCCCGGTCTCCTCCAGGAGGCGGACGGCGGTCGCGATGTAGTTCGGCGAGAGCATGCCGTGGCCGTCGACCCGTACGACTATCGGGTGGCGGGAGGCCTTGATCGCGGCGTTGAGGGCGGCCGGGGTGCGGCCGGTCGGGTTCGGGACGGTGTGGACCCGGGGGTCCTCGCGCACCAGCTCCGCGGCGATCTCGTCCGTACGGTCCGTGGAGGGGCCCAGCGCGATGACCACCTCCATCTCACCTGCGTACTCCTGCTCCAGGATGTGCCGGACGGAGTTCCTGAGGTGACGTTCCTCATTGAGCACCGGCATGATCACGGAGACGGCGGGGTGCTGCGCGGCAGACATGGTGGTCCTCGGGTGGTCCTCGGGGGCGCCGGGGGTTCGCACCCCACCAGGCGGCGTTATTCGGCCGCCACGTTACCGCGAATGGGGGACACCGGCGCGCCCCCGCCGAGTTGCGCACCGGGCCGTTGATCGTATGGACCTACTGTGCGAACGGTCCCCCTCGCACCGCGGAGGTCCCCCAAGTGCCCACGCCGCACCGCTCCCCCCGTCCGCCGCAGTCCCGCGCGGTTCCGCCGCAGCGCAGGTCCAGAAAGCAGGACGAGCGACCACGCTGGGGCATGCGGATGGTGACCGGTCTCTCCGTGCTGGTGCTGGGAGCCGGCGGGATCGGCCATGCGGTGGTGACCAATCTGGAGACCGGGATCGACCGGATCGATCCGTTCAAGGACATGAAGAACCGGCCACGCGCGGGCAACGGCATGAATCTGTTGCTCGTGGGCACCGACGGCCGCGACCGGATCACCCCGGAGGAGAAGAAGAAGTACCGGCTGGGCGGTGCGCCCTGCCACTGCACCGACACGGTCATGCTGGTGCATCTGTCGGCGGACAAGGAGCGCGCGAGCATCGTCTCGCTGCCCCGCGACAGCTACGCCGAGATCCCCGAGCACAAGGACCGGAACACCGGTGAGCAGCACTCCGCGCACCCGGTGAAGCTGAACGCGGCCTATGCCGAGGGCGGGCCGAACCTGACCGTGCGGACCGTCGAGCACATGACGGGCGTCAAGGTCGACCACTATCTGGAAGTCGACTTCACCAGCTTCATGAAAACGGTGGACACCCTGGGCGGGGTGAAGATCTGCACGCCCCGGCCGATGAAGGACTCGTACACCGGTCTCGATCTCGCCGCGGGCACCCATGAGCTGGACGGTGGGCAGGCCCTCCAGTACGTACGCTCCCGGCACATCGACGGGGCCGCCGACCTGGGCCGGATGCAGCGCCAGCAGAAGTTCCTCGCCGCGCTGATCGAGCAGGCGACCAGCAGCGGTGTGCTGCTGAATCCGGTGAAGTTCCGGGACGCCGCCTCGACGATGCTGAGCTCGGTCCGGGCCGACAAGGGGTTCGGTACGGAGCAGATGCTGGAGCTCGGCCGGGCGATGCGCGGTTTCTCCCCGGCCTCGTCCGAGTTCGCCTCCGTACCGATGGGGAACGTCTCCTACCCGGTCAAGGGCATCGGCTCGACGGTCAAATGGGACGAGGCGAAGTCGAAGAAGCTCTTCCAGGCACTGCGCGAGGACAAGCCGCTCGCCCCGGTGCGGCCCAAGCAGCCGAAGGCGGTGGAGGTCGACGTCGCCCCCCGGCAGATCCGGGTCCAGGTCTACAACGGGACCCCGAAGGACGGGCTCGGCAAGACGGTCGACGAGGCGCTGCGCGCCACCGGCTTCGACACCACGCGCGCCCCGCTGAACGGGGAGGTGCGCGGGAACGGGGAGGTGCGCGGGAACGGGGAGCTGCGCGGCGTCGAGCACACGCTGATCACCTACGACCCGCGCTGGGACCGGTCCGCGAAGTCGCTGGCCGTCGCGTTGCCGGGGGCCGAGCTGCGGGCGGTACAGGGGCAGGGCGCCACGATGCGGGTGACGGCGGGCGCGGACTTCGAGAAGGTGCAGCGGGTACGGGCCGAGGAGACGGACAACGGCGAGTTCGACACGGTCACGGGCGACCAGGCGGCCTGCCCGTGACCGCGACGCCGCGAGGCCTGCTGCCGGGCGCTCTCAGTCCTCGATGCCTTCCGCCGCACGCTTCTCGCGCAGTTCCCTGATCGCGCGGCGGCGGGCGAGGCGGTGGGTGCGCCGGATCTGCGCCTCCTGGTAGCGCCGCTTGTCGCGCTCCGTCTCCGGGATCACCTGCGGTACGGGGCGCGGCTTGCCGTCCGCGTCGACCGCGGCGAACACCAGATAGGCACTGCCGACCTGCTGGGCGGGGGTGGATTCGTTCCATCGCTCGGCCATGACCCGGACGCCGACCTCCATCGAGGAGCGGCCGGTCCAGTTCACCTGGGCGCGGACGTGAACGAGGTCACCGACGCGGACCGGCTCCAGGAAGACCATCTCGTCCATCGAAGCCGTCACGGCGGGGCCGCCGGAGTGCCGGCCGGCCACGGCGCCCGCCGCGTCGTCGACCAGTTTCATGATCACGCCACCGTGCACCGTACCCAGCAGATTGGTGTCGCTGCCGGTCATGATGTGGCTGAGGGTGGTCCGGGAAGCGGTGGTCGGCTTGCCCGGAATGTCGCCCTCCGGGCGCGGGGCCTGATCTGTCATACCGTCCACCTTATGCGGGGGCTTCCTCCCAGCGGCAATGCATCAGCTTCGCAACAGCCCTGGTGCGATTTCCCGCACCCCCTGTAATACCAGCACACCTGGCCTGCACACTGGACCGCATGAACGATTGGCCCGAGGGATGGTCCGACGACAACCGTGGCGGCAACCGCTACGGGCAGGGCAGCGCCGGCGAGCGACCCGAGGGCGCCCGCGTCATGCGGCACGTCCAGCGTCCGCCCGCCCCGCCGCAGCAGCGCCCCGCCCCGCCCCGGCAGCGCCAGGGGGAGCCGCAGCAGTACCCCGGCGGTCATGAGGACGGCGCGGGGTACGACAGCGGTTACAACACGGGCCAGGTCTACGGCGGCGGCAACGGCGGCGGCCAGGGCAACGGCGGCGGCCAGGGCGGTGGCGGTTACGCGCAGGGGCGCTCGGCGCCCGACTGGCGCCGCCGCATCAAGATAGGTTCGCTGTCCCTGGTGGTCGTGGTGCTCGCGGTCTCCATAGGCACGTACTTCTGGGCCGACTCCAAGCTCAAGCGCGAGGTGGACCTCTCCAAGGTCATCGAGCGGCCGAGCAGCGGCGACGGCACCAACTACCTGATCGTCGGTTCCGACAGCCGCGAGGGCATGACGGCCGAGGACAAGAAGAAGCTCCACACGGGTTCCGCCGAGGGCAAGCGGACCGACTCGATGATGATCCTGCACGACGGATCCAACGGGCCGACGCTGATCTCCCTGCCGCGCGACTCGAACGTCGAGATCCCCTCGTTCAAGGGCTCCGAGTCCGGCAAGGTCTACCCGGGCCGCGGTCGCTTCACCAAGCTGAACGCCGCGTACGCCATGGACGGTCCCGAACTCCTCGTCCGCACCGTCGAGTTCAACACCGGACTGCGCATCGACCACTACTGCGAGATCGGCTTCGGCGGCTTCGCCAAGATCGTGGACGCGATCGGCGGGGTGGAGCTGGACATCCCCAAGGCCTTCAAGGACAAGAAGTCCGGCGCCGACTTCCAGGCGGGCAAGCAGACACTGAACGGCGAGCAGTCGCTGGCCTTCGTCCGCACCAGGTACGCCTTCGCCGAGGCGGACCTGGCCCGTACGAAGAACCAGCAGAAGTTCCTCGCGGCGCTGGCGAGCCAGACGGCGACGCCCTCCACGATCCTCAACCCGTTCAAGCTGTACCCGACGATGGGGGCGGGCCTGGACACCCTGATCGTGGACAAGGACATGTCGCTCTGGTCCCTGAGCCAGATGTTCTTCGCCATGAAGGACGTCACGGGCGGCGACGGCAAGTCGATGAACATGCCGGTCGCGGGTTTCAGGAACGGCAACGTGCTCTGGGACAAGGACAAGGTCAAGCAGCTGGTGGAGCAGCTCAAGAACGACGAGAAGGTCACCGTCACCGAGAACTGACGACACCTGGCAGCAGCACCAGGCCCGGATGGGTCCGCAACGCCCGTTGCGAATCCGCCAGTACATCGGGCGGGAAGCGCTCCGAGGTGTACGAGACCGGCACCAGGCCCATCCGGTCCAGACCCTCCTTCAGCCCCTTCGACCGCTTCGACGGGGAGGACGAGGAGGGCGAGGAGGGCGAGGAGGACTGACTGCGGGATCAGCGCTCGGTGGCGTAGGAGACGAAGCCCGCCCAGGCGTTGGGGCCGAAGGCGAGGCGTGGGCCTTGGGCGTCCTTGGAGTCCCGGACGTGAACCGCGCCGGGGGCAGCGGCGACCTCGACGCAGTCATTGCCGTCGCTGCTGTCACTGAAGCTGCTCTTGAACCACTCCAAGCCGGAGGCGTCCCCTGCAGAGCTCTTGCGGATCATGTCTCTCCCAGCACTTGCTCGATGAAGGCCAGTGACTCTCCTGGCGAGAGAGCCCGAGCCCGGATGATGCCATACCTCAGTTCGAGGATCCGGAGCTGCTTCGGATCGGAGACAGGGCGACCGGCGAACTCGTTGTCGGTGCGCCCTACCGCCGAGCCGTCGCCGAACTTCAACACCTGGATCCGCCCGCCCGTTCCAGGGTGATCCCCGCAACACGTCGGCATCACCTGGATCTCTACGTTCCGCAGCTGTCCCACCTCCAGGAGGTGTTCGAGCTGCTTGCGCATCACCATTGTCCCTCCGATGGGGCGGCGCAGCGTCACCTCTTCCTGGACAAAGCTGAGTTCCGGGGCGGGCTCCCGTGCGAAAATAGAGCGCCGGGCCATGCGTGCATCGACCATCCGCTGAAGCTCTTCCTGCGAGTACGCAGGCCGACGCGTAGCGAGTAGCGCGCCCATGTATGCCTCGGTCTGCAGCAGGCCGTGGATGTTGTGATTGCCGTATGCCGACAGTTCGACGGCCCGCGCCTCCAGCTTCGCCAGGTCCCGGATCTTCTTCGGGTACCGGACCTCCGCCACGTCCTGCTTCATCGCGGCGATCTTCCCGCGCGCCCCGAGCACCTCGTCCGCCCTGTCCAGGAGCTCCGGCCGGGGGATGCGACGGCCGCCCTCCACCTTGTAGACCAGGTCCTCCCCGTACCCGATCGCAGACCCGAAGTCGCCGGCCCGCAGCCCGGCCGCCTCCCGCCATGCCTTGATCTGGCGGCCCACCGCCGCGACCACGGCCGCCCCCGACTCGTCATCGGGATCGACGTCCCAGCCCGGCTCGTCCGCCTCGGCGTCGCCGCGTTCCGTACCGGTCTCATCCACGCTCATCCGTGCCCCACTTCCGATGTGCATGCCGTTCTTGGTTCAACCCCTGGTGTCCCCGGCACGTCACCCCGGACAGCCGGGACAGCACTGGACAAGCACGGGACAATCCCCGTACGTAGGGGGCTCGTCGCTGTTCACGGTACGCACGCCACGGCCACGCTGAGCGACGTGAACCAACACATCACCCGAACCGAACATTCCGCTCCCGCCCGGCAGTTCACCGTGCTGCTCTCCCCCACCCGCCGGGGCGCGCGGCTCGCCCGCCTCCTCACCATGGCTCATCTGGGCGACTGGGGGCTTCCTACGGAGTCGGCCGCGCACATCGTCGCCGAGCTGGCCGCCAACGCCGCCGTCCACGGCCGCGTATCCGGACGGGACTTCCGACTCGGCCTCACCGCCCACCGCGACGGGCTCCTGCGGATCGAGGTGACCGACACCCGGGGCGAGCAACTGCCCGTCGCATCCACCCCCGACCAGCACGCGGAGAGCGGGCGCGGCCTGCTGATCGTCGAGGCACTCGCCGACCGCTGGGGCATCGACGTGGGACCCGTCCCGCGCAAGACGATCTGGGCCGAACTCGACCTCGTACCGCGACCGCTCCACCGGGTCGCGGAAACCCACGACCCGGTGCACCACGTCCCCGCGTTCCACGACGCATAGAGCTTTAAAGAACCTGGGGAAATTACCCTCCCCACCCAAACCCGACCCCGTCACTCACGCGGGTGACATGGGGCAACTGAGCTGGATTTCATACGGGTTGGCTGGCATATGCTCGCCGCGACAACTCCAGACATGCGACGGCCCCCGACGAGATTCACAGTCTCAACCGGGGGCCTGACCACCGAGGAAGTTAGGCCCTTCCCGATGGATACCCCGCAGATTACCGCGCCCCCGCGCGCCCCGTCCCCCGTACCCGGAGACGCCACACCGTCATCCGGTGTCATCCACATCAACTTCCGGCATGCCGCAGGCTTCACCGTCATCGGCAACCACCTCACCCAGCACCGCGGACTCTCCCTCGCCGCGATCGGGCTCGCCGCCCACATCCAGTCGCTCCCCGCCGGAGCCAGGATCGGCATCAAGCAACTCGCCGAACGCTTCCCCGAGAGCGAAACCCGCATCGCCGCCGCCCTGCGCGAACTCGAAGCCCACGGCTACCTCCACCGCAGCCGCGTACGCCTCGCCGACGGCCGCATCGTCACCCGCACCGTCTCGTACAACCAGCCCGGCGCTGTCACCCACCCCGTAGCGGCTCCCCGGCCCCGGACGGCACCCAGCAAGCCGACCCCACAGTCCGCACCGCCACCCCGCGCAACCACTCCCGAACCGCGTCCGGGTCCGGCCCCCGCACCACCCCCGGCACTCACGCCGCAACCCGCCCCCGTCCTCGTACCGGCCCCCACCGCACGCACGACGCCGCCTCCGCCGCTCCCCCGGCCGCAGGAGCTCACTCCGGAGCTCCAGCGCGCGGCCACCGCCCCCCTCGCCGACCTGCGCCGCCACGCACCCCAGCTGGTCCTCTGCGAGAACGACATCCACGCCCTCGCCCCAGGCATCGCCGCCTGGCTCGAACGCGACACCCACCCCGACACCATCCGCCACACACTCACCACCGACCTCCCCGTCCCCCTGAAACACCCGGCGAAGCTCCTCCGCCACCGGATCACGACGCTCCTGCCACCACCGCTGCCAGGAGCCCAGGACGTCACCGCACGCGCACGCCCCGGCGCCATCGTCATCCCGCTCCAGAACTGCGACCGCTGCGACCGCGCCTTCCGCTCCCGCCACCCCGGCCACTGCCGCGACTGCCGGACAGACCTCCACACAGCCGCCTGACCGAAATATCACGCAACACCCGGGTAGCCGCCCGGCCGCATGGCAACGGAGGAATATCGATCGGACCCCGGTTCCGCAAGAACGGACAGGCATGGCCTGATACGAAACACCGGCCGGAGGTCGACTTTTGCCCGTACCGGTGGGCCGCCTGGGCGGCAGAGAACAAAATGGGTGATGAAAACAGAAAAGCCGCCATATGCTCGCGATCGACCCACGAGCATATGACGTCCCCGTATTATTTAATGTCGCCCGATTCCGCGGCCTAGTCGTAGAAGAGGACTCCGTAACCGCCCTCGGGGTTGTTCGTCGAGAGCATGAACTCCGCCTTCTTGTTGTCGCCGTCGACATAGTCGCCGATGTCGTTGAAGGTGAGACAGCCACCCGAACTGGACTTCGTCGCGACCTTCTTGGAACCACTGGGGTCATGCTCCCACAGGGTGTACGAGTGGGATCTCGACGTGGAGTCGACGCAGGCCATGAAATTGCCACCGGACGAGTAGACGTAGTCGGTGAACCACTGGCCCAGGTTTACGTCACGGTGCTTGAAAGTGCTCGATCCGACAGGATCCCAACCGGATGAAGCGTTCGCGGTACCCATTCCGGCAGCAACCGCCACCGAGGCAAAAAATGCCACACCGATAACCTTGAGCTTGCCCATATTCACCCTTTCAAAATCCCGGTGATCTTACAGTTGAGGACTGTAGCACGCACCACAACGGAGCCAATGGAATATATTTCCGGAATATGGAATTCCAGATTCCCGCGCAAGAGTACGCATTCAAGGAGACCCTAAAAAAAGGGACATAAGTGGGCAACGCGCCGGAACGAACCGCGACTGCCAAGCGGACAGAGCACGTCACGGCCCCCGGCATGGCGCCGGGGGCCGTGACGTTGACGTAGTCGGGACGAAGTCGCTACGGCAGGTTCCTCGCCATCACGATCCGCTGGACTTGATTCGTTCCTTCATAAATCTGGGTGATCTTCGCGTCGCGCATCATCCGCTCCACCGGGTAGTCCCGCGTGTAGCCGTAGCCGCCGAGCAGCTGGACCGCATCCGTGGTGATCTCCATCGCGACGTCGGAGGCGAAGCACTTGGCCGCGGCGCCGAAGAAGGTGAGGTCGCCGTCGAGGCGCTCGGACTTGGCGGCGGCCGAGTAGGTGAGCTGGCGGGCCGCCTCCAGCTTCATGGCCATGTCGGCGAGCATGAACTGGATGCCCTGGAAGTCGGCGATCGGCTTGCCGAACTGCTTGCGCTCCTGGACGTAGCCCTTGGCGTAGTCGAGGGCGCCCTGGGCGATGCCGAGGGCCTGGGCCGCGATGGTGATGCGGGTGTGGTCCAGGGTCTTCATCGCGGTGGCGAAGCCGGTGCCCTCCTCGCCGATCATGCGGTCGGCGGGGATGCGGACGTTGTCGAAGTAGACCTCGCGGGTCGGGGAGCCCTTGATGCCGAGCTTCTTCTCCGGGGCGCCGAAGGAGACGCCCTCGTCCGACTTCTCGACGACGAAGGCCGAGATGCCCTTGGAGCGCTTGGTCGGGTCGGTGACGGCCATGACCGTGTAGTACTCGGAGACGCCCGCGTTGGTGATCCAGCGCTTCACGCCGTTGAGCACCCAGAAGTCGCCGTCGCGCACGGCCTTGGTCTTCATGCCGGCCGCATCGGAACCCGCGTCGGGCTCGGAGAGGCAGTACGAGAACATTCCGTCGCCCTTGGCGAGCGGGCCCAGGTACTTCTTCTTCAGGTCCTCGGAGCCGGAGAGGATCACCGGGAGGGAGCCGAGCTTGTTCACGGCCGGGATGAGGGAGGAGGAGGCGCAGACACGGGCCACCTCCTCGATCACGATGACCGTGGCGAGGGCGTCGGCACCCGCACCGCCGTACTCCTCGGGTACGTGCACCGCGTGCAGGTCCGCCGCGGTCAGGGCGTCCAGCGCTTCCTGCGGGAAGCGCGCCTCCTCGTCGACCGCCGCCGCGTACGGGGCGATCTTCGCCTCGGCGAGCGCACGCACCGTCTCCCGGAGCATCTCGTGCTCCTCGGCCGGACGGTACAGGTCGAAATCGGTCGAACCCGCCAAGACGCTCACTCCCCAAGACGCTAACTACCGTTAAGTAACCCAATTTTAGAGCGCGGCCCCCGCGATGGCCTATGCAACGCCCGCGTGAGCTTCGCGACAGGGGTGGGTGAAATCGTGAGGAAAGGGGCGGGGAAGGGGGTGGAGAAGGGGGCGGGAAGCTGTGCGGGCGGGCGGAATCCGGGTTTTCGGGAGCACGACTATGCTCGTTCACCGCACGTCTGTCCGCATCTCCCAGGAGCAATTCATGGCCCTCAGGATCACTGTGATCGGCACCGGCTACCTCGGTGCCACCCACGCCGCGGCCATGGCCGAGCTGGGCTTCGAAGTGCTCGGCCTCGATGTCGTGCCCGAGAAGATCGAGATGCTCGGCACCGGCAAGGTCCCGATGTACGAACCGGGCCTGGAGGAGCTGCTGCGCAAGCACGTCGAGGGCATCGAGGGGTCCACGGGGCGGCTGCGGTTCACCACCTCCCCGGAAGAGGTGGCGGACTTCGGCGATGTGCACTTCGTCTGTGTGAACACTCCGCAGAAGCATGGTGAGTACGCCTGCGACATGAGTTACGTGGACGCCGCCTTCGAGTCGCTGGCGCCCCACCTGACCCGGCCCGCGCTGGTCGTCGGGAAGTCGACCGTCCCGGTGGGCTCGGCGGCCCGGCTCGCGGCGCGGCTGGCGGAGCTGGCGCCGGTGGGTGCCGACGCGGAGCTGGCCTGGAACCCGGAGTTCCTGCGCGAGGGCTTCGCCGTGAACGACACCCTGCACCCGGACCGGATCGTCGTCGGTGTGACGAGCGAGCGGGCCGAGAAGCTGCTGCGCGAGGTGTACGCGGTGCCGGTCGCCGAGGGGTCGCCGTTCGTGGTGACGGACTTCCCGACCGCCGAGCTGGTGAAGACCGCGGCCAATTCGTTCCTGGCCACGAAGATCTCGTTCATCAACGCCATGGCGGAGGTCTGCGAGGCCGCCGACGGCGATGTGAAGAAGCTGGCCGAGGCGATCGGGCACGACGAGCGGATCGGCTCGAAGTACCTGCGGGCCGGGATCGGCTTCGGCGGCGGCTGTCTGCCGAAGGACATCCGGGCCTTCATGGCGCGCGCCGGTGAGCTGGGCGCGGACCAGGCGCTGACCTTCCTCCGCGAGGTCGACTCGATCAACATGCGGCGCCGCGGCCACATGGTGGAGCTGGCCCGGGAGGCCGTGGGCGGCGATTCGTTCCTCGGCAAGCGGGTGGCGGTGCTGGGCGCGACGTTCAAGCCGGACTCGGACGACGTACGGGACTCGCCGGCGCTGAACGTGGCCGGGCAGATCCACCTCCAGGGCGGCCAGGTCACGGTCTTCGACCCGAAGGGCATGGACAACGCCCGGCGGCTCTTCCCGACCCTCGGTTACGCGGACACGGCGCTGGACGCGGTGCGCGGCGCCGATGTGGTGCTGCATCTGACGGAGTGGCGCGAGTTCCGCGAGCTGGACCCGGCGGCGCTCGGCGAGGTCGCGTCCCGCCGGATCATCCTGGACGGCCGCAACGCGCTCGACAGTGAGCTGTGGCGCGGGGGCGGCTGGACGTACCGGGCGATGGGGCGCCCGACGGCCTGAGCCGGAGAGAAGAACCTCAGCCGCGCTTCGCGCGGTAGGTGCGCATCTTGGCGCGGGCGCCGCACACCGACATGGAGCACCAGCGGCGGCGCCCCGCCGGGCTGCGGTCGTAGTAGGCCCAGCGGCAGTCCTCCGCCTCGCAGGCCTTGAGCCGGGCCCAGGTGCCGTCGGCCGACGCGGTGGCGATGGCCGCCGCGACGCGTGCGGTCAGCCCGGCCGGTTCGGTGGCGGGGCGCAGTGCGGCGGCGCCCGCCGCGTCCACGGTGACGCGCAGGGGCGCCTCGGCGAGGAGCCGGTCGAGCGGGGACGCGGCGTCGTCCGGCGGGCGGTGGCCGGCGTGGGCGAGGCAGGCGGTACGGAGCGCCTCGCGCAGGATGCGGGCGTCCTGGACCTCCGGTTCGGTGAGGCCGAAGGCGGCGCGTCCGTCCGCCGTATCGAGAGTGTCCGCGCCCGTCTCGACGTCCAGGGTGTTGACCAGGGCCTCGATCAGCGCGAGTGCACCGGGGGCGGATTCCTTCTCACTCATGGTGCGACCTCATGGTTGCGACGTTACCTCCTTTGCGAGAGCATGCAGTAACGGTTACCTGTTGAGCGTGTGTACAGGTAACCGACTGTATCCATCCGTCCGGAGGAGGAATTGTCATGGCTGTCGCCACACTGGGTGCCGTCGTTCTGGACTGCCCCGACCCGGCCGCGCTCGCCGGTTTCTACGCGGGGCTGCTCGGCGGAGAGATCGTGCCCGGCGGGGAGGACTGGCTGGAGCTGACCGGGGCCGGGGGCACACTCCTCGCGTTCCAGGCCGCGCCCGGTTTCGTACCGCCGCGGTGGCCGAGCGCGGACGCATCGCAGCAGATCCATCTGGATCTGACCGTGCCGGACCTGGACGCGGCGGAGAAGGAGGCGCTCGCGCTGGGCGCCACCGTGCTGGAGGCGGAGGACCGGGAGCGGAGTTTCCGGGTGTATGCGGATCCCGCGGGGCACCCGTTCTGTCTCTGCGCGGGGTAGTGGACGACGTGTGGGGGCGCCCCGGAGGGTGCCCCCACACACGTGACGCGGGACCGGCTCAGCCGGTCGCGCCGTCCAGCTGCTCGATCGTGGCGTGGGACGGGCCGCGGCGGGTGCGCAGCTCGCGCGCCACGTCCTCGGCGTCGCGCAGCACCCGTACGGCGTTCTGCCAGGTGAGCTTGGCGAGGTCGGCGGTGGACCAGCCGCGGCCGAGCAGCTCCGCGATCAGGTTCGGGTAGCCGGCGACGTCCTGGAGGCCCTCCGGGAGGAAGGCCGTTCCGTCGTAGTCGCCGCCGATGCCGATGTGGTCGATGCCGGCGACCTCGCGCATGTGGTCGAGGTGGTCGGCGATGGTCGCCACGGTGGCCATCGGGCGCGGGTTGGCCGCTTCGAAGGCGGCGTGGATCTTCATGGCCTGCGCGGTGGTGTCGAGGTGGTGCAGGCCGTGCGCGCGCATGTTCTCGTCCGCGGCCTCGGTCCAGGCGACGGCCTCCGGCAGGACGAACTTCGGCACGAAGGTCGCCATGGCGATGCCGCCGTTGGCGGGGAGCCGGCCGAGGACGTCGTCGGGGATGTTGCGCGGGTGGTCGCAGATCGCCCGCGACGAGGAGTGCGAGAAGATCACCGGCGCCGTGGAGGTGTCGAGCGCGTCGCGCATCGTGGTGGCCGCCACGTGGGAGAGGTCGACCAGCATGCCGGTGCGGTTCATCTCCCGTACGACCTCGTGGCCGAACGGCGAGAGACCGCCGACGCCCGGTTCATCGGTCGCCGAGTCCGCCCAGGCGATGTTGTCGTTGTGCGTGAGCGTCATGTAGCGGACGCCCAGGGTGTGCAGGGCGCGCAGGGTGCCCAGCGAGTTGTTGATGGAGTGGCCGCCCTCGGCGCCCATCAGGGAGGCGATGCGGCCCTCGGTGCGGGCCGCCTCCATGCCGTCGGCGGTCAGTGCGCGCCGCAGGTCGGCGGGGTAGCGGCCGATCAGCTCGGCGACCACGTCGATCTGTTCCAGGGTGGCGCTGACGGCTTCGTCGCCCGCCATGTCGGTCTGTACGTAGACGGACCAGAACTGGGCGCCGACGCCGCCCGCGCGCAGCCGGGGGATGTCGGTGTGCAGATGGGCCGACTGGTCGGTGGCGATGTCACGGGCGTCGAGGTCGTAGCCGACCTGTTCGCGCAGCGCCCACGGCAGGTCGTTGTGTCCGTCGACGACGGGGTACTCGGCGAGGAACTCCCTCGCCCGCTCCAGCCGGTCCGCCTGCTCCGTCTGCTCCGTCTGCTCCACGGACGCCTACTTCCCGAAGCCGAAGGAGTCGGCGCCCTGGACCTTGCTGCGGAGCCGCTTGCCCTTCTCCGTCGCCTGGTCGTTCAGCTCCTGCTGGAACTCCCGCATCCGGGCCAGCAGCTCGCCGTCGTGGGCGGCGAGGATGCGGGCGGCGAGCAGGCCCGCGTTGCGCGCGCCGCCGACCGAGACGGTCGCGACCGGCACACCGGCGGGCATCTGCACGATGGAGAGCAGGCTGTCCATGCCGTCGAGGTACTTCAGCGGGACCGGCACGCCGATGACGGGCAGCGGGGTGACGGAGGCGAGCATGCCGGGCAGGTGGGCGGCGCCGCCCGCGCCCGCGATGATCGCCTTGAGGCCGCGGTCCGCCGCCTGCTCGCCGTACGCGATCATCTCGCGCGGCATGCGGTGGGCGGAGACGACGTCGATCTCGTACGGGATCTCGAACTCGTCGAGGGCCTTGGCCGCTGCTTCCATGACGGGCCAGTCGGAGTCCGAGCCCATGACGATGCCGACGAGCGGCGCGGCGGTGCCGGGGGAGGTCATTCGGTGATCGTTCCTCGCAGGTAGTCGGCCGCGTGCCGGGCGCGCTCCCGCACGTCCGCCAGGTCGTCGCCATAGGTGTTGACGTGTCCGACCTTGCGGCCGGGCTTCACGTCCTTGCCGTACATGTGGATCTTGAGCTGCGGGTCGCGGGCCATGCAGTGCAGGTACGCCTGGTACATGTCCGGGAAGTCGCCGCCGAGGACATTGGACATGACCGTCCAGGTGGCGCGCGGGCGCGGGTCGCCGAGCGGCAGGTCGAGCACGGCCCGGACGTGGTTGGCGAACTGCGAGGTGATCGCGCCGTCCTGCGTCCAGTGGCCGGAGTTGTGCGGGCGCATGGCCAGCTCGTTGACCAGGATGCGCCCGTCACGGGTCTCGAAGAGTTCGACCGCGAGGTGGCCGACGACACCGAGCTCGGAGGCGATCCGGAGCGCGAGCTGCTGGGCCTCGCCGGTGAGCCGCTCGTCCAGCTCGGGGGCCGGAGCGATCACCGTGTCGCAGACCCCGTCGACCTGGATCGACTCGACGACCGGGTAGGCGACGGCCTGGCCGTGCGGCGAGCGGACGATGTTGGCCGCCAGCTCCCGTACGAAGTCGACCTTCTCCTCGGCGAGGACCGCGACACCGGCCCGGAAGGGCTCGGCCGCGTCCGCCTCGGAGCGGACCACCCAGACGCCCTTGCCGTCGTAGCCGCCGCGGACCGTCTTGAGGATGACGGGGAAGCCCCCGGTCTCCTCGGCGAAGGCGCCGACATCGGCCGGGTCCTTCACGATGCGGTGGCGGGGGCAGGGCGCGCCGATCTCGCTGAGCTTCGCGCGCATCACCCCCTTGTCCTGGGCGTGCACCAACGCGTCGGGTCCCGGGCGCACGGGGATGCCGTCCGCCTCCAGGGCCCGCAGATGCTCGGTCGGTACGTGCTCGTGATCGAAGGTGATCACGTCACAGCCGCGCGCGAAGGCACGCAGCGTGTCCAGGTCGCGATAGTCGCCGACGACGACTTCGCTCACCACCTGGGCCGCCGAGTCCTGGGGGGTGTCGCTGAGGAGCTTGAACTTGATGCCGAGGGGGATGCCCGCCTCGTGGGTCATTCGGGCGAGCTGACCGCCACCGACCATGCCGACTACCGGGAACGTCACTCCTCCAGGGTATCCGCCGCCCCGGGGAGCTCCCGACGACGCCCTCCGGCTGCTCCGGGCCGGGCGGTCGTGTCACAGCATCGCCACACCTCTCACGGCATCCACGGGCGACGCGAGGACGGGCTGGTTAGCATGACCGGGTTGACGTAACCGACTGACGGGCTGAGCGATCACCATGAGCGAACAGGGTGGACTGCGGACCCGGCTGGAGCTGCTGGCCCGGGAAGTCGCCAAGTTCGGCGCGGTCGGCGCGGTCGGCCTGGTGGTCAACATCACGGTGTCCAACCTGCTCTGGCGGTACACAACCATCCCGACCGTACGGGCCGGTCTGCTGGCCACCTTCGTCGCCATCCTCGGCAACTACATCGGCTTCCGCTACTGGACGTACCAGGACCGCGACAAGAGCGGACGGACCCGCGAGCTGACGCTGTTCCTGCTGTTCAGCGCGGTGGGCGCGGTCATCGAGACCGGTGTGCTGTACGCGGCGACGTACGGCTTCGGATGGAACAGCCCGGTCCAGAGCAATGTCTTCAAGATCCTCGGGATCGGCCTCGCGACCCTGTTCCGCTTCTGGTCCTACCGGACGTGGGTGTTCAAGGCGCTGCCCGTGGAGAAGCCCGCACCGGCCGTCGAGAACCCCGTGGCCGGTGGGGCCGAGGGGTTCCTGAAGCAGGGACGCACGGAGCAGGTGCCGCGGGTCGAGGCGGATTCGGTACGGCGGTAGCGGACCGCGCGGCTCACCGCACCGGGCGTTCCGGTTCCCGCCTCTTCAGGGCCACCCGGCTGAGGAACAGGGCGAAGACCGCGGGCTGCTGCTGGAGCAGTTCGAGGCGGCCGCCGTCCGCCTCCGCGAGGTCCCTGGCCACCGCGAGGCCGATGCCGGTGGAGTTGCGGCCGCTGATCGTCCGCTCGAAGATCCGGGCGCCCAGGTCGGGGGGAACCCCCGGGCCCTCGTCCGTGACCTCGATGACCGCCTGGTTGCCGGTGACCCGGGTGCGCAGCGCGACCGTACCGCCGCCGTGCATCAGTGAGTTCTCGATCAGCGCGGCCAGCACCTGGGCGACCGCGCCCGGCGTGCCTACGGCCCGCAGCCCCTGCTTGCCGGAGCGGACGATGGCGCGGCCCGCGCTCCGGTAGGCGGGACGCCACTCCTCGATCTGCTGCTTGACGACCTCGTCGAGATCGAAGACGACGGCGGAGCCGGTACGCGGATCGCGGGCGTTGGTCAGCAGCCGCTCCACCACGTCGGTGAGCCGCTCGACCTGGGTGAGGGCGATGTTCGCCTCCTCCTTCACCGTGTCCGGGTCGTCGGTGACCGAGATCTCCTCGATCCGCATGGAGAGCGCGGTGAGCGGCGTGCGGAGCTGGTGAGAGGCGTCGGCGGCCAGCCGGCGTTCCGCGGTCAGCATCCGGGCGATCCGTTCGGCGGAGGCGTCCAGGACGTCGGCGACCCGGTCCAGCTCCGGCACTCCGTACCGCTTGTGGCGCGGTCGCGGGTCGCCGGAGCCGAGGCGTTCGGCGGTCTCGGCCAGGTCGGTCAGCGGTGAGGTCAGCTTGTTGGCCTGGCGTACGGCCAGGAGCACGGCGGAGACGATGGCCAGCAGCGCCACCGCGCCGATGATCATCAGGGTGCGGCCGACCTCGCTGGTGACCGTGGAGCTGGACTGCTCGACGATGACCTTCTCGCCGTGCTCCCCCTCGGCCGTGCCGCGGATCACACTGCCGGTGGGGCGCTTGCCGAGTTCGAGGGGGGCGCGGCCGGGGATCTTGACCAGCGCGTAGCGCTTGATGTCGACCTGCTGGGACAGCAGTACGGAGGTGATCCGCTCGTCCTCCACCAGCCGGCTCTCGACGACGCTTATCAGCCGCAGCGCCTCGGAGTCGACGCTCTCCTGGGCGCTGTTGCTGATGGTGCGGGTCTCGACGATGACGAGGGAGACGCCGAAGACGGCGATCACCACAAGCACTACGGCGAGCGTGGAGTTGATCAGTCTGCGGCGCATGAGTGCTTCTGCTCGTCGTCTCTCTCCGGTGTTTCCGGAACGTCAGCTCTTCCCGGAACGTCAGCTCTTCTCGAAGCGGAAGCCGACGCCCCGCACGGTCGCGATGTAGCGGGGGTTGGCGGCGTCGTCGCCGAGCTTCTTGCGGAGCCAGGAGATGTGCATGTCGAGGGTCTTCGTCGACGACCACCAGGTGGTGTCCCAGACCTCGCGCATCAACTGGTCCCGGGTGACGACCCGGCCCGCGTCGCGGACCAGGACCCGCAGCAGGTCGAACTCCTTGGCGGTGAGCTGGAGTTCCTCCTCGCCCATCCAGGCGCGGTGCGACTCGACGTCGATCCGGACGCCGTGCGTCGCGGGCTGCGGCGCGGGCTCGGTGGCGCCGCGACGCAGCAGGGCCCGGACGCGGGCGAGCAGTTCGGCGAGGCGGAAGGGCTTGGTGACGTAGTCGTCGGCACCCGCGTCGAGGCCGACGACGGTGTCCACCTCGTCGGCACGGGCGGTCAGCACCAGGATCGGCACGGTGTGACCCTCGGCACGGAGCCTGCGGGCAACTTCGAGGCCGTCCATCCCGGGCAGACCCAGGTCGAGCACGACCAGGTCGATTCCGCCCTGGAGGCCGGCGTCGAGCGCGGTCGGACCGTCTTCGCGGACCTCGACCTCGTAACCCTCCCGACGCAGGGCGCGGGCCAGCGGCTCCGAGATGGATGCATCGTCCTCGGCGAGCAGTACACGGGTCATGGAGTGATGGTAGTCCGCGCGGAGCGGATGCTGTGAGGTGATCCACAACCCCTACGGGTCTGCGAAATAAACGGGCAGATGCCTTTGAATATGGGAGCGCGGCTCCATCAAGACCTGTGATCCATCTCTCAAGTCCATTCATATCCCGCTCTGTCGTGGCGTATGGTGGCTCGACGCCTGTTGCACTACTCAAGGACCCTTGGGCAGCTTTTAGCGCCAAGGGTCTCTTTTGTTGGCCGACTGGTACCCGCCAGTCGCGGAGTCAGTGAATGACCTGTGGCCGGGCCCGGAGCGTGAGACGCGCACCGGGCGTGGATCCCGACGCGGTCGGTCCCCGTCCCCTTCAGCCGGCTCCTTCGTGAGTCCGGCGGTCGGGACGAATCCCCTCTCAGGCGTGAGGGGTGGGGCCTGTCCGCGCCGGTGCCGGCCTCCCCCCACCGGGCGCACCACGCTCACAAGGCGTCGCGTCCCGAGCACACAAGGATCGACCATGGCGTCCAGCCTGACGAAGGACCCGGCCAGTACATCTGGATCCGCGAAGACCTTCTTCGGCCACCCCCGCGGCCTGGCCACTCTCTTCATGACCGAGATGTGGGAGCGCTTCAGCTTCTACGGCATGCGGGCCCTGCTTCCGCTTTACCTGGTCTCCAATTCCGGCCTGCACATGAACGCGGCCACGGCCACCGCGATCTACTCCATCTACATGGCGATGGTGTATCTGCTCGCCATGCCCGGAGGCTGGTTCGGCGACCGGGTCTGGGGGCCGCGCAAGACGGTCACCATCTCGGCCGCCGTCATCATGCTGGGCCACCTGACGCTCGCACTGCCGGGCTCCGGCACCTTCTTCGCCGGTCTGGCGCTGGTCGCGCTCGGATCCGGTCTGCTGAAGGCCAACATCTCGACGATGGTCGGCCACCTCTACAACGGTCCGGACGACCCGCGTCGCGACGGTGGCTTCACCGTCTTCTACATGGGCATCAACCTCGGTGCCTTCGCCGCGCCGCTGATCATCGGCACGGTCGGCGAGAAGGTGAACTGGCACCTCGGCTTCGCCATCGCCGCGGTCGGCATGGCGCTGGGTCTGGCCCAGTTCCTCATCGGTACGCGCCACCTCAGCGAGCGCAGCAGCGTCGTCCCGAAGCCGCTGTCGGCCGAGGAGCGCCGTACGACCCTGCGCAAGGGTCTGCTGTGGCTGATAGTGGCCGTCGTCTTCTACGGCGTGCTCGTCGCCACCGATGTCTACACGCTGAACTGGGCGCTCGTCCCGATCACCGTCGCCGGTCTGCTCATCCCGGTCGCGGTGCTGGTGCGGATCAAGCGGGACCGGGACCTCTCGAAGACCGAGCAGTCGAAGATGTCCGGCTACATCTGGTTCTTCGTCGCCGCGGCCGCGTTCTGGATGATCTACGACCAGGGCGGCTCCACGCTGTCGCTCTTCGGTGAGTCCTCCACCACCAACAGCCTGTTCGGCCTGGACTTCCCGACCTCCTGGTACCAGTCGGTCAACCCGGTCTTCATCATGGCGCTGGCCCCGGTCGTCGCCTGGATATGGCTGGCGCTGAACCGGCGCGGCAAGGAGCCGAGCACGGTCGTCAAGTTCGGCTCGGGTCTCTTCCTGGTCGGTGTCTCCTTCCTCGTCTTCATGATGCCGCTGACCATGGCGACGGACGGCGACAAGGTCAGCCCGATGTGGCTGGTGTCGATCTACTTCCTGCAGACCGTCGGTGAACTCTGCCTCTCCCCGGTCGGCCTGTCGGTCACCACGAAGATGGCGCCCGCGAAGTACGGCAGCCAGATGATGGGTGTCTGGTTCCTCGCGGTCACCGCGGGCGACTGCACCACCAGCCTGCTGTCGCTGGCGGGGGTCGATCTGAACAAGACCGGCATAGTGGGTCTGGAGGCGGCGCTCGCGATCGTCGCCGCATTCGCGATCTGGATGTACCGCAAGAAGGTCACCCAGCTCATGGGCAACGTGCGCTGATGACCTGACGCGCCGATGCACTGGCGTGCTGATGCGCTGATCGCCCGCACACGAGGGCCGCCGCACCGTCGACCGGTGCGGCGGCCCTCGCGCTGTTGTTACGGGAGCCGGCTCACCTGGTGCCGCGCAGCCTGCGCCACGGGGTGAAGGTGAACACGGCGCCGCCCAGCAGGATCGCCGTGCCCGCGACCAGGCCGAGGGCGCGCAGGGTGCCGTTGTCCTCGGCCCCGGTGGCGGCCAGTCCGCCGCCGGAGTCCGTACCACCGGCCGTGGAGCCGGTGGCGCCCGTGGAGCCCGAGGTGGCGGAGCCGGAGGCGCCGCCCTGCTGGGCGGTGGTGTCGAGCTCCAGCGACGGGGTCACCGAGCCCTTGACCTTGCACGGGATGTTGATCTTCGAGGCGCCCAGGGTGACGTCGATCGTCAGGGTGCCGGGGCTGAGCGTGGACTTGCCGGACGCGCCCGGCTTGTAGGTGCCGGTCATGTCGGACAGGTCGACCGGCTTGCCCTGCTCCAACGGTTCGGCGTTGGCCGGGCCGGTGACCTTCACCGAGCCCTTGTCCGCGCCGCCGATGGTGATGTCCATGGACGGCTTGAGCGCACCGGCCGGCAGTGCGGCCGGGCTGTCCATCACGCCCTTGGCCGTCTTCACCGTGAGGGCGTAGCTCCCGCCGCTCTTCTTGGCGTTGATCGTCACCTTGGAGGCGATGTCGGCCGGTCCCGGGGACGTACAGGTGAAGTGGACCGCGACCTCCTTGCCGGGGAAGTCGGTCTGTCCGCTGCCGCCGCCGGAGCCGGAGGTGGAGCCGCCGGAGTCGCTGCCGCCGGAGCTCGTGCCACCTGCGGTGGTGCCGGAGGTCGTGCCGCCCGAGGCAGTGGAGCCGGAGGTGGTGCCGCCCGCGGTGGTGGAACCGCTCGTGGAGCCGCTCGTCGTACCGCCCGCGGTGGTGGATCCGCCGCCGTCCGTGACCTTGATGGTCGCGCCCGGCTGCACGGTCTCCTTCGGGGTGCACTTGGTGTCCGTGGAGATCGGCTTGGAGACGTTGATGTTGTACGCGTCCGGCGTCAGCGTGATCTCACCGGCCTTCTCCAGCTTCAGCGTGCCCTTCATGTCGGACAGCACCATGGCGCTGTTCTTGGGGATCGGCGGGTTCTGCCGCGGCCCTTCCATCTGTACGGTGCCCGTGGCGGCGCCGCCCACCTTGAGGGTGCCGGTCGGCTTGACGGTGTCCTTGTCCAGGTCGAGGATGTCGGGGTTCTTGGAGGCGGCCTCGACCGTCTTCCACACCACCTCGACGGTGTCCCCGACCTTGGCCTCGGCGGGCGCGGTCAGCTGCACCTTGGTGGTGCCCTGCACGGCCGGCAGCCCGGAGATGGGCGGCGGAATGCACTCCGTCGCGTACGAGACGTCGGCAGCCTGGGCCGGACTCGCGGCCAGCAGCATGCCCGCGCCGCCGAGCATCATCGCGACTCCCGTCGCGACCGTCCTGCGTTGCGTACTCACGAATGTCCCTTCGTCGTCGGTCCGTTCTCTGACGGTGCGGAATCGGGTGTGAACCACGGCAGCGCGGCCGTGGTGGTGGACGGGCCGTCGGTGGGCGCGGCCGTGGGACCCGCGGCGGGCTTCGGTGCGCGGCGCGGCTTCGGGGTCCTCGCGGTCGCGTCGGCCCCTCGCAAGGGGCGGCGGCGCCGGGCGCGGCCCGGGGCGCGCGAGGAGCGGGGCCGTACCTTGTCGACGATCGCCATGCCGATCCGGAACACGGCGGCCGGTACGACCACGCAGAGCAGGATCCAGAAGAGCGTGACGCCCCAGGGGCGGCCGACCCCCCACGGCTGTTCGGCCAGCACCTTGCCGCCGTACTTGAGCGAGACCTGGTAGTCGCCGTGGGCGCCCGCCGTCAGTTCGACCGGGAGCTTGATCTGCGCCTTGCGGCCGGAGGCGATGGTGCCGCGCCACTGCCGCTCCTCCCACTGCGGGGCGAAGACGCCGTGCGCGGTGCCGACCTCGAAGACCGGGTCCTTGACGGGGGCGGAGCCGAGGTTGCCCACGGTGAGGACCAGTTGCCGCGCGGGCGGGGCGCCGAACCAGGTGAGGATCCCGCTGTCGCCCTCCAGCCGGGTGGTGGCCAGCACCGCGAGCCGCCCGCCCCCGGTCTCCTTCGGCAGCGGGGCGAGCGGGTGGCCCGCGACGACGAACACGGCGTCGGCGACGGCCTGTTCCCCGGTGACGGTGGCGACATGCACCACGCAGGGGCAGGGCACGGGCGGTTCGGCGACCGGCATCTTCTTGCGGAAGGCGCCCTTGGCATCGGTAGTGACGGCCCGGCCCTCGGCGTTGGCGCAGGAGTTGGTACCGCCGATCACGCCCCGGTCCGTCGTGGACCGTCCGCAGATCAGCATCATCAGCAGCGCGTTCGGGCGCCAGCCGCTGCCCTTCACGGTGATCTCACCGCCCTTGCCCGCCTGCTGCTTGGAGAGGGTGACCACGGGCTTCGCGTCCGCGGCCCTCGTATCCGCCGCGTCGGCGCCGGTCGCGGAGAGCATCAGCAGGGCGGGCAGCAGGGCCACGAGCAGCGGGGCGAACAGCGCGGCGGCCCACCGACGGCTTGATCTGCGGGGTGCTGCCGGTCCGGCCTGTCCAGTCACGATTCCGCTCCCGCCTTCGCCAAGTGCCTGCTTCCGGAGTGCTGTTGATCGCCCGGTGACCGGCCGGGCCGTTCTTCGTCGTCCGGCCGCCGGTCGCGCGACCGCCTGTGCCGGTACGCGTACGTGCCCGCGCCGGCGGCGGCCAGGACCAGCAGTGCGCCGGCGGTCAGCGGCGCCCACGGGACGAAGACCGCACGGGCCGTCGCCTCGCCGTGCGCGCCGCCCGCCGCCGTGACGCGCAGCCGTACGGTCGCCGAGTCGAGTGCGGGGACGTCCCGCCACGGTTCGGTGAGCCTGACGCGCTGTCCGGGCCGCACCTCCACCGGCAGGGTGCGGGCCTCGCGCCGCAGCAGCGTCCCGAACACCCCGTCGGCGCGGACGGCGATCCGCGGGGCGAGGACCGCGTTGCCCCGGTTGACCAGCGTGTAGTGGATGGCCCGCCCGGACACGGTGACGTCCTCGACGGTGAGCGCGGCCAGCGTCGGCCCGCCGACCCGCAGCCGGACCCGTACGCCCACCGAGCGGTCGCCGCCGCGCACGACGATCGCGGCGGGGTGGTCGCCGGGCGTCGCACCGGCCGGCACCGTGACGGTGAACGGCACATCGGCCCGGGTGCGGGCCGGGACGGTCACCTCGGTGGCGGCGGTCCGCAGCCAGCGCCCGGTCCCGGTGGAGCCGCTGCCTCCGGTGCCGTCGGCGCGTACGCCGGAGTCGCCGCCCTTCGCGTCGTACGCGTCGGCGCCGCTCAGCCGCACGGTGACCGGGGACCGGCCGGGGTTGGTGACGGAGATCCGGTCCCGCAGAACGGTGCCGGGCGGGCCCTCCAGGTAGAAGTACGGTCTGCCGCCCGTGCCGGAACCGCTCACCGCGGGCTGCGCCGTCCACGAAGCGGCGCCCGTCCGCGACGGAGGCCCCGCCGCGGCACCGGCCACCGGTGTCATGGCGAGAGCGCACAGCAGTACGGCAAGAGCGAGTCGGGCGGCGTGACCGGTCGGCGACGGCATGGACGGCTCCCTGGTGCGTGACGGCGGCGGCTGGGTCCGGCGGGAGGCGCCCTATCGGCCGACGGCCCCCTGCCTGCGCCTGGTCAGCCAGAGCACCCCGGCCGCACCGGTCAGCAGCACCGTGCCGCCCAGCGTGCCGAGTGCCACGGCCGAATCGAGCGGACCGGTCTTCGGCAGCTGCCCGCCGCCGTCGTCCGGGGCGCTCTGTGTGTTGCCCGCGGCCGTCACATCGAGCTGGAGCGACGGCCCCGGGCTGTTGGCGGGGGTGCAGGTCGTGGTCGTGCCGAGTGCCTTGATGGTGAGTACTCCGGCGGTGAAGTCGACCTTGCCGCTCTTCTTCGGGGTGTACGTACCCGACAAGTCACTGATTTTGATGGGGGTGTTGGCGGGTATCGCGGCGGAGTTCGGCGCGCCGGAGACCTGGACCTGCCCGGAGTCGGCGCCGCCCACCTCGATTACCGCGCTGGGGCTCATCGCGCCCTTGCCCAGTTCGACGGGGCTGGAGGAAACACCCTTCTGGAAGGACATCGTGAGCTTGTAGCCGCCGTCGCTCTTGACGCTCTTGATGTCGATGGGAGACACGGCGCTCTTGTCGCCGATCGGGGTCTTGCACTTGTAGTCGACGTCCACGACCGTGGCGTGGGCGGCGGGCGCGGCCATCAGCACCACCGTGCCCGCCAGCGCGGACGCCAGCGCGAGAGCTGTTCGCTTCTGGTAGGACACCTGAGTTCCCCTCATGCCGGAAGTCGCCGCACGCCGGTTCCCACCGACGCAAGTTACTGACGACACATCAGATCGGCGCTCAAGGTACGCCCGGCGCCTTGTGGAGGGAAGACAAAGAGCGCGCCGATCCGGCACGCTCTTCGGTGGTGCAAATGGCGGGGCGGTGCGCCCCCGGGGTCGTACCGGCGGGCTATGCGGGGGCTGCCAGCTCCGCCCAGACGGTTTTCCCGGACCGGCCGGGCACCCGCAGGACGCCCCAGTCCAGGCAGAGCCGCTGCACGATGAACATGCCGTGCCCGCCGGGCCGTCCGGCCCGGTGCGGGGTACGCGGCGCGGGCTGTCCCGCGCCCGCGTCGGCGACCTCCACCCGCAGCACCTTCGCCGTGCAGGCGATACGCATCTCCTCGGGCCCGTCGGCATGCAGGCAGGCGTTGGTGACCAGCTCGGAGACGACCAGCAGGACGTCCTCGGCGGCGGCCCTGCCGTCGGCGCTCGACGCGGGGAGCCAGCCCCATTCGTGGAGCGCCTGGCGGGCGAAGTCGCGGGCGGTCGGCACGATGCCGCTGACACCCCGCAGCGACAGGGTGCGCCACTGCCGCTCGACCGGCTCGGGGGAGGCCGCACCGGCGCCCGCGTCCGCGTCCACGCCGGCGTCCTGCGGCTCGCGGCCGAGGTCGCCCGGCGGATGCTGCCGGGTGGTGCTCATCAGCGCTTCACCTCACCGATTCACCATGTCGCCATCTAACAGTTACAAGTACAGATACAGAGCGTGCTGGTCGCCCACGGCTCCGCCGGATGTCTTCTGCCCGGCCGAATCGTGACAACACCCACTTCGTCTGCGCGGATCGCGTGACACGGGCAACACATGGGGCGCCCGGGGTCGCGATGCGCGCCGCGGTCAGGTGTTCAGGGCCTCTTCGAGGGAGTCGTGGACGGTGAAGACCGCCTCGGCCCCGGTGATCTCGAAGACCCTCGCCACCACCGGCAGCATTCCGGCCAAATGGACCCCTCCCCCGGCCGCTTCCGCCTTCAGGCGGGCACCGAGCAGCACATTGAGCCCGGTGGAATCACAGAATTCGAGTCCCGAGCAGTCGACCACCAGGCGCACCCGCCCTTGCTCGACCGCGTGCTCCAGGGGCTCTCGCAACAGATCCGCCGTGTGGTGATCCAGCTCACCCACCGGCGTCACGACCTCGCTGCGCCCTTCGGTCCGGACCTCGACCTGAAGCCGACCCCGGTTCGCACTGCCGACCGTCCCGCGGTCCATGCCCGTCCCTCTTCGCCGTTCGTCACTGCCTGCGTCTTAGCGTGCGCAGATGCGTATGTGCTGTCTCTGACGTTCTTGAAACAGTACGCGGTCTGTGCGCCACGCGATACTCGAAGACCTCAACAAACCGGACATATAGCGTCAATTGGCGCTTGTAACTGTCCGTCCGGACCGGGTAAGGGTAGGAGGACACCCAAAACACGGCCGGCTTCGGAGGCGCCGCTTCACCGCAGGAACACGTATGGGCATCGGCAGCCATATGCCGAGAACGATGGAGGAGACCATGTCACCCCGGCTCGACGGACCGCGTCCCCACAACGCGACGTCAGCATGTCCTCAGGGACTGACCCACTCAGACTCCCCTGCCGCGAACGCCGGAGACGGCACCCGCAGCAGCACAAGCACCACCAGCAACATCAGCGACACCGGCCACATCGGTGGCTTCGACCACGTCGGCGCCGACGGCCACGGCGTGAGTGACGGTCTCGAAGGACTTCCCGAGATCCCGCCCTACGACGAAGTGGGGCCGCTGGACGCCAGGGCGCTGTCGAAGACGCTCTTCGCACGGCTCGAATCCCTCGAAGAGGGAACCCACGAGTACTCGTACGTCCGCAATACGCTCGTCGAACTGAACCTGGCCCTGGTCAGGTTCGCCGCCTCCCGGTTCCGCTCCCGCAGCGAGCCGATGGAGGACATCGTCCAGGTCGGCACCATCGGCCTGATCAAGGCGATCGACCGTTTCGAGCTCAGCCGGGGCGTGGAGTTCCCGACGTTCGCGATGCCGACCATCGTCGGTGAGATAAAGCGCTTCTTCCGCGACACCAGCTGGTCCGTGCGCGTCCCGCGCCGGCTGCAGGAGCTGCGGCTCGACCTGGCCAAGGCGGGCGACGAGCTCGCCCAGCGACTGGACCGATCGCCCACCGTGGGCGAGCTCGCCGACCGCCTCGGCATCACCCGCGACGAGGTCGTCGAGGGCATGGCCGCGAGCAACGCGTACACCGCGAGCTCGCTGGACGCCAAGCCCGAGGAGGACGAGAACGAAGGCTCGCTGGCCGACCGAATCGGCTACGAGGACCACGGGCTCGAAGGCATCGAGTACGTCGAGTCCCTGAAGCCGCTGATCGCCGCGCTGCCGCGCCGCGACCGCACGATCCTCTCGCTCCGGTTCGTCGCCAACATGACGCAGTCGGAGATCGGTGAGGAGCTGGGCATCTCCCAGATGCATGTGTCGCGGCTGCTCTCCCGCACACTGGTCAAGCTCCGCAAGGGCCTGACTCTGGAGGAGTGAACGGCCGTGTGTCGCCTGCCCGTTCAGCATCCGAGCAGCGGCGCACCGCGGAACCGTGCGGAAGGACCCGCCCCGGCAAAGGGGCGGGTCCTTCCGCATGTCTGATGCATGTCTGATGCGTGTTTGACGCCGTGTCACGGGCGTCGGGCATGAGCATCGCGGGCCGGGCTGAGCGGTGCTCAGACGACGCGTTCCCCGCGCTGCCAGACCGCGTGGACCAGCGGAACGCCCGGCCGGTAGGCGAGGTGGACATGGCTGGGTGCGTCGAGGAGCACCAGGTCGGCGCGGGCGCCGGGGGCGATGCGGCCGACGTCCGTACGGCGCAGGGCCGCGGCGCCGCCCGCGGTGGCGGACCAGAGGGCCTCGTCCGGCGTCATGCCCATGTCGCGCACGGCGAGGGCGATGCAGAAGGGCATGGAGGACGTGAACGACGAGCCCGGGTTGCAGTCCGTGGAGAGCGCCACGGTGGCGCCCGCGTCGAGGATGCGACGGGCGTCGGGCCAGGTGGCCCGGGTGGAGAACTCGGCGCCGGGGAGCAGGGTGGCGACGGTGTTGCCCTGGGCCAGGGCGTCGACGTCTGCGTCGGTGAGGTGGGTGCAGTGGTCGGCGGACGCGGCGTCGAGTTCGACGGCGAGCTGGACGCCGGGGCCGTGGCCGAGCTGGTTGGCGTGGACGCGGGGGTGCAGGCCCTTCGCCATGCCCGCGGTGAGGATCGCGCGGGCCTGGTCGCCGTCGAAGGCGCCCTTCTCGCAGAAGACGTCGACCCAACGGGCGTACGGGGCGCAGGCGTCGAGCATCGCTCCGGTGACCAGGTCGACGTAGCCGGCCGGGTCGTCGGCGTAGTCCGGGGAGACGATGTGGGCGCCGAGGTAGGTGACCTCCTCGGTGTGCTGGGCGGCGATGCGCAGGGCGCGGGCCTCATCCTCGACGGTGAGGCCGTAGCCGGACTTGGTCTCGAAGGTGGTGGTGCCCTGGCGCAGCGCCTCGGCGAGGTAGCGGGCGACGTTGGCGGCGAGCTCCTCGTCGGTGGCGGCGCGGGTGGCGGCGACCGTGGTCCTGATGCCGCCGGCGCTGTAGGCGCGGCCGGACATCCGGGCGTTGAACTCCTCGGTGCGGTCGCCCGCGAACACGAGGTGGGAGTGGGAGTCGACGAAGCCGGGGATCACCGCCCGGCCGCCCGCGTCGACGGCGTTGTCAGTGGCGGGTGCTTTGCTGGATTCACCGGTCCAGACGATCCGGTCGCCCTCGATGACGACGGCCGCGTCCCGGATCGTGCCCAGGGGGGAATCCGTGCGGAGGGAGGGGTCGTTGGTGACCAGACTGGCGATGTTGGTGATGGCGGTCGTCGTCATCGGGGGGCTGCTCTCCTTGCGGGGGTCCGGCGTCAGCCGTGCAGGGCGGCGATGGCCGAGGCGAGTGCTGCGGGTACGTCCTCGACGAGCGCGTGCCGCCCGTCGCGGACGATGTGCCGGCCTGCCACGACCGTGTGCCGCACATCGGCCGCGGAGGCGGCGAATACGGCCGCTTCGGCAGCGAGCCTGGGCACCGGTCCCGCTGTTCTGACCGAATCCAGGGCGACGGTCGCCAGATCGGCGGGCGCACCGGGTTCGATGACGCCCGCCTCGGGCCGGCCGAGCGCGGCATGCCCGTCGACGGTCGCGGCGCGCAGCAGGGCGGCCGCCGTCCAGTGACCGCGTGCCCGGGTGCGCAGGCGCTCGTCGAGCTCCATCGCGCGGGCCTCTTCGAAGAGGTCGATCACGGCGTGGCTGTCGCTGCCGAGGGAGAGCGGCGAGCCGGCGCGCTGGAGGGCGACGGCGGGGCCGATTCCGTCGGCGAGGTCGCGTTCCGTGGTGGGGCACATGCAGGTGCCGGTCGCCGAGGAGCCGAGGAGTGCGATGTCCTCGGCGGTGAGGTGGGTGTTGTGGATGCCGGTGGTGCGCGGGCCGAGGACGCCGTGGTCGGCGAGGAGCCGGGTGGGCGTGCAGCCGTGGGCGGCGAGGCAGGCGTCGTTCTCCGCGGTCTGCTCGGAGAGGTGGACATGGAGCGGGGCCTGCCGCGCCTCGGCCCAGGCGGCCACGGTGGCGAGCTGCGCGGCGGGCACGGCGCGCACGGAGTGGACGGCAGCGCCGATTGTGGCGTGGTCGCCGCCCTTGAGGAGGGAGGCGCGTTCGGCCCAGGCGTCCGCGGTGGTGTCGGAGAAGCGCAGCTGGTGCCGGTCGGGCTGCTGGTACTGGGTGGGGCGCTTGCCGAATCCGGCGGAGAGGTAGGCGGTGTCCAGCAGCGTGATCCGGATGCCGGCCTCGGCCGCCGCCGCGATCAGGGCCTCGCCCATCGCGTTCGGGTTGTCGTACGGGGTGCCGCCCGGCGCATGGTGCAGATAGTGGAATTCGCCGACCGCGGTGATGCCCGCCAGCGCCATTTCGGCATACACGGCGCGGGCGAGGTCGTAGTACGAGTCGGGGGTGAGCCGGGCGGCGACCTGGTACATGGTCTCGCGCCAGGTCCAGAAGGTGCCGGAGCCCACCTGGACGGTGGAGCGCAGGGCGCGGTGGAAGGCGTGCGAATGGGTGTTGGCGAGCCCGGGAAGGGTGAGCCCGCGCAGCACGGTGGCGCCTGGCGGCGGGGTGGCGACGCCGGTGCGGACGCCCGCGATCAGCCCGCCGGAGACGTCCAGGGCGACGCCCGGCTCGACGTGGGTGCCGAGCCAGGCGTGGGACAACCAGTACGTCACGGTGGCGGGCCTGCCCGTCGGTTCCGTTGTCAGCTGCACGCGAGACCTTCCAGTACGTCGGCGAGTGCGATCACCCCGGCCACGCAGTCGTCCTCCCCCGCGTGCTCGGCGGGCGAGTGCGAGATCCCGGTGGGGTTCCGTACGAACAGCATGGCGGTAGGGACCGAAGCGGACAAAATACCCGCGTCGTGTCCGGCGCCGGTACCCAGGACGGGAACGTCGCGACCGGTGTCCCGGGTGGCGGAGCCCTTCAGGATCGCGCCGAGCTCGTCGCGCAGGGCGTGCTCGAACTCGACGACGGGCGTGAAGGACTCCCGTACGACATCGAGGTCGATCCCGGCCCGCTCGGCGTGTTCCCTGGCGGCCCGTTCGATGCCGGTGACCACCGTGTCGAGGGCCTCCTGGTCGGCGGCGCGGGAGTCGAGCCAGCCGCGGACGAGGGAGGGGATGGCGTTGACGCCGTTCGGCTCGACGGCGATCTTGCCGAAGGTGGCGAGGGCGCCGGCGAGTTCCGCCTCGCGGCGGGCGGCGAGCACGGTCTCGGCATACGTGAGCATCGGGTCGCGCCGGTCGGCGAGACGGGTGGTGCCCGCATGGTTGGCCTCGCCCCGGAAGTCGAACCGCCAGCGGCCGTGCGGCCAGATCGCGGAGGCGATGCCGACCGGGTCGCCGGTGAGGTCGAGGGCGCGCCCCTGCTCGACATGGAGTTCGACGAACGCGCCGATGCGGGCGAGCCGTTCGGGGTCCGGGCCGATGGCGTCGGGGTCGTATCCGGCCGCCTCCATGGCCTGCGGCAGCGTGATGCCGTCGCCGTCGCGGAGCCGGTGCGCCGCATCGACGGTCAACTGTCCGGCGGCGAGCCGGGAGCCCACACAGGCGAGCCCGAAGCGGGCCCCCTCCTCGTCGCCGAAGTTGCTGATGGCCAGCGGCCGGGTGAACTCCGCTCCCCTGCGGCGGAGTTCGTCGAGCGCGGCGAAGGAGGAGACCACGCCGAGCGGCCCGTCGAAGGCGCCGCCGTCGGGTACGGAGTCGAGATGCGATCCGGTGACGACGGCGTCCCCGGCCAGGGGGTCACCGAGCCAGGCCCACTGGTTGCCGTTGCGGTCGACCTCGTAGGTGAGCCCGCGCGCCTCGGCCTGCGCCCGGAACCAGGCACGGCAGTCGGCGTCGGCCCCGGTCCAGGCGTAGCGGCGGTATCCCCCGCTGTCCTGGTTCCGGCCGATCGGCAGGAGCTCCCGCCACATGGCCTGGAACGACGACGAGCCGCCGCCCCCTGCGCCGGTGCCGGTCACTGTCCCCGGCCCCGTCCCTGCCCCGTTCCCGTTCCCGTTCCCGGACGGAAGGCTCACTGTCCATCCTCTGTCATCGGCACACGCACACCCTTGTCGGCGGCGACCGACTCCGCGATGTCGTACCCGGCGTCGACGTGCCGGATGACGCCCATGCCCGGGTCGTTGGTGAGTACCCGGCGGATCTTCTCGCCGGCCAGCTTCGTGCCGTCGGCGACGGTCACCTGCCCGGCGTGGATGGAGCGCCCCATGCCGACGCCGCCGCCGTGGTGGATCGAGACCCAGGAGGCCCCGGACGCCACGTTGACCATGGCGTTCAGCAGCGGCCAGTCGGCGATCGCGTCGGAGCCGTCGAGCATGGCCTCGGTCTCCCGGTACGGGGAGGCCACGGAGCCGCAGTCCAGGTGGTCGCGCCCGATGGCCAGCGGCGCGGCCAGCTCACCGCTCGCCACCATGTCGTTGAACCGCTCGCCGGCCCGGTCGCGCTCGCCGTAGCCGAGCCAGCAGATGCGGGCGGGCAGCCCCTGGAAGTGGACGCGCTCGCCGGCCATCTTGATCCAGCGGTGCAGCGACTCGTTCTCCGGGAAGAGTTCGAGCATCGCCTTGTCGGTCTTGTGGATGTCGGACGCCTCACCGGAGAGCGCGGCCCAGCGGAACGGCCCCTTGCCCTCGCAGAAGAGCGGCCGGATGTAGGCGGGCACGAAGCCCGGGAAGTCGAAGGCCCGGTCGTAGCCCGCGAGCTGGGCCTCGCCGCGGATCGAGTTGCCGTAGTCGAAGACCTCGGCCCCGGCGTCCATGAAGCCGACCATCGCCTCGACGTGCTTGGCCATCGACTCCCGTGCGCGCTGCGTGAAGTCGGCGGGCTTCTCGGCGGCGTACGAGGCCATGTCGTCGAAGTCGACCCCGAGCGGGAGGTAGGCCAGCGGGTCGTGCGCGCTGGTCTGGTCGGTGACGATGTCGATCGGGGCACCCTCGGCGAGCATCCGGGGCAGCAGCTCCGCCGCGTTGCCGAGCAGCCCGATGGAGAGCGGCCTGCGGGCGTCCCGCGCCTCGGTGGCCAGCTGGAGGGCGTGCTCCAGGGAGTCGGCGCGCACGTCCAGGTAGCGGTGCTCGATCCGGCGCTCGATGGCGCGCGGGTCGCAGTCGATGCAGATCGCGACGCCGTCGTTCATGGTCACTGCGAGCGGCTGGGCGCCGCCCATGCCGCCGAGTCCGGCGGTCAGGGTGATCGTGCCGGCCAGCGTCCCGCCGAACTTCTTCGCCGCGACGGCGGCGAACGTCTCGTACGTGCCCTGCAGGATGCCCTGCGTACCGATGTAGATCCACGATCCGGCGGTCATCTGGCCGTACATGGTGAGCCCGAGCGCCTCCAGGCGGCGGAACTCCTCCCAGTTCGCCCAGTCGCCGACCAGGTTGGAGTTGGCGATCAGGACGCGCGGCGCCCACTCGTGCGTCTGCATGACACCGACCGGGCGCCCGGACTGGACGAGCATCGTCTCGTCCTGCTTGAGCGTCTGCAGCGTGCGCACCATCGCGTCGAACGAGCGCCAGTCCCGGGCCGCCTTGCCGGTGCCGCCGTAGACGACGAGCTTGTCGGGGTGCTCGGCGACCTCGGGGTCGAGATTGTTCTGCAGCATGCGCAGGGCGGCCTCCTGCTGCCATCCCAGGGCGCTCAGTTCCGTACCGCGCGGTGCCCGTACGGGGCGGGGTCCTGACATGGCGGTGCCTCCTCGCGACTGTAAGTCTCCTATTCACATCCTGATGGTCTGAATACTCGTAGTCAACAGTCCCGCACCGTCGCACGGAGACAGGCGGCCCGCGCCCGCCCGCGCACAGACCACCCTCGCGGCCCCACCGCGCGCCCTCCACGCACCCCTGTACGCCTCCGGCATGTGCCTGTGGAAATGCCGAATTCCCACTCGGGGCAAGCGCGTTGCGTAGCCTCGTGGGCACATCCGCACACCGAGCCGGGAGGGGCGTCCGCGCGCCCGCAGTCGCTCTGCCGCGCCGGCTCAGAGACACCTGGGAGGCCCCTGTGATCCGAGCACTCAGACTGCGCGCCGGGACGAAAGAGCCGATGGCTCCTGAAGCCGAAGCGCAGGATGTCCTGGCCGAACTCCAGCGATTACGGGCCGGGCTCCCGCTCCTGTCCGGCGCCCTGGTCGCCGGCACCGACGGTCTCGTCCTGGCCCATGACACCCCGGGGGTGGAGCCCGAGCGTGTCGCCGCGCTGACCGCGGCCGCGCTCGGCGTCGCGACGCGGATGACGGAGGCGACCGGCCGGGGTGGCTTCGGTGAGCTTCTCGTACGGGGCGATTCCGGCTGCATCGCCTCGTACGCCGCAGGGCACTCGGCCGTTCTCACCCTGCTCACCGAGGACCGGATCGATGTCGACGCTCTCCATTTCGAGGGCCGCCGGGCGGGTGCCCGTATCGGCGAGCTGATCGACGCCGCGCCGCGCCGCACCGCCTGTCCGGCGCCCTCGGCCCCCTCCCCCCGGCAGCAGCCCCCGCAGCCCGGCCCGCTGCCGCACCGCCCCTGAACGCCAAAGGTCCGGCGGGCGGATTCAGCGCCGGCGCCGCGCCCCGCCGGGCGCGGCGTCCCCCGCCATCGGCCCGGTCGTCCGGTACCCCTTGACCCGCTTGCCCGCGGGCCGCCCGCGCTGCACCCAGTCGGTCCGCACCCAGTACAGGGCGTCGTCCCGCTGCTCGCGCCGCCCGATCCTGACGGCCTTGATCCAGAGCCCGGCGCCCGCCCCGGCGAGCACCATCCCGCCGGCCCCGGGCAGCAGGAACGCGCTCGCCACCGCCACCAGGAACGCCCCGAGCAGCCACCACCGGTGCCCGCGCCGCCAATTGCGTACGGTCACGGCCCGGTCCTGGAGGAAGTCGGACCGCCCGGCACGCGTGGCGCCCCCGGCCAGTTCCGCGTACCTCCGGTTCCGGACGAGCGCCACCACGGCCGCGGTGATCAGGAACAGCGCGGCCCCGGACAGCAGGCCGATCCGGCGTCCGGTGAGCCCCGGAACCAGCGTGCCGATCGCCGCGGCCAGCAGCCCCGGCCACCACAGCGGCGCGGCCCCGGCCCGTACGATCACGGCCACCCTCGCCAACGACTGCGCTCCGCGTCCCACGTCCGTACCCCTCTCCGCAGCTCCTCGTGAGCCTTCCGGCCGGAGATTAGTGGTTGTAGATGAGCGGTGCCTGAGAATCGGCGAGCTCGCGGGAGCAGCCCCGTCGCGTGCCCCCCTCAGCGCATGATCCCCACCAGTCCGTCGCCGCCCTCGGCGCAGTGGAACCGGCCGGCACAGCAGCACGCCCAGCCGTCGGACTCCGTGTCGACCAGGGCCAGTTGCCGCCACCTGTCGCCCACCGGCGCGTTCCCGCCCAGCCGCAGCCCGAGCGCGGGCACGTCCACACCGGCGGCCGGTTCCGGCAGCCGAACCGCCTCCGGGAGCACCGGGAGGACCTCCTCGGCCGGGTGCCCGAACAGATCGACGCCGTCCCACACCGCGGCAGCCGCGCCCGCCCCCGACGGTGGACGCACGCTCAGCACCTCGACACGTGCGAGCCCGTCCGCCGCGTCCGGGCCGCCACCGGCCAGGGTCAGCCGGAGCCTGTCGAACTCGGCCACGGTGTTCCACCCGGGCTGGAAGAGGTAGCCACCGAGCCAGGCGTCGTGGGCGTGGCGGAGTTCGGGGTAGCCCTCGATCGTCAGGGACCCGCACTGCAGCCCCAGGTGGACTCCGGGCGCCGCCGCCGTCAGCAGGTCACGGGCCGCATCGGCGCCCGTCCCGAATCGCAGCACCCCGGCCCCGCCCGGCAGCAGGACACCGATTCCCGGCAGCAGTTCCAGCACCGCATCATCATCCACGGGCCGCGATCGGAACGGCAGGCCCGGGTCCCTCACTCCACGAACAGCCCCCGCGCCGCCGCCCTCGCGTCGAACTCCTCCAGCCGCGTCTGTGCGTCCGGCAGGTCGTCGCACATCGCCTCCAGCAGCACCCGCCCCAGCAGCATGGGCGCACAGGCCGTGTCGAAGGCGAGCCCGGTGCCGACGGCGGCCGGGATCAGCAGGTCGCTGTACTTGGCGACGGGCGCGAACGCGGAGTCCGCCACCGACACCACGGCCAGCCCCTGCTCCTGCGCGTACGCGAGGGCGTCCACGACCTCCTTCGGGTGCCGGGGCAGCGCGAAGCAGATCAACGCGGAGGCGCCCGCCCGGCGCGCGGCGTCGATCCGGTCGCACAGCATGCTGCCGCCCTCGTCGAGCACCCGGACATCGGGGTGGACCTTGGCCGCGAAGTACCCGAAGCCCCGCGCCTGCGAGGAGGCGGCCCGCAGCCCGAGCACCGGCAGCGGCCGCGAGGCCGCCAGCAGCCTGCCTGCCCGCTCGACGGGCCCGGGGTCGGCGAGCAGCTCGGCCAGGTGCCGCAGATTCTCGATCTCGCCGAGCACCGCCTGCTGGTACTCGTTGTACGCGTCGTCCCCGCCCCCCGGCACGGGCTCGGCGGGGGCGACCTCCCGCAGGTGCTTGCGGAGCGCCGGATAGCCGTCGAAGCCGAGCGCCACGGCGAAGCGGGTGACGGACGGCTGGCTGACCCCGGCGAGCTCGGCCAGCTCCACGCTCGACAGGAACGGGACGTCCCCGGCCCTGCGCACCATCGAGTGCGCGATGCGCCGCTGGGTGGGTGTGAGCCGGCGCCCCTCGAAGAGCTGCTGCAACCGCGCGGCCGGGCTGCTCCCGCTCATACTGTCCCCTCGGTAGATCCGGCGCACCGCGATCCGGCGCCGACAAATCCATTCAGCCAGCAAGGCGTCTGCATGTCCATATGCAGCCGGGGCGATGTCCATGTGCGGCCGGGGCAACGTCCATGTGCGGCCGGAGCGCGGGCGGACCGGCGGCCTCAGTCCGTGTCGCCCGGCAGCCCCGCCCGACGGCCCAGCGCTCCGAGCACCTGGTGAAGAGCCGCGCCGGACGGGCCGTCGAGCCCGGCCAACAGTTCCTCGTCGAGCGCCCGCGCCGCCGCCACGCACCCGCCGAGGAGTTCACGTCCCCGGTCGGTGAGGCCGAGAACCTGGCGGCGCCGGTCGTCCATCTCGCCTCGGCCTGATGGCTGAGCCGCCACCGCCGGGGGGCGACCACGGTCGCGACCGTCTGAAGACCTGGGTCGCCGCGCCGCCCGGCCGATCGGCCGCCGGGCCCAAAGAGGGGGGTTAGCCCCACTGCCCGCGGCGCCCGCGATTCGTACCGTAAAGGACATGAAAACCCGTGACTCCGAGCTCAGGAACGAGCTCGATGCCGCCCTGCACGCCCGTAGTGAGCTGGGTTCGGAGTACGAGCCCGCGCTCGTGGAGTCTTTTCTGGAGAAGGTCGAGCAGCGGCTCGACAGCACGCTCGACCGTCAGGTCCGGCGCCATCTCGCCGAGCAGCGGGTGAGCGTCGCCAGGGGCGCGCGCCCGTCGCAGCCCCTGGGGAACTTCGGCGAGCGCTACGGCTTCGGGATCATCTCGCTGATCCTGGCCGTCCCGCTGTCGGCGATCGGTGCCGGGACCGCCCACACCGAGGGCCTGATCGTCGCCTGGCTCGGGATCGTCGCGGTCAACGCCGTGCACGCCGCCCGCAACTGGCCGTGGTTCTCGCACCGTTCCGGACGTACGGGCTCCGACTGGGAGGACTGACCGCCGGGGGCTACGGAGCCGCCCCCGGGAACACACGGCGCTACGCCTGGCGGGTGGGCTGCACGATCAGCTGGCGCAGGTTGATGTGGCGCGCCCGGCTGGTGGTGTAGGCGATCAGGTCGGCGATCTCGTCGCTGGAGAGACCGCCGAGCGCGTCGAACATGCCGTCGAGCTGTCCGCTCAGCTCGGCGTTGTCGACGTGGCCGGCCAGCTCCGTGTCGGTGAGCCCCGGCTCGATGTTCGTGACGCGGACGTCACGCGGTCCGAACTCCGTGCGCAGCGACGTCGACAGGTACGTCAGCGCGGCCTTCGTCGCCCCGTACACCGCGTAGTTGGGGAACGCGATGTGCGCGCCGATGGACGAGATGTTCACCAGGTCCGCGGTGCGGCCCTCGGCGGCCGCCGCCACCAGGTCGGCCGTGAAGGCCCGGATGATCCGCAGGGCGCCCGTCACATTGGTGTCGATCATCCGCTGCCACTCGTCGGTCCGGCCCTCGTCCACCGGGTTCGGCAGCATCACACCGGCCGCGTTGACCACCAGGTCCACCTGACCGAAGGTGCTGTGCACCAGCTCGGCCGCGGCGTCGACGGACGCCTGGTCGGTGACGTCGGTGACGACGGCGAGCGCCTCGCCGCCCTCCGCCTTGATCGTGGCAGCCAGCTCCTCCAGCCGCTCCGCGCGCCGGGCCAGCAGGGCGACCCTGACTCCCTGGGCGGCGAGCAGCCGGGCGGTCGCGCTGCCCATACCACTGGCGGCTCCGGTGATGACGGCGGTGCGGCCTGCGAGGTTCTTGTACGACATGTCCGTGCTCCTTGTGCGCTTCCGGGACCGGGGCGTTCCCCCTGGCCCGGTTCCACTCTGCGGGGCCGGCACCGCGCTACCCAGAGGGACGCTGTTCCTGGGTCTGCCAGTACCAGGTTGGGCGCTCGCGCTTCTTCTACGATCGACGCCATGGACGCTGACCTCGGTGATTTCCTCCGCTCACGACGAGCCCGCATCCGGCCCGAGGAGGTGGGGCTGCAGGCGTACGGCCGTCGGCGCGTACCCGGACTGCGGCGCGAGGAGGTCGCACAGCTCGCGGGAGTGAGCGTCGACTACTACATCCGGCTGGAGCAGGGGCGCGGCCCGAGCGTCTCGGACGCCGTGCTCGACGCGATAGCCCGGGTGCTCCGGCTGGACGAGACGGAGCACACGTACCTGCGTACGGTGGCGCGCTCCAAGTCGCGCGCCTCCGCTCCGGCCGGCGCCCAGCGGGTCCGCCCCGGCCTGCGCCTGCTGCTGGACACGCTGACCACGGCCCCGGCGTTCGTCCTGGGCCGCCGGATGGACGTGCTGGCCTGGAACGCGCTGGGGGACGCCGTCGTCGGCTTCTCCCGGATGCCCGTCGCCGAGCGCAACATGCCGCGCCAGGTGTTCCTGGAACCGGCGGCGCGGGAGCTGTACCCGGACTGGGCCGCGGTGGCGGCGGAGACGGTGGCGTATCTGCGCCTGGACGCGGGCCTGCACCCGGACGACAAGCAACTGGCCACACTGGTCGGCGAGTTGTCCCTGAAGAGCGACGACTTCCGCCGGCTGTGGGCGGACCACCAGGTGAAGTCGAAGACCTACGGCGTCAAGCGCATCAACCACGCGGTCGCGGGCGAGCTCGTTCTCCCGTACGAGACGCTCGGCGCGGCCGGCGATCCCGATCAGTGCCTGGTGGTCTACACACCGGAGCCCGGCAGCGAGTCCGCCGGACGCGTCGCGCTGCTGGCGAGCCGGTCGGCCGCGCCGGCCGGCTGAGCCGCCGCGCGGGCCGCGCACATGAGTGTGTCGCGGGGACCGCCGCACCCCCGGTTGCCCAGGGGGCGGGACGACGGCGGTCCCCGCGAGGGACACGGTCCGGGTCAGGGCCGGTCACCGCGTCCTGGCGACGATGGAGGTCCGGGAGCCGCTCCGTAGTCCGTGTCGCCGTATCGGGTGCCGGCGGGTCTCCCTGCCGACACCCATCAATCTGCCGGACTCGTGTTAAGCCGGTGCTGCGTGAACGTGTCGCGCTCGTACCGTTTTCGCGAAGCCCGGGCCCGCGGGTGCGTACGCCGCACCCGCGGGCCCGGCCTCCCGCACCGCTACGCCTTGCCGGCCGTCGCGTCCTTGGCGAGGAACGCCAGCAGGTCCTGCCGGCTGACCACGCCCTTCGGCTTGCCCTCCACCAGCACGATCGCCGCGTCCGCCGTGTTCGTGCCGCCGAGCACCGCCATCAGGTCCTCGACCGGTTCGCCGGAGCCGACCTGCGGCAGCGGCGGCGACATGTGCTTCTCCAGCGGGTCGGAGAGCAAGGCGCGCTGGGCGAACAGCGCGTTCAGCAGCTCCCGCTCCACCACGGAACCGATGACCTCGGCGGCCATCACGTCCGGGTGGCCGGCGCCCGGCTTCACGATCGGCATCTGCGAGACGCCGTACTCGCGCAGGACATCGATCGCCTCGCCGACGGTCTCCTCCGGGTGCATGTGGACGAGCGTCGGGATCGGGCCGTCCTTGTAGTCGAGTACGTCGGCGACGCGCGCGGACGGGCCGGTGTCCTCCAGGAAGCCGTAGTCGGCCATCCACTCGTCGTTGAAAATCTTGCTCAGGTAGCCGCGGCCGCTGTCGGGCAGCAGGACGACGACCACGTCGTCCGGGCCCAGGCGCGCCGCGACCTCCAGGGCGGCGACCACCGCCATGCCGCAGGAGCCGCCGACCAGCAGGCCCTCCTCCTTGGCGAGGCGGCGGGTCATCTGGAAGGAGTCCTTGTCGGACACGGCGACGATCTCGTCCGTGACCGTGCGGTCGTAGGCGCTCGGCCAGAAGTCCTCGCCGACACCCTCGACGAGGTAGGGCCGCCCGGAGCCGCCGGAGTAGACCGAGCCCTCCGGGTCCGCGCCGACGATCCTGACCGAACCGCCGCTGGCCTCCTTCAGATAGCGGCCGGTGCCGCTGATCGTGCCGCCGGTGCCGACGCCCGCGACGAAGTGGGTGATCTTCCCGTCCGTCTGCTCCCACAGCTCGGGACCGGTGGTCTCGTAGTGGGAACGCGGGTTGTTGGGGTTGGAGTACTGGTCCGGCTTCCAGGCCCCCGGTGTCTCACGGACCAGACGGTCGGAGACGTTGTAGTACGAGTCGGGGTGCTCGGGGTCGACGGCCGTCGGGCAGACGACGACCTCGGCACCGTAGGCGCGCAGCACATTGATCTTGTCCGTGGACACCTTGTCCGGGCAGACGAAGATGCACTTGTACCCCTTCTGCTGGGCGACGATCGCCAGGCCGACGCCGGTGTTGCCACTGGTCGGCTCGACGATGGTGCCGCCGGGCTGCAGCTCGCCGCTCTGTTCGGCGGCCTCGATCATGCGCAGGGCGATGCGGTCCTTGACCGAACCGCCGGGGTTGAAGTACTCGACCTTGGCCAGGACCGTCGCCTGGATGCCGGCCGTCACACTGCGCAGCCTCACCAGCGGGGTATTGCCTACGAGACTGATCATCGAATCGTGGATTTGCACCGTGTACTCCGGGGTCTCCGAGATGGTGCGGCAAGGGTATGCGTACGGGCACGAGATTGGGCGAAGCGATTGAGCGACGGTCACTGCGGGGCAGTTAGCTGTATGTACGGCGGTACGGCAACGAGGAGGTGGACCGGACTGTGTCAAGGGCAAGGGTGGCACGGCGGATCGCGGCGGGCGCGGCCTACGGCGGCGGCAGCATCGGGTTGCTCGGTGCGGCGGCGGTAGGCGTACTGCTGGCGGAGGTCCAGCTGGCGAAACGGCAGGTGGGCGGCGGGATCGCACCGGTTCCGCCGAGCGCGGACGGGCGGTACGGGGTGGCGTTCACCGGCCCCGCGGAACCGTTGCAGCTGGGGTTGCTGGGCGACTCGACGGCGGCCGGGCAGGGGGTACACCGGGCCGGGCAGACCCCGGGGGCGCTGCTCGCCTCGGGGCTGGCGGCGGTCTCCGAGCGGCCGGTGGATCTGCGGAATGTGGCACAGCCGGGCGCCCGGTCGGACGATCTGGAGCGGCAGGTCTCACTGCTGCTCGCCGACACCTCCCGTACGCCCGACGTCTGCGTGATCATGATCGGTGCGAACGATGTGACGCACCGGATGCCGGCCACCCAGTCGGTGCGCTCCCTCACCACCGCCGTGCGCAGGCTGCGCACGGCGGGTGCGGAGGTCGTGGTCGGCACCTGCCCGGATCTGGGCACGATCGAGCCGGTCTATCAGCCGCTGCGCTGGCTGGCCCGGCGGGTGAGCCGGCAGCTGGCCGCGGCCCAGACGATCGGTTCGGTGGAGCAGGGCGGGCGCACGGTGTCGCTGGGCGATCTGCTCGGGCCGGAGTTCGAGGCGAATCCGCGGGAGCTGTTCGGGCCGGACAACTACCACCCGTCGGCGGAGGGGTACGCCACGGCGGCGATGGCGGTGCTGCCCACGCTCTGTGCGGTGCTGGGCCTGTGGCCGGAGTCCGACCGTCTGGACGGTGCGCGGCGCGAGGACATGCTGCCGGTGGCCAAGGCGGCCTCCCAGGCGGCCAGGGAGGCCGGTACGGAGGTCACGGGGGCGCGGGCGCCCTGGGCACTCCTCAAGCACCGCAGGCGGCGGCGTCTGCCCGCGGCCACGGAGCCCCATCCGCACCTGGAGCCGCACGAGGAAACAGGAGAGACTGGGGAGACGAGGGAGACGGGAGAGACAGGGGAGTCGCACGGGGAGCCGCGCAATCTCCCGGCCAATTGATCGACCGGCCTCCCGCCCGGTCGATCGACTGAGCGGTCGCTTAGAAAAGAGGTCCGCGTCACACGCGCTCCCCGGTGACCCGGCGTCTACGTACAGGTAACTTCCAACTCAGCACCTGCCAGAACCCGCCTTCCAGCCCTCATGGAGCCGCGTGATGCCCGAAGCCGTGATCGTCTCTGCAGCCCGTTCCCCCATCGGCCGGGCCTTCAAGGGCTCGCTGAAGGATCTGCGCGCGGACGACCTGACCGCCACGATCATCCAGACCGCGCTGGCCAAGGTTCCCGAGCTGGACCCGAAGGACATCGACGACCTGATGCTCGGCTGCGGCCTCCCCGGCGGCGAGCAGGGCAACAACCTGGGCCGCATCATCGCCGTACAGATGGGGATGGACCACCTTCCCGGCTGCACCGTCACCCGCTACTGCTCGTCCTCCCTCCAGACCAGCCGCATGGCGCTGCACGCCATCAAGGCCGGCGAGGGCGACGTCTTCATCTCGGCCGGTGTCGAGATGGTGTCCCGCTTCTCGAAGGGCAACTCCGACAGCCTGCCGGACACGCACAACCCGCTGTTCGCCGACGCCGAGGCCCGCACCGCGGCCCGCGCCGAGCGGGGCGGCGACGACTGGCACGACCCGCGCGAGGACGGCGTGGTCCCGGACGCGTACATCGCGATGGGGCAGACCGCGGAGAACCTGGCCCGGCTCAAGGGCGTCACCCGCCAGGACATGGACGAGTTCGGCGTCCGCTCGCAGAACCTCGCCGAGGAAGCCATCAAGAACGGCTTCTGGGAGCGCGAGATCACCCCGGTCACCACCCCGGACGGCACGGTCGTCTCGAAGGACGACGGTCCGCGCGCGGGCGTCACCCTGGAGGGCGTGCAGGGCCTGAAGCCGGTCTTCCGCCCCGACGGCCTGGTCACCGCGGGCAACTGCTGCCCGCTCAACGACGGCGCCGCCGCACTCGTGATCATGTCCGACACCAAGGCCCGCGAGCTGGGCCTGACCCCGCTGGCCCGGATCGTCTCGACCGGCGTTTCCGGCCTCTCCCCCGAGATCATGGGATACGGGCCGGTGGAGGCCAGCAAGCAGGCGCTGAAGCGGGCCGGGCTGACCATCGACGACATCGACCTGGCCGAGATCAACGAGGCGTTCGCCGCCCAGGTGATCCCCTCCTACCGCGACCTCGGCCTGCCGCTGGAGAAGGTCAACGTCAACGGCGGCGCGATCGCCGTCGGCCACCCCTTCGGCATGACGGGCGCCCGGATCACCGGCACGCTGATCAACAGCCTGCAGTTCCACGACAAGCAGTTCGGTCTGGAGACCATGTGCGTGGGCGGCGGCCAGGGCATGGCGATGGTCATCGAGCGACTGAGCTGAGCCGGGCCGAGCCGAGCCGGGCCGCGAACGGGACGGACCTGACATAGCCGTCAGCGGGCCCGCGCCCCCTACGGTGGCCGGTTCCGAGCCCCGACCGTGACCGAATCTCCCCCAGGATGTGACCTATCTCCTGGGGGAGAGCCATTCCCGCAGGTCACACCCACCCCAGGGTTAAACCCTGGGCCCAAAGACCTGTCCAATTCGTGACGTAATGCACTGACACAGGGCGCAGGTAGGGGACAAGCTGATGTAGGAAGTCGGGGGATCGATTGAAACCGGGAGTATGTCAGTGAGCGCCATGTCTCTTGCCCTGTTGCTGACCACCGCCGCCGCCACGGCCGTGGGCGCTGCTGCTCTGCACGCTGCTCACGGGCTGCGCAAGCAGGTCACAGCCCTTCGTACCGAGCTGGCCGAGGCCCGTGTGCACGGCGTCGCCGTGCCCGCGCAGAGCCGCAGCACCGTCACCCCCGTCGCCGAGATACGCGCGGCCGTCGCCGAGGCACTCGCCGAGGAGCGCGAGCGCGAGCTCGCCGAGGCCCGTGCCTTCTGGGCCACCCAGGAAGCGCGCGATGCCGCCGACGCCCCGTCCCTGCTGGGCGGCCTGACAGGTATGGGCGAGGACGCGCCCTTCTTCATGCCCCGCCAGGCCGACTTCGCGGGCCTCGACGCGATGGACCTCGACGCCGCCGAAGCCCTCGACGAGCTGACGGAACTGACCGAGCTGCCCGGCCCGGCGGAGTTCGCCGAGGACTCCCCCGAGCTGGCCGCCGCCCGCCGCCGGCACCCCTCGCACCCCGACTTCGTACCGGTGCAGACCCCGGTCGTCACCGACCACGAGCGCACCGTGAACCGCCTCGAAGAGCTCGCCGAAAGCCGTACGGAACTCGCCGATGTACGCCCCGGCCCGCTCGGCACGCTCGACGTCTACGTATTCGCCGACGGCACCACGCTCTGTATGACCCCCGGCCACCGCGAGACGGCCGAGCGTCTGGCCGGTTCGCTGCTCGCCGGTGAGCACCCGGTGCTGCTGGGCGGCTCCGGCGTCTCCGGCGCGTACGCCCTGACCTTCTCCTGCGGCGAGGAGAACGTCTACATCCTCGCCGACCGCGTCATCGCCTCGTTCTGACACCGCGGTATCCGGGCACAGCGGCCCTCGCCGGCCGCCGCCCGCCGGGGCGATCCCCCGGACTGCCCCGCCGCTACGCGAACGCGCGCGCAGCGGCCTCGTTCACGAATCGCACGGCCTCGTCCAGTTCAGCCGACGGGGCCGTTTCCAGTGCTACCGCCAGATCGCGCCCCGCCACGGCGAGTTGGTCGCCGATCGAGAAGATCCCGGCGTCCGGCATGGTGTGCGGCTCCCGGTCCGGCGCCTCGATCCGCTGGGCGCGCAACGCCAGTTCCCGGGCCGCGGCAAGTCCTTCGGCAGCGGCTCCGCGCTGCAGCAGGCTCTGCGGGGCGGCGCGCAGCCGGTCGGCGAATCGGTCCACGGCGGTGATCAGCGGGGTCGTATCGAGCACTCAACGACCCTACGCGCCCCGGCAGGACGGTTGCCAACGGGTCGATGCTCGGGCACCGTGTCGGCAAGGACCGGCAACGCGCAATGCGTCGGAGGCGCCGATGTCCCAAGTCTTCTCCGAAGAGACCCATCGCAATCTGCTCGCCCGGATCCCCCGCTGCACCGGTCGTGAAATCGCCGACCGGCTCCGCACCGTGGAGGAAGGCCCCGCTCTCCGCTTCGAGGAGAAGGTCAGCTGGCTGCGGAGCGAGCACGACCTCGCCTACGGACACGCGAAGGCGCTCATCCACGAGTACGACCTCAGAAGAGCCGCCCGCAAGCTGCTCTGGACCGGCGTGACAAACGGGAACGGCCCGCAGGCACAGCTTGAGTTCTAGTGGTTGTCGCAACACCCCAGTTCAGGGGATGCGATGGGCTTCAAGATCCGGGACCGATCCGTTGTTCAGGGGCGCCGTGCCTTGTCCGAGGAACGGCGCCTCTACCTTCAGCTCATGCAGCAGGGTGTGAGCAACAAAGAGGCGTGCCGGATCGTCGGCATCAACGAGAAAACCGGGCGGCGCTGGCGTAACGGCCGTGCACCGTCCGGCGGGCACGTCGGGGCGTCACCGATCACCGCGGTGGCGCCCCCGCCCGGTCCCTCGCGGTATCTGCGTGAGACCGACCGCATTCACATCGCCGACCGGCTGCGGGAGAGGGCCACGGTCCGTGCGATAGCTGCCGAGCTGGGCCGCAGCCCGTCCACGGTCAGCCGGGAGATCCGCCGCAACCGTCACCCGGTCAACGGCCAGTACCGGCCGCATGCGGCCCAGGTCCGCGCCGATGCCCGCCGGCCCCGCCCGAAGCCCGGGAAGATCGGCCAGAACCCGCAGCTGCGGGACTTCATCCAGGACCACCTGGACATACGGTGGAGCCCGGAGCAGATCTGCCAGGCTCTGCGGGCACAGTTCCCCCAGCGGCCGGAGATGCACGTGGTCCACGAGACGGTCTACCAGGCCCTCTACGTCCAAGGCCGCGGTGAACTGCGCCGCGAACTGGCCCGCGCCCTGCGGACGGGCCGCGCCCGGCGCAGGCCGCGCCGTCAGGCCCAGCAGCGCCAGCCCAGGTTCGCCACCCCGATGATCATGATCAGCGAACGCCCCGCCGAAGCCGAAGACCGTGCCGTCCCCGGCCACTGGGAGGGCGACCTGATCATTGGCAAGGACGGGAAGTCGGCCATCGGCACCCTGGTCGAGCGCGCCACCCGCTACGTCATGCTCCTGCACCTGCCCGGCGACCACGGCGCCGAGCCCGTCCGGGACGCGCTGGTCACCACGGTCCAGACGCTGCCGTCACACCTCCGACGGTCCCTGACCTGGGACCAGGGCTCGGAGATGGGTGCCCACGGCTCCTTCACCGTCGCCACCAACGTCCCGGTCTACTTCTGCGACCCGGCCAGTCCCTGGCAGCGCGGCTCCAACGAAAACACCAACGGTCTGCTCCGGCAATACTTCCCCAAAGGCACTGACCTCTCGGTCCACACCCGCGAACACCTCGATGCCGTCGCTGCCGAGCTGAACGGCCGCCCACGCAAAACGCTCGGCTGGGAAACCCCAGCCGAGCGCCTGCATAAACTACTCGCGGCCTGACCAAACCAACCACGTGTTGCGACGATCCCTAGAAACCGCCCAGTGCCTGCGGGCCGTTCCCGTCGTGCGGGTGCGTGCGATCAGTCGTCGCCGCTGAGGATGGAGAGCAGACGCAGCATCTCCAGGTAGATCCACACCAGGGTCATGGTGAGGCCGAAGGCCGCCAGCCAGGACTCCTCGCGGGGGGCGCCGTAGGCGATGCCGTCCTCGACCTGCTTGAAGTCCAGGGCCAGGAAGCACGCACCGAGGACGATGCCGATGACACCGAAGAGGATGCCGAGGCCACCGCTGCGGAAGCCCAGGCCGTCACCGCCGCCGAAGACGGCGAACAGCAGGTTGACCACCATCAGGAGCATGAAGCCCATGGCGGCGGCCATCACGAAGCCGTAGAAGCGTCGCGTGACACGGATCCAGCGCATCTTGTACGCGAGCAGCACACCGGCGAAGACACACATGGTGCCCATCACCGCCTGCATCACGACGCCGGGTCCGATGTACGTGCTGACCGCGCTGGAGATCACTCCGAGGAAGACACCCTCGAAGGCCGCGTACGAGACGATCAGCGCCGGCACCGGCTTGCGCTTGAAGGACTGGACGAGCGACAGGACGAACGCCACCAGGGCGGCGCCGATCGCGATGCCGTACGACTTGCCGAGGTTCGCCTCGTCGACCGGCAGCAGCGCCCAGGCGAGCACGGCGCCGAGCACCACGGTGCCCAGTGTGATCGCCGTCCGCGTGACGACGTCGTCGATCGTCATCGCGCCGGTGCGCGTCGGTGCCTGCGGGGCGCCGTACTGGGCGTCCGGCTGGGCGTAGGGGTTGGTGGCGTACGGGTTCGCGGCGGTGCCCTGCGCGTACGGGTTGGCGCCCGCTGCGGGGGCCCCGGCCTGCGGCGCCGCGTTGAAGCCCGCGTATCCGTTGTCGCGGCTGAAGCCCCGTCGCGAGAAGACCGGGTTGCTGCTCCTCATCTCACTCCTCCATGGCCACCCTGCGTGGCCTTCCCACAAGAGTAATGGGTAGGCAAAAGAATCAGACTAGTGCTTGGGGAGGATCTTTGCGGAAGTCTGTCCGCGGCGGGACCCGCCCGTCAGCCACCTGGCCGTGCGGAAATCCGGCTCGGCCCATACCGTCCGGGCCCGCGGTCCAGTAGCGTGCCGACCGACCGGTATGACATCGTCGCATCCGGACGGTGAGAGCGACCGCCGGAGTGATGGGGCATAGGCCGCGAGTGGCCCGCACCCCGGAAATGGTCGCGTTCCGGGGCGCTCCGCCGGATTGGCCGCCCAGTGAGAAGTGGTGCCTGGAACCGGACTCGAACCGGTACGCCCCCGAGGGGCAGCGAGGTTTAAGCTCGCCGTGTCTGCATTCCACCATCCAGGCCTGGCGCGCGGCTCCGCGTTGGCACATGACCCTATCCGGGGACTTCCCCCGAACAGCGGATCAGTGGCGCGATGTTGTCTTATTTTATTGATCGTTTGAGGGGTCGTCAGCACTCGCGAAAGGGCATCGCCACATGCCTGGGCGGGGTAGCGGGCACGGCGACCAGCAATCCGGATTGACGTAAAGTCGCCGCACCCGGACGGCGCATTCACCAGGCGCGCGCCGACGTCCGCCGCGGCTGCGCCGCAGGTGCGCCGCCGGGCCCCGGCGCAGGGGTCGCGATGTACCGGCCGGGCAGTGGTCCCCCGGAACGGCACCTCAGGGTCGGTGTCATACCGCAGGAGGACGTGGGGCCTTCGCGGTGCGACTCAAGGCTGCCCCCGGAACGGGCTCGCGGACTGACGACCGGCGGCGGAACGGCGGTGACGATTGAGGGGTTCCGAACAAAACCCCGGACGAGCCCTCGGCCGGAGCCCCGAAACAGGAGATTCCCGTGACCACTTCCACCGCACCCCGCGTCACCACGGTGGCCGCCCGCGCCACGGATCTGTCGAAGGTCTACGGAGAGGGCGAGACCAGGGTGACGGCTCTGGACCGGGTCACCGTGGACTTTCCCCGGGGCGAGTTCACCGCGATCATGGGCCCCTCCGGCTCCGGCAAGTCCACGCTGATGCACTGCGTGGCCGGCCTCGACAGCTTCAGCAGCGGTTCGGTACGGATCGGCGACACGGAACTGGGCTCCCTCAAGGACAAGCAGCTCACCCAGCTCCGCCGGGACAAGATCGGCTTCATCTTCCAGGCGTTCAACCTGCTGCCGACGCTGACGGCGTACGAGAACATCACGCTCCCCATGGACATCGCGGGCCGCAAGCCCGACGCCGAGTGGGTGCGCCAGGTCATCGACATGGTGGGCCTCTCCGACCGGCTGACCCACCGGCCGACCGAGCTCTCCGGCGGCCAGCAGCAGCGCGTCGCGGTGGCCCGCGCCCTGGCCTCGCAGCCGGAGATCATCTTCGGTGACGAGCCGACCGGGAACCTGGACTCCCGCTCCGGCGCCGAGGTCCTCGGCTTCCTGCGCAACTCGGTGCGCGAGCTCGGGCAGACCGTGGTGATGGTGACCCACGACCCGGCGGCCGCCTCCTACGCGGACCGGGTCATCTTCCTCGCGGACGGCCGGATCGTCGACCAGATGCTGCACCCCACCGCGGACGGGGTCCTCGACCGGATGAAGGCGTTCGACGCCAAGGGCCGCACCAGCTGAAGCCCGCCCTTCCCCGCGCCCTTTCCCGGAACCCCTCCCCATCCCAGGACTGACAGACATGTTCCGTACCGCCCTGCGCAATGTGCTCGCGCACAAGGCCAGGCTGCTGATGACCGTCCTCGCCGTGATGCTCGGCGTGGCCTTCGTCTCCGGCACGCTGGTCTTCACCGACACCCTCGGCAACGCGCTCCGCAACCAGTCGGCGAAGAGCTACAACGACGTCGCCGTCGCCGTCACCACCTACGCCGACCAGCGCGACGAGAAGACGCCCGGCATCACCGCCGCCACCCTGAAGAAGATCCAGGGCCTGGACGGCGTCGACACCGCCACCGGCCGGGTCTCCGGCTTCGCCGGGGTCGCCGACCCCGACGGCAAGCTGATCGGCAACGGCTGGTCGAACACCGGCGGGAACTACTCCCCCGGCAAGAACGGCAAGGACTCCGCGTACACCTTCGTCGAAGGTACGGGCCCGGTCGCGGCCGACCGGATCGCGCTCGACAAGGAGACCGCGAAGAGGGGCGAGTACCAGGTCGGTGACAAGGTCCGGGTCGCCACGAACGGGCCGGTGAAGGAGTACACCCTCTCCGGTGTCTTCACCACCGAGGACGGCGCGGTCAACGCGGGCGGCAGCCTGGTCCTCTTCGACACCGAGGTCGCCCAGAAGCTCTACCTCAGGCCCGGCATGTTCAGGGACGCCAACGTGTCCGCCACGCCCGGCACCTCCGCCGAGCAACTGCTGGCCGGAGTGAAGCCGCTGCTGCCCAAGGACGCCGAGGCCAAGACCGGCCAGGCGCTCGCGGACGAGCAGGCCAAGCAGATCGAGTCCGGTCTGAGCGGTCTCAACGGGATGCTGCTCGCCTTCGCCGGTATCGCCCTGTTCGTCGGTGTCTTCCTGATCGCCAACACCTTCACCATGCTGGTGGCCCAGCGCACCAGGGAGCTGGCACTGATGCGCGCCGTCGGCGCCTCCCGCCGCCAGGTCAAGCGCTCGGTGCTCATCGAAGCGGCCGTCGTCGGCGTGATCGCCTCGGTCGTCGGCTTCGCCCTCGGTCTCGGCCTCGCCATCGGACTGCGCTCCGCGATGGGCCTGTTCGGCGGGAAGATCCCGGCCGGGCCTCTGATCGTCTCGCCCACCGCGGTCCTCGCGGCGTTCGCCGTCGGTGTCCTGATCACCGTGCTGGCCGCCTGGCTGCCCGCCCGCCGGGCCGCCAAGATCCCGCCGGTCGCGGCGATGAGCAGCGTGCACGCGACGGCCACCGTCAAATCCCTGGTGCTGCGGAACTCGATCGGCGCGGTGCTCACCCTGCTGGGCGGGGCGGCGATCGTGGCGGGCGCTTCCAAGAGCGGATCGTCCGGCCGGACGATCATCGCGGTGGGTGCCTTCCTCACCCTGATCGGCGTCATCGTGCTGATCCCGCTGCTGTCGCGGCCGGTGATCGCACTGGTCCGCCCGCTGCTGAAGCGACTGTTCGGGGTCTCCGGCAAGCTGGCCGCGCAGAACGCGGTCCGCAACCCGCGCCGTACCGGCGCCACCGCCTCCGCGCTGGCGATCGGTCTCACCCTGGTCACCGGTATCTCGGTCCTCGGCGTCACCCTCGGCCAGGCGGTCGACCGGATGACCACGGACAACATCAAGGCCGACTACATGGTGACGATGGCGAGCGGCGGTTCGCTCGACGAGTCGGCGCTCACCGCCCTGGAGAAGGCCGACGGCGTCTCGGCGGTCTCGCCGCAGCAGGCCATCTCGCTGGAGGTCAAGGGCGAGTACCACTCCGCGTCCGGCGTAACCCCCGGCGATGTGCAGCAGCTCTTCGCGCTGCCGATCGTCTCCGGCTCGATCGACGCGCTGGGCAAGGGCGAGATCGCCGTCGACGAGAAGACGGCGAAGTCCAACGGCTGGAAGACCGGCGACACCCTGCGGGTGAAGTTCGACGACGAGAAGAACGGTGAACTGAAGGTCGGGGCGGTCTTCAAGGGGAACGAGATGCTTTCCCCGGTCCTGGTCCCGAAGAACGTCGCCGATGCGCACGGCGGCACGTCGAACATCCGCGAGATCTGGCTGAAGATGGACGGCGGCGCGTCCGAGGCCAACGAGCAGGCCCTGGTGAAGGCTCTGGGCGACAACCCGGCGATGAGCATCATGGACCGTCAGGACATCCGTGACATGTTCGGCGGCTCGGTCAACCTCGCGATGAACATCATGTACGGGCTGCTGGCGATGGCCCTGATCATCGCGGTGCTCGGGGTCATCAACACCCTGGCGATGTCGGTCTTCGAGCGCCAGCAGGAGATCGGCATGCTGCGGGCGATCGGCCTGGACCGGCGCAGGGTGAAGCGCATGATCCGGCTGGAGGCCGTGGTCATCTCGCTCTTCGGCGCGGTGGTCGGTGTCGCGCTCGGCATGTTCCTCGGCTGGGCGATCGGGCAGACCCTGTCGTCGGAGATCCCGGACTACGCGCTGGTCATCCCGTGGGACCGGATCGCGGTCTTCCTGGTGCTGGCAGGGGTCGTGGGTGTGCTGGCCGCGCTCTGGCCGGCCCGCAGCGCCGCGAAGCTGAACATGCTGACGGCGATCAAGACCGAGTAGGAGCGGGCGGGGCCCGGGGTCCCGCCCGATACGCCCGAGGGCCGGTACGCGCAGCGAAGGAGCTGCGTGTACCGGCCCTCGGCCCGTTTCCGGTGTCAGCCGGTCGCGGACGCCTTCCAGTCGCGGGCCCGCAGCGGCGTGCGGGAGGCCCCGCCCTCCTCGGGACGCACCACAAGGATCTGGTTGACGCCGATCTTGTTGTGCTCGAAGGAGAGGGCGGAGGCGGCCATGTAGAGGCGCCAGACCCTGGCCCGTCCGGGCGAGGTCATCCGGACCGCACGGTCCCAGTGCTCCTCCAGGTTGGCGACCCAGCGGCGCAGGGTCAGCGCGTAGTGCTCCCGGAGCGACTCGACGTCGCGGGCCTCGAAGCCGGCCTCTTCGAGGGTGGCCACGGTCCGGCCCACCGGGGCCAGTTCACCGTCCGGGAAGACATAGGCGTCGATGAAGTCGTCCACGTGGTACGCGGACTCGTCCTTCTCGGGGCGGCGGGCGATCTGGTGGTTGAGCAGCCGGCCGCCGGGCTTGAGGAGTGCGTGGAGGTCGTCGGCGTACTCGCGGAAGCGGACCGAGCCGACGTGTTCCGCCATTCCGATGGACGAGATGGCGTCGTACGGGCCGTCCCTGACGTCCCGGTAGTCCTGGACCCGGATCTCGATCCGGTCGGTCAGTCCCGCCTCCGCGACGCGCTTCCTGGCGAAGGCGGCCTGTTCGACGGAGAGGGTCACGCCGGTGACCCTGGCGCCGTACTCGCGGGCGGCGTGGATGGCCATGGAGCCCCAGCCGCAGCCGACGTCGAGGAGGCGGTCGCCCTCCTTCAGCGCGAGCTTGCGGCAGACCAGGTCGAGCTTGTCGCGCTGGGCGTCCTCCAGGCTTCCGCCGTCCTCCCAGTAGGCGCAGGAGTAGACCATGGACGGGCCGAGGACCAGTTCGTAGAAGTCATTGCCCACGTCGTAGTGGTGGCTGATGGCCTCCTTGTCGCGACGCTTGGTGTGGAGGGGGCCGGTGCGGCGGCGCACCTCCTCGGGCGGCGGGGGCGGCGGGGGCCAGGGGCCGGCCAGTTGCAGCAGCCCCTTGGCGAAGGCCCGTACCTTGGGGTCGCGGACCGGGTGGACGCCGTCCTTGGCGTCGGCTCCGCGTTCCCAGATCAGCGAGGCCATCAGGTCCAGGGCCTCGTAGAGATCGCCTTCGATGTCGAGTTCGCCCGCCACCCAGGCGCGGGCCAGGCCCAGTTCGCCCGGCTTCCAGAGCAGCCGGCGCAGCGCGCGGCGGTTCCGGATCACAAGTACGGGGGCACCGGGCGGTCCGGATTCGCTGCCGTCCCAGGCCCGGATACGGACCGGCAGCTTTTCTCCCAGCAACTCCTCGGCGAGAGCGGTCAGCCGCAACGCGGCGTCTGCCATGGCGCACACCTCCGTGATGATGTTCCCAATGTGCCCAAACATGGTCGAACATGCCTGTAACCACGCCGGGCACCCGTGCGCCGCGACGAGGTACGTACCCGTCAACAGTCTGCGGAGCGCGCGCCATCCCGCTACAGCGCAATGGAAGGGCAAAATAGCTGTACGCCACATGCATCCGCCGCTGCAGCGCCCCGTGGCGCCCTGTACCGGACCTCGTCACGCGGGGCCGGATACGCCGAAGGGGCCGCCCGCACCACGGATGGCGGACGGCCCCTTCGGGCGTTGTGCACGTACTGCGCGGGCGAGTGGGCCCGCGGTCGGACTAGGAGGCCTTGGCCTTCTCGCCCTCGGCCTTGGCGGCGGCCGGGGCCGGGGCCGGCTTGGCGGCCTCGTAGAACTCCTCGCGCGGCGTCTCCATGGCGCCGAGCGAGACGACCTCGCGCTTGAGGAACATCGCGAGGGTCCAGTCGGCGAAGATCCGGATCTTGCGGTTCCAGGTCGGCATCGCCATGCCGTGGTAGCCACGGTGCATGTACCAGGCGAGGCGTCCCTTGAGCTTGATCTTCATCTTGCCCATGACGATCATCGCGACGCCCTTGTGCAGCCCCAGACCGGCGACGGCACCCTTGTTGGCGTGGCTGTAGTCCTTCTGCGGGAAGCCGCGCATCCCGGAGATGACGTTGTCGCCGAGGACCTTGGCCTGCCGCAGCGCGTGCTGGGCGTTGGGCGGGCACCATGCGTTCGGGTTGCCGGCCTTGCGGCCGACCATGTCCGGAACCTGGGCGTTGTCGCCCGCGGCCCAGATGTAGTCGGTGCCCTGCACCTGGAGCTTCTCGGAGGTGTCCACGTGACCGCGCGGACCGAGCGGCAGGCCGAAGCGGGCCAGCGCCGGGTTCGGCTTCACGCCGGCCGTCCACACGATGGTGTTGGAGTCGACCTCGAGGCCGTTCTTCAGGACGACATGACCGTCGACGCAGGAGTCCATGGAGGTCGAGAGGAAGACCTCGACACCACGGGACTCCAGGTGCTCCCGACCCCAGGTGCCCAGCTTCGGGCCGACCTCGGGAAGGATCTTGTCGGCGGCGTCGACGAGGATGAAGCGCATGTCCTCGCGCTTCACGTTCGTGTAGTACTTCGCCGCGTCGCGGGCCATGTCCTCGACCTCGCCGATGGTCTCCGCACCGGCGAAGCCGCCGCCCACGAAGACGAACGTCAACGCCCTGCGGCGGACGTCCTCGTCGGTCGTCGAGTCGGCCTTGTCCAGCTGCTCGAGAACGTGGTTGCGCAGCCCGATGGCCTCCTCGATCCCCTTCATGCCAATGCCCTGCTCGGCAAGGCCGGGAATCGGGAAGGTGCGGGAGACCGCGCCCATCGCGATGACCAGGTAGTCGAAGGGCAGCTCGTAGGCCTCGCCGACGAGCGGCGCGACCGTGGCGACCTTGCGGTCCTGATCGATAGTCGTGACGCGGCCGGTGAGTACCTCGGCCTTCGGCAGTACACGTCGCAGCGGGACGACGACATGCCGAGGCGAGATGCTGCCGGCAGCAGCTTCGGGGAGGAAGGGCTGGTACGTCATGTACGAGCGCGGGTCGACGACCGTGACGGTCGCCTCGCCGTAGCGCATCTTCTTGAGAATGCGTCGAGCTGCGTACAGGCCTACGTACCCACCGCCTACTACGAGGATCCTGGGACGCTCCGTGGTGCTCATGGCATCGAGTATCCACCCCCCTCGGGGGGCATGCTCGTGAGCCCCTTCACAAGCTATGGGCAACCTTCTGCTACACTTCGCCGCCCACGTGACCGAGGTCATGGCGCCGCAGGGGAACCACGGTGCGACCGCGAACGTTGTTCACCGCTTGTGAGCTGGCCCTTGGCCCTCCGGACGAAGTGAACCACCGCTCCGATTCACATACCGGCAACACGTCCGGAACACTCCCGCACGATCGCACAACGGCCCCGCGAGCGGCTCCGGATGCCCATACGGAGCAGAACTGCCCTCCACAGGGCCGAATTCCTTGTGAAGAAGTTCACGAACTTCGTCGCGACGTGTCCCGCGAACCACCGTCCGGGTGGCTCACGAGGGCTCAAAGGTGCAGGCCAAGGTACGCGTGAGCGCCGGGTTCTAGGCGATCGACCAGCCGATTCCGTCGAGGATGTCGTGCTCGCTGACCACGACCTCCCGGGCCCCGGTCCGCTCCATCACGGCGAGCAGGATCAGCGCCCCGGACGTGATCACATCGACCCGTCCCGGATGCATCGCGCCGATCGCGGCCCGCTCGGCGTGGGTGGAGCCGAGGAGCCGTCCGGTGATCTCCCGGACCTGCTCCAGGGAGATCCGGGAGTGGTGGATGGCCTCGGAGTCGTACGCGTCGAGCCCCAGAGCGATCGCCGCGATCGTGGTGACCGTCCCGGCGAGGCCGACGAGGGTGGCGGCCCCGGTGAGCGGGACGCTCTTCTCGGCGAGGTCGAGTGCGGCGTCGATATCGGCCCGGATCGCGCCGATCTGAGCGTCGGTCGGCGGGTCGCTCACGACACCGTCGCGTACCAGGTGCCGCTCGGTCATCCGTACGCAGCCGATGTCGACGGAGCGCGCGGCCCGCACATGGTCGTCGCCGACGACGAACTCGGTGGAGCCGCCGCCGATGTCCACGACGAGATACGGCTTCGCCAGGTGATCGCGGCCCGCGAGCTCCTTGGTGGCGCCGGTGAAGGAGAACTCCGCCTCCTGGTCGCCGCTGATCACCTCGGGCTCGACGCCCAGGATCTCCAGCACCCCGCGGACGAACTCGTCCCGGTTCTCCGCGTCGCGGGAGGCGGAGGTGGCGACGAAGCGGATCCGCTGCGCCCCGTGCTCCTTGATCACCGCCGCGTACTGCCGGCAGGCGGCGAACGTCCGCTCCAGGGCCTCGGGGGCGAGCCGGCCGGTACGGTCGACGCCCTGGCCGAGGCGGACGATCTCCATCCGCCGGTCGAGCTCGACGAGCTCACCGGTGGACGGGTCCGCATCGGCGACGAGCAGGCGGATGGAGTTGGTACCGCAGTCGATGGCGGCCACGCGACTCATGAAGCACTCCCAGCTAAAGCCCCTCCGACGAACGAGGAGCAATCCAGGCCCCTCCGGCGGACGAGGAGCAAACCAAGCTCCTCCGGCGGACGAGGAGCAATTCCAGCCCCTCCGGCGATTGAGGAGCGGGGTCGGGGGCAGAGCCCCAAACCAAGCCCCTCCGGCGATTGAGGAGCGGGGGTCCGGGGGCAGAGCCCCCGGGAGGGCGACCGGTCAGCCCTCGTCCGGCGCGCCGCACGGCGAAACGCACGGCCCCTTGCGCCACCACTCCGGCAGCATCGCAATCGCCTCGTCGCCCAGCGGATTCACCCCTGGCCCCGCGGCCAGCGAGTGCCCCACCAGGACGTGCAGGCACTTCACCCGGTCCGGCATGCCCCCCGCGCTCGGGAAGCCCTCCAGCACCTCGATGGCATCGCGCCGCGCGATGTAGTCCTCGTGAGCGGCCCGGTACGCGGCGGCCAGCTCGGGGTCCGTACCGAGGCGCTCGGTCATCTCCTTCATGACCCCGTTCGCCTCCAGCGTGCCGATCGCGGACGCGGCACGCGGGCACGTCAGGTAGTACGTCGTCGGGAACGGCGTACCGTCCTCCAGCCGGGGCTGCGTCTCGACCACGTCCGGGTTGCCGCACGGGCAGCGGTGCGCGATCGCGCGCAGACCGCGCGGCGGGCGGCCCAGCTGCTGCTGGAACGCGGCGATGTCCGCCTCGGTGGGCGCGGTGGACTCGGTCTGGGGAGGGGGCGTTTCCATGCCTGCCTAGGTTCTGATCGGGCTGCTCGAACTGCGGTTCTGCAGATGGATGAAGAGAGTCAGTCGCGGTCGGCGCTGTCGACGCCGTCCCAGAGGTTGGAGTGCCACGGCCGGCCGGACTCGTCCGTCCTGCCCTCGCGCTCCTTGACCGCGTCGGGGTCGATCACCGTGTAACCGGTCTCCCCGGGAAGAAGGTAGTGCAGGTGTGTACGGGCCAGCTGCCTGATGTACGCGTCGTCCTGGAGGCGCGCCTTCTCGTCGCGCAGCTCCTCGGTACGGGCCTTGGCCTCCTGCGCCAGCCGCTCCTGGTCGGCGATCTCGTCCTGCTGCGAGACGTACTGCCGCATCGGGTACGCGAGCGCGACCACCAGGGAGCAGACGACGAGCGCCAGGAAGGCCGCCCGGCCGGTGAGCCGTGAGCGGCGGGCCTGACGGCGGTTCTGGGACCGGTAGACACGGGCGGCGGTCTGCTCGCCGAGCAGCCGCAGCCGGGTCGCGGTGGAGAACCGGTCCCGGTCCTTCGCGGCCATGTCTCCGCCTCCCCACTACACACGTCCGTCCCCGCACACGGTACGGGACCGAGTGCGGGGACGGACGGACGCCATGACCTACGGCCCCTGACGGGCCGAAAGGGGTCAGCCCTTGCTGTGCCTACTCAGTTCGCAGAGCGAAACCGCGGGAACGCCGAGCGGCCCGCGTACACCGCGGCGTCGTCGAGGATCTCCTCGATGCGCAGCAGCTGGTTGTACTTGGCGACGCGGTCCGAGCGGGCCGGGGCGCCGGTCTTGATCTGGCCGCAGTTCACGGCGACCGCGAGGTCGGCGATGGTGACGTCCTCGGTCTCGCCGGACCGGTGCGACATCATGCACTTGAAGCCGTTGCGCTGGGCGAGCTCGACGGCGTCCAGGGTCTCGGTCAGCGAGCCGATCTGGTTGACCTTGACGAGCAGGGCGTTGGCGGAGCCCTCCTCGATGCCGCGGGCCAGGCGCTCCGGGTTGGTGACGAAGAGGTCGTCGCCGACGATCTGCACCTTGGCGCCGAGCTTGTCGGTGATGACCTTCCAGCCGGCCCAGTCGTCCTCGTACAGCGGGTCCTCGATGGAGACCAGCGGGTACGCGGAGACGAGCTCCTCGTAGTACTCGGTCATCTCGGCGGCCGAGCGGGACTTGCCCTCGAACTCGTACTTGCCGTCCTTGTAGAACTCGGACGCGGCGACGTCGAGCGCGAGCGCGATGTCCTTGCCCGGGGCGTAGCCGGCTTCCTTGATGGCCTCGACAATGAGGTCGAGGGCGGCGCGGTTCGACTCCAGGTTCGGCGCGAAGCCGCCCTCGTCGCCGAGACCGGTCGAAAGACCCTTGGTCTTCAGGACCTTCTTCAGCGTGTGGTAGACCTCGGCGCCCCAGCGCAGGGCCTCGGAGAAGGACTCCGCACCGATCGGCGCGATCATGAACTCCTGGATGTCCACGTTGGAGTCCGCGTGCGAACCGCCGTTGAGGATGTTCATCATCGGAACGGGCAGCAGGTGCGCGTTCGGGCCGCCGAGGTAGCGGAACAGCGGCAGGTCCGAGGCCTCGGAGGCGGCGTGGGCGACGGCCAGCGAGACGCCGAGGATGGCGTTGGCGCCGAGCGAGCCCTTGTTCTCGGTGGCGTCCAGGTCGAACATCGCCTGGTCGATCAGCCGCTGCTCGGTGGCGTCGTAGCCGACGAGCTCCGGGCCGATCTGCTCGATCACGGCGAGGACGGCCTTCTCGACGCCCTTGCCCTGGTAGCGGTTGGGGTCACCGTCGCGAAGCTCGATGGCCTCGAACGCGCCGGTGGAGGCGCCGGACGGAACGGCAGCACGGCCCGTGCTGCCGTCGTCGAGGCCGACCTCTACCTCGACCGTGGGGTTACCTCGGGAGTCGAGGATTTCCCGGGCTACGACGACGTCGATGGACGGCACGAGGCATCTCCTTCTGGGATATGACGCTGGTTGTGCAGGGTCACTTTGGCCTTGCGACAAGAGCCTAACCGGCCCGGCCCGCTCAGCCCGACGACCGCCCGTCCCCTGGGACGAAAAAGGACCCAAGGGCGCACATTGCCGGGCAAACAGCCAGAAATTTACTGGCCGGTAACTACAACAGTTGAACGATCCGGCGCTCCCCCGAGCGGAAACGGCAGAACCCCGGCCCGGCGCGTACGGGGGAATGCGCGCCGGGCCGGGGCACTCGGGGAGGAGAGAGCCGCGACTACTTCGTCAGGTGCAGCTGCTGACCCGGGTAGATCAGGTCGGCGTCCTTGACGATGTCCTTGTTCAGCTCGAACAGCTGCTGCCAGCCGCCCTCGACCTTGTGGTCGGCCGCGATCTCGCTCAGCGAGTCGCCGGAGACGACCTTGTACTCACCATCGCCCTTCTTGACCTTCTCGCCGGTCGGGGTGGTGACGGTCTTCTTCGACTCGGCCTGCGGGGTGGCGGAGCGCTCCGAGCGGGAGGCGGCGGGGGCCTCGGTGCGCTCGCTCTGCTTCGGCTGGGCCTGCTGGGTCGGCTGCGACTGCTGCTTCGGGGCAGCCGGGGCACTCTGCTGCTCGGTGGCGCCGGAGCTCGCGGTGGAGTTCGAGGAGGAGCCGGCGTCGACGCCCGGGTCGACACCGTCGTTGGTCAGGCCACCGGCACCGGCGCAGGCCCAGGCACCCGGGCCCTGCATGTCGAGGAGCTTCTCGGCGGTGGCGATCTGCTGGGCCTTGGTGGCCAGGTCGGCACGGGCGGCGTACTGCGTACCGCCGGCGGCGGCCCAGCTGGACTGCGAGAACTGCAGACCGCCGTAGTAGCCGTTGCCGGTGTTGATGGACCAGTTGCCACCGGACTCGCACTGGGCGACGGCGTCCCAGGTGGCGACGGAGGCGGCGGAGGCGCTGGTCGCACCCATCAGGGGCACGGCGACAGCGGCACCGGCGACACCGGCGAGCGTGGCGATACGGACGGCCTTGGACGGGCGGCGGTGCTTGCCCTTGCTGGAAAGCAGCATGGAACTTCTCCTCACCGACGCCTGCGAGGTGAGCTGTCGGGTTCGGGCCAAGTGAGTTGCCCGGTCGCACGTCCTAGCACGCGACTTCACCCCAAGCCGGTCCTGATGCGTCTTTCGACGATCGGGCCCGGCGCTTACCTGGGTCCCCCGCTCCTGCCTACGGCGCTTTACGCGTCTGTTCCCTTCGACCGACGGCAGGATTCGGCGTGACGGTCGACGGGGCCCGCGGTGCGAGCGGTTCCGACCGTAAACATACGCAACCCCCACATTCAAAGATGGACACATCGGACAATCAACCCGTACTTGCATCTGAAGAACTGTCGTTTCCGCAGGTGGGACGTGATGCGGAAGGGCTCCCCAGGCGCGACACGCCAGTTGACGCAAAGAGACCCATGTCTCACTTACGCATAAGCGGACATAGGTCCCTGAACTGGCCCAGTTTTTGGGGCGTTTTTAGTCGATTATCAGACCACCCTCACTTGACCTTCACATCGAGATCGAGGCTCTGGCCAGGGAGGACGAGGTCCGGGTCGGAGCCGACGGCACCCTTGTTGGCCTCGTAGAGCGCGGGCCAGCCACCGGGAACCTTCTGTGCATCAGCAATCGACCAGAGGTTGTCGCCGGGCCGGACGGTGTACGCGCCGTCAGCCACCGGCTCGGCCGTGTCGCGGGCGCCGTTGCCCCCGCGGGAGGCGTGACGGCCCGACTCACGGTTGCCGCCGCCCGTGTCGCGATTCCCCTCGGCGGCCGGCGTGCCACGATGCTTGCCGCCCACATCACCGGACGAGTCGGGCGAATCGGACGCGTCACGGGGTGCGTCGGAGGGCGCCTCCGAGGGCGCACCGGAGGACGGGGTGGTCGAGGCCGAGGACTTCGGGGACGGCGAGGCCTTCCCTGACGGCTTGTCGGCCCCGTCCGGGCCGTCCGCACCGTCCACGGCGCCCGTACCGTCCGAGGCGCTCTCGGACGGTACGGCGTCGCTCGACGGGTCCGTCGACGCGTCGTCAGCCGGCTTCGCGCTCCCGGTCGGGTCGTCGGCGGGGACGGAACCCGGGTCGACCCCCGGCAGCGTCCCGTCCACCGCGAGGCCGGAGATGACCGCGCAGCTGGGCCAGGCCTGCGGGCCCCGGTCGTCCAGGACCTTCTCGGCCACCGCTATCTGCTGCGCCCGGCTGGCGAGGTCGGCGCGCTCCGCGTACGCCTCACCGCCGTACGCCTTCCAGGTCTCCTGCGAGAACTGCAGACCGCCGTAGTAGCCGTTGCCGAGGTCGGCGCTCCACATGCCGCCGCTCTCGCACTCGGCCACCCGGTCCCAGGTCGTGGCGTCGGCCGCGTGCGCACCGGAGGCGCCGAGCAGCGGGATGGCGATGGCCGATCCGGTCACGCCCGCGGCGACGACGATGGCGGGTGCCTGACGGGGGCGACGGTGTCTGCCGTTCGCGGAGCCCATGGGGTTGCCTTCCGTGTGACTGACGTGCGACTGGTGAGTCGAACGGTGAACCTAGCGGGACTCGAACGCGTGTCACAAGTCGATGCAGCGCGGATCACGTGAAAGTCACAGAGTTGACGGAGTGTCATTTTCTGCGCGGGCGGGCCCCGGTGTGAACTCCACGGGGAGCGTGCGAAGTCCACGCATGATGAGCCCGCCACGCCACCGCAAATCGGTAGGTTTCACCGCAAGCCGCAGGTCCGGAAGGCGGTTCAGAAGCGTGGCGAGCGCGGTCTGTCCCTCCAGTCTGGCGAGCGGCGCTCCCAGGCAGTAGTGGATGCCGTGCCCGTATCCGAGGTGCTGATTGTCACGCCGTGCGAGGTCGAGCGTGTCGGGGTTTTCGAAGCGTTCCGGGTCGCGGTCGGCGGCGGCGAGCACCACGAGTACGGGGTCCCCGGCCGCGATGTCCTGTCCGCCGAGCGTCAGCGGCTCGGTGGCGAACCGCCAGGTGGCCAGCTCCACCGGGCCGTCGTACCGCAGCAGTTCCTCGATGCCGGTCTCCAGCAGCCCGCTCTCCCCCGAGTCGAGGGAGAGCTGCAGCCGTTCGCGCTGACCGGGGTTGCGCAGCAGGGCGTAGACCCCGTTGCCGATGAGATTGACCGTCGTCTCGAATCCGGCGAAGAGCAGGATGAAGGCCATGGCCGCGGCCTCGTTCTCGGTGAGGTGCTCGCCGTGGTCGCTGGCCCGGATCAGCCCGGAGATCAGATCGTCCCCCGGGTTCTCCCGCTTGCGGTGGATCAGTTCGGCGAGGTACCCGCGCATCTTCTTGACCGACCTGGCCACCCCGCCGCGCGGGCCGCCACCGTGGCGGATCATCATGCCCGCCCAGTCCCGGAAGTCGTCCTGGTCCTCGCGCGGGACGCCGAGCAGATCACAGATCGCGTAGATGGGGAGCGGGAAGGCGAAGTCGTGGATGAGGTCCGCCTTCCCCTCCGCGATGAAGCCGTCGATGAGGCGGTCCGTCAGTTCCTGTACGCGCGGTGCGAACTCGGCGACCCGGCGCGGGGTGAACGCCTTGGAGACGAGGCGGCGCAGCCGGGTGTGGTCCGGCGGGTCGATGTTCAGCAGATGCGTCATCAGCTCCGCCTTGCGCTCGCCCGGGATGCCCGTCTTCCCCTTGGCGTGCGCCGGCTCGGCGTGGTGCGCCGGGTTCTTGGAGAGCCGGGTGTCGGCGAGCGCCTGCCGCGCGTCCGCGTACCGGGTCACCAGCCAGGCCTCGACGCCGCTGGGCAGCGCGGTCCGGTGCACGGGGCTGTGCTCGCGCAGCCAGGCGTACGCCGGGTACGGGTCGGTGGCGAACTCCCACGTGAAGAGTTCGGGTGCGCCGACGGGGCAGGCGGCGGGCTGATCGGCGGGGCGGTCGGCGGGCTGGTCGGCGGGGCTGTGGTTCACCCCCCGACGTTATCCGGTGCCCTCCGCCGCCCTGATGGCGTCCCGGTAGGCACGGCCCGCGGCCCTCAGTGCGGCCTCGGGGTCGATGCCGTCCTGCTCGGCGCGTACGGCGAGGGCGAGGAGCTCGTAGCCGATGCCGTCGCCGGTGGGGAGCGGCACTTCGAGCCCCGCGGTACGGACCCGGCCGGCCAGCTTCGCCGCCAGCGCCAGGCCGGGCTGGCCGAGCGGGACTCCGTCGGTGACCGACTCGCGCTGCTTCTCGATGGCCTTGGTCCGCAGCCAGTGCGCGTGCACGTCCTCCGGGGTCTCGGCGCTCTCGTCGCCGAAGACGTGCGGGTGGCGGTGGATCAGCTTCTCGACGAGGGTCGCGGCCACGTCGTCGACGGAGAACGGTTCCTCCCCGTCCTCCTCGGCGATCCTGGCGTGGAAGACGACCTGGAGAAGTACGTCGCCGAGTTCCTCGCGCAGTTCGTCGCGGTCGCCGTCCTCGATCGCCTCGACGAGTTCGTACGCCTCCTCGATGGCGTACTTGGCGAGGCCCTCGTGGGTCTTCTGCGAGGTCCACGGGCACTCGATCCTGATCCGGTCCATGACCTGGACCAGATCGAGGAGCCGGGCGCCCGGCAGGTCGTACGAACCGGGCAGCAGCTCCAGATCCGGCATCCGCACCCGGCCCGAACCGGCGAGCCGGGCCAGACCGTCGGTCAGCGGCTGATCGCCCTCGCCGCCCGCGAGGACGACGACGCTCCGGCCGCCCGCACAGGCGTCGACGAGCTCCTGCGCGGTGGGCGCGGAGTGCTCGACGGTGACGCCCGCCTCACGCAGATACGGCAGCTGCGGGTGGTCCGGCTCGGCGCAGAGCACCCGGTCGGCGGCGTGCAGCGTCTGCCAGGCGGGCCAGGACAGGAGTCCGGGCGCGACGCGGTGGCTGGCGGTGAGCAGAACGATACGGCCGGGGTCTTCAGCGTTCACCGTTCGAATCTACCCCGGTCGTTCCCGTCGCCCGTTCCGCGGCCGGTCAGGCGCCTGCCTCGGCAGCCGCGCCGGCCGGCTTGGTGACCCGGTTGATCCAGGGGGCCTTGTAGTCGGCGAGCTGGGTCTGCTTGCTGTCCCAGGTGCCGTAGCGCGGATTGACGTCGACGCGCAGCGCCTTCGACGCCTTGCTGAGCGCCTCGCCGACGGCCTGCTGACCGGCGGGCTGCTGCAGGTCGGCGCCGAGCGCCTGGGCCAGCTTCGTCAGCTGGACCTGCTCGCGCAGGACGGCGTCGATCTGGCCGGGGGCGACCCAGCTCTGCTGGAGCATCGCCGTCCGCAGCCGCGCCTCCCCACCGGACTGGGCCACCGCGGCCTTGCGCACCTGCTGGATCTCGTTGCGGCTGACGGACACTCCCGCGTCCTGTGCGGCCCGGTCCAGGACCCGGTCGAAGATCATGCCGTGCAGCTTGGCCCGGCTGAGCTGCCCGGACTTGTCGATGAGCTGGGACGCGTCCTTCGAATCGCGCTGGGCCTCGCGTACGGCCGCCACCTGGTCCTGCAGCGTGGAGACCTCGATCCGGTCCCCGCCGACGACGGCCGCGGCACCCGGGTGGGTCTCGCTGCCGCAGGCGGTCAGGAGTGGGGCGCCGGCGAGCAGGGCGGCGGAGACGGTGAGCGCGGTGCGGCGGTGCAAAGGAACCTCCCGGGGAGACTTTGTGCATCAGTGCACAAGACCTTGCGGTGATCGATGTTAGGCAGTGGACGTGGCTGGGGCCACTGATTCGACCAACGATTCGGGAGGAGTTGGGGATGTGGGCCCGATCGGCACGGCTCGGGGCCGCCCGGCGGGGCTCAGGGCACGCGTTCGGCCGACGGGGTCCGGGGGTCCGGTCGCAGCATGATCGTGCGCGAGACGACGAAGGTGATCGGGATGGCCGCCGCGGCCGCGACCAGCGGCGCGTACCGGCTGCTGAACCCGGCGAGGTCGACCAGCAGATAGACACCGCCGGTCGTGATGACGAAGTTGGCGGCGTTGGTGAGCGGGAAGAGCAGGAACTTCCGCCAGGTGGGACGGGTCCGGTAGGTGAACCAGGAGTTCAGGAAGAAGGAGCCGGTCATGCTCAGCGCGAAGGCGATCACATGGGCGGCGATATAGGGCAGCCACGTCAGCAGGACGAGGTAGCAGCCGTAGTACGTGCCGGTGTTCACCACTCCCACGAGGGCGAATCGGGCCATCTGTGCCGTGACCGTCATCGGCGTACGAACTCCTGGGGCTCTCGTATCCTCTGCGACGCCTCGGTGTTCGTGGCCTTCACCAGGAAGTGCGGGCGCCTCTTCACCTCGTAGTAGATACGGCCGACGTACTCGCCGACCACCCCGACCATCACCATCTGGACCCCGGCGAGCGCGGTGACCACGACGATGAGCGTGACATAACCGGGGGTCTCCACCCCCTGCACCAGGGCGACGCCGACAATCCACGCCGCATAGGCGAAGGCCACGGACAGCAGCAGCATGCCCAGATAGAGCGCCGCCCGCAGCGGTTTGTTGTTGAAGGACAGCAGCCCGTCGAGACCGTAATTGAGCAGCTTTCCGAAGGTCCAGGCGGAACTGCCCTGTTCGCGGACGGCATTCTCGTAGCTGAAGGTCGTCGTACGGAATCCCACCCAGGCGAAAAGGCCCTTGGAGAACCGGTTGTATTCGGTGAGTTCCAGTACGGCGTCGACGGTGCGGCGGGACAGCAGTCGGAAGTCCCCGACGCCGTCGACCAGCTCCACGTCCACCATGCGGTTGATCAGCCAGTAGTAGGCGCGGGCGCTGAGGGTGCGGGTGACGCGGTCGCCCTTGCGGGTGCGGCGGGCGATCACCTGGTCGTAGCCCTGCGCGTGCTCTTCGAGCATCCGGCCCACGAGCTCGGGCGGGTGCTGGAGGTCGGCGTCCATGATGACCACGGCGTCGCCCTCGGCGTGCTGGAGACCGGCCAGCATGGCGGCCTCCTTGCCGAAGTTGCGGCTGAAGGAGACATAGCGGACCCGCGGGTCGGCGGCGGCCAGCTCCTGGAGGATCACCAGGGTCCGGTCCCTACTGCCGTCGTCGACGAACACCAGCTGGAATTCATGTCCCAGCCCGGTCATTTCGTCCGTGACGCGTTCATGGAAGCGTTCGAGGATCTCTTCCTCGTTGAAACAAGGCACCACCAGCGAGATCAGCACGGATGTACATCAGCGCGGCCAGATGTCGGAACCCGATGCAACACGTGGCCGGTGAGCATCCATTGCGTGAACTGACCCATTTCGGGAGGGGTTTGAGCGTTCGAAGCTGGCATATTCCTGCGTATGCCGACTTCCCGTCCCCGCCTGTGCGCGGGCTCGCTCGCCGCGCTGCTCACCGTCGCCGCAGTCTGCGCGGGTGACGCCGTGGCACGGGTCTTCCCGTTCGGGCCGCACACGCGCAGCGTCAACGACCTGGGCAATCAGTTCGTGCCGTTCCACGCCCGGCTGTGGGACCTGTTGCACGGGAACACCGACGGCGGGCTGCTGCTCAACTGGTCCTCCGGGTACGGGACGAGCTTCCTGCCGGATCTCGGCACCTATCTGACCAGCCCGTTCGCCCTGCTCGTCGGGGTCTTCCCGCGCGACCGGATCGACCTCGCGGTCTATGTGGTCACGGTCCTGAAGATGGCGTCGGCGGCGGCGCTGATGGCCCTGTTCCTGCTGACGCTGCGCGGCGGGCGCTGGTGGGCGGCGGGGGCGCTCGGCGGTTCGTACGCGCTGTGCGGCTGGTCGGTCGCCGAGGCCTCGTACAACCCGATGTGGCTGGACGGCCTGATCGCCCTGCCGCTGCTCTGCCTGGTCGCCGAGTGGGCCCGTACGGGACGGCACCGGATCGCCGGGCCGCTGCTCGTCGCGGTGGTGTGGGCGGCCAACTTCTACACGGCGTACATGGCGACGCTCGGTGCCGCCCTGGTGCTGGCCGTCCGGCTCTTCACCGAGCGGGACGACCGGCGGGCGGTGGTCCGGGGGCTGGTGCGGGCCGTCTGCACGGTCGGGGTGGGTATCGGGCTCTCGGCGCCCGTCCTGCTCCCCGTCTACCTGGGCACCAAGCACGCCTACCCGGGCTGGGAGCGTACGTTCGCGCCCGCCGCCTGGCCCGATGTGCTCGCCCGGCTGCTGCCCGCCACGTACAGCTTCTTCACCCCGGCCCTCTTCCTCGGCACCGGCACCCTGCTGCTGGCCTGTGCGCCGGCCTTCCAGCGGTCCGTGCCTGGGCGCGAGCGGTGGGCGTGGGCGGGGCTGGTGGCCGGGGTCGCGCTGTCCTTGCAGTGGGGCCCCACACATCTGCTCTGGCATGCCTTCGCCACGCCCAACGGCAGTCCGTACCGGCAGACGTTCGTGCTGGCCGGGCTGGTGGTGATCGCCGCCTGGGTCTCGGTCTCGTACGGCTGGCCGGGGCGGCGGGCGCTGCTCGGCGGGGTCGCGGTCCTGGTGCTGCTCGCGGCCGGGGCCGGCTTCAGCGACCTGGTCACCGGATGGACGTATCCGCTGTTCGCGGGGGGTCTGGTGGCCGCGGCCTGCGCTCTGGTGCTGGTCGGGCGGGGCCGGAGGCTCGCGGCGCTGGCCGCCGTGCTGCTGATCGGCGCACAGGCCGGGCAGGCCGCCGCCGCCACCGCGTACTTCGACCGGCAGCGGCTGAACCGGCTCGACGACTACGCGCCCTGGGGCGAACGTCAGCGGACCCAGGCGGCCGTGGTCGCGGGCGCCGACGGCTGGCCGGGCTATCGCACGGACCCCGGCCGGGAGCAGACCACCACGAACGATCCGCTGCTGGTGGGCGGGCAGGGCGGCGCGTACTACAGCAGCCACACGCCCGCCGTACTGACCCGCACGATGCGTGCGCTCGGCGGCGGGTGGACGTCGAACGGCCGGGCCGTGCAGAGCCTCGACAACCCGGTCACGGACGCGGTCTTCTCGGTCGGCGCGCGGGTGCGCGGGCCGCGCGATCCGCACCAGGGGGCGAATGCCCCGGACGACCGGCCGGTGACGGTGAGCCGTGCCGGGACGCCGCCGCTGGTGACGGTGCGCGGGGCGGGCGGGCCGGTGCCGTACGGCCGTTCGCCGTTCCGGAACCAGGAGCAGCTGCTCGGTTCGCGGGTCTACACGGTCCCGACGACGGCGCTGCGGACGGCGGACGGCGGCGCGGTGGCCGACAAGGGGGCGTACGACTACCGGGTGGGGCGCGGCACGTACACGCTGACCGCCGCCTGCCCGGCGGGCACCGAGGCGTATCTGTGGTCGCCCGACATGTTCGGCTGGGCACGGCTCGGTGACGGCCCGGAGGTCGAGTTCAAGGGGCAGCTGCCGGCCAGGCGCGCCGCGATGCAGCACCTGGGCACGGTCGGCGGGGGCGGGAGCGTGCGGGTCACGCTGACCCCGGTGCGCGCCGGGACCGTGCCCCATCAGGCGGTCGGCTGTCTGGACCGGGCCCGGCTGGCCTCGGCGGTCGCCGGGCTGAAGCGCACCGGCGCGACCGCCGTCCACGTCACCGACCACGGTGTCCGGGCCGAACTGCCGCCCGGCACCACCGGAACGGTCGTGATCGCCGCGCCCCGGATCGCGGGCTGGAGCTGCCAGGGCCGCCCCGCGGACAGCTATCTGGGCCTGGTCGCCACCCCGGCCCCGGCCGACGGCACGGCGGTCGACTGCTCGTTCCGGCCCCCGGGCCTGCGGGCGGGTGCGGTGGCCGGGGCGGGCGCGCTGGCCGTCCTGGTGCTCGGCGGGCTCGTGCTCGTGTACCGGCGACGGGGTGCGGGGTCCGGGCAGCACGGACCCGACCGCTCGCCGCAGCACGCCGACACCCCGGAGCCCGTGCAGGCCTGACCGGGCCGGTGGTCAGCCGCCCGTACCTCCCCCGGCGATCGTCAGCCGCCCCGCACCTCCACCTGGCGGTCGAGCCTGCGGCGCAGCTCCACCGGCAGCGGGTGGTGGGGGCCGTAGGCCCGCTCGGCGTCGTACAGCAGCGCCTGGAGCTGTACGCGCGCCGTCACATGGTCGCCGAGCGCGAGCAGCAGGTGCGCGATGCGGTTGCGGATCTCGAAGGAGCGGGCCGGGTCGCCGCCCGTGGCGCGGTGGTTCTCGAAGTACGGGAGGACCGCGCGGTACTCCGCGAGCGCGGCGGCCGGTTCACCGAGCTGCTCCAGGCACTGGGCCGCGTCGTAGCGGAACTGGAGCGTCTGCGCGTCGGCCGGGCCGGCCTCCGCCGCGCGGTCGTCGGCGAGGCGGCGCAGCTCGGGCAGGGCGCGGCGGTACTGGCCGTCGTCCATCAGCGTCGCCGCGTACTGCTTGCGCAGGATGCGGACCACCGCGGAGTCCTCGCCGTGCTGTTCGGCGGCGACCGGGAGGATCGAGCCGAGGATGTCCACGGCCTGGGTGATCCGGCCCTCGCCGAGCAGCTTCTTCACGTCGTCGACGGCGGCGGCCACATCGGGCCGGGCGGCCGCGGGGGCGGGCGGGGCCGGTGGCGGGGGCGGGACGGCGGCGTGGTCGGGCCACGGGGCGTGCGGGCGCAGGAAGGGGCGGGTCGGGTCGAGCGGTCCGACGGAGAGCCCGGTGCCCGGCGAGGGGAGCAGCGGGGCGAGGTGTTCGTACACCTCCTGGGCGCCGGACGGGCGGTGCTGCGGGTCCTTGGCCAGCAGCCGCAGCACCAGCGCTTCGAGCGGCTCGGGGATGTCGGGCCTGATCCGGCGGACCGGGAGCGGCGGCTCGTAGAGGTGGCGATGCAACACACCGAGGGCGGTGGATCCGGCGAACGGCACGTCGCCGCTGAGCAGTTCGTGGAGGAGCACGCCGAGGGCGTACAGATCGGTGTACGGGCCGACGGCGCCGCCCATCGCCTGCTCGGGAGCCATGTAGGCCGGGGATCCGATCGGTGAACCGGTGTGGGTGAGCCGGGTGGTGTCGGTGTCCAGGACGGAGGCGACGCCCAGGTCGAGGACGGTGACGGTGCCGTCCGGACGCACCATCACGTTGCGGGGCTTGAGGTCGCGGTGGACGATCGGCACCGCGTGCACGGCGCACAGGACGGCGCAGAGCTGGGCGGCGACCGCGACGGACCACTGCCAGGGGTACGGGTCGTGCTCGGCGAGATGGTCGGCGAGGTCGGCGCCCTCGACGTACTGCATGACGAGGAACAGGTCGTCGCCGTCGCTGCCCGCGTCGTGGACGGTGACCAGGCCCGGGTGATCGACCTGGGCGGTGACCCGGCACTCGCGGACGAAGCGGCGGCGCAGCTCGCCCGCGGCCTCGCTGCCGACGGGGCCGGTGACCCGGTCGGGGCGGAGCAGCTTCACGGCGACGCGGCGGTCCAGGCGCTGGTCGTAGGCCGTCCAGACCTGGCCCATGCCGCCCTGGCCGAGGATGGTCGCCAGTTGGTACCGCCCGCCGATGAGACGTCCGCTCACCGGCCCTCCTCCTTGCGGAGGTAGTCGCTCAACTCGTCGAGCTCGGCGCGGACCTGGTCGATGCGCTGGGGGTGGGGATGGGGATGGGGCGAGGGGTGCGGCTGGGACTGCGGCTGAGGCTGAGGCTGGGGTGAAGGCTGGGACTGCTGCTGGGGTGTGGCGGGCGGCTGTGCCGGCCGGCTCGGCGGCGACGGCTGCACCTGCTGCATCGGCGGCGGCAACGGCTGCTGCTGCGCGGGCGGGGGCATGGGTGCGGGAGCTGGAGCGGGCATCCGCATCGGCACCGTGGGCGCGTACCCGTATCCGTATCCGTGCCCCGGCACCACAGCCGCGTAGCCGCCCATCGCGTGCTGCTTCGTCAGACGTTCGTAGTGGCGGATGTCCCCGACCAGGTAGTACGCGAGCGAGCCCAGCATCGTCACCAGCAGCAGCGGGATGAGGACGTTGTCGATGCCGGTCGGCTCGTCGCTGCCGTCCCTGCCGAGGATCGGCAGGAGCACGCAGACGAACACGAACCCGGCCCCCGTCAGCCACCAGTCGGACACCCGGCGGCGCACGATCGCGAGGCGGAGCAGCGGACTCCACAGCAGTATTCCGAGCGAGCCCACCGAGAGCACGACGAACAGCACACGCATCGAGACGATCCAGGCCCGGCTGGGAACCCGGCGCGGCGGCGTCGGCGGATGACCCGGGGCGTACATGGCTGCTCCTGGAGACCTGGTCGTTGAACATCCGCGCACACGCTCCGTGCACGCAGATCCGAGCGTAGAGGGCGACACCGACAACCGGCTCCGGGTTGTACGGAACCGCTGTGGTTCAGCTCACTTCGGCGCTACCGTGCCGTCCGTCAGCCCGTCGTACATCCCCTGGACGAGTTGTCCGCCGAGCCGGCCGGCCAGCCTCAGGACGTCCTCGAACTCGGCCAGGGCACGGAACCGTTCCCCGTACCGCTGCTGCTCCGCGAGCGGCAGTCGCGGCAGTTGGAGGCGGCGGGCGTCCAGCCGGGTGGCGGTGGAGGCGTAGCTGCTGGCCTGGCGGTTGTTGGCGGTGCCGCGCAGGAAGCCGGCCAGGAACCAGGCGTCGAGGGCGGCCGGATCGGGGCGCAGCAGCTGGAGGTTGCGGCCCAGCGCGGCGCCCGCGGTGGCGTCGTCGATGACGCGGGCGACGGAGCCGCCGCCGAGCACGGGGACGACGACGTCGCCCGGTTCGACGAGGACCGGTTCCTCGGCGGGGCCGTCGACGGGCAGGCTTCCCGAAGGGGCGGTGGAGCCGAGGACGTCGTGTTCGGTGAGGACGGGCCCCGGGCCGGTGCCGGAGCCGCCGGTGCGGAGCTGGAGGGCGCCGGCGCGGGCGAGTTCGCCGACGGTGGTCAGCGGCCAGTGGGCCGGGTCGGAGAGGGTCACGGCGGGCGGGGTGAGGGTGCCGGTGCGGCCGAGCGTCTCGGTCAGCCGCTCCCGTACCCGGATCAGCTCGGCGGGTCCGCCCGCGGCGGCCGGTGACGGCAGATGGCGGGCGGGGGCCAGGTCCACGTCGTCGTCGAGGAGTTCGATGACGGGTACGGCGCGGCCGGCGCCGGGTCGGGCCCCGGCCGGGCCGGCGTCCTCGAAGGACTGCCAGGCGTCGAGCACGGCGCCGTGCACCGCCTGCCAGTCGATCCGGTCGCGCCCACCGGCCGCGGAAGCCTGGCCTCCCGAAGCTGATTCGGCGGGTTCGGCGGTGTCGACGAGCAGCAGTTCGGGCGAGGGGTGCAGACCGCTGCCGGGCTTGCGGAGCACCCAGAGGTGGAGCGGGATGCCGTACGGGGGTGCCGCGCCGGCCGGGAGCGCGATGACGGCGCGCAGGGCGCCGCGACGCAGCAGATCGGCGCGGATCCGGCGGCCGGAGCGGCGCGACGCGGCGGCCGGGGGCATCAGCAGTACGGCGGTGCCGCCCTCGCGCAGATGGGCCAGGGCGTGCTGGACCCAGGCGAGTTCGGACTCGGTACGGGCCGGGAAGCCGTACTCCCAGCGCGGGTCGTAGGCGAGCTCGTCGTGGCCCCAGTTGCGTTCGTTGAACGGCGGGTGGCAGAGCACGGCGTCGGCGGCGAGCTGCGGAAAGGCGTCGGCGCGCAGGGTGTCGGCGGTCCGTGCCGCCAGGGCGCAGCCGGTGTCGGTGTGCAGGGCGAGCCTCAGCGCGGTGAGCGCGGCGAGGTCGGGGTCGGTCTCCTGGGCGTACAGGGCGGCCGGCCGGCCGACGGCGCGCAGCAGGGCGCCGGTGCCCGCGGCCGGGTCGAGGACGGTGCGGGCGGGCCGCTCCCCCGTCTCCACCAGGGCGGCCATCAGTTCGGCGAGTCCGGGCGGGGTGAGTGTGTACTGGCGCGGGTTGGCGTCCAGCTGACGGCCGAGCAGGAACTCGAAGGTCTCCCGGACCCCGGTCCCGGCGGCGAGTTCGGCGGCGGCGCGGAGCAGCGGAATGGACGGGAGCAGTGCGGCGCGGCTCGGGGTGTGAACGGACCTTCCGGCTTCCGCCGCCGGCCCGAAGCGGGCGGTGAGCACCTTGTCCAGGGCGGGGGAAAGCACGCCGGCCATCCGTTCGTCCGACACAGCGGTGATCTCCGGCCAGGCGTTGGGGGCGGTCCGCAGGAGCAGCAGGGCGCAGCCCGTGTGGACCAGGGCGGGGACCGCACCGGCGGGATGCCCGGCGAGCTGCTGCCAGACCCGTTCGCGCAGCGGGACCTCGGCGAGTTTCCCCTGGTCGCGGAGCCATTGCTCGACTTCTGGCAGCGCGAAGGACGGGCTCGTCTCGGTGCCGCCGACGGGCTTGGGGAAGTCGGCGTGGCGGCGGCGCCAGTTGCTGACCGCGGCGCGCCCCACCCCCGCCAGCCGTGCGATCCCGGCCGCGGTCACCTCTGTCGAGTTCTCCGGCACTGACTGTCTCCCTGGTCCTGGCACTCGTCCCGGTACTGGTTGACAGCGAGCATACCGACCAGGTTCACACGACATCGATTCACAGTGTGCATCAACCCATCCACCGTGAACCATGTTGACTCGGTTCACAAGCTCTGCTGTTATTGACCCATCGCTGCAAGAGAGCGATGCACGAGAGTGACGCACGAATCCGCTCACCACCCGTTTCTGCTTTTGCCGGAGGGCACAGCCATGTCCCAGTTCACGCAGCCGCCGCAGTCCCCGCAGCCCCAGCAGCCGTACGCCCCCGACCAGATGCCGGGCATGCGCCCGGCCCGTAACGGACTGGGCATCGCCGCTCTCGTCCTGGGTGTCATCGGCGCCGTGTCCGGCCTGATCCCGTTCCTGTTCTGGCTGGCGGGCGTCCTCGGCCTGATCGCCCTGGTCCTGGGTCTGGCCGGCCGGGGCCGCGCGAAGCGCGGCGAGGCCACCAACAAGGGGATGACCACCTTCGGCGCCGTGCTCGGCCTGATCTCGATGATCCTCGCGGTGGTCGGCGCGGTGATCACGTTCAAGGCCGTGGACGACGCGGTGAACGACCTCAACAAGGCGGTGTCGGACACCACGGCCTCCGCGAAGCCGAAGCCCGGCGACGACTCCGCCAAGGGCGGGGGCGCGGACAAGGGTGGCGCGGACAAGAAGGACACCGGCGAGGCGCTGGAGGCCGGCGACTCGGCCGTGTACGACGACGATCTGACGGTCACGGTCGGCGACGCCACCTCGTACACCCCGGACGCCTACGCCGCCGGACACACCAAGGGCCAGAAGGCCTACCGGGTCGCCGTCGTCATCGAGAACGCGGGCAAGGAGAAGTTCGACTCCGCGCTCGTCAGCGTCTCGGCCCGGGCCGGCCAGGACGGTGTGGACGCCGAGCAGATCTTCGACAACAAGGTCGGCGCAGGCTTCAGCGGCACGGTCCTGCCGGGCAAGAAGGTCACGGTCCAGTTCGCCTTCGACGCCCCGGCGGACGCCAAGAACCTGACCGTCGAGGTCAACCCCGGCTTTACGTACGACGCCTCCCAGTGGGACCTGAAGCTCTGACTCTCCCCCTTGGACCGGACGGACCCCTTGGACCGGACAGACCGGAGCCGACCACCATGCGCCTTCTCGCCCGCGCCTCGGCAGCCACCCTGAGTGCCGCGACCGCCCTCGCCCTCGCGACGGCCTGCGGCATGCTTCCGGACGACGCACCCGACGCCGGCGCCCCCTACGCCCGGCTGACCGCCCCCGAGGTCGTCAACAAGGCCCTCGCGGCGACCCGCGCCGCCAAATCGGTACGCATGACGGTGGAGACGACCTCCCCCGAGGGCCCGGTCGAGGCGTACGTGGCCACGGACATCAGGGGTACGTGCACGGTCACGCTCTCCATGGGCGCGGCGGGCACCATGGAGCTGGTACGGACGGGCGGCACGGTCCGCACCCGGTCCGACGCCGCGATGCTGCGGGCGGCCGCCGCCACCGACACCAACGGGCTCACGGGCCGTTGGGTGAAGCCCGCCACCGGCGACGGGCACGCGGAACTGGCCGAGCGCTACTGCGACCGGGAGACGTTCCTCGGCCTCCTCGCGCCGAAGAGCGGGACGGCCCACAAGGGGCGGGCAACCGCACCCGGCGCCGGCGCGCCCGCCCTGACCGTCACCGGCGAGACGGACGACGGGAAGTGGACGGCGGACATAGCCACCGACGGCAAACCCTTTTTGCTGAGACTGAAGCTGAATCCGAAGCCGAATGCGAAGCCGCGTCTCCCGCACGACGGAGCGGGACACGACACCGACCACACCGCCCCCGTGACGGTCGAATTCTCCGAATTCGACAAGCCGTTCACGGCGAAGGAACCGAAGACCTGAAGCCCTCGGACCACGTCGCACGGACGGAACCCGCCCCACCCCGGGGCGGGTTCCGTCCGTGCGACGACTCACCCGCCGCACTGCTCCAGCATCACCTTCTTGTCGGCGCCGGTGACCGGCAGTTCGTACTTCAGGGACACCTGCGCGAACCGCACCGCGTACGAACAGCGGACCGGCTTGTACGGCGGCAGCCAGGAAGCCGGCCCAGAGTCGCGCTTGGCGTTGTTGGCCGGCCCGTCCACCGGAATGAGGTTGAGCGGATCGTTGGCGATCTGCTGCCGCTTGGCCTCGTTCCAGCGCGCGGCGCCCATCTGCCAGTCGTACGAGAGCGGCATGACGTGGTCGATCTGGACCTTGGTGGCCTGTTGCTTGCGCCAGTCGATGGTCGAGCCGGTGTACGGGTCCTTGAGGGTCATCGACACGACCACACAGTCCGAACCGGACCGGAACTTCACGTCCTTGCCGTCCCTGGCGAGAAGGTCGTTACGGGTGTCGCAGCCGTTCCTCGCGAGCGGTATCCCGTCGACCGAGTCCTTCCACGCGTAGCCGAACTTGTCCCGCGCGTAACCGGTCCTGGGGCCGCGCCCCTTGGTCGCCACCCTCTCGATGACCTTCCGGGCCGCCGCCCGGTCCGCGTCGGAGGTGAGGGGGGCGAGGCCCGGCTTCGTACCGTCGGGGTTGTCCAGCGGGCCGGCACCGAAGCCGGTGGCGGACCGGCCGGCGCCGTTCGAGCTGCCGCTCGACCCTCCATCACCGGAGGACACCTGGTCGGGGTCGCAGCCGGTCAGGGCCAGCACCGCCACCACGCCCAGGGCGGGCACGATCACTCGACAATCGCGGGGAGATATCACTCGAAGCCGTCCTGACGGGGAGAAAGCCGAACCAACCCGGGAATCCTACGGACGTCTTCCCCACCAGGACGTGTTCATGGCATCCGTTCACCTCGGATGCGGCCCGAATCACACCTTGCCGATGCCCAGCGTCGTCTCCGACGGCAGCAGCCCGGAGCCGATCGCCGCCACCCACAACGGCCCCAGCAGCTCCACGAGCCGCTCCCGCTCCTCATCCCCCAGCGCCCGCCACGGGGCGGCCGCCGCCTCGTCCGTGCGCCGCTCGACCTCGGCGCGCAGTACCCTGCCCGCCTCCGTCGCCGTACCGTCGTCCGCCAACAGGCCGCGCTTCAGCAGGCGTTCGCGGGCCTGCGACCACTCCTCGTCGCTCCATCCCCGGCTCACGAACACCTCCGGGCGCGCCGCGCCGATGGCGGCGAACGAGACCAGTGCCTCGACCGGGTCGAGCTCCGCGCCGACGAGCGCCGCGAGATGGCCGTCGCCGCGGTGTTCACGCAGGACGGTCGCCGCCTGCCAGAGCGCGAGGTGCGGTTCGTCCGGCCAGGGCAGTGCGGCGTTGGCGGCGGCGAGCGGGCGGCCCGTCGTGTCGGCGGCCTGCGCGGCGCGCCGCACGAGCGCGGCGACCTCGGCCGTCTCCGGAGCGGTGGCCGCCTCCCCCAGCAGCGTCCGGTACGTACGGTCGACGGCCCGGCGCCGGGCGGCGAGCACCGCGTCGGGCGAGGCGACGGACCAGACGGCCGGGACGTACTCACCCACCATCCGCGGACTGAAGCTGTAGAAGGTCTCCGTGACCCGGCCGGCCCCGGCCTCCCCGAGCGGCGCCGCCCGCCAGGCGAAGTAGCTCGGCCAACGCTCGTCCGTGCGGTATCCGAGCGCGGCGGCCTCCCCGAAGGCCTCCGGCGCGTAGTAGAGAACAGCGTGCAGGGGCTCCAGCAGGTGCCACATCTGCCGTACGCGACCCAGTTCGTCGGACATGTCTTCGCCTTCCGCAACAGCTTCAATCTTGTCACTGACTAGATATCCAGCGGCACCCAGGGTGCACCTCGCCCCGTGAACTTGTCAATGACTAGATTCTGCGTACTGTGCTGTCCATGAGCAGCGACCGCACCTACCACCACGGCGACCTGCGGCGGGCCGTCCTCGCCGCCGCCCTCGACGTCATCCGCACCGAGGGCCCCGCCGCACTCAGCCTGCGCGATCTGGCCCGCCGGGCGGGCGTCTCCCACGCCGCCCCCGCCCACCACTTCAAGGACCGCACCGGCCTGCTCACCGCCATCGCCACCGAGGGCTACGGGCTCTTCGCCGACGCCCTCGCCGACGCGCCGGACCTGCGGGAGCGGGGCGTGCGGTACGTACGGTTCGCCGCCGAACACCCGGCCCACTTCCAGGTGATGTTCCAGCCGGACCTCTACCGCACCGACGACCCGGACCTGCTCGCGGCGAAGGAGCGGGCGTCGGTGGAGCTGCGTGCAGGCGTCACCGAACTCCCCGTCGCCGGACGCGGCGACGACGCCCGGCTCGCGGGCGTGGCCGCCTGGTCCCTGGCCCACGGCTTCGCCACCCTGCTGCTCAGCGGCAATCTGGCCGGGGCGGTGGGCGACCGGGATCCGGAGGAGGTGTTCAGGGGGCTCGCGTACCTGCTGTTCGCGCCGGACGGGTCGTGATTCGACCGGGGCGCAGCACCAGCACCTGGAGGCCGCTCACCCGGCCTGAACTCGTACTGCAAGTCGACGACCGCGGCCGAGCCGACGCCCCTCACGACCTCGGAATCGCCGTACCCAACTCCCCTTCCACGCCGACCGGTTCACATCCCGCCACCGACTGTCCGCCGGTCTTGCCGGAGGCGGGGCGCGGGCCAGGATCCGGTGCGGGGCCGGATCGCAGATCGGCTTCGGGTGCAGGCACTTCGGACGCCGTTCCTGCGATCACCTTCCTCGGCTCGAAATTCGGGAAGGACCATTGCCGGCGGGTCAACGAGGTACCGGTCGATTGTCGTCATCCGCGTCACCGGCCGTGTCCGCAGTACTGATCAGGGCCAGGGAGCGAATGCCTGGTATCGGTGAGGGCAGCAGCCAGAGCAGTGACAGGGCTCCTCCGACCGCGGCGATGAGGAGAGTCGCCCTCAGACCGACGAGAGTGGCGAGCAAGCCGCCGACGACGGCACCGACGGGGCGTATGCCGTAATTGATCGTGCTGTACGCACCCGCGACACGGCTGCGCAGGCGATCGGGGATCACGGCTGCCTGGAGCGAGTTGAGGTTGACGTCGAACAGCATGACGCCGAAGCCGGAGAAGAACTCCGCTGCGGCCAGCGCCCCGGCGCGGAGCCAGAGAGGGCCGTCCGCAGCGGCAGCGATGGCGATCGGTGCGGGGAACAGCACGGCGCCCACGACGATGCTGCGCCCCACACCGAGCCGCCGCGAGATCATGGGAGCGGACACAGCGCCGAGCAGGGCACCGGTCGCACCGACCCCCAGCGCGATGCCGATCACCCCTGCGGACAGGCCGAGGCTCCGGCTGGCGAACAGCACGATCAGCCCACTGCCCGCGACAAAGGTGAAGAAGTTGACGGTCGCCGCACAGCCGAGAGCGGCCCGCAGCACCGGGTGACGCACGACGAACGCAAGGCCCTCCCTGGCACGTCGCAACAGCGAAGGTGCGGCCGTGCCGGTGGCGACTTCCGGTGGTTCCTCGACCGAGACCCGGCCGATCAGAACCGCTGACGCCAGGAAGGTCAGGGCATCCACCACGATGGCGACGGGTGCGGTGAGCGTCTGGATCAGAGCGCCGCCGATCGCGGGGCCGGCCACATGGGAGACCGAACGGCTTGCACTGAGCTTGCTGTTCGCGTCGACGTAGGAAGCGCGCGGTACGAGTCGTACGAAGAACGGTGGATAGGCGGTGTTGAACAGCACCCCGGCAGCGCCCGCCAGCATCGCCACGGCATACAGGTGCGTGAGCGTCACCGCCCCCAGCACGTAGGCCGTCGGCAGGCTCAGCAGTACTGCGGCGCGCAGGAGGTCGGCGAGGATCATCAGACGTCGTTTGCGGGCCTGCTGATCAACCCAGGCCCCCAGGAAGATCGCGAGCAGGTTGGGGGTCCATATGAGTGCGGTCAGCCACGCCACCTGATTGGCCGAAGCGTTCAGCGCGTTGACCGCGATCAGGGGCAGGGCCAGTTCGGTGATCCGGTCGCCGAACTGTGAGATCGAATTGCCGGCCCAGAAGCGGGAGAACCGCCGATCCCGCCACAGCGATATCGCAGGCGGTCGATCCGCGCCGTTCATGACGTCTGCCCGGTCTGCTCCTCGCCCTGCTCCCCGTCGCCTTCCGGCAGGACGTAGCGCATCAGCAGGACGCCACAGCTGTCGGCGGGACGGTCGGCCGGGTCCCGGGTGACGTACGGCGCGAGAACGCGCTCGATCCCGTCCTGGATGGCGGCGAGTTCCTCGGCGGAGACCATGACGCGGGTGTTGGCCAGTCCGGCGGGCCTGCGCCATGCCGGATCGAGTCCGGGCTCGACCTCGGCAGCCCAGCGGCCCGGGAGGTCTGCGTAGCGCAGGAACATCTGCCGCGAGAGTTCGCGCGCGGCCGACCGGCCCTCCTCGTCCGCCGGGTCCTGCGACTCCTCGAACCGGAAGCCTCGCGCCACCGCCTCCCACCGCCGGCGTCGGCGGTCCGGTCCGGGCTCACTGTCACGGACCAGCCCGAAGGTCGCCAGGTGGCGCAGATGCCAGCTGGTCACCGACGGCGTGGCCCCTACGTCCGGTGCGAGCTCGGTCGCGGTCGCCGGCCCGTTCCGGTGCAGGTGGTCAAGGATCGCCAGCCGCACCGGATGCGCCAACGCCCGCATCGCTTGCGGATCGGTGATCTCGATATCGCCCATGCGATTACTGAAGCCCATAACGTGAGAGCATCCTCTCACAATTCGTGAGAGTCAACTCTCACATCGATGGCGTTCATCCAGCCGCCATGGGCAGCTACGGGTTCGACGTCGAGGACCGCGCCCCGCTCGCCCCCCGGACCATGAGTTTCTACGGCCGTCAACGCACGCTCGCGAACCTGGAACGCCGCATGCTGCGCATCCGCGAGGACGGAACCGGGCAGCTGCTTGCGGCGGCCCCTCTGCCGGCGGTGTGTCCGGCAGGCGTCGAGGATGGCGTACGCCCGGACCTGACACTCACCCCTGGGGATTTACCGGCCGCCTGGGCGCACATGAGCCGCCTGGCGCACAAGGGGAGCTCTCCTCCGCGACATTGCTCCTCGGCGCACACCATGGCACCCGACCGCACGCCCGTCACACCGGGTCGCCCCTCACGACCCCAGGATCGTCGTGAGGAACTCCCCCGTCCACGCCAGCAGTTCGCGGCCGACGACCGGCTTGCCGCCCACCTTGCCGGTGGTGGGGCGGGGGACCAGGATCTGGTGGACGGCCGGCTTGATGACCGTCCTCGGGTAGAGGCGCTTGAGGCGGAGCTCCTGCGATTCGCGCAGTTCCACCGGGGCGAACCGGATGTTCGGGCCCTGGAGCACGATCTCGCCGACGCCGCAGGCGCGGGCCAGCATGCGCAGGCCGGCGACCAGGAGGAGGTTCTCGACCGGTTCGGGGAGCTTGCCGTAGCGGTCGGTGAGTTCCTCGCGGACCGCCCTGATGTCGTCCTCCGTATTGGCGGAGGCGATGGCGCGGTACGCCTGGAGGCGCAGCCGCTCGCCGGGGGCGTAGTCGTGGGGGACGTGGGCGTCGACCGGGAGCTCGATCTTGACCTCCAGGGGCGGCTCCTCCTCCACGCCGCCTTCGAGGGAGGCCCGGTAGTCGGCGACCGCCTCGCCCACCATGCGTACGTACAGGTCGAAGCCGACGCCCGCGATGTGACCGGACTGCTCGCCGCCCAGGAGGTTTCCGGCGCCGCGGATCTCCAGGTCCTTCATCGCCACGTACATGCCCGCACCCATCTCGGTGTGCTGGGCGATCGTGGCGAGGCGCTCGTGGGCCGTCTCGGTGAGCGGCTTCTCCGGGGGGTAGAGGAAGTACGCGTAGCCGCGTTCGCGGCCACGGCCGACGCGGCCGCGCAGCTGGTGGAGCTGGGAGAGGCCGAAGTTGTCGCCGCGCTCCACGATCAGGGTGTTGGCATTGGAGATGTCGATGCCGGACTCGACGATCGTCGTGGAGACCAGGACGTCGAACTTCTTCTCCCAGAAGTCCACCACCACCTGCTCCAGGGCCTGTTCGGACATCTGGCCGTGGGCGGTGGCGATCCTCGCCTCGGGGATGATCTCCCGCAGCCGCGCGGCGGCCCGGTCGATCGACTCGACGCGGTTGTGGATGTAGAACGCCTGGCCCTCGCGGAGCAGTTCGCGGCGGATGGCCGCGCCGATCTGCTTCTCCTCGTACGGACCCACGAAGGTGAGGACCGGGTGGCGCTCCTCGGGCGGCGTGGTGATCGTCGACATCTCGCGGATACCGGTCACGGCCATTTCGAGCGTACGGGGGATGGGCGTCGCGGACATGGTGAGGACGTCCACGTTGGCGCGGAGCTTCTTCAGCTGCTCCTTGTGCTCGACGCCGAAGCGCTGCTCCTCGTCGACGATGACCAGGCCCAGGTCCTTGAACCTCGTCTCGGAGGAGAAGAGGCGGTGGGTGCCGATGACCAGGTCGACGGAGCCCTCGCGGAGTCCTTCGAGAGTCGATTTGGACTCGGCCTCGGACTGGAAGCGGCTCAGCGCCCTTACGTTGACCGGGAATTGGGAGTAGCGCTCGGTGAAGGTGCCGTGGTGCTGCTGGACCAGGAGGGTGGTGGGGACGAGAACGGCGACCTGCTTGCCGTCCTGGACCGCCTTGAACGCCGCCCGTACCGCGATCTCCGTCTTGCCGTAGCCGACGTCGCCGCAGATCAGCCGGTCCATCGGGACGGACTTCTCCATGTCCTCCTTGACCTCGGCGATGGTGGAGAGCTGGTCGGGCGTCTCCGCGTACGGGAAGGCGTCCTCCAGCTCGCGCTGCCAGGGGGTGTCGGGGCCGAAGACATGGCCGGGCGCCGCCATCCGGGCCGAGTACAGCTTGATCAGGTCGGCGGCGATCTCCTTGACGGCCTTCTTGGCGCGCGCCTTGGTCTTCGTCCAGTCGGCGCCGCCGAGCCGGTGCAGGGTGGGGGCCTCGCCGCCGACGTACTTGGTGACCTGCTCCAGCTGGTCGGTCGGGATGTACAGGCGGTCGCCGGGCTGGCCGCGCTTGGCGGGGGCGTACTCGACGAGGAGGTACTCGCGGGTGGCGCCCTGCACGGTGCGCTGCACCATCTCGATGTAACGGCCGACGCCGTGCTGTTCGTGGACGATGTAGTCGCCGGTCTCCAGCGTCAGCGGGTCGATCGTCTTGCGGCGGCGGGCCGGCATCCGGCCCAGGTCCTTGGTGGCGGTGCGCTGCCCGGTGAGGTCCGTCTCGGTGAGTACGGCGAGCTTCAGCTCAGGGTCGACGAAGCCGTGGTCGATCGCGCCGCAGGAGACATGGACGACGGACGGGGCGATCTCCGCCAGGTCCGGATCGAGGCGGGCGGCGATGCCCTCGCCGCCCAGCAGCTCGACGGTGCGGGAGGCGAGGCCCTGGCCCTCGGTGACGTACACGGTGCGCCAGCCGTCGGCGAGCCGGCCCTTGGTGTCGGCGAACGCGCGGGCGGTGTCGCCGCGGTACGCCTCCGGGGCGTGCATGCCGAGCTTGAGCGTGTCGTCGTCCTGGTCGGCTTCGTCCGCGGCGAACGGGGAGACCGACCACCACATCATCTCCAGCTCGCGGGCCCGGTCCCGGACGTCCGCGATGCCCCACAGGGAGGCCGCGCCGACGTCGATCGGGGCCTCGCCGCCGCCCGCGGTGGCCGCCCAGGACGCCTGGAGGAACTCCTGGCTGGTGGCGACCAGGTCGGCGGCCCTGGTGCGGACCCGCTCCGGGTCGCAGACCAGCGCCATCGAACCCTTCGGCAGCACGTCGAGCAGCAGCTCCATGTCGTCGACGAGGACCGGGGCGAGGGACTCCATGCCCTCCACCGCGATCCCCTCGGCGATCTTGCCGAGCAGCTCGCCCAGCTCCGGGTGCTGTTCGGCGAGGGCGGCGGCCCGCTCCCGCACCTCGTCGGTGAGCAGCAGCTCGCGGCAGGGCGGCGCCCACAGCCCGTGCTCGGCGATCTCCAGCGACCGCTGGTCGGCGATCTTGAAGTAGCGGATCTCCTCGACGTCGTCGCCCCAGAATTCCACCCGAAGGGGGTGCTCCTCGGTCGGCGGGAAGACGTCCAGGATGCCGCCCCGTACGGCGAACTCGCCACGCTTCTCGACCAGTTCGACCCGGGAGTACGCGGCTGCCGCGAGCGCGTCGACCGTCTTGCCGAGGTCGGCGCTCTGTCCGATGCGCAGCACCACGGGTTCCAGGTCGCCGAGCCCCTTGACCTGCGGCTGGAGCACGGAGCGGATCGGCGCGACGACGACGGAGACCGGCCCGGTCTCCGGGTCGTCCTTCCTCGGGTGCGCCAGCCGCCGCAGCACGGCGAGGCGGCGGCCCACGGTGTCCGAGCGGGGCGAGAGCCGCTCGTGCGGCAGGGTCTCCCAGGACGGGAACTCGGCGATCGTGTCCGGCGGCAGCAGGGTGCGCAGCGCGGCCGCCAGGTCCTCGGCCTCCCGGCCGGTCGCGGTGACGGCGAGCACGGTCCGCCCGGTCTCGCGGGCCAGCGCGGCGACGGCGAAGGGGCGGGCGGCGGGCGGACCGACGAGGTCGACGTGCATCCGGTGGCCGTCGCCGGCGGCCTTCACCGCTTCGGAGAGTGCCGGGTCACGTACGACGACATCCAGCAGACCGTGCAGGCTCATGAAGGGCTTCCGTCCGGGTAACGAGGGCGAGGTCCGACAGCCGGCTGCTGCCAGGGGCAACACGAAGAGCAACGCGAAGGGCAACGCGAAGCGCCCGACACGTCGCTCGCACGTACCGGGGGTTCCCAGCGTACGACTCCGCTGTGACAGCCGCGCCCGCAATCCGGCCCGGCGGGGCGCCCTGGGGCGACGTCCCGGACGCACGAATCCGGCCCCGGGGTGTTTGGAGGAACACCCCGGAGCCGGATCAGGTCATCCTACGTCGGCCGCCGCCCGCGCTAATCCGTGGCGATCGCGTTCAGGACGTTCATCCGGCCCGCCCGGAACGCCGGGACCAGGGCGGCGAACAGGCCGACGAAGGCCGAGGCGACGAAGACCGTGAGGATCGTCGGCCACGGGATCTCCAGGACGCCGAGGCCCTCCAGGGCCAGCAGCTTCTGGGCCGCGGTGCCCCAGCCCATGCCGAGGCCGAGGCCGAGCAGGGCTCCGAAGACCGCGATGACCACCGACTCCAGGCGGATCATCCGGCGCAGCTGGCGGCGGGAGAGGCCGATGGCGCGCATCAGGCCGATCTCCCTGGTCCGCTCGACCACCGACAGGGCCAGGGTGTTCACCACGCCGAGCACGGCGACGATGATCGCGAGCGCCAGCAGGCCGTAGACGATGTTCAGCAGCTGGCCGATCTGGTCCTTCAGCTGCTGCTTGAAGTCGGCCTGGTTCCTCACCTCGTACTGCGGGTACTTGACCAGGGCGCTCTTGAGTGCGGCGTACGCCTCCTTCTCCTTGCCGTCCGCCGCCTTCGCGAACATGATCAGGTTCGCCGGCAGGGTGTCGGCGGGGACGTACCGCGCGGCGGTCGTGATGTTGATGTACATCGCGCCCTTGTCGATGTTCACGTCGTCCGAGGTGATCGCGGCGACCTTCAGCTTCGCGGTCTCGCCGCCCTTGAACGCGACGGTCATCCGGTCACCGACCTTGACGCGGTGCTCGGTGGCATACGTCTCGCCGACCGACATCGCGTCCTTGCCGTACGCGTCGGCCAGCTCGCCGGAGACCGTCTCGCGGCGGACGTCGTCCTTGTACGTGGGGTCGACGGCGGTCAGGCCCTCGTTCCCGGTGGTGCCGTCGGGGGCGGTGAGCGAGGCGCCGACGGACTTGTACGAGGTGACGTGCTCGATGTCCCCCGCCGCCGCGACGGCCTTCGCCGCCTGGTCGACGATCAGCCCGCCGCCGCCACCGGCCGGCTGGACGATGAAGTCCGCGCCGACGGACTTGTCGAGTTCCTCGGTGGCCGAGGCGACCATGGAGGAGCCGACGACCGAGAGGCAGGCGACCAGGGCGAGACCGACCATCAGGGCGGCGCCGGTCGCTCCGGTGCGGCGCGGGTTGCGCAGGGCGTTGCGCTCGGCGAGCCGTCCCACGGGGCCGAACATCCGCAGCATGACCGCGCTCAGCACCCGGACCACGAAGCCGGCCAGCAGCGGGCCGATCACGATGAAGCCGATCAGGGTGAGGAGCACGCCCGCGCCCAGGAGGAGAGAGCCCTGGCCCGACTCGTCGGCCTTCGTCGCGGCGAGGAGCGCGGCGCCGCCGGCGAGCGTGAGGACCAGGCCGATCGCGGCCCGGACCCGGCCCGCGCCGCCGTCCGCCGGGGTTCCGGCTTCGCGCAGGGCGGCCATCGGGGAGATCTTCCCGGCCCGCCGGGCCGGGAAGTACGCGGCGACGACGGTGACGACGATGCCGAGCACGAGGCCGACCACGGGGGTCGTCCAGGCGACGGTGAGGTCCTCGGTGGAGAGCTCCATGCCCATGGCACCCATGAGCTTCATCAGGCCGACGGCGAGGCCGACCCCCGCGCCGACGCCGAGGAGCGAGCCGACGATGCCGAGGAACAGCGCCTCGATCAGCACGGACCGGTTGACCTGCTTGCGGCTGGAGCCGATGGCCCGCATCAGGCCGATCTCGCGGGTGCGCTGGGCGACCAGCATCGAGAAGGTGTTGACGATCAGGAAGATTCCGACGAGGAGGGCGATCCCGGCGAAGCCGAGCATCGCGTACTTCATGACGTCGAGGAAGGAGCCCATCGAGTCCTTGTTGGACTCCGCCGCCTCCTTCTGTGTCTGGAGCTTGTACGCGGCGGTGTCGCCGAGCACCGTGGCGACGTTCTTCTTCAGCTGCTCGTCGGCCACGCCCGCTTCGGCGGTGACGGAGACCAGGCTGAAGACATCGGGCCTGCCGAGCAGCTTCGTCTGGGCGGTGGTGGTGTCGAAGTAGACGACGGCCGCACCGGGGTTGGTGACCTTGAAGGTGGCGATGCCGCTGATCGCGGCCTTGATGTCGCCGTTGGCGGTGATGGTGCGCAGTTCGTCGCCGAGCTTCAGGTGGTGCTTGTCGGCGGTGTCGGCGTCGACCATCACCTCGGTCGGACCGCGCGGTGCGTGACCGGAGGAGATCTCCATCGAACGCAGGTCGTTCCTCGTCCAGTTGCCCGCGATCGTCGGGGCGCCCGTGGTCGAGCCCATGTTCTTGTCGTGGCTGTCGACGACGGTGACGGACATGCTGGAGACCGCGCCCTCGGCCGCCTTCGCGCCGGTGGCCTTCGCGATCTGCCCGACGGCGGACGCGGGGATCGTGACGGGCTTGCCGTTGTCCGGGAGCCGGTCGTCCTCCCCGGGCGCCTTCGGGCCGACCGTGACATCGGCCGAGGTCGCGGCGAAGAGCTTGTCGAACGTGGTGTTCATGGTGTCGGTGAAGACGAGCGTGCCGCACACGAACGCCACCGACAGCAGGACCGCGACGGCGGAGAGCGCCATGCGTCCCTTGTGGGCGAAGAAGTTCCGCCTCGATGTCTTCCAGACGGTCATGACGTCCGCCCGCGCGAGTCGAAGTCCTTCATCCGGTCGAGGACCTGGTCGGCCGTCGGATTGTGCATCTCGTCGACGATGCGCCCGTCGGCGAGGTACAGCACCCGGTCCGCGTAGGAGGCGGCCACCGGGTCGTGGGTGACCATGACGATGGTCTGGCCCAGCTCGTCGACCGACCTGCGCAGGAAGCTCAGCACCTCGGCGCCGGCCCGCGAGTCCAGGTTCCCGGTGGGCTCGTCACCGAAGATGATCTCCGGCCGGGCGGCGAGCGCCCTGGCCACCGCGACGCGCTGCTGCTGGCCGCCGGAGAGCTCGGTGGGCCGGTGCTTCAGCCGCTCGGCGAGACCGACGGTGTCCACGACCTGCCGCAGCCAGGCGGCGTCGGGTCTGTGGCCCGCGATGTCCATCGGCAGCGTGATGTTCTCCAGCGCGTTGAGCGTGGGGAGCAGGTTGAACGCCTGGAATATGAAGCCGATCCGGTCCCGGCGGAGCTGGGTGAGCTTCTTGTCCTTGAGCCCGGTGATCTCGGTCTCGTCGAGGAAGATCTGCCCCGAGCTCACGGTGTCCAGACCGGCCAGGCAGTGCATCAGGGTCGACTTGCCGGAGCCGGACGGACCCATGATCGCCGTGAACTGCCCGCGGACGATGTCCACGTCGACATGGTCGAGTGCGACGACCCGGGTCTCGCCCGTCCCGTACGCCTTGACGACCTGCCGCGCTCGCGCAGCGACGGCCGTTCTCCCACCCGCCACCCGACCACCGCCCCTCATCGAGGCGCTACGCGCCGCACCTTCCCCTTCGTCCCCGTGCCGGGGAATGGTTACAGCCGTTGTCATGGTTTATCTCCTATGTCGGTCAGGGTTCGGGATGTGCCGGCGCACGTCCAGAGTCTGGTGTCGGAAGAGGGGTGGCGCACTGGTGCCCAGCACAGTCCTCGGGTGGGGTTTTCCTCACCCCCGCCCCCGGGTTTCCGCCCGCTTCCGCGGTGGAATTCAGCCGCTTTTCGCGGTGTAGGAACACGCTAAGGAACGGGCCCCCGACACCACGTCCTCCGCCGGGAGGAACCACCCCTGGGCAGATGTAAGGAGCTCCCCCTAAGGGTCTCGACCCCTGGGTGGAGATGTGTGTCAGGGGCTGGACCCACGGGTGCACCCGCCCGCTCCCGGAAGGCCCCCTTCACGCCCGGCCGCCACCTCCGGTTCACCCGGCCTCACGCAACTGAGCCATTACCGCCGGTAATTCAGGCCGCCCACTCCCCAACTGCCGTACTCACGAGTAATGTTCGCGCTTCCGACCGCACCCGCACTCCTGCCTTGCCGTCCAGCCCAGGAATCGAGCCACGCAAGGAGCAGCACCCCGATGTCGCACGGAAACCCGCCCCCTTCCCCCCACCCCTCCTGGCCCGAACAGCTGCCGAAACCCTCCCCGCAGCATCAGCCGCCGCCCCCGCACCAGCCCGACTATCTGCTGCCCTGGCAGCGCTCGGAGACCGCCCCGCACCCCGGGTCGCCGAGCCCGCCCGGCACCCCCGAGCCCGCCCCCGGCAGCCACAGCGACCTGCGCCGGCTGCGCACCGCGTACCGGCTGCTGCGGCGCACCGCGGCCCTGACCGCACTCGGCTACTTCGTGGTCTTCCTGCTGCTCTCCGGATACGCCAAGGACCTGCTGGACCGCCCCCTGTTCGGCGGCCTCAACATCGGCCTGGCGCTGGGACTCTGTCAGCTCCCCGTGACCCTGCTCGCCATCGTCCTGTACGAGCGGACCGCACGGCGCACGGTCGACCCGCTCGCCGCCCGGATCCGAAGAGCGGGGGCAGCCCGGTGAACGGATTCGACAACTCCGCGCAGTCGATGTCCCTGGTGGCCTTCCTCGCCGTGGGCACCGTGGCTCTGCTGCTCTGCGTGATGACCGGCCCGGACCGCGACGACCTCGACGAGTTCTACACCGGCTCCCGCTCGCTCTCGCCCATGCAGAGCGGCCTCGCCCTCGCGGGCGACTACCTCTCCGCGGCCACGGTCCTCGGCACCACCGGCATCATCGCCCTCACCGGCTACGACGGGATGATCCTCGCCCTGAGCATCACCCTCTCGCTCGTCCTGCTGATGGTCCTGCTCGCCGAACCGCTGCGCAACGCGGGCGGGTTCACCATGGGCGACGTGCTGGTGCGCCGCGCCCCCGGCCGCGCGGTCCGCATCACCGCCTGCGCGGCCACCCTCGCCGCGCTCATTCCGATGATGGTCGTCCAGCTCGCCAGCAGCGGCGATCTGCTCGCCTTCATCCTGGGTTTCGACACCTCGGGATTCCGCACCGGCGCCATCATCGGGCTCGGCACCCTGATGATCGGCTACGCGGCGATCGGCGGGATGAAGGGCACCTCCCTGATCCAGATCGTGAAGACCGTGGTCCTCTTCGTGGCCGCGTTCACCATCGCCGTACTGATCATGAACCGGTTCGACTGGAACACCAACTCCCTGCTCTCGGCCGCCCGGCAGAGCAGCGGCGCGGGCGCCGCGTACCTGAGCTCGGGGCTCCAGTTCGACGGCAGCGCACTCGACATGGTCAGCTCCGAACTGACCGTGGTGCTCGGTGCCGCCTGTCTGCCCCACGTCACCATGCGCATGTCGAGCGCCCGCTCCACCCAGGCCGTCCGGCGCTCGATGTCCTGGGCGGTGTCCGTGGTCGCCGCGATCTGCCTGCTGCTCGTCGTGATCGGTTTCGGCGCGGGGGCACTCGTCGGCCACGACGTCATCACCGCCGCCGGAGCATCCGGGAACAGCGCGATCCTCCAGATCAGCGGAGAGGTCGCGAACGGTACGCAGCTGGGGGCCCTGGTCATCACGACGATGACGACGGCGATCTTCCTGACCCTGCTCGCCTCGGTCGCCGGAATGATCCTGTCCTGCGCCAACTCTCTCGCCCACGACCTCTTCGCGCACGGCCTGCACGGGGTGCGCGACCCGGACCGCAAGCCACTGGCCGGCCTGTCCGAGATGCGTACGGCACAGGTCTCGGCGATCGTCGTCGGACTGCTCGCCACCACTCTCGCCGTCGTGGCCAGGCACTGGAACGTGCAGGCGCTGGCGACGCTCTCGTTCTGCGTCGGCGCCTCCGCACTCGCCCCGGCGCTCCTCTACAGCATGTTCTGGCGGCGCTTCACCCGCACCGGACTGCTCTGCACCCTCGTCGTCGGCACCCTCACCACGCTGGTGCTGATCACCGGCACCAACCTGGTCTCCGGCTCACCCGCCTCGGTCTTCCCCGGCCACGACTTCAACTGGTTCCCGTACACCACCACCGGGCTCGTCTCCATCCCGGCCGGATTCCTGGCGGGCTGGCTGGGAACGGTGCTCCCCCGCCACACGGCCCCCGCGGCACGCCGGCTCTACCAGAGCGAGGAGCCCCAGATCCTGGCGGGCGTGCCACCGACGCCCCGGGGCTGAACACGGCTGCCGGAGAAGGCCGTTCGGCCGCCCGGCGCGCAGGGGCCCAATCCCTGTGCGCCGGTCAGGAGTTACGCCACAGCTGGGCCGGCTCCGAGGGGTTGCACGCCACGGACTGGAAGCCGATGCTGCTGAACATCTGGAGGCAGACGCCCTCGGCGACGTTCACCAGGGTGTGACCGCTCGATGTCTTGGTCCCGATCCGCCAGACCTGGGACTCGGAGGAGTTGCAGGTCTCGGCCGACAGCCCTGCAAAGCCGTTCAGCCTGAGGCAGTTGCCGGTGCCCTGGCCGACGAGCTTGAACCTGCCGCCGGAGGTGGGTTTGTACGTCCACTTGTAGTAGAGCGTGGCCCCGTTGTGCGCCGGCTCGCCGCACACCGAGTTCATGAGCATGGAGCCCCCGTACGGGGACGCGGACTCACCCAGGCACCGCTTGTTGGACGCGTTCTTGAGGTAGTACTGCCCCGAGGGCGCCGGGACCTGCCCGCCGCCCGAGCCGCCGGACCCACTGGATCCGCCCGAGCTGCCGGAACCACCTGAGCCGGAACCGGAGTCGGAACCGGAGTCGGAACCACCCGAGGGCTTGGAACCGCCGGAATCGGAGCCGCCCGAGGGACCGGAACCGGCCGAACCTGAGCCGTCGGCACCGTCAGCCGCGCCCTTTCCGTCCTTCCCGTCCTTCCCGCCCTTCGGCTTGTCGGCGGACCCCGACTTGGAACTCGACGAGCGGGAGGGCGACTTCGTGGGATTCGCGGAGCGGCCGTCCCCCGCGGATCCGGACGGCCCGACGGTGATCGACGGCGCCGCGACGTCGGAGTCCTTACCGCGGGAACCGCCGATCTCGTACGGCCCGAGCGCGAGGGTCAGGGTCGTGCCCGCGACCACCACGACGGGGAGCACGACGAGCAGCACACGGGGGCGGCGCCTGCGCGGCTTCTCCGGGACGGCGCCGGTCGTCCCGACATCCGGCAGGGAGGGCCCCGCAGCGGGGACAGGAGCACTGACCTCCTCCGGTTCGGGCTCCTCGGCCGGTGGCGGGCTCGCCGCGAACGCCGCCCGCTCGGTGATCCGGTCCGTGACGGCCGGCGGCCACAGCGCGGAGACCGCGGCGGGCACATGACCGTCGGCGATCTCGAAGAGCTCGGCGGCTGTCGGCCGGTCCGCGGCGTCCTTGGCGAGACAGGACTCGACCACGGCGGCCAGGGCCGGATCGAGGCCCGGCAGGCGCCCGAGGTCGGGTTCGGTGTGGACGATGCGGTAGAACAGGCCCGGACCCGATCCGTCGCCGAACGGCGGGCGGCAGTTCGCCGCGAACAGCAGCAGGCCGGCCAGCGCGAACACATCCGCCGCACCCGTCAGATCCCGCTCGGCCATGGCCTGTTCGGGGGCCATGTAGGCAGGCGTCCCGATGACCATCCCGGTCCTGGTCACCCTGGACTGGTCGGCCGCCCGGGCCACCCCGAAGTCGATCAGGGTCACACCGTCGAGCGTCAGCATGACGTTGGACGGCTTGAGGTCGCGGTGCACCATGCCGGCCGCGTGCACGGCGCGCAGACCGCTCGCCCCGTCGCGGAGCAGCCGCCACAGGCTCTCCACGGGCAGCGGGCCCTCGTTCAGCCGCAGCGCATCGCTCAGGGTGATGCCGGGGATGTACTCCGTGGCGAACCACGGAGGCTGCGCCGTACGGTCACTGGCCAGCAGCCGCGCACTGACCCCGGCCGGCAGCTTGGCGAGATTGTCGAGCTCGTGCCCGAAATGGGACAGGAAGTCCTTGTCCGCGGCCAGCACCGGCAGCACCTGCTTGACCGCCGCGTACCGCCCCGCCGACGTGCCGAGATAGACCCGTCCCATGCCGCCGGTACCGAGGATGCCGAGCAGCCTGAACGCACCGATCCGCCGGGGATCGTCCGGCTCCGTCGGCTTGGCTCCGCTGCCCAGTAAACGTGACTCTTTTTCAGCTCCCCCGTGCATGGCGTCAGATTAGCCCAGGCCCGAACGAATGCACGACGGTTCGCCGGGCACGCATGGGAGTCGCCGATCACGCAACCGTCCCGGCCGCCCCAGCCGTCCGAGCCGCCCCGGCCGTTACTGAGCCGGGCTCCTGAGTCGGGCTTCTGAGCCGGGCTTCTGAGCCGGGCTCCGGGGGCGGGCTCCGGGGTCGGGGAGGAACAGCGGGCTCAGTCCTCCGCCGGTGTCACCCGCCCGGTGAGCGCCGCGAGCGAATTCCGTACGTGCGCCATGTGCGCCTGCACCTCGTCGCGCCCCTCGTCGTGCTCCCGCACGATCCGCTCCGTCTCCCGGACCACCCGCTCCTCACGGACCCTGGCCGCCGCGATCAGCTCCGCGGCCTGCGCCTCGGCGTCCTCCTGACCGTGCCGGGCGGCCTCCTCCGTCTCCGCCAGCGCCCGCCGCGCCTCGGCCAGGCGGGCCTCCGCCTGCTCGGTGAGCTCGTCGTGGTGCGCCGACTGCGCGGCCTCGGCCTCGGCCAGTTCACGCTCGGCCGCCTGCCACCGCTCGGAGTGCTCCTGCTCCTGGTGCGCGAGAACGCTCTCGGTACGGCGGCCCGTCTCGGCCATCATGGACTCCGCCCGCTCCCGGACCTCCGCGGCCTCCTCGCGGGCCTCGGCAACGGTCCCGTCGGCGGTGCCCCGCGCCGTCGACAGCGTCTCGTCGGCGTACTTCACAGCCCCTGCCCGCATCGCCTCGGCGTCCGCCCGCGCCGAGGCACGGAGCCCGCGGCCCGCCTCCTCCGACGCGTCCCGCAGCGCCTGCGCCTCCTCCTGGGCGGCGCCCCGTACGGACTCCGCCTCGCCCTCGGCGAGCGCCAGGATCTGCTGGGCGCGCTCACCCAGCGATTCGTAGTTCTGCGGGGCGAGCGTGGCGACGACCTCGCCCAGCCGGACCGACTCCGCCGACAGCTCCTCCACCAGCGCGGTCAGCCGGGACACCTCGTCCAGCGCCTCGTCCCGCTCCGCCGAAAGACCGGCCACCGCGCGGTCCACCTGCTCCGGACGGTAGCCACGTCCGCGTACGCCGACGAAGCCATGCGCGGACACCGGTGCAGAACTCATCCTTGAAGCCTCTTTCCGACTCTCCGACCACCAGCAATACGTCAAGGATGCGGCAATTGACACAGAAGTCGGAATCGATCAGCTGCATTCCGGACGGAAGCGACAGGCATCACAAGCAACACAGACAACACGCAGCGCACAGCACGGCGCCCGGCCCCCTCTCGGGAGCCGGGCGCCGTCCGCGGAAACCGCCGGGTCAGATCAACCCGTCCCACATCTGCTCGAGCAGCACGGACCACCAGCTCTCCGGCGACGCCAGCGCCGCCGCGTCCAGCGCCACCAGCTGGGCCTGGAAGTCGACCGTCCAGCGACCCGCCTGCTCCGGGTTGAGCCCGAAGCGCAGCCGCCACATCCGGCCGAGCAGCGCCATCGAGCGCTGGAACTCCGGCAGCCCGGTGTTCACGAACTGCGGCGCCACCGACTGACCGCCCGGCCCCGCCTCGACCGGCACGGCCACGATGTTCGCGGTCCCGTACTGGACGCAGATCGCCCGCCCGAAGTCGGACCCCATGACGAGATACGACCCCGCGTCGGGGGCGGCCTGCACCTGGCGCTGCGCGGCGAGCTCGGCCAGCGTCGGCACCACCGGCTGACCCGGCTGCGCCCAGAAGAACGGCCCGAAGTCGGCGGGCAGCCCCGCCCACACCAGCGTGCGCGCCACGGCCTCGGGCACACCCTGGCGGGAGACCGCGCGCTGATCGAAGCGGCAGATGCCCTGCGGCCCGAAGGTCTGCAGCAGCTCGTCCGCGATGGCCTCCGGCGGCGCCGCCATCGCGGGCGGCATCTGCGGCAGCGGGGCCCGTACCGGCGCCGGACGGGCCGGCCCGTCCGCCACCTGGTGCAACTCGCCCTGGTGGGTGAGCAGATGCTGCATGCCCTGCTGACGGCTGGCGTGATCGGTGCCGTACGGAGCGACGCTGGTGATCCGTACCTGCGGCCAGGTCTCACGGATCATCCGCGCGCAGTAGCCACCGGGCAGCTCGCAGGACTCCAGCTCGGTGTGCAGCTCGATGACCTGCTGCGGCGGCACGTTCATCGCCCGCAGCTCGTGCAGCATCTGCCACTCGGGGTGCGGGGTGCCGGGCGCCGAGCGCCGGATCAGCTGCTGCTCGCTGCCGTCGGGCGCGCGGTAGCGCAGCACGGCCTGGTAGCCGGGTCCGACGGTCGGCTGACCGGTCGGCGCCTGCGGATACCCATACGCCGGAGGCGGTGGGGTGTGCGGATTCGGCGGTACGGGGCCGGGGGCGCCCTGCGGCACTCCGGGAGGACCGGGAGGACCGGGAGGACCGGGCGGCTGCGGCGCACCGGGGCCGGCCATGCTCGGGTCGGCGAGCATCGTCGCGGCATGGTGCACGCCACCACCCGGCGGAGGCGTCGAACCAGGCGGCGGAGGCGGCACCGGAGCACCGGGAGCACCGGGAGCACCAGGCGGGCCGGGAGGACCAGGCGGCCGAATCCCACCGGGGCCACCCATGCTCGGATCGGCCAGCATCGTCGCCGCATGATGCACACCACCACCCGGCGGAGGCGGCACCGGAGCACCGGGCGGACCCGGAGGCGCAGGCGGCTGGGACGCACCAGGAGCACCAGGGGCACCAGGCGGGCCGGGAGGACCAGGCGGCCGAATCCCACCGGGGCCACCCATGCTCGGATCGGCCAGCATCGTCGCCGCATGATGCACACCACCACCCGGCGGAGGCGTCGAACCAGGCGGCGGAGGCGGCACCGGAGCACCGGGCGGACCCGGAGGCGCAGGCGGCTGGGACGCACCAGGAGCACCGGGCGGACCCACCTGAGGGGCGAGCTGGGTCGGCAGGTACCCGCCCGCCGGAGCACCGGGCGCACCCGGTCCCGAGGGCGGCGGCACCGGCGCACCCGGCCTGGCGCCCGGGGTTCCGGGGGCACCGGGCGGCGGCGGGGTCGACGGACCGCCACCACGCGCACCACGCGGCGGCACGACGGCCTTGCTCGTGGCCGCATCGGCGATGTCACCGGCACCCGGGCCCGGAGCACCCTGGCCCGGAGCACCCGCACCCGGAGCGCCCGGGACACCCCCCTGCGGGGACAGACCCGGCACGACCGCGGTCCGGGGCAGCTGGCTGCCGCCCGACATCAGGGCGGTCGGCGCATCGGCCGGCACCACCGGCGGCGGAGTGCCGTCGTCGTCGGCACCCGAGAGCGGCGGCGCGAACACCGTGGCCGGCAGCGGCACCGCCCCGTCGTCGGAGCCCGCGTTCGTGTCCGTACCGGCCCAGGGAGTGGACCCGGCGGGCACGTTCGGCGGGGATACCGGGACACCGTCGTTGGCCGTGGGCTCGTACGCGACCTGCCCGCCGTGCGAACCCGGCGACGCCTGACCGACCGGCGCGGCCGGGACGGCGGGCGGCGGGGTGACGGACGGAGCCGGAGCGACCGGCGGGGCCGGGGACGCCGGAGCGGCCGGAGGCGCCGCGTCCTGGTCCCGGTCCTGGCCCTCCCGGCGGTCCGGGATGCCCAGCTTGTCGGCCGCTTCCTGGAGCCACTCCGGGGGGCTCAACAGGAACGACGTCTGATTGAGGTCGATGCGCTGTGGCGGCTCCGGAGCGGCCGCGGGCGTCGCCTGCGCGCCGTACTCCTCCTCGTACCGCCGGATCACCTCGCCCACCGGCAGACCCGGCCACAGCGTGGCCTCACCGCTGTCCCTGGCGATCACCAGCCGCTGCTTGCCACCGTCCGAGACCGGGCCCTCGGCTCGGTCCTCGCCCCACACCACGAAGCCCAGCTCGAACTCCCGTACCCGCACCTCACGGTGCTGGTACGCGGGCACGTCGCCGTTGATCCACTCGTCCGCGCGCTCCTGCGCCTGCGCAAAGGTCACCATCGCGCTCACCCCTCCACCGGGACGGCCCGCGCGAAGCCGCCGTCCACCATCAGGTTCGCCACGGTCTCCAGCTCCGGCGGGTTGCCCGCCAAACGCTGCAGGAAGGCGTCGAAGTCACCGCCGCACGGCAGCAGCAGCCGGTCCACCCGCTCCTGCACGTTCCAGCCGTCCTGGTCCCGGGCGTCGTCGTACGCACAGAACCAGACCGAGCCGAGGCCGTTGCCCTTCACCTTCACCGCGACGATGCCGCCCTGGACGAAACCGACACCCAGGAAGTCCTTGGTGAGGTGATCACGCAGGCACTTGTTCATGTACACCAGGTCGTTCGCGGCAGCCTGCTCGCGCACCGTGAAGAACGGCTGGTCGACCAGCAGCCCCAGCTCCGCGTCGAGCGCCGCACCGACCGGCGCCGAACCGCCCGCCGCCTTCAGGAACGAGCGGTAGGCACCCGGCAGCCGATAGCCGAGGTCCTCCTCGACACCCAGCACCTGCGCCTCGCTCACCGCCACGGCGCCCTTCGGCAGCCGGAAGTGCGCGGGCCGGGTCTCCTGCAACGGGCGGGTCCCCCGCTTGTTGTGGTCGACCGCCGTGCCGGCCAGGCCGCCGTGATGCCTCAGCAGCGCCTTCACCTCGACCGGGACCAACTCCATGCGCCGGCCACCGGGCACGTGGTGCCAGGTCCAGCCGTGCGGAGTGGCGACCGCCGGGATCGTGTCCCACAGCTCATGACCGCTCGCCGCCAGCGCCGCGTTGGCCGAGACGTAATCGGTGAGCCGCAGCTCGTCGACCCCGAAGCCCTGCGGCGGCTCGGCGATCTCGGCGGCGGCGCGCGCGTACGGCGCGAAGTCCGGGCTGCCGTTCTCGTCCATACGCACACCACCGGGATGGCGGGACGCCCGGACCGGATCCGGGAAATGCACGAGCTGCCCGGCGTAGGCCGCGTTCGGTGGCGCGGCTTGCTGCCCGAGCCGACCTGTCGTCATGGCGGTTGCCCCCTGCTGCGTCTGGCTGGTGAGGACCGGCCTGCCCGAGGGGGACGGTCCGGGCACAGCCTATGCGGTGGCGCAAGGGCGGGTCTCGCCCATGTGACCTGTCCTACGCCTCCCCCTCCGCATCCGTCACGAACCGTCACAACGGCGTGACGGACGAGCGAAGCTCCCGCCACGGTCCGGCGACACGGATACACGTTTCACCGCCCCAGCTTCCCCACCAGCCGGGACATTTGGCAGGCTGTCACCGCAACTCGGGGGCGTGCACACCGCGCAGCTACCGCTGCGGGCACGGGAGGGAAAGCGCCATGCACACCGCACAATCAGTCACATCCGGGGATCCGCGCCTCAGCTGGAGCAGCACCGACGCCGGCCGCACACCCCGCCTGCACCACCGCCGCGACGGCATCCTGCCCGCAGTCGCGGCGGCACTGTCCGTACGCGGCGAGACGCTCACCTGCACCGCGGGCAAGGGCGACCAGCCCCCCGTGCTGCACCCGCTCGTCCAGGACTTCCTCGACACCCTCCCCAGCAGCCGGCGCGAACGCTTCACCGGCCGCTGCCCCGAAGCGATACTGCTCTCCCGGCAACTCACCGCCGCGGAATCCACCCGCTCCAAGCGCGCCCAGCGCAAGCCGCTGACCAACGGCGAAGCCCGGCGCGCCCTCAAGCACTCACGGCTCACCACGCGACGCATCCGCGAGGACGGCGACCCCATGCACGGCAGCTACGCGCCGCCCTGCCGCTCCTGCACGGCGATGCTCGCCCACTTCGGCGTACGTCCCGTCGACCTCACGACCACCGGGGCGGCAACCACCGCCGAGAAGGGCTGACCGCACGCCGATGCACGACCGAACCGACCTACCCGAACAGGCGGGCCCCGCGGGCCGCGACCGGCACTCCTCCACCCGCTTCCCCGTCGCCGTCGACGCCGCCCTGCGCGCCGCGGGCTGGCAGCCGGGCCGCTGGGACATCCGGCAGGCAGAGGAATGGGCCGACGCACTGCGCTCGCACACCTCGCCCGCCGGCCATCAGCACGCGGTCTTCCCCGCAGCCGTGGAGGCCTGGGCCGAATTCGGCGGACTCCACATCACCGCATCCGCACCGGGCCGCCAGATCGCACCCGCCCCCGTGCGCATCGACCCGCTGAGCGGACTCCACCTCGCCCGCACCCTCGGCGACCTCGGCCGGGCACTGGAGACCGAGGTCAGCCCGCTGGGCGAGGAAGGGGACGGGCAGGCGGTCCTGGCGATCGACACCGAGGGCCGCGTCTACAGCATCGACCACACCGGCGACTGGTACCTCGGCCCGGACATCGACCAGGCACTGGCGACCCTCGTCACGGGCATCCAGCCGGACCGCCTCGTCTCGGACTGAACCCGCGCGCCGCCCCGCTGGTCCCTCCACGGATCAGGCGGGCCCGGGCCGACACCACCACCAGCCTCTCCGGATCAGGCGGGCCCCTGAGCCGGCAGCACCGCCGACACCCGGAAGCCACCCGCGTCCGTCGGACCCGAGACGAAGACGCCGCCGAGCCCCAGCACCCGCTCCCGCATACCGACCAGGCCATTGCCCCCGCTCGGCAGCCCCGCGTCCGCCGTGGCCGCGTCCGACGGACCGTTCTCCACCTGCATCGCGACCTCCGCGTCCCGGTGCGCCAGCCGCACCCAGGTCTTCGCGCCCGCCGCATGCTTGTGGACGTTCGTCAGGGCCTCCTGCACCACCCGGTACGCCGTCTGCTCGACCTCGGGCGGATACGTGCGCGCCTCACCGTCCACCGACAGCTCCACCGTCATCCCCGCCGCCCTGGACTCCCCCACCAGGGTCTCCACCTCACGCAGCCGCGGCCCGTCCTCCGTCGCTGCAGCCGCGGCGGCCGCCGCCGCCTGACCGACCGAGGCGAGCGGCACCGAGGCCGGCCGGGCCGTCACCGACTCCCCCGCCCGCAGCACCCCGAGCATCTCCCGCAACTCCGTCAGCGCCTGCCTGCCCATGTCACCGACCAGCGCCGCGTTCCGCACCGCCTTCGCCGGATCCTTCGGCGCGACGGCCTGGAGCGCGGCGGCATGCACCACCATCAGACTGACCCGGTGGGCAACCACGTCATGCATCTCGCGGGCGATCCGGTGCCGCTCCTCCGTACGCGCCCACTCCGCCCGCTCCTCGGCCCGGTCGGCGAGCAGCGACAGCTCCCGCTCCAGCGAGTCCGCCCGCTCCCGCAGGCTCTCCATCAGCCGCCGCCGGGCCCCTATGTAGAGGCCGAACAGCACGGGCGGCGCGGTGAGCCCGAGCGACATGAAGAGGGAGATCAGCGGTACGTACCAGTCACCGGGCCCGAAGTCGTCCTGCTCCGCGACGCTCTGCCGCAGCCGTACGTACATGACGATGAACGACCCCATGAAGGACATCCCCGTCAGCACCGCGGTGATCCTTCGCGGCACGTCGGAGGCGGCCAGCGTGTAGAGGCCGACCAGGCCCATCAGGAAGCCCATCTCGGCGGGCGTCGTCGCGATCGACACCAGCACCACGGCGATCGGCCAGCGCCGCCGCACCACCAGAACCGCCCCCGCGAGCAGCCCGAACACCACGCCCAACGGCACCGGCAGCCCGGTGTCCCCGGCGAACTCCACCCCTTCCAATGCGCATTCCAGCGCCGACAGGAGCCCGAGCCCCACATCCAGGGCGACACTGCGCCGCCGCTCCCACCACCAGTAGCCGCGGGTGGTCGATCCCGCCGCTTCCCGGTCTGCCCCCGTTGCGGTCATGCCGTCCAGCCTACGGGCGGGCGCACCTCATTTTCGGGCGACCTGGACACCGGGTGCGGATCGGGGCGCCGTGACCCGTCGCGTCCGGGGCCGGTGTTACGGCATAGTGTTGTCTGCCCGGTCGACGGCCTGACGGTATGTCCAGTCGATCGACTTTGCTGTCCCCTGTGGTGTAACGGCAGCACAGTGGCTTTTGGTGCCATTTGTCCGGGTTCGAATCCTGGCAGGGGAGCTTCGGTGAGAGGGCCCCGACCAGCGCGGTCGGGGCCCTCACCCATGTCCGCTCACCAGTGCCCCGGTATCCTTCGGGTGTCCACCACCCGAAGCCGAAGGGCATTTCTGTGAGCTCCGAACGCCCGGCAGCCGTCGTCGTCCTCGCAGCGGGTGAGGGCACCCGCATGAAGTCGAAGACCCCCAAGGTCCTGCACGAGATCTCCGGGCGCTCGCTCGTCGGACATGTCGTCGCCGCCTCCCGAGAGCTGGACCCCGAGCACCTCGTCGTGGTCGTCGGCCACGGGAGCGAGCAGGTCACCGCGCATCTCACCGCCGTCGACGACCGGCTGCGGACCGCCCACCAGGCCCAGCAGAAGGGCACCGGCAACGCCGTGCGCGTCGGTCTCGACGAGCTGGGCGGCACCGTCGACGGCACCGTGATCGTCGTCTGCGGCGACACCCCGCTGCTCTCCGGCGAGACGCTCCTCGCGCTCGCCGCCACCCACACGGCCGACTCCAACGCCGTCACCGTGCTGACCGCCGAGGTCCCGGACTCCACCGGCTACGGCCGCATCGTCCGCGACCCGGCCGACGGCGCGGTCACCGAGATCGTCGAGCACAAGGACGCCACCGACGCCCAGCGCGAGATCCGGGAGATCAACTCCGGGGTCTTCGCCTTCGACGGCCGGCTGCTCACCGACGCCCTCGGCAAGGTCCGCACCGACAACAGCCAGGGCGAGGAGTACCTCACCGACGTCCTCTCCATCCTGCGCGAGGCCGGGCACCGGGTCGGCGCATCGGTCGCCGGGGACCACCGCGAGATCCTGGGCATCAACAACCGGGTCCAGCTGGCCGAGGCCCGGCGGCTGCTGAACCAGCGGCTGCTGGAGCGCGCCATGCTGGCCGGCGTGACCGTCGTGGACCCGGCGTCCACGACGATCGACGCCACCGTCACCTACGAGCGGGACGCGATCGTGCACCCGGGCACCCAGCTGCTCGGCACCACGCACCTCGGCGAGGACGCCGAGGTCGGCCCCAACACCCGGCTCACCGACACCGTCGTCCGCGCGGGCGCGCGCGTGGACAACACGGTCGCGGACCGGGCCGAGGTCGGCGAGGGCGCGACGGTGGGTCCGTACGCCTATCTGCGGCCCGGCACCAGGCTCGGCACGAAGGCCAAGGCCGGCACGTACGTGGAGATGAAGAACGCCACGATCGGCGAGGGCACCAAGGTCCCGCACCTGAGCTACGTCGGCGACGCGACGATCGGCGACCACACCAACATCGGTGCCGCCAGCGTCTTCGTGAACTACGACGGGGTGGCCAAGCACCACACCACGATCGGCTCCCACTGCCGTACCGGCTCGGACAATATGTTTGTGGCGCCCGTCACGGTCGGGGACGGCGCCTACACCGCGGCCGGCTCGGTCATCACCAAGGACGTACCGCCCGGCTCGCTGGCCGTCGCCCGCGGCCAGCAAAGGAATATCGAGGGCTGGGTGGCCCGCAAGCGTCCGGGAAGCGGCGCCGCGCAGGCAGCTCAGGCCGCCGCATCGGAGCGCGACGGCGAAAGCTGACCGGAAACAGGTACGCCGCGCACGGCGTACCGTGATAGATGCTCACCCCATTTCGGCTGGCTCGTTGCGCATCGGGACACATGCGCGCAGCGCCAGGAACACGTCTGAGGAGACTGTGCTGTGACCGGGATCAAGACGACCGGCGAGAAGAAACTGATGTTCTTCTCCGGCCGCGCCCACCCCGAGCTGGCCGAGGAGGTTGCGCACCAGCTGGGTGTCGGCCTCGTGCCGACGAAGGCCTTCGATTTCGCCAATGGTGAGATCTACGTCCGCTTCCAGGAATCGGCTCGCGGCGCCGACTGCTTCCTGATCCAGAGCCACACCGCTCCGATCAACAAGTGGATCATGGAGCAGCTCATCATGCTGGACGCGCTGAAGCGCGCGTCGGCCCGCTCCATCACGGTGATCGTGCCGTTCTACGGTTACGCCCGCCAGGACAAGAAGCACCGCGGCCGCGAGCCGATCTCGGCCCGTCTGGTCGCCGATCTGATGAAGACGGCGGGTGCGGACCGCATCCTCACCGTCGATCTGCACACGGACCAGATCCAGGGCTTCTTCGACGGCCCGGTGGACCACCTGTTCGCGCTGCCGATCCTGGCCGACTACGTCGGCGCCAAGGTCGACCGTACGAAGCTGACGATCGTCTCCCCGGACGCCGGCCGGGTGCGGGTCGCCGACCGCTGGTGCGACCGTCTCGACGCCCCGCTCGCGATCGTGCACAAGCGCCGTGACAAGGACGTCGCCAACCAGGTGACGGTCCACGAGGTCGTCGGCAATGTGAAGGGCCGGGTCTGTGTCCTGGTCGACGACATGATCGACACCGGTGGCACCATCTGCGCCGCCGCCGACGCCCTGTTCGCGCACGGTGCCGAGGACGTCATAGTGACGGCAACGCACGGTGTGCTCTCGGGTCCGGCCGCGGACCGGCTGAAGAACTCCAAGGTCAGCGAGTTCGTCTTCACGGACACCCTGCCGACCCCGGGCGAGCTGGAGCTCGACAAGATCACGGTGCTCTCGATCGCGCCGACGATCGCGCGCGCGGTGCGTGAGGTCTTCGAGGACGGTTCGGTCACCAGCCTCTTCGAGGAGCAGTAGGAACAGCGGGAACAGCGGTTCCGAAGATCCACTTTGGGGGCGGCCTCCCCGCCGGGTAGACTCAGCGAGTTGCTCGGCGAGGGAGGCCGTACTCATATGTACGGCGGTCCGTTATCGACGCGCTCTTCGTAGCAGGCCTGTCGTGGGCCGGGTGACCGTCCGATTTTCGTCACCTTACGAGGAGTGCAGTCATGGCTGAGGTCAAGCTCGCCGCCCAGGTCCGTACCGAGTTCGGCAAGGGCGCCGCCCGTCGCACCCGCCGCGCCAACCTGGTTCCCGCGGTCGTCTACGGCCACGGTGCCGAGCCGGTCCACGTCACCCTGCCGGGCCACGAGCTGATGATGGCGCTCAAGACCGCCAACGTCCTGATCGGCCTGGAGATCGACGGCAAGGACGCGCTGGTCATCCCGAAGGCCGTGCAGCGCAACCCGCTCAAGGGCGACATCGAGCACGTCGACCTGCTGACCGTCAAGCGCGGCGAGAAGGTCAACGTCGAGATCGCCGTGCACGTCGAGGGCGACCTGGCCCCGGGCGGCAACCTCCTGGAGTACGTGCAGAACACCCTGCTCGTCGAGGCCGAGGCCACCCACATCCCCGAGTCCGTCACGGTCTCCGTCGCGGGCCTGGACGCCGGTGCGTCCGTTCTCGCCAAGGACATCCCGCTGCCGAAGGGCTCCGTGCTCGCCGGTGACGAGGACGCCGTCGTGCTGCAGGTCGTCGCCGCGCAGGCCGAGGAGCCGGCCGCCGAGGGCGAGGGCGCCGAGGCCTGAGCCTCGTCCGCACTGCTTGACTGACGGGGCGGCGGTTCCTTGTTCGGGGACCCGCCGCCCCGTTTCCCTGTAATCAGCGCAACCAGCCGTCGCACGCGAGGAGACCGAGCAGAGATGTCCGATGCCACCGACCCCTGGCTCATCGTGGGCCTCGGCAACCCCGGTCCCGAGTACGCGGCGAACCGGCACAATGTCGGCTTCATGGTGGCCGATCTCCTGGCCGAGCGGATCGGCGGGAAGTTCAAGCGGGCGCAGAAGGCGCAGGCGCAGGTCGTGGAGGGCCGCATGGGTCCTCCCGGGCCGGCGAACCGGCGGGTGATTTTGGCCAAGCCGATGTCGTACATGAACCTCTCGGGCGGCCCCGTCACCGCGCTGCGCGACTTCTACAAGGTGCCGACGGACCACATCGTGGCGATCCACGACGAGCTGGACATCGACTACGGGACGCTCCGGCTGAAGCTGGGCGGCGGCGACAACGGGCACAACGGGCTCAAGTCGATGACCAAGTCGATGGGTGCGGACTATCACCGGATCCGGTTCGGGATCGGGCGGCCTCCGGGGCGGATGCAGGTCGCCGATTTCGTGCTGAAGGACTTCTCGTCCACCGAGCGCAAGGAGCTCGGGTACATGGTGGACCGGGCGGCGGACTCGGTGGAGTGTCTGCTCGCGGAGGGTCTGGAGCGCGCGCAGAGCGCGTACAACTCCTGACGCCCGCGGCAACGGCGGGTGGCGCGTACATCTCTGACATTCCCGCCGGTACCCCGGCGATTTCCGGCCACGAGTTGACCGGTGGTGCCGGTCTGCCCAAGGATCGCTCCCCATGAAGCGGAGCTCCTCCAACCGCGCCCTGGTCTATGCCCGCAACACCGCCATGGGCTGTGTTGTCCTGTTGCTGCTGGTGGCGGGTGTGCTGTCCTCCTGGGACGAGGCACACCACATAGTTCTGGCCAAGGGCCGTGAGCACGGCACGATGACCGTGACGGGTTGTGGCGCCGATGTCTGTACGGGTCCGTTCGCGCCGTCGGGGCAGGCTTCCGCGCGTAGCCGGGTGACGATCGACAAGTCCGTGGCGGCGAGGCGGGGTGACCGGTTCCCCGTCGTGATCAAGCCGGGTTCGGACGCTGTGGTGCGTACCGGGACGCCGGGTTTTCTGCATGCCTGGGTGCCGCTGGGCGGTGCGCTGTTGCTGGCGGGTCTGGTGATCGGCGGTGGTCTGCGGCTGTCCCGGATCGGTTGGGGTACCGGGATCGCGGGTGCGGCCCTGCTCGTGGCGACGTTCATCGCGCTGTGAGCAGGGCCGCGGCCGTGTCCGGGTGACTCAGCCGGTGTTGCGCAGGCCCGCGGCGACACCGTTCACGGTGAGCAGCAGGGCCCTGGCGAGCAGCGGGTCGGGCTCTTCGCCGCGTGCGGCGGCTTCGCGCTGGCGGGCCAGCAGCGAGACCTGGAGGTAGGAGATGGGGTCCAGGTAGGCGTCGCGGATGGCGAAGGTCTGCTGGAGCGCGGGGCTGGTGCCGAGCAGTTCGGTGGAGCCGGTGACCTTGAGGACCTCCTGCACGGTGAGTGCGTGCTCGGCCTCGATGTCGGCGAAGACGTGCTTGAGCTCGTCGGGGACGAGTGTGTCGACGTAGTGGCGGGCGATGCGCAGGTCGGTCTTGGCGAGGGTCATCTCGACGTTGGAGATGAAGTTCTGGAAGAAGTGCCAGTGTTCGTGCATTTCGTCCAGGACGGTGTCCAGGCCGGCTTCGCGCAGTGCCTTGAGCCCGGAGCCGACGCCGTACCAGCCGGGGACGATCTGGCGGGACTGGGTCCAGCCGAAGACCCACGGGATGGCCCGCAGTCCGTCGAGCGAGACGCCCGAGCCGGGGCGGCGGGAGGGCCGCGAGCCCAAGTGCAGGTCGGCGAGCTGGTCCACCGGCGTCGAGGCGAGGAAGTACGTCGGCAGGTCCGGGTCCTCGACCAGCTTGCGGTACGCGGCGTGCGCGGCGTCGGAGACGGTGTCCATCGCGGCGTCCCAGCGGGCGAGGGCCTCGTCGGACTGGCGGGGTGCGGTGTGCAGCGCGGAGGCCTGGAGGGTGGCCGCGACGGTCAGTTCCAGGTTCTCCCGGGCGAGTGCCGGGATGAGGTACTTGTCGGAGATGACCTCGCCCTGCTCGGTCACCTTGATCTCGCCCTCCAGCGTGCCCCACGGCTGCGCGAGGATCGCGTCGTGCGAGGGGCCGCCGCCGCGGCCGACGGTGCCGCCGCGGCCGTGGAAGAGGCGCAGCCGTACGCCGTAGCGGTGCGCGACGTCACGCAGTCGGCGCTGCGCCCGGTGGATCTCCCACTGGGAGGTGGTGATGCCGCCGAACTTGGAGGAGTCGGAGTAGCCGAGCATGACCTCCTGCACGTCTCCGCGCAGGGAGACGAGCCGGCGGTACGACGGGTCGGCGAGCATCTCGTCGAGGATGACGTCGGCGGCGCGCAGTTCGTCGGTGGTCTCCAGGAGCGGCACGATGCCGATCTTGGCCCAGCCGCCGTGCAGGTCGATCAGGCCGGCCTCGCGGGCGAGGACGGCGGCGGCGAAGACGTCGTCGGCGCCCTGGCACATCGAGATGATGTAGGACTCGATGACTTCGGGGCCGAAGCGCTCGAAGGCTTCCTTGACGGTGTGGAAGACGCCGAGGGTCTTCTCGCCGGCGGCGTCGAGCGGGGCCGGGGTCGGGGCGAGCGGGCGACGGGAGCGGAGTTCCTTGGCGAGGAGCTTCTGCCGGTAGTCGCGGGGCATGTCGGCGTAGCGCCAGGATTCCTCGCCGAGCCGGTCGAAGAGCTGGCCGAGCGCGTGGTGGTGGGCGTCGGCGTGTTCGCGTACGTCCATGGTGGCGAGCTGGAGGCCGAACGCGGAGAGGGTGCGGATGGTGCGGTCCATCCGGCCGTCGGCGAAGAGTCCGCCGCGGTGCTCGCGCAGTGAGGTCTGGATGAGTTCCAGGTCGGCGATGAGCTCGGCGGTGCCGAGGTAGTCGCAGCCGGGGCGGTGCGGGGTGCCGGAGGCGAGGCGCTCGCGGGTGTTGACGAGCTTCTGCCGGATGCAGGTGGCCTTGAGGCGGTAGGGCTCTTCGGCGTTCAGCCGCTTGTAGCGCGGGCTGATCTCGGGGAGGCGTTCCAGGTCGGCTTCGAGCGAGGTCAGCAGTTCGTCGGTGGCACCGGTGTAGCGGATGGAGTTGGAGAGCAGTCCGCGCAGGTGGTCGATGAGTTCGAGGGCGTCGGTGATGCCGTGTTCGTGCTGGAGGATCAGCACTTCCCAGGTGACGGCGGGCGTCACGTTGGGGTTGCCGTCGCGGTCGCCGCCGATCCAGGTGCCGAAGGTGAGGGGGCGGGTGCCCGCGGGCAGCTCGACGCCGACGCGTTCGAGTTCGGCGGCCAGGTCCTCGAGTACGTCGCCGACGGCGTTGGCGTGCAGTTCGTCGAGGTAGTAGATGGCGTTGCGGGCCTCGTCGGCCGGCTCGGGGCGGACGACGCGCAGTTCGTCGGTCTGCCAGATGAGGTCGATGTTCTCGGCGAGTCGCAGGTCCTGGCGGCGCCGGTCGGCGTCGACGACGGGTGTCTCCAGGAGCGCGGCGATACGGCGGAGCTTGTTCAGCACGGAGCGCCGGGCGGCCTCGGTCGGGTGTGCGGTGAAGACCGGTCGGACGTTGAGGTTCTTGACGGTCTCGCGCAGGTGGACGGGGTCGGCGTCCTTGAGGCGGTCGGCGGTGCGGGCGAGGAGCCCGCCCTCGGCGGCTCGGCGGTCGCGCATTTCGTGGGCGCGGTGGACCTGCTCGGTGACGTTGGCGAGGTGGAAGTAGGTGGAGAAGGCGCGCACGAGCTGTGCGGCGGTCTCCAGGTCCGTGTCGCCGAGGAGCTGGGCCGCGGCCTCGCCGTCGGTGCGGGTCAGGGCGCGGACGCGCTCGACGAGGTCGAGGAGTTCCTGGCCCTCCTGGCGTACGAGGGTTTCGCCCAGCAGGTCACCGAGGCGGCGGATGTCGGCGCGCAGCTCGGGGCTGGCGGCAGGGGTCTGGTCGGCACTGCTCACGGTGTGCGGCTCCTTGCAGTGGTTGAGCACGGGGGTTCTCCCGGGGCCGCGGCAGGCAGCAGCCACGGGGGTTCTCCGGGGCCGCGGCAGGCAGCGGTGCTGACGCCACCCCGGGAAAGCAGAGTGCGGACCGCGCTGTCCGACCCCACCAGGATAGGTGTCCACGCCGTGGGCGCCGCTCGCGGCCCGATCGGGTTTCCCCTTGATGGGCGGCCCGCCGCGCTCTCGTGCTGCGGGCCATCGCGCTGCCATACTTACGTTGCCGTAGGTTACGGAACCGTAGCCAGAGCTATCCGTCGTATTTCTCATCCCCAGGGGACCCCCCATGAACACCAGCCCCGCTGTGATCGACGACGCCCAGCCACCGGCGACCGACGGGCAGGCCCTTCCCTCCGCCACGCTCGGCGGGGACAACAAGAGGTCGATCGAGCAGCTCGCCCTTCTGCTGTTCATCGTGGTGCCGTTCGTGGCGCTGGTCGCGGCGGTGCCGCTGGCCTGGGGCCGTGGTGTGAGCTGGCTCGATCTGGGCCTGCTCGTGGCGATGTACTTCATCGGCTGCCACGGCATCACGATCGGTTTCCACCGCTATTTCACGCATGGCTCCTTCAAGGCGAAGCGCCCGCTCCGCATCGCCCTGGCCGTCGCTGGTTCGCTGGCCGTGGAGGGTCCGCTGGTGCGCTGGGTGGCCGATCACCGCAAGCATCACCGCTTCTCCGACGCGGAGGGCGACCCCCATTCGCCGTGGCGTTTCGGTGAGAGCCTGCCCGCCCTGATGAAGGGCCTGTGGTGGGCCCACATCGGCTGGATGTTCGACGAGGAGCAGACTCCGCAGCAGAAGTACGCTCCCGATCTGATCAAGGACCCGGCTCTCCGCGGCGTCTCCCGCCACTTCATGACCTTCACGATCGTCTCGCTGGCACTCCCGCCGCTGGTCGGTGGCCTGGTGACGATGTCGTGGTGGGGCGCGGCGACGGCCTTCTTCTGGGGCTCGCTGGTCCGGGTGGCCCTGCTGCACCACGTCACCTGGTCGATCAACTCGATCTGCCACGCGGTCGGCAAGCGGCCCTTCAAGTCGCGTGACCGGTCCGGGAACGTGTGGTGGCTGGCGGTCCTGTCCTGCGGGGAGTCGTGGCACAACCTGCACCACGCCGATCCGACGAGCGCCCGGCACGGTGTGATGCGCGGTCAGATCGATTCGAGTGCCCGGTTGATCCGCTGGTTCGAGAAGCTGGGCTGGGCGCACGACGTGCGCTGGCCGGACTCCGCCCGGATCGAGTCCCGCCGGATCGGCTCCCGGCGCGACCCCGAGCGCGCCGACGCGGCATGATTGACGACGTGGCGACCGACTCCAGCACCAGCAGCGAGAAAAACCGTCCTTCCTCTTCCACCCGGCGTACCCGCCGGGTGCGGATGACCGGCAAGGAGCGCCGCGAGCAGTTGCTGGACATCGGTCGCACGCTCTTCGCCGACAAGGGCTTCGAGGGCACCTCGGTCGAGGAGATCGCGTCCCGCGCGGGGGTCTCCAAGCCGGTCGTCTACGAGCACTTCGGCGGCAAGGAGGGCCTGTACGCCGTAGTGGTCGACCGCGAGATGCGCCAGCTCCTGGACATGGTCACCAGCGCGCTGACCGCGGGCCACCCCCGCGAGCTCCTGGAGCAGGCCGCGTTCGCCCTGCTCGACTACATCGAGACGTACACGGACGGCTTCCGCATCCTGGTCCGTGACTCCCCCGTGGCCCAGTCGACCGGCACCTTCGCCTCCTTGATCAGCGATATCGCCACCCAGGTGGAGGACATCCTGGGCCTGGAGTTCAAGGCCCGCGGTTTCGACCCGAAGCTGGCCCCGCTGTACGCGCAGGCGCTGGTCGGCATGGTCGCCCTGACCGGCCAGTGGTGGGTCAACGCCCGCAAGCCGAAGAAGTCGGAGGTCGCCGCCCACCTGGTGAACCTGGCCTGGCACGGCCTGGAGAACCTGGAGGCGAAGCCCCGGCTGATAGGGCACCGCAAGAGCTGAGCGGGGGCGGTGGCTGAGAGCCGGCCCGACCTGGTCAGCCGGATCGGGCCGCCAATGGAGTGGGCCGCCCCAGCTGGACGCTGTTGGCGAAGGCGAGGGCCTTGGTGGTGGCGGTCGCGATCTCGAAGAGCATCACCGCCTCGGATGGTCGGCGGCCCGTCGGGGCCTGGCTCGGCCGGGTCCTGGTGGCGATGACGGCGGCGCCGATGGTGCCGATCAGGGCGAGGCTGCCGGTGACGATCGCGCCGATGATGACGGGGTTCACGGTGTGTGCCTCCGGGTGTTGGTGGAGCCACACCCGGAGGCACTCGCCCCACCGCCGGACCAGGGGGACGGACGCGGGCTGCTGATCGTCGACGCGCCGGCCACCGACTGGGGTCAGCGGCGCGTATGCGGTGGGCTCCTCGTCTGGGCCGAGGTCGACACCGGGCGGACATCCCACTGGCGCCGCTGCCGGTACCGTACGAAGACCGAATCACCCGCACCGGAGGTCACCGTGAGCGCACAGCCCGACAGCCCGTACGGACCGCTGATCCCCATGCCTGAGCTCACGCCCGACGCCTTGCGGGCTGCGGTTGCCCGGATCGCCCCCAGCCGCATTCCCGCGCTCACTCAGCATCTTTTCGAGGCCACGACAAACGCGCAGCAGACGCAGAGCCTCGCTCCACTGAGGGCGTTCATCCACTCCTGGGCCGTGTTCGTGGCGATCGAGCGGCATCCCGAGCAAGCTGCCCGGCTGCATGCGCTGGAGCGAATCGTGGACGCGGGCGAAGAAGACCCGACCGAAGCGATCACCGAGATACGGCGTATCCATGAGACAGCGGAAGCAGAGGCCGGACTGCGGTGAACGGCTGACGTGGGACTACACCCCCAGCGCGGAGTACATCACCAGTGGGCTACCGCCCGGCGTCGTGGCGCAAGTCGAGCGACGCCACTGAGCTCGCCGCGCTCGGGCACGATGCGGTGAAGGTCGGCAGGCCGCTCGACAGAGAGGGAGGTCTCCGAGAGTTCGACATCATGGGCGGACGCGGGTTCATCAGCTTTCTTGCCGTCCCGCGCCATGAGTGCGTCTATGTCTGCAACGTCACCTGGTACGGCTGAGCCCTGCCGCTCGTCAGGCGACCCGCTCCAGGAACTCCAGCCGGTTCCCCACCGGGTCGTGGCTGTAGAAGCGCCGGTGTCCGGGCAGGTCGCCGTCCCAGTGCACCTCGGCGCCCCGCTCCGCCAGCCGGGCCGCGTACGCCTCGATGTCCGTGACGCGCAGGCCGGGGTGGGCCTTCTTCGCCGGGCGGAAGTCCTGCTCGACACCCAGGTGGAGTTGGACCGGGCCCGCCTGGAACCAGCAGCCCCCGCGGGCCGCGAGTACCGGGGGTTTGGCGATCTCCGTCATGCCGAGGATGTCCGCGTAGTAGGCACGAAGGGCGTCCTCGGAACCCTCCGGGGCGGCGAGCTGTACGTGGTCGACGGCGGCGATCATCGCTTCTCCTTGCGGGCCACGGCGAAGATGCGGCGGAACGGGAAGACGGTGCCGTGCGGGCCTGCGGGGTAGGCGGTGCGGAGCAGGTCGCGGTATTCGGCGAGGAAGGCGTCGCGGGTCTCGGGGTCGTCGGCGAGGGCGGTCAGAACGGGGCGCAGGCCGGTGCCCTTCACCCAGTCGAGGACCGGGTCATCGCCGTGGAGGAGATGCAGGTACGTGGTCTCCCAGACGTCCGCCGTGATGCCGGGGGCGGTCAGCGCGTCGAGGTAGGCGGTGGGGGCGAGCACCGCGTCGGCGTGGCGCAGCCGGCCGGCGAGGCGGGCGTGCCAGCGCGGGGAGCCGGCGAGTTCGCGCATCAGGACGTGGCTGGGCTGGTCGAAGTTGCCGGGGACCTGGAAGGCGAACGTGCCGCCGGGGGTGATCGCGTCCAGCCAGGCCGGGAAGCGGGCGGCGTGGTCGGGGACCCACTGGAGCAGGGCGTTGGAGACGATCAGGTCGTACGGCTCGGCGGGGGTCCAGGTGGTGGCGTCGGCCTCGGCGAAGTCCAGGTGGGGGCCGGCGTGGGCGCGGGCCCGTTCGAGCATCTGGGGGGAGTTGTCGTAGCCAGTGATCCGGGCCTCGGGCCAGCGGTCGGCGAGCAGGACGGTGACGTTGCCCGCTCCGCAGCCGAGGTCGGCGATGCGGGGTGCGGGGGCGGCCGGGAGTTCGGGGATGCGGGCGAGGAGGTCGAGGAAGGGGCGGGTGCGGTGGTCGGCGTGGCGCAGGTACTGCTGCGGGTCCCAGGTGGGTGCGGTCATGGGATCAGGATCACGCCAGGAATATCTTGATGTCAAGACACTTGAATTCAAGAGACTTCATGTCGACAGACCATCTACACTGATCCACATGGAGGACGAGGTCGACCGACTGGTCGCTGCATGGCGCCGCGAGCGCCCCGACCTCGACGTGGAACCACTCGAGGTGCTCAGCCGCGTCTCCCGCCTGGCCCGCCATCTGGACCGGGCCCGCCGGATCGCCTTCTCCGAGCACAATCTGGAGCCCTGGGAGTTCGACGTACTGACGTCACTGCGTCGCGCCGGCGCCCCCTACCAGCTCTCTCCCGGCCAGCTCCTCACCCAGACCCTGGTCACCTCCGGCACGATGACCAACCGCATCGACCGGCTGACCAAGAAGAACCTCGTCGAGCGCCTCCCCGACCCCAGCGACCGCCGCGGCGTGCTCGTCCGGCTCACCGCCGAGGGCCGCGACAAGGCCGACCAGTCGCTGGCCGGCCTGCTCGCCCAGGAGCGCGCCATCCTGAGCGAACTCTCCACCCAGCAGCGTGGCGAACTGGCCGGACTGCTACGCCAGTTGACCGCCCCGTTCGACAACATCCCCGGCTAGGGCCTGTCCGGTCGGGGCCGGATCGGCCGGGCCGACGCCCGCTCGTCGGGCCAGGGCGACCGCGGCCAGCGTGGAGTGCACGCCCAGTTTCCCCAGCACGTTCTGCATATGGGTACGGACCGTGTGCGGGGAGAGGAAGAGCCGCTCGGCCACCGCCTTGCGGCCCAGGCCGGCCACCATGCAGCGCAGCACCTCGCGTTCGCGCGGGGTCAGCGACTCGACCAGTTGCTCGCTCTCGGTGCGGTGCTTGCGCGCCGCCGTCAGCTCCCGCAGCACGCCGGTGAGCAGCGCCGGGGGCAGATGGGTCTCGCCCCGCAGCACCCCGCGTACGACCGTGAGCAGCCGTTGCAGCGAGCAGTCCTTGGCGACCCAGCCGGAGGCCCCGGCCTGCAGCGCCAGCGCGGCCCGGAGCGGGTCGTCCTTCTCGGCGAGCACCACCGTGCGCACGGACGGCCGGCCCGAACGGACCCCGGCCACCAGGGAGATGCCGTCCACCGGGGCGTTCTCCCCGTCGGCGGGGACCGGGACGGGCGCCCGGCGGCCGCCCGCCGGGCCCAGGGTGCCCAGCTCGGCATCGATCAGCATCACGTCGTAGCCGCGGCCCTCGGCGGCGGCCCGCTCCAGGCACCGCAACGCGGCGGGGCCGCTGCCCGCCGCCGCCACATCGACGTCCGGCTCGGCCGCCAGCGCCGCTGCGAGCGACTCGGCGAAAATACGGTGGTCGTCCACCACGAGAACCCGGATACGAACCACAGGCACCCCCATGCCGCGTCTGTTCCTGGGCCACCCCCGGCCCGCCGAAGGGGCCGACCAGCACGGGTACGGCACCCCGGATCGGGGAGATGAACCGCAGTCCCACGGCCGCCGCCGTGTCTCGACTGCTGCCCGCCCCGGGCGCCGTACCCGACTGTCTCGTACCCCTGAATCAGCACCGGCCCCCACCGGTGCTGTGCATCAGGGTAAGGCCGACGGGCCGCAGCGGAAGGCAATTCACAGAACTGACCGGCTCCGGCCGGTTCTAGGGTGTGGTCCATGTTTCGTCTTGAGACAGAAGTGGACAAAGGGCGGCGCACCTTGCTGAGCCGGCGGCTGCGCGACGACAACACGGCCGGCTCCCCGGAGCTGCGCGCGCTGCGCACCGACCCCGCCGGGCAGGAACTCCCGCTGGAGGTCTGGGCGCTGGACGTCGAGGGTGCCGTGGCCGGTGGGCTGACCGGCCGCACCTGGGCGTACTGGCTCCATGTGGACCAGCTCTGGGTCGACGCCCGCCACCGCGGCCGGGGCCTGGGCTCGCTGCTGCTCGCGGAGGCGGAACGGGTGGCCGGGACGGACCGGGCCTGCACCCGCTCCCGGCTGGAGACCTGGGGTTTCCAGGCGCCCGGCTTCTACCGGGAGCGGGGCTACGAGGTGAGCGGGCGGGTCGAGGACTACCCGCCCGGCGTCACCGAGTTCATCCTGACGAAGGACCTCAGATGAGGCGGCGGGCCCCCGCCGAGGGCACGGCCGGGAAGATCCGCGGCGTCGCGTGGCCCGCCGCGGCGAACGCCTCCAGCACGGACTTGGAGACCGTGTCCGCCCGATCCTGCTCCACCAGCACGATCGCCGAGCCGCCGAAGCCGCCGCCGGTCATCCGCGCACCGAGCGCCCCGGCCTCGTTCGCCGCCGACACCACCAGGTCCAGCTCCGGGCAGGAGACCCGCAGATCGTCGCGGAGCGAGACGTGCCCGGCGTTGAGGACCGGGCCCGCGGCCCGCACATCGCCCGCGTCGAGCAGTGCGATGACCTGCTCGACGCGCTGGTTGTCGCTGACCACATGGCGTACGTAACGCACCACGGACTCGTCGACGTCGGCCATGGCCAGGGTGTCCAGGGCCGCGCCGAGGCTCTCGTACGGCACCTCGCGCAGCGTCCGTACGCCGAGCGCCGCCGCGCCCGCCTCGCAGCCGGCCCGACGCTCGGCGTACGCGCCGTCGCCGAGCTCGTGCTTGACCCGGGTGTCGACCACGAGCAGCCGCAGCCCGCTCGCGGCCAGGTCGAAGGGGACCTGGCGCCGGGAGAGGTCGCGGGTGTCGAGGTGGAGGGCGTGGCCCTCGGTGCAGCAGGCGGACGCCATCTGGTCCATGACCCCGCACGGCACACCCACGAAGTCGTTCTCGGCGCGCTGGCCGAGAACCGCCAACTCGGGTGCGGAGAGCCCGAGTCCGAACAGGTCGTTCAGGGCGAGCGCGGTGACGACCTCCAGCGCGGCGGAGGAGGACAGGCCCGCGCCGGTGGGAACGGTGGAGGTCAGCTGGATGTCCGCCCCGGTGACCGGATGACCGGCCTCGCGCAGCGCCCAGACGACCCCGGCCGGGTACGCCGCCCAGCCGTGCCCCTGGTGCGGGGCCAGTTCGTCGACCCGGAGCCGGACGACGCCGCCGGGTACGTCGGTCGAGTGGAGCCGCAGTTCGCCGTCGGTGCGGCGGGCGACGGCCGCGCGTGCGGTGTGCGGCAGGGCGAGCGGCATCACGAAGCCGTCGTTGAAGTCGGTGTACTCGCCGATCAGGTTGACCCGGCCGGGGGCCGCCCAGATCCCTTCGGGCGCGTGCCCGTAGAGCTCGGCGAAGGAAGCGGTCAGCTCGGCGAAGGAGGTGGTCGGCTCGGTGTTCTCGGTCATGGGGCGGTGGGCTCCTCTCGGCGGGCGAACGTCCAGGCGTCGGTGACGATTCCGGTCAGGTCGGCGCGGGACGGCGACCAGCCGAGCCGCTCCCTGGCGGTGGCGGCGGAGGCGACCAGCACGGCGGGGTCACCGGCGCGGCGGGGGGCCGCGTTCTCCGGGACGGGGTGGCCGGTGACCTCGCGGACGGTCTCGATGACCTCGCGCACCGAGAAGCCGCTGCCGTTGCCGAGGTTGCAGATCAGGTGCTCGCCCGCGGTGGCCGCGTCCAGGGCCAGCAGGTGGGCCTCGGCGAGGTCGGCGACATGGATGTAGTCGCGGACGCAGGTGCCGTCGGGGGTCGGGTAGTCGTCGCCGTACACGGAGATCGACTCGCGCCGGCCGAGGGCGACCTGGAGGACCAGCGGGATGAGGTGCGATTCGGGGCTGTGCCGCTCCCCACAACTGCCGTACGCCCCCGCCACGTTGAAGTACCGCAGCGAGACCGCGGCCAGGCCGTGCGCGGCCGCCTCGCCGGTGATCATGTGGTCGACGGCGAGCTTGGTGGCGCCGTAGGGGTTGGTGGGCGCGGTCGCGTCGGACTCGGTGATGGGGGTGGTGGCCGGTTCGCCGTAGGTGGCGGCGGTGGAGGAGAAGACCAGGGTGCGCACGCCGGCGTCGCGCATCGCGGCGAGCAGCGCGACGGACCCGCCCACGTTGTTCACCCAGTACTTCTCCGGGTCCGCGACGGACTCGCCGACCTGGGAGTACGCGGCGAAGTGCAGCACCCCGTCGTAGGAGGCGTCCAGCCACTTCGCCGCGTCCTGGATGCGGCCCTCGATGAACTCGGCCCCGGCCGGGACGCCCTCCCGGAACCCGGTCGAGAGGTCGTCGAGAACGGTGACCGCGTGCCCGGCCTCCAGCAGGTGCTGGGCGACCACGCTGCCGACGTATCCCGCGCCGCCCGTGACCAGGTACTTCTTCTGGGGCTTGCTCACTCGCTCGCTACCTCTCGCAGTCGCTGGGCCGCGGCTTCCGGCGGCACATCGTTGATGAACACGTTCATGCCGGATTCGGAACCCGCGAGGAACTTCAGCTTGCCGGAGGTACGTCGGATGGTGAAAAGCTCCAGATGGAGTCCGAAGTCCTCCCGTCCGGGGACACCGAACGGGGCCTGGTGCCAGGCCGAGATGTACGGGGTCGGCGGCTCGCCGGGGCCGAAGATCCGGTCGAATCGCCTCAAGAGTTCCAGATAGATCTGTGGGAACTCCGTGCGCGCCGCCTCGTCGAGTTCCCGCAGGTCGGGGACGCGTCGGCGGGGGTGCAGATGGACCTCGTACGGCCAGTGCGCGGCGTACGGCACGAAGGCGACCCAGTGCTCGCCGTCGATGACGATCCGGGAGCCGTCCCGCTCCTCGCGGGCCACGACATCGTCGAAGAGATTGCCGCCGGTCTCGGCGCGGTGGGCCGCCATCGAGCGGAACATCAGCTCGGTGCGCGGGGTGACGAAGGGGTACGCGTAGATCTGCCCGTGCGGGTGGCCGAGCGTGACGCCGATCTCGGCGCCCCGGTTCTCGAAGCAGAACACCTGCTTGACCTGCGGGAGTTCGGCGAGTTCGGCGGTGCGGTCGGTCCATGCCTCCAGGACCAGGGCGGCCTGGTCCTCGGTGAGGTCGGCGAAGGACGCGTCGTGGTCGGAGGTGAAGCAGACGACCTCGCAGCGGCCGGAGTCACCGGCGAGCGAGGGGAAGCGGTTCTCGAAGACGGCGACGTCGTAGTCGGCCTCGGGGATCTCGCTCTGCCGGCCGTCCCGCGAGGGGCAGAGCGGGCACTCGTCGGCCGGCGGGTGGTAGATGCGGCCCTGGCGGTGCGAGGCGATGGCGACGCTGTCGCCGAGGAACGGGTCCCGGCGGATCTCGGACGAGGTCGAGACGGCGTCGAGGGGGCGCCGGTCGACGGCTTCGCGCACTGCGTCGTCACGGCTGTCGTAGTAGAGCAGCTCCCGGCCGTCGGCGAGCGTCGTAACCGTCTTCTTCACCAGGTTCCTCCAAACATAACCAAACACAATGAACCACAAGTCAACAATGGCGTCAATGAGTGGCCCACGCCGCGCGGCATGGGCCGTCGTGGTCCGGCGTCAGGGGTCCGGCGCCAGGGGTCCGGCGCCAGGGGTCCGGTTGTATGCGTGGAGGGGTGGTGGGCGGCGCGGCTCAGCGGGTCGGCTGTCCTGGCTGTCCGACCGGTGCCGCGCGGTCCAGCAGGCCCGTGCGGGCCGCGAGTGCCGCGGCCTCGAGCCGGGAGCCGACGCCCAGCTTCATCAGCACCCGCTGCACATGCGTGCGCGCGGTGCTCGGCGCGATCCGCATCCCGGCCGCGATCAGCCGGGTGTCCTCCCCCTCGGCGACCCGCACCAGGACCTCGACCTCGCGCGGGGTGAGCATCCGCAGCAGCCGCTGCCCCTCGTCGTCCGGTGCCGCGGCGGGATTGAGCAGTTCGGCGAAGGCGCCCTGGAGCAGCTGTGGCGCCACCGCCGCCTCTCCGGCGCGCGCCTTGACCATCGCCCGTTCGACGCCCTCCATGCGCTCGTCATGGCGGACGTATCCGGCGGCCCCCGCCGCGAAGGCCGCCGCGATCCCGTGCGGGCTGGGCACCGGTCCGAGCACCACGACGGCCACCTGCGGGCGCTCGCGCCGGATCCGTACGATCGGGTCGAAGGCGCCGGGTTCGGCGGGTGCCGCAGTGCCGAACAGACAGACCTCCGGGGCCCTGCTGACCACCAGCTCCGCCGCCCCCGAAGTCGGTGCGGCTGCCGCGAGGACGCGATGGCCCCGCAGTTTCAGCGCCGAGGCGAGTGCCTCGGCGAGCAGTCTGTGATCATCGACCACCATGAGCCGCACGCCCATCGAGCACACCCCCGTAGCACCGGCACACCGGGCCCCCCGGCCTTCCTGACCCGGCAAGCTACACGCTCGTTCGACGCCACGGGCGTCTTACCGGCCAAAAGGCTCCAGAACGCCGACTCGGCGCGCTTCGGGACCGGTTGATGGTGCGCCATGTCCGACTGGTCGCCGTTGTAATCTGCCTGCCGACCATTACGGATCACTTCCCGAGGGACCCATGCGCCTGAAGAGGACCTTGCTCGTCGCGGTGGCCGCCTGATCACCACCGGGGACGCCGGCACCCACTGCTTCCCGCTGCACCGGGTGTCCACCGGCGCGGGAACGGCCTGGGAGTCCACCGGTTACGCCAGCCCGGGCGGGTGGATCTCGACGGCGCGGATCGATCTCTGCAGGATGGAGGGGAGCACGGTCCTGACCTGTGTCTCGTCCTCCGTCATGCGGCCGCCGTTCGACGACACGCACGTCTGATCCCGAATGATCGCGAACGTGCGCGGGGGTGGTGTCCGACGATCGGACACCACCCCCGCACGCATTCGGCCGGCCGCTACGGCCTGCTGAAGCTGACCACCAGTCGGCGGCTCGCGTCCAGCGATCCGCTCGGCTTGCTGACCATCGTGCTGGACAGGTACAGGTGCCCGTCGCTGTAGCGGAACTCGGAGTAGTCCGGCGTGAAGCTGGTCTCCGCGTCACGGATGGACTCGTCGCTCGGGTTCTCCATCAGCACCGTCTGCTTGAACGTGGCGCCGTCGATGGAGACGACCTGGCCGCCCTTGTCGTACGGGGGGACCCGGTACGCAATGATGTTGCCGCCGTCCATGCGGATCGGGAACATCGTGTAGCGGTCGCCCGCGTCGGCCCGGTCACTGGTCGGCTTGCCGGTGGTGAGGTCGAAGGAGACGATCTCGTTGGTGTCGCCGTACTCGCCGGTGCCCTCGTGGTCCTCGGTCGGCACGTAGATGCGGTTGTTGCCGACGACCACCTGGCTGCAGCTCTCGACCTCGGTGGAGGCGCAGCGCGCGGCGTACTTCTCACCGTCCGCCGCGATCCTGGTGAGCAGCTTGCCCGTCGAGGCGTCGATCGAGAAGAAGTCCGAGATGCCGCTGCCGTCACCGGCGGTGTCGCCGACGTCGGCCGCGACGACCAGCGGCTTGGTGGAGACGATGCTCGCGTAGTCGACACCGGGCGGCATCTTGTACGAGGAGATCGGGGCCCCGGTGGTGGGGTTCAGCGCCTGGATGACGAGCTGCGGGTCGTCGTACGTACCGCACTTGCGGACCACCGCGAGTGCTTCGCCGCCGCCGTATCCCTTGTCGTAGCAGCCGTCGGTGGTGGCCTTGGGCTTCCAGCGCTCGGCGCCGGTGTTCAGGTCGAAGGCGACGCCGCCCTCGGTTCCGCCCGCGGCGACCGTGGTGCCGCTGAGCGTGACCTCGTCGAACCTGACCGATGCGTCACCGCTGGTGGCTGCGGTCACCGACTTGCTCCACATCAGCTTGCCGGTGTTCAGGTCGATCGCGCCGACCTGGTTGCACGGCTGGTACTTGGTCGCCTTGGTCGGCTTGCCCTGCTCGAAGGCGATCGCGGTCTTGTAGTCCTTGGACATGTGCCGCGAGGCGGCGCAGACCTGGCCCGCCAGCGGGATGGACCACAGCTTGGTGCCCTTGACCGGGTCGTAGGCGACGATCTCGTTCAGGCCGGACTTCACGTACGCCTTGTCGGTCAGCCAGGAGCCGTCGACCTTGGTGACGTCGGTGACCTTCGGCAGCGGCAGCTGGAAGGCGACCTTGGACTTGGGGTCCGTGGGTGCCTTCTCCTTGCCGGCGCCATCGGCGGCGACGCCGCCCTTGTTCTCGCCGCCCTTGCCCTCGGCGGAGCCGCTGGACTGGGACGCCTCGTCCTTCTTGCCGTCGTCACCGCCGCTGGAGGAGTACCAGATGCCGCCGGCGACGATCAGCACCACGGCGACCGAGGCGGCGACGATGATCTGCATCTGGGTGGAGAACTTCTTGCCGCCGTTCCCGTTCTGCTGCGGCGGCTGCGGCTGCTGCATCGGCGTGGTCTGGTAGCCGTACCCCTGCTGCGGCGGCTGACCGGGCGGCATGCCCTGCGGGAATCCGTAGCCCTGCTGCGGCTGTCCGGGCACGGGCGCCTGCGGGTAGCCGTAACCGGGCTGCGGGGGCTGGCTCTGCGGGTAGCCGTAGCCCGGCTGCTGGCCCTGCGGATAGCCGTAGCCGGGGCCCGGCTGCTGCGGGGCGCCGGCGGGCGGCTGGGTGTCCGCGGGCGGCGGGGTCGGGGCACCGAACCCACCGGCGGGCGGGGTGGCCGGCTGCTTGCCGAACGGGTCGGCGGGAGGTGGTGTCGGGGCACCGAACCCACCCGGCGGGGGGTCCTGCGGGGCGCCGAATCCACCCTGGGGCGGATCGTTGGGCGGCTGGGGCGGCTGCGTCATGGCGTACGTACCTCTGGGGAAAGGGAGTCGGTGGGACGGGACCGGCGGCGGTCGGTTGTGCTCCGGCCGCCGCCGGTCGTGAGCCGTGGGGCTCCGACGGTCGGGGGCCGCCGTCGAAAGGCGTCGTGAGCCGTCAGTTGCCGAAGGCCATCATGGTCTTCGTCTCCAGCTCTTCCTTGTCGTTCCTGGCGCTGACCCGGCCGCTCGCGATGAAGGAGCGGCCGCCCGCGTAGACGATCTTCGAGTTGTAGAAGTCGTTCTCGATCTCGGCCGTCGACCCGGGGTGCTGCAGCAGCATCCGCGGGGCGCCGCCGGTCGGTGCGAGGGTGGCGATGCCGCCGCCCTTCTCGTAGCCGGACTCCACGTAGAGCAGCACATTGCCGCCCTCCATGCGCAGCGGCTTCACCGTGCGGTCGGCCGGGGCCGCGGCCTTCCACTTGGTCTTGCCGGTGTTCAGGTTGAAGGCCACGACCTTGTTCGTACGGGCGGTGCCGCTGGAGTCCGGCGCGGTCGCCATGTAGAAGGTGTTGGCGTCGGCGGCGACTCCGGTGCAGCCGTCGAGGGACTTGCCGAAGATGGCGAAGGCGCTGCCGCAGTTCGGCGCGAACTTGTCGCCCTTGTCGCTGGTGATGCCGGAGCGGAGCGAGCCGTTCTCCTTCAGCGCGAGGATGCTCCACTCCTTGTCCTTCTTCAGGGAGACCACCAGCGGGCTCACCGAGTAGACCCGGTCGATCTCCCAGCCGCGCTTGGGCCGGTACGTCCACCTGGGCTTCCCCGTGGCCGGGTCGAGCTCCTGGATCTGGTGCTGCGGGTTGTCGACGTCGTCGGTGCGGCAGCTGGAGGCGGCGATCAGCTTGGCCCCGCCGGCGAAGGCGAACGGCTGGCAGATGCCCGAGGGCTTGCCGAACAGTTCCTTGCCGTCGCTGACCCGGTAGGCGTTGGAGTTCCCGGTGCGCCCGACCGTCACGGTGTCGCCGCTGATGGCCAGCGAGATGTCCGACAGGAAGTCCCAGGTGCCGTTCTGCTTGATCGACTTCTTCCAGCCGGCCTTGCCGGTGTTGAGGTCGATCATCTGGAGATCCGCGCAGTCCGCCTTGTCGGTGGTGCCGTTCTTGACCCCGATGACGATCTTGCCGTCGGCCGCGGTCTGCGCGGGCGCCGCACACAGGTCGGCGGGCAGCTTGAGGGTCCACTTCTGCTTGCCGTCGGCCACGGAGTAGCCGGAGATCGAGCGGTACATGCCCTTGACGACGGTGTCGCCGACCACCCAGGGGCCGTACACATCGGCGCCGTTGCGCGGCAGGTCGATGTCGTTCTTCTGCAGCCAGAGGACCTTCGCCTCGCCGGCCTTGCGCCCGGCGTTGAGGTCGTCGTCGACGTCACTGCCGTCGCCGTCGCCGTTGCCGTCGCCCTCGTTGACGGAGGGCGAACCGCTCGGCTTGGCGTCCCCGCTCTCCTTCGCGACGGGCTTCTTGTCGTCGTCGCCCCCGCTCGTGGCGACGAAGATGCCGCCGCCGATCACCAGGAGCGCGGCGGCCGCGGCACCGATGATGATCGCGGGCTTGCGCTTGGAGGAGCCGCCACCGCCCGGACCACCGGGGGCCGGGGCGCCGGGGTACTGCTGCTGCGGGTAGCCGTAACCGGGCTGCTGACCGTACGGACCCGGCTGCTGGGCATACGGACCGGGCTGCTGGCCGTAGGGGCCGGGCTGCTGGGCGTACGGGCCCGGCTGCTGCTGCCCGTACGGACCGGACTGCTGGCTCGGCTGCTGCGGGTAGCCGTAGCCGGGGGCCTGGCCCGGGGGCTGGCCGGGGGCCTGCGGGTAGCCGTAGCCCGGCTGAGCGGGCGGCGGGGTCTGCGGCGGGCCCTGGGGCGGCTGAGGACTTCCCTGCGGCGGCTGCTGCGGCGCGCCGAAGCCCCCCTGCGGCGGTTGCTGGCTGGGCGGCTGGGTCATCAGCACGTCCCCCTTCGTGCGGTCCGGGTGCCCGTTCCGTTCTCCCCCGCGATTCCGAGGAGCACCGCGGGGCCGAAACCCCCTGAACTTCCCGGAAAGGAGCGAATCAGGCATGGATCCCGCGGCGTTACGACAGTCGAGCGGGGCTTCTTTGTACCACCCGCAACACCTCGGACACCGGGGCGGTCCGCCCCCTGTTCCCAAGGGAGAACCGCCCCGTGATGCCTCCGTTACGCCTCAATGCCCGTCAGCTGCCGAAAGCCGCCATCGACTTCGCCCACTTCTCGTCCCCGTCCTCGATCCCGGTGATGGTCGTGCTCACGAGGAGAGAGCGCCCGTTCACATAGGCGACCCGGGTGTCGAAGAGCCCGCGTTCGGCCTCTGCCGCCGACGCCGGGTGCCGCAGCACCATCTGCGGTGTGCCACCGGTCGACGGGAGGGACGCGATGCCGCCGCCCTTGTTCTTCGCCGCCGACAGGTACATCAGCAGCCTGCCGCCCTCGACCCGCATCGGCATCAGGGTCTGCCCGGCGGGGGCCGAGGCCTTCCACCTGGTCTGACCGCTGGCCATGTCGAAGGCGATGACCTTGTTGGTGGGGTCGGGGTCGGACTCGTCGGGCTTGGTCGCCAGGTAGACCGTCTTTTCGTCGGCCGCCACCCCGAGGCAGTTGTCGAGGTTCTTGCCGTAGGAGACGACGTCGGTGTCGCACCGCGTCATGTAGTTCTCGGTTCCGCCGACCAGTTGGGAGCGGTAGGTTCCGTCCGCGTTGAGCATGATGACGGCCCAGTCGCGGTCCTTCTTCAGGGAGACGACCAGCGGGCTGACCGAGTAGAACTGCGCGACCTCCCAGCCCTTCTTGACCTTGTACGTCCACTGGACCTTGCCGGTGGCGGGGTCGATCCGCTCCACCAGTTGTTCCTTGTGGTCGTCGGCCGCCGTCTGGCAACTGGCCGCGGCGACCGCCACGGGGCCGCTCGCGAAGCCGAACGGCTGGCAGTTGCCCGGCAGTTCCCCGAAGAGCACCTTGCCGTCGCTGACCCGGAAGGCATCCGTCCTGGTCTTGCGCCCGACGGTCACGGTGTCGCCGTTGATCGCCATCGCGGGGTCGGAGAGCAGGTCCCAGGCGCCCTGCCGCTTGTACGTCTTGTGCCAGCCGGCCTTGCCCGTGTCGAGGTCGACCATCTGGAGCGCGTTGCACAGCGCCTGGTCGCCGTGGCCGCTCTCGACCCCGAGGACGATCTTGCCGTCGGCGGTGGCCTGCGAGGGGGCCGCGCACATGGCGGCCGGCAGGCGCAGGCTCCACTTCTGGCTGCCGTCGGCGACCGAGTAGCCGGAGACGGTGTGGTACATGGCCTTGACGACGGTGTCGCCGACGACCCAGGGGCCGTACACGTCCGAGCCGTTGCGCGGCAGGTCGACGCCGCCCTCCTGGAGCCAGAGGAGCTTCGCCTCGCCCGGCTTGCGCTTGGCGTTGATCCCGTCGGCCTCCGCGCGGAGGTCGTGCGGTCCCTTGTCCTTGCCCTTGTCCCCGGACTTGCCGTCGCTCGTGGACGAGCCGTCCGGCTTGGGGGCGGCGCTCTTCTTCGCCGTGGGCTTCGTCCCGTCGTCGCCCCCGCTCGTGGCCAGCCAGACGCCACCGCCCGCCAGCAGCACCACGGCGAGCGCGGCGCCGATGACCGCCCCGCGCCTGCCCCGGAAGAACCCTCCGCCACCGCCGCTCGCCGGGCCACCGGGCTGCGGCTGCGACGGCACGCCGTGCGGGCCGGGCTGTGTGGGCGCGTCGTACGGTCCCGGCCGGGCGGCCGGCCCGTACGGACCGGCGGCCTGAGCGGGCGGCTGGGTGCCGTACGGGCCCGGCGGCTGGGTGCCGTACGAGCCCGGCGGGGGGTCGTACGGAGCCCCGAAGCCTCCCTGCGGCGGTTGCTGGCCGGGCGGCTGGGTCATCAGCACGTCCCCCTTCGTGCGGTCCGGTGCCCGGTCCGGTCTCCCCCGCGATCCCGCGGAGCCGGAAGGGGCCGACAAGCCCCCCTGGGCTCCACGGGAAGGAGCGAATCGGGCATGGATCCCGCGGTGTCACGACAGTCGAGCGGGGCTTCTTTGTACCACCCGCGTCACCGCGGACACCGGTCGGTCCACACCCTGTCCCCAACGGCGAACCGCCCCGTGATGCCTCGGTTACGCCCCGGTCGGAACTGACCACCGGTCAGCCGGTCGGTCAGCCGCCGAAAGAGATCATGGTCTTCATCGCGATCTCTGCCTCGTCGGTGTCTGCGCTGACAAAGGCATGCATGAGCAGGGAACGCCCGTTCACGTAGGCGACCCGGGGAGTGGAGAAGCCGCGCTCCACTTCGGCCGCCGACGCCGGATGCCGCAGAAGCGGCTGCAGGGCGCCGCCCGTCGGTGCGAGCGACATGATCCCGCCCCCCTTGCCCTTGGTCGCGCCCATATGGATGAGCACCTTGCCGCCCTCCACCCGCATGGGCATCACGGTCTGCCCGGCGGGTGCCGCAACCTTCCACTTGGACTTGCCGGTGCCCAGATCGAAGGCGACGACCGCGTTGGTCATGTCGGAGCCGACGTACTCGGGCTTCGTCGCCATGTAGAAGGTGTCCGCGTCGGCCGCGACCCCCAGGCAGTTGTCGACGTTCTTGCCCCGGGTGAGCAGGTCGCCGCCGCACCGCGTTTCGTAGTCGTCGGTGCCACCGGCCAGCTGGGACCGGTACGTGCCGTCGGAGTTGAGCACCGCGATGGCCCAGTTCTTCTCCCCCTTCCTCAGGGAGACGACCAGTGGGCTGACCGAGTAGAACTGGTCGACCTGCCAGCCCTTCTTGACCTTGTACTTCCACAGGACCTTCCCGCTGACCGGGTCGATCCGCTCCACCAGTTGTTCCTTGTGGTCGTCGGCCTCGGTCTGGCAACTGGCGGCGGCGATCCCCAGCGGGCCGCTCGCGAAGCCGAACGGCTGGCAGTTGCCCGGCAGTCTGCCCCACAGCGCCTTGCCGTCGCTGACCCGGAAGGCGTCCGTCCGGCTGGTCCGTCCCACGGTCAGAACGTCTCCGTTGATCGCCATCGCCACGTCGGAGAGCCCGTCCCAGAGACCGGGCCGCTCGTACGACTTGCGCCAGCCCGCCTTCCCCGAGGCGAGGTCGATCATCTGAAGGCTTTCGCAGGGCGCGTCGCTCGCGGTGCCGCGCTCGATCCCGATCACGATCCTGCCGTCGGCGGTCGGCCGCGTGGGGGCGGCGCAGACGTCGGACGGCAGACGCAGGCTCCACTTCCGCGTACCGTCCACGGTCGAATAGCCGGACACCGTCCGGTACATGGCCTTGACCACGATGTCGCCGACGATCCAGGGACCGTATGCGTCGGAGCCGTTGCGCGGCAGGTCGACACCGTTCTTCTGAATCCAGAGGACCTTCGCCTCGCCGGACTTGCGCCCGGCGTTGAGCTTCTCGGCGGTGTCGGGGTCCACGGCCGCCTTCCCCTTGCCCTCATCGGCAAGGGGCGAGGAGCTCGACTGCTTGGCGTCGGTGCTGTTCTCGGCGACGGGCTTCTTCTCGCCGTCGCCCCCGCTCGTGGCGAACCAGACGCCGCCCACGATCAGGCAGACGGCAAGCACGGCGGCGACCACGACCGCGGGCTTCCCCTTGAAGCGCCCACCACGACCGGGCCCGCCAGGAGGCTGCGGCTGAGGCTGCGGATAGCCGTAACCTCCGGGTGTCTGTTGCCCGTACGGCTGCGCAGGAGGCCCGTACGGCTGCGGGGGCTGCCCGTAGGGGCCCGGCGGCTGCGTGCCGTACGGACCGGCGGCTTGGGTGGGCGGCTGCGGAGGCGGCCCGTACGAACCGGGTTGCGGGTCGTACGGAGCCCCGAAGCCTCCCTGCGGCGGTTGCTGGCCGGGCGGCTGGGTCATCAGCACGTCCCCCTTCGTGCAGACCGTTCCGGCTTCTGCGCCGGGCAAGGTTTCTTTCTATCACCCGCCCCACGAGCCCCAGCTGTCACACCTGACGCACCGAAGCGGTCAGGCGTCCTCGGCCAGTTCCAGCCAGCGCATCTCCAACTCGTCGCGCTCGGAGACCAGTTCGCGCAGCTCCGCGTCGAGCTTGGCCACCTTCTCGAAGTCCGTGGCGTGCTCCGCGATCTGTGCGTGCAGCGTGGTCTCCCGCGTCGACATCTTGTCGAGCTGCCGCTCGACCTTCTGGAGCTCCTTCTTCGCCGCGCGGGCGGCCTGCGGGGAGACCGCCGCAGCCGGTGCGGCCTTCTCCTTGGCCGCCGCGGGTGCGGCGGAGGGCGTGGCCGCCTCCTCCATCCGCTGCCTGCGCTCCAGGTACTCGTCGATCCCGCGCGGCAGCATCCGCAGCGTGCGGTCGCCGAGCAGCGCCATCACCCGGTCGGTGGTCCGCTCGATGAAGAACCGGTCGTGGGAGATCACGATCATCGATCCGGGCCAGCCGTCGAGGAGGTCCTCCAGCTGGGTCAGGGTCTCGATGTCGAGGTCGTTGGTGGGCTCGTCGAGGAAGAGGACGTTCGGCTCGTCCATCAGCAGGCGCAGGATCTGGAGCCGGCGCCGCTCACCGCCCGAGAGGTCGCCGACCGGGGTCCACTGCTTCTCCTTCGAGAAGCCGAACTGCTCGCAGAGCTGGCCCGCGGTCATCTCGCGGCCCTTGCCGAGGTCGACCCGGTCCCGTACCTGCTGAACGGCCTCCAGGACCCGCAGGTTCGGGTTGAGCTCGTGGACCTCCTGGGAGAGGTAGGCCAGCTTGACGGTCTTGCCGACGACGACCTTCCCGGCGGCGGGCTGTGCCTCGCCCTGGGTGCGGGCCGCATCGGCGAGCGCCCGCAGCAGCGAGGTCTTGCCCGCGCCGTTGACCCCGACCAGGCCGATCCGGTCGCCGGGGCCGAGCTGCCAGGTGAGGTGGGTGAGCAGCGTCTTGGGGCCGGCCTGGACGGTCACGTCCTCCAGGTCGAAGACGGTCTTGCCGAGCCGGGCGTTGGCGAACTTCATCAGCTCGCTGGTGTCGCGCGGCGGCGGCACGTCGGCGATCAGCTCGTTGGCCGCCTCGATGCGGTAGCGCGGCTTGGAGGTGCGGGCGGGGGCGCCGCGGCGCAGCCAGGCCAGCTCCTTGCGCATCAGGTTCTGCCGCTTGGACTCCTCGGTCGCGGCGATCCGCTCCCGCTCGGCCCGTGCGAAGACGTAGTCGCTGTAGCCGCCCTCGTACTCGTGGACCGTGCCGCGCTGGACGTCCCACATGCGCGTGCAGACCTGGTCGAGGAACCAGCGGTCGTGGGTGACGCAGACGAGCGCGGAACGGCGGGCGCGCAGGTGGGCGGCCAGCCAGGAGATGCCCTCGACGTCGAGGTGGTTGGTCGGCTCGTCGAGAACGATCAGGTCCTGCTCGGCGATGAGCAGCTTGGCCAGTGCGATCCGGCGCCGCTCGCCGCCGGAGAGCGGGGCGATGACGGTGTCCAGGCCGTGCTCGAAGCCCGGCAGGGCCAGCCCGCCGAAGAGCCCGGTGAGCACGTCGCGGATCTTGGCGCTGCCCGCCCACTCGTGGTCGGCGAGGTCGCCGATCACCTCGTGGCGGATGGTCGCCTGCGGGTCGAGCGAATCGTGCTGGGTGAGGACGCCGAGCCGGAGCCCGCCGTTGTGGGTGACGCGTCCGCTGTCCGCCTCCTCCAGCCTGGCGAGCATCCGGATGAGCGTCGTCTTGCCGTCGCCGTTGCGGCCCACGACACCGATCCGGTCCCCCTCGGACACCCCGAGGGACACGCCGTCGAGCAGGGCACGGGTGCCGTACACCTTGCTGACCTGCTCGACATTGACCAGATTGACGGCCATTTCACTCCTGCCCGGGGGGATCGATCGACTTCCCAGGGTACGGGGCGGCGGCGGTGCGGTGCCCGCTCGCCCTTGCCGCCCCCGCGGTGGTGGCAGGCTCTGTCAGACGACGGACGCGCCCGGCGCCGGGGAGACCGCGGTCCGCGCGTTCCTGCACGTGCCCGAGGTGAGCAGCGCCTCGGCCACCTTCCGCGCCGACTCCGCGTCCGCCACCAGGAACGCGGTGGTCGGCCCGGAGCCCGAGACCAGGGCCGCCAGGGCACCGGCCGCGGTGCCCGCGGCGAGGGTGTCGGCGAGCGAGGGGCGCAGGGAGAGAGCGGCGGGCTGGAGGTCGTTGGAGAGCGCCTCGGCGAGCGCGGCCGGGTCGCCGGTGCGCAGGGCGTCGAGGAGCGCCGGGGAGGCCTCCGGTACGGGGACGTCGGTGCCCGCCGTCAGCCGGTCGAACTCGCCGTAGACGGCCGGGGTGGAGAGCCCGCCGTCGGCGACCGCGAAGACCCAGTGGAAGGTGCCGCCGACGTCGACCGGGGTCAGCCGCTCGCCGCGTCCGGTACCGAGGGCGGCACCGCCGACCAGGCTGAACGGGACATCGCTGCCCAGCTCCGCGCAGATGGCGAGCAGCTCGTCCCGCGTGGCACCGGTGGACCAGAGGGCGTCGCAGGCCAGCAGCGCGGCCGCGCCGTCGGCGCTGCCGCCCGCCATGCCGCCCGCGACGGGGATGTCCTTGGCGATGTGGATGTGCACATCGGGTGCGATGCCGTGCCGCTCGGCCAGCGCGATCGCGGCGCGGGCGGCGAGGTTCGTCGCGTCCAGCGGGACCTGGGCGGCGTCCGGTCCCGAGCAGGTGATGCGCAGCCCGTCGGCGGGGGTGACGGTGACCTCGTCGTACAGGCCGACGGCGAGGAAGACATTGGCCAGGTCGTGGAAGCCGTCGGGGCGCGGGGCGCCGACCGCGAGCTGGGCGTTGACCTTGGCGGGTACGCGGACGGTGATGCTCACTCGCCACTCCCGGAGGGCTTGCTCTCGGCAGCCCCGGAAGGCTTGCTCTCGGCAGCCCCGGAGGGCTTGTTCTCGGCGATGGCGGCGAACTCCTCGACCGTCAGTGCCTCGCCGCGGGCCTGCGGCGAGATCCCGGCCGCGACCAGGGCCGCCTCGGCGGCGGGCGCGGAGCCCGCCCAGCCGGCCAGGGCCGCCCGCAGCGTCTTGCGGCGCTGGGCGAAGGCCGCGTCGACGACCGCGAAGACCTCGGCCCTGCTCGCGCTCGTCGCGATCGGCTCGGTGCGCCGGACCAGGGACACCAGACCGGAGTCGACGTTCGGGGCGGGCCAGAAGACGTTGCGGCCGATGGAGCCGGCCCGCTTGACGTCCGCGTACCAGTTGGCCTTCACGGACGGCACGCCGTAGACCTTGTTGCCCGGCCGCGCGGCGAGCCGGTCGGCGACCTCGGCCTGGACCATGACGAGGGTGCGCTCGATGGACGGGAAGCGCTCCAGCATCGTCAGCAGGACCGGCACGGCGACGTTGTACGGAAGGTTCGCGACCAGCGCGGTCGGCGCCGGGCCGGGCAGCTCCCGGACCAGCATCGCGTCGGAGTGCACCAGGGCGAACCGGTCGGCGCGCCCCGGCATCCGGGCGGCGACGGTGGCCGGCAGCGCGCCCGCCAGCACGTCGTCGATCTCGACGGCGACGACCCGGTCCGCCGCCTCCAGCAGCGCCAGGGTCAACGAGCCGAGCCCCGGACCGACTTCGACGACGACGTCGTCCGGGCGGACTTCCGCCGTCCGCACGATCCGGCGGACCGTATTGGCGTCGATGACGAAGTTCTGGCCGCGCTGCTTCGTCGGGCGTACGCCCAGCGCAGCGGCCAGCTCGCGGATGTCTGCGGGGCCCAGGAGGGCATCGGGCTCAGTGGTGCTCACCTGTAAAGCGTAAGGGCCCTCGCGATTCGCGCCCGCCGCCCGGCCGCTCAGTAGTCGAAGGCCCGTGCCGTGTTGTCCGCGATCGCCGCCGCGAGGGTGTCCTCGTCGGTCCCCTTCACCTCGGCCATCGCACGCAGCGTGACGGGGATGAGATACGGCGCGTTGGGCCGCCCCCGGTACGGGGCGGGTGTCAGGAACGGTGCGTCCGTCTCGACCAGGACCAGTTCCAGCGGCGCGATGGCCAGGGCGTCCCGCAGCGGCTGGGCGTTCTTGAAGGTGACGTTGCCCGCGAAGGACATGAAGTACCCGGCGTCCGCGCAGATCCGGGCCATGTCGGCGTCGCCGGAGTAGCAGTGGAACACGGTCCGTTCGGGGGCGCCCGCGTCGGCGAGGACGCGCAGCACGTCCGCGTGCGCCTCGCGGTCGTGGATGACCAGCGCCTTGCCGTGCCGTTTGGCGATCTCGATGTGGGCCCGGAAGGACTCCTCCTGGGCTGCGATGCCCTCGGGGCCGGTACGGAAGTAGTCCAGTCCGGTCTCGCCGACGCCCCGCACGTGGTCGAGCGCGGCCAGTGCGTCGATCTCCGCGAGCGCCTCGTGCAGCGCCGCCTGCCCGCCGCCCTCCCGCGCCCCCTGGCGCGCGGTGCCGTCGGGGTCGCCGTGCACGATGCGCGGTGCCTCGTTGGGGTGCAGGGCCACCGCCGCGTGCACGTTCGCATGTGCGGCGGCGGTCTCGGCGGCCCAGCGCGAACCGGCCACGTCGCACCCCACCTGGACCACGGTGGTCACATTGACCGCCGCGGCCCTGGCCAGGCCCTCCTCTACGGTCGCGTCCTGCATGTCCAGGTGGGTGTGCGAATCGGCGACCGGTACCCGGAGGGGTTCGGGCAGCGGCGGGGCTTCGGTACGGCTCATGAAGACGATCGTACGAGGACGCGCCGCTGCGCCCCGCCCGCGGTGGAGCCGACGGGCCCTACCTCCGGTGGAAGGGGTGCAGCAGGTCGGACAGGTGCCAGTGGTGCCCGGTGCCTGCGGGTGCGGCGGCCACGGCCTCGTCGCCCCGGACCGCCGGACGCGCCGGCTGGGGGTTGTGGAGCAGCTGCTGGACGGTCGAGACCCGGCCGGCCCGCATGATCCGGACCACGTGCCCGCCGCAGTTCGCGCAATGGGGGCGGGAAAGGGGCGAGGGCACCCGTTCCCCGTCCGCCTTGTAGATGACGAATGCGTTGTTGGAACCGTCGACGTGGTGCTCTATTTCGTAGGCCTGTTCCCAGCCGTGTCCACACCTCATACAGGCGAAGGCATATGCCTCGTGCACGGTGGTTGCTGCGATCTCGCTCATGCCCGCTCCTTTGTCCGCCGGACAGGCACTCCGGACCAGCGCTCCGGAGATTGCGTCCCTGACCAGTGGACGCCTTTACCGGCAGGAGCGCATCGGGCTCTGTCGAGTGTTGGAGCGCTTTTGGCCTTCTCGTGGCAGAAAGGCCCGCTACGCGGCTCGCGCTTTACTTTTCACGATCGTCCTTTGCCCTCCGCAGGACCGGTTCGCTCCGCGTTCTTTGCCGCGACGACCGCGTCGAACACTTCGCGCTTGGGCAGCCCCGCGTCGGCGGCGACGGCGGCGATCGCCTCCTTGCGCCGCTCCCCCGCCTCCTCGCGCACCCGCACCCTGCGTACCAGCTCCTCGGCGTCCAGTTCCTCGGGCCCGGAGTCGGCCGCGCCCTCGACGACGACGGTGATCTCGCCGCGTACCCCTTCGGCCGCCCAGACCGCCAGATCGCCCAGCGGGCCGCGCTTCACTTCCTCGTACGTCTTGGTCAGTTCCCGGCACACGGCGGCCCTGCGGTCGGCGCCGAAGACCTCGGCCATCGCGGCGAGGGTGTCGTCGAGCCGGTGCGGGGCCTCGAAGAAGACCATGGTGCGGCGCTCGTCGGCGACCTCGCGGAGCCGGCCGAGCCGTTCGCCCGCCTTGCGCGGCAGGAAGCCCTCGAAGCAGAAGCGGTCGACGGGGAGCGCGGACAGGGCGAGCGCCGTCAGCACGGCGGACGGGCCGGGGACCGCGGTGACCTTGATGTCCTTCTCCACGGCGGCGGCCACGAGCCGGTAGCCGGGGTCGGACACGGACGGCATTCCGGCGTCCGTGACCAGCAGGACGCGGGCGCCGCCGGTCAGTGCCTCGACGAGTTCGGGCGTACGGGCCGACTCGTTGCCCTCGAAGTAGGAGACGACCCGCCCCGTGGTGTGGATGCCGAGCGCCTGGGTGAGGCGGCGCAGCCGGCGGGTGTCCTCGGCGGCGACGATGTCCGCCGTCTCCAGTTCGGCGGCGAGGCGCGGCGGGGCGTCCGCCACATCGCCGATGGGGGTTCCTGCGAGTACCAGCGTTCCAGTCGTTCCAGTCACAAAGCCATCCTCCCAGCACGGGCGACAGCGTTCGCACAGATGCGTTCCCTACGATGGCGCGGTGACGAGTACTGCGCCCGAAGCCCGACAGGGCCAAGACGCCGGGGAACCGCACGGCGAAGAACCGGCCTCCTGGCAGCAGCGGCTGCGCCGCTTCGGCCATTCGCCCCGGCCCGGGATCGGGCTGCGCGAACGGCTTGTCCCGCCGTTCACCAGGCCCGGCATCCAGCTGTGGGCGGTGCTCGGGATCTCCCCGCCGATGGCCCAGCGCCTGGTGCGGTGGTCGGCGTGGGGCGGTCCGCTGCTGGTGGCGCTGGTCGCCGGGGTGCTGCGGTTCTGGAACCTGGGCAGCCCGCACGCGCTGATATTCGACGAGACGTACTACGCCAAGGACTCCTGGGCCCTGATCAACCAGGGGTACGAGGGCGACTGGCCCAAGGACATCGACAAGCTGATCCTCAAGGACCCGTCGCAGGTGGACATCCCGGTGGACCCGGGCTATGTGGTGCACCCGCCGGTCGGCAAGTGGATCATCGGGCTCGGTGAGCAGCTCTTCGGGTTCACGCCGTTCGGCTGGCGGTTCATGGTGGCGGTGCTCGGCACGCTGTCGGTGCTGATGCTGTGCCGGATCGGCCGGCGGCTGTTCCGTTCGACGTTCCTGGGCTGTCTGGCGGGCACCCTGCTCGCCGTCGACGGTCTGCATTTCGTGATGAGCCGCACCGCGCTGCTCGACCTGGTGCTGATGTTCTTCGTGCTGGCGGCGTTCGGCGCGCTGCTGATCGACCGGGACTGGGCGCGGCGCAGGCTCGCCGCGGCGCTGCCGGTCGACGAGGAGGGGGTGCTGCGCCCCGACGCGGAGGTCGCGGAGAACCTGCGGCTCGGCTGGCGGCCCTGGCGGATCACCGCGGGCCTGATGCTGGGTCTGGCCTTCGCCACCAAGTGGAACGGCCTGTACATCCTGGCCGCCTTCGGCCTGATGACGGTGGTGTGGGATGTGGGTGCGCGCCGGACCGCGGGTGCGGTCCGTCCGTATCTGGCGGTGCTGAAGCGGGATCTGCTGCCGGCGTTCGTCTCGACGGTCCCGGTCGCGATCCTCACGTACCTCGCCTCCTGGACCGGCTGGATCGTCACCGACAAGGGCTACTACCGGAACTGGGCACAGACCGACGGCCGGGGCGGCAGCTGGACGTGGCTGCCGGACTGGCTGCGCAGCCTGTGGCACTACGAGTACCAGGTCTACGAATTCCATGTGAACCTGACGTCCGGCCACACCTACCAGTCCAATCCCTGGAGCTGGATCGTGCTCGGCCGGCCCGTCTCGTACTTCTGGGAGGAGCAGCCGGGCTGCGCGGCGTCGGAGACCGGCAAGTGCTCGCGCGAGGTGCTGGCCATCGGGACGCCGCTGCTGTGGTGGGCGGCGTGCTTCGCCCTGGCGTATGTGCTGTGGCGGTGGTTCTTCCGGCGCGACTGGCGGGCGGGGGCGATCGCCTGCGGTGTGGCGGCGGGCTGGCTGCCCTGGTTCTTCTACCAGGAGCGGACGATCTTCCTCTTCTACGCGGTCGTGTTCGTGCCGTTCCTGTGTCTGGCGGTGACGATGATGATCGGCGCGATGCTGGGTCCGGCGGCCGGGACCGGATCCAAACAGGAGATCGGCCTGATGACCGGTGATCCATCGGGTGAGCGACGGCGGACACTGGGCGCGATCGCGGCGGGCGTCCTGGTCCTGCTGATCATCTGGAACTTCATTTATTTCTGGCCGATCTACACGGGCACGCCGATCCCCGACGGGTCCTGGCGGGACCGGATGTGGCTGGACACGTGGATCTGACGGGAGCGCGTGGATCGGGTCCCGTGTGCCCCGATCTACGTGTTCACGTCACACATATCGCGGTCCGATAACAACTGTCCCGGCCGCCACCACCGTCCCGTATGGTGCCCAGCAGCATTCCCCTGAACACGTTCAAGGGGAGCTCCTGGGGAGGGGGACTGCAGTCATGCGCAGTGGAGCGAAGGTTGCGATAGTCGGCGGAGTGTTCACCGTCGTGGTCGGCGGAGTGGGGTATGGCGCGTACAACGTCCTGGACGGGCTGACCGGAGGGGGCGGCGACGGTACGGACAGCAAGGCCACATCCGCCGAGGTGAAGACGGGCCCGGTCACCAAGGCCGAGATCGACGACGCGTCGGAGAAGTTCCTCAAGGCCTGGGCGAGCGGCGACGCGGACGCCGCGTCCCAGCTCACCAACAACGCGGCCGAGGCCGGACCGGCCCTCACCGGATACCGCGAGAGCGCCCATGTCACCAAGGCGGTGATCACCCCGGGACCGGCGGTCGGCGCGAAGGTGCCGTACACGGTGAAGGCGACCGTCTCCTTCGAGGGGAAGTCCAAGCCCTGGTCGTACGCCTCCGAGCTGACCGTGGTGCGCGGACTGACCACCGGCAGGCCCCTGGTGGACTGGTCCCCCGCCGTGATCCATCCGGACCTGACGGACGGCGCCTCGCTCAGGACGGGCGAGGCGGCGGCCCCGTCGGTCGAGGCCGTCGACCGCAACGGCAAGGCGCTCACCAAGGAGAAGTACCCCTCGCTGGGCTCGATCCTGGATGCCCTGCGCGAGAAGTACGGCCAGAAGGCCGGCGGCACCGCGGGCATCGAGACCTGGATCGAGAACGCGGACGCGGGCAGCCCTGACAAGACCCTGCTGACCCTCACCAAGGGCAGGCCGGGCAAGCTGCAGACCACACTGGACGCCAACGCCCAGGAGGCGGCCGAGGTGGCCGTGAAGAAGTTCAGCCAGGCCTCGGCGGTCGCGGTCCAGCCGTCCACCGGCGCGATCCGCGCGGTCGCCAACAACCCGGCCACCGGCTTCAACGCGGCGATGCAGGGCAAGCAGGCGCCCGGTTCGACGATGAAGATCGTGACGGCGGCGATGCTGATCGAGAAGGGCCTGACCGCGGCCGACCGGAAGATCGAGTGCCCGCCGACCGCGACGTACTACAGCCGCACCTTCAAGAACCTGGACGACTTCTCCATTCCCGACGGCACCCTGACGACCAGCTTCGCCCGGTCCTGCAACACGGCCTTCATCAAGCTGATCGACGACACGAAGGACGACGCGGCGCTCGCCAAGGAGGCCCGCGACGTCTTCGGGATCGGCCTGGACTGGCAGACCGGCGTCGTCTCCTTCGACGGCAGCGTGCCCGAGGAGACCCAGGGCGAGGCCGCCGCGCAGTACATCGGGCAGGGCACGATCCAGATGAACGCCCTCAACATGGCGTCCATCACCGCCACCGCGAGGACCGGCACCTTCCGCCAGCCGATCCTCGTGGACCGGGCGCTCGACGGCCGGCCGATCGCCACCGCCTCCCGTTCACTGCCCGGACACGTCTCCCAGCAGCTCACCAACATGATGCGCCAGACCGCGAGTTGGGGCACCGGCAAGGCCGCGATGGCCTCGGTCGGCGGCGACAAGGGCGCCAAAACGGGCTCGGCGGAGGTGGACAACCAGGCCACGTCCAACAGCTGGTTCACCGGCTTCAGCAACGACCTGGCCGCCGCCGCGGTGGTCCAGTCCGGCGGCCATGGCGGCGACGCGGCGGGCCCGGTGGTCGCGGCGGTCCTTCGCGCGGGGTCGTGAGCCTCCGCACGCGTGGAACCCCGTCGCGTGCCCCGTACAGCGTTCGCTAGCGTGCGGGGCATGAGTACTTCCGATGCCACCGCTGCCGCCGAAGCCCACCCCCGATTCGCCGAGGCCCTGCGGGAGCTGGGACTCGATGTCGAGGTCCGCCGGTTCCCCGAGGCCACCCGTACCGCCGCCGAGGCCGCTGCCGCGATCGGCTGCGAGCTGAGCGAGATCGTCAAGTCGCTCATCTTCGAGGCCGACGGGGTTCCGGTGCTGGTGCTGATGGACGGCTCCTCGCGCGTCGACGTGGAGCGGGTACGCGCGGAGCTGGCGGCCGGGAAGGTCAAGCGGGCCGGGGCCGAGCTGGTCCGGGAGACGACCGGTTACGCGATCGGGGGCGTACCGCCCTTCGGGCACCGCACGAAGACCCGGGTGCTGGCCGACCGGGGGCTGCTGGACCACGACGTGGTGTGGGCGGCGGCGGGCACCCCGCACACCGTGTTCCCGCTCGACCCCAAGTCGCTGATCCGGTACGCCGGCGGAACCGTGGTGGACGTGCGCGAGCAGTCGACGTGACACCGCTGGTCGCTTTCGCGGTCCTGATCGCGGCGGTCACGCACGCCAGTTGGAACGCGATCGCGCATGCGATCAAGGACCAGCTCCTCTCCTTCACCCTGATCTCCGGGGGCGGGCTGCTGATCGGCGCGGCGGCCGCCTTCTTCGTGCCGTTCCCGGCGGCCGGGGCCTGGCCGTATCTGCTGGTCTCGGCCGCGCTCCACGTGGCGTACATGCTGCTGCTGATGCGTTCGTTCACCCTGGGCGACTTCGGGCAGATGTACCCGATCGCCCGCGGTACGGCGCCGCTGGTGGTGACGGCCCTCGCCGCGGTCTTCGTCGGCGAGCGCCCGGACGGCTGGGCCACCGCCGGGGTCGCGGTGGCCTCGGCGGGGCTCGTCGGGCTCGCCCTCTGGGGCATCCGGGGCTCCGGCAGGCGCCCGGACTGGCCAGCGCTGCTGGCCGCCCTCGCGACCGGTCTGGCCATCGCCGGGTACACCACGGTGGACGGTGTCGGGGTGCGCGCCTCGGGCAGCTCGCTCGGCTACATCGCCTGGCTGATGATCCTGGAGGGACTGGCCATCCCCGCCTACGCGCTGTACCGGCGCCGAGGCGAACTCGTCGGACAGTTGCGGCCGTTCGCCGTACGCGGGCTGCTGGGCGCGGCCCTGTCGGTGACGGCGTACGGCCTCGTCCTGTGGGCCCAGACGCGGGCGGCACTGGCCCCGATCGCGGCGCTGCGGGAGTCCTCGATCATCGTCGGCGCGGCCATAGGGACGCTGTTCTTCAAGGAACGGTTCGGCGCACCGCGCATCGCGGCGGCGGGGCTGATGGTGGTCGGCATCGGGCTGATGCTGCATACGAGTTGAGCGGGGCGCGGGCGGGTCACCCCTCGCGCGGGAACGTGACACCCCGCCTCTGATGTGTCACGTCCCTTCCGCACCCCGCCCAGGGCCTGTCCGGCCCTGATCCGCCGGACAGGCCCTATGGCCTTTCGTTTGGATCACGCCGAGGCAAACCTGGGACGAGCTTCCCGACGACGTCCCATCTGGTCGCCGTCGCCCTGTGGGGGCTGCGGCAGGGGCGCGGGCTCCGTCACTCCCCCGAAACCGCGTCCCGGAAGCCGTAGTTGGCCGACGTCAGCCCGCCGTCCACGCGCAGCGTCGTCCCCGTGATCCAGGCCGCGTCGCGCGAGGCGAGGAAGGCGACGGCGGACGCGATGTCCTCCGGCTCGCCGACCCGGCCGAGCGGGTAGAGGCCGCTCACCCGGGACAGTGCCGCGTCCCGGCCCGCCCAGGCGTCCGTGCGGATGGTGCCGGGGGCGACCAGGTTGACGCGTACGCCGCGCGGTCCCGCGTGGCCCGCGAGGGTGCGGGTGAGACTGGCGAGGCCGGCCTTGGCGGCGCTGTAGCCGTGGTTGCCGAAGTCCTGTTCGCCGTTGACCGAGCCGATGTTGACGATCGCGCCCCGGCCGGAGGCCACCAGGTGCGGGAGGGCGGCGCGGGCGCAGCGGTAGGGGCCGGTGAGTGTGATGTCCAGGTCGCGTTGCCAGGCCTCGTCCGGCTCGTCCTCGAAGAGCGGGACGTCGGTGGTGCAGGCGTACGCGTTGTTGACCAGCACGTCCAGGGAACCGAAGGCGGCGACGGCGTGGGCCACCGCGGCCTCGACGGCCGCCCGGTCGGCCACGTCGCAGGGCAGCGCCTCGGCGGCCCCGCCCGTCTCGCGTATCGCCGCGGCGGTGCGCTCCGCGCGGTCGCCGTCCAGGTCGGTCACCAGGACGCGGGCGCCCTCCGAGACCAGTCGGCGGGCCGTGGCCGCGCCGATGCCCTGGCCCGCTCCGGTGATGAGTGCGCCGTATCCGTCGAACCGTGAACCAGCAGAGTGAGGAGGTGTCATGGCGCCGACCGTACTGCCCTGACCAGGGCCTGGGCACGGGGATCGGCGGTGACTCCCTTCTGCAGACCGTTCGTCACATAGCCCAGCGCGATGCCGGATTCGGGATCGGCGAAGCCGAGCGAGCCGCCCCGGCCGGGGTGGCCGAACGAGCCGGGGGCGAGCAGCGGGGCCGCCGGGCCGTGGAGCATGTAGCCGAGGCCGAAGCGGGTGTTGACGACCAGGACCCGGTCCGGGCCCGCCGACTCCTCGGTGCGGGCCAGGGTGAGGGTGGCCGGGGCGAACAGGCGGTGGCCGTCGACCGGGCCGATCATCGCGGCGTAGCAGCGGGCCAGCGCGCGGGCGGTGGCGATGCCGTTGGAGGCGGGGAGTTCGGCCGCCCGGTAACCGGGATCGTTCTCGTCGGGGAGCGGGTCGATGGCCCCGAAGGCGCGGCGGGTGAGGGACTGCGGGTCGCGGTACGCCTCGGCGACGGACCGCTTGGGGCGCACCCGCAGGGTGCCGCCGTTGCCCGCGACGGCAGGCGGTTCGACGGGCCCGATCCGGCCCACCCGGTGCGCCTCGTCCGCCGGAAGGCCGAACCAGAAGTCCAGGCCGAGCGGGCGGGCGATCTCCTCGGCGATCCAGCGGCCGACGGTGCGGCCGGTGACCCGGCGGACCAGTTCGCCGATGAGCCAGCTGTAGGTCTGGGCGTGGTAGCCGTGGTCGGTGCCGGGCTCCCACTGGGGGCGCTGGGCGGCGACGGCCTGCGGGCCGGAGATCCCGTCGGCCGCTTCGGAGGGGGTCAGCGGGCAGTCGAGCGCGGGGATGCCGGCCCGGTGGGACAGGAGGTGACGGACGGGCACGCGTTCCTTGCCGGCCGCCTTGAACTCCGGCCAGTACGTGCCGACCGGGGCGTCGATGTCGAGCTGGCCGCGCTGGTGCAGCAGCAGCGGTACGGCGGCGGCTATGCCCTTGCCCGCCGAGCGGACGATCTGCACGGTGTCGACGGCCCAGGGTTCGACGCCGTCGACGTCTCTCGTACCGGCCCAGAGGTCGACGACCTTGTGCCCGTCCCGGTAGACCGTGACGGCCGCGCCGCGTTCGCCGCGCTGCTCGAAGTTACGGATGAAAGCATCCCGGACCGGTTCGAATCCGGCCGCCACCGTGCCCCGCACGTCCACGACTGCTCCTGCGCTCCCGCTCATCCCCCCATGGTGCATCCCGTCGCAGGTCGGACGTGTGGCGGGTCACCTCATGTTCACAGTCGCGGAACGTTCACCGTCGCGGAACGTTCACCGTCACGGAACGCGCACCGTCACCGAGCGCGGGTCGAAGCCGAAGGGCAGCTCCAGGCGATGGTTGCGCATCAGCTTCTCGTCGCAGAGCAGGTCCTGGGTGCGGTCGTCGGCGGCGATGACGCCCTCGCTGAGGATCACCGCGCGCGGGCAGAGCTCCAGTGCGTACGGCAGGTCGTGCGTGACCATGAGCACGGTGACGTCCAGGGACCGCAGGATGTCGGCGAGCTCGCGCCGCGAGGCCGGGTCCAGGTTGGAGGACGGCTCGTCCAGGACAAGGATCTCCGGCCGCATGGCGAGGACGGTGGCGACGGCGACGCGGCGGCGCTGGCCGAAGGAGAGATGGTGCGGCGGCCGGTTCGCGTACTCCTCCATGCCGACCTGCTTCAGGGCCTCGGTGACGCGCTCCTCCAGTTCGGCGCCGCGCAGCCCGGAGGCGGCGGGGCCGAAGGCGACGTCCTCGCGGACGGTGGGCATGAAGAGCTGGTCGTCGGGGTCCTGGAAGACGATGCCGACGCGGCGGCGGATCTCGGCGAGGTTGCGCTTCTCGACGGGGAGACCGGCAACCCGGACGGTGCCCGCTCCGGCGTCGAGGATGCCGTTGAGGTGGAGTACGAGGGTGGTCTTGCCGGCGCCGTTGGGACCGAGCAGGGCGACCCGTTCGCCCCGGGCGACCGTGAGGTCCACCCCGAAGAGCGCTTGGTGGCCGTCGGGGTAGGCGTACGCGAGGCCGCTGACTTCCAGGGACGGCGCGGGGGCGGTGGGCTGACTCATAGGGTCCATCCCAGCAGACAGGCCGCGAGGGCGAGCACGGGGAGTGCGGCGGCGTGGGCCCACTGGGTCCGGGAGGCGGTCACCTCGTCGATGACCGGCATGGAACCGGCGTAGCCGCGGCTGACCATGGCGAGGTGGACGCGTTCGCCGCGCTCGTACGACCTGATGAAGAGGGCACCGGCCGATTTGGCCAGGACACCCCACTGCCGTACCCCGCGCGCCTCGAAGCCGCGGGAGCGGCGGGCGATCGACATTCGGCGCATCTCGTCGGTGATCACATCGCCGTACCGGATCATGAAGGAGGCGATCTGGACGAGCAGCGGCGGCAGCTTGAGCCGCTGGAGGCCGAGCAGCAGCGAGCGCAGTTCGGTGGTGGAGGCGAGGAGCACGGACGCGGCGACGCCGAGGGTGCCCTTGGCGAGGACGTTCCAGGCGCCCCAGAGGCCGGGGACGCTGACGGAGAGGCCGAGGACGTGGGTCTGCTCGCCGGGCACCACGAACGGCATGAGCAGCGCGAACGCGACGAACGGCACCTCGATGAGCAGCCGCTTGAGCAGGAAGCCCGCCGGGATGCGGGCGAGGGCGGTGACCGCGCCGAGCAGCACCGCGTACAGCCCGAACGTCCATACCGCCTCGCGCGGCGTCGAGACGACGACCACGACGAAGCAGAAGGCGGCGGCGATCTTGCAGTGCGGCGGCAGGTCGTGGACGGGCGAGTGACCGTGCCGGTAGAGCTTGTGTGCGTGGCCCACGCCCATGTCAGACGGATTCCTTGTCGCGCGTGGTGTCCGTGGGAGCGTCCGGCGTACGACGGCGGCGGACCACGTAGAAGACTCCGCTGCCGACCACGATCGTGGCGCCGACGCCGATCACTCCGGCGAGGCCGCCGGAGATCCGGGCGTTGGAGACGTCCTTGACGCCGTAGTCGGCGAGCGGGGAGTCCTTGGCCGCGTGTTCCTCGGTCTTCTTGTCGATGCCCTGGTCGGCGGCGACCTTCTCCAGGCCGTCCGGGTTCGCGGAGGCGTAGTAGGAGACGAAGCCCGCCAGGACGAGGGCGGTGACCAGGCCGGTGGCCCAGATCCCCCGGTGGGACCGGGCGGCGACCGGGGCGGCCGGCTGCCGGGCGGGGGCGTCGACGAGTTCGCCGTCGACCCGGAGCTTGAGCGAGGTGGTGAGTCCGCGGGCGCCGTGAACCAGGTCGGGGCGTACCGCGATGACGGCGCCGACGGTCAGCGCGGTGATCACGGCCTCGCCGATGCCGATCAGAGCGTGGACCCCGACCATCGCGGTGAAGACCTTGCCGATCGGGATGTCGGTGGTGCCGCCGATCCAGTAGATCAGCGTGAAGACACCGGCCGCGGCCGGTACGGAGACCAGGGCGGCGACGAAGGACGCGGCGGTCACCGAGCGGCGGGTCCGCGGCAGCACGCCGAGCAGTCCGCGGAAGAGGGCGTACGCGACGACGGCGGTCGTGACGCCCATGTCGAGCACGTTCACGCCGAGCGCGGTGAGGCCGCCGTCCGCGAAGAGGATGCCCTGCATGAGCAGGACGACGGTCACGCAGAGCACGCCGGTGTACGGCCCGACCAGGATCGCCGCCAGCGCCCCGCCCAGCAGATGCCCGCTGGTGCCCGCCGCGACCGGGAAGTTCAGCATCTGCACGGCGAAGATGAACGCGGCGACGAGACCGGCGAGCGGCGCGGTGCGCTCTCCCCCATTCTCGGCTGCGCTCGAACGGGAGGTGCCCCCCAGTTCGCGCCGGGCGCCCCGCAGGCTGACCGCGACCGCACCCGCCGCGACGACTCCGGCGGCGGCGGAGACGGGCGCGTCGATGAATCCGTCGGGTACATGCATGGGAGGGGCTCCGCTTCCGGCGATCCTGCTTTGCTGCGGACGATGACGATGTCGTGAACCGCTCAATAATAGGGTCTTGTTGCAAACTCTTCGCAAGAGCGACTACGTCACAACTGCCTGTCACGGCCGCCCACCGCGCCCCTTGGGGAAAATCGCGCCCCTTGGGGAAAATATGGGACATTGGATGGCGAAGCAGTACGCACAGGAGGAGTCGGACCATGCCCCCCGTGATCCATGAACAGGCAGATGCCTGGCTCGTCAACGACACCCCCGACCTCCCCGCCGTCCCGGTCGACCTGCTGTACGACGCCGACAAGGACCCCCGCACCGTCCATGTCGCCTTCCCCGGCGGCGCCGACTGGGCGTTCGGCCGCGACCTGCTGGAGGGCGGGTTGCGCTCCCCCACCGAGCGCGGCGGCATCCGCGTGTGGCCCTGCGGACGGACGCAGCTGGTCGTGGAGAACCACTCGGCGGACGGCGTCGAGGTGGTGCAGTTCGACAGCGCGCCGCTGATCCGCTTTCTGCACCGTACGCACACCGGGAACGCCAAGCCCCCCGCGCACGCATGACGGAAAGCCGCACGACAGAAGCCCCCGTGCCACTGGCTCGCACGGGGGCTTGTGTCATTGCCCCGGTCCCCCGTCCCCACAGGTAACCGGCGCTTCCGGGGCCGCGCTCCGCTCAGACGCAGCTCCGGAGGCTCTTCGCGGCTCGGGCCGTACGGCTCGGCTCAGACCCGGGTCAGCTCGCGATCGTCCCCGGCGTCGCCGCCGCGTCCGGTGCCGCCCTCGGGCGTCTCGTCGAGCTGCTCGCGCAGCCCCTCACCCTCCACGTCCACGTTCGGCAGGATCCGGTCCAGCCAGCGCGGCAGCGACCAGGCGCGGCCGCCGAGCAGGGCGAGGACCGCGGGCACGATCGCCATCCGGACCACGAACGCGTCGAAGAAGACGGCGATGGCGAGCGAGAAGCCGATCATCTTGACCATCTGCTCGCTGGAGCCGATGAAGCCGGCGAAGACCGCCATCATGATCACGGCCGCGGCCGTGACGACCCGGGCGCCGTGCCGGAAGCCGGTGACGATCGCCTGGCCGGGCTTCTCGCCGTGGACGTACGCCTCGCGCATCCGGGTCACGAGGAAGACCTCGTAGTCCATCGCGAGACCGAAGACCACGCCCACCATGAAGATCGGCATCATCGACATGATCGGACCGGTCTGCTCCACCCCGAAGAGCGAGCCGAGCCAGCCCCACTGGAAGACCGCGACGACCGCGCCCAGGGCCGCGACGACCGAGAGCAGGAAGCCGAGGGCCGCCTTCAGCGGCACCAGCACCGACCGGAAGACCACCATCAGCAGCAGGAAGGCCAGTCCGACGACGAGTGCCAGGTACGGCAGCAGCGCGTCGTTCATCTTCTGCGAGAAGTCGATGTTCATCGCGGTGGAACCGGTGACCAGGACCTCGGCGCCGGTGTCGGACTTGATGTCCTCGCCCGCGTCACGGATCCCGTGGACCACGTTCTCCGTCTCGACGGAGCTCGGCCGGCCCTTCGGGACGACGGTGATCATCGCGGTGTCGCCGGCCTTGTTGAACTGGGCCGGGGTGACGGCGACGACGCCCTTGATGCCGGAGATCTCGTCGGTGACCCGCTTGGCGGCGGTCTTGCCGTCGGAGCTGTCCGCGGTGTCGACGACGACCATCAGCGGCCCGTTGAACCCGGGGCCGAAGCCGTCGGAGAGCAGGTCGTAGGCGCGCCGCTGGGTGGTGCTGGTGGGCTGGGAGCCCTCGTCGGGCAGGCCCATCTCCAGGGACGCGGCCGGTACGGCGATCGTGCCGAGGCCGATGACGCCGACCAGCAGCACCCACACCGGCTTGCGCAGCACGAACCGCGCCCAGCGGGTGCCCATGTTCGGCTTGTCCTCGGCCCCGCCCGGCGCCTCGGCGGCCTTGCGCGACTTGCGTCCCATGACCCGCTTGCCGGCGAAGCCCAGCAACGCCGGGACCAGGGTGAGCGCGATGAGGACGGCGATCGCGACCGTGCCGGCCGCGGCGAAGCCCATCTTCGACAGCATCGGGATGTTCACGACGGCGAGGCCGACCAGCGCGATGACGACGGTGAGACCGGCGAAGACGACCGCGGAACCCGCCGTGCCGACGGCCCGTCCGGCCGCTTCCTCGCGCTCCCGGCCCTCGGCCAGCTCGGCGCGGTAGCGGGAGACGATGAACAGCGCGTAGTCGATGCCGACCGCGAGGCCGATCATCATCGCGAGGGTGGAGGTGGTGGAGCCCAGGTCCAGCACGTTCGCCAGCGCGGTGATCGTCGAGACGCCGATGCCGACGCCGATCAGGGCGGTGAGCAGCGGGAGCCCGGCGGCGATCAGCGAGCCGAAGGTGATGACCAGCACCACCGCGGCGATGGCGACACCGATGATCTCGGTGACCCCGGTCTCCGGGATCACCATGAGCGCGTCGCCGCCGATCTCCACGGTCATCCCGCTCTTCTGCGCCGCGTGGCCCGCGTCCTCCAGGGCGTCCCGGCTCGCGTCGGTCAGCTCCATCGAGTTGGCCTTGTAGGACACCGAGACGTACGCCGTGGAACCGTTCTTGCTGACGGCGCCCGCGGTGTACGGGTCGGTGACCGAGGCGATCTGGTCCGAGCCCGACTTCAGCTCGCCGACGACCTTGTTGACCTCGGCCTTGTTCGCCGGGTCGGTCATCTTCTCGCCGTCGGGGGCCTTGAAGACGACCCGGGCGGTCGCGCCGTCTGCGCTGCCCCCGGGGAAGCGCTGTTCCAGCAGGTCGAAGGCCCGCTGCGCTTCCGTGCCCGGGATCGAGAAGGAGCTGGAGGTGGCGGTGGACGCGGAGGCCGCGCCGAATCCGGCGAGCGCCAGCAGTGCCACCCAGACCAGGGCGACATAGCGGCGGCGCCGGAAGGCGAGCCGTCCGAGTTTGTAGAGGAATGTGGCCACGGAGGGGAACTCCCGGTCAGGTCGTGAGTGGAAAAAGGGCGTGAGGAACCAGCCCGACGACGAGAGCGGCGTGTCAGGTGGGGCTTGGGGAGGGGGCCGTGCGAAGGGGACGGATCACGCGAAGGGGACTGGGGGTCAGACTCCGAGCGCGGGGAGCATCACGGAGTCGACGTAGTCGGTGAGGAACGCCTGATCGACGGCGCGGTCCTCGACCAGCTGCCGAGCGGCGAAGGCGCCGATCAGCATGTGCGGTACATATTTCAGCGCCGGTTGGTCCGGACGCAGTTCACCCCGATCCACGGCTCGGCGCAGCAGCGTGTCGAGGCCGGTCACTTCCGGCTCGATCAGCAGTTCGCGCAGGGCCTGGAGCAGATCGGGATTGTTGTGGACGGCATGGCTCAGGCCCCGCATCAGCGCGGAGTTCTTCTCCATCTGGCAGTCGTTGGTACGGCTCAGCGCGGCGTGGAAGTCGCCACGCAGCGACCCGGTGTCGATCTCCGCGAGGGACACCGGCTTGTTGTGCCGCAGGGCCGTGACGACCAGCTCGGGTTTGCTCCCCCACTGGCGGTAGAGGGTGGCCTTGCTGGAACGGGTACGGGCGGCGACGGCGTCCATGGTCAGGGCGTCGTAACCGACCTCGCCGAGCAGGTCGAGCACCGCGGCGTACAGCTCGCCCTCACGCTCGGGCGTGAGCCGGGTGCGTGCCATTGCGCCGACCTCCCATTCGCGCATCCGTTCGCGACTCTCGCACAGCAGTCAATCGAACGAAACTGTTTCGTACACATCGACGGTACCCCGCCCGCCCAGCGAAACGAAATCGTTTCGCTTGTGTTCCGCACCACAACCGATTCGCCACCACGAGTTGCCGGGGCCCTTCCGCGCGGAAAGCATTGGAGGGTGAGTGACGACGTCGCGTATCTCCGTTTCCCGCACCTCCACGACGATCTGCTCTGCTTCGCGGCCGAGGACGACCTCTGGGTCGCCCCCCTCGCGCCCGAGGGGCAGCGGCCCGGCCGTGCGTGGCGGCTGACCATCGACCGGACCAGGGTCAGCCACCCGCGCTTCTCCCCCGACGGCAGTCGTATCGCCTACACGACCTGGCGCACCCTCGATCCCGAGATCCATCTCGCACCGGTCGACGGCGGCCCGGCCCGCCGGCTCACCTACTGGGGCTCGACGGACACCCGGGTCTGCGGCTGGACCCCCGACCCCCCGGGCGCCGCCCACATCCTCGCCGTGTCCTCGCACAACCAGCCGTTCTCGCACATCTCCTGGGCCTACAGCGTCCCCACCGACGGCAGCCCCGGCGGCAAGCTGCCCTGGGGCCCGGTCTCCGACATCGCGGTCGCCGACATCGACGGCGAGCGGCGCACCCTGCTGCTCACCGGCACGCCGCCGCACGAACCGGCCGCCTGGAAGCGGTACCGGGGCGGCGCGACCGGCCGGCTCTGGCTGCACGGCAAGCGGCTGCTGCCGGACATCGGCGGCCATCTCGCCTCACCGATGTTCGTCGGTGGCCGGATCGCCTTCCTCTCCGACCACGAGGGCGTCGGCAATCTGTACTCCTGCCGGCCCGACGGCGGCGACCTGCGCCGCCACACCGACCACGACGCCTTCTACGCCCGGCACGCCTCCAGCGACGGGCACCGGGTCGTCTACCAGTGCGCGGGCGATCTGTGGCTGGTGGACGACCTGGCGTCACCCGACGCGGTGCCCCGGAAGCTGGAGGTCCGGCTCGGCGGGCCGCGCACCGGACGGCGTATCCACCAGGTCCCGGCCGCCAGCAACGTCGACTCGCTGTCCGTGGACGAGACGGGCCGGGCCAGCGCCGTCACCGTACGCGGCAGCCTGTACTGGCTCACACACCGCGACGGCCCCGCCCGGACCATCGCCGACACGCCCGGGGTCCGGGTCCGGCTGCCCGAGATGCTCGGCAGCGGCGGCCAGGTCGCCTACGTCACGGACGCCGACGGCGAAGACGCGATCGAGATCGCGTACCTGCCGCGCGCCAGCGGCGACCGCGAACCGCGCCGGCTGGCCTCCGGGCAGGTCGGCAGGGTGCAGGAGCTGATCGCCGACCCGGACGGCGAACGCCTCGCCATCGCGACGAACGACGGGCGACTGCTGCTCCTGGACACCGACGAGGAGACGTCCACCGGCGAACCCACCGAGCTGATCCGCTCCATCAACGGCCCGGTCCGCGACATGGCGTTCTCACCGGACGGCGCCTGGCTGACCTGGTCGCACCCCGGGATCGGCCGCTCGCTGCGCCAGATCAAGCTGGCCCGCATCCTGGGTACCGGCGCGCCCGTGATCGTCGATGTCACCAACGGCCGCTTCGAGGACGAGAATCCCGTCTTCACGGGCGACGGACGCTATCTCGCCTTCCTCTCCTGGCGCGGTTTCGACCCGGTGTACGACGTCCACACCGGCGACCTCTCCTTCCCGCTCGGCTGCCGCCCGTACCTGGTGCCGCTGTCCTCCGCCACGCCCTCCCCGTTCGCCCTGTCCCCGGAGGGGCGCCCGGCTGCGGGCGGTCTCGACCCGGCCGACGACATTCCCGACGTCGGTACGGGCGAGGGGCCGTCGACGGTCACCGTCGAGTTCGAGGGCCTGGAGAACCGGGTGACGCCCTTCCCGGTCTCCGCCTCCAAGTACTCCGCCCTGCACCCGGTGAGCGGCGGCGGGCTGGTCTGGCTGCGCTGGCCGATCTCCGGCGCGCTCGGCGAGACCTTCGCCAACCCGGCGGACATGTCGGGCCGCCCCACCCTCGAACACTTCAACATCACCAAGGCCAGGAGGACCGAACTCGTCGGCCACCTCGACTGGTTCGCGGTCAGCGGCGACGCGACCCGGCTGGTCGTCATGGACGAGGGCGAGCTGCGCGCCGTCCCCGCCACCGAGACCGGCGACAGCGACACCACCGTCTACCTCGACCTGCGCCGCATCCTGCACGAGGTCGACCCGGCGGCGGAGTGGCGGCAGGCGTACGAGGAGGGCGGCCGCATCATCCGCGACTACTTCTGGGAGCCGGACATGTGCGGCATCGACTGGACGGCGGTGCTCGACCAGTACCGCCCACTGGTCGAACGGGTCGCCTCCCCCGACGAGTTCGCCGATCTGATGCGCGAGGTCCTGGGCGAACTGGGCACCTCCCACGCGTACGTGACCCCGGCCCGCCGCAACGAGGGCCCCCCGCACTACCAGCGGGCGATCGGCCTGCTCGGCGCGAACCTGGTGTGCCGGGACGGCGACTGGATGGTCAAGCGCATCCTGCCGGGCGACTCCTCCGACTCCAAGGCCCGTTCCCCGCTGGCCGGTACGGGCATCCGGGAGGGCGCGGTCCTCACCCATGTCGACGGACGCCCCGTCGATCCGGTCGCCGGCCCGTACCCCCTCCTCACGGCGGCGGGCGGCACCACGGTCGAGCTCACCTTCCGCCCGGCCGGGGGCGACAGCGAGACCCTCTCCCGCCGCGTCGCCGTCGTACCGCTGGTCGACGAACGGCCGCTGCGCTACCAGGACTGGGTGGCCAAACGCCGTGAAGTCGTACGGGAGTTGAGCGGCGGCAAGTGCGGCTATCTGCACATCCCCGACATGGGCGGATCGGGCTGGGCCCAGTTCAACCGGGACCTGCGCATGGAGGTGTCCCGGCCGGCCCTGATCGTCGACGTACGCGGCAACGCGGGCGGTCACATCAGCGAGCTGGTGGTCGAGAAGCTGACCCGCACGATCCTCGGCTGGGACCTGACCCGCAACGCCCAGCCCGTCTCGTACGCCTCCAACGCCCCGCGCGGCCCCGTGGTCGCCCTGGCCGACGAGGCGACCTCCTCCGACGGCGACATGATCACCGCCGTGTTCCGCCTGCTGAAGCTCGGCCCGGTGGTGGGCCAGCGGACCTGGGGCGGCGTCGTCGGCATGACCGGCCGGACCAGGCTCGGCGACGGCACGGTGATCACGGTGCCGATGAACGCGGCCTGGTTCGACACCTACGGCTGGTCGGTCGAGAACCACGGCGTCGAACCGGACCTGGAGGCGCTGCGCACCCCCCTCGACTGGGCGGAGGGCCGGTACGCGGTACTGGACGACGCGGTACGGGTCGCCCTGGACCTGCTGGCCGCACAACCGGCGGCGACCCCACCGACGTACGACGACGTCCCGGACCGGCGGCGCCCGCCACTTCCGCCGCGGCACGAGTGATCTGGCTCACGCCCTGTCACAGCTCCTCTCCGTCCGGTGTCTTGATGCCGAAAACGGGCAACGGACGGAGACACCATGAACAAGAACACCGACGTGGTCGTGATCGGCGGAGGTTACGCGGGCGTCACCGCGGCCAACCGGCTGGCCCAGCACGCCGACGTGACCGTGACGCTGATCAACCCGCGCCCCGACTTCGTCGAGCGCATCCGCCTCCACCAACTGGTCGGCGGCAGCCATGACGCCGTCGTCGACTACGGGGAGGTCCTGGCCGGGGGCATCCGGCTGGTGGTCGACAGCGTGGCGACGATCGACGCGGCCGGGCGCGGCGTGGAACTGACGGGCGGCGGCACGGTCGGCTACGACTACCTGATCTACGCGGTGGGCAGCGGCAGCGCCGAACCGGACGTGCCCGGCGCGGCGGAGTTCGCCCACCCGATCGCCACCCTGGAGGAGGCGCGGCGGCTGCGGCCGGTCGTCGACGCCGCGCCCACGACGGCCCCGGTGACCGTGGTCGGCTCCGGCCCGACCGGCATCGAGACCGCCGCCGAACTGGCGGAGGAGGGCCGGGCCGTGACCCTGGTCTGCGGCGAGGTGCTCGGCCCGTACCTGCACCCCCGGGGCCGACGCTCGGTCGCCCGGACCCTCGCCGAGCTCGGTGTGACCGTGCTCGAAGGCCCCGGCGCGAGGGTGGCGGCCGTGACCCGCGATGCCGTACGGCTCGACGACGGCCGCGAACTCCCCAGCCGGGTCACCGTCTGGGCCACCGGATTCGGTGTGCCGGACCTGGCCGCCCGCAGCGGTCTGACCACCGACGCCGTGGGCCGCCTGCTCACGGACGAGACGCTGACGAGCGTGGACGACGCGCGCATCGTCGCGGCCGGGGACGCGGCGGCACCGGCGGACGCGCCGTTCCGGATGAGCTGCCAGGCCGCGGGCCAGCTGGGCTCGCGCGCCGCCCGCACGGTGCTCAGCCGGATCGCGGGCGAGCGGCCCGCGCCCCTCAAGGTGCGATTCGCCGGCCAGTGCATCAGCCTGGGCCGTCGCACCGGTATCTTCCAGTTCGCCTCCATGGACGACCACGCGAACCCGCTGTACCTGGGTGGCCGCCCCGGTGCGAAGCTCAAGGAGATCGTCTGCAGGGCCACCGTCAAGCAGCTGGTGAACGAGGCGCGCAAGAGCGGCCCCCGCCCCGAACGCGGCGAGGCACCGGCCACCGCCGAACGAACGGCCTGAGGCCGGGAGCGGAGAGCCGAGAGCCGAGAGCTGAAGAGAGGCAAGAAGTGAACGACGACCACGCCATCACCGACCCGGCGACCGAGGCTTTCGTCGCCCATCGCAACCTGCTCTTCACCGTCGCCTACGAAATGCTGGGATCGGCGGCCGACGCGGAGGACGTCCTGCAGGAGACCTGGCTGCGGTGGGTCGAGGTCGACCAGGAACAGGTGCACGACCGGCGCGCCTACCTGGTCCGGATCACCACCCGGCAGTCGCTCAACCGGCTGCGCACGCTGTCGCGCCGCAGGGAGGCGTACGTCGGCCCCTGGCTTCCCGAACCGGTACTCACCGCGCCGGACGTGGCCGAGGACGTCGAGCTCGCCGAGAGCGTGTCGATGGCCCTGATGCTCGTCCTGGAAACCCTGTCGCCGACGGAGCGCGCCGTCTTCGTGCTGCGCGAGGTCTTCGACGTCGGCTACGACGAGATCGCCGCCGCCGTCGACAAGAGCCCGGCGGCCGTCCGCCAGATCGCGCACCGCGCCCGCCGGCACGTCGACGCCCGCCGCCCCCGTGCGGCGGTCTCGGCGAGCGTGTCCCGGGCGGCGGTGGATTCGTTCCGGCGCGCCCTGGAGACCGGGGACCTCCAGGGCCTCCTCGACGTGCTCGCCCCCGACGTGGTCCTCCTCGGCGACGGCGGCGGCATCAAGCAGGCCGCCCGACGGCCGATCATCGGCGCCGACAAGGTGGCCCGTTACCTCGTGGGCGGCTCCGGCAGGACCACCGCCACGATCACCATCAGCCCCACCCTGGCCAACGGCAACCCGGCGTTCCTGCTGCGCCTGGACGGCAAGATCGACGGCGTCGTGGCGTTCCGGATCGAGGACGCCCACATCACCGGCCTCTACTACGTACGCAACCCGGAGAAGCTGACCCGCGTCGACTCCGAGACCCCGCTCACCCTGCGGTGACCTCCCTCGCCGGCCCGCAGCTCACACCACACCGTCTTCCCGTACCGCCCCTGCTCGACGCCCCACCGCAGCGCCAACGCGTCCACGAGCGACAGCCCCCGCCCCGACTCGTCGCCGTGGGCAGCGGTCCGTATCACCGGCCAGGCGCACGGCTCGGGATCGCTCAGCTCGACCCGGACCCGCCCGGAACACGTACCGGCCACCCGGAGCGTGACCGGCGTCCCCTCACCGAGATGCACGATCACATTGGTCAGCAACTCACTGACGCAGAGCAGTAGATCGGGCGAATCCGCACCATCGCACCGCTCCCGCAGGGTGCGCCGCATCTCCGGTACGGCCTTCGGCACGGCGAGCAGATCCACCGTGAACGGCAGCGGAGTCATCCACCGGCCGCCGAACGCAGCACCTCGGCCATCCGGCGCGCGGTCGCCGCATTGCAGTTGCCGAGCGCGACCAGCGGCGGCCGGGACGTCCATCCGGCGAGGGTCAGCGGATCGACACCGAGCGACGGCAGGGTGATGCCGTGCACGGCGAGCGCGGCGCGGAGCGCGCGGATGTCCGCGGCGATGTCGTGGGTCGGGATGTCGTGAGTGTCGTCCATGAGGGGGGCGTCCACCTTTCGTTGCTGACTGTGACGAACACCTCACACGCTGCCGCATGGGCCTCTACCTTGAAAGGACTTCCCGCTCCACAACGCACAGCGCGAAAGGCGGTCAACAGTGGCCACACGCAAGGAGATCGACGGCTCGGCGGGCGTCCCGCAGTTCTACGGCAAGGAACTCCGCTTCAAGCGGGAGGAGGCGGGCCTGACCCTGGAGAAGCTGGTGGACGGCAGCTTCTACGGCATCACGTACCTGAGCGAGATCGAGCACGGCCACCGCCGGATGCCCTTCGACCTGGCGCAGCACGTGGACCGGGTGCTGAGGACGGACGGGTTCTTCCAACGGCGGTGCGAGGACGTGCGGAAGGCCCGGCGCAAGGGGCACGCGGAGTACTTCGAGCGCGTGTTGGACGCGGAGAAGCGTGCCGAGACCATCGAAGAGTGGTCTCCGACAGTCTTCCCCGGTCTGCTCCAGACGAGGCCGTACGCGGAGGCCGTAATCCGCGCCGAGCGGCTCCCGGAGCTCCAGGAAGAGACCGAGGTGAAGGTCAACGCGCGGCTGGCGCGGGCACAGCTCTTCGAGCGGAACCACCGGACCCCGCAGTACTGGACCATCCTGAGCGAGTCCCTGCTGCGTCTGCCGATCCTGCCACCTCAGCAGATGGCCGAGCAGTTGGAGCACGTCGCCGCCCTCACACGACGCGGCCGCATCTTTACGCAGATCCTCCCGTGGAACACAGGAGCGCACCCCCTCATGCTGGGCAACGCCCTGATTCTTGACTTCGTAGACGCTCCCCCGCTGGCCTACACGGAGGGCCAGCACCATGGAATTACGGTCGACGATCCGGGCCTCGTGAAGCAGTATCGGAGGTCGTACGATCTCCTGAGGGCCGCCGCCTTGCCGCCGGAGGCGTCCCTCACCATGATCGAAGAAGCGGCAGAGGAATACCGAAATGGTGCGCACCCAAATCGACTTGAGCGCCGCGATCTGGCGTAGGAGCAGTCACAGCAACTCCTCCGGCGGCAACTGCGTCGAGGTCGCCGAGGGGTTCGCCACTTGGCGCAAGAGCAGCCACAGCAACGGCGATGGCGGCAACTGTCTCGAAGTCGCGGACGGTCACCAAGACCTCGTCCCCGTCCGCGACTCCAAGCGCCCCGAAGGACCCGTGCTCGTCGTCCCCGCGTCCGCCTGGAACCCGTTCGTCGAGTCCGTCAAGACATCCTGACTCCGGCGCCGCCCCGAGGTCAGATCACGCGGAAGATGTCGGCGGCGGCATGGACGTCGCCAAGGTCCTCGATGGAGCGCAGGTTGTCGCGCAGGAGTTGCAGTACCGCGCCAGCGCTGCCTTGGTCCCCGCTCCGGCGATTCCGTCGATCGCGCCCTTGTAGCCCCAGTTCGCCTTGAGGAAGCGCTGCATCGCCTTCCAGCTGTCGGTGCCGAGCTGCCCGTCGATGGCGCCCTTGTATCCCCAGTTGGCCTTCAGGTCACGCTGGAGCTTCTTGGCCTGCGTGGCGTTGAGGCCGAGGTTGACGACCGCGAGCGGGGTGACAGCCGTGGCACTCGCCACCGCCTTCGTGGTCTGCCCGGACGCCGCGAAGGCGGTGCCCGCAGCCGCCACGCCTCCGCCGGCGATCGCGATGGCGGTGGTGGCGCCGATGAATGCCCTCGTCATGGTTCGCATGGTGTTTCCCTCCCCTTGGGTGGATCCGACCGGGTCGGCCGGCTCTGCGACAAGACTGCGGGGCAGGGAGAAAGGGCTGCCAGGACCGCCGGGGAAATGACGCGTTCACGGGACGTCCCACCCGCCGACCTGCGGGGACGCCGTCCACGGTGACGGCGCGGAGGGAAGGCGGGACGGTGGGACGCGGGCGGCATCGGGCAGAGCCGGACTCACTGCCGGACCAGCCACTGCATAAGCTGGTCGATGCAGCGACCACGGAAGTGAGAAGACATGAGCGACCGGGACACGGATCTGTTCGGCAACGACCTCACGTACGACGACATCAAGGCCGCCACCGACCGGACCACCGGGCACATCCGCCCGGTCACCATCGCACCCGTCGCGCCGGGCACGATCCGCGCGGAGCACGCCGGCCCCCTCGGCGACCGGCGCGAGAAGCCCTACGAGCTCTGGTTCGCGTTGGAGTTCATGCAGTACACCGGCTCCTTCAAAGCACGCGGCGCGCAGAACTTCATCCAGGCCCACCGCGAGGCAGGCACCCTGCCGGACGCGGGGGTGACCATCGCCTCCGGTGGCAACGCCGGGCTGGCCTGCGCGTGGGCCGCCCAGCAGCAAGGCGTACGGGCCACGGTGTTCCTGCCGAGCGTCGCCCCGGCGGTGAAGATCGCCAAGCTGCGCGGCTACGGGGCGGACGTGCGGATGGTCGGCGCGGAGTACGCCGAAGCCCTCGAAGCGTGCGAGGAGTTCGCCGCCTCGTCCGGCGCGCTCGCCGCACACGCCTACGACCACCCGCTGATCGCCGCCGGGGCCGGCACCCTGATGGAAGAGATCCACGCGCAGATCCCCGGCCTGGACACCGTGGTGGTCTCGGTCGGCGGCGGCGGACTGTTCGCCGGCGTCGCCACCGCCGCCCGGCACCACAAGATCCGTACGGTCGCCGTCGAGCCGGAGAACTGCCGGGCGCTGAACGCCGCCCTGGAGGCCGGTGGCCCGGTCGACGTCCCCGTCGACTCGGTCGCCATCGACTCCCTCGGCGCCCGACGGGCCACCGCCCTGGCCCTGCGCGCCGCACGCGAGAACGACATCCGCTCCGTCCTGGTGCCGGACGGCGAAATCGTCCGCGCCCGCCAGTCGTTGTGGGACCACCGCCGCGTCGCCGTCGAGCACGCCGCCGCCACCGCACTGGCCGCGCTCACCGCACCGGACCTTGCGAACGGGCCGACGGCGCAGGGCGGCGGCTACCGGCCGCGCGACGGCGAGCGGGTGGCCGTGGTGCTGTGCGGGGCGAACACCGACCCGAGCGACCTGGTGCACCCGGCCGAGAACTGAGACCGGGACCGCTGAAGGCCCCGGCCCGCGCCGTGCGAAAGGGGCGCACCCGGAGATCCGGGCGCGCCCCTCACAGGCAACGCGCAGTGTCGCGATCCGCCGTCAGCGCTCGCGACGCTCGTCCGCGGCGCCCCGGGCCTTGTCACGGCCCTGCTGCGACGTCTTCGAGGCCCGCTCGGACACGTTCTGCATCCGCTCGCGGCCCTCGGTGCGCGTCCGCTCCTGGCCCTCGGTGCGCGTCCGCTCCTGGCCCTGGTTGCGGCCCTCGCCGGCCTTCTTCTTCGCCTGGTCGGCGAGCTCCTGCGCCTTGTCCTTGAACTGGTCTGCGATACCCATTCTGTTCACTCCTAGTGGGTGCTTGGGGGCGGTCCGTGAGGACCTCGATCAGCGTCGCAGGCCCCGGCACCCACCGCATGTCGATCACTTACGCTGCGTAGCCGCCGCCCTCGCGTCCTGGTCAGCGGCGCCCCCGGCGCCGACGAGGCCCTTGCTCACGCCGTCCAGCCGCGATCCGAACCTACGGACCTCCCGCTGTCCGACGACCCCTATCAGCGAGGGCAGGTAGCCCCGCACGGACTGCATCCCGCGCAGCCACCACTGCGCGTACACGTGCGGGGACCGGCGCTCGACACCGGCCACGATCCGGTCGACCGCGGGACCCAGCGGATACGTACGGTTCGCCGGCCAGGGCAGCCGCTGCCGCATTTCCCGCATCACGTCGTCCTGGTCGGCGCCCCGGACCATGTCCGTGTCGGTCCAGGACAGGTAGCCGACCCCGACCTTCACGCCCCGGTGGCCGACCTCGGCCCGCAGGCTGTGTGCGAACGCCTCCACGCCCGACTTGGACGCGCAGTACGCGGTCATCATCGGTGCCGGAGTCATCGCCGCGAGCGAGGCGATCTGGAGGAAGTAGCCGCGGCTCTCCATGAGCACCGGCAGGAAGGCCCGCCCGGTCACCGCGCCGCCGATCAGATTGACCTCGATGACCCGACGCCACGCCTCGGGGTCCGAGTCGACGAACGGCCCGCCCGAGGCGACCCCGGCGTTGGCGACGACGACGTCGACCTTCCCGAACCGCTCCTTGACCTCCTGGGCGACGCGCGCCATCGCCTCGTGGTCGGTGACGTCCGCGAACCAGTGGTCGCTCTCCGAGTGCAGCCGATCGGAGACCTTCTTCAACTCGTCCGGCTCCAGGCCGACCAGCGCGAGCTTCGCGCCGCGCGCCGAGAGCTTGCGGGCCAGCAGTTCGCCCACACCGCGTGCCGCGCCCGTGACGACGACGACCTGCCCTTCGAGACTCCGCCTGTCGCTCATGCGACCTCCTCCTTCTCGGCCGTACCGTCCGTGCCTGCGCCCGTGCCTGCGCCCGCACCCGCGCCGCCCGCCGGGAGATACGCGGTGACGAGCTCCCGGATCTTCGCCGTGACCGCCTCCGGCGCCTCCACCGGCGTCATGTGCCCCATGCCCGCCAGCTCGGTGAGCCCCAGGCATTCGGGCAGCGCCGCCGCGAGGGCACGGGCGTGCACGGGTGGCGTCATCCGGTCCTCCGTACCCGCGATCACCGCCGTGGGCACCCTCAACTCCCGTACGTCCGCGTCGAGTTCGAGCTCCGCGAGGACGTGCCCCCAGGGCGCCCTGGCACCCCGCGGGCAGGCGTGCACGATCCGGGCGCAGGTGTCCACCCGGTCCGGGGCGGAGCCCGCTCCCATCGTGGCGTACTTGAGTATCCGCCTGGAAATCGGTGTGACCGGCCCGAGCGGGGCCTTCGCACGGAGGATCGCGCGGGTCACCCCGCTACGGACCGCCCCGGCCCGGAACGGCACCACCAGCGACTCGGCGGCCAGCCGCGAACTCCCGGTGCTGCACAGCAGTACGGCGGCCGCGTGCTCACGCAGTCCGGCCCGCCGCGAGGCGGCCATGATCGTCATGCCGCCCATGGAGTGCCCGGCGATCACAGCCTTCTCACCCGGTGAAAGGGTGGCGGCCAGCACCGCTTCGAGGTCGTCGGCGAGGGCGTCGGTGCTGTATCCCTCGCGGCCCACGGCGGGCGAACGGCCGTGGCCCCGCTGGTCGTAGACGACGACCCGGTGGTCCACCGCGAGATCCCGGATCTGCGCGTCCCAGAATCGGGTACTGCACGTCCAGCCGTGCGCGAGGACCACCGCGGGGGCGCCGTCCCGCCCGTGCACCTCGACATGGATCCGGGCGCCGTCGGCGGAGAGCGCGGTCAGTTCGCGCGTGGGGACCGGCGGGGTGCCGTCGCGCCGCAGCAGCCGGCTCATCCCACGACCTCCTCGACGACGGCCTTCGCCGCGGCGGTGGTCTGCTTCGGGGTCCGTACGACCTCGTACTCCGCGAGGTCGACCGAGCGCGTGACCTTGCGGAACTCGGCGGTGGTGCCCGGCCAGACGGTGGTGTTGCGCCCGTTGGCGTCCAGGTACCAGCTGTTGCAGCCGCCGGTGTTCCACACGGTGCGCTTCATCCGCTCCTGGACGCGGCGGTTCCAGGCCCCGACCGCCGAGCTGCGCGCGTCGAGTGCGACGCGACCGCCCAGCACGTTCAGCTGGCGCAGGTAGTCGGCCATGTAGTTCAGCTGGGACTCGATCATCAGGATCATCGAGGAGTTCCCGAGCCCGGTGTTGGGGCCGATGATCGTCATCCAGTTGGGGAAGCCGGCGGCGCTGGCGCCGCGCAGCGCCTGCATGCCGTCCTTCCAGGACTCGGCGAGCGTGATGCCGTCCGCACCCACCACGCGTTCGGCGATCGGCATGTCGGTGACGTGGAAGCCGGTGCCGAAGATGATCGCGTCGACCTCGGTCTCCGTACCGTCGGAGGCGACGAGCGTGGAGCCGCGCACCTCGGCCAGACCGGAGGCGACCACGTCCACGTTGGGCCGGGCGAGCGCCGGGTAGTAGGCGCTGGAGAGCAGGATGCGCTTGCAGCCGATGCGGTACGAGGGGGTCAGCTTGGCCCGCAGCGCGGGATCCTTGATGGCCCGCGCCATGTTGGCCTTGGCTATCTTCTCGACCAGGCCCAGTTCGCCCGGGTGCTTGGTGAAGGCGCTGACCTGCAACTCCCGTATGCCCCACAGCAGTCCGCGGCGCGCGGTGCCGGTGACGGGCAGTGCGCGGTGCAGCCACCGCTCGGCGCCGCTGATCTTCCGGTCCATGCGCGGCATGACCCAGGGCGGGGTGCGCTGGAAGAGCGTCAGGCTGCCGACCTTCGGCTGGATCGCGGGCACGATCTGGATGGCGGAGGCGCCGGTACCGATGACGGCGACGCGCTTGCCGGTCAGGTCGGCGTCGTGGTCCCAGCGGGCCGAGTGGAAGACCTTGCCGGGGAAGTCGGCGAGACCGGGGATGTCCGGCGTCTTCGGGTCGGAGAGCGGACCACTCGCGGAGACGACGACATCGGCGGTGAAGGTGGCCCCGTTGCCGGTCTCGATGTCCCAGTGGAGCTCTTCGCGGTCCCAGCGCATGATCGTCACTTCATGGCCCAGCCTGAGGTGCGGGCGCAGCCCGAAGGTGTCCGCGACATGCTCCAGGTAGGCGCGGATGTGCTCCTGCCCGGAGAAGGTGCGCGGCCACTCGGGGTTGGGCGCGAACGAGAACGAGTAGAGGTGGGACGGTACGTCGCAGGCGCAGCCGGGGTAGCTGTTGTCGCGCCAGGTGCCACCGACGGAGTCGGCCCGCTCCAGGACGACGAAGTCCGTGATGCCTTCGCGGCGCAGCCGGACCGCGGCCCCGAGGCCCCCGAATCCGGATCCGATCACCGCCACTCGTACGTGCTCGTGCTCGGCCATGCTGCCGCCTCCCGCGGTACGTCACACGACTCTGCCAGCAATCACTGGCATTGTTGGGAGAGTAGAGCAGCTCCGTACCGATGGGTAGGGGTACGGCAAGGGAAAGTTACCGGCGGTACAACATGCGGCCTCCCCGTGGCAGGAAGCGGATGGCGAGCGGAGTCGCAGGGCGTCGGGAGGCCGCTCCCTGCCAGGGGGAGGCCGGTAGGGTGCGGGTGTGGCTGACGGACGCGAGCACCGCGAATACCGCATGGAGGAGCTGGCCAAGGAGGCCGGCATCCCCGTGCGGACCGTGCGTTTCTACCGGGAGCGCGGACTGATCTCGCCGCCTCGCCGCCAGGGGCGCATCGCCTGGTACGACGACCACCATCTGGCCCGGCTGCGCACCATCACGGGCCTGCTGGAGCGCGGGCACACCCTCACCGGCATCGCCGATCTCGCCCGCACCTTCGAGAGCGGCCGCGATGTCGCCGAGGTGCTGGGCCTGGGCGAGGCGACCGAGGAGACTCCGGTACGCCTCACGCCCGAGCAGCTCGCGGACTACTTCGAGGGCGAGACCACCACGGAGAACCTGGCCGCCGCCCTCGATCTGGGCTATCTCGCCACCGACGGCGACGAGATCGTCCACATCAGCCGCCGCCTGCTGGAGGTGTCGTCCGAGCTGGTACAGGAAGGGGTGCCGCTCGCCACGGTGCTCGCGGCCGGCCGCCGCGTCCGCGAGCACGCCGACGCGCTCGCCGAACTCTTCGTGAGCGTCCTGGAGAACCACACCGACGAGGCCGAGCCGCCCCAACTCCGGCCACTGGCCCGCGCGGTGGTGGACGCCGAACTCTCCATGGCCCTGGACCGACGCCTGCGCCGCGGGAAAACCGACGAGCCGCCGCGGAACCCCGCCCCCTGACGGGCGGTCACTCGACGGCGGCGGCCGGGCCGGCTTTTTCGATCGCACACCGAAATGCTGCCCGCCCCAAGCGGCCCCTTACGCCCCCCGCTTCACACGCTCTACTGTTCGAAGACCACCGTCACCGGAGCGTGGTCGCTCCACCGCTCACCGTGCGTGGCAGCCCGCTCGACCCAGCCCTTCACCGCACGCCCGGCCAGCCCCGGCGTCGCCACCTGGTAGTCGATGCGCCAGCCGGTGTCGTTGTCGAAAGCCCGCCCGCGGTAGGACCACCACGAGTACGGCCCCTCCTCGTCGGGGTGCAGCGCCCGTACGACATCGACGTACTCGGCCTCGTCGAAGACCCGGGTCAGCCACTCCCGCTCCTCGGGGAGGAAGCCGGAGTTCTTCTTGTTGGCCTTCCAGTTCTTCAGGTCGGCCTCCTGGTGGGCGATGTTCCAGTCACCGCAGACCACCACCTCACGGCCGTCGGCCGCGGCCCGCTTCTTCAGGCCCTTCAGATACGGGAGGAACGCGGCCATGAACCGCTCCTTCTCGTCCTGCTTCTCGGTCCCGACCTCGCCGGAGGGCAGATACAGGCTCGCGACCGTGACACCCGGCAGGTCGATCTCGACGTAGCGCCCGCTCGCGTCGAACTCCTCGCTCCCGGCGTCCCCGAAGCCACCGAACCCGATCTGCACGCGCTCGGGCGCGCGCCGCGAGTAGAGGGAGACCCCGGCCCGCCCCTTGGCGGCGGCCGGTGCGTGCACGGTGTGCCAGCCCGCCGGCTCGCGCACCTCGTCGGGCAGCTGCTGCGGCTCGGCCCGTACCTCCTGGAGGCAGATCACATCGGCTTCGGTCCGGGCCAGCCACTCGACGAAGCCCTTCTTGGCGGCGGCACGGAGCCCGTTCACATTGACGGAGGTCACAGTCAGCATTCCGGCACGATACCGACATTCACCAAACGCATACCCGTACCATCATCCGTATGAATATCCACCCTCGGCCCTTCGACCACCCCGACGCCGTCAAACTCAACGACCTGGTGCAGCTCGAATACGCCGAGCGGTACGGGGACGAGGGCGATGTCACACCGCTCGACCCCTCGATGTTCGAGCCGCCGAACGGTCTGTATCTGCTCGCCTACGACGCGCACGACCGCCCCGTCGCCACCGGCGGCTGGCGCTCCCAGGAGCTGAACGACGAGGGCTACTCGGACGGCGACGCCGAGCTCAAGCGGATGTTCGTGATACCCGAGGGCCGCGGCAACGGACTGGCCCGCCGCATCCTGGCCGCCCTGGAGGCGGACGCGCGGGCGGCGGGCCGGGTCCGCATGGTGCTGGAGACCGGGGACAGGCAGCCCGAGGCGATCGCGCTGTACACGTCCAGCGGTTACGCCCCGTGCGAGAAGTTCGGCCACTACCGCATGTACGAGAGCAGCCGCTGCTTCGCGAAGCCGCTGCGTTAGCGGAGCCCCTGCGGTAGCGGGGCCCCTGGCGCTCAGGTGCCGGACGCGTACGCCCAGAACTCCCGCATCAGCGCGGGCGGGGTCGGTCCGGCCATTTCCAGCTGGGTCAGCAGGATGGAGACCGCGCCGGTGGCGGGCGTGAGGTGCGCCGCCGTTCCCGTGCCGCCCACCCAGCCGTAGCGTCCCGGTACGTTCCAGGGGTCGATGGCCTCGACATCGACCGAACCGCCGAAGCCCCAGCCCTGGCCCTCCAGGAACAGCGTGCCGCGCTCGCGCTGCGCCCGCGTCAGATGGTCGGTGGTCATCCGGCGCACCGAATCGGCCGACAGCAACCGCCGCCCTCCGGCGCTTCCTTCGGCGCTCCCCTCCGCGAGCAGCATCCGGGCGAAGGCGTACCAGTCGTCGGCGGTCGAGACCAGCCCGCCGGTGCCGGACGGGAACGCGGGCACGCTGCTCCACTGTCCGTCCGGGGCATCGACCAGCTGGAGGCCGCCGCCCTCCGGGTCGGTGCGGTAGTAGCTGGTGAACCGGTCGGCCTTGTCGGCGGGCACGGCGAATCCGGTGTCGGCCATGCCCAGCGGCTCGAACAGCCGCTCGGCCAGGAACTCGGGCAACGGCCGGTCCGAGACCCGGGCGATCAGCACGCCGAGGATGTCGGAGCAGGTGTTGTACAGCCATGCCTCGCCCGGCTGGTCGAGCAGCGGGATACGGGACAGCGTGGCCATCCAGGCGTCCGGCGCCTCGACGGCCTGGGGCTGCAGCGATCCCTGCTTCAGCTCGCTGAACAGCAGCCCGACCGCGGGCAGCGAGAAGTCCGACGGGAAGCCGTACCCGGCCCGGAAGGTGAGCAGGTCGAACACGGTGATGACCCGGTCGGCGGGGACCACGTCGTCGACCGGGGAAGCCGGTGTACGGACCACCATCGGCGACACCAGCTCCGGCAGCCACTGCCGCACCGGTTCGTCCAGTGCGATCCGGCCGTCCTCGATCAGCATCATGGTCGCGGCGGCGGTGACGGGCTTGGTGAGCGAGGCGATACGGAAGATCGAGTCCCGCGCCATCGGGACCGTGCCGCCCGCGTCGGCGGAGCCGACCGCCGCCACCTCGACCCGGGAGCCGCGGGCCACCAGGCCCACGGCTCCCGGCGCCGCTCCGCCGCCGACGCGTTTCTCCAGGAGTTCGTGCAGATTGCTCATCGGTCCACCTTCTCGCTCGTGCGCTCAGAAGTAGGACTGCCGCACCGCCCCGGATTCATCGGCCCCGGACGCGCTCCCCCGGCGGACTCAGCGCACCCGGCCGACGCCCACGTAGAAACCGCTGCGCTCCCGCACCGGAGCGGGCTCCTCGCGGTACCACTCCGTGGCGAAGACCAGCCCCGGCTCGACGAGGTCCAGCCCGTCGAAGAAGGGCTCGACCTCACTCCGGGTGCGCATCCGCAGCGGGATGGCCCCCTTCTTGTACACGGTCTCGGTCTCCTGCTTGAGCTCCGGGTGCTGGTCGGCCGTGCCGTGCGAGAGCACCAGGAAACTGCCCGCGGGCAGCGCGTCGACGAGGGTGCGGGTGAGGCCGTACGGATCCTGGTCGTCCGGCAGGAAGTGCATGAGCGCGATGAGGGAGAGCGCGATGGGCCGGTCGAAGTCGAGCAGTTCACGGGCGTGGTCGAGGATCACCTCGGGCTGCCGCACATCCGCGTGGAGGTAGTCGGTGACGCCCTCGGGCCTGCTGACCAGCAGCGCCTCGGCGTGCCGCAGGACGATCGGGTCGTGGTCCGCGTAGACGATCCGGGCGGACGGGGTGATGCCCTGGACGACCTGGTGCAGATTGGGCTCGGTGGGGATGCCGGTGCCGATGTCGAGGAACTGGTCGACCCCGCTGCGGGCCAGCCAGGCGGAGGCCCGGTGCATGAAGGCCCGGTTCCGCGCCGCGTTGCCCCGCGCCTCCTCGGGCAGCTTCTCCGCCACCCGCTGGTCGACCGGGTAGTTGTCCTTGCCGCCCAGCAGCCAGTCGTAGACGCGCGCGGGATGGGGCTTGCTGGTGTCGATCCGGGGCTCGGGCATGTCGACCGGCACGGGGCGCTCCTCGCGGTGCGGAGAATTCATGAGCGGGTAAGCGCTTCCAGCGTAGGCGACGCGCATACCGCCCCAACTGCCAGCCCCGTTCGCGCATTTCTGCGCGAGCCCTCTACGGACGCATGCCGGGAGAGGACGGCAGCCCGCGCTTCATCGCACGTCTGCAGCGTCGACTCGTCCAGGCCTGGTACGAGCAGCTCACCGCCATCGACGCGGAGAGGCCGGCCGAAGCCGATCTGCCGGCCCGAGCCCATTACGTGAGCGGCGGTCTGGTCGCCGTCATCACCCAGTGGGCGCAGGGCGAGTTCGACGCCGACAAGGAATCCGCCGACACCGCCGTACAACATCTCTCGCACCTGACGTGGTCCATGAACCAGGGGCGGACGTGACGTCGCCGTACTTCCACGCATGATGAGGGCACCACCTCCCCGCCCTTGCAGTGGATCTCAGTGACCGGCGGAGGCCGCTTCGCGCCCGGCGACGGGGGATTGGTCCGCAGGGGCGAAGGCGGGGGGCTTGCGGGGCAGCAGGAGGACCGGAATGAGAGTTGCCGCGGTGAAGGCGACCACCCACCAGAACGACTCGCTGAAGGCACCGTTGAGCGAAGCGCCTTGCGATCGCCCGTCGGCGAGGGCCTGCTGCAGTACGGTCGCGACGACAGCGGTGCCGATCGAGCCGCCGAGACGCTGGAAGATGTTCATCGCGCTCGAAGCACGCGGCATCGCCGCCGGAGGCAGCGAACGGTAGGCAGCGGCCAGGCTGGGCAGGGTGACCACTCCCACCCCGATGCCGCGCACCGCCATCGCGGCGGCCAGCAGCGGCCAGCCGGAACCGCTGTCCAGCATCACGAACGGGATGGTGCCGAGCAGCGTGAGGGCCACACCCGCCAGGGCGATCGCTCCGGGGCTCAGCCGGTCGGTCGCCCGGCCCGCGACAAGCATCGCGATGACGTAACCGACACCCTGCGGGGCCAGCATCAGGCCGGCCTCCAGGACGCTGTCACCGCGGTCCAACTGGAAGTAGAGCGGCAGCAGGAACATCGCGCCGAAGACGGCCGCGTTCAGGGTGAACTGCGTGATGACGGCGGCGGAGTAGCCGCGGTCGGCGAACAGCCGCAGATCGATCAGCGGTACGTGACGGGTGCGCAGAGCGTGTGCGGCGAAGCCCGCGATGAGGACAGCGCCGGTCGCGGTCCACGGCAGACTCCCGCCGGCGGCAAAGCCCTCGGCGCCGCTCCGGGCCATGCCGTAGAGCAGTAAGGCCAGACCGGGAGAGAGCATCAGCAGGCCGGCCATGTCGAGTCGCGGACGCCCGGCCGGCCGGTCGGCCGGGAGTTTCATCCAGGCGAGAGCGATGGCGGCCAGACCGACGGGGATGTTGACGAAGAAGATCCATCGCCAGCTCAGTTGGTCGACGAAGACTCCGCCGATGACCGGCCCGATGACCGGTGCGAGCATCGCCGGAACGGAGACCACGGCCATGACACGGCCCATGCGCGAAGGGCCGGCGGCACGGGCCAGCATGGCCTGGGCCATGGGCATCACCATGCCGCCACCGAGCCCTTGGATCACCCGGAAGACGACCAGACTCTCGATGGACCAGGCGATGCCGGAGAGCACCGAGCCGATCAGGAACAGCACCTGTGCCGTGAGCCACATCCGCCGCGCGCCGAATCGCTCCATGGCCCAGCCCGAAAGCGGCACCACAAGGGAGAGAGCCAGCAGGTATCCGGTGATCGTCCATTGGATCGTGCCGAGCGACGCGTCGAACTCCTGGGACAGTGCGTCGATCGACACGTTGACGATGGTTCCGTCGAGCAGCGTGGTCACGGCGCCCAGGACGAGAACACCGCACAGCCACCAGAGCCCGGCGTCGATCTGATCGGGCCGTGTCGCTCCGGACGACTTCGGGGTGCGTGGGGGCATGGCCGGCTTTCCTTCCGTACGGAGGCGGAGTCAGAGCGCACCCAGCCACAAAACTTAGACGGGTCCGTCTAGTTTTGAATGTTAGACTGGGTCGTCCAGAAGTCAAGTGACAGATGGAGGGGATGCAGTCAGTGGCAGGCAGCAAGCAGACGGAGGCACCGGTCCCGACGGAGGCACAGGGCCCGCGTCGGCGCAGACAGCACGGCGGCAGGGACCGTAGGGCGCAGATCCTGGAAGCGGCTGCCCGCGTCTTCCTGCGCGACGGGTTCGCCCGGGGCAGCGTCGACACGATCGCGGCCGAGGCGAACGTGGCGAAGCAGACGCTCTACAACCACTTCGGCGACCGGGACGCCCTGATCGGCTGCGTCGTGGAGCTCGCCATGGATCCCCTGGCCGCGCAGTTCCAGACCGTGTTGGAGGAGACCATCGCGGCACACGGAGGCACGGACCTCCGGGCGCAGTTCGTCGACTTCGGGCGTCGCTGGGTGCGCCTGATGCTCTGTGACGAGACGGCCGCCCTGCGCTGGCGAGTGCTGGCCGACGCACCGCTCGAGGAGTCGCTGCACACAGCCCTGCGCGGCATCGACCAGGAGGCGAGCATCCGGGATGTCGCCGCCCGGCTCACGGTCCTTCACCAGGGCGGGCACCTGTCGGTGGACGATGCCGACGTGGCGGCCCGGCAGCTGCGCGCCCTGTTGATCGGTGAGGCCCAACTGGCCTCGATGCTGGGCCAGGTGGAGCTGGACGATGCCGCGATCGACGCGATCGTCGAACGCGGCATCGGTATGTTCATCCGGGCCTACGGAAGGACGTGACCGGATAGCGGGACCGTGGCAGGACGGGGCCGTTCCATGCAGGCCCCGCCCTGGTGTCGCCGCACGACCTTCTCGAAAACGACCTCCGGAAACACAAAGATCCCGCCCGATCTTTCGATCGGACGGGATCTCATGTGTGCGGTGGGGTGTTCACGAGTGCGTCTGACCTGCAACGATGCGGCACCCTCGAAGCCCCCTTCCCGCGACGCGGCAGCCCCCTTCCCATCTCTTCATGCTCACGACAATCACATCACCCTTCCGCCTCACTGGCGTGGCTGTTTGATTAGCCACTGGCGAGACTTGCACCATGCACCGCCTCCCCTCCCCACGCTTCAGACGCATCGCTAAACTCGTCGCGATCGACTCCGCCCATCGAATCGCCCTGCTCCCTCGCCGGGCCGGACACCGGACCTGGGTACTGCCCCAGCGCTGTACCCGACTCGATGAGACTTACGGGAACGCTGTCGCCCTCCTCTGCCAAGATCTGCTGGCCTCATACCCGATCCGGCTCGGCACCGTCACCGGTCGCCGCTGGGCCCCGGCACCCGAAGGTCTCGCGCCGCGAGCGGAGACGCGGTTCTACATCGTCCGGGTCGATGCGGAACCGGCCGACGAGGGCCCGGGAGGGCGCGCCCTGTGGGCGCCTCGCGCCGTACTGGGACTCTGGCTGGGGCGCCCGGACATCGAGACCGTAAACGTTCTCGCCGACGGGTATCTCGACGGCTGGCTGCCGGACGGACCAATCACTCTGGACTGAGCCGAACAGAGGTGTTCGTCTTCTGAGCCGGGACGACCGGCCGGCTCAAGTTCGGTCGCTGTGGCCGTGCAAGAGGTAGTGGGAGTCGCCTGGGTGGCGTTGCACCCGCGACTGCCGCCAAGCGGCGTCGAAGGAAAGTCGTCGCGGTGGTGAAGCGCGTGTACGGGCCCGGCGCATCAGGCGTAGTGCACGCACGCTGGTGCGCGGTGAGAGCAGGAGACGCCACAGCGTCGTGTGCGCGGCGCTCACGGCGCCTCCTCCGCGGCGGTGGCCTCGCCGGTCGCGGGATCCGTTTTCGTCAGGGCTTCGACCTGGTCGGCATGGCCGGGCTTCCGGGCGGCGCGCATGCCGTCGGCAAGGAGCATCATCAGTAGTCGCTTCTGTTCCTCCTTGGGGAACTCGGCGAGGAAGTCCCGGAGAATGTCGAGGAGTTGCAGTTCCACGGGTTCGTCGCGGCCCTTCGGGTAGCCGCGCAGCCGTCGCGCGAGCGCTTCCAGCTCTGCTTCGTCAGGCGGCTGGGTGACGTGTGCATCGGGTTGTTGCAGCCACCTGGCCAGGAGGGCTGCCGGGTGGGCGAGTTCCTTGGCGAGGGCCTCTGTGCGCTGGCTGGTGAGGGTGTCCGCGGTCGCCTGGGCGCGTATGGCGGTGAGCAGTTCCTCCACTGCGGCACGGTCCTTGTCCGCGAGTTCGAGGCGGACGGAAGCGGTGACCCGAGTGGCGCGATCCGGGAGATCGAGGTCCTGAGGTTTACGTAACTGCTCTGCGCAAGCGTCCTGCGCGGCGGGGAGGTCGATCGGGTCCTGGTCGCGTACCGCAGCCGCCGCCGTGGTACGCAGGGCGGTGCGGACGCGGTTGGCAATCTCGTCCGGGTCGTAGGGACCTGAGTGTTCCGGGGTCAGGGTGGCGTAGATGGTGGCTGTGTAATGAATGCCAGGTCGGCTGCTGCGCAGCACCGCGGAGAAAGCGCCGATCTTCCTGCGGAGTTGCTTGCGGCGGGCCCGTTTGGAGGTGCGACTCATACCTCGCCCCCTGCCTCGGTGTGAGGCACGGGATCACCTTCGAGGGGCGTTGCGGGGCGCGGCTGAAGGGGCTGGTTGCCGCGCGGCTTCGGGTGTGCGTGCCGGGGAACGTTCCAGCGCAGGATGAGGCGCCCGCGCAGGTCGACGACCGACTGCGCGGTGTATTCCGTCCCGGCGCGTCCGGCAATGAAGGTGGACAGCGGGCCGGTCATCCAGTGTTCGCGGATGACGTGGTTGAGTACCTCGACCACTGCGTCAGCGTCGAGCGCGCCGTCGGCCACGGCCTTGGCCCACGCCGTGAGCACCTCCTCGCACCGTGCTTCCAGGGCTGGCACGGACAGGGCGGCGGACCAGCCCTGCACCAGTTCATCCACTGTGTCCGCGTGCTCCAGGGCATTGGCCAGCAGCAGGGTCGCGGCAGGGTGGGCGGCATCAGGATGGAGCAGGGCCAGGACGGCGCGACGTGCGGCGAGATGGTTCCGGTCGTCCGGTTCCTTGCATTCAGTGAGCCATCTGTTGACCGTGGCCCATACGCGCGGCAGCAGCCGGACGTCCGAGCCCATGGCGCGCAGGGCCCCTTCGGCCACGGACACGGCGCTGTCGCGTTCGGGCCGGCCGAGTACCCAGCGCAGGCAGGTGAGCGCCTGGCGCGGGTATTCCTGCGAGAAGGGCCCTTGGCACACCACTGCGGCCACGGCAGCGTTGGCTCGGGACTCCTGGCCGGCCCAGGCCCGCAGTTTCGTACGGGCTTCCTGGCCCAGTGCGGGGTCCCTGGCGACGCGTGCGAGCAGACGTGACGCGCCGTCCTGCCCGGCGTCACCGGCGGCGGCCCATGTCTGGGCGACGTCCAGCGGGCGCAGGTCGCCTTCGTCCACTGCGAGTTGGGCGAGCAGGTCCGCGATCTCCCGGATCCGTGCGGCGCCCAGACCCTTGGGTCCGGTGAGCTGCTTCACCCACTTGATCAGGTTGGGCTGGACATCACTGAGCTGGCGCCAGAAATGCCGCAGTACTGCAGCGGGGTATCCGGGCAAGTGGCTGAAGGTGACTCGTTGGCCGTCGCTCTTCGCCTGGACTACTTCCAGGCGTGTGACGAGGTCACGGCCGGTGAGAATGTCCCGGATGCCTCGCGTCTTCTGGTCTTTGAGCAGCAGGCGTGCCCCATCCAGGACCTCGGCGGGAGTGAGCCCTTCCAGCATCACGGCGGCCAGCAGCAGTGCTCTGTCGTCCGCGCTGTCCTGTGTTTCACGGAAGACGGTACTGACCCGTTCGCGCCAGCGCAGTACGAGGTCGCGGGCGTCCTTGAGGGTGCCGCCCGCGTCGCTGATTCGGCTGAGTTCGAGGGCGAGCGCTGCGGCGTCGCCCGGCTGCATATCGGCGCGCAGGAGGTCGGCGAGGGGTGCTCGGTGGTCCTGTCCGTCGCTGCCTTCACCTTCGCTCCGCCCGTCGGCTTCCCGGACGGTTTCCTGCAGCCAGCCGCGGCGTGCGACCTGCGGATAGAGCCGCTCGATGTGGCGGCGCGTGATCTGGTCTCCTGGGGGCGCACTGACGACCCGGACGACGTTGTGACCCAGGACCGGGTCGGTCTCGGGCCAGCCGTGCTCGCCCGCGATCACGACGAGGTAGGAGCCCTTCTTGCGCAGGGTGTCAGCGTGTCCGAGGAACTTCCTGGCCGTGACGTCCGGCTTCTCCCAGCTCGCGCTCTCGCCCGAGACGTCGAGCAGGTAGCCCCGCCCGTGCTCCGCAGGGAGCAGGAACTTGTCCTTCTCGACCGAATCCCAGTCCGGCAGCACGCGCTCGAGGCGCAGCCGCAGCCTGGACCCGCCGACTCCGGGCAGTGCGGGCCGCAGGTCGGACAGAGCTCGCAGTCCCGCTGCGGATTTACCGGTCCCGGGTGGGCCGGCGATCACGACCACCCGCTCGTCCCGGCCGAGCATCGCCAGCACCCCGGGAGCGGTCGTGATCTCCTTGCCATCCTCGTCCTCGGCGACCCAGGCACGGCGGACGGCTTCGTTTTCCAGTGAGGACACAGGCTCGGTGGGCAGAGGCTCCTGCTGGTGCAGGTTGATGTCCCGCCCCGCCTGCAGCAGAGTCGAGTAGGTGTTGTTGGCGGCGTGGATTCCGTTGCCGCCGGGTGCACGGTTGTCGGGCTGAGCGGTGAATGAGGTCACGACCCGCTCAAGCCCTCGGATTACGCGGCGGGACCCCGTAGTTGATGCCTCCGCTGCCAGCGTCCAGATTGCCGGACGCCTGCAGGATCTGACTGTTGCTGTTGTTCTGAGCGTTCAGTACAGGAGCGTCCGCCGAGGGCAGGTCCTGCGGGGCGGGCAGGAGCGCCGCCAGTTCGTCACTCATGTCCGGGTAGCGGTCCACGTAGGCAGCGAGCTGCAGGACGAGCCGCTGCTCCAGCCTGCGACGCACTCCGTCACGGTCTGCCTCCGCCGCCTCGGCGAGGGTCTGCTCCGCCGAATCGAGCAGCTCCAACTGCCGCTCCACGGTGGGCTCCCCGTCTCGCCTCAGGAAGCGCCCCAGGGCTCCACGCAACGATGCCCAGCCACCCTTCGCCATCTCCGCCACCAAAGCACTCGCCACCGGCACAGCCACTGCCATCGCATCCAGTTCTGCAGCCACCGCTCCCCCTCGTTCGTGTACGTCGTCGATCCACGGCCGGACAACAGTCTGCGATCATTCGGGGACACAGAGCAGCGAGTCGCGGAGACGTGACGGAAACAGGTATGGCCGGTCACACAGGCCACAAGCCACATGTACCGCCCGGAACAAGTCATTCCATGTTGAACCGGATCACCCATCCCGGCGGCGTAGTGCGCTCACGGTCAACAGTTCGATGTGAATCAAGTCATTCCGGTACGCAGAGTTTGGAGTCCGGGCAGCAGGCGACACCCGGCAAGATGGCCGAATCCGGGCTCTGCGGCAGCGCGGCAACGGCCCCACGGAAAGGCTCCCGAGCTGCCTGCCCGCAGGCAGTGAGGCACTCGCGGCCCGCCTACGCGCCCGACGGCGGCATTGCCTGCCCCAGGCGTACGCGGAGGGTGGCTTCGAAGCCCTCGGCCGGGGAAAAGCGAACGCGGAGTCTGGCGACCTGCTCGGCGGTGGCTTCCCGATCCAGCCTCCGTGGGGCTTGACGAAAACCCCATCACTGCAGGTCATAGCCTTGTGGTTGAAGCCACCGAAAATACTTTCCCAATTCCTGCGGAACGCAGCGCTTATCTTTGCAGCTCAGAGGCGCTGAAGTCCCTCTCGGCGAAGTTAAAGGCGCGGCCGTTGAAGATGGAGCTGCGCGGGAGAGACACCCCAGTTCACCGAAGGGGGCGAAGCTCCCTGCCAGAGGCTACTCAAGGGCGCAAAGGCGTGGCCACCGCTCGTCACGACCGGCTCGCGGCGTTCTGCTGGGCCAGCCGCTACAACACCCGATGCCGGCACTGCCGCCTCGGACAATGCTCCCCGGTCGCCAACGAGAACACCTTCTTCGAACCCCCAACTACGCTTCTTCGAGCTGCATAACCCCGCGTCCATCATCCGGATCAAGGCCCGCAAGTCACCGTTTAGAAAGCCTGTGCCGTACCCGGTTCTCCATCCGCATTGGCCGAGAAGGTGCTGTTGCCGAAGCCCTGCGGAGGCTGTGAAAGAAGGACGCAGATGTGGTTGGTCAGAAGCCCCTGGAGTGTGCCTGGCTGTGCATTCCTCGATCAACACCTCCCACCGGCAAGGGCGTCAATCTCGGAAAAGTGCGTCTGTCCAGGCATCCCCGGGTGGCGGGACGAAGAAGTACCCGCCGCCGGTGGTGAGGAGGTACTTGGCCATGGCCTCGCCTTCCAGGCGCTTTTGGACGGCCTCGAACCCCTCGGCAAGGTCCCGCTGGAAGCAGGAGAAGATGAGGCCCCGGTCGCCGTCGCCGCGGTCGTAGCTGTAGCTGCGGCGCACCAGAGGTGGTGGGTTGCGCCGGTCCGGGGCGGCGAGCCGGACGTGTGAATCCACGGGGGTGGCCCTGCCGTCGGGGTCCGCCGCGAAGCCGGGCCGCTCGTCGGCCGGGGCTCCGTCGAGCCAGCGGCCGTCGCGGCGGCGCCCGATGATGCGCTCCTGTTCGCGGACGGAGTCCTTGTCCCACAAATCGGTCGCGAGCCGGACGATCCGCACGACTTGGTAGCTGCCGCCCACGGCCCAGTCGGGCTCGCCCTGCCCGCTGCGCACGACGGCCCGATCGGCCGTCTCCCGATCGGTTCCCGGGTTCCCGAATCCCTCGGTGAAGTGGAACGGATTACGGGCGAGCCCCTTACCGCCCTCGACCCGGTTCCCGGCCCGGAACCCGTCGACCTGCCACCGCACACGCCACCCGGTGGCCCGCCCCACCACCTGCTCGGCAGCCTCCCGTACCGCCTTCTCCTCGTCACCGGCCACCTGCACGAGCACGTCCCCGTGCGACTGGGCGGGGTCGAGCAGATCCCCGGCGAAGGACGGCATCTCCTTCAGCAGACGAGGCCCCCGCCCCCCTCCGGCGAACACCCTGCTCCCCAAAGCAAGCCAGGCATCGACACCGTCTCGGTCAATCTCCGCGACTGACTGCCGCAACTGGGCCAGGCCGCCCTTCCACTCCGCGGCCTTCCGTCCGGACGTTCCGCCGGCCAGATCAAGAGCCATCACGCGCGAGCGGCCAGCCGGCAATACCCCTCGCAGACAAGCCAACGACCGCGCGGGGCCGGTGGAGCTACTGAACGGCGCCTGAAGGACCGAGGCATTCGCCGCGACCATACCGGCCCCGCCGACAGCCACCGCTGCCGCCCCCAGCAACACACCTCTTCTGCTTTTCACGCTCATACTCCCGCCCCGCCCCACTCCGGAGCCTCCTCTAAATCACCACACAAAAAACAAAACGAGAAATTGCACACCCTACGGATTCCATGAATTATTCCCATGATTGAATCCTCGCGTCACCCAACAGGCGAGCACAATCTAATTACATTGCCCATCCTGGACGAAGCGTAACCACTGACGACCACGGTTGCCAAAAATGTTTCATAGGCCCAAACATTTCCACTCCCCGAAACGGCCCCATCGCCGCTCACAATAGCCCTCAGCATCCAGCCGGGGCCGTCGCTTCCGAGAACCCTGATATCCCTGGTCACCGACTGGCCGGACTCTGTCACCCTAGGGACGGAAGCTCTAATTTCAACACCCGCTCTATCCGTCCACTCTTTTACCTCGCCCCCCTGAGCCCGTATACCGAGAATCATGTCCGCCCGAACAGCGTCCCAGGAAGCACTTGAATTGGCGCGAAACGCTTGGAGTTGAAGGGCGGTGTCACCTTGCACCAGCGTAACGGCCAGAATTTCCCCATCGACTTCAATGGGGCGAACCGCCATGCCCGCCGACACGGGGACCCGAATCCCGCCCATGTCGATCAGATCGAGATCGGATACATCAATCTCTTCTATATCCCATGGACCAGATTCCGCGCCTCTCCTAATAACATCGCCTTGCAACGATTCTCGACACGCCTCGACGGCCGCCGAAAGTAGGTCGTCCGCACTTTCTTGAGATACAGATTCCTCGCCGAGAAGAGCGGAAAGGAATTTCACCACGTTGGGAAACGTGAAGTATCTGAAATGCCGCTCGTCAGAGGGCCCAGAAACGCCCCCGAGGAACATTTCAGTCATCGATAGAACATCACCCGCAGGGACGGATTCGACGAACCTTGGCGCCGCCTGACCAACCGTCGACAGCCCATTATCCCAACGATTTCGAAGAACTATCTGAATCGCCGCGACCAAGATCATTTTAGGGGTCAGGTGATCCCATCGACCGTCCTCCGATTCCGCCAGGATTCTCGAATTAATCACTTCACCTTCGATGATCTCTCTTATTATTTTAGCCGCACGCGCCTCAGCGGTTTCGCCACCATGATTTGCCACGCTGCACTCCTCTCGCTAGCACAATAGATAGGGCAACCAGAGCCTCTGCCGGGCCGTGGGCTCCGGGCGTCTGAGGCCCATCCACGACTTTCTGAACAGTCCCAGGACTTGACGATACGGTCTTCCTGCGCTCTTCGGCCTGCTCTATCGCTTCTTCAGCGGCCCTCTGAGTCTTTCCAGCCTCGTCTGCCGCTGCACCACCGCTTCTGGGGGGCCTTACATAGCCGCCGCTGCCTGGGTCGAAGAAGTCGGGCAAAGCAGATGGGTCGCATGGGCGCCCTCCCCCGCTATTGTGAACAAGCGCCGTAGCATTGCCGACCGCAACATAGTACGTATGCAGATCATCAACTGTGAGGTTGTAGACCTTCGTTGACTGGGTCCGGTGCTGGGTGGCGGTGATCTGGATCCAGGTGCCGGAGCTTGTCCGGAGCCATTGGCCGGCCTTGAGACTTCCTGCCTCCACCCACTGGTGGAGTTCGGGGACCCAGAAGGGGTGGCCCTCGGTGGCGGTGATGTTGCTGGTCTTCGCGTTGCGCGCGTTGCCGGTGTCGATGGTGAGGTCGACGAGTTGTTTCTGTCCGCTGCCCTCGATGAGGGCGGTGACGGTGCGGGGTCCGGTTTCGCCGGTCTCCGGGTCGGTGGCGAGGACCTTGTCGCCGATCCCGATGTCCTTGATCGGCTTGGTGGTGCCGTCCGCCATGACGACCGGGGTGTCGGGGGTGAAGCTGTTGCGTGGCAAGCAGCCGGTGTAGCGCAGGGCGCCCCTGGCAGCCATGAAGGCGCCCAGGGCTTCGCCGGCCATGCCCATCATGCAGCCGGTCAGGGCTGCGTTGCCGACCTGGCCCCAGTTGACCTTCCGGCCGGAGAGCCGCTGGAACGCCCAGTCGAGGCCGCCGTCCACCAGGCCGCCGACGGCGCAGGCGGCGATCATGGGGTTGTCGCCGGTGGGGTCGGTGTAGGTGGTGGGTGAGGACAGGGCGTACTGGTAGAGGTTGGCGCCGCCAGCATGGCCGATGGGGTCCTGGGAGATGAAGCGGCCGGTTTCGGGGTCGTAGTAGCGGTCGCGGTAGTAGAGCAGGCCGGTGCCGTCGTTCTCGCGGCCGGTGAAGGTGTACGGGTTGGAGGAGGCCGTGCCGGTGGTGGTGGCCTGGCCGTTGGGGTCGTAGGTGTATCTGGTGGCGATGGTGCCGTCGCTGTTGGCGAGGCCGATCACTGAGCCGAGTGCGTCGGTCAGGTAGATCTGGGTGGCGCCGTTCTCGGTGCGGGTGAGGAATTCGTCCAGGCCGGAGGTGGTCACGGTCGCGGTGGTGTCGCCCGTGCCGTTTAGTTCGACCAGCGGGTTGCTGCCGTCGGTGAGGAACTTGTTCGTCGTCCCGCCGACGGTCCTGGTGCTGCGGGTGCCCAGGGCGTCGTATCCGAAGCTGCTGCTCTGTCCGGCCTTGGTCAGGCCGGAGAGCTGGCCGCGTGCGTTCCAGGTGTAGTCACGGATGCCGTCGGTCTTGAGCTGGCCGTCCGCGTCGTAGGTGAAAGAGCGGCCGTTGAAGGTGGTGAGCCGGTTGTCCTTCCCGAACACCGCGCCTGTCTCTGCCGTCGGCAGCGCCACCGAGGCGAGAGTGCCGGACAGGCCGGTCTGGAGGCCGCGTAGGTCCCTTGTGTAGGAGAGGTCACCGATATCGGCTGCGCCCTTGGCGTAGCTGATGTTCTTGATGGTGCCTGTCTTGTCCAGGGTGGTGGTACGGGTGATTCCGCCCGGCAGTGCGGCGGTCTTTTCGCGGCCCACCGCGTCCAGGCCGAAGGTGACCGCTTGGTCGCCGGAGGTGACGGATTTGAGGATGCTTGAGGTGTCGTAGCCGTAGAGAGTGGTTCTCCCGGCTGCGGTCATCTCCTTGCGACGATCCGCCGCGTCGTAGACGTAGGCGACCGTTCCGGTGGGTCCGGTGACCGTCTTCGGCCGGTCGTAGGCGTCGTATTCGAAGGCCTGTGTACCCGCTTGGGTGTCTGTGATCGTCTTCGGCAGGTCGACCGCGTCGTAGGCGTAGGTGACGGTGGACTCGGCCGTGCCGGCCAGGTTCACGCCGTATTTGGTGTTCTTCGCCCGTCCCAGCAGGTCGTACTCGGCTGTGGCGACCTGGCCCGAGCGGCTGGTCACCCTCGCCAGGTTGCCTGCGGCGTCGTAGGCGAACAGCGCCTGTGCTCCCAGCGGATCCTTCGCCGACTTGGCCCGGTCGGCATTGTCGTACTCCCAGACGGTGGAGTTCTGGCGGGCATCGGTGAGAGTGGTCAGGTTGCCGTTCTCGTCGTAATCCAGGGCAGTGGTCTGGCCAAGCGGATCGGTGATCTTGCGGGTCTGGTTGAGAGAGTCGTACGTGAGGGTCGTGAGGGATCCCGCCGCGTCGGTCAGGGCGGACGGCCGTCCTGCCGCGTCGAGGAACTGGCCACTGGTGCGGCCCTCCGCGTCCTTGACCGACACCATCTCACCGTTCAGGTAGCTGTATTCGGTCACCGCGTTGGAGGCGTCGGTCACCGTCTTCAGCTGCCCGTCAGGGGTGTAGGTGAGAGTGGTTTCCCTTTTCTCGGGGTCGGTTATCTTGCCCAGGTCCCCCACGGCGTCGTAGCCGAGGGTGGTGGTGTTGTTCAACGGATCGGTGAGGACGGTGGGCTGGTCGTACGGTCCGTCGTAGACCGCAGTGCCGGACTGGCGTGCCTGCGAGCTCGGTGGTGCGGGTGACGTATCCGTTGGCGTCGTAAGTGAGTTCGGTGCGGCGGCCGTACGGGTCGGTGACCGCGTCCACGCGGTGGTGAGGCCCCCGGTGGTACTGAGTGGTGCGGGCCAGGGCGGTGCCGAGGGCCTGGGTGTCCTTGACTCCGAAGCCGTCGGCGTCGAATTCGACCCGCCTCAGGGATCCGCCGGGCTGCGTGACCGTTGTGGAGGTCACCTTGCCCGCACCGGTCAGCGTGTACTCGAACGTGTACTTGGCACCTTCGGTGAGCGTCTGCTCACGGACCCGCCCGCCCTCATAGACATTGGACATGTAGGTGATGCCGCGGGCATCCACTGCTGTCTTGATGCGGTTGGACGTGCCGTCGTATGTGTAGCGGCTGATCCTGTTGGCCGGGTCCTTGACGGTGGCCAGGCGCCCGGTGGTGTCGTAGGTGTACTCGGTCGTGCGGCCCGCGTTGTCCCGGATTGATGAAACGCGCTTCTCGGTGTCGTAGGCGAGGGAGATCCAGCGGCCACCGGGGGTGGAGATCTGCGTGATCTCGCCCTTGTTGCCGGCTCGGGTCAGCTGCACAGCGTTACCGTGCCGGTCCCGGATCTCCTTCAGAGGTGCGTACTGAGGGAAGATCCAGGTGGTGCCGTCACGGAACTTCATGTGCCACGCCCCGTCGTCCCACACAATCTTCGAGCCGTGGAATCCGGACGGAGTTCCGGAGGGTTCGAAGACCGCGTCGGCGTAGCCCGTGCCGGCCGAGGTGCGTACGAAGGGGACGGACTGGCCGCCGGGCAGGTACAGGTCGACCTGTTCGTACTGTTTCTTCGAGTGCAGGAAGACGTTGTAGGAGAGGTCGCGTCCGATACCGAAGGCACGGGATCGCGTGTCGCCCTGCCAGTAGGTCCGGGTGATTTCCGCCGAGCCGCGGGAGTCGGACACGGCCAGGTCGGTACGCGAGTCGGTGAGCATTCCGGTGGACAGGTCGACAGGGTCACCGGACAGCCAGTCGAAAGCGTCCTTCACCCACGACAGGTCCCAGGGCAGCCAGTCGGGGATGTTGAACATCGCGCCGTGAAAGGCCCAGACTCGTGTCTTCGCATCGGGCACAACCTGGCGGCCGTCCTCGGACACCTTCCCGTGCCCGTAGACGTACCAGCCCTTCTTCTTCGGGTCGTAGTCCATGAACTCCACGCGGGTGCCGGGGGCTTCGCGCGTGTAGTACGGATAGATGACCTGCGCGCCCTTGGGGAAGATGTATGTGCCGCCAGGCTGCACGGTGAAGTACACGGGCACGACGCTGTTCTCGGGCAGTGGGAATGGCGGCCGGTCGATGGGTATGGCGGTGATCCCCAGCTCCGTGACCGGCTTGCCCTTCTCGTCCCGGACCACCGACCCCTTGGGGATACGGACTTCGAGTCCTGGGATCTTCGGGGTCTTCAGCACTACGTCGGACTTCGCCGGGGCGGCGAAGCTCACCGTGTTCTTGGTGTCGAGGGGCGTCATCCAGACCGGGAACCCGAGGTCGACGCTCTGGCCATTCCTGGGACTGATGTGTATGTCGAAGCGCCCGTACTGTCGCTTCTTTGTGTTGGCTGTCGAACCGTCGACCACGAGGAGCATGTGTCCGGTCAACGCCGTTGTGCTGGGCGGAGATCGAAGTTTCTTCGGAGCTTTCGGCCCGTGACCGCGGCCTGTCACCCAGTTCCGGCCGGCTTTCTACTGCTTGCCGGGCTGCCAGGCGTCCGCCCCCTCGGGAACGATCCCCGCTGCCTTGCTCGTGTCGCCACCTCCGCTCGCCGCGGCGGCGGATCCGTCCTTGAGGCCGAGAGTGATCTGACCGGTCGCCGGGCCCACCGGCGCGACCACCAAGGTGTACGTGCCCGGGGCGAGGGAACCGAAGGACGCAGAGAGGGTCGATTTGGGCAGGTAGGCGAAGCCTCGTTTCTCCCCTGCCGAACCAATCAGCGTCGCCATCCAGTCGAACGGTGACGGTGCCTCGATCTCGAGGTCGGGTTCGGCCCCGTTCTCCGACTCGACCGTGAAGGTGAAGTAGGCGTGCACGTACGGCTGGGAGATCACCGCCGTCTGCTTGGCACCGCCCAGCGCCAGCGTTCCGGCGTTCACCCCGGGCACCCTCGATGCGGTCACAGTGCCCGCGGTCGTACGCAAGGGCTGGACCAGAAGCAGATGTGTTCCCTCGGGCAGCGGCGTGGGAAGAGCCACTCCGGCCTCTCCCGATGTTCCACCGATGTATCCGGCGCCGTTCACGACCTGGCCGTCGGGGGTGACTCTTGCGATGCTGCCGCCCTGCATCGCGTTCGGTCCGGACAGGACGACCGAGATCCCGCTGTCGTCCGCGGCGAGGACGGGAACGATGAGCTGCTGACCCGGCCGTGTCAGTTCCGTTTGTGTGCTGGGGCTGCTGGTGGTGAGGGGCGCGGCTGTCACCGGAGTCGAGAGCCAGAACTTCATCGACCCGGCGGAGGCCGACTGCGGCTGGAGCACCACTACGTAGTCGTCTCCAGCAATCAGGCCGTTCAAGTGCAGACTGCCGCCGCTGTTCGCGGTGACGGTTCCGTACCCTCCGACGAGATTTCCGTCGGCGTCCCGTGCCTGGAGGGACGAACTCATCGGGATGGTCACGTCGGTGACGCCGAGTCCCACGATTCTGCCGGGCGGTGCGGTGAACTCCGCTTGCACCCGTTGCCCACGTCGCGCCACCACCACCGGTACGGATGCCGCGTCCGGTGAAAGGGAGACCTTGATGTCTGCCGACAGCAGAAGTCCCAGTGTTCCTGTGACTCCCGGGTCGGGGTTGACGGTGACGACGTAGGTTCCCGTCTCCGGCAGGTTCCCCAACTCGACCGTCGCGGAAGCTCCGGAGGTGACGCGGGCCCCTCCCAAGCCGACAGTCTCACCGGAAGGCGCCTGCACCGTGACAATGGCCGCGCCGGTGAAGGCGCTGTCGAGCGCACCGATCGAGAGGTCGTCGCCTTTCTGGGCCTCGAAGGCGGCTCGCGCCAGCTGCCCCGGCCTGTTGAGGCTGACCTCGGCAGGCGTCGCGTCGGTCGGCGAGAGCCGGTCGGCCTCCAGGGGCAGAGACGCGGTGACCGTGATGGTCCCCGGCCCCGTGCTTGAGCCGGCCGGCTCGATGACCAGGGAATACGTTCCGGAGACCGGCAGGTCGGTGAGATCCCAGTCGAAGAGTTTGCCGGGACTCACCCGGACGTCATCGAGCTCGACATCCTGGGGAGAGACCATCCGCAACCGCAGGTCGCCCTTGAACGTCGAGCCGGAGAGGTGGAAGCTCAGGAAGTCGCCTGCGTCGGCATCGATCAGCACTCGGGCTCTCTTGTCTGAGGCCGAGATCGAGACCGAGGGCGGATTCTTATCGGTCGGCGACGTACCGACAGTTGTCTCGAACTCGTTTCCCTCCAGGGGAACATCGAAGTAGTCGGGAGCCATCTCCTGACCGTCAGGGGTCTCGACCGTGATCCGCCCCGCCTTGGCGCCTGCGGGGACCTTCACCGTCAGAGCCGTGTCAGTGCGTTCGACGACCTCTGCGATCCTGCCGCCGTTGAAGCGAACGACGTTGTCCGTCGCTGCGGACGCGAAATCGGACCCGGAGAGCACCACTTCTGTCCCCGGCGGCCCGGAGGTCGGCGCATACGAGGTGACGACGGGCTTGCCTTGCGCCGGGGTGAAGGTCTCCGTCGACGTTGCGCTGCCACTGCCGACTGCTACCGAGACCGGCCCCTTGGCCGCGCCTTCGGGAACGGTCACCACCAGCCGGGTGGCCGACGCCGACGTGACCACAGCGGTCTTCGTTCCGAACGAGACCGTGTTGGAGGCCGCCGTTGTCGAGAACCCCGTGCCGGAAAGGGTGATGCTCTCGCCCGACGCGGCACGAACAGGAACCAGGGAGAGAACCGACAGGTCACTCGACGCGAAACGGTCCACGCCGAGGCGGTTGCCCGCCGCGTCGTAGCGGTAGCGGGCGGTCTCGCCGTCCGGGTCCGTGACACCGACGAGGCGGGATGCCGCATCGTAGGCGTACACCGCGTTGTTCGTGGTCGGCTCGGCGGCCGCGGGCTCAGTCGGCACCGACGAACTGCTGACCGTCCTCGAATCATCGGGGATGCCGCTCGGAGCCTGCGTGGACACTACCGGCGGGGGCGTGGATGAAACCGCCTCAGCAGGCAGCAGACCGACCGACAGGGCCAACCCGAGTACCCCGATCGTGAGTGCTCGCCAGCGTGCAGACACACCTGTCCCAAGCCGTTCGCCGCGCATACGCACGCCGCCCCTCCCTATCCCCCTCATGAGTCACAGACGACACATGACGCCCACACTCCCCATGCGGACCTTCACAAGCTACACACAAGCTGTTGTCTTCGAATAGGTAAAGAACGCGCCAAAGGCGTTCAGCGTCACGGCTTTGATATGGCCATGTCTCGACAGGGCTTTTAACCACCAAAGAGCGTGAAATCGGGGCACCCAACCGGCGTCGATCAGCACCTCGAGGCGCAGCGTTGGCTACTGGTGTAATCCTCTTCGGCTTCCGGCCTGGACGGTGGCCAACAGCGAGCGCGCTACGGGTGAAGTGCGCGGAACCCCAGCGCGTCCGCCGTTTCTGATGCGAGGTGCTGGGGATGTCGCACCGTCACCAAAGGGCTTCGGGGCGCGGGACGCCTACACCGCGCCCAGCTCCAGCTCTCAACTGGCCAGCACTACGGCGGGAAGAGCCATCTTTAGGCCACGAAGGGTCGCCGAATCGTCGGTCATGAACCCTCGTGACCGCCGACTTACTCCTCCAAGCCTCTGGTTCCACCGCGCCGACGATGTCGTGCTCAACACCATTGGCCACCCTTGGCAGGCCTCGTGCACCAGCTCGAAACCCCCGCCGCAACCCTGATCGCCTGCGTGGCGAGCCGGGACAGTCGAGGCCAGCCTTGACTTTAAGCCGCGCGAGACCGCAACCACATGGACACGTTCCGTAATACCTACAGAATGGAAGACCACATTCCGTTCTGCCTGGCGAACCCCGTAGGGTGTGCCTGTAGGCAACGCCAGACACAGGAGATCACATGACGCACGGAGCAGAGAGGCGCTCCGATCTGCTCGTCGATGCACTGGCTCTCATACGCCAGGACCGGGACGAGCGGCGGGCGGACTGCGCCGCGCTGCGTGTCGAGCTCACCCAAGCTCTAGGCCGAGTCGCCGAACTTCAGGATCGGCTCGCAGGCAAGGAGCACGGCTTGGAGCAGGCCGAGACGATGTACCAGTTCGTCGAGGCCCGCCTTCCTGCGCTCGGGGCCGCAGAGCAGGAAGACCGCGCAGTGCCGCACGGTCCCGCCCCCGCGTTCCTCACCTCGGAGATCCCAGTGGCGGAACTCTCCGTGCCGCAGCAGAGCCAGGAACCGCAGAAGTGCCCGCGTCAGTCCAGCGATGCGTCGGCCTCGCTGGACGAGCTCCTGGACGACGAGTCCAACAGCCTGCAGGACTTCATCATGACGATCCTCGCCACTTCCGACCGCGCCATGCACGTCGATGAGGTAGTCGAGACCATCGGCCTTCTGCGGGCCAAGGGGCGCACCGAGAAGCTCGGAAATTCCAAGCGGCCCAACGAGGATGTGCGCACCGCGCTCAACCGACTGGTCGGCAAGGGGCGCGTGGAGAAGGTCGCCACCGCTACCTATGCCGTGGCCCGGGAGCTGCCGACACCTCTGAAGGCCGAGGCTGCCTGACCTAGAACGCGCCTCTGATCAATTGTGTGAGAGGGGTGGTGCCGCCGGATTGCCCTCCGGCGGCACCGTTACGTGCCCCTGATCATGGTTCACGTGAATCCCAGTTTAGTCGACACCACGTCCACTGGGATCGCGTGGCCTAGTTCTGCATGCCATTTGCTTACTAATGGCATAGAAAGTAGGCTTTCGTGTCGGCTAATCTGCCGAAATCATCAGCATTCCGCCGAGGCGGGCCTCACAGCCCCCGGCCACAGCGCGACGCCGAGCCCGTCCTCCAGCAAGCTCACCGTGACGACGTCGGGCCAGCTGATTCCGCTGAGCAGATTGACGATCGCCTGCCGGTTGACCCCCGTAAGGACGGCGGCCTGCCGCAGGCTCAGCCCTTGCTCCTCCAGCCTCTCCCCGAGGGTGCGGGCGAGCGCTTGGACGACCCGCGCCTGCGGGTGACCGACCACGGTCGCGTGGGGCCATGCGTCCGGGTCCGTGGCCAGGTCCCTCGGCGTCGTACTGCGCTGGGTGCCACCGGGCATCGAGATGCGCTCCTCCAGGTTGATGTGCACTATGTCGAGCAATGCGGCTATTTGTTCAGCCGCTATTCGTGGTGCATCGCGCTGGAGACCGAGATGAGTCAGGCAATCCTGCGGTACCGCCCCAAGGACGCACCTCCCGAGTGGGAGGTGGTGGCCGACGGTGTGCGGATGGTCGTCGCCACCGTCGCCGACCACGTTCCCTACCGGCTCACCACTGTGCTGGGCGTGATGGCAACCCTCGCCATCAGTGCCGAGCGCGCGGGACTGGCGCGCGATCCAGCCGTCTGGCTGGAGCAGGGCACCATCACCCGCTCGCTGCTGATGAATACCGAGATCGCTCCGAACAGTACGCAGACCTACGCGTCGATCCTGGCCCGCGTACGGGAGACCCTCGTCTGGGTCGAGCGCGGTGAAGCGCCCCGCCCTCACCTGAGCGGGGACCGCTCCCGCGCCGAGCCCTACAGCACCAGCGACCTGACCCGCCTGGACGTCTGGTCCGACAATTTGCCGCCGGCCCCTACCGGCTGGGGCAACGCCAAGGCGCTGCTGGCGCTCGGCGCCGGGTGCGGACTGTCTCCCAAGGAGATCCTCGCCGTGCGCGGCACCGACATCCACGTGCTGCCCAGCGACGCCGTCGTCGTCCACGTCCCAGGCACCGACCGGCTCATCGTGTGCCGCTCGCTGTGGGAAGAGACGCTCGCCGAACTCGTCCAGACCGCCGGGGACAACTACCTGTACGCACCCGACCGGCAGGTCCCGTACCCGAAGAACGCCATCAGTAACTGGGTCAAGCGCACCAGCCCCGGCGACCCGAAGGTTCCCACCCTGGACACCCGGCGCCTGCGCGCCACCTGGCTCGTTTCCCTGTTGCGCGACCACGTACCGGCCGACCTGGTGGCCCGCGCGGCAGGCATGAAGACGACCGCCGCGCTCGCCCCCTACATGGCCTGGGTACCGGCGATCTCGCGGGACGCCGCCGTGCGCATGCTGCGGGGCTGGGCGTGAAGCGCCGCAGCGGGCAGCACCGGCCCGCCCCCTCACCACACCCCTCCCAACTGAACGACCGCCTGGTGCGACAGGTCGTCGACCTTGTCCGGGCCAGCGGAGTCCTGGACGAACTCGCGGTTCTGGAGGCCCGCCGCCCCGGCCCTCGTGGCCTTCGGTCGGAGACCGTGCTGGTCGGCATGGTGTTGGCGGCACGGGAGCTTCGCAGCACCAACGTGGACGACGCTTGGGAGTGCGTGCAGTTCCGTCTGCGCAAGCCCTGGCTCAGGTACTTCGGACTGGCGGAAGTCGACCGCACGGACATCGAGGCGACGCGTGCGTCGGCGAAGCGTTTCTACGATGCCTGGTCGCGCATCACAACGGTCCTTGACCCGGCCCGCCACGACCGCCGTACCCGCATGCCGCGCGATCAGGCCGTCACCTACCGGCGTGCCTGGCTGCACCGCAAGCATCACGACTCGACGCCAGTCCTGTCGCGCATCGCCAACAAGCTGGTACTCACGCCGGTACGCACCGCTGTTGCCCGCGGTCTGATGGACAACTGGGCCGGTGACCTGTCGGTGGACGCCACCGCCATTCCCACCTGGGCACGCCACAGCACTCGGCGTCGTGCCTCGCTCGAGGTGAGCGCGGGCGTTCACGTCTCCGGCGGCGGCCACAAGACCTTCGGCTACAGCGCCACCCTGCTGGTCGCCGGTCACACCGAACCGTCCCTCACCGGCCGATACCCCCAGCTGTGCATGGGCATGTCCCTGCACACACCCGGTAAGCAGATCGGCCCCCAGGCCGTCCGCCTGCTCCAGATCGTCAAGCGCCTGTGGCCCGTACAGGGGTACCTGGCCGGTGACCTCGCCTATTCCGACGCCAAGGTCGAGAACTTCCACGACCCCGTACGGGCCGTTGGGTACAAACCGGTCCTGGACTACAAGATCACCATGGTCCGCAAGGACAAGAACGCCGTCGAAGGCACCATCGCCATCGCGGGCGATCTGCTCTGCCCCCACACCCCACAGCGGATCATCGACACCTACCACCGCATGGCCGCCGCCAAGCAGAGCAAAACCCGCGAAGAGCTCCTGCCCGAGATGCTGGAGGCAGACCCCTACGTCCTCCCGCTGAAACAGTCCGCCAACCACCGCGGTCTGGAACGCCGACAGTGCCCTGCCGCCGGCACGAGTCCCCGCGTCACCTGCCCCTGGGCCCAGGAACGCGACACCTCCGGCGTTCACCGGCGCCGCAATCACACACCACGCCGCCCTGCCCGCGCCCAGCCCCACACCATCGACCTGACCAACCGCCGTGCCAGGCAGACCCATCCGGACGCCAGGCCGACCGTGCGCCCACCGGAACGACCCGCCCACCAGCGTCCGGCCATCTGCCAGCAGTCTACGATCACCGTGCCGGTCGACATCATGCCCAAGCTCCGCCAGGACCTGCCCTGGGGCCGAGAAGCCTGGCAACGCGCCTACCGCAGCCTGCGCAGCCACGTCGAAGGACTCAACGGCCGCGCCAAGAACGTCGACACGTTCCTGCACTCCCGCGAAAAGCGCCAGAGCCGAGGCCGTGTCACTCAGACTCTGCTGAGCGCCATCCAACTCATGGTCGAGAACCTGAGGACCATCGAGTCCTTCCTGCGCGACCAACGCCTGTGGAAGGAAGAGAACTACACCCTCGGCGACATCCCCGAGACTCCGGACCCGTACGAAGACCCAGAGTCGAACAGCTCCGCCCCGCCGCCCGAACCGTAGAAGCAGCGTCGGCGAAGCAGGCACAACCACACAGCCATCAGCGCGTCGCAGGACCACCCGGGTCCTGCGGCCGCTTCGCCATGCCCCCACAGCCACAGCCAGCTCCGCTCACCGTGCCCACGGCACCGAACCGGGCTTCCCCGAGCGGCATCCGCGTCGTACCAAGCCTGAAAACCACGAAATCCCGCCCAGTTGAATCGACTGGACGGGATTTCGTGAACCGTTTACGAGCTAACTCGTGAACGGCCCGTGCGGTGGACCTGTGGGGATTTGAACCCCAGACCCCCTCGATGCGAACGAGGTGCGCTACCAGACTGCGCCACAGGCCCTTGCAACGAGTGAAACTCTAGCACCCCGCACAGGGTGCTCGGAAATCCGGTCCGTGCTGGTCAGCCGAGGCTGCGACGCAGCGTGGCCCGGAGGGGGCTCACTCGTTGGCGGCTCGCGGGCGTTCCCCGTCTTCGTACTGGTCGAAGAGCGGGGTCCGGCCACGGTCGCGGGTACGGCGGGACTGGTTGGTGCGCTGGCGCGGCGCCGGGTCGACCGGGGGCGCCACGGGGTGCGAGGTGCCCGTGGGCTCGGCGGCACTGGAACGGGCCGCGCTCCAGGTCTCCGGGTTGCCGACCTCGACGCCGCCCGTGGCGCGCGGGGCGACCGGGGCGGTGACGTAGGTCGGCAGCGGGACCGGGACCGGCTCCCAGCTGTCGCCCTGGACCCTGCCGCGTTCGCGCTGCTGGTCGACCCATTCCGCGTGGTCCGTCTGCTCGACCAGGGCGCGGCGGCCGGCCTCCTGCGGGGAGACCGCGGGCGCGGGCTCCGGCTCGGGGCGGCGCGCTTCGGGCTCCTCGTCGGGCTCGGCGGGGGCCGCCGCGGCCGGCTGGTGCCTGCGGGTGCGGCTCTCGCGCAGGTGCTGCGCCGCCACCTCGGCCCGGCGCCGGTCCATGGTGAAGGCGAACCGGCGCCGCTCCTGGGCCCGCAGATGCACGATGTACGTGCTCAGCAGCACGGCCGGAACCGCGGGCGCCCAGAGGAAGTGGAGGCCGCCGACCGCCGCGACGACCGCGCCGAGAGTGAAGGCCAGGAAGAGGACGACGGTGGTGCGCCGTCGGCGCGCGAGGACCTGCAGGCGCTGGGCGCGCCGGACGCGCTCGGCGTCCGTTCCGCCGGGGCGCTGGCGTGCGCGCCGCGCGGAAGGCTGTGCCTGGGCCTGTGCCGGTTCGGGGCGCTCCTCGGGCGCGCGCGCCGGGTCGTACACCCGGGCTTCGGTGTGCGCGTCGGGCGCGGCGAAGGCCCGGACGTCCACGGAGTCCATTCGGTCCGTGGCGACGTCCGGGTCGGCGTCGGGCTCCGCCTCCTCGGCAGTGCGCTCCCGCAACTCCTTGGCGTACCGGCGCTCCATCGCCGCCCGTCCGGACAGCAGCCGGATGGCGGTGCTGAAGCGTTCCGTCGGACGGGCTTCGTTGAGCTCGTCCTGCCTGCGGAGCCACATCGGCACCAAGTAGGCGGCCCAGGCCCCGACGATGACTGCGTAGATGAGGCCGCTGCTGCTCACATCTCACACCGTAGAGGGGTTTGCGCGGGGGCATCCGCCAATTGGCCCGGTGTGTCGCGCGATCCGGCTGATATCACGGACTTTTTTGTGATTGTTCAGATCAACCGTGGGTGTTTGTGCGTCCGTCAACTGTCAACTGCCGATCAATATCGAACACTCATTTTATTTCCCGCGGCGTTCCGGGTCGCGTCCGGTGCCAGCGCCGGAGCAGCCCGTCCGGTACTTCCTCCGCGGTGAGTGCGTAGATCAGATGGTCCCGCCAGGCACCGTCGATGTGGAGATAGCGCGGACGCAGGCCTTCCTCGCGGAATCCCAGTTTCTCCACGACTCTTCTGCTGGGCCCGTTCTCCGGGCGAATGCACACCTCGATGCGGTGCAGTCCGACCGTGCGGAAGCAGTGGTCGACGGCGAGGGCGACCGCGGTCGGCATCACACCACGACCGGCCACCTCCTGGTCGACCCAGTAGCCGACATGGCCCGAGCACATCGAGCCCCAGGTGATCCCGGCGACCGTCAGCTGGCCGACCAGCCGGCCCTCGTACTCGATGGCGAAGGGCAGCATCCGGCCGACGTTGGCCTCGGCGCGCAGATGGCGGATCATCTGACGGTACGTGGGACGCTGGGCCACCGGCCCGCCCGGGGCGGGCGGCGGCACGGTCGCCTCCCAGGGGCGCAGCCAGTCGCGGTTGCGCCGGTTGGCCTCGCGCCACATGCGCTGGTCGCGCAGCTTGATCGGCCGGAGCACGATCTCGCCGTCGCTGAGGACCACCGGCCAGGTCGAGACGTTCAGCTCGGGCTCCCCGGTCGGGGGTGATCGCCGCCGCGCAACTGGTCGACGGCGTGCACCAGGAGACGGGCGAGGACGGCGAGTCCGTCGCGCACCCCGCCGGTGGAGCCCGGCAGGTTCACGATGAGCGTGCGGCCCGCGACGCCCGCGAGGCCCCTGGAGAGCGCGGCGGTGGGGACCTTGTCGCGGCCCTCGGCGCGGATCGCCTCGGGGATGCCGGGGACCTCGTGGTCCAGGACGCGGCGGGTGGCCTCGGGGGTGCGGTCGGTGGGCGAGATGCCCGTACCGCCGGTCGTGACGATCACGTCGTACCCCGCGGCCACTCCGGCGCGCAGGGCCTGCTCGACCGGGTCGCCATCGGGCACGACCTGCGGGCCGTCGACGGCGAAGCCGAGGTCCGCGAGCGCCCCGGAGATCAAGGGGCCGCCCTTGTCGGCGTAGACGCCGGCCGAGGCGCGGTTGGAGGCGGTGACGACGAGGGCGCGGTAGGGGGACGGGGCCGGTGACGTCCCGGGGGGTGTCACGTGTCCGCTCCGTCCGCCCCGGTGCGCCGGTAGTCGCCGGACTTGCCGCCCGACTTCGACTCGACCCGTACGTCCGTGATGACCGCCGCCTTGTCGACCGCCTTGATCATGTCGATCACGGTGAGCGCGGCGACGGAGACGGCGGTCAGGGCCTCCATCTCGACGCCGGTGCGGTCCGTGGTCTTCACGGTGGCCGCGATCTCCACCGCGTCGTCGGCGACGCTCAGGTCGACCTTGACGCCGGAGACGGCCAGCGGGTGGCAGAGCGGGATCAGGTCGGGGGTGCGTTTGGCGCCCATGATCCCGGCGATCCGGGCGGTCGCGAGGGCGTCGCCCTTGGGGACTCCTTCGCCGCGGAGCAGCTCGACGACGCGCGGCGAGACGAGAACCCGGCCGCTGGCGCGGGCCACCCGCGCGGTGACGTCCTTCTCCGAGACGTCGACCATGCGGGCCGCGCCCGCCTCGTCGATGTGCGTCAGCCTGTTCTGCGTACTCAACTAACTCCGCCTCGCGGTAGGGCGCCGGTTGCCCGCTCGGCCCGCACCGGGGTGCGGGCCCGGGGCCCGGGGGTGTCCCCGGGAAGGCACAGCGCCAGACACCGTACCGCCACCGCCCCCGGATCAGCGGAGCAGGATCACCTCGGTGTCCGTGCCGGGCTCGGCGGAGGTGACGTCCTCGGGCAGCACGATGAGCGCGTCCGACTGGGCGAGTGCGGCGATCAGATGCGATCCGGCGCCGCCGACGGGGGTGACCGTGCCGGCCTCCGCGTCGTACGTACCGCGCAGGAACTGGCGCCTGCCGGACGGTGAGGTGAGTGCCTTGTCGGCGTTCAGCGTGGCCCGGACGGTGGGGCGGTTCACGTCCTGCAGGCCCATCAGGGTGCGGATCGCGGGCCGTACGAACAGCTCGAAGGAGATGTACGACGAGACGGGGTTGCCCGGCAGCGCCAGCAGCGGTGTGTGCTCGGGTCCGATCGAGCCGAAGCCCTGCGGCTTGCCCGGCTGCATGGCGAGCTTGCGGAAGTCGATGCCGCTGCCCGGTTCGTCCTCGTCGCCCACCGAGGAGAGGGCTTCCTTGACGACGTCGTACGCGCCGACGCTGACGCCTCCGGTGGTGACGACGATGTCGGCGCGGATCAGCTGGTCCTCGATCGTGGCGCGGAGCGTGTCGGCATCGTCGGTGACGGCACCGACCCGGTAGGCGATCGCTCCGGCGTCCTTGGCCGCGGCCGTGAGGGCGAAGCTGTTCGAGTCGTAGATCCGGCCGCCGGTCAGTTCCTCGCCCGGCTGCACCAGTTCGCTGCCGGTGGAGATGACGACGACGCGCGGCCGGGGCCGCACCTTCACCGTCGAGCGGCCGATCGCGGCGAGCAGGCCGATCTGCGGCGGGCCGATGACCGATCCCGCGCTCAGCGCCAGATCGCCCGGCTTGACGTCGCTGCCACGGGCCCGGACGTGGGCGCGGGCCTCGACGGGGCGGTGCACCCGGACCTCGCCGCCCGCGGCCTCCGGGGCGTCCCGGTGCGAGCGCATGGTGTCGGCGGGGCCGCCGCCCGTACCGGCGTCGGTCCACTCGACCGGGACCACGGCCTCGGCACCGGCCGGCAGCGGGGCGCCGGTCATGATGCGGGCGGCCTCGCCGGGGCCGACGCTCCGGTTGCCGGGGAGCCCGTCGCTGCCCGCCGCGACGTCGCCGATGACGGTGAGCACCGCGGGGAACTCCTCGTCGGCGCCCTCGACATCGGCGACGCGGACCGCGTACCCGTCCATCGAGCTGTTGTCGAAGGGCGGCAGGGCGATCTCCACCATGACGTCCTCGACGAGGACGCAGCCCTGGGCATCGTGCAGTTGCAGCTCGATGGGTTCGAGCGGGCGCACCGCTTCGAGAATGTCTGCCAGGTGCTCGTCCACCGACCACATCGTGCTGCTCAAAGTGCTACATCTCCTCGGTGACGTAACTGCGGAGCCAGGTCTTGAAGTCCGGGCCCAGGTCTTCACGTTCGCACGCGAGTCTGACAATGGCACGGAGGTAGTCGCTCCGGTCACCGGTGTCATAGCGGCGGCCCTTGAAGACGACACCGTGCACGGGGCCGCCGATCTTCTCGTCCTCGGCGAGGAGCTGGAGGGCGTCGGTGAGCTGGATCTCGTCGCCGCGGCCCGGCTCGGTCCTGCGCAGTATCTCGAAGACGGCGGGGTCCAGGACGTAGCGGCCGATGATGGCGAGGTTGCTGGGCGCCTCGGCCGCTTCGGGCTTCTCGACGAGGCCGGTGATGCGCACCACATCGCCCTCGGCGGTGGGCTCGACGGCCGCGCAGCCGTACTGGTGGATCTGCTCGGGCGCGACCTCCATCAGCGCGATGACGCTGCCGCCCTCGCGCTCCTGGATCTCGACCATGCGGGCCAGCAGCGGGTCGCGCGGGTCGATCAGGTCGTCGCCGAGGAGAACCGCGAACGGCTGGTCCCCCACGTGCGGTGCGGCGCACAGCACGGCGTGGCCGAGGCCGCGCGGGTCGCCCTGCCGGACGTAGTGCATGGTGGCCAGGTCGCTGGACTCCTGGACCTTCTTGAGCCGTTCGGCGTCTCCCTTGCGGGTGAGCGCGGACTCCAGCTCGTAGTTGCGGTCGAAGTGGTCCTCGAGCGGGCGCTTGTTGCGGCCGGTGATCATCAGTACGTCGGAGAGGCCGGCGGTCACGGCTTCCTCGACGACGTACTGGATCGCGGGCTTGTCGACCACAGGCAGCATCTCCTTGGGAGTGGCTTTGGTGGCCGGCAGGAAGCGGGTACCGAGCCCCGCGGCCGGAATGACAGCCTTGCTGATCCTGGGGTGCGACTGAGTCATGCGCAGAACCATAACCGGTGCGTATGTGAGGAAGATGAGGCTCCGGTTAACTTTGTACGCCTATACGCACATGTGAGAGATCCAGGGGTGCCCGTTGAGTACAGAGATGTCCCGAAAGGCGCTTCTGAGACGTGAACTGCTGGCCGCACGGCGCCTTCTGACCAGGGAAGACGTGGAAAACGCCGCGGTGGTTCTGTCCCGGCGCGCATTGGATCTCCCGGAGCTGTCCGGGGCCCGTACCGTCGCCGCGTACGTCTCGGTGGGCAGTGAGCCCGGCACCCGCGCCCTGCTGGACGCCTTGCGCGGCCGGGGTGTGCGGGTGCTGCTGCCGGTGCTCCTCGCGGACAACGATCTGGACTGGGCGCCGTACGAAGGAGCCGATCGTCTCGTCCGGGCCGGCCGCGGACTGCTGGAGCCGGACGGCGGGCGGCTCGGCCCCGAAGCGGTCCTGGAGGCGGACGCGGTCCTGCTGCCGGGCCTCGCGGTGGACGGGCGCGGGATGCGGCTCGGCCGCGGCGGCGGGAGCTACGACCGGGTGCTGGCCAGGCTCGCCGCGGCCGGGGCGAGTCCGGCGCTGGTCGTCCTGCTGTACGACGACGAGGTGGTCGCGCGGGTCCCGGAGGAACCGCACGACCACCCCGTCGACGTGGTGGTGACACCGGCCATGACCCGCCGGACGGGCCGTCAGGGCCGCTAGGGCCTGTCCGGCGGATCATGGCCGGACAGGCCCTAGGGCTTGAGGGTCAGGGTGTCGGTCGTCGACTTGGAGACGGCGTTCGTGCCGAAGGACCAGTCGAGCAGTTCACCGTTGACCCACTTGTCCGTCTGATCGGTGTAGTGCGCGCTGAACGCATGCCCGGAGGCGCCGGTGAGGTTGATCCAGCGGGACTTGTCCCAGTCCCCCACGTTGACCACCATCCGCATCGACGGGACCCAGACGACCTCGTAGCCGCCCGCCGCGTTCCAGCCGGTGGCGTTCACCGCGGCCTCCCCGCCGCCGAGGTTCCACGGGCCGCGGTTGAGGGCCCGCTGGAGCAGACCGGGGCCCTCGGTGCCGAGGGTCTGGTTCTTCAGGGTCAGCTGGTGCAGCCGGCCCCAGCTCCAGGTGGTGATGTCCTTGCCGAGCTTGGCGGTCAGCTCCCAGCGGGCGTCCTCCATGGCGCGGGCGAAGAGCTGGTCACGGTTCTCGATCGGCTCGTCCCGGCCGCTCTTCGGCGCCTTCCACCAGTCGCTGTTCTGGTCGTCCATCAGGTCGGCGACCACCTTGTACCAGCGGTCACCGCCGTCGGGCTGGGCGGAGTCCGCGTCCCGCCGGCCGCACTCGCGCACCAGCCTGTCCTGCTCGTCGACCGGACCCGAACCGTCGGCCCGGGGCACGTTGAGGCACTCGCCCTTGACCCGCAGCTCCTTGGGCAGCTTGTTACCGAAGGCCAGCTTGAGAATGTTGCGCCAGACCGCGTTGAAGTACGCGGCCGCGGCCGAGTCGGACTCCTGGGTGTAGTCCCAGCCCTCCAGGAGCTTCTGCGCCTCGCGGACGCTCTTGTCCGAGACATTGATCTTCATCAGCTCGGGCACCAGCAGCGCGGCGATCTCGCTGGTGTTGTCCATCTGCATCTTCTGCATGTCTTCGGTCGAGATCTTCCCGCCGCCCTTGATCTTCGACTGGATGAGGTCGTCGATCCGCTGGCTGCGGCTGCCGTAGCCCCAGTCCTTGGTCAGCAGGTGCGGGTACTTCTCCTCGTCGATGACCGCCTGGTTGGCAGTGACGATGTAGCCGCGCTTCGGGTTGTACTCGTAGGGCAGTTCGTCGAACGGGATCGGCTCCTTCTCCCAGCCGTACTTCGAGGACCAGCCGGGGCTGGGCATCGTCCCGTCGCCGTCGAGGCGGACCGGGATCTTCCCGGGCGCCTGGTAGCCGATGTTGCCGTCGGTGTCGGCGTAGATGAGGTTCTGCGACGGGACCTCGAAGTGCTCGGCCGCCGCCTGGAAGGTCTTGAAGTCCTTGGCCCGGTTCAGCTCGAAGACGGCGTCCATGGACTTGCCGGGCTCCAGCGCGGTCCACTTCAGGGCGACCGCGTAGCCGTCGGCCCGGTCCGGGGCCGAGTTGGTGACGGGAGCCTTCTGGCCGACCGTCTCCAGTTCGCTGCTGCGGTCGGAGACCAGCGGGCCGTTGTTCGTCTCGCGGACGGTGATCGTCCGGTCCTTGCCGCCCGCGACCTTGATGGTCTCCTCACGGGTGGTGAAGGGCTTGACCTTGCCGTCGTACAGGTAGCCGTCGCCGGAGACCTTCTCCAGGAAGAGGTCGGTGACGTCCGCGCCGAGGTTGGTGAAGCCCCAGGCGATGTCCTGGTTGTGACCGATTATCACGCCGGGCATGCCCGAGAAGGTGTAGCCCGCGGTGTCGTACTGGCACTTCGCCGTGATCTCGCGGCAGTGCAGGCCCATCTGGTACCAGAGCGAGGGCAGCTGCGGCGCCAGATGCGGGTCGTTGGCGAGCAGCGGCTTGCCGGTCGTCGTGTAGTCGCCGGAGACCACCCAGGAGTTGGACCCGATGCCGTTGCCGTTCGGGCCGAGCAGCGCCGGGATCTGGTCGAGGGTGTCGGAGAGCGAGGAGAGCTGGGTGTTCAGGCCCTCGGTGGCGCCCTGCGCGGTGTTCGAGCCGATGTTGTCGGACGGGGTCGCGTCCGGGTCGAACTTCCCGGTGACCGAGGAGATCGCACCCTGGTCGACGATCGGCCGGTGCTTGTCGTACGGGTACGCCGGGTAGAGGTCCTCGATCTGCTTCGCGTCGAGCCTGCTGGTCATCAGCGAGCGGTCGATCTCGTCCTGCATGTTGCCGCGCAGGTCCCAGGCCATGGCCTTGAGCCAGGCGACCGAGTCGACCGGGGTCCACTCGGTCGGCTTGTAGTCGTTGGTGAAGCCGAGGGCCGCGTACTCGACGGAGATGTCCTTGCCGTCGCGCCCCTTGAGGTAGGCGTTCACGCCGTCCGCGTACGCCTGGAGGTTCTTCTTGGTGTCCTCGGACAGGACATTGTCGTACTCCTCCTGCGCGACCTTGCGCCAGCCCAGCGTGCGCAAAAAGGAGTCCGTCTCGACCTGTCCGGAGCCGAACATCTCGGAGAGCCGGCCGGCCGTCATGTGACGGCGGACGTCCATCTCCCAGAAGCGGTCCTGCGCCTGGACGAAGCCCTGGGCGCGGAAGAGGTCGGCATCGGAGTCCGCGTACAGCTGCGGGATTCCGTAACTGTCGCGTTTGACGTCGACGCTGCCGTCGAGGCCGTCGAGCTTCGTCGACCCGGTCGTCTGCGGGTACGAGGCGCGCACGGTGGATACGGACCAGAACGTCCCGTAACCGATACCCGCGACAAGCGCCAGCACCAGAACGATCACGATCAGGCGGGCACGTCGCCCCTTCTTCCTGCCGGTCTTCGCACCGGCGGAACCGGTGGAGGCGGAAGAGGCGGTTTCGTTGGCGGGCATCGCTGTCCTTCGAGGGGCAGGTGGTCCTGGGAGTGCAGGAGCAACCATAGGCGCAGCGCCGGGACGGCTCTGACGCGGTATCGGGATGGTTCGAATTGCGTAGCGATCGCACGAACACTCGAGGGCATCAAGAAAACGTTAAAGATTAGGTAAGGTAACGAAGTACCGGCCGCCAATGGCCGATGCCGAGGGTCGATCCGGTCGACTCGGCAGGCGTACGCAGGGAAGGAACGGCCACTGTCTGTCCACACGCTCAACGAACTCCTGCTCGTCTGCTCACTCGTACTGCTCGTCGCGGTGGCGGCGGTGCGCATCTCGTCCCGCAGCGGGCTCCCCAGCCTGCTCCTGTACCTCGGCATCGGGATCGCCATAGGGCAGGACGGCATCTTCGACGTCAAGTTCGACAATGCGGAACTGACCCAGGTCATCGGCTATGCCGCACTGGTCGTGATCCTCGCCGAGGGTGGCCTCGGCACGAAGTGGAAAGAGATCAAACCGGCGCTGCCCGCCGCGGTCATGCTCTCGCTGGTCGGCGTCGCGGTGAGCGTGGGCGTCACGGCGGCCGGGGCGCACTACCTGGTCGGCCTGGACTGGCGGCAGTCGCTGATCATCGGCGCGGTCGTCTCGTCGACGGACGCCGCCGCGGTCTTCTCCGTGCTGCGCAAGGTGCCGCTGCCCGCCCGGGTCACCGGTGTGCTGGAGGCCGAGTCCGGCTTCAACGACGCCCCTGTGGTGATCCTGGTGGTCGCCTTCTCGACCAAGGGGCCGGTGGACAGCTGGTACGTACTGGTCGGCGAGATAGCGCTGGAGCTCGCGATCGGCGCGGCCATGGGTATCGCCGTAGGCTGGCTCGGCTCGTACGGGCTGCGCCATGTGGCGCTGCCCGCGTCCGGCCTCTATCCGATCGCCGTGATGGCGATCGCGGTGTCCGCGTACGCGGCGGGCGCCCTGGTCCACGGCAGTGGCTTCCTCGCCGTCTATCTGGCCGCGATGATCCTCGGCAACGCCAAGCTGCCGCACTGGCCCGCCACCCGCGGCTTCGCCGACGGGCTCGGCTGGCTGGCCCAGATCGGCATGTTCGTGCTGCTCGGTCTCCTGGTCACGCCGCACGATCTGCTCGACGACTTCTGGCCCGCGATCATCGTGGGACTGGTACTGACCGTGGTGGCGCGTCCGCTGGAGGTCTTCATCTCGCTGGCGCCGTTCCGGCTGCCCTGGCAGGAGAAGGCGCTCATGTCCTGGGCGGGCCTGCGCGGCGCCGTGCCCATCATCCTGGCGACCATTCCGATGGTCGCCGGGGTCGAGGGCTCCACTCGCATCTTCAACATCGTCTTCGTCCTCGTCGTCGTCTACACCCTCATCCAGGGGCCGACCCTGCCCTGGCTGGCGAGGGCCCTGAAGATCTCCGACGATCCGGCCGAGGCCGCCGACCTGGGCATCGAGTCGGCGCCGCTGGAGCGGCTGCGCGGCCATCTGCTGTCGGTGGCGATCCCCGGCCGGTCGAAGATGCACGGTGTGGAGGTCGGGGAGCTGCGACTGCCCGCCGGGGCCGCCGTCACCCTCGTCGTGCGGGACGGCAAGAGCTTCGTACCGGCGCCCTCGACCGTGCTGCGGCGCGGCGACGAGCTGCTGGTGGTCGCCACCGATCCGGTGCGCGACGCGGCGGAGGAACGGCTGCACGCGGTCGGCGAGGGCGGCAAGCTCGCGGGCTGGCTGGGGGCCGGCGGCAGAAGCGGCAACGGTGGCAGTGGGGGCAGCAGCGGTGGCGAGAGCCTCGCGGGGCCCCATGCGGCACACGATGTGGTGCACGACGTGGCACATGCGCTGAAGGCCGTGAAGAAGCTGGGCAAGACCGGCGGACCGAAAAAGACGCGCCACTGAGAGCGCGGGCCTCGGCGGGTCCTGGCGGGCGGTTTCCAGGGGCCTCGGCGGGCCTCAAGGGCGCACCTTGCCGGAACTTCCGATCCGAGGCGTCGGTGGAGTCCTTGCGCACATTCACAGGTGCACAAGGGCCTCTGCCTGTATCGTGAAGGGAACCGGTCGACCCCTGTGACGGGGTCGACCGACCCGATCGACCCGATCGACCCGATCGACCCGATCGACCAACCTGAACGACCAACTCTGCCTGACGCAGAGCTGGCGCGACCGTATGGCGGTCGTGGCGTCCTCCGCCTCTGCTGAGCGCCCGGCATCTACCGCAGTTCCGCGCGAAGAGGACAGCTCTCGGCAGCACCCGCACGAACGAGCCCGCACCATCCGTGCGGGCCGTCCCGCGGGAGCTCGGCCACCAGGCGGCAGAAAGGCATGGACCGTGGCGTCCACGGTCACCGACCGCCCCGGTTACGGGCAGTTGCTGCGCACCCCGGGTGCGTGGACTTTTCTCCTTCCGGGCTTCGCCGCACGGCAGCCCTTCGCGATGCTGACCATCGGCATCGTGCTCCTGGTCCAGCACACCACCGGCTCGTACGGCAGCGCGGGCGCCGTCGCCGCCGTGACCGGTGTAGCCATGGCCCTGTTCGCCCCGCAGACCGGCAAGCTCGCCGACCACTTCGGCCAGCGCGCCGTGCTGCTGCCCGGCGTCCTCGTGCACGCGGCGTCCGTCTCGGCGCTGACGGTGCTGGCGCTGGCGGACGCGCCCCTGTGGGCGCTGTTCGTGGCGGCGGTGCCTACGGGTGCGTCCGTTCCGCAGGTCGGGCCGATGGTGCGGGCCCGCTGGGCGGCCGTGCTCGGTGCGACACCGGACCGCGAGGCCTCGCCGCTGCTGTCCACCGCGGCCGCCTTCGAATCAGTGACGGACGAGTTCACCTTCGTCATCGGCCCGGTGCTCGCCACCGCGCTGTGCACGGGGGTGCACCCGGCGGCCGGTCTGATCACGGAGGCCGCGCTGACCCTGGTCGGCGGGCTGCTCTTCGCCGCGCAGCGCCGTACCCAGCCCGCGGTGCGCAACGCCGCGTCCGGCACCTCCCAGCGGCACGCCTCCGCCCTCTCCGTGCCCGGTGTGCGGGTGCTCGCGGTGGCCTTCCTCGGGATCGGCGCGGTCTTCGGCGGCATGCAGGTCTCGCTGACCGCGTTCGCCGAGGAGATCGGCCGCCCGGGAGCCAACGGCCTGCTGTACGGCGTCTTCGCGGCCGGCAACATGCTCGCCGGGATCGCCTGCGGCGCCATCGCCTGGAAGAGCGGGCCGCGGCGTCGGCTGATCGTCGGGTACGCGGCACTCACCCTGACCGCGTCCGGGCTGTGGGCGGTGCACTCGGTGCCACTGCTGGCCGGGCTCGGACTTCTGGTCGGGCTCTCCATCGCCCCGGCCCTGATCAGCGGCTACACACTGGTCGAGGCTCTGGTGCCGGGGTCCGCCCGGACCGAGGCGTTCACCTGGCTGACGGGCTCGGTCGCGCTCGGCCAGGCGGCGGCGGTGACGGTCGCCGGGCGGCTCGCGGACGCCCACGGGGCCAGCACCGGATTCGTGGTGCCGCTCGTGGGGACCGTACTTGCGCTGATCACCCTGGTGGGACTGCGTTCGAGGCTCGCGCCCGCCGCCCCGGGACGGACCGTGGCACGTGGTGTCGGTCACCGGAAGCCGGTCACGGTGGACTGATGCTGCGGAATACGTCAGTATGGAGCGTCGTTAGCACTCATTGAGTCAGAGTGCCAGGAGGAGCAAGTGCCGACCTATCAGTACCAGTGCACCGAATGTGGCGAGGGCCTCGAGGCGGTGCAGAAGTTCACCGATGACGCCCTCACCGTGTGCCCGAGCTGCGAAGGACGCCTGAAGAAGGTGTTCTCGGCGGTCGGCATCGTCTTCAAGGGTTCCGGTTTCTACCGGAACGACAGCCGTGGCTCGTCGTCGAGCAGCACGCCGGCTTCGTCCTCGGCGAAGGCGTCCGGTTCCGCTTCGTCCGATTCCTCGCCGTCTTCGGCGTCGACGGGATCCGACTCGAAGTCGTCCGTGTCGTCCGCTTCCTCTTCTTCTTCGGCGTCCTCGTCGTCCTCCTCGTCCTCGACGAGCGGCACGTCGGCCGCCTGAGCCGAACCGCACTTCCACAGCGCACTTCCACCGGGAGCCCCGCCGATCCGTACGGCGGGGCTCCCGGCGTTTTTCCGCGCCGCTAATGTGATCGCATGGTGAACGCAGAGATCGGTGTCATCGGCGGCTCGGGCTTGTACTCCTTCCTGGAGGACGTCACGGAGGTGCGCGTGGACACCCCGTACGGACGGCCGAGCGACTCCCTCTTCCTCGGCGAGGTCGGCGGCCGCCGGGTCGCCTTCCTCCCCCGCCACGGACGCGGCCACCATCTGCCGCCGCACCGCATCAACTACCGGGCCAACATGTGGGCGCTGCGCTCCGTCGGTGTACGTCAGGTGCTCGGCCCGTGCGCGGTGGGCGGCCTGCGTCCGGAGTACGGGCCAGGCACCCTGCTCGTGCCCGACCAGCTGGTGGACCGCACGAAGGCCCGGACGCAGACGTACTACGACGGGGAGACCCGGGCCGACGGGGCGGAGCCGAACGTCCTGCATCTGGGCTTCGCCGATCCGTACTGCCCCGAGGGGCGCAGGGCGGCGCTGGCTGCGGCTCGGGCGAAGAGCTGGGAACCGGTGGACGGCGGGACGCTGGTGGTCGTCGAGGGGCCGCGCTTCTCGACCCGGGCGGAGTCGCGCTGGCATGCGGCGATGGGCTGGTCGGTGGTCGGGATGACCGGTCACCCGGAGGCCGTCCTCGCCCGCGAACTGGGCCTCTGCTACACGACGATGACCCTGGTGACGGACCTGGACGCGGGCGCGGAGGCCGGCGAGGGCGTCTCGCACGGGGATGTACTGAAGGTGTTCTCGGCCAACGTGGACCGGCTGCGGGCGGTGCTGTTCGACGTGGTGGCCGCCCTGCCCACGGAGGCGGACCGGGACTGCCCGTGCCCGCATGCGCTGGACGGGCTCAAGCCGGGGATCGAGCTGCCTTAGCGGGTAGGTGAGGGACGGCCGCAGGCGAGGTGGGCGTGGGTCGGTTGCGGCGTGAGTGGGTGACGGAGTTGTCCACAACTCCGGGGCTCTCCACAGGCTTCGGCGGAAATCTCGCGGACGGTGGATCGTGAGGGGTGTTCGTCCGAAACTCCTCATGGCAGGTGGTGTCGACCATGTTTCCGTCGTCCGCGTCGTCCGCGTTGTCCGGGTCGCCCGTGTCATCCGCGTTGTCCGGGTCGCCTGCGACTTCCCCGTCGTCCGTGTCATCCCCGTCGTTCTCGCCGTTGCCGTTGCCGTCTCCGTCAGCAGCGCCCCCGGTCTGTGGGGTACCCGCGTTCGGACCGTTGCGGGTGCGTGGAGGTGGTGGGCACCGGCTGCGGCGGGCGTTGTGGCTGCAGCGCCGTGCCCTCGCGGCCGGGCTGGCCGTGACGGCTGCCGCGCTCGCCGCCACGGGGCTGGGCGGTGACGGCGCGGGCGCGGGCGGCGACGCCGCGTACGGGGTGGGGGCCGGGGGGACAGCCGGGGCGGCGCCGGAGCGGGCGCGGCGACCGGCTCGGTTGATGTCCGCGGCGCCGGTCCGGATCGCGGATGCGGGGACGGTGCGCTTATTGCGGCCGGGTGACCACGTAGACGTGATCGCTGCCGGGGAGACCGGGACCGGATCCGGTTCCGGGGTCCGGGTGCTGGCGAAAGGCGCACGGGTGGCGGAGGTGCCGCAGGCCACGACAGAGGGTTCCGAGGGCTCCGCGGAGGACGGTGCACTGATCGTGCTGTCGGTCCCCCGGGACACGGCCACCGCACTGGCCGGCGCGAGTATCTCGTCCCAACTGGCGGTGTCCCTGTGCTGATGCGTACTGATGACCGGTCAAGTCACCTTGCCAAACCCGCAGATTGGGTGGATTCGACGCGTACTGCCGTAAGTTGCGGAGGGGTTTGCTCCGCCTACGGCACACGCGAAGGAACGCTCACCTGTGAGCGAGAAGAAGGTCAGTCTGCTGGAAGGGTTCAAAGCCTTCCTGATGCGCGGCAATGTGATCGATCTGGCGGTCGCCGTCGTCATCGGCGCCGCGTTCACCCAGATCGTGAACTCGATCGTCAAGGGAGTCATCAACCCGCTGGTCGGTGCGTTCGGCACCAAGGACCTGGAGGGCTACAGCTCCTGCCTCAAGGGCCCGTGCATCACGGACCCGAAGAGGGGCGAGACGACCGAGGGCATCCGGATCCTGTGGGGTTCGGTGCTCAGCGCCACCCTCAGCTTTCTGATCACGGCCGCCGTCGTCTACTTCCTGATGGTCCTGCCCATGGCCAAGTACCTCGCCAAGCGGGCGGCCATGCAGGCCGCGAAGGAAGGCGTGCAGGAGACGCTGGAGGTGAGCGAGCTGGAGGTGCTGAAGGAGATCCGCGACGCCCTCGTCTCGCAGCGCGGCGGCGGCTCGACGGGCGAGACTCCCGGCCAGACCCCCGGCCGGGGTCACGACGAGTAGCGCGACACACAGCGCAAGAACCGGCAGCAACGCCGCCGGACCACCACGGAGCGGGGAATCAGATGTGGTGGGGCGGCTTCTCGTCGAGGAAGCGCGCCAAATCGGCGGCGCTGCCACCGGCCGGGGCCCGCTCGCCCCACCCTCGGTCCGTATCGTCCGCGGACTGCTGGTCCAGCGGATCGTCGAAGATCAGAGCCGGTTTCGGTTTCGGCCGGTCCGGCTGGGAGGGCTTCGAATCGCGCGGGCCGGGGGCAGGGGCGGTGCTCATACATCAAGGGTACGGCGGTGGTCAGCGATCCTTCGGGTCGATCAGCCACAGTCCGAGGACGACGAGGAACGACAGACAGAGGAAGCCGGCGCCCCACCAGGCCGTGCCGCCGGTGTTGCCCTCCATCCAGGCGTCGATGATGACGGTCAGGCCCCAGAGCTGTCCGATGACCACCGTCATGGCGAGAACCAGCCGGGCCGTCAGTTTCGAGGTCCGCTCGGGCTCCTGGTCGGTGCCGGCCCCCGGACCGGGGCCGGTGTGGCGGACTCGGGGGTCGCCGTAACCGCTGGTGGCGCGGATCTGCGGGTAACGCTCGTGGACGGGCCGGTTGAGTTCGGGGCGAGCACTTCCCGGGTGGTACTCCGGGTACCCCGGGTACTCCGAGGGCTCCTGGTTGCGGGGCTGCCGGGCGTCGCTCATGTCCGCCCGCCAGGGGTCTCGGCCTCGGGTGCCTCCGCGCCGCCGCCCTTGACGGCGGGACAGCCGATACGGGAGGCGAGGTCCGGGCGGTCCTCGCTGAGCTGACGGCACAGGCCGCGCTCGATGCTCTCGCCCGAGCGGGTCGTGCCGATCGCCCAGATACTGCCGTCGGCCTGTTCGGTGAGGACCACCTTGGGCAGCGCACGGGGCGGTGGCCCGGCGGTGACCTCACCGGTGCGGGCGTCGAAGACCCCCTCATGACAGGGGCAGTACAGCTCGCCCTCGGAACCGCGGTCCTTGCGCCAGAGCACGGCACAGGCGAGATGGGTGCAGATCGCGGAGTAACCGACGAGGTTGCCGTCGTCCAGCCGGACAGCGACCGCCTTGTCCTCTTCGTCCGGGTAGTGGAAGGCGAGGGACTCGCCGGGAAGGAGCTGGGCGGCGATCCTCTTCGGCGGGGGTGTCCTGGCATCGTCGGGGTCGCCGTGGCGCGGCAGGATTCCGCCCGCCACGCCCAGGCTGCCGATGGCGAGTCCGCCGGAGACGGTCGCCACGATCCGGAGGTAGTCGCGTCGGGTGGTCAGGGAGTCGGCGGCGATCCGGTCGTGCAGGGCTTCGCGCGGATCGCCGGAGAGCGGCTGGTCGGAGGGTGACTGGTCGGTGACGCTCATCGGCGGACGTCCTTCCCGTTGATCTCGACGACGGGAAGGCCGCCCGGCACCGGCCACTGCACCCTGTCGGCGGGAACGACCATGGCCACGCCGGTGCGTACCTCGCTCCGGCCGAAGGTGAAGGTGTCGGCGACCTGGACGCCGGGGCGCTCGGCCTGGAGCTCCTCGACGGTCCCGTAGAACAGCGCTCCGGTCGGGCAGACGGTCGCGCACATGGGGGCGAGGCCGTAGGCGGTGCGGTCGTAGCAGAGGTTGCATTTCATCTGCAGCTTCGCCTGAAGGTCGATCTTCGGGACGCCGAAGGGGCAGGCGTTGACGCAGTTGGCACAACCGATGCAGCGGGTGGTGTCGGCCTGCTGCACCACACCGTCGGCGGTCACCAGGATGGCGTCGGCGGGACACACCTCGGCGCACGGGGCGACCGGGTCCTCGCAGTGCATGCAGACCGTGGGAAGGGAGGCCACCGACTGGCCCTCGTCGGTGTAGTCGAGGTGGATCATCGACTTGCCCCGGTGCGAGTCGCATTCCCGACAGGCCGAGACGCAGGCCTGGCATCCGATGCAGCGCCCCGGGTCGATGAAGATCGTTCTGCCCATCATGCGGCGATCAGCTCCTCTCCGAGGTGCCGCGCCCCTGGGGAGCCGTGGGCGGCAGCGGGTCGGTACGGGAGACCTGGGTCTCCGGGTAGGCGACATGGCCGGGTGCGACGGGAGGTGCGGGGACCTCGTCGATCTTCTCGGCGTGCTCGATACGGCAGGCGCACACCTTGTACTCGGGGATCTTGGAGCGGGGGTCGAGGGCATCGATGGTGAGGGCGTTGGCCGCGGTGGGGACGGGCCAGTGGTACGGGATGAAGACGGTGTCGGGGCGGATCGCCTCGGTGACCAGTGCGGGGAAGACCTCGCTGCCGCGCCGGGTGACGACGCGGACCGGTTCGCCGTTGCGGAAGCCGTGGGAGGGATGGAGCTCGGCCCAGGGACGCGGGGTCTGTTCCACGAGGGCGCCCAGACGGCGGGTCTGGTTGCCGGAGAGGAAGTGGGCGACGGTGCGCCCGGTGGTGAGCGACATGGGGTGCTCGTCGTCGTACGGATCCATCGGCGGGTGCCATTCGACGACCTGTAGATGGATCTTGCCATCCGGGTGGTAGGTCCGGCCGTCCTCGAAGAGCCGAGGGGTGCCGGGGTGGTCGGTGGAGGGGCAGGGCCAGGCGATTCCGCCGGTCTCCTCCAGCCGCTCGTAGGTGATGCCGTAGTAGTCGTTGACGGTGCCGGCGGAGGCGGTCCGCAGTTCGTCGAAGACTGCGCGGGAGTCGGCGAAGGCGAACTTGTCGCCCGTGCCGAGGCGCCGGGCAAGTTCGCACATCACCCAGGTGTCGGTCCGTACGCCGGGCGGCGGGTCCTGTGCCTTGTTGTGCTTGACCACCCGGGCCTCGGCGTTGGCCATCACCCCTTCGTCCTCGGCCCAGGTGGTGACAGGGAAGACGACATGAGCGTTGGCAACGGTCTCGGAAAGGAAGAAGTCGAATTGAGCGTGGAACTCTGTGGCGTCGTAACCCTCCTTGACCACTCTGTAGTTGGGCAGGGAGACGAAGGGGTTGTTGCAGATGCCGATCAGGCCGCGGATCTCGCGGCGCTGCATCTGCCAGACCATTTCCATCATCGAGGTGCCCGCGGGCGGGAGTTCGGATTCCTCGATGCCCCAGATCTCGCAGATCTGCCTGCGGTGCTCCTCGTTCATGATCGAGCGGCCGCCGGGCAGGAGGTCGGACTTCTGCCCGTGCTCACGGCCGCCCTGCCCGTTGCCCTGGCCGGTGATGGTGCCGTAGCCGGCGCCGGGTTTGCCGATGTGGCCGGTGGCGGTGCAGAGGTTGATCACAGTGAGGCAGTTCTCGACGCCCTGCGAGTGGTGCTCGATGCCCCGGGCGTGCCAGGCCATGGCCTTGGGCGCGCGGGCGAAGGCGCGGGCGACCTGGACGATCTGTTCGGCGGGGATGCCGCAGATCTCGGCGGCCCTGGACGGCGGGTACTCGGCGGCCTTGGCCTTCACCTCCTCCCAGCCGGTGGCGTGGGCGGCGAGATAGGCCTCGTCGGTCAGCCCCTCCTCGATGACCACGTTCAGCACGGAGTTGAAGAAGGCCGAATCGGTGCCGGGCTTGAGGGCGACGTGGATGTCAGCGGTCCGCGCGATGGCCGTCTCGCGCGGGTCGACGACGATCAGGCTCGCGCCGCGGTCCCGGGCTCCCCACACGTACTGGGTCATCACGGGGAAGCACTCGCCGACGTTGGAGCCCGCGATCAGCAGGCAGTCAGTGAGCAGGATGTCGGAGAAGGGGTTGCCGGCCCGGTCGATGCCGAAGGCGAGTTTATTGGCGCCCGCAGCACTGACCATGCAGAGCCGGCCGTTGTAGTCGACGTGCCGGGATTTGAGGGCGACCCGGGCGAATTTGCCGACCAGATAGGTCTTTTCGGAGAAGAGGCTGGCGCCGCCGAGGAGCCCGAAGGCGTCGTTCCCGTAGCTCTGCTGGATGCGTTTGATCTCGGCGACGGTGAAGTCGAGCGCCTCGTCCCAGGAGACCTCGCGGAAGTCCTCGTCACGGGAGCGGCGCATCAGCGGGGCGGTGAGCCGGTCGGGGTGGTTGACCTGCTGGTACGCGTTGATTCCCTTGGGGCACAGCCGCATCCGGTTGATGTCGTGGTTGCGGGGTTCGACGCCGAAGACCTTGCCGCCACGGTCGACGCGCAGATACATCCCGCACTGCACCCCGCAGAAGCAGCAGTGGGTGGGGACGAGCGTCTCGCCGTTCTGGTCGGCGTGCCACCGGTCGGCGGGGATACCGCCCGCGTCCCGGAAGGCGCGGGTCCCGGGCGGGGCGAGCGAGGGGTCGAGAGGGACGGCCGTACGGGGGTCGGCCGCACGCGGATCCGCGGTCACTTGAAGCCCTTCTTCACGTGGGAGAGATAGGCACTGCCACGCAGCACCCGCTTGCAGCGCGGGCAGTATTCGGCCCACTCGTCGAAGTCCAGGCTGAGGTCGCGCATGGTGCCGCGGAGGTTCTCGACATAGGGCCCGGTGTCGATGGGCTCCTCGCAGCGACGGCAGCCGAAGACCTCCCGGTCCTGGCGGGCGGTGTATTTGAACAGCTGCATGCCGACCGCGGCCGGGCGCTGGACGATGTGGAAGAACTTCCCGAACGGGATGTAGATGAGGGTGAACACCACCGACACCATGTGGAGGACCGCCAGGAATTCGTATCCGCCGCCGTGCAGGAAGATCGACGAGAAGGTGAGCAGCAGGCCGGTCACGGAAATGACGATGAGAGCGATCAGCGGGACCAGGTCGTAGGCGAAGCGCTGGCCGGTGATGGCGCCACGGTCCTTCATCCGGCGCCACAGGAAGTACGAGGCGCCGGGGATGACGAGCACGGCGGCGATGTCCAGGCCGTGGAACATCAGCCAGCCCAGGAAGTCCAGGGAGTCGAATCCGATGATCTTGAAGCCCCAGATACGCATCTCGTAGCCGGGACCCGAGCCGCTGCCGGAGGTGAAGGTGAACCAGCCCCAGGTCAGCGGGAAGGTGATCAGGGCGGCGAGGACGCAGCCCCAGAAGATCAGCTGATGGGCGGCCCAGCGGGCGTGCGAGCGGGCGCCGAGGAATTTCTGGAAGCCCAGATACGTGGCGATCATCCGGGGCAGCGCGGTGGGGGACTTGCGGAAGTTGGCCACCGAGAAGAAGCTCCGCCACCCCTGCTTGAAGAGCCGCCGGGCGCCGGGCGCGGAGACCCAGACCGTGTAGCGGTAGGCGACGCCGAAGGCGAGAAAGACGGTGGCGACGGCGTACGGAAGAAGGGCGGAGTCGAAGTTCTCCAGCAGCCGGCTGCCGAACACGATCGCGAGGATCAGGAGGGCGGAGACGATGACACCGGCCGCGGTCGCGGTGGCGGTGACAGAGCGGGGCCCGGCGGTCCCGGGGCCAGAGGTCCGGGGACCGGGGCCCGTCGTCCCGGAGCCGGTCGTCCCGGAGCCCGTCGTCCCGGAGTCGGTCGTCCCGGAGTCGGTCGTCCCGGGGCCCGTCGTCCCCGGGTCGGCGGGCGGTGGGGTGCCGGGTGCTCCGGTGGAGCCGGGGCGTGCACCGGGGGCGGGCTGCGCGGCTGCGGCGGAGGCTTCTGGCGGCTCGGTCACCCCGTCACCGTAGGGTCGTACGTGATGGTTGGTCCTGTTATACGGCTCGGCTGGGTGAGCCCGATCGCCCATCCGGGGCATGCCCCGTTCGGCGTGATCGACACCGTCTGGTGTGCTGGCTCCCATGCCCGTAATGACGGCTCGCAGCCGCACCGAGAAACATCGCGCGTCGACCCCGCTGGAACTCTTCTTCGACCTCTGCTTCGTCGTTGCCGTGGCCCAGGCGGGCGCGCGGCTGGTACATGCCGTCGCCGAAGGCCACGCCCTCACCGGAATCGGCAGCTACGCAGCCGTCTTCTTCGCGATCTGGTGGGCCTGGGTCAACTTCAGCTGGTTCGCCTCGGCCTACGACACCGACGACCCGCTGTACCGCGCCGTCACGCTCGTCCAGATCACCGGTGTGCTCATCCTCGCCGCCGGAGTGCCGCGCGCCTTCGACGCGGGCGACTGGACGATCGTCGTCATCGGTTACGTGGTGATGCGGCTCGCGCTGACCAGCCAGTGGCTGCGCGCCGCGCACTGCACCCAGGGCGGGGAGCGGCGCGTCGCGCGGCGGTACGCCGTCGGGATCACGGTGGTGCAGCTGGGCTGGATCGCCATGCTGCTGCTGCCCGCCGACTCGGGCGGAGTCCGTACCGCCGTCTTCGTCGTGCTCGCGCTCGCGGAGATGTCCGTTCCTGCGATCGCCGAGCGCGACCGCTCGACGAGCTGGCATCCGCACCACATCAGTGAGCGCTACGGGTTGTTCACGATCATCGTGCTGGGCGAGACGATCGCGGCGGCCACGGTCGCGGTCCAGGAGGCGGTGGACGAGCACCACGCGTTCGGTGAACTGCTACCGATCGCCGCGGGCGGGCTGCTGATCGTCTTCTCCGCCTGGTGGATCTATTTCGCTGTGCCGATCCATGACTACCTGCGCGGCAGCAGGGAAGCGTTCATCTGGGGATACGGACACTTCCTGATCTTCGGTTCCGCGGCCGCCATCGGTGCGGGCATCGAGGTGGCGGTGGAGCAGGCCGTGGGCAAGGCCCATGTCTCGGACACGGTGGCCGCCGCTGCGGTGACCATTCCCTCCGCGCTCTTCCTACTGACGGTGTGGGCGCTGCACACCCGCCACTTCAAGCGCGACCTCGCGGAGCAACTGCCCCTCCCCGTGGCCGCGCTGGCCATCCTGGCCTGTACGTTCGCCGGCGGGTGGGCGGTGTTCGCGGCCGGTCTGGTGGCCGCGGCGGCCGTGGCCGTGGGAGTGCTGCTGTCCCGGCGGCCCGCCGTGGCCGGGTGAGCGCGACGGACGGCCGGTGACGGCTCACGCAGTGAGGAGCACACAGTGACGGAAGAACCCCGGAAGCCGACGGGCCCCTCCGCCCCGCCGAACACCGCCGGGCCGAATGACGCCGAGCCGAACGACTCCGGGCCGCTCGACGCGCTGACCGATGTCGCGGGGCTGCGCGTCGGCCACGCGCAGGTGCCGGGCGAGGGCGCGCTGAGCGGCACCACTGTCGTCCTCGCCCCCGAGGGCGGTGCGATCGCGGCCGTCGACGTACGCGGTGGCGGTCCCGGCACCCGGGAGACGGACGCGCTCGATCCGTGCAATCTGGTGCAGCGCGTCGATGCCGTCGTCCTGACGGGCGGCAGCGCCTACGGACTGGACGCGGCGTCCGGCGTGATGGCCTGGCTGGAGGAGCAGGGGCGCGGGGTGCGGGTCGGCCCCGATCCGGCGCAGGTGGTGCCGGTGGTCCCCGCCGCCTGCGTCTTCGACCTGGGGCGGGGCGGTGACTGGCGGGCCCGCCCCGACGCCGCGACGGGTCGTGCGGCGGTGGAGGACGCGGCGGCCGCGGAGCCAGGGGCACCGGTGGCCGAGGGGAGCGTGGGCGCCGGTACGGGCGCGGTCGCCGGGCAGCTCAAGGGCGGCGTGGGCACGGCGAGCATGCGGCTGCCTTCCGGGATCACGGTCGGCGCGCTCGTCGTGGTGAACGCGGCGGGCTCGGTGGTCGATCCGCGTACCGGGGTGCTGTACGGGGAGTACGGCGCCGCCGAACCGCCGGTGCACCCGGTGCCCGAGACCCTCCGCGCGGCGGAGCGGCGGCTCGCCGAGGCGTGGGACGCGAACGCACGGCCCCCGCTCAACACCACGCTCGCCGTCGTCGCCACGGACGCCGACCTCACCCGGGCCCAGGCGCAGAAGCTCGCGGGTACGGCGCACGACGGACTGGCGCGCGCCGTCCGCCCCGTACATCTGCTCACCGACGGGGACACCGTTTTCGCGCTGGCCACCGGCGCCCGGCCGCTGGATCCGCAGAATCCGATCGCGCTCAACGAGCTGCTGGCGGCCGGTGCGGACGTGCTCGCGCGTGCCATCGTGAAGGCCGTTCGGGCAGCTCGGAGCGTGGACGGCCGCCCCGGCGGTGGCTGCTACCCCGCGTACAGCGAGCTCTACGGCATACGGCCGCGCCCCTCACGGCCGTCGGCGGGCAGCGGCCCGGAGCCCGACTCGCCCCCCGGGTAAGGAAGTTGGACGAACCATCAGGAACCATCTGCGTGCGCCATACGTTTTCCTGAACCCCGGTCACGATGTCGGACCCAGGGACTACGTTATGCACGCAGCAAGTAACACGCGGCAACGGCCTGGAGACAGCACCTTGAGCGATCCGTACGAGACAACCGAGCAGCACCTCGAGCGACTCCTGCGACGGGCACTCAACTCTTTCGACCTGCCCGACAACACGGTCGAGAGACTCGGTACCGCGCTCGCCCACAGCAGTTCCCTGCACTCCTCGCACCACAGTTCCGTACTCCACCGCGAGACCTACCGGCACACGTATCTGCTGTCCGACGGCACCGCGCTCTCCCTGTGGGAGCTGGTGCACGGAGGTCCGCGGAGCGCGACGGACCCGCGGACCCGTACGGAGCCCGACCTCAGGCACCACGAGCTCTACGACGACGAGGCCGACGCCCATGTCGCCGCCGCCAGGCTGACCGGAAGTTTCGGTGAGGTCCCGGTGTTCGGTGACGACGGGCCGCAGGCCGACCTGGAGATACTCACGGTCCTGATGGCGGCTCCCCCGGCCCCGCTGCCCCGGATGTACGCCCCGGACAACTCCGCCGACCACGCCCGGCGCGTCCTGCGCCGCGCGGAGAACGGCGACGGTCCCGGCGAGGAGACCGCCCGGCTGCTGCGTGCCGCCTTCGCCCACCACATCACCCAGGTCTTCGGCCGACAGTGCCGGGTGGACGGGCGGAACGCCGGATTCACCCTGTACGAGCACGCCTTCCTGCTCCTCGACGGCAGCGAGACGAGCCTGTGGGAGGTCGAGCACACGGCCACGCCGGACGGCCGCCACATGTGCGAGGTGTACGGCGACGAGGACACCGCACGCGGGGCCATGGAGAGTCGTACGCGCATCTGCTGACCCCGGGGCCGGAGCCGGCACAGGAACGCACGCGGACGCGGACGCACAGGTGCCCGCACCCCCAGGGGTGCGGGCACCTGTGTTCCTCCCGACGGAGGTCGATCAGGACGTCAGAGCAGGCTCCTTGGCGACCTCGGAGCCGCCGGCCGTGCCCTCGGCACCCGCCGTGCTCCCGACGCCCGCCGCGTCCACGGCCTCGTCGCCGCCCTCCGCGTGCTGCCGCGGCCGCGCGGGCAGCGCGAACATCACCAGGAAGATCACCGCGAGCACCCCGGCCACCCACCACAGCGAGTCACGGAATGCCTCCGCGAACGCCGGGCCCACCTGCGGCGGCGCCAGCCGGTCGCTGATCGAGCCGAAGAAGACGACCGCGACCAGCCCGAGTCCGAGCGCATTGCCCATCTGCTGCACGGTGTTGATCAGCCCGGAGGCCGACCCGGAGTGCTCCTTCGGCACCTCGGAGAGCACCATGTCCGTCAGCGGCGCCACGATCAGGCCCATGCCGAGGCCCATGACCACCAGCGGCAGGATCATCTGCCAGGACGTGATGCCCATGCCGTAGCGGTCGGACTCCCAGATGTAGATCAGCAGTCCGGCGATCATCAGCAGCGCACCGGCCTGGAGAACCTTGCGGCCGAACCGGGGCACCAGCTTCTGTACGGAGATCCCGGCGGCGAGCGACACGGCGACCGAGAACGGCACACCGGTCGTGCCGGCCCGCAGCGCGCTCCAGCCGAGGCCCATCTGCATGTAGAGCGTCCAGACCAGGAAGAAGATGCCGAGCCCGATACCGAAGGTCAGCTGCACCGCGATGCCCGCCGCGAAGCTCTTGACCCGGAACAGCGACAGCTCGACCAGCGGCGAGCCGTCCTTCCGTGCCTTCGCCCGCTCGAACAGCACCAGGACCAGGAACACCAGCAGGCTGCCGGCCATCGATACGTGGCCCCACAGCGGCCAGCCCAGCTCGCGCCCACGGGTCAGCGGGTAGATCAGCATCAGCATCCCCAGCGTCACCAGGGCGACGCCGACCATGTCGAGCCGGAGCGCCTTCGGGGCCTTGGACTCGGTGATGAACTTCCGGCCGAGGAGCAGGCCCGCGATGCCGACCGGCAGGTTGATCAGGAAGATCGGCCGCCATTCGAGACCGGCGATGTTCCACTCGGTGAGCAGCGCGCCCAGCAGCGGTCCCGAGACGGCGCCGAGGCCGACGATCGCGCCGAAGAGGCCGAAGACCTTGCCGCGCTCGTGCGCCGGGAAGGTGGCGTGCACGATCGACAGCACCTGCGGAACCATCAGCGCGGCGGTGCCGCCCTGCAGGATGCGGGAGGCGACCAGCATCTCCGGGTTCACGGCGAAGCCGCAGAGCGCGGAGGCCACGGTGAAGCCGCCGATACCGATGAGGAACAGCCGCTTGCGGCCGTAGATGTCGCCCAGCCGGCCGCCGGTGATCAGACCGGCCGCGAAGGCCAGGGCATAGCCGGCGGTGATCCACTGGATCGAGCTGAACGAGGCGCCGGTGTCCTCCTGGATGCTCGGGATGGCGATGTTGACGATCGTGACGTCGACCAGGTCCATGAAGGCCGCGGTCATGACGATGGCGAGCGCGAACCAGCGTCGCCGGTCCGACGGGTCCGAGGACACCGTGGGCCCGGCTGCCGTGGACGACAGAGGTGCGGAAGAAGTCATATGAAGAAACTAAACATTCATTAGGTCGGTCCATGACCTAATAGGTGAGCATCCTGGTGAGACGGCGGCCACCCCGGCGGAAGGCCGGGACCATATCCGACAACCCGGCAGAAGGCTGAGCTCATGACCGACACCCCGGCACGACTGCTGAATCTGTTGTCGCTCCTCCAGACGCCCCGCGAGTGGCCGGGCAGCGAACTCGCCGAGCGGCTCGATGTCAGTCCGCGCACCATCCGCCGCGACATCGACCGGCTCCGCGAGCTCGGCTATCCGGTCGAGGCCTCGCGCGGGTCCGTCGGCGGCTACCGGCTCGTCGCGGGCACCGCGATGCCGCCGCTGCTCCTCGACGACGAGGAGGCGGTGGCCATCGCGGTGGGCCTGCGGGCGGGGGCCGGGCACGCCATCGAGGGGGTCGACGAGGCGTCCGTGCGGGCGCTGGCGAAGCTGGAGCAGGTGCTGCCGTCGCGGCTGCGGCACCGGGTCTCGACGCTGCAGAACGCGACGATGCCGCTGACCCGGGGCGACGGCTCGACCATCGACCCGAGGACGCTGACCGTGATGGCGTCGGCGATCACCGGGCAGGAGCGGCTGCGGTTCGCGTACCGCGCGGGCGACGGCGCCGAGACGAAGCGGGAGGCCGAGCCGTACCGGCTGGTGAGCACGGGGTGGCGCTGGTATCTCGTCGCGTACGACCTGGGGCGCGAGGACTGGCGTACGTTCCGGGTCGACCGGGTGAGCGAGCCGTTCGCGACCGGGGCCCGGTTCGCCCCGCGCGAGCTGCCCACGGGTGACGCGGCGGCGTTCCTCGCCGGTTCCATCACCCGGCGGCAGCCGGAACTGGCGGTCGACGTGAGCTTCGCGGCCCCGGCGGATTTCGTGTCCGCGCGGCTGCCGGCCTCGATCGGCCCGTTGGAGCGGACCGGCGAGAACAGTTGCCGACTGCGGGCGGTGCTCGCGGACTCGCTGGAGTGGGTGGCGCTCCGGCTGGCGCTGGTGGACTGCGACTTCACCGCGCACGAGCCGCCGCAGCTGGTGGACTACCTGGGCGATCTGGGCACCCGCCTGACCCGCGCGGCGGCCCACTGACCCCCGGGTCGGACCCGCCATGGAACAGGCCACCGAGCACAGGGCCTCCAGGCACGGAGCCACCGGGCGCAGGACCGCCGGGCCACAAAAGAATGAGCCCCGGCGCCAGGGGGGGGTGGGCGCCGGGACTCAGTTCAGGGGGTCACGCGAAGCGACCTATTTCGGAGGTTACTGGACGAAGGCTCACGCCGCAGCGTCAAAACCCGTGTCGTGGGCCATTCGCTTCAGTTCCAGCAGTGCGTGCTTCTCGATCTGCCGGATCCGCTCACGGGTGAGCCCGTGCTGCTTGCCGACCTCGGTGAGGGTCCGCTCACGGCCGTCCTCGATGCCGTACCTCATACGGATGATGGAGGCAGTGCGGTTGTCGAGCTTGCCGATCAGGTCCTCGAGCTCCTCGCTGCGCAGCAGCGTCATCACCGACTGCTCGGGCGACACCGCGGAGGTGTCCTCCAGCAGATCGCCGAACTGGGTCTCGCCCTCGTCGTCCACGGACATGTTGAGGCTGACCGGGTCGCGGGCCCAGTCCAGCACGTCGCCCACGCGCTCCGGTGTGGAGTCCAGCTCCGCCGCTATCTCCGTGTGCTCCGGCTCGCGACCGTGTTCACGGTTGAACTCGCGCTGCACCCGGCGGATCCGGCCGAGCTCCTCCACCAGGTGGACGGGGAGACGGATCGTACGGGACTGGTCGGCTATGGAACGGGTGATGGCCTGACGGATCCACCACGTCGCGTACGTGGAGAACTTGAAGCCCTTGGCGTAGTCGAACTTCTCGACCGCGCGCACCAGGCCCGCGTTGCCCTCCTGGATCAGGTCGAGCAGGGGCAGCCCGGCCCGCGGATAGCGGCGGGCGACGGCAACGACGAGCCGGAGGTTGGAGCGGATGAATATGTCCTTGGCGCGCTCGCCCTCGGCGACCAGCGCCTCCAGCTCCTCGCGCGTGGCCCCGCCGGCCTCGCTGTCCACCGCGCCGTCGAGTATCTGCCGGGCGTAGACGCCCGTCTCGACGATCTGCGACAGCTCGACCTCCTTGGCGGCGTCGAGCAGTGGCGTACGCGCGATCTCGTCCAGGTACATGCCGACCAGGTCGCGATCGGCGATCTCTCCGCCCGCGGCGCGAACACTGCTTGCCCGGCTGGTCCCACCGGTGGTGGACGAACGACGGGCGACGGCACGGGTTGCCATGCGTGCTCCCTTGCTGAGTAGGTCGCGACACCCTTCCGGGTGCCCTGCATCCGATGGAAACAACGACTGGAATCCGGACAGAATTCCCACGCCTGGCATTCATTTTCGCGATCATGCAGTACCCTGTGCCGCCGCGAGGGGAGGGCGCATGCCGGAGAGTCGGACAGAAGTGCAGGTCAGGCGGGGCGTCGAGGGTGATTTGGTGGCGCTCACGGACATCTACAACCATTACGTGCGTGAGACTGCGCTCACATTCGACACGACCCCCTTCACCCCCGAACAGCGGCTGCCGTGGTTGCGTTCCCACCCTGAAGACGGCCCGCACCGTCTCCTGGTTGCTCAGGATGTCCGGGTTGTCGGCCCCGCTTCGATCCTGGGATACGCCACCAGCAGCGCTTTCCGTCCCAAGGCGGCGTACGCAACCTCGGTCGAGGTGAGCGTGTACTGCGCCCCTTGGGCCACTGGTCGCGGCGTCGGCACGCTTCTCTACACGGCCCTGTTCGAGGCGCTCGCCGACGAGGACCTGCACCGCGCGTACGCGGGCATCACCCAGCCCAACGACGCCTCCGTCCGGCTGCACGAGCGCTTCGGTTTCCGCCATGTCGGTACGTACACCGAGGTGGGCCGGAAGTTCGGCACGTACTGGGACGTGGCCTGGTACGAGAAGCGACTCGGGCCACAGCCCTAGGCCCCCGGCCGGTCCCGGTCCGGGTCCGCGGCCCGATACGCCCCGCCGGCCCCGCACCTAGCGTGCTTCGGTATGGACGACACGAGGAACACGGGCAGCGCGAGGAACACAGGCAGCGCGACGGGCAGGGACGGCGCGGCGAGCGCGGATGAGACCACCGGCGCGGACGACACCACCGGCACGCTCGACGAGGCACTGGAGCGCCTCCACGCCTCGGGCCCCGAACGCAACGGCTGGCTGAGCAATCACGGCCCGATGGCCGTCGAGGCGCTGGTCCGGCACGGTCAGGCACCGGCCGTCCACCGCTGGCTCGACCACTACGGCCGCAAGCTGGAGGACATGCCGGACACCGCGACCCGGGTGACGGCGGAGAACTGGCGCGAGGCCCTCGGCGACCCGCGCCGGATCGCGGACTGGACGCTGTACTTCGAGCGGGAGACCGCCGAGCGCCCCTGGCGGGATGTCCTCACCGAGTGGTGGCCGCGCCTGCTCCCCGGCATCGCGGCGGGCGCCACCCACCCCGTGATCCGGGTCGGCCACTCCGTGCGCACCCTGCTCACCGGCGAGGCGACCGCGCCCCGGATCACCGAACTCGCCCACGGCCTCGGCTACTGGGCCGCCCGCCACCAGTCGCTGCCCCCGCTGGCCCCTCTCGCGCCCGCGCCCACCGCCGCGGCCGCGCTGGCCGCCGTACCGCCGGTACCCGAGCAGAGCGGCGGCATCCGGGACCGGCTGGCGCAGCTCACCGCGTTCCCGGTGTGGCCGCAGCGGTTCACCGACGACCCGGACGAGGCGCGGGCCCGGCTGGCGGAGCTGGTGCGGGCCGCGACTCATCGGTTCGCCACCCATGGGCACGGCGAACCGATCATGCTGGTGCACGCCGCGACCGCGCCCAATGCCGTGCTGCGCACCCTGCCCGCGCTCCCCCGCGCGCTGTGGGTGCCGAGCCTGGGGGCCGCGTGGGCGGCGAGCGCCGCGGTCACCGCCGCGTACAGCCCGGCCGAGGCCGCCCCGTACACACCGGTGACCGCGTCCGCCGACGAGCTGTTCGCGCGGGCGGCGGCGCACGGCGACGATCACACGATCAAGTTCACGGACACCGCGCTGGACGTCGGCGACGCGACGGCCCTCGCCGCCGCGCTCCGCTCGATCGAACTGAACCCGCCGGCCCTGTGACCGACGCCGGAACGGGGACCGGGCTCAGCCGAACTGCACCGACCGCTTCGCGAGCCCCATCCAGAACCCGTCGATGACGCTGCGGCCCCGGTCCAGCTCGCCCTCCGAGGCGCCGAGCGTCACGAAGAGCGGCGCGAAGTGCTCGGTGCGCGGGTGGGCCAGCCGGCCGGCCGGGGACTTGTGCTCGAAGTCCAGCAGCGCGTCGATGTCCTGCGCCTGGAGCGCCCGGTTCCCCCAGTCGTCGAACTCCGCCGACCAGCCGGGGGTGCCGCCGCCCACATGCCGCAGGGCGGCCAGGTTGTGGGTGAAGAAGCCGCTGCCGACGATCAGGACGCCCTCGTCGCGCAGCGGCGCGAGCTTGCGCCCGATGTCCATGAGCTTCTGCGGGTCCAGCGTCGGCATGGAGATCTGGAGTACGGGGATGTCGGCGCCCGGGAACATCTCCACGAGCGGGACGTAGGCCCCGTGGTCGAGCCCGCGGTCCGGGATGTCCTGGACCGGCGTACCGGCGCCGCGCAGCAGCTTGCGTACGTTCTCCGCCAGCGCCGGGGCGCCCGGGGCGGCGTACTGCACCTGGTAGTAGTGCTCGGGGAAGCCCCAGAAGTCGTAGACGAGCGGGACCGTCTCCGTGGCCCCGAGGGCCAGCGGGGCCTCCTCCCAGTGCGCGGAGACCATCAGGATGGCGCGGGGGCGGGGCAGCCCTGCGGACCAGGCGGCCAGTTCGCCGGGCCAGACCGGGTCGTCGGCCAGCGGCGGGGCGCCGTGGGAGAGGTAGAGGGCGGGCATGCGCTCCGCGGTGACTGTCATGGCACTCCCCATCCGCTGCTGATCCGGGTAAGTCTTCTACAGGCGTCTTTTTGAGAAGGAAGGATTCTTTAATCTTCAAGCTTCCCTTCTCCGGAGACCTTAGCTCTATCTAGTTCAACTTTCAAGAAAAGGTCGTACAGTGGAGTACATGACCACGGCATCCACCGGTGAGCCGCGCTGGCTCTCCGACGAAGAGCAGAGCGTCTGGCGCGCGTACCTCCACGCCACCACGCTCATGGAGGACCACCTGGACCGCCAGTTGCAGCGCGACGCCGGCATGCCGCACATCTATTACGGTCTGCTCGTCCAGCTCTCCCAGGCCCCCCGCCGCCAGAAGCGGATGACGGAACTGGCCAAGGACGCCAAGATCACCCGCTCGCGGCTCTCGCACGCCGTCGCGCGGCTGGAGAAGAGCGGGTGGGTGCGCCGCGAGGACTGCCCGTCCGACAAGCGCGGCCAGAACGCGGTCCTCACCGACGACGGCTTCGAGATGCTGCGCCGGTCCGCGCCGGGCCATGTCGACGCCGTACGCCAGGCGATGTTCGACCGGCTCACGCCCGAGCAGGTGCGCTCGCTGGGCGAGATCATGCAGGTCGTCGCCACCGGACTACAGCCGGAGGGCACGGACGCGGACCTGCCCTGGCTGCGCTGAGCCGCACACCTGCCGACACGACTGTGCCCCGGTTTCCGCCGAACGGAAACCGGGGCACAGCTGCGTCACACGTCACGCGTCGGCGCTCAGTGGGCGACGACCGGGACCTTGAACTCGTCCTCGACACCGTCGGCGTCACCCGAACCGGAGCCTCCGGTCGCCGGGCCCGCCGAAGGACGCCCGGCGTTGATGAAGGTCACCGCGATCGCGGAGGCCACCACCAGGATGCCGACGGCCCACCAGATCGCGCCGGTGAAGCCGTGCACCATCGACTGGAGCTTCAGCAGCTCCGGGTTCCTGGCGCCGAGTGCGGCATGCGAGGCGGTGTACGCCGTCGCGGCCGACGCGGCGATGGTGTTCAGCAGCGCCGTACCGATCGCACCGCCCACCTGCTGCGAGGTGTTGACCATCGCGGACGCGACACCCGAGTCCCTGGGCTCGACACCGTGCGTGGCCAGCGACATGGCCGGCATGAACGCCGTACCCATGCCCAGACCCAGCAGCAGCTGCGCGGGCAGGATGAGCCCGACGTAGGAGGAGCCGATCTCCAGCTGCGTCAGCAGCAGCATGCCGACGGCGGCGGTCAGGAAGCCGGGACCCATGAGCTTGCGCGCCGGGACCCGGGTCATCAGCCGGGCACCGATCTGCGTCGACCCCGTGATCATGCCCGCGATCATCGGGAGGAAGGCGAAGCCGGTCCTGATCGGCGAGTAGCCCTTCACGACCTGCAGGTAGTACGTCAGGAAGAGGAACAGCCCGAACATCGCGATGATGGCCAGACCCAGCGAGAGGTAGACACCACCGCGGTTGCGGTCCAGCAGGACGCGCAGCGGCAGCAGCGGCGACTTGACCCGGGCCTCGGTCAGGACGAAGGAGAGCAGCAGCACACCGGACGCGACGAACATGCCGATGGTCAGCTCGTCCGACCAGCCCGCGGACTCGGCGCGGGTGAACCCGTACACCAGCGAGACCAGACCCAGCGCGGACAGGACGACACCCGGGACGTCGAGCGACGAGCGGTTGCGGCTGCCGGCCGGCTCACGGATCACGAAGTACGCGCCCGCGGCCGCGATGATGGCGAACGGGATGTTGACGAAGAACGTCCAGCGCCAGTTCAGCACCTGGGTCAGGAAGCCGCCGAGGATCAGACCGACGGCGCCGCCGCCACCGGCGATCGCACCGTAGATGCCGAACGCCTTGGCGCGCTCCTTGGCATCGGTGAACATCACGGCGAGCAGCGACAGAGCCGCCGGGGCGAGCAACGCGCCGAAGACGCCCTGGAGCGCGCGGGAGCCGAAGAGCATGCCCTGGTTCTGCGCCGCGCCACCGAGCGCGGAGGCCAGCGCGAAGCCGATCAGGCCGACGACAAAGGTCCGCTTACGGCCCCAGAGGTCCGCGATCCGGCCGCCGAAGAGGAGCAGCCCGCCGAAGGCGAGGGCGTACGCCGTGATGACCCACTGCTTGTTGGCATCGGAAATACCCAGGGCCGTCTGGGCGTGCGGCAGCGCGATGTTCACGATCGTGGCATCGAGAACGACCATCAGCTGCGCGAGGGCGATGAACGCCAGCGCTTTCCAGCGACTGGGGTCCGGGAGTGGGAGATCGGCTGTTTTTGACATGGGGGTATCCACCTAAGGACGCGCATGCACGCGAGGAGTCGTGAACCGAGGAGTCGTGAACCGAGATGTCGGTGAAAGGGCGGGCGGTGAACGGGCGGACAGTGAAAGGGCGGACGGTGAAAGGGATGGTCAAGGCGTGGCGGGCGCGCCACCGGGCCCCTGGTTCAGGAGCCCGGCGCGAATGTCATGGCCGACGCCGCAGATCCTCCAAGGTCGCCGCCGTTCCCGGCAATTCGGACCGGGCCGGAGCCTCCAGTCCGTCCAGGAACAGCTGTAGATGACGGTGGGTGAACCGGTCGATGTCCAGGCAGCCGATGCCGGGCAGCGGCCGGGTGAGCTGGGAGAGGGCGACGAGTACGTCACCGACGGCGATGTCGGTACGCAGCCGCCCCGCGGACATGGCGCGCGACACGAGCCCCTCGACTGCCTCTTCGAGGCGTCGGCGCTCGGCGAGCAATTCGGGATGGTCCTTGTCGAAGCCGCCGGACAGCATCGGGCACAACGCCCCGATCCGCTCGTCGGCCGCCGCGTGCACGAAGCGGCTGAGGGCGGCGAAGGGATCGGCTTCTTCGGCCGCTGCCTCCTGTGCACGTTCGGTGGTCCGGGAGGTGACCGCGAGCACGACCTCGTGCGTCAGCGCGGCCCGGTCGGGGAAGTTCCGGTAGAGCGTGGCATTGCCGACACCGGCGCGCCTGGCGACCTCGTCGAGCGGCACATCGGGCCCGAACTCGACGAACATCTCGCGCGCGGCCGTCACGATCCGCTCCCGGTTGCGCAGCGCATCGGCCCGCGGACGGGGCGCCCGGGGCTGCGTCGCTCCGGTAGCGGTGCGGCTGACGGTGTCCACGACGGCTGTCTCCCTTTCCACTTCCACTACGACCGCAAGGGCCTTCGACCGCGAGGGCCGCCGACCGCAAGGGTCTTCGTTCTCCATGGTGACCCCTTGGCGCCCCCTTCCCGTAACCGGGGACCGCCTCCCCGTTTCGCGGGGACACGGATGCAAACGGGGAAAGGCTCCCCGGTTATTTCCCCACACCATGTGACCCGAGTCACATATCTGGACCGGAGAACCAGCCGAACGGCGCACCCAACGAGCGGCACCGCACCACCCGCAAGAGGCTGATCCGCAGAGCGCAGTCGGGGTCGGCCGACTGCCGCGGACCCCGAGGCGCCTGTATGCAAAAGCCCCGCCACCGGATACGCAACCACCGCCACCCGATCGCTCTCGCCTCCGCAACAGCCCTGGTCATCGCCGCAATGGCCACGGCCAGCAGCACTCTTCCGATAGCCGGCCGGGCTTCGGCCGGCCCGGTGGCCACCGCCCGTTCCGCAGGCATAGCCCCGTGCCGGATACCGGCGACCATGGGCGTACAGATGTCCGAAGGCATGCCGACACCGGAGGGCTACGCCCGCTCCACGGGCAGGGTCCGCGCCCTCAACCTGATGATCGATTTCCCGGACGCACCGGGCGCCGGCCAGGCAATGGACCGGTACGCAGAATTCTTCCCGCAGACCACCGACTGGTTCCGGACCGGATCGTACGGACGGCTCACATACGTCCCCGACGCCCCCCTGAAGTCCTGGCTGCGGATGCCACTGCCGTTCTCGGAGTACGGGATGGACCGCGGCTCACCGTACGAACCGGGCTACCGCCACCTCGTCGAGGACATCGTCACCGCCGCCGATCCGAAGGTGGACTTCGCTGCGTACGACCTGGTCAACGTCCTGGTCACCCCGAACGCCGGCCCCTCGGCCCTGGACACCGTCCTGTCCGTGACCTTCTCCGGCAACGACGACGCCCCGCGGGCGGACGGCGTCCCGCTCGCCAACACGTCCTTCATCTACAGCCGCCAGGACGACGGCTCGGGATCGTTCAAACAGACCGGATACCGCGTCCTGCCGCACGAGAACGGCCATGTCTTCGGCCTCCCCGACCTCTACACGATGGAGGGCGGCGGCTCGGTCGGGCACTGGGACATCATGTCCGAGGACTGGGGGGCCGACAACGACCTGCTGGGCTGGCACAAGTGGAAGCTCGGCTGGCTGGACAACAGCCAGATCAGCTGCGCCGCGCGGTCCGGCAGCAGCGAGCACGTACTCGGACCGCTGGCCACCCGGGGCGGCACCAAGCTGGCATTCATACCGCTGAGCAGCGAGTCCGGCTACGCGGTGGAGGTGCGGACCAAGGCCGGCAACGACCATGCGGTCTGCAAGCCGGGCGTACTGATCTACAAGGTGAGCTCAGACATCGACACCGGACAGGGCCCGGTGTCCGTCGCGGACAGCACCAAGGGCAGCACCGGCTGCACCCGGCTGCCCAATGTGCACACCGAACTGTCCGACGCCCCCTTCCAGCCCGGCAAGACCTTCACCGACCGGACCAACGGGATACGCATAACCGTGGTCGACAAGGACAAGAAGGGAAACTACCGAGTCCGCATAACCCGCCCGTGACGACACGGCCTCCCATGACGACATGGCTGCCCTTGACGACGTGCCCCGCCCTCGCCGACACGCCCCGCCCCCTGGCACCGCCCCCGACCGCACCGCTCATTCACCTTCATTCACCTCATTCGCCTCACTCGCCCCGGAGCTCCGCCTCGACGGGCCCGCGCAGCTCGCGCTTGAGGATCTTCCCGGTCGGATTCCGGGGCAACGGCTCGTCCCGTACGAGCACATGGGCCGGAACCTTGAACGCGGCCAGGCGGCGCCCGACATGCGCCCTCAGCTCCTCGACGGTGGCGGTGGCACCGGCCCGCAGCCGCACGACCGCGGCGACCTCCTCGCCCAGGACCGGGTGCGCCACCCCCAGCACCGCCGCGTCCTCGACGTCCGGGTGGTCGTGCAACACGGCCTCGACCTCGACGCAGTACACGTTCTCCCCGCCGCGGATCACCATGTCCTTGATCCGGTCGACGACGCTGACCCGCCCCTCCCGCACCACGGCGAGATCACCGGTCCGGAGCCACCCGTCGGTGAACGCCCGAGCGGTCGCCGCCTCGTCGCGCCAGTAGCCGCGGACCAGGGACTGGCCGCGCAGCCACAGCTCCCCGACCTCGCCCTCGGGCAGCGTCTCGCCCGCGGGCCCGGCGATCCGCACCTCGGTGGTGGGGGTCGGACGGCCGACGCTGCCCGGGTGGAGCCGGTACTCGGCACCGAAGTTCGCCAGGACACCACCGCTGGTCTCGGTGAGGCCGTAGCCGTTGCGGGGTTCGACGCGGTCGCCGTGCCGGGCGGTCAGCCGGGCGACCAGATCGGGCGGTGCGGCGGCCCCGCCGGTGTTCAGCATCTGCAGGCTCTCCAGGCCGTCGCCCGCCTGCTCGGCCGCGGCGAGCAGCTGGAGCGCGGTCGCCGGGACACCGGCGTAGTGGGTGACGCCGTGCTCACGGATCAGCCGCAACGCCTCCTCGGCGTCCCACTTCCGCATCAGGACGATGGTGCCGCCCGCCGCCATCGCCGCGTAGAAGCCGGTGAACGCGGCGACATGGAAGAACGGGAACGTCAGCAGCGACACCGGGGCGGGCCCCTGCCCCGGGATGATCCCGCGGCCGAGCGCGGAGGCGGCCGCGTGGAACCGCGGGTTGAGCACCGCCCCCACCTGGGCGAGATGGGTGGCGACCGCGCCCTTGGGCCGGCCGGTGGTGCCGGAGGTATAGATGATCGTCGCGTCGTCCTCGGGCCGGATCTCGACCTCGGGGGGCGCGGCGAGCGGATCGGGTGCGGGCAGGTCCTCGTACCGCTCGACACCGTCCGGGACCGTCTTCTCCCCGTGGAAAACGACCACGCGCGCCCCGTTCTCCGCCGCCCACCCGGCGACCCTGGGCAGCCGCTCGCCGTCCACCAGGAGCACCCGCGGCCCGGAGTCGTCCAGCGCGTAGGCGAACTCGTCCTCGGTCCACCATGCGTTGAGCGGTACGGCGACCAGACCGGCCAGCTGCGCCGCCCAGAAGGCGATCTGCCACTCGGGGTGGTTGCGCATCGCGATGACGGCCCGGTCACCCCGGCGGAGCCCGTACGCCCCGGTCATCCGGCATGCCAGCGCGGACGCGGCGGCGAAGAACTCGGCGTACGAGTAGCTGCGCTCCCCCGAGATCAGGAAGGGCCGGTCCCCGAAGGCCCAGGTGGTCTCCACGAACTCCCGGAGCGTCCTGGGCCCGTCCGCGTACACGAGCGATCCGGCGTGCACCCCGTCCTCCACCCGCACCACGGCGAACGGGGCTCCCGGCCCGGTCAGTGCGGCTTCGATACGCCTGGCGGCCTCCGCAGCAGCCGCGACGGCCTCCGGGTCGGGGGCGGCGGGGATCGGGTCGGTGTGCGGCACGAACGACCTCTCTCAGCGTCTAAGCGCTTGCTCAGTACATTCGCGACGCTATGCCCGCACCCGCCCCCCGTCAAGACACCCGCAGGCCCCCCGTCGGTCACCTCAGCGCGCGGCCGGAGAACCGGCCCGCGCGGCGGCGACAAGGTCCTCCAAGCGGCCTTCACCAAGCGCCCCGGACACCGTCGCGGCGATCCGGCCACGCGCGTCCACGACGAGGGTGACGGGCAACCCCTGAGTGGTCAGCAGCCCCTTGGGCAGCGCGAAGAGCTGCTTCCCGCCGGGGTCGAGGATGCTGGGGTAGGGCATGTGGAACTCACGGGCGAAGGCACGTGCCGCATTGGCGGAGCCGTCCCGGTTCACCCCCAGGACAACGACGCCCTGGTCCTTCATCTTCCGGTGGTAGTCCACCAGGACCGGGGTTTCCTTACGACAGGGCTCACACCAGGAGGCCCACGCGTTGACCACGACGGTCTTCCCCGCGTAGTCGGAGAGACGGACCGGCCTCCCGTCGGCATCGATTCCGGTGAAGTCCGGCGCAGCGGGACGGTGCGCGCTCTCTATCGTCAGCGTGCCGCCCTTGCCGCGGTGGTAGCCCGCGGGAGTACCCGGACTGCCTCCGATCATGATCGCGCCAATGAGGGCGACGGCGCAGGCAACGGCGGCCAGGAAGGGAACATAGGGGCGTTTCATGGGGGGTCCTTCGGGGGCGGCGGCGGTCAGGCGCCACCCGATGTCCGGGCCGGGGAATTCCGAACCCGCGGCACGCCCTCACACCCCGGTCGCCCGTGTAGCGACGCCCGGCATCCCGAGGAAGATCAGGATCCGCGGTGCGGTGCGGTGCGGACGCGACATGCGGGCATACGGAAACACCCCCGTGCATGTTGAACAACGGTTCTTGCTGGTCAGTCAGAACGGTACGCCCACCCCCAACTGCCCCCACGAACAGCCCCCTTACGGACACTCCCCCACGCCCACCTCCCCAATGCACGCCACCTGCCCAAAGGCCGACCACCCAGCCCGACACAATGCGATACGCCCTCGCGAAGGGCACCAGGATCCACGCCGAGCAAGCGCACGACCGGTCGCGATCAATGGGGGGCGCCCTTCGCAAGCCCTATCCGCTAGGCTGTCAGCGCCGCCTTCGTAGCTCAGGGGATAGAGCACCGCTCTCCTAAAGCGGGTGTCGCAGGTTCGAATCCTGCCGGGGGCACAACGCGTTACCGCTCTGACCTGGGGTTTCTCCCCCAGGGAGGGGCTCTACTCGGCCTCGGACTCCTCGTCCGGGGCCGTTTGCGTGAGCGGTGCGTGAGCGGACGGGGAAGCGCCTTCCCCAATCCGCCCCCACGGATCAGCACCGTCCGGCACGGAGACGTCGGCCTCTGCAGGCTCGGCGCCCACCCCGGGCCGGGCATCCTCGGCGGTGGTGCGCGCTCGCGGCACGAGCCGCGCTGCGGCCTCCGCGATCGCCAGATCCGCCTCGGGGAGCAGGCTCGTGTACGTGTCCGACGTGATGGTGATCGAGGAGTGGCCGAGCATCTCCTGGATGTCCTTCGCAATCGAGCCGCAACATGCCGACTTCGCGCTGTCGGCCTCCGGAACCTTCCTCGCCCACCCCCGCCAGCTCACCGTGGCCACGGTCTTCGCACTCTCCGCCCGTCGCTGGAAGACGCCTACAGCACGGAACCGGCGGCCTCCCGCCTGCGCGATCAGAAAGGTCCCGCTGCTCTGGCCCTGCTCGCCGCGACCCGCCCTGCTACAAACCCGGCCACCAGTCCAGGCTGATCTACCGGCCTCGCCGGGATGACGGCCGGCGTGACGGGCGCAAGAGCTTCTCCTGGCGCGACTATCGGGACCTGCTGACCGCAGCCCACCAGCAACTCAACGGCCCGATCGTGCTCATCTGGGACAACCTCAACGTGCACAAGGCCCCCAGCCTGCGGCGGTTCGCCCAGCCCCGGGACTGGTTGACCGTCTACTATGCGCCGCCCTATGCACCCGACCTCAACCCCGTCGAAGGGATCTAGTCACTCCTGCGACGCGGCTGGCTCTCCAACGTCGCCTTCAGCACCCCCGACGTCCGGCGCGGCCCACGGCACATCCAGTACCGCAGCCGCCTCATAGACGGCTGCCCCACCGAGACCTGCCTGACCATCCGACCCACCTGAGCAACGACACGACGTCACGAGTTCAACCTCAGTTGACAGCCCGCGTGTGCGAATTGGTCGGAGAAGCACGAGGAAGTCCCGGTGCCCATGCCCATACCTACGACGAGGCCGTAGCTGTGTGACGAGTCCGCCAGTAGCTGGCGGCGTCCTGGCCTCCCTGCATCGCAGTGAACTCGTCCGACTGTTGCCTGAGTGCGGCATCGGGCGCCGTGCCCTGAACGTAGGACTCGAGACCGCGGTTGAGCGCGCTGCGGCCCAGGAACTCGGCGTACTCGTGCACGGACGCGACAATCGGAAAGCTGGCGGGATTCCCGTGCACCAAGGCGTTGCGAACACGGTTCCGTCTGGCCTTCAACACGGCACCCTCGGCGGTGTAGTTCGCGATTAGGGCGCTGTACTCGGCATGGCCGCTCACGCTGCCGAACATTCGCCTGATCCAGGCGCGCTCGGACTCGATGCGGCACAGCGAGAGGAGATCACCGCAGCGGTCGGCGACGAAAAGAATCCACGGGCGCGACGGTTTGTCCGCGAGCCATTCTCGGGTCAGTTCGCTGCGGAGTGCACTCTGGTTCCCACCGCCGAGCAGGCACATACCAACGGCTTGCTGCACGTCGGTAAGCCACCGAATGTGTGGCCAGCGCTCGCCGAGGAGGTTGAACAGGTCGTTGGGGGCGAGCGCAGCGTGTGCTGCGACGTGTTGCACCACACGGTCCGCGAGGGGAATCACGCTGCTGATATCTGCTTCGGACGGCTTGTGCATCGCCATGGCGCGGCTGAACGGGTGGTCGGCGGCGGTCTGCACCTCGAGTGCGGCCGCGAGGAACCGGGGAAGTTCCTCGCGGGCCAGCGCCGAGGCGATGCGCGGCCCATGCTTCTTGATCGCGTCCGCGGTAATGCTTTCACCGTAACGATCATCGGGGAAGCCTGCCTGGCGTTGGGAGACAAGCCAGCTGAGAGGGCCAGCCTTGCCGGAACGCAGGACCCCGTACTGAGCGAGGTGCGGGCGGACCCCACCGGAGTTGTGGATCGAGACGTTGAGGATCGTGTTCACCACATGAACGGCACGCTCCAACGCACCAGATACCGTGGTTTTGCCGAGGTCGACGCGCACCAGGAAGTCGACGTCGGACTCCTCGTCGACCATCTTCGCGACCTCAAAGATGCCACCGTGCTGCACCAGCTCCCAGAGCTCCGCCTTGTGCTCGAAGTCTTGGCGCTCGGGCATGGCGTTGGGAACCGCCCAGTGGGCATTGATGAAGGACACCCGCCCGGCGGAGAGGTGCATGAAAGCCTCGCCCTGGTAGCCGAGCCACACCACGATCGGCTCGACCTGGGCCGGAGTGCCGATGTGGGTTCGGGCGTTCGTGATCCGTTCCGGCAGCGGCACGTTCTTCTGGCCGATGGGGACGTCGTTGGGGTCACGACCGAATCCGACTATCGAGACCAGATCGCGGAAGATCCCCTCTGCACTGAGGCCGCGCCTGCGCAGCTGATCGAAGAGCAGTTCGGCGATCTGACGGTATTCCCGGCCCTCCAGGGTGCGGTCCTGAGCGGTGGCCACAAGGTCATCCCAGCTGGTGCGGACAGCTTCGTCTGCCTCGAGCGCTTCGAGGAGGTCCTTCGCAGTCCCGATGACGTTGGTCCAGGAGGCGCCGGTGCGGGTACCCGGCGCCTGCTTCAAGGTCTCCGCAGGGCTTCCAGTGAGCTGTGAGAAGGCGGTTTGGAATCGCTCGAGCGGTGTGGCGATGCGCGCTCGGAGCGAGGTTCCGAGCGCGCGGATGGACTCGTCGAGGTCGAGCTGGAGCGACCTTCGGTTAGCGGAGTTCTTCCAGGCATCGACGCCGCTGGCAAGCTCCACCCACTGCAGGACTTCCTCCACGAGCACGGTGAGCGGTACGACGGTACTGACGCCGTGGCGGCGATCAAGCGATGAGACGAGGGACTTCAGCCAGTCCGGATCGTCGGCGGACCAGTGGTCGCTGACGTTGTAATCGATCATCACCATGGGCCGCCCGCCTCTCGTGCAAGCCTCGCAGCCAGCCGGATGGGCTGCTTCGTCATGTCCTCGTGAGGATACGGGGGCACGCTCGGCCGTAAACGAAGGGCCAAGGCATCTCCTCCCGGATGGCACGCATCGTCCCGGCCGCAGAGTATGGGGAGACCGGCGGCCTACTGTTAGAGCGGCGGCGTCGCTCCTGCGGGCCCGGGCGTCGGACAGACAACTCCCCCTCGACCGCGCCCGTACAGGGCGCCCCCACTCCTGACATGCGTGAGCGATGTGTGAACGGACAGCCCAGCACCAGGTGTCACGAGCAGGACCGAGTACGTAGCCGCATGGCGCTGACCTGGCCGAGGACAGCACCACGCGGCAGGTTCGGGCACTCCCCGGCAAGGATTCGATCCCACCTCATAGAGCGGGTTTCGCAGGTTCGAATCCTGCCGGGGGCACAAGGCGTTACCGCTCTGTACTGCGATTTCTCCCCCAGGGAGGGGTTTTAATCGGCCTCGAACTCCTCGTCCGGGGCCGTTTGCGTGAGCGGTGCATGAGCAGACAAGGAGTTGATCTCCCGCATTTTCCTCAATGGATCAGCACCATCCAGCACGGGTTCCGCGCTGGCAGCCTCCGCGATCGCCAGATCCGCCTCGGGGAGCAGGCTCGTGTACGTGTCCGACGTGATGGTGATCGAGGAGTGGCCGAGCATCTCCTGGATGTCCTTCAGGCCGGCACCGGCCGCGTGAGCCAGGGTCGCCGCGCCGTGGCGGAGGTCGTGGAGCCGGACCGGCGGGAGGCCGATCTCCTCGTACAGCTCGATGAATCGTCGTGTGACGTTGGCGGGGTGGAGAAGTTCTCCGTTCTCCCGGGTGAAGACCCTTCCGGTCTCCGCCCAAGCGCTCCCCCACTTCTCGCGGTCCTTGTCCTGGTGGGCGCGGTGCTGCTTGAGGGCCTGGACCGTGTCGGAGTCGAGAGCGAATGTGCGCGCACCTGCGTCTGTCTTGGGGTCGTCCTCGTACACCTCCCAGCCGTTCACCACCAGTTGCTTGGCGACGGTGAGGAGGCCGGCGCTCAGGTTGGTGTCGGTCCACCTCTGACCGCATGCCTCACCTCGCCGTAGCCCACGAAAGGCGACCAGGTGAAACAGCGCGTACAACCGGTCCTCGGCTACATGGTCGAGGAAGAGGCCGGTGTGTTCCGGCGTCCAGACCATCACCGGCGAGGGCTTCTCTCCGGTGCGCCTCCAGTGGAGGATGCGCTCCTCGGTCCACACGAGCGCCTTGGGACGCCTGCCGGCCTCCAACTCGACGTGGGAGGCGGGGTTGAAGGTGATCAGCTGTTGAGCGATCGCGGCGTTCAACGCAGCCCGCAGTGTGGAGCGAACGCGTTGGCGCGTCGCCGGACCGACGATCCGGCGATAGGGATCCATCTCAGCGATGGCCGCTTTCATCGCCTTACGGCGGGCGCGCGGCTCGCGCCCCTTCCAGGGGATCTGTGCGAGATCCTCGACCGCTTTGCGCCGTGCGGCGTTTCCCTCGGCGATCTCGACGTTGGCCTCGGCTATGGCCTCGAACATCTCCGACAGATGGGTGACCCGAAGGCGGTCGAGTCGTAGGTGTCCGATGCGCGGCTGGAGATGGACACGAATGTTGCTCTCGTCGCGGCTGATCGCGCTCTGCCGCCCCTTCTTGCCCGCCAGCCAGATATCCAGCCAGTCGCCGACCGTGAGGCGGCTGGTGAGGTCCAAGCCGTGGCTCAGCCGCCGACGGGTCGACTCGATGTCCGGTAGCGGGGCCTTCTCGTCCCCCACCTTCTCCAGCAACTCGGCGATCTGATCCAGACCTTCGGAGTCGTCGGCGTCGGCAAGGCCGAGGAGCGCGCGTATGTGGTCGAGGTCGGCTTGTGCGGCTTTGAGACTCTCGTAGCCGGCACGGCTGAACGAGCGGCGGGTTCCGTCGGCACGGAGCGGGAGTTCCTGGCGTACGGAGTAGGAGCCGTGCTTGCGGCCGGCGAGCCTGGGGCACTTCTTGCCGAGCGGTTTGCCGGTCCTAGGGTCGCGGCAGTAGCAGCGGCGGTGGGTGGAGCCCTTCAAGGGCGTTCCTCCTGGGTGGTCTCAGGGGCCCATTCGGGCGGGTCTACGTCGTGAAGTGCGGGTGGGAGGTCGGGTGGGGTGGCTCCGTCTTCGCGGAGCTCGCGACGGAGGTAGCGGAGCTTGTACTTGGCGGAGATGGCCTGGTCGGCGTACGCGCTCTGCTTGCGTTCGGCCTCTTCCTGCTGGGCGCGGCTCGTTGCCGTCTTGGCCGCGAACCGTGCCTGCTCTTCCTCGTCGAGCGCGGCCAGTGCGGTGCGCACGAGACTGGTGTGGGCTTCGAAATCGGGCACGAGGCCCGGGTCATAACCGAGCACTTCCTCTTCGCCGGTGAAGCGCCGCAGGGCGTCCCATGTCGGCACGAGGCCCTGAAAGGGGAGTTCCTGCGTCCGGTCGACGTAACCGACCGGGAAGATCAGGCAGGCCGGGTATGTCTCCAACGCGGCGGCCAAGACGATGACGTCCACCAGCGGGAGGCCGGCCCGACGACCCGACTCCATGTTGGCGATCACGTTGCGGGGGATGGGGTGCCCGAGCTCCTCGCAACGATCGGCCAGATCCTGCGCGCTCCACCCCATCTCCTGGAGTTTTTCACCGTCCTCGGCGGTTCCGGGGTACTCGTGGAGATCCAGCGCTTCCCCTCAGGCGACATCCGCGGGTACAAGATCGCCCTCGACGGCGACACCAACAAGGACGGCCAACCCGTTTGGTTCGCCGGATCCACTCTCGCCCCTGACCTCTCCTATCCCAAGATCAGCGAGCGCCTGACACCTGAGGAAGCGCCCTCGGCGATATCGCCCCAACCCGACGCCTGGCGACGACTCGCCCAGACCACGGACCGCGTGCCCGATCTGCTCGCATGCAGCGATGACAGGACCGGGCAGGCGCACATCGCGGCCCTCGCCGAAACCCTCGACGCACTGCCCCTGCGCGCTCCGGCTGATCTGCGCCCCCAGCTCATGCGGGCAGCCACCGCGTTCGAGCACGCCAGCCGATCACGCATTCGCGCCCACCATCAACAAGCCCGCGCCACCCGGAACGCCGTCAAGGCGATCCTGCGTGAACCCGCTCCCAAGGACGGGGCGGCCCTCGCAATCCTTCTCGACGCCCTTGTCCTGGCCGTCATCGCTGCACGCCACTGGCACCAGACCCACCACCACGATCAACAGGCCGAAGCCGCACGACAGGCAGCCGAGCACCTCCGTGCCGCACACCAGGCGGCCACAGTCCAGCCGATTGCTGTGATTCACCAGCGGGGCCGCCACCTCGCCCTCTTTCTGCAGGAACAACAGGCCGCAGTCGCCCGCCAGGCCCTGCCAGACCTGGCCGAGCGGATCCTTGCCGAACCCGGCTGGCCCGCCCTCGCGGCCACACTCGTCGCCACGAAGAAGGCCGGACACGATCCAGCCGCTCTCCTCACTCAGGCTGCCCGGCACCACGAACTGGACACAGCCACCAGCTACAGCGAGGCCCTCGCCTGGCGCCTGATCCGCCTCGCCGACCTCCCGCAGCACACCCACCCCATTGCGACCGAGACACCGCCCCCGGCCCGAGCCGTCCGCCCCACTCAACAGCGCCGTACACGCTGAGCCTCCGCACGCCCAAGAGAATCCCGACGGACTCAGCCCCCACGCCCGCGCGCTCATCACCTACCTGACCGCGCGGGCACGACACCGTGATGCCACCGAGGCCCGCATGCGCAGCGCTGGCCCCGGTGGCATGCTCACGTTTCGTCTCTCAGGCCGTAGCAACACCTGAGAGAGTTTCCGTCACCGAGGGCACCTCGGAGAACGTGGGCGATCTCCTCGGGCTTGAGATCGATGCCGTCGATCCCCTCCACGGTCAGCGGGACCTCCTCCAGTGCGTATTCGCCCCGGCCCTGGGCACTGAACTCCGGCCCGGTGCGGTCATCGAAGGACCAGGTCGCAATGCGGGTGAGGTAGAACAGCTGACGCTCGTCGTCGGACTCCATCGTGTGCAGGAGGCGGACGATGTCCGCCTTCCCTGCGATCTCCTCGTGGATCTCCCGGTGAAGGGCAGCCTCCCGGGATTCGTCTTCGGCTTCGACACCTCCACCGGGAAGCACCCAGTACACGGGAACTCCGGGCTTGGTGCGGCGGATGACCAGCATCGTGTCGTGCTCGGTGACGAGGACGGCGCGGACTCGTTCGATCATTCGGTTCTGTCTCCTTGCTTGTTGACGGTCTCAGTGCAGCAGCCAGCCGCCATCGACGTGGACTGATTGCCCAGTGATGAACGATGCGGAGGGCCCGACGAGGAACGCCACGAGCGCCGCGACATCTTCGGGCCGCCCCCGGCGGGGAACACACTGGCGCTTGATCTGGTCCTCCGGGCTGGCGCGATGGCGGGCGGGGATCGCGGTCTCGGCCTCGACCTGGATGGCGCCGGGCAGGACCGTGTTGACGCAGACTCCGTACGGGCCCAGTTCGCGGGCGAGGGATCGGGTGAGGCCCAGGAGTCCGGCCTTCGCGGTGCTGTACGCGACGAGGTTGGTCCGGCCAGCGCGGGCGTTGACGCTGCCGATGTTCACGATGCGACCCCAGCACCGTTCGACCATGCCGGGGGTCACCGCGTGGCAGGCGCGGTAGTGCGCGGTGAGGTTCACGTCGAGGGAGTAGTTCCAGGCGGCCTCGTCGGTGTCCTGCCACGGGACGCGTGGGTAGGCCCCGGCGTTGTTCACGAGGATGTCGATCGGGCCGGCCTCCGCACGGACCCGGTCGGTCATCGTCTGGACGGCGTCAGGGTCGGTCAGGTCGGCGTCGATGGCCACGCCAGGACTTCCGCCGCGGTCGAAGGTGGCGAGGAGTGCCCGTGCCTCCCTCTCCTGACCGAGGTGGTTGATGGCCACGGTGGCTCCTGACGTGGAGAGTGCGCGGCCGATCTCGGCACCAATGCCGGTGGCGCCGCCGGTGACGAGGGCAGTCCGGCCTTGCAGCGGCCGGGCTTGGAGATGGGTCTTAAGCAGGGGCAGGGACATTGCGGCTCCGTTCGCCGGGGTCGGAATGAAGGACCGGTGCGGTGGAGAGGAAGACGTCGAGCTCAGTGCCGGGGTGCTGGCTCTCGGCGAGCTTGACCAGGACGAGCAGCAGGTCGTGGCCGGTCAGCCGGGCGGCGGGAATGACGCCGAGGATGCGCAGGGCGAAGAAGGCACGGAGTTCATCCATACCGATGCCGCCATGGCCGCAGAGGCCGTGCAAGGCTCCCGCGATGGCGGCGTGGCGGCCGGGGCCTGTGTTCCAGGTGTAGTGGATGTCGATGTGCCCTGTGGTGGCGTCCAGTTCCAGGTGGTCGATGCGAGGGCGGGTGTGGGAGGGCAGGGCCAAGCGAAGGGTGCGTGCGTACACGTCGGGCTGGTAACGAGGGACGAGCCAGCCGCCCAGGGCCATCAGGTACCAGAGCAGGTTCGCGGCTTCGCCCGCGATGGTGTTGCGACCGGCGAACTCGAAGTCGAGCCAGCACAGTGGGTCGGCGATGTTGGGCTCGGTGGGGTCGCCCTGCGTCAGCCCGGTTGGCCAGCGCCGGTCGGGGCTCAAGGTGTGGCGGACGCTGTCGATGGTTGCGGCGACGTTCAGCGTGAGCGGTCGGCCGTTGGCAGTGACCGTGTAGCCGGCCAGCTCCTGGGCGGTGAGGGTAACGTCGGAGTGGGGCAGGGTGATCGGCAGGTCCCGTCGCAGGTACCAGCGGTCGAGCCGGCCGCCGGGCCGGATCCGGTCGAGGTAAAGGTCCGGCACACACCTGGCGAGCGGAACCACCTTTCCGGTCTCGTCGGCCGGTGCCCGCAGGTTGTGGCAGACGCCGTCCACAAGGCGGGCCAGGCGGGGGAGCGCGGACGGATCGCGGTCAGCCAAGGCGATCACGTCGCCGAGCAGCAGCTCGCATCGTCCACTGGCGAAGACATCCTCGTACGCCAGCAGATGGCGGCCCGGCAACGCCGGACGCCCCCGCAGGGCCGGAACCCGGATCCGGGAGACAAGCTGCGACCAGCCCTGAACTTCGGCTTCGGCAGCCTCCCGGGTCGCGACTTCCTTGTGGAAGGCGACCGCGGTCGAGGCCCTCAGCCGGCCACTCGCGCTCACCTCGCTTCTCCGGGAAGGGTGGCCAGCCAGCTGCGCAGGACGACCAACGCCAGATCCTCTGCGGCAGACCGCTCGGTGCGGGCCGCCGCGACCATGCTCGTGTCCTGGCGGCCCGCCTCTACAAGTGCCTGCAGGGCGTCGCTGTCGGAGGGGCACTCGATCCCGCTGTACCGCAGCTGGATCTTCGCCAGGAGCGCGGTGACCTTGTAGAGGCCGCGGAGGTCAGGCGCACCCTTCAGGAGCTGGCGCCGGATCTCGACGGCAGCCTGGATCCCGTCACGCAGGCTCACGTCAACGTCGGTGGCCGCGTCCGGGGCAGGCAGAGCCAGCCCCGGAGCACACCACAGGGGGACGAGGCCGCCGCTGCCGATGAGCGCGAGGATGTGCAGGAGTCTGGAGGTGACGGCTCCGGCTCGGCACTCGGCACGGGTCAGCACGGTCAGTCCGAGCTTGACTCCGCCGAGTTCGGCTTCCAGGTCGGCCAGGACGCGGCGCATCCCTTCCAGGGACTCGGCGTCGGCAACGACGAACACGTCGAGGTCGCTCCAGCCGTGCTGGTACTTGCCCCGGGCGCCGCTGCCAGTGACGGCCAGGAGGTCGATCAGGGGCTGCGGTCCGGTCAGGCGATCGAGGAGTGTGGAGAGGTAGGACTCCAGGTGTACCGGCAGGCCCAGGGCGTTGACCGGCATGGTGCTCGGCTGGTGCTCGGGCCACTGGCGGGTCAGGACCAGGTGGTCCAGTCGGCGTTCCAGCGCCAAGCGGGGCCCGTCGTTACTGATGACCTCCTGGGCGATGGAGGCGATCTTGTCGGCACCCCTGGCGCTCTTGACGCGGTCACGGTCGGCGACGTCCTGGGCGCCTGCAGTCCCGCGCTGTGCGCGAACTGGTGCGGAGGTGTCCAGGTAGGTGATGGTGAGCTGAGGGCCAAGCATCCTGGCGAGCTCGGCCGCCGAGTCGAAATCGTGCAGCGACTCGATGCTGACGCAGTCGACGAAGTGGTGAGCCTGGCAGTACCGATCGAGGCCGTCCACGATCAGTTCGGCCTGGACGACCGGGGCCACCCGGTACGGGTCCGCGATGCCCGCACGGTCGGCGGCGTCCTCGATCAGATAGCCAATCTTGAGGCGGGCGTGCCCATGGTGGGTTCTCAAGTACTCGCTGGCGGTGCTCTTGCCGCTCTCCGACATCCCGCCGAGTGCGATGACGTGCACACCTGCCATTGCCCTGACGGGAATGGCGGGGTGCAGTGGCGCCAGGAGACGGCGGACCTCGTCCTGGATGGTTACGGTCGATCGGTCGCCGATGCCGATCACCATGGCGAAGCGGCCGTCCGCGACGAGCCGGTTGATCTGAGCGTGGAGGTGGCGCTGGTAGGCCGCGTAGATGTCCGTGACAGTGGCCTCGTGGGACAGGCTCCGGCGGGTACCTTCCTCGGCGTCCTCACAGTGCAGGAGCAGGAGGGCGCGTTCGTCTCGTTCGGCTGCCCGGAGAGCAGACTCGTACGGCGCCAGGAGGGAGCGAGCACGGTCGGCGGCCCGCCAGGCATCCAGGTTCTCCCGTACGGCGACGGTGGCCGCGACGGACGCCTCCAGCATCGGGATCCCGCGGTCCAGAAACCGCACGGGCGCGGAGTACGGATGCCGGGAGCGCTCCAGGTAGGAATGGGCGAGAACATCGGCGACCTCCTCGGCCGGCCCCGTCTCGAACCACCAGCGGCCCATGCCGTCGGTCTTGATGGCCGCCCAGCGCCGGTCGTAGTGGTCAAGGGGGCCTGCCGAGGTGGCGGCAGAGCCCATACGACGGGCGAGAATTCCGATCTGTTTGGTCTTGCCGGTGTTGTCGGGACCGCTGAACGCGACCGACACGGGGAGGGGCTGCGTATCGCTGCTGAGCTGGCTGATCATCGGCTTCCCTTCGCAGGGTGGTGCAGAGCAGGTCGGGCATGGCGGGACCGCGGTTGTCCTATCCGGCGGCGTCGTCCGGGCCTGGGTCGTCGACGTTGAGCGAGGGATGCGCCAGGAAGTCCTGATCAGCCAAGTACTCGCCCTGAACGAGCGCGCCGATCACGGCGAGTCCTGCAGCTGTGCCGAGCGCCCACACCCAGGTCAGGGCAGTTCCGAGCGGATCGGATAACGCGGGCCGGATCACGTGGCCGCTGCTTCCTGGGCCTTCGCGCGCAGGGCGACGGCCCGCTCCAGCTGGGCGCTCAGCAGGAGGACTCTGCCCGGGTCCATTTCGAGGGTCGTGGTGGTCTTCGTACCGTCGAGGAAGCAGACCTCGATCGGCAGGGCCGCGTGCCCGGTCCGTCGGTCGTAGCGGGGGTCCTTGTCCAGGAGTGCGAGGCCGCAGACGATCGGGGTCGTCTGCCGGGAGTCACGTCCGGCCACCTTGTGGGGTGCCGGATGCTGCGTTGTCTCGTCCGCCGTCGAGGGCGGGGTCGTGCGGCTGCGGGGGTCGTGGTCGGTCGTCGTCACCGGTGTTCCTCTCACGCGTCCGGGCAGGCACCAACAGGCCCTGATCAGGGCCTGTTCGAGCCAATCGGAGATCCAAGGGGTGATGTTCAGTCAACGACGATCCGCGGTCCCGGGGCAGGGCCCAGGATGTAGTCCTGCGTAATCCCGCGTAATCCAGGTGGGGAGGGTGACGGGGTGCCGAAGAACCCGGCTGTCGCGGAGCTGATCAAGCAGGCGTGCCAAGAACGGGGCTGGGGGCCGTCGGAGTTGGCACGCGCGCTCGGTCTGGCGGAGAGCGGCGACCCGCGGCGTCTGCAGCGCCAGCACGCCCGGCGCTGGATCGAGGGGGAGCGAACCCCCGACCATTGGTGGCCCTACATCGCCCAGGTGTTGGGACTAGACCCGGAAGCGATCAACCTTCCAGAGATCGCGCCGGCGGCACTCCACGCCGATACCGTGGCATCAGTCCTCCAGCTGGGAAGGAACGACGTGGACCGCCGGAACTTCATCCTCGCCTCCAGCGGATACGCCCTGTCTGCCCTCGGCCTGCCCGACATGGACAGCATCACCCGCCGGACCACAACCGTCTCCCCAGGGGCCGTTCGCGTCGGCAGGGGCGAGGTGGCAGCCGTGCGCCACATGGTGAAGGCCCTCGGCGACTCGGCGTCCGAACTCGGCGGCGGCCACGCGCGCCATCTGGCCGTCCGCTACCTGACCCAGGACGTTGCTCCCTGGCTGGAGGGCCGCTTCACCGAAGCCACCGGGCGCGAGCTGTTCGCCGCGACCTCCCAGCTGGTCCACCTCGCCGGCTGGATGGCCCAGGACGAAGGCGACACCCTCGAACTGCGCGGGCTCGCTCAGGGCTACTACGCCCACTCCTTCCGCCTGGCCGCCGAGGCCGGCGACGCGGAGCTGTCCGCCACCGCCCTGCGGGGGCTCGCTGTCCAGTGCGTCGACCTGGGCTACCGAGCCGAGGCCGTCCAGCTCGGCGAAGCCTGCGTGGAGTACGGCCGCCACCTGGACAACCCGCGAGCCGTCGCCTACTACGAAGCCACCCTCGCCAACGCCGCCGCCCAGGACGACGACCGCCACATGGCGACCAAGCACCTCGCCATGTCCGAGACCGCCATCGGCAGACCTGCCACCGCAGGCAGCGATTCCTGGGCGGCCCATTACTCCCCCGGCCGCTGGGCCCACGAATCCGGCATGATCCTCTCCCGCCTCGGCGACCTCGACGCCGCCGAAGAACACCTCCACCTCGCCCTCGACATCCACGGCCTCGACCGCCGCCGCACCCGCGCCATCGTCCTCGCCGACCTCGGCGGCGTACGCCTGCGCCAAGGAGACGTCGACGGCGCCATGGCCACCTGGCGCGAATTCCTCGACTGCGCCGACGGCATCCGCTCGATCAAGGTCCAGGCCGCACTGCGGGACATGCGCGTACGCCTGCGCCGGTACAGCGGAGTTCCTGAGGCGCAGGAACTCCGTGAACGAGCAGCTCGCGTCACTGCCTGATTAGCGAGGGCCAACGAAGCACTCGTCAGCGGCTCAACGACGGGGCGTCAGACCTCGTGTGCCCGGCCTTCAAGCGCTGGGGGTCTACGCCTTCGTGAAGGCATCCTCGACCTGACCGATCCGGTCAGTCCACCAGTGCAGTAGCGCTTCGTCAGCGGTGAACAGCTCATCGCAGGAGAAGTCACCGCGGTCGCAGTGGAACTTCAGCTGCCAGAAGTCCGTCATCCGCTTCCGCCACAGCCGGCGTACGCCATCCGCCAGCGTCGACGCGTCCAGCGAGACCACGGAACGGTAGCCGCGCATGAACTCCGACACCCGAGCGAGGTCGAACACCCTGTCTATGCCGTGGACCAACCTGCCCCGGCTACTCGTTGGGCCGCCCGAATGCCACCGAGCGAGGAAAGGGAAGCCCGTTGAAGAAGCGACTGCCACCCGTCGCACTGCGCTATGCCATTCACTCGGCCTTGCCCGAGTGGCGCCACCTGCTCAGCAGGAGCATTAGATTGGAGGCTCCGTCATAATCTTTTGGGCCTGCGTAATGAAGTCCGATTGCGCGTCCAGGAAAGATTCGAAGGCAAGATCAATCTGCCGCTGCTCTTCCGACCTATGCAGGAAGAGGTGGACCATCCGATAGATATCGCTTAATAGAGACGTTGTTGCCCTAGCAACCTCCTCAGGGCCACAAAGTCGAATTCTGGTCAGCCGAGACTCGCCTCGCAACGGAATCGGCTCTACCTGAGATCTCAGCAGCTCGAATTCCTCAGGCGAAAGTGACGATGCGGGCTCAGAGGGCAGGTGTTCCAGGGGTTCCAGCAGCTCCATAAACGACAGATATGCATCTCGTCGCTCGGCCCTGAGCTGGCGCGCATGCTCAATCCGCCCGTGGTCCCGAGCCTGCCGCCGAGTGCCCACATAGGTCAGCCAGGAAGCTCCCAGCGTCCCGACAACTGCGATGCCCGCCCCGCACAAGGCCGCTACTGCTTGGTCCATACGACCCATCCTGGACCACTCGCTGCTCCGAGACATGCAAACCAGGCTCACAGCAGACGGTGACCGCTGATCCCACTCCCCGATACGGCGCTCCACGCCCGCCCCCCAACCCGGCGGAAGACTTGCACACATGAGCGCGCTATCGCATGACGCGACGAGCCGCACGCCACACCTACGGTTGACCTGGCCGCCGGGAACAAAAGATCCACGCCTTCTCCAGGTGCGGTGGTGCGAGGACACGGGACAGGGCCAGCCACCGTGCTGTTCGAACGCCAGTTGCTGACTACCTATGGACTTCCAGTCCAATCAAGGCTTTCCAACCGCCGCCCAAGAGCTCGCAGCGAGCCCCGTGTCGTCGGCAAGCCCGAGCCCTCCCCTTCCTGACACCAACCTGACAACTGCATCCAAATGAGGCAACAGGCGCTGCAATCCAGACACTTCCACCTTTCGAAGCCTTAATCCTGGCGCGATTTGAGCCTATCTACACAGTAATCATTCGCATACTGTGAGTCACGTTTTTGGCTTGGCCCGGCGCTGCACGATCCCGTGCTGCGTCAGCATGTGTTGAAGAAGGGGGAGGGGACACACCATGGATCCGTTGGCGTTTCCGGTACTTGCCGGAGCAGTGCTTACCGAGGCCGTCAAGTTCCTGTTCGATCGGGCGAGTGCCGTACTCGACAGGCGCGCCGGCCGTGTCCCAGTCGAAGAGCCGGAGCGCGTGGCGGGACTGCCAGACACGCTCCAGGTGCGAGCCGCTGAACTAACGGACGCACGTATGGAGCGCATCAGTCAGGCTCAAGGTGCAGTCCGGGTCTACCTCTCGCGCCCGGATCTTCTCCAGGGTGATGACGAGGGGCTTCGCGAGCTCCTCGGCCAGTTGCGGCGGGACCTTGAAGAAGCCTACGGCCGCGGCCTCCCGTTCGGAGATGAGCAGCGCCCCCGCCTAGGTGCGGAAGTCTCCCAGCACGCCGACGAAATCTCAGGTCAGCAGGTGGGCATCCGTGCGCAGGGCCTGACAGATAAGGGCCGTGCCCGGGTGGTGCAAACCGCCAAGACCATTACGGAGTCGGGCGAACAGGTCGGGCTGCAATTCGACGGACCGATCGGCTGAGGTCCACAACACACATGAGCTTCGAAAATGACAACACTCAGCCGGACACACGAAGGTCCGATGCGCACGGACGCTTCGATGGCCAGCCGCCTCCACCCGTTGCAACCGGTGAGTGGCCCACTCCGCGACCAAGCGACCCGACGAAAAGTTCCGTGGAGTTTCGGGAGGATTCCGAGGCAGAATCATTGGCTGATGCAAACGGTGACATGCTCTCAGGCGACGAACCCACTGAACGGGCACCTGACGCGCCCCCACGCCCGCCTGACTCGATCCCATCGGCCAACGACAGGGCAGCCTTACTCCTGGGCACTCTACCGCACGACAACCAACATGGGGATGCCGCTTCGGCGCCTGGCGACTCCACAAAAGAGGCGGGGGCACCACTGGCCCCGGCCTTACCAAATGCGGAGCGGGAGGGCGCCGACACCGAAGAGTTGCAACCACAACCTGCCTACGAGGATCGCGTTCATCCACGCGATGAGCACCTAGCAGCAACGACAGACTGGGGCCCTGGATACACGCGCTCAGCAGGCACCGCTCGATCACAGAGCGTCCCATCGACCATCGAGTCTGCGATCCATGCTTCACCGAGCGATTCGTCCGACCTGCATGCCCCTGCCCGGCGTGACACGCCTCCCGCATCCGCCAGGCCGCTGGCCACCACCACGGATGCCGCCTCCCAGCGGCAGACGCCAGCCCCAGCTGCAGTAGAAGCTTTCCACCAGGCAGCGCTCTTGCAGCGGGCCTTGATCAACAATGGCGAGATGATCGCCGTGAAGAATGTCTTCGAGCAGACGCTCGATACTCACGCGTCGATTTCGGCCGGATACCTTGACGTCATCCGTGAGGTATATGCCGAGCTGCACGCAAACGATCACGTCACAGGAACCGAACGAAGCACCTTCAACGACGGCTACTCGCTGCTCGAACTACCAGGGTCCGTGCTGGTCCTCAATCGGCCACCTAACACCAGCCGCAACATCACTGCCTACGCCCTCATGGCCCGTCTTATTGAGAACGGGCTCATCAAGGAAGTCTGGCCGCTCTCGTTCGGAAGCGCTTCAATCTTCCCTGCCAAGCGCCTCCCTCGCGAACAACACCGTGGTTACGTACTCGAACTGCCGGCCGACGAGGACGGTTTTGAGGTCCACGACTCGTTCGGAGCGAACCTTAAGGACGTCCAGGAACACCTCGGCCCGCGCCACTCTCGACTCGTTGTCATCACTACGCCCGACCAGTGGCGCCGCATCGGACGCGGCGCTCCACATGGAGTAACTCCTGACCTAGGCCAGGCACGGCCTGCCGACATTGCGGAGCGATGGCTGCGCGCAGAGGAGCCCTCTTTCCCGATTGCTCTTTGGCTCAGGCGCCTAAAGATGAAAGCTCTCCTGGAGGGGCAAAGCCCGACCGAGGTTCTGCGCATCGTGGGTCTCATGCGAGAGGCTCGGCGGTCCGCCTTGCGGACCATTGCCAACGCCTCAGCCGGCCTCGATGAATTGCAGCGTCGCCGGGCCGAAGCCGCGGCCGACGCAGACGAGGCGATCGACAAGCAAGTGGCCGAGGTCGCAGCCGCTCGGAACAACTGGGAGGACGACCTCCATACATGGCACGAAAGGCCAGAGCGAACCAGTTTCCAGCGTAACTTTCTGGTTACCGCTGCCGTGCTACGCGGAGCTCCTGTCGGCCACATCTATGCCAAGGCCGCTGACCTCAGCAAGCTACTTGAAGGCCACGATGTCGAGGTCACGGGCCAGCAGGCACCCGGCGTCATCGCCATGACCAGGGCCATCCGCGCAGACCGCACACGAGAAGGCGTACTTACCTTCCAGCGTCCGAACTGGGACGACGCCGCTCTGGAGTACTTCTGGACCGACCGTCCGCTCGCCCGGGTTCCCTTCCTGCAGTGGCTAGCACAGGCACCCCTGGACGAGCCGAAGGTGGCCATGGAAAGCGTCGGTCTGGACGATCGACGGGCTCTAGCCGAGAGAGTCGGTGATTTTGCTGTCCGCTGGGCGGTCCGCCACCGCCGCCAAGAACCCCTGGAGGAGTTGGTCAAGGCATGGCATAAGCATTCCAAAAAAGGGCTGTGGCCCCTTGCCACAGCCCTCCTAGACGACGCAGCCGTTCACCCCGCTAGCGCTCCATACATCAACACAATGCTGCTGTCTTGGGCTAGCCGCAAAACAGACGTTGCTCTGCCGTTGGCAGTCGTGTCTGTCTGTGCCGGCAAGTTCGGGCGAATCCACACCGGAAAGGCGCTGCGGCGCCTGCGGCACGCCGCGGAGTCGGAGCATCCTGAGGTTGCAGATGCACTCCGAGAGGCCGTGCGCACTCTCTGGGCAGACGTTTCCGTGCGGCCGCTCCTCTTCAAAGACATCGTCGACTGGTGCGGGAACGCCAAGGTAAGAGAAACCGTCGGCCGCCAGACGTTCGCCGCACTAGCGACAACCGCCGGAAGCGAGAACCTCGACATTCCGCTGATCCTCGACAATTCTAGCGATGGAGATGAGGAGGAATTTCGCCCGTCGCCAGAAGGGTTGATTCAAGGGTGGCGGGCCCTACTGAGAGAAGGCCCCGGGCCCACCGGCACAAGGGAAGTGGATAGGGCGGTCTTCCTTTGGCTGGATGCCGCCTTGCGGCACCGCCCTCTGAGACATCTCATCCTTCACTCTCTTCGAAAGGCCGTTGACGTACGAGGCACCGAGGAGGGGCGGGTTCTGCGCGAGACACTACGCGCTTGTGCGCACGGCTGGGTGCAAGGCGAAGACCGCCCCTTCTCGGAGGAAAGGGAGTCACTGCGGCAGGATCTGGGCGCCCTCCTCGACGAGGATCTGTATGCCGCCGTGCAAGAGCAGGAGGGGGGCGGCCCCATTGATGAGGGCGCCACCATCAAGAGGGCCGACACCAAGTGAGGCGATTCATTCCCTGGCCGCGACGAAACACGGCGACAGAACCACCGCCCCCGCCCCCGCCCCCTGCGCGGGCCTACACCTTCACTGACCGGCTGACCAGCAGCAATCCAACGCTGCGCTTCATCGCGCAGCTACAGCTGACATGGCGGGCGGAGTCAATAGGTACTACTGGCAGCCAGCACGATGCAGCACGCCTCATCCGGGACATCGTGGAAAAGGAAGCATCATCATGCGACGTATTGCGACGTGACGCCGCCGAACAGGACATCAATGCCGCCTTGCGGGATCTGCTGCCGCTGACGGGGCATGGGGTCGAGGTGCTGAACAGCCATGTTCGCCTCACTACCGATGAATCAACACAAAAGGCAGCTCTCTTAGCGGAGCGCATGTGCCAGGGCTACGCCCTCGAAGAAGCTCGCCGACGCCAGGACCAAGAGCGGGAAGAAGCCCGTCTACGCCTGCAGCGCGAGAGGGAAGAAGCCCAACGGTGCGAGGAACATGCTCGTGCCGAGGACCAGCTTCGCCGCGAGTGCGAGCTAGACGCCTTGGCCCGCAGGCAGGCCCGAGCACGCGCGGACTTTCTCCGCAGCGAGATCCTCAGCGACCCAGCCTCCGCCCGCCTATACACGCTCATGGAGCAGCACACAGAGCACTGGCCTCGCCTGGGTGGGCCTCCTGTCGGCACGAGCCTGCCGGACTTGGTACGCGAAGTTCAGCAATGGCAGCCGCAAGCGCAATGGGTCGTCGTGGCCCAATTACTCAACGACTTCGTGGTCGGCCTCACGGAGGAGGGTCGCAAGGAATTCCTGACTATTTTAGCAAAGGCTGTCAAGGTACATGGCGATGAAAAAACCGCCAAAGCGCTCACCCAAGCCGCAGGGGAGCGCAAGTGAAACCAGCCCTGTGGCGTTGGGCCTTGGACCCAACCACAAGCCTTCTAGCTCTACACCTCCGGGCCCAAGCCCGCGGTCGTATGTCGTATGACGCCGCCTGGCGATTGGCTCGCGTCACCCGCTACCCCGACGAACTGGTCTACCGCCTCCACGGCCACGGCCGGGAAACCACGCGCCAGAGCGGACCCGACCTGCCATCTCGGGAGTCGAGATGACCGTCAATGTTTTGCCCCGCATGGGCCCACGGGGTACTTGGTCGTGGGCGCCCCGTGCCTGTGAGGGACAGACACGGTCGACTGGTTGCAGTACGCCCCGGTTGAGAGCTCGACGCGTGCGCGATGTGTGAGCGGACCGGCCGGCACAGGTCGCCATCAGGGGGATGCAGTACGCAAGGGCCACCGTGCTGACCAGGGAAAACAGCAGAGCACGGCAGCGTCGAGCACTACCCGGCAAGGACTCGATCCCACTCCTAAAGCGGGTGTCGCAGGTTCGAATCCTGCCGGGGGCACAGCGCTAAGGGCCAGTTCGGAGGCTTGATCCTCTCGAACTGGCCCTTTCGCGTGATCACGTCCCTGCCACGCACGTGCCACTACGTCCCGACACCTTCCTGCAGCTTGCGGACCACCGCCCCCAGCCGGTCAGCGATCGCGCGACCCCGGTCGGCGGTCATGTGTCGACAGATCAGTGCGGAACGGGCGACGTTGTGCCCCATGCGCGTCATCAGCTCACGCGTGCTCGCCCCGGCAGCGGCCAAGGTGTTTCCTGTGTGCCGCAGATCATGGAAGTGGACATCGGCAGCGATGCCCGCATCCTGCGCACCTTGATCCAGTCGCCCCGGAAGTTGCTGCGCCGCGGCTGTCCGCCCTGGGGGCCGAGGAAGACGTGGCCGTCACAGCCTGCCCCCGCGTAGCACCTGGCCACGCCAGGCCCGGACGCGGGACGTGATGACGTCGGCCAGAGATCCCGAACCGAACGTCGGCCTGATGTGTGGCCGGATCACCGCCTCGTTTCGTTCCCTGCTTCAGCCGGCCGGCTTGCGGTCCCGAAGCCACGCATCGGCGTACTCGGTAAAGAACGGATCTCTTGTTCGGGTCTTCCCACCGACCCTTGTCAGCCTGTGCAGTTCGGGACGGGGATGTCGCTGCCGACGCAGTTGGTGGGCTGGTTGCCCCTGACCCGGGATGAGTCCAGGGTGACGATGCCGCTGGTGTTGAGGACACCGCCGGGGGCTGTGACGGCCGCGTTCGAGTTGACGTTGCTGGACGTGATGGTCGTCGTGCCGCCTCCGACGTTGGCGACGCCTCCGGCCCGCTGGGCATTGTTCTCGTTGATGTTGGTGCGCAAGATCTGCAGGGTGCCGTCGTTGGCCACACCGCCTCCGACGCCACTGACGGCCGTGTTGCCGATGATGCGGCTGTTGCGAATGGTCATGTTTCCGTCGTTGGCGACGCCGCCGCCGTTCACGTTGGCGGTGTTGCGCATGATGGAGGTTCCTTCGATCAGGGTGGTGGTCCCCGATCCACCGCCGATTCCGCCGGAGAAGTTGGCGTGGTTGTCGCGGATGGCGCTGTCGGTCACGGTCAGCATGCCGCGGTTCGCGATGCCGCCGCCGAAGTCGGGCGCGTCGCCGTTGGTGATGGTGGCGTCGGTGATCGTGAGGTTGCCGGTGGGGCTGACGGAGAGAATGCCGAAGCTGGCCGTGGACGAGCGAGTGAGGGTGCTGTGCCTGGCCATGATGACGATCTCGCTGGTGATGTCCGGCAGGGGCACAGAGAGCGCGTAGGTGCAGCCCGGCGCCAGCACCAGGTTTCCGCCTCCTGAGAAGTTGGCGGTGGTGATGGCGTTGGACAGGGCACTCTCACTGCACTGGACGTTCGTCTGTGCCAATGCGGGAGTGGCGGTGGCTACGACCGCCGCGATGGCTCCGACACACATTGCCTGCGCGATGAGCGCCGACGACTTACGGGTGAACATGAGCAGGTGGCTCCTTCAGAAGTCCCGGATCCGCAAGGTGCTCCCGGCACCCAAGTCGGCGACGCCGCATTTCGGGGGGAGCGGGTTGAATGTGCCCTCGTCAACACGCGGAAGTTGCCGACTCGAAGGGTGATCCGCCCGGACGGTGTAGCCGTTTCCGTCCGATGGCCGAGAGGGAGCATCCGGGACTCAGCCGGAGCAGCCGCAGCCTGGGTTCCGTCACCGCCGCACTGCGTCCGCCCGACGATTGCGCTACAGCAGCGAAGTACAGCAGCCACAGCGACCGGCCACGACCGCCAGCCACTCCGAGGGACCGCGTTGTGGCCTCCATGCCCCCGCCCGGCTGACCGATCTCTCCAGAGCTACGGAACAGAAGTTCCCGTGCCACAACCTCGCCAGATCGGGCGGGGACTCACGGGGAACTTCGGCTGCCGGCGGAGGCCACAGTCAGCAGCGCCGAGGGCGGTATCCCGCAGGTCGGACCTCGACTCGCCCCACCTCGCTCCTAAAGCGGGTGTCGCAGGTTCGAATCCTGCCGGGGCCACAAGCGAAGCAGCAGGCCAGAAGGTGCTGCCGCCCCAGCGGGCGGCAGCGCCTTCTGGTCGCGCAGCACCCATGAGGTGCGTGGCTCATGGCTCCGGTGAGGGTCGTCCGTTTTGTGGGCGCTACACCCCGCGCCGGATGTCGCCCATGAGCCCGGTCTCGTAGGCGACGATCACGAGCTGGGCGCGGTCGCGGGCGTGGAGTTTGGTGAGCAGGCGGCCGATGTGGGTCTTGACCGTGGCCACGCTCAGGTGGAGGTGTTCCGCGATCTCCGTGTTGGACAGGCCGCGGGCGATCAGGCCGAGTACCTCCAGCTCGCGGTTGGTGACCGTGTCCAGCGAGCGGCTCGGTAGTCGTGTCGGCTCCGGGCGGCGGACGAACTCCGCGATCAGGCGTCGGGTCACCGAAGGGGCGAGCAGTGCCTCGCCCGCGGCGACGACGCCGATGGCGGCGAGGACATCGGCCGGCGGGGTGTCCTTCAGCAGGAAGCCCGCGGCGCCGGCGCGCAGGGCGGCGTAGACGTACTCGTCCAGGTCGAAGGTGGTGAGGATGAGGACGCGGACGCCGGACAGGGTCGGGTCCGCACCGATCTGTCGGGTCGCCTCGATGCCGTCCAGTTCGGGCATGCGTACGTCCATCAGCACGACGTCGGGCCGCTCGCCGCGGGTGAGTTCGACGGCCTCCGCTCCGTCCGCGGCCTCGCCCACGGCGGTCATGCCGGGCGTGTGGTCGACGAGGGCGCGGAAGCTGCCGCGCACCATGGCCTGGTCGTCGGCGATCAGCACCCGGACCTGGGGCTCGTCAGTCATGCTGGTTACTTCCCTTCGGCGGGCAGCCGGACGGACACCGCGAAGCCGCCCTCCTGTCGGGGCCCGGCCTCGAAGCTGCCGCCGTACATCATCGCCCGCTCCCGCATCCCCAGGAGGCCGTGTCCGCCCGGTAGTTGGCGGCCGGCCCGTGGGCGTCCGGGTGATGGTCCCTCGTCCTGTATGTCGATGCGGATCTCGTGCGCGTCCGCCTCGACCGTGACACGGCAGTGGGTCGGGGCGGCGTGCCGGACAGCGTTGGTGAGGGCCTCCTGGACGATCCGGTAGATGGTCAGCCGGGTCCCCTCGGCCAGGCCCTGCGTGCCGTGCACCGTCAAGTCGACTTCGACCCCTGCCCGGTTCGCCTCGGCGGCGAGCGAGTCGAGGCGGTCGAGGTCCGGTACGGGTCCCAGGGGTGCGCCTTCGGTGCGCAGCACGCCGAGCGTGCGCCGCATCTCGGCCAGCGCGGAACGGCTCGTCTCCTCGATGACCTTGAGTGCGGCCCGCGCCTCCTGCGGGTCGTCGTCCGCCACATGGCCGGCGACGCCCGCCTTTACGGCGATCAGGCTGAGGTTGTGCGAGACGATGTCGTGCAGTTCGCGGGCGATCCGCAGGCGTTCCTCGTCCAGTGCGCGCTCCGCCCGACGCCGCTCCTCCCGCCCGGCCTCGGCCCGGCGACCGCGCACGGTGAACCCCACACCCCAGGACCCGACGATCACCGCCAGTACCATCCCGGCCACTCCCACGGCACCCCGCCAGTCCTCGGCGGGAGTGACCACCGCCTCGCCGAGGTAGACGGCGCCGCACGCCACCGGCAGCGTCGCCGCGAGTGCGGGTACGGACCGGCGGGCGGGCTCGGCCAGTGCGACGAGGTAGACCGCCAGACCGGCGGCGATGTACGGCTCGCGGGGGATGTCCAGGAGCGACGCCGTGGCCAGCGCCGCAAGCACGGTGCCCAGGACCGCGAGCGGCCGGCGTGGAAGCGGGCCCGCAGCAACGCGCCGGCCAGCATCAGCAGAGGGCCGAGCACCATGGCGGTGCCACCCACCCAACGTCCTGGGAAGCCGGTGTCCGCCGGCCGCTCCACGGGCAGCGCGCCACGCAGTCGGGCACCGATCGTCGTGGCCGGGGTGGCCATGGATCTCGTCGGGTTCGTCATGCCTACGACGATGCCTTCGCCGTAACCGCCGGGCGTCGGACCGAGAGCTGAATTGCGGGGTCAGACCTGGGTACGACCCGTCGGGTGGGGTGGTTCCTTCCGGCGCCGTCAGGAGAGTTGTACGAGAGTTGGCCGACCGCCTCGCGTCGCTCAGGCGGGCCGTCCTCGACCCGGGAACCCGGGCCGCGTCGCCCGCCCGCACGCCGCCTTCGTAGAGTCAGCGCAATGAACCCGGACCACACTCCCGACACCGACGAACTGCTGCGCGGCACGTACGCCCGGCTGCTGCCCGCCGACTCGATCACCCCTGAGATCGCCGGCTCCCTGCGCTACGCGCGCCTCGTGGCCGACGGCCTCGTCTTCGCCTACGCCCTCGACCGGCCCACCGACGTACGGATCCTCACCGACCCGGACGTGGAGCGCGTCGGCCTGGAGAAGCTGGGGCAGGCGGCGTACGAGAACCTGATGCGCGTACCCGTCACACACGAGGAGGTCCCCTTCGAGGGGACGGTCCTGCACTCCTTCTACGGTGACTCGCACTTCGTCGGCAGCCAGGCCCTGTTCCTGTCCGCCGCGGTCCGGCAGGTCACCGGCGAGTCGCTTCCGCACGCCGGTGCCCTTGTCGTCATGCCGAGCCGCCACAACCTGGTGTACCACCCGATCGCCGACGGCACGGTGGTCGACGCCGTCAACGGCCTCGCCTCCTACGCGCTGGGCGCCTTCGAGGACGGACCGGGCGCGCTGTCCCCGCGGCTCTACTGGTGGCACCGCGGCGGCCTGACGTCGCTCACGGCCATCGACGAGGACACCCGGTCCTTCTCCATCCAGCCGCCGGCACCCCTGCTCGGCCTGATGAGGGGCCTGGTCCGGCTCGACCGCGCCGGCCGGCTCGCCACCCGTACCGCCGCCGGTGCGCCCGCTCCCGACCTTGCCGAACTCACCCGCACCACGGCCGAGTCGATAGCGGGGCTCTCCCAGGACCCGGCCGCCGGCCTGGCGGACGCCTTCGCCTCCGCCGTCGCCCACGCCCTCGCCCACTGCGCCGGCGATCCCAGGGCGGCGCAGATCGACACGTGGGACGCCTGGGCCACCGCCGTACAGCTCGGCTCCGCCCTGTTCACCGGTGCGCGGCCGCAGGAATGCCGACTGGGCGAGGACCGCGTCCGGCAGCTGCCGGCCACGCCCGCCGCACCGCCCGCGGACGCCCGTGCCTGGCTCGACGCCCTCTACCTGGCGATCGTGTGCCGGGAGGGGGACCGGATCCGGCGACTGTGCCAGGTGCCGCTGGAGACGCTGCGGCAGGACGACTCCGTCGACGCGTACGTGTTGTGCTGGATCGACACCCTGCAGACCTACTTCTCCGAACGCGACTCCATGGACGGGGTCGTGGAGAAGCTGGTCGCCACCATGAAGACGTCCGGGCCCGACGAGGTGACCCACGCGCCGATGGAGTTCGTGAACGGGATCGACTACCAGCCGGTCGCGCTCTTCCACCGTCTCGTCTCACAGGACCACGACGCCTTCGCCGAGACACTCGCCGAAGCACTCGCCGAACACGGCGCCCACTGGGGCGAGTCGGCGGCGCCGCGCGCCCAAGTGGCCCTGGGGCCACTGGCGATGGCGAGTCTCGCCTTCGACTACGGGTTCCCCATCGCCCCGGACCGGCCGCACCTGCCCCTGTACCTGCTCAACCGCGAACGGATCGAGGAGATCCCCGGCGCCTGACGCCGGCCCTCGCCCGGCCAGGTCCGGCGCTGAGCCGTCGGCTCACCCGGGCCTCCCGGTGCCACGACCGGGTGTACGCCGTACGGGGGAACGGCGGCCCGGCCGTGCGCGGGCCGACGCACCCCGAAGGCCGGAGGGACTTGGCTGGCCTCGACCGCGTGGCACACGAGCAGCGGCAGCAAGGGGGGCGCCGGTATGGCGTTCAGGGCACGGCTGGAGCAACTGCGCGCCCGTGTCGAGCAGCACTTCCCCGTCGTGAGCGAACTGACGAACCGGTTGCTGTCCACGAACCTCCTGGACGCGGGGACCCGGCTCGCTGCCCAGGCGTTCCTGGCCTCCGTGCCCCTGCTGTTCGCGATCGCCGCCTTCACGCCGCTCAGCGTCCGCGACCAGCTGCGGGAGTCCCTGCGCGCCATGTTCGGCCTGAACGGCCAGGCGAACACGGAACTGGGTCAGGTGCTGGGGAGCTCCGCCGACAAGAGCCTGCGCGAGACCAGCGGCGTCATCGGCCTGGTGGTGGCACTGGCCTCCGCCACCAGCTTCAGCCGCGCCATGGCCCGGGTCTGTGAGCGGGCCTGGCGGCTCCCGAGAGCGGGCACGAGAATCACGGCCTGGCGCTGGGTGGTGTGGCTTCTCGTGCTGGTGCTGGTCGTCCTGTTGCAGGGCCCTGTCCGCAGTGGCTTCGGCGCCGGCGCGTGGCTGGGCGTCCCGTTGCTCTTCCTCGTGAGCACGGGTGTGTGGCTGTGGACGCAGCACCTGCTGCTGGCCGGCCGGGTCTCCTGGCTGCCGCTGCTGCCCGGGGCGGTCCTGGCCGCGGCCGCCACCAGCGCCCTCGCCCTGACCGCCCCGCTCTACATGCCCACCGCGCTCAATCGTGCCCTGCACGAGTACGGTTCCCTCGGCCTGGTCCTCACGCTGCTGTCCTGGCTGATCGCCGTGTGTGCCGCGGTCACCTTCGCGGTGACCATCGGCGCCGTGCTGGCGGAAGAACCGCCGCTGAACCGGTTCCTGACGAGGGACCGCAGACGGTTCAGCAGTCGTGGCCGAGGGCTTTGAGCTTCGCCCACTTGGGGTTGGGTACGGTGCGCTCCGCGGTGCGCACCAGTCGTTCGACGCGGTATCCGCCGAACGCCTTGCACCGGTCGCAGTAGAGGACGTAGCTGCCCACTGCCTTCGTCACGTGGCTCAGGGTCATCTGTCCGCCGCACTGCCCGCACGGCTCGTACGGCCCGGCGGGGGCGTCGGCGTACTCGTGGCGCGGGAGCTCGCGGGGTTCGCAGAACATGCCGGGCAGGGTGTTGTTCTCGATGGCGGCGCGGGGCAGGCCGCCCAGGCCCAGGAAGTTGCCGAGGGCTTCGTACACGAGCTCGTAGGAGGGGGCGTGCGGGGGGATGTCGCCGTCCTCGTCCTCCTCGGGTACCTCGTCGGCGTCCCAGCCGAGCTCGGCCAGGGCCTTGTTCAGGAGGTCGGGGCTTGAGCCGTTGAACCCACCGTCGAAGAAGCCCCAGAGGTGCTGCTCGTCGTCCATGAAGTCGATCTGGGCCGGATCCATACCGGTGTAGACGGCGCTCAGGGTGCGGATGCCGTGCGAGGGATGGCGCCCGAAGGGGCTCTCCGGACCGGTGCGGCCGAACTCCCAGTACGCGGTGCAGGGCAGCAGCACGAACGACCAGCCGTTCCCCGCGTCCCCGATGCGGCCGATGTCGGGGACGGACTGGTCCCACGGGGGCGCGCTCCGCTCGATCGCCGCGATGGTGTCCGCGTCCAGCACCGGCGCCCCTTCGGGGGATCCGAGCCGCACCGCCAGTTCCTCGGCCGGTATGCCTTCCGCGAGGGTGAGGTGGTAGCCCTCGAGACCGCGGCGGAGCCAGGCGAGCCCATCTCTGTGTTCGATCATGCACGCGAGCCTAGACGCGGGCACCGACACATCCGCCCGGACGATGCCCCGCCCCGTGCGCCCGTACGACGCGGTATCACCGGCCGGCACCGCTCCCCGGAGCGACTGTCCCGCGCGCCGTCAGGTCGCCCACGGAGTCCGCGTAGTAGGCCGACTCGGCCAGGTGGAAGGCGAGTTGGCGGAAGGTCCATCCCGTTCCGGCCGACCGGTCGAGCTCGTCGGGCGTCAGGGCGTCCAGGCGGTTCGTCCAGATCCTGGCCAGGCGGGTGAGCCGGCTGCGTGCCTCGTCGAGGTCGGCTCCGGTGAACGGGGCGAGGTCGGCCGCGGTGGTGGTCGCCGAGGCGTGCCAGTGGTCGGGCCGGGTCTCCTCGCCGACGAGTCGGGCCTCCATCTCGGCGAGATGGTCGACCATGTGGTCGGCGACGCGGCGGATCGCCTTGTGCGGGGTGTAGAGCCGGTCACCGGCGGGGACGGGGCGGCCGTCCCAGGCGGTCCAGGTCGCGGCGAGGGCCAGGACGTGGTCGACCATGGCCGTCACGATCTGCGCGGGGTCGCGGTCGTCGGTCGCCGGGGCCTCGTCGGGAGTGTTGGGGTTGTCGGGGGTGTTGGGGTTGTCGGGGGTGCCGAGGCTGCCAGGGGCGCCGAGCGCATGCTTCGTTTCCGTCATGGCTCGACGCTAGATCCGCGACTCTTCGGCCCCCGCCGAACCGTCGTCAGCGCAGTTCCTCCGGGCACGGTGTGCCGGGAGGCAGCTGGTAGGGGGCGGCCAGCCGGTACACGCCAGGCCGCGGCGCGAGCAGTTCCGTCCACTCGTCGCCGTCCGCGTCCTCCTCGGCCTTGAACAGACAGCCGTTGGTGTTGACGTAGGTCCGCGGAGTGTTCTCGTCCGTGCGCCGCTTGGACTCCTCGGTCTCCTGCGGCCGCTCGACGCCCTTGCCCTCGGCATCGACCACGGCGAGCCAGCGCGAGTACGGGACGCGGATCAGGATCCGGCCCGGCGTCTTCACATGGATGGTCAGCTCGCCCGCGCCGGCCTGGTCCACCGAGGCCGGCGGATCGGCCAGCGGCACCGGGCTGTCCACCTCGAAGAGCCGCCAGTTGGCGTCGGACCACACCGGCTTCAGGTACGGCAGCCCCTCGTCGACCAGCTTCGCCTCCTGCACCGCGCCGCTGGAGTCCGGCGTCCCCTTGGGCAGCACCACGTAGCGCACCGCCCAGCGGTCGAGCCACTGGCGGTAGTTGGCGCTGTCCAGGGTGTCGTCGTAGAAGAGCGGGTTGCGCTCCATGTCCGCCTGCCGGTTCCAGCCCCGGGCCAGATTGACGAACGGCGCGAGTCCGGACGCCTCCCGGTGGCTGCTCGCGGGCACGACCTCGACCCTGCCCCGCTCGGCACCGACCTGCTGGAGCTCATTGACCAGCGGGGCCAGCTCACGCGCCCCGGCAGCGGTGGGGGCGGTGCGGACGATGTCGTCGACGCCCTTGAAGCCGATCCAGAAGTTCAGCCCGGCGAACGCGATGACCAGCGCGTACCAGCGCCGGGAGCGCGGCGTGGTGTACGGCAGCGCGGCGAGGAGCACCACTCCGGCGAACAGCATCGCCATCCGCGTGATGTTCGAGCCGATCTGCGAGTCGATCACATAGGTCAGCAGCGTCCCGACGCCGTACACGGCGGCCGCGGTGCGGACCGTCTTCCAGTCGCGAGGTACGAGGACGAAGACGAGGACCGAGAAGATGAACGGCAGCGACAGGGTCCCGATCGACATCGGCTGCGTACCGGAGAACGGGAACAGCCACGCGGACAGCGCCACCACCGCGACCGGGGCCAGGCCCAGCGCGTACGCGCCGGGGCGCCGCTTGTTCAGGAACAGCGCGGCGGCGACCACTCCCAGGAACAGTCCGGCCACGGGGCTGCTCGCCGTCGCGAGCCCGGCGAGCGGTGCGGCGACGGCCGCCTTCGCCCACCGCCTACGGGGGGCACAGCGACAGCTGCTCCGGTGGAGCCGGTGCTCGCACCGGAGGTGCGGCCAGCAGAACACCGCGGCCGTCGCACCCACCGCGAACATCATGCCGAGCCCGAACGTCACCCTCCCCGAGAGCGCGTTGCACAAGTACGCGAACGCCCCGGCCAGCGAGCAGGCCAGGGGGTTGCGGACGGCCCGGACCCGGACCAGGATCAGCGCGGTCAGCGCCGTCGACACCGTCCCGGCGACCATCATCGTCGTACGCACGCCGAGCACCGACATCACATACGGCGAGACGACGCTGTACGAGACGGGGTGCATCCCCCCGTACCAGGCGAGGTTGTACGCCGTACCGGGGTGCCGGCCGACGAATTCCGCCCAGGCGTCCTGGGCCGCGAGGTCGCCGCCGCTGTTCGCGCCGAAGAAGAACCAGAGCAGGTGCGTGACGGCGGCGGCCGCCGTCGCGATCGTCACCGGATGCCGCAGCAGCCGTTCGGCGCGGGCCTTGCGCGACGGGTCGGTGCGAGACGGGTCGGTGCGCGACGCGGAGGCGTCCCGGGCTTCCGCTTCCGTCCGGGTCGGCGTGGCCGTCCGCGTACGTCCGCCACCGCTGCCGCCACTGCCGACGCCGCTGCCGCCGGTATTGCTGTCCCTCGTGCCTGCGCTGTCGGCCGTCTCACGGCCGGGCCTCGGCTCCGCAGTGGTCACTACGGCTCTCCCCGTCTCCCCGAATCCGCCTGCCTCGTGCCCCTGCTGCCCCGTGCACCTGTGAGGACGCCGTCCCCGCGTCATCGAGTTGCCTCGGGACGCTAACACGTACGCAGTACGGAAGGGGGTGCCGGGATCGGCACCCCCTTCCGTCATCGGGTCGTTCCGGCCATCGGGCCGTTCCCGTCGGCCGGTCAGCCGATCCGGGTCAGCTTGTCCCCGAAGGTCGGCTCGGTCAGATCGCTCTGCAGCGCGACGGCCACCTTCACCTGGCTGGAGCCCTCGCCCACGGTGAGCGTGCCGACGTGGGTACCGGCCGCCGCCGAGTTCGGGATCACCTTCCCGTCGTCGGTCAGTTCGATCTTGACCGTGAGACCGGCCCAGCCGACCGCCGACACGTCCTTGGTCGCGACCACGGGGACACTGCCGCCGAAGCCGTCCGAGACGGTGCCGACGACGTCGCCCTTCTTCACGACCTTGGCGCCCTCCAGCAGCGCCTGCGTCGCGACCATCACTTCCTTGCTGACCGCGTTGACCGTGTCGATGATGGCCGGCTTGTGCTGGCCCAGCACGGCGCCCACGATCAACTGGTCGGTGCCACCGACCATCTTGTGGGCGGCGAAGAGGAGGTTCCCGCCGGCCTTGCTGGTGGAGCCGGTCTTGATGCCGAGCGCTCCGTCGTACGGCACGAGGGTGTTGTAGTTCCGCCAGTTCTTGCCCGACGGGTCGGTCCACGACGGCAGCTTGGTGATCTCCATCAGCGCCGGGATCTCCACCAGCTTCTGACCCAGCTTCACCTGGTCCTCGGCCGAGCTCACGGTGGTCGCGTTGAGTCCGGACGGATCGGTGTACGTGGTGTTCTTCATGCCGAGCGACTTGGCGGTGTCGTTCATCTTCTTGACGAACGCTTCCTCGGACCCCGCGTCCCAGCGCGCCAGCAGCCTCGCGATGTTGTTCGCGGACGGGATCATTATGGCCGAGAGGGCCTCCTGCTCGGTGAGCTTGTCACCGGCCTTCACGGTGTTGAGGGTCGACTCACCCTCCGCGTCCAGCCTGCCGTCCGACTCCGCCTTGGCGTCGATCTCGATGGAAGGCCCCTTCTCGCCCTTCTTCAGCGGGTGGTCCTTGAGCACGATGTACGCGGTCATCGCCTTGGCCACACTGCCGATCGGCACGGCCTTCTGCTCGCCGAACGAATCCACCTGGCCCAGGCCGGTCGCAGCCATGTAGCCCTGGCCCTCGCTGGGCCACGGCAGGGACGGCTTGCTGCCCTTGAAGGTGTACGTGTCCTTCGCCGACATCTGGAGCTCGGGCTCCGGGAGCGGGCGCATCATCTGCGCGATCGCAAAGACGATCAGCAGAAGCAGAACCAGTGGGGTCCAGATCTTGACCCTGCGGACGGCGGTGCGGACCGGTGTCTCCGGCGGCGGAGGCGTGTTCGTCAGTTCGGCCAGCAGGTCGAGCGGCGGCTTCGGCGGCATCGGCTGCTGCGTGGTCCGCTCGGCGCCGGACATCGCGGCGGGAGGCGGCGTGCCGGGCCTCGCGGCGGAGGCGGCGGGCACCTCGGGCTTACGGGGCGCGGGCGCCTGCGCCGGTCGTACGTCGTCCCCGCGCAGCGGTACGAACTGGCTGGTCCGCTCAGTGGCGGACTCGGGCTTCGATCCCGCCTTCGGCTCGGGCGGGGGAATCTTCAGCGCGGTCGTCGGCTGGTCGACCTGGGGCACGGCGGGCGCCCTGAAAATGGCGGTCGGCTGGTCGATTCCGCGCTTGTCCTCGGCGGCGTCGTCGTCCTCGTCGCCTTCGGCGGCGTCGTCGGCCTTCTTCTCCTCGGCCTTCTTCTCCTCGGCGGAGGAAGCCGAAGCCTTGCCGTCGGACGCGTCACCGGTCGGCTCGTCGGCGTCATCGGTGTCATCGGCATCGGCATCGGCATCGCTCGACGCGGTCGCCGTGTCCGAAGGTACGTCGTCCGCAGCCACGTCAGTGTCCGCGTCGGCGTCGTCCTCCGCGCCCTTCGCGCCCTGCGCGCCCTGCGCGCCCTTCGCGCCCTCGCCGTCCGCGTCGTCGTCCTTCGACACCCAGGCGGAGACGGCCGCACGCAGCCGCGCGTCGCCTTCCTCGGAGCCCTCGGCGGTATTCGCGGACTCGCTCTCCGCGTCGTCATCGCCATCGTCAGCGGGCTCGGCCGCATCCGCGCTTTCCGAGGCATCCGCGGGTTCAACGACATCCGCGCTCTCCGGAGCATCCGCGGGCTCAGCCGCATCCGCGCCCTCCGAGGCCTCAGGCGCCTCCTCCGGGCTCTCGGCGCCCTTCCCGGACCCCTCGGCCTCTTCGGCCTCCTCGGCGCCCACAGCGCCGTCAGGGCCCTCGGCCTCCGAACCCGAACCCGTGTCCGCGTCCGTATCCGCGTCCGCCGACGGCTCCTCAGCCCCGGAACCCTCCGGCTGCCCCGAGTCGTCACCGCCCTCGCTGTCCGCGTCGTCCGCGCCGTCCGCGGACGGCATCGTGCGAAAGACGGCCGTAGCCATGTCCGCCTCGGCGTCCTCGCCGTCCCCGGCGACCGGCGCCGTACGGAAGACGGCCGTGGCCGTGTCCGTCTTTCCGGCGGCCGCGTCATCGGCGGACGGTTCACGGAAGACGGCAAGCCGCGGATCGCTTTCGCTCCGAGCCGTCCCCGACGACTTCTGCTGCTCCGACTTGTCGGGGGACTCGCCCGCCACCGATGCCTCCTCCATGCGGCACGGGGGACACCCCCGCGCTGTCCGAACCATCTACCAGTGTCCCGTGTGAACCACCGGCCCGGCTGCTAGACGAGAACGACATACCTACTGGTTCCCATACAAAGCACCCAGGCACTCTCGACAGACCAATGTGAGAGGGGTCACCCTGTCATTCATCCACGCGGGGAGGCATGGATGGGCAGGAGCCGCAGAACAATTCCGGAGGAGCTTCTGCTGCTCGCTCTGGACCCGACCACGGGTACCACAGCGCAGCCGCAGTCGCTCGACCTCGGCCTCGCCGGAGCTCAGCTAGTGGAGCTGGCTCTGGCAGGACGGATAGCCCCTGACGGGGATCGTATCGCCGTGGTGATGCCACGGCCGACAGGAGATCCGACTCTGGACTCCGCACTGGAACTGCTGCGGCGACGCGGCAGCCCGGTTCGGGCGGTCCACTGGATTGGCGGGCCCCGGCTGGGGCTGCGTCAGATCTACCTCGCTCATCTGGAGCGATGCGGCATGGTGCATGCCGTTGCGGGCCAGATGTGCGGAGTGCTGCCGACGACTCGCTACCAGGCGACGGACACGGCAATCAGCCGGGACATCAGAGCCAGGCTGGACAGTGCGATCCGCACCGGCGTACCGCCGGACCCGCGGACCGCGGCGCTCGCCGCGCTGGCCCACGCGGTCGGACTCGGCAAGCACCTGTATCCCGGGAACGAGGGGCGTTCATCGCGCTCCCGGCTCCGGGACCTGATCAGACACGACCCCATGGGCGGGCTCGTGGCGCATGCCGTCATGGACGTCCAGAACGGGGCGGTTGCACAGCCGCGCCGCAATCAGGCGGCCGGAGTTCCGTTGCAACCGCAAGTGCAGTCGCAGTCACGCCGCGACAGCATGGCGCACACCGCGGCCCACTAGGCGCACCACGTCCCGGGACCGCACCCCGCGCCGCACGCACCGCAGCGCAACCGCACGGCAGCACGGCAGCACGGCAGCACGGCAGCACCAACCGAATACCGCCGCACCGTCGTCCCCAAGACCCGGTCCGGGAGCCGCACCAAGCGCGGGGCAGCCGAGAGACATCGGCTGCCCCGCGCGCGTGCGTGTGGCCATTTCCCAGCGCGGCCGGGGGAAGTGGTGGCAATCTGCTGAGCAGTAGATACGCACAGCTACATAGCCGGAGGTGCCGTTTCCGTGCCGTCCAACGTCAATCCCACCGTCAGACGACGCCGGTTGGGCCAGGAATTGCGCCGCCTGCGCGAGCTCAAGGGCATGACGGCCGAGGAGGTGGCGGAGCGGCTGCTGGTCTCGCAGTCGAAGATCAGCCGCCTGGAGAACGGCCGCCGTTCCATCAGCCAGCGCGATGTCCGCGATCTCTGCGGGGTGTACGAGGTCGAGGACCACCGGATCGTCGACTCGCTCATGCAGATGGCCAAGGACTCGCGCCAGCAGGGCTGGTGGCACGCCTTCGGCGACATCCCGTACAGCGTCTACATCGGTCTGGAGACGGACGCCGAATCGCTGCGGGTGTACGAACCCCAGGTGATCCCGGGCCTGTTGCAGACCCGGAGCTATGCCGAGGCGCTGATCAACGGAGCACTGCCGGAGGCCCCGCCGGCCGACATCGACAAGCGCGTCAGTGTCCGGGCCCGCCGCCAGGACCGGATCACCGATCCCGAGCACCCGCTGCGACTGTGGGCGGTCATCGACGAGTCCGCGCTGCGCCGGCTGGTCGGCGGCAAGCAGGTGATGATCGAGCAGCTGGAGCAATTGGTCGAGCTGTCCCAGCTGCCGCACGTGACCGTGCAGGTACTGCCGTTCGAAATGGGCGCGCACCCCGGCATCAACGGGCAGTACGCCATTCTGGAATTCCCGGACGCGGCCGACTCCAGCGTCGTCTATATCGAAGGCGTCACCAGCGACCTCTATCTGGAGAAGGCCAACGATGTGCAGCGGTACAGCGTCATGTACGAGCACCTGCGGGCACAGGCGCTGAATGTGGATCAGACCCGGCACTTCATCACCGGCATCATCAAGGAGTACACCGGGCGCAGCAGCGGCTGAACGCCGACCGAACAGCGAGGCAGCACAGCCCGCAAAGTCCCGATCGCGGAGAATGAAGTGATGTTACGGGAGGGGCGGCGGCAAGGTACACCGCCGCCCACTCCGAGTGGAAGATCTCCTTGGTATGTACCACTCGGTCGAGTGAACGCCCCCTTCGCTCAGAGAACTTGGCGAGTAGCGTCGATCACACCAACCGAAACGCTGTTGGTGTCATTCACGCGACTCTTTGAACCGGAGTGAACATGGCCATTCGTCAGGGTGCTACGGACAAGTGGACGAAGTCCTCGTATTCCGGGGGCAACGGCGCCTGCGTCGAAGTCAAGTCCCCTCTCACGCAGGCAATTGCCGTGCGCGACTCAAAGGCCCCCGAGGGCCCCTCGATCACGTTCGTCCCCGCCGCGTGGAACGCATTCGTGCGCGATGTCGGCAATGGTGCCGTCAACGCCTGATCAACGCTTTTCCCGTTCGCATCGCTGCGCCGGATCCGGTGCTGCTGTCAGCCCTCTCGACTGGTCCGCCGTCCTGGCCGAGGGGGCTCGATGCCCGACCCGACGGGAAGCCGGGCGAGCGCAGAAACTCAGCGCAACCGATCGACATACAGATCGGTGCCCGGCACCGTCGGGATGAACGGCGCCACCAGCTCCACCCGCCCCAGGCCGGATTCCGCGACTGCCGCGTCGAGCCCGGTGAAGTGCTCGGCCCAGCATTCCCTCGGGTCCTCCTGGAGGAACCACAGCAGGGTCAGCCGGGTGTCGACGCCCTCGACCTGTTTCACGTAACTCATCCGGTCACCGGGCAGTGGCGTGGGACGGAAGACGGTCACCATCGCCGCCGGCGACCCGGCCAGCCGCTTCGGCAGATGCCGTGAGCGCAGCCACTCCAGCAACTCGGCCCGCTCCCCCGCCCCTTCGGCGTCGATCACTTCGAGGACCAGTCCCCGGTAGGGATGGTCGAGGGCGTGGAAGTCCCGGGGCCCCGCCGCACCGTCCCGGTAGACCGTCGCCTCGTGGTCCTGGAACGCGGTGAACACATGGGTGCGGCCCTGGTGGACCCGGCCGTCCCGGTTGAGTCTCCGGTTGATACCGACGGTCCACCTCATGTGGTCGTCGTAGCGCCCGTCCGTCACCCAGTACGTCGACAGATAGCAGCCGGCCGTGACGGGCTGCGCGACCGCGGAAGTCTCCGGGTAGCGCAGCTCCTGGAGTTCCCGGGTGGCCACCCAGCGCCGCCCGGCGAACATCCAGGGCATCGCCATCGCGCCCGCGTAGTAGTGGTCGTCCTCGTACCAGCGGTTGTATGCGTACTCATGACCCGGGTGCGGTTCGACCATGGTGATCAGCGCATGGCCGGGATGGACACCGTACGGCCCCAGCGCGGCCAGTTCGGCATAGGTGTCGCTCCGCGTCTCGTCGCTCATGCCGTTCCCCTTCCGTACTCCGCAGCGGCGTCCTACTCTGACGCCCCGTCAGGAGTTCTGCCAGAGCCGGGAGGCCGCCGATGTTGCTCGCGGGGAAGACCATCATCGTGTCCGGGGTGGGCGCCGGGCTCGGGCATCAGGTCGCGGCGGCGGTCGTGCGGGACGGCGGCAACGCGGTGCTCGGGGCGCGTACCGCCGCGAATCTCGCCAAGTCCGCCGCGGAGATCGACCCGGACGGCCGGCACACGGCCCGGCTGACCACCGACATCACCGACGAGGCGCAGTGCGAGGCGCTCGCCGCGCTGGCGCTGGAGCGGTTCGGGCGGATCGACGCGGTGGTCCATGTCGCCGCCTGGGACAGCTACTTCGGCGGAATCGAGGATGCCGACTTCGCCACCTGGCAGTCGGTGATCGACGTCAATCTGCTGGGTACGCTGCGGATGACCCGCGCCTGCCTGCCCGGCCTCAAGGAGCGCGGCGGCTCGGTGGTGATCATCGGCACGCAGTCCTCGGTGGCCGCACCGTCCCAGGTCCAGCAGGCGGCGTACGCGGCCTCGAAGGGGGCGCTGACCTCGGCCATGTACTCCATGGCACAGGAGCTGGGCCCGCACCGGATCAGGGTGAACACGGTGCTGCCGGGCTGGATGTGGGGGCCGCCGGTGCAGGCGTACGTGCGGTTCACGGCGCAGAGCGAAGGGGTGCCCGAGGCCGAGGTGCTGGGCAGGCTCACCGAACGCATGGCACTCCCGGAGCCGGCCACCGACGGCGATGTCGCCGAGGCCGCCGCGTTCCTGGCCTCGGACCGGGCGCGGGCGATCACCGGGCAGTCGCTGCTGGTCAACGCGGGCGAGCTGATGCGCTAGAGCCGACACACTGGACCTGATGCGCCGGAGCCGGCGCACTGGAGCTGTTGCCACAGACCTCTCCTTGTCCGCCGCACGGGACCCGCATCCCGTGCGGTTTTCTGTGCTCTTCGACGTTCTTCGGGCGCTCCTCGTTCTCTGCGCGGCCTGACGAAGTGCCCGCTCATCGTGTGTCCGCCGTCACGTCGGCGACAACGACCGCGTAAGTCAAGAGCGAGCAAAATCGTTCGACTTGCTGATCTGCGTTCACATCCCTGACCGTGAAAGCCTTGACCGCGACACCGGGCAGACGGTTCAATCCCCGATGTCCCCGCTCCCGCACGGGGCCCCGCTGAACGGCCGTACCGACGAAGTGCGCACCCCGTTCACAAGGCGGACCCCTGGAGGGGGCACATGAACAGCCGGCGCAGTCCGGCTCCGGGGACGCGGCCGTCGCCGAGGGCCTGAAGGACTGACACCCGGCGGGGTACGGGACGCCGCCGCGTCCCGTACCCACCCCCCGTACGAGGGCTCAGGCGCGCGGGTAGCGGGCCAGCCAGCCCGGTGCTGCGGCCGACGGGCTGTGCAGGGCCGGCCCCTGCGTCATCTCCATGGCGAAGTCGTCCGCGAGCTCCAGCACCGTTGGCCTGCCCTCCAGTTCGGCGAGCCAGGCGGGCGGCAGCGCGGTCTCGCCGTGCAGCGCGCCGAGCAGCGCCCCGCACAGGGCCCCGGTGGCCGCGGAGGGCCCGCCGTGGTTGACGGCCAGCCGCAGCCCGTGCCGTATGTCCTCGCCGACCAGCGCGCAGTACACGGCGATGGCGAGGACTTCCTCCGCGGCGTCCGTGGCCCCCAGCGACTCGATCAGGGCGGGCCCCGGGATGCCCTGGCGCACGGTGCCGAGGGCCTGCTTCAGCGCCTCGGTGACCGGTTCGTGCCCCGGGCGTTCGGCGAGCAGGCCCAGCGCGTGCTGGACGGAGCCGTCCAGGGTCTCGCCCCGGGCCAGGCCGTGCACCATGACGGCGAGGGCGCCCGCGGAGAGCAGGGCGGTGGGGTGGCCGTGGGTCTGGGCGGCGCACTCGACGGCGAGCTGGAGGACGAGCTGGGGCTCCCAGCCGACGAGCAGCCCGAACGGCACGGACCGGGTCAGGGCCGCCGAGTCCCGCGCCTGGGGGTTCTTGGGCTTGTCGAGGGTGCCCATGGTGGAGTCGCCGAACCCGGTCAGGCACTCCCGGGTGGGGCCACGGCGGGCGTACAGCCACTCCTCCCGTGCGAGCCAGCCGTTGTCCTCGCGGCGTTCGTCGGGCCCCCAGTCGTGCTGGGTGGCCGCCCACCGCAGATGGGCCCGGTGCACATCGGTGGGCGGGTGCCAGGCCCCGGTGTCGCGGCGGACCTGGGCGCGGATCAGCCCGTCGACGGTGAAGAGGGTGAGCTGGGTGACGGCGGTGACGGTGCCGCGTGCGCCGTGCGCGGGCACGAGGTCGGTGACGGCGTCGGCGCCGTGGGCCGCCCGGATCTCTTCGAGCGTGAGCCCGTCGATCCCTGCCCCGAGCGCGTCTCCGATGGCCCCGCCCAGCAGCGCGCCGCGCACCCGGCTGCGGAAGTCCTGCTGCTCGGCACGGCCCCACACAGCCGTGGTCCCAGTGCTCACCGTGCCCCTCCCCCGTCGGCCCGCAGGCAGGCCCGCCTGCGACTGCGCAGCACTGTAATCGAACGGGAACGGTCGGTAGAGGCCACGGAACCGGGTACGCGTGGGTATGTGCGCAGTTGGCCGGCAGAAAAATGGCGGGCGGGTTGCGGCGATGAGCGAGGGCGGCGCTCGCGGACGGAGCGCCGCCCGGAACAGGCCGCGCGTACGGCTCAGTCCGGCAGCACGGGAAGCAGCTCCGGAAGGTGCCCGTCGGACGCCGCGGCCGCCGCCACCCGCTCCTCGGGGACCTCCCCGTACAGCGTCGTACGCGGCTTCGCCGGGCGCCCAGCGAGGTCCGCGATGGCGACCAGGTCCTGGACGGAGCGGTAGGAGCCGTAACCGGAGCCCGCCATCCGGGAGATGGTCTCCTCCATCAGGGTGCCGCCCAGGTCGTTGGCGCCCGAGCGGAGCATTTCGGCCGCGCCCTCCGTGCCGAGCTTGACCCAGCTGGTCTGGATGTTGGTGATGTGCGGGTGCAGCAACAGCCGGGCCATGGCGGTGACGGCCCGGTTGTCGCGGTCGGTCGGGCCGGGGCGGGCGATGCCCGCGAGGTAGACCGGCGCGTTGGTGTGGATGAACGGCAGCGTGACGAACTCCGTGAAGCCGCCGGTCTCCTGCTGGAGCCGGGCCAGGGTCCGCAGGTGGCCGAGCCAGTGGCGGGGCTGGTCGACGTGCCCGTACATCATCGTCGAGGACGAGCGCAGGCCCACCTCGTGGGCGGTCCTGACCACCTCCAGCCATGTCGCGGTCGGCAGCTTGCCCTTGGTGAGGACCCAGCGGACCTCGTCGTCCAGGATCTCGGCCGCCGTGCCGGGGATCGAGCCGAGCCCGGCCTCCTTCGCGGCGATCAGCCAGTCACGGATGGACATGCCGGTGCGGGTGGCGCCGTTGACGACCTCCATGGGCGAGAAGGCGTGCACATGCATGCCGGGCACGCGTTCCCGCACCGCCCGCGCGATGTCGAAGTACGCGGTGCCGGGCAGGTCGGGGTGGATGCCGCCCTGCATGCAGACCTCGACCGCGCCGACGTCCCACGCCTGCGCGGCCCGGTCGGCGACCTGGTCCAGGGAGAGCGTGTACGCGTCGGCGTCGGTGCGCCGCTGGGCGAAGGCGCAGAACCGGCAGCCGGTGTAGCAGACGTTGGTGAAGTTGATGTTCCTGGTGACGATGTACGTGACGTCGTCGCCGACCACGTCGCGGCGCAGGGTGTCCGCGATCCGGCACAGTTCGTCGAGCGCCGGGCCGTCCGCGTGGAGCAGGGCGAGCGCCTGCTCGTCGGTGAGCTTCGTCGGGTCGTCGGCGGCCTGGCTCAGCGCCTGGCGCACATCGCCGTCGATGCGGGACGGCACCATGCCGGGGGCGGCGGCCTCGCGCAGCGCCTCCCAGTCCCCGTACACCTCGTCGAAGTCCTCGCGGCGGTCGCCGGTGCGGCCCTCGGTGTCGATGGTGCGGTGCAGGTCGGTGCGGCCGCTGGCGCCGAACTCCTCGTCGGGCTCCTGCCAGGGCAGCCCGGCGGGGACGGCACCCTCGCGGGCGAGCCCCGTCTCCGGGTCGGCGAGCGCGCGGACGTGCGGGAGGAGGCGGGGGTCGAGCCACGGCTCGCCGCGCCGGATGAACTCCGGGTAGATGGTGAGGCGTTCACGCAGTGCGAACCCCGACTCCGCGGTCTTCGCGGCGAGCTCGTCGATGTGCGGCCAGGGGCGTTCGGGGTTCACATGGTCCGGCGTGAGCGGCGAGACCCCGCCCCAGTCGTCGATCCCGGCGCCGATGAGCAGCGCGTACTCGGCGTCGACGAGGTTCGGCGGGGCCTGGATGCGGGCGGACGGGCCGAGGATGTGCCGGGCGACGGCGATGGCGGCGGCCAGCTCCTCCAACTCGGCGTCCGGCATGCCGCGCATCGCGGTGTCCGGCTTGGCGCGGAAGTTCTGGACGATGACTTCCTGGATGCCGTGGTAGGCGCGGGCGGTCCTGCGCAGCTCGAAGAGGGAGTCGGCGCGCTCCTCGTACGACTCGCCGATCCCGATCAGGATGCCGGTCGTGAACGGGACGTTGGAGCGCCCCGCGTCCTCCAGCACCCGCAGCCGCACGGCCGGCTCCTTGTCCGGGGAGCCGTGGTGCGGGCCGCCCGGCTCGGACCACAGACGGGTGGCCGTCGTCTCCAGCATCATGCCCATGGACGGGGCGACGGGCTTGAGCCGCTGCAGATCGGTCCAGCTCAGCACGCCCGGGTTGAGGTGCGGGAGGAGCCCGGTCTCTTCGAGCACCCGGATCGCCATGGCGCGTACGTACGCGAGGGTGTCGTCGTACCCCTCGGCCTCCAGCCACTCCCGTGCCTCGGGCCACCGGTCCTCGGGCCGGTCCCCGAGCGTGAACAGCGCTTCCTTGCACCCCATGGCCGCGCCCTTGCGGGCGATGTCCAGCACCTCGTCGGGCGAGAGGAACATCCCGTGCCCCTCGCGCCGCAGCTTGCCGGGCACGGTGACGAAGGTGCAGTAGTGGCACTTGTCGCGGCAGAGCCGGGTCAGCGGAATGAACACCTTGCGGGAGTACGTAATGACCCCCGGCCGGCCTGCGGCGTCGAGCCCCGCGTCCCGCACCCGGGCGGCCGAGGCGGCGAGATCCGTCAGGTCGTCGCCCCGCGCCTGGAGCAGAACGGCGGCCTCGGCCACATCGAGAGCGACACCGTCACGGGCCCGCTTGAGGGCACGCCGCATGGAATTGGTGGTCGGACGTCCGCGCTGAGGATCGGTCATGAACCCGAGCATACGAGCGAGGCCCGCGCCCCGGACCAGGGCATCTGCCGGGCACGGGTCGATCCGCTCCAGCCGTCGCCGGGACCGGGGACCGGGGCATCCCGGATTCCGCCGCTCAGAGCGGTTCCGTGGAGCCGGTGGCCGGCCCACCGCCGGCATGGCGATCGACGGCGGCGGATACACCCTGCGGGACAGGGCCACGAAGCAGCCGGGCAACCAGCCGTTTCGTTCGGATCACGCCCTGCCGCACGCCGGTGTGGTGGCTGGGCGGGGATCTTGCGGACCCGAGCTGGAAATGCCGGGCTGGTTGAAGTCGCCGCCATGGCGATCCGCCCTGGACCACGACCGCCTGCGCTTCTACCTCCATCTCGACCCGCTCACCTGGGGCTGATCGGCTCGTACGGATCACCGGGCGGACCGGAGTCCGGGCGCCACGCTTGTTCCCTTGTGGGTTACAGCTGATTCAGCCTCCTCGTGGTGAGGCGAGTGGACCACCCGCCCAGCAGCCCGAGGGGCAAAGAAACCCAAACGGCGATTTTTGGATTATCTCTGCAGCCCATCGGCATATCAGGCCGTTTGGGTGGCCCCTCCGAGCAGCAAGATTCCCCTCGCAAGGTTCGAGGTAAGGGGACAGGAACATGGCTGACTGGAAGAACGTCTCCGGTGGTCTCACTTCAATCTCGGTCGGATCCAGAACCCATGTCTGGGGTGTGAACTCCCTGGGCCAGATGTACCGGTACACGGGCCACGACTCCAACCCGTGGGTGGGCATCCCCGGCAAGGCAGTCGACATCGGCGTAGCAGCCGACGGCACCGTGTGGCACGTCAACTCAGCAGGCGGAATCTACCGGTACACCGGAGACCAGGGATCCACGGACTGGGTCGCCGTCTCAGGCGGCCTGACCCGCATCTCGGTCGGATCCCGGACCCACGTCTGGGGCGTGAACTCCCTGGGCCAGATGTACCGGTACACAGGCCACGACTCCAACCCGTGGGTGGGCATCCCCGGCAAGGCAGTCGACATCGGCGTAGCAGCCGACGGCACCGTGTGGCACGTCAACTCAGCAGGCGGAATCTACCGGTACACCGGAGACCAGGGATCCACGGACTGGGTCGCCGTCTCAGGCGGCCTGACCCGCATCTCGGTCGGATCCCGGACCCACGTCTGGGGCGTGAACTCCAGGGGCCAGATGTACCGGTACACGGGCTACGACTCCAACCCATGGGTGGGCATCCCCGGCAACGCCGCCGACATCGGCGCGGCAGCCGACGGCACCGTGTGGCACGTCAACTCAGCAGGCGGAATCTACCGGTACACCGGAGACCAGCCGAGCTGATCTCAAACACCAACGGATATGGGCCCACGCGTGGTGCGCGTGGGCCCGCCTTCGTCCCCGTTGGGGACTGTCGTCTAGGCAGTCGGGGCCTTGATGAGCGGCACGTCCCGCGTGAACTCCCGGAACCCGACGCTGTAGTACAGCCCGCGCGCCTGGGGATGCCCCGGCGCACCCAGGCAGGCGACCGTCATATGCGTTGCCCCGGCCGCCCGCGCCAGACGCATCCCGTGCAGAAGCATCGCCCGCCCCAGCCCCCGACGCCGGTAGTCCGGATGCGTCCCGACCGGCTCGAACTCAGCGGTCCTGTTCGCTTCGTCGAGCCACATGATCGTCGACGATGCCATCGTGCCGTCCGGCGCCTCCACCAGGATGTGCAGGTCGCCGCGGTACGGCGCCGTCTGCCGGACGTCCTGGTAGGCCTCGGCCGTGTACACGGACGGCGCCCACGCGTCCACATGGGCCTGGACCGCGGCCTTCGGCCCGGCCTCGTCGGCGGTGCGGAACCGGAATCCGTCCGGCAGGACGGGCTGTTCCACGTCGGTGAGGTCCCGCTCGTTGAACTGGGTCCAGGACCCGGTGTCGCCGAGCGAGTCCGGGTCGGTCTCATAGCCGTGCGCCGCCCATCGCTTCAGGGCGAACCCATCGGCGGCGCTCGGCAACACCGTACGTTCGAGGCCCGCCGCCGTACCGTCGTACCAGTCGATCACTTCGTCAACCAGCCCGGCGTGGTCGGGGTGGACCTGATACGCCAGGTAGGCGCCGGTGACATCCTTCACCGACCCGTCGTTCCGCCGCACCCGGTGCGGAAGAAAGGCCCAGCTCCACGCCACCAGATCCCCGCCGGAGAACCACAGCCGACGCGTCCAGCTCGCACCATCGCCGGCACGCCCCTTGCCCCAGATCCAAGCCAGCTCGCCGAGCGTCGCGTCACTGTTCACCAGGTCCGGTCGGATAGCGGTGACACGCTGCGCCAAAGCCTGCATGAGCTGCACGTCCGCGGCGGTCACGAGCTCGTAGTTCGCCATGCTGCGCCACTGTGTCAGTGCTCCGCAGAGCCGTCGACCCGTTTTCCGGCCCGGATCACGGCCGTACCGGCGTCCAGATCAACGCCCATGCGCGGCGGTGCGCCATCCGACATGTCCTCAGGCCGCTGAGGAGCGCCCGCCCGCTCCGATCCCACCCGGGCCGCCGCCTTCGTGCGCGGTGAAGGAGAACGCCGAGGTATCGCCGTCCAGGTCGATGGTGAGCGACGCGTCCAGGGCCTTGGCCAGGCGCGTCAGGAGAGCCAGGGTCGGAACGGAATCGCCACCCTCGATGTTGGAGATCTGCGGCTGCGTCATCCCCGCGCGACGGGCCAGCTCGGTCTGCGACAGCCCGAGTTCGGTCCGCCGGTCATGGACAGCCTGCCCCAGCGCGAAGGCGTACCCGGCCTCGACGTAGGCGGACGACTCCTCGACCCTCTCCCCCAGAAGCTTTCTGGTCTGCCGTGTCTTCCACTGGGAGTGATCCACGACTATGCCTCCTCGCTCCGGTCGTATGTGTGCGCGGCCGCACCATGATCCGCCTCGCACACCTTTTGGGCCAGCTGGGCGCGCTCGACCTCGGCAGTCTCACGTTGTTTGGTCTTCCGGAACACCGTCAGCAGCACGATTCGCTTCTCGGGGGCAAGCCAGTAGGTGATGCGCACCGCGCTGCCGTCCATGGTGAAGCGCAACTCACGCACCTTGCCGCCAAGGTGCCTGGAGTAGGGGCTCGCCCAAAGTTGTGGGCTTCGCCGCGAGCATGTCAGCTGCCCGTTCGGCCTTGTCGTACTGAGCATCAGCAAGCAGCGCCAGCCACTGCCGAACCTCGGGCTCGATCTCGATTCGCCAAGGTAATTCCACAGGAAAAACTATACAGAAACTTATATAGGCCGGGATTCGAGCGGATTCCTCGCCACGTCGGCGGGGCGCGGCATGGACGAGCTCGGTGGTCGCATCGTTGAGGTAGGGCAGGATTCGCGGACTCGGCTTGACCCTCACGTTGCGTGAGGCCGGATGGTGAGGTGCATGAGCGACCACTACAACGCGTTTGAGATGAGCCCCGTACCCACTCCCGGCCCGGATGCGGTTCCGCCGGAGCTGTTCCGTGGCATCTATGGAATGCCCGCGTTCGCGACGATCCCCACGAGCGATCTGGCGGCGTCGGTGGACTTCTGGATTCGTGGGCTCGGGTTCTTCGAGCTGTTCAGCATCCCCGGCAGGCTTGTGCATCTGCGCCGGTGGGCGTTCCAGGACGTACTCCTCGTCACGACGGCGAGCGTTCCGGAGCAGGCACCAGCGATGAGCTTCAGTTTCTCGTGCGTGCTCAGCCAGGTCGATTCCCTTGTGGAGGCCTGTCGTGCGTTGCGCCCGGACTCGGTCGACGGTCCACGGGACACCCCCTGGAACACCCGCGATGTGGAGGTGGTCACCCCCGAGAACGCACGGATCGTTCTCACTGCGGCGAAGCCCTTTGATCCGGCCAGTCAGGAGGCGCGGAACCTTGAGGCCATCGGGATCACCCCACCCGGCGTCGGTCGCGGAGACAATCAGGAGCATGCCTGATTCCACTGACGCCGACGGCCTGCCCGTCGGTCAGGTCTCGACGCGCCTGGGCGTGACGGTCCGCGCGCTGCACCACTGGGACGAGATCGGTCTCGCGCGACCGTCGCTGCGCACGGCTGCCGGATACCGGCTCTACACCGCTGGTGACCTGGAACGCCTGCACCGCATCGTCGTCTACCGTGAGATCGGTCTCGGCCTGGACCGGATTCAGGCCGTCCTGGACGACTCGACCGCAGACGTACCCGGCGCACTGCGCGCGCAGCGCACCCAGGTCGCGGAACGGATCGACCGCCTCCAGCAGCTCAGCACCGGACTGGATCGGATGATCGACGCCCACGAGCGCGGCCTGCTGCTGACCGCAGAGCAGCAGGCCGCGATCTTCGGCCCCCAGTGGAACCCGGACGGGCCCGCCCAAGCCCGTCAGCGCTGGGGAGACACGACGCAATGGCGGCAGTACGCCGAACGCTCGGCCTCTCGCGGTCCGGAGGAATGGCAGGCCATCGCCGACGCCGTCGCCGCCCTCGACCGCGCCCTCGGGGATGCGATGGACGCCGGCATCACGCCTGGTAGCCCGGAAGCGATTCAACTCGTCGAACGGCACCGCGAAGTCTTCGCTTCGTACTTTCCCCTCACCAGACAGATGCAGGTCTGTCTCGGCCGCATGTATGAGGCCGAGCCGGCATTCGCCGCCCACTACGACGGCATCCGCGCCGGCCTTGCCACATGGTTCCGTCGCATCGTCGACGCCGACGCGCGCGCCCACGGCATCGACCCCGACACCGCGACCTGGCAGTAGAGCGCGGATCCGGAAGCGTCCATCGACGGACTGCGGGCCACACAGGAGTTCAAACCAGCTCGTCCGCGAGCAGATCCATCAGCAGACCGTCCTGCCAGACCCCTGTCCGGTGGTCCCGCCAGTACGCCCGCATGATTCCCACGGGTTTGAACCCGACCTTGCCGTAGCAGCGGATCGCCGCGGAGTTGGCCGCGGCGGGATCGATGGTCAGCCGGTGATGGCCGCGTTCCCGCACCAGCCACCGGGCCAGCGTGCGTACCGTGTCGGTACCGAGGCCCTTCCCGTGGTGCCTCGCCGTCAGGAAGATGTCGATGCCCGCGTGGCGGAACTCGGGATCGTTCTCCTCATTGAACTGGACGGCGCCGATGACCTCGCCCTCGAAAACGACGGCCAGCATTCGCTCGTAGCCGTCCGGGGGCGACCACCACGCCGCGACTTCCGGTTCCCTCACGACCCTTTCGAGGATCTCACCATCACCATCGGCCGCAGCACTACCTTGTCCCCACGTAACTCCATGCCCTCATTCTCCCCGAGGGGTACGGAGAACGCCGGGGCATTGCCGTCCAGCTCTCGTGGGCACTCCGCCCTGTTCACGTCGCAGGAAGTCGACTCACGCGCGGGCACCGATTGGATACAAGATGCGGCGGGTGCTGACTTCCCCGGCCAGGCGGTCCGGGGTGGATGCTGCGGCGTGAGCGGTCCGCAGAGCAGGGCTGTGTCGGACTCGGTGCGCTGTGCCCGGGGCTTGGTACGTTCGGGCGTATGACGCTGCGTTCGGTGGATCTGCGGAAAGAGCGTGTGGAAGCCGTACTGGACCGTGTGGAGCGGTCGCTGGGGGTGTGCCTGGGGCACGAGACCGTGGTGCGCAAGCGTCGGTCTGTGGGGGCGCGTACGGACCGCGGTACGTGGGTGCGTATCGAGCGGCGGGGGCTCGACCGGATCGGTGTTCAGGGTGGGGACGGCACCGCGTCCGCGGAGGCCCTGCGCGGGATCGCCAAGCCGGCCTGGTTCGCCGGGGTCGCGTGGCGGGATGAGGCCGAGCCGGTGATGTGGCGCGCGGACGAGACGGAGCTGCTGCCCGGGACACCGGTGGGCAGCGCCGTGGTGGCGGAGGATCCGCAGCTGTCCGAGGAGTGGTGGGCCGCGATGAATGCCTCCCTGGATGCCCTCGCCGCGCAGCACACCAACCGGATCGCGACGCCGGATACCGAGACCCTCACGCAGGAACTGGTCACGGGAACGATCCAAAGTGTCTTCCCCGGCGTCGATACAGTCGTGGTCGAACAGCGTCCGGCCCATGCGGATTTCAACTGGGCGAATATGACGGGGCCGGTGTTCTGCGCGTTCGACTGGGAGGACTGGGGCATGGCCCCGCGCGGCCTGGACGCGGCAAATCTGTGGGGCGCCTCCCTCGCCGTCCCGGCTCTGGCCGAACGCGTCCGCAGCGAACGGCGTGACGATCTGGATACCCGGGACGGCAGGCTGATGACGCTGTTCGTCGCCGCGAAGATCCTCGGCCCCTACGCCGACCCGGACGACCCCCGTCTGGGGGCCGCCCGGGAGACGGCGGAGCGGGTGGTGGAGGAACTTCAGACGGGCTGACGGCGGGCCCGGAGGAGCTGCCGGTACTCCTGGACCACCTGGTCGTCGACCTCGTATGCCAGGGCGCCGACCAGCTCCCGCAGGTGCTCGACGTTGTCCGTGCCGACCGCGACCGCGTCGACCCGGGGCAGGCCGTAGGCGGAACGGAACGCCGCCTGGACCCTCGTGGCCGACAGGGCATCCCGCAGGAAGATCCGCGGGTCGAACTTCCCCCACACCGCCTCGTTCGCACTGCCGCCGAAGGGGCTCATGCCCCACACCTGCGACGGCCGCCACCGCGTCACGATGGCCTCGGCCGCTTCAAGGACGTCGACACCCACCAGTAGTCCCGACCGGACCATGAGGACATCGGGGCAGGGTGTGTCCAGGCCCACGAGCGGGCGCGGATTCCAGCTGGATACGCCCCACCTCCCGCACAGCCCCGCCTGCGCAGCACCGGCCAGGACCGCACACGCCTGCGCCAGCATCTCGGCGTCGGGGTGGGAGTGCTCGGGGTTGTGGAGGAGTACCGCGTCCGGTTCCCGTCCCAGCTCCTTCGCGGCCCGCTCGACTCCGGCGCGCAGCCGGGCGGGGTCGAGGGAGTGTTCCCCGGGGAAGTACCCGACCTTGGTGGAGATCGTGAAATTCGGCAGGAGATCACCGGCCTGCGTCTTCAGTACCTCGTGTGAGCGATGGCGTAGGTAGTTCGAGGCGGTGTCGAGGTGCGCTACGCCGAGGTCGGCAGCTGCTTCGAGTACGTCATGGGGGTGACCAGACCGGTATAGCCCGAGGACGACATTTCCGTCAGTGGTTCGCACAGCCCCTCCGTGATGAGCAGGTCGGCCAGGGTGGTGGTGTCCACGTCGGCACCGTCCAGGTAGACCGGGTGACCCGAAAGGAGCGCACGGAGACCCGGCTCCGCGCGCGCGTGGAAGGTCAGCCGCTTGCCCCCGCCGCTGACTTCGACCGTGTCGCCGACGCGAACGATGGAAGGGGCGAACTCGGTGACGGCCGCGACCCTCTCCGCTCGGCCGAAGGCGGTCACGTAGGGCATGTGGCGTGCGGGCGGGGTGTTGGACCGCAGTCCGTCCAGGTACCGCGCGGGGCTGTAGGCCGCGGCCAGAGCGCTGAGCTTGTCCGTCAGCACCTCGTGTGCGCTTCCCTCTGCGCCTTCCAGGTCGCGGCGGAACGCATCATCGGCGCGGGCGACGTCGGACAGAAAGTTGGCCCACGTGACGCCTGTCCGTTTGGTGAACCCGAACGTCACATGCAGCGAGTGGCCACCGCTGCCGGAGCCGAGGCGGGTGGCGGTGTGCCAGAAGCCGCGGGGAATATGCATGACGTCTCCCGCCCGCATGGTGCCCTTCCACAACATTTCCTCGGAGGGCGTGCGGTTGCGTTCGGCATCGCGGTACATCGGCGCCGGCCGGGACGGGCCGCGCACCTCCCACGATTTCTCGCCGGAAAGCTGCACGGCGATGACCTCGTGGTCGTCCCAGTGCAGATGGAATCCGTCGGTTTCGCCGACCGCGAGGTATGCGTTGGCGGAGGTCAGTTCGCCGGACCACCGGCCCAGGGCCCGGCAGGCGACTTCCAGCGTCGGGTCGAAGAAGTCCACGTGGTCCAGGACCACGGTGCCCCCGTCGTTGAGGATCCGCCCGAGGGCCGCCATGTCAGCCTGGCTCACGGCCTGCCTGCGCCGGTTGACGTTGGTGGACAGGAACGTAGACGGGCGTATCTCGTCGCCCTCTGCGTAGCAGCGGAGCTGCGGACTGGACAGGTGGCGCCGCTTGATCAGATCCAGCAGTTTGTGCGGGGTCAGCAGGCGGGCGGGCAGCTCCGGGTCCGTGAGACGGCCGCGTGCGAACGCGGTCCCCACGGAACCCGGCCCGTCCCAGCCGAGAGCCTTCTCGATGTGGGTGACGAGCCGGTGCTCCATGGGTTCTCTTATTCCTTCGGAAGGTTCAGGTCGCGGTTGTCCCCGTCATCGCCCGCGCTGTTCTGCGAGCTGGTGACGTCGGACCGTTCGGACTCGCTGCGGTCGTGCGCGGTCGCCAACTCCTCCACAGCGATCAGAAGCGCGGGGCTGGTCCCCGCTACCTGTGTGGACGCCTTGTCTGCCATCTACGCTCTCCTCTCAGCCGTACCCGCCCAGCTCCGGGCGAAGGTTCGAGTTAACCCGCGTCCCTCAGATGGCAGTAGAGCGGGATTCGGACGAATGCGCGGAGCGTTCACCCTCGTTTGCCGGTGGCGCCATGCCACCGGGCTGGGTGGCGCGGCGGTCTCGTGGGCACGACAGCTCCGCCCAGATCGTCTTGCCGACGACCCGGTCCTTCACGCCCCACGAAGTCGCCAGCGCCCCGACCAGGTGCAGGCCGAACCCCGATTCCGCGCCGGGGCCGGAGGGCCTGACCTCCGGCCCCCGCTCGCCCCTCGCGTCCGACACCTCGATACGGAGCGTGCCCGCGAGAGCGACGAGCCGGAGCTCGAAGTCCCGCCCCGGCACCAGCCCGTGCAGCACCGCGTTGGCCGCCAGCTCGGACACGATCACCGCGACGTCCCCGGAGAGCTCGCTCCCGTACGGAACGCCCCACGCGTCGAGTTGGTGCACAGCAAGCCGCCGGGCGAGCCGCGCGCCCCGACGGGTGGCGCTGAAGCGTTGGACGAACTCGGCGCCCACAAGGGTGATTTCGGCGTTCATGTGACTCAGCGTGTCCGGTTGCTCGTACGCTGACCAGCAGTGACACCACGACGCCGAGTAGCTGTACGGGCACGCCCTGTCGGCCGTACGGGGCGTCGGCCGTGACCGGGCGAACAGAGAGCGGTGCGGGGAAGATGGCGAACGCGGAACGCGAAGAAAGGCCGGAGCGGCCGGCCGAATCGGATGGAACGGCGCACCTCTTCAAAGCGCTGGGCAAACAGATCAAGGTGCTGCGCGAACGCGCGGGCCTGAGCCAGAAGGACCTGGGCCTCGCGGCCCACTGCGGGGAAGACCTGATCTCGGCGATGGAACGGGGCGTACGGACGCCGCAGCCGGAGTTCCTGATCCGCGTGGACCCGCTCCTCAATGCGGGCGGGGTGCTGTGCGCCGCCGTCGACGAGGTACGGGAGGCGCTGGCGCGGGCGCGTACCCGGCATCCGGACTGGTTCCGGAACTACGCGCGGGTTGAGGCGGATGCGGCCGCGTTGCACGAGTACAGCGCCCAGGTCGTGCCCGGCCTGCTCCAGACGGAGGCCTACGCGCGGGCCGTCTTCACGCAGCGCCGCCCGTTGCTGGACGAGGCGACCATCGAGAAGCGCGTCGCAGACCGGTTGGATCGGCAGCAGATCTTCGAGCGCTGGCCTGCGCCGACCTTCAGCTACGTACTGGAAGAGGCCGTGTTGCGGCGCCCAATCGGAGGCGGGGCCGTCCACGCAGAGCAGTTGCAACGGCTCATGCACATCGGAAGGCTGCGGACGGTGGAAATCCAGGTCATGCCGACGCATCGCGAGGAACACGCCGCGATTGACGGCACGTTCACGCTGATCACCCCCAAGGGGCGGCAGCAAGCGGTTTACACAGAGCTCTACGGGCATCCACGGCTGATCACAGACTCCGAGGAGGTCCGCGTCTTCAGCGAGCGCTATGGGATCATCCGAGCGCAGGCTCTCACCCCGAGGGAGTCCCTGATGCTGATCGAGAAGATGCTGGGAGAGCTATGAACACCGAGCAACTGCACTGGTTCAAGAGCAGCCACAGCGACGGCGAAGGTGGCAACTGCATCGAGGTCGCCTACGACTGGCGCAAGTCGAGCCACAGCACCGGCGAAGGCGGCAATTGCGTCGAAGTCGCGACCTGCCCCACCACCATCCACATCCGCGACTCCAAGAACACCCAGGGCCCCCACCTCGACCTCGCCCCCGGCGCCTGGTCCGCGTTCGTCGCGTACGCGCAGCAGGGCTGATCGCCCCAGGTCAGCCCCCGCTCGCCCCGTCCCGCACCGGGTCGCGACAGCCGCGACCCGGTGCGCCGCGACCCGGCTGACCGCGACGCGGCGGGCCACGACGTAAAAAGGCTTTTAAAGGCTTTGGGAAGAAGAAACTTTCCCAACCCAACCCCTCCCCAGCCACGTACAGGAGCCCGTCACTCACACGGGTGAGGTTCGCCAACTGAGCTGGATTTCACAGGGGTTCGCTGGCATATGCTCACCGCGACAACCCCAGACACGCGTCGGCCCCCGGCTAGGAATGCGACTCCCAAGCCGAGGGCCTGACCACCGAGGAAGTTCGGAGCTTCCTGATGGATACACAGCAGGTTAGCGCGCCCTCGCGCGCCCCGTCTCCCGTTCGCGGGGGCGCCACGCCGACATCCGGTGTCATGCACATCAACTCCCGGCACACCAGCCGCTTCACCGTCATCGGCAACCACCTCGCCCAGCACCGCGAGCTCTCCCTGCTCGCGATCGGGCTCTCGACGTACATCCAGTCGCTTCCGGCCGGGGCGCGCATCGACATCAAGACCCTCGCCGACCGCCTCCCCGAGAGCGAGGCCCGTATCGCCGCCGCGTTACGCGAACTGGAGGCTCACGGCTACCTGAGCCGTACCCGCGAGCGCCTCTCCAACGGGCGGGTCGTCACGCGTACTTGCTCCTACAACCAGCCGACCGGCGCCGCGCAGCGACACCCGGCCCCGAGTCCGGCCTCCAGGACGCGCCGCCGTCCCAGCCGCCCGGCTCCCACACCGATGGCGGCACCGGCCCCCACACCGGCACCGGCACCGGCACCGACATCAGCCCCCGCTCCCGCCCCCACCCCCGTCCCCAGGGCCGCCACGGCAGAGCCCCCGCCGCTCCCCCAGCCCCGCAACCCGCTCCCCCAGTACCTCCGCGCCGCCACCGCGCTGCTCACCGACCTCCACCGGCACTCGGCCGCGATCACGCTCACCGAGAAGGACGTCGTCCTCCTCGCCCCCGCCGCCGCGACCTGGTTCGAGCGCGGTGCCACGCCCGCCGCTCTCCGGCATGCCCTCACCCACGATCTGCCCCAGCCCCTCAAGCGCCCCGCCAAGCTGCTCCGGTACCGGCTCACCGCTCTTCTCCCGCCCCCGCCGGCCCCGGATCACCCCACCGTCCTGTTCCAGAACTGCGACCGCTGTGAGCGGGCCTTCCGGTCCCCCACCCCAGGCAACTGCCGCGACTGCCGGGAAGAAGCGGCCGACGATCCGCACGCCCCGTTCCCTATCCTGAGCGGATGATCACTGCTCCTGAACTCGTCATATTCGACTGCGACGGCGTTCTCGTCGACAGCGAACGGATCGCCGTACGCATCCAGGTCCAGGTGGGCGCCGAGCTGGGGTGGCCGCTGACGGCGGAGGAGGTCGTCGAGAAGTTCGTGGGGCGGTCGAACAAGTCCATCGGCGAACTGGTCGACGCAACGCTGCCCGGCGCGTCCGCCACCTGGCAGAAGCGCTTCGAGGACCTCCACCGCGACGCCGTCGAGACCGAACTCGTCGCGGTGGAGGGCATCCACGAAGCACTGGCCGCCATCGCGCTCCCCACCTGCGTGGCGTCCAGCGGCAGCCACGAGAAGATGCGCCACACCCTGGGCCACACCGGGCTTTACGCACACTTCGAGGGGCGCATCTTCAGCGCCACCGAGGTCTCACGCGGAAAGCCCGCCCCCGATCTCTTTCTGCATGCGGCCCGGCGGATGGGTGTCGAACCCGCCGCCTGTGTGGTCGTCGAGGACAGCAAGTACGGTGTGCAGGCCGCCCGTTCAGCCGGGATGCGGGCGTTCGGCTTCGCGGGCGGGCTGACCCCGGCGCACTGGTTGGAAGGGCCGGACACCGTGGTCTTCGACGACATGCACAAGCTGCCGTCGCTGCTGTCCGGGAGCTGATAGCTCGCGGGGCTTCGGGCCCCGTCACCACTCCTCGTCGTAGCCGATCACCCGGAAGCTGCCCGCGACGCCGTTGTTGATGAACCCGCCGCCTTGGACGTTGGGGGTCACGACACCGTAGGTGCTGCCGTAGGGGCCGACCGTGGCGACCGGAGCACCGCCGTCACAGGCGAACCCACGAAAGACCTCGACCGCGTGCCGGCTGTCGTTGTAGATGCTGAAGCTGCTCGATCCCAGCCCGCTGGCCGCGGGGACGCAGCCCCCCGGATAGGCGGAGTACTCCCGTTCGTTGAAGTAGATCTTCTCCTCCCCCTTCCGGTCGTAGCCGCGGTCGCGCCCGCCCCGGCCGCCGCCGTCGTCGTCGCGCCCGCCCCGGCCGCCGCCGTCGTCGTCGCGCCCGCCCCGGCCGCCGCCGCCGTCGTCGCGCCCGCCCCGGCCGCCGCCCTCGTCGTCGCGCCCTCCGCGGTCGGAGCCCTCGCGGTCGGAGCCCTTGTCCCCCTTGTCCCCCTCGCCCTCCGTTCCGCTTTCGCTTCCGAGGGGGGCCGGTGCGGGGGCGGCCTGCCGGGCGGGCTGGGCGGCCCGGTGAACGGGCTGCTCGACCCGCGCGGCGGCCGGTTCGGCCTGGGTGGCTCCGTCAGTCGCATAGGTGATGCCGGTGGCAAGGGCCGCTGCGCCGACCACGGCGGCCGCCACAGCGAAGGTACGCGTAGGCATGTCACTTCTCTCCGTCTCAGAGACGTCGGCCGGACGGCCAACCTGCGGCGAACGTACCGACGGGCCCCATACCTGTCATTTCGGGCACGTCCAGGGCGTGACACCGCAGGACCGGTCGGGTACAAAGAAGGCATTCCATGCATATCCGCACCGATGCCGCTGTCCAGGAGCTCAGCGTTCCGGACCCGGGCCGGGCGTCAGCAGTTGCGGACCGACCAGACGGGGCTCCACGAGACCCCCTTCTGCTCGCGGGCCACCCTCTTGTCGGCAGCCGAGTTGACGGCCGACTCCCGTGCGGTTCCCCAGCAGTCTGCGGCGGCGGGAGAACGGTGCGCGCGTCGTTTTGGGCCAGCCAAAATCGTCGGTCAGCAGCCCTCGAGTAATCGGCGGCCCACTGGAGTTGCCGTATGCCGGACCCACTTGCCGTCCCGCCGGCTCGCGACGAGCCCGCCCTCCCGCAGCACGGCCAGCTGCTGGCTGACGCTCGGCAGCGAGTATCCGGTCGCTTCGGCCAGCTCGGAAGTGGAGGCGCAGTCGCGGGCAGCGGTCTCGTACAGGAGCGCGGCGCGGGCCGGGCCCAGTAATCGGGCCAGTGCGGCCGGGGACGCGGAGGGCGGGGCAGTCGTACGGTCGACCGGGTAGATCAGCACCGGCCGCAGCCCGTCGTCCGCCAGGGTGATCGGCTGCCGCCAGCAGAAGTACGACGGGACCAGGAGCAGCCCTCTGCCATCCAGGTGCAGATCGCGCTCGACCGGATAGCTGACGGTCAGCACGGGCGGCTCCCAGACCGCCATCGGCCGCAGGCTTTCCAGCAGCGCCCGCGTCCCACCGTCCACCACGGCGCGGGTGCGCAGGGCCGTGTCGGCCGCCGTGGCAGCGCCGATGCGGCGCCACAGTGGCGCGATGAACTCCCGGTGGTACGTGCGCAGGTTGCCGCCCAGGGCGGTCAGCGCCGCGACGTCGCCCCGGGCCAGCTCCGCGCCCGCCCACGGCCGTCCGCCGCTCGCCGACAGCAGGGCCAGTTCGTGGCGTAATCGGCGTCGCGGTGTCGCGAGCACCCGGTCGATGCCCGAGCGGAGATCATCGGGGCCGTCGTCGACGGACGGGGTGAGGAAGTCCGGGAAGTAGGCGGCACGCGGCACCAGACTGCGCAGCGCCGACGCCGCGTCCCGGGCCGCTCCGCCCCGGCGGAGCAGTCCGCCGGCCGCCTGCCGCCACGGGTCGAAGGCGAGCGCGCCCTCGCGGTTCTGCAGGCGGCACAGGCTGCACACGATTTCCCAGAGCGGGTCGGGACGGCGCGCGATGCGCACGTTCTCCAGATCTCTGCCCGTGAAGTGGATACGCAGCATGGCTTCCCCCCGTTGGCCATCGAGCTCGACGGAAATCCTGACACGCACGGGGCTCCGGGCCACGGCGGCGCGACCGGCCGCAGCGAAGCCTGAGAGATTCTGGCCACCCTGAAATTCGCGCGGCGGAACCCGGTCGGCCGGGTCCCGCCGTTTGAGACCTACCGAGAACCTCTGCTCGGGAGTGCGCCGACTACTCCACGAAACGCCAAGTGACGTCGATCGACCCCTGGTCGAGGGAAGCGAGCGCCTGGTATGCGGCGGGCGTCAGATCGAGGCCATACATTGGCGAAGTCGGGCTTGCGTCAAGGACCGTCGCGGTTATGGACTTTCCGTTGTGCGTGACTACGACCTTCCTTCCGCACTGAAGAGCCGGGGATCCGGATCCGAACATGCGGTAGTCGAGCGCAACAACGAAATCGCTGTCCCCGATGGCTTGGCCGCACGCCCCCGGCACCCCGTTGGGGCTGTAGAAACTCGCCGTTCCGCTGTAGTCCTGCGACGGCTGGTCCGGTGACTCGCCCTGCTCCGGGGGCGGTGTCGTCGTCCGGTCCGGCTCCGGGGGCGGTGCCGTTGTCCTGCTCTGCTCCGGGGGCGGCGTTGTTGTGCTGCCCGGCCCCGGAGGTGATGCCGTTGTGCTGCCCGGTTCCGGGGCGAGAGTGGAACGGGGCGACTCGGTCAGGGTGGGGGCGGGTTCCGGTTGCCCTGACGTGCTCGATGCCGGGACGGGGGTGTCGGCGTCCTCCGAAGCGGAGGCGGTGGCGACGATCACGGCAGCGGAGCCGACGGCCAGTAATGCGGCCGCCGCGATTTTGGCGATCTTTGCTCTCAACGTTCCCTCTCTGAATGTCACATTCCGGACGGCGCGTATGCGAGGCATTCGTGGCGGGGGATGCCATGAAGTTCCCTCGCGACCACGCCGCTGCGGTCGTCGGCCCGCGTGGGCCGACGACCGCGGCGGCCCCATGATGGCCAATCCCGCTGATGCTCCACTGACGCCCGCTGACGCCCGCTGACGTTCGGCAACAGCCGGCGAACGCCGGGCGCCCGTACGCACGAGGGCCGGGCGCCGCACCGTCTGGTGCGGGTCGCCCGGCCCTTGCGTTCACCTCGGTTGCGGGTCGCGGGCTACTTCCCCAGCACCGCCTTCATCACGCTCTTCGCGATCGGCGCGCCCAGCCGGCCACCGGAGATGTCCGATCGGGAGATGTCCATGGCCGTCGGGTCGATGAACACCGCAACCGCCACCGACTTGCCGTCGGCCTCGCCGTACGAGACGAACCAGCCGTACGGCACCTCGTCGTTCACGTCGACACCGCGCTGCGCCGTGCCGGTCTTGCCGCCGACCGTGACTCCGTCGATCAAGGCCCGCTGGGCGCTGCCCTCCTTGGCCGTGAACTCCATCATTTCCTGGACCTTCTTCGCCGTCTCCTCGGACACGGCCTGGCTCTTGAGCTTCGGCTCGTGCTTCTCCAGGACCGACAGGTCGGGGCCGCGCAGCTCGTCCACGATGTACGGCTGCATCAGCTTGCCGTCGTTGGCGAGGGCGGCCGTCACCATGGCCATCTGCATCGGGGTGCTGGTGAGGCTGCCCTGCCCCATGCCCGTCAGCGCGGTTCCGGGCTTGTCCAGTTCGTTCGGGTAGAGGCTCTTGGTGGCGAGCATGTCGCCGAATTCCTTGTCGTAGACATCGGCGTTGAAGCCGAAGTTCTCCGCGGTCTCACGCATCTTCTCGTCGCCGACCTTGGACGCCGCGTCGAGGAAGACGTTGTTGCAGGAGTACTGCATCGCGGTCTTCATGGACGCCTTGTTGCACACCGCGTCGCCGGCCTCGCTGCCGATCTTGTTCGTGGAGAGCGGCAGGGGGTACGGGGAGACGGCGTCGGATGCCGCGTCGACGTCGGTGACCACGCCGTTCTCCAGGGCTGCGGCCGCGGTGAGGATCTTGAACGTCGAACCGGGCGGGAAGGTCTCACGCAGCGGGCGGTTGGCCAGCGGCTTGCTCTTGTCGTCGACGAGCGCCTGGAACTTGTCCCCCTCCTTGAACGAGTTCCCGGCGAAGACGGACGGGTCGTACGAGGGAGTGGAGACGAGGGCCAAGACCTTCCCCGTGCTCGGCTCCAACGCGACGACCGCGCCCCGTGCGCCGAGGTCGGTCAGTCCCTTGTAGCCGGCCTTCTGCGCCTTCGGGTCGATCGTGGTGATCACATCACCGCCGCGCCGCTGCTCGCCGGTGATGATGTCCTTGGCGTGCCGGAACGCGAAGCGGTCGTCCTGGCCGCTGAGGATGCTGTCGTACGTCTTCTCCAGGAGGGACATGCCCTGCGCCTGGGAGGCGTATCCAGTGACGGGGGCGTACATCGGGCCCTGCTTGAAGGTCCGCTGGTACTTGAAGTCCGTTCCTTCGACCGCCTTGGAACCGGTGATCGCGTCGCTGCCCACGATGATGTCGCCGCGCGGGGTGGCGAACTGGGTGATCTTCACCCGGCGGTTCTTCTCATGATTGGCCAGGGGCTCGCTCTTGACGTACTGGAGCCAGTTGGCCCGCAGCAGCAGCGCCATCACCAGCAGCCCGCAGAATATGGCTATGTGCCGCAACGGCCTGTTCATCCTGATCCACTCCCGTACTCACGAACGTTCGATCCCTAACTGAGGAAGATGCCGAACACGGGCAAATGGTTGCACCCGCAACCATCTGCGAGCCGACTGAGGCTCGGGCGGCCCCTGTCTACGCAGGCCGTCACAGATACTCCGCGTACGCGTCCAGCGCCCGCAGCACCTCCGGCTCGCCCGCCGGGGGCAGCTGCAGGACGATCTCCTCGATGCCCAGGTCCGCGTAGTGCGCCAGCTTGCCCGCGCTCGGGAGGACCGCGTACGGGACGACCTGGAGGTGCTTCGGGTCGCGGTCCGCCGCCTCCCAGGCCTCGCGGAGCTTCGGCACGGATTCGGTCAGGCCCCGGCCGCCGATGGGGAGCCAGCCGTCGGCGTACTCGGCGATGTGGGCGAACAGCTTCGGGCCCGCCGCGCCGCCGATCAGGGTGCGGGGGCCGTTCACCGGGCCGCGGGGCTCCTGGACCGGCTTCGGGTACGCATGGCTGGCCCGGACCGAGACGAACTCGCCCTCGTACGCCGTGGGTTCGTCCGACCACAGGGCGCGCATCAGGGCCAGCCGGTCGCGGACGAGGTCGCGGCGGGCCGGCCAGTCCACGCCGTGGTCCGCGGCCTCCTCGACGTTCCAGCCGTAGCCGACGCCCAGTGTGAACCGGCCGCCGGAGAGATGGTCGAGGGTGGCGACCTGCTTCGCCAGGTCGATCGGGTCGTGCTGGGCGACGAGCGTGATGCCGGTGCCCAGCGTGAGGCGTTCGGTGACGGCGGCGGCCTGGGCGAGGGCGACGAAGGGGTCGAGGGTGCGGCCGTACTCGGGCGGGAGTTCGCCGCCCGCCGGGTAGGGGGTGTCCCTGCTCACCGGGATGTGGGTGTGCTCGGGCAGGTAGAGCCCGCCGAAGCCGCGCTGTTCGAGCTCGCGGGCGAGCCGCAGCGGCGTGATCGTCTCATCGGTGAGGAAGATCGTTGTGGCGATCCGCATCTGAGGACACCTCCGTCGTGATCCGGTGAGGGACGAGAACCCAACGTATGCCGTGCGGTGCGGAAAGCCGAGCATGCGGGAGCCGGGGGGAATTGGGGAATCGGGGAGTTGAGGGGGCGGCCCGTTCAGGTATTCCGGCGTTCTTCCGGAGTTCACCGCCGGCCGCCAGGGTTTCGGGTGCGCGTCATTCCTCGCCACCCACGACAACCGGGGAGCCCTTCGCATGTCCACCGTGAGCCGGACGTGGTGGGGCTGCCGCAGACCGTCGTCCTCGCCGAAGAACTGTCGCGCGAGGCGATCGTGGCCGGCATCCGGGCCGGGCACTCGTACATCGCCGAGTCGTCCGCCGTCACGCTCGCCTTCGGCGTCTCGGGCGGGCGCGGGCTGCATGCCGGGATCGGCGAGCGGCTGCGGGTGGACGGGGACGACACCCCGGTCACCGTCCGGCTGGAGGTGACCGGGGCACCCGGCTGCACGGCGCACTTCGTCACCGACCAGGGCACGCTGTTCACGGCCGGGCTCCCCGAGTCGGGCACGGGGACCGTGGAGTGGCGTACTACTCCGGCCTACGCGGCCTATGTACGGGCCGAGGTCCGGCATCCGGCGACGGTGCCGGGGCTGCCGGGGGCACTGGCGGCGCTCACCAATCCGGTGTTCCTGGAGGGGTAGGGGCAGGCCGGGCGGGTGCGGTGGCCCGGGGCCGGGAGACCGGGGCCGCGCCGCCGCGTGCGCGTACGCGGACGGGCCGGGCCGGGGCGGTCAGCACGCCCAGGCAGGCGATGACGAGGGCGATGCCGGTCCAGCCGAGGGCGGGGAGGTGTTCGCCGACGACCAGGACCGCGAAGACGGCCGCCACGGCGGGCTCCAGCAGGGACAGGGTCGTCGCGGTACTGACCGGGATGCGGGACAGGCCGAAGCCGAACAGGACGTACCCGGTGAACATCGGCACCAGCGCCATGTAGAGCCCGACGCCCGCGTTCGTCCAGGAGGCGACCAGCGGTGCGCCGGTGGCCAGCAGGACCGGTACGAGCATCAGCCCGCCGAGGCCGAACACCGCCCCCATGGCCGCCCGCGAGGTGATGCCGCGGGTGATGAGGCGGTGCGCCGCCCACGCGTACACGGCATAGGTCACGCCCGCGACCAGCCCGAGCCCGACGCCCACGACGGTCTGCCGGACGGAGCCCGCGCCGGTTCCGGTTCCGGCCTGCGCGGCCTCGGCCGCGCACAGCAGCACCGTGCCGGCCAGCCCCAGCGCGGCTCCGGCCATCCATCTCCGGGACAGGCGCCGGCCGTCGGCGAGCCGCTCGATCAGGGCCGATGCCAGCGGGGCCGAGCCGATGGAGACGACCGTGCCGACCGCGACACCGGCCAGGTGCATGGAGGTGTAGAACGCGAGCGGATACAGCGCCACGCCCGCTCCCCCGACGAGCACGATCCGCCACTGCGCCCTCAGCTCCGCGCGGCCCCGTGCGATGCCGCGCCCGGCCAGCAGCGCCTGGAGCAGGCCGCCCAGGCCCATCGCGGCGGCGCCGATCGCCAGCGGCCCGACCTGGGGTGCGAAGGTCGCCGCGGTGCCCGTGGTGCCCCAGAGCACCGAAGCCAGCAGGACCGCGAGTGCGCCGAGGCCCGGTCCGGCGGTGCGCCGGGCGGGCCGGGTCACAGGGTGCCCACCAGGGCTGCCGCCAGGTCCCGGGCACTCCGCATCCGTCCGCTGTCGCCTTCGAGGCCCGCGCGCACAATGGCCCCTTCGAGCAGGAACGCCAGGTGCTCCGCCGTGACCCGGGCCTTCTCCTCCTGGCCGGGCAGCAGCTCCTGGAGGTGGGCGGACAGGAGGCTCTCGATCTGCTCCTTGTGCCGGCGGACCACCGTCCGGCCCTCGTGCCCGTTGGGCAGTTCGGCGGCGGCGTTGAGCAGTCCGCAGCCGCGGAAGCCGTGCTCGTAGGCGAGTTCGGCATGGTCGGCGTAGGCGTCGAAGACGGCCAGCACGGCGTCTGCCGGGCCCTGCACTTCGGCCAGCCGTTGCCGGTAGAGGTCGAGCCACTCCTCGTGCCTGGCCTGGAGGTAGGCGCGGACGAGGTCGTCCTTGGAGTCGAAGTTGTTGTAGAGGCTCATCTTGGCGACGCCGGCCTCGGCCGTGATCGCGTCGATCCCCGTCGCCGCCACGCCGTCGGCGTAGAACCGGCGCGCGGCGGCATCGAGGATCCGGCCGCGCGCCGCCCCCCGCCGCCGCTTCACGGCCTTCGCGTCATCCATGTCCGTCCGCCTCCTTAATTAGGTAGGTCAGTCTACCTAACAATGAGGGCGGCGCCGACCCGGGGCGAGCCGATACCGAGCCGCCGCGTGCAGGCCCGGCCCTGCACGACCGCCAACAATCTCGACGTCAAGATACTTGACAGCGAGATACCTTCGGCGCGGACCGGCACCGGAACCCGTCCCGGTGCGCTTCGCGGCCGGGGGCGTCACAGTGGAAGGGAGCACCGGGCGGGGGCTGCCGTAGGAGGTGTCGGGATGGATGCGACCGACGACAACGACGACCGACTCCGGGACTACCGCGGCAAACGGCACTTCGACCTGACGCCGGAACCGCACGGCAACGGTGAACGGACGGGCGCGGCACCCTGCTTCGTCGTACAGATCCACCAGGCGCGGCGCATGCACTTCGACTTCCGCCTGGAGGTCGGCGGCGTACTGAAGTCGTGGGCGGTGCCGCGCGGCCCCTCGGAGAACCCGCGCGAGCGGCGGCTGGCCGTCCCGACCGAGGACCACCCGCTGGAGTACCGCACCTTCGAGGGCGTCATCGCGAAGGGCGAGTACGGCGGCGGCACGGTGATCGTCTGGGACCAGGGCACCTACCGGCCGCTCAGCCACGACCGCTGGGGCGCGCCCGTGCCGTTCGAGCAGTCCCTGGAGGACGGGCACGCGACGTTCTGGCTCGACGGGACCAAGCTGCACGGCGAGTTCGCGCTCACCCGCTTCAAGGGCGGCGGCGAGCAGGGCACCCCGGGCGAAGAGGTGTGGCTGCTGATCAAGGCCAAGGACGGGCGGGCCACCCATGACGGGCCGGACGCGCCGGACCCGTACCTCGCACGTTCGGCCCGCACCGGGCGCACCCTGGCACAGGTCGCCGCCGAGGAGGGAAGCGGGTCCCCGTGACCGCACGCGGCACCATGGAGGTCCTGCTCGACCGCTACGGAACCACCTACGCGGCCGAGGCCGGGATCCGGCTGCGGAACACACCGCAGCCTCTGTACCAACTCCTGGTCCTCAGCGACCTGTTGAGCGCCCGCATCCGGGCCTCCGTGGCGGTGTCGGCAGCGCGTGCGCTGTTCGCCCACGGCATGCGCTCGCCGCACCGGATGGCCGCGGCGACCTGGCAGCAGCGCGTGGACGCACTGGGCGAGGGCGGCTACCGGCGCTACGACGAGCGGACCGCCACCCAGCTCGGCGAGGGGGCGCAACTCCTGCTGGACGACTACGGGGACGATCTGCGGCGGCTGCGCGAGGCGGCCGACGGCGACCTGGACGCCCTGCGGGCCGGGCTGCGGCGCACCCCGGGCATCGGCCCGGCCGGCGCGGACATCTTCGTGCGCGAGGTGCAGGCGGTGTGGCCGGAGGTGGCTCCGTTCGTGGACGGGAAGGCGCTCCAGGGCGCCGAACGGCTGGGCCTGCCCGCCTCCCCGGCGAAACTGGCGGAGCTGGCGGAGCTGGCGGAGCCGACGGACGGGCACGGGGTCGCCGTGCTCGCGGCGGCCCTGGTGCGCGCGGCACTCGACAAGCACATCGTGGACGATGTCCGGGCGCAGGCCTGAGGACCGCGCCGCGCTCCGCCTGGACCCGGACCACCACACCCTGCACCCGGTGCCGCGCCGCGACCGGGGCGCCGGACCGGTCGCCGAGGTGAAGGCGGCACTGCCCGGCCTGCTGGGGGCCGACGCCTCCGACGCGTACGTCTGGATCGCCTGCGACACGGCGACGACCAGGTCCCTGTCCGCGTACGTACGCAAGGACCTGGCCGTCCCCAAGGAGCGGGTGCACGCGCTGGGTTACTGGCGCGCCGGCCGAGCGGGCCGGCGGGTCAGCCCAGCATGTCCTCGATCAGGCCGGCGGCCCGCGAGGTCCCGCCCTCGGCCCGCGCCTCGGCGCGGAGCAGCGCCGAGCGGCGGGCGACCTCCGGATCGGCGACGAGCTCGACCAGGGCGGTCCGCAGGGCCTCCGCAGTGGCCTCGTCGGTGTCGATGCGGCGGGCCACCCCCAGCTCGACGAGCCGGTCCGCGTTCATGAACTGCTCGGCGGCCTGGGGCACGGCGATCATCGGCACACCGGTGAACAGCCCTTCGCTGCTGCCGCCCATTCCGGCGTGGGTGACGAAGGCGTCGGCCTGTTCCAGGATCGCGAGCTGAGGCACCCAGGAGTGCACCTCGACAGTGGGCGGGATGTTGCCGAGCTCCGACGGGTCCGTGTACTTCCCGATCTGGAGCACGACGTGCCAGCCGGGCAGGTCGCCGTAGGCGGCCAGGCACTGGCGGTAGAACTCCGGCCGTTTCGTGAACGCCGAACCGAGGGAGACCAGCAGCACCTTCTCGGCACCGGCGGGACGCGTCCAGGTCTCCGTGTCCGCCCGCGCGCCGAAGCAGGGGCCGACGAAGGTGACCGTGTCGGTGTCGACCCGGTCGGCGTTCGGTTGCATCGCCTTCGGGATCGTCGCCAGGGTGTGCGCGGGCCGGCCCGCGAAGGCGTCGATGTCGGTGGTGGACGCCCCGCAGTCGGCGAGCCAGCGGGCGAACTTCGCCCGGTACGCGTCGGCGCCCGGCAGTTGCCACAGGTGCGCCGCGACGTCCTGGTCGTAGCCCTCCCAGGCGACGAACGTCGGGGAGAGCTGCATGAGGGGCCGCCCCTGCGATTCGGCGAGGGCGCGGGCGGCGTAGGCGCCGATGTCGTACAGGTAGAGGTCCGCGGGGTCGTGGTCGTAGACGGCGCGCAGCTGCGGGAGGGCCTGGACCGCGTCGTCGAGGAAGACGCCCATCGCGGCGATGGGGTCGTCGGGCCAGTCGTTGTCGGCGACCGGCAGTCCGGAGTCGAAGGGGACGAACTCGGCGCCGGTCGCCTCGATCAGAGCGGCCACCGCCGGGTCGTTGGCGTAGGTCACCCGGTGGCCGCGGGCCACCAGCTCGCGGATGATCTCAAGGCTCGGCAGGACATGGCTGACGGCGGGGATGCCGATCATCGCGACATGGGCACGGCGACGTGACATGGAGGATCACTCTTTTCAGGTCTGCGGTGAAGGGGACACAGCGATCCGGTGCGCCGGCCACGGGCGGAAACCACCGTGGGCGCACTCGGGATCAGCGGGACGGGGTACATGCCCCGCCCGTGTGTCAGCCGTAGAGCTGATGCATGAAGAACATGCCCGGGACCCTAGCCCGTCCCCGTACGCACGCGCACGGGATTTTCGGCGGACGCCCTGCCGGGCCGCTCAGTCCTCCACGACCAGCGACGGGGTCTCCTTGGTCAGCACCTCGCCGCGGAAGAACGCCGGGCTGCGGCGCCGCATCACCAGCATCAGCACCACACCGAGCAGCAGCAGCCCGACGCCGATGACGAACACCGAGCCGACCCCGAAGACCGACGAGCCGGAGCCGTACGCCGGGTCCCACATGTCGTAGAGGGTCTTGCCGAAGACCGCGGTGAGCAGGATGCCGCCGACGCCCGGGAACAGGCCCTTGAAGACCAGGTCGCGGAAGGAGCGGGTCAGGTCGGCGCGGAAGAACCAGGCGCAGGCGAACGCCGTCAGCGCGTAGTAGAAGCAGATCATGAGGCCGAGCGCGTAGATCGTGTCGACCAGGACGTGCTCGCTGACCAGGGTCATGACCGTGTAGAAGACACCGGTCGCGACGCCCGCGGTGACGGTGGCCTTGCCCGGGGTCCGGAAGCGCGGGTGGACGCGGGCGTACGAGGCGGGCAGGGCCTCGTAGGTGGACATCGCGAGCACCGTGCGGGCCACCGGGATGAAGGTGGTCTGCAGGCTCGCGGCGGCGGAGGCGAGCACGGCGACGAAGAGCAGGATGCCGAGGCCGGGGCCCATGACCGGGCCGGCGAGCGCGGCGAAGACGTTGTCGGAGGTGCCGGGGTTGGCGAGGCCCAGACCGGAGGTGCCGGAGCCGACGGCCATCTGGGCGGCGACGCCGGTCGCCAGGTAGGAGCCGACGAGCACGATCATCGCGATGAGAGCGGCCCGCCCGGGGGTCTTCTCGCTGCCGGTGGTCTCCTCGTTGGCGGTCAGACAGGCGTCCCAGCCCCAGAACATGAAGATCGACAGCGACAGGCCGGCGGTGAACGCGGCGAACGACTGCACGGCGAACGGGTTCAGCCAGGACCAGGAGAAGTCCAGGGACGAGGCGAACTCCCCGCTCTGCGCCTTCTGCACGGCCATCGCCACGAACAGCGCGAGGACGACGAGTTGAAGGCCCACCAGCGCGTACTGGATGCCCTTGGTGGCCGTCATCCCCCGGTAGCTGATCGCCGTTGCGATCGCGATCAGGGCGAGACAGGTGAGGATGTGGACGGGTTTGTTGTCGTCCAGGGCGGCGATCGAGTCGCTGCCGGTGATCTCGCCCGCCAGGAGCCAGAAGTACGAGGTGGCGACGCCCGCCAGGTTCGACAGGACGATGATCGTCGCGATGACCAGGCCCCAGCCGCACATCCAGCCGATGCGCGGGCCGAACGCCTTGACCGTCCAGGTGAAGGAGGTACCGCAGTCCGGCATCGCCTTGTTGAGCTCGCGGTACGCGAAGGCGACGAGCAGCATCGGCAGGAAGCCGGCCAGGAAGACGGCGGGCATCTGCACGCCGACCTCTCCCGCGGTGGAGCCGAGGGTGGAGGTGAGGCAGTAGACGGGGGCGACGGTGGAGATGCCGATGACGGCGCTGCCCATCAGGCCGACGGAGTTCCCGCCCAGGCCCTTGCCGCGTACGCCGCCGTCGGCCGGGGTGGTGCCCCGTACCGTGTCTCCGGCCCGTGGCCGCGCGTCCAGCTGAGTCATGAAAAGGACGATAAACGCTACGATTTCCACATCCGGAGAATGAGACTCCGCCGTCTCACCCTTGAATTCCAGGCAACAATACGGAAAGACCTTGATTAATTGAAGGTCTTTCGCGAATGCCACCTTGCGATGCGAGGCCGAGACCCGATCGCAGCACCGTACGGGAATCGCAGCACTGTCCGTTTTGCGGTGGTTCAAATTTTCCCGTGGGTGTCCGCTCAGCGGACACCCACGGGGGCGTGCCGGTTCAGCCGGGCCAGACGATCGACTGGAGTTCGCCGTACGCGTGCAGGGCGTACGAGCCGACATCGCGCCCGACACCGCTCTTCTTGAACCCGCCGAACGGGGCCTCCATGTTCCGCCCGATGGTGTTCAGCCCGACCCCGCCGGCGCGCAGCCGACGGGCCACCCGGAAGGCGCGGGCCACGTCCGAGGACCAGACGTAGTCGATCAGTCCGTAGTCGCTGTCGTTGGCGAGCGCGATGCCCTCCTCCTCCTCGTCGAAGGGGACGACCACGACGACCGGACCGAAGATCTCCTCGCGGACGACGCGCATGTCGTTGGTGCAGTCGGCGAGGAGGGTCGGGGCTACGTAGAAACCGCGGTCGAGCCCGGCCGGGCGTTCGCCGCCCGTGACGACCCTCGCCCCCTCCTTCCGGCCCAGCTCGACATACGACTCGACGCGGTCGCGGTGGGCGGCGGAGATGACCGGGCCGACGACCGTGCCCCTGGCCGCCGGGTCGCCCACCTTCAGATGGCCGGCGTACGCGGCGAGCCTCCCGAGCAGGGCGTCATGAACACCGCGCTGGACGAGGACCCGGGTCGGGGCCGTGCAGATCTGGCCGCTGTAGAAGGAGAACGTGGTGCCGATGCCCGCCGCCGCGGAATCGAGGTCCGCGTCGTCGAGGACGACCGCGGCGCCCTTCCCGCCCAGCTCCATCAGCTGCCGCTTCATGGAGCGCCCGCACACCTCGGCGATGCGCTGCCCGACGGCGGTGGAGCCGGTGAAGCTGACCATGTCGACGTCCGGAGAGTCGACGGCGGCCTCCCCCGCCTCGGGGCCCGAAGCGGTGACGACATTGACGACACCCGGCGGAACGCCCGCCTCTTCGAGCGCCTCGGCCATCCGGTAGACGGAGAGCGGGTCCTGCGGGGCGGGCTTCACGACGACCGTGTTGCCCATGGCCAGCGCGGGGGCCACCTTGCCCGCCGGGTTGGCCCAGGGGTTGTTGTACGAGGTGATGCAGGTGACGACGCCGACCGGCTGGCGGACGGCGAGCGCCCCGAAGACCCCCGCCCGCCCCATCGGCCCGGCCTCGTTGATCTGTGGCGCGACGGCCTCCTCGACCGGTTCCAGGGCGCCCCTGGCGTACCGGCGGAAGCGGGCGGCGCCGACAGCGACCTGCATGCCGCGTGCCGTGGCCGTGGTGGCGCCGCTCTCCGCGCGGGCGAGTGCGGTGTTGCCGTCGAGGTCGCGCAGCATCAGGCCGGCGGCCCGGTCCAGGATCTCGGCCCGCTCCTCGGGGCGGGTGCGGGACCAGGTGGCGAAGGCCTCCCGGGCCGCGGCCGCCGCCGCGTACACCTGCTCGCGGCTCGCCTCGGGGGCGAGGCCGACGACCTCCTCGGTGGCCGGGTCGATCACCTCGTAGTGGCCGTGGTCGGGTTCGGTCCACCGGCCGCCGATGAACAGGCTCCGCTTCCCGTCGCTCATACGTTGCTCACCTTCCCGTCGCTCATACCGTGCTCACCGTCCGGGTGTCGCGCCCGGAGCGGAGCACCGTGCCGGGGACCGCGCCGGTCGCCTTGTCGTCGCGCAGGGTCTCCACCCCGTTGACGCGGACCGACACGATGCCGATGGCCCTGGAGTCGAGCCGGGGGCTGTCGCCGGGCAGATCGTGCACGAGGGTGGCGGGCCCGGCGTCGATGCGTTCCGGGTCGAACAGGACGAGGTCGGCGTGGAAGCCCTCCTCGATCCGGCCCCGGTCGCGGAGCCCGAAGAGCCGGGCGGGGTCGTCGGTGAGCATCTTCACGGCCCGCTCCAGGGGGACCAGCTTCCGGCCGCGCAGGCAGTCGCCGAGGAACCGGGTGGTGTACGGGGCACCGCACATCCGGTCCAGGTGCGCGCCCGCGTCGGAGCCGCCGAGCATGACGTCCTCGTGGTCCCAGGTCGCGCGGCGCAGCGCCCAGGAGTCCGGGTCGTTGTCGGTGGGCATGGGCCACAGCACCGTACGCAGCTCGTCGGCGGCGCAGATCTCGACGAGACAGTGGAAGGGGTCCAGCCCGCGCTCGGCGGCGATGTCGCGTACGACGCGGCCGCTCAGCCCCTCGTTGGCCTCGCTGTAGGTGTCGCCGATGACGTACCGCCCGAAGTCGGCGAGGCGGCGGAAGACACCGGCCTCCTTGCTGTCGGCGCGGCGGAGCATCTCGGCGCGGGTGGCTGCGTCGCGGAGCCGTTCGATGCGCTCGGGGACGGGGAGGGCGAGGATGTCGCCCCAGCCGGGGATGAGGTTGAGGGCGCAGAAGGTGCCGAGCGACATGTTCATCGGGGTGAGGATCGGCATGGTGAGCGCGACGATCCGGCCACCGGCCCGGCGGGCCCGTTCGCTGGGCACGAGCTGACGCGGTACGCGTTCGGGAACGGCGGCGTCGATGGTGAGGACGTTCCAGTTCAGCGGGCGTCCGGCGGTGGCGGTCATGTCGACGAGGAGGTCGATCTCCTCGTCGGAGAACTGGTCGAGGCAACCGGCGACGATCGCTTCGAGCTGGGTGCCCTCGTGTTCGCCGACGGCCCGGGAGAGGGCGAGGAGCTCCTCGGGCAGTGCGTGCCGGGAGGCGACGGGCTGCCCGTCGCCGTCGGAGTGCGTGGCGGACTGGGTGGTGGAGAGCCCCCAGGCTCCGGCGTCCATCGCGTCGTGGAACAGCGCGAGCATGGCGTCGAGCTGTTCGGGCGTGGGCTGTCCGCCGATCGCGTCGGCGCCCATGACGTGCCTGCGCAGGGCGCAGTGCCCGACCATGAACCCGGCGTTGACGGCGATCCGCCCTTCGAGGGCGTCGAGGTACTCGCGGAAGCTGGACCAGCTCCAGTCGACGCCTTCCTCCAGCGCCTTGAGGGCCATGCCCTCCACCCGCGACATCATGCGGCGGGTGTAGTCGGCGTCCTCGGGGCGCTCGGGGTGGAGCGGGGCGAGGGTGAACCCGCAGTTGCCCCCGGCGACGGTGGTGACGCCGTGGTTCATGGACGGGGTGGCGTACGGGTCCCAGAAGAGCTGGGCGTCGTAGTGGGTGTGCGGGTCGACGAACCCGGGCGCGAGGACGAGACCGGTGGCGTCCTCGGTGGTGACGGCCTCCTCGGTGAGCGTGCCCGGTTCGGCGACGACGGCGATCCGGCCGTCGCGGATGCCGATGTCGGCCGGGTACGAGGGCCCGCCGGTGCCGTCCACGACGGTCGCTCCGCGGATGAGGTGGTCGAGCATGACGGGGTTCCCTTCTGTGGTGGGTGGGTGTGCAGCCGGGGTGCGCACGGCCGCGGTACGCACCCCGGCTCCACGGAGCGGCGGTCCGGGAAGACGCCGCAGCTTTCGGAACCAAGCCCCTCCGGCGATTGAGGAGCGGGGGTCCGGGGGCGGAGCCCCCGGAACCACTACGCCGCGTCGCGGAAGCGGGACGTCCGGTGGACCGGGTCCGTGTCGATCTTCGGGATCACGTGCTCACCGATCAGCCGGATCGAGTTCAGCGTGTCCTCCCGGCTCACCCCGATCGGCAGCCCGAAGCTCAGCTGGTCCGCCCCCGCCTGCTCCCACCGCTTGCACTGCCCCAGCACCTCGTCCGGATCACCGCAGATCATCAGCTCCTCGGCGATCAGGAGCTCGATGATCTCCTCGGTGTACTCCGGGAGCAGCTCGGGCCACTCCGGGATGCCCTCCGGCCGGGGGAACGTGTCGTGGTAGCGGAAGAGCAGCGACTGCAGATAGTTCAGCCCGCCGCCGACCGCGATCTCGACGGCCTTGGCGTGCGTCTCGGCACAGATGGCCGTGGAGGTGACCATGACGTTGTCGTTGACGAAGTCCCCTACGGGTTCGGCCTCCTTGACCGCGTTCTTGTAGGACTCGACGACCCACTCCATGTCGGAGACCTTCTGCACGCTGAAGCCCAGCACGCCGAGCCCCTTCTTCCCCGCCATCGCGTACGAGGACGGCGACCCGGCGGCGTACCACATCGCCGGGTGCGACTTCCCGTACGGCTTGGGCAGGATCTTGCGGGGCGGCAGCGACCAGTGCTTGCCCTGGAAGCCGACGTACTCGTCCTGGAGCCACATCTTGGGGAACTCGGCGATGGTCTCTTCCCAGAGTTCCTTGGTGTGGTTCATGTCGGTGATGCCCGGCATGAACCCGAGGATCTCGTGGCTGCCGGCCCCGCGCCCCGAGCCGAACTCGAAGCGCCCCTCCGACAGATGGTCGAGCATGGCGACCTTCTCGGCCACCTTCACCGGGTGGTTGACCGGGGCGAGCGGGTTGAAGATGCCGGATCCGAGGTGGATGCGGTCGGTGGCGTGGGCGAGGTAGCCCAGGTACACATCGTTGGCCGAGAGATGCGAGTACTCCTCCAGGAAGTGGTGCTCGGAGGCCCAGGCGTACTTGAAGCCGGACTTGTCCGCCTGGATGACGTACTCGGTCTCCTCGATCAGCGCCTTGTGCTCTGCCCCGGGGTCGACCTTGGCCCGCGCGGCGGGCACGTACCCCTGTACAAAGAGCCCGAATTCCAAGGGGGTTCACCGTCCTCATTCGTTTCTGACACTCCGTCAGATCGTGATGCGTCCGACTGTTCCACCGGCACCCGCACCCGTCAATACCTGACGCATCGTCAGGCCAACTCGGAAGACCGGCTCGAATGCCGGCTCGGAGGACCGGCTCGGGAGACCGGTTCAGAACAGGCTGACGCCCGCCAACCAGCCCCCGTCGATGACGAACGGCTGCCCGGTGATGTACGAGGAGTCCTCCGAGGTCAGGAAGAGCGCCAGCGCCGCCACCTCCTCCGGCTGCCCGATCCGCCCCAGCGGCACCAGCTTGCGGTAGAGCTCGTCCACCGCCGCCCTGGACTCCTCCGGGTCCGCGGCCGGGTCCAGCGCCGCCGGATTGGTCATCGCGGTGTCCACGGCCCCGGGGCAGACGGCGTTGACCCGTATCCCCTTCGCGGCCAGCTCCACCGCCGCCACCCGGGTCAGCCCGAGCACCGCGTGCTTGGTGGCGGCGTACGCGCCCACGAACGCCATGCCCGTGAGCCCCGTGTACGAGGCGGTGTTGACGATGGTCCCGCCGCCCGCCGCCCCGATCTCCGGCGCGACGTTCTTGATCCCGAGGAACGCGCCCACCTGGTTGACCTGCACCACCTGCTGGAACTCCTCCAGCGGCGTGCTCACCAGCTCGTTGAAGCGGAGGATCCCCGCATTGTTGACCAGCCCGTCGATCCTCCCGAAGGCGTCCTTCGCGGCGGCGACCGCGGCCTGCCAGTCCTCCTCCCGGCTCACGTCCAGGTGGACGAACCGGGCGGCATCCTTCCCCAGCTCGCCCCGGAGTTCCTCGGCCAGCGCCTCGCCCTGCTCGTCGAGCACATCGGCGATCACCACCCGTGCGCCCTCCGCCGCGAAGAGCCGCGCCTCCTGCTCGCCCTGTCCGCGCGCCGCACCGCTGATGAGTACGACCCGCCCGTCCAGCTTGCCCATGGCCTGACTCCTACCTGTCGAGATGGGGTGCGACCTCGGCGGCGAACGCCGCCATCTGGTCGGTCAGTTCGCTGCGGCTCCGGCTGCGGAACCGCACCTGGATCTGGTGGACGCCCATGCCCCCGTACGCGCGCAACGACTCGGCGAGGGCCTCCGGCTTTCCGGTGAGGGTGCGCCGCCCGACGGACCACTCCGGCTCACCGACGTACAGCGGCTCGGTGATCGCTCCGATGACGATCGGGTCCTCGACCCCGGCCGCCTCCCGCAACTCCTTCAGCCGGGCGATCTGCGCGGGCAGCTTCTCCCGCGGATCGCCCTGCGGCAGCCAGCCGTCGCCCCGCACGGCCGCCCGGCGCACCGCGGCCGGCGAGGAGCCGCCCACCCAGACCGGCACCCGCTCCTGGGCCGGACGCGGCAGCTGCCCGAGGCCGCCGAAGGAGAACCGTTCCCCCGCGAACTCCGGGTACTCCTGCGGGCCGAGCGCCGCCTTCAGCGCGTCGATGGTCTCGTCGAGCACCCCGCCCCGCCCGTCGAAGTCCGCCCCGAGCGCCTCGAACTCCTCCGGCACGTGCCCGGCCCCGACGCCGAGGATCAGCCGGCCGCCGCAGAGGTGGTCGAGGGTGGCGTACTGCTTGGCGGTGGCCAGCGGGTGCCGCAGGCCGACGACAGCGACATGGCTCATCAGCAGGACCCGCTCGGTGATCCCGGCGAGATACGCGAGGGTGGCGACCGGGTCGTACCAGACGGTGCCCATGACCCCGGCGAGCCGCCGGGGGATCGCGACATGGTCGCAGCTCGCCAGATAGGCGAAGCCGGTGCGGTCGGCGGTGCGGGCGATCGCGGCGAGGTCGGCCGGGCCGGCCGCCGCTTCCCACCCCTCGGCGTAGATGGTGCTCTGCGACTGGATCGGCAGCTGCATCCCGTACGACAGCGGCCCGGTGGGTGATATCGGCACCGGACGGCCTCCTCCCCGAGACAATCTGACGCATCGTCACTTGACGGGCGCGGGGGCCATCGTCATGCCTGACGCCGCATCAGGCAAGGGGCTGTCGGCCGCGTGCGTCCCGGAACGGGAACCCGCCCTCGCACGAGAGCACCGTGATCCGGTTGTCCCTCAGCGGCTCGTGCTCGTAGTGGTGGAGAGATCAGAGCAGGGGCGGAACGGCGGAGGCCTCCGGCGGGCGGGCGGCCTCGGTATCGGCGTCGCCCTCGTCGTCGTCCCCGCCGGTCGCCGCGCTCTCGGGGGCCGCCGCGGTGCCGGGGCCCGTCGCACTCCCCGGCGCCGCCGCGCCCCCGTTCCCGCCCTCGTCCTCGTTGTCCTCGTCCTCGTTCTCGTCCGGTGCGGCCTGGACGCCCACGCCCTGCGAACCCGACACGTTCTGGTCGATCGCGCCCCCGCCGCCGTCGTGGTCGCTGCCGGCCGTTCCCTTGCTGAAGGGGCCCAGCACATTGAGCGTGCGGTCCACCTCCAGCCAGGAGTCGGCGTTGGAGTTGTCGATGGTGATCAGGGAAGGTCCGTGGTGCGTCTCCATGCCACCGTCCGGGGCGTCGGCCCAGGCGGTACCGGCGGCCCACTGGCCCTGGCAGAGCGCACCGAGGACGACCGAAGCCAGTGCCGCACGCGCCCTGGACGAGGTGATTCCCATTGTCCGTGTCCTTCTTTCCCGGCCGCACGGTCCTGGCCCGTGCGGCCTGTATCGCTGTGGTTCGTGTGGTGCCGGGGCCCCGTGGAGCGTGGGGGTGCTCCACGGGGCCCCGGCGTTCGGGCGGAGCGGATACGGCCGGGCCGCCCGCTCCCGGCGCGTCGTCCGCGTCAGACGGTCACGGACTCGCGGTCGGAGTGGTGCCTGCTGATGTTCTTCTCCAGCAGTTCCGTCGAACGCTGCACCCCGATCCCCTCGGCGGCCACGAACTCGGGGAGCCGCCCGTCGGCCTTCTTGAGATCCGTCAGCGCGCTGTCGATGGCCGCGTGCGCGGCGAAGAGGCAGGGAGTGCTGTAGATGGCCACCTGGCACTCCAGGTCGGTCAGTTCGGAGAGCGAGAGCCTGGGCGACTTGCCGCCCGCGATCTGATTGAAGAGCAGCGGCTTGTCACCGACCACCTTCCGGATGCGCTTGATCCATTCGACGCTGCGCACTCCGTCGACCAGGACGACGTCGGCGTCCGTCTCGGCCAGCGCCTCGGCCCGGCGCAGGATGTCGGCCTCCTCCGTGGCGTCCGTGCGGGCGACGACCACCAGGTCCCGCCTGCTCTCCAGCACGAGGTTGAGCTTCTCCAGGTACTCCTCCAGCGGCAGCACCTGCTTGCCGTCCGCGTGACCGCACCTGCGGGGGCGCTTCTGGTCCTCCAGGATGACGCCGGAAGCGCCGATCCGCTCCAGTCGCTGCACCACGTGGCAGGCGACCTCGGGATCGACGTAGCCGTCGTCGATGTCGACCAGCAGGTGGTGCGAGGGGAAGGCCAGCCGCAGCCGCTCCACGAAGGCCACCATGTCCGGCCAGGCGATGAAGCCGATGTCGGGGAGCCCGTAGTGGGAGGCGGCGAAGCCGAATCCGGACACGAAGAATCCGTCGTAGTGCCGGGCCACGACAGAGGCCGAGTACATGTCGTAGATGCCGATGAGGGGAGTCGTTCCCGGAGATCGGACTTCTTCCCTCAGCACGGTTCCGTAGCGCACAGCGTCTCCTTGCCATTGTTCGTTGATTCATGAACCGACGCTCCGCGCATCGCCGATGGGCCGAGCCGTCGGTTCGGTGATTCCGTTGGGTGAAACAGGTGTTGAGCCATGCCGACCCGGGTGCTGCGGGCTCCGGCGACGCACTGATGCCGCGGGCGCGGGGACACTACGCGCGGCACTCACATGCGGAAGAGGCGGCGGCATGGATGCCGCACGGGACACAGAACTGCCCTCTTGCGAAGACGCGTATATCTATACAGCCGTGACTGTACCTTTACCCAGGAACACGCCGAATTTGACCTTGCGTACGAAGCTTCCCGGGCGTACGCCGGGCGCCTGTTGAACGCGCGACGAATTCAGGGGGCGCTTCTTTCGGATCATCCGAAACAACAACCCGGGAATGCGTCGACTGCCTTATGAATGCGCCGTGTTGACGCAGGCGGGAATGCCGGAGCGGCATGGCCGGAAGGAATGGTCCGACGCTTGGCCGGACCACTCCGGCAGGAACGTTCCATCCCGCCGACTGCCACCGACGGGGCGTCTACCGGTCGAACTGTTCGAGCAGGCTTTCCACATACATTTCCAGACGCTCCGTGAGCACCTCGGGCGTCAGATCGGTCCGTCCCAGCTCCCGCCACGGGCCCGCCAGCTTCTCCGCGTCCGGGGCGTAGGCGAGCGCGTCCAGCAGCCGCCAGTACAGGTGGTCCGCCGCACTGTCGGCCAGTTGACCGCCCGCCGCCTCGTACCGCCCGGCGAAGACCGTCCCGGCCGGGACGCCGTGCAGCAGTGCCAGCGCGGTCGAACAGTGGGCGACATCCAGGTCGGCCGGGCCCCAGGAGGTCTCGACCCAGTCGACGACCCCGCTGATCCGCAGGTCCGCCCCCGCGCCGCCGAAGAGCACATTGCCCGGGTGGAAGTCGCGGTGCAGGAACCGCGGGGCGTACGCGGGCGGTTCGCGCCGGAGCACGTCCACCGCCCGCCGCCACAGCAGCGGCCGGCCGGTGGACTCGGGCACCCGCACCCGGTCCGGCGCGGTCCACGCCTCGTAGTCGCGCGGACGGGTCCGGTCGGTGACCGCGACCCGGTGGATGGCGGCCAACTGCCCCGCCAGCAGCCCGATGCGCTCCGCCGCCCCGGCGTCGTCGACCCGCACCTCACCGGGCAGCAGCGTCATCAACAGCGAGGGGTGGTCGCAGTGTTCGCCCCGGGCATCGACGGCCACGCACCGCGCCGCCGGGATGTCCGTATCGCCCAGCAGCCGCAGCATGTCCGCCTCACGGGTGAGCAGCCCCGGCGCATGGCGTACGAAGAAGGGCTTGACGAAGGACCGCAGGACCAGCGAACGCCTGCCCTGCGGACCGGAGATGTCCAACCGGCGCATCTGCGAGGACCATCCGCCGCGCAGTCGCTCCGAGCCCTCGATCCGCTCCCCCGGCGCCAGGTTCTTCCCGACCCACGCCCGCGTCGCCGCCCAGCCGGTGCCGTTGCCTGCCGCTTCACCCATACGAGGAGCGTACCGACGGCCGGTAGGTGGACACCGGTCAGCGGTCCGGGCAACGGCAGAGCGGAGTCACTTCCGGTACAGCGCCTCGATCTCCTCCTCGAAGTCCCGTGCGATCGCTTCCCGCTTCAGTTTCAGCGAGGGCGTCAGATGGCCGCCCTCCTCGGTGAAGTCCACGGGCAGGACGGCGAATTTACGGATCGACTCCGCGCGGGAGACCAGCCGGTTGGCCTCGTCGACGGCGCGTTGCAGCGCCGTACGCAGCTCGTCGTCGTCGACGAGTTCCCGCATCGGCACGTGCTGCTTCTTCTTCATCTGCCGCCAGTGGGCGAGCCCGTCCGGCTCCAGCGTGATCAGGGCGGTGATGAAGGAGCGGTTGTCGCCGACCACCATGCACTGGCTGACCAGGGGGTGGGCGCGCAGCCAGTCCTCCAGGGGTGCCGGAGTGACGTTCTTGCCGCCGGAGGTGATGATGATGTCCTTCTTGCGGCCGGTGATCGTGAGATAGCCGTCCTCGTCGAGCGCCCCCAGGTCTCCGGTGGCGAACCAGCCGCCTTCCTGTACGGGTACGGGCCGGCCCCGTTCGGCGTCCCAGTAGCCCTGGCACACCTGACCGCCGCTGAGCAGCACCTCGCCGTCGTCCGCGATCAGCACGGCGGTGCCGGGCAGCGGCCAGCCGACGGTACCCAGGCGCGGTTTGAGCGGCGGGGTGACGGTGGCGGCGGCGGTGGTCTCCGTCAGGCCGTAGCCCTCGAAGATCTCGATGCCCGCGCCCGCGTAGAACGCCGCGAGCCGGTGTCCCAGCGGGGAGCCGCCGCAGATCGCGTACCGGACACGGCCGCCGAGCGCGGCCCGGATCCGGCGGTAGACCAGCGGGTCGTACAGGGCGCGGGCGGCCCGCAGACCCACCCCGGGGCCGGGGCCGGTGCCGTGTTCGGCGGCCTCGACGGCCGTCAACGGCCAGATCGTGCGCGTCTGCGGCCAGAGCCTGCTGGGGGCGTGACCCTGTGCCGAATGTGAACGTGTCACTTGTACGGGCAGCTGTCACGTCCCCGTTCAAGAGGGCCGGCCGCCCGGGCGCCACCCTGCCCGCCGACCGGGCCGTACTCCCGGCCGCGCCGATCGCCACCGCCCCGCTCGCCGCGTACCGCCGGGTCTGCGGCTACACCGACCCGGGACCGCTGCCGCTCACCTACCCGCACGTACTGGGCTTCCCGGCCACCATGCGGCTGATGACCGCCCGGAAGTTCCCGCTGCCGGTCGTCGGCCTCGTCCACACCTGGATCGAGGTCACCCGCCACCGGACCCTGCACCCCGCCGACCCGCTCGAACTCACGGTGTACGCCAAGGAGTTGACGCCACACCGGCGCGGCACCGAGGTCACGATGGTCACCGAGGCGCGGCTGGCGGGCGAGCTGGTCCGGGAGTCCCGCAGCGGCTACCTCTCCCGGCACACGAGAAGCACCCCACGGACAGATCGCCCACCCGGGACGACGGACGGCACCCCTGCCACAGAGCCCCCCGCCGCCGGGCTTCCCGCCGCCGAGCCTCCCGCCGTCGCCGAGTGGCGACTGCCCGGCGATCTGGGACGGCGCTACGGCGCCGCGTCCGGCGACCGGAACCCCATCCACCTGCACCCTCTCACCGCCCGGCTCTTCGGCTTCCCCCGAGCCATCGCCCACGGCATGTGGACCGTCGCCCGCTGCCTGGCCGAGACGCCACGGCCCGATGAAGTCCATTGGGTACGGGCCGACTTCAAGGCCCCCGTCCTGCTGCCCGCCACCGTCACCTACGCGGCGGACGCCACCGGCTTCCAGCTGCGCGGCAACGGCCGCGTCCACCTCACCGGGCGGACGGGTTCGGCGGCTGCCAGGGACGGCCGTTCATAAGGTTCTCCAGCCCCGCCCAGGAGAAGTTCATCAGGGTGGCCGCGGCCTCCTTCGCCGAGACGCCCGGGGTCTCGTTCGCCCACCCGGCGAGCGACTCCGCGGCCCCCACGAGCGCCTGCGCGAGCCCCGACACATCGCGGTCGGGCAGCGCCGGATCGTGGTGCGCCTCGCGTGCCGCGGCCCCGATCAGCTCCGTCACGAAAGCAACGATCTCGCCCCGCATCGCCGTCACCTCGTTGGCGAAGGGCTCGCCGTGCGTACGCGCCTGGCGGTGCAGCACGGCCCAGCCGTCCGGATGCTCCGCCGTGTGCGTGAAGAACGCCCGCAGCCCGGACCACAGTTGCCGATCGGCCGGAAGCCCCGGCTCCGCCCCCGCCCGCACCGCTTCGACCAGCGCTTTCGCCTCGCGCCGAATACACGCGGTGAAGAGTTCTTCCTTGGAGTTGAGATACAGATAGACGAGCGGCTTGGACACCCCCGCCAGCTCGGCGATCTCATCCATCGAGGCGGCCCGGTACCCGCGCTGCCCGAAGGTCTGCACGGCGGCATCCATCATCTGCTGCTCACGCACGGCCCGCGGCATCCGTTTGCTCTTCACAGCACCCACGTCGACTTCCTCCCGCCCCCGGTGTGCCACTCCCCGGTAAGGGTACGGCGCGGGCCTCCGCCCCGTAGTACACGGCAGCGCCCCCGGTCCTGCCGCAAGGCGGACCGGGGGCGCTGCCGTGTGTCGTGCGTGAGCGGTTACGCGGCGACCGGCACCCGCTCCGGCTCGGTCTCGCGCACCTCGTCGCCATCGACCGGGGAGGACGAGGCCGAGTTGTACGCGTCGTGGTCGAGGATCTTCTCGCGGGCCGCGACGATCACCGGGACCAGCGCCTGACCTGCGACGTTCGTGGCGGTCCTCATCATGTCCAGGATCGGGTCGATGGCCATGAGCAGACCGACGCCCTCCAGCGGGAGGCCCAGCGTCGACAGCGTGAGGGTCAGCATGACCGTCGCACCGGTGAGACCGGCCGTGGCCGCCGAACCGATCACCGAGACGAACGCGATGAGGATGTAGTCACCGACGCCGAGCTGCACGTCGAAGATCTGCGCGATGAAGATCGCCGCCAGCGCCGGGTAGATCGCGGCGCAGCCGTCCATCTTGGTGGTGGCGCCGAACGGGACGGAGAAGGAGGCGTACTCCTTCGGAACGCCGAGGCGCTCGGTGACCTTCTGGGTGACCGGCATGGTGCCGACCGAGGAGCGGGAGACGAAGGCCAGCTGGATCGCCGGCCAGGCGCCCTTGAAGAACTGCACCGGGCTGAGCTTGGCGACGGTGGCGAGCAGGAGCGGGTACACACCGAACAGCACCAGGGCGCAGCCGATGTAGACGTCGGCGGTGAACGTGGCGTACTTGCCGATCAGGTCCCAGCCGTAGTCGGCGATCGCGTAGCCGATGAGACCGACGGTGCCGATGGGGGCGAGGCGGATGACCCACCACAGGGCCTTCTGGAGGAGCTCCAGGACGGACTCGCTGAGGGTGAGGATCGGCTGGGCCTTCTCGCCGAGCTGGAGGGCGGCGATACCGGCGACGGCGGCCATGAAGACGATCTGCAGCACGTTCAGCTCGGTGAACGGCGTGATCACGTTGTCCGGGATGATGCCGGTGAGGAAGTCGAGCCAGGAGCCCGCGTGCTCCGGCAGCTTGCCGTCCTTCGGCGTGAGGCCCGTTCCGGAGCCCGGGTTGGTGATCAGGCCGATGGCGAGGCCGATGGCGACCGCGATCAGCGAGGTGATCATGAACCAGAGCAGGGTGCGGGTGGCCAGCCGGGCGGCGTTGTTGACCTTGCGCAGGTTGGTGATCGACACCAGGATCGCGAAGAAGACGAGGGGCGCGACGGCCAGCTTCAGCAGCTGGACGAAGATGTGGCCGACCTTGTCGAGCGTGGTGTAGAGCCAGTCGATGTCGTACGTACGTGTGAGCCAGCCCAGTACGACACCGAGGACGAGACCGGCGACTATCTGGGCCCAGAACGGGACCTTGGGTATACGGAAACCGGAGCCGGACGGACTGCCGGCAGCGGTGGACGCGGGGTTCGCGGACACGGACACACTCCAGATGTGACGCATCGGGGCGCACGGGGACGACTGTGCGGGGGACGGGGGTGCGGCGCCCGCGTCAGGGGCGGCGCCGCTGCATGGTGCCGGTTCAGACGTTGCGGCAACAGACCGCGGACATACAGCGGCAGAGATCGACATGCAGGCGCTCCACGAGCGGGACGCTCGCGGCGAATTGATGGCGCACTGCTGTCTTCATGTCGAACACGTTAACACTTGAACTTTGAGGAACTCAAAGCTCTTCTTTGACCTCGCTTGCCCGACGCCACCGCCGCCACCACGCTCCGGAGCCCTGCGGGAACGACAAAACCCCAGTACAGGAGCGGACGCTCCGGCGCTGGGGTTTCGAACGGAAACAGTGCGGATGTGAGGAAGCTTACGTAGCCCTTACGCAGCCCTCACGTCGTCGTCACTGTCGTCACGGGGTGACGTGGTCCTCGCGGGTCCGGTTCGCCTCAAGGCGCTCCTTGGCGCGGTCGACCGTGGACACGATCTGCTCGGACATCTCGTCGCGCTGCTTGCGCAGCAGCACGTAGCTGAGCGGCGCGGACAGGACCAGGGCGAGCAGAATCACCCAGACGAGATTGGAGCCGTTCGTCCCGGAGGGCAGCAGGCCGAAGTGGACGGCCACGGCTGCGACGGCGAAGCAGCCGACGAAGATACTGAGGCGCATCGCGGTGTACCGAATTGTCGCGCTCGGCTTGGCAGCGGACACAGTTGGCCTCTCTCTCAACGTATGACGGTCCTTCGATCCTGCCCGACCAGTGAAGCATGCCCCGGAATCGATCAGTTCGGAGGGCTCCACCAAAGGAGGCGGGACGCGCTTCAGCGGCCGAGCGGCAGCAGCATGATGATGTCGTCGCGGTCGTCCCCGTCGGCCACCCGGATCGCGTCGGGCACCCGCCCGACCTCCTTGTATCCGCACGAGGCGTAGAACGTGTCGACGCCGGTACCGCCGCGGCAGGTGAGCCGGACGGCCTCGATCCCGTCGATCCCGCGGGCCGCCTGCGCCGCGGCGTCCATGAGGTCGCGGCCGTACCCCTTGCCCTGGTGGCGGGGGTGGACCATCACCGTGTAGAGCCAGAGCCAGTGGGTCATGAGCCGGTGGGTGTTGAGGGCGAGGAAGGCCGTGGCGGCGACGGCGCCCTCCTCGTCGCGGCCGATCAGCAGGCGGGTGCGCCCCTCGGCCATGGCGACCAGATGCTTGACCAGCTCGGGCCGGACGTCGTCGGTCGTGACGGGCGGTACGAAGCCGACCGCGCCGTCCGCGTTGGAGACATCGGTCCACAGCTCGGCGATGCCGTCCCGCAGGGTGCGGTCGAACTTGGGGTCCAGCTCAAAAGTAAGCGCCATAAGTGCAGATTAACTATTACCGACCGACGGCCTCAAACCATGTCCAGCACGCGAGAAAGCCCCGGCCGAAGGCCGGGGCTCCCGTAACACCTGAGCTGCCAGGGCCTCGCGGGTCAGACGCGCATCGGCTGCGGCGACTCGCGCCGCCCGGCGTCCGGGCCCGGGTACTCGCGGATGATCTCGTACCGCGTGTTGCGCTCGACGGGCCGGAAGCCCGCGTCACGGATCAGGTCCAGCAGGTCCTCGCGGCCCAGCTTGTTCGGCGTGCCGTAGTTGTCCGCGTCGTGCGTGATCTTGTACTCGACGACCGAGCCGTCCATGTCGTCCGCACCGTGCTGGAGCGCGAGCTGGGCGGTCTGCACGCCGTGCATCACCCAGAAGACCTTGACGTGCGGGACGTTGTCGAAGAGCAGCCGCGAGACCGCGAAGGTCTTCAGCGCCTCGGCGCCGGTCGCCATCGTCGTGCGCGCCTGGAGCTTGTTGCGAACCTTGCCGTCCTTCATGTCCACGAAGTCGTGCTGGTAGCGCAGCGGGATGAAGACCTGGAAGCCACCGGTCTCGTCCTGGAGCTCACGCAGCCGCAGCACGTGGTCGACGCGGTGCCGGGGCTCCTCGATGTGCCCGTACAGCATGGTCGCCGGGGTCTTGAGCCCCTTCTCGTGCGCCAGGCGGTGGATGCGCGACCAGTCCTCCCAGTGGGTGGCGTGGTCCACGATGTGCCGGCGGACCTCCCAGTCGAAGATCTCCGCGCCGCCGCCGGTCAGCGACTCCAGACCGGCCTCGATCAGCTCGTCCAGGATCTCGGAGGCCGAGAGCCCGGAGATGGTCTCGAAGTGGTGGATCTCGGTGGCGGTGAACGCCTTGAGGGAGACCTGCGGCAGGGCTTCCTTCAGCGCGCTCAGCGAGCGCGGGTAGTAACGCCACGGCAGGGTGGGGTGCAGCCCGTTGACGATGTGCAGCTCGGTGAGGTTCTCGCCCTCCATCGCCTTCGCGAGGCGGACGGCCTCCTCGATGCGCATGGTGTACGCGTCCTTCTCGCCCGGCTTGCGCTGGAACGAGCAGTAGGCGCACGACGCGGTGCACACGTTGGTCATGTTGAGGTGCCGGTTGACGTTGAAGTGCACGACGTCGCCGTTCTTACGCGTCCGCACCTCGTGCGCCAGGCCGCCGAGCCAGGCCAGGTCGTCCGACTCGTAGAGGGCGATGCCGTCCTCACGGGTCAGCCGCTCCCCTGCGCGGACCTTCTCCTCCAGCTCGCGCTTGAGCCCGACGTCCATGCGGCTGCCTCCCAGTTGTCGACGTGCTGTGCGTTTCCCGGTGACCGTTGATACCGGGCGAAACCCCCGGTCACCCGGGGGCTCCACCACGTTACGCCTACGACTCGTCGGGAAGTTCCCCGACCCGGTTCTCCCACTTGGTGGAGAGCACGATCGTGGTACGGGTGCGCGAGACGCCCCTCGTACCGCTGAGCCGGCGGATCGTCTTCTCCAGGCCGTCCACGTCACCGACGCGCACCTTGAGCATGTACGAGTCGTCGCCCGCGATGAACCAGGCGTCCTCGATCTCCGCGAGATCCTTCAGCCGACGCGCCACGTCCTCGTGATCGGCCGCGTCGGAGAGCGAGATGCCGATCAGGGCCGTGACCCCGAGCCCCAGGGACGCAGCGTCGACGGTGGCGCGGTAGCCGGTGATGACACCGGCGGTTTCCAGCCGGTTGATGCGGTCGGTGACGCTGGGCCCGGAGAGCCCGACGAGCCGTCCCAGCTCGGCGTACGAGGCCCTGCCGTTCTCCCTGAGGGCCTGGATGAGCTGCCTGTCCACCGCGTCCATGTGACTGGAACCTTCCATTGTTCAGCAGTATCGCGAGTTTACGTGTAGAATCTAAGGCACGCAGGCTTCATCGCCTGCAAATCTTTCCGAACATCCAAAAAATGCTTTCGAATCTTCAGGAGTGAGAACACCGTGTACTCGATCGAGATGGCCTACGCCCGGATGCGCGAGCTGCAGGACCTGGCCAACCGCTCGCGTGCCCACCAGCCCGCCGCCGCGCACCGGGTCGACCGGACCCGCAAGCCGCGCACCATGAAGAAGCGCTGACCACAGCCTCAGAGGCTGTCGCGGGAGCCGCCACCGAGCTCTCCCTCCCACCGGCGGTACAGGTCGTGCGGCACCCCGGCCGCGTCCAGTACCCGCCCGGCGACGAAGTCCACCAGATCCTGGATGTGCGTCGCCCCCGCGTAGAACGCCGGAGAGGCGGGCAGCACCACGGCGCCCGCCTCGTCCAGGCTCACCAGATGCTTCAACGTCTGCCCGTTCAGCGGAGTCTCCCGCACCGCGACGACCAGCTTCCGCCGCTCCTTGAGCGTCACGCTCGCGGCCCGCTGGAGCAGATCCTTCGAGAGCCCGAGCGCCACTCCGGCCACACAGGCCGTCGAGGCCGGAACGATCAGCATCCCCTTCGCCGGGTACGACCCCGAGGACGGTCCCGCCGCGAGATCGCCGGCTGCCCAGTGGCGGACGCCCTCGACGTCCACGTCGAAGCTGTGCGGCTTCCCGTCCGCCCCGCGCGCCAGCCAGCTGCGCAGATCCTCCTGCCAGTGCCCGTCGCGGAACGCGATCCCGGTCTCGTCCAGCAGTGTCAGCCGTGAGGCCCGGCTCACCACCAGATCGACGCTCTCCCCCGCGGCCAGCAGACCGCGCAGCACGGCGGCGGCGAAAGGGGTGCCCGAAGCGCCTGAAACCCCGACAATCCAAGGCTGCCGCTGGTGCTGACTCACTGAAGTCCCGGAATCCACACACCTGAGCCTATCCGGCGGTACGAAACCGGAACTGAGTAAGGTGCCTCGGGCGTTCCAGGGGTGGGGACAGGGACGACGACAGGAAACGACTGGGGACGGCAGGGGGGGCACGATGGCCGCATCGTCGGATCGGTCCGCGTCGGCGTGGAGTGCGGGCGGCCGCGCGAAGACCGCGGCCAAGCTGATGCTGGGCTGGGTGGCGTTCCTCTGGCTGCTCGAAGTCGTCGACGCCTCGATGGGCCACTCGCTGGACACGTTCGGGATCGAGCCCCGCCGGGCCGGCGAGCTGCTGGACGTGGTGCCCGCGTCCTTCATCCACTTCGGCTTCGGCCATGTCGCCTCCAACAGCGTGCCGCTGCTGGTCTTCGGCTTCCTCGCCGCGCTGAGCGGCGTCCGCAGATTCGCCGCCGTGGCCGCGATGATCATCGTGGTCGACGGGCTCGGCGTCTGGCTGGTCTCACCGAGCGGTTCCAACACGGCGGGCGCGTCCGGCCTGGTCTTCGGCCTCTTCGGCTATCTGCTCGTCCGGGGTTTCGTCGACCGCAGAGTGCTCGACATCGGCGCCGGCCTGGTGATCGGCGCGATATGGGGCTCGTCGATCCTGGTGGGGCTCTCCCCCGCCAACACCTCGGTGAGCTGGCAGGGCCATCTGTTCGGGCTGGCGGCGGGCGTGGCAGCGGCGTTCGTCTTCCGCCGCCGGAGCGAGGCGACGCCCGCCCGACCGCTCATGCCGTAGGGGCGATCCCTGCAGGGCCTGTCCGGCGGATCAGGCCGTCAGGCCCCGCACCAGCAGGTCCAACAGCGCGCACGCGAAGAGCGCGATCCCGATGAACCCGTTGACCGAGAAGAACGCCCGGTTCAGCCGGGACAGATCGTGCGGCCGCACCACCCGGTGCTCGTACACGAACGCGACGGCGACGATCACCATGCCGATCCAGTAGAACAGCCCGGCCTCCGTGGCCAGCCCGAACCAGACCAGCAGCCCGGTCGTCACCACATGGCAGACCCGCGCTCCCCACAGCGCGGCCGGGATGCCGAACCGGGCCGGCACCGAGAGCACCCCGTGCGCCCGGTCCGCCTGGACGTCCTGGCAGCCGAAGATCAGGTCGAAGCCGCCGATCCAGATCCCGACCGCGAGACCGAGGATCACCGCGTCCCACGACCAGCTGCCGGTCACCGCCAGCCAGGCACCGACCGGCCCTATGGCCTGCGCGAGACCGAGGATGGCGTGCGGGAAGTGGGTGAACCGCTTCCCGTACGGATAGACCACCATCGGCACGACGGCGACCGGCGCGAGCGCCAGACAGAGCGGGTTCAGCAGCGCGGCCGCGCCGAGGAAGAGGACGACGGCGACGAGCGCCCCCGTCCACGCCGACCTCACCGAGACCGCCCCGGTGACCAGCTCCCGGCTCGCGGTGCGCGGGTTACGGGCGTCGATCTCCCGGTCGATGATCCGGTTGCAGGCCATCGCGAACGTCCGCAGCCCCACCATCGCGATGGTGACGAGCAGCAGGGTGTCCCAGTGGATGGACTTGTCCGCCTGGAACATCGCGGTCAGGGCGGCGATGTACGCGAAGGGCAGCGCGAAGACCGAGTGCTCGATCATCACGAGCCGCAGGAACGCCTTGACCTTGCTGTTCGGTTGTACGGGCCCTGAGCCCAGTGCTGCTTCGGCGGCGCTCACAGTCCGTATTCCTTCCACCGGCGGTCGACCTTCGCCGCCGTCTCCGGGTCGGACTCGACCATGTCCGGCCAGCCCCCGTCCCGGGTGTAACCCTCCTCGGGCCACTTCTTCGTCGCGTCGATGCCCGCCTTGCCGCCCCAGAACTGCTGGTAGGAGGCGTGGTCGAGATGGTCGACGGGCCCCTCGGCGACCGTCAGGTCGCGCGCGTAGTCCGTGTTGCCGAGCGCCCGCCAGGCCACCTCGTGCAGATCGTGGACGTCGCAGTCGGAGTCCACGACCACGATCAGCTTGGTCAGCGACATCATGTGCGCACCCCAGATGGCGCTCATCACCTTCTGGGCGTGCTTCGGGTACTTCTTGTCGATCGAGACGATCGCGCAGTTGTGGAAGCCGCCCGCCTCCGGCAGGTGGTAGTCCACGATGTCCGGCACGATGATCTTGAGGAGCGGCAGGAAGAACCGCTCGGTGGCCCGCCCCAGCGGCCCGTCCTCGGTCGGCGGCCGGCCCACCACGATCGACTGCAGCAGCGGACGCTTGCGCATGGTCACGCAGTCGATGGTCAGCGCGGGGAACGGTTCCTGCGGCGTGTAGAAGCCGGTGTGGTCGCCGAACGGCCCCTCGGGAAGCATCTCCCCGGGCTCCAGCCACCCCTCGATGACGACCTCGGCCTGCGCCGGGACCTGGAGCGGCACGGTCTTGCAGTCGACCATCTCGATCCGCTTGCCCTGGATGAACCCGGCGAAGAGGTACTCGTCGATGTCCCCCGGCAGCGGCGCGGTGGAGGCGTACGTCACCGCGGGCGGCGCGCCGAACGCGATGGCGACCGGCAGCCGCTCGCCGCGCTTGGCGGCGACCTGGTAGTGGTTGCGGCTGTCCTTGTGGATCTGCCAGTGCATCCCGATGGTGCGGCGGTCGTGACGCTGGAGCCGGTACAGCCCCAGGTTCCGTACGCCGGTCTCCGGGTGCTTGGTGTGGGTGAGCCCCAGGTTGAAGAAGGAGCCGCCGTCCTCGGGCCAGGTGAAGAGCGCGGGCAGCCGGTCCAGGTCCACGTCGTCGCCGGTGAGGACGACCTCCTGCACCGGGGCGCTCTCCTGCTTCACCTTCTTCGGCGGCACGTGCACCATCGAGCCGAGCTTGCCGAAGGCCTCCCGCACCCCGACGAAGCCGTGCGGCAGCTCCGGCTTGAGGAGCCCGCCGATCTTGTCGCTGATGTCGGCGTACGACTTCAGTCCGAGCGCCTTGAGCAGCCGCTTGTCGGTCCCGAAGACGTTCATGGCCAGGGGCATCGAGGACCCCTTGACGTTCTCGAAGAGCAGCGCGGGGCCGCCCGCCTTGTTCACCCGGTCGACGATCTCGCCGACCTCCAGGTAGGGGTCGACCTCGGCCTTGATGCGCTTGAGCTCGCCCTCGCGCTCCAGGGCCCGGAGGAGGGAACGAAGATCGTCGTAAGCCATGCCGTCCAGTTTGTCATCCCCGCTTGCCGTGGCTGCCGGGGCTCCCCCACCCCGGCCGTCGGCCGCCGCCCCCGCACACCGGGAATCCGGCGGCCCGGCCTGCTCGCCGCCGGTTCCGCCCGCTCACCGTGGTATGTCACCGACACCGGTTACTCTGGGCCCGAACCGGGGCGGGACAAGCCCCGCCAACTCTCCGCAGGGGGACCTTTCATCATGTTCCGGGCCCTGATCTATCTCCTGCCTCTGGCGCTGACGATCTACGCGTTCATCGACTGCCTGAACACCCCCGAGGACGAGGCCAAGCACCTGCCGAAGATTGCCTGGGTCTTCATCATCCTGCTGTTCTGGATCGTCGGCCCGATCGTCTGGCTGGCCGCGGGCAAGATGCGCCACGCGCCCGCCGATGGCCGTACGCCGTCCGAATGGCACCGCAAGCACCGCTCGCAGTGGGTGGCGCCGGACGACAATCCGGAGTTCCTGAAGGCGCTGAAGGACGAGAACAAGAAGGACGAGTCGCTCCTCAAGGACTGGGAGGCCGACCTGCGCCGCCGCGAGGAGGAGCTGAAGCGCCGCGAGACCGGGGAGAGCCCGAGCCCCTCGGGCGAGTAGCTCCCGAACACACGGGCCCGGCACATGAACGAGGCAGCCACGAACGACGCGGTCATCGTTCGAAATTCTTGACCTCTCTCCAACACCCGGGCGATATCCTGGTGTTGACGGTGTGACAGATCGGATGGGTCGTCGACGCTGGGGGCGCTGTGGAGAGAGAGCTGTACGGGCGCGAGGCGATTTTCGGCAACAACGGACTTGCGGCGCGCCTGACCGGCCTCACTCCGTACGGCTCCGCCCGGGTCGACTACGAGCACCGCGACGATCTACCGGTCGCCGTGCTGACCGGCGGCCGCGGCATGGGAAAGACGGCCGTCCTCAAGCAACTGCGCCATCTGTACCGGGAGATCACCCCGGTCGCCCTGGTCGACTGCGAGGCCGTCGTGGCGCCCGAGGACGCCGGGCCCGGCTGGACCCCGGTCACCGGGGCGCTGCCGGAGCTCGCCACCCAGCTGACGGCGAAGGTGCGCGCCGCACGACCGGTGCAGTTCCCCCGGCTGAGCCTCGGGCTCGTGGCGGTCGCCTCCATCTCCTGGACCCGCGAGGACGAGACGCGGGCCCGGCGGGACCTGCAGTCGCTCGGCCCGATGCTGGCGACCGTCGACGGCCGCGGTGACGCGGCGACCGGCTGGGTCACCAAGGTGCTGACGAAGCTGGCCGCCAGCGCCTTCGACTCGGTGGCCCCGTTGGCCGGGATGGTCGCGGAGGCCACGGTCGAAACGGTCCTGGAGGAATCGTTCAGCCGCTTCCAGCGGCGTTCGGTGGACTGGTACGGCAGCTATCCGCACGCGGGCGGCAACGGCCGGACCGGGCTGCGGCAGCTGGCGGTCGATTTCGAGCGCGGCGGCGATCTGCGCCGCCGGGCCGAGGACCATCTGGTGCTCGCGCTGACCGCGGACCTGGTCGCGGCCTACGGGGGCCTGGCCTGGGGCGCCCGCCGGGGCCGTCCGGTGCTGCTCGTCGACAACGCGCACACGCCGCTGGGCCGGCAGCTGGTGGAGCCGCTGCTGCGGCAGCGGGCCGCCGGGGTGCGTGACCGGATCGCGGTGTTCGCCGCCTCACGGGTCCGGGATCACGAGGGGCTGAGCCACGCGGTGCACCGGCGGCTGCCGGAGGTGGCGCACGGTTCGCACTGGTCCAGGGGTACGGGGGTGACGTCCGGGATCCTGGCCGTGGAGCTGACTCCGCTCAACCCGGAGCAGGTGCGCTCGGCGTTCGACCGGCACGATCGGGCGGGCCGTATCCCGGCCGGGCTGGCCCGTGGTGTGCACCGGCTGACGGGTGGGCGTCCGCTGGCGGTGGAGCTGCTGGCGCTGGCGGCGGGCGAGGCGCCGGAGCCCGCCTCGCTGGTGCCGGGTTCGCTGCTGGACTGCACGGTGGAGGTGCGCGAGGACCGGGCGCCGGCGCAGGTGGCCGACGAGCTGCTGGCGCGGTTGCTGCCGGGGCCCGAGCAGCGGCTGGACTTCCTCGGTGTGCTGGCCGCGGCGCACGGGGAGGACTCGGCGCGGCTGCTGGCGGAGAGCCGTCTGGGCAGGGGTTCGCCGGACGGCGATGTGGCGCTGCGGATGCGCGATGCGCTGCGGGCGGACGACTGGCCGGTCGGGCCCGGTCACTTCGTCGCTGATCCGCTGCTGCGGTCGTTGCTGCTGCACCGCTTGCGGTTCCAGGACGGCGACCATCCGTCCTACGCGGTGTGGCAGGCGGTCCATGTCTCGCTGCGCGGGGCGTACGGCCCCGGCGGCCGCCGCCCGAGCGTCCCGCATCTGCTGCACCAGAAGCTGGTGCTGGGCGACGCGGAGGCGTGTGTGGGGCATCTGCGGCTGCGGTTCGACGAGCCGGACGTGCCGGGCTGGCTCGACTCGCTGCGCTTCATCGCCTCGGCACCGTACCCGCGTACGCGGGGGTCCGTCGGCCCCGATCCGCGGCGCGCGGTCGCGCTCGGCCGGGTGGACAACGCACCACCGAGGGGGCTCGAACCGGCGGCCGCGGAGCTTCATGTGCAGCTGCGCCGGCTGCTGCACGGCATATGGCTGCTGTCCGATCCACTGGCCCTGCCGGACGAAGAGGTGATCGACAAGATGGCGCACGAACTGCGACAACTGTCCGGCAGGCACCCGACGGGCAACAGCGTGCTGTGGGACGCGGCGACGCACTGGCCGCGGGACATCCGGGCCTGGCGTCCGCTGTCCATGCCACCGGGAGAACCGGGCGCGGGCGGAAGCAATCAGGGGCGACGGCGGGGGAACGGTGGCCCGGATGCGTAATCCACTGCGCTATCACGTCTGGTACACGACACGGCAGAGGGTCGTCACCTCGGTGCTGGCCGGCGCCCTGGTGATCACGTCCGGCTGGTACGGCATCGGCCGGCTGACCGCCCCCGAGGACCGCTCCTGCGCGCAGGGGGTCGAGCGGCCGCAGGGCAGCGACGAGTGCATAGGCATCTCCGGTGACGGCTACGACTTCGGGCGGCCGAAGCTGACCGAGGTCGCCGCGGCCATCGCCCGGGAGAACGCCGGCCTGAAGCCCGGCCGGTACGCGACGGTCGCGCTGCTGCTGCCGCTGACGTCGACGGACGAGGCGATGCAGACGAAGATGCAGCGCGAGCTGCAGGGCGCCTTCGCCGAGCAGTACCGGGCCAACCATCTCTCCAACGAGCAGGTGCCGAAGATCCGGCTGGTGCTCGCCAACACCGGGAAGAACAACCTGCTGTGGCGGCCGACGGTGGACCGGCTGAAGACGATGACCGGGGCCCCGGACAATCTGCGGGCCGTCTCCGGCGTCGCCACCAGCAGTACGCAGATCAAGTCGGCGGTCAAGGAACTGACCGCCGCGCACATCGCGGTCGTCGGCACCACGATCACGGCCGACGACATCGCCAACGGCGCCAAGGGTGATCCGTTCCCCGGCCTGGCCCGGGTGTCGCCGACCAACCGGGACGAGGCGCGCGCCCTGGCCCACTTCGGGCAGGTCAAGAAGGACAAGGCGCTGCTGGTGCAGGACACCCGTACCGGGGACCACTACACGGACACCCTGCGGGCGGCCTTCACCGCGCTGGTGAAGGGGACACGGTACGAACCGCAGCTTTTCACCTCGCGCAGCGACCCCAACGACGAGGGCACCACGGCCAACACCTTCCAGCAGATCACGCACCTGATCTGCGACACGGACGCGGAGACGGTGTTCTTCGCCGGACGCCACACCCAGCTGCGGCAGTTCATCAACGCGCTCGGAGCCCGCGGCTGCCAGAACCGCGCGTTCACGATCCTGACCGGTGACGAGGGCTCGTACCTCGGCAGCGACAAGAAGCTCGACCGGGGCGCGCTGCGCCGGAAGGTGACCGTCCGCTACGCCTCGCTGGCGCACCCGGACGCCTGGGCGGCGGGAACGGGGAAGGGCAAGGCGGCGACGGGCGGTTCCCCGGCGGACTACCGGAGCTTCCTGGATCTGCTGGCCACGGTGTCGAAGAAGCCCGCGGGCCCGATCGGTCCGACGGATCACGAGGCCCTGACCGACGGCCAGGTCATCATCGCGCACGACGCGATGGCGCTGGCGGTGCGCGCCATCCGGCAGGCGACCCTGGAGGGCAAGCGGCTGCCCCTGGTCGCGGACGTGGGCGAGCAGTGGCCGCGGGTGAAGAGCTCGCTGAAGGTGCCGGGGGCCGGTGGCTGGATCTGTCTGGACAACCACGGCAACCCGTACAACAAGGCGGTTCCGGTGGTGGAGCTGGCGCCCGAGGACGCCAGTCAGCGGTTCGTGGCGATCGCCTGGCCTGAGGGCACGCCGCCGGACCCGAAGTGCCTGCCGCCGTCCTCGGCGCCGTGACGCCGCTTCAGAGGCTGCCGGGCGACCTCTGATCGGCCGCCACGTACTCCTCACGCAGCCCGGCCCACCGGACCGGGGTCCACTTCGACCAGTCGGCGGGGTATCCGTCGAGCGCGTCCACGAGGTAGCGGAAGTGGTCGTGCCAGCCCGCCAGACAGTCGAGGCGCAGCTCGTCGTCGCCCCGGAACTCATTGGTGAACCGCAGCAGCACATGGTCGCCGCGCGGTGGCTCCAGGTGGAAGCGGATGCGGCCGCGGAGCCCTTCGAGGGTGTATTCGGCGACCCGCTCGACGTCCCAGGCGGTGACGGTGCCGGAGGCGACCGTGGCCCGGCCCTCCTGGTCGGTGTTGAGCCAGCGGAGCGTGATCGCTCCGCCCATCCGCGGTTCGAAGGGGTCGGCGGCGGCGAGCCACCCGCGCAGCCCCCCGGAACTGGCAACGGCTGCCCACACCCGCGGAACGGGGTGGGGCAGCCGTAGCGTGAACCGCAGGGTGTGCAGGTCACCGTGGGCTTCGCTGGTGCCGGGCTCGATGACGGGGGGCGCATCGGTCATGGTTCCAGCGTGGCCCGGTGGTGCGGTATCCGCACCCGTACGGACCGGGTCAGACGCCGGCGTAGGAGTGCTTGCCGGTAACGAAGATGTTCACGCCGTAGTAGTTGAAGAGCCAGCAGCCGAAGGCGATCAGCGCCAGGTAGGCGGCCTTGCGGCCCTTCCAGCCGACGGTGGCGCGTGCGTGCAGGTAGCAGGCGTACGCGACCCAGGTGATGAAGGACCAGACCTCCTTGGGGTCCCAGCCCCAGTAGCGGCCCCAGGCGTCGCCCGCCCAGATGGCGCCCGCGATGATCGTGAACGTCCACAGCGGGAAGACGGCGGCGTTGATGCGGTACGAGAACTTGTCGAGCGAGGCGGCCGAGGGCAGCCGGGAGAGCACGGACTGCGCGAACGAGCCGGGCTGCACGCCCTTGGCGAGCTTGTTCTCGTAGCTGTCGCGGAAGAGGTACATCAGGGTGCCGACCCCGCCGATGTAGAAGACGGCGCCGCACAGGATGGCGGTGGAGACGTGGATCCACAGCCAGTACGAGTGCAGCGCGGGCACCAGCTGGTCACTGTCGGTGTAGAGCCACGTGGTCGCGATGCCGAGGTCCAGCAGGACAGTGGTGACCAGGAGCAGCCCCATCCAGCGGACGTTCTTCTTCAGCGCGAGGAGGACCAGGTACGCACCGACCGCCACCGTGGAGAAGGTGATGGAGAACTCGTACATGTTGCCCCAGGGGGCACGCTGCACGGACAGTGCGCGGGCGATGACTCCGCCGGCCTCGACGAGGAAGGCGAGCACGGTCATGGAGACCGCCATGCGCCCGTAGAGGTCGCCCTTGAACGTGCCGCCGGCCGCGCCGGGCCCGTCCGGTACGTCGCGGGTGCCGGCCGCCGCGCGCGTGATGATCTTCGGGCGGTCCATCACGGCGGTGCCGCCGCCCTGCTGCGCGACCTGCACCTTCACCGAGCCCGCGGCGCCCGCGCCCTCGGCCCCGGCCCCGGCCCCGGTCAGCGCGGCGGCGGTGCGGCCGACCTTGCTGCGGCTGCCGAACACCCATTCCGCGATGTAGGCGAAGAAGGCCAGGGTGTAGACGGCCATCGACGAATAGATCAGCACATTGCTGGTGTGCGCCAGGTTCTCGTTGGTTGCGGCGGCGAGATTCACTTCTCAGCCCCTTCGGCAGGTTCTTCGGAGGATTCTTCGACGGAGTCGGAATCGGGTTCGGATTCATCGGATTCAGGGGATGAATCCGTATCGGCGTCGGGCGCTGTGGGCGCCGAGGCGATGAGCGTGACCGCGAGATCGGCCAGCTCCTCGGGAAGCTTCGCGGACTCGCTGCGGCCGAGACCCGCCATTTCGACGACCGTGACGCCGTCCGCACCGGCGACCGCCCGCACCCAGACCCGGCGCCGCTGGATGAACAGCGAGCCCGCGAGTCCGGCGATCGCGGCGACGGCTCCGGTGAGCGCCCAGCCGCTGGCCGGCTGCTCCGAGATCTGGAAGCTGGCCCACTCCTGGAGGCCTTCGAAGGTGATGGAGCCCGCGCCGTCGGGCAGCTTCATCGTCTCGCCGACCAGCAGGCGCTGCTTGAGCTGCTTGCCGTCGGCGTCCTTGAACTCCGTCATCTTGGACTTGTCCAGCTGGTACACGTTCTGCGCCAGCCCGGAGTCGGGGCCGAGGTAGCCGTGGAAGCCGTTGAGTGCCAGTACGGGCATGTCGGCGGCCGGGAACTGCGAGAACATCGTGCCCTTGCCGTTGCCCGCGAAGGTCGGCACGAAGAACGCCTGGAAGCCCAGCTGGGTCTTCTTGCCGTTCTTGTCGCGGTAGCCGTCGAAGACCTTGATCGCACCGGACGAGGTGACGTTGTTGTCGATGGGCAGCAGCGGCACCGCGCTCCGGTAGACCTCCTTGCCCTTGCCGTCCTTGACGGAGACGACCGGCGCGTAGCCGTGCGCGTTGAGATAGACCTTGGTGCCGTCGACGACGAGGGGCTCGTTGACCCTGATGACGGTCTTCTGCGGCTTGCCGTACGCGCCCTTCTCGTACGTCACATGGGCCTCGTAGGTCCTGGGCGTACCTCTCTGGGGGCCGCTGCGCTCGTACGTGCCGATGAACTTGTCGAGCTTGAAGCTGAACGGGGCGAGCGAGTCGGTGTCGAACAGCGAACCGGACTTGAAGTCGTCGTACTGGGTGAGCGTGTTGGCGAAGCCGTCGCCCTCGACGATCAGCTTGCCGCCCTCGGACTTGAAGAGCTGCCCGTAGGCGAACGACACCAGCATCACGATCAGGGCGATGTGGAAGACCAGGTTCCCGGCCTCGCGCAGATAGCCCTTCTCCGCGGCGACCGCGTCGCCCACGGTGTGTGCGCGGTAGCGCCGCTTCCGCATCATCGCGAGCGCGGCCTCTCGGACCTGCTCGGGCTCGGCCTCGGTGCGCCAGGTGGTGTACGCGGGCAGCCTGGTCAGGCGCTTGGGGGCGCCCGGCGGCCGGCTGCGCAGCTGGCCGATGAACTGGCCGGTGCGCGGCACGATGCAGCCGATGAGCGAGATGAACAGCAGGATGTAGATCGCGGAGAACCACACCGAGCTGTAGACGTCGAAGAACTGGAGCTTCTCGTAGATCGGCGAGACGGTGGTGTGGGCCTTCTTGAAGGACTCCACCTTCAGCTCGTCCACGCTGTTCTGCGGGATCAGCGAGCCGGGGATGGCGCCGAGCGACAGCAGGAAGAGCAGGATCAGCGCGACCCGCATCGAGGTGAGCTGCCGCCAGAACCAGCGGGCCCAGCCGATGACGCCCATGGCCGGCAGACCGGCCGCGCTCTCCTCCCGCGGGGCGGTGGAGAGCTGGGAGCCGGCCGCACCCAGTTCGCGGGCGTTCTCCCGGTCCCGCTCGTCCCGGGCCTCCCGCTCCGGGGCGGGGGGGTTGGACTTGGTGTTGCTCATGGAACTCAGATCCCCACCGTGAAGCCGTTGGACCAGCCCTGCAATTGCTGCATCATCGTGCCCCACACACCGGTCAGCAGGAGAAGACCGGTCGTGATCATCATGACGCCGCCGATGCGCATGACCCACGCGTAGTGGCGCTTGACCCAGCCGAACGCGCCGAGCGCCTTGCGGAAGGCGACCGCCGCGAGCACGAAGGGCAGACCGAGCCCGAGGCAGTACGCGACGGTCAGTATCGCCCCGCGTCCGGCGGTGCCCTGCTCCATCGCGAGGAAGCTCACCGAACTGAGCGTCGGGCCGAGGCACGGGGTCCAGCCGATCCCGAAGAGGGCGCCCAGCACGGGTGCGCCCGCCAGCCCGGTCACCGGTCTCTTGTGGATACGGAACTCACGCTGCGTCATCCAGGGCATCAGGCCCATGAAGAAGATCCCCATCAGGATCATCAGCACGCCGAGGACCTTGGTGAGGATCCCGCTGTTGTCCTGGAGGGTCTGGCCGAAGAAGCCGAAGAGCGCGCCGCCGGAGACGAACACGGCGGTGAAACCGAGCACGAAGAGCGAGGCGCCCGCGACCATCCGCCCGCGCCGGGCCTGCGCCAGGTCCGTCCCGCTGACCCCGGTGACATAACTGAGGTAGCCGGGGACGAGCGGCAGGACGCACGGCGAGAAGAACGAGACGAGCCCGGCGAGTACGGCGACGGGCAGGGCGACGATCAGCGCCCCGTTCACGATGGTCTGGTTCTCGCCCTGGAGCGCGGCAAGGGTGTGCACGGAATCACTTCTCCGCGATCAGCGGGTCGATCATCTTGTGCAGCTTCTCGGAGTCGAGCGCGGCCAGGGAGCGGGCGGCGATCTTCCCGTCCCGGTCCAGCACCACGGTCGACGGAATCGCCTGCGGACGCAGCGTGCCCTTGGGGAAGCGGAGCATGAGCTTGCCGGTCGGGTCGTAGAGGCTCGGGTAGGGGACTCCGTAGTCCTTCTCGAAGCTCAGTGCGGGGCCCTTCTTGGCGTCCCGCGTGTTGATCCCGACGAACTGGACGCCCTTGTCCTTCGTCTCCTTCGCCACCCGCGAGAAGTACTGGGCCTCAAGGCGGCAGGGCCCGCACCACGAGCCCCACATGTTCAGTACGACGACCTTGCCCTTGTAGTCGGCGACATCGAGCTGCTTGCCTTCGAGGGTCTCGCCGTCCAGCTTCGGGGCGGCCTTGCGGTCGCCCTTGTCCACGGTGGAAATGCCGCCACTGCCCGTGACGAAGTTCGTATTGCCACCGCCGCCGGCCTTGTTGCCGTCCCCGCCGCACGCGGTCAGCGTGAGGGCGAGGGCGACGGCCGCTGCGGGGGCGGCGAGCAGGGTGAAGCGGCGTCGGGGTGCGCGGCCAGAGCTCATGTGAAAAGTTTCGCATGGCGGTTTCGACGATCTCGGGCACCCCCCTCGGTGCCCGTAAAGCCCGTTGTCAGGCCTGTTTAAAGAAGGTGTTCCAGCCGCCTTCGGGGGACTGTCCGACCTGCAGTGTGCAGAGCTTGTCGAGCACGGCCGGAGTCTGGACGTCGAGCCAGTCGACGAACTGCCGGAAGGAGACGAGGCGCACATCAGGCTTCCCCGCGATTTTCTTGATCACCGCCTCGACGGCGTCCATGTAGATACCGCCGTTCCACTCCTCGAAGTGGTTTCCGATGTAGAAGGGCGCGCGATTCGTCGAGTACGCACGGTTGAAACCGGCGAGGTACGACTGGGTGGCCTGCTCGCGCCATTCGGGATAGCGCGAGGGCATGCCCTTGGTCGAATTCAGCGACTGGTTGGCGAGGATGTTGTAGTCCATCGAGAGCACTTCGAAGGTGTGCCCCGGGAACGGCATGGCCTGGAGCGGCAGGTCCCAGACACCCTCCCGCTTCTTGGGCCAGACCTGGGTGCCACCGGGTGAGCTGGCGTCGTAGCGCCAGCCGAGCTTGCTCGCCGTGGGCAGGAGGTTTTCCTGGCCGAGCAGACAGGGGGCGCGGCCGCCGATCAGTTCCTTGCGGTAGTCGAAAGGCAGCGGGTCGAGGTCGGTCCAGCCGGTGTTCGTGCGCCATTCGGTGACGAAGGAGACCGCTTGATCGATTTCGTTCCGCCACTGCGCGGACGACCAGTTCGCGACCGATCCGGAGCCACTGCAGAAATGCCCGTTGAAGTGGGTTCCGATCTCGTGCCCGTCGAGCCATGCCTGACGGACGTTCTTCAGCGTCTCCTTGATGTGACCGTCGGTGAGATAACCGATGTCGGAAGCGCCGATGGGGTTGTTGGGCGGCCGGTACATGGACTTCTTCGACTCGGGCAGCAGATAGAGCCCGGACAGGAAGAAGGTCATCGCCGCGTCATGATCCTTGGCGAGTTCCAGAAAGCGCGGGAAGAGTCCGTTGCCGACCTCGCCCGCCCCGTCCCAGGAGAAGATCACGAACTGCGGCGGCGTCTGCCCGGGTTCGAGCGGGACCGGCTTGGCAGGCTGATGCGGCTGCTTTCCGGTGTCCGCGGTGGAACCGTCCCCGATTTCCCGGACGTCCTTCTCCGTGGACCCGGTTCCTCGAGTGCTTCCGTCGGAACCCTTCTCCCCCGTGGTCCCCGACCGGCCCGTATCGGAGGAGCCGAAGGCGCCGCAGCCCGCCACCCCGATGGCGGCGGCGGCTCCAAGACCGGCTCCGAGCAGACCCCTTCGGCTGATGTCGCGCATGATTACCCCATCTGCGGTCGTTTTGCCTTAAGTCCATACAAACTGCCGAACGCTTAGATGGCGGAATCAACACGGGGGTTCCGCTGATAAACACATGATTCTTTGAGGGACCAGGCCCCAGCCGCGCTCGAACGCATGACCTAGCAGGTGGCATGAGGCGGGAGCAGCGCTCAACCGCCGTCGAAGACAGCAATCGCCGGACGAACGACCAATCGCTGGGCGAACGACCAATCACCGGCGGACGAAAAATCGCCGGACGGGCGAAAAATCAAGCCCGTCCGGCGATTGAGGACAAAAAACTTCAGCCAAGGACAAACCAGCACCCGACGACCGGGCCCGGGGCCCCCGCCGGCCCGTGGGCCGGCTACGCGCCGAACGCCTTCGACTTCCCCTTCACCGGCTTCGCCCCGGCCCGCAGATGCGCCGGCACCAGGTCCCGCGCCGGCTCCGTGTACCCGACCGACACGATCTTGTCGCCCTGGTACGTGAAGCTGGTCAGCGAGGCGAGGGTGCACTGCCGCTTGCGCGGGTCGTGCCACAGCCGACGCCGCTCGACGAAGCTCCGCACGATCCAGATCGGCAGCTGGTGGCTGACGCACACCGCCTCGTGACCGCGCGCCGCGTCCCGCGCGGCGTCCAGCGCGCCCATCATCCGTACGACCTGCTCGATGTACGGCTCGCCCCACGACGGCCGGAACGGGTTCGTCAGGTGCTTCCAGTTGTCCGGCTTGCGCAGCGCGCCGTCACCGACGCCGAAGGTCTTGCCCTCGAAGACGTTGGCCGCCTCGATGAGCCGCGCGTCGGTGGCCAGGTCCAGGTCGTGCGTCTTGGCGATCGGCGTGGCCGTCTCCTGGGCGCGTTCCAGCGGGGAGGCGACGACATGGGTGATGTCACGGCCCGCCAGGTGCTCGGCGACCCGGTCGGCCATCTGCCGGCCGAGCTCGGAGAGGTGGTAGCCGGGGCGGCGCCCGTAGAGCACGCCTTCCGGGTTGTGCACCTCGCCGTGCCGCATCAGATGGACGACGGTGATGTCCTTGTCCTTGCGGCCTCCGTCCTCGCCCTTGCGGCTTCGCTCGTCCTCGCGGCTTCCGTTCTCGCTCATGCGGTGGCCTCCGAAGCGGCGCGGGCAGCGGCGGGCAGGGCGGCGGCGATGCGCTCGACGGCCTGCGTGTCGTGAGCGGTGGAGACGAACCAGGACTCGAAGGCCGACGGGGGCAGGTAGACGCCCTGCGAGAGCAGCGAGTGGAAGAAGGCGGTGAAGCGGAAAGCTTCCTGCTGCTTCGCATCCTCGTAGTTCCGCACCGGCCGGTCGGTGAAGAAGACGGAGAACATGTTGCTCGCCGCCTGCACGGTGTGCGCCACGCCCTCCTTGGCGAGCGCCTCGCTGACCAGTCCGCGGATCTCCGCGGAGACCGCGTCCACCTTGGCGTACGCCGCGTCGTCGAGCAGTCGCAGCTGGGCGAGACCGGCGGCGGTGGCGATCGGGTTCCCGGAGAGGGTGCCCGCCTGGTAGACGGGGCCGACCGGGGCGAGGTGCGCCATCACGTCCGCGCGCCCGCCGAAGGCCGCGGCCGGGAAGCCGCCGCCCATGACCTTGCCGAAGGTCATCAGATCGGGCCGCACCCCGTCGACGCCGAACCAGCCGGCCTTCGACGTGCGGAACCCGGTCATGACCTCGTCGGAGATGTAGAGCGCGCCGTTCGCGGCGCAGAGCTCCTTGAGCCCGGCGTTGAAACCGTCCAGCGGCGGTACGACGCCCATGTTGCCCGGCGACGCCTCGGTGATCACACAGGCGATCTCGCCGGGGTGCGCGGCGAACGCCTCGCGTACGGCGTCCAGGTCGTTGTACGGCAGCACGATCGTGTCGCCGGCCTGCGCACCGGTGACCCCCGGGGTGTCCGGAAGGCCGAAGGTCGCGACCCCGGAACCGGCGGCGACGAGCAGCGCGTCGACGTGGCCGTGGTAGCAGCCGGCGAACTTCACCACCTTGGCCCGGCCGGTGAACCCGCGGGCGAGACGGATCGCGGACATGGTCGCCTCGGTGCCGGACGACACCAGTCGCACCTGCTCCACGGGCTCGATCCGGGCCACGATCTCCTCGGCGAGCGCGACCTCGCCCTCACCGGGCGTACCGAACGAGGTGCCGCGGGCGACAGCCTCCTGAACTGCGGCGATGACCTCCGGGTGGGAGTGGCCGAGGATCATCGGCCCCCACGAGCACACGAGGTCGACGTACTCACGGCCGTCGGCGTCGGTGAGATACGGACCGCTGCCGGACACCATGAAGCGGGGCGTACCGCCCACGGCCCGGAAGGCACGGACGGGAGAGTTCACGCCGCCGGGCGTCACGAGGGACGCGCGGTCGAAAAGCGTCTGCGAAACTGGGGCGTCATAGGGAAAGCTCACACAAGCCATGGTGTCAGAGCCACGGACGGTCTTGCGGACAGGTGTTTCACCGCACGCCCGCGGGGGAGGTCACTGACACGATGATCGGGTTGCGCGGCGGGGGCTGTGTCTCCTAAGTAGTAGTCGGGTGGATGAGATATGCATCGCGGTGGCGGAGTGGGCGAAGGGACCGACGACCTGGGGCCCGAGCCTGCCCGGCGGGGTCGGCACCGGCGTGAGGCGGAGCGCAAGCAAGGCATACAGGCCGGTGGTGCGCAGGGTGGCGGAGCCGGAAGCAGGAGTGATGGCCGGGTGGGGGTGACCTACAAGTACTTCGGTGCCCCCGACGGGGCCACCGCGGCACGCGTGCCCATCTCGATGCGCCCCGAGGAGCTCGGCGGCGACGAGCTGGGCATGGGCGGCATGTTCACCAAGATCAAGCCGGAGACGGTGGCGGCGATGGTCCTCACCGGAATACAGGGCATACCCCTGCACAAGGTCCCCCCGCTCGAACTCGTCGTGCTGCACCCCGACTACGCGGTGGTCAAGCTTCCGATGACGGTTGTCGACCCGCTGCGCGGCGTCGGCGAGGAGTCGGTGGGTGCCGCGGCGTTCATCTGGTCCACGGTCCCGGACCGCGGCGGCCCGCGCGACGCGTTCAACGTCTACCAACTCCTGCACGAGTGGCAGGACTTCTCGCACCGGCTGCATGACGCGGGGCATCAGGCGTACTGCCTGGTGTGGCCCTGACCCGGGGTTCGTTCAGCGCGGTGCTGCTGAGGGGCGTCCTCGGGCGTCCTCGGCGCCCTCAGGCGTCCCGGAACATGACGACGGCGGCGGTCGGGCATCCTCGCCCGTACCGCCGCCGTATGCGTAGCGGTCAGGCGGCCACGGAAGCAGCCGAGTGCACCTTGCCGATGACTTCGGTGAGCGCGGTGACGACCTCGGCGTCGTCGGCGGGGTGGATGTCGGCGAAGCGCGTCACGGAGCCGGGGATGGACAGCTTGACGTCCTCCAGGACCACGGCGCCCGCGATCCCGACGGACTTGCGGACGTCGTCCTGCGCCCAGACGCCGCCGTACTGGCCGAAGGCGGTGCCGATCGCGGCGACCGGCTTGCCGGAGATGGCGCCGGCACCGTACGGGCGGGACAGCCAGTCGATGGCGTTCTTCAGGACGGCCGGCATGGTGCCGTTGTACTCGGGCGAGAACAGCAGGAACGCGTCGGCCTGGGCCGCCGCCTCACGCAGCCGGGCGGCAGCGGCCGGGACGCTTCCCTCGACGTCGATGTCCTCGTTGTAGAAGGGCACCTCGGCCAGGCCCTCGAACAGCTCGATCTCGGCGCCCGCAGGGGCGTGCTTGGCGGCGGCTTCGGCGAGCTGACGGTTGTGCGAGCCGGCGCGGAGGCTGCCGACGAGCGCGAGGATGCGTACAGACATGGGGAACTCCCGGGAGGCGGAGAGAGGCGGAGAGACAGGTACGTCGAGTAAGTCGAATCAAGCGGACCGTGGTCCGTTTAAAGTTTTACCACCTAACCGGACCACGGTCCACTTATTCCTTCCGGGCGTTACGCTGAGACCATGACCGGCCCCGACACCCCTCCCCCTCCGAGGCTGCCCGAACCGGGAGAAGCGCGGACAAACCTCCCGCTCGCCCCGACCGATCAACCCCCGCAGCTACGGGCTGACGCGGCGCGCAACCGCACGCTCCTGCTGGACGCCGCCTCCCGGCTCCTGTCCGGGTGCGGGGCGGCGGACCTGACCATGGAGTCGGTGGCCGCCGCAGCGGGGGTGGGCAAGGGAACCGTCTTCCGGCGCTTCGGCGACCGGGCCGGACTCCTGATCGCGCTCCTGGACCACCGGGAGAAGCAGTTCCAGGCCGCCTTCCTCTCCGGCCCGCCACCGCTGGGCCCGGACGCCCCCGCGGCGGAACGGCTGCACGCCTTCGGGCCCGCCACCCTGCGCCACGAAAGCGATCACCACCCGCTGATCCTGGCCAGCCGGAGCGACCCGCTGCGCAACTACAGCGTCCCGGCGCTCCATCTGCGCATCAACCACATCGCGATGCTGCTGCGGCAGGCGAACGTGCCCGGCGATCCGGAGCTGCTCGCACACACCCTGCTCGCCTCCATCGACACCGCCCTCGTCCACCACCTCACCACCGAGCGCGGTATGTCGCTGGAGCGCCTGGAGGAAGCCTGGCACCACCTGGTCACCAGCCTCGGGGCGACCACCTAGGAGCGACCGCCGAGGGAGGGAGCGAGGCCTTCGGCCGACGGGTCACGCCGGCAGCCCGGCGGCAGGAAGTACGAGCTTCATGACGAAGGACTCGTTTCGTAGCGAAAGTCTCGCAAAGACTCATACCGCCCCATATCGCAGTGGCGGCACTTGATACATGCTGGAGAGACATCGACAGTTCCCGAACCCCGGGGGTCAGATGTCCACCCACGCGCTCACCGACACGGTGGTGACCGACCTCGTCGCCGATGCCACCGCCGCACCGTCCATGCACAACGCCCAGCCCTGGCTCTTCCGCTACGGACGCCTCAGCCGCACCATCGCCCTCCGGGCCGACTTCGAGCGCCGGATGCCGGAGGCCGACCCCTCCACCCGCGCCCTGCACGTGGGCTGCGGCGCGGCCCTGCTGAACCTGCGGGTGTCCGCCGCACACCACGGCCTTGAGGCGGCGACCACACTGCTGCCCGTCCCGTCGGATCCGGCGTTCCTGGCCGCCGTACTCCTCGACAGCCACCCCGACGCCCCCGGCGGGCAGGCCGACGAAGAGTTCCGCGCCCTCCACCCCGCGATCGCGGACCGGCACACCAGCCGCTACCCGTTCGACGAGCAGGCGATCCCCGACGACGTCCGCGCACGCCTCGTACGCGCGGCCCGTACCGAGGGCGCGGACCTCGCGTTCCTGACCGCGAGCCATCTGGAGACCGTGCTCGAACTGATCCGGGACGCCGAGGGATACGACCGCGGCGACCCGGCGCGAGACGCCGAGCAGCGCCACTGGGCCCGGTACACGAAGACCGACGCGCCGGTCGACGGAATCCCCGACTACGCCTTCGGCCCCCGCGACGCCTCCGAGAGAGCGATCAACCGCGATTTCACCGGCACCGCCGCCCTCGCCGACCGGGCCCGTGTCCTGTTCGAGAACCGGCCGCAGCTGGCCCTGCTGAGCACCGAGGGCGACCGCCCGGTGGACTGGCTGGGCGCCGGTCAGGCGCTGGAACGCGTCCTGCTCACCGCGACACTGGACGCGGTGTCCACCTCGTTCGCGACACAGCCCCTCGAATGGCCGGACCTGCGCTGGATCCTGCGTGACCCGGTCCGCGGCACGGGGCACCCCCAGATGATCATCCGCCTGGGATACGGGCCCACGGGGCCGCGCACGCCACGCCGCCCCGTGGACCGGGTACTGACGATCGAACCGTAACGAATCGAACCGTAACGAGCAGAGGCAGAGAAGGCGGTGGGAGCGATGCGGCTCCCGGTAGTCGTCGGAGTGGACGGATCGGAGGGCAGCCTGCGGGCCCTGGACTGGGCCACGGCGGAAGCGGCACGCTCCCGGCTCCCCCTGCGCGTCGTGCACGCGTCGCTGTGGGAGCACTACGAGGGTCTGCGGCCCAGCGCCGACACCGGGCGTCCCGCCGAACAGCTCCTCGCCGAGCATCTCGTCGCCTCGGCCCGGGACCGCGTGCAGGACCTCAGGCCCGAGGTGAGCGTGGTGGCCGACGTACAGCCCGAGGACCCGGTGGCCACACTCGTACGGGAGAGCCACGAGGCGTCACTCGTCGTCCTGGGGTCCCGGGGCCGGGGCCGGATCGCCGGGATGCTCCTGGGGTCCGTCGGGCTCGCGCTCGCCGGCCGGTCCCACTGCCCGGTCGTGGTGATTCCGGCGAGGCAGCCGCTCGCACCGGCGAAACCCGGCCGTGTCGTCGTCGGGATCAGCGACGCCGCCGGTCCGTCGGCCGCCGCCGTCTTCGCACTGGCCCAGGCCGCATCGCGCCACGGCGAGCTCACCGCCGTACGGGCCTGGCGCCGCCCCGCGCACGAGCTCCTGAGCCGTCCGTCCCTCTCGGGCTCCCCCGCTTCCGCACACTGCCGACAGGCCGAGGAACACCTCGAAGAGGTCCTGCAGGCCCTGCGGGAGCGGACGGCGCGGGAGGCTCCGGAGCGGGACGGGTCCGGAACCGTCATCCACCGGGCGGTGGCGCAGGGACCAGCGCACCAGGCACTGATCGAAGCCGCCGAGGACGCGGAACTCCTGGTCGTCGGCGCCCGGCGGAGCAGCGTATGGCTCGGACTCCAACTGGGCCCGGTCAACCATGCGGTGCTGCACTACGCGGCCTGCCCGGTCGCCGTCGTCCCGGACACGTACCAGGGCTGACACGGGAACCGGGCGCCCACTGACCGGCCTTACGGTTCTCCTCGTACCGACGTACCGACGTACCGACGTACCGACGTACTGGCGTACTGACGCACCCATGCACGAGTCGACACACTCACGCACGAAAGGGAGGGCCCGACCCATGGCCGATGCCGCCGCCGCACGCCTTGTCACCACGCTCGCCGCACCGCTGGACCATGCGCGGGACGCGGCAGACGCCCCGCGCCTCCTGCGGTGGCCGGACGCACGGCCCATGTCCGGCAGCGGGCAGCCGGCAGGCCTCCGGCGCCTGCTCGTCCAGCGCGGCGACACCGAGCTGGTCGCCGTCGACCCCGACTCCCCGGGCGCGGCGACGGTCCGGTTCCCCGCGCCCTGGCCCCGCGACTTCGGCACCTGCACGGTGGCGCCGAGCGGTGATCTCGCGCTCTTCGCCGGGGTGCACGCGGTGCGCGCGGTGGACCCGGCAGGGGCGGTGCGCTGGGAGGTCGGTCACGGCTGCTGGGACGGCAGTTGCCGCACGCTCCACACCACGTACGAGGAGTACGCGACCGACCACCGGCATCTGTACGCGGACAGCGGATCGGCCGTGTTCTCCGCGGACGGGACGCTCGTGTGGGCCCATATCCGCGGCCCTGTCGCCGCGTCCGGACCCGACCCGGAGGCGCTGGACGAGTGGCTGGTCATCGACGCCGCCGACGGACGGGTGCTCGGCCGGGCGGACGCGGAGACTGTGGCGGCCGGATCGGATCACGTCCCGCACCCCGACCCCACCCGGATGGGACTGTGCGTCGGCGAGGGGCAGGACGGGGTGCCGATGCTGTGGGGCAGGTGGGACGGTGAGCAGCTCTCCGTCGAGCGGTTCTGCGACGACGAACGGATCCTGACGGATGTGAGCCCCTCGGGGGACCGCTTCCTGACGGTGACTCATTACGAGGAGACGCTCGGCGTGCACCGGGTCGACGACGGATCCGTACTGTCCGAACTCGACACCGAGCACACCATCCCCCGCCACCCAGGGGCCGATCCCGACGACCAGGACGCCGACGAGTCGCTCTGGGACTACGAGTGCGGCTTCCTCGACGAGGCGACCGTCATCGCCGGTACGTCGGAGCGGGACGAGGAGTACGGCGAGCCGCGCCACTGGCTGGTGAGCACGGCCGGGGCGCAGATGCGGGTGACCGCGCAGATCACGTATCCGTTCCCGATATCCGGCGCGCCCACGGCCCTCGGCGACGGCACCTGGTACACGGTGTCGGCGGCGGGCGACGCACTGCATGTGTGGAGCCGGTAGCCCGGCCCCCGGCCACCAATCACCCGCATCCGGCCATTCATTGGCCGAAGAATGATCTCCGGCCGGCCTGTCGAACCTGCCGATGCAGAAGACACCTGCCTTTGTCCCGCGCGTGCGAGGAGGTCTGCCGTGGGCGACATCCTGCTGGCCCTGTCCATCCCCGTACTGGTCTTCGCGGGCGGCATCCACGCGGCGTGCGAGAGCTGGTGGCGGCGACGGCGCCCGGCGCCACCGGCCCCGTGCCCGCACCGGGCGGCGCGGCTGGCCGAGCACGCGATGCCGGTGGACGCCGAGGGCGTCGTCGACGGCGCGTACACGAGGCTGGACGGCCTCTACGACATCCCGGGGGCACCGGACACCCGCGCACCATAGGATCGCCGCCATGGCCGGTCCTCGACGCGACACCCGGGGCATCGTCGACGCCCCTGAGCTCTTCGCCCAGGTGCGTTTCCGCCGCCGTGAACCCGCCGCCGGGCTGCGGCCGTACCTGGAGCACTACTGGCTCATCGACTGGGACCTGACCGAGCCGTACGTCTCCCACCTGGTGCCGCACCCGTCCGTGAACCTGGTCTTCCAGCGGTACGGGGACGACGGCGGGGCGGCCCGTACCGGCGACGCCGGGTTCGCGGAGGTCTCGGGCATTGGTCTGGGGCTCTACACGCAGAAGCTGGAGGGCCGGGGCCGGGTCTGCGGGGTGCAGTTCCGGCCCGGCGGGTTCCGGCCGTTCGCGCCGGGCCGGCCGGTCGCGGAGTGGACGGGGCGGCGGCTCCCCGCCGACGAGGTGTTCACCCCGCCCGCCCCGCCGTCGGACGTCCTCGACCCGGCGGACGAGGACGCGCGGGTGGCGGCGCTCGACGCGTACCTGCTGGCGCTCCGCCCGGAACCGGACCCGCAGGCCGAACACGCGATGGCCCTGGTCGACCTGGTGCGCACGGACCGCACGGTGCGCCGGGTCGCCGAACTCGCCCGCGTCGAAGGGCTGTCGCCGCGCTCGCTCCAGCGGCTCTTCGCCGCGTACGTCGGCGTCGGCCCCAAGTGGGTCATCCTCCGCTACCGCATCCACGAGGCGCTGGAGCGGGCCGAGTCGGACCCGCAGGTGAACTGGGCGGCACTCGCGGCGGAGCTCGGCTACAGCGACCAGGCCCACCTGATCAGGGACTTCACGGCCACGGTCGGCGTGCCCCCGACGGCCTTCGCCCCGCGCTGACCGCCCGGCCCCGGGCCCGTCCGCCGCCGCCGCAATGCGCCAATTGCCGTTCGCCGCCCGGTTGTCAGTGCCTCGTCCTACAGTTCCGGTATGGAACGCACCGCTTCATCGACCGTACGGATCGAGGCCTGGTCGGACGCCGACCTGGAGCTGCTCCGCCGTGCCAACGCACCGGAGCTGATGGACCACCTGGGCGGACCCGAGTCGGAGGAGCAGCTCATAGCGCGCCACGAGCGCTACGTGGAGCTGAGCGCGGACCGCACGGGCCGGGGCAGGATGTTCCGCATCGCCCTGACGGACGGGGCCGACACCGTGGGCACGATCGGCTTCTGGGAGCGGACCTGGCAGGGCCAGGAGGTGTACGAGACGGGGTGGGCCGTCCTCCCTGAATACCAGGGCCTTGGCATCGCGACGGCCGCGACGACGGCCGTCGCCGAGCAGGCCCGAGCCGAGCGCAAGCACCGCTTTCTGCACGCCTATCCGTCCGTGGGGAACGGCGCGTCGAACGCGGTGTGCCGCAAGGCGGGCTTCACCCTGATCGGCGAGTGCGACTTCGAGTACCCGCCCGGCCATGCGCTGCTGACGAACGACTGGCGGCTCGACCTCGACGGGGGCCGCTGACCTCAATCGAGATCGAGGGCCTTGTCGAAGTTGAACGCGACGATGTCCATCCGCTCCCGCAGATAGAAGCGGTGGGCGTCGGTGCGGTGCGTGCCCGAGTCCAGGTTGAGATGCCGACAACCCGCCTCCCTGGCCCGCTCTTCGAGATACCCGAGGAGCCGACGGCCGACGCCGGTGGAGCGGGCGGCCTCGGCGGTGACCAGGTCGTCGACGTACAGCTGCCTGATCTGGCTGGTGTTGTCGATGATGCGCCACCCGGCCGCTCCCACGCAGACGCCCTCGCCGTCGTATGCGGCACTGAACCGCAGTCCCTGCGCGTACCCCTTCTCGTACACCTCCCGGAAAAGGTCCTCGGTGAGATGGGGGCGGAGTTCACGCAGGACGGGAAGCAGTTCGTCGGCCAGGCGGGCATCGCCGGGTTCGAGGTCGATGATCTTCATGCGGGAACTGTAGGCCGGGGGCTTACGGGCCGGGGCTCGTGGGCCGGGGCTTACGGGCCGGGGCTCGTGGGCCGGGGCTCGTGGGCCCGGGGCTCGTTGGCCCGGGGCCGCGTTCCGGGTCTTGCGCACACCCTCCACACACCGATCTAATGCCTGGAGACGCATAATCCATTAGATTCACCTTCGACTTCATCGAGCGACGAGGGATGAGGGACGACCCGATGCTGCTGGCACACATCAGCGATCTGCACCTCGACGGCACCGACCGGGCCACGGACCGGGCCACCCGAGTGGTGGCGTACCTCAACTCGCTGACCAGACAGCCGGATGCGGTCCTGGTCACCGGCGACATCGCGGACCACGGCACCCCCGACGAGTACGCGGAGGCGGCCCGGCTGCTGGCCGGGCTCACCGCCCCCGCTCTTCCGTGCCCCGGCAACCACGACGACCGAAGCGCCTACCGCAAGGTCCTGCTGGCCGGCGAACCGGACGACGGGGCGCACCCGACCGCCCCCGTCAACCGACGGCACCACGTGGCCGGTTACGCCCTGCTGCTCTGCGACTCGACCATCCCCGGCGAGGACGCGGGACGGTTCGACGACGAGACCCTGGACTGGCTGGCCCGCACGCTCGACGACCTGGGCGACACCCCCGCGATCCCCGCGTTCCACCATCCACCGGCCACCGTCCACCACCCCTACCTGGACTCGACGAACCTCACCGACGCCGGCCGGTTCGCCCGACTCCTCGCCGAGCGCCCCGTCGACAACGTCCCGGCGATCCTGACCGGACACGCGCACACCGCGATGTCCTCGACCTTCGCCGGACGCCCCCTGCTCGTGGCACCCGGAGTCGTGTCGACGCTGCGCCTGCCGTGGGAGAGCGGCGAGGGGCTGACCGACCGGGCGGCGCCACCCGGGGTGGCCTTCCACGTCCTGGACGAGGGCGACCGGGGCGCGGGCGGGCGCATCACCACGCACTACCGCGTCGTGCCGTAGCGCCGGCCGCAGCCGACCTTCGCGCCGGGCCCCGGCCTCGATCCCGACCCTGGGCCCGGGCCCGCCCGCAACGTTCGAAAACGTTTGACGGCCGGGCCACCCTCCTGGATATTTATCTGCGTCACGCAGATTATTCGTATCGCAGCCATATCCTCAGAGGGGATTCCTCCACCATGACCACTCTCGTCACCGGATGCCGCGGCCGTATCGGCTCCACGCTCGTCTCGCTGCTGCACCGCGACGGCCACGCCGTCCGCGCCGCCTCGCGCACCCCCGGGGACCTCGCCGCCACAGCCACCGCGCTGCCCGCCGGCGTACCGGTCGTGGCCTGCGATCTCGGCGATCCGGCCACCTTCGGGGCCGCCCTCGACGGCGTCGACTCCGTCTTCCTCTACGCCGATCCGTCCGGCATCGACGCCTTCCTCTCCGCGGCCGAGACCGCCGGAGTCGGCCACATCGTGCTGCTCTCCTCCAGCTCGGCCCTCGCCCCGGACGCCCACGACAACCCGATCGCCGCCTCCCACCACGCGGTGGAGCAGGCCCTGACGGCCTCGCCCCTCACCACGACGCTGCTCCGCCCGGGTGCCTTCGCGAGCAACGCGTACCAGTGGGCACAGTCGGTACGGGCCCACGGCTCCGTCGACCTCCCCTACCCCGACAGCCACACCAGCCCCATCGATGGAACGGACATCGCCGAGGCCGCCCTCGCCGTTCTCACCGACCCCCGCCTGCAGGGCGCGGCGTACCACCTGACCGGCCCCGAATCGCTCACCGCCGCCGAACAGGTCGGCCTGCTGGCGGCGGCATCCGGGCGCCCCATCACCGTCAACACCGTGACCGGGGCGGCCTGGAAGGAGTCGATGGCCGCTTTCCTGCCCGAGCCGATCGCCGACGCGCTGCTCGCGTACTCGGCCGCGTCGGACGGCTCCCCGGCCGAGGTGACCGGCGACACCGAGAAGCTGACCGGCCACCCGGCCCGCACCTTCGCCGCCTGGGCCGAGGAACACGCCGCCGCCTTCCGCCCCTGATTCCCGCGAGGCACCGGGCGCACCCGGCGCACTCAGCACACCCGGCGCACCCAACGCGCGCCGGGAACCGAAACCCCCCTGGCTGACCCACCCCGGCCGATGACATCCTGACGAGGTGAACGGACCGGAGATCCACCTCGAAGTCGCCCCCGAGCTGCGGCTCTTCGTCGCGCATGAACGCCGCCGGGGACGCACGGCCCTGACCACCGACGGCTCCTCCACCCTCGGCCATGTAGTGGAGTCGCTCGGCATCCCGCTCACCGAGGCCGGACAGATCCTGGTCGACGGCCGGCCCGTGCCCGTCTCGCACATCCCGGGGGCCGGCGAACTGGTCGAGGTACGTGCCGTGGAACGCCCCCAGCACGTCCCGGGCGCGCCCCTGCGGTTCCTGCTCGACGTCCACCTCGGCACGCTGGCGCGGCGGCTGCGGCTGCTGGGTGTCGATGCGGCGTACGAGAGCGAGGACATCGGCGATCCCGCGCTGGCCACCCGGTCGGCGGACGAGCGGCGCGTACTGCTGTCACGGGACCGCGGGCTGCTGCACCGGCGGGAGATCTGGGCCGGGGCGTACGTCTACAGCGACCGCCCGGAGGACCAACTCCGCGACGTGCTCGGGCGGTTCTCCCCGCACCTCGCCCCCTGGACCAGGTGCACCGCCTGCAACGGCCCGCTGAAGACGGCCGACAAGGACACGGTCAGCGACCACCTGGAACATGGCACCCGGCGCTCGTACGACGTCTTCGCGCAGTGCACGGAGTGCGACCGCGTCTACTGGCGGGGCGCCCACCACTCCCATCTGGAAGCGATCGTCACGAAGGCGCTCCACGAGTTCGCGCCCACGCCCGCGGACGGCGCGTAGGTCCGGGGGCCCACCACGACCGGGCAGCATCGAGCCGCTGCCCGCCCCGTCACGCGCCGCCGCCCTCCCGCAACGCCTCGACCTGCAGCGCGCTCAGTTCGACCGTCCGCCGCATGTGGGCGATGAGCAGGGCCACTTCGTCGTCGTCGTACGCCTCGAACATCGCCGCCCACGCCCCGTTCAGCCACTCCCACACCGCGCCGATCTCCGCCATCCGCTCCGGCACGGTCGCGACGAGCACCCGCCGCCGGTCGACGGTGTCACGCTCGCGCGTCACGTACCCGCCCCGCTCCAGCCGGTCGACCAGCCGGGTCGCCGATCCCGTGGTGAGCCCGGTCAGCTCCGCGATGCGGCCCGTGGTGACCGGTGCCGCCTCCAGGCCGAGCAGGTTGAGGCACTGCAGATCGGTCGGGTGGAGCCGCAGATGGTCCGCGACGGCCTGGTTGAAGAGCGCGTAGGCGGCCATGTAGCGGCGTGACTCGACGGTCAGCTCGGCCATCAGCGCACTGCGGTGGGGCTGGGACTTCTGCGACATGCAGAGAGTGTACGAAGCAGACAACCCTTCGCCCCGGAGCCGGGCCCCCTGGATCCGGGGCCCTCACCCCGGCCCGCCCGGCCCGGCCGCCCTACGGCGTCTCGGCGGTCAGATAGCGCTGGACGGTGGGCGCGAGCCAGGCGACCACCTCGTCGCGCGACATCTCGACGGCGGGCCCGAACCGCAGCACGTAACGCGCGAGCGCCATCCCGAGTATCTGCGAGGCGACGAGCACCGCGCGGTGGGACGCTTCGGCCGGAACGGGGCAGACGCCGGCCGTGACCGCGCCGATCTGCTCGGCGAAGAGCGCCCTCATCCGCTCCGCGCCCGCTTCGTTGGTGACACCGACCCTGAGCATGGCCGTGAGCACGTCGTCGTTCTCCCAACGGTCCAGGAAATGCGCGACGAGGACCGAACCGACGTGCTTGCCCGGCAACGCCCCCAGCTGGGGCAACCGCAGGTCGATCGCGGAGGCGGCGACGAACAGCCCCTCCTTGTTGCCGTAGTAGCGCATGACCATCGACGGGTCGATGTTCGCGTCACGGGCGATGGCCCGGATGGTGGCGCGTTCGTATCCGTCGGCGGCGAACCGCTCGCGCGCGGCGCCGAGAATCGCGGCCTTGGTGGCGTCCGAGCGCCGGGGCGCGGTGGCGGGTTCTGTCATGCCAACAAATGTAGGCCAACGATCGTTGACACGCCAGTAGCACCGGGACTATCGTTGCCAACAAGCGTTGACCAACGCTCGTTGGCACGAAGGTGACAGCTGTGATGAACGGGCCCAGGAGGCAGCCATGACCACCACCCCGAGCACCGCACCCGAGACCGTCGACGTACTCATCGTGGGCGCGGGCCCCACCGGCCTGCTGCTCGCCGGGGATCTCGCCGCCCAGGGCGTCGCCGTCACGCTCGTGGAGCGCCGCCCGCGCAAGACGAGCAACATGACGCGCGCCTTCGCCGTGCACGCCCGCACACTCGAACTGCTCGACAGCCGCGGCCTGGCCGACGAGCTGATCAAGACGGGCACCCCCCTCGCCTCCCTGCGCTTCTTCGGCAAGCTCTCGCTCGACCTCTCCCGGCTGCACACCCGCTTCCCCTTCGTGCTGATCACCCCGCAGTACGAGGTGGAGCGCCTGCTGGAGCGCCGGGCCCGCACCGCCGGCGTCCGCTTCCGGTACGACACGGAGCTGACCGGGCTCCACCAGAGCGCCGCATCGGAATCCGTCACCGCCGAGCTGCGCGAGCCGGACGGCAGCCGGACCGCTCTCGCCGCCCGCTATCTCGTCGGTACCGACGGAATGCGCAGCCCCGTGCGTAACGCGCTCGGGCTCCCCTTCCCCGGCAAATCCGTGATCCGGTCGATGGTCCTCGCCGATGTCCGGCTCACCGAGCAGCCGCCGGACCTCCTGACGGTCAGCGGCGGAGGGGAGGCCTTCGCCTTCGTCGCACCCTTCGGCGACGGCTGGCACCGCGTGATGGGTTGGCACTACGCGCACCAGGCCGCGGACAGCGACCCCGTCGACCTCGAAGAGCTGCGCGAGATCACCCGCCTCGCCCTCGGTACCGACTACGGCATGCACGACGCCCGCTGGATCTCCCGCTTCCACAGCGACGAGCGCCAGACGCCGTCCTACCGGACGGGCCGGGTCTTCCTCGCCGGGGACGCCGCCCACGTCCACTCGCCCGCGGGCGGCCAGGGCATGAACACCGGCCTCCAGGACGCTGCCAACCTCTCCTGGAAGCTCGCCGCCGTACTGCGGGGACACTCGGCCGACCCGGAAGCGCTCCTCGACAGCTACCACGCCGAACGGCACCCGGTCGGCACGAGGGTGCTCCGCTCCAGCGGCGCGCTCGTCCGCCTCGCCATGGCCCGCACCCCGCTCCAGCGGACGGTCAGGACCATCGTCGCCAAGGTGCTGTCCACGATCCGGCCCGCCTCCGACAAGGCCATCGGCCTGGTCTCCGGCATCTCGATCGCCTACCCGGCCCCGCGCGGCGCGCATCCCCTGACCGCAAAGCGCGCCCCGGACCTGAGCCTGCGGGAGGGCCGCCTGCACCAGTTGTTGCGCGACGGGACCTTCGTCCTCGTCACCCCCACCGACGCCGCTACCCCGGCATCACCGGCCGCGCTGGTGCACGCCCACTGGCGGGGCGACCGCACCACCACCCTGCTCGTCCGCCCCGACGGCTACATCGCCTGGGCGAGCGACCACGCCGACCCGGCGGCCCTGCAGGCCGCGCTCACCCGGTGAGCACGGGCCCCGCATCGCCGGGCAGGGCTCAGAACACGTACTCGTCCCCGGTGGCCGGAGCCAGCACCTCGTGGTCGTCGTTCCCGGAGTTCCGGTCGGTCGCTCCGCCGTTCCACAGCGTGTCGACCCACACGACGACCTCGTCCGGCCGCCCCACGAGCCGCAGTTCGAGGGCGAGCCGCCGCTCCTGCGCCCCGTCGGCGCGCAGGTCGCCCGTCCGGCACAGCACGGTCCATCGGTCGGCCCGCAGACAGCTCTGCGGAAGCTCCTGGCGTCCGGCGAGCGCCACCGATGTCCGCACGCGCACGGTCACACCCGCCAGGCTCGACGGACCGTGGTTCTCGGTCCGCACCCGGACCCCGAGCCCCGCACCCCACAGCACGACATGCCCGTGGTGCGACACATCGGCCTCAGGCGCAATGGCCACGGAGGGCACAGGAACCGCGGAGCGCGCAACGGCCCCGGCGGGCTCAGGAATCACCGCGGGCTTGAGAACCACAGAGGGCTCAGGGATCACAGAGGGGACGACAGCCACGGAGGGCGCAGCAGCCGCGACACCCGCCCCCAGCACCACAGTCGCAGCCAGCACCGCCGTCGACGCTGTCGCGGAGACGGCTCGTGCGGCTCTACGTGTCACTACCATGCCCCGAAGATACAGATCGCCCCGAATCCTCCGTATTTACCGACCGGTTCGGCGCGCCTTCCTCCTCCCATGACACGCTGACTCCATGTCCATCACCCGATCCGTCGCGCTGTTCGTCGTCGCCGCGCTCTTCGAGATCGGAGGCGCCTGGCTGGTCTGGCAAGGCGTACGCGAGCACCGGGGCTGGATCTGGATCGGGGCGGGCGTCATCGCGCTGGGTGCCTACGGCTTCGTCGCCACGCTCCAGCCGGACGGCGAGTTCGGCCGCATCCTCGCCGCGTACGGCGGTGTCTTCGTCGCCGGCTCGATCGCCTGGGGCATGGTCGCCGACGGCTACCGCCCCGATCGCTGGGATGTGATCGGCGCGCTGATCTGCCTGGCCGGCATGGCCGTGATCATGTACGCCCCCCGCAACCACTGACCCCGCGCCTGCCTATCCTGGCCCCGTACCGATCAGCTGTCCGAGGAGTCCGCCATGGCCGCCACCCCGATCGCCGTCATCACCGGAGCGAGCAGCGGCATCGGCGCCGCGACCGCCCGGCAGCTGGCCGCCGCCGGCTACCACGTCGTACTGACCGCCCGCCGCAAGGACCGTATCGAGGCGCTCGCCGCCGAGATCAACGAGGCGGGCCACCAGGCAACGGCCTACGCGCTGGACGTCACCGACCGCGATGCGGTGAACGAGTTCGCCCTGGCGTTCCGTACCCTCGCCGTCCTCGTCAACAACGCGGGAGGCGCGCTCGGTGCCGACCCCGTCGCCACCGGCGACCCCGCAGACTGGCGCCAGATGTACGAGACGAACGTCATCGGCACGCTCAATGTCACCCAGGCCCTGCTCCCCGCCCTCACCGAGAGCGGCGACGGTACGGTCGTGATCCTCTCCTCCACCGCCGGCCTCTCCACCTACGAGGGCGGCGGCGGATACGTGGCCGCCAAGCACGGCGAGCACGTCCTGGCCGAGACCCTCCGCCTGGAGATCGTCGGCACCCCGGTCCGCGTCATCGAGGTCGCCCCCGGCATGGTCAGGACCGAGGAGTTCGCCACCACCCGCTTCCGCGGCGACACCGAGAAGGCGGCCAAGGTGTACGCGGGCGTCGACGCCCCGCTCACCGCCGACGACGTGGCCGACACCATCACCTGGGCCGTCACCCGGCCCAGCCACGTCAACATCGACCTTCTGGTGGTCCGCCCCCGCGCCCAGGCCTCCAACACGAAGGTCCACCGCACCGCCTGAGCCCGACGGGGCCCGGAGAGAGCAGCCGGACGGCCCGGAACGCAAGCAGGCCCCGGACGCAAGCATGGGCCCCGGACACGCAATCCGCGCCCGGGGCCCTCGTTTCGCCTGCGCAAGGGGGCCTCAACCCTTCACGCACACCGCCTGCTTGAGCTTGGCGACGACCTCCACCAGGTCCCGCTGCTGCTCGATGACCTGCTCGATCGGCTTGTACGCGGCCGGAATCTCATCCACGACGCCGGAGTCCTTACGGCACCCCGCTCGAGACAAGAACTCTGCTGCAACCAGTTCTCGCCCCCGCAGCGTAGTCACCTGCTGTCCATATTCAGAGGGAATTTAAGCGATTAGCCGCTATTTGGTGCAATTAACGCAGCAATACGCCTTCTGCCTGATATTGCCAGATGTACGCAGATTCTCATGCTACGTTCCAGCCTGCGCGCTACCCACTGGCCTCAGTGGCGGCTGGTGAAGTGCAGCGTTGTGTAAGCGCGCACCGACCCGCAGCGATGAGGAGAACGTGAGTGATTCAGATTCGTACGGCCATCCTGGTTCCGGGTGGGCATAGAGACAGGACGGTCGCAGCAGAGGGCAGCCGCATGACGAGAAGGCGCCCACTCAGGACGGCGCTCGTCACTGCCTCGCTCGCCGCCGCGTTCACCGCCCCTGCGGCACTGAATTCTCAGGCGATGGCACTGGTCCCGTGTTCCACGGCGAACGTGCTGTCGGGAAGCAACTTCGAGATCGACACCGACGCGAACCTGAGGGTCGATGGCGCGGCCCCCTGTATCGACTGGCTCGCAGGCGGTTTGGGCAACAGCATGCGCACCGGGGTCCTGGTGAAGCCCGACAGGCCAAGCGGACCCAACGACGACGCCTTCGGGCAGGGCTCGGATGAGAACGACCCGGACCCGACCATCGTGTTCGGCTCGATCCCTCCCAACAAGAGCGACTTGACGAACTTCGGCGTCTTCACGGAGACGAACACGTCACCGAAGTTCCTCGAACTGTTCTGGACGAGGCAAAATGTTCCGTCCGGCACGACGAACATGGACTTCGAGCTGAACCAGAAGTTCTGCGACCCGAACGCGACGCCGACGAATTGTGCGGACAACGGGCCCAATGCGACCGAAACGCCGCTGCGCACCCCGGGTGACAAGCTGATCACCTATGACCTCGCCAAGGGCGGCACCGTTCCGACCATCTCCATTCGCACATGGTCCGGCTCGCTCTGGGGTTTGCCTTCGATCATCAGCGGTGGCGTGAACCCGAATGCGCTGGGTTCGGTCAACACCAGCACGATCCCGGCCAATCAATCCGGCGGCCTCGGGGCGAAGGACCCGTTCACGTTCGGCGAGGCAGCGATCTCGTTCAACGCGCTCTTCCCGTCGGGCGGCGGCTGCCAGACATTCGGCTCGGCCTATGTGAAGAGCCGCGCCTCGAACTCGTTCCCTGCCGAGCTGAAGGACTTCATCGCTCCTGCAAAGGTGACGATCAGCAACTGCACGGGACTGACCACCAACGCGACACCGAGCGCGACGCTCGGCGACCCGATCAGTGACACAGCCACCCTGAGCGGGGCCACCAGCAACGCGGGTGGCACGATCACCTTCAATCTCTTCGACAACGCCACCTGCTCCGGCAGCCCCGTCTACACCAACTCGGTTCTGGTGAACGGCAACGGCAACTACGGCTCGGGGAACTTCACCCCGGCCGTCGCCGGCACCTACTACTGGACCGCCGGCTACAGCGGTGACGCCAACAACTCCCCGTCTCAAACCAGCTGCGGTGATCCCAACGAAACGAGTGTGATCAGCAAGGCAGCCGCGAACATCACGACCGAACAGAAGTTCTTCCCGCAGGACGCGGCGACAGTCACCGCCGCATCCGGCGGGCAGCCCACGGGAACTGTCACGTTCAAACTGTTCGGTCCCAGCGACCCCACCTGCTCCGGCAGCCCCGTCTACCCCGCCGAGACGGTGAATCTCGTCGGTGGCTCGGCCAGCACGTCGAACAACACCTTCAGTGTGGACGCCACCAACGACGGCGTCTACAAGTGGCTGGTGACGTACTCCGGAGACGCCACGCACGAGCCCGCTACCAGCGCATGCGGCACGGAGAACGCCACCATCACGGTCAACAACTCGTAGTACGGCTGCACGTGTGATCCTGCGAGGATCCCGATCGCTCGACAGGAGCGATCGGGACCCCTGCTGGGAGAACGAGCCTGGCCCCCGGACCGACAAGTCCGGGGGCCAGAGCATTGCATCCGGGAGCAGCCGTGGCCACAGCGACCTCTGAAGCACTGCGACCGTCCCACACCTCGGCTGACACGCACGGCCCAGGCAGGAAGAACACGAACCGACGCCAGTCCGGGGACACCGTCGAGGACGTGTACTGCTGAGTCTCAGCCCTTCACGCACACGATCTGCTTGAGCTTGGCGACGACCTCCACCAGATCCCGCTGCTGCTCGATGACCTGCTCGATCGGCTTGTACGCGGCCGGAATCTCATCCACGACACCGGAGTCCTTACGGCACTCGACGCCCCGCGTCTGATCCTCCAGGTCCCGCGTCGAGAAGCGCCGCTTCGCGGCGTTCCGGCTCATCTTCCGACCGGCGCCGTGCGAGGCCGAGTTGAACGACTTCTCGTTCCCGAGCCCCTTCACGATGTACGAACCGGTGCCCATCGAACCCGGGATGATCCCGAAGTCCCCGGAACCCGCACGGATCGCACCCTTCCGCGTGACCAGCAGGTCCATGCCGTCGTACCGCTCCTCCGCCACATAGTTGTGGTGGCAGGAGATGACCGGCTCGAAGGTCACCTTGGCCTTCTTGAACTCCTTGCGGACCACGTTCTGGAAGAGCGCCATCATGATGGCCCGGTTGTGCTTCGCGTACTCCTGCGCCCAGAACAGGTCGTTCCGGTACGCCGCCATCTGCGGGGTGTCGGCGATGAACACCGCCAGGTCCCGGTCGATCAGATCCTGGTTGTGCGGCAGCTTCTGCGCCTGCCCGATGTGGAAGTCGGCCAGTTCCTTGCCGATGTTCCGCGATCCGGAGTGCAGCATCAGCCAGACCGAACCCGACTCGTCGAGGCAGAACTCGATGAAGTGGTTGCCCGATCCGAGCGTCCCCATCTGCTTCGTGGCACGTTCCTGACGGAACTTGACCGCGTCGGCCACCCCGTCGAACCGTCCCCAGAAGTCGTCCCAGCCCGGCGCCCGGAAGCCGTACAGCTGGTCCGGTTCCACGGCCTCGTCATGCATGCCGCGGCCCACCGGAATGGCCTGCTCGATCTTCGACCGCAGCCGGGACAGGTCGCCCGGCAGGTCATTGGCCGTCAGGGAGGTCTTCACCGCGGACATTCCGCAGCCGATGTCGACTCCGACCGCCGCCGGACAGACCGCACCGTGCATCGCGATCACCGAACCGACCGTCGCCCCCTTGCCGAAATGGACGTCCGGCATGACGGCGAGACCCTTGATCCAGGGCAGCGTGGCCACATTGCGCAGCTGCTGCATCGCAACGTCCTCGACCGAGGCCGGGTCGGCCCACATGCGGATGGGGACCTTCGCGCCCGGCACCTCTACATAAGACATAGTTCCTCGATTCCCCCGAAAAGCCTGAAAGCGCAAAACCGGTGCCAAGGTCGGCAAATAAGTCGGTCGACCGGCATTCACAGCGGCGCGTGCGATACACATTGTGTCCACCGGTCGCCATCGAACGGCAACCGTTTTTCGCACGAAGGGAGCCCAGGACCGTGCGACGGATGGCCTACGTAACCGGCACCGCGCTACTGGCAGCGCTCGTCGTCGGCTGCAGCGCCGACACCGGAACCGGTAGTTCCGCAGCCGACAGCAAGCCCGGCGAGGAGACCGTCGCCGCCGCGGCCCCCGGCAAGTACCGCACTCTTCCCGAGCCTTGCCGCGCCGTCGCGTCGTCCACGCTGAAGGACCTGCTCCCCGGCGCCGCCGAACTCACCGAGGAACAGCAGAAGAAGGTGTACGAGGGCACCGCCGCCGTCACCTACGACACCGACCGCCGGGTCGGCTGCCGCTGGAAGTCCGAAGACCCCTCCTCCTCGCACTCCCTGTCCATCGACTTCGAGCGCGTCGTGTCCTACGACCCGGCGGTGAGCGACGACGACCGCGCCCGCGAGGTGTACACGGAGAAGGAGACCTCCGCCGGTCTGTCCTCGCCCTCCGCGACCCCCGAGAACACGAAGACCGCGGAGGACACGAAGGGCACCGAGAAGCAGACGTCCCCTGCCGCTTCCGATGACGCCTCCGACCCCGCCTCGCACGCCCTGACCAGCCCCGTCTCCGAAGACGCGAACACCGACGGCACGAACACCGACGGCGCGAACAACGACGACGCGAACACCGACGACGGCGCCGACGCCTCGGACGAAAGCCTTCAGCCACGCATCCTCGACGACCTCGGCGACAGCGCATTTCTGGACGATCTGCTCACCCGGGCAGGTTCCACCGCACAGCACCGCACGGTGAGCGTGGTATTCCGCACATCGAACGTCATCGTGACGGTCGAGTACACCGAGCAGCCGGCCGTCTCCACCGTGGTCCCCGACAGCAGGGAACTGCAGGAGAAGGCCCAGGCACTGGCCCGGAACCTGGTCGAGGAGTTCAACGACTGACCCCGTCCAGGGCGCCCCTGACCCACGTCGCCCACGACCGCCGGCCCCCCGGCCGAGGCGGCATCCGGTCCCGGTCCGACGTACCGTGGCCCTCCGGAACACCCTCCGGAGCAGTTCCCGGAACACCCTCCGGAGCACCGGCCGACCACCCGCCCGGCCACCTGGCAGCCCGCCCGCCGCGCCACCCGAGTGAAGGAACCATGCACCGTTCAGCCCCGCGACTCTCCCGCATACTCGCCTGCGCCGCCGTACCGGTGATGCTCGTCGTCGCCGGCTGCTCGTCGGACTCCGGCGACAAGAAGGAATCGGGCTCGTCCGAGTCATCCGCATCGGCAAGCGCGAGCAAGAAGGCGGAACCGACCGTCGAGCCCGCGAAGTTCGCCGCGCTGCCCGACCCGTGCAAGTCGATCACCAAGAAGACGGTCACGTCCTTGGTTCCCTCGGCGAAGTCCAAGAACGGCACGGCCACCACCTCCAGCGACACCGCGTACCGCGCCGGCTGCTCCTGGAACGGCCTCGACGACAACGGCGTGAAGGGTTCCCAGTACCGCTGGCTCGACGTCGGCTTCACCCGCTTCGACTCCGACCAGGCCCTGGGCAGCGGCGCCAAGCGCGCGCAGCAGGACTTCACGAAGCAGGTCGCCAAGGCCAAGGCGACCGGGGGCGCCAAGAAGGTCGTCGAAGCGCCCGTCAGCGGCATCGGCGAGCAGGCCACCAAGATCACCTACGACCTCACCAAGACGAGTGAGGACTTCGAGTACGCGACGGTCGTGGCCCGCACGGGGAACGTCGTCGTCACCCTCACCTACAACGGTGCGGGTTACGCGGGCGCGAAGGCCCCCTCCGCCGGCGACATCCTGAAGGGCGCCGAGAAGGCTGCCAAGGAAGCAGTGGCCGCGGTCGCCGCCGTGGACACGGACTCGGCCAAGCCCTCCGGTTCGGCCACGCCGGACAAGAAGACCACGGACAAGGCGGACGACCCCAAGTCTTCCGACAGCGACTCCTCGGACCGCAAGACGACGGACAAGAAGTCCTCGGCCAGCAAGTCGTCCGTCAGGAAGACCAGCTAGCAACGCCCCTGTCCAGAAGCAGTTTCACGAAGCCCGGTACTCCCCCGAGTACCGGGCTTCGCCCCTTCCCGTACAACGCCCCGTACAACACCCCGCGCAACGCCCCGCGCCCTCATGTGCCAGGCTGTGCCCGCCAGAAGTCGCAGCAGGACGCCGAACAGGACGTCGAAGCACATCGAAGCGCGACGTCGCATACGGGAAACGGGGAGGGGAACGCGGGTGGCCGCGATGCAGCTGACACGCACCCACCGGATACTCATCGGTCTCGTGGTCGCCGGTGCGGTACTCATCGCCGCGATCGGTTTTGCGGGTTCGTACGCGGCGGTGCGCGAGCTCGCCCTCCAAAAGGGCTTCGGGGACTTCTCGCTGGTCTTCCCGATCGGCATCGACGCGGGCATCTGCGTCCTGCTCGCCCTGGACCTGCTGCTGACCTGGCTGCGCATCCCGTTCCCGCTGCTGCGCCAGACCGCCTGGCTGCTGACCGCCGCGACGATCGCCTTCAACGGCGCCGCGGCCTGGCCCGACCCGCTCGGCGTCGGCATGCACGCCGTCATCCCGGTGCTGTTCGTGGTCTCCGTCGAGGCCGCCCGCCACGCCGTGGGCCGGATCGCCGACATCACGGCCGACAAGCACATGGAGGGCGTCCGCCTCACCCGCTGGCTGCTCTCCCCCGTACCGACGTTCCGGCTCTGGCGCCGGATGAAACTCTGGGAACTCCGCTCCTACGAGCAGGTCATCAAGCTCGAACAGGACCGGCTGATCTACCAGGCCCGCCTCCAGGCCCGCTTCGGCCGCAACTGGCGCCGCAAGGCCCCCGTCGAGTCCCTGATGCCGCTGCGTCTGGCGAAGTACGGGGTCCCGCTGGCCGAGACCGCCGCGGCCGGCCTCGCCGCCGCGGGCATCGAACCGGCCCTGCTGCCCCCGGCCCCGGCCCTGGCCCAGGTCGAACCGGGCGAACCCCAGCCCGAGTTGCCGTACGCCCCCGAGCAGCAGTACGCCCAGCAACACGAGCACGGCCAACCGCACGAACACCAGCAGCACCAACAGCACCAGCAACACGGGCCGCAGCACCCGCAGTACCAGCAGTACAACCACCCCTCCGACCCGGCCGCCGCCGAGGAGTGGCCCCAGGAAGGCCCCGGCTCGCACGAGAGCCCGTGGTTCGCGGCGCCCCAGGTGCCGGACGACGCGTACGAGAGCGCCTACAACCCGACGTACGTCGAGGGCCTGGAGCCGACCCCGGTGATGGTCCCGTCGGGCCCCGGCGGCCGCACCCGCCCCCTGGGCAACGTGGGCACGATCGGCGCCGTCCCCGGCCCCCGCAGCGCGGAGCACCAGCCGCAGGAACAGTTCCAGCAGGCCCACGAACAACCGCAGCTCCCGGAGCAGGCCCAGGAGCAGGTACAGGAACAGGCCCCGGACCCGGAGCCGGACCCGGCCGAGTGGGCGCAGGAGGACGCGGAGTTCGCCGCGATCGCGTACGAGGTGTTCGCCGCGTTCGTGAACCAGCACAACGACTACCCGAGCGTCGACGCCCTGGACATACATGTCACGGACGGCCACAACGTCAGGCACCCGCGCAGCGCGGCGCTGATCCGCCGCTTGATGCCCGAGTTCAAGAACCGCTACCACGCCGAACTCGAAGCGGACCACATCGCCTGAGCCGCCCCGCGGCAACAACAACGACGGAGGGCCGTCACCCGAATCACCGGGTGACGGCCCTCCGTACAAAAGGCACCTACGCGCCCAGCAGCCTACTCACCGAGCAGCCTGCGCACCCGCTCAGCGCCCACGGCCAGCAGCAGCGTGGGCAGCCGCGGCCCCGTGTCCCGGCTGACCAGCAGCCGGTACAGCAGCGCGAAGAACGACCGCTGCGCGACCTTCAGCTCGGGCGTCGGCTTGGCGTCCGGCTCCAGGCCCTCCAGGATCTTCGGCACGCCGTAGACGAGCGTGGTGAGCCCGTCCAGCGACCAGTGCGAGTCCAGCCCCTCCAGGAGCAGCCGCAGCGACTGGCGGCCCTGGTCGTCCAGCGAGCCGAGGAGCTCCTTGTCCGGCTCGTCGCGCACGATGGTGCGGGCCTCGGCCGGAACCTGGCTGGTGATCCAGTTCTCGGCCCGGTCGAGACGGGGCCGGGCCTCGTCCAGCGAGGTCAGCGGGTTCTCCGGGTCCAGCTCGCTCAGGATGCGCAGCGTCTGCTCGTCGTGCCCGGCCGTGATGTCGACGACCGACGCGAGCGTCCGGTACGGCAGCGGGCGCAGCGTGCTCGGCAGCTCACCCGCGGCCGTGCCGATGGCCCGCGCGTACGCGGCGGCGTCGGCCGGCAGCACGGAGCCGTCGGCGACCTTGCGTGCCAGCGAGTCCCACTCGTCGTAGAGCCGCTGGATCTCCTGGTCGAAGGCGATCTTGAAGGACTGGTTGGGCCTGCGGCGCGCGTACAGCCAGCGCAGCAGCGGCGCCTCCATGATCTTCAGCGCGTCGGCCGGGGTCGGCACGCCGCCCTTGCTGGAGGACATCTTCGCCATGCCGGAGATGCCGACGAAGGCGTACATCGGGCCGATCGGCTGCACACCGTCGAAGATCTCGCGGACGATCTGGCCGCCGACGACGAACGAGGAACCCGGCGAGGAGTGGTCCACGCCGCTCGGCTCGAAGATCACGCCCTCGTAGGCCCAGCGCATCGGCCAGTCGACCTTCCAGACCAGCTTGCCGCGGTTGAACTCGCTCAGCCGCACCGTCTCGGCGAAGCCGCAGGCCGTGCAGGTGTAGTTCAGCTCGGTGCTGTCGTCGTCGTACGACGTGACGGTCGTGAGGTCCTTCTCGCAGTTGCCGCAGTAGGGCTTGTACGGGAAGTAGCCGGCCGAACCGCCGCTGCCGTCGTCCTCGCTCGCCGCGCCGGAGCCCGCCTCGGCCTCCAGCTCGGCCTCGTCGACCTTCTTCTGCTGCTGCGGCTTCTTGCCGCCCTTGGCGCCCGCCGCGGCCGGGTCCTTCTTCGTCCGGTAGCGGTCGAGGACGGCGTCGATGTCGGCGCGGTGCTTCATCGCGTGCAGGATCTGCTCGCGGTAGGCGCCCGCCGTGTACTGCTCGGTCTGGCTGATGCCGTCGTACTCGACGCCCAGCTCGTCCAGCGCGGCCGTCATGGCGGCCTTGAAGTGCTCGGCCCAGTTCGGGTACGCGGACCCGGCCGGGGCGGGCACCGAGGTCAGCGGCTTGCCGATGTGCTCGGCCCAGGACTCGTCGATACCGGGGACGCCGTTCGGGACCTTGCGGTACCGGTCGTAGTCGTCCCACGAGATCAGGTGCCGGACGGTGTACCCGCGGCGGCGGATCTCGTCGGCGACCAGGTGCGGGGTCATGACCTCGCGGAGGTTGCCCAGGTGGATCGGGCCCGACGGGGAGAGGCCGGACGCGACGACGACCGGTTTGCCAGGCGCACGACGCTCCGATTCGGCGATGACATCGTCCGCGAAGCGGGAGACCCAGTCGGTCTCGGTGCTGCTCTGACTCTGAGCCACGGTCTGCACGTCCTTCTCTCTTGTAGGACTCGTAGGAACACCCTTGTGGGACTCATAGGGGCTCCGCCCATTCTCCCAGGTCCACCGGCGGCGCGAAAACGGCTTATGGCCCGCGCGAAGAAAACGGCTTTACCGCCCGTGGAATACTGGGCGTGATCCCTTGTACTCCTACGGAAACGGCAGCCAGCCCATGGCCTCGGTCAATTCCCTCGCTTCCACGCTCCAGCAGCAGCTGGCGGACGCCCTGACGGCAGCTCTGCCGGATGCCGGCACCGCGGACCCGCTGCTGCGACGAAGCGACCGGGCCGACTTCCAGGCCAACGGCATCCTGGCCCTCGCCAAGAAGCTCAAGGGCAACCCCCGCGAGCTCGCCTCCCAGGTCACGGCCGCGCTCCCGGCGGGCGGCCTGATCAAGGAGATCGAGGTCTCCGGCCCCGGCTTCCTGAACGTCACGCTCGCCGACAGGGCGATCATCGAGACCCTCGCCGCACGCGCCGCGGACGACGAGGGCCGCCTCGGTGTGCCGTACAACAGCGCCGCGGGCACGACGGTCATCGACTACGCGCAGCCGAACGTGGCCAAGGAGATGCACGTCGGCCACCTGCGTTCCGCGGTGATCGGTGACGCGATGGTGCAGATCCTGGAGTTCACGGGCGAGTCCGTGGTCCGCAGGCACCACATCGGCGACTGGGGCACCCAGTTCGGCATGCTCATCCAGTACCTGATCGAGCACCCGGGCGAGCTGACCCACGAGGGCGCCGGCGGCGAGGCGGAAGGCGAGGCCGCCATGTCCTCGCTGAACCGGCTCTACAAGGCCTCGCGCGCGCTCTTCGACTCCGACGAGGAGTTCAAGGCCCGCTCCCGGGACCGCGTCGTGGCGCTCCAGGCCGGTGACGAGGAAACCCTCGCCATGTGGCAGCGCTTCGTCGACGAGTCGAAGATCTACTTCTACTCGGTCTTCAACAAGCTCGACATGGAGATCCGCGACCCCGACATCGTCGGCGAGTCCGGCTACAACGCCATGCTCGAGGAGACCTGCCGCATCCTGGAGGAGTCGGGCGTCGCCGTCCGCTCCGAGGGCGCGCTCTGCGTGTTCTTCGACGACGTGAAGGGCCCGGACGGCAGCCCGGTGCCGCTGATCGTCAAGAAGTCGAACGGCGGTTACGGCTACGCGGCGACCGACCTCTCCGCGATCCGCGACCGGGTCCAGAACCTCAAGGCGAGCACCCTGCTGTACGTCGTGGACGCACGGCAGGCCCTGCACTTCAAGATGGTCTTCGAGACGGCCCGCCGGGCCGGCTGGCTGAACGAGGACGTCAAGGCCGTGCACCTCCCCTTCGGCACGGTGCTCGGCAAGGACGGCAAGCCGTTCAAGACCCGTGAGGGCGAGACGGTCCGGCTGCAGGACCTCCTCGACGAGGCGATCGACCGGGCGTCCACCGTCGTGCGCGAGAAGGCCAAGGACCTCAGCGAGGAAGAGATCACCGAGCGCGCCACGCAGGTCGGCATCGGCGCGGTGAAGTACGCGGACCTGTCGACGTCGGCCGCCCGCGACTACAAGTTCGACCTGGACCAGATGGTCTCGCTGACCGGCGACACGAGCGTGTACATCCAGTACGCGCACGCCCGGTCCCGCTCCATCAAGCGCAAGGCGGGCGAGCTGAAGTCCCAGCCCCACCCGGAGCTGGAGCTGGCCCCGGCCGAGCGCGCGCTGGCCCTACACCTGGACCAGTTCGCCGAGGTCGTGGCCGAGGTCGCCGCCGCGTACGAGCCGCACAAGCTGGCCTCGTACCTCTACCAGCTGTCGTCGCTCTTCACGACGTTCTACGACCAGTGCCCGGTGCTGAAGCCCGAGGTGCCGGGCGATGTGGCCGAGAACCGCCTCTTCCTCTCGGACCTCACCGCCCGCACCCTGCACCAGGGCATGGAGCTGCTCGGCATCCGGACCCCCGAGCGCCTCTGACCAAAACGTCAGTCAGCCCGTACGCACCGGCCCGGTGGCCGTGACCATCAGTCCCACTCCTTGGTCACCCACTGGGCCGTGTCGTACTGGTACATGTACTTCGGCCGCGCCTGGATGCTGCTGGTACGGAAGGGCTTCCCGCCGTCGTCGATGCGCAGCATCCCCGTCCGGCCGCCGCTGCTCCACTCCAGGTCCAGGTACCAGCTGACGTCGTGCCCTTCGACGTGGACCTTGAGGTCGAACACCTCCACATCGGTGGAGGACACCTGGAACGGGAAGTCCTTCGGCGGCACCCGCACGTCCCCCTGCTGCCCCGCCACCGGGGTGAGGTTCGGCCGGCTGTCGTCGAGGTCGATGTCGAAGGACTGCGGAGTGATGCCGCTCCCGCAGCCCTCGCCCATCGAGTACGCCGACCACGCCAGCGGCGCCTTCCGGGACAGCGTCCGCACATGCAGTCCGTTCAGCACGACGGCCTGCCCCGACTTCCCCTGCACGGTGAGTTCGAGCTGCATGCTGCCGCCGTCCACCCCGCCGAGCGCCTTGGCCCAGCCCCGGGTGCCCTGCGGCGAGGGCGGCGGAGGCACGTCCTCCGGCTTCTGGTCCAGTACGTAGTGCTGGCCGCAGGGCTCTTCCCAGTTGTACGAGCTGATGGTGGCGCTCAGCGGCACGCCCCCGCTCTGCTGTCCGCCCGACCCGGCTCCCGTGCCGTGGCCACCGGACGTGGCGGAGGCGCCGCCGGACGGCGGGGACGAGACGGTCGCCGAGCCGGACGGTACGGGCTTGCCGGACTTCTTCGCCCCGCTGGGCGAGGCGGTGGGGCTCACGTCGCGGCCGGGCCGGGCGGGCACGGACCCGTCCGGGTCCTTACCGTCCACGGCGGCGGCGTTGCTGAGGTCGCCGGTGTCCTTGCCCGACAGATTGCTCACGACGATCGAGGTGGGCACGGTCAGCGCGACAACAGCCACGGCCGCGAGCAGCACGCGCGCCCGCGGGGAGGACAGGAACCGCTTGGGCCGGCTCGCGGCTCCGGTCACGATCGCGGGCTCGGGTTCGGGTTCGGGTTCGGGCGTGAGCTCGGACGCGTCGCCACCAGCCCCAGCCCCAGCCTCGGCCTCGGAGCCACTAACCGCCTCCGGACCCGAGTCGGAAACCATGTCCGAAACCGCATCCCGACCCGGCTCCGAACCCGCATCCCGCACCGGCTCCGCAGTCGCGGGAACAGCGGCAGGAGCAGCGGCAGGAGCAGCCGCGGCAGGGCGCCGCCGGGCCGCATCCGCCACGATCCACCGCCGGTGCAGCTCCACCAGCTCGTCCGGTCCGGCCCCGCACAACCGCGCCAGCCGTTCCACCGGGGCGTACTCGTTCGGCACCGCATCACCGTTGCAGTACCGGTGGAGCGTCGAAGTGCTGACGTGCAGTCTCCCGGCAAGAACCCCGTAACTGCGCCCCGAACGGTCCTTCAATTCCTTCAGCAGAGCCGCGAATTCCCCGGCCTCCGGCGTCGCCACTGCGGCGTTCCCCCTCCTGGTCCGTCCCGGAACACCGTTCCAGGGACGTGGAATCTGCCCAGGTCACAGTACGCGCAGGCATTCCAGCTTCCCCAATGGGCTGTTCGGCGTTGCGGCCGGAATCCACCGCCCCGCAATCTGTGAACACACCGCAGCGACCACCGGGACAACGCAGTGCGAATCCACTTCCGCATCGAGCTCATCGATGCCGTGGCCATCGGAGTGGTGATCGTGTCCACCGCGATCGTCATGGTCCTGATCTGCCACAACTGACCGACCGACATCACCAGCACACACACGGGGAGTACCACCATGCGCAACAACCGCATCCGCACCACCGCCCTTGCCGCGACCGCCCTCCTGGCCGCCCTCTCGCTCACCGCCTGCGGCGGCAACGACAGCGCGGACAACGGCAAGGCAGGCGCGGTGGCCCCGGCAGCGAGCACCACCGCCACCACCCCGGACACGGGCAAGGACACCAACGACGCCAAGGACGGCAAGGAGACCGGCAGCGGCACGGCCAATGCCCCCGCCGAGAACGTCTCCTCCACCTCCAAGGGCTCCACCGGCGGCAGCAAGAGCGGGAAGAGCAACACCGGCACCACCGGGAACAGCAGCAAGTCCCCCGTCACCTGCACCGGCGAGAACACCAAGGTCACCGTCACCAAGGTGAGCCGCCCCATCAACCACCTGCTGCTCACCGCGACCAACACGGGCTCCCGCCCCTGCTACGCGTACCACGCGCCGGCGCTCCGCTTCGACGACGCCCAGGCCGCCTTCCCGGTCCTCCGCGACAGCATCCCGCAGGCCGTGGTCACCCTTGCGCCGGGCCAGTCCGCCTACGCCTCGATCGGGCTCTCCGGTGAGCCGGACGGACAGGACCTGCACAAGGGCACCCACCTCGGGGTGTACTTCACCGGCAAGAGCAACCAGGGCTCCACGGGCGCCCCCGCCGAACTGACGCTCCCCGCCGGCACCTTCTGGGGCGACAACGGCTTCGTCACCTACTGGCAGAGCGAAATGGACGACGCCCTCATGTACTGATCCGCCCCAACTCACCTTCCCCCACGGGCAGTCGATCGTAGAATCGGAGATCGAGCCCGAGGGGGAAACGTGCGGATGGATGTCGGCAGCGCCTCGCCGTTCTCGGCCACCAGCTGCTCGGAGCACACCGACTTCGTGATCGACGCGCCCCTGAGCCTCGCTCTGCTGGAGGGCACCCCGGCGAGCGGCGAGGGCTACGCCTGCATGCGCAACCTGAAGCCCCCGCACCCCGGCGACAAGGGCGGGGGCGGTGGCCCCCGGATCGAGGTCGGCGACTGCGTGGACAGCGGAGGGAAATCCGGCGACCCGGTCGTGGAGGCCGCCTGCCGGACCAAGGGCAAGAAGAACGGCGCGACCCACAGGATCACGAAGATCCTCGAAGACACCTACACGGGCGGCTTCAGCGACCCGTGCGAGGGCGAGGCCGACGCGGTCTTCACGGAGAACCCGATCTTCGACACCGACCACGGCCCCGACGACCGCGTCCTCTGCGGCAAGGAACTCTAGGCGGTACGGGGAACGAGGAGGCCGTCGTGCGCGAGGCGAACGAGCAGCACCACCGGCCCCGGCCGGCCCGCTCGAAAGCTCTGGTCACCGTGCTGCCCGCCCTCGCCCTGGCAGCCTTCCTGCCGCTCCTCGTCGCACTGTGGGTCGGCGACGGCGTGCAGAAACTGCTCACCGGCGACCCCGCCACCGTCCACAGCGTCACGCAATGCGTGGAGGGCGGCGGGCAGTTGCCCGCCGCCCACTGCTACGGAACGTGGAAGTTCGCGGACGGCCGCACGGCCTCCGGCGAGATCACCGGCGCCGAGGTGGCCGCCGGTGACACGATCTTCGCGGGCGACGGCTGGGCGTACGACTCCACGTCCCCGCTCCACTGGCGGATCTGGACCCCGGTCACGCTCTTCATCGCCGGAGCCGCCGCCCTGACGGCCTCCTGGCTGAACTACCGCAGATCCCGCGACGCCCCGGCCCCCGGCACGGCGACGCGCACCTGCGGCCTGTAGACACGGGGCCGGCCCGCAGGGCCTGCCGGACCTGCGCGGTTGCTGTGTTCCGGGGCTATGCGAGGGCTGCTGCGAGCGCGGAGTGGGGCGCACGTCCCAGTAGTTGGCGCAGGTCACCGCCGGTGCGGGACATGAATCCGGCGGCGATGGCGGAGTAGGTGCCCACCAGCATCGGCACCTGGAAAGGCTCGGCGCCGGAAGCGGCAATACGGGTGCGGGCCTGGGCTAGGGTCTCCGGTGCGTAGGTGACGTGCGGGCCGTGCGCATGGGCCAGATCGGCGCCGCCGATGGCCTGCTCGCCAACGAGTTCATAGATGCGCCGCGCATGAGCGGGCGCCTCCACCGTCACACGTGTCGCGGCGTCGGCCAGATCCGCCCGTGCGACGGCGGCCAGGCGGCCCTCGCCGAGCGGGGCAGTGATCCGCCCGTCGGCCGACGGCGCCGCGAGGCCGCCCAGCAACTCCGCGTACAGGCCATTGCGCAGGATCGTCCAGTCCATGGTGCTGTCCTGGAGCCGACGCTCGGTCCAGCGGTGCGGCAGCGCGTAGGGGAGGTGATCGCCGTCGGCGGTCAGGCTCGTATAGACGACATGCCCCACGCCGGCCTTCTCTGCGGCGTCGATGGCGGCGCCGTGCCGGGCCATGACGGTGTCGTCCTCGCCGTAGCCCGCGGAGATCAGCAGCAGCACATCCACACCCTCGAAGCCCCCGGCGAGGGTGGCGGGCTCGTCGAAGTCGATGCGGCGAACCGGCAGCGGGGTCTTGAGCTGTCGAGGGTCGCGCGTTCCAAGGACGGTGTCGTTGCGGCTGGCCAGCCGCTCGACGACCAACGCGCCCAGGGCGCCGGTGGCGCCAGTAACCAGGATCATCAGGGTCTTCCCGTTCCGGTAGGTTCTCTTCGGTAACCGGGATCATCCTGCGGTTTTACGCTGGGGAACGTAAGGAGGCACTTCCATGTCAGTGGGGCACACCGGGGTAACCACCGAGCCCGTCGTCAGTTGCGGTGATGAGCACGAGGAGTGCGGGATCCGCGAGGTGCTCGACCGGATCGGCGACAAATGGTCGGTCCTGGTCGTCGTCGAACTGGCCCAGGGCATCCGCCGCTTCCGGCAGCTGCAGCGTGCCATACCCGGTATCTCACAGCGGATGCTGACGCTCACCGTGCGCCGGCTGGAACGCGACGGCCTGATCACCCGGACCGTGCACCCCACAGTGCCCCCGCAGGTCGAGTACGAGCTCACGACGATGGGCCACAGCCTCACGCATCTGGTCAAGGCCCTCGCGGACTGGTCGGCAGAACACCGCGACGCCATCGCGCAAGCACGCCAAGAATGGGATGCCGAACATCCCGACTCCGGAATCCGGTGAGCAAGCGGGCCCCACCACCCTGCCGACTACGACCGGGACAGCACTAGGGCCTGTCCGGCGGATCATGGCCGGGGTCGCGGTCTGTCCGACCCTGATCCGCCGGACAGGCCCTAGCATCGGCCGCATGGCGATGTTCGTGCACCTGACACCCTCGGCTAACGCGGCACGCGTCCGCCGCTCCGGAATACGGGCCATCAGCCACGGCCGCGACGCATCACTGCCACGGGGCCTCTACTGTTTCCCCGTCCTCCCCTCGTACACCCTCACCCACCAGTGGCTGCGCGAGCTGTCCAGGCGCAGCGGCCCGCGCGGGCTCGTCGCCGTGCACATCCGCCTGCCGGACGACGAACCCGTCACCGTGGGCCGCTACCACCGCGACCCCGCGGCCGTCACGGCCGCCGAAGCCGTACGCCGTGTCGCCGCCCTGCCCGACCCACGCGGCTGGGAAGTGTTCGTCCCCCGGGCTGTCACCAGGCGCGAAGTGCACCGCATCCGCGCGGTCAGCCAGGTCACCGGCTGGCGGTACTTCCCCGACTCGAACGGCAAGACGCCCTGCACCTGCTTCGGCTGCCGGGTGCGCGGCGAATACGGCTCGCAGCGCCTGCGGCAACGCCGACCGCACCCGCTCGACGGCCCTCCCCCCGCCGCCCCGGTCCTCATGCGCCAGATCGCCGCGGCGGGCAGCCCCGGCGACCCCGAAAAGCTCATCCAGACCCTTCACTGGTTCGGAATGCGCCGACGCGGACCGGTCGACCAACTGGCCCACCTCGCGGACCATCCGGACCCGAGGGTCCGCAGGGCCCTCGTATGGGCCGTCGAAAAGTGGTCGTCCCGTGGCGTCACGGAACTCCTCCACCGCCTGGCCCAGGACCCGGACGCGAACGTCCGGGAGGCCGTCGAGTTCAACGCACCCGATCCCCAGTCCTGACCGAACTCGAACCCGTACAGATTTCTTGTACGGGTCGTGCGCGCGTGACGCGGGCGCGCAGGTGGAAGTTCGCACGGTATGCACCCCGGAAAGCGGAAGCGCAAGAACGCGTCGGCAATGAAACTCGTGGGCAAACTGGTCGCCGTCTTCCGCAGGGCGGCCGGCCTGACCCAGACCCAACTCGCGGACTTGGCGGGCCACCAGGTGGAGACGATCGCCTCCATCGAACAGGGCAGACGCGCTCTACTGCCCGACCTGGCCGCCAAGTTGGACGAACTGCTGGACACCAAGGGCGCGTTGACGGAAGCAGTGGCGCACATGCCCGAGGTCGATCTGATCCCGGCGTGGGCGGAGGAGTACCTGGAGCTGGAGCGGGATGCTCTGGCGCTGTCCTGGTACGACAACCAGGTCGTACCCGGTCTCCTCCAGACGGACCGCTACGCCCAGGCGGTGTTCCGCAACCGGGTCCCGGTCTTCAGCGAGGAAAAGGTGGCGCTCCAGACGGAGGCCCGTCTGGAACGCCAGGAGATCCTTCATCGGACGTCGCCCCCGACCATCAGCTTCGTCGTCTGGGAACCGGTCCTGATGCTCCAACTCCTCGACGACGAAGGCCATGCGGAGCAGCTGAACCACCTGCGGGCCTGCGCCGCACTCCCCGGCATCTGCCTCCAGGTTCTGTCACTGAACCACCGCACCCATGCCGGGCTGAACGGCCCCTTCACCCTGCTGGAGACGCCGGACTTCCAGCGCGTTGCCTACTCCGAGACACAACGCGGCAGCCTGCTCGTCTCCGACCCCGACGAGGTCAGCATCCTCGCCCAGAAATATGCGATGCTGCGAGCCCAGGCCCTCAGCCCCGAAGACACGGTGGGCCTGTTGGACCGTCTGCTGGGAGAGCAATGAGCACTGCACATAAGTGGTTCAAGTCCAGCTACAGCGGTGACGAGGGCGGGCAGTGCCTCGAAGTCGCCTACGACTGGCAGAAGTCGAGCTACAGCGGCAGCGAGGGCGGCGCCTGCGTCGAGGTCGCCGCCCACCCCGCCGCCATCCACATCCGCGACTCCAAGAACCCCGACGGCCCCATCCTCACCGTCGCCCCCACCACCTGGACGGCCTTCGCCGGCTTCGCCGCCGACCGGCGACTCGTCTGAGCCCACGTCCCCGGGAGGAATACCACCGCCATGGCTGTCATCCACCGCACCACCCTGACGCCCACCAAGCTGGAACTCCTCACCTCCTGGCTGCCCGCACAGCCCTGGTACCGAGGCAAGGGGCAGCAGCCCGAGCTGGCCAGGACCGGCGGGTTCCGGCTCGACGACCCGAAGGGCGAGGTGGGGATCGAGTTCATGGCGGTCACCGACACCTCGGGGGACCAACCGGTCACGTACCAGGTGCCGTTCAGCTACCGCGGCGCACCGCTCGCGGGCGCCGACTCGGCGCTCATCGGCACGACCGAGCACGGGGTGCTGGGGCAGCGGTGGGTGTACGACGGAACGCGTGACCCGGTCCTCGTCGCCCAGCTGTTCGCGCTCGTCGCAGGCGAGGCCGTGCCGCAGATGCAGAGCACGAGCGACACCCCGGACCCGTCCGTCACCGCCCGGTTCGACGAGTCGGACGTCAAGGCGGAGATCTCGTCCACGACCGCCACCGACGACCCGGACGGCACGGACGTCCTGGTCACGACAGCACCCGACGGACACCGACTGGCCCTTCGTATCAACCGGGTGCTCCGGCCCGGCCAGGAGACCGGCGCGAAGGCGCTCGGCGACGTCACCGCGGACGCGCCGCTGCCGGACGGCACCACGGCGCGCACCGCGTTCGTCGTCGTCCACGCACACCCGTAACCGGACCGTGGCGCCCGGCTCACGACCGGGCGCCACGCTCAACGGCTGACGGGGCTGACGACTTCCCCGAGCTGGCGAAACCGGCCGGACGGAGAGGTCGCGAACTCACCTGGGAACACACCGGGTCACTCGCTCGCCGCGCGCTCCGCCCCTCCCGCCCGGCCTTCGCTTCACATCTCTACTTGATCCATGATTCAACGGATTCGACACTGAACGCGGGCACCCCGAGAAAGAGGTTCGACGGGGGGCGGCCGACGGTCGCGACGTTCACGACCGTCATCTCGACCCGTCGACGCCCGCTGGACGTGTCCTGCCAGCGCAGCCACCGCCCGGCCCCCAGCCGACGGGCGGGAGGGGCGGAGGCCCGCCGGTTGCGGTCCGCGAAGACGCGCCCGCCGTCGGCCTCCATCGCGATCCTCACCGGCGTTTCGCTCTCCAGCGGGCGAAGACCGTCGAATGCCCGGAATCGCGGAACGAACCCGTCCCGCTCGTCACAGTCCACACGATGCACGAAGGGCCCGGAGACACCCTCGGGCAGCAGGAACCCCTTCGGCACCCGACTTCGAAGCCGGGCACCCTCACCGCCACGGGACGCCACCGACCACCGCACAACGATCATCTGCACAACCACGCCGCCCGCATCCACACCGGCGAGCATGCCAGAACGGCGGATCGCGGGACCCCGTACCGCCCCCGGCAAGAAGGGCGGCGGCCTCGCCTCCACCGGCAGCAGCGGCACCGTCGTGGTGCTCGCCGTGGGCACCGGCCTCGTCATCGCGGACCGTCCACGCCCCGGCGGCCGGTTGTCAGTGGGCCCCCGTACGCTCACCGACATGGCGACGCTCCCGAACCCGCTCCCGTCCCTGGCCACATCAGGGCTCCAACTCCCGCCCGGCTCACTGGTGGACGACACGATCGACGGCACCTGGCACGAGCCGCTGCTCTGGTGCGCCGACGAGCCCGCGTCCTACGGGACGTGGCGCACGCTGCGCGCGGCCGGGCGGTCGGTCGGACTGCTTCCCGTACTGATCGACGGCGGGCGACGCGACGAGTGGCCCGACACCTGGGACCTGATCCCGGACAGCACGTCGTACCCCGGCGATCACGACGCCGAGGAAGTGCTCAGCGAGTACTGGGACGACTGCGCGCCCGATGAGCTCGACGCCGCCGAAGGCGACTGGCCGGGCCTGGCCCCCGTCCCGGCCGCCGAGGGGCAGGACGCCCCCGACGACCTGGCGGCCGCGATCGCCGAGGAGTGCGTCGGCCCGGACGGCTGGTACCCCGGCTCGCGGGTGGCGCTCGTCCCGGCCCGGCGCAGCGCCGACATACCGGCGGCGATCGGCTGGTCGGGTCCGGTCAACTTCGAGGACGACACGGCCCGGCTCTGCGCCGTGCTCCGCTCCTGGGAGGACCGCTTCGGCATACGGGTCGTGGTGCTGGGCTTCGACACCCTGACCGTCTCGGTCGGGCGACCGCCCACCACCCTCCCGGAGGCCCGCGCGATCGCCGCCGAGCACTTCGCGTTCTGCCCGGACAACATCAACCAGAACCCGCCGTACGACCTCGACGTCTACGCCGAGAAGATGGTGCTGGACCAGGAGACCTGGTCGTTCTGGTGGGACTGAGTACGACAACTCATGTGGCGTACCCGGGCGTCGAGTTGACTCGTACACATGCCCGAAGATGTCATGCACACCCGTCCGTCGCGCGTCTGGATCGCCTCGCTGATCTCCACGGTGGTGACGCTCCCGCTCGCGTTCTTCGCCCTGGTCTTCGGTGGGCTCTCCCCGATGGCCTGCGACTCCTGCTCGGAGGCCGATGCCCACCGGTTCGACGCGGGCTTCGGCACCGCCTGGACCGTGCTGTGCTGCGGTCTGGTGCTGTCCCTGGCCGTGCTGGTCGCGAGCTGGGTGTGCAGCTTCCGCAGGCCACCGGCCGGCGTCTTCCTCGCCGTACTCGCACCCTGCACGGTGTTCGTCGCGTGGGTGATGTTCATGGCCCTGGTCGACTGGCCCTGACCAGCCGCTCCGGCAGAGCACACATTCCCCGCCAGCTAAGACCGACCGGCAATCGGGGGGCGGCGTCGCGGGGCTGGGTGCGCGCATCTGCCGCGTTGTCGTCAATCACCATGGCTCCGCCATGCCTCAATCCTCCGCCTTGCAGCTGCACGCGCCCAGCCCCGCTCCTTCTCCCACCCCCCAATTGCCGGTCGGTCTAATTGCACGGCGAGCCGTCCGTATCCGAGCGCCTGTCGGGGTCGCACCTGCTCCCGGCGGTGCGCGGCAAGCTGCTCGTCCCGCTCGGCCGAACCGTCGAGGCATGGGCCGAGCCGGAGCTCGCCGCCCGGCCGTGCCGCAACCTCCGCGAGTGGTCGGTCCTGCTGCGCAAGGCCGCCGGGCCGGTGTGACGGCCGACGGCCGCTACCGCCCCGGCGTGCTGTCACGCACGACCGGCTCCGCAGGAAGCAGCAGCCCGCTCGCCGGGGCTCCGGTGGGGTCCTCGACGGCGGTGATCAGCCGGTCGACGAGGGCGTGGGCGATGGCGGCCAGGGGCAGGCGCACGCTGGTGAGGGTGGGTTGGAGCACGGTGCAGAGCGGGATGTCGTTGAAGCCGGTGACGGCGACGTCGGCGCCGACGGTGAGGCCTGCGGCGCGGACGGCCTGGTAGGCGGTCAGGGCGAGCCAGTCGCTTGCGCAGACCAGGGCGGTCGGGCGGTCGGGTCCGCTGAGCAGGCGCTGGACGGCGTGGGAGAGCGCGGCCGGGTCGTCGTCGGGGACGCCGACCTCGAAGGCGCCGTCGGGGGCGGCGGCCGCGGCCTGCAGGAGGCCGGCCCTGCGGTCGGCGAGCCAGGGCAGGGACGCGGCGGAGTTGAGGTAGCAGATCCGGCGGTGGCCCTGGTCGAGGAGGAGTTCGACCAGGGCGGCGGTGGCGGCGGCGGAGTCGATGTCGACCCAGTTCTGCGGGCGGCCGGAGGCGATGCGGCCGAAGGCGGCGAACGGGAAGCCGGCTTCGGTGAGCACGTCGACGCGGGGGTCGTCGTGGACGACGTCGGAGAGGATGAACCCGTCGACCTGGCGGGCCGCGATCAGGCCGTTCAACGACTTGGCGACCGCCCTGGCGCCCTGCTGGGGATCGGAGCGGAACAGCAGGATGCGGTGGCCGACGGCGTCGGCGGCGGTCACCAGCGCCTGGAGGAAGCCGCCCATCAGGGGGTTGGGGTCGGCGGGGTTGTCGGCGGGGGCGGGATAGCCGATGACCTTGCGGGTGCCGGTGCGCAGGCTGCGGGCGGACTGGTCGGGCTGGTATCCGAGTTCGTCGATGGCGGCGGTGACCCGGGCGAGGGTGGTGGCGCGCAGCCGGTGGGGTGCGTTGAGGGCGTTCGAGACGGTCTGGCGGGAGACTCCGGCCGCGCGTGCGACGTCCTCGATGGTCACCTGTCGAGCGGTCATCGTTCCTCTGCGGGCGGTGGTCGGCGGGCTGGGGGCGGCGGGTGGCCGCCCCCGGCCCCCGGTCGTCAGTGCTCGCGGGTCAGGGTGAGCAGGCCACCGGTCGGCACGGTCACCGGGTTCACCCCGGCGACAAGGTCGAGCACGGTCTCGGACAGGATCTCACCACGGCAGTCCTGGACGAGGGCAAGGGCCCGTTCCGGCCGGGTGGTGGTCAGGAGCACCACGGGGTCGCTGTCCGCGTTGGCGACGAGCAGGGTCTGCGGACCGTCCGCAGCGTGCCGGTCCGGGAGGGCGACGGGCAGCGGCGCGTAGCGTGCGACCACGGTGGTGCGGTGGTCATGGGCGCGGATCAGGGGGTAGCCGAGGTCCGGCCGCGCGGGTTCCAGGAGGCCGAGCTGGAGGACGTCGGCGTACCGGCGGAAGACGCCGAGCCAGAAGCGCAGGGTGGCGAGCTGGTCGGGGCTCTGGGCGGCGAGGTCGACGGAGATCTGCGGCACCGAGAACAGGGCGTTGACGAGGTGGACGGCGACGGACTCGTGCGTCTCGGCGGAGTTCCACATGATCATGTCGGCGTGGACGGCGAGCGGGCCCGCGGTGAGCCGGCAGTCGACGGTGCGCTGGCGGTTCTCGGCGGGGCTGAGCGGGCAGTCGACGGCACGGACCATGGTGGCGTACGGCCAGAGACCCGGGCTGATGTACGGCTGGCGGTGCTCGACGATCACGTCGGGACGGGTGCGGCGCAGGCGGGCGTCGAGGTCGGCGAGCAACTGGAGCACGCCCTCGTGGACGGCCGCGCGGTCGGCACCGGCCGGGGCGGGCGGGGGGTCGGGGACGGCGAAGCGGTCGACGAAGTCGAGCTTCAGACCGTCCATGCCCCACTGCTCGACGGCGCGGGAGACCTTCTCGATCAGGTAGGCGCGGACCTCGGGGTGGCGGGGGTCGAGCACGGCCGCGTCCAGGTGGGGCTCCTCGCGCAGGATCATGCCCTTGAAGCGGTCCCAGGCGTCGTTGTGCCGGCCGATGAACGGCAGCGCGTACCAGAGGAGGTAGGCGAGGCCGAGCCGGTGGACCTCGGCGACGTGGGCCGCGGGGTCGGGGAAGGCCGCCGCGTTGATGTCCCAGTCGCCGCAGTGGGCGTAGCCGCGGGTGCGGTCGGCGGTCTGCCAGCCGTCGTCGACGATGATGCTCTCGCAGCCGACGGCCGCGGCGAGGGCGGCCTGGCGTTCGATCACGGCGGTGTCGACGTTCTGGTGGAGGCTGTACCAGGTGGAGTACGAGGGCATCCGGGCGGCGGGGGCGACGCCGGGGTGGTGCAGGCCCTCGGCCCACCAAGCAGTGACGGCCTGCAGGGTGGCGGCGAAGTGGCGGCCGCTGAGGTCGATCCGCAGCCGCAGCGGCGGCCCGTCCGGGGTGAGGTCCTGTTCGACGGTGAAGGCGAACTCTCCGCTCTCCTCCACCACACCGGCGCCGACCCGCACGGGCGCGGAGGTCTCGCCGGCGGCGGCGGTGCACAGGGCGCGGTCGTCGGTGCCGACCAGGCTGGTGACGGGGGCGCCCAGGGCGAGCGAGACGGTCCGGGGGGCGGCCCAGGACGGCGGCAGCCAGTGGGAGGCCCTGGTGTCCGGGGTCCAGTAGGCGGTGGCCCCGACGCAGGGGATCCGCCATTCGGCGCGGACGGTGGCCGCGGCCGCCGCCGTGACCTCGATGAGGACCACGCCGTCGCCGGCCGGGGTGACAGCGGTCTCCAGCCGGTCGCAGCCGAGCCCGGTGAGGTGAACCACGAGCGGGGCGCCGGTGGAGTGGAGCAGGCCGGTGACGAGCTGCCGGTGACCGACGATGTCGGGAGTGGCCCCGGTCGGCGTGTTCGGGCGCCAGGCCGGGACGGGCTGTTCGGTGGTCACGGTTCTCACTCCTTGGTGGCCCCGGCCAGCAGGCCGGAGATGAACTGGCGTTGCAGAACGAGGAAGAGGGCCATCACGGGGATGGCGGCGATGGCGGCGGCGAGCAGGACCTGCGCGTAGTTGGTGGTCGCAAGACCCTGCAGGGTGGCGGTGGCCACGGGCAGCGTGTACATCTCGGGGCTGCGCAGCGCGATCAGCGGCCAGACGAACTGGTTCCAGCCGCCGAGGAAGACGAACAGCGCGAGCGCCGCGATGACCGGCCGGTTGACCGGGATGACGATCCGCCACAGCACCCGCAGTTCGCCGGCGCCGTCGACGCGGGCGGCGTCCAGGAGTTCGTCGGGCATGGAGCGCAGTGCCTGCCGCATCAGGAAGATGCCGAACGGGGTGACCAGGCCGGGGAGGATGACGGACTGGTAGGAGTCGATCAGGCCCAGCTTCATCATCATCTCGAAGATCGGGATGAGCATCACCGTGTCGGGGAGGACCAGGGTGCTGAGCAGCAGGACGAAGAACAGGTTGCGCCCGCGGAACTCGAATTTGGCGAAGGCGTAGCCCGCAAGGACCGAGACGACGACCGCGCCGATCGTCTGAACGCCCGCCACCAGCACGGTGTTGAGCAGGACGCGGGTGAGTCCGATGGATTCCTGGAGCCCGTGGAGGTTGTCCATGAGGTGGCCGCCGGGCAGCAGCTTCGGCGGCCAGGAGAACACGTCCTTGTCGTCCTGGGTGGCGGCGATGGCAAGCCAGTAGAACGGACCGACGCAGAGCCCGAAGGCGCCCGCGAGCAGCAGGGTGAGCAGGGGGCCGCGGCGCTTCACCGGCGCTCTCCCATCAGGCGGACCTGCACGATGCCGAGCACGGAGACGATCAGTGCGAGCGCGTAGGCGAGGGCCGATGCGTAGCCGAAGTCGAAATACTTGAAGCCGTTGTTGTAGAGGTACATGGTGACCGTCAAGGTGGCGTTGTCGGGGCCGCCGCCGGTGAGGACGTACGGCTCGTCGAAGAGCTGCAGGGTGCCGATGGTGGAGAGCACCACGGTGAGGAGCAGGATCGGCCGCAGTTGGGGAAGGGTGATGGAGACGAAGCGGCGGATCGGTCCCGCGCCGTCGACCATCGCGGCCTCGTACAACTCGTTGGGAATGCCCTGCAGGCCGGCGAGGTACATCACCGCGTTGTAGCCGGTGTAGTGCCAGGTGATGACGAGGACGACGCCCACGCGGGCCCAGAAGGGGCTGCCGAGCCAGTTCACCCGGTCGATGCCGAACAGGGAGAGGACCCAGTTCAGCAGTCCGGCGTCGCGGTTGAGGATCACGGAGAACATCACGCCCGCGGCGACCAGGCCGGTCAGCGAGGGGACGAAGACGCCGAGTCGCCAGAGCGGGCGTAGCCAGACCTTGGTGGAGTTGAGGCCGAGGGCGAGGAGCAGGGCGAGGCCGAGCATCAGCGGCACCTGGACGACCAGGATCAGCGCGGTGTTCTTCAGCGCGGTCCAGAACAGCGGGTCGTTCAGCAGGCGCTGGTAGTTGTCGAGTCCGGTGAAGTGCCGGTCGTCGCCGTTGCCGGTGGTGAGGCTGATCCAGAGCGAGGCGACGATGGGGTAGGCCTTGAAGACCGCGAAGCCCAGGACGGCGGGCATGATCAGCAGGTACGGGACGGAGTCGCGGGTCAGCAGCCGGCGTCGGTCCGGGCGGGTGCGGCCGGTGTGCTTGACGGGGCCGCGGCCGGCCGGGGCGGCGGCGCCGGTGGCGGTGTCGGGAGCGCGTTCGGGCGGGGCGAGGGACATGGTGGTCAGGCCGCCTGCTGCCGGCCGGTCTGCTGGGCGAGCTGCTCGGCGGCGTCCTTGAGGGAGTCGGCCGGGTCGGCGCCCTTGAGCAGCACCCGGCTCTGGGCGTCGCTGGCGAACTTGAGGGCGCGGGCGTAGTCGCTGGTGAAGTTGGTGGCCTCGGACGGGGAGTCGAGCGATTCGACGAAGGGCTTCAGCACCTTCTGGCCGCCGTAGAAGGGGTGGGGCGCGCTGAACTTCGGGTCGCTGTACGCCGCGGTGAGGGCGGGGAAGACGCCCCCGGAGGTGAAGATCCGGTTGATCTCGGCGGGCTTGGTGAGCGCGTACTCGATGAACCGCCAGGCGGCCTTGCGGCGCTTGCTGGAGGCGGAGACGGTCAGGTAGGTGGAGTTGACGATGACGTTGCGCTTGCCCCCGGGAACGGCGGCGGGCGGCTGCATGACGCGCCACTTTCCCTTCTGGTCGGGGAACTTGAGGGCCAGATATTCCGCGGCCCAGACGGCGTCCGCGACGGTGGCGAGCTTCCCCTGGCTGAGCAGGCGCTTCCCGGTGCCCTGGCCCGCGGTGTCGGCGAGCAGATCGGCGTCGTTGAGCCGCTTGATGACGGTGAGGGCCTTGACGGCGGCCGGGGAGGCGAGCGTGATCCTGCCCTCGTGGTCGAAGTAGAAGGCGCCCTGGAGCTGCATCAGGTTCTGGAAGAAGTCCATGTCCTGGGTGGCGCCGGTCTTGTCGAGCCCGAGCAGTTGGACGTCGTTGGCAGCGCGGATCTTCCGCCCGGCGGCGATCATGTCGTCCCAGTTGCTGATGCTTGCGGGATCGACATCGGCCTTCTCGAAGTAGTCCTTCCGGTAGAAGAGACCGAGCGGGTTGACCTCCCACGGGAGGGCGTGGGCGGCCTTGTCCTTGCCTATGACGGTCGGCCACAGGCCCTTGGCGAAGGCGTCCTTGTACTTGTCGGCGCCGAGCTTGGACAGGTCGGCGATGCCGTCGGGGAACTTGTCCAGGTAGCCGGGCAGGTAGTCGACGCCGATGTGCAGGACATCGGCGAGACCCTTGCCGCCCGAGGCGAGGCCGACGGTTATTTTGTCCCAAATAGCTGGTTCGCCGACGTCCTGGACGTCGACCTTGATGCCGGGGTTGTCCCGCTCGAAGGAGGGGACGACGCTGCGCAGGCCCTCGGCCGCGGTGGTCCAGCTCCAGACCGTGATCTTGCCGCTGTCACCGTCGCCTCCGGCGGCGGCGCCGCCCGATCCGTTGTCGCCGCAGGCGGCAAGGCCGAGGCCCGCGGCGGAGGCGGTGGCGAGCTGGAGCAGGCGGCGGCGGCTCAGCTGGTGGGACATGTCGGCTCCTGGGGATAGTGGGTTGTGCGGTGAGTGAGGGTGTGCAGCGCCTCGGCAAGCAGGTCGGCCGCGGCGCCCGGGGTGGAGGTGTGGGGAGACAGTCGGATCCACTCGTCGCGGCGGGTGGTGATCAGGCCGGCCGCTTCGAGGGTGCGGTGGACGGTGGCGGGGTCGTGGCCGGGCAGGCGGAAGGTGCCGATGCCGGCGCGCTCGTGGGGGCCGAGTCCGTCCAGCAGGACATCGGCGCCGGCCCGCCGTGCGCGGTCGAGCAGGTCGGCAAGGGTGGCGCGAATACGGGCGCCGACGGCGGCCGGGCCACCCTGGTCGAACAGGTCGTCGATGGCTGCGCCGATGGCCGCGGCGGCCGGGAAGTCCGGGTTGGTGGCGAGGTGGGCGGCAGCCCCGGGCAGCGGTGGCGCCGGATGCCGAGGCGCGAAGGGCTCCGCGACGCCGGCCCAACCGCCGAGCCCGGGAGCCAGGCGCTCGGCGCACCGGTCGCGGATCAGTAGCAGCGCGGCTCCCCAGCCGGCCCGTAGCCACTTCTGGCCGCCGCTGACGAGGATGTCTGCGGCGTCCGCTTCCAGGGGGACGGAACCCAGGCCCTGGATGGCGTCGACGATCAGCAGCCGGCCGGGGCCGAGGACCTCCTTGAGGGCGGCGAGCGGTGCCAGGTGGCCGGTGAGCGAGTCGACGGCGCTGACGGTGAGGGCGGTGACGTCGGGAGTGAGGTGGCGGCGCAGAAGGTCGGGGGTGATGTGCCGCTGCCCGGCCGGGTCGACGAGGCGGACTGCGGGGCCGCCGCGGGCGGCGAAGCGGAGCCAGGGGTAGAGGTTGGCGGGGAACTCGTCGCGGGGCACCAGGACAGTACCGGGGCCATGGAGTGCGGCGGCCACGGTGAACAGGCCGTTGCTGGTGGACGGGGCCAGGGCGATCTCGTGCCGACGGGCGTCGAGCAGCCGGGCCGCCGAGATCTGGGCGGCGTCGCTGAGGGCGAACAGCCGGTCGAGGTCGGCGGGGTCGACGCGGGTGGCGAGCGCGGTCGTGGCGGCGAGCGCAGCGGCGGCTGGGCGGGAGAGCGGGCCGACCCTGGCGTAGTCGAGGTAACCCACCATCGGACCGTGGACGGGGGCCGGACCGGCGGCCGCAGCGGCGGCGTCGGGCGCTCGGCGAATTTGATCGTTCAAAAGTTTGCCCTAACGGCGCTTGCTGTGTTTGCTTGCCTGGATTTGAAGGTTCAGATTAGGGAGATCAGGTCGCCCCAGCAAGAGGTTCAGCGCAACTGCTTTGCGGCGGGGCCGACTGGCCGGCCCCGCCGCCGTCCGCGACGTGGAAGTGCGCACCGCCGTTGACGAAGACGTTGTGGCGGACGATGGCGGTCTCCATCGCGTCCAGCTTCGCGTACGACTTCTTCGTGGCGTCGTCGGCGGTCAACGGCCAGAAGCGGTCCCGGCCCCAGGAGTTGAAGGGGCCGTGGTGTTCCAGAGCGTGTGGTGGGTCCCGGTGGAGGTGAAACCGGAGAAGGTCAGGCGGCGGACGGCCCGTCGCCCTCCACCCGGATCAGATTGTTCTGCTCAGCCGTCTCGGCACGGGCCCGGGCGGGGTCGGTTCCGCCGGGGGACAGAAATACAGCTTCCCTGTGGGCTTGCCGCAGAACCACTCGCCGGGGGCGTCGAGTTCCTTGAAGGCGTTCTCGACCACGCGGTACGCGTCGTGCAGGCCGCTGCCCCGGTTGTTGTCGCCGCCCCAGGCCGGCTCGGGCGTGCCGTCCGCCTCACGTCGGCGCACCGGCCGTTGACCAGCTCGTTCAAGCCCTCGCAGGCACGACCTGGGATCGTCGCAGCACTCTCCGTATTGCGACGATCCCTGGAGTCCGCCTACTGTCATCGCTTCCGTTCAGCGCCGCAGCCGCTGCGCGACCTCCGTCGCCCAGTACGTGAGGATCATCTGCGCACCCGCGCGCCGGATCCCGGTCAGGCTCTCCAGAATGGCCGCGTCCCGGTCGATCCAGCCCTTCTCCGCGGCGGCCTCGATCATCGCGTACTCACCGCTGATCTGATACGCCGCGACCGGCACGTCCACCGAGTCGGCGACCTTCGCGAGGATGTCGAGGTACGGCCCGGCCGGCTTGACCATGACCATGTCGGCGCCCTCCTCCAGGTCGAGCGCCAGCTCGCGCAGCGACTCACGGGCGTTCGCCGGGTCCTGCTGGTACGTCTTGCGGTCGCCCTTGAGCGAGGAGCCGACGGCCTCGCGGAACGGCCCGTAGAACGCCGAGGAGTACTTCGCGGTGTACGCGAGGATCGAGACGTCCTCGTGGCCCGTCTGGTCGAGCGCGTCGCGGATGACACCGACCTGGCCGTCCATCATGCCGCTGGGGCCCACCACATGGGCGCCCGCGTCGGCCTGGACCTGGGCCATCTCGGCGTACCGCTCCAGCGTCGCGTCGTTGTCGACGCGGCCGTCCTCGGTCAGCACACCGCAGTGGCCGTGGTCGGTGTACTCGTCCAGGCACAGGTCGGACATGACGACGAGGTCGTCACCGACCTCCTCGCGCACCGCACGCAGCCCGACCTGGAGGATGCCCTCCGGGTCGGTGCCCGCCGTGCCCCGGGCGTCCTTCTTCTCGTCCGCGGGAACGCCGAAGAGCATGATTCCGGAGACCCCGGCCGACACCGCCTCGACGGCGGCCTTCCGCAGGGTGTCCAGGGTGTGCTGCTGCACGCCGGGCATGGCCGAGATGGCGACCGGGGCGTCGATGCCCTCGCGCACGAACGCGGGCAGGATCAGATTCGCCGGGTCGAGCCGTGTCTCGGCGACCATCCGCCGCATCGCCGGGGTCGTCCGCAGCCGCCGGGGGCGGGAGCCGGGGAAGTTTCCGTACACAGTCATCCTTCGAGATTAGACCCGTACACATCACCGTCTTACCGACACCTGTGCCGGAAAAAGACCGCGAAACGGGCCGCGAAACGGGCAGGGGCCCGGCTGCCGAAGCAACCGGGCCCCTCACACACCGCGACCGCGCAGGTCAGGTCGTCGTACGACGACGCCGCGCGCCGGGACGCCGCTCGCTCGGCCGCGTCACCGGATCACCGGCCTCCTTCGCCGCGTCCCGGCGCCGCGCACCGAACTCGGCCAGTGCCTCGGCCAGCTTGTGCACCGACGGCTCCGGGGAGAGGACGTCGACCCGCAGACCGTGCTCCTCGGCGGTCTTCGCCGTCGCCGGGCCGATACACGCGATGACGGTCACGTTGTGCGGCTTGCCGGCGATGCCGACCAGGTTCCGCACGGTCGACGACGAGGTGAAGAGCACCGCGTCGAAGCCGCCGCCCTTGATGGCCTCACGCGTGTCGGCGGGCGGCGGCGAGGCGCGGACCGTGCGGTACGCGGTGACGTCGTCGACCTCCCAGCCCAGCTCGATGAGCCCGGCCACCAGCGTCTCGGTGGCGATGTCGGCACGCGGCAGGAAGACCCGGTCGATCGGGTCGAAGACCGGGTCGTACGGCGGCCAGTCCTCCAGCAGACCGGCGGCGGACTGCTCACCGGACGGCACCAGGTCCGGCTTCACACCGAAGTCGACCAGCGCGGCGGCGGTCTGCTCGCCGACGGCCGCGACCTTGATCCCGGCGAAGGCACGGGCGTCGAGCCCGTACTCCTCGAACTTCTCCCGGACGGCCTTCACGGCGTTGACGCTGGTGAAGGCGATCCACTCGTAGCGGCCCGTGACCAGGCCCTTGACCGCACGCTCCATCTGCTGGGGCGTACGGGGCGGCTCGACGGCGATCGTCGGAACCTCGTGCGGCACGGCACCGTAGGAACGAAGCTGGTCGGAGAGCGACGCGGCCTGCTCCTTCGTACGCGGAACGAGTACCTTCCAGCCGAACAGCGGCTTGGACTCGAACCACGCGAGCTGGTCGCGCTGAGCTGCGGAGCTGCGCTCACCGACCACGGCTATGACGGGCCGGTGGCCCTCGGGCGACGGCAGGACCTTCGCCTGCTTCAGGACCTGGGCGATCGTCCCGAGGGTCGCCGTCCAGGTGCGCTGGCGGGTCGTCGTACCGGCGACCGTCACGGTCAGCGGGGTGTCGGGCTTACGGCCCGCCGAGACCAGCTCGCCGGCGGCCGCGGCCACCGAGTCGAGCGTCGTCGAGATGACGGCCGTGGCATCGCTCGCGCCGACCTCGGTCCAGCAGCGGTCGGACGCCGTACGGGCGTCGACGAACCTGACGTCCGCGCCCTGCGCGTCACGCAGCGGCACACCGGCGTACGCGGGCACGCCCACGACGTTGGCGACACCCGGCACGACCTCGAAGGGGATACCGGCGGCGGCGCAGGCGAGCATCTCGGCACCGGCGTTCCCGTCCAGTCCCGGGTCGCCGGAGACCGCACGGACGACCCGCCTGCCACCCCTCACTGCCTCCATGACAAGATTGGCCGCATCCCTGAGAACGGGAACACCGGCGGCTGCTGACTGCGCGTCAACAACCGTCAGCTCAGGGGTGCTTACGCTTGCCCGCGCATGGCAGCGAACGACGCCGAGGACGTCCGGCTCGGCGACAAGGACGTCCGCGCTCGCAAGCGCCTCGACGGCGCGCAGAGTCAGCAGTCCCGGGTCACCGGGACCGGCGCCGAGGAAGGTGACGTGCCCTTGTGCGGACAGGGTCGGAAAGTCGGTTGCGGCGTGGCCGGTGGGGCTCAAAGTGCTCGCTCCCCCATAAGACCGGCCGCACCCTTGGCAAGCATCTCGGCCGCGAGCTCGCGACCGAGGGCCGCCGCGTCGTCCTGCGACGTGGGAACGGGACCGGTGGTGGACAGCTGCACCAGCGAGGAACCGTCGGTGGAACCGACGACACCGCGCAGGCGCAGTTCGTTGACAGCCTGTCCGTCGACCAGGAGGTCGGCCAGCGCACCCACAGGTGCGGAGCAACCGGCCTCCAGGGCGGCGAGCAGGGCACGCTCGGCGGTCACGGCGGCCCGGGTGTACGGGTCGTCGAGCTCGGCGAGCGCGGCGGCGAGGTCGGCGCTGCTCGCAGCGCACTCGATCGCCAGTGCTCCCTGGCCGGGAGCGGGCAGGACGGTGTCGACCGACAGGAAGTCGGTCACCTCACCGGTCCGGCCGAGACGGCTGAGCCCGGCCGCGGCGAGTACCACCGCGTCCAGCTCACCGCTTCGGACAAATCCGATACGCGTATCGACGTTCCCCCGGATCGGCACGGTCTCGATGTCGAGGCCGTGGTTTCGGGCGTACGCGTTGAGCTGCGCCATGCGGCGCGGCGAGCCGGTACCGATGCGGGCGCCGGACGGCAGCTGCTCGAAGGTCAGCCCGTCCCGCGCCACCAGTACGTCGCGCGGGTCCTCGCGCACCGGCACCGCGGCCAGCACGAGGCCCTCGGGCTGCGCGGTCGGCAGGTCCTTGAGCGAGTGGACGGCGAAGTCCACCTCACCGCGCAGCAGCGCGTCGCGCAGCGCCGCGACGAACACACCGGTGCCGCCGATCTGCGCGAGATGCTCCCGCGAGGTGTCGCCGTACGTGGTGATCTCGACGAGCTCGACGGCGCGCCCGGTCACCTCGCTGACCGCGTCGGCGACGAGGCCGGACTGCGCCATGGCGAGCTTGCTGCGCCGGGTGCCCAGCCTCAGCGGCTTGTCGGCCCCCGCGACCGGGGTTGAGTTGTCGGTCATGACCGCCCTCGATTCGGGTCGTTCAGGTCTGCCCGGGAGACGGCGGCGACCGTCTGCGGGTCGAGGTCGAAGAGTTCCCGCAGCGCATCGGCGTACCCGGCACCGCCGGGCTCGCTGGCGAGCTGCTTGACCCGCACGGTGGGCGCGTGCAGGAGCTTGTCGACGACGCGGCGCACGGTCTGCGAGATCTCCGCGCGCTGCTTCTCGTCCAGGTCGGGGAGGCGTCCGTCGAGCCGCGCGATCTCGCCCGCGACCACGCCTGCGGCCATCGTGCGCAGGGCGACGACGGTCGGGGTGATGTGGGCGGCGCGCTGGGCGGCGCCGAAGGCGGCGACCTCGTCGGCGACGATGGTGCGCACCTGGTCCACATCGGCGGCCATCGGGGCGTCCGCCGACGCCTCGGCGAGCGACTCGATGTCGACGAGGCGCACCCCGTCGAGCCGGGCCGCCGCGCCGTCGATGTCGCGCGGCATGGCGAGGTCCAGCAGGGCCAGACGCACGGGGCCGGTGCCCTGGGCGGGCACCGTGGCCCGGCGGACGGCCTGGCGCACCGTACCGGCGCTGCCGTTCTCCACCCAGGCGGCGTGCCGGTCGACATCGGCGGGGGCGGGCACCGCGGGCGCGGCGGCGGGCGTCTCGACGGCGTCGTCGACGTCCAGGCCGAGCGCCTCGGCGACAGCCCCGGCGGTCAGCACGAGACCGGTCGCGCCGGTGCACGAGACGACGACATCGGCACGTGTCAGTTCGTCGCGGACCGCGGCCATCTCCACGGCGCGGGCGGCCACGCCCGTACCCCCGGGCTGGGCCAGGATCTCGACGAGCCGGTCGGCACGGGCCCGGGTCCGGTTGGCGACGACGATCTCGGCGACACCGGTACGGGCCAGGGTGGCGGCGGCGAGCGAGGACATCGAGCCCGCGCCGATCACCAGGGCGCGCTTGCCCCCGGCCCAGTCGGCGACATCCGCGCCGGCCGCGAGCTGTTCGAGGCCGAAGGTGACGAGCGACTGCCCGGCCCGGTCGATCCCGGTCTCGCTGTGGGCCCGCTTGCCGACCCGCAGGGCCTGCTGGAACAGGTCGTTCAGCAGCCGGCCCGCGGTGTGGAGCTCCTGCCCCAGCGCCAGCGCGTCCTTGATCTGGCCGAGGATCTGGCCCTCGCCGACGACCATCGAGTCCAGCCCGCACGCCACCGAGAAGAGGTGGTGGACGGCCCGGTCCTCGTAGTGCACATAGAGATACGGAGTGAGCTCGTCCAGACCGACGCCGCTGTGCTGGGCGAGGAGCGTGGACAGCTCGGCGACGCCCGCGTGGAACTTGTCCACGTCGGCGTACAGCTCGATGCGGTTGCAGGTGGCCAGCACGGCGGCCTCGACCGCGGGCTCCGCGGCGAGGGTGTCCTGGAGCAGCTTGGCCTGCGTCTCGGCAGCCAGCGAGGCCCGCTCCAGCACGGAGACCGGGGCGCTGCGGTGGCTCAGCCCTACGACAAGAAGACTCATGCCGGCATCACGGCGGGCATGTCCCCGTCGGGTCCCTTCCGGCCGCCGGTGACCGAGCGCACAGGGGGTGCGGCCGGGTCCGGGCTGCTCTCGGTGGTGTCCTCGCCGGCCTTGCGCTGCTCGTGGAAGGCGAGGATCTGGAGCTCGATGGAGAGGTCGACCTTGCGGACGTCGACGCCGTCGGGCACGGACAGCACGGTCGGTGCGAAGTTCAGGATGGAGGTGACGCCCGCGGCGACGAGCCGGTCGCAGACCTGCTGCGCGGCACCGGCCGGGGTCGAGATGACACCGATCGACACGCCGTTGTCGCCGACGATCCGCTCCAGTTCGTCGGCGTGCTGGACGGGAATCCCGGCGACCGGCGTTCCGGCCATCGCGGGGTCGGCGTCGATCAGCGCGGCGACCCGGAAACCGCGGGAGGCGAAACCGCCGTAGTTGGCGAGCGCGGCGCCGAGGTTACCGATACCGACGATCACGACCGGCCAGTCCTGGGTGAGCCCGAGTTCGCGGGAGATCTGGTAGACGAGATACTCGACGTCGTACCCGACACCGCGCGTCCCGTACGAGCCGAGGTAGCTGAAGTCCTTGCGGAGCTTGGCAGAGTTGACCCCCGCCGCCGCGGCGAGTTCCTCGGACGAGACCGTGGGTACCGAGCGCTCGGAGAGCGCGGTCAGTGCGCGCAAGTACAGCGGAAGTCGGGCGACGGTGGCCTCGGGAATTCCTCGGCTACGGGTCGCCGGTCGGTGAGTTCGGCCAGTTGCCACGGTGCTCCTGCGGGATGAGCGGGGCTGCAGGCGGCCGCATTTCCCCGGACCGCCCCGTCGAATGCAGGCTATGTCTTTGTGAACACGTGCACAAAGATAGTGTCCGTTTTGTCCGGTCAAAGTGACCGGGGTCACGCACATTCGTCGCGCGATCCCGGAACCAAGGATCGCATCAGCCCGTTGCGGGCCCGAAGGGGGCAAAGCGGCACACACTCCTCACAACCACTCCCCCGAGAGCACTCAAAACGCCCACGATGGTAACCGGCTTTCGCTCACGAACGCAGTGCCTCACGCAGCCTCGCCGGGTCCACCCGCCAGAACGTGTGCTGTTCGTCATCGATCAGCACCACCGGGATCTGCTCCCAGTACTCCCGGTACAGCTCCTCGTCCCGGGTGATGTCCTTCTCCTCCCAGGACGCGCCGGTCTCCTCGCACACCTCCCGCACCACCTGCCTCGCGTCGTCACAGAGGTGACACCCGGGCTTCCCGACCAGGGTCACCACTCGTTCCGCGGGCTTCTTCTTCGTACGTCGCAACAAGGCACTCATGCCTTCATTCTGCGCCGGGAGGGGACCTGTTCCGCCCTTGATCCGGTATGCCCGGAATCGCCCGTTCGACAGACCCTCAGCCAAGAGTTCACGCCGCGGCATCCCGGCAGGTCGGGAAGGGCCGAGCCGACTGGCTATGCTCACGGCATGGCCGCTCTTGGATGGCTCACACCCCGTAGGCGCCCCGCGACAGCACGGAGCGTGCTGGCCGGCGAGGCAGCAGCTGAGGCAGCGCGGAGGTCCACCCTCCCCGCCGATCAGCCCCCCGGCACCGAGCAGGACGCCGCCACGAAGGCGGAGGCCGAGGAAGCACCCTTCCCCGTCGTCGGCGACGACCGGGCCGCCGCCTTCTTCGACCTGGACAACACCGTCATGCAGGGCGCGGCGATCTTCCACTTCGGCCGCGGCCTGTACAAGCGGAAGTTCTTCCAGCGCCGCGAGCTGACCCGGTTCGCCTGGCAGCAGGCCTGGTTCAGACTGGCGGGCGTCGAGGACCCGGAGCACATGCAGGACGCCCGCGACAGCGCCCTGTCCATCGTCAAGGGCCACCGCGTCTCGGAGCTGATGTCCATCGGCGAGGAGATCTACGACGAGTACATGGCCGACCGCATCTGGCCCGGCACCCGGGCCCTCGCCCAGGCCCACCTCGACGCCGGACAGCGCGTCTGGCTGGTCACCGCGGCCCCGGTGGAGACCGCCACGATCATCGCCCGCCGCCTCGGCCTGACCGGCGCGCTCGGCACGGTCGCCGAATCCGTCGGCGGCGTCTACACCGGCCGCCTGGTCGGCGAGCCGCTGCACGGCCCCGCGAAGGCCGAGGCGGTCCGCGCCCTGGCCGCCGCCGAGGGCCTGGACCTCGACCGCTGCGCGGCGTACAGCGATTCGCACAACGACATCCCGATGCTGTCCCTGGTCGGACACCCGTACGCGATCAACCCGGACGCCAAGCTCCGCAAGCACGCCCGCGCGCGCGACTGGCGGCTGCGGGACTACCGGACGGGCCGCAAGGCGGCCAAGGTCGGCATCCCGGCCGCGGCCGGCGTGGGCGCCATCGCGGGCGGCACCGCGGCCGCCGTCGCCCTGCACCGCCGCCGCCGCTGACGCACCCCCGCCCCGCCCGGCCCCTCCGTGGGCCGGGCGAGCCACGCCCGGACCCGCGCGGCCGACCGGAACCCCTTACCCACCGACCGCTCCGGCCAGTCGCCTTGCTCGCACACGGCCACAACCCGTCGCCCCGGCAGGCAGATCCCGAAGCAATTCGATCAATAAACGGTCACGATGTGCCACTTAATGCGTCGTTTAGTCGCTACAGAAGCGACGTAATCGATGATTTGAGCAACTGGGCGTAGCACTGCCTGTACGAAGCGTTATTCTCCTCAGACGCATTCCGGAACCCACCACTCACTACGACGAGTGACGGTTTCGCACTGCACGTGATGGAAGCTCTGCCTCTGGGAGTCCCGTGTACCCACACGTCGGGGTTGACGCCTCGGGCCTGGCTACGCTGCGCGCAACGGTCGCCGACCGCTTGCGCGGCTTCGTCCCCACCGCGTACGCCGTACCCGCATTTGCCACCCCTGCACCTGCCGGCCCTTGCTACGCCCTGGCCGAACGCAGTGCGGCGGTCGGAAGACGCAGCAACCGCGGCGCAACGACCACGTCCACCGTTCGTCGGCCCACCGCCGACAGCGACAGCGCGCGCATGATGGATCTCGTCGAGCGCGCACAGGCCGGCGAGGCCGACGCCTTCGGCCGCCTCTACGACCAGTACAGCGACACCGTCTACCGCTACATCTACTACCGCGTGGGCGGCAAGGCGACGGCGGAGGACCTCACCAGTGAGACCTTCCTGCGCGCCCTGCGCCGCATCTCCACGTTCACCTGGCAGGGCCGCGACTTCGGCGCCTGGCTGGTCACCATCGCCCGCAACCTGGTCGCCGACCACTTCAAGTCCAGCCGCTTCCGGCTGGAAGTGACCACCGGCGAAATGCTCGACGCCAACGAGGTCGAGCGCAGTCCCGAGGACTCCGTCCTGGAGTCCCTCTCCAACGCCGCGCTCCTACAGGCCGTGCGCCGGCTCAACCCCCAGCAGCAGGAGTGCGTGACCCTGCGCTTCCTGCAGGGCCTCTCGGTCGCCGAGACCGCCCGGGTCATGGGCAAGAACGAGGGCGCGATCAAGACCCTGCAGTACCGCGCCGTCCGCACGCTGGCCCGGCTCCTCCCGGAAGATGCCCGCTGACCCCACCCCCGGCCGAATCACTCTCGGCGACACGCTCATCACACACTGGTCCGATCATCCTTCGTGCGTAACCCAAGTGCCGCGCCCCTCGTTGTGCCGGTTGCAGGCCCCCTGTCGTCACCCCATGTCCGCCGACACTCACTCATTCGTGTGGAAGCGCTCAAGGTGTGCAACCTTCCGGACCACCAGGGGAGTCGACCGTCATGACGAGAGGAGGTGCCGCCAGTGATCGCAAACGTTTCGGCACACCGGCGGGCGAACGCCTTCGCCCAGGCCCTGGAGGAGCAGTCGCTCCGCGGTGCGGCGGCCGAACAGCCCGAGGGACCGGCCGAACCGGCCGCCCACGGACCGCTGTTGGCCCTGGCGAACGGCCTCGGTGAGGTACCGCGGCCGGAGTTGGATCCCGAGGTCAAAGTGGTGCAGCGAGCCCAGCTCGTCGCCGCCATGGAGGCCATGTTCACCGAGGGCGGTGCGTCCGCGGGCCCTACGGTGCCCGAGCAGCGGACCAAGGGAGCCCACCGGGCCTCCCCGCTCCGGAAATTGCGTCCGCGTTCACGCTGGACGAAGGGCCTCGCGGCCGGCGGACTCACCGTCGGTGTGGCGGCGGGGGCCTTCGGCGGAGTGGCCGCTGCCAGTTCCGACGCCCTGCCGGGTGATTCGCTGTACGGGCTCAAGCGCGGCATGGAGGACATCCAGCTCGGCATGGCCAGCGGCGACGCCGACCGCGGCGAGGCCTACCTGGACCAGGCGTCGACCCGGCTCAGCGAGGCCCGTCGGCTGATGGAGCGCGCCCGCTCCGGCGACCTGGACCACGAACAGCTCGGCGAAGTCAGGCGCACGCTCAACGGCATGACGCACGACGCCAGCGAGGGCCACCGCCTGCTCCACTCCGCGTACCAGCAGAACGGCGCCATCGGCCCCATCCAGACCCTGGACTCCTTCTCCCGCTCGCACCGCGAGAGCTGGAGCAGCCTCCGCGGCCGGCTGCCCGTACAGCTGACGGACGTCGGCGACCAGGTCAGCTCCGTCTTCGACGCCATAGACGAAGAGGTCCAGCCGCTGCAGTCGCTGCTGCCCCGCACCCCGAACGGCAACGGCGGCTCACAGCAGTCGGACACCGCGGACCAGGGCACGCAACCCTCGCGTACGGCCCCCTCGGCGCCCACGTCACCGGAGGCCTCGCAGGGCCGTACGGACAACAGCTCCTCGCCCCACCCGTCAGGATCGGGCAGCGCCTCGTCCGAGGGCCTGATCAGCGGCGGCACGGACGGCCTCCTCGGCACCCCGCCTCCGGGCACCCTCCCGTCCGCCGACGGCCGGTTCAGTACCCCGCCCACCCCGGACGTGACCCTCCCGCCGCTCCTCCCCGGCCTCCTCCCGGGCCTGGGGATCAACGGCGAGGACCTGAAGAACGACTAGCGCCGCCTCGGACGGAGGGGGACGGCTCGGCGAGCCGTCCCCCTCCGCGTACCGGCACGCCCCTCAGAAGAACACCGACCTCCGCTGCACCAGCAGCTTGTACAGCGTGTGCTGAATCTGTTCCCGCACCTGATCCGTCAGGTTGAACATCAGCATCGGATCCTCCGCCGCCTCCACCGGATACCCGCTCGTGGAGATCGGCTCCCCGAACTGGATCGTCCACTTCGTCGGCAGCGGCACCGCCCCGAGCGGCCCGAGCCAGGGAAACGTAGGCGTGATCGGGAAGTACGGAAAGCCCAGCAGCCGCGCCAGCGTCTTCGAGTTGCCGATCATCGGGTAGATCTCCTCCGCCCCCACGATCGAACACGGAACGATCGGCACCCCGGCCCGCAGCGCCGTGGACACGAAGCCGCCACGCCCGAAGCGCTGCAGCTTGTACCGCTCCCCGAACGGCTTCCCGATGCCCTTGAACCCCTCCGGCATCACCCCGACGACCTCGCCCCGCCGCAGCAGCCGCTCCGCGTCCTCCGCACAGGCCAGCGTGTGCCCGGCCTTACGGGCCAGCTCGTTCACCACCGGCAGCATGAACACGAGATCGGCGGCGAGCAGCCGCAGATGACGGCCCGCCGGATGGTTGTCGTGCACGGCGACCTGGAGCATCAGCCCGTCGAGCGGCAACGTCCCCGAGTGGTTGGACACGATCAGTGCCCCGCCCTCGGCGGGGATGTTCTCGATGCCCTTCACCTCGACCCGGAAGTACTTCTCGTACACCGGCCGGAGCATCGACATCAGGACCTGATCGGTCAGCTCCTCGTCGTACCCGAACTCGTCGACGTCGTAGTCACCCGTGACCCGCCGCCGCAGGAACGCGAGCCCGCCGGCGATCCGCCGGTCCCAGCCGCCGCGATCGTCCCGCTCCGCGGGCTGCCCGGCCCGCTCGGGCTCCTCCTGCGGCTTCGAGGCGTCCTGCTGCCCCGGAAGGGCGCTCACGGCCGCGGTCCCCACCACGGAGGCCGCCGTGGACCCCTGGCCCCGGCCGCCACCCCCTGCGGGCCGGCGCCGTGCGGGGCGCGCTGAGCCGCCCGTCCGCGAACGGTCGTCGTCGAACGGAATGACCTTGGCATCCGCCATCGTCGGTGCGCTCCTCTACCTGGCGCTGGGGGCCGGCTCGGTGTCGCCGGTCCCGGTGATCCCCGGAACATCGCCGCCCGCCCCGGCGAACGGCATGACGGCCAGTCTGTCGACCGCCCTGCCCACCGCTTCGGGCGGCAGCAGTCCGGGCCCCTGACTGCGCGCGAACTCCGCGAACGTCTCCGCGGTACTGAACCGGGGGTGGAAGCCGAGGGTCTCGCGCATCTGGACGGTGGAGACCACCCGGCCGTGGGTGAGCAGCCGGATCTGCTCCGGCGAAAAGTCCGTCATGCCGACCGTACGCAACGCCTGGCCGACCCAGGTGACCGCGGGCAGCAGCAACGGCATCGTCGGCCGGCCCAGGCGCCGCGAGCACTGCGAGAGCAGCAGCACCCCGTCCCCGGCGATATTGAACGTGCCGCTGTTCAGCGTCCCGCGTCCCGGCTCGCCCGACGCGACGCCCAGTACGTCGACGACATCGTCCTCGTGCACGAACTGGAGCCTCGGGTCGTATCCGAACACCGTCGGCAGCACGGGCAGCGACAGATAGTCGGCGAGCGGCGAGTCGGCCCGGGGCCCCAGGATGTTCGCGAACCTGAGCACGCACACGGCGACGTCCGGCCTGCGGCGCGCGAAGCCCCGTACGTACCCCTCGACCTCCACCACGTCCTTGGCGAAGCCGCCGCTGGGCAGGGACTTGGGCGGGGTGGTCTCGGTGAAGACCGCCGGGTCGCGCGGCGCCGAGCCGTACACATTCGTACTGGACTTGACCACCAGCCGCCGCACGCTCGGCGCCTTCTGACAGGCGCCGAGCAGCTGCATGGTGCCGATGACGTTGGTCTCCTTGACCGTCGTCCGGCCGCCCGTGCCGACCGCCTTGGCCGAGACGTCCAGATGCACCACCGTGTCGACGGAGTGCTCGGCGAGGACTCTGGCGATCGCGGGCTGGCGGATGTCCGCCGTCACGAAATCGGCGTCGCCCAACTCGTGTCCGGGCGCGACCGCGTCGACGGCGATCACCCGGTCCACTCCCGGATCACGCTGGATGCGCCGCACGAAGCGGCCCCCCAGCTGCCGGGCCGCTCCCGTGACCAGCACGACCTTCCCCAAGATCAGCGCCTTCCGTCGAAAGGTTTCCCCTGGCCGTCACCGTAGCGGGTGGATGTTGCCCTGTGATGACCGCGCGGCGGCCTTCCCCCAAGTCTTTGGCCCGAATGCGGGCGACTGCCCCCCCACAACGCACCGCAGCCCTCCCGCCGGATCGGCGGGAGGGCTGCGGATTCACGAACCGCGTTCGCTTACTTCTTGTTGCGACGCTGAACGCGCGTGCGCTTGAGCAGCTTGCGGTGCTTCTTCTTGGCCATCCGCTTGCGCCGCTTCTTGATAACAGAGCCCACGACTACCCTCGCTCACTTCTTCTTCACTGGTGCGGGGCGTCTGGGCCCACACGACCTACGTCGGCCTAGCCTACCCGCCAGCGCGTGAGGGGCGTAATCCGAGGTGAACCTCAGGCGGACTCCACCCCCACAAAGGACTCGCGGAGATACTCGTGAACCGCTTGCTCCGGAACCCGGAAGGACCTGCCCACCCGGATCGCCGGCAGATGACCGCTGTGCACCAAGCGGTACACGGTCATCTTCGACACTCTCATGACCGAGGCGACTTCCGCCACGGTCAGAAACTTGACCTCGTTGAGAGGCCTCTCGCTGCCAGCAGCCATGACCCACCTGTACCTTCCGCACGAGACGCGCACCGGCTTCCCCTCCGGTGACTCTTCGTCGTTGTGCGCTCACTCCCCAGGTTAGGGGCGGGTGATGCGAGTGGGGAAGAGGGGAGACGATCGGCCGCCTACCGTGACAGAAACGCCCGATTGAGTACATAGCGCGTCAGCGGCCGGTAGTACGCGGCCGGCACGGCGTCGTCGAGCGGCACGGCGACCGCCACCCGGCCCTCGGCCTCCCCGACGAACAGCGCGGGATCGTCCGTATCGGCCAGGCCGATCGCCTCAATGCCCAGCTGACCTGCCCCGCAGACCCAGCCGTGGTCCCCGACGACCAGTTCCGGCAACCGCCCGCGACCCTCCGCGGCCGCCTCCAGGACGACCCTGACCGGCAGCGGGGAATGGGTATGCGCGCCGGTGTCACCACCGGGAGAACGCGCGCCGGGTTCGCGCACCATCGCGACTCCTCGTACGTAGTCGAGGCTGCACGTGCGTACGCCGAACCGGGTCGTTATGTCGATACATCGCCCCTGCGCGGGTGTGAGTACACGGCACCCGGCCGCCGACATGGCGTCTGCCAGCGCTGCGTAGAAACCGAGCAACCGGTGCGGATGACCGGTACCGAACAGCACCGGCGCCCGCCGGACCGCGGCATGCGACAGCCGCTCGGCGAAAGCATCCAGACCTGCCAGGGTCCGCTCCGGGTCGATCACATCAGGCCCCGAGACATGAGCAGGATCGTCCGAAACCCCGCACTTGTCGGCCATCAGACGAAGCAGATCGTGCTCCTCCCAACCCCGCCCGGGGTCGAGGCCGAGCGTCACCCGCGGGTCCCGGGCCGCGAAGAGTCGATAACTCCGCAGACTCACCTCCCGCGAGGTGGCCACGGGCCCGGCCAGCCGGGCCGCCAGCAGATGCGCACGCAGCGCTCCGGTGCTCAACACCCCACCGATGCTCCCCCAATCACTCGGACGGGGGGCCGGAAGCCCGGTTACGCCCCACAGTTGGCGTAACCATTACGCGCCACCGCACGGAAACACCCGCATCTCGACCGCCCCCGCCCGGCTCAGGTCAGCAGCCCCCGCAACGGGAACGCCGCCCGCCGCGTCGCCAGCACCGCCTGGTCCAGCCGGTCCGCGGGGTCGTACCCCTCCTCCCACGACTTCCAGGAAGGAGTACGACCGTCCGTCATCCGGGCCGGCCCCAACTGCCGGGTCCGGGCATAGACCTCGTCCCGCCACGACGACGGAATCATCGACTCCGGGTCCACCGGAGCATGCGCGGCGATCCCCACCAGATGCGTCCAGGACCGCGGCACCACATCGACCACCGCGTAACCGCCCCCGCCGAGCGCCACCCAGCGCCCGCCCTCCACATACTCATGGGCGAGATCGTGACAGGCCGACATCACCGCGCGCTGCGCGTCCAGCGACACCGCGAGATGGGCGAGCGGATCCTCGAAATGCGTATCGGCCCCGTGCTGGCTCACCAGCACCTGCGGCCGGAAGTCCGCCAGCAGCTCCGGCACCACCGCATGGAACGCCCGCAGCCACCCCGCGTCCCCCGTACCGGCCGGCAGCGCCACATTCACCGCACTGCCCTCACCCGCTCCCGAGCCGGTCTCCTCCGGCCAGCCGGTCTGCGGGAAGAGCGTCCGCGGGTGCTCGTGCAGCGATACGGTCAGGACCCGCGGGTCCTCCCAGAAGGCCGCCTGCACCCCGTCACCGTGGTGCACGTCCACATCGACGTACGCGATCCGCTCGGCGCCCAGCTCCAGCATCCTCGCGATGGCGAGCGCCGGATCGTTGTAGACGCAGAACCCCGCCGCACCGCCCGGCATGGCGTGGTGCAGCCCGCCGGTGAAGTTCACGGCATGCGCGGTGTCCCCGCGCCACACCGCCTCGGCCGCCGCCACCGACTGCCCGGCGATCAGCGCCGACACCTCGTGCATCCCCGCGAAGGCCGGATCGTCCACCGTCCCGAGCCCGTACTTCTGATCGGCGTGCTTCGGATCCGCCGAGGCGGCGCGCACCGCGGCCACGTAGTCCTCGCGGTGCACCAGCCGCAGCGTGGACTCCCCGGCGGGTTTGGCCGCCACCACATCCACCGCACCGTCGAGCCCGAACGCCCGGACCAGCCCCATGGTCAGGGAAAGTCTGACGGGGTCCATCGGATGACTTTCCCCGAAGTCGTATCCCGTTACTGCGTCATCCCACATCAACTGTGCGCGGCCGCTCATGCCCGCCACCGTATCGGGCGGGCTCCGCGTCGAACGACTTGGCGTACACCAGCGTCGCGAGCACCAGCACCATCGGTACGAGCATCGCCCCCCGGTAGCTCCAGGCGTCCCCGAGCGCCCCCACCAAGGGCGATCCGACCAGGAATCCCACGTAGTTGAAGACATTCAGCCGCGCGATGGCCGTATCGCTCGCCCCGGGGAACATCCGCCCGGCAGCGGCGAACGTCTGCGGCACGATCACGCAGAGCCCGAGCCCGAGCATGGTGAACCCGAGCATCCCGGTCCACGCCCCACCGGCCACCGCCACCACGACGAACCCGGCAGCGGCCAGCACACTCCCGCCCCGCACCACGGTCACAGCCCCGAACCGCCGCACCCCGAGGTCCCCGACGGCCCGCCCCAGCAGCGTCGTCACCATATAGACGTTGTACGGAAGGGTCGACAGCTGCTCCGAGCTCCCCAGCACGTCCTGCAGATACTTGGCGCTCCAGTTGGAGACCGTAGAGTCCCCGATGTACGCGAAGCTCATCACCAGACAGAGCGGCATCAGCAACTTGAAGGAGACCGAGGCCGCCCCCTTGCCCTGCCCCTCCCCCGCCTTCGCCTTCGCTTCCGCCGAAGCGCCTTCGGTGTACCACCGACTCCCGATGAACGCGACAGGCAGCAGCACCACGACCGCCGGCAGGTACGAGACCAGCAGCGACAGATCCCAGTGCGCCCCGGCCCACGCCATGGACGCTCCGGCGATCCCGCCCAGGCTGTACGCGGCATGGAAGCCGAGCATGATGGAGCGCCCGTACGCCCGCTGGAGGCTGACCCCCATCATGTTCATGGAGGCATCGAGCGCCCCGACGGCGAGCCCGAACACGCCCAGCGCCAGGGCCGCCTCCCACAGCGCGTTCCCGGCCCCGGTACCGAGGAGCGCAAGCATCACGACGGGCTGTGCCCACCTCAGCACGACCCTGGGCCGCACCCGGGCGACCACCTTCTCGGTGACCACGCTGCCCGCCCCGGCCAGGATGGGCACCGCGGCCAGGAAGACGGGCAGCAGCCCGTCGGATATCCCGTACCGGTCCTGGATCGCGGGAATCCGCGTCACCAACAGAGCGAAGGTGACTCCCTGCACGAAGAAGCTCAACGTGAGGGAGGCCCTGCCGTGCCGCAAGCGAGCATCTGTCATGGCCGCGAGCGTAAGGCCAGTTTCTACCAGTGGGTAGATGAATCAGGCGAGCATTTCCCGGAGTTGACTCATGTCGGAGAAATGCCCGGTCACCCCGGCGAGCCGGTCCGCCGGCATCATCGACGTAAACCCGTACACATCCATCCCCGCGGCCCTGGCCGCCTCCACTCCGAGTGGGCTGTCCTCGATGACGACGCACCGCTCGGGAGGAACCCCCATCCGCTCGGCCGCGAGCAGGAACAGGTCGGGCGCCGGCTTTCCCTGCCCCACGTCCTCCGCGCTGAAGATCCACTCCTCCTCGAACCACTCGTCGAGCCCGGTCTTGCGATGCCCGACCCGGATCCGCTCATGACTGCTGGAGGACGCGACACAGTACGGAACCCCGTCGGCGACCAGCTTCCCCAGCACGTCCCCGACCCCGGCCACCGGTTCCAGCTCCTGCTCGAACGCGGTGAAGATCCGCGAGTGGAGCGTCTCGTCGAAGTCCGCGGGCAGCTTCTCCCCGGTTCGTTCCTCGACGAGATCGTGCACCCGGTGCACGGCGGCCCCCATGTAGTCCCGAAGGCTCTCCTGGTACGAGGTGGGGTGGCCGAGCTCCGTGAGGTACTCGGCCAGGATGGTGTTGGAGATCGGCTCGCTGTCCACGAGCACACCGTCGTTGTCGAAGATGACCAGTTCGTAGCGCATGGTTCGAGCCTAGACGCTCGGAACGCAGAAAAGCCCCGTGCCACAAGGGCACGGGGCTTTCCACAATGATTGTTCGGCGGCGTCCTACTCTCCCACAGGGTCCCCCCTGCAGTACCATCGGCGCTGAAAGGCTTAGCTTCCGGGTTCGGAATGTAACCGGGCGTTTCCCTAACGCAATGACCACCGAAACACTATGAAATTAACCAACACCGGAAAAACACGGCCGTTCGTTATTTCAGAACTAACACAGTGGACGCGAGCAACTGAGGACAAGCCCTCGGCCTATTAGTACCAGTCAGCTCCACCCGTTACCGGGCTTCCACATCTGGCCTATCAACCCAGTCGTCTACTGGGAGCCTTAACCCCTCGAAGGGGGTGGGAATACTCATCTCGAAGCAGGCTTCCCGCTTAGATGCTTTCAGCGGTTATCCTTTCCGAACGTAGCCAACCAGCCATGCCCTTGGCAGAACAACTGGCACACCAGAGGTTCGTCCGTCCCGGTCCTCTCGTACTAGGGACAGCCCTTCTCAATATTCCTACGCGCGCAGCGGATAGGGACCGAACTGTCTCACGACGTTCTAAACCCAGCTCGCGTACCGCTTTAATGGGCGAACAGCCCAACCCTTGGGACCGACTCCAGCCCCAGGATGCGACGAGCCGACATCGAGGTGCCAAACCATCCCGTCGATATGGACTCTTGGGGAAGATCAGCCTGTTATCCCCGGGGTACCTTTTATCCGTTGAGCGACAGCGCTTCCACAAGCCACTGCCGGATCACTAGTCCCGACTTTCGTCCCTGCTCGACCCGTCGGTCTCACAGTCAAGCTCCCTTGTGCACTTACACTCAACACCTGATTGCCAACCAGGCTGAGGGAACCTTTGGGCGCCTCCGTTACTCTTTAGGAGGCAACCGCCCCAGTTAAACTACCCATCAGACACTGTCCCTGATCCGGATCACGGACCCAGGTTAGACATCCAGCACGACCAGAGTGGTATTTCAACGACGACTCCACAACCACTGGCGTGGCCGCTTCAAAGTCTCCCACCTATCCTACACAAGCCGAACCGAACACCAATATCAAACTGTAGTAAAGGTCCCGGGGTCTTTCCGTCCTGCTGCGCGAAACGAGCATCTTTACTCGTAGTGCAATTTCACCGGGCCTATGGTTGAGACAGTCGAGAAGTCGTTACGCCATTCGTGCAGGTCGGAACTTACCCGACAAGGAATTTCGCTACCTTAGGATGGTTATAGTTACCACCGCCGTTTACTGGCGCTTAAGTTCTCAGCTTCGCCGACCCGAAAGTCAGCTAACCGGTCCCCTTAACGTTCCAGCACCGGGCAGGCGTCAGTCCGTATACATCGCCTTACGGCTTCGCACGGACCTGTGTTTTTAGTAAACAGTCGCTTCTCGCTGGTCTCTGCGGCCACCCCCAGCTCGGAGAGCAAGTCTCCTCACCAGTGATGGCCCCCCTTCTCCCGAAGTTACGGGGGCATTTTGCCGAGTTCCTTAACCATAGTTCACCCGAACGCCTCGGTATTCTCTACCTGACCACCTGAGTCGGTTTAGGGTACGGGCCGCCATGAAACTCGCTAGAGGCTTTTCTCGACAGCATAGGATCATCCACTTCACCACAATCGGCTCGGCATCAGGTCTCAGACTATGTGCACGACGGATTTACCTACCGTGCGTCCTGCACCCTTACCCCGGGACAACCACCGCCCGGGCTGGACTACCTTCCTGCGTCACCCCATCGCTTACCTACTACCACCTTGGTTCATCGGCTCCACCACTACCCTCAACTCCGAAGAGATCGGGCCGGCTTCACGGACTTAGCATTAATGGGCTCAGTACTGGGCGTTTCAAAGCGGGTACCGGAATATCAACCGGTTGTCCATCGACTACGCCTGTCGGCCTCGCCTTAGGTCCCGACTTACCCTGGGCAGATCAGCTTGACCCAGGAACCCTTAGTCAATCGGCGCACACGTTTCTCACGTGTGTATCGCTACTCATGCCTGCATTCTCACTCGTGAACCGTCCACAACTCGCTTCCGCGGCTGCTTCACCCGGCACACGACGCTCCCCTACCCATCCGTACTCCCGTTGGGGATACATGTACGAATGACACGACTTCGGCGGTACGCTTGAGCCCCGCTACATTGTCGGCGCGGAATCACTTGACCAGTGAGCTATTACGCACTCTTTCAAGGGTGGCTGCTTCTAAGCCAACCTCCTGGTTGTCTCTGCGACTCCACATCCTTTCCCACTTAGCGTACGCTTAGGGGCCTTAGTCGATGCTCTGGGCTGTTTCCCTCTCGACCATGGAGCTTATCCCCCACAGTCTCACTGCCGTGCTCTCACTTACCGGCATTCGGAGTTTGGCTAAGGTCAGTAACCCGGTAGGGCCCATCGCCTATCCAGTGCTCTACCTCCGGCAAGAAACACACGACGCTGCACCTAAATGCATTTCGGGGAGAACCAGCTATCACGGAGTTTGATTGGCCTTTCACCCCTAACCACAGGTCATCCCCCAGGTTTTCAACCCTGGTGGGTTCGGTCCTCCACGAAGTCTTACCTCCGCTTCAACCTGCCCATGGCTAGATCACTCCGCTTCGGGTCTTGAGCGTGCTACTGAAACGCCCTGTTCGGACTCGCTTTCGCTACGGCTTCCCCACACGGGTTAACCTCGCAACACACCGCAAACTCGCAGGCTCATTCTTCAAAAGGCACGCAGTCACGACTGCATGTGCAAGCACATACAGCGACGCTCCCACGGCTTGTAGGCACACGGTTTCAGGTACTATTTCACTCCGCTCCCGCGGTACTTTTCACCATTCCCTCACGGTACTATCCGCTATCGGTCACCAGGGAATATTTAGGCTTAGCGGGTGGTCCCGCCAGATTCACACGGGATTTCTCGGGCCCCGTGCTACTTGGGTGTCTCTCAAACGAGCCGTCAATGTTTCAGCTACGGGGGTCTTACCCTCTACGCCGGACCTTTCGCATGTCCTTCGCCTACATCAACGGTTTCTGACTCGTCTCACGGCCGGCAGACCGTGAAAGAGAGATCCCACAACCCCGCATGCGCAACCCCTGCCGGGTATCACACGCATACGGTTTGGCCTCATCCAGTTTCGCTCGCCACTACTCCCGGAATCACGGTTGTTTTCTCTTCCTGAGGGTACTGAGATGTTTCACTTCCCCTCGTTCCCTCCACACTGCCTATGTGTTCAGCAGCGGGTGACAGCCCATGACGACTGCCGGGTTTCCCCATTCGGACACCCCCGGATCAAAGCTCGGTTGACAGCTCCCCGGGGCCTATCGTGGCCTCCCACGTCCTTCATCGGTTCCTGGTGCCAAGGCATCCACCGTGCGCCCTTAAAAACTTGGCCACAGATGCTCGCGTCCACTGTGCAGTTCTCAAACAACGACCAGCCACCCATCACCCCGCTCCGAAGAACAGGTTCACTGGGGCCGGCAACTGAAGGCGACCATACGGCCGTACCCTCAGATACCCAACAACGTGCCCGACCCGACCTGCCGTCCCCCACGTTCCACGCCGAAGCAGTACTAGTGAAAAACAACCTGTCGTGCCGAATAGTCAACGTTCCACCCATGAGCAACCACCGTCGGACATTTGCCGACGTAGTGGCACTGGATTCCTTGCGGAATCTAGATGCTCCTTAGAAAGGAGGTGATCCAGCCGCACCTTCCGGTACGGCTACCTTGTTACGACTTCGTCCCAATCGCCAGTCCCACCTTCGACAGCTCCCTCCCACAAGGGGTTGGGCCACCGGCTTCGGGTGTTACCGACTTTCGTGACGTGACGGGCGGTGTGTACAAGGCCCGGGAACGTATTCACCGCAGCAATGCTGATCTGCGATTACTAGCAACTCCGACTTCATGGGGTCGAGTTGCAGACCCCAATCCGAACTGAGACCGGCTTTTTGAGATTCGCTCCGCCTCGCGGCATCGCAGCTCATTGTACCGGCCATTGTAGCACGTGTGCAGCCCAAGACATAAGGGGCATGATGACTTGACGTCGTCCCCACCTTCCTCCGAGTTGACCCCGGCAGTCTCCTGTGAGTCCCCATCACCCCGAAGGGCATGCTGGCAACACAGAACAAGGGTTGCGCTCGTTGCGGGACTTAACCCAACATCTCACGACACGAGCTGACGACAGCCATGCACCACCTGTACACCGACCACAAGGGGGGCACCATCTCTGATGCTTTCCGGTGTATGTCAAGCCTTGGTAAGGTTCTTCGCGTTGCGTCGAATTAAGCCACATGCTCCGCTGCTTGTGCGGGCCCCCGTCAATTCCTTTGAGTTTTAGCCTTGCGGCCGTACTCCCCAGGCGGGGAACTTAATGCGTTAGCTGCGGCACCGACGACGTGGAATGTCGCCAACACCTAGTTCCCAACGTTTACGGCGTGGACTACCAGGGTATCTAATCCTGTTCGCTCCCCACGCTTTCGCTCCTCAGCGTCAGTAATGGCCCAGAGATCCGCCTTCGCCACCGGTGTTCCTCCTGATATCTGCGCATTTCACCGCTACACCAGGAATTCCGATCTCCCCTACCACACTCTAGCCTGCCCGTATCGACTGCAGACCCGGGGTTAAGCCCCGGGCTTTCACAACCGACGCAACAAGCCGCCTACGAGCTCTTTACGCCCAATAATTCCGGACAACGCTTGCGCCCTACGTATTACCGCGGCTGCTGGCACGTAGTTAGCCGGCGCTTCTTCTGCAGGTACCGTCACTCTCGCTTCTTCCCTGCTGAAAGAGGTTTACAACCCGAAGGCCGTCATCCCTCACGCGGCGTCGCTGCATCAGGCTTTCGCCCATTGTGCAATATTCCCCACTGCTGCCTCCCGTAGGAGTCTGGGCCGTGTCTCAGTCCCAGTGTGGCCGGTCGCCCTCTCAGGCCGGCTACCCGTCGTCGCCTTGGTAGGCCATCACCCCACCAACAAGCTGATAGGCCGCGGGCTCATCCTTCACCGCCGGAGCTTTCAACCCCGTCCCATGCGGGACAGAGTGTTATCCGGTATTAGACCCCGTTTCCAGGGCTTGTCCCAGAGTGAAGGGCAGATTGCCCACGTGTTACTCACCCGTTCGCCACTAATCCACCCCGAAGGGCTTCATCGTTCGACTTGCATGTGTTAAGCACGCCGCCAGCGTTCGTCCTGAGCCAGGATCAAACTCTCCGTGAATGTTTTCCCGTGATCGGGACAACACAACACGAGAGCGGAACGACCGGACGGAATAAGACCGGTCGTTCACAGCGTCCTCGCTGTGTAAATTGCCTACCGGGTCAGTGACCTCGTAGGACTTTCAAAGGAACCTCCAACCTGCCGAAGCAGGCCGGGGTATCAACATATCTGGCGTTGACTTTTGGCACGCTGTTGAGTTCTCAAGGAACGGACGCTTCCTTTGTACTCACCCTCTCGGGCTTTCCTCCGGGCTTTTCCCTTCGATCTTGCGTTTCCGACTCTATCAGACTCTTTCGTGTCCGATTCCCGGTCGAAACGGGGCTTTGCTTCGCTTTCCAGTTCTTCGCTTTCGCGTTTCCCTTTCCGGCGAGTCCGACTCTATCAGATCCTTTCGGGCCTGATTCCCAGTCAGCGGGGTTTGCCTTCCCGGCTGTTGGGCCGTTCCGACGAGTGAGACTTTAGCGGAATCCTGGGCCTCGACGCTAATCGGGGTCGCGCTCCTTCGAGCGCGGATTCCTCATTTCGCAAATGCGCGCAGAAAGTCCTGCGACAGACGTCGCCGACTCGATGCGGTTACTGCGGAATGGTTGTCCGGGGACCGACCGGAGTCGGCGCTCACGTCGGACAACTCGGAGCACACTACGGATCTGGCCAGGCCGTGTCAACCTCCGGCGGGCCCGGGTCCTGGTGGGAGGCCAGGCGGTAGTCGCGGGGGCTGGTGGACAGGTGGGTGGCGAAGTGCTGGCGCATGGTGATCTCGCTGCCGAAGCCCGTGCGGCGGGCGACCTCCGGGAGGGGGAGGTCGGTGCGTTCCAGGAGCTTCTGGGCTGCGGCGATGCGTTGGGTGATCAGCCAGCGCAGCGGGGTCGTACCGGTGGTGGCCTGGAAGTGGCGGGCGAAGGAGCGGGGGGACATTCCGGCATGGGCGGCGAGGTCGGCGACCGTGTGGGGTTCGGCCAGATGGGCCAGGGCGAAGGCGCGTACCGCGGCAAGGGTGTCGGCGTCGCGGTCGGCGGGGGGGGTGCCCCTATCTGTTTCGTCAACCCTGTCAGGGTCGGTTCGTGGGAGTTGGTGCTGGTTTTTGGGAACGTCCCGCGAAGCGGGACGTTCCCGGCGGATCGGGTGCCTGATGGGCAGCCCGGTGGCCGGCACGGCGGGGGTGGCCGTGCCGGTGCGCGCGTGATGGGGTCAGGAAGGGAGGGGCGGTGGTGCTGTCAGGCCGCGAGGCCGATGTCGCCGGGGGTTCGTGGTTCGTAGAGGGCCCCGGTGCGGATCATTGCGTGGATGACGTTCACACGTTGGCGGGCCAGGCGGAGGATCGCTTGGGTGTGGGTCTTGCCGCGTGCGCGTTGACGGTCGTAGTAGGTGCGGGAGGAGCGGTCGGATTTGCAGCCGATCGCGGCGAACGCGGCCTGGAAGAGGGCGCGTTTGAGGAGTCGGTTGCCGCGGTGGGGTGCGTGCTCGCCACGGATGGAGGTGCCCGAGGACTTGGTGGCGGGGGCGAGTCCGGCGTAGGAGGCGAGGTGTCCTGCGGTGGGGAAGGTGGTGCCGTCGCCGATGGCGACGATCACGGCGGCGGTGGTCCTGACGCCCATGCCGGGCATGGAGGTCAGGAGGTGGAAAAGAGGGAGGGCCTCCAGCAGGGCGGCGATCTCCTGCTCGGCCTGGCGGCGCTGGGTGTGGGCGGCGGCGAGCTGGGCGGCAAGTCCGGGCACGATCAGCGCGCTGGCCTCGGTGCCGGGCACGATGACGGTCTGCTCGGCAAGCGCGTCGAAGATCTCCGCGGTGAGGTGGTGGGCCTTGCGCGAGCCGTGCGCCTTGAGCAGGGCCTCGCAGCGGGCGTGGCCCAGTTTCTTCAGCCTGGCCGGGGAGCCGTGCCGTTCAAGGAGGGCCAGGATGTAGGGGTAGCCCAGCCGGGGGCCGACCACCCGCTCCAGGGTGGGATGGATCTGGGAGAGCAGGCCGCGCAGCCGGTTGGAGGTGCGGTTGACCTCGCCGGCCAGGTCGTTGTCGTAGCCGGTGAGCATGGTCAGCTCGGCCAGCTTCTCGTCGTCGCGGTCCACCGCGCGCAGGGTGTGCGGCATGGTCCGGGCGGTGTCGGCGATGACGAAGGCGTCGCGGGCGTCGGTCTTGGCTTCGCCCGGGTAGAGGTCGGCGGCCCGGCGCATCGAGAGTCCCGGCAGGTAAGCGACCCGGCAGCCGGTCGCGCGGGCCACGGTCAGTGGCAGCGCGCCGATGTTGGCGACCTGGTCCACGATCACCAGGACGGTGCCGAACTTGGCCCTGAGCTTGTCGAACAACTCCCGCAGGCGGGCCTCGGTGTTGGGCAGCTTCTTGTCGTGGACGGTCTTGCCCTGCCCGGTCAGGCCGCGGGCGTGGTGGAACTCCTTGCCCAGGTCCAGGCCGAGGAACAGACCTATGCCGGAGATATCGATGACGGTGTCGGCCATGCGCGATGCCCCTCTTCGGTCGTGCCTTTCGCATCCGTCCCGGCCGTCCCTGCGGCACCACACGCCGGCAACCACGTTACGCAGACATCCCGCCCGTGAAGAGGTCCGGCGTTGCACCGGACCAGGCAGTCGTCAGGCCCCTCATCAGCGGTCAAGCGGTGCCCCGAAGCCCGGCGGCAACACCCCCCAGGTCATCGACTTCGACAGGGGGCACACAGCCATACCGGACCCGGGGGCCAGGCGCCCCATTTCGGGGCCACAGAAAAGGTAACGGGGTGCTCGATGAACTGGGCCTGGGTGCCGGTGCGGAACGGGGCCGTGACCATCGAGCGGGCGATCGTCGCCGCGGTCTCGGCTCCGTAAGTCGTGCGTACGAGGTGGAGGCAGAGGTCGATGGCTTTCTGACCTCTGGGCCATGGGGTCGCCGGACGGCAGGATCGTTCACATGGAGATCGCAGAGAACGCAGCGCTGATCGTGGTGGACGTGCAGGCAGGCTTCGAGGAGGAGGCGTACTGGGGGCCGCGGAACAATCCCGGGGCGGATCGGAACATCGCCGGACTGATCGACGCCTGGCAGGCGAGCGGTCGGCCCGTGGTGTTCGTACGGCATGACTCGCCCAAGCCGGATTCGCCGTTGCGGGTGGGGCAGCCGGGGAACGACTTCAAGGGGTATGTGGAGGAGCGGCGCGGGAAGGGCAGTGGGCCCGAGCTGTTGCTGACGAAGAGCGTGAACTCCGCCTTCTACGGGACGCCCGATCTCGCGGAATGGCTGGACCGGAGCGGGATCCGGCAGTTCGTGGTGGCCGGGATCCAGACCAATATGTGCGCGGAGACGACGGCGCGGATGGGCGGGAACCTCGGGTACGAGGTGTTCTTCGCGCTCGATGCGACGCACACCTTCGACCTGACCGGGCCGTGGGGGTGGACGCAGAGCGCGGACGAGCTGGCGCGGGCCACCGCCGTGTCGTTGCACGGCGGTGGGTTCGCGAAGGTGGTGCGCAGTGCGGAGCTGATCGCCGCCGCGGAGTAGGTCAGCCGTTGCCGGAGGCGAGTTCGCGGCTGCGGTCGCGGGCGGCTTCGAGGGCGGCGATGAGGGCAGCCCGTACGCCGTGGTTCTCCAGCTCGCGGATGGCGCTGATGGTGGTGCCGGCCGGGCTGGTGACGGCTTCGCGCAGCTTGACGGGGTGTTCACCGCTGTCGCGGAGCATCACCGCGGCGCCGATGGCGGCCTGGACGATCAGGTCGTGGGCCTGGGCGCGGGGCAGGCCGAGCAGAATGCCGGCGTCGGTCATTGCCTCGACGAGGAAGTAGAAGTACGCGGGGCCCGATCCGGACAGGGCGGTTGCCGCGTCCTGCTGGGACTCGGGGACGCGGAGGGTCTTGCCGACGCCGCCGAAGATCGCCTCCGCGGCGGCGAGGTGGTCGGTGGTGGCGTGGCTGCCGGCCGAGATGACGGACATGCCCTCGTCGACGAGGACGGGGGTGTTCGGCATGACGCGTACGACCGGGGTGTTCGCGGCGAGGCGGCCCTCGATGAAGGCGGTCGTGATGCCCGCGGCCGCGCTGATGACCAGGCGGTCGGGGGTGATGTGCCCGGCGAGCTCGTCGAGGAGCCGGCCCATGTCCTGGGGCTTGACCGCGAGGATGAGAATGTCGGCGCGCTTGGCGGCCTCGGCGTTGGTGACGGAGTCGACGCCGTAGCGGTTGTGGAGTTCCTCGGCGCGTTCGGAGCGGCGGGTGGTGACCAGCAGGTTCGCCGGGCGCCAGCCCGCCCGGATCATGCCGCTGAGCAGGGCCTCGCCGATCTTGCCGGTGCCGAGGACTGCGACTGTCTGGGTCATGTGGTTCACCCTCCGGGCTGTGCTGACGGTTCTCGGTGCTCGGTGCTCGTTAGCGCCATCCTCGCACCGGCCCGTCAGGCGGTGCGGCGGCGGAGAGTGGCGGCGCCTAGGGCCAGGACGAGGAGGGCGCAGCCCGCCACTATCAGGATGCCGCGGACGAAGTCGCCGGTGATGTCGGTGTGGCTCAGGACCTCGTTCATGCCGTCGACGGCGTACGACATGGGCAGGACGTTCGAGATCGCTTCGAGGACGGGGGCCATCCGGTCGCGGGCGATGAACAGTCCGCAGAGCAGGAGCTGCGGGAAGATCACGGCGGGCATGAACTGGACGGCCTGGAACTCGGATGCGGCGAAGGCGGAGACGAACAGGCCCAGTGCCGTGCCGAGCAGGGCGTCGAGCAGGGCGACCAGGAGCAGCAGCCACGGGGAGCCGGTGACGTCCAGGCCCAGTGCCCAGACCGAGACCGCGGTGGCCAGGAGGGACTGGACGATCGCCACGGCGCCGAACGCGAGGGCGTAGCCGGCGATCAGGTCGCCCTTGCCGAGCGGCATCGCGAGGAGGCGTTCGAGGGTGCCCGAGGTGCGTTCGCGCAGGGTGGCGATCGAGGTCACCAGGAACATCGTGATCAGCGGGAAGATGCCGAGGAGCGAGGCGCCGATGGCGTCGAAGGTGCGGGGGCTGCCGTCGAACACGTACCGGAGCAGCGTGATCATCACGACCGGGATCAGGAGCAGCAGTGCGACGGTGCGGGCGTCGTGGCTCAGCTGACGCAGGACCCGGGCGGCGGTGGCGAGGACGCGGGCCGGGCTCAGGCGCGGGGTGCCGGTCGCCGGGGACGGTGTCGGGGTGGGCTTCGTGGCGGGCGTCGTGCTCATCGGGCGGGCTCCTGACGGGTGGCGGCCTGGTCGACCAGGTGGAGGAACGCCTCTTCAACGGTGTCCGCGCGGGCGGCGGCGCGCAGGGCCTCGGGGGTGCCGTCGGCGAGGATCTCGCCCTCGCGCATGAGGAGCAGGCGGTGGCAGCGCTCGGCCTCGTCCATGACGTGGGAGGAGACGAGGAGCGTGGTGCCGTGGTCGGCGGCGAGGCGGTGGAAGAGGTTCCACAGGTCGCGGCGGAGGACGGGGTCCAGGCCCACGGTGGGTTCGTCGAGGACCAGGAGTTCCGGGGTGCCGAGCAGGGCCACGGCGAGGGAGGCGCGGGCGAGCTGGCCGCCGGAGAGGGTGCCGGCGAGGGCGTCGGCGTGGCTGGTCAGGTCGACCTCGGTGATGGCGCGGGCGACGGCGGTGCGGCGGGCGCCCCGCTGTCGGCGGCCGGGCTGGAGGATCGCCGCGAAGTAGTCGAGGTTCTGCCTGACGGTCAGGTCGGTGTAGACGGACGGGTCCTGGGTGACGTATCCGATGCGCGGCCGGAGGGTGGGGTGGCCCGCGGGGCTGCCGAGCACGTCGAGGGTGCCGGTGACCTTGGCCTGGGTGCCCACGACGGCACGCATCAGGGTGGATTTGCCGCAGCCGGAGGGGCCGAGAAGGCCGGTGATCCTGCCGGGTTCGACGGTGAAGTCGAGGCCGCGCAGGACGGTGCGGTCGCCTCGTACGACCGTGAGGCCATGGGCCTCGACGGCGGCACCCCGAGAATTCATCATGTGATGAATATTGATCCCGGGGTGTCCGCCCGTCAAGAGGCCGGGCCGGGGCTCACCGCCACGTCCAGGTCGACCGTGTAGCTCTCCTCGACCGTGCCGTCCGGGAAGAGTTCCGCGAGCCGGTCGCGTTCCTCGGCGAGGAAGCGCCGCGCGGGTTCCTCGCCGAGGACGAGGAAGGCGGAGTGGCTGCCGAGGTTGGCGAGGTGGGTGTCGACGGACACCCGTCGGGTCCAGGACACGCGGCGGTACGCGAAGTCGAGCCCGGACGGCAGGTCGCGGGAGCGGACGGGCGAGCCGTGGGCGGAGTCGTCGGCGCCGAAGAAGCGGCGGAGCCGGGCGTCCTGCCCGGCGATCCAGGGGACGGAGTGGTCGGCGACATTCCACCAGAGGGCGAGTGCGCCGCCGGGGCGGAGGACGCGCAGCGCCTCGGGGCCGGCGAGAGCGGGGTCCGTCCAGTGCCAGGACTGGGCGTACGTGATCAGGTCGGCCGATGCGGTGGCGAGGGGGAGGTGGTTGCCGTCGCCGCGCACGACGGGCAGGTGCGGGAGCGAGCGGTGGAGTTCCGCCGCCATGCCGGCGCCCGGTTCCACGGCGATGACCCGGGCGCCGCGCTCGTGGAGGAGGCGGGTGGAGATGCCCGTGCCGGCGCCGATGTCGACGGTGCGGGCGCCGTGCAGGGGGCGGTGGGCCAGTTCCTCGACGGCGTCGAAGAGCGCGGGCGGGTAGCCGGGGCGGGCTGCGGCGTACTGGGCGGCCGCGCGGTCGAAGGAGAGCGCGCGCGGCGGGGTGGCGGATGCGTCGGGATCGGCGGGAAGCATGGTTCATCGTGGCGCGTGCGCCGGGCCCGCGCCGGTGTACGCGTGGCTTCCGCCCGGGGCCGTCCTACTTGCGCTTGGGGCGCTTGCCCTTGCCGGTCCTGCGGGCCGCCGGGTTTCCGGTGCGGGCCGAGCGGCGCTTCTCGTAGCGGGCCAGGGCCGTCTCGTACTCCGTGCGGTGCAGTTGCTCGCCCGGGGCCTCCCGGAACGTACGGAGGAAGTACGCGATCAGCGAGCCGACGAAGCCGATGGTCTTGAGACCGCGCAGATTGGCCTCGCGCGCCGGGTCGGCGGGGCGGCGGCTGAACCCTTCCCAGGTCTTGCGGAAGGCGATGGCGCTGCAGATGGCGAACATCAGGACGACCAGGATGCCGACGAAACTGCCGACGTCGGCGATCTGCAGCCCCTGGTAGGCGAAGCGGAGCACGAAGCAGGCGGCGACCGCGGCGACCAGGGAGCCGACCGCGGCCCCGGCGCGTCGCAGCCCGTAGCCCCCGCTGTGGTCGACCCAGGTCGTACCGAAGAAGCGCAGGGGCTCGGGCTGCGGGCCGGGCGTGGTGGAGCCGGGCGTGGCGCCGGGGCCGGGGGCTTCGCTGTTCTCGCTCACGAAGTCGATTATCCCCGGGCGGTCGCGGTCCCGGACGCGCCGGTCGCGATCCCGGTCGCCGTTCCCGTCACCACGCCGGTCGCGATCCCGGCCGCCGTTCCCGTCAGTCGCAGCGCGGTGCGATGTAGCCGTCGCTGCCCGTGTCGACGTAGGCGTCCGCCACGAACTGGCCGTTGGCGATGTTGTCCCAGAGGTTCGAGGTGCCGTACGGGCCGGTGACCCGCTCCCCCGGCTTCTGGCAGTAGACCGGCACCTTCATCCCGTACGGAAGGGTCCTGACGATCCCGTACTTGGTGCCCGGACCCGTGCGGACGTTGACGCGGTAGCCGGGCGCGATCGGGTACCTGGTGACGTCGTCGGACCCGGCGAGCGTCTCCATGTCCTCGGTGGCTTCGGTCGTGACGTCGGTCGTGCCCTCGGTGTGCTCATCCATGGCCATGAGGCCCTCCCCCGTTGAGAGATGGTGTGTACGACGTGTACGACGCGCAGGCTACAAGCCCCATCCGTATCGCACGCACCATCGACTAGGCTCCGTGCGTCGCGCTTGCGGACGAACACACGGGGGTGGGCGATGCCGCCGCTGCGAGGTACCGGAGCCAATCCGGAAGCGGAGCATCCGGAGTACGCCGGGCAGTACCGCCTTGAGGCACGTCTCGGCGCGGGCGGCATGGGAGTCGTGCACCTGGCGCGCTCCGCCTCCGGGCTGCAGCTCGCCGTCAAGGTGGTGCACCACCAGTACGCGGCGGACCCCGAGTTCAGGGCACGTTTCCGGCAGGAGGTCGGGGCGGCCCGGCGGGTCAGCGGCGCCTTCACGGCACCGGTCGTCGACGCCGATCCGGATGCCGTACGGCCGTGGATGGCCACCCTGTACGTGCCCGGCCCCACGCTCGCCGACCAGGTGAAGCGGAACGGGCCGATGGCCCCCGCCGAACTGCGCAGGCTGACGGCGGGGCTCGCCGAGGCGCTGCGCGACATCCATCGGGCCGGTGTGATCCACCGCGATCTCAAGCCGAGCAATGTGCTGCTCGCCGACTCCGGGCCCAAGGTCATCGACTTCGGGATCTCCCGGCCGTACGACAGCGATCTGCGCACCGAGACGGGCAAGTTGATCGGCTCGCCGCCGTACATGGCGCCCGAGCAGTTCCAGCGGCCGCGTGAAGTCGGGCCCGCCGCCGATGTGTTCGCCCTGGGGGCCGTGCTCGTCCACGCGGCGACCGGCCGGGGGCCCTTCGACTCGGACAGCCCGTACATCGTGGCCTACCAGGTGGTGCACGACGAGGCCGATCTGGCGGGGGTGCCGGCGGACCTGGCTCCGCTGATCGGGCAGTGCCTGACGAAGGACCCCGCCGGGCGGCCCACCCCCGACGAGATCATGACGACGCTGCGCCCGCCCTCGTACGAGGCCGCCGCGTTCATACCGTCGCAGCGGCGGCCGGTCACCACTGCGGCACCCGTCCCGGAATCCTCGGCGCGAGCCGACGCGGACACGCATGTGGGCGCGGGCGCCGCGGCGCGGGGCAGGAAAGCGGCCCCGGACGGTGGCGGCAAGCGGCGGTGGCTGGCGGCCACCGCGGCGCTGCTGGTCATGGGGGCCTGCGGGATGTGGGCCGCCGGTGCGGGGTTCGACCTCGGCGGCTCGGGCGGCTCCGGCGAGTCGGGCGGGGCGAAGGGCTCGGCGGAGGAGTTCGCCCCGTGGCGGACGTCGTTGCGGACCGCCGGCAAGGCGACGCCGGTCTGTACCCCGGCGGGCCGCTCCGGGGAGGAGGCGTCCGACCCGCCCGCGGCGTTGTACTGCGCGGCGAGCGGCATCGGTGTCACCCGGCTGGACCCCGCTGACGGCCGGGTGCTGTGGTCCCGTCGCGCCGCGGAGGACACCCCGTCGGTCGGCGTGGTGTCGGTCTCCGGCGGTCTGGTGCATACGGCGGTGCCGGGCGGGAAGCTCCGGGCGTACGACCCCGCCAGGGGCGAACAGGTCTGGGACGCGGATCTCTCCCCGTACGTGGGCACCCCCTTCGACGCGGGTGACGCGCTCCTGCTGGTCGCCGAGGACGGCACGACCGAGGCGCTCGACTCCGCGACCGGTGTGTCCCTCTGGCGGCACGCGCTCGCCGGGCACCAGCGCCCGGACTACGCGCTGTACGACGCCGGCACCGGGCTGACCTACGCGTTCGAGCACTCCGCCTACGGGTCCACCACGCTGGTCACGGCCGTCCACGCCACGACGGGGCGCACGGCGTGGCAGCGGCGGCTGGACGGGATGCTGACTCCGGTGGGGACCTCGGACGGTGCGCTCGTCATGACGGCCATGAACGGGGACGCCCAGACCGTCGGGCTCGTCCGCTACGAACCGGAGGAGCGGAACGTCGTACGGATGGCACTGCCGTTCCGGATGAACGAGCCGGAGATCGTGCTGGGCGGGGACACCGCCTATCTGCTGGCGCACGGCGGGACTCTGGTCGCCGTCGACACCCGCCCGGCCGAGGGCGGCAAGACGATGCGCTGGCAGCCGGAGACCGGTGCCGGGCGGACCTCCGCGCCCGTTCTCGCCACCGGGAACCGGCTGTACTTCTCGGCGGCGGACGGGCGGCTGATGGCCGTGGACACCGAGCACGGAAAACTGCTGGGTCAGACGAGCCCACGGCTGCGGAACGGGAGGCTCACGTACTCCTCGGCGCTGCCCGCCCCTGTCGCCGCCGGCCGGACCGTCTTCGGGACCGCGCCCGACGGGTCCGTGTTCGCCGTGGACGGACAGGACCCCGCTCGCTGGTGAGAGCGGGCGGGGTCCTCGTCGGTCAGCGGACTGATCAGCCCGGCTCGGACACGTCTCAGCCCAGCTTGGACACGTCTCGCACCGCGCCCCGGTCCGCGCTCGTCGCCATCGCCGCGTACGCGCGCAGCGCCGCCGAGACCTTGCGCTCGCGGTCCTTCGGCGCGTAGACGCCGTTCAGCGCCTCGCGGCGGGCGGCCAGCTCGGGCTCGGCGACGAGGAGCTCGATCGAACGGTTCGGGATGTCGATCCTGATCCGGTCGCCGTCCTCGACCAGCGCGATCGTGCCGCCCGACGCGGCCTCCGGCGACGCGTGGCCGATGGACAGGCCCGACGTACCGCCGGAGAAGCGGCCGTCGGTCACCAGGGCGCAGCTCTTGCCCAGGCCGCGGCCCTTGAGGAAGGAGGTCGGGTAGAGCATCTCCTGCATGCCGGGGCCGCCGCGCGGGCCCTCGTAACGGATGACGACGACGTCGCCCTCCTTGATCTCCTTGCGGAGGATCTTGTCGACGGCCGCCTCCTGCGACTCGCAGACGACCGCCGGTCCCTCGAAGGTCCAGATCGACTCGTCGACGCCCGCCGTCTTCACGACACAGCCGTCCACGGCGAGGTTCCCCTTGAGGACCGCGAGGCCGCCGTCCTTGGAGTACGCGTGCTCCAGGTCGCGGATGCAGCCGCCGGCCGCGTCCACGTCGAGGGTGTCCCAGCGCTCGGACTGCGAGAAGGCGGTCGCGGAACGGACGCAGCCGGGGGCCGCGTGCCACAGCTCGACGGCTTCGGGGGACGGGGAACCGCCGCGGACGTCCCAGTTCTTCAGCCACTCGGCGAGGGTGGCGGAGTGGACCGAGTGCACGTCCTCGTCGAGCAGGCCGCCGCGGTGCAGCTCACCGAGGATGGCGGGGATGCCGCCGGCCCGGTGGACGTCCTCCATGTAGTACGTGCCGCCGGGGGCGACGTTGGGCGCGACCTTCGACAGGCAGGGGACGCGGCGCGAGACCGCGTCGATGTCGCCGAGGTCGTAGGCGAGCTCGGCCTCCTGGGCGGCGGCCAGCAGGTGCAGGATCGTGTTGGTGGAGCCGCCCATCGCGATGTCGAGCGCCATGGCGTTGTCGAACGCGGCGCGGGTGCCGATGGAGCGGGGCAGGACCGTCTCGTCGTCCTGCTCGTAGTAGCGCTTGGTGATCTCGACGATCGTGCGGCCGGCCTCCTCGTACAGCGCCTTGCGGGCGGTGTGCGTGGCGAGGACCGTGCCGTTGCCGGGGAGGGAGAGGCCGAGCGCCTCGGTCAGGCAGTTCATCGAGTTGGCGGTGAACATGCCGGAACAGCTGCCGCAGGTGGGGCAGGCGTTCTCCTCGATGCGGAGGATGTCCTCGTCGGAGATGCTCTCGTCGACCGCGTCGCTGATCGCGTTGACCAGGTCGAGCTTGCGGACCGTGCCGTCGACGAGGGTGGCCTTGCCGGCCTCCATCGGGCCGCCGGAGACGAAGACGGTCGGGATGTTGAGGCGCATCGCGGCCATCAGCATGCCCGGGGTGATCTTGTCGCAGTTGGAGATGCAGATCAGGGCGTCGGCGCAGTGGGCCTCGGCCATGTACTCGACGCTGTCGGCGATCAGGTCGCGGGAGGGGAGGCTGTAGAGCATCCCGCCGTGGCCCATCGCGATGCCGTCGTCGACGGCGATGGTGTTGAACTCGCGGGGCACGGCGCCCGCGGCCTTGATGGCGTCGGAGACGATCCGGCCGACCGGGGCCAGGTGCGTGTGGCCGGGGACGAACTCGGTGAAGGAGTTGGCGACCGCGATGATCGGCTTGCCGATGTCCTCGCTCGCTACGCCCGAGGCCCGCATAAGGGCGCGGGCGCCCGCCATGTTGCGGCCGTGGGTGACAGTGCGGGACCTCAGCTGGGGCATCGTCTCTCGCTCCTTCGACGTTGAAGACTGTCTCCGAGCGTACGCCTCCGGCTCCAAGATCTGGACACAGTGTCCGAAATGCGGGATGAAGCGCTCGGTGGGTGGGCGGGTCGGTGGAGTGCCGTGCCGTGAGGTCTCAGGGGCCTCAGGATTCCGTGAGGTAGCGCTGCAGCGTCGGTGCGACCATCTCGATGATCTGCTCCGGATCCGCCGAAGCCAGCGGTTCCGCCCGGATCACATAGCGGAGCATCGCGATCCCGAGCATGTGCGAAGCCGCCAGTTCCGCGCGGAAGGTGGCATCCGGTACGTCGAGTGCCTCCGCGACGCGTTCCAGGAGCCGGCGCAGGACGAAGCCCCGCAGGACCTTCGCCGCCGCCTCGTGCGTCAGCGCGGACCGCATGATCGCCAGCAGGGGGGCTCTGGACGCCGGGTTCTCCCATACGGCGATGAAGTAGCGGGCCAGCCGCTCCCCCAGGCCGTCCGTGCCGTTGCCGAGGACGGCCGGGATCACCAGGGCCGGCTCGAAGGAGAGCTCGATGGCGGCCGCGAAGACCTCGTCCTTCGTACCGAAGTAGTGGTGGACCAGGGCGGAGTCGACGCCCGCCGCCTTGGCGATGCCCCGGATCGACGTCTTGTCGTAGCCGCGCTCCGCGAATTCGGTGCGGGCCGCCTCCAGGATGCGGGTGCGCGCGTCGGGACCGGTGGTCTCGGCGGTACGGGAGGGGCGACCGCGACGCTTGGGGGTGGTGGGGCCTGTGGGGCTGTCGGGGCCGGTGGGGCGGTCCGGGCCCGTGGGACTGTCGGGGCCGGTGGGGCGGTCCGGGCCCGTGGGACCTGTGGGGTCGCCTGTCATGGGCGCGGCGCCCGGGTCGGGGACGACGCCAGGTGGAGCCGGGTGAAGGCCAGCGCCTCCGCCAGGTCGGCCTCGCGTTCGGCGGTGGACATGGCGCGGCGGGTGTTGACCTCGATGACGACATGGCCGTCGAAACCGGTACGGGCCAGGTGCTCCAGGAGTTCGGCACAGGGCTGGTCGCCGCGGCCGGGCACCAGGTGCTCGTCCTTGTTGGAGCCCTTGCCGTCGGCGAGATGGATGTGGGCGAGCCGGTCGCCCATCCGGTCGACCATCGCCATGCCGTCGGTGCGGGCCGTCGCCGTGTGCGAGAGGTCCACGGTGAAGTGGCGGTAGTCGTCGTTGGTGACGTCCCAGTCGGGGGCGTACGCGAGCATCTCGCGGTCCCGGTAGCGCCAGGGGTACATGTTCTCGACGGCGAACCGCACATCGGTCTCGTCCGCCATGCGCCAGATCCCGGTGACGAAGTCACGCGCGTAATTGCGCTGCCAACGGAACGGCGGATGGACGACCACGGTCGTCGCCCCGAGCTTCTCCGCGGCGGCACGGGCCCGCCGGAGCTTCACCCACGGATCCGTGGACCAGACGCGCTGCGTGATCAGCAGACAGGGCGCGTGGACGGCCAGGATCGGCACCTGGTGGTAGTCCGAGAGCCGCCGCAGTGCCTCGATGTCCTGGCTGACGGGGTCGGTCCACACCATGACCTCGACACCGTCGTAACCGAGGCGCGCGGCGATCTCGAAGGCCGTCGCCGTCGACTCCGGGTAGACGGAAGCCGTCGACAGGGCGACCTTCGCATCCGGGATGCGCACCACTGGTTCTGCCACTGGGACAGAGTACGGGCAGTGGCACGCCCCGCCGAGGGTCCCCGACGGAAAGTGAGCAGGGCCATGGCGGGCTTCCGGCCGGCCGGCGGCGCTCCGCCCGGCGCGCTCAGCCCAGCGCGGCCCGCTCCGTCGGCAGGTGGTCCAGGCGGCGGAGGATGACACCTTCGCGCAGCGCCCAGGGGCAGATCTCCAGCTCGTCGACCCCGAACAGATCCATGGCCCCCTCCGCGACCAGCGCCCCGGCGAGCAGCTGCGCGGCCCGGCCCTCGGAGACACCCGGCAGATCGACCCGCTGTTCGGTCGTCATCGCCGCCAGCTTCGGCACCCACTCCTCCAGCGCCTTGCGGGTGAGGCCGCGCTGTACGTACAGGCCGTCGGTGGAGCGTGCGGCGCCCGCGATCCTGGCGAGCTGCTTGAAGGTCTTGGACGTGGCCACGACATGGTCCGGGCGCCCGAGGCGGGTGAACTCCCCGACGCTGCGGGCGATCCTGGCCCGGACATGGCGGCGCAGCGCCTTCACCTCCGCCGGGTCCGGCGGATCGCCCGGCAGCCACCCGGCGGTGAGCCGGCCGGCCCCGAGCGGCAGCGACACCGCGGCGTCCGGCTCCTCGTCCATGCCGTACGCGATCTCCAGCGAACCGCCCCCGATGTCCAGGACCAGCAGCCGCCCGGCCGACCAGCCGAACCAGCGGCGCGCGGCGAGGAAGGTGAGCCGGGCCTCCTCCGCGCCGCTGAGGACGACGAGGTCGACGCCCGTCTCCTCGCGCACCCGGGCCAGCACCTGATCGGCGTTGCTCGCCTCCCGCACCGCGGACGTGGCGAACGGCAGCACGTCCTCGCACCCCTTGTCCTCGGCGGCCTGGAGCGCGTCGGAGACCGTCGCCACGAGCCGGTCCACACCGTCGGGGCCGATCGCCCCGTCCTCGTCGAGAAGTTCGGCCAGGCGCAGTTCCGCCTTGTGCGAGTGCGCGGGCAGCGGGCGTGCGCCGGGGTGCGCGTCCACCACCAGCAGATGCACCGTGTTCGACCCCACGTCGAGGACTCCGAGTCTCATACCCGGAACGCTACCGGGACTGCGGACTTACCCTTGGCGCGTGCCAAAGACGAAAAAGGCGAAGCCGGGCAAAAACACGAAGAAACAGAAAACGAAGCAGGAGATGCAGCGACAGGAAGTGAGCGGACCGAACCGGTCCGAAGACGAGACGGGGATCGACTTCGCACGCGCCTGGGTCGAGTTCCCGGACCCCGCGGACGACGAACAGATCTTCCGCTGCGACCTGACCTGGCTGACCTCTAGGTGGACCTGCATCTTCGGCAGCGGCTGCCAGGGCATCCAGGCGGGCCGTGCGGACGACGGGTGCTGCACCCTGGGGGCGCACTTCTCGGACGAGGACGACGAGAAGCGGGTGGCGAGCCATGTCGAACGGCTGACCCCCGATCTGTGGCAGTTCCACGACGTCGGTACCGGGACGGGCTGGGTCGAGGTCGACGAAGACGGGGAACGCCAGACGCGGCGCTGGAAGGGTTCGTGCATCTTCCAGAACCGGCCGGGATTCGCGGCGGGCGCGGGCTGCTCCCTGCACATCCTGGCGCTGCGGGAGGGCAAGGAGCCCCTGGAGACCAAGCCGGACGTCTGCTGGCAGCTGCCGATCCGGCGTACGTACGACTGGATCGACCGGCCCGACGACACGCGGGTGCTCCAGGTGTCGATCGGCGAGTACGACCGCAGGGGCTGGGGTCCCGGCGGTCACGATCTGCACTGGTGGTGCACCTCGGCGACCTCGGCGCACGGGGCCGGGGAGCCGGTGTACGTCTCCTACCGGCCCGAGCTCACCGAGATGATGGGCAAGGAGGCGTACGAGCGGCTCGTCGAACTGTGCGAGGAGCGGCTTTCCTCACTGCTGCCGATGGCACCGCACCCGGCGGATCCGGTCGATCCGGCGTGACGGCCGGGGCGTGAGCCGGCCGTCACGCCGGCCCGCTTCAGCCCGTCCGGGTCGTCGTGCCCGGCCCCGGGTCGGTGGGGGTCGCGGTGTCCGACGGGTCCGGGGACGGCGACGGGTGATCGGTCGGGCCCGGGTCCGTCGGTGACGGCGTGGGGTTGCTCGGCCCGGGTGTCGGGTCGGTCGACGGATTGGGATCCGGCGAGGACGTGGGCGGCTCCGACGGGCCGGGGGTGGCGGAGGGTTCGGCCGGGTGACCCGGGCCGCCGGGCGAGGGCGGCGGCGCTCCGTTCCCCCGGATCACCACTGCCGAACCCGACGGGGCGAGGGCGATGCGCGCGCTCCACGGGCCGGCCGGCTCCCGCCAGTGGTCCACGAGGGCGTGGATCGTGACGCTCTCGCCCGCAGCGAGCGTGCCCGAGTAGCGGCTCAGCCGCACCCAGGACGCATCAGCGCGGGCCGACCAGGCGACGGGCGCTCCGCCCGACGCGGTCAGCCGGATCAGGGTCGTGCCGCCGGACGAGCGGGCCTCGACGGTGAGCCCGCCGACGCCGTCCCGGCCCGGACCCGAGCCGATCACCTCCGCCGAGACGTCCGGAACGCGGCCGTCCACGAAGCGGGCGGCGGGCTGGGGGCGGGCATTGCCCGCGTTCTCGTAGTGACCGTCCGCGGTGCCGTCGAGGTCGTGCCGGGCATCGCTCTCGGTGGCGGTGACCGACGAGCCCTCGTGGCCCTCACCGGTCTGCGGCGCGCCGCGGTAGGCCGTCCACAGCGCGATCACCGGGGCGGCGACGACCGTCGCCACCACCGTCGTCGTCACGACCCTGGCCCGCAGCCGGTCCCGGCGGGCGGCGTGGTCCTTCGGGTCCATCGGGAAGCCCGCCCGGTCGAAGCGCGGGCCGCCGGAGCGGTTGCGCTGGGCGTGGACCATCGCGACGTACGCCGAGGGCCGGGGCGCCTCGACGACCGGCAGCGCGGCGGCCGGAGCGACGGCGGCGCCCGGCCAGGGGCCCTCGGCACCGGCCCGTTCGGCGGCCCTGCGGCAGCGGGGGCAGTCGTCGACGTGGCGGACGAGCTCGCGGCGCAGGGCGGCGGAGAGCAGGACGCGGTGCTCGCCGGTGAGCCGGGCGACGGTGGGACAGTTGCCGGTCTCGACGACGGCGAGGGCGGCGCGGGTGCGCTCCACCTCGCAGGCCGCGGCGGCCAGGAGCTCACGGGCGGTCGCCGGGTCGAGGCCCAGGACGGAGGCGACGGCGCGCGGGGCGAGGCGGTGGCGTACGGCGAGTTCGAGCGCTTCGCGCTGCTCGGGGGTGGTGCCTGCGGCCTCGGGCCAGGCCAGCTGGGCGAGTTCACGACGGTGCGCCTCGGCGGCGGCCTCGGTCTCGGGGGCGCGGGCGGGGGCGACGGGGGCGCCGCCCGGCGTGAATGCGGCGGTGGCGGGGGTCTTCGCGGCGACGACCGGGGGCGTACGGCGTCCGGCGCGCGCCCCCTGGGCGGCCGTGCCGACCGGCTGCTTGCCCGGAGGCCCGCCCGCCCGCTTCATCTCTTGTTTCGACTGCTTCGACTGCTTCGAGGGCTTCGACTGGGACGCCTGCTTCGAGGCGAGTCTCCCCGGCTGCTTCCCGGCCTTGTGCCGGTGCGCCTGATGGCCCTGCTTCTGCTCGGCGAGCTTGCGCAGACACATCCATCTGGCCAGCGCATACAGCCAGGATTTACGTTCCTCCTCGCCCTCCGGGCACCGGCCGTCCTGCCGCTCCGCGATCGCGAGCACACCGCCGAGCGCCTCGGTGGCGGCGTCGTGGTCGCAGAGCACGGAGAGGCAGTAGGTGAACAGGCCGTCGAGATGCGGTTCGTACCGGGCAGGCGGCCGACGCGGCGAAGAGTGCGTCGAGACACGGGGCGCACTGCGCCGCGCCCGGTGTGCGCCGGTGGTGTGCGTGGGGGGCTCCAGACCGCTGCTCGTCACCTTGCGACCGTAGGCAGCACGGGGCACACCTTTCGCTCCCCTTCAGCACTTTTAATCCTTACGGGTGAACGTATCCCTCAAAAGGGGACAGGAATTCCCTATTTCGCCGGAAGCGCCGCACCCCCGGAACGCCACCACCCGACCGCGCCCGGCGGCATTGTCGTACCCCACCTATACGGTTGCGCCATGGCTGCCCGTACGAAAACCGCGAAGGACCGGCCGTCCTACCGCTGCACCGAATGCGGCTGGACGACCGCCAAGTGGCTCGGCCGCTGCCCCGAATGCCAGGCGTGGGGGACGGTCGAGGAGTTCGGCGGCGCCCCCGCCGTGCGGACCACCGCGGCCGGCCGGGTCAGTGCCGCCGCGCTCCCCATCGCCCAGGTCGACAGCCGGCAGGCCACCGCCCGGTCGACCGGCGTCGGTGAGCTGGACCGGGTGCTCGGCGGCGGTCTCGTCCCGGGCGCCGTCGTGCTCCTCGCGGGCGAGCCGGGCGTCGGCAAGTCGACGCTGCTGCTGGATGTCGCCGCCAAGGCGGCGAGCGACGAGCACCGCACGCTCTACGTCACCGCCGAGGAGTCCGCGAGCCAGGTGCGGCTGCGCGCCGACCGGATCCGGGCGATCAACGACCATCTGTACCTCGCCGCCGAGACCGACCTGTCCGCGGTCCTCGGCCATCTCGACGCCGTCAAGCCCTCGCTCCTCATCCTCGACTCCGTACAGACCGTCGCCTCGCCCGAGATCGACGGGGCGCCGGGTGGCATGGCGCAGGTCCGGGAGGTCGCCGGGGCCCTCATCCGGGCCTCCAAGGACCGCGGCATGTCGACGCTCCTGGTCGGCCATGTCACCAAGGAGGGGGCGATCGCGGGGCCGCGGCTGCTGGAGCATCTCGTCGACGTGGTGCTGTCCTTCGAGGGCGACCGCCATGCCCGCCTGCGGCTCGTACGGGGCGTCAAGAACAGGTACGGCGCGACCGACGAGGTGGGGTGCTTCGAACTGCACGACGAGGGCATCACCGGCCTCGCCGACCCCTCCGGGCTGTTCCTCACCCGGCGCGACGAGCCCGTGCCCGGCACCTGTCTGACCGTCACCCTGGAGGGCAAGCGGCCGCTCGTCGCCGAAGTGCAGGCGCTGACGGTCGATTCCCAGATCCCTTCGCCCCGGCGCACCACCTCGGGTCTGGAGACCTCCCGGGTGTCGATGATGCTCGCGGTCCTGGAGCAGCGCGGCCGGATCAGCTCGCTGGGAAAGCGGGACATCTACAGCGCGACGGTCGGCGGCGTGAAGCTCTCCGAGCCCGCCGCAGACCTCGCGGTCGCGCTGGCCCTGGCCAGTGCCGCGAGCGACACCCCGCTGCCCAAGAACCTGGTGGCGATCGGCGAAGTGGGCCTCGCGGGCGAGGTCAGAAGGGTTACGGGGGTCCAGCGCAGACTGGCCGAAGCGCACCGTCTGGGCTTCACGCACGCACTGGTTCCGACCGACCCGGGCAAGGTCCCCGCCGGTATGAAGGTCACAGAAGTCGCCAACATGGGTGATGCGCTGAGAGTCCTCCCGCGCCGGTCTCGCGCACAGGCCCCCCAGGAGGAGAGCGCACGCCGGTAGACTTTGCCCTGGTCTCGCCCGTCCGTACGAACGGTACGAGGGACGTAAGGGCACCGCAAACCTGTGACCGGAGGAGTGCAGTGGCAGCCAACGACCGGGCAGCATCGCCCGGAAAGTCCGGCCAAGGCACCGGTAATGAGGCGCTGATGCGCGCCTCGCTGAGCGCCGTGGCGCCCGGAATGGCGCTGCGGGACGGCCTGGAGCGCATCCTCCGTGGCAACACGGGCGGGCTGATCGTGCTCGGCATGGACAAAACCGTCGAATCGATGTGCACCGGCGGATTCGTGCTGGACGTGGAGTTCACCGCGACGCGCCTGCGCGAGCTGGCCAAGCTCGACGGCGCGCTGATCCTCGACAAGGACATGACCAAGATCCTGCGCGCCGGCGTGCAGCTGGTGCCGGACGCCTCCATCCCGACCGAGGAGACCGGCACCCGCCACCGCACGGCGGACCGGGTCTCCAAACAGTGCAACTTCCCGGTCGTCTCGGTCTCGCAGTCGATGCGCCTGATCGCGCTCTACGTGGACGGGGAGCGCCGGGTCCTGGAGGAGTCCGCCGCGATCCTCTCCCGTGCCAATCAGGCTCTCGCCACCCTGGAGCGGTACAAGCTCCGGCTCGACGAGGTCGCGGGCACGCTCTCCGCGCTGGAGATCGAGGACCTGGTGACGGTCCGGGATGTCACGGCCGTCGCGCAGCGGCTGGAGATGGTCCGCCGGATCGCGACCGAGATCGCGGAGTACGTGGTCGAGCTGGGCACCGACGGCCGGCTTCTCTCGCTCCAGCTCGACGAGTTGATCGCGGGCGTCGAGCCGGAGCGCGAGCTGGTCGTGCGCGACTATGTGCCGGAGCCGACCGCGAAGCGGTCCCGTACGGTCGCCGAAGCGCTCACCGAGCTCGACGCGCTCTCCCACACCGAGCTGCTCGAACTCCCGGTCGTGGCACGGGCCCTGGGCTACAGCGGCTCGCCCGAGACGCTGGATTCGGCGGTCTCGCCGCGCGGCTTCCGGCTGCTGGCGAAGGTGCCGCGGCTGCCGGGGGCGATCATCGACCGGCTGGTGGAGCACTTCGGCGGTCTGCAGAAGCTGCTCGCCGCCAGCGTGGACGACCTCCAGACGGTGGACGGCGTCGGCGAGGCGCGGGCGCGCAGCGTGCGCGAGGGGCTGTCACGGCTGGCCGAGTCGTCGATCCTCGAACGGTACGTATAGAGCCGGTACGCGCAGAGCCGGTAAGCGCAACAGCAGGCGCAGGACGATCGGGGCCCGGGAGACCGGGCCCCGCCGCGTTTCCCGGGCCCGCCCCGGCGTACGCGCGCTCAGTCCTTCGCGAGGACGAACGAGGCGCGCTGCACCGGCTCGCCCGGCGCCTTCGCCTCGACCAGATACGTACCGGGCCCCGCCGTCCCCGCGGGCGGCGTCGCGCACTGCGGGGAGCTCTTCCCGCGGTCCCACTCCACGGTGTGGACGACGGTCTCGCCCGCCGGAACCTTCAGCAGCAGCACGGCCGCGTCGCGCGGGCAGTCCTTGGAGGACCACACCTGGTTGTCGTCGCCGCCGGCCTCGGTGATGGTGAGCACCGCGTTCTTCGGCCCGAGGTCGGCCTTGCAGGTGGTGGCCGAGGTGTTCTTGACGACCAGCTTGAACTTCGGCTTCTCGCCGGGGCTGTAGCTGAGCTCGGTGCTCAGGCTCAACCGCAGTGCGGCGGGGGTGCAGTCGGGAAGCGGGGAGGAGGCCGGGACCTGCTGGCCTGCCGTCCCGCCGCCGCCGCTCGCGCCACCGGCTCCGGTGTCCGATCCACCGCCCGCGTCCGTACCGCCGTCGCCCGAACCGCCGCCGGAGCCCGCGTCCGTACCGCCGCCGTCCGAGCCGGTGCCGCCCGAGTCTTCCGACTCGTCGCGCCCGCCGGGCTGTTGGCTGATGGCCGGGCCCGAGCCGTCGGGTCCCGGCGTGATCTCTTGCGCGGGGCCCGAACCGGCGGGCCGGGAGTCGTCCTTGCTCTTCTCGTCCCCGCCCGAGGTGACGACCCATACGATCAGCAGCGCGAGCAGCGCAACGAGCGTCGCCGCTACGGCCCTCCGTCGCCAGTAGATGGTGGAGGGAAGCGGCCCGATCGGATTACGCAAAGATCCCACGGCTCAAACTGTACGAGAGATCGGTGCCAACTCCCGCCCCACCCGCCGCCCTGGACCTCAAGTTTTACGGATCATCATCACGGGCGGCCCGTTCCGGCCCCATATCGCCGCCGAGTTGACCTCCGGACAACGCCCGGATGAACTCCCGGTTTCATTGACTACCCTCTGTCACATGGATAGTTCAGTTACGGCCCCGCTCTACCGGGACATCACCGACTTCGCACATGACATGCCGTCATGGGTGCAGCATCTGGCCGAGATATGGACGGAGCTCGGGCTCCTGCTCTTCGGTGTCCTGTTCATCACCGGGTGGTGGCGTGCCCGGAGCCAGGGCGACGGCGCCCTGGCGCTGGCGGTGCTCGCGCCCGTCGCGACGGCCTTCGGCTATGTGGCCAGCGAGGTGCTCAAGTCGGTGGTGGACGAGGAGCGCCCGTGCAGGGCGGTCGCCGGCGCGGCGGCCTCGCTGGTGGCCTGCCCGCCGACGGGCGACTGGTCCTTCCCCAGCAACCACTCCGCGATCGCCGGTGCGGCGGCCGTCGCCCTGGCGATCGCCCGGCCCCGGCTGGCCTGGCTCACCGTGCCGATGGCGCTGCTGATGGCTTTCTCCCGGGTCTTCGTCGGGGTGCACTATCCGCATGACGTGGCGGTCGGGCTGCTGCTCGGCGCCGCGGTCTCGGCCCTGGTGGTCGCCGTACTGCGCCGCCCGGCACAGTCGCTCGCCCGGACGGTACGGAGCAGCGGGGCTCCGGTGGCGGCCTGGGCTTCGGGGCCGGGCGCGGCGCCCGCCCGCCGCTCCCGGCGACGGGGCAAGCGGCACTGACGGCCCCGGGGGCGCCCGCTTGGGCCGGTTGCCGGACCGCCGGGGCGCGGACGGGTGGCATTATCACCCCAAGGGCCCTCAGGAGGAGCGACACCACCGTGCGCGGAACCGTCGTCTGCCCTTCCGTGCCAGGATCGACGGTGCGATGACTGCCATGACTGCGACACAGACGCCCCCCACTTCCCTCCACTCCCCCGTGATCGGGTGGTTCGACCAGCACGCCCGCGATCTGCCCTGGCGCCGCCCCGAAGCAGGCGCCTGGGGTGTGATGGTGAGCGAGTTCATGCTGCAGCAGACCCCCGTGAGCCGGGTCCTCCCGGTGTACGAGCAGTGGCTGGCCCGCTGGCCCCGCCCGGCCGACCTGGCCGCCGAACCGCCCGGCGAGGCGGTCCGCGCCTGGGGCCGGCTCGGCTACCCCCGCCGGGCCCTCCGCCTGCACGGGGCCGCGCAGGCAATAACTGAACGACACGGCGGCGACGTACCGAGCGAGCACGGTCAACTGCTCGCGCTGCCCGGGATCGGTGAGTACACCGCGGCGGCCGTGGCCTCGTTCGCGTACGGGCAGCGGCATGCCGTGCTCGACACGAACGTGCGCCGGGTGTTCGCCCGGGCCGCGTCCGGGATCCAGTACCCGCCCAACGCGACCACCGCCGCCGAGCGCAAGCTCGCCCGCGCGCTGCTCCCCGACGAGGACGAACGGGCGGCCCGCTGGGCCGCCGCGACGATGGAGCTCGGAGCCCTCGTCTGCACCGCGAAGAACGAGGACTGCACACGGTGCCCGATCGCCGGGCAGTGTGCCTGGCGGCTGGCCGGGAAGCCCGCCCACCAGGGGCCCCCGCGCCGGGGTCAGACCTATGCCGGCACCGACCGGCAGGTGCGCGGACGGCTGCTCGCCGTGTTGCGCGAGGCCATGACACCGGTACCGCAGTCGGCGCTGGACGCGGTGTGGGAAGAACCGGTGCAACGCGCCCGCGCACTGGACGGCCTGGTCGCCGACGGCCTGGTCGAACCGCTGGCCGGCGGGCAGTACCGGCTGCCGCTGAGCTGAGATCCGTACCCGTCCCGCTCCCCCGCTGTTACACAACCGATGGACAGCCGTGCGTCGGCGTATGGCTGCTCCGCACAACCCCGTGACAACAGCTCCGTAGCGTCTTCGACGTCAGCCCGACCGAACGATGGCTGACGGCGGTTCTACGGGGATCCACGGGGACGGAGGCGGTTGGAATGGCGCACGGCGAGGTGCTCGAATTCGAGGACTACGTACGCACTCGGCACGACGCGCTGCTGCGCAGCGCACGACGGCTGGTACCCGACCCTGTGGATGCGCAGGACCTGCTCCAGACCGCGCTGGTCCGTACGTACGGCCGCTGGGACGGCATCGCCGACAAGTCCCTGGCCGACGCCTACCTGCGCCGCGTCATGATCAACACCCGTACCGAGTGGTGGCGGGCCCGCAAGCTGGACGAGGTCCCCACCGAGCAGCTGCCCGACGCGAGCGTCGAGGACGGCACCGAGCAGCGCGCCGACCGCGCCCTGCTGATGGATGTGCTGGGCGTACTGGCTCCCAAGCAGCGCAGCGTCGTCGTGCTGCGACACTGGGAGCAGATGAGTACGGAGGAGACGGCTGCGGCGCTCGGCATGTCGGCCGGTACCGTGAAGAGCACGCTGCACCGTGCGCTGGCACGGCTGCGCCAGGAGCTGGAGAGCCGTGAGGCGGCGAGCAGGGAGGCCCTGCTCGCCGAGGAGCAGCGCCAGGCGGCCGACCGCGCTCCGGTATGTGCGCGGACGCGGGCGGGCAGGCATATGGACGAACGGGGGCGGGAGCGTTGCGCGGCCTGACAGCCAGCGGCGACGGCGGAGACCGTGGCGGGGGAAGGGACGACGGTGGCCGCGCGGCCACCGTCGGACGTGGCCGGGTCCTGACCGGCCGGGCGGCGAGCGCCACGACTCTGGTCGGCCTCGCCGCCTTCGGGCTGTTCACCGTCAGCTGCTCGACCGGCGGTACCGGCACCCGGGACGAGGGCCCGGCCGGATCCCAGCCCGTCGCCCAGGTCACGCCGAGCAACGAGCCGTCCTCCTCCGCGAAGCCCGCCTCGCGGATCGATCCCGTGACGCTGCTCAAGGGGGACCGCAAGGTCAGCGAGCGGGTCCGAACGGATCTGAAGCCCTGCACCGGCTCCGAGTACCCGGTGGACACCTCGTACGGCACCATGACCGGCGGCTCCTCGGCCGATGTCGTGGTCAACGTGATGACCTGCGGCGATTCGGTGGGCGTCGGCACCTATGTGTACCGCCCGCGGAGCAATGGCCGTTACGAGAACGTGTTCACCATCGAGCAGCCCGCGGTCTACGGCACCATCGACCGCGGTGATCTGGTGGTGACGACCCAGGTGTACGAGAAGAAGGACTCGGTCGCATACCCCTCCGGCGAGGAAGTGATCACCTACCGCTGGGCGGGCAACCGGTTCAACGAGCACGACCGGGTGCACAACGACTTCAACCGAGCCGTCGGCAGCGGCGGAGCGGCCCTTCCGGAGGCCGCCGAACCGGCGGGGAGCTGAGAGCAGTCTGATGGCCGAGACCCACGTCCTGTTCGTCGAGGACGACGACGTCATCCGCGAGGCCACCCAGCTGGCGCTGGAGCGCGACGGCTTCGTGGTCACCGCCATGCCCGACGGCCTGTCGGGCCTCGAAGCGTTCCGGGCCGACCGCCCCGACATCGCCCTGCTCGACGTGATGGTGCCGGGGCTCGACGGGGTCAGCCTCTGCCGTCGTATCCGCGACGAGTCGACGGTGCCGGTGATCATGCTGTCGGCCCGCGCGGACTCGATCGACGTGGTGCTCGGCCTGGAGGCCGGTGCGGACGACTACGTCACCAAGCCCTTCGACGGGGCGGTCCTGGTCGCCCGGATCCGTGCCGTGCTGCGCCGCTTCGGCCATGCCTCGGGCGGCCGGCCGGGAAACGGGGAGCCGGAGGCGCAGCCCGTCGGCGGGGTGCTGGTCTTCGGTGAGCTGGAGGTCGACACCGAGGGCATGGCGGTCCACCGCGGCGGCGAGCAGGTGGCGCTGACCCCGACCGAGATGCGGCTGCTGCTGGAGTTCTCCGCGGCGCCCGGCACGGTGCTCTCCCGCGACAAGCTCCTGGAACGGGTCTGGGACTACGGATGGGGCGGTGACACCCGGGTCGTGGATGTCCATGTGCAGCGGCTGCGCACCAAGATCGGCCAGGAGCGGATCGAGACGGTCCGCGGCTTCGGCTACAAACTCAGGCCATGAAGCGGCCGGCGCTGCGGACGGGAGTCCGCTGGAAGATCAGCATCGCGATCGCGGCGGTGGGAGCGCTGACCGCGGTCGCGCTCAGCTTCGTCGTCCACAACGCGGCCCGGGTCTCGATGCTGGAGAACGCCCGCGAGGTCCAGCTGGAGCGGCTGACGTACGCACAGCTGCTGTACGAGGCGACGAAGACGAAGAAGGCCGACCCCCGGTTCGGCGCCAAGCTCAACGACCCGACGATGCCGCGCAGCCTGCGCACGGAGACCGGCCGGAACCGGCGCGCCACCCATGTCGAGGTGTCCGGCAAGGGAGTGCCCGACGTGTGGGCGGCCGTGCCGGTCGGCAAGGGCGACGTGCTCTCGCTGCACACCCGGTTCACGGGCCGCAACTCCACGATCATGCGCGATCTCGACCGGGCGCTGATCATCGGCTCGGTCTCGGTGGTGTTCGGCGGCTGTGCGCTGGGCGTGCTGATCGGCGGGCAGCTGTCGCGCCGGTTGCGCAAGGCGGCGGCCGCGGCGGGCAGGGTCGCGCAGGGCAATACGGATGTACGGGTCAGGGAGGCCGTCGGCGGTGTCGTCCAGGACGAGACCGATGAGCTGGCCGGTGCGGTGGACGCGCTGACGGATGCGCTGAACGCGCGGATCGAGGCGGAGCGCCGGGTCACCGCGGACATCGCGCACGAGCTGCGTACGCCGGTGACCGGTCTGCTGACGGCGGCGGAGCTGCTGCCGCCCGGCCGCCCCACCGAGCTGGTGCGGGACCGGGCGCAGGCGATGCGCACGCTCGTCGAGGACGTGCTGGAGGTGGCCCGGCTGGACAGTGCCTCGGAGCGGGCCGAGCTGCAGGAGATCGCGCTGGGGGAGTTCGTCAGTCGGCGGATCGCGCTGCTGGACCCGGATGTGCGGGTGCGGGTCGTCCACGAGTCCCGGGTCAGCACCGATCCGCGTCGGCTGGAACGCATCCTCGGCAATCTGCTGGGCAACGCCGCCAAGCACGGCGCCACTCCGGTGGAGGTCACGGTCGAGGGCCGGGTGGTGCGGATCCGCGATCACGGTTCCGGGTTCCCGGCGGCGCTGCTGCGTGAGGGGCCGAGCCGGTTCCGTACCGGAAGCAGTGACCGGGCCGGGCGCGGGCACGGTCTCGGGCTGACGATCGCAGCCGGTCAGGCGCGGGTCCTCGGGGCCCGGCTGACCTTCCGCAACGCGGCGCCGGAAGGGGCCGCGGAGGGCACGGGCGGGGCGATCGCGGTGCTGTGGCTGCCCGAGCACGCGCCGACGAACACCGGCAGCTTCCCGATCCTCCAGGTGGCCGAGCAGCGGGGCCCGGACAGCGAGGACGCACGGGGCGCGAAGTCCGGCCGCGGGCGGTCCGGCGGCTGAGCCGGATACGGCGGTTGCGGATATGAAAGGAGGCTCCCGGGGCGCGCCCCGGGAGCCTCCTTTCATACACCGCTCAGGATCAGACGGCCTCGGGCTGCTTGGCGGCGCTGGCCGGTGCGTCGTCCGACGACTTGGCCTCCGGGCCCGCCCCGCGCAGCGGCACCTCCTTGACGAAGACCGAGGCGATCACGGCGATCAGGCCGACCGAGGCGCCCACGAGGAACGCGATGTGCGTGCCGGACGACACCGCGAACTGGTAGGCCTCACGCGCCGGCGCCGACAGCTTCGCCAGGCTCGCCGCGTCCAGCTGCGCGGACCCCGCGGTGGCCGCCCCGCCGCCGCGGGCCACCATCTCGTCCTGCACCCGCCCGGTGAACAGGGCGCCCATGATCGCGACGCCGAAGGAGCTGCCGAGCGTACGGAAGAGGGTCGTCGCGGAGGAGGCGACGCCCATGTCCTTCATCTCCACGCTGTTCTGCGCGACGAGCATCGTGATCTGCATCAGGAAGCCCATGCCCGCGCCGAGCACCGCCATGTAGACGCCGGAGGTGAACCGCGTGGTGTCGACGTCCATCCGCGAGAGCAGGAAGAGACCGGCCACCATCAGTACGGAGCCCACCACGGGGAAGATCTTGTACTTGCCGGTGCTGGTGGTGACCCGTCCCGCGATGAGCGAGACGACCATCATCGCCAGCAGCATCGGCAGGAGCAGCAGACCGGAGTTGGTCGCCGAGGCGCCCTGGACGGACTGCTGGTACAGGGGCAGGAAGAGCACCGCGCCGAACATCACGAAGCCCGCCATGAAGCCGACGACGGACATCAGGGTGAAGTTGCGGTTGCGGAAGATGTGCAGCGGGATGATCGGTTCTGTGGCCTTCGTCTCGACGAAGAGGAAGCCGACGAGCGAGGCGACACCGATCGCGGTGAGCTCCATGATCACGGCGGAGTTCCAGTCGTACTCCGTGCCGCCCCAGGTGGTCACCAGCACAATCGCGGTGATGCCGAGGGTCAGCAGCCCCGCGCCGAGGTAGTCGACCTTGGACTTGGCTCCCGTCCGCTTCGGCAGGTGCAGCACGACGGTGACCATGGCGAGGGCGACCGCGCCCAGCGGCAGGTTTATGTAGAAGCTCCAGCGCCAGCCGAGGTGGTCGGTGATGGTGCCGCCGACCAGCGGTCCGCCGATCATGGCGATGGCCATGACGCCGGCCATCATGCCCTGGTACTTACCGCGCTCGCGGGGCGGGACGAGGTCGCCGATGATCGCCATGACGCCGACCATCAGGCCGCCCGCGCCGAGTCCCTGGACCGCCCGGAAGCCGATCAGCTGGCCCATGTCCTGGGCCATTCCGCTCAGCACCGAGCCGATCAGGAAGATCACGATGGACGTGAGGAAGATGCCCTTGCGCCCGTACATGTCGCCGAGCTTGCCCCAGATGGGGGTGGAGGCGGCGGTGGCCAGGGTGTACGCGGTGACGACCCAGGACAGATGCTCAAGGCCGCCGAGGTCGCCGACGATGGTCGGCATGGCCGTGCCGACGATCAGGTTGTCCAGCATGGCCAGCAGCATCGTGATCATCAGGGCGAGCATCACCACCCGGACGCTGCGCTGCTGCGTCTCGGGTTTCCCCGTCGGCCGGTCGGCGCCGGCCGCCTTCCCGCCGGCCGCCTTCTTCAGATCGGACATTGGTCCCCACTCCCCTGATCCCCTGTGCGGGCCAGGCACTTACTTGCCGCCCGGCTAGTAACTACACTGGGGAAAGTAGACCCCCAACTAGCCGGGCGTCAAGTAAGTTTCCAGCAAAGGAGAGCTTCATGGGGAGCACGCCGCAGCAGCGCCGTGGCAACACGCGCCAGCGCATTCAGGACGTCGCTCTGGAGCTCTTCGCCGAACAGGGCTACGAGAAGACCTCGCTCCGCGAGATCTCCGAACGGCTGGACGTCACCAAGGCCGCGCTGTACTACCACTTCAAGACCAAGGAAGACATCCTGGTCAGCATCTTCGAGGACCTCAACCGCCCGGTCGAGGAGCTGCTCGCCTGGGGCAAGGAACAGCCGCGCACGCTGGAGACGAAGAAGGAGATCCTGCGCCGCTACAGCGAGGTCCTGGTCGCCGCCGCCCCGCTGTTCCGCTTCATGCAGGAGAACCAGGCGGCCGTACGGGAGCTGAGCATCGGGGTGACCATCAAGGAGCGCGTCGTCGCCCTGATCGACCTGATCCAGGATCCCGGCGCCTCACTGGCCGACCAGGTGCGCTGCTCCACCGCGCTCTTCGCGACGCACGCGGGCATGTTCGCCCTCAAGGACCTCGAAGGCAACCCCGAGGAGAAGCGCAAGGCCGTCCTCGAAGTCGCCTTCGAACTGGTCACCCGGGCACACGGCCAGGAGGCCGCGGAGTAAGGAGCCGTCCCGGTCGGGTCAGACCGTGACGCCCTTCTTGTGCAGGAAGCCGACCGGGTTGACCGCGGAGCCGTAGTCGGCGGTGTGCCGGATCTCGAAGTGCAGGTGCGGGCCGCTGGAGTTGCCGGTGTTGCCGGAGAGCGCAATCTTCTCGCCCGTCCTCACGGTCTCGCCGATGTGCACGTCGATCTGCGACAGATGGGCGTACTGCGAGTACGTACCGTTGGCGTGCTTGATCACGACGGCGTTGCCGTACGCGGGACCGTCGCCGCCGCCGTTGGGGCCGGCCTTCACGACGGTGCCGGTGTGCGCGGCCTCGACCTTGGTGCCGATCGGCACGGCGAAGTCCTGGCCGGAGTGCTTGTGGGCCCAGCGGCTGCCGTCGTTGCCGAAGCTCGCGCTCAGCTCGTAGCGGCTCACCGGGGCCTCCCAGCCGTGGGCCTTCTTCAGGGCGGCCTTCTTCGCCGCGGCCGCCTTCTTGACCGCCGCCGCCTTCTTGGCCGCGGCCTTCTCGGCGACCTTGCCCTGCACGGCCGCCTGCTCGGCGACCGATTCGGCCGCGCCGTTGTTGATCAGGTTCACGGAGTCCGGGGCACCCGCCGAGCCGGCCGCGAACGCAGCGCCCACACCGAGAACCATCGACGTCCCCAGGCCGGCTGCCACGACGGCGCCACGGACACGGGACAGGGACGGGCGGCGGGAGTGCTGGAACGAAACGCGCTTCGACATAAGCGGAGAACCTCCGGAGATGACTGGACCCGGCGCTTCGGCCGGGCTGGCCATTCCTTGGTAACCCGCGCCCCGGCCGTTGCTCAAATACCCCATCTACGAACAAAAGCCGTATCCGACACCTCGGGAATTCGCCGCCGCAGGTTTGGCGCGACCCGCGACCCAACCCGTCGAAACTCTGGTTTCGGACAGGTTTAACCCCAGTTCCAAACCGTTTGAATCGGACATATGTCAGCGATCCAGGCCTCTACCCCTCCGGCACCGAAAGCCCCCTCCACCGCAGGGCCGAAGGTCCCTGCGGCGCTTATGACGCCCTCTCCTACCGCGCCTAGTAGGCCCAAAACGGGCTGTGCGCCTTGTCACCACCGGTGGGCCGAAGGCTGTCCGTTTCGGGACCTTCGGCCTGTGCCCTGACTAGGCTGAAACGCTGACACGACGACCAGCTCGACCCCGGGGGACAGGCCATGGCCAGCGGCACCGCAGACACCGGCGACATGGACGGCATCGAGCTCGCCGATGCCGTCGAGTCGATCCGCAACCAGCTCATCGACGCCGCGGGCCGCGCCACCGGCCGCCCCGTGGCCTTCGAGGTCGGCGACATCCAGATGGAGTTCACCCTCGAACTCCGTAAGGAGATCAAGGGCGGAAGCAAGGTCAAGGCCTGGGTGGTCGAAGCGGGCGCCGACGCCTCCCGCGCGACCGGCCGCACCCACAAGGTCGCGTTCACCCTGAAACCGCGCGACGCCACGACCGGCAGACCCTGGCAGATCGGCCACGGCGACCAGGGCAGCACCGCCCACTTCGGCCGTGGGACGGCACAGCCGTGAGCACCGCGCCGCCCACCGCGCCCGCGGCACGTACGGTCGTCGTCCTCGGCGCCGGAACGGTCCAGGGCAGCGGCACCCTGCTCACCGACCGGCTCGTGCTGACCTGCGCCCATGTGGTCAAGGGCGGCAGCCGGGCCACCATCGCCCACCCGGGGCGGGCGGACCACGCCACCGCGGCGATCGCCTGGATCGACCACGACCTCGACGCCGCCCTCCTGCTGACCCCCGACCCGGTGCTCCCGGTCGCCCCGGCGCGGCTCGGCGTCCTCCACGCCGAGCAGGCGCTCTCCGGCTGCGAGATCACCGGCTTCCCCGACATCCAGCGGTACGGCCCCGAGCGGCATCTGGAGGCCGACCAGTACACGGCCACCGCCCTGCCGATGGCCGGACACCTGCGCGGATTACTGGTCTGCGAGCTGGACGGACCGCCGCCCGCGGGAAGCGACTCGGAGCCCCCGTCGCTACGAGGCATGTCCGGCGGCCCGGTCTTCGCCGGGAACGTCCTCATCGGCATCGCCCGGCAGATCCCCCGGCAGCGCGGCGGCCGGCGCGTGGAGTGCGTACCGATCGCCCCGCTCGTCGCCTCGCGGCCGTTCGAGCTGGTCTACCGGCAGACCGGCACGGCACTGCGCCACGAGCGGGTCCACGGCCGCTTCCCCAGGGACGCGCGGTACGAGGAGGAGTACGCGGCGGCGCTCGGGGCCGCGTACCGCCGCACGAAGATCTTCGGCCTCGACGAGCTGGGACGGCGCGACTCCGAGTGGGACCTGGACACCGCGTACCTGAGCCTGGAGGCCCAGCAGAACCCCGGGGAGACAGGTCCACCGCCGCAGCGAATCGACACACTGCTCCCCGACCGCCCCCGGGTCCTGCTGCGCGGCGACGCGGGCGCCGGCAAGACCACGCTGCTGTGGTGGCTCGCCGCACATGCCTCGGCCGGCACGCTCGGCCCGCAGCTGGCCCCGCTCAACGGTCTGGTCCCATTCGTCGTACCGCTGCGCACCCTGCGCGCCCAGGGCGGCACGTTCCCCGCCCCCGCGCAGCTGCCCGACGCGGCCCGGCTGGTGATCGACGAGGCCCCCGAGGGCTGGGTCGGCCGGGTACTGGAGTCCGGCCGGGCGCTGCTGCTGGTCGACGGCCTGGACGAGGTCCCGCGGGACGACCGCGAGCAGGCGCACGAGTGGCTGTCCCGTCTCCTGGACCGGTACCCGGACATCCGCTGTGTGGCCACGGTGCGCCCGCTGGCCGTCGAGCCGGGCTGGCTGATGTCCCAGGACTTCGAGGAGCTGCGGCTGCTGCCGATGCGGGACGAGGACATCGAGGCCTTCGTCGCCGCCTGGCACCGGGCCGCCCGCCTGGACGACGACGACCACGAGACGCTCGGCGCGCTGGAACGGGACCTGATCCAGCAGTTCGCCCAGAACCGGACCCTGCGCAATCTGGCCCGTACGCCGCTGCTCTGCGCGGTGATCTGTGCCCTGCACCGCCGCCGCCACGGCATCCTGCCGGAGACCCGATGGAGCCTGTACGACTCGGCCCTCACCATGCTGCTCGGCGACCGCGACAAGCAGCGCAGGATCGAGGCCCCCGAAGGCATCACGATGAAAGTGGCGGAGCAGGCCCAGCTCCTCCAGCGCATCGCGATCTGGCTGGTGCGGGGCGGCCAGTCGGAGCTCCACCGCTCAGCGGCACTGCACCAGCTGGAACGTGCCCTGCCGGGCATGGAACGGCTCCGCGGCCAGGGCTCGGCCGAGGCGATCCTGACCCATCTGCTGAACCGCAGCGGAGTCCTCCAGGAGCGTGCCGACGGCGTCTACCAGTTCGCCCACCGCACCTTCCAGGACTTCCTCGCCGCGAAGGAGTTCGTCGAGGGCGACCAGCTGAACGAGCTGCTCGGCCGGGCGGGCGCGCAGCACTGGTACGACGTCATCCTGCTGTCGGCCGGCCACTGCGGCCGCCGCGAACACCCTGTACTGGTCAATGGCTTACTGGACCTGGAGCCCGGCCCCGGCGACACCGTCACCCGGGACGAGATCGTCGTGCTGGCCGCGCTCTGCGCGCAGCACGCGACCTGGCTGGACGAGACGACACGGGCCAGGGTCCGCACGGCCGTCGGGGCGCTGTTCCCGCCGAGGAACGACGGGGACGTACGGCTGCTCGCCCGCCTCGGTCCGGCCGCTCTGGACCATCTGCCCGACCCGGCACACGTACCCACCAAGGAACAAGCCCGCCCCTTCATCGACCTGATCAACGAGATCGGCGGGGCGGAGGCCATGCCGCACGCCCGCCGCTGGGCACTCGCGCACCCGGAGCTCAGCTATCCGTTCGTGAGGAGCTGGGGCAGATATCCGGTGGAGACGTACGCACGGCAGGTTCTTTCCGCCTTCGACCTGGCGCTCGACTTCCTGCGGGTCGACTCACAGGAGAAGCTGGCCGCACTGCACCATCTACCGTCTGCCACGGACCTGGTGATCAACGGGTGCTTCACCTCCGTCGAACTCCACGCCAGCCTGCGCGAGAGGCCCTGGACTGATCTGACTTTCCAGCGGAACCCCTGTATGACGGACCTTTCGTTCCTGGAGGACTGCGCCGAAGAGCTCAGGAACCTGTCCTTGAAGGACTGTCCGGCCGTACGGGACCTCGGCCCACTTGCCGGACTCCCTGCGCTGAGGATGGTTTATCTGGACATGAGCCGTGTCCCCGACACCGCGCTGGCCGCCACGGCTTCGAAGGAATTGCGCTTCCTGCGGCTCAGCCACGTGACGGCGGTACGGCTGTCCCAGTTGCCCGCCCACCCCAGGCTGCGCTCACTGACCGTCGACGGGACCTTCTCGCTGGAGGTCGACTCGCTCGACGGCTGGACACACCTGCAGGAGCTCGAACTGGACATTTACTCGCCGGTCCGGCCGCTGCTTGCCGCACTCCGGCAGGCGCCACAGGTGGCCCACGTCACCCTGACTCTGGCGTCCCTCCTGACGGAGTTCGGCGACGAGGAGCCCGTTCCTTCCGTCGAGGATCTGGTGATCCGCCTCGACACCGACATGCACGGGCTCGAACAGATCCCCCGGGTGTTCCCCGCTCTGAAGTGGCTGATGCTCACTCCGCCCACGTATGTCAGATACGTCGATCTGTCCCCGTTGCAGGCGATGCCCGAGTGCCGGGTGACCGTCACCGGCGACGCGGAGATCACGGGCGGCGAGGGCCTCGACGTGGACCGGTGACCACGGCACGCACGCCAAAGGGGCTGCCCCGGACCGTTTCGTACGGTTCCGGGGCAGCCCCTTCTGTTATTGCTCAGGCGCTCGGGGGCGTCCTCACACGTCCTTCGACATGTTCGGGCCCGCGCCGCCTGCCGCCTGCTCGATCGGGGGGACGTCGGGCAGCGCCGACTTCTCCTCGCCGCGGAAGGTGAACGCCTTCTCCTCACCCTCGCCCTCGGTGCCGACGACCACGATGTGACCGGGGCGCAGCTCACCGAAGAGGATCTTCTCGGAGAGGATGTCCTCGATCTCGCGCTGGATCGTCCGGCGCAGCGGCCGGGCGCCCATCACGGGGTCGTAGCCCTTCTTGGCGAGGAGCGTCTTGGCCTCGGCGCTGAGCTCGATGCCCATGTCGCGGTCCTTCAGACGCTCGTCCACCTTGGCGATCATCAGGTCGACGATCTGGATGATGTCTTCCGGGCTGAGCTGGTGGAAGACGACCGTGTCATCGACACGGTTGAGGAACTCGGGCCGGAAGTGCTGCTTGAGCTCCTCGTTGACCTTGTTCTTCATCCGCTCGTAGCCGGTCTTGACGTCGCCCTGGGCAGCGAAGCCCAGGTTGAAGCCCTTCGAGATGTCCCGGGTCCCGAGGTTGGTCGTCATGATGATGACCGTGTTCTTGAAGTCCACGACCCGGCCCTGGGAGTCGGTCAGGCGACCGTCTTCCAGAATCTGGAGCAGGGAATTGAAGATATCGGGGTGGGCCTTCTCGACCTCGTCGAAGAGGACGACGGAGAACGGCTTGCGGCGCACCTTCTCGGTGAGCTGGCCGCCCTCTTCGTAACCCACGTAACCGGGGGGAGAACCGAAGAGGCGGGAAACCGTGTGCTTCTCGCTGAACTCCGACATGTCGAGGGAAATCAGCGCGTCCTCGTCGCCGAAGAGGAATTCGGCGAGCGTCTTGGAGAGCTCCGTCTTACCGACACCGGACGGGCCGGCGAAGATGAACGAACCACCGGGGCGCTTCGGGTCCTTCAGACCGGCTCGCGTACGGCGGATCGCCTGCGAGAGGGCCTTGATGGCGTCCTTCTGCCCGATGACGCGCTTGTGGAGCTCGTCCTCCATGCGCAGCAGACGGGAGGACTCCTCCTCCGTCAGCTTGAAGACCGGGATGCCGGTCGCGGTGGCCAGGACCTCGGCGATCAGCTCGCCGTCGACCTCGGCCACGACGTCCATGTCGCCGGCCTTCCACTCCTTCTCGCGCTTGGTCTTCGCGGCGAGGAGCTGCTTCTCCTTGTCGCGCAGGGAAGCGGCCTTCTCGAAGTCCTGCGAGTCGATCGCGGACTCCTTGTCGCGGCGGACGCCCGCGATCTTCTCGTCGAACTCGCGGAGGTCCGGCGGCGCGGTCATCCGGCGGATGCGCATCCGGGAACCGGCCTCGTCGATCAGGTCGATCGCCTTGTCCGGCAGGAAGCGGTCCGAGATGTACCGGTCGGCCAGCGTCGCGGCCTGGACCAGCGCCTCGTCCGTGATGGAGACGCGGTGGTGGGCCTCGTAGCGGTCGCGCAGACCCTTGAGGATCTCGATGGTGTGCGGCAGCGACGGCTCCGCGACCTGGATGGGCTGGAAGCGGCGCTCGAGAGCGGCGTCCTTCTCCAGGTGCTTGCGGTACTCGTCGAGCGTGGTGGCACCGATGGTCTGCAGCTCGCCGCGGGCCAGCATCGGCTTGAGGATGCTCGCGGCGTCGATCGCGCCCTCGGCGGCACCCGCACCCACGAGGGTGTGGAGCTCGTCGATGAACAGGATGATGTCGCCGCGGGTGCGGATTTCCTTGAGGACCTTCTTCAGGCGCTCCTCGAAGTCACCGCGGTAGCGGGAGCCGGCGACCAGCGCGCCGAGGTCGAGGGTGTAGAGGTGCTTGTCCTTGAGGGTCTCGGGCACCTCGCCCTTGACGATGGCCTGCGCCAGTCCTTCGACGACCGCCGTCTTGCCGACGCCGGGCTCGCCGATGAGAACCGGGTTGTTCTTGGTGCGGCGGGACAGCACCTGCATGACCCGCTCGATCTCCTTCTCGCGCCCGATGACCGGGTCGAGCTTGGATTCGCGAGCGGCCTGGGTGAGATTCCGGCCGAACTGGTCGAGCACCAGGGACGTGGAGGGCGTGCCTTCCGCGGGGCCGCCCGCGGTCGCCGCCTCCTTGCTGCCCGAGTACCCGGAGAGCAGCTGGATGACCTGCTGCCGCACCCGGTTCAGGTCGGCGCCCAGCTTCACGAGGACCTGGGCGGCGACGCCCTCGCCCTCGCGGATCAGGCCGAGCAGGATGTGCTCGGTGCCGATGTAGTTGTGGCCGAGCTGAAGGGCCTCGCGGAGCGACAGCTCCAGGACCTTCTTGGCCCGGGGCGTGAAGGGGATGTGCCCGGACGGGGCCTGCTGGCCCTGGCCGATGATCTCCTCCACCTGCTGGCGGACCGCCTCGAGCGAAATCCCGAGGCTCTCCAGGGCCTTAGCGGCGACACCCTCACCCTCGTGGATAAGGCCCAGGAGGATGTGCTCGGTGCCGATGTAGTTGTGGTTGAGCATCCGGGCTTCTTCCTGAGCCAGGACGACAACCCGCCGCGCGCGGTCGGTGAACCTCTCGAACATCGTTAATCGCTCCTCAGAGCGGTCAGGCAGTAAGGGGTCGGTCCCCTCCCTGTCCTTCCGCAGCTTAGTCCCGCAAGCGGGGACCGCTCATTCCAACTGCCGACACCGTCCTTGGCCTCCTGCCCCGAACGCCGACAACTTCTCCAACCCGATGGTGCGAGACGTTGTTCCCGCAGGCCAGGCAGATACCCCTTTCGCCAGTACGCCCATGGCGAACGTGAGATGCCCGAACCTGCGTGTCGCCCCTCCCCACTAGGGATGTCTTACCCGCAATTACAGACAGTCCATGCGGCGCGCGCCGGTTCCCTCCGCTACGGGCGAACACATTCGCGCTCCCGAATGCGTCCCTACGCCCCCATCCCGGACACATTGCGCACCCGCGCGCGGACTCTGCGTAACTCCGGAGACGTCCGGGCCGTTCTCCCGGCATGGCCATCACCATCCCGCCTGCTGCGCTGTTGGTCACCGGCGAGCGCGAGAGCGGCGACTGCGCCCGCTGGGCACAGTGGTACGAACGCGAGCTCGGCTGGGCGACGGCGGGCACCGCACCGGTGCGGTTGCTGACCGGGCTGCGGTTCGACGTGCTCCAGGTTCCCGCGGCCGTCGGCCACGCGGCGCTGCGGCGGCTGGACCGCACCGGGCCCGTGGCGCTGTCGGGCGCGCGGATGAGCCTGCTGGTCGCGGTGGGAAGCGCCGACGAGCTGCCCGGGCTGCTCGACTGGCTGGAGTGGGGAGGCGTCGCCCTCTCGCTGACCGCCATCGGTGCGGGCGGCCGGATCACCGCGCCGGTGCCGCCGGGACGGATGGCGGGCCGGCCGGGGACCGCTGCATGGCTGCGGCCCCCCGGGCTACGGCACGAGGAAGGGTCGGAACTCCCGGCCCTCGCCGGCCTCGGGAGCAGGGGTGGGGGTGCTCCCGATCTCGTACGGCTGGTGGACGCGATGGCGACGGAATGCCACCGGGCCCGGTTGATGCGTGCCCGAACGGGGCCGTCGACGTATGGGTCGACGGCTCAGCCGTTGGCCTTCTCGTAAGCTTCGCGGATCTCCGCGGGAACACGGCCACGGTCATTCACATTGTGGCCGTTCTCGCGGGCCCACTTACGGATCTCGGCAGTGTCCTTGTTGCCACCCGCAACGGCGCGGCCCTTGCCACGGCCGGTCGCCGCGCGGCCACCCGTACGCCGACCACCCTTGGTGTACGGCTCAAGAAGACCACGGAGCTTGTCCGCGTTGCTCGTCGTGAGGTCAATCTCGTACGTCTTGCCATCGAGAGCGAACGTGACCGTCTCGTCCGCCTCGCCGCCGTCGAGGTCATCGACAAGAAGGACCTGAACCTTCTGTGCCACTGGATTCCCTTTCATCGAAAATGCAGTACGCGGAAAGGAAACCGCTTTTCCTCGAAAAACACAAACCCCCGGGAGAGGTTCGCGATCCCGGGAAGACGGGAAACATGCGCGATTCGGACATAGGGTTCCGGCTTCTTGTGGCGGTCACAGATGACGGTCACAGATGCAGAAGCATCCGACTGTTGCCCAAGGTGTTCGGCTTCACTCGTTCGAGACCCAGGAACTCTGCTACACCCTCGTCATAGGAACGCAGCAGCTCGCTGTAGACATCTCCGTCGACCGGTGTCTCTCCGATCTCCACGAAGCCGTGCTTCGCGAAGAAGTCGACTTCGAAGGTGAGACAGAAAACCCGTCGCACGCCCAGCCAGCGGGCGGTCTGCAACAACTTGTCCAGCACTTGATGGCCGACTCCCGCGCCCCTGATGCTGTGATCGACGGCGAGAGTACGCACTTCGGCGAGGTCTTCCCACATCACATGCAGTGCGCCGCAGCCGATGACACGGCCGTCCTCGTCGCGTTCCGCGATCCAGAACTCCTGGATGTCCTCGTAAAGCGTCACGGTCGCTTTGTCGAGCAGGATGCCTTCACGTACGTACCCGTCGAGGAGGCTGCGGACCGATACCACATCGCTGGTCCTGGCACGTCGGACTGTGATGGCCGTGCTTATGACCGCCGGTTCGGTACGGGAATCGGCTTGTGGAAGCTCTGGGGACATACCCCGACGCTATCGCCCGGCCTCCGGGCCCGCCCCATCGGCCGGATCCTCGGCCCGTTCGCGGGCCGGTTCATCCGCCCGTTCATCCGCCCGTTCATCGGCCCGTTCGCCGGACGGAGGCCCGGGGGCCCCGGAGAGGTTGGGCAGGACGATCCGCATGGCGTCCTGGAGGGCCTCGCGCTGCTCGGCGGACATCATGCCGAAGAAGGCGACGAGAGCGGCCGCGGGGTTGTCGCTGCGCGACCATGCTTCGTTCATCAGTGCGGCCGAGTAGGCGGCGCGGGTGGAGACCGCCGTATATCTATATGCGCGGCCGTCGACTTCCCTGCGTACCCAGCCCTTCTGATGGAGATTGTCCATTACCGTCATGACGGTGGTGTAGGCGATGGAGCGTTCCTGCTGAAGGTCCTCAAGGACTTCCCGCACGGTGACCGGACGGTTCCATTGCCAGACCCGTGTCATCACGGCGTCTTCCAGATCTCCCAATTGGCGGGGCACAATGTCACTTTAGTGCCAGATGCCTGGAATGACCGGTTTATTTGCACGGCAAAAGGGCGCACGACTCCTCAGGAGTCGTGCGCCCTTTGTCTACTGCGGAGCGCCGGGGTCAGGCGCTGTCGGTCCGCGGGGCCTGCTGGGCCGACTCGACGCGGCCGATCGCCAGGTCCACGGCCGCGTCCTCCTTGGCCTTGTTGGGACCGCCCTGGCTCTTGACGATCGTCACGACAAGGCCGATGAAGAAGGCGGCCATCACCACGGGGGGTACGAGCGCGGATACGTAGTCCATGCCGTCCAGAGTAGCGAGGCCGGTACGGACTTCCGCGCCGCCCCTCCGCCGGACAGGCCCTACCCCGCGACGCGCTGCTGCTGCGGCGGCGGGACCGGGCGGCGGCGGGGCGGGAAGACCTCCGAGGGCTTCGGCGCTGGGCGCCCGGACGGCCGGCCGGGCCGGGCCGGTTCGGCCGGGGCCTTGGGTCGTTCGGGTTCCGCGTCGGCGGCCCGGCCGCCGGGCAGGGCGAGGAGCCGGCTGCGCGGCGCGGGGGCCTTCGCCGAGGCGACGCGTCCGGCGAGGCGGGCCCGTACCGACCGCTCCGCGAGCATCCGGCAGCGCTCCAGGAGCGCCGCGGCCACCGGTCTGTGGCGCAGGGCTCGCAGCGCGGCGAGGTCGTCGGGGCGGGGGTCGTATCCGCCCGCCAGGGCGTCCTGGAGCAGCTCCAGGTAGCCGCTGACGGAGCCGGGGAGGGCATTGCGGTAGCGGACGAGGTCGGCGAGGAGGAACGTGCGCAGCCGTCCCGCCTCGCCGACCGCCTCGTCCACGGCACCGGCCAGCCGCAGGCAGTCCTGGACGTCCTCGTCCGGCAGGGGCATGGGGTGAAGGGCGATGGCGAGGGCGCGACGGAGCACACGCAGCTCGTCCGCGCTGAACGCCATGCCGCCGCGTGATCCGTAAGGCGTGGGCATGACGCGACAATACGTGCTAAATGGACAAAATCGGCTTAACTGGCCGTCGGCGGCGCGGCGGCGGCCCCCGTCCCCGAAGGCCGTTCCCGCAGGTACGGCCCGTATCCGCTACAGCCGGGACACGTTCCGCTCGTACACCAGGCGCAGGCCGATGAGGGTGAGCCAGGGCTCGTGCTCGTCGATGACGGAGGACTCGCCCAACACCATCGGCGCAAGGCCGCCCGTCGCGATGACGGTGACGTCCTCCGGGTCGGCCGCCAGCTCCTTCTTCATCCGTGCGACGACGCCGTCGACCTGGCCGGCGAAGCCGTAGATGATGCCCGACTGCATCGCCTCGACCGTGTTCTTGCCGATCACGCTGCGCGGCCGGGCCAGCTCGATCTTGCGGAGCTGGGCGCCCTTGACGCCGAGCGCCTCGACCGAGATCTCGATGCCGGGGGCGATGACACCGCCGGTGTACTCGCCCCGGGCGGAGACCGCGTCGAAGGTGGTGGCCGTGCCGAAGTCGACGACGATCGCCGGACCGCCGTACAGGTCGACGGCGGCGACCGCGTTGATGATGCGGTCCGCGCCGACCTCCTTCGGGTTGTCCATCAGGATCGGCACCCCGGTCTTGATGCCCGGCTCGACGAGGACGGCGGGGACGTCGCCGTAGTAGCGGCGGGTCACCTCGCGCAGCTCGTGCAGGACGGCCGGGACCGTGGAGCAGATCGCGATGCCCTCGATGCCGTCGCCCAGCTCCATGCCGAGCAGCGGGTGCATGCCCATCAGGCCCTGGAGCAGCACGGCGAGCTCGTCGGCGGTGCGGCGGGCGTCGGTGGAGATCCGCCAGTGCTCGACGATCTCCTCGCCGTCGAACAGGCCGAGGACGGTGTGGGTGTTGCCGACGTCGATGGTGAGCAGCATCAGGCGCCGGCCCCGTCGGTGTCGCGGAAGTCCAGGCCGATGTCGAGGATCGGCGAGGAGTGGGTGAGCGCGCCGACGGCCAGGTAGTCGACGCCCGCCTCCGCGTAGGCGCGGGCGGTGTCGAGGGAGAGCCGGCCGGAGGACTCCAGGACCGCGCGGCCGCCGACCAGGGCGACCGCCTCGGCCGTCTGCAGCGGGGTGAAGTTGTCCAGCAGGATCAGGTCGGCGCCCGCGTCGAGCACCTCGCGGACCTGCTGCAGGGTGTCGACCTCGACCTCGATCGGTACGTCCGGGAACTCGTCCCGTACCCGCTTGAAGGCCTCGGCCACGCCGCCGGCCGCGATGACGTGGTTGTCCTTGACCAGTGCCGCGTCCGACAGCGACATGCGGTGGTTGACGCCGCCGCCGCAGCGCACCGCGTACTTCTCCATGGCGCGCAGGCCCGGGGTGGTCTTGCGGGTGTCGCGGACCTCGGCCTTGGTGCCTTCGAGCACATCGGCCCAGGCGCGGGTGGCGGTCGCGATGCCGGAGAGCCGGCACAGCAGGTTGAGCGCGCTGCGCTCGCCGGTGAGCAGGTCGCGGGTGCGGGTGGTGACGGTCAGCAGCTTCTGGCCGGGGGCGACCCGGTCGCCGTCCTCGACGTGGCGCTCGACCGCGAACTCTTCCGTGCAGACGATGGACAGGACGGCCTCGGCGATGCGCAGACCGGCCACGACGCCCGCCTCACGGGCGGTGAAGTCACCGGTGGCCACGGCGTCCTCGGCGACGGTCGCGACGGTGGTGACGTCCACCCCGCCGTCGAGGTCCTCCTCGATGGCGACGTGCGCGACGTCCTCGACCTGGACCGGGTCCAGGCCCGCGTCGGCGAGGAGCTGGGCGAGGGCGGGGTCGAGGCCGCACTCCAGCGGGTCGAGCTCGTAGAACTCGTCCCCGCCGCAGCCGCAGCCGTCCCCGCAGCCGCCCGCGGACGGTGCGGGCGCGCCGATCTGGATCAGCGGTACGTCCACGGGTGTGGGGCGCGGATTCTCTTCGGGCGTGCTCACGGTTACGTCTCCTCGGTGACGTCGGCGGGGTGGGTCAGGGGTGCTGCTGCGCAGTCTGGTGCCTGCGCGGGGCGTACGGGCCCGAATGCCTCGGTCTCCGTCCGACGGAGGACCGGTTGACGCCCCGGAGCGATCCGCACGACGAGGTGGCGGCGCCAGTTCTCGTCGTCGCGCTCGGGCCGGTCCTCGCGCCAGTGGCAGCCGCGGGTCTCCTCACGCTGCCGGGCGGCGGCGACCAGGACGCGCGAGACGAGCAGCAGGTTGGTGGCCTCCCACGCCTCGACGCCGGGCACCGCGACCTTGGGCTCGTCCGCCTCCACGGCCAGGGCGGCGCTGTCGTGGAGGGCCTCCAGCTCGTCGGCGGCGGCGGCCAGGCTCTCCGCGGAGCGGAGCACTCCGGCACCCCGGCTCATGATGCGCTGGATCGTGGACCGGGCCTCCGGGGCGATCAGCGGGGAGGGCGCGCGGCCGTCGCCGGCCTCCGCGGCGCCCGCGCTGGGCCGGTCCTCGACGATGTCCGCCGCGATGCGCTCGGCGAAGACGAGGCCCTCCAGGAGGGAGTTGGACGCCAGCCGGTTCGCACCGTGCACGCCGGTGCAGGCGACCTCGCCGCAGGCGTACAGGCCGGGCACCGTCGTACGGCCCCGCAGGTCGGTGCGGATGCCGCCGGAGGCGTAGTGCGCGGCGGGGGCGACCGGGATCGGCTCGGTGACCGGGTCGATGCCGTGGGCGCGGCAGGCCGCCAGGATCGTGGGGAAGCGCTGCTCCCACATCTCGGCGCCGAAGTGGCGGGCGTCGAGGTACATGTGCTCGGTGCCGTGCAGTTCCATCCGGCGGGTGATGCCCTTGGCGACGATGTCGCGCGGGGCCAGCTCCGCCAGCTCGTGCTGTCCGAGCATGAAGCGGGTGCCGGACGCGTCGACGAGATGGGCGCCCTCGCCCCGTACCGCTTCCGACACCAGCGGCTGCTGGCCCTCGGAGCCGGAGCCGAGGAAGAGGACCGTCGGGTGGAACTGGACGAACTCCAGGTCGGAGACCTCCGCGCCGGCCCGCAGCGCCAGCGCCACGCCGTCGCCGGTGGAGACCGCCGGGTTGGTGGTGGCGGAGAAGACCTGGCCCATGCCACCGGTGGCGAGGACCACCGCGGGGGCGCGGACCGCGCCGACGCCGTCGTGCTGGCCCTCGCCCATGACGTGCAGCGTGACGCCCGCGGTACGCCCCTCGGCGTCGGTGAGGAGGTCCAGTACGAGCGCGTTCTCCACGGTGTGCAGGGCGGCTTCGCGGACCGCCTCGACCAGGGCGCGGGAGATCTCGGCGCCCGTCGCGTCGCCGCCCGCGTGGGCTATGCGGCGGCGGTGGTGGCCGCCCTCACGGGTCAGCGCGATGTCGCCGCTCTCCGTGGTGTCGAAGTGCGCGCCGGTCCCGATCAGCCGGCGCACGGCGTCCGGGCCCTCGGTGACCAGGGTCCGGACCGCCGCCTCGTCGCACAGACCCGCGCCCGCGACCAGGGTGTCGTCCAGGTGCTGCTCGGGGGTGTCGCCCTCGCCGAGGGCGGCCGCGATGCCGCCCTGCGCCCAGCGGGTGGAGCCGTCGTCGAGACGGGCCTTGGTGACGACGACGGTGGCGAGGCCCGCCGCCGCACAGCGCAGTGCGGTGGTGAGACCGGCCACGCCGGAGCCGACCACCACGACGTCGGCGTCGATGGACCAGCCGGGGGCGGGGGCGGTCAGCCGTATTCCGGTCACGTGGTGGCTCCGAAGGTCAGCGGGATGTTGTCGATGAGCCGGGTCTTGCCGACCCTCGCGGCGACGGCGAGGATCGCCTTACCGGTGGTGCGGTCGTCGGGGATCTCGGTGAAGTCGGCCGGGTCCACGAGCGCCAGGTAGTCCAGGGCGAGCGGGGGCTGTCCGGCCGCCGCGTCGTCGAGGATCAGGAGCGCGGCCGCCCGTACCGCGGAGGGGCCGTCGACCGGGCGGGCCAGGGCCACGGCCTGGGTGTCGGCGGCGGCGCGGGCCTCGCCGAGCGCGGTGAGCGCGGCGGCCCGGCCGGTGGTGGCCGAGGTGGTCTGCGCGCGGGCGTGCAGCGCCTGCTGGGCGGCGAGCCGGTCACGGGCGGCGAACAGGGCCCGGGACAGGGCGAGGGCGGTGTGCCGTTCCTCCGCGTCCAGGAAGCGGTTGCGGCTGGAGAGCGCGAGGCCGTCCGGCTCGCGGACCGTCTCCACGCCGGCGATCTCCACGGGAAAGTTCAGATCGCGCACCATGCGGCGGATCAGCGCCAGCTGCTGGGCGTCCTTCTGCCCGAAGAACGCGACGTCGGGGCGGGTGAGGTGGAGGAGCTTGGCGACGACGGTGAGCATGCCGTCGAAGTGTCCGGGGCGCGAGGCCCCTTCGAGCCGCTCGCCCATCGGGCCCGCCGAGATCCGGACCTGCGGTTCGCCACCGGGGTAGACCTCGTCGACGGACGGCGCGAAGACCGCGTCCGCCCCGGCGGCGCCCGCCACGGCGAGATCGGCGTCGAGCGTACGGGGGTAGCGGTCCAGGTCGGCGGCCTCGCCGAACTGGAGCGGGTTGACGAACGCGGTGACGACCACCTGGCCGTCGGGGCCCGCGGCCGCGCGTGCGGCGCGGATCAGGGTGGCGTGGCCCTCGTGCAGGGCGCCCATGGTCATGACGACGGCCCGCACTCCCTTGAGCGGGGCGGACGCGCCGAGCTCGGCCGCGGTACGGAGAAGGGCGGCCGCGGGGGGCGCCTGCGGCGCGGCGGGGCGCGGGGTGCCGGCCTTGCCGGCCTTGCCGGTCGTGTCGGCCTTGCCGGTCGTGTCGGTCGTGTCGGTCGTGTCGGCCTTGCCGGTCGTGTCGGTCATCGGGGCTCCTGTGATCCGGTGCCGCCTGTGGTGCCGGTGCCCGTGCCGTCGGCCAGGACCCCGAGCAGGTCCTCGGCCAGCTCCGGCTTGAGCATGCCGTGGGCGAGTGCGCGGTCGGCGGTGGCGCGGGCCATCGCGACGTATCCGGCCACGGTCTGCGGGGCGTGCCTGCGCAGCTCGCCGATGTGTGCGGCGACCGTGCCGGCGTCACCGCGGGCCACGGGGCCGGTCAGCGCGGCGTCGCCGGAGCGCAGGGCGTTGTCGAGCGCGGCGCCGAGGAGGGGGCCGAGCATCCGGTCGGGGGCGGCGACCCCGGCCGTACGCAGCAGCTCCATCGACTGGGCGACCAGGGTGACCAGGTGGTTCGCGCCGAGGGCGAGCGCCGCGTGGTAGAGCGGACGGGACTCCTCCGCGATCCATTCGGGCTCGCCGCCCATCTCGATGACCAGCGCCTCGGCGGCGAGCCGCAGCTCCTCGGGGGCGGTCACGCCGAAGGAGCAGCCGGCCAGCCGCTGGACGTCGACAGAGGTGCCGGTGAACGTCATCGCCGGATGCAGGGCGAGCGGCAGGGCGCCGGCCCGCAGCGCCGGGTCCAGGACCTGTGTCCCGTACCGCCCCGAGGTGTGGACGATCAGCTGTCCCGGCCGCACCGCACCGGTCTCGGCGAGGCCCTCGACCAGGCCGGGCAGCGCGTCGTCGGGGACGGTCAGCAGCACCAGCTCGGCGCGCGCGAGGACCTCGGCGGGCGGCACCAGCGGTACGTCGGGCAGCAGCGCGGCCGCCCTGCGCACGGATGCGTCGGAGACGCCCGACACGGCGACCGGCCGGTGCCCGGCGAGCTGCAGGGACGCGGCGAGAGCGGGGCCGACACGGCCCGCGCCCACGACGCCGACCGTGAGGCGGGCGGGGCGGTTCCTCGCGTCGAGGGGGTCATGGGGGGCTGTTGCATTCACGCGGCGGTGGCCTTCCGTTCCAGTCCGCGGGGGGTACCGGACGATTCCTCTGCATGCTACGCCAGCGTTTCGCCCGGACTCCTGGCCGTCCACAGCCTGTGGGAAAAGTCCGGGCGGGGTGCGCGGCCCGGAGCCGGGGGCGCCCGTAAATCGTGCGGGTCCGGGCTGCGCGCTGCGTGATGATCGTCCCATGACAGACACAGCAGACACGGACGAGCAGTCGCAGAAGGTGGACGAGCAGTCGCGGTCGACATCGCCGGGTGATCAGGAGGAACAGGGGGATGCGCAGCGGCTGCGCAGGATCAACGCCTGGCGCGCGGCCGATCGGGCCCTGGTCAGGGCGCCCATGCACCTCTCGCTCGGTGAACGGCTGGCCGCGCTGGCGGCCGGGGCCGGGTCCGTCACCGATCTCGACCGCCCCGCGGACATCTACGGCGACGGCGTCGTCGCCGAGCTGGAGGAGCGGATCGCGGGCCTGCTGGGCATGGAGGCCGCCGCGTTCTTCCCGACCGGGACGATGGCGCAGCAGGTCGCGCTGCGGTGCTGGGCCGGGCGGACCGGCAACCCCACGGTGGCACTGCACCCCCTCGCCCACCCCGAGGTGCACGAGCGCGGCGCGCTGGGGGCGGTGAGCGGGCTGCGTACCGTCCACCCGACGTCCGATCCCCGGCTGCCCACGGCGCAGGAGATCCGCGACTTCGACGAGCCGTTCGGCACGCTGATGCTGGAGCTGCCGTTGCGCGATGCCGGTTTCGTCCTGCCTACGTGGGAGGAGCTGGAGGCCGTGGTGGCGGCCGCACGGGAACGCGATGCGGTGGTGCACGTCGACGGCGCGCGGCTGTGGGAGTGCGCCCCCCACTTCGGGCGGGAGCTGCCGGAGATCGCGGCGCTCGCGGACAGCGTGTACGTGTCGTTCTACAAGACCCTCGGCGGAATCTCCGGGGCCGCGCTGGCCGGTCCCGGGTCACTGATCGAGGAAGCCCGCACCTGGCGCCACCGGTACGGCGGGCAGCTCTTCCAGCAGTTCCCCGCGGCGCTCGCCGCACTGATCGGCCTCGATCAGGAGCTGCCGCGGCTGCCTTCGTACGTGGCGCAGGCGAAGGTGGTGGCCGGGGCGCTGGCGGAGGGCTTCGCGGCGGCCGGCGTCGGGTGGTTCCGGGTGCATCCGGAGCCGCCGCACACGCACCAGTTCCAGGTGTGGCTGCCGTACCGGGCGGATGTCCTGACGGAGGCTGCGGTGCGGCAGGCGGAGGAGACGGGCGTGGTGCTCTTCCACCGGTGGCACCCCGCGGCTGCCGGGCCGCCCGGAACGTCGTTCACCGAGGTGACGGTGGGGCGTGACGGGCTGGAGTGGACCGCTGAGGACGTACGGGGCGCGGTGCGGGAGTTCGTGAAGCGGCTGGCCTAGGGCCAATACCGGTAACCGGTATTGGGCCTAGGGCCCTTCGTCCGGATCAGGCCCTAGCAGGAGCCCGCGCCGGACGGGCTGGAGTTGCCGCACCGGCCGGAAGGACCGGAGCGGCCGGAAGGACCGAAAGTGCCGGAACCGCCGGCGCCGCGGCTCCGGGTGAGCAGGGACCGCAGCGCCGCCCGCAGGCGACCGCGCGCCGGGCGGCCCGCGATCACCGCGTCGAAGCGGCGCCGGTCGCGTGCCTCGCGCACCACTCCCCAGTCGTGCCGGCCCGGCAGCGGCGGCGGCACTTCTCCCCGCTGGGCTGCGCGGTAGCTGTCGATCATGTGCTGCTGAATGGCGTCCATGGCCACAGCGTGTGCCGGTCCCGGCCCGCCCCGCCCGCCGATTGACGACCACCGTCAAATGGCGCGATACCTCCCGCGGGCACCCCGCACTATGGAGGGGTGAGCGTGCACATCGACATCGCCGGGCTGACGCCCGACCGCATCGTCTTCGAGACCTCCCCCCTCGCCGAGCTGGGGCTGGCCCTGCATGCCCTCTCCGAGCCGGGGCACCACCCGGGCCTGCACGGCTGGGCGACGGCGACCTCCAGCGCACTGGAGCCGGACCTCGCCGACCGGCTGCACGAGGCCGATTTCCTGTGGCGCCACACGTTCTCGGACGTCTTCATGCCGTTCGCCGGGGTCCGCGGCGGCAACGGCAGGACGGGGGCGAACCTCGCCGAGGACCTCGACATCCTCGACCGGCTCGACGACGAGCGGTTCGTCGCCGCCGCCCTGGAGTTCACCTGCACCAGCCGGTACGGGCTCGGCGCGCCCTCCCCCCTCACCGATCCGACGATGCGCGCCCGCGCCCTGGAGATGGCGGCGGCGCGCGGCCCCCGGCAGGTGGAGTTCGCCCAGCAGCTGCTGGCCGGTCCGGCCCCCGTGCGCCGCTGGGTGCGGCGCCTGTTCGAGGACTGCGACCGGGCGTTCTTCGCGGACACCTGGCGCCGGGTCCAGGTCCAGCTGGCCGCCGACGCCCGGCACAAGAACGACCTGCTGCGGCGCAAGGGGCTCGGCGAGGCGATGGCCGCGGTGTCCACGGCGCTGACCGTCGACGAGGCCGGGACCCGGATCAGCGCCGACAAGCTGACCGAGGGCCGGACCAGCGCCGTCGGCCCCGGTCTCACCCTCATCCCGTCCACCTTCGGCTGGCCGCACCTCAACCTGCTGCACGCACCGGGCTGGCGCCCGGTGATCCACTACCCGGTGCACCAGCCCGAGCTGCCCTCCCCCGCATCCGTGGAACTGCTCCAGCTGCGCATGGAGGCGCTGGCCCACCCGATGAGGATGCGTCTCTGCCGCCACCTCGCCCGCTCCCCGCACACGACCGGCCAGCTCGCCGATACGCACGGCATCACGGCGCCCGAGGTCTCCCGGCATCTCGCGGTGCTGAAGAAGGCGGGCCTGGTCACCACCCGGCGGCGCGGCCGGTACGTACTGCACCAGCTGGACCTGACCTCGGTGGCGCGGCTCGGCAGCGACTTCCTGGAAGGCATCCTGCGCTGAACCGCCGCCGGGCCGCTCCGGTCAGACCGCCCCACCACCGGCCCGGACCAGCCCCGTCTCGTACGCGAGGACCACGACCTGCACCCGGTCGCGCAGGTTCAGCTTGGTGAGAATGCGGCCGACGTGCGTCTTCACGGTCGCCTCGGAGAGCACCAGGCGTGCCGCGATCTCGCCGTTCGACAGGCCCTGGGCGACCAGCAGCATCACCTCGCGTTCGCGTTCGGTGAGCTTGGCGATGTCCTTGTGCTGCGGTTCGCTGGTGCCGCTCGGCAGCAGCGGGGAGAAGCGGTCGAGCAGCCGGCGCGTGGTGGACGGGGCGACGACGGCGTCGCCGCTGTGCACGGAGCGGATGGCGGCGAGCAGCTCGGCGGGCGGCACGTCCTTGAGCATGAAGCCGCTGGCCCCGGCCTTCAGCCCGGAGAAGGCGTACTCGTCGAGGTCGAACGTGGTCAGGATGAGCACCTTGGGCGCGTCCGGCTGCGCGCAGATGCGCCGGGTGGCCTCGACACCGTCCAGCCTCGGCATCCGCACATCCATCAGCACCACGTCGACGGCGGTGGAGCGCAGGTTCTCGATCGCCTCCGCGCCGTCGCCGGCCTCGGCCACGACCTCCATGTCCGGCTGGGCGGCGAGCACCATCCGGAAGCCGGTGCGCAGCAGCACCTGGTCGTCGACGAGCATCACGCGGATCGCCATGAGGTGTCCTGTCTCCTGTCTGTCCTGCGAAAGGTCCGAAGATCTAGTGGGCCGGCTTGAGCGGCAGCAGCGCACTGATCCGGAAGCCGCCGCCGGGGCGCGGCCCGGCGTCCAGCGTGCCGCCGACCATGCCGACCCGCTCGCGCATACCGATCATCCCGTGGCCCGCGCCGTCGGCGCCGCCGTCCTCGTACAGCTCGTGCGCCGCGCCCCGGCCGTCGTCCTCGACCAGCAGTCCGAGCCCGTCGTCGAAGTAGACCAGACGCACGCTGGCCCCCGCGTCCGGGCCGCCGTGCTTGCGGGTGTTGGTCAGGGCCTCCTGCACGATGCGGTACGCGGTCAGCTCGACCCCGCTGGGCAGCGGGCGCGGGGTTCCCTCGATCTTGAAGTCGACGGCCAGGCCGGTCTGCCTGACCTGTTCGATCAGGTCCTCGATCTGGTCCACATCGGGCTGCGGGACGTACTCCCCGCTCTCCTGCGCATCGCCCGTCCGCAGCACCCCGAGCAGCCGCCGCATCTCGGCGAGCGCCTGCCTGCCGGTGCTGGAGATGGTCTCCAGGGCCTGCTTGGCCTGGTCGGGGGCCGCGTCCATGACGTACGCCGCACCGTCGGCCTGCACCACCATCACCGACACGTTGTGCGCGACGACGTCGTGGAGTTCACGGGCGATACGGGCCCGCTCGGCCGCCACCGCGACCTTCGACTGCGCCTCGCGCTCCCGCTCCAGTCGGGCGGCGCGCTCCTCCAGCTGGTCGAAGTAGGCGCGCCTGGTCCGCATCGAGTCGCCGAGCACCCACGCAAGCACGAACGGCACGGTCAGCACGACGACGATGAAGGTCTCCTCGGCCCAGCCGGCCCGCAGCCCCTCGCCCGGCCAGCGCAGCTTGGACAGACCCGCCGCGCACAGGCTGCAGACCAGCGCGAGCCAGGACGCCCAGCGCTCCCCGACGGTGGCCACGGTGAAGACGATCACCAGCATGGCGAAGTTCATGACGCCGGGCCCGAACCCGGTGACCAGCTGCGCCACACCCATCACGATGGCGAGCAGCAGCATCTTCTCCGGCGCACGCCTGCGCAACGCCACGACGAGGCAGAAGCCGAGGGTGATCGGAACGGCGGCGATGCGCTCCATGCCGCTCTTCGGGATGGCCACCATGGACATGCCGGAGAGCCCGAGGAGGACGACGGCCCAGAAGCTGTCGACGCCCGTCGGGTGCCTGCGGATGAAGTCGTAGAGGCGCTGCACGTAACCCAGCGTAGGGACAGGCAATGGGCGCACGGGTCAGCCGAAGGGCCGATCCGGCTCCTGGGACCGTACTCCCCAAGGTGGAGACTTGGATACGTGACGGATGAGTGGCGTGGGTGGCAGGCGGCAACAGAGACCGCTTTGTACGGGGACGGGGGGTTCTACCGGAGCCCCGAAGGGCCGGCGGGCCACTTCCGTACCTCCGTCCACGCGTCCCCGCTCTTCGCCTCCGCCGTCGCCCGGCTGCTGGTCAGGACGGCACGGGAACTGGGAACGGGCTCGGTCGACCTGGTGGACCTGGGCGCCGGGCGGGGCGAGCTGCTGACGGGGGTGCTTGCGGCGCTGCCGGCCGAGGGCGCCGACGGGCTCGCCGTACGGGCGTACGCCGTGGACCTCGCCGCCCGTCCGCCCGGCCTGGATCCCCGGATCGAGTGGTGCGCCGAACCGCCGCCGCGGACGTACGGCCTGCTGTTCGCCAACGAGTGGCTGGACAACGTCCCGACCGAGGTCGCCGAGACCGACGCGGACGGCGTCGACCGGTATGCCCTCGTCCGGGCGCAGGACGGTACGGAACGGCTGGGTGAGCCGGTGACCGGGGCGGACGCCGAGTGGCTGCGCCGCTGGTGGCCGTCGGCCGGGCCGGGCAGCCGCGCGGAGATCGGCCGCCCCCGCGACGAGGCCTGGGCGCGGGCGGTGTCCACGCTGGCCGGGGGGCTCGCCGTGGCAGTGGACTACGCCCATGCGCGGGAGGCGCGGCCCCCCTTCGGCACCCTGACCGGCTTCCGGGCCGGCCGCGAGGTCCGGCCGGTGCCGGACGGCAGCTGCGACCTCACCTCGCACGTGGCGCTGGACGCGTGCGCGGCGGCCGGGTCCGGGGCCGGCGCACCGCCCGAGCTCCTGAGCCAGCGCGAGGCGCTGCACCGCCTCGGGGTCGACGGCGAACGCCCGCCCCTGGCCCTGGCGTCGACCGACCCGGCCGGCTACGTACGGGCGCTCGCCTCGGCGGGCGAGGCGGCGGAACTCACGGCCCGGGGCGGCCTCGGCGACTTCGGCTGGCTGATGCAGCGCAGGGGCTGAGAACGGGGCCCGCGGCCCTGGGCTCGGAACCCCGGCGCGTTCACGCGATACTGGCCGCATGACGGAGACGACAGTCGGCATCGGCGGCGCGGCGGAGAGCACCGACATGGTGCTCAACATCGGTCCCCAGCACCCCTCCACCCACGGCGTGCTCCGACTGCGCATCGTCCTGGACGGCGAGCGCATCCAGCACGCCGAGCCGGTCATCGGCTACATGCACCGCGGCGCGGAGAAGCTGTTCGAGGCCCGCGACTACCGGCAGATCGTGATGCTCGCCAACCGCCACGACTGGCTGTCGGCGTTCTCCAACGAGCTGGGCGTCGTGATGGCCGTGGAGCGCATGCTCGGCATGGAGGTCCCGGAGCGCGCGGTCTGGACCCGCACCCTGCTCGCCGAGCTGAACCGGGTCCTGAACCATCTGATGTTCCTCGGTTCGTACCCGCTCGAACTCGGCGGGATCACCCCGGTGTTCTACGCCTTCCGCGAGCGCGAGGAGCTCCAGGCCGTGATGGAGGAGGTCTCCGGCGGCCGGATGCACTACATGTTCAACCGCGTCGGCGGCCTCAAGGAGGACCTCCCGGCCGGGTGGCTCGGCCGCGCCCGGGACGCCGTCGCCTCGGTCCGGTCCCGGATGGACGTCTACGACGACCTGGTGCTCGGCAACGAGATCTTCCGGGGCCGCACCCGCGACGTGGGCGTGCTCTCCGCAAAGACCGTGCACGCGTACGGGGTGTCCGGGCCGATCGCCCGCGCCTCGGGCGTCGATTTCGATCTGCGGCGCGACGAGCCGTATCTCGCGTACGGGGAGCTCCAGGACACCCTGAAGGTGGTCACCCGCACCGAGGGCGACTGCCTGGCCCGCTTCGAGTGCCTGCTGGAGCAGACGCACAACGCCCTGGACCTCGCGGACGCCTGCCTGGACCGGATGGCCGACCTGGCGCCCGGCCCGATCAACCAGCGGCTGCCCAAGGTGCTGAAGGCCCCCGAGGGTCACACCTACGCCTGGACCGAGAACCCGCTCGGCATCAACGGCTACTACCTGGTGTCCCGGGGCGAGAAGACCCCGTACCGGCTGAAGCTCCGCTCCGCCTCGTACAACAACATCCAGGCGCTCACCGAGCTGCTGCCGGGCACGCTGGTCGCCGACATGGTGGCGATCCTGGGCTCGCTCTTCTTCGTCGTCGGCGACATCGACAAGTAGCGGCCGCCGTCCCGGGGCCCGGGACGGCCACCACCTGGCTACGAGATCGCGCTGCGCAGCTCCGCCACGTCCAGCTGCTCGGTCTCGTCGTGTGCGGTCAGGTCGATGACCTCGCCGACGACCCGGTTCTCGGCCGTGCCCGTACGGTGTGCGGCCAGCGCCTCCTCGCCCACCACGTCGGCGAGGTCCTCGTTCTGCACGGACTCGATCGCGGCGCGCGCCGCCTTCTGCGTACCGAAGAAGTCGAAGCTGCCCTGCGGCACCGGATGGCGGCGGGACGCCGCGTACGGGGCGACTGCGGTGGCGGCCGGTGCGGTGCGCGCCGGGGGCAGCGCGGCGGACGGCCGGGTCGCGGGCAGAGCGGCCGGCGGGCGCAGGTGCTGCGCGCCGGTCGGGTTCTCGTCCGCGGCGTGCTTGCCCTGCCGCTCCTCCGCCTCCCGGGACCGCTCGGCGAGATCACGCTTCCTGGCCTGCTCGGCGGTACGGCGCGCCTCCTGGAGCGCCCCGTTGCGCGAGAGGTCCTCCAGCGCCTGGGCGGCCCGTAGATAGGCGGCCGGCGTCGGGGTGCTGCGTGCGGCGGGCAGCTCGCGGGGCGCGGCGGCGGCCTCGATGGCGAGCTGCCTGCGACCCTCCAGCGCGCTGGCCCGCTCGGTCTCGGCGTTGGCGTACCGGCGCAGCAGCGCGGCGTGCTCCCCGCGCAGGTTGGCGAGCTCCACGCGCTTGCGGCGCAGCTTCGTCTCCAGCCTCGCGCGCAGCTCCCGCGACTCCTCCAGGTCGGACTCCAGCTCGGCGATCCGCTCCTCGGCCCGCCATTCGTCACCGGCACGGGCCCGCGTCAGCTCCGCGACCCGACGGCCGGCCTCCCGGTCCCAGCTGCGCATCAGATACGCACCGGTCACGGCGGCGGCCGCCGCGGCGGCCGCCAGCCCCCGCAGGACCAGGGGCTCGGCGAGCAGCCAGGTGCTTCCGGCACAGAGAACCGAGACTCCGACGACTGCCGACGGCGGAAGGATTCTGTGCAGAGGTGGCGAATGGCGATGACGTCCACGTGGCATGGCCTGAAATTTACCGTGTGTACGGGGCACTTGGGGGACCGCCTGCCAATCTGTTCCCTCCCGGTTACCTGACGGCCCCCATTCTCCCGCCCGACGGCCCCATTCCCCCCGATTCCTACTTCAGGACGAGGCTCTCCGAGCGCAGATACTCCGCGGCCACATCCGCGGGCTTTGCGCGCTCCGCGTCGACCTTGCGGTTCAGTTCCGCGAGATCTTCGGTGGTGAGCGCCTTGGTGAGCTTCCCGAGCGCGTCGGCAATGTCCTGCGAACCTGCGTCCTCGGCATTGAGGACCGGCAGCACGTTGTCGGCGTTCTGGAGCTTCTTGTCGTCCTCCAGGAACACCAGGCCGTAGCTGTCCAGCACCGCGTCCGTGGTGGTGGTGAGGACCAACTGGTCCTTGCCGTCCTTGACCGCCTGCTTGGACTGCGGCGTACCGACTCCCTTGGGGTCGATTCCGGTGACATCGATGCCGTACGTCTTCTTCAGACCCGGTGCGCAGAACGGCCGCACCTCGCACTCGTCACCGGCGGCGATCTTCACTGCGACCTTCGACCTGCCGAGGTCGGAAAGGGTCTTGAGCTTGTTCTTCTCTGCGAATTCCTTCGTCACCGCGAAGGCGTTCTGGTCGACGGCCGCGCCGGCCGGGAGCACCTTCAGTCCGCGCGGGGTGGCGAGCTTCTCCAGCGCGGCGACCGTGGCCGCCGTGTCTCCGGAGGCGACCGGCGCCTTCTCGGCCTTCTTCGTGCCGTTCACCTTGGCATTGAGGAATTCGGCGATCGTCGCGGCGTATTCGGGGACGACGTCGATCTCGCCCTTCTCCAGGGACGGCTCGTACAGTTCCCGGTTCGCCACCGTGGTGATCGAGGTGCTGTATCCGGCGTTGCGCAGAATCTGCGCGTACAGCTCCGCGAGCACCTTGGACTCGGTGAAGGAGGCCGCGCCGACGACGAGCGAACCCTTCTTGCCGGAGCCCGTGGCTCCGGAGGACGCCGAGCCCGACTTGTCCTTGTCCTTCTCCAGGCTGTCGCCGCCGCAGGCGGCGAGCGAGCCGGCCAGCGCCACCATGCCGATGACCGCGCCGGCTATGCGCGAGGTCCTGCTCATTGTTGTTCTCCGTCCACAGCAACAGGTCTGAATGGGATGAGATTGCGCCGTCATGCCGTCCGGCGGCGGCGCAGCGGCGACAGCAGCCGGTCCAGGCCCACCAGCACCGCCTCCACCAGCAGCGCGAGCACGGCGACCAGCACCGCCCCCGCGACCACCTGCGGCGTGTTGTACGTGTTGAACCCGGCAGTGATGATCCGGCCGAGGCCGCCCTGGCCGACCATCGCGGCGATCGTCGCCGTGGCGACCACCTGGACCGCGGCGGAGCGCAGCCCGGTCATGATCATCGGGTAGGCCAGCGGGAGCTCGACCCGTACGAAGAGCTGCCGTCCGGACATCCCCATGCCGCGCGCCGCCTCCGTCACCGACCGGTCGACCTCCGTCATCCCGACGTAGGCATTGGTCAGCAGCGGCGGCACGGCGAACAGCACCAGCGCGATGACCGTCGGCACGTATCCGGCGTTGCGCAGCGGCGAGACCATGAAGAGGGCCAGCACCGCGAAGACCGGGATCGCCCGCCCCACGTTGGAGAGGTTGACGGCCAGCGTGCCCCCCTTCCCGATGTGCCCCAGGCACAGCGCGACCGGCAGCGCGACCGCGCACGCCAGGGCGAGCGAGACGCCGCTGACGTACAGATGCTCACCGAGCCGGTGGGCCGCGCCGCTCTCCCCCGACCAGTTGGCGCCGGTAGTGAGCCAGGTCCAGGCCTCGCCGAGAACTCCCATGGGTCAGACCGCCTTTGCCACGGTGTCCGCGCCCGCGTGCGCGGCCCGTATTCGGGTCCAGGGGGTCAACAGCCGCTGCACACCGAGCAGCAGCAGGTCCGCGACGACCGCGAGCAGTACGCACAGGACCGAGGCGGTGAGCACCTGGGCCTTGAAGAAGCTGGGGAGCGCGTCTCCTATGAGGTTGCCGAGGCCGCCTCTGCCGATGATCGAGCCGACCGTCGTCAGCGCGATCGTGGACACCGTGGCGATCCGCACACCGGCCATCAACGCGGGCATGGCCAGCGGGAGTTCGACCTCCCACAGCAGCCGCACCGGCCCGTACCCCATCCCCTTCGCGGCTTCCTTCGCCTCCTGGGGAACGGCTTCCAGGCCCGCCATGATGTTCCGCACGAGAATGGTCAGCGAATACAGCACCAGACCGGTGACCACCAGCGCGGCGGAAAGCCCGAACAGCGGCAGCAGCAGCGAGAACATGGCGAGCGAAGGCACGGTGTAGAGGACCGTCGTCAGTCCGAGGACCGGTCCGGCGAAACGGCGGCCGCGGCGCGCGAGCAGCGCCAGCGGAAAGGCCACCAGGAGTCCGATCGCCACCGAGACCGCGGTGATCCAGATGTGCTGGACCGTCGCATCGGTCAACTCCTGGCTGCGGGAACGGAGATACTCCGCGCAGATCCAGTCGTTCGTCACCAGGCAGTTCTGTCCCGCGGCCATCCGTCCCCACCTCCCGGTCACCGCTTCGTACGTATGCCTGGTGACCCTATCCTCGACCACTGACAATCGCCGGGGCCGTTGTATTTCAGCAACACGTCCTTCACAGAACACGCGCCACAATGGGGAACCATGATCCGTTTCGAGCACGTCACCAAGCGGTACGCGGACGGCACCACCGCCGTCGACGACCTTTCCTTCGAGGTCGCCGAGGGTGAACTGGTCACGCTCGTCGGACCGTCGGGGTGTGGCAAGACAACCACCATGAAGATGGTGAACCGGCTGATCGAACCGACCGAGGGCCGGATATTCCTCGACGGGGACGACATATCCGCCATCGACCCCGTCCGGCTGCGCCGCCGTATCGGTTATGTGATCCAGCAGGTGGGGCTCTTCCCGCACCGTACGGTCCTGGAGAACACCGCGACCGTCCCCCATCTCCTGGGCTGGAAACGGGGAAAGGGACGTGAACGCGCGGCCGAACTCCTCGACCTTGTCGGACTTGACCCTTCCGTTTATGGCGACCGCTATCCGGAACAACTCTCCGGCGGTCAGCGCCAACGCGTCGGCGTGGCAAGGGCGCTGGCCGCGGACCCGCCGGTACTGCTGATGGACGAGCCTTTCGGCGCGGTCGACCCGGTCGTACGGGAACGGCTGCAGAACGAATTCCTGAAACTTCAGGAACAGGTCCGTAAAACCGTCCTGTTCGTCACGCACGACATCGAGGAAGCGGTCCGTCTCGGCGACCGGATCGCGGTCTATGGGCAGGGTTCCATCGAGCAGTTCGACTCCCCGGCCACCGTGCTCGGCGCGCCCGCCACCCCCTATGTCGCGGACTTCGTCGGCGCCGACCGCGGCCTCAAGCGGCTCTCCGTCACCCCCATCGAGGAGGGCGACCTCGACCAGCCGCCCGTCGTCCACCTCGACGACTCCCTGGCGAAGGCGACCGAGCGGCTGCGGGCCGAGGGCGCGCGCTGGGCCGTCGTACTGGACGGCCAGGACAACCTGCACGGCTGGATCCCGGCCGACGGCTCCGCCGCCGCGGCCAAGGGCACGGTGCGCGCGCACGCCCGCAGGATGGAGGCGTGGCTGCCCGTCGGCGCCCCGCTCAAGCAGGCGTTCGCCACCATGCTCCAGCACGACGCGGGCTGGATCGCCGTCATCGACGCCGAGAGCACCGGCCGGTTCCTCGGTGTGCTCACCCCGGCCCGGCTGCACGAGGCGCTGCGCCGCTCGATCGACGCGGATGCACAGCAGGTCCCCCGCGCCGAGGTGGCGGTCGAGACCGTGGAGAGCGTCACCAACACCGCCGCGCGGTGAGCCGGGAGCCGTCGGCCGGGAACCCGGAAGCTCCCCGTATCAGTTCTCGCTGAGCCGGCTGCTCATCCAGTCCAGCGCCGAAGGGATCTCCCGCCGCCAGGTGTTGAAGTTGTGCCCGCCGCTGTCGAGCACGATCGACGAAACCTGGGCGGGCGACTTCACCTTGGCGATGAACCGCTGCGTGGAGCGGTAGTTCCCCTCACCGTGCCTGGACGTCGTGACCAGGAAGGACGAGTCGGGCTGCTTCGGCATGTGGTCCAGGGACCACATCAGATCGGCGCGGTTGCGCGCTCCCTGGTCGCCGTGGAAGAGGTCGCCGGTCGTCGGGTCCTCAGCCGCCTTGTAGTACGCGGAGAGCCCGACGCTCGCGGCGAACCGGTCCGGGTGGTGGAGACCGATCTTCAGCGCACAGTAACCACCGGTCGAATTGCCCATGATGCCCCAGTTGTGGGCCAACTTGCCCACCCGGTACCCGTCCGAGACCACCTGCGGCAGATCCTCGGCGAGGAACGTCTCGGTCTGCGGCCCGTCCTTTATGTCCACGCATTCGGTGTCCCGCGGCGGCGCCAGCGTCGGCCGCAGCATCACCAGGATCATCGGCTGCGCCTTGCCGGCCTTCACCCGCGCGTGCGCCGTCCGCGGATACCCGAGGCCCTTCAGGAGGTTCTCCGGGATGCCCGGGTAGCCGGTGAGGACGACGACGGCGGGGAACTTCCGGCGGGCGAACGCCGGCTGGAAGTACTCGGGCGGGAGGTACACGTACGCCGAGCTCTCGATGCCCGACCGCTTGCCCGAGATCACGACCTTGTCGATCCGCCCGCTCTTCGCCGGCCGCGAGGCGCCCGGCACGTCCGGCAGCTGCATCCCGACCCGGACGATGTTCTTGGCCGCCAGCGTTCCGGCCGCATGGTCCGTGACGACGCCCAGGTCCTGCTTCTGACCGAGCAGGTCGGCCCATGATCCGTAGAAGAGGAAGGAGTTGTTGGCCAGCAGACCGACCGAGGAGAACACCATCACCTGGGTCACCAGCAGCAGGCCGACCCTGCCGAACACCGCGCGCACGCTGCGGCGGGCCAGCCGGGGCCAGAGCCAGACCGTGGCGGCGAAGAACACCACGGCCAGCCCGATGACCAAGCCCAGGAAGATATTGCTGGTAAGACCCATGGGGGTGAGCTTTCTTGTCTGGAAATTTCCGCCCAGCGGGTGAACCCCGGGTCCGGAAGCCTCGTCCTACAAGTCGCACATCGTCCGGAGGGCTACGGCCGAAGGACTCAAGAATCTCTCGCGGAACCACGGGAAGCGATGTCTGTCACGCTAGATGGGGATAAATCGGGATCGGTTCCGACCCCCGTACGCAAGTTGGTCCGAGGCCCGCGCCCCGAATCCGTACCGACGCTGGTCGGTACCGCCTGCACCGTCGTCGGCCTGATCGATGTCGCCGCGGGCGTCTTCCCGCGCTTCCGGCACAGCCGGATGCACACGCTCGCCGAGGTACTCCCCGGCGCCCTCGGGCCGTTCGCCGCCGCGCTCTCGCTGAGCGCGGGGGTCCTGCTGCTGTTGCTCGCCCACGGCCTCAAGCGGCGCAAGCGGCGGGCCTGGCGGGCCGCCGTCGTACTGCTCCCGGCCGGTGCGCTGGCGCAGTTCGCCTACCGGCACTCGGTCATCGGCACGCTCGTCTCGCTGGGGCTCTGCCTGCTGCTGGTCCGGCACCGCGGTGAGTTCGCCGCGCTCCCCGACCCCAGGAGCCGCTGGCGGGCCCTGGCCAACTTCGTGCTCCTCGGCGCGGGTTCGCTGGCCCTCGGGCTGGTCGTCGTCAGCGCGCACCCCGGCCGGGTCCTGGGAAGCCCCAGCATCGCCGACCGGCTCCAGCACGTGCTGTACGGCATGCTCGGCTTCGAGGGGCCCGTCGACTACACCGGCGACACCTCCTGGACCGTGGCGTACTCCCTCGGCGCCCTCGGACTGCTGACCGCCGTCACCACCATCTACTTCGCCTTCCGCCCCGAGCACCCGGCCGCCCGCCTCACCGAGGACGACGAGGCCCGGCTGCGCGCCCTCCTGGAGAAGCACGGCGTCCGCGACTCGCTCGGCCACTTCGCGCTCCGCCGCGACAAGGGCGTCGTCTTCTCCCCCAGTGGCAAGGCCGCCGTCTGCTACCGGGTCGTGTCCGGGGTGATGCTGGCCAGCGGCGACCCGATCGGCGACGTGGAGGCCTGGCCCGGCGCCATCGAACGGTTCATGGACGAGGCCAGGGCCCATTCCTGGACCCCGGCCGTGATGGGCTGCAGCGAGACCGGCGGCGAGGTCTGGACCCGGGAGACCGGCCTCGACGCCCTGGAACTCGGCGACGAGGCGGTGGTGGATGTCGCGGATTTCTCGCTCGCCGGGCGCGCGATGCGCAACGTACGCCAGATGGTGAAGCGCATTGAACGCCTCGGCTACGAGACCCGGGTCCGGCGCGTGAGCGACATCGGCGAGGCCGAACTGGCCCGCATCCGGCGGGCCGCCGCCGACTGGCGCGGCACCGACAACGAGCGCGGCTTCTCCATGGCGCTCGGCCGGATCGGTGACGCGGCCGACGGGGACTGCGTCATCGCCACCGCCCACAAGGCCGACGAGCACACCGACGACTCCCCCTACGGCGACCTGAAGGCCGTACTCCACTTCGTCCCGTGGGGCCGCGACGGCATGTCCCTCGACCTGATGCGCCGCGACCGCTCCGCCGACCCCGGCATGAACGAGCTGCTGATCGTCGCCGCCCTGCAGGCCTCCCCCCGGCTTGAGGTCGAGCGCGTCTCGCTGAACTTCGCGATGTTCCGCTCGGCCCTCGCCCGGGGCGAGAAGCTGGGCGCGGGACCGGTGCTGCGGACCTGGCGCGGACTGCTGATCTTCCTCTCCCGCTGGTTCCAGATCGAGTCGCTGTACAAGTTCAACGCCAAGTTCCGGCCCCGCTGGGAGCCCCGCTTCGTCGTCTACCGCGCCGCCCGCGACCTGCCCCGCATCTCCCTCGCCACCATGCAGGCGGAGGGCTTCGTGAACCTCGCCCTCCCCCGCCCCTTCGCCCGCCGCTTCCCGGCCCGCCGGCCCCGCCCCTGCGCCCACGCCCAGGCGCCGGGCCGGGAGCAGCACGCGCGCGCGGCGTAGCGCCGCTCCGTACGGGGCCTACGCTGGTCGCATGAGTACGTTGCGTGGACGAGGCACGGTCCAGGGCCTGCCGGAGTGGGACCGCTGTGCGGTCATGGGTGTCGTGAACGTGACCCCGGACTCCTTCTCCGACGGAGGCCGCTGGTTCGACACCACGGCCGCGGTCAAACACGGCCTCGACCTGGTCGCCCAGGGCGCCGACCTGATCGACGTCGGCGGCGAGTCGACCCGCCCCGGCGCCAGCCGGGTGGACGCGTCGGAGGAGCTGCGGCGCGTGGTCCCGGTGGTCAAGGGCCTGGCGTCCGAAGGGGTCACGGTCTCCGTGGACACCATGCGGGCCCGGGTCGCCGAGGAGGCGGTCGCGGCCGGAGCCGCCCTGGTCAACGATGTGAGCGGCGGCCTCGCCGACCCGGACATGGTCCGCGTCGTCGCCGCGGCCGGCGCCCCGTTCGTCGTGATGCACTGGCGCGGCTTCAGCGAGTCCATGAACAGCCGGGCGATGTACGAGGACGTCGTCGCCGAGGTCGTCGCGGAGCTGCGGGAGCGGATGGACGCCGTGGTCTCGGGCGGGGTCGACCCGGAACGGATCGTGATCGACCCCGGTCTCGGCTTCGCCAAGGACGCCTGCCACGACCTCTCCCTGGTCGCCCACCTCGACGAGCTGCGCGCCCTGGGCCGCCCGCTGCTGGTCGCCGCCTCCCGCAAGCGTTTCCTCGGTCATGTGCTGGCCGGCGACGGCGCCGCACCGCCGCCCGCCCGCGAACGCGACGCCGCCACCGCGGCGATCTCCGCGCTCTCCGCCCACGCGGGCGCCTGGGCCGTCCGGGTCCACGAGGTACGGGCCACGGCCGACGCCGTACGGGTCGCCCGCGCCGTCGAGGGAGCCGCGTGAGCGGGCCCCGCGACGAGCACGCGGAGGCGGCTGCCGACATCGCGGCCGTCGAGCAGGCCAACACCACCTTCTACGAGGCGATGGAGCGCGGCGACTTCGAGGAGCTCTCCGGGCTCTGGCTGCCGGGCGAGGACCTCACGGTCTCCTGCGTCCACCCGGGCTGGCCGGTGCTGACCGGGCGCGGCGAGGTGCTGCGCAGTTACGCGCTGATCATGGCGAACACCGAGTACATCCAGTTCTTCCTGACCGACGTCGGGATCTCGATGACCGGCGACACGGCCCTGGTGACCTGCACGGAGAACATCCTCAGCGGCGGCCCCGCGGAGGACGGCAACGCGCTCGGTCCACTGGTCGGCCAACTCGTCGTGGCCACCAATGTGTTCCGGCGCACACCGGACGGCTGGAAGCTCTGGTCCCACCACGGCTCGCCCGTACTGACCGAAACCGGTGAGGAAGAGGACGAAGAGACGCCCTCCTGACCACGTGGTCGATGGGGTACGGCCCCAAAAGGGGGTTGGATCCGGGTGGCGCGGGTATACGCGGCTACCAGTCCCGTGAGGCCGCGTCCACGGCCCCCGCGGGCGAGCACTGTCGGTGCTCGCAGGTAGATTCGAAAGAGGGCACCTTGCCGTCCGCACACGGCCCCGTGTCTCTACGACCAACGACAGCAGGAGTGATTCGCGTGGATCGTGTCGCGCTGCGCGGCCTCAAGGCCCGTGGGCACCATGGCGTCTTTCCCAGGGAACGGGAAGAGGGCCAGACGTTCATCGTGGACCTGGTGCTCGGCCTGGACACCCGCCCCGCGGCGGCCTCCGACGACCTGACGAAGACCGTGCACTACGGCGTCGTCGCGGAGGAGGTCGTCGAGGTGGTGCAGGGTGAACCGGTCGATCTGATCGAAACGCTCGCGGAGCGCATCGCCCAGAAGTGCCTCAAGCACGAAGGAGTCGAGGAGGTGGAGGTCGTGGTGCACAAGCCGGATGCGCCGATCACCGTCCCCTTCGACGATGTGACCATCACCATCACCCGGAGCCGAGTATGACTGCGTTTTCCACCGAAGGGCAGAGCGACCCGACCGTACAGCCGGTGCCCGCCTCCGTGGTCGAGCAGGTGGACGCGGCGGACACCACCCTGTCCAACCCCAAGCGCGCCGTGATCTCCCTGGGCTCCAACCTCGGCAACCGCCTGGAGACGCTCCAGGGCGCCATAGACGCCCTGGAGGACACCCCCGGCCTGCGGGTCAAAGCGGTCTCCCCGGTGTACGAGACGGAGCCCTGGGGCGTCGCCCCCGGCTCCCAGCCCTCGTACTTCAACGCCGTGATCGTCGTGAAGACGACGCTCCCCCCGTCCTCCCTCCTGGAGCGCGGCCAGGCCATCGAGGAGGCCTTCGACCGGGTCCGCGAGGAGCGCTGGGGCCCGCGCACCATCGACGTCGACATCGTGGCGTACGCGGATGTCGTCTCCGACGACCCGGCGCTCACCCTCCCTCACCCCAGGGCCCATGAGCGGGCCTTCGTCCTCGCCCCGTGGCACGACATCGACCCCGAGGCCCAGCTGCCCGGCGCCGGCCCCGTCGCGGAGCTGCTGGCCGGAGTCGGCCGGGACGGCGTGCTGCCCCGGGCCGATCTGGAACTCCGTCTGCCCGAGTAGTCGTTAGTCTCGACGGAAACGGATCACCGGCGCCAGGGATCACCGGCGAGGGTGGCCACGGGCGACGGTGTCACGGGCGACACGGATCACTGGCGGCGAAGGGCGGATCACTCGGTGAAGCAACTCAGGCTCGGGGTACTAATCGGCCTCTTCGCCGCGGCCGGGGTGCTCTCCTGGGGCGGCGCCCGCCTCTGGGACTCCCTGGGCAACCTGCCGAGCGTTCCCCTCGCCGCGCCGATCGTGCTCGCGGTGATCGCCGTCATCCTGCTGGCGACGGCGCTCTCCATCCGTTCCCGGCTGCGCGCCCAGCGCGAGCGCCGGCCGGGGGCCAAGGGCGTCGAGCCACTGATGGCGGCCCGGGCGGTCGTCTTCGGCCAGGCCAGCGCCCTGGTCGTCTCCCTGGTCTCCGGCATGTACGGCGGCACCGGCGTCTTCCTGCTCGGCTCCCTCGACATCCCGGCCCGCCGCGACCAGGCGATCTACGCGGGCTTCGCCGTCCTGGCAGGCATCGCGGTGGTCGCCGCGGCCCTCTGGCTGGAGCGCGTCTGCAAGCTCCCGGAGGACGAGGACAACGACAAGAGCTCGGCGGCCGCGTAGGGCTGTCCGGCGGATCAGGGCCGGACAGGTTCCACGGCCACCGAGCTCTGTCACTCGACTGCGCGGGAGTCCGGTCAGCGGGCCATGATCAGGCTCATGGCCTCGGCGCGCGTCGCGGGGTCGCGGAGCTGTCCGCGCACCGCCGAGGTCAGCGTCTTCGCCCCGGGCTTGCGGATACCGCGCATCGACATGCACATGTGCTCGCACTCGACGACGACGACGACCCCGCGCGGCTCCAGGATCTCCATCAGGGACTCGGCGATCTGCGTGGTGAGCCGCTCCTGGACCTGCGGACGCCGGGCGTAGACATCGACCAGCCGGGCCAGCTTGGAGAGGCCGGTGATCTTGCCGCTGGTCGCCGGGATGTACCCGACATGTGCGACCCCTCGGAACGGCACCAGGTGGTGTTCACAGGTGCTGAACACTTCGATGTCCTTGACCAGCACCATCTCGTCGTGGCCGAGGTCGAACGTGGTCGTCAGGACGTCCTCGGGCTCCTGGTGGAGGCCCGCGAATATCTCCTTGTACGCCCGTGCCACCCGCCCCGGCGTCTCGCGCAGCCCCTCGCGGTCCGGGTCCTCGCCCACCGCGATGAGGAGTTCGCGTACGGCGGCCTCGGCCCTCTTCTCGTCGAACTCGCCGATCGAACCCTGGCCGTCCAGCGTCACCGGGTCGGTCATCTGTGCCTCGTTCCTCTGAGCTGTCACCCGCGCATACCTCCGCACGGGCGTACGAAAAAGCCGCGCCCCCACAGGCTAGAACCTGTGGGGGCGCGGCTTCCATTCCGGGCCCGGTGCGACTCCCGTGAAAGGGGCCACACCGGGGAGAACGGGATCAGCTCTCGGGCCGGTCCTCCGGGACGACCTCGGCGGCCGGGACGGTGTCCGTGGGGACGACCGAGCCGTTCGCCGTGGTGGCGCCGTTGGTGAGGGCGAGCTCCTTCGGCGAGAGCACCGGCGGCCGCGTCGACGGCGTACGCCGGGCGGAGCCGGTCCACGCCGGACGGGCCGGGCGCTTCACGATCGGGGCGAAGATCTCGGCGATCTCCTCCTTGCCGAGCGTCTCCTTCTCCAGGAGCTGGAGAACGAGGTTGTCCAGCACGTCGCGGTTCTCGACGAGGATCTCCCACGCGTCGTTGTGGGCGGTCTCGATGAGCTTCTTGACCTCCTCGTCGACGAGGGCCGCGACCTCTTCCGAGTAGTCGCGCTGGTGGCCCATCTCCCGGCCCACGAAGGGCTCGGTGTTGTCGCCGCCGAACTTGATCGCGCCGAGCCGCTCCGTCATGCCGTACTGCGTGACCATCGAGCGGGCCGTTGCGGTGGCCTTCTCGATGTCGTTGGCAGCGCCGGTGGTCGGGTCGTGGAAGACCAGCTCCTCGGCCGCGCGCCCGCCCAGCATGTAGGCCAGCTGGTCGAGCATCTCGTTGCGCGTCGTGGAGTACTTGTCCTCCTCCGGGAGCACCATCGTGTAACCGAGGGCGCGGCCACGGGAGAGGATCGTGATCTTGTGGACCGGGTCCGCCTGGGGGGAAGCCGCCGCGACCAGGGCGTGTCCGCCCTCGTGGTACGCGGTGATCTTCTTCTCCTTCTCGGACATGATCCGGGTCCGCTTCTGCGGGCCCGCCACGACGCGGTCGATGGCCTCGTCGAGCATCCCGTTGTCGATCAGCTTCAGATCGGCGCGCGCCGTGAGGAGCGCCGCTTCGTTCAGCACGTTCGACAGGTCGGCACCGGTGAAGCCGGGCGTACGACGGGCGACGGCGCCGAGGTCGACGTCCTTCGCGACCGGCTTGCCCTTCTGGTGCACCTTGAGGATCTCCAGGCGGCCCTGCATGTCCGGCCGGTCGACCGCGATCTGGCGGTCGAAACGGCCCGGGCGCAGCAGCGCCGGGTCGAGGATGTCCGGCCGGTTCGTGGCGGCGATCAGGATGACGCCGCCCTTCACGTCGAAGCCGTCCATCTCGACGAGCAGCTGGTTCAGCGTCTGCTCGCGCTCGTCGTGCCCGCCGCCCATACCGGCACCGCGGTGCCGGCCGACGGCGTCGATCTCGTCGACGAAGACGATCGCCGGGGCGTTCGCCTTGGCCTGCTCGAAGAGGTCACGGACCCGACTGGCACCGACACCGACGAACATCTCGACGAAGTCGGAACCGGAGATCGAGTAGAACGGGACGCCCGCCTCGCCGGCGACGGCGCGTGCGAGCAGCGTCTTGCCCGTACCGGGAGGCCCGTACAGCAGGACACCCTTGGGGATCTTGGCGCCGACGGCCTGGAACTTTGCCGGCTCCTGGAGGAACTCCTTGATCTCCTGGAGCTCCTCGACGGCCTCGTCCGACCCCGCCACATCGGCGAACGTCGTCTTCGGGGTGTCCTTGGTGATCAGCTTGGCCTTGGACTTCCCGAACTGCATGACCCGGGAGCCGCCACCCTGCATCTGATTCATCAGGAACAGGAAGACGACCACGATCAGGACGAACGGCAGCAGCGAGAGGAGGATCGAGATGAACGGGGACTGCTTGGACGGCGAGACCGTGTAGCCCTCGTCGATCTTGCCGCTCTCGAACTTCTGCTGCAGCGTGTCCGCGAGCTGGACACCCTGGTTGCCAATGTAGCTCGCCTGGAACTTGGTGCCGGACTCGCCCGAGAGCTTCTGGCCCTTCTTCAACTCGATCTTGATGATCTGATCGTCACCGGTGGTCAGCTTGGCCTGCGCCACCTGGTCCTTGCTGATCGCCTGGATCACCTTGCCGGTGTCCACCGATTTGTAGCCGCCCGACGAGCCGACGACTGTCATCAACACGACCACGGCGAGGACGGCCAGCACGATCCACATGACCGGCCCACGGAAGTATCGCTTCACGTCCATCCATACGGGGCGAAGCCGCCCCGTCCCTCCTGCCCGTAGGTAAATGCTGCTGTGAGAAAAGACTGTTCTTCGGACGGTACCCCAGCATTGTCACCCGCGACCGCCGGGGACGTCTGTCAAACCCGCCTTCGAAGACTCAACGGCGGGAAACCGGTAAAAGGTTCCCCGCCGTCGGTTCCGGTCGGCCCCGGGCACCCCGGGGGCCGGGCGAAGGGCTCCGGGAGGAGGTCAGCCCCCGTAGACGTGCGGGGCGAGCGTGCCGACGAAGGGGAGGTTGCGGTACTTCTCGGCGTAGTCGAGCCCGTAGCCGACGACGAATTCGTTGGGGATGTCGAAACCGACCCACTTGCAGTCGAGCGCGACCTTGGCCGCGTCCGGCTTGCGCAGCAGGGTGCAGATCTCCAGGGAGGCGGGCTCGCGCGAGCCGAGGTTCGACATCAGCCACGACAGCGTCAGGCCCGAGTCGATGATGTCCTCGACGATCAGGACGTGCTTGCCCTTGATGTCGGTGTCCAGGTCCTTGAGGATCCGGACCACTCCGGAGGACTGGGTGCCCGCGCCGTACGACGAGACGGCCATCCAGTCCATGGTGACGGGGGTGGACAGCGCGCGCGCCAGGTCCGCCATCACCATCACTGCGCCCTTGAGGACGCCGACGATGAGCAGGTCCTTGCCCGCGTACTCCGCGTCGATCTTCGCGGCCAGCTCGACGAGCTTCGCGTCGATCTCTTCCTTGGTGAGGAGCACCGACTGAAGGTCGGTGCCCATGTCCTTCTCGTTCACCCGCGTCTCTTTCTCTGCCTGCCGGGTCCGGGGTGTTGCCCCGCACCTGCGTGGCCGCTCGCCTGCGTGTCAGCCGCTTGTGCTTCAGCTCTGCCGAATGACCAGTCTGCCACCCTGACGCATGGCTTCGACCCGTCCGGGCAGGTTGATGGCCCGTTGGCCGCGCCAGCCGGTGATCAGACGGTCGACTTCCTCGATGTGCCGGGCGAAGAGCGAACCGGCCGGGGAACCCGCCTCCATGGCGGCCCGGCGCAGGACCCGGCGGCGTACGGCGGGCGGCAGCGCGTACAGCTTGGCGCACTCCAGACGGCCCGCGTCGTCCCGCACGGCGCGGTCGGCCTCGGCGGCCCAGGTGTCCAGCGCGTCGGCGTCGTCGCGGGAGAGCTGCGCGGTACGGGCCAGGGCCTCGACGACCCCTTTGCCCAGCGCCTTCTCCAGGGCGGGCAGGCCCTCGTGGCGCAACCGGGAGCGGGTGTAGGCGGGGTCGATGTTGTGCGGGTCGTCCCAGACGGGCAGGGACTGGACGAGGCAGGCCTTGCGGGCGGTCTGCCGGTCGAGCTGGAGGAAGGGGCGGCGGTAGCGGCCGGCCGGTCCGGACGCGGCGGCCATGCCGGAGAGCGAGCGGATGCCGGAGCCTCGGGCGAGGCCGAGCAGCACCGTCTCCGCCTGGTCGTCACGGGTGTGTCCGAGCAGTACGGCGGCGGCGCCGTGCCGCTCGGCCGCCGCGTCCAGGGCGGCGTAGCGGGCGTCACGGGCCGCGGCCTCCGGGCCGCCTTCGTGGCCGACCTGCACGGCGACGGACTCGACCGGGTCGAGGTGCAGGGCGGTGAGGCGGTCGACGACCTCGGCGGCCCGGGTGTCGGAGCCGTCCTGGAGGCCGTGGTCGACGGTGATCCCGCCGGCCCGGACGGCGAGTTTGGGGGCCTCGAAGGCGAGGGCGGAGGCGAGGGCCATGGAGTCGGCGCCGCCGGAGCATGCCACCAGCACCAGAGGAGTGTCGGGGCGTTCGGGGAGTGCGGCGCGCTGCCTGCCCGCACCGGCTTCGGCGAGCTCGGGGTGCGGGGTGCGCCGGGTGTGGTCGGCGCTTCGGGTGTGTTCGGTGAGTACGTCGTGGAGTACGCGGCGGACCGCCAGGCGTATCGCCGCGACCGCAGGATGGGGACCCATGTCCGGTGCCCTTCGTGAAGTTTGGGGAGGTGCCTCGAAGTGCCGGACGGGAAGTGTGCCGTCACTCAGAGTGCGTCGATGGTGACAGAGGCAAGCCGTCCATCGAGCATTGCACGCCTTCCCATGCCCCTACGGTCCCTCGGATGGGTGATTACCGGCGCGTTCTCATCCTGTCGCCCGCCGTCGGACCGGCCATGATCAGGACTCTGCCTTACGGTGCACCCTCGCGATCCAGTCCGCCGGTTTCGCGATCTCCGCCTTGGTGGGCAGGGTGTTCGGCGAGGTCCAGACCCGGTTGAAGCCGTCCATGCCGACCTCGTCGACCACGGCCCGGACGAACCGTTCGCCGTCGCGGTACTGGCGCAGCTTGGCGTCGAGTCCGAGGAGCTTGCGCAGCGCCTGGTCGAGGCGGCCGGCGCCGCGCGCCCTGCGCTGCTGGAACTTCTCCCGGATCTCGCCGACGGAGGAGACCACCTCGGGGCCGACGCCGTCCATCACGTAGTCGGCATGGCCTTCGAGCAGGGACATCACGGCGGTGAGCCGGCCGAGGATCTCGCGCTGGGTGGGCGTCTGGACGAGTTCGACCAGGCTGCGGCCGCCGTCCTCGCCGTCCTCGCCCTCGGGGCGGCCCCCGGCCAGGGACTGGGCGGCCTCGCGGAGCCGTTCCAGCACGGTCATCGGGTCGATGTCGGTCTCGTCGAGGAATGACTGGATCTCGCCCTGCAGATGGTCGCGGAGCCAGGGCACTCCGGTGAACTGGGTGCGATGGGTCTCCTCGTGGAGCGCGACCCAGAGCCGGAAGTCGTGCGGGTCGACGTCCAGTTCGCGCTCGACGTGCACGATGTTCGGGGCGACGAGCAGCAGTCGGCCGCCGCCGTCGGCCGAGGCCGGGAGCTCGCGGGTGGCCGGGGCGAACGTCTCGTACTGGCCGAGGACCCGGGAGGCCAGGAACGACAGCAGCATCCCCACCTCGACGCCGGTCACCTTGCCGCCGACCGCACCGAGCACGGCGCCGCCGGGGCCGCCCGAGCGCCGGTCCTGCATCTTTCCCAGCAACGGACGGAGCAGTTCGCGGAAGCCCGCGACATTGGCCTTGATCCAGCCGGCCCGGTCCACGACCAGGACCGGGGTGTCCTCCGGTTCGGTCCCCTCCGGGATCATCCGGGTGAAGGAACGGACGTGGTCCTCCGCGGCCTTGGCATGCCGACGCAGCTCCGCAACGACCTCGCGGGCCTCCTCGCGGCTGATCTCCGGCCCCGGCCGCACAAGTCGGGTCGCGGTCGCGACCGCGAGATTCCAGTCGACCATCTCGGCACCACCGATGCTCGTCATGCGTCAACCGTACGTGCTCGGCTCCGTCCGCGGTGCGGTGTTGACCGGCTCAATGGGTGCGGGAGGCGAGGCTGGTGGCGAGGGTGTCGAGGGCGGACTGGGCGTCCGACGGGGAGTTCGTACCGGATGCCAGGAAGGCGAAGGCGAGCAGCCGGCCCTGCCGGTCGACGACCGTCCCCGCGAGGGTGTTCACGCCGGTGAGGGTGCCGGTCTTGGCCCGGATCAGGCCGGTGCCCGCGGACTTCCCGGTGTAGCGGTCGCTGAGCGTGCCGCTGAATCCGGCCACGGGGAGGCCGGTGAGGACGGGGCGCAGTTCGGGGTGGTCCGGGTCGGCCGCGCGGGCGAGGAGGCCGGCCAGCAGTCCGGCGGTGACCTTGTCCTTGCGGTTCAGTCCGCTGCCGTCGGCGAGGTCCGCACCCTTCAGCGGCAGGTCGAGCTTCTTGAGCTGTGCGGTGACGGCCCGTCGGCCGCCGGCGAAGTCGGCCGGTTCGCCCGCGGCGATGGCGGTCTGCCGGGCGAGCGCTTCGGCGATGTCGTTGTCGCTGTTGGTCAGGGCCCGTTCGACGAGGGCGGAGAGCGGGGCGGAGCGGTGTTCGGCGACCTTCCGGGATCCGGCGGCCGGGCGGCCGGGCTTCGGGTCGGACCCGGTGGCGATCCCGGCGTCGTCGAGGAGCTTCGCGAAGGTACGGGCGGTGTCTCCGGCCGGGTCGTCGCTGCGCGGGGCGGGTCCGCTGTCGGTGTCGTCGAGCCTGCCCTCGTCGGTCATCAGGGCGCTGACGGGCGCGATGTTCTCGTTGCGGCCGATCGGGTGCCGGGCCGGCCCGGAGTAGCGGGAGGTGTCGTACGCGAGGCGGACCTTCTCGACGCCCCGGTCCTTCAGGGCGCGGGCGGTGTCGGTGGCCAGTCTGCGCAGGGCGGCCTTGTCGAGGGTGGGGTCGCCGCCGCCGACCAGGGCGATGGTGCGGGAGTCGGCGGACGCCCGGACCGTCGTGGCGATGCGGTGGTCGGGGCCGAGGGCGCTCAGGGCGGCGACCGCGGTGGCGATCTTGACGGTGGAGGCCGGCGTCATGGGCGTATCGGCGCCCTGGCCGTACAGCCGCTCGCCACTGGCGGTGTCGATGACGACGGCGGTGCGCCGGGTGCCCAGGGCGGGGTCCTTCAACAGCGGGCCGAAGGTGGCACGGAGGGCGGCGGCTGCGCCGTTCGGGGTGTCCCGGGCGTCCGGGGCGGAGTTGTCGACGGCGGAGGAGAGGGCCGCGAGAACGGCCGGGGCGCTGGGTGCGGGCGCCGGTCCGGACGGTGCGGCGGATTCGTGATGTGCGCCACCTGTACGGTTCCGGGCGGCGGCCCAGTCCGCCTCGGCCTTACGCTGACCCGAGTCCCAGGGGCCGGCGGCAAGGACGACGCCGGCCGCGAGCGCCAGGCCGAGGCCGGCGGAGACGGCGGTGAACTGTCGGTCGTTCAGTCCCTTCAACCTGATCATGGCACCCCGAGGGGTGAGCCTGCTCAGCTTGTCCAGCGGGTTGACCGACGGTCTTTTCACCGGCTCGTCCACCGTTGACCAGCCCCTTTCGCGAGCACACATCTGCGTGGGGGACACTTAATCACCAGTCGTAAGTGTTGATCATGGAGGAGCCACCCGTGGAGTTCGACGTCACCATCGAGATCCCGAAGGGTTCGCGGAACAAGTACGAGGTGGACCACGAGACCGGTCGGATCCGCCTGGACCGTCGACTCTTCACCTCGACCAGCTACCCGGCGGACTACGGCTTCGTCGAGAACACCCTCGGCGAGGACGGCGACCCGCTGGACGCGCTGGTCATCCTGGACGAGCCGACGTTCCCCGGCTGCCTCATCAAGTGCCGCGCCATCGGCATGTTCCGGATGACGGACGAGGCCGGCGGCGACGACAAGCTGCTGTGCGTGCCGGCCTCCGACCCCCGGGTGGAGCACCTGCGCGACATCCACCACGTGTCGGAGTTCGACCGCCTGGAGATCCAGCACTTCTTCGAGGTCTACAAGGACCTGGAGCCCGGCAAGTCGGTCGAGGGCGCCGACTGGGTCGGCCGCGCCGAGGCCGAGGCCGAGATCGAGGCCTCCTACAAGCGCCTTGAGGCGCAGGGCGGCGCGCACTGACCCGAGGGTCGTGACACGGTTCCGTTTCCACGGTTCCGTGCCGGGAACGGGCGGTACTCCTTTCGTCGGAGTGCCGCCCGTTCCGCATGTCCGCCCGGCCTGTGAAGCGCCCCCTGCGTGACCGTGAACCGCCCTCTTCGCACCCGTGCCCGGGTCCGTGGCCATACTGGGCACAAGCGCAGCCGATGAGGAGCGAGATCTAGTGGTGGCGGAACAGGGCGGTCCGGAGGACCAGAAGCCCCAGTCCGACGAGGCGCGCAGCGCCTTCGTCCCGCCGGCCGGGGTGGGCAGGCCCACGTCCGCCCCCGAGGACGACCAGCCGACATCGGAATTCGCCATTCCGGCCGGTCTGACGACCGAGCCCCAGGGGTCGGGAGCAGGTTCCGCTTCTGGTTCCGCCCCGGGGGCCGGAACGGGTTCGGACACGATCGGCTCGGCCTTCGCCCCGCCGCGCACCTACAGCGCCCAGCACTCGCCGCCCGCCTTCACCCCGGCCCACGGCAGCCCGATGATCCGGCTGACCAAGGAGGCCCCCTGGCAGGACCGGATGCGCACGATGCTGCGGATGCCGGTCGCCGAGCGCCCGGCGCCGGAGACGGTCCAGAAGCCCGACGAGACGGGGCCCGCGGTGCCGCGCGTGCTCGACCTGACGCTGCGTATCGGGGAGTTGCTGCTGGCCGGCGGCGAGGGCGCCGAGGACGTCGAGGCGGCCATGTTCGCGGTCACCCGCAGCTACGGCCTGGACCGCTGCGAGCCCACGGTCACCTTCACCCTGCTGTCGATCACGCACCAGCCGTCGCTGGTCGACGACCCGGTGACGGCGAGCCGTACCGTACGCCGCCGCGCCACCGACTACACCCGGCTGGCCGCCGTCTTCCGGCTGATCGACGACATCACCACCGAGGACGTCGAGGTCTCGCTGGAGGATGCCTACCGGCGGCTGGCGGAGATCCGGCGCAACCGGCATCCGTACTCCGGCTGGGTGCTGACGCTGGCCGCCGGCGGTCTCGCGGGTGCGGCGTCGGTGCTGCTCGGCGGTGGTCCGCTGGTGTTCCTGGTGGCGGCGGTCGGCGCGATGCTCGGCGACCGGCTCGCCTGGCTGTGTGCCGGGCGCGGGCTGCCGGAGTTCTACCAGTTCGTGGCGGCGGCGATGCCGCCGGCCGCACTGGGGGTGGCGCTGACCCTCACCCACTGGTCGGACGTGCGGCCGTCCGCGGTCATCACCGGTGGGCTGTTCGCGCTGCTGCCGGGGCGGGCCCTGGTGGCGGGTGTGCAGGACGGGCTGACCGGTTTCTACATCACCGCGGCCGCGCGTCTGCTCGAAGTCATGTACTTGTTCATCGGCATCGTCGTCGGGGTGCTGCTGGTGCTGTACCTGGGGCTTCAGCTGGGCGCCGAGCTGAACCCCGAGGCCAGGTTCATCGCCCACGACCGGCCGGTGGTGCAGATCCTGGCGTCGATGGCGCTCTGTTTCGCCTTCGCGATCCTGCTCCAGCAGGACCGGTCCACGGTGCTGGTGGTGACCCTCAACGGCGGTGTGGCCTGGGTGATCTACGGGGCGATGGCCCGCACCGGCAATATCTCGGCGGTGGCGGCGACGGCGACGGCGGCCGGTCTGGTGGGTCTGTTCGGGCAGTTGCTCTCGCGCTACCGGTACACCTCGTCGCTGCCGTTCATCACGGCGGCGATCGGCCCGCTGCTGCCCGGTTCGGCCACGTACTTCGGTCTGCTGGCCGTGGCACAGGGAAGGGTGAACGCCGGGCTCGCCTCGCTGTCGACCGCGGTGGCCACGGCGCTGGCCATCGCGATCGGGGTGAATCTGGGAAGCGAGATCTCCCGGCTCTTCATGCGGGTGCCGGGAGCGGTCGGCGGGGCGAACCGCCGCGCGGCCAAACGGACGCGCGGCTTCTGAGCCCGCGGGCGGCCTCCTCCCGCGTCAGCGCTTGGCGTGCCGACCGCGCTGGCCCGAGGACGGGCTGCCCCCGGCGGACGGGCCGTGGCCCTCGCCGCCGCCGGACGCCGCCTCCTTCTTCGACTTGGAGCGGGCCCGCAGGAACTCGATCGCGATCGGCAGCACCGAGATGAGCACGATCAGGATGAGCATCGCCTCGATGTTCTCGTGGACGAAGTCGATCTTGCCGAGGGCCGAGCCGAGCAGCGTGACGCCGACGCCCCAGAGCACTCCGCCGACGATGTTGAACACGATGAACGAGCGGTAGTTCATCCGGCTCACACCGGCGATGATCGGTGTGAACGTACGAACCACGGGCACGAAGCGGGCCAGGATCAGCGACTTCGGTCCGTACTTCTCGAAGAAGTCGTGCGCCTTCTCGACGTTCTCCTGCTTGAACAGGCGCGAGTCCGGGCGGTTGAAGAGCGACGGGCCGACCTTGCGGCCGAAGAGATAGCCCACCTGGTCACCGATGATCGCCGCCAGCGCCACCAGGAGGCAGACCAGCCAGAGCGGGGTGTCCAGCTGGCCGGTGGTCACCAGCAGACCAGTGGTGAACAGGAGCGAGTCGCCGGGGAGGAAGAAGCCGATCAGCAGTCCGGACTCGGCGAAGACGATGAGGAGGACGCCGGGAATTCCGAATGTGTTGATCAGATAGTCCGGGTCCAGCCAGCTCGGGCCGAGCGCAAGCGTATTCAAGGGTCCGGGGCTCCTGGATCGATCGATGGCGGCTGCGTGGCCGCCCAAAGCTATCAACGCAGGATGACACCCCCGGGTTCCAGATGGCCCCTGCGAGGGCACCCACCGGGCCGGCCGGGGATGCATACCGGGTCAACCAGTACAAAGCTGTCCCCAGGAGGTGCCACACGATGGGCATTGAGGATTACGGCGGCGGGCAGACGGACCTGTCGGACGTCCTGGTCGTCACGACGAACGACGTACCGGGCCACCAGGTGACGCAGGTGATCGGGGAGGTGTTCGGCCTCACCGTCCGCTCCCGCCATCTGGGCAGCCAGATCGGTGCCGGGCTGAAGTCCATGATCGGCGGCGAGCTGAAGGGACTGACCAAGACGCTCGTCCAGACCCGCAACCAGGCGATGGAACGGCTCGTCGAGCAGGCGAAGGCCCGGGGCGCCAACGCGGTGCTGATGATGCGCTTCGACGTGACCGAGGCGGCCGACGTGGGCACGGAGGTGTGCGCGTACGGAACCGCGGTCGTGATCAGCAAGAGCTGAGCGGGCGCGGCCGCGGGGTGGGGAGCGCCCCCACCCCCGGGCGCCCCCACCCCGCGGCGGTCACTCCAGGCGTCGGGCGTTGGCGTCGATCGCGTCCCGCAGGTGCTCGGCCAGGCCCGGCCGCATCGAGTCGTAGAACGCGCGGAACCGCTCGTCGGACACATACATCTCACCGAGCCCCCGGTGCGCCTCGGCCGTGCACTCGTAGAACCACTTGCCGATGTGCAGCCGGTGGGCCTCGGCCAGCCCCATCGCCCGCTCGCCGGTGGCCGGCTCCCCGGCCTCCATCAGCGCGTCGTAGGCGGCGCCCCATTCGGCGACCTCCGCCTGCATCCGCTTCCAGTCGTCCTTGGTGTACCCGGCGGCCCGGCGCTGCGACTCGGCGTATGCGGCGGTGCCGCCCCAGCGGCGTTCGGCCTCCTCCGCGTGCGCCTCGGGGTCCTTGCCCCCGAAGACCTCGAACTTCTCCTCGGGTGTGAGGTTGATGCCCATCTTCCGTGCCTCCATGGCTGTCTCGACGGCGTCGGCCATCCTTCGCAGTTCGGCGATCCGGTCGGAGAGCAGCCGGTGCTGGCGCCGCAGATGCTCCTGCGGGTCCGCGTGCGGATCGTCGAGCAGTACCGCGATCTCGTCGAGCGGGAAGCCGAGCTCCCGGTAGAACAGGATCTGCTGCAGCCGGTCGAGATCGCCGTCGTCGTAACGGCGGTGCCCGGCGCGGCTGCGCGCGCTGGGCGAGAGCAGTCCGATGCCGTCGTAGTGATGCAGGGTGCGCACCGTGACTCCGGCGAATACGGCGACCTGTCCCACGGGGTACTCCATGACTCCCCCGCTCCCTTCTCCGATCGGGTACGTCCCCGAGCCTGGGCCCTGACGTGACGTGAGGTGCAAGCCCGAATTGCCGCCAACCCGGCGCCATTCGAGGGGTTATGTTCCTTTTACGCCGTTATGGTGAGCCGGTGGCCACCGATTCCTCCGCTTCCGCTGGACCCGCTCCCGAATCCACCCCCGTACGCCGACTGCTGCCCGTCATCGTGCCCGCACTGACCGTCGGGGTCCTCTGCGCCCTCGTCCTGCTCGGCATCAGCCTGCTCGCGGACAAGCTGCAGGACGTGCTCTGGGAGACACTCCCCGACGCGCTCTCCGTCGGCCGCTACTCCACGCTCTGGATGATCGTGATGCTCACCGCGAGCGGGCTGGCGGTCGGGCTGCTCATCCGGGCGGTGCCCGGTCACGCGGGCCCCGATCCGGCGACCACCGGGCTGGTCGATCCGCCGCTGCCGCCCGGCGTGGTTCCGGGGCTGCTGCTCGTCACGGTCCTCACCCTGGCGGGCGGGGTCAGCCTCGGCCCGGAGAACCCGATCACGGCCGCCAACATCGCGCTGGCCTACTGGCTCGGCCACCGTTTCGCACCCGGCACACCGGCGGCGCTCTGGCTCTCGCTCGCCGCGGCCGGCACCATCGGGGCGCTCTTCGGCACCCCGGTGGCCGCCGCGCTGATCCTCTCCGAGGTCCTCGCCTCCCACGCCGGGCCGGGCGCACTCTGGGACCGCCTCTTCGGCCCGCTCGCGGCGGGCACCACGGGTGCGCTCACCATGACGCTGCTGGCCCATCCCAGCTTCGACCTGTCGCTGCCGGCCTACACCCAGCCGCACTGGGGCGACCTGCTTTCCTCGGTCGTCATCGCACTGGCGGGGGCGGTGCTCGGCCTGCTGGCGGTGTACGCGTTCCCGCACGTGCACCGGTTCTTCCGGGCCCTGAAGCACCCGGTCCTGGCACTGACCGCGGGTGGGCTGCTGCTCGGCCTGCTGGGCGCGCTGGGCGGGCGGCTCACCCTGTTCAAGGGGCTCGACGAGGTGAAGGAGCTCGCCGCCGACCCGAGCGGCTGGTCGGCCGTGCAGTTCGCGGTCATGGCCGTGGTGAAGACGGCCGCGCTGCTGATCGCGGCGAGCTGCGGCTTCCGGGGCGGGCGGATCTTCCCCGCCGTCTTCGTGGGTGTCGCGCTTGGGCTCTGCGCCCACGCCCTGGTCCCGTCGGTGCCGGTGGCGCTCGCGGTGACCTGCGGGGTGCTGGGAATTCTGCTGGCCATCACCCGGCAGGGCTGGCTGAGCCTGTTCACCGCGGCGGTGCTGGTCGGCGACGCGGCCGTGCTCCCGATGCTGTGCGTGGCGTCGCTGCCCGCCTGGCTGCTGGTGACCGGGCGGCCGCAGATGCAGCTGCACGAGGACGGTACGCCGCTGAGGTGAGCCGGTCCCGGGCCGCCCCGCCGCCGCCGCGCCGGATGCCCGGCCCTTCCGTATCGTCGCAGCCGTATGGATTTGCCCCGTCAGGTCCGTCGGGAGTTTCGGCAATGCCCACGCCCGTCGACGTCGCCACCGAGAGCTGACGGCACCACACCGACCGGACCGTCGCGAGTCACGAAAGACCGCCGAGAGCCGAGAAGGGCTGCCCGCCGATGCCTCTCCACAAGGGTTCGTCCCAGAGCACGGAACCGTCCGACGCCCGCCGCAGACTCGCCCTCAACCCGTTCTACGGGGAGGCCGACCCGGCCGCCGGCATGGAGTCGGCGCCACCCCGGCACCGGCTGCCCGACGGGCCGATGCCGCCGTCGACCGCGTACGGCCTGGTCCACGACGAGCTGATGCTCGACGGCAACTCACGGCTCAACCTCGCCACCTTCGTCACCACCTGGATGGAGCCCCAGGCCGGGGTGCTGATGGGCGAGTGCCGCGACAAGAACATGATCGACAAGGACGAGTACCCGCGCACGGCCGAGCTGGAGCGGCGCTGTGTGGCGATGCTCGCCGATCTCTGGAACGCCCCCGATCCCTCGGCCGCCGTGGGCTGTTCGACGACCGGCTCCAGCGAGGCCTGCATGCTCGCGGGAATGGCGCTGAAGCGCCGCTGGGCGGCCAGGAACGCCGACCGCTACCCGGCGGCCGCCCGGCCGAACCTGGTCATGGGCATCAATGTGCAGGTCTGCTGGGACAAGTTCTGCAACTTCTGGGAGGTCGAGCCGCGGCTGGTCCCGATGGAAGGCGACCGCTTCCACCTCGACCCGCAGGCCGCGGCCGACCTCTGCGACGAGAACACCATCGGCGTCGTCGGCATCCTCGGCTCCACCTTCGACGGTTCGTACGAGCCGGTCGCGGAGCTGTGCGCGGCGCTGGACGCCCTTCAGGAACGTACCGGCCTCGACATCCCCGTACATGTGGACGGGGCCTCCGGGGCGATGGTGGCGCCGTTCCTGGACGAGGACCTGGTGTGGGACTTCCGGCAGCCGAGGGTGTCCTCCATCAACACCTCCGGGCACAAGTACGGCCTGGTCTACCCCGGCGTCGGCTGGGTGCTGTGGCGCTCGCCTGCCGAGCTGCCCGAGGAGCTGGTGTTCCGGGTCAACTACCTGGGCGGCGACATGCCGACCTTCGCGCTGAACTTCTCCCGGCCCGGCGCACAGGTGGTGGCGCAGTACTACACCTTCCTGCGGCTGGGCCGCGAGGGCTACCGGGCCGTCCAGCAGGCGTCCCGGGACGTGGCCTGCGGGCTCGCGAAGCGGATCGAGGCGATCGGCGACTTCCGGCTCCTCACCCGGGGCGACCAGTTGCCCGTACTCGCGCTGACGACCGCGCCGGAGGTGGAGGCGTACGACGTCTTCGACGTGTCGCGGCGGCTGCGCGAACAGGGCTGGCGGGTGCCCGCGTACACCTTCCCGGCCAATCGTCAGGACCTGGCGGTGCTGCGGGTGGTGTGCCGCAACGGCTTCTCGTCGGACCTCGCCGAGCTGCTGCTGGAGGACCTCGCGCTGATCCTTCCCGACCTGCGCCGCCAGCCGCACCCGCTGAGCCGCGACAGGGACATGGCGACGGCGTTCCACCACTGAGAGCCTGGATCAGCGCCTGATCACTCGTCGTCGCCGGGATCCGGGACACCCGTCGCGTACGGGTTCTCCTGCCCCTCGGCGAGCACCCCGACGAAGGGCTCGCCCTCCCCCGCGAAGGTGTACGCCCCACCCTCGATGCGGGCGATCAGCCCGCGCGTCCACTCGGCCCCGGCGTCCGCCGAGTGGACCCACATGTTCATGATCTCGCCGATGTGGCCGATCGACTCGGGCCCGGCCTCCGGCGTGTAGTACCCGGTGACCTCGGCCCGCCAGGCCACGAGACCGGCGACCCGCTCCTTGAGCAGCGCGACCGCCTCGGACCGCTCCAGGTCGACGATGCCGCCGAGCGCCGCCGACAGCACGTCCGGCTTCTGGTCGTACGAGGTCAGCGCCGCGCGCAGCAGCGTGAAGTACTCCTCGTCGCCCCGCTCGGTGATCTCGTACTCGGTACGGGGCGGGCCGCCCGCCGTGCTCGGGGCGGTCTCGTGGGCGACCAGCAGGCCCTGCCTCGCCATCTGCTTCAGCGCGTGATAGACCGACCCGGGCTTGGCGTTGGACCACTCGTGCGCGCCCCAGTACTCCAGGTCGTTGCGGACCTGATAGCCGTGCGCCCGACCGTGCTGGCGCACGGCACAGAGGACCAGCAGCCGGATCGCGGACATCTCACGCACCCCTTCTACTCAACTTTGATTAGAGTAGCCCCCCGCCTCGGCGACCAGCTCGAACGCGGTACGGCCGTCCAGCGACTCCCGGATGATGTCGGCGTGCCCGGCGTGCCGGGCGATCTCCTCGACGAGATGGACCAGCAGCCACCGCATCGAGCACCGCCCGTCCTTCGGGAACCAAGGGGCTTCGGGCAGCGGGAAGGTGTCGTTCATGTCCGGCACCGAGCGGATGAACTTCTCGGTCTCGGCCGCGACGCCGTCCCAGAACTCCAGCATCTGCTCCACCGTCTCGTCGCCGACGAGCCGGAAGCTGTCCGCCCAGGTGTCCTCGGTGCGGGCGTTCTCGTTCGGCCGCTGCTGGGCCATGCGCAGCCAGTTCAGCTCGGTCTCGGCCACGTGCTTGAGCAGCCCGGAGAGGGAGAGCGTGCTGGCGCTGGGCCGGCTCGCCGCCTGCTCCTCGGTCAGCCCGATCAGGGAGCGCCGGATCGCGCCGCGCTGCGCCTCGACGAAGGAGAGGAGCGCGCCGCGCTCGTCGCCGGGATTCTCCGCGGGAACGTGAGTGACCATGGTGTCCGCCTTGATGATCCGTGCCGGTTCTTCCTGACACCGACCAAGTTACGGACCCTTGCGGTCAGCTTCCGTCCGCAACTCCGAGCGGATCGGCGACGAGACCGATCGGTGACGAGACCGATCGGTGACGAGACGGATCGGCGGTCAGAAGGGGAACGCGGTCCGGCCGTGCTGAATGGAGATCCACCTCTGGGTGGTGAAGGCCTCGACGGTCGCCTCACCGTTCAGCCGGCCGATCCCGGAGGACTTCTCGCCGCCGAAGGCCACCTGCGGATCGTCCTGGACGGTGGAGTCGTTGACGTGGAACATCCCGCTGACCACGCGCCGCGCGAACCGCACCCCGCGTTCGGCACTGCGGGTGTGTACGGCGCCGCTCAGCCCGTACGGGGTGTCGTTGGCGATCCGTACGGCCTCGTCCTCGCCGTCGAACGTCACCAGCAGCGCCACCGGGCCGAATATCTCCTGGGAGAGCAGCGGGGAGCCCTCGGGGAGTCCGGCGAGGACGGTCGGCTCCACGAGGTTGCCGCGGGTCCGGCCGCGGACGAGCGCGGTGGCCCCTTCGGCGATCGCCTGGTCGACCAGGGTGGTCAGGGCGTCGGCCTGCAAGGTGTTGATGACCGGTCCGATCCGGGTCTCCGGGTCGCGCGGGTCACCCGTCTTCAGCGCGGCCACCCTGGCGGTGAACTTCTCGGTGAACTCCCGCTCGACGCGGCGGTCCACCAGGATGCGGTTGGCGGCCATGCAGACCTGCCCCTGGTACACGAAGCGGCTGAAGACGGCCGCGTCGACCGCGTAGTCGATGTCCGCGTCCTCCAGCACCACCAGGGCGCTGTTGCCGCTGAGTTCGAGGATCGTCCGCTTGAAGTGCCCGGCAGCGACGGCGCCGACGTGGCGGCCGACCCGGTCCGAGCCCGCGAACGAGATCACCTTGGGCACAGGGTGCTCGATGAACGCGTCCCCTATCTCGGCGACATCGGTGATCACGATGTTGAGCAGTCCGGCGGGCAGCCCGGCGTCCTCGAAGATCTTCGCGATCAGCACACCGCCGACGACCGGCGCGTTCTGATTGGGCTTGACGACGACCGCGTTGCCGAGCGCGAGGGCCGGCGCGACGGACTTCATCGCCACCAGGAAGGGGAAGTTGAAGGGGCTGATCACCCCGATGACGCCGACCGGCAGCCGGTAGAGGCGGTTCTCCTTGCCGTCCGCCAGGGCGGGCAGGAGGCTGCCCGGCGGGCGCAGTGCCTGATGGATCGCGTCGCGCAGGAACTCCTGGGCGACCCGGACCTCGTGCTCCGCCTTGACCCGGGTGCCGCCCAGTTCGTCGATGATCGCGTCGACGATGTCGTCGTGCAGTTCCGCGGTGATGCGCAGTGCGCGTTCCAGGACTTCGCGGCGCTCGTACGGTCCGGTGGTGGCCCAGGACCGCTGGGCGCGCTCGGCGGCGCGGTAGGCCAGGTCGACCTCCTGCGCGGTGGCGATGGTGATCGCGGCGAGTTTCTCCCCGTTGTAGGGGTTGAAATCGATGATGTCCCACGAGCCGGTTCCGGTCCGCCACTCACCGTCGATGTATTGGTCGGCCAGCTCGTAGAAGAAGGACATGCGATCCCTTAACTCAGGTGCAGACTCCCGTCGAACCGCCATCGTACTGACGAATCAGATGAGTTGGAGCAGACCGCGGAGCAGATCGCGGCTCTCCTCGGGACCCGGGCTGTCCTCGTGCAGTCGCGTCATGGCCTTTTCGTACTGAGCGACTTCTTCGGCCTTGTCCAGATAGAGCGCACTTGTCAGCTGCTCCAAATAGACGATGTCCGACAGATCGGATTCCGGGAATCGCAGCATCGTAAAGGAACCGCCCTCTCCGGCATGCCCGCCAAAACTGAAGGGCATGACCTGGAGAGTGATGTTGGGCTGTTCCGACATTTCGATCAGGTGCCGCAACTGCGCCCGCATCACTTCACGGTCGCCGTACGGCCGGCGCAGCGCCGCCTCGTCCAGTACGGCATGGAAATGGGGTGCGCGTTCGGAGACGAGGGCCTTCTGGCGTTCCAGTCGCAGCGCCACACGTCGGTCGATCTCGACGGCGGGCGCGGCGCCCATGCCCCGGGCGACGACCGCGTGCGCGTACGCCTCGGTCTGCAACAGGCCGTGGACGAACTGGACTTCGTACACCCGGATGAGCGATGCCGCTCCCTCCAGGCCGACATATGTCTGGAACCAGCCGGGCAGCACGTCTCCGTAACTGTGCCACCAGCCCGCCACGTTGGCCTCACGGGCCAGGCCGAGCAGAGCGTCGCGCTCCGCCTCGTCCGTGACTCCGTAGAGCGTGAGCAGGTCCTCGACGTCCCTGGCCTTGAAGCTCACCCGTCCCAACTCCATGCGGCTGATCTTCGATTCGGAGGCCCGGATGGAGTAGCCGGCCGCCTCACGGGTGATGCCGCGCGAGTCGCGCAGCCGCCTGAGCTGCGAGCCCAGCAGGATGCGCCGCACCACAGATCCACTCGACTCGCCTGCCGCCACTGGTCCGGTCCTCCCCATCGCTTCCTGGGCACCGGGGCTCCCCCTGAACCCCAAGTGCCGGATTCTGCCATCAAAACGCTTCAGCCCGTACTCATTCGATTACGGAAATGAGAAGCCTTCCAGAAAGCTGCGAAAATACGCGCGGGAAGAAATGACCAAGAACCGGCACGGGTTCGGACAGGTCAGGCGCGTGCACGTGCATCTGCCCTTGCATCTGCCCAACGCATTGGGAACCATGGGGCTCGCGCACCTGCGTGCTCGTTCGTGTTGTGCCGCTGTACCCCCCGCAGTACCGATACAGCCGCGAATCCCGGGAGTGCCTCGCATGGGGACGAATGGATCGACGATGCTCGAGCCGTTACGGCAGGGGCTTCCCCCCATCGATCCCTCAGCTGTCTCCGGATCGGCCACCTGCACGCTGCCCGCCCGCTACGAAGCCGTGGGCGGAGCAAGGCGGTTCACCCGGACGACGCTGAACGGATGGGGACTGGCCGAGCGCTTCGACGACGTCGCGTTGGTGGTCTCCGAACTCGTCACCAACGCTCTGCGGCACGCCCTGCCCTCGGACAGCACCGCGTCGGACCCCCAGGACCCGCCCGTGCGGCTGCACTTGATGCGCTGGAGCTCGCGCCTGGTGTGCGCCGTGCGCGACCCCAGCCAGGAGAGCCCGATCGCCTCCGAGGCAGCGGACTGCGCGGAATCCGGCCGCGGCCTCTTCCTCGTGGAGTCCTTCAGCGACTCCTGGGGCTGGCACCCCACCCCTGCCCCGGAGACGGAGAACCCGAACGCCCCGTCGGCAGCGCGCGGCAAGGTGGTCTGGGCGCTGTTCCGGCTCTCCGACGGCGTGTGACCCGCCCGGCCGCGATGAGCGGCCGGCGGTCCGGGGCGGACGACAGCCCGTGATCCGGGCCGGACGACCGGCCCGCGGGATGTGAGATGTGATCAGCCGCCCGCTATGAGGTGGTCGAACTCCCCGTCCTTCACCCCGAGCAGCAGCGCCTCTATCTCGGCGGGCGTATAGACCAGCGCCGGCCCGTCGGGGTGGCGCGAATTCCGCATCGCCACATCTCCGTCGGGCAGTTTCGCGAACTCCACGCAGGAACCCTGGGAGTTGCTGTGTCTGCTCTTCTGCCAGACGACTCCGCGAAGCTCTGTGGCCGCCATGCCGTTGTACACGTGGTGCACAGGACGCTCCCCGAGTTGCAAGGTGCAAGTGTCAACTGTCTCGGATCATAGCTGTGTTCAAATTTCCCTGCATGGGCATATGCATGCGCAGATGCATGCGCGGATGCACGTGCACGCGGGGTGTTCTCGCGGTTACAGCTTTACTCCGTATGGACAGACGTGCTGGATGCCGTTTCGGCTCCGTCTACCCCGGGTCGAGCTCTCCATCCTGGCGGATCGCGCTGATAACTTGACTCGGTCTTTCGTCGACAAGGGGGAATTACAGATGCACAGGTTCGTACGAACCGGCGCCGTGATCGCCGCCGGAATCCTCTCCGCTGTGGCACTGACCGGCTGCAGCAGTGACAGCAAGAAGAGCGACGACCCGGGCGTCGGCTCCGGCGCCGAACAGTCCAGCCCGGCTCCCGGCGACGACAGCGGCTCCAAGACCGACGCCGCGGCCCTGGAGGGCGGTTGGGCCGGCAAGAGCGACGGCAAGGCGATCGTGCTGTCGGTGGCGTCGGGGAAGGCCGTGCTCGTCACCGAGAAGCACGCCTGCACGGGCACCGTGCAGGACGCGGACAAGGTGACGCTCGCGCTGAAGTGCGTCGACGGCGCCGACGACCGCACCACGGGGACCGTCGAGTCCAACGACGGCAAGACCGTCGTGGTGTCCTGGGGCAGCGGGGTCAAGGACACCCTGGCCAAGACCGACCCGGGTGCCCTGCCGTCCGGCCTGCCCGAACTGGAGGGTCTGCCGACCCCCTGACCGCCCCTGTACCGCCCCTGTACCGCCCCGTCAACCCGCTTGATCCGCAGGCGGGTTCGGGTCCGGCTTCGACTTCTTCTTCGGCTTCCCGTCCAGCCCCCGGGAGAACTCCTCCAGGGCTTCGAGGAGGAGCTGGGCCCCTTCCCGTACGAAGGGGTCCGCGTTCCCCTCGTCCGCGCGCTGCCGCGCGTCCCACTCCGCCAGTGCCTCGCGCACCTCGGACCAGTCCGGCACCCGCCGCTCCCGCACCGCCTTCGCGCCCTGTTCGGTGGCCCGGCGCAGCGCCTCGGCCAGGTGCGCCGCGTCCTGTACGGGGGTGGCGCCGCCGCCCGGGAGGTGGGCCTCCAGCAGCATCGCGGCCCGGCCGAGCTGGGCGAGCGCGTGCTGGGTGTCGTCGGCGGCGGCGCGGGAGAGGCCGCGGTTGCGCACCGGTTCGTGCTGGGCGGTGGCCAGCGCCTCCTGCCAGGCGATCCGGGCCTCGCGGGTGTCGAGCAGTGCGGAACGTACGTCGTCGTGGCCGCGCTCGGCCGGTTCGGCGTACTGGTCGACGACCGAGGCGGCGTACCGCCCGTCCGCCTTCAGCCAGTCGCCGAGCCTGCCGCGGAGCCTCGGTGTCTCCCAGGCCGGGTACAGGGCGTACGAGATCATCGCGAGGAGGCCGCCCACGAGGGTGAGGACGACCCGTTCGAGTACGGTCTGCGACCAGTCGTCGCCCGCCATGCCGAGCAGGAAGACGACATACGCCGAGACGCAGGCCTGGCCGACCACGTACCCGGTACGCATCAGCAGATACATCAGCAGGGCGCAGAGCACGGAGAGCACCGAGGCCGTGGTCACCCCGGGGCTGGTGGTCTGGACGATCGCGGTGGCGAGCGAGACACCGACGATCGTGCCGCCGAACCGGGCCACGGACCGCCCGTACGTCTGGGAGAACTCCGGCCGCATCACCATGACGGCGGCCATGGGAGCCCAGTAGCCGTGACCGAACGGCAGCGCGGTGCCGATGAGATAGCCGACGGCCGCGACGACGGACACCCGGACGGCGTGCCGCAGGATCGGTGAACCCGGGCGCAGCTCCGCGCGCATCGCCTTCACGACGACGGGGACCAGCCGCAGCAGGGTGGGGCGGCGGCGGTGCGGGGCGGCGGGTGTCCCGTCCGCGCCGGCCTTGATGGCCTCGGCGGCCTCCTCGGCCTTGGCGTCCTGTTCCTTCGTACCCTCGCCCTCGGCCGTTTCGATGACGTCGGAGAGCAGCGCGCCGAGCCGGTCGGCGGCGCGGAGCGGCGGGCCGGTGAGGAGCGTTCTGGTGTCCGGGGTCTTCAGCACGGCGACGGCGGACGGGGCGAGCTCGACCGGATCGCCGTGGCGGATCGCGTGGGCCGCCGAGTCGAGCAGCGATCCGGCGGCCGCGAGCAGCTCGCGGACCCGTTCCCGCTCCGGCCCTTCGGACGGCACGCCCAGGGACGGGTCGGCGAGCGAAGCGAGCACCGGCCTGATCCGTTCGGCGACCCCTCGGGAGCCCCGCAGCTCGGGCGGCCTGCGGCGGGCCTGGCGCGGGGTGACCGCGGCCGCGCTGCGGGCCGTCATCAGCGGCACCGGGTCGAAGGGGGCCAGCGGGTCGTGGCGCAGCCGGCGGGCGTAGTCGGCCTCGGCGGCCAGCGCGTCGGCGAGGGCGTCGCGCTGGGCGCCCCATCTCCGTACCGGGAACAGGACGATCAGCGCCGCCTGCACCAGCCCGCCGAACAGGATCATCATGGCGTGCACGGCCGAGTTGGCGATGGAGGTGGGCAGGGTGACCGTGACCAGCATGATCGCCACGTTCGACGCCGCGATGATGCCGGCGGTCGGCCCCGCCGCCCAGGCCAGGCCCGCGACGAACGTCCAGAGCACCAGCAGGGCGAGGAACAGCGGCAGCCGGGAGCCGGTGAGATAGCCGAGGAACGTCGACACGGCGAGGCTCGCCCCGGAGACCAGGGCGAGTACGGGCCGGGGGCGCCAGCTGCGCTGGAAGGTGGCGATGGCCGCCTGGAACGCGCCGAACGCGGAGCTCGCGGCGACCACGGGCCCGAAGAGCGCGAGGCCGACCCCGATGACGAGGGCGAGACCGGCCGCGCCACGGATCGCGATGAGCGGTTCGAGACGCTGCCGCTCGATCGACAGCCCCGAGCGAGCGGTCTCCTTCAGCGCCCGGAGCCAGCTCATGCCCAGAGCCTAACCGGAATTACCGATTGGTCCGAGTTGTCGGAAGTCGGCCCGCGGGAACGGTTCCTAGCGATTCCCCAGTCCGCCACGCAGCTCCGGACCGTTCCCGCCCATCCGCGCCCGGTCCGCGGCAGCCGTGCCATGGGTCCATCCGTCCAGGTCCGTGGCGCCCCGGACCCGTGTGGTCGTGGTCTCGGGGAACATCCGCTCGGCGGTGTCCGTGACGGCCATGTCGCGGGCGGCGAGGACCGGGAGCAGATCGGGGTCGCCGGGCCCCGTCGATCCGGCTCCGGCTCCGGTCCCGGCCTCGGCCTCGGCGGTGACGCGAGCGGTGTCGGCGGCGAGCCGACTGCCCAGCCGCTGGGCGTACGCCATCAGGAACGACTGCCGGAAGGTCTTGGTCCGCTTGCGTCCACCGGCCCGCTGGCCCGCCTCCGCCTTCGTCATCGCCGCCGTGCCCTGGACCAGCAGGGAGGTGTACAGCAGTTCCACGGCGTCCAGGTCCGGCTCGAAGCCGACCACCGTGGAGAAGCCGAGGTCGCTGTTCCACACCGCACGGCAGCGGTTCGCGGCGGCGACCGCGTCGAGCAGGATCGCCTTCGCCGTCTCGTACGGCGCGTCGACCCCGATCCGGCACGCCCCCGGCGCCTCCTTGCTGTGCGTACGGGCGGCGAGCAGGGCCTCGTCGATGGAGTGCCGGGCCATCAGCTCCTGCGCCTTGGTGGTGAGGGCCTCCGCCTCCTCGGGGAAGCCGGTCGCCTCCGCCTTGGCGAGCAGGGCGCGGATCCGGGTCAGCATCCGGGGCTCGTCGTGCGCGGGCGGCAGCCGGAGCCCGTGCGGGGAGATGCCGGGCGGGGGCCCGACCGGTTCGATGGCGGGGAGCCGGAGCAGCAGCCGGTACAGGCCGAGGACGGCGGAGGCGTAGGAGAAGCGGTCCGGACGGTTACGGGGCGGCGCCTCGGGGAGCCCGTCGAGCTGGGACCGCCATCGGGGCGGCAGCCGCTCGTACCGCGCGGTCTCCGAGGTGATCAGCCCGGCGGCGAGGCAGGCCGCGGTCTCGTCGAGTTCGCGGCGGACGATGCGTACGACATCGGCGGGATGCCAGCCGCGCTCCCAGGCCCGGCGGACGAACTCCTCGCCGCGCCGGAACAGTTCCGCGTCGGCCGTCGGATCGGCGGCGAGGCGGGAGGCGCCGGTGTCGAGACCGGCGTCGCCGTCCGAGTAGAGGGCTGCCGCGAATGCCTGGTCGATCACCGGTTCCATGAGGTCAGGGTAGGCAGGGTGGTGCGGCGGGGTATGGCTGGCCCTACCCGGGGGACGGGCTCTGGTGGTCGTGATCGCGGGGCGCGGAAACGGTTCGATCGACGCATGACTTCCTCCCGAGCATCCGTTGCTCCCGCGAGCGCCGCCGACTCGGTACGGCTCCGCTCCGTGCGCCGCGCCTACGGCGAGGTCGACGCCCTCGGCTCCATCGACCTCACCGTCCGCGCCGGCACCTTCACCGCCGTCATGGGCCCGTCCGGTTCCGGCAAGTCCACGTTGCTGCACTGCGCGGCCGGGCTCGACCGGCCGACCTCCGGCACCGTCGAGGTGGGCGGGGTGGAGCTGACCGGGCTGAGCGAGCGCCGGCTGACGCTGCTGCGCCGGGACCGGATCGGCTTCGTCTTCCAGGCGTTCAACCTGCTCCCTTCGCTGACCGCCGCCCAGAACGTCGCGCTGCCGCTGCGGCTCGCGGGCCGCCGCCCGTCCCGTACCGAGGTACGGGACGCCCTGGCCCGGGTCGGGCTCGCCGACCGGGCGGGGCACCGGCCCGCCGAGCTGTCCGGTGGTCAGCAGCAGCGGGTGGCCCTGGCGCGGGCCCTGATCACCCGGCCCGCGGTGCTCTTCGGCGACGAACCGACCGGCGCGCTGGACACCGCGACGAGCCAGGGGGTGATGGAGATGCTACGGGAGCTGGTGGACCTGGAGGGGCAGACGATCGTGATGGTCACCCATGACCCGGTGGCCGCAGCGTACGCGGACCGGGTGGTCTTCCTGGTCGACGGGCAGGTGGCGGACGATCTGACCGGGCTCGGCGCCGAGCGGATCGCGGCCTGGATGGCGGCGGGGCGCCGTACCGCCGGGGAGCGGACCGTTGTCGGGACCGTCACGGATCGTGTGCGGGAGGCGTCGTGCTGACCGTCGCCCTGGCCTCCCTGCGCACCCGCTGGACCGCGCTGATCGGCACCTTCGTCGCGCTCGCGCTGGGCGTGGGGCTGATCGCGACCATGAGTCTCGGCCTCGCCTCGACCTTCGACGCCCCGGACCGGGCACCGCGGCGCTTCGCCGCGGTGCCGGTGGTGGTGATGGGCAACGACACCCTGACCGTCGAGGTGCGGCGCGGGCCGGCCACGAAGAAGATCAGCCGCAAGCTCGCTCATCCACACCCTGTGGATACCGAACTCCTGCGCGACCTCCGGGCGCTCGGCCCGGTGACACGGGACGACGGGAAGGACGCCGTACGCGCTCGGCACGATCCCGACGCCGTGGGCGTGGACGCGCCCGTCGCCGAGGTGCGCCAGGTGGTCGGCGACCGCGCGCTGGTCCTCACCGGGGACGACCGCCGCCGGGCCGACCCGGCCACCGAGCGGGACGCCGAGGGGCTGCTGACCGCGAACGTCCTGCTCGGCACCGCGGGCGGCCTCACCGCCTTCGTCTCGGTCTTCGTCGTCGCGTCGACGTTCGCCTTCGCGGTGGCGCTGCGCCGACGGGAGTTCGGGCTGCTGCGCACGGCGGGCGCCACGCCGGGCCAGTTGCGGCGGCTGCTGCTGACGGAGGCCGCCGTGGTCGGCACCCTGGCCTCCGCCGCAGGGTGCGTACTGGGCCGGCTGGGTGCGCCGCTGCTCGCCGGGCTCCTCGTCGACGAGGGCATGGCACCGTCCTGGTTCGTCATCCGTCCGGCCGCCTGGCCGCTGCACGCCGCCTTCTGGTCCGGCCTGGCCGTGGCCTTCGCGGGGGTCTGGGTGGCATCGCGGCGGGCGGGCAGGACCGGCCCCGCCGAGGCGCTGCGCGAGGCCGATGTCGATACGGGCGTGCTCCCGCCGGTCCGCCGGCTGCTGGGCTTCGCCCTGCTCGCGGGGGCCGCGTTCCTGATGGCGAAGTCCCTGGCCACCGACCCGTCCGCGCTGCTGAAGCGGAAGACGTACATCACGCAGCCGATGGTCCTGATCACGGCCGTCGCCCTGCTCTCGCCGCTGCTCGTGCGCCCGTTGGCCCGGTTGGTCCGGCTGCCGGGGGCGACCGGGATGCTGGTGACCGCGAACACCTCGGCGGCGCTGCGGCGTACGGCCGCGGTGGCCGCTCCGGTGCTGATCACCGTGGCGCTGGCGGGTTCGGTGGCCGGCTCCGCGATGACGGCGTCGGCGGCGAAGGCGGCGGAGGCGCGGGCGCACACCAGGGCCGATCTGGTCGTGACGGGCGAGGAGTTGAGGGCCCGTCCGGTGCCCGGCGCCACGCTGTCCGCCTCCGCGCCGACCGCCGTCCACGTACGCGAGGAGGGCTCCGCCCTCATCACCTCCGAGGCCCGTGCGGTGAACGACGCGAAGGCCCTGGCGCGGGTCGGGCGGCTGCCGGTGGTGGCGGGCGACATCCGGGATCTGGACGACCGCTCGATCGTGGTGAACGAGGAGTGGGAACAGCACACAGTGGGCTCGACGGTACGGGTGTGGCTCGGCGACGGGCGGCCCGCCTCCTTGCGGATCGTGGCGGTACTGGCGCTCGGAACGGGGAACAACGGTGCCTACGTGACCAGGGCGAACGCCCCGGCGGCCGCCGTGGACCGGATCGACGTACGCCTCTCGCCGGGCGCCGACCGCGCTCGGGTCACGGAGCGGCTGCGCGAAACCGGCGGCACGGTGCGGCCGACGGAGCAGTGGCTGGACGCGACGTATCCGCGCACGAGTCCGCAGACCCGGACCGGTCTGGCCGTGATCCTGGGCATCGCGCTGGTCTACACCGTGATCGCGCTGGCCAACACGATGCTGATGGCGGGGTCCGTACGGTCCTCGGAGCTGGACGCGCTCCGGCTGGCCGGCGCCACCCGGCCGCGGGTCCTCGCGGTGGTGGCCGGGGAGACCCTGTTCGCGGTCGCGCTCGGGGCGCTGCTCGGCCTCGCCGTGGCCGGGGTGCACCTGGCGGGCCTGGCCGCCGCGCTGGCCTCGGTGTCGGCGCCGGTCGTGGTGTCGGTGCAGTGGGTGCTGATGGGCGGCGCGGCGGGGGTGTGCGCCCTGGTCGCGGTGGGGGCGGCGCTGCTGCCGGGGGCGGTGCGGCGGGGCTCGCTTCCGGTGGGCTGAAGCGCGGAGTGGGGCGGAACAAGGGGTCCGGAACCCGGCCGGACGCCGCGTTCAGCCCATCCAGCCCCGCCCGTAGCCCATCCAGCCCCACCCGCTGACGATATATCCGCTTTCATCCTTTCATCGCGATTTCGCATGCTTTCATCTCGCCATGGAGGCGAAAATGGAGACGCGGATGGAGACGATCAAGTGATGACCGGAGACCGACAGCAGGGCACGAACGCAGGGGCGCTCACGTCACGGCGGCGCGTACTGGCCGCCGCCGCGCTCGCGCCGATACTGACCGCGGCGGGCCCCGTCGCCGCCTGTACGCTGCCCAACAGAACGACCGGGGCGGAGCACGGAAAGCGGGTCGAGCCGGTCCCGACCGAGATGGCGGACTGGGCGGACGTGGCGCAGGCGCTGGGCCGCCCCGGCAACATGCTGCGCAACACGACCTACCACACGGCCTTCCCCCGGCGGGATCTCCTGGTGGTCTCCGACGGCGTCCTCGTCACACCGGGGCTCGCACTGGGCACGCATGTGGCCTTCGTCCGCTACGCCGACGGCAGCACGATGGTCATGGGCGACGTGGTGGTCACCGAGAACGAGCTGCAGCGGGTGACCGACGCCTGGCAGGCGAACGGGATCGAGCAGACCGCGCTCCACAAGCACCTGCTCTCCCAGACCCCCGACATCTGGTGGATCCATGTCCACGGACACGGCCACGACGCGGTGGCCCTGGCCCGCGGGCTGCGCGCGGGCTTCGACCGCACCGGCACCCCGGCCCCGGAGCCGCCGCGGCCGTCGGCCCCGGTCGACCTGGACACCGCCGGGATGGAGGCGGCGCTGGGTGCCAAGGGATCCACCGAAGGCGGGCTCTACAAGATTCTCTTCGTCCGCCGCGAGACCATCACGGACGGCCATCTGGTCCTGCCTCCCGGCCTGGGCTCGACCAGCGCGTTCAACTTCCAGCCGCTGGGCGGCGGCCGGGCCGCGCTCAGCGGCGACTGCGCCATGCTCGCCGACGAGGTCCCGCACGTGCTGAAGGCACTGCGGCGCGGCGGGATCAAGCTCGTCGAGCTGCACAACCACCATCTGTCGGAGAGCCCCCGCCTGTTCTTCACCCACTTCTGGGCGGTGGGCGACGGCGTCGAGCTCGCCCGCGCGCTGCGCCCCGCGGTGGACGCCACCAACGTCGTACCGGGCGGCTGAGACCGGCCGCACCGGCTGCACCAGTCGCACAGGGCCCGGTCGCTGGACCGCGTTGCGCCGGTCCAGCGACCGGGATCGTCGAATCCGTTCTGCATATGGACCAATCGGCGCGGAGCGGCGCGTGGCCCTGCGGGCGATCGGGCACCCATGTCCCGTCCAGCCCGCACCTTCCATGAACCACCCGTCAGATCCCCGTCTGGAGCTCCGCATGGAACCAGTAGCCGGCGCACGGCACTGCCCGTTCGACTACGCCGAGGCCCTCGAATTCGACCCGGCTCTCAGGCACTTGATGACCGAAGGACCCGTCTCCCGCATCCGCCTCCCGCATGGCGACGGCGAGGCGTGGCTCGTCACCGGCTACGACGACGTGCGTACGGTGACCACCGACCGGCGCTTCAGCCGCAGCGCCATCATCGGCCGGAACTTCCCGCGCATGACCCCCGAACCGATCGTCCAGGACGAAGCGATCAACGTGATGGACCCGCCGGGCAGCAGCCGCCTGCGCAGCCTGATCTCCAAGGGCTTCGCGCCCCGCCACATGGAGCGCATGCGGGTACGCACACAGCATGTGGTCGACGAGCTGCTGGACCGCATGGAGGAGCACGGCGCCCCCGCCGACCTGTTCGAGCATCTGGCGGCCCCGCTGCCCCTGACCACCATCTGCGAGGTCCTCGACATTCCGGAGGCCGACCGCGCACAACTGCGCGCCCACGCCCGGACCATGATGGACACCACCGTCGAGAACAAGGACGCCGCGGTACGCGCCAAGGCCGATCTCCGCGGCTACTTCGAGGAGTTGACCGCCGAGCGGCGCGCGAACCCGGACGACGACCTGATCAGCGCGCTGGCCACCGCGCGCGACGGGGACGAGATCCTGAACGACCAGGAACTGACCGTCATGGCCATGGTCCTGCTGATCACCGGCCAGGACACCACCACGTACGAGATCGGAAACATCGCCTACACGCTGCTCACCAGGCCCGACGAGCTCGCCATGGTGCGTGATCGCCCCGACATGCTCCCGCAGGCCATCGAGGAGCTGCTGCGCTTCATCCCCTTCCGCAAGGGTGTCGGCATCCCCCGTGTCGCCACCGAGGACGTGGAGCTGAGCGGCGTACGGATCCGGGAAGGGGACATCGTGCACGTCTCCTATCTGACGGCCAACCGTGACGGCCGGAAGTTCGAGCGCCCCGACGAGCTGGACCTGGAGCGTCAGGGACCGTCCCACATGACCTTCGGGTGGGGCGGGCACCACTGCCTCGGCGCCCCGCTCGCGGCCACGGAGCTCGAGGTCGCCATCGGAACGCTGCTGGAGCGCTTCCCGGCCCTGAAGCTGGCGACGCCGGCCGAGGAAGTGCGGTGGAACAAGACGTCGATCTGGCGCTATCCCCTCGAACTGCCCGTCACCTGGTGATCCAGGGGTGCCCCGGCAGCGATCCGGGGCGTCGCGCGCCTACGGCGCGTGACTCACCCGCCGTGGCCGTCGGCCGACGGCGGGCCGTCATCGATGATGCGTCGGCCCGCGGCCGGCGGCAACCCGGAACGCTCCGGGGCGCCGGCCCGCCGGGCGCCCCGGTGGCTCCCCAGCGGGCAGGGGCGGCCCGGAGCGGGGCCCCTGCCCGTGCGAAATCCCCGCTGCGTGCGCTCGACGTGCGGCCCCGATCCGCCTGTCGTAGCGTGAGTCCGACGGCCACCCAAGCCGTGGCGGATCCGCTTCCGCCCACGAACGGCTTGAACTCAGTCTTCGACGGTCGGCCCGTCCGCGTCCGTTCCAGGGTTACCTGACCCGGCGCCGGAATCCACCAGTGCTCCACGTCCACGCAACGCCGCGTGCGCGGAGCCGCGGTGGCCGTCTCCGGGTCGGCGAACGCCCCGGAATCCTTCGGGCCCGGCCGTGTGGACCATGTCCGCTAGGAGGAGTTCCATGGCGGTTCTCTGCAAGCCGGCCATCGAGGTTCCCGAGTACGTCATCACCAACGAGGAAACCCTTGAGCTGGCTGAACGGTTGCACGGCGACCATCCGCAGATCGACCTGGTCCTTCGTCTGATCGAACACACCGGGGTGCAGAAACGGCATCTGATCCAGCCGATCGACAAGGTGTTGCAGCACCCGGGCTTCGACGCCCGCAGCATCACCTACGAGGAGCACACCAAGGCCCGGGTGCCGGCGGTGGTCCGCCGGGCGCTCGACCAGGCGGAACTGGAGCCGCGGCAGATCGACTTGATCGTCTACGTCTCCTGCACCGGCTTCATGATGCCGCCGCCGACCGCGTGGCTCATCGGCGAGATGGGCTTCCGGCCGGAGACCCGGCAGCTGCCGATCGCACAGCTCGGCTGCGCCGCGGGCGGTGCGGCGGTCAACCGGGCCCACGACTTCTGCACGGCGTACCCCGACGCCAATGTGCTGATCGTCGCCTGCGAGTTCTGCTCGCTGTGCTACCAGCCCACCGACCTGAGTGTGGGATCGCTGCTCTCCAACGGGCTGTTCGGCGACGGCATAGCCGCCGTAGTGCTCCGGGGCAGCGGTGGCACCGGAGTCCGCCTGGAACGCAACGGCTCGTTCGTCATCCCGGCCACCGAGGACTGGATCTCCTACGCGGTCCGGTCCACCGGGTTCCACTTCCAGCTCGACAAGCGGGTGCCCGGAACCATGGAGCCCCTCGCACCGGCCCTGGAGGCAGTCGCCGAGGAGAACCAGTGGAACGCGGGGAAGATGGACTTCTACATCATCCACGCGGGCGGCCCGCGCATCCTGGACGACCTGAGCCACTTCCTGGACGTGCCGCCCGAGGCGTTCCGCTTCAGCCGCGCCACGCTCACCGAGTACGGCAACATAGCCAGCGCCGTGGTGCTCGACGCCCTCGGCCGCATGTTCGACGAGGCATCGGCCCTCGACGGCCACCGTGGCCTGATGGCGGGCTTCGGTCCCGGCATCACCGCCGAGATCTCCCTGGGCACCTGGACATCCGAATCCGAGTCCTGACGCCCTCCGCTCCCCCGGTCCCGGAACCGTCCCACGGCACCTGCGGACCGGGGGACACGCACCGCCCGCCCACCGTCCGTTGTCAGTGCCGGGTGCCAGACTCGAAGACATGACCGAACGTTGGGCCCTGGCCATGACGGAGACCGGCGGCGCCCTCCTCGCCCCGCTGGCCCCCACCGGCCTGCCCGCCGCCCCGGTCGTGGCCGAGCCCGACCTCGTGGCGGCGGTCCGCTCCCGCCCGGACGTCACCCGCTGGGTGTGGCGGTCCACCGCCGAGATCTACCCGCAGCTGCTGGCGGCCGGCGTCCCCGTGAGCCGCTGCTACGACATCGAAGTCGCCGAATCCCTCCTCCTCGCCCATGAGGGCCGCCTCGGCGAACCCCGCTCCGCGGCCGCCGCCCACGCCCGCCTGCGCAACGCCCCCGTACCCCCCGACCCCCCGCCCCGCTCCGCGGAGCCCGGCTCGCAGTCCTCGCTCTTCGAGCCCCGGTCCGGCACGCGGCTGCCCTTCGACGACCTGCTCCAGGTGTACGCCGACCAGCTCCGCCGTCACGACGCCACCGAGCACCCGGGCAGGATGCGCCTGCTCACGGCCTCCGAGTCGGCCGGCATGCTGGTCGCCGCCGAGATGAACAGGTCCGGCCTCCCCTGGCGCGCCGACGTCCACCGCGACGTCCTGGCCGAACTGCTCGGCGAGCGTTACGCGGGCGGTGGAGAGCCCCGCAGACTGGCCGAGCTGGCCGACGAGGTGTCGGCCGCCTTCGGCAGACGGGTCCGCCCCGACCTCCCCGCCGACGTGGTGAAGGCGTTCGCGCAGGCGGGCATCAAGGTGAAGTCCACCCGCCGCTGGGAGCTGGAGGAGCTGGACCACCCGGCGGTGGAGCCCCTCATCCAGTACAAGAAGCTGTACCGGATCTGGACGGCGCACGGCTGGAGCTGGCTCCAGGACTGGGTGCGCGACGGCCGCTTCCGCCCCGAGTACCAGCCGGGCGGCACGGTCAGCGGCCGCTGGACGACCAACGGCGGAGGGGCGCTGCAGATCCCCAAGGTGATACGGCAGGCGGTCGTCGCCGACGAGGGCTGGCGCCTGGTCGTCGCGGACGCCGACCAGATGGAGCCCCGGGTGCTCGCCGCGATCTCCCGCGACCGCGGCCTGATGGAGGTGGCGGGCCAGGACGGCGACCTGTACACGGCGCTGTCGGACCGGGCGTTCCACGGCGACCGGGAGCACGCCAAGCTCGCGCTGCTGGGCGCGGTCTACGGCCAGACCTCGGGCGACGGCCTGAAGAACCTGGCCGCCCTGCGCCGCAGATTCCCGCTGGCCGTGGCCTATGTCGACGATGCCGCGAAGGCGGGCGAGGAAGGACGTCTCGTACGGACGTGGCTGGGCCGGACCAGTCCGCCCGCGGCCGGGAGCGGGGCGGACGAGGAGGCCGGCATCCCTCAGGAGAGCGCCGAACCACTCCCCGCCGACGGTGAGTTCACCCCTGGTTACGCATCGTCGAACGCCCGCGCGCGGGGCCGCTTCACCCGTAACTTCGTGGTGCAGGGCAGCGCGGCCGACTGGGCGCTGCTGCTCCTGGCCGCCCTGCGCAGCTCGCTCCGCTCCGCCGGTCTCCGGGCGGAGCTGGTCTTCTTCCAGCACGACGAGGTGATCGTGCACTGCCCGCAGGAGGAGGCCGAGGCCGTGGTGGCGGCGATCCGGGCGGCCGGTGAGCTGGCCGGGCGGACCGTCTTCGGCGAGACGCCGGTCCGTTTCCCGTTCACTACGGCGGTGGTGGAGCGTTATTCGGACGCGAAGTAGGCCCCGTGTCCGGCCCCTCGTCGAACCCGGCCAGCCCGTGGTCGTAATGCACCGGACGCAGATGCTGATGCCGGTGCCGGGCATTGAGCAGATGAATGACGAACGCTGCGATCGCGATCATCGCGAGGACGACCACGACAGTGACCAAGGTGTCCATGCGATACCGGCCCCCTTCGATGCGCAGGCCGACACGAGCGGCTCACCGGGAGCCGTACGCATCCAGGCTACTCCGATGCCCGGCACCCGGCCCCCGACAAGAACCGGGGCGAGGAAGGGGCCGGGCCGACAGCGCTTCCGGCCCGGTGCCGGCGACGAGCGCCGCCTTGAGCAGTGTCTTGCGGCTGATCCGGCGGTCGCCGCCGGGGCCTTCGGTCGGTTCTGGGGTCATGGCTGATTCCTCGGGTGGGGGAAGGGCACGTGCATGACGCAGAGCAGGGGGTGCGCGCCGCCCGGCCGGGAGGCGTGGAGTGGAGGCCGGGCGGGCGGGCGCGGTATCCGGTGGCGGCCCCGCCGCCAGGGCTTACGGAACGGCCCTCAGACGCGCTGCCAGAGAGCCGGCACGTTCGGCGGCGTCCAGCCGGGCTGCGCCTGGTGCGGCTGGAGGCATCGGTAACTGTCGGAGCCGTACGTCACGACATCGCCCGCCGCGTACGTCGTGCCCTCCGCCCAGCTGCCGCCCGGTTCGGTCGGCGGGTCGGTGGGCGGGTCGGTCGGGGTGCCATTGGTGACCAGGGTGAGCCCGTAGGCCTGGAGCGCCGGGTTCACCGGCTGGAAGTACGTCGTACCGCCCTGGGAGCAGTTGCCGGAGCCACCGGAGGTGACGCCCTGCGCCTGGCTGCCGGAGATGAACGAACCACCGGAGTCGCCGGGCTCGGCACACACATTGGTGCGGGTGACCCCGGAGACGGTGCCCTCCTGGTAGGTGACGCTGGTGTTGCGCTGCTGAACCGTCCCGCAGTGCCAGCCGGTCGTCGAGCCGGAGCGGCAGATCGACGCCCCCTCCAGCGCCTCGGTGGACCCGGTGACCGTCACATCGCCGTTGCCGTAGCCGTTCACCAGGGCACGCGGCGTCCAGTTGGTGTTGGTGGCGACCCAGGAGTAGTCGCGGCCGGGGAAGGTGGAGCCCTGGAAGGAGCCCTGGGCCTGCTGGTTGTATCCGCTGGTGCCGACCCCGGGCGTTCCGCAGTGACCGGCGCTGACGAAGCCGGACTGGCCGCTGCCGCGCTTGACGGGGAAGCCTATGGAGCAACGCCCCGAGCCGTTCATGTAGTACGCGTCACCACCCCGCAGATCAGCGAACGTACGTGGCTGTTCCGCCGTCTGCCGCACCGTCACCACATCGCGCGACACCCCCGCGGCAGCGAGGAATCCACCGGCGGCCGAGGTACGGGCGGCCTGCACGACGACCCGGTTGGTGGCCACGTCGACGTACCAGACGGGCACACCCTCGGGAGAGCCGCGCAGCGCCACCCGGTCCAACGCGGCCTTGGCGGCGTCGAGTTCGGCCTGACTGCGCTCGACGACGACGGGCCTGGCACCGGCCTCGCGGATCCGGGCGGCGTCCACGGCATCGGTGGTCGCCACGGTCAGGGCCGCGTCGTCACCGCTCACCCGGGCCCCGGCGAAGTCCGCGCCGAGGGAGCGCTTCAGCCCGGCGGCAACAACCGTCGCCCGGGTCTCGTGGCCGATCCGGCTGCGCGCCTCGGCGGCGGTCAGTCCGAGGTCGCGTCGCATGGCCTTCAGCAGACCGGGCGAGAGCTGCCCGGTCCCCGTGGCGGTGGGGGTGCGGAGCTGGGGAGCCGGATCGGCGGATGCGCTGCCGGTCAGACCGGCCAGCGCGAGCGCACCGACGGCCACGGTGGCGGTACACGCGGCCAGGGCACGTCTGCGGAGCATGGATCTCTCCACGGAACTCTCCTTGACTTCGGGGGAATTGCCGCCAAGGTAGCCGCGTACACGTCATCCCCAGGAGATCCCGTTCACCCCCTCACTTCGCGTTATGGGGCCCCTGACCAGCGACAACGGTCCCTCTGCTCCGTGGTCGGGCCGCGGACATCCACATCCGCCGCCGACCCCCGTAGGTTCGCCCCATGCGAAAACGTGAGCTACTGGGTGCCGGACGATCCGCCGATGTGTACGCACTCGACGAGAAGTGGGTCCTGCGCCGTTACCGCGACGGCATGGACGCCACTCACGAATGGATGGTCATGTCCTACCTCGGCGCGCACGGCTACCCGGTCCCCCGCCTGGGCCCCCGGGACTCGAAGACACCCCCCTGCGACCTGGTACTGCAACGCCTGACCGGCCCGACGATGCTGGAATCCCTGATGACCGGCGAGCTGTCGTCGGCCGATGCGGCAGCCATGCTGGCCGGCCTCCTCGCCGAACTCCACACCGTCCCGGCCCGGCTCTCCCCGCACCCCGAGGACCGGATCCTCCACCTCGACCTGCACCCGGACAACGTGATGCTGACGGACCGGGGCCCGGTGGTGATCGACTGGAGCAACACCAGAGAGGGCGTTCCGGCCGCGGACCGGGCCATGTCGTCCCTGATCCTGGCCCAGGCAGCGGTCGACCCCCGGCACCCCGAATCGGCAGGCGCCCGCTCGCTGCTGAACGCACTGCTGCCGCACTTCGCCGCGTCCGGCGGCATCCCCGCCCACCACCTCGCCGAGGCCGCCTCGCACCGCGCGGCCAACCCGACGATGAGCCCGCACGAGGTGGCCCTCATCGACCGGGCGACATCCCTGATCACAGAATTGACGACCTGAACCCCGGCTCCGCCGCCCGGCTCACCGCCCGGCTCACCGTCCGGCAGGCTGGGCCGGCAGCGAATAGACATGCTGCGGGGTCACGATGCGGGTGATCGCCTCGCCGAAGAGGGTGCTCGGTTCCGAACCCTGGTAGTCGGTATCCGTGTTGAGGAGCACGACCAGGGTCGCCTTCGACTCCGGCAGGTAGACGACCAGGGCTTCGTACCCCGGCAGCGAGCCGTTGTGTCCGATCCAGCCATGGGCGTTGAAGATGCCCAGGCCATAGCCGGTGTCCGGCAGATTGCTGGGCTCCGTCTTCAGCCGCTCGGCCTGTGTGGCCGGGCTGAGCAGCGTGCCGGTGGCCAGCACCCGGGCCCAGGTGCGCAGGTCGCGCTGGTCGGAGATCGCGCCCCCGGCGGCCCATGCCCAGGAAGGGTTCCAGTCCGTGGCGTCCTCGGTCCTGCCGCTCGCAGTCTGGTCGGTGTACCCATGGGCGTGCGGGGCCGGGAATACCGCCCCGCGCGGCAGGAACGTGTGATGCATGCCCGCCGGCTCGAAGACATACCGTTCGAGGTACTCCGACAGCGGCAGACCGCCCGCCTTCTCCACCACGAGCCCCAGCAGGATCGCGTTGGTGTTGCTGTACTCGAACTTCTCACCCGGTTGGAACTGCACGGGGTACTTGAAGGAGTAGGCAAGCAACTCCTGCGGGGTGAACGGCCGTTGGGGGTCGCTCGTCAACGCCTTGAAGAAGTCCGGATCCATGGAGTAGTTGAAGAGCCCGCTGCGCATCCCCGCCAGTTCGCGCAACGTGATCCGGTCCCCGTTGGGAACACCCTTCACATACTTCCCGATCGGATCGTCGAGGCCGACCTTCCCCCGGTCGACCAGGGTGAGCATCGCCGTCACCGTGAACGTCTTGGTCACGCTGCCGACCCGCATGTTGAGGTCGGTCGCCATGGGCGCGCCCGAACTCTTGTCGGCGACCCCGAAGGCCCGGACGTAACTCCCCTTGCCGGGAGCCCACAGCCCGACCGTGACCCCCGGCACCCGCGCATCGCTCTGAACCTGCCGGACCGCCCGGTCCAGCCGCTTGGCCACGGCGGGGGTGATCTGCGGGAATTCCTCGGAAGGCGATACGGACGCTGCCGACGAAGCGGGCACGGAAGGTGACGGAGCCCCCTCCGACCAGGCACTCCCCACCGGCACCGAAACAACCAGCAATCCGGCCGCCACCGCGGCTGCGGCCCCCCTGCGCAGTCGTATGTCCGAGCGCATCATGGGCCGACTCCCGTCACGAGAGAACAGAACTCCACAAGCAGCGTAGGCCCCGGCGATCGGCCGGGCGACCCGGGAAATCACTGAAGCAGTGGTGTACCGCCCGGCGTTGCGGAAGGCTTCGGCACTCGTGGACCGGACACGTGTTCTGCTCGGCGTGACGGCTGTGGCCCCGCTCTCCCTTCGTTCCAGTGTGACAAGGGCTATGCCTCGACCTCGACCTGAAATGCGCGCCCTGTTCCGCAGCCGGCAATATCTGGCCTTCTGGCTCGGACAGGTGACCAGCACCGTGGGCAACCAGTGCCGGTGTCCACCTATGGAGCGCTCGCCGTCCCCGGTACGGCCCAGCTCGCCACCCGGACACGTACCCGCGAGAGCACCGCAGTCGTCGAGACCACCGTTCGGAACTGACGCTGTGCGACCCACCACGCCTTGAACAAGGAAAAACCCCAGGTCACGGCGAGTGAGTCCTGGGGTTTCTCTGAGCCGCCTTCGGGATTCGAACCCGAGACCTACGCATTACGAGGGCCTGCGCGATCATGGCGGGTGGTTCTGGGTGGTGTTCGGCGATCTGATTTTGCCTGGTCAGCGATGTTTGACTTGACGAGCGATCCATCCTGTGGGGGCCGGTACTGCACCATCCGCTCACGCAACGCTCACGCAGCCCTGGTTGAATACCTCTGGCAGGTCGCCGAACGCCTGCGGTTTTGTTCCAGTCGTACTGCCCTCCACCGCACCATTCGATCAGCTCCGAATCGTCGATGGCCCGGTCCTCGGGGGCATGCCTGCGCGTGCCGGAAGTCCAGCACCGTACGGGCAGGCTGTAGGCGGTGCCCATGCGCTCGCCATGGATCGTCACGCGCCGTCTGGCGCGGACGGCAGCACCACTAATGGGACTGGGACTCCAGTGAGGTGAAGTAGACGGCGTCCTTGGGCACTCCGTTGTGTTCGGCGCCGTCGTCGTCCCGGTAGCGCCACTCGAAGGGCAGGCCGTAGGCGGTCTCGGAGTCCGGGCCGCTCATGAGTTGGAAATGCAGGTGGGGTTCGGAAGAGTTGCCGGAGTTGCCGCACTCGGCGAGCTGCTGACCGGCGGTGACCCGGTCGCCCACGGCCACACGGAGGGAGCCGCGCTTGAGATGCGCGAAACCCGCGTACACGCCCTCGCCCAGCTCGAGAATGATGTAGTTGCCCCAAAGGTGGCGCGGCCAGCCCAGGCTGCGTACGAATCCCTCCAGGTAGAGATAGACGAAGCCAGGCAGTGAAGTGCGGGAGAAGTGATCGCGCTGACCGTCGGTGATCGCTACGACCACGCCGTCGCCAGGAGCCAGAACAGGACTACCGAAAGCGGGGTATTGGTGCGGACGGCTGCCGAGCGGCCAGAGCCAGCGGAATGCGGGCGTGGGCTCTTCGGACGGGTGGTATGTCAGGTCGATGGCGTACGTCTGCGCATGGCTGTGCGTGTGGCTGGGGACCTTCGTGCCAGGGCCGTTGATGGCCCGCCATCGTCCGGTGACGGGCACATCGACCAGGATCGGCGTCTGTCCTTGCGGCGGATGCTGATTGCGCCACAGGACCCAGCGCAACAACCCGCCGAGCAGCAGAAGGATGACCCCGGAGTACCACAGCGGCCCCAGCCCCTGGCTGTTCACCAGGATGCAGAGTGCCCCGACAGCGATGAACAGGCCGTGGCGTTTCCAAAGGGACGTCAGCAAGAGTGCACCTCGTTCATTAGGGGTTCGATTGTGTTGCTTGAATGAGCCCCGGAGCTCCTGAGGTTGCGCAGGTCACCTGCTGTACCGCTGATCGCGCGGACGCCGTGCCAGGGAAGCCCGAAACGATGGGTGGCCTCCCCCGCCAATCCTCGTTGAGGGCATGAAGGCAGTCGTGCCAGCCATGGTCCGATCCTTCCCTGCCTCGGGTGCAGCGATGCCGACTTCGCCGACAACCTGCGGCGGGAAGGGGACGTCAGGTCTGGTTGATGGGCCACCAGGTGACGTTCTGCCACGAGGCGCAGTCGTTCGTGTTTTCTCTGCCCTTGCAGACTGTGACGTATCCGGTGGTAGTGGGCTGATAAGCCTGGCGCACAGCGACGTCGACGGTTCCGGGACCGCATATCTGGGCCTGCTTGCGGGCAGGTCCTGGAGCGAGGTCGAACACGAACCTCGTCCACAGCGAGTAGCAGTTGTCGCAGGCGTTGGACAATGTTCCGCTGAGTACCAAGTCGCGCGTGATGCCGGAGCTCCCCTGCTCGGTCCATCGCTGTCATGCCGCGGCGGCCGTTTCGAACTCCGTCGCCCACTCGACGGTGCTGGCCGACGTGTTTTCGCTCGCGGAGGCCGGCGCCGCGATGGCCAGCACCAGGCCGGTGACGGCCACTGCGGGGGCTACACAGACGCGTGTACGCATCAGAAAAACTCCTGATTCTCTTTCGGGGACAGGTCGGGCGATGTCCTTACGCCGTGGTGGCGTCGGAGCGCAGAGAGCGCGGCGAAGTAACCACACATGCCGTGGACGGACGGGCCTGGCGGGGTTGAGGCCGAGCACAGGTACACGCCCGGCAGGGGAGTGGTGTACGGATCCCGGCGCAGTGCCGGGCGCGCCAGGGTCTGGCGCAGGGTCAGAGCACCGGAGGCGATGTCCCCGCCGACGTAATTGGGGTTATACGTCGCGTACTGGGCTGCCGACAGGCCGCGAGAGGCGGTGATCGTGTCCGTGAACCCGGGGGCGTATTCCTCGATGCGTGCACGGATCATCTGGACCGGATCGCGCGTGTCTCCGTTGGGCACATGCGCGTACGCCCACACCGGGCGTTTGCTTCCGGAGGCCCGGGTCGGGTCGGTGACGGCCGGGTCGACGACCAGCATGAAGGGGGCAGGGATCTGCTGACCTGCGACGGTGGCGTTCCCCTGTCGGACGATGTCGGCGTGTGTGCCACCGAGGTGCACTGTGCCGGCCTGTCGCAAGAGGGGGTTGATCCACGGGATGGGGTCGCTGACAAGGAAGTCGGCCTTGGCCGCGCCCGGGCCGTAGCGGTAGCGGCGCAGAGCTCGGCGATACGCGGTGGGGAGTCGGTCGCCGGCGATGGCGAGGAACTCCTTGGGACTCACGTCCAGCAGGACGAGGGGTACATTGCCAAGCTCCGCCAGATCCTTGACACGGTGGCCGGTGTGAATGATGCCACCGTGGGCGGTTACGTCGGCGACGAGCGCGTCGGCGATGCGGGTGCTTCCGCCTTCCGGCAGTGGCCAGCCACTGGCGTGGGCGGTGTGGGCCAGTAGCAGGGCTACCGCCGCTGACGCCAGCGAAGGCAGTCTTCCGACGGCATGGGCGGCCACGCCCGTCAGCAGGGCTCTGGCCTCCAAGGTCGTGAACGGTGTGCGATTCGTGGTGTGCGCCAGGACCCGGGGCACCAGGAACGCAGGGGTGAGGAGGTCGCGTGGCAAGGAGCGCAGATCTGAGAGGAACAGGTCGACCACAGCGGTGGACCGTTGTGCAAGGGGGCCCAGCAAACGTGTCCAGCGCCGCCCGTCGGGACCTAGGTGCTCGGCGGTGCGGGCGATGCTCCGCCAGGCTGCCGCCGCGTGGCCGCCAGGCAGGGCGTGGGCGTAGGGGAGATCGGGCTGGAGCAGACGGACGCCGCGAGACGGCAGGTCGAATGCCCGGAAGAACGCGGAGGCTGCGGCCATCGGGTGGACTGCCGGGCAGATGTCGTGGACGACGGTGCTGTCGAACAGCGGCATCGAGCGCAGACCACCGCCAGGGGTGTCGGCCTGTTCGTGCAGAGTCACTTTGAGCCCGGCCCTGGCGAGGGTCACTGCGGCGGCGAGTCCATTGGGACCCGTGCCCACGATCGCCGCGTCGGTCACCGCGCACCTCCTCCGACGGGAGTCATCTGCCTGCTGGCGAGGCGTTTGTACGTCGTGTCGCCCTCCATCAACTCGGCGTGCGTACCAGTGGCACGCAGCTTTCCGTCCTCGATCACGAGGATGCGATCGGCGCCAATGGTGGTGGAGAGACGGTGCGCAATCGTGAGGACGAGGCACCGCGCACCGATGGCCGAGATTGCCGCACGCAGCGCTGTCTCGGAGTCGGAGTCGAGGTGCGAGGTGGCTTCGTCCAGCAGCAGTACGTCCGGGCGGGTGAGCAGGGCGCGGGCTATAGCGAGGCGCTGTCGCTGCCCGCCGGACAGGCCGATGCCGCCCTCTCCAAGGTGGGTGTCCAGGCCGTCCGGCAGAGCGCAGACGACGTCAGCGAGGTGAGCCGCGGACAGGGCTTCGTCGATGTCCGCAGCAGTGGCATCAGGGCGGGCGTAGGTGAGGTTCTCCCTGACAGTTCCGCGCATCAGGGGAGCGTCCTGCTCGACGAGACCGATTCGGGACCGTAGTTCGTCCAGGCGCATGGTGCCTATGTCCGTGCCGGCCATGCAGACCGATCCTGCATCGGGCACCTGGAAGCGTTCAATGAGCTGGAAAAGGGTAGTCTTGCCCGCCCCGGAAGGACCCACGATCGCGGTCACGCCAGTGGTCGGCAGCGAGAACGACACTCCACTCAGGGCAGGCGCGGCGGTGTCGCTGTAGGAGAACGTGACGTCTTTGAACTCGACGGCAGGCGTCCCCGCAACGGGTGTTGAGGCCGGAGCCCCTTCGGTGGGCTCGGCCTCGATGCGGGCCAGGTCGTTTACTCGATCGATGGCGGCCCGGCCCTGCTGGATCTCCCCGAGCGACATGAACAGCATCACCAGCGGGGACACCAGGTAGAAGAGGTACATGATGAACGCGGTGAGGTCTTCGATGGGCAGAGCGCCCGTGGCGGTACGGGACATACCCCAGGCGATGACCACGGCAAGGGACACCTGGGTGCCGACGTTCATCGCGGGCATCAGCATCGCCGACAGGCGGGTGACGTGGATACCACTCGCCCGCGCGGCGTCGGCCAGTTCTCCGATGTGTTCGGCTTCGCGTTCCTCGGCGCGGGAGGCTTTCACTGTGGTGAGGGCACCAAGAACACGCAGGAGTGCCGAGCCGTAGTTGCTGGTGTCCTCGCGGTTTGTCACCGCGGCCTTGCGCACGGCTCGCGCCAGACCGAGCCCGATCACCGAGGCCGCTCCGAGGCACCCTGCTGTGGCCAAGAGCATCCGCCAATCGAGCCAGACCATGACGCCGACGCAGCCCGCGACCGTGAATCCGGAGGTGATCATCTGAGATACGGAAGAGGACAGCGCGACGCGTGCCAACGAGGTGTCGGCGACGGTACGGGTGAAGACGTCACCGTGTTCGAGCCGGTTGAACGCCCGGATGCGGGAGTGCAGGAGGCGCGCGGTGAGGGTGGCCCGCATGTCAAAGACGATGTTCTCGCCGCCTCGCCCGATGAGATAAAAGTGGGTGGCGGCAAGCAGCGCGTCTGCGACGAAGAGTCCCGCAAGGAGCAGGATCGGCCGCAAGGTTGGCTCTTCCACGGCTACCGCTTCGATCAGGTCGCCGATGAGCAAGGGCTGCAGAAGCGTTGCAGCAGTTCCCACCAGGCCCAGCAGGATGCCCGCGCCGAGCAGCAGCCGATGGCGGCAGACGACGGCAGATACATTCACTGCCTGCTCCTGCCCAAGGCAATCGCGGCAATCGCGGCAATGCTGCCGCCGAAGATGAGGCTCTTGGCCCAACTGGCCCTGGTGATTTCGCCGCTTTCGCGAAAGACGGTCAGCATGACCGGCACGGCGACGATGAAGGCGACGACGAACGCCACCACTCGATTGGTTGTCACCATGATTTCCTTCCCTGTTCGTGGCACGGAGACAGGCGGTTCAGCTCCGGCTCATACGCCCTTCCGATAAGTGGTGAGGAACATCGGGTACTGGGACGTGTACGGAGACAACTGCCAGTCGGCGTACCGGGCTTCGGGAGTGAGCCCGGCCTCGACGGCGTAGGTGTCGACCTCGTCCGGGGTGGTCAGACGGGCGAGTTCACTCCCCACGCGGGTGGTTCCGTCGGATTCGTACCAGACGTGGGAGCACTGCCAGAGATCAGATCCAGGGGGAAGGGTCGAGTGCGTCTGCAGCCCCGTGCCAGGTTCTGGATACGGGACGAACAGGGTTGTTCGCGCAAGGCCCTCGTGCATTGCCTCGACGGCTGGCCGGTTGCCGCTCTCGATCACCAGGCGGCCCCCGGGTGACAGGAGCCCGGCCGCCCGCTGTACGGCCTTCTGCTGGTCCTCTGGGGTCAGGAGCATGGACAGGACGCCACAGACCGCGTACACGAGAGCGTAAGCGCGGTCGTCGCTGTACGAGCGAATGTCTGCGTGTACACCTGTGACGTCCGAGCTTCCGGGAGCGTCGGCCAGCAGCGCCAGCATCTCCGGTGAAGAGTCGACGCCAATGATGTGGCCGACCTTCTGGGAGAGCGGGATGGCGATGCGGCCGGTGCCCACGCCGAACTCCAGGGTGCCCTTCTCAGGGTCGGGATGAAGGCGGACGAGCGTCTCCGCGGTGGTGACGGCGTTGGCGTCCTTGGGGAAAAGGCGGTCATACCAGCTGGCGAACTGCTTGCCGTAGCCGATGTCGTCTACGTGACCGTTCATCTACGTGTCTGTTCCTTACCGAGCTCCGGGCTGCGGCCACACCGAGTCAGGGTGGCCTTGGTATGCGGCGCCCCGCGCGGTGGCAGGGCGCCGCGTCACACCGTTGTGGTCGTGCAAGCCCTGTCGCCTATGCGACGACCAGGTGTTGCGGTGTCGGCGTCTTCATCTGCGTGTACGGCGAGACGAAGAGGGTCTCCGGCTGTTCGCTGCGGTCGTGCCCCGCGGCGCGGACGACCGCGAACTGGAATCCCCTCACTGTCTCCTCGCCCTGTTCCTCACGGACGGTTCGCCGGATGAACTCGAGCAGCAGCTGATAGGAGGACAGCTTCTGGGCCTGGCGGACTCCACCTTTCTGCGCCTCCTGCAGGATGGCGGTGCAGATGTCGAAGACCGCCTTCTCCGGACGGCGGGAGGCGAACCAGAACGCCTGATACAGCTTTCGGGACGCGATCATCTCGATCTCGCGCCACTCGCTGGTCTCGCCGTCCAGATCAAGGGTGCGGTAGGTGTAGTGGAAGTCGTGGACCGCCGGGTTCGGGGCGAAGAACTTCCAGTTCGGCACCATGGAGAAGAGATCCTTGATGCGAGCACGGTCAAAGACGAGATGAGGATGCTGCGCGGCCAGTGTCGTCACCAGCATGCCCGCTCCCACCCATCTCGCGAGGGAGCCCGGCCCTGTGAACGCCTCCTTCAAGAGCGCAGCAGGCTTCATCGTTCAGCACCTCCCTCGTGAGCGGCGACCGCATCGGCCTCGTCGCGCCGGCGCTCTGCGGCCAGGAACTCGGCCATGAGCCGGGCCGCCTGGTGGGCGTAGCGCGCCTCGGTCAGCATGGAGTCGTGATCGGCTCCCTCGATGACTTCGACCGCGCCCCGCTCGCCCTGGCCCTGATGGACCCGAGCCAGCTCGTTGTAGAGCAGGAACTGCTCCGGATCCTGGTCCACGGTCTGTTGCGCGGCGATGATCAAAGCAGGTGTGGTAAGCGGATCGATGGCCCCCGTGAACTCGGTGAACTCTTTCTCGACGGCCAGCCATTCCCGCTTGCCCGCTGTCCACAGCCGGGCATCGGTGTACTGCGCGAACACCTTCTCGCGGTACGCCGGGGGCAATCTGTCGACCCAACCTGGCCGACTCATCAGCACCCCCGTGCCGAACCGAACGTAGCGGGCCACGTGAGTCAGCGTGACTCGAAGGTCCTTCGCTCCAGCACGCTGCCGATCCGAACGTTGGAGTTCCGCAGGGTGCGACGGATCGAGATAGACGAGGCCGACTAGTCGATCCGGCATGCGCTCAGCGACTCGCCGGATCAGCTCGCCGCCCAGGGAGTGCCCGACCAGCACCACCTTGCGATTCTCCGGTACGACCGCGCGTACCAGGTCTTCCAAGTCATCAACCGACTCCGCCAGTTCGTAGGTTGCCTTGGTGCGGCGGCGGCTCCCTGCATAACCCGCCCGTGCGTAGGACACCACGGCATGATCCGAGCCGTGCGCGAACCATTCAGTGATCCACGCGAAGTGCTCCGATGTCGAGGCCAGTCCCGCGCAGAACACCAGGACCGGAGCGTCCGACTCCGGGCCCCCTGTCTCGTACATCAGCTCATTGCCGTGCCGGGTCACGACCTTCCGGGAGGTCGGCCAGCCTTCGAGAACCACAGCCCTGCGCTGAGCCGCGACCACGACACTGGCAGCGACTCCCCCAGCCAGCAGCAGGGCTGCCGCCTTGGCCGCCCGGTCGTCGCGCCCTGTGACAGCAACGTAGGTCTTGGGTGCCGTGGTGTATGCGACCATCGGATGCATCGCGGGGAATGCCGTCATGAACCGCCCGAGCCCCATGATGAAGCCGTTGGCCACGTGAAAACTGCCGGCAGCAGCCAGAAACGGACGTGTGAATCGGCCGCCGGCGACATAGACGAGCGGAAAGAAGCACTCCATTGCCAAGGTCGTGTGCTGAACGAAATTGGACGTCTTCGGATAGCGCTGCGTCAGGCGGTAAACCGGTTCAGAACCGTAGGTACGCGTCCGCATCACTCCCGGAAGGGCTGTTCCATCCCGCCATTTGTCGCCCACCAGCTTGACCCAGCCGGAGATGGCATAGGACATGCTCGCCTGCATTCCGATGTACCACAGAAGCGCGTCCTGAGTTTCCTGCTTCTTTGCCAACCGCGCCACACCGGTCACGCTCTGAACCAAGTTTGCCACCTGGTCCGATCCGTCAGTTCCGAAACGGTGGCGAGCTTGCATCAGGCAATTGGTGCCACTGAGGAAAAGGCTCCCAGCGCCGCGCCATCGCGAATTCCCAGGCAATAACATGCCGAAACTGACTGCCGCCCGAGTCGCATGCAGCGCCAGCGTCACCTTCTTTCCGCTCACCACGTCCGCGACCTTGCGGAGGGCTACGTTCTTGGCCTCCGGGGTCCTCTTCATGATCTCCCAGTCATTCAGCCCACCGGGTTCCATGTGTCTGTGCTGGTGCAGGTACTCGAGAGAAGAGGACAAAGTCGTGAGTGCCGCCAACCTCTCCGATACCCCTAACGCCCCGTCTCGGGAAATCGGCACGGGGCCGAAAACTGCCGAGCTGATCTTTTTCAGGTACCTCAAGATTCCTCCTGACTCGTCAGCGGGTCGGCTAACATGGGAAAGCTGTCGGGCCGCGATTGGAGCGCGGCCCGACAGCTTCGTCACACCCACGGGATGTCACTCCACAGGTGCCGTTACAGGCCCGCGCTCAGAGCGCAGGCATCGGGGTGGGACTCAGCCGGCCGCGCGCCCGGCCTCGTAGGCACCGACTACCGCAGCACCCGCGGCCAGGCCGCCGGCCGCGTAGGGGCACAGCGCTACGACGCTCGGGGTGAAGGCCACCGGCATCATCCGCACGACCTTGTCGCCTTGCGCCTCGGACAGGGTGGGCGACGCAGACTTGCGCGCGCTCTCTGTGATCAGGTTCATCGAGATCTCCCCGCCTCAGCCGAATATGCGCCCGGTGACGTACGCACCGACGGGGATAGTGAACGCCACCGCCGCCGCCGCAATCTTGGCGCCGGCCGGAACGGCGACGACAGCCGCAGGGGTGGCCATGATCGGCGTGCCGTCGGCCTTGACCATACCCTCCTCGAGAGGGGACATCTCCTGTCTATTCATGAATGCTGCTACCTCACCCATGACATTCTCCCTTCTAATTCAATCAATGGTCGGATCTTTCGCAACGAAAAACAGATCCCTCGGCGATACGGTTGCCGAAATATTCGGAGGGTGAGTGCCACACAAAAGACTCGGATGAGTATTTGCATGCACGCCAGCTGAAAATGCAATGCGGACAGCCGCGCAAAATCTCCGATGGAACAGGAGAATTGCCGGATGTAGCCCCGTATCATTACGTCACTGCTTCAGCGTGGTGATCATTATTGCTCCCCGTTGCGCCACCAACTATAGGAACCCTTTACCTGCCGGGATCAAGCAGAACGCGAGTGACGTACATCACATGACATGTGTGGAACTTTGGAGTATTGCACTCCGGTTCAGGTGTGAGAAGTTTTGCATGGCTGGAAATTTCCGCAGCGGGCCGAACCCCTCCAGTGTGCTTGATCAGGGAACTCTGCCGATGGTGAACCGAGAAGCGCCCCGCTCATGACTGGCTGAAACCTGCGCCATTACAGAACAGCCCGAAGCTGCCGCCCGAGCGTGCCGCCGCATGACCACGAGCCACATTGGCGAGAATTGATCAACCACAAAGAGAGTGGATGGAGCCCGAAATCAAGCGCAAGGTGAAGGAGTTGGAGCGCCAGCGCGACCAGGGGCGCGCCCGCTGCGGGCCGGAAGCCGACCGTAGCGAAGTGGATGGAGACTTACCTCACTGACATCGCGAGCCTGAAGCTCAAGTCGCGGTCCCTGGACGACTACTGGTCCAAGACCCGCAACGACATCATCCCGGGGGTCGGTCAACACCGGATCGACAAGCTGCAACCCGAGCACCTGGAACGGATGTACCGGGCGCTGCTCGATGCCGGGCACGCGCCTTCCCACGCGGTGAAGGTGCACCGCATCCTGTCCCGCGTGCTGAAGATTGCCCACCGGCGCCGCATCATCGGGGAAAGCGTCGCCACGCTCGTGGACCCTCCGAGCGTCGACGAGACGGAGGCCAACCCCTTCACCAAGGACGAGGCCAAGGCGTTCCTCTCGGCGGCCTCGAAGCGGCCCACCTTCATGCGGTGGATCGTGGGCGTCGGTATGGGGTTCCGGCAGGGTGAGACGCTCGGCCTGCGCTGGCCATACGTGGACCTGGAGGCAGAGCTGTTCCGCCCCGAGTGGCAGCTTCAGCGGCTCACATGGCGCCATGGATGCGGTGCCCCGCACGCCTGCGGGGCGCGCCTCCACCGATTTGAGCTCTGCCCGCCGGACTGCGCCACCCACAGGGGTTACAAGCGCGGTTGCCCAAACCCTTGCCCCAAGGCATGTACAAGGCACGCGAGCGCCTGCCCTCAGCGCAAGGAGGGTGGCCTCGTCTTCACCCGGCCCAAGACCAAGAAGAGCCGGAACGCCGTCCCGATCCCGCCTGTCTTCGTCCCGTTCCTCCGTGACCGCAGCTGCGCAGGAGGAAATGCGTGGCGGAGCCGGTTCCGAGCCCCGCTGGGACCAGGACTGAGACCACCGGCAGTCAGACGGCCCGCGCCAAGCGCCGCCGTCGTATCCAGTAAAAGCAAAAGCCCCAGGTCACGGCGAGTGAGTCCTGAGGCTTCCACAGAGCCGCCTTCGGGATTCGAACCCGAGACCTACGCATTACGAGTGCGTTGCTCTGGCCAACTGAGCTAAGGCGGCACGCCCTGTCGCACCATGGTGCGATCAGCAGCGTCGCCAAGTCTACACAGTTTCCGGGGGTGCTCCGTACCAGCCCTACTTCGGTCCATTTCCGCAGGTCAGTGGGGAGGCGGGGGGGTCAGGAGCACTTCTTGCCCTTGGCCGGCGGGGTGCCTTCCAGGAGGTAGGTGTTGATCGCCGTGTCGATGCAGTCGCTGCCGCGGCCGTACGCCGTGTGGCCGTCGCCCTGGTAGGTGAGGAGGGTGCCGGAGGAGAGCTGGTCGGCCAGGGACTCGGCCCACTTGTACGGGGTGGCCGGATCGCGGGTCGTGCCGACCACGACGATCGGGGCCGCGCCCTTCGCCTCGATGCGGTGGGGGGTGCCGGTGGGCGGGGTCGGCCAGTGGGCGCAGTTCAGGGCGGCCCAGGCGAAGGCCTTGCCGAAGACCGGGGATGCCTTCTCGAAGCTGGGAACGGCCCGGGTGACGGCCTTGGCGTCGGCGAAGGCGGGCGGCAGGTCCAGGCAGTTCACGGCGGCGTTGGCGAACATGAGGTTGGCGTACGTGCCGTTCGGCCGGCGTTCGTAGTAGCCGTCCGACAGGGAGAGCAGGCCGGAGCCGTCGCCCTTCTGGGCGGCGGCGAGGGCCTCGCGGAGCTGGGGCCAGGCCGACTCGTCGTACATGGCGGCGATGACCCCCGTGGTGCCCAGGGATTCGGTGAGCCTGCGGGAGTCGCCGGTGTCGATCGGCCGGGCGTCGAGGTCGGCGAAGAGCCGCTTCAGACGGGTGGCGGCATCGGCGGTCGAGGTGGTGCCGAGCGGGCAACCCGCCTTCTTCACGCAGTCGGCGGCGAAGGCCTGGAACGCTGTCTCGAAGCCCGCGGTCTGGTCGCGGTTCAAGTCGACGGCGTTGAGCGACGGGTCCATCGCACCGTCGAGGACCAGACGGCCGACCCGGGCCGGGAAGAGTCCGGCGTACGTCGCGCCGAGGAAGGTGCCGTACGACGCCCCGACGTAGTGCAGCTTCTCGTCGCCGAGCAGGGCTCGCAGCATGTCCATGTCGCGGGCGGTCTCGACGGTGGAGACATGGGGCAGGACCTCGCCGGAGCGCTTCTCGCAGCCGCTCGCGAACTGCTTGTACGCGCCGCCCAGGTCGGTGACCTCGCCGGCGTCGTCCGGCGTCTGGTCGACCTGGGTGTAGGTGTCCATCTGCGGACCGGTGAGGCATACGACGGGCTCGCTGCGGGCCACTCCACGCGGGTCGATGGCGACCATGTCGTACCGGGCCCGGACCTGGGCCGGGTAGCCGACGGCCGCGTAGCTCTGGAGATATTCGATGGCCGAACCGCCGGGGCCGCCCGGGTTCACCAGGAGGGAGCCGATCCGCTTGCCGGGTCCGGTGGCCTTCTTACGGGCGACGGCCAGCTTGATGTCGCCGCTGTCCGGCTTCTTGTAGTCCAGTGGCGCGATCATCGTTGTGCACTGGAACCCCTCGACACCGCAGTTCCGCCACTTCAGCTGCTGCGCGTAGTACGACTTGAGCGCTGCGGGGACGGCCGGCGCGGACGATGCGGGCGCTGTGGTCGGCGAGGCGCTCGTCGAACCGCCGCTGGTGCAGCCGGAGATGAGGAGGCCGGCAGTGCCGAGCACGGTGGCCAGAATGCGGAGCGAGCGCCTGGTGTCCATCCTCGGAGCGTAGTCGCCGCGTGACGGTTCGCCCGATTCGCTCCTCGTACGGGTGAATGAGCGATCGTGAACGGGCGGGTGCGGATGGGTTGATGCCGAGGGGCGGCCGCACCCGGAGCGGGCGGTGTCAGCCCGCGCGCAGCGCCATCGTCATCGCCTCCACCGCGAGCAGCGGCGCCACATTGCGGTCCAGCGCCCGGCGGCAGGCGATCACCGCCTCTATCCGGCGCAGGGTCCGCTCGGGCGTGGAGGAGCGGGCGATGCGGTCGAGGGCGTCCTCCGCGTCCGCGTTGGCGATGGCGATCCGCGAGCCCAGCTGGATGGCCAGTACGTCACGGTAGAAGCCGGTCAGATCGGTGAGCGCCAGATCGAGGCTGTCGCGCTGCGTACGCGTCTTGCGGCGCTTCTGCCTGTCCTCCAGCTCCTTCATCACCCCTGCGGTACCGCGCGGCAGCCGTCCCCCGGCGGCGGCACCAAGCGCGGCCTTCATCTCTTCCGTCTCCTTGACGTCGACCTCCTCGGAGACCTGCTTGGCGTCATCGGTGGCGGTGTCGATCAGCTCCTGGGCGGCCTTGAGGCAGCCCCCGATGTCCTCGACCCGCAACGGAAGTTTGAGCACGGCGGCGCGACGCGAGCGGGCCCGCTCGTCGGTCGCGAGGCGGCGCGCCCTGCCGATGTGGCCCTGAGTGGCCCGGGCGGCGGACGCGGCCCGCTCCGGATCGATGCCGTCACGCCTGATCAGGACGTCGGCGACCGCGTCGACCGGGGGTGTGCGCAGCGTGAGGTGACGGCAGCGCGAGCGGATGGTGGGCAGCACGTCTTCGAGGGAGGGCGCGCAGAGCAGCCACACCGTGCGGGGCGCGGGCTCCTCGACCGCCTTCAGCAGTACGTTCCCCGCGCCTTCGGTGAGCCGGTCGGCGTCCTCCAGGACGATGACCTGCCAGCGGCCGACGGCCGGGGAGAGCTGGGCGCGGCGGACCAGGTCGCGGGTCTCCTTCACACCGATGGAGAGAAGGTCGGTACGGACCACCTCGACGTCGGCGTGCGTGCCGATGAGGCTGGTGTGGCAGCCGTCGCAGAAGCCGCATCCGGGTGCGCCGCCCAGGGCGCGATCGGGGCTGGTGCACTGGAGGGCGGCGGCGAAGGCCCGGGCGGCGGTGGAGCAGCCGGAGCCCGGCGGCCCCGTGAACAGCCAGGCGTGGGTCATCTTCGACCCCGGAGGGACCGATTCCCCCGCGGAGTGGGCGGTGACCAGCGCATCGGCGTCCCGGGCGGCGGCGCCGAGCTGCTCCTGCACCCGGTCCTGGCCGACCAGGTCGTCCCATACGGTCATGGGTCACCGCCCTTCCGGTGGTGTGCGCGCTGCGCGGCCGTCGTGCGGTGCCGCCGCGCAGCTCTGATGTCACTGCTTGCCGCTGCTTGTCGATCCGTCCGGATTCCCCGATCCGACTCCCATTGTGGGGGACGGCTCTGACAATCCCGGCAACAAGGCGGTCCGGCGGCAACCGGACCGCAGCCCCCCGGTCCGGCTGCCGAGCAGGGCCGGGCCGGTACTGACCGCCCGACAGCCGTCACGGATCAGCGACGCGGGCGGCGTCCCCGGCCCGAGCGGCCCGGGTCCCCGTCGTCGTGCTGGTCGCGGTGATCGCCCAGCAGCTCGTCCGCCAGCGTCGGCAGATCGTCCAGCGGGGTCTCCTCGGCCCAGTCGGGACGAGGACGGCGGGCGACGCGCTCCTCGCCCTCCCAGTGATCCTGGGCCGGCTGCTGCGAGGCACCCGTGTGCGGATCGCCGATCTGCGGAAGCTCGCGGGTGCGCTCGTTCTCGCTCTCCGGTACGGAGCCCGCCGGGCGCTCGTCGCGGAACATGCCCCGCGGAATCCGGTCCGCCGGATCCGCGTCCCGCACCGGAGGAAGGACCGCGGTCTCGTCCGCCGCACCGGGCCGCTCCGACCGGTCCTGGATCTTGGGGATCATCGCCGTCTCGGCGTCGTCGGAGGACCTGGACGTGCTGTCCGGCGCGGGCACCTGCTGCGTCACGTCGTTCGGGTTGACGATCGGCGTCGGCACGGTGATCTCGTTCTCCGGTACGGACGCCGCCGCAGCGGCCTCCGCACGGGCCTTCTCCGCCGCGGCGGCGGCCTCGGCCTCCGCACGCCTGCGCGCCTCCTCGGCCCGCAGCAGCGCCTCTTCGGCCTTGCGCTGCTTCTCCAGCCGCAGCGCCTCGGCCTCCCTGCGCAGCCGCGCCTCCTCCTCGGCCTGCCTGCGCAGCCTGGCCTGCTCGGCCTCACGGGCCGCTTCCTCGGCCTCTCGCCGGACCCGCTCCTCCTCGGCCACCCGGCGGGCTTCCTCGGCCCGCTGCCGGGCCTCCTCCGCCTGGCGTTCGGCCTCGCGCCGGCGGGCCTCCTCCAGCTCGCGGGCCTTGCGCTCCTCCTCCTCGGCACGGAGCTTGGCGAGCTGTTCCTGCCGCTCGCGCTCCAGCCGCTCCTCCTCGGCCTTGCGGGCCGCCTCTTCCTCGGCCTTGCGCCTGGCTTCCTCCTCGGCGGCCTTGCGCGCCTCCTCCTGGGCCTTGATCTCGGCCTCGGAGAGCGGAAGGAGCTGGTCGAGCCGGTGGCGTACGACCGTGGTGATCGACTCCGGGTCCTGGCCCGCGTCCACCACCAGGTAGCGGGTCGAGTCGGCCGCGGCCAGCGTCAGGAAGCCGGCCCGCACCCGGGCGTGGAACTCCGGCGGCTCGGACTCCAGCCGGTCGGGGGCCTCGGTGAACCGTTCCCGCGCGGTCTCCGGATCGACGTCCAGCAGCACCGTCAGGTTGGGTACGAGCCCGCTCGTCGCCCAGCGCGAGATCCGGGCGATCTCGGTCGGGGAGAGGTCGCGGCCCGCGCCCTGGTAGGCCACGGACGAGTCGATGTAGCGGTCGGAGATGACGATCGCGCCGCGCTCCAGCGCGGGGCGGACGACCGAGTCGACGTGCTCGGCGCGGTCGGCGGCGTACAGCAGTGCCTCGGCCCGGTTGGACAGCCCGGCCGAGGACACGTCGAGCAGGATCGAGCGCAGCCGCTTGCCGACCGGCGTCGCGCCCGGCTCGCGGGTGACGACGACCTCGTGGCCCTTGGCGCGGATCCACTCGGCGAGCGCCTCGACCTGGGTGGACTTGCCCGCGCCGTCGCCGCCCTCCAGGGCGATGAAGAAGCCGGTCGCAGCGGGGGCGACGGCCGGGTCGCCGCCGCGCAGCGCCTCACGCAGATCGCGGCGCAGAGGTACCCCGGAGCGGTCGTCCGTCTTGGCGAGGACGATCACGGCGACCGGCAGCAGCAGGGCGCCGATCAGCATCAGGGCGAAGGCCGCTCCACCGTGCTCGAAGACGAAGTCGCCCGAGACCAGCCGGTGGGTGCCGATCGCGGCGGCCAGCAGCGGGCCCGCGAGCGCGCCGATCGCGATGAGGACCCGTACGACGGCCTGGAGGTGCTCGGTGGTCCTGGCGCGGCGGAACTCCTCGGTCTCCTGGTCGACCAGGACATGACCGGTGTGGGCGGCGACGCCCGCGGCGTAACCGGCGAGCACCGCGATCATCAGCACGGTCGCCGTGTCCGGCACGAGGCCCATGGCGAGCAGCGCGATGCCGGTGACGGCGGTGGCGAGTGCGAGCAGCCGGCGCCGCGACAGGGTGGGCAGCACCTTCCCCGCGGTCCGGATGCCGACCCCCGTGGCGCCGGTCAGGGCGAGGATCAGCAGCGCGAAGGTGACGGGTCCGCCGCCCAGGTCGGCGGCGTGCAGCACCGAGACGGCGGCGGCCGCGGCGATGGCCCCGGCGACCGCGGCCGATGCGCCGACGACCAGCGGGACGGCTCCGGTGCGGCCCTTGTCGGGTCCGCTGCCGGTCGACGGCCGCCGCAGGCCCTCCAGCGGCGAGCGCGGGCGGGGGGTCTGCGTACCGGGCAGTTCCAGGAAGTACAGGGTGGAGATCGACGCCGAGAAGAGCCCGGCCGCCACGTACGAGCCGAGGGCCGCCTGGTGGATCGAGAACCACTCCAGGCCGGAGCCCAGCAGGTTGCCGACGAGGGTGGCGATCAGCAGCACGGCCGCCGCCGCCGGGATCGCGGCGAAGTCGGTACGGATGGAGAGCCGGCGCAGGGCGTCGAGGTGGTCGGGCAGCGGGCGCACCGCGGCCCCCTCGGGGGGCGGGGCGGGCAGCAGCGCGGGGGCGGCGCCGTCCTTGGCGACCGTCCACAGGCGTTCGGCCGCGCCGACGACGAAGACGGTGATGAGGATCATCATGAGTGCCTTGTCGGGCATCCAGTCGATCCACAGCGGCGCGACGACCAGCAGCGCGAGCCGCAGCCCGTCCGCCCCGATCATCAGCCACCGCCGGTCCAGCGGTCCTCCGGGCGCGGTGAGCGTCGTCAGCGGCCCGAGGAGTACGGCTCCGAAGAGCAGGGTGGCAAGGATCCGGGCACCGAACACCGCGGCCACGGCAAAGGCCGCGCCTCGGTACCCGGCTCCGAATGAGCCCTCAAGGACCGCCGCTTGCAGCGACATCAGCACCAGCACGAGAAGGGCGAGGGCATCGCCGGTACTGCCGACGAGCTGCGCGCTCCACAACCGCTTCAGCGGGGGAACACGCAACAGGGCTCGTACGGCGCGCTCGCGTGAGTCTGCGGCAAGTGTGTCGGAGGTGGGGCTCACGACCGTTGGCTGCTCGGCTCGCGTCATCCGCCCAGCCTATCCGGAGCGGTGGGGTCCCCGGAGGCCCCGCCCGAACATACGGGCGCCCGATCACACCCTCCCCGGCCCACCAGGCACTCCCAGCCCGATATCCGGCGCTTCCGCTTCCGCCCGACGCCCCGCCCTTTCCAGCCCCTCCCGCACTTCCAGCCCCTCCGGCGTTTGAGGAGCGGGGGTCCGGGGGCAGAGCCCCCGGTTACGGGAAGGGGCGGGCAGGGGAACAGCCCCGCCGCACCGGTCCACCTCACCGGCACTCCCGCCCCGAGACCCGGCACGCCCCGCCCCACCCCACCGGACCCCACACAAACGCCGGAGGGGGCTGGAACACCCAGCCCCCTCCGGCGTACGCCACGCGACGCGTCCCGCTCAGGTCAGTCCTCCACGGACGCCGCAGTCGCCTTCTTCGTCGCAGCCACCTTCTTGGCGGTCGTCTTCTTCGCAGCCGTCGTCTTCGCGGCCGTCGTCTTCTTCGCCGCGGTCTTCTTGGCCGCCGTGGTCTTCTTGGCGGCGGTCTTCTTCGCGGTCGCCGCGGTCTTCTTGGCCGGGGCCTTCTTCGCCGTCTTCTTCTTGGCGGGCCCCTTGGCCCGCTTCTCGGCGAGCAGCTCGAAGCCGCGCTCCGGCGTGATGTCCTCGACGCTGTCGCCGGTCCGCAGGGTCGCGTTGGTCTCGCCGTCGGTGACGTACGCGCCGAAGCGGCCGTCCTTGACCACGACCGGAGCCCCGCTCACCGGGTCCGTGCCCAGTTCCTTCAGCGGCGGCTTGGCGGCGGCCCGGCCGCGCTGCTTGGGCTGGGCGTAGATCGCGAGGGCCTCTTCGAGCGTGATGTCGAAGAGCTGGTCCTCGGAGGTGAGCGAACGCGAGTCCGTGCCCTTCTTCAGGTACGGGCCGTAGCGGCCGTTCTGCGCGGTGATCTCGACGCCCTCGGCGTCCTCACCGACGACACGCGGCAGTGACATCAGCTTGAGCGCGTCGGCCAGCGTCACCGTGTCCAGGGCCATGGACTTGAAGAGCGAGGCGGTCCGCGGCTTCACCGCGTTCTTGCCGGTCTTCGGGGTGCCCTCGGGCAGCACCTCGGTGACGTACGGGCCGTAGCGCCCGTCCTTGGCGATGATCTGGTGCCCGGTGACCGGGTCCGCGCCGAGCTCGAAGTCGCCGCTCGGCTTGGCCAGCAGCTCCTCCGCATACTCCACGGACAGCTCGTCGGGCGCCAGGTCCTCCGGCACGTCCGCGCGCTGGTGGCCCTCGGCGTCCTTCTCACCGCGCTCGATGTAGGGCCCGTAGCGGCCGACCCGGAGCTTGATGTCGTTGCCGACGGGGAAGGAGGAGATCTCCCGCGCGTCGATCGCACCGAGGTCGGTGACGAGCTCCTTCAGACCGCCGAGGTGGTCGCCGTCGCCGTTGCCCGCGTCGGAGGCCGCACCCGCACCGGCCGTGTCGTCGGCGCCCGCGCCGAAGTAGAAGCGCTTGAGCCACGGCACGGCCTGGGCCTCACCGCGCGCGATGCGGTCGAGGTCGTCCTCCATCTTCGCGGTGAAGTCGTAGTCGACGAGCCGGCCGAAGTGCTTCTCCAGCAGGTTGACCACGGCGAAGGAGAGGAACGACGGGACGAGCGCCGTGCCCTTCTTGAAGACGTATCCGCGGTCCAGGATCGTGCCGATGATCGACGCGTACGTCGACGGGCGGCCGATCTCGCGCTCTTCGAGCTCCTTGACCAGCGAGGCCTCGGTGTAGCGGGCCGGCGGCTTGGTGGCGTGGCCGTCGACCGAGATCTCCTCGGCGGACAGCGCGTCGCCCTCGGCGACCTGCGGGAGACGCCGCTCGCGGTCGTCGAGCTCGGCGTTCGGGTCGTCGGCGCCCTCGACGTACGCCTTCATGAAGCCGTGGAAGGTGATCGTCTTGCCGGACGCGGAGAATTCGGCGTCCCGGCCGTCGCTCGCCCGCCCGCCGATCTTGACGGTGACGGAGTTGCCGACCGCGTCCTTCATCTGGGAGGCGACGGTCCGCTTCCAGATCAGCTCGTAGAGCCGGAACTGGTCGCCGCTCAGGCCGGTCGCCGCGGGGGTGCGGAAGCGGTCGCCGGAGGGGCGGATCGCCTCGTGCGCCTCCTGCGCATTCTTGACCTTCCCGGCGTACGTGCGCGGCTTGTCCGGCAGGTAGTCGGCGCCGTAGAGCTGGGTGACCTGCGCCCGGGCAGCGGTGACCGCGGTGTCCGAGAGGGTCGTGGAGTCGGTACGCATATAGGTGATGAAGCCGTTCTCGTACAGCTTCTGCGCGACCTGCATGGTGGCCTTGGCCCCGAAGCCCAGCTTGCGGCTCGCCTCCTGCTGGAGGGTCGTCGTACGGAACGGGGCGTACGGGGAGCGGCGGTACGGCTTCGACTCGACGGACCGTACGGCGAACGTGGCGTCGGCGAGCGCGGCGGCCAGGGCCCGGGCGTTCGTCTCGTCCAGGTGCAGCACCTGGACGGAGCCGGACTTCAGCTGCCCGTCCGGACCGAAGTCGCGGCCCTGGGCGATGCGGCGGCCGTCGACGGCGCTGAGTCGGGCGGCGAGAGTCGACGGGTCGGAGGCGTCACCGGTGCGGCCGGTGGCAAAGGTGCCGTTGAGGTCCCAGTACTCGGCGGAACGGAAGGCGATGCGCTCGCGCTCCCGCTCGACGACGAGACGGGTCGCCACGGACTGGACACGGCCGGCCGACAGGCGCGGCATGACCTTCTTCCACAGGACCGGCGAGACCTCGTAGCCGTAGAGGCGGTCGAGGATACGGCGGGTCTCCTGGGCATCGACCATGCGCTGGTTGAGCTCGCGCGGGTTGGCGACGGCGGCCCGGATCGCGTCCTTGGTGATCTCGTGGAACACCATCCGGTGGACCGGGACCTTGGGCTTCAGGACTTCCTGCAGGTGCCACGCGATGGCTTCGCCCTCGCGGTCCTCATCGGTGGCGAGGAAGAGTTCGTCGGACTCGGCGAGGAGCTGCTTGAGCTTCCTGACCTGGGCCTTCTTGTCCGCGTTGACGACATAGACGGGCTGGAAGTCATGCTCGACGTCGACGCCGAGCCGACGGACCTCGCCGGTGTACTCGTCCGGAACCTCTGCGGCGCCGTTCGGCAGGTCGCGGATGTGCCCGACGCTCGCCTCGACGACGTATCCGGGGCCGAGGTAGCCCTTGATCGTCTTCGCCTTGGCAGGCGACTCGACGATGACGAGTCGGCGGCCGCCCTGTGCGGTCTCGCTGGTCGGGGACAACTTCGCTCTTCTCTCCGGTCGACGCTCGGTGGGCATCCGGGCAGCGCTATGACGCTGCCGACGGTGCTGTCGCTGCGGAGTGTGACGGTACAACCCGCCCCCGTGTCAAACGGCAAAAGCCCGCAACGGCCACTCGAACGGTAACCCGACTTCCGCCATTCCTGCCGCCCGGACCGCCCGGTCCGCCGTGTACGCGGTCGCTGCCTGCGGGTTTCCGGGTGATGTGGCGGCGCTGCGGGCGTCGGCGGTGGGCTGCGTACGGTCCGGGCGTGTTCCCCGCCACTGCCTGCCGTGCCCCGCGGGTTCCCGGCCGGGCCGGTGGGCTGCGGATCAGATGCGGCCGGTGGGCTGTGGATCAGATGCGGGTGAAGCACCACACGCCGAGGACGAGAAAAAGTACGCCGAACACAGTGGCGAGAGCGGCGGAGGCGACGGGGCTCACACCGTGCGCCACCGGCGCACGGTGCAGCACGCGCGCCCCCGTCCACAGCAGCAGCGCAGTGCCGAACAGCGCGAATGCCGCTCCGGCGAAGACCGCAGGTCCGCTCTCCATGCCCGTACGCCTCCCTGTCCCTGCCCGGCCGGGGCGTGTGCCGTCCGGCCAGGGGGAGGCTGCCACCCCCGGGCGTCGCCGATGCGAACCCCGGGTGAATGGCCGGATTCGCCCGCCTCCGCCTCCGCCTAACGAACGCGGGACGGACACCGCGGGCGGGGACCGGACCACGGTCCGGCCGGCGAGCCGTCCCGAGCACCGCCGGGAGTGCCACCCGGAGCCCCATCCGGAATCCGCCCCCTCCGCGACGCGCCCGCGGCTGCGAGCCCGAAGCCGCTGCTCGCGAGGCCCTTCCGTACGTACGGCAGTACGCGCCCGAACGGGAACGGAGCCCGGGAAGACCGGCAGCACCACCGGACCTGCCGGGCCGGGTCGGTGCCGATCAGCTCGCCGAAGGAACCGGCTCCAGGAAGCCCTCCTCGACCAGCAGCCGGATCGCCTGCGGGGTCCGGTCACGCAGCAGTACCGGGTCCTCGTTCATCAACTGGGCGATCGCGTCCAGGATCCGGCCGGCGGGCAGCGTCCCGTCGCACACGCCTGCGAAGCCGGCACCGACGGCGTCGACCTTCGTCGCACGCCGCATGCCCCGGTTCTGACGGAGCACCACATGTTCCGGGTCCTCCGCGCCCGGCAGGCCGACCTGCTCCTGCACGACCTCGGCGGCCAGGGTGAAGTGCCCGGCCAGGAGCGCCGCGTCGTCCTGCTCGCGGAGGTAGTCCTGACGGGCGAAGTGGGCCTCGACGGCCGGTCCGAGCGGCTGCTCCACCGCGTGCGGCCACTCCTCGATGACAACGGACGGATTGCCGGCGGCGGCTGCGGCGGACTTGCGCAGGGTGATCCAGCCGAAGCCGACGCCCTTGGTCTTGCGGGCCTCGAACTCGTCCAGCCAGGCGTCGTACCGCGCGGCGTACTCGGCGGGGTCCGTACGGTGATCGCCGCTGTCGCGCAGCCACAGCTCCGCGTACTGCGTGACGTCCTGGACCTCGCGCTGCACGATCCAGGCGTCGCAGCCGTACGGAACCCAGGAACTCAACCGGTTCTGCCACTCCTCGCCCTCGACGTGCTGCCAGTTGGCGAGGAAGTGGGCGTATCCGCCCTCGTTCAGCCGGTCGCCCGTCTGCTGCACCAGGGTCCGGCACAGGTCGTCACCGCCCATGCCGCCGTCGCGGTAGGTGAGGCGGGCGCCGGGCGAGATGACGAACGGGGGGTTGGAGACGATCAGGTCGTACGTCTCGGTGCCGACCGGTTCGTACAGAGAGCCCTGGCGCAGCTCGGCCGGGGCGACTCCGGACAGCGCGAGCGTCAGCCGGGTGAAGTCCAGCGCACGCGGGTTGAGGTCGGTGGCCGTGACCCGGGTGGCGTGCTGCGAGGCGTGCAACGCCTGGATGCCCGAACCCGTACCGACGTCGAGCGCGGAGGCGACAGGCGTACGGACGGTGATTCCGGCGAGCGTGGTGGACGCCCCGCCGACGCCGAGGACCACGCCCTCCTCGCGCGAACCGACGCCGCCCGCACCGCCGACGGCGCAGCCCAGGTCGGACACGATGTACCAGTCCTGCCCCTCGGGCCCGCTGTACGGCCGTACGTCGACCGTGGCCCGCACCTCGTCGCCTACGTGTGTCACCCAGCCGTCCTCGACGCACTCGGCCAGCGGGAGCGCGGCACGGGCCCGCTCGTACGGCACGGGGCGCTGGAGCAGGAAGAGCCGCACCAGCGTGTCGAGCGGGGAATCGCCCCGGGTGGCACGCAGCGCCGGGACCGTCTCGCTCCGGGCGAGTGCGGCGTAGGCGGGCGCACCGAGCAGGTCGAGGAGCCCGTCGGCGGTGAAGGCGGCGGCAAGCAGGGCTTCGCGGAGCCGGGGCGAACGGTCGGGCACGGGGAGACTGGTCGTACTCACCCACCCATTGTGGCCGCTCCCACTGACAACGGCAGCGGCCCGGCGCCCATCGGGGGCAGCCGGGCCGTCCGTGCGACCTGTCGCCGGCGCGGCAGGCCATCGGCGCCACCGGTCCTGCAGCCAGACCGGCCGCGCGTCACAACAACCGCTGCTGCCGCCCGATCACGACTTTTTGCTGGGCGAGGCGGACGGCGCCGTGGACGCGGACGGCGACGTGGCGGCCTTCGGCGGCACCGAGGCCGTCGGCTTCTGGCAGCCCTTCTGCTTCGCCATCGCGGTGCCGACCTCGCCGGACTGAAGCTTCTTCAACGCCTCGTCACCACTGGTGCTGATCTTGTTCAGCTCGTCCGCGATGCCCTTGAGTCCATCGGCGAACTTCGCCTGGTCCTTCGTTTCGAGGGCATCGACCTTCTTCTGCAGGTTCGCGTACGCCGCGGAGGACGCTTCGAGCTCCTTCACGGCCTCCTTCTGCGTGGTCTCACCGCCGTCGACCGGCGGCGGGCCCGCGGAGTCGACTGCCGCGCCCAGTGCCTTGTACGCCTGCGAGATCTGCTGGAAGGCGGCCGAGTCGGTCTTCTGGACGTCGGCGGGCTTGCTGTTGTCCGCGGTCTGCTGCTGGATGGCGGCGTTGGCGTTCGCGATCTTCTGGAGCTGGGGCTGGACCTGGTCGCAGACCTTCTTGGCCCAGTCGTTCACCTCGTCGCTGTTGTCGTCGCTGCTGCAGCCCGACAGCGTAAGTACCAGTACCGCACCGCCGGACAGCGCGGCCGCAAGCTTCTTGTTCACCGGATCGGTCCCTTCCAAGGCTCTCGGCCCCGGAACTTACACGGCGAGCGCCCTCCGTCCGGGTGCCGGGCGTCCGATGAGTGGCCTTTTGTAGCCATTTGCACCAAGGGAAATGAGGGAGATACAACTCACCCGCACAGCCCTCGCCGCTCGGAACACGTGCACGAACAAGCACACGAACGGAGTACGGATCGGCTGCGGTCCGACGGCAGACCGGCGCCTCGGCCGGGGTTCGACCGAGATGCGGCGGAGATGCGGCCGGGCGGACGAAGCATCAGAATGCCTCGCCCGCCCGGCCATTGATCTGCGGTCGGCTATGTGTCACCGCACCGCCCAGGCCGCCGTTTCACGAAACGGCGGCCTGGCCCGGTGACTTGACCGGCCTGTCTCCTCCTCCGTCCCCCTCCCCGTCCCCGTCCCCGTCCCCGGGATCTTCACCGTCGCCCACGGCGATTCCGCGCCGCTTGGAGACGTGGACCGCACCGACGATGACTCCGACGGCGAGCGCCGCCACCACCGCCCGCACGCCGACGCTCGCGTCCTGCCCGTAGCTGAACTGCACCACCGCCGGCGCGATGAGCAGGGCGACCAGGTTCATCACCTTGAGCAGAGGGTTGATCGCCGGCCCTGCCGTGTCCTTGAACGGGTCGCCGACCGTGTCACCGATGACGGTCGCGGCATGGGCGTCGCTGCCCTTGCCGCCGTGGTGACCGTCCTCGACGAGTTTCTTGGCGTTGTCCCACGCGCCACCGGAATTGGCGAGGAAGACCGCCATCAGGGTGCCGGTTCCGATGGCGCCCGCGAGATAGGAACCGAGCGCTCCGACACCGAGCGTGAAGCCGACGGCGATGGGCGCCAGGACGGCCAGCAGGCCGGGTGTGGCGAGCTCGCGCAGGGCGTCCTTGGTACAGATGTCGACGACGCGCCCGTACTCCGGCTTCTCGCTGTAATCCATGATCCCGGGATGCTCGCGGAACTGCCGCCGCACCTCGTAGACCACGGCCCCGGCGGACCGCGACACCGCGTTGATCGCGAGTCCGGAGAAGAGGAAGACGACCGCGGCACCGAGGATCAGGCCCACCAGGTTGTTGGGCTGCGAGATGTCCAGGCTGAGCGTCATCTCCCCGGCCTTGGCCCCCACGTCGTCGACCGCCGTGGCGATCGCGTCGCGGTACGAACCGAAGAGCGCCGACGCCGCCAGGACGGCGGTGGCGATGGCGATGCCCTTGGTGATGGCCTTGGTGGTGTTGCCGACGGCGTCCAGGTCGGTGAGGACCTGCGCGCCGGCGCCCGTGACGTCACCGGACATCTCGGCGATGCCCTGCGCGTTGTCCGAGACCGGGCCGAAGGTGTCCATGGCGACGATGACACCGACGGTGGTGAGCAGCCCGGTCCCCGCCAGGGCCACCGCGAAGAGCGCCAGCATGATCGACGTACCGCCGAGCAGGAAAGCCCCGTAGACGCCCAGGCCGATCAGCAGCGCCGTGTAGACGGCGGACTCCAGACCGATGGAGATACCGGCGAGTACGACGGTGGCCGGACCGGTCAGCGAGGACTTGCCGATGTCCCGGACGGGGCGCCTGCCGGTCTCGGTGAAGTAGCCGGTCAACTGCTGGATCAGGGCGGCCAGCACGATGCCGATGGCGACGGCGACCAGGGCGAAGATCCGCGGGTCGCCACCGTGCGAGGTGATGGCGCCGTCGGTGACACCGTCCAGATCCGCGTACGAGGACGGCAGGTAGACGAAGACGCCCACGGCCACCAGCACCAGTGAGATCACCGCGGAGATGAAGAATCCGCGGTTGATGGCGGTCATTCCGCTGCGGTCGGTGCGCCGCGGGGCGACTGCGAAGATCCCGATCATCGCGGTGACCACGCCGATCGCCGGAACGATCAGCGGGAAGGCCAGCCCTGCGTCACCGAAGGCGGCCTTGCCGAGGATGAGCGCGGCGACGAGGGTCACGGCGTACGACTCGAAGAGGTCGGCCGCCATTCCGGCGCAGTCACCGACGTTGTCGCCCACGTTGTCGGCGATGGTGGCGGCGTTGCGCGGATCGTCTTCCGGGATGCCCTTCTCGACCTTGCCGACGAGGTCGGCGCCGACGTCCGCGGCCTTGGTGAAGATGCCACCGCCGACCCTCATGAACATGGCGATCAGCGCGGCACCGAGACCGAAGCCCTCCAGCACCTTCGGGGCGTCGGCGGCATAGACGAGCACGACACAGGACGCGCCGAGCAGGCCGAGGCCCACGGTGATCATGCCGACCACGCCACCGGTACGAAAGGCGATCTTCATCGCCTTGTGCGAAACGGCGGTGAGATCTTTTTCCGGCTCTCCTTCCGCCGGAGTCGCCTCACGCGCAGCAGCGGCCACACGGACATTGCTGCGTACGGCGAGCCGCATCCCGATGTATCCGGTGGCCGCCGAGAAAAGCGCACCCACCAGGAAGAACAACGAACGGCCCGCGCGCTGCGACCAGTTGTCGGCCGGTAGCAGCAGAAGCAGGAAGAAGACCACGACGGCAAAGATGCCGACGGTGCGCAGCTGCCGTGCCAGATAGGCATTCGCGCCTTCCTGGACGGCAGCCGCGATCTCCTTCATGCGGTCGGTGCCCTCGCCGGCCGCCAGTACCTGGCGCACCAGCAGTCTGGCGACGACCAGGGCAGCGACGGCGACGACCGCGACGACGATCACGATGACGCGATTGTCATCGGTGAGAACCGCGGCCGCCAGAGAAGTGGATCGGCCGGAAGGTGCAAAGAATGCGGAATCTTGCGCCGGTCCTGCCAGTGGGGTGTTGAAGAACTCCGCCATACGTCCTCCTTGACGCTCAGCGCTCAAGACGTGGACGGATTGTAGGGAGCGGGAGCTGATCAAAACAGTGCGCGGTAAATGCAATTGACCTTCATCGGCCGATCAATAAATGATCGACCTACCGGATCGACCCGAATGCAGTAATGGGGCAGGCACATTTTCCGTAGATCATTGATCACGAATAAAAGAAAAAGGCCCTGCTCAGCAGGGCCTCGAAAGACGGATCAAGAAATGGATCGGGAAGGGATCCGGGCTCCGGGATCCGGCCGGACCGGGATGGGTGGGCCGGGACGGGCGAGGGACGAACGGGCCGCCCACGACGCCTGCTGGCGCCCGTGACGCCTCAGGGGAGCATCGTCATTGCAGCGCGGTCACGGGCGTCTTCGGCCAGCTCATGCGGATCACTCCGCCGTTGGCTCCCGATCTGACTTCCACATCATCGACAAGACCGCTGATGACCGCGAGACCCATCTCGTCCTCGCCGTCGGCGTCGCTCTCGTGATCCGGCTCATCCAGCCCAGCACCGGGCGTGGCGCCGCGTGTCGCGGAGGCTCCGGCGGGTCCGCCGAGACCGGGGTCGGCCCCAGGTCCGGGCACCTCGTCGGCGACCTCGACGGAGAAGGACTTCTCCTCCTCGATCAGGGCGACGGAGACAGGAGCGGTGATGCCATGGCTGCGATGCAGCCCGACTGCTCGGCTGCAGGCTTCACCGACAGCGAGTCTGACCTCGTCGAGCACGGCTTCATCGACCCCTGCCCGGCGCGCCACGGCGGCTGCCACGAGGCGGGCCGTCCTGACGTGTTCGGGCTGGGCACTGAAGCGGAGTTCAACGGTGGCCATGCGATCCCCCTCAGACGTACGGGCGTGCATCCCAGGGGCGCCCGGGCGCGCTGCCCGGCGTCCCTGCTCTTCTTCCGGAACCGACGTACAGCTGTCGGCCGACGGACTGCCGAACGACAGACCACCGGCCGAACCGGCCGCATCACGTCGAACACCGGCCGGTCGGGTTGTCCGGCCGGTCGGGGCGCCGGTCACCCGGCTCCCCGATGTCCGATCGCCGGTCCTGCCAGCTGCCCGACCGGCCGATCGGCCCACCTCGCGGCAGTCGGCCAGCAGGCACGCGCTCGTCGCACCGACCGCCTGGCGGGCCGCCGGTGCGCCGACTGCGCACCAAACCGATCTTCGGCCGATCCGGCCGGCTGACCGACCGCGGGCCGACTGTCAGTCGGTGGCCGCAACGGCCTCGTCGACCGTGGTGTGAATCGGGAACACCTTGGTCAGACCGGTGATCCGGAAGATCTTGAGAATGCGCTCCTGGTTGCAGACCAGGCGCAGCGAGCCCTCATGAGCCCGGACACGCTTCAGGCCGCCCACGAGCACGCCGAGGCCGGTGGAGTCGAGGAAGTCGACGCCTTCCATGTCGACAACCAGGTGGTAGCTGCCGTCATTCACCAACTCGACCAACTGCTCGCGCAGCTTGGGCGCGGTATACACATCAATCTCGCCACCGACCTCGACGACCGTACGGTCGCCACCAGGGCCGGACACATTGCGAGTCGACAAGGACAGGTCCACGGATCCTCCAGCACCTTGCTATCGAGCGGTCGCCCCTCAGTCTCCCCGGCGGAGCCAGGGAACGGATCGCCAGCCGCGATGGCATTCAATCACTTACCAGCAGCCATGCACGACGCCTTGGGACCATTGTCCGTCATGCCAGTGACACACTCGGTGTCGATGGCCAAGAATCACCGCCCCAGTCAACCACCCGGGAACAGCGACACCAGTCACTCTCCCGCCATGGTCCTCGACCGGCTCGCCGCAGTGGCGGGCCGGTCGACGCGCATCACTCATACGGAGCACTTGCCCCCGCGTGCGGGAACTCATGCCACTTGGCCCGATCGCATCCGGCCGGAAGTTGTCGCCGCGATCCAGAAGGCCGGAATCGATCACCCGTGGGCGCATCAGTCGGCCGCCGCCGAGCACGCCCTGGACGGCGAATCCGTGGTCATCGCCACCGGCACGGCGTCCGGCAAGTCGCTCGCCTACCTCGCCCCGGTCCTCAGCGCCCTGCTCGACGGCTCCGAGGCCCCGAACGGCCGCGGCGCCACCACCCTGTACCTGGCCCCCACCAAAGCCCTGGCCGCCGATCAGAGGCGTGCCGTGAAGCAGCTCGCGGCACCGCTCGGCAACGCCATCAGGCCCGCGGTCTACGACGGCGACACCCCGGTCGAGGAACGCGACTGGGTGCGTCAGTACGCCAACTACGTCCTGACCAACCCCGACATGCTGCACCGCGGGATACTCCCGTCCCACCCCCGCTGGTCCTCCTTCCTGCGCGCCCTGCGCTTCGTCGTCATCGACGAGTGCCACACCTACCGTGGTGTCTTCGGCTCCCACGTCGCCCAGGTGGTACGACGGCTCCGCCGTCTGTGCGCCCGTTACGGCGCCGATCCGGTCTTCCTCCTCGCCTCCGCCACCGCGGCGGAACCCTCCGTCGCGGCCGGCCGCCTCACCGGTCTCCCGGTCAAGGAGGTCGCCGACGACTCCTCGCCCCGCGGCGAGCTGGTCTTCGCACTGTGGGAGCCGCCCCTGACCGACCTGCACGGCGAGAAGGGCGCCCCTGTCCGACGTACCGCCACCGCCGAGACCGCCGATCTCCTCACCGATCTCACCCTCCAGGGAGTCCGCTCGGTCGCCTTCGTACGCTCCCGGCGCGGCGCCGAGCTGATCTCCGTCATCGCGAAGGAGCGCCTCGCCGAGGTGGACCGCTCCCTGCCGGCCAGGGTCGCCGCGTACCGCGGGGGCTATCTCCCCGAGGAACGCCGCGCCCTGGAGCGCGCCCTGCACTCCGGGCAGCTGCTCGGCCTGGCCGCCACCACCGCCCTCGAACTCGGCATCGACGTCTCCGGCCTGGATGCCGTCGTCATCGCCGGCTATCCCGGCACCAGGGCGTCGCTGTGGCAGCAGGCGGGCCGTGCCGGGCGCTCCGGTCAGGGCGCCCTGGCCGTCCTGGTGGCCCGCGACGACCCGCTGGACACCTTCCTCGTCCACCATCCCGAGGCGCTGTTCCAGCAGCCCGTGGAGTCGACCGTCCTCGACCCGGACAATCCGTACGTCCTTGCCCCTCATCTGTGCGCCGCCGCCGCGGAGCTCCCCCTCACCGAGCCCGACCTGGAGCTCTTCGGCCCGGCAGTGGCCGAGCTGCTGCCGCAGCTGGAAGCCGCGAAACTGCTGCGCAAGCGGGCATCGGGCTGGCACTGGACCCGCCGCGAGCGCGCCGCCGATCTCACCGACATCCGTGGCGAGGGCGGCCGCCCCGTCCAGATCGTCGAGGAGGGCACCGGCCGGCTGCTGGGCACCGTCGACGAATCGGCCGCGCACACCGCCGTCCACAAGGGCGCCGTCCACCTCCATCAGGGCCGCACCTACCTGGTCCGGAAGCTGGATCTGGAGGATTCGGTGGCCCTGGTCGAGGAGGCCGCCCCGCCGTACTCGACCACCGCACGCGACACCACCTCCATCGCCGTCCTGGAGACCGACACCGAGATCCCGTGGGGTGACGGGCGGCTCTGCTACGGCTCCGTGGAGGTCACCAGCCAGGTCGTCTCCTTCCTGCGGCGCAGGGTGATCACCGGCGAGGTCCTCGGCGAGACCAAACTGGACCTGCCGCCCCGCACCCTGCGCACCCGCGCCGTCTGGTGGACGGTCACCGAGGACCAGCTGGACGCCGCCCGTATCAACCCGGAGATCCTGGGCGGCGCCCTGCACGCCGCGGAGCACGCTTCGATCGGGATGCTGCCGCTCTTCGCCACCTGCGACCGGTGGGACATCGGCGGCGTCTCCGTGCCCCTGCACCCGGACACCCTGCTGCCCACGGTCTTCGTGTACGACGGCCACCCGGGCGGTGCCGGATTTGCCGAGCGGGCCTTCCACACCGCCCGTACGTGGCTGACCGCGACCCGGCAGGCGATCGCGTCCTGCGAGTGCGAGGCGGGCTGCCCCTCCTGCGTCCAGTCCCCCAAGTGCGGCAACGGCAACGAACCCCTGCACAAACGCGGTGCCCTGCGCCTCCTCACCGAACTCCTGCGATACGCACCCCCGGCTCCCGGGGAGCCGGGCCCTGCGGAGCCATCGGTGCCGAAGTCGGCTCCAGAGGCGGAGGATCCGGAGTCGGCTCCAGAGGCAATGGCGGAGGCTCCGGAGAGCCGGGAGCAGCCGCCGGAGAGCCGGGAGCAGCCGCCGGAGGGCCGGCCCTGGACCTGACCGCCGGTTCGTACGGCCCGAAACTCACTCGGGCCGTCACATCGGCGATCTCCCCGCGCACCGCGCACCGGACCACCACGGCCCCCTGCGCCGCAGCCACCTTCTCGGCGGCCCCACATGCCGCCCCAGGGCCTTGCAGGGCCCGGTCGGCCGCCGCCAGGGCCGCCAGGTCCGCCACACCGCCCGCCCGGTGCCGAACGGTCACCACCTGCCCGAGGGCCAGCACGACCGCGAACACCGCGCACAACGTGGCCGTGGTCATCGCCACCCACACCGTGGCCAGGCCCCTGTCCCCATCCGCCGACCCCGCGCATCCGCGTGCCGGGCTCCGGCTCGGACCCCGGTCCGGATCCCGGCGCCGATCGCGAGCATGACCGCGACCGTGCTCCCTGCCCTTCTCGCCCGTCCCGTTCACTGCGCCACCCCCACCGTGGCCTCGGCCAGTGCCGCCGCTTCCGCGTGAAGCGTCAGGGCCAGCGGGCCCGGCCCCGGCAGCGACGCCGCCACCCGTACCCGCCACAGCTCCCCGGCCCGTTCCATCGCGACTTCGGCCCCGCCGGGTGCCGCCGAACGGGTGACCTCCAGCACCTGCGCCTCCGGCTCGGAACGGGCCGCCGCCCGCGCCCCGGCCCTCGCCGCGTCCACGCACCGGATCTGGGCGGAGGCAGCCATCAGCGCCCAGACCAGCACCAGGGCGAACACCACCAGCACCGGAATCGCCATGGCCGCTTCCGCCGTCACCGCACCCCGATCCCCTCCGGCGCACGCCCTGGGACCGCTCTCAGAACTTCGCATCGAGCGCGTCCTTCAGCAGTGACTGCAGTGCGGACATGACCGGCTGGCTGGTGACCACCTTGTAGAGCACCGCCGCGAACGCACAGGCCGCGATCGTCCCCACCGCATATTCGGATGTCGTCATTCCGCTGTCCGACCGAACTCGGCGTGCCATGCCGCGCACCCAGTCCCTGATTCGCTGCACCATTCCGACCCCCGCGAAATTCTTAATTCATATTGAATGGAAGTTTACTTATGCTTTTCGGTCATCCGGTGTGAAGCAGTCCGGTCGCCAGACCGATCACCACGGGCGCCACCCCGACTGTCAGGAATGCGGGCAGAAAGCAGAGCCCGACGGGAGCGGTGATCAGCACACCTGCCCGCTGGGCGCGTGCCACGGCCGCACTCGCACGTTCCGCCCGCATCGCCTCGGCCAGCCGCGCCACCGGCTCCGCCGCCGGAGCCCCGGTCGACCCCGCCCGCTCCAGGCAGCGGGCCAGCGCACCTGCACCCGGTATCTCCCCGAACCGCCCCCAGGCCGCCGCAGGTTCACCACCGAGACGGATCTCCGCGGCCGTCCGTGCCAGGCGCACGCCGACCGGCCCGCCCAGCGACTCCCCCACCGCCTCCGCCGCCTCCCGCGGCCCGGCTCCGGCGGAGATGCAGGCCGCCAACAGGTCGGCCGCCAGCGGGAGCTGACGTGCCGCCTCCGCCATCTCCGCGAGCCCGTCCCCCGGTTCGGGGCTGCTTCGGGCCCGCTGCCACCGCCAGGCGCCGTAGGCCCCCACCAGCCCTGCCACGCACCCCGGCAGGCCGCCGACCAGGACCCAGCCCGCCGCCGCAGCGCCCAGTGGCGCGATCCACTCCTTCGTCCGGGCACCGGGTGCCGTGGGTTCGCGCCCACTCCTGCGCTCGCGCCGACGCTTCGGCCGGTCGATCGCCAGCAGTGCCGCGCCCCGGCGGCGCACCGTCCGCCTCCTCCGAAGCCCCGCCAGGGCAAGGGCGGGACAGACGACCGCACTCAGCACCGCGCACACTGCCGCCGCCAGGCGGACGGCTTCGCCGGTGACCCCGCTCACGCCGCCTCCCCCGCCCGTACGATCCGGGCTGCCCAGCAGAGTCCGGCCGCCTCCAGGAGCCCGCCCGTCGCCAGACAGACCAGCCCGGCCGGGGTGTGCAGCAGCACCTCCAACGGATCCGCCCCGAGCGCCGCCCCCAGCCCCAGACCCAGCACCGGGAGCAGCGCCAGCACGGCCACCGTCGACCAGGCACCGGCCAGTTGGGCCCGTAGCTCCTCCCGTCTGCGCCGCTCGGCCCGCAACGCGCCCTCCAGGCGGTCCAGACCCGCCGCGAGCCCGGCCCCACCGTCGACCGCCACCCGCCAGCAGGCCGCCACCCCGGCGAGCCCGTCCAGACCCGGCTCCCGTGCCGCCTGCCCGAGCGCCCCCGGCACATCACCGCCGAATCGCGCCGCAGCAGTCACACCGGCCTCAGCCGCCCCCATCACCCCGGTGCCACGGACGGCGACGAGCAACGCCTGCCCCGGTTCGTGTCCGGCCCGCAGCTCACCCACGACCGCGCCGCACAGCGCCACCACCCCGGCCGCCCGGCGTTCCCGCTCCTTGCCCAGGGCTCGCCTCCGCAGCCACCGCCGCACCAGCGGCACCGCCACCGCCCCGGCCAGCAGCGGCAGCACGGACTCCCCCAGCGCGGCGACGACCAGCGCCACGGGGAGGCAGAGCCACTCCCGCCGCTCCCCCGACCACTCCCGCGACCGCGCCCAGACCTGCTCCCAGCGCACACGCAGCGGCGACCGAACCGCCCCGTCGACGAACAGCACCCGGGCTCTCCGCCGCCCATGGTCCTGCGCCACCACGAACCAGGCCGCCACCCCGACGCACAGAACCACCGCACAGCTCGCGCTCGCCGACAGCCCCATTGGCACACCCCCGGTCACAACGCACCCCCGATCAGCGACCGCAACCGCTCCCAGCCCTGCTCCCGCACGAATCCATCGGCACCCCAGCGCAGCGCGGGCACGGTCACCACCAGCCCTGCCGCGTCCCGCTCCAGAACCTGCACCTCGGCGATCCGCCGCTGCCCGGCCCGGTCCCGCACGAGATGAATCACCACCGACAGCGCGGCCGCCAACTGGCTGTGGAGCGCCGTCCGGTCCAGCCCCGCCGCCGTCCCCAGGGCTTCGAGACGGGCCGGTACGTGCTCGGCCGCATTGGCGTGAACCGTCCCGCAACCGCCTTCGTGGCCCGTGTTCAGCGCGGCCAGGAGTTCGGTGACCTCGGCGCCCCGGACCTCCCCGACCACCAGCCGGTCGGGCCGCATCCGCAACGCCTGCCGCACCAGGTCCCTGAGGGTCACCCGGCCCGCCCCCTCCTGGTTGGCGGGGCGCGACTCCAGGCGCACCACATGCGGATGGCCCGGCCGCAACTCCGCCGAGTCCTCGGCGAGCACGATTCGCTCCCGCGCCCCGACCGCACCCAGCAGGCTCGACAGAAGAGTCGTCTTCCCGGCACCCGTCCCTCCACTGATCAGATACGAGACCCGGGCCTCCACCAAGGCCCGCAACACCCGGTCACCGCCCGGCGGCACCGTCCCCGCCGCAACCAGCTCCGTCAGCGAGAAGGCCCTGGGCCGCACCACCCGCAGCGACAGGCACGTCGAGCCGACGGACACCGGCGGCAGCACGGCATGCATACGGGTGCCGTCCGGCAGCCTCGCGTCCACCCAGGGGCGGGCGTCGTCCAGCCGCCGCCCCGCCACGGCGGCCAGCCGCTGTGCCAGCCTGCGTACCGCGGCGGCGTCCGTGAAGGTCACCCCGGTGAGTTCGAGACCTCCGCCCCGGTCCACCCACACCCGGTCCGGCGCGGAGACCAGCACATCTGTCACCACCGGATCGGCGAGCAGCGGCTCCAGCACCCCGGTCCCGACCAGCTCGCCACGCAACTCATCGGCTGCACCGAGCACTTCGGCGTCCCCGAGCAGCCGCCCCTGGGCCCGCAGCGCGGCCGCGACCCCGGCCGGCGTCGGCGCCGCACCGCTCTGCGCGAGCCGCTGCCGTACGGCGTCGAGCAGCATCTCCGTCATGACGCACCTCCATCGGCGCGTCCCCCAGCGCCCTCCGGTGCGAGCGCCCGATCCCAGAAGGCCGCGCAGAACCTGGCCAGCGGACCGCGCGCACTACCGCCCGGCGGCGCACCGCCGTCCTGAGCAGCCAGCAGCCCGGCGTCGAGCGGGAGTTCACCGGCGAGCGGCAGCCCCAGCGCCCGCGCCACCCATCGTTCGTCGAGGCCCGCCGCGTACGGCCCGCGGGACACCACCCGCAGGTCGTCCAGGACCATCCCCGCCATGGACGCCACACGCTTCGCCGCCGCGACCGCGCGAAGCTCCCCCGGGACCACCAACAGCCCGAGGTCCAGCTGCGCGAGCGCCTCGGCCACCGATTCGTCGACCCGGCGCGGCAGATCTACGACCACCACCCCGCCGAGCCTGCGTGCGGCGGCCAGCACTGCCCGCATGGCCTGCGGCGGGATGGCCACCCAGTCGTCGCGGCCCCAGCTGAGCACCCGCAACCCATGCAGCGCCGGCAGTGACTCCTCCAGCGCACCCCCGCCGACCCGCCCCTTGGAATGGGCGAAATCCGGCCATCGCATCCCCTCGGCCCGTTCGCCACCGAGCAGCACATCGATGCCACCGCCGAGCGGGTCGCCGTCGATCAGCATGGTCCGCCGCCCGGCCCTGGCCGCGGTCACCGCGAGGGCGCAGGCCAGTGTGGACGCACCCGAGCCGCCCCGGCCGCCGATCACCCCCACGGTGAGCGCCGGCCGGCCCACTCCCTCCGCCGCATTGGCGATCTGGTCGACGAGCCAGCCCTCCGAATCGGGCAGCCTCAGCACATATTCGGCCCCGATCTCCACGGCTCGACGCCAGACATCCGGGGCGTCCTGTTCCCTGCCGACGAGCATCACGCCCCGCCTGCGCACCGCACCTCGGCATCGCTGGGCGGCATCGTCGCCCACGAGAACCATCGGAGCCCGCTCCCAGCTGCCTCTGTTTTCGGGCAGCGAGTGATGAACTTCCGGTTCCGCGCCGGCGGCCGCACACAGCCGCAGCAGATCGTCGAGCAGTTCCACATCCTCGGTCACGATCAGCGGTCCGCCCCGCCGCGCTCCGGCGGCTAGCAGAGGATCCCGTGCGATGGACTCGGCCACGATCTCCGCCCCCTTCTCACTGCACCTTCATCGCGGTTCGCGGTGATCTCGGAGCGTTCCGGGATCGGCGATTCCACAACCCGCGGACTTCGCGGCTGGAATCACCGTGCAGCGCTTCGGAAAATCGTGTGGATCTTGCTCGAAAACTGTGGACAACTCCACCGTTGTGAATATCCCTGTCGCTCATACCGGCGACTTCCGGAGCGCAGCACTTCCACTACGCACCGTGACGAGTCATGGTGGTGGAGACGGAACGAGAAGCGGGCCGTCGTGGCCGAAACGGAGGCGGAATGCCTGATTCCGAACGACAGAAATGCGTCCGGACATGCGACGACCCCCGCCGGGGGGGAGAGCGGGGGTCGTCCCCACGGCCGACTCGGGGGGGGAGGAGCCGGACCGGGTTAGCACGGTCGCGAACGATCCGTGACTTCCATGGTGTACCCGAGAGCCTTCTCAGGCAAACCCACGCGCCAGAGTTTACGCCGAATGATGTCCCCCTATGCTCTGCCTTGTGGAAAACCGCTTCTTGCCGCGCACAGCCGCCTTCTTTGACCTGGACAAGACGGTCATTGCGAAGTCTTCGACGCTGACCTTCAGCAAGTCCTTCTACCAAGGCGGACTGATCAACCGCCGCGCTGTACTGCGCACTGCGTACGCACAGTTCGTGTTCCTTGCCGGGGGTGCAGATCACGACCAGATGGAGCGGATGCGGGAATATCTCTCCGCACTCTGCAAGGGCTGGAACGTCCAGCAAGTGAAGGAAATCGTCGCCGAGACCCTGCACGATCTGATCGACCCCATCATCTACGACGAGGCGGCGACGCTCATCGAGGAGCATCACACCGCCGGACGCGATGTGGTGATCGTTTCGACCTCGGGCGCCGAGGTCGTCGAACCGATCGGCGAGCTGCTCGGCGCCGACCGGGTCGTCGCCACCCGAATGGTCGTCGGCGACGACGGCTGCTTCACCGGCGAAGTCGAGTACTACGCATACGGGCCGACCAAGGCCGAGGCGATCAGGGCCCTCGCGGTGTCGGAGGGGTACGACCTCTCACGCTGCTACGCCTACAGCGACTCCGCCACGGATGTACCGATGCTGGAGTCGGTCGGCCATCCGCACGCGGTCAATCCCGATCGCGCGCTGCGGCGCGAAGCGACCCTCCGCGAGTGGCCGATTCTCGTCTTCGACAGGCCGGTCCGGCTCAAGCAGCGACTGCCCACGTTCTCGCTGCCACCACGGCCGGCATTGGTCGCGGCGGCAGCGGTGGGCGCAGCCGCCGTCACAGCAGGACTGGTCTGGTACACCTCCCGCCGCCGCGCCGCCACGGCCTCCGCCTGACGCACCACCTGGGCGGCAGCCCGGCACGCGCCGGGCCGGTTGGCACGAATTATCCAACTCGCCCGTAATTGAACCTAAAAGTAAAGAAGTGGGGCCAGCACTACCGCTCACCCCGGCTCTGGAGTACAAATGACTCAACGGCCCGCGAGACCAAGGACATCCGAGAGGATTACCTGTAACGCAGATATGGCCCCACGGACCGAGCATGAAAACCGAGCACCCACGCGACGTCGACCCGTCGATTACGGGCCAGCCGCACCAGGGAACGGGCAAAGCACCCCGACCTGATGGGCATATATCGAGGACGCATGGTAACTGGGTAGACATGCCAGCGGCGGTACCGAGGACGGTACCGCCGCAACCCTTTTGTCGGGCATTGAAGTCGACGCCGTGAAGACAATTCGGTGAAGTTACCGCGATGAAGTTACTCCGGTGGATTTATCGCGCCGCACCCCGCGGACTCACCACCCCGGGCCGGGGTCCAGCCGTTCCAAGCCGTTCGCCTGTTACGCGGCTCCGCGCTGCAGGGCCTCGCACACCGCCGTCGACTCCCTGACACCCAGTTCCACGGAGCGTCCGCAGTACGCGATCCAAGCCGCCATCCCCTCCGGCGTTCCCGACAGATAGCCCTCGAACGCCGCGATGTACGCCGCCCGCCCCTGCTCGGCATGGCCGACCTCGGCGGGGCAGATCGACTTGGGGTCGAGCCCGCTCCCGATCAGCACGATCCGCTCGGCGGTCCGCGCGACAAGGCCGTTGTACGAGCCGAAGGGGCGCAGGGCCAGCATTTCACCGTGCACGACGGCCGCTGTCACCAGCGCAGGCGCCGAAGTACCCGAAAGGATCAGCCCGGAGAGCCCCTCCAACCGCCCGGCCACCTCGTCGGCGTCCGGCAGCGGCGCCTCGACCAGCGGCTCGTCCACAGGCTCGCCCGCCAGCCTCGGCCGGCCGACAGCATCGTCGGGTGCCGCCCCGCCGGCCGCGACCAGATGCAGCCGTGCCAGCACCCGCAGCGGCGACTGCCGCCAGATGGAGAGCAGTTGGCCCGCTTCGGCGGTCAGCCTCAGGGCCGCTCCGATCACATGCGCCTCACCGTCACCACTGAAGTCGGTGCGTCGGCGCACCTCCTCCAGGTTCCAGTCGGCGCCCGACAGCGCCGCCGAACCGCGGGCACCGCGCAGCGCCGCTTCCGCGGTGACCTCGTTGCTGCGGCGCCGCATGACGCGGTGACCGTAGACCCGGTCGACGGCCTTGCGTACGGAGTCCACCGCGTCGGCGACCCCCGGCAGGGAACCCAGGGCGGCGAGCGGATCAGAGGCAGTCGTACTCATAGGTAGCGAGGCTACGCGCCCCCTACACCGATACCACCCGGGAGTGGGCTTCTTCACGAAGCGCGACAACCGACCGCGATCACGCCGCTACCCTAGGTGAACATGAAGATCGCTTTCGTAGGGAAGGGCGGCAGCGGCAAGACGACGCTGTCCTCGCTCTTCATCCGCCACCTCGCCGCCAATGAAGCCCATGTCGTCGCGGTGGACGCCGACATCAACCAGCACCTCGGGGCCGCGCTCGGCCTCGATGACCAGGAGGCCGCCGCGCTGCCCGCCATGGGGGCGCACCTGCCTCTGATCAAGGAGTATCTGCGCGGCAGCAATCCCCGTATCGCCTCCAGCGAGACGATGATCAAGACGACTCCGCCCGGCGAGGGTTCACGGCTCCTGCGGGTCCGCGAGGACAACCCGATCTATGACGCGTGCGCCCGTGCGGTCCGCCTCGACGACGGGGAGATCCGGCTGATGGCCACCGGGCCGTTCACCGAGTCCGATCTGGGCGTGGCCTGCTACCACTCCAAGGTCGGTGCGGTCGAGCTCTGCCTCAACCATCTCGTGGACGGCCCCGACGACTATGTCGTCGTTGACATGACAGCGGGTTCGGACTCCTTCGCCTCGGGGATGTTCACCCGTTTCGACATGACGTTCCTGGTCGCGGAACCGACCCGTAAGGGCGTCTCGGTCTACCGCCAGTACAAGGAGTACGCGCGGGACTTCGGGGTCGCGCTGAAGGTCATCGGCAACAAGGTGCAGGGCGAGGACGATCTGGAGTTTCTGCACGCCGAGGTGGGCGACGACCTGCTGGTCAGCGTCGGGCACTCCGACTGGGTACGGTCGATGGAGAAAGGCCGCCCCGCTCGCTTCGAACTGCTGGAGGCGGACAACCGGATGGCCCTGCAGGCGCTGCAGAATGCCGCGGAGGACTCGTACGAGCAGCGGGACTGGGGGCGCTACACGCGGCAGATGGTCCACTTCCATCTGAAGAACGCAGAGAGCTGGGGCAACGAGAAGACGGGCGCCGATCTGGCTGCCCAGGTCGACCCCGCCTTCGTTCTCGACGAGCGGTACGCGCAGGACGGCGCCACTCAGCCCGCCTGAGCCCTTGGCACCTCCGCCGGACGGGTTCGATCCGCCAGGCGCGGGCCGTCACATTTTCGAGCGCCGGACGGGATCGGTTCTCCGACCCGTCCGGCGCTTGACACACGGCCCTGCTGCCCGGCCGGTCCGGCGCATGACGCACCGGCCACAGCCGAAGGCCGCGCAGCTCAGCGGCCGACCTTGTCCGCGCCGGACCCCGCGTGAACCCTGTCGGCTCCCCCGGCTCCCGCTGCCCGGCCGGCTCCGGGAGTCCCCGCTCCGTCGAGGAACGCGGTCCATCCCTTCTCAGGCGCCTGGCCGACATCGAGCGTGCCGAGTTTCGCCAGCGTCGCCGGGTCCTGCGCGTCCAGCCAGTCGGCCAGCTGCCGGAAGGACACGCAGCGGACACCCTCCTTGGTGCAGACCGTCGCGATGGTCTCCTCGACGGCGCGCATGTAGGTGCCGCCGTTCCAGGACTCGAAGTGGTTGCCGATGATCAGCGGGGCGCGGTTTCCGTCGTACGAGCGGTCGAAGGCCTGGAGCAGGCCGTCGCGCATCTGGTTGCCCCAGTACTCGTGCATGTCCGGGTCGCCCTGCGTCGTACCGGACTGGTTGAACATGAAGTTGTAGTCCATCGAAAGGGTCTCGAACTCGCGGCCCGGCACCGGGACGAGCTGCAGCGAGAGGTCCCAGAGGCCATCCTTCTTCTTCGGCCAGACCTGGTTGTTGACCCCGCTGGAGTCGTAGCGGAAGCCCATCGTCCGCGCTGCGGCCACCATGTTCTTCTGCCCCTCCAGACAAGGGGTGCGGCCGCCGACGAGCTCCCTGTCGTAGTCGAAGGGAAGCGGCTTCTCCCCATCGAGGCCGGGGTCGTTGGTCTTCCAGTTCTTCACGAAGGACTTGGCCTGGCCGATCTCGCTCCTCCACTGGTCGACGGACCAGGTTCCGACGCCGCCCTCGGGACCGCAGAAGTGGCCGTTGAAGTGGGTACCGATCTCGTCGCCGTCCTCCCAGGCCCCGCGCACCTGGGTGATGGTGTTCCGGATTCCCTCGGTGTCGTTGAAGCCGATGTCGGAGCTGCCGGCGTTGTGCTTCGGCGGGTCGTAGAGCTCCCGCTTGCTCTCCGGCAGCATGTACACACCGCTGAGGAAGTACGTCATGTTCGCGTGGTACTTCTTGCCGACCTCACGGAAGTGCGAGAAGAGCTTCTGGCTGTCCTCACCCGCACCGTCCCACGAGAACACCACGAACTGCGGGGGCTTCTGACCGGGCGCCAGGCGCTTGGCCACAGGCTGCTTCGGCTGGCTGCCGGTGAATGCGGTGGAACCGTCACCGATGAGCCGGAAAACACTCTTGGGCGCGGCCACGGCTTCAGGGGCCTTCTTCTTCGCCCCGGCAGCCTTCTTCGCTCCGGCAGCCTTCTTCGCCGCCTCCGGTCCGGCGGCCCCGCGGCCGGCATCGGAACCGGAGGAGCACCCGGCTGCTCCCGCGGTCAGCGCGACGGCCACGACACCCAGGGCGACCCGCCCGCCGGCAGCCCTCTTCGCGGTGTTTCTCTTCGTCACGACTCTCTTCGCGGCAGCCATCATCCACCCACCGTCTTCCTTGCAGGTAATTCGCGTCGAAGTGCCGACACGGCGCGGTCAAGTTCGCACACGGCTCCGTCGGGCCAGCACGACAGGCCGAATGAAAAGATGCTTATTCACTTGAATGGATGACTAAATAGTCCATTTGATCCCAACCATGGACACAGATCTTTACTCTCCATTACGATCTGTTTACTGAGAGTTGAGAAATCCCGCCGCTGCACGCCGTGACCCACGGCCGCGTCCCTCGCATTCCGCGACCGCGCTGCCCCGGAGGAGACGGGAACATGTCTGCTTGCGTCCCCACTCGTCACAACCGCACATCCCGTAGTTCGCGCCCACCACGCGCCTCGGGAGTCAAGCGACCACACAGCCCGCCGCCACCGCGCGGTGGACGATTCCGCATCGCGGGCGCAGATCTGTCCGCATCGATCACGGTCTTCCTGCTCGCCGTACCCATGTCGCTCGGCCTCGCCGTCGCCATGGACGCCCCGCTGGAGGCCGGCCTCATCTCCGCCGCGATCGGCGGCATCGTCGCCGGACTGCTCGGCGGCACCCCCCTCCAGGTCAGCGGACCGTCCGCCGGACTGACCGTGGTCACAGCCGAGTTGATCCAGATCTACGGCTGGCGCACCACCTGCGCGATCACCATCGGCGCCGGACTGCTGCAGATCCTGCTCGGCTCGCTGCGGGCGGCGCGCAGTGCCCTCGCCGTCAGCCCCGCCATCGTCCACGGCACCCTCGCCGGAATCGGCGTGGCCATCGCACTCGCCCAGCTGCACATCGTGCTCGGCGGCTCGCCGCAGAGTTCAGCCGTCGCCAACGCCCTCGCACTTCCCGACCAGTTGAGCCGGGTGAGCCCGGCCGCCCCGCTCATCGGCGTGCTGACCATCACCGTTCTGGTCCTGTGGCCACGGCTTCCGGGCCGGATCGGCAACACCGTACGACGGATTCCGGCCGCCCTCGCCGCGGTGGTGACCGCCACGGTGGTGGCTGCGATCGTCGCACCCGGGATCGCCCGGGTCGATCTGCCGTCCTGGCGCTCGCACGCCCTGCCGGAGATGCCGCACGGCCCCGTACTCGCCCTGGCCACCGCCGTGTTCACGGTGATGCTGGTGGCCAGCCTGGAGTCGCTGCTCGCCGCGGTGGCCGTGGACAAGCTGTCGGCCGCGCCTTCGCCCTCGATCTCGGCTCCGACCACCTCACCCGGCTCACCCGCTTCGCCCGCGCTGCCCGCCAGACGCGCCGATCTCGACCGTGAGCTGCGCGCCCAGGGCATCGCCAACACCTTGTCCGGGCTGGTGGGCGGGCTGGCCGTGTCCGGGGGCGCGGTACGCAGTTCGGCGAACGTACGCGCCGGGGCGACGGGACGTGCCTCCACCGTGCTGCACGGCGTCTGGGTGCTGCTCGCCACCGGACTGCTGGTCACCGTGCTGGAGTGGATCCCGTTGGCCGCGCTCGCCGCGCTGGTGATGATGGTCGGCATCCAGATGGTGAGTTTCGCCCACATCCGCAACGTCCATAAACACCGCGAATTCCTGGTGTACGGAGCGACGATCACCGGCGTGGTCCTCTTCGGAGTACTCAAGGGCGTGGCGATCGGCATCGCGGTGGCGGTGGCGATCGCCCTGCACCGTCTGGCCCAGACCCGGATCACGGTCACTAATCAGGGCGGACAGCATCTGGTCGTCGTACGAGGCCAGTTGACGTTCCTCGCGGTGCCCCGGCTCAGCCGTACGCTCGGCCAGCTGCCCCAGGGCGGGGATGCCGTCGTCGAACTGGACGGCTTCTTCATGGACCATGCGGCGTACGAGGCGATCCGGGACTGGAGCATCGCCCAGACCGCCCACGGCGGCAGGGTCATGTTCACCGGCAGGTCCGGCGGCCGGATCGCCGAGCCCTCCTCGGCCGCGCACTCCTGTTGCCGCCCCTGGACACCGTGGCGCAACCATCACTGCCACGACGGGCCCGGCCGTACGCCCGAAGCCGACCGCGGTCCCGGCAGCCCCTCCGACGCCGACCCCGGCGCCGACACCGGCACCAACCACACCAGCAACACCCCCGCGCCCGCCCCAGGTCCCGGCCCGGCCCCCGCGACCCCCCGCCGGACCGGCGGCAATCGGCTGATCAGCGGGCTGAGTTCGTTCCAGCGCAACACCGCTCCGCTGGTGCGCGATGAGCTGGCCCGTCTGGCCATCGAGGGGCAGCGCCCGTCCCAGCTCTTCATCACCTGCGCGGACTCCCGCCTGGTCACCAGCATGATCACGGCGAGCGGCCCGGGCGATCTGTTCACCGTGCGGAACATCGGCAATCTGGTGCCCTTGCCGAACGCCGAGTCGGGTGACGACTCGGTGGGCGCAGCGATCGAGTACGCGGTGGATGTGCTGAAGGTGGAGTCCATCACCGTCTGCGGGCACTCCGGCTGCGGAGCGATGCAGGCGCTGCTCGGCGCCAAACCAGACCCGGAGACTCCGCCCACGTCCCTGTGGCGGTGGCTGAGACATGGGCTGCCGAGCCTGGAGCGGATGGCGTCCCGGCACCACGCCTGGGCCCGGATCTCCGGACGGCTGCCGACCGATGCGCTGGAGCAGCTCTGCCTCACCAATGTGGTCCAGCAGTTGGACCATCTGCGGGCACACGAATCGGTGGCGCGGCGGCTGGCCGAAGGCACGCTCCGGCTGCACGGCATGTACTTCCATGTGGGCGAGGCACAGGCCTACCTGCTGACTGAGGGGGCGAGCAACGGGCTGGAGCTCGACGAGGTCTTCGACCGCGTGGAGCCCGGTGGCCCCTCCAGCCTCAGCGGCCCCTCCAACCCTGGAAGGGCCGGCGACCCCGGCGATCCCTCCGGGCCCGGCGAGTTGGAACGCACCGGCGTCTGAACCGCATTCGCCCCAGGTCCGTGAGACCTTGTGGTCCCGCCTCCGCGCCGCGCTGCACCGCTTGTGGATGCGGGACCGTGTCTCCATACACGAGACACAGGTCTAAACCAATTCCGGGCAGGCACTTGTCACCCGGCCTTTGGCCTGATGAGCTATGCCCCGGGACACAACGGACACCCTGGGAATGGGAGATGTCGTGAGCAACGAAAGCCTGGCCAATCTGCTCAAGGAGGAGCGGCGGTTCGCACCGCCTGCCGATCTGGCCGCCAATGCCAACGTCAAAGCGGAGGCGTACGAGCAGGCCGAGGCGGACCGGCTGGGCTTCTGGGCCGAGCAGGCCCGTCGCCTGACCTGGGCCACGGAGCCGACCGAGACGCTCGACTGGAGCAACCCGCCCTTCGCGAAGTGGTTCGCGGACGGCAAGCTCAACGTCGCGTACAACTGCGTGGACCGCCACGTCGAGGCCGGCAACGGCGACCGGGTCGCCATCCACTTCGAGGGCGAGCCCGGCGACAGCCGCGCCATCACCTACGCACAGCTCAAGGACGAGGTCTCCCGCGCCGCCAACGCGCTCGTCGAGCTCGGCGTCGGCAAGGGCGACCGGGTCGCCGTCTATCTGCCGATGATCCCCGAGGCCGCCATCGCGATGCTGGCCTGCGCCCGCATCGGCGCCGCCCACTCGGTGGTCTTCGGCGGCTTCTCCGCCGACGCCATCGCCACCCGCATCCAGGACGCGGACGCCAAGGTCGTCATCACCGCCGACGGTGGCTACCGCCGCGGCAAGCCGTCCGCGCTCAAGCCCGCCGTGGACGACGCCGTCTCCCGTATCGACAGCGTCGAGCACGTCCTCGTGGTGCAGCGCACCGGCCAGGACACCGCATGGACCGAGGGCCGCGACGTCTGGTGGCACGAGATCACCGGCCGGCAGTCCGCCGAGCACACCCCCGAGGCCTTCGAGGCGGAGCAGCCGCTCTTCATCCTCTACACCTCCGGCACGACGGGTAAGCCGAAGGGCATCCTGCACACCTCCGGCGGCTACCTGACGCAGGCGGCGTACACCCACAACGCGGTCTTCGACCTCAAGCCGGAGACCGATGTCTTCTGGTGCACCGCCGACATCGGCTGGGTGACCGGCCACTCGTACATCGTCTACGGCCCGCTGGCCAACGGCGCGACGCAGGTCATGTACGAGGGCACGCCCGACTCCCCGCACCAGGGGCGTTTCTGGGAGATCGTGCAGAAGTACGGCGTAACGATCCTCTACACCGCGCCGACCGCGATCCGTACGTTCATGAAGTGGGGTGACGACATCCCCGCCAAGTTCGACCTGAGCAGTCTCCGGATCCTCGGTTCGGTCGGTGAGCCGATCAACCCCGAGGCGTGGATGTGGTACCGCAAGCACATCGGCGCCGACAAGTGCCCGATCGTGGACACCTGGTGGCAGACCGAGACCGGCGCGATGATGATCGCGCCGCTGCCGGGCGTGACGGAGACCAAGCCGGGAAGTGCCCAGCGCGCCCTGCCCGGCATCTCGGCCACGGTCGTCGACGACGAGGCCAACGAGGTTCCGAACGGCGGGGGCGGCTACCTCGTCCTCACCGAGCCGTGGCCGTCGATGCTCCGCACCATCTGGGGCGACGACCAGCGCTTCATCGACACCTACTGGTCGCGCTTCGAGGGCAAATACTTCGCGGGCGACGGCGCGAAGAAGGACGAGGACGGCGACATCTGGCTGCTCGGCCGGGTCGACGACGTGATGCTCGTGTCCGGGCACAACATCTCGACCACCGAGGTCGAGTCGGCGCTCGTGTCGCACCCCTCGGTCGCCGAGGCAGCCGTGGTCGGTGCCGCCGACGAGACGACCGGCCAGTCCATCGTCGCGTTCGTGATCCTGCGCGGTACGGCCGAAGCCTCCGACGAGCTGGTCGCGGAGCTGCGCAACCACGTCGGTGCCACGCTCGGCCCGATCGCCAAGCCGAAGCGGATCCTGCCGGTCGCCGAGCTGCCGAAGACCCGCTCCGGCAAGATCATGCGGCGCCTGCTGCGCGACGTCGCCGAGAACCGCGAGCTGGGGGACGTCACCACGCTGACCGACTCTTCGGTCATGGCTCTCATCCAGACCCAGCTGCCGTCGTCCTCCTCCGAGGACTGACCACCGCCTCCGAGGCTCCGGGAGAACTGACCGCAGCCTCCGAGAACTGAACCGCAGCGAGCAGCAGTACGTCCCCGAGGGGCATCCGGCAACGACTCCTAGAGCCCAAGACGCGCCGGATGCCCCTCGGGCAATTAAGGTGAAGATCACCGGATACAGCCCCGCGCACCCCGGGTACAGTGGCAGCTGCGTCAACAAAGCAATAAGAAATCTCCACAGGGTGTGCCGGGAAGTCTGGTCGGCAAGTGCATCAGCCATGCCATCGCTGCCGTACCGACCCGGAGGTCTCCACTCGTGGCCGCGCCCACCCCCGCACCCCCCTCTTCCTCCCATCGCACCTTCCTCGGGCGGCTGTCCCTCCCCGAGCGGGACTACCTCGCCGACGCCCTGCGCACCGAAACCGTCGGCGGCGTCATCCTGCTGGTCGCCGCGATAGCCGCCCTGGTGTGGGCGAACACCTTCGGCTCCAGTTACGCGTCCGTCAGCGGCTTCCACTTCGGGCCGGAGGCGCTGGGCCTCAACCTTTCCGTGGCGCACTGGGCGGCGGACGGGCTGCTCGCGATCTTCTTCTTCGTGGCGGGCGTCGAGCTCAAGCGGGAACTGGTCGCGGGCGAACTGCGCGACCCCAAGGCGGCCGCCCTCCCGGTCGTCGCCGCGCTGTGCGGAATGGCGGTTCCGGCCGTCGTCTACACCCTGGTGAACGTGGTCGGCGGAGGTTCGACGGACGGCTGGGCCGTCCCCACCGCCACCGACATCGCCTTCGCGCTCGCCGTCCTCGCGGTCATCGGCACCTCGCTGCCGAACTCGCTGCGCGCCTTCCTGCTGACCCTCGCCGTCGTCGACGACCTCTTCGCGATCCTGATCATCGCGGTCTTCTTCACCGAGAAGATCGACTTCGTGGCGCTGATCGGCGCCTTCATCGGCCTGGCCGTCTTCCATCTGCTGCTGCGCAGGAATGTGCGCGGCTGGTACATCTACGTACCGCTCGCCCTGGTCATCTGGGGCCTGATGTACAACAGCGGCATCCACGCCACCATCGCCGGTGTCGCCATGGGCCTGATGCTCCGCTGCACCCGTCGGGACGGCGAGACCCACTCGCCCGGCGAGCACATCGAGCACCTGATCCGCCCGCTGTCGGCCGGTTTCGCCGTACCGATGTTCGCCCTCTTCTCGGCCGGCGTCTCTCTCTCCGGCGGCGCGCTGGCGGACGTCTTCACCCGGCCCGAGACGCTCGGTGTCGTCCTGGGCCTCGTCGTCGGCAAGACCGTGGGCATCTTCGGCGGTACCTGGCTGGCTGCCCGCTTCACCAAGGCGGAACTGAACAAGGACCTGGCCTGGGCGGATGTCTTCGCGGTCGCCACGCTCGCCGGCATCGGCTTCACCGTCTCGCTGCTCATCGGTGAGCTGGCCTTCGTCGGCGACGAGGACATGATCAACGAGATCAAGGCCGCCGTGCTGGTCGGTTCCCTGACGGCCGCCGTACTCTCCGGTGTACTGCTCAAACTCCGGGTACGCAGATACCGGGCGCTGTACGAGGCGGAGGAGCTCGACGAGGACGAGGACGGGGTGCCCGACGTCTACGAGCAGGACGACCCGGAGTACCACCTGCGGATGGCCGCTATCCACGAGAAGAAGGCGGCCGAGCACCGCCGCCTTGCCCAACTGGCGGGGGCAGCGAGCAGCGAGCCGGACAGTCCGGCATGATCTGACACCAGATGTGTTGAGCAGGACAGGAGAGGGAGTCAGGGATGAGCGACCCCGGCAACAACGCGGGCAGCGCCGACCGCAGTCTCGGGCAGCTGGTCGCCGCGGCGACAGCCGAGATGTCCGCACTGGTGCACGACGAGATCGCCCTGGCCAAGGCCGAGGTACGACAGGACGTCAAGCGCGGCGTCGTCGGAAGCGTGGCGTTCATCGTCGCGGGCGTGCTGATCCTGTTCGCGGTGCCGGTACTGAGCTTCGCGGCAGCGTACGGAATCCACAACCTGGGGCTCGGGCTCGCCTGGTCGTTCCTGATCGTGGGCGGCGCCTTCATCGTGCTGGCGCTGCTGCTCGCGCTGTTCGCCGTGGCCAAGCTCAAGAAGCTGAAGCCGCCGGAGAAGTCCATCGCTTCGGCGAAGCAGACGGCAGCCGTGCTGCAGGGCGTCAAGCCGCACCCGCGGCCCGCCGTCACGGCGGGGACGAGCCGTCCGGTCGTGTCGGGCAGCACGCTGACGGGCAAGGCCATGGAGAAGGCTCCGGTCCCGGACAAGGCCTCCGCTGTGGCACGCTCGTCCACATGACGGTCCCCGATTCCAGCACATTCGGCCCGGTAGGCCCGGAAGGCCCCGCAGGCCCGGTAGGCCCCGCAGGTCCGGAAGGTCAGACACACCCGGAAGGTCAGGCAGCCCCCGCGGGCAGGGACGGCCGGACAGGCTCGAACGACCCGACAGGCTCCACGGTCCCGGTCGGCTCGACCGCCCCGGTCGGCTCCGGCGGGCCCGTGCGGATCGACGGGCCGTGGACCCACCGGGACGTGGCGGCCAACGGCGCCCGCTTCCACATCGCCGAGCTCGGCGAGGGGCCACTGGTGCTGCTGCTGCACGGCTTCCCGCAGTTCTGGTGGACCTGGCGCCACCAGCTCACCGCGCTGGCCGACGCCGGTTTCCGGGCCGTCGCGATGGATCTGCGCGGGGTCGGCGGCAGCGACCGTACGCCCCGGGGTTACGACCCCGCCAACCTGGCGCTCGACATCACCGGCGTCATCCGCTCGCTCGGCGAACCGGACGCGGCCCTGGTCGGCCATGACATGGGCGGCTACCTCGCCTGGACGGCTGCGGTGATGCGTCCGAAGCTGGTACGCCGCCTCATGGTCTCCTCGATGCCGCATCCGCGCCGCTGGCGTTCCTCGATGCTCTCCGACTTCGCGCAGTCCCGGGCCGGCTCGTACATCTGGGGCTTCCAGCGCCCGTGGGTGCCGGAGCGTCAGCTCGTCGCGGACGACGCGGCGCTGGTCGGCCGGCTGATCCACGAATGGGCGGGCCCCCGGACCCCGGACTTCCCCGACGACGAGACGGTGGACGTCTACCGGCGCGCGATGTGCATCCCGTCGACGGCGCACTGCTCGATCGAGCCGTACCGCTGGATGGTGCGTTCCCTCGCCCGTCCGGACGGAATCCAGTTCAACCGGCGGATGAAACTGCCGGTGCGGGTACCGACGCTGCATCTGCACGGTTCACTCGATCCGGCGATCCGCACGCGGAGCGCGGCGGGGTCCGGCGAGTACGTCGAAGCGCCGTACCGTTGGCGACTTTTCGACGGTCTGGGGCACTTCCCCCACGAGGAGGATCCGGCCGGGTTCTCGGCCGAACTCATCAACTGGCTCAAGGATCCCGAGCCCGACCGGTAGCCGTACGGGCACAGTTGTCCGACGAACAGCCAATTGCCCGGCGCATAGGCCAATTGGCTGACGGATGGGCGGTTACCGACCATGAGGCACGGGCAGACGTCCCGGTATGGGCTGGACGCACGACTTCGGTGACACAGCACGCAACCGCCGCTCGACCGCCACGGCGGGTCTGAGCACTCACGAGGGGGGCGGCCCCCCGGGCCGGGTGCACGATATGCATGTTCTGCACGACCCCCGGCTCGGTATTCCGCGCATTCTGCGCCGTCGGGCCCGCTGGGTCTCGGCGCGGCTGCGCCATCCACGCGGATGATGTCCGCCCCGGTCGGCCGGTGAACACTCACCGGCCGGGCGGGACTTCACCAAGCCTCTTCCGGACTCGGCGGGCAGCGCCGCGTCCGGGTCCTGCCGGGCAGGCACTCAGAGCGCGCACGCCTGGCTGTCGACCTGCTGGTTGGCGGAGCGGCCGCGCTTGATGTCCTGGCGGATCTCGTCGGCCGTCAGCGCGTAGCCGGTGTCGGGGTCGTCGAGCGACTTTGCGAACACGACGCCGTACACCTCGCCTTCGGGGGTCAGCAGCGGTCCGCCGGAGTTGCCCTGACGGACCGTCGCGTAGAGCGAGTACACATCGCGGTGGACGGTGCCCCGGCGGTAGATGTCCGGGCCGCCGGCGTTGATCCGGCCCCGGACACGCGCTGCCCGTACGTCGTACGAGCCGTTCTCCGGGAAGCCCGCGACGATGGCGCTGTTCCCCGTCCGGGCGTCGTGATCGGTGTCGGCGAACCGCAGCGGCTTCGCGTCGAGGTCCGGTACGTCGAGCACGGCGATGTCACGCCGCCAGTCGTACAGGACGACCTTCGCGTCGTACAGCCGGCCCTGGCCGCCGATCTGGACGGTCGGCTCGTCGACGCCGCCGACGACATGCGCGTTGGTCATCACCCGGCGGCCGGAGAAGACGAAGCCGGTGCCTTCGAGGACCTTGCCGCAGCCCGGGGCCGTGCCGACGACCTTGACGATGGACTTCTTGGCGCGGGCCGCGACGGGGCTGCCCACCAGCGCCGGGTCCGGGGCCTTGACCTCGGTGATCGGCTCGTTGGCGAACGGGCTGAAGACCTGCGGGAAGCCGTTCTGCGCGAGGACCGAGGAGAAGTCCGTGAACCAGGTGGAGGCCTGCGCGGGCATCACCCGGGAGATACCGAGCAGGACCGAGGAGCTGCGGACCTCCTTGCCCAGCGTCGGCAGCGTGGTGCCGGCCAGCGCGGAGCCGATCAGCCAGGCGACCAGCAGCATCGCGACGACGTTGACCAGGGCGCCGCCGGTGGCGTCGAGGGCGCGCGCGGGCGACCACGTGATGTACCGGCGGAGCTTGTTGCCCAGGTGGGTGGTGAATGCCTGGCCCACCGAGGCGCAGACGATCACGATGACGACGGCGACGACGGCTGCCGTCGACGAGACCTCGGAGCCGTCCGTCAGCTGGTCCCACAGGACCGGCAGCAGATAGACGGCGACGAGACCGCCGCCCAGGAACCCGATCACCGACAGGATGCCGACCACGAACCCCTGTCGGTAGCCGATGACCGCGAACCACACGGCGCCGGCCAGCAGCAGGATGTCCAGCAAGTTCACCGTCTATAGCCTCGCAGATTCGTCACCGGGCCCGTTCCTTCGACTGGGTCCGGGCGGGGCCGGACAGCGCAGCACGGGAGTCAGCCTGTCATGCGCGCCAGTCGAGCGGCACCTGTTTGGCCTTGTCCCACGGGCGCTCCCAGCCCGCGAAGTGCAGAATCCGGTCGATCACTCCGGCCGTGAAACCCCAGACCAGGGCGGATTCGACCAGAAATGCCGGGCCCCGGTGGCCGCTCGGATGAACCGTGGTCGCGCGGTTGGCCGGATCCGTGAGATCCGCCACGGGAACGGTGAAGACCCGGGCCGTCTCACCCGGATCGACGACACCGACCGGACTCGGCGAGCGCCACCAGCCGAGGACCGGCGTCACGACGAAACCGCTCACGGGGATGTAGAGCCGGGGCAGCACGCCGAAGAGCTGGACCCCGTGCGGTTCGAGGCCGGTCTCCTCCTGGGCCTCCCGCAGGGCGGCCCTGAGCGGCCCTGTCGTCGCCTGGTCGCCGTCCTCCGGGTCCAGGGAGCCGCCGGGGAAGGAGGGCTGCCCGGCGTGGGAACGCAAGCTTCCGGATCGCTCCATGAGGAGCAGCTCGGGACCGCGCTCGCCCTCGCCGAAAAGTACGAGTACGGCGGACTGCCGCCCGGCACCGCTCTCCGGCGGGAGAAAGCGGCTGAGCTGGTCGGGCTCGATGGTCTGCGCGGCGCGGGCCACGGGGTCGAGCCAGGCGGGCAGCCCCTCGGTCGTGACGGTGATCGCGGCGTCCTCACCGGCGCCCGCCGTGGCGGTGGCCGCTGCGACCGCCGCTGCGGGACTGACCGCTGCCGGGTTTCCCGCAGCGGGCGCGGCCGCCGCTTCCGTGCTCTGTTCGTGCGTCTTCATAGGCACCCCTCGTCTCACAACGCCTGTCATCACGCATTTCGTTCCGGCCGTCCGGGTCGCCCAGGGGCTGCGCCGTACGTCAGCCTGCCCCGAGGGCCGGCGCGGGCTTGCCGGGGTAGTCCGGAGGCGGGCTCAGCCGCTGGCCCGGCTGACCGCCCATCTCGTACTTCAGCAGCTTCCTGGCCTTCTCCGGGTCCGTCTCGCCCTCGCCGTACGCGGGGCAGAGCGGGGCGATCGGACAGGCACCGCAGGCGGGCTTACGGGCATGGCAGATGCGGCGGCCGTGGAAGACGACCCGGTGCGAGAGCATCGTCCACTCGCTCTTGGGGAAGATCGTGGCGATTTCGGCCTCGATCTTCTCCGGGTCCTCCTGCTCCGTCCACTTCCAGCGGCGGACCAGACGGCCGAAATGGGTGTCGACGGTGATCCCGGGGACACCGAAAGCATTGCCCAGAACGACATTGGCGGTCTTGCGCCCGACCCCCGGAAGCGTGACGAGATCGGCGAGCCGGCCCGGCACCTCGCCGCCGTAATTGTCCCTGAGCGCCACGGAGAGGCCTATCAGCGACTTGGTCTTGGCCCGGAAGAAACCCGTCGGCCTGATGAGCTCTTCCATCTCCTCCGGGACGGCCGCGGCCATGTCCTCGGGGGTGGGGTAGGCGGCGAAGAGCGCGGGGGTGGTCTGGTTGACCCTCAGGTCGGTGGTCTGGGCGGAGAGGACCGTGGCGACCAGGAGCTCGAAAGGGTTCCTGAAGTCCAGCTCGGGATGGGCGTAGGGGTAGAGCTCGGCAAGCTCGCGGTTGATCCTGCGGGCACGGCGCACCATCGCCAGACGCGATTCCGGCTTCCGCCCCGCTCTCGCTCCTGCCCCTGCTCCCGCTGTGGCTGTGGCTCCTGCGGGCTTCACCTTCGCCGTTTCCTTCGCCGTTTCCTTCGCCGTTTCCTTCGCCGTTTCCTTCACAGCCGGCTTCCCCGCCGACTCCCCCACGGGGCGTTTTGTCGCTTTTTTCGGGCGAATCGCACCCTGTTCGCCCACAGCGGAATCACGGCCTCCCGACACCCCATCAGCCCCCTTGGCCTGCGCTCTCACCGGCGATTTGGACACCTGGCCAGCCTAGAGCCACGCACTGACATCTGCCCCTGTCACCGTGTATCCGCCCCCAATCGGCCCCCTGCCGCACGATTCGGCACGCCCGTGCGTCAAACTGGTTTGTGATTGATCGCACTGTTTTACCGTCCGGCATGATGGGGACCACGGTTCCCTGAACAGGCCGACAAGGAGAGAACTCGTGGACGACGTTCTGCGGCGCGCCCCGCTTTTCGCGGCGCTCGATGATGAGCAGGCCGCGGAGCTCCGCGCCTCGATGAGTGAGGTGACCCTCGCACGCGGCGACGCGCTCTTCCACGAGGGCGACCCGGGCGACCGCCTCTACGTGGTCACCGAGGGCAAGGTGAAGCTCCACCGCACCTCCCCCGACGGACGCGAGAACATGCTGGCGGTCCTCGGCCCCGGCGAGCTGATCGGTGAGCTGTCGCTCTTCGACCCGGGCCCCCGCACCGCCACCGCGACCGCGCTGACCGAGGTCAAGCTCCTCGGCCTCGGCCACGGCGACCTGCAGCCCTGGCTGAACGCTCGCCCCGAGGTGGCCACGGCCCTGCTGCGCGCCGTCGCCCGCCGCCTGCGCAAGACCAACGACCAGATGTCCGACCTGGTCTTCTCCGACGTACCGGGCCGTGTCGCCCGCGCCCTCCTCGACCTGTCGCGCCGCTTCGGCGTCCAGTCGGAGGAAGGCATCCACGTCGTCCACGACCTGACCCAGGAAGAGCTGGCCCAGCTGGTCGGCGCCTCCCGCGAGACGGTCAACAAGGCACTCGCCGACTTCGCCGGACGCGGCTGGCTGCGCCTGGAGGCGCGCGCCGTGATCCTGCTGGACGTGGAGCGTCTGGCGAAGCGGTCCCGCTAGCCGGACACCTTCTCCTCACGACGCGCAAGGCCTCGCCGCCCGGCGGGGCCTTGCCGCGTTTACGCCGCAGGTCAGATCAGCCCGTGCTCGCCCAGGTACTCCAGCTGAGCCAGCACCGAGAGTTCCGCGGCGGGCCACAGGGACCGGTCCACGTCCGCGTACACCTGCGCCACCACCTCCGACACCGTGCGGTGCCCGGCCTCGACCGCCGTCTCCACCTGGGCCAGCCGGTGCGCGCGGTGCGCGAGGTAGAACTCGACCGCGCCCTGCGCGTCGTCCAGCACCGGACCGTGCCCCGGCAGCACCGTGTGCACGCCGTCGTCGACGGTCAGCGAACGCAGTCTCCGCAGCGAGTCGAGGTAGTCGCCGAGCCGCCCGTCCGGATGCGCGACGACCGTGGTGCCGCGCCCGAGAATCGTGTCCCCCGTCAGCACCGCCCGGTCGGCGGGCAGATGGAAGGAGAGCGAGTCCGCGGTGTGCCCGGGGGTCGGCACGACCCGGAGCTCCAGACCACCGGTGGTGATCACGTCGCCCGCGGTCAGCCCCTCGTCGCCGAGCCGCAGCGCCGGGTCCAGCGCACGCACCTTCGTACGGGTCAGCTCGGCGAACCGTGCCGCGCCCTCCGCGTGGTCGGGGTGCCCGTGGGTGAGGAGGGTGAGCGCGATCCGGCGGCCGGCCCGCTCGGCGGTGTCGATGACGGCCCGCAGATGTATGTCGTCCAGCGGGCCAGGGTCGATGACGACCGCGAGATCGGAGTCGGGCTCGGCGACGATCCAGGTGTTGGTGCCGTCCAGCGTCATCGGCGAGGCGTTGGGGGCGAGGACGTTGACGGCGCGGGCCGTGGCAGGGCCGGACAGAACTGTGCCGCGTGGCTGTCCGGGCAGCGCAGCCGCATTGCTCATACGGATTCGCCTCCCGCGCCACCGGAACCCGCTTCGGAACCCGCACCGGAACCGCCACCGGCCGGCCCGCTCGGGATGTGCTTGGTGAACTCGTCGTGTCCCGGCCAGCTCAGCACCAACTCGCCGCCCTCCAGCCTCGCCTGTGCCAGTACGGGCGTGAGGTCCTGGGAGTCCGCCGCCTTCAGGGCCTCGGCGGCCGTCCCGTACGGCCTCAGCGCCCGCAGCGTCGACACGGTCGGCGGCATCATCAGCAGCTCGCCCCTGTCGTATCCGTCGGCCGCCTCGCCGGGCCCGATCCACACCGTGCGGTCGGCCTCCGTGGAGGCGTTGCGGGTGCGCTGGCCCTCGGGGAGCGCGGCGACGAAGAACCAGGTGTCGTAGCGGCGGGGCTCGAACTCGGGGGTGATCCAGCGCGCCCAGGCGCCCAGCAGATCCGAGCGCAGCACCAGACCGCGCCGGTCCAGGAACTCGGCGAAGGACAGCTCCCGGGCGACCAGTGCCTCCCGATCGGCCTCCCAGTCGGCACCGGTGGTGTCGCTGACCACCGTGCCGGCGCTCGGACCCGCGAGGAGGACGCCCGCCTCCTCGTACGTCTCCCGGACCGCCGCGCAGACGATGGCCTGGGCCTCGGCCGGAGTCCCGACGCCGAGCCGCTCGGCCCAGATCTCCAGCGCGGGCCCGGCCCAGCCGACGAGCCGGTCGTCGTCGCGCGGGTCGACCCCGCCACCCGGATAGGCGTACGCCCCGCCGGCAAAAGCCATGGAGGCCCGGCGGCGCAGCATGTGGACAGCGGGGCCGCCCTCGGTGTCAGCGGCGGAATCCCGGAGCAGCATCACGGTGGCGGCCCGCTTCGGGGGCGCGGCCGTCAGCTCACCTGCGGCAAGTGCCCGGATCCGGTCGGGCCATTCCGGTGGGTACCACTGACCATTGGACATGGCCGGAGGCTATCCGGAACCGCGCCGATGTTCGAGAGGTGCACTGATCCGCACATGCCCCGTGCATCCCCGTACATGCCCCGTACACAGATGATCCCGCCCGGTCGTCACGACCGGACGGGATCGGAAAAAGCAGCGAAAGACCCCTAGGCCCCGACCAGCTCGACCTGGACCTCGACCTCCACCGGTGCGTCCAGCGGCAGCACCGCGACGCCCACCGCGCTGCGCGCGTGCACGCCCTTGTCGCCCAGCACCGCGCCCAGCAGCTCACTGGCGCCGTTGATCACGGCGGGCTGCCCGGTGAAGTCGGACGCCGAGGCGACGAAGCCCACGACCTTCACCACACGGGCGATCCGGTCCAGGTCGCCCGCGACGGACTTCACGGCGGCCAGCGCGTTGAGCGCGCAGGTCTTCGCCAGCTCCTTGGCCTCGTCGGGCGTGACCTCGGCACCGACCTTGCCGGTGACCGCGAGCTTGCCGTCCACCATCGGCAACTGGCCGGAGGTGTACACGTACACCCCCGACTGCACGGCCGGCTGGTACGAGGCCAGCGGCGGCACGACGTCCGGCAGCGTCAGCCCGAGCTCGGCGAGCTTCGCCTCGACGGCGCCCGCCACTACGCCTTCTCCCGCTTCAGGTAGGCCACGAGCTGCTCGGGGTTGTTCGGGCCGGGAACGACCTGGACCAGCTCCCAGCCGTCCTCGCCCCAGGTGTCCAGAATCTGCTTGGTCGCGTGCACGAGAAGGGGCACGGTCGCGTATTCCCACTTGGTCATGGCCCGACTGTAATACCTGGCACGCGCAACCTCGTGCGTAGCCTGCGGTGCGACTGGTTAGGCTCGAATACGTGAGCAGGTTCCAGGTCGTCAGCGGCAAGGGCGGTACCGGTAAGACCACGGTCGCCGCCGCCCTCGCGCTTGCCCTCGCGACCGAGGGCAAGCGCACCCTTCTCGTGGAGGTCGAGGGCAGGCAGGGCATCGCCCAGCTCTTCGAGACGGAGTCCCTTCCGTACGAGGAGCGCAAGATCGCCGTCGCGCCGGGCGGCGGCGAGGTGTACGCCCTCGCGATCGACGCCGAGCGCGCCCTTCTCGACTACCTCCAGATGTTCTACAAGCTGGGCAGCGCGGGCCGGGCGCTCAAGAAGCTCGGCGCGATCGACTTCGCCACCACGATCGCGCCCGGCGTACGGGACGTGCTGCTGACCGGCAAGGCCTGCGAAGCCGTACGCCGCAAGGACAAGCAGAACCAGTACGTCTACGACTACGTGATCATGGATGCCCCGCCCACCGGACGCATCACCCGCTTCCTCAATGTGAACGACGAGGTGGCGGGGCTGGCCAGGATCGGCCCGATACACAATCAGGCACAGGCCGTGATGCGGGTGCTGAAGTCCCCCGAGACCGCCGTCCACCTGGTGACGCTGCTGGAGGAAATGCCGGTCCAGGAGACCGCGGACGGCATCGCCGAGCTGCGGGCCGCCGAACTGCCGGTGGGCCGGGTCATCGTGAACATGGTGCGGCCCCATCTGCTGGACGAGGACACCCTGCGCACCGCGGCGGGCGGCCGCCGCAAGGAGATCGCCAAGGCGCTGACCCGGGCCGGAGTGACCGGCTCCGCGGGGCTCGTGCGCCCCCTGGTCGAGCAGGCGGCCGAGCATGCCCAGCGGGTCGAGCTGGAGCGTGAGCAGCGTGCCGTGCTCGCGGGCCTGGAGCTGCCGGGGTACGAACTCCCGCTGATCGGCGAGGGGATGGACCCGGCCGGTCTCTACGACCTGGCGACCGAGCTCCGCAAGCAGGGCGTGAGCGAAGGGGCGGGACAAGGGGTGGGTACATGACACAGCGCACGGACGCGGCCACGACCGCAAGACCGGACACGGCCGCCTCGGTGGACACGGCCGCGCCGACGGATCCGTCCGCGTCGGTGGACACAGCCGGCTCCCCAGCACCCGCTCCCGCTCTGGACACCGACGGGCTGCTCGACGATCCGGACATCCGGATCGTCGTGTGCTGCGGTTCGGGCGGCGTGGGCAAGACCACGACCGCGGCAGCACTGGGCGTACGGGCGGCCGAGCGCGGCCGCAAGGTCGTCGTCCTCACCATCGACCCGGCCCGCAGACTCGCCCAGTCCATGGGCATCGACTCGCTGGACAACATCCCGCGCCGGGTGCCGGGCATCGAGGGCGAGGGCGCTGGGGAACTGCACGCCATGATGCTCGACATGAAGCGGACCTTCGACGAGATCGTCGAAGCGCACGCGGACGCCGAGCGGGCCCGCGCGATCCTGGAGAACCCCTTCTACCAGTCGCTGTCGGCCGGTTTCGCGGGCACGCAGGAGTACATGGCGATGGAGAAGCTCGGGCAGCTGCGCGCGCGCAACGAGTGGGACCTGATCATCGTCGACACCCCTCCGTCGCGCTCCGCGCTGGACTTCCTCGACGCACCGAAGCGGCTCGGCTCGTTCCTGGACGGAAAGTTCATCAAGCTGCTGATGGCCCCGGCGAAGATGGGCGGCCGGGCCGGGATGAAGTTCCTGAACGTCGGCATGTCGATGATGACCGGCACCCTCGGCAAACTGCTCGGTGGTCAGTTCCTGCGCGACGTACAGACCTTCGTCGCGGCGATGGACACCATGTTCGGCGGATTCCGTACCCGGGCCGACGCCACGTACAAACTGCTGCAGGCACCCGGCACGGCGTTCCTCGTCGTCGCGACGCCGGAGCGGGACGCGCTGCGCGAGGCGGCGTACTTCGTGGAACGGCTGGCCGCGGAGGAGATGCCGCTGGCCGGTCTGGTGCTCAACCGGGTCCATGGCAGCGATGCCGCCCGGCTCTCCGCCGAGCACGCCCTGGCCGCCGCGGAAAATCTTGACGGGGTCGGCATTGTGGATCAGACGGCCGGGAAGGCTGGACTTCGTGACCGGACCGACCGGTCGGCCACCTCTCCCGAGGCCGTTCCCACGCCCGACAACTCCGAGCACGAGGACACCGAAGACAGCGAGCCGACGCCGGGACACGTTCCCGATACACCCGGGACCGCTTCCGTCGAGGAGCTGACCGCAGGTCTGTTGCGGCTGCATGCCGAACGGATGCAGGTGGTCGCGCGCGAACAGCGCACACGCGACCGCTTCACCGCGCTGCACCCCGAGGTCGCCGTGACCGAAGTGGCCGCGCTGCCCGGTGACGTACACGACCTTGAGGGACTCCGGGCCATCGGGGACCGGCTCGCGACCGGTTCTGCCCCGGCCGGAGCTGTGTAGCCGCCCGTCAGCCCTATCCCACCGCGGCGTACCTCTCGTGCAGTTCGTCGTCGTCCAGTCCGATCGTCACGGGCAGGATGCCCGTCGACTGCTCGTACTCGCTGCGCGCGGTCTCCAGCAGCCGGCGCCAGGACGTGACGGTGGGCCGCCTGCGCAGCAATGCGCGGCGCTCCCGCTCGGTCATTCCACCCCACACGCCGAATTCGACGCGATTGTCCAGCGCATCGGCCAGGCACTCGGTCCGCACCGGGCATCCGGTGCACACCGCCTTGGCCCTGTTCTGCGCTGCCCCTTGTACGAATAGTTCATCCGGATCGGTAGTGCGGCAGGCTGCCTGCGCACTCCAGTCGGTTACCCAGCCCATCACGGCGCCGTCCTCTCCCGAATCGAGGCTCCCCCACGGCGGTAGCGGCATATTCACCGCTGCCAGTTGAGGACGTTACGGAAGGTGGCGACAGCACAACACCCCCTTCGGGCCCAATCTTGAATGGCCCGAACGGACTATGCGTATGCGGCAGATCACCCAGGGGAGTGAGGCGAGGGCATACGCGACTATCCCGGCAGAATCGGGACAGTTCACCTGGATCACAACGGACGTTCAGTGACACACGAGGCGAATTCGGGAAGCGCCTGAGCTTGTGGCCGAGTCGTGCACAGGGGTTGATGCGGAACCGGACTGCTGTGACAGTTGAGAGCAGCTTAGGCCAAGGCATATACGTGTGTCCGGCGAATGAGAACGTAGGCTGCCCCCATGCCAAAGAAGCGCTCGGGCGGGGGTCTCTCGACGACCCAGCAGGCCGCCAAGTTCCTCGGTGTCGCCGCACTCTCCGGAGTTGTGCTCGCGGGCATCGCGCTGCCGGCCGCCGGAGCACTGGGTCTGGCCACCAAGGGGACGGTCGAGGGATTCGACGAGATCCCGGCCAACCTGAAGACTCCGCCGCTGAGCCAGCGCACCACGATCCTGGACAACAAGGGCGGAATGATCGCCTCGGTGTACTCGCGCGACCGCACCGTGGTCCCGCTGAAGGACATCTCGCCGTTCATGCAGCAGGCGATCGTCGCGATCGAGGACGCCCGCTTCTACGAGCACGGGGCCGTCGACCTCAAGGGCATCCTGCGCGCGCTGAACCGCAACGTGCAGACGGGCGGGACCGCCGAGGGCGCCTCGACCCTCACCCAGCAGTACGTGAAGAACGTCTTCGTCGAGGAGGCGGGCGACGACCCGGACAAGGTCGCGCAGGCCACCCAGCAGACGATGGGCCGCAAGGTCCAGGAGCTGAAGTACGCGATCCAGGTCGAGGAAGAGCTCGGCAAGAAGAAGATCCTGGAGAACTACCTCAACATCACCTTCTTCGGGCAGCAGGCCTACGGCATCGAGGCCGCCTCCCAGCGCTACTTCTCCAAGTCGGCCAAGGACCTGACGCTGGAGGAGTCCGCGCTGCTGGCCGGCGTCGTACAGTCGCCGAGCCGCTACGACCCGGTCAACGACACGGCCGAGGCCACCAAGCGCCGCAACATGGTGCTCCAGCGCATGGCGGACGTCGGGGACATCTCGAAGGCCCAGGCCGACAAGGCGAAGGCGACCCCGATCAAGCTGAAGGTCAAGAAGCCGCAGAACGGCTGCATCACGGCCGTCAGCGGCGCCGGCTTCTTCTGCGACTACGTACGCCACGTCTTCCTCACCGACCCGGTCTTCGGCAAGACCAAGGAGGACCGGGCCAAGATCTGGAACCGGGGCGGCCTGACGATACGGACGACGCTCGACCCGCAGTCCCAGCAGTCGGTGCAGGCCTCGATCAAGAACCACGTCTACAAGTCGGACAAGGTCGCGACGGCCGTGACACTGGTCCAGCCGGGCACCGGCAAGATCATGGGCATGGGCCAGTCCAAGCCGTACGGCTTCGGGACCAACGAGACCCAGTACAACTACTCGGTCAACAAGGCCATGGGCGGCTCCAATTACGGCTTCCCGACCGGTTCGACGTTCAAGCCGTTCCTCGCCGCAGCGGCCATAGAGGGTGGCAAGCCGGCCACGCAGGTCTATCCGTCCCCGTACGAGATGGACTATCCGAACACGGTGCGGTCCTGCGGGAAGCCGTGGGTCAACGACGGTGTGCCGAAGTATCACGTGGAGAACGAGAGCGAGACCGAGAAGGGCCCGTACGCGCTGAGGGAAGCGATGGAGAAGTCGGTCAACACCTACTTCGTCCAGATGCTCCAGGACATCGGCATGTGCCCGGTCTCGCAGATTACCGACAAGCTCGGCGTGGTGCAGGGCGACGGCTCCAAGCTCCCGCAGAACCCGTCGACCCTGACCCTCGGCTCCAACGGTCTGTCGCCGCTGACGATGGCGAGCGCGTACGCCGCCTTCGCCAACCGCGGTACGTACTGCACGCCGATCGCCATCGAGTCGGTCAACAAGGCCGACGGCAGTTCGCTCCCCGTGCCCAAGACCTCCTGCTCGCAGGCGATGTCGCAGACGACGGCGGACACGGTCAACACACTGCTGCGCGGTGTGGTCGACTCCGGTACCGGTCAGGAGGCGGGTCTCCAGAGCCGCGACAACGCGGGCAAGACCGGTACGACCGACGCCCGTAAGAACGCCTGGTTCGTCGGGTACACGCCGAACATGTCCGGCGCCGTCTGGGTCGGCAGCCCGTCCCAGAGCGTCGAGATGGAACGCATCACGATCGGTGGCGTGTACCAGGACAAGGTGTACGGCGGTCAGGTCCCCGGGCCGATCTGGCGTGACGCTATGACGGGCGCCCTCAACGGCGTGGCCGCTCCCCCCTTCACCACGGTCAACATCCCGGACCCGCCGAAGGGCGACGACCGGGACGAGGACCGGGACCGCGGCGGGGACGAGGGAAGGCCCGGCGCCGGGGGCAAGAAGCCCGGTGACAAGAACCCGTTCCCCGGCATCACCATCCCGCCGGACCTGATCGGCGGGAACACCGGCGGCGGCCACCGCGGTCAGACCAACGGCGGCACGCAGGGCCCCTGAGCCGCAGCTCATATGAAGGTGGGTGCCCCGGATCGATCCCGATCCGGGGCACCCACCTTCATATGTCCCTTGTCCCTACACATACGTCATACGTACGCCGCGCGGGCTCAGCCCGCGAGGAGCTTCTTCACCGAGGCGGCCACCCGGCCGCCGTCCGCGCGCCCCGCCACCTTCGGGTTCACGATCTTCATGACGGCGCCCATCGCGCGCGGCCCCTCGGCCCCGGCGGCCTTGGCCTCCTCGACGGCGGACGCCACGATCGCGCCCAGCTCGTCATCGCTCAGCTGCTTCGGCAGGTACGCGTCGAGGATCTCGCCCTCCGCCTTCTCACGCTCGGCCTGCTCGGTCCGGCCGCCCTGGGCAAAGGCTTCGGCCGCCTCGCGGCGCTTCTTCGCCTCCCTGGCGATCACCTTCTGCACCTCGTCGTCGGAGAGCTCGCGGGCCGACTTGCCGCTGACCTCCTCCTTCGTGATGGCGGTGAGCGTCAGCCGGAGCGTGGCCGAGGTCAGCTCGTCACGCGCCTTCATGGCCGTGGTGAGGTCTTCCTTGAGCTTGGACTTGAGCGTGGTCATGTGCTGATTGTGGCAGGTACGGGGCGACCGGCGCCCGCCGGTTTTCTGCTGGCCGCACAGTGTCTGCGACGATGGGCGCATGCGCGCACGCTACGGAGTACCCCTGAAAGTCACGGCAGTCGGCGCGGCGATCGGCGCAGCCGGTCTCGCCTACGCCGCCGGATTCGAGGCCCGCTCGTTCCGCCTGCGACGGGTCACCATCCCCGTACTCCCGCACGGGGCACGCCCGTTGCGCGTGCTCCAGGTCTCCGACGTCCACATGGTGAGCGGCCAGCGCAAGAAGCGCGCCTGGCTGCAGTCGCTGGCCGGTCTGCGCCCGGACTTCGTCGTGAACACCGGCGACAACCTCTCCGACCCCGAGGCCGTGCCCGAGCTGCTCGACGCCCTCGGTCCGCTGATGGAGTTCCCGGGGGTGTACGTCTTCGGCTCCAACGACTACTACGGCCCCAAGCTCCGCAACCCCGCTCGCTACCTCCTCGAAAAGGCCCAGGGCAAGCACGGCCTCAACGGGAACGCACCCGCGGTCGGCGTCCTCCACAACCCGTGGGAACCGATGCGCGACGCCTTCGACGAGGCGGGCTGGCTGGGCCTGTCCAACACCCGCGGCCGCCTCAAGATCGACGGCCTGGAGATCGCCTTCACCGGCCTGGACGACCCGCACATCAAGCGCGACCGCTACGCGGAGGTGTCCGGCGGCCCCGAGACCGGCGCCGACCTCTCCATCGGCGTGGTCCACGCCCCCTACCTGCGCTCCCTGGACGCCTTCACCAGGGACGGCTACCCCCTGATCCTGGCCGGCCACACCCACGGCGGCCAGCTCTGCATCCCCTTCTACGGAGCCCTGGTCACCAACTGCGACCTGGACACGGACCGGGTCAAGGGCCTCTCCACCCACTCCGTCGAGGACCGCCGCGCCTACCTCCACGTCTCGGCGGGCTGCGGCACCAACCGCTACACCCCGGTCCGCTTCGCCTGCCCCCCGGAGGCGACCCTGCTGACCCTGACGGCCCGGGACTGAGCACCCACGGCCCCCTCGCCCTCAGCTGCGCATAAACCGGATTTCGTCTGCGGGCGCGGGTGGGCTAAAGTAATCGATGTCGCCGGGACACCGGCGGCGATCGGGGTGTAGCGCAGCTTGGCAGCGCGCTTCGTTCGGGACGAAGAGGTCGTGGGTTCAAATCCCGCCACCCCGACAGCTGAAACACCAGGTCAGGGACCTGATCCACTAAGTGGATCAGGTCCCTGACTCGTTCCTGGGGCCGTCTTGGGAGCCGTTTGGGAGCCGACCTCGACATTCGGCTCCCGACTCCAGCAGGCTGAGGGCCCCGGGGCTGCCTCCCCTTGGCCGTCAGAGCAGGTGCAGGTTGGGGGCCTGCGCAACGTTCGCGTACTCGGGCAGGGCGGCCCGTTCAGTGTGACTGTCCGGACCGGCTGTGAGCCGCCGTCGGTATCCCTGCGCCGCAAGGGAGCGGAGATGGCTGGATGCCGCCTTCCTCCTCGCTCCTCGAACTCCGTGCCCGTCATCGCGTCCATCTCGGCGAGCGTCCGGCGCCCGGTCCGAACCCTGTCGGCCTGCCGCCACAGACGGTCCCGCTCGCGGGCCTCTCGGTCCGTACGCCGGAGCCACCAGACGGATGCACCCACGCCGCCCAGCACCAATGCCCCGACGAGACAGGGCCAGACCGCAGACCACCATCAGGAGGACTGTCGCAGCGCCCCCGCCCAAAGCCACCCGCTTCAGGCGGACCGCCTTCCGCCTCCGCACAGCCGCACCTCGTCCGCGCCGAGCCGCCATGCACGCCTCCCCTCCCCCGTCGCCCCCGTCCAGCAGTCTGGCCAACGAGACGCAGCACGAGTAGGACCCGAAGTCGGCCAGTGGCCGGAACCGGCCTCCCACAGCGCACGTTCGCCCTTCCCAGCGGGAGGGTGAACGTGCGCCGAGCCACACATCAGCAGCCTCCCGGACCAATTCCGGCCACCCCGCGTCGTCTGCCGAACCCTCCACGTAACCTCGCAGACATGGAGGAACCCGCACCCGGCACCCCGCCGGAATCCGGTGACGCGTCTTCGGCACCCGGCACCGACGAGACGCGCCGACGCCTGGACGCGTACGCCTACCTGAGCGCGCCGGAGCGGCTGGAGTACCTCGCGATCATGCGGGTCTTCTGCGGGACGCTCCTGGCGGACCCGGCTGTCCCGGACGTCATGGCGAAGCTGCGTGAGTCCGGCGGGCCGGGTGCGGGACTCGACGGCGACACCCTCACAGCGCGGCTGGAGCAGCTGGAGCGGTGGGGCAACCTCCTGCGCGGCAGCCATACGGTGAAGGCGTCCAGCATCACCGAGTACCAGCGTTCCCGCGCGCGCTACCAGTTGTCGAGGCTGGGCGAGCACGTCCAGCGGGACGCCGACGGGGTGCTGGCCGAGGCCGACGCCGCCCGTGAGGTGAGCAACGAGCTGCTGGCCCTGGTCGAGCGCGGGCTCCGGGAGCTGGCCGAGCTGGTCACCGAGCCGGGCGGCATCGCCCCGCAGGACGGGCTGGAGCGGGTCAGCACGCTGTTCGTGCAGTTCGCCGAGTTCGCGGACTCCGTCCGGGACTTCTACGCCTACCTCGGCCAGGTGCTCGCCCGGTACGACCTGGACAGCGGCGAGTACCAGGGTTTCAAGGAACTGCTCCTGGACTACGTCGAGGCGATCACGGAGGACGTGGCCTTCCGCGCGCCCCGCATCTCGGCCGCACTGGACACGCTGTGGCCCCGTCTCCCGGCCCTGCTGGACCGGCTGGACACCCACGCCCAGGGCCTCGCCGGGCTTTCGTCGCAGAGCGAAGGGCGCACGGAGTCCCGGGTGCAGCGCAGCCGGGGACGCGAACTCGCGGACTGGGAGGGGCTGCGGGGCTGGTTCAGGGACACCGACGGGCAGGGCAGCCAGGTCGACCAGCTGCGGGACGCCACCCTGCGGGCCCTTCAATCGCTGCTGGCCAACGCCAGGCGGATGCTGCGCTCGGCCACCGGGGAGATGTCGCGGCGCCGGGACCTGCTGCGGCTGGCCCGGTGGTTCGACGAGGCCGCGCCGCAGGACGCGCACGACATCGCTGTCGCGGCCTTCGGTCTCTACGGTGCCCGCCACCTGGGCATACCGCCCGCCACCGACGAGGTGGTGCCCGCCTACACCAGCTGGTGGACCGGCCCGGTGGTCGAGGTCCCGGTCGCGCTGCGCGAGAGGGGCAGCCGCGCGCAGCGAGGCCGGACGGCGTCGGTGGAGGACCATTCCGCGCAGAAGGAACGGCTGCGGGAGGCAGCACGTCAGCGGGCTGCGGACAGGAGGGCGGCGGCTGACGAGCTGTGCAGCGCGTCCGGCCGTTTCGACGGCGTACGGCTCACCTCGGCGGCGCTGAGCCTGCTCCTGGAACTGCTGGCCACGGCACTCGGGAACGCGCAGCTCAAGCGGCGCGCCGAAGCGGGCGGGGAGGAGATGCCGGGCTTCGGTCTGGACGCGGCGTGGAGCGAGGACGCCGATCTGGGCATCCGGCTCACCGTGCACCGTACGGCGGGCACGCGGACGCTTCTCCGCTCGGCCGACGGGGACCTGCTGCTGGACGACCTGAAGCTGGTCGTCCGCAGGACGGCTGCCACAGCGGACGGTGAGGCGGGCGAAGAGGAGTCGACCGGGGGCGAGGCGAGTGTGGCGCAGTCAGGCACGGCGCACGCCGACACAGCGGAGATGAGTGTGTCGTGACTCTCCCCTCCGCCCACGACGTGGCCCTGGCCACCGAACGCCGTACCGCCGCACGGCTGTTGCTCGCCCATCCGCTGGTCACGTCGGACGGCCCGCACGCCGACCTCTTCCCGCTGGTCCGCAGACACGCCGACTGGCTGGGCGGGCGGTTCCAGCAGGTGCTCGGCTACCGCCTCCTGGTCGACAGTTCCTATGCCCGGCTGTTCAAGGCCGGGCTGGGAGCGCGGTCGGGACACCGGCTCGTGCGGTCCACCGGCACGCCCTTCACGCCGCACACCTACGCCTGCCTCGCGCTGGCCCTGTCGGTGCTGGTCACCGCACCGGAGCAGATGCTGTTGTCGCAGCTCGTCGCCGAGATCCGGGCCGCGGCGGCCGACGCGGACATCGAGCTGGAGGAGACGGGCCGAGCAGCCGGGAAACGGACCCTGGTCGCGGCTCTGCGCCAGCTCGTCGAGTGGGGCGTCCTCATCGAGACGCATGGCCACGTGGGCGTCATCGCCCAGGAGGCCGACGGGGAGGCGCTGATCACAGTCGACCGGGAGCTCGCCCGCGTCATCGTGGCCGGACCGCTCGCCCAGTCGCGGGACGGTGCCGACCTGGTCCGGCGAGCGGCGGACCCGGGGTTCGGAGGGCCGCGTACCTACGTGCGCCGGATGCTCGTCGAGACACCCGTCGTCCACCTCGACGAGCTGACCGACGCCGAACGCGACTGGCTCCGCACCCGCCAGCGCCGGGAAGCCCAGGCGTTCCTCGAACTCCTGGGCCTGGAAACGGAGATCCGCGCCGAGGGAGTGGCACTGGTCGACCCCGAGGAGGAGCTGACCGATCTCCACCTTCCCGGGACGGGGACCGTCGCCCAGGCCGCACTGCTGCTGGTGGAACGGCTGGTGGAACGGCTCCGCCCACCCGAGCCCGGACATCCGGCGACCGGCGGCGTGCTCGTCGTCGGGGTGGCCGTTCCGGACGGCGTGATGGATGAGCTGCTGGCCGATCTGGTCGCCGAGTACGGAAGCCGCAGCAACTGGCAGCGCGGTTACCTCGAAGACCTCCGCGCCCTGCGCGAAGCCGTGCTGGACCTGCTGTCCCGTATGCGGTTGCTCGCCCCCGCCGGTCCGCTGCGATCCGAGGGAGAGGGGCTGCCGGAGGGATACGCCGGAGAGCTGCCGGAAGGCCGCCAGGTCACCGACGTCCGTGAAGCCCGGCCCGGCGGCGAGGGCTGGGTACTGCTCGCCGCGGCAGCCCGATACGCCACCCGCGTCACCGTGCGTACGACCGGCGTGAGCCCCGAAGCCACCGATGCACAGCAGGAGTTGCCGCTATGACCACCGACGCGCGCGGCCTCGTCCCGCTTCCGCGTTCCGGCCCCTCGACGACGACGGCGAGCACCCGCTTCCGGCTGCACCGCGCGGGCATCCAGAACGTCTGGCAGTACGACGAGCAGGAGTTCGCGTTCGGTGACGGGCGGCTGCTGCTGCGCGGCAAGAACGGCGCGGGCAAGTCCAAGGCCCTGGAGATGCTGCTCCCGTACCTCCTGGACGGCGACTCCCGGGCCCTGGACGCAACCGGCACCGGGCGGACGACGCTCGCCTGGCTGATGCTGGACGGCTTCGAGCAGACCAACCGCCTCGGCTACCTGTGGGTGGAGTTCCGAGGTACGGATGAGGGCGGCGACCACCGCTATCTGACGCTCGGCGCGGCCGTCCGTGCCTCGAAGTCGGCGCAGAAGGCGGTGCCGACCTTCTTCGTCACCACACTGCGCGTCGGTAAGGATCTGCGCCTGGTCGAGGCGGGCAAGCCACTTGCCCTCGACCGGCTCAAGGAGATCGTCGGCTCCGACAACACGACGGACCGGGCTGTCGAGCACCGTGCCCGCGTGGCCCGGGACCTCTTCGGGATCACGGACGCGACGCGCTACCGCAACCTCACCCAGCTCCTGCACCGGCTGCGGCGCCCCACGGTCGGGGACCGCATCGAGCACGGCGGCCTGGCCGTTCTGCTGAGCGAGACCCTGCCCGGGCTCGACGAGGACGTGGTCGAGAAGGTGGCGCGCAACCTCCACGACCTGGACACCGTGCGGGGCGAACTGGCCCGCCTGGAACGTACCGACGCGGCGCTGCGCACGTTCCTCGCCGACTACCGCCGCTACCTCGCCGGTGTCCTGCGCGCCTCGGCCCGGGACGTGAGCCGGGAACTGGACACCCTCTCCGGACGACGCCGGAAGGCCGGGGACGCCGCACAGCACACGGGCGCCCTGAAGGGACAGGAGAAGGAATCGGAAGCCGGGCTGGAGACGCTCCGCGAGGAGGAAGAGTCCGCCCGGACGGACCTTGCCGCTCTGCACGACAGCCACGCCTACCGCAGCCTGCGCGAACTGTCGGAACGCCGCAGCACGGTGGAGGCCCTGCACACCACGGCCATGACCGCCTTCGCCGCTCTGCGCAGCGCGCACGAGGCGGAAGAGGGCGTGGCCGAACGGCTGGCCGAGGGTGTCGAGGACCTGGGCAGCCGACTCACCGAACTGACCACCGAACACCGGGAGCTGCTGGCCCAGGCGGAGAGGGCGGGGCTTCCCGCCGGACATCTCGGCGACGCGGTGGCTCTGCCGCGCACGGTCCACTCCCCGTCGACGCAGACGGAACTGACCAGCCCGGACGGGGAACCGCAGATCGTACGGCACCGGCCGGTGGTGCGCGTGGACACGGCCACGACGGAGGCTGGGCTGCGGTCCTGGCAGGGGCAACTGGGAGATGCCGAAGCCGTCGTACGGAACCGGGAACGGATGGTCCAGGAGGTGGCCCGTCTCTCCTCGCAGGCCGATGAAGCCCGAGCCCGGGCAGCGCAGGCCGACGGGGAGCGGGAACGGCTGGAGGGCGAGGCGGAGGAGGCCGCCGACCGTCTCGAAGTCAACCGCGAGAAGGTCGCGGAGGAGAGTCGAGGGTACGCCGACGAGGTCGCCGCGTGGGTGGAGGGCGCACGGACCGCAGCGGGGCCCGACTGCCCGCCGCTGGATGCCGTCCTCGCTGAAGTGGCCTGCGCGACCGACCCCGACGCGCCGTTCTCGGACCGCACGCTCCCGGCAGACATCGACACCCGCGCGCGGCAGACAGCCCACGCGACCCTGGAGCCGTACGCGGATGCCCTCATCCGGCACCGCGACGCGCTGGCGCTCGGCGTCGGCCGGCTCGTCGAGGAGATCGACCGCCTGACCAAGGAGAGGCAGGACTGGGAACGGCGTACCGACCCCGAGCCTCCGTCCCCGTACCACCGCACCGCGGAGAGGGATCCGGCCGGCGGCGCGCCCTTCTACCGGTTGGTGGACTTCGCGGAGCACCTGGCCTCCACCGAACGGGGCGGCCTGGAGGCGGCGCTGGAGGCGAGTGGGATCCTCGATGCGTGGGTCAGCGCGGGTGGTGCCCTTCTCAACCCCCTCACCGGGGACACCCTTCTGCAGCCGGGCCCCGAACCGCTGCCGGTAGCGCAGAACCTCGCCTCGGCCCTGCGCCCGGTCCCGCATCCGGAGTGCGGCATCACGTCCGCGCAGGTGGAATGCCTGCTGTCAGCCATCGCGCTCGCACCGGCCTCGGAGACCACGACCGCCAGTGCGGTCCACTTCGACGGAAGCTGGCGTCTGGGAGCCCTGCGCGGCCGGCACCACAAGAGCGTCGCCGAGTACGTGGGCGCAGCCGTGCGGGCCGAGACCCGGCGGCGCGCACTGGCCGAACTGGAAGACCGGCTCAGGCAGACGGAACGGCGGCTGGCCGAAGCCCGTAACGAACTCGCCGCAGCCGATTCCAGGCGACGGGCCCTCATTCTTGCGGAACGCGACTTCCCTCGGGCGCAGCAGCTCTCCGACGCCTGGAGCATGAGTACTTCGGAGGAGAGGGCGTTGCGAGACGTGACCGCCAAGGCAGCCCGTGCGGCACGGCTGGCCGAGGAGGCCCGCGCTCTCGCCGTCTCGGCGCGCACCGAGGCGGACGCCACCGCGACCGCCCATGACCTGCCCACCGATGCCGCCGCCCTGGACCGCGTACGCACCGCGCTGGCTTCCCTGCTCACCGGTATCGGTCACCTGCGCAGGGCGGTCAGCGGTACGGTCGCTCGGCTCGGCGGAAGTCAGGCGGACGACCGTCGGTACGCGCGGGCCCGCGAGGGACGCTCGGAGGCGGAAGAGGGCTACCGGCTTCGCCACCGGCAACTACGCACCGCGCAGCAGGACCTCCGGACCCGAGAGGCGGCCGTCGGATCGTCCGAGGAGAAGATCCTCGCCAACGAGCAGGCGGCCAAGGAGCGCATCACGAACGCCGTGGGCGCCATCCCGGCGAGAGAGCGTGCCCACAACGAACTGCGCGATCAACGCGTGCGTGCGGAAGAGGAGGAGAAGCGTCTACGCGAGGAACTGGCGGAGCAGGAGGCGACGGTCATCGACACCGGCCGCGCTCTCCGCGATGCTCTCAGCCGTCCGGAGGTCGTCAACGGGGCGGGGCTGGACCGGTCGTCTCTGCCCGACCATGTCTCGGACGACCCCGGTTCGGACGTCCGTGACCGCCTACGCGCGCTGCGTGCACTGGCGGAGGCAGTGGACCAGGTCCTCGTCGGTTCGCAGGACGAGGTATCGGACGGCACTCTCCTCAAACGGCACACAGCGCTGCGCGATCAACTGGCAGGCGGCTACGACGCACAGCTCGACGAGCGCGACGGCATCAAGGTGTGCCGTCTGCTCGACGACCACGGTTCGCACGATGTCGCGGTCGTGGGCGAGCGGATCGCTGTGCAGTCCGCGGAGGCGAGAGGACGGCTGACCGAGCGCGAGAGCGAGGTGTTCCAGCGCTTCCTGACCGGCGAGCTCGGCGACCATCTCTCCGCGCAGGTCATCACGGCAGCCAACCTGGTCGCGGCTCTCAACGACACTCTGAAGACCGTACGGACCTCGCACGGCCTCGGCGTGGAACTGCTCTGGAAGCTCGACGAGGACGTGGACGCCGACGTGCGGGTGGCCGTCGAACTGCTGCGCAGCCCGTCGAGCCTCCGGACTCGCGAGCAGACCGAGCAGCTTCGCGAGGTACTGCAACGCCGCATCGAGGATGCTCGGCGCGCCGAACCTTCGGCCGGCTACACGGCCCATCTGCGGACCGCGTTGGACTACCGCGCATGGTTCACCTTCCACACCTTCGTGGTCGAGGACGCCGCCCCCGGACGCAGGAGGAAGCTGACCGGCCGCACCGGCCTGAGCCAGGGAGAGCAGCGCGTGCTCTCGTACCTCGTGCTCTTCGCCGCCGCTGCCGCCCACTTCACCAGCCTCGCCGACTCGGCCCCGCACGCGCCGCGGCTGATCCTCCTGGACGACGCCTTCGCCAAGGTCGACGAACCCACGCACGGGCGCCTGGGCCGCATCCTCGTCGATCTGGATCTCGACTTCGTCCTCACGAGCGAGCGGTTGATGGGCAACTGGGCCGAGGTCCCGTCCCTGCACATCTACGAGTGCCTACGCGACCCCCATGTGCGCGGGGTGGCCACGTTGCACTACACATGGAACGGTCGCCACCGGCGTCTGGCGCCGGTATGAGCGGACTTCCACCCGCCACACGCGACTGGCTGGCAGGCCCCGGTCTCACCCGACTCTGGAGCGCGGCACGCAGACGTTTGGAGGGCAACGGCGTACAGTCCACCGGCTCCCTCCGGCTGACCGCGGTGAGCGCCCAGGAACGGAACGACCTGTCACTCCTGCTGGGCAAGCCCCTTACGGGTACGGCCGTGACCGTGAGGCTCGACGCGCTCGACGAACGCCTGCGGGCCTCGGCTGCGGGGCTCGGGCTCAGGGAGGTCCTGGAGGAACTCGGTCCTCCGCTCACCGATCGCCGTGCGGCCCGCGAGGAGAACGCGGCACAGCGGCAACACGTCTGGACATCGCTCACCGCGTCCCTCGACGCCTCCCTGCTCGCCCGGCAGGAGTGGACGAGGCAGTGGTCCGACGTGCTGCGCCGCACCGGCGTTCCGAAAGGAGTGACGCCCGAAGCGGCGGTGCGGACGCTTCAGCAAGCGGTCCGGGTGCTCACCGTGCTGCTCGATCCGGAACGCACCGGCACGCGGGGCCGTGGCGAGCTTGCCGCAGCGGTGACCGGTTCGGCGCACGGCCTGGACGACGGCACCTGGCTCGCCCGCCTCGTCCAGCGCGGCATCGCCTTGGCCCACAACACGGACCTGCCCAGCAACGCAGCCGGCCGGCGCGCGTTGTGGCGGCTGGTCTCCGTCACACCGGACGAGGTCTCCAGCACGGTGCTGACCTACGGACTCCGGCCCGTTGGCGAGGACTGGCGTGCGAGGTCACTGCGAGAGCGGGCCGACCACCACGCCGAGACCCACCTGACACCGCGCGATCTGCTCGACCTGCGGCTCCAGCTGCCGGCCGGAACCGTCGTCCACATCTGCGAGAACCCGCGCGTGGTGGAAGCCGCGGCGGATGCGGGCTGTGCCGGAGCCCTGGTCTGCACGTCCGGCAGCGCCGCGACGGTGGTCCTCACCCTCCTCGACGCCCTCGCCTCCACCGGCTGCCGCTTCGCCTACCACGGCGACTTCGACTGGCCGGGCATCACTTTGGCCAACCGGATCATCCGCCGCTACGAAGCCCTGCCGTGGCGCATGGGCGCCGAGGACTACGAACGCCTCGCCGCTGCCAGCCAGGCAAAGGGTGTCCCACAACTACCTCTTGAAGGCCGCCCGGTCGACGCGGACTGGGACCCGGGGCTCGCGCCTGCCATGGCCGCGCTCGGCGTGGCACTTCATGAGGAGGCGACTCTTGACCTGCTGGTGGGGGATCTGTCCGACCCCACGTAGTGGAGACGGAGCGAACGGTCTGGCCTGGCCCGGGCCGCGCCACGGATTCTGGGAGCCGTTTGGGAGCCAACCCTCTCCCCAAGCCCCTTCCAGACTGCCCGAGACCACCCCGCCCCCACGCCCTGACCAGGCAAAACAGCATCCCACCCGGTGCCGGCCCCACCCGCCCCTGAGTGGTTTCTGGAGATCGTCTGGGCGAAATCCGGGAGAAGATCTTGGTCGGCTTCTCCCAGCCGCGATCACCGCGTAAGCAGAGTGACCGTCTTCCCGTGGGGGTCATTGTGGGTGCCGCCGCAGGCGCCGCAGCCTGGCTGATCGCCCGGAGGCGGGCGTGAACCGGGACGCGGCTCCGAGCGCCGTCACGGTCTGGCACCGTCCTGGCTCGCCCTCCGGCACGCGCATCACCGCCCGTCGGGCTCGATGATCGCGTCGCCGTAGAGGCGGAACAGGCGAGGCAGTGACGTGGGGTTGCCCTGCGCGGCGGGGAGGGCCCGGAGAGCGGTCCAGCATTCCTGGGCGAGCCGGCGGGCGCGGCTGCCGGGCCAGGGCCGGGGCACCAGTTCCGGGGGCAGCAGCGGATCGGGGGTCATGGCGCGGCTGAACTCCACGGCGAGTTCGACGGCGAGGGTGAGCCGCTCGACCCCGGACAGGTCCGCTCCGTGGGCCAGTCGGTCGGCGCAGGTCCCGGCAAAGGCGGCGAGGTGTTCGTGCCGGGCAGCGATCTCGTCCAAGGGCCATATGGTGGCGGCCAGTTGGCGGGGGTCATCGATGTCTCCGATGCGCAGGTCGGTACTGGTGAGGAAGGTGACGGCGTCGAGTACGTCGAGATGGCGGGCCTGGGCCTCGACCAGATCGGCGATGGGGTTGGCGGCGACGTACAGGCCGCCCTGAACGGGGGCCGCGCCCAAGTGCAGCAGGGTTTCACGCAGGGTGTCGCGAGCGGTGCGGCGCGCTTCCGGAATGGCGAAGGCGAACAGGTGCCACGTGCCGTCCCAGGGCGCGAGTCCGCGGTCCTGCCGGTAGGCGTGACGGACATGGTCTGTGTCGGGAGCGACGGCGCCGGTCGCGGCATCGGCGACAGCCCGTAGTACGGCCTTGCGGCCCCGCCCGTCCTGGGTGAACCGGCCTTCGGCGACAAGGCGTTTGATGCACAGCCGGACCTGCTGGTCGGTCATGCCGAGGAGTCCGGCGACGGCGTAGAGCTCACCGGCGTCGGCGGTCCCGTCCTCACGGACCAGGGCGTGTACGAGCAGCCGCGTGGGGATCTCCGGACGGTGTACGTGGTCCTGCCGTGCGTGATTCATCGGGGGCTTCCTCCGCCCAGGTCGTCGGGGGTGACGGGCCGGTGCATGGTGGTGACGGCACCGAACCCCATCAGCTTCCGTAGCCACGGGGTCCGTTGGGTGCGTGCGGCACTGAAGCCGTGGCGTTCGTACAGGGCCTTGGCGCGCGGGTTGACGTCGATGACGTCGAGCCGGATCCGGGAGCAGGCGTTCTCGGCGGCCACGGCGGCGATCTCACGCAGCAGCAGGCCGCCGATGCCGGCGCCGCGATGTGCCGCTGCCACGCAGATGCCGTCCATCACCAGTTCACCCTCGGCGGGCTTCCGGGTGAACAGGGCGAGGAGGGCGAGCCGGGGCAGCCCTCGTAGGGGGCCGTAGCCGGACAGCACGTCACGCGCCGAGCCGCCGGACAGCGCACGGCCCGCGAGGTCGTAGCCGGCGACGCCGACGACGCGGCCCGTGCCGTCGAGCGCGGTGATACCGCGGTCGTGGTGCAGATGGGAGGCAAGGAACGCCCGGCCCTTCGCGGGCGGGCCGAGCGCGCTGCCGAGCTTGCGGCCGAACGCCTCCCAGTACAGGGCGGCCACCTGCCGTTCGACTCCTTCGGGGATCCCCCTGTGCAGGCAGGGGACGCCACTGTCGCCCCAGCCCGTCGGCTCCTGCGGCACTCCCACAGTCCTCCCTCTCCCGAAGCGAAGCGGGGCACCGTGCGCCCCCTGTCGACAATCATAGTACGTTGAGATTACGCTCGTATTCGGTACGACCGTTTTTAATTCGATAGATTGGAGTCCCTGTGAGAGCCCGACCGCTTACGGAGAGCCCCCCGCATCCCCTCCCCACGGCAGGGGAACAGCGGCCGAGCGGCGGCGCCCGGCTGGCGCAGGTCGACGCGCTGCGCGGCTTCGCACTGCTCGGCATCCTGATGGTCAACATCACCTACATGGCCTCCGCCTATCACGGCACCGGCCTGGAGGACCCGGGTCTCGGCGGGCCGCTGAGCGAGGCCGTCCGCGGGCTGGTGGCGGTGCTCTTCGAGGCGAAGTTCTTCCTGCTGTTCTCGTTCCTGTTCGGCTACAGCTTCACGCTGCAGATCGACTCGGCCGAGCGATGCGGCGCCCGGTTCACACCACGCCTCCTGCGGCGCCTGACCGGGCTGTTCGTGATCGGCGTCGTGCACGCCGTCATCCTCTTTCCCGGCGACATCCTCACCCTGTACGCCATCCTCGGCGTGGTCCTGCTCGCACTGCGCCGTGTCCAGCCCCGTACCGCGGTGCGGATCGCGGTGGTGCTGCTGGCGGTGACCGCCGTCGGATACGCGCTCCTCGCGCTCGCCGTCGGGCACGCGGGCGGGGGCGGCACGATCCCCGCGTCCACGGCGTCCGCCGCGGCCCAGGCGACCGAGGCCCTGCGCGGTGGACCGGCATCCATCATCGGCGCCCACCTCCAGAAGCTGCCGGACGTGGCCCTTCTGCTGATCTTCTTCCAGGCGCCGTCCGCACTCGCCGCCTTCCTGCTGGGCCTGGCGGCCGGCCGCCGACGGGCCCTCGCGGACACCGACCGGCACCAGCGGCTCCTGCGGCGACTCCAGTGGGCCGGCTTCACGGTCGGGCTGCTGGGTGGCATCGTGTACGCGGACGCGAGCCTGAACCACCCCGAGTCCGCGTACCAGCTCTTCGCCATGGGCCTCGACGTGATCACGGCTCCCCTGCTGGCCGCCGCCTACGCGGCGACGGTGCTTCGCCTCGCCGGTGGCCGCTGCGGCCAGGCCGTGGTCACCGCGCTCGCGCCGGCGGGCCGCATGTCGCTGACCAACTATCTCGGTCAATCCCTGGTCTGTGCCCTGCTGTTCACCGGCTTCGGGGCCGCCCTGATCGGCCGTGTCGCACCCATCGGCGTCGCGGCGATCGCCCTGACGTTGTTCGCGGCACAGGCAGTGGCCGCCCGATGGTGGCTGCGCCACCACGCCTACGGCCCGCTGGAATGGCTGCTGCGCGCCTGGACCACGCTGTCAGTACCACCGTGGCGTCTGCCGGGCTGAACCCGGGCACCCCGGCCGGTCACGACTGCAGAGCAAGAACGAGGGCACGGACCTGCCGTCGATCAAGCAGCTCGCGGAAGGCCTTCGAGCTCACGGATACCCGTTCTTCAAAGCGCGGGCCTCGGCCCTGAAAAGGAAAGGGGAGAAGGGCATCGCGGAATTGCGGAAGGAACTGGCCGGGCTCGGCGTGGTCGTACACGACACGGGCAAGCGGCAGTGGTGGCGCCGCGTCCAGCAGGTGGAAGCCGAATAGGAATCCTGGTCCTCGGCGTGAGCGGATGGACGGGATGCCACGCACGAGCAGTTCAAGGCCCTGGCTGTCAGGCAAGTCCGCCGCGCCACCGCAGAGGACTGTGACGCCGTGGCTTTCGAGGAGCTGCACGATCTCCTCGAAGTAGGTGAGCCCCTTCTCGGCGTCCCGGACGACGGCCGCAAGCGCCTGGCGGGCGATGTCGGCGTCGTGCCAGATCAGAGTGAAGGGCGCGGCCACCCCGAACCCGGCGTACAGGCAGTCCGGACGCAACGTTAGACCAGCAACCACAGGGGGTCAGCATAAAAATGCCACGAGGGTAAGATTTGCCCATGAGTATCGACACAGACGCGAAGGCGAGTGCCCCGGAGCACACCGAGCCGATGGGCTTGCGGGAGTCCAAGAAGCGGGAGACCCGGCAGCTGATCTCCGACCACGCGACCAGGCTCTTCATCGAGCGGGGCTTCGAGAAGACGACCATCGCGGAGATCGCCGCCGCGGCCCGCGTCGCCAAGAAGACGGTGACCAACTACTTCCCGCGCAAGGAGGACCTGGCCCTCGACCACCAGGACGAGTTCATCGCGAGCCTGGCGCGCACCGTGGCCTCCCGGGACAGCGGTGAATCCGCCCTGTCCGCACTGCGCCGCGCCTTCGAGGCCGCGGTGGCGGCACAGGATCCGGTCTGCGGCTTCGCGGGGCCGGAGTTCTCCCGCATGATCGCGGACAGCCCCACCCTCTCGGTCTGCTTGCGCGGCCTGCACGACCAACGCGAGGAAGCACTGGCCGACGCCCTCGCCGAGGCCACCGGATCCACCGCCGACGACATCACCACACGCACGGCCGCAGCCCTGTTCGGCGCCGTGCAGCGCACCCTGTTCCGGCGCATCCAGGACCTCACGCTCGCCGGCCGCACCAACCCCGAGATCGCCGGGATCGTCGGGGAGGAAGCGGCCCGCGCCTTCGACGTACTCGAACCGGCCCTCGCCGACTACGCCGTGGCTTGACGCCCACCGGTGGCAGGGGCGCTACGGCGCGGCGGCCCGCTGCCACCGCAGGTCCAGGGCGGCGAGGACCGTACGCTCCGCGGCAAGCAGCAGGGCGAGTACGAAGGCGGCCACCAGGCCCCACCCCACATCGGGGATCCACAACAGCGCCATGGCCGGTGTGCCGCCCAGGGACGAGGGCAGCCACCACAGGAGCGCCGCGAGGGTCAGCGCCCCGGTGACCGACGCGGTGGCGGTCAGCACGATCCTGCGCCGGGAGCGGGCGCGGGCCGCCGCGCGTCGTCCGGGCAGTCGGCGCAGGGCCGGGCCCGCCACGCACAGCAGCAGCACAGCGGCGAGACCGGCCATGGCCCACGGCAGCGCGATGACGAGCGGGTCCGTCGGCGTGGTGCGGGGGGCCGCTCCGGACAGCATCCGCGCCACTCCGAACGCCGCGTCACCGAACTCCTGGGCGCGCAGCTGGTGGTAGGCGTTCTGCAGGACGATCACGGCCCGGTCGCTGTCGGGCAGCATGACGACCATGGCGTGGTGGCCGGGCAGCGCTCCGTCCTTCCAGACCATGCGCTCGCCGGTTCCCTTGAGCGTCCCGACCGACCAGCCGAGGCCGTAGCGGCCGATGCTGCTGTTCACCCACGAACGCGTCGTACGGCAGATCCTCGACCGGGTTTCGGCGCTCGGGGAACGCGCCACGCGTCAGCGACTGCCGATTCGCGACGTGGTGGTCGAAGGACTCGCCGAATGGCTCCCGGTGGACCCGCGCCGCCGCTCGGCACACCGAGTGGTGCTGGCCTTCCTGGGCCGCACCATCGACAGTCCGCAGCTCGCGCGCGCCCATGCCGAGACGGGCCGGCTCATCCGCTCGATGCTCGCCACGGCCGTCCACAACGGAAAGGAGTGCGGCGAGGTTCCGCACGACACCGATCCGGCCCTCGCCTCCCTCGAACTCCACTGCCTGGCCGAGGGCCTGGCCCTGGAAATCGGGTCCGACCCCGACGCCGACGCCTCCCGCGCCGCTCTCGACCTCATCGCGGCACGCGTCCGGGCCGTCTTTCCCGGCCGTTGCCGCCAGTACGAGTGAGCTGGAGCCGGGGGGCGCGTTTCGGGGGAGTCGCACCCCGGAGGGAGTCGCACTCGACGACCACCACCCAAAATGCACCTTTCTTACCCACATGCGAGTCTGGTGATGGCCCATCGTCCGAGATCCGCAACAGGAGGCACGATCGTGGGCAAGAAGCAGAGTCGGCAGAACCGCGGTGCCCGCACTGGCGGCCACGAACGCAGCGCTGCTCCGGAGACGAAGGAGCAGACGCAGCCAACGGCTGCCCAGGAGACGGTGCGCTCGATCTCAGAACAGGTCTCCCACCGGAAGCAGCGGAGGTTCGGCCACAACTGATCCTCTTAGAACCACGACAACCGCCCTCTGCGGCGGCATCCCCTTCACGGGATCGCCACCGCAGAGGGCGGTTTCTGTTGTGGGTGCCCGCCTGTTGCGGGTTCCTGCCTGTTGCGGTTACCCGCCTGTTGCGGGTGCCTGCCGAGGGGAGGCACCGTAGGGGCCCCTGGGGGACGCCGGCTGGCACTGAGGGGGGTACCGAGGGGGGTACCGAGGGGGCATTGAGGGGGATGCCGAGCGGATCCGCTTGCCGCATCCCGTAGGACCGCGCGCCCGTCAACCGGCCGCGCGACGCCGCGCGACGCCGCGCGAACTCCCGCCGATACACCACCCATTCGGGTCACGGCCGGAGGTTTATCTACGCGCGGAGCTATGACCCCCGAACGATCATTCGGGCATATCAGACCAGTTCTTCCGCAGCTATTACCGGCCGGTACCAATAGCTGCTAGAAACGTGGCGCTCAATCAACCCCCCACCCACCCCCCACACTTCGGAGGGCTGACAGCCATGTCAGTACGGAGATTCTGGGCGTCCGCATCCACTCTGGCCCTCGCCGCCGTGGCCGCGCTGGGCGTTGCCCAGCCGGCCTCGGCGGACTCCTCGGCCGCCGCCGACGGGTACGTCGCCCTCGGTGACTCGTACTCCGCCGGCGTCGGTGCGGGGAGTTACCTGTCCGACAGCGGCGACTGCCGCCGCAGCACCAACGCCTACCCCTACCTCTGGGCGGCCGCCAACTCGCCTTCTTCCTTTGCCTTCGTGGCCTGTTCGGGCGCCACGACCGGTTCGGTGGCCGGGACCCAGCTGGGGGCGTTGAACTCGTCCACCGGTCTGGTCAGCGTCACCGCGGGCGGCAATGACGTCGGCTTCGCCGATGTCATGCAGGACTGCGTGCTGTCCGGCGAGGCCACCTGCCTCAGCAGCGTCGGCTCGGCCGTGTCGCAGATGCAGAACTCGCTTCCGTCCGGCCTGAGTTCGCTCTACGGTTCCATCCGTTCGCGGGCCCCGCAGGCCCATGTCGTGGTGCTGGGCTACCCGCGCTTCTACCAGCTGAGCGGCAGCTGCATCGCCGGGCTCTCGGAGAAGGAGCGGGCGGCCATCAACAATGCGTCCGACGTGCTGAACGGGGTCATCGCCAAGCAGGCGGCCGACGCCGGGTTCACGTTCTCCAGCGTGGTCGACGAGTTCACCGGGCACGAGCTGTGCTCCGGTGACGCGTGGCTCCACAGCGTGTCGTTCCCGATCTACAACTCGTACCACCCCAAGTCCGCCGGACAGTCCGGCGGTTACCTTCCCGCCTTCCGCTCGGCCGCGTAGGACGCGGACGACGGAGGTGCAGCAGTGCGGCGGGCCGCCGGGGGTTCTCCCGGAAGCCCGCCGCACTGCTGCCACGGTCAGGCGGGGGCCGGGGTGGCGCCCGGCCGATGCAGGCTCAGGGCGGTGAATGCGGCGAGTACGGCGGTGGCCGCGGCCGCCCACCAGCCGTGGCGGAACGCGCCGAGCACCTCGCCCGGCCCGTCCGGCGCGCCGAGCAGCGTGACCATCAACGCCACACCCAGCACCGAACCCGTCTGGCGGGCCATCGTGGTGACGGCCGATCCGGTGGCGAAACGGGTGGGCGGAAGAGCCGCGACGGCCACACCGACCAGGGTGGGGAGGGCGAGGCCGACGCCGATGCCGGTGACCACCATGCCGGGGAGGAAGCCGCTCGCATAGTGCGGAGCCGTATCGAGCGCGAGGGCCCACCAGGCCAGCCCGGCGGCGAACAGCAAGCAGCCGAGTGCCGCGGTACGGCCCGCCCCGAGCCGGCGGACGACCGGTCCCGACAGGACGGCGAGCAGGGGCACGACCAACGGCCCCGGCGCGATGGCGAGTCCGGTACGGATCGCCGAGTATCCCCACACCTGCTGGCACCAGAGCACCGACGTCAGCAGCATCGCCGCGAATGCGACGGTGAAGAGCAGAGCCGCGAGGGTGGCCGTCGCGAAGACCCGGGTACGCAGCATCGGCAGTTCGACGACCGGGGCCGGGTGCCGGGCGGAGCGTACCCAGAAGCCCGCGGCGAGGACGGCCGTCGCGATCAGCGATCCCAGGACCCCCGGCGAACTCCAGCCCCAGGCATCGGCCTTGACCAGGGCGAGCGCCAGAGCGCCGATCGCGAGGGTGAGCAGCACCGCCCCGACGAGGTCCGGGAAGGGCCCCTCGCGGTGCGGACGGGCGTCAGGCAGCAGCCGTACGCCCGCGAAGAGCCCGATCACGCCGACCGGCACATTGACGAGAAAGACCCAGCGCCAGTCGGCCTCCACGAGCACGCCACCGACCACCGGGCCGAGACCGGCCGCGATGCCGCCGATCGCCGCCCAGCTCCGGATGGCCCGGGGGCGGCGCTCCGCCGGGGTGTCGACGAGCAGGAGGGCGAGGGACGTCGGCATGAGCACGGCGGCTCCGGCGGCTTGCAGCGCACGGGCGGCCACCAGCCAGCCGACTCCCGGGGCGAGGGCGCAGAGCGCGGAGGCGGCGGTGAAGACCGCCAGCCCGAGGAGGAAGCCGCGGCGATGGCCGTACCGGTCGGCGAGCCTGCCCGCGACGACGAGCAGGGCGGCGAAGACGATCGCGTACGCGTTGAGCACCCAGGACAGCGAGGCGAGGGAGCTGCCGTCGAAGGCGTCACCGAGGGCGGGGACCGCGACATTGACGATGAACAGGTCGAGATTCACGACGAAGACACCGGCCGAAATGATCCAGACGGTGGCCCGCGAGGGGGGTGAGGCGGAGGGGGGTGAGTTTGATTTTCCAACTGTCATGGCGGCAAGGTAGCGCCAGTGAGTTTGAGATGGCAACCTTGTGGTGATGAGTGCTGCACAGGAACCCCACGCCCGCACCGCCCCGACGGTCACGCTGCCCGGTCGGCCCTGCTCGGCCGCCGCAGCGCTGCACGTGGTGGGCGAGAAATGGGCGCTGCTCGCGGTGCGCGAGATCTTCTTCGGCAACCACCGGTTCGAGGCGATCGCCCGTAACACCGGCGCACCCCGCGACCGTCTCGCGGCACGGCTGCGCTCACTGGAGCAGGCAGGAGTGGTCGAGCGGCGGCCCTACAGCGAGCGCCCGCCGCGTTACGAGTACCACCTGACCGATTCCGGACGCGATCTCGCGCCGGTCATCCGGGCGCTGCTGGACTGGGGCGACCGGTGGGTGCTGGAGGATCGGCCGGTGGTCATGATCCACGAGCCGGCCGGGGACGCACATGCGCACGCAGGCGCGAACGCACACGATCACTCAGGCACGCACGCGCACGATCTTGACGCGGCGTGGATCTGCCGCACCTGCGGCGAGGAAGTCGTGATGAACACGCTGATGGTCGATGTCCGCTCCCCCGGGTGGGACCGCTCGGGACCCAGGGAGCCGAGCCCGTCCGACGGCTGAGGGCCGCGTCTGCACGAGGCGGGCATCGGCTGGGGCAGCCCGGCCGCAGGGGCGTCAGTACCGTTCGACGAGGTGCTCCCGGCCCGCCGGGGGCTCGTACGGCTCGGGCCAGAAGTCGGTGATCTCGCTGATCCGCCCCGTCGCGTCGAACACGAAGAAGTGAATGGCGTGCAGCTCCTCGGCGCCGACCGTGAAGCGCGTACGGACGGCGGCCTGCTGCCCCTGGCCGTCGGCCACCACGCGCTCGACGCGGACGCGCCAGTCCCCCGGGTACTCCCGGTTGAACCGCAGGTACCGCTCCTTCCCGCGAATGCGTTCACGGGTCTGCGGCAGGTCGTACAACACCTCGTCGGCCAGCGTCGTGGCGAAGGCGTCCCAGTCGCGGGCGTCGGCCGCGCTCCAGTACGTCTCCACCACGGCGCGCAGATCGGCGGTCGTAGTCATGGTTCCGAGTCTGAACCCCACCACTGACAATCGGCCCTGGTTCAGGAATCGGCCGCCTTCGACGCCTTGATGGAGTACATCAGCGGGATGCGCGGCCGGTCGGCCGGGAAGCGGTAGAAACCGTCGCCCTGCCGTTCCAGATCCGAGAAGCGGGCGAAGAGCGAGGCGTCGTGCTCGTGCAGGAACTCGATCCGCAGCCCGGCGGCGGCCAGCGCCGACACCACCTCGCCGATCGGGTGCTGCCATTCGACGCTGCGGTTGTGGACGGTGGGCGCGTCGAAGTCCGCGTACGTGCCCGGCGTCTCGTCCACCCAGGCGTCGCGGCTGAAGTAGTCGTGCTCGACCTTCGTCCCGGTGGAGTCGTCGAGGCAGTCCGTCATCGGATGGAACTCCGCCAGGTAGAGAAAGCCACCCGGCGCCACGAGCGACGCGGCGGTCTCGGCCCAGCGGCGGGTGTCGGGCAGCCAGTTCAGCGCGCCGATGCCGGTGTAGACGATGTCGTACGACGAGTCGGGGACGGCCTCCGCGGCGTCGTGGACGTCGGCCGCGACGAACGCCGCCCGGTCCTGGCCGAAGCCGAGCTCGCGGGCCAGGGCACGCGCGGTCTCGACGGCCGGTTCGGAGAAGTCCAGGCCGACGACCTGTGCGGCGCCGTGCCGGGCCCAGGAGAGGGTGTCGACGCCGATGTGACACTGCAGATGCAGCAGCGTCCTGCCCGTGACGTCCCCGACCTCGGCGAGTTCGAAGTCGCGCAGGGCGTCCTTGCCGGCGCGGAACGAATCGAGGTCGTAGAAGTCGCTCGTGGCGTGGATGGGGACCCGCTCGTCCCAGTGCGCGCGGTTTGCCTCGTGCCAGTCGGCAGGGGTCGGTGCATGCATGCCGGGAGGTTATCCACAGGCTGCGGACGAAGCGAACGAATTGTCGGCGTTCCAACGCAGAATGGGGGACATGACTGAGATCACTGGCTCGACGACGGCCCCTTCCGCCCAGGCCCCCGCTGCGGCAGCGGCCGCTTCCGCACCGGAGTGGGAGCAGCGCTTCCGGGCGCCGCGGGTGTCGTTGCCCGACTGGGCGGAGGACGCTCCCGACCGCGCGCTGTTCGTCTCCAACGCCACGGGGACGTACGAGCTGTACGCATGGGATCGCGCCACCGGCGAGCAGCGCCAGGTGACCGACCGGCCGAATGGCACGACGGACGGGGTGCTGACACCCGACGGGGAGTCGGTCTGGTGGTTCAGCGATACCGATGGCGACGAGTTCGGGGTGTGGATGCGCCAGCCGTTCCACGGCGGCAAGGACGGGGAGCCGGGTGACGAACCGGCGACGCCCGGTCTCGGCCCTTCGTACCCGGCCGGACTCGCGATCGGGCGGGACGGCACGGCGGTGGTCGGCCGCTCGACCGACGAGGACGGGACGACGATCCATGTCGTACGGCCCGGGGCGGCGCCCGTGGAGATCTACCGCCACCGCGAGTCGGCGGGCGTCGGTGACCTCAGTCATGACGGGACGCTGATCGCCCTGGAGCACACCGAGCACGGCGATGCGATGCACTCCGCGCTGCGCGTGGTGCGGCCGGACGGGACGACGGTCGCCGAGCTGGACGACACCGAGGGCGGCACGAAGGAGCTGGGCCTGTCCGTGCTGGGCTTCGCCCCCGTCGCCGGGGACACCAGGCTCCTGGTCGGGCACCAGCGGCGGGGCCGCTGGGAGCCGATGATCTGGGATCCGACGACGGGCGAGGAGACGGACCTCGCGATCGACCTGCCCGGCGACGTGGTCGCCGAGTGGTATCCGGACGCCTCCGCGCTGCTGATCGTGCACGGCTTCGAGGCCCGCAGCGACCTGTGGCGGTACGAGCCGGAGGCGGGCGGCGCCCCCGTCCGGGTGGAGACCCCCGCGGGCTCGGTGTCGGGTGCCACGGCCCGGCCGGACGGCGCGGTGGAGTACCTCTGGTCCTCGGCCGCGCAGCCGCCCGTCATCCGGTCCACCTCGGGTGCGGTGGTGCTCGATCCGCCCGGCCCGAAGGCCCCGGCGTCCGTGCCGGTGGAGGACGTGTGGGTGGACGGGCCAGGGGGCCGTGTCCATGCGCTCGTGCAGCGGCCCGCCGCCCCGGCCGAGGGGCCGTTCCCCACCGTCTTCGAGATCCACGGCGGCCCGACCTGGCACGACAGCGACGCCTTCGCCTCCGGCCCCGCCGCCTGGGTGGACCACGGCTACGCGGTCGTCCGGGTCAACTACCGCGGCTCCACCGGATACGGCCGCGACTGGACGGACGCGCTCAAGCACCGGGTCGGCCTGATCGAGCTGGAGGACATCGCCGCGGTGCGGGAGTGGGCGGTGAAGTCCGGCCTCGCGGACCCGGAGAAGCTGGTCCTGGCCGGCGGCTCCTGGGGCGGCTACCTGACCCTGCTCGGCGTCGGAACGCAGCCGGACGACTGGGCCCTCGGCCTGGCGGCGGTCCCGGTCGCCGACTACGTCACGGCGTACCACGACGAGATGGAGGATCTGAAGGCTCTGGACCGCACGCTCCTGGGCGGCACGCCGGAGGAGGTTCCCGAGCGCTTCGAGGCATCGTCCCCGCTGACGTACGTCGACGCGGTCCGGGCGCCGGTCTACATCTCGGCGGGCGTCAACGACCCGCGCTGCCCGATCCGCCAGGTCGAGAACTACGTCGACCGGCTGAAGGGCCGGGACGCGGTGCACGAGGTGTACCGGTACGACGCGGGACACGGTTCGCTCGTCGTGGAGGAGCGGATCAAGCAGGTCCGCCTGGAACTGGACTTCGCCCAGCGCCACCTGACCCCGGGGACCGGCCAGTCCGGCGCGTAGCGGGCGGACGGGGTGGACGGACGGGGCGCCCGGCCATCCCGCACGAAGCCCGCACTGAGCCGACGCGAAGCCGGCACGAAGCCGATGCGAAGCCGGGGACACGGCCGTCAGTCGGCACCCCGCTCCGGGCGACCGGAGCGGGGACCGTACCGTGGAGGGGTGTACCGGTTCCTGCTGACCCCGCGATGGTGGGGGATCAACCTCTTCGTCGTGCTGGCCATCCCGTTCTGCGTCTTCATGGGCACCTGGCAGCTCGGCCGCTTCGAGGACCGCGTGCAGACGCACGACGCCGCCGAGAAGCAGCCCGCCCCGGGCACGAGGCCCGCCAAGCCGATCGACGAGCTCCTGCCCGTCGACACGGTGACCTCCGGCCGCCCCGCCACCGCCACCGGCCGGTACGCCGACCAGTTCCTGGTACCCGGACGGGAGTTGGACGACAAGAGCGGCTTCTACGTCCTGAACATGCTCCGTACGGACAGCGGCAAGGCTCTGCCGGTGGTACGCGGCTGGCTGCCCGGCAAGCCCGGCCACACCGCTGTGCCCGCAGCGCCGACCGGCAAGGTCACGGTGACCGGCGATCTGCAGGCGTCCGAGAACGCCGGCACCGCTGGGGTCGACACGGCAGGCGGACTCCCCGACGGCCAGCTGGGCATGATCAGCGCCGCGTCGCTGGTCAACCTCGTCCCGTACGACGTCTACGACGCATGGGTGACGCTCCAGAACACGGGTGCCGGAACCGGCGCCGGAAGCGGTGGCGGAGAGAAGGCGGCCGGGGCGCTGCGTCCTGTACCGGCCGCCGTGGCGCAGGGCACCGGGCTCGATCTGAAGGCCTTCCAGAACCTCGGCTACACCGGTGAGTGGTTCGTCTTCGCCGGGTTCGTGCTCTTCATGTGGTTCCGGCTGGTCCGCCGCGAGGCCGAAGCGGCACGCGACCTGCAACTGGGCCTCGTCGCGGAAGCGGAAGCAGAGGCCGGGTCGGAGCCCGAGTCCGGAACCGAGCCCGAGTCCGGAACCGAGCCCGAGTCCGGGGCCGAGTCCGGCAAGGACGCCGTGGGCACCGGCGCGGTCTGAGACACGCGCAGGCACAGAAACAGACATGCACACATGAGGGGCCCGCCGGTCGATCGTCGATCCGGCGGGCCCCTCATGTCATACGTCGTCCGGCATCACGTCGCGGGAGCCAGCACCCCGGTCCGGTAGATCGTGCCCGAGCAGGCGTTGGTGATCTTCGTCTCCGCGACCGGCGACCCGGGCTCCGGCGTGTGCATCACCGCGACGCTGCCGTCCTGCGTCCCGCCGCCTTCCTCGCTGCCGAACTGCGTGACCGTCTCCGACGTCCCGTCGTCGCTTCCCGTACCAGTGCCGGCGGCCGTGGAGCCACTCGCACCGCCCGGGTCGTCGGTCGGCGTCGGGCTCGGCGAGCCTCCGACGGTCGGACATGTGTCCCTCGGCACCCAGGCGAACTTCACCTCGTACGCCATCGACGGCTTCAGCAGCACCGTCCCCTGCTCCTGCGAAGGGTCGGGCAGTCCGGCCGCCGCGTCACCCGCGGTGTGCTGGACAACCGCGATCTTGGCCGGGTCGGCCGCGCCGATCGCCTGGAAGCCCACGCTGCCGCTGCTGCTCACCGAGCAGTCCGTGCCGGAGACATTGGCGATCCGGAAGGTGCCGTAGACCGTGCCGTCGGCACCGGCCGCGCCCGTCTCGGCCGAGGCGACACCGAGCTGCCCCGGTTCACAGGTCGGCATGGCGGCCACCGCGGAGCTGCTCGGATCGGCGCCCGCGCCGGACAGGTGTCCGTCGGCACCCTGGCCACGGCTGTCGGAAGGGCTGCTCGTGCTCGTGGGCTGGTCCCGGCCGTCATCGGCCTGTCCGTCGGTGTCGCCGCTGCTGCCCTTCCCGCCGGACTGCGAGCCGGTGTCGGTGCTGTTGCCGCCCTGCGCCTGCTCGCCGTGCCCGGCCATCGCGGGGTTGGCGGTGTTCGAACCGTCGGAGTTCGCGACGTGGACGAAGGCGGGGACCGCGGTGCCGATGAGCAGTGCCGCAGCCGCCAGGCCGACGACGGCCTGGCGCCGCTTGGCCCGCCGGACGGGAACCGCGCGCTGCAGATGGTCGAGCGTGCCGTCGCTGGGCTCGATGCTCTGGACGGCGCCGCGCAGCATGCGGCGCAGCTGGACCTCGTCGAGGTCCATACCGTCACCGGCACCCGGACCGCCGTCCGGGCCCGGACCCGAGCCCGGACCCGAGCCCGGACCCGAGCCGAAGAGACTGCTCAGACTGCCGAGCTCGGCGGTCTCAGCCGCCCCGGCAGATTCAGCGGCCCCGTCAGCCCCGGTCCCCCCATCGGCCCCGTCAGCCCCGGCCGGCCCCGCTGCGTCCTCGTCCCGGTTCACCCGCGAGGCATTCTCCGGCCCGTGGTTCACAATTCCGTTTCCAGTCCGGTCAATCCGACGCCCAGGCCGATGCTCACGTTCAGGGCCATGCTCACGTTCAGGGCCGTGCTCACGTTCAGGGCCGTGCTCACGTTCAGGCCCGTTCTCGTACTCGCGGCCGCTCATGCCTGCGCCTCCATCACGACGCGCAGCGCCGCGATCCCCCGCGAACCGTAGGCCTTGACCGAGCCCAGGGATATCCCCAGCGTCTCGGCCACCTGGACCTCCGTCATGTCCGCGAAGTAACGCAGCACCAGTACCTCCCGCTGGCGCCGTTGCAGCCCCCGCATCGCTTTGATCAGCGCATCCCGCTCCAGCTGGTCGTACGCACCCTCCTCCGCGCTCGCCATGTCCGGCATGGGCTTGGAGAGCAGCTTCAGCCCGAGGATGCGGCGGCGCAGCGCGGAACGCGAGAGGTTGACGACGGTCTGGCGCAGATACGCGAGTGTCTTCTCCGGATCCCGTACGCGGCTGCGCGCCGAGTGCACCCGGATGAACGCCTCCTGCACCACGTCCTCGCAGGAGGCCGTGTCGTCCAGGAGCAGGGCCGCGAGACCGAGCAGCGACCGGTAGTGGGCGCGATAGGTCTCGGTGAGATGGTCGACCGTGGTTCCGGCAGCCACGCTCTCCTCAGCGCCCTCGCGCTGCGCGGGCAGCCGTGCGGGACGCGCCGCGGGCATGGGCGCAATCACCGGCATACCGCCGGGTGCGCGGGGCCGTCGGAGCGGACGCACCGAAGCGCCGCGCAAGGGGCCCACCACTGTGATATCGAGAACCTCTGCCACGCCAGTTGGACACGTTTCCCCCCGTCAGGGTTGTACGCGCGCGGCACCGCGTTTGGCGCTGTGCGACATGCCCTCATACGTACCTGCTCTTCCCCGAATACCCCGAATGTGCGCCCCGCCGCGCCAGAGGTGACCGCATAGACGCGTGCTCCGCAGCCGGTGGTTGCAGCAGGCCGAAAGTCATCGTCGGATACCCCGACACCCCAGCTCAAGAGGTTGAGACCTTCAACTTACTCACAGAGCATTCACAGAGAGTACAAAACAGGTTCGATCAGGACCGGGGGAACTCCGCCGCCACCGACTCGGCGATCTGTGCCACGTTCAACGCCGCACCCTTGCGAAGGTTGTCGCCGCAGACGAACAGTTCCAGACCCCGGGGATCGTCCAGTGACCTGCGCACTCGCCCGACCCAGGTCGGATCGGTGCCGACGACGTCGGACGGCGTCGGGAAGTCCCCCGCCGCCGGGCTGTCGTACAGCACCACACCCGGTGCCGTCGCCAGGATCTCGTGGGCCCGGTCGACCGCGATCTCGTTCTCGAACCGGGCATGCACGGACATCGAGTGCGTCGCGACGACGGGTACGTACACACAGGTCGCCGCGATCCGCAGGCCCGGCAGGTCCAGGATCTTGCGGCACTCCTCGCGGATCGCCATCTCCTCCGACGACCAGCCGTCCCCGGCCTCGGTCCCGGCCCAGGGCACCACATTGAGGGCCACCGGGGCGGCGAAGGGGCTGCCCTCCGTGTCCCCCAGGGCCCTGCGTACGTCCCCCGGCTTCGTGCCCAGTTCCGTACCGGCGACCATCGACAGCTGTTCGCGCAGCGCCGCGACACCGTCCCGGCCCGCCCCGCTCACCGCCTGGTACGAGGAGACGACCAGTTCCCGCACGCCGAACTCGGCGTGCAGTGCTCCGACCGCGACGATCAGCGCGAGCGTCGTGCAGTTCGGGCTCGCGACGATGCCGCGCGGCCTGATCCGTGCGGCGTGCGGATTGATCTCGGGCACGACCAGCGGAACGTCCGCGTCCAGCCGGAACGCGGCGGAGTCGTCGATGACGACCGTGCCCTTGGCGGCGGCGATCGGCGCCCACTGCGCGGAGACATCGTCGGGCACCAGGAACAGCGCCACGTCCACGTCGTCGAAGACGTCCTCGGTGAGCTGGAGGACCTCGCTCTCCTCGCCGCGCACGACCAGCTTGCGGCCGGCCGAACGCGGCGAGGCGACCAGCTTCACCTCGCCCCAGACATCCGCGTGCTGCGAAAGGATCTGGAGCATGACGCCGCCGATCGCCCCGGTCGCTCCGACGACCGCGAGCGAAGGACGGCGCGCGGTCATCGGCCGGTGCCCCCGTAGACGACGGCCTCGTCGGAGTCGCTGTCGAGACCGAAGGCGGTGTGCACGGCGCGCACGGCCTCGATGACGTCGTCGGCGCGGGTGACCACCGAGATACGGATCTCGGACGTCGAGATCAGCTCGATGTTCACACCGGCGTCCGACAGCGCCTCGAAGAAGCCCGCCGTGACACCCGGGTTGGTCTTCATGCCGGCGCCGACCAGGGAGATCTTCGCGATCTGGTCGTCGTAGCGCAGCGACTCGAAGCCGATGGTGCCGCGGTTGCGCTCCAGGGCGTCGATGGCCTTGCGGCCCTCGGCCTTCGGCAGGGTGAACGAGATGTCGGTCAGACCGGTCGACGCGGCGGACACGTTCTGCACCACCATGTCGATGTTGATCTCCGCGTTCGCGATGGTGCGGAAGATCGCGGCGGCCTCGCCCGGCTTGTCGGGCACGCCGACGACGGTGATCTTGGCCTCGGAGACGTCATGGGCGACTCCGGAGATGATCGCGTGCTCCACCTTCTGGTCCCCTTGCGGCTCGTTGCTGACCCAGGTTCCGCGCAGTCCGGAGAAGGACGAGCGGACGTGGATCGGAATGTTGTAGCGGCGTGCGTACTCCACGCACCGGTGCAGCAGCACCTTGGAGCCGGACGCGGCCAGCTCCAGCATGTCCTCGAAGGAGATCCAGTCGATCTTCCGGGCCTTCTTCACGACCCGCGGGTCGGCGGTGAAGACACCGTCCACATCGGTGTAGATCTCACAGACCTCGGCGTCCAGCGCGGCCGCGAGCGCGACGGCGGTGGTGTCGGACCCGCCACGACCGAGGGTGGTGATGTCCTTCTTGTCCTGGGACACACCCTGGAACCCCGCGACGATCGCGATGTTCCCCTCGTCCAGCGCCGTACGGATACGGCCCGGCGTCACATCGATGATGCGCGCTTTGTTGTGGACCGAGTCGGTGATGACGCCCGCCTGGCTACCGGTGAACGACTGGGCCTCGTGGCCCAGGTTTTTGATCGCCATCGCCAGCAGGGCCATGGAGATCCGCTCCCCGGCGGTCAGCAGCATGTCGAACTCACGCCCGGCAGGGATCGGGGATACCTGCCCGGCGAGATCGATCAACTCGTCCGTCGTGTCGCCCATCGCTGACACCACGACAACCACCTGGTTGCCGTTCTTCTTGGCATCGACGATTCGCTTGGCGACGCGCTTGATGCCTTCGGCATCGGCTACGGAGGAGCCTCCGTACTTCTGCACGACAAGGCCCACGTGCGCTCCTCGCTCAGTCCATTACTGCGGTCGCCTCAGTTTAACGAGCGGTCCGGAAACGCCCCGCCGATACCACATGGTGAGATGTCCCGCTCAGCACGTGATCATCGGCGTGTCGCCCCGGACCGCTTGTACGAGGCTGCTGCCCGCCGATCACCCCACCACTCCATTATGTGGCCCAGCCCACACATGAGGGCCGGGCCACACGAGGGAACACGGTCAGCAGGTGAGGCAGGGCTCCACGCCGTGTCCGAGCATCCCCACGGCGGTCTCGCTCAACGCCCCGAACGGGGCCGGTTCAGGAGAAGGACGGCGCCAGAGGAGAATGACTCAGGAGGCGGACGGCTCGATCTCCCCCGCGAAGACGATGACCTGGTCGATGAGGCTCCGCCGCAGATGGACGACGTCCGTTCCCGCCAGGCGGGGGCCTCCATCCGGCGTCGTGAAGACCCACTGGTACCGGGCCCACTCGTCCGGCATGTCCACCGCCGAACAGCGCACCATCGTGCCGGTCCCCGCGGGGTGGCGCCGGATGTCCAGCACGAACCGCTCGACCGCCTCGATCCCCTCACTGCGGCCCAACGGTCCCCAGAAGACCACGTCCGAGGTTAGGGCCTGGGAGAGCAGCGCAGTCACATAGCTGTCGTCCGAGGCGTTGAACGCGGAGATGAACGTGTCGATCGCGGACCGCGCGGTCTCTTCCTGCATGCACCAGTAATACCAGTCGCCTCGCGGACCGCGCTCCTCCCGTGAGCCGTGTCCCGACCACGGTGAACCATCCCGGTCACAGCACTAGCTAGCAGCGGGCACGGACAACATCGTCGGCATTTTCCACACGCCGCACGAAGTCCGCCGCCGGGCGACCCGCCGCACCCACCTACGCGGGCGCGAACCCGTGGACCGACATCGTCGGCTACCTGGACCCGGGCATTCCGTTCACCGGCACCCGCCAGGGCGCGGACGGGCTGTGGCGGGTGCCGCGTACGGACAACGGTGCGCAGCTGGGCTTGATGCGCGACGGCGATCTGCGGTGCGACGGGGGCTGACGGCCCGCTACTGCACCGGCCGCAGCCCCAGTGGTCCCGCGATCTCCTCGGCCATCACGCGGCCGGCCTCCTCGGCGAGGTCGTCGTCGATCGTCTCCGAGTCGGTGTCCAGGCCGTCCAGTTCCTGGAGGGGCTGGTTGAGGCGGATGTGGGCGATCAGGGACTGGAGGGCGCGCAGGGTGGCGGAGGCGGTGGAGCCCCAGTTGGAGAAGTAGGAGAACTGCCACCACCACAGGGCCTCGGTGGTGCGGTCCTCCTCGTAGTGGGCCAGGCCGTGGCGCAGGTCGGTGACCAGGTCGGCCAGGTCGTCCGAGATCCGGGCCGGGACCGGGGCCTTGCGGGGCTCGTACGGGTCGAAGACCTCGGAGTAGACGTCGATCGGCTCCAGCAGGGCGGCGAACCGCTCGCGCAGCCCGTCGGCGTCCGGCTCCGCGCCCAGGTCCGGCTCGTAGCGCTCGTCGGGGACGATGTCCTCGTACGCGCCGAGCCGGCCCCCGGCGAGCAGGAGCTGGGAGACCTGGAGCAGCAGGACGGGGACGGCCTCCTCGGGCTCCTCGACCTTGGACACCTCGGTGACCGCGACGATGAACGTCTTGATCTGGTCGGCGATCTGGACGGCGAAGTCGTCCGGGTCCTGCGTGACGGAGTTCAGCGTGGCGTCAGACATCGAGGGGACCTCCCGTGGGCACGGTCGCGAACGGTGAGTAGAACATAGCGTCGCTGAACGTAAAGCCGCCGTGAGTCGCGGGAACGGTCCTCGAAACGGTCACGGGAAGAACATCGGAAGACGTAAAGGCGTCACACATCGAGCAGGCGCCTCCCCTCGAAGGCGCGGCCCAGGGTGACCTCGTCCGCGTACTCCAGGTCGCCGCCCACCGGCAGGCCGCTGGCCAGCCTGGTGACCCGCAGGCCCATCGGCTTGACCATCCGCGCCAGGTACGTCGCGGTGGCCTCGCCCTCCAGGTTGGGGTCGGTCGCCAGGATCAGCTCCGTGATCGAACCGTCGGCGAGGCGGGCGAGCAGCTCGCGGATGCGCAGATCGTCCGGGCCGACGCCCTCGATCGGGCTGATCGCGCCGCCGAGCACGTGGTACCGGCCCCGGAACTCACGGGTCCGTTCGATCGCGACGACGTCCTTCGGCTCCTCGACCACGCAGATCACCGACGGGTCCCGGCGCGCGTCCCGGCAGATGTTGCACTGCTCCTGCTGGGCGACATTGCCGCAGACCGAACAGAACCGGACCTTGTCCTTGACCTCCAGGAGGGCATGGGCGAGGCGGCGCACATCGGTCGGCTCGGCCTGCAGGATGTGGAAGGCGATCCGCTGCGCGCTCTTGGGACCGACGCCGGGCAGCCTGCCCAGCTCGTCGATGAGGTCCTGAACCACGCCTTCGTACAACGGGAACGCCTTCCTTTCCTGTCCTGTCCTTGATGAGCCGTGCCGGAGGATTCAGCAGGTCAGAAGGGGAGACCGGGCATGCCGCCCAGGCCCTGGGCCAGCGGGCCCAGCTTCTGCTGCTGGAGCTGCTGCGCGTTCTCGTTCGCCGCCTGGACCGCGGCTACGACGAGGTCCGCGAGCGTCTCGGTGTCCTCCGGGTCGACGGCCTTCGGGTCGATCACCAGATTGCGGAGCTCGCCGGAGCCGGTCACGGTCGCCTTCACGAGACCGCCACCCGCCTGACCCTCGACCTCGGTCCTGGCCAGTTCCTCCTGGGCCGCGGCGAGGTCCTGCTGCATCTTCTGGGCCTGCTGCAGCAGTTGCTGCATATTGGGCTGACCACCACCGGGAATCACGGTCACTCCTGGCAATTCGACGACAAAATGTTTCGGTACGCCGAGCCTACGTGGTCACCGGGCAGCGCGCCCCACCCACTGGCGCGCAACTCTTTCGGGTGAGTTTCAGGCAGCCCCTGCGGGCCTCCTATACCTGATCACAGGCCCTGCGCACCCGGGAATACCGCGTTCTCTACCCCATGGCCCACCATTCGGCGGTAGGAAGGGCATGCGCATCAGGACACACAGGCGCACCGGTCGTCACGCAAGGTTACCTACGCGGGACTGTCGGCCACGCCGGAAAGCAGTGAGCACCCCGCCGTCTCGAACACATCGCCACATCAGGCGCCGCTACGCAGAACGCAGAGGAGTACCCGGTGAGCCAGCCGGAGAAGCAGCCCGAAGGGCCGCCCCGCAACGAGCCCGGTTCGACCGGTTCCTCCGGTTCGGGCTCCGGCGCACGCGGCCGGGACGCCCGGGGCCGGGATCTGACCGGTACGCCGTTCCCGCTCGGCGACTGGGGCGAACCCGCCGACCGCCTCGACGAGCTGTACCGCTGGGTCGAGGCCGACGCGCTGCGCACCGCCGACTGGTATCTGGGCGACCGGGTGTGGAAGCGCCGCGGGGCCAGGTCGCTGCGGATCGGCGCCGCGATCGGGGCGGTCGCGGGTGCCGCGCTGCCGTTGCTCGATCTGACCGGGGCGCTGGACGGGGCGGCGGGCTGGGGCTATCTGTCGCTGCTGCTGGGCGCCGCATGCATGGCGTGCGACCAGTACTTCGGCCTCACCTCCGGCTGGATAAGGAATCTCGCCACCGCCCAGGCCGTGCAGCGGCGCCTTCAGGTGTTGCAGTTCGACTGGGCGTCGGAGTGCGTACGGGAGGTGCTCGGCCCGACCGAGGGGACGGCCAGCGAGGCGGCCGAGCGGTGCCTGGGGGTGCTGCGGCGGTTCTCGGAGGACATCACGGAGCTCGTGCGCACCGAGACCGCGGACTGGATGGTGGAGTTCCGGTCCGGGCCCGCGCCGATGGGGATGCAGGCGCTGTCGTTGGGCACCGGGAGCGGGGGGCGTTCGGATCAGGGGGTGCTGTCGGGGCGGTTCCCGCTGCAGACGCTGGCCCGGCCGAACATGCCGCGCCAGCGCCCCCCGGAGTCCCCGCGGTGACTCCGGAGGTGCTCGGTCGCCCAGGAAGCATCGAAGCCGGAGCCTCTCGGCCCGCGCGACGGGGCAAAGCCTGCCGGGACGGGCACTGGCTAGCTGAAGATGATCATGGAGCCTTGGGCAAGGCTGCGGGTGGCCGCCGCGTGCAGGCCGAGCCAGACGTGCCGCTCGCGGGCGAACGGGCTGTTGTCGTACGGAATCGGGGCCGCCGGTTCCTCCAGGGAGGTCGGTGCGGCGGGCGGCAGCGGGGCGGCCGGCGGGTTCGCCGGGTCGATGCCGATGGACGGAGCGACGTACTCCAGCTCCCGCAGCAGTCCGTGCGAGGAGCCGAGCGGGCCGCCGCCCTCCAGCAGGTCGTCGTTGGTGAGCGGGGCGGCGAAGTCCAGCGGGACGTACGCCCCGGCGTGGTCGTAGTGCCAGACCAGGTGGGACTGTTGGGCCGTCGCCTCGAACATCTCCAGCAACTGCTCGTAGTCCCCGCCCAGTTCGCCGACCGGTGTGACGGCGAGTCCGCTGAGCTGGAGCAGAAAGGCGCGGCGCAGGAAGTGCAGGGCGTCGTAGTCGAAGCCCGCGATCGGCGCGACGTCGCCCGTCAGGCCCGGCATGTAGGCGTACACGGGGACGGGCGGCAGTCCGGCCTCGCCCAACGCCTTGTCGTAGACGGCAATCTCTTCGGCGAACGGATTGTCGGGGCTGTGGCACAGCACGTCGACGAGGGGAACCAGCCACAGGTCACAGGCCATGAAGTCTCGCTCTCCCACGGGTGCACATCGGAATGTTCATGATGGTCGGGCCAGCGTAATGCGATGGGCGCGTTGCGCACAGTGGCCGGTGGCGACGGAGAGACGGGGCGGGGCTACGCCTCCGGCGTCCGGGGGTCCGGGGCCTGCCCGCTCGGCCGCCCGGTCGACTGCCCGCCGCGCCCCGGATGTTCGAGGGCACCGGCCGCGAGCCGGTCCGCCCAGTTCAGCGCGTGGGTGTTGTAGTCGTCCATCACACCGCGGACCGCGTCGTGGTCGCCGAGCGTGATCGCCGCGACGAGGTCCGAATGGCCGTGCCAGAGCCAGTCCCGGGCACGCGCGTCATGGCGCAGGTACGGCACCGCGAACACCCAGGCCTGGACGCGCAGCCGGTGCAGGAAGTCGTTGATGTACGCGTTGCCCACGAGCGCGTGCAGCTCGCGCCAGAACCGCAGGTCGTAGCCGATGAGGATGTCGAGGTCGCCGCCCCGCGCCGCCCGTGAGGCCTCCTGGGCCCTGCGGCGTACGGAGACCAGACAGTCCCGGTACTTCGCCAACTGCGTGGACGGGAGTCCGGAGCCGAAGAAGATGCTGCGGATGACTCCGTCGATGACCAGGCTGCGGGCCTCGACCAACGACCGGTAGTCGGCGACGGTGAACTCCCGTACCCGGAAACCCCGGTGCTGGTCCGATTCCAGCAACCCCTGCGCGGAGAGATCGAAGAGCGCCTCGCGCACCGGTGTCGCCGAGACGCCGTACTGCTCGGCGATCTGCTTGACCGTGAACTCCCGCCCCGGCTGCAAACGCCCGGCGAGCACTTCGTCACGCAGAGCGTCCGCGATCTGCTGCCGCAGCGTGCTGCGGGTCACAGCTCCGCTCGCGCACATGGCGCCCCTCCCCATTTTTCGCCTCCGGTCACCTTAAGCCAGGGCCGCTGTGCCCGGATCCGGGCAGGGGAGAGGCGTCGTGCCACGGGCCGCGTGTTACGCGGCCCTGCGAGCCCGGATCACGCTGTGTGCTCGTCCGCGACCGACAGCGCCGCGTCGAGGGCCGCGAGGCCCTCCTTGGCCTCGGCCTCGGTGACGTTGCAGGCCGGAACGGCGTGCGTGCGGTTCATGTTGATGAAGGGCCACAGGCCGTTCTTCTTGGCCGCGGCACCGAAGGCCGCCATCGGCGCGTTGGCCTCGCCCGCCGCGTTGTACGGGACCAGCGGCTCGCGGGTCTCCTTGTTGCGGACCAGGTCCAGCGCCCAGAACGCGCCGAGGCCGCGGACCTCGCCGACCGACGGGTGGCGCTCGGCAAGTTCGCGCAGGCCGGGGCCGAGGACCGTCTCGCCGATGTGGGCGGCGTTCTCGATGACCTTCTCGTCCTCCATCACGTGAATGGTGGCGACGGCGGCCGCGCAGGCCAGCGGGTGACCGGAGTAGGTCAGTCCGCCGGGGTAGGCGCGGGTCTCGAAGGTCGCGGCGATCTCGGCGGAGATCGCGACACCGCCGAGCGGTACGTAACCGGAGTTGACGCCCTTGGCGAAGGTCATCAGGTCCGGCACCACGTCGAAGTGGTCGGCGGCGAACCACTTGCCGGTACGCCCGAAGCCGGCCATGACCTCGTCGAGGATGAAGACGATGCCGTACCGGTCGCAGATCTCGCGGACGCCCGCGAGATAGCCGGGCGGCGGCGTCATGATGCCCGCGGTGCCGGGGATCGTCTCCAGGATGATCGCGGCGATGTTGCCGGCGCCCTCGAAGGCGAGGGTGTCCTCCAGGTGCTGGAGCGCGCGGGCGCACTCCTCGGCCTCGGTCTCGGCGTGGAACGGCGAGCGGTAGAGGAACGGCGCCCAGAAGCGGACGACGCCCGCCGAGCCGTTGTCGGACGGCCAGCGGCGCGGGTCACCGGTCAGGTTGATCGCGGTGGAGGTGGCGCCGTGGTACGAGCGGTAGGCGGAGAGCACCTTCGCTCGGCCGGTGTGCAGCCGGGCCATCCGGACGGCGTTCTCGACGGCCTCGGCGCCGCCGTTGGTGAAGAAGATCTTGTCCAGGTCACCGGGGGTGCGCTCGGCGATGAGGCGTGCGGCCTCGGAGCGCGCCTCGATCGCGAACGCGGGAGCGAAGGTGGCGAGCTTGCCCGCCTGTTCCTGGATCGCGGCGACGACGGTGGGGTGCTGGTAGCCGATGTTGGTGTAGACGAGGCCGCTGGTGAAGTCCAGGTAGCGGTTGCCGTCGTAGTCCCAGAAGTACGCCCCCTCGGCGCCGGCGACGGCGAGCGGGTCGATCAGGCCCTGGGCGGACCAGGAGTGGAACACGTGCGCGCGGTCGGCGGCCTTCACGGCCGCGCCGGCAGCGGGGTCGACATGCGGGGCATGAGGGGCATGAGGGGTCATGCGGAGAGCGTAGGCCGCGCCGGGAGCGGCCCGACATGGCCACCTTGTATGGCGTGGGGCGCTTTGGTGGGCAGGGTGTCGGGTCGTCGGCGCACGGGTCGGCCCGCTGGAATGGATTGACAGCAAGCTGTCACAATGACAACATGTTGGCATGCTCTCGATGGTCACTCGTGGCCGTCGTCGGAGAGCGAGGCCGACGGGACAGTTCCGCCGAGGAGGCGCCATGACCGACACCCACAGGACCGTGCACCTGGCCGTGTACGACACTCTCGCCGACTGGGAGACGGGGCACACCACCGCCCATCTCGCGCAGGCCGGCTTCACCGTGCGGACGGTCGGCCCCGCCACCGGCCCCGTCACCACCATGGGCGGGCTGCGCGTCCTGCCCGACCTCGCGCTCGCGGACCTGAGCCCCGAGGACAGCGCGCTCCTGGTGCTCCCCGGCGCCGGGCTCTGGGACACCGGTGACACGCTCGCCCCCTTCGCCCGTGCGGCGCGCGGCTTCCTGGACGCCGGGGTGCCGGTCGCCGCGATCTGCGGTGCGACTGCGGGCCTGGCCCGCGAGGGTCTGCTCGACGACCGCGCGCACACGAGCGCGGTCTCCTTCTACCTCGCGGCCACGGGGTACAGGGGCGGCGAGCGTTACGTCGACGCGGACGCGGTGACGGACGGCGACCTCATCACGGCCGGGCCGACCGAACCGGTCGCGTTCGCCCGCGAGGTCTTCGCACGGCTCGGGGTGTACGAGGGCGAGAAGCTCGACGCCTGGTACCGGCTGTTCCACGACTCGGACGCGGCCGCCTACGAGGTCCTGAGCGCCGGCTCATGAGCCAGGAACCCGCGGATCGGGAGCCCGCCGGCCCGGAACCCGCGAACGAGGAACTGCTGAGCCGTACCGCGCTCGGCGTCTTCCGGCTCAGTGGCCAATTCCTCTCCGTCTCGGAGCGATTGGCCAAGCCCGCCGGACTCACCGCCTCCTGGTGGCAGGTCCTCGGGGCCGTACTCCGCGAGCCCCTGCCCATCTCCGGGATCGCCCGCATCATGGGCATGACCCGGCAGGGCGTGCAGCGCGTCGCCGACCTGCTGGTCGGCAAGGGCCTCGCCGAGTACGTACCCAACCCCGCCCACCGCCGCGCCAAGCTGCTGCGCCCCACCGACGAGGGACGCGCCGCGGTCCGGCGCATCGATCCCGGCCACACCGCGCTCGCCGCCCGGCTCGCCGCCGAGCTGGGCGAGGATCAATTCGCGGAGACCGTACGGGTGTTGGAGCAGCTGGCCGCCGCCATGGATGCCGTCGCCGAGGCATAGGCACCCCCTCGCCCGGCCTCCGCCGCCCCAGAGGACCCGCCCCTCCCAGGACGGGTCCTCTGCGTGTTCCCGGCCGAAGCCGCAACCGGCCCGGCCACGCTCTGCGTGGATCCCTATGATCGAGCGAGCCACGCCAGGCACGGTCAGTTCAATCCCGGGGGAAGGACGTGTCAGCGCCATGCAGAGCCTGACGCCACAGGATCCGCGCGCCATCGGTGCGTACCGGCTGCTGGGACGGCTCGGCGCCGGCGGCATGGGCCAGGTCTATCTGGCCCGGTCCGACCGCGGCCGCACCGTCGCGATCAAGCTGGTACGCGGCGAACTCGCCGAACAGCAGGAGTTCCGCGACCGGTTCCGCCACGAGGTACGGGCCGCCCGCCAGGTCGGCTCCGCCTGGACCGCCCCCGTACTGGACGCCGACACCGAGGCCGCCGTGCCCTGGGTCGCCACCGGATACGTCGCCGGCCCCTCCCTGCACGCCACCGTCACCGGCCGCTCGCGCACCCCCGAGGGGGCGGCCTCAGGTGCGTACGGGCCCCTGCCCGAGCGTTCGGTCCACATCCTGGGGGCCGGTCTCACCCACGCCCTCCAGGCGATACACGCCGCCGGGCTCATCCACCGCGACCTCAAGCCCTCCAACATCCTGCTGACGATCGACGGGCCACGCGTCATCGACTTCGGTATAGCCCGGGCACTCGACACCGTCACCGACGGCGGCGTCACCCGCACCGGGGCCCTGGTCGGATCGCCCGGCTTCATGGCGCCCGAGCAGGTGCGGGGCGAGCGGGTGACCCCGGCGTGCGACGTGTTCTGTCTCGGCTCGGTACTGGCGTACGCCTCGACCGGCCGGCTCCCGTTCGGGACCTCCGACAGCCGAGTGCACGCGCAGATGTTCCGGATCGCGCAGGAAGACCCGGACCTGACCGGCGTCCCCGTGGACCTCGTCGAACTGATCAGGGACTGCCTGCACAAGGACCCGGCCGCCCGCCCGACGACGGACGCGATCCTGGAGCGCCTGGCCGACGGCGACACTGCGGAACCCTGGCTCCCGGGCGCACTGATCGCCCAACTCGGGCGCCACGCGGTGGAATTGCTGGACTCCGAGGACCCGGAGGAGGAGGCGGCGGCCGGGCCGGCTCCCGTGACGGACAAGAGCCCCCCGGCGCCCGCGCCCCCCACGCCCTCCACGCCTCCCGCGGACCGCCCCGTGCACACGCCGCCCACGACGGCCGGCGCCCCGACCCCGCCGCCCGCACCCGCGTCCGCCCCTCCGCCCGGGGCCCCCGCCTACGGCTACCCGCCACTGCCCGCCCAGCCGCACCCCGGCCAGGGCTTCGGCCCCCAGCAGAACCACGCCGGTTACGGATATCCACAGCAGCAGTACCACCAGCCGCAGCAGCAGCCCGGATTCGGCCCCACGCCCCCGTACGGCCCCACCTACCCCACGGCCCCGCAGCCCGGCCCCGAACCCGCCCGCCGCGGGAAGGGCTCGACCATCGCGCTCGTCGCCGTCGCCGTGCTCGTGGCCATAGGAGCGGGCGGATCCGTCTACGCGCTCATGAACGGCAAGGCGCCGGGGACCACGGCGTCCCCCACCGGCTCCCCGTCCTCCTCGGACACCTCCTCGGGCTCCCCCGCGACCGACGATCCGTCCTCGCCGGACCCCTCCACCACCGACGACCAGCAGAACAGCGACGGCCCCATCCCGTCCGGCTACCTCGGCACCTGGTCGGGCTCCATCGACAACGCGGCCGGACACTCGACCCGGAAACTCGTCATCCAGCAGGGCGCGGTCGGCGAGAGCGTCCTCACCCTCACCGCGGACGGCCCGCTCGACACGGGCGGCTCCTACCACTGCGTCTTCCAGGCGGACCTGACCACGGAGCCGTCCCCGGGCGGCCCCGTCGAGGTCGGCCCCTCCACGGTCACGGTGGGCGAACCCATGACGTCCTGCACCGCGGGCAAGGCCACCACGCTCACCCTGCTCCCGGACGGCTCCCTGCGCCGCGAGAACAACGACAGCGGCGAGCAGCTCACCTACACGAAGGACGACTGAGCGGACCGGGCCGAGCCGCTCAGACCAGGCTGCGCACCGTGAGGCCGATCCCCACCGCAAGGACGGCCAGCGCGGTCAGGACGCTCCCGTACGGGGTGTAGCGCCGCAGGGCGGGCAGGCGCCGCTCGCCCAGGGCGGCGAGCCTGTTGCCGCCGCCGGCCAGCAGCAGCCCGGCGGAGGTCAGGGTGAGCGCCATGCCGCGGGCTTCCGGCTGGAGAAGGTGCCGTTCCGCATCACGCCCGAGGCGTCGCAGATGTTCGCCGAGGTGACCGGTCGCCCGGGTCCGCGCGCGGGCAGCCTGCTCGGCACGCTGACCCCGAACTTCGACTACGTCCCGGGCCGGACCGCGCCCACGGGCTTCCCGGGCTTCTGACCCTCCTCGGTTCGGCCGACGTCCGGCCGGTCCCGTTCGCGGGGCCGGTCCGGGTGTCGGCCGTTTCGTGCTGCCCGCAGCCGTTCACCCCAGCAGGGCAGACGCCGCGTTGAGCAGCAACAGCGCAGGGACGAACCTGCCAGGCTCCGTGGGCGGGAAGCGCCACGCCAGCGGCCATGTACGGCCGCTCAGGGCCGGGATCGGTACGTAACTGATCCGGCCCGCCGTCGCGTTCAGCGGAGTGCCCCCGGCCGGCCAGGCCTTGCGGGCCGTACTCCCCGCCGGAACGAGGAAGTACACCGCCCGCTGCCCGTTCGCCTCGGTGACGACGGGCCCCGGCTCGCCTCCCGTGATCGCCTCCATCTGCACGCGATTCACATCGTGCACGGCCTGTTCCGGACGGAGGACTGCGCAAGGGCGCTGATCGGCGGCGGCAACTGCATCGAAGTCGCCCTCGACTGGCGCAAGTCCTCGTGCAGCAGCTCCAGCGGCGGCGAGTACATCGAGGTGGCTGCCTGCACACACACCGTCCACGTCCGGGACTCCAAGGTGCCGCAGGGCCCCACCTTCGCGGTCGCTCCCAGCGCCTGGTCGACGTTCCTCACCTGGGCGAACTGACGGTTTGCTGGGCCGAAGTCGTCCGGCCCAGCAAATGTGTACGACTTGTGGACGTCATGGCATACCCTGCGTTCCTGGGCCGCACCCCTCTCTCATCTCTGGGTGCCATGCGGCCCTCTCTTACCGTGGGGGTACATCATTTTGCGTACGCGCAGAATCTCGACCGCGACCTCGCTCGCGGTCCTCTTCAGCTCAGTGGTTCTGGTCGGCGGGGCGGCGAATCCGGCCGCTGCCGACTCCTCCAAGATTCTTCCCGCCGCCTCCGTCGGCGACGTCGTCGCGGACGGCGTGCACCAGCGGGTCTTCATCAGTGACCCGACCGGTGGCAAGGTCCTCGCCACCGACTACAGCGGCAACGTCGTCGGTACGATCCCGTCGCTGCCGGGCGTGACCGGCCTCGAACTGTCCGCCGACTCCGGCACGTTGTACGCGGGTGTGCGCGGCGCCGACGCCATCGCGGCGATCGACACCTCCGCTCTGGTGGAGTCCGCCCGCTACGCGACCGGCGCGAACACCAAGCCCGCCCACCCGGCGCTGGCGGGCGGCAAGCTCTGGTTCGGCTACGGGGCGGCGGCCGAGGGCAACATCGGGTCGCTCGACCTGTCCGGTGCCGAGCCGGTCGTCACCCTGGACCAGGAGCCGAACCGCACCTGGTACGCGGCCCCGACCCTGGCGTCCACGCCGGGTGCGCCGGGCACGCTGGCCGCCGGTATCGAGGGCCAGAGCCCGACACAACTGGCCGTGTACGACGTCGCCTCGGGGACGGCCACGCGGACCGCGCAGGTGTCCACCGACGGGGGCAACATGCGCGACCTGGCGCTGAGCCCGGACGGCGAGCAGGTCGTGGTGGCCAGTGGGTACCCGTACCACCACCAGGCCTACCGGACGTCGGACCTCACGCCCGGGACCACGTACCCGTCCGACGCGTACCCGAACGCCGTGGACATCGCGCCGAACGGCACGGTCGCCGCGGGCATCGACGGCTCGTACGAGCCGGACGTGTACGTCTACAAACAGGACACCACCAAGCCGATCCGGACGTACGACTTCCCCAACACCGGGACCAGCAGTGGATCGGACCTCCTGGTGCCGGCCGGGCTGGCCTGGGCTCCGGACACCAGTCGGCTCTTCGCGGTCACCGAGAACAGCGCGGGCGTCCGTTCGCTGCGGGTGCTCACCGACGCCGTGAAGTCCGCGAGCACCGTCACGGTCAACGCCCCGGCGAACTCGGCGCTCAACAAGAAGCTGACCGTCACAGGACGGGTGAAGTCCGAGGGCGCGTTCCCGGCGGGCGCGGAGGCCACGGTCACGCGTACCGACATCGAGTCGCCCAAGGGCAAGGCGCTGCCCGCGGTGGCGCTCAAGTCGGACGGCAGCTTCTCCTTCACCGACACCCCGACCGCGGGCGGCCAGGTCACGTACAAGGTGTCGTACGCGGGCGACGCGACCCACTCCGCGGCGTCCGGCTCCGACAAGGTCGCCGTGCCCCGGACGGTCACCTCGCTGACCCTGAACCACAACAAGGCGCTGTACTCCTACGGCACCGATGTGTCGTTCACCGCGCACCTCGGCAAGACGTACAAGAACCGCACCGTCGAGCTGTGGGTGGACCCGTTCGGGCCGGACAAGCCGAACAAGCTGGTGAAGACCGGCAAGGTCAATTCCGAGGGCAACCTGTCGACCACGGTCGACATGACCCGGGACACCACCGTCACCGCGATCTTCAAGGGCGACGGCCGGTACACCTCGAAGAAGGTCACGTCGACCGCGTTCGCCAAGGTGAAGGTCTCGACCGCCATCTCCAAGCAGTACAAGACGGCGAAGATCGGCAAGACGTCGTACCGGTACTTCCACAAGAAGACCAACCCGGTCTTCACGACGACGATGACGTACTACAAGAACCGCTCGCACAAGCTGTCCCTGGAGCTGTACTACCAGGGCAAGTGGTACGACGCGGGCTCGGAGTACTTCAAGCTCGGCACCAACGGGAAGTCCCTCGTGACGCTGACCGGCACCCATGACACGGGCTACCGGATGCGCGTCCGCGCCTCGTACGTCAACGGCACCTCGGGCGACACGGTGAACTCGACCACGCACGGGGCCTGGCAGTACTTCATCTTCACGAAGTAGCCGGTTCCGCAGGCGAGATGAAGGGTGCGGGGCCGGGAAGGCTTGCCCGGCCCCGCACCCCTCTCCGCCCCCGCACCGGTCAGCCCAGCAGCTCGCGCAGCCGGAGCGCCTGTCGCTCCGCGGTGCCGGGCGGGTTCCTGGGGTGCGCGGGGTCATCGGCGGAGAGGATGAACAGCCAGGTCAGCGCCAGCAGTCGGCGGCATTCCCGCAACCGGGCACGTTCCTGGGCGTTCAGGTCGAAGCAGGCGAGGAAGGCGGCGGTGTCGAAGCCGCCGTCGACCCAGCCGGAGACATGCTCGGTGATCTCCGCGAGCTCGAAGGCACGGTCGCTGCGGCCGGAGTCCTCGAAGTCGACCACCCCGATGCGTGACATCTCCGCGTCCCAGAGGTAGTTGGCGAGGTTCCCGTCACCGGGACCGAATACCGGCACAGGGTCCCCCGGCGCGGCGGCCCGGTCCCGGCCGTCCAGCCAGGCCATGCCCTCGCGCAGGGCTTCGCGCACCGCGGCCCCGGCAGCCGGTGGTGGGTTCCGGCCGTGCCAGGTGTGCAGTCGCGCGATCAGCCCGGCTTCGTGGTCCGGGCGCACCGGCACCCGTACGAGCCGGTCGTGCGGAACGGCCCGGTACAGCGCGTCGAGCGCTTCGGCCATCGCCGACAGGCGTTTCGCGTCCACCGGGGCTCCTCGCAGCGGAACCCCCGGCACCCGCGACATCACCACGGTCGGCGGAACGGCGTCGCGATCGACGGCGATGGGTGCGGGGGCGAGGCCCGGGGCATGGGCGTCCAGCAGAGTCAGCGCCCGCCACTCGCGGTCGAGCAGGGCGCGGACGTCGCCCTTCCGGTACCGCTTCGTCACGACGTCGCCGCGGATCTCGACCGTGTGGGTGCTCCACCGCACGGAGTCCATGACGCTCCTAGACCAGCGGCTTGGCCGACATCAGCAGATGCTGGTGAGCGGGTCGGGAGCCCTCCAGGTCCTTGCCGGGCGTCCGGCCGGTGACCATCGCGCGCTGGCCGGGGCCCATCAGCTCGAACCTGATCACGGGGGTGTCGAACGAGCCCAGGGCGTCCATCAGATACGCGGGGTTGAAGGCGACCGTCAGGTCTTCGGCGCCCTCCATCACGGCGGGCAGGCGCTGGGAGGCGACATCGTCCTCGTAACCCGCCTGGAGCAGCACCGAGCCGTCGGAGAAGGCGAGCTGGAGCGGGCTGCCGCCCTCCGCGACCACGGCGACCCGCTTGACGGCCTCGACCAGGGGCGCCCGGTCCGTCTCCGCGACGACCGCGCCCGTCATCGCGAACAGCTTGTCGTGACGCGGCAGCCGGCCGTCGAGCAGACGCACCGTCGTACGCATCCCGGCCAGTTCGAAACCGGCCGAGCCGCCGTCCAGCGCGAGCCGGACCATGCCGCCCCGGCCGAAGGAGCGGGCGATCTCGGTGAGCCTGCGGGCGGAGACCACGACATCGGCCGGGGCACCGGCCAGGACGTCGTCCGGGACACCGGCCGGGGCACCGGCCGCGCCGGGCTTCCAGGCGAGGGTGCGCACCGCGAACCGGTAGCGGTCCGTGGCGGCGAGCGTCATCGTGTCGCCGTCCAGCGACAGCCGGATGCCGGTCAGGGTCGGCAGCGTGTCGTCCCGGCCCGCCGCCACCGCCACATGGGCGACGGCCGCCGCGAACTCCTCCGCGTCCACCTCACCGAGCACCTCCGGCAGCGACGGCAGTGCCGGGTAGTCGTCGAGCGGCAGCACCGAGAGACCGAACCGGGCACCGTCACTCGCCAGCGAGAACCGCGACCCCTCGACCGCGCACTCCACCACCTTCTCGGGCAGCACCCGGCAGACATCGAGCAGCCGGCGGCCCATGACCAGCACCTTCCCGGCCTGTACGGTCTCCGCCTCCACCTCGATACAGGCGGACGCCTCGTAATCCAGCCCCGAGATGCGCAGCCGGCCGTCGGCCGCCTCCAGCAGCAGCCCGCCCAGCACCGGAACGGGCGAGCGCGTGGGCAGCACCCGGGCGGCCCAGGCCACGGCATCGGTCAGTGCGCTGCGCTCAATGCGGAATTCCATGGCGGCGGCCTCTCCCGGTCGACTCCGATCGCGGACGCGATCGCGAGCCGACACTAGGGGCCGCCACTGACAACGGAAGAAGAAGAACGGTTGCGGCCGACGCGACAGCGGCCACCCCCGTGAGCCGCTGCTGTCGCCCCCGTACCCCTCCCCCAAGGGGTGCCGCAACCGTGTTCGGACTCTAGGTCCTCGGGTACATACCCGGAAGCTTCAATTCGCACTGTGTGGGCCGCCGTGGGTATCAGTACGCACAATCAAACCGGTAGCCTGCATTCCGGTTTTTGGGCAGGAGTGGAGGATCTGTGCACGCGCGGGATCGGGCCGATGACGTACTGCGGATGTACCGGCTGGCCCGGTCGGGCGGATCCCGGGAGCTTCTGCACTGGGTGTCCGGCCGGGCGGCGGGCTGGGCCGGGCTGCTCGACGGGGACGGCACCGTGCTCCACGGCGTGACCCGCAGCACGGACGGTACGGGCGTCGAGGCGGCCGCGCTGGCGGGCGAGTACGCGAAGGACCTGTCGGGGCTCGACGCGCGCTCCTTCGCCTTCGACCGGGGCTCGCACACCGCGCTGCTGTTCCCGCTGGACGGCCCGCCGGACGCCGCCGCCCCGATCCTGGCCGTGGTCGCACCGCGCCCGCTGCCGGACGGACTCGTCATCCTGCTCTCCGACGTGGCGATGCCGCTCGCCATGTGCTGGGCCGCGGAGGCCGTGGAACGCAAACGGCGCCGCGTCGACCTCGCGGAGTCCCGCAGCAGGGAAGCGGTGCTGCATCTGCTCATGACGGGGCAGCTGTCCATCGCGCACCAGGTGGCGGGCGCCCTGAAGCCCACGCTGCCCGACCCCGCCCGGGTCTACGTCGTGGAGTGTCCGGGCGGCCGCCGGGACGAGGTGGCGCGGATCTGCGCGGAGCTCTCCGGCGGCCGGTCCTGGATCGTCCGGTGTCCGGTCTACGCGCGCCATCTGATCCTCGTCGTACCGGCGGACGCGGACGCGGCCGAACGGTGGCTCGGCCTCCGGGTCGCCGAAGTGGTGACCGAGTGCGTCGTGGGGGTGAGCGAGGACGTACCGCTGCCCGACACGGCGACCGGTTACCGGCAGGCGTTCCACGCACTGGCCGTGGCCCGTGGACTGCCGGACCGGCATGCCCGTTTCGGCGCGGCGCCGGATCCGGCCGTGGCCGCCGGGGCGGCCGGCGCACAGTGGGCGGACGAGCTGCTGCACCCGTTGCTCACGTATCTGCCGCGGCGCAGCCAGGACCCGGGCAGCCAGGAACTCGCGGCGACGCTCGCCTCCTGGCTGGCGTTCTCCTCGCACGCGACCCAGCATCTGAAGATCCACCGGAACACCCTGGCCGCCCGGCTCCGGCTGATCGGCGAACTGCTCGGCCTCGACGTGAACCGGGTCGGCGACCAGGCCGCCCTGGACCTGGCCCTGCGCATCCGGGCCACCCCCGCCACACCCAGGAAGGCCCGCCGGGACAAGAAGACGGACCGGCCGCCGCTCGGCCTGGACGACATCCTGGGCGCCCCGGCCGTACGGGAATGGGCGGCCCAGCAACTGCGCCCGCTCACCGGGCCCGGTACTCCCAAAAACGCCGCCGACCCGTGGCACACCCTCCGCACCTGGTTGCGATGCGAAGCCCAACTCGCCGCGACGGCTGAGTCGTTGGACATCTCCGTGCCGGGCGTCCGCAAGCGTCTGACCCGGCTCGAATCGACCCTCGGCCGCTCGCTGCTCCAGGCACCCAGCGCCCGCTACGACCTGTGGCTCGCCTTCCGGGCGCTGGACATCGAGGAGGTCGCCGTCTCCCGGTGAGGACGATGCGCCGGACGGTGTGTCAGCAGCCCAGCCGGGAGCCCGGTGCCGTGCCGATGGGCACGCCGAACACCTCAGCGGGCCGTCTGGACGTCCCGCCACTCAAGCCCCAATAGTCTGGACCTGTCAAGGTCTGGACCAGCAGGCGAACGACGGGCGAACACCGTCCGACAGGACCTGCCGGCCACCCCCAACTCCCTTATGGCGCACATACGGTGACCCGGAAAGCCCGACGAGCACCGGACCCGCACCGCCGTACCTGCGACGCATTCGACGAGGGGAGTACAAGGAAACCGTGGAGTGGCTCAGCGCCGAGAACATCGTGGCCGTGGCAACCGCCGTACTGGGTGTCCTGGCCTCCGTCGGAGTGCTCTGGTACGAGCGACGGGTACCCCGCCGCAAGCGGATCGGCTACCGCGTCCAGATGGACACCCCGATCGGCAGCGACGTCAGTCAGGGGCGGGCCAATGTGCGGCTCGGCCTCTTCAACGAGACACCGGACATGGCCGATGCCACGCTCGTCCTGCTGCGGATCGAGAACGACGGCTCGCAGTCCATCGCCGACAACGACTACACCGGACGTGAACTCCACGGGCTGACCGCCGAGTTCACCGGCCGCACGGTCCGCGGCGTCGCGGTCACGCACTCGCCCGGCGCCGACCATCTGATGGAGCACTTCACCGCGGCCGCCGGGCTGCGCGAGAGCGGACCGCTCATCCGGCTGCCGCGCGTACCGCTCAACCGGGGCGAACACTTCAAGCTGCTGGTGCTGCTCACCGGGGCGGCCGTGGGCAGCCCCGTCCGCATCGTCGGCGGCATCCGGGACGGCGAGGTCACACCGAACAGCGCGGTCCGCCCCGACGACAAGCCTCCGCTGTTCGGCCGGGCCGCCCGGCTGATCACCGTCGCGCTGACCGTCTGCGTCGTCACGCTGGCCTCGATCATCCTGGTGCGCGACGACACCCCGCCCCCGATGGGCTGCGCCCGCGGCACCCTGAAGGTCACCGGCTCCACCGCCTTCAAACCGGTCCTGAAGGAGCTGGCGAAGAAGTACGAGAAGGAGTGCGAAGGCTCCGACATCCGCGTGGACCCGCACGGCAGCAACGCCGGGATACGGGAACTCGCCGACCGGGGCGCCGAGGCCGGGAAGTCCGGCTCCCCCGCGCTGATCGCCCTCTCCGACGGCCCCAAACCGGACGGCTACCCGCAACTGCGCGAGAACCGGGTCGCCGTCTCGCTCTTCCACCTCGTCGTCAACGACCGGGTACCGCTGAAGAATCTGAGCCTCACCGACATCCGGCGGATCTACCGCGGCGAGATCCGCAACTGGAAGACCCTCGGCGGCCCCGACCTGCCCGTCCTCCTGGTCAGCCGGGACGCCAACTCCGGCACCCGCGAGGTCTTCCAACGCCGCGTGCTCGGCCGCAACGAACCCGCCCAGTCCTCCCGCGACTGTGCCACCAAGGACGACGTACGGGCCAGGGTCGTACGCTGCGAACTCGACTCCACCGAACAGGTCCTGGCCACCGTCGGCCGGCTGGACGGCGCGATCGGCTACAGCGAACTGCGCTCCGGCTCCGAACTGTCGGGAGCCCACCAGCTCGCCATCGACTCCGCCACCCCGTCCGTCGACACGATCGGCTCCAGCACGTACCCGTACCGCGAGATCGAGTACGCCTACACCTACGGCCGGCCGCCCGCCGACTCCCTGGCCTCCAGCTTCCTGGGCTACCTGAGCCGGGGCAACGGTCAGGACGTGATCCGGACGCACGGGCACCTGCCGTGCGCGACGCCGAAGGGGCTGCGGATCTGCGGCGAGGACTGAGAACGGAACGGGGGAGGGCCGGGACGTATCGTCCCGGCCCTCCCCCGTCCGGCCTCCTAGAGGAAGGAGTTGATCTCGATGGTCTCGGTGCGGCCGGGGCCGACACCGATCGCGGAGATCGGGGCGCCGGACATGTCCTCCAGCGCCTTCACGTACGCCTGCGCGTTCTTCGGCAGGTCACCGAAGGTCTTGGCCTTCGTGATGTCCTCGGACCAGCCCGGCAGCATCTCGTAGACCGGCTTCGCGTGGTGGAAGTCGGTCTGGCTGTACGGGAGCTCCTCGACGCGCTTGCCGTCGATCTCGTACGCCACGCACACCGGGATCTGCTCCCAGCCGGTCAGCACGTCCAGCTTGGTGAGGAAGAAGTCGGTGAGACCGTTGACCCGGGTCGCGTACCGCGCGATGACCGCGTCGAACCAGCCGCAGCGACGGTCACGGCCAGTGGTGACACCGCGCTCGCCACCGATCCGGCGCAGCGCCTCGCCGTCCTCGTCGAGCAGCTCCGTCGGGAACGGGCCGGCGCCGACGCGGGTGGTGTACGCCTTGAGGATGCCGATGACCCGGCTGATCTTCGTCGGGCCCACGCCGGCACCGGTGCAGGCGCCGCCCGCGGTCGGGTTCGACGAGGTGACGAAGGGGTACGTGCCGTGGTCGACATCGAGCAGCGTGCCCTGACCGCCCTCGAAGAGGACGACCTTGCCCGCGTCGATGGCGTCGTTCAGGATCAGCGTCGTGTCGGCGACGTAGGGCTTGATCTGCTCCGCGTACTGGAGCATCTCCTCGACGATCTTGCCGGACTCGATGGCGCGGCGGTTGAAGACCTTGGCGAGGAGCTGGTTCTTCTGCTCCAGGGCCGCGTCGACCTTCTGCTCCAGGATCGACTCGTCGTAGAGGTCCTGGACGCGGATGCCCACACGGTTGATCTTGTCGGCGTACGTCGGGCCGATACCGCGACCGGTCGTACCGATCTTGCGCTTCCCGAGGAACCGTTCCGTCACCTTGTCGATCGTGACGTTGTACGGGGTGATCAAATGGGCATTGCCGCTGATCAGCAGCTTGGACGTGTCCACGCCGCGGTCGTTCAGCCCACTCAGCTCGGAGAGCAGGACGGCCGGGTCGACGACGACACCGTTTCCGATGACCGGGGTACACCCCGGCGAAAGGATTCCGGAGGGGAGGAGATGCAGTGCGTACTTCTGGTCACCGACGACCACCGTATGGCCGGCGTTGTTGCCGCCTTGGTAACGCACCACATAGTCCACGGATCCACCGAGGAGGTCGGTGGCCTTTCCCTTGCCCTCGTCACCCCACTGAGCACCGAGCAGCACAAGTGCGGGCACAGGCGTACACCCCTTCCGGGCGGGGCATGTCCAAGGTCAGGGGGCGTACGTAAACGTCGTACATGCCGTACGACGATGTACGACAAGGCCTGAACCGTCGAACCGGGTGCCCCGGAATAGACGAAGCCCCTGGCGCAATAGCGCAAGGGGCTCTTGCACCAAGATGCTACCCGAGGAAGGACCGAGGTGTCGGCTGCCCAGCCCCCCGGCGACGGTGCGCACCAGCTGCTGGTGGTCATCGACCCGGTCGCCCGCCGGACCGACGGCGAGTCCGTGCGTATCGCGAAGGACGTGCTGAGCGCCGGTTCGCACGCCAAGATCTGCCTGCCCGACGGGCCCGAGGAATTCGCCCGGGCCCTGTCCCGCCGGGGCAGTCGGCGGCCGGTGGTGGTCGGCGACGACCGGGCGCTGCGGCGGGCGGTGGCCCAGCTGCACCGGGAGCGGGAGCCGGCCGGGAGCGTGCTCTCGCTGATCCCGGTCGGCACGGCGGCCGCGCTGGAACTCGCCCATTCGCTCGGCGTGCCCCTGGGTGCGGTGGCGGCGGCGCGCACCGCGCTGGACGGTGCCGCGCGCAGGCTCGACCTGCTGGTCGACGACAGCGACGGCGTGGTCCTGGGCGCGCTGCACATCCCGGCCCTGAGCGCGCTGCCGGGCGCGGCGGCGGCGCACACGGGGGTCACCGCGGTCTGGGACACCTGCCGCAACCTGGTCCGCACCCTGGTGCGCCCCGCTCCTTCGACGCCCGCCGCCCCGCCGCCCACGCACCGGCTGCGGGTCGAGGCGGACGGCGTGCTGCTGAACGATCTGGACCGCCCGGTCGAATCGGTGACCGTGACCTCGCAGGGCGGCGACGGGGGCCTCGCGGAGGTGGTGATCCGCCCGCCGGCGGCCGACCCGGTGACGACGGAGGCGAAGGCCGTCACGGTCTCGGGCGCGGACTTCCGCTACCGGGCGGACATACAGGTCGGCGGGCCGGTCCGGACGAGGACGTGGACGGTGCGGGCGGGGGCCTGGGGGCTGATGCTGCCGGTGGCGGAGGGGTAGCGCCCGTCAGGCGTTCACGTATCTGTCAGGCGTGTGCGCGCCCGTCAGGCGTGTGCTCGTCCGTCAGGCACCCGCGTGCCCCGTCAGGCGCTTGCGCGTCCGTCAGGCGTTTGCGCGTCCGTCAGGCACCCGCGTGCCCCGTCAGACGTTTGCGCGCCCCTCAGGCGCTTGCGCGTCCGTCAGGCGCTTGCGCGTCCGTCAGGCGCTTGCGCGTCCGTCCCGGCCGTGAAGTCGAGCGTCTTGCGGTGCTCGTGCCAGCGGTCCATCATCCCGACCAGCTCCGCCTGCAGGAACTCGAAGAACGCCACCGTCTCGGCGATGCGGGCACCGGCCGGGGTGTCCTCGCCCAGGATGCGGACGCCTTCCTTGAGCGTGCTCTCCCAGCGGGTCAGCACCCGGTCGCGGCTGGCGAAGGTGGTGAACCAGACCTCGTCGAGCAAGCGGTAGCGGTCCCGGCGCGATCCCGGCTCGCGCTCGCGGCCGACCATGCTGACCTGCGTGAGGTAATTGACCGCGCCGGAGACGGCCGCCGGGCTGATCTGCAGCGCCAGGGCGAGCTCGGAGGAGGTCATGGCCCCGTCGTCGTCCGCGAGGAGCGCGGCGAAGACCCGGGACGCCATCCGCTGCATCCCGGCCTCGGTCATCTCGGACGCGAACCGCTCCACGAACCGCGAAACGGCCTCCGCGTCACGCCCGGAGCGCATGTTCTGTTCGGTTTCGCTGGTCATCGCCCGATCGTCTCCCCTGTTTTCCCGGCCCCCGCCGTAACGCCAACTTTATACGCTTCCTTAACTTCACAAGTTTGTGAAAGTAGCGTACGTTCAGAACATGACGAAGGCAATCACGGTGGCCGGACTGCACAAGTCGTTCGGTCGGACACACGCACTGGACGGTCTCGACCTCACCGTCGAGACCGGCGAGGTCCACGGCTTCCTCGGGCCCAACGGGTCCGGGAAATCCACCACCATCCGGGTGCTGCTGGGGCTGCTGCGGGCCGACTCCGGCGCCGCCCAGCTGCTCGGCCGCGACCCGTGGCGCGATGCGGTGGAGCTCCACCGGAAGGTGGCGTACGTCCCGGGTGACGTCACGCTCTGGCGCAACCTCTCCGGTGGCGAGGTGATCGACCTGTACGGGAGCCTCCGCGGTGGCCTCGACCGGGCCCGGCGCGCCGACCTCGTCGACCGGTTCGAGCTCGACCCGACCAAGAAGGGGCGTACGTACTCCAAGGGCAACCGCCAGAAGGTCGCCCTCGTCGCCGCCTTCGCCTCCGATGTGGATCTGCTGATCCTGGACGAACCCACCAGCGGACTCGACCCGCTGATGGAGGAGGTCTTCCAGGACTGCGTCGCCGAGGAGCGTGCGCGCGGGCGGACGGTCCTGCTCTCCAGCCACATCCTCAGCGAGGTCGAAACGCTCTGCGACCGGGTCAGCATCATCCGCCAGGGTCGGACGGTGGAGACGGGCTCACTGGCGGACATGCGCCACCTGACGCGTACGAACATCAGCGCCGATCTGGCCGCTGCGCCCAACGGGCTCGCCCGTCTGCCCGGCGTCCACGACCTCGACGTCCAGGGCATGCGGGTCACGCTCCAGGTCGACACGGACAAGCTGGACGCGGTCCTCAAGTCGCTCACCGCGTCGGGCGTACGGACGCTGACCAGCACCCCGCCCACACTGGAGGAGCTGTTTCTGCGCCACTACGCGACGGACGGGGCGGACGGGGCGGATGCGCCCGGCAGCGGCGAGGGTGTGGGGGTGGCGGCGCGATGACTGCCGTGACCATGACGACCCCGGCCGGCGCCCGGCGCCGGACCCGGGCCGCGACCGGGCAGCTCGCCGGGACGTGGACCCTGCTGCGGCTCGCGCTGCGGCGCGACCGGATCATGATGCCGGTCTGGGTGCTCGTGCTCGGCGGCTCCTTCTCCTCCGTCAGCAGCTCCCTCGGCTCGCTCTACGGCACCGCCGCACAGCGCGCCGAACTCGCCGCGTCGATGAACGGCAACAGCTCGCTCCGGGCGATGTACGGGCCGGTCTTCGACGACTCGGTCGGCGGGCTCGTGAGCTGGCGGATGGCCGCCTTCGGAGCGGTGCTGGCGGCTGTGATGAGCCTGATTGTCGTGATCCGGCACACCCGGGAGGAAGAGGAGACCGGCCGCCAGGAGATGCTCTCCTCCGCGATGGTGGGACGCCGCGCACCGATCACCGCCGCGCTGCTCGCCGCGGTGATCGCGAACGCGGCGCTGGCGGTGGTGATCGCGGCGGGCCTGGCGGGGTCCGGCGCGGGCGGCGCCGGTGCGGTGGCCCTCGCCCTGTCGGTCGCCGGGACCGGTGTGCTGTTCGCCTGCACGGCCGCGATCGCCGCGCAGTTCACCGAGAGCGCCCGGCTCGCCAAGGGGCTCACGGCGGCCGTGATCGGTGCCGCGTTCGTCCTGAAGGCGGCGGGCGACTCGGCGGCGGACGACGGCTCGTCCGCGCTGACCTGGCTCTCCCCCATCGGCTGGGCGGAGAACGTACGGGCGTACGCGGACGAGCGCTGGTGGGTGCTGCTCGTCTTCGCGGCGGCCGTCGCGGTCCAGGCCGTCCTCGCGTACGGCCTGGCCGGGCGGCGCGATGTCGGCATGAGCTTCCTGGCGACGAGACCGGGGCCCGCGCAGGGGCGGATCTCCACAGCGTTCGGGCTCGCGCTGCGGCTCCAGCGCGGTGCGCTGACCGGGTGGACGCTCTCCTTCGCCGTGGTCGGTGTCGTATTCGGCGGACTGACCGGCGGGGCGGCCGATCTCGTCGGTGACAACGCGAAGACCAGGGAGATCTTCGAGCGGATGGGCGGACAGGCCGGGCTGACCGACGCGTTCCTCGCCGCGATGGTCTCCGTGCTCGGGATGGTGGCGGCGCTGTACATCGTCGCGTCGGTGCTGCGGCTGCACGGCGAGGAGACCGCCGGTCGCGCCGAGCCGGTGCTGGCGGGCGGAGTGAGCCGGATCGGGTGGGCGGCCGGTCATCTGGTCATCGCGTTCGGCGGTGCGGCCCTGCTCATGGCGGTCGGCGGCCTCGGCCTGGCCGTCGGCTACGGGCACGAACTCCCGGCCGTGCTGGGTGCGTCGCTGGTGCAGCTGCCGGCGATCTGGCTGCTGGGCGGGGTGACGGTCCTGCTGTACGGGGCGTTCCCGAGGGCGGCGGTGGCGGCCTGGGGCGTCGCCGGGATCTGTCTGGCGCTGGGGTGGCTCGGGCCTGCCGTCGATATGCCGCAGGCGGTGATGGACGTCTCCCCGTTCACGCATCTGCCGAAGCTGCCGGGTGGCACGGGAATGGACTGGGGCCCGGTGCTCGCGCTCACCGCCGTCGCGGCGGTGCTGGTCGGGGCCGGGACGGGGGCATTGCGCAGACGCGATGTCCTGACGTAACCGGTGGCGCGGGGGCGGGGAGTCCCCGGTGAGTGCAACCTCGCCGTGGCGTCCCCGCGTCACCCCGTTCATGGGGAACCGAAACGAAGCCGTCCGCGGGATCGCCGGATGCCTGGTCGTCGCCGCGGGCGGGGCCGCCGGGATGCTCGCCTGGGCGCCGTACGGCAGGCATGGCATCTTCGGCGGCTTCGAGGGCGAGTCGGAGTGGAACGTGCTGTGGCTCGGGCTGCCGGTCATGACGCTCGGCGGCATCGCGGCCGGGCTCACCCTCGTCGCCCTCGTGGGGCGGAAGTGGCGCCGGGCGCTCGGGGCGGCGGCGGTGCTCGCCGCCCTCGCCGGTTTCGGAGTGGCCTTCGACGTACTGGAGGGCCCGCCTCTGGCCTGCGGGCCGGGATGCTGAGCGCGTGCGCCGGGAGCTTGGCGCCGAGCCCCGACCCGCCGCCCGACTCCGGCCGCCCGGCTCCGCAGTCCGCCACCCGGCTCCGCAGTCCGCCACCCGGCTCCGCAGCCCGCCGCCCGGCTCCGTCACCGCTCCGCGTGCGTCACAGTTCCACGCGGAGTTCCTTCAGGCCCCTGATCACATAGCCCGGGTTCCACTCCGGCTCGGCCGCCAGCCGCATCTCCGGGGCGCGCCGCAGCAGCTCGCCGAAGGACGCGGCCAGTTCGACCCGGGCCAGTGGGGCGCCCAGGCAGAAGTGGATGCCCGCGCCGAAGGTGATGTGCGGGTTGTCCTGCCGGGCCAGGTCCAGGGTGTCCGGGGCGGCGAAGCGGGCCGGGTCTCGGTTGGCGGAGCCGAAGAGCAGGGCGACCTCCGAACCGCGCGGAATGACCGTGCCGTCGATCTCGATGTCGTCGAGGACCCAGCGCTCGAACATCTGCAGCGGGGTGTCGTACCGCATCAGCTCCTCGATCGCCGTCGGCAGCAGCCCGTGGTCGGCACGCAGGGCGGCCAGCTGCTCGGGGTGGCGCAGCAGCGTCCACCAGCCGTTCACGGTGGTGTTGACGGTCGCCTCGTGGCCGGCGTTCAGCAGCAGCACACAGGTGGAGATCATCTCCTGCTCGCTCAGCCGCTCCCCCTCGTCGTGGGCGGCGATGAGCGCGGAGATCAGATCCGTACCGGGGTTCTTGCGCCGCTCCTCGATCAGCTCGCGCAGATACGCGGAGAAGTCGAGCGAGGCGCGGACGGCGGAGCGGGCGGTCTCCTCGGACGGGTTCAGTTCGAACATTCCGCAGATCGCCGCGGACCAGGGCCGCAGCGGGGCCCGGTCGGACTCCGGGATGCCGAGCATCTCGGCGATGACGGCCACCGGCAGCGGCTCGGCGACCGCCGTGAGCAGATCGCCGCCGCCCGCCTCGACGAAGGAGTCGACCAGCTCGGCGGCCAGCCGCCGCACGGTCGGGACGAGCTGCTCGACCGTACGCGGGGTGAACGCCTTGGAGACCAGGCGCCGGATCCGGGTGTGGTCGGGGGCCTCCAGGTCGAGGAGCCCCTGCCCGTTGAGGATGTGGAAGGGCTCGTGCTCGGCGGGCGGCGGCGTGCGGCCGAACTCCTCGTGGGTGAAGCGGTGCAGATACGTCCGGCCCAGGCGGCGGTCGCGCAGCAGCGCGGACACATCGGCGTGGTGCGGGACGAGCCACTGGTCGGTCGGCTCGAAGCGGTGCACCCGGCCGGTGGCGCGCAGCGCGGCGTAGGCGGGGTACGGGTCGGCGACGAAGGCCGGGGACCAGGGGTCGAAGGCGGGGGCATCGGCCGCGGAACGGGGAGACGGGTGCATAGGCGGACGCTAACCGCATCCCACGGCCGCCGACCACTCACCCACCCTTCGCGTGGGCCCGGCGCCCTCAGGACGGTGTGACCAGCCGGGCCTCGTACGCGAAGACGGCCGCCTGGGTGCGGTCGCGCAGCCCCAGCTTCACCAGGATGCGGCTCACATGCGTCTTGATGGTGGACTCGGCGACCACCAGATGCGAGGCGATCTCGGAGTTGGACCGGCCCTGCGCGATGAGGACGAGCACCTCCGTCTCGCGCTCGGTGAGGTCGCCGACCCGGGCGAGGGCGGGCGGGCGCGGGCTCTCCGCGATCTTCGAGAACTCGTTGATCAGCCGCTTGGTGACGGTCGGGGCGAGCAGCGCCTCGCCCGCGGCCACCACCCGTACCCCGTCGGCGAGCTGGCGCGCGGAGGCGTCCTTGAGGAGGAAGCCGGACGCCCCGGCGCGCAGCGCCTGGTACACGTACTCGTCGAGGTCGAAGGTGGTCAGCACCAGCACCTTGGCGTCCGCGTCGGCGGCGACGATCTCGCGGGTGGCCTCGATGCCGTTGAGTTCCGGCATCCGGATGTCCATCAGGACCACGTCGGGGCGCAGGGCCGCGACCTGTGCGATGGCCTGCCGGCCGTCGACGGCCTCGCCGACGACCTCGATCCCCGGCATGGCGTTGAGCAGCACCGAGAAGCCCTCGCGGACCATCATCTGGTCGTCCACGATCAGCACCCGGATGGACGGGACGGTGGGGGTGGTGGGAGCACTCATGCCTGGTCCGCCTGTTCCCGCTGTTCCCGGGGCTCGGAACCGGCCTGCACGGGGATGAACACGGCGATCTCGTACCCGCCCTCGCCCGTCGCCTCGGCCGTCATGTCGCCGTTCAGCATCGCGACCCGCTCCCGCATCCCCGTGATCCCATGACCGGCCCCCGGCGAAGGCTTCACCGGACCGGTGGGCGGCCCGTTGACGATACGCAGCCCGAGCCCGCCCAGCACATAGCCGATCTCCACCTTGGCGGCGGCGCCCGGTGCGTGCCGCAGCGTGTTGCTGAGGGCTTCCTGAATGATCCGATACGCCGACAGCTCGACCCCCTGCGGCAGTTCACGTACCGCACCGGTGACCGTCTTCTCCGCCGCCAGGCCCGCCTCGCCCACATTGGCGAGGAGCCCGTCCAGCTGGGCGAGCGTGGGCTGCGGGGCGTCCGGCGCCTGGTAGTCCTCGGCCCGTACGACACCGAGGACCCGGCGCAGCTCGGTGAGGGCGGCGACGGCGTTCTCCCGGATCGTGACGAAGGCCTGCTCCAGCTCGGGCGGCGGATTCTCCACCCGGTACGGGGCGGCCTCGGCCTGGATCGCGACGACCGACATGTGGTGCGCGACCACGTCGTGCAGCTCACGCGCGATGGTGGTGCGCTCCTCCAGCAGCGTGCGCCGGTCGCGCTCGACGGCGGTCACGGTGCGCTGCACCGTGACCTCGCGCTCCGCGTCGCGGCGGATCTGCACCATGGCGACCACGAGCAGGGCGAACGCGGAGGCCAGGGCCATGCCCACGGTGGTGGTCCCGGGCCGCCAGACGGCGTTCTCCATGACCGTGCCGAGCAGCACGGTGAGGCCCCACATCCAGGCGGCGGCACGCGGCCCGGTCCTGGCCGCGACGACGACCAGCACGACCAGGTGCGCGAAGAACGAGCTCGGCCCCCACGGCCACCCGCCGTGCCCGACCACCGCGGTCACCGGGGTCAGCAGCAACGACATCCAGAACGCCCCGACCGGCCTGACCAGCGTCATCACGACACAGACGGCCGGGAACACCGCGAGCAACTCGGCGAGGGGGAAGTCCGATACCGCGATCCCCGTCAGGAAGGCGATGAGCGCGGCCGCCACCACCAGCGCGTGCGGTGCCCACACGGCACGCGTCCGGAACCGCTTCGGCAGCCGACGGATCACCGGCCCGTCCATCCGCAGCCGCGGCATCGAACGGTAGGCGAACGCATCGTGGAAGAGGGCCTGCCGGAGGCCGCCTATCGCCCCTGCGGCCATCCGGTACTCCGGACTTCTGCTCTTGGTCTCGGTCACGCTGCCACGGTAGGGGGCGCGCCGGGGCCCGGTCGTCAGCAGTGATACGGATCCTGCGCCGTCCGTCACAAGTACTACGGACTCCTCCGTACTGCTGTCCCCCCGCTCACCAGGCCAGCTGTGCGAGCTCCTCCGCCACCACCGCGCACGCGTCCGCAGCCGGGTCGATCAGCGGGTAGTGGCCGACGTCGGGCAGCAGGGTCAGCCCCACCGTCTCGCCCGCCTTCGCCGCCGCGTCGACGAACGCCTCCGCGACCGCCTGCGGCACATCGAAGTCGGTGGTGCCCTGCACCACGGTCGTCGCGATGCCGGTGGGCAGCAGCACGGCCGGGTCGGCGTGCGCGGCCCGCTCCGCGAAGTCCTCCTCGCCGCCGAGGAGTTGGCCGACCGCCCCCGAGCACACGTCCAGCTCGACGGAGCTGGTGAAGTCGGCGATCGGCGCGAGGGCGACGACACCCCGCAGCTGCGGCGGCGCGGGCAGCCGCCACGGCGACCCCTCGGGCAGTACGTGCCGGGCGGCGGCCCACAGGGCCAGCTGCCCGCCGGCCGAGTGCCCGGTGACGACGATCCGCCGGGCATCGGCCTCCGGAAGTTCCCGGGCCAGCAGCGCCGGCAGCGCGTCCATCGCCGCGGCGACATCGTCGAAGGTCTCCGGCCAACGGCCCGCGACCGGACCGGAACCCCGCTGCTGCGGGATCTCGCTGCCCCGCCGGTACTCGACGCTGGCGACGGCGAACCCGCGCCGGGCCAGGAAGTCCGCGAACGGCGACACATGCTGCCGGTCGTACGGCGCCCGCCACGACCCACCGTGCAGGACGACCACGACCGGCGCCCCGGCCCGCCCGTCACGCGGGGCATAGAAGTCGATCAGCTGGTCGGGGTGGCTGCCGTAGGCGGCGGACGCGTCGGGGGCGACCGGTGGATGCGAGAAGGCCGACTCGGCCTCGGCGGCGTCCCGATCGCGCGCGGCAGAATCCGACATGCTGCTCCAACCGTCCTGTAGCTGAGCCCAACTGGCTTGACCTGCGGGGACGGTACCAGTACGGAAGGTTCCCGTCCCCGCCGAGGATCACGGCTCCGGGGATGTCCGCGGACATCCCCTACTGCTGGGCCAGCACCTCACCCAGCACCCGCGCCGCCCGCTCCACGTCCGCGAACCCGACGTACAGCGGCGTGAATCCGAACCGCAGCACGTCCGGCCGGCGCAGGTCCCCGACGACGCCCCGGGTGATGAGTTCGCTCATCACCTGCTCCGCGTCCTCGCAGCGCAGCGCGACCTGGCTGCCGCGCTCCGCACGCGGGGGTGTGATGGAGGGGACCCGGCCCTCGGGCGCGTACTGGGCGACGCACATCAGGAAGAAGTCCGTCAGCGCCAGGGACTTGGCCCGTACCTCGTCGATGGACACCCCGTCCCACACGTCCAGCGATGCTTCGAGCGTCAGCATGGAGACGATGTCGGGGGTGCCGACCCGGCCTCGTACCGCGCCGTCGGCGGGGGTGTATTCAGGGGTCATGCCGAAGGGGTCGGCGTGCGACGTCCACCCCGGCAGGGGCGAGTCGAAGGCCGCCTGGTGGCGCTCGGCGACGTAGATGTAGGCGGGCGAACCGGGGCCGCCGTTCAGGTACTTGTACGTGCAGCCGACCGCCAGGTCCACGCCGTGCTCGTCGAGGCCGACGGGCAGGGCGCCCGCGCTGTGGCACAGGTCCCAGACGGCGATGGCGCCCGCCTCGTGCACGGCGGCGGTGAGTCCGGGCAGGTCGTGGAGCCTGCCGGTGCGGTAGTCGACATGGTTGAGCAGAACGGCGGCGGTACGGGGGCCCAGCGCGCCGGGCACCTCGGCGGGGGCGACCGGGACGATCCGGTGGCCGGTCATCCGGGCCGCCGATGTGGCGATGTACCCGTCCGTGGGGAAGGTCGTCGCGTCGACGAGGATCTCGTCGCGCCCCTCCGGCGCCAGCCGGGTCGCGGCGACGACGGCCTTGAAGACGTTCACGCTGGTGGAGTCACCGACGACGATCTGTCCGGCGGCGGCGCCGACGAGCGGGGCGATCCGGTCACCGATCCGTTCCGGCGCGGTCCACCAGCCGCTCTCGTCCCAGGACCGGATGCGCAGCTCGCCCCACTCGCGGGTGAGGACCTCCTGCACCCGGGCGGGCACGTGCGCCGGCAGTGCGCCGAGCGAGTTGCCGTCGAGGTAGACGGTGTCGTCGAGGGTGAACAGCTTCCGCCGGTCCGCGAGCGGGTCGGCGGCGTCGAGTGCCGCGGCCCGCGCGGCGAAGGACTCAGACATGGCAGCGAAGTTCTCGGGCATGGCAGCGGAGGTCTCAGACATGGCTGCGCGCCGTCCACAGCTCGGGGAAGACGTTCTTCGTGGCCCGCTTCTCCAGCCAGGCGACCCCGGCGGAACCGCCGGTCCCGGTCTTCGAACCCATCGCGCGCCGGGTGGCGACGAGGTGGTCGTTGCGCCAGCGCCACACCAGCTCGCCGACGTCGGTGAGCGCCTCGCCGAGCCGGACCAGGTCGTCGTGGTGCTCGGGGTCCGCGTAGATCTCCGCCCAGACCGCCTCGACCTCGGGCGACGGCTCGTACTTCTGCGTCAGGTCCCGGCCGAGCACGGACTGCGGTACGGCGTACCCGCGCCGGGCGAGCAGGGCGAGCGTCTCATCGTACAGGCCCGGCTCGGCGAGCGCCTTCTCCAGCTCGGCGTGGACGCGGGGCGCGCCCCGGTGCGGCACGAGCATGGACGCGGACTTGTCGCCGAGCAGGAACTCCATCCGCCGGTACATCGCCGACTGGAAACCGGAGCCCTCGCCGAGCGCGGAGCGGTAGGAGTTGAACTGGGCGGGGGTGAGCTGGGCGAGCGGGGTCCAGGAGGCGTTGAGCGCCTCCAGCTCCCGCACCGACCGCTTGAGCGCGTCGCGTGCGACGGTCAGCCGGTCCTCGCGCAGGGCGTGCGCGGCCGTCTCCCACTCGTGGACTATGACGGTGAACCACAACTCCATGACCTGGGTGGTGACCAGGAAGACCATCTCGCCCGGATCATCGGAGCGAGGGTGCTGGAGATGGGTCAGGACATCCGCCTGGACGTAGTCCTCGTACGGAGTCGTTCCCGCGAAGTCGAGGTGCGGGGTCTGCGCACCGGTGGCTTCGGGGTCGGGGTGGATCGTCGACATCGCTGTCTCCTCGACACAAGCTTCCGGGTAGCGGTCCGCCCCTTCCGTGAGGTGATGGAGCTCCGGTCCCCTGTCCGCATCCTAGACGGACGCCTCCGGGAGCGCGCAGACCCCGCGGACGTACGGCGTCCGCGGGGTCCGACGAGGGGTTCTAGCCGAGCGTCTCGGCGGCGGTGGGCGAGGAGTCGCGCAGGAACGTCGAGCAGCGCTCGTACTCCTCCTGCTCGCCGATCGCCTGGGCGGCCCGCGCCAGCGCGTGGAGGGCGCGCAGGAAGCCGCGGTTCGGCTCGTGCTCGAACGGTACGGGGCCGTGGCCCTTCCAGCCGGCCCTGCGCAGTGCGTCGAGGCCGCGGTGGTAACCGGTGCGGGCGTAGGCGTACGACTCGACGACGCGGCCGCCGTCGAACGCCTCGTCGGCGAGCTGTGCCCAGGCCAGGGAGGAGGTCGGGTACTTCGCGGCGACATCGGCGGGGGCCGTGCCGCTCGCGAGCAGCTCACGCGGCTCCGGGTCGTCGGGCAGGTGGGTCGGGGGAGGGCCCCCGAGCAGGTTCTCGTGGATCGACATGGGTTCAAGTGTGCCTGGCACATGCGTGCCGGGGTACCCGGGCACCGGGCCTGGGTGTGCCTGGCACATGCGTGCCGGGGTTACCCGGGCGCCGGGCGGGCGGTCAGGTCGCGCCCGGGTGCTCCGACTCCTCGTGCGCGGGTTCCAGGGGCGGTGCGACGACCCCGCAGTGCACCGTGCACTCGGGCCGCGCCTGCTCCTTCTCGTCGGCCGTGACGAGGGGTTTCCGTACGGTCGCCCAGGCGATCGCCGCGCCCAGCACGAGCAGCCCGGCACACATCGGCATGGCCCGGCGGAAGGTCGCGGCGAACTCGTCGGCGTTCCGGTAGGCCTCCGGGCCCATTCCGGCGAGCAGCGGCAGCGCGGCCACCGCGATCAGGCCCGCGGCGCGGGCGGCCGCGTTGTTGATCCCGCTGGCGAGGCCGGCCCGTGCGGTGTCCACGGAGGCCAGGACGGTCGCGGTGAGCGGGGCCACCAGGGTGACGAGGCCGACGCCGAGGACGGCGACCGCGGGAAGCACATCGGTGAGGTAGCCGGAGACGGAGTTCGATCCGGGCCCGACCCGCAGCATCAGCAGCATTCCCGCGGCGGCGACCAGCGGGCCGGCGGTGAGTGGGATACGGGGCCCGATGCGCTGCCCCAGTTCGCCCGAGGCGGCCGAGAAGAGCAGCATCAGGACGGTCGTCGGCAGCAGGGCCGTGCCCGCGCCGAGCGCCGAGTACCCGGCCACCACCTGGAGCTGGATCGCGGAGAGGAAGAAGTAGCCGCCGAGCGCCGCGTACACGCACAGGGTGATGATGTTGACGGCGGTGAACTGCCGGGACGCGAAGACCGAGGGCGGCAGCATCGGTTCCGCCCGGGTGCGCTCCACCTGGACGAAGACCGCCCCGAGCAGGACCCCGCCGACGGCCGCCCCGATCACCACCCCGGACGCCCCCTGCCCCGGCGCCTCGATCAGCGCATAGGTCACCAGGGCGAGGGCGAGCGCCCCGAGCACGGCACCCAGCACGTCGAAGCGCCCGTGCGGGTGCGGGTCGCGCGACTCCGGTACGTGGCGCAGCGCCACCGGCACACAGACCGCGGCGAGCGGCACATTGAGCAGGAACACCCACCGCCAGCCCGGCCCGTCGACGAGCCATCCGCCGACGAACGGCCCGACGGCGGCCCCGACCCCACCCAGCCCCGACCACAGCCCGACCGCGCGGGCCCGGTCGTCGGGGTGGAAGCTCGCCTGGATCAAAGCCAGCGAACCGGGCGTGAGGAGCGCCCCGCCGATGCCCTGGAGGGCGCGGGCGGCGATCAGGACGGCGGCGTTCGGCGCCACGCCGCACAGCACGGACGCGGCGGCGAACCAGACGACCCCGACGACGAAGACCCGCCGCCGCCCGTACCGGTCGCCCAGGGCGCCCCCGAGGAGGATCAGCCCGGCGAGGGTCAGCATGTAGGCGTTGACGGTCCACTGGAGGGCGGCCAGGTCGGTGCCGAGGTCCTTGCCGATACGGGGCAGGGCGACGTTGATGACGGTGGAGTCCAGCATGGCCATGCTGGAGCCGAGGACGGTGGTGAGGACGACCCAGCGTCCGGTGGCGGAGGCGACGCGGATGCTTCCCGTCTCGGCTGCGTCAGGCATACGAGCAGCATCCCCGCTCCGTACCGGGAGGGCCATCGGGGCGGCGGCCCTCCCGGCACCGGATCAGCCGGTCAGGTCGACGGACGGGCGGCTGTCGCCCGAGCCGTTCCAGTGCACGTGGAAGCCGGCTCCGCGGAACGCCCGCACGACGAGTTCACCGGCGTGTTCCATCTTCCGGGGGCTGCCGTCCGGTGCGCCCCAGAACGCCAGGAGGAGGTGTCCCGTTTCCCGGGCGTGTTCGGCGTCCTGGCGCGTGTAGAAGCAGAACCCCACGAGTCCGTCCGGGCCCCGGTCCCGCTCCTCGGCGGCCTCGGAGCAGTCGTCGAAGCCGTCGGACTGGGTGGTGCCGGCCTCGGCGAGCGCGACGAACCCCGCCGCGTCCAGCCCGTCCAGCACCTCCCCGATGCGCTTCTTCGCCGCGCGCCACTCTGCCCGCGACAGCTTCCGCTCGGGCGCGGATTCCGCCTCGTCCGGTACCGGCGGCTCGACTCCGGCGGCGGCCGCCAGGAGCGCGGCGACCTCCGGAACCCAGGCGTTGACGGTGACATTGTTGCCGTGGCCGTCGGTGACGTCGGGATCCGCCCCGCGGGCGATCAGCAGCTCGACCGCTTCGGGCGACTGCGAGAACTCGGCGGCGAGGTAGAGGGCGGTGCGCCCGTCACCGCCCGGATGCTCGACGGGCGCTCCGGCGTCCAGCAGCGCGGCGAGGACGGCGGCCGCGCGGGCCGGGTCCGCCTCCGCCCCCGTCGCGGCCTGGTGCAGGAGGCTCCACCCGTGCTCGTCGACGGCGGCGACATCGAATCCGGCGTCCAGGGCGGCCCGTACGGCCGCGAGATCGCCGTTGCGCGCGGCTTCGAACACATCCATCGGCGGCATGCCTACGACGCCCGCGCCGTCACGGCCCGCACGCCCCGGATCAGCGCGTCCACCCCGGCCTCCGCCTTGGCGCGCGGGCACCCCACGTTCAGCCGCACGAAGCCCTCCGCGCCGTACACCCCGCCCGGCATCACCGCGACCTTCTCCTGCTCGACCAGCACCCGCTGCAACGCCTCGTCGCCGTCGACACCCGCGGGCCGCAGATCGATCCACGCCAGATAGCCGGCCTGCGGCGGCTGCCACCCCAGTTCCGGGAACGCCTCGTCCAGCCGCTGCGCGACCAGGGCCAGATTCCCGGCGACGTACTCACGGAGCGAGTCCAGCCACGCCTCCGACTCCCGGTACGCGGCGATGTGCGCGGTCAGCGACAGCACCGCCGGGGAGGCGAGCCCCTCGGCCGTCTCCATCCGGCGCAGGAACTCCGTCCGGTCGGCCGGATCGCCGATCAGCCCGTACGAACCGGTCAGCGCCGGAAAGTTGAACGCCTTCGACGCGGAGGTGATCAGCGCCCAGCGCCCGTCGCCCCCGACCCGCGTCCACGGCACATGCGCATGCCCCTCATGCACGAAGTCCGCGTGTATCTCGTCGCTGATCACCGCGACCCCGTGCCGCGCGGCGAGCGACGCCATCTCGGCCAGCTCGGCCTCCGTCCACACCCGGCCCGTCGGATTGTGCGGCGAGCACAGGACCAGGACCTTGCTGTCGGGGCGGGCGAGTTCGCGTTCCAGCGCGGCCAGGTCCCCCACCGGCACGCCCCGCAGCTCCCGCCCGAGCCCGGTGATCGCCTTGCGGAAACCGTCGTACGTGGGGGTGTGGACGACCACGCCCTCACCCTGGGACGTCCACATCTGCAACAGCTGCGAGAGCTGGCTGAGCACGGAGGGCCCGTACACCAGCTGCCCGGTGTCCACCTCCGTGCCGTACCGGGTCGCGTACCAGTGGGCTATCGCCGAGCGGAAGTCGTCCTGCTGCCAGTCGGTGTAGCCGAACACCCCGTGGTCGAGCCGGGAGCGCAGCGCGCTCAGCACCTCCGGGGCGGTCTCGAAGTCCATGTCGGAGATGGTGAACGGCAGCAGCCCGTCCACCCCGAACCGGTCCGCCACCCCGTCCCACTGGACGCACCAGGTGCCCCGGCGGTCGACGACGGTGTCGAAGTCATAGCGCGCGCTGGAACTCACAGTGATCCCTCACCCCTCGCTCGGAAAACCTTCTCGGACATGCCTTCTGGGACAGACCTTCTCGGACATGCTGTGGGCCCGGCACCCCACGGGGTACCGGGCCCACGGCCACACTTCGTACCGGCTGCTACTTCAGCTTGGTGCCGGTGGAGCGCAGGTTGGCGCAGGCCTCCGTGACGCGCTTGGCCATGCCCGCCTCGGCGGACTTGCCCCAGCTGCGCGGGTCGTAGACCTTCTTGTTGCCGACCTCGCCGTCGACCTTCAGCACACCGTCGTAGTTGCGGAACATGTGGTCCACGATCGGGCGGGTGAAGGCGTACTGGGTGTCGGTGTCGAGGTTCATCTTCACGACGCCGTTCTCCAGCGCGGTGGCGATCTCCTGCTCGGTGGAGCCGGAACCGCCGTGGAAGACAAAATCGAAGGGCTGGCTACCAGCGGCCTTGCCGTACTTGGCGCCGACGCCCTCCTGGAGGTCCTTCAGCAGCTCGGGACGGAGCACGACGTTGCCCGGCTTGTAGACACCGTGGACGTTGCCGAAGGAGGCGGCCAGCAGGTAGCGGCCCTTCTCGCCCAGGCCGAGCGCCTCGGCGGTACGCAGCGCGTCGTCGACGGTGGTGTACAGCTCGTCGTTGATCTCGTGCGTGACGCCGTCCTCCTCGCCACCGGTCGGGGTGATCTCGACCTCAAGGATGATCTTGGCGGCGGCGGCCTTGGCCAGCAGCTCCTGGCCGATGGCCAGGTTGTCGGCCAGCGTCTCGGCCGAACCGTCCCACATGTGGCTCTGGAACAGCGGGTTCTCGCCCCTGGCGACGCGCTCGGCGGAGATGTCGAGCAGCGGACGTACGTAACCGTCCAGCTTGTCCTTGGGGCAGTGGTCGGTGTGCAGCGCGACCGTGATGTCGTACTTGGCGGCGACGATGTGCGCGAACTCGGCCAGGGCGACGGCGCCGGTGACCATGTCCTTGTTGTACTGGCCGCCCAGGAATTCCGCCCCACCGGTGGAGATCTGGACGATGCCGTCGCTCTCCGCCTCCGCGAAGCCGCGCAGTGCAGCGTGCAGGGTCTGGGTCGACGTCACATTGATGGCCGGGTAGGCGAACTTGCCTGCCTTCGCCCGGTCGAGCATCTCGGCGTAGACCTCGGGGGTTGCGATGGGCATCTGACCGCTCCTTGGGATATGCGGGTGTGCGTTGCTGGTTCCCTGACCTGGGGGCGACGTCATCGTCGCCCCCATCTTCCCAGACTCTCGCTCCGGCTCCACCCGGCCCATCGCCCGAGCGCTCCGGTGCGCGGAGCGCGGACATGCGGAAGGGGTGGGTGGTTTCACGTGAAACCACCCACCCCCGGAAGAAACCGCAGGTCAAGCCAGACGTCAGGCCAGGTCGAGGTCGGCCACCGAGTAGACGTGGACATACGGGAGACCCGCCTCGGCGATGGCCGGAGCCGCACCCCGCTCCACGATCACGGCCACGGCCACGACCTCGCCACCGGCCTCGCGGACCGCCTCGACGGCCGTCAGCGGCGAACCACCGGTGGTCGAGGTGTCCTCGACCACCAGACAGCGGCGGCCCTTCACGTCCGTGCCCTCGATGCGGCGCTGCATCCCGTGCGCCTTCTGCGCCTTGCGGACGACGAACGCGTCCAGTTCCTGCCCGCGCGCGGCGGAGGCGTGCAGCATCGAGGTGGCGACCGGGTCGGCGCCCAGCGTCAGCCCGCCCACGCAGTCGTAGTCCAGCTCGGCGGTGGCGTCGAGCATGACCTGACCGACCATCGGAGCGGCCTTGCCGTCCAGCGTGATGCGGCGCAGGTCGATGTACCAGTCGGCCTCAAGACCCGAGGAGAGGGTCACTTTGCCGTGTACCACGGCCTTGTCCTTGATCTGCTGGAGCAGCTCAGCACGTACGTCACTCATGGCTACGAGCTTAGGGCCTGCCCGGCGGACCACCGCCGGGGTCAGAGCCTGCGCCAGCTCCACGTCGTCGCGATCTCCAGCGGATCGATCGGGGTGACGTACCGGGGCGCGGTGTTCAGCCCGTTCGGCGGGCCGGACTGCGGCTCCACACAGACCGCCTCGTCCTGCTCGTCGTAGATCACGACCCACTCGGCCCGGCTCTTCACGGTCAGCTCCAGCTGCTCCGGCCAGGTGAGCGTCACCTCGACCCCGTCCGGCATCCCGAAGCAGTCGTCCCAGGGACCGTCCAGGGGCGGGATGCGGCGGCCGGTCGGCAGATGGTTCCCGCCCCGCTCCTCCTGCCAGGCCGCGTCGAAGGTCAGCTGTACGTCCATGCCACCGCCGCCGAGGTTGCGCAGGAACCAGGGGTGCCAGCCGGCCTGCGCCGGGAACGAATCCCCGTACGTCTCGATGCCGAAGGCGAGCGTGAGCGAATCCTCGGCCAGCTCGAAGGTCTGGGTCACCCGGCCCGGGTACGGCCAGGGGTCGGCGAGGTCGTAGTAGAACGCCGCCTCCCGCTCGCCCAGCCGGGCGGTGCTCCAGGCGGTGTCCCTGCCGGTGCCATGGATGGCGTGCGGCGGGGAGTTCAGCGGCAACCGGTGCGGGACGTCACCGTTGCGGAACAGCCCGTTCCCGGTGCGCCCGCACCACGGCACCATCGGGAAGCAGCCGTACCGCTCCCCCTGCCGCAGCATCTCGGTGCCGCCGATCCGCAGACTGTCGATGCGACAGCCATTGGCGGGATTCACGGTCAACTCTGTGTCGCCGACGGACAGCCGGACGTCCTTCTCGCTGCTACTCACCCGACCGACATTACTGGCGCGGGCGCTACCGCCGCCGCCTCAGCGCCCGGGTCACCACCACTGCAGACGCCAGCGCGAGCGCGGCGGCCGGGGCGACCCAGCGGAGCGTGGCGCCCGCGGTGGTCGAATCGGGTGACGGGACGGGCGCGTACCGGCCGCGCGGCGGCGCGTGGTCGACCTCCTCGGCGCTGCGGCCGATCATGGTCCGCCTGGCGTGCGCGGCCTCCGCCGGGGGGCCCTCGGGGGCGGTGAACTCCACCTCGGAGACCGGATCGAGCGACGGCGGGGGCACGGGCGCGTCGAAGACGGAGCCGGTGCCCGGTGGGTTTCCGGGCTCCCCGGACTCCCCGGGCTCTCCAGGCGCCTCGGGCTCCACGGGCTTCCCTGGCGCCTCGGGCTCCCCGGGCTCCCCGGGCTCCCCGGGCTCCCCGGGCTCCCCTGCGGAGGGTGCCTCGTCCCCTGCGGCGTCATGGGTGGGTGGGGCCACGTCGTCGGCGGTGGCCGCGCCGGTCGTGTCGGCCTCCTCGGCCGCCTCCTCGATGGCCTGCTCCACGGCTTCCCCGACGGACCGCTCGGCCTCGTCGAGCACCTCGCCCGGCGCACCGCCGAGCTCCTCACCGGTCTCTTCGCCGGGCTCCTCACCGGCCGCGAGCGTCTCCGTCACCAGCTGCTGGGCAAAGCGGTCCAGCAGCCGGTGGGCCGCCGCGAGCGCTGCCGCCGCGTCCAGCTCCAGGAGCCGGCCGTCACCGCTCGCCGTACCCGTGAAGCCGATCGCCGTACCGCCGTCCCGCTCGGTCAGGCCGATCGTCAGGGTCAGCTTCGCCGAGCCGCTGCCCCGGGCCTCGGTGCCCTCGCCCGTCACCAGGATCCCGCCCCGGGGCGAACCCTCCGGGCCGTCCTGCGGCGCATCGGTGAGCCGCAGCGTGCCGCGGTAAGTGATCGTGTGACCGTCGACCCGGATCTTGAGCCGGCCGGACAGCGGGCCCACAGACGCGTCGGCGTCCTGCTGCAGCCCCGGCACGCATCGCGCGACGCGGGTGTGATCACCCAGCGTCCGCCGGAGGGACGGGACCGGAACCGGAACGAACACCTCATGCTCCATGGAAACCGAGCCTACTCAGCCCCGGCCCGTCGCGTCAGCGGTTCCGCCTCGCGAAGCCACCGGCCACACGGATCACGGCACCCGGCACCCGGCACCCGGCACCCGGCACCCGGCACCCGGCACCCGGCACCCGGCTCACCGTTCCTCCCAGTACCGCGGATGCACCAGTGTCGACGGCGGCAGCCCCGGCAGCCGTACGCTCTCCATCTTCCGTCCCGCGTTCACCAGCTCGGGCTCCGTCATCGACCGCAGCGCCGGGGTCTTCAGGGCGAGGCCGAGCTCCGGCCGCTCTCCCGGACCGGCGAGGACGAAGCCCCAGCCGTGCGCGGAGTGCGCCCGGTGCGTGGCCCGGTCGGGGCCGGCCGCGGAATCGGAGAGCCGGCCGCTGATCCGGTACGGGCGGGTACGCAGGCCCGCCGCTCTCATCGACGCCTCGACCGTCCAGAACGTACGCGGCCGGGACACCGGCGGGCCCCCGTGCACCACCAGCCGGCCGCCGGGCGCGATCGCCTCGGCGACCAGGCCGTAGAACTCCGCCGAGTAGAGCTTCGTGCTGGTGGAGATCTCCGGGTCGGGCAGATCCGAGATCACCACGTCATAGCCGCCGTGCGCCGTCCGCAGCCAGTTGAAGGCGTCCGCGGTGACGGCCGTGAGCCGGGGGTCGCGGTACGCGTGGCCGTTCAGCTCCGAGAGCGCCCGGTCGGTACGGGCCAACCGGGTGACGCCCTGGTCGAGCTCGACCACGGTGACGTCGCGTACATCCGTGTAGCGCAGCACCTCCCGGGCGGCGAGGCCGTCGCCGCCGCCCAGGATCAGGACGCTGGCGTGCGGCCCGTTCATCGCCGGGTGCACCAGCGCCTCGTGGTAGCGGTACTCGTCGCGCGCGCTGACCCGCAGCCGCCCGTCCAGATACAGATCCAGGGAGCTGCGGCCCGAGCCCGTCAGCACCACCTCCTGGACCTCGGTCTGCACCGCGACCCGCACCCCGTCCCCGTACACCGCACGCCGCGCCGCCCGCTCGAAGTCGTCGACCAGCACGGTGGCGACGGCCAGCACGGCGATCACCGCCACGTTGAGCAGGATCAGCAGCCGGCGGGAGCGCGAGGTGAGATCCCGCCGGAACACCCACAGCACCAGCGCCCCGCCCGCCGCGGCGTTGATCGCGCCGGTGAACAGCGCGCCGGTGAGCTGCCCGAGCATCGGCAGCAGCAGAAACGGGAACGCGAGCCCGCCGACCAGCGCGCCCACGTAGTCGGCGGCGAAGAGATCCGCGACGGCGCCGCCCGCGTCCTGCCGGTCGACGCGCTGGATCAGGGTCATCAGCAGCGGGATCTCCGCACCGATCAGGATGCCGATCGTGAGCGAGAACCCGACCAGGGCGTACCGCGACTCCCCGATCCAGGCGAACGACGCGTACAGCACGAGCGCCGAGGTGCCGCCGACGAGCGCGAGAGCCGCCTCGATCAGCCCGAAACCCACTGCGGCATGGCTGCACAAACGTTTCGCGAGAAGTGAGCCGACGCCCATCGCGAAGACCATCACGGAGAGCACGACCGATGCCTGGGTGACGGAATCACCGATCAGATAGGAGGCGAGCGCCACCAGTTCGAGCTCGTACACCAGACCGCAGGCGGCACAGACGAAGACCGCGGCCAGCACGAGACATCGACCGGTCCTCGGCCCCACGGGAAGACACGTCGCGCCCCCTCGCAGCGACACCTGCTGATCGATCATGATGCGAACGCTACGTCACGATCACATGGCAGCCTGTCACCCACAAGGGTGTAAGTGGCGTGCTTACAACGGAGTTGGGACTTCTCAGGGACTCTCAGAGCGCCGCCACCGGCATCCGCACTCCCACTCGGGTGCGCGTCACCACCAACTGCCCCTCCTGCGGGTACGCATGCCAGGTGCGCCACCGCACCTGCCCCTCGGCCCGCTGGGCGAACATGGCGGTGAAGGCGTGCGGGCTGCCGGGGAACGTCCCGGCGAGACCGTGGGGATGGTCGGTCACCAGCGCGAGGAGCTCCTGCGCGCGCCCCGCGAACGAGCCTTCCGAGAGCGTCTCGACGCGCGCCGCGAATTCGTACTCCCATTCCCCGAGCCGCTTGGAGACACCGAGCGGAAGCGGTGTGCTGCTGCCGGGGATGCAGGCGACGGTTTCGGAACAGGTGCCGCGGTCCTCTTCGAGAAGCACCTGGTGGGAGGCGCCGAGCAGGCGCATCTGCAGCCTGGCACCGGCGAGATCGAGATCGAGCACGGCCAGGGCGGGGAGCGGTTCGCGCCCCAGCGCCCAGGCCAGGTCGGCAGCGCGGGTATCGGAATAAGCCGTCTGGAGGGTCGTGAGCATGGGTCGGCTCCGCAAGCAAGCATGGACGCATGGACAGGGGACGCCCCCGACGTGATGTACGTAGGAGGGGTAGCGCCCGATCAGGTCCAACTGGGGTCCGAGGGCTGAATGTTCTCTCAACCGAGGGAACCACGAATAGGTCGCATCCACAGCGGTTTTACCCAACTTGCCGCGGTTTCCATCCCCTCGGGGGCCTCTCGGATCATCTGTTCACGGGCAACTCGCGAAAAGCCCCAACAAAAAGGTGCCCGGCGGGAGTTCACCCGCCGGACACCTTCGGAATCAATAGTCCGGGTCAGCTTCCTCCGCCGCATCCGCCCCCGCCGCCGCCGCCGCCGCCGCACGACGAACCACCACCGCACGAGGAGTGACCACCGCCGCACGAATGGCCTCCGGAGTGCCCACTGCCGCTTCCGCAGGACGAACCACCGCCGCCGTCACCCCCCGCCCACCAACTGCCCCCCGCGGCGCTGCCGCCGGCGGCCCCCCGCCGCCCGCCACGCCTGCCCGCCTTCGCCCTGTTCCCGCCTCGCACCAGCATCGAGACGAACAGCACGATCAAACCGACCGCGATCAACACTCCGACGAAAACCTTCACCGACCTCACGCCCTTCCGTCCCCCGAAGCGAGGTCCCCCGCTTCCACGCGCTTCCTGCGTGTGTGTAGGGGATGCCCCGACCCCCGAACGGCCAAAGCAGACTTGAGCAACTCCAGAGCTTCCGCGCAGGATGACAGCCATGACACAGGGACGACCGCTGCTCAACCGCCGCCTCGCCGGGTTCGGCACGACGATCTTCGCGGAGATGTCGGCGCTTGCCGTACGGACCGGCTCCATCAACCTCGGCCAGGGCTTCCCCGACACCGACGGCCCCGAAGAAATCCGGGAGGCCGCGGTCCGGGCGCTGCGCGACGGGCACGGCAACCAGTACCCGCCGGGCCCCGGCGTCCCCGAGCTGCGCACCGCGATCGCCGAGCACCAGCAGCGGCGCTACGGCATCGCCCACGACCCCGACACCGAGATCCTGGTCACCGCCGGCGCCACCGAGGCGATCGCCGCGTCCCTGCTGGCGCTGCTGGAGCCCGGCGACGAGGTCATCGCCCTGGAGCCGTACTACGACTCGTACGCCGCCTGCATCGCCATGGCGGGCGGCGTCCGCGTCCCGCTGACCCTCCGCGCCCCGGATTTCCGCCCCGACCTCGACGCCCTCCGGGACGCGATCACGCCCCGCACCCGGCTGCTGCTGCTGAACAGTCCGCACAACCCGACGGGCATGGTCCTCACCCGCGAGGAACTGACCACGATCGCCGAACTGGCGGTGGAGCACGACCTCCTCGTGATCACCGACGAGGTCTACGAACACCTGGTCTTCGAGGGCGAACACATCCCGCTGATCTCACTGCCCGGCATGCACGACCGCACGGTCTCGATCTCGTCGGCCGGCAAGACATTTTCGTACACCGGTTGGAAAGTCGGCTGGGTCATGGCGGACGCCCCGCTCATCGCCGCCGTCCGGACGGCCAAGCAGTACCTGACCTTCGTCAGCGCGGGCCCTTTCCAGTACGCGATCGCCGAGGCTCTCCGGCTGCCGGACTCGTACTTCGACGGCTTCCGCGCCGACCTGCGCCGCAAGCGCGACCTGCTCGGCGACGGCCTGCGCGCGGCCGGGTTCGAGGTCCACCGGCCCCAGGGCACGTACTTCATCACCACCGACATCACCCCGTTCGGCGAGAAGGACGCCTACGCCTTCTGCCGCACGCTCCCCGAACGCTGCGGCGTCGTCGCCATCCCCAACTCCGTCTTCTACGACGACCTCGACGCCGGCCGCAGCCAGGTCCGCTTCACCTTCTGCAAGCGCGACGACGTCCTTGACGAGGCGGTCGGCCGCCTGCGACGCCTGGCGCCCTGAAACCGACGCGCCCCGGGGCAGCGGTCGCGAGGACCGCCGCCCCGGGGCGGGCTGTCACTGTTGTACGGGACTCAGGCGCCCGGAGGGACCGGGTCCCCGTCGTCCGTCTTCTCCTCGGCCGGGGCCAGGCCCAGGCGCTCCTGGAGCCACTTGTCGAACTCGATCGAGGCGCGCACCCAGCTGACCGTCGACGAGACGAAGTGCTCCAGGCTGACGCCCGTACCGATGAGCATCTGCGCCTCACCGATCAGACGGACCGAGACCTCGGTGTCCTCGGAGCCTTCCTCCGGCTCGTGGGTGTGCGTGTAGACCTTGGGCCACAGGGTGCGGCGGTTCCAGTCGTCGATCGCGTCGAGCAGGACCGGGCGCTGGTCCGCGGCGTGCGCGCGGTCGTAGAACGTACGGACCGAGAAGACCTGCTGCTCGTCCTCGCCCCGGAACATGAAGTACGTGCGGAATTCCTCCCACGGCGCCGCGAGGTCGCCCTCGTCGTCGACGACGTACTTCAGCTCCATCTGCTCGAGGAGCTGCTTGACGAGGTCCTGGTCAGGGACAACGGGGCCCTCGGGTCCTGCCGCCTGCGGTTCGGGCTGGCCCCCGAAATTCGGAATCGAGGACGGATCGATAGACATCGCTGGGTACTCCTGTGGATCGCTCGTGGTTTCCTGCCGACGACCCTAGCCGCGTTTCGCCGCCAGGGGGTCTACGCCCTCCGGGGAATCATCTGCGCCTCGGGTTCCCCGCGCCCGTGACCAAGCGGCGGCGGCAAGAATCGCGCACAGCACCCCGAGGAGTCCGGACGCTCCGATGGTGTTCGCCGACGAGCCGGACAGCTCCGTCGCCACACCCCCCAGGGCGACGCCGATCCCCTGCATGGCGGTCACCCCCGACCTGGCGAGCCCCAGCGCCTGGCCGCGCCGGTCGACCGGTGTCAGGAGCACGAAGGTGGCCCCGGCGGTGATCTGGTACGCGGAGCACACCCCGGCCACCAGCAGCAGGAACATGGCCGCGCCCACGCCGGGGTCGAGCCAGTAGGCGACCAGCGGCAGATTCGCACCGATCGCCAACGGCCCGAGCAGGCGGCGCCGCGACTCGTCGCCGACCTTGGCCCGACCCAGCAGGGCCGCTCCCAGCACCATGCCCGCCGGATGCGAGGCGAGCAGGAGTCCCACCGAGTAGGCGCCACCGCCGGCCTCGTCCGCGAACGGGGCGGCCAGCCCTTCCGGCAGGACGACGAACCCCGCGAGCCACCCCAGCGCGAGGAGCGACCGGAGCCTGCGGTCCGACCAGATCAGCGCGGCCGCACCCCCGACCTGCGCGCCGAGCCGCGTCTTGCGGGCGTCGGCACTCGCCGCGGGACGGGCCTTCACGCCGAACCTGACCAGCATCGCCGAGAGAAGGAAGGTCAACGCGTTCACGCCCAGCGAAAGGTTGCTGCCCAGCCACGCGGCCAGCAGACCTCCGCCGGCGAAGCCGACCAGCTGTCCGACCTGGTGGGTGATCTGCATGATCCGCTGGCCGCGTTCGTAGCGCTGCGCGCCGAGCACGGTGGGCAGCAGCGCGCCCTGGGCGGCGCCGAAGGGCGCCTCGGCCAGCTGCGCCAGCACCAGCAGCCCGGCGAGCAGCGGCAAGGGCATCCCGGGCAGGGCCATCAGCCCGACCAGCACCATCCGCACCAGGTCGCAGCTGACCATGACCGTACGCCGGGGGAAACGGTCCGCCAGGCCGGACAGGAGCACCCCGGACAGCAGCGCGGGCAGGGTGGTCAGCGCATACGTCGCCGCGGTCCATCCTGGCGAGTCGGTGCGTTCGAACACGAGCAACGACAGGGCCACGCGGGCCAGCTGGTCACCCAGGATCGACTGGGCGTAAGCAGCCCAGAGGGTACGGAATTCGCCAAGGTGAAAGAGATTGTCAGATCTGGGCTTTTTGGGCCCCGGATTTATCTCATCGCCCGTCCGCTCGTTCATGCGGGCACGCTACCTACTGCTGAATTCGGCCCCTAACCCTACTTGCGAGCAGGCGACGACGGACGCCCCGAGGTGTCCTGATTATTCGCGCACCGCCGGGCGGACCCTGCCCGCAACCGCGTAGAAGTCCCTTGTCAGAGGCGGGTGATGCAGCCCGGGGCGGAGCCGGGGCAGGAGATGCCACCCATCGGTGCGGAGCGAGGCGTTTGGCGCGATATCGATGTTGAACAATGGATCACCGACGGCGGTGACTTTTTCCCTCTTCTCACGAAATCACCGCAATCCAACGCCCCTTGTGCGGCGGCGCGGACGGCATGTCCCCGGCCGGGACACATGGTCCTCCGGCCGGGGACGCGGCATCGAACAGGCCATGTGCCGTCTACGAGGTCCTGTCCGAGGTCGCCGGGCCGACGAGCAGGTCGTCCCCGACCCGGTCCACCCGGACGGTGTCCCCGTCCGTCACCTCGCCCGAGAGGATCTCCTTCGCCAGCCGGTCGCCGATCGCCGTCTGGATGAGGCGGCGCAACGGCCGTGCCCCGTAGGCCGGGTCGTTGCCCTCCTCGGCCAGCCAGGCCAGGGCCTCGGGCGTGACGTCGAGGGTGAGCCGGCGGTCGGCCAGGCGCTTGGCGAGCCGGTCGATCTGGAGCCGCGCGATGTGCGACAGCTCCTCGCCGGACAGCGCGGAGAAGACCACCAGGTCGTCGAGCCGGTTGAGGAATTCCGGCTTGAACGAGGCCCGGACGACCTCCAGGACCCGCTCCTTCTTCTCCTCGGGCTTGGCCAGGGGGTCGACAAGGAACTGACTGCCGAGGTTGGAGGTCAGGATCAGGATGGTGTTACGGAAGTCCACCGTCCGCCCCTGTCCGTCGGTGAGCCGGCCGTCGTCGAGGACCTGGAGCAGGATGTCGAAGACCTCGGGGTGGGCCTTCTCGACCTCGTCCAGCAGCACGACGCTGTACGGGCGGCGGCGGACCGCCTCGGTGAGCTGGCCGCCCTCCTCGTAGCCGACGTATCCGGGCGGGGCGCCGACGAGCCGCGCCACGTTGTGCTTCTCGCTGTACTCGCTCATGTCGATGCGGACCATGGCCCGCTCGTCGTCGAACAGGAAGTCGGCGAGTGCCTTCGCGAGCTCCGTCTTGCCGACACCGGTCGGGCCGAGGAAGAGGAACGAGCCGGTGGGCCGGTCGGGGTCGGCGATTCCGGCGCGGGTACGGCGTACCGCGTCCGACACCGCCCGCACGGCCTCGCCCTGCCCGATGAGGCGCTTGCCGAGCTCGTCCTCCATGCGCAGCAGCTTCTGGGTCTCGCCCTCCAGCAGGCGTCCGGCGGGGATACCGGTCCAGGAGCCGACGACGTCGGCGATGTCGTCCGGGCCGACCTCCTCCTTGACCATGGTGTCCTTCGCGGCCTCCTGCTCGGCCTCGGACGCCTCGGCCAACTCCCGTTCCAGGCCCGGGATCACCCCGTACAGAAGCTTGGACGCGGTGTCGAAGTCGCCGTCGCGCTGGGCGCGTTCGGCCTGGCCGTGCAGTTCGTCGAGGCGCTCCTTCAGCTCACCGACGCGGTTGAGGCCCTGCTTCTCCTTCTCCCAGCGGGCGTTGAGGCCGCGCAGCTCCTCCTCCTTGTCGGCGAGGTCGCGGCGGAGCTTCTCCAGGCGCTGCCGGGAGCCGGGGTCGGTCTCGTTCTTGAGGGCCAGCTCCTCCATGTGGAGGCGGTCGACGGCGCGCTGGAGCTCGTCGATCTCGACCGGCGAGGAGTCGATCTCCATGCGCAGCCGGGACGCCGCCTCGTCGACCAGGTCGATCGCCTTGTCGGGGAGGAAGCGGGAGGTGATGTAGCGGTCGGACAGGGTCGCTGCGGCCACCAGCGCGGAGTCCGCGATGGAGACCTTGTGGTGGGCCTCGTAGCGGCCCTTGAGCCCGCGCAGGATCGCGATGGTGTCCTCGACACTCGGCTCGGCCACCAGCACCTGCTGGAAGCGGCGCTCCAGGGCGGGGTCCTTCTCGATCCGCTCCCGGTACTCGTCGAGCGTGGTCGCGCCGACCATGCGGAGCTCGCCGCGGGCCAGCATCGGCTTGAGCATGTTGCCGGCGTCCATGGCGGAGTCGCCGCCGGCGCCCGCGCCGACGACGGTGTGCAGCTCGTCGATGAAGGTGACGATCTGCCCGTCGCTCTCCTTGATCTCGGAGAGGACGGTCTTCAGCCGCTCCTCGAACTCGCCGCGGTACTTGGCACCCGCGACCATCGCGCCGAGGTCGAGCGAGACGAGCCGCTTGTTCTTCAGGGACTCGGGGACGTCGCCCTTGACGATGCGCTGGGCGAGCCCCTCGACGACGGCCGTCTTGCCGACGCCGGGCTCGCCGATGAGCACGGGGTTGTTCTTGGTGCGGCGGGACAGCACCTGGACGACGCGACGGATCTCCTGGTCGCGCCCGATGACCGGGTCGAGCTTGCCCTCGCGTGCGGCCGCGGTGAAGTCCGTACCGAACTTCTCCAGCGCCTTGTACTGGCCCTCCGGGTCGGGTGTGGTCACCCGGCGCCCTCCCCTGCTCTTCTCGAATGCGTCCAGCAGCCTCTTCGCACTGGCCCCCTGCCCACTGAGGATCTCACCGGCGCGGCCGCCCTCGGCCGCGATGCCGATCAGCAGGTGCTCGGTGGAGATGTAGTCGTCGCCGAGCTCCTTCGCGCGCTGCGCGGCATCGGCGATGACGGCGAGCAGCTCGCGGTTGGGCTGCGGCGGGGCGACGGTGGACCCGGTGACGCTGGGCTGGGCGCCCAGGAGCCGCTCGGTCTCGGTGCGTACGGCGATCTGGTCGGCCTCGACGGCGGCGAGCAGATCGATGATGTTCTCGTTGTCCTCGCCCGCGAGCAGCGCGAGCAGCAGATGCCCGGGGGTCAGATCGGGGTGCCCGTCCTTCACGGCCCTGCTGGTGGCCGCGTTGATGGCGTCCCGGCTCTTGTTGGTCAGCTCGGCGTCCACGTGCGCTTTCTCCTCCTTGCGGTGACTGGCCCGTCCATAACACTGACTAGGTCAACGTGTACAAAGTTGAGTCTATTCCACTCAACTATGTGCCCGGACCGGTCCGGGGCCAATCCCTGGGCTGGACTGCCGATCCATGGGCTCGGCCGCAGGCTCTCTGCTCCGAGTGAACCGGCCGCACCGGTCCTCCGCCACCGCAGTGCGGGTCACGTCCGATTCGGTACCGCGCCCGCACTGCCTACGCTGTCCCCATGGCAGTCGACGTGACGAACCCCGGCCCCGAGTACCTCGCCTTCTGGCGAGCGCGCCATGTGTGCACCCTGACCACACCCCGCCCCGACGGCACACCGCACGTGGTGCCGGTGGGCGTGACGTACGACCCCGAGACGAGGCTGGCGCGGGTCATCACCGGCAAGAACACCCGGAAGGCCGCCAACGTCCTGGCCGCGGGCCCGGACGGCGCACGGGTCGCCGTCTGCCAGATCGACGGGCGCCGCTGGGCGACCCTGGAGGGGCTCGCGACGGTGCGCACGGACCCCGAGGCGGTGGCCGACGCCGTACGCCGCTACGCGGAACGTTACGAGCGCACGCCGAAGCCCAACCCGGACCGGATCGTCATCGAGATCGCCGTGGACCGGGCGCTCGGCAGGGCCTGACCGGGCCGCGGGCGGGGACCGCGCCCGGCCGGAAAAAGCACAACGGCGCCACCGTGTTCAGGTCACGATGGCGCCGTTGTGTGGGGGAGTGACTGAGCGACATGGAACGACGGGGGATCGCTCAGGCACTGCGGGGGGTGGCGGAAATAGTCTCTGGCTCGAACAGCTGGTGGTCCCGCCGGTCGAGGTTGACGAAAATCATGTCGTACCGAATCGCACAGCGAACGGGCTGCGGGGCTCCACGCGGCTTGCGGAGGCAACGGTAGGCACGTACTTCGTCGTCTTCTTCACGTGCGACAACGATGGGGTCGCCGAACAGAGTGACCATCAACGAGTCGCCAGAGTGGGGGATGGCAGTGACGAGATCGATGAAATGCCAGCCCGATCGGTAGGCCGTGGCCATCTCTCGCCGGAAGGTCCGGTCGTCCGGCGGGATGGTCATGCGCCTGTGCGGGCCGTGGCGGAGCCGGTACCGGCAGGCGAGACCCAGCCGATGTCGGACGACTTGGCGGGCGAGACCCAACCGATGTCGGACGACTTGGCAGGTGCGACCGGCCACCCGATGTCACCGTTGGCCGCGGCCTGGACGACCCACCCGATGTCGGACGACTTGGCAGGTGCGACCGGCCACCCGATGTCACCGTTGGCTGCGGCCTGGACGGCCCACCCGATGTCACCACTGGCGACACCGTCCTCGCTCCAGCCAATGTCGCTGCCGCCCAGCAGCCCGATGCCCAGGGCCGCGACGAACGAGACGGCAAGCGCCGAGCGATGCATTCGCTTATACATAGTCGGCTTCGTCCTCACTTGTGGATTCTTCTCCCCCGCACCTAAGACGATGTCTCACCTGGGCACGCGAGCACCACTGCGTAGATGCATCATGTTCTTGCATGTTCAGGAACCTGGGGGGTGACGATATGACCACAAGCAACACAAAGCCGACACATTCTCATGGGATCACCGAACTGTGCGATGCGGGAGGACGTCTTTACGCCAGTGCTTTGCGTCTGGGACGCATCGCCCGCGCCGAAGTGGAACCGGCGCCCTGTCTGATGGAGTTCGCGCTACTGCATCCCGATCCGGACGACCCGGCCTGGCTCCGGCCCGTTCCGCCGTCCACCGCTCTTGCGCAACAGCTGCATCCCATCGAGCGCGAGATCCTGGAACGGCGCCGGCACTCGGTCGAACTGACTGAATCGTTCGAGCCATTCATGGACATCAGCACTCTGGGGCCGCCCAGCACCCACGCCATCACCGTGCTGGAGGGCGGGAACCGGATCAACGCGGCCCTCGATCTCGCCACCGCAGAGTGCCGCACCGAAGTGCTCACCGTCCAGCCCGGCGGCGGCCGAACCGAGCATCGTCTCAGCAAGTCGCTGGAACGCGGCCTGTCCGTGATCCACCGCGGCGTCAGCATGCGCACCCTCTACCAGCACACCGCGCGCCACAGCCCCAGCACACTCGCGTACGCGGAACGCATGACCGACGACAACGTGGAAATACGCACGCTGGAAGAGCTCATCGGTCGCCTGATCGTGTTCGACCGCACCGTCGCCTTCATCCCGGCCAGCGACGACGACCAAGTCGCCCTGGAACTCCGCCACCCCGGGCTCGTGCAGTACCTGGCCAACGTGTTCGAGCAGCTCTGGACCAGAGCTGCTCCACTGCGGGAGGAGGTCAAGTACGAACCGACCTCCCTGGGCATCAGCGGGGTGCAGCGCTCCATCGCCCAGCTCCTCGTGGAAGGCCATGTGGACGACTCCATCGCCCGCCGTCTCGGCATGAACGTCCGCACCTGCCGGGCCCACGTCGCCAAACTCGCCGCCGCACTCGGCAGCAACAGCCGGGCCCAGCTCGGCTACTTGATAGCGCGGTCGGGGATCCTGGAAGAGGAACAGAACTGAGGGCCCCACCCCGCAAGCAGCTTCTCCCCTTCGCGACGGCGTACGGCAAAGGGCCGGGGAGCCGACCCGAAAGTCGACTCCCCGGCCCTGTACAGCCCGGTCAGTCCTTCGGCCTCTTCGGCCGCCAGACCACCAACGCGCTGGTCTGCTGCACGTCCTGATACGGCACCAGATCGCGCCGGTACGAGGCGTGGACCTGGGCCTCGCGCTGCTGCATCGCCTGTGCCGCGCCGTCCACGGCCGCCGAGAGCTCGGCGACGCGCTGCTGGAGCGCGGCGACCTGGTTCTCCAGCTCGATGATGCGCTTGATGCCGGCGAGGTTGATGCCCTCGTCCTGCGACAGCTGCTGCACGGTGCGCAGCAGCTCGATGTCGCGGGCCGAGTAGCGCCTGCCGCGCCCGGCCGTGCGGTCGGGCGAGACGAGGCCGAGACGGTCGTACTGGCGTAGTGTCTGCGGATGCAGGCCTGAGAGCTGGGCCGCGATCGAGATCACGTACACCGGTGATTCATCGGTCAGTTCGTACGGATTGCGTCGTCGGCCGTCCACCTCAAGCTCCCTTCGCCGCCTGGAACAGTTCCGCCCGCGGGTCACGGCCCGCGGTCGCCTTCCGGTAGGCCTCCAGCGCGTCCCTGGCCTCGTCGCCGAGGTCCCTGGGCACCGCCACCTCGACGGTGACCAGCAGGTCGCCCCGGGTGCCGTCCTTGCGTACGGCGCCCTTGCCGCGGGCGCGCATCGTACGCCCGTTGGGGGTGCCGGCGGGCAGCTTCAGGGTGACCGGCGGGCCGCCGAGCGTGGGCACCTTCACCTCGCCGCCGAGCGCCGCCTCCGTGAAGTCGACGGGCACGGTGACCGTGAGGTTGTCGCCCTTGCGGCCGAAGACCGGGTGGGCGTCCACGTGGACCACGACGTACAGATCGCCGGCCGGTCCACCGCGCTCGCCCGGACCGCCCTTGCCGCGCAGCCGGATCCGCTGGCCGTCCGAGACGCCCGCCGGGATCCTGACCTGCATGGTCTTGGAGGACTTGGCCCGTCCGCTGCCCTTGCAGACATCGCACGGGTCCTGGGCGATGAGGCCCCGGCCCTTGCACTCCACACAGGGGTCGGTGAGCGAGAAGCCGCCGCCGGTGCCGCGCGACACCTGGCCGGTGCCGAGACAGGTCGGGCAGACCCTGGGGGTGCCGTTCTTGTCACCGGTGCCGGAACACGCCTTGCAGGGCGCCTGGCTGGACATCCGCAGCGGGACCGTGGCCCCCTCGACCGCCTCGGTGAAGCTGAGCGTCACCTCGGACTCGATGTCCTGGCCGCGGCGCGGCTGCACCCGCGTCCCCGTACCGCCCCGGTTGAACAGGCCGCCGAAGACATCGCCCAGACCGCCGCCGCCGAAACCGCCGGCTCCGCCGCCCTGGCCACCGCCCTGGGTGCCCCCGAAGAGGTCCCCGAGGTCGAAGTTGAAGTTGCCTCCCGCGCCTCCGGGGCCGGCCCTGAAGCCGCCGTTGCCGAAGAGGGCGCGTGCCTCGTCGTACTCCTTGCGCTTCTTGCTGTCACCGAGGATGTCGTTCGCCTCGGAGATCTCCTTGAAGCGCTCCTCCGCCTTGTCGTCACCCTTGTTGGCGTCCGGGTGGAACTCACGGGCGAGCTTCCGGTACGCCTTCTTGATCTCGGCGTCGGTGGCGTCCTTGGGGACGCCGAGGACCTTGTAGTAGTCCTTCTCGACGAAGTCCTTCGTGCTCATCGACGTCCCTCCTTCCGGACGATCGGCCATGCGACCGGCCCGTGGGCCGGTCGCATGGCCGGGCGGTGGGCAGCGAGGTGGTCAGACGGGATGTCAGACCTCCTCGGTGCCACCGCTCTCCTCGTCGGTTGCCTTCTCTTCCTTGGCTGCGGCCGGTGTCGCACCCGGCTGGGGTTCGGCCACCGCCACCCGCGCGGGGCGGATGGTGCGCTCGCCGATCCGATACCCCGGCTGCAGGATCGCCACGCAGGTCGTCTCGGTGACATCCGGCGCGTACGAGTGCATCAGCGCTTCGTGGATCGTCGGGTCGAAGGGCTCGCCCTCCTTGCCGAACTGCTGCAGGCCCAGCTTGGCGACGACCGTCTCAAGTGATTCGGCCACCGACTTGAACCCGCCCACGAGCTCGCCGTGATCCCGGGCGCGGCCGACGTCGTCGAGCACGGGCAGGAGCTCGGACAGGAGACCCGCTACGGCGATCTCCTTGACCGTGGCCCGGTCCCGCTCGACGCGGCGGCGGTAGTTCTGGTACTCGGCCTGAAGCCGCTGGAGGTCGCCCGTGCGCTCGTTGAGCGCGGTGCGGACCTGGTCCAGCTGGGCCGTCAGACCGACTGTCTGTACTGCGTCCCCGGCCGGGGCCGCCCCCTCCTCCGAAGAGGAAGAGGCGTCCTTCGGCTCAGCTCCGTCAGGGGTGGCGCCGGAGGGGACGTCAGGCTTCTCCTCGAAGCCCGGAGTCTCCTCGGTCACACCGCACCGCCCTTGGCGTCCTTCTCGTCGTCCACGATCTCGGCGTCGACGACATCGTCGTCGGCCTTGGCCTGCTGGGCGCCCGGCTGCGGGTCACCCTGCGGGCCGCCGTCGGCCTGGGCGTTGGCGTACATCGCCTGACCGAGCTTCTGCGAGACGGCCGCGACCTTCTCGGTGGCGGTACGGATCTCGGCGGTGTCCTCGCCCTTGAGCTTCTCCTTCAGCTCGGTGAGCGCGGTCTCCACCTCCGTCTTCACGTCGCCGGGGACCTTGTCCTCGTTGTCCTTGAGGAACTTCTCCGTCTGGTAGACGAGCTGCTCACCCTGGTTACGGGACTCGGCGGCCTCGCGGCGGCGGTGGTCCTCCTCCGCGTACTGCTCGGCCTCTTCGCGCATCCGGTTGACCTCGTCCTTCGGCAGCGAGGAGCCACCGGTGACGGTCATCTTCTGCTCCTTGCCGGTGCCGAGGTCCTTGGCGGCGACGTGCATGATGCCGTTCGCGTCGATGTCGAACGCGACCTCGATCTGCGGGACGCCACGCGGGGCCGGCGGCAGGCCGGTCAGCTCGAACATTCCGAGCTTCTTGTTGTACGCCGCGATCTCGCGCTCGCCCTGGTAGACCTGGATCTGCACGGACGGCTGGTTGTCCTCGGCCGTCGTGAAGATCTCGGAGCGCTTGGTCGGGATCGTGGTGTTGCGCTCGATGAGCTTCGTCATGATGCCGCCCTTGGTCTCGATACCGAGGGACAGCGGGGTGACGTCGAGCAGCAGGACGTCCTTGACCTCGCCCTTGAGGACACCGGCCTGGAGCGAGGCGCCGATGGCGACGACCTCGTCCGGGTTCACACCCTTGTTGGCCTCCTGGCCACCGGTCAGCTCCTTGACGAGCTCGGCGACGGCCGGCATACGGGTGGAGCCACCGACGAGAACGACGTGGTCGATCTCGGAGAGCTGGATGCCCGCGTCCTTGATGACGTTGTGGAACGGGTTCTTGCAGCGGTCCAGGAGGTCGGCCGTGAGCTGCTGGAACTGCGAGCGCGTGAGCTTCTCGTCCAGGTGCAGCGGGCCCTCGGCGGACGCCGTGATGTAGGGCAGGTTGATCGTGGTCTCGGTCGAGGACGAGAGCTCGATCTTCGCCTTCTCCGCGGCCTCGCGCAGACGCTGGAGAGCCATCTTGTCCTTGGACAGGTCCACGCCGTGCCCGTTGGCGAACTGCTTCACCAGGTAGTCGACGACGCGCTGGTCCCAGTCGTCACCACCGAGGTGGTTGTCACCGTTGGTGGCCTTCACCTCGACGACGCCGTCACCGATCTCCAGGAGCGACACGTCGAAGGTGCCACCGCCGAGGTCGAAGACGAGGATCGTCTGGTCGTCCTTGTCGAGCCCGTACGCCAGCGCGGCGGCGGTCGGCTCGTTGACGATACGCAGGACGTTCAGGCCCGCGATCTCGCCGGCCTCCTTCGTCGCCTGACGCTCGGAGTCGTTGAAGTACGCGGGGACGGTGATGACCGCGTCGGTCACCTTCTCGCCCAGGTACGACTCGGCGTCCCGCTTCAGCTTCTGCAGGATGAAGGCGCTCATCTGCTGCGGGTTGAAGCTCTTGCCGTCCAGGTCGATCTTCCAGTCAGTGCCCATGTGGCGCTTGACGGAGCGGATGGTCCTGTCGACGTTGGTCACTGCCTGGCGCTTGGCGACCTCGCCGACCAGCACCTCGCCGTTCTTCGCGAAGGCGACGACGGACGGCGTGGTCCTGGCGCCCTCTGCGTTGGTGATGACGGTGGGCTCGCCGCCTTCGAGAACGCTGACGACGGAGTTAGTCGTGCCCAGGTCGATGCCGACCGCACGTGCCATTTCAATTCCTCCAGCTTGACTACTTGAGTGGATCTGACTCAAGGATGCACGACACCCGCCCCACTGTCAACAGACCTGAGTCGAGGAGACTCAACTATCGTGCACGCCCCCCGCGCCAGCCGGATTCCCGCGCATGAGGCGCGTACGAGAAGGCATGCGCGAGGCGCGTACGGCCCGTTCGCGCGCGACACTCCCCGCCCCCTGGCGACGCAGCCCCTCCCCATCATCACCTCGTGGGATCGTTCTGTCACAAAATGCCGTGAGCCACGCAAAACCGGCACTCGATCCGCCGTGAACCCCGGGCAGGTGCGAACGATGCAGACACAGCAGAGGCAGCAGGCGGTACGCGCACGGGTGCGAATGCGGGCGCGTGTACGTACGTGGCAACAGGAGCGGCACCGGGAGCGACCGTCGGCCAAGCGCGTACTGGACCTGACCCTCGGCTCGGCCCTCCTGGCCCTGACCTCCCCCCTGCTCGCCGCGGGCGCCCTCGCCCTGGCGGCGCGGCGGCCCCCCGGCGGCGTACTGGCCCACTCGCCCCGGGTCGGCCTGGACGGCCACGTCTTCGTCATGTGCTCGCTGCGCACCCGGCGGCTCCGGCTCGACCTGCTCTCCAGGCTGCCGCACGTCGTACGGGGAGACCTCTCCCTGGTCGGCCCGGAACCCCTGGCACCGGACGACGGGGGCGATCCCCGCATCCAGGGCGGAACCTGCACCCCCGGCTCCGGCACCTCCCCCGCCGCGAGACACTGGCGGCAAGAACTGAAACCGGGCCTCACCGGCCTGGCACAGGTGCGCTCCCGCTCCGGAATGCCATGGGACGAGCCGGCCCTGCTGGACCAGCACTACGCCGAGCACCACGGGGTGGGGCTTGACCTGGCCATCCTGGCGAGCGCCGTACACACTCCGCTGCGCGAGGCGGCCCGAGGGCTCGTCCGGCGCGGGAAGGCACGCCTGAGCGACACAGATCACCGCCTGTCCGGCTACAGCGCGGCAGAAGAACTCGGTAGTGTCAGCACAGACTGATTAAGTTACTGCTTAGTAATCCCGGATAATCGCCAGTACCCGCTCATTGACGCTGGATTCCACCCTGACGCTGGATTCCACCCTCGCAGGCCCGAGGAGCCCCCAAATGCAACTCGCCGCGATCATCGTGTCGCTGGTTCTGATCGTGGTCGGCGTGGCCCTGTTCCTCCGCGCCCTCCTGCAGATCTACAACTTCATGCGGCTCGGCCAGAACGTGCCCGCGGGCACCCGCACGGACGAGCCCGCACAGCGCACCGTCACCGTGGCCAGGGAGTTCCTCGGCCACACCCGGATGAACCGCTGGGGCATCGTCGGTGTCGCGCACTGGTTCGTGGCGGTGGGCTTCTTCTCGCTGCTGCTGACCATCGTCAACGCGATCGGCCAGCTCTTCAAGGCCGACTGGATCCTGCCGATCATCGGCGACTGGGCGCCGTACAACGTCTTCGTCGAGTTCATCGGCACGATGACCGTGCTCGGCATCCTGACCCTGATCGTGATCCGCCAGCTGGCCCATCCGCGCAAGCCGGGCCGCAAGTCCCGCTTCGCCGGGTCCAACTTCGGCCAGGCGTACTTCGTCGAGGCCGTCATCCTCATCGTCGGCGTCTGCATCTTCATGCTGCACGCCCTCGAAGGCGCCCAGCACCACGTCGACGGCTACGAGTCCTCCTTCTTCATCTCGTACCCGGTCGTCAACTGGCTGGAGGGCATGGACGTCTCCACCCTCCAGAACCTCACCTACTTCTTCGCCGGCCTGAAGATCGCGACCTCCTTCATCTGGATGATCACGGTCGCCCTGAAGCAGGACATGGGTGTCGCCTGGCACCGCTTCCTGGCCTTCCCGAACATCTGGTTCAAGCGCAACGCCAAGGGTGAGACCTCGCTCGGCGAGCTGCTGCCGATGACCTCCGGCGGCAAGGAGATCGACTTCGAGGACCCGGGCGAGGACGACGTCTACGGCGTCTCGCAGATCGAGCACTTCTCCTGGAAGGGCCTGCTCGACTTCTCCACCTGCACCGAGTGCGGCCGCTGCCAGTCGCAGTGCCCCGCCTGGAACACCGGCAAGCCGCTCTCCCCCAAGCTCCTGATCATGTCCCTGCGCGACCACGCGCACGCCAAGGCCCCGTACCTGCTGGCCGGCGGCGGCAAGGACATGGAGGGCAACGAGAAGGCGTCCGCGGAACAGCTGAAGGACGTCCCGGCCGCGGCTCTCGCGGAGGCCGAGCGCCCGCTGATCGGCACGGCCGAGGAGAACGGCGTCATCGACCCGGACGTGCTGTGGTCCTGCACCACCTGCGGTGCGTGCGTGGAGCAGTGCCCGGTCGACATCGAGCACATCGACCACATCGTCGACATGCGCCGCTACCAGGTGATGATCGAGTCCGCGTTCCCGTCCGAGGCGGGCACGATGCTCAAGAACCTGGAGAAGAAGGGCAACCCCTGGGGCCTGGCGAAGAAGCAGCGCGTCGAGTGGACCAAGGAGGTCGACTTCGAGGTCCCGATCGTCGGCAAGGACGTCGAGGACCTGTCCGAGATCGACTACCTGTACTGGGTCGGCTGCGCGGGCGCCCTGGAGGACCGGGCGAAGAAGACCACCAAGGCCTTCGCGGAGCTCCTGCACATCGCGGGCGTCAAGTTCGCGATCATGGGCGGCGACGAGAAGTGCACCGGTGACTCCGCCCGCCGGCTGGGCAACGAGCCGCTGTTCCAGCAGCTCGGCCAGGAGAACGTCGCGATGCTGAACATGGCGTTCGGCGAGGATGACGAGGACGAGGCGACGAAGAAGCCGAAGTCGTCGAAGAAGATCGTCGCGACCTGCCCGCACTGCTTCAACACCATCGCCAACGAGTACCCGCAGCTCGGCGGCGAGTACGAGGTCATCCACCACACCCAGCTGCTCCAGCACCTCATCGACGAGGGCAAGCTGATCCCGGTGACCCCGGTCGAGGGCCTGATCACGTACCACGACCCGTGCTACCTGGGCCGTCACAACAAGATCTACACCCCGCCGCGCGAGATCATCGCGAAGGTCCCGGGCCTCCGCAACGAGGAGATGCACCGCCACAAGGAGCGCGGCTTCTGCTGCGGCGCCGGTGGTGCCCGGATGTGGATGGAGGAGCGGATCGGCAAGCGCATCAACAACGAGCGCGTCGACGAAGCTCTGTCGCTGAACCCCGACATCGTCTCCACCGCCTGCCCGTTCTGCCTGGTCATGCTGACCGACTCGGTCAACGGCAAGAAGAACGACGGCAAGGCGAAGGAGTCGATCCAGGTGGTCGACGTCTCGCAGCTGCTGCTGGACTCCGTGAAGACCCCGGCCGACCCGGCCGGGGAGGCGGAGCCGGCGGACGAGCCGGAGCCGGAGCCGGTGAAGTGACCCGGTAAGCCGCGCGACAGAAGCGGCCGGACCTGCCTCGGGGCGGGACCGGCCGCTTCTGCTTTCCGCCCCTGGGGCTGTCCCCCCGGGGTTCCCCTAGGGGATGTCACAGCTCGGCCGCAATGGCGGGCAGGTTTCCCAGGCCCTCTGACCGCAGCGGCCCGGACCAGGTACGTTCGGTGACGTGGCTGGATTCAGGATCGGACGCGGCCGGGACAACCGCACCCCGCAGCAAGCGCAACAGCAACCGCGGCAGCAGCCGTACGGCACACAGGCACCACCGCCGTACGGCCAGCAGCCCTGGCCGCCGGCAGGAGGTAACGCGGCCCCACCCCCGTACAACAACGGCGGCAACGGCGGCTACAGCAACAACGGCAACGGCTACAACGGCGGCGGCCAGGGCGGCCAGGGCGGCGGCCACGGTGAACCGGAGTACTTCGGCGACCCGTACAACCAGCAGCCCCAGCACCCCCACGGTTCCCCTCAGCACGGCGACCCGTACGCCAACTCCCCCGGTCACACCCAGGCGTTCAGCATCGGCGAGGACCCCTACGGCCCCGGCGACACCTACCGCGCCGGCCAGGCCCCCGCCCAGCCCGTGGGCCCCCGGCTGCCGTGGAAGGAGCTGCTCACCGGCATCGTGCTCCGCCCGGGACCGACGTTCTGGCAGATGCGCGACTACCCCGTCTGGGGTCCGGCGCTCATCGTCACGTTCCTGTACGGCCTGCTCGCGCTCTTCGGCTTCGACCAGGCCCGGGACGACGCGATCCACGCGACGATCTCCACCGCGGTGCCCTACGTCGTCATCACGGGCATCGGCTTCGTCATCGGCGGCCTGGTCCTGGGCGCGGTCACGCACACGCTCGCCCGCCAGCTGGGCGGCGACGGCGCGTGGCAGCCGACGGTGGGCCTGTCCATGCTGATCATGTCGATCTCGGACGCGCCCCGCCTGATATTCGCGCTCTTCCTCGGCGGCGAGAACTCCCTGGTCCAGATTCTCGGCTGGGTCACCTGGCTGGCCTCGGCCGCGCTCTTCACCTCGATGGTGAGCAAATCGCACGACCTGCCGTGGCCGAAGGCGCTGGGCGCGTCCGCGATCCAGCTGATCGCACTGCTGTCGATCATCAAGCTGGGCACGATCTGACGCACGCCCGCCCACGGACACCGAAAACCCCCGGCACACGCAATGTGCCGGGGGTTCTTCACATCCTGCTCAGGCGTCCAGAACCTGCCCGCTGCGCCGCACGACGGGCTTGTCCACACTCCACGGGAAGTTGATCCAGCGGTCGGTCTTCTTCCACACGTATTCGCACTTCACGAGCGAATGCGGCTTCTCGTAGATGACCGCACTGCGCACCTCGGCAACATGATCGATACAGAAATCACGCACCAGCTTCAGCGTCTTCCCGGTATCGGCGACGTCGTCGGCGATCAGGACCTTCTTGTCCGAGAAGTCGATGGCATTCGGAACGGGCGCCAGCATGACCGGCATTTCCAGGGTGGTGCCCACCCCGGTATAGAACTCCACGTTCACCAGGTGAATGTTCTTGCAGTCCAGGGCGTAGGCGAGCCCGCCGGCGACGAATACCCCGCCGCGAGCGATGCTGAGCACGACATCGGGCTCGAACCCGTCGTCCGCCACGGTCTGCGCCAGCTCACGCACGGCACGACCGAACCCCTCGTAGGTCAGGTTCTCCCGCACGTCGTCCACGTCACCGCTCATGGGCCATCACACCTGGGTCCGATGGAAATTCATGAACGACCGCGACGCGGTCGGCCCGCGCTGGCCCTGGTAGCGCGACCCGTACCGCTCGGAGCCGTACGGGAACTCAGACGGAGAACTCAGCCGGAACATGCACAGCTGCCCGATCTTCATCCCCGGCCACAGCTTTATCGGCAGCGTCGCGAGATTCGACAGCTCCAGCGTCACATGACCGGAGAAACCGGGGTCGATGAACCCTGCGGTCGAATGCGTCACAAGCCCGAGCCGCCCCAGCGAACTCTTGCCCTCCAGCCGCGACGCAAGATCGTCGGGCAGCGAGATGACCTCGTACGTCGAAGCGAGCACGAACTCACCGGGGTGCAGGATGAACGCCTCATCCCCGTCCGGCTCGACCATGCGAGTCAGATCGGCCTGCTCGACGGCCGGATCAATATGTGGATAGCGGTGGTTCTCGAACACCCGGAAGTAGCGGTCGAGCCGCACATCGATGCTCGAGGGCTGCACCATCGACGCGTCGAACGGATCAATGCGCACACGTCCGGCGTCGATCTCGGCCCGGATGTCCTTATCTGAGAGAAGCACGCCCCGAGGATACGCAGAACGCGCGGGCCCACCCCAATCCGGGACCACCCGCGCGCCTGCCGCCGCCGCTACCGCCGCTCGAACACCACGGGCACGGCATGCCGCAACCGCGCACAACGCGGACAGCGAATAAGCCGCCCGGGACCGATCCGCCCGGCCCCGAGCTGCTGCATCGGGAACGAAGCGGTAGCGAAAACGTGCCCTTCGGCACAGCGGACGACGGTGCGCTCCATGGAGTCCATCAAGTCCCTTCCCCAACAAGCCTTGGACGAGAAAGCCACATTAGGGGATGAACAGGACGCCGCTCCACACGGCACTCCGACCACCCACGCTACGCCCCCAACTCCCGCCCACGGCACCCGCATCCACCCTCCACCGACAACAAAAAGGCCCCACGGCTCAAACGCCGGGGACCTGGCATGGGGTACAGTGTGGGACGGTAGCGCCGCCCGAGCGGAACGCTTCGCGGGTGTAGTTTAATGGTAGAACATGAGCTTCCCAAGCTCAGAGCGCGAGTTCGATTCTCGTCACCCGCTCCACGACGAAGGCCCTGGTCGGAGACCAGGGCCTTGTTTGTTGTCTAGACCACTCCGGGCCCGCGTGCCATTCGCGTGCCATACGCGCTGTAACGGGACGTCAGGTTGAGTTCCGGCGGGTGCGGCGGCGCATGTCTTCTGTCTCGGGATCGTCGGTCAGTGCTGCTGACGGGGCGGGGTCGCTCAGGCCGAGGATGTGGAGCGGGATGCCGAGTTCGGCGGCGACGGCGCGTAAGACCCGGGTGTCTTCCGTCCCCCGTCCGCTCTCCAGGCGGCTGAGCTTCGACTGGTGGTAGCCCAGCGCGGAGGCAACGTCCGTCTGCGAGCGGCCGGTGCGCTGTCGGGCGTGCTTGATCGTCTCGCCGATCTTCTCGGCCTCGGTTTTCACGTCTGCCATCCGTCCGCATCGAGCATGCCCCTGCGGTCGAGCGTAGGCGGGTGGTACAGGGGCGTCATGCAGCTTCTGCATAGACGATGCGGTACGGGCACAGAGCGTCGCGAACGGAGCATCCAGGGCGGTTCCTTGGGGTGGTCGATCCGACTCCTGGAGGCCGCTCGTGGAAGCGCACCAGCTCACCTTCGCTCTCCCGCCAACACCGGTAGCCGTGCCCACGGCACGACGCCAGATGCGGGAGGCCATAGCCGCCTGGCCGGCGGTGCCCGCAACGTCGGAAGCCGTCCACACGGCCGAGCTGGTCGTCAGCGAGCTCGTCACGAACGCGGTCCGTTACGCCGGGCATCAGCCGATCAGCGTCGTAGCCCAGCTCTCCGACGCGGTTCTGCGGGTGGAGGTCAGCGACGCAAGCCGCACTCTGCCGAAACCGGCGCTGCCGGACGAGGACGGCGAAGGCGGACGCGGTCTCTTCCTCGTCGGCGTCCTCGCAGACCGCTTCGGCACGGCGTCGACGGAGTCCGGTAAATGCTGCTGGGCCGAGATCGACATGGCTGCCCCACCTCCTGCCGGGGCTACTGCCGCCTTGTCCCTTCCTATGCAGAGGAGTTGTACGTGAGTACCCGCGTCCCCGTCGTCATGTCTCAGGTCATCGCGATCCGGCCCGGTCGGCCCCTCGCCGGTGCTGTGACGGTCGACGGTTCGAAGAACGCCGCGCTCCCGCTCGTCGCGGCTGCGGCAGCCCTCCTTCGCCCCATCCGTCTCGACAACGTGCCTGCCAGCTCCGACGTCCAGACGCTGCTTGACCTACTGCGGCAGTCGGGCTGGGACACCGCCCATCCGGTCGGTGACAGCCACACCGTCCTCGTTCTCCCCGGCGAGGCGACCCCGACGCCCGGCGGCCTGGGCGAGGCCGCGTCCAGCATCCGTGCCTCGTACTACCTCGTCCCCGCTCTGATCGCCCGGTGCGGCCGGGCCCGGCTTCCCTGGCCGGGCGGTTGCCGGATCGGCGACCGCGGCATGGAGCAGCACTTCAAGGTGTATGAAGCCTTCGGCGACCGCGTCCGCGTGGATGAGATGCCATCGCGATCGTGGAACGGGTGTCCGACCAGCTCAAGACTAGTGTCTACAGCCGCGAGAACGTGATCTTCGGCTTGGTCACCCACCTCAACCGACATCCGGACGACGAGACAGGCAGGGTGGGCGTCCAAGCCCTCATCCAGCGACGCAGCCGCACGGTCTGGATGGACCTTCCCGACGCCGGCTATCACGAGGCAATCCGCTGCCATGACTCCGGCATCCCGGTACGTGTCCGTGGCGTACTCAATAGCCCGCCCGGAGGCGCCGCCACAATGCAGGTCGCCGACTTCGGGCCGGATCCGCCCCTGGGGCAGTAGCGCTGTCATGCCGCACTGTTCATGGGTGTTACTCGGAGGGCCCCGCATGGCCCGCACCGGCTGTTGTCCCGCCAGCGCCGTCTGGAAGCCATTCCGCTTCACCGGTCTCAGACCTTCAGTCCGGCTTGCTGACACAGACTGGATCAATGACATCGAACGCGCCGCGTACGGACTCAACAACCACCAGACCCCCGAACGGCGTCCATGAGTCTCAGGGGTGGGCCGATGACATCGCCGGGGGCTCCTGGAAGCTCACGACCGGTTCCACGGCGGGAGGGAGCTCAGTACCGCTGCTCGATCCCGAAGGACGGTTGACCGGACGATGCCGGCAGGCTCGCGGCCACAAGGTCTCCTGCGAGCTGTTGGGAGGGCTCCCCGGAGCCCCGGGCCCGCAGACACAGGTTCCGATGGACTGCAGACGTCGCAACCGATTGACCTCCTTACTTTCGAAGAACGCTGCACTCAAGGTAAATGAATACCTGTGCCGGCGGCCACAGAATTTAACGGCCCCTACTGGGAGAATTTCTGCCGCAGAACGTACGGGGAAATATTTGACACACACAAGCCACCACGGCGTGCTACTGTCGGACTCGGTTGCAGTTTTGGTACCCAAAAAGACTTCAAGCACCTCCGGTCGGCCTCCATGCCACAGGGAAGCGCTTTGTATTTCCGGTCATTTTCCGGGCGGGGCATCATCGCGGCGACGCGGTTTCCGTACAGTACGGATTCCGGTGTACTGCCCAAAGGAGATATGACATGGCTACTGGCACCGTGAAGTGGTTCAACGCGGAAAAGGGTTTCGGCTTCATCGAGCAGGACGGTGGCGGCGCTGACGTGTTTGCCCACTTCTCGAACATCGCCGCCCAGGGCTTCCGCGAACTGCAGGAAGGTCAGAAGGTCAGCTTCGACATCGCGCAGGGCCAGAAGGGCCCGACGGCCGAGAACATCGTTTCCGCCTGACGCTGGCGCGCATTTCGTAGCTGGGGCCCGCATCCCTCGGGGTGCGGGCCCCAGCTGCACGCATTTCCGCAGTGGTTCGCCCACGGGAATAAAATATTGAGGCGCACAGGCTCCTCGGAGCCGCGCCCGGCGATGCACCGGATTCTATTTCGCACGCCATCTCCCATTTTCGCGTACGTCGACACGGATTTCCCGCGGGCCACGTTCGCATTCCATTCGGTCCGTGCCTGTGATTCCCCGCGCTGCTCTTACGCTGCGGAATTCCTTGATACGCGCCGTATCAAGGAAGGTTCTGCATGAACCCCACACGCACGAACAGCCGTTCCTCCCGTGCCCGCCGCAACGGCGGCCACGGGTACGACTCCACTGCTGGTTCGATTCGGGGCAGTCGCTTCGGTTCGTCCGCCCCGAACCGTTCGGCAGGTCCGAACCGTTCGGCAGGTCCGAGCCGTTCGGGTGGCCGGCGGCCCGCCGCGATGCAGGGAGAGTTCGCCCTGCCGGAGACGATCACTCCGGCGCTGCCCGCAGTCGAGGTGTTCAGCGACCTCGACATGCCGAGGAGCCTGCTGGCCGCGCTCACCGCGCAGGGCGTGACCATGCCGTTTCCGATCCAGGGCGCGACGCTGCCGAACTCTCTGGCGGGCCGTGACGTCCTGGGCCGCGGCCGGACCGGCTCCGGCAAGACTCTCGCCTTCGGCCTGGCCCTGCTGGCCCGCACCGCCGGGCAGCGCGCCGAGCCCCGTCAGCCGCTGGCCCTGGTTCTGGTACCCACCCGGGAACTCGCTCAGCAGGTCACCGATGCCCTCACCCCTTACGCCCGCGCTGTGAAGCTGCGCCTGGCCACTGTCGTCGGCGGGATGCCGATCGGCCGGCAGGCGAGTGCTCTGCGGGGCGGCACCGAAGTCGTCGTCGCCACCCCTGGCCGCCTCAAGGACCTCATCGACCGCGGTGACTGCCGGCTGAACCAGGTCGCCATCACCGTCCTGGACGAGGCCGACCAGATGGCCGACATGGGCTTCATGCCGCAGGTCACCGCGCTCCTGGACCAGGTCCGCCCCGAGGGCCAGCGCATGCTGTTCTCTGCGACCCTGGACCGTAACGTCGACCGTCTGGTCCGTCGCTACCTCACCGACCCCGTCGTCCACTCCGTGGACCCATCCCAGGGTGCGGTCACCACGATGGAACATCACGTCCTGCACGTGCACGGTGCCGACAAGCACCGGCTGACGACGGAGATCGCGGCGCGCGACGGCCGGGTGATCATGTTCCTGGACACCAAGCACGCCGTGGACCGCCTCACCCAGGACCTCCTCGCCAGCGGTGTCCGGGCTGCCGCCCTGCACGGCGGTAAGTCGCAGCCGCAGCGCACCCGCACCCTCGCCCAGTTCAAAACAGGGCACGTCACCGTCCTGGTCGCGACGAACGTCGCGGCGCGCGGCATTCACGTCGACCACCTCGACCTCGTCGTGAACGTGGACCCGCCGACCGACCACAAGGACTACCTCCACCGCGGCGGCCGTACCGCGCGGGCCGGCGAGTCCGGCAGTGTCGTCACCCTGGTCACCAACAACCAGCGCCGCGACATGACCCGCCTCATGACGGCCGCCGGCATCGTGCCCCAGACCACCCAGGTCCGCTCCGGCGAAGAGGCACTCAGCCGGATCACCGGCGCCCGGACCCCCTCCGGCATTCCCGTGACGATCACCGCGCCGGTACCCGAGCGGCGCAAGCGCGGCGCGGCCTCACCCGGCCGACGCAGCCCCGCTTCGGCTGCCCGGCGCGGGACCATGCGGCAGTCCACCTTCGATGCGGCGGCCTAGAACCTTCGTGATCAGGAAACTGACCCATCTCTGCAGGAGGTACGTTGTGACGCTGGTCCAGATGCAGCCCCACTCGGCGAACGCCACCCCCGTGCCCAGGACGGCGCTCGACACCATGAACACGGCCGGGCCACAGGTCTGCGACGACATGACCGTCGAGGTGGCCCTGTCCGTCATGGCCAGCGCCAGGACCGGACACCTAATGGTCTGCGACAACGACGGTCTGTGCACCGGACTGGTCACCCAGGCCCAGCTCACCACCGTCCGCGACAGCCCCGCCTACACGGACCGGCTCCAGCTGCGCGACATCCTCGGCGACCGCGGGCCGCACACCTCGCCCGCCACCATGATGGCCGAGCACGCCACGCACCACCGCCGACCCGCTACCCCGTCCGCCGTGGACGAACAGGACAGCGCGTCGGGCGTCCTCGCCCTGGCCCTCTGAACCGTCTCACCACGGCGGAACAATCTCCTTCCTCTCTCTGTGATCCCTGTGAGGCATCGTGCGCTGTGTTATCGCCCGCTTCCCGTTCGAACTCACCAGGAGCGGCGTCCTGGACTCCATGAAGGGCGTCAAGCCCGAGGAGGTCGTCGGCGAGTCCGTGACCATCGGCCGCCGCGCCTACCCTGTCAAGCAGGTCGGCGAGGTCATCACCCGCCAGGACCGCCGCGACTTCAGCGCCGACGAAGTCCTCCGTGCCATGACCAAGCTCGGCTTCACCTGCCGCAGCCTTCCCCAGGCCGCCGCGCCCACCCGCGCCCTCAGCCCGCTCCAGCACGCCTCCGCGATGCTCGGCGTCCCGGCGGCCGTCTGACCGTCTGACCGATGAGAAGCGCGAGCTGACACCCGAACAGCCAAGAGGGTCCGACCGGCACACGCTGGTCGGACCCTCTCGCGTACCGGTGAGTTTCTCTACGCGGCGCGACGTCAGTGATCGGAGTAGCTGAAGTCGCCCATGGTCCAGGCGCTGACATCCGCGATCGAGACGCGGTACATCCCACCCGTCTCCGGGATCCCCACCGTGCCCTGAAGGATCCGCGCCATATGGAAGTGCAGATAGGCGGGCGGCCCATCCCCCCGCGTCGTAGCGGTGAACATGGCGGAGAACTCGCCCAGACGGGACGAGTCCGTCAGGACTTCCGACACCCGTTGCCTCCACACGGCTTCGGGAGCCAGCCGGCCGGTGATGACAGCACCACCGCTGACCACGGTCAGGGACATCTGATTGCTGTGCCCGGACTCCACCAGCGTGGCGACGTCAACGAGCAGCTCGTCAGGCTTCGACATGAGAGCCGATCCTATTCACGAGTCGTCCCGTCCCCTCGACCGGTCGTGCTGCCGAGCAAGACGGGCAGTCACTGTCTTCCCCTCAGAGACCCGGCGGGTGACCGCGGTCGCTCTGGCGAGCCGGTTGGCCACGGGCCAGCCGGAGCCTCCGGCGAGGTCAATTACCTCCTCACGGGACACGCGAAAACCTCTGTTGGCCGGAGTAGACATTGAGTGGTGGCGTGGTTATGGTTTCTCTCGTACCCCAGAGAGACAGCAGGGCCTGGCAGAGAAGAACTGCCGGCAGTACATGTAGTTGCAGGACGGTGCGGCAGTGGAGTTTCGAAGCCAGGGTTGTTGCAGGACGGCGACGGGACTGACGGCCGGACCGGGTGGCCCGCAGTGAGGGGCCGCCGGAGCGGGACCGCTGTCATGGAAGTTGCGGCACCCGTGAGTGCAGTTCGCAGTACCCAGCAGTGAAGTGACTGAGCGGTACCTCGGTGAAGGCGTCGGCTGCGGACGCGCGCACCGGGAAGTTCGGCAGTGGGGTTCCAAGCCAGAGCAGACGCAGGAAGGGCAACGGGGCTGGCTGCCGAAGAGCGGCGCTGTCACAGGCCGCTGAGCAGTTCGCATCACCAGCAGTACGCAGTGCCCCATGGTAGGTAGTTGATCACCGAGGGAAGAACGGAGGAGCCCGCGCCATCAGGATCGCCCGGGCCGGAGCATTGAGCCCGGGTACCGCAGGACATCGATAGTGAGGTGGTCTCCGGTCAAGCAACCGCGATCCCCGCATTCCCGACAGCAGCCAGGTCGGGGCTGCGGACACAGAATGCCGGTGCAGTAACAGGGCCGGCAGGTGGTGTAGTAGTTCCTTCGGGGCCCTGGTGCCGTTCGGCACCAGGGCCCCTCCATGCGTTCCACAAGAGAGGTGCAAGTGACAGCAGACGACTCGTACGGCCGTCTTGACGACGACGACTACCCCGCCTACACGATGGGCCGGGCCGCCGAGATGCTCGGCACCACCCAGGGCTTCCTCCGCGCCATCGGCGAAGCCCGCCTGATCACCCCCCTGCGCTCGGAGGGCGGACACCGCCGCTACTCCCGCTACCAACTGCGCATCGCCGCCCGCGCCCGCGAACTGGTCGACCAGGGCACGTCCATCGAGGCCGCCTGTCGCATCGTCGTCCTGGAAGACCAGCTCGAAGAGGCGCAACGCATCAACGCCGAGTACCGCCGCGCCGCCGAATCGGCAGAGCCGCCGACCGAGGACTGAGGCGGTGCGCGCCCGCCGGACACCACAGGACACCGGCGGGCACCGCGCACAGATGCAGGCGATTCCTCTGGTGACGGAGTGTGCGGACGTGTACCGTCCCGGTGAGTTGTCGTGGTTCGGAAGTTCCCTCTGCCCACCCCTTCGGTGTGGGCGTTTTGCTGTGCTGTGCCGCAGGAACCAGGGCGATCACCTCCGCCTTCCGCATGCAGCGGAAGACGTTAATCGACTGGAAGGCATGAGACATGGCTACAGGAACTGTGAAGTGGTTCAACGCGGAGAAGGGCTTCGGCTTCATCGCTCAGGACGGTGGCGGCCCGGACGTCTTCGCCCACTACTCGGCGATCAACTCCTCGGGCTTCCGTGAGCTCCAGGAGGGTCAGGTCGTGACGTTCGACGTCACCCAGGGCCAGAAGGGCCCCCAGGCGGAGAACATCAACCCGGCCTGACCTTCCCACCCCTCCGGCGGAACCGGGATCCTCCTGGGTCCGGCCGCAGGCAGGCTATGGCGGCCCCGGACCGCCCCGGTCCGGGGCTCGCTCACGCAATCGCCCGACCACTTCGCGACCGCGCAGATGATGCGGCTGGACACGAACACCGGCCGCCTCCAGTGGGTCAACGCCGGGCACCCGCCCCCATGCTGATTCGCCGGCACCGCGTCGTAGGCCGCCTGGACAGCCCCACGACCCTGCCCGTCGCCTTCGGAGGAGCACAGCCGCAGGTCAGCGAAGTGACGCTCGAACCGGGGGATCGCGTCCTCTGCTTCACCGACGGGCTGATCGAGGAACACGAGAGCGGACAGGAAGAGTTCGGCGAGGACCAGCTGATCGACTGGGTGAACCAACTGGAGAAGGCGGAACGGCAGGTCCGCTCGGTGGCACGGGACCTCTCCCACACCCTCAAGCGGGCACGCGGCGAAGCTACTTCGGACGACGCCACGCTCGTCCTGGTCGAGTGGCGAGGATGACGGAGGGACGTGTCACGCCGACTCCTGGCGGTGGGTCACCCGCTCGGAAAGCGTGGCGACGAGGATCTCGGCGGCCCGGGTGACGTTACCGGCGTCGACCGCACGGGCCATGGCGTCACGTGCCGCGTCGGGTGTCGTGTCCGGGGGCACCACCAGGAGGGCGAAGTGGTCGTTGTCGCCACGGGTGATGAGGACGGTGTCGTCGCCGACGGGGGAAGGAGTCGAGGTGCACGACCCGGTCGTCGACAACGACACGAGTCGGGACCTCCTCCCAGGCGTCCGTGTCCAGGCCGACCCGCGTGACGGGGCCGAGGTGCGTGGTGAGCGCCTGGATCGGGGCGGGCAGCTCGGCCGCAACGTCCCGGGAGCGGGGCCACCACGCGCCGTCGAGGACGCCCTCGCGGGAGTGCGTCGTCCGCAGCCGGTGCAGGGCCGTGCCGGGATTCACCACTCGGTGGATCTCGTCCGGAAGGAGCTTCCGAGGGGTGGGGGTGTCAGATTCGGCCATGGCGGTCCGCCTGCCTGCGCGGGGCCGCGACACCTCATGGCCGGCGAGATACCGCCGCGCTAATACCGTACTCCGCGTACCTGTGGTCATGCCCACGAGCATCAGCCGGGCGGTGTTCCCGGTCGGAAAACACCTGGCCAGAACGGCTCGCCCGACCGCGGCGCGGAGTACGCTGAAGATACCGGGAGTAACTCGAACACCCGCTCCGCGGACGTCGTTTCCGGCGATCAAGACACTGGGCCGCCCTGCAGGACGGCCCGGAGACGGGTCCGCATCATGACCACGACCGTCGAACGCGGAGTGGCACGGGCGCTAGCTCCCGCGCTCCCGACGCGCATTTCCCTCACGCCGAAGACCACCCTCGCCGGCCAGTTGGACGGTGCCTGGTGGCCCTACTCGCAGGACCTGTTCACCGAGCTTCCGTCCCTGGTCGAAGCGCTGGATGGGCGCTGGGGACGCATCACGCGTGCCATGGTGAATCCCACCCGCTGGCCCGTCGTCCCGCACAAGGTTCCTGTCACCGGGCACATCGTGCACGTGGGCTGGTTCACCGAACAGGATCCCGACAAGGTGATCCTGCTCTCCCGCACCGCAGGCCGCTGCGACCTGCTGGTGATCCCGCCCGAGACCGAGCCCGCCGCAGCCGCCCGGCTGATGACCGCCGCTGCCGTCCCCGGCAGCGTCCTCACCGCCGGTGTGTTGATGTCCGAAGAAGCCGCGACCGGCCGCCGTATGCGGGACGCCCGAAGCAGCCAGGAAGTCTGGGAGACCGATGGCGGGTCCGCCCTGCCGCCCCTCCGTCACAGGTGTCCCGGCGCGGAGCAGCCCCTGCCGGGGAACACGCGGAGATGACGACATGGAGACCCTGATCACGCTCGCGGCAGGCGCCCTCCTGATCGCGCTCGGCATGCGCCTGATCCACCGGCTCAACGAACAGCACGACGCACGCATCGCGGTCTACCACTTCAGCGATCCCTTCCCGGCCATCAGCCGGCCACCCGGCCACGACCACGGCCACCACAGCTCGACAGGGCAAGCCTCCAGCCGCAGGCTCACGGGCATCTGGCTCTGACCTCAGACCACTCCCCCGACCGAAGGCCGCGGGTGGGGCACCCGGCACCCGGGACACCCACCCGTCGGCCTCTCACTTCGCCCCGAAGGGAGCACACCGTCTTGTACGCCGTCGAGAACGAGGCCCTGCCGCAGGCAGGACACGCCGAGATCCGGATCGTCGCCGCAACTCCCGAAGCCGCCCGCGCGGTCGCCGAAGTAATCCGCCGCTGCTTCGCCGGAACGGAACAGCGCAGCTACCCCGCCCCCGAAGGCGGCACCCGGCTCCACCTCACCGTGGACACCGAATCCGCCGCAGGCCCCGCCCGCTCCTGGCTCACCACCAGCAGACCGTCCGCGCACACCAGCGCCCAGGGCGACGAAGTCTGAGGAGCATCGGACCTTCACGTGCACGAAAGGACTCGATCATGGCGACCCTCCGCGAGCGGCAGGTCTACCGCGAGCGCGTCCTGACCGCCCTCTACGAAGCCACCGAAGGCAACCGTCTCCTCGGAGTTCTTGGGCGGAAGCTGCGGAACGACCTGCGCATCCCGGAGGAAGACCTGGCCGCCGCCTGCACCTACCTCGCCGGCGAGGGCCTGATCACTGTCGACTGGGAACCGGGCAACACACCCGCGATGGTCTCCCTGACCCACCAGGGAATCCGCCGCATGGAGGCCGAAGAAGAACGCGACTGAGCCGGACTGTCCGAGGGCCGGCCCGTCCACCGCTCGGCCCGGCACGCACGGCCTGCACGGCCCCATTTGCGCACAGGAACGAGGGGGACGGGGTTGCCCGATGGCCCGCTCTCCCCTCCCGGCCTATCCGGCCCGCAGTCGTACAATTGAATCTGGATCGAGCACTCTCACGTGTGACGATCCGGAAGGGGCGGCCCCGGCGGAGTGAATGCGCTGGGGCCGTTGCGACGACGGCCGCCATAAGGCCCACGCGCCCGACGTCATGTCGCCGCCTCACAGCCGGCGGATCGGTCCTCCGGGGCGAAGGCGTCCAGGAGCCCCGGGGCCAGGAGGTGGGCACGGTTCGGACGCCCCTCTCCCGGAGGCCGGCCGACCTGGCCCACATCGATGCGGACCCCGCCGGCCGCGTCCTGTGCGGCGGTCCCGTACGCGTAGACGTGCACGTCGGCAGCGGCGCAGAGTGTTCCGTTCAGATGGTGTTGCCCTGCCGGACTGCAGCCCAGAACTGGTTCGTGCACTTCCGGCACGGACGGCCCTGACAATCGGAGCGGGCTTCCGCTACGAGGTCGCGCAGGGCTCAGTCTGTCCCTCGGCCCCCCAGCGCGTGCTGCTGGGTCAGCCGTGAAATGTCCTTCGCGGTGACGATCCCCACCAGATGGTGCCCGTCCACGACGAGAATGCGCATGCCAGTACCCGGGCGGAGCTTGTCGAGAGCCTCACTCAGAAGATCACTCGGGGCGGCAACCGCGCACTGTGACAGCGGGATCGCCACCTCGTGCACGCGCAACGCCTCCCGGCGCGCTCCCGGTATCCGGGCAAGCTTGCGTATCTGAACGATCCCGCTGGGACGGCCTTCGAAATCGAGCAGCGGCACGGCGGAATGGCGGGAGCTCACTGCCACCTCGTCGATGAAATGCCGGATGGTCAGCCAGTCGGCGCCGGTGGTCACCGGGCTGGACATGGCATCGGCGACCTTGATGCCCCGCAGTGCTGTGTGGATCACGGCGCGCTGCCGTTCGGCGCCGGCGACGACCGTGATGAAGAGACCGACGAAGACGAGCCACAGCCCGCCCGGCGCCCCGCGCAGGAAGGAGATCCAGCCGAAGGCCATCAGCAGCCCGCCCACGACCTGACCGCTTCGGGAGGCCGCCCGATCCGCACGTTCCCGGTCTCCGGTACGCCACCACAACAGCGCCTGCACCACCCTTCCGCCGTCGAGCGGCGCAGCGGGAAGGAGGTTGAATGCGCCCAGGAACAGGTTCGCCCAGCCGAGCCACACGAGAACGGCGGCGGGCACCGCCCAGCCGGACATCGCGTGCAGCCCGATTCCCGCTCCGAGCGCGGCGCTTCCGATGGCCAGGCTGGTGAGCGGCCCGCTGATCGCCACTGCGAAAGCCACCGCGGCCGTCGGCGGTCGCCCCATCCGGGTCACCCCGCCCAGCGCCCACAGCGTCACATCCTGTACCGCGATCTTCTTCCTGCGGGCAATCGCAGCGTGTGCCGTCTCGTGGAGCAGGAGGCTGCCCATGAGCAGCACGGCCCCCACGGCACTGGCGAAGGTGTACACCGCATCCGAGCGCCCTGGAGTCCATGCGGGGAGGGTCTGGCGGCCAAGACCGTACGCGAACAGGACCACCAGCAGCGGCACGCTCCAGTGCATCCGCAGTGGTACCCCGACAACTTGTCCGACACGGACCGAGCCGTTCATCGTCGTCTCCCGCCGGCTCGGCACCCGGTCCACCGGACAGGACTTTGCGACCCGACTCCATGGACCGACCAGCACGGCGCCTACCCACAATTGTCGCTCTCGGAATCTCCCGCAGTCACCCAGGGCCCGGGACGAGCTTGCTGACCGGCGAACTACCCGAAGAGCCCGCCCGCCCACGTAGGGGAAAAAGCGGTCACCACAGGGCACCGTCCGGCCGTCGGCCAGCAACACACCTGTGCAGCGTTTCCGCTGCTCAGGAACATGTCTGGCGATCACGTGCTGGTTGATTCCCAAGCTCAGAGCGCGAGTTCGATTCTCGTCACCCGCTCCATGAAAGAGCTCCAGGCCAACGGCCCGGTGCTTTTCTGTTGGCAGCTTCGCCCCGGGCGGGGTGGCGCCGGTGGGGCCCGTCTCCTGCTCGCAGGAGTGTTGTATACGGATCAAGCAGCTCGCTGTCGGCTCTTCCTGGATAATCGACGTATGGCATCACAGCCCGGTCTTTCCGATCTCCGTCGTGCGAAGTTCGCCCGGCGCCTACCCGCAGCGCTCTCCGAGCTTGCCGGCCCCGAACACGGCGCAGTGAGTCTGCCGCTCCACCTTGCATGGTCGGGGCTGACCACGTTCGACCTCGACCGTCCTCGGCTGCGGATGAGCTACTACCGCATCGTCCTGGCCGAGGGCCAGCACGACGACCTGGTCCAATACCTCAACCGGGACCTTCTCGTCGGCCTGTGGCCCGCACTGCGCACACTGGTCAGCCGTGATGTCCGTGAGGTCTGGGAGAGCGCCTTCGGCGAGCTGGCTCACAGCACTCAGGCCGCTGCGTGAATCTCACGGACCTGCACCGCCGCTTGCTTGCAGACGTGCTCGCTGTGGGCGGCACTTACCCCCTCGCGCTCACCGGCGGCTATGCGGTCCAGGCACACGGCTTGGTCGACCGGCTCAGCCAGGACCTCGATGTCGCAACCGAGAACCCAGATCGTATGGAGGACATCGCTACCGTCGTACGTACCGGACTGGAGCAGCGCGGATGGCGCGTAAGAGCCCTGGAAACAGACCCGCTGTCCGCACGTCTGATCGTCACCGATCCTGCCAGCCGTGAAGAGTGCGAGGTCGACATCCTCAAGGAAGCACTCTGGCGACCACCCGTACACACCGAGCACGGCTTGGTGCTGTCCCTCGAAGATGTCGTCGGCACCAAGGTCCGCGCCTTGGCCGACCGTGGACTCGCCAGGGATCTGATCGATGTACAGGCCGCCACGGACCGCTGGAACCCCGTCGAACTCGAAGAGCTCGGCCGGCGCCATGCCCGCGACTCCTTCGACCTCAGCGAGCTTCAAGCTCGGCTGGGCGGAGCCGACTGGATCGACGACACGGAATTCGCCGCCTACGGACTCGACGAGCAAGCGATCACCGGGCTGCGGCAGTGGGCACAGACATGGGCCGACGACATCGGGGAACGGCTCCAGGAGCTGGAGACTCCGCACGAGGACTGACGCCCTCACGGATACCGACCACTCGACAGGAATACTTCGCGGCAGTTGCCCGCCCCTCGGCCGCCGTGCCCCATCCGTGCCCTTCGGAGCGGACAACAGCGGTCAAGCACGGCCACCAGAACCCACACCATCCCCACTTCTGAGCACCAAACAAGCAGGTCAGCAACCTGCCCACTGAGCAAGCGCCGTGGCTGGATGCTCCACAGACGAGCCGCGGTCCCATCGTCACGGGCGGCGGCTTCGAACATGCGGGTCAGGGCGCCGCCGACACGTGGTTCTGCGAGGGTGCAGGGATGCGTGGGCACGGTGCTGGCTCCTTCGGGCGGTGCTATAGGTGGGAGCACCTGCATCAATGTCCGCGAGCAAGGACGGCCCGGTGGGCTCCCAGGAGAGAAGCTGCCTAGTCACGTTGCTGGACGCAGTCATGGCGGAGGCGAAGAAGCTGCCGACCAAGCCGAAATGGGCTCCGGCGTCCTGTGGGGCGACGAAGTCGACCGGCAGGCCGAGGCTGCGGGACCGCGTCCGCCTGGGCGGCGCCTCGCCGCAGCGAGGCGGGATCGTCCAGGTCACCGCGGACGACGCCGGCGCCCTTGGCCGCGAGAGCCTGCTCGGCCTGGTCGGATCGGGCCAGGCCGGTGGCCCGGTGGCCCGCCGAGATGAGTTCGTCGACAACGGCGGATCCGATCCGACCGGTCGCTCCAGCGACAAATGCACGCATGAGCTTGTCCTCCTTCGCGCTGGTGGTGAGCGTGCCCTGATCACGAGGCCAGCGCCGAGTCAGGTGGCGTGAGGCCCCTCTGCTACCGCGGGGCGGTCCGGTGGGCGCGGCGGGCGCCGGCGACGACCAGGGCTCCGGCCAGGAGCACGACGAGGGCCGAGGCGCGCAGCGCGGTGTTGGCGCCGTGGGTGAACGCTTCGGTGACGGCGGTGTGGTCGGCCGGGGCCAGCGTGAGCGCTTCCCGCACCGTACGCGGGAGCGGCGTGTGCCGGCTCAGGTCGGCAGGCAGGTGGTGTGTGAACCCGGCTGTGAGGATGGTGCCGACGACAGCCACACCCAGAGCGCTGCCCAGTTCGCGGGTCGCGGACTGCAGACCTCCGGTGATGCCCGCCCTCTCCACGGGCAGGGCAGAAGCGATCTGAGCGGTCAGACAGGGCGCGGCCAGCATGATGCCGAGCCCGATGACGAACAGACCGGCCGCGTACACGGGGTAGGCCATGGTCGAGGCATACGAGAGGCCGAGCAGGCCGGCGCTGGTGAGCGCGAAGGCCGCGGAGAGTGTCGCGGGGATGCCGATGCGGCGGATGAGCCCGGGAACGTAGCGGGTGCCCACCAGGAGCGGGACGGTCAGCGGGATGACCCCGAGCCCTGCCTGCAGGACGGAGAAGCCGCGCCCGTATTGCAGGAGTGAGGCGTTGACGTAGAAGAGCCCGAAGCTTCCGAAGAATGTGATGGTCATGCCGAGGCCGGCGCTGCTGAGCGCCACGCTGCGAAACAGCCGTGGGTCGAGCATGGGATGGGGGGCGCGCAGCTCGACACGCACCCAACACAGGCTCAGCAGAATGCTGCAGGCGAAGGCGATGAGGACGACCGTGCTGCCCCAGCCCAGTTCGGGCCCTTCGATGATTCCGATCAGCAGTGCCACGAAGGCCGCCACGAACAACAGCGTGCCGGGCAGGTCGAGGGTGCGCTCGAGCCGAGCGCTGCGCGGCGCGGACCGTGCCACCCACGCCAAGCAGCAGGCCGCGATGAGGGCGACCGCCTCGAACAACGCGCGCCAGGAGCCCGCGCTCAGCACCGCGCCGCCTCCGACGTTGCCGACGACGCCGCCGATACCGGTGGCCGCCGCCCAGACGGCCAGCGCGTGAGGGCGCCGCTCGGGGGCGGTGGCGTGCAGGAGGACGCCGACGCAGTTGGGCAGGACGCACGCGGCGCCGAGGCCCGCAATGGCGCGCCCGATCAGCATGATCGCCACGTTCGGCGCCATGGCCGACACAACGGCGCCGAACGCGAATATTCCGAGCCCCGCCATGAGGACGCCCTTGCGGCCGAGCTTGTCGCCGGCCGCACCGGCAGGGATGACCAGGCAGGCGAAGATCACGACATAGGCGTCGACGATCCACAGCAGGTTCGACGAGGTCGGTTTCAGTGAACTCGCGGCCAGCTGCGGCACTGCCAGGTTGATCGCCGCAACGAATCCGACGACCAGGGCAGTGCACACGCTCACGCAGGCGAGCACCGGGCCGGACCGCCGCGCCGGGCGCAGAGCGCCCTCCGGTATGGGAGCCATTGCTCTCGATTCCTTCTGGGATTGCAGTAGACGGAGCACGGCCGGACACCGCCCGGCAGGCCCTTCCCGGGACCGGGCGAGCGAAGGCCGGACACTCATTTACGAGTCACCGTGCACCGTAAAAGTAACACATGCGAGACACCGTGCCTCGTATAGAGTGGCGGCATGGTGGATGGAAGTGGCCGCGGACGGCCCCGCAGCGAAAGCGCACGCGTCGCCGTGCTGCACGCCGTCGACGACCTTCTGGTCGAAGTCGGGTACGCGGCCCTGACCATGAAGGGCATCGCCGAGCGGGCGGGCGTGGGCCGTCAGACCGTGTACCGCTGGTGGTCGAACAAGGCGGAAGTCCTCTATGAGGCCAGCGCTATCGACGCCCGGCACGAACTGTCCGTGTCCGGCAGCGACGACCCCCGCAAGGACCTCAAGGCATATCTCGACGCGCTCGTCACCTTCTTGTCCCGCTCCCACGCAGGCGCGGCCTACCGCGCCCTCATGGGGGAAGCCCAGCACGACGCAGACGTCGCCGCGCTGCTCGCCTCCCGCGACATCCTCGGGGAAAGCGCGGCAGAGGTCGTAGAGGCGGCACGGAAGTCGAGCGGCACCACCCTCTCGCTCGAACAGGCGACCGCACTCTTGATCGGCCCGCCCTTCTTCCACATCCTGTCCGGGCGCAGCGCGGACAACATCGACACCGAGCAGCTCGCAGAGCAGTTCGTGCGCACCCTGAACCATCCGGGGACATGAGGTGCCCAGCACCCAACACGCCCGAAGCGGACGCAGCCGGTACGGAGCCTGGTTTCTACGTCACCCGCCAGGCGGCGATCTGCGGGCCGCATCGGCTGCGGCCGTGCCATAACGTGCCAGTAGCGGCGGTAAAGAGCGGTCAGAATGGGTGCCGATACGACATTCGGACCCGGGCGGCATCAGCCTGTTCCCACAGGTCAGGTGGCATATTTGCGCCTGAGCGCCGAGTGATTCCCAAGCTCAGAGCGCGAGTTCGATTCTCGTCACCCGCTCCATGATGAAGGCCCAGGTCGATGACCTGGGCCTTGTTTGTTATCTAGACCGCTTTCATGGCGCGTGCCATTCGCATGCCATAGGGACCCATCCGACCTGTATCAATGGCATACATGACGCCGCTTGGCCGACAGGCTGGCGGCCTGCGGCTCACCCGCTTCGCCACCAACACCAAGGACACTCCGATCGCGCAGTCGGCACTGCGACACCGACAGGGCCGTGCCGCGCCGCGGACCGCATCAGCAATGCGCGCGCCACCGGCCCACGCACGGCACGGCCCAGAACCAGGTCTGGCTGGAGATCGTCCAGCTCGCCCGCCTGGCCGGCCCGGCTCCGGGAATCCCGCCGTGTGCGACTCCGCCTCTTCTCAGCCGCCACCCAGCTGATGACCACCGCCCGCCGACGACGCCTGCGATTCACCCGCCACTGGACTGGACCGATGTCATCACCAGCACGATCAAGCGACTCGACGCCCTCCCGAACCCCGGTTGATCAGCAGATCCATCTAGCCCGACGAGCCTGAACCCCGGCGCCCGCCCAACGCGACAATCGGGTCAGCGGCCTGCCTACACGCCCCAACAAACGAAGAAGAGCCCGTCAGCAAGCTGACGGGCTCCCGCGAAAATCGAGGCTAACCTGCCATCGGGTCAGATCGTCGGTGTGTCATCGACGATCTCCTTGTGCGGTTCGACAATGAACCTCCAGCCATCGCTGGGCTCCAGGAACCGCACTCGGGTCGGGTAGATGTCCAGGGCACGGCGGTCGCGATTTTGGCTGTTCGTGTTCTTCCGCCCCCGGGCCGGCTCCTCGTACAGATCGACCTTGACGTCCGGCACCGCGACGGTTTCCTCGCTCCAGCGCTGAACGATCCCCGCGCCGAACGCGTCCCGTGCGGCGGAGTAGAGCGAATCCAGAGATTCCTTGTTCCCGTCGGGCACGAAGAGGGCGAGGTTCAGGAGGACACCGGCACTCTGGAGAACCTCGATTTCTTCCCCTGCCTTGTCGGCAATCCAGATCCCGCGCTCTTCGGCATTGTCCGGGAGAACATGAATTTCCTCACCGAAGATCGTCCTCGCAGTGAAGGACCCTCCCTCGAAATTCTTACCCGGCTTCGTGAGGAAAGCCGGGGCGTAGCAGTCGAGAGGAAGGCCATCCATCCCCGCCGAGACGAAGACGTCGTCCTGGAGGTCCAATTCTGAGACCTCTCCGGCCGTAAGACGTCGAGCCGTAACCTTCTCGGTATTCACGCCATTCCCCTTTTTCGCGGCGTCCTATAAATTCATTAGAACTGTACCACGAAAGCGAACAGCCAGTCCCTTTACGCACACCTTCGCGCTCACGATAGTACAGTCAACCCGCCGAGTAATTTCTTCCGACAGAACAGCAGACAAATCCTCTCGAATCACCGACGAAACACAGCCCCGCAGAGAAATACGGTGAGATCCATCCAAGAGGTGACTCACCGATTCGTCCGGGTTTTCGAACTAAGTCGGCCGCCAAGTGAAATGGGAGCGGCCTTGGTCGAATGGCGACCGGCGACCCGGCGACCCGATCGAGCGAACCACGGCGGTCACCTCTCCGATCAGGCACTTCACGCCTCGCCCCTACGGCCGCCTTCGCGGGGCCGCCGTCTCTTCACCCACAGCCCAGGCGGAGTCGAAGGAATAGCACCGGTGCCCCCCGCAGAACAAAACCGTGCGCACCGCATCTCCGTCCGGCTCGCGCGTTTCGCCTCTCCTCTTTCAGAGGGCGGCAACGAGAGGCGCATACTCCAGCATGCTTGCCGCATGTCCTCAACGACCCGCATCACCGTCACCCTGCCCAGCGACCAGGTGGCGGAGCTCCACAAGCTCACGGACAACATTTCCGGCTACGTGGCGGAAGCAGTGGCACGCCAGATCCGGCACCAGTTGCTGGGCGGCGACCTGCGACGCCATGAAGAAGAGCACGGGGGATTCAGTGACGAGGAACTGACGGAGGCCCAGTCGAAGATCTCCGGTGCCGCTGCCTCCTCCAAGGACGCGGAAGGACTTTCGGCCTGAGTCGCACAGGACCGCAAGTTCCTCGCAATGTTTGAAGGTGTTCCACAATATGGGTGCCGACCTTGTCATCGGGGCGAACACCATCGTGGAGGTCAGCCGCTCTCGCAATCCGCGCCTCAACTGGACGCTGTCGCGGATCAAGGTGGAACCGGTCACCGAGCAGGCGGCGAAGGCAGCCGCGCAGCTCCTCAAAGGAGCCGGACTGCACGGCCACAAGTACGCCCGGCCCAGAGCCCTCATGCCCAGCGCCTCATGCCCAGCGCCTCGTGGTCAGCGTTCCGGATCACGCGCGCCCATGAGCCCGCGTCGCCGATGGCCTCGGGGATTCCACCCCGATCGGTTCCGATGGTCGCGACGCCGTGCAGCGCGGCCTCGGTGATCACGCGGGGGAAGGCGTCTTCCACAGCGGACGGGGCCAGCAGCAGCCGGTGGCTGCGGTACAGGGGCTCCATGTCGTACACGCGGGGCACGTACGTCACGTTCGGCTAGGCGGCGAAGCCGGCAGCGGTGTCCCACCAGCCTTCGACCAGGGTGAAGTTCTGTTCCGGCATGAGCCGGACGAGCTGGTGCAGTAGCTCCGACCCCTTCGCCGGGATCGGCTTGATCATCAGTACGGAGCCGGTGCGGACCGCGTCCGTACCCGGTCCGGGCGAAGCGAAGGGTGGGTACATCACGGCAAGGCGGGTTCCGGCGGTGCGGGGTGCGCGTGCTCGGACGAACTCCGACACGGCGAGCCCGTAGTGGGGGCGGCCGGCGAGGACCCCCAGTCCGGTGGCGGAGACGGAGTGCAGCAGGCCGGCGACGAGCGCGGTCGGCCGGGCCTGCGCGACGAGGTGGGCCGAGCCTTCCTGCGAGAGTTCGCCACGCACGAAACGCAGGGTACGAGCCCCGACCGGCGCGTGCCACTACGTGCCGGTCAGGGCGGTTGGCAGCGGTCAACCGCGGCCTTCCGCAGACCCCGGCAGCGGCCTGCCAACGAGCGGACTGCGGCAGGGTGTTCGTACCAGGGGTCATCGACCCGGCACGAATCGCCGTGATCGTCGGCGTACTCAAGGCCCCCTGAACGTTTTGTATGTCCTCGACCGCCTCACCGTCACAGGGCCGGGAGCGTTGTGGGTACGGCGGGTGAGCCTCGGCTCCCTCCCCTGCCGCCGCGCGCCAGGTGCTGCCGTAGCTGCGCCGGGGACGCACAGAACACCGCGTCCAGGGCCCCGTGGCATTGATCACAGTGAAAGTGCAGGCAGTGAATACAACTGCACCCTTTTGCCTTTTCTGTCGGTCACGGTGCTGTGGTAGTGGCCGAAACAGGTGAAGAACTCGTGATGATCCCCCCTTGCCCTGGCCATACGATCACCTCAAGTCGCATCCGCGTGTCCCATTCCGCTGCGACCCCTTCTTCTCTTTTTCGGACACCGAAGGGCTCTTGTGAAGATTCGCCCGATTCTTGCCACAGCTGTTGCCGCCGCAGTGACCATGCCTGCCCTCCTGCTGTCGGTCACCCCCGCGTTCGCCGACGACAAGCCGACAGCGCAGACGCAGGACAAGCCGTCCATCGCGGAGCTGGAAAAGGCCGCTGCCGCCGCGACGGCAGCGTACGACGACGCCGTAGAGGCCGAGAGTGCCGCCAAGGCGGCTTTGGAAGCAGCCCTGTCCGACACCAGTCCTCTGGCCATGGCCGCCAAGGCCGCCAAGGCCGTGGCGGTGGAGGCCGCCACCGCGAAGACGGTCGCCGACCAGGCGGTCCTCGACGCCCAGGCCGCAGTCGACGCCCTCGCGGAGACGGCCACCGAGGAGGAGAAGACCGCTGCCGCGACCAAGCTCACCGAAGCGAAGGCCGACGCCGAGACCGCCGCCGCGGCCAAGACCACCGCCGACGTCGAGGCCGTGGAAGCCTTGGACGCGCGGGACGACGAACGGGTCGCCGCGGCCCGGAAGCTGGACCAGGCGCAGAAGGCCACCAAGGCGGCGCTCGCTGACAAGACCGCCGCCGACGAGGCGCTGGCCAAGGCGAAGGAGGAGGGCGGCGACGACGGTGAGGACTGCGTCCCCGAGGCCGACCTCACCACGGTCGTCACGGGTCTGCCGTCCACCGTCGTCGCCGGCACGAAGGTCGTCTTCAATCTCCGGGTGACCAACGGCACCGACAAGACGATGGACGAGGTGCTCCCGTTCGCCTACGTCCACGCGACCGACCGGAGCGGGCTCAAGACCATTGACGACCTGGTGCACCTGCAGTGGTCCTCCGCCTCGTCCTCGAAGTGGAAGACCGTCGACAACAAGCACTACATGGACGCCATCAGCCCGCTGAAGGCCGGCACCCACGCCGACATCAAGATGCGCCTCACGATCGACGCCTCGGCCCCCGCAGGCAACGGCGTCACCTTCGTCGCCGGTGACTACTTCAACGACGACGGCACCTGCGGCGGGAACCCGGACCTCGAAGGCTATGAGTTCCTGATCGCCGCCGCGGGCAGCAAGCCCGGCAAGGTCGACGACGCCAAGCCCAGCACGACCGAGCCGAACACCTCGGACCTCAAGGCGCAGAGCGGTGCGCCGGCCCGTCGGGTGAGCGGCAGCCTCGCTGCCACGGGCTCGTCCTCCGCGATGTCGCAGCTTGCGCTCGCGAGCGGCGCAGCCGTAGCGATCGGCGGGGGCGCGGTGTTCCTCGTACGCCGTCGCAAGGCCGGCTCACACGCCTGACGCATGAGGCGGGATGCCGACCGGGCACCCCGCCCCACGCGCCGGTCACCACCCCTTTTCTCGCCGTCACCCGCAGCAGTCGCACCGCCGACGGAGTCCACACCCTCCCAGGACCTCCAAGACGCCCAGTCCTGAATCCATGACCGGCCGTACCACTACGTGCCAGTCGGAGCGGTGAGCAGCAACACCCAATGAGGGACCGAGGATTCCCCCCCACACGGTTGTGTTTTCGCAGTTCGGAACGGATACAGAATTCCGAACACCAGGTGCTTCCCAAGCTCGGAGCGCGAGTTCGATTCTCGTCACCCGCTCTTGCAAGAGAGTCCAGGCCGGCGACCTGGGCTCTTTTGGTTGTCCAGACGTTTCTAGGTGTCACGCACCGCCTCTGCACCACCTGCCCCTGCCCCTTTCTCCTGCTGCTCGTGTTCACTTTCTCGGGCGGCGCGCACCATCGTGTCCTTGGGCGTCGCCCCGGATCGAGTCGCCGCGAGCGGGTCCGCCTCGTACGTGACCCGGATGACACCGTCCGGGTGTCGTTCGGCGCGGGCGCGGACCCCGAAGACCTCGTGAAAGAGGTCCGGAGTGAGGACGTCGAGGACCGGGCCCGCGGCGATGACACAGCCGTGGTGGAGGACAACGAGGCCGTCGCAGAGCCGGGCGGCCAGGTCGAGGTCGTGCAGCACGGCGAGGGTCGTGACGCCGGTGTTCCGGATCAGGCCGAGGAGTTCGAACCGGGCCCGGATGTCGAGGTGGTTGGTCAGTTCGTCCAGGACGAGGAGTTCCGGAGCCTGGGCGAGGGCCCGGGCGAGCAGGACGCGCTGGCGCTCGCCGCCGGAGAGGGCAGAGAAGTCCCGGTCGGCGAGCGACGCGATGCCGCAGCTCTCCATCGCCCCGGCGACGACGCGCCGGTCGCTCTCGCCGTCGCGTCCCAGCACCCCGTGGTGCGGGGTGCGGCCGAGCGCCACCGTCTCGGCGACGGTGAGGCCGCCCGCGCCCGCACCGTCCTGGAGGACAGCGGCGGCGTGCCGGGCTGCGGCCCGCGAGGAGAGCCGCCACACATCCCGCCCGCCCACCTCGACGCCCCCGGCGACGGGCCGCAGCGAACGGTAGACGGCACGCAGCAGGGTGGACTTGCCGCTCCCGTTGGGGCCGACGAGGCCCACGATCTGGCCTGGCAACACGTCAAGTCCGACGTCGTGCAGGACCGGGGTGTCGTCGAGGGTGACGTGGAGGCCGTCCACAGTGAGTCTCATGCGGCGTCGAGCCCCTTGTTGCGGCGCAGCAGCCAGAGGAAGAACGGTGCGCCGAGCAGTGCGGTGAGGATGCCCAACGGCAGCTCGTTGGGCCGGTTGACGGTACGGGAGAGCAGGTCGACCAGTACGAGGTAGACGGCCCCGAGGAGTGCGCTCAGCGGGAGCAGCCTGCGGTGGTCGGCGCCGAGGGCGAGCCGTACCAGGTGCGGGATCATCAGGCCGACGAAGCCGATGCCGCCCGCGACGGCGATGACGGTCCCGGTCAGGAGTGCGCTCAACACGAGCAGCACCGCGCGGGTGCGGTGCACGTCCACGCCGAGCGATGTCGCCGACTCGTCCCCGGCGAGCAGTGCGTTCAAGCGCCGCCCGAAGAGGGCGAGCAGCGTCGCCGCGAGCGCCACCACGGCGGTGACGGTGGGCAGTTGACTCCAGCGGGCGCCGGCGACGCTGCCCAGCATCCAGAACATGACGCCGCGCAGCTCGTTCGGTGTGGCCCGCAGTTGCACGAAGCTCGTCGCCGACAGCAGCACGTAGCCGACCGCGACCCCGGCGAGCACGAGCCGCGTGGGCGCGAGCCGTCCCCTGCGTTGTCCGAGCGCGAAGACCAGCATCCCTGCCAGGAGTGCCCCCACGAACGCCGCTCCGGAGACGCCGAGTCCGCCGAGCCCCGCCCCGCCGAGCGTGATCACGAGGACCGCGCCCAGCGAAGCTCCGTGCGAGAAACCGAGGACCGTGGGATCGGCGAGCGGGTTGGAGACAAGGGTCTGGAGGACGGCGCCGGAGACGGCGAGTCCCGCCCCCACGACCGCCGCGAGGACGACACGCGGGGTGCGGAACTGCCAGACGATCTGGTCGAGGGCGACGTCGTCCACGGGCCCCCGGCCGGTGACGTGGTGGACGAGGACCGTCCACACGTCACCGACCGGCACGTTGACCGTGCCGATGCCGACGGCGAGGACCATCGAGACCAGCAGCGCGGCGGTGAGCACGAGGACGCAGGTCCACAACGGAAGACGGCTCAGAAGACTTCGGGGTGCAGCATCCTGGCGATCTTCTCGACCGCCATGTCGTTGCTGGGGCCGAGGTACATCGAGTCGGACAGCACCACGAACTTGTTCTTCTTGGCTGCGGGCCACTGGGGGAACTCCTTGAGCAGCTTCTTCGCGTATGCCGTCGGGTCCGGGTCGTTGTAGCTGACGACCACGAGGGCGTCCACGTCGGTGGCGGCGACCTTCTCCTTGCTGAGGTCGGCGAAGGAGGTCTTCGACGCGCTCGCGAAGGCGTTGCTGCCGCCGGCCTTGGCGAGGATGTCGTTGTAGATGCCGTGGGCGGCGACGGAACTGAAGTCGTTGCCGCCCATCGTCATGTTGGAGAAGATGACCATGACCTTCGGCTTCTTCGCGTCGCCGACCCTCTCCGCCACGTCGGCGATGTTCTGCCGTTCGGTGGCGACGAGCTTCTCGGCCCTGTCCTCGACGCCGAAGGCCTTGCCCATGTCCCGCAGCAGTGTGTAGCTGTCGTCGATCGTCATGTTCAGGTTGTCCTGGCCGCAGCCCTCGGGCGAGACGTAGGTGCGCGCCCCGACCTCCTTGAGCTGCTCGCGGGTGGCGAAGCCGTTCTTCGCATCGAAACCGTAGGACATGGTGGAGAGCACGAAGTCGGGACGCAGACCGATCATGGCCTCGCGCGGGATGTCGAAGGCGTCGTTCGGCTTCACCCCGCCCGTGGGCAGCTTCTTTATCTCCTCGGCGCGCCCGGGGACTTCGGACATGCCGTAGGACTGCTGGTTGGAGACGATCCGGTCCCCCTGGCCGAGGGCGAGCAGCGTGGACACCTCGGCGACCGAGGCCCCGTTCATCACGACGACCCGGCTGGGGGCCTTGTCGAACTTCTGGTTCAGCCCGCAGTTCTTGAGAGTGACGGGGTACTCGCCCCGCGCGGCGGGGGACGCCTTCTGGGCGGCGCCCGTCTTCTTGCCGTCCGCGCCGGAGCCGGAGTCCGATTCGGAACAGCCGGCCGCGGCGAGACACAGGAGGGTGGCGAGGGCGACGGCTGCCGGCCTGGGTGTCGGCATGGGGTTCTCCTCGGTGATCAAGTGGGCGCGTCAAGGCGCTGTTGCAGGAGTCGGGGGCAGGGGCGGGGAAGTTCCCGGCGGTCGGGGGTGTGATGTACGTGATGTAGGCGATTGCCCGGCGCGGTGGGCGCGGGGAAGGCCGTACGCACGGAGCGACCGGACCGGGGACGGCGCCCGGCCCGGCGGGCCTCCGGTCCGTACCGGGGGCGGGCATGGCGACAGCCCGCGACCGACGGGCGAGGGACCGGACCACGCTCGGGAAGGCACATTCCCCGTGGCCCGGCGGCGTCGATCTGGCACGTACCCGCTGGTCGGACAGGAGGTGCCGGGCCAGGTTCGCCCGTGAGGATCGCCCCAGCCAGTACCGGGAACCAGCGGCCGCCTCGAACCGACTCCTTGAGCCAACTCCCTCGCCACTCAGCGCACTTCGCCTCTCGGACAACTTCTGCCACAGGTCCGTCCGGGCGCGCGGCGGCACCGCACACCACCCTGTGACCTGCATCACGCCCTGCGTGCGGGAACTCTCGCACCTCTCGCACCGACTCCTGTACGTCACCGTCCCACCGGTCCACGCACGAGGAAGAATCGATGACCGAGACCACGCCTGCCGCGTCACCACCGCCCCGGCAACGCTCGGCCGAGGAGACCGCCCCGGTCGAGGACTTCACCACGTCCGCGCCGAGCAACGGCGGCGGCACCTGGAGCGGGCTGCGCCCCCTCCTGCTCCGCCTGCATTTCTACGCGGGCATCCTCATCGGCCCGTTCCTCCTCGTCGCGGCCGTTACCGGACTGCTCTACACGGCCACCCCACAGATCGAGTCCGTCGTCTACCGCCACGAGCTGAAGGTCACCCCGCACGGCGAACCGAAGCCGCTCACCGCTCAGGTGGACGCCGCCCGCGAGGCGATACCCGACGGGCAGCTCGTCTCCGTCACGAAGGGTGCGGGGGACAGCGACACGACCCGGGTCACCTTCGACGTCAAGGGATTGCCCGAAGGCTACGCACAGACCGCCTTCGTCGATCCGTACGACGCAGAGGTGCGCGGCACGCTGCGCACCTTCGGCGAGTGGCTGCCCGTGCGGTCCTGGTTCGACGGTCTGCACCGCACCCTGAACCTCGGCGACTTCGGCCGCAACTACAGCGAGATCGCCGCGAGCTGGCTGTGGGTCGAGGTGCTCGGCGGGCTCGTGCTGTGGCTCGGGGCGCCGCGCAGCCGGGAGCGGCTGCGCAAGCTGTTCGTGCCGCGCCGGGGCCCGAAGGGACGTAGGCGCACGCTGTCCTGGCACGGGGCGGTCGGGCTGTGGGTGTCGATCGGCTTCCTCGCGCTCTCGGCAACCGGGCTGACCTGGTCGGCGCACGCGGGCGCGAACATCGGCAAGATCCAGGACTCGCTGGGCGGGGCGACGCCCTCCGTCTCCTCGACCCTCGGTCACGGCACGCACGGCGGCTCGACGGGGGCGGACTCGGGTGACTCCTCCGCGGATGCCGCCACCGCGAGGGTCGATCTCGACGAAGCCGTCCGCATCGCCCGCTCCGAGGGGCTGCTCGGCAAGCTCGTCATCAGCCCGCCCGCGGACACCAGGAGCGCGTACGTCGTCCGCGAGAACACGCGGCACTGGCCGGAGCAGCAGGACTCGATCGCGATCGACCCGACCACCGGCAAAGTCACGGACAAGTTGGTCTTCGACGACTTCCCCGTCCTCGCCAAGCTCACCCGCTGGGGCATCGACGCCCACATGGGCCTGCTCTTCGGTCTCGCCAACCAGATCGTCCTCGCGCTCATCGCCGTCGCGCTCATCGGGATGCTCTTCTGGGGCTACCGCATGTGGTGGCTACGCAGGCCCACCCGGGCGAGCGGGACGCGGTTCGGCCGTCCGCCGGCGCGGGGAGCCTGGCGCCGGGTGCCGGGCAGGGTCATGGCGCCGCTCGTCGTCGCGGCCGCCGTCCTCGCCTACTACCTGCCGTTGTTCGGGCTGCCCCTGGTCTGCTTCCTGCTCGGAGACCTGGCGGTCGCGCAGGCACGCCGACGCGAGCGCGAGCGCACGGAAGCGCGCGCCGAGACACCGAAGGAGATGGCCCGATGATCGCCGCCACCGGGCTGCGCTGGATTCTGACGCTGCTCTTCTGCGCGCTCGCCGCCTACGGCCTGTGGCGCGCCCTCGCGGCCCGCTCCCACCCATGGACCGCGCGGCTCGCCCACGCTCTGCACGCGGTCATGGCCCTCGCCATGTCGGCGATGTCCTGGTCCTGGGGCATGGACCTGCCCGGCACGCCGCAGGTGGTCTTCTTCTCCGCCGCCGCGGCCTGGTTCGTGCTGATCGCCCTCGCTCTGCCGAGCAGAACCGAACCGCGGGCGCGCACCCTCGTGAACGCACTGCCGCACGCCGCGATGACCGGAGCGATGGCGTGGATGGTCGCCGCGATGTCCTCGGCCATGTCCATGGACGCGACAGGCGGGGGCCACGCGCACGACATGCCCGGGATGGACATGTCGGCCCCGGGCGCGACCGCAACGATGACCCTCAGCGACACCGGCGACCGCTGGAGCGCGGGACTGCTCGCCCTCGTCCTGCTGGCGCTCGCACTGTGGTGGCTCGCGAAGGGCTTCGACACGGGCCGCCTCGCGCCCCGCACGGCGAGCGGCGCGGCCTCGGGCGGCGCGGTGCACGCCGCGTGGGACTTGGGCTGTCACGGGCTGATGGCGCTGGGCATGGCGGTGATGTTCGTCGTGATGGTGTGATCCGCGGGAATCGACGCCGGCTGAACGGGCCTCGGCTCGTGCGGCCCCGGGCGCCGGGCGCGCGTCCCGGACCGTGATGCTCCTGGGACGCGCGTGACAGGTGTCCGTTATGTGATGCACATCACTCGACTGCGGAGGAACTCGCGGCCCGGTCCGGCCGACCTCTGGACCGTACGACCCGCACTCTCGCCGGAGCCTCCCTCATGGACCACTCGGTGACGCCTTCCGCCGGACGGCGTTCCACCCCCGTGCCGTACGCGCCGCTCGGGGGTTTCCTGCTTCTGCTCGTCGCGCTCTTCGCCGTCTCGTACGGGGTGGGGCACCTCGTCGGGCCGGTCGCCCCCGACATGCGCGGGGTCTCGCACCAGGATGACGCCCCGGGCTCGCACGACATGGGCGGCATGAGCGGGACGGGCCACTGATGGGCCGGGAGACCGCTCCGCGCGCCCTCGCCACGACCGATCTGGTCGTCGGCGGCATGACGTGCGCGGCCTGCGTGCGCAGGGTCGAGAAGAAGCTCGGCGCCCTGGAGGGCGTGCGCGCCACCGTCAATCTCGCGACCGGTACGGCCCGCGTCGAGCACCCGGCGGATCTCGGTACGGACGCGCTCGTCGCCGCCGTCGAGAAGGGCGGGTACACCGCCCGCCTCCTCGAGCCGCCCGCGTCCGGGAAGGACCGGGACGACGAGGCGACCGGCCCCGGTGTCCCGCAGCGGCTGCTGGTGACCGCGCTGCTCGCCGTCCCCGTCCTCGTCCTGTCGATGGTGCCCTCGCTCCAGTTCCGCAACTGGCAGTGGCTGTGCTTCGTGCTCGCCGCGCCCGTCGCCTTCTGGAGCGCGTGGCCCTTCCACGAGCGGGCCTGGCGCGGGCTGCGGCACGGCGCGGCGACGATGGACACGCTCGTCTCGCTCGGCATCCTCGCCTCCTTCGGCTGGTCCTCGTACACGCTCTTCCTCGGCGGTGCCGGCGCCCCCGGCATGCGGATGCCCTTCACGCTGCTGCCCACCGCCTCGGACGGGATGGCGCACGTCTATCTCGAAGCGGCGGTCGGCGTCCCGCTCTTCGTCCTCCTCGGCCGCCACCTGGAGGCCCGCGCCCGGCGCGGCACCTCGGCCGCCCTGCGCGCGCTCACCGAGCTCGGCGTGAAGGAGGTGACGGTACGGGACGGGGCCGTGGAGCGCACCATCCCGGCCGCGCGCCTCGCGGTGGGCCAGGTCTTCCTCGTACGGCCCGGGGAGCGTGTCGCGACGGACGGTGAGGTCGTGGAGGGCACGTCCGCCGTGGATCTGTCCCTCGTGACCGGCGAGACGCAGCCCGTGGAGGTCGCGGCCGGCTCCGCCGTCACGGGCGGCTCGGTCAACGCGGGCGGGCTCCTGCTCGTACGCGCCACGGCCGTCGGCGCCGACACCCAACTCTCCCGCATCACGGCCCTCGTCACCGAGGCCCAGGCCGGGAAAGCCCGCGCCCAGCGGCTCGCCGACACTGTGGCCGGGGTCTTCGTACCGGTCGTCCTCACCCTCGCCGTCACCGTGCTCGGCTTCTGGCTCGGCGCGGGCGCGGACCCGCAGCCCGCCTTCACGGCATGCGTCGCCGTCCTCGTCGTCGCCTGCCCCTGCGCACTCGGGCTCGCGACCCCCACCGCCCTCATGGCGGCCACTGGCCGAGGCGCCCAGCTCGGCGTCCTCGTCAAGGGACCGCAAGCCCTCGAAGCCCTCCGGCAGATCGACACCGTCGTCCTCGACAAGACCGGCACCCTCACCTCCGGCCACCTCACCGTCACCGCCCTCACCGCGCGCGCGGAAGGCCCCGGCGCGCAGGAGGTGCTGCGGCTCGCGGCGACCGTCGAGACCGGCTCCGAGCACCCGCTCGGCCGGGCCCTCGTCCTCCACGCCGAGCGCTCCCTCGCCGGGGGCGCAGTCCGGCCCGACGCACTCAGCGGTTTCACCGCGACGCCCGGCAACGGCGTGCGCGGACACGTGGACGGACGGCTCGTCGAAGTCGGCGCCCCCGGGGGCGAGCTGCCCGAGGAGCTGGGCGCGGCCCTCGCCACCGCACTGGAAGCCGCCCACACCCCCGTCCTGGTACGTGTCGACGGGCGGCCCGAGGCCGTCCTCGCGCTCGGCGACGTCGTACGCCCCGGCAGCTACCACGCCGTGGACCGGCTCCGCCGCCTCGGCGTGCACCCCGTCCTCGCCACCGGGGACCAGGAGGAGCCCGCGCGGGCCGTCGCCGCCGCGCTCGGCATCGACGAGACGTACTCCCGCTGCACCCCCGAGCGCAAAGCGGAACTCGTCCGCGCGCTGCGCGCGGAGGGGAAGCGGGTCGCGGTCGTCGGGGACGGCGTCAACGACGCGGCGGCACTCGCCGGGGCCGACCTCGGCATCGCAATGGGCACCGGCACCGATGTCGCCATCGGCGCCGCCGATGTCACCCTCGTCCGCGACGACATCGAAGCCCTCGCCGACGCCGTGCGCCTCGCCCGCCGCACCCTCGCCACCATCCGCGGCAACCTGCTGTGGGCCTTCGGCTACAACGTCGTCACCATCCCGCTCGCCATGGTGGGCCTGCTCAACCCGATGCTCGCCGCCGCCGCGATGTCCCTCAGCTCGGTCCTCGTCGTCCTCGGCAGCCTCCGCCTGCGCCGCTGGCAGCCCGCCGCCGTCGCGCGGCGCCGACGCCCCTCCCCGAGGGCGGCCTTCTGATGCCCGTTCCCTCCGCGCGCCTGCGCGCCCCGCTCGCCGCCGTCGGCGTTCCCGTCCTCGCCTGCGCCCTCGCCCTCTCCGGTCTCGGCGCCTGGACGGCGAGCGGACGTGCCGGGAGCCCGCCACACGTGGCCGTCACGAAGGCGTACGTCTACCAGCCGCTCGGCTCGACGCCTGAGACCGCCGCCTTCTTCACCCTCACCAACGACGGCGGCTCCGCCGACCGGCTCGTGAAGGTCACCTCGCCCGACACGGCCGCGCCTCCCGCGCTGAGCAAACACCGCATGACGTCCTCCCGCGCCGCCTACCGGCAGCCGGTGGACTCCGCCACCGTCCCGGCCGAGGACGGGCTCACGATGACCCCGCACGGGATCGACGTGACCGTACGGCCGAAGGGGACGTGGCGGCCCGGCGAAGAGGTCTCCTTCACGCTGCGCTTCGCGCACGGGAAGCCGTTGAAGGTCCGGGCGGTGGTGGTCCGGCCGGGTACGGAGCCGGACCGCCCTCTTCGCCCGTAGCGCCATGCCCCGCACCGCCTCCTGTTCCCGCCGCATATGCCGGAACTCCGCTCCAGCAGGCGCGTTTCCGGCATTGACGGCAAGCCGGACGCCCTGCCATGTCGCCCGGCCCCCCGCGATGGGAGGATGAGGCGCCATGGAAGCGGGACCGGTCGGACGCGCGGTGAGGGCGGCGATGTTCGCCGCCGTCTCCGTCACGCTCGCCGCGACCGGGCACGTCCTCATGTCCGAGGCCCCGATTCCCTTCTGGGTGCTCGCCACCGGCTTCCTTGCGCTCGCGGTTCCCGGCTGGTGGTTCGCCGCCCGCGAACGCGGCCCCTGGCTTGTCACGGGCCTCGCCGTCGCGACCCAGGGCGTGCTGCACAACGCCTTCGCCGCCGCGCAGTCCGCCCTCGGAACCATCGGGGGTACGGTCACGCGGACCGCCACCACGACATCGCCCACGCGCTTCCTGTACGACAACCTGTCCTCAACGGACGGCGACAGCACGGAGTACGGCGGTACGGGCTCGTACGAGGCCGGAGCGGGCGCGGCGCCGACGGACGCCATGGCGGGCATGCACCACGTGGCAGGCATGGACCACTCGGCCGCGGGCGGCGCGATGACCGGCATGGAACACATGGCCGGCATGGATCACGCCTCCGCCATGGGCCACATGGGCTCGATGGTCCACCTGGGCCACGACATGGCCGGGATGTCCTCGACGGGGATGCTCGCCGCGCACGTCCTTGCCGCCCTCGTCTGCGGCCTGTGGCTGGCCCGCGGCGAACGCGCCGCCTTCCAGGTCCTGCGCGCGGTCGCGGGCTGGCTACTCACTCCCCTTCATCCCCTTCTCACAGCGCCATTGCCGACCCCGCGCCGCCGCCTGCGCCCCCACCGGGGCCTGAGCGACCGGCTGCCGCTGGGCCTGCGGTGCGCTCGCGCGCGGGACCGGCGCGGGCCGCCCGGGGTGCTCGCCGCGTTCTGAGGACGCGGCAGGCATTCCGGAGGACGTACACCCCCTGGCACGCGACCGGTCGCCGACCGGTCCGCCGCCGCGCCCGCACGCAGCGGGAGTCCTCCGGCACACCCGGCCCCGAAGGGCCCGGGTGCCCCATTCACCGGAGACCCGGACCCCGTCCCCCGCGCCGCCCCGCGCGCCGTAGCCGCGGTGCGCGACCCCGCGCCGTGACCGGACGCCCGGGTGCCGGACCGATCCGTGAAGGACACACCTGGCGATGAACACCACACTGCCCGCCCCGCGCGGGTCACAGTGCGCCTCCGTCCCGCGCGACAGGACGGCGGAGGACACCGTCTCGACCGGCTGGGCGCTCGCCGCCCGCGCCGGGGACCGCGAGGCTGCCGACGCCTTCGTACGGGCCCTGCACCGCGACGTCGTGCGGTACGTGGCCCACCTGTCCGCCGACCCGCAGGCCGCCGAGGACCTCGCGCAGGACACGTTCCTGCGCGCGCTGCGCACTCTGCACCGCTTCGAGGGCCGCTCCTCGGCCCGTACCTGGCTCCTCACCATCGCGCGCCGCACCGTCGTCGACGACTTCCGCAGGGCCGCCGCGCGGCCCCTGCTCGCCGACACCGACGACTGGCGCGCGACCGTCGAGCGCGCCCAGCCGACAGGGCTGCCCGGCTTCGAGGAAGGGGTGGCGCTCCAGGAACTCCTGGCCGCGCTCCCGTACGACCGTCGGCAGGCGTTCGTTCTCACCCAGTTGCTCGGGCTCTCCTACGCGGAGGCCGCCCGCGCGGCGGGCTGCCCGGTCGGCACGGTCCGCTCCCGGGTGGCCCGCGCGCGTACCGCCCTGACCGCACAGCTGGAGCGCGGCGAGGCGGAGGCCCTGGCGCCGGCCGCCTAGGGCCTGCCCGGCGGATCAGGGTCGGACAGGGCGCTGATCCGCCGGACAGGCCCTAGCGCACACCACCGGGGCGGGCGCGCGCGACGCGGGCGCGCACCCCCTCGGTAGTCGGCCCCGCACCGTACACAGTGCGGGCCGCCGGACCGGCGCGGCGGGTGTTGCGTAGGTGTCGGTGGAGTAGGTCCAGGCGCAGGCCAGGCAGCGGGAGGTGTGGCGGACCTGATCACGCCGGCGGTCGAAGCCGGTGGGCCCGGCCACCCCCTTGATCACGGAGTGGGCGCAGGGTTGTGAAGATCGCTTCGGGGTTGGGATACTCCTCACGCCGCCCCCCACGGCAGGAGCTCCCAGCAAGCTCATCAATCACCCTTGGGGGATAAAGAACATGTTTGTCCGGTTACGCGCGTTCACCCGGCTCGCCCGGACCATCGGAGCGTCCCTGGCCATTGGGGCGGTGACAACGGGCCTTCTGGCGAGTTCTCCGGCGTATGCCGTCGAGGTGGAATCCGGGACGTTCGATGTCGTCAGCGAAGTCGGGGACCCCGTCGGCGGCGGTTACTCCTACTCGTACACCGACGGCGAAGGTTCGGCCGACGCCATGTACGCCGGCTGGGACAACGACGGGAACCAGATCACCGTCATCGTCCAAGACGGCGCCAGCGGCGATCGGTGGAGTGTCGTCATGGGGGCGGAGTACGGGAAGCAGTTGGCCCCGGGAACATACACCGGCGCCGCCGATACACCGACGCTCGGTGCGCCGAAGCTCTCCGTCAGCGGCACGTTCTACGGCTGTGAGTCCGAGGGATCCTTCACCATCGACCGCCTGGTCCTCGGACCGCGCGGCTATGTGGAAGCTCTGGACGCGAGCTTCGAGCAGAACTGCGAGGGCACTGACCCCGGGCTCACTGGCCAGGTCCACCTCACCAACCCACTGCCGCCCGCGGAGCTGACGCTGGGCGTCGACATCGCCGCCTCCGGCACGGTCGGAGCAAGCGGGAAACCCGCCGTGCACGGCACCGTGACCTGCACCGAACCGGTCAACGTGCTGGTGAACGGCAGCATCGACCAAGTCGTGGCCAAGGGTGGCCTTGCGACTGCCTCGTACTACACGCGGGTGGACTGCACACCGGGCACGCCTGCCGCCTGGGCGGCGGACGGGACCATCGTCGGCGGCGTCCCCTTCGAAAGGGGTGATGCCACGGTCGAGTTCAAGGCGCAGGCAACTGATCCGGTGTACGAGCACACGGTCGTCACCGACCTCGGGACGGCCAACGTGTCCCTCCGCAAGAGCTGAACCGGCTGCCGCACTTCACTCCCTCTATCTACCCTTGGAGTTTTCTTGAGATTCCGCGCGCACAAGAACGCCTACACGCGCATCACCACCGGCCTCGCTGCCGCGCTGGCCTTTACGGCTGTTGCGTCGGGCCTGCTGGGCGGCGGCACTGCACAGGCATACGACGTCGAGTCCGGAACCTTCGCCTTCAGCGGGGATGCCGGCGAGTACATCAGCGCCGGACAGTCGTACTCCTACACCGATGGCGAGGGCTCCCAGGACGGAATGACCGTCCAGGGCTACACCACCAGCGACGGTCTCGGAACCGGCGTCGGCGTGTTTGTCGACAGTGCCAACGGCGACACGTGGTCCTTGCACCTTGAGGCACCGTGGGGCCCGTCCCAGCCGCTGGTGCCCGGCACCTACACCGGCGCCAAGGCCAATCCGGCCCCGGGCGAGCCCCGGATCGAGCTCAGAGGCAACGGCCGGGACTGTCTTGCCGAGGGCTCCTTCACCATCCGCTCCGTGGAGTTCGCGACCCACGGTTATGTGAAGGCTCTCGACGCTTCCTTCGAGCAGCATTGTCCGGGAGCCACAGAGTCGGTGCGCGGCGAAGTTCGCCTGAACAGTCCGGAGCCGCCCGCCGAGACCGTGGTTGGGCTGCAGGTCGCCGCCGACGGCATCGCCGACAGGGGCACCGGGAAGGCTGTCGTCCACGGCACGGTCACATGCAATTCGCCTGTCACGGTCGAGTCGTACGGCACAGTGAGCCAGACCGTCGACGCCTCCACGGTCCGCGGCTCGTACAGCACAAAGGTGGCGTGTGTGCCGGGCGAACCCACACCGTGGACCGCGCAGGCGACGCCCACGGGCAGCGCACCGTTCCAGCGCGGCGAGGCCACCGTGATTGCCCGCACCACCGGCACGGACCCGTTCTACGGCCACACGATCACGGCTGACTACAGCGGCTCGCTCCAACTCGACAGGAAGTAACGGCTGCGCCGCTCACCTTGAGTGCGGACACGTCGGGCTGAGGTCCATGACGGGTCAGCCGTGGGCGGCCGGGGCCGGCAGGGCCGCGATCCAGCCGAGGACCGGCAAGTCGAACTCGGCCACGATCACCCGGTGCGACGCCGTGAACGGGTCGCACCGGGGCGGCCCGTCACCGGAGTCACATGTGCTGCCGTGAATCAGGAGCACGGTTTCACCGCCTTCGCCTTCGGCGATTGGAACAGCCGACTTCCCTTGATGATGGGGTACGACACCGACGCCTGCTCGTCAGCTCCTGCCCGTCGCTCGGGCCCGCTCAGCGACCTGGGGCGACCGCGCTCCCCCGGCAGCAGGGGCGGAAGCGGTGCCACAAACCTACGATGGCTCGAGAGGGCGCCATCAAGTCGTACCGGCGTTCCGGAGGAGGCCGCGATGGTGGAGCACTTTGTCTGGGTGACGACACGCCGCATCAAGCCGGGCGCGTTGGAGGAGTTCGAGAGGGCCTGGCGCCCGGACCCGTACCCGCGGGAGCTGCGCCGCGCCTACGCGTACTGGTCCGAGGACGGGCAAGAGATCACCGGGGTGTCGTTCTGGGATACCAAGGAAGCGTGCGACTCCTGGCGGGCCTCCGCGGCCGAGACGCAGCGGCGTGAGGCCATGGCCCCTTACATCGTCGAGGAGCAGGAAGGCTTCTACCGCGGCCGCGAACTCGGAGTCGGGCCCGCCTGAACCCCCGCGGTCCTTGTGCCCGTGCCCCGGAACGCCGAGGACGGACAGCACCGGTCCGCCGGCCCACGGACATCGACGCCGGCCCCCATCGACCCTCTGGAGGCGACAATGGAGATATGGCCCCGTAAACCGTCAATCGAGTTGCGAGGTGGCCGATGAGCACTCTCGAAGAACAGATAGACGTCGATATTCCGATCGCTGCGGCCTGGGAACGCCTCCACCGTGCGGAGACCTATCCGCGGTTCGTCGAAGGAGTACGCGAGGCTCGTTCGGAGGACGGGCACCGGACGCGCCTGGACGTCGACGTCGGCGGCCGGGTTCAGGAGTTCGAAGCCGAGATCACCGACCGTGGCAAGGAACACAGGATGGAGTGGCAGACCACGAGCGGTCCCGACCTGGCGGGAACCTTCTCACTGCTGCCCATCGACCAGGAGCACACCCGAGTCCAGGCCCGGATCGAGTACGACCCGGGCACCGTCAAGGAGGCGTTCGGCGGGCCGAAGGGATTCGCCCAGGCGACCGCGATCGAACGGCTTGTACGGGACGACCTCGAGCACTTCAAGGAGTTGGTGGAACGGGAACGGTGAGGCGCCCCCACCGAGTATGACGGCAGTGCGGTCCGCGGCCGTCGTGCCCCATCCGTGCCCTTCAGCACGGCAAACAGCGGTCAGCAACGGTGCCCCGTGCGCCCCCGGACGGGCCGCCCCGCCAGCGCCTGGCCTGGTCAGGCCCCATGTCGGCGCTGAAGGCGCCCGCACCTGGAGGGAGGGAGAAGCTGCTCCCCATCCGGGGTGGCACCGCTTAGTACCGACGCCACACAACCGACCACCCACTGAATTCCCATGCCGCGGTATGAAGGGGATGCAAGCACCGATGACCGAAGGCGGGCGAAAGCCGGGCAAATTCGGGGTGGACCGGTCAGAGGGGTTTGGTGAGCGGTTGCTGGGTTTGCTGCTGGACCGGGCTCACGAGATGCCGCCGCAGTTGATCGCCCCGCTCGTTGCGGAAGAGGTGGCCAGGGTCGGTGGCCGGGACGTCTCGATCCTCTTGCAGGACTACGAACAGACGCTGCTGGTGCCGCTGCCGGGCCGGGGGTTGATGGTTGAGGGCCCCGAACCGGTCGAGGGGTCCCCCGCCGGGGAGGCGTTCCTGAGCCGCAGAACGGTAGAGGTACCGCAGGACGGCACCGTGCGGATGTATTTGCCGCTGCTGGACGGCAGTGACCAGGTCGGGGCGATGGCCATCACCCTGGACAGCATCGACGACGACGACCGGCGGTTGCTGCGCAGACTCGCCGGGCTGGTCGCAGACATGATCGTGACCAAGGACGCCTACACCGACCTGTTCTTCCAGGCCCGACGCCGCACCTCGATGAGCGTGGCCGCAGAGATCCAGTGGTCGTTGCTGCCTCCGCTGTCGATGACGGTTCCGCAGGTCGAGGTAGCCGGAATTCTGGAGCCCGCGTACGACGTGGCCGGCGACAGTTTCGACTACGCCCTCAACGGCGACATCCTTCATGTGGCCATGATCGACGCGATGGGCCACGGCCTGGACGCGGCGACCATGGCGACGGTGGCCATCGGGGCCTACCGCCACACGCGACGGGCCAACACCGGCCTGTCCCAGGTGTACGCATTCATGGACAGGGCCATCGGTGAGCAGTTCGGCAACGATCACTTTGTCACCGCGCAGATGATGCGTCTGAACACCGCCACGGGCCGGCTGCAATGGGTCAATGCCGGCCACCCGGCACCGCTGCTGATCCGTGGCCGCGCCGTGGTGGACCGGTTGGAGAGCCCGACCACATTGCCGGTCGGCTTCGGCGGTGAGGAGCCGGTGGTCAGCGAGCGGATGCTGCAGCCCGGGGACCGGTTGCTGTGTTTCACCGATGGCCTGATCGAAGAGCATCAAGCCGGTGGGGAAGAGTTCGGTGAGGAGCAACTCATCGAGTGGACCAACCGAGCCGTCCGTGACCACACGGCGGTGCGGCCGGTGGTGCGCGCGCTCTCCCACGCCCTGAAACAGGAACGAGGCGGCGTCACCAGCGACGACGCGACCATCTTCCTCATCGAGTGGCGCGGCGGCGACGCCGATCATCTCGCCACCCTCGATTGAGCCGACAGCCGCCGCCCACCGACAGGGGGCGGGGCGACGGCACCGCCAAGAGGGCGAAGTGGTCGTCGTCGCCGCGCCTTCCATGACCCCTGATTTCCGGGTCCCCGGCCACGTGGCCGGGCGGCCACAGCACGCATCCTGCTCTTACGGTCCTCGACGCGGCCGGCTCGCTTGCCAAGTCGGCGGGGGCAACCCTCGGGCCCCATTCGGAGCAGGCCGATCGTCGCCGGCCGGGTCGCTTGGTTGCGCGGTCGCGGATAGCGGGTAGCGGGTAGCGGGGGAGCTTTACACCGTTCAGCGCCTTTCAGCCGACAGCAGGACCGCCGCCCCGGCTCGCGGACGGGTCGAGGCCGAGGCCGAGGGCGTCGACGTCCTCCATGAAGCTCAGCATCTGGGCGTTGACCAGGTCGGGGAAGTCGAGCTGCGGTCCATGACCGGTCGCGGCGATGATGTCGGCGCGGGCTCCGGGGATCAGGCGTGGCACCCGCTCCAATTGCCGCTGCGGGTGCACCAGCAGGCTGCGCTTGCCCATGATCAGGTTGAACGGCGTCCGGATGGAGCCCAGTTGCTCGTCGGACAGCGGCAGGGGCGCGGGGCGGCGGATGCGGAAGGCCCGTACGCCCGTCCGGACCATCGCGCGCAACTCCGGCACGATGAGGACCGGCTGCTCCAGCCAGGCCGCCAGGCGTGGGCGCAGCGCCTTGGGTGCGAAGGTGGCGAAGAGGCTGGCGAAGACCCAGGCGAAGAAGCGCAGGCCCACCTTCTCCAGGCCGCCCGGATCGAGGGCGGTGACGGAGGCGAGCCTGCCGGGCCGCAGGTGTGCCTGGTTGATGACGAGCCAGCCTCCGTAGGAGGAGCCGACGAGGTGGACCCGGTCCAGGCCGAGCGCGTCGAGGGCCTCGTCCATCCACTGGGCGGCGCGCTCGGGCTGCCACATGGGCTCCCGGTGCACACTGCGGCCGGGGTCGCCAGGGGTGTCGAGGGCGTAGACGGGGCGCTCGGCGCCGAGCGCCCGGGTGTTGGGGTACCACTGCGCGGAGCAGCCTCCGGCACCGTGGATCAGGACGACCGGAGTGCGGGTCTCGGCTGCCGGGTCGGTGGGGCCGTACCGGTAGACGTGCGTGGTGCCGAAGCCGGTCTCGACGTCCGTCTCGGAACGGGCCGGCGCACCCAGCGCGTAGACGGCCTCACAGGCGGCGAAGTACCGGTCGCGCAGGGCATCGTTGACATAGCGGCCGACATCACGGCGGACGCGGGTTGTGTTCTCGGGCACGGCAGCACCTCCGATGAGGATTCATCCTTCGTAATACGACCGTATCACTATGCTGGTACGGCGGTACCATGAAGAGGTCCGGGCAGCCGGACCGCGCAGGCACGACCGACGGGTGGAGACACGAGAGATGCCGAAACGCGTGGACCACGAGGAACGGCGGGGCCAGATCGCCGAGGCGCTCGTCCGGGTCGCCGGACGGCGCGGACTGCACGCGGTCGGCATGCGGGACGTGGCGGCCGAGGCCGGCGTATCGCTGCGGCTCGTGCAGTACTACTTCGGGACCAAGGAGAAGCTGCTGCTCTACGGGCTCCAGCACCTGACCGACCGGTTCACCGCACGAGTAGGCGCCCGCCTCCGGGCCGTTGGCGCGGACCCCGGGCCGCGCGCGACCGCCGAGGCGCTGCTGCTGACCTCTCTCCCCACCGACGAGGAGAGCCGGACCTTCCACCTCCTCTACACCTCGTACGCGATCCTGTCCGTGACCGACGAGGCGCTGGCCGCCCAGCCCTTCATCGACAACCCCGACGCCGCCGAGGACGCCCTGACCGGCCTGCTGCGTCAGGCCCAGGAGGCCGGCCTGGCCGATCCCGGCGTGGACGCACGCACGGAGGCCATCGGCCTGCTCGCCATGGCGGCGGCCATGGGCACCAGCATCCTGGTGGGCCAGCGGCAGCCGGAGTCGGCCACCGAGGTACTGCGCCACCACCTGGACCGCATCTTCACGTCCTCGGGTGGCTGCCCGCCCCGGTCCAGCAGGACGCCACCCAGCCATACGCCGCGCTGAGCAAGACCGTCGGGCTCTCGGCCGGCGCCACTCACGAACGCGTCCGGAAGCTGCGGGAGCGCGGCGTGATCCGGCGTACCGCGGTCGAGGTCGATCCGGCGGCGGTGGGATACGGGGTACTGGCCTACGTGACGGTCGACTCCACGTCCTGGATGGGTGATTCGGCCGAGCACTTCGCCGCGCTCCCCGAGATCCTTGAGGCACATGTCATCGCCGGCAGCGCATCGGTGCTCGTGAAGGTCAGGACCGCGACCGCATCATCCAACGGCGCACTGCGGTCCTCCCTGTTCCTTCCTGGTGCGTGCAGGTTGAAACTATGGCATCGCATCCACTATTCAAGACCGACCGTCTCGGATAGTGGTCGAGCTTGGAATGGTCGGAGCCGCGTGCTCGTCCCCTGCGTGGGCTGATCGTCCTCCGCTTGCCTCCGCCCGCCCCGTCCACCCCCGCTGATGACGTTCCGCATGCCCCTCATCGGTGTTGTCAGTGGGTGCTGTTAGCTTCCTTCCCGCGTCGCCGAGGAGAGATTGCAGCCGCCCCCCTGGGTCCGGTCCGACCGGTACCTGCCATGCGGTGACGTGTGTGCAGCCCCGTTCCGGTCCACCGGGACGGGCAACGTTCTCCCAGGAGGAAGAAGCTTGATGAAGAGCAGCATGACCGGGCGCAGGGCGGCCCGTGCGGCGGCCGTTCTCACGGCGGCGATGGCCTTGGCAGTGGCGGCGGCTCCACTGTCCGGCACCGCGCAGGCCCACGAGGCGGTCTCCGGGTCGCTGGCGTTCAGCGGCGAGGCGGGTGAGTTCGTCTCCGACGGTCAGTCCCAGGAGTTCACGGCCGGGTCGGTCGAGATGTTCGACGTCTCGGGACCCACCGCCCAGAGCGCCGTGGGGGTCACGATCGTCACCCCCGAAGGCAAGCGCTGGTCCCTCCACCTCCAGGCCCCCGAGGGCCAGAAGCTGACCGAAGGCGCCACCTACACCGGGGCATCGCGCTGGCCCTACGCCCAACCGGAGGACCCGCAGCTGGAGTTCGGCGCGGACGACCGCTGGTGCAACACCAGCACCGGCTCCTTCACCGTCTCCCACATCTCCTACGGCCCCTACGGCTACATCCGCGAGCTCGACGCCACCTTCGAGCAGTACTGCAACGGTTCCACGCTGCCCCTGCGCGGCGAGGTCCACGCCCGCACCGCCGAGCCCCCGGCCGAGCTGGCCATCGGGCTCGGCCTGAACCCCGAGGGCAAGGTCGACAGCAAGACCGGAGAGGTCACCGTCGGCGGCACGGCCACCTGCAACAAGCCGGCCCGCATATCGCTCTCGGGCCTGGTCGCCCAGACTCAGAAGAGCGGCGAGGCGGTCGGCAGGTACGAGGGCGAGACGGTCGACTGCACCCCGGGCGCCCCCGTTCCGTGGAACGTCACCATTCCCGTCACCGCGATGGAGCCCGGGCTGTCCTTCCGCCCCGGTACCGCCATGTTCCGCGGCTTCGGCTCGGCGGACGACCGCGACTACCCGGTGACCGTCAACGCCGGTGACAACACCACCTCGATCACCCTGGTCAAGTCCTGACCCACTGACACATGACGCGTCGCATCGCGGGTGGGCCCGCCCGCGATGCGACGCGTCGGCCGGCGGAGCGACCGATCGCGGGCGGGGCGGGGGGCCGGCGCCGGCACATCTCCGACGCGCGATCGAGTTCCTTCAGTCTGTCGCCGCCTGGGCGAGTGCACGTACCAGCGGGGTCGCGCGGTCCGTGCGCCAGATCAGGGCCCACTGGACGGGCGGAGCGTCGTGGAGGGGGAGGTAGACGACGTCGGTCTGCGCGTTGTAGCGCCGTCCCTCGTCGGGGACGGGGCAGACCGCGTCGCCTGCCGCGACGAGGGCAAGGATCTCGTAGAAGGTGGTGACGGCCGGGCCGCGGCGGACGGGGCGTCCGGCCGGAGTGCGGGCGGGCAGGACGGCGGCCTCCCAGTAGGCGGGTATGGGGCCATTCAGGCGCGGCACGATGTGATCGCCGAGCACCTCCATGCTCAACGACTCCTGTTGGGCGAGCGGGTGGCCCGCGGCCGTCATCAGATGGAGGGGTTCCTCGCGCAGCAGCGCCCCGACGGTCAGGTCCGGCTCGCGAACCGGCAGCCACGTGGTCACCGCGTCGACCTCGCCGGCCCGCAAGGCTCCGAACGGATCGCTGAAGAACACTTCCCGGAAACGGAGTTCGACGGACGGGTGCCGGGACCGGAAGCGGGTCAGGACCGGGGCCATGTCGTGCATCTGTGCGCCCATGACCCCCAGCGTCAGCGTGCCGGCCGATTGGCGGGCGACGTTGATCACCTCCGCCAGGGCGTCCTGGATACCCTCATATGCCGGCTTCAGCCGCTGGAGCACCGCCTCTCCGACGGGGGTCAGCCGCACCTGGCGGCTTGTGCGCTCGAAGAGCTGGGCGCCAATGGCGCGTTCCTGCTTCTTGATCGCCTGACTGACACGGGCCGGGGAGACATGCAGGCGCTCGGCGCGGCGGCCGAAGTGGAGCTCCTCCGCGAGCGTCAGGAAGATCTCTATGTCCCGCAGTTCCACCCTGTCCCCCGACTCCATTCCGGGCCCCGGAGTCGTTAACCTATGGGTTAACGACCATAACAAGACCGGCCGTTGTTCCCGGGCTGCCCCGGTGCGCATGCTGGGGACCAGGCCGGGAGGCTTCCCTCGGGTGACACGAGCCGGCGCGAGGCGGCAGGAGATGCCCGCTCAAGTCGGCCGATGGCCCGGAAGGCGCGCACCTCATCGGGCGTGAGACCTCGCCGCCCTGTGCTCCGCCCGCCGAGTACGAACCCTCACGGAGAGATTCCCGCGTGACACCTGATCCGAGCACCGTCCACCCCCTGTCCGCCCACGAGCGTGTCGTCTTCCTCAAGCCACTGGTCGACGGGACGAAGGTCGTGGCGGGTGACTTCACCTACTACGGCGACCCCGACGGCGCGACCGACTTCGCACAGCGCAACGTGCTGTACGCGTACGGTCCCGAACGGCTGATCACCGGCAAGTACTGTGGGATCACGACGGGCACCCGGTTCCTGATGACGGGCGCCGCCCACCCGTCGATGGGGGCGCTGGTGACCGAGCACGCCCGGACCATCATGGCGGGATCCCCCAAGGACATCGAGTGCATCGCCGCCACCGAAGATCTGGAGCAGCAGTGACGCCCCGAACCGTCGAGGAGTTCGCGGTGTCCGACCGCGAGAGCGGCCCGTACGCGCTCACCACGGGCCCGGACGGCGCGCTGTGGTTCACCCTGGTGCACAGCGGCAGGATCGGCCGGCTGATCCCGGGACAGGAGCCGACCAGTCATCAGCTCGCCCCGGACAGCGGTCCGACGGTCATCTGTAACGGGCCGGACGGTGCGCTGTGGTTCACGCAGTACCGGGGGCACCGGATCGGGCGGATCACGCCCGCCGGCCAGGTGACGGAGTTCGCGCTGCCGACCGCGGAGTGCGGGCCCTTCGGCATCGCGGCGGGGCCGGACGGCGCGCTGTGGTTCACCGAGACCGCCGCCGACCGCATCGGCCGCGTCACCACCGACGGCACGGTCACCGAGTATCCACTGCCCCGCACCGAAGCGTTCCCCTCCGCCATCGCCGCGGCCGGGGACTCGATGTGGTTCACCATGAACCAGGCCAACGCCATCGGCCGTATCGGCATGGACGGCCGCATCACGGTCCACGAGCTGCCCACCGAGGCGGCCGCACCGGTGGGGATCGCCGTGGGCCCGGACGGAAGTGTCTGGTTCACCGAGATCGCGGCCGGTCAGATCGGCCGGCTGACACCCGACGGCCGCATCACCGAGTACCCGCTGCCCGACCGCTCCGCCAGGCCGCACGCCGTCACGACCGACGCAGACGGAACGGCCTGGTTCACCGAATGGGGTGGGAACCGAGTCGGCTCGCTCACCTCCGACGGCACGGTCACCGTCCATGACCTGCCGACCCCGGGTTCCGAGCCGCACGGCATCACGGTGGGCCCGGACGGCGCCCTGTGGACGGCCCTGGAGACGGGCGCACTGGCCCGCATCGAACCGACCACCACCGGAACCACCCTCACCACCAAGAACACCGAACAGAGGAACACCCCATGAAATACGCCCTCGTGATCTTCGAGACGGATGCGTCACGCGCCCTGATCCAGGCCGACCGCGCCGCCTACCGAAAGGCGTACGAGACCTGGATCGGCGAGCTCGCGGCAGCGGGCAAGCTGGCGGGCGGCGACGCCCTCGACACCGAGCACCAAGGCCCTGTCACCGTGCGCAAGACGGCGGACGGGTCCGCGGCGGTGACCGAGGGGCCCGTGCACAGCGGCGAGGAAACCCTCGGCGGCTGGTTCGTGCTGGAGGTGGCCGACCACGCCGAGGCCATCGAGCTGGCCGGCGGCTTCCCCACCCCCGAGGCGCTCGAAATCCGCCCGATCCTCGAATCGGCCTGAGCGGCATGCGGCCCTCGACGCCCACGGCACGGACACCCAACGTGCCCGACCAGCACGACATACCGGGCCCGGAGCGCTGTATCCCTTCACAGGAGTTGATTTGAAACTGACATCGGTGAGCTACCGGCCTCTGACCGGCCCCGAGGAGATCGATCTCTTCTGCCGGCTCTCCTACGTTCTCGACCACGAACTGACCGCGGACTTCGCCAACGGCTGCCGCCGCCCCGAGTGGGCATGGGTGGCCCTGGACGGCGACCGTCTCCTCGCCCGGCTCGCCTGGTGGACGACCCCGGGCGGTGACGTCCCGCTGCAGTTCGACTTCTTCGACATCGACGACACGCTGCCCCGGGCCGACCGCGACGAGATCGGCCTGCGGCTGTTCGAGACGGCGACGTCGACCGTCTTCCCGGCGGGCGCGAAGCTGCCGGAGTACGGCCGCTTCGTCCCGCCCGACTGGCATGAGGACCCCGCGGCCCGCGAGGTGGTCGAATCCCGCACGCGCGTGCTGGAGAGCACCGGAGCACGGCTGCTGGTCGAGCGCCTACGGCTGCAGTGGACCCCGTCGTCCCTGCTCCCGGAGTCCAGAGGGCGTCTCGTCTTCCGCCCGGTGGCCCACCGCGAGGACCTCATCGCCCTGATGACCCCGGTCATGGAGGGCACCCTCGACGCCCACGGCCAGGCGGACCTGGCATCCGGACTGAGCCCGCGCGAAGCGGCGGAACGGCACTACGACGGAGAGTTCGCCGGGTTCAAGAGCCCGCACGAGTGGTGGCGCATCGCCGAACTCCCCGATGGGGGAGGTCCGGTGGGCTTCGTGGTTCCGGCCCGCAACAGCTACCACCCGATTATCGCGTACATCGGTGTCCTGCCCGCACACCGCGGCAACGGCTACATCGACGACATCCTCGCCGAGGGCACCCGCATCCTGGCCGCCGAGGGCGTCGACCGGATCAGGGCCTCGACGGACCTCGGCAACGTCCCCATGGCGAAGTCCTTCGCCCGCGCCGGATACGTCAACTTCGAACGCTCCCTCAACCTGGTCTGGGACTGACCCTGCCACGGGCCTGACCCGCGATGCGGATCAGGCGACGTCGATGCGCATCGCCACGATCGTGGCGATCGCACCGCGATCCACCCGCCTGCTCTCCGGGCCGCCTCGGGCACCCCGGATGTGAACATTTCGCGTCAGGAGTGCAACTGGCGTGTCGGTCTTGACAATTGCCTGCCTGACCGATGTTAAGATCATCTTACTTCCAGTGGGCTGATGGCGTATGGGGGCATTCCGGGAGGGATGAACTCCTCGGCCCCACATCCGGAGGGGCCTTCCCTGGGTGGCGCAAGCCGTGGCTCGACCAGCCCGGTGCCTGTGGCACATGAGGGAGTGTCAAGCCGTATCCATAGCCATGGCACTTGAAGTGAGTCTCATGACATTTGCACAGGGCCCTCTTCTGTGGGCGCTGGTTGTCGTTGCGCTGGTCGCCGTGGGTGCCGTTATGCGGGCTCGCAAGACCAACATCGGGCTGCGCAGACAGAACGCCGAACTCCATCAGCAACGCGACATGTTGCAACGGCAACGGGACGAACTACACGTCGCCCACACAGGTCTGACGCACCAGTACTCCGCCGAGCTGGCCGACGTCCGCAAGGACGCCGAGGAGGAGACCAAGGCGGTCCTCAAGGCCGCCGTGCGTACCCTCCAGGGTCTTGCGGACGAGCAGCAGGTGGTCATCGAGAACGCCCAGAAGAAGTACGGCGACGACCCCGGCATGCTGGCCGACCTGATGGCCATCGACCACGCCAACAGCCAGTTCGGGCGCAGGGCGCAGGGCATCGCGGTGCTGTGCGGCGGCTGGCTCGGGCGCCGGGAGACCGTCGCCTCCGTCTTCGACGTGGCCCGCAGCGCCCAGGGCCGTATCCGGCAGTTCGACCGGGTGCGGGTCAACGGGCAGGTGAACTTCTCGGTCGTCAGCAAGGCCGTGGAACCCGTCGCGGTCGTCCTCGCCGAGCTGCTGGCCAACGCCACCAACTACTCCGCCCCCGGCACCCCGGTGGAGATCAACATCCAGGCCGTCCCGACGGGCGTCTGCCTCATCGTCGACGACGCCGGTCTCGGCATGGGCCAGGAGGAGAAGGACCGCGCGGCAGCTCTCCTCGCGCCGCAGGCCGCGATCAGCGTCTCCAGCCTGGGCATTCCCCCGCAGTTCGGGTTCGCCGTCTCCGGCGTGCTCGCCGCCCGCTACGGGTTCAGGGTCTCGGTGGACTCCGTATCGCCCTATGGAGGTGTACGCGCGGTGGTTCTTCTGCCCGACGAGCTGCTCACCGGCGATGTGCCCTCGCCGCCCCCGGTCGCCGTCGGCCACTACGACGCGGACGTGGCGGCACTCCCCCGGCGTCAGGCGCCCGCGCCGTCTCCGACACCGCTGTTCCCGCCGGCCGCGCAGCCGGCCCCCGCTCCGCAGCCCATCGGGCCCGCCGCCACCACCGCCGGTGGCCTGCCCAAGCGCCGTCGCAAGAGCCCGGTGTCCGTGGTGCCGTCGGCCGAGCCCGGGCCGGTGCGCAGCAACGAGGAGACCGCTTCCCGTCTGGGCGCGTTCCAGCGCGGAACACGGTCCGGGCGTGACATGACGACGACGGAAGGACCCGAGTTCCAGTGAACCCCGATCTGTCCTGGGTGCTCAACGATGTTCTCCAGGTGCCCGGCGCACGGCATGCGATCCTCGTCTCCGCCGACGGTCTGCTGCTGGCCAACTCCAGTGAGATCGGCCGGGACGACGCGGAGACCGTGGCGGCCGCGATGAGTTCCATGCAGTCGCTGAGCCGGGCCGTCGCGCCCTTCATCGGGGCCCAGGCCCCGGGCCGCTGGCGTCAGACGCTGCTGGAGTACGACCACGGCTGGATCTTCCTGATCGCGGCGGGTACCGGCGCCTACCTCGCGGCGGCCGCCGCGGCCGATGTGGACATGGAGGCCATGTCCTTCCGCATGCAGCAACAGGTCACCGCGCTGGGGAAGGCGATGACCACACCTCCCCGCCAGGACGCGGGGATCGACGCATGACGATGCCGGGCGAGGAGCAGGCGGTCAGCAGCGGATTCGTACGGTCCTACGTCATCACCGGCGGGCGCGGCCTGCCCGATGCGGAGGGGCTCTCCCTCGTCACCCTGGTCACCATCGCACCCGACCGGCAGCCGCCCCCGAACCCCAGCCCCGAGGTCCGGGCCATCTGGGAGCTGTGCTCCGGCGGCTATCTGTCGGTGGCCGAGGTGGCGGGCCACCTCGGGCAGCCGGTGGGTGTGGCGCGGCTGCTGCTGAACGACTTAGCGGAACAGGGTCATCTGATGCGCCGCAAGGCGCCACCGCCGGCTCAGCTCGTTGACAGGAAGATCCTCGAAGAGGTGTTGCATGGACTCCACGTCCGGTTCGGCTGACAGCATCTATGTGCCGGACGCGGTGCGGCGTGCGGCGAAGATCCTCGTCGTCGGGCACTTCGCCGTGGGCAAGACGACGCTCATCGGCACCCTCTCCGAGATCACTCCGCTGCGCACCGAGGAGCGGATGACGCAGGCCGGCGCGCACATCGACGATCTGCGGGGCGCACCCGACAAGGTGACCACGACGGTCGCGCTGGACTTCGGCCGTCTGACGCTCAGCGACGAGCTGGTGCTGTACCTGTTCGGCACGCCGGGCCAGCAGCGCTTCGTGGAGCTGTGGGAGGACATGGCGCGCGGCTCGCTCGGCGCGCTGCTCCTCGTCGATCCGGCCCGTCTCGCCGACACCTTCCCGGTGATCGACCTGGTCGAGACGTACGGGCTGGAGTACGCGGTCGCGGTCAACAGCTTCGATCCGTACTCCCGGCATGCCGAGGAGGAGTTGCGCGAGGCTCTCGATCTGCTGCCGGACACCCCGGTCGTGTACTGCGACGCCCGGGACGAGAAGTCGTCCGCGCGGGCCCTGATCACTCTGGTCCAGCACCTTCTGGCACACGTGGCCTGAGAAGCTGTCGTCCGACTGCCATTCGAATGGCATGAGTCGGGCCATGGTTTCCGGGCCCCGTTCTCCGTCCGCCGTCCGGGCCCTCCGGGGCCCGCGATCACATCGAGGAATCACACATGGACTCGTCGCCGGGATCCACCCCGTACAGCGCCCCCACCGGGTGCCCGATGCGCGGTGAGCGCCAGACGTCGCTCTACGGGCCGGAGTTCGCGTCCGATCCGCAGCGCGTGTACGACGAATTCCGGGCGCACGGACTCGCCGCTCCGATCGAGCTGGCTCCCGGCGTGGAGGCCACCCTGGTCGTGCAGCACGAGGCCGCGCTCCGGGTGCTGCAGAACCCGTCCTACTTCGCCCGGGACTCGCGGCGGTGGGCGGCGCTGCGGGAGGGCCGCGTACCGCTGGACAGCCCGGTGGTGCCGATGATGGCGTACCGGCCCAACTGCCTGTTCACGGACGGCACCGAGCACCTTCGGCTGCGCAAGGCGGTCACCGAGAGCCTCGGCCGGCTCAACACCACCCGGCTCAGCCGGGATGTGGAGCGGATCGCCGACTACCTCATCGACCAGTTCATCGAGCGCGGCAGCGCGGACCTGCTCGGCGACTACGCCAAGCTGCTGCCGCTGCTGCTGTTCAATCAGCTCTTCGGCTGCCCCGGCGACATCGGCGACCGGCTGACCCGCAGCATGTCCGCGATCTTCGACGGCGAGGACGTGCTCCGGGCCAACGCCGAGCTGACCGAGTGCCTGATGGAGCTCGTCGCGCTCAAGCGGCGGCAGCCCGGCGAGGACATCACCTCCTGGCTCATCCAGCACCCGGCAGGGCTGCGGGACGAGGAGCTCAAGGACCAGCTCGTCATGCTGATGGGTGCGGGGGTCGAGCCCGAGCGCAATCTGATCGCCAACGCGCTGCTGCTCATGCTGTCCAGCGACACCGGGGCCGCGCAGCGGCGGGGTACCGGGATGCTGGTCGAGGACGCCCTCGACGACGTGCTGTGGAACAACCCGCCGATAGCCAACTACGCGACGCACTACCCGGTCCAGGACATCGACCTGGGCGGTGTGACGCTGAAGGCGGACACCCCGGTACTGATCAGTTTCGCCGCCGCGAACAGCGACCCCGCGCTCACCGACGCCCGCCAGACCCTGAGCAAGGGCGCCCATCTGGCCTGGGGCGCGGGCCCGCACGTATGCCCGGCGAAGTCTCCCGCCCAGCTCATCGCCCTCACCGCGATCGAGAAGATCCTCAACACCGTGCCCGACCTCACCCTCGCCGTGCCGCCCTCCGCGGTCGAATGGCGCCCGGGGCCCTTCCACCGGGCCCTGGTGTCGCTGCCGGTCCACTTCAGCGCCGCCCCGGCGCGCCGGACCACGACTTCGGCGGCGCAGTCGCCCGTTCCGTCCCGGAACGCCGCCCCGGACGAGACGCCGGCCGCGCACTACGACCACGCGGAGCCGCAGAAGAAGACCAAGGGCTGGTGGAGTTCCTTCCTGGACGTGTTCCGGGTGTGATGGACAGTCACGGACGGTGATGGGCGTCCTCCTCCGGAGCCCTCGGGCGCCCTCCGGGCGTGGCGGACGCCTTCCGGATGTGACGGACGCCTTCCGGGGCGTGACGGAGGACTTGTACGCATAACCCGGTCTTTGACACGTACAACTGGAGTGACCGAAGAGGGAGTTGAGGCGCACGCGGCAAATGGCAAGGGATCGAGGCAGGGTTTCTCTGTGATACGGGCAACAATGATCCACGCATGGCTGACATATGCGGAGGGGTAGGTTCTGCCGGTAACCATGAGCCCAGGTCAAGGAACTCTGCGTGAGCGCAATATGTGGCACAGACAGTCCCCCCGTCGACCGCCGTGCCCTCATCTCCCTCCTGAGACGTCTCAAATCACCGGAGGGGCAGGCTGATCCCTACCCTTTGCTGGCCGATCTGAGGTCCATGGGCGATGTCGTACGCGCTCCCTGGGACGCGTACTTCGTCACGGGCTTCGACGCGTGCAGCGAGGTGCTGCGCGGGCGCAACTGGCTGGCGCCCGACTTCGCCTGGCAGGAACGCCAGGCGGACACCGAGCGCTGGGAGGCCGTCGCCACGCAGGAGATGACCAAGACCCTCTCGCGGCTCAACGCACCCGAGCACACCTGTCAGCGCCGCAGTCTCGGCAACCTCTTCGACCGGTCGACCATCGCGCGGCTGACCCCGCAGGTGGAGGAGCACGTCACCCGGCTCCTCGACGAGCTGGCCGACAAACTGCGCTGGGGCGAGGCCGACTTCGTCAGTACGGTCAGCGAGCAGCTCCCGATCAGCACCATCGGCTCCTGGCTGGGGATACCGCCGGAGGACTACGCCCACATCCTGGAGATCACCCACAACCAGGTGCACGCCCAGGAGCTGCTGCCCACCAAGAGCCAGCTCGCCGTGTCCGCCGAGGCGACCGTCCATCTGCGCAGCTACTTCACCGATATGGTGAAACAGCGCCGGGCCAACCCCGGCAACGATGTCCTGACCGGCTGGATCCACTTCTGGGACGCCCGGGAACCCGACCGCGAGGCGGCGGACGAGATCCTCTACCGGCTCACCATGTTCGTCACGATCGCCTCGCTGGAGACCACCGCCACACTGCTGTCGGCCATGGTGGATCTGCTCCTGAAGGAACCCGGCAGGTGGGAGTGGCTCGGGGAGAACCCCGGATACATCGACGCCGCCGTCGACGAGGTCCTGCGGTACGACCCGCCGATCCACATCAATACCCGGATCGCGGCGGACGACACCGTGCTGGCGGGCGTCCCGATCGCCAAGGACAGCATGGTCCACGTCATGTACGGAGCCGCCAACCACGACCCCCGGCGCAACGATGACCCGGACGCCTTCGACGTCCGGCGCACCGGGACGCACCTGACCTTCGGGGGCGGGGTGCACTACTGCCTGGGCGCGGCCCTCGCCCGCCTGGAGGCGCGCACGCTCCTGACGCAGCTGCTGAAACGCTTCCCCACCCTGCGCACCGCCGCGCCGGCCGACTACGCGTCCCGGCTGGTCTTCCGGCGGGTCACCTCGCTGAGCGTGGCGATATGAAGCTCTCGCTGTCGCAGTACCTGTCCCCGAACCGGCGGCCTAGCACGGTGCGCACCGAGCGCGAGGGCGCCGTCCTCCGCGTGGAGCTGGACTCCCCCGCCACCGGCAACGCGGTCACCGAGGCGATGCTGGACGATCTGCTGAGGGTCCTGGCCGTACCGGACCCGGACGTCCGGGTGCTGGTGCTCAGCGGGGCCGGCGACGACTTCTGTCTGGGCGGCGACCGGAACGAGTTCGCCGACTGGCTCGACGAGGACCCCACCGGTCGGGGCATCCGGATCGCCGGTGACAAGGCCCGCCGGGTCTGCGAGGCGATCTCCACCAACCCGGCCGTCACCATCGCCCGGATCCAGGGCAAGGCCATCGGCGCGGGTCTCGCGCTGGCCCTCGCCTGCGATCTGCGCGTGGGTGCCGACACCGCCGGTTTCCGGCTGCCGGAGCTGGCGCTCGGGCTGCCCACCGCCTGGGGCGGCGTACTGCCCCGGCTCATCCACGAGGTCGGCGCCGCCCGCGCCCGCGAACTCATCCTCACCGGACGCGCCTTCGACGCCGCCGAGGCGCACGAGCTGTCGGTCCTGCAGCGCATCGTGCCCGAGAGCGATCTCGACGCGGCGGTCACCGCGTGGTCCAAGCCGATCGTGCGCCGCCCCGAGGCCGCCCTGCGCGTCACCAAGGCGCTGCTCAACTCGTACGCCGCCCCGACCCGGCTGGCCGATCCGTCGGTACTGGACGCGGAGCTCATGGCCACCGTCGCCGCGGCGACCCGGCGACGGTAGGGGCAGGGTGCCCATCGGCCTCCCGGCCGAGGCCGGCCGACGTCTCCGCGGTCCCGGTGCCCCCGTCACACCAGTGACATCGGCCACAGGGGTTACCGGGGCTCGGGTCGCCGGATAGTAGATGGCCCCTCGGCGACACGGCGAATATTGTCCGCCTTGGCGGTGATATATCCGTGCATGCTTTGATGGCATTCGGTCCACCCGGCGCGCTCGCCCGTTCCTCGACGGAGCAAAGGCTCCTGACGGGGCAGCAGCGCCTCCACCGGGTCCCGGCGGCCCGCACAGCACGCCTGTGCGCCCGTTTCAAGCGCTGTCCGGGTCTACGGTCCGGGATAGTACTTCCGCTTGTTGCCCCGCTTCGAGGCCCTTCCAACAATGACGACCGCAAGGCGCCTTCGAAGCCGGGCGCGGGAGCTGCGCGGAGCCGGACCACACAGGGCTGCTCCGCGAACATCGAGCGAGGTCACATACATGAGGAAGCACCGCAGGAAGACGTCCTACCGGAAGACAATCATCGCTGTCGTCGCAGCGGGCGCCGTGGGCATCCCCACCGCCGCCATGGCCTGCTACGCCCCGCAGGAGCGGCCCGCCGCCCAGGCGTCGCAGCAGTGGACCCACACCGAGCACCGGGGCGCGCCGCAGGCCGCAGCACCCGTGAGCGCACCGAAGGCGTCCGCCCCGGCGGCTTCCACCCCGGCCGCCCCGGCCACCGATGCCGCCGCGCGCGTGCTGAAGCTCGTCAACAGCGAGCGCGACAAGGCGGGTTGCTCGCCGCTGACCCTGAACGCCGAGCTGACGAAGGCCGCCCAGGCCCACAGCGCGGACATGGCCTCCCACGAGAACATGTCCCACACGGGCTCCGACGGTTCGGCCCCGGACGACCGGATAACGCGCGCCGGTTACGACTGGAGCTCGTACGGCGAGAACGTCGCCTACGGCTACTCCACCCCCGAGAGCGTCATGGCGGGCTGGATGGACAGCCCCGGCCACAGGGCCAACATACTCGACTGCTCGTTCAAGGAGATCGGCGTGGGCCTCGCCCAGCCCGGTGACTACTGGACGCAGGACTTCGGGACGGCCTCGGGCTGAGTCCCGGCAGCGTGACCAAAGCCCCGCCACATTCCCGACTCCGGGAGCGCGGCGGGGCTTTCGTCGTTGCGGCGGTTGGTCAGACGGTGCCGAACTCTCCGTCTTTGACGCCCGCCACGAAGGAGGCGAACGAGGCGGCGGAGGCGTTCAGCACCGGGCCGCTCGGGTTCTTGGAGTCGCGGACGGGGACCACGCCGAGCGAGCCGACGAGGTTGGCGGCGACCTCGATGCAGGCGCCGCCGTTGTCGCTGTACGAAGACTTGAACCAGCGGGGGGATTCGGTCGTCACGGGGAGCCCTTTCGTAACTGGCTGATCATGGCCACGGACGCCGCCTGGGACAGCGATTCGGCCTGTAGTTGATGGTAGGCCGTCAACATGGGCAGTGCCGAAGTGCTTTCCCGGTCCAGATGGCCTTGGTGGGCGGACTCCGCGTACGACATGAGCTGACGGTCCGGCAGCGTCAGTATGTACAGCGGCAAATTGAAGGGTCGGCGCTCCGCCATGTCGAACGGGGCGATCTGGAGCACGGTGTTCGGCAGCTCGGCGAACTCGACCAATCGCGCCAGTTGCGCGTCCATGACGGCAGGGCCGCCGACGGGCCGACGGATGCAGCTTTCGTCCAGCACCGCCAGGACCAGCGGCGGACGCGTGCGGACGAGCGCGGCTTGCCGCTCGGCGACCACCGAGACCCGCTCCATCGCCTGGTCGCTCGTGATCGCACCCCGCTTGACGGCACTCTCCGCGAGTACTGCCGCGTACTCAGGCGTCTGGAGCAAGCCGGGCATGACGCCCACTTCGTACAGCCGGATCTCCGCGGCCCGGCCCTCATAGCCGACGTACTCGGGGAAGCCTTCCAGCAGGCTGCCGTTCCGGATTTCCCCCCATGCACGTTCGAAGGCGTCTGCCGTCCCGACGAGCCCGAGGGCGGAATCCAGGCTGCGCGAAAATCGCAGGGTTGGCGGTTTGCGGGCAGTTTCCACAGCGGAAATATGCTGGCTGGAATATCCCGCGTGCCCGGCCAGCTCTTCCTGGCTCCAGCCGCGAGCCTCACGCGAACTGCGCAGGCGTGCCCCGTAGGCCGCCTGCGGGCTCCGTCCAGGACTTAACTCCTTGCGGTTGACCATGTATTACTCGCCCCTTCCTTCCCCTCTGGCTAGTTGAAGGGACCCCGACTGTAGGCCACGCTGGGTGCCCCTGGTAGTGGAACCACTACGGAGAGGAGCGGTCCGTGTCCGCAGAGAGCGGCTCACCGAACGGTCAGGAACCCCCCGACGTTCCAACCCCCGGAACCCTCATGGCAGATGGAAAGAATGGCGGCCGACTCGGAGAGTTCCGCGGGCTCTCCGGCCCCTACTGGTCTCTTCGGCCGGTCGGTGGCGGGGCCGAGTGGGAAGCCGACCCCGAGTGGGTCCGCGCACTCACCCCCGCCGAGCGCCTGACCACCGAAAACGCGCTGCGGAACCTCAGAAGCAGCCGGGGCGGACTGTGAGCACGAATCCCGACGTGCCGGCACAGTTCCTGGCCCGAGCACGCTGCACAACTCTGGCCGGCCGAGACACCTGCCACGCGGGACCTGTGGCTGTTCTGGACCGGTGACACCACGCACCGCGCGTACCGCCTTGCCGAACTGCCCCCGTGCGGCGCCGTCATCCGCCGACTGCCCGTCCGGCACACAAGGGTGTGCACGCTGTTCGGTCAGCATCCCGCCGCACACTCATGGGACGTGACGGACCCGCTCGCGGCACTGATGACCGAACTGGCAAGGCAAGAAGTACGACGGCTCCACGGGGCGAATCCCGCCTGCCGGATGCCCGGAAGTCCCGCCGCATCGTCCGCCGGATACGGTGGGCGCATGTCCATGGTTCCCCCTGAGGTGGCGTCCTTCGTCGCCGTGGCAGCCCGGCTGCCCGAACGGACGCTGGACGCGATCCGGCAGGCCACCGCCGTGGCGGTGGCATCGGGCGCGTACGACCATTCCGCCGTGCCGAAGCTCTCCGCCGCACATTTCAGCGCACTGAACAAGCAGGTCCGCGACGCTTTCGCCCCGCGTCGCGAAGAGCTCCGCGCCGGACGTCCGGGCGGGCTGCGGTCGGCCATCTCCTGTACGACGCAGACCGCACAGGTGATCTGGAAGCGCGACCGGCTGACCGCCGACCGGTACGCGTCCCTCACCGAGGCATTCACGACCCACGGAGTCCCGCTGCCGCACCACGCCCCCTAGGCAGGGCCTTCGTCTCCGGTCAGGCCTCAGCCGGTAGAGCTGCCGGTGTGCCGTTGATTCTGGCGATGCGTTCGCGCCAGGGGATGGGTTCGGGCTCGGCTGCGGCGGCGGCGCTTCGGCAGGAGGGGCATTCGGATTCGCCGAACAGGGGGCGGAAGACGTGTGGGTCTCCGGGGCCTGTGCATTCGACGAGTTCGGGGAGGGGCGGGCGTTCTTGGGGCTGGTGCTGGACCGGGGGCTCGGGGAGTTTCTGGACGAGGCGGTAGCGCAGGAAGCCGACGGCTGAGCGGACGCCGTCCTGCGGGCGTTCGGCGAGCAGGGCGTGGCGGAGGTCGGATTCGCTCAGGCCGCGTTCGAGCCACTTGACGGCCTCTGCGGCGAGGTCGCGGGCCTCGCGTACGCCCAGGTGCAGTTCACGGCGGGTGTGGCGCAGGGAGAGCAGGACCCGTTCCGCTCGGGCCAGTTGGATGGGGTCTGCTGTGGTGGCCTGCGGGGTCGGTTCGGGTGTGGAAACTGTCGTGGGCTCAGGTTCGGAGGGTGGGTGGGGAGTTGTCTTATCACTGTGGTCTTCTACCGGGTTATAGCCACCGACCACCCGAGGGGCCGGTTCGCCGACCGTCGGAAACTGCGTACTCGGTGGCGGGGTTGCGGGAAGGGCGGTGGGCGAGGCGGTAGGCGGGGCTCCCCGTAAGTGTCCTGCCTGCTCACTCGTCAGGGGGTTGTTCGCGACGAGTTGCTCGGTCAGCCAGCGGCCTCCCTCGCCCTGGCTCCGCCACTCGTGGACGTAGCCGTGCTCGACGAGCTGTCCCTTCGCCTTCTGGTACGCGCGGCCCTTGATGCCCAGCTTGCGGGCGAGTTCGCCCAACGGCTTGCACTTGGCATCGCCGGGGAGGCCCTGGACGTACAGGAGAAGGATCTTCGCGTCACTGCTCAGACGCGGATGGCGGACGACATCGTGCGATGCCTTCGTATAGCGCGCGGAGGGCGCGATAGCATGACGCAACATTTCCGGTGGGTCCGTTCTCCACTGGTTGTGTAGGCCCTCGGATTGGTGTTGTCGCACCGCCGGGGGCCGCCCTATGTGCGCGGTAGCACACAGAGCGTGATGATGTGGTCACCGTAGCGCACCTTCTCCATCTCCCGCCACGCGGACGGAACTTCGCGCGATGACACGTGCCCCTCGTCTGCGGCGGGGTTCGATCGGTACGATTGAAACGTATCAATCCCGCGACTGAGGCGTGAGACTTCCATGCGAACGTACGACATCGTTGTCATAGGCGGCGGACCCTCGGGGGTCCCGGCAGCCGTCCAGGCCGCCCGGCTCGGCGCGCGCACGCTGCTGGTGGAGAAGAACGCCGGGCTGGGCGGCACGACCACCAGCGCCAATGTCGCGTTCCCGGGGCTCTTCCACGCCTGGGGCGAGCAGGTCATCGCCGGGATCGGCTGGGAACTCGTGCGCAGGGCCGTCGAGTTGGGCGGCGACGAGCTGCCGGACTTCCGCGACGACGACCGCCCGCACTGGCAGCGCCAGGTGCGGGTGAACGCACCGCTGTACGGAGCGCTGCTCCTGGAGGAGGTCCACACCAGCGGCATCGATCTGCGGCTGCACACGATGCCCGCGTCGGCGCGCTGGACCGGTGACCGGTGGGAGCTCCAGCTGTGCGGCAAGGACGGGCTCGAATCGTTCGCCGCCCGGCGGCTCGTCGACTGCACCGGTGACGCGGACGTGATCGGCCTGGCGGGGCTGGGGCGTCGGCGCAACCAGGACCGTCAGCCCGGCACCATCGACATCCGGCTGTCCGGCTACGACGTCGACGGCCTCGACCACGAAGAGCTCGACCGCAGGCACGCCGAGGCGGTCGAGTCGGGGGCGCTGCTCCCCTCGGACCTCGGCTCCCGGGGGCGTCCACTGCTGCCGTTCCTGGCGAAGCGGGGCGAGAACGCGATCCATCTCGTCGGGATCGAGGGCGCGACCAGCGAGGGCCGTACCGCCGGGGAGCTCGCGGGCGGGGCGGCGGTCCTGCGCATCTACCGCTTCCTGCGCACCCTGCCGGGTCTTGAGGACCTCCGGCTCGACTTCCGCGCGTCGGAGGTCGGGGTCCGCGAGAGCGTCACGATCGCGGCCCGCACGACCGTGACCGGGGAGGACTACCTGGCGGGGCGCGTCTGGGCCGACTCGGTGTGCAACAGCTTCTATCCGATCGACATCCACCGCCCGGACGGCGACGGGATCGACAAGACCTACCTGCGCCACGGGGTGGTCCCGACCGTGCCCCGCGACGCGATGGTCCCGAACGACAACCCGTACGCCGTCGTCGCGGGGCGCTGCATCGGGTCCGACCAGGCGGCGAACTCCGCGCTGCGGGTGCAGGCCACGGCCATGGCGACGGGGCAGGCGGCCGGTGCGCTCGCGGCGATGTCCGCGGACCGGGGGACGGATGTCACCGCGGTGCCGATGCCGGACCTGCACCGGGTGCTCGTACGCTCCGGAGCGATCGTGCCCGCGCTGCCCGCCGACGCCGAGGTCGCGGAGGCCCCGTGGCCGGATGCCATGTGAACGCACTGTGCAGCTGTCAGGGACGTAGGGCACGGCGATGCGATGGACTACCGGAAACGGACGTTGGTCATCTGCAAGTGAACAACGGGTCAACGCCGACTCGTGGCTGGGATCTCGTCCAACTGGGGCCTTCGGCCGTACAGCGCCACGAGGTGGCGGGCCAGGGCGAGTACGGCGAGCAACGCCACAAGCGCACACACGCCCCGCCACCCGGCCTGGCCGTAGGCGCGTACTCCGAGCCAGGAACCCGCGCTGCCGCCCAGGTAAGCGCAGGTCATGTAGGCGGTGTTGAGCCTGCTGCGGGCGTCGGGACGCAGGGTGAAGACCCGGGCCTGGTTGGCGACCATGCCGGACTGCATCGCGACGTCGAGCAGCAGCGTGCCGAGAATCAGGGCGGTGAGACCCAGTGCTCCGCCCTGGGCGCCCGCAGTGAGGACTGCAGCTGAGACGAGGATCCCGAGCATGCAGACGAGGTTCACAGGATCGGGCCCCCTGCGGTCCACCATGCGTCCGGCGAACGGGGTCCACAGCATGGTCGCCGCGCCGACCAGGGCAAGCATCCCCACCGCCTGGGCGCCCAGGCCGTAGGCCGGGCCGGTAAGAAGGAGCGCCAGACAGGTCCAGACGGCCGAGAACCCGGCGAAGACCGTTGCCTGGTAGAGGCAGGAGCGGCGCAGATCCGGCTCGTTGCGGAGCAGGCGCAGGGACTCAGCCAGGAGTGCCGGGTACGGCTGGTGCGACGGCGGAGTCGTGGCCGGCAGCGTGTAGGCCAGGACGGTCGCGAGGAGCAGGACCAAGACTGCGGCCACCAAGTAGGGGGCGCGCCACCCCAGCCATTCGCCGAGCGTCCCGCTGAAGGTGCGGGCCAGCAGCATGCCGCCGATTGACCCGCTCAACAAGGTGCCCATCACCGCTCCGCGGCGGTCGGCGGCCACCAGCCCGGCCGCCAGCGGAGCGACGATTTGGGCGGCCACGGTGGTGACGCCGATGAGCGCGCTGGCGGCGACGAGAGGCGGCAGGGCTGGAGCGCAGCCTGCGGCGAGCAGGCCCGCGCCGGTAAGGGCGAGCAGGGTGACGAGGAACGGGCGGTAGGGGAGCCGGTCGCCGAGCGGCACCAGCAGAAAGATCCCGGCCGTGTAGCCGACCTGGGTGGCGGTCACCAGCAGGGCGGCGGAATCGGGCGACTCGCGCAGTCCGGCGGCGACCAGCGGGCTGATCGCCTGCGGGAAGTAGATGTTGCCCACGCCGACGGCGCAGGTCACGGCCAGGATCAGGACCAACCGGCGGCTCATCTTCAGTCCACCGGCCCGCCTGCGACGTAGATGACCTGGCCGGAGACGAACCCCGCCCCGGGACTCGTGAGGAAGGACGCGGCATGCGCGATGTCCTCCGGTTGGCCGACTCGGCCGACCGGGATGGACTGCGCGGCGAGGCGTTGGTGCTCTTCGAAGGCGCGGCCTCGTCGCCGGGCGGAGGTCCTGGTCATGTCGCTCACGATGAAGCCGGGAGCAATGGCGTTGGCGGTGACGCCTTGTCGTCCGAGTTGGAGGGCGAGCGTCTTGGTGAAGCCGATGAGACCGGCCTTTGCACTGGCGTAGTCGGCGCGACCGGAATCGCCGAGCGCGGAGATGCTCGACATGTTGATGATCCGGCCCCAGCCGGCCGCCATCATGTGCGGGCTCACGGCCCGTGTGAGGAAGAACGCCCCCCGCAGGCTGACCCCCGTGACCGCGTCCCACTGCTGCGTGGTCATCTCCGCGACGCCGACGTCAGGGCCGCCAATGCCGGCGTTGTTGACCAGCACGGTCGGTGACCCCAACTCGGCTGCGATCTGGGCGACGGCAGCGGTCACGGCCATCTCGTCAGCGACGTCGGCGGCGACCGCTGCCGCTGTCCCGCCGCTGCTCGTGATGGCTTTGACGGTAGCGGCGCACTCTGCCTCGTTCAGATCGACCACTCCGACTGCCAAGCCGTCTCGCGCAAGTCGCTTGGCCACAGCTGCGCCGATACCGCGTGCCGCTCCGGTGACGATCGCTACGCGCTGTGCGTGAGCTGTATGTGTCATGCGTGGAAGTTCACGGCACCCGCACTCCGCTGCCCATCGATGTAGCTTCTGGCTTAATGATCAGCTTTGAGCTTGGGGTCGAGGACCTCGCGGACACGCGGTTCGCCGTGTCGCCCCTGCATGAGACCGTGCTCAGCCTGCGGGTGCTGCGCGAGCCGGGACTGTCCGCGCTGCACCTCCCATGGCGCAGGTCCGTTCTCGGCAGACTCAGCGCGCTCGACACCGACCTGCTCATGTCCCTGGTAGCGACGAGGCGCACCCTTCCCGACTTCCTGACGCCGCGGCCTGCAAGATTCGCCCCAGCCTTCGAAGAAGAACTGGCCGTCGTCCGCCAGACCTCCCCCGATCTGGTCCGCCGCGATCTGCTGGCCACGCACGCGCCGGACCCGCTCCCCAGGGCTCTGCACGCTGCCACCGCTGCCGACGACGCGCCGGTCGTCAGACTCCGCGACGCCCTCTGCGAGCTCCTGCGGCAGTACTGGGAGGCCGCCATCAAGCCGATGTGGCCGCAAATGCAGCTGCTGCTGGAAGCCGACATGACCTACCGTGCGCGGCGACTGGCCATGGGAGGCGCCCGCCTGCTGTTCGCCGACATGCACCCGAATCTGCGATGGCACAACGGCGTGCTGCACATCGACAAGATGATCGGCAGACACCGCGTCGCGGCGTCCGGCCGAGGGCTGCTGCTCGTACCGTCTGTGTTCGCTCACAAGCCCGCGCCCCCCGTCAGCCCAGAGGAACCGCCGATGCTGGCGTACCCCAGTCGCGGAGTGGCGACGCTCTGGGTCCCAGCGCCCATCGCTGACGCGACTGCCCTCGTGTCCCTTCTGGGTGCGCCCCGATCGAGACTGCTCAGCCTCCTCGATGAGCCGCTGCCCACAGTCGAGATCGCCCGCCGCCTCAGGGTCACCCCGAGCGCCGTGTCCCAGCACCTACGCGTCCTGTACGCCACCGGCCTCGTCACCCGGGCTCGCGCCGGACGACAGGTCCTGTACCGCCGTAGCCCCCTCGGCGACCAACTGACCGGCCAGCGTCAGCCCCCCTGAGCCCGATGAAGCGAGGACCGGCTGTTCGCTGATCCGTCAGCCCACCTCGGCGCGCGTGGCGCGCGCTCGGCGGTCGCCAGGAGCGGTTCTCGTCGCGGATCATGCGACGCAGGCTGGTGCGGGTGGCTACGAGGTCGTTCTCCAACGATGCGATGCGAGAGGCCGAGGAACTCCTGGACGCGATCCGGACGGTGGCCTCGGGCGACACGCTCCTGTCGCCCACCGCCACCCGGGCCCTCATCACCCGCTACCTGGCCCGCCCGGAAGGCGGTGTCGCCGCGCCCGAGTCCCTGGACGTACTGACCGCCCGCGAGCGCGAGGTCATGGCGCAGGCCGCCGAGGGCCTGTCGAACGACGAGATCGCCGCCCGGATGCACGTCAGCCCGCTGACCGTACGCACGCACGTCGGGCGGGCGATGACGAAGCTGGGCGCCCGGCACCGGGCCCAGCTGGTCGCCATGGCCTACCAGTCGGGCCTGGTGCGGGTGGACCCGCCGCAGGGCCGGAGCACGCCTGGGTAGCCCTGGGGCCCGCGTTCCCAGCGCGCGGGGAAGCGGTCCGCTGGCTAGCGTGACAAATCGGACCACCCACCGAGCGCGAAGGAGTCAGGGTCATGGCTGTACAACCGGAGGGCACACCGTGCTGGGCCGACGCGACGTTCGCCGACCTGGAGGGAGCGAAGAGCTTCTACGGTGATGTGCTGGGCTGGACGTTCGGCGAGTCCTCGTCCGAGTTCGGCAACTACACGCAGGCGTACGCCAACGGCAAGGCGGTCGCCGCGGTGGTGCCCCCGATGCCCGGCCAGGAGGGCCAGTCGGCCTGGTGTCTGTACCTGGCCTCACCGGACGCCGAGGCCACCGCCGCGAAGATCCGGGACAACGGCGGCGAGACGCTGATGGACCCCATGCAGGTCGGCGAGTTCGGCACGATGCTGCTGGCCCGCGACCCCAGCGGAGTCGCCTTCGGCGTGTGGCAGGCCGGTACCCACGAGGGCTTCGAGGCACAGGCCGTGCCCGGTGCGTTCTGCTGGGCGGAGGTCTTCACCCGGGAGCCCGAGAAGTCCGACGCTTTCTTCCCCGCCGTCTTCCCGTACTCGATGGTGAAGATGGAGGACGAGCACGTCGACTTCCGGATGTTCAACCTGGGCGACAAGACCGTCATGGGGCGGATGAAGATGGGCGACGAGTTCCCGCCCGAGGTGCCTCCGTTCCTGAACGTGTACTTCACCGTCGCCGACTGCGACGCGGCGGTGGCGAAGGCCACCGAGCGCGGCGGGGTGCTGCGGTTCGGCCCGATGACCATGCCGTTCGGCCGGTTCGCGGCGCTGACGGACCCGCAGGGTGCGGCGTTCTCCGTCATCGACGTGAACACGACCGAGGGCGAGGTGCCCAAGACGTCACCGGTGTCCTGAGGCGGGTCACCCGGCCCTCACTCCCCCGGCCGCTCCAGCCGCTCCAGCAGTTCCGGAAGGTCGGCGAAGGAGTCGATCACGTGGTCCGGGGTGCCCTCGGCCGCCCGGTGCGTCTCGGGGAGGTACTTGCCGGTTCTGACGAGAACCCCGGTGAGCCCCGCGGCCTGGGCCGCCAGCACGTCGGACTCGATGTCGTCGCCCACCATCAGGGCCTCGGACGCGGTGACGCCGAGGTGGGCCAGGGCCGCGGCGAAGAACGATCCGGCCGGTTTGCCGGTGATCTCCGCCTCGACGCGGGCCGCCCGCTCCAGCCCCAGGAGGAAGGCCCCGGTGTCGAGATCGAGCCCGGTGGCCGTGCGCCAGTACAGGTTCCGGTGCATGGCTACGAGCTCGGCGCCGCGCTGCAGGTGGCGGAAGGCGCGGTTCAGCTCCGCGTAGCCGAAGGCGTCCCCGGCCCCGCCGATGACGACGACGTCCGGCGCCTCGTCGTGGCCGGACGCCTCGTCCTCGTCGACCAGGGTCACGCCCGTCAGATCGTCCCGGATGTCCCCGGAGTTGATCAGCAGACAGCGGGCGCCGGGGTGGTGTTCGCGCAGGTGCGCCGCGGTGACGGCCGGGGCGGTGAGGATGTCCTCGGCCGCGACGGGAAAGCCCTGGCCCGCCAGTTCCGCGGCGATCGAGGCGCGGGTGCGGGAGGTGGTGTTGGTGACCAGGGCCAGCGGGACACCCGCCTCGCGCAGCCGCCGCATCGCCGCGACGGTTCCGGGCAGCGGTTTCCACGCCACCGTGAGCACCCCGTCGATATCGATCAGGACCGCTCCGTTTCGTCCCATACAACAGACCTTGCCCGAGTTGCGGGGTCGCCGCACATGGGGTTGTTTCGAAGTAGGGAAGCCGGTGGGGCACGTACGTATGCGTTGCCCTGCCTCCCCTGGTTGGGGGTGAACCGCCGTGCTGTTCGCCGACCGCGTCGACGCGGGCCAGCAGCTGGCCGAGGCGCTCCGCCACCTTGAGCGGGAGCACCCCGTCGTGCTCGGACTGCCCCGGGGCGGAGTCCCGGTGGCCTTCCAGGTGGCGCAGACACTCGGTGCCGAACTCGATGTGATCGTCGTCCGCAAGCTCGGCGTACCGCACCACGAGGAGGTGGCGTTCGGCGCCATCGGCGAGGGCGGGGTGCGGGTCGTCAACGACGACGTCGTCGGGCGACTGTGGGCCGGCAAGCAGGATCTCGCGGCGGTCGAACGGGTCGAGGAGGCGGAGCTCGTACGACGGGCGCAGGTGTACCGGGCCGGGCGGGCGCGGACCCCGCTCGAAGGCCGGACGGTGATCGTCGTGGACGACGGCATCGCGACCGGCGCCACGGCCGAGGCGGCCTGCCTGGTGGTACGGGCACAGCAGCCGGCGCGGGTGGTGGCGGCCGTGCCGGTGGCGCCGCCGGATGCGGTCGTGCGGCTGCGCCGGAGCGCGGACGAGGTGGTGTGCCTGTCGATGCCGCGCCTGTTCTACGCGGTCGGCGAGTGGTACCGGGACTTCTCGCAGACGTCCGACGAGGAGGTCGTCTCCCTGCTGGCACAGGCCAGGAACAGCGGACATGTGACGCCGGGCTGCGACTGAGCGGGGCCGGCTCCGCCCGGTCGCGGCCCCGCCGGGTCGCGGCCCCGTCGCGATCAGTCCGCGCAGTACGCGTCGCGCTCCGGCCGCGTCCCTGTGGTCAGGAACTCGGTGACCGCGCGGTCGCCGCAGGCGTTCCCGTTGCCCAGGTACATGCCGTGCCCACCGTGGTCGACGGCGACCATACGGGCCCGGTCCCCGAAGGCCGCGCGCATCTTCAGGGCGCCGGAGTACGGGGTCGCCGGGTCGCGCAGGCCCTGGATCATCAGGACGTTGGACGGTCCCTGGTCCGTGATCCTGGTCGGCTCCTCGGCGGGGACGTCCTTCCAGAAGGCGCACGGGGTGACGTTCGCCGGCACCCCGGCGGTCAGCGGGTGCTGCACGCGGTCGGCGGCGACGGCGCGCCGGAACGAGGCGACCGTGCCCTGCCAACGCACGTCGTTGCAGACCACGCCGATCGAGACCGCCGCGTCCGCGTCCGGGAGCGGCCCGCTCAGCGCGGCGGGCAGGACCGGCGTCACCGAGGTGTCCCGGGCCGCCTGGACGAGCTCCGCCAGCTCGGCGAAGGCGTCGTCGTCGTACAGGGCCATCTGGAGCGCCTGGCGCAGCCGGTTGCCGGTCAGCGGGACGCCCGGCGTGGTGGACTCCCTCGGTTCACGGTCCAGCCGCGCCGCCAGATCCAGCACCAGCGGCCGTACGTCCTCGGCCCGCTGCGCGAGTCGCAGTCCCTCCTCGTCCCGGGCCGGGTCCGAGGCCCAGCGTGCGAAGTCGGGGAACCGGTCGTCCGCCCCCACCGCCATGTTGGCCAGCCAGCCCTGCCCGACGCGCGACGGGTCGGGGTCGCCGCTGCTGTCCAGCACCCAACGGTCCGTGTGCTGGGGGTACTTCTGCGCGTACACGGCTCCCACATAGGTGCCGTACGAGCTCCCCCAGGCCGACAGTTTCTCCTCGCCGAGCGCCTGCCGGAAGCGGTCGATGTCCCGTACCTCGTTGGCCGTGGTCAAGCTCCGCAGCACCGGGCCGCCGTTGCGGGCGCAGGCCTCGGCGGTGCGCCGGGAGCGCGTCACGTTCTCGGTGATCGAGCCGTCGGCGCCGGGCCAGGACCGCAGGTTCACCAGCTCCCGGTCCTCCGGGGCGAGCCCGCAGCTCGCCTTCGTGCTGCCGCCGACCCCGCGCGGGTCGAGGCTCACGATGTCGTACCGCCCGCCCGTCTCCCGCTGCAGCCGCTCCCCCTTCTCCGTCACCCGCTGCACCCCGGAGGAGCCCGGACCGCCGGCGATCACCATCAGAGTCCCGCGCCGGGCGGCGGGCCGGTCGCTGCGTACCCGGGTCACCGCGAGGGAGAGCTGCGGGCCGTCCGGGTCCCGGTAGTCCTGCGGTACGGGCAGTTCGGCGCACTCCTGCGCGGCGGGACCGCCGGCCGTGGCACAGGGCCGCCAGGAGAGCGCGGGTGCGGCGCCCTCGGCGTGGGCAGGCGGGGTCACGGCCCCGGTGATGGCGGTGGCGACAGCGGTGACGGACAGGGCGAGGAACGCGGCGGATTTGCGGTAAGTCGTCATGCAGCAAGCCTTGTTGAGCCGGGCTCCCCGGCCCATCCGGGAGGCATGCCGGTGCGCGGTGGGGATAGCCCCCGGTCGACGGGGCGATGGCGGAAACGGCCCGCTTGTCACACTTCCGCTTCGCCGTCCGTCAGTGCAGTGAGGGCGCGGCGAGAACGCGGCCGCGACGGATATCGAAGGAGAGACGTCATGCAGGCACGTATCCAGAACCCGGCCGAGGTCCTTCCCGAGGCCCTGCCACCCGTGCTGGGCCTGGTCAAGGCCATCCAGAAGGGCGGACTGCCGGAGACCACGCTCGAACTGGTCGGTCTGCGGGTGAGCCAGATCAACGGCTGCACCTTCTGCGTCGACGGGCACGTACGCAACGCCAGGAAGGCCGGTGAGAGCGACGAGCGGCTCTTCGCCGTGTCGGCCTGGCACGACGCGCCGTACTTCACCGACGCCGAGCGGGCCGCGCTGGCGCTCGCGGAGCACTCGACCCGGCTCAGCGACCGCTCCGACCCGGTGCCCGACGCCATCTGGGACGAGGCCGCCCGCCACTTCAGCGAGAAGGAGCTCGCCGCCCTGGTCCTCGCGATCGGTCTGACGAACCTCTTCAACCGCATCAACGTCACCACCAAGCAGCCCCCGGGCAAGACCTGGTAGGCCACACACCGACGAAGAGGCCGGCGGGCCCGCCGACGGTGCGGTGGGCCCGCCGAGGGCGGCGGCGATAGCCTGGTGCGTGCAGCAGGCAGGAGACATGTGCCCATGGGAGCCCGGAATCCCCAAGGTTCCGTCGTCGCGGTGGTCGCGCTCGGCGGCGCGATCGGGGCATCCGCCCGCTACGGGGCCGCGCTGTTCTGGCCCACCGCCCCGGGCGGCTTCCCGTGGACGACGCTGGTCGTGAACGCCGTCGGATGCGCGGTGATCGGCGTGTTCACGGTGGTGATCAGCGAGGCGTGGACGGCACACCGGCTGGTGCGGCCGTTCTTCGGTACGGGGGTGCTCGGCGGGTTCACCACGTTCTCGACGTATGCGGTCGACATCCAGCGCCTGCTCGACGGCGGCCGGGCCCGTGCCGGTCTGGTGTACCTGGGACTGACGCTGTTCGCGGCTCTCGCGGCGGTGTGGACTGCGGTGTGGGCGACCCGCCGCGTGCTGGCCTGGAGGCAGCCATGACGACGCCGGAGACGGAACGGGGCCTGCGCCTGACGGTTCTCGTCGGCGAGTCCGACGGGTGGCACCACAGACCGGTCTTCACGGAGATCGTGCACCGGGCGCACCTGGCCGGACTGTCGGGCGCCAGCGTGTTCCGCGGCATCGAGGGCTTCGGCACCTCGTCGATGATCCACACCCAGCGGCTGCTCTCGCTGAGCGAGGACCTGCCGGTGGCGGTCGTGATCGTGGACACCGAGGCACGGATCAGGGCGTTCCTGCCGCTCATCGGGGAACTGGTCGCGGACGGCGGAGTGGCCTTCCTGGACGAGTGCGAGATCGTGCGCTTCGGCGGCGAACGGGAGCGGGAGCGGGGCCGGTGAACTGGCTGCTGGTGATCGTCGGGGCGGCGGTCGGGGCGCCGCTGCGGTATCTGACCGACCGGGCGGTGCAGTCCCGGCACGACAGCGTCTTCCCGTGGGGGACCTTCGCGGTCAATGTGTCGGGTTCGCTGATCCTGGGCCTGCTGACCGGCGCGGTGGCGGCCGGCGCCGCCTCCTCGCACCTGCAACTGCTGCTCGGCACGGGACTGTGCGGGGCGCTCACCACGTACTCGACGTTCAGTTACGAGACGCTGCGGCTGGCCGAGGACGGTGCGAAGTCCTACGCGGTGGCCAATGTCGTGGCGAGCGTGGTGGCGGGGCTGGGCGCGGCGTTCGCCGGGGTCGCGCTGGCGCGGGCCCTCTGGTCGTAGGTGCCGCGGTCGGCGTCCCCTGCCGCCGCAATGCGAGGCGGAGGCAGGGGAACGCCGTTGAGGAGGAGCCGTCACCGAGCGCCGGGCGATTCAACCCGTTCCGCGCCGACAGCGGTCCGTCAGGCGCCGACGCTAGGCAACCGCCCGCGCCGCACGCCCGGCACCACGCCGGTGCCCGGCCCGGCACCACCCCAACAGCAGGCGCCGGGGTACGCCGGCCGGGACGGTCCTGCGGGTCGCGGGCGGCCGGTAGCCGCACCGCGGACCGGCCTGATCCGTACGGAAGGCCCTACCCGCCGCGGTTGGTGCGGCGCTGCTTCGCGGCGGCGCGGGCCTCCGCGGTGGGCAGGTCGGAGCGGCGTGAGCGGCCCGCCTTCGTGGGGCGGGTGCCCAGGCCCCGGAAGGCCGCGCCGCCGCTCCCGGCGCGCTCCGACACCGGTGCGGCGCCGTCGACCGGCACCCCCGAGGGCTTGCGCGCGCCGGTGATCCGGCTCAGTTCGGCCTCGCCGGAGCGGACCTGGGCGATCTGCGGGGTGATCCCGGCGTCGGCCATCAGCCGGGTCATCTCGCGGCGCTGCCCCGGCAGCACCAGCGTGACGACGCTGCCGGACTCACCGGCACGGGCGGTACGGCCGCCGCGGTGCAGGTAGTCCTTGTGGTCGCTCGGCGGATCGACGTTGACGACCAGGTCCAGGTTGTCGATGTGGATGCCGCGCGCCGCGACGTTCGTCGCGACCAGCACCGTGACCTGCCCGGTCCTGAACCGCTCCAGGGTGCGGGTGCGCTGCGGCTGGGACTTCCCGCCGTGCAGCGCGGCGGCCCGCACCCCGCTGCCGAGCAGATGGCCGGTGAGCTTGTCGACGGCGTGCTTGGTGTCCAGGAACATGATCACCCGGCCGTCGCGGGCCGCGATCTCGGTCGTGGTGGCGTACTTGTCCGCGCCCTGCACGTAGAGCACGTGGTGCTCCATCGTCGTCACCGCGGCTGCGGCCGGGTCGACCGAGTGGACCACCGGGTCGTGCAGATAGCGGCGGACCAGCAGGTCGACGTTACGGTCCAGGGTCGCCGAGAACAGCATCCGCTGGCCCTGCGGCCGCACCAGGTCGAGCAGCTCGGTGACCTGCGGCATGAACCCCATGTCGGCCATCTGGTCGGCCTCGTCGAGGACGGTGACGGCGACCCGGTCCAGATGGCAGTCGCGGCGCTCGACGAGGTCCTTGAGACGGCCCGGCGTGGCGACGACGACCTCGGCGCCGCCGCGCAGCGCGGAGGCCTGCCGGCCGATCGACATGCCGCCGACGACGGTGGCCATGCGCAGCCTGAGCGCGCGGGCGTACGGGGTGAGCGCGTCGGTGACCTGCTGGGCCAGCTCCCGGGTGGGGACGAGGACCAGGGCCAGCGGCCGGCGGGCGTCGGCCCGGTTGCCCGCGATACGGGCCAGCACGGCCAGGCCGAAGGCGAGCGTCTTGCCGGAGCCGGTCCGGCCGCGGCCCAGCACGTCGCGCCCCGCGAGGGAGTTCGGCAGGGTGGCCGCCTGGATCGGGAACGGCGTGGTGACACCCTCGGCGGTGAGCGCCGACAGCAACGGCTCGGGCAGGTCCAGTTCCGTGAAGGCATTCACGGCGGGCAGCGCCGGAGTGATGGTGTTCGGCAGCGCGAACTCACCCTGCACGGCGGCGGGCCTGCGGCCGGAACCACCGGAACGCCGGGCGGGCGTGCCGGAACGGCCCCCGGGGCCTCGGGAAAACCGGTCGTTCGAACGTGCTGTGCGGTCGCGGTTACGGTCGCGGTCGCGGTCCATACGGAACCCTTCCTCGATATGGCGCGTATCGAGGAATTCGCTGCGGCGGCGGATCGCGCAGGAATCGCAAGAACGGGCCGTTGACAAGCCTGGACGAAGCCCGGCTGCGAAAAAACTCGGGGCGGCTCGGGCGGACCGGCGGACAACAGCGAACCGGGGCCCGCACCCGGAGGTGCGGGCCCCGATCGTGCAAGTCGCCGCAACGCGTCGGCGCCGGAGCAGCGGGATCAGGCCGGGGTGATGTTCTCCGCCTGCGGGCCCTTCTGGCCCTGCGTGACATCGAAGTTCACCCGCTGGCCCTCCTGGAGCTCACGGAAACCGCTGGCAGCGATGTTCGAGTAGTGGGCGAAGACATCAGGGCCGCCGCCGTCCTGCTCGATAAAACCGAAGCCCTTTTCCGCGTTGAACCACTTGACGGTGCCAGTAGCCATATTTATCTCCTTCATGGGGGGCAGTTCCCGGGGATTCGCACCGTGCGGATCCCACGTCGCCGCAATGATTACCCCATCCGGAAAGCACCGGAAAACAGTCTTCGGGAACCACAACTGCAACTGCTTCCAGAATAGCACAGCGAAAGCAACCGGGCGCGGCAAGTAATTTCGCCCCACGGACGCGCAATTAATTCCCGCCGGACACCCCAGTCGGGCATTGCTTCGGGCATTCTGTCGGGCATTGTGTGAAATCTGGTTCCACCCGCGCGTGACATTCGGTTCCGCCGCAATGAATACCCGCTCGCGCGCCCGCGGCCCCGCCGGCCGCACCCCTCACCGGCCCGCCCTCGGCGCGCCCCGCGACCCGGCTCCCGCGCCCACCGAAACCGGAGGCCGGTTGATGACGGCCTGACCAGCAGTCATAATGCACGGGTAGCCCTTCACGCATCCCCCGTCGTGAAGGGCTACACCCATGCCCGCACAGCATGCATGTGCGTCATGCACCTTTTGTCCGTGGTGAATTCGCGCGAACCGCGTCGATTTCACAGGCAGGGGACTCCCCTCGTGGTCCCCTGCCCGTGTTTTTTCGAGTTAACAGTGACGTTGCGTGTTTACGCAAGCCCGTTCCTGTTCCACCTACCGGACTGAGGACGCCACGTCAGGGTTCGTTACAGTACGAGCCCGTTGACCGAATCGACGACCGTGTACGCCGATCGGACGGAAGCGGATACGTGGGGGGCCGGATGGACAGCGTCGGGGAACGCACGCCGGAGCTGCGGACATTGCAGCAGAAGGTCGAGTACATGGTGGAGAAGACGTTCCCCGGCCAGAAGATCTCGGGGCGCTTCTTCGCCGATCTGGTCAAGGAACGCGGCGGATCGCTCTCGCACAGCTACTTCTCCAACATCCTTGCCGGAAAGGTCACTCAGCCGTCCGAGGACATCCTCAAGGCACTCGGTCTGGGCTTCGGCGTGGACTGGCGGTTCTTCAAGGAGGAGTCCGAGGTCGTCGACGATGTCGTCGCCGGTCTGCAGTTCCTCGCGAAGCAGCGTACGGGGGAGATCAGCGGAGTGGCCGGGCGCGGCCTCGACGAGGACGGTCTCCCGCCGGAGCTGCTGCAGTTCGCGCTCTCCCTGCTGGAGGACGCCATGGGCCGGCAGGGTGCGGCCGGCGGCGCCGCCCATGGCGAGCCGGAGAAGTAGACCGCCATGTCCCTGCGCGAACTGCGGAAGGAGTGCGAGGCCGGGCTGGCCGACCTTCCCATCCCCGCCCCGTTCTCCATCGACGCACTGGTGGCAAACATGGAAGCGGCCCGCGGCCGCACCATCGTGCTGCACGAGATGCCCGACCGGCTGGCCCGCGTCAACGCCGCCTGCGGGCTGCGTCTGAAGACCGGCGGGACCAGCTTCGTGCTCTACCGCCGCCGGCCGACCGCGTACCAGACCCAGCACGTCATCCTGCACGAGCTGTGCCACGAGTGGTTCGACCACGGCACCTCCCTCGACCCGGAGCAACTCCGGCGTCTGCTGCCGGTCTTCGACACCTCGCTGATCACCCGGGTCCTCGGGACCGAACCCCCGCCGCCGCCCCCGCCCCCGACGCCTGGCGTGGCCGAGATCGCCGACGCGCTCCGGTCGGGGGACGGCACCGTGCAGGCCCGCGCGCAGTACGACACCCACGACGAGCGCATGGCCGAGTTCGGCGCCTCGCTCATCCCCCGCATGGCCATGGACGTGACGAGCGACGACATGGTGGGGCGGCTGGCCAACTCCCTCTCCCGCCCGGTCGCCAACCGCCGTCGCGGCCTGTTCCGCCGCACCTGACACCGCACGTCCCCCATCTCCCCCCACCACCCCAAGGACCCCGCCGTGACCCCCCTCGACCTCGCCGGCTACTTCATAGCCGTCCTGATGACGGCCGTCGCCCTGTGGCGTATGCCGGCAGCCCTGTGGGGCGATGAAGAAGACAAGCGCCGCCGGGCCCTCTGGGGCTGCTACGCGGGCTTCGCCGCCGCCCTGTGGACCAAGACCCGGGCCGTGCGCATCGCGCTCAACGACAGCGCCGTCACCGACCTCGCCGTCCTGATCAAGCACTACACGGCGACGATCGCGATCCTGGCGATCCTCAGCTACATCGTCGCGATCTACGGCCAGTACCCCGACGCCGGAACCGTCCCGCGCCACGTACGGTTCGCCCGCGCCATCCAGCGGGTGGCGGCCAAGGCGTCGATCGCCACGCTGATCCTGCTGACGGTGCTGTTCTTCACCGTCGTCGACCGTTCCGTCCCCTCGGACCGCTTCGTCGCCGACCACGCGGGACAGTGGGGGGCCACACTGTACATGAGCGTGTTCTACCTCTACCTGGGTACCGCGTCCGCCGTCTGCGCGTACCAGTGGGCGCTGGCCACCGCCAATGCCGGGCTCCGCCATCTGCGGGTGGGCCTCGGGATGATGACGTTCGCCATGTTCATCGGGGTCGGCTACACCGTCAGCCGGACCCTGTTCCTGTGGGTCAGCGTCGTCGACACCCCGAGCGAGTCCTTCGCGCTCGGCTTCGACGAGACCACCGAGGCCGCGCAGGTGGTGCTGTTCGCCTTCTTCGCCGTGGGCGCCTCCATCCCCGCCCTCAGCAAGGGGCAGCGGCGCGCGAAGCTGTGGCGGGCCCAGGTCAAACTGCACGGCCTCTGGCGCGAGTTGATGACCGCGTTCCCCGAGCAGCCCTTCGACCCCCCGGCCTCGCTGGCCCGCGAACTCACCCGCTTCGACACCCCCGCGGACCTGCGGATCGACCGCTGGGCCGCCGATATCGCTGACGCGGTGGAGAAGCTGCGCCACTACGTGCCCGACACCCTGCTCCCGGCCGCGAAGGACGCCGCCGCGGCGGACGGCACCACCGACCCGGACAGGGCGGGCCCGCTCGCCGAGGCGTACTGGATCAAGGCGGCGCTCACCGCCAAGAACAGCGGTGCGCCCGCCTCGACCGCCGCGGCGGTGGAAACCCAGCACGCCACCGACCAGGACGGCGAGGTGGCCTGGCTGGTCCGGGTGGCCACCGCGTACCGGACGGTCCCCCAGGACCGGGCGGCACGGGTGCTGGCGGCCGCCATGCCCGCCGCACCCGGCCCGTCCACCGCGACCGCAGCGCCCCGCACGGCCTCCACCGAGGAGACAGCATGACCTCCACCGACACCCTCGCAGCGCCGGACAACGCCACCGCCCGCACCGTCACCGACGTCTTCCAGCCCCGCAACGTCCTGCTGATCGGCATGCTCGGCATCGGCCTGGCCGCCGCCGGTCACTGGACCGGCCTGCTCTGGGGATTCCTCGGCGCCCTGTGCGCGGGCCTCATACCCGCCGGGTACATCGAATGGGAGCGCGGGCGCGGCACCTGGGGCGACCGCCATGTCGTCGACCGGACCAAGCGGGCGCCGATCTTCTTCGTCATCCTCGGCTCCATCGGCACCGGTTCGGTGGTGATGGTGCTGGGCCACGCCCCCACCGGCATCCTCGTGGCGATGCTCGCCCTCTGGGCGATGACCGTGGTCCTGCTGGCCGTCAACACGGTCTGGAAGATCTCGGTGGACGCCGCGGTCGCCTCGGCCGTCGTCGCCCTGCTCGCCGCGGTCCACTCGCCGTGGTGGCTGCTCGCCTACGCGATGACGGTCGCCGTGTGCTGGTCGCGGGTCGCGCTCGGGTACCACTCGGTGGCCCAGACGGTCGCCGGGGCGTCGCTGGGGGCCGCGACGGCGGGCGCCTTCCTGCTCGTCTGATCCGCCGTTGAAGCGGCTGCCCGAGGGGTCTCCACCTGCTGGTCCTCGAAGACGGGTAAGTGAGCGTAACCATGTATGAGTGAGTGTCGTTGTCAGAGCGTGAATCTGACGGAATGGGCGAAGACGCAGGGCGTGCATCCGCAGACCGCGTATCGCTGGTTCCGTGAGGGGACATTGCCGGTACCGGCTCAGCGGGTCGGGCCGCGCACGATCCTGGTGAACATCGATGCGAACACCACGCCCGAGGCCATCGGCGGTCTGGGCCTGTATGCCCGCGTGTCCTCGCATGATCGGAAGAGCGATCTGGAACGCCAGGTCGCTCGGCTGTCGGCGTGGGCAGCGAAGGCTGGTCACCGAGTCGTTCGCGTTGAGGCGGAGATCGCTTCCGGGACGAACGGCTGCCGTTCCAAGGCCCGGCGTCTGCTGGCCGACCCGCACGTGACCTGCGTGGTGGTGGAGCACAAGGACCGGCTCGGCCGGATGAACGTCGAGCTTGTCGAGGCCGCCTTGTCCGCGACGGACCGTCGCCTGCTGGTGCTGGACGACGGCGAGGCCGAAGACGACCTGGTGCGGGACACAGTGGAGGTGCTGACCTCGTTCTGCGCCCGCCGGTACGGGCGCAGATCGGCGAAGAACCGCGCCCGCAAGGCACTGGAAGCCGCCGAACATGGCTGACCTCCGCCCGATCGCCACGAGGCGCGGGCGCTGGTACGCGGACGCCTCCTGGCAGATCCCACCCACCAGGACCATCCCGCTGGAAGCCGCCCTCGCCGATGGCGTGATCGGCGTGGACACCAATGCCGACCACCTCGCCGCATGGCGCCTGGACACTCACGGCAACCCGATCGGCCGGCCGCGCCGGTTCTTCTATGACCTGTCCGGCAATGCCCAGCACCGCGATGCCCGGGTACGGCACGCCCTCACGCGGCTGCTGAACTGGGCCAAGAGCTGCGGTGTCAAGGCCATCGTGGTCGAAGACCTCGACTTCCAGGCCGAGAAAACCAGAGAGAAGCACGGGCGCAAGCGTCGATTCCGGCAGCTGATCTCCGGCATGCCGACCGGCAAGCTCCGCGCTCGGCTGGCCTCCATGGCCGAGGCCACAGGTATCGCGATCATCGCCGTGGACCCGGCCTGCACCAGCAAGTGGGGCGCCCAGCACTGGCAGAAGCCGATGGCCGGTCCCACCCGTAAGACCACCCGGCACGATGCGGCGAGCATCGCGATCGGACGACGCGCCCAGGGGCACCCGATCCGGCGACGGACGACACCGCCCCGTGCACACCAGAGCGATGCGCACGGGCATCGGACCGTCCAGGCCGACCGGCGTGCCCCTGAGCGTGAGGGACCCCGCCCCCGCATCCCCGGACCACGGACACGATCCGTGCCGCCGGACGCGGCGAGTACGCGGGCAACCAGGACATCCAAAACCGTTCGGGGTGTCCGCAGTGACCAGGTATGGGTCCAAGACTCACTCCTGCTCACTGACTAGGAACGGTACAGGTGCCCCGTGCCGAACTTCGAGATCACCACCGCAAGCGCCGACGACCTCACGATGCTCGCCGAATGGGCCCACGAGGAGAGCTGGAATCCCGGGCTGACCGACCGCCATGCCTTCTTCGCCGCCGATCCGCGCGGCTTCCTGATCGGCCGGCTGGAGGGCGAACCGGTCTCCTGCGTCTCCGTGGTCCGATACGGCTCCGGCTTCGGGTTCCTCGGCTTCTACCTCACCCGCCCGCACCTGCGCGGCCAGGGATACGGCATCCAGCTCTGGCGGGCCGGCATGGCACGGCTGGACGGGCGCAACGTCGGCCTCGACGGGGTGGTGGCCCAGCGGCCCAACTACCGTAAGTCCGGCTTCCGTTCGGTGTGGACGAACATGCGTTACGAGGGCCTGGCGCCGGCCGGCCTGCCCGTCCCGGCCGGTACGGAACTCGTCGACGGCCGCTCCGTACCGTTCGACCGGCTCGCCGCCTACGACCGCCGCTTCTTCCCGGCCGACCGCGACAGCTTCCTCGCGCCGTGGATCGCCCATCCCACGCGCACCTCGCTCGCCGCCGTCCGCGACGGGGAGCTGCGCGGTCTGGCCGTGGTGCGGCCCTGCCGTACGTCGTCCCGCATCGGCCCCGTGTACGCGGAATCGCCCGAGGTGGCCGGCGCCCTGGTCAGCGCGCTGGCGGCGGCCGATCCCGGCGCCCCGGTCGCGATCGACGTGCCCGACGTCAACCCGGCGGCCGTGCGTCTCGCCGAACAGCTGGGCCTCACCCCGTCGTTCGAGACCGCCCGGATGTACACGGGACCGGCACCGGACGTCGACCACGGCGGACTGTTCGGCATCACCAGCCTGGAGCTGGGCTGACCGGCCCGGACGGGGTCAGGCGGTGCCGGGCGTGTCCGCCGCCGGGGGCCGGGTGCGGGAGGCCAGCACCGCGATGTCGTCCTCGGCACCCGGACCGAACCGTTCGAGGACCTCGTCCAGCAGGTCGTCGAGGCTGCCGCCGACCGGAATGGTCAGCTCCTTGAGCCGGCCGACCGAGGCGTCGATGTCCTCGCCACGCCGCTCGACCAGACCGTCGGTGTACAAGAACAGCACCGTGCCCGGCTCGAACTCCACCGGCGTCGTCCGGTACCCGCCGAACCCGGTGCCGAGCGGCGGCCCCACCATCACCTCCTCGCACACCCTGGCTCCGCCCCGCGGATCGATCAGCACCGGCGGCAGATGCCCGGCGCTCGCCACCTCGCACGCCCCGCCGAGCCGGTCGACGACGGCCAGCAGACAGGTCGCCGCCCGGTCCGGTCCGGACCGTTCGACCATCCGGTCCAGCTGTTCCAGGATGCGGTGCGGCGGCAGCTCGTCGTCGGCGAGCATCCGCAGCAGGGAGCGGTAGTGGCTCATGGCGACCGCCGCCTCCACCCCGTGCCCCATCACATCGCCCATCGCCTTGAGATGCCGTCCGTCCCGCAGCGGAATCACGTCGAACCAGTCGCCGCCGACCATCACGCTCCGGTCGGCCGGCAGATAGCGGGTGGCGATCTCGATGTGCGGGTGCGGCGGGCGCGGCTCGGACAGCAGGGAGCGCTGGAGCTCCAGGGCGATGGTGTGCTCGTGGGCGTACCGGCGGGCGTGGTCGAGGTCGACGGCGGCCCGGCCGGCGAGTTCCCGGGCGATCACCACGTCCTCGTCCGTGAAGACCGGTGAGTCGCCCGCCCGGATCAGGCCGAGGATGCCGAGCGGGCCGCTGCGCACGGCGACGGGCACGATGACCGCCGAGTGCATCCCGAGGGCCCGGTAGGCGGCGAGCCGTTCGGGGCCGGGGGCGGAGCGCAGCAGCTGTTCGTCGGTGGTGAGGTTCTCCACCACCGGCTGGTTGGCCGCCAGACAGCGCTGTACGGCCGCGCCCTCCTGGTAGTCGATGTACTCGCCGGTCAGCCCGAACCCGTCCAGCTCGTCGCTCAGTCCGGGCACGGCCCGCAGCGCCGCCCGTCGCAGCAGCAGCACACCGGGCGGCGCGGGCCGGACCGGTGGGGCGACATCGGGCGGGAACACCTCCACCGTCGCGATGTCCGCCAGCCCCGGCACGACGAGGTCGACCAGTTCGGCACAGGTGGTGTCCATGTCGAGGGTGGTGCCGATCCGGGCGGCCGCGGTGTCGAGCAGAGTCAGATGCCGCCGGGCCTGCTCCAGCTCGCGCTGCCCCCGGTCCGAGGCCATGACCTCCAGCACGATCCCGGCCAGCCCCACGATCCGCCCGCCGACCTCCAGCCGGTGGTACGCCCCGTGCCAGTACCGCCGGACCGTGGCGGCCGCGGCGGTGAAACCGCTGGAGGTGATCTCGCGGGGCTTCCCGTCGGCGAGCACCGCCCACATCATGTCCTCGCGCGCGTCGACCCCGGGGAGGATCTCGGAGACGGTGCGTCCGAGGTGTTCCGCGGCCGGGATGCCGTTGAGCCGTTCGAGGGCGGGGTTGACGTACAGATAGCGCAGCCCGGTGTCGAGCACGCCCACCCCGGCCATGGTGCCGTCGACCAGGGCCGCCAGGGCACGGGGGTCGAACGGCACAGGGCTGTCGGCGTACGCATCGGCCTGCACGTCAACCTCCTGGGCGGGCGCGGACCACCCGCTGCCCGGCCCTCAATCGTCGGCCGCCCGCCCCCGCCGCGCATCCGCTGTCCGGGGGCGTCGGTCCGGCGGTCGCCGTGCGGGCCGGGCCCCGGGACACGTGCGGGCCCCGGCCCCCGCGTCAGGTCAGCGCGTGCGAGGTCCGGCCGGACGCCTCGTCGATCTCGTCGTGTGCCTTCGTCAGCATCTTCATCGCCAGTTCGTTGAGCGCTCTGGCTCCCGCGATCTCCTCGCCCACTCTCGGCTGATTCTTGTCGGAAGGGTGGCGGCTCGCGTATCCGTGGGCCCGCACCTCGGTCCCGTCCGGAAGCCGCACCATGGCGGCCGCGCGGGTGCGGTGGGTGTCCTCGTCGAATTCCAGCTCGATATGCCACCCGACAGTTGTCATCACCATGACGATCACCTCCCTACCAGGGTGCGCCCGTTCCCGCGCCCCTGCACCACGGCACCGCCCCGGTACATCAGGCTTCCAGCAGGTCCAGGTCGAGGGTGCCGTCGACCGCCGGAGCGTCCGGCTGGAGCCCGAGCGCGGTCACGACCGGCCCGGGGAGCGGGCCCAGGTCCAGCAGCCCGGCGACGATCCGGGCCGTCAGCGCGTGCCACTCCCCGGCGCGCCGGACCATCGCATGGTCGCTGCCCCGGATCGCGACCAGACAGGAGCGGGCACCGGCCGGCCGGGCACGGGCCGTGAGGCGCTGGGACGCGCGGGGGCTGGTGATCCGGTCGCGGGTGCTGTGCAGCAGGACGACATCGCGGCCCGCCAACTGGTCGACCGGGTCGTCGGCCGGACACCACGGAGCGAGGCCGACCACCCCGCGCACCAGCGGGTGGCCGGCGGCGCGGAGGGCGGCGCGGGCGCCCATCGAGTGGCCGACCAGGACGACCGGGATCTCCCCGGCCTCACGACCGAGGGCGTCCAGGGCGCGCACGGCGTCGTGCAGCGGGTCCTCGCGGGGGCCGTTCCAGCCGCGGTGGGCGTAGCGGGCGGTGCGTACGAGAACGTCTCCACCGCCGCCGCCCGTCGCCCCGGCGATGGACCGGGCGAACGGACGCATCCGCACGGCGGGCAGGTTCAGCGGGCCGGGCAGCGGCGCGGCCAGGCCCGTCTCCGCGCCACCGTGCAGCAGGAGCACGGCCGCGGACGGGCGGACGGCGGACGGCTGTTGTGCCATACGTACCTCCTGGTGCGGGGAGCCGGACCCGTAGAGAGCATGCTGTACGGAACACGCACGGAAGAAACCCGGCAGCACCGGACCACGGAGGAAACGACATGGGATCGTCACCACAACTCGGCGCGATCGCACCGGACTTCACACTGCCGGGCGGTCTGCTCGCCGACGGGAACTTCGAACGCCGCGACTACACCCTCGCCGCAGCGCGCGGCCGTGCCGTGGTCCTCGCGTTCTACCCGGGCGACAACACGGCGGTGTGCACCAAGCAGCTGTGCTCGTACTCCTCGGGCATGGAGGCCTTCGGCGAGCTCGACGCGGAGGTCTGGGGAATCAGTCCACAGGGTGTGGACAGTCATGAGTCGTTCGCCCGCGCCCACGGCCTGCGGATGCCGCTGCTCGCGGACACCGGACGGGAGACCGCCCAGGCGTACGGCGTCGCGGCGCCCGGGATCGGGGTGCGCCGCGCGGTCTTCCTCATCGGCCCCGACGGGGTGCTGCGCTGGAAGCATGTCGCGCTGCTCGGTGCCACGTACCAGTCGCTCGACAAACTGACGGAACAGCTCTCCGGCATCAAGAGCGCGTAAAAGACTGCCGGAACCCGGCAGTACCTGCTGCCGGGTGTATATGGGATCATCCAGCCAGTTCGACGGAAAAATTCGGGGGATTTCGGAGATCGGGGAGGGTGATCACATGACCTTGTTTCTCGGTCTCGGCATTGCGGGAATCGTTCTGCTCGTACTGTCCCTGATCTTCGACGGAGTCCTCGAAGGTCTCTTCGGAGGTGTGCTGGACGGCCTCTTCGACGGCCTCCTGTCCCTCCCGGTCATCGCCGGATTCCTCTCGATGCTCGGCTTCGGCGGGGCGATCGTGCTCGGCACCACCGGCGCCGGTACGGTCGCCGCGACCGCCGCCGGAGTGCTGGCCGGGCTCGTCGCGGCCTGGCTGACCTGGAAGTTCAGCCGGGCCCTGATGCGGGACCAGACCAGCGCCACACCGCGCAGCGACGATCTCGTCGGCACGTCCGGCTCGGTCGTCACGGCCATCCCGGCCGACGGCTACGGCGAGGTCCTGCTGCAACTCGCGGGCCAGCACCTGAAGCTGGCGGCGAAGAGCGCGGTGCCGGTCGAGCGCGGCACCGAGATCTGGGTGGAGGCCGCGTTGTCGGCCACCTCGGTCGCGGTCCGCCCCGTCGAACGCTGAGTCCGACCGCCGAGCGCCGAGTCCGACCCGTCGAGCGCTGATCACCGCCCGAGCCGATCCGCCGCGCCGCACCATACCGCGGCGCGGCGCCCCGCCCGAAACCGAGCTGCCGTCCCCGCAGGGAGGCAGGGGGGACACCCTTATGAGCCCAGTCGTGACCGCAGTCGCCGGAGTCGTCGTACTCCTGGTGCTGCTCGCCCTCGTCGTCATCACCCGCTACAAGGTCGCCGGGCCCAGCGAGGCGTTCATCATCACCGGCCGCCGCGGCAAGAAGTCGACCGACCCGGTGACCGGCCGCACCAGCATCGACAACAGCGGCCAGAAGGTCGTCGTCGGCGGCGGCGTCTTCGTCGTCCCGTTCGTCCAGCAGAAGTTCACCCTGGACCTCTCCAGCCGGCACATCCCGATCGCCGTGCGCGGCGCCGTCACGCTGCGCGGCGTGAAGTCCAACCTCGAAGGCGTCGCGATCGTCAAGGTCGGCGGCAGCGAGGAAGCGATCCGGGCCGCGGCCCAGCGGTTCCTCCAGCAGCAGGACGGCATCGTCGGCTTCACCCAGGAAGTGCTCTCCGGTGCGCTGCGCGCCATCGTCGGCCGGATGTCGGTCGAGGACATCATCCGGGACCGGGCCGCGTTCGCCGGCCAGGTCGCGGAGGAGGCCGAGGCCAGCCTCTCCGGCCAGGGCCTGATCCTGGACGCCTTCCAGATCCAGGACATCACCACCGAGGGCTCCTACCTGGAGGACCTGGGCCGCCCCGAGGCCGCCCGCGCCAAGCAGGAGGCGGACATCGCCGAGGCGATCGCCAAGCGGGCCTCCGAGCAGGCCCGGCTGAAGGCCGCCGAGGAGATCGCCATCGCCGAGCGGACCTTCTACCTCAAGCAGGCCGAGATCAAGGCCGAGACGGAAGCCGCAGCGGCCAAGGCCAACGCGGCGGGCCCGCTCGCCGAGGCGGCCCGTCAGCAGGAAGTCCTCGCCGAGCAGGAGAAGGTCGCCCAGCGCCAGGCCGCACTCACCGACCGCGAGCTCGACACCAAGGTCCGCAAGCCCGCCGACGCCGCCCGTTACCAGGCCGAGCAGGAGGCCGAGGCCCGCCGGATCGCCCAGGTCAAGGAGGCCGAGGCGGACGCCGAGCGCTCCCGCCTGACCGGTCAGGGCGAGAAGCTGCACCGCTCGGCCCTCGCCGACGCCGTACGCATCGAGGGCGAGGCGGAGGCCGCGGCCATCGCGGCGAAGGGTGCGGCCGAGGCCGAGGCCATGCAGAAGAAGGCGGACGCCTTCGACCGGTACGGCGACGCGGCCGTGCTCCAGATGCTCGTCGAGGTGCTGCCGCAGGTCGTCGCCAAGGCGTCCGAGCCGCTCAGCGCCGTCGACAAGATGACCGTGATCTCGACGGACGGCGCGAGCCAGCTGTCGCGTACGGTCACGGACAACGTCGCCCAGGGCATGGAACTCCTCAGCTCCACCACGGGAGTCGACATCGCGGCCCTGCTGAAGAACCTCAAGGGCTCGCGTTCCAGGGCGGAGGTCCCGGCCCAGCCGGAGCCCACCGCCCCGAACGGCGACCAGAACGGCAAGATCGAGATCACCGACTGATCCGGCACGCCGAAGCCCGTACGTGCCCGGGTGGTTGCACGCCACCCGGGCACGCGCATGCCCGGGCTCAATCCGCCAGGTCGACCCGCACCGTCAGCAGCTCCGAACCCACCGCCCGTACCACCGCGCTGTTGTAACGCGGCAGCGTCCTGAGCCGGGTGCGGGCGTCGTCCTGGGGCAGCGGATGCGCGATCCCGTCGTACCAGCGCCCCGCGACGCGGACCCTGACCCGGGGATCGGCCCGGATGTTGCGGATGTACTGCGACTTCTCGCCGAACTCCGAGACCAGCCAGAACTCCTGCCCCACTCGCCGCCCACCGACCGGGGTGCGGCGCGGCAGCCCGGACGTACGACCGGTCGTCTCCAACAGGGTCTGCGACCTCGACCGTCTGGCGAGCGGGTTCACGACATGCCGCTGGAGCGACGTGACCGCCCTGAACCTCAAATCCCGAAAGCCCGCCATCGCGTGTCCCCTTCCGCCGGTGACCGCGAGCTTACGACTCTGTCGCCGGTCCCCTGCGGATTCGTCCGCGATCGGTAACAGAGGGATCCCGTACGGGCATTCGCATGTCTTCATGAGCGCACGGCATCGGCGGAGACAGCAAAGGGGCGGGCGGACATGGCAAAGCACAAGGGAAGGGGATGGCACAGCCGGCTTCTCGGGGCAGCGCTCGGGGTGACGGCGGTGGCCGCTGCCACCTCGGTATGGACCGCGCAGGCCGACACCGCCGGAGGGCAGCAGCCGCAAGCGCGTGTCTCAGTGCCGGACGCCCGGCCTCATCAGGACCGGACCGTGACCAAGGTGGCGGCGGACATCGCGCACGCCTCGGACCGCGGCGCCCGGGGCGTCAACATCACCATCGACGACGGACCGGACCCGGTCTGGACGCCCCAGGTGCTGCAACTACTGAAGGACAACGGCGTGAAGGCCACGTTCTGCATGGTGGGCACGCAGGCCCAGGCACACCCGGACCTGGTCAAAGAGGTCGTGGCGGCCGGGCACCGGCTGTGCAACCACACGGTCTCGCACGACACCGCCATGGACTCCAAGTCCGAGGCATACCAGTCCCAGCAGATCCTGGACGCCGAACGCATGATCACCAAGGCGTCCGGAGGCGTCCGGCCGCAGTACTACCGGGCCCCGGGCGGCGCTTTCACCCCGTACAGCCGACAACTCGCCGCGTCCCGGGGGATGCGTCCGCTGGGCTGGAACGTCGACTCCAAGGACTTCGAGCGTCCCGGTGCGGACACCATGGTCGCCACCGTCAAGAGCGAGATCACCAACGGGCCGACCGTCCTCTTCCACGACGCGGGAGGGGATCGCTCCCAGACCTTGGCCGCTCTGCGCGAGATCCTGCCCTGGCTGAAGCAGCAGGGGTACTCCTTCGGCTTCCCCGTGCGGTGAGCGAGGCCCACCCGCGCTGACATCAGGACCCGCCCCCAGGGGACTGCTGGACCCGCGCTCTGCGCCTGCCGCTAAAGTGCGATGCTTGTTCGATTCGCCGCGGGGCGGAGGGGGAGGGGTTGTGAGCGCACAACTGAGGGACACCGCCGGGGAGTTGGCGAAGCTACTGTGGCGGGAACACACCGTGTACCGGGAGCGGTCCGGCGGTGTGGTCATCCGGGGTGAGCATGTAGGGCGGTGGATCAGCCTCGCTCCGACGGGCGGCCGGGACGAGACCCTCGTACGCGTCGGGCGCATCCTGGACGGCGGCACCACCGCTCCGGCGCGCCTGGAGGCCGTGGTGCCCCTCTCCGCCGGTACAGGCGTGCTCGCCGCGACCTGCCGTCGCCTGCTCGCCGAGGCGGCGGCCGATGTGGCGCCGGTCACGCCGGAACGGGCAGCACCCGGGGGCTCCAAGCGGTCCAAGCGGTCCGGGAAGGCCGCGCGACCCAAAGGCACTGGGAAACACACCAGTTTCAGTTCATGGGTGATCCTCACCTGCGTTGCCGGTGTGATCGCCCTGTACGTCTACAGCACCGCGATGCACGGCTGACCAGTACGAACAGGACAAAAAAACACGCCCGTCCCGCACCGGTCGGTACGGGACTGACGCTTCGAGTGGTTCAGCAGCCGACCCATGACATGTCGGGGCGCCAGGTCTTGTTCTCCGAGGCTGAGCCCTTCTTCCAGCTGAACGTCGCCACCACTTTGTAGCTGTCATGCGGGTACTTGCAGGCGTCGATGGCGCTGGTGGCGGCCGAGTCCCCGGTGCTGTGCCAACCGTCGTAGTCCTTCGTGGTGCGCATGGTCACCCGCTTGCCCGCCGGGTAGCGCTCCAGCTTCACGTTGGTGACCTTGACCTGGTAGTTGCCGCCGCCCGCGACGTCGGTGATCTTCGCCTTGGCCCGGAAGGTCTTGCTCGCATTGTCCCAGGAGACGGTTGCGCAACGCTTGACCTGCTTGCCGTAGCACTGCCAGCTGTCGGCTGCGGAGGCCGACGACGGGGTGATGACGATCGATGTGGCGAGCGCCGCTGCGACCAGTCCACCAGTGGCGCCCATCCGGCCGACACGCTTGAGCCTCATGAAAATCCCTTCTGAACTCCCGGTAATCACGGGCTCAAGCTATCCAGCGAGGGGCTGCAACCGTCATGAAGTGTCAGGCGGTTGCACTGCCGTGACAATGTCGGCGCCCCGTCCCGGGAATGGCTCGCACCGTCACACAGAGCGCTCCGCCCGGCCGGTCCGACAGCCCGCACCCCGGAGGCGGCGGGACCCTCCGGATAAGGTAATGCGCAGATAAAGAGATCACCAAGTGCGTCAAGAGCCGCCGCCGCACCTCTCGGGAGGAAGCCATGGGAACCCACCGCACCACGCTGCCCGGAGTCGGTGTGCAGTACGACTACACGACCGAGTCGGGCCAGCACATCTCCGTCGTCGTCCACCACGACGGACGGCGGTTCATCGGCTTCTACGACCAGGACGACCCCGATTCCTGCCGGCTCTCGGTACCCCTGACACCGCAGGAGGCCACCGGCCTCGCGCACCTCATCGACGCGGCGCCCATCGACGCCGTACGCACCGAGGGCATCGACCTGGTCACCGAGCACATCCCGCTCGGGACCCGCTCCCCGTACGGCGGACGGCTGCTCGGGGACACGAAGGCGCGGACCCGGACCGGGGCCTCGATCGTGGCGGTGCTGCGGACGCACAGTGCGCATCCGTCCCCGGGGCCGGACTTCCGGCTGGCCATTGGCGACACCCTGGTCGCCGTCGGAACGCGTGAGGGCGTCGACACGCTCTCCGAGATCATTGCGGAGGGCTGACCGTGCACGACACGACCGCACTGCTGGTGGAGCTCGGCTCCGTCATTCTGGGGCTCGGACTCATCGGACGGTTCGCCGGCCGCATAGGGCTCTCGCCGATCCCGCTGTATCTGCTGGCCGGGCTCGCGTTCGGCGAGGGCGGGCTGCTGCCGCTCGGGGCCAGTGAGGAATTCACCGCCGTCGGCGCCGAGATCGGCGTCATCCTGCTGCTGCTCCTGCTCGGCCTGGAGTACAGCGCCTCGGAGCTGGTCACCAGCCTCAAGACCCAATATCCGTCCGGGGCCGTGGACTTCGTACTCAACGCGACCCCGGGAGCCGTCGCCGCACTGCTGCTCGGCTGGGGGCCCGTGGGGGCGGTCGCACTGGGCGGGGTCACCTGGATCTCTTCGTCCGGGGTCATCGCGAAGGTGCTCACCGACCTCGGACGGCTGGGCAACCGGGAGACACCCGTCATCCTCGGCGTCCTCGTCATCGAGGACCTGTCGATGGCCGTGTACCTGCCGCTGCTCACCGCGATGCTCGCGGGAGCGGGCCTCGCCGGGGGCAGCATCGCGCTGCTCATCGCGCTCGGCACCGTCGGGTTCGTGCTCTACCTCGCGCTGCGGCACGGCCGGTTGATCAGCCGGGCCGTGTCCTCCGACAACCCGGAGATGCTGCTCCTGGTCGTCCTCGGACTGACCGTCCTGGTGGCCGGTGTGGCACAGGAGTTGCAGGTCTCCGCCGCCGTCGGCGCGTTCCTGGTCGGGATCGCGCTCTCGGGCGAGGTCGCCGAGGGCGCGCGCAAGCTGCTGACGCCGCTGCGGGACCTGTTCGCCGCCGTCTTCTTCGTGTTCTTCGGGCTCTCCACCAACCCGGCCGAGATCCCGCCGGTGCTGCTCCCCGCTGCGCTGCTGGCGATCGTCACCGTCTTCACCAAGATCGCCACCGGCTGGTACGCGGCCCGGCGGGCCGGAATCGGTTCGCGCGGGCGGTGGCGGGCCGGTGGGACGCTCGTCGCACGCGGTGAGTTCTCCATCGTCATCGCCGGACTGGCCGTGGCGACCGAGCCCCGGATCGGGCCGATCGCCACCGCGTACGTCCTCATCCTCGTCATCGTCGGACCGCTCACCGCCCGCTGGACCCAGCCCGTCGTCGCCAAGATCCAGGCATGGCGCGGCCGGGACGGCAACGGCGGCAAGGGGAGCGACGCGGTCCCTGCGGCGCGTCCGGCGCCCGCAGTCCAGGAGGAGTTCGCCTCCTCCGCCGACTGAGAGCCTGTCGTCAGTCGGCGTGGCGGGCGGGACGGTCGGACGTCCAGCCCAGCGGGTACCCGTCCGAGCCGTCCCCCGGTACGGACGGCTCGCCGCCCGCCGCGGTGAACGCGGTCAGCGCGTCGACCAGGGCGGCGCGTTGCTCCGGGGCGAGGCGCTCGACGATTCCGGCGATCTCCCGGCGACGGCCCGCCGTGACGTCCTCGACCAGCCGGCGGCCCCCGGGGGTGACCCGCAGCACCGTCTCTCGGCGGTTGACGGGGTTCACCTGGCGCTCGGCCAGGCCCGCGGCGATCAGCCGGTCCAGCATGCGCATCGCGGTCGACGGGTTCACCCCGAGCCGTTCGGCGAGCGTCACGAGTTTGGCCTCGTCGTGCGTGGACAGCACTACGAGGAGCCGGAACTGGGGCAGTGTCACCCGGTCCTCCACCGCGGCCAGCGAGCGGGCGGAGACGGCGACGAGCAGTCTGGAGGCCGTCAGTACGGCACGGGTCACCTCGTCGACGTCGTCCCTGCCCCGGTCCGGGGATCTGTCATCGGGTGCCTGTTCATGCGCGGCCATGCCTCTTTGTACCGTGCCCGTCCGCGGTACTCGAATCGGTATCCGGGACAAGGCACCGGGCGGTGGCACAAACCTTTGGACTGTGCAACGTTTGCATGGTGACGCCTCAGCACCCCGACCCTGCCGAACCGCATCGCCCACCCCCGCCGACCGGCTGGCGGCGCACGGCCGCACGGCTCCCGACGCATCTCTTCCGGATGGGGCTCGGGCCGCTGTTCCGGGGGCGGCTGCTGCTCGTCCACACCGGCCGGGTCTCCGGTCTCGCCCGGCGCACCACGATCGAGGTCGTCGAGTCGACGGTGACGGACGGGCGGCGCTGCTGGACCGTCGCGTCCGGGTTCGGGCCCGGTGCCGACTGGTACCGGAATCTCGTCCGTACCCCGCAGGCCACCGTGCAGGCCGGCCGCCGGTTCCACGTGGTGACCGCGGAGTTCGTGGCGGCCGAGGAGGGCGGGGAGCTGATGGCGCGGTACGCGGCCCGGCACCCCAAGCTCGCGCACCGGCTCTGCGCGTACATGGGGTACGACCTCGACGGGAGCGCGGACGGCTACCGGCGGGCCGGTGAGTCGATCCCCTTCGTACAGCTCATAGCGGGGTCGCCGCGCGCAGAATCCCCACCAGCGTCACGGCCGCGTTGAGCGACGACAGCGCCGAGGCCGCCGTGCCCACCGTCGCGACCAGCGCCGCGAGGGCGACATGGGCGGACGACGGCGGCCACAGCCGGACCGGCGGAACCGGGGCGAGCAGCGCCGCGACCCGGCGCGGCACGGGGCCCGCCGGGGCCGCGAAGGCCGCGAGACCGGCCGAGACGTCCGGAGCGCGGTGCGAGTACAGCGCCGCCTTGCCGACCGCGACCGCCACCACCCTCCGGTCGCCGACCGCGCACGCGGCCTCCTCGTCCGCCCACCGCTCGGTGCTGAACGCCACCGCGGTACGCAGCGGCAGCAGGAACGGGTTGGCGCGCGCCGCGAGTTGGACGGCCAGCAGATAGCGGTGGTGCCGGGCGGCCAGATGGGCCCGCTCATGGGCGATCAGGGCCCGCCGCTCACGGACGTCCAGGCACTCGGTCATCGCGGTCGAGACGACGACCCGGCCCGGACTCCCGGGCAGCGCGTAGGCGTACGGCTCCGGGTCCGGGAGCACCGCGACATCGCCCGAGACGACGGAGGGCGCGGCGGCCAGCGCACGGCCCGCGCGGACGCGCACCCGCACGTGGCGGTACACCGTCCACCCGCACGCCCCGAGCACCGCCGCCAGCGCCCCGATCGCGACGATGCCCGCCTTCACCTCGTACGGCACCGCGTCCCGCACCTCCGGGTCCGACCAGCTGTCCGGCAGCGGATTGCCCGGGAGCTGGGCGGTACCCACCACCATCAGCAGGCCGAGGCAGAGCGTGCTGCACAGGGCGAGCAGCGCGCCGACGACGGCGAGCAGCCGGGTCGCGCTGCGGGGGTGCAGATGCTGTTCGGCCAGGCGCGCGATCGGCAGCGCGGTCAGCGGCAGCACGAGCGGCAGACAGACGAAAACACCCATCGGTGGGCTACAGGCCTTCCGTGTCACGGGGGTTGTCCGGATCGTCCGGGGCGGCCGCCCGTGCCAGAAGTGCGCGCAGGCGTTCCTCGTCACCGGGGGAGAGGGCCGAGATGAAGCGGGCGAGCACGGCGTCCCGGTCCCGTTCGCCGTCCAGCACGCGGCGCATCCGCAGGGCGGCGAGACCGGCCTCGTCGGAGGCGGACGTCCAGGTGTAGGAGCGGCCCTCGCGGGACCGGGTCACGGCCTTCTTCGCGTAGAGGCGGGAGAGGATCGTGATGACGGTGGTGTACGCGAGGTCGCCTTCGAGGTGTTCCTGGACCCAGCCGGCCGTCACGGGGCCGTTCGCCGAGTGCAGTACGGCGAGGACCTGGGCCTCCAGTTCGCCCTGCCCGCGCCTGCGCAGCCGCCGGCTCACGGGGTGTACGGCATCGGGGCGCACCGCGCCGGGGAGCGGTTCCGCGGGGGCGGGCACTCCGTCGCGTGGTGGTTCGTTGTCCGGGTGGTGGCCGGGCCTGGCCGAGTCCATCGGGGGTCCGCCCTTCTGCGATGCCGCGTCGGCCGCGGCGTCGCAGCATCCTACTGACTGCCGTTTCCGGGACACAGCGGGCGCCCCTGCTGCTAACTTCTACACGTCTGTAGAGTTGGACTTCAATCCGGCAACGCACCGCAACGCAACGTATGGAGACGTCATGGCACTGTGGGATCGGATCAAGGAATCCGCCTCGTCGATGCAGTCGCAGCTGGAAGCCAAGAAGAACGACCTGAAGAGCGGGGCGTTCCGCGACGCGAGCATGGCCATGTGCGCCCTTGTCGCCGCTGCCGACGGTTCCATCGATCCGTCCGAGCGCCAGCGCGTCGCCTCGCTGATCGCCTCCAACGCCGTTCTGCAGAACTTCCCGGCGGACGATCTGCAGCGCCGCTTCAACGACTACGTGAACAAGCTCACCGCCGACTTCGCCTTCGGCAAGGTCAGCGTGCTCCAGGAGATCGGCAAGGCCAAGAAGAAGCCGGCCGAGGCGCGTGCCGTCATCCAGATCGGCATCGTCATCGGCGGCGCCGACGGCGACTTCGACAAGTCGGAGCAGGCTGTCGTCCGGGAGGCGTGCTTCGCACTCGACCTCCCGCCGCACGAGTTCGACCTGTAGGGCCTTTCGTCTCCGACCTGTAGGGCCTTTCGCTCGGATCACGCCGGACCGGCTGCCCGGTCGGGCCCCGAAACCGCCGGAAGAAGCGCGGCCGACTGACCACCGGCCGCGCCCGGCAGGCCGGGGGCGCGCGACTCCCCCTTGCGCGTCCCCGGCCACTCTCCTCCGGACCCCGCGTCCACGGCACTCGCCGACGGACGCGGGGTCTTGTGGTACCCGCCCCGTCACAGCTCCTTGGCCGGCCAGTCCAGCAGCCGGGCGCCGATGACCGCCGTCTGCAGGGTGTAGCGGTGCATCGGGTCGGACGGATCGGAGCCGGTCAGCTGATTGATCCGCTCCAGCCGGTAGGTCAGCGCCCGCACGCTCAGCGACAGCCGGCGGGCCGTCTCGGCGGCCACACAGCCCGCGTCGAAGTAGACGGTGAGCGTCTTCAGGAGGGGTTCGGCACCGCCGCGGGCCTGCTTGAGCGGGCCCAGCTGGCTGCGCACCAGATCGGCCATCGCCTGCCGGTCGCGGGTCAGCACCGGGTAGACCAGCAGATCGGCGGCGTACAGCACCGGATCGTCCAGATCCATCCGCTCCGCGAGATCCAGCGCGTCCAGCGCCTCGTCGTAGGAGTGGACCACGCCGCCGGGCCCGTGGTGCGGGCGGCCGACCGCGACCCGGCCGCCTTCCGTCGCCGCGTGCGACTGCTTGGCGAAGTACCGCAGGACGTCGGGCTGGCTGCCGGGGGAGATACAGACCAGCCGCCCGTCCTTCGTCGTGATCAGGATCTTCCGGCCGCTGAAGCGGGCGAGCAGCGCCGCCTCGACCGTGCGCGGCACGGAGTCGGTCTCCGTGTACGCCTCCGGGCCCGTCGCCACCGCGACCGCGTGGGCGCGCGAGAGCCGCAGCCCGAACCGGGTGGCCCGCTCGGCGAGCCGGCCCAGATCGCTGCGCCCGTACAGCAGGTCGTCGATGAACTCGCGGCGCGCCGCCTCCTCGCGTCGCACCGTCATCCGCTGGGCCCGCTCGAAGCCCTCCGCGAAGGCGTCGACGGCCTGCTCGACCGCGGCCAGCACCGAATCCGTGGCCGCACCGTCGACGGAGGAGTTGAGCGGCCAGGCGGCGCGGGTCGCCGCGAGATGGCGGCCGACCAGGGCGCGCAGCTGGAATCCGGCCTCGGCGGCCTCCCGGCCCAGCAGGCGGCGATCCTCCAGCTCGTCCCGGGTGAGGCGACGGCCGGTGGCGGCCACATCGGCAAGGATGTGGGCATAGCCCCCCAGAACCTCATCGGGGATCTCCGGTTCCGGCACGCGTTCTCCTCCAGTCCTTGACGCGGCTTTGACACTCGCTCAACGCATACCGGCCGGTGCCGGTGCCCGGCATCAAGGAAGGGCAAAGATTGCCGGATTCCGGCAGTGCGATGTCATGCCTCCGAATGACACGATCCGGTCAGCACCAACCGGGGGAACACGGGGGACACGGGGGACGACCCGGCTGCTGCGGCACCGTTTCAGGCGGTGCCGCAGCACCTGGGTCATCACCGGGCGCCCGGCAGGACAAGGGGGTGGACGGATGCAGGAGTTCCTGAGCGCAGCGACCGCCTTTCCCGCCGTTCTGTTCGGCGCCGCACTGGCCGTCGTCGTCTTCTTCTGGCTCCTCGTGCTGGCCGGTGCGGCCGATCACCACTCCTTCGACGGCGACCTCGACGCCGACCTGGCCGGGATCGGCGGGGTGCCGGTCACCGTCTCGGTGTCCGTGATGGTCGTCGTCGGCTGGTTCACGAGCCTCACCGGTACGGTCCTGATGCACCGCAGCGGTGTCACCGGCCTCACCCGGGCCGCGTTCGCCTGTGCCCTGCTCGCCGGGGCACTGCTGATCGGCCGGGCCGTGCTGCGGGTGCTGGTGCGCTGCTTCCGCCGGAGCTTCCCGGACGAGCCTCCTCCATCGCGGCAGGACTTCCTGGGCCGGGTCTGCACGATCCGTACCGGTTCGGTCAGCTCCGACTTCGGCCAGGCCGAGGTCCGGGCGGACGACGGCTCCACCGCGATCGTCCAGGTCAGGCTGCTCGCTCCGGCGGACGGCACGGTCCTCGCCGCGGGCAGCGCGGGACTTCTGTACGCGTACGACGACGAGGGCGAGTTCTTCTGGGTCTCGCCCTACGACAAGGCGCTGGACCCGGGACCGCCGACGCCCCGGCCACGCACGGCGCCGCGTACGACCGCGCGCCGCGCCCCGCGCCGCGCCGGCTGACCGCCCGGACCGCCCGTCCGCCCGGACCGCCCGGACGACCACAACCGGTCGGCCGGCCGCACCGTCCGGCCGCTGCCGGACCGCCGCGCGCGCCCCCTTCCTTTCACCACCTTCCTCACCAGCCGCAAGGACCGTCATGGATGCCATCACCCTGGGCTTCGGTGTGCTCGTAGCCGTCGTCCTGCTCATCGAAGCGCTGGCGGACCCCGTACGTCTCCGACACCCACGCGGCCTCCCGCCCCGCCGGGACGGGTCCGCTCGCCCGGGTCGGCAACGCCGATCTGGTGCGCGGGATCTCCGACTGCCTGGCGCTTGCCCACAGCGCCGCCGAGACGACACCGACCGCCGCCGTGTACGCGCAGCTGGTCACGGACTGCACCCGCGCGACCGACCGCTACCACTGGCTCACCGACACCGAACTCGGCGCACTGGCAGAGCCGTTGGCGGAGCTGAAGGCCACCGCCCAGCAGGTCCTGACCGAGTTCGAGATGGTACGGGAGCTGACCCGGCAGGCCGCCGAAGCGCTCGACGAGACGGCCGACCGGCTCACCGCGCTCGTCCGCCGCATCCGCGGCGAGGCCCCGCGCTCGGCCGCCGCCTGGGTGACCCAGCTCACCGAACTGCGCCGCGCCCACGGCCACTTGGCGACGCTCTCCGAGATGCGGTACGCGGACACCGAGCGCATCGCCGAACTCTCCGCCACAACGGCCGCCGACCTCGAATCGGCCGGTCGGCGCGCCGTCGCCTTCCTCGGCCGGGACGACGCCTTCACCGGCTACCACGAGGACATCGCCGGTCTCACCGCCGAGGCGTCCGCGCTGGCCACCGTCCCTGACGCGGCGGCGCTCGGCGACCGGCTGAGCGGGATGACGGACGGCCTGAGCACCGTCACGGACGTCGTCGCCGGTCTCGACATCGGGGACACGACGGTGCGCACGTCGATCCTGGAGCGGATCGCGGAGGTCCTCGGCGGGGTCAACCGGGCCCGCGCCACGCTCGACGCACGCCGCCGCGAACTCCTCGACCACGAGGGCCGCGCCGAGTTCGCCGCCGAGCTCGCCCTGCTCGGGCAGGCCGTCACCGCGGCGATCGCCGCCGCGGACACCCCGGACGCCTGCGACGAGCAACTGGCCAGGCTGCTGCTCCGGTTGGAGAACCTGGAGTCGCGGTTCGCGGAGTTCGACGACTTCCTCGCCGAGCTGGCCGAGCGCCGTACGGAGGTGCACGAGGCGTTCTCGGCCCGCAAGCAGACCCTGCAGGACGCCCGCGCCCGGCGCGCCGAGCGGCTGGCGAATTCGGCGGCCCGGGTCCTGGAAACGGTCTCCCGACGGTTGTCCGCCCTGCCCGACCTGGACGCCGTTCACACCTGCTTCGCCTCCGACCCGATGGTCGCCAAGGTCCGCCGCACCGCCGAGGAGCTGCGCGGACTCGGCGATCCGGTGCGCGCCGAGGAGCTCGACGGGCAGCTGCTGGCCGCCCGCCAGGAGGCCGGGCGGGCGCTGCGCGACCGCAGTGAGCTGTACGCGGACGGCGGCGCCACGATCCGGCTGGGCCGGCACCGGTTCGCGGTGAACACCCAGCCCTTCGACCTGACGCTCGTCCCGCACGGGGACCGGCTCGCGTTCGCGCTCACCGGTACGGACTACCGGGCACCGGTCACCGACCCGGAGTTCGAGGCGACCCGCCCGTACTGGGAGCAGACCCTCCCCTCCGAGTCCCCGCACGTCTACCGTGGCGAACACCTGGCCGCACGGCTTCTCGACGAGCGGGGCGCGGACAGCCTCGCCGCCCTGGACCCGGCCGAACTCGCCTCTCTCGTACGGCAGTCGGCCGCCGCCGCTTACGACGAGGGCCATCAGCGCGGCGTCCACGACGAGGACGCCACCGCGATCCTCGCCGCCCTGCTGCGGCTGCACTCCGGGGCCGGCCTGCTGCGCTTCCCGTCCGCCGTCCGGGCGGCGGCACAGCTCTTCTGGGCGTACGGCACGGACGAGGACCGGCGCACCTCGTGGACCCGGCGGGCCCTCTCGCTGGCCCGCGCCCGTGAGACCTTCGGCCTCGCCCCGGCCGTCGACGCCCTCCAGGAGGAGTGGGCGGCCGCCATCCCGGGCGACGAGCCGTCCGCCGTCGCCGCGTACCTCTTCGAGGAGCTGACGAGCGGCCCGGCCGGGTTCGTCACGAGCGCAGCCACCCGCACGTTCCTGGACAAGTTCCGCCGGACGACCGGGACTTCGGCGTACGACGAGGATCTCGCCGCACTCCGCGACGACCTGCCGGCCCGCCGCCAGCTCGTCGAGGGCTGGCTCGCCTCGTACGCCGCCGCGAGCGGCACCGCGATCGACGCGGGAGATCTCGCGGAGGCCGTCGCCGTGGAGCTCTGCCCGGAGCCGGTGCTCGACCGGTACGACTGCGAGGCCCCGCTGACCGCACGGGTGGACGGCCTGCTCGGCACCCATCCGCGCATCGACCGGGGTGCGCTGACCGTCCGGCTCGACGAACTCCTCGCCCGCACCGCCGAGTTCCGCACCATGGCCGTCCCCGGCTTCCGCGCCTACCAGCGCCGGCGCACCGCGCTCGTGAACGCCGAGCGGGCCCGGCTGCGGCTGGACGACCACCGGCCGCGCGTCATGTCGGCGTTCGTCCGCAACCGGCTGCTGGACGAGGTGTATCTGCCGCTGATCGGCGACAGCCTCGCCAAGCAGATCGGCACCGCCGACGCCGACCGGCGCACCGACTCGCAGGGCCTGATGCTGCTCGTGTCGCCGCCCGGCTACGGCAAGACGACGCTCATGGAGTACATCGCCGACCGGCTCGGCCTGGTCCTCGTCAAGGTCAGCGGACCGAACCTCGGCCACGACGTGACCTCGCTCGACCCGGCCCAGGCCCGCACCGCGACCGCCCGCCAGGAGATCGAGAAGATCAACTTCGCCCTGGAGTCCGGCAACAACACCCTCCTCTACCTCGACGACATCCAGCACACCTCGCCCGAACTGCTCCAGAAGTTCATCCCGCTCTGCGACGCCACCCGCCGGATCGAGGGCGTGCGGGACGGCGAGCCGCGCAGCCACGACCTGCGGGGCAAGCGGTTCGCGGTGTGCATGGCGGGCAATCCGTACACGGAGTCGGGCGAGCGGTTCCGTATCCCCGACATGCTCGCCAACCGGGCCGACGTCTGGAATCTGGGCGAGGTGCTGAGCGGCCGCGAGGACGTCTTCGCGCTGAGCTTCATCGAGAACGCGCTGACCGCCAACCCGGTGCTGGCCCCGCTCGCCGGGCGCTCCCGCGACGACCTCGTCCGCTTCGTACGCCTCGCCTCCACCGCCGCCCCGGCGCCCGGCGCGGACCGGCTGGACCACCCGTACACACCCGCCGAGGTGGACCGGATCGTCTCGGTCCTGCGCCATCTGCTCACCGCCCGGGACACGGTCCTGGCCGTGAACGCCGCGTACATCGCGTCGGCGGCACAGACGGACGCGACGCGCACCGAGCCGCCGTTCCGGCTGCAGGGCTCGTACCGCAACATGAACAAGATCGCCGAGCGGATCGTGCCGGTGATGAACGACGCGGAGCTGTCCGCCGTCGTCGACGACCACTACGCGGGCGAGGCCCGGACGCTGACGTCCGGCGCGGAGTCGAACCTGCTGAAGCTTGCCGCACTGCGCGGCCGGCTCACCCCCGAACAGTCCGCACGCTGGTCCGCGATCACCGCCTCCTACGTACGCACGCAGGCGCTGGGCGGCCCGGACGGCGACCCCATGACCCGGGCCGTCGCCGCACTGGGGCTGCTCGCGGACCGGATCGCGGCGGTCGAGTCGGCGATCGTCCGGGCCGCGGACCCGCGCCATCTGCTCACCAACCCGCAGGCCCGGCACGCGGCGCCCCCGCCCGCCGGACCGGTGGAAGATCACTGACCGCACACTCGCAGAGAAGAGGAACAAGGCATGCTGGGTCACGTGCCCCCACTTCCCCAGCAGCCCCAACGTTCCCCGTTCAGCGGACACATGGTCGTCTGCGGCGACGACGCGCTGGCGCGGCGGCTCGCCGTCGAACTGCGCTATGTGTACGGGGAGCGGGTAACCCTCGTACTCCCACCCGGACGTGACGCACGCCGACCCGAACTACCGCTGACGGGGCGCGGGTTGGCGTCGGCGCTGTTCGGCCGCATGTCGTCGGCGATGACCCGCAACGGCGGCAACGGCGGAGGCGGAGCCGACGCGCTGGGCGACGACACCAACGCCGGGGTCGAGGCGGTCCGCATCCTGGAGGCGCCGGAGCCGTCCGACGAGGCGTTCGAGGAGGCGGGCGTCGAATCGGCCGCCGCGCTGGCGCTGGTCTACGACGACGACGAGCGCAACATCCGCGCCGCACTGACCGCCCGCCGCATCAACCCCCGGCTCCGGCTGGTCATCCGGCTCTACAACCGCAAGCTGGGCCAGCACCTGGAGACCCTGCTCGACCAGGCCGCCGCCGTCGCCGCACCCGGCCTGGACCGGGCCGCGCTGGACGCCTCCACCACCGTCCTCTCCGACGCCGACACCGCCGCCCCCGCCCTCGCGGCAACCGTCCTCAAGGGCTCCAGCAAGGTCATCCAGGCGGAGGGCCTGCTGCTGCGCGCCGCCGAACGCACCCCGCCCGGGGGCGGCCAGATCGCCGACCCGGGCCTGTGCACCCTCGCGCTGCTCTCCTCCACCACCCATGACCCGGCGGGCACCGAGGGCTCCGACAGCAGCGGCGACGAGGGGCCCCGACTCCTCCCGGACGAACGGCAGGTGGCGGCGGCGACGGGGCGCGGCACGATCGTCCTGGAAGCGGTCAGCCAGGCCGGTCCGCCCGGTCCGCCGCCCCGGATGGGCGGCCGGGGCGCACCGCTCGGCCAGGTCTTCTCCCGGCGGCTGCGCTGGTCGGCGCTGGGCGTCGGCCTGGCCGTCCTGGGCCTCGCCATCGCCTCCACGCTCACCACGGGCGACGATCCGCTGCACGCCACCTACCTCACCCTGCTCGACCTGTTCGCGATGGGCGACCCGGCGACCGGCGACAAGACAGCCCGCCAGATCATCCAACTACTTTCCGGCGTAGCCGGGTTGATGCTGCTGCCCCTCCTCGTCGCGGGCGTCCTCGAAGCCTTCGGCTCGCTCCGCACCGCCTCCTCCCTGCGCCGCCCGCCGCGCGGACTGTCCGGCCATGTGGTGCTGCTCGGCCTCGGCAAGATCGGTACGCGGGTCCTCGTCCGACTGCGCGAACTCGGCATTCCCGTGGTCTGCGTGGAGGACGACCCGGACGCGCGCGGCATCCCCGTCGCCCGGCGGCTGCACGTGCCGGTGGTCCTCGGCGACGTCACGCAGGAGGGCGTGCTGGAGGCGGCGAAGATCCAGCGCTCCCGCGCCCTCCTCGCGCTGACCAGCGCCGACACCACCAACCTGGAGGCGGCCCTCTACGCCCGCTCGGTCAAGCCCGACCTGCGGGTGGCGCTGCGCCTGTACGACGACGAGTTCGCCACCGCCGTCTACCGCACCCTGCGCACCGCCCACCCCCAGGCCGTGACCCGCTCCCGCTCCGTCTCCCATCTGGCCGCCCCGGCCTTCGCGGTCGCCATGATGGGCCGGCAGATCCTGGGCGCGATCCCGGTCGAGCGGAAGGTGATGCTCTTCGCGGCGGTCGATGTGGCGCGCCATCCTCAGCTGGAGGGCCGCACGGTGGAGCAGGCGTTCCGGGCGGGCGCCTGGCGAGTCCTCGCCCTGGACGCCACCCCGCCCGAGGACCGCCGTCCGGACCTGACGACGCCCACCCCGCCCGCCCCGGACCGCCCGTCCGGCCTGGTCTGGGACCTGCACCCCGGGTACGTACTGCGCCCCGAGGACCGCGTGGTGCTCGCCGCGACCCGCCGGGGCCTGGCCGAACTGCTCCGCAGGCGCCGGCCGGTGGCCCCGAGGCCGTAGCGGGGGCCGGTGGACGCCGAAATCCGGATGCCCGGCACGCGCCCCGACCCCTACCCTGCCCCCATGGACACGGCCCCCGAACTCCTGAACGTGATCGACATCGAGGCGACGTGTTGGGACGGGCAGCCGCCCCCGGGCGCGGTGAGCGAGATCATCGAGATCGGGCTGACCGTCGTCGACCTGCGCGCGGCCGATGGGGTCTCCCCTGCTCGAACGGAGTTGAGAGCTTGGGGAAGGCTCGCCCGCCACCGGATCCTGGTCCGGCCCGCCCGGTCCACGGTCAGCGCCTTCTGCACCGAGCTGACCGGCCTCACCCAGGCCGAGGTGGACACGGGCGTGTCCTTCGCCGAGGCCTGCCAGCTGCTGGCGTCGGAGCACCGGGCGGGCATACGCCCCTGGGCCAGCTGGGGCGACTACGACCGCAACCAGTTCACCCGCCAGTGCCGGGCTACCGGAACCCGGTACCCGTTCGGCCACCGCCACACCAACGCCAAGCTCCCCTTCACCGCCGCCCACGGCCTGCGCAAGCGCCCCGGCATGGCCCAGGCCCTGGAGATCGCCGGCCTCCCCCTGGAGGGCCGCCACCACAGCGGCGCCGACGACGCCTGGAACATCGCGGCCCTGATCCTGGAGGTGGCGGCCCGGGGCGCCTGGCCGGAGCCCGCCACCCCTACGGGCCAGATGCATTACTGAAGCCCGCCCCCCATCACCCCCCGCACCTCGTCCAGGGTCGCCGCCGCGATCTCGTTGGCGCGCTCGTTCCCGGCCCGGAGCACCGACCGTACGTACCCCATGTCCTGCGCGTACTCCGCCCGCCGGGCCCGGATGGGCGCCATCCGGCTGTTGACGGCATCGGTCACGGTCCGCTTCAGCGCGGCCGCACCGCCCCCACCGATCTCCTCGGCCACGGCGTGCGGGTCCCGGTCCAGACAGAGCGCCGCCAGCAACACGAGCGAGGCCACCCCGGGCCGGTTCTCGGGGTCGTACGTGATGTACCGCTCGGCATCCGTCTTCGCACCCTTGATCAGCCGGGCGGTCTCATCCGCGTCGGCGCCCAGCGCGATGGAGTTGCCCCGGCTCTTGCTCATCTTGGTTCCCTCGGTGCCGAGGAGGAGCGGCGCGTCGGAGAGCAGCGCGTCCGGCTCCGGGAAGACCACCCCGTACCGCTCGTTGAAGCGCCGGGCAACGGTTCGCGTGACTTCGAGGTGCGGCAGCTGGTCCTGCCCGACCGGCACCAGGTTCCCCTTGCAGAACAGGATGTCGGCGGCCTGGTGCACGGGGTACGTGAACATCAGCCCGCTGACGGCCGACTGCCGGGAGTGCGCGATCTCGTCCTTGACGGTGGGGTTGCGGCTCAGTTCGGCGACGGAGACCAGGCTCAGGAACGGCAGCATCAGCTGATTGAGCGCGGGCACGGCGCTGTGGTTGAAGACCGTCGAGCGTGCCGGGTCGATCCCGATGGCCAGATAGTCCAGCAGCATCGCCTCCATGTACTCGCCGAGCCGGTCGGCGACGTCCCGGTCGGTGAGGACCTGGTAGTCGGCAATGATCACGAAGACGTCCACCCCGAGCTCCTGGAGCCGGACGCGGTTGTGGAGGGTGCCGAAGTAGTGCCCGAGGTGCAACGGCCCGGTGGGCCGGTCCCCGGTCATCACCCGGAAACGGTCGGGCGCCTGCCGGATCCGCGCTTCCAGCTCGGCGGTGCGCTGCTCGGACGGTGCGGTGGTGACGGTGCTCATGGGGTTTCTCTCCTCGCGATGCTGGTTGCGTGGAGGACGGCCCGCCGTGATCACCGGCATTCGCACCCGTACGAGGGCACAGAAAAGGGCCGTCCATATCGAACGGCCCTGATTCCGTGCAGAGGGGAGGTGGCCGCTCCTAGAAGGAGCGCCACCAGTTTCGGCACGGTACGGAGGTCATGGAGCGAGCTTAACGGAACCGAACTCCGCCCACACGACCTTTCCCGGCCCGCGGTGCGCCCCGCCCAGGTGCCGCGCCAGATCCAGCAGCTTCCACTCGGGGCAGGTCGGCACCTGCGCGTCGAGGCCGGTCGCGGAGGCGACCGCGGCACGGAACGCGACCGACCGTTCGTCTACCAGCCGCAGCAGAACAGGGAACTCCAGAGTCTTTGCCACGCCGACTGTCTATCACCGTGTTCCGGCGACCGGACAGCGTTTTTCCCGGCCCGAGATCACGGGCGACGGCTGACCGGCCGTCGTAGGCTGAATCCCGCACGCGATGGGATGGACGGGAGGGCCGAGGTGGCCGGAACGACTCCGACCGGGACGCCGGTGGGCGAGGTCATGGCCGAGCTGGCCGGGCTTCAGGACCCCAGGACACTCGCGGTGAACAAGAAGCACGGCGACGATCACGGGGTGAACCTCGGCAAGCTGCGCGCGCTCGCGAAGCGGCTGAAGACACAGCAGGAACTCGCGTGCGGGCTCTGGGAGACGGATGACACCGCGGCGAGGCTGCTGGCAGTCCTGATCTGCCGCCCGAAGGCGTTCACGCGTGACGGGTTGGACGTCATGGTGCGCGAGGCGCGCACCCCCAAGGTGCACGACTGGCTCGTGAACTACGTGGTGAAGAAGAACCCGCACTCCGAAGAGCTGCGCCTGGCCTGGTCCGCCGATCCGGATCCTGTGGTCGCAAGTGCCGGCTGGGCGCTGACCACTGAACGCGTGGCGAAGAAGCCCGAGGGCCTCGACCTCGCAGGACTGCTCGATGTCATCGAGGCGGAGATGAAAGACGCCCCGGATCGCCTGCAGTGGGCGATGAACCACTGCCTGGCTCAGATCGGGATCGAGCACGCCGAGCACCGCACCCGTGCGATCGGCATCGGTGTGCGTCTGAGTGTGCTCAAGGACTACCCGACTTCACCGGGCTGCACATCTCCGTACGCACCGGTCTGGATCAATGAGATGGTGCGCCGGAAGCACGACAAGTAGCGGTCCGATACACCGAGGCGGAAAGAATGGCAGTGGGCGGAAACCCCCATACCGCGGCGCTCGCGCAGGTCGTACCGACGCGGCACGGCGTGGACGAGCGGATCGACTGGAGTACGGTCGAGGAGATCTGGGGGACCCGGTTCCCGGCCGACTACGTCGCCTTCATGGAGACGTACGGGGCGGGACAGCTCAGCGGGGAAGTCGGAATTCTGCTGCCGGTTCCGCGGACCGATACCTACTCGGACGGGTCCGGGCTGCGGGACGAGACCGAGAACGCCCGCGGCACCTGGGAGATGCTCGGCGGCAGAGCCGCCCTCGACGTGGACCCCGGCTCCATCCTGGCCTGGGGTGTCACCACCGGTGCGGACATCTACTGCTGGCTGACCACGGGCGACGACCCCGACCGCTGGCCCGTGCTGGTGTGCGGACGGCACACCAGCCCCGCCTTCCAGGTCCACTCCTTCGGAATGGCGGAGTTCCTCCACAGACTGCTCACCGACGAAGAGTTCCAGGAGGACACGATCAGCGTCGTCCTCCCGGGAGAGCCTTCCTTCATCAACTGGCGTGAGCAGAAACGACGGTGGGACGCTGGCCTGAACCCGTCCACGGGCGAGCCCTGGGACTAGCGGCTACGCGGCACCGCGCGTTCATGTGGCATACGGGTTGCTGATGGTGTGATGCCGACGCGCGGTGGCCAGCACCCGCTCCGGAAAGCGCGGTCCGGCGACGTAGTGGCGGCCTTTCGTCCGGCCCACGGCCGTCAGCAACTGCGCCTTGGTGAGTGCCTGCAGATCCCGCGTGGCCTGCTGCGTGTTGATCGCTTCGGCCTTCTCGTAGCGGCTGCGCCGCACCCGGCCGACCATGGCCACCCCGTGCAGCGCGGTGATCTGCCGCTCCGTGACTCCGTGTGTGCCGGTCTCCTCCATCAGTTGCATCCAGCAGTCGTTGGAGCGGTGGGGTGGGGGTCGGTGGGGTGGTCGCCGCCATGGACGAGTTCGAGGTGCCAGGACGCGTCCGGGTGGCCCACCATGAGCAGGTCGTGCGTGCCGGGCTCCCGGTCCGCGTCGGCGCGGTACAGGACGTCCAGCCCGAGGCCGTCCGCCCAGAACCGCTCGGCCGCGGCGAGGTCCCGGGACGGTCGGGCGATGCGGACATGGGTCTGACCGGTGAACGGCATGGCGGCACCCTCTCTGGCGTCGGCACGCTCGGTCGCGCACCGGGGCCCGCAGCGTAGGCGGCCGGCCCGGTCGTCCGCATCGGCGGATGGTCCTGGCCCCCAGGACCCGGCCCCCGCTCACTTCACTTCTTGGCGTGCTCGCCCACGTAGAACAGGATCCAGATGAAACCCGCGAAGAGATGCGTGGCGAAGACGTAGACGAAGACGCGCAGAGCTACGCCGCGCTCCTTCCAACGCTCGCTCTCGCCGCCACTCCCGCTCACAGACCTGCCTCCGTCCGGTGCGGTCCGTGGCCGGCCCGCACATCCCGTTCAGGGTACGCACCACCCCGGATCTTCCCCGTGGAATAGGTCAGGGGGGTGCTCCGTTGTAGGGTGTGTTCACATAGTTCAACGTTCAACCAAAACGGATTTCTGGAGGCGGGCGCCATGCAGTTCGGGATCTTCACCGTCGGGGACGTCACCACCGACCCGACGACCGGCAGGACGCCGAGCGAGCACGAGCGGATCAAGGCCACCCTCGCCATCGCGCAGAAGGCGGAGGAGGTCGGGCTCGACGTCTTCGCGACCGGCGAGCACCACAACCCGCCGTTCGTCCCGTCCTCGCCGACGACCACGCTCGGCTACATCGCCGCCCGCACCGAGAACCTGATCCTGTCCACGTCCACGACGCTGATCACCACCAACGACCCGGTGAAGATCGCCGAGGACTACGCGACGCTCCAGCACCTCGCGGACGGCCGCATCGACCTGATGATGGGCCGCGGGAACACCGGGCCGGTCTACCCCTGGTTCGGCAAGGACATCCGTCAGGGCATCCCGCTCGCCATCGAGAACTACGCCCTGCTGCACAAGCTGTGGCGCGAGGACGTCGTCGACTGGGAGGGCAAGTTCCGTACGCCGCTGCAGTCCTTCACCGCGACCCCGCGCCCGCTGGACGGCGTCCCGCCGTTCGTCTGGCACGGCTCGATCCGCTCGCCGGAGATCGCCGAGCAGGCCGCGTACTACGGCGACGGCTTCTTCCACAACAACATCTTCTGGCCCATCGAGCACACACAGAAGATGGTGAACCTGTACCGCCAGCGGTACGCGCACTACGGGCACGGCACCGCCGAGCAGGCCATCGTCGGCCTCGGCGGCCAGGTGTTCATGCGGAAGAACTCGCAGGACGCGGTACGGGAGTTCCGCCCGTACTTCGACAACGCGCCGGTCTACGGACACGGGCCCTCGATGGAGGACTTCACCCGGCAGACCCCGCTGACCGTCGGCTCCCCGCAGGAGGTCATCGAGCGGACCCTGTCCTTCCGGGACGCCGTCGGTGACTACCAGCGCCAGCTGTTCCTGATGGACCACGCGGGACTGCCGCTGAAGACGGTCCTGGAGCAGCTCGACATCCTCGGCGAGGAGGTCGTCCCGGTGCTGCGCAAGGAGTTCGCCGCCCTGCGCCCGGCCGGGGTCCCGGACTCCGCGCCCGTCCACCCGGCCGTCGCCGCCCGCACCGCCACGAAGGAGGCCTGACCACCGTGTCCACCACGTCCGGCGTGTTCGCCACCGAACCCCTGCGCATCGTCGCCGTGTCGGCCGGGCTGAGCAGCCCGTCCTCGACCCGGCTGCTGGCCGAGCGGCTGGCCGGCGCCGCCCGCGAGCGGCTGCTGGCCGAGCAGGACCGCACGGTCGAGGTCCGGGTGATCGAACTGCGCGACCTGGCCGTCGATATCGCCAACCACCTGGTCACCGGGTTCCCGCCGGCCGCCCTGGACGAGGCGATCAAGGAGGTGGCGGAGGCGGACGGACTGATCGCCGTCTCGCCCGTCTTCACCGCGTCGTACAGCGGACTGTTCAAGTCGTTCTTCGACCTGATCGACAACACGGCGCTGACCGGCAAGCCCGTCGTCATCGCGGCGACCGGCGGCACCGCCCGCCACTCGCTGGTCCTGGAACACGCGATGCGCCCGCTCTTCGCCTATCTGCGGGCCACCGTCGTACCGACGTCCGTGTACGCGGCGTCGGAGGACTGGGGCTCGTCCGGCGACGAGTACACCGACGGCCTGCCGTCCCGCATCCGGCGGGCGGGCGGCGAGCTCGCGGCCATGATCACGGGCGGCCGGGCGGCGTCCGGGGCGCCGAGGACGCTCGGGCTCGACGACGAGGTGGTGCCGTTCGAGCAGCAGCTCGCCGACCTCCGGCTGGACTGAGCGCCCCCTCCGGCCGGGCGGAGGGGGCCGCCCCCGAACGCCTTGTCCGGTTTGATTAGAGTTGACGCGAAAGGTGCGTCGTACGAGCTCGCCTCGTACGACGCGTCCGCGCACTGAGCCGAACCGAGCTGGAGGCAGTGATGGGCAGGATCGTGGTGGGCGTTGACGGCTCCGAGTCGTCGATCAAGGCGCTGCACTGGGCCGTACGCCAGGCGGAGCTGACCGATGACACGGTGGAGGCCGTCAACAGCTGGGAGTACCCCGCGACGAGCTGGGCGTCGATGATGCCCGGCATGCCGGAGGACTTCGACCCGCAGGCCCTGGCGACCGTGGCCCTCAACGAGACGCTGGAGGAGGCCCTGGGCGCCGAGGGCGCGGCGGCGGTCAGCAAGATCGTGGTGATCGGCAACCCGGCACAGTCCCTGCTGGACCGCGCCAAGGGAGCGAACCTGCTCGTCGTGGGGGCGCGCGGCTACAGCGGTCTCAAGGCGACCCTGCTCGGCTCGGTCAGCCTCCATGTCACCCAGCACGCGCCGTGCCCGGTGACGGTCGTACGCGACCAGTGACGAACGAGGGCGGGCCCGCACGACCAGGTGCGGGCCCGCCCTCGCGTCACAGGGAACGCGCCGGGGAGCTCACGTCTTCTCGTGCGTGTAGTAGATGTAGAAGGTGCTGATGAACATGCCGAGGCCGACCGCCAGTCCCAGCGCCGAGGACCGCAGCACGCTCGAATCGGTCAGCCCGACCAGCAGGCCGATCGCCGCAGCCGTCAGCGCACCGTAGGCCGTCGCCCGCACCAGGGGGATCATGGTGTGCTGGATCCGGCCCAGCGCGAAGCACAGGACGGCGAGCACCACCGCGGTGATCAGGCCGTACCAGAACTGCCGGCCGCCGCTCGCGCCGTTGTTGCGGAGGATGAACGAGGCGTAGAGGCCGTACGCCGCACCCAGCGTGACGGGGATCGCCCAGGAGAGCACGCTGTGCCCGTGCGCGCGTGCCCTCGGCCCGGACCGTCCGCGAGCCGGCATTGCTGCGTGTGTGGACATGGCGGAGTTCTCCTTCCATGGCTCCCTTTCCTTCCAGGGCACACCCGGCCGCGCCGCCCGGCAACTCGGATGGCGTACGGCCCGGGGCGCGCCGCCCGTCCGCGGGATTCCCTGGGAGGGTGCGGACGTATCTCTCGGCTGGTCTCTCGGTGGTACTGGTGGTGCTGCTCGCCGTCCTCGTCCCGGTCGGCGCGCTGTCCGCCTGGGTGGATCTGGAGATCGACAACACGGACCGTTATGTCGACGCGGTGGCCCCGCTCGCCTCCGACCCCGATGTGCAGAGCACCGTCACCGACCTCATCACCGACGGGGCGATGAAGCAGATCGACGCCGGGCCGCTCCAGGACACCGTGCGCGACTTCCTGCGCCAGGCGGTGCTGTCGTTCACCACCACCGACGCCTTCCAGGACGCGTGGAACGCCGCCAACCGCACCGCCCACGAGGCAGTCACCGCCGCGCTGAACGGCAACACCGGCGAGGCCGTGACCATCGATCTGGCGCCCGTGACCGAACGGGTCAAGCAGAATCTGGAGGAGAACGGGGTGCCGTTCGCCGACCGGATTCCGGTCCAGCACACCGATATCACGCTCATCTCGGCCGACCGCGCCGACCAGCTGCGCCAGACCTTCCGCCTGCTGCGGACCGGCAGTGTCCGGCCTGCCGTGGGCACGCTCGTGGTCGCCGTCCTGGCCGTGGTCGTGGCCTGGTGGCGCGGCGGCGGCCCGGGGCGCCGCCGCTCGGTGCCCGCCGCGCTCTCCGCCACGGCGGTGGCCGGGCTCGGCTTCGCGCTCGGGGCGCTCGTGCTGCGTGCGGTGATCACGTTCTCCCGCGACCGGGTGCTGTCCGAGGTGCCGGACAGCGAGACGGCGGGGGCGGCGGCGGTGTACGACGCGCTGACGAGCTCGCTGCGCACGACGGTGTGGAGCGTGTTCGCCGCGGGGCTGGCGGTGGCGCTGTGCGCGGTGCTCGTACGGCTGCGGGTCGTCCGGGGACGGCCCGGTCCGTGCACGGGGTGAGCCGGTCCGGCACGGCTGACCCGGACCGGCACGGATGACCCGACACCCGGCAGGCGCCGACGGCGGGCGGCGCGCGCAGGCCCTCCGGGCTCGACGTGCGGCGGCGCACGGGCCGGGGAAGAGTGGTTCTCATGACTGCCGGATCGGGGGCGACTGAGAGGTCTTCCGCATGCGAGCCATAGCCGTCGGCGCATTCCGGGCCGACCCCGCACTGGTGGAGATACCCAAGCCCGAGCCGGAAGCCGGAGAGGTACGGGTCAGGATCGAGTACGCCGCGCTCAACCCGTCCGACTGGCAGACCGCACAGGGCTCCCCGGACGACGGACCGGGTCCGCGCGTGTTCCCGATGGTCATCGGTGTGGACTTCGCGGGCCGGGTGGACATGATCGGCAGCGGCGAGAACCGTTTCCGGGTCGGCGACCAGGTCTTCGGCCGGGTCGCCCGGCCGAGCGCGGCCGGTGGCGGCACGTACTGCGACTACGTGTCCGTGCCCCAGGACTCCGCCATCACCGTCGTCCCGCCCGGCCTCCCCCTCCGGGCCGCCGCCGCGCTCCCCTCCGCCGGGATGACGGCCGCCCAGATCCTGGAGATCGCGGTGTTCCGCGGCCACGAGAGCCTGCTGGTCATCGGTGCGGCGGGCGGCGTCGGCAGCTATCTGACCCAGCTCGCCTCGGCCCGCGACGTACGCGTGATCGCCGCCGTGCGCGGCGACGAGCGCAAGCGGATGACGGAGCTGGGCGCCGCCGTCACGATCGACATCACCGACTGCTCCCTCGAAGCAGCGGTACGGGAGAACTGCCCGGACGGCGTCGACGCGCTGGTCGACCTGGTCTCCACCACCCCGGGCTCCTTCGCCGCCCGTGCCGCGCTGGTGCGCGGCGGCGGCATCGCCCTCACCACGCGGGGTGTCGCCGCCCTTCCCGCGGACGTCACCGGCATCGACTTCCGGCTCGAACCCACCCCGGTCCTGCTCGACGTGCTGGCCGCGGGCGCCGCCGAAGGCGTGCTGCGGGTGCCCATCGACATCGAACTCCCGCTGGAGAAAGCCCCGCAGGCCCTCGACCGGAACCGGACGGGCGGCGCACGCGGCAAGACCGTCATCGTGCTCTGAGCCCCGTCCCCGTCCCCGCCCCCGGCCCCGTACACCGCTCCCCTCTCCCCCGAAGGAGACGAGACGCCATGGACGACAGGGAACGCGACATCATCGACGACATCGGCGGACTCATCTCCGAGGAACGGAGTCTGCGCGACCGCTCCACCCGGGAACTGGGCCTCAGCGAGGACGAGAAGTCACGGCTGCGTACCGTTGAGGTACGGCTCGATCAGTGCTGGGATCTGTTGCGCCGGCGCCGGGCGCTGAGCGAGTTCGGCAAGGATCCGTCCACGGCGGAGGTCCGCCCCGCCGAAGAGGTCGAGGGCTACCAAAGCTGAACGCACGACTCAGGGGGACGCGTTGACCGACACGGAGGCCGCAACCGGACGGCGGCGAGCGACGCCACCCCCCTGGCTGCTGAGCGGACTGCGCCCGCAGTCGTCCACGCCCATCGCCTGGGCGGCGGTCGTCCGCGCCTCCATATCCCTGGCCACCCCGCTCGCCGTCGGCTTCGCGCTGGACCGGCCTGCGTACGGCGCGCTCGTCTCCATGGGCGCGCTCTCCGGCGTCATCGGCGACACCGCCGACGCGTACCGGATGCGCATACTCAACATCGCCGTACCGCAGCTCTTCGGCGCGCTCGGCATCATGCTCGGCACGCTGGTGTACGGAACCGGCTGGGGGGCCGTCGCCGCGCTGACCCTGGTCGGTCTGGTCTCCGGAATGATGTCGACGATCGGTGCCGTCGCCTCCGTGTCCGGGCTGCTGCTCCTGCTCAACGCGGTGGTCGGCGCCGGACTCCCGATGCCGGACCCCTGGTGGGTGGCGCCGCTGCTGCTCACGGTCGGCGGCCTGTTCGTGCTCGCCCTGACCCTGCTGGCCTGGCCGCTGCGGCGGAAGCTTCCGGAGCGGGTCGCGGTCGCGGGCACCTATCTCGCGGTCGCCGACCTGCTCGCCGCCGCGGGCACCGACGCGTACGAGGAGCAGCGCCACGCCGTCACCCAGTCCCTCAACACGTCCTACGATCTGATCCTGGCCCGCCGGGCCCGCTACCACGGCCGCAGCAACGCCATGGTGCGGCTGCTCGCCCAGCTCAATGTCGTCATCCCGCTCGTCGAGGCGGCCCCCGCCGTCCATGTACGCCGGTGCCCGCTCCCGGACGAGATCCCGGCCGCGGTACGTGAACTGGCCGCCGCCGTCGAGGAGAGCCGCACCGGCCGCCCCGAGCTCACCCTGCCCGCACCGGACTCACCCGCCACCCGGGCGGTGGACAGCGCCCTGCGGCACGCGGCGGTCGTCGTGCACAAGGCCGACCCCGACCCGTACAACGTCGACGACCGGCTCGGCCGCCCCGCCGTGCTCGGGGTACGGATCCGGCGGGCCACCCGCGATGTGCTGCTCTCCGGGGCCTCGTGGCGGTACGGGCTGCGCCTGGCCCTCTGCATCGGTCTGGCCCAGGCGCTGACCTCGCTGATCCCGGTGCCGCGCTCCTACTGGGTCGCGCTGACCGTCACGTTCGTCCTCAAGCCGGACTTCGGTTCGGTGTTCTCGCGGGCCGTGCTGCGTTCGGTGGGGACGGCGGCCGGTCTCGTGGTCGCCGCACCGGTGCTCGCCGCGGTGCCGATCGGCTGGTGGGACGTGCCGGTGATGGTGGTGCTCGCCGCGCTGATCCCGGCGCTCACGGCGAAGGGCTACGCCTTCCAGACCGCGGCCATCACCCCGGTGATCCTGCTCCTGTCCGACCTGCTGAACCACCAGGGCTTCCAACTGGTCTGGCCGCGCTTCCTGGACAGCCTGATCGGCTGCGCGATCGTGCTGGTGGCGGGCTATCTGCTGTGGCCGGAGAGCTGGCACGTACGGATCGGCCACCGGCTCGCGGACGCGGTGGCGGACGTCGCGGACTATGTGGCGTACGCGTTCGAGCCGGGCCGCTCCGGCGACCGGGCGGAACGGGTGCGGGCCCGGCGCCGGATCTACCGCGACCTGTCGGTCGTACGTTCCGAATTCCAGCGCGCACTGACGGAACCGCCCCCGGTCGGCACCCGGGCCGCGGCCTGGTGGCCGCTGGTCGTCGCGGTCGAACGCATCGTGGACGCGACGACGGCGGCCCGGGTCCGGGTCAACCACGGAGCACCCGAGCCGCCGCCGGCCGAGGTCGCGGAGGTCCAGCGGCAGCTGCGGGAGCTGGCCGACGGGATACGGGCGAGCGAGGTCCTGGTGGAGGTGCGCACCGAACTCCCGGGCGACGAGGAAGGGGTGCTGGCTCCGCTGCGCCAGGAGGTGGCGGCGGCCCGGGCGATCGCGTCGCCCCAGCCGTAGGGCCTGCCCCGTGGAACCGTCACTCCGTGGAACCGTCACTCCGTGGAGCCGGCCCCCGCAACCGTTCCATCTCGCGCCGGTCCCGCTTCGTCGGCCGCCCCGCGCCCCGGTCCCGTACCGGAACCTGGATCGCCGTCTCGCGCGGCGGCGGGGGCGGGCTGTTGTCGATGAAGCACTCCGCCGCCACCGGAGGGCCGACCCTCTTCTTGACGATCTTCGACACGACCACGATCCGGTCGCGGCCGGCGTGCCGGAGCCGTACCTCGTCGCCGACGCGCAACGCCTGGGCGGGCTTGGCGCGCTCGCCTGCGACCTTCACATGACCGGCGCGGCAGGCGGCAGCGGCCTGCGAACGGGTCTTCGTCAGCCGGACCGACCAGATCCAGACGTCGACCCGAACGCTGCCCTCCGCCTGCGGCGCCTCACCGGAAACCATGCATCCGACTTTAGGGCCTGCCCGGCGGATCAGCCGAAGTCGCTGATCACTTCGGACATGTTGTAGCTGTACACCTCGCGCTTGCACGCCCCGCACTTGCTCGGCGCGTGCTCGCTCAGCGACCACAGCTGCGGCGCGAAACCGTCACCGCGCCCGTGTGCGAGGTAGAAATCCTCGGGCCCGAACGACGACTCCAGCGTCTTCGCGTTGCCGACGAGCTGGGACGTTCCGTCGACCGTGCCCGGCGTGGCCTGGAGCAGCCGGCCGTTGTCGAAGCCGTTGCTGCGGTGGAAGTACCACTTGCCCTCGTACCGCGTGACGCCCTGGATCTTGTGCCACAGGGCCTCGTTGTTGAAGGTGCCGCCGGTCGGCAGACCGTAGGCCAGGTCGGCGTTGGCCGCCGTGCCGGTCGCGCCCTCGACCGCGGCGGTCAGCGCGGTCATCGGATACGTGCCGACGCGGCCGGGGCTCGTGCCACCGTTGTTGGTGTTGCAGTACTCACCGAGAACCATGTGGTCGGTGTCGGTGCGGTCCAGCGAGATGTACGAGGCCTTCGGGCGCCCGGTGGCGTAGCACTGGTTCCCGCTGGTGGTCCCGCCGTTCTTCGCCGTGGTGAACTTCAGCGTGGCGACCTGCGGCATGACGTAGCGGTAGCCGTAGCCGTACCAGACGTTGCTCTGCCGGCCGACCCGCTTCTTGTCCACGACGTTGCTGACCAGACCGTCCGGCGTCGGGTCGTCGACGTCGGCGTTGTTGTCCGGGTTGAGGTCCATGATCTTGCGCATGTCGAAGACCCGCATGCCGTTGGCGGTGTCGGCGACGTACAGGTAGTCGCCGTACCAGACCATTCCACCGGCGTGGATGCCGTTCTGCGCGGCGCAGGAGGGCGTCACCTCGGTGGTGCACTTGCCCTCGCTCGCGTGCAGCGCGTCGAAGGAGATGTGGTCCTTGGAGTTCAGGTACGGCCAGACGAGCAGCACATGGCGGTACATCTTGGTGGCCTGGTTGAAGAAGCTGACCCGGATGCCCTTTTCGTTGCAGGCGTCCGATGCCGAACTCTGAACGCAGTTGTCGCTGCCCGAGGCGTAGTTGCTGCGGCCCGGGTTCTCCGCGTCGTAACCGGCCACGGCGATCGGCTCGGCGTTGGACGTGCCCCAGTCCTCGTCCTCCTGCGCGTCCGAGACGCCGGTGATGGCCTGCGGCACCCACTCCGAGGAGGTGGCGTCGTCGCTCTGCCAGCAGACGCGGTGGTTGACCGCCAGATCGGAGCCGTAGATACCGGCCGTTCCGCAGGCGCTCTCCCAGTCGGCGGGCCGATTGGCCTGCTCCATCAGCTCGGTGAGGCCCTGCTTGGGCAGCGCGGCGTCCAGCTTCGTGACGAGACCGGAAATGTCGGTGCTCTTCGCCAGCTTGAAGTCGGCGGCCCGGCCGGGGAGGGGGGGCGGCGGCAAGACCGGAGACGCCCGGGACGGGGGAAACGGATGCGGTTCCGGTTCCGGCGAAGTCGTCCTGCTCGGCCTCGGATTCGTCGTCGAATCCGTCGTCCGGCATGCCCTCGTTGCCCGGGTCGTCGGCGGCCTGCACCGCGGACGGGAGCGCGGACGCCGGAGCGGCGGCCGCACCGACCGCCGGGACGAGGCCGGAAAGCATCGCCCCTGCCGCGACGGCACAGGCGGCAAAACGAGTTCTACGGGATGGTTGTCCCATGTGGGAGCCCTTCTTGGTAACGCAGGCAAATAACGGACAACGGTGCGCCTGACTTTCCGTCAGATGCACCGTCCGTTCACGTTAACAAGACGACTCTGGATCGAGTGCGCACATTTGAACGACGTACATCAGGCCCGCACGGCATGCGCACAGGACTCGTTCAGGGCTCGGTTGCGGCTCAGTTCTCACACGGGCGGGCCGCACCACCGAAGGGCCGGATCCGGCCGCTAACCTTACGTATCCGCCCTGGCCAGGGATCAATTCCCGCAGGTCGGACATTTATCGCACCCAACTCACGCGAAAGGCCTCGCCCATGGGCATTCGGAGCTTGCTGCGCAAGGTGTTCGGCCGTGACCGCGCGGAGCAGGACGCGCCGACGGCCACGGTCCCGCCCCAGACCGAACGCACCGCGCCCGCGGAGCCGGCGACAGCGACAGCGGACGAGCCGGCCGCGGAGACGGCCCCGGTGCGCGAAACCGCCCCGGCCACCAAGGCTTCGGTACCGGCCCCCGCCTCTCCCCGGTCCGTCGGCGACAACAGCGGTCTGGCCTCGGACCTCGTGGCGGCCGCCTTCGACAAGGCGTCCATCCCCACGGTCCCGGCACAGGGTTCGGCCCCGAAGCCGGAGTCGGCGGAGCCGAAGGCGACGGAGGTCGTCGAGGTGGAGGTCGTCGAGGTTGAGGCTCCCGCAGCAGAGGCCGAGCCGGTCGTCGCGGAGCCGGAGCCGGAGCCCGTAGCCGCCGAGGCCGAGCCCGAGCCGGAGCCCGCAGCTGCTGAGGCCGAGCCCGAGCCCGAGCCCGTAGCCGCCGAGGCCGAGCCGGAACCCGAGCCCGTAGCCGCCGAGGCCGAGCCGGAACCCGAGCCCGTAGCCGCCGAGGCCGAGCCCGAGCCGGAGCCCGCAGCTGCTGAGGCCGAGCCCGAGCCCGAGCCCGAGGTCAAGGCAGAAACCCCCGCCCCCACCCCCGTAGCCGAAACGGCCCCCGCCGAGCCCGAGGCGCAGGCAGAGCCCGAGCCCACCCCGGCCCCCGCCCCCGCCCCCGCGCCGGAGCCCGCCCCCGAGCCCGCTCCGGTGGCCGCCGCCCCCAAGCCCGCGCTCACCCTCGCCAAGGTCAAGTCGCGTGCTCCCGGGCTCGTCGACTCGTACAAGGCGGCCCAGGCCGGGCTGAAGGCGCACGGGCTGACCGGGCTGCGCGCCACCGTCTACCTGGTCCTCGACCGCTCCGGCTCCATGCGGCCGTTCTACAAGGACGGCAGCGCCCAGCACCTGGGCGACCGCACGGTGGCACTCGCCGCGCACCTGGACGAGAACGCGAGCGTCCCCGTGGTCTTCTTCTCGACGGACATCGACGGCACCGGCACGGTCGGCCTCGCCGACCACGAGGGCCGGATCGACGAGCTGAACGCGGGCCTCGGCCGCCTCGGCCGTACGAACTACCAGAGCGCCGTCGAAGAGGTCGTCGCGCACTACGAGAAGTCGGAGGCGACCGGCCCCGCCCTGGTGATCTTCCAGACGGACGGTCCGCCGGACGCCAAGCAGGCCGCCAAGCAGGCGCTGGCCGACGCGGCGCGGCTGCCGCTGTTCTTCCAGTTCGTCGCGTTCGGCGAACAGGACGCCAAGGGCTTCGACTTCCTGCGCAAGCTGGACGCCCCGAACGCCGGGTTCTTCCACGCGGGCCCCGCACCCCAGGAGGTCGCGGACACCACGTTCTACCGCGAGGTCCTCGCCGCGCTCCCCGCCTGGATCGCGGCCCGCGACACCGCGGCCGACGCCTGATCCACCGGCAGACGTACGGTCACGGCGAGCCCGCCCCCGGGGCCCGGCACCGCCGTGACCGTACCGCCGTGCGCGACGGCGATGGAGCGCACGATCGAGAGGCCGAGGCCCGACCCGCGCCCCATCCGGTCCTTGCCCTCACCCCGCCGGAACGGCTCGAACAGCCCGGGGATGTCCGCCGCGTCCACCACGGGCCCGGTGTTGCGGACCTCCAGCAGCGCCCCGCCGCCGGCCGTCACCAGTGACACGTCCACCGTCCCGTCCGGCACGTTGTACGTGACGGCGTTGACCAGCAGATTCGCCACCAGCTGCGCGAGCAGCATCCGGTTCCCCCGCACCGTGCAGAAATGCGTATCGGCCCGCACGCCCGGGTGCCGGGCCGCCTCCTCCGCCACCACCTGCGCGAGATCCACCGTCTCCCGCTCGCCCTCGGCGAGCCCGCGCTCGCTGCGCGCCAGGACCAGCAGCCCCTCTATGAGCCGCTCGCTGCGCCGGTTGTTGTCCAGGAGCGTCTGCCGAGTGCGTACGAGATCCTCCGCGGACGGGTCGTCCAGACCGATCTGGATCGCGGCCCGCTGGGTGGCGAGCGGGGTCCGCAGCTCGTGGGAGGCGTTGGCGATGAACCGCCGCTGACTGTCGAACGCCTTCTCCAGCCGGGCCAGCAGCGCGTCGAGCGTGTCGCCGAGCTCCTTCAGCTCGTCGTCGGGACCGCTGGACGCGATCCGCTCGTGCAGATTGTGCTCGGAGAGCCGGCGCGCCTTCGCGGTCATGGCGTGGACGGGACGCAGCACCCGCCCCGCGGTCCACCAGCCCACGGCGACCGCGCAGGCCGTCATCACGAGCAGCGAGGCCACGGACCAGATGAGCATCTGTTGCCCGGCCGCGTCGCTGACGTGGTCGGTGAGGTCGTAGACGGTGGGCGGCCCGAGACTGCGCCGGGTGACGAGCGGACCGTTCACCGCGTAGCCGGGCTGGACGACCGCAGCGGTGCGGGCGATGTCGCGCGCCTGGGAGTCCGTACCGGCGCGGGAGGCGAGGTTGACGGTGGCGAGCAGCGCCGTGCCGAGGATCAGGAACACTCCGCCGTACACGAGCGCGATCCGGGTCCGGATCCTGGAGTGCGGCACCTGGGCCAAGCGCCTCACAGGGCGTACCCCACGCCCTGCACCGTACGGATCAGCGCCGGTTCCCCGAGCTTCCCGCGCAGCTTGCTCATGCAGACGCGCACCGCGCCGGTGAAGGGGTCGGCGTTGGCGTCCCAGGCCCGCTCCAGCAGTTCCTCGGCGCTGACGGTCCCGCCGTCGGCCTCCAGCAGCAGCTGGAGCACCGAGAACTCCTTCGGCGAGAGGTCCAGCTCCCGCCCGTCCCGCGAGGCGGTACGCCGTACGGTGTCGAGCCGGATGCCGTGCCGTTCCAGCTGCGGGGGAACGGGGCGGGCGCTGCGCCGCCGCAGCGCCCGTACCCGCGAGACCAGCTCGGGGAACTCGAACGGTTTGCCCAGGTAGTCGTCGGCGCCGAGGTCGAGCCCGGCGACCCGGTCCTCCATGGAAGCGGCGGCGGTGAGCATCAGGATCCTGGTCCGGGAGCCGGAGGCGACGAGGCCGCGCGCCACGTCGTCGCCGTGCACCCGCGGCAGGTCGCGGTCGAGGACGACGACGTCGTAGTCGTGCAGCCCCAGGTAGGCGAGGGCGGCGTCACCGCTGTACACCGTGTCGACGGCGAACCCGGCCCGCCGCAGCCCGGTGGCGACCAGCTCCGCCAGGATCTCCTCGTCCTCGGCGACCAGTACCCGCATCGTGATGTCCCCTGCCTCGTCCACGCGTGTCCGCTCCCTCCCAGGATGCGTCTTTGTTACGGGAAGGGATGTTTCGCAAAGGTCTCCACGCCCGTGGCCGGGTTTATCGGTGTGAGTTGATCTCCCGCGGGCCGTTAGGATTTCGACCATGGCGGCCACTGGATCCGAGAAGCAAGGGGGCGACGGCGTGAAGAGTTTCTACGTATCGACCCCCATCTACTACGTCAACGACGCTCCTCACCTGGGCCACGCCTACACGACCGTCGCAGGCGACGTGCTCACGCGCTGGCACCGCCAGCGCGGCGAGAAGGTGTGGTACCTCACCGGCACGGACGAGCACGGTCAGAAGATCATGCGCACTGCCGAGGCGAACAATGTCACCCCGCAGGAGTGGTGCGACAAGCTCGTCGAGGAGGCCTGGAAGCCCCTCTGGGAGCACCTGAACATCGCGAACGACGACTTCATCCGTACGACGGAGAAGCGGCACACCGACCGGGTGCAGGAGTTCGTGCAGGACCTGTACGACAAGGGCGAGATCTACAAGGGCGGCTACGAGGGCCCGTACTGCGTGGGCTGCGAGGAGTACAAGCTCCCCGGCGACCTCATCGAGGACGAGAACGGCGTCAAGCTGTGCCCGGTCCACAAGAAGCCGGTGGAGATCCTCAAGGAGGAGAACTACTTCTTCAAGCTGAGCGCCTACGGCCCGAAGCTGATGGAGTTCTACGCGAACAACCCGGGCTTCATCCAGCCCGAGTCCGCCCGCAACGAGGTCGTCAACTTCGTCAAGCAGGGCCTGCAGGACCTCTCCATCTCCCGCTCGACCTTCGACTGGGGCGTCCCGGTGCCGTGGGACGAGAAGCACGTCATCTACGTGTGGGTCGACGCCCTGCTGAACTACGCCACGGCGGTCGGCTACGGCGCCAACCAGGAGAAGTTCGACGGGACGTTCCCCGCCAATGTCCACCTGGTCGGCAAGGACATCCTCCGCTTCCACGCGGTGATCTGGCCCGCGATGCTGATGGCGCAGGGCCTGCCGCTGCCCGGCCGGGTCGCGGCCAACGGCTGGCTGATGGTCGGCGGCGAGAAGATGTCGAAGTCGAACCTGACGGGCATCAAGCCGCAGGACCTGACCTCGCACTTCGGCGTGGACGCGTACCGCTGGTACTTCCTGCGGGCGATCGCGTTCGGCAGCGACGGCTCGTTCTCCTGGGAGGACTTCTCCGCCCGCTACACCTCCGAGCTCGCCAACGACTACGGCAACCTCGCCTCGCGCGTCGCGGCCATGGTCGGCAAGTACTTCGGCGGGGCGCTCCCGGAGGCCACCGCGTCGGGTGACGCCGAGAAGGCGGTCCAGGAGGGACTGGCGAAGGCCGTCGCCACGGCCGACGAGAAGATCGGCGAGGAGCTGGACTTCCAGGCCGGCATCCTGGCGATCTTCGACTTCGTGAAGCAGGTCAACGGCTACATCACGGAGCAGGAGCCCTGGAAGGTCGCCAAGGACACTTCCCCCGAGGGGCAGGCCCGCCTCGCGACGATCCTCTACACGGCCGCCGAGTCGCTGCGCGGTGTCGCGGTCCTGCTGAACGCCGTGATGCCGGAGACCTCGCAGAAGCTGTGGGAGTCGCTGGGCGCCGAGGCGTCCCTGGGCGCGCTGTCCGACCAGCGCGTGCAGGACGCGGGCACCTGGGGCCGGCTCCCGCTGGGCGCGACGGTGACGAAGGGCGCGGTGCTCTTCCCGCGCCTGGAGGAGAAGCCCGCGTAGGCAGGTCTCACGTACATACGGCGAAGGGCCGGGAGCGCACCACGGTCCCGGCCTTTTCCCGTACCCGGTTCACCGCTCCAGGGCCTCCGCGTCCCCCATCACGACGACCGGCTTCTTCGCCGGGTCGAGGGTGCTCAGGAGTTCCCGCATCCGGTCCTCGGGGAGCGAGATGCAGCCCTGGGTCGGGCCGCCGTGGTCGACGTGGATCCAGATGCCGCCGCCGCGTTCCTGGCCGAGGGGGCGTTCCCGGTCCAGGGGGGTGACGCCGGGGGTGCGGTTGTAGTCGATGGCGACGACGTAGTCGAAGGACCCTTCGAGCGGCTCCCCGTCGAAGCCCTCGCCGCTCACCACGAACGCCGGGTTCTGGTCGTAGGGGAACGCCGTTTCCGGAGGATCGAGCAGACCGCCCGCGTACGTCAGCCCGTAGACCCCGACCGGGGAGCGGAGGTCGTTCTCCCAGTGCTCGTCGGTCCAGCCGTTCAGCGCGTTGTGGGCAGGCCAGCGGGTCGTGACGGGCAGCCAGCCCAGGGCCGGGTTGTCCCGGGCGTAGAGGACCGTGTTGGACAGGCTGGAGTCGTAGTCGTCGCCGGTGACGACGAGGACCTGTTTGGCGTCCGCCGGAATCGCGGCCCGGGTCTTCGGTCCCAGCGCGGGGATCTCGCGCGGCCGGACGACCGGCGCGTACGGCCCCGGGGCGGCCCGTCTCCGTACCCGCTCGGCCGGTGGACCCGCGACACCGGCGGTGGCCGTGGCGCTCGCCCGGGCGGCGGGGTCCTTGGCGGCCGTCTCGGAGGTGTTGCCGCAGGCGGTGAGCAGCAGCAGCGCGGCGGCACAGGCACCGGCGTGGACGGCGTACGGGGGACGCCGGACGGCCGACGGACGGGAAGCGGACACGGAAACTCCTCAGCGGTCGTGGGGTGACGGCAGCACAGGCGAGCTCCCCGTCACGCCTCTTACCGCCGACCCCAGTTAACGCCGCGACGCCCGAGCGCGAATCCGCACGGGGGCCATACGGCTGTACTGCCTCCCCGGACACGCGCGCCGGAACGGCCCGGAACCGTTCCTTGCATGTAGGTTCCGGGCCCTTCCCCTCCGCGGGGGAAACGGAGGTCTGAGTGCCGGTCAGAGATCGGTGCCGTCGTGCGTCTCGTCCGGGTCCACGCCCATCGTGATCGAGCCGACGACACCCCGGGCCATCCGGCCCTTGCGGTACGAGAGCTTCAGCAGCCCGCCCGTGACCCCGCTCCCGTCGTAGATGGTGTCCTCCGTGAGGGTGGTGCGGATGGTGGTACTGGTCGAGTACGGCGCGATCTTCGCCGAGTCGAGGACCGCTGACTCCGCGAAGAAGAACTGCCCCGCGAGGACGGCTCACCCGTTGAGGAACTCCGCGCACCGGTACGGGCCCAGCGCTTCGCCCTCGGACGGGCGCAGGGTGACCTCGACGTCATCGGTCCTGACCTTCGGTTCGAGTACGGACTGGGCGCGCGCCAGCGTGCACACCAGCTGGCCCGTGGCCTGGTCGCGGCCCGACTCCCCGTAGAGGCCCTCCAGGCGCACCGTGACCCGGGCGCCCGAGCCGGTCGCCGAGTAACCGCCGAGGTGGACGAGGGAGGTGAGCCCGCCCTGATCGGCGGGCGGCGGCATGGCGCCGAGCAGCTTCAGCACGCCGTTGAGGTCCTCGACCTCCCGGTCGACCAGCGGCACCGCGCGCAGCCCGCCCGCCGACGCGTAGTACAGCCGCATGCCGCGCGTCAGCCCGGACGCGGGCTCGCCCGCGCCTATCACCCCGGTCGGCTGGACGCCGCAGCCCACGAGGGCGGCCCCCAGCGCGGCGGCCGCGATCCCCTGGCGGATCTTCACTCCGTGTCCTCTCCCGTACGTCGCAGGGGCAGCCGCAGTGTGAACACCGCACCGCGCGCCGGTCCGTCCGCCGCATCGGCCGCAACGGCCGCCTCGATCGTGCCGCCGTGCAGGCGGGCGTTCTCCAGCGCGATCGCCGTGCCCAGGCCGCTGCCCTGTCCGCTGTCGTCGGCCGCGCCGCGGGTGCGGGCCGCGTCCGCCTTGTAGAAGCGGTCGAAGACCCGCTCCCGCGCCTCCGGCGGCAGCCCCGGTCCGTGGTCGGCGACGGACAGCACCACCCACTCGCCGTCCGCCGCGAGGGCCGTCGTGAGGGTCACGGTGACCGGCGGAGCCCCGTGCCGCAGCGCGTTGCCCACCAGGTTCGCGACGATCACGTCGATCCGGCGCCGGTCGACCACCGCCCGTACGCCCTCGTCGAGGTCCGTCCGCACCCGGTCCGTCCAGCCGCGCAGCGCCAGCGACGCCCGTACGGTGTCGGCCAGGTCCGTCTCGGCCGCGTTCAGCCGTACCGCCTTCGCGTCGAAGCGGGAGATCTCCATCAGGTCCTCGACCAGCCGGGACAGCCGGGCCGTCTCCGCGCCGACGGTACGGGCCGCCCGCGCCGCGTCCGGCGGGAGCTGGTCGGCGTCCTCCTCCAGTACGGTCGCCACCATCGTCATCGCCGCGAGGGGCGTGCGCAGTTCGTGCGACACGTCCGCCACGAAGCGGCGCGCCTTCGCCTCCTGCTCGCGCAGCTCCGTGTCGGAGGCCTGGAGCGCGTCGGCGGTCTCGTTGAACGTCCTGGCCAGGTCGGCGAGTTCGTCGTGCCCGGAGACGGCGACCCGGCTGCCGAGGTCTCCGGCCGCGAGCTCGCGGGTGGCCCGGCCCAGCTTCCGCACCGGCCGAAGGACCGTCCCCGCGGCCAGCAGCGCCAGGACGGCGGCCACCAGCACCACCGGCACCATGCCCGCCCGTACGGAGTCCAGCAGGGCGGCGGTGTCGTCGCGCTCGGCCCGCAGATCGGAGATCGCGTAGACCTCCAGGCCGGAGGTGCGGTGGTCCCCGTCGGCGAAGACGACGGGCGTGCCGACCACCAGGTAGGGCTCGCCCCGCCACCGCACCCGCTGGAACCTCGCGTCGTCGCCGGTCATGACGGCGGTGCGCAGCTCGACGGTGATCCGGGCCTCCGTGTCGGCGAGCGAGTCGGAGACTGCGGAGAGGTCCTGGTAGCGGGCGACCACGATGTTTCCGCCGATGCCGTCCGACACCCGGGCCGCGAACCGGGACAGCGACTGCTGGTCGGGCGGTACGTCGAAGTCGGCGGACACCGCGGTGACCCGCTCCCGGAGGTCGTTCACGGCGGCGTTCTGGGTGCGCTGGAGGACGGCGGTGCGGGCGTCCCGGTAGGCGAGTGCGGTCGCGGTCACCGCGCTGATGAGGGCGACGACGACGAAGGTGACGACGAGCCGGATGCGCAGCCCGCCGACGAGGCGTCGCGAGCGCCTTCTCGGGGCGGCGGCGGGACGCCTGGCGCCGGCGTGGGCCGTACGGTTCACAGCGGCCCGAAGCGGTAGCCGAAGCCCCGCACCGTCTGGACGTACCGGGGCTTGGCCGGTACGTCCTCCAGCTTGGCCCGCAGCCGGCCGACCGCCGCGTCCACCAGCCGGGAGTCGCCCAGGAACGTGTGGTCCCAGACGGATTCGAGGAGCTGCTCGCGGCTGAGGACCCGGCCGGGGGAGGCCGACAGCTCCAGCAGCAGCCGCAGTTCGGTGGGCGGCAGCGGGACCGGTGTGCCGTGCTTGGTGACGGTCAGGCCCGCGCGGTCGATCACCAGCCCGGCAAGGTCGGCGGCGAGCCCCTGGGCCTGCCCGGACGGTTCCGCCCGCCGCAGGGCGGCCCGGATGCGGGCCTCCAGGACGGGTGCGGTGACCGGCTTGACGACGTAGTCGTCGGCGCCCGCCTCCAGGCCGGTCACGATGTCCTGGTCGTCGCCGCGTGCGGTCAGCATGATGACCGGCAGGGTCGCCGAGCGGGCGCGGATGCGGCGGCACACCTCGAAGCCGTCCATGCCGGGCAGCATCAGGTCCAGAACGGCCAGTTCGACCCGCGCTCCCCGCTCCCCGGCCAGCAGGGCGAGGGCCTGTTCGCCGGTGGCGGCGGTCTCCACGCCGTACCCGTGCCGGCGCAGCACGAGCTCCATCCCGTCCCGTACGGACGCGTCGTCCTCGATCAGCAACACATGCGGCATGAGGCCGATTATGGACACGCCCGGACCGTTTCCGTCTGCCGTGCACGGGGGCGAATGCGCAGGCCGGGGGCATTGTTACGTTCCCATCATGTGGCCATGGACGGGCCATCATCCGCAACGCCGAGCGTGAAGCGCATGACCTTCCTCAGGACCAGCCCCCGCACGAACCCCCGCGCCGCCGCCCGGCTGCGCCTGGCCACCCTCGTGGCCCTGCCCGTGCTCGCCTTCTCCGTCGCCTGCGGCGGCGGTGACGACAGCGCCGGCGGCACGAAGAAGGACGACGTGATCGCCGACGTACCGGACGCGTCGCCGAGCGCGGGCGCCGCGAAGGACGGGAGCGGGCCGAGCGCCCCGCCCGCGGGCAAGAGTGCCTTCTACGACGCCCAGATGAAGTACGTCCAGTGCATGCGCGTCAAGGGCGGCTACAAGGACTTCCCCGACCCCAAGCTCAGCGGCTACCTCGACTGGACGAAGGTCGAGGAGATCGCCTCCAAGCCCGGCCAGAGCGAGGCGTACAAGGGCGGCAAGAACCGTGTCTGCGTCCCCGAGATGCAGGCCGTCATGGACGTCGAGCCCGAGCGCGACGAGCAGAAGGCCTACGAGTCGATGCTCGCGCACGCCAAGTGCATGCGGGACAACGGCGTCTCCAGGTTCACCAACCCGACCATGAGCGGCGGCAACGCCCAGCCGGGCGGCGACCCGAACCCCGCGTCCCCGGTCATCGACCCCGATTCGCCGACGTACAAGAAGGCCCGTGAGGCGTGCCGGCCGAAGCTGATCGACAGCGTGGAAGGCATGCAGTGAAACGCCGCTCCGCCCTCGTCGCGCTCGGCGCGGTGACCGTCCTCGCCGCCGTCACCGGGGGCGTCCTGCGCCTCGGCGACGGCGGCGACGCGGGGGCCTCCGACCGGGGCGGCGACCTGCCGCCCGCCACCGCGACCGTCGTACGCACCGACCTCGTGCAGTCCAGGACGGTCGACGGCAGGCTCGACTTCTCGCAGCGCCGCGCCGTCAAGTCCGCCGTCGAGGGCACCGTCACGGTGGCCGCCTCCGAAGGCAGGACGGTGACCACGGGGCAGGCGCTGTACGAACTGAACGACAAGCCCGTCACCCTCCTCTACGGGCCGGTCCCGATGTTCCGCGAGATGAAGGCGGGCGACCGGGGCAGCGACGTACTCCAACTGGAGCGCAACCTGCGCGACTTGGGGTACGGCTCGCAGCTGTACGTCGACACTCGGTACGACGAGGGCACCGAGGCCGCCGTCAAGCAGTGGCAGAAGTCGCTGAACCGCGACACCACGGGCCGGGTCGGCAGGGGAGACGTCGTCTTCCAGCCCGGCCAGGTCAAGGTGGTCTCCGCCGACGCGGCGCTCGCCGACCAGGTGGGCCCGGACGAACCGGTCCTGACGGTCGCCTCCACCCGGCCCGTCGTACGGGCGGAACTGGAGCAGACCGACGGCGCGCTCACCTCGAAGGGCACCAGGGTCGAGGTCACCCTGCCGAGCGGGAAGACCGTGGCCGGCAAGGTCGCCGGGACGGTGCGCCCCGAGGAGTCCGCCTCGGGGGGCGACGCGGTCGCCGAGGACGGCATCGTCGTCGAGGTCGTCCTGGACGGCGGGGCGAACGCCGCGTCCGGCGAGGACACCAAGGCGTCGGCGAGCGTGAAGTTCGTCAGCGAGGCGCACAAGGGAGTCCTCGCGGTCCCCGTCGAGGCGGTCGTCGCCCTGCGCGGCGAGAACGGCGGCTACGGCCTCCAGGTCGTCCGGGGGGCCACCTCGAAGATGATCCGGGTGGAGACGGGCATGACCGCCGACGGGCAGATCGAGGTCAGCGGCCCGGACGTGCGCGAGGGCCTGAAGGTCGGAGTGGCCAAGTCATGACACCGGCCCCGGTGATCGAACTGCGGGACGCCACCAAGTCGTACCCCGGCGGCGTCCACGCCCTGCGCGGGGTGAACCTCACCGTCGGGGCGGGCGAACTGCTCGCCGTCGTCGGCCCGTCCGGCTCCGGCAAGTCCACGATGCTCAACATCATGGGCACCCTCGACAAGCCCACCACGGGCACCGTACGGGTCGCCGGGTACGACGTGTCCGGGCTCTCCGACTCCCGGCTCTCCGCACTGCGCGCCCGCCACATCGGCTTCGTGTTCCAGCACTTCCATCTGGCGGCGGGGCGCGACGCGGTGGACAACGTCGCCGACGGGCTGCTGTACGCGGGCGTCCCACCGAGGGAACGGCGTACGCGTGCCCGGGAGGCGCTCGCCAAGGTCCGGCTGGACCACCGCGGCTCGCACACGCCGAACGAGCTGTCCGGCGGCGAGAAGCAGCGCGTGGCCATCGCCCGTGCCCTGGTGGGAGAACCCCGGCTGCTGCTGGCGGACGAACCGACCGGGGCGCTGGACACCGCGTCCGGCGAGATCGTCATGGAGCTGCTGCACGAGCTGAACGCGTCCGGCACCACCATCTGCGTGATCACCCACGACAACGAGATCGCGGACTCGCTGCCGCGCCGGGTCCGCTTCAGGGACGGCGAGATCGTCTCGGACATGCGGTCCGGCATCCCCTTCGACCCGCGTACGGAAGAGGCCGGTTCATGAAGAACGACCTCAGGCCCGCCCGCCTCTCCCCCCGCGACATCCTCCGCGTCGGTGCGGTCGGACTCCACGCGCGGCGCGCGCGGGTGGTGCTGTCGGCGCTCGGCATCGCCATCGGGATCGCGACCATGGTCGCGGTCGTCGGGCTGTCCGAGTCGAGCCGCGCGGACCTGATGGCCCGGCTCGACCGCCTCGGCACCAACCTCCTCACCGCCGAGGCCGGCAAGGACGCCATGGGGCAGGAGATCAAGCTGCCCAGGAACGCGGTCGCGATGGTCGAGCGCGTCGGCCCGGTCCAGCACGCCACGGCCACCGCCGACATCGACGCCCGCATCCGCCGCAGCGACGTGGTGCCCGAGGAGCGCACCGCCGGCGTCACCGCCCAGGCGGTCCGCACCGACCTGCTCTCCGCGCTCGGCGGCGAGGTCGGCAAGGGCGTCTGGCTGAACCCGGCCGGCGAACGCCTCCCGACGACGGTCCTCGGCGCGGTGGCCGCGGAACGCCTCGGCGTCACCCGCACCGGCGAGACGATCATGATGAACGACACCCGCGTGGCCGTCGTCGGCATCCTCGAACCGCTCGAACTGGTCCCCAATCTGGACCGGGTGGCCATGGTCGGATTCCCCGCCGCCGAGCGCTACTTCGGCTTCGACGGCCACCCCACCACCATCTTCGAGCGTTCCACGGACGCCTCGGTGGCGGACGTACGGGCGATCCTGGCCCGCACCATCAGCCCCGGCAACGAGGCGGGGATCAAGGTCTCGCGGCCCTCGGACGCGCTGGCCGCCAAGGCCGCCACCGACGAGGGCCTGACGAACCTGATGCTCGGCCTGGGCGCGGTGGCCCTCCTGGTCGGTGGGGTGGGCGTCGCCAACACCATGGTCATCTCCGTCCTGGAGCGCCGCCAGGAGATCGGCCTGCGCCGCTCGCTGGGCGCGACCCGGGGCGCGATCCGGCTCCAGTTCCTGACCGAGTCGCTGCTGCTGTCGGCGCTGGGCGGGGCGACGGGCGCGCTGCTGGGCGCGGCGGCGACGTACGGCTTCGCGCGGGTCCAGGGGTGGACGACGGTGGTCCCGCCCTGGTCCCTGGCGGGCGGTCTGGCCGCCACCCTCCTGATCGGCGTGGTCGCGGGCCTCTACCCGGCGATCCGCGCCTCCCGTCTCCACCCGACGGTGGCCCTGAACGCGACGTGAGACAGCCCGCCGCAAACGTGAAACATCCCCCGGCCGACCCCGGCCGGGGGATGTTTCACGTGGAACCGAAGTGGACCCGGTGACGCTTACTTCGCGCCGGTGTCCCTCGCCACGGAATCCTTGGCGTCCGCCTTTTCCTTTGCCGTCGCCGCCGGCTTGCGGAGCTGGATGTTCAGCTCGCGCAGGCGGGTCTCGTCCAGCTCCGTCGGGGCGCCCATCATCAGGTCCTGGGCGTTGCCGTTGAGCGGGAAGGCGATCGTCTCGCGGATGTTGGGCTCGTCGGCCAGCAGCATCACGATGCGGTCGACGCCCGGGGCGATGCCGCCGTGCGGCGGGGCACCGAGGCGGAAGGCGCGGAGCATGCCCGCGAACTCGTGCTCGACGGTCTCGCGGTCGTAACCGGCGATCTCGAAGGCCTTGAGCATCAGCTCGGGCTCGTGGTTACGGATGGCGCCGGAGGACAGCTCGATGCCGTTGCAGACGATGTCGTACTGCCAGGCGAGGATGTCCAGCGGGTCCTTCTCCTCCAGGTCCTTCAGGCCGCCCTGGGGCATCGAGAAGGGGTTGTGGGAGAAGTCGATCTTGCCGGTGTCCTCGTCCTTCTCGTACATCGGGAAGTCGACGACCCAGCAGAACCGGAAGACGCCCTCCTCGAAGTGGCCGGCGCGCTTGGCGGCCTCGACGCGGACGGCGGACATGATCTTGGATACCTCGTCGAACTCACCCGCGCCGAAGAAGACCGCGTGGCCGGGGACGAGGGAGAGACGCTCGGTGAGGGTCTTGACGTCGGTCTCGGTGAGGAACTTGGCGATCGGTCCCGCCAGGGCGCCGTCCTCGCCGACGCGGACCCAGGCCAGGCCCTTGGCGCCGTGCTGGACGGCGTAGTCGCCGAGGCCGTCGAAGAACTTCCGGGACTGGCCCGCGGTGTCCGGGACCGGGAGGGCACGGACGTGCTTGCCGGCGAACGCCTTGAACTCCGAGTCGGCGAAGACGTCGGAGATGTCGACCAGTTCCAGCTTGGCGCGCAGGTCGGGCTTGTCGTTGCCGTACTTCAGCATCGACTCGCGGAACGGGATGCGCGGGAACGGCGAGGTGACGTGGCGGCCGTTGCCGAACTCCTCGAAGAGCTCGGTCATCAGCTTCTCGATCGGCCGGAAGACGTCCTCCTGCTCGACGAACGACATCTCGACGTCGAGCTGGTAGAACTCGCCGGGCGAACGGTCCGCGCGGGCGTCCTCGTCGCGGAAGCACGGCGCGATCTGGAAGTAGCGGTCGAAGCCGGAGATCATCAGCAGCTGCTTGAACTGCTGCGGGGCCTGGGGCAGGGCGTAGAACTTGCCCGGGTTCAGCCGGGACGGGACGACGAAGTCACGGGCGCCCTCGGGGGAGGTCGCGGTGAGGATCGGGGTCGCCATCTCGTTGAAGCCGAGGGCCACCATCTTGGCGCGGATGGAGGCGATGACCGCCGAGCGCAGCATGATGTTGCGGTGCATGCGCTCGCGGCGCAGGTCGAGGAAGCGGTACTCCAGGCGCCGCTCCTCGTTGACCCCGTCCTCGGCGTTGATCGTGAAGGGCAGCGGGGCGGCCTCGCCCAGCACCTCGACCTCGGTGACCTCGATCTCGATCTCGCCGGTCGGGAGCTCCGGGTTGACGTTGTCGGCGCCGCGCGCGGAGACCTTGCCGTCGATCCGTACGACGGTCTCCTTGGTGAGCTTCGCCAGCGCCTCGTTGCCGGGGGTGCCGGGGCGGGCGACGAGCTGCACCAGACCGTAGTGGTCGCGCAGATCGATGAAGAGGATGCCACCCAGGTCTCGGCGATTGTGCAGCCAGCCGCTCAGTCGGACGTCGGTGCCGACGTCAGAGGCGCGGAGCTCGCCGCAGGTGTGGGACCTGTACCGATGCATCGTCGTTCATCCAGTCTTCGCGGTTCGGGGTGGATTCAGCCACCCCAGGCTACCGCCCGCACCCGCACCGAATCATTGACATTGACATTTCAAGATCATCCGGGGCCCGGGAGACCGCCCGCCGGGCCCGCCCGGACGCTCCCTGGGTGACCACCCTCGGTGGCGTTCGCGGAGCAGATCTTCTTAAGACCGACCGGCAATTGGGGGGGCGGCGTCGCGGGGCTGGGTGCGCGCATCTGCCGCGTTGTCGTCAATCACCATGGCTCCGCCATGCCTCAATCCTCCGCCTTGCAGCTGCACGCGCCCAGCCCCGCTCCTTCTCCCACCCCCCAATTGCCGGTCGGCCTAAAGTGGGGCAATGCGCACCGAGGACGTCCTGGCAGCGACCGCGACCGGTCTGTGGCGTTGGGACAACGCAGCCGGGACCGTCACGCTCGATGCGGAGGCGGCCCGGCTCCTGGAGCTGCCCGCCGCGGCCGGTGTCTTCCGCGAGTCCGCGGTGCGTTCCCGTTTCCACCCCGTCGACTGGAACGAGATCTACGGGGTGGTGAGTCTCGCCCTCGCCGAGGGCACCCTCGCCGAGGCCCGGCTGCGGATCGTGGACAGAAGCGGCCGGGTGCTGCGCACCGTGCGCAGCCGCTGCAAGCCGCTCCCGCCCGAGACACCGGGCGGCGCGGACTACGTACTGGTCGGCACCCTCCAGGAGGTCGCCGAACCGCAGCCCGGCACCACCGGGGCGCACACCCCCATCACCGGGGACTGGCGCCGCTCCCGCGAGGCGTTCCTGTTGGACGCGGGCCGGGCGCTGGCCGAGGCCAGGTCGACCGAGGAAGTGCTGCGGGTCGCCGCCTCGCTCTCCATGCCGGGCTTCTCGCCGGACGGCCTGGCGGTCTTCGGCGTCGCGGGCGAGCGGCTGACGATCATCGGGCACCACGGGCACAGCGTGGGCGACGAGGACCCGTTCACCAACATGCCGCTGGAGACCGACTACCCGGCCGCCGAGGTCGTACGGACAGGGCGGGCGATCTATCTGCCGTCGCCCGAGGACTACAGCCGCCGCTACCCGGTCACCTGGCCGCTCGCCAGCCGTTTCGGGCGCCGGTCCTGGGCCTTCCTGCCGCTGATCGTCGCGGGGCACACCATGGGCGCCTGGCTGGCGGGCTTCAAGCACCCGGTGTCGTTCTCGCCGGACGAGCGGTCCGTGCTGACGACCGTGGCGCGGATGCTCGCGCAGGCACTGACGCGTGCCGGGGTCGCCGAGACCGAGCGGGAGCTGTCGCTGGGGCTGCAGCGCTCGATGATGCCCACGCTCGGCCCCGAGGTCCCGGGGATGACGGTCGCCGCCCGCTACATCCCGACCGGCGGCGGGCTCCAGGTCGGCGGCGACTGGTACGACATGATCCCGCTCCCCAACGGCCGTATCGCCCTCGTCATCGGTGACGTCCAGGGCCACGACGTGCGGGCCGCCGGGCTGATGGGGCAGCTGCGGATCGCGCTGCGCGCGTACGCCTCCGAGGGGCACCGTCCGGACGCGGTGCTCTCGCGTGCCTCGCGCTTCCTCTCCGGGCTCACCGACGCGTACGAGGGCGAGGCGACCGGGCCGCGCTTCGCCACCTGTCTGTACGCGGAGGTCGACCCGGAGACCGGCACGCTCGACATCGCGCGGGCCGGCCATCCCGACCCCGTGGTGACCACCGCCGACGGGACCGCGATGATCCGCCAGACCGAGGGCGGGCTGCCGCTCGGCGTCGAGGAGGACGCCGACTACCCGACGAGCCGGCTCACCCTGGAGCCCGGAGAAACGATCATGCTCTGCACGGACGGGCTGATCGAGACCGGCGGCCATGACATGTTCTCCGGCTGGGACCGGCTGCGACCGGTCCTGGAGCAGCACACCACCGACATGGAGAAGCTCGCCGACGCCCTGGTGCAGGCCGTGCACGGGCCGACGTCGCACTACACGACGGGCCCGCTGGCGGACCGCCGGGAGGACGACATCGCACTGGTCCTGCTCCGGTGCGACGGGGGTACCCGGAGGCAGACGGCACCGCGGCGCACCGCGCTGACCATCGCGCAGGCCGAGCCGGAGCGGATCGCAGCGGCCCGGCAGCAGCTGCGGGACCTGCTGCACGACTGGGCGGATCCGGAGCAGGTCGACGCGGCGGTGCTGATGATCTCCGAGATGGCCACCAATGTCCTCGTCCACACGGACGGGGACGCGCTGATGCTGGCGCAGGCGACGGGGGAGCACGGTGAGCGGCGGCTGCGCGTGGAGGTGTCCGACGGCAGCGACGAGCTGCCGCACAAGCGGCGTCCCGGGGAGATGGCCTCCAGCGGCCGGGGGCTCGTGCTGATGGAGATGCTCGCCGATGCGTGGGGGGTGGATCCGCGGGGGTCGGGGAAGTCGATCTGGTTCGAGCTGCACGAGTCGGGGCCGGAGGCCGGGACGGGGAGCTGAGCCGGACCCCGGGGGCTCTTGGACGGTTCCGTGTCGAAAGGTGCGGTCCTCAGGCGCCGGACGCACCCGACGGCTCGCTCCCGGACGGCGGCCCCGGGCGCTCTCCGCGCAGTTCGCCGATGATGCCGAAGGCCGCCGCGCAGACCGGGACCGCGAGCAGCATGCCCAGCAGGCCGGCCACACTGGCACCCGCAGTGATCGCGATCATGATCATGGCTGGGTGCATCTGCACCGTACGGCTCTGGATCATCGGCTGCAGGACGTGGCCCTCCAGCACCTGCACGGCGAGCACGACCCCCAGCGCCCAGAGCGCGATCACGAACCCCCGGTCGGCGAGCGCGACCAGCACCGCGACGGCGCCCGAGAGGAAGGCCCCGAGGTAGGGGATGTAGGCACCGACGAAGACCAGCGCACCGAGCCCCACCGCGCCGGGAACACGCAGGATCAGCAGGCCGACGGTGATGCAGATGGCATCGATCAGCGCGATGAACGTGGTGCCGCGCATGAAGCCCTCGACGGCTTCGAAGGCCCGCCGCCCCATCGCCTCGACCAGCTCCCCGGTACCGCGCGGAGCGATCGTGTGGGCGAGTTGCGCGGCCCGGTCGGAGTCGCGCAGGAAGAAGAAGGTCAGCAGGAGGGCGAGGACGCTGGTGGCGATGAGCGAGCCGATCAGGCTGATGCCTGAGAGGAGTCCGCCCGCGGCGCTCGCGCCGAACTTCTCGACGAGCTTGCGGCCGTTGGAGACGAGGTCGTCCACATTGGTGCTCTTGCCGATCCCGAAGTGGTCGACGACCCACTGGGTGGTGTCCTTCAGTGACCGGACGATCTGGTCACCGGTGTCGACGAGTGCGGTGACGACGATGTAACCGGCGCCGCTGACCACCGCGACGAGCAGCACGCAGGTGAGCCCCGCGGCGAGCGAGCGCCTCAGTCCGCGGGCGATCAGCCAGCGGTGCACCGGCCCGAGCAGCGCCGTACCGAGCAGCGCGAGCAGCACGGGAGTGACCGCGGTCTTGAAGACGACGCACAGCCAGATGGCGACTGCTGCGACCCCGGTGACGAGGAGGACAACACCGCACCAGGCCGCTGTGCGCCGCGCGGCATCGGGCAGGAGGGGATTCTGGTTCTGCACCCTCCCACCCAATCACGGCCCGGGTGTGATGTCCCGCTTGTGGGCCTTATGAATGACGGACTGTCACACTCAGACCCGAATTGTCACATCCCGTGGACCGCGGGCACGGTGCCGAGACGGCCGGCCTGGAAGTCCTCGAAGGCCTGCTTCAGTTCGGCCTGGCTGTTCATCACGAACGGTCCGTAGTGCGCCATCGGCTCCCGGATCGGACGGCCGCCGAGCAGCACGACCTCCAGGTCCGGGGTGTTGCCGTCCTGCTTCTCGTCCGCGCGGACGGTCAGCGAGGAACCGGCGCCGAAGACCGCGGTCTGCCCCATGTGGACGGGGCGGCGCTCCGCACCGGCGGTGCCGCGGCCGGCCAGCACGTACGCGAGTCCGTTGAAGTCCTCGCGCCACGGCAGGTTCACCTCGGCGCCGGGGCGCACGGTGGCGTGGATCATCGTGATCGGGGTGTGGGTGATGCCGGGGCCCTCGTGTCCGTCGAGCTCACCGGCGATGACGCGGAGCAGCGCGCCGCCGTCCGGGGAGGCGAGGAGCTGGACCTGGCCGCCGCGGATGTCCTGGTAGCGGGGGGCCATCATCTTGTCGGCCTTGGGCAGGTTCACCCAGAGCTGGAGGCCGTGGAAGAGGCCGCCCGACATCACCAGGGACTCCGGCGGGGCCTCGATGTGCAGCAGGCCGGAACCGGCGGTCATCCACTGGGTGTCGCCGTTCCGGATGGTGCCGCCGCCACCGTTGGAGTCCTGGTGGACGAAGGTCCCGTCGATCAGGTACGTGACGGTCTCGAAGCCGCGGTGCGGGTGCCAGGGGGTGCCCTTCGGCTCACCGGCCGCGTACTCCACCTCACCCATCTGGTCCATCATGATGAACGGGTCGAGGTACTTGTAGTTGATCCCGGCGAACGCACGGCGAACCGGGAAGCCCTCGCCCTCGAATCCGCTCGGCGCCGTGGTGACGGCGAGCACGGGACGGTCCGCTGCGTCGCCCTTGGCGGCGACCTTGGGCAGGGTCAGCGGGTTTTCGACAGTCACTGCGGGCATGGGAGCCACCTCCGGGATCGTTCAGCGTTCAATTTAGTTGAATGGTGAACATCTCGCAAGGGGTCACCCATTCCCGCCGGCCGGAAGCAGCACGAAGGGGCCCGTACCGCCGAGCGGTACGAGCCCCTTCCCATCCAGTCCGATCGAACCTCAGCCGTACATGCGGCGCATCGCGAAGTCGACCATCTGCTCCACGGCCTTCGCGTCGAAAACCATGCGGTGCTCACCCTCCATGTCGAGGACGAAGCCGTAGCCGGTCGGCAGCAGGTCGATCACCTCGGCCCCGGTGATCACGAAGTACTTGGACTCCTTGCCCGCGTACAGCCGCAGCTCCTTGAGCGTGGTGAACATCGGGATCACGGGCTGCTGGGTGTTGTGCAGCGCCAGGAATCCGGGGTTGTCGCCGCGCGGGCAGTAGACCTTCGACGTCGCGAAGATCTGCTGGAAGTCCTCGGCGGACAGCGAGCCGGTGGTGAAGGCCCGTACCGCGTCACTCAGGGACGGCGGCGAGGGCTCGGGATACAGCGGCTGCTCGCCGTAGCCGCCGCCCATCTGCTGCTGTGCACCCGGGTTCTGGTCGTAGCCGTACATGCCGCAAAGAGTAATCGGACACATCGGGGCCTTGAGGGGTTGCGTCTTATTACTGACGGGTAGCATCATCGTAGAGGTCAGCTGATATACGCACCGCCAGCTCGTCGCCCGCCCGGCCCACGCCCCATCCTCGGGGCGCCGTGCGCCACTGCTATTGATTACGGAGCCTTCCATGGGGCACTACAAGTCGAATCTCCGCGACATCGAGTTCAACCTCTTCGAGGTCCTCGGGCGCGACAAGACGTACGGCACCGGCCCGTTCGCCGAGATGGACGTCGAGACGGCGAAGAGCATCCTCGACGAGGTCAACCGCCTCGCGGAGAACGAGCTGGCCGAGTCCTTCGCGGACGCCGACCGCAACCCGCCGGTCTTCGACCCGGAGACCAACACGGCGCCGGTCCCCGCGACCTTCAAGAAGTCGTACCAGGCGTTCATGGACTCCGAGTACTGGCGTCTGGGCCTGCCCGAGGAGATCGGCGGCACCACCTCGCCGCGCTCGCTGATCTGGGGCTACGCGGAGCTGCTGCTCGGCGCGAACCCGGCCATCTGGATGTACTGCTCGGGCCCGGCGTTCGCCGGCATCCTCTTCGAGGAGGGCAACGAGGCGCAGAAGAAGATCGCCGAGATCGCCGTCGAGAAGCAGTGGGGCTCGACGATGGTGCTGACCGAGCCGGACGCCGGCTCCGACGTCGGCGCCGGACGCACGAAGGCCGTCGAGCAGGAGGACGGCTCCTGGCACATCGAGGGTGTGAAGCGCTTCATCACCTCGGGCGAGCACGACATGTCCGAGAACATCATTCACTACGTGCTGGCCCGCCCCGAGGGCGCCGGCCCCGGCACGAAGGGCCTCTCGCTCTTCATGGTCCCGAAGTTCCACTTCGACCGGAACACCGGCGAGCTGGGCGACCGCAACGGCGTGTACGCGACGAACGTCGAGCACAAGATGGGCCTCAAGGCGTCCAACACCTGCGAGATGACCTTCGGCGACCAGCACCCCGCCAAGGGCTGGCTGATCGGTGACAAGCACGACGGCATCCGCCAGATGTTCCGCATCATCGAGTTCGCCCGCATGATGGTCGGCACGAAGGCCATCGCGACCCTGTCGACCGGCTACCTGAACGCGCTGGAGTACGCCAAGGAGCGCGTCCAGGGCACGGACCTGTCGCAGTTCATGGACAAGACCGCCCCCAAGGTCACCATCACGCACCACCCCGACGTGCGCCGCTCCCTCATGACGCAGAAGGCGTACGCGGAGGGCATGCGCTCCCTGGTGCTGTACACCGCCACCGTCCAGGACGCGATCCAGGAGAAGGAGGCCGCGGGCGAGGACGCGAAGGCGCTGCACGGCCTCAACGACCTGCTGCTCCCGATCGTGAAGGGCTACGGCTCCGAGAAGTCCTACGAGCAGCTGGCGCAGTCGCTCCAGACCTTCGGCGGCTCCGGGTACCTCCAGGAGTACCCGATCGAGCAGTACATCCGTGACGCCAAGATCGACACGCTGTACGAGGGCACGACAGCGATCCAGGGCCAGGACTTCTTCTTCCGGAAGATCGTCCGCGACCAGGGCGCCTCGCTGAACGCCCTCTCCGAGGAGATCAAGAAGTTCCTCGCCGGCGCCCAGGGCAACGAGGAGCTGTCCGGTGCGCTGGACTCGCTCGCCAAGGCGGCCGTGGACCTGGAGGCGATCGTCGGCACGATGATCACCGACCTCACCGCGACCGGCGAGGACGTCAAGAACATCTACAAGGTGGGCCTCAACACCACCCGCCTGCTGATGGCCTCCGGCGATGTCGTCGTCGGCTACCTGCTCCTCAAGGGCGCGGCCGTCGCGGCCGAGAAGCTGCCGACCGCCTCGGCGAAGGACGTCGCCTTCTACCAGGGCAAGATCGCCGCCGCGAAGTTCTTCGCCGCGAACATCCTGCCGGGCGTCTCGGCCGAGCGCGCGCTCGCCGAGTCCGTCGACAACTCGCTGATGGAGCTGGACGAGGCCGCGTTCTAGGGCTTCCTGCTCAAGATCGTCAACACGCACCGTCACCCGGACACGCTTTCGGGTGGCGGTGCTGTCGTATCAGCTGGGTACGCTGAGTGCAGGTCCGAGAATCCCGTCCATGGGAGGAACCATGACTGCCGAGGCACTGCCCGAAGCGTCGCAGCTGCGCCGCGACGATTCCAAGTGGCCGGTCCCGCCCGAGGACGGCTACACCGTGGACGATTTCTTCACGCTTGACCTCCCGCCGCACACAGAGCTGATCGACGGGAGCCTGGTTTTCGTGAGTCCGCAGCGGAACTTTCACACGCTGGCGATGTATCTGCTGGAGCAGGGGCTGCGCCAGCAGGTTCCCGAGGCTCTGCGAGTGCGCCGAGAGATGGCCGTCGTGCTCGGTAAGCGCAATGTCCCAGAACCTGACCTCGTCGTGGTGAAGGCTGACGGCGTAGGAGGCCCACGACAAACACGCTACGAGGCCGCCGATGTCGTGCTCGCCGTCGAGGTGGTCTCCCCCGACTCCGAGGACCGCGACCGCGACACCAAACCTCACAAGTACGCGGCGGCGGGCATCCCGCACTTCTGGCGGGTCGAGATGAGCGGCGAGCACGACCGGCCCGTGGTGTGGACGTACGAGTGCGACGCGGTGACCAAGACCTACGTCTCCACCGGCGTCCACCACGACCGGCTGAAGCTCTCCGTCCCGTACGACATCGACATCGATCTGACCGCCATCGACCGGCTGTAGTCCTGGTCCCACCCCACCCCGCCGCCCCGGCCCGTTCTAGGATCGGACGTCCGGTAGCCGGAGGGGGCGGGTTCACTCATGGGTGGCAAGGGTTTCGTGGGTACGCGAGGGAGTCAGGGGTTCCTGGCGGCCGGGGCGGCGGTGCTGCTGCTCGCGGGCTGCGGGGGCGGGAGCGGGGGCGATGACGCCAAGGCGGCGGCGCTCGACAACGGGCAGATCGCCTCGGTGCTGCCGAACGCGAAAGCCGTACCGGGCTGGCGGATGTACATGAAGCCGGAGGCCCAGAAGCCGGTCCCCGACTACCCGCCGTCGGTCTGCGTGGCCAGGACGAAGGAGCAGCGGAAGACGGCCTGCGACCCGGTCACGTCCTGGGGCGCCTCGGCCTTCGTGCGCAAGGCGGACGCGACCACGCTGAACTTCTGGACCCTCGCCTACAAGGACGAGAAGGCCGCGGACGCCGCGTACGACATCCTGATCAAGTGGTACGGCGGGGACCGGGTCGGGGTGAACGCCGAGAAGGTGGACCTCGGCAGTCCGGGCGCCGAGCGCGAGGCCAACCGCGCCGCGGTCGGCACCATGGGCGGACCGGCCACGATCGCACAGATCCGGGTCGGGACGACCGTCCTGGGCATCAGCACCGGCACCGAGGGCAAATCGACCGTTCCCGACAAGGAGGTCAAGGCGTTCGCGACCATGTTCGCCGAGCGTGCACAGCAGGCCCAGAACGGCGAGAAGCCCTCGGCGGCGCTGCCGGGACATTGAGCGGATGCCCCCGCGCAACGGCGGTGAAGCCGCCCGGTCCGGTCTCGTTACAGTGAGGAACATGAGTTCCTCCCTCCGCTTCGACCGCGGGCACACCGACGACCTGATGGCCTTCCTGATGGCCTCCCCCTCCCCGTACCACGCCGTGGCCACCGCGGCCGCCCGGCTGGAGAAGGCCGGGTTCCGGCAGGTCGAGGAGACCGCGGCCTGGGACGGGACCACCGGCGGCAAGTACGTCCTGCGCGGCGGCGCGATCGTGGCCTGGTACGTGCCGGAGGGCGCCGCGGCGCACACCCCGTTCCGGATCGTCGGGGCGCACACCGACTCGCCGAATCTGCGGGTCAAGCCGCTGCCCGACTCCGGGGCGTACGGCTGGCGGCAGGTCGCCGTGGAGATCTACGGCGGGACGCTCCTCAACACCTGGCTCGACCGGGACCTCGGCCTCGCCGGCCGGATCTCACTGCGCGACGGCACGCACCGGCTGGTGAACATCGACCGGCCGCTGCTGCGCGTACCGCAGCTGGCCGTGCATCTGGACCGGTCGGCCAACCCCGACGGGCTCAAGCTCGACCGGCAGAAGCACATGCAGCCGATCTGGGGGCTCGGGGACGTCGAGGAGGGCGACCTGATCCGGTTCGTCGCCGAGGAAGCGGGCGTCGACGCCGAGGACGTGACCGGCTGGGACCTGATGCCGCACCCCGTCGAGCCGCCCGCCTATCTGGGCCGGGACCGCGAGCTGCTGGCCGGGCCCAGGATGGACAACCTGCTCTCCGTGCACGCGGCGACCGCCGCACTCGGCGCCGTCGCCGGGCAGTCGGACGAGGAGCTTCCGTACATCCCGGTCATGGCCGCCTTCGACCACGAGGAGAACGGCTCGCAGTCCGACACCGGCGCCGACGGGCCGCTGCTCGGCACGGTCCTGGAGCGCTCCGTCTTCGCGCGCGGCGGGACGTACGAGGACCGCGCCCGCGCCTTCGCCGGGACCGTCTGTCTCTCCTCCGACACCGGTCACGCGATCCACCCGAACTACGCCGAGCGCCACGACCCGACCCACCACCCGGTGGTCAACGGCGGACCGATCCTCAAGGTCAACGTCAACATGCGGTACGCGACCGACGGCAGCGGCCGGGCCCTGTTCGCGGAGGCGTGCCAGAAGGCGGACGTGCCGTGGCAGACGTTCGTCTCCAACAACTCGATGCCGTGCGGCACCACGATCGGCCCGATCACCGCTGCCCGGCACGGGATTCAGACCGTGGACATCGGCGTCGCGATCCTCTCGATGCACAGCGCCCGTGAGCTGTGCGGAGCGGACGACCCGTATCTGCTGGCCAACGCGCTGACGGTGTTCCTGGCGGGCTGAGCCGCCTGCCGCGAGGCCGTCGACGGGCCGGGTGCGCGAGGCGCCGGCCCGTCGGCCATCGGCCCGTCAGTCGTCGGGACGGCGCCGTTCCGCGCGCACCCCGCCGAACGGGCACGACCCCTCGTCGGCTCCCCGGCACCCCCGATATCCTGGGACTTTCCCGTGCCCGACCCCGGGCGCATCCCGCCCGGAAGGGAAGCCGCACGTGGAGTTCCGGCTGCTCGGCACCGTCTCCGTCGACACGTTCACCGGGCCGCTGCCGCTCGGTCCCGCCAAGCGCCGCAGCCTGCTCGCCGCGCTGCTGCTGTCCGCCAACACCCCCGTCTCCATTGCCAGGCTGACGGACTCCCTGTGGGACGACGCACCGCCGCTGCACGCCCGCAGCGTCATCCAGGGCCATGTGTCCCGGCTGCGCGCCCTGCTGGTGGGCGCGGACGCGGAGGCGTACGGGGTGGAGCTGGTCACGCTCGGCGACGCGTATGTGCTGCGACTGCCGGAGACCCTGCTGGACTCGCAGCGGTTCGAGGAGCTGCTGACGCTGGCGCGGGGGCAGCGCAGCCCCGCCGACGCGGTACTGATGCTCAAGGAGGCACTGTCCCTGTGGCAGGGCCCGGCGCTCAGCGGCGCGTTCGCCGGAAGGCCCCTCCAGGCGGCCGCGCACTCGCTGGAGGAGTCGCGGCTGGCGACGGTCGAACAACTGGCGCGCGCCTACGCCGCGCTGGGGGAGCACAACCGGGCGGCGGCGGTGCTGCGGGCGGAAGCCGTCGCGCATCCGATGCGGGAGTCGCTGGCGGCGGCCCTGATGACGGCGCTGTACCGGGCGGGGCGTCAGTCGGAGGCGCTGGACTGGTTCCACCGCACGAGGCGGCTGCTCGCCGATGAGCTGGGGATCGACCCGGGACACGAACTCGCCGACGCCTACGCGCTGATCCTGCGCGGCGACCCCGGGCCGGACGCCGGACGGGAAGGCGGACCGAACGCGCCCGACGGGCAGGGGACGGCGGCACGCGGTCCGGTCCGGGCGGGCGCCGGCAGTGACAGCGGCAACCGCGGCGGCGCCTCGAACGGGGCCGTGCCCGCGGCCCGTCCGGCGGCGGACCGGCGGACCGGACCGGACGGCGGGGCCGCTGCAGAACCGGCCGACCGCCCGGACGAGCTGCCCGGCCGTACGGGCGCCGCCCCCAGCCCCGCACCGCCCCGCCCCCTCCCCGTACCGTCCCTCGCCGGCGAGCCGCACCCCACCGATCTGCTGCCCCGCGCACCCCGCGGCTTCCAGGGACGGGCCGCCGAACTCGCCGCGCTCACCCGGGCCGCGGCGGGCGAGGCGCCCGTCTGCCTGGTCACCGGACCGGCCGGGGTGGGCAAGACGGCGCTGGCCCTGCAGTGGGCGCACCGCAACCCGGCCGCTTTCCCGGACGGACGGCTCTTCGCCGACCTGCGCGGGTTCAGCGACACCGGTGAGCCCGCGGCCATCGAAGTGCTGCGCGAATTCCTGCTGGCGCTGGGCGTCGCGCCCCGCCGTGTCCCGGAGTCCGTCGTGGCCGCGGCCGCGCTCTTCCGGTCGCTGACCGACCGGCGCCGCCTGCTCGTCATACTCGACAACGCCCGCCACTCCGCCACCGTCCGGCCGCTGCTGCCGGGCGGCACCGACTGCGTCACGCTGGTCACCAGCCGCCACCGGCTGGAGGGCCTCATCGCCTCGGACGCGGCCCGTCCCGTACCGCTCGACGTGCTCGAACCGCCGGACGGCACGGCCCTGCTGGCCGGTGTGCTCGGTGAGGACCGGGTGCTCGCCGAACCGGTCGCGGCCCGCCGGCTCGCCGAACTCTGCGGAGGGCTGCCGCTCGCCCTCCGGGTCACCGCGGCCCGGCTGGCCGGGCGCCCGACGTGGACGCTGGCCGGTCTTGCCGACGAACTGGCCGACGAGCGCAGCCGGCTGACGTACCTCGACGTGGACGACACCGGCGTCTCGGCCGCGCTGCGGCTGACCGTGCAGCAGCTGCCGCAGGACGCCGTCCACCAGCTCGCCCGGCTCGGCCACCACACCGGCAGCCACTTCGACCCGTACACGGCCGCCGCGCTCGCCGGCACCGATCCGGTCGTCGCCGCGGCGGCGCTGGAACGGCTCGCCGCCGCCCATCTCGTCACCGAGACGGGCGCCGGGCACTGGATACTGCACGATCTGGTGCGCCTCTACGCCCGCGGCATGGACCCCGAGGGCGGCCCCGACGCGCTCATCGGGGTCCTCGACCACTACATCGACACCGCGCTCGCCGCCGCCGACACGGCCGAGCCCGGCGGCGAGCCCTGCTTCGTCCTGCCGGAGGACTACCGCCGCCCCGTCGCCGTGCGGGACTTCGTCGACCGGGAGGCGGCGATGCGCTGGCTGGCGACCGAACGCGACGATCTGGCGCTGGCCGCCGACGCGGCCCGGACCGCCGGGTTCCACGACCGGGCGTGGCGGATCATCCTGCTCCAGTGGCCGCAGGTGGTGTGGCGGGTGCGGGACAACTGGTCCCCGCTGCTGGAACTGGCGCTGGACTCCGCCCGCGCCCAGGACGACTCGTACGCAGAGTCGAGGGTGCTCAACCTGCTGGGCTGGGTGCTGACCGAGGAGGGCAGGACCGCCGAGGCCGTCGCCCTGCTGGAGCGTTCGCCCGTGCTGGCCCGGCAGGCCGGCGACCGGCTCGGCGAGGCGACCGCGCTGATCAACCTCGCCGTCGTCCAGGCCGAGCAGGGGGAGCTCGACACGGCGCTGGAGGGCTGCGGGCGGGCCGTCGAACTGGCCCGTGCGGAACAGGACGCGCACACCGAGATGCTGGCGCTCCAGCACCTCGCCCGGATGCAGCTCACCGCGAACCGGCCGCACGAGGCCCTCGAATCCGCCCGGACGGCACTCGACCTGGGGCCCGAGCACGAGGAGATCGCCCGCCGGGTGCTGCTGCTGACCACCAGCGGCGAAGCCCGTCTGGCGCTCGGCGAGGAGAACGACGGGATCCGGCTGCTGGACAGGGCGGCCGAGGAGGCGGAGCGGGCCGGTTACGACGAGGGCACGGTGCGGGCCCTCCAGGCGCTGCTGCGGGTGACGGCCGAGCCGGAGTACCGCAAGCGGTACGAGGAGGCGGTCCGCCGGCTCACCGACGACGGGTGAGCCCTTCGGGCCCGGTCGCGCGACCGGGCCCGGGACCCTCAGCCCTGCTCGTCCATTCCCGCCAGCACCAGCGGCAGCCGGGACGCTCCCCCGGCGCCCACCCGGACGGGGACGCCCCAGTCCTGCTGGTGGACATGGCAGGCCGGGTACTCGTTCGCGGGGTCGTCGTCGCAGGACGCCGCCATCGCCGACACGTGCAGGACGCCCTCGGTGACGTCGTCGGCCAGGACCAGGTCACGGAACAGGTCCGTTTTTGGCCCCGCGCCCTCCGCCAGCAGCTCGGGCGGGGTCGCGGAGACCAGCAGCCGGGTCGAGGGGCCGTACCGGGTGTCCAGCTTCTGCCCGGCGGGCGCCTGGAAGACCACGTCGAGCCGGAGCGTGCCCGGGGCGATCTCGGTGGCCGCGCGCTGCGTGCGGTGCGCCTGGTCGGCCACGCGCACGGCCTCCTCGGGCAGTCGCAGCCGGGTCAGCCGGTGCCGGGCGGACTCGACGACGACGAGATCGCCGTCGACCAGCACGGCGTCGCTGGGCTCGCGCAGATCCGTGGCCAGGGTGGTGACCTCACCGCTCGCGGGGTCGTAGCGCCGCAGCGCGTGGTTGTACGTGTCGCAGACGGCGACGGACCCGTCGGGCAGCGCGGTCACCCCCAGCGGGTGCTGGAACAGGGCCTGTCCGGCTGCGCCGTCGCGGTGCCCGAAGTCGAAGAGCCCGGTGCCGACGGCCGTACGGACGGCGAAGCCGTCCCCGTCGCGCTCGACGTACCGAAGGGCGGACGTCTCCGAGTCGGCGACCCAGAGCCGCTCCCCGTCGGCGGACGTGGCCAGCCCGGACGGCTGGGCGAACCAGGCCTCGGCGGCCGGCCCGTCGACCAGGCCCTCATTGGTCGTACCCGCCGCCACCTGGACGGTCTGCGTCGCGGGGTCGTACGTCCACAGCTGGTGCACGCCCGCCATGGCGATCCACAGCCGGTCCGCGAACCAGGCGACGTCCCAGGGGGAGGAGAGGTTGACCTCGCGGGCCGGTCCGGACGTCGGCGACCCCTGCCACCACTGGCGGCCGGTGCCGGCGAGCGTCGTCGTCGCCCCGGTGCCGAGATCGAGGGCCCGGATGGCGTGGTTGACCGTGTCGGCGACCGCGATCCGGCCGTCGGGCAGCACGGCGAGCCCCTGCGGCTCGGAGAACCGGGCCTCGTCGGGCCCGCCGTCGGCGAACCCCCGCTCGCCCGCACCGATGTGGCGGCGCACCGTCTCGCCGTCGGGTCCGAGTTCGACCAGGCGGTGGCGGGTGGTGTCGGATACGAGGAAGCCACCGTCCGGCAGGAGCAGGGCCTTGCCGGGGAAGCGCAGATGCGTGGCGACCGGTTCGGGTGCGACATAGGGGCCGTCGCCGCGGCGCAGCGTGCCCTTCGCCGCGTGCTCGGCCTCCAGCTCCTCGACCAGCTTCGCAATGGCGTGCGCATGGCCCTCACCGGCGTGCTGGGCGACGACATAGCCCTCGGGGTCGATGACGACCAGCGTGGGCCAGGCCCGTACGGCGTACTGCTTCCAGGTCGCCAGTTCCGGATCGTCGAGGACCGGGTGGTGCACCTCGTATCGCTCGACGGCGTCGGCGACGGCCTGGTGCTCGGCCTCGTGGACGAACTTCGGCGAGTGCACCCCGATGATCACCAGGGTGTCGCGGTGCTTCTCCTCCAGCTCGCGGAGCTCATCGAGAACATGCAGACAGTTCACACAGCAGAAGGTCCAGAAATCCAGGACCACAATGCGTCCTCGCAGGTCAGCGAGGGTGTACTGCTGGTCGCCTGTGTTGAGCCAGCCGCCCTTGCCGACCAGTTCGGGGGCCCTGACGCGCGCACGTGTTGCCATGTGAACAGTCAACATCACCGTGGCGTCCACACATTCCGCAGGGACCTCGGGGAACCTGTGAGCCATGAGATTCCTGGTGCGTGAACGACTCTTCGCCGTCGGTGACGACTACTGGATCGAGGACGCGGACGGCCGCAAGGTGTTCCTCGTCGACGGCAAGGCCATGCGGGTGCGGGACACCTTCGAGCTGAAGGACGCACGGGGCCGGATCCTGGTCGAGATCCGGCAGAAGCTGCTCAGCCTGCGCGACACGATGCTCATCGAGCGCGACGGCGAACAGCTCGCCAGGATCAAGCGCAAGCGGCTGTCGCTGCTGCGCAACCACTACCGGGTCACGCTGGTCGACGGCACCGAACTCGACGTCAGCGGCAAGATCCTGGACCGCGAGTTCGCCATCGACTACGACGGGGAACTGCTGGCCCAGATCTCCCGGCGCCGGCTGACCGTCCGGGACACCTACGGCATCGACGTCGTACGGGAGGACGCCGACGCGGCGCTGCTGATCGCCGTATCGGTCTGCGTCATCGTGCTCGCGGACAAGGAGCGCGAGGACTGAGTCCTGAGCGCGGTTTCACGTGAAACAGCGGGAAACCGGCCTAGGAGGGCGGGTTCAGCCCCAGGCGGCGGTCCTTGAGGGCCGGGAACTGCTCCCGGGTCGTCGCCACCCTCGCCGGGTCGAACTCCACGCTGAGCACCTCCTCGCCCGCGCCCGCCTCCGCGAGCACCTCGCCCCACGGGTCGACGACGATGCTGTGCCCGGCCTGCTCGACCCCGGCATGGGTGCCCGCGGTGGCGACGGCCAGGACGTACGACTGGTTCTCGACGGCACGGGCCTGGGCCAGCAGCGTCCAGTGGGCGCGGCGCCGCTCGGGCCAGCCCGCCGCGACGATCAGCGTCTCGGCGCCCGCGTCGACCAGGCCGCGGAACATCTCCGGGAAGCGCAGGTCGTAACAGGTGGCGAGGCCGAGGGTGGTCTGCGGCAGGGCGACCGTGACCAGTTCCTCGCCGGCGCCCATCATGACCGCCTCGCCCTTGTCGAAGCCGAAGCGGTGGATCTTGCGGTACGCGGCGGCCCGCTCGCCCTCGGGCGTGAAGACGAGCGAGGTGTTGTAGAGGGTGCCGTCGGCGGCGCGCTCGACGAAGGAGCCCGCGTGCAGCCAGACCCCGGCGTCGGCCGCGGCCTTGGCCATGATGTCGTGGGTGGGCCCCTGGAGCGGTTCGGCCTCGTCCTCGAAGGTGGTGTACGCGAAGGCGCCGACCGGCCAGAGTTCGGGAAGAACCACCAGGTCCGCGCCGCGCCGGCCCGCGACCAGCGAAGCCGCGCGTTGCCTGCGGGAGTCGACGGATTCGTCCGGGTCTACTGCGATCTGGATGAGGGAGGCGCGCACACTACCACCGTCCTGGCATTCGAGCCGTCAACACGGGCCTACGATCGTCACACGAAAGCACTGCCGGGGTGCCTGCTCGCAGCGTAACTTAGCGAACGAACCTCCCACGCAGCCCGCCGCCCGCCGCCCGCGCCCAGCTCTCCAGCCCATGCACCGCAGAACCGCACGAGGGGTCCCGTGACCGTCCATCCCAGCCTCCAGAACTACGCCGATGCCTGGACCCACTCCATCGAGTCGATAGCCGAGCTGGTGAAGCCGCTCGCCGAGAGAGAGTGGAACCGCCGTACGCCGTGCCCCGCCTGGTCGGTGCGTGACATCGTCTCGCACGTCATCGGCATGGAGTGCGAGCAGCTCGGCGACCCGCGCCCGATCCACTCCCTGCCCCGCGACCTCTACCACGTACAGAGCGACTTCGCCCGCTACATGGAGATGCAGGTCGATGTGCGGCGGCACCACACCGCGCCGGAGATGACCTCCGAGCTGGAGTACACGATCATCCGCCGGGCACGTCAGCTCCGCAACGAGACACGTGCCCCCGAGACCATGGTCCGCGCGCCGCTCGGCGCCGAGCAGACCCTCGAACTGGCGCTGCGGATGCGCGTCTTCGACGTCTGGGTGCACGAGCAGGACCTGCGCGCGACGCTGGGCCGGCCCGGCAATCTGGACTCCCCCGGCGCGACCGTCGTCCGGGACACCCTGCTGGAGGCACTGCCGAAGGTGGTCGCCAAGGACGCGGGCGCACCGGCCAATTCGGCGGTCGTGCTCGATGTGCACGGGCCGCTGGAGTTCCTGCGCACTGTCAGGGTCGACGCGGAGGGCCGTGGTTCGGTGGACGGTTCGCCGTCGCTCGGGCCCGTGGTGACGCTGGCGATGGACTGGGAGACGTACTTCCTCCTCGCCTGCGGGCGGGTGCGCGCGGGTGCGGTCGCCGAGCGGGTCAAGGTCGAGGGCGACCAGGACCTGGCGACGGCGATCCTGCGGAACTTCGCCGTGACGCCGTGACCACGTGACGCCATGACCGGCGGCGCCCGTCGCAGGTGAGGACGGGCGCGCCGCCGGTCCGGCGCGAGCAGCGGTCACACGGGGACGTGCACGGCCTCCACCCGGCTGACCACGTGGTGGTTCCGCTCGCGGTGCGTGGCCCTGGAGTGCAGCCGCAGAATCTGCACGACGCCGAGCGCCTCCAGCACGAAGACCGAGGCGAACGCGATCCGGTAGTTGTCACCGGTGGCGTCCAGCAGCACACCGACGGCGAACAGCGTGGTCATCGAGGCGATGAAGCCGCCCATGTTGACGATGCCCGACGCGGTGCCCTGACGCTCCGGCGGGTTGGCCGGCCGGGCGAAGTCGAAACCGATCATCGAGGCCGGGCCGCACGCGCCGAGCACCACGCACAGCACGATCAGCAGCCACATCGGCGCATGGTCGCCCGGGTAGAAGATGGCCGACGCCCAGAGCAGCGCCGTCACCGTGACCGTGCCGAGGGCCAGCGGGGCGCGGGCCGCGTGGTGGCGGGCGATGATCTGCCCGTAGACCAGCCCGAAGGCCATGTTGGAGAGCACCACCAGGGTGAGCAGCTCACCGGCGGTGGACCGGCTGAGCCCCTGTGCCTCCACCAGGAACGGCAGCCCCCACAGCAGCAGGAACACCATGGCCGGGAACTGCGTGGTGAAGTGCACCCACATTCCGAGCCGGGTGCCGGGCTCCCGCCAGGACGCGGCGATCTGCTTGCGCACATAGGCGGCGCCCGCGTGCTCCGCGGGCGGCGGCTCATGGCCCTCGGGGTGATCCTTCAGGAACAGCAGCAGCAGGACGAGAACGACGACCCCGGCGACGGAGCTGCCGGCGAACGTGGTGGTCCAGCCGAATCCGTGCAGGGCCCGTGCGATGAAGAGCGTCGAGACGAGGTTGCCCGCCATCCCGAAGAGCGCCGCGACCTGACCGATCAGCGGGCCGCGCCGGGCCGGGAACCAGCGGGCGCCGAGCCGCAGCACGCTGATGAACGTCATCGCGTCACCGCAGCCGAGCAGCGCCCTGGAGGCCAGCGCCATGCCGTACGAGGGGGAGAGCGCGAAACCGAGCTGCCCCAGGGTGAACAGGACGGCCCCGAAGGTGAGGACCTTCTTGGTGCCGAGCCGGTCGACCATCAGGCCGACGGGTATCTGCATGCCCGCGTAGACGAGCAGCTGAAGGATGGAGAACGTGGAGAGCGCGGAGGCGTTGACGTGGAACCGGTCGGCGGCGTCGAGTCCGGCGACGCCCAGGCTGGTCCGGAAGATGATGGCGACGAAGTAGACGGCGACGCCGATGCCCCAGACCCACGCGGCACGCCGGCCGCCGGGTGGATCGCCGGGCAGGGACAGGGTGGGAGCGGCGGCGGAACTCACCGGTCCTCACCCCTGACCAGCACCTTGACCCGGCTGACATGGCGCCGCACGACCTGTGCGGCACCGTCCGCGTCACCGGCCCTGATCGCCTCCAGCAGCTCACCGTGCTCGGTGATGTTGGCGGCGATCCTCCCCGGGTGCGCCTCCATTACGGCGACGCCCATCCGCAACTGCCGGTCGCGCAGCTGGTCGTAGAGGCGCGAGAGGATGTCGTTGCCCGCATTGCGCACGATCTCGGCGTGGAAGCAGCGGTCCTTCACGGACACCTCCGCCAGGTCCCCGGCCTCGGCCAGCTGCCGCTGCTCCTCCAGGAGTTCTTCGAGCCGGGCGATCAGCTGCGCGGAGGCGGGCACGGCCTTGCGGGCCGCGAACTCCTCGACCAGCAGCCGGGTTTCCACCACATCCGCGATCTCCTGCGCGGAGACGGCGAGGACGAGGGCACCCTTCTTCGGATACAGCTTGATCAGCCCCTCGACCTCCAGCCGCAGCAGCGCCTCGCGCACGGGGGTGCGGGAGACACCGACGGCCTCCGCGAGATCGCCTTCGGTGAGCAGCGTGCCGCCCTCGTAACGGCGGTCCAGGACCGCCTCCTTGATGTGGGCGTAGACGCGCTCGGCGGCGGCCGGCTGCTTGGTGGGGGACTTCACGGCTGACTTCGCGACAGGCTTCACGACAGGCTTCACGACAGGCTTCACGGCTGGGGGTGCGGCAGGCATGTACACAGCATAGATACAACATGCGTGCATCGCGGAACCGGTCCGGGATCCGGACGGAGGCACACCCACCCCGGGTGCACCCGCTCCACTTCGTACGATCTTGGCCGGAATCATCCGTAGCCCCGAAATTGCCCCAGGAATCAGCACATCCATCCCCCGGTCTCGTGAGTCTCACCACCGAGCGGCACACCCATGTGGCCGCATTCCAGGGGCATTTGGAGCGTTCAAGTTGAAATTCGGCATTAAGGGCATCAAGGGTATAAACCGTGTTTCCGCCACTGCCACCGTGGCCCTGACGGCAGGTGCCGTCATCGCGGGCAGCGCGTTCGCCTCCACCGCGCAGGCCGCCACGCCGCCCAACCCCAAGATCACCGCCCCGGGCGGGTACGTGATGAACAACGGCACCGCGAAGTCCCTGTTCGCCAAGACCGCGGACACCCGTCGTTCCACCGGCTCCACCACCAAGATCATGACGGCCAAGGTGGTGCTGTCGCAGAAGAACCTGAACCTGGATTCCAAGGTCACGATCCAGAAGGCGTACAGCGACTACATCGTCTCCAAGGGCGCCTCGTCGGCCCGCCTCATCGTGGGCGACAAGGTCACGGTCCGCCAGCTGCTGTACGGCCTGATGCTGCCGTCCGGCTGCGACGCCGCCTACGCGCTGGCCGACAAGTTCGGCTCCGGCTCCACCCGCGCGGCCCGCGTGAAGTCGTTCATCGGCAAGATGAACGCCCAGGCCAAGTCCCTCGGGCTGAAGAACACCCACTTCGACTCGTTCGACGGCATAGGGAACGGCTCGAACTACTCGACGCCGCGCGACCTGACGAAGATCGCCAGCAGCGCGATGAAGCACTCCACCTTCCGCTCGGTCGTCAAGACCAAGTCGACCAAGCAGAAGGTCACCACGAAGTCCGGCGGCTACCGCTACATGTCGTGGTCCAACACCAACACCATGCTCAGCAGCTACAGCGGCGCCATCGGCGTGAAGACCGGCTCCGGCCCGACGGCCAAGTACTGCCTGGTCTTCGCCGCGACCCGTAACGGCAAGACGGTCATCGGCACGGTGCTCGCCTCCACGAGCGCGGCCAACCGCACCGCGGACATGAAGAAGATCATGGACTACTCCTTCAAGAAGTAGTCCGGTCCGGTAACGCACGCACAGAGGGGGCCCGCACCACGCGGGCCCCCTCTCGCCGTACCGGAGATGCTCAGTCGAGACAGAACTCGTTGCCCTCGACGTCCTGCATATTGATGCACGACTCGTTGTCCTCGTCGGCATACAGCACCTTCACGCACACCGCGCCGAGCGCCACCAGCCGATCGCGTTCGGCCTCGAGCACGGCCAGCCGCTCCGCACCCACGAGCCCGGTGCCGGCCCGCACATCGACGTGCACCCGGTTCTTGGCGACCTTCCCTTCGGGAACGCGCTGGAAGTACATGCGCGGGCCCTCACCCGTGGGATCGGAGCACGCGAACCACGCACCCCGCTCCTCGGGCGGCAGTGAGTCGTTATAGGCGTCCCAGGAGTCAAACCCCTCCGGCGGCAGAGGTGCGACGTACCCCAGCACCTCGCACCAGAAACGGGCGACGCGCTCGGGATCAGCGCAGTCGAAAGTGATCTGGACCTTCTTGACCGATGCCATCCGGCCACCCTAACAGCGGGCCCCTGCCGCCCAATTCCTGGTGGCCATACGCACGTTGACCAGCGGATAGACGGCAAAACCCCGGGTGCTCGTCCACGAGCCCGGAGGGGGCTGTCCGTGTCTTCATGGGCTCGACCGACGAACGAGATACCTCATGACCGGCGGCGGCCAATATGGCAACCACCTCCCGTTGCGGCACCCGGGGCGCTGGCGTCTCCCCGCTCAGCGAAGACCGCGCCTCTCGCGTTCGGCTTCGATCAGCTCCTCCATGAGTCCCTCCGGGACCACCGTGTACTCGGTGTCATCGAGGGCGTCGTAGTCCTGAGTGCTCAGCGGTAGGCCAAGCTCGGCGAGTTCGGCGGCCAGTTGTGTGAACGCGATTCGCTCGTCGGGCTCGTCCTGGTAGCTTGCCCGCTCGGCGGCGGCCCCCTCGGTCAGGGTGAGGCCGACCATGCCCCAGAAGGTGAACTCGGTGTCCAGCTCTATGAGGTGCCAGGCACGATCCGCGGTTTCGCCGGGGTGCAGCCAGTAGCCGATCCACCCCTTTCCGCCCTTCGCCACGAGCTTGACGTACTTGGCCATCTCCGCGGCTCCGGCGTTGACGGCCTGCATCTCCGGGTCCGCGAGTTCCTTTTCGCTCAGATAGCTGGTGTCCAGGAGCGGGTGGACCTCTCCCGCCTCGAAGAAGTCGAGGTCGAGAAGGCGGGTCAAGTCGGTGCGGCCTTCCCACTGCGCCACCAGCAGCACGCGCAGATCGTCGGGTATCGGACGGCCGTCCAGCCGCTCGCGGGAAAACTCGGCGAGCCGTTCGTCGTACATACGCCCTCTCCAGAGGTCGAAGCGAGATCCTCGCGTCAACGTAACAACGGTGTCTGACAAGAGGCCGGGCATGCTGAACGCTGCTCGTACGCGCGGTAAAGGGAGTTGACGGCGTTCGTACGATGGAGAGGAAACGCATCAACGCCCGCCCCGGGCTGTGAGCCGGGCGGGCCGAGCGGGGGAAGAAAGGTGCGTGCCCGATGCCGATCGGGCTCCTCTCCACGATTGCCGCCGTGTTCTACGGGGGCACGGTCTCGATTCTCGCTCTCACCGCGACCTTCGCCCGGCGTCGCGCGCTGCGGCGTGAAGCACGCAGCACCCTCGCCCTACTCGTACCGGGAAGGGTGGTGGAGTCAGAGCGCTAGCCGGCCGGGCCGGGTCAGTCCGACGAGCGGACCAGCCCGGCCCGGAAGGCCTCCCAGGCGGCGGGACCGAGGACGATGACGGGGCCGTCGGTCCGCTTGGAGTCGCGGACGGCGACGGTGTGGGGGATGTTGCGGGCCACTTCTACGCACTCGCCGTTCGGCTCGCTGTAGCTGGACTTCCTGAAGCGAAAATCGGTCACTCGTTCATCCCCTTGGCAATGCTCTCCATGACCCGCAGCGAGTCGTACGGCGACAGACTCGTGGCGCAGGTACGTGCGAACAATTCAGTGTAGGCGGCGCTTTCCTCGGCCCCCTCAACCCAGTTGGTAGAGCGCAGGCCGTCCATGTGCACCACATCCAGCGCGCCGGACTCCGCGAACGACAGGATGTTGAAGGGCCCGCCGCCGCACAAGTGCACTCCCGCCCGGAACGGAAGCACCTGCACGTCGATACTGGGCTCCTCAGCCAGCGAACATAGATGTTCAAGCTGCTGCCGCATGACCTGTGGGCCACCAATCATCTGCCGCAGTGCCGCCTCCCAGATCACCGCGTGCACCCGCAGCGGGTTGTCGCCACGCAGGCGCCGTTGGCGGCGCAAACGCACGTCCACCAGACGCTCGACCTCGTCGATCCGGTCGGGCGAGACCGCAGCGACCGAGAGAGCCCTCATGTATTCGGGCGTCTGGAACAAGCCTGGAACCAGAGCGAGCTGCCACGTGCGCAGCCTGAGAGCGACATCCTCCATGGCAATGTACTCACGCAGGCTTCCCGGCGTCAGCGAAGTGACCCACCAGCCCTTCGCCCTCCGCCGCTCGCGGTCCAGCTTGGCCAGTCGGAGCAGAGCGTCCACAGCATCCGGGCTGGTGACCCCGTACGCCTGGCAGAGCGCCACGACATCGGGGTCCCGGAACGGAACCCAGCCATGCTCCATCTTGGCGACCTTGGCCGCCTGAGAGCTGAGGACCGCCGCAGCCTGCGTCTGGTTCAGTCCGGCAGCTTCCCTGAAGCTCAGTAGCTGACCGCCCAACTGCCGTGCAAGGACCGTGGATACACGGTTCCCCCTGTCCGCGCGCGACTTCGGCACAGCTCAACACCTCCTGTTGTCGGAGACAGTCTCCAACCGGCGGCCGCCACTCACAATCACCCCGATGGGGATATTTATCTCCGAGAGATTGTGTGGGGCAACTCAAGTCGCTACTTTCGGTACCGAGCCGCTCACAACACGGCATCGCCCCCGGCGGAAGTGCACCGCCCTGCCCTGCGCCGGAACCGGCGCCCCGCAGGCGCGGCATCGCCACCGCCCCCCCTCACCGAGAGGCACGCGCCCATGACCGCAGCCGAACAGATCTCCGTCCCCGACCCCGTCCTCCGCGAGGACCGGCTCGACTTCACCCCGACCGCAGGCAGCGTCTCCCTCTCCCGGCGCCGCACCGCGCGGCTCGTCCGGGAGTGGGGGTATCCGGGGCTGGCAGCCGACGCGGCGTTGCTGGTCAGCGAGTTGGCGACCAACGCGTTACTGCACGGCGCCGTCCGAGGGCGGCTCTTCCGGGTGCATCTCACGCTCACCGCGACCGTGCTCCGGATCGCGGTGAGCGATCCGCGCGGCGAACGGCTGCCCGACCCTCGCGAGGCGACCGCCGAGGAGTGCTACGGGCGGGGCCTCCTGATCGTCGCGCGGCTCGCGGACCGCTGGGGCGTCGAGCCGCGCACCGTCGGCAAGACGGTGTTCGCCGAACTCACCGTGCGGCAAAGGCCGGACATGCCGATGGGCCCGCGCGAACTTCGCGCGGGCCCATCTCGTACAGCTACGCCCAGGTGATCAGCCGCTTCGGCTGCTCCAGGATCGCGGCGACGTCCGCCAGGACCTTGGAGCCGAGCTCGCCGTCGACCAGACGGTGGTCGAACGACAGGGCCAGCGTGGTGACCTGACGGGGCTTCACCTTGCCCTTGTGGACCCACGGCTGGAGCTTGATCGCACCGACCGCGAGGATCGCGGACTCGCCCGGGTTCAGGATCGGCGTGCCCGTGTCGACGCCGAAGACACCGACGTTGGTGATGGTCACCGTGCCGCCCGCCATGGCCGCGGGGGACGTCTTGCCCTCGCGGGCGGTGGAGACCAGTTCGCCCAGGGACGCGGCCAGCTGCGGGAGCGTCTGCTCGTGCGCGTCCTTGATGTTCGGGACGATCAGGCCGCGCGGGGTGGCGGCGGCGATGCCCAGGTTGACGTAGTGCTTCTGGACGATCTCCTGGTTGGCCTCGTCCCAGGCGGCGTTGACCTCCGGGTTCCGCTTGATCGCGACCAGGAGGGCCTTGGCGATGATCAGGAGCGGGTTGACCCGCACCCCCGCCATGTCCTTGTCCTCCTTGAGCTCCGCCACCAGCTTCATCGTGCGCGTCACGTCGACGGTCACGAACTCGGTGACATGCGGGGCCGTGAAGGCGCTGCCGACCATCGCCTGGGCGATGGCCTTCCGTACGCCCTTGACCGGGATACGGGTCTCCCGCGCGCCCGCCGGAGCGACGACGGCCGGAGCCGGGGCCTCGGTCTCGGCCGCAACCGCGGCGGCGACGGGTGCCGGGGCCTGCGCGGGTACGGGCGTGGCCGCCGCGTGTACGTCCTCGCGGGTGATGATCCCGCCCTCGCCGGTCGGGACGACCGTCGCCAGGTCGATGCCCAGGTCCTTGGCCAGCTTGCGGACCGGCGGCTTGGCCAGCGGCCGGCTCTCCGGGACCACCGCGCCATGGCCGTTCATCTCGCCCTGGATCGCCGCCGCGGCAGCGGGCACCGCCGCCGCCGCGCCCTTGCGGGCGCGCCGCTTGGTCGAGCTCTCGGAGACGCCGTACCCGACCAGGACCGGCTGACGGCCCTTGGGGGCCTCCGGCTCCGACGGTTCCGGTTCCGCGACCGGCGCGGCGACCGGCGCCGGGGCGGCATCACCGCTGCCCGGTGCCACGTCCACCGCGATGATCACCTGGCCGACGTCGACCGTCGTGCCCTCGGGGAAGCGCAGCTCGTGCACCACCCCGTCGAACGGGATCGGCAGCTCCACGGCCGCCTTCGCCGTCTCGACCTCGCACACGACCTGGCCGTCGGTGACGGTGTCACCGGGCTGGACGTACCACTTGAGGATCTCGGCCTCGGTCAGCCCCTCGCCCACGTCGGGCATCTTGAACTCACGGAAGCGAGCAGCGTTGGAAGTGTCGGTCATCGTTGTCACGTCCCAGTCCTCAGTACGCCAGCGAGCGGTCGACGGCGTCGAGCACACGGTCGAGACCCGGCAGGTACTCGTCCTCCAGCCGCGCCGGCGGGTACGGGGCGTGGTAGCCGCCCACCCTCAGCACCGGTGCTTCCAGGTGGTAGAAGCAGCGCTCGGTGATCCGGGCGGCGATCTCGGCCCCGGAGCCGTAGAACACCGGCGCCTCGTGGACCACGACGAGCCGGCCGGTCTTCTCGACCGAGGTCTGGATGGCGTCGAAGTCGATCGGGGACATCGAGCGCAGGTCCAGGACCTCGATCGACTTGCCCTCCTCCTGGGCGGCCGCGGCCGCCTCCAGGCAGACCTTCACCATCGGGCCGTACGCGACGAGTGTGAGGTCGGTGCCGGTGCGGGCCACCGAGGCCTTGTGCAGCGGGCCCGGGATGGAGTCGGTCTCGACCTCGCCCTTGTCCCAGTAACGGCGCTTCGGCTCGAAGAAGATGATCGGGTCGTCGCTCTGGACGGCCTGCTGCATCATCCAGTAGGCGTCGCTCGCGTTCGACGGCGAGACCACCTTCAACCCCGCGACGTGCGCGAACAGGGCCTCGGGCGACTCGCTGTGGTGCTCGACGGCACCGATGCCGCCGCCGTACGGGATACGGACGACGACCGGCAGCTTGATCTTGCCGAGCGCACGGGCGTGCATCTTGGCGAGCTGGGTGACGATCTGGTCGTACGCGGGGAAGACGAAGCCGTCGAACTGGATCTCCACGACGGGCCGGTAGCCACGCAGGGCCAGGCCGATCGCCGTACCGACGATGCCGGACTCGGCGAGCGGGGTGTCGATCACCCGGTCCTCGCCGAAGTCCTTCTGGAGCCCGTCGGTGATCCGGAAGACCCCGCCCAGCTTGCCGACGTCCTCACCCATGATGAGGACCTTGGGGTCGGTGTCGAGGGCCTTGCGCAGCGACTCGTTGAGAGCCTTCGCAATGGACATCTTTTCCATGGCCATGGCTACTTGCCCTCCTCGGCGGTGTCTGCGAACGATGCCTGGTAGGCGGCGAACTGGGCGCGCTCCTCGTCGACGAGCGGGTTCCCGTCGGCGTAGACGTTGTCGAAGATCGCGATCGGGTCGGGGTCGGGCATCGCCCGTACCGCCTCGCGCACCCGCTTGCCGAGGGCCTCGCTCTCCTCGTCCAGCGCGGTGAAGAACGCCTCGTCGGCGGCGCCCTCCTTCTCCAGGTACGTACGCAGCCGCAGGATCGGGTCCTTGGCCTCCCAGGAGGCCCGCTCCTCGTCCGCCCGGTACTTCGTCGGGTCGTCGGAGGTGGTGTGCGCGCCCATCCGGTAGGTGAACGCCTCGACGAGGGTGGGCCCTTCACCTCGGCGGGCCCGCTCCAGCGCCGACCTGGTGACGGCCAGGCAGGCGAGTACGTCGTTGCCGTCGACCCGGACGCCGGGGAAGCCGAAGCCCTGCGCGCGCTGGTAGAGCGGCACGCGGGTCTGCTTCTCGGTCGGCTCGGAGATCGCCCACTGGTTGTTCTGGCAGAAGAAGACGACCGGGGCGTTGTAGACCGCGGAGAAGGTGAAGGACTCGGCGACGTCTCCCTGGCTGGAGGCGCCGTCGCCGAAGTACGCGATCACGGCCGAGTCCGCGCCGTCCTTGGCGACGCCCATGGCGTAGCCGGTGGCGTGCAGGGTCTGCGAGCCGATGACGATCGTGTACAGGTGGAAGTTGTTGCTGTTCGGGTCCCAGCCGCCGTGGTTCACGCCGCGGAACATCCCGAGCAGATTGGTCGGATCGACCCCCCGGCACCAGGCGACACCGTGCTCGCGGTAGGTCGGGAAGACGTAGTCGTCGTCGCGCAGGGCCCGGCCGGAGCCGATCTGGGCGGCCTCCTGGCCGAGCAGCGACGCCCACAGGCCCAGCTCGCCCTGGCGCTGCAGCGCGGTGGCCTCGGCGTCGAAGCGGCGGGTCAGGACCATGTCCCGGTACAGACCACGCAGCTCGTCCGCGGTCAGGTCGATCGAATAGTCCGGATGCTCCAGGCGCTCGCCCTCGGGCGTCAGCAGCTGTACGAGCTCGGGCTCGGAACTCTCTGGCGTCTTCGCGGACGTCTTCGCGGTCGTCTTCACGGCGCTGGTCCGCTTGCTGCTGCGTCGCGGTTTGCGCGCGGCAGTGCTCTCCACGGTCACGTGCGTTGCTCCTCCGTCGGTCCGGCCCCCGGGGTCTGCCGGGAAGCCAGTGCGGCTCGCCTGTGTCCGTACCCGTGCACGGGGTGGGTGCCGCTCGGTCCGGGAACAGGCGTGACAGGTGCCCCGGCGAGCACCCTGCCGAAAGCACGTTACCCAGTACGCCGCATAACTGCGAAACCCTATCTGACCTGCGATTTTGCTTGGATTTCCAAGTAAATCGAAAAAGTCGGGAACTCTCGCTGGTCACAGCACTGGTAACAGCCTCGCAGGCCGCCGGAACAACGGCACGTTATCCCGCCGTTCGGCGGCAGGGAAGAGGTGAGTGTGTGAGACTGCGTTTTGTGCGCGAACAAGGAAAAATCACCGTTTTTCTGTTGGACGACCACGAAGTCGTCCGACGCGGAGTCCATGAATTGCTCTCGTCCGAGGACGACATCGAGGTCGTCGGCGAGGCCGGCACCGCGGCGGACGCGCTGGTCCGTATCCCCGCGACCCGACCCGATGTGGCGGTGCTCGACGTACGGCTGCCGGACGGCAGCGGGGTGGAGGTCTGCCGGGAGGTCCGCTCCCAGGACGAGAACATCAAATGCCTGATGCTCACCTCGTACGCCGACGACGAGGCGCTCTTCGACGCGATCATGGCGGGCGCGTCGGGATATGTGCTGAAGGCGATCCGGGGCAACGAACTGCTGAACGCGGTACGTGACGTGGCGGCCGGGAAGTCACTGCTGGACCCGGTGGCGACCGCCCAGGTGCTGAAGCGGCTGCGCGACGGCAAGAAGGGGCGGGGCGAGGACAAGCTCGCCGGTCTCACCGACCAGGAACGCAAGATCCTCGATCTGATCGGCGAGGGCCTGACGAACCGGGTGATCGGCGAGCGGCTGCACCTGGCCGAGAAGACGATCAAGAACTACGTCTCCAGTCTGCTCGCCAAGCTCGGCATGGAGCGGCGCTCGCAGGCCGCCGCGTACGTGGCCAGGCTGCAGGCGGAGAAGGGCTGAGCGCCGCACCGCCCCCTGGTGATCCTCGGGACTTTGGTCCCGGACCAACCGGGGCCGCAGCCTCTTTCTGCGGCCTTCCGGGTGGCGGAGAGTGGAGGGCATGTCCTCCGAGGAACTCCAGGCGATCGAACTGCTCCGCCGCGTCCGCTACGGCCGGCTGGCGACGAGCATGCGGGCCCTCCCGTTTCTGTCGGTGGCCCGCCACGTCGTGATCGACGGTCGCGTGGTCCTGCGGATGCACAGCGGTTTCGGCTACCACAACGCATGCGACGGCACGGTAGTCGCGTACGGCGCGGACAACTTCGGCACCGCCGCTCCGGGGGACGGCGGCGACCTGTGGGCCGTGCAGTTCACCGGCACCGCCGAGATCGTGCGCCCGGGGTCCGGCCAGCGCGAACTCTTCGGCGAGGGTCCCGCCCGGGTGAACGGGGAGCGCTTCGACCCGGCGTACCTCAGGATCGAGCCGCACTTCGTCTCCGTGCACACTCTGGACTTCGACGCAAGTGCAACCGATCGGCAACACAGCGTGATCTAACATCTGGTGAGTGCCGCGCTCATTTGTCGCCCTTCCGTCCGCTCCGCCGGCCGGCGAGGTGCTGTTCCCGTCCGTTTCCGCTCCGCCCGTATCCCCGGTGGACAAGGTGCCGTTCCCGTCCGTGCCTCCGGTGGACAGGGTGCCGTTCCCGTCCGTGCCGCGGCCGCCCGTGCCTCCGGTGAACGAGGTGCTGCGCCGCTATCCGGACGCCGGTGAACCCCTGAGCTGCAAGCCCATCACCAAGGGCCTGCTCAACCACGGCTACCGCGTCTCCACCACCCGGGGCTCCTACTTCCTCAAGCACCACCTGGACGACTCCACGGGTGACCGCGCCACGATCGTCCGCCAGCACCGCGCCACCCAGCGGCTGCAGTCGCTGGGCGTGCCCGTCGCCCCGCCCGTGCAGGACACCGAGGGCGACACGGTCACGGAGATCGGCGGCCGGTGCTATGCCCTGCACCCCTGGGTGGACGGGCTGCACCGGGCGGGCGCCCAGCTCAGCACCGCCCAGTCGGAGCGGCTCGGGGCGCTGCTCGGGGCCGTGCACACCGGGCTCGAGCAGGTCATGGGGGCGGGCACGGGGCTCGCGCACCGGTCCGGCGGGTACCGGAGCCCCGACCCCGTCGACACCTTCGCGCTCATCGACGACCTGCTGACGGCCGCGCGCGGGCGCCGCCCCCGGGACGCCTTCGACGAACTGGCCGAGCACCGCCTTCTGGAGCGGCGCACCCTGCTGGAACAGCACGCCGACCGCAGGCCCCCCACGCCCGGCGTCCCCGCCACCGGCTGGGTGCACGGCGACTTCCACCCGCTGAACGTCCTGTACCGGGGTACGGACCCGGTCGCGATCCTCGACTGGGACCGGCTGGGGGTCCAGCCACGGGCGGAGGAGGCGGTACGGGCCGCGGCGATCTTCTTCGTACTGCCGGCCGGGAAGCTGGAGCTGGAGAAGGTACGGGCGTACGCGCGGGCCTACCGGCGGGCGGCCGGGGCGGGGGCTGCGGAACTGGCCGCCGCGGTGCACCGGGTGTGGTGGGAGCGGCTCAACGACTTCTGGATACTGCGCTGGCGGTACTGCCTGCACGACCGGAGGGCCGACCCGCAGTTCCCTGCGGTGTCGGCCCTGGCGGTCTGGTGGACGCGCGAGTACGAGACGGTGCGCGAGGCGTTCACGGGGTGAATCCGCCCGTGAACGGCCGGGTCACGGGGTGTTCACGGGGCGGCGTTCACGGGGTGGTGCCCGCCACGGTGCCGGCCGCCGCGGACGTACCGGTGGTGGCACCGCCGTCGTCCGTACCCGTGCCGCCGTTGTCGGTACCGGTTCCGCCGTCGTCCGTACCCGTGCCGCCGTTGTCCGTCCCGGTGCCGCCGTCGTCCGTACCCGTGCCGCCGTTGTCCGTCCCGGTGCCGCCGTCGTCCGTACCCGTACCGCCGTCCTCCGTACCTCCGGTGGCCGGGGTGGACGGTTGGGTCGGCGGCGGTTCGGAGGGCTGGGTCGGGGTGGTCGACGGGGAGTAGGTCCGCGGCGGCGGGGTGTCCTGCTGGTTGCCGGTGGAGTTCTCCGGCAGATCGGTCTCCTGGCTCTCCTCGTCGGTCGGCTCGGAGGAAGTCTTCTCCGGGGACGGCGAACTGGAGACCTTGTCGGGCTTCTTCTTCTGATTCGAGCCGGTGTCGTTCGCGGCGTTGACCGCGATGGCGACCCCCGCCCCGATCGCGATCAGCGCGAGCACGACGAACAGCCACAGCTTGCCGCGGCCGCCACCGCCGTGGTGCCCGCCCTCGTAACCGCCGTCGTCGGGGTTCATCGGCGGCAGGATCGGACCCTGCGAGGTGTCCCCGTGCGGCGGGTGACCCATCGCCATCGTGCCGCCGGCGACACCCATGGCCGGGGTGTGCCCGCCTTCGTGCATCGCGACCGGGCCGGTGTTCCACGTACCCGTGTGGCCGCCCTGCACCTGAAGCATCTGGAGGCTGTACTGGACCAGGCCGCGCATCTCCTCGGCGCTCTGGAACCGGTCGTCCGGGTCCTTCGCGAGGGAGCGCATGACCAGCCCGTCCAGCTCCGGCGGCACCGCGTCCAGGACCTCGGACGGCGGGACCGGAATGTCCTGGACGTGCTGGTACACGACGGACAGCGGCGTCTCACCCGTGAACGGGGGCCGCATGGCCAGGAGTTCGTACAGCAGGCAGCCGGTGGCGTAGAGGTCGGAGCGGTGGTCGACGGCCTTGCCGAGCGCCTGCTCCGGGGAGAGGTACTGCGGCGTACCCATGACCATGCCGGTCTGCGTCATCGTCGACTGCGCACCGTGCAGCGCACGGGCGATGCCGAAGTCCATCACCTTGACCGCACCGGAGTTGGTGATGATCACGTTGGCCGGCTTGATGTCACGGTGCACGATGCCGTGCTGATGCGAGTACGCGAGCGCTTCCAGTACACCCGAGACGATGATCAGGGCCTGCTCGGGCGGCGGAGCCTCGGTGCTGATCAGCAGGTCGCGGATGGTCCGCCCCTCGACCAGCTCCATCACGATGTAGGGGACGGTCGCCCCGCCCACGACGTCCTCACCGGAGTCGTACACGGCGACGATCGCGTGGTGGTTGAGCCCGGCGACCGACTGCGCCTCGCGCGTGAACCGGGCCTTGGAGACCGGGTCCTCGGCGAGATCGGAGCGCAGCAGCTTCACCGCGACCGTGCGCCCGAGCCTGACGTCCTCGGCCGCGAAGACCTCCGCCATACCGCCCCGGCCGAGGCGGTGGGTCATCCGGTAACGTCCGTCACCGACCACACCGCCGATGCCCCAGGAGTCGGTGCCATCCGAAACTCCGCCGCCGTTTGCTTCGGAATCGGGTGCCATCAGTCCTCGCCGTCGTATCTGTCCGCGCGTCCGCGGGTGCTCACGGTGTCTAGCTGCATTGCCACGTCACGCTACAGCCTCTTCCGGACACTCCGTTTCCGAGAGGGACCGGTTATCCAACCGCCCGGCGTGCCGTCCACGCAAATTTCATGCGGTTCCTGTAACGCTTCCGAGACTCTTCTTGTGCGTAGGGTCACGGAACGGGCACCTGGCTTGACGTGTCGTACCCCTCGGGCAGACTTGGCGCGTAATAGGGATGATCGCGTCAGTCGCGCGCCGAGGGGGAAGCTAGTCATGAGCCAGGACGGCGCACACGGCGCTCAGGGTCGCTACGCGGGCGGTTCCGTCGCCGGTGGGCGCTACCAGCTTCGCGACCTGCTCGGCGAGGGCGGGATGGCGTCCGTATACCTGGCGTACGACACTGCCCTGGACCGCCAGGTCGCAATCAAGACATTGCATACAGAGTTGGGCCGCGAGCAGTCCTTCCGTGAGCGCTTCCGTCGCGAGGCGCAGGCCGTTGCCAAACTGCAGCACACCAACATCGTCTCGGTCTTCGACACCGGCGAGGACGAGCTCGGCGGCGCGCTGATGCCGTACATCGTCATGGAGTACGTGGAGGGGCAGCCGCTCGGCTCCGTGCTCCAGGCGGACATCCAGAACCACGGCGCGATGCCGGCCGACCGGGCGCTGAAGGTGACGTCCGACGTGCTGGCCGCGCTGGACACCAGCCACGAGATGGGCCTGGTCCACCGCGACATCAAGCCCGGCAACGTGATGATGACCAAGCGCGGCGTCGTGAAGGTCATGGACTTCGGCATCGCCCGCGCCATGCAGTCGGGCGTCACGTCGATGACGCAGACCGGCATGGTCGTCGGCACCCCGCAGTACCTCTCCCCCGAGCAGGCCCTGGGCCGCGGCGTGGACGCCCGCTCCGACCTGTACTCGGTCGGCATCATGCTGTTCCAGCTGCTGACCGGGCGGATCCCCTTCGACGCGGACTCCCCGCTGGCCATCGCGTACGCGCATGTCCAGGAGGAGCCGGTCGCGCCCTCCACCATCAACCGGTCGGTCACCCCGGCGATGGACGCGCTGGTCGCCCGCGCGCTGAAGAAGAACCCGAACGAGCGCTTCCCGAGCGCGGCGGCGATGCAGGACGAGATCGCCCGTGTGCTGGCCGCGACCGGCCCCACGGGCGCACCGGTGATCGTCGCGGGCGGCGGCGCCCCGGCGAACAGCGGCTCGGGCGTCGGCTCGGCGGTCTTCCCGCCGGTCGACCAGTCCGGCGCGACGCCCCAGAGCGTCCAGACCCCGTACCAGCCGGGCCCGTACCAGTCGGGCGCCCAGCCGGGCCCGTACGGTCCGGCGACCCCTGCCCCCACGCCGGCACCGTCGTACGGCTACCCGCAGTCGGCCCAGGCGTACCAGAGCCAGGCCCCGATACAGCAGCAGACCTCGCCGCCCTACACGATCTCGCCGCAGACACAGTCGCACGCCGGCTCGGGCGGGGGCGGCTCCAAGCGGAACATGCCGGTGATCGTGGGCTCGATCGTGGTCGCGCTGATCGCGATCGGCGGGCTGATCACGGTGCTCTCGCTGAACGGCAACGACAACAAGGGCGGCACGACCGCGAACGAATCACCGGCCGCGGGCGAGCACAAGGATCCGGAGCGGAACCGGACGATGGACACCGAGGACTGCACGGACGCGCTGGAGGACAGCGACGACCCGAACAAGGTCGATGCCCCGAGCTTCCTGTACAAGGACATCCTCTCCGCTCGGGCGTGCGCGGACGCGGCCGGCTGGACCATCAAGCAGATCAAGGTGCCGGGGAACGCCTACGCGGAGGACCAGGTCATCGACCAGTTCCCCACGTCGGGCACCGCCGTGCCGAAGACAGGCGCCCACTTCGAACTGCGCATCGCGACCGGCGACCCGGCCTGAGTCCGGGTGGGGGCGGCGACCCGGACTGACGCACATCCGAGATGCCGGACATACCGTCACATGTGACGCTGGCCGCATGGCTTCAGGATTTCTCCCCTCACGGCCCACGAAGTGCGTGGCCTGCCTGGTGCTGACGGCGGGTGCGGCGCTGGGGGCTGCGGCGGGCGAGGCGCAGGCCGTCCAGCGCGTGTCCGGTCGGCCGACGGGGCCGTTCAGCGCGCCGGTGGCGCCGTCCGCGCACACCTCGGCCGGAGCCTCCGCCCGGCCTTCCGGTGTCCTTGGTACCGGTCCGTCGACCGAGGAGTCGGCCACCCCTTCGGCCGCCGCCCCCTCGACCGTACCGACGGCCATTCCCTCGGACGGCGGACCGGCCGCCCCCGCGCATCCGGGGTCCCCGTCGCCCTCCACCCCGGCCTCCGGCTCGCCGTCGGCCTCTTCCAGGGCCTCGCCCTCCGACTCCTCGTCCTCACCCTCGTCCGCGTCCGGCTCCGACTCCGACGAGGAGCCGCCGCGTCCCGAAGCGCAGTCCCCGCTGGCCGGGCGTGAGGCCGGGGAGGGGCGGTTGCGGCCCGGGCGGCGGCTCTCACCGTGGGAGCTCGCGCACGCGGACGGTACGTTCCAGCAGCCCGACGCACCCCCTGCGGCGACCGATCCGGGGCCGGCGCCTGCCGCGACACCGGCGGCGAGCACGTCCCCCGGGACCGACCGGCTCTCGCAGCAGGCCCTGAACGCGCCGACCGTGCAGCAGGTGAAGCGAGTGTCGCTGGGGGTGGGTATCGCGCTGATCGGGCTGGGGCTGGGCTTCCTGGCGTTCCGTATGCGCCGCGTGGACTGAGCCACAACCGGGCGCCTCACCAGCACCCACGCAGCCCGGCAAGGACTTGCATCGAGCGACATACTCGGTATACATACTGAGTATGTCGATCCGTCACGGGCTGCTGGCCCTTCTGGAGCGGGGGCCCCGGTACGGCTCCCAGCTCCGTACCGAATTCGAATCGCGCACCGGCTCCACCTGGCCGCTCAACGTCGGCCAGGTGTACACGACGCTCAGCCGGCTGGAGCGCGACGGCCTGGTCGTCCAGGACGACGAGGACGACCAGGGGCACGCCCTCTACGCGATCACCGACGACGGACGCACCGAGCTGCGGAACTGGTTCGAGACGCCCGTCGACCGCAGCAACCCGCCCCGCGACGAACTGGCCATCAAGCTCGCCATGGCGGTCGGCGCGCCCGGGGTCGACATCCGTGCCGTCATCCAGTCCCAGCGCCACCACACCCTGAAGGCGATGCAGGACTACACCCGCCTCAAGGCGCAGTCGCTCAGCGACGTCCCGGCCAACCGCGACGAGGTCGCCTGGCTGCTCGTGCTGGAGCAGCTGATCTTCCAGGCGGAGGCCGAGGCGCGCTGGCTGGACCACTGCGAGACCCGACTGGTCCGCCTCGCCGAGGCCGCCGCCACGGAGCCGGACCCAGAGATCCGTACGACCGGCCGCGCCGCGTCCCGTGTCACCCTCCCGCGCAGCCGACGCTGACGCGCAGAGCACGGACCCCAGACCACCGCGCGCACTGCAGCGCGCGCACCGCAGCCGGCGCCGACCAGCCGGCGCGGAGCCCGGGCCGCAGGCCACCCGCGTACGCGCCGGACACCGGCACGGTCCGCCACGGACCGCTCCGCCGTCCGGCGCCGTCGCCCCACACCCGTTCCGAGGGGGAACCACCCATCATGTCCTCGCACGTCCCGCCCCGATCCGCGGCGCCGGCCGGCGCACCCATACCGGCCGACGCTCCGGTGCTCGAACTCCGGGCGCTCACCCGCACCCACGGCTCCGGCATCGCCGAGGTGCACGCCCTGCGCGGCGTCAACCTCTCCGTGTACGCCGGTGAACTCGTCGCCGTGATGGGCCCGTCCGGCTCCGGCAAGTCGACCCTGCTGACCATCGCGGGCGGTCTCGACACCGCGACCAGCGGCCAGGTCGTCATCGAGGGCCAGGACATCGCCGGACTCGGCCGCAAGGGCGTCGCCGCCCTGCGCCGCCGCAGCGTCGGCTATGTCTTCCAGGACTACAACCTGATCCCCGCCCTCACCGCCGCCGAGAACATCGCCCTGCCGCGCGAACTCGACGGTGTCTCCGTCCGCAAGGCCCGCAAGGAGGCTCGGGCGGCGCTGGAGGAGATGAAGCTGCTGGAGATCGCCGACCGGTTCCCGGACGAGATGTCCGGCGGCCAGCAGCAGCGTGTCGCGATCGCCCGTGCGCTGGTGGGGGACCGGCGCCTGGTGCTCGCCGACGAGCCGACCGGAGCACTCGACTCCGAGACCGGCGAGAAGGTGCTCGCGCTGCTGCGCAGCCGCTGCGACCAGGGCGCGGCCGGCGTGATGGTGACGCATGAGCCGCGGTACGCGGCCTGGGCGGACCGGGTCGTGTTCCTCCGGGACGGTTCGATCGTCGACCAGACGCTCAACGGCTCCGCCGACGCCGACTCGCTCCTCGCCTCCGAGGCCGCCAAGTGAGCGTCTTCACCGGCTGGCGCGCCGCCCTCCGGATAGCCCGGCGCGACGCGATGCGGTACAAGGGCCGCAGCGCACTGGTGGTCGCGATGATCGCCGTACCGGTGGTCGGCGTCACCGCCCTCGACGTGACGTACCGCAGCGTGTCACCGACCACGGCCGAGCAGCTGACGGCCGAAATGGGCTCCGCCGACGCCCTCTTCAGCGACCAGCGGATCGGCCCGATCGAGCAGCTGCCCGACGGGGACAACTACGAACTGGTCGACGAGAACGCACCGGTGGACGAGAACGCCCCGCCGATCGACATCAGCACCACGTTCCCCAAGGGTTCGCGGGCGATCAGCATCCAGTCCGTCCCGGCGAGCATCACCACCGGGTACGGCATCTCCGACACCGACATCCACGAGTTCCGGACATCGGACGAGCTGGCCCGCGGCAAGATCGAGCTCGTACGCGGTGAATTCCCGCACGGCAAGGACGAGCTGGCCGCCACCGAACCGTTCCTGAAGTCGACCGGCCTGCACGTCGGCTCGGTCACCACCGTGCGCAACTTCGGCAAGAAGTACACGATCACCGGTGTCGTCGAGGAGCCCGACTCGCTCAACACCAAGGCGCTGTACGCCGACCCGGGGGCGGTCATCGCCCCGTGGCAGGCCAGGTCCGACCACGACAAGAAGGTGGTGCCGCCGAACACCCGCTCCAAGGACTGGCTGGTCAAGGGCCCCGAAGGGGTGGGGGTCACCTGGCCGGACGTCATGGCGGCCAATAAGTCCGGCGTCGTCGTCAAGTCCCGGCAGGTCGTCCTCGACCCGCCGCCGGACTCCGAGGTCCCGCTGGCCAGGAAGGGCGGCGAGCAGTACCAGGACTACTCCGAGGGGGAGCCGAGCGCACCGCTCATCACCGTGATCGCCATGGCGGTCCTGGAGATCGTGCTGCTCGCCGGACCGGCCTTCGCGGTCGGTGCGCGCCGCTCGCGCCGCCAGCTCGGTCTGCTCGGCACCTGTGGCGGGGACCGACGCCATGTCCGGGCCGTGGTGCTCGGCGGTGGTCTGGTGCTCGGCGGCATCGGAGCCGTGACCGGTGTGGTGGTCGGGCTGGCGGCCACCGCGGTCTTCCGCCCGGTGATCGAGGCGTGGGCCGGGCAGCGCTTCGGCTCTCTCACCCTGAACCCGGTGGAGATGCTGCTCATCGCGGTGATCGGCCTGGTCACCGGTCTCCTCGCGGCGTTCGCCCCGGCGATCGTGGCGAGCCGGCAGTCCGTGCTGGAGTCGCTCACCGGACGACGCGGCGTCCGCCGTTCCTCCCGGGTGATGCCCGTCCTGGGCGGCTGCGTACTGACCGTCGGATGCGCCGTCGCCATCTACGGCGGCACCAGCGGGGACTCGTCGCTGGTCGCCGGCGGCTCGGTGGCCGCCGAGCTCGGGCTGCTCGCCTGCATCCCGGTGATCGTCGGCTTCCTCGGCCGGCTCGGCCGCAGGCTGCCGCTCTCCCCCCGGCTGGCGCTGCGCGACGCGGCCCGCAACCGTGGCCGTACCGCCCCCGCGGTCGCGGCCGTGATGGCGGCCGTCGCCGGATCGGTCGCCATCGCCACGTACATGTCCAGCGCCAAGGCCGAGTCCGAATTCGACTACACGCCCTCCCAGACCCAGGGAACCCTGGTCCTCTCCGCCTTCGCCTTCTCCTCCTCCGGCCCCAATGCCTTCACCCAGCTCCCGCAGGCACGGGCCGCCGTCGAACGGAACATGGCCGTCACCGGCGGGCACGCCGACTTCCGACGGGTCTGGGCGGGCAGCGACTGCGACGTCTACGGCACCGAGGAGAACCACTGCGGCTCGCTCGAACTGGTCAAGCCCGCCGGCAAGGACCGCGTCTGCCCGCTCACCGGCAAGGGCGCCAAGGAACTCGCCGCGCGGCTCTCCGCCGACGAGCACAAGAAGCTGATGCGTTCCCCCGCCTGCCTCGCGGGCACCATGGCGTCGGGCCTCTTCAGTTCCGGTGAGAGCGGCATCGTCGTGGCGGACGAGGCCATGCTCGGCACCTATGTGAAGCTCGACGACCCCGCGGCCGCCGAGGCACTGGCGGCGGGCACACCGGTACTGCTCAACGAGGTGTACGCGAAGAACGGCGAGACCACCATCAAGGCGGTCCACCGCTACAGCGAGAAGGACAAGCAGAACCGGAAGCTGCACCCCGGCAAGGCACGGACCACCACGGACCGGCTGAAGGTGTACATGGCACCCGCGAAGTACGCCGCCACCCCCGGGATCACCATGATCCTCCCGCGGCGGACCGCGGAACGGCTCGGCCTGCACACCGCGGAGAGCGGCAGCGTGTACGCCGTCGCGCACACACCGACGGAGGCCGAACAGCAGCAGACCTACGGCGCGCTCGCGCAGGCCGGCGATGGCGTCGTGGTGCAGTCCGAGTCCGGCCCCGACGGAGGCGTGGACGCCATGCTGCTGATCCTGACACTGTTCGCCGGAATGGTGACGCTGGGCGCCGCCGCGATCACCACGGGCCTCGCCAAGGCGGACGCGGAGGCCGATCTCAACACCCTGAGCGCGGTGGGTGCACCCCCGAGCGTGCGGCGGAAGCTGTCCGGCTTCCAGTGCGTGGTGGTGGCACTCACGGGTGTGGTCCTCGGCACGCTGGCGGGACTGGTGCCCGCGGTGGCGCTGCGGCTGGTCGATCTGCGCCTGGCGCTGCAGGCGATGCGGCTGGAGCCCACGGAGTCCGCGTACACGCCGATCGCGCTGCCCTGGGCCACCCTCGGCCTGCTCGTGGTGGGCGTACCGGTGCTGGCCGGTCTGCTCGCGGCGGCACTCACCCGCTCACGCCTCGCGCTGGCACGGAGGGCCGGGTGACGGCGGGGACGGTGCGGTCGGTGTGGTTGGTGCAGCCGGCGCGGTCGGTGGGCTGACCGGCTGCCTTGGTGCCCCCGTAAACGGTGGATCAACCGTTTGCGGGGGCACCACAGTGTCGTACGGCAGCTGTGCGAGACAATGGCGCCATGGAGATGCCGAGGAATGAACGGTCGCAGGAGCACCCCCAAGTCCTCGTAGTGGGGCAGGACGGCATGGCGATCGGCGGCGGTGGCACTGACGAAGAATCGCGTGAGGTCCCGGTGACGGAGATGGTCGAACAGCCCGCGAAGGTCATGCGCATCGGCAGCATGATCAAGCAGCTCCTGGAGGAGGTCAGGGCGGCTCCTCTCGACGAGGCGAGCCGGGTCAGGCTCAAGGAGATCCACGCCAGCTCGGTGAAGGAGCTGGAGGACGGCCTCGCGCCGGAGCTGGTGGAGGAGCTGGAGCGGCTCTCTCTGCCGTTCACCGAGGAGTCGGTGCCCTCCGAGGCGGAACTCCGGATTGCCCAGGCACAGCTGGTGGGCTGGCTGGAGGGCCTGTTCCACGGCATCCAGACGGCACTGTTCGCCCAGCAGATGGCGGCTCGGGCCCAGTTGGAACAGATGCGCCGCGCCCTTCCGCCGGGCAGCGCCCACGAGGAAGAGGACGGCAGCGGGGACCCGCACGGGGCCATCCGGTCGGGACCGTACCTCTAGTCGCTCCGTCCCCGTACCTCCGAGATCCCTGGCCCGTACGCCCTGACAGAGAGCGACACCGAGGCCCGGCACACATGGTCGACGACCTGCGCGCCGGGCCTTTTCGCGTGCTGTGGGGGGCGAGGAGCGGGACGGGGCGGGCCGGGGAAGGGGCAGGAGCCTGGCCGGGGCCGGGGCCTGGGCCTGGGCCGGGGCCTGGGCCTGGGCCGGGGCCTGGGCCGGGGCCGGGGCCGGGGGCCGGGGCCGGGGCCGGGGCCGGGGGCCGGGGGCCGGGGCCGGGCGTCAGCCCGCAGGGGCCTGCAGCAGCACCTTCCCGATGTGCGCGCTGGACTCCAGCACCCGGTGAGCCTCGGCGGCGTCCGGCATCGGCACCGTACGGTCCACGATCGGCCGCACGACCCCGTCCGCGATCAGCGGCCAGACGTGCTCGCGCACGGCGGCGACGATAGCGGCCTTCTCGGCAAGCGGGCGGCCGCGCAGCGAGGTCGCGGTGATGGCGGCCCGCTTGTTCAGCAGGGCGCTCAGATTCAGCTCGCCCTTGACGCCACCCTGAAGGCCGATGATGGCCAGTCGGCCATTGACGGCGAGCGCCTTCACATTCCGGTCCAGGTACTTCGCGCCGACGATGTCGAGAATGACATCCGCACCGGCCCCGTCGGTCGCCTTGCGCAGTTCCTCGACGAAGTCCTGCTCCCGGTAGTCGATCAGGATGTCGGCCCCGAGTTCCGCGCAGCGCGCCAGCTTCTCCGGTCCCCCGGCGGTGACCGCGACCCGCGCGCCCACGGCCTTGGCGAGCTGGATCGCCATCGTGCCGATGCCGCTGGACCCGCCGTGCACCAACAGCGTCTCACCGGGGCGCAGATGGGCCACCATGAAGACGTTGGACCAGACCGTGGCCGTCACCTCGGGCAGCGCCGCGGCCAGAGCCGGATCGACGCCGTCCGGCACGGGCAGCAGCTGCCCGGCGGGCACGGCGACCTTCTCCGCGTATCCGCCGCCCGCGAGCAGCGCACACACCTCGTCGCCGACCGACCAGCCGGTGACACCGGGCCCGATCGCCGAGATACGGCCCGAGCATTCGAGGCCGGGGTAGGGGGACGCGCCGGGCGGCGGGTTGTAGAACCCCTGCCGCTGCAGCACATCGGCGCGATTGACCGCGCTGGACACGACATCGACGAGGACCTCGCCCTCGCCGGCTACCGGATCGGGCACCTCGGCCCAGACGAGTGCCTCGGGGCCGCCGGGTTCAGGGATCGTGATCGCATACATGGCGGCGAGGCTACTCCGTAGCAGGTGAAGGACCACGAAGGGCGCCGCGCGGGTGGGGTGGGGCAGGCGCTCCGACGGGATCAGTCGCGCAGGCGCGGTGTGCCCGTGGACGGACTGTCCAGCGGCGATTCGTTCGAGGCACGCACAATGGTGATCAAACGGTCCATCAACTGCAGCGGGCTGGCCGCCGGATCGTCGTAACCCAGCAGCCGATGTCCCCGCAACACGCTGACCACGAGGTCATCGGTCTCCCGGACGCTCTTGCCCACCTCGGCCTTTATCACCGGCCGTTCGACGAGATCGAGTCCACTGCCCTGCTGGATCAGGTCCTCCATCACCGTGCCCGCGCTCGGGCTGAGGACCGAGAGGCCCAGCAGCCGGCCCGCCGCACTGGCGCTGGTGATCACCGCGTCGGCACCGGACTGCCGGAGCAACGGGGCGTTCTCCTCCTCGCGCACCGCTGCGACGATCTTCGCGCCGCGGTTGAGCTGCCGCGCCGTCAGGGCCACCAGCACCGCCGTGTCGTCACGCTGGGTGGCGATGATGATCTGACGCGCCTTCTGGAGCTCGGCCCGCAACAGCACCTCGCTGCGCGTCGCATCGCCGACCACACCGACGAACCCCTCGGCGTTGGCGATCTCGATCACCTTGGTCGCCGGGTCGACGATGACGATCTGTTCCTTCTTCAGACCGGTGGCACACAGGGTCTGGATGGCCGAACGGCCCTTCGTCCCGAAGCCGACGACAACGGTGTGATCACGCAAGTTGGTTCTCCAACGCTTCAGCCGAAAGTCCTCCCGGGTCCGTTCCGTAAGGACCTCGAGAGTGGTGCCGACCAGGATGATCAGGAAGAGCACCCGCAGTGGTGTCACAAGCACCACATTGATGAGCCGGGCGGAGTCCCCGTACGGGGTGATGTCGCCGTAGCCGGTGGTGGAGAGCGTGACCGTCGCGTAGTACACCGCGTCCAGGAGATCGACCTGGTCATCGGCGGCGTCGTGATATCCGCCACGGTCCATCCAGACGATCAACACCGTTGCGGCAAGCACCAGAAGCGCCATCATCAGCCGCTTGGCGACCTGCCGCGCCGGTCTGTCGACAACCCTGCGCGGGAGCAGCACCCGCGTGGGCAGGACATGCTCGTCGGCGCGCCTGGCCATCGCATCGTGGCCGGGAAGTTTCACGTGAAACACCCTTCCGTCCACGGCATCGCCGAGGCCCACGGTAGATCGAGGATCTCCACCTCGGTGCCGGACCGTACCCCGCCCGGCGGTACGACGGCCAGCCCGTCGGCGGCAGCGATCCCACGAAGCATCGCCGGACCGTTGTAATGCAGCGGTACGACGTGCTCGGTACCGCTCCCGGTTCCCGCGCCGCCGTCGTACCCGCTGCCCGGCCTGTCGGCGGTGCTGCCCGCCCGGTGGACGATGGGCACCAGACGGGTGTCATGCGGGTGTCCGTGCACCTCGTCGCGTACGACGGCCCGGTACGGCGCCTCCGGCTCCCGGCCCGCCAGCCCGCGGAGCAGGGGCTCGGCGAGTGTGAGGAGCCCGGAGACGGCGGCCAGGGGATTGCCCGGCAGCCCGACGAGATACGGGCCCTCGTCCCGCGCCCCAGTCCGCGCCTCGTCCCGGCTCGCCGATGCACCCGCCGCTGAGTCCTCCTTCTTGAGCCGGGCCAGCAGCATCGGGTGGCCGGGTCGGACAGCGACTCCGTCGACGAGCAGCTCGGCCCCGATCTCGGCAAGGACCGGGTGGACGTGGTCGACGGGGCCCGCAGCCGTGCCACCGGTGGTGATGACCAGATCGGCGTCGGATGTGGTGAGGGCTCGCCGCAGGGCCGCCGCGTCGTCGCCGAGCCGCTGCGGGGCTGAAACCTCGGCGCCCAGCGCGCGCAACCAGGGGCCGATCATCGGGCCGAGCGCGTCACGGATCAGCCCGTCGTGCGGCAGACCGCTGGTCAGCAGTTCGTCACCGAGAACGAGGACGTCGACGCGAGGGCGAGGCACCACGACAAGCGCGTCGTACCCGGCCGCGGCGGCCAGGCCGAGAACGGCGGGCGTCACCAGCGCTCCGGCGGGCATGAGCTGATCGCCGACCCGGCATTCCTGGCCACGGGGCCTGACGTCCTGTCCGGGCAGCACCTGATGCTTCGCATGGAGCAGCCCCTTGGCCTCGTCCACGCGAGCGTGTTCGCTGCGGATCACGGCGTTGGCATCCGCCGGAATGCGGGCGCCGGTGGCGATCCGTACAGCATCTCCGTCGGGAAGCGTGGCGGGGGCGCTCTGCCCGGCGAGGATGCCCAGATCCCGGCTTGAGCCTCCATCGGCCCTCTCGTCGGCCCCGGCTCCGGCCCCGGCCCCGGAGACCTCACGGATGTTCCACGGCCCCGGTCCGGAGACGACCCAGCCGTCCATGGCAGAGGTGTCGAAGGGCGGCAGATCGGTGAGCGCGACGAGCGGCTCGGCGAGTACGTGTCCGAGCGCCTGGCCGAGGGGAAGTCGGCCGGATCGGATCGCAACGGCACGCCCGGACCGAGCAGCGAGCCCGCGCGCCTCCGGCCAGGAGACCGTGTGTCCGTGCCTGTGCCGGTCCTGCCCGGGGGCCGCTCCGGCGCCCCGGTCCGCGGGCAGCGAACGGGGTGCTGCCGCAGGTTCATCCGCGCGTTCGTCCGCGGGTTCATCCTCGTAGCGGGGCCGGCCCGCGGAGTGAGGCCGATCCGTGGGGTGGGGCCGACCCGCGGGGTGAGGCTCACCGGACGACTGGCTCCCGACCAGAGCGAGGGCCTGCTCAACGGCCCGGTCCTCCTCGGCCGCCCGCACCTCTTCCGGAGTCAGGCACCACTCCCCGCTCCGAGGACGGTCACTCTCCGAGGACAAGCCGCCGACCGAAGACACGGCATCGGCCGACACCGGACGGTCACGCGCCGCACGCCCGACACCCGCCGCACGTCCGAGGCCTGCCGCAGGCCCGACACCCGTCGAAGGCCCCACGCCCGTCAAGAACCCGGCGCCCAACGGGGCGACACCCGCAGCCGGAGGCCGATCGTCCCCGTCGTTGCGGGCGGTCATTGCGTCTCGTTCTCGTCCGCCCAGCGAAGGGCGAGCGCGGCAGCCTTCCGGGCGGCCTCGGCCACCGCCGTGGCGCCATCGCCATCGCCGTCACCTTCGCTGCTCGCCTTGGCCGCCGCGTACCCGACCAGGAAGGTCGTCAGCGGCGCGGCGGGCCGGGCGACGCCGTGGGCGGCGTCACGGGCGAGATCGAGCAGGACGCCGGTGTCGACATCGAGTTCGATACCGAGTTCGTTCTTGACTGCGGTGATCCATTCATCCAGCACGGTCCCATGCTCTCTGATACGGGCCCGGGCCGACGCAATGTCCTCCCAGGTGTCGCAGTCGAAAGAGGCGAGTGGATCGGCCTCCACCCGGGCAAGTTCGAGTTCGTGCGTCAGCAGACGCAAGGGAAGCCCGGACAGACCGCCGTGCTCGGCGGCGAGCAGCGCGAGCTCACGGCGCAGCGGTTCGGCACCGTAGACGGCGACAAGAGGCTGGTCACGACCCTGCTGGTCGACGCACAGGGCACCGTCCCGCCCGCCTTCCCCGGCGGCCAGGAGCGCTCCGACAGTGCCCGCTCCGAGGAACGGCAGGTCGGCGGAGAGCACGAGAACCCGTTCCGCCGTGGTCCGCCGAACCCCCGCGTCGAGCGCGGCCAACGGCCCGCCGCCCTGGGGCTCTTCACACGTCCAGACCACCGGCCGCACGGTGGACCGGCGCCCGCCCACCACCACCGTCGTCGAGGCGTCGGCACAGGCCGCGAGCACCCGGTCGAGCAGCGCGCGGCCACCGACCCGGATCCCGGGCTTGTCGGCGCCGCCGAGCCGCTTGGCGGCCCCTCCGGCAAGGACGATGGCGTCATACGCGGTCATGCATCCGAGTATGCGGGCCGCGGGCTCCCACTGATCCTCCAGGTCGGCAATCGAGCCGATGAGCTGGATCGAGCGGCAAGAGGAAACGGGAGCCCACGGCTGCTTTCGCCTACAACGTGCGCAACAGCACCGCCGGTTGTTCCACGCAGTCGGCTATGTAGCGCAGGAAGCCGCCCGCCGTGCCGCCGTCACAGACCCGGTGGTCGAACGTCAGCGAGAGCTGGACCACCTGGCGTACGGCAAGCTCCCCCTGGTGCACCCAGGGCTTGGGCACGATCCGGCCGACGCCCAGCATCGCCGCCTCGGGGTGATTGATGATCGGGGTCGATCCGTCGACTCCGAACACCCCGTAGTTGTTCAGTGTGAACGTGCCACCGGTCAGCTCCGCCGGGGTCAACCGCCCGGCCCTCGCAGCCTCGGTCAGCCGGGCGATCTCGGCCGCGATCGACTCGGCGTTCCTGGCCTGCGCATCCCGCACGACGGGCACGACCAGACCCCGCTCGGTCTGAGCGGCGAACCCGAGGTGCACCTCCGGCAGCCGCACGATCTCCCGCGCTTCCAGATCCACCGTGGCGTTGAGCTCGGGGAACCGGGCCAGCGCTGCGGTGCAGATACGCGCCAGCAGGGCCAGCACCGACACCTTGGGCCCGGCAGCCGGACCACCGGCGCTGTTCATCGCGGATCTGGCCGCCATCAGCTCGGTGGCATCGGCATCGACCCAGCACGTGGCGTCGGGGATCTCCCGCCGGCTGCGCGACAGCTTGTCGGCGACCGCGCCCCGTACACCGCGCAACGGAATCCGGTGCGCGGCCGGGCTCGCCGCCGTCCCGAAAGCCGGCTCCGATACCGATACCGACGCCGCCACCGGCTCCGTAACGGCCTCCGGCGTCGGGACCGCGGTCGGCAGGGAAGCCGCCGTTCCCTCTGCCAGCTCCCTGATCGCGGATTCGACGTCGGCCCGCAGGATCAGCCCGTCCGGTCCGGAGCCCGACAGCTGCCGCAGATCAAGATCATGCTGCCGCGCCAGCTTCCGTACCAGCGGGGAAACCACAGCCACCGGTCCCGGCGCCGCAACCGGCACGGGATCGGGGTCGGGGGCCCGCGCGGGCGCAGGAGCCACAGGCACCCGTGCGGGAACCGTTGCCGTCACGGCTGTGGGACGGACCCGTCGCCGACGCGCCACCGGTGCGCCCGTCCCGTATCCGACCAGCACATTGCCGGACGACTCCACCTCACCGGAACCGGCCCCGGACCCACGCGAACCGGAACCGGAGCCGGAACCAGAGCCAGAGCCGGAACCGGAGCCAGGCCCGCTCCCTGTCCTTGCCCCCTCATCCGCCCCTGCATCCGACCCCACCGGCTCCGCCGACCCCACCGCGACCGCCACCGTCAACAGCGGTGCCCCGACCGGCAGTTCCGAGCCTTCTTCGCCGAACCGCGCGGTCACCACGCCCCCGTACGGGCACGGTACCTCCACCATCGCCTTGGCCGTCTCGACCTCGACGACCGGCTGGTCAATGGCGACGACATCGCCGACCTCCACCAACCAGCGCACGATCTCCGCCTCGGTGAGCCCCTCGCCGAGGTCCGGCAACTTGAATTCGAGTACCTGGGGCATCAGCTCTCCGCCTCCCACTGCAAGCGGGCGACCGCGTCCAGTACCCGGTCCACGCCCGGGAGATGGTGCCTCTCCTGCATCGGCGGCGGATACGGAATGTCGAACCCGGCGACCCGCAGTACCGGCGCCTCCAGGTAGTGGAAGCAGCGCTCGGTGACCCGGGCCGCGATCTCTCCGCCCGGACCGCCGAAACCCGAGGACTCATGGACGACGACCGCGCGCCCCGTACGCCGGACGGAAGCAGCAACGGTCTCGTCGTCGAATGGCACCAGCGAGCGCAGGTCCACGACCTCGAGGTCCCAGCCCTCCTCGACGGCCGCTTCCGCCGCCTCCATGCAGACGGGCAGCGACGGCCCGTACGTGATCAGCGTCGCGTTGCGGCCCGGCCGCCGGACGACGGCCCGGCCGATCGGCTCCACAGACACCGGCGCCTCGGGCGACCAGTCCGCCTTCGACCAGTAGAGCCGCTTCGGCTCCAGGAACACCACCGGATCGTCGGAGGCAATCGAGGCCCTCAGCAGCCCGTACGCGTCCTCGACCGTGGCGGGCGTGACGACATGGAGGCCGGGCGTCGCCATGTAGTACGCCTCCGAGGAGTCGCTGTGGTGCTCGACCCCGCCGATCCCGCCGCCGTACGGCACCCGGACCGTGATCGGCAGCGGCATGGCGCCGGCCGTCCGGTTCCGCATCTTCGCGACATGGCTGATGAGTTGCTCGAACGCCGGATAGGCGAAGGCGTCGAACTGCATCTCCACCACAGGTCGCAGCCCGTACATCGCCATGCCCACGGCCGCCCCGAGGATGCCCGCCTCGGCCAGCGGGGTGTCCGTGCAACGGTTGTCGCCGAACTCCTTCGCCAGGCCGTCCGTGATCCGGAAGACCCCACCGAGTGTGCCGACGTCCTCACCGAGGACATGCACCGTCGGGTCCTGCGCCATCGAGTCGCGGAGCGCCCGCCCGAGTGCCTGCGCCATCGTGGCGGGCTTGGCCTTCGCCGTCCGCTCTCCGGCCGTCGCCGCTGCCGTGGTCATCGCCCTTCCTCCACGTCGTCACAGCCGTGCTGGTCCTGCTCGGCGTCCAGTTCGACACGCAACCGGGCTTCCTGCTCCCGCAGTTGTGCGGTCTGTTCCGCGTAGACATGGGCGAACAGATCCATCGGGTCCAGCACCGGATCGGCGTTCATCCGCTCGCGCAGAGCGGCTGCCATCCGCTCCGCGGCCGCGCGCGCCTCCTCGATCCCGTCGTCGCCGAGCAGCCCCCGCCCGGTCAGCTCCCGCTCGAGAAGCTGGATCGGGTCGTGCGCACGCCAGGCCTCCACTTCGCTTTCGACGCGGTAACGAGTGGCGTCGTCGGCGTTCGTATGGGCGTCCATGCGGTACGTCACCGCCTCGACGAGCGTCGGCCCGCCACCGCTCCGGGCCCGCGCCACCGCCTCACCGAGGACCTGGTGCACCGCGGCCGCGTCGTTCCCGTCCACCAGCCGACCCGGCATCCCGTACCCGACGGCCTTGTGTGCCAGGGACGGCGCGGCGGTCTGCTTCGCCAGCGGTACGGAGATCGCGAAGCCGTTGTTCTGCACGAGAAAGACGACCGGGGCACGCCAGACGGCCGCGAAATTCAGTGCCTCGTGGAAATCGCCCTCGCTGGTCCCGCCGTCACCGACCATGGCGAGCGCCACCACGTCGTCACCTTTGAGGCGCGCCGCGTGTGCCAGCCCGACGGCGTGCGGCAGCTGGGTGGCGAGAGGGGTGCAGAGCGGTGCGATGCGGTGCTCACGCGGGTCGTAACCGGTGTGCCGGTCGCCGCGCAGCAGCGTCAGCGCCTCGACCGGGTCCAGGCCGCGCGCCACTGCCGCAAGGGTGTCCCGGTAGCTGGGAAAGAGCCAGTCCCGCTCCTCCAGCACCAGCGCGGCCGCTATCTCGCAGGCCTCCTGCCCCGTGCTCGACGGGTAGACGGCGAGCCGACCCTGCTTGGTGAGGGCGGTGGCCTGCGCGTTGTACCTCCGGCCACGGACCAGTTCCGCGTAGAGCCGCAGCAGCAGCTCGGGGTCGGCGTCGGCCACGGCATCCGTACCGAGCACGCGGTACGGCTCGGGGTCCGGGAGCAGCGGCGCGGGATCAGTGAGCGGCTTCCAGGCCGGGGGCGGCGTGGGCCGGTAAGCAGCCGCGCCGGGCAGCTCTTGGACCGTCATGACAAGCACCTCCTGGCATCGAGGGGTTTCGAGCGGCGTCTGTCGGCATCGGGGGATCGTCCGATGCCGAGGGGTGTCGAAATGCTTCGAAATGTCGAGCGCTGTCCGAGGCACGGATGTGGTGCGCCTCACCTACCGATTGTTCGGTCGCGAGCGCATTTTGGCTACAGGCGACTTCAGCCTGTGGACAAACGGTTCTCCACAGCCTGGGATAGAGGCAGGTCGTCCAAGACAGGGAGGCGGGGGCACATGTCAGCTGAACAAATGGCCGACGGGGGCGAGGACCCCGGCCAGGTTCCGCCCGCCCGGCCGCTGGATGCCATCGACCGCGGCATCCTGCGACTGCTCCAGACGGACGGCCGCGCCTCGATACGGTCGGTGGCCGATCGCGTCCATGTGTCCCGGGCCAACGCCTACGCCCGGATCAGCCGGCTCATCGACGACGGCGTGATCCGTGGCTTCACCGCGCGCGTGAACCATGAGCGGGCGGGGCAGGGAGCCTCCGCGTACATCACACTCAAGATCGTCCAGAATTCCTGGCGCACGGTGCGAGAGCAGCTCCAGGCGCTGCCGGGGGCGACCCATATCGCACTGGTCAGCGGCGACTTCGATGTCCTGCTGCTGGTGCACACCCCGGACAACAGGTCGTTGCGCGAACTGGTCCTGACGAGGATCCAGGCCATCCCGGAGGTGCTCTCCACCCGCACGCTCCTCGTGTTCGAGGAGACGGACCTGACTCCGGGCGCGGACGGACCCACCGAGCTCGCCTGAGGGCCGTGCGGCCGTCAACAGCTCAAACAGCTCAACGGCTCAATCGGCTCAACGGCTGGACCGCATCCCCTCGAAGGCCACGCGAACGAGCGTGTCCGCCAGCCGCTCCCCGTCGACTCCTCCGTCGGGCAGCGGCCGGTACCACTCCACCAGGGAGTTGACCATTCCGAAGAGCAGCCGTGTCACCAGCCGTATGTCCACGTCGGAGCGGAGGTCGCCGTCCGCGACCGCCGCCTTGAGCAGATCGGTCACCCGCTGGTCGAACTCGCGCCGCCGCTCCATGGCCCAGCGCTCCGTCCTCGTATTGCCCCGTACGCGCAGCAACAGCGTGACGTAGGGCAGCTCGGCTATCAGCACGTCGACGGTGCGACGGGTGACGTACTCGACCCGCTCGATCGCACGCCCCTGCGTCGCTCCGGGCTCGTCGAGAATTCCGAAGAGCCCGTCCAGCGCCCGGCTGACCGCGCGGCGCAGGAGTTCCTCCTTGCCCGCGACATGGTGGTAGATGGACGACTTGGAGATGCCCGCCGCCTTGGAGAGGTGCTCCATGGACGTGCCGTCGTAACCGCGCTCGTTGAAGACACGGACGGCAACGGTGAGCAGAGTCTCCGGGGTGTACGTGTCCCGCTTGGCCGTGGTCATGTCCGTGATCCTCCCCTACCAGTTGTCCACAGGTTTGGCGGGCCCCCTTGTCCCGACCGATCGTTCGGTTACTCTAACTCTGTCCGCCCGTCCCTGCCCAGCTCGATGAGGAGTTGGTCCGTCATGGCCGCCGAGCTCTCCCCGCACCTGCTGTCCGAGAAGCACCGCCCCACGCTCGACCAGGCCCTCGACGCGATCCGTACGCGTGCCTACTGGTCCCCGCACCCCGAGCATCCGAAGGCATACGGCGAGGGCGGCGCCCCCGGCAGCCTGAGCGCCGCCGAGGGCAAGGCCGCCTTCGACGCCGTGCTGAACACCCGGCTCGACCTCGGCCAGCCCGGCACCGACGGCTGGACGGGCGGAGAGATCTCTCCGTACGGGCCGGAGCTCGGCGTCGAGTATCCGCACGCCGACCTGGACGTCCTGCTTCCGGCGATGCGGGCGGGCATGCCCGCCTGGCGTGCGGCGGGCCCCGAGACCAGGGCCCTGATCTGTCTGGAGATCCTCGCGCGGATCAGCGCCAGGACCCACGAGTTCGGTCACGCCGTGATGCACACCAGTGGCCAGGCCTTCATGATGGCGTTCCAGGCGGGCGGCCCGCACGCCCAGGACCGCGGCCTGGAAGCTGTGGCGTACGCGTACGAGGAGCAGATCCGCACGCCGCGGAACGCCGACTGGTCCAAGCCGCAGGGCAAGCGCGACCCGCTCCAGCTGCAGAAGTCGTTCACCGCGGCCCCGCGCGGCATCTCGCTCCTGATCGGCTGCAACACCTTCCCCACGTGGAACGGCTATCCCGGCCTCTTCGCCTCCCTGGCCACCGGCAATCCGGTGCTGGTCAAGCCGCACCCACGCGCCGTGCTTCCGCTCGCGCTCACGGTGCAGCTGGCCCGTGAGGTGCTCGCCGATGCGGGCTTCGATCCCAACCTGATCGCCCTGGCCGCCGAACGGCCGGGCGAAGGCATCGCGAAGCCCCTTGCCCTCCGCCCCGAGATCAAGATCATCGACTACACCGGCTCCACCGCCTTCGGCGACTGGCTGGAGACCAACGCCCGCCAGGCCCAGGTCTACACGGAGAAGGCCGGGGTCAACACGATCGTCCTCGACTCCACGGACGACTACCGCGGAATGCTGTCCAACCTGGCGTTCTCCCTCTCCCTGTACAGCGGCCAGATGTGCACGACCCCGCAGAACCTGCTGATCCCCCGGGACGGCATCACCACCGACGCCGGCGACAAGACGTACGACGAAGTGGTCGCCGACATCGCCGCTGCGGTCACCGGCCTGCTGGGCGACGACGCCCGGGCGAACGCGCTGCTCGGCGCCCTGGTCAACCCCGATGTGAAGGCCCGCCTGGAGGCAGCCGCGGATCTGGGCGAAGTCGCCCTGCCCTCCCGTGAGGTGGCCAACCCGGAATTCCCCGACGCCGTGGTCCGTACCCCCGTCGTCATCAAGCTGGACGCCACCAAGCCGGACGACGAGGAGCACTACCTGTCGGAGTGCTTCGGCCCGGTCGCCTTCGCGGTAGCGGTCGACTCGACGGCCGACGCCGTTGAGCTGCTCCGCCGCACCGTCCGCGACAAGGGCGCGATGACGGTCGGCGCGTACACCACCTCACAGGAGGTGGAACGCGCGGTGGAAGACGTCTGCCTGGACGAATCGGCCCAGCTGTCGCTGAATCTGACCGGCGGGGTGTACGTCAACCAGACCGCCGCCTTCTCCGACTTCCACGGCTCGGGCGGCAACCCGGCCGCGAACGCGGCGCTGTGCGACGGAGCCTTCGTGTCCAACCGCTTCCGCGTGGTGGAAGTCCGCCGCCAGGCATAACCTCAGCCCCTCGCCCGCTCCTCGGCCCCTCCGGCGTCCGAGGAGCGGGGGTCCGGGCCCGAGGGCCCGCACCGTCTAGCTGCCCGCCTCAGGAATCTCCGCATACCGCTGCACCCACGCATGCATGGCAATGGCGGCCGCGGCCCCCGCGTTGATCGACCGCGTCGACCCGAACTGCGCGATGGAGCACACCATCGCCGCGTGCTTACGGGCTTCCTCGGTGAGCCCGGGCCCTTCCTGCCCGAAGAGCAGTACGCAGCGCCGCGGTAGCTCGGTCCGCTCCAGCGGCACCGCCCCCGGCAGATTGTCGATCCCGATGATCGGCAGGCCCTCGGCCTCCGCCCACGCGGTCAGCGACTCCGTGTCGGGGTGGTGCTGCACATGCTGGTACCGGTCGGTGACCATCGCACCACGCCGGTTCCAGCGCCGCCGCCCCACGATATGGATCTCCTTGGCGAGGAAGGCGTTCGCCGTGCGCACCACGGAACCGATATTGAAGTCATGGCCCCAGTTCTCGACGGCCACGTGGAAGTCGTGCCGCCGCAGATCCAGATCGGCGACGATCGCCTCCCGGGTCCAGTACCGGTAGGCATCACCCACATTGCGCCGGTCGCCGCCGGCGAGCAGCTCGGGTTCGTACCGCTCGTCCACGGGCCAGGGCAGCGGGTGTGGTCCGACGCCGATCTCCGTACCGAACCCGTCGTCGTACTGCATCGGTTCCGCGGACGGACCGGGTTCCTCCGACGGACCGGGCTCCTCCGACGGACCGGGCTCCGCCGCCACGGGCACGGCGGGCGCCTCGATCCCGACAACCTCCTCGATCAACGATTCCCCGCCGCTGCTGCCTGCGCTGCCCGTGCTGCCACTCTCACTACTACTCACCCGACGAGCGTATGGCCCCCGTCGCCACTGTGCTGCGGGACCTCCTCGTCATCGGCACCACGCCGCTGCCTCGGCACCTTGCCCCGGCCCGGGAACAGCAGCTCCCGCGCGAGGGTCACCCGGCCGCCGAGCCACACCAGGAAGACGGTCGGCAGGAAGACGGAGTCGGCGGCGATCATCGCCATGGAGAAGAAGGGCAGCCCGAGCAGCACGGCGATGCCGGCGTGCTCACAGATCATGGCGACGAGCAGAACGTTCTTGACCCGCCGGTTGAACAGGGTGAAGGGAAACGCAACCTGGACGATGACCGTGCCGTACGTAATCAGCATCACCATCACACCGCTGGACGCGAGGATGTCCGACAGCCCGGGCCAGGGCGTGAAGTAGTCGAGCTTGAGCGGGTAATAGAGCGCCGTGCCGTCCTGCCACCGCGAACCCTGGATCTTGTACCACCCCGCAGTGGCGTAGATCAGACAGACCTCGGCCATGATCACAACGAGAGTCGCGTTGTGGGCGAGGTTGGCGACGACATCGAGCAGGGTGCGCGATTCGCTGTGCGGTGCGTAACGGTTCAGAGCCCACCAGGCACCTTCGCCGACCCACAGGAACCAGAGAAGAGTCGGCAGCCACCAGGTGCCGCCGAGCCCGTCGGTCACGCCGGCCACGATCAGAACGAGACCGAGCACCACCCAGAGGACCGGACCGGCCACGTTCCCGCGCACCGGACGCCGAGGGTCGTCCGCCTCCGCGCGCACCTGTCGCGCCGTCCGCCGGGCGTCCAACGACCAGACCTGCCCGCAGCGCGTGAGTACCAGATAGATCGCCATGAGATGGATGACGTTGTCGCCGCCGTCGCCCATGAAGATGCTGCGGTTCTGCAGGGAGAGCACCCCGGCCATGAAGAGGACCGACATGGCTCGGGTGTGCCAGCCGACCATCAGCAGCGCCGCGGAGATCAGCGCGACCGCGTACACGATCTCGAACCAGACCGCGTTGTCCGACCACATGAGCGCGGTGAATGCCTGATTGCCGGATATGAGCTGCTGCGCCATGTCCCAGCGCCATGGGGCGTCGGGACCGTACATCTCGTGGCGGTGCGGCAGTTCGCGCAGCAGGAAGAACAGATAGGTGGCCGAGAATCCGATCCGGATGACGGCACTCTGGTACTGGCCGAAGGCCGTGGAGGTGACGCGCTGGATACCGCGGGCGACCTTGTGGTCGATCTTGCGGTCGGATGCGAACGTACTCACTTGTCCGCCCCCTCGGCGCTCTCGGGAAGATCCGCGGGGGTCACTGTCCACCACGGCAGTACCCGGTAGGACGGTCGCGTACTGATCTTCTCCTCGCTCCACGCGGGCGCCGCGACGGACCGCACCTCGGAACGGACCTGGATGCGCTCGACGGTGCCGCCGTAGTCGTGTTCGCTGAGGCGCAGCATCACGATGCGGCGGATGTAGCGCTCGGAGAGCTGACCGCGAAGGCCGTTGGCCCGGTTCTCGTTGTCATGGGAACTGAGGTAGAAGTCCCAGCCGCGGCGGAGTTCGTTCTGATGGACGTGGCTGGGGAGAAGACTGCCGCGTATCGCCTTGCCGTCCTCGCCGGAAAGGCTCATCCAGGGAGTGGTGCGACGCCCGTCGGCGCCGGCTATCTCGGCTCGGACATGAACGGCGATGTTCTGCTGAAGCGGGTTCGGGGCGAAGAGCTTCCAGTTCTGCTCGAACTCGGGATAGACCCACTCGTCGACCGCTTCGCCGTGCTGCTTGGTCAGGGTGTTGGAGGGCGCGACGTGCAGAAACACCATGATCAGCTGTCCACAGGCGACCAGCCCGATGACCGACAGCGCGATCGCGGCAACGATCTGGTACGGAAGCGACAGGGCGGCCATCCCGCCATGAGGGCCTGATTCCAGTGCCTGACCAGCGCCGGAAGATATTTCTTCACGCTGATCCGGCCCCGGTTCGGCGACCCCGTTCCCGCTTTCGGCGCCCCTGTCGTCGTACGAATCCATCCCGCCCCGATCCCCGTCGATCCCCGGTCAGTTATCCACAGGGTTGACACCCTACGGGCCGCCGACTCACCATTGAAGACATTGAACCGAACGATCGGTCGGTAGGGAGCCCGGGATGGCGGCAGTGACTGCGGACCAGACAGCGCAGGCGGGAGCAGACAGGCCCGAAGGGGCGGACGAGGCCCTGGAGGCGGCATTCGACGCCGCGGTGGCAGCGGACGAGCGCATCGAGCCACGCGACTGGATGCCCGATGCGTACCGTGCCTCGCTGGTCAGGCAAATGGCCCAGCATGCCCACTCCGAAATCATCGGCATGCAGCCGGAGGCCAACTGGATCTCGCGCGCGCCCTCGCTGCGCCGCAAGGCGATCCTGATGGCCAAGGTGCAGGACGAGGCAGGCCATGGGCTCTACCTGTACAGCGCGGCGGAGACCCTCGGCACCGGCCGCGAGGAGCTGCTCGACAAACTTCACGCGGGCCGCCAGAGGTATTCATCGATCTTCAACTACCCGACGCTGACCTGGGCGGACGTCGGCGCGATCGGCTGGCTCGTGGACGGCGCCGCGATCACCAACCAGGTGCCGCTGTGCCGCTGCTCCTACGGCCCGTACGCCCGGGCGATGGTCCGTATCTGCAAGGAGGAGTCCTTCCACCAGCGGCAGGGATACGAACTGCTGCTCACCCTCAGCAGCGGCACCCCGGCGCAGCACGAGATGGCGCAGGACGCGGTGAACCGCTGGTGGTGGCCGTCCCTGATGATGTTCGGCCCGCCGGACGACGCATCGGCCCACTCGGCGCAGTCGATGACCTGGAAGATCAAGCGCCACTCCAACGACGAGCTGCGGCAGCGCTTCGTGGACATCTGTGTCCCGCAGGCCGAGGCGCTGGGGCTCGCCCTCCCGGACCCGGACCTCCGGTGGAACGAGGAACGCGGACACCACGACTTCGGGGCGATCGACTGGAAGGAGTTCCAGGAGGTCCTCAAGGGCAACGGCCCGTGCAACGAGCAGCGCCTCACCCAGCGCCGCCGGGCGCACGAGGAGGGAGCCTGGGTCCGGGACGCGGCGGTTGCCTACGCCGAGAAGCACACAGCAGCGCACACAGCAGTGAGGAACGGGGAGGCGACAGCATGAGCAGCTCGACCGAATGGCCACTGTGGGAGGTGTTCGTGCGTTCACGCCGCGGTCTTTCCCACACCCACGCGGGCAGCCTGCACGCCCCGGACGCGGAAATGGCCCTGCGCAACGCGCGCGATCTGTACACGCGCCGTTCCGAGGGCGTCTCCATCTGGGTGGTCCCGTCCGCACAGGTCACGGCCTCCTCGCCGGACGAGAAGGACTCCTTCTTCGAGCCTGCCGGTGACAAGCCGTACCGGCATCCGACGTTCTACGAGATCCCGGAAGGGGTGAAGCACCTGTGACCGCGGCCCTCGCCCTGGGCGACGACGCGCTGGTGCTCTCGCACCGACTGGGGGAGTGGGCGGGCCATGCCCCCGTGCTGGAAGAAGAAGTGGCCCTGGCCAACATCGCCCTGGACCTGCTGGGGCAGGCCCGGGTGCTCCTCTCCCTGGTCGGGGACGAGGACGAGCTGGCGTATCTGCGCGAGGAACGCGCCTTCCGCAACGTCCAGTTGGTCGAGCAGCCGAACGGCGACTTCGCCCACACCATCGCCCGCCAGCTCTACTTCTCCGCCTACCAGCGACTGCTGTACGAGCAGCTGGCATCGGGCGAGAACGCCTTCGCCGGCCTCGCGGCGAAGGCCGTCAAGGAGGTCGCGTACCACCAGGACCACGCGGAGCAGTGGACGCTGCGGCTCGGCGACGGCACGGACGAGAGTCATGACCGGATGCAGCGCGCCGTCGACGCCCTGTGGCGGTTCACCGGCGAGCTGTTCGAACCCGTCGAGGGCCTGGAGATCGACTGGCAGCCGCTGCGTGGCGGCTGGCTGGAGTCCGTCTCCGCGGTGCTGGAGCGGGCCACGCTGACGCTGCCGGCCGGTCCTCAGTCCGGGGCCTGGACGGCTGGCGCGGGACGCCAGGGCATCCACACCGAACCCTTCGGCCGCATGATCGCCGAGATGCAGCATCTGCATCGCAGCCACCCGGGGGCGTCATGGTGACCGAGACACTCCTGGAGAAGGAACTGCACCGCCTCGCAGGCTCCGTACCCGATCCCGAACTGCCTGTGCTGACCCTGGACGAGCTGGGGGTGCTCCGGGGCGTGGATGTTCTCGCCCCCGGCAAGGTCACCGTGCGTCTCACCCCGACCTACACGGGCTGCCCTGCGATCGAGGCCATGTCCGCCGACATCGAGCAGGTGCTGCACGACCACGGCATACCGGAGGTCTCCGTGGTCACCGTGCTCTCACCGGCCTGGTCCACGGACGACATCAGTGCGGAAGGGCGGCGCAAGCTGGCCGAGTTCGGCATAGCGCCCCCGCGCCCGCACGATGTCGCGGCCCCCGCGGGCGGCCCGGTGCCGCTCACGCTCTCGGTGCGCTGCCCGCACTGCGGCTCGACCGATACGGAGCTGCTGAGCCGGTTCTCCTCCACCGCGTGCAAGGCACTGCGCCGCTGCGTGACGTGCCGCGAACCGTTCGACCACTTCAAGGAGTTGTAGATGTTCCATCCGCTCCGGGTCCGCACGATCGAACGGCTCACGGACGATTCGGTGGCCGTCACCCTCGCCGTGCCGCCCGAGTTGCGCGAGACCTTCCGCCACAAGCCCGGCCAGCACCTCAATGTGCGGTACACGGTCGACGGCGAGGAGATCCGCCGCTCGTACTCGATCTGCTCCCCGGCCACCGCGGATCCGGACGATCCGGTGCTGCGGGTGGGCATCCGGCTCGTCGACGGCGGCGCGTTCTCCACGTACGCCCTGAAGGAACTCGCCGTCGGTGACGTGGTCGAGGCGATGTCTCCGATGGGCCGCTTCGTGCTGACGCCCCGCGCCGGACACTTCGCGGCGATCGTCGGGGGCAGCGGAATCACGCCGGTGCTGTCGATCGCGGCCACCCTGCTGGGGCGGGAGCCCGACGCCCATTTCTGTCTGATCCGCAGCGACCGGACAGCGCTCTCGACAATGTTCCTGGACGAGGTCGCCGACCTCAAGGACCGCTATCCGGACCGGTTCCAGCTGGTCACGGTGCTCTCCCGGGAGGAGCAGCAGGCAGGTCTTCCCTCCGGCCGGCTGGACCAGGACCGTCTCACCGAGCTACTGCCCGCACTGCTTCCACTCACCGAGGTGGACGGCTGGTATCTCTGCGGGCCGTTCGGACTGGTCCGGGCCGCTGACCGGGCGCTGCGCGGCCTGGGCATCGACCGGACCCGCATCCACCAGGAGATCTTCCATGTGGACGACGGCCCGAGCACATCCGCCCGTCCCCGGGTCGAATCGCCCGCTCACAGCAGGCTCACCGCGACTCTGGACGGCCGTTCCGGCACCTGGCCGGTCCAGGATGGCGAATCGCTGCTGGAGACCGTGCTGCACAGCCGCGCCGACGCACCGTACGCCTGCAAGGGCGGGGTATGCGGGACCTGCCGGGCGTTCCTGGTCTCGGGCGAGGTGCGGATGGACCGCAACTTCGCGTTGGAGCCCGAGGAGACGGGCGCGGGCTATGTGCTGGCGTGCCAGTCACATCCGGTCACACCGGAGGTGGAGCTCGACTTCGACCGCTGACCGCTGACGGCTGACCACTCCCCGTTCCCCGTTCCCCGTTCCCCGTTCCCCGTCGCCTCCCCTCCTGCTGTTCCCTTCTCATAGAACCTGCTCTATCTTGACGACCCGTCAAATTCGGGCAGGGGCATCGGTCAACGGGAGGCCAGGGCAGTGGACTTCACCTTCACCGAGGAACAGCAGGCGGCCGCGGAGGCAGCGCGAGCGGTCTTCTCAGGAGTCGCACCGGACGGGGTCCCCAGCCCCGCTCTCGTGCCGGGCGCGGTGGCCGAGGACATCGACCGCCCGCTGTGGGCCAGGCTTGCCTCCAGCGATCTGCTGAGTCTGACGCTGTCGCCGGAGCACGGCGGGGCCGGGCTCGATCTCGTCGCGCTCTGCCTGGTGTTGCGCGAGTCCGCCAAGGTGCTCGCGAGAGTGCCGTTGCTGGAGACGTGCGCGGTCGCAATGGCACTCCAGCGGTACGGAGACCCGCGGCTGGCCGCCGAGTTGCTGCCCCGGATCGGCCGGGGCGAACTGGTCCTCACGGTCGGGTCCAACGGCCGCTCCGGCCACGATCCGGCCGAACTCGCCGTCACCGCCCGCCAGGAGACGACAACACGAACCGTCCGGACGGACGAAGTGCCCGATGATGCCGCCGGTGACGCCGTCGACGAGACTGCCGGCTGGGTGCTCGACGGAATGCAGTCAGCAGTGCCGTGGGCGCAGGCAGCGGACTGGATCGCGATTCCGGCCCACACGGACGAGGGCCGGGCGGTCGTCGCCCTGATCCGGCCCACCCAGGACGGCGTCGCCCTGGCCGAGCAGGTCTCCACCAGCGGTGAACGGTCCGCCGAGGTCCGGCTCGAATCAGTACGGATCGACGGCCACGCACTGATCGACAGCGCCGGGGCCTGGGAGTGGCTGCGCGCCCTCCTCACCACCGGGACATGCGCGCTCGCACTGGGCCTGGGTGAGGCCGTGCTCGCCATGACGAGCGAATACACCGGCAAGCGCGAGCAGTTCGGCTTCCCGGTGGCGACCTTCCAGTCCGTCGCGGTACAGGCCGCGGACCGGTACATCGACCTACGGGCCATGGAAGTGACGCTCTGGCAGGCGGCCTGGCGGATCTCCACCGGGGCCGACGGGACGCTGCCTGCCGAGGGCGACATTGCCGTGGCGAAGATCTGGGCGTCGGACGGTGTCCGCCGGGTCGTGCAGACGGCACAGCACCTTCACGGCGGGTTCGGCGCGGACACGGACTACCCGCTGCACCGCTTTCACGCCTGGGCGAAGCAGATCGAGCTGTCCCTCGGCCCGGCAGCGGCACACGAGGAGGCACTGGGCGACCTTCTGGCCGCCCATCTCCTCGGCTGACACCGGTCGAACGGCAAACAGGCCCGGCCGGCCGATCCGCCGGACCACCACGCCACCACCCGCGAAACAGCTCCCCGGCAGAGCAGCTCCTGACAGAACGGCTCCCCGGCTCAGAGCACGAAGGCCGGGTTGCCGCTCTCCGTGACCATCGGGCGTCCGGCACCGTCCCAGGCGAGCATCCCGCCGTCGATGTTCACGGCGTCGATGCCCTGCTGCACCAGGTACTGGGTGACCTGGGCCGACCGGCCACCGACCCGGCACATGACGTGCACGCGCTGGCCGTCGTCAGCGGCCTCGGTCAGCTCGCCGAAGCGGGCCACGAAGTCGCTCATCGGAATGTGCAGGGCGCCCTCGACATGCCCGGCCGCCCATTCGTTGTCCTCCCGGACGTCCAGCACGAAGCCGTCCGACGGAACCGCCGCGACATCCACCGAGGGCAGCGGGGCGAAATTCATGGGTCATGCCTTCTCTCGTACGTACGCTCCAGAGTCACCTGGAACGCTACTGCACCATGCCCGCCAGCTCCGCCTCGCGCTGCGCGACCTCGCCCAGCAACTGCTCGGCGATCTCGTCGAGCAGCCGGTCGGGATCGTCCGGCGCCATCCGCAGCATGGCCCCGATCGCGCTCTCCTCCAGCTCCTGGGCGAGCACCGTCAGAAGCTCCTTGCGCTGGGTCAGCCAGTTCAGCCGGGCGTAGAGCTCCTCACTCTCGCTGAGCTCCGTCTCCGGGGTCACCGGGCCCGCCGCCCACTCCTGCGCCAGCTCCATCAGGAGCGCCTCGTCCCCCCGCCCGTATGCGGCGTTCACGCGGGCGATGAACTCGTCCCGGCGGGCCCGCTCCGTCTCGTCCTGCGCCAGGTCCGGGTGGGCCCGGCGTGCCAGGTCGCGGTAGAGCTTGCGCGCCTCCTCGGTCGGCCGGACCCGCTTGGGCGGCCGGACCGGCTGTTCGGTCAGCATCGCCGCGGCCTCGGGGGACAGCCCGTCGGAGTCGATCCAGTCGTGGAACAACTCGTCGACGCCCGGCATCGGCATCACGATCGCCCGGGCCTCCTGCGCTTTACGGATGTCTTCCGGGTCGCCCGTCCTGGCGGCCCGGGCCTCCGCGATCTGCGCATCGAGCTCATCGAGGCGGGTGTACATGGGCCCGAGCTTCTGGTGATGCAGCCGGGAGAAGTTCTCCACCTCGACCCGGAAGGTCTCCACCGCGATCTCGAACTCGATCAGCGCCTGCTCCGCCACCCGAACCGCCCTCGCGAGCCGAGCCTCTGGCCGCTCCCCCTCAGCACGACCACCCGTCCCCCCGCCGGCGTCCCCGCCCGCCGCCCCATCGGCAGCCCCGTCTCCGGCGCTGTTCTCCGAACCGGCACCGGCCTGCCGACCGTGCTGCTCAAGCGGCTCGCCCTGCCCGCACTGCTCGTTCTGGGCATGCTGCTCGCGCTGCCGGTCGTTGTCCTGCCGGTCATCGTCGTTCCGGGTGGTCGGCACCCCGGCGGCTTCGTGGGTCACCCGTCCAGCGTATGGCCACGGCCCACGTCCCGAGGACGCACGGTCGGCCCGATGCCCCTCAGACGCCCAGTTCGGCGGCTATCCGCCCCGAACCGATGGCCCGCACCAACTCCGCGTGGTCCGCCTCCGTACGGTCCGCGTAGGTCACCGCGAACGCCGCCACCGCCTCGTCCAGTTCCTCGTTCTTGCCGCAGTAGCCCGCGATCAGCCGCGGATCCGCGCTGTGCGCATGGGCCCGCGCCAACAGCGCACCGGTCATCCGGCCGTAGTCGTCGACCTGATCGGCTGCCAGTGCCGCCGGATCCACACTGCCCTTGCGGTTCCTGAACTGCCGTACCTGGAACGGGCGCCCGTCCACCGTCGTCCAGCCCAGCAGGATGTCGCTGACGACCTGCATCCGCTTCTGCCCGAGCACCACCCGGTGCCCCTCGTGCGCCACCTCCGGCACATCGAAGCCGACAGCCGGCAAGTACGGCGCCAGCACGGAGCGCCGCGCCTCCTTCACCTGCAGCACCAGGGGCTCACCACGGTGATCGAGCAGGAGCACCACGTACGACCGGGTGCCGACGCTCCCGGTACCGACCACCCGGAACGCCACGTCGTGGATCGCGTACCGGGCGAGGAGCGGAACCCGGTCCTCCGAGATCGTGCCCAGATAGTCGCCGAGTCCCGCCGCGACCGCCGCGACCTCCTCGTCCGGCACCCGCCGCAGCACCGGCGGCGCGTCGATGAAGCGGCGTCCGCCGTCCCCGGAATCCTCGGTGGACTTGGCCGCGAAGCGGGCGCTGGTGTTGTTGCGGGCCTTCTCCGAGACCCGCTCCAGAGTGCCGAGGAGATCCCGCGCATCCGTGTGCGAGACCAACTCCTCGTCCGCGATGGCGTTCCAGGCGTCGAGCGCGGGCAACTTGGCCAGCAGTCGCATCGTCCGCCGGTACGCGCCCACCGTGTCGTACGCGCCCTGCCGGCAGGCGTCCTCGTCCGCCCCGGCCTCGCGCCCCGCGAGCACCAGCGAGGTGGCCAGCCGCTTGAGGTCCCATTCCCATGGGCCGAACACGGTCTCGTCGAAGTCGTTCAGATCGATGACCAGGCTGCCCCTCGCATCGCCGTACAGCCCGAAATTGGCCGCGTGCGCATCGCCGCAGAGCTGGGCACCCACCCCGCTGACCGGTGCGCCCACCAGGTCATGGGCCATCAGCCCGGCCGAGCCGCGCAGAAAGGCAAAGGGTGTGGCCGCCATCCGCCCCACCCGGATCGGGGCGAGGGAGGGCACTCTGCCCCGGCTCGACTCCTCGACCGCCTGCACCGCGTCGGGCCGCCCGGCCGGAAGGTCCAGGAACGCGTGCGAGGCCCTGGGCACCCGCTCGCGCAGCGCCTTGCCCTCCTCCCTCGGCGACTGCGCCGCGCCCCCGCCCGCCACAGCCGCCCGCCGCGCGAATCCGGGCACGACCGGAATACGCGGATCACCTGTCACGGCCCGCTGAACCGGCACTGTCGCTTCGATCTCACCCATGGCGCGCAGCCTCCCCCGCTCTCGCCCTGCGCTCCCGGCCCGACGCCTCGTCGCAGATCAATTGCGACGAAGGTACCGCCGACGACCGAAAGCCGTCTGCCCCTGTGGAAAACACACCCTGCGGCCTGTGGACAACGATCCGCCCTGGTCAGACGCCGACGGCCTCTTCCATCTCCTCCTCGATCTCCTCCTCGTCGCCCGCCTCGGTCCGGGCCCCGGCCCCGGTCCTGGCGGCGTACTTCGGCCCGTGTGCTCCGCCGGCCTCGGCAGAACCGGCGACGACGTCGGTGCCGGCCGCTGCCGCCTCCACCCCGGCCTTCCGCCGCTTCGACTCCGAGCCGATGCTCACCGCGACCAGCAGGAAGAAGATTCCCTGGCCGGTCGGATCGCCGTCCGCGGTCGGCACCGTGTCCGTCACCTTCAGCGGGTCACCCTGTCCGGCGGCGACCTTGGTGAACACCTCTCGACCACCGTGGCACTGGTGTCGGAGGACGCGCCGGCCACGAGCAGCTCGGGGTTCTTCCCCGGCAGGTAGGCGCCATAACTCGCCTGCGTCTTGAAGTGGTTCACCGCCGCGGCGCGGTCGGGAACGGTACGTACGCTCAGCGCCCCGTCACTCTTGTCCTGCAGCGTCTGCGCGAGCACCTGCGCGCTCGGCCCCGAACCGACCACGTCCACCCGAAGATCGTGCGGCTCCGGGGCATGGAAGGCCCCGAGACAGGCGAGCCCCATACCGATGCACATCAGCAGTCGCGTGACGAAATGGCCCAGTACATGACGGAGAGCGGCGGCGGTGGAGCCGGCGGTCGGCGGCACTCGGGCCTGTGGACATGCAGAACACTGCAATAGTTGGCTTTTACAACTCCTAACTAGTTGTATTACACAACTGAAATTCGGGAACCGCGAGACGGAAGGCGGAACAGTGCCAGGCAGCCCCGAGGAACGTGAAGAGTCACTGGACGTCATCCAGCGAGAACTGACCGTCTTTGCGCGCCGCGCGCGGGCCGCGGCGGCCCGCCTCCATCCGGAGCTCTCTCTGGTCTCGTACACGCTGCTGGCGCACATCGACGACCGGCACGGCTGCCGCGCCACAGATCTGGCCGCGCACTACATGCTGGACAAATCGACGGTCAGCCGGCAGATCGGCGCCCTGGAGAAACTGGGACTGGTCGAGCGCCACCCGGACCCCGACGACCACCGGATCCAGGTACTGCACCCCACCGCGGCCGGAACCCAGGCCCTCGCCTCCACGCAGGCCAGCCGCCGCACGGCCTACCAGGAGCGCCTCGCGTACTGGACGGAGGAAGATCTCGCCCGGTTCGCGGAGTACCTGCTGCGCTACAACTCAGCGGGCAACATCACCACGGCCACCCCGCAGAGCCCTGGGGCCTGATCCAGCCCCGTCTCCCCATATACACCCCGTAGAGCTCGTACGGCTCGTACGACTCGTAAGCCCTATCAACCCGCAGAACGCCTCGAATCCGACGTTTCACGTGAAACCGGAACCCGGGAACGAAGAAGCCCCACAGACCGTTGGCCTGTGGGGCTTCTCTCTTGTGCGCGAGGGGGGATTTGAACCCCCACGTCCCTAAGGACACTGGCACCTGAAGCCAGCGCGTCTGCCGTTCCGCCACTCGCGCAAGAGTGGTGTTTCCAGACTCTCGCACCGCTTGGTGCGATTCCCTGGCGACATCCGGAAGATTAGCACGCTGGACAGGGTGGATTCACATCCGTTGTTTCACCGGCCGACCGACGGGAACCGGGAACGCCGAGCGGCCGCCCCCACTCCTCCTGTGTGCACCCCGGGTGCGGGACACTGTGAGGGGGCCGCCTCTACGATCCGTGTGAGAGGTGACACTCATCCACAGGGCAGACAAGGGGAACCAGCCGATTTCCCGACGCGTGGATACGATCAGTAAGCAGTACAGGGACGACTACGACGGAGGAGGTGCCCCATGGGAGTCATGAAGCGTTTCGAGCAGCGTCTCGAAGGTCTGGTCAACGGCACCTTCGCCAAGGTCTTCAAGTCCGAGGTCCAGCCGGTCGAGATCGCAGGAGCCCTCCAGCGCGAGTGCGACAACAACGCAACGATCTGGAACCGCGAGCGGACCGTCGTCCCCAACGACTTCATCGTGGAGCTCAGCACCCCGGACTACGAGCGTCTCAGCCCGTACTCCGGCCAGTTGGGCGACGAACTCTCCGGGCTGGTCCGCGACTACGCCAAGCAGCAGCGGTACACCTTCATGGGCCCCATCAAGGTCCACCTGGAGAAGGCCGACGACCTCGACACCGGGCTCTACCGGGTACGCAGCCGCACCCTGGCGTCGAGTTCGTCACAGCAGGACCCCCAGGGCCGCCAAGGACTGCAGGGCCAGCCCCCCCACCCGGGCCCGGGCCGGTCCCCGCAACCCACCGGCGGCTACGGATACCCGCCCAGCTCCGCCCCTCCCATGCCCGCGGCCCCGCCGCCGGGCGCCGGCAGGTCCGGAGCCCCCAGCACCGACCGGCACCCGCCGGCCGGGCCCAGCCCCCTGCCGAACGCGCAGGTGCGACGCTGGATCGAGATCAACGGCACCCGCCATCAGATCTCCCGCCCGACGCTGGTGCTGGGACGCAGCACCGACGCCGACGTGCGGATCGACGACCCCGGCGTATCGCGTCGGCACTGTGAGATCCGGACCGGAACGCCCTCGACGATCCAGGATCTCGGATCTACCAACGGCATCGTGGTAGACGGGCAGCACACCACCCGCGCTACGCTCCGCGACGGCTCGCGGATCGTCGTGGGCAGCACCACCATCGTTTACCGGCAAGCCGAAGGGTGAAGCGGGGGCAATGTCAGAGCTGACCCTGACGGTCATGCGGCTAGGTTTCCTGGCTGTTCTGTGGCTGTTCGTGATCGTGGCCGTCCAGGTCATCCGCAGCGACCTGTTCGGAACGCGCGTCACGCAGCGCGGCTCACGCCGCAACGCGAACGACGCACGGCCTCCACAGGCACGCCAGAATGCCGCGGCACCGCCGCAGCAACGCCAGCAGCCAGGCCGCCAGCGCCGGGGAGCACCCACAAAGCTGGTCGTCTCCGAGGGCAGCCTCACCGGCACCACGGTGGCCCTCCAGGGGCAGACCATCACGCTGGGCCGGGCGCACGATTCAACGATCGTGCTGGACGACGACTACGCGTCCAGCAGGCATGCCAGGATCTACCCCGACCGTGACGGCCAGTGGATCGTCGAGGATCTCGGGTCCACCAACGGCACGTATCTCGACCGGACCCGACTCACCACCCCGACACCTGTTCCGCTGGGCGCGCCGATCCGGATCGGCAAGACCGTCATCGAGCTGCGGAAGTAGTACGACAATGAGCGAGCGGAGCGAGCGAGCCGCGGCGGTCCGGGCAACGGACCCCGCCCGGCTCCCGACCGGAGGGTGGGCAGTGTGGCTCGAGACCGGCTGTACCCCGAGCCGACGGGCGAGGTGCGCATGAGTCTTTCCCTGCGCTTCGCCGCCGGATCGCACAAGGGCATGATCCGGGACGGCAACGAGGACTCCGGCTACGCCGGACCGCGCCTTCTCGCCATCGCCGACGGCATGGGCGGTCAGGCAGCCGGCGAGGTCGCCAGCTCCGAGGTGATCTCCTCAATCGTCCAGCTCGACGACGACGTCCCGGGCTCGGACATCCTCACCTCGCTCGGTACCGCGGTCCAGCGGGCCAACGACCAACTGCGCATGATGGTCGAGGAGGACCCCCAGCTGGAGGGCATGGGCACCACGCTCACCGCCCTGCTCTGGACCGGCCAGCGCCTCGGCCTCGTCCACGTCGGCGACTCCCGCGCGTACCTGCTGCGCGACGGCGTACTCACCCAGATCACCCAGGACCACACCTGGGTGCAGCGGCTCGTCGACGAAGGCCGGATCACCGAGGAAGAGGCCACCACCCACCCGCAGCGCGCCCTTCTGATGCGTGCACTGGGCAGTGGCGAACATGTCGAACCCGATCTCTCCATCCGTGAGGTCCGGGTCGGCGACCGTTACCTGATCTGCTCCGACGGACTGTCCGGCGTCGTCTCCCATCAGACGATGGAAGAGACGCTCGCCAGCTACCAGGGTCCTCAGGAGACCATCCAGGAGCTGATCCAGCTCGCTCTGCGCGGCGGCGGCCCCGACAACATCACCTGCATCGTCGCCGATGTCCTCGACGTCGACAGCAACGACACCCTGGCCGCACAGTTCAACGACACCCCGGTCGTCGTCGGCGCGGTCGCCGAGAACCAGGCTGCGCAGATGAGCGCCGCTGAGAGCACGGCCGCCATGCAGACCCCCGCCGGACGGGCAGCCGGCCTGGGCCGCCCCGTACCGCCGCCCTCGGGAGGCTTCGGCCCGCCCGGAAGCGGCGACGGCGTCGGCGGCTACGGCGGAATGCCCGACGGCTCGTTCGACGCGTACACCGACGACGACTTCGTCAAGCCCGGCGGCGGCCGCAAGTGGCTGAAGAGATCCCTCTACACCGTGCTGGCGCTCGCCGTCATCGGCGGCGGTCTCTACGGCGGCTACCGCTGGACCCAGAACCAGTTCTACGTCGGCGCGAAGAACGAACACATCGCGCTCTTCCGCGGCATCAGCCAGGACCTGGCCTGGGTCTCGCTCTCGAAGGTCGAGAAGGACCACCCCGAGATCGAACTCAAGTACCTCCCGCCCTACCAGCGCAAAAAGGTCGAGGCGACCATCGCCGAGGGCAACCTCACCGCAGCCCGCGAGAAGATCAGCGAACTCGCTCTCCAGGCAAGCGCCTGCAAGAAGGACGCCCAGCGCCGCGCGGCCGAGAACAACGCCCGCCCTGACGAGAACCAAGCCGGCGGCACGGACACGGACGCCACCAAGACGTCCGCCGCGTCCAAGGCCGCCAAGACCAAGCCGACCGCAGCGACTCCCACTCCTGGTCCCAGCCTCTCGGAGGAAGAGAAAAAGCTGGTCCCGCAGTGCGGTAAGCAGTAAAGCCGTAGGGGGCCTTCAGCACCATGAGCGTTGTCACCAATACGACCACGATCGGCGCGATCGACGCACCGAGCCGGCGCAACACCGAACTGATGTTGATGGTCTTCGCCGTCGCCATCTCGGTGTTCGCCTACGCCAATGTCGGGCTCGCCCTCAACGGCGAACTGCCCTCCGGCATGCTCGGATACGGGCTCGGACTCGCCCTGCTCGGCGGCATCGGCCACCTCGCCGTCCGTAGGTTCGCCCCGTACGCGGACCCGCTGCTGCTGCCACTGGCGACGCTGCTGAACGGACTGGGACTGGCCATCATCTGGCGTCTGGACCAGTCGGAGAGATTCCAGGCACTGACGACGTTCGCACCCGCCGCGTCCAAGCAGTTGATGTTCTCCGCTGTCGGCGTCGGGCTGCTCGTCGTCGTACTGGTGGCCCTCAAGGACCACCGCATCCTGCAGCGCTACACCTACATCTCCATGCTGGTGGCGCTGTTCCTCCTGATCCTTCCGATGTTCTTCCCCGCGGTGAACGGCGCCAAGATCTGGATCAAGATCCCGGGCGTCGGCACGATCCAGCCAGGGGAGTTCGCCAAGATCATCATTGCGGTGTTCTTCGCCGGCTATCTCATGGTCAAGCGCGACGCGCTGGCCCTGGCCAGCCGCCGTTTCATGGGCCTCTATCTCCCTCGGGGCCGTGACCTCGGCCCCATCCTCATGGTCTGGGCCTTCTCGATCCTGATCCTGGTCTTCGAGACCGACCTGGGCTCGTCCCTGCTGTTCTTCGGCATGTTCGTCGTGATGCTGTACGTGGCCACCGAGCGCACCAGCTGGATCGTCTTCGGTCTGCTGATGTCCGCAGCCGGCGCCGTCGGTGTCGCCGCGTTCGAACCGCACGTCCAGCAGCGCGTCACTGCCTGGCTCGACCCCTTCGCGGGCTGGGGCAAGGAAGACGCGAGCGAGCAGATGGCCAAGTCCCTGATGGCCTTCGGCTCCGGCGGCACCCTCGGCACCGGGCTCGGCCAGGGCAACTCCGACCTGATCGGCTTCGCAGCCAACTCCGACTTCATCCTCGCCACCGTCGGCGAGGAGCTGGGCCTCGCCGGAATGATGGCCATCCTGCTTGTCTACGGTCTGATCGTCGAGCGCGGTGTCCGTACTGCCCTCGCCGCCCGCGACCCCTTCGGCAAGCTCCTCGCGATCGGGCTCTCCGGATCCTTCGCCATCCAGGTCTTCGTCGTCGCCGGCGGTGTCATGGGACTCATTCCGCTGACCGGTATGACCATGCCGTTCCTCGCGGCGGGTGGGTCGTCGGTGATCGCCAACTGGGCCCTGATCGGCATTCTGCTCCGTATCAGCGATACCGCGCGCCGCCCCGCACCGGCCCCAGCCCCGTCACCCGACGCAGAGATGACCCAGGTGGTCCGACCGTGAACAAGCCCCTTCGCAGGATTGCGATCTTCTGCGGGCTGCTCGTCCTCGCTCTCCTGGTCCGTGTCAACTGGCTCCAGTACGTTCGCGCCGACGAGCTGAACGGGAACGAGCACAACCGCCGCGTCCAGATCGAGCGGTACGCACACGAGCGCGGCAACATCATCGTCGACGGGAAACCCGTCACCGGGTCCGTCGAAACCACGGGCAGCGACTTCAAATACAAGCGGGTCTGGAAGAACGGCCCCATGTGGGCCCCCGTCACGGGCTACTCCTCGCAGGCGTTCGACGCCTCGCAGCTGGAGAGCCTCGAGGACGGAATCCTCACCGGCAACAGCGACCAGCTGTTCTTCGACCGCACGCTGTCTCTCTTCACCGGCGAGAAGAAGACCGGCGGCAACATCGTCACCACCCTCAACGGCGCCGCTCAGAAGGCCGCCTTCAAGGGACTCGGCAACAAGAAGGGTGCCGTAGCCGCGATCGACCCGCAGACCGGCGCCATCCTTGCCCTGGTCAGCACTCCTTCGTACGATCCCTCGGCCTTCGCGGGCAATTCCCTCAAGGACGCAGAGGCCCGGCAGCAGCTCCTGAAGGACAAGGACAAGCCGATGCTCAACCGGGCATTGCGCGAGACCTACCCGCCCGGCTCGACCTTCAAGGTCGTCACCGCCGCCGCGGCTCTGGAGAACGGGCTGTACAAGGGGATCGACGACAAAACGGACTCTCCGCTGCCCTGGCGGCTCCCGCTGACCACCGGAAACCTCGAGAACGAGGGCAACATCCCGTGCGAGAACGCCTCGCTCCGGGAAGCGCTGCGGTGGTCCTGCAACACCGTCTTCGGCAAGATCAGTGACGATCTCGGCAACCAGAAGATGATCGACGAGGCCAACAAGTTCGGCTTCAACGAGGAGATCTTCACCCCGGTACGCGCCGACGCCAGCATCTACCCCAAGGACAACCGGCCGCAGAACGCCATGGCCGGCATCGGCCAGGCGTCCAACCGCGCCACCCCGCTCCAGATGGCGATGGTCGCCGCGGCCGTCGCCAACGACGGCAAGCTGATGCAGCCCTACATGGTCGCTCAGCGCCAGGCCCCCAACCTCGACGTGATCTACACCCACGAGAAGGAGCAGTTCAGCCAGCCCCTCTCGGGTGAGAACGCGCAGAAGCTCCAGCAGATGATGGAGACCGTCGTCAAGAACGGCACGGGAACCAACGCCCTCATCGACGGCGTCACTGTGGGTGGCAAGACCGGTACGGCCCAGCACGGTCTGAACAACAGCGAGAATCCGTACGCCTGGTTCATCTCGTACGCCAAGACCGACAGCGGCTCACCGGTCGCCGTCGCCGTGGTCGTCGAGGACAGCCAGGCCAACCGCGACGACATCTCCGGTGGTGGCCTGGCCGCCCCGATCGCGCGGGATGTCATGAAGGCGGTCATCGACAGCAAGAAGTGATGCCCGTCACATCGGGTGCCATACCTGCACATTGGGATACCGGTCAGATATCAGGTCCGGACTCCGGACCGATCAGGTAGTGCGCGGCCGGTAGCGTATGCGCGAGCAGCACACCGCCGGACCACACACCGGTGCGGTCGGGACTGACGGAGAGGGCTGGAACAGTTATGGAAGAGCCGCGTCGCCTCGGCGGCCGGTACGAGCTGGGCTCGGTGCTCGGCCGTGGTGGCATGGCCGAGGTCTACCTCGCACACGACACCCGGCTCGGCCGCACCGTGGCCGTGAAGACGCTCCGGGCCGATCTGGCCCGCGATCCGTCCTTCCAGGCCCGGTTCCGCCGTGAGGCCCAGTCCGCCGCCTCGCTCAACCACCCGGCGATCGTCGCCGTCTACGACACCGGCGAGGACTACGTCGACGGGGTCTCCATCCCGTACATCGTGATGGAGTACGTCGACGGGTCGACGCTCAGGGAACTCCTGCACTCCGGCCGCAAGTTGCTGCCCGAGCGCACCCTTGAGATGACCGTCGGCATCCTCCAGGCGCTGGAGTACTCGCACCGCGCCGGTATCGTCCACCGCGACATCAAGCCGGCGAACGTCATGCTGACGCGCACCGGTCAGGTCAAGGTCATGGACTTCGGCATCGCCCGCGCCATGGGCGACTCCGGAATGACGATGACCCAGACCGCCGCCGTCATCGGCACCGCCCAGTACCTCTCTCCGGAGCAGGCCAAGGGCGAGCAGGTCGACGCGCGCTCCGACCTCTACTCGACCGGCTGTCTGCTCTACGAGCTGCTGACGGTCCGGCCGCCCTTCATCGGGGACTCACCGGTCGCGGTCGCCTACCAGCACGTACGGGAAGAGCCGCAGAAGCCCAGCAACTTCGACGCCGAGATCACGCCCGAAATGGACGCGATCGTGTTGAAGGCTCTGGTCAAGGACCCCGACTACCGCTACCAGTCGGCCGACGAGATGCGCGCCGACATCGAGGCCTGCCTCGACGGTCAGCCGGTCGCCGCCACCGCGGCGATGGGTGCGGCCGGTTACGGCGGCTACGACGGATACGGCAACGACCAGCCGACCACCGCGCTGCGCGCCGCCGACCAGAACGGCGCGCCCACGTCCATGCTTCCCCCGGTCAACCCGGACGACGGCGGCTACGGCTACGACGACCGCCCGGACCGCCGCCGCCAGAAGAAGAGCAACACCTCGACGATCCTGCTGATCGTCGCGGGTGTCCTGGTGCTGATCGGCGCGATCCTGATCGGCCAGTCGGTGTTCAGCAGCAAGGACACCGACAGCGGGGTCGATGTGCCGAACTTGGTCGGCTCGACCGTGGAGAAAGCACAGAAACTCGCGGAGAGTTCCGACATCGTCCTGAAGATCGGCTCGCGCGAACCGTGCGAGGAGCAGCCCAAGGGCAAGATCTGCAGCCAGAGCCCGACCGCCGACGGCAAGATGGAGAAGAAGGACGTCGTCACGGTCGTCGTCTCCACCGGGGCACACAAGGTCGAGGTCCCGGACGTCGTGGAGAAGACGGAGGCGACCGCCCGCAAGGATCTTGAGGACAAGGGCTTCACGGTGAACGTCACCGCGGTCGAGTCCGAGAAGAGCGCGGGTACGGTCATCGAGCAGGACCCCGCGGGCAACTCGAAGGCCGAGCGGAACTCCGAAGTCACGATCACGGTCGCCAAGCAGGCCACCCAGAAGGTGCCGAACGTCGCCGACCGGGACTACGACGCCGCCGTGGCACAGCTCAATGGCCTGGGCTTCAAGAACGTCTCCAGGACCGACGTCGATTCGGAGAAGCCCGCGAACCAGGTCATCAGCCAGACGCCGCTCGCCGACTCGATGCAGCCGCTGACCGCCCAGATCGTGCTGACGGTCTCGAAGGGCCCGCAGCAGCCGGAGAAGACCACGGTTCCCGATCTGCAGGGCAAGACCCTCGCGGAGGCAAAGGCCCTGCTTGCCGGGGCGGGTCTGCAGCTCGGCCAGGTGCAGGGGCCGAATGACGACAAGGCGAAGATCGTCGCCTTCCAGCCCGGCTCGGGACAGCCGGTCGACAAGAACAGCGCGGTCAACGTCCAGACCATGCCGGGCGGTGGAGACGGCAACATCTTCGGCGGCCCGTCCGGCTCACGACGCTGACCCGGACACACCGCCCCATCGGGCCCCGGCGCCACACGGCGACCGGGGCCCTTTGCTGTGCCCGCCACGACAGATTCCTTGTTCCTTGCAAACCGTTCCTCGCAAACCGCACATGCGACCGTAAAGCGATCCTGTCTTCATATGCACCGAATCGTTGGACCGGTGGGGCGACTTGGGGGGTTCAGGCACCCAGCCGGACCGAGGTGCTCAACTGCTCCGCCACGACGGGTGCACGGACGTCGTGGTGCACAACGGCCCCGGCGACCGAGGCGTGGACGTCACAGAAGTGACCGCGGACGGCTGCAGCATCGTCGTGCAGTGCAAGAGCTTCGCGCCCTACCGTCCGGTGTGGAGCGGCGAGTTGCAGAAGTTCCTCGGCGCCTCTTCCATCCAGCACAGGGCCGATGTGGCTCTCTTCGTAGCCACTGCCTCCTTCGCACCTGAGGCACGTGCCATCGCCGAGACCTACGGCATCACCCTCGTCGACCGCGCTCACCTCGAAAAGTGGAGCGCCGGAGTACCGCTCCCGGTCCTGAAGCAGCAGTCGCCAGGCAGAGAGAAGGGCCCGAAGTCGCAAAGGCTGGTTGCGACTTCGGGCCCGGCTCAACGTATCGGCTAGCGCAGCTCCGCCGGCTTCGTGCGGTCCTTGTCCACCTTCTCCGTACGCACCAGCTCGCCCCACACGATGTAGCGGTACTTCGACGTGTAGACCGGCGTGCAGGTCGTCAGCGTGATGTAGCGGCCGGGTTTCTTCGCGCCCGATCCCTTCGGCACCGCCTGCAGAACGTCGACGTTGTACTTCGACGTCTCGGGAAGCTCCTTGAAGACCTTGTAGACGTACCAGGTGTCCTTGGTCTCGAAGACGACCGCGTCCCCGGTCTTCACCTTGTCGATGTTGTGGAACTTGGCACCGTGCCCGTCGCGGTGGGCGGCCAGGGTGAAGTTGCCCTTCTTGTCCCACGGGAGGGCCGACTTCACCGGGTCCGTGTAGTAGCCCGCGATGCCGTTGTTGAGGCTCTCGGTGTCGGTGCCCTTCTTGACCAGCACCTCGCCGTTCTTCATCGACGGGACGTGCAGGAAGCCGATGCCGTCCTTCGTGTCCAGCGCGCCCGGTCCGCCCGCCCAGCGGTCGCGGATGGTGTGGCCCTGCTTGGTGGCCTCACGGTCGGCGAGCACATTCGTCCACCAGAGGGAGTAGACGACGAAGAGTCCCAGCACCAGGCCCGCGGTGATCAGCAGTTCGCCGAAGACACTGATCACGGTCGCGACGGAATGGCGGCCCCGGCGCCGAGGCGGGGGCGCGGACTCGCCGATTCGCTCTTCGTCCTCGGTCCTCGCTGTCACCGCACCCGCCCCTGTCGTGATGATGATTCAGCCCACGAGCGCGTCGGGCTTCCCCTTGCTGCGCGGTCGTTCGTCGACCATCTTGCCCCAGACGATCAAACGGTACGTACTCGTGAATTCCGGCGTACAGGTCGTCAGAGTGATGTACCGGCCCGGCCCGGTGAACCCGGAACCGCGTGGCACCGGATCGATCACCGAGACGTTGGACGGCGATGTCTGCGGCAGGGTCCTCGCTGTCTCGTACGTGTAGTACGCGCCCTGCGTCTCGACCACGATCAGGTCGCCGGGGCTCAGCCGGTTGATGTAGCGGAACGGCTCGCCGTGGGTGTTGCGATGGCCGGCCAGGGAGAAGTTGCCCTGCTTGGCCGACGGCATCGCGGTGCGGAGCGCGCCCTCGCCGTAGTGGCCGACCATGCCCCGGTCGAGGACCTTCTCCTTGCTGATGCCCTCGGCGATCGGAGCGACCACATCCAGCTTGGGGATGTGGATGATGGCGAATCCCTGCCCCGCTTCGAACACGCCGGGGTTGCGGTCGCCCTTCGCCCAGTCGTCCTGGATCTTGTGCGCCTCCTTGCCGGCGTACTGGTCGGCGCGCACGTTCGTCCACCACAGCTGATAGGTGACGAAGAGCAGCATCAGCACACCGAGCGTGATGAACAGCTCACCGGTGACCCGGCTGGCCACCACGGCCGGGCTGTCCTTGGCCGCGCGCGCCGCACGCCGTGCCTCGATGCGTGACATCGGCTTGTCGGCCTGCGTGGCGGCCGACGCCACCGTCTCCGGCCGCTGTTCGGCGCGGCGGCGGCCTCGCCCCTTGGCGGCGCGGCGGCGTTCGGCGCGGCCTCCGGTGCGTGGTTCCGGATCGGTGCCTTCGGGGTCCGGTGCGGACTCCGCGGAGCTCTCCGCGTCGCTCGCCGATTCCGGAGCTGAATCCAGATCCGGCTCAGGGCCCGGCTCAAGACCCGCAGCCCTGTCCGGTACGGGCGCCGGATCCGGCCGCCGGGTCGTAGCCGCCTGATCGACCAGGCGACGCGTGTCCGCCGTCCGCAGGCCGACCGTCTCGTCGTCGAGCGGGAAGGGAAGAGGGACGGGCTGCTCCCGGGGCCCCGCAACAGGCGACGCCACGGGCGTCGGCGCGGGCGTCGGCGCGGGCGTCGGCGCGGGCGCCTGCTGCCCGTACCAGTCCCGTTCGAACCCCTCGGGGTCGTACCACTCCCGCGGAGCCCCCTCCGGGCTCTGCACCCCACGCGGCGCCTGCGCCTGCGTCTGCGCCTCTGGTTCCGTCTGTGCCCGTCCGTCGGGGGCACGGTGCTGTCCCCGCCCCGTCCTCGGCGTCCCGGCCGCCTCGGCCGGGATGTTGCCCGCCCTGAACCACGGCGAGGCATGCCGCCCCGGCAGCGGATCGTTCAACGGGTCTGCCAGCTGGTCGACCGCCGCCTCGAACGCGCCTGAGGCCTCGTACGCTCCTTGCTCGTACGGGCCGTCCTGTCCGGCGTCGTGTTCGGGGCGGAGTGCGGTCACGCGACGGCCTTGCCCACCACCGGCGCGAGCCCCGCCGACCTCGCGACGGCTCCCGTGTCGCCGCACTGTGCCAGCCAGTTGGCCAACATCAGGTGCCCGTGCTCGGTCAGCACCGACTCCGGATGGAACTGCACGCCCTCCACCGGCAGTTCACGGTGGCGCAGCCCCATGATGATGCCGTCGGCGGTCCGCGCCGTCACCTCCAACTCCGCCGGGACGGTGTCCGGTTCGGCGGCGAGCGAGTGGTAGCGGGTCGCGGTGAAGGGGGACGGCAGGCCCGCGAAGACCCCCGCTCCTTCATGGGTCACCGGCGAGGTCTTGCCGTGCAGCAGCTCCGGGGCGCGGTCCACCACGCCGCCGTACGCCACCGCCATCGACTGCATCCCCAGGCAGACCCCGAAGACCGGGACGCCCGTCGCCGCGCAGTGGCGCACCATCTCGACGCACACGCCCGCCTGCTCCGGGGTGCCGGGACCGGGCGACAGCAGGACGCCGTCGAAGCCGTCCTGGGCGTGCGCCGTGGTCACCTCGTCGTTGCGCAGCACTTCGCATTCGGCGCCGAGCTGGTAGAGGTACTGGACGAGATTGAAGACAAAGCTGTCGTAGTTGTCCACGACAAGAATGCGGGCACTCACTGGCCGGTCTCCGTCCCGGTCGAGCCGTCGACCGTCACATCACCGAACGGAAGCAGCGGTTCCGCCCAGGGGAAGACGTACTGGAAAAGCGCATAGACGACGGCCAGTGCCAACACGAGCGAGATGAGCGCACGCACCCATGCGTTGCCCGGCAGATGCCGCCAGATCCAGCCGTACATGCTGTCCCCTCCATTCGGTACGGGAACCAGACTAAAGGGCCGGGGCAGGAGCGTGGGTCAGCTGTGGAAAGCTGCCGGCTTGCCTTCGGTCACAGGCTGGGTGGCGTCAAGGTGCGCCCAGGCGATCAGCCGGTGACTGCTGCCCCACTCGGGCTCGCAGGTGGTCAGCGTCAGATAGCGGCCCGGCCCGTCGAAGCCCGACTTCCGGGGGACGGGATCGATGACCCCGATGTCGCTCGGCACGGTCCGGTACGGCTTCTTGTCGATGCGGTACGTGAACCACGTCGTCCCGTCCGTCAGCACCACCGCGTCGCCCGGACGCAGCTTCGGGAAGTCCTTGAACGGATCCCCGTACGTACGGCGGTGTCCGGCCACCGCGAAATTGCCCCTCGCGCCGAGGCGGGCCGTCCCCGCGTAATGACCGAGGCCCTTCTGCAAGGTCCTGACCTCGGTGTTCTCCAGGACGGGCCACTCCCAGCCCTTGCCGAAGCGGGGTATGTACAGCATCGCGAACGGCTTGCCGTCCCGGTACGCGGCGGGGGCGGGCGGCTCCTTCGATGTCGGCGTCTTCGGTGCCCTCGGCGTCTTCGACGTCGGGGAGGTCTGCGGCGCGGGTGCGGACACCGGCCCCTGCGCCCACCGGCTGCGCAGGGTGTCGAGCTGCCCCTCGGTCGCGTCGGCCGCCTTCACCCCGGTCCAGAACAGCACGTACACCACAAAGAGCACGATCAGGGCCCCGACGGTGATGCAGAGTTCGCTGAACGTCCTGACGATCAGTCGCACCGACACCTGGTCGGCCTCCCCACAGCCGCTAGCTACTTCACGGGCTCCGCATAGTGGAGGTCCACTGTGCCCGAGTAGCCGGGAAGAGTCACCGCCTCGTGCTCGTCGACTTTCCAGCCGAGCCCGTACGCCTTCACGTACAGCAGGTAGTTGCTGATCGCCGGGGAGTCGTTCAGCGCCTGCTTGAGCTTGCCCGGGTCGCCGACCGCGGTGATCTTGTACGGCGGGGAGTAGACCCGGCCCTGGAGGATCAGGGTGTTGCCGACGCAGCGCACCGCGCTGGTGGAGATCAGCCGCTGGTCCATGACCTGGATGCCCCGGGCACCGCCCTGCCAGAGGGCATTGACGACCGCCTGCAGGTCCTGCTGGTGGATGACCAGGTCATTGGGTTGCGGGTCGGGGTAGCCGGGGTTGGCGGTGGCGTTGGGCGGGGCGTCATTGAGCGTGACGGACACCGAGCGGCCGGTGAGCTTCGTGGTGCCCCCGGCCCGCTCCAGCTCCTTGAGCCGGGCGTCCTCCGCCTCGGTGCTGCCGTCGTCCTGCCGGACGAGGGCGTCGATGTCCTCGCGCACGGCCGCGGTGGTCTCGTCCAGCTGGGCGTTCTTGTTGCTGCGCTGCTGAATGAGATCGGAGAGCTTCAGCAGCGAGGAATCGGTGCGGATGTTGGTGCCCTTGGCCGTGTTGGCGCTGGTGACGAAGATCAGTCCGGCGAGGGCGAAGACGGCAGCGGTGAGCACGCGGGCCGGGTGCCGGAAGGTGCGCCGGACCGGGCCTTGGGGGGAGTCGGCAGAATTGCTCAACGTACCCTTATCTCCTTCGGCGCCAGGGAAGCACTACGCTAACTGACGCCCGGGGGAGGCAGTATTCCCCCTCGAGCCCGCCCCGGCGCCAGCCACAGTTCCCTGCGCGGTCACGCAGCGCATCGACAGGAGAGTCCCTCGTGCCGAAGTCACGTATCCGCAAGAAGGCCGGCTTCACGCCCCCTCCGGCGAAGCAGGCAACCAACCTAAAGCTGACCAGCCGCAGCTGGGTGGCGCCGGTGATGCTGGCGCTCTTCCTGATCGGTCTGGCCTGGATCGTCGTTTTCTATGTGACCGACGGCGACCTGCCGATCAAGGATCTGGGGAACTGGAACATCGTCGTCGGCTTCGGCTTCATCGCCGGCGGCTTCGGTGTCTCCACGCAGTGGAAGTAGTACCGCAGCGCTCCTAGGTGCACAGCGGGGCTCCGTCCCGCAACCCTTGCCCCGAGTTACCCACAGCGTTATCCACAGGCGGGGGAAAAGGTCAGACGATCTGTGGATAACTCACCGACGGTTGACGCCGATGTGACTGCAGTCTCCCCCATCGGGGGACGGCACGCCCCTTGTCCCGGCTGGAAAAACCCAGCTCAGCGACAAGGGGCACAGTTGTACCCACAGAATGCACAAGATCCGGTACCTGCTGTGGACAACTTCGATTGTGGACAGCCGCCCCAAAGGCCCGGGACCCGAGGACCCGAGGGCCCGAGGACCCGAGGACCCGGGGGCGATGTCCGCTCAGGTCAGTGCGGCCGTTCTGGCGACGACGACGAGGACCACGGCCGCCAGGACCAGAGCGCAGGTGCCGTACTGCACCAGTGAGCGCCGCTCGCGCGGTGCGTGCACCATGCCGATCGCGATCAGCGTGCCCGCGACCAGACCGCCGACATGTGCCTGCCAGGCGATTCCGCCCCAGGGGTTGAAGGTGATGACCAGGTTCACCGCGAGGAGCGCGAAGACCGGGCGCATGTCGTAGTTGAGCCGGCGCATGAGCACGGCGGTGGCGCCCAGCAGTCCGAAGATCGCCCCGGAGGCTCCGAGCGAGCCCTGCACGGGCGCGGAGAGCCAGTAGGTGAGGGCACTGCCGGCCAGGCCGGAGATCATGTAGAGCGTGAGGTACCGGGCACGGCCGAGCGCCGCTTCCAGCGGCCCTCCCAGCCACCACAGCCCCAGCATGTTGAACGCGATGTGCCACACCTCCTGGTGCAGGAACATCGACGTCACCAGTCGGTACCACTGGCCCTCCGCGACACCTTCGAGCGGACCGCCGTAGTGGGTCGTGGCGCGGCCGAGCAGCATCAGCTCGTCGACCAACGCGGTGCCCCTCGCCAGCACAGCGAGGAACACGGCGACATTGATGCCGAGAAGGATCTTGGTGACGAGGCGGGGATCGGCCGTGAGGGCGCCACCCGCGACGGTGCGCGGCTGGTTGGCGGCCGGCCCGTGTCCCGTACCCGATCCCTGGCGGACGCAGTCCGGGCACTGGAAGCCGACCGAGGCGTCGATCATGCACTCGGGGCAGATCGGGCGCTCGCAGCGGGTGCAGCAGATGTTCGCCTCGCGACCGGGGTGGCGGTAGCAGCTGAGCGAGCCGTCCGCGGCGGCGGACTGGTCCCTGCCTCCCGGCGGCTGCTGGTCCATCGGTCCCATCGCTTCCCGGTCCCTTCGGTCCTCGTCATGGCGGGCACGGCACGCACGACGCCGCCCTGCTCGTCCGCTATGTATCAGTACGGACGGGCAGGGCGGTTGGTTCCCGAAAGGGAAATCAGTGTGTGATCAATCGATGACCACAAGTGATCATCGGGTCTCGATGACGACCGACTCGATCACGACGTCCTGCACCGGGCGGTCGGTGCGGGCGTTGGTCCGGGTGGCGGCGATGGCGTCCACGACCTTCTGGCTGGCGGAGTCGGTGACCTCACCGAAGATGGTGTGCTTGCCGGTCAGCCAGGCGGTCGGCGAAACGGTCACGAAGAACTGCGAGCCGTTGGTGCCCGGGCCGGCGTTGGCCATGGCCAGCAGGTACGGCTTGTTGAAGCTGAGGTCGGGGTGGAACTCGTCCGCGAACTCGTACCCCGGGCCACCGGTGCCGTTGCCGAGCGGGTCGCCGCCCTGGATCATGAAGCCGCTGATGACACGGTGGAAGACGGTGCCGTCGTACAGCTTGTCCGTCGACTTCTTACCGGTCTCGGGATGCGTCCACTCACGCTCGCCCTTGGCGAGCTCGACGAAGTTCTTGACCGTCTTGGGCGCGTGGTTCGGCAGAAGCCGGATCTCGATGTCGCCCTGGTTGGTCTTCAAGGTGGCGTAAAGCTGCTCAGCCACGATCTGCCTTCCGTAAGTCTTCGGTGACGTTGAGTCCTCAGCGACGTTCACCAAGTCTTCAGTGACGTTCACCGAGTCTTCAGTGACGTTCACCGATCCTCGCACGGACCGTGCGCCCCGGCCGCCCGGCCGCCGCCGGCGATCGCGTGGCGCTCACCTCCCTGCCCCATTCCGCGCCTCGCATGCCGCTGCCGCTCCCATGCCGCTTCCCGCAGGAACAAATGCGGCCAAGTGCGTGACGAAGCGGCGCGGGCTGAAGCGAACCGTGGCATTGTCGTCGACAAGCTCCCCTTGCACCGTATTGCCAGAAAACATAACTCATGACCTGAATGACCCGGATGCCCGTCCCGCATGCCATGCAGGGCTTCGGCAGGCATGATCTCGAAATGGGCGGAAAGGCGGAGTGTCTACCCGCCACCAAGGAGGAGGATCCCGTGACCCGCATCGACAGCGTGCGCGCCGCAACCGACTCGGCGAAGGACAGCGTGCAGCACGCCGCGGAAGTGGTGACGCCCTACGCCGACACGGCCAAGGACCAGGCCGCACATCTTGCGTACGAGGCCCGCACGCGGCTCGCACCGAAGGTGTCCAAGGCGGCCCAACAGGCCCGCGTCCAATACGACGCGCATCTCGCACCACGTATCGAACTTGCCCTCGCCCATGTGCCGCCCAAGGTCGACGAGGCCGGCCGGCGCGCCGCGCTCCGCACCCGCCGGGCGGCCCGTACCGCCGCGGACTACACGGTGCCGCGCGTCGAGCACGCCATGGCCGTCGCCCAGCCCGTGGCCGAGGAGGCCCAGGCCCGCAGCGCCGCCGCGCTGGCCGCGCTGCGCGGGCAGGTCACGGCGAAGGAGATCCGGCAGCTGGCCAGAAAGCACGAGCGGCGGGCGAAGTGCGGGCGGCTGTTCAAGGGGCTCGTCGTGGCCGGCGTCGTGGCAGGCGCCGCCTATGCCGCCTGGAGGTGGTGGGACAAGCAGGCCAACCCCGACTGGCTGGTCGAACCGCCCGCTGCCACGGAGGTCTCCGACCGTCCACCGCTGACCTCGGTCGACGGCAGCGGCCCGGCCCCGCTCGACCCCGAGGCCCGGGCCCAGCAGGCCGAGGCGGAGGCCGACGGGACGGACGGCCCGGAGGACACGAACGGCACCGGCCCGGACGACCGCCGCTGAGCCGGCTCCCGAACCTGTTCCTGGACCGGCTCCCGAACGACGAACCCGCGCCGGAAGACATCGTGGTCTTCCGGCGCGGGTTCCGTTTTCCCTGCCGCTCAGCCGCGAGCGCACGGCCGACAACGCGACAGACAACGACAGCACGCAAAACCCCCTCCGACCGCGTTTTTGCCGGTCAGAGGGGGTTGATGTGTGGAGCCTAGGAGATTCGAACTCCTGACATCTGCCTTGCAAAGGCAGCGCTCTACCAACTGAGCTAAGGCCCCGAAAAACGGACAGCCCCAGACGCTTCAGCGTCTCGGCCACCGCCGCAGACCAGAGTACCGGGTACTCCCCGGAATCCTGCAAAAAGATGGGGGCTCCCGGTCGGCGACCACTCTCCGTAAGATGCTCGTCGAGGTTCGCAGCAGCGAAGCCGCAGCGAAGGGGAGACGCCATGGACGCAGCGCAGCAAGAGGCAACGGCAAGAGCCAGGGAGCTTCAGCGCAGTTGGTACGGAGAGCCCCTCGGTGCGCTCTTCCGTCGGCTGATCGATGATCTCGGCCTGAACCAGGCCCGGCTCGCCGCAGTCCTCGGGCTGTCCGCCCCCATGCTCTCCCAGTTGATGAGCGGCCAGCGGGCGAAGATCGGCAACCCCGCGGTCGTCCAGCGCGTCCAGGCGCTCCAGGAGCTGGCCAGTCAGGTCGCGGACGGCAGCGTCAGCGCGGGCGAGGCCACCGACCGCATGGAAGAGATCAAGAAGTCCCAGGGCGGCTCCGTCCTCACCGGCACCGGCCAGACCTCCACCACCGGCGGCGCCCCCACCGTCCGGCGCGTGGTCCGCGAGATCCAGTCGCTGCTGCGGTCGGTCGCGGCCGCCGGTGACATCATCGATGCCGCCGACTCCCTCGCCCCGACCCACCCGGAACTGGCAGAGTTCCTCAAGGTGTACGGCGCGGGGCGCACCGCGGACGCGGTGGCGCACTACGAGGGACACCAGAGCTAGGGTCTTTCGTTCGGATCAGGCCGGGCACTACCCCCGAAAGCCGGCCGTGGGCCGAAACAGGAACGCCGTGGGCCGAAACAGGAACTGGGAGCGGGCGCAGCGCAATGGGTGAGGTCTTCGCCGGTCGGTACGAACTGATCGATCCGATCGGACGTGGTGGGGTCGGCGCCGTGTGGAGGGCCTGGGACCACCGGCGCCGCCGCTATGTGGCGGCCAAGGTCCTCCAGCAGAGCGACGCACACACGCTGCTGCGCTTCGTCCGCGAGCAGGCGCTGCGGATCGAGCATCCGCATGTGCTCGCACCAGCCAGTTGGGCCGCGGACGACGACAAGGTCCTGTTCACCATGGACCTGGTGAGCGGCGGTTCGCTGGCGCATGTCATCGGCGACTACGGGCCGCTGCCTCCGCGTTTCGTCTGCACGCTCCTCGACCAGCTGCTGTCCGGGCTGTCCACGGTGCACGCGGAGGGCGTCGTGCACCGGGACATCAAACCGGCCAACATCCTGATGGAGGCGACCGGTACCGGGCGGCCGCATCTGCGGCTGTCCGACTTCGGTATCTCCATGCGCAAGGGCGAGCCGCGCCTCACCGAGACCAACTATGTGGTGGGGACGCCCGGTTACTTCGCGCCCGAGCAAATGATGGGCGCGGAACCCGACTTCCCCGCGGACCTGTTCGCGGTGGGGCTGGTCGCGCTGTATCTGCTGCAGGGCAAGAAGCCCGACTCGCAGGCGATCGTCGAGCACTTCGCCTCGTACGGCACGCCCGCTGCCCCGGAGGGGATCCCCGAGCCGTTGTGGCAGGTCCTCGCGGGGCTGCTGCAGCCGGATCCCCAGACCCGGTTCCGTACGGCCACGGGTGCGCGCAAGGCGCTGACGGCCGCGGTCGAGATGCTGCCGGAGCCCGGGGCCGAGGACGAGCCGGTCGAGGTCTTCGACCAACTCGGGCCGCTGCCCGTCGGCTTCGGCCCCGCGGGACCGATCACGGCCCCCGTCCAGAACGCGCAGGACGCCCAGCCGGGCCAGGCAGCGGCCCAGCAGCCCTACACCCAGCCGCCGGTCCCGATGTCGGAGACGGGCAGCTTCCACCTCCCGCCGCCTCCGCAGCAGGCCACGCCGCACACCCCGCTCCCGGCGCACACGGCGCACACGGCGTCTCCCTACGCCGCTCCCGCGCCGGATCCCTCGCAGGCGCCCACGGCCGCCGTGCAGCACGAATCGGCGCTCACCCGCGCGTACACCGTCGGGCAGCCGCAGCCGCAGGCGCAGGCGCAGCCTCAGCCGCAAGCACCGGCGCAGGCGCACCCACCGGCGCCCGCTCCCGCGCACGCCCCCCAGAGGCGTCCGGGACCGTCCCCGAAGGTGGCGGTCCCGGTGTTGCTGGTGGCGTTGATCTGTTTCGCGGTGGGCATCTGGGCGCTGACCCAGGGCTGAGCCCGGTGACGTGAGCCCGGTGACCCGGGCCCCTGCCGTACGGGGCCCGGTTCCGGCCCGGCTACCAGCCCTGCGGCGGGCCTCCGTACGGCTGGTCGCCACCGGACGGGGCTGCCGGGGCGGTGGTCGCGCGGCGCCGGGCCAGCAGCGTCCACACCCCGAGCCCGAGCACCAGCACCGAACCCACGCCGATCCCGGCCGCGCCGACCATCTTCATCCGGTCGCTCCTGACGGCCTGCGGGCCGCTCTTGCCGTTCCTCGCCATGTCCCTGTCGTCCTGCGTGACCGAGAAGACCCCGGCGTCCCCCGTGTACGGCGACTTCCCGGCCGCCCCCTCGACCTTGATCCTCAGGGTCAGCGGAATCGCTTTGTCGCCGTACGACTTCGCGACGTCCGGGCTGAGCGTCACCGACAGGTAGTACCAGCCGGCGAACCGCATGGCGCTGACGCCGCTGGTGGAGTCGTAGCGGTTCTCGTACGTCACCGGGGGCAGCGGATCCAGCGACACGGACGCGGGCTTACCGGAGTACGCCAGCGGCGACGCGGAGTCGACGTGGCCGTGCGCCGGATTGTCCAGGGACATCGCGAGCGCGCTGCCGATGTACTCGTCCGAGGCGTTGCTGTTGCTCAGGGTGGCGGTGGCGAAGATCTGCTGGCCCCAGTCCACCGGCACCCGGTAGAAGAGGGTCTGCCCCGGCTTGATGCCGCCCTCCTCCTTCCACTCGCCGGTCTCCAGGCCCGTCGCGTCGTAGTAGCTGGTGCCGCCCGACCGCTTCTGCGGGGCGGTGGTGGGCGGCACGGGCGAGGCCGACGGCCAGTTCTCCGGCGCGTCGGTCGGCATCGAACCGGCCGACTTCAGCTGCGGTTCCGACTCGTAGCGCAGCTCCAGGTCCCACTCGTCGGGAGCCGAGGTCTCCTTGCTCTCCCGCTCGATCAGGACGTTGTACGCGCCGGCTTCCTGGCAGGTGCTGCTGTCCTTCTCCATGATCCGGTAGGCGTACGCCGCGATCGGGCGCGCGAACTCCGCCGACTCGAACCGCGCGTCCTCCGAGCTGCACTGCAGGTCCGTGCTGTCGCGGATGCTGACCGTGATGCCGTCCCCGTAGGCGACCTGGCCGCCGCCCTTGGGCACGGCCACCGCCGAGACGTACCCGTTCGTCTTCGCGTCGAGGTTCAGGCGGTAGTAGAGCTTCTGGCCGGGCTTGATCGAGCTCCGGTAAACCGATCCGGGCGTCAGCGCCGACGCATCGGTGCTGGCCTCCGCACCGTCGACCTTCTTCGCCCCGGGGTCGAAGGTGTACGCGGCGGGCTCCCCGGCCGCGTACGCCTGCCCCGGCAGCGCCGCCGCCGCGCACATCGCCGCGACCGCGGCGAGCGCCACCCGGCCCCTGTTGCGCTGCCTCATCACGCGCTTCCCCTCGTCGTCTGTGCGGCCCGTCCGCGACGCCCGCGTACGAAAACGAGCCCTGCGATCACCACCACCACGGCGCCCGCCCCGGCAGCGGCCGCAATGCCGGTCCATCCTGCCCCGCCGGTACCGCCGCTGTCTCCGACGCTGATCGAATTGCCCTTCTTGTCCGCCTTCTTGGCTGCGACGGGAGCGTTGTGCTGGGGGCCGGCCAGCTCGTCGCCGAGGACCGACACCCGCAGCACCACACCGATCTGCGGGTTCTCCGCGATGTCCGCGGCCCGCGCCCCCAGCGTCACCGAGATGTAGAAGTCGCCCCCGGCGTGCACGGGCCGGACCTGGGAGCCGCTCTCGTAGCGATTGGTCCAGGCGACCGGCACGCCGCCCATCCTGATGGCCGACGGTCGGCCGCTGTACAGGGTCGTCGGGCTGAACTCGCCGCCTCCGGTGAGCGGGAACCGAGCGGGCGTGAACAGCTGCGTCGCCCCGTACGAGTACGTGGAGCCGCCCCGCTCCACCGTGGGCTCGTTCGCGAACTCCACGTCGTAGCGCACCTGCTGGCCCCAGCCGGCCGGGACCTTGTACCAGAGGGTCTGCGCCGGAAGGATCCGGTCTCGCCACACGCCCCGGCCGATCTCCTCGGCATCGTTGAAGCCGGTACCGCCCCGTACGTCGCGGGGGTCACCGGACGGCAGCACGGCGTCCTCGCCGCCCTTGCCGTACTCCGGCTGCGACTGGGCGGGCGTGATGCCCTTCTTCAGCGGTGCCTCCACCGCGTGGACGAGTTCGAGCGGCCAACGCGCGGCGTCGGAGCCCTTCTTGCTCTCCCGCTCGACCACCAGCCAGTACCGTCCCGCCCGGTCGCAGAGGCCGGTGCCCTGCGCGGTGGGGATACGGGCGATCGCCGCGGTCAGCGGGGTCGCGCCCTCCTCCTGGGAGAAGTGCGCGGTCTCCGAACCGCAGGAGCTGTCGGTGCCGTACGCGATGCTGGTGCGCAGCGCGTCGAAGGTGTCGACGGCCGCCCCGGGCTGCGGCACCGCCGTCGCCGAGAAGTCCACCGTCGAGACGGCGTCCAGGTCGACGGCGTAGTACCGCTTCTCTCCCGGACCGATGGTGTCGAGATACTGCCCGGGTCCGAGCGCGGGCGCCCCCGCGCTCGTCGCCGTGCCCTCGATCCGCTCGCCCCGGAACCGGTAGCCGTCCGCGGAGAGTTGCGACGCCCGCTGCAACTGCCTGGCCAGCGACTCGGCGTCCGGTGCGTCGTAGTAGCGGCCGTTGCCCGCCGCCGCGATGCATTCGAGCTGCTCGCGGGCCGCGCCCTTCACCTGGAAGCCCACGGTGTCGATGCGCAGCCCGATGCCCTCCTTGCCGAGCTGCTCGGCGACCTCGCAGGGCCGTGGCGTACCGCAGTTGTCCTCGCCGTCGGAGATCAGCAGGATCGTGCGCGTACCGATGGAGCCGCCCGACGACTGCGGAAGGTCCTCGGCGGCCTTCCGCAGCGACAGGCCGATGGGAGTGTCCCCCCTGGGCTGTACGGCCGCCACGGCCCGCTTCACGGCCGCCCGGTCCAGTCCGCGCACCGGCCTCACGAGCCTGGTGTCCGTGCAGCCCCGGGCGCGGTCGGCGCCGTACACCCGCAGTCCGGTCGGATACCCGTCGGGAAGGCCGTCGACGACGGTCCCGACGGCCGTACGGGCACTCTCCATCCGGGTGTGCCCCGTGCCGTCGTCGTCCGCCATGGAGCCGGACGAGTCGAGAACCATGACCAAGCTGCCGCTCGGGCCGGTCCCGGACGCCTCCGCCCTGGCGGGCGCACCGCCCGCGGGCGCCGCCACGGCCGGCATCGCGCCCGCCACCAGGGCGAGCAGCGCCCCGCCGATCCATGCCCCCGCGACTGCGGTACGGCGGTGGTCCCGTGCCTTCACCCGTGCCCCCTCGACCAAAACCCGGCTATTTTGCTCACGCAACTTATTGATTTGCTCGGGTGAACTCAAGAGCACGGGTGTCACGGTCCCGCAACAGCACGAAGCCCCGGCCGCTCAGCGACCGGGGCCCGCAATCAGGCTGTTCTGTCTCACACACCCGAACCTGCGGGCACGGAGTCAGTCGCCTCCGTCCACAGATCCTGCTCGGCGCGATCCGCCTGGATCTGGCGGTACACGAGGAGCCCGCCGATGGCGGCCAGTGCGACCAGGAGAAGCTTCTTCACCGCGCGACCTCGTCTTTCCTTGACGTAGGGGACTTCTGCCGCCCGACTATACACACCGACCGATATCGACCGGTGACCTGCCTGCGACCCAACTGGCGCCCAGGGAAAAGCGATCGCCCGAGGGGCGCTCCGCCCTGAGGATCCGGTTCGCAGCCCGCGGCCCGGCACAAGCCCGTCAGGACCGGTTGAACCATACGAGTGGTGTTCATCCGAAGATCGGCGAATCGGTGGCGTCGGTCCATGAAATCGCGAGCCACATCCACATCATCAGAAAGGTAAGCAAACCGGACCACCCGAAAGCGAGGGGCCATGAGCACCTTCAAGCCCAAGAGCATCTGGACCGCCTTCGTCACCGCCCTCTTCGCCCTGCTCGCCGCACTGGGGCTCATGAGCACCCCGGCGACGGCAACGGAGCAGAGCGCCACGGAGCCGGCCACCACGACCCAGGAACACATGGGTGCGACCGCGGCAACCGCGACCACCCCGTCGGTGCGATGGACCCTTCCGCGTGACCGGGCGCTGCCACCCACGATGAAGCAGCGCATCCGCGCCGAGGCGCACGGCTCCTCGCCCGCCACCCGCCATCTGTCCGTCGACAGCACGGACGCCACGGACACCAGGAACGCCGCCCGCGCCGCCCACGGCGCCCCGGCGGGGGACGCGTCCCTGCTGCCACCCTGAGAGCCGCCGCGCTGACGTACTGAGCCCCCGGGCCGGTTCACACCGGACGGGGGCTTCTCCGTGCCCTCCAGCGGCCTTCTCGCCCACCGGAGCCAGCGCTGCGCCGCCTCGACGGTGTCCCCTCCACTGGTGTTGAACGCGATGGCGGCCCCTGGCGCATGGCGGCGGATCAGATTCACGATCTGCTCGAAGAGCGGAAGCAACTGCTCGGTCTTGCAGATCCCGCCCCCGACGACCACCACGTCCCACGGACGCTCGGCCAGCGACGCGACGATCGCGGGCTCGGCCGACTCGTCGAACACGACCAGCGTCATGGCCGCTTCGATGCCGAGCTCGCCGAACCGCCCCAGCTCCCCGGCGAGAGCCGCGCGAACGGCCTCCGCGTCGACGTCGGGCAGTGCCTGTGGGTCGTAACCGACAACAAGTACGGAAGACATACGGCCAACCCAATGACGCCGACCGTGGACGTCAGCCGTAATGCCGAAGGCCCCCAACCGGATTCGGCTGGGGGCCTTCGTACTGGTGGGGCTAACAGGATTTGAACCTGTGGCCTCATCCTTATCAGGGATGCGCTCTAACCAACTGAGCTATAGCCCCGCCGCGCTGTGCGCTGACTTCTGAAGATTAGCGCACGTCGGGGCCAGTCCCAAAATCGATACCCGGCGCCCTACTCGTCCTCGGCCAGCGTGAGCTCGATACCGCCCACGAAACCCGCCGACAAGTTGTAGATGAAGGAGCCCAGCGTCGCCAGCGCGGTCGCCAGAACCACGTCGATCACCGCGATGACCGAGGTGAAGATGAGAACCCTCGGCAGCGACAGGAACGACTGGAGATCGAAGCCGTTGCTGTCGTTCGAACCGGTGGCCTCGCTGATCGTTCCGCCCACGGTGGAGAAGACGCCCATCGCGTCCATCACCATCCACAGCACCGCGGACGCCACCACCGTGCAGATACCGAGCGCGATGGAGAGCAGGAAGCTGACCTTCATCACCGACCACGGATCGGCCTTGGCCACCCGCAGCCGCGCCTTGCGGGTACGCGGAGTCGTCCGCGCCCCCGTCCGCGGCCGCCGGGCCGCCTGCGCGGCGCCGACGCCCTGCACACCGCCCTGCGTGCCGTGCGGCCGACCGCCCTGGGTCCCGCCGGCGGGCGAGGGATACGCCTGCGGCGGGTGGTACGGCCCGCTCGCCTGCCCCGGCGCGGGCTCGCGCTCACCCGGCAACGGCCCGGTCGCGTAGCCCTCGTACTGGGGCTGAGGCCCCCGGGTGTCCGTCACAATGCCCCCTTGGGAGTCCGTGGCAGGGCCACGGGCACCGTTCGCTCCTGCTCCGGAAGCGGCCGAACCGGCGCCCGTGGCTCCACTCACGCTCTACTCCTCGTGCTCCCCGGCCGAAGGCGATGTGCCTTCGACATTGCCCTCGACCGTGCTCTCGGCACCCTCCGCCGTCGCAGCCTCGGTGTCCTCGGACCCCTCGACCTCTTCGGCCTCACGACCGGCTTCGGCGTTACGGGCAATACCGACGACGGCATCGCGCTTGCCCAGATTGATCAGTTGGACGCCCATGGTGTCACGGCCCGTCTCCCTGACTTCATTGACTCGCGTACGAATCACACCACCGCCGAGCGTGATGGCGAGGATCTCATCCGTCTCCTCGACCACCAGCGCGCCGACCAGCGAGCCCCGGTCCTCCACGATCTTGGCAGCCTTGATGCCCAGACCGCCACGGCCCTGAACCCGGTACTCGTCGACAGGGGTCCGCTTCGCGTACCCACCGTCGGTGGCAGTGAACACGAACGTACCCGGCCGGACAACATTCATCGAGAGCAGTTCGTCGCCCTCGCGGAAACTCATCCCCTTGACGCCCGAGGTCGCACGGCCCATCGGGCGCAGCGCATCGTCCGTCGCGGTGAACCTGATCGACTGGGCCTTCTTGCTGATGAGCAGCAGATCGTCCTCGGCCGAGACCAGCTCCGCACCGATCAGCTCGTCGGCGGTGCCTTCGGCGCCATCTGCCGTCTCCCGGAGGTTGATGGCGATGACACCACCGGAGCGCGGCGAGTCGTAGTCCTTCAGCGCGGTCTTCTTCACCAGACCGCCCTTCGTGGCCAGGATCAGATAGGGCGCGGCCTCGTAGTCACGGATCGCCAGGATCTGGGCGATCTGCTCGTCCGGCTGGAAGGCCAGCAGATTGGCGACATGCTGACCACGGGCGTCACGGCCGGCGTCCGGGAGCTCGTACGCCTTCGCCCGGTACACCCGGCCCTTGTTCGTGAAGAACAGCAGCCAGTGGTGCGTCGTCGACACGAAGAAGTGGTCGACGATGTCGTCTTCCTTGAGCTTCGTACCGCGCACGCCCTTGCCGCCGCGCTTCTGCGAGCGGTAGTCGTCCGTCTTCGTGCGCTTCACATAGCCGCCGCGCGAGATCGTGACGACGATGTCCTCCTCGGCGATCAGGTCCTCGATGGACATGTCACCGTCGAAGGGCACCAGCTTGGAACGCCGGTCGTCGCCGAACTTCTCGACGATCGCCGCCAGCTCCTCGCTGACGATCTTCCGCTGCCGCTCCGGCGACACCAGGATCGCGTTGTACTCATTGATCTTCGCCTGGAGCTCGTCGTGCTCGGCCGTGATCTTCTGGTGCTCCAGCGCGGCCAGGCGACGCAGCTGCATCTCCAGGATCGCGTTCGCCTGGATCTCGTCGATCTCCAGCAGGCCCATCAGGCCCTCGCGCGCCACCTCGACCGTCTGGCTCCGCCGGATGAGCGCGATGACCTCGTCGATCGCGTCCAGCGCCTTGAGCAGACCGCGCAGAATGTGCGCCCGCTCCTCCGCCTTGCGCAGACGGAACTTCGTACGCCGGACGATGACCTCGATCTGGTGCGTGACCCAGTGCCGGATGAACGCGTCGATCGACAGGGTGCGCGGCACACCGTCGACCAGCGCCAGCATGTTGGCGCCGAAGTTGCTCTGCAGATCGGTGTGCTTGTACAGGTTGTTCAGCACGACCTTGGCGACCGCGTCCCGCTTCAGCACGACGACCAGACGCTGACCGGTACGCGACGAGGTCTCGTCACGGACGTCCGCGATCCCGCCGACCTTGCCGTCCTTCACCAGGTCGGCGATCTTCTGCGCCAGGTTGTCGGGGTTGGTCTGGTACGGAAGCTCCGTGACGACCAGGCACTGCCGGTTCTGGATCTCCTCGACCGCGACGACCGCACGCATCGTGATCGAGCCACGGCCGGTGCGGTACGCCTCCTCGATGCCCTTGCGGCCCACGACGAGCGCGCCCGTCGGGAAGTCCGGGCCCTTGATCCGCTCGATCAGCGCTTCCAGGAGCTCCTCCTGAGAGGCCTCCGGGTGCTCCAGATACCACTGCGCACCGGCCGCGACCTCACGCAGGTTGTGCGGCGGGATGTTGGTCGCCATACCGACCGCGATGCCCGCCGAACCGTTGACCAGCAGGTTCGGGAACCGCGCCGGCAGAACCGTCGGCTCCTGGTTGCGGCCGTCGTAGTTGTCCTGGAAGTCGACGGTCTCCTCGTCGATGTCCCGGACCATCTCCATGGACAGCGGCATCATCTTGCACTCGGTGTACCGCATGGCGGCGGCCGGGTCGTTGCCCGGAGAACCGAAGTTGCCGTTGGAGTCCACCAGCGGCATGCGCATCGACCACGGCTGCGCCAGACGCACCAGTGCGTCGTAGATCGACGAGTCACCGTGCGGGTGGTACGTACCCATGACGTCACCGACGACACGGGCGCACTTGTAGAAGCCCTTCTCGGGCCGGTAGCCGCCGTCGTACATCGCGTACAGCACCCGGCGGTGCACGGGCTTGAGACCGTCCCGTACGTCCGGCAGCGCACGCGAGACGATGACGGACATCGCGTAATCGAGGTAGGAGCGCTGCATCTCCGTCTCGAGCCCCACGGGCTCGACACGCATGCTCACGCCGGCGGCGGGTTCCTCTTCAGGTGTCACAGGGGTGTTCTCGTCGGCCATTGCTGGTCAAAGTCCTTTCGAGCGGCGGCTTGCTGGTACGGCCGACTCAGATGTCGAGGAAGCGGACGTCCTTGGCGTTGCGCTGGATGAACGAGCGCCGCGCCTCGACGTCCTCGCCCATCAGCACCGAGAAGAGGTCGTCGGCCTGCGCCGCGTCGTCCAGCGTGACCTGGCCGAGGACCCGGTGGTCGATGTCCATCGTGGTGACGCGCAGCTCCTCGGCGTTCATCTCGCCGAGACCCTTGAAGCGCTGGATCGAGTCTTCCTTGATCCGCTTGCCGTTCTGCTTGCCCAGCTCGACCAGGGCGTCGCGCTCCCGGTCCGAGTACGCGTACTCGAAGTCGTCCCGGCCCCACTTGATCTTGTAGAGCGGCGGGCGGGAGAGATACACGTGCCCGGCCTCGACCAGCGGACGCATGAAACGGAAGAGGAACGTCAGCAGCAGGGTGTTGATGTGCTGACCGTCGACATCGGCGTCCGCCATCAGGATGATCTTGTGATAGCGCAGCTTCTCGATGTCGAAGTCCTCGTGGACCCCGGTACCGAAGGCCGAGATCAGCGCCTGGACCTCGGTGTTCTGCAGGATCTTGTCGACCCGGGCCTTCTCGACGTTCAGAATCTTGCCGCGGATCGGCAGGATCGCCTGGTACATCGGGTTACGGCCGGACTTCGCCGAACCACCGGCGGAGTCACCCTCGACGATGAAGATCTCGCACTTCGTCGGGTCGTTGGACTGGCAGTCGCTCAGCTTGCCCGGCAGCGAGGCGCTCTCCAGGAGCCCCTTGCGACGGGTCAGATCACGCGCCTTGCGGGCCGCGACACGGGCCGTGGCCGCCGCGATGCCCTTGCGGATGATGTCGGCGGCCTCGTTCGGATTGCGGTCGAACCAGTCCGTGAGCTGCTCGTGGACGACCTTCTGGACGAAGGTCTTCGCCTCCGTGTTGCCCAGCTTGGTCTTCGTCTGGCCCTCGAACTGCGGCTCGCCCAGCTTCACCGAGATGATCGCGGTGAGGCCCTCGCGGATGTCGTCACCCGTGAGGTTGTCGTCCTTCTCGCGCAGCAGCTTCTTCTCGCGCGCGTACTTGTTGACCAGCGTGGTCAGCGCGGCGCGGAAGCCTTCCTCGTGCGTACCGCCCTCATGCGTGTGGATCGTGTTCGCGAAGGAGTAGACGCCCTCGCTGTACTGCGTGTTCCACTGCATGGCGATCTCGGCCGAGAGGAGGCGCTCCTTGTCCTCGGCGTCGATGTCGATCACCGACTGGTGAATGACGTCGCCCTTGCGGGAGTTCAGGTACTTCACGAAGTCGACGATGCCGCCCTCGTAGTGGTACGTGACCGTGCGGGCCTGCTCCGCCTCGGCGACCTCGGCCACCTCAGCGACTTCGGCACCCAGCGTCGCCTTCGCCGACTCGCGCTCGTCGGTGAGCTTGATCGTCAGACCCTTGTTGAGGAACGCCATCTCCTGGAAGCGGCGCGACAGGGTCTCGAAGGAGTACTCGGTCGTCTCGAAGATGTCCCCGTCGGCCCAGAAGGTGACGGCCGTCCCCGACTCGTCGGTGGCCTCGTTGCGGGCCAGCGGAGCGGTGGGCACACCGAGCTTGTAGTCCTGGGTCCAGCGGTAACCGTCCCGCCTGACCTCGACCGAGACCCGCGACGACAGCGCGTTCACCACGGAGACACCGACACCGTGCAGACCGCCGGAGACGGCGTAGCCGCCGCCGCCGAACTTGCCGCCGGCGTGCAGCACCGTCAGCACGACCTCGACCGCGGGCTTCTTCTCCGACGGCACGATGTCGACCGGGATGCCTCGGCCGTTGTCGATCACACGGACCCCGCCGTCGGGGAGGATCGTGACGTCGATCGTGTCCGCGTGCCCGGCCAGAGCCTCGTCGACCGAGTTGTCGACAACCTCGTACACGAGGTGGTGGAGGCCGCGCTCACCGGTCGAACCGATGTACATGCCAGGTCGCTTACGGACCGCGTCCAAGCCCTCGAGGACGGTGATCGCGCTGGCGTCGTACGAGGCCGTGACCTCGCCCGAGCCGACCGCCTCGCCGGAGGCGGTGACCTCGGCGCTCTCACCGGGTGTGGACGGAATGTTCTCGTTGGGGTTGCCGGAATCGGCCACGAAGCGCCCTTTCTGGCACAGCACAGGCCGTTCTCCGGGCAAACGGGAGCGGCTGCGTCATTCGGCTTGTATCGACGACTCCCGCAAGGATGCGGGATTGTCCGCCAGTCTACCGGTAGCGCTGACATGAATGGGGGTTTGCCGGTACCTGAGTACGCATGTGCCGCCCTGAATGAGCGGCTGACGACTCCCCATATTCAGGAAGGGCCCTCAGGAGGCTCACGCGGGCCTTGAGCGCTTCGGCCTGTCAACCTCCCGCTACCGTGAGGGACGCCCCATTCTCGGCGCGTGGCCTCAATCGCCAGATACCCGTACAAAACGGAACCAGCGGACAGCGCCCCACGCAGACAGCACTGCCCCGCGGCAGAGCCGCATCCGAGCCGGGAGCGGGCCCGCACAGAGCCCGGAATCGGCATGGAATCAGTAAGGGCAGAAGCCCGACAACAGCCCGACAACGAGGAAAACGCCAGGTCAGCCGTATGTATCGCCCGGACCGGTGCTCCCAGGCGCCCGCAGCGGACCGAACCTGCGCTGCGGACCACCAGGACCCAGCACCTTGATCAACCGCACCGTGCCCTGCCCGAGATCCGCATTCAGCCGGGCCACCAGCTGAGGCGCCAGCAACCGCAGCTGCGTCGCCCACGCCGTCGAGTCGCACTGCACCGTCAGCACCCGCTCGGCCGGATCTTCGTCGTACCGCAACGGCACACAATGATTGGCCAGATCTTCACCGACGATCTGCGGCCAGCGCCCCATCACCCCACCCACCGCCGCCGGAGTCTCCCAGCCTCGCTCGGTGATCAGACGGTTGATCGCGGAACCCAGCGGCAACGGATCACGCCCATCGGCCCGCGCGCCCGAACGCAGCCCGCCGCCCCGCCTGGCCTGCTTCTTCTGCTGCGCGGCAGCACCACGCGCCCGCGCCTGCTCCTTGGCCGCGCGCAACGCCACCCGCGCCAGATCGACACCCGAAGGCTCCGGAGCCCCGGCCCCGCCGGAACGCTCCTGCGACGGCTCCCCGGCCCCCTTGCCGCGGCCGCTCACAGCCGCTCCACCTCGCCCGCGGACACCGCGTACCGCGTCCCCGCCAGCACACCCGGAACATCGTCGTCCACCGCGGCCGTCACCAGCACCTGCTCACCCGGAGCCACCAGCTCCGCCAGCCGCTCACGACGCCGCGCGTCCAGTTCCGCAAAAACGTCGTCGAGCACCAGCACCGGCTCGTTGCCCTCGCTGCGCAGCAGATCGTACGAAGCCAGCCGCAGCGCCAACGCATACGACCAGGACTCGCCATGGCTCGCGTACCCCTTGGCCGACATCCCCCGCAGCCCCAGCAGCACATCGTCACGGTGCGGACCGACCAGCGTCACACCCCGCTCGATCTCCTGCTTGCGGACATCCGCCAGGGCGGCAATCAGCTGCTCGTACAGCTCCTCACGGGTACGCGCGGACCCCACGTCCGCCCCGACCGAGCTGCGGTACTCCAACGCCACCGGGCCGCCGCCCGGCGCGACATCCCCATACGCCTTGTCCGCCAGCGGTTGCAGGGTCGCGATCAGATCCAGCCGCTGCGCCAGCAGCTCCGCACCCACCCGGCCCAGATGCTGGTCCCACACGTCGAGCGTGGAGAGGTCCATCGACCTGCCGCCGTGCCGACGCGCCATCGCCGCCGACTTCAGCAGGGTGTTGCGCTGCTTCAGCACCCGCTCGTAGTCCGAGCGCACACCCGCCATCCGCGGCGAACGAGCCGTGATCAACTCGTCGAGAAAGCGCCGACGCTCCCCAGGGTCCCCCTTGACCAGCGCCAGATCCTCCGGCGCGAACAGCACCGTACGTACTATCCCCAGCACATCACGCGGTCTGACCTGCGACGATCTATTGATACGAGCCCGATTGGCCTTGCCGGGATTGAGCTCCAGCTCGATCAGCTGCGAACGCTCTCCCTGCGTCACAGCGGCGCGGATGACAGCCCGGTCCGCGCCCATCCGCACCAACGGCGCATCGGAGGAGACCCGATGGCTGCCGAGCGTCGCGAGATAGCCGACCGCCTCCACCAGATTCGTCTTGCCCTGGCCATTGGCCCCCACAAAAGCGGTGACGCCCGGCTCGAGAGGTACCTCGACCCGGGCGTACGAGCGGAAGTCGGCCAGCGAGAGATGCGTGACATGCATGGGTGTACGCCGACCTTCCCGGCTTCCTGCTCCGTGCTTCGTGGAGCGGACCGGACGCCTTGGTCCGGCCCGCCACCCGTTGCGGTTACTTCTTGTTCTCGACCGCGTGGCCACCGAACTGGTTGCGCAGCGCGGCAATCATCTTCATCTGCGGGGAGTCGTCCTGGCGCGAGGCGAAACGCGCGAAGAGCGACGCGGTGATCGCGGGCAGCGGCACCGCGTTGTCGATCGCGGCCTCCACCGTCCACCGGCCCTCACCGGAGTCGGCGGCGAAGCCACGGAGCTTGTCGAGGTGCTCGTCGTCGTCCAGCGCGTTGACCGCCAGGTCGAGCAGCCAGGAACGGATGACCGTGCCCTCCTGCCAGGACCGGAAGACCTCGCGCACATCGGTGACTGAGTCGACCTTCTCCAGGAGCTCCCAGCCCTCGGCGTAGGCCTGCATCATGGCGTACTCGATGCCGTTGTGGACCATCTTCGCGAAGTGGCCGGCGCCGACCTTGCCCGCGTGGACGGAACCGAAGTCGCCCTCGGGCTTCAGCGCGTCGAAGATCGGCTGGACCTTCGCCACGTTCTCGGCGTCGCCGCCGTACATCAGCGCGTAGCCGTTCTCCAGGCCCCAGACGCCGCCGGAGACGCCGCAGTCCACGAAGCCGATGCCCTTGATGCCCAGCTCGACCGCGTGCTTCTCGTCGTCGGTCCAGCGGGAGTTCCCGCCGTCCACGACGATGTCGCCGGGCGAGAGGAGACCGGCGAGCTCGTCGATCGTGGCCTGGGTCGGGGCGCCGGCCGGAACCATCACCCAGACGACCCGGGGACCCTTCAGCTTGCCCACAAGCTCTTCGAGGCTGTGGACATCGGAGACGTCCGGGTTGCGGTCGTAACCGATGACGGTGTGGCCTGCGCGGCGGATGCGCTCGCGCATGTTGCCGCCCATCTTGCCGAGGCCGACGAGACCGAGCTCCATCAGAGATTCCTTAAGCGTTGTGCCGATTCGTACCCAAGGACGAGCCTACGCCCGGCCGGGGACGGGCCGACGGGCATGCTCGGCGTCGAGCGTGCCCGTCGGGATCTGCCATGACAGGACCGATGACCGGATCAGCCGGAGAGGCGGACCGGCATGATCAGGTACTTGTACGCGTCATCCGCTTCGGCATCCACAGCCGGACGGCCGCTGAGCAGCGCGGGCTTGGTGGACGTCGTGAAGGAGAGCTGGGCGACCGGGGAATCGATCGCGCTCAGCCCGTCCAGCAGGAAGGTCGGGTTGAAGGCGATCGAGATGTCGTCGCCCTCCAGCACCGCGTCGACCCGCTCCACAGCCTGTGCGTCGTCGCTGGAGCCCGCTTCCAGGATCAGCACGCCCTGCTCGAAGCTGAGCCGCACCGGGGTGTTCCGCTCGGCGACGAGAGCCACACGCTTGACGGCCTCGACGAACGGCGCCGTCTCGATGACCGCGACCGAGTTGAACTCCGTGGGGAAGAGCGTGCGGTACTTCGGCAGATCGCCTTCGAGCAGCCGCGTGGTCGTACGTCGGCCCGCGCCCTCGAAACCGATCAGCCCCTCACCGGCACCCGAGCCGGAAAGCGCCAGGGTCACCGTGTCACCGCTGGTCAGGGCCTTGGCGGTGTCCAGCAGCGTCTTGGCAGGCACCAGGGCGACAGCGGAGGCGTCCGGATTCTCCGGCTTCCAGAGGAACTCGCGGACCGCGAAGCGGTAGCGGTCGGTCGAGGCCAGGGTGACGGTGTCGCCCTCAATCTCGATCCGCACACCGGTCAGCACCGGCAGCGTGTCGTCCCGGCCCGCGGCGATGGCGACCTGGGCGGCGGCCGAGGCGAAGACCTCGCCGGGGACCGTGCCCGTCGCGGTCGGCATCTCGGGAAGTGCCGGGTACTCCTCCACAGGAAGGGTGTGGAGTGTGAATCGTGAGGAGCCGCAGATCACGGTCGCCCGTACACCGTCTGTGGAAATCTCCACCGGGCGGTTGGGGAGGGCGCGGCAGATGTCGGCGAGCAGCCGGCCGGAGACCAGCACCGTGCCGTCCTCCTCGACCTCGGCGTCCACCGAGACCCGGGCCGAGACCTCGTAGTCGAAGCTGGAGAAGCTGAGGGCCCCGTCCTCAGCCTTCAGCAGAAGGCCCGCAAGAACGGGCGCCGGCGGACGGGCCGGGAGGCTACGGGCCACCCAGGCCACAGCCTCCGCGAGTACATCGCGCTCCACCCGGATCTTCACCGGAACCGCCTCCTGCTGTTGCTCGCTCGCCCTGCTGGCCTTCGTCGTCTGATCGCGTCTCCCGCCGATGAGGCAGCGAGGACGCCGGGGACCAGTCTGACGTACGGCACCGACACTCGGTGCTGCTCGGGGTCAAGTCGCGACAAGAGGTTCGGAGAGCTCCGGCGCCGAGTTGTGCACAGGCCCCACTTCGAAGCGGATTCCGGGCTAACTCTATGTGGCAGTAGTAGTAGGGCCTGTGGAAACCGTGGATAACGTCGTTTCCGCAGGTCAAGTCCTGTTTTTTGTCCACTGCCCCTGTGGGTGGCACCGGTGGACAACACGGCGCTTCTGTGGACACGCGAAAGTTCTGCACACCCGATGCACAGGACAGGTGGGTTTCTCCCCAGGGCTGTCCCCAGCTTTACCCAGGTTGCCCACAGCCCAACCGACCCTCTCGGTGTGACGCCTTTCACTCGGTGCGGTGAAAGGCGGTGCCGCGTTGCCGAACAGTGGACAGAGGTGTGGAGAAGCAACAGGAAGCTGGGGACAACACGGCTCGACCTGTGGGCCGCCGGTGGACAACATCATCCGCGCCCTGTGGACGAATATTTTGTCCACAGGCTGTGGATTGTTGTTGGCCACAAATCCCCAGGCCCTTGACCTGGCCTGATGGAGTATCGGCAGTCGCCCCTGTGGAAGCAATATGGACAACTTCCGGATCCCCAGGCTGTGGAGGAGAAAAGCTCCCCAGATCTGTGGAGAACTGCTGGTCAGCGACAGGTATTCGAACACCGCGGCGTCGTCGGAGCGTTGGCAGCGGGCTTCGGGGCGGGGTCGGAGCGGGCGGCGGACGGTCTGCGGGCGGCCTCCAGGCGGCCTCCAGATGGCTTCCAGACAACGAAAAGGGCGCCCGAGGAGCCCTGTGAGGGCCCTCCGGGCGCCCTTGCGGCGCGTGCGGCGGCGGTCCGTCAGCTGTTCTTGATGCGGTTGGTGAGCTCGGTGACCTGGTTGTAGATGGAGCGGCGCTCCGCCATCAGCGCGCGGATCTTCCGGTCCGCGTGCATCACCGTCGTATGGTCGCGGCCGCCGAACTGCGCACCGATCTTGGGCAGTGAGAGGTCGGTGAGCTCCCGGCACAGGTACATGGCGATCTGGCGGGCCGTCACCAGCACGCGGCTGCGCGAGGTTCCGCAGAGGTCGTCCACCGTGAGGCCGAAGTAGTCCGCGGTCGAGGCCATGATGGCCGTCGCCGTGATCTCCGGAGCCGAGTCCTCGCCGCCCGGGATCAGGTCCTTCAGTACGTGCTCGGTCAGTCCGAGGTCCACCGGCTGACGGTTGAGACTGGCGAAGGCCGTGACCCGGATCAGCGCCCCCTCCAGCTCCCTGATGTTCCGGGAGATACGGGAGGCGATGAACTCCAGCACCTCCGGCGGGGCGTTGAGCTGCTCCTGCACCGCCTTCTTGCGGAGGATCGCGATCCGCGTCTCCAGTTCCGGCGGCTGCACATCGGTGGTCAGACCCCACTCGAAACGGTTCCGCAACCGGTCCTCCAGGGTCACCAGCTGCTTGGGCGGCCGGTCGGAGGACAGCACGATCTGCTTGTTGGCGTTGTGGAGCGTATTGAAGGTGTGGAAGAACTCCTCCTGCGTCGACTCCTTGCTCGCCAGGAACTGGATGTCGTCGACGAGCAGGATGTCCACATCCCGGTAGCGCTTGCGGAAGGTGTCGCCCTTGCCGTCGCGGATCGAGTTGATGAACTCGTTGGTGAACTCCTCGGAGCTCACGTACCGAACCCGGGTGCCCGGGTAGAGGCTGCGGGCGTAGTGACCGATCGCGTGCAGCAGGTGGGTCTTGCCGAGCCCGGACTCCCCGTAGATGAAGAGCGGGTTGTACGCCTTGGCGGGGGCTTCGGCGACCGCGACCGCCGCGGCGTGCGCGAATCGGTTGGACGCGCCGATGACGAAGGTGTCGAAGAGGTACTTCGGATTCAGCCGGGCCGCCGGTTCGCCGGGGCCGGGCGTGGGAGCGGGCTGCGAGCCCATCGGTCCGGTGCCGCCGCCGGGCCGTCCCGTGCCGGCGCCGCCCTGCCGGTGCTGGGGCTGGTGTTCCTGCATGTCGTGGTGGTCCGGGCGCTGCTGCTCGTAACCCTGGCGCTCGGGCGGCTGCGGACGGTAGTCGTGCTGCGGCTGCTGGGGGCGGCCGCCGGCGTACGGCTCGCGCCACTGCTCCGCGGGAGCCTCGCGGTCCTGGAATCCGCCGAGCCTGGGCTGCTGCCAGGAGAGGTCCTCCTGGGTGCGCGGCCACGCGCCGGGGTCGGGACGCTGCTGCTGGTAGTCGGGGTAGGCGGGCCGGGCGGTCGGCATGCCGTCGTCGGAGGGCCGGTGCCCGTAGCCGTCGTACGCGTCGTTGTGCTGCCGCTCGTCGTGCTGCGGTCCCTGGTAGCGGTGCTGCTGGGACTGGTGCATCGGAGGCGCGGGCGGGCTCGGCGGCTCGCCCGCGGAGTCGTCGACGGTGATCGCGATGCGGATCGGGCGGCCGCATTCGCGGCTCAGCGTCTCGCTGATGAGCGGCGCGAGCCGGCCTTCCAGGACGCGCTTGCCCCATTCATTGGGGACGGCGAGCAGTGCCGTGTCGGCGACCAGGGCGAGCGGCTGGCAGCGCTCGATCCACTGTTTGTCCTTCGGCTCGATGCCCTGTTGGCCCTCCCCGAGGAGTTGCTCCAGAACTCGTGGCCACACTGCGGCAAGATCGGCAGGTACGTCAGCCACAAGGCACGCTCTCTCGCTGGTCCCACGAATGTGTGGTTCTCGGGACGGGATGGGTGGGGACCGGCAGGCAGGAAGAAAAGACCGGAACTCAGCCACGGTAGTCAGGGCGACCCGCGTGGTTCAAGTCGTTGTCCACAGCCTGTGCACAGTGGGGGGTGCTGTGGAGCCGGTTTGACCGGATGGCGCAGCCGCGCGTACCGTGACCAGGTCGAGTTGTCGATGGCTGCTGCCGCCTGCCTCCGATGGGCAAAGATCACGATCTGTGATTGTGAAGCGGTGCACTAGAGCGTTTACGCGAGTCTCTCGTGGGCGCACGGTGACAGCCAGGCGATGTCCCGCCAACACACGAGTCATTTCTGGAGCCCCCTAGTGAGCAAGCGCACCTTCCAGCCGAACAACCGTCGTCGCGCGAAGACCCACGGCTTCCGGCTGCGTATGCGCACCCGTGCCGGCCGCGCGATCCTCGCGTCCCGCCGTGGCAAGGGTCGCGCCAACCTGTCCGCCTGATCGCTTACAGGTCATGACGTGCTGCCTACCGAGAATCGGCTGAGGCGGCGCGAGGACTTCGCGACCGCAGTACGTCGAGGACGCCGGGCCGGCCGCCCGCTACTCGTCGTTCATCTACGCAGCGGTGCAACGGACCCGCACGTGACTGGGGAGAATGCTCCCCCGCCGCGTGCGGGTTTCGTTGTCAGCAAAGCCGTGGGTGGAGCGGTTGTGCGCACAGCGGTGAAGCGGAAGCTTCGCCACCTGGTCCGCGAACGGCTTGCCCTGCTGCCCCCCGGTAGCCTGGTTGTCGTACGAGCGCTGCCCGGAGCGGGCGACGCCGACCATGAACAGCTGGCCCGAGACCTGGACGCCGCTCTCCAGCGGCTGCTGGGAGGGGGCGCGCGATGAAGTACCCGCTGCTGGCTCTTATCAAGCTGTATCAGTGGACGATCAGCCCACTCCTCGGGCCCGTCTGCCGTTACTACCCGTCGTGTTCCCACTATGGATATACGGCGATCGACCGGCACGGAGCGATCAAGGGAACCGCGCTGACGGCTTGGCGCATCCTGCGGTGCAATCCGTGGTCACCCGGTGGCGTGGACCACGTTCCACCACGCAAACGTCCGCGTTGGCATGAACTCCTGCGTAATGCCATGCGCGGTGGCAAGGGCGGGGACTCCGCCGCTGATGCGCCTGTCCGGGGATCGGTTTCCGAACCCCCTGGTCAGGCCGCAGAGACTTCGCCCAATGCTCAAGGAGCCTGATTAGTGGACACGATTGCCAGTCTGTTCAGCTTTATCACCTGGCCTGTCTCATGGGTCATCGTCCAGTTCCACAAGATGTACGGGGCGATCTTCGGACCCGACACGGGCTGGGCCTGGGGCCTGTCCATCGTGTCCCTGGTGGTGCTGATCCGGATCTGCCTGATCCCGCTTTTCGTGAAGCAGATCAAGTCGACCCGCAACATGCAGGTGCTCCAGCCGAAGATGAAGGCGATCCAGGAGCGCTACAAGAGCGACAAGCAGCGTCAGTCCGAAGAGATGATGAAGCTGTACAAGGAGACGGGTACCAACCCGCTCTCCTCGTGCCTTCCCATCCTGGCGCAGTCGCCGTTCTTCTTCGCCCTGTACCACGTGCTGTCGGCCATCGCCTCGAACAAGAAGATCGGTGTCATCGACCAGTCGCTGCTCGACAGCGCCCGTCAGGCACACATCTTCGGTGCTCCGCTCGCTGCCAAGTTCATGGACAGCGAGGAGAAGGTCCAGGCTCTTGGTGCCTCGCTGACCGATGTCCGGGTCGTCACCGCGGTCATGATCGTGATGATGTCGGCGTCGCAGTTCTTCACTCAGCGCCAGCTGATGACCAAGAACGTCGACCTGACGGTCAAGACGCCGTACATGCAGCAGCAGAAGATGCTGATGTACATCTTCCCGGTGATCTTCGCCGTCATGGGTATCAACTTCCCCGTCGGTGTCCTCGTCTACTGGCTGACCACCAACGTCTGGACCATGGGTCAGCAGATGTACGTGATCAACCAGAACCCGACCCCGGGCAGCAAGGCGCAGGACCAGTACCTGGGACGTCTGCTGAAGAGCGTCACCGCTCACGGTGAGGTCCGCGGCAGGGCCCGGCGCAACACCGTCAAGCGGATCGTGTCCAAGGGCCCGGACCGCAATGACATCGAGCGGAAGTTCATCACGGGGCTGGCCAAGCTGGGCCTCGCCGCCCAGGAGGACGGCACCGTGATCAAGAGCGAGACCGCTGTCGCCGAGGCCGAGGGCGGAGCCGCGCAGCGGCGTCAGCAGCCCAAGCGCCAGACCAAGGCGAAGCGCCAGACCGGTGCGGCCCAGCAGGGCGGGGCCAAGGACACCGATTCCAGTGAGTCGGAGTCCAAGACTTCCCTGCAGAAGAGCGCATCGCAGGACGACAAGCCCAAGCCGGCGGGTAAGCCCGCGTCCGGCTCCTCACGCCAAGCCAAGTCCGGGCAGCGCAAGGGCCCGCAGCGGCCCAAGCACCCGTCCAAGAAGTAAGAAGGAGTCCATCCGTGACGGAAGGCACCACCTCCACGGCCGCTGAGGGCAGCGACACCTTGACCCGTCTTGAGCAGGAGGGCGAGATCGCAGCGGACTACCTTGAGGGTCTGCTCGACATCGCTGACCTCGACGGCGACATCGACATGGATGTCGAGGCGGACCGGGCCGCGGTCTCGATCATCAGCGACTCGGCACGTGATCTGCAGAAGCTCGTGGGCCGCGACGGTGAGGTGCTGGAGGCGCTCCAGGAGCTGACGCGGCTTGCTGTCCACCGGGAGACCGGAGACCGCAGCCGGCTGATGCTGGACATCGCGGGCTTCCGGGCCAAGAAGCGGGCGGAGCTCGCCGAGCTGGGTGCCAAGGCCGCGGATGAGGTCAAGAGCACCGGCGAGCCGGTGAAGCTGGACCCGATGACACCGTTCGAGCGCAAGGTCGTTCACGACGCGGTGGCGGCCGCCGGCCTGCGCAGCGAGTCCGAGGGCGAGGAGCCGGAGCGCTTCGTCGTCGTCCTCCCGGCCTGACCGGACCCTAGTTCTGTCGGCCCCGTCTGTTCGCAGGCGGGGCCGATCTTTGTCAGCCTGATAGATCAGCCACCCACAGTGCGGTAGTGCGGTATGGAAGGACGGTTCCCGTGACGGAGGAAGTAGAGCTTCCCCAGGCGCCCGAAGGGGCGCGGGCGGTTTTCGGCGAGTTCTTCCCGGAGGCCGTCCGGTACGCGGAACTGCTGGCGGATGCCGGGGTGAAGCGGGGGCTGATCGGCCCGCGTGAGGTGCCGCGGCTGTGGGAGCGGCATCTGCTGAACTGCGCGGTGCTTTCCGAGGTCGTGCCCGAGGGTGTCACGGTCTGCGATGTGGGTTCGGGTGCCGGCCTTCCTGGTATCCCGCTGGCGCTGGTCCGCCCAGATCTCAAGATCACTTTGCTGGAGCCCTTGCTCCGGCGTACGAACTTCCTCCAGGAAGTCGTGGAGCTGCTGGGTCTGGATCATGTGACGGTGGTGCGTGGTCGGGCCGAGGAGGTTCTGGGCTCGCTGCAGCCGGTGCATGTGGTGACGGCTCGCGCTGTGGCACCGCTGGACCGGCTGGCCGGCTGGGGTGTTCCGCTGCTGCGTCCGTACGGCGAGATGCTGGCGCTCAAGGGGGACACGGCCGAGGAGGAGATCGTCGGGGCTCGTGCGGCCCTGAGTAAGCTCGGCGTGGTCGAGACCGAGGTGCTGCACGTCGGGGAGGGCGTTGTCGACCCGATGTCCACGGTGGTGCGTGTGGTGGTCGGTGAGAGTCCGGGCGGTGTGAGGTTCGCCGCAAAGAGGGCCAAGGCTGCCAGGACGAGCCGTACGAGGCGGCGTCGCTGACGTCTCTGGCGCGTCGCGGGATTGAGCGCTACGTGCGGTATGTACCGTCTGCTGGTTGCGCTTCCGATACGTAGCCGTACGTACCCATGCGGAGTGTCGTGCCCCTGCAGCCTGGCTGCAGGGGCATCGTGTTTCACGTGAAACGTCGCTCTCTGCTGCATGGAATCATCAGCCGCGGTCGTGCGGCTGCCGCGCCGCGGCATCGCAGGCCCGTTAGGGCTACGGAGTTGTCCACAGAAGTGGATTCATCCACAGAAGAGCGGGCCTCGCTGGTTCACGACCCCGAAAGCATGGCAGGCTCTGTTCATTGCGAGCCTGAAGTCGAGGAGAGTGAATCCTTGCGGTCCGACGCCAACATCGCGGGACCGATGACCGATCCGGTCCCCGGTCCCCGAACCGAATCGGCGGGGGAGGGTGTTTCACGTGAAACACCGCCGCCGATGGACGACACACCCATCGGTCGCGCGGCCCAGCTGGCGGTTGAGGCCCTTGGCCGCGCCGGCGAGGGCCTGCCCCGTCCTGACCGGACGCGCGTCATGGTGGTGGCCAATCAGAAGGGTGGAGTGGGCAAGACGACCACGACGGTCAATCTTGCTGCCTCGCTCGCGCTTCACGGCGCACGTGTTCTGGTGGTCGACCTCGACCCGCAGGGGAACGCCTCTACGGCTCTGGGCATCGATCACCATGCCGAAGTCCCCTCGATCTATGACGTCCTGGTGGAGAGCAGGCCGCTCTCCGAGGTGGTTCAGCCAGTACCGGACGTCGAAGGTCTCTTCTGCGCCCCCGCCACCATCGATCTCGCCGGTGCGGAGATCGAACTGGTGTCGCTGGTGGCGCGGGAGAGTCGACTGCAGCGAGCGATCCAGGCGTATGAGCAGCCGTTGGACTACATCCTCATCGACTGCCCGCCTTCGCTCGGTCTGTTGACGGTCAATGCCCTGGTCGCCGGCGCCGAGGTGCTGATCCCTATCCAGTGCGAGTATTACGCGCTGGAAGGGCTGGGCCAGCTGCTGCGCAATGTGGACCTGGTGCGGGGGCATCTCAACCCCGATCTCCATGTGTCGACGATCCTGCTCACCATGTACGACGGCAGGACCAGGCTCGCTTCGCAGGTCGCGGAGGAGGTGCGCAGCCACTTCGGCAAGGAGGTGCTGCGGACGAGCATTCCGCGATCGGTGCGGATTTCGGAGGCACCCAGCTACGGACAGACCGTGCTGACCTACGACCCGGGTTCCAGTGGATCGCTGTCGTACCTCGAAGCGGCGCGTGAGATCGCCCTGCGGGGTGTCGGGGTCCACTACGAGTCCCAGCATGCCCAGACGGGCAGCGGGAACAGCCAGCAGAGCATTTCGGAGGGGATTCAGTGAGCGAGCGTCGAAGAGGGTTGGGGCGTGGGCTGGGTGCCCTGATCCCCGCCGCTCCGCAGGAGAAGCAGGTGCCGTCCACGGGGATGGGATCGACCTCTGCCGGGGCGAGTCCTGTGATGACGGCGGAGCGGGGGGTGGCCGCGGCAAAGTTGGCCGCTCGCTCGGGTGCTCCGGTCGTGCCGGAGCCGAGTGCGCCGGTTTCGGAGGCCGGAGCGGTCGCCGAACCGGCGGGACCTGCCGGGGCGTATTTTGCCGAGGTTCCTCTCGGCACCATCACCCCGAACCCCCGCCAGCCCCGTGAGGTGTTCGACGAGGACGCGCTCGCGGAGTTGGTGACCTCCATCAAGGAGGTGGGTCTTCTCCAGCCCGTTGTCGTGCGGAAGGTGGGGCCGGAGCGCTATGAGCTCATCATGGGCGAGCGGCGCTGGAGGGCCTGCCGTGAGGCGGGTCTGGAGCGGATTCCGGCTATCGTCCGGGCCACGGATGACGAGAAGCTTCTCCTGGACGCGCTCCTGGAGAACCTCCACCGGGCTCAGCTGAACCCGCTGGAGGAAGCAGCTGCGTACGACCAGCTGCTCAAGGACTTCAAGTGCACGCATGACCAGCTGGCTGACCGGATCGGGCGTTCCCGTCCGCAGGTGTCCAACACGCTGCGTCTGCTGAGGCTGTCGGCTCCGGTGCAGCGGAGAGTGGCCGCCGGCGTGCTGTCGGCGGGTCATGCGAGGGCGCTGCTGTCCGTGGACGACTCGGAGGAGCAGGACAGGCTGGCCCATCGCATTGTGGCCGAGGGGCTGTCGGTGCGTGCGGTCGAGGAGATCGTGACCCTCATGGGCTCCAGTCCCACGAGCCCCTCCAAGGCCAAGGGGCCGCGGGCCGGCGGCCGGGTGTCGCCTGCGCTGTCCGATCTTGCTACCCGGCTCTCGGACCGCTTCGAGACCAGGGTGAAGGTCGACCTCGGCCAGAAGAAGGGGAAGATCGTCGTCGAGTTCGCATCGATGGAGGATCTGGACCGCATTCTCGGCAGCCTGGCACCGGGTGAGGGGCGCGTGCTGGATCGCGCACCCTCCGAGGAATCCGCTGAGGACGACGAGGGCTGACCCTGCCGATGGGGTTGTCGGGCGGGCTGTGTTCCGGTGGTTACCGGAACACAGCCCGCCCTTTGCTTTCTCTCGGTGTCGGCTTCATCCCTGGGTGGATACGATGCGTTCTGGTATGGCACATCCGGCTTGAGTCACCTCGGTAGGGAGGGCCATGCGATCAGTGAGCCGCAGCCGACTGATGACAGTGGGGCTGGGCCTGGGGGCTGTCGGAGGGTTCGTCGGCAGCCTGCTCCTCGAACGGAGTGCACTGACTGTCGCACGTGATGCGGCGGGCGAAGAAAGCGAGGAACAGCCTTCATGGGGCGTCGGCTCGTACCCCTCACACTGGACAACCTTTCCGATCTCCCCAGACGCTGCCGCTCGTGTGTCTTCTGGGAACTTGATCCGGTCAGCGGGGAAGCTGCGGTAAAGGCGGGAACGCCCGAGCTGGAGAAAGAGGCCTGGATCTCGGCCGTTCTCCTGGAGTGGGGCTCGTGCGGCCGCGTTGTCTACGTCGACGATGTGCCGGTGGGCTACGTGCTCTATGCGCCACCGGCCTATGTACCGCGCTCGACCGCGTTTCCCACCAGCCCGGTCTCTTCCGACGCCGTGCAGTTGATGACTGCCTGGATCATGCCGGGCTACCAGGGGCAGGGGCTGGGCCGGGTCATGGTGCAGACCGTCGCCAAGGACCTGTTGCGTCGGGGATTCAAGGCGATCGAGGCGTTCGGCGACGCTCGGTGGAAGGAACCGGCCTGTGTGCTTCCCGCGGATCATCTGCTGGCGGTTGGCTTCAAGACCGTACGACCGCATCCCGCTCATCCGCGGCTGAGACTGGAACTGCGTACGACGCTGTCCTGGAAGGAAGACGTCGAGCTGGCGCTGGACCGGCTGCTGGGCGCGGTGAAGAAGGAGCCGGCGCTGAGGCCGCTGTGATCCGAGAGCCCATGACAACGTGAAACGGGTCCGCCCCCGAGGGACGGACCCGTTTCACGTGAAACAGCGGTTTGCGGCACTACTCGCCGAGGAAGCCTTCGAGGTCGCGGACGATCGCGGCCTTCGGCTTGGCGCCGACGATGGTCTTGGCGACCTCGCCGCCCTGGTAGACGTTCAGGGTCGGGATGGACATGACGCCGTACTTGGCGGCTGTGGCCGGGTTCTCGTCGATGTTGAGCTTGACGACCTCGATCTGGTCGCCGTGTTCGGCGGCAATGGCTTCCAGGGACGGGGCGATCTGGCGGCACGGCCCGCACCAGGCGGCCCAGAAGTCCACCAGCACAGGCTTCTCGCTCTTCAGGACGACCTCGTCGAAGGTGTCGTCGGTCACGTTCTTCAGGGCGCCGGCCACGGCGACCTCCTTAACTTCTTGGGGTGTGGGGTGAGAGGCGTGAGTCAGACGGTGGCCGTAGTGGCCTTCTCGTCGTCGGCGAGCGCAGCGAGGAAGCGCTCGGCGTCGAGAGCGGCCGAGCAGCCCGTGCCGGCAGCGGTGATGGCCTGCCGGTAGGTGTGGTCGACGACGTCACCGGCGCCGAAGACACCGGTCAGGTTGGTACGCGTCGAGGGAGCATCGACCTTGAGGTAGCCCTCGTCGTCGAGGTCGAGCTGGCCCTTGAAGAGCTCGGTGCGCGGGTCGTGGCCCACTGCGATGAACAGGCCGGTCACCGCGAGCTCGGACGTCTCGCCGGTCTTGGTGTTCCGCAGGGTCAGACCGGACAGCTTCTGATCGCCGTGCACTCCGGCAACCTCGCTGTCCCAGGCGAACTTGATCTTCGGGTCGGCGAAGGCGCGGTCCTGCATCGCCTTGGAGGCACGCAGCGTGTCGCGACGGTGGACGATGGTGACCGACTTGGCGAACCGCGAGAGGAAGGTCGCCTCCTCCATCGCGGTGTCGCCGCCGCCGACCACGGCGATGTCCTGGTCCTTGAAGAAGAAGCCGTCACAGGTGGCGCACCAGGAGACACCGCGTCCGGAGAGGGCGTCCTCGTTGGGAAGGCCGAGCTTGCGGTGCTGGGAGCCGGTCGTCACGATGACGGCCTTGGCGCGGTGCACCGTGCCGGCCGTGTCGGTGACCGTCTTGATGTCTCCGTTGAGGTCCACGGAGACGACGTCGTCGGGGACGAGCTCGGCGCCGAAGCGTTCGGCCTGGGCGCGCATGTTGTCCATGAGCTCGGGGCCCATGATCCCGTCCTGGAAGCCCGGGAAGTTCTCCACGTCGGTGGTGTTCATCAGCGCGCCGCCGGCGGTGACGGCGCCCTCGAACACCAGCGGCATCAGCGAGGCGCGTGCGGTGTAAAGGGCGGCCGTGTAGCCCGCGGGGCCGGAGCCGATGATGATCACATTACGGACGTCGCTCACGGGTTTCTTCCTCGTCTCTGCAGACTGCCTACTGTCCACGCCTACTGGGGTCGGTTCAACGACACTCACCCCACCCAACGGATCCTACGGGGGATGCATTCCCCGCCGTGCCGGGGCGGCGCCCGGCGGGATTCTCAGGGGCGCGCGTAGGTACGGGTCAGCAGGAGTTCGCCCTTGCCCGCGGGCTTTTCCTGGACGCAGGCCGCGTCGACGACGTACGCCTGTACACGGGTCGCGTCGGACGGGTGCGGAAGGACGACCAGGAAGGCAGCCGCGCCTTCGTAGGTGCCTTCTTCCACCGCGAGGGCGGCGGCGTTGCGTCCGGTGCCCTGCTCCACACAGGGCGGGACGGACACGGTGGGTGCGCGCAATGGCGTTCGAGGCGACTCGGGCTCGTCCGAGGCGCTCTTGGGCGATTGCGCCTTGCCGGACGGTGACTGTTCCTCAGCCTCGACACCATCGACTGACCTCGACGGCTTCGTGCCCGTACTCAGAAGAAGCGACTGCACCTGGTCCTCGAGCGTGGACTCCGAGAAGGCTCCTCCGCCGTTCTCCTCGGAGCTGGACCTTTGGTCTGCCGCCTTGAGGCTCCCGGAGTCCTGGGACGGCTGGACGCTCTGCAGCATGAAGATGCTCACGCCGACCACGGCTGCACCGAGAGCGGCTCCGAGGACGGCTGTGCGACGGCGGCGCCGGGCCGGTCGGCGGCCGGGGCCGGTGGTCGCCCGGGGGCGCCCTGCGGGACGGTGCGAGGGGCTGGGCTCCGCGTTCGGCTTCTGTGATGCCGTCGGTTCGGTTTCACGTGAAACATGCGCTGAGCCGTGTGGTGGTGTGGCGCCGAGAGCCGCTTCGGCGGCGAGTGCGGCGTCGATGCGGACTGCGACATCGTCCGGCATGCGCTGTGGTGTGGGTACGGAGCCGAGCAGCTCGCGGATCTCCGTGAGAGAGAGATGGACCTCACCGCAGAGTTCGCAGCCATCCACATGGTCGCGTACCTCTGCCTCACGCGACGGTGGGAGCAGCCCCTCCACCAGGTCGGAGATCTCCGTGACATCCGGATGCTGGGTCGTGTCGGTCGTTGATGTCATGTGCGCCCACCTCCGCCCTTCACTGCAGCAGGATCGCTTGTGCCCGCATCTCTCGGCCCCGATGCCGGTGGGACGGATGCGCGCGGCGTCCGGTTCCTTCTCGTGGCCGTCTCGTCGGCTCCTGCGACCTCGCTGCGAAGGTGGGTGAGCAGAGGGGCCAGTCGGGCCCGCCCCCGCGCACAGCGGCTTTTCACGGTGCCTGTCGGTACGTCGAGGATGCGTGCCGCCTCGGCCACGGGGTAGCCCTGCATGTCCACGAGGACGAGCGCGGCGCGTTGCTCGGCGGGGAGAGTGGCGAGTGCGGCCAGGAGCTCGCGGTGGAGGTCCTGGCGCTCCGCCGGTGCCTCCGCGGATTCGTGCGGTTCGAGAAGCTGCTCGAACCGCACGGTGTCGTCGACCGGTGCGGTTCTGCGGGTGGCTGCCTTGCGGACCCGGTCGAGGCAGGCATTGACGGTGATGCGGTGCAGCCAGGTGGTGACGGCGGACTGACCGCGGAAGGTATGGGCGGCCCGGAAGGCCGAGACAAGGGCGTCCTGGACGGCGTCTGCGGCTTCCTCGCGGTCACCCAGGGTCCGTATCGCCACGGCCCACAGCCGGTCGCGGTGACGCCGTACGAGCTCGCCGAAGGCGTCCGGTTCGCCGGCCACATGGCGAGCGAGGAGGTCTGAGTCGCTCAGTGGTTCTGACGGCTCGGCGGCCACCTCCCCCTCCCTCCGTTTCGCTGCGTCAAGGTGCGTCTGTCTATCACGATTCGAGCGGGCGGGGGCAGGGGGCAAAAGAGGTGCTGCCCGATGCGGGAACGAGAACATCCGGCACGGGGCACCGGATGCGCGGAGGCCGGTGGGGGCGCCCCCACCGGCCTCGCTGTCAGCTGAGTACGGAGATCTCCGAGATCCCGCCCCGGTAGCCACCCGTCCCGTCCGACGGCAGCTCGGTGAGATGGATCAGGACGTAGCGGGTCCGTACCGGCTTGGAGAAGGTCTCCTTCAGATCGCTTCCCACCGTTCCCAGCTCGGTGAGGCGCTGGGGGAAGTCCGAGAGGGACGACGGGGCGGAAGCGCTCGGATCGGCTGCCAGCACCTCGGCCTTCTGTCCGCTGCGGTACATCTTCGCTTCGATGCCCGCGACGTCCTGAACGCTGCCCAGGTCGACGACTATGCCGCTGCCGTCCCTGCGGTTCGAGTAGTTGCCGAAATTCGCGTAGCCCACATAGCGAGGGGTGACCCAGGCCGTGCTCGCATCGCCGTCGACGGAGTTCGGTACCTCATCCGGCTGGATCCCCGAGCCGCTGGGCATGAACTCTTTCGCGCCGTCGATGCGCAGCGGCTTTGCCGGGGGGCGAGGCTTGTTGTCGTTGTTCTCCGGGTTGGTCTGTGTGCTGTCCTCGGGGCCGGAGCCCTTGCTGTGGTCGAGGAGCGTCTCGGCGAGCTGCCAGCTGCCGAGGCCCAGCGCGGCGATGAGCAACGCGGACACGGCCCACTTGAGGGCCTTGCCGGTGCGGCTCTGGAGCGGCGCCGGGGGCACGGCGATCGTGGGCTGTGTGGCGACGGGCCGGGTCTGCGGACGCCCGTAGGAACCCTGCTGGTAGGTCGTGCGCTGGTACTCGGGAGGTGGCGTGAAGACGGGCTCCGGGGGACGGATGCGGGGCATCGCGGCAACGGCCTTGGCCAGCTCGTCCGGCGTGGTGCACGGTTGTTCCTGCCGGGAAGCAGTGGCGCCGTCGTTGGCGAGTGCGCGCATGGCGAGCTCGGAAAGGCCGCGGTGGACGCCGGCCCGCACCTGGGCGGGGGCGATCAGCCCCACTCCCTTGGGCAGCCCGGTCAGACCGTACGCGTCGCTCTCGTACGGCCAGCGCTGGGTCAGCGCGGCGTAGAGCAGGGCGCCGATCGCCTCGGTGTCCGCACGCTGGGGACTGTCGGCGCTGATACCCCGCAGGGCGGCGTTCACCGCGAGTCCGCGGATCCTGTACTGCCCGGTCGAGCTTCGCAGCACCGCCCCCGGGGTGAGCCTCAGATGTGCGAGACCTTCTCGGTGTGCTGCCGCCATGGCCTGGGAGACCTGGCTGACGAGCTGGTACGCGTCGTGCGCGTCCATCGGCCCCGAGGCCAGCAGGGAGGTGAGCTCGGTGGCGTCGGGGAGCCATTCGTGGACGACGTAGACGAGGTCGTCCTCCTCCACCGCGTCGAGCACCTGCACGAAGCGTGGGTCACCGAGCAGTGCGGAGGACCGGGCCGCGGCCAGCACGGACCGGGCACGCGGGTGGTCGGCCGGAAGCAGATGGACGCCCACCGCTCGGCGCAGCTTCTCGTCGACAGCGCGCCAGCTGCTGAAGCCGTCCAGACGGGTGACGCACTCCTCGAGCCGGTAGCGTCTGGCGAGTTTGTGCCCGCTGTGCAGATCCGGGGTCGGCAGGGTGGCCTCGGAACCGATGCGTTCACCATCCGTGTCCTGCGGCTTCGTGCCCGTGGTGTCCTGAGCTTCTGCCGTCCCGTCGGTCGTGGCCTCGTCCGCCTTGGCGGCCAGCGGTTCATCACCGCTGTTGTCGGCCACGTCGACGGCAGCCGTGCTACGTTCCGCCACCGTCGTTCCTGCCTCCCCATCCGTTGCGCGATGCCAGCCAGCTCTGCACAGTCACGCCAATTGTGCCCACACTCCAGCGCTATGCACGACACGCAAGGGGCGGTGATGGTTGTGCGGCGGATGAACCTCAGCGACCGAGTCGCCCTCGGACCATACCGACCATGCCGTTGATCTCCTCGATCCGCATCCGTTTGGCGGCGACGAAGAAGACGCCCAGCAGTACGGCTCCACCGCAGATCAGAGCGGCGAGTGAACCGAAGGCGCCTTCGCCGAGGCCCAGGAGAACGGCGAAGCCCACGCCGCCGCCCAGCACCGCTGCCGGGGTCGCTGCCAGGCACAGCCGGGCGTAGGTACGCACGACATGGGCACCGTCCAGATCCCCGCCCAGGCGGTTGCGCAGCCGTCGCCAGGCGATACCCACCCCGACGGCGTAGGCGAGCCCGTACGAGGCGGCCATGCCGATCACTGCCCACCGGGCGGGCAGAACGACGTAGCAAAGGGCCGAGGCGGCTGCGTTGACCGCGGCGACGATGACCGTGTTGTAGAAGGGCGTGCGGGTGTCCTCGTAGGCGTAGAAGCCACGCAGCACGACGTACTGCACGGAGTACGGGATCAGGCCGAGACCGAATGCCATGAGGATGAAGCCCATGGAGCGGGCGGCCTCGGTGCCTGCGGAGGCGTACAGAAGGGTGCACATCGGCAGGCCGAGTGCGAGGAAGGCGAAGGCCACCGGCACGATCGCGACGGCCGAGTTCCGCAGCCCCTGGGAGATGTCGTCGCGGACGGCGCCCGGGTCGTCGTCGTGGGCGGCGCGGGAGATGCGGGGCAGCAGGGCCGCCATGACGGAGACGGTGATGATCGCCTGCGGCATGCCCCAGATGAGCTGGGCATTGGAGTAGGCGAGGAAGCCGGTGCCGTCCTTGCCGGACAGTTTGCCCGCCGACGTCGCGAGCTGGGTGACGACAATCACGCCTGCCTGGTTGGCCAGCACGAACAGGACGGTCCACTTGGCCAGCTTGACCGTCTTGCCGAGCCCGTGTCCCTTCCAGTCGAAGCGCGGGCGGAAACGGAAACCGGCCTCGCGCAGATACGGGACCATGGCCAGGGCCTGTACGACCAGACCGAGCAGCGTGCCGATGCCCAGGAGCCGGACGCCCTCCGGCGGAATGGTCTCGACACCCATCTGGGACTCGGCGGACGTTCCGTAGACCCAGATGAACATGCCGAACGTGAAGATCATGACGATGTTGTTGAGGACCGGGGTCCACATCATCGCGCCGAACTTGCCGCGGGCGTTGAGGATCTGGCCCATCACGACGTGCACGCCCATGAAGAAGATGGTCGGCAGGCAGTACCGGGCGAAGGTCACGGCGACGCTGTTGGCCGCCACGTCGTTGGCGATCGTCGGCGACATCATGTGGATCAGCCACGGAGCGGCGAAGACCGCGAGCGCGACGATCACGCCGAGCGCGACCATGACGAGAGTCAGAAGCCGGTTGGCGTAGGCCTCGCCGCCGTCCTCGTCATCCTTCATGGAACGGACGAGCTGAGGGACGAAGACCGAGTTCAGGCCGCCGCCCACGGTGAGGATGTAGATCATCGTGGGCAGGGTGTAGGCGATGGTGAAGCTGTCGCCTAGCAGTGCCGCACCGAGCGCGGCGGTCATGACGAGGGTGCGCACGAATCCGGTGAGGCGGGACACGAGCGTGCCGGCCGCCATCAGTGCGCTGGACTTCAGTATTCCGGCGGCCCGGCCGCCGGACTTGGGCGGGGCGGGTGCCGGGGCCGGCTCGGGCTCCGGAGGGACGGGTGCGGCCCCTGCCGGACCCTCCTGGTCCCGGAAGAGATGCGCGAAGGCATCCGGCTGCTCGTCGTCCCGGGAAGCCTGACTGACGAGGTCGTCCACCCCGACGAACTGGGTGGTCGCCGGATCGTCGCCGTACGGCAGGTGCCGCGACGGGCCGTCGGGCTCGGGAGGCGGGGTCTGTGCCCAGATGCGCGGGTCGGGCGGGTACTGGGCCGCGGGCGGCTGCTGATAGAGCGGCTGGGGCTGCTGGTAGGTGCCCGGGGGCGGCGGCGGGTGCGCGGCACGGTCGTACAGCGCCTCGGTCACCGGGTCCTGAACGGACAGATCCTGGGCGCGGTAGGGATCGCGGTCGTAGGCGTCCTGCAGGTACGGATCGGGCGTCGGCGGGACCTGGCCAGGCCCTGGGGGCATCGGAGGCCCGCCGGAAGACCCGGCTCCGCCCGCACCCTGACCGCGGTCACCGTCGTACGGCGCGTTCATCGAAACCCCACCTCATCGTCCCCGGCCGACCGGCCACGACAGACATCGCTCAACGTTCCACTTTCTCACCCGAGCCCGACGGCTCCCCGCTTTCCGGACCGGTGTCCGGAGTCGGGTCACTCGGCTGCTCGGGTTCACCGCCGTCGTCCCCGGCCGCGCCGCCCGCGTTGGCGCGCTTGCGATGGGTGTACATCCTGATGCCCGCGAGGACCAGGAGCAGCAGCCCGCCGGCGATGACCAGCAGCACGGTCGGGGTGAGCTCGGAGACCTTCACGGTGAAGGTCATCTCTCCGCCGTACGGTGTGCCGTCCTCCGTGTAGAGCTGCGCCGTCATCTGGACCTGGCCGTTGACGTTGGCCGCCGCGTCGAACTTCACGGACTGGCTGTGGCCGGCGCCGATCCGGATCGGCTGTTCCGCCACGGCCCCGCCGTCGTTCAGCTTCAGGCGTGTCGCGTTCTCCGACTTCAGCCGGAGGACGAGATGGTCCACGCCCTGCAACAGCCTGTTCTGCACGGTCACCGGGATCGTGGCGCTACGGCCGGACAGGGTGACGTCGGACTTCGAGATGAGCTGGACCTCGCCGACGAGGTCCTGCAGATAGCTGCGGACCGAGTCCCGGTACTGCTGGGCCTCCAGCGGCCTGCCGCGCCATGACGTCGACATGGACCGGTTGAGCGCATTGCCGAAGGGGGTCACTACCCGCTCGGGCTGGGTGAGGATGACCTGGAAGTTGTTCAGTGAGACCTGGGTGGACTTGATGTCCTGGAAGGCCTGGGTGGGCAGCTCCTGGCTGCGGAGCTTCCTCGGGTACTGGGAGGCCCCGGGGACGCTGGTCGTCGCGTCCGCGTCGGGCTTCGCCCCGGCCGCTTCCACCAGGCCGAGGGGCTGTGTCCAGCGTCCGTCGTCGAGTCCGTGCAGGGCGCGGGCCATCGACTGGGCCTGGGCCACGGTGGGCATCCGCTGAGGTGCGACGACGATGCTCCGCTCGGTGTCCGTGTCCTGTTCGGTCAGAGCGAGGGTCAGAGCGAGGAACTTCTGCACGGCGAGGGTGGAGTTCCCCGCCTTCGACATGTCGCCCTGGAAGGCCGTGGAGAGCCGGGCGTCGGCGACGACCGCGGTGGTGCCGCCGCCGATCGGCCGGGCAGCGGTCGGCGTGTACTGCAGACCGCCGGTCTCCTGGAGGCTGTCGCTGCGGGCGATCACCTTGTGGGCCCCGGCCGAGGTGGCGACATCGACGACCGACGGGTCGATCGCCCCGTCGACGGGCCACGCGAAGTCGGTCGACGGCTTCACGTGGAGGATGGTCTGGACCGTCTTCCCGGCCACTTCGGTGGCGGTCTGAAGGTGGCTGAGGGTGCCGGAGACGTTCTTGCCGCGGTGCGCGATGGACGCCAGGTCGGGGTCGGCGAACGGCAGCGCGACGACCTTCCCGTCCGACACCGCGGCCTCGAGCGAAGTGAGCCATTGCTTGGCAACGGCCTGGTTCTTCCCGGCGACGGTGGTGTCCCCGGACTTGACGCGGTAGTTCCCCGCCATCGCGTCGACACTGGCCAGCAGATCCGGGTCGATCACCCAGGTCACGGGCAGCTGGCTGCCCAGTGAGACCAGCTGTTCGAGCCGTCCGCCCGGAGCCAGCTCGGCGGCCAGGTCGTCGTCCGTGAACACGGGCGTCTGCTGATCGTCGGTGCCCGTCTCGGCGGTGACATGGGCCGATGCGATGAGTGGCCAGAGATAGGTGACCTTCGTCCTGGAGTCGCGCTCCTCTTCCTGCCAGGGCAGGAAGGTGCGCTCGATCCCCAGCACCTGGTCGTACCGGACCTGTGAGGTCTGCCCCGACAGTGAGACGCCGAGCTGGTAGACGCCGTCGTCGCCGAGCCCCAATTTGCCGACCGGAACGGACAGCGTGAAGTCCTGGCTGATCCCGGAGGGGATTTTCGCGAACTTCACGGTGTACTTGCCGCCGAGCGCGGCTGGGTCGCTGCCGAGCACGTACCCGGTGCGCTTGGCGGCGGTGTCGATCTCCGTCCTGCTGGCGAGCTTCGGGCCCACCCGCAGGTCGACCGTGGCATCCGTGATCGTGTCCTTGCCCCTGTTGGTCACGGTGCCGGAGACGGTCAGGGTGTCTCCCTTGGCCGGCGCGCTCGGTGCCAAGGTGTTCAGGGACACGTCGACCGTTTCGGACTTGGTGTGGGCCTTGCCGGTCCCGTCGGCCTGCGCTGCGGGTGCGGTCGGACCGGCCAGCAGAGCCGCGACGAGCGGCGCCCCGATGATCAGGGCGGCTGTGTGCCGCAGCCACCGGCGGGCAGGAGAGGGACCGTTCCCCTGAATGTCTGCCGCCTCGGCCACGCGCCTACCCGTCCCTCGTCGTCGTCAGCTGGTGTCGATGGTTGTCGGTTCTTGCGTCCACGCATGGTAACGATGTGCGCGGGTGCCAAGTGCTGGGGAGTTCGCTACATGATCGGAAGAGTCTTGCAGGGCGGGACGAAACCAGGGCGACCGGGCCGGTCCGGGCACGTACCCTTTTCTGTTGTGTCGAACGCCAATGAAGACAGCTCCCGTGCCCTGACCCAGGTGCAGCACCGCGCAGTCAGCGAACTGCTGCGGGTGTCCCCGGTCGCCGACGACCTCGCTCGCCGTTTCCAGGACGCCGGGTTCAGTCTCGCCCTGGTCGGAGGCTCGGTCCGGGACGCGCTTCTCGGCAGGCTCGGGAACGACCTGGACTTCACGACCGATGCTCGCCCCGAAGCGGTACTGAAGATCGTCCGGCCGTGGGCCGACTCGGTGTGGGAGGTCGGGATCGCCTTCGGCACAGTGGGTGCCCAGAAGGACGGCTACCAGATCGAGGTCACCACATACAGGTCGGAGGCGTACGACAGGACCTCGCGCAAGCCCGAGGTGTCCTACGGCGACTCCATCGAGGATGACCTCGTCCGGCGTGACTTCACGGTCAACGCGATGGCCGTCGCACTTCCGCAGAAGGTCTTCATCGATCCTCACGGTGGTCTCGAGGACCTGGCGGAGCGCGTTCTGCGTACCCCCGGAACACCCGAGGACTCGTTCTCCGACGATCCGCTGCGCATGCTGCGCGCTGCCCGTTTCGCGGCTCAGCTGGACTTCGATGTCGCTCCCGATGTGGTCACCGCGATGACGGAGATGGCCGGGCGCATCGAAATCGTCTCCGCAGAGCGGGTCAGGGAGGAGCTCAACAAGCTGCTGCTCTCCGCCCACCCCCGCAAGGGTCTGGCGCAGCTCGTCGACACGGGCCTGGCGCAGCAGGTGCTGCCGGAGCTCCCGGCACTGCGCCTGGAAAGTGACGAGCATCACCGTCACAAGGATGTCTACGAGCACTCGCTGACCGTCCTGGAACAGGCGATCGATCTGGAAGAGGACGGCCCTGATCTGGTTCTGCGCCTTGCCGCTCTCCTCCATGACATCGGGAAGCCGAGGACGCGACGCTTCGAGAAGGACGGGCGAGTCTCGTTCCATCACCACGAGGTGGTGGGCGCCAAGATGGTCAAGAAGCGGATGACCGAGCTCAAGTACTCCAACGACATGGTCAAGGACGTCTCGAAGCTGGTGGAGCTTCACCTGCGCTTCCACGGCTACGGCGACGGCGAGTGGACGGACTCCGCGGTCCGTCGGTATGTGCGGGATGCCGGCCCCCTGCTGGAGCGGCTGCACAAGCTGACCCGCTCGGACTGCACCACGCGGAACAAGCGCAAGGCCGCCGCACTCTCTCGGACCTATGACGGGCTGGAGGAGCGCATCGAGCAGTTGCAGGAGCAGGAGGAGCTGGATGCCATCCGCCCCGACCTGGACGGCAACGAGATCATGAAGACCCTGGGTGTCGGTCCCGGGCCGGTGATCGGCAAGGCGTACGCGTTCCTGCTGGAGCTGCGCCTGGAGCACGGCCCGATGGAGCGTGGCATGGCGGTCAAGAAGCTCAAGGAGTGGTGGGCCGCGCAGGGCTGAGGCTGCTGGAGGCTCGGTCTGCCGGCGTGCGGGTGCGGTGGCCATGTTTCACGTGAAACATGGCCCGCCTTCCGGTGTCGCACCACGATCTGGTGAGGGGTGCTGTTTCACGTGAAACAGCACCCCTCGCTCTGCTTCGCCCCGGACGCTAGAGAGCCTCTCCGGTGCGGCTCCACCGGAACATCAGCACTGCGACGACCGCGTAGAGAACGGCCACTGCGATCACCACCGCGGTCGATCGCCCGTCGGGAGGCAGCATCAGTGCGGAGACTGCGGCGGCCCCTACGAAAGCAGCGTTGAACAGCACGTCGTAGAACGAGAAGGCCCGGCCGCGGAAGGAGTCCTCCACCGCGGTCTGCACCACCGTGTCGGTCGCGATCTTCGCTCCCTGGGTGACCAGCCCGAGGATGAACGCCGCGACCAATATCGGTACGGGGACGAACCACAGCCCCAGCGCGGGTTCGAGGACGGCGGCCCCCGCCGCGCACACCGTCATCCAGCGGAACCGGCCGAGCCGTCCCACGGCCCAAGGTGTGAGTACGGCCGCCGCGAAGAAGCCCGCACCGGAGACCCCCACAGCCAGTCCGAGAAGGGCCAGGCCCTCGGATTCGCTGTCGCTCCAGGCGTACCGGCACAGCATCAGCACCGTGACGGTCAGTGCTCCGTAGCAGAAGCGCATCACGGTCATGGCGGCCAGCGCCCGGCCGGCCTGCTTCCGCTGTACCAGATGGCGCAACCCGTCGGCCAGCCCCCGCACGGTGGCGGCCAGGGCCTCCCCCAGTCCAGTCCGGTGTCCGTCCTGATCCGGTCCGAGGAGTCCGGTGGCAAGGGTCAGGGATGCCAGCGCCGACGTGAGGTAGAGCACCGCGCCCAGCAGCACCACCACGGCATCGGAGTCCGCGAGCAGCAGCCGTACGGCGAAGGCGAGGCCGCCGCCCGCAGTGGCTGCGAGCGTCCCGGCGGTCGGTGAGAGCGAGTTGGCCAGCACCAGACGGTCGCTGTCGACGACACGCGGCAGCGCGGCCGAGAGCCCGGCCAGGACGAAGCGGTTGACTGCGGTGACACACAGCGCCGAGGCGTAGAAGAGCCAGTCGGGTGCGGTGCCGAGGATGAGGAGCGCTGTGCAGCAGGCGAGCGCGGCGCGCAGCAGATTCCCGTACAGAAAGACCTGGCGGCGCGGCCAGCGGTCCAGCAGGACGCCGGCAAAAGGGCCGACGAGCGAGTACGGCAGCAGCAGCACTGCCATCGCGGAGGCGATGGCACCTGCCGAAGCCTGCTTCTCCGGCGAGAAGACGACGTGAGCCGCAAGCGCCACCTGGAAGACACCGTCGGCCGACTGGGAGAGGAGTCGTACGGCCAGCAGGCGACGGAAGTTCCGAAGGCGCAGCAGAACGCGCAGATCACCGACGACGGCCATGTAATCAAGAGTCACATACGTTGAGGGTCCCCGGGCTGATTGCCCGGGGACCCTCAACAGCGCGGAAAGGAATGAGCGTTGCCGCTCAGCACCCGGCCGCGTGGACGTACCTGTCCGGCAGCGTCAGTTGGCGACGTCGCCGCGGATGAACTTCTCGACGTTCTCGCGGGCCTCGTCGTCGAAGTACTGGACCGGCGGGGACTTCATGAAGTACGAGGAAGCGGAGAGGATCGGGCCCCCGATGCCACGGTCCTTGGCGATCTTCGCGGCGCGGACGGCGTCGATGATGACACCGGCGGAGTTCGGGGAGTCCCAGACCTCGAGCTTGTACTCCAGGTTCAGCGGAACATCACCGAAGGCGCGGCCCTCAAGGCGCACGTACGCCCACTTGCGGTCGTCCAGCCAGGCCACGTAGTCCGACGGACCGATGTGGACGTTGTCCGCACCGAGTTCGCGGTCACGGATCTGGGAGGTGACGGCCTGCGTCTTGGAGATCTTCTTGGACTCCAGGCGCTCACGCTCGAGCATGTTCTTGAAGTCCATGTTGCCGCCGACGTTCAGCTGCATCGTGCGGTCCAGGACGACGCCCCGGTCCTCGAAGAGCTTCGCCATCACGCGGTGCGTGATGGTGGCGCCGACCTGCGACTTGATGTCGTCGCCGACGATCGGGACGCCGGCCTCGGTGAACTTGTCCGCCCACTCCTTGGTACCGGCGATGAAGACCGGGAGAGCGTTGACGAACGCGACCTTGGCGTCGATGGCGCACTGCGCGTAGAACTTCGCAGCGACCTCGGAGCCTACGGGCAGGTAGCAGACGAGGACGTCGACCTTGCGGTCCTTGAGGACCTGGACGATGTCGACCGGGGCCTCGGCCGACTCCTCGATGGTCTGGCGGTAGTACTTGCCGAGACCGTCGTGGGTGTGGCCGCGCTGGACGGTGACGCCGGCGTTCGGCACGTCGCAGAGCTTGATGGTGTTGTTCTCGCTGGCACCGATGGCGTCCGCGAGGTCGAGACCGACCTTCTTCGCGTCGACGTCGAAGGCGGCGACGAACTCGACGTCCCGCACGTGGTAGTCGCCGAACTGGACGTGCATCAGACCGGGCACCTTGCCGGCCGGATCGGCGTCCTTGTAGTACTCGACGCCCTGGACCAGCGAGGCGGCGCAGTTGCCCACGCCGACGATGGCTACGCGAACCGAACCCATTCCGGTTGCTCCCTGTGTGTTTTGGATGTTCCCGATGAAGGCCCCGCGGATCTGCGGGGGCCTCACTTTGCGGTGTCGTCGGACGGATCCGGCGGGGTGTCACCCCGGCGCCGGGGCAGGCCGTCCGTCTCTCCTGCGGTGTTCTGCTGAGCTTCGCTCCCGGGCGAGGACCGTCGCTGATCCCGTCCCGACCGCTCGCTCTCGATGAGCTCGTTCAGCCAGCGCACTTCGCGCTCCACGGACTCCATGCCATGTCGCTGCAGCTCAAGTGTGTAGTCGTCGAGGCGCTCGCGGGTGCGGGCCAGAGAGGCCCGCATCTTCTCCAGCCGCTCCTCCAGCCGGCTGCGCCGGCCTTCCAGCACTCTCATCCGCACCTCGTGCTCCGTCTGCCCGAAGAAGGCGAAGCGGGCTGCGAAGTGCTCGTCCTCCCAGGAGTCGGGGCCGGTGTGCGAGAGCAGCTCCTCGAAATGCTCCTTACCTTCCGCCGTCAGCCGGTAGACGATCTTGGCGCGACGCCCGGCCAGTGAGGAGGCGGGGGCGACCGCACGGCCGGTGGCGGGCGGATGGTCGGCAGGGGCGGAGCCCGGCTCCTCGATCAACCAGCCGCTGGCGACCAGCGTCTTGAGGCAGGGATAGAGGGTGCCGTAGCTGAAGGCGCGGAAGATCCCCAACGAGGTGTTGAGGCGTTTACGCAGCTCGTAGCCGTGCATCGGGGACTCGCGGAGCAGGCCGAGAACGGCGAATTCGAGGATGCCGGAGCGTCTGCTCAACTTCGCCTCCTCCTTACTCCGAGTGCGTCCCAGTGCTCCTGCGGAGCCCTGTGCCGGGCTGATGTACCGGGCTGATGTATCGACTCGATACATCACGACGATAGATCGGTCGCCGCGATGCGACAAGAGGGGTCATCGTGAACGGCGTCACATCGTGAATTCGTAGGCACCGACTTGCGTTGTTTGGGGTGAAGTTCGGCCCTAGGAGGGTTTTGACCGTGCGTAGTCTGTGCGGCATGCAAACCACCGGGAACCGCGTGACGCGCCCGCGCGTCAGTCTTCGCGGACCAGCCGGACGCATGGCGGACGAGCCTGTCGCAAGGCTTGTCCGTAATTCGGGGGGACCGGATCTCAACTGCCGCTTCCAGGCGCTCTCGCCTGCCCGAGGAGTAGTCGTTCGATGAGCGAGCACCGTCGCAAAACGCCGCAACCGCAAGGTGGCGGGCGCGCAGCGGCCAGACGAGCCGCCCAGCAGTCCTCAGGACGCCGCGCTGCTCCGTCACGTGGAGTAACTTCCGAGTCACCTTCCGATTCGCATGGGGGGGACAGCCCGTACGGCGGACGTGCCGAGGCCAGGCGCGCCGCCCAGCGGGGCGGCGCAGGCCGCGGTGGCGGTGGCGGTGGTGGGCGTCGCCGCGGTGGGGGCGGCGACGGCGGTCACGAGGGTCCCGGCAGGGGGCGTGGCCGCGCAGGTCAGCGCCCTGCCAAGAAGCGCTTCATCGACTACCCGCGCGCCGGGAAGTACGGCGCGCGGCGCTGGGTGCCGTCGTGGAAGCTGGTCTCCGGCCTCTGCATCGGCTTCCTCGGCCTGCTGATGGGCATCGGCGGCATCGCGTACGCGTGGGTTGGTCTGCCCGATGTTCAGAAAGCCGCAAAGGCGCAGAACAACGTCTACTTGTGGGACGACGGCTCGCAGATGGTCGCCACCGGCGGTGAGGTCAACCGTCAGCTCATCCCCTATGCGGAGATCCCCGACGCCATGCGGAACGCCGTCATCTCCGCCGAGAACAAGACCTTCGAGCACGACAGGGGCATCGACCCCATGGGCATCGCCCGGGCCGTGTTCAACATGGCCACCGGTGGTGAGACCCAGGGCGGTTCGACGATCACCCAGCAGTACGTGAAGAACTCGCGTCTCTCTCAGGAACAGACTCTGAGCCGGAAGTTCCAGGAACTTTTCATCACGCTCAAAGTCACCAACGAGATGGACAAGAACAAGATCATCACCGACTACCTCAACGTCTCGTACTACGGGCGAGGTGCTTCGGGGATCCAGGCTGCTGCCCGTACGTACTACGGAAAGGACGCCGTCGATCTGGACCCGAGCCAGTGCGCGTTCCTGGCCACGCTGCTCAAGGGCGCGTCCTATTACGACCCGGCGGGCGCTCCCGAGGTCGATGCCAAGCAGGCGACGAAGAAGCTGAACACCGAGCGGGCCGAGAAGCGCTGGAAGTGGATCCTCGACGAAGAGGTGAAGGACGGGCGCCTCTCGCAGGCGGAGCGCGCCAAGTACACCAAGTTCCCGATGCCTCTCCCGCCGAAGAAGGACGCCCAGCTGGGCGGTCAGACCGGTTACCTGGTCGACCTGGCCAAGACGTACTTCCTCAGCAACAACACCGAGGGCGTGACGGCGGACATGCTGGCCCAGGGCGGTTACCAGATCAAGACCACCTTCAACAAGAAGAAGGTCCAGGAGCTCAACGCCGCGGTCAAGAAGGTCTACGACAGCAAGATCAAGCCGAAGCAGCGCCCGAAGACGGACACCCACGTCCAGTTCGGCGGCGGGTCGGTAGATCCCAAGACCGGGGCCATCGTGGCGATCTACGGCGGTCAGGACGCGACCAAGCACTTCACCAACAACGCCAACCCCACTGGTGCGCAGGTCGGTTCGACCTTCAAGCCGTTCGTACTGGCGGCGGCGATGGAGTACGGCAAGCGGAACCCCGCGCTCCCGGAGGACCAGGATGCGTCGGAGCGCACCAAGGTCTCGCCGCTCAGCATCTACAACGCCGACGACAAGCTGAAGATCAAGAAGTACAACGGCGAGATCTGGACCGACGAGAACGGCAAGGAGTGGCTGCAGGCCAACGACGGCCATGAGTCGAGGGGCAACATCACCCTCCGCGAGGCGATGCAGTGGTCCGCCAACTCCCCGTACGTACAACTCGGCATGGACGTCGGCACCGACAAGGTGAAGGACATCGCCATAGCCGCGGGACTCAAGGACGACGAACAGATGGCGGATTCGCACGTGCCGTCGTTCTCCATCGGTACGTCCTCGCCCAGTGCGATCCGCATGGCCGGCGCGTATGCGACCTTCGCCGCCAGCGGCCAGCAGCGCGAGCCCTACTCGGTCTCCGAGGTGAAGCACGAGGGCAAGGTGGTCTACCAGCACAAGGAAGCCCGCAAGCGTGCCTTCGACGCCGCGATCGCCGACAACGTCACCGACGTCCTGAAGAACGTCGTCGACAAGGGGACCGGTACTCCCGCGCAGATCCCCGGCCGGGACGTGGCGGGCAAGACGGGTACGACGGACGACAACAAGTCGGCCTGGTTCGTCGGCTACACGCCGCAGCTCTCCACGGCCATCAGCATGTACCGGCTCGACGACGACGCGACGAACAAGAACCGCAAGTTCGAAAAGATGTATGGCACGGGTGGCGAGCAGACGATCCACGGTGCGTCGTTCCCGGCCCAGATCTGGCACGACTACATGGTGGGCGCTCTGAAGGGGAAGCCGGTCGTGACGTTCCCGGAGCCGGGGCCGATCGGTGACAAGGTCTACGGTGGCGGTGCGCAGAGCCCCAAGCCGACGCCCACCGCACCGGTGACGCCGTCGCCGTCCATGTCGGTGACCGAGTCACCCTCTATGAGCATCTCCCCGTCGGCGCCCGACCCCACCGGGACCTGCGGTACGTGGGACTGGGACTGCCAGCACAACAACGGCGGGACCAGCAGCGGCGCGAACGGCGGAGACACCGGTGGTCCCAGCACCAGTCCGTCCACGTCCCCTTCGCCACCGACCGGGGGGAACGGGAACGGCGGAAACGGGAACGGCGGGAACGGCGGCGGAATCTTCGGCGGGCCGACCGGATAACGTCCGCGCGGCCGATGGGCCGCCCCGGTCATGAGGACCGCCGCACCACACGGTGTGGCGGTCCTCGTCGTTTCCACAGACCCGTACGGCAGGATGAGCGGCATGCCAAGCGCAGAAGACACGAGTGTGCACCAGCACCAGGAACGGGCGGTCGTACGGCCCACGCACCAGGACGAGGTCGCAGCGGCCGGCAGCGAGCTGATCGGCGGGCGGTCGGGGCGCTGGTCACGGCTCGGCAGTACAGCGCTCACGCCCGTGGGCGCCATCGCGCTGACGGCCCTCGGGATGTTCGCGCTGGGCATGGTACAGAAGCTGCCCTGCTACAACTGGGCGTGGTTCAGGGGCGCGGGTTCGCAGTACACGCACGCCTGTTACTCGGACATTCCGCATCTCTTTGCCGCACGCGGATTCTCCGACGGCCTCGTGCCGTACTTCGACCGGCTGCCCGGCGACATGCAGTACCTGGAGTACCCCGTCCTGACGGGCGTGTTCATGCAGGTCGCCTCCTGGCTGACGCCGGGCGGATCCATTCAGCACCGCGAGCAGATGTACTGGATGGTCAACGCGGGCATGCTGATGATCTGCGCCGTGATCATCGCCGTCTGCGTCGCCCGTACGCACCGGCGCCGCCCCTGGGACGGACTGCTGGTCGCCCTCGCGCCGGCCTTCGCGCTCACCGCGACGATCAACTGGGACCTGCTGGCCGTCGCGCTGACGGCCGCGGCGATGCTCATGTGGTCCCGTGGGCGGGTGCTGGCGTTCGGCATCCTCATCGGGCTCGCCACGGCCGCCAAGCTCTACCCCGTGTTCCTGCTGGGGCCGGTGTTCGTCCTGTGCTGGCGGGCGGGCAGATGGCGGGAGTTCGGCATGGCGACGCTCGGGGCGGTGGTGTCCTGGCTGGTGGTGAATCTGCCGGTGATGGTCTTCGCACCCGAGGGATGGAAGAAGTTCTACACATTCAGCCAGGAACGGGGCATCGACTTCGGCTCTTTCTGGCTGATCATCACCCAGCGCACCGGCGAGAGCATCGAGGTCTCGACCGTCAACACCGTCTCGACCCTGACGACGGTCCTGCTGTGCGCGGCCATCGGCGCGCTCACCCTGATGGCGCCGCGCAGGCCGCGCCTCGCGCAGCTCGCCTTTCTCGTCGTCGCGGCGTTCATCCTCGTCAACAAGGTCTACTCGCCGCAGTACGTGCTGTGGCTGATCCCCCTGGCCGCCCTGGCCAGACCGCGCTGGCGCGACTTCCTGATCTGGCAGGCGTGCGAGGTCATGTACTTCCTGGGGATCTGGATGTACCTCGCGTACACGACGAGCGGCGACAAGCACCAGGGGCTGCCCACGGAGGGGTACCAGCTGGCGATCGCCCTGCATCTGCTGGGCACGTTGTACTTCTGCGCCGTGGTCGTACGGGACATCCTCATGCCGGAGAAGGACGTCGTGCGGCGCGACGGGTCGGACGATCCGTCCGGCGGGGTGCTCGACGGGGCCCCGGACGTGTTCGTGCTGGGGCGGGCGGCGCATCCGGCGCGCCATGCCCACCCTGCGGTGGAAGGGCCGCGGGTGGATTGGGGCGCGCCGCGCGGACCCGTCGCCGACTGAGGGCCGGGTCGCTCCCGCGACTGAGGGCCGGGTCTCCCACCAGAGAGACCCGGCGCCGTCCTATCGGTCGACGAGGCGGTCGAACTGGGTGGTCGTGTGGCGCAGATGGGCCACCAGCTCGTCGCCGACCTTCGGCTCCTGGGCGTCCGACGGAACGAACAGGATCGACACCTGCATGTGCGGCGGCTCGGCGAACCAGCGCTGCTTGCCCGCCCAGACGAACGGCGACAGGTTGCGGTTTACGGTAGCCAGGCCCGCGCGGGCGACCCCCTTGGCGCGCGGCATCACACCGTGCAGGGCCTTCGGGGCCTCCAGGCCCACGCCGTGCGACGTACCACCGGCGACGACCACCAGCCAGCCGTCCGAGGCGGCCTTCTGCTGGCGGTAGCCGAAGCGGTCGCCCTTGGCCACGCGCGTGACGTCCAGGACGGCACCCCGGTACTCCGTCGCCTCGTGGTCGCCGAGCCACAGCCGGGTACCGATGCGGGCGCGGAAACGGGTCTGCGGGAACTGCTGCTGGAGCCGGCCCAGCTCCTCGGCGCGCAGATGGCTGACGAACATGGTGTGCAGCGGCAGCCGGGCCGCGCGCAGCCGGTCCATCCAGCCGATGACCTCCTCGACCGCGTCCGAGCCGTCCGTGCGGTCCAGCGGCAGGTGCAGGGCGAAGCCTTCGAGCCGTACGTCCTCGATGGCGGCGTGCAGCTGCCCGAGCTCCTCCTCCTTGACGCCGTGGCGCTTCATCGAGCTCATGCACTCGATGACGACCCGTGCGCCCACCAGGGCGTGCACGCCGTCCACGGAGGACACGGAACGGATGACGCGGTCGGGCAGTGGCACGGGCTCCTCGCCCCGGCGGAACGGGGTGAGGACCAGAAGGTCGCCGCTGAACCAGTCCTTGATGCGGGCCGCCTCGTAGGTGGTTCCGACGGCGAGCATGTCGGAGCCGAAGCGGATGGCCTCGTCGGCCAGCCGCTCGTGGCCGAAGCCGTATCCGTTGCCCTTGCAGACCGGGACGAGGCCGGGGAACTGGTCGAGGACGGATTTCTGGTGCGCCCGCCAGCGCGCGGTGTCGACGTAGAGGGAGAGCGCCATGGCCGGTCCGGAACCCTTCTGGTGGCTGCTGTGTGGGAGGTGTGTGGAGCCGAAGTCCCCATTGAAACCAATGAAGCCGGTTTCGTCAGCGGGGCGACGCGTATCAGCGGTGCGACGCGTACGGTGCGACGCGGGTCAGCGGCGCGACATGTAGATGTCGAGCGCCTTGTGCAGCAGCTTGTTGAGCGGGAAGTCCCACTCGCCGAGGTACTCGGCAGCCTGCCCGCCGGTGCCTACCTTGAACTGGATCAGGCCGAAGAGGTGGTCGGTCTCGTCCAGCGAGTCGGAGATGCCGCGCAGGTCGTAGACGGTGGCCCCCATGGCGTACGCGTCGCGCAGCATCCGCCACTGCATCGCGTTCGAGGGCCGGACCTCGCGCTTGTGGTTGGCGGAGGCGCCGTAGGAGTACCAGACGTGCCCGCCGACGATCAGCATGGTCGCGGCAGCGACGTTCTCGCCCTCGTGCCGGGCGAAGTACAGCCGCATCCGGTTGGGGTCCTCATTGTTGAGGGCCGTCCACATGCGCTGGAAGTAGCCCAGGGGACGAGGCCGGAAGTGGTCGCGCTCCGCCGTGATCTCGTACAGCCGCTGCCACTCGGCGAGCTCGGCGTAGCTGCCCTGGACGACCTCGACGCCGGCCTTCTCGGCCTTCTTGATGTTGCGCCGCCACAGCTGGTTGAAGCCCTTGTGGACGTCTTCGAGTGAACGGTTCGCCAGCGGCACCTGGAAGACGTAGCGGGGCTGTACGTCACCGAATCCGGCGCCGCCGTCCTCGCCCTGCTGCCAGCCCATCTTCCGCAGCCGGTCCGCCACTTCGAAGGCGCGCGGCTCGATGTGGGTGGCCTCGACGTCGCGCAGACGCTTCACTTCGGGGTCCTGGATGCCCGACTTGATGGCGGCCGCGTCCCAACGCCGGATGATGACCGGCGGGCCCATCTTCACGGAGAAGGCGCCCTGTTGCTTGAGATGCGCCAGCATCGGCCGCAGCCAGTCGTCCAGATTCGGGGCGTACCAGTTGATGACCGGGCCCTCGGGCAGATAGGCGAGATACCGCTTGATCTTGGGCAACTGCCGGTAGAGCACCAGGCCGGCGCCGACGAGCTGTCCGCTCTTGTCGAACCAGCCAAGACTCTCCGAGCGCCACTCCGCCTTCACGTCCGCCCATGCCGGGACCTGCATGTGACTCGCCGCAGGCAGACTCTGGATGTACGCCAGATGCTGCTCTCGGCTGATGGTCCTCAGGGTCAGGCTCATGCGGGGCGCTCCTCGGCAGGTGTGTCCCCATCGGTCAGGGGCTCCGGCTCTCGCGCCGAAGCCTACTGTGACCGACGAGCACGCCGTCTGGCCCTATGGGACCTTGCCGCTCCGCCGCCGCCGCGACCCGGGCTGTCGGCTCCTTGTACGGGGAACGGCGCGAGGCCCCTGCGGGTTCCTCGCGCCGTTCCGTTCGTCCGGTTGTGGCTGTTGTGCGTCAGCCCACCACGCCGCCGAAGAGGCCGCCGTGGGCCATGCCCAGGAAGAAGCCGATGGCGGATGCGCCCATGCCGATGATCAGCGGGAACCGCTCGCGTGTGGTCACCGAGATGTACTGCCCGTACGCGGCCGTGAGGATCCCGATGAGTCCGGCCCACGAACTGATCAGATGCAGGCTGTGGAACATCGCCGTCACGAAGGCGAGCGCACCGAGGATCAGCGTCACCGCCACCAGGGTTTCCTGGAGCGGATGGGGCTTGCCGTCCGTGGCGAGAAGGGAAACGGGGGGACGGGGTCGTATTGCCTGTGCCATGGAGTACCTCCTGGCCGAAAGGGGCGCGTAGTGGCGCCGCTCACACCCGATGTGTCCAGATTGCGTCTCCTGACCACCGGATTTCAACCGGAAGCCGGTGTGCGGGTACTCTGTACGGTCTGCACCGGTGTCTGCCCAGGCCAGCACAGCAACCCCTCTCGATGGAGGGTGTTGTCAGTGGCGGCTGTTTTACTTGGAGACACTGTTGCTTACGCATCACGACCCTCCTGCCACGGAACGACCGTGGCCGCTGAGTCCAAAGGAGGTGGGTTCCACATGCGTCACTACGAGGTGATGGTCATCCTCGACCCCGATCTCGAGGAGCGCGCTGTCTCCCCGCTGATCGAGAACTTCCTCTCCGTCGTCCGTGAGGGCAACGGAAAGGTTGAGAAGGTCGACACCTGGGGCCGTCGTCGTCTCGCTTACGAGATCAAGAAGAAGCCCGAGGGCATCTACTCGGTCATCGACCTGCAGGCCGAGCCTGCGGTCGTCAAGGAGCTCGACCGCCAGATGAACCTGAACGAGTCGGTCCTCCGGACCAAGGTCCTCCGTCCCGAGTCCCACTGAGCATCTAGCTCAGTGGTCATCGGGTTCGAGTAGCAGCAAGCAGCCAGAAGCAATCCCCGCCGAGAGGTTCATCCATGGCAGGCGAGACCGTCATCACGGTCGTCGGCAATCTCGTCGACGACCCCGAGCTGCGCTTCACCCCGTCCGGTGCGGCGGTCGCGAAGTTCCGTGTCGCGTCCACTCCCCGCATCTTCGACCGGCAGACCAATGAGTGGAAGGACGGCGAAGGCCTGTTCCTCACCTGCTCGGTCTGGCGGCAGGCGGCGGAGAACGTCGCCGAGTCGCTCCAGCGAGGCATGCGCGTTGTCGTGCAGGGCCGACTGAAGCAGCGGTCGTACGAAGACCGCGAGGGCGTCAAGCGCACGGTCTACGAGCTGGATGTCGAGGAAGTCGGCCCCAGCCTGAAGAACGCCACGGCCAAGGTCACCAAGACCACCGGTCGCGGTGGCCAGGGCGGCCAGGGTGGATACGGCGGTGGCCAGCAGGGCGGCGGCAACTGGGGCGGCGGTCCCGGTGGTGGCCAGCAGGGTGGTGGCGGCGCTCCCGCCGACGACCCGTGGGCCACGAGCGCGCCGTCCGGCGGTCAGCAGGGCGGGGGCCAGCAGGGCGGCGGAGGCGGCTGGGGCGGAAGCTCCGGCGGTTCCGGCGGTTCCGGCGGCTCTGGCGGCGGCTACTCGGACGAGCCTCCCTTCTAGGGCAGCTCGTACCCCCACTTCTTGATCACACAGGAGAAACACCATGGCGAAGCCGCCTGTGCGCAAGCCTAAGAAGAAGGTCTGCGCGTTCTGCAAGGACAAGACCCAGTACGTGGACTACAAGGACACGAACATGCTGCGGAAGTTCATTTCCGACCGCGGCAAGATCCGTGCCCGCCGCGTGACCGGCAACTGCACGCAGCACCAGCGTGACGTCGCCACGGCAGTCAAGAACAGCCGTGAGATGGCGCTGCTGCCCTACACGTCCACCGCGCGATAAGGGAAGGGTGACCGAATCATGAAGATCATCCTCACCCACGAGGTCTCCGGCCTCGGTGCTGCGGGCGACGTCGTCGACGTCAAGGACGGGTACGCCCGTAACTACCTGGTTCCGCGTGGCTTTGCCATCCGCTGGACCAAGGGTGGCGAGAAGGACGTGGCGCAGATCCGCCGCGCCCGCAAGATCCACGAGATCGCCACGATCGAGCAGGCCAACGAGATCAAGACCAAGCTCGAGGCCGTGAAGGTCCGTCTGGCTGTTCGCTCCGGCGACGCCGGCCGTCTCTTCGGCTCCGTGACCCCGGCCGACATCGCCTCGGCGATCAAGGCTGCCGGTGGCCCCGACGTCGACAAGCGTCGCGTCGAGCTCGGCTCGCCGATCAAGACGCTCGGCGGACACCAGGTGTCCGTGCGTCTGCACCCCGAGGTCGCTGCGAACCTCGGCATCGAGGTCGTTGCTGCCTAAGGGCACAGCTCACCTGAGCAGCTGAAGGGCCGCACCCCACGGGGTGCGGCCCTTCACCGTTTCACGTGAAACGGGACCGCGGCCGGTGGTTCAGCGGGTGGCCCCGGTGACGATCCACTTGCCGGAGCGGGTGCGCAGCCAGAGCGTCACCATGCGGACGGTCATCATCAGGGCCATCGCCCACCACAGCATCGTCAGGCCGCCGCCGATCACCGGCACCAGCAGGGCGACCGGAGCGAAGACCGCGAGAGTGACGAGCATGGCCCAGGCCAGGTATCGCCCGTCACCGGCACCCATCAGCACTCCGTCCAGGATGAAGACCACGCCGGCGATCGGCTGGGACAGCGCCACCACCAGCAGCGCCGGGAGCAGGGTGTCCTGCACCGCCTGGTCGCTGGTGAACAAGGGCACGAACAGCGGGCGGGCAAGGACGATCAGTGCCCCGAACACCACCCCGGAAACGATGCCCCACTGCACCATGCGGCGGCATGCCTCGCGTGCGCCCTTGGCGTCATCGGCTCCCAGGTAGCGGCCGATGATCGCCTGACCGGCGATGGCGATGGCGTCGAGGGCGAAGGCCATCAGGCTCCAGAGCGAGAGGATGATCTGGTGCGCGGCGATCTCGGTGTCCCCGAGGCGGGCGGCGACGGCCGTGGCGATCATCAGGACGGCACGGAGCGACAGCGTACGGACCAGCAGCGGAACGCCTGCCTGGGCGCTGGCCCGGATACCTGCGGCATCAGGACGCAGCGAGGCGCCGTGCCGGCGAGCTCCCCGTACCACCACGATCAGATAGGCGACGGCCATCGAGACCTGTGCGATAACGGTGCCCCAGGCCGATCCGGCGATACCGAGACCGGCACCGTAGACCAGTCCCGCGTTGAGGGCCCCGTTGGCCGCGAAGCCTCCGATGGCGACATAGAGCGGGGTCCTGGTGTCCTGCAGGCCGCGCAGAACACCGGTCGCGGCCATCACCACGAGCATGGCCGGGATACCGAGGCTGGAGATCCTCAGATACGTGGTCGCATAGGGAGCTGCCGTGTCGGAGGCACCGAAGATGTCCACCAGCCAGGGGGCTGTGGGGAGAGCGATGGCGATGACGGCGATGCCCAGCAGGAGCGCCAGCCAGATGCCGTCCATGCCCTGCCGGATCGCGGAGGCCAGATCGCCCGCCCCGACCCGTCGTGCCACTGCCGCGGTGGTGGCGTAGGCGAGGAAGACGAAGACGCTGACGGCGGTGGTCAGCAGGGCGGCGGCGACGGCCAGGCCGGCCAGCTGCGGGGTGCCGAGATGTCCGACGATGGCACTGTCGACCATCACGAAGAGCGGCTCGGCGACGAGCGCGCCGAAGGCAGGGACGGCGAGCGAGATGATCTCGCGGTCATGCCGTCGACGACTGGGCGGCGGGGGTGCCGGGGCCTCGATCATGGGGGCCAATCTAATCTTCCACAGGTAATAGATGCAATGGCTAAGGAGTCCTTACATTCGCTGAGGCTCGGCGTTCTCCCGTGTGCCGTTTGTCGTGATCTTGTGCTGACTCAGAAAGTTTTTCTCCCCCACAGCCCGTGGATGGGGAAAGGCCAGGTCAGCGCGCTGGTGGCGTGGGTGTTATGAGTTTGTCCACAGTGCTGTCCCCCGCTCCGTGCACAGGTTCTGCAGAGTTCTCCACAGCATCTGGTCGGTCGTCCACATGCCCTGTGGATAACCAGATTGGCTGACGGTGCCGAGCGGCCTACCGTGGACCGGCGCCCGCACCCCGTTCCGGACTCGGAACCACGCAGAACTCGACGCGCCGGAACCGGAGTCGGGCGTCTTGTTTGTCGGTGCTGTGCCGTAAGAAAGAGTGGCATGGCGAGGTCCGCGGAGCGGACGGGAGGAGGTGGCCCGGTGAGCATTCCCGAGCCTTTGGACGACCCCTGGGCCGAGACCGGTCCCAGCGACCGTCTGCCTGTTTCCCGGCAGCGCCGAGGTGAAGGCCGGGACCGCGGCGAGCAGCACGAACGCGGCAGGGAGAGCGGCGGCTGGGAGGACGGTTCGCCCGGTTTCGAGCGGGTGCCGCCCCAGGACCTCGATGCCGAGCAGTCGGTCCTCGGTGGCATGCTCCTGTCCAAGGACGCCATCGCGGATGTCGTGGAGATCATCAAGGGCCACGACTTCTACCGCCCCGCGCACGAGACCGTCTACCAGGCGATCCTCGACCTCTACGCCAAGGGCGAGCCTGCCGACCCGATCACGGTCGCGGCCGAGCTGGTCAAGCGCGGCGAGATCACCAAGGTGGGTGGAGCGCCGTATCTGCACACCCTCGTCCAGTCCGTGCCGACCGCGGCCAACGCTTCGTACTACGCGGAGATCGTCCATGAGCGGGCGGTCCTGCGGCGGCTCGTCGAAGCCGGGACGAAGATCACGCAGATGGGATACGCGGCCGACGGCGATGTCGACGACATCGTGAACTCTGCGCAGGCCGAGATCTACGCCGTCACCGAGCAGCGCACCAGCGAGGACTATCTGCCGCTCGGCGACATCATGGAGGGCGCGCTCGACGAGATCGAGGCGATCGGTTCGCGCAGCGGCGAAATGACCGGCGTGCCGACCGGCTTCACCGACCTCGATGCTCTGACGAATGGCCTGCACCCGGGCCAGATGGTCGTCATCGCGGCCCGTCCCGCCATGGGTAAGTCCACGCTGGCCCTCGACTTCGCACGGGCCTGTTCGATCAAGAGCAACTTGCCCAGCGTGATCTTCTCCCTCGAAATGGGGCGCAACGAGATCGCGATGCGTCTGCTTTCCGCCGAGGCACGGGTGGCGCTGCACCACATGCGCTCCGGCACCATGACCGATGAGGACTGGACGCGGCTGGCTCGCCGGATGCCGGATGTCTCGGCCGCCCCGCTCTACATCGACGACTCCCCGAACCTCTCCATGATGGAGATCCGGGCGAAGTGCCGTCGTCTCAAGCAGCGCAACGACCTCAAGCTCGTGGTCATCGACTATCTGCAGCTGATGCAGTCCGGCGGCTCGAAGCGTGCCGAGAGCCGTCAGCAGGAAGTCTCGGACATGTCCCGAAACCTCAAGCTGCTGGCGAAGGAGCTTCAGCTTCCGGTCATCGCGCTCTCCCAGCTGAACCGTGGTCCCGAGCAGCGCACGGACAAGAAGCCGATGGTCTCCGACCTGCGTGAATCCGGATCCATCGAGCAGGACGCCGACATGGTGATCCTGCTGCACCGCGAGGACGCGTACGAGAAGGAGTCCCCCCGTGCCGGTGAGGCCGACCTGATCGTGGCCAAGCACCGTAACGGTCCGACGGCAACGATCACGGTGGCCTTCCAGGGCCACTACTCGCGCTTCGTGGACATGGCGCAGACCTGACCGGCACTTGCAGGGCCTCAGATTGTGTGTCGTTCTCTCCGCTGTCGCGTCATGGCGACGGCAGTCCTGACGCTCTGGCTCACTCCGTTACGGGCAGGCACTCGGCGAGCAGGCCGACGACGTCGCGCCAGGCTCGCTGCGCGTGCCGCGGGTGGTAGCCGACGCCGGGGACCACGGTCTGGTCGACCGGCGGGTGGTGGAAGGCGTGCAGGGCTCCGCCGTAGACCACGAGGCGCCAGTCGACGCCCGCGGCCTGCATCTCGGCGGCGAAGGCGTCCCGTTGCTCAGCGGGCCTGATCGGGTCCTCCGATCCGACCCCGGCCCACACGGGGCAACGGTGCGCGCCGCCTCGCCCGGTCGGCCCGTGGTCAGTGCGTTGACCGTCCCGATGACCCGTAGGTTGACGCCGTCGCGCCCGAGTTCCAGCGCGATTGCGCCCCCGGTGCCGTAACCGACAGCGGCGATCCGACCGGGGTCGGTCCGCGGTTCGGCACGCAGCACATCGAGTGCCGCGTGGCCGATACCCCGCATCCGGTCGGGGTCGGCGAGCAGCGGGGTCACGCGCGCCAGCATCTCCTGCGGGTCGGTGAACCAGCGTCCGCCGTGGAGGTCGAAGGCCAGCGCAACGTACCCCAGTTCGGCGAGGGCGTCGGCCCGGCGGCGCTGGAAGTCGTTCAGGCCCGGCCCCTCGGGCCCGATCAGGACTGCGGGCCGGCGGTCGACACCGGCGGGGAGCGCGAGGTGCCCGATCATCGTCAGGCCGTCGGTCGGGTATTCGACTGTGCGCGTGGTGACCGTCGTCATGAGAGTGGACTGTAGTGATTGTCGCGCCCGGTCGGGCCGGTCTTCACCGTCGGCAGAACAGCGCGGGTGTGGGCCCGCGGGAAATGGACTCGCCACCGCTTGGTTCTGCGGGTAGTTGTTTGAGCATGACCTTCTCACCCGAACAGTTGCTCCCAGGGACGCAGCGTGCTCTGCTGCACCGCATCGCCACCGCGCAGTCGGAAGGCCGTGCGCCCTCGCTCGTCGCCGCGGTACAGAGGCAGGGCCAGACCGTCTGGAGCGGCGCCCGCAGCTGCGTGGACGGCCATGCCCCCGACGGCGAAACACAGTTCAGGATCGGCTCCCTCACCAAGACCTTCACCGCGGTGCTGGTCCTGCGCCTGCGTGACGAGGGCCTTCTGGACCTGGATGATCCGCTGGAGAAGCATCTGCCCGGCACCGGCGTCGGTGACGTGACGATCCACCAACTGCTGGGACACAGCGCGGGACTCGGTGCCGAGTCGCCCGGACCCTGGTGGGAGCGGACCTCGGGCACGCTGCGGCCCGAGTTGGCCGATGTGCTCGGCGAGCAGACGCGGATGCACAGCCCGGGCCACCGTCACCACTACTCGAACCCCGGCTACACGCTGCTGGGCGCACTGGTCGAGAAGGTGCGCGGGGCGAGCTGGGCGGAGGCGCTGCGAGGCGAGATCCTGGAACCGCTCGGCATGCACCGCACCAGCCCCCAACCGCAGTCGCCGCACGCGGGTGGCTGGGCCGTGCATCCCTGGGCCGATGCCATGCTGCCCGAACCGGCCGAGGATCTCGGGCTGATGGCCCCGGCCGGTCAGCTCTGGTCCACCACCGATGACCTTCTGCGCTTCGCGGCCTTCCTGGCCGAGGGGGACGACCGGGTGCTCTGTGCCGCTTCCGTGGAGCAGATGCGTGAACCGTCCGCACCGACCGAGTCCGGTGACTGGCAGTTCAATTACGGTCTGGGCCTTCAGGTGGTGCGGAGCGGCAGCCGGACGCTCTTGGGCCATACGGGCTCGCTGCCCGGATTCCTGGCCGCCCTGTGGATCAGTATCGAGGACGATGTGGTGGCCGTCGCGCTCACCAACACGACGTCGGGGCTGATGATCGGCGGCGTTGCAGCCGACCTCGTGGACATCGTGGCCGAGGCCGAGCCCCGCATTCCGGAGCCCTGGCGCCCGTTGGCCGAGGTGGATGCCGAGCTGCTCGCGCTGACCGGTCCCTGGTACTGGGGCACGCGCTCGAACGTCCTGCGGATGACCTCGGACGGTGGGCTGGAGCTGGCGCCCCTGCAGGGGGTCGGCCGCGGCGCTCGGTTCACCGCACAGCCCGATGGCACCTGGATCGGTCTCGACGGCTACTACGCGGGGGAGACGCTGCGTGTGGTCCGGAACGGCGACGGCAGCGTGAACCATCTCGATCTGGGGTCGTTCGTCTTCACGCGGGAGCCGTACGACCCGACAGCAGCCGTTCCCGGCGGTGTGGACGAGGGCGGATGGAGGGGCCTGCCGACCTGAGGACCACGTTTCACGTGAAACGGCAGGGGGCCGGCCGGCTCAGGCCGTCAACTCCCGTTCCAGCGGGGTGCGGAAGCGTGGAGTGACCCGAGCCTGACCCACCCATTGCGAAAACCGGGATGCTTCCGCCTCGATCGCGGCGGAAGCATCCCGGCCGACGTCGGACAGCAGCCGCCAGACCGGCTCACCATCGGCTCGCTGGGCCCAGCCGCCCACGATCCCGCCGTTCCACCACACGGTCGGGCCGATATTGCCGGACCGGTCGAAGAGAGCCTCCCGATGCCCGGCCGGGAGGTGGAATCCGCGATCGGCCCATCCCATGGCACTGGGGTCGAGCGCCGGAAGCAGCGCGGCCCAGGGTTCCGGAGCCGGTTCCGGCTCCAAGTCCTCCGGCAACACCCATCCCACGGCTCCGTCGTCGAGCCGGACCTCCTCGGCCGCGACGGCCGCCAGTGCCTTACGGGCCGTGCCCAGTCCCCAGCCCGTCCACCACTTGAGATCGGCCTCGGTCGCCGGTCCGTAGGAGTGGAGCCACCGCCGGGCCAGCTCGGCCTGTGCCTGCGCGGGTTCCTCGAACGGCCAGGGTTCGGACGCTGTCCAGCGGAACTGGCTGGAGGTCCAGGAACCGCGTGGCCGGCCCCGGCGGATGCGGCCTTCGGCCGCCAGGATCCGGATGACACGGGACGCGACGCCCTGCACGCCCTCGGCCTTCTTGCCGGGGAAGAGGGTGATCTGCGTACGCAGGGCAGCCACGGCGGCGGAGAGTTCGGTGCCGGTGGCAGTGCCGCGGTCGGCGAGAGCAGCAAGGGTCCGCTGTTCGGCGTCGGCGAGCCAGCGCTCGTCCAGGCCGTTGCCGTCGTCCGCCAGGTGCTTGAGGAAGGTCCGGCGTTCCTTGGCGGCCACGGCCCGGGCGTTCGACGCGTCGACACTGGGGGCGAGCTCCCGCGATACGACGAAGAGGGTGTTCCGCATGGAGAGCTGCCGGACCAGCGAGACGTCCTCGTAGAGCGCCTGCTCCACCGGGACCACGCCCGCTTCGGACAAGCGGGCACACGTGGAGAGAAAGACGGTGGCGGCGTCGGTGGCGTGCAGTGCGACGACCGCGTCGGCCACGGACACCGGGGAAGCGGTCCGTACGGACGGGGCCAGCAGATGACGCCGGCCGAGCCTGATCCTGCGCTGTTCGTCACTGATGCGGTGCACGGACGGCCTCCGGATTCCGGACTGCGATCAGAGCGCGAGCTTGAAGCCCACATGGCTGGCGGTGAAACCGAGCCGCTCGTAGAAACGATGGGCATCGGTCCGGGTCGCATCGGATGTCAGCTGGACCAACTGGCAGTCCTGGCGCCGGGATTCGTCCACGGCCCATTCGATCAGCAGCGTGCCGAGCCCGCTGCCGCGCTCGTCGGCGTGGATGCGTACGCCCTCGATGACCGAGCGGGTCGAGCCGCGCCGGGAAAGCCCGGGAATCACGGTCAACTGCAGGGTTCCGACGACGCGGCCCTCCCGTACGGCGACAACCAGGTGCTGGTTCGGGTCGTCCGCCAGCCGCCGGAATGCGGCGTGGTACGGGGCCGGATCATCCGGCGACTCACGCTGTGCACCCAGCGGATCGTCGGCGAGCATGGCCACGATCGCGGGGATGTCTTCGAGGGCGGCCGGCCGTATTTCCAGATCGCTCATGATCGGCAGGGTACGCAGATCATGCGGGTGGCGCGGGGATTCACCAGGTCTCGCGGGCTCGTCGCGACCACGTGGCGGCTCATGCGATCTGCATGGGGGCCTTCAGTTCCTCGACCGCCCTGACCAGCGGGGCCAGTTCGGGGCTCTTCGCGGCTTCGTCCAACGCGGCACGCAGCGCGCTGTCGTTGGTCGGCCGGGCCTCGGCGAGCAGGGCGAGGCCGGCCTCGGTGACATCGGTGTAGATGCCGCGGCGATCGGTGTCGCAGAGATACCGCGTCAGCAGTCCGCGGTCTTCAAGGCGGGTGACCAGCCGGGTGGTGGCGCTCTGGCTGAGTACGACGGCGTCCGCGACCTGCTTCATCTGGAGGTGCCCACCGGGGCCGTTGTGCTGCCTGCTCAGGACGCGGAGCAGGGAGAACTCCCGCACGCTGAGCCCGTGCCCGGACTGCAGCGCCCGCTCGATACGGGCCTCGATCTTTCCGTGGAGCAAGGAGAGAGCGCACCAGCCCTGGGAGAGGGCGGTGAGTGCGGGGTCTGTCGCTGTCATGGGGGTCTCTCCTCCGTGTCGGAGCGGCTTGCCTCCAGGATAGGCGACTGCCGCAATAGACCGCGCTTGCAGTTAATCAGCGTCTGCAATTATTGTGTACGCTCGTAAGGCGCACATGCAATCTTCAGGGAAGGTGAAACCCATGCCGCTCGCGCTCCTAGCCCTCGCCATCGGGGCTTTCGGTATCGGGACCACCGAGTTCGTGATCATGGGGTTGCTCCCCGAGGTTGCTGCGGACTTCCAGGTCTCGATCCCGACTGCGGGATTCCTCGTCACGGCGTACGCCCTCGGTGTCGTCCTCGGCGCCCCGCTGATGACGGCCCTCGGTACCCGGGTCACCCGCAAACGCATGCTGGTGCTGCTCATGGGACTGTTCGTCGTGGGCAACGTCGTCTCCGCGGTCGCCCCGGTCTTCGGTGTGATGGCCGTCGGCCGGGTGATCGCCTCACTCGCCCACGGTGCCTTCTTCGGCATCGGAACGGTCGTCGCGGCCGACCTGGTCGCTCCCCAGAAGAAGGCCGGCGCGATCGCCATGATGTTCACCGGCCTCACCGTGGCCAATGTCGTCGGTGTACCGCTGGGCACCTACATCGGGCAGAGCTTCGGCTGGCGTACCACGTTCTTCGTCGTCGCCGCGATCGGCGTCATCGGTCTTCTCGGCGTCGCCAGGCTCGTCCCCGAACAGCCGCGGCGCGAGGGTGTACGGCTCCGCAACGAACTGGCCGCGTTCCGCAATGTGCAGGTCCTGCTCGCCATGGCGATGACCGTGCTGGGCTTCGGCGGAGTCTTCGCCGCGATCACCTACATCACTCCGATGATGACCGAGATCGCCGGATACTCCACGTCGTCCGTCACCTGGCTGCTGGTTCTTCTCGGACTGGGCATGGTGGGCGGCAATCTGATCGGCGGCAAGTTCGCCGACCGCCGGCTGATGCCCCTGCTGTACGTGTCGCTGGGCGCCCTCTCCGTGGTTCTTGCCCTGTTCACCCTGACCGCTCACAACAAGATCGCCGCAGCGGTCACCATCGTCCTGATCGGCGGCCTGGGCTTCGCGACCGTGCCGCCGCTGCAGAAGCGGGTACTCGACCAGGCGGCCGATGCTCCGACCCTCGCCTCCGCGGCCAACATCGGTGCCTTCAACCTCGGCAACGCGCTCTCGGCGTGGCTCGGTGGCCTCGCCATCGCGGCGGGCCTCGGCTACACCGCTCCCAACTGGGTCGGCGCGGCTCTGGCGGCCTCCGCCCTGGCCCTCGCGGTCGTCTCCGGCGTGCTGGAACGCCGCACGGTCACGCCCAGCCGGCGTGTCGCCCGGCACAGCCCTGAGCCGGCCCTGGCCCCCGCGTCCCGGAGCTGACCCCGCTCACGCCGTCCCCGCCACGCACCCATCTGCTCCCACAGAGCCCAGCACCGCACCGCACCTCACCGAACCGAACCTCACCGCACCACATCGCACCAAGGAGTCACCCCCCATGAGCACCACCGCTGTCGCCGTCGCCCCGCTGACGACCCCGGATGCCGAAGCACTGATCGACGCGGCCCGTACCGCCGCCGAAGCCGCCGGCGTCGCGGTTGCCGTCACCGTCCTCGACGCGGGCGGCCACCTGCTGGCCTTCCGGCGGGACGACCGGGCCGTCCTCATCGCCGGCGAGACCAGCACCCGCAAGGCCTACACGGCCCTCCAGCTCAATGCCCCCACGGCCGACCTCGTCGACGCGGTCCAGCCCGGCGGACTCTTCCACACCCTGCCCACCGCCCTCGACCGGCCGTTGCTCTTCATCGCCGGTGGCGTTCCGGTGCACCGCGACGGCCGGCTCATCGGCGCCATCGGCGTCGGCGGAGGTGCTCCCGACCAGGACCACGGCTTCGCGACGGCCGCCGTGAAGGCTCTCGCCTGACACATGCGCCGGGCCCGCGGCCGGTGACGGCTCCGGGCCGTGCGGGCGGCGGCGGTCAGCCCGTCGCCACGGTCAGCGGCGCGTAGCGACGGGTCCAGTCGCCCGGCAGGTCCGAGACTCCATGGGTCATCACCGTGGTTGCGGAGCCGGGCCGCAGACCGCACTCCTCGAACCAGTCGAGCAGCTCGGTATGGCGAGCGTCGATGTCCGCGCGCAGCGGCAGATTTGTAGCCTTCGCGAGAGAGGCGACGAGCGCCTGAGCCGTGGCGGTGTCGCGCGCGACCAGCGGGCCGACCACATGCGTCCCGTCGCTCGGCCAGGTCGCCGCGTAACCGATGAGATGTCCCCCGTCCTGTGCGACCCGGATGTGGTCGGCGTACGCGGGCAGCCGGACGAGGACATGGGTCCGGTCGGCACCGAAGACGTCCGAGTCCAGCCTGACCATGGCGCGCAGGTCCTCCGCCGTGGCCGGGCGGACGGTCACGGCGGAGGACCTGCCGCCGGTCGGCCGGAAGAAGCCGGTGACCCGCTGGGCGCGGCCCACGACCGCGAAGCCGAGCCGCTCGTAGAGCGGTTGCCCTGCGGCTGTCGCGTAGAGGCTGAGCGGTGCGTCTCCGGACTCGGCGATCACACGGTGCATCAGATGCCGCGCGACCCCCTGCCGCTCATATCGCTCCGCGACGAGCAGCATGCCTATGGCGGCCAGTCGGGGGCCGTAGGAGGTCACCACGCAACTGGCCATCAGGCCCTTGCCCTCGGGGTCGTCCACGCCGTAGCCGGTTCCGGCGGCGAGGAGCAGACCCCATCTGTGCTCATCGCGTGGCCAGCCACGGTCTTCGCAGAGATCGGCGCAGGCGACCAGGTCATCCTGGGTGAGGTGCCGCAGGGGCAATTCGGCGATCGGACGGGGCAGTGAGCTGGGCATGGAGGTCAGGCTGTCCGACGCGGCGTTCGCCCGTCCACCCCTTTACCGGATCCGTCCGAGCGGCGTAGCCGGCGGCCGCGCCGCGTCGGTCCCCAGGGCTTCAGCACCGATATCGCGGTGATGAAGAGGTAGGTCGCCGTTGCCACTGACGGCGCGACCACCAGGTCGATATCGACGGCGCCACGTGTCGCAGCCTCGTCGATGCCGGGCCGCAGGGAGAAGACGGACAGTGCCACGGTGATCAGGGTGAGCCAGAATTTCGTCCAGACCCACCGGTGCCTGGCCAGCCCCCATGGAGTGCCGAGTGCCAGGACAAGGCCGCTGAACAGCGAGAACAGGGCGACCGGCAGGACCAGCCAGTCCCCGAAGATCTTCATGGCGCGGGTGGCGGCCTGTGCGGTGGCGGGATCTGCGGTGGAGAAGGCCGCGATTCCGAGCGTCAGCAGCCCGACGGTCAGTCCCAGCCAGCTCACGGATACCGCGACGTGTGCCACCAGGAGGCTGCGGCGGGCGGAGCGTTTGAGTGGTTTCACGTGAAACACGGTGCCGGGAGCGGGGCGATCGGGCGTCTGACAACGGGAGTAACCGCGCGTACTAGCCTCGGCGTACAGCACGCGTTCCTCTGCGGGCTTCTCTGCCAGGAGAGTTACCGCCCCGTCGGGTGCTGATGCGTTCATGGGCGGCTGTCACGGGTTCATGACCCGCCCGTGTCAGTCGCAAGGCATGCTGGGCCGAAGGACCCCGGACAGTGGCCGAATGGCGACCGTCAGCGGGTGCCGATTACGTCCGCAGGCAAGGTGCTGCGGGCCGTGCTGGTGCGTAAGGCGACCACGAGACGTACGAGGCGAGGCACAGTATGGATGCTCCGGCCACCGGGTGGACCGAAGACGGAACGGACAGATCCGCCGACGCGACCCTGATCCACCGCACCCTGACCGAGATCTCGCCCGTCGCGGATCAGACGACCTCGTACTTCTACGCCCTGCTCTTCGTACGCCACCCCGAGCTGCGGGACCTGTTCCCGGTCGCGATGGATGTCCAGCGCGACCGTCTCCTCCGCGCGATCCTCACCGCAGCCGATCGGCTGGACGATCCGGGTGCGCTGACCGAGTACCTCGGCGGACTGGGGCGGGGACACCGCAAGTACGGCACGCTGCCCGTCCACTATCCCGCGGTGGGGGAGGCGCTCATGGGCGCCCTGAGCCGCTACGCGACCACCACGTGGGACGGGGAGACCGAAGCGGCATGGGTGCGCGCCTACACCGCGATATCGCAGATCATGATCGACGCGGCCGCCGAGGACGAGCAGTGGGCCCCCGCCCGGTGGCACGCGGAGGTCGTCTCCCACGACCTCAGGACCCGTGACATAGCGGTGCTCACGCTCCGCCCGGACCAGGCCTACCCCTTCCTCGCAGGCCAGTACGCGGCCATGGAGACCCCGTGGTGGCCCCGGATCTGGCGGCACTATTCCTTCGCCTCGGCACCCCGCCCCGACGGTCTGCTCACCTTCCACATCAAGGCGGTCCCGGCCGGCTGGGTCTCCAACGCCCTGGTGCACCGGGCCCGGCCCGGGGACATCGTGCGCCTCGGCCCGCCCACGGGCTCGATGACGGTCGACCACTCCACCCACAACGGCCTGCTCTGCCTCGGCGGAGGCACGGGCATCGCACCCATCAAGGCGCTCGTCGAGGAGGTCGCGGAGCACGGCGACCGGCGTCCCGTGGAGGTCTTCTACGGGGCACGCAGCGATCACGACCTGTACGACATCGACACGATGATGCGGCTCCAGAGGACCTACCCCTGGCTGGCGGTGCGGCCGGTGGTCTCCACCGGCGCGGGAACGGGAAGCGGTCTGATGCGGGGGCTGCTGCCCGAGGCGGTGCGGGAGTGCGGCCCGTGGCACGAGTACGACGCCTATCTCTCGGGCCCGCCCGGCATGATCCGCAGTGGTGTGGACGCGCTCAGGGGCATCGGCATGCCGGCCGAGCGCATCCGGCACGACGCCTTCGAGGAACTGGCCCCGACCGGCCCCGCCTGACCAGGACGGCTGCCATCGCCCCCGGAACGGCGGCTGCCATCGCCCCCGGCGCGGCGGCGGTCAGCCCAGATCGGGCGCGTGCATCGCGCGTACGCCCTCGATGTTGCCGTCCAGGTAGTGCCGCAGCGACAGCGGCACGAGGTGGACGGCGGCGATCCCCATCCGGCTGAACGGCACCCGTACGACGTCGTACTCCCCGCAGGGATCGTCGATCTCGGGGCCGTGCCGCCGGGACAGGTCCATCGACTCCAGTCGGCAGACGAAGAAGTGCTGGACTTTTACGCCCTTCACCCCGCCGCCCTCGATGTGCTCCACGGTGTCGACGAAGCAGGGGACCACATCGGTGATCTTGGCGCCGAGCTCCTCGTCCACCTCACGGTGCAGGGCGTCGACGACGGTCGCGTCCTCGGGCTCGACCCCGCCACCGGGCGTGAGCCAGTAGGGATCCACCCCGGGCTTGGTGCGCTTGATGAGGATGAGGTCGTTGCCGTCGAGCAGGATGGCGCGTGCGGTGCGCTTGACCACAGGACGTTCGGTCATGGCAAGAGAGTGGCCCGCAGAACCGGTTCTGAAACACCGGACCGGTGCCGGGCGGTCCTGCGCTCACCAGTCGGCGGCAGCACGCAGCAGCCACTCGTGCGCCCGCGCGATGTGGGGCAGCGCGAGTGTGCCGGTCCGCACGGCCAGGAAGTAGGTGCGCAGGGGAGGCACGGGAGGGTCCAGGAGGGCCACGACCTCGCCCCGCTCCAGCGCCCTCTCGCACAGATAGCGCGGCAGCACGGCGAGTCCGGCGCCCGCCGCGGTGCACTCCAGGACCGCCCGGAGATCCGGCACGATGACGGTTCCCGCGAGGGCGGGCCGACTCTCGAAGACGGCGGCCCAGTAGCGGGAGACGAGCGGCAGGCTCTCGTGGACCTCCACGACCGGCAGCTGGTCCAGCACCACGGGCCCCTTGTGCCGCAGGGTCCCGGGGCCGAGGCGCCCGGCCCAGCGCGGCGCGGCGACCAGGACATGTTCTTCGTCGCAGAGCGCGGTCGCGGTGAGCAGACCGCCGCGCGGACGGGTCGTCGCGATGGCCAGATCATGGTGTCCGGCGGCCAGCCCCTCCAGTGCCTCCTCGGCACCGGCGAAGAAGGAACTGCGCAGGGCCAGGCCCTGGGCGACGAGAGTGGTGAGCGCGGGCAGGGCGCGCATCGATGTGAACTCGGGCGGTCCGGCCAGATGCAGTGTCCGTACGCCCGACTCCTCGTCGAGCTCCGTCTCGGCGATCTCGATCAGCGCGTCCAGATGGGGCGCCGCCCGGTGCGCGAGTTCGTCGCCGATGGTCGTCGGGGTCACGCCGCGGGCCCTGCGCAGGAAGAGCGGACGGCCCAGCTGTCGCTCCAGGGTCCGGATCTGCGAGGTGACCGCGGGCTGGGAGAGGCCGAGCAGGGCGGCGGCCCTGGTGAAGGAACCGGCCCGGTGCACCGTGACGAACGTGCGCAGCAGGGTCAGGTCCATGTCCTGCCCCTTCCACCCTCGCGACGCTTCGGACCCGTACAACTATAAATATGTCGATAGGTCGCTGTCGCTACGGTGATTGGACACTGACGGAGAGTCAACTAGCCTTGTTCAGGCGGTTCTTCACAGGAGGAACCGGGGCGGTCCGAGCCACGAGGGGGGAGGCTCGGACCGCCCGTACCACCGGTCGGTCAGTGCTCGCCCATCGCCGCGTCGAGCGCCCGTTCCACGTCCGCCACCAGGTCCGCGGGGTTCTCCGCGCCGACCGAGAAGCGGATGAAGCCCTCGGGCACGGCGTCACCGCCCCAGCGCGCCCGGCGCTCGGCGGTGGAGCGCACACCACCGAAGCTCGTCGCGTCGTCGACCAGCCGCAGCTCGGTCAGAAAGCGCTCGGCCCGCTCGCGGTCGGGCAGTACGAACGACACCACGGCGCCGAAGCGCCGCATCTGCCGTACGGCGTTGGGATACGAAGGGTCGGAGGGCAGCCCGGGATACCGCAGCCCGGTCACCTCCGGCCGCTTGCCCAGCGCCTGCGCCAGCGCCAGGGCGGTGGCGCACTGCCGGTCGATCCGCAGCTCCAGCGTGGCCAGCGACCGGTGCGCGAGCCAGGCCTCCATGGGGCCCGGGATGGCGCCGACCACCTTGCGCCAGCGCCGTACTCCCGCTGCCGTCTCCGGATCGCGGCAGGTCACATGGCCGAGCAGGATGTCCCCGTGCCCGGTCATGCCCTTGGTGTCACTGGCGACCGAGAAGTCGGCCCCCAGCTCCAGCGGGCGCTGGCCGAGCGGTGTGGCGAGGGTGTTGTCGACGGCCACCAGAGCGCCGGCCGAGTGCGCCGCCTCGACGAGCCGGCGCACGTCGCAGACATCGAGCCCGGGATTGGACGGGGTCTCGATCCACAGCAGCTTGGCGCCTTCGAGGACCGCCAGCTGGGCATCGCCACCGGTCGGCGCGGTCCGCACCTCGACGCCGTACGCCTCCAACTGCTCGCGCACCAGCGGCAGGGCCTGATAGCCGTCGTCGGGCAGCACGACCACATCGCCGGTGCGTGTCTGGGAGAGCAGCACGGCCGAGACCGCCGCCATCCCGGAGGCGAAGACCGTGGTCTCGACGGGCTCCCCCGGTGCCTCCAGCTCACTGATGGCGCGTTCCAGATGCGTCCAGGTCGGATTGGTGTCCCGGCCGTAGGTGTACGGACCGGTCGGTTCACCGGAGAGATGGAAGTGTGCGGCGAAGACCGGCCCGGGCAGGGTGGGCTCGAACTGCTCCGGTTCGGGCAGCCCGGCCCGTACCGCCCGGGTTCCGTCACCCATGGTGCTCATACCGCTTCCTCACTTCATCTCTCCGGTGTGCCACCGGTCCTGACCTGCGCTGTCTCTGTAGGTGTCGGGTCAGTCCTCGTCGGGCAGGATCACGTTCAGTGCCCACGACACGATCGAGATGATGAGGCCGCCGAGCACGGCGGTCCAGAAGCCCTCGACATGGAAGCTCAGATCGAACAGACCAGCCAGCCACGAGGTCAGCAGCAGCATGAGCGCGTTGACCACCAGCGTGATCAGCCCGAGCGTGAGGATGAAGAGCGGCAGGGTCAGCAGCTTCACGATCGGCTTGACCACGAAGTTCACCAGGCCGAAGAGCAGGGCCACCACGATCAGCGTGAGCGCCTTGCGTCCGGTGCTGCCACCGGTCAGCGTGATGTCCTGGATCAGCCAGATGGCCACGGCCAGCGCACCTGCGTTGGCGATCGTCTTGACTACGAAATTCTTCATGTGTCTGATCGTGGCAGACCTGATCGGTGGCGGACACCGGCAGTGCAGAGGCAAGGGGCGGACAGGCCATGAAGGCATTCAGACTGGACGAGCTGGAGGCGGAGCGGGCCGCCAACGACGGCGCGTACCTGCAGTTCGTGAAGGAACGGAACATGTCCGTCGGCCTGTACGCACTGGACGCCGGTGAACTCGACCCGCAGCAGCCGCACAACCAGGACGAGGTCTATCTCGTCGTCAGCGGCCGTGCCGCCATCACGGTCGGCATGGAAACCACGCAGGTGGGCAGAGGAAGCGTGGTGTATGTACCGGCCGGTGTCGCCCACAAGTTCCACCACATCACCGAGGACCTGCGGGTGATGGTGGTCTTCTCCCCGCCGGAGAGCTGAGCGCCGATCCGCCGGAGGGCGGGGGTCCGGTCTCAGGGATCCCTCAGGGGTCGATCAGGGGACTCCAAGGGCTGCGGAACCCCCGTCGGCCCCTTCCGCGCCTCTAGCATCGAAGCAGGAACTCATGGAGACGAGGTAGGGACGATGGCCGTGCGGGAGATATTCGCTGGGATGCCCTGGTGGGTGAAGTGGATCGCGGTGCCGGTCATCGCGATCGTCGTGTTCGGCGGTCTGATCGCCAGCGTGATCGGGTTCGTGATCGGACTGCTCTTCAAGGTTCTGATCTTCGTGATTCTGGTCGGCGGGCTCGTCTTCGTCGTACGCAAGTTCATGTCGTCGTCCTCCTCGCGCAGCGACTGGTAGGACGATCGGAAGCCGGCCGGGGCGTTAGCCCAGCTGAGCTAAGCGAAAGAAGAAACGGCGCCCCTCGCGGACCCGGCCGTTAGAGTGGCAGTTCGCTGCCGCCACCTGGGAATTAACAGTCCGTCACCACACTGACCAGTGGTTCGTGCGGCGTTCGGCATTCGGACCCCAGCCATGCGGCAGTCCGTGGGGGCGGCCCCCACAGGCGGGCTGACCACCCGTCACCATGCCTGGGGGTGACTGTTGACCACGGCATCGAGCACTGCTGCCCCGACGCTGATCGGTTCGGTGCAGCGAGCGCTGAGGCTGCTGGAAGCCGTGGTGGCCCATTGCGACGGGGCGCCCGCGAAACAACTCGCCAGGGAAGCGGGCCTGCCCCTTCCCACGACCTACCACCTGCTGCGCACCCTGACGCACGAGGGCTATCTGCGCCGGGAGAACGGCGTTTTCCTGATCGGCACCGCGGCCGAACGCCTGGTCGGCGAAGGGGCGATGCAGAATCGTCGCGGCAGAATGGCCGAGTCGCTGGGCCGCTGGCGCGACATCATCGGCGCACCGGTGTACTGCGCCGTCTACCGCGAGGGCGAGATCGAACTCATCGCGGTCGCCGACACCCCCGCCAACCCCGCCGTCGACGAGTGGGCATCCTTCCGGGAGACCGGGCATGCCCACGCGATCGGCCAGTGCCTGCTGAGCCAGCTCGACGAGAAGGCCCGCGAGGACCACCTGGACCGTCACCCTGTGCGTCCGTTGACTCGCTACTCGGTGAAGGACCGTGCGGCGCTGCTCGAGCGACTGCGGTCGCTGAAGCGGATGGAACCTGTCATCGAGCGACAGGAGTACGCCCTCGGCACGATCTGCGCGGCCATCCCGATCACGGCCGGTCTCACCGCTGCCGCGATGGCCATTTCCGTACCCCTGGAGCAGGAAAGCCGGTTGCTCCCCGCAGTCGAACAACTACGTGGCGAAGTGGCCAACCTCTTGCGTTCGTTCATGTTCTCTATCAGTATCTGAAAAATCACTCCTTGTGATCTGCTATCGCGTGCACCACGATGGCGTCAATAGGGCCATGGGGGATCATTCCTGGCCAGATTCATCTACTGCGGGGTTGAACGATGCGCGAGTCGGTTCAAGCTGAGGTCATGATGAGCTTTCTCGTATCCGAGGAGCTCTCTTTCCGGATCCCGGTGGAGCTCCGGTACGAGGTCTGCGATCCGTATGCGATCCGGATGACCTTCCATTTGCCCGGTGACGCCCCCGTTACCTGGGCATTCGGCCGTGAGCTGTTGCTCGACGGCCTCAACAGTCCCAGTGGTGACGGCGATGTGCACATCGGTCCCACTGAGCCCGAGGGGCTGTCCGACGTACATATCCGGCTCCAGGTCGGCGAGGACCGGGCCCTCTTCAGGGCCGGTACGGCACCACTTGTGGCATTTCTCGACCGGACCGACAAGCTTGTGCCGCTCGGGCAGGAGTGCACGCTGGGTGACTTCGAGGGCAACCTGGAGGATGCCCTGGGCCGGATCCTCGCCGAGGAACAGAACGCCGGCTGAGAAGAACGGCGCCGCCGACCGGCTCACCGGTCGAACACGGCACCTGCCAAATGGGTGAATTGCTCACCTGGCTGAGACGTTCAAGGCTTCGTCCTACGACGACGGCCTTTCCCGGCCCGTACGGGTGCCGAAGCTCCGGCTTCCGCGCCGAGCCCTGTGCGGTCCGCGGAGACGACCAGCGCAGCGAGCACCGTCGTCACCGGCACCGAGGCGACCAGTCCGATCGAGCCGACCAGCGTTCGTACGATCTCCTCCGCCACCAGCTCGCTGTTGGCCACCGTCCCCATGCTGCTCTGCGCGATGGAGAACAGCAGCAGCAACGGCAGTGCGGCGCCCGCATAGGCGAGCACCAGCGTATTGACGACCGAGGCGATGTGGTCGCGCCCGATCCTGATACCTGCCCGGTAGAGACCCCGCGCACCCATCGTCGGGTTCGCCTGGTGCAGTTCCCAGACCGCCGAGGTCTGGGTCACGGTCACATCGTCGAGGACCCCGAGCGAACCGATGATGACACCGGCCAGCAGCAGACCGCTCATGTCGATCTGCGGGTACAGGCCGTGGATGAGGCCGGTGTTGTCATCGGTGTTGCCGGTCAGGCTCGCCCAGCCGATGAAGAGCGATCCGAGCAGCCCGATCAGCAGCAGCGAGATCAGCGTGCCGATCACCGCGACCGAGGTGCGGGCGGTCAGGCCGTGGCACATGTAGAGCGCGATCAGCATGATCGCACCGGCCCCGACCACCGCGACGAGCAGCGGATTCGAGCCTTGGAGAATGGCCGGGAGGATGAAGAGGGTCAGCACGGCGAACGACACGGCGAGCGCGACCAGCGCCATCACCCCGCGCATGCGGCCCACCGCGACCACGGCCAGGGCGAAGATCCCGGCCAGCAGGATCATCGGGAACTTCCGGTTCACATCCGTCACCGAGTACTGCAGATCACGGGGCGCGTCGGGGGCGTACGCCACGACCACGCCCTGACCGTTGCGCAACTGACGCGGTGCGTCGGGCTGGACGACCTCGACGAAGGTCCGGCCCTTGTCGTGGCCGGTCGTCACCTCGATCGTGGCCTTCTTGCACAGGCCCCGTTCGCTCCCCGACGGCGATGTGGTGTCCCCGCTCATGGGTGTCTGTACCGCGTTCACGTCCTTGCAGTCCACCTTGTCGACATTCACCACCTTTCCCTGCTGGGTCTGCCGGTCGAATCCGACACCGGTCCGCTCGTGCGCCGGCGCACCACCCGGCCAGAGCGCCACCAGACCGACGAGGACGGCGGTGGCGAACGGGATCAGTACGGCCGCGATGACCTTGCGCAGATGTTTGGAGACGGGCGCGGCAGGGCCATGGCTGTGCGAGTGGCCGTGCTGATGGCTCTGCGGTTCGGGGTCGATATGGAGGGACGTCACCGGCCGATCATCGCAAGAAGAGACGGGCCCACTGTTCATTACGCCGGACGGGGCGCTAGCGTGGAGGGACCTTTGCACACGCGGGAGCTCGGAGCACCGGGCTGAGAGGGCGCTGATATCCGTACATCCGTACGGGACAGGCTGCGCCGACCGCCGAACCTGTTACCGGGTAATGCCGGCGTAGGGAGTAGGTCTCATGACCACAGCGGACGCACGCACGCCTGCCTCGAACCAGAGCGACGAGGCCGGGAAGTCCATCGGCTGGCACAAGGGGTACGTCCAGGGCTCGCGCCCGGACCTCCGGGTGCCGGTCCGTCAGGTGCACCTCACCAACGGCAAGGACGTGACGCTGTACGACACGTCGGGGCCGTACACCGATCCCACCGTCGAGACCGATGTCCGCCGCGGACTCGCACCGCTGCGGGAGAACTGGATCGTGGCCCGCGGCGACACCGAGGAGTACCCGGGCCGCCCCGCCCGCCCCGAGGACGACGGGCTCAAGCACACCTCGCCGCGTGGCGGACTGCGCAACCTCGACGCGGTCTTCCCCGGCCGCCCGCGGCTGCCGCGCCGCAGCCGGGACGGGCAGCCGGTGACCCAGCTCGCGTACGCCCGCCGGGGCGAGATCACCCCGGAGATGGAGTACGTGGCGATCCGGGAGAACGTCGAGCCCGAGGTGGTGCGCGAGGAGATCGCGGCGGGCCGGGCCGTGCTGCCGGCCAACGTCAACCACCCCGAGATCGAGCCGATGATCATCGGCAAGCGGTTCCTGGTGAAGGTCAATGCCAACATCGGCAACTCCGCGGTGACGTCCTCCATCGAGGAGGAGGTGGAGAAGATGACTTGGGCGACGCGTTGGGGCGCCGACACCGTCATGGATCTGTCCACCGGCCGCAACATTCACACCACCCGTGAGTGGGTTCTGCGCAACTCCCCCGTGCCGATCGGCACCGTTCCGCTCTACCAGGCCCTTGAGAAGGTCGACGGCCGGGCGGAGGAGCTGACCTGGGAGATCTACAAGGACACCGTCATCGAGCAGGCCGAGCAGGGCGTCGACTACATGACGGTCCACGCCGGCGTACGCCTGCCGTACGTGCCGCTGACCGCCCGCCGCAAGACCGGCATCGTCTCCCGCGGCGGCTCGATCATGGCGGCGTGGTGCCTCGCGCACCACAAGGAGTCGTTCCTGTACGAGCACTTCGAGGAGCTCTGCGAGATCCTCGCGAGCTACGACGTGACGTACTCGCTGGGCGACGGGCTGCGTCCCGGCTCGATCGCCGACGCCAATGACGAGGCCCAGTTCGCCGAACTGCGCACGCTCGGTGAGCTGAACACGGTCGCCAAGCGGTTCGGCGTCCAGACCATGATCGAGGGTCCGGGCCATGTCCCGATGCACAAGATCAAGGAGAACATCGACCTCCAGCAGGAGATCTGCGAGGAGGCGCCGTTCTACACGCTCGGCCCGCTGACCACCGATGTCGCGCCGGCGTACGACCACATCACCTCGGGCATCGGCGCGGCGATGATCGCGTGGTGGGGGACGGCGATGCTCTGTTACGTCACGCCGAAGGAGCACCTCGGCCTGCCCAACCGGGACGATGTGAAGACCGGCGTCATCACCTACAAGATCGCGGCGCACGCGGCGGACCTCGCCAAGGGGCACCCGGGGGCGCAGGACTGGGACGACGCGCTCTCCGACGCCCGTTTCGAGTTCCGCTGGGAGGACCAGTTCAATCTGGCTCTCGACCCGGACACCGCACGGGAGTTCCACGACGAGACGCTGCCGGCCGAGCCTGCGAAGACGGCGCACTTTTGCTCGATGTGCGGTCCGAAATTCTGTTCGATGAAGATCTCCCAGGACATCCGGCGTGAGCACGGCGGTTCGCAGACGGAGATCGAGGCGGGCATGGCGGAGAAGTCCAAGGAGTTCGCGGCGGCCGGCAACCGGGTCTATCTGCCGATCGCCGACTGACCCGGGACAAGACATCGCCCCGGAGGCGCTTGCTTCCGGGGCGACCGTTCCTGCCGTTCGGCCGGGGCCGGTCAGTCCAGTTCGTGCTCGGGGCCGCCGAAGTCGGGGCTGGTGAAGTCCGGCGAGGTGAACGTCGGGCGGGGGCCCGCCGGGCCGTCGTCCGGGCTGGAGAAGTCCGGCCTGCTGTAGCCGATCTTCGGGATGCGGTTCGCCGAGCGGAGCGGTGTGCGTGACGCGCGACCGGCCTCGGGATCGGCGAGCGCGTCCCGCAGGAACGGCAGGATGCCGCGTTCCAGCAGGGCGTGGCGCCACGCCTCCCTGGCCCGGGCCACGTCCTCCGGCAACTCGTCCTCTTCGTCCTCGACGGGCTGCGACGTCGATCCGTTGCGCAGTGCGGTGATGAGCAGCCCGACCGCGGCGGCCAGGATGGCGGCGGCCGTGACCGCCGCGAAGAACCAGCCCGCGGAGACCATGGTGGAGGCGAAGGACGGTGGCGGGTCGAGCAGCCTCAGCAGATAGCCGGCCAACAGGAATATGAACGCGGCGGTACCGGCGAGCACGGGCGCCAGGACCGTGACGACGGCTCCCAGGCCGGCGCCCGATTGGTGCGGACGGCCCGTGCCGGAACCGGGGCCCGCATCCTCGTCCGTTCCGTCGGCAGGGCCGCGCAGTTCCTCGCGGGCCTGCACATAGTGCTTGTACTCGGTGGCGGCCGTCGCGGTGATCAGCTCCGTGGCGTCCAGCGCCATGGTGCGCAGCTGCACGGCATTGAGCCGCTCGCCGACCGCGGCCAGATCCGGTCGTTCATGGGCATGACGCAGTGCGTCGTCGAGGATCCGCTCGTACTCGGGTCGGTCCTCGGCCAGCAGGTGCGGAGCGCTGTTCATGTGCATCCCCCGATGCTCCGTCGGGCCTGAGTGCCCGTTGGAGACGGGCAGTTGGGCGGAAACGGAGGAGAGCCTGCTACTGATACGCCGATGGTAGAGCGCCCACGGCACGGGGTGACAGGGGGTTTCCGTAAATAGGCCCGGTGTTCGGCGTGGTCAGTTCCTGGGAGCGTCTTCCCAGAAGAACGTCAGTCATGCAGAGGCAGTTGGACGACCAGTAGCTTTCCGGCCATGGTCACTCCGCCGTCCATGGCGATGGCGAGCCCGTCCGCGTACACGTGCGGACCTTCGACCACGGGGCCGGAGCCGTCCTCGCCGTCCTCCGAACCGACCTCTCCGAGGAGGTACGGAATGGGGCTGTGACCATGGACGATGCGCTGTCCGCCGTAGGCCGACATCAGCTCCCGGACCGCCTGCGGGCCCGACTCGTCGCGGAAGGCGAACCGCTTGGTGAGCTTCCGGAAGAGGTCCCAGCACTCATCGGCGTCGTTACGCGTGAGGATGGCGTGCACGGTGTCGTTGACGTCCTCGATGGTGGTGCCGTATTCGAGGTAGGCCGTCGTGTCGGAGTGCATCAGCAGATGCCCGTCCTCCTCGACGATCGCGTCGAGCCGGGACATCCACTGGAGGTGGACGTCCTGAAGCCGCTCCATGTCGTTCTTCTGACCGCCGTTGAGCAGCCAGGCCGCTTGGAAGGTGGCGGTGCCCGCGCCGGAGTTGACCGGGGTGTCGTTGAACCGCTTGGCGCCGAGGAGCAGCAGTTCGTGATTGCCCATCAGGGCCTTGCAGTAGCCGCCGGCGGCCGCGGCCTCGGCGGACAGGCGCATGACGAGGTCGATGACCCCGATGCCGTCGGGGCCCCGGTCGGTGAAGTCGCCGAGGAACCAGAGCCGGGCATTGCCCGCCGACCATTTGCCGTCGGCGTCGATGAGGCCCTGCTCGGCGAGGGCGGCGTGGAGCTCGTCCAGATAGCCGTGGACGTCGCCGACGACGTACAGCGGTCCGAGGGCCTGATCCGGGGCGGGCCGCGGGTCGGGGACGGCCGCCACCTGCAGGGTGTCACCGCGGTTGATCACGGGAAGATCGCGCGCGGTGGGGGTGTACCCCTCCGGCGGCTCGCCACCGGGGACGGCGTTGCCCGGGTGCGGTGATGATGGCGGCACCGGGTTCTGGGCATAGGGCGGTACGCGGAAGTCGCGCAACGTCGCAGTCCGCACCACGGGTTCCTGACCGGCCCCCTGTGTCATCGACCCCTCCACCACCGTCGCGCCGCCGTACACCTGACGGGCCCTGCTGGTCGGGGCGGTCCGCGGTGTCGTGCGCCCATCATAGGAATGCGGATCGTGCTGTGTGACGCACCAGGGGTGGTGAATCCGGACGCACGTCGGGTTCACCGGCCGATTGGTCCGAAATTGCCTGATCAGTCCCCTGCCGGAGAGCGGGGTGCGCTGACCGTGGTGCGGGGTGGACGGCGTTGCGAGGAGGCCCGCACGATGAGTTCGGTCGGTATCACCTGCTCCACCGGTCCGTCCTGATCCACGCCCTCGATGGCGTCGATGAGGAGCTGGATGACCGCCGTGCCGATCCTGCGCGGCTTGAGCGAGAGGGTGGTGATGGGGGGCTCGGTCGTCGCGTACACGGTGGACTCGCTGCAGCAGACCAGTAGCAGGTCCTCGGGGACGCGCAGTCCGTACCGGCGGGCCGCCGCCAGCAGATCGGTGCCATTGGGGTCGAAGAGTCCGTAGACCGCGTCGGGCCGGTCGGGGCGGGCGAGCAGGCGATCGGCGGCGACCGCACCCGCGCACGGGTCGTGGGCGGGGTACGACTCGTACACCGGATCCTGCCCCACGCGCTCGCACCAGTGGAGGTACGCGGTGGTGGAGAGGCGGGTGTACGTGTCGGTGGTGGTGCCGGTGAGCAGGCCGATGCGGCGGGCTCCGGCGGCGGCGAGATGGTCGAGCAGATCGAGCACGGCGGCCCGGTGGTCGTTGTCGACCCAGGCGGTGACCGGGAGCGTTCCGGCCGGGCGTCCGTCCGAGACGACGGGCAGCCCCTGGCGTACGAGTTCCGTGACGACCGGGTCCTGGTCGGAGGGGTCGATCACGACGGTGCCGTCGAGGGCGACGTTCGACCAGACGTCGTGGCGTGAAGTGGCGGGCAGGATGACGAGGGCGTAACCGCGGGCGAGCGCGGCGGAGGTGGCGGCTCTGGCCATCTCCGCGAAGTACGCGAATTCGGTGAAGGTGAAAGGTTCGTCCCCGTAGGTCGTCACGGTCAGGCCGATGAGGCCGGACTTGCCGGTACGGAGGGTTCGGGCCGCGGCGGAAGGGCGGTAGCCCAGGCGCTCTGCGACCTCGCGGACATGGCGGCGGGTGGCGTCCGGGAGCCTGCCCTTGCCGTTGAGCGCGTCGGAGACGGTCGTGATGGAGACCCCGGCGGCGGCGGCCACGTCCCGGATTCCCGCTCGTCCCTGCCGGCCGCCGCGCCGGGGTGTGTCCGTCCGGCTCACCTGGTGCTTCCCTGCTGCTGTCATGGCGAGCCGATAGTAGGGCTCGGAAGGACGGTTGGCCTGGTCGCATATTCACTCGTTGACAGGCACGTTTTTGCATGATCATTCAAGGGCAAATACCTTGCAAACCAAGGGCGTTGAAGGGGTTGGCCGTAGTGTGTCATGCGTCGAACCCGATGGGCCTACTAAATGGTCGATGTCTCGAAGCGGTCTCATCTCACCTCTTCGAGGGACGCGCGCCACGGAGTGAGCCACCGGCGCGCGTCAGGGCCAAGGGCGCTCCCCCCATTCCCGGTCGCACCGGACGATTGGGTGCTCCGGCCATTCGCAGCGGCGCCCAATCCTCATAAGGTGAGCAGTATTGATGTGTACAGACGGTCGAGGAGGACCTGCGGTGAGCGAGACGAGCCCCAAGCTGCGCGCCGAGCTGGACGGCGTCCCCGCCTATGTACCGGGAAAGCCGGCCGCGGCCGGCGGACCGGTCGCGTTCAAGCTGTCCTCCAACGAGAACCCGTATCCGCCGCTGCCCGGGGTGATGGAGTCCGCCCTGGCGGCGGCCGTGAACTTCAACCGCTACCCGGACATGGCCTGCACCGGCCTGATGAACGAGCTGGCCGACCGTTTCGGTGTGCCCCTCTCGCACCTCGCCACGGGAACCGGCTCGGTCGGTGTGGCGCAGCAGCTGCTCCAGGCCACGTCGGGCCCGGGCGACGAGGTCATCTACGCCTGGCGCTCCTTCGAGGCGTACCCGATCATCACGCAGGTCAGCGGTGCGACCTCGGTGAAGGTTCCGCTGACCGAGGGTGACGTGCACGACCTCGACGCGATGGCGGACGCGATCACGGACCGCACCCGGATGATCTTCGTCTGCAACCCGAACAACCCGACCGGCACCGTGGTGCGCCGGGCCGCGCTGGAGCGGTTCCTGGACCGGGTGCCGGGCGATGTCCTCGTGGTGCTCGACGAGGCGTACCGGGAGTTCATCCGTGACGTCGAGGTGCCGGACGGTATCGAGATCTACCGGGACCGGCCCAATGTGGCAGTGCTGCGGACCTTCTCCAAGGCGTACGGCCTGGCGGGTCTGCGGGTCGGTTTCGCCGTGGCCCACGAGCCGGTGGCGGCCGCGCTGCGCAAGACCGCGGTGCCCTTCGGGGTCAGCCAGCTCGCGCAGGACGCGGCGGTCGCCTCGCTGCGGGCCGAGGACGAACTCCTGGGGCGGGTGGGCTCGCTGGTGTGCGAGCGCCAGCGGGTGCAGCGGGCACTGGCCGGCCAGGGGTGGACCGTGCCGGATTCCCAGGCGAATTTCGTCTGGATGCGGCTCGGGGACCGTACCGCCGACTTCGCCGCGGCATGCGAGCGGGCCGGAGTGGTGGTCAGGCCGTTCGCGGGCGAGGGCGTGCGGGTCTCGATCGGGGAGGACGAGGCGAACGACCTCTTCCTGAAGGTGGCGGAGTCGTACCGCAAGGAGCTGTAGGGCGGTCGCGCAGGCTGCCTGCGCGGCTCAGGGCCCGGGCCCCGTACCTCGTTCGACGAGGTGCGGGGCCCTTCTCGCTGTCGGGGTCCGCGGCGCCCCCGGGCGTCTGGTTCGGGTGGATTGATCGGAACGCCCCAAGAGGGGTACCCCGCCCGAACGTCCCGAAAGTCCGTGCGCCATAATGCTTGTGAATGTGAACGCGTTCACAAGCGTGTCTATTTCCTCCCATGATTAGTCGGATTTAAAGGGCAAACTGCCGGTGTGACTACGGCGACGTAAGGAGAAGACGACGTGGAGCTAGCTCTGGCGCCGGAAACTTTGGCGCGATGGCAGTTCGGTATCACCACCGTCTATCACTTCCTGTTCGTCCCCCTGACGATCTCTCTCGCCGCGCTCACCGCCGGCCTGCAGACCGCCTGGGTCCGGACGAACAACGAGAAGTACCTCAGGGCGACGAAGTTCTGGGGCAAACTCTTCCTGATCAACATCGCCATGGGCGTCGTCACCGGCATCGTCCAGGAGTTCCAGTTCGGTATGAACTGGTCCGACTACTCGCGGTTCGTCGGCGACATCTTTGGTGCTCCGCTCGCGTTCGAGGCGCTGATCGCGTTCTTCTTCGAGTCCACCTTCATCGGTCTGTGGATCTTCGGCTGGGACAAGCTGCCGAAGAAGATCCATCTCGCCTGCATCTGGATGGTCTCCATCGGGACGATCCTGTCCGCGTACTTCATCCTGGCGGCCAACTCCTGGATGCAGCACCCGGTCGGCTACCGGATCAACAAGGAACGCGGCCGGGCCGAGCTCACCGACTTCTGGCACGTGCTCACCCAGAACACCGCGCTCGCCCAGTTCTTCCACACCATCACCGCGGCCTTCCTGGTCGGCGGCGCGTTCATGGTCGGCATCGCCGCCTTCCACCTGGCGCGCAAGAAGCACATCCCGGTGATGCGGACCTCGTTGCGGCTCGGCCTGGTCACCGTGGTCATCTCCGGACTGCTCACCGCCGTCAGCGGTGACCAGCTCGGCAAGGTCATGTTCAAGCAGCAGCCGATGAAGATGGCCGCCGCCGAGGCGCTCTGGGAGGGGCAGAACTCGGCGCCCTTCTCGATCTTCGCGGTCGGCGACGTGGCCAAGGGCCACAACACCGTGGAGATCTCCATCCCGGGGATACTGTCCTTCCTCGCGGACGACAACTTCACTTCGTACGTCCCCGGCATCAACGACATCAACAAGGCCGAGCAGGAGAAGTTCGGCCCCGGCGACTACCGCCCCAACATCCCGGTCGCGTTCTGGAGCTTCCGCTGGATGATCGGCTTCGGGATGGCGTCCTTCGGCCTCGGCATCCTCGGACTGTGGCTGACCCGGAAGAAGTTCATGCTGCCACCGGGACTGCGGACCGGTGAGGACGAAGTGCCCCACCTGGTCCTCTTCAAGAACAAGGCCCTCAGCCCGAAGCTCGCCAAGTGCTACTGGATCGTCGCGCTCTGGACGCTGCTCTTCCCGCTGATCGCCAACTCCTGGGGCTGGATCTTCACCGAGATGGGCCGCCAGCCCTGGGTCGTCTACGGCGTGCTCCAGACCCGCGACGCGGTCTCCCCCGGCGTCTCGCAGGGCGAGGTGCTCACCTCGATGATCGGCTTCACCCTGCTCTACGCCGTGCTCGCGGTCGTCGAGGTGAAACTGCTTGTGAAGTACATCAAGGCAGGTCCGCCGGAACTCACGGAGGCCGACCTCAACCCGCCCACCAAGATCGGCGGCGATCACGAAGACGCCGACCGGCCGATGGCCTTCTCCTACTGAGAGCAGAGGAGCTGAGAGATGGAACTCCACGACGTCTGGTTCGTACTCATCGCCGTCCTCTGGACCGGCTACTTCTTCCTGGAGGGATTCGACTTCGGGATCGGCGTCCTCACCAAGCTGCTGGCCCGCAACCGCAAGGAACGACGGGTCCTGATCAATACGATCGGGCCCGTCTGGGACGGCAACGAGGTGTGGCTGCTCTCCGCGGGCGGTGCGACCTTCGCCGCCTTCCCCGAGTGGTACGCCACCCTGTTCTCCGGCTTCTATCTGCCGCTGCTGCTCATCCTCGTCTGCCTGATCGTGCGCGGGGTCGCCTTCGAGTACCGGGCGAAGCGGTCCGGCGAGAAGTGGCAGACCAATTGGGAACACGCGATCTTCTGGACCTCGCTGCTCCCGGCCCTGCTCTGGGGCGTGGCCTTCGGGAACATCGTGCGCGGCGTGAAGATCGACGCCGACATGGAGTACGTGGGCAACTTCTGGGACCTGCTCAACCCGTACGCCATTCTCGGCGGACTGGTCACGCTCTCCCTCTTCACCTTCCACGGCGCCGTGTTCGCGGGGCTCAAGACGGCGGGGGACATCCGGGAGCGAGCGGGCAGGCTGGCGCTGAAGCTGGGGATCGTCACCGCGGTGCTCGCGCTGGGCTTCCTGATCTGGACCCAGCTCGACAACGGGGACGGCTGGAGCCTGCTGGCGATGATCATCGCCGTGGTGGCGCTGGTCGGTGCGGTCGCCATGATCGCCGCGGGACGCGAGGGCTGGTCGTTCGCGTTCTCCGGCGTGACCGTCGCTGCCGTGGTCGCCATGCTCTTCCTGACGCTCTTCCCGAACGTCATGCCGTCCTCGCTGGACGACGCCTGGAGCCTCACGGTCACCAACGCCTCGTCCACCCCGTACACGCTGAAAATCATGACCTGGTGTGCGGGGATCGCCACCCCCATCGTCCTGCTGTACCAGGGCTGGACGTACTGGGTGTTCCGCAAGCGCATCGGTACGCAGCACATCGCCGAAGCGCACTGAACGCAGCCGGGGCCTGGCCGGCGGATCATGGCCGGGGGCGCGACGCCCACCCTGATCCGCCGGGCAGACCCTGGTCCATCGACCGAGCTCGCTAGGGGCTGTTTCACGTGAAACCGATCGACCCGCGTCTGCTCCGCTATGCCCGTGCCACCCGCCTCTTCCTGGCAGCCGTGGTGGCGCTCGGAGTTGTCGGGGCGGCGCTGGTCATCGCCCAGGCCATGCTCATCGCCGAAGTGGTGGTGGGCGGGTTCGAGGACGGACTCACGGTCTCCGGGCTGCGGACCCCGCTGATCCTGCTCGCCGCGGTCGCTCTCGGCCGGGGCCTGGTCTCCTGGCTGACCGAACTGGCCGCGTACCGGGCCAGCGCGGCGGTCAAGTCCGAACTCCGCGGCCGACTGCTCGCGCGGGCCGCGGCGCTCGGCCCCGGCTGGCTGAACGGACAGCGCACCGGCTCCCTGGTGGCGCTCGCGACCCGTGGGGTCGACGCGCTCGACGACTACTTCGCGCGCTATCTGCCGCAGCTCGGACTCGCAGTGGTCGTGCCGGTGGCGGTCCTTGCCCGGATCGTCACCGAGGACTGGGTCTCGGCAGCGATCATCGTGGTCACGCTGCCGCTCATTCCGCTCTTCATGATCCTGATCGGCTGGGCCACCCAGTCACAGATGGACCGCCAGTGGCGGCTGCTGTCCCGGCTCTCCGGACACTTCCTCGACGTGGTCGCCGGACTGCCAACCCTGAAGGTCTTCGGCCGCGCCAAGGCGCAGGCCGAGTCCATCCGCACGATCACCTCGCAGTACCGCCGGGCCACGCTGCGGACCCTGCGGATCGCGTTCCTGTCGTCCTTCGCCCTGGAGCTGTTGGCGACGCTGTCGGTGGCCCTCGTGGCCGTCACTATCGGCATGCGGCTGGTGCACGGCGAACTCGACCTCTACACCGGCCTGGTGGTGCTGATCCTGGCGCCCGAGGCCTATCTGCCGATCCGCCAGGTCGGAGCGCAGTACCACGCGGCCGCCGAGGGGCTCTCGGCCGCGGAGGAGATCTTCGCGGTCCTGGAGACCGAGCTCCGGCAGGGCGGCACGGCGGACGTACCCGGTTCGCTGCGGCTGGAGCTGGAAGGGGTGACCGTACGGCACGAGGGCCGTACCGAACCCTCGCTCGACGAGGCCTCGCTGGTGGTGGACGAGGGGGAGACCGTGGCCCTGGTCGGCCCCAGCGGCGTCGGGAAGTCCACCCTGCTCGATGTGGTCCTCGGCTTCACGGCACCCGACGGGGGGCGGGTACGGATCGGCGGCGTCGATCTGGCGACGCTCGCGCCCGAGCAATGGCGGGAACGGATCGCCTGGGTGCCGCAGCGCCCGTATCTCTTCGCGGGCACCATCGCGGAGAACGTACGACTGGCCCGGCCGGACGCCGACGACAGCGCGGTGACGGCCGCACTGCGGGACGCCGGGGCGCACGACTTCGTGGCGGAACTGCCGGACGGGGTGCGGACGCTCATCGGCGAGGACGGCGCGGGCCTCTCCGCCGGACAGCGGCAGCGGCTCGCGCTCGCGCGGGCCTTCCTCGCCGACCGCCCGCTGCTGCTGCTCGACGAGCCGACCGCGAGCCTGGACGGCGAGACGGAAGCGGGGATCGTCGAGGCGGTACGGCGGCTGGCGGTGGGCCGGACCGTGCTGCTGGTCGTGCACCGCCCGGCGCTGCTCGCGGTCGCCGACCGGGTGGTGACCCTGGCCCCGGGTGCGACCGCGCGGCCGGTGAGGACCGGGACGGCCGCGGTCGTGCCGCGGCCGACGAGCGCGCCCTCCGCCCACGACGCAGTGGCGCCGGAGCACGAGGTGCTGCGGGACACCGCGGCCCGCTCCGGGCGGGTCCTGGCCCGGGTCAGGGAGGCCGCAGGGGCACAGCGCGGCCGGCTGGCACTCGCGCTGCTGCTGGGAAGCCTCGCCCTGGGCTCGGCCGTCGGGCTCATGGCCGTCTCCGGCTGGCTGATCTCCCGCGCCTCCGAACAGCCGCCGGTGCTCTATCTGATGGTCGCCGTGACCGCGACCCGCGCCTTCGGAATCGGCCGGGCCGTCTTCCGCTACGCCGAGCGTCTGGTGTCGCACGACGCGGTGCTCAAGATGCTCGCCGAACTGCGCGTCGCCGTCTACCGAGGGCTGGAGCGCGTCGCGCCCGCCGGACTCCGCCGGACCAGGCGCGGGGACCTGCTCTCCCGGCTCGTCGCCGACGTCGACGCCCTGCAGGACTACTGGCTGCGCTGGTTGCTGCCCGCCGGGACCGCCGTGGTCGTCGGAACGGCGGCCGTCGGATTCACCGGCTGGCTGCTGCCGGAGGCAGGCGCCGTGCTGGCCGCCGGACTGCTGCTGGCCGGAGTGGGAGTGCCGCTGGTCAGCAGCGCCTGCTCCCGTCACGCGGAACGCCGGCTCGCCCCGGCACGCGCCGATCTGGCCACCCGGATCACGGACCTGCTCGGCGGGACCGCCGAACTGACCGTCGCGGGTGCCCTGCCCGCCCGCGCGGAGCGGACCCGGGACGCCGACGGCGTGCTGACCCGCATCGCCGCCCGCGCGGCGACCGCCACCGCGCTCGGCACCGGCCTCATCGCCCTGGTCGCCGGCCTCACTGTCGTCGCCACCGCACTCGTCGCCCTTCCCGCCGTGCACGACGGCCGGCTCGCGGGCGTGGAACTCGCGGTGGTGGTACTCACCCCGCTCGCCGCCTTCGAGGCCGTGACCGGCCTGCCGCTCGCCGTGCAGTACCGCCGGAGGGTCGAGAAGAGCGCGGAGCGGGTGTACGAGGTGCTGGACGCCCCGCTGCCCGTACACGAACCCGAGAGCCCGGCCGAGGCGCCCGCATCGCCCTTCCCGCTGGAGGTACGGGGGCTGTCGGCGCGGTACGCCGGGGCGGCACGGGACGCCCTCGACGCCGTCGACCTGACGTTGACGCCCGGCAGGCGGATCGCCGTCGTCGGGTCCTCCGGCTCCGGGAAGACGACCCTCGCGCAGGTCCTGGTCCGCTTCCTGGACGCACGGGCGGGGACGTACCGGATCGGCGGCGTCGAGGCCGGTGCGCTGGAGGGGGCCACGGTCCGGCGGTTCGTCGGGCTGTGCGCCCAGGACGCCCATGTCTTCGACAGCACCATCCGGGAGAATCTGCGGCTGGCCCGAACCGGTGCGACGGACGAGGAACTGCGGGCCGCCCTCGGCCGGGCACGGCTGCTCGACTGGGCCGAGGCGCTGCCCGACGGGCTCGACACCCTCGTCGGCGAACACGGCGCACGCCTCTCCGGCGGCCAGCGCCAGCGCCTCGCCCTGGCCAGGGCGGTCCTCGCCGACTTCCCCGTCCTCGTCCTGGACGAGCCGGCCGAGCATCTCGACCTGGCGACCGCGGACGCCCTGACCGCGGACCTGCTGGCCGTCACCGAGGGGCGCACGACCGTCCTGATCACCCATCGTCTGCAGGGACTCGAAGCCGTCGACGAGGTGCTGGTGCTCGACGAGGGCCGGGTCGTGCAGCGCGGCCCGTACGCCGGTCTCGCCGCAGAGGAAGGCCCCCTGCGCCGGATGCTGGAGCGCGAGCGGGAGACCGTACGGGTGCCCGGGCGGGAGGAAGCGCGGGCGGCCGAGGAAGCCGTCGGTGTACGTGCGTGAGCCGGGCGGCACGACAGCCGACTTTCCTCCCCAATCGGGACTAACTACTCTCGGGGTATGCCGGAGCAGGACCCGAAGGACTCACTCGAAGCGGCTACCCAGGCGACCCGCAGCCTGCAGGGCCTGTCCACCGAAATCACCGCCCGCATCCCACAGCTGCTGGAAGCCATGCGCTCCGTCGGCGCGGGCCTGGAACTGCACTCCACCCTCGACCGGATCTGCGAGACGGCCGCCGAACTCGCCCACGCCCGCTACGCCGCCATCGGCGTCGTCGACGAGGAGGGCGAGGGGCTCTCCGACTTCGTCACGCACGGGGTGCCGGACGAGGTGGCGGACGAGATCGGCCACCGCCCCGATGGGCACCGGGGGCTGCTGGGCGCGCTGATCCGCGATCCGGCACCGGTGAGGCTCGCCGATCTGACGGCCGATCCGAGGTTCGCCGGATTCCCGCCCGGCCACCCCCCGATGCGGACCTTCCTCGGCGTCCCGATCCGCGTACAGGGCGAGATCTTCGGAAACCTCTATCTGGCCGAGAAGAACGACGGCGGCGAGTTCAACGACTACGACCTGCACATGGTGCGCGTGCTCGCCACGGAGGCCGGGATCGCCATCGGTAACGCCCGGCTGTACGAGGCGGCACGTCAGCGTGAGCGGTGGATCGACGGATCGGTGGCTGTGACAACCGCCCTGCTCTCCGGCGGCGACGCGGACGACGCGCTCTCCGTCGTCGCCGAACAGGCCCGCCGGCTCGCCGACTCCGCCGCCGGGATCGTGCTGCTGCCCACCGAGGACGGCGGGCTGGAGATCGTCGCCGTCTCCGCGGACGACCCCTCCTCCTCGCTCGGGGTGATCATCGGGCAGGAGAGCCCGGTGGCGGCGAAACTGCTGGGCGGCGAGGCGGTCTTCGTGGACGATTCGGCCACCGACTCCCGCATGGTCACCAGGCTGGCCCATCGGTACGGCCCGAGCATGCTGCTGCCTCTGCACAGCGGTGGGCGGGTGCTCGGTGCGCTCGCCACCCCTCGCGCCCGGGGCGGCAGGCCGTTCACGGAGGCGGAGCGGACCCTTGCCACCCAGTTCGCCTCGCAGGCCGCGCTCGCGCTGATGATGGCCGAGGCACAGCGGGACCGGGAGCGGCTGGCGGTCTACGAGGACCGGGACCGGATCGCCCGCGATCTGCATGATCTGGTCATCCAGCGGCTGTTCGCCACCGGGATGATGCTGGAGAGCGCCCAGCGCCGGTCGGTCGTGCCCGAGGTGCAGACCGGGGTCGGCCGGGCGGTCGACGAACTGGACGTGACCATCCAGGAGATCCGTACCGCGATCTTCGCCCTGCAGCAGGAACCCGCCGAAGCGCCGTCGGGGCTGCGCACCCGGGTCCTGCGCGAGATCAACATGGCGGCGGTCCCGCTGGGCTTCAAGCCCTCGCACCGCTTCCTCGGCCCGGTCGACTCGCTGGTCGGCGAACTCACCGGCAAGAACCTGATCGCGGCGCTGCGGGAGGCGCTGTCCAACGCCTTCCGGCACGCCGAGGCGTCGTTGATCGACGTGGTCGTCGACGCGACCGCGACACTGCCCGACGGGAGGGACTCGGTGCGGCTGTCGGTCGCCGACGACGGAGTGGGCATCCCGGAGGGCGGCCGTCGCAGCGGGCTGCGGAACCTGGCGCGCCGGGCGGAGTCGCTCGGCGGTGCCAGCTGGTTCGGGCCCGGCATCGGGGAGGACGGGTGCGGCACGACAGTGGTGTGGGAGGCGCCCCTCTGAGGCGGCCGGGCGCCTGTCTCCCTCCGTCGCCTTCTCGGGGCTCAGCGCCCGGCCGTCGCGTTCCTGTTCTCGGGGCTCAGCGCCCGGCCGTCGCGTTCCTGTTCTCGGGGGCTCAGCGTCCGGTGTCGGACGCCCGGCGCTCGGCGATGATCCGCTCGATGACGACCGCGACGCCGTCCTCGCCGTTGGTGCCGGTCCGGCCGGAAGCGGCGGCGAGCGCGGCCGGGTGGGCGTTGCCCATCGCGTACGACGTGCCCGCCCAGCTCAGCATCTCCACGTCGTTGGGCATGTCCCCGAAGGCGACGACCTCGGCGGGCGAGATGCCGCGCTCGGCGCAGCAGAGCTCCAGCGTGCTGGCCTTGGAGACCCCCGGACCACTGACCTCCAGCAGGGCCGTGGGGCTGGACCGGGTGAAGGAGGCCCGGTCGCCGGCCGTCGTACGGGCCAGGGCGAGGAAGTCGTCCGGGGACAGTTCGGCGTGGTGGGCGAGGAGCTTCAGTACGGGGGCACCGGCGCCGGGCGTCTCCTCGTGCAGCAGCTTCTCGGCGACGGCGACCGAGGCGCACGGGTCCAGGTGGAACGGCGGGTAGTCCGGCTCGTAGTGGATGCCGGTGGCCAGCTCGACGGCGAAGGTGGTGCCGGGGGCGGCGGCGCGCAGCGAGTGGACGACATCGAGGGCGATGGCACGCTCCAGCGGCCGGACCTTGACCAGCTTGCCGCCGGTGTGGAGATCGGCGACCGCCGCGCCGTTGGCGCAGATCGCCAGGCCGTGGCCGTGCACATGGTCGCTGACGACGTCCATCCAGCGGGCCGGGCGTCCGGTGACGAAGAAGACCTCGATACCGGCCTCCTCGGCAGCGGCCATCGCGGCGACCGTACGGTCGGAGACCGTCTTGTCGTCGCGGAGCAGGGTGCCGTCCAGGTCGGTGGCGATCAGCCGGATAGAGGCAGGCGGAGGCGAGTCGGTAGCTGAGGTCACCCGTCCATTCTCGCGTACGAGGGTGCACGGGCGTGCGGAGGGGCGCACATCTGAGGATGTGCGCCCCTGACCAGGCGAACATGCCCGGTGCACATGCCGCCGGTTCTGGTGGCGGGTGGGTCAGCGGCCGAGCTGGGCCAGGCCCTCGGTGGCGATGCGCTCGAAGACCTTCTCGTCCGCAGCGAAGTCGGAGTCGGGGATCGGCATGTGGATGACGATCTCCGTGAAGCCGAGCGCGAAGTGGGTGCCCGCGAAGTCCACGAAGGCGTCGAAGGACTGCAGCGGTCGGTCCGGGGTGAAACCGGTGAGCAGGATCTTGTCCAGCTCGGCGACATCCCGGCCGATGGATTCGCAGGCCGTGCCCAGCTTGGTGAGCTGCCCGCGGATGGCCTCCACGGACTGCTCCGGGGTGCCTGTCTCGTACAGCTTCGGGTCGCCTGTGGTGACCCAGGCCTGGCCGTGCCGGGCCGCGAGCTTCATTCCGCGCGGGCCGGTGGCGGCCACGGCGAGCGGCAGCCGGGGCCGCTGCACACAGCCGGGGATGTTCCGGGCCTCGTTCGCCGAGTAGAACTTGCCCTCGTACGTCACCGAGGGCTCACGCAGCAGCTGGTCGAGCAGCGGTACGAACTCGTCGAAGTGGTCGGCCCGTTCGCGCGGTGTCCACGGCTCCTCGTCGCTCCGGCGCAGTGTCGTGGCGTCGAAGCCGTTGCCGCCGGCGCCGATGCCGAGGGTGATGCGCCCGTCGGAGACGTCGTCGAGCGTGATGAGGTCCTTGGCCAGCGTGACGGGGTGCCGGAAGTTGAGGGAGGTGACGAGGGTACCCAACCGCATACTCTGCGTTACCGTCGCTGCCGCCGTCAGCGTCGGGACTGCCCCGAACCACGGCCCCTCACGAAACGGCACCCGCCACGACAGATGGTCATAGGTGTAGGCGGCATGGAAGCCTAGCTCCTCGGCCCGCTGCCACATCTTCAGCCCCTCGGCGGCCCAGCGGTAGATCGGCAGAATCACAGTGCTCAGATGCATGTCACCGACAATATCGCCCGACCGTCAGGCCTCCCCCTCCGTCGGCGGTGGAACGGCGCCAGGCCGACGAGGGCGGGGCCACGGCCTTGCGCTGGACGGCGCCCTGATCGAAGACGCGATTCTCTGCACCTCCGAACTCGTCTGACGCCTTCGTGCGCGCGAAGGGCGGTAATGGCGCCGTGCTGTGGCTGGCGGTGAAGGAGAGGTGGCTGCGGGCGTTGGTGCACGACGGGGACGAGAACCCGACAACGATAAGGGAACTGACGGCGGAGACGTGGGGGCATGGCGGCGGCGGTCTGGGCCTGTACCTGGTGGACTCCGTCACCGAGGGACGCTGGGGACACAGCCCGGGCGAAGCGCCGTACGGCGGGCAGACGCACCCTCAAGGGAAGGCCGCGTGCCTGTAGACCTCCCCGTAGATCTGCCTCTGCGCCGCCCGGCGACACCATGACCGACCCGCCGCAGGCCCCGACCGGCAGCGACAACTGGAGACCGCGGCCGTCATCCTGGGTCTCGCCCCGGCGATGCTCGACGGCGGTGCATGCCTCACGGCCGACGACATCCGCCACATCGCCCGCCGCCTGGTCGAGTCCCTGTCGGAGATCCTCGGCCTCGCCGTCGGCCAGGGCGACGTCCTGCCGGGGAAGGGCGGAGGGGAGATCGGCGCAAGCCCCCCTCGGTCACGCTGATCGACGCCCTGTACTCCCCGGACGGCGGACTGCCCCGTGACAAGCGGGCTCTTCTGCAGCAACTGGTGAGCAAATGTCGGTGCGTAAGACCGGACGAGGCGGATCTGCCCCAGCCGGTCCGGGTGGCCGACGGCCCCTGGCAAGAACCGTCCTGGGGCACAGCCCACGCTCTGGCGCGGGCAGCTGAGGGCCGCGCCATGTCCTGCCTCCTGGTGCCGTATTCCAAGGAACCCGACTGGCCGTCCGGATGGCTCACCGTCACGCGGACGACGGAGTCCGGTCAGGACGAGGTGAAGGTGCACGTCATACGGCTCCCCGACGACATACCGGGCTTCTGGCGCGGCCTCCTCACCCACGAGAACGTTCCGGCCGAGCGCTTCTTCGCCTTCACCGAGGACGCCTTCCCCCAGTTGCTCTTCGCCGACTCCCTGCGGCTGCACCACTTCAAGGGCGCCTACGCCGAAGTCCTGCCCTGGCTGGTGAAGCTGCTGGGCGCGGTCGACGAGCACTTCACCCGGACACTGGCCGAATGCGGCGGCGACCAGACGCAGGTGGTCCGCAGGTTTGGTGCGCGGGGTCTGGACATTTCGCCCGAGAGCCCGAACACGAAGAAGAACGCGAAGGCGTGGGAACAGCGCAACGTCGGCTACGGCGACGGCACCTACCGATGCGAGTGGCACGGCAAGCGACTCTGGGACCGCGACAGGGTCCACTTCTCACTACCGATCGCCACGTACGACGACCGGATTCTCATCGGGATCTTCGTGGGGCATCTGCCGACCTGAACCAACGGGACCGAATGGCGTGACCGTCGATACTTTCTCGCACGTGAAGACCAGGTCAGACGCTGATGCATGAACGAGGTTTGACTGATGTGAACTTGTGGGTGGAGGTGCGGGCGCCTTCCTCCTGGACGGCGGTGATGGGGAGGCCGCCGTAGGGGACTACTCCCTGGTCTGCTGCCAGACCGCGGTGAGCGCGGCGACCGGGTCGGGGTCGGCTGGTGCCGCGGGCCACCATTCGCCGTCGTCATCCTGGAGGTAGGGATACCAGCGGGCGTCGGGGCCCAGGCGCAGCTGGATGCCGTGGTCGGTGAGGGTGAGGCGGTTGCGCCAGGCCCTGAGGGGGACGTGGGCGTCGGTCATCTCGGTGAGGGCTGTGGTCAGCGCGGTGCGGGCCGCTGCCATCGCCGACGGGTCCGGGGTGTGGGGCTGTTCGGCGACGGTGAGGCCCATCGCGCCCCCGTGGCGCCAGGCGCGGGTGAGGCGGGCGAACGTGGCCGGTTTGGTGCCGGTGTTCTCGATGAGGCGGTGGAACCACTCGTGTCCGGTGCCACCCGCGGCGATCCGTACCGCGTCCTGGTGCTGGGTCAGGTGCAGGCTGGCGGTGTCGCCCGCGAGGAGCCGCGCGGCGCGTGCGGCGGCGTCGGTCATGAGGCGCTCCAGGTCCGTGGTGGCCAAGCCACTGCCGGGCGGCGGGGGGACGGGCAGCGCGGTGGTGTGGGCGGCCGGTTCGGGGCGTTCTGGCAGCTGGGGGGCGTGTTCGGCCCAGCGGGTGTACGCGGCGGCGGCCGGGATGCCGGCCGGGGCCGGTGGGCTCGCGGTCTCCTGGGTTGTCGTGCGGCGTGCGCGCAGTTGGGCGAGGACCTCCTCGCGGCTGCGGCCGCGCAGTGCGAAGAGGACGAAGGGGTCGGCGTCGATGGTGGCGGCGATGGCGTAGCAGAGGGCGGCGGCGTGTTTGCAGGGGTAGCCCCAGTCGGGGCAGGAGCATTCGGGGTCGAGTTCGGTGGGCTGCGGGAGCAGGGGGACGCCTGCCCGGCGGGCGTCGTCGACGAGTTCGGCGGGCATCTCGCCGTCGAGGAGCGCGGCGAGATGCCCGGCTCGGGCCGCGATGGTGTCGAGCAGGGTGTCCCACTGGGCGCCGGTGAGGACGGGCAGGTGGACGGAGGAACGGTATGGGCGCGGCTGGCTGCCCTGGACCGCAGCCTTGACCTGGCCCGGGGCGACGGTGGTCGCGCCGACCATGCCCTTGCGGGCGTAGGTGCGTCCGCGTGACAGGCGCCCGGCGTCCAGAGTGGAGTCCTCCAGGGCCGTCACCCACGCCTGGCCCCACCAGGTCGCGGCGAAGGAGCGCTTGCCGCGGGCCGGTGCGCGGCGCTGGCCGGGCAGCGAGGCGCTCATGACTGCCTCCCCAGGGCCACGAGTTCGGCGAGATCGGCGTCGGACAGTTCGGTCAGGGCGGCCTCACCGGAGCCGACGACGGCGTCGGCGAGCGCGCGCTTGGATTCGAGCAGCTTCGCCACCTTGTCCTCCACGGTTCCCTCCGCGATGAGTTTGTGCACCTGGACGGGCTTGTCCTGGCCGATGCGGTAGGCGCGGTCGGTGGCCTGATCCTCGACGGCCGGGTTCCACCAGCGGTCGTAGTGCACGACGTGGGTGGCGCGGGTGAGGTTGAGCCCGGTGCCCGCAGCCTTCAACGACAGCAGGAACACCGGTACTTCACCGCGCTGGAAGCCTTCCACCATCTCCTCGCGCCGCGCGACGGGGGTGCCGCCGTGCAGGAAAAGGGTGGGGGTGCCGCGCTCGGCGAGATGCTTCTCCAGGAGGGTCGCCATCTGCTTGTACTGGGTGAAGACCAGCACCGACTCGTCCTCGGCGATGATGGTGTCGACCAGTTCGTCGAGCAGGCCGAGCTTGCCGGAGCGGCCGTGCAACGGTGTGGACTGACGCAGGTACTGGGCCGGGTGGTTGCAGATCTGCTTCAGCGCGGTGAGCAGCTTGAGCACCAGGCCGCGACGGGCGATGCCCTCGGATTCGGCGATCTTCGCCATGGTCTCGCGGACCACCGCCTCGTACAGGCTGGTCTGCTCGGCCGTCAGCGAGACGATGCGGTCGGTCTCCGTCTTGGCCGGCAGTTCGGGTGCGATCCCCGGGTCGGACTTCCTGCGGCGCAGAAGGAAGGGGCGTACGAGACGGGACAGACGTTCGGCGGCCTCGGGGTCCTCGCCGGCCTCGATGGCGCGGGCGTGCCGGTCGCGGAAGGCGGTGAGTGGGCCGAGGAGTCCGGGGGTGGTCCAGTCGAGGAGCGCCCACAGTTCGGAGAGGTTGTTCTCCACGGGGGTACCGGTGAGGGCGACGCGGGCGCGGGCGGGCAGGGCGCGCAGTTCGCGGGCGGTGACGGCGTAGGGGTTCTTGACGTGCTGGGCCTCGTCGGCGGCGAGAAGCGACCAGGCGGTCTCGGCGAGGACTTCGCGGTCGCGGCGCAGCACCCCGTAGGTGACCAGGACGATCTCGTCGTCGGCCAGGTCTTCGAGGTGGCGGTCGCCGCCGTGGTAGCGACGCACAGGCGTGGACGGTGCGAACCTGGCCGCCTCGCGCTGCCAGTTGCCGAGCAGGGAGGCGGGGCAGACGACGAGCGTGGGGCCCGCGGTGGCGGGGTCGGTCTGGCGGTGCAGATGCAGGGCGAGAAGAGTGATGGTCTTGCCCAGGCCCATGTCGTCGGCGAGGCAGCCGCCGAGGCCGAGTTCACACATCTCGGCCAGCCAGGCGAGGCCCCGCTTCTGGTAGTCGCGCAACATGGCCTTGAGCGCAGTGGGCTGCGGGGCGGGAGTACGTGACTCGGGATCGCGGATACGGGCGACGAGGTCGCCGAGCGAGCCGACCGCCTCACAGGGGATCGGCTCGCCGTCTCTTTCCACCTGGCCGGTCAGCGCGGCGCTCAGCGCCTCCATGGGGGTGAGCGGTTCCATCCGGCGGCGCCTGGCGCGGGCCACCAGTTTCGGGTCGGCGACCACCCACTGGTCGCGCAGCCGGACGAGGGGGCGGCGCGCCTCGGTGAGGGCGTCCATCTCGGCCTCGGTGAGCGGCTTGCCGCCGAGCGAGAGCTGCCAGCGGAAGTCGAGGAGGGCGTCGGCGTCGAGGAGGCCGCCCGCGCTGGAGCCTGGGGCGGTGCGCTGCCCGATCTCCGCGGTCGCGGTGAGCGCCTTGACCAGCTCGCGCGGCCAGTGCACGTCGATACCTGCCGCGCGCAGCGCGTCGGTGGCGTCCCCCAGCAGGTCGAAGGCTTCGTCGTCGGTCAGCCGTAGCTGATCGGGAGCGGAGTCCTTCAGCAGGCGTTGGAGCGGTGGCCAGACGCGGGCGCCGCGGCGCAGTGCGAGCAGTGTCTCGGTCTCGGCGCTCGGGCCGAGCAGCCGCTCCGCTTCGGCCGGTTCGCTCCACAGTCGTGCGGCCTCGACGACGAGCGCCGGATCCGCCGCGGTGTGCAGTTGCAGGACGGCCCGGAACTGCCGACGCCGTCCTTCGGGCAGGTCGACGCGCAGCGAGACGCCGACGGCGGCGGTGAACGCGGCGGCGGTCTCCTCGGCCCACTCGCGCAGGGCGGGCACGGCACGCGTCTCGCGCCAGGCGTACGGCAGCGCCCCCATGGCGAGCGCCGCGGCCGGAGTACGGACCAGGTCGTCGGCGACCGCGTCACAGAACTGCCGTACCAGCGCGGCCGGTTCGGTGATGCGCCGCGGGGCCGGGCCGGGCTCGGGCAGGCAGTGGGCGTGGGGCGGGAAGGCGCCGGCGAGGGCGTCAAGCGTCTGACGCTGAGCGGCAGTGAAGGGGCCCGCCCGCCAGCTGTCGTAGCCGACGGGGGTGAGGGCCGGGTGGAGACGGCCGTCGGCGAGCAGCCGCAGCGCGAACCGGGCGGCGGCCTGCCAGGCGGCGGCGGACGGATGCGGCGGCTGTGCCCCGGCCAGGGCAGACACGGCGAGGGCGACGGGCAACGCGTAGCCCTCCACCCTGCGCCGTCTGACTGAACGGCCGTGCGGCAGCACCAGCTCCACCGCCTCGGCGTCGATGCCCGCGGGCGCCATGCCGTCGCCGGCGGCTGCCCCGACGGGCTGCCACAGCAGCAGCCGGCCGAGGCGGGCTGGCTCGCCGGGCAGGAACACCGCCGCCCAGCCGCCGTCGAGCAGACCCCGCGCCCAGGCGGCCGACTCCGGTGCGGCCAGTGGCGGCACACTCCTCGTGCCCGTGCCCGGCTCCCGTACGACTACTCGTGCCACTCTCTTTCGCCCCATCGTTCTGCAAGCGAGCCGCACCGCGCCCCGCTCACCACCACGCGCCGTCACCCACCGGAGGGTTCCGGCCGCCCTTCCGTCACCGGCGGGAGTGCGCCTTGTTCGCCGCGGTACGCATGCGGTTGGCCAGCCGCTTGTCGACGCCGCGCAGGCCCTCACCCAGTTCGGCGAGCACCTGGGCGGTGGCCGGGTGCTCCACTCGCCACAGGTCGTCCACCCGCTGTTCGAGCGCCTCCGGCGCCGTGTTCCAGTTCTCCAGGAAGCCCCGGACCAGCTCCTCGCTCTCTTGGGCACCGGTGAGGAGCGACAGCCCGTCGATGAGCAGCCACAACCCGGCCTCCTCCGCCCGCGCCGGGTTCATGTGCGCTTCTGCCCCAGGGCGTGCGCCCAGGGTCGCGGTGGCCACCTGGCGGCACCCCTCGACGTCGGAGTCCGCTGCCTTCCGCAGCACCCGCAGTGCCCGGGGGTCGTCGAGGTCGGCCAGCACCAGTTGGGCCACGGCCCGCTTCGCCGCGGCCTCGGGGCCCTCTCCCGCGCAGGCGTCGAGCAGCCCCACCGAGGCATCCGCCGCAGAGCGGCGTTCCAGCCACCCTTCGACCTCCCGGCGCATCTCCTCGGGGGAGTAGCCCAGGAGCCCCTGGAGCAGCGCGGAGGCGTCCGCTTCGGCGTACTCACCGAGCAGCGGTGCAGGCACACCGCACTCCATCAGGTAGGCGCGGAGCCCGTAGCGGCCGAGCGGGGTGAGCCGCATGCGGTCCCCGCGCCTGTCGTCCCGCGACCGGTCCGACGCCGCCGACGAGGTTCCCGAACTGCCCAGCTCCTGCCCGCCCATGGCGTTCAGGAGTGCGCGCACAGCCTCCTCGGCCGAATCGTCGCCGTCACCGGGCTCGTACTCCACCGCGCCCAACAGGGCGAGTCCTTCCCCCAGTTCCCGGAAGGACGCCGCGAACAATGCCTGGAAGAGATCGAACTCCAGCCCGTTCTCGCCCGTCTCACGGGCCTTCGCGCGCAGGTCGTCGACATCCACCCAGACGTCGTCCGGGGCGTCGTACAGCAGCCCGGCCAGTCCGTCGGCGATCTGGGCCGTCAGCTCGCCCAGCCCACCGAGTAGCCCGTCAAGCACCCCCGTCTCACCGATCTCCTCCAGCAGATCGCCCATCGTGGCGGCCCAGAACTCCAGAAGGTCCTCACCGGCGAAGTCGGTCGCCGCGCCGCCCCACGCGCGGCCCCCGCTGATCGTGATCATCCCGCCGTCCACGGCGAGCCACCACGGATCGTCGAGAACGGCCACGTCCTTGGCGCTGCGCAGCGATTTCAACGCACGAGCCCGTTCGACGGCATCGGCATACGGCGAGTCGTCGTCGGCCAGCTTCCACAACTGGAGCTCCTCGACGGCCTCACGGGCGAGCGCGGGCCGCAGCACCCGGCCGGTGGTGACCTGCCGTCCCTCGTGGCACCAGGCGGCGAGCCGCAGCGTCGCGTCGAAGAGCGGGACACCCCGCACGGCAGCGACAAGATCCTCCCGCGGAGCCAGGGTCACCGGGCGCAGCACAGGCACATCCTCGGCCGGTCCGTCGACTCCGGCATCGACCGGGTCGCCCACCCGGCACTGCCCGCAGGTGCACGACGCCACGTCCTCGGCGGTCAGCCGACGGACGTCGCCGTGCCCGGCCCGTCCACCGGCCGGCTGCCTCACCGTGCCGGACGCCGTGTCCGGCGTCAGCCGGGCCAGCCGCTCGGTGATCTCGTCCCGGTCGAAGGCCGCCGGATCGTAACCCGCCGCGCGGAGCCCGGCGACGAGTTCGCCGTGCACGTCGTGCTCGGCCCCGTCCGGGCGGTCGAGGAGTTGGAGCACGTCGGCCAGCCCCCACACGCCGCCGATGTCCTCGCCGGGCACATCGGCGCGGCGCCCGCCCACGCAGCGCACCGTTCGCTCCGCGTCTGCCGGGCGTGGCAGCGTCTTCTCCAGTGTGATCCCGTGCTCCCAGTCGTCCCCGAAGTCGTAGGTGTAGCGCAGCCGTGCCCCCTCCTCGGCGAGTACGTCGCCGAGCGCGGTGGCGGCCTCGTCGCCGACCTCGCGGCCGAAACCGAGATCGATGAGGTCGGCCGCGACGCCGTACCTCCGACCGAACTCGTCGGTGAGCAGGTGCAGATGACCACCATGCCAGCCGAAAGCGACCTGGATGGCGTCGTGCAGCGTGCCGAGCGAAGTGTCGGACGGCAGCACGAGGCGCCGCCACAGAGGCGGTCTCGTACCGTGCAACACGATCTTCAGCTGGAGATCGGACGGGGCTGTCTTTCCGTCTCGCCGCATCTGCTGCTCCCACCGGACCGGGGCTACTCGAACGGCCCCATCATCGCGTCGGCGGCGGGCCCCGTACAAACCCGCCTGACGCGGGGACCGTCCTTTGGGCACTCACGACGTCGATGCCGCCCGCGGCGGGTATTCTGCGTCCTCGCGTCCTTTCACAGGCGACGCAAGCGGCTCGGGAGCCATTGCCCTGCCGGTTGGTGGCTGTCGCAGCGCATGAGATGTGCATCGCCCCAGCAGATGGGTGGCTCGACGAATCCGTACGCGTCGCGGCGATTGTCCCGGGACCGCGTCGGCGACCGCGACAGCGGGACGACGGATACGGGCGGGTCGGCGAGCGCGGCGTGAACGAGCACGTCGAGACGGTCGTCCTGGACTCCCAGGGGCTCTCCGCCTGGATCGCACAGGACCGCAAGATCCTTGCGATGTTCCAGGTGTTTCATGCCATGGGCGCCGATTTCGTCATCGGCGCCAACACCATCGTGGAAGTCAGCCACGGGCGGGTGAACATGCCTCGGCTGCGGTGGGCGCTGTCCCGCGTCAAGGTCGAGCCGGTGACCGAGGGTGCGGCGAGGGCATCCGCGGAACTGCTCAAGGCCGCGGGTCTGCACGGCCACAAGTATGCGATTGACGCGACCGTGGCCGAGGTGGCACTGCGCCAGCCGGGCCCCGTGGCCATGCTGACCTCCGATGTCGACGACATGGCCCGGTTGTGCGGCGACCGTGTCCGGCTCATCGGTATCTGAGTGGGTGACAGTGCTCGTCGAACGAAGCGAATCTTCGCAGCTCAGGCTGCGATAGGCGAAAAAGGCTTGACTGAGGTGACGAGGGTGCCCAGGCGCAGCCGGTGGGTGACGGCGGCCGCGGCGGTGAGAGTCGGTACCGCGCCGAACCAGGGGCCGTCGCGGAAGGTCCGCCAGGCCAGGTGGTCGTAGGTGTAGGCGGCGTGGAACCCCAGCTCCTCGGCGCGCCGCCAGAGCTCGCGGCCCTCGCTCCAGCGGTGGATCGGCAGAATCACAGTGCTCAGACGCATGGATACGACCATACGGGGCCGGAAACCGGTGGGAGCCCGCTCAGCGCAGGCGTGCGGATCCTCGGCGGGACCGGGCACGGGATCCGGACACCGGACCGGGCACGGGACCGGTCATCGGGCGGCTGAGCCGCCGGTCAGTCGCGGAACCGCAGGAACGCGGGCGGTACGGCCGCGGTGAGCCAGACGCCGTTGGCACTGACGCAGAAGGTGTGGCCCGCGCGGTGCATCGCGCCCGCGTCCACGGACAGGACGACGGGCCGGCCGCGCCGGGCACCGACCCTGGTCGCCGTCTCGCGGTCGGGCGAGAGATGGACGTGCGTGCGGTCCATGGGCCGCAGGCCCTCGCTCCGGATCGAGTCCAGCGCATGGCCCACCGTGCCGTGGTAGAGGTACGCGGGCGGTTCGGCCGGCGGCAGATCGAGATCCACCGGGACGGTATGGCCCTGGCTCGCGCGAATCCGCTCGTTCTCGACGGCGAAGCGCTGCTTGTCGTTGACGGCGACGACATGGTCGAGCTCGGCCCGGGTGAGGGGGAAGTTGTTGCCGGCCAAGGCGCGCAGCAGCGTGTCGATCGGCACCCAGCCGTTGGCGTCGAGCGTGATGCCGATCCGCTCCGGCTGATGCCGCAGGTGTTTCGAGAGGTACTTGGACACCTTGACGGTGCGTCTTTCATCCATGCCGCCAGGGTGCCCCTGCCGCTTTCCTCGGTGCATCCGGATTTTGCTCACGGTGGCCGGAGCAATTTTCATCCGCAGGTTTGATCCACAGTCAACCTGGGTTATCCACAGGCTAATTGGCGATTCTGTGGACAAGTGTGTTCAGAATCAACCGCTTTGGTCAATTTGTGCCACTTTGGAGGCAGGTGGCATGAGTGCGTCCAATGTCCTTGATTGCACCTCGCGTTCTGCGGCCGCCGCCACGAAGGCGGAGACGTTCTCCTCGCCAACCAGCTGTTGAACAGCCCGGATTGTCTCCGCCGGTAGATCCACTCGGCGCGCTGCGAGCGACGGGGAATCCGGTCCGAGGGGCGTGTCCGCGCCGAGGTGATGATGCAGGTGCAGGGTGGCGAATGTCCGCATCGCACGGGCCAGTTCGGCATCGACGGTCTGCTGGGCGAGCGGACGCAGCCTGCGCACCATGGCGGCCGCTTCGGCCGCGTCCGAGTCGGTCGGGGGCCGATGACCGAGATAGCGGGCGAAGACGTGCTCGGTGGTGAACTCCAGGAAGCGCGAGGCGATCTGCTCGACCTGACCGCGAAGCTCCCTCAGATGCCCGGAGATTGCGCTGAGCGGCACGCCTGCCGCATGCAACTCGACGGCCACCGCCAGCTCCTGGGGACTCGGCACCAGGAACTCGTCGTCCCTGCCCGGGATCGCTTCGAGCACGCCGAGGTCCACCGCCTCGGCGACCGCCTCCTCGTCCGGGGCGCCACCGAACTTGAGAATCAGCTCGTCCCGGGTGATCCGGTCGGCCTGTTCGTCCGTCCAGGGGCCGTGCACCTCGGCCACGAGCCCGAGCACCCCGCCCAGACCGCGGCCGGTGTCCCAGGCGTCCAGTAGCTCCTTGATGCTGGCCAGTGTGTAACCGCGATCCAGCAGGTCGGCGATCTGCCGGAGCCGGGCGAGATGGGTGTCCCGGTAAACATTGGCCCGGCCGCGCCGTTCCGGTGTCGGCAGCAGACCGCGGTCCTGGTAGGCGCGGATCGTGCGGACCGTGGCTCCGCTCGCGTGCGCAAGGTCCTCGATCCGGTACTCGGCGGCGGCCTGCCGGTCCGCCGCCGACGACCGCCCGGGGCCGCTCACAGCGGCGGCTTCAGCCGGGCGATCCCGCGCAGCGCGCGGGGGCTGAGCCGGGACAGGAGCCGGGCGCCGCGGGCCTCCGGGGTCACCGGCACGACGGCCTGGTTGCGCACCACCGCCTTGAGGATCGCGTCGGCCACCCGCTCCGGCGGGTAGTTCCGGAGCCCGTACAGCCGGCTGGTCCGCTTCCGCAGACGCTTCTCCTCCGCGGCATCGGCACCGGCGAAGTGCGTCGTCGCGGTGATGTTCGTGTTGACGATGCCGGGACAGATGGCGCTGACCCCGATCGACCGCTCGGCGAGCTCGGCCCGCAGGCATTCGCTGAGCATCAGCACGGCCGCCTTGGAGGTGCTGTACGCGGGCAGCGCCCGGGACGGCTGATAGGCGGCGGCAGAAGCCGTGTTGACGATATGGCCGCCCTGGCCGCGTTCGGCCATCTGCCTGCCGAAGATCCGGCAGCCGTGGATGACACCCCACAGATTGACGTCGAGGACGTTCTTCCAGTCCTCGCTCGTGGTGTCCAGGAAGGATCCGGACAGGCCGATCCCGGCGTTGTTGACCAGGACGTCGACGATTCCGTACTCGGCGGCGACCTTCTCGGCGAGTTTCTCCATCGCCTGTTCGTCGCTGACGTCGACCGCTTCGCCCCAGGCGGCCGGCGCGCCGATCAGGCGAGCCATCTCCGCCGTCCTGGCCGCTCCCTCCGCGTCCCGGTCCACGGCCACCACCCGGGCACCCGCCTCGGCGAACGCGAAAGCGGTGGCCCGGCCGATGCCGCCGGCGGCGCCCGTCACGAGCACCAGCCGGCCACCGAACCTGTCCGCGTACGCCCCGGTCGGCGCGGTGTCCTGCACCGGGCCGCCGTTCTCCTTGGCCGCCTCGTTCGCAGCGACGAACTCGCTTATCCAGGCAGCGAGCTGGTCCGGCCTGGTGCGCGGCACCCAGTGCTTGCCGTCCAGGGATCTGCGTACCAACTGCGGTGCCCAGAGCTCCAGTTGGTCGTACAGCTTCTCCGAGAGGAAGATGTCGCCGGTCGGAGTGATCAGCTGGACCGGGACGTGTGCGTAGGCGTCGGTGCGCGGTCGGCTCAGCCGGGCGCGGACGTTGTCGCGGTACAGCCAGGCGCCGTGCGCCGCATCGTTGGGCAGCGAGGGCGTGGGGTAGTCGCCCGCCGGTACCTTCTCCAGCCGCTGGAGCATCCGCGGCCACTGCTTGCCCAGCGGGCCGCGCCAGGCGAGCTCGGGCAGGACCGGCGTATGCAGCATGTAGACGTACCAGGACTTGGCGCCCTGGCCGAGCAGCTGGCCGACCCGGCGCGGGGTGGGCCGGGTCATCCGCTGCTTGATCCAGTGCCCGAAGTGGTCCAGGGAAGGGCCGGACATCGAGGTGAACGAGGCGATCCGGCCCTCGGTCCGCTTGACCGTGGCGAACTCCCAGGACTGGACCGACCCCCAGTCGTGCCCGACGACATGCACCGGCCGGTCCGGGCTCACCGCATCGACGACGGCCAGGAAGTCATCGGTGAGCTTCTCCAGGGTGAAGCCGCCGCGCAGTGGCTTCGGGGCCGTGGACCGGCCGTGCCCGCGCACGTCGTACAGCACGACATGCCACTGGTCGGCCAGCTGCCTCGCCACGTCCGTCCAGACCTCCTTGCTGTCCGGATACCCGTGCACGAGGACGATCGTCGGCCGCCCCTCGTCGCCCAACTCGGCGACGCACAGCTCGATTCCGCCCGTACGCACCCGGCGCTCGCGCGCCCCCGGCAGGCTCCGCAGACTCATGCCGCCACCTTTTCCTCGGCCCAGCGCCGCACATGCGGCAGATCGTCGTCCAGCCAGAAGGCGCTCTGCTCGGGGTCCTTGGAGTCGGTGACCACCAGGATCTCCTCGAACTTGGCACCCGTACCGCGGAATCCGAGATGGGGCTCCACGGCCCACAGACCGGGCTGCGGCGGATGGTCGGAGAAGCGGTACGGACTCCACAGCGGCGACCAGCCGTCCCGGTGCCCGTGCAGCGCGTCGCTCATCAGCCCCTTGAGGGACTGGGTGCCGAAGCCGAACACATGCGGGGACCAGCGGCGTTCGGCAACGCGGCCGACCTTGTGGGCGATGACGCCGAAGGGGTAGGCGCGATGCCTGTTGGCGTACCCCTGCCTGATCATCAGGCGTTCGACGTCCTCGTATATCTCGCGCAGTGAACGCCGCTCGCGCACCTCGCGCAGTATCAGCTCGCGGTGGGCCTCGAGATCGGCCAGCAGCTTGTCGTGCAAGGGGTTGAGCCCGAGACAGCCGGAGTAGCCGATGTCGGCCGTGAAGCCCTTGTACACCGGAGCCATGTCGAGGATGAAGGGCATACCCGGCTCCAGCTTCCGGTTGGTCGGGAAGAACTGCAGGGGCACCTTGAAGCCGGCGAACGCCGTGCGGTCCCCGAACCAGGCGAAGGGGAGATGGAACCAGTCCCGCACTCCGCGCTCACGCAGCCAGTCGCGCTGCATGCGGGCCGCCTCGCGCTCGGTCACGCCTGGCCGGAGCCGGCCCGCGACCGCCTCCGCGCAGGCGTACGCAAGGCTCTGGACTTCTCTGAACGCCCGCAGCTCCGGGGCCTGTTCGTCCTTCACTGCCGAGGCCATGCCACCGTCCGTTCCCTGCCGTGTGCGGTACGTGCTCGTAACGTGACACTGATGAATGTGACAATGTCCGGCGGCTACGTCAAGGGGTGTGCGAAGACCTGTGGACAACTCGGTCGCCCCCGCCCCCGGCCGCGCGTCTCATCCCCCTTGGTGGCCCCCTACGGGTCCGTACATCTGGAGTCGGAGGCCGATCCAGCCGCCAGGGCTGACGACTGATGTGGTCCGCGCCACTACCTTCGGACTGTGACTGTGATCGCGACCGAAAGCCTGAGCAAGCGGTTCCCCCGGGTGACCGCGCTTGACCGGCTCTCCTTGGACATCGGCCCCGGTGTGACCGGCCTGGTGGGTTCCAACGGAGCCGGCAAGTCCACATTGATCAAGATCCTGCTGGGTCTGTCCCCCGCCACCGAAGGCCGGGCCGCGGTGCTCGGGCTCGATGTCGCCACCAGCGGTGCCGCCATCCGGGAGCGGGTCGGCTACATGCCCGAGCACGACTGCCTGCCACCGGACGTCTCGGCCACCGAGTTCGTCGTCCACATGGCGCGGATGTCCGGACTGCCGCCGACGGCAGCGCGCGAGCGCACCGCCGACACGCTCCGGCACGTGGGTCTGTACGAGGAGCGCTACCGCCCCATCGGCGGCTACTCGACCGGCATGAAACAGCGCGTGAAGCTTGCGCAGGCGCTGGTCCACGACCCGCAGCTGGTCCTGCTCGACGAGCCGACCAACGGCCTCGACCCGGTCGGCCGCGACGAGATGCTCGGACTGATCCGCCGCGTCCACACCGACTTCGGCATCTCCGTCCTGGTCACCTCGCACCTCCTGGGCGAGCTGGAACGCACCTGTGACCATGTGGTCGTCATCGACGGCGGCACGCTCCTGCGCTCCAGCTCCACCAGCGACTTCACCCAGACAACCGCGACCCTCGCGGTCGAGGTCACCGACAGTGACACCCACCCGGACGGCACCGACGCACTGCGCCAGGTCCTCACCCGGGCCGGCGTGAAATTCATCGGCCAGGACGGCCTCGACGCACAGGGGCTGCCCGGTGCGGGGCACATCCTGCTGGTCGAGGCGACGGGCGACGAGACGTACGACATCGTGCGCGACAGCGTCGCCGGGCTCGGACTCGGCCTCGTACGGATGGAGCAGCGGCGCCACCACATCGCCGAGGTCTTCCGTACGGAAGGGGCGCCCGCGACCGCCGGAGCCGTACAGCAGGACGCCGTGAAGCAGAACGCCGTACAGCAGAAGGGGAGCGGTCGCGATGAGCACTGAGACCGGGACCGTGGCCGGGAGCGAGACCTCCCGCATCCACAACATCGGGTACCGCTCCTACGACGGCCCGCGGCTGGGCCGCGGCTATGCGCGGCGCTCGCTCTACTCGCAGACCCTGCGCGGCGCGTTCGGACTCGGCCGTTCCGCCAAGTCCAAGGTGCTGCCGATGCTGCTCTTCGGCGTGATGTGCATGATCGCGGCGATCATCGTCGCCGTCGCCATCGCCACCCCCGGAGCGACGGCCCTGCCGATCAAGTACACCGCGTTCGCGATCTATCTCCAGGCCGTGATCGGCCTCTTCCTCGCCGCACAGGCACCGCAGTCGGTCTCCCGGGACCTGCGCTTCAAGAGCGTGCCGCTGTACTTCTCGCGGCCGATCGAACGGGTCGACTACGTCGTGGCCAAGCTCGCGGCCATGGCGTCCGCGCTCTTCATCCTCACCGGCGCGCCGCTCGTCATCCTCTATGTGGGCGCGCTGCTCGGGAAGTTCGACTTCGCCGACCAGACCAAGGGATTCGGACAGGGACTGGTCTCGGTGGCACTGCTCTCCGTGCTCTTCGCCGCACTGGGCCTGGTGATGGCCGCGCTGACACCGCGCCGCGGCTTCGGTGTCGCCGCGGTGATTGCCGTACTGACCATCACCTACGGCGCGGTCTCCACGGTCCAGGCCATCGCCTGGCAGACGGGCTCCGCCGGGGCCGTCGAGTGGCTGGGGCTCTTCTCCCCCATCACGCTGATCGGCGGCCTGCAGACCGCGTTCCTCGGGGCCAACTCGGCCTTCCCCGGAGGGTCGGCCCCGGATGCCGGGGTCGGCGTGGTCTATCTGATCGTTGTTCTCGCGCTCGTCGCCGGCTCGTACGCCGTACTGATGCGCCGCTACCGGAGGGTCGGGCTGTGACCACCATCGAGATCGACCACACCTCGCGCTGGTTCGGCAATGTGGTCGCCGTCAACGACGTGAGCATGACGGTGGGACCGGGCGTCACCGGGCTGCTCGGGCCGAACGGCGCGGGAAAGTCCACGCTGATCAACATGATGGCCGGATTCCTCGCCCCGTCGACGGGCGCGGTGACGCTGGACGGCAAGCCGATCTGGCGGAACGAAGCCGTGTACAAGGAGATCGGGATCGTGCCGGAGCGGGAAGGCATGTACGACTTCCTGACCGGTCGCGAGTTCGTCGTCGCCAACGCGGAACTCCATGGACTCGGCGACGCGGAGGCGCAGAAGGCGCTGGCCACGGTCGAGATGGAGTACGCGCAGGACCGCAAGATCTCGACGTACAGCAAGGGCATGCGCCAGCGCGTGAAGATGGCGTCCGCCCTGGTCCATGAGCCTTCGGTGCTGCTGCTCGACGAGCCATTCAATGGCATGGACCCGCGTCAGCGGATGCAGCTGATGGAGCTGCTGCGACGGATGGGGGCAGAGGGCCGCACGGTGCTCTTCTCCTCCCACATCCTCGAAGAGGTCGAGCAACTCGCCTCGCACATCGAGGTGATCGTGGCAGGACGGCACGCGGCGTCCGGCGACTTCCGCAAGATCCGCCGCCTGATGACGGACCGCCCGCACCGCTATCTCGTACGTTCCAGCGACGACCGCGCCCTCGCTGCCGCGCTGATCGCCGACCCGTCGACGGCCGGTATCGAGGTGGACCTGGGCGAACGGGCGTTGCGTATCCAGGCGGTCGACTTCGGACGCTTCACCGAGCTGCTGCCGAAGGTCGCACGTGAGCACGGCATTCGTCTGCTGACCGTTTCGCCGTCCGACGAGTCCCTCGAATCGGTCTTTTCCTATCTTGTAGCGGCCTGAGTAGTGGCCTGAAAGGAGCTGTGAAGCGTCATGTACGACCCCACAGTCGCCCGGCTCACCTACCGGGCCCTGCTCGGCCGGCGCCGGGCCGCCATCCTGTTCGTCCTGCCGGTACTGCTGGTGGTCATCGCCGTCGCGGTACGGACATTCGCCGGGTCCGACGACCAGGTGGCCTCGGACGTGCTGGGCGGCTTCGCCATCGCCACGATGGTGCCGCTGATCGGTGTGATCGCCGGAACCGGGGCCATCGGTCCCGAGATCGATGACGGATCCATCGTCTATCTGCTGGCCAAGCCGGTGAAGCGGCCGACGATCATCTTCACCAAGCTGATCGTCGCCATCGCCGTGACGATGGTCTTCTCCGCGCTGCCCACGCTGGTCGCGGGGCTGATCCTCAACGGCAACGGCCAGCAGATCGCGGTGGCCTACACCATCGCGGCACTGGTCGCCTCGATCGCCTACAGCGCGCTGTTCCTGCTGCTGGGCACCGTCAGCCGGCACGCGGTCGTCTTCGGCCTCGTCTACGCGCTGGTCTGGGAGGCCCTGTTCGGTTCCCTGGTGCCCGGGGCGCGCACGCTCAGCGTCCAGCAGTGGTCCCTCGCGGTCGCCGAGAAGGTCGGCGGGGCGGGCGCGATCACCTCCGACGTCGGTCTGCCGGCCGCCACGGTCCTGCTGGCGGCGGTCACGGTGGTCGCGACCTGGTACGCGGGCCAGAAGCTGCGCACGTTGAAGCTGGCCGGGGAGGAGTGACCGGGGGTTTCCCGCCCGGTGCGTCTTCCCGAGTGTTTCGTTTCTGATCGCTCCGGTGCTCGTCCACTCGTCAACCCTCGCCACTCGGGCGGGGGTTGACGCATTTCGGACAGTCGTACGCGTAACTGTACGGTTATCGGTTCGTTGGGCAGGGTGTGTGGAGGCAACTGGGATCTGTGGCGTCGTAGCTTTCATGAAACAGGGATTGCCGATGCCGGCGAGGGAGTACCCGCCGGCACCGACCGCCATCAGGACGAGTTGATGGAGAACGGGATACGAGTGCTGCGCGGCGCTGACCTGCGCTCCTTCCATAGCAACATGGTGTCGCTATGGGCGGGTGAGGAGCCGGAAAGTTATCCACAGGCGGCGACCCGGCTCAGGGTCTACACCCGCAGGACCGTCCTCAACGTCGCGATGCTTCTTCGCGACAGCGACATCGCCCGATGCGTCCGTCCGTATCTGCTCGACGCCGAGCAGGACCTGCGCGCGGGCTACGCCTCGCTCGAACACCGCGTCACCCGGGTGGAGAGCTGCCTCGCCGGAGTCGGCACTGCGCTCCAGGAGCTCGGGCCCGTCCTCAACCGGATGTCGCACGGCTCGACAGCCTCGACCGGAGGCTGGACGTCACTCATCAGGTCGTCGGCGCCATGAGCGTGCGGCTGGGCCACATGTCCGAGGACATCGTCCGTCTCGACGGCCGGATGGATGATCTGGCCCGCAACCTGAAGGAGTTGGGCCGCCGCAACAACAAGCAGCGCTGATCCGGCAGGAGCAAGCAGCACTGATCCGGCGGGAGTTCGCGGCCTTTCGGTGCAGCCGGAAAACGGGTGGTGTCGAAGGGCCGTCCCCGGCACAGTGGTTGGTGCGCACACGCCGACAGGAACGGCATACGCCGACACGCACGCCACAGGCCGGGAGAGGAGCACGACGATGACCGAGAGTCCGAGTCCGTCGAGTTCCCCGCAGGGCGGACCCGAGCCGGCACCGGAGTAGTCACCGACGATTCCGCCGTGCCGCTCGGAGCAGACGCCCGGGGCGGCCTTGTCAGCGCATCGCGCGCGGCCGCCCACCCGGAGGATTGGCCGAGTGGTAAGGCAGCGGCTTGCTAAGCCGTCGTCGGGGCCCTGAACCCCGCGCGCGTTCGATCCGCGCATCCTCCGCCGCAGCAGGCCCACATGCAGGAACAGCAGGTACGGCTGGGAGCAACCGCTCCCAGCCGTCAGGTGCAACCCGTGTCCGTACTCCTGCTGCTTCCTGCTTCTACGAAGACTGGAGCAGCCGTTCCAGCACCACGGCGATGCCGTCGTCCTCGTTGGACGCGGTGATCTCCTGGGCCACGGCCTTCAGGTCCTCATGGGCGTTGGCCATCGCCACACCGTGCCGCGCCCAGGCGAACATCGGGATGTCGTTCGGCATGTCGCCGAAGGCCAGGGTGTCCGCGGCCTTCACGCCCAGCCGGCGCGCGGCCAGCGAGAGTCCGGTCGCCTTGCTCAGCCCCAGCGGCAGGATCTCCACCACTCCCGGACCGGCCATGACCACGTCCACGAGGTTGCCGACAGCCGCGCGCGCGGCCTTCGCCAGTTCGTCGTCGTCCAGATCGGGGTGCTGGATGTAGACCTTGTTCAGGGGCGCGGACCACAGCTCGGCCGGGTCCTTCACGAAGACCGCCGGAAGCGGACCTTCCTGTACGCGGTAGCCGGGGCCGACCATCACTTCGCCGTCGAGCCCGTCACGGCTCGCCGCCAGTGCCAGCGGACCGACCTCGGCCTCGACCTTGGACAGCGCGAGCCCGGCGAGCTGCCGGTCCAGCGTCAGCGAGGTCAGCAGCTTGCGCTCGCCCGCGTGGTAGACCTGCGCGCCCTGGCCGCAGACGGCGAGCCCTTCGTAGCCCAGGTCGTCCAGAATGTGCCGGGTCCAGGGGACCGCGCGGCCGGTGACGATGATGTGCGCGGCACCGGCCGCGGCGACCGCGACCAGTGCCTCACGGGTGCGCTCGGAGACCGTGTCGTCGTTACGCAGCAGCGTGCCGTCGAGATCGGTCGCGACGAGCTTGTACGGGAAGGTCACTTGGCGACCGGCTCCAGAACCTCGCGCCCGCCCAGATACGGCCGGAGCACCTCGGGCACCCGTACCGAACCGTCGGCCAGCTGGTGGTTCTCCAGAATCGCCACAATCGTGCGCGGTACGGCGCAGAGCGTGCCGTTCAGCGTGGACAGCGGCTGGAGGACCTTCTTGCCGTCGCGGGTGTCGCGCATCCGGACGGACAGGCGGCGGGCCTGGAAGCCGTTGCAGTTCGACGCGGACGTCAGCTCGCGGTACTTGCCCTGCGTCGGGATCCACGCCTCGCAGTCGAACTTCCGGGAGGCCGAGGCACCCAGGTCGCCGCTGGCGACATCGATCACCTGGAAGGGCAGTTCAAGAGCGGTGAGCCACTGCTTCTCCCAGTCGAGGAGCCTGCGGTGCTCCGCCTCGGCGTCCGCCGGGTCGACGTACGAGAACATCTCGACCTTGTCGAACTGGTGCACCCGGAAGATGCCCCGGGTGTCCTTGCCGTACGTACCGGCCTCACGGCGGTAGCAGGGCGAGAAGCCCGCGTAGCGCAGCGGCAGCTTCTCGGCGTCGATGATCTCGTCCATGTGGTACGCGGCGAGCGGGACCTCGGAGGTGCCGACCAGGTAGTAGTCGTCCTTCTCCAGGTGGTACACGTTCTCCGCGGCCTGGCCGAGGAATCCGGTGCCTTCCATGGCGCGCGGACGGACCAGCGCCGGTGTCAGCATCGGGACGAAGCCGGCCTCGGTGGCCTGCGCGATCGCCGCGTTGACGAGGGCGAGCTCCAGCAGCGCGCCGACGCCCGTCAGGTAGTAGAAGCGCGAACCGGAGACCTTGGCGCCGCGCTCCATGTCGATGGCGCCGAGCTTCTCGCCGAGCTCCAGGTGGTCCTTGGGCTCGAAGCCCTCGGCCCCGAAGTCACGGATCGTGCCGTGGGTCTCCAGGACGACGAAGTCCTCCTCGCCGCCGACCGGCACGTCCTCGTGGACGATGTTGCCGATCCGGAGCATCAGGCTCTTCGCCTCGGCGTCGGCCTCGTCCTGTGCCGCGTCGGCGGCCTTGACGTCGGCCTTCAGCTGCTCGGCCTTCTTGAGCAGCTCGGCGCGCTCCTCGGGCGAGGCCTTGGGGATGAGTTTGCCGAGCGCTTTCTGCTCGGAGCGGAGTTCGTCGAAGCGGACACCGGACGACCTGCGCCGCTCGTCGGCGGAGAAAAGGGCGTCGACGAGCTCGACGTCCTCTCCACGGGCGCGCTGGGAGGCGCGAACACGGTCGGGGTCCTCACGGAGCAGGCGAAGGTCAATCACCCCTCCAGGCTACCGGTGTGTACTTCCCCAGCTCGAACCGATATTGCCGAGCGTGTCACTTTGCCCTAATTGCCTGAATTGGCAATGCTGGGGGAGATTGTGTGGCTGAAGTCGATCTCGACCGTCAATAAAAGGAGCCTACTCCCCTGAATGGGGCAGAAGGCTTCGCTCGTCTTGACGTACCGCTCTTGCCTGAAAGGGCAGTTGAGCGTTGCTTGTCCACAGGTTCCCGGCGGTCCGAAAGTTATCCACAGGCTGTGAGGAAGATCTGTGGATGTCGGAGAGGGGCATTCCGAAAGTCATGTGATGGCTCGCGGATTCCCCGTTCAAACCCACTTCAGACGCTCGTTCGGGTGGGAATTGCCCGCCTTGAAGGGTTGATCAATGGAATTGAGGCGACACGGGGTGACCCGGGTGGCCTGCCGACCTGTGGATGCATCTGGGTCGACTGGAGCAATATGTCGACCATGTCGCGTTGGGGTGTCGACTTGTCCCCAGGTCGAGAGCCACCCCTGTGGATAACTCTGTGGATGCTGAAAATCGGCAGATAGCACTTGCCATCCCGGCGTGCTGAGCCCCGGGCGCCGACCCGCTCCCGCCCCGCAGGGCGAAACCCGGTCAGTCCCGGGCGTCGTCGGGATCCGGCCCCGTCAGCCCCGACCCCGTCAGCCCCGACCGTCCAGGTTTCTGGCCAGCCAGTCGGAGGCCTCCGTGAACTCCGTGTCCGACGTCCCCGCCCGCAGCGGCCGTACGTCCTGCACCGCTACGCCGGCCCGCGGGTACGAACCCAGGAACCGCACCTTCGGGCAGATCCGCTTCAGCCCCATCAACGCCTCGCCGACCCGGCGGTCCGCGATGTGCCCCTCGGCGTCCACCGCGAAGCAGTAGTTCCCGATGCCCGCCCCCGTCGGCCGCGACTGGATCAGCATCAGGTTCACGCCGCGCACCGCGAACTCCTGGAGCAGTTCGAGCAGCGCACCGGGGTGGTCCTCGCCCAGCCAGATGACCACCGAGGTCTTGTCCGCGCCCGTCGGTGCCGCAGGCCGGGCCGGGCGGCCCACCAGGACGAAGCGGGTCTGTGCGTTCACCGCGTCATGGATCTCGGTCACCAGCGGTTCGAGACCGTAGGTCGCCGCGGCGAACTCACCGGCGAAGGCGGCGTCGTAACGGCCCTCCTGCACCAGCCGGGCGCCGTCCGCGTTGGAGGCCGCCGACTCCCACACGGCGTCCGGGAGGTGAGCTGCCATCCAGTTGCGCACCTGCGGCTGCGCGGCCGGGTGCGCGGTGACCGACTTGATGTCGGACAGCTTGGTACCCGGCCGCACCAGCAGCGCGAAGGTGATGGAGAGCAGCACCTCGCGATAGATCATCAGCGGCTCGCCGGTGGTCAGCTCGTCGAGCGTCGCGGTGATGCCGCCCTCGACGGAGTTCTCGATCGGTACGAGCGCCGCCGCGGCGGCCCCGCTGCGTACCGCGTCGAGCGCCGCCGGTACGGAGACCATCGGGACGAGTTCGCGGGTGGCGGCTTCCGGGAGCGTACGGAGGGCCACCTCGGTGAAGGTGCCTTCGGGGCCGAGATATGCGTAGCGCGTGGCGGACATACCGTCACCCTAATGCGCCCCGGTGGCTCAGGACTCCAGCAGCCGCTGCCCCACGTATTCGCCGTCCGCCGCGCCGCCCGGCACCGCGAACAGGCCGCTCGCCTCGTGCCGGATGAACGGCGACAGGGCGTCGCCCCGGTCCAGCTTGCGCTGCACCGGAACGAACCCGCGCAGCGGATCCGCCTGCCAGCAGATGAACAGCAGACCGGCGTCCGGAGTGCCGTCCGCCGAGATGCCGTCGTGGTACGAGAAGGGGCGCCGCAGCATGGCCGCACCGCTGTTCTTGTCGGGGGAGGAGATCCGGGCGTGGGCGTTGTCCGGGATCAGGAGCTTGCCGTCGGGGCCCGCCTTGTCCAGGTCCATCGCGGTGGTCTCGGTGCCACCGCTCAGCGGAGCGCCGTCCTTCTTCCGGCGCCCTATGACCTGCTCCTGCCGTTCCACCGGGAGTTTCTCCCAGTCGTCGAGCAGCATCCTGATCCGGCGCACGACCGCGTACGAGCCGCCCGCGAGCCACTCGTACTTCGCATCGGTCTTCGCATCCGTTCCGTCCGGGACGAAGATCCGGCGGTCGAAGTCGCTCTCGGCCGGTTTCGGGTTGCCGGTGCCGTCGATCTGGCCCATCAGATTGCGGGCGGTCATCGGCTGGGCCGTGGCGCCGGGGGCGCGGTTGAAGCCGTTCATCTGCCAGCGGACCCTGGCGGCCGGGGCGGCCTCCTTCTGCACGGCACGCAGTGCGTGGAAGGCGACGAGGGCGTCGTCCGCGCCGATCTGGACCCAGAGGTCACCGTTGGAGCGCTCGGCGTCGATGCGGTCGGAGGAGAAGGGCGGCAGCGGGTCGAGCCCCGGTGGGCGGTGGGCGGTCAGGCCCGTGCGTTCGAAGAAGGTCCGGCCGAAGCCGAAGGTGACGGTCAGCGAGGACGGCCCGGCATCCAGCGCGATCCCGGTGTCATGGTCCGGGCCGTCCGCCGCGCCGCTCCCGGCGGGCTCGCCGGCCATCAGGCGCTCGGCCGCGGCCGACCAGCGGCGCATCAGGGCGGCGGCTTCTTTCCTCCCGGCGCCGGGCACCAGGTCGAAGGCGACGAGATGGCCGCGCGCCTGAAGCGGAGTGGTGATCCCCGGTTGATGTTTCCCGTGAAACATCACCTGGGTGGAGCCGACTGTGGTCAGTGCGGTGGGTTCGTCGGGCCGGGTCGCGGCGTAGCCGGTGGCACCGCCCGCCGCGCCCAGCACCAGCCCGGTCGCACCGGCCGCGCCCGCGCTGCCGATCAGCCGCCGCCGGGAGATGCCACCGCTGCCAGGCGCGCCGCCACTTCCACTGTCCCGGCTTCCGCTGCCTGAAGTTTTGCTGCTGTTGTTCGCGCTCACGATCCTGCTCAACCGATCTTCACGTTCTTGTCGATGGTCGTCTGATCGATGTCCGACGTACGTACGGTCACGGCGACCTTCCAGCTGCCCGCCATCGGGATCTGGACGCCGTCGGCGGTCCAGTGGCCCTCGGCCAGCCGGGACGGGACGACGGGGAGCGGGCCGATGTCCTTGGACTCCAGGGTGAAGGCGACCTTCACCTCGGGGACGTCCATGGCTTTTCCGTCGGTGCCGTCGATCCAGAGGTGGAGTTCATTGACACCGGTGCGGCCGGGGGTGATCTCCATCCGCACCGTTCCCTTGCCGTCCTTGCCGCCCGTGTCGAAGGGCACCTTCATGCTGACCGGGCCTTCGGCTGCCGAGGCGGTCGCCGCCGTGGAGGCACGGGCCGCTTCTTCCTCGGTACGCGCGGGCTCGGTCGAGGTCAGTACGGTCGTCACCGCCAGCAGCGCCACGGCGACCCCCACTTCCGCCAGCACCGACCGGCGGAGCCCGGACCGGTCGGGGTCGGCGTCGCGGATCCGCTTCTTCTCGGCGGTGGCCACGGCGGCCTGCTGCCGGGCGAGTTGGGCCGCCCGTGCGGGGTCCTCGGCCGTGGAGCCCGATGTGTCCGGGACCTCGGCCTTTCCGGACGCCTCCGCAACCGGAGCCCCATGCTCGTCCTCGGCCTCCGTCGCCGCGCTGCCCCCGCCCGTGATCAGGCGTGCCGTCCAGCGCCGCGAGATCCAGGCGATCCCGACCAGGACGGCGACGAGCCCCACCTTCACGAGCAGCAGTTGCCCGTATCCGGTGCCGGTGAGCGCGGACCAGGTGCCGACCTGGCGCCAGGACTGGTAGATCCCGGTCGCGACGAGCACGATCACGCTGCCGAACGCGATGCCGGAGAAGCGCCGTACGGCCGTCGCATCGATGTCGGGGGTCCGGTAGAGCGCGACCAGCAGGGCCGCGAGACCACCGAACCAGGCGGCGACGGCCAGCAGATGGAGCACATCGACCGGCATGGCGATGCCGGGCTGGATCCCGGCCGAGGCATGCTCGGCGAGCGCCCACGTACCGGCAATCCCGGCAGCGATCACCGTGCCGCCGATGGCCAGCCCGAAGGTGAGGTCCTTCTTCTCGCGTGCGTCCTCGCGCTTGGCGTAGGCCCCGAAGAGCACGGCGATGAAGAGCGCGGAAGCGCCGAGCAGCAGCAGCCGGGAGACGAGCGCGGCGCCGGGCTTGGTGTCGAGCACGGCCCGCAGACCGTCGAGGTCGAAGGCGTCCGCGAGCTTCCCGGACCCGGTGTACGGGTTGCGCAGGAGCAGCATGGCCAGGGTGGCGACGGTGAGGGTCATCCAGCCGCGTACGACCAGGCGCTGCAGGGGACGCGCACCCGCGCCGCGCTGCCAGCAGGCCAGTACGAAGGCGGAGCCGCCGGCCAGCAGGATGAAACCGGCGTACGCGGCGTAGCGCGCGATGCCGTAGAGGGTGCCGACGAGGCCGCCCCCTGCCTGGTCCGTCGGCAGCGCCACGGTGGTCTCCGAGGGTGCTCCGACGGAGAAGGTGAAGGCGCCGGACACGGGGTGGCTGTCCGCGGAGACGGCCTGCCAGGCGACGGTGTACGTCCCGTCGGGCAGTCCGGTGTGCAGCGATACGCCGTACTTCGCGGTGGAGCCGCTGCCCAGATCACGTGGGGCGGCGCCGGTGTCGGCGCGTTTGCCGTCGGGGTCCAGGATCCGGATGGAGTCCTCGCTGACGGCGACCTGCTCGGAGAAGCTGAGCGTGACCTCCTTGGGGGCGGTGTCGACCACCGCCCCGTCCTGCGGATCGCTCCCGGTCAGTGCGGCATGCGCGGACGCGGGGCCCGCGCCTCCCAGCAACAGGCCGAACACCATGCCGACGAGGGCGGCGAGGAGCGCGGCCGCGGCCAGTGGACGGCGTACTGCGGGAGCAGACGGGGTCGGTCCGAAGTGCGGGGCGGTGGCTGTCATGACGAGTCAGTCCCTCACTGCTGCTTCGGGTTGTAGGTGGTCTCCTTCACGGGAAGGTCGACCTTTATCGGGTCGGCCTTCTCGAAGTGCAGTTCCACGGACACCTTCTCGCCCTGCTTGGGCCGCTGCTTGAGTTTCATGAACATGATGTGGTTCCCGCCGCGCTGCAGATCCAGCTTGCCGCCCGCGGGCACTTCGAAGGACGTCACCATGCGCATCGTCCCGTTCTTCGTCTCGTGGATCGTGACGTCGTCGGAGAGCGTGCTGGTGACGGAGGTGAGCCGGTCGGACGCCCCGCCGCTGTTCTTCACGACGAGGAATCCGGCCGCCATGTCGCTGACGGGCTGCGGCATGAACGCGCCGGTCACCTTCAGCTCGGGCTTGCTGTCCGAGGACGAGCAACCCGCCAGCGTCAGCCCCGTGGTGAGGGCGATGACGCCGACGAGGGTGGTGCGGCGGTTCACGGGTTCTCCCCCTTGACGATCTTGGGGAGGTCCTTGGTGTAGTCGTCGGGCGAGGTGTCCTCGCTGTAGACGAGGTAGCCCTTGTCGGTCTTCGGGGAGAACGCGATGACCTGGGACCCGTGCATCGAGGAGACCGTGCCGTCCTTCTCCTTCTTCGGCGCGTCGATGCCGATGCCGATCTGGCGTGCGCCCGCCTGGATGGTCGGGAAGTCGCCGGTGAGGCCGATGAAGGAGGTGTCCTGGGACTTGAGCCAGCTGCCGAGCGAGGACGGGGTGTCCCGCTCGGGGTCGGTGGTCACGAAGACGACCTGGAGCTTCTCCTGGTCTGCCTTGGGCAGCGCCTTCTTGGCGATGGCGATGTTGCTCATGATGAGCGGGCAGACGTCGGGGCAGTTGGTGTAGCCGAAGTAGATCAGGGTCGGCTTGCCCTTGGTCTGCTCCCGGAGGTCGTACTTCTTGCCGTGGGTGTCGGTGAGGACGAGATCCGGCTTGGTGAACGGCTGGTCCAGGACGGTCGCGGCCTGGGTCTTCGGCTGGACCGATACGTCGGCGATGGGCTTCTTGGCGCTGTCGTCGCTGCTGCCGCAGGCGGACAGGGTGAGCGCAGCCGCGGCGACGAACGCCGCGGCCAGCACCGTTTTCTTAGACATGGAGCACTGGTTCCTGGTGGTCGGTGGGACGTATGGGGCTGTGGATCAGGCGGTGCGGCGGCGGCCGGCGAGGACACCGAAGGCCACCCCGGCCAGGCCGATGACGATGCCGACGATGCCGAGGACCCGGGCCGTGGTGTCGCTGGAGGACGTGTCCGCAGCGGCCGTCGTCTGCTTGTCCGCCGCCTCGGCGCCGGCGTCGGCACTCTTGGCGTCGGCGGCCGAGCCGTGCTCGCCGGAGGCCGCCGCGGTCAGGGCGAGGACGGGCGCCGGGCTCTCGGGCTCGTCGGCGCCGGCCTTCTGCTCCTCGATCCAGCGGACGACTTCCTTGTTGTCGTACGTCTGGATGGCCTTGAACACCAGCTGGTCGGCGTCCTCGGGGAGCTGGCCGATGGAGAGCGGGAACTGCTGGAAGTCGCCGGGGCGGATGCCGCGCTCGTCCTTGTCGCCCGTGGCGGTCCAGGTGACCTTGGAGACGGCCTCGTTGATCTTCTGGCCGTGCATCTCCATCGGCTTGGCCAGCTTGCTCTTGGTGACCTCGATGTCCCATCCGGGTACGGCCTGCGGCATGACGGAGGCCAGTGGGTGGTCGGTCGGGAAGTTGACTTCGAGCTTGGTCGTCGAGGCGTTGTCGCGCTCGTTGGGGACCTTGAAGTTGACGGTGGCATAACCGCCCTTGGCGGCCTCGCCCTGCGGCTGCACGCTGACGTGCGCGGAGGCCGTACCGGCGAGGATCAGGACGGTGGACGCGGCGACGCCGCCGGCGAGGGCGATGCGGGAAACGTTCATGGCAGGGATCACTCCACGGAAGCACGAAGGAAAGGTGGTCCGACGCGCGGGTGCGCGACGGCATCACGACATCTCTCCCCGCTGAGCGGCGGGCATGCGCCGACCGGGTGCGGAACGGTGTGGTCCGTGCGCCGGATGGAGGGTGTCGCGTCAGGCTGCGAGCGCGTACGCGGGTGGCGGACCGCGCCTGATCACCAGGTGCTGCAGGGGGTCCCCGGCGGCGGGGGGCGGGGCGTCGACCGCCGTACGGACGGTGCGCGGCCCGGTCGTCGGGCCGCCGGGAAGCCCGGCGCGCAGGGCGTCGACCAGAGCGAGCGCCGCGCGCAGTGCACGCAGCCGGGCCCCGGCTGCGATCTGCTGGGCGCCGTGCGCGGACAGCCGGACCAGCCGGAACAGGGCGACCTCGCCACGGCGCAGCAGCCAGCCGGTGGCCACCGCGGCCAGCAGGTGGCCGAGCAGCATGGGCAGGTCGGGCAGCAGAGCGGCGAGGGCGGCCGGGTCCGTGCCGGACGCGGAGGCGACGTGCTGGTGGCCGTCGGTCGCCACCGACGCCGGGTCGATGCCCGCGGTGGTGACGATGCGGTGCGCCTCGGCGGCGCTCAGCTGCGCCGGCCCGGCCCCGCACACGAGGCTTGCCGCGAACCGGATCAACGAGTCGTCGCCCGCCGAGGTGCTCGCCGGGGTGCCGTACGTACCCATGCCGAACAGAGCGTGCAGGGCGACCTGTCCGCCGGCCAGTACGGCGGCGATGGACAGCAGTGAACGCTCGCGTCCGGCGAGCGGCGCCACCACCGCGAACATGCCCAGGAATCCCGCGAGCAGGGTCCACCAGGGGACGGCAGCGCAGGAGGCCAGGGCGTGACCTGCCGCGGACAGCGCGACACAGACCGCGGCGAACACCGTGGTCCTCAGGAGCCGCAGACCGGCTCCGGCGCGTGCGACAGGCATAGACATGGCGGGGCCATCATCGCACCGAGCCCCTGGGCCCCGTACGGCAGGTCCGTGAGGTTGCCTTCCGTCCGATCGGGTCGGCCGGGCCGGGCATACACGGGTGTACGGAGCGCTGCTATCCGCCGAATGAGCGGTCTCACATCCGGTCTGCGCTTACGAATGGTGCTGCGCGGCAATAGGTATCGGTATGTCGAGCCGCAGCCAGGAGGCTGGAGCATGAGCATCTGGTGGTCCCTCCATTTGCGGCGCGAGGCTGCGAGCGTTCCGCTCGCCCGTCGTTTCCTGCTGGGCACCATGGAGACCGCGGGCGTGGATCCGGACATCTCCTTCGACCTGTCGGTCGCACTCAGCGAGGCCTGTGCGAACGCCGTCGAGCACGGCGGTGACCACAGCGTCCGGGAAAGCCAGGGCGACCAGGGAGTTCCGCAGGACCCGTGGGACGTATGGGACGAGCTGCCCGGGGCCGCCTCCGGGCAGTACCAGGTCACCGCCTATCTGGACGGCGAGAAGTGCCGTATCGAGGTCGCCGATTCGGGGCCCGGTTTTCCCGCCCGGCGCGCGCTCCGCGCGTCCGCGCTGCAACGCGGAACCCAGCAGCACGAACCCCGGCAGTACCCGCCGCTCAGCGCCGAGGACGGGCGGGGCCTGTGTCTGATCGAGCAGCTCGCCGATCACGTGCACTTCGGCAACCGCCCCGGCCGCGGTGCCGTCGTCAGCTTTGACAAGGTCCTGAAATGGCGGAAGGACGCCCTGCTCATGGTGTCCTGAGCAGGGCGTCCTTCGCCGAGTCCTCCGGTCCTCCGCGGACCGGCCGGGATCAGCCCTTGAGCCGGGCCATCCACTCCTCGACCTCGTCGGCCCGGCGCGGCAGCTTGTCGGAGAGGTTCCGGTTGCCGTCCTCGGTGACGAGGATGTCGTCCTCGATCCGGACGCCGATACCCCGGTACTCCTCGGGCACGGTCAGGTCGTCGGTCTGGAAGTACAGACCGGGCTCGACCGTGAGGCAGACACCGGGCTCCAGCGTTCCGTTGACGTACGTCTCGGTGCGCGCGGCGGCGCAGTCGTGGACGTCCATGCCGAGCATGTGACCGGTGCCGTGCAGCGTCCAGCGGCGCTGGAGTCCCAGCTCCAGGACCTTGTCCACGGACAGGTCACCCAGCAGACCCCACTCGACGAGCTTCTCGGCGAGCACCCGCTGTGCGGCGTCGTGGAAGTCGCGGAAGTCGGCGCCGGGCTTGACGGCGGCGATGCCCGCCTCCTGGGCCCCGTACACGGCGTCGTAGATCTTCCGCTGGAGCGGCGTGAACGTGCCGTTGATCGGCAGGGTGCGGGTCACGTCGGCGGTGTAGAGGTCGTTGGTCTCCACGCCGGCGTCGAGCAGCAGCAGCTCGCCGGAGCGCACCGGGCCGTCGTTGCGCACCCAGTGCAGGGTGGTGGCGTGCGGGCCGGCCGCGCAGATCGAGCCGTAGCCGATGTCGTTGCCCTCGATGCGGGCACGCAGGAAGAAGGTGCCTTCGATGTAGCGCTCGCTCGTCGCCTCGGCCTTGTCGAGGACCTTGACGACGTCCTCGAAGCCGCGCGCGGTGGCGTCGCAGGCCTTCTCCAGTTCGGCGATCTCGAAGGCGTCCTTGACCAGCCGGGCCTCGGAGAGGAAGACGCGCAGCTCCTCGTCGCGCTCCGCGGTGACCTTGTCGGTCAGCGCGGCCTCGATGCCGGCGTCGTGGCCGCGGACGTTGCGGACCGGGCCGGTGGCCTCGGTCAGCGCGGCGGGGAGCTCGCGGACGTCCTTCGCCGGGATGCCCAGCAGCTGCTCGGCCTCGGCGAGGGAGTGGCGGCGGCCGACCCACAGCTCGCCCTGTCCGTCGAGCCAGAACTCGCCGTTCTCGCGGTTGGAGCGCGGCAGCAGGTGGATGGTCGCCTCGTGACCGTTCTCGGTCGGCTCCAGGACGAGGACGCCGCCCTGGGTCTGGTCGCCGGTGAGGTACGCGTACTCGGTGGAGGCGCGGAAGGCGTACTCGGTGTCATTGGAGCGGGTCTTCAGGTTGCCCGCGGGGATGACCAGTCGCTCACCGGGGAAACGCGCGGAGAGCGCGGCGCGGCGGGCGGCCGTGTGTGCGGCCTGGGCGATCGGTTCGAGGCCGTGCAGTTCGGTATCGGCCCAACCGGACTTCATGTTCGCGGCGAGTTCATCGGAGACGCCCGGGTACAGGCCGTTCTTCCGCTGCTTGACCGTCTCTTCTTCCTCGGTCTCCGGGTTCTCCGGGGTGAGCTCCTCAGCCACGATTTGTCTCTCCTTGATACGACACTGGACCCCGACCATCGTACGGGCGTACGGAAGGGGGCACAGGGCCGGAGGACCTGTTACACGGCCGGGCCGGGGGATGCCGCGGGGCTCAGTCGAAACGCGCGGCCAGTACGACCACGTCCTCCGCGCTGTCGCTCCGGTCGAGCCCGTCCGGCAGCACGCTGCGCAGCACATGGTCGGCGACGGCCCCGGCATCGGGGCGCATCGCCTTCGGTACGGACGCGGCCGCCGAGTGGAGCCGTGCGAACGCCCGGTCCGTCGAGTCGCCGGTGCGGCGCAGCAGGCCGTCGGTGTAGAGCAGTACGGTCTCGCCGGGCGCCGGGGTGATCTCCACGCTGGGCGCCTCCCAGCAGGCGAGCATGCCCAGCGGCGCGGAGACCGAGGTCTCGATGAAGTCGGTGCGCCGGTCGCCGATCACGAGCGGCGGGGTGTGGCCCGCGCCGGCCAGCAGGATCTTGCGCTCGGCCGGTTCGCAGTAGGCGAACAGCGCGGTCGCCGTACGGGCCGGTTCGGTGAGCCGCAGCAGCAGTTCCAGATCCGAGAGCACGGCGACCGGATCCTCGCCCTCCATCACCGCGTACGCCCGCAGGCCGGCCCGCAGCCGTCCCATGGCGGCCAGGGCGCTCGGCCCGGAGCCGTTCACCGAGCCCACGGCGAGACCGAGCGCACCCTCCGGCAGTGCGAGCGCGTCGTACCAGTCGCCGCCGCCCTGCGCGGCCCTGCGGTGGCGGGCGGCCAGCTGTACGCCGGCTACCCGGGGCAGCCGGCTGGGCAGCAGCTCCTCCGCGACGGTGGCGACATCGGCCCTGGCCCGCTCCAGCTCCAGCAGCCTGGCCAGGTGCTCACCGGCGTACCCGGCGTAGAGGCCGACGAGATGGCGCTGGCGCTTCAGCGGTTCGGCGGGTTCGTCGTACAGCCAGACGGCGGCACCGAGCCTGCCGGTCGCCTCGGCGGTGATCGGCACGGCGTAGCTGGCGGCGTATCCGAGCCGGGCGGCGACTTCGCGGCGGCGGGGGTCCAGGCCGGTGTCGCCGAGCAGATCGGGGGTGGTCAGCGCTCCTTCGGTGTCCGGGAGCCCTTCCAGGATCCGGCCGTAGGTGGTGGCGGTGCGCGGCACCGTCTCGATCTGCCCGAGATCGGCGTGGGCGAGCCCGAGGCCGATGGTGCTCACGGGGCCGCGACGGTCGGACGGTTCGAAGACGACCAGGCCTCGGCGGGCGCCGACCAGGGCGGCTCCGGCGTCCAGCAGTTCGTGAAGCGCGTCGTCGAGAGTGCCGGTTCTGGCCAGCCGCTCGGTGAGTTCGTGCAACGTGGTGAGGTCGGAGATCCAGCCGGCGAGCCGGTCCTGGATGAAGGCTCCCGGGGCGGAGGGCACGTCGGACAGGGGCCCGGCAGTGTGCGCTGAAACCGGAACTGTGGGATCGATTCCAGCCACTTTTGGCAGGTGTGGGGCGCTCATGGCTGTCGGCTTTCCGACCAGTGCTTTTTGTCGAATAGCATCGCAAACCCCCATGTCATTCTGCGCCGCTATCAGTGCATCCGCATGTACACGCAGCACCACATGTACACGCACAAGTGAGGCGATGTCCAGCATTGTCCCCACGGGATTTATGGTGTCCGAGCTACCGCTAAGTTGGCCAAAAAATGCACCCCGAGGCAGCCATTTGCGGTCGACTGAGCGTGCTCGAACAGGGGGTGTTCTCGGGGTGAAGTCCCGGAGAGAGCGTCATTTCGGGCATGCTGGGTACGTAATCGATGAAGGCCAGGGGCAGTTCTGATCGCCCCGGAACCCGGCAGCGGGCCCGGACGTCCTCTCCAGTGACGGCCACGCCCCCACCCCCGAGTGGCGAGGTTTGCACCTTGGGACGGCAGGCGCTATACGTGCGCTGCTCCTCGCCATGCTTGCCCGGCCCTGTTCCTCCGGACCCGTCTCGCACCTGCTCGACTCGGCTCGGCCCATGCTCGGTACCGACGGCCCACCCGTACCGCAGATTTGAAGAGCATGTACGCACAGTGAACTGATGCACACGTACGCCAACTCGCACGTGGTGTGATGTGGACCCTCGGCGTTCAACGGAAAGGAACGAGCGCTCATGCGCGAGATCCTCGGAAGGCGACGCAGGCTCCGGCTCCGGCGCGGGGGAAGGCCCGCCCGCCTCGACGCGGCCCTGACCTGTGCCACCGCATGGCAATGGCCTGTGCTCCCCGGAGTGGGGCTGGAGGCGGCCGGCGGTCGCGGTGACCGTGGCCGCGGCTGCGCCTGTCCCGATCCCGAGTGCGCCGTGCCCGGCGCGCATCCCTTCGATCCCGGTCTCCTTGCGGCGACCATCGACGAGCGCATGGTGCGCTGGTGGTGGACCAACCGGCCCACCGCTCCGATCCTCCTGGCCACCGGCGGGCGCGCCCCGTGCGCGTTGAGCCTGCCGGCCGTGGCCGCCGCCCGGGCGCTGGTCGAGCTGGACCGGATGGGTGTGCGGCTCGGACCCGTGGTGGCGACGCCGACCCGGTGGTCGCTGCTGGTGGCCCCGTACACCCTCGAACGGCTCGGTGAGCTGCTGCACGCCCAGGACTGGGTGCCCAGTTCGCTGCGTTTCCACGGGGAGGGCGGCTATCTCGTTCTTCCGCCGTCCGAGGTGGGGGCGGGACAGGTGTGCTGGGAGCGGGCTCCTGCCCCGGAGTCCCGGCCGCGTCCGAAAGGAAGAGGTCGGGCTCCGGAGTCCGACGTGCCGTGGCTGCCGGACGTGGGGACGGTGCTGGACGCCCTGGTCGAGGCGAGCAGCGGCGCACCGGACGGCGGCAGTCGGCTCGCGTACTGACGGGGTGCCGGAGTAATGGGGCGGACCGTGCCGGACCCGGCATTCCGTCGCAATATCCGGCGGACCGTCAGAAACTAGTGTGAAGCCGACGGATGAGGCTCGTGATTATCCGCGTGATCGGTTTCCCGGTGGCGGCTGGGTTTCGGATGCGGTTCCGGATGTGAACTCGGTCCGTGCCGCACAAATGCAAAGTCTGCCGCTGCAAAGTGCGGCGACAGGAGGCTTTCTGGCGGCCTTTCCGGAGCGCGCCGTACGCATTATTCGAATATCCATTCGACTAAACTTCGAAGCAGAGCGGAGTCGGGTATTCGTGGAGGCCGTCCGGTGTTCGGTGTTCGGTGTTCGGCATCAGGAATCCGGTATCTGTCCGAGACCGATCGGTTCCGGCACGGCTCGTCCACGCACCGAGCGCCCGAGCTTCCGCGGCGGGCACGGATTCCGTCGGCCCCCCGCCCGAGGGCGCGGGACGGGGCGGTCGGGGGCGGGGCAGTGGTGGGCCGTAGTGCTCGATGAGCAGGGGGCGTACCGGTGAGGGGCTTATGCGCGGGCTCGTGCGCCGCGTAGCGCGCTGTGCGCCGTACCCGGAAATGAGGATGCCCGATCGCTGGCGACGGGGGATGCACCAGCGACCGGGCTTCTAGAACGGTAACAAGAGATCTGCCGTTCGCAAATTCGATCTCGCGTATTCGGACAGGGATTTACCTGCGAATACCGCGAGTTGTGACGCGAGTCACCCCGAGGCCCGTCGGGTCCGGGGGATCGTCACCGTCAGCTGAGCGTCACCTGGCGATTGGTGAGCCCACCGCGGGCCCGCCGCTCCTCGGCGGTGAGCGGTGCGTCCGAGGCGAGCGCCGCGGTCAGCCGCTCCGCGAACTCGGCCGCGGGCTTCTCGCACTCCTCGGCCCCCATCGCGCTCGGCAGGTCCCAGACCGGGACCATCAGTCCGTGCGCCCGGAAGGAGCCGACCAGCCTGGTCCCCTCGCCCAGTGAGGAGGTACCGGCGGCGTGCAGCCGGGCGAGCGCGTCGAGCAGCCGCTCCTCGGCGTGCGGCATGACCCAGCGAAGGTGGTTCTTCTCCGGGGTCTCGCACCAGTAGGCGGAGTCCACGCCGGCGAGCCGCGTCGTCGGGATCGCCGCCTCGTTGGCGCGCTCCAGGGAGGCGGACACCTCGGGCGTGGCGTTCTCCGCGTCCGGAACCCAGAACTCGAAGCCGGGGTGGATGACGGGCTCGAACGCCGCATCGGGGGCGAGCATGTTCTGCAGCCGCGGACCGTCGGCCGGCACGCGCTGTGCCGCCACGGGCGAACCGGGCTCGGCGTCCAGCGCCCGCCGCAGGGTGTCCGCGAGATCACGGCTGAGGTCACCGGATGGGGTGTCGTTCTGCAGGGCGAGCAGCACCGAACCGTCGTCGCGGCGCAGCGCCGGCCAGGCCATCGGCAGGACGGTCGCGAGCGTCACCGAGGGCACGCCCTCGGGCAGCCCGTCCTTCAGCGTCAGCGCGACCGTGGCGGCGGGGACCAGTTCACGCAGCGCGACCCAGTCGCACTCGCCGGCCAGACCCTCGAAGGGGCGGTGGACGAGCTCGGTCACGGCCTGGGCGGCGGCGCGGCCGTGACATGCCTTGTAGCGGCGGCCCGAACCGCACGGGCAGGGCTCGCGAGCCCCGGCCACCGGGATCTCGCCGTCCTTGAGTTGCTGCTTCCCGGCCTTGGTCTGAGGGTGCTTCTTGGCCATGGTGGGCTTTCTCCCGATTGCGACAGTGCGGTCTGGGCCGCGAGCCTAGCCGTCCCTGTCGCGTCCGGGACACACGCGCCAACACGTCCGGCGGTACCGGGGTGCGGAACGCGCCTTTCCGCGCGCCCGTGCATCGTCCCGCCGGCCGACGCGGGTGCGCGCACCTCCACCGCCGCGGCGGCAGGTGTCCGTGCCGGAACGTCAGCCCACGTCGTCGAAGGCGTCCGCGAAGCCCAGCGCGTCGAGCCCCGGCACACCCGGCACCGGCGCACCCAGCAGCCCGGACTCCTGTCCGTGTCCCTCGTTGACGAGGACCCAGACGGTCACTTCACCGGACGAGCTGTCGCGTACGCCCCACTCGTCGGCGAGTGCACTGATGATGTTGAGCCCGCGGCCGCCACGCGCCGTCACCGATGGTGTGGCCGGAACGGGACGGGTCGGACCGCCTCCGTCCGTCACTTCGACGGTCAGCCCGCCCGTTCTGTCGACGCGCCATGCGGCGCGGACGTCGCCGTCACCCACATCCGTGTGCCGGCCCAGCGGTCTGCCGTGCCGGCAGGCATTGCTGAGCAGTTCGGAAAGAATCAGTACAGCATCGTCGACGACCGAATCCGACACCCCGTGACTGCGCAACTGCTCACGCATCCGGTGCCTTGCCTGGCCCACGCCCGCAGGGCCATGGGGTACGGCCATGCTCGACGACGTGGGCACTTCCTGTGCCACCACCAACGCCACCCCCGAGACCTCCTTTGCCCCACGCCACGGAGTGGATGCCCTCCTGGACTGGACCGGAAACCGGCCAATGGACTGCCGGTGACGCACTCGTAACGATCGAATACGGTTCGAATGCGCCGGTGTACTCCGTGTAACTGATGTTAAGAGCGTCCCAGTTGTGACAGAACCTGTTTCGGGCGGTTCGTGATGATTGCCTCGATGCCGAGATCGACGCAGAGTGCGACGTCCTCAGGTTCGTTCACCGTCCAGACGTGCACGCGGTGTCCCGCACGGTGCAGCCGTTCGATGTATCCGGGGTGGTTGCGTACGATCCGCATCCCCGGACCCGCGATCCGGGCCCCGGCCGGCAGCCGCCCGTCGCGCAGCCGCGGCGAGACGAACTGCATCAGGTACACGGTGGGCAGGGCGGGGGCCGCGGCCTGGATGCGGTACAGCGAGCGCGCCGAGAAGCTCATGATGCGTACCGGCGACGGGCTGGCGGCCGACGGGTCGTCGAGTTCGAAGTGCTTCAGCAGATGCAGCAGCCGCTCCTCGACCTGGCCCGCCCAGCGGGTGGGGTGCTTGGTCTCGATGGCCAGCTGGAGCGGACGCCCGGCGGCCCGGGTCTCGACGACGAGTTCGAGCAGTCGCTCCAGGGTGAGTACGGAGGTGAGTTCCCCCGGCACCGGATCCCAGTCCGGGGACTCCGACTCCTCGCGGTCCTTCCAGGAGCCGAAGTCGAGGGCGGTGAGCGCGGAGAGCTCCAGGGCGGAGACGGCACCGCGGCCGTTGGAGGTGCGGTTCACCCGGCGGTCGTGTACGCACACGAGGTGGCCGTCGGCGGTGAGTCGTACGTCGCACTCCAGGGCGTCGGCGCCGTCCTCGATCGCCTTCCGGTACGCGGCCAGGGTGTGCTCGGGGGCGTCGTCGGACGCGCCCCGGTGAGCGATGACCTGGATGGTGTGATGCGTGGATTGCTGCCGTGCGTGGGTCACCGCGTCATCGTGTCACCGCCAGGGCCTGTCCGGCGGATCAGGGCCGGGGCCGCGGCTGCGGTGCGTCTTGCACCGGGGGGCCGTTTTGCCCGATGTAAAGATTGGTGTGCGGATGCACAGGTCCTGCTTACAGTGGCCTGACGCGCCTTGGGAAAAGCTGTAACCGGACACGTACACAGCGGATCTCTTGCCGAAATTGATGTGGAACCCGAGGAGTAAAGAGCTGTGAGCACAGACAACGAGGGCAACGAGGGCACTGCGGCCGAGGCCGTTCCGTCCGTTCCGTCCGCACCTCCAGTGCCGGCCGACGCTCCTCAGGGGGCACCCGGGAGCACGCCCGCGTCCACCCCCGCCCCGACGGCCGAACCGGCCGCCGCCGTCACCACGCCCATGGCTTCCGTCCCGGCGACGCCTCCCCACGTACCCCACGCCTCCCACGCGCCCCAGTCGGCCGCCGAGGCCAACTGGCCGCCCCCTCCCGCCGTGCCCGCGTACGCGTCCCACGGTGCGGGCGGTGGCGGTCCGGTCTGGGGCGCCCCGCCCCAGCCGTACGCTCCCGAGGGCCCGCGCAGGCGGGGCATGGGCGGCCTGGTGGCGGCGGTGGCGGCCGCGGCGCTGATCGCCGGCGGCGTCGGCGGCGCCCTCGGCTACTGGGCGGCCGACCACAACGGCACCGGCTCGACCACGGTCTCGGCGTCGACCGACCCGCGGGACCTCAAGCGCGATCCCGGTACGGTCGCGGGGGTGGCGTCCAAGGCGCTGCCCAGCGTGGTGACCATCGACGCACAGGGCGGTGACGGCGAGGGCGGTACGGGCACCGGCTTCGTGTACGACAAGGAGGGCCACATCCTCACGAACAACCACGTGGTGGCCTCCGCGGCGGACAGCGGCCAGCTCACGGCTACGTTCTCCAACGGCAAGAAGTACGGCGCCGAGGTGGTCGGCCGGGCGCAGGGATACGACGTCGCCGTTCTGAAGCTGAAGAACCCGCCGTCGGGGCTCGCTCCGCTGGCCCTCGGCAATTCGGACGAGGTCGCGGTCGGCGATTCCACGATTGCCATCGGCGCCCCGTTCGGCCTGTCCAACACGGTCACCACGGGCATCATCAGCGCGAAGAACCGCCCGGTCGCCTCCGGTGACGGCTCCGGCGGCAGCAACTCGTACATGAGCGCCCTGCAGACCGACGCCTCGATCAACCCGGGCAACTCCGGCGGCCCGTTGCTCGATGCGCGCGGTGCGGTCATCGGCATCAACTCGGCCATCCAGTCGACCGGCAGCAGCGTCGGCCAGACCCAGGCGGGCTCCATCGGCCTCGGCTTCGCGATTCCGATCAACCAGGCGACGAACGTCGCCCAGCAGCTGATCAAGACCGGCAAGCCGGTCTACCCGGTGATCGGAGCCACGGTCAGCATGGACGAGAAGACCGGCGGCGCGGTCATCTCCGACCAGGGGGCGGACGGTACGGCAGCCGTGTCGAAGGACGGCCCCGCGGACCGGGCCGGCCTCAGGGCGGGCGATGTCATCACGAAGTTCAACGACACCGTGGTCGACAGCGGCCCGACCCTGATCGGCGAGATCTGGACCCACAAGCCCGGCGACCGGGTGACGCTGACCTACCAGCGCGACGGCCGGACGGCAACGGCCGAGGTCACCCTCGGGGAGCGCAGCGGCGACAGCTGACCGTCCGGTCGGACACCCCGACGGGCCCCGGCCCCCTGTCCCCGATACTCCTGTGGACGGAGGGGCCGGCCGACTACTGGAGTGCGTCGGCCTGGCTCGACTGCCAGTAGCTGACGGTCGAGTCGTCGGTGATGGCGACGCCCTGCGTGGTGACCGTGGCCTGGCCGTCGATCGGGCCCATGTCCTTGCCGAGCAGCCCGATGGTGAGGCTCTTCTCGCGGTGCATGTTGGGGCCGTCATTGGAAAGGGTGAGGGCGGCGTAGGCGGACTTCCCCGGGGCGAGGGTGACCACCGCCTGCGGCTTGCTCTCCTCGTACGCGCCGATGGCCGCCTGCGCTCCGGGGTATCCCACGGTGGGGAAGCCGTAGATGTTGCAGCTTCCACCTGCGGTGTTGGTGGCCTTGATGATGACGGCCGGCAGGGTGCCGCCGGCGCGGTCGACCGTGATGTCCAGGCCGTCGGTGGAGCAGGTGGCATCGGCCGCGTTGCTCCCGTCGCCCTGCCCGCCGGACGCGCTGTCCTTCCCGGCACCGGAACCGGACGTGCCGCCCTTGCCTCCGGAGGCGCCCCCGCTCTGCTGGGAGGCGGCGCCCGTGCCCTCGGACGCGGCGGGGCTCTTCTCCGGGGACGAACCGGCGCTCGTGCTCGCGGCCGGATCGGCGGCGGCCCCGGTGTCGTCGGGGCCGCATGCGGCGGTGGCGAGCACAGTCGCTCCGGCGACGGCGAAGAAGGCGAGGGCGCGACGGGTGCGACGGATGTTCATACGGTGTTCCTCACTGAGCTGAACAGGAAAGTTGAACAGGAAGTCCTCCGGAGCGGTGCACGGTGGATGGCCGTGGCGGACATGACCGGTACGCGGAGGGCGACCGCCGACGGTGCCGGGCACCTGCCGACGGCGGTTGATCACGGAATCAGCTTGGCGGGCGGCCGACAGCGGCCGCAATCGTCGCCGGACCATTGGGGATGCCGGAACACTAAAAGGCGCTCTGACCTGGGAAAACGAAAGTCCCCTGGAACGCTTTCCTGGGACACGGAACAACGAAGCGGCCGGGCCACCGCCCGTCGGAGCGGTGATCCGCGGGCTGTCGGAACCTGTTGAGGCACGTACGCCCACGCCATTGGTCACGAGCCCGAGTTGCGCCGGGGAAGGTGACCGACCGGGATTGTCCGGCGGAATCAATCAGCCGGTACGCTGTAGGCGCTCTGTCACAGGTGGGCGGAGCAGGGGTGGGTTGCCCGAGCGGCCTAAGGGAACGGTCTTGAAAACCGTCGTGGCGCGAGTCACCGTGGGTTCAAATCCCACACCCACCGCACATGGACGGCCCCTGACCGGAAGACCGGTCGGGGGCCGTCGTTCTGTGCGTTGCCTGTGATTTTCCCGATGTTCTTCGCTGCTTCCCGTTGCTCCCCGGAGCTCGCCGATCGACCGGGCGCGGTTGCGGGGCGACCTGTTCCGGACGGAGTGGGGGAGATCGCGGAGCCCTGTGGCGATGCGGCCCAAGTGCCATTTCGCCGGGGACAGTTCGCTGATCAGGGGTGCGGTCGCGACGGCCGGGCCGACCGGTCGACCGCCACGGTTCGATACCAGCCAATTGCGCCGGCAGCACCGGCTGTCGGTGACGATTTTTGTCGCATGATGTGCCACCACTCGGCGCTGCGTACTACTAGATTGTCAAAGCACCACGAGGCCGATCATGGTCTGCCCTTCATCGTTCATCAGCTGCCATTTGGCAGTCCGTCACCACGAAGAACCTTGGTGAACACCATGTTCGGGCAGCCTGACGGTCCGCACCACCGCGTACGGCCGGGCTGACAGTGCTGGAACGGCCGCGATGTTCGCAGTAGTTCCTGACCTGATCTGGCTGTCCGGGGCCCCCACACCCCGGCCGAGAGTATGAGGCACGTTCTGTGAAGGTTCGTACGAGGCGGTCGGCCACCCTGATCTCCGGGGGTCTGGCGGCGGTGCTGCTGGCGGGTTGTGGCTCCGAGGATCAGATCTGGCCATTCGACAGCGAGGACACGATGGTCGTCGGCATGTCCGACGGCATCCTGGCGACCGATCCGGCCGCGGGGTACGACCCGGGGTCCTGGCTGCTGTTCAACAACGTCTTCCAGTCGCTGCTGAGTTTCCCGCCGGGGGGTTCCATCCCGGTGCCGGAGGCCGCCGACGAGTGCGGTTTCTCGGACGGCAGCAAGACCTACACCTGCACCCTGCGCGACGGGCTGAAGTTCAGCAACGGTCACAGCCTCACCTCGGCGGACGTCAAGTACTCCTTCGACCGGGCGATCAAGATCAACGACCCGGCGGGCCCGGCGCCGCTGCTCTCCACCATTTCGTCGATCAGCACCCCGGACGACAAGACGGTCGTATTCCGCCTCAAGGTGCCCGACGCGACATTTCCCAGCAAGATCGCATCGGGTGCCGGCTCCATCGTGGACCGCCGGGTGTATCCCAAGGACAGTCTGCTCAAGGGCGGCGAAACGGTCGGTTCCGGTCCGTACAAGCTGGACTCCATAGACAAGTCGGAGGCCGTCTTCTCGGTCTATTCCGGCTACCACGGAACCGCCGAGGTGAAGAACTCCGGCGTGACGATGAAGCTCTTCCAGGGCGATCAGCAGGCGCTGAAGACCGCCCTGGAAAAGGACGAGGTCGACATCGCGTACCGCGGTCTCACCGCCAAGACGATCGCCGCCCTGGACACCTCGCCCAGCGCGGAGAAGGACGGCCTCGACGTCGTCCAGGGAAGCAGCGCGGAAGTCCAGCACATGGTCTTCAACGTCGACGACCCCGTGGTCGGCAAGCTCGCCGTGCGCAAGGCCATGGCCTATCTCGTCGACCGCCACGCCCTGGTCAGCAAGGTCTACCAGTCCACGGCGACACCGCTCTACTCGATCGTCCCGGTCGGAATCACTGGGCACGGCAACTCCTTCTTCAACACGTACGGCGACAGCCCGCAGCCGCAGAAGGCGAAGGACGTCCTGAGGGAGTCCGGGATCACCGACAAGGTGAGAATCACCCTGTGGTCCACCCCGAGCCGTTACGGACCCGCCACCGACGACGAACTCCAGACCATCGCCGATCAGTTGAACAAGAGCGGGCTCTTCGACGCGAGCATGAGGTCCGTACCGTTCGGCGAGTACGAGAAGGGCATCGCCGAGGGCAAGTACGGCGTCTATGTGAAGGGCTGGGTGCCGGACTATCCCGACCCCGACAACTTCACCCAGCCGTTCTTCGGCAAGGGCAACGTCCTGTCGAACAATTACGAGAACAGCGACATATCCAAACAGATCATCCCGCAGACCTCGTCCATGACCGACCGCTCCAACACCCGAACGGCGTTCATCAAGCTGCAGGACATCGTGGCGCATCAGCTGCCGCTCCTGCCGCTGTGGCAGGGAAAGCAGTACGCGGTCGCCAACGAGAACGTCCGTGGCCTGCAGAACTGTCTGGACACATCGACGGTCTTCCGGTTCTGGGAGCTCAGCACCGCGGACTAGGGTCTGTCCGGTCCTGATCCGCCGGACAGGTCCCACGGCCCGTCCGGCGCGGCCGTGGTGAGGCGGGCCGCCGATTCGATCGTGGCGCGGGCCTCGCGTTCGGTGAGGCCGGTGCGGACGGCGGCGTGGGTGAGGGCGTTCGCCAGGGCGTCGCCGTAGCCGTGTTCGTAGGCGCGGCAGGCTGCCCAGAAGAGCCGTGTGTTGCGCTGGCCCTCGCGTGCCGCGAGGACGAAGCGGACCAGTCCCCGGCCCCGGTCGGGCCGCCCCGTGCTGTGCCGGGGGCGCGCGGGAGGCGTGAGCAGGCGCAGGAGTGCGCGGGGGCACGGGGCCGGAGGCAGGTCGGAGGTGCCCGGGGCCAGCCGGTATCGGCCGTGCGGGGTGACCGAGCCGGGGCCCACCAGGTAGCCGCCGGTGCCCCGGATGTCGATGCCGGGGGCCAGGCGGCTCGCGGAGTTCGGTACGGGAACGCCGGGCGGGCCGGTCAGCCAGAGGTGCCGCCCGCCGCTGGGGGTGAGGACCGTGACGGTCGGCGGGATCGTGAACAGATGGTGCAGGGCCAGCCGCCGGAGCGATGCGGCGGAGTCGTCGCTGCCTGCGGTGTCGATGTCCAGGTCGATGCCGATGAGGTGGTGCGGGGGCCGGCCGCAGGCGATGCCGTAACCGGTGGCCCAGGGGGCGGCGGCGAAGAGGGCCCGTACGGCGGCCGGGTCCGTGGTGGCGTCGTGGACACCGTGCCCGGGCAGGCCGCACGCGCCCCGGCAGGTGAGCCGGTGGTCGTCGTTCCGGTGCGGAGAGGGCAGGGCGGGGAGCTTGCGGGCGGTCAGCGGGATGACGGGGAGCCCGCGCTCGGCGGCGGAGAGCGCGTGGGCGAGGGCCAGGGTGGCGGTCTGCCGGTCGGTGATGGCCATGGTTCTATTTTCGTTCAGGTGTTCGAAAAAAGGAAGGGAGTGTGGCTCGGGCGGGCCGGGCGCCGGAACGCTTCTCCTCTTGGGGGGTACGGGGTCGCGTGATCCGGCGGTTTTCGGGTGGGTGCGTAAAGGGTGTGAGCTGGGGCTTTTGGGGGCGCAAAGGTTTATCGGCGCTTCCTCACGCCTGCGGGGGAATCGGATCGCATGGGTGGTTCGCCGGGGACCCGGTGGGCAACTCTGGTCTCGCGACGTCGTGACCAACACCGGGGCGGTCGGCCAACTGCCTCGGAACAAGCCGTACTTCCGGTTCCTGGAGGAATTGACATGGCAAGCATCCGTACCGCTCGTGCCCTCGCCGCTGTTGCCGCCCTGCCCCTCGCCGCCGCGCTCTTCGGTGGTGTGGCCCAGGCCGACAGCGGCTCGTTCGCGAACGACGGATCGAACGCGGCCGTTGCGACGGTTGTCGGCAGCGGCGTCGGCGGCGACAACTTCGGCAACTCGTCCACGTCCCAGCAGCAGGCCGTCGGCTCCGGAGCGTCGAACCAGAGCAACTCCGCGCAGGTGAACGGCTCGGCGTTCACCGTGATCGACCAGCACACCGAGAACGTCGCGGTGAACTTCACCAACCTCTGGTGATCCGTGGCCGGTCATGGGCCGGTCGGGGGGCCGGGCCAGGGTCGGTGAACAGCGGTCCGCGCGAGGGTGCTTCGGCACCTTCGTGCGGACCGCTTCACGTTGTGGGAGGCGTGGAGTGCGGGGCGCGGACGGGTGTCGCCGACCTTGACAGCAACACCGTATCTGACGGACAGTCAGAAATCCTGATCCGTACGCCCGTGTCCGGGAGGCAGCCGCCGTGCACCTCGCCCAGACGGAACGTCAGCGACAGCTGCGCGCCGAACTCCGCTCGTACTTCCGCGAGGTGATGCCCGGGAGGGACGCGGGGACGGCCCCGGGGGACGGGGACCCGGACGGGCAGCGGCGAGTGCTGCGCAGGATCGGCGCCGACGGGATGCTCGGGCTCGGCTGGCCCGTCGAGTACGGCGGCCAGGGGCGCGGCGCCGACGAGCAGTTCATCTTCTTCGACGAGGCGTACCGGGCGGGGGCGCCCGTCTCGATGGTCACCCTCAACACCGTCGGCCCGACGCTGATGAAGTACGGGACCGACGAGCAGAAGGCGTACTTCCTGCCCAGGATCCTCAGCGGCGACCTTGTCTTCGCCATCGGCTACAGCGAGCCCGAGGCCGGTACGGACCTCGCCTCGATGCGCACCAGGGCGGTGCGGGACCGCGGGGACGCCCGCGGCCCGGACGGCGCCGGGGGCGGCGACCACTGGGTGATCGACGGGCAGAAGATCTTCACCAGCAACGCCCAGAACGCGGACTGGATCTGGCTCGCCTGCCGCACGGACCCGGACGCGCCCAAGCATCAGGGCATCTCGATCATCCTCGTCCCGACCGAAGCCCCCGGGTTCGCCTGGACGCCGATCGAGACCGTGGGCGGGCTCACCACGACATCCACGTACTACGACGGGATACGGGTGCCCGCCACCAACCTGGTGGGTCCGGAGAACGGCGGCTGGGGGCTGATCACCAATCAGCTGAACCATGAACGGGTGGCTCTCGCGGCGATCGGCATGCAGGCCGAGGACTTCTACGAGGCGGCTCTCGCCCACGCCCGCACCCCCGACTCCGTGACGGGCAGGCGCCCGGCCGACGAGCCGTGGGTGCGCGGCCGGCTGGCCGAGGCGTACGCCCGGCTGGCGGCGACGCGCCTGCTCAACTGGCGTCTGGTGGGGGACGTCGGCGCGGGTTCGCCGGCCCCGGGCGAGGCGAGCGGCGTGAAGTTCGCGGGGACCGAGAGCGCCGTCGAGGTGTACCGGATGTGCCAGGAGATCACCGGGGAGGCGGGCACGGTGCGGGGCGGTTCGCCCGGCTGTTTCGGGGACGGGGAGCTGGAGCGGATGAACCGGGCGGCGCAGATCAACACCTTCGGGGGCGGGGTGAGCGAGGTGCAGCGGGAGATCGTCGCGACGATGCGGCTCGGCATGAAGAGGGGCAGGCGGTGATGACGGTCGTGCGGGAGGGCCGAAAGGTGTCCGAGGGTCGGCAGGTGTCCGAGGGGCGAAAAGTGGCTGAGGGGCGGCAGGTGTCCGACGAGCCGGACGAGCTGTACGGACGGCTCAAGGAGTTCGAGGGGCGACCGGCCGCGACCGCGGGCACCGGCAAGGACCCGGTCAACGAGCCGATGATCAGGCACTGGTGCGAGGCGATGGGCGACGACAACCCCGCGTACACCGGGCCGGAGGCGGTCGCTCCGCCGACGATGCTGCAGGCGTGGACGATGGGTGGGCTGTCGGGGCACACCGACCGCTCCGAGGCGTACGAGGAACTCTTCGGCCTGCTCGACGGCGCCGGCTACACCTCGGTGGTCGCGACCGACTGCGAGCAGGAGTACCTGCGCCCGCTGCGGCCCGGGGACCGGATCACGTTCGACGCGGTCGTCGAATCGGTCTCGCAGCGGAAGACCACCAAACTGGGGACGGGCTATTTCGTCACCACCCGCATGGACGTCCGGGCGAACGGCGAACCCGCCGGGACGCACCGCTTCCGGATCCTCAAGTACACCCCGGCGGCGCCGAAACGGGCGGCGCGCGGCGGCGGGCGGAGCCTGCGCCCGAGGCCGGTGGTCAACCGGGACAACGCAGGGTTCTGGCAGGGCGTCGCCGAGCACCGGCTGCTGATCCAGCGCTGCGGCGACTGCGCCACGCTGCGCTTTCCCTGGCTGCCCGGCTGCAACGCGTGCGGCTGTCAGGAGTGGGACACGGTCGAGGCGAGCGGCGAGGGCACCGTCTTCAGCCATGTGGTGATGCACCACCCGCGCTTCCCCGCCTTCGGCGCCGACGAGGCGGGTGGGCCGTACGCGGTGGCGCTGATCGAGCTGGCCGAGGGGGTGCGGATGGTCAGCAACGTCGTCGGCGTGCCGTACGGCAAGGTACGGACGGGAATGCCGGTGCGGCTGGAATTCCTGCGTACCGACGCCGAGTTGGAGCTTCCGGTCTTCCGGGGAGGCGAGGGCTGAGATGGATTTCGCACCCACCGAGGAGCAGACCGCGGCACAGGGGCTCGCGGCGCGGATCTTCGGCGATCTGTCGACGCCCGAGCGCCTGGCCGTGGCCGGCACGGGGACGGACGCCGGGCTGTGGAAGGAGCTCTGCGCGGCCGGACTGACCGCGGCCGTCGAGGAGACCGGGCTGCTCGGCCTGGTCCTGCTGCTGGAGGAGCAGGGCCGTACGACGGCGCAGGTGCCGTTCGTGGCGAGCTGTGTGTACGGGCTGCTGGCCGTCGCCGGGCACGGCACGGACGAACAGCGGGAGCGGCTGCTGCCGCCGCTGCGGGACGGCACGGCCGTCGCCACCGGGGCCTTCCCGGCCCGCGGTGGGGTACGGGCGGACGACGGCGGCCGGCTGAGCGGCGGCGTGCCGTACGTGCCGTGGCTGCGGGACGCGGACCTCGTCCTCGTACCGGACCCGGAGCGACGGCTGTGGATCGTCCGGACCGGTGATCCCGGTGTGCTGACCGAGCCGGTGGAGACCACGGCGCCGTGGTCGGCGGCGCGGCTCGTCCTGGACGGGGCGCGCGGGGAGCGGCTCGGCGGCGCCGGGGCGTACGAGGCGGTGCTGGCCGCGGGCCGGACGGCGTTCGCCGGACTGCAGGCCGGGGTGTGCGCCGGTTCGCTGGCCCGCGCCGTCGCCCACGCGAACACCCGGGAGCAGTTCGGGCGCCCGCTCTCCACCAAACAGGGGGTGCTGCTGCGCGCCGCCGATGCCCATATGGACACCGAGGCGATCCGGGTCACCGCGTACGAGGCGGCCTGGCGCCATGACGCGGGGCTGCCGTACGGGCCCCAGGCGCTGACCGCGGCCTGGTGGGCGTCGGAGGCCGGAAAGCGGGTCGTGCACGCCGGGCAGCATCTGCACGGCGGTACGGGCGCGGACCTCGACCACCCCGTGCACCGCCACTTCCTCTGGGGGCGGCAGCTCGACGCCTACCTGGGGTGCGGCAGCGAAGTGCTTCAGGAACTCGGTGAGTCGCTGGTGAAGGAGGGAACGGAGTGAAGGTGAACGCCGGTGATGAGCTCGCGCCGCTGGAGATCGCGGTGACCCGCACCCTGATCGTGGCGGGCGCGATCGCCTCCCGCGACTACCAGGACGTGCACCATGACGCGGAGCTCGCCCGGGAGAAGGGGGCCCCGGACGTCTTCATGAACATCCTGACGACCAACGGCCTGGTCGGCAGGTACGTCACCGACCGCCTCGGCCCGTCGGCCGTGCTCCGCAAGGTCGCCATCAGGCTGGGCGCGCCCAACTACCCCGGGGACACCATGGTCCTGAGCGGCACGGTCACCGCCGTCGCGGACGACGGAACGGCCGAAGTGAAGATCGTCGGCTCCAACGGCCTCGGCAGGCATGTCACCGGCACGGTGACCGTCGGCGTACCGCGGGGGGCGGCATGAGCGTGCGCAGGGCCGATTCGCTCGGCGGCAAGGCGGCGGTCGTGGGGATCGGCGCGACCGAGTTCTCCAAGGACTCCGGACGCAGCGAACTGAAGCTGGCCGTCGAGGCGGTGCGGGCCGCCCTCGACGACGCCGGGCTGACCCCCGCCGATGTGGACGGCCTGGTCACCTTCACCATGGACACCAGCCCGGAGATCACCGTCGCCCAGGCGGCCGGAATCGGTGAGCTGTCGTTCTTCTCCCGCATCCACTACGGCGGCGGGGCGGCCTGCGCCACCGTCCAGCAGGCGGCCCTGGCCGTGGCGAGCGGGGTGGCCGACGTCGTGGTCTGCTACCGCGCGTTCAACGAACGCTCCGGGCGCAGATTCGGCTCCGGCGTGCAGCAGCGGGAGCCCACCGCGGAAGGCACCGCGCTCGGCTGGAACCTGCCCTTCGGGCTGCTCACCCCGGCCTCCTGGGTCGCCATGGCCGCCCAGCGCTATCTGCACGCCTACGGGCTGACGCCGGACGTCTTCGGTCATGTCGCGGTCACCGACCGCCGCCATGCCGCCCGGAACCCCGCCGCGTACTTCTACGGGAAGCCGATCACCCTGGCCGACCACGCGGCGTCGCGGTGGATCGTCGAACCCCTGCGGCTGCTCGACTGCTGCCAGGAGACCGACGGCGGGCAGGCGATCGTCGTCACGAGCGCCGAGCGGGCCCGGGACCTGCCGCAGCCGCCCGCCGTGATCGTGGCCGCCGCGCAGGGGGCCGGGCGGGCGCAGGAGCAGATGACGAGCTTCTACCGCGACGACCTGACGGGCCTGCCGGAGATGGGAGTGGTCGCCCGGCAGCTCTGGCGCAGCTCGGGCCTCTCCCCCTCCGACATCGACGTGGGGATCCTCTACGACCACTTCACCCCGTTCGTCCTGATGCAGCTGGAGGAGTTCGGCTTCTGCGCGCCGGGCGAGGCGGCCGGCTTCGTCGCGGCGGACTCGCTGCCCCTGAACACGCACGGGGGCCAGCTGGGGGAGGCGTATCTGCACGGGATGAACGGCATCGCGGAGGCGGTCCGGCAGATCCGGGGCTCGTCGGTGAACCAGGTGTCCGGGGCGGCCAGGACCCTGGTCACGGCAGGCACCGGCGTACCCACATCGGGCCTGATCCTCGGCACGGACAACGCCTGATCCTCGGCACGGACGACTGAGCGGGCACGGCCCGGGACCGCGTCCGCGGCCGGGCGGGGCATCAGGGAACGTCCCGTGAAACCGCGTCCGCGGCCGGGCGGGACGTCAGGGGGCGTCCCTGAGCCCCGAGGACGACGACTCCACCTACAGGAGGTGGAGCAGGCCCTACCCCTACACCCTGAGGCGGACGCGGTTTCGGGACCTGGGGCCGATCCCCGGAGCGGCGCCCGCTTCTAGCGTGGAGCCATGACCACGCCAGTCTGCACGGGCAGCTCCGGGGGAGCCGCCACCACCGGACACGCGCCGCACACGCCGTACCCGGCACACACCCCGCACACCACGGGGCACGGCTCACACAGCCGGCCCGGACCGCAGAGCGCGCACGTGCCGCGCGCCGCACGCACCCCGTACGCCTCACGGACTCCGTACGCCCCGTATCCGTCGTTCTCCTCCTTCGTCCGGGCGAGAGGGCCGGTGCTGCTGCGCGCCGCCCGCTCGCTCACCGCCAACCCGAGCGATGCCGAGGACCTGCTGCAGACCGCGCTCACCAAGACGTACGTCGCCTGGGAGCGGATCGAGGACCACCGGGCGCTCGACGGCTACGTCCGCCGGGCCCTGCTGAACACCCGGACCTCGCAGTGGCGCAAGCGCAAGGTCGACGAGTTCGCCTGTGACGAACTGCCCGAGCAGGAGGCCGCTCCGGCCCCCGACCCGGCCGAGCAGCAGACGCTGCGCGACGCGATGTGGCGTGCCGTGCTGAAGCTGCCGGACCGGCAGCGGGCCATGGTGGTCCTGCGCTACTACGAGGACCTCAGCGAAGCCCAGACGGCCGAGGTGCTCGGGGTGTCCATCGGCACCGTGAAGAGCGCGGTGTCGCGGGCGCTCGGCAAGCTCAGGGAGGACCCGGAGCTCGCTCCGGTGCGCTGACCCCGGGTGGTGCGGCCCCGTCGGCGGGGGCCTGATTTTGCCGAACGAAACCGATTCGTACTCCCGGAACTAGTGACATACCGAACGGTATGTGCGCAGAATCAGCGCAACCCTACTGCCGCGTAGCGCCCACCGGGAGGACGCCGTGCTGAGCACCATGCAGGACGTACCGCTGACTGTCACCCGCATCCTCAACCATGGGATGACGATTCACGGGAAGTCGCAGGTCACGACCTGGACCGGCGAACCCGAGCCGCAGCGGCGCAGTTTCGCCGAGATCGGCCGGCGGGCGACGCAGCTCGCGAACGCCCTGCGCGACGAGCTCGGTGTCGTCGCCGACCAGCGGGTGAGCACCCTCATGTGGAACAACGCCGAGCATGTCGAGGCGTATCTCGCGATCCCCTCGATGGGCGCGGTGCTCCACACGCTCAACCTCCGGCTCCCGGCCGAGCAACTGGTCTGGATCGTCGGGCACGCCGACGACAAGGTCGTCATCGTCAACGGCTCCCTGCTGCCGCTGCTCGCGCCCCTCCTCCCCCAGCTGACGTCCGTCGAGCACGTGATCGTCACGGGGCCGGGCGACCGTTCGCTCCTCGACGGGGCGGCGCCCCGGGTGCATGAGTACGAGGAGCTGATCGCCGGCCGCCCGACCGACTTCGACTGGCCCGAGCTGGACGAACGCCAGGCCGCCGCCATGTGCTACACCTCCGGCACCACCGGCGACCCCAAGGGCGTCGTCTACTCCCACCGCTCCATCTACCTGCACTCCATGCAGGTCAACATGTCCGAGTCGATGGGCCTGACCGACAAGGACACCACGCTGGTGGTCGTCCCCCAGTTCCATGTGAACGCCTGGGGGCTGCCGCACTCGACGTTCATGTCCGGCATCAACATGCTCATGCCGGACCGGTTCCTGCAGCCCGCCCCGCTCGCCGAGATGATCGAGCGCGAGAAGCCGAGCCACGCCGCCGCCGTCCCCACCATCTGGCAGGGGCTGCTCGCCGAGGTCACCGCCAACCCGCGCGACCTCAGCTCCATGGCCCGCGTCACCATCGGTGGCGCCGCCTGTCCGCCCTCTCTCATGGAGGCGTACGACAAGCTCGGCGTCCGCCTCTGCCACGCCTGGGGCATGACGGAGACCTCGCCGCTCGGCACCATGGCCAACCCGCCCGCCGGACTGACCGAGGAGGAGGAATGGCCCTACCGCGTCACCCAGGGCCGCTTCCCGGCCGGCGTGGAGGCGCGGCTGGTCGGCCCCGGCGGCGAGCACCTGCCGTGGGACAACGAGTCGGCCGGTGAGCTGGAGGTGCGTGGCCCCTGGATCGCCGGGGCCTACTACGGGGGTGCGGACGGTGAGCCCCTGCGCCCCGAGGACAAGTTCAGCGAGGACGGCTGGCTGAAGACCGGTGACGTCGGTGTGATCAGCGAGGACGGCTTCCTCACGCTCACCGACCGGGCCAAGGACGTCATCAAGTCCGGCGGCGAGTGGATCTCCAGTGTCGAGCTGGAGAACGCGCTGATGGCGCACCCCGACGTGGCCGAGGCGGCGGTCGTCGCCGTCCCGGACGAGAAGTGGGGCGAGCGCCCGCTGGCCACCGTGGTCCTCAAGGACGGGGCGAGCGCCGACTACGAGGCGCTGAAGGACTTCCTCGCCACGTCCGGTATCGCCAAGTGGCAGCTGCCGGAGCGTTGGACGATCATTCCGGCCGTGCCGAAGACCAGCGTCGGCAAGTTCGACAAGAAGGTGATCCGCAGGCAGTACGCGGAGGGCGAGCTGGACATCACCCGGCTCTGACCCGGCCCGTGGGACACGGCGGGGGCGGTACGGGATCTCCCGTACCGCCCCCGCCGTTTCTCAGTTCGTGCCGATCTTCGCGAGCAGATCGACGATGCGCGACTGGACCTCTTCGCTCGTGGACCGCTCGGCCAGGAAGAGCACGGTCTCGCCCGAGCTGAGCTTCGGCAGCTCCGACCCGTGCATGTCGGCGGCGGAGGTGTAGACGACCAGCGGGGTCCGGTCCAACTGACCGTTCGCGCGCAGCCAGTCGACGATGCCCGCCCGGCGGCGGCGCACCTGCATCAGGTCCATCACCACCAGATTGGGCCGCATCCGGGTGGCGAGCGACACCGCCTCGCTGTCGGTGGAGGCCCGCGCCACCTGCATGCCGCGGCGTTCCAGGGTCTCCGTCAGCGCCAGCGCGATCTCCTCGTGCTCCTCGATCAACAGCACCCGGGGCGGATGCTGTTCGCTGTCGCGCGGGGCGAGCGCCTTGAGGAGCACGGCGGGGTCGGCGCCGTACGCCGCCTCCCGCGAGGCCTGCCCCAGGCCGGCCGTCACCAGCACCGGGACCTCGGCCGCCACCGCCGCCTGACGCAGCGACTGCAGGGCCTTGCGGGTGATGGGACCGGTCAGCGGATCGACGAAGAGCGCGGCGGGGAACGCCGCGATCTGGGCGTCGACCTCCTCGCGCGAGTGCACGATCACCGGCCGGTAGCCGCGGTCGCTCAGCGCCTGCTGGGTGGAGACATCGGGCGCGGGCCAGACGAGCAGTCGGCGCGGGTTGTCCAGCGGCTCCGGGGGCAGCTCGTCGTCGACCGGCTGCGGCGACGGACGGTTGGCGACCTCGACCGCGCCCCCCGGGCCGTCCAACGGCTCCGGACCCTCGGCGCCCTCGTCGGGGGCCCCTATCGCGTACGAACGCCCCTCGGCCTCCGGGGCGGAGAGCAACTGCCCCGCACCCGGGCCCTGCGCGGGCCCGGCCGGGCCGGTCGGCGTTCCCCCAGCGGGGGCGGACGCGGCCGGGGACGGCGCGGACGGGGCGGCCTGCGGGGTGCGCTCGCCCTCCGGCGGCGCGGCGAGCTTGCGGCGCCGTCCGGCACCGCCGAGCGTCTGGTTCTGCTGGTGTGCGATGTGCTGGGCGAAGGGCACGCCCTGCCCGAGCGTCCGCACGCTGAACGCGCGCCCCTGCGTCGAGTCCGACGAGCCGCCGGGCATCGGGGCCTCCGCGGGCAGCGGCTGCCTGCGCGCGTCCGCCACGGGGGCGATGTTCAGCGAGTGGTCCTCCGCGCCCTCCGTGGAGGCTGCGGCAGCCGTGACGGCCGTGGTGCCCGTGGCGTGCGTGGTCTGTCCGGTAGCGGGCCGCTCCGCACTCTCGCCGGGCAGGTCGTCGGCCTGCTCGGGCCGGGGCTGCTCCTCGGGCCGGCCGGGCTGCTGGGGGCCCTCGGGGTGGCGGGCCCGGCGACGGCCGGTGGGCACGGGGTGCGCCTGCGGCGGGGTGTGGTCGTCGCCCGGGGCGATGCGTACGGCGTCATGGCGTCCTGGCAGCGAGGCGTCCGCGTCGGCCGCCGTGGCCGGGGACCGGTCGGCCTCCGCCGGCGGGAGGGCGAACGCGGTACGGGACCCCGCGGGCTCGGCCTGGGCGGTCCGCTCCTGGGCAGCCGCCAGCGCCCGCCGGGCCCGCCGCCCGGTCGGCTGGGCCGCCTGGGACGGTGCGGGCGCTGCCCCTGCGGACTCAGCAGCCGAAGCGGAGACCGAGTCCGACGCCGAAGCCGACGCCGGCAGGGCCAGCTGGTTCTCGGCGCCCTGACGCGCGCGCTGTCCGCCCGCGGGCACCGGAACCGGCATCTGCCCCTCGGCCGGAACGCCCTGCGGCGGCACGGTCTGGCCGAGCTGCGGCCGACCGCCACCGCCCTGCGCGCCCTCGGCCGCCGTCACCACGGCCCCCTCGGACGGCACCGGGGCCGCGGGCAGCGCCAACGCCTGCTGCTCGGGCAGCCGGGTCAGCCGATCCGGAAACGAGTGCTGAGCACCGGACTCGGCCGGACTCGGCCGCCCACGCCTGCGCCCCGAACCCTCGCCCTGCCGGCCCGGAACGGTCTCCTGCGGGCCGTGCGCGCTCCCCGCGCCCTCGGTGTCCTGCGCCCCCGGCAACGCGCGTCCGTCCTGCGCCACGGGCTCACGACGCGCCCGCCGCCGCCCCGTCGGCTCGGCCGCCGCCGTGTCACTGTCGGACCCGGCGCCCGCCCCGGAACCACCCACCGGGCTCTCCAGGAACGCATCCGTGGACGCCCGGCGCGCCCGGCGCCGCCCGCCGCCCGGCTGCTGCCCGGTCTCCGGTCCCCCCTGACCGGCCATCGACCCGTGCCCGGCACCGGGCTGCGCACCGGCCTCCGGCTCCGGCGCGGGCGCCGTCACCGTGCCCGAACCCGCGCCCAACGGCACCTCCAGCACATATGCGCTGCCGCTCATCCCCGGCACCTCGTGTGTCTGGAGCACGCCGCCGTGCGCCCGCACGATCCCGCGCACGATCGGCTCGTGCACCGGGTCTCCCCCGGCGAACGGCCCGCGCACCTCGATCCGTACGACCTCGCCTCGCTGCGCCGCCGCGACGACGACCGTCGAGTCGACGTACCCGCCGCCGGGCACCACCCGGGCCTTGCCGGTCGAGTCGACCCCGGCGACATCCGCGACCAGATGGGCGAGCGCGGTCACCAGCCGGGCCGCGTCCACCTCGGCCTCGATCGGCGGCGCGTGCACGGCGAACTGGGCGCGCCCGGGACCGATCAGCTCGACGGCCGCGTCGATACCGGCCGTCACGACCGAGTCGAGCAGCACGTTCGTCTTGGCGAGCTTCTCGGAGCCGGCGTCCAGGCGCTGGTAGCCGAGCACGTTGTCGACGAGCGTGGTCATCCGGGCGTAGCCCGCGGCCAGGTGGTGCAGGATCTGGTTCGCCTCGGGCCACAGCTGTCCCGCCGGGTCGGCGGCGAGCGTCGAGAGTTCGCCGCGCAGCTCCTCCAGCGGGCCGCGCAGCGATTCGCCGAGCACGGCGGTGAGCTGGGTGTGCCGGTCGGTCAGCGCCGCCAGCCGGTCGGCCTGCGCCTCCAGCTCGGCCGCGTACCGCTCGGTCCGGTCGGCCAGCTCCGTGCTGTGCCGTTCCGTCAGTTCGGCGACCTCCGCGGTGTGGCTGCCGGTCAGTTCGGCGACCTCGGCCCGGTGCTGTGCGCCGAGCTCCTCGTACGGCCTGCGGTCGGTGAACGTCATGACGGCGCCGACCAGCTGGTCGCCGTCCCGGACCGGTGCGGTGGTCAGATCGACCGGCACCTGCGCGCCGCTCTTGGACCACAGGACCTGGCCGCGCACCCGGTGCTTGCGCCCGGACCTGAGGGTGTCGGCGAGCGGCGACTCCTCGTACGGGAACGGCTCGCCCTCCGCCCGCGAGTGCAGGATCAGCGGATGCAGCTCCTGGCCGCCCAGGTCACTGGCGCGGAAGCCGAGGATCTGCGCGGCGGCGGGGTTGACCAGGACGACCCGGCCGTCGGTGTCCGTACCGACGACGCCCTCGGCCGCCGCCCGCAGGATCATCTCGGTCTGCCGCTGCGAACGGGCCAGTTCGGCCTCGGTGTCCACGGTGCCCGACAGATCCCGTACGACGAGCATCAGCAGCTCGTCGCCCGTGTAGCTGCCGCTGTAGGTGCTCTGGAAGTCGTTGTACGCGGCCTGCCCGTCCTCCAGGCTGGCGCTGGTGACCTCGACCGGGTACTCGGTGCCGTCGGTCCGCCGTGCGGTCATCCGGGTCGGCTTCGTACGGCCGCGGTCGTCGGCGGACTCGGGAAGGCGCATCGACCCCGGGATCAGCTTGGAGTCGAACTCCGGCAACAGGTCCAGGAGCCCGCGCCCGACGAGCGCGGTGCCCGGCGTCTCGAACATCTCCAGCGCGATGGTGTTGGCGTTGACGACGGTGCCGTTGCAGTTGACGAGCAGCAGCCCGTCGGGGAGTGCATCGAGTATGGCTGCGAGGCGAGCAGCGCCTCGGGATGGCCTGCTGCTCACGACGACGCTTCCTCCCTGGTTACCGCACCTTGCCGACAGCGGGCCCCATCTTGCCCCTCGGGCCGCAGGCTGTCACTGGAGGAGTCTAAAGGCAGCGGAGGGGCGAGGGGCTGCGGATGAGGGGGAGCTCTCACCAAGGTTCTGTGCATACGGTGTACGACTCCGCCCCGTCATGTGCCGTCGATGTGCCCGGAGCGGGACGCGAACCCCTGCTCACGAGGGGCGCCCGGTCCGGCCGGACGCCCCCGTCACCGGACCGGTCCGGTCATCCGACCTCGGGGAGTACCGGCCGCAGATTGTTCCAGCGGGAGATCTCGCAGCCGTTGTTCTGGCTGAAGGTCGTGTCGATGTTCCGCCCCTGCCAGGTCCCGGTGACCCGGGCGGTGGCCGGACCCCCGAACTGCATGGTGCACACCGCGTCCTTGGGTACCGGGGCGAACGGGTCCGTGCCCTTGCCCGTCAGCTCGTCCAGCCGGCCGCAGGCCTCCTGCGCCGCCGGGTGACTGCCGCCCGCCGGGCCGCACTCCAACTCGAAGGCGCCCTCGGCCGCGGATTTCTCCGAGCCCGAGACCGTGAACGTCAGATGGGTATGGGCGTCGTCCTGCAGCACGGGCAGCGGCAGCGGCAACGGCAGCGGAAGGGGGCCGGTGGCCGCGGTCGCGGCCGGCGCGGCGGCGGACAGCGCGGCGAGGGACGCGACGGCGGTCAGGGCGAGGCGGCGCAACATGCGGGCTCCTGTACTCGTGCACTGCGGCGGTGGTGCCGGTGGAACGGACGGATGGACGGGAGGAAGACGCCTCCCTCATCACTAACGCTCCGCACGCCACGGCGTTGCGCAACCGCAGGCTCTTTGCCCTCGCGGCCGACTGCCTAGTACCGTAGGCATCGATTGGTGACGCACCGCTCAGCTGTGTCATCATCTGCACGCACCACTCGCGCTTGCGCGGGGTGTGCTGGAGGCGTCGCCTAGTCCGGTCTATGGCGCCGCACTGCTAATGCGGTTTGGGTCTTAAAGCCCATCGAGGGTTCAAATCCCTCCGCCTCCGCTTCACGACCGAAGCCCCGTGCCACTGGCACGGGGCTTCGGTCGTATCCGGACCCGAACGATCCGGCCGCGTTGTCCCGAACGGATCCGGCAGCACTCGCACGACATCGCCGTACAAGGTGTTTTCGCAGGTCAGGGGTGGTGTGGCTAAAGGATTTCGCGTCACGGCGCAGGTCATGTAATGTTGTTCTCGCAACGCCGACCGGGGAGAAAAAAACCGGGAAGCACAAGCACTCGTAGCTTAACGGATAGAGCATCTGACTACGGATCAGAAGGTTGCAGGTTCGAATCCTGCCGAGTGCACAGCAAGCAAGAGGCCCCCAGGAGAAATCCCGGGGGCCTCTTGCTGTTCCCTCCGTCTGCATCGGAATCCGGGGGTTCGTTCATGGGGTGGCAGTGCACCGGGCTGCGGTGGCCGGACGCGCAGGGGCCGCCCGTACTGGGCTGGCGGCGGGGCGGGGCCGTACGGGTGAGTGCGCCGGCGTACGGGACGGAGTTCGGGTTCCGGGCCGAGGGGGAGCGGCGCTGCGTCGGGGCGCGCGGGAACGCGTGTCCGTCGGGGGCCGTGGTGTCGGGGCGGAGCACCGGGGCGCGGTGTCCGGAGTGTGCGCGGCTGGACCGGGCGCATTCGGTGGCCGCCGACACGATCGCCGATGACCCCAGGACGTACCGCGTGTATCTGGCCTGGTTCGGGCCGGGGATGGTGAAGGTCGGGATCACCGCCGAGGAGCGGCAGGCGGCGCGGCTGCGCGAGCAGGGGGCCGTGGTGTTCAGCTGGCTGGGGCGGGGGCCGTTGATGGCGTGCCGGCGGACCGAGGAGCTGCTGCGGTCGGCGCTCGGGGTGCCGGACCGGATTCCGTACGCGAGGAAGCGGGCCGTGCGCGGGGCGCTGCCGGGGGCGGTGGAGCGCGGTGCCGAGGTGGCGGAGCTCTACGGGCGGGCCGTGGCGCTGGAGGGGGCCGGATGGCCGGAGTCGCTGGAGCGGCTGCCGTTCGAGGCGGTCGACCACGCCGGGGTGTTCGGGCTCGACGGCGCGGTCGAGGTGGCGTGGGCCGTCACCGAGTTGGTGGCCGGGGGCGTGGTCGCGGGGCGGCTGGTGGCGGCGGCCGGGCCCGATCTGCATCTGGCGACGGCGGACGGGGTCGTGGTGCTGGACACCCGGCTGATGACCGGGTGGGAGCTGGCGGCGGCGGACCCGCGGGCCGGGGTGGGGGTGCCGGTGGCCGACATCGGGGGCGGTGGCGTGCAGGGCGGGCTGTTCTGAGATCGTCGGAACCGTCCGGACGGTGAGGACGGTGAGAGGGGTGCGGGATGAGTGGTGACGCCGACGACGTCGTGCGGTTCTGGGAACGGCTGGGGCTGCCCGGGATCATCGATGTCCATACGCACTTCATGCCGGAGCGGGTGCTCAGCAAGGTCTGGGCGTACTTCGACTCGGCGGGGCCGCTGACCGGGATGGAGTGGCCCATCGAGTACCGCCACGACGAGGACGAAAGGCTCGCGCTGCTGCGTTCGTTCGGCGTGCTCCGGTTCACCTCGATGCTCTACCCGCACAAGGCCGGGATGGCCGCCTGGCTGAACGGCTGGGCGGCCGACTTCGCCCGCCGGGTGCCGGACTGTCTGCACACCGCGACCTTCTTCCCGGAGGAGGGCGTGGAGCGGTACGTGCGCGAGGCCGTCGAGGCGGGGGCGCGGGTCTTCAAGTCGCACCTCCAGGTCGGCGCGTACGACGCCAACGACCCGCTCCTGGAGCCGGTCTGGGGGCTGCTCGCGGAGGCCGGGATCCCGGTGGTGATGCACTGCGGTTCGGGGCCGGCGCCCGGCAAGTACACGGGCCCCGAGCCGGTCGGCCGGCTGCTCGCCCGGCATCCGCGGCTGCCGCTGATCGTGGCGCACATGGGGATGCCGGAGTACGCGGAGTTCCTGGCGCTCGCGGAGGCGTACCCGCGGGTGCGCCTCGACACGACGATGGCGTTCACGGACTTCACGGAGGACTTCACTCCGTTCCCGCCGGCCGAGCGGGGGCGGCTCGCGGCGCTCGGGGACCGGATCCTGCTGGGCACGGACTTCCCGAACATCCCGTACCCGTACGCCCATCAACTGCACGCGCTGGAACGGCTGGAGCTGGGGGACGACTGGCTGCGGGCGGTCTGCCACGGGAACGCGAGCGCGTTGTTCGGCCTGGGCTGACGGGGAGCCGAGGGGTTCTGCTTTCTCAGGGAATTCACAGAATCGGGTAAGGACCCTTTCAGGGGAGCCTCACAGGGTTGGGGCATGACGACGACGACCTCGCCCCAGGGGCGTACCGAACTGCTGAGGGCGGACCGTACCCCCGTCCGTGTGCTGGTGGTGGACGACGAGGCTCCGCTCGCCGAGCTGCTCTCCATGGCCCTGCGTTACGAGGGCTGGGAGGTGCGCAGCGCCGGGGACGGTGCCGGGGCCGTCCGGATGGCGCGCGACTTCCGGCCCGACGTGGTGATCCTCGATGTGATGCTGCCCGACACGGACGGGTTCGCGGTGCTCGGCAGACTGCGGCGGGAGCTCTCCGAGGTGCCCGTCCTGTTCCTGACCGCGCGCGACGCGGTGGAGGACCGGATCGCCGGTCTCACGGCGGGCGGCGACGACTACGTGACCAAGCCGTTCAGCCTGGAGGAGGTCGTGGCGCGGCTGCGCGGGCTGATCCGGCGGTCCGGCACGGCGGCCGTGCGCAGCGAGTCGACGCTCGTCGTCGGCGATCTGATGCTCGACGAGGACAGCCACGAGGTCAGCCGGGCCGGGACGTCCATCCATCTCACCGCGACCGAGTTCGAGCTGCTGCGCTTCCTGATGCGCAATCCGCGGCGGGTGCTGAGCAAGGCACAGATTCTCGACCGGGTGTGGAACTACGACTTCGGCGGTCAGGCGAACGTCGTCGAGCTGTACATCTCGTACCTGCGCAAGAAGATCGACGCCGGACGGTCACCGATGATCCACACCCGGCGCGGGGCGGGTTATCTCATCAAGCCCGGTGAGTAGGCGCCCGCACCGGTGGCGGGGACCGTGGACGCTGAGGACCCGGCTGGTGGTCTCGGCGGTGACGCTGATCGCCGTCGTCGCCGCGGTCATCGGATCGGTCACCACCATCGCCTTCCACAGCTACATGTACGGCAAGCTCGACGACCAGCTGCGCACCATCTCGATGCGGGCCGCGAAACCGCCCGGCGGTGGTGATGGGCCGATGCCCGACGGTGCGCCGCGGAGCGATGACCCGCTGGCCTTCGTCGACGCGCGCGGGCTGCCCGTCGGCGCCTTCGGGGCCGTGGTGGCGGACGGTTCGGTCACCGCGTCGCGCGTGGTCGTGGAGAGCACCACCACCCCGGAGCCCTGGTCCGAGGAGAGCGGGCAGCCGATGACCGGCGCCCAGAGCAGGGCGCTGGAGGCGGCGGACCTCTCCGCCGGGGACGACCCGCGCACCATCGATCTGTCCGGACTCGGCTCCAGCCGGGTGGAGGCCGTCGTGGATCCGCACGGGACGACGGTCCTCGTCGGCATCCCCGCCACCGAGGTGGGCTCCGCGCTGACCACCCTGATCCTCGTCGAGGTCTGCGTCACCGCCGCCGGTCTGATCGCGGCCGGGATCGCGGGTGCGGCCATGGTCGGCGTCGCGCTGCGGCCGCTGCGCCGGGTCGCCGCGACCGCGACCAGGGTCTCCGAACTCCCCCTGCACAGCGGCGAGGTGGCCCTCCTGGAGCGGGTCCCGCAGGCCCAGGCCGATCCGCGGACCGAGGTCGGCCAGGTGGGCGCGGCGCTCAACCGGATGCTGGGCCACGTCGGTTCGGCGCTGGAGGCGCGGCAGGAGAGCGAGACGCGGGTACGGCAGTTCGTCGCGGACGCCAGCCACGAGCTGCGCACCCCGCTGGCCTCGATCCGCGGCTACGCCGAACTGACCCGGCGCGGCCGCGAGGAGACCGGCCCCGACACCCGGCACGCCCTGGGGCGGATCGAGTCCGAGGCGGAACGGATGACGGGCATGGTGGAGGATCTGCTGCTGCTCGCCCGGCTGGACGCCGGACGTCCGCTCAGCCTGGAGAGCACCGATCTCTCCCCGGTCGTCGTCGACGCGGTGAGCGATGCCCGCGCCGCCGGGGAGCGCGGCCACCACTGGCGCCTGGAACTGCCGGACGAGCCCGCGACCGTGCACGGCGATCCGACCCGGCTCCACCAGGTGCTGGTCAATCTGCTGGCGAACGCCCGTACCCACACCCCGCCGGGCACGACCGTCACCGTCCGGGTGCGGTCCGCGGCCGGGCGGCCGTGGGTGACACTGGAAATCGCGGACGACGGGCCCGGCATTCCGCCCGAGCTGCTGCCGCATGTCTTCGAACGGTTCGCGCGCGGTGACGCCTCGCGCTCCCGCAGCGCGGGCTCCACCGGGCTCGGGCTCGCCATCGTGCAGGCCGTCGTCGCCGCGCACGGCGGCCGCGTCGAGGTGAACTCGGTGCCGGGACGCACGGTGTTCGCCGTCCATCTGCCGGCGCTTTCCCCGGTCGCTCCGCACTCACAGCAGGGGGACAGGCTCAGCACATCGCCGTGACAGCGGGGTTGGCGAGCGTCGGCCACATGCGAACCGACACTCCTTGGAGCACCCTGCCGGCCCGGGACCACCTCCTCGCCGGAGCGGTCGATACGGCGGGTGCACCCGTTCTCGATGTGGTGGTACCCGTCTACAACGAGGAGAAGGACCTCGAACCCTGTGTGCTGCGCCTGCACGACCATCTGGCGCGCACCTTCCCGTACACCTTCCGGATCACCGTCGCCGACAACGCCAGCACCGACCGCACACCGCAGGCGGCGGCCCGGCTCGCGGCGGCGCTGCCCCGGGTGCGGTCGTACCGGCTGGAGGAGAAGGGCCGGGGGAGGGCGCTGCGCACCGTCTGGTCGCATTCGGACTCCCCGGTCCTGGCCTACATGGACGTCGACCTGTCCACCGACCTCAACGCGCTGCTGCCGCTGGTCGCCCCGCTGATCTCGGGCCACTCCGATCTGGCCATCGGCTCCCGGCTGGCCCGTAGCTCGCGGGTGGTGCGGGGATCGAAGCGGGAGTTCATCTCGCGCGCCTACAACCTCATCCTCCGTTCGTCGCTGGCCGCCCGGTTCAGCGATGCGCAGTGCGGGTTCAAGGCCATCCGGCGCGATGTCGCGGAGCGGCTGCTGCCGATGGTGGAGGACTCGGGGTGGTTCTTCGACACCGAGTTGCTGGTGCTCGCCGAACGTGCCGGGCTGCGCATCCACGAGGTGCCGGTCGACTGGGTCGACGATCCCGACTCCACCGTCCACATCGTGCGGACGGCGACCGAGGACCTGAAAGGCGTGTGGCGGGTGGGGCGGGCGCTGGCGGTCGGCGCGCTGCCGCTGGACCGGCTGGCCCGGCCCTTCGGGGACGATCCGCGTGACCGTGCGCTGAGCGGGGTGCCCGGCGGCCTGGCCCGGCAGCTCGTCGGGTTCTGCGTCGTCGGCGCGCTCTCCACGCTCGTCTACCTCGCCCTGTACTCGCTGTTCCGGCTGGGTGTCGGCCCGCAGGTCGCCAACGGCGGCGCGCTGCTGGTGTCGGCCGTCGCCAATACGGCAGCCAACCGGAGGCTCACCTTCGGCGTACGGGGCAGGGGCGGAGCCGTACGCCATCAGGCACAGGGCCTCGTCGTCTTCGCCATCGGCCTGGCGCTGACCAGCGGCTCACTGGCGGCGCTGGGAGCGGCGTCCGGATCTCCGTCGCACTCCACGGAACTCGCCGTACTGATCGCGGCCAACCTCGCGGCGACGGTGCTGCGGTTCCTGCTCTTCCGTGCCTGGGTCTTCCCGGAGCGGGCCGCCGCGGAGGGCCGCCCGGCCGGGCACGGCGATGACACTCACCACGAACTGGGGAACGTCCGATGACCACGCTGCATCCCGACCACCTCCCGGCCCCGCCGGGTCCGCCGGCGCCCTCACCGCCCGCCGCACCGGCCCACGGACGCCCGAACAGGTCCCTGGCGCACCGTGTCTGGCGGGGCAGGCCCGAGGACCCGCGCTGGGCGAGGCCGGCCTTCCTCGCGCTGCTGCTGGTCATCGCGGGCGCGTACCTGTGGAACCTCAGCGCTTCCGGCTACGCCAACTCCTTCTACTCCGCCGCCGCCCAGGCGGGCAGCCGGAGCTGGAAGGCCCTCTTCTTCGGCTCGCTGGACGCGGCCAACGCCATCACCGTCGACAAGCCCCCGGCCGCCCTCTGGCCGATGGCCCTGTCGGTGCGGGTCCTCGGCCTCAACTCCTGGGCGATCCTGGTCCCGCAGGTGCTGATGGCGGTGGCCACGGCCGCGGTGCTGTACGCGGGCGTACGCCGCCGTTTCAACGCCGTGGCCGGGCTGACCGCGCTGGCGGTGTTCGCGCTCACGCCGGTGGCCGCGCTGATGTTCCGCTTCAACAACCCGGACGCGCTGCTGGCGCTGCTGATGACCGTCACCGTCTACTGCGTGCTGCGCGCGATGGAGCACGGCCGCACCAAGTGGCTGGTGTGGGCGGGCGTCGCGGTCGGGTTCGCGTTCCTGACGAAGACCCTGCAGGCGTTCCTGATCCTGCCGCCCCTGGCCGTGCTGTACGCGGTGTTCGCGCCGGTCTCCGTACGCAAGCGGCTCGGCCAACTCGGGCTCTCGGCCCTCGTGATGGCCGTCGCGGGCGGCTGGTGGGTCGCGATCGTCGAACTGTGGCCCGCCTCGTCGCGTCCGTACATCGGCGGCTCGCAGAACAACTCCTTCCTTGAACTGACCTTCGGCTACAACGGCCTCGGCCGGATCAACGGCGACGAGACCGGCAGCGTCGGCGGCGGGGGCGGTCCGGGCGGCGGGTCCGGCGGCCAGTGGGGCGAGACCGGCATCGGCCGGATGTTCAACTCCGAGATCGGCGGCCAGATCTCCTGGCTGCTGCCCGCCGCGCTGATCCTGCTGGGCGCGGGTATCTGGCTGACCTGGCGGGCGAAGCGCACCGACACGGCCCGTGCGGCGTTCCTCGCCTGGGGCGGCTCGCTGCTGATGACGGCGGTCGTCTTCAGCTTCATGGCCGGCATCTTCCACCAGTACTACACGGTCGCCCTCGCCCCGTACCTCGCGGCGCTGATCGGCATGGGCGCCACGGTCCTGTGGGAGGAGCGGTCCCGCTGGTGGGCGGGTGCCACGCTCGGCGTCACGGTCGCCGTGACGGCGTACTGGTCGTACGTGCTGCTGGGGCGGACCCCGGACTACCTGCCGTGGCTGCGCATGGCCGTGCTCGTCGCCGGGATCGTCGGCGCGGTGGGTCTGCTGCTCGCGTCCTGGTTGGGGCGTCGACTGGCGCTCGTCGCCGTGGGTCTGGGTTTCGCCGCGTCGCTGGCCGGGCCGACCGCGTACACCGTGAGCACGCTGAACACCGGACACCAGGGCTCGATCGTCACGGCCGGCCCGTCCTCCGGCGGCATGGGCGGTGGCGGCGGTATGGGCGGTGGCGGACGCGGTGGTCCCGGCGACGGGATGCGTTCCCCGGGGCAGGGCAACCAGCAGGGCAATCAGCAGGGCGGCGGCATGGGTCAGCCCCCGACCGGCACCCCGCCCGGCCAGACACAGGGCCAGGGCCAGGCACAGGGCGGCCAGACGCAGGGCCGGCCCGGCACGTCGCAGAACGGGCAGCAGCCCGGTGCCATGCCCGGCATGGGTGAAGGCTTCGGAGGAGGCGGCGTGGGCGGTCTGCTCAACGGCGCGTCCGTAGGCGCCGAGGCCAAGAAGCTCCTGGAGAAGAACGCCGAGGACTACACCTGGGCCGCCGCCGCCATCGGATCCCAGAACGCCGCGAGCTACCAACTCGCCACCGGCGACCCGGTGATGGCGATCGGCGGCTTCAACGGCAGCGACCCGTCCCCGACGCTCGCCCAGTTCAAGGAGTACGTCGAGGACGGCAGGATCCACTACTTCATCGCGGGCGGAATGGGCGGGGGCGGCGGCAACAGCGGCACCTCCTCGCAGATCTCCTCGTGGGTGGAGGAGAACTACAAGGAGGTCACGGTGGGCAGCGCCACCTTCTACGACCTGACCCAGCCGAAGAAGAGCAGCTGAGGCTCAGCGCCGCAGCAGCAGATCGGCGACAACCGGGCGGTGGTCCGAGGCGAGAGTCTCGGCCACCGCCGCGTCGCGTATCCGCACGGAATCCTTCGACACCGCCACGTAGTCGATCCGCTGCACCGGATCCTGCGCCGGGTACGTCGGCCCACCGGGCTCGACATCGGTGAGCTCCGTCCACAGCGGGGCGAGCTCGGGAGCGGCCGGCGCCGCGTTGAGGTCGCCGAGCAGGATCTGCCGCACCGGCCGACGGCCCGTCCCCGGCTCCTGGTCCTCGGCCATGATCCGGCGGGTGTCGGCGACCTGGGCGCTGCGTACGGACGGGTCGGCGCGGTAGTCCAGATGCGTCACATAGACGTGCACGGGCAGCCCCTTCACCCGCACGACCACCTCGCCGAAGCCGGGCGCCGGGGCCGGCACCGGGTTCGGGACCTGGGTGGAGAGCCGGGTGATCTCGTGGTTCTCGGCGCTCACGATGCGGTACCTGGACAGCACCGCGACTCCGAACTCGCGTCGCGGCGCACCGGGGGTCTGCGGGTCGAGGCTGTAGACCGGGGCGAACGAGACCTGCATGTCCAGCCGTTCGGCCAGCTCGCCCGCCAGGTCGCGCCATTCGCTGCGGGTGCCCCAGTGGACATCGACCTCCTGGAGTCCGATCACATCGGCGTCCAGCGAGCGGAGTTCGGCGGCCTGCCGGTCGAGATCGAAGACGTTGTCCGTGCCCGCGCCCGCATGGATGTTGTACGTGGCCACGCGCAGCGGCACCGCGCGCCCGTGTCCCTCCCCTCCCTCCCCGGCGGCCGCTGCGGGAGGTGCGAGGGCGGTCACCGACAACCCTGCCGCGACGAGCACTTCCACCGTACGACGACGCAGTGACATACCACTCCAGCCCTTGTCGGATCAGCGGCGAGCACGGTACCGCGCGGAAATGCGTTGTACGCCGTACAGGTCAGCTATACGGTGTACAACGCCGCTACTCGTACACCGTATAAGGGATCAGGAGTCCGTAATGACGGCGACCGCCGCCGAGCAGAACCACCTCTCGCCGCCGAGCCACCCACAACGCTGGCTGATCCTCGGCGTCATCTGCCTCGCCCAGCTCACCGTGCTGCTCGACAACACCGTTCTCAACGTGGCGATCCCCTCCCTCACCCGGGAGCTGGACGCCTCCACCGCCGAAGTGCAGTGGATGATCAGCGCCTATTCGCTGGTCCAGTCGGGCCTGCTGCTCACGGCCGGCAGCTCCGCGGACCGCTACGGCCGCAAGAAGATGCTGATCGCCGGGCTCGCCCTGTTCGGCGTCGGCTCGCTGGCGGCCGGACTGGCCCAGACATCCGCACAGCTGATCGCCGCCCGCGCGGGCATGGGCATCGGCGGCGATCGGCATCTGGTCGACCGTCAGCTCACTCGGGTTCGCCGCCGGACCGCTGATCGGCGGAGTGATGCTCGACCACTTCTGGTGGGGCGCGATCTTCCTGATCAACATCCCGGTCGCGGTCATCGGACTGGTCGCCGTGGCCCGGCTCGTCCCGGAGTCCAAGACCGCCGGCAGCGAACGCCCCGACCTGCTCGGCGCACTGCTCTCCACCATCGGTATGGCATCCGCCGTGTACGCGATCATCTCCGGCCCGGAGCACGGCTGGGCGTCGGGCCAGGTGCTGCTGACCGCCTTCGTCGGGGTCGCCGTCCTCACCGGATTCGTGCTGTGGGAGCTGCACATCCCGTACCCGATGCTGGACATGCACTTCTTCCGGAACCAGAAGTTCGTCGGGGCGGTCGCGGGCGCGATCCTGGTCGCCTTCGGGATGGGCGGCTCGCTCTTCCTGCTCACCCAGCAGCTCCAGTTCGTCCTCGGCTACGAGCCGCTGGAGGCCGGTCTGCGCACGGCTCCGCTGGCGCTGAGCGTCATCGCGCTCAACCTCACCGGAGTGGGCGCCAGGCTGGTGCCCAAGCTGGGCACGCCGGTCACCATCGCGGCCGGGATGAGCCTGCTGGCCGCGGGTCTCGCCGCGATCGCGCTGCTCGGCGGCGCCGGCTACGGCGGCATGCTGCTCGGCCTGGTCGTGATGGGCGTGGGCATCGCACTCGCCATGCCCGCCATGGCCAACGCGATCATGAGCGCCATTCCGCCGGAGAAGGCGGGCGTGGGTGCCGGGGTCAACGGCACGCTCGCCGAGTTCGGCAACGGCCTGGGGGTCGCCGTCCTCGGCGCGGTGCTCAACGCGCGGTTCGCGGCGCTGGTTCCGGCCGCCGTCGGGGCCGCGTCGCTGCCCGCCGCACTCGCCTCGGCCACCGACGCCGGCGAGCGGGTGCGGATCACGGACGCCTTCGCCTCCGGGCTGGAGACCAGCCAGCTCTTCGGAGCGGTCGCGGTGCTGGTCGGCGGCCTGCTCGCCGCCGTGCTGCTGCGCCGCGCGGAGCGGACGGAGTCCGCCCGGGCGGACTCCACCGGGACTGCGGCGGCGGCATAGCATCGGGGACGGGGCGCACCGGACCGTACGAATCCGTTCTGTGCGTGATCCACGCGTACGTGGCCGGTCCGCCCCGCCGGCAAGACGAGGAGAGTGCGCCATGGTGTCCGCGGCCGACCGTGTGAAGAACCCCGCCAGGACCAGCGTGTGGCTGGATCAGCGGACACCGTCGCGCACCCGCAAACCGGACCAGGCGGCGGGTCTGGACCGGGACAGGATCACCGCGACCTCGGTCCGGCTGCTGGACGCCGAGGGACTCGCCAAGTTCTCCATGCGCAGGCTCGCCGCCGAGCTCGACGTCACCGCGATGTCCCTGTACTGGTACGTGGACACCAAGGACGACCTGCTGGAGCTGGCCCTCGACTCGGCCTACAGCGAGTTCACGCCCCCTCGGGAGGACGCGCACTGGCACGACCGGCTGCGCGGGCTGGCCACCGAGTACCGGGAGCTGCTGGTCCGGCACGTCTGGGTGTCGACGCTCGCCGGGCACTTCCTCAACATCGGCCCGCACGCGATGCTGATGTCGTACGCCGTCCAGGACGTGATCCGGGCGACCGGCCTGCCGCTGGAACGCCAGACCGGCGCGCTCTCCGCGGTCTTCCAGTTCGTGTACGGATTCGGCACGATCGAGGGCCACTTCGCCCAGCGCAGCGCGGCGGCGGGAATCAGCCAGGAGGAGTACTACCAGCAGGCGATGGTCACGATCCGCGCCCAGCCGCAGCTCAGGGAGATCGTGGAGACCTCGCAGGACCTGATGGACGCCCGCGGCGGCGACACGGTCGAGGAGATGCGCGACCGGGACTTCACCTTCGCCCTGGACCTGCTGATCGCGGGCATCGAGGCGATGCGGGACCGCTGAGGGGCGATGCGGGACCGCTGAGATCCCGCCCGCCCCCTTCTCCTGCCCGCGTGGTCAGCCGCCGGACGCCAGATGGGCCGGGAAGCCGCCGGTGGCCACCGGCCCCCACCGCTCCGGAGTGATCCGGATGATCGACTTCCCCTGCTTCACCATCGCCGCCCGGTACTCGTCCCAGTCCGGGTGCTCGCCCGAGATGTTCCGGAAGTACTCGACGAGCGGCTCGACCGAGTCCGGCGAGTCGATCACCTCGGCCGAACCGTCGATCTGGACCCAGGGCCCGTTCCACTCGTCCGACAGGACGATCACGCTGACCCGCGCGTCCCGCTTCGCGTTGCGGGTCTTGGCCCGCTCGGGGTAGGTCGAGACGACGATCCGGCCCGCGTCGTCGACGCCGCAGGTCAGCGGGGAGCCCTGGGGGCGGCCGTCGGACCGGGTGGTCAGCAGGATCGCCCGGTGCCGGGGCCGTACGAAGGCCAGCAACTCGTCGAGTTCCACGGCCGTGTTCGTCGCGATATTGGGTGCCATGTCCGCAGACTACGACGGCAGGGACTCACCCTGCACGGCCTGGATGTCGAGCTCCACCCGCAGCGTCGTACCGATCGCCGAGATGCCCGCCTGCACCACCTGGTTGTAGTTCATGGCGAAGTCCTCGCGGCGCAGTTCCGCCGTTGCGCTGAACGCCGCACGCACCCCGCCCCACGGGTCCGGGCCCGTCCCGAGGTAGCTCAGGTTCAGGTCGACCGGGCGCACGACACCGTGCAGCGACAGCTCGCCGTGGACCAGCCAGCGGTCGGGCCCCGCCGGGGTCAGTCCGTTCGAGCGGTACGTGATCTCCGGGAACCGGCCCGAGTCCAGGAAGTCGGGCGAACGCAGGTGCTTGTCGCGCATGCCGTTGCCCGTGTCGATGCTGGCCGCACTGATGACGGCGTCGACCCGGGACCGCTGGATGTCCTCCGCGATCTCGATCCGGCCGCCGAACTCGGTGAACCGGCCGTGCACGCTGGAGATCCCCAGGTGCTGCGCGACCGCGGCCACCGAGGAGTGCGCCGGGTCCAGCGACCAGGCACCCGGCGGCGGCAGCTCCACCCCGCCCTGGCGGGCCAGCACCACCGTGCCGGCCTCGACCCGCCCGCTCGCCGTGACGAGGGCGGTGGAGGCGGCGGGGGCGTACCCGACCGCCGTGACGATCACCGTGTACGCGCCGGCCTGCAGGGGACCGTCGGTCCGCACCGCCCCGTCCTCGTCGGCATTGGCCCGCAGCACCTGCGCGCCGGTCATGTCGGTGACCGTCACGACCGCGTGCTGGACCGCCCAGCCGTCCCGCGTCCGTACCTGTGCGCGAAGTCCCATCCCGTTTTCTCTCCTTGCTCCATGACTCAATGAGTCGGGCCCCGGGGCGGGGACGGCAGGCCGTCCCCTGCCTGCCGTCCCCGCCACCGGGGCCCATTTCCACCGGCCGGTACAGCGTCTCCGCTCGAAACGCCGACCCGCCAGGGGTCTGTGGTTACTCGCCGGGGTGGGCGAGCTCGATGTCGTGGCCGTCGGCCCCGCGACCGGCCACGGTCAGCGCGCTCGCCACCGGCGGGTAGCCGGTCGCGATGACCGAGTACTCGCCCGAGTCCAGGTCGGTGAAGGCGTACGCCCCGTCCTCCCCGGTCGTCGACGTGGCGACCACATTGCCCGCCGCGTCGACCAGTGTGACCCGGGCGTCCGGCAGCGGCCGCCGGGCCGAACCGGCCCGCACGACGCCCTGGACCAGCGCACCGGACTGCAGCGCGGCCTCGACCCGGGTGACGCCCTGGCCGCCGATCTCCACCGGCAGCGCCAGCGGACGGAACCCGGCGGCGTTCACCGCGACGGTCACCGAACCGGGGACCAGCTCACCGAAGGTGAACTCGCCCGTCTCACCGGACTTGCCGGTGGCCAGCACATCGCCGCGCACATCGGTCACGATGACCATGGCGCCCTCCACGGGTGCGGCGGTCTCCGCGGCCCGCACGGAGCCTGCCAGTCCGCTCGTACCGGAGAGCAGGATGTCGTACGCGAGCGGCTCGTCACCGACGACCACCGTGGACGCCTGCGGCTGGAAGCCGTCGGCGGACGCGATCAGGACGTAGGAGCCGGAGCCCGGCGCGTCCAGACCGTAGCTGCCGTCGGCCTGGGCGACGGAGCGCCCCAGCTGCCGGCCGGCCAGCGAGATCAGCGTGACGGCGGCCCGTGCGACGGGCGCGCCCTCGGCGCCGCGGACCACACCGTGCACGGCCGTGCCCTGCAGGGTGGCGACCGGGGCTTCCAGGGTGTCGACCGGGGTGACCGCGGCCGGTGCCTGGGAGACCGGCGCCACGGCGGTGGCCGGAGCCTCGACCGCGTCGGCGACGGGGGTCTCGGCCGTGGTCGGGGTCTCGCTCGAAGCGTTGCTCTTCAGGGCGACCTCCTTGATGAAGATCGTGATCACGAAGGCGACCAGCGCGGCCGGAGCGGCGTACAGGAAGACATCGCCGACACCGTGCCCGTAGGCGCTCTCCACGACCGTGCGGAACGGCGCGGGCAGCTTGTCCAGGTCGGGGATGCCCCCGCCGCCGGTGCCGCCTTGACCCATGGCCGCGCCCTTGGGACCGAGCTCCGCGAGGCCGTCCTTGACGTAGTGGGTGACGCGGTTCGCCATGACGGCGCCCAGCGCCGAGACGCCGATCGCACCGCCGAGGGAACGGAAGAAGGTGACGACGGAGCTGGCCGAGCCGAGGTCGGACGGAGCGACCTGGTTCTGCGTGGCGAGCACCAGGTTCTGCATCATCATGCCGATGCCGAGACCCATGACGGCCATGTAGACCGCGATGTGCCAGTACTCCGTGTCGTACCGGATGGTGCCGAGCAGCCCGAGTCCGGCGGTGACCAGGAAGCCACCGCTGACCAGCCAGGCCTTCCAGCGGCCGGTCCTGGTGATGACCTGGCCGGAGACCGTCGAGGAGATGAACAGACCCGCGATCATCGGGATCGTCATGACGCCCGACATCGTCGGCGACTTGCCGCGCGCCAGCTGGAAGTACTGGCTGAAGAAGACGGTGCCCGCGAACATCGCGATACCGACGAACAGCGAGGCCAGCGAGGCCAGCATGATGGTGCGGTTACGGAAGAGGCGCAGCGGGATGATCGGCTCGCTGGCCTTGGACTCGACGGCGATGAAGAGCCCGGCGAGCACGACGGAACCGATGACCATCGCGGCGGTCTGCCAGGACAGCCAGTCGTACTTGTCGCCCGCGAAGGTCACCCAGACGAGCAGCAGCGACACGGCGGCGCTGATGAAGAACGCGCCCCACCAGTCGACCTTGACCTGACGCTTCACGACCGGGAGCTTCAGCGTCTTCTGGAGCACGATCAGCGCGATGACGGCGAACGGCACACCGACGTAGAAGCACCAGCGCCAGCCCATCCAGCTGGTGTCGGTGATGACACCACCGAGCAGCGGACCACCGACGGTGGCGACGGCGAACACCGCACCGATGTATCCGCTGTAGCGACCGCGCTCACGCGGGGCGATCATCGCCGCCATGACGATCTGCGCCAGGGCGGAGAGACCGCCGACGCCGATGCCCTGGATGACACGGCAGGCGATCAGCATGCCGCTGCTGGTCGACATACCGGCGACGACCGAGCCCGCGACGTAGATGACGAGGGCTATCTGGACCAGCAGCTTCTTGCTGAACAGGTCGGAGAGCTTGCCCCACAGGGGGGTGGTGGCGGTCATCGCCAGCAGCGAGGCCGTGACGACCCAGGTGTAGGCGCTCTGGCCGCCGCCGAGGTCGGAGATGATCTCGGGCAGCGCGTTCGAGACGACCGTTGACGACAGGATCGCGACGAACATGCCGAGCATGAGCCCGGCCAGTGCTTCCATGATCTGCCGGTGTGTCATCGGCGCGCCGGACGAGGGATCGGACGATCCCCCGTGCTTGGCGTGGCCGCCCCGCACACCGGTTGGTGTGGTCGTAGCCATTTAAGTCCTTGTCTTTGCTTCTGTTACACGGGTGTACGGGTGTGCGCGTCGTTGTCGCTGTCGGCAGGCCGGGAACGGCAGTCGCCGCTGTGCTTTCCGGGGCCGCACCCGCTGGGCCCACGACAGGCGAAACTGTCGCGCAGCCGGGCCAACAGCGTGTTGAGCTGTCCGACCTCGTCGTCGGACCAGTCGGAGAGGCTGTGGGCGAACATCTCGGTGGTCCGCCGGTTCAGCTCGCTGAGCAGGTCGTGTCCGGCGGGGGTCAGCCGCAGGATGCGGGACCGCTTGTCCGCCGGGTCCGAGGACCGTTCGATCCAGCCACGCTCCGCCACATGGGCGACATGACGGCTGGTCACCGACATGTCGACGTCCAGCAGCTCGGCCAGCCGGCTGATCCGCATCTCGCCGTGCTGCCTGAGAAGGGACAGCACGGCGGCGGATCCGCCAGGACATTCGGCGGGCAGGATGCGGGCGAGACCCCGTTTGACGGCACCGACGGCGCTGAGCTGCCGGGCCAGTTCTTCGTACTGACTCCGTGCGGCCACGGGACCCCCCAGACATCTCATCGGTTCATCTTGTTGCTTAGGGCAACCATAGAAGCCGTTGGTTGCTGCAGGCAAACGAAAAGGGGCTTGCAGAAGTAAAGGAAAGCAAAAGGCTGCGTACGTCCCGGGTCAAAGGCCCAGCGTGAGGGGTGCGGGAGGTGAGGGATGTGTGTCGTGCCACAGCTGGGGCGGACGGGGCTCCGCTCCGAGGTGAGGGCGGCTGTGCAAGGGGGCGAGCACGCCGTGTGCACGCGACGCGGTGCGCGCGGGGAACGGAACGTACCGCAAGTGCCGCACAGAAAAGGCGAGTTGCCGCTTGCTGCCTGCGCCGGATCCCACAACTGACCTGTGTACGTACCTGAATCCGCCCCGGCACACCCCCGCCGGCCCGCTGGGCGAGCCCCGCTCCGCTGCGGCGCACCGGCCACTTCCTCAGTGGCCCCCGGCCACTTCCTCGGCGGTTCCATGGCCCTGGCCTCGGCCCTTTGCCGACCCGGGGGTTGGGCCGCCACGCCGAGTTCGCTAGGGTCCTGGCCCATGGCAAACAACCCCCACGCCCCGCAGGGCCCCGAGGGCAACCACGACCCGGCCGGCAGCACCCAGATGTTCCGCGCCTTCGTCGACGAGGGCGAGCCGCAGCGCCGGCAGCAGCCGGCCGCCGCCTCGTCCGGACCGCGCGTCGGGGTGATCGCCGTCGTCGTCGTGGTGGTCGTCGCCCTCGCGGCGGTCGCCTGGCTCGCGCTCAGCTGACCGGCGCTCGGTCACCGCACACTGCCCCCATCCACCCGTCACTTCAATACGGCGGTGACGTCCCGGGTCTCGACATGCATGCCCAGGGGCACCCGCCAGGCGTCCACGCAGACGGTGTACGTCTCCGTCCGCGCCGCTCCCGCGTCGATCGGCGCGGGCAGCGGCCCGGTCGACTCGATGGTCGCCCAGTCGACCCCCAGCGCGCCGATGACATGCGTGGCGAAGGTGACGCTTCCCGAGCGCGCCGGCGATCCTCCGGTGTTCCGGAACTCCACGGTCACCTTCTCGCACCAGCGCTCGTCCGCCGCCGCCCGTACCGGGGTGCCCACTGCCAGCACGGCGGGCCCGGCGGGTGCGGTGGATCCGGGTGCCGAAGGAGTCGCGGGCGTAGTGGAGCCCCCTCCGGTCCCGCCTGTGCCACCCGTATCGCCGCTTCCGCTGCCGGGGCCTGACGCGCCGGGCGTACCGGACGGCCCGGGGGTTCCGCCGCTCGCGGCGCCCGCATCTCCGGAGCCGTCGGCACGGTCGGAGGTCCCCGGCGAAGGCTCGCGGCCGCCGGAACGTCCCCCGGCATCCTCACCGCCACCGCCGTCACCACCCCTGCCGGGGTCGCGGCCCTTGCCGCCCCGGTCCAGCGGGACCAGCGTCACCTTCCCCGACGGCGCCACCGCCCCCGTCGGGTCTCTTCCGGGATCCGTTCCCGCCGCGCCGAGCGCCACATAGCCCTCGTCCGCCGTACCGCCGCCGCAGGCGGCCAGCACGCCGCCCAGGCACAGCACGGCCGCCGAGGCGGCGATCACGGTGCCCCGGCGGCCGTTCGAGCCGAGCATCTGACGTCGCATCGCGCCAGTGTGGCTGACGGTCCGTCAAATTGGAACCCTCGTGCTCCAGTACGGGAGTCCACGGCGGTCAGTCGGCGATGAGCCCTTCCCTGAGCTGGGCGAGCGTACGGGTCAGCAGGCGCGAGACGTGCATCTGCGAGATGCCGACCTCCTCGCCGATCTGCGACTGGGTCATGTTGGCGAAGAACCGCAGCATGATGATCTGGCGCTCGCGCGGCGGGAGCTTGGCCAGCAGCGGCTTGAGCGATTCGCGGTACTCGACGCCTTCCAGCGCCGAGTCCTCGTAACCGAGCCGGTCCGCGAGGGAGCCCTCGCCGCCGTCGTCCTCGGGCGAGGGCGAGTCCAGCGAGGAGGCGGTGTACGCGTTGCCGACGGCCAGCCCGTCGACCACGTCCTCCTCGGAGACGCCGAGCGCCTTGGCCAGCTCGGGCACGGTCGGCGAGCGGTCGAGCTTCTGCGCGAGCTCGTCGCTGGTCTTGGTCAGCGCGAGCCGCAGCTCCTGGAGCCGGCGCGGGACGCGCACCGACCACGAGGTGTCGCGGAAGAACCGCTTGATCTCCCCGACGACGGTCGGCATCGCGAACGTCGGGAATTCCACCCCCCGTTCGCAGTCGAACCGGTCGATCGCCTTGATCAGGCCGATCGTGCCGACCTGGACGATGTCCTCCATCGGCTCGTTCCGGCTGCGGAACCGCGCCGCGGCGTACCGCACCAGCGGGAGGTTGAGCTCGATGAGTGTGTCCCGTACGTAGGCACGCTCCGGGCTGTCCGTTCCTTCGGGGCCTGGTGCTGGCCCCAGCGCGGCGAGCCGCAGGAACAGGGAGCGGGACAGAGTGCGGGTGTCGATGGCTTCCGACGAGCTGGTGAGCACAACGGGTGCGGGTTCGCTCTTCGTGAGCGTGAGCACCTTCGAGCTGCCCTGTTCTGCGGACATGCCACCCCCTTGAGGTCGCGGACGGTCGCGTGGAGCCGCGACCATCGGAGGAACGCAGCCTCCACCTGAATACCGGAGGCGAGGCCACGGCAAACGCGGTTCCCGCAGAATGTCACATGTCGGCAACACGCTGTAGTGACATGTCGACAAGTCTTTGTGGCGTCTGCGCAGTTAACAGGGGGTGCGAGGCATTTGGGTCGCGCGAACCGGACTTCGAGCGCTCTACCCGATCCGGTTAGGCCTCGATCCTGTTTGCGGATCGAAGTCGGGCGAAGCTACGGGCCAACAGTCTTGACACATGCATCTGGGAGACTCCCAGTTCCGCACTGATCTGGGACTGCGTGAGATTGCTGTAGTAGCGCAGCAGAAGGATGCGCTGCTCGCGCTCGGGCAGCTGTACGAGCAGATGCCGGACCAGGTCGCGGTGCTCGACCCCGGCGAGCGCCGGGTCCTCGTAGCCGAGCCGGTCCAGCAGTCCGGGCAGTCCGTCGCCCTCCTGGGCGGCCTCCAGCGAGGTCGCGTGGTAGGAGCGTCCGGCCTCGATGCAGGCGAGCACCTCGTCCTCGGAGATCTTCAGCCGCTCGGCGATCTCCGCGGTGGTGGGTGAGCGGCCGTGAGCGGTCGTCAGGTCCTCGGTGGCGCCGGTGACCTGGACCCACAGCTCGTGAAGCCGCCGGGGGACGTGGACGGTCCGTACGTTGTCCCGGAAGTACCGCTTGATCTCCCCGACGACGGTCGGCATCGCGAACGTCGGGAACTGGACGCCGCGTTCGGGGTCGAACCGGTCGATGGCGTTGATCAGGCCGATCGTGCCGACCTGGACGACGTCCTCCATCGGCTCGTTGCGGCTGCGGAACCGTGCCGCGGCGTACCGCACGAGGGGGAGGTTCGCCTCGATGAGGGCCGCCCGCACCCGGCCGTGCTCCGGGGTCCCCGGCTCCAGGTTCTTGAGCTGTCCGAAGAGCACCTGGGTGAGCGCCCTGGTGTCCGCGCCCCGGGTCCTGGCGGGCGTCGTCGTACTGTCGGGAGTCTCGGTCCGGATTGCCTGGCCCGGCTCGATCACCTGGCTCGGCTGGATCACCTGGCTCGGCTGGACGGACTGGGGAGGCACTTGAGGCGCTGTACTGGCCGGCACGATGAGGCCACCCCTTTGCGGTCAACTTCGGTCAACTCATCCGTCAAAAGCGGTCATAGCATCACAAGACATGCCCACTGTGTGCAAGCACCGTATAGCGTCGTGTTGGGGTCAACTTGGTTTAAACACCAAAAAAAGCCCCTCACCGTGATGGTGAGGGGCTCGGAGGCGGTCCGGACCGTAACGGAAGCCGGACCGGCCGGATCAGAAGGGGTAGTCGGCGATCACCCAGGTGGCGAACTCGCGCCACTGCCCGGCGGCGGCCTGGTGGGCGGGGTGCTCGATGTACCGCTTCAGGGCGTTCTGGTCGGCGACCGCGGAGTTGATGGCGAAGTCGTACGCGATCGGCCGGTCGGTGATGTTCCAGGCGCACTCCCAGAACGCGAGCTCGGGGATCTGCCCCTCCAGCTCCTGGAAGGCCTTCGCCCCGGCCACGACCCGCGGGTCGTCCCGCTCGACGCCGTCGTTCAGCTTGAACAGGACCAGATGGCGGATCACGGTGTACTCCTACTTCACGAGCTCGGACATGAAGTCGCCGACGCCCTGTGCGGCACTCGAAACGCCCTCGAACCCTACCTGGACGAGGTCCGCCGCCCGCTCCGGGGACGTGATGATCGTGTACGCCACGAAGACGAATACCACGTAGAGAGCTATCTTCCTCGCTTGCGCCACAGCTCCTGCCTCCCCTTCGATCCCCTGTTTCGATCCCCTGTGCAGTCGGGCGATTCTATCCGCACGCATGGTCGGACCCCTCGGAGGATTCCGACCGCTCACATGGCCTTTAAGGACCAAGGACCCTTCGATCGGGGCCCTTTGCCCTCCCGCACGGCCGCCGCGAGGGAGCAGGATGGACGTGAGCCCGGCGGATGAGGCAGGAATCCGAGGGGCTCGGAACGGGCCCCCACTGTGGGGTTCTCGCCGCCGGACCACCCCCTGACCGCGGCGAGGGCTTGAGGGCCCTGTTCTCGTCGGGGGAAGCGGCTTGTCCCCCCGATGCCGCTTCCCCCGACCTGGGCGTGGGTGAGCTGTGGCCCCGGCACGACGACCGTCGCGCCGGGGCCACAGCCGTATCCGTACACGAGGTACGAGGCCGGCATCCGGCGGTACGGAAACTCGAAGGGCCCGACGCGATGCGTCGGGCCCTTCACAAGAGCGGTAGCGGAGGGATTTGAACCCTCGGTGAGTTTCCCCACACTCGCTTTCGAGGCGAGCTCCTTCGGCCGCTCGGACACGCTACCGAGAGAGAGCTTAGACCATTGCGGGCCGCGGACAGAAATCGGTTCTCAGAGGTCGCGGAAGAAGGCCGTCAGGCGGTCGGCGCAGACATCCTCCAGGACTCCCTGGATGACCTCCGGGCGGTGGTTGAGCCGGCGGTCGCGTACGACGTCCCAGAGGGAGCCCGCCGCGCCCGCCTTCTCGTCCCGGGCCCCGTAGACCACGCGGTCCACGCGGGACTGCACCAGTGCGCCCGCGCACATCGTGCAGGGCTCCAGGGTGACGACCAGGGTGCATCCGGACAGCCGCCACCGGCCGAGTGCCGCCGCGGCCCTGCGGACGGCGAGGACCTCGGCGTGCGCGGTCGGGTCGCCGGTCGCCTCGCGTTCGTTGTGGCCCGTGGCGAGCAGGACGCCGTCCGGGCCGAGCACGACGGCGCCGACCGGCACATCGCCGGCCCGCGCCGCCAGGTCGGCCTCGGCCAGGGCGCGGCGCATGTGCGCCCGCCACGGGTCTCGTACGGGATCGTGCGGTTCTCTTGCGGGGTCGTGCGGTTCCGGCGGTCCTTGCGGGTGTGGTGGTTCGCTCACCCGCGGACCCTAACGGACGGTCTCCAGGACCTCGGCCGCGCCCAGCGCGTCCGCGATCTCCACCATCGCGTCCGTGCGCAGCATCAGCAGCTCGGCCTCGGGAAGCCCGAGGTCGGCCAGGATCCGGGTGTCGCCGAGCGGGCCCGCCGGTACGGCGTCGGCGTCGATTCCGTCGTCATCGTCGTCGTCGGTGTCTGTGTCGGTGTCGTTGTCGGGGGTGTTGTCCGGGTCGCCGTCCTCCGTGCCGTCGAGGCCGACGAGCTCTTCGAGGGCGGCAATCGTGTCCTCGGCCCCGGGTTCGCGGCCGAGCAGTTCATCGGTGAGCAGGATCTCCCCGTACGAGGAGCGGGCTGCGGCGGTGGCGTCCGAGACGAAGATCCGGGGATCGTCCTCACCGTCCACCCGGACGACGCCGAACCAGGCGTCCTCCTGTTCGATGAAGACGAGCACCGTGTCCTCGTCCACTGAGGCCTCACGGGCCAGATCCGTCAGGTCGGACAGGGTCTCCACATCGTCGAGCTCCGTGTCGCTCGCTTCCCACCCGTCTTCGGTGCGCGCGAGCAGTGCGGCGAAGTACACCGTGACTCTCCCACTGGTCTTAGGGGTGTCGGTCCGGCGGGAGGGCAGTCGGTGGCCCGGCTGTCCTGCGTCCCGCCCATCGGAATCGTGGCAGAAACAAGGGCTTCGCGAGAGGAGTTCGGCCGTTGCGTCGGCCATCAGTTCTCCTGGACACCGCCACCAGGGGGATGCCGGGGACGCCGGACAGCCCTCCGGCTACCAGCGGAAGGTGCGCATGCGCATGGCCTGGCGCATCCGGGCCGCCCTCGCACGGCGGGGCTGTACCCGGTCGCGGAGCGCCTTCGCCTCGTGGAGCTCGCGCAGGAACTGGGCGCGCCGCCTACGGCGCGCCGCGTCGGTCTCCTCCGGGTCCTGCTGGACCTCCGCGTCCCGCGGGGCCGGCGCGTCCGGCTGGTCCCGCTTCCGCTTTTCCCCGTCCGGCATCGGCTCATCACCCCAAGGCTGGGTCCGTATGCCCCCACCTTCCCCCCGAACATGCGGTTGATGCCAGCGCACGGGTGCGGGAGGCACGGTTACTGTTGAGCCCATGCGGATCCACGTCGTCGACCACCCACTGGTCGCGCACAAACTCACCACCCTGCGCGACAAGCGCACCGACTCCCCGACCTTCCGGCGGCTCGCCGACGAGCTGGTCACCCTGCTCGCCTACGAGGCCACCCGGGATGTGCGCACCGAACAGGTCGACATCGAGACCCCGGTCACGCCGACGACCGGCGTGAAGCTGTCGCACCCGCGGCCGCTGGTCGTGCCGATCCTGCGGGCCGGCCTCGGCATGCTCGACGGCATGGTGCGGCTGCTGCCGACCGCCGAGGTGGGCTTCCTGGGCATGATCCGCAATGAGGAGACGCTCAAGGCGGAGACGTACGCCACCCGGATGCCGGAGGACCTCTCGGGCCGCCAGGTGTACGTCCTGGACCCGATGCTGGCCACCGGCGGCACGCTGGTCGCGGCCATCCAGGAGCTGATCAAGCGCGGTGCGGACGATGTCACCGCGGTCGTGCTGCTCGCGGCGCCCGAGGGCGTCGAGGTGATGGAGCGCGAGCTGGCCGGTACGCCGGTGACCGTGGTCACCGCCTCGGTCGACGAGCGGCTCAACGAGAATGGCTACATCGTCCCGGGTCTCGGTGACGCGGGCGACCGGATGTACGGCACGGTCGACTAGCAGGACTGTCCGGCCGGTCGAGGCCGGGCAGGTATCAGTGCCCCGGCCGGGATTCCGTTTCCCGGCCGGGGCACTGCGCGATCGGTCCCCGGATCCGTCGAAGGGAGTCTCCGGGGCCTGCCGGAGGGCGTGATGGCGTCTCCGGGCGCCGGGCCCGGGCGGGCACGAGTCTGCGGTGCGGGTTTGCGGTGCGGGTCCGAGGGGGTGAGCAGCTTCAGTCGTGGCAGGATTCTGCGCAGATCTGTCCCTGCCTGTGCTTTCCGACCAGGATCTCTGTGCCGAGAATGGGCGTCCGACGTCATCCGGTGCCGGTGCCGGTGCCGGTGCCGGTGCCGGTGCCGGTGCCGGTGACCGAGCGGCGGGCGTCCGAATCCGCTGGAGGAGCCATGGCCTTGGAGATGCGCGACCGCTGCGAACGGTGTGGGAACGCGGCGCTGCCGCAGGACTCGCCCGCCCGCATCTGCTCGTACGAGTGCACGTTCTGCGTGCCCTGCAGTGACCTCATGCAGAACACGTGCCCCAACTGCGGTGGCGAACTCGTGGCGCGCCCTCGCCGCAGGCCCTAGGCGGCGGACGGGAGGCTTCCTTCGCACCTTCACCCGGACGAGGGGTGCCCGCAGCCGTCAGCAGGACGACGGTGCGGGGGCCGGCTTCGTCAGGACGGCGAGGGCCGCAGCCGCCGACCGGGGCGTGTTGAACGCCTTGAACTTCGTACCGAGAATCAGATCGACGTCCGCCGTCCTGCGGGCATCGGTCTTCGGGGTGGCGCCCCGCAACTGCGTACCGAGGACCGGGAACGAGCCGTTCGTGGCCGAAGGGGCGCCCAGCAGCACCCCGGGGCCGGGGACCTTCTTGTCGTACGCGGCCGGGGCGTTCCCCACCTTGCCGATGGTGAAGCCGCGCTTCTTCAGTTCGTCGGCGGCCTTCTTGGCGAGTCCGCTGCGCGGTGTCGCGTTGTAGACGTTGACGGTGATCTTCGCGGGCTTCGGCAGCACCTTCGCGGGCGCGGACGGCTTGGGGGTGGGGCAGTCCGTCTTGTGGTCGGCGGCGCTGGCCTTCCGGTCGCCGCCGGTGAAGACGTCGATGAGCTGCATCGTGCCCCATCCGGCCAGCCCGAGGGCGACCACGGAAGCGGTGGCAGCGAGGATCAGTTTGCCGCGATGCCGGGGGCGGCGCATCCGCGGATATTTGTCGCCCGTGATGCGGTACTTTCCGCCCATGCCGGGGGGAGTGAGCATGCTCATGGGCGCAGCGTAGTGCGACCCGGTGATGATGCCTACTAAATGATCAATGGATCGCACCCGTCCGGGTGCGAAAGCACCCGAACGAACCCGGGGCGGCCCGAAGGTCTCGCGGGTCCGGTCAGCCCCGCCGGTCCGTGGGCGGAGCCCGCTTCGGTCAGCCGAGTTCGAGCACGCGGGCGTGCAGTACCTGGCGCTGCTGAAGCGCGGCGCGGACCGCGCGGTGCAGTCCGTCCTCCAGATAGAGGTCGCCCTGCCACTTCACGACGTGCGCGAACAGGTCACCGTAGAACGTCGAGTCCTCGGCGAGGAGGGTTTCGAGGTCCAGGTTGCCCTTGGTGGTCACCAGCTGATCGAGGCGGACCGGGCGCGGCGCGACATCCGCCCACTGCCGGGTGCTTTCCCGGCCGTGGTCGGGATAAGGCCGCCCATTTCCGATGCGCTTGAAGATCACACGGAGAGCCTACCGGGCAAGAGCCTCCGGGCGCAGCCATGGGGCGGGACTGCGATGCTGGCAAGAACGCCACAAAAGCATGCATTCCGGAATAGAGGCCCCGATGAGTGACAGCCGAGCGACGGCCTGAGTGACAGCTTGAGTGACAGCGACAGCACGGGCGGAGGCGCGGGCGGCGGTGTTCTGCCGGAGCCGGCGCGGGAGATCGCCGCCGGGTACGCCGTCTCCGGGGCCGCCCTCGACCTGGGCGCGCTGCTCTGGGACGGCAGCTGCCTGCCGGACGCGCAGATCCGGATTCCGCTGGCGATGCTCAACCGGCACGGACTCGTCGCGGGCGCCACCGGAACCGGAAAGACCAAGACGCTCCAACTGATCGCCGAGCAGCTCTCGGCGGGCGGTGTCCCCGTCTTCCTCGCCGACATCAAGGGCGATGTCTCGGGCATCGCTGCCCCGGGCGTGCCGGGGGACCGGGTCGCCGGGCGGGCCGGGCAGGTGGGGCAGGTGTGGGAGGCCAAGGGCTTCCCGTGCGAGTTCTACGCGCTCGGCGGCATCGGTCCCGGCATCCCGCTGCGCGCGACGGTCACCAGCTTCGGGCCCGTACTCCTGTCCAAGGTGCTTCAGCTCAACCAGACGCAGGAGCAGTCGCTCGGCCTGATCTTCCATTACGCCGATGCCAAGGGCCTGGAGTTGGTGGACCTCAAGGACCTGCGGGCCGTGGTCGCGTTTGTCGTATCGGACACCGGAAGGGCCGAACTCAAGGAGATCGGCGGTCTCTCCACGGCGACCGCGGGAGTGATCCTGCGGTCGATCACCGCCTTCGAGCAGCAGGGTGTGAGCGGCTTCTTCGGTGAACCGGAGTTCGCTGTACGGGAGTTATGCGCAGGCGGTGGACCGGGAGTCGGCGTACGAGAAGCTGAGCGCCGGTCAGGGGGCGAAGCGACGGGTTGCCGAGGCGGAGGCGGCGAAGGCGGCGGCGGCCGCGGACAGGGCGGCGGTGGAGGAGACGGTGCGCGGTGAGGGGGCGCGCGGGGGCGGGAAGGGGGCCGAGGAGGACGCCTCGCTGGTCGAGCAGGTGGTGCGGAGCGGGATGTTCCGGTCGCTGGCCGGGTCCGTCGGGACGCAGTTGAGCCGGGAGATCTCGCGGTCGCTCTTCGGTACGGCCCGCCGCAGGCGGTAGGCAGTAGGCGGGGGAGGGCTACATTTCGGCGGCGCGCTTGGCCGCCTGCTTCGCGTGCTGCTTGTACGCGCGGACCTCGGCGAGGGATTCCGGGCCCGTGATGTCGGCGACCGACCGGTGCGAGCCGGCCTCGCCGTACGGTCCCGCCGCCTCCCGCCAGCCCGTCGGCCGGACCCCGAACTGCTTGCCCAGCAGCGCCAGGAAGATCTGTGCCTTCTGGGTGCCGAACCCGGGCAGCGCGTTCAGCCGTTTCCGCAGCTCGGCGCCGTCGCGGGCATCGGTCCACACCGCGCTCGCGTCGCCGTCGTACTCCGCCACCAGGTACTGGCACAACTGCTGGACCCGTTTGGCCATGGAACCGGGATAGCGGTGCAGGGCGGGCTTCGCCGTGAAGAGTTCGGCGAACACCTCCGGGTCGTAGGCGGCGATCTCGTGGGCGTCCAGGTCGTCGCCGCCCATGCGCTGCGCCAGGGAGTACGGACCGGAGAAGGCCCATTCCATCGGTACCTGCTGGTCCAGCAGCATGCCTACCAGCGCGGCGAGCGGGCTGCGCGCGAGGAGCTCGTCCGCCTTCGGCTCCTGGGCGATCCGCAGGGTGACGTCCTGGTCCTTGTTGCTCTTGGTCATGCCATTGATCATCCCGACGGCGGTGTGGCCCGGCCACTCCACCGCCCGCCGGTGTAGCCGTTTGCCGTACGGACGGATCGGCTGCCCGAAGGGGCAGGACCGGCTGCCCCCGGCCGGCGGGGTCCGGGCTGGACGGGGCAGTGAGGCGTCGTGAAGGTGGAGTGGTGAGGCCATCACGACGCGCCTTCGACCGGGGTGCGGGCAGGGGAGATGCGGTCAGGGGAGATGACGATGCACGCACAGGAATGGGACCAGGAGCACGACCACGAGCGGGATCACGGGCACGGGCACGGGCACGAGCACGACGAGCCCGTGCACGCGTCGAGGGCGTCCGAGGGCCGGGAGCCGGCGGACACCCCGCACCTCTACCGTGCGGCGGCCGCCGGGCGGGCCGATGTGGTCGGGGCCGGCGGCATGGGCGTGCTCCAACGAGCGGTCGGCAACAGCGTCGTGGGGTCGATGCTCCAGCGCAAGGAGGAGGAAGAGCGCTCCCCCGTGCACGATGTGGTCTCGTCGGGCGGAGGGCAGCCCCTGGACACCGACACCCGCGCCGATCTGGAGGGGCGGATGGGGGCGGACTTCTCCGACGTACGCATCCACACGGACTCCGCCGCCCACGAGTCCGCGAAGGGCGTGGGCGCCCACGCGTACACGGTCGGCAACAACGTGGTCTTCCAGCGGGACGCCTACGACCCGTCCTCGCCGCAGGGCCGCACCACGCTGGCCCATGAGCTGACCCATGTGATCCAGCAGCGCAACGGGCCGGTGGAGGGCACGGAGGCGGCGGGCGGTATCCGGGTGAGCGACCCCTCCGACCGGTTCGAGCGGGAGGCGGTCGCCAACGCCGACCGGGTGCTGTCGGACCCGGCCCCGGCTTCGGGCCCGGCCCCTGCCGCCCCTGCTCCGGCGACCGGGGCGGCGTCCGTGCAGCGGGCCGCGACGGAGGACGAGGACGAGCAACCGGCCGATGTGCAGGGCTCCTTCGTGCAGCGGGCGAAGGAGGGCACCGAGGAGGAGGAAGAGGCTCCGCCCGAGTGACGGTGCCTGGCGCGTGACGGGGCCTGCGGAGTGATGGGGGCCTCTGGCGTGACGGCGCCTCCGGCGGACGGGGCCTTACGATCCGTCCGCCGGAGGCGCCGTCATGTCGCGTCGGTCCGCCGTGTCCGTCCGCCGCGTCAGTCCGCTGTGTCCGTCTTCATCGTGCCGCCGAGGAACAGCGACTCCGAGCACCGCGAAGGCGTCGGCGCGTTCACCGGCTTGCCCACCTTCCGGCAGTCCACGGTCATCGTGACCTTGCCTCCGGCGGGCACCAGGATCGGCGTGACGAAGTGGTAGTCGGAGTCGCGGAAGTTCTCCAGCGCCAGCCGGAGCACGGGCGCGTCCCGCCCCGAGGAGACCACGAGCGTTCCCGCGTCGCCCTGCGGGTTCTGGACCACGATGTCGGTCAGCTGGAACGTGTGCCCGCTGGGCACCTGCAGGGCCGTCGAGGTGTTCGACCCGCCGCCCACGGAGTCCCTGACCTGCACCTGCGCACTGGTCGGGGCCGTGGCCGACACATCGGAGGACGCGCCGGCGCTCGGTGAGGGGCTGGGCTTCGGCGAGCCCCCGTTGCCCCCGTTGGCCCCGGAGGAGTCGCCTCCGCCCGACGCCGCGCCGGCGGAGGACCCCTTGTCGGGTGCCTTGCTCTTGTCGGCCGCGGCGGCGGACCGTACCGCGTCCGGTGTGATCGCCTCCCGGGCCGCCGACTTCACGGCCGGGCGCAGCAGCGCGTACCAGAGTCCTACCAGCGCGATCAGCAGAACGGCCGCGGTGATCAGCGCCCGGGGGAGCCAGCGCGGCAGGATCGGCTCCTGCTGGTACGAGCCGTCCACGACCACCGGTGCGATGGGGGCCTGGTCCTCGGCCACGTCCGGGGTGGCGACCACCTGAAAGGGGTGCGTGACCGGGATGCCGCGCCACACCCGCTTGGCCGGCCGGATCCGCACATTCCCGAACTCCGCCCGTCCGGGCGCGATCTGCAGGACGTCCGCCGCGAACGAGACCCGTGCCCGTTCCGTACCCGACTGGGCTCCCAGTCGTACGGTGACCGGGGCGTTTCCCCGGTTGTCGACGGCGAGTTGATGCCTGCCGCGCCAGGCGCCGTGCGAGCTGCGCGGTACCAGTTCGGCGGTCGTCTCGGTGAAGGGGAGTACGGTCACCCGCCCTTCGGGTACCACCGTGTCGCCCTGCTCGCTGGTGGGCACCACCCGTATCCCGAAGGGCGTCTCCCCCGCGAGCACGGTCGAATCCCGGGGCGGACGCAGTACGAGGGAGACCGTCTGCGAGTCGCCCGGATAGAGGGACAGCGTCGCCGGCTCGACCGTCGACCAGGCGGCACATGCGCCGACCACCTCGAAGCGGTACTCCTCGACGGTGCTGCCGGAGTTGAGGATCCGCAGGGGGAGGGCCGTCTCCTCGCCCGGTGCGGCAGTGACGGACGAATCGTCGAGGCTTGCCGTGAGACTCATAGGGCGCACCGTAGGTTCGCCACCGAACGCCGACATCGGCCGTGAAGGAACACTTCCGGGCAGATTCTGTGCCCGGATCGGCTTTTTTGTTTCCCTGTAGGGATACGCGGGCATCTTTTGACCGCCTCAGACGAGTGAGGCATACGAAAACAGCCGTGTTGGTTGTGTTCGACGTGACGCCATCGGCTGTTGCCCAGGGGGAGCATTGCCATGGAGCGCACCACTGTTGCATTGAGAGCCCAGGATCCGATCTCACAAGCGGGCGTGGCCAGCCAGTTACGTACTCGGCCCGAGGTCAGCGTGACGGAGTGGGGGGAGGGCGACGACTCTCCTCAGATCGTGATCGTCGTCGTGGACGCGGTCGACGAGGCGGTGCTGACGATGCTGCGCCACATTCAGCGCACCAGCACCTCGCGCACCGTCCTGGTCACGACGGACATCGACGAGCAGAAGCTGGTGAGTGCCGCGGAGTGCGGTGTCGCCGGTGTGGTCAGGCGCTCCGAATCGACTCCGGAGCATCTGGTGCAGGTCATAAGGACGGTGGCGCGGGGCGAGGGCCATCTCCCGTCCGACCTGCTGGGACGGCTGCTGGAGGAAGTGGGACGCCTCCAGGGGCAGGTGCTCGGCCCGCGTGGGCTGCACTTCACCGGTCTCGCGGCGCGCGAGGTGGATGTGCTGAGGCTGGTCGCGGAGGGGTACGACACCGCGGACATCGCGACGAAGCTGGCCTACTCCGAGCGCACCATAAAGAACGTGCTGCATTCGGTGATGACCCGGCTGCAGTTGCGAAACCGGTCGCATGCGGTGGCGTACGCGATGCGGCAGGGGCTGATCTGAGCAGCCGACCCGCAGCTCCGGCAGATCTCCTCGCTGCCCTTTCGGGCAGCGGGGGCTTCCCGGGGGTGTGACTCCCTCACCGCTGTGCGTCCGCCTCCGGTACAGGACCCTGACGTCCGGTGTGCCGATCGGGCGAGGTGGGGGAGGACTTCCGTGCGCTGGTTCCAGCGACTTCCGCGGGCGCTGCGGGCGCCGCGGTCGCGGCCGGGCGGGCCGCCAGGGCCGGCCGCCTCGCGCCGCACTCTCACCGCGTTCCGGATCCCGGCCCTCGCACTGCTTCTCGTGGCCACCGGCATGGCCCCCGGTTCGGCCGTCACGACGGGTGCTCCGGCGGTGCCGGTGCCCGAACCCTGGGTCACGCCCGCCGAGTTCACCGACGCGGTCGACCCGGGCGGCTCCACGGGCGTGGACAAGCAGGTGCGTACGCCGGCGATTCCGCCGAGGCCCGATGTGATCCTGCTGGTGGACGGTACCGCCAGCATGGCCGACCCGATCAAGAGCGTGCAGGACAACCTCCCCCTGATCACCGGCAAGATCCGGGCCGAGCAGCCCGACTCCCGGTTCGCCGTGGCCACGTTCGGTGACCAGGAAGGCGACGTCAACGCCGGTTTCAGCGTGCTTCAGGGGCTGACGGACGACCTCGATGCGGTGCAGGCGGGAGTCAACAAACTCGGCACCGCGCTGGGCGGCAAGAGCCGCGGTCCGTCCGAGGACTGGATCAACGGGCTGTGGCAGATCACCAACGGGGCCGGCGGCCAGACCGTTTTCCGCGACGGGGCGAGCCCGGTCATCGTGCTGGTCGGTGACGCGTCCAGCCACGCACCCAGCAACGGCCACAGCATCGACGACACGATCTTCGATCTCCAGGACAAGGGGGTCCGGGTGATCGGTGTCGATGTGGCGAGCAAGATCGGCGACGGCCTGAACGGCAACGGCGATGCCGGCGATCCCGAATATGTCGAGGACCCGCTCACCACACCCGGCCAGGCGACCCGCATCATCAACGCCACCAACGGCCGCCTGCTGGAGGGGATCGACGGTGACAGGGTGGCGGAGGCCATCGCCGAGGGGTTCAGCAACCTCCCCACCAACGTGAGTTACCGCCTGGACGACTGCGATCCGCATCTGTCCGTCAGCCTCGATCCACCCACCCAGCAGGTCACCAGCGGGGACACGGCGCATTTCGCGGAGAACATCGACGTCTCCGCGGACGCACCCCAGGGCACCCGGCTGAGCTGCACCGTGCAGTTCCTGATGGGCACCCAGGCCCCGGGCACGGACACGATCGGGCCGGCCGCGGCGGCCGATCCCGACTTCCAGGAACAGATCAACATCGATGTGAACGACATCGACGCGCCCGTCGTCACCGTGGACGACCTGACCGTCCGGGCCAAGGACAAGAACGGCGCGCGCGTGACGTACGACGCCACCGCCGAGGACGCCACCGACGGCACGCTTCCGGTGACCTGCACCCCGGCCTCCGGTTCGCTCTTCCAGGTCGGCCGCACCGCGGTGACCTGCTCGGCGACCGACTCGGCGGGCAATACGGGGACGGACACGGCGGAGATCGAGGTCCTGGAGGCCCCCGTCCCGCCCTCGGCGGATGTGGCGATGAAGGTCGACGTCAGCCCGGACCGCACGTACACCGGCCGTCCGGCCCGTGCGCGCTTCACCATCACCAATGCCGGTCCGGATCCGGCGACCGGCGTGGTCATCGGTTCCACCTGGCCGAAGCCGTCCGAGGGGAAGGACCGCAGCCTGCCCGCCCTGCCCCGCTGCACGGCGGCGAAACCGTGCACCATCCCGGCCGGCGGCCGCATCGAGGTGACCCAGACCGCGACGTACCGCGCGGCGATCACCGGGGACGTACGGGCCACCGTGCGCGGCACGCTGCCGGACCGCCGGAAGGCCAACAACCAGGACACCGACCGGCTGCGCGTCCTGAAACCCTCGCTGACCGTCACCCCGCAGGTCGCCAAGCCGGGCCAGCCGGTGCTGGCCCGCGGCAAGGACTACCCGCCGGGCGCGACCGTACGTTTCACGTGGAACACCGGGATCACCCCTGGGGGAGCGACGGCCACGGTGGGCCGCGACGGCACCTTCGAGGTGCAGGTCCTGGTCCTGCGCAAGGACAAGCTGGGTCCGCGCGAGTTGCGGGCGGACTCGCGCGACCTCGCCCGGCTGAAGAAACCGGTCCTGGTGGTGCAGCGGAATCTCCAGCCACCGGACTTCGCGGGCCGCGCATGAGCGCCGATGACCGCACGGCCGATGACCGCACGGCCGATGACCGCACGGGAGTGATCGGGTGATCCACGAGGTCGACGACGTACTACGGGCACTGATCAGGGCGGAGGTACTCGAAGGCGGCCAGATCGCGGTGGTCTTCGACGCCCCGACCCGGGAGTGGGCGGCGAAGGTCAACGCGCCCATGGTCAACCTGTACCTCTACGACATCCGCGAGGACATGCGCAGGCGCGAGCGGGGTCTGCACAACGACTACGACGAGCGGGGCACGATCATCGCGCGCCGCCGCCCGCCCCGGTTCTTCAAGCTGTCGTACCTGATCACGGCATGGACGAAGCGCCCGGAGGACGAGCACCGGCTGCTCTCCTCGCTGCTCGGCTGCCTGCTCCGTTACGAGGCGCTGCCGCCGGAGCGGCTGGCGGGCACCCTGGCCGAGATCGGGGCGCCCGTACCGATGTCGATCGCGCTGCCGCCGCCGGAGGACCGCTCGTTCGCCGACGTATGGAGCGCGCTGGGCGGGGAGCTGAAGCCCTCGCTCGACCTGGTGATCAGCGTGCCGGTGACGGCGTCGCCGAGTTACGTGGTCGGGCCGCCGGTGGGGGACGAGGGGCTGCAGACCCGCTTCGGGGACGTACCCGAGCCGACCGAGCCCGTATCGGAGCCGATGCCGGGACGCGGGGGCCTCCCGGTGTACGGCGGCCGCCCGGGGCGGCCGGTCGGGGGCGCCGCCTCGCGCATACCCGACGCGGAACGACGACGCGGCCTGTCCCTCCGCATCACGGAGACCCGGAAGGCCCGTACGAAGACCGGGAACGCCCGTACCGAGACCGGGAACGCCCGTACCGAGACCCGGAACGCCCGCACGGAGACCCGGAACGCCCGCACGGAGACCCGGAACGCCCGTATGGAGGACAGCGCCGAATGACCACCGCGGGTGATCCGAACCTGCGCCACCTCCTCACCCGCGCGGTGGTGGTGGAGCAACGCATCCGACGAGCGGTCGAGGCCCGGCAGCTCACCGATCCGGACCCGGACGACGCCTTCCGCGGCCTCTACCTCACGGACGAGAACATCGCCCGCCTGCTGGACGAGAGCGAGGCCCGCGCCTTCCCGTACCCCGTACCGGACTCCGGTGAGCCGCCGGACTCCGGCGAAGCGTCGACGGAACAGTCCAGACTGGCCTCCCTGGCGGGCGAGTTCGGCCTCACCTCCCTCGATGTCGAGATCCTCCTCATCACGCTCGTACCGGATCTCGACGACCGCTTCGAGGCGTTCTACGGCTACCTGAACGACGACGTCACCCGCCGCCGTCCGTCCATCGGCCTGGCGCTGGGCCTGTGCGGGCTGTCCCCCGCCGACCAGGTGGCGCGCGGCCGGCTGGCGGCCCGTGCCCCGCTCCGCGAGGGCCGCCTCCTCCTGGTCGAGGACCTGGACCGTCCGTTCCTGAGCCGGGCACTGCGCGTCCCCGACCGGGTCACCGCGCACCTTCTGGGCGACGACACCCCCGACCCGCGACTGGCCGATCTCCTCGCCCCCTGGCACGCTGTACCGGGCGTCGGCAACCCGGCCCCGCTCGCCGGGGCCCTCGCCCACGGCGCCTCGCTGGCCTACCTCCGCGAGGACCAGGGCGGTGCGGGCACGGCCCTCGCGGCCTCCGCGCTGACCCGTGCGGGCCACCGGGTCCTGGGCCTGGACCTGGCGCGCCTCGCCGAGGACCCGTCCCCCGCCGATGCGGTCCGCTCCCTGGTCCGGGAGGCCCGGCTGACCGGCGCGGGCGTGGTCTGCGCCCCGCTCGACGCGGTCTCCCGCGAACACCCGGAGCTCCTCCGGCTGCTCACCGGCACCCCGGTCCCCACGATCCTGGTGGGCCGGGCCCCCTGGGACGCGGCCTGGTCCGCCGCCCCGCCCCTGCTTTTGCACGCGCCACGCGTGGAACCCTCGACCAGAGCGGCCCTCTGGACCGACGCGTACGACGCCCCCGTCCCCGAATCCATCGACGTGGACCGGCTGCTCTCGCCGTTCCTCCTCACCCCGGAACAGATCACCCGGGCCGCCCGGGGCGCCGCCCAGACCACCCGCCTGGACGGCGGCACCCTCACCCCCGACCACGTCCGCCAGGGCGCCCGCGCCCAGAACGCGGCGGGCCTGGACCGCCTGGCCCGCCGTATCGAACCCACCGTCACCTGGAACGACCTGGTCCTTCCGCCGGACACCCACGCCCAGCTCCGCGAACTCACGGCCCGCGCCAGGCATCGCGACCGGGTCCTGGGGGAGTGGGGCATGCGTCCCGGCGGCGGCAGGGGACGGGGCGTGTCCGCCCTCTTCGCCGGCGACTCCGGCACCGGCAAGACGATGTCGGCGGAGGTCATCGCCGCAGACCTGGGCCTGGACCTCTACACGGTCGATCTGGCGACGGTGATCGACAAATACGTGGGCGAGACCGAAAAGAACCTGGAACGCATCTTCTCGGAAGCCGCAGGCGTGAACGGAGTCCTGCTCTTCGACGAGGCCGACGCGATCTTCGGCAAGCGTTCGGACGTGAAGGACGCCCACGACCGCTACGCGAACGTCGAGAGCGCGTACCTCCTCCAGCGCATGGAGTCCTTCGACGGCCTGGCCATCCTGGCCACCAACCTCCGGGCCAACCTGGACGACGCGTTCACCCGCCGCCTGGACCTCGTCATCGACTTCCCGGTCCCGGACCCCGAACAGCGCCTCGTTCTCTGGGAGCGCTGCCTGGGCCCCGTACTCCCCCGGGGCAAGGACCTGGACCTCGCGTTCTGCGCGGAGAACTTCGAGCTGGCGGGCGGCAACATCCGCTCGATCGCGGTGACGTCCGCGTACCTGGCGGCGGAGACGGGCGAGCCGGTGACGATGCCGACGCTGATCCACGCGATCCAGCGCGAGTACCAGAAGCTGGGCCGCCTGACCCTGGCGTCGGAGTTCGGCCCGTATCTGAAGCTGCTGGCGTGAGATGCGGCAGCTCGCAGATCCAGACGCTCAGACCTTGATGATCCGTACCCGGTCGCCGCACAGCAGCCCCAGATCCTCAGGGTCCGAAGTGAGGATCACCGCAGGCTTCGGCATCAGCAACGCAGTCGCCCCCACGACGGCGTCGATGGCGTACTTGTGCCCATGAAGGCCGGCGTCGGTCAGCAGCTTCATGGCCGAGCGTCCGATCTCCTCGCTCACGGGCTCGACCGTCAGCCTGGACACCACCCAGTTGAACCGGGCGGCGTTCACCTTCCGGTGGTGAGCTTCGATGAGCGTGAGAACGCTGACGATCACTCTCATGTCCTCCTGCTCCGCCCCACGAAGCAGCGCCATGACCTGCCGGTCATCAGCCACGACCTTGGACAGCCCCTCGCTGTCCAGCACGAGCGTTCCGGCCCGAGCCATCAGGCGGCGTTCTGTGCATCATCGGAGTCGCCCCGCAGAAGTGCTCGGGCAGCATCGACCTCCGTATGACTCAATGCACCGTGCTCCGCCTCGTGTGCGTTGGTCAGCTCGGCGAGGTTGTCCCGCTCGATCTGGCGCTGCACTGCTGCGTCCACGTAGGCGGAGAAGCCTCGCTTCCCCACGCGTGCACGGACGGCCGCGATGTTGCCCGAGTGCAGGCTGACGGAGACATTGGCGGTGGGGCCCTCGCCCACTCGGTAGGTGGTGTCGTCGCTCATGACATCAATCTAATACATGAAGTAGTAGAAGGTTGCGTTTCTCGCGACGGAGCGGTGGGCTACAGGCACGCTCCCTTGCGCGGGCCGGTAGTTGGCGCGACTGTGGTCCGAGGCCGGTCGGTGATCGCCCGGTTCCTCTCCGTACGGCGACAGGAGTCAGCGTGACCGCATTGCCTGTTCTGCCCCACGAACTGCACGGCGACGGCCCGCACAAGGTGATTGCGGTGCACGGCTGGCTCGCCGACCGCTCCGCGTACGCCCCTGTGCTGCCGGATCTCGACCTCGGTGCGTTCCAGTACGCGGTGGTGGACCTGCGGGGGTACGGCGAGGCCCGGGACACGGACGGTTCGTACACCACGGCCGAGGGGGCGTCGGACGTGCTCGCGCTGGCCGACCGGCTCGGCTGGGAGAGGTTCTCGCTGGTCGGTCACTCGATGGGCGGCTCCGTCATCCAGCGGACACTGGCCGCCGCGCCGGACCGGGTGCGCCGGATCGTCGGGGTCTCGCCCGTCCCCGCGTCCGGCCTGCCCCTCCCGCCCGAGCAGTGGGAACTATTCGCCGCGGCGGCGCACACCCCGCAGAACCGCCGGATCATCCTCGACACCACCACTGGAGGCCGACGCCCGGCGGGCTGGCTGAACCGCATGGTGCGCCGCTCGGTCGCACGCAGCGACGCGAAGGCGTTCCGGGCCTGGCTGGACTCCTGGGCGGGCGAGGACTTCCACGACCAGGTCGAGGGCTTGCCCGTGCCCGCCCTCGCCGTCGTGGGCGCGCTGGACCCGGCCCTCTCCGCGGAACTGCAGCGCGCCACCTGGATGCGCTGGTTCCCCCGGGCCGAACTGGTGGAGCTGCCGTCGTGCGGCCACTACGCGATGGACGAGGCCCCGCTCGACCTGATCCGCGTGGTGGAGGACTTCCTGCGGGCGGACGCGGACGCGGAGGACGGCGAGGCAAAGGCATGACCGGGTCCGGGTCTGGGGCCAGGTCCGGGTCCACGTCCGTGCCGGACGTTTTCGACCCCAGGCAGTACGGGCGAGGCATCCCCCACGCCCACTACCGCCACCTGCGCGACCACCACCCCGTGGCATGGCAGGAGGAGCCAGAGGTGCTCGGCTGGCCGGCAGGCCCCGGCTTCTGGGCGGTCACCCGGCACGAGGACGTGGTCCGGGTCCTGAAGGACTCCGCGACGTACTCCTCGTACCTGGGCGCCACCCAGATCCGCGACCCGGACCCCGCCGACCTGCCGTTCATCCGCCGCATGATGCTCAACCAGGACCCGCCGCACCACCGACGCCTGCGCGTACTCGTCAGCCGCGCCTTCACCCCGAAGCGCATCGATCGCTTCGAGAGCGTCGTCCGTGAACGCGCCCGTTCCTTGCTCACCCGCGCGGTCGCCGAGGCACGGGCGGCCGACGGCACCTGCGACCTCGTCACCCAGGTCACCGACGACTACGCCCTGCTCAACCTCACCGACCTGCTCGGCGTACCCGACAGCGACCGCGCGCTCCTCCTCCACTGGACCCAACGCGTCATCGGCTACCAGGACCCCGACGAGGCCGGAGCCCCGGAACTCGGCCCGGACGGCAAACCGCTCAACCCCCGTTCCCCGTCCGCCCTGCGCGACATGTTCGACTACGCCCACGCCCTGGCCGCCCACAAGCGCCAGCACCCCGCCGACGACGTGATGACGGCGCTGGCCACGGACCCCGAACTGACCGCTCCCGAACTGGAGATGTTCTTCTTCCTCCTGGTGGTGGCCGGCAACGACACCGTACGCAGCGCGGCCCCCGGCGGCCTGCACCTTCTGGCGCAGAACCCGGACGCCTACCGAAGCCTGTGCGACGGCGAGGCGGCCCCCGCCCCGGCCATCGACGAACTCCTCCGCCGCCACCCCCCGGTCCTCACCTTCCGCCGCACGGCCACCCAGGACACGGAGCTGGCCGGCACCCGCATCCGCACCGGCGACAAGGTGGTCGTCTTCCACGCCTCCGCCAACCACGACGAACGCGTCTTCCCCGCCCCCTTCACCCTGAACCTCACCCGCACCCCGAACCCCCACGTCTCCTTCGGCGACGGCCCGCATGTCTGCTTGGGCGCCCACTTCGCGCGCCTGCAACTACGGGCCCTGTACGAGGAGACGTGCCGCGTCCTTCCGGCATCGCTCGAACCTGCGGGTTCACCGCGGCGCCTGGTATCGAACTTCATCAATGGGTTGAAGTCGCTGCCGGTGTGTGTGGTTGGTGCCTGATGTCGGGTCAGCGTGGAGCTGCTGAGAACTGACCCTCAGGTTGCGGTCGGACCACCGGCTCGGCATCCGCTGCTCTGTTCCGAAGGGACAGCATCTGACTACACTCAAATCGGGCCGCCGACCAGCCGGAATATCGTAGTGGTGCTGGAGTACGGGGCTGTCCTACGTAGCTCTACCTCTTCCTTCCACGCCGAGTTCGACGAAATGCATCAGAAGGGCGGAAATGGTCTCCCGTGAACGTCTTGTAGAAGTTTTCGGAGAAGATACTGTGCTCCTTCCCGTGGAAGCGGTCCCAGAGGAACTCCGACGGCAGCCTGCCGGGCAAACTCTGATGCATACCGGACTTCCCAGGAACCTGCTGGACGCGATCTCTTCCGTACCTGGCCTGGAAGAGGGGGTGAAGACGTACGACGAGCATTGTGAAGAAGTCGGCATCGAATCGGATGAACGCATTCGCGCAATGTATCGGATCGGCTTCGCGGGCACGGGAGATATCCTTGTCGATCCTGGTACCGGAGATGTCTACTACGCAGTCCCCGAAGCTGACATTATTCGCCGGATCAACACGTCGATCGACAGGTATGTCGAGGCTCTTTGCACGCTGGAGAAGGAACGCGAACGTTTCGATTTTCTCGACGAGGAAGATGTCGCAATCCAGCGCGAGGAGCTTTCCGATTCGCTGCGGGAATCCGATGAGGTTGCCTGGGGCACTGCGTCCTCGTTCTGGCGCTGGATCCTCGAGCAGATCAGTGCCGACGACTATCGAGTATTCTGATGTGCGGGGCTCACCCGCCTGACATCAAATCCTGCGCCGCCTTCTGTTCCGCTTCCTTGCGTTCCTGAGCCTGTCGCCGGATTTCCTGAATCCTCTCGTCGGCCACCAAGTCGTTCACCTGTTTTGCGCGATCCTTGAGTTGCTTGCGGAGGATTTTCATCTGCTGCTCCGTTTTATCGACCCCGCCGCTCGCGTCCAGGGACTGGTAGTCCGGTCGTCGGGCCGCGAGCTCTGCGATCTCCGCTGCGGAGGGATCGGCACTGCTGTCGAAGGCAGAAATCTCTTTATCGTTGAAGTTTGTTGAGCGTATGGAATCAAGGGTTATTGCGTGAACTTGCACGCCTGCCTTTTCGAGGATGGCCACGCCCAACTTCTGCGTATCATTCGTCCCACGCAGTTGATGCCATCGCAGTTCGTCTGGAACTGGCGGAGGGTTGGCGGCGCCAGCGCTTCCTCCGGTCTGTTCAGCTATATCATTCTGTGCTTCTTTATATTCCTTCTGAACGTCCTCGATTCGCTTGCGCGAGTCCTCCTCGCTGGTTCCCCAGAAACGCCTGACCTTCGGCTCCGGTAGTGGCTTGGATGGATTCTTCTTCTGCGCCTCCGCGCGGGCCTTCTCAAGCTGTTCGTGGGTGACAAGTGATTTGCTGGCAAACTGTTTGATGAGGTCGCCGTTCCGCTTCCGAACCTCTTCGCTGATTACTGACCCACCTCTGTACGGTGCTGTTACGTTGGCCTTGGCGGCGACAGTGGCCCCGCGCCGCTCAAGTTTCCTGACAAACTCTGCGATAAAATCTGCACAGTTCACGCAGGAGCTTCTGTTGATGAATAGGTCCATGTTGATGACGACGCCCTCCAGGCTGCCCTCTCCATAGTCTCCCCAGAGCAGTCGATCGAACGCCTGAATAACTTTCTCCTCTCCGTGTGCCTCGGAATAACTTCGCATGAATTTCTTGTCCGACGCCTCCATGTTGCTGCTCTCGAATGTCTTTGTGTTCCTGCTCTGTGCCACGCTCTTCCCGCTCCAAGAAATGATGCCTCGTGCATAGGTGGGCGGCGCCCACTCCTTCTTCTTATCAGCACCTCCATTGGGGGTTACTTCCATCTTCGCCGCAGCCTCATTCAGTGTTGCCCAGCCCCTTACCTCATGGATCCATGGAAGTTCTGCAAACTTGTCCCCAGGCAACGACACGGTGTCTAGATCGGAGGCAGAGTATTCTGGGTTCACCTTCGCTCGAATACGAACGGAATTTTTACTGTGGGTCCCAGTTATAAAAGAAAGACTGGTCAGTCCCTGGCGCTTGTAGCGGCTCTCTATCTCGCGCAGTATGGACTTCGCCTGGGTCGGCGACACTCCGCCTGCGACCCGGCGGGTAGCCTCCTCCGCCGCTCTGCGGGCCAGTTGTGCAAGCTCTTTCTGAGACTTCCCGGCCTTGGGGTCATGAGGATCCCCCTTCTTGCCCTTGAGTTTTTTCCAGAGGGCTTTGCCCTTCTTGGCGATGAAGTCGACGATTTTGTCGATGGCGCGGTTGACGGGTCGGGATACGGCGTGGAAGACGCTCTTGACCTTGTTGGCCAGGCTGCCGATTCCGAGGAGTGAGGCGAGGAAACCGATGAGGAGCGGGACGCTGGCGGCGAGGGCGGCTTCGACCATCTTCGGGACGCCTGCCGAACCGCCGTTGGCGATGGCGATGACCGCGTCGAGTACGGCGTTGACGAATTCGACGATCTGGGCGCCCTGGTTCACGATGAACGTGACGATGTCGATGATTCCCTTGACCGCGCGGACGAAGGCGGAGGCGGGGTTGAGGAGGGAGATGATCCAGGTGATCCCGGCGACGATGACGGTGGGGATCAGGTAGCTGGTGAGCTTTTCGAGGATGGTGGCTTTGATGTCGCCGGCCTCGGCCTCGATTTCCTTGATGGCGCCCGCGGGGCCCTCGGTGGCGAGTTTCTTTGCGACGGGGACGGAGGACTCGACGGCGGTCATGGCCTGGTCGGGGATGCCCTTGCGGGTGATGCGGGCACGGATGTTGTCCCAGGTCAGGCCGAGGAGGGAGGCGATGAGCTGGATGATGCCCTTGAGGTCGAACTTCTGCGGGAGTTCGAGACCGGCCTTGACCGCGGTGCCCAGCAGCCAGGACACGACGCCGGTCTTGAGGTGCTCGCCGATGTTGGTGATGAAGAGGTTGAGGCCGGCGCCGACGGCCTTGACGAGGTTGCCGAGGAACCCGATGGGGTCCTTGATGATCTTCATGATGGCGGAGGCGGCCTTGGCGAGGATGCCCAGCAGGAGGTTCTTGAGTTCGTTGATCGTCTTGAGGGCGCCGACGATCGCGTCCTTCGCCTTCTGGACCAGGCCCTTGTTGGCCTCCTGGAGCTTCTTGATCTCCTCGTCGACCTTGTTCAGGGCGGCGGTGTATTTCTGGGCGAGGTCTTGGACGAGCTGTTCGGACTTCTCGTTGACGGTGGCTTCGAGGTCGTCGAATTTGCCTGCGAAGTCGGTGGCGGCCTCTTGGCCGAACTCGCGGAGGTCTGCGGGGAGTTTGTCTACCTCGGCCTTGAGTTCGGTGCGGCCCTTGGCGATGCGGGCCTTGGCCTTGCCGAGTTCGGTGCCGATGATGTCGGCGACGGACGAGATGACGGTCTGCATCTGCGCTACGTAGAGCTTGCGGGCTTCCTGGAAGAGGTCGTTGGCCTCCTTCGGCATGCCCATCAGCTTGTCCTTGGCCCACTTCGCGGGGCCGAGCATGCCTGAGTAGCGCTTGTCCTTGTACTTCTTCATGCGGCGCTTGTGGTCGGCGGTGAACGCGTCCCTCGCCGCCTTCTCGCCCGAGGTGAATGCCTCGTCGACCTTCTTGTCGAGGCCGGAGAGGGTGTCCTCGACGTCCTTCTTCGTGCCGTCGTAGACCTTCTGGAGCTTGGCCGTTACCTCGGCGCGTTTCTTTTCGTCCTTGGACTTCGTTTCGCCCTTGCCGCCGTCGACCTGTTTGCCGGCCGAAGTCCTGGTCGCGGTGAGGGCGTCCATGGCCTGGGCACCGGAGGCTGCTGCCCCGGCCTTGGCGGTGTTCAGCTGCTGGGTCTCGGCCGCCTTGCCCTTCGTGGGGGCCTTCGCGGAGTCCGCTTCCGCCGTCTTCTTCGTGGACAGGGCCTGGTCGAACTCGGGCTCGTTGCCCTTGGCGAGCTGGTCCTCGGTGACCTCCGCGTCCGCCATCGCCTGGTCGTTGGCGGCCGGGCCCTGCGAGAAGTCCGTGACCGCGGCCGGCTGCTTGTCCGGGACCGCGTCGGCCGCGGACGGAGCACCGGGGTTGCCGGGCGCCTGGTCCGGGGTCATCGGCGTGACGGGCTTGTCCTTGGCCGCCGACGTGTCCGGCGGGGCCTTCGTCGCCGTGTCGATGTCCTTGGCCGAGGACTCCTTGCCGTCCTTGACCTTCCCGTCGACCTCGTCCTTGATCTGGTCGGCCTTGCCGGACTTGGAGAACTTGTCGGCCTGGTCGAGGTTCTTCGGGGCCTGGGAGTCGATCGCCTTGTTCACCGCGTCGATGAACGCCTGCTTGTTGAACTCCCCCGGCTTCGCCGCGTTCATCTTCTCGGCGTTCGCCGCCTTGCCCTGGGCCTCCTTGTCGTCGGGGGGTGCGACGGCCGCGTCCTGCGCCGATTTGGACTCGGTGGCGGCGGGGGCGTGTGCGGCCAGGCGGACCTTCTTGGCCGCCACATCCGCCTTGACCTTGCGAAAGCCGGGAGCCTGGGCGGGGGAGGGTTTCACCGGGGCCGTGTAGCGCTGGGCGACCAGGCGGGAGACAGCCCTGTTGCCCGCCGCGCGCTGCAGGCGTTGCACGCTGCGGGGGTCGGGGGCGGGGCGGTCGCCCGGCGGGCGGTGAGGTGGGGGTGCTTGCGAACGTGACACTTCGGGCTTGAGTGTCACGTTCTCGTGATGGGGGGTGCCTCTGCCGTCGGACACGGACGCGGAGGCGGGGTCCTTCTCCGGAACCGCCTTCATCCGCCCTCCCGGCCGCACATGTCCCTGTCGGCGTCCCAGGGTGTGCGCAGTGCCCGTGCGGTACGCAGGGCAGGAGCACCGCGGTCGGGGGCAGCGCCCGGCGGCACGTACAGCACGACGGCGTTGCCTGATCGGGCAGGGGCCGGTGCACGGGTGGGCGGCCGTGTGTCCGTTCCCGGTGATCGCGGCTGTCGCAAGAATTGCGGGCGTTCCCCGGCCAAGGAGAGACTCACATGCCGTCGTACCTGTCCCCGGGCGTCTACGTCGAAGAGATCGAGTCCGGATCCCGGCCGATCGAAGGGGTGGGCACCTCGGTCGCCGCCTTCGTCGGCTTCGCGCAGAAGGGCCCGTTCGACGAGCCGACGCTGATCACCAACTGGAGCCAGTTCGCCGGCACGTTCGGTGACTTCGTCGACGGTACGTATCTGGCGTCCGCCGTGTACGGGTTCTTCGCCAACGGCGGCGGCGTCTGTTACGTGGTGCGCATCGACGACGGCACCGAGCTCCCGGCCGAGGACGAGAGCGCTGGGACCGCCGGGCGGCTGCCCGCCGGGTCGGAGACGCAGCTCGGGCCGTACGCCGTGAAGCCCCGCCCCGGTGTGACCGGGGAGGTCACCGTCGAGGTGACCGAGGTGGAGGGGGACGATCCGCCCTCCGACGTCTTCCAGCTGATCGTGAAGCGGGACGGGCAGGTCGCGGAGACGTACCCGAGCGTCACGACCAAGCGCAGCAAGGAGAACGTCGCCACCCGGGTCAACGCGAAGTCGGAGCTCATCGAGATACGCGAGCCCGGGCGCGGTGCCGCCCCGGCCAGGCCCGCGACGCAGAGCGTGACGCTGGCTCCCGCCGCGCCCGCATCGCCCGCCGCCGGGGCGCTGACCCCCGAGCTGTACGTCGGCGATCCCGACCGGCGGACCGGTCTCGGCGGGCTCGAAGCGGTCGAAGTGGTCACGACCATCGCCGTGCCGGACCTGATGAGCGCGTACGAACGCGGGCTGCTGGACCTGGAGTCGGTGATCGCCGTGCAGCAGGGGCTCATCAGCCACTGCGAGTTGATGGGTGACCGCGTCGCCATTCTCGACCCGCCGCCGGGGCTGAGCCCGCAGCAGATCCGCGCCTGGCGCACCGACCGCGCCAACTTCGACTCCAAGTACGCCACGCTCTACTACCCCTGGATCCGGGTCGCCGACCCCTCGTCCGGGCGCGCCCGACTCGTACCGCCGAGCGGCCACATCGCCGGGGTCTGGGCCCGCAACGACGAGTCGCGCGGGGTACACAAGGCACCCGCCAACGAGGTCGTACGCGGTGCGGTCGCCCTGCAGACCCAGCTGACCAAGGGCGAACACGATCTGCTCAACCCGATCGGGCTGAACTGCATCCGGTCCTTCCCCGGGCGCGGCATCCGGGTCTGGGGCGCACGCACGCTGGCCTCCGACCCGGCCTGGCGCTATCTCAACGTCCGGCGCCTCTTCAACTACCTGGAGGAGTCGATCCTCGCCGGTACGCAGTGGGTCGTCTTCGAGCCGAACGACGACGCCCTGTGGGCCCGTATCCGGCGCACGGTGTCGGCGTTCCTGGTCAACGAGTGGCGCAAGGGGGCGCTGTTCGGGCTCACTCCGGAAGAGGCGTTCTACGTCAAGTGTGACCGTGAGACCAACCCGCCGGAGAGCATCGACGCAGGTCAGGTCATCTGTGAGATCGGGGTGGCACCGGTCAGGCCGGCCGAGTTCGTCGTCTTCCGCCTCTCCCAGCTGACCGGGGGCACCGGCGGCGTCGACGAGTAGCGCCGCCGGGAGCCGGGCCGTAGCAGCGCGGCTGTCCGGAGGTCCACCAAGCGGTAAAAGCGGTAAGAGCCGTAAAGGAGCCTGTTGTGCCACTTCCCGATCTCGACAGCACCGTCGGAGCCTCCTTCGGCCTCGAATTCGACAGCGTCGTCATCAAGCAGATCACCGAGGTCAGCGGTCTGAAGATGGAGCAGGACGTCATCGAGCTGAAGCAGAACACCGCCGACGGCCGTTACGCCATCAAGAAGCTCCCCGGCAGGCCGAAGGCCGGTGAGGTGACCGTGACCCGCGGTCTCACCGAGGACAACAGCTTCGAACGGTGGATCAAGGACTCCCGGTTCGGCCGGATGACCGCGGCCCGCCGCAACGGTGCGGTCATCGTCTACGACCACGAGGGCATCGCCATCAAGCGCTACAAGCTCATCAACGCCTGGCCGAAGTCACTGGAGATCGGGACCCTCAAGGCCGGTGACACCTCGGTCCTGACGGAGAAGCTCGCGATCACGTACGAAAGCATGGAACTCGACTGATGCGACGTACGACAGAGACGCCCGCTCCGGCCCCGGCTTCGGTTCCGGCCGGGGGGTCGGAACGGCGGTCCGGCCAACGGGAGCCGCTCCGTACCGAGTTCACCTTCGAGCTGCCGCGCGGGTACGTCGACGATGCGGGCGCCGTGCACCACACCGGCGTCATGCGGCTCGCGACCGCGCGCGACGAACTCGTGCCGTTGCGGGACGACCGGGTGCGCGAGAACTCCGCGTACCTCTCGGTCGTGCTCATCGCCCGGGTCGTCACCCGGATCGGCACGATCGACGACATCCACCCCGGCATCATCGAGGACCTCTTCGCCTCCGACCTGGCCTTCCTCCAGGACTTCTACCGGCGGATCAACGCCGAGGGGCACACCCGCGCCGCCGTCTCCTGCCCGGCCTGCAAGGAGGAGTTCGCGGTGAATCTCGCCGGTGGCCGCCTGGGGGAATCGTGACGTACGCGGCCGACCTGCTCTACGAGGAGGTCGCGTACCTCGCCTATCACTTCCACTGGCCGCTCGATGAGCTGCTGGACCTGGAACACCCGGAACGACTGAGGTTCGTCGCAGAGATCGCTCGCCTCAACGGGCAGTAGCGAACAGCGCAGGGAGGGCGGGAAAATCCATGGGCCTGATGTCCTGGCTGCGCGGCGGCGGGCGTACGGAGACGGGCGGGGGTACGGAGACGGGCAGCGCGGGCGCGGCTCCGCCGGCCGTGCCGCGCGAGCGGGTCGACCTGGCTGAACTGCCGCCCATCCAGCGGACCCTGGGCACTCAGGATCTGGTCATCGATCCTTCCGGGTTCCAGGGGTCGCTCTCCACCCGGCAGGACACCTCGCTCGGTACGCCCCTCGGGCATCTGGTCAGCCCGGACGCGCCCACCGGGCTGGTGCACGGGATCACCGCCCCGGCCACCCCGGTCACCGCGGATCGTCCGTTGCCGGTGCAGCGGTCCGTGGAGCGCTCGGTGGAGCTGCCGACGGGGGCTCGGTCCGCGCCCTTGTCCGTACCCCTGCCCGTGCTCGTACAGCGTGCTGTCGCGGGTGGTGTGCCCGCGGTGGCTTCGCCCATGACATCGGCCGGGGAGTCGGACGTGGCGGAGTTGCCGGTACGCCAATTGGTGGGCGAGCAGGCCTTTGTACCGGCCTCGGCTCCGGAGTCGGCACCCGAATCGGCCGCACCCGGGCCCTCGACCTCGATCCCGCTGCCGCCCCCGCCCGTTCAGCGTTCGGTGCTGCCTCCGGCCGGGGACCCGCCCCGGCGTGCGCCCGGTCTCGGTGCTCCCATGTCCGCGCTGCCGCCGACGGCGCAGCGACAGGCTGCCGTCGACGGTCCGGGTGCGGATTCCGGGGTGATTCCGGTTGCCCGGAGCGTGGCGGACGGTGGGGCCGACGAGGTCCCCGAGGCCGCTCAGGTGCCTGCGGCCCCGGAGCCGGCCTCCGACTCCGACGGGCCCACCGCTCCGCTGCTCGGCGACTCCCCCTTGCTCCCCGCCGCGTCGGATTCCACACCGGCGGCTCCCACGCCCGCGGTGCAGCGGACCCCTGCCGTGCCCGCACAGGCACCCCTGTCGCCGCCCCCGGCCACCGACCCGGTCGCGCCGTTGCTCGCCGACCGGCCCTTGACGCTCCAGAACAGGCAGAGCGGTGGGGTGGGCGCCGTACAGCGTTCCGCTGCGGACGGTGCGGCAGCGGTTGCTCCCGCCGGCGTGGGGCCGGCGCCCGGATCTGTGCTGCCGGCCCTGTCCGATGCCGTTCCGGTGCGCTGGACGTCCACCGGGTCCGGGGTGCCGTCGATGGCGGTGACCCCATCCGTACCGGCTGCTCTGCAACGTACCGCCGCGTCCCCGGGGCAAGCGGCGGGTGCGCCTTCGCCGCCGCTTCCTGCCCTGCAGCGTCGGGCAGTCGGGGGGCCGCCGGTGCCTCGTTCATTGCCGGGTTCCGGTAGCCATGCCGCACCGTCCCGCGGCCACACTCCCTCCGCGCCCTCGTTCACCTCGGCCGGCTCGGTCGCCGTGGCCGCCGGAGTGGCTCAGCGGATGGCCGACGGCAGTGTCGTCTTCGGGTCGACGCCGCCGCCGTACGCGCCACCTGTTGTCCAGCGCGAGACGGCGACCGAGGAACCACCGCCACCGGATCCGCCCCAGGAGCCCGCACCCGAACCCGATCCGGAGCCCCAGCCGGAACCGGAACCCGGGCCGACGGCCGAGGCCCACGGCGCGCCGGGCGCTTCCGGGGCCGCCCCCGCCTCCGGTGGAGCGCCGGTCGTCACCGACGAGCTGGTGCGCGCCCTGTACGCGCCGCTCAGCAGGCTCTTCAAGGCGGATCTGCGGCTGGAACGCGAACGGGCGGGATTCCTCATCAACACCAGGCACTGAAATCCACACCAGGCACTGAGATCGAGAGGTACGGACCATGGCCACCGCCCAGGAGAACGATCCCGCCGTCAGTGTCTGCTTCGTCGTCACGATCGACGACATCGAGCTCGGATCGTTCAACACATGCGACGGGCTGGGCTGTGAAGTGGTGCTCGAAACACGGGAGGAGGGCGGCAACAACGGGCATCTGTGGCAGTTGCCGACCCGCCTGAAGTACTCGAACGTCAAGCTGTCCAGGCCGCTCACCAAGGAGACCGAGAAGGTGGCGCGCTGGTTCGCCACCATGACGACCGGGTTCACCCGGAAGACGGCGCACATCGAGGCGCGGACCGGGGACGGGCAGAAGGTGGCCCAGTGGGGGCTGCTGGAGGTCGTGCCGGTCCGCTGGACCGGGCCCTCCTTCACCCCCGAATCGCCCAAGGTCGCGATGGAGACGATCGAGATCGCCCATCACGGCTATGTGATGGAGGGCTGAGCGTCGTGAGCGGTGCGGGCCCCATCGCCTTCAGCGCCGCCGGTACGTCCGGGGCGTCGGCCGCGAAGGCGGGCAAGGGAGGTTCGGCCAGGCCCAAGCTGGAGCACGCCTACCTGGAACTGCGGACCCCGCCGACCGGCGGCGGCCTCACCCCCGGCGGCCCGTGCGGGCGGATCGACTTCCAGTTCAACCCCAAGGAGCTCAGCCTCACCAAGGCCGCTTCCTGGAAGCGGAGTCCGGCCAAGGGCGCGAAGAGTTCCGGACCACCGGAGTACCAGGGCTCGCAGCCCAGCAAGCTCACCGTGGAGATGTTCTTCGACGCCAGCGACACCCAGGACACCCGGGTGGTGACCTCCGTCGAGCAGCTCTTCGCCTGCTGCGTGCCGACCAACGAGACCCGTCAGCAGCAGCGTTCTTCGCCGCCGTGGGTGGTCTTCCACTGGGGCGGGCTGACCGGGTTCCCGGGCTACGTCAGCCAAGTGCAGGCGAAATACACCCTGTTCACCACGTCGGGCGTGCCGATCCGGGCCGTCTGCCAGGTGACGATGGAGGAGATCAGCGGCGACACCCCGGGCCAGAACCCGACCTCGGGCGCCCTCGCGGCCCGCCGGGTGCACCGGCTGGACGCCGGGGACTCGCTGCCCTCGCTCGCCCAGCGCGAGTACGGCGACCCGGCGGCCTGGCGGGTGATCGCGGAGGCGAACGGGATCGACGACCCGATGCGGCTGGCCCCCGGACGGCAACTGCTGCTCCCCGCACTCGACGAGCTGAGCCGGCTCGAAGAGGGCCGGGACGGAGGGCGGTCCTGATGGCGCAGCCGGGCGTCGCGACGGCGCTGGTGGTCGAGTTCGGTGGCAGTCCGCTGCCGCCGAAGTTCGTGAACACACTGGTCGAGGGGTATGTCGACGACAGCCGGACGCTGCCCGACCTGTTCCTCCTGCGCTTCCGCGACCCGGACCGGGTGCTGCTGGAGCAGACCGGGCTGAAGATCGGCAGCGAGGCCAGGCTGCTGGCCCGGGCGGGCGGCAGCTCGGCACCGAAGCCGCTGCTCAAGGGGGTCGTCACCGCCCTGGAGGTGGAGCTCGACGAGACCGGCACCTTCACCGTCGTACGCGGGCTCGACGAGTCGCACCGGCTGTTCCGCGGACGTCGGGTGGCCAGCTACCAGAACATGACGCTCGCCGACATCTGCGCCCAGGTCGCCCAGCGCGCCGGACTGAAGCCGGGAAAGGTCGACGTGGCCGGTCCCGTGCTCGAACACATCGCCCAGCCCAACATCACGGACTGGGAGTTCATCCGGGACCTGGCCGAGGAGGCGGGCGCCCAGGCGTATGTGCTCGACGGCCAGTTGCACATCACCCGGCCCGCCGAGGCGAGCGGCGCACCGGACGGTTCGGCGCGGGCCGACCGCAATCCGCTGGTCCTGGAGATGGGCAGCAATCTGCTGCGCTGCCGGGCCGGGGTGTCGTCCGCCGAGCAGGTCTCCGAGGTCGAGGTGCGCGGCTGGGACGTCAAGACCAAGCAGCCACTGGTCGGGCGGGCACCCGCCGGAAAGTCGGCGACGCTGGAGCTGGGGGTGAGCGCGGCCGAGGTGTCCGCGCCGTTCGGCGAGGCGCGCTTCGTGGTCACGGACGCGGCGTACGGGGCGCAGGCGCAGGTGGACCAGGCGGCGAAGGCCCTGGCCGAGCGGATCGCCGGGTCGTTCGCGGAGCTGGAGGCGGTGATCCGGGGGAACCCGGAGGTGCGGGCCGGCAGCGCGGTGGCGCTCAACGCGGTGGGCGCGCCGTTCGAGGGGCGGTACACGGTCACGTCGTCCCGGCACGTCTTCGATCCGGTGCGCGGGTACGAGACCTGGCTCACCGTCTCCGGTCAGCAGGAGCGTTCGCTGTTCGGGCTGACCGGCGGAGGGCCGGGCTCCGGCGGGTCCGGCGCGGGGGCCGGAGGCGGGTCGCGCTGTGCGGGACTGGTCAGCGGGACGGTCACGGACACCCATGACCCGGAGGGCTCGGGCCGGGTCAAGGTGCGGTTTCCCTGGCTGTCGGACGAGTACGCGAGCGACTGGGCGCGTACGGCCCAGTCGGGCGGGACGAGCGGCGGCGAGGCGTTCATCCCCGAGGTCGGCGACGAGGTGCTGGTGGGGTTCGAGCACGGGCACCTGGACCGTCCGTACGTCCTCGCCGGTCTGTACAACGGGAAGGACCGGCCGTCGCAGGGCAGCGGCGGAGGCGGTGGCACAGGCACAGGCGGTGGCGGCACAGGCACAGGCACAGGCACAGGCACAGGCACAGGCACAGGCACAGGCACAGGCACTGACGGTGGCGGGGCGGGAGACGTGGCCGGAGCCGTGACCGGCGAATCGTCCGCCTCGGGATCGGCCCCGGGACCCGCCTCGGAGTCCACCCCGGGAGGCCCGCTCGTCGACCCGACCAGCGGGGCCGTCAACCGGCGCTCGATCGCCTCCAAGAGCGGCAACCAGCTGGAGATCCTGGACGACGCCAACGGGCCGCAGGGCGTACGCCTGCTCACCGGCGACGGAAAGCTGAAGATCGATCTGGACCGCAAGGGCACCGTGATCGTGATCAACAGCGACGGCAGCGTGAACATCGAGGCCAAGCAGCAGGTGTCGATCAAGGCGGCCCGCGGGGTCGCGCTGGACGGCGGGCAGGGAACGCTCGAACTGAGCGGTGACAGCGTCACGTTGAAGTCCCGCAGCGGAGTGAGCGTCGACGGCGGGAACGGCGAGGTCAAGCTCTCCACCGGCGGCACGGTCGACGTCCGGGGCGCCCAGGTCGCGGTCAACGGAACGCAGCGCACCGACATCAAGGGCGGCTCCTCCCTGGCCATCAACGCACCCATGGTGAAGATCAATTGACCGCGCGGACGCGCTGAGCGAGAGGAACGGACTGCCATGTCAGCAGCCGCGGCGGCAGCCGCACGGGTCGGCGACCCCACCGGACACCCCGGCACGGTCGGGCCCCCCGGCGTCCCGTCCGTGCTGATCGGCGGGCTCCCCGCCGCCACGGTCGGCACCCCGCACCTGTGCGCGTCGCCGCCGCCCGCGGTGCACGCCCCGTCCGCCATCGCGCCGCCCGGCAGCACCACGGTGCTGATCGGCGGGCAGCCCGCCGCCCGCGTCGGGGACCGGGCCGCCTGCGGCGCACCCATCGTGTCCGGGTGCCCGACGGTGCTGATCGGAGGCTGAGCGTCCATGGGGCAGGAGTTCATCGGCGCGGGCTGGGCCTTCCCGCCGCGCACCGACGCCACCGGGTCCATCGCCCTGGTGCGCGGGGAGCACGAGCTGGAGGAGTCGATCCGGCTGATCCTGGCGACATCACCGGGCGAGCGGCCGATGCGGCCGGAGTTCGGCTGCGCCGTCAACGACTACGTGTTCGCCCCGGCGGACGCGGGCACGGCCGGGCAGCTCGCGTACGAGGTGCGTCTCGCGCTGGACCGGTGGGAGCCCCGGATCGAGGTCACCGAGGTCGTCGTCCGGTTCGACGAGGCGGACAACGGGGTCCTGTACATCGACATCGGCTACACCGTCCGGGGCGCCAACGACCCCCGGAACCTGGTCTTTCCGTTCTATGTGATCCCGCAGCACGAGGAGGTGGACGGCGCGTGACGCTGCCCAGCCCGTATCTGGACGACCGCCGTTTCCAGGGCCTGGTCGACGAGGCGAAACGGCTCGTCCAGCAGCGCTGCCCCGAGTGGAGCGACCACAATGTGTCGGACCCGGGCGTGACCCTCATCGAGGCCTTCGCGACCATGGTCGACCAGCTCGTCTACCGGGTGAACCGGGTTCCGGAGAAGAGCTATCTGACCTTCCTCGACCTGATCGGCGTCCGGCTCCACCAGCCCACGGCCGCCCGCACCGATGTGACGTTCCGGCTCTCCGCGCCGCAGCCCGAACCGGTGCGGGTGCGGGCCGGCACGGAGGTCGCGACCGTGCGCACGGAGACCGAGGAAGCGGTGGTCTTCACGACCGTCGGCGAACTGTCCATAGTGCCCTGCGAGTTCGCCCACCTCGCCACCTGGCCGACGTCCGGCGACGCCCTGGACCGTACCGAGGAACTCGCGCTCGGCCGGTCCGTGCCCTGCTTCGGCGCCACGCCCGCGCCCGGCGACGCCCTCTACGTGGGCCTGTCCGCGGCCGTCCCCTCGGGCGTCGTCGTGCTGCGGCTGGACTGCGCGGTCGAGGGCGTCGGCGTGGACCCGCTGCGCCCGCCGCTGGTCTGGGAGGCCTGGAACGGCAGCGCCTGGACGGCCTGCGAGATCGAGAAGGACGACACCGGCGGCTTCAACCGGTCCGGGGAGCTGATCCTGCACGTTCCGGAGGGGCACACACCCCTCGTCGTCGTACGCCGCACCGGCGGCTGGCTGCGCTGCCGCCTGGTGGAGGCCGCCCCGGGGCAGCCCACCTACATGGCGCCCCCGGTGGTGCGCCGGATCACCGCGTTCACGATCGGCGCGACCGTCGGGGCCGTGCACGCCGAGACCGTGACCGACGAGGTGCTCGGCCCGGCCGAGGGGGTACCCGGCCAGACCTTCACGGTGAGCCGCCCGCCGGTCGTCCCCGGCGACTTCGTCGTCGAGGTCGCGGATCCGGAGGGGGGCCCGCAGGGCACGGAATGGACCCGGGTCGACGACTTCGCGCTCTCCGGCCCCGAGGACCGGCACATCACGCTCGATCCCAACTCGGGCCGGGTCGAATTCGGTCCGGCGGTACGGGAACGGGACGGTTCCATCCGCTACTACGGCAAGGTGCCGCCGAAGGGCGCCACCGTACGCGTGCGCTCGTACCGCACCGGCGGAGGGCTGCGCGGCAATGTCGCGACCTCCACGCTCCGGGTGCTGCGCAGCGCCATCCCGTACGTGGCCCGGGTGGAGAACCGCCGCCCGGCGCTCGGCGGGGTCGACGGCGAGACGGTGGAGAACGCCCGGGTGCGCGGGCCGATGACGCTGCGGACCCTGCGCCGGGCCGTCGTGCCGCAGGACTACGAACTGCTGGCCCGCGAGGTGGCACCCGACGCGGCCCGGGTGCAGTGCATCCCGGCCGGCGAGGACTCGGACGTCGAGGCGGGCGGGGTGCGGCTGCTCGTCGTACCGGCCGGGCGCAGCGACGAGCAGGGCCGGATCCAGTTCGACGAGCTCATCCCGCCGCAGCAGACCCTCGCCCTGATCGCGGGCCATCTGGACGAACGGCGGCCCATCGGCGCCCGGTTGGTGGTCGAGCGGCCCTTCTACCAAGGGGTCACGGTGGTCGCCTCGGTCCAGGCCCGCAGAGGCGTCGTGCTGGAACGGGTGCGCGAGGAGGCGCTGACCGCCCTCTACAGCTACTTCAACCCGCTGAGCGGCGGACCGGGCCGCGACGGCTGGCCGTTCGGCCGGCCGATCCAGTCGGGCGAGGCGTTCGCCGTACTGCAACAGGTGGCGGGCGTGGACCTGGTGGAGGACGTACGCCTCTTCCCCGCGGACCCCGTGAACGGGCAGCGCGGCGAGCCCACCACCAAGATCGCGCTGGACCGGCACGCGCTGGTCTTCAGCTACGAGCACCAGCTCCGGGTACGGGAGGCCTGACCGCCATGCGCACAGCCGTGACCGGCCTGCCGACACCGCACCCGCTGATCGAACAGCTTCCGGCGGTCTACCTGGAGCAGGACTTCCTGCGACGGTTCCTCGCGGCGCTCGACGACGTACTCGCCCCGGTCCTGCTCTCCATCGACAATCTGCCCGCCCACCTCGACCCGCGCAGCGCGCCCGAGGACTTCCTGACCTGGCTGGCCCAGTGGGTGGCCGTCGACACCCGCACGGACCACCCGGTCGAGCAGCGGCGGGCGACGGTGCTCGGCGCCGTCGAGCGGCACAGCAGGCGAGGCACCCGGCGCGGCCTCGCGGAGGCGGTGTTCCTGGAGACCGGGATCGAGCCGGACATCGTGGAGAGCGGCGGCACGGCGTGGTCGACGATGCCGCACACCCGGTTCCCGGGCGGCCCGCGGCCGTGGGTCACGGTCCGGGTCCGGGCCGCGCAGCCGTACCAGATCGACCGGGTGCGGCTGGAGGAGCTGATCCGTACGGAGATCCCGGCGCATGTGGGCTTCGACCTGGAGGTCCTGTGATCTGCGAGACGTGCGGCCAGAACAATGCGCCGGGGACGCAGTTCTGTACGTCGTGCCAGGCGTTCCTGGAGTGGGAGGAGCCACAGAGCGGGACCCCGGCGCCTTCCACTACCCGGCCGCCCCGGGCACATTGGGATCTCCACGTTCCTCCGGCCGCCCCCGCCCCCCAGCCCCAGCCACACCCCTCACCGCAGCCGACCCCCCAGCCCCAGCCGCAACCGTCCCCGCAGCCCTCCCCGCAGCCCCCCGTTGCCGCGACCGCTGCCCCGCGTCGTCCCGGCGACGAGACGGACGAGCGGGTGCCGGGGCCCGAGGCGCTGCCCGACGTACCGCCCGAAACCGCGAACACACCCCCGGGCCCACCGCCCGTCGTGCCCGTCCGCTGCCCCAACTGCCGTACGGAGAACGCCCCGGACCGCACCCTGTGCATCCGCTGCGCACTGCTCCTGGACCCGGGGCCGCCGCCCGATGTCCGGCCTCCCTGGTGGCGCCGGCTCCTCCGGCGGCGACCGCGTCAGGCGCCCACCGCGGGCACCCGGCCGAGGCGCCGGCTGTGGCGCCGCCCCGGTCTGGCGCTGCCGATCGTGCTGATCGTGCTGGCGTGCGGCGTCTGGTTCGCCCTTCCGCACGTGTCCGGGTGGTTCGGCTTCGCCAAGGACGAGACCGGGACGCCGGAGGCGGTGCCGCCCACCCGGTTCCGGGCGTCCAGCCGGGCTCCGGGGCACCCGGCGGGTGCGGCGTTCGACGGTTTCAACAACCGCTACTGGGCGCCCTCGGCGGCCGGGCCCGACACCGGGGTGGGCCAGTACCTGGAGTGCGACTTCGAGCACCCGGTACGGGTACTGAAGCTGGTCGTCTTCTCGGGTACGTCGGCCAAGATGGACGAGTTCCTCACCCAGGCCCGCCCGGCCAGGATCACCGTCCAGCTCACCTCCGCCGACGGAACCAGTGTCAACAAGAAGCTGCGGGTCAAGGACCAGCCGGGCCAGCAGACCTTCGACCTGCGCGGTTCGGAGATCGTCAAGGCCCGGCTGACGACCGACACCACGTACGGAGCGGGTCCCGGCCGCCGGCTCGCCGTCGCCGAGATCGAGTTCTTCGGCCGGAGGTCCTGAAGGAGCGGCCCTGACGGGAGCTCACCCCGCGGACAGCGCCACCAGGTTGTCCGCCTGCGCGAGACCGCTCTCCTCGACGACCCCGCGCACGCTCTGCGCTTCGCGCACCAGCGCGAAGCGCACCCGCCCGTCGGCATCGGTGCGGTAGCCGTACACCGCGGGCCGGGGCAGTGAGTTGTACGAGAAGTGCGAGGAGAAGTAGTACGCCCCGGTGTCGTAGAGCGCCACCACGTCGCCGGGCTCGATGGCGGGGAGCTCGACCCCGGTCGCGGCGAGGTCCCCGGCGAAGCAGCAGGGGCCCGCGATGTCGACGACCTGGGCCGGGCCCTGCTTGGGGTGGCCCGCGGCGTCGAAGACCCCGACGCGCAGCGGCCAGGAGCCGGGCATGAACACGGTACGGGTGGCGACCTGGGCACCCGCGTGCGTGACCGCGATCTGCCGCCCCCCGGCGGACTTGGTGTACTCGACGACGGTTCCGATCGTTCCGCTCTTGGCGAGCAGGGAGCGGCCGAACTCGGTGACGAGGGTGTAGCGGCCGTCGAAGAGCCCCGGGGCGGCTTCGCGGAGTTCGGCGACGTAATCGGCGTACGTGGGCCGGTCGTCCTCGTCGGCGAAGTTGACGGGCAGGCCACCGCCGATGTCGATCCCGGTGATCCGGGTGTGGCCCAGCCGGGTGTTGATCCGCTCGGCCAGCTCGTACGCCGCGCGGATGCCCTCGGCGATGAGCGGCAGCGGGCAGCCCTGGGAACCGACGTGCGCGTGCAGCCGGTTGAGCCAGGGCCGACGCTCGAAGGCCTCGATCACCGCGTCGACGGCCCCCGGGTCGCGCAGCGCGACGCCGAACTTCGAGGTCGCCGTCGCGGTGCTCATCGCGCCGATGGCCCCCGCCCCCACCTGCGGGTTCACCCGGAGCCCGATGGGTCCGGCGGCTTCCCGGCCGGCCAGCAGGCGGTCCACCCGGGCCATCTCCTGGAAGTTGTCCAGGTTGATCGCGATGCCGTGGGCGAGCGTGAACTCCAGCTCCTCGACCGTCTTCGCGGGGCTGTCGAAGACCAGCCGGTCGTACGCGAACCCGGCGGCAAGCGCCTGCTCCAGCTCACCGGGCGAGGCCACCTCGCACCCCATCCCCGCGTCCGCGAGCAGCCGCAGCACCGGCACCAGGCCGCACGCCTTGGCCGCGAACGTGTGCCGTACAGGGGCGGGCCCCTCGAACGCCTCGTTCAGCGCGTCCACCGCGGCGAGCACCCCGTCCACGTCGAGGAGACCGACGACGGGCGAGTGCGGACCGAGCAGCCCGTCCTCGACGGCGCGCGCCAGCGCCGCCGTGCGGCGGTCACCGCGCTGCCGGGCCTTCGAGCCTGAAGTCATGCCAACCACCACAACACCCCTCCGTCTGCCACGCCATTACGTACGGACAGCCTCGAACCGGCTGTACGAACAGCTTCGGCGCGGAGGGGACGGCGCGTCTTCGACCGACACGACGACGCCTGCCCGATTCCTTTGCCGTACCGGACAGCCGAACGATCAACGGCTACGGCTGTCCGTCCCGCGCGGCCGACGGGCCGCGAGCCGCAGTCCGATCTCCGCCAGGAGCCGCACGGCGGGGTCGGCCGGATCGACGCCGAACAGCTCCCGCGCCCGGCGCAGCCGGTACCGCAGGGTGTTGGGGTGCACATTGAGGCGCCGCGCGGCCGTACCCGTGTCGCAGGACGCGTCGAGGTAGGCGGTGACCGAATCGCCGTACGCCGAGCCGTGCACCCGGTCGTGCTCCACCATCGCGTGCACCGGCCCCGACAGCGAATCCCACAACGGCTCCACCCGGTCGAGCAGCCGGAGCACCGTCGTCTCGGGGACCACCTCGCCGTGCGCCGCCACCGCCGACACCACGTCCCCGGCCGGCAGCCTCGCGGCCCGCTCTCGCAGCACCCGCACCACCAGCTCCGCCGTCTCCCGCGAGGCGGGCAGCCCCGACAGGCCCGCCGCCACCGGCCCGGCGCCCGCGAGGACCACACTGCGTGGCACCGAGCGTGCCGTCGCCAGCAGGGTGCGGGCCGGATCGGTCTCCCCGTCCCCGGCCGGGACCAGGACGTACAGCTGCCGCCCGGACCGCGCGGTCACGCACCCCGACCGGTACGCGGCGGCCTGCAGCGCGAGCACATCCAGCACCCGCTGTCCGGCGGCGCCGGGCGCCTCGTCGGCGCCGGATCCCCGCCCGTCGTACGCCTCCGCGACCACCACCGCGTACGGCCGGTCCGCCGTGACCCCGGCCTCGTGCGCGGCCCGGACGTCGCCCTTCAGGAGCGCGTGCACCGCCCCTTCCCGCGCCCGGGCCGCCGCCCGGCCCCAGGTCTGATGGTGGGACAGATGGGGTACGGCGGCCCGCGCCGCCGTCCGGAGCGCGGCCGCCGCGTCCTCGGCGAGCGGCCGCCCGTCGGCGGCGGCCCAGATGGACCCGAGCACCTCGGTCCCGTGGCGCACCGCGATGGCCAGCCGCTCGGCGTACCGGGCGTCGGCGGGCAGCCGCACCACGCCGTCGGTGCTCCACAGCGCCTGGAAGAAGCCGCTCTCGCGGAGCTCGACGACCCGCCAGCGGGGGACCTCCTGACCCAGGATCGTCAGCCGGCGCATCGGATCGGGTTCGTGGTCCATCCGCGAATAGGCCAGCACCCGCGACTGCGGGTCCTCGATCGTGATGGCTCCGCCGACCAGGTCCGCCACCGTATTGGCCAGCCCGGACAGATCGCCGAGCCGCAGCCCCGCCACCCCGGCCGTCCCGCCCGCCCCGGCCGGGGCGCTGTGCGCCAGCGCGGTCCGCAACTGCCCGAGCACCTCCGTCCACCCCTGCCCCGGCCGCCGGGTCAGCAGCGCCGTACGCCCCTGGCCTGCCGCCTCCACCAGCGCGGCCCGCGGTCCCCGGCCGCCCCGCCGCATCACCACGGCGGCGGCCCCGGCCCGGTCGGCGCCGCGCAGCACGTCGACCGCCTCGGGCGAGGCGACCTCCACACCGACCGCGAGCAGGATCAGCCCGGACGCCGCCCACGTGCCGTCGTCCCGCTCCTCGCCGGCGTCGTGCAGCACCACATCGGCCACCGGCACATTCGTACCGCGCGGCGCCACGACGACATCGAGCATCCCGGGGGCGATCAGCCCGAGGATCTGCTCCAGCGAGGGGCCGGTGTCGCGCCGGTCCGGTTCGTGCGTCGGCATCCGCCCATCATGTTCCAAACAACCGGCCCTAGATACGGAGACCGTCGAACGCGACGTTCAGATGACGGGGCCCGCGCAGCACGGCGTTCTGCCGGTACGGCGGCGGGTCCTCCACCAGCCGCGGGGCGTCGAGCCGGTGGGCGAGTGCGGTCAGCGCGAGTTGGGCGGGCCGCGTCCTCGCGGGTGCGCAGTACGAAGACCCCGTCCAGCTCGGCCTCCGCCTGGTGCGGCCACGGCCGGGCACGTACCCCGGTGGTGATCAGCAGCCGGTCGTACTCCACCTCGTCGCCGTCGGCCAGCCGCACCCGCCTGGCCGCCATGTCCAGCCCGGTGGCGGCGACCCCGAGCCGCCAGTGCGCGTCGAGCCCGTGCCGCCGGGGCAGCTCGGTGCGATCGGCGGACGCGTGGCCCAGCAGCACCTGCTTGGAGAGCGGCGGACGGTCGTACGGCTCATGGGGCTCGTCACCGATCAGCGTGAGCGAACCGGTGAAGCCTTCCTGCCGCAGGGTCTCTGCGGCCCGGAGGCCGGCCGGCGAGGCGCCTACGACCACGATCCGCCCCTCGCGCCTCAGCCGCTCCAGAGCACCGTCACCGGACACCGGACAACCCCTCTCCGACCGCGACCGGTGCGTCGTCCGGGTCCTCCACCAGGATGGCCTGTACCGGACACGCGGTGGCGGCGCGCAGCACCCGCCTCAGCGTGCGAGGGCCGTTCCGGATCTGCGAGCACAGGCGGCCCGATGGAGTTATGGAGTCACCGGCTGTCCGAGGGGTTCGCCGTGGTGCGTACGAGGATGTGGATGCCGACGACCAGGGCCCACAGCGGGAACGCCAGCTCGGACCAGGCGACGCTGCCCGTTACGAAGAGCAGCGTCAGGCCGACGAGGGCGCCCAGAACCGTCAGCGGGCGCGGCAGGACGCCGAGCCGGTGCCCGATGGCGGAGGTCGAGAAGATGAAGACGGCGGCCATGCGCATCGAGTAGGTGGTCAGCAGGCCGTACGTGAAGTGCCCGCCGAACAGCCACAGTTGACCGCCGGGGTCGGCCCCGGGCGTGTCGGCCGTCGCCAGCAGGCTCCCGGCCGCCGCCGCGGCCCCGAAGAGGGTCGCCACGAAGACCAGTCCGCTGCCCAGGAAGACGGTCGCGAGGAACTTGTCCTCGGCGTCCCCGATGTGTGCGCGTACAGCGCCCATGAACCACAGGAAGGAGATGCCCGCGAACGGGACGAGTTCGAGCGCGGTGCGCACCTCGCGCCGGCGCGAGGCATCGGTGAGCCACTCACCGGTGCCCTTGCCCGGCTCGGACGGGATCGCCAGTCGGATCATGACGATGGCGGCGGCGAGCAGCAGCGCGAAGATGACCCCGGCTGTTCCCGCGGCCCGCGGTGTGCGCAGAGCCCGGCCTCGAGTCTCCATGGGCGGTCGCTCGCCTCCTCCGCTCCGGGGCCCTCTACGGCCCGCCACCCCCCCGGGACCAGCAAGCACCCAAGCGGGCCCCGGTGCCACCCGGACCGGGCGGGAGGGTGAGCCGCGGCCCCCGCCGGCTCAGCGCGCAAGGTCGGCCAGACCGTGCAGCCCCTGGAGCACTTCGGCGGCGGAGGGGGCGGTGGCCGGGTCACTGAGGCACTGGATCACCACGCCCGACAGCAACGCCACATGGACGGTGCCGAGGGTCCGGACGGAAGCCTCCGGCACCTCGTCCTCGGGGACGCTCTCCAGGATCGCCGCCATTCCGCGGCGGCCCTGCGCGGTGCCCTCGGCGAGTGCGGCGCGCAGCTCCGGCTGGCGCTGGGCCTGCATGAACAGCTCCATCGAGGCCGGCCAGAGATCGGGGTGGGCGGTGAAGTCCGCGATCAGGCTCTCCCACATCTGCTCGAAGTACCGCTTCGAGGACCCGTCGGCGTCGGGGACGAGCGCCCGGCCCATGGAGCCCCCCATTCGTCGAGGATCTCGAACAGGGCCTGCCGGGTTCCGCGACCGGATGATCAGCACCTGGGTGGGCTTCGCCGAATCGGGCCGGACGGACTGGCCCCGCTTCCGCGGGGCGGACGGATGTGTGCAGACGCTGGCCCCGGACACCTGGGAGCGCGCGGACTTCGCACGGGACCACCACCACCGGTTCTGGAAGAACCACAGCTGACCGCGAGCGAACCGGACGACGTACCGGGCGACGTACCGGGGCCCCACCGTTCCCCCGGCGGGGCCCTGGTGCCATTGCCGCGACGCTCGGGTCAGCCGGCCCAGCGTCCGGAGAGGAAGGTGATGGCGAAGACGGTCATCAGCGGTGCCGCGATGGCGAGGTAGGCGGTCTTGACGCGGGGACTTCGCAGGCTCCAGGCGGCGAGACCGGTCCACAGCGGCCACCACAGGAGCGTCGCACGGGGCATGGAGGTGTACCAGTAGGAGGTGCCCAGGGCCCACAGGCTGAGGCCGATGTACGCGGCCTCGGCCCAGCGCCGCCGCCGGATCAGCAGGCCGCACAGGACGATGCCGACCAGCATGGTGAGGAGTTCGGCCTGGTTCATCAGGGCGTGGCCGGTGGCCTGGGAGTGTCCGAAGGCGGCGTGCCAGGTGTTCTTCCAGGCTTCCCAGGGAGCGTGGAAGTCGCGGTACCAGCCGCGTTCCTCGGCGTGCTTCCAGGCCATCCAGTCGCCGGTGTGCGCGTGCAGGTACCAGCTGTAGAGGAACGGCGGCAGGGCGGGCAGCGCCAGCCAGGGCAGACGGCGCCAGTGGGCGGCGGTACGTGCGGTACGTGCGGTGACCAGGAAGTGGACCGCGAGGGCCGCGGCGAGGAAGAGGCCGCTGACCCGGACGGTGGTGGCCAGGCAGGTCAGGACGGCCGCGAGCGGCCAGTTGAGGCGCTGGGCGGCCAGCCAGGCGGGCAGGGCCAGGGCGAGGAAGAGCGCTTCGGTGTAGCCGGCGGCCAGGAAGACCGCACATGGCGAGAGCAGGAAGAACAGGGCCGCGCGCGGCCCGGCGCCGGCCTGCGGCAGGTGCAGCCGGGCGATACGGGCCAGGGCCAGCACGGCGACGCCGCCGGCGACGAGGGATATCAGCGCACCGGCCGCCGCCCAGCTCGGGACGACGGTGTGCACGGCCCGCAGCAGGAACGGGAAGCCGGGGAAGAAGGCCTCCCTGTTGTCCCAGTCGGACGTCCAGGGACCGGCCTGACCTGGGAAGTAACCCTGCTGGGCTATGTGCAGGTAGTGCCACCAGTCCCACCGCTGCCACGAGGAGAGGGCCGAGGCGGCGTGCCGGGTTCCCTGTTCGTCGGGAAACAGCCAACTGGTGCAGTAGGCGATGGTCCAGATGCCCGCCCGGGTCAGCAGGTAGAGCCAGAGCACCTCGCGGTCGGCGGGATCGATCCGGCGCAGCAGCCGGGCGAAGGGCTTCCTGCCCGGTGCCGGGGCGTCGCGGGGCGGCCCGGGAGTGGTCCTGGGGGCCCGGCCGCGCGGATACTCGCGCGGCCGGTGGGGGGTCGAGAGGCTCACAACACAATCTCCAGGGTCGGTTCAGCGCACACCGAATGGCCCAGGCAGGCGTCACCGGGCGGCACGCGAGGTCGGTCGGGCGGGAGGTCAGGGCGGCGGGAGGGTGACGCTCCCGCTGGGCGTGGCCGGTGAGGTCGACGGGCTCTCGGTGGGGGTGGACGACGAGCTCTGGCCGGAGGAAGGGGTGTGTGACGGCGGCAGACTGATCCGCGGCGAGGAGGGCGAGGAGGGCGAGGAGCTCGTGGGGTTCGGAGAGTTCGGAGAGCTCGGCGAGGGAGAGAGCCGGGGCGAGGGAACGGGCGACGGAGTGGTGGCAGGGACGGTGGTGCCCGTGCTGTCCGGCACCAGCGAGGCCACGGCCGCGCCCGTGCCCGAGAAGACCAGACAGGCCCCGACAGCCAGAGCGACGATCCGGCGCCTGCGTGCCCGCTCCCCGCGCTCGGTGATGAACGAGGGCGGAGCGGAACGCGCGCGCGACTGCCCGACGGCGGCGGCTTCCTTGAACACGGACCTCAGCGGGTCGTGGGATTCAGACACAGGGCCCCTCCTCGGTACGCGGATCCTGCAGACGATGAGAGAGCGCGGCCCGGCCCCGGGCCAGATGCGTCTTGACGGTGCTGGCCGCCAGACCGGTCTCCGCGGCGATCTGTCCGACGGTCAGATCGCAGACGTAGTGCAGCGCCAGCGTGCGGCGCTGCTTGGACGGCAGCTCCCGCAACGCCTCCACCAGGGCCACCGTCTCCGGCCCGGGCGCCTCCGTATGGGGAGGCGCCCCGCTGCGCTGCCAGGCATCCGCCGCCCGCCGCCGCCCCCGCCACCGGCTCACCGCCAGCCGCCAGGCGACCGTACGGACCCACGCCTCGGGCTGCCCGTCACGGTCGAGCTGACGCCGCCGGCTCCAGCCCTTGATGAAAGCTTCCTGCACCACGTCCTGCGCTTCGTGCTGGTCGCCGAGCATCACAAACAACTGCCCTGTCAGCCGGGCAGCCGTCTGCGCGTAGAACTCTTCGAACTCGTCGACGGTCAACAAACAACTCCTGGATCTCCTCGGTCTCACCGGGCATACGCCCGGCACCCCTCGTCCGGACGACACCGAACCCGAAGAAATCGGGTGACGGTGATCACACGGCCCCGGACCGGGGTGCGCCGGGATCCCTGATCACCGGCATCCGGACATTTAACAGAAAGGTGCGATGAAACCCTTGACCAGTAGGAAATTGGGAGGAGAATCGTCAATACACCAGAAAACCAGAGCGAGCCGCACCGTCGACGGAGACGTCCGCCGACCCGAGTGACCCTCTCGTTGGCTCTGGCCAGGCCCCCGGCAGCTCCTCCGGATCCGGAGCTTTCAGCGACGGTTGGAAGTCCCGGCACCGATAAGGACTACCGGGGACTGCATGTGTGCACCTCCGCGAACGCGCCGGGCGTGCCTATTGCACTCGGCGCGCCCCTGTTGCTCAGGGCAGACGAAGGACACCCGCGTGCACACACCGCGGGTGTCCTTCTGTCTGCGCCCTGCCGCACTTACCGCGGCCCCGTGCCCCCTTCGCCCGACGACGGGTCGGCGTCGCCGATCCGGCGCAGCACCTCGTCGCCCTGTGGGACCCCCACGTCGCTGAGCACCCGCGCCATGTTGGCGCCGACGAAGCCCCGGTCCTCCGGTGTCAGCGACTGGAGCGCCGCCGCGAGGGTGTGTTCCCAGTCGTTCCGGTCGGAGAGCAGACCGCGATGGGTCACCGTCCAGTCGAGTACGTCCTTCGCCTCTTCCGGCCGGTGCAGCAGCCAGAGGGCCGCGAGCCCGACCGGACCGCCCGCGACGACCTCCCGGTAGAAGCGGTACGCCTCACGGTGGGCCTCGCCGAAGCCCGACGGAAGAGTCGGCCCCGCGCCGACGCCGGAAGCGGGCAGGAGCGCGGCCGGCGGGTCCAGGAACCAGTACGTGAGACCGGAGCCCTCGATCACCCGCAGCCGGCCGGGAGGCTCCACCTCGGTCGTACCGAAGTGGGGCGGCGGCGTCCGCAACGGGTCGGGGGTGCCGGGCAGTGTGGCGTTCTCGCTGATGTGGCCGACGACCAGCTGCCGGGCCCGCTCCTCGGTGAGTTGGTCTCTCGCCGCGACGACCGGGTTGCTGATCTTCCAGACGACTCCGTAACGGGCCGGGGGTTTCGGCGGCCGGCGCGGGATGTCGACCGAGATCCGCCGCTCCGCGAGCGAGACCCACACGATGTCGAAGAAGCCGCCCTCGCGCACCCCGCGCCGGGTGGGCTGCGGGTAGCCCCAGTAGTCGCCCTCCCCGGGCGGCACCATCGCGTCCTGCCCGTCGTGCGCGAGGAACACCAGGGCCCGGCCCTCCGGGGCACCGAACCGAAGACGGAACAACTGCCAGGCCGCCGAGGAGTCCAGCGGCGAGATGAGCGGGCCGGTCATGAGGCGAGCCTTTCCGTCGAGGAGGCCGTACGGGCGCGATGGCGGCGCAGGACGTAGCGCAGGACGCCGCGGTGGTTCTGGGCCACCGCGGCGAGCACGGCGAGGAGGTGCGGGAAGCCGGCCCGCTGCCTAAGGTCCGGGTCGCTCTCGATCAGGGACAGGCCCTCCACCGTCGCATCGTGGGTGGCGGGGTCGTCCAGGGCCGCGACCACGAGGCCGTGGGCCCGCTCGGGGTGGATCGCGAGCAGATCGGCGAGGCGCAGACGCCGTACGCCCGGAGCGTTGGGCGGGGGGAAGGACGCCCGGCTCATCGATTGGATGACGTGAACCGCCTGGGCGTGGCGCTGCGTGCCGGCACCGGCCCCCTGCCACTCCCGGAGGAAGTCGAGGACGAGGGTGTGGTTGGCGTCCTCGGAGAGAAGGGTGCTGAGAGCGAAGGACACCGCGGTACGCAACGGGCTTTCCGGTTTCTCGACCGGCCTGTCGAGCGCGGTGTCCAGGAGCTTCAGGGCGGCGGCGGGGCGGGCCAGGCCGTAGCTGCCCGCGCAGGTCTCGGCCACGGTGCAGCGGAGGGGGACGGGGGCGGCCTGGCTCCAATTCCGCAACTGCTCCCGAACCGCTCCGGTGAGGGCGGGGTGCTGGACCATCTCCCCGAGCGCGTAGGCCACCAGACGGCGGCGCCAGCGCTTCTCCGACGCGGCGAAGGGGTGCAGCTGGCGCAGGGTGTCCGGGCCGGTCGCGTGGGCCAGCACCTTCCCGATCGCCTCGCCCGCCGCCAGTTCGATGCCCGGGCGATGGGAAACCTCGTCCAGGCCTTTCCAGAGCAGGTCCGCCATGCCCTCGTAGTCCAGCCACAGGGACCGGAGCAGGGCGTCCGACCGGTGCCGGCCGGAGAAGGCGACCGGCTGGACCGGATAGCGCTGCTTCGCCCCGAACCGGGGTGGCAGCAGCCGCGCGCCCACGGCCGTCAGCCGGTCCTCCAGGGCCGGACCGAGCACGTCGTGCCGGGCCGGCGGCTCCCCGGACGGCCCGCGGGTACCGGCGTGCTCCGGCCCCCCGGCCATGACCGGTGCCGGGCCGCCGCGACCGTCGATGAGCGGGCGCAGGACCGCGCCGAACTGCTCGACGACCGTACGGTCCTGCTCGGGCAGCAGCGAGATCGCCGCCATCAGCGAGATCCGGTCGGCCCGGTGGCGTGCTTCCGCGAGCGCCTTGCGGGCCGCCGCGGGGCTGCCCGCCCGCAGGTCGTCGAGCACGGACGCGGCGGACTTCCCCGCCACGACGAGGTCGCGCAGCCCCTCCGCAACGTCGACACCGTCCCCCGGCAGCGGGTGGGCGTCCAGGTAGCCGGTGAAGTCCGGCGAGGCGAGGTAGCGCAGCGCGTCGACCTCCTGTCCGGCGGTCAGTTCACCCGCCTCGGCCATGGTGCTCAGGCGCCTCGCGGCCACCTCGGCCGGTGGCGGCGGGCGGTGCGTGACCTGCCAGGGCACCGTGTCGCCGGGCAGCGCCGTCTCCATGCGTACGGTGATGACCAGATGGGCGCCCGTACGGCGCAGCAGCGAGGCCAGCGCGGTGAGCGCGACCTCGCCGAGCGAGGCGGCGGCCACCGGGGAAAGCCCCTGGAGCAGGTAGCCGCGCCGTTCCTTGGGACGCCACCGCGACAGGTCGTCGGGCGAGTCCAGACCGGTGATGCCGCCGGCTCCGTACCGCTCCGCCAGCAGCGCGAACGCGGCCGTGCCCGCCCCCGTACCGCTTCCGGCCCGCAGCACCAGGACGTGTCTGTCCAGCACCTTCCGGCACTGTGTGTGGGTGGGTGGTTCGACGAATCCGCGCAAGCGGACGTGCACGTCGTCCGCGGGGTACGGGCCCTCCCGCAGACGGGGTTTGGGGATGTCCTCGTCGGGCTGGACGCCGAAGAACACGTTGGTGTCGCCCGCGATCCCGCCCATGACCGCGAAACCCTGGCCCACCCGCTGCTGGTTGTCGCGGTAGGAGTTCCCCGGGCCGGGACTGCCTTCGGAATCCTCGCAGTCCGGGCCGGGAGCGGCCCCCGCGTCGGCGCTCACCGCGGGTCCCCGGCGCCACCGACCCGCTTGTCGCCCGAAACGTTGTCGCCGCCGCCCCAGTGCTGGTTGGTGCCGTGGTTCGTGGTGGAACCGCCGGTGTACGTGAGGTCCCGCCCGACGCTCCCCATCACGGCGGCGCCCTCGCCCACGTGCTGCGTGTTGCCGCTGTAGTGCGTGCCGGGCGACGTCGCCGGGTCCTGTTCCTGGCCGGCGGGTGGGCCGGCCGGCGCCGCGGATTCCTCGCGCGGTCGCACACCGGCCTGCACGAGGTTTCCGGACGGCGAAGGGACGTACAGCCAGGCCCGCTGCGCGAAGTCCTTCCCCTCCACGGTGGCCGGGACCTCCACACAGCGGTCGGGGTGCAGCCCGGTGTAAGCGCCGAGCACGACGTCCTCGTAGACGCGCTGGGAGATGACCGCCGCAAGGTGGGTGACCTGCTCGCTCGCCGCGGTCAGGATGGCCTTGACCGGACGGGAGTCCAGCAGCCGGTGCGTGTCGTTGCGGGCGGTGCCGTTGCCGTCGCCGGGACCGTCCGTGTCCGGCAGCGGTCCGACGTGGACGCTGGCCCGGAGCCGGATGCGGGGGCCCACGCACTGCCTGTTGTACGCGCCGAGCGTGTCGTCCAGCACGCCCAGGAACGGCCAGAGGACAAAGGGCAGCAGTGCCGGATCGAAGCCGAACACCACGCCGTCCCCGGTGTTGGCCGGAAACCGCTTGGAGTCGCGCAGTTCGTGGAGCCCGGCCCGGTCCAGAGCCTGGTCGACGAGTTCGGGGATCAACTGGCTCACCGGACCGTGCTGCACGGCGGGAAGGCCGGTGAAGTCCTTTGCGTCGACGGCGAACAGGGCACGGTAGGGCGGCAGCGGTCGGCTCTCGGCGTACGGGGCGGGAACGGGCCTGGGCATGCGGGATCTCCTCGCGAGCGGTGAGCGGTGAGCGGTGTGACGGTGACGAAGCCGGTGGCCGGCTGATTCGAGGTTCCGCCGGTTCCGCCCGCCCGACTGCACAGCGCAGGGCAGTTCATGGGTGTCCCACGTCACAGCGTGGGCGTGCTCATCGAGTCGTGGGCGGCGCGAACGGCGACGCGGGCGTGAATCCCGGGTCGGCCATCGCCCAACCGCGCAGCGCCTTCATGTCCTTGATGACGATCGTTCTGCGGGCCGTCTCCACCGCGCCGGACTCGCGCAGCCGTTGCAGCCCGGTGATGACCGCGTTGCGGGTCACTCCGGTCGCCTGGGCGATCTCCTCCTGGCTCAGGCCGGTCAGCCGTACGACCTCCGATTCGCGTCCGGGCGAGGTGAGTTCGACCAGTCTCAGGAGTGCCCGCGCCAGCCGGGCGACCAACGGAAGGGTCAGCAGTTCGGTCCGGTGCGCGTCGGACTCCCGCAGCCGGGAGAGCGCCTGGCGCATCAAGTCCATGACGAGCCCGCGCTGTTCGATGAACCTGCGGAACCGCTCCGCCTCCAGTACGACAGCCGTGCAGGGGGTGAGGGCGACCACTTCCGCCGTGCGCGGGGTGCCGTGGAAGACGGACACCTCGCCCAGCAGGTCACCCGGCCCCCGGAAGGCCAGCCAGGTCACGACACCGCCCGGCTCCCGGCACACGACCTTGGCGAGCCCGTCGGTGAGGGCGAGCAGGTGTGTTCCCGCGGAGCCCTGTCTCAGCATCACGCTGCGTTCGCGAAAGGTGCGGGTCGCCCCTTGGCCCCGTAGCTCGCGCCAAGTCTCGTCCGACAGCACCTGTCGCCTTCCCCGTCCGCCCCGTACGAGGTCGTGCTGCCCCGTACGCGACCTCCTGAGCCTGCCCACCTCCAGGAGTTCTACGCCGCCCCGGCCTCTTCCGCCGTGAGTCGCGCGACCTTGTCCGAGAACGGCTGCCGCCCGAGCGGCGACGGCTCACGCCGCAGGGCCGCGCGCCCCCGGCCGGAACGTCACGGTCCGGCGAGGGACAGGCTGGCGCATTCGCGGCAGGCGCGTGCCGAGGCGGCGATCTTGGCGTGGAAGACGATGGTCACCAGGCCCGCGAGCAGGCTCAGCGGCCAGTTCGTCGCGAGGACCGAGGCGAGAGTGAGGGCGATCGCGCTGATGGCCAGGGCCGCCGCCGCGGTGGTGCCCGTCCAGGCGACCATGATCGGCAGCTGGTCAGGGGTGGGGAGTCGGCGTGCGAGGGCTCCGGTGGCGGCCAGAGCCGCGGCTGCCAGGAACGAGGCCGACGCCGCGACGCCGCCCAGGTGAGCCACCAGCAACTGGATCGGGCCGGGCGGTCGGTGCCCTGTGGAACCGTCCCAGGTCTGCGCCATGTACCAGCACACGAGCAGCAGGGGGACGATCAGCATGACCCTGCGAGCGGTGTGACGGGCCTGGGCGATGGTGAGTTCACGCTGGAAGCTCGGCACGATCTCGGCCACGGTGCCGAACTCGCGCACCGCCTGGCGGGCGGCGTGATGGTCGGGCTCGCGCCCGGACGAAAGGTCCCTCGCTGCGTCGATGAGGCCCTCGCGAAGTTCGGTCACCATCCGGGACTTGGCCCGGACGGGTCCGTGGAGCGCCGCCGTCAGGTCCGCGATGTGGGCGTCGATGGGATCGGCGCCGGCCCCGGGCGCGGTCACGTCGAGTGCCCGGGATTCGGTGCCGGGGCCAGTACGGCGCCGATCGCGGTCGTGAACTCGTTCCACACCGACCGTTCCGCCGCCAGGCTGCGCCGTCCGGCGTCGGTGAGTTCGTAGCAACGCCGCCGTCGTTCGCCCTCGGACTCCCAGACGCTGCGCAGCAGTCCGAGCCGCTCCAGCTTGTTGAGGGCGGGGTAGATGGTGCCCTTGCGCAGCTCCAGCACTCCGTTGCTGCGCTCCTGAACCGCGGTGATGACCGCGTAGCCATGCAGCGGGCCGGATTCCAGTACGGAGAGCAGAAGCCCGTCCAGATGCCCGCGTACCGCACTCGCCTTCATGGTTAGACAGCCTACCCATGGAGCGCATGGGCATGCTATCCATGGGTCGGTAGCCAATCCATTGGCAGGCAATCCTTAAGGGGCCCCTGGTGACCAAATTTCTGCTGTCGGTACATGTCCTGGCGGCGATCCTGGCGATCGGGCCGATCACGGTCGCGGCGTCGATGTTTCCCCGCTACGTCCGGCCCCGGGCCGCCGAGGGCGACAGCCCGGAGGGGAACGGCCCGGAGGGGGAGAACGCCCGTACGGCTGCCCTCCTGCACCGGGTCTGCCGCGGGTACACCGTCGTCGGCGTTGCCGTTCCGGCCTTCGGTGTCGCCACCGGCGCCCAGCTCGGTGTTCTGGCCGACGCCTGGCTGCTGGCTTCGGTCATGCTGACCGCCGCGGCGGCGGCTCTGCTGTTGCTGGCGATCCTGCCCGGGCAACAGCGACTGCTCGCCCGACTCACTGATGGCGACACCGATAGCGAGACCGCCACCGGCACCGGTATTGGCACGGTGGAGGCGAGGCGCTCGGCGGCTGCCCGGCTGGCCATGATCACAGGCATCTTCAACCTGCTGTGGGCGGTCGTCGTCGTCCTGATGATCGTGCGCCCCGGCTCCACGACGGGAGCCTGACCGCCATGCGCACACTGCGGATCGCGACCGGAGTCGAGGCTGTTTCTCTGACGTTCCTCCTGGTCAACGTCTTCACCGTGCATACCGAGGTGATCACATCCCTGGGGCCGGGGTGTTCCTGCTGGGTGCGCTCGGGCGGCTGCTGTCACTTGCCGCGCTCGGGTGGACGCACTGGTTCCCAGGTGGTGCTGGCAGCCGTCGAACTGGTGCTGTCGCCGCTGTTCTTCTGGCTGGCGGACGCCGAGGAGAAGGGGCTCCGGGGCAGTAGCTGAGGGGCGACACGGGAAACGTCGAAGGGCCACAGCGGTTTCCCGGTGGGGCCTTTCGACGTATTGCCCGGTGAGAGCAATGGCGGAGGATACGAGATCCGAACTCGTGAGGGGGTTGCCCCCAACACGCTTTCCACATGTTTGTCTGGGGGTTCGGCGCCGCTCGGGGGCGTCCTGACCTGCGGCGGAGTGGGCCACCGGGCAGGTGGTGGATGGTGCTGGACGGGGGTGAATGAGACCAGAACCGAGACCAGGGCGCCGGGTCATACCTTCCTGACGACGATCGTGTCCGGGACCAGCCTCTCCAGGTCGTCCACGTCCGAGGTAAAGACGGTGACCTGCCCCTTCTGCTGGCGTGCGATCACAGCGAGCACGGCATCGATTGCGTACTTGTGACCGTGCAGCTTGGCATCGGCCAGGAGGCGTCGGGCCTGGCGGGCCTCGTCCTTTCCGATGTCGGCGACCTTGAGCCGGGAGAGTACCCAGTCCCAACGCTGCTCGGTGGTTCTGCCGTCGTACGCCTCGACCAGCGTCAGGGGAGACGTCACCACCTCGGCCTCGCCCCGGGCCGCGAGATCGAGCCAGGCGATCATCTTCCGATCGCCGCGCACGGCCAGGGACAGGGCTTCGCAGTCGAGTACGAAGACGCGCAGGGGCCGCTGCCTCTGCTCAGCGCCCCGCTTCTTCACGCCGCTTCTCCGGCGTTGTGCTGTCCTGTGGCGCGGCGCCGCTCGTGTTCGGCGTCGAGGTCCTCCAACTCGTCGAGAGCTGCCGCACGCTCGTCCTCGGTGACGGGGCCGTGTTCTGCCTGCAGCCAGTCGACCAGTTCCCCAAGGCGGTCTCTGTCCCGTTTGAAGCGCAGCGCCTCGGCGACGTACGCCGACAGGCCCCGCTCTGCCGCCTCCGCACGGATCTCGTCCAGGAGATCCTCGGGAATCGTCACCGTCACCTTCTTCGTCGCCATACAAGAGACCATACTCTTGGTGTCGCACTCCTTACCAGTGCGTCGCAGGGTCGACGACTCGGATCAGGCGGCGGTGGCGGGGCGTGGCCTGCTGTGGAAGACCTGGCTGGTGTGCCAGGAGCGGTGCATCGCTGCGACGGGGTGGGTGCCCGGTTGAGGTCCGATGAGCGGGCGACCGGCGAGCGCTATGACATGCTCGCGGGCGGCTGGGCTGTGGCCGACGAAGCGCTGTGAGACCAGGATGCAGTGACCGTCACCGATGCCGAGGACTCCCTTGTCGAAGAGCTTGTGGTGCAGCGAGCACAGGCACACTCCGTTGTCGACGTCGTCCGGGCCGTCGAACGCCCACCAGCGCACGTGCGCGGCCTCCAGTCCGACCGGCACCGCGCCGATCCTGCCGTCGTAGCCGCAGAAGGCGCACCGGTACTCGTAGGCCGTCAGGACCAGCTCCCGCAGCCGCGGGTCCCGCTTCCTGCGCACGACCGAGAACTGTTCGGCCTCCGCCGGCTCCAGTTCCAGGCCGACGGATTCGCACAGTTCGCCGTGGAGCGAGGGCGGGAAGTGCAGGTCGAGCAGGACCCGTGCCATTCGGCCGAGCAGCGACGGCTCGCGCCGCAGCGCCGCCCGCAGTTCCGGCGCCAGCCGCCCTGCGGCCCCTGCCGCCCGCAGCTCCCGCACCCCGCTGCCGGGGCTGCCCGGTCCGTGGTCGGTGCGCACCTCCCACACGCCGTCGCTCACCAGATGGTGGAACGGGTAGGCGGGAGTCGTCCTGTTGGGCGGACCGTACTCGTCCAGCAGCCGCTTCAGATCCTCCTCCACCGAGCTGTACCGCAGTTCGCCGCCGGCATCCTGCTGGAACCGGCCGAGGGCGTACAGGAACAGCAGTGGCTTGTGTGGAGCGCGGGTCCCGCTTCTGGTCCACTGCCTCAGTTTCGCGGTGCGCTCCAGCCAGTCCATGACCGGCGATCGTAGTGGCGCCTCGGCTACGCGGGCATGACGCCGTGTATGCGGGAGAGGGCGAAGACGCTTTCGTCGCCTCGCAGATGGCACCAGGCGTACAAGTAGGGCGGGTCGAGATCGAGTTCGCCGAGGGTGCGTACGGTGCGGCTGCCCGAGGCGGCCACGTATTCGATGGTGACTGCTTGTCCCTCGTCGATGGCGTGACGGACGTCGGCGAGGGACAGCAGACGCGCGTGGTCGGCGACGATTTCCTCGGTGTCGGTGTTGGTGCCGAAGGGGATTCCACCCGCTGGACCGGGCGCCGGCGCGATGGGCGGGGCAGCCCGAAGCCTGGCGGCCAGCGCGCTCACGTCGACGACGGCCGGGGTCCCCTTGGCACGCGCGCGCGTGCCAAGGGGCGGACGCGGGTGCGGTACCGGGGCGGCTGCGCGGCGGCGCGGTGCCTGTTCGACACGTACGGTGCCGTCGGCGGTCTCGGCGACGGGGGCATAGCCCGTGGCCCGGAGCGCGGCGAGGGTCTTGTCGAGCGGGGTACAGCTGACCAGAACGGTTGGCGCCAGTTGCCGCAGGCCGAGGCCGGCGAGCTTTCGGTGGGCGGCGAGTTCGGCTGCGTTCAGGCCCGGTACGGGCTTCTCACCGCCGCGGCCGCGGCCTCCCGGTCCACCTCGGCCGAGGTGACGGGCGTCGAACGGACGGGGGCGGGACGGGCCCGAACGGGGCGTGCCAGTCGGCCCCGCGCAGGGCGAGTGCCACCTCGGCAGGCATACGGGTGGCTCCGTACCGGCGACGGTCCTGGACGAGCAGCCCCCGCTCCAGCGCCCAGCGAGCACCCGGCTTGGCGTCGGCGTGTGGGATTCCGGGGACCCTGAGGATGACGAACTCCGTCGGGGACTCGGGTTGTCCGGTCTCGTGACTCGCCCGCCGCTCAAGCAGTCCCCGGGTAGCCGCAGGCGCCCCTGCCACCACTGCTGCTCTCGCTTGGGGTCAAGGAGCGGCGAGCAGGGAAGGCCGCGACGGGGTTCACCGCACGGGGTGAGCCCGCTGACCTGGGGCTATCGCGTATCTTCCGCGCACGCGGACACTGCCTTCGGCAGGCCGGTGAAGTCGGTCTTCAGCGGGCTGAGGCGCTCCAGGCTGGACAGCCTGATGGTCTTCTGGATCCGGCAGCGTTCGTCCAGGACTCGGGTGGGCAGGACGTAGAAAGTCCACTGGTCGAGGTCGAGGGGATCGAGCGTCTGTTTGTCCTGGTGGTGCAGCAGGCAGAAGACGTACACGTCTGAGCGGCGCAGAACTTCGGCTGAGGTGGCACCGGTCTGGGCGTCCCAGCCGGAGGCAGGCGCGATGTCGAACGAGACCTTCGACGGCTGGGACTGTGCCCACGACTGCAGGTAGGCCGTCGACTTCACCTCGATGCGCCACTTCTCGGGCGTACGGATGTCAACCGTGTCCCATTCTGTGCGGGTACCGGTGGCGGCGCCCAGTGCTGTGGCCACGAGGTACTCAGCCAGGACGCCACGCATGGTGTTGTTGGCCAAGTCGGAGCATGCCCAGCTCCAGAAGTCAGCGAGCTTGCCCACTGTCTCGCCATTGGCCCGTATCGGCTCGCTGCCGCTGCTGCGCGCTATGACCAGCGGACCAAGATCGGCACTCATGCTGTCCTCCAGGCGACGAGGTGAGGCGCTAAGCCTGTCAGTAAGCAATGACAAAGGCGTTGCGATCGACAAGGAGTATGGGCTGCGCCTCGGGCCGTTAAGGGAGGACGCATCCTCCCCCGCGTGACGATAGTCGGGTATGCGTACGAGCTGGCGGAATCACTGCTGCGTGAGAGCCTCCCGCGGCGGTGGGCCCACATGCGGGGCGTGGCGGCCTGCGCCAAGAAGCTCACGCCCTTCGTGGGTGGTGGGGCTGAGGTCCTGGATGCGGCGGCTGTGTTGCATGACATTGGGTACGCTCCACCGCTCGTCGACACCGGCTACCACCCCCTCGACGGGGCACGTCATCTGCACATGCCCGAGGCGGCTGTCCGCTCCACGTAACTGAGAGCAACGGCGAAGGCCTCGGCCGCTGATCGGTCGAGGCCTTCGTCTGCCCTGATGGGCAGGTGCGGAGGATGCGAGATTCGATGACTCGATCCTTCATGAAATCGAGTCTCCATTCGAGCCGGGGCGATTCAGTTACCCAGGGTGCTCAACTCAGTCCTGCTCTCTGACTTCCGGTGGTGTTGGCCAAGCGTGGCAGAGGCCATCCTCGTGATCGGTCGGTTCGTCGACTCCCAGTTGGGAAGGCCACCTTGTAGAAGCGCCGTGCTCCACGAGCCGCGTTTGTCATTGATCACACCTTCTTGTCCTCCAGGACAGTGCGAGCTGCCAGGCTGTGGGGCCACCGCGCGATCGCTCACGACTGGCTCCAGAGCGCGCATGATCCGCCAGTAGCCGGACGCCAGTACGCCTAGGCCGAGCTCGTTTCGCCGTACCGGCAGTAACCCAGAGGGCGCCGGACCCTGGCCTCCCCGAGGTCCCGGCAGTGCAGAGCGGTGCCCGGACATCTGTCGCCTTCTGCCCTCGGGGATCTACCAGGGCCTCGCCAGCCAACTGAGACCACCAACGTCGAAGGCCCCCGCTGCGAGCAGCGGGGGCCTTCGACGTATTGCCCGGTGAGAGCAATGGCGGAGGATACGAGATTCGAACTCGTGAGGGGTTGCCCCCAACACGCTTTCCAAGCGTGCGCCCTAGGCCACTAGGCGAATCCTCCGCGGCAAACAATACAAGACGTTGAGGAGTGCTCGCGAACCTGTTCCGTTCGGACCCCCCTCGGACTCGTTCGGATTTGTTCGCGGGGGCTTCGTGGGTTGGGGGGAGTGGACCGGCAGGGGTGGGGATCGGCTAAGGTGGGCGTCAGCCCCTCACGTGGCGCTATCTGACTGAACTCCCCCAGGGCCGGAAGGCAGCAAGGGTAGGTTGGCTCTGGCGGGTGCGTGGGGGGCCCTTGTGTTTCCGGAGCCCCTGCGTTTCCTGGGGACGGGCGGCGCTTCGCCCGGTCCGGGGCCGGTTGTCGGTCCGCCCGGATAACCTCGTATGTGTGTCGTCCCTTGCGCTGTACCGCCGCTACCGCCCCGAGTCGTTCGCCGAGGTCATCGGGCAGGAGCATGTCACCGACCCGCTGCAGCAGGCGCTGCGGAACAACCGGGTCAATCACGCGTACCTGTTCAGCGGTCCGCGCGGCTGTGGCAAGACGACCAGTGCGCGCATCCTGGCCCGCTGTCTGAACTGCGAGCAGGGGCCGACGCCCACGCCGTGCGGGGAGTGCCAGTCCTGCCGGGACCTCGCGCGCAACGGGCCGGGGTCGATCGATGTCATCGAGATCGACGCCGCATCGCACGGAGGCGTGGACGACGCCCGTGATCTGCGGGAGAAGGCGTTCTTCGGGCCCGCGTCGAGTCGTTACAAGATCTACATCATCGACGAGGCGCACATGGTCACGTCGGCGGGGTTCAACGCCCTGCTGAAGGTGGTCGAGGAGCCGCCGGAGCACCTCAAGTTCATCTTCGCGACCACCGAGCCCGAGAAGGTCATCGGCACCATCCGGTCGCGTACGCACCACTACCCGTTCCGGCTCGTGCCGCCGGGGACACTGCGCGAATACCTTGCCGAGGTCTGCGGCAAGGAGAACAGCCCCGTCGAGGACGGCGTGCTGCCGCTCGTCGTGCGGGCCGGCGCCGGGTCCGTGCGTGACTCGATGTCGGTGATGGACCAGCTGCTGGCCGGCGCGGGCGACGACGGTGTGACATACGCCATGGCGACCTCGCTGCTCGGTTATACGGACGGCTCGCTGCTCGACTCGATCGTGGACGCCTTCGCGGCGGGCGACGGGGCCGCGGCGTTCGAGGTCGTGGACCGGGTGATCGAGGGAGGCAACGACCCGCGCCGTTTCGTCGCGGATCTTCTGGAGCGGCTGCGCGACCTGGTGATCCTGGCCGCTGTGCCGGACGCCGGGGAGAAGGGGCTGATCGATGCCCCCGCCGATGTCGTCGAGCGGATGCAGGCCCAGGCGTCCGTCTTCGGCGCCGCCGAGCTGAGCCGCGCCGCCGACCTGGTCAACGAGGGGCTCACGGAGATGCGCGGGGCGACCTCGCCGCGTCTCCAGGTCGAGCTGATCTGTGCCCGGGTGCTGCTGCCCGCGGCCTTCGACGACGAGCGTTCGCTACAGGCCCGGCTCGACCGGCTGGAGCGGGGCGCCTCCTTCGCGACCACGGGCCCGGGGCCCGCCATGGGGTACGTACCCGGTCCGGAGGCGCTGGCCCATGCGCCCGTGCCCACCGCACCTGCTGCACCCGTCGTTCAGCCCGGTACGGGACCCGCCGCCGCGCGTGCGGCGGTACGGGGCGAGGTGCCCGCCCCCGCCCCCGCGCAGGTCCACGCGGCGCCGCCCGCCCCCGCCGCGGCGCCGACCGCCGCCCCCGTCGCCCCGCAGCCGCCGGCCGAGGCCCCGGCTCCCGCGGGCGGTCAGCGTCCCGGCGCCTGGCCCACCGCGGCCGCGCCGGAATCGGGCCGACGTCCCGGCGGCTGGCCGACCGCATCCGCCCCGGGCCAGTCGCCCGTGCCGCAGGCCGCTCCGGCCGCCGCGCCGGTCCAGGCCGCGCCCGCGGCACCGGTACCGGCCGCCGCCGAGCCGAGTCCGGGAATGGCCCAGGGCGCCGGCCAGGTGCGGAACATGTGGCCGGACATCCTGGAGGCCGTGAAGAACCGCCGCCGGTTCACCTGGATCCTGCTCAGCCAGAACGCCCAGGTCACCGGCTTCGACGGCACCACCCTGCAGATCGGCTTCCTCAACGCGGGCGCGCGCGACAACTTCGCGAGCAGCGGCAGCGAGGACGTGCTGAGGCAGGCCCTCGCCGAGCGGTTCAACGCGCAGTGGAAGATCGAGGCCATCGTCGACCCGTCGGGCGGCGCCGGCGCACCTCCGCAGACCGGCGGCGGCCGCCCCGCCGCGCCTCCCGTGCAGCAGCATCAGGCCCCCGCGCCCCAGCAGAGCTATGAACCCCGGTCGGCCGCTTCGCCGCACCAGCAGCAGCCGAGCCACCAGCAGCCGGGCCACCAGCAGCCGGGCGCCGGGCCCGCCGCGGAGGCCGCACCGCAGCAGTCGTATTCCGCGCCCGAGCCCCCGCGCGCGGTCGCTCCCGAGGACGACACCCCCGAGGCCGATGACCCGGACCTCGTCGACTCGGCGCTCTCCGGGCACGACCTGATCGTCCGCGAGCTGGGCGCCACGGTCGTCGAGGAGTTCACCAACGAATAGCGGGCCGCGCTCCGGGGCTCCCGGGACGCCCGTCACAGCGCCCCGGGGTGTCCACGGAGCGGCGTCCGTCAAGGGCGCCGCGCCCCGGCGGCTAGGCTGCATCCCGTGAAGGTCCTCGTCATCGGCGGCGGCGCCCGCGAACACGCCCTGTGCCGCTCTCTGTCCCTCGACCCCGACGTCACCACTCTGTACTGCGCTCCCGGCAACGCCGGTATCGCAGAGGTGGCCGAACTGCACCCGGTCGACGCCCTCGACGGCGACGCCGTCGCGCGCCTCGCCACCGACCTGGGCGCCGGACTGGTGGTTGTCGGCCCGGAGGCGCCGCTCGTCGCCGGGGTCGCCGACGCCGTGCGCGCCGCGGGCATCCTCTGCTTCGGCCCCTCCGGCGAGGCGGCCCAGCTGGAGGGCTCCAAGGCGTTCGCCAAGGACGTGATGGCCGGGGCCGGCGTCCCGACCGCCCGTAGCTACGTCTGCACCACCCCGGCCGAGATCGACGCCGCCCTCGACGCCTTCGGTGCCCCGTACGTCGTCAAGGACGACGGTCTCGCCGCGGGCAAGGGAGTCGTCGTCACCGACGACGTCGAGGCGGCCCGCGCCCACGCCCTGGCCTGCGACCGCGTGGTCATCGAGGAGTTCCTCGACGGTCCCGAGGTGAGCCTCTTCGCGATCACGGACGGCACCACCGTGCTGCCGCTCCAGCCCGCGCAGGACTTCAAGCGCGCCCTGGACGACGACGAGGGCCCGAACACCGGTGGCATGGGCGCGTACTCCCCGCTCCCGTGGGCCGACCCCAAGCTGGTCGACGAGGTCATGCAGTCGGTGCTCCAGCCGACCGTCGACGAACTCCGCCGCCGCGGCACCCCGTTCTCCGGGCTGCTGTACGCGGGCCTCGCGATCACCTCGCGCGGCGTCCGGGTGATCGAGTTCAACGCCCGTTTCGGTGACCCCGAGACCCAGGTGGTCCTGGCCCGTCTGAAGACCCCGCTGGCCGGCGTCCTGCTCGGCTCCGCCAACGGCACGCTCGACGAGCTGCCCCCGCTCAAGTGGCGCGACGACGCGGCCGTCACCGTGGTCATCGCCTCGCACAACTACCCGGGTACGCCGCGGACGGGCGACCCGATCGAAGGGCTCGACGACGTGGCGGCGCAGGATGCCCCGCATGCGTACGTCCTGCACGCGGGCACCAGGCGGGAGGGCGACACGATCGTCAGCGCGGGCGGCCGGGTGCTGTCCGTGACCGCGACCGGCAAGGACCTCGCGGGCGCCCGGGAGCGCGCCTACGCGGCGGCGGCCCGGATCCGGCTCGACGGCTCGCACCTCCGTACGGACATTGCCCGGAAGGCCGCAGAGGGCTGAGACCGGCCGCGGTGAAGGCCGCGCAGCCCCGGGGCCGGCCCTCAGGAGGGACCGGCCCCGGGGCGGCCCCACCCAGGCCCCGATCCCGCCCCGCCCCGCTGCAAACCGGCAGCGGCTGCCTCCACTGGCACGTCCTTACACGCTCTGGCAAGCACCGAACACCCCCTGACAAGCACTGACGCGCCGCTGCCTCAAAGACAGCGGCGCGTCAGCACCTTTACCCAAAGCCATTCCATCGAGTGACGGCTGGGCCATCCGGATGACGTCCGCCGAGGCCCCAACTAGGGTGCGGCGCAAGCATTCCGGCACTTGGCCCACTGGCATTGCGATGTCAGTGACGGGTGCCACAGTGGGGGAGTGAACTACACCGCCGCGGGGGCAGAGGGGGTGACGTCCGGACGTGTCCGGTACCGGTACAAGTGAGGAGCTGGGTGCGCTGAGTGCGCGTGCCCGAGCTCATGCCCTGCTGCGCATCCGCGGCAGGGCGACAGCCGTGGCGATCCTGCCGGCGGCGGTGGCCGTCGTGCTGCTGGTGGCGGGTGCCCAGGGCCTCGCCGTGGGCAGCGGCTGGGACACGGCACGCTGGGCCGTGTCGGCCTGCGCGGTCGTCGTGCTCCTGCTCGCCGCGGCGGTCGCGGTCGCGATCGTACGGGCGAGGCCGGCGGTCAGTCCGACCGTCCCGCTCCCGGAGAAGGCCGCCCCCGATCTCTATCGCCTGGTCAGGGACCTCGCCGACCGGCTCGGGGTCCCCGCGCCCTCGGCGATAGCCCTGACGCCCGACTGCGACAGCTGGCTGGAGGACCGCACCCACCCCTCGGCGCAGCCCGCGGCGGGCGCCGACCCGGACCTGCCCGCGCATTCCGCGGCCCGGTCCCGCCGCCGGGTCCAGGCAGCTCCGGTGCTGGTCATCGGATCACCGTTCCTGTGGTGGATGCGGGTCGCGGAGCTACGGGCGGTGCTCGCCCCGGTCGTCGCGGGCACGGGCCCGTCCGCGCATCCCGACATAGCCGCGGCCCGTCGTTTCGTACGGGGGCTCGACGGAGCGGTTGCCGACGCCGCGGCGCCCGTGCCGGGGCCGCTGGCCCGGGTGCGTGGAGTGCCCCGTGCCTTCGTCGGCCGGATCGCCAGGCTGCTGCTGCGCAGTTGTCGCGGCCATGCTGCCGAGATGGAGCGGAGCGTCGCCGCCGCCGCTTCGGTCCGTGCACAGGGTGTGGACTACGGTCTGCGGATCGTCGCCCAGGAGCAGGTCGGCCTCGCCTACGCGGGCTGGGACCGGCTTCTCACCCGGGTCGCCCTGCCCGCCTGGCGGATGGGCCGCTGGCCGTCCCGGCTGGACGCGGGCGTCGTATCCGCCCTCACCGAGTTGTCCCGGCGCGACCGGCTGGCCGACGGATTCGCCTCGCGGCTCGGCGAGCGCCCCGCCTGCGACCTCCTGGAGGAGCCGGGCGCGGCCGACGAGGCGGCATCGCTGCTCGCGGCCCGCCTGTTCCACGGCGGCCCGGCCCGTACGGGCCCGGACTGGTCGCCGGTCGACTGGCAGCAATACCCGGAAGAGGTCGTCGACCGGAAGTGGCGCACCGAGGCCGCGCGCCTGCACCGCGTCCTCGACTCGATGACCGCCGAGCCCCACCAGGCCGCCACCGGCCCCGGCCGCGATGACCGTGACGGTCTCGACGGCTCCCACGACCCCTCCCGCACTGTCTGCCCCATCGACGCGGGGGTGCCCACACTGGCCCGTGTCGTCGAGCACCTGGCAGGCCGGACCGGGGGCGGCGAGGAGCTCGCCGCCGGGATCAGCGCCGCGGTGGCCCGTGAGGAGGAGGCGGCCCAGCAGCACCGGGCGGCCGACGGCGCGTCGAGCCCGGCGGGCGCCCAGGCCGCCGCCGGCGCGGGCGGGGACGTCCTGGACCTCTGGGGCCCCGACCCCCTCCCGCTCTTCCCGCTCCAGCCGCCCCGCACGGGTACGGAACTGCTCGCCGACCATGTCGCGGCGATGGTCTGCTGCGCGGCGGTGGACACGGCGGGCGCGGCGCCCGGCCTCGACTGGCTCGACGGTCCCGCGCTGCTGGTCGACGGCGAGCGCCGGGCGGACCTGGGCAGTCCCGTGCTCAGCCTGGTCGAGGACGGGGACGCGGAGCCGCTGCGTTCCTGGCTCGCCTCGATCGGCGTACGCACCGACAAGCCCGTCCGCCTCGTCTGAACCACCGGCCCCGGCCGTCACACCCCAACATCCGGAATGGCAGGTTCCGTTCACTTCAATTCGCGACGAACGGTGACGGAGTGCATGCGTTATGTGATGTGCTGGGGATCAACGCTGACAGTCGGCGCATCACTGTTGGCGCACTGATGACGCATGACCACTGGCGATCGGCCATCACCCATCGACCATCGACTGTTGTCTCGGGGGACTTGAGGGAGGGAAGCGTTATGGGGGCGGAGCAGATCCGACGTTGGGAGTCGGGTGCCCTCGCGCACGCCGTCTCCGACCCCTTCGGCCAGGGCCCCCTGCCCTGGCTGCGCGGCAGTGAGAACTACTTCGACGACACCGGGCAGGTCGTCCCCTGGTACGCCGATCCGGCCCTGGCCCGCGGCTCCACCGACGGCGGTACGCGTACGGCCGACGATGTGCACCGCCAGATCAAGGGCTTCATCTCCACGGGCGCCGCGGCCCCCGGCGAGGCGATCGACTTCCACATCACCGTGGACCCGCCCCAGCAGTTCTCCGTGGACATCTACCGCATCGGTCACTACGGGGGCGACGGCGCCGCCCAGATCACCACGAGCCCCCGGCTCTCCGGCATCGTCCAGCCCGCGCCGCTCACCGCCGACCGCACGGTCTCCTGCCACCACTGGTGGCAGTCCTGGCGGCTGCAGATCCCCAGCTACTGGTCGATCGGCGCGTACGTCGCCGTGCTCACCACGGTGGACGGCTACCGCTCCCACATCCCCTTCACGGTCCGCGACGACCACCCGGCCGATCTGCTGCTGGTCCTGCCGGACGTCACCTGGCAGGCGTACAACCTCTATCCGGAGGACGGCCGCACCGGCGCCAGCCTCTACCACGCCTGGGACGAGCAGGGCTGCCTCCTGGGCGAGGAGGACGCCGCGGTCACCGTCTCCTTCGACCGCCCCTACGCGGGTGCCGGCCTTCCGCTCCACGTCGGCCACGCCTACGACTTCATCCGCTGGGCCGAGCGGTACGGCTACGACATCGCGTACGCCGACACCCGCGATCTGCACGCCGGCCGCGTCGATCCGGCCCGCTACCGGGGCCTGGTCTTCCCCGGCCACGACGAGTACTGGTCGGTGCCCATGCGCCGTACCGTCGAACGCGCCCGCGACGGCGGCACCTCGCTGGTCTTCCTCTCCGCCAACACCATGTACTGGCAGGTCAGCCTCTCGCCGTCGCCGTCCGGCGTCCCGGACCGCCTGCTCACCTGCCGCAAGCGGCGCGGCCCCGGGAAGCCCGCCCTCTGGCGCGAGATCGACCGCCCCGAGCAGCAGCTCCTCGGGATCCAGTACGCGGGCCGGGTCCCCGATCCGCACCCCTTGGTCGTACGGAACGCCGAGCACTGGCTCTGGGAGGCGACGGGCGCGGGCGAGGGCGACGAGCTCGACGGCCTGGTCGCGGGCGAGGCCGACCGCTACTTCCCGCGCACCACGCTCCCCGAGCACGAGAGCCGCATCCTGCTCGCCCACTCCCCGTACCTGGACAGCGAAGGCGTCAAGCGTCACCAGGAGACATCCGTGTACCGGGCCCCGTCCGGGGCGATCGTCTTCGCCTCGGGCACCTTCGCCTGGTCCCCGGCACTGGACCGCCCCGGCCATGTGGACCCCCGCATCCAGCGGGCGACCGCCAATCTCCTCGACCGCATCTGCAAGCGCGACTGAACCCGGCTCGTCGCAACGCGGGCCGGGGCCACGGAAGTCGGCGCCACGGACGCCCCCGCTCCACCCCACCGCACCCCGATACGGGAGAATCGGAACGACTCCTGGATCAACCTACGCGGAGGCAGCGTGTCCGGATTTGTAGAAAAGCCCGAGCCAGTACAGGTCCCGGGGCTCACCCACCTGCACACGGGCAAGGTGCGCGACCTGTACCGGAACGAGGCGGGCGACCTCGTCATGGTCGCCAGCGACCGCATGTCCGCGTACGACTGGGTCCTGCCGACCGAGATCCCGGACAAGGGCCGGGTGCTCACCCGGCTCTCGCTGTGGTGGTTCGACCAGCTCGCCGATCTCGTTCCGAACCACGTCCTGTCCACGGACCTCCCCGCCGGAGCCCCCGCGGACTGGGCCGGCCGCACCCTGATCTGCAAGTCGCTGCGGATGGTCCCGGTCGAGTGTGTCGCCCGCGGTTATCTCACCGGCTCGGGCCTCGTCGAGTACAACGAGTCCCGCACGGTCTGCGGTCTCGCGCTGCCCGAGGGGCTCGTCGACGGCTCCGAGCTCCCGGAGCCGATCTTCACCCCCGCCACCAAGGCGGCCGTCGGTGACCACGACGAGAACGTGAGCTTCGAGGAGGTGGCCCGCCAGGTCGGCGAGGAGACCGCCGACCGGCTGCGCCGCACCACGCTGGACGTCTACGGCAAGGCACGTGACATCGCGCGCGAGCGCGGCATCATCCTCGCCGACACGAAGTTCGAGTTCGGTTTCGCTCCCACGGCCGACGGAGGCGAGGAGCTGATCATCGCGGACGAGGTGCTGACCCCGGACTCCTCGCGCTTCTGGCCCGCGGCCACCTGGGAGCCGGGCAGGGCCCAGCCCAGCTACGACAAGCAGTTCGTACGCGACTGGCTGACCTCGCCGGCCTCCGGCTGGGACCGGAAGAGCGAGCAGTCGCCGCCGGCGCTGCCCCAGGAGATCGTGGACGCGACCCGGGCGAAGTACCTGGAGGCGTACGAACTCCTCACCGGCACGTCCTGGCAGTAGGCCTGCCCGACCGAACACGAAGAAGCCCCCGACCGGAAGGCCGGGGGCTTCTTGCTGAACCGAGCGGACGACCAGGTTCGAACTGGCGACCTCAACCTTGGCAAGGTTGCGCTCTACCAACTGAGCTACGTCCGCAAGCGCCGAAGCGCGAGAACCACTATACCCATCCCCGCTGCCGTGCGAGACGCACCGCGGCATGGCGGTTCTCCGCCCCGAGCTTCGAAGCGGCCGCGGAGAGGTAATTCCGTACGGTTCCCTGCGACAGCGACGCCCGCTCCGCGATCTCCGCGACGGGCGCCCCGTCCGCCGCCAGCTCCAGCACCTCGGTCTCGCGCGCGGTCAGCGGCGAGTCCCCGGCGGAGATCGCGTCGGCCGCCAACTCCGGGTCCACGTAACGGTTTCCGGCATGCACGGTACGGATGATGCCGGCCAGCTGCCGGGCGCTGACGGTCTTCGGGACGAAGGCCCGCACGCCTGCCGCGAGCGCCCGCTTGAGGTGTCCGGGCAGGCCGTGACTCGTCACGATCATCGTCCGGCAGCCGGGCAGTTCGGCCCGCAGTGATGTGGCGACACTCACACCGTCGGCGCCCGGCATCTCCAGATCGAGGACCGCCACATCCGGCCGGTGGGCCCGTGCCATGGCCAGCGCCTCCGGGCCGGTCGCAGCCTCCGCTACCACCACGAGGTCGTCCTCCAGGGCCAGCAGCGCGGCCAGCGCTCCCCGGATCAGATGCTCGTCGTCGGCCAGCAGCACCCGTACGGTCGTCATCGTCGTTCCTCCTGAAGGGCGGGCGCCTGCCGGGCGGCAGGTGGCTCCTCGTGTCGGGCCGAGGGCGCCGCCGGCCCGAGCGGGATCGTCGCCGTGAGCCGGAACAAGCCGTTCCCCGCCGGGCCCGCGTCCAGCGAACCGTCGAACACGCGAAGCCGCTCCCGCAGCCCGGCCAGCCCGGAACCGCCCGATCCGGGTCCGTCGCCCGCCCCGGAGCTCCCGCCCGGCCCCGCGGCGGCCACCGCCACCCCGTCGTTCTCCACCTGCAGCACGACCGCGTCCGCCGAGGATCTGAGCCGGATCGTGCAGCGGCGCGGATCGCCGTGCCGCAGCACATTGGTCGCCGCCTCCCGCACGACCCAGCCGAGCGCCGACTGCACGGGCGCGGGCAGCTCTCCGCCGATGTCCCCCGCGACCTCGCACTCGATCCCGGCCGCACTCAACACTCCCCGGGCGCCGGCCAGTTCCGTACTCAGATCGGCCTCCCGGTATCCCCGCACGACATCCCGCACCTCCTGCTGGGAGGTGCGGGCGATCCGCTGCACCTCGACCATCTGGTCCACCGCCTCCGGCCTGCCGCGCTGTGCCAGTTCCACGGCGAGTTCGCTCTTCAGCGCGATCACAGCGAGGTTGCGGCCCAGAACGTCGTGCATGTCCCGCCCGAACCGCAGCCGCTCCTCGGCGACCGCCAGCCGGGCCTGGAGGTCTCGGGCCTCCTCGGCCTGCCACATCACGCCCAGGCTCCAGGCACTGGGCCGTACGGAGACCAGGACGAGCACGCAGCCGAAGAGCGAAGCAGGCACCACCCCGGCGAGTATCCCGCCCCGCACTCCGACCGCGGCGAAGACGCCGACGTTCAGCGCGGTGACGGCGAACGACTGGATCAGGAAGGTGCGGACCGGGACCAGCAGGGTCTGCGTTATCGCGAACGCCACCGGCGCGTTCATGGTCATGATGAGCAGCCCGGCGTCTTCCACCCCGTCCACCCCGGCCATCGTCGCCAGCAGCCCCAGGCTCACCAGCAGCAGCACCAGTGGCGGCAGCTGCCGCCGCCGGGGAAAGACGGCGGTGCCGAGGTAGTGCGCGTACGACAGCTCCACGTTGCGGTTGCTCAGCAGGCATTGCGCAAGACTCACGAGCAGCAGTGCCACGCCCAGCGCGATCGGGAGCGGCGCATGGCGGATGTCCGACTTGAAGGGGACCAGCTGCCACGACAGGGTGAAGAGCCAGGGGATCACCGAGAGGGTCAGCCGCGAGTAGAGGTCGATCCGCTCCAGCTTGCTGCGCTGCTGCCAGCTGCGGCGCCAGCCCCGTACGAGCACCGACACGGCACGTCCCTCCTCAGCGTCGCGGATCCCAGCGGAACCGACGTTGCACAGCAAACACGGCGAACGCGGTCCAGGCCAGCCCCGTCAGAGCGGCCACGAGCAGGTCGGAGCCCTCGGCCCCGCCCAGCCAGCCCGTCCGGACGAGCGTCATCACCCCGGTCACCGGCAGCAGTTCGCACACGGACGCCATGCGGTCGGGCATGACCTCCAGCGGCACGAAGAGCCCCGAGCCCATCATCGAGATGAAGAACAGCGGGAGAGTGGTGAGCTGCGACGTCTGCACGGTGCGGGTCAGCGCGGAGGTGGCCGCGGCCAGCGCCGCCAGCAGCACCACACCCAGCAGCAGGCCCGCCAGCAGCAGTTCGGGCCGCTGCGGTGCGTCCAGGCCGAAGAAGGCCGTCCCCGCCACCACGATCACGGCGGTCTGGGCCAGAGCCAGCGCGACCGACGGCAGGGCGGTCCCTATGAGGATCTCCCGGTCGGTGACCTCGCCGGTACGCAGCCGCTTCAGGACGAGGTCCTCACGCCGTGCCACATAGGACGAGACCAGGTTCATGTAGACGGCCTGCATCAGCACGATGCCGATGCCGCCGGTGAGCGCCGCCCCGGCGACGCTCAGGCCGGTCCCGTCGAGAACGGACTGCTTGAGCGTCGACTTCATCGCCAGGACCATGGCGGCGGGCATCAGCAGCGAGACGAATACCGCCGTCCGGTTGCGGGCGAGCAGGGCGACTTCGGCGCGCCCGAGGGCGGTCAGCCGGCCCCGGAGCGTCGTGCCGGCCGCCGTGCTCGTGCTGGCCGTGCTGGTCGTACCGGTCGTCGTACCGGTCGTGCTGGTCGTCGTGGTCGTCATCACGCAGCCACCTTTTCGGACTCCGACGCGCTCTGCGCGATATCGAGAAACGCCTCTTCGAGCGAGGCCGAGCGGGCATCGAGGCCGAGCAGTCGGACGTCCGACTCCCTCGCCCAGGTCAGCAGTTCGTCCAAGGACTCCTGCAACCGGTGGGTACGTATCTCGATCCGGCGGTCGTCAGCGGCGGCTCGCAGCCCCAGCGGAATCCGTGCCGCCGGTACTCCTTCCGGCAGCTCGAACCGGATGCGGGAGGGGCGGGCGGCCGTCACTTCGGCGGTGGTGCCCGCCGTCACGATCCGCCCCCGGTGCATGATCGCCAGCCGGTCGGCGAGCGTCTCTGCCTCTTCCAGGTAGTGGGTGGTGAGCAGGACCGTGGTGCCGCCGTCGCGCAGCTCGCGCACCAAATCCCAGGTGTCGCGCCGCCCTTCGGCGTCGAGCCCGGTGGTCGGCTCGTCCAGGAACAGCACCTCGGGCCGGCCGAGCAGGGCCAGCGCCAGGTCGAGGCGGCGCCGCTCGCCGCCGGAGAGCTGTTTGACCCGCACCCGCGCCCGGTGGGTGAGCCCGACCAGGGCCAGCGCCTCGCCGGTCGGGCGCGCGCCGCTGGTGCAGCCCGCCCACATCCGTACCGTCTCGGTGACCGTCAGGTCGGACGGGAACCCGCCCTCCTGGAGCATCACCCCGATACGCGGCCGGACGGCGGCGCGCTCGCGGAACGGGTCGTGGCCGAGCACCCGCACCGTGCCGGCGTCGGGCCTGGCCAGGCCCTCCAGCAGCTCGACGGTGGAGGTCTTTCCCGCACCGTTCGTACCCAGCAGGGCGAAGAGCTCGCCGCGCGCCACCGAGAAGGAGACACCGGCCACGGCCTCGAAGCCACCCGCATAACGCCGCCGCACACCGTTCGCCTCGATCACCGCACCGGAGGCGGATGTGGAAGCGGAGACGGAGGCGGCAGCGGAGGTGGATGTGGCGGGTGCCACAGCCCGGTCCGCGCGGTTGCTTGGAATGTCGTCGCTGGTCATGCCTACAGATTTCCGCGGGATCGACGCTGAGATCAGTGCGAGCTGTCATCACTGCTCATGACAAACGTCATGTGATGAGGGGCACGACGAAGGCCCTGGTCGATATCGACCAGGGCCTTCATTTCGATCAAGAGCGGACGACGAGATTCGAACTCGCGACCCTCACCTTGGCAAGGTGATGCTCTACCAACTGAGCCACGTCCGCATTACTGCCGCTCATTGTACTCCTCGAGAGGAGATCCATCGGGCGGCGTGAGCATCACTCTACCCGATCCACCGGAGTGGTCGATAAGAGCGATGCAGAGCGGGTGACAGGAATTGCACACTGCGCCTTCCCCCTGGAAGGGGGATGTTCTACTACTGAACTACACCCGCACGCTGCGTGAGGTTCGGCTTTGCGGCCTTGCCCCTCGGCGTGCTCCAGACTTTAGCCGACCTGCGGGGGTGTAGCGCAAGTCGGCTCCCGCAGGGTGTCGCCGAAGGGGCGCCGACCGCTCTCGGCGGGCTGGGCGGACGGGCCGGATCCGGACGGCCGGTCAACTCGCTTCGCGGAACGCCTCGTAGACCTTCTTGGGGATCCGGCCGCGGGCCGGCACCTCCATCCGGTGGGAGCGGGCCCAGGCGCGCACGGCCGCCGGGTCGGGTGCGAGCGAAGTGTGCCGGAACGACACGGGAGTCTTGCCGTGCTTACTGGCGTTTGTCTGCTTTCGGCCTGCCGCCATGTACGGCGCGAGGACCTTGCGCAGTTTCTTTGCATTGGACGGATTGAGGTCGATCTCGTACGACTTCCCGTCCAGGGCGAAGGAGACCGTTTCCGCCGCTGCTCCCCCGTCGATGTCGTCGGAGAGCGTGACCACTACGCGCTGAGCCACGGATATCGGTCCTTTCCTACGGTATCGGCGCTTCTGGTATGCGCTGATACCGGCCTTCCGGCTGCCAGGCGGATACGGCGTCGACGGGTGCCGACTGTTTAGGGGCAATGCTGCATTCCCCGGTAATCATTTGTACAGCGGTGGGTGCCGCATTGTGAAGCCCACCCAATTACCTCCGCGTGTCAGCCTTCTGTGTGTGCTGCTGGTGAGGATTTTTTTTGCAGGACTTTCCCCATGTGTTGTCGCGTCCGATATCTGGGCGTGATCAAGGGGCTTCGATATCTACCCGCGTAGAATTTCTGGCCAGGTACGCTGAGGGGACCTGCGGGGGTCTGGGGAGCCCCCCGGAGAAACAGCCGCACCACACCACCACCGGGAGTGCCAGTGGCACGCGTCGTAGTCGACGTCATGCTCAAGCCCGAGATCCTCGACCCGCAGGGACAGGCGGTGCAGCGCGCACTGCCCCGTCTCGGCTTCGAGGGAATCGCGGACGTACGTCAGGGAAAGCGTTTCGAGCTCGAGGTAGAGGGGCCGGTCGACGACGCCGCCCTCAGCCGTATTCACGAGATGGCCGAGACTTTCCTCGCCAACACCGTCATCGAGGACTTCACCGTGAAGGTGGAGAAGGCCGAGGAGTCGAAGTGACTGCTCGTATCGGAGTCGTCACCTTTCCCGGCACGCTCGACGACAAGGACAGCCTGAGGGCCGTACGGGTCGCGGGCGCCGAACCCGTATCGCTGTGGCACCGCGACAAGGACCTGCACCAGGTCGACGCGGTCATCCTGGCGGGCGGTTTCTCCTACGGCGACTATCTGCGGGCCGGCGCCATCTCCCGCTTCTCGCCGGTCATGGAGACCGTCATCGAGCAGGCGAAGGCGGGGATGCCGGTCCTCGGCATCTGCAACGGCTTCCAGATCCTGACCGAGGCGCATCTGCTGCCCGGCGCGATGCTGCAGAACAACCACCTGCACTTCATCTGCCGCGATCAGAAGCTGCGCGTCGAGAACGCGGAGACCGCCTGGACCTCGGACTACTCCGCGGGCCAGGAGATCTCCGTACCGCTCAAGAACATGGACGGGCGTTACGTCGCCGACGAGCGCGTGCTCGACGAGCTGGAGGCGGAGGGCCGGGTCGCCTTCCGCTACCTGGACATGAACCCCAACGGCTCGCTGCGGGACATCGCCGGCATCACCAACGCCGCGGGCAATGTCGTCGGCCTGATGCCGCACCCGGAGCACGCCGTCGAGCCGCTGATCGGAACCGGCCGCACCGACGGTCTCGGTTTCTTCACCTCGATCATCAAGAAGCTGGTCAACGCATGAGCCTGGATACGGTCAAGCACGCGGCCGAGACCCCGGACGTCGCGCAGCCCTGGAAGGAGCTCGGCCTCAAGGAGGACGAGTACGCCCGGATCCGCGAGATCCTGGGCCGCCGTCCCACCGGCGCCGAGCTCGCCATGTACTCCGTGATGTGGTCCGAGCACTGCTCGTACAAGAGCAGCAAGGTCCACCTCAAGCAGTTCGGCGAGAAGGTCCCCGTCAACGACGCGATGCTCGTCGGCATCGGCGAGAACGCCGGTGTGGTCGACGTCGGTCAGGGTTACGCGGTCACCTTCAAGGTCGAGTCGCACAACCACCCCTCGTACATCGAGCCCTACCAGGGCGCGGCCACCGGCGTCGGCGGCATCGTCCGCGACATCCTCGCCATGGGTGCCCGCCCGGTCGCCGTCGTCGACCCGCTGCGCTTCGGCGCGGCCGACCACCCCGACACCAAGCGCGTCCTGCCGGGCGTCGTCGCGGGCATCGGTGGCTACGGCAACTGCCTGGGTCTGCCGAACATCGGCGGCGAGGTCGTCTTCGACGCCTGCTACCAGGGCAACCCGCTCGTCAACGCCGGCTGCATCGGCGTGATGAAGCACGAGGACATCCATCTGGCCAAGGCCTCCGGCCCCGGCAACAAGGTGATCCTCTACGGCGCCCGCACCGGCGGCGACGGCATCGGCGGCGTCTCGGTCCTGGCCTCGGAGACCTTCGAGTCGACCGGCCCGGCCAAGCGCCCGGCCGTCCAGGTCGGCGACCCGTTCCAGGAGAAGCTCCTCATCGAGTGCACCCTGGAGATCTTCAAGGAGAAGCTCGTCGCGGGCATCCAGGACCTCGGCGGTGCCGGGCTCTCCTGCGCCACGTCCGAGCTGGCCTCCGCCGGATCCGGCGGTATGCGCGTCGAGCTGGACACCGTGCCGCTGCGCGACTCCTCCCTCTCGCCGGAGGAAATCCTCATGAGCGAGTCGCAGGAGCGCATGTGCGCGATCGTCGAGCCGCAGTACGTCGAGCGTTTCCTGGAGATCTGCGAGAAGTGGGACGTCATCGCCACCGTCATCGGTGAGGTGACCGAGGGCTCCCAGCTGGAGATCTTCTGGCACGGCGAGCAGATCGTGGACGTGCCGCCGCGGTCCGTCGCCCACGAGGGCCCGACGTACCACCGCCCGTTCGCGCGCCCGTCCTGGCAGGACGCGTTGCAGGCCGACGACGCGGGCAAGCTGGCCCGGCCGGCGAACGGTGCGGAGCTGCGCGAGCAGGTCCTCAAGCTGGTCGCCTCGCCGAACCAGGCGTCGAAGTCCTGGATCACGGACCAGTACGACCGGTTCGTGCAGGGCAACACCGTGCTCGCGATGCCCGAGGACGCCGGCATGGTCCGGATCGACGAGAAGTCGAACCTGGGCGTGGCCATGGCGACCGACGGCAACGGCCGGTACGCCAAGCTCGACCCGTACACCGGCGCGCAGCTCGCGCTGGCGGAGTCGTACCGCAATGTCGCCGCCTCGGGCGCCAAGCCGCTGGCCATCTCGGACTGCCTGAACTTCGGTTCGCCCGAGGACCCGGACGTCATGTGGCAGTTCGCCGAGGCCACCCGTGGTCTGGCGGACGGCTGCCTGGAGCTGGGCACCCCGGTCACCGGCGGCAACGTGTCGCTGTACAACCAGACCGGTGAGACCGCGATCCACCCGACGCCGGTCGTGGCCGTGCTCGGTGTGATCGACGATGTCAACCGGCGTACGCCGGTCGCCTTCGCGGAAGAGGGACAGCTCCTCTACCTGCTGGGCGACACGCGTGAGGAGTTCGGCGGCTCGGCCTGGTCCGAGGTCGTTCACGGCCACCTCGGCGGCATGCCGCCCAAGGTCGACCTGGGCCGCGAGAAGCTGCTCGGCGAGATCCTGATCTCGGCCTCCCGCGACGGCATGATCGACGCGGCGCACGACCTCTCCGACGGCGGTCTGATCCAGGCGGTCACCGAGTCCTGCCTGCGTGGCGGGAAGGGTGCCCGGCTGGTCGTGCCGGACGGTCTGGACGCGTTCACCTTCCTCTTCTCCGAGTCGGCGGGGCGCGCGGTCGTCTCCGTTCCCCGGAGCGAGGAGCTTCGCTTCAACGACATGTGCGGGGCGCGTGGTCTGCCCGTTTCCCGTATCGGTGTCGTGGACGGCGAGGAGATCGAGATCCAGGGTGAGTTCAGCATTTCGCTGAACGAGCTGCGTACGGCGCACGAGGCGACCATTCCGGCTCTGCTCGCCTGACCCGCAGGTTCCTGACGAGGACGGCCCCGCCCTGTTCATGGGCGGGGCCGTCCTCGTATCGTCCGGGTGCGGAAATTCCGGCGGAATTCCGTTTCATCGGTGGAGCGGCGTGACTGACTGCGGCGTGGTGAATTCGGCGGCATTCACGTCCACCGGTTCCGGTTCCCGCCGGGCCGGCAGCCGGGTCGCCAGAACGGCCGCCGGGAGCATCACTCCGGTCGCCGACCAGAAGACCACGTTTCGTCGAGGAGACGAAGGCGTCCAGCGCCTGCTGGTGGGCGTGGCCGGTCAGGCGGCCGATGGTGCTGGTCGTGCCGCCGGGACCGCGGTCCGCGTAGACCCGGCTGAGGACGGTGCCGAAGTGAGCGGCGCCCAGTGCACCGCCGAGGGTCTGGAAGAACCGGACGCCCGTGGTGGCCACGCCCAACTGCTCGGCCGGCGCGGTGTCCTGGACCAACTGGATCAGCTGGCCGATGAGCTGTCCGAAGCCGGCCCCCATCAGCAGCAGCGCGGCGCGGACCGTCCAGAAGCTGGTGTCCGTGGAGAGCGTGGCGAGCAGGGCCAGGGCGGCGGACGCGCAGACGGTACCGCTGACCACGAAGGTCTTCTGCGACCAGCCGACCGCGGCCGGCTTGCCGGAGAGCAGGCCGACGGCGCACGGTCGCCGACGAAACGATGTCCGTGTCGAGCACGGCCAGCAGGATCGTGGCGATGCAGAGCACGAATCCGATGAAGCGCTGACGGTCGGTCATGACGGTGGGGCTGATTGCGGACATGGCGGGGCTCCCCTCCGGAGCGGCGCTGGCGCCGCTGTGGTCGGGCACCACCATGCCCAAGAAAATGTATCGAGTCAAGAATTAATCTGGGATCAACATTCATCCTGGTACAGTGATGCCATGACCGAGGGGATGAGCCTGCGCGAGCGCAAGAAGCTCCAGACGCGACACCGCCTGCTGGCCGCGGCCACCGAGCTCTTCGCCGAGCGCGGCTTCGACAAGGTCTCGGTCGCCGAGATCGCGGAGGCGGCCGAGGTGTCGAAGATGACTGTCTTCAACTACTTCGCCGGCAAGGAGGACTTGGTCCTCGCCCCCATGGAGGAGCACATCGGCGATGTCGCGCGCGCGGTACGGGACCGGGCCCCCGGCGAGTCCGCCCTGGCCGCCGTGCGTGGACAGTTCCTGGCCGGCGTCGAGCGCCGCGATCCCTCGGTCGGGATGAGCGACGAGCCGGTGGTGCTCGGGGTGCGCCGGCTGATCATGGAGACCCCGGCGCTGCTCACCCGGGCCCACGCGTTCTCCATGCGCTCCTTCGACCTGCTCGCCGAAGTGCTGATCGAGGAGGGGGAGGAGCCGTCCATCGCCCGGATCGCGGCCACCCAGCTGATCGGCACCCGCAACGCCCTCATATTCGCGAACCAGTTGCGGCTGCTGGAGGGGGAGCCGGCGGACGCGATCGCGCCGGAGGCCGTCGCGCTCGCCGAGCGCGGTTTCGGCCTGCTCGCCAACGGTCTGGCCGACTTCGCGACCCGGTCCTGAGGCGACCCGGGTCCTGAGGCGACCTGGTCCTGAGGCGACCTGGTCCTGAGCCGACCTGGGCTGTCCGCCGTGTCCGCCGGGCAGGCCTTAGGCTCCCGGACATGCCGCCGTCCCAGAAACGTGCCCGCCGCTACGACCCGGTCAGGACCCGCAGCGCGGTCCTGGCGCAGTTCGCCCATGTCCGAGAAGCCGTCCGCGCCCTGACGCCCGGACAGCTCGCGCTGCCGACCCGGCTCGGCGACTGGACCGTGCGCGAACTGGCCGTACATCTGACCATGGTGCTCTCGAGCGTCACCCGGAATCTGGAGCTGCCACAACCCGCTGCGGCGAAGCCGGATCTGACGCTCGTCGAGTGGCCGTTCGCGACCGCGGACCGGGCCGCGGACATCGCGGACGACACCAGGGCGCTCGCCGTGGACCGCCCCGACCTGGACGCGCTGTACGGGGAGGTCGCGGAGCAGTTCGAGGAGCTGGTGCCCGGGGCCGGCGACGAGCGGCTGCTGCCGACGCGGGTCGGAGCGATGCGGCTGGCCGACTTCCTCGTCACCCGTACCGTCGAACTCGTCGTGCACACCGACGATCTGAACGAGGCGGCCGACCTCGACATCCCGTACGACCGGCAAGCCCTCGCCGCCTGCACCCGGCTGCTCGCCGACGCCCTCGCGGAGAAGGCGCCGGGCGGCTCGGTCGAGGTGCGGGTCCCGCCGTTCGCCGTCGTCCAGTGCGTGCCGGGCCCCAGGCACACCCGCGGTACGCCGCCCAACGTCGTCGAGACCGATCCGCTCACCTGGATCCGGCTCGCCACCGGACGTACGGAGTGGGCGCGGGCGCTCGACGAGGCGAAGGTCGGCGCCAGCGGGGAGCGGGCCGATCTCGCCGCCCTGCTGCCCCTGATGGGGTGAGGGGAACCGTACGACCGGCCGGACCGTCCCAGGTCCATGCGGAATCAACGGATGGTCGTAGGAGTCATCGCCCTCCTCGCCCTTGCCGCCTGCGGTACGGAGACGGGGACCGGTTCGGGGTCCGGCGACGGCAGCGGTTCGGTACGGACCGGGCCGCGCCTCACCGGCGTCCACTGGAGCGTCGATTCGGTGACGGCCGGAGGGCGGAGGACCGAAGCTCCGGACGGCGCCCATGTCGTGATCGACCCCGAGGGCAGAGCCACGGGGAACTTCGGCTGCAACCACTTCACCGCCGAGACCCGTACGGACGGCGACACGATCACCGTGCGGCAGGCCACGACCACGCAGATGGGCTGCGAGAAGGGCGTCCAGCGGTTCGAGACGGCCATGTCCCGCGCGTTCAGCGGTGAACTCACCGCCGCCGTCACGGGCAGGACCCTGACCCTGACCACGGAGGCCGGCGACGCCATCGCCCTCACCTCGGAGCCCCCGGCCCCGCTCACCGGCACCACCTGGACCGTCACCTCCCTGGTGTCCGGCTCGACCGCCTCGTCGCTGCCCTCGGGTACGGAACAGAAGGCGCGGCTGAGCTTCGGCAAGGACGGCTCCGTACGGGGCACTCTCGGCTGCAACTCGTTCCGCGGCAACGTGACAGTCACCGGCTCCACTGTCACGTTCGGCCGGATCACCAGCACCAGGATGATGTGCCCGGATCCTCTGATGAAGCTGGAGCGTGCCCTGCTGGCGATCCTGGACGGGAGGACGACATACCGGATCGACCACCGCACGCTGTCCCTCACCGCGGCGAACGGCGAGGGCCTCGGCGCGGCGGCCCCGGCACCCGGAAAATGAGACCCAGGATCTGAATCAGGGCGTGACTCAGGCCCCCGTCGGGTACGGCAGCAGTCCCGCGGCGGTCCGCTCCCAGGACGCCCGCAGCTCGGCCGGCAGTTCCGGCTCGGCGGCCGCCCGGTCGGCCTGTTCGCGCTGGTCACGGGCGAGCTGGAACAGCTGGCCCGTCGGAGGTCGGACACGGTTGTGGCCACGGCGTGCCGACGCGACCACGGCTGTGCGCATGGCTGTGGACGGGCGAGGGGTGCGAGAGCGGGCGGACCGGCGCGCGGCGGAGGGCCGAAAGCCGCGTCAGCCAACGAGCAGACGACGGGGAAACGCGGAAGCGAAGGGCAGCCGAAAGCGCGCCGGTGGAATCAGGCGCAGCGACAGATGGCGCTCGCGACACGTCCCAGATCGACGTGGCGGCGCTCCACGAGCGTGACCGAGCGGTCACCGAGGGGCCGGGGCTGCATGGTGCTGGAGCCTGCCAACCGGCCATGCGCCTGTCAACGGCGGTCTCGTACTGCGGACCTCTGGACCCGGCCGCCGGGCAGCATCGCCGGAACCCCAGGGTTCCGGAAGGCCGCATCCCGGGCATCCCGGTGTGAGGCTCGCCACGAAACGCGCGTTCGGTCGGGCTTCGCGCCGGGCCGCCGACCGCCTCACCGAGCGCCACCATCCGGCCCGGCGGACTCCCCGGCCCGAGTGGCCGGAACCCGACGGTAACCGGGTGCTGATCCGGGCGGCCGCCGCCCTGTGGCCCGATCCGCACCCCGTCACGACCCGAGGATGATCACTCCCCGTGACCGTCCGAAGCGCCTTGCGGACCACCCCTGGGAGCGCTTCCCCGGTGGTCCGGCCCGGTATCCCGAATTCGGACCAGTGGTCGATCTCGCCTACACTCGGTGGCGTGCCTCGTGGTGATGGACGACTCAACCACGACCTGCTCCCCGGAGAGAAGGGCCCCCAGGACGCTTGCGGCGTCTTCGGTGTCTGGGCTCCGGGCGAAGAGGTCGCCAAGCTCACCTATTTCGGACTGTATGCCCTGCAGCACCGTGGACAGGAGTCCGCGGGCATCGCAGTGAGCAACGGGTCCCAGATCCTGGTCTTCAAGGACATGGGACTGGTCTCGCAGGTCTTCGACGAAACGTCTCTGGGATCTCTCCAGGGCCATATCGCGGTCGGTCATGCCCGCTACTCCACCACCGGTGCCTCGGTGTGGGAGAACGCGCAGCCGACGTTCCGTGCGACCGCGCACGGCTCGATCGCCCTGGGTCACAACGGCAATCTGGTCAATACGGCCCAGCTCGCCGAGATGGTCGCCGACCTTCCTCGCAAGGACGGCCGCGCCACCCAGGTCGCCGCGACGAACGACACCGATCTGGTGACCGCGCTGCTCGCCGGCCAGACCGATGAGGACGGCAAGCCGCTCACCATCGAGGAGGCCGCCGCGAAGGTGCTTCCCGATGTGAGGGGCGCCTTCTCCCTCGTCTTCATGGATGAGCACACCCTTTACGCCGCCCGTGACCCGCAGGGCATCCGCCCGCTGGTCCTCGGCCGGCTGGAGCGCGGCTGGGTGGTGGCTTCCGAGTCCGCCGCCCTCGACATCTGCGGTGCCAGCTTCGTCCGCGAGATCGAGCCGGGCGAGCTCGTCGCCATCGACGAGAACGGCCTGCGCACCTCGCGGTTCGCGGAAGCGAAGCCCAAGGGCTGTGTCTTCGAGTACGTCTATCTGGCCCGCCCCGACACCGACATCGCCGGGCGCAACGTCTACCTCTCCCGGGTGGAGATGGGCCGCAAGCTGGCCGCCGAGGCCCCGGTCGAGGCCGATCTGGTCATAGCGACCCCGGAGTCCGGCACCCCCGCCGCCATCGGTTACGCGGAGGCCAGCGGCATCCCGTTCGGCGCCGGACTGGTGAAGAACGCCTACGTCGGCCGGACCTTCATCCAGCCGTCCCAGACCATTCGGCAGCTGGGCATCCGCCTCAAGCTGAACCCGCTCAAGGAAGTCATCAAGGGCAAGCGCCTGGTGGTCGTCGACGACTCGATCGTCCGCGGCAACACCCAGCGCGCACTGGTCCGGATGCTCCGAGAGGCCGGTGCCGCCGAGATCCACATCCGGATCTCGTCCCCGCCGGTGAAATGGCCCTGCTTCTTCGGTATCGACTTCGCGACGCGTGCCGAGCTCATCGCCAACGGCATGACGGTCGACGAGATCTCCACGTCGATGGGCGCGGACTCGCTCGCGTACATCTCGCTCGACGCGATGGTCGAGGCGACGACGATCGCCAAGCCGAACCTGTGCCGCGCCTGCTTCGACGGTGAGTACCCCATGGAGCTCCCGGACCCGGAGCTGCTCGGCAAGCAGCTGCTGGAGACCGAGCTGGCGGCAGGCCCTGCGGCGACCGCCGCGGCCGACGCACTGCGTCGTCCGTGACGGCACAGCCGTACACCTCTGGCCACCAGCCCCGTATTTCCACACGAAAGATCCCAGGCAATGTCTGAGACAACAGGTGCTTCCTACGCGGCAGCGGGCGTCGACATCGAGGCCGGCGACCGCGCCGTCGAGCTGATGAAGGAGTGGGTGAAGAAGACGCAGCGCCCCGAGGTCGCGGGCCTCGGCGGCCTCGGCGGCTTCGCCGGGCTCTTCGACGCCTCGGCCCTCAAGCGCTACGAGCGTCCGCTGCTCGCCTCCGCCACCGACGGCGTCGGCACGAAGGTCGACCTCGCCCGCAAGATGGGCGTGTACGACACCATCGGCCACGACCTCGTCGGCATGGTCGTCGACGACCTGGTCGTCTGCGGCGCCGAGCCGCTCTTCATGACCGACTACATCTGCGTCGGCAAGGTGCACCCCGAGCGTGTCGCGGCCATCGTGAAGGGCATCGCCGAGGGCTGTGTCCTCGCGGGCTGTTCCCTGGTCGGCGGCGAGACCGCCGAGCACCCCGGCCTCCTCGGCCCCGACGACTTCGATGTCGCCGGCGCCGGCACGGGCGTGGTCGAGGCCGACCGGCTGCTGGGCCCGGACCGTATCCGTAAGGGTGACGTGGTGATCGCCATGGCGTCGTCCGGTCTTCACTCCAACGGGTACTCGCTCGTCCGGCACGTGGTCTTCGACCGGGCCGGCTGGTCGCTGGACCGGCAGGTCGAGGAGTTCGGCCGCACGCTCGGCGAGGAGCTCCTGGAGCCCACCAAGATTTACTCGCTGGACTGCCTGGCGCTCACCCGCACGACCGAGGTGCACGGCTTCAGCCACGTCACCGGCGGCGGCCTGGCCAACAACCTGGCCCGGGTCATCCCGGACGGTCTGCACGCCAGGGTCGACCGCTCCACCTGGGCGCCCGGCGCGGTCTTCGACCTGGTCGGCCGGACGGGACAGGTCGAGCAGCTGGAGCTGGAGAAGACGCTGAACATGGGCGTCGGCATGATCGCGATCGTCCCGGCCGAGTCCGTGGACGTGGCACTGACGACGCTGGCCGACCGCGGGGTCGAGTCCTGGGTCGCGGGCGAGATCACCGAGCGCGGGGCACACACCTCGGGCGCGGAGCTCGTCGGCGGGTACGCGCGATAGACACGGGGCGGGCACACCGGGGCGACCCGGTGGCTGCCACGTCCTCGGCCGCCGGAATTCCAGCAGTTCCGGCGGTCGGGGAGAAGCCTCGGGGAAACCGGATGCCGCACGATCGGCCGGACCGGGCCGGGACAGCACAGAACCCGGTCCGGGACAGGCCCGGACCGGGTTGATGTGTCAGCGCGAGGTCAAGCGCCGCGGCGCTGTGACGACGGACCGGACTTGTCGTCCTCGTCCTCGTCCTCGTCGTTGTACAGATCCGCGTACTGTGCGTACGGGTCATCTTCCTCGTCGTCGTCCTCGAACGGCTCTGCGTTCGGTGGTTGACTCGAAGGCGATGCGCCCAGCTCATTGGCCAGACGCGACAGGTCAGTCCCGCCGCTGCTGTACTTCAGCTGGCGGGCGACCTTTGTCTGCTTGGCCTTTGCCCGGCCGCGCCCCATGGCTCGACCCCCTCGGTGACGGGGCTCGACGGCCCCAGAGTCTTGACACGCGTTCATGTTTCAGGACGGACTCTCGGCTGAGAGACCGTGCCCGTAGGGCTTTAACGGTACCTGCTTCCGCGGCCATACGGTACGCCGCCCGCATCACACGCCCCGGAAGAAGACCGGCGAGAAGCCCCGTCCTCGCTGGTCAACTGCGATTTTAACCTCTTCTTGGCATGCGACCCGCCGACCGGCGTGAGTCTTGTCTCGCCGGTCGGCGGGTCGGCAGGCCACGGGCGGTTCGGACGCGGGGTGACGCGTCCGCCACTGTCAGCGGCGGCGCGCTTCGGCCATCCGCTGCTCGGCGATCCGGTCGGCCGCGGCGGCCGGCGGAATGCCGTCACTCTTCGCACGTGCGAAGATGGCCAGCGTGGTGTCGAAGATCTTCGACGCCTTGGCCTTGCACCGGTCGAAGTCGAAGCCGTGCAGCTCGTCGGCGACCTGGATGACACCGCCCGCGTTCACCACGTAGTCGGGTGCGTAAAGGATCGCCCGGTCCGCGAGGTCCTTCTCGACGCCGGGGTGCGCGAGCTGGTTGTTGGCCGCGCCGCACACCACCTTGGCCGTGAGCACCGGAACGGTGTCGTCGTTCAGCGCACCGCCGAGCGCGCACGGGGCGTAGATGTCGAGGCCCTCGGTACGGATCAGCGCCTCGGTGTCCGCGACGACGGCGACCCCGGGGTGCTTCTCGGTGATCCGGCGTACGGATTCCTCCCGCACATCCGTGATCACGACCTCCGCACCGTCCGACAGCAGATGCTCGACCAAGTAGTGACCGACCTTGCCGACCCCGGCGACCCCCACTTTTCGGCCACGCAGCGTCGGGTCGCCCCAGACGTGCTGTGCCGAGGCCCGCATGCCCTGGAAGACACCGAACGCGGTGAGGACCGAGGAGTCGCCGGCGCCGCCGTTCTCGGGGGAGCGGCCGGTGGCCCAGCGGCACTCGCGGGCGACGACGTCCATGTCGGCGACATAGGTGCCGACGTCGCAGGCCGTCACGTACCGCCCGCCGAGCGAGGCCACGCACCGGCCGTAGGCCAGCAGCAGTTCCTCCGACTTGATCTGCTCGGGGTCGCCGATGATGACGGCCTTGCCGCCGCCGTGGTCGAGACCGGCCATGGCGTTCTTGTACGACATGCCGCGCGAGAGGTTCAGCGCATCCGCGACGGCCTCCTCCTCGGAGGCGTACGGATAGAAGCGGGTGCCGCCGAGGGCCGGGCCCAGGGCGGTGGAGTGGATGGCGATGACGGCCTTGAGGCCGCTGGCACGGTCCTGGCAGAGCACGACTTGCTCGTGGCCCCCCTGTTCCGATTGGAACAGGGTGTGCAGGACGCCGTCGGTCACATCGGTCACTGTGGTGACTCCCAAGTACGAAGCGGCGAGGACCCTCCTGAAGGTGGGGAGGGCCGTGGACCGGCCGGCACGGCCGGTCCGACTGGGCAAGAGCGTAAGTCCTACGCGGACGTAGATCTGTTCCAGTGCCCAGGATCACCCCCCGGCGGAGTACCGGCGTGACACGATCTGCTGCATGTCGGTGGTGTCCTCAGTGCTCGTCCCTTACGCGTCCTACCTCCGGGTGTACGAGCCGCTGGCCGCCTTCCCGGAGCCGGAACGCGCCCATTGGGCCCGGTACGCCGGGCGGCCCCGCATCCCCACGGCCCAGGACGAACTGCGCCGTTCGCTGGCCGACTTGGCGGCCACCCCGCCGGTCGCCGTGCCGGTGCACGAGAGCGCGGACGCGTTCGTCGCCGAGGTCGACGGGGTGGTGTGCGTCTGTCCGTGGCGGACCAGGCTGCGCGGCTGGCTGGCGCTGGAGGAGCTGGGGGAGATGTTCCCCGGTCCGGTGCTCGACGCGGTGCTGCCGCCGGTGGTGCGCGGGCAGGCGGTCGCGGACCACGAGCGGTGGGCGGAGCGGAATCCGGACGCCAGGCCGTGGATCCGTACCTCGGTGTGGCAGGTGCCGGTGCGGTGGTTCGTGCTCTTCTCCGACGAGGAGCGGGAGTACGCGGAGGCGGGCGAGGACGGTGCGGCGCCCGTGCTGCGGTACCGGACGCCGATGGTGCAGGCCCGCCGCCGGCTGGCCCGGGCGCTGAAGGTGCTGCGGGAGTCGGTGGACGAGGGGCCGCTGACCGAGGGGCTCGTGGACGTGGGGCGCTGGCTGGAGGAGTTCCATCCGCGGGCGCTGGTCGAGCTGGACTATGCCGGGCTGGTGCACGCGCTGTCGGCGAAGGAGCTCGCCGGGGACCGGTCGGCCGCCGATGTGGCCGAGGGCATCGCGGCGCTGCAGGCCGGTGACACCGAAGGGGCGAGCGAGGCGTACGGCCGGCTGGCGGAGCGCTGGCGGGCCGTAAGAGATCGTCAGTTCGCGAACTGACGGGGCGATATCCGCGTCTCTCCCTGTGTCCTGTGTGACGTGTGGGAGTGGAGAGGCGGAAGCGTACTCCTGTGGTCTCGGGACCTACGTCCCGAACCGGGCCTTTGCCTCAAGCGTGATGGATAGCACTAACTGGGCTCTTGCGCCCTTCCCTACTCCTCATGCCAAAATAGGACAAGGAGCCCGGGGAAGGCTCTGTCCGTCCAACTAAGGGCGGAATGCTCAGCATTGCACGCTATGGGGGGTCTGGTGGCTCCTGATCGCTCTGTGACTGATCGTCACGGCGGTGTGACTGTCCGCTATGGCATGGTCCATCGGCTTCCGTCGCTGATGAACACCTGGGAGGGCAATTCCATCGGTTTGGCCGACGTGGCTGGACGGATGGTGTAGTTGTAGTGCCGAGGACAAGCCGTTCGTCCTATAACCGACTCGGCCCGCGTCCGCCATTTCGGGCAACGCGGGTCAAGGTGCAGAATTTAGAGGAAAGAACCGAGATGGTTCGGTTCTCCCGAGGAGGCCGCTCATGACCGCTCGCACCCCTGATGCCGAGCCGCTGCTGACCCCGGCTGAGGTTGCCACGATGTTCCGCGTGGACCCGAAGACGGTTACCCGCTGGGCCAAGGCAGGCAAGCTCACGTCCATCCGCACGCTCGGTGGACATCGCCGGTACCGCGAGGCAGAGGTCCGCGCACTGCTTGCGGGTATTCCGCAGCAGCGCAGCGAGGCCTGACACACCCCTGTCGCCGCGCAACAACCGGGCTTCCGGGTCCCCCAACCCGTACAGGCCCGCCCATAGCTCCAAATGACGGGCGCCCGCCCCAACGGGCGCCATACCTGTGCAATACGGGTGCGTCGTTCGATCGCGCTGGACTCCGCCGGGTCCAGCGCGATCTTTTTTGTGCCCACACGGCCCCGGGCGCGGGGCCGTTCATCAGGGGCGCCGGAAACCGCGCGTCCGGTCGGGTGTGGTCGGGTCGCCGTGCGTGCTTGAGCGGGTCTGTGCGGGACTGTTCCGGACCGTCCGGGGAGGCCGGGGCGGCATGGTTCGAATGGTCCCGTGGCGCTCTCGTCCGAGTGGTGCAATTGCACATATTAAATTCGCCAGTTGTAGGAAGGGTGTAAGGTCACCCCTTCTCGAAACTCTTTCGGTGACTCCCGTCACACTGCGCGAGTCTTGCCAAGTACGAGCCTGCCACCGCCGGGAAGCGGAAGTCCCCGCCATTGGTCACCCGCCCGGGGGACTTTGGTCCTCGGCTCCCGGAGCGCCGTCCTGGCGTCCGCGGGGCAGGGGTGGCGGTTCGGGGGCGGAATCGGTCCGGCGGGCCGTCACGGGCTCCATGGCGAGCCGCAGGAGCCGATGGCAGACCGGACAGTGGCGGGTGAGATGGCGGCAGCCGGAAGCGGCGGCCAGATGGGCGCGCAGGAGCGCGCGGGTCTCCTGTGCGGCGGACGCAGCCATCCGCGCCACCTCCCGGTGGACCGCCGCCCCGCACCGGGAAAACAGGGGCGGCCTCTGCTGTCTGACTACTCGTCGGCGGTGGCCGGAGTCAAGACACGCGAAAGCCCGGATCCAGAAGGATCCGGGCTTTCGTTACTGCGGTCCTGACGGGATTTGAACCCGCGGCCTCCACCTTGACAGGGTGGCGAGCACTCCAAACTGCTCCACAGGACCAGGTTTTCGCTGCTTGCCTTGCGGCTGGCTGCGAAACCAGACTGTACAGCAGGTCAGAGGGTCAGGTCGAACTCACCGAAGGTGGCGGCTCCGTCACGGCCGGAACGGCCCGTCCGAGCGGGCCCTCTCACGGGGCCGCCGCGTCGATCGCCTTCACGATCCGCTTGTCGGAGACCGGGTAGGCCGTCCCCAGCGCGTGGGCGAAATAGCTGACCCGGAGCTCCTCGATCATCCAGCGGATGTCCAGGACCTCCTGCGGCACGGGCCTGCCCTGCGGCATCTGTTCGAGCAGCCAGGCGTACTCGTCCTGCATCTCGTGGACCTTCTCCATGCGCGTGGTGTCGCGCTGGACGGCCGTCGGCATCTGCTGGAGCCGGCGGTCCACCGCGACCAGATAGCGCATCAGGTCGGGCAGCCTGCGCAGCCCGGTCTTCGTGACGAAGCCCGGCGGCACGAGGGCCGCGAGCTGGTCCCGGGCGTCGGTGACGTTGTTGACCAGGACCAGGCTGTTGGTGGCCTTCAGGCGCCGCTCGCAGGCCTGCCAGGCGGCCAGCACCTGCTGGACCTGCTTGACCGTGTGCTCGGTCAGTGCGACGAGGTCGGTGCGCACCTTGTCGTACAGCTTCCGGAACGACTCCTCGTCCCAGGCCGGGCCGCCGTGCGCGCCGATCAGCCGGTCGGCGGCCGCCGTCGCGCAGTCCTCGAAGAGGGCCTGGATGGAGCCGTGCGGATTGCGGGACAGGGCCAGCTTCTGCTGGTTCGTCAGCTTGTCGGAGGCGAACTTCGCCGGGTTCACCGGCACGTTCAGCATGATCAGCTTCCGGGTGCCGAGCCACATCGCCTGCTGCTGCTCGGCCTCGGTGTCGAAGAGCCGTACGGCTACGGTCTCGCCCCGGTCCACCAGCGCCGGATACGCCTTCACCGGCTGACCTGCACGCCGGGTCTCGAAGACGCGGTTCAGCGTGCCGATCGTCCAGTCCGTGAGGCCCGAACGCTCGATGGACTCGCCCGCGGGGCCCGCGGTGGCCGCGGCGGCCTGGGAGAGGGCCTGACGGGCCTTGGGGCGCAGCTGGAGCTTCAGCGCCTCCAGGTCCTTGTCCTCGGCCACCTTGCGGCGCCGCTCGTCGACGATCCGGAAAGTGATCTTCAGGTGGTCCGGGATACGGCCCAGGTCGAAGTCGTCGGCCGCGACCGGGACGCCGACCATCCGCTGGAGCTCCCGGGCCAGAGTGACCGGCAGCGGCTCCTGCAGCGGTACGGCCCGGTCGAGGAACTTGTCCGCGTAGTTCGGCGCGGGGACGTAGTGCCGGCGGATCGGCTTGGGCAGCGAGCGGATCAGCTCGGTGACCACTTCTTCCCGCAGGCCGGGGATCTGCCAGTCGAAGCCCTCGGCGGTGACCTGGTTGAGCACCTGGAGCGGGATGTGGACGGTCACACCGTCGGCGTCCGCGCCCGGCTCGAACTGGTACGTGACCTTGAACTTCAGCTTCCCCTGGCGCCAGGAGTCCGGGTAGTCGTCCTTGGTGACGGCCCCGGCCTTCTCGTTGATGAGCATCGAGCGCTCGAAGTCCAGCGCGTCCGGCTCGTCCCGGCGTTTGTGCTTCCACCAGGAGTCGAAGTGCGCCCCGGAGACCACGTGCTCGGGGATCCGCTGGTCGTAGAAGTCGAAGAGCGTCTCGTCGTCCACGAGGATGTCGCGGCGCCGGGCGCGGTGCTCCAGCTCCTCGACCTCGCCGAGGAGCTTGCGGTTGTCGTGGAAGAACTGGTGGTGGGTCCGCCAGTCGCCCTCGACCAGGGCGTTGCGGATGAACAGATCGCGGGAGGTCTCGGCGTCGATCCGGCCGAAATTGATCTTGCGCTGGGCGACGATCGGCACCCCGTAGAGCGTGACCCGCTCGTACGCCACCACCGCCGCCTGGTCCTTCTCCCAGTGCGGCTCGCTGTAGGTGCGCTTCAGCAGATGCTGGGCCAGCGGCTCGATCCACTCCGGCTCGACCTTGGCGTTGACCCGCGCCCACAGCCGGGACGTCTCGACCAGCTCGGCCGACATCACGAACCGCGGCTGCTTCTTGAAGAGCGCCGAACCGGGGAAGATCGCGAACTTGGCGCTGCGGGCGCCCAGGTACTCGTTCTTCTCGGTGTCCTTCAGACCGATGTGCGAGAGCAGCCCGGCCAGCAGCGAGGTGTGCACCGACTGCTCCGGCGCGTCCTCCTCGTTGAGGTGGATGCCCATCTGCTTGGCGACGGTACGCAGCTGGGTGTAGATGTCCTGCCATTCGCGGATGCGCAGGAAGTTCAGATACTCCTGCTTGCACATCCGGCGGAAGCTGGACGAGCCGCGCTCCTTCTGCTGCTCGCGGATGTACCGCCACAGGTTCAGGAACGCCAGGAAGTCGGACGTCTCGTCCTTGAAGCGGGCGTGCTGCTGATCGGCCTGTGTCTGCTTCTCCGAGGGCCGCTCGCGCGGGTCCTGGATGGAGAGCGCGGAGGCGATGACCATGACCTCGCGGACACAGCCGTTGCGGTCGGCCTCGATGACCATGCGGGCCAGGCGCGGGTCGACGGGCAGCTGCGAGAGCTTCCGGCCGAGCTGGGTGAGCCGCTTCTTCGGATCCTTCTCCTCCGGGTCCAGCGCGCCGAGCTCCTGGAGGAGCTGGACGCCGTCGCGGATGTTCCGGTGGTCCGGCGGGTCGATGAAGGGGAACTTCTCGATGTCGCCCAGGCCGGCCGCGGTCATCTGGAGGATGACGGAGGCCAGGTTCGTACGGAGGATCTCCGGGTCGGTGAACTCCGGACGGGTCAGGAAGTCGTCCTCGGAGTACAGCCGGATGCAGATGCCGTCCGACGTACGGCCGCAGCGGCCCTTGCGCTGGTTGGCGCTGGCCTGCGAGATCCGCTCGATCGGCAGCCGCTGGACCTTGGTGCGGTGGCTGTAGCGGGAGATCCGGGCATTGCCCGGGTCGATCACGTACTTGATGCCGGGGACGGTCAGCGAGGTCTCGGCGACGTTGGTCGCCAGGACGATCCGGCGGCCTGTGTGGCGCTGGAAGACGCGGTGCTGCTCGGCGTGCGAGAGCCGGGCATAGAGCGGGAGCACCTCGGTGTGGCGGAGGTTCCGCTTGTTCAGCGCGTCCGCCGTGTCACGGATCTCCCGCTCACCGGAGAGGAAGACCAGGATGTCGCCGGGACCCTCGGTCTGGAGCTCGTCCACGGCGTCGCAGATCGCGGTGATCTGGTCGCGGTCGGAGTCGTCGCCCTCCTCCTCGAGCAGGGGGCGGTAGCGCACCTCGACCGGGTACGTACGCCCGCTGACCTCGACGATCGGCGCCTCGCCGAAGTGGCTCGCGAACCGCTCGGGGTCGATCGTCGCCGAGGTGATGACGACCTTCAGATCCGGGCGCTTGGGCAGCAGCCTGGCCAGATAGCCGAGCAGGAAGTCGATGTTCAGCGACCGCTCGTGGGCCTCGTCGATGATGATCGTGTCGTAGGCGCGCAGCTCGCGGTCCGTCTGGATCTCGGCGAGCAGGATGCCGTCCGTCATCAGTTTGACGAACGTCGCGTCGGGGTTCACCTGGTCGGTGAAGCGGACCTTCCAGCCGACCGCCTCGCCCAGCGGCGTCTTCAGCTCGTCCGCGACGCGCTCGGCGACCGTACGGGCCGCGATCCGGCGCGGCTGGGTGTGCCCGATCATGCCCCGGACACCGCGCCCCAGCTCCATGCAGATCTTCGGGATCTGCGTGGTCTTGCCGGAGCCGGTCTCCCCGGCGACGATCACGACCTGGTGGTCGCGTATCGCCTTCAGGATCTCGTCCTTCTTCTGACTGACCGGGAGCTGTTCCGGGTACGACAGGGCGGGCATCCGCGCGGCACGCAGCGAAAGCCGCTCGGCTGCCTTTCCGGCCTCGGCGGCGATCTCGTCCAGCACGGACTGCCGGGCCTCGGGCTTACGGATGCGGCGCGCCCCTTCGAGACGGCGGCCGAGCCGGTGCGCATCGCGGAGCGAGATCTGTCCGAGCCGGTTCTGGAGATCAGCGAAGGAAGTAGACATACGGAGCCCAGGATCTCACCCGGGCCCGACGAACGGCGAACGTATTTCGTGCGGTCCGGGTCACCCCATGTTTTCGTGCAGTCCGGCTCACCCCATGGGCACCGCGCGGAGGCGCGAGATCACAGCACGTACCATTTCGGGCAGCTGACCACCCGTTGCCCCTGTCCGGAAAGGCCGGTCGCCGTGTCCCGTACACAGTGGTGCTGCCTGATGGCGGTGCTCGCGGTCGTGCTGGGGCTGTTCTGCGGACCGGCGACGGCCGTGCCCGGCGGCGGCGCACCCGCCACCGCTGTCGCACCCGCCACCGTCACCACCCTTGTGGCCGACGCGACGAGTGCGGACGCCCGGGCCGACTCCGGTCCGGCGGTGGTGACGGCCGACGACCGGCATTCGGCGCCCAGATGCGGCAAGACCAGGAAGCACGACGGCGAACCCGCGCTCCCGGGCCGGGCCCGTGCCGCGTACGACCAGGCGCCCGGCCTCGCCGAGTGGGGCCTGCCCGCCGCCATCGGACAGGGACCGGTCCACCCACCCGTACGGCTGAAACTGCGCGCCCCCGGGCCCGCCGCACCCACTCCCGTCGAACTTTCCGTGCTGAGGGTGTAGCCGGCCGCCCCCACCCGGCCGTTCCTCTTCCCTCCCGCATCACCAGCACGGAGTCCCGCATGCCCAAGTCCAGGCCCACGCCCGCGCGCAAGTCCGCGCCCACACGCAAGTCCTCGTCCCGGAAGCCGGTGATCTACGGCGCCGGAGTCGTCCTCGCCGCCGCGCTGCTCGGCTTCGTCTCCTACCAGGCCACCGCCCCCGACCACTCGGGTTCGGCCTCCTCCCCCTCGGCCGCCGATGTCACCTCCGACCCGGACGCCGGCGTCTATCCGGAGCTGGCGAAGCTCGCCCGCCGCGACGCCGGTGACAAGCTCGCGCAGGGCCGCGCCGACGCACCCGTGGTCCTCATCGAGTACGCCGACTTCAAGTGCGGCTACTGCGGCAAGTTCGCCCGCGACACCGAACCCGCCCTGGTCAAGAAGTACGTCGACAACGGCACCCTGCGCATCGAGTGGCGCAACTTCCCGATCTTCGGCGCCGAGTCCGAGGCCGCCGCCCGCGCCGCCTGGGCCGCCGGGCAGCAGGACCGCTTCTGGCAGTTCCACGCCGCCGCGTACGCCGAGGGGGCCAAGGAGAAGGGGTTCGGCAAGGACCGGCTGAAGGCGCTCGCCCAGCAGGCCGGGGTCGCGGACCTCGACCGCTTCGCCCGTGACGCGGACAGCTCCGCCGCCTCCGCCGCCGTGAGCAAGGACCAGGAACAGGGGTACGGAATCGGCGCGACCTCCACCCCGTCGTTCCTGATCAACGGCCGCCCGATCGCCGGAGCCCAGCCCATGGAGACCTTCACCCAGGCCATCGAGGCGGCGGCCGAGGAGGCCCGCAACACCGAGGACGCCAAGAGCGGCAAGGACTCCGAGGGCGGCAAGGGCTCCCAGGGCTCCGGGGACGACGCGAAATGACCGCTGACATCGGCTACTTCGCGGCCTTCCTCGCCGGGCTGCTCGCCCTGGTCAGCCCATGCAGCGCGCTGCTGCTGCCGGCCTTCTTCGCCTACTCCATCGACTCCACCTCGCGCCTACTGGCCCGTACCGGCATCTTCTACGCCGGACTGGCCACCACCCTGGTGCCGCTCGGCGCCGCGGGCTCGTACGCCGGACGGCTCTTCTACCGCCACCGCGACGCCCTCGTCCTCGGCGCGGGCTGGCTGATCATCGCGCTCGGCATCGCCCAGATCGTCGGTCTGGGCTTCGCCTCGCGCCGGATCGCCGCCCTCAGCGGCCGGATCCGCCCGACCACCGCCGTATCGGTCTACGCGCTGGGTGCCGTCTACGGACTGGCCGGCTTCTGCGCGGGCCCGATCCTCGGCAGCGTCCTCACCGTGGCGGCGGTCAGCGGCAGCCCGGTCTACGGCGGACTGCTGCTCGCCGTCTACGCCCTGGGCATGGCGGTCCCGCTCTTCCTGCTCGCGCTGCTCTGGGAACGCTTCGACCTGGGCCGACGGGCCTGGCTGCGCGGTCGCGCCTTCCGGCTCGGCCGCTTCGAGCTGCACACCACGACCCTGCTGTCCGGGCTCTTCTTCATCGGTCTCGGCGCGCTGTTCCTCGCGTACGACGGGACGACGGCGCTGCCCGGGCTGCTGGACGTGGACGATTCGTTCGCCGTCGAGCAGTGGGCCCAGCGCATCGGCGAGCACGTGCCGGACGCCATGGCGCTGGTGGCCGTGGTCGCGGTGGTGCTGCTGGTTCTGGCGGTACGGGCGTGGCGCCGCCGGGGCGGCGTGAACTCGACGGACCGGGAAGAGGCCTGACACGACGAAGGCCCCGTCCGGTGGACGGGGCCTTCGGGTGGTGGCTGGGGCCGGGATCGAACCGGCGACCTATCGCTTTTCAGGCGATCGCTCGTACCAACTGAGCTACCCAGCCACGCAGCTCATAAGGGCTGCAGCGGTCCTGACGGGATTTGAACCCGCGGCCTCCACCTTGACAGGGTGGCGAGCACTCCAAACTGCTCCACAGGACCAAGCTAATGTGCGAGACAAGTCTCGCACACGGTTAAGCGTGCCCCCAACGGGATTCGAACCCGTGCTACCGCCTTGAAAGGGCGGCGTCCTGGGCCACTAGACGATGAGGGCTAAGGGCCCACCTGCGCGCTTTCCAGCGCGTCGGGGACGTGAGAAGCATATGGGATGGCAGCGGCTATCGCCAAAACGGTTTACGGCGAGGACATGGCAGGGGAGCGCGCACCCCTGCGGAGGCGGTCACCTGCCGGTCCGGACCGGGGCGCCGGGGCCGGCAGTACGGGACAATGGCGGGGTGCTGGAGATGACGCGCGAAGAGTTCGAAGAACTGGTCGCCGAGGCGCTGGACCTGATCCCGCCGGAGCTGACGCGGCTGATGGACAACGTCGCGGTGTTCGTCGAGGACGAGCCCGACCCGGGTGATCCGGAGCTGCTCGGGCTGTACGAGGGCACGCCGCTGACCGATCGCGGCGAGTGGTACGCCGGGGTGCTGCCGGACCGGATCACCATCTACCGCGGGCCGACGCTCCGGATGTGCGAGTCCCGCGAGGAGGTCGTCGCCGAGACCGAGATCACCGTCGTCCACGAGATCGCCCACCACTTCGGCATCGACGACGAGAGGCTGCACGCGCTCGGCTACGGCTGAGCGCGTCCCGGGCGTCCGCCGGGTGGTGCCCGGCGGCGTGCGGACGGGGCGTGGGAGTCGTGCGGGTGGTGTGCGGGCCCGGTCCGGGGCGTGTCCCCGGCGGGGCAACGGGAGTTGGGCACGGCGCCCCCACTCCTTTCCGTACCGCTCCGCCCCTTCTTCGTACCCCGGAGGTGCCTCCCGTGCGCCAGTTGTCCGTCCCCGTCCGATGGGCGGCCGTCGTCGCCGCGACGGTCGCCGCGTCCACCGGCTGCATGAGCATCGGCGACGACGGAGGGAAACCGGCGCCGTCACCGTCGCCCGAGCACGGGAAGAACGCCGCCCGACCGGACGGCGGCACCGTGGCGGGCACGGGCCGGGTCCGTACCGGTGGTGGCCGGGCCGAGGCGCACTCCGAGCGGGAGGCCGCCGAATCGCCGGAGCCGGGCGGCTCCGGCGCGCCCTCGGCCGCCCCCGGTGGCGTGCGCCCGGGTACGGAGCCCGGCGGTGTCGAGCCCGGCGGCGGGGAGCCGCCCCGGGGCACCCCGCTGCCGACGCCCTCGGCCTCGCGGCCGGGGCCCGGGGTGCCGCAGCAGTCCGAATCGCCGGTGCCGTCCGGGCCGGCGACCCCCGAGCCGCCGGGCTCCCCTGAGCCGGAGCCGTCCGGACCGCCGTCGCAGCCGCAGCCGTCCGCCTCGTCTGCGGCGCAGCTCCGCAATGAGGTGAGGGGCGCGTCGGCGGAGTCGGTGCCGCTGCGGACGCCGGAGGTATCGCCGCAGGTGGGGCCGGTATAGCGGGGTGCGGGGAAAGGCCGGTTTGCGCGATGTGGGGGGGAGTGCGTATGGTAGTAGATCGTTTGATCCCATTGCCCGGCGCCGAAACAGAAGCGCGCCGTGTGGCGCGTACTCTCCCTTGCCGTGGCTGGACCGCATTGAGGCGGTCGAAATTGCGAATCACGGAGTTACGGGCGCGTGCCGAGACTCCGGAAGGTTTCGCATTTCGCATGTCAATTTCCAGTTCTGACCACACCGTCATGCCCGAGAACATCGAGAACGACGAGCTCGTCGAGGCCGCTGAGGCCGTAGTCGCCGAGTCCGCCGACTCCATCGAGGCGGACGCCACCCGGGCCGAGCAGGCCGACACCGACTCCGCCGACGTGGACGCCGACGCCGACGCGGACGCCGAGCCGACCATCACCTTCGCCGACCTGGGCCTGCCCGAGGGCATCGTCCGCAAGCTCGCGCAGAACGGTGTGACGGCGCCCTTCCCGATCCAGGCCGCGACCATCCCGGACGCCCTGGCCGGCAAGGACATCCTGGGCCGCGGCCGTACCGGCTCCGGCAAGACGCTCTCCTTCGGTCTGCCGACCCTGGCCACGCTGGCCGGCGGTCACACCGAGAAGAAGAAGCCCCGCGCGGTCATCCTCACGCCGACCCGTGAGCTCGCGATGCAGGTCGCGGACGCGCTCCAGCCGTACGGCGACGTGCTCGGCCTGAAGATGAAGGTCGTCTGCGGCGGTACGTCGATGGGCAACCAGATCTACGCGCTGGAGCGCGGTGTCGACATCCTCGTCGCCACCCCGGGCCGGCTGCGCGACATCATCAACCGGGGCGCCTGCTCCCTGGAGAACGTCCAGGTCGCCGTCCTCGACGAGGCCGACCAGATGTCGGACCTGGGCTTCCTGCCCGAGGTCACCGAGCTGCTCGACCAGGTTCCGGTCGGCGGTCAGCGCATGCTCTTCTCCGCCACGATGGAGAACGAGATCGGCACGCTGGTCAAGCGCTACCTGGACAACCCGGTGAGCCACGAGGTCGACAGCGCCCAGGGCAACGTCACGACCATGACGCACCACGTCCTCGTCGTGAAGCCGAAGGACAAGGCGCCGGTCACCTCCGCCATCGCCGCCCGCAAGGGCCGCACCATCATCTTCGTCCGCACCCAGCTGGGCGCCGACCGCATCGCCGAGCAGCTCGTCGAGGCGGGCGTCAAGGCGGACGCGCTGCACGGCGGCATGACGCAGGGTGCCCGTACCCGGGTGCTCGCCGACTTCAAGGACGGCTACGTCAACGCGCTCGTCGCGACCGACGTCGCCGCCCGCGGTATCCACGTCGACGGCATCGACCTGGTGCTGAACGTGGACCCGGCCGGTGACCACAAGGACTACCTGCACCGCTCGGGCCGTACCGCGCGGGCCGGCAAGTCCGGTGTCGTCGTCTCGCTGGCGCTGCCGCACCAGCGCCGTCAGATCTTCCGCCTGATGGAGGACGCGGGCGTCGACGCCTCGCGTCACATCGTCGGCGGCGCGGGTGCCTTCGACCCGGAGGTCGCCGAGATCACCGGTGCCCGTTCGCTGACCGAGGTCCAGGCCGACTCCGCGAACAACGCCGCCAAGCAGGCCGAGCGCGAGGTCGCCGACCTGACCAAGCAGCTGGAGCGCGTCCAGCGCCGTGCCGGTGAGCTGCGCGAGGAGGCCGACCGCCTCGTCGCCCGTGCCGCGCGCGAGCGGGGCGACGACCCCGAGGCCGCGGTGGCCGAGGTCGCCGCCGAGGCGGAGGCCGCGATCGAGGCCGCCGTCTCCGTGCCGGAGCAGCCCGCCGCCCGTGACGACCGTCGCGACGACCGGGGCAACTTCGACCGCCGGGACAGCCGTGGCGGCGACCGCGGTGGCTACCGCGGCAACGACCGCCGGGACGACCGCGGTGGTGACCGTGGTGGTTTCCAGCGTCGTGACGACCGCTCGTCCGGTGGCTTCCGCCGCGACAACGACCGTCCGTCCTTCAATCGTGACCGCCGGGACGACCGCGGTGGTGACCGTGGTGGTTTCCAGCGTCGTGACGACCGTCCGTCCGGTGGCTTCCGCCGCGACAACGACCGTCCGTCGTTCAACCGCGACCGTCGTGACGACCGTCCGTCGGGCGGCTTCCGCTCCAACGACCGCCGTGACGACCGTGGCGGCCGCTCCTTCGACCGCCGCGACAACGACCGCCCGTCGTTCAACCGCGACCGTCGTGACGACCGTCCGTCGGGCGGCTTCCGCTCCGGCGGCAGCGACCGTCCGTTCAACCGCGACCGTCGTGACGACCGCCCCTCCGGCGGCTTCCGCTCCGGTGGCAGCGACCGTCCGACCGGCCGCCGCGACGACCACCGGGGCACCGGCACCAACACCGGTTCCTTCGGCCGCCGCGACGACAAGCCGCGCTGGAAGCGCAACGGCTGAACGCGGTGAGGACCTGCTGAAGGTCCGCTGAAAGGTCTGCGGAAAGCGGGCCCGCTCTTCACGAGCGGGCCCGCTTTTCTTTTCACTTCCCTCACATGAGTAACCGCTGCTAGCATCCGGCCACTTGCACAGGGGCGGGGCCGGGGGGCTTTGCGAGCTTTGCGTGATTCCTTTGCGGCGGGCTGCCGTTGATCACCTGTGCCCTTCATGCCTTCGGGTATTTCGGGGAGGACTGAACCCTTTTGGCTCGCCTTGCTTCTCCAAGCGGTCGTGGCGCCCGGCGCCGTATCGCCGCGCTGGCCGCTCTCACCGTGGTCGCCACCGGTCTCGGCTCGATGCCGAGTGCCGTCGCGGCGGATACGCCGACCCCGGTGCAGACCGGCGGGGTCTGGGGCATCGACTTCGCCGGTGGAGTGCTCAACACCGTGGAAATCGCCCCGAGCGGACCGCAGTTCGTGTTCGCCCGCCAGGTCGCCGCGGACGGGGCGACGGTGGGCGCTCCCACCTCGATGGGATACGCCGACACCTACGCGACCGGTGCGCATGTCAAGCGTGTGCCGTGCGACGCCGGTTCCTGCGTACCGCTGCGCGCCACCGGCAACGGCCATGTGGGCCGCTTCTTCGTCGACAACGGCCAGGAGCGTGCCCAGATCTGGCTGACGGCGGGCAGTTTCCACAGCTCCGACGAACCTGCTGTGACCGGCGGTCAGTTCGTGGACGCGACCGGACGTTATTTCGTCTACAACGCGGCATCGACGGGCAAGCAGTACGTCGACGCCGTCGGCGAATACCGCAGGACGGATGTGCGGATGACCCGGTCCATCACCGCCGCCTCGGTATGGGGATCGGCGCTGTGGACGGCGAGTTCCACCGCCGGAGCGATCACCGCGACCGACCTCGAACAGAAGAAGGTCGTCGCCACCGCCGCCACCGGCGCCCCGTGCGTGATCAAGGAACTCCAGACCGTCGGCCGCTGGATCTACTGGAACTGCGGCACGAGCGGCGTCGCCGGGGTGTACGACCGTACGGCGAAGAAGAGCTTCACCGTGCCGTCCGGCGCCGTGCTCGTCGGCGACGGCTATCTCGTCCGGCACGACCGCACCGCCGGGAAGCTGGTGCTCACCGACTTCCACACCGGGACGGCCGCACCGCCCCGGGAGATCGCGGACCTGCCCGCGGGCACCACCGCCGACCAGCGCCGGCTGACCTGGGCCGTGGACAAGTTCGGCGGCGACATCGCGTACGTCGGCCCGGACAAGGCGATCCGGATCGTGCCGAGCGGGGTGCCCGCGCAGCCCCTGGCGAAGATCGAGTCGGATCTCAACGCCGGGTACATCGATCTCAAGGACACCAGCGGCGGGCAGAGGTGGGAGAGCACCTGGCAGCTGAACAGGCCCGTGACCTGGACCTTCTCCGTGAAGGACGCTCACGGTCGTACGGTGCGCACCTTGTCCGGGGGGCCGGGCGCCGAGGTCGACGTCGCCTGGGACGGCAGGACCGACGCGGGCGGCTACCCGTCCAACGAGAACCACACCTGGACGCTGACCGCCAGGGCGGCCGAGGGCGACGGCACGTACACCAGCAGCGGAAAGATCTCGGTCAGCGGCGGCCTCCAGGGCCACCACGACCAGGGCGGCCTCGACTTCGGCGAGCTGGTCACGCTCAACTCGGTCGGCGAGCTGACCCTGCACTACACCGAGGGCAAGGGGAAGTTCGACTGGAAGCGCTCCGGCGCCGGCTGGCCCAAGGGCACGGTGGCGGTCCCGTTCGGGGACATGGGCAGCGACCGGTGCGCCGAGATGCTCGTACGGATGCCGGGCGGGGAGCTGCGCCGGTACGCCGGGAAGTGCGGCTCCCCGTACACGCCGAACAGCAGTCACACCTCCTTGGGCGCGGGGTGGAACGCGTACAACGTGCTGACCGTGCCCGGTGATCTGACCGGTGACGGCCGGCCCGACCTGCTCGCGCGCAAGGCGTCGACCAGCGACGTCCATCTCTTCGCCGACGACGGCCACGGCAAGCTGAAGGCCGGGGTGAAGATCCGCTCGTCCTGGACCGGCTACTCGAAGGTCGTGGGCGTCGGTGACCTCAACGGCGACGGTTACGGCGATGTGCTGGCCCACCACAAGGACGGCACGCTCTACCGCTACGACGGCACCGCCGCCGGGAAGCTGAAGGAGCGCGTGAAGGTCTTCGGCGCGTGGGGCACCTCGTACAACACCATCGTCGGGGTGGGCGACATCACCGGTGACGGGAAGGCCGACATCGTCGAGCGGGACGGCTCGGGCAACCTCTTCCGCAACAACGGCAACGGCAAGGGATCGTTCGGCTCGCGCACGAAGATCGCCACCGGCTGGCAGGGCTACAAGGGGGTCTTCTGATGACCGAGGGACGTTCGGTGCGGGGCCGGCTCGCGGTGCCGGGGGCGGGCAGGGCGCTCACCACCCTGGCCGCGTCCGGAGCCGTGCTCGCCGGGTTGCTGGGTTCCGCGCCGCAGGCCAGGGCGGCCACGACGGTGCCCTCGTGGCTCATCCCGCTCCACTACACCGACGAAGCGGACGGCTCCCACCGGGCCTGCACGGGCATCACGCTGTCCAAGACCCGGACCCTGGCCACGCCCGACTGCTTCACCGGCCGCAGCCACGCCGACATGGAGTGGGACCACGACCTGTCGAGCGGTCAGCTGTCGAGCGGCGGCAGCGATCCGCGCTATCGCAGCCACCCGACGTACGACGCGGCCACCCGCCAGGGGGCCGTCTCGGTGGCGATCCGGGCGACGCCGGCCTCGTACGGCAAGCCGGTGCTCGCGTCGTCGGCCGATACGGCGCTGTACGCCGCGGAGGCCAGGGCGACGTTCTACTCGTGGTCGGGGCTGGACCTGGTCGACGCCCCGCGGGTCCGTCACAGCGAGCAGGTGGTGCTCAAGTCGGCGGCGTCCTGCGCCGCACTGCTCGGCCGTACGCTGCCGAGCAGCACGCTCTGCACCGTACCCGCCCCGGGCGCGCCGCCCGTCGCGGACGAGGACCAGTGCTTCGGCGACGCGGGTGGGGCGCTCGTCGGTGGCGGCAAGCTCATCGCCGTTTCGGCCACCAGGGCCACCGGCTGCGTGGCGGGAGGGGTGCGGCTCTACACCCGGATCTCCTCCTACCGGTCCACGGTCATCGACTGGACCCGCGATGTCGACCTCGACGAGCGAATCAGCGGCTCGGTCCTGGCGCGGGAGCCCGGCGACCTCATCGACCTCTGCACGACGGACCAGCAGGGCAGGCTCGACGACTGCTACGTCGACAGCATCGGCTCGATGCTCGACTGGCGCGACGAATTCGACTTCATGACCGAACTGGGCGACCTGGGCGGCGACGGCAAGGGCGACCTGCTCGCCCGTACGCCGGGCGGCACGCTCTACCGCATTCCCAGCCCGATGAGCCACAGCGAGGTCGGCAGGGCCCCGAAGGTGAAACTGGGCACCGGCTGGTCCAAGTACAACAGGATCGTGGCCGCCCGCGACCTCAGTGGGGACGGTCTCCCCGACATCCTCGCCCGGGACGCCTCGGGCGTGATCTGGCTCTACCGCGGCAAGAGCGACGGCTCCCTGGCGGGCCGTACGAAGGTCACCACCTGGAAGAGCTACTCCGCCATCGCCGGACGCGGCGACCTGTCGGGCGACGGGCGTGCGGACATCGTGGCGCGGGACGGCGCCGGGGTGCTCTGGCTCTACCGGGGCAACGGCAAGGGCGGCTTCGCGCCACGTACGAAGATCGGCTCGGGCTGGGGCAGGTACAACGTGATCGTCGGCAGCGGGGACATGGACCACAACGGGCGGCAGGACATCCTCGCGCGGACGCCGGCGGGTGCGGTGTACCTCTACAACGCGAACCACACCGGGGGTTTCTCGGCGCCGAGGAAGCTGGCCGACACGCGCTGGAAGAAGTACACGAAGATCACCTGAGCGACGGCGGGCTTCAGAGGGAGGGCGTGGCCTGCGGGCCGCGCCCTCCTCCGTTGCCGGGGCGGGTTTTCCCAGTCGTGACCCCGGCGACCGCATGTGTGCCCCGGAGCGCGGGAATTGCTGGGTGCATGACAATCGACGCAAGTGAGGACCGCCCACCACCGGGCATCTCCGACGAGGAGCGCCTGGCGCAGCTCGGGTACACGCAGACGCTGGCCCGGCGCATGTCCGCGTTCTCCAACTACGCCGTCTCGTTCACGATCATCTCGGTGCTCTCCGGCTGCCTCACGCTCTACCTCTTCGGCATGAACACCGGCGGCCCCGCCGTCATCACCTGGGGCTGGGTCGGTGTCGGCCTGATGACGCTGTTCGTCGGCCTGGCGATGGCCGAGATCTGTTCGGCGTACCCGACCTCCGCAGGCCTCTACTTCTGGGCCCACCGGCTGGCCCCGCAGCGCTCGGCCGCGGCCTGGGCCTGGTTCACGGGCTGGTTCAACGTACTCGGCCAGGTCGCCGTCACCGCCGGGATCGACTTCGGGGCGGCGTCCTTCCTGGGCGCGTATCTGAACCTCCAGTTCGGTTTCGGGGTCACCCCCACCCGTACGATCCTGCTCTTCGCCGCGATCCTGCTGCTGCACGGCCTGCTCAACACCTTCGGGGTGCGGATCGTCGCGATCCTGAACAGCGTGAGCGTCTGGTGGCACGTCGTCGGCGTCGCCGTCATCGTCGGCGCCCTGACCTTCGTACCGGACTCGCACCAGTCGGCGTCCTTCGTCTTCACCGAGTTCGTGAACAACACGGGCTGGGGCAGCGGCTTCTACGTCGTGATGATCGGCCTGCTGATGGCGCAGTACACCTTCACCGGCTACGACGCCTCCGCCCATATGACGGAGGAGACCCACGACGCGGCGACGGCCGGCCCGAAGGGCATCGTCCAGTCGATCTGGACCTCCTGGATCGCGGGCTTCGTCCTGCTCCTCGGCTTCACCTTCGCCATCCAGTCGTACGACGGAGCGCTGGACTCGCCGACCGGCGCCCCGCCCGCCCAGATCCTCCTGGACGCCCTCGGCGCCACCACCGGCAAGCTCCTGCTGCTGATCGTGATCGGCGCCCAGCTCTTCTGCGGCATGGCGTCCGTGACCGCCAACAGCCGCATGATCTACGCCTTCTCGCGGGACGGGGCCCTGCCCTTCTCCCGGCTCTGGCACACGGTCAGCCCACGCACCCGCACCCCCGTCGCCGCGGTCTGGCTCGCCGCGGCCGGCGCCCTCGTACTGGGGCTCCCGTATCTGATCAACGTCACGGCGTACGCGGCGGTGACCTCGATCGCGGTGATCGGTCTCTACATCGCCTACGTCATCCCCACGCTGCTCCGCCTGCTCCGGGGCGACGACTTCACCCCGGGCCCCTGGCACCTGGGCCGCTGGTCCCGCCCGATCGGCATCGTGGCGGTGGCCTGGGTCGTGATCATCACGGTGCTCTTCATGCTGCCGCAGCTCTCGCCGGTCACCTGGGAGACGTTCAACTACGCGCCCGTCGCGGTGCTCGTGGTCCTGGGCTTCGCGGCGACATGGTGGCTGGCATCGGCGAGGCACTGGTTCCTCAAACCGGATCACAAGCGCACGATCACCCCGGACGAACCCCTCTGACGGCCCGGGATTTCACCGCGACGGGGCCCGGTAACCGATACCCGATCGGCGGCCGGGCCCCGGCGGGCTATGCTCAGGGGTGATTCGCCGAGGGCCGTTAGCTCAATTGGCAGAGCAGCGGACTTTTAATCCGTTGGTTGTGGGTTCGAGTCCCACACGGCCTACCGAACAGCCCCCTGACTCGGAAACAAGACCGAGGCAGGGGGCTCTGCCATGAGCCGGTGCGACATTCGGATCACACGCCGGGCTCGCGTACCCCGGCACCGAGCAGCGCGAAGCCCACCGGGGTGAGGCTGTGGTGCACGGAGTTGCGCAGGCGGTTGCTGGAGACCAGGCCGGCGTTCCGCAGGACGGCCGCGTGCTCGCTGGCCGAGGAGACGGAGACCCCGACGCGCCGGGCCAGTTCACTCGTGGTGCACTCGCCGTCGAGGGATTCCAGGACGGCGGCCCTGGTGTGTCCCAGGAGCCGCGCGAGGCGCGGTCCCCCCGACGGGGGCGGGGGTGTCGGTCCTGGCACCACGGCCCGTGCGGGATAGACGAGGGTCGGCGGCAGGGACGGATCGGCCAGGGCGACCGGAGCCCGGTGGCAGAAGTACGACGGGATCAGGAGCAGCCCCCTGCCCTCCAGGCGCATGTCCGTCTCGACCGGGTAGTCGGCTTCCAGGACGGGCGGGCGCCAGCGCAGACCGGGCCCGAACGTGCGCAGCATCGCGTCGGTGCCGCCGAAGCACTGCGTGCGCGACCGCCAGGCACGGTCGGCCTCGATCCGCGCACGGATGCGCTGCCATATCCCGCCGAGGGCGTGGTGCCGGTATGCGCGCAGGGCATCCCCGAGGCGGTGGAGCACGGGCGACCTGCCCTCCGCGACCGACCGGGCCCAGGCGTCGAGCGGCTTGTCCTGCGCCAACTGGGCGACCTGACCGCACAATTGGGTCCGCGGGGTCGACAGCAGTGCGTCGAGCCCCGCCTCGAACCCCTCGGCGCTCTCGGCCGGCGTGAGGAAGTCCGGGAAGTAGCCACGGGCCGGGACCAGGGGTAACAGCAGGCGCAGCGGGGCCCGGCCGTTGCTGATGACGTGTCTCTGCCAGCGGACCATGACGGGGTCCGACTGCCGTTCCTGCAACTGGTGCAGGCTCAGTACGGATTCCCAGAGCGGATCGGGATTGTCGGCGACACGTGTACGGACCAGGTCCCCGGCCGTGAAGTGGATGCGCAGCATATGTCCCCCATGTGCAAGACGCGATCGCCGCTCCCCCGAGCGGCGCCGACGACTCCACGTTCTGTCGGCGTCGGTGCTGCGACCTTGCGACGGCGGTGGGTTCGAAGGCAAGGAGAAGCGGGGAGATGGGACAACGGGACACCTGAAGGGGCCTCAGCTGCCACGTTCGGGCCGAGTGGGACGACGCGGGACGCGCGTCCCGCGTCCCCAGGGGGAATCGGGGCAACGGGAGGGCGATGACGTCCGATACGGAAATGCCGGAACCATCGGAACTGGCCGAATTGCTGGAGGCGCTGAAGCGGCGCAGCGGACGCAGCTACACGGCGCTCGCCCACCGCACCGGCCTCAGCCGGTCCACGCTCCACCGCTACTGCCAGGGCTTGACCGTCCCCGGCAGCTTCGGGGCGGTCGAACGGGTGGCGCGGGTCTGTGGGGCGAGCCCGGCCGAACTGGACCGGCTGTACCGGGTCTGGTCGCGGACGACCGCCGAGGAGGCCCCGGACGACCGGAAGGAACGCCCGGACGGTGACGGGGAACGCCCGGACGAAGACAGGGAACGTCCGGACGAGGACGGGGCTGGTACCGGCGGGAGCGGGAGCGGGAGCGGGGACGGGGCCGGTGCGAGCGGGGACGGTTCCGGCGAGAGCCTGTGGGAGGCGCGGCTGCCGCTGCGCCGCTTGATTTCCTCGTTGCGCGTGGTGGCCCTGCTGGTCGTCCTCGTCGTCGCTTCGGCCGCGAGTGCGTACCTGCCGGGAGACAGCGGGAACGGCGCGGGCGGGACGGCCCCGGCCCTGGGCGCCGGACGCGGGAGCCCCGCCTCCGCCGGTCAGCGGTTCGACGGGCCGCTCTGGTCCGTCGCACCGCGCCGGGTGCAGCCGGAGTTCTTCGGGCTGACGATGAACACCGATACGGGAGAGATGCCCGCGTTCCGCACCGGTGCCGTACGGCTGTGGGAGAGCGGGACCCGCTGGGGCGCCATCGAGCCCCGGCGCGGCCGCTACAGCTGGTCGGTCCTGGAACGGTCGGTCGACTCCGCCGAACGGCACCGGCTGCCGGTCCTGCTCACCCTCTCCGGCACCCCGCTGTGGGCTGCCCCGGGCGGACGCAGGTCCGGCTACGCCGATTCGCTCGCCTCGCCCCCGGCCGACCTGGCGGACTGGGACCGCTTCGTGGAGGAGGTCGTCACGCGCTACCGCGGCCGCATCGAGTCGTACGAGCTCTGGGACTATCCCAGTCACCCGCTGCACTACGCCGGAAGCATCGCCGTCCTCGCGAAGATGGTGGAGCGGGCGGCCACGATCATCCGCCGCGTCGACCCCGGGGCGCTGGTGGCCTGCCCGTCCTTCGGGGAGCTGTGGAAGGAGCGGGGCCGCGAGCTGTTGCGGCAATTCGCGCGCACCGGCGCGTACGAGAGCTGCGACGCCGCGGCGCTGAAGCTGCCGCCGAGCAGGGCCGATTCGCCGCCGGAGGAGATCATCGATCTCGCGCGGCAGGTGCACGACACCATGTTCGAGGAGGGGCTGGGAGAGATCGAGGTGTGGAACACCGGGCCGGACCGGAGCGTCGCCGTCACTCCGCCGCTGGACGCCCGCCGCGCCCGCGACTACGCGGTGCGCTTCTATCTGGCGGGGCTCTACAGCCGGCATTACGGAGTGCAGCGGATGTACTTCTACAGCTGGGGGAGCACCGGCGTGCCGCTCGTGGTGCAGCCCGTCGGCGGACGGCCCACGCAGGCCGGGCTGCGCATGGGACGACTGTGGCAGTGGCTGGACGGTGCACGGATCGCCGCCTGCGGGCAGGGCGCCCAGCTGGGCCTGCCGGAAGGGGCGTACACCTGCCGCTTCGAACGGGACGGCAGACCGTTCCTCGTCCGCTGGACCACGAAGGGGCGCGCGGACGTGCCGGTGGACGAGGGTGCGTACCGCCTGCGCCGCATGGACGGCCGGACGGTCCCCCTCCGGACCGGCGGCCGGATCGGGTTCGGCGAGGAGCCGGTGATGGTCGAGTACCGCACGGGATGAGGCCCCGGGGACCCGGTCCGGAACACATGCCTCTCCCGCCGGAGCCCGCTGTACGGGGCTCCGGCGGGAGAGTGCGGCGGGCCGGGGCCGGAGGCAGCCGGAAGAGGCCCGGCCGTCCTACTTCGTGCAGCCCTTGATCTGCTTGACGTACGTGGTCGACGACCGCACCCACATGCCCCTGCCGTCCGCACCGCCGCCGCCGTCCAGACGCCGGTAGAGCTTTCCGTCGGGCCTACGGGTGTGGTTGCAGCCCAGCATGACCGTCTTGCCCTTGCTCAGCTTGCCGAAGGACTTGTACTTGGTGCCGGCCCAGGCGCGCTTGGTGACCGGCTTGACCACCTTGAACAGTGCCCACTTGGTCGGCTTGGGGGCCGAGCAGGAGTGGGAGACCTGGTTCGACCAGGTGTGGCCGGCGCCCTTGTACGCCTTCGGGTAGAGGTTGGCGGTGCTCCGGTGCGCCCCGCCGTCCGCTCCTCCCCAACGGTCCGCGTTCTTCTTGCCCTTGGCGACCTCGAAGTGCAGGTGCGGGTGGTTGTTGGCGGTGGGGCCGTCCTTGCCGAGGGTGCCGATCTTCGTGGTGCGCTTGACCTTGTCGCCCTTGCTGACGCTGCGCGACTTCAGGTGGAGATAGGTGGTGTAGTAGCCGCCCTTGTGCTTGATCTGGATGGTGTTGCCCGAGCCCCGGGCGAAGCGGGTGGAGAAGACGACGACGCCGTCGGCCGCGGCCTGCACCCGCTTGCCTTCCGCCTTCGCGTTTCCCTTGTCGATGTCGAGGGCGGGGGAGTGGGAGGAGGCGCCGGAGGACACCCGCCACTTGGTCCCGCAGGGGAACGGCAGGAAGAGCCGGGGCGTGACGGCCGCGGCGGCCCGGGGGCTCTGTGCGGCGATCCGGGCGTCCGTGGTGGAGGCCGCGTTGTTCCCGGCCACGGCGGTGCTGGTGCCCAGGGTTCCCCCTGCCAGGGCGAGAGCGATGACGCCGATGGACATGCGTGTGCGGTTGTTCATGTGAGCTGTCCCCCGTTGGTGCGCCCGGAGAGCGGTGGGCGCGATCCCGACGCCGCTGTACGGGCGGCGCAGACAAGACGCTAGGGAGCCGGGGACGGGGCGGAAAGTTGTTTCGGGCGTGGCCGAAACGACCCCTTCGGCGGGCCCCGACGTGCCTGTGCCCGCGGCGGGCAGGGGGCGGGAGGCCTCCTGCCCGGGCGCGGGTACGAAAAGACCGGCGGCACCCGTACGGGGGAGCGGGCGCCGCCGGAGTCAGGGGGAGCCGTTACCGGGCGAGGGCGGCCACGCCGGCCTGGGCGAACTTCTGCGGGCTCTGTTCCCGGTTCTCGACGGACGACGGCAGGGTCAAATCGGATGATGCCGGTGTCGTTCCCCCCGCATGGTGAGCCCCCGGATCACGCCGCCGGCTCGATGTTCTGGTTGGCGTGGAAGAGGTTGTCCGGGTCGTAGGTCCGCTTGATGGCCGCGAGGCGTTCGTAGTGGTCACGGTAGGTGGCGCGTATCCGGTCCGGGGTCTCGTCCGCGCCGATGAAGTTCACGTACGTACCGCCCATGGAGTGCGGGTGCAGCTCCTCCCAGTAGTCGACGCACCACTGCCTGAGCTTCTCGGCGTTGTCCGGGTCGGGGTCGATGCCCGCGATGACGCCGGACCAGACCGCGTCCCGGTAGGCCCAGGCCGTGTCGTCGGGGCCGAGCCGGTGGGCGGCCGCGTCGATCGGGTACAGGTGCATGGTCGACAGGTCGGTGGGGAGGTTCTCGGCGTACTTGGCGTGTACGTCGATGGCGTCGTCGGTGATCCGGTCGAAGAAGTTGCCGCGCCAGTACCACTGCAGACCGGTGGGGAGCAGCTCGTCGAACATCGACTGCAGGGCGGTGTACGGCATCGGAGCCGTGAAGTGGAAGGCGGGCGGGCCGGGGTCCTCGACAGGCTTGAGGGTGGCTTCGAGGAGGTCGGGGTCGCCCGTCCAGCACCACACCACGCCGCACATCTTCTGGCCGTGGATCTCCTCCGGGAACGGGGGACCGGGCGGCACCGTGAGCGCGATGAAGAAGCCGTTGAGGTCTTCGGGGGCCTGCGGCAGGAAGCCGCGGTACCAGCGCAGTACGTCGGGGATCCGGTCGACCGGCCAGACCGTGATGGCGACGCCCACGGTGTCCACCGGGTGCAGTCGGAAGGTGAAGGAGGTGACGACGCCGAAGTTGCCGCCACCGCCGCGCAGCGCCCAGAACAGGTCGGGGTGGGTGGTGCTGTTCGCCGTCACCGAGGTGCCGTCCGCCAGGACCACGTCCGCGGCCAGCAGGTTGTCGATCGTCAGGCCGTATCTGCGGGTGAGGTAGCCGTGGCCGCCGCCCAGGGTGAGGCCGCCGACGCCGGTGGACGACAGGATGCCGGAGGGGGTGGCCAGCCCGAACGCGTGGGCGGCGTGATCGAGGTCGCCGAGCGTGGCGCCGCCGCCGACCATGGCCGTCCGTGCGCCGGGGTCGATGTGCGCCCAGCGCATGGGCGAGAGGTCGATGGTGACGCCGTCGTCCACCAGGCACAGACCCGCACCGCTGTGCCCGCCGCCGCGGACCGCGAGCGCGACGCCCTCGTCCCGGACGAAGCCGACCGCGGCCATGACGTCCGCCGCGTCGGTGCACCGCACCACCGCCGCCGGGCGTCTGTCGATCATGGCGTTGTAGACCGTGCGGGCCTGGCGGTACTCCGGGTCCTGCGAGCCGATGACGGGACCGCGCAGCGCGGTCCGCATCGCGTCCAGGCTTCCGAGCGTGGTGCCGTTCATGGCCGGGCCATCTCCTCAGGCGTCGAGATGGGGACCGCACCCCGCTCGGCCTCCCCTGTCGGGCCGTCGGTGCGAGCAGATGTACGCCGTGGCTCCGGCACCCCCGAGAACCGTGGGCGGAAACGGCCACCTCGTATCAAGCCTCCCCGTGGTCCTGGCGCCCTGCCAGTTCGCCGGACCTGGGGGAGAGAGACATACGCGCCGTGCGGGGACCGGGCCGGACGGGGCGGTCAGACGAGGAGCTTCGTCTTCGCCCGCTGGTACTCCTCGTCCGTGATGGCGCCCCTGTCCCTGAGCTCGGCGAGCTTCGCCAGGTCGTCGACGTGACTCCCCTTCTTCGCGGCGCCGGCGGCGTCGGCACCGCTCGCGTCGGAGGTGCCGGCGGCTTCCCGTACGTACGCCTTGAAGGCCGCATCACGGTCCTTTGCTTCCTTGATGTCCCGCTTGCTCATCGATTTGCCGCGCACGATCACGTACACCAGGACGCCGATGTACGGCAGCAGCAGCGTGACGATCAGCCAGCCGGCCTTGCCCCAGCCGCCGAGTTCGTGGTCGCGGAAGATGTCCGAGATGACCTTGAACAGCAGGAAGAGCCACATGACCCAGAGGAAGAACCAGAGCATGGTCCAGAAGAGGTCGAGCAACGGGAAGTCGTCCACGGATCGCTCCTCGATCAGCGCGAGTTCATCGCGGCGGCAGATAAATGATAAATCAGTCATATCACCACATATCTACTCCCGCTCCCCGTATCTCCTGGGAGAACCTGTCCCTGATGCGGCCGGGGTGAAGGCCGGTCGAACCCGAGTGGTCAGAAGGGCGCCGGACATGGCGTAGAGTTGTGTTCACCGACGCGGGGTGGAGCAGCTCGGTAGCTCGCTGGGCTCATAACCCAGAGGTCGCAGGTTCAAATCCTGTCCCCGCTACTGAAGAGATCAGGCCCGGCACGCACACAGCGTGCCGGGCCTGATTCGTTTCGGGCCGGGAGTCTGCGGGTCCACGCAGCGGCAGGGGCCGGGCGGTACGTGAGCCGCACCACACATGTCCCCCCATTGGCCGACGAGGAGTCGCCGCCCCGTTCCGCTCCGGCGAGCCTGGGGTGGGGCGCGGTACCGTCCGCAGCCGCGCGCGTACCGGGCAGGAGACCACAGGTGTGGAAGCGGGAGAAGCGGCGCGGCAGCCATGTCGGGGGCGGTGCCCGTACCCGGCGGTTCGTGCGCGCGCTGCCCGCGCTGATGATTCTCGGCGGGCTGGTCTTCGATGCCCTCACCCCGCCGACCTTCACCGCCATTCCGCTGTTCGTGGCCGCTCCGCTGATCGCCGCCCCGTTCTTCTCGCTGTCCAGCACCATCCGCACCGGGATCGCCTCGATGCTGGCCGTCATCGCGATGCGGCTGTACAGCGGCGCGTTGCCGGAGGTCGTGCCGTTGATCGAGCTGCTCACCCTGGCCACCGTCTCGGTCCTGGCGGTCGTGATCAACGGGGTCGTGCGGCGCGGCAACGAGCAGCTGGCCTCGGCGCGGTTCATCGCGGAGACGGCCATGCGCGCGGTGCTGCCGCAGCCGTCCGACCGGACCGGCGGGCTGCAGGTCGCGGCGCGGTACGAGGCGGCACAGGCGGACGAGTTCGTCGGCGGCGATCTGTTCGCCGTGGCGGACACCCCGTGGGGGGTGCGGCTGGTGGTCGGGGACGTGCGGGGGAAGGGGCTCGACGCCGTGGAGACGGTGGCGGTGGTCATCGGGGCGTTCCGCGAGGCGGCCGAGCAGGAACCCTCGCTGGAGGGGGTGGCGAGGCGGCTGGAACGGGCGCTGGGGCGGGAGGAGGCGCGACGGGGCGGGCTCGACGTGCTGGAGGGCTTCATCACCGCCGTGCTGGCCGAGATCCCGTCCGGGCTGCCCCGGGTGCGGATCGTCAACCGCGGCCACCCCGAGCCGATCCTGCTGCACCCGGACGGGGCACTGGAGGTACTGAAGCCCTCCGTGCCCGCGCTGCCGCTCGGGATGGATCTGGGGGTGTGGCCGGAGCACACGGACGAGTGGGACCTGCCGGCCGGGACGACCCTGCTCCTCTACACGGACGGCCTCTCCGAGGCGCGGAACGCCGAGGGGGTCTTCTACGATCCGGCGGCCCGGCTGCGCGGGCGGATCTTCCCCGGGCCCGAGGAACTGCTGTCCGCGCTGACCGATGACGTGCGCCTGCACACGGGGGGTGAGTCGACCGACGACATGGCATTGCTCGCGGTCGTACGTCCTGCGGAGGGGCAGCCGGACCGGCGAAGGACCGTGCGGATCGTCGGCGCGGAGGAGGCGTGAGGGGCGGGTCTGGTGCGGGGGGCTGCACGAGGGGCTGTGATGTGGCGGACGCGATGCCACCGTGCGTAACCGAAAGACGCCGCTCCGCATAACATTTGACGCAACGTCAGAAACGGGGTAATGGCTGAGGGTCGGTCAACTCGTCCGTTTCCACCCGCTTATGTCCCGTAAGGCTCAGGCCAAAGACGTGAACGATCAGTGGGAACAGCTTGGAATACGGCCCCGGTGTCTATTAACGTTCGATAACGCAGCGCGGTCGTCCCAGCCGTCATCAGTGGCGGCACCGTGCGCGAGCGCCGAATTCCGCAAGGGAACCGGGGAACCACCTACATGGGGTGAATCGGACACCTGTGTCTCGTGAGAGGCAGAGGGGCCCGTAGGAGACCTTCCTGCTCCGAACCCGTCAGCTAACCCGGTAGGCGAGAAGGAAGGAAAGGAGTGCGCCCCCGTGGCGTCCAACAAGCCTGCCCCCGAGGCCCCGTCTCGGTTCAATCCCGGCTACGGCACCGAGCCGGGTGGCGACTTCACCACCGAGTTCACCGCCGATTTCACGGGTGAGTTCACCACCGAGTTCACCGGCGAGTTCGGCAACGACTTCCGCGCCGACGGCAACGGTGAACCCGAACGCGGCTGGGACGAGTGGAACCCCACCGAGGAGTCCGTCCGCCCCGTGCGCGGCAGGCACCGCGTCGCCAAGCAGCGCAACGGACTTGCCCGCAGCTCCACGGTGCTGGGTGTCGGCGTCATCGCGGCGGTCGGCGCGGGCGGCATGGCCAGCGCGCAGAGCAAGCCGCCGGTCTCCATCTCCGTGCCCGACTCCATCTCGGACAACCTCCCCGACGCCAAGTCCCTTCCCGGCGTGGGCTCCCTGTTCTCCGACGAGTCCGAGCCGGACAAGGCCGAGATCGCCGCCGCTTCCGCCCCGCTCACCACCGCCGGCCTCACCACCGCCGAGGCCGAGCAGGGTGCGACGGACGCCGGCGAGGCGCTCCGCGCCCGCATCCTCCAGCAGGCCGAGCAGCAGCAGGACGCCGCCGACGCCGAGGCCAAGGCTGCTCAGGAGAAGGAAGCCGCGGAGAAGGCCGCCGCCGAGGCCAAGAAGCAGCAGGACGAGGCCGAGGCCAAGGCCGCCGCCGAGAAGAAGAAGGCGGAGGAGGAGGCCAAGAAGAAGGCGGAGGCCGCGCGGCTCGCCAAGCTCGCCGCCAGCTACGCCATCCCGACCTTCTCGTACACGATCACCTCGACCTACGGCCAGGCCGGTTCGATGTGGTCCTCCGGCTACCACACCGGCCTCGACTTCGCCGCTCCGACCGGTACCCCGATCAAGGCCGTTCACGGCGGCACGATCAAGTCGGCCGGCCTGGCAGGCTCGTACGGCTACCGCACCGTGCTGGAGTTGGAGGACGGTACGGAGATCTGGTACTGCCACCAGTCCTCGATCGGCGTCAGCGCGGGCCAGAAGGTCACCACCGGCGAGACCATCGGCCGGGTCGGCGCGACCGGCAATGTGACGGGACCCCACCTCCACCTGGAGGTCCACACCGCCGACGGTACGGGCATCGACCCGATGGCCTGGCTCCGCGGCAAGGGCCTCAACATCTGAGGCGACGCCTGCCCCGCCCACCTCGCGGGGCTCATGGTCCGAGCCGGTTCGCCGGCCGATGAACCCCGGCAGCCCTGACGCTCACCCCCCGACGTCAGGGCTGCCGGTCTGTTGTGAGCGGCGGGGAAGAGCGGTCGGCCGGGAAGAGCGGTCGGTGGAGAAAACGGCGGGCACCTGGAATAGCGGACTCGCCGGAATCCGTTGATCCACTTATGACTTCTCTTCGTGAACTGGGCTCTTCCGGCCTTCAGGTCTTCCCGCTCGCTCTCGGTGGCAACGTCTTCGGCTGGACCGCCGACGAGGCGCAGTCATTCGCCGTGCTGGACGCGTACGCCGCGGCCGGCGGCAACTTCATCGACACCGCCGACGCGTACTCCGCCTGGATCCCGGGCAACAAGGGCGGCGAGTCCGAGACCGTCATCGGCAAGTGGCTCGCCGCCCGCGCCAACCGCTCCGACATCGTCGTCGCCACGAAGGTCGGTGCCCACCCCGAGTACAAGGGGCTCGCCCCCGCCAACATCAAGGCCGCGGCCGAGGAGTCGCTGCGCCGGCTCGGCACCGACCACATCGATCTCTACTACACGCACTTCGACGACGAGACCGTGCCGGTCGAGGAGATCATCACCGCTCTGGACCAGCTGGTGAAGGAGGGCAAGGTCCGGGAGATCGCCGCCTCCAACATCAGCCCCGAGCGGCTCCAGGCCTCCCTGGACTTCTCGGAGCGCGAGGGGCTGGCCCGCTACGTCGCCCTTCAGCCGCACTACAACCTGGTCTCCCGCGACACGTACGAGGGCGAACTCCAGGACACGGCAGCCCGCGCCGGGCTCGCCGCGGTGCCGTACTACGCCCTGGCCTCCGGCTTCCTCACCGGCAAGTACCGTCCGGGCGCTTCGGTGGAGAGCGCGCGGGCCGCGAGTGCCGGTCAGTACCTGAAGTCGGAGCGGGGACAGAAGGTCCTGGTCGCGCTGGACAAGGTTGCCCAGGCGCACGATGCGGAGATCGCGACCGTCGCGCTGGCCTGGCTCGCGTCCCGGCCGACCGTGGCCGCGCCGATCGCCTCGGCCCGTACGGTCGAGCAGCTGCCCGCGCTGCTGGCCGTCGCGGACCTCTCGCTGACCGAGCAGGAGCTGGCCGAACTCACCGAGGCATCCGCCTGATCGTGCATGCTGCTGCTGTCTAGTGCGGTGGCTGCTGCGGCAGCAGATAGGGGTTGTAACCGGGGCCGGGGCCGTTGCGGTAGCCGCCGTACTGCGTGTGCGGAGGGAACGGCTGGGCGTACGGGGGCGGCGGCGGGAGCTGGGGGCGCAGGCGGCCCGTTGCCTGGGCCGCGTACCTCAGGGCGGGGGCGGCCACCTCTCTGCGTTGCCAGAGGTGGTGCAGCAGCTCCAGCTCGCGTTCGGCGAAGTCCGGGCCGGCCGCCCCGCGGCGGGCCCGCAGACGCAGCGAGGCCAGTGAGGTCGCGAACGATTCGTACTCGGCGACGGCCTGCGCGGCCGCCTTGCCGTGGGCCTTCGCCGCGGCTTTCGCCTGAGCACTCGGCTGAGCAGGGGGCCAGGACCCTGGGGCGGGACCGTACGGGTTCTGCCAGCTCCCCCCGGCCTCGATGGCGTACCGTCGGCGGGCCGCGTCGCGGGCCAGGCCGCGGGCACGCATCGAGGAGAGGGCGAGCGGCTCCGCCGGGCTCAGCCAGCCGGCCGCCGCGTAGGCGGGCAGCTCGGCGGAGAGCGTACGCAGCTCCCGCCGGCGCGACCAGATCGCCAGCCAGGTCACCAGGCCGAAGACCGGGACCATGAACACCCCGTACACGGCGTAGAAGCCGTACGGGCTGAAGACCGCCGACCCGTTCCACAGCGCGTGCATGCCCATGGCGAGGACGAGCCCCAGCAGCGGCAGCACGATGCGGCGGATCCGTCGGCGCCGTGCGCCGGCCGCGACGAGCCCGAAACCTATGCCGGTCAGCACCGTGAAGAGCGGGTGCGCGAACGGCGACATCACCGCCCGTACGAAGAACGTCGCGGCCGTCACCGATACGACGCCCGAGGTGCCGGTCTGCTGATCCTCGCCGAAGGCGTTGCCGAGATAGAGGATGTTCTCCGTGAAGGCGAAGCCGCTCGCGGTGATGCCGGCGATCACGACGCCGTCGACGATCCCGGTGAAGTCCCGTCTTCGGAACAGGAAGATCAGCAGGACCGCGGCGGCCTTGGCGCTCTCCTCGACGACCGGGGCTATGACCGTGGCGCCGAGGGTGTCGGCGTTCGACGGGTCGGCGGTGGCCGTGGCTATCCAGCGGGTCGCGAACGAATTCGCGAGGATCGCGACCAGGGCGGCGGCGAACGCACCCCAGGCGAAGGCGAACAGCAGATTCCGCCAGGGGCCCGGATCGACCCGGTCCAGCCAGCGGAACGCCGCCATCAGGAGCGGCACGGGCAGCACGGCGAGCCCGAGGCCGACGAGGAATCCCTGAGTGCCCGTCTGATCGCGGACCAGGGCCAGGATCGCCAGACCGCAGAGCGCGAGCACCGTGAACACGGCCGCGAGGCGGAACGTACGGCTGCGCCACACCATGCCGACGCGGCGCGGCCGGTAGCGCCAGTGCCTGCGCTCCGGCACGGCAGCCAGGATCTCGCCGACCCGCTGCTCCTCGAGGAGCGGGACGGCCGGCTGCGACTGCCACTGCTGGACAGACCCGTCGGACACCACGCAATGACCCTAACCAGCAGCACTGACACCTGGCCATGGGGCGCCGGCGCCCACGACCCCGTCTCAGCTGCGGGCGAAGAGCAGGTCGTGCACGACATGGCCCTTGTCCAGGCCCTGCCCTTCGAACCGGGTCAGCGGCCGGAACGCGGGCCGGGGCGCGTAGCCGCCGTCCGCCTGGGTGTTCTCGAAGAGGGGGTGCGCGGTCAGCACCTCCAGCATCTGCTCGGCATACGGCTCCCAGTCGGTCGCACAGTGGATCACTGCCCCCGGCTTCAGCCGCTGCGCCACCAGATCGAGGAACTCCGGCTGGATCAGCCGCCGCTTGTGATGGCGCTTCTTGGGCCACGGGTCGGGGAAGTACACCCGCAGTCCGTCCAGCGAGTCCGGCTTGAGCATCTCGCGCAGCAGGATGATCGCGTCGCCGTTGGCCACCCGGACGTTGGACAGGCCGTTGCGGTCCGCGAGACCGAGCAGGTTGCCCTGGCCCGGGGTGTGCACATCGACGGCGAGGATGCCCGTGCCCGGGTCGTCGGCGGCCATCTGCGCGGTGGCCTCGCCCATCCCGAAGCCGATCTCCAGCACGGCCGGGAGCCCGTCGAACAGCTCGGGCAGGTCGAGGACGCGCTGCCCGTCGATGTCCAGGCCCCACTTCGGCCAGAGCCGCAGCAGGGCGTCCTCCTGGCCGGGCGTGACGCGGCTGCGGCGCGGCTGGAAGCTGCGGATCCGGCGCTCGTGGTGTGAACCGGCCGGGTCGATGGCGGGCCCGCCCGGGAAGCGCGGCTCCTGGCGCAGCCTGCGCTGCCGCTCGAAGGAGGCGGCGCGCAGATCGTCCGGAATCCCGGCAGCGGACGAGGAGGGGTTCTCGGGGGAGTTCTCGGAGAGACGCTCGGAAGGGCTCTCGGAGGGGTTCATGGGCTCAGACACAATGCCCCGATTCTACGGCGGGCGGTCTCCACCCCGTCTCCCGTGCCCGGAGCAGCGCCCTGCGTGCCACCTCCCGCCCGATGGGCAGCGAGGCCGTCGCGGCAGGCGACGGAGCATTCAGTACGTGGACGGTGTGCGGGGCCTCGCGGATCAGGAAGTCGTCCACCAGGGTGCCGTCCCGCAGCACGGCCTGGGCCCTGACTCCGGCCGGGGCCGGTCTCAGATCGGCCTCCGTCACCTCGGGCAGCAGCCGCCGCACGGCCTGGGTGAACGCCTGCTTCGACAGCGAACGGCGCACCTCGCCCGCCCCGTACCGCCAGTGTCTGCGCGCGATCTGCCAGGTGCCGGGCCAGGCCAGGGTGTCCGCCAGCTCGCGCGGGCGCACGACCGGCCAGCCGTACCCCTCGCGGGCCAGGGCCGGCACCGCGTTCGGCCCGACGTGGACGCTGCCGTCGTGGCCCCGGGTCAGATGGACCCCGAGGAACGGGAACGCCGGATCGGGCACCGGATAGACCAGGCCGCGCACCAGCTCCGGCCGCGCCAGCTCGTAGTACTCCCCCCGGAAGGGCACGATCCGCATCCCGGGGTCGTCGCCCGCGAGCCGTGCCACCCGGTCGCAGTGCAGCCCCGCGCAGTTGACCAGCACCCGGGCCCGCACCACCGTGCCGTCCGCCGTACGCACCGCCACACCCCAGGGGCGCCGGTCGATCGCGGTGACCTCCGCCCCGTAGCGGATCACCCCGCCGGCCCCGCTCACCTCGGCGGCGAACCGGGCCGCGACCGCCCCGAAGTCGCACACCCCGGTCGACCCGACCCGGATCGCGGCGAGGCCGCTCACCTGCGGCTCGTACTCCGTGATCTGGGCGGGGCCCAGCTCGCGCACCGGCAGCCCGTGCTGCCGGCCGCGCTGGACCAGGGCGTGCAGCCGGGGCAGCTCGGACCGCTCGGTCGCGACGATCAGCTTGCCGGTCACCGCGTGCGCGATGCCGTGCTCGGCGCAGAAGTCGACCATTTCGGCGGCGCCGCGCACCGCGTAGCGGGCCTTGAGCGAGCCGGGGCGGTAGTAGATGCCGCTGTGGATCACTCCGCTGTTGCGCCCGGTCTGGTGCCGGGCCGGGCCCCATTCCTTCTCCAGGACCGTCACCCGGGTGCCCGGAGCGGTGCGTGTGATCGCATACGCCGTCGACAGGCCGACGATCCCGCCGCCGATCACCAGCACATCGCAGTCGTATGCCGCGCGCGTCATCATCACGCCACCTCCCACCCCGATAGTGCACTGACCCACTGACAACGCACTCAAACCAGCGTGGCCCAGCGTGGCGCCGAATCTTTACGGCCCGGCTCCTGGAGTGTGGTATTCCGTTTACGTGGTATTCCGTTTACGCAGGTGCCACCAGGAGCGGCCTGGCCCGCTCACGCAGCTCGGCGACGCGCGGCTCGTGCCCGTACGGTTCGAGCCGGTGCAGCAGATCCCGTACGTACTCCGTGGTCCGCGCCGAGGAGATGCGGCCCGCGACCTCCACCGCCCGGGTGCCCGCGGCGCAGGCCGCGTCCAGATTGCCCGACTCCAGCTCGGCCACCGCCGACACCACGAGCCGCAGCCCGTGCGAGCGGACGAATTCCTCGGTGGGCCTGGACAGCGCCTGCTCGGTGAAGCGCCGCACCTGCCGGGGCGCCTTCAGATCGAGGTGGCACTCCGCGGCATCGGCCGCGAACCTGTCGTACGAGTAGAAGCCCAGCCAGGACGGGTCCCCGTCGCCGTCCCTGGAGCGCTCCAGCCAGCCCTCGGCGGCCTTCAGTGCGGATCCGGCGGCAGACGCGTCGTTCGCCTTGGCATGGGCACGCGCCTCCACCAGACGGAAGAAGCTCATGGTGCGGGCCGTGGCGAGGCCCCGGTTGCGCTCGACGGCGGCCTGCGCGAGGTCGACCCCCTCGTCGGCGAAGCCGCGGTAGGTCGCCTGCAGCGACATCGATGCGAGGACGTAGCCGCCGAGGGGTACGTCGGCTGCGGCCCGCGCGAGTCGCAGCGCCTGGATGTAGTAGCGCTGCGCGGCCTCCTGCTGACCGGTGTCGAAGGCCATCCACCCGGCGAGTCTGGTCAGCTCGGCCGCTGCGCCGAAGAGGGCCCGGCCCACCTCGTCGCTGTACGAACCGAGCAGCAGCGGTGCGGCGTCGACCCGTAAGCACTCGGGAACCATGGAGGAACGCCAGTCCCCGCCACCGTACTTGGAGTCCCAGCGGCGGGCGTCCTGGGCCGCCTCGCGCAGCTTGGAGACGTCGCTGTGGCCGACCCGCAGCGGGGAGATGTCGCTGGTGGTGGCCGTGATACCGGTGCTGCCGGCGCTGCTGGTGATCGCGCCGGCGGGAGTGGATGCGGATGAGGACGTGGATGCCGATGCGGATGTGGCTTCCGGGCGTGGCTGGGCGGGGATGGAGGGGGCCTGTCGCGTACCCAGCGCTCCCAGCGTTCCGAGCGCCGTCCGGGCCGCCTGTGCGTTCAGCGCGGTCTGGGCGCCAGGCATCGCCTCCGCTCTCTTCGCCGCCTTGCCCGACGGGCTCTGCGCCCCTGCCCCGTTGCGTGCGCCCCGTGCCCCCGGGGTGTCGAAGGCGGGCGCCCCGGCCGCTGTCGCGTCTCGTGCCACCGTCGCGTCGGCGGGGGATATCAGCCAGCGGGACGCGGGCGTCGCGTACGCGCTCACCGAGAACGAGCCCGCGAGCGACTGCCAGATCCCGCCGCTGCCCGTCCGCCGCCCGGCCAGATCCAGCCGGTACAGCTCGGTCGCCGAGCGGACCGCCTCGCCCACGTCGCGCGGGAAGGCCAGCCCGACCTCCGGTGCCGGATCGGCGTCCGCGAGCCCGATCTCGTGCAGCGGGACCGGCCGGCCGAGCTTGGCGCCGATCGCCGCAGCGATGAGATGGGGCGCGGCGCCCTGCGGCACCATGCCCTTGGAGACCCACCGGGCCACCGAGGTCTTGTCGTACCGAAGTGTCAGACCGCGCTGCGCCCCGAGGTCATTGACCCGCCGGGCCAGCCCGGCGTTGCTGATTCCCGCGAGGGCGAGAACGGTTCCGAGCTTCTCGTTCGGTCCGCGTTGCTCCCTGGACATGCGCCACCCCTCGACACACAGACGGCCGCCGCGTCACCGTTGCGGCGCGCGGCATTCGTACCGTGTCCTCCCCAGCGACGAACCCCGGCACTCCGGCCGCACACGCAAATGGCCGAGCCCCGAGGAATATGCCTCCTGCAGAGAACCTCAGTAAACCCAGCGTAGTTCGCCGCATCCCTACCGTTAAGGGGCAGACGTCCGTATGGCGGGATTGTTGTCCGTACGGACGCGGGCGGCGGTCCGGACTCGGATCGGAGGCGGTCCGGAGGCGGTCCGGAGGCGGTGCGGAGGCGGTCCGGATGTGGATCGGACGCCTCGCGAACCGGGCCCGGATCCCTGCTCGACGGCGCACGGGAATGGCACGTGGAGGCGCCGTTCGTGCGTGGTGCCGGGGCTGCGCGTCGAGCCCCCGTACGTGCTCCTGGTGTGTGGCCGTGCGCCCGGCCGTGCGCTCTCGTCCGGCCGTTTCGGAAGCGTTTCCATGGGTGCTGCGTGGGTCGGCCCACTGCATAGGACTCAGTGGGCTGGGGGACACTGCCGCCTCATTCCCCGCAGGCGGCGGACCGGTCCGGGAGGTGAACGACGCCTCCCGGACTGTGCATCGGCGGTCCCGGTCGAGATCTTTCGCGGCTGCCGGAGAGATCCAGGAGGGGCCCGGGAGGCATTGGGGGAGAGCCGGGGAATGAAGTGGGGCGAAAGCGGACTTCTGATGCGGCGAGTTCCCCGTCGCGGGGTTCCAGCGCTCCCTGAGAATGGCTGAATATCGTCGGTCGTCCGAGGTTGGGCCGCCCGTTTCGCGGACATCTCGTCGACCGCCCGACGGTCGTCCGCCGACGGCCCGCGGGCGGTTCGTGGGGGGCTCGAACGTGGCTGGATTTCGACCGGTGGATCTGGCTCGTACGGGGAAGTCAACGTGCCTGTTCCATAGGTCAGTTGGCGGATGAGGCTCCTGCTGCGCGATGCGTGTGACGGCGTGCCGTCGGAAGTGCCGCCGTTTCTTGTTCGGCGCGTACGCCGTCCGCGTCCGGCCCGGCCTCCCGTCCGGCCTGGCCTTTGCCAGGGGCGCATGCCCTTCCGACGTGCGCCGTACGTAGCCCCTCCTGTGCGCCGTTGTCGTGGCAGCATGTTCGCAACGGCGCCGCGCGTTACCGGAGTTCTCCCGATACTTTTCTGCTGCGCCGATTTGTCCACAGCCTGTGGAGGCGGCGATGCGTTGGTTGGTGGGGTGGAGCAGTATCGCCGCGAGCTTCGGCACGGCCGGTGCGGTCGGCCCCAGTGACGAGGGGCGCACGATGCACCCCGTGGGCTCCCAACTCCTGTGGGGCGACCCGGATCCGCTCTGGGCCGTGGGGGACTGGCGCCCCGACGAGATCCGGATCACCGCGGTCGAGACCGCCGAAGGCGCGCCCACCGCCCGGATGGCCGTCCTCGGCTGCTGCAGCGCCACCGACGAACAGCTGCGCTCCGGCCTCCTCGCCGCCCGCGGCGGAGCCCTGCGCCATCTCACCTCCTGGCCCGGCAGCTACACGACCGTCGTCCAGATCGGCCGCCGGATCACCGTCATCGGCGACCTCGCCGGTGCCCGCCCCGTCTTCTACACGCCCTGGGCGGGCGGCACGGCGTACGCCACCGCCGCACTCCCGCTCGCCGACCTCATCGAGGCCCAGCTGGACATCGGCCACCTGGCCGCCCTGCTCGCCTGCCCCGAAACGCCGGAGGCGCTGCGCGACGGCACCCCGTACGCCGGGGTGAAACGCATCCCGCCGGGCCATGCACTCATCCTCCGCGAGGGCTCGCGCGAGATCACCGGTTACGAGGCGGTGGCCTCCCTCGCCGTGGCCGCACCGCAGATCGACCCGGTCAGCGCCGTCGACGGCGTACGCGACGCACTGGTCGAAGCCGTACGCGCCAGGCTCCTGGCCCCGCGCCACGCTCCCGAGACCCTGCCGCCCGACCCCGGCCCGGTCCCCGGCATGGGCCCCGCCGAACGGCGCGCCGCCCGGGGTGCGCCGGTCCCCGGCATCGGCGCCGACCTGTCCGGAGGCAGCGCCTCCGCCACCCTCGCCCTGCTCGCCGCCGGACTTCCGGGCCTGCCCGGCACCCTCCTCGGCCACGGCACCGGCGCGGGGGAGCGGCTGCTCGCCGTCACCTTGAACGACCTCACCGCGCGCGGACACGAGGACGAACTCGAACGCGCCCGCGTGATCGCCGCCAACCCGCGCCTGCACCATGTGGTCGTCGCAGCCGGTGAAGAGGCCCTGCCCTACGCCGACCTGGGCAGCGGCCCGCTCACCGACGAACCCGCCCCCTCCCTCGTCGTCGCCGAGCGCCACCGCCGGCGCCTCGCCTCGGGCAGCGCCGACCACTTCGTCGGCGGCGGCGCCCGACAGGTCCTCGACGCCCACCCGGCCCGCCTCGCCGACCTGCTGATGGACCGTCGCCGACGCCATCTGCTGCGCCCGGTCGCCGCGCTCGCGAAGGCGGAGGGCCCGAGCGCGCACTCCCTGTTCGTCCCGCTGACCGTCTACCGCGCCGCCCGCCGACTGTCCCGTACGTCGTACCGCACCGGCCTCGAAGTGGCGGCCGACCGGCTGCCGGACGCCAACCGGCACGCCCCCGACCTCGACACCCCCGCCGACGCGTCGCTGGCCGCCCTCGCCTGGTCGCGGCCCGGCCCCGCCGCCCGCTGGCTCACGGGGGAGGCCCTGGCAGAGGTGTCGGTCCGGCTCCAGGAGGCGGCCATCCGCCCCGTCTCCGTCCAGCGCCCCGGCGAGGCCCGCGCCCGGGCGGCCCTGGCGCGGTACGCCGCCGACCACCGGATCCTGGAGCAGGCCGCCGAGAACCGCAGCCAGCGGCTGCACGCCCCGTACCTCGACAACCAGGTCGTACGCGCCGCCCGCGCGCTCCCCGAATCGCTCCGGGTCCAGCCGGGCGCCCGCGCCGCGATCCTGCGCCGGGTGCTCGCCGGCGCGGGTATCCACGAGCTGCCGCCCGGCTGGGGCACGCCCTCCCTCGCCACGTCGAATGCAACCGCCCGCACCGGTCTGCGCGCCGCCCTCCCGGAACTGATCGCCCTCTTCGACGCCCCGCTGCTCGCCGACGCGGGCCTGGTCGAGGCCCGCGTCGTACGCAAGGCCCTGCGGGCGGCCTCCGAGGGCGAACCGCTCCCGCTGGACGGCCTCGCGCACCTGGCGTCCACGGAGCTCTGGCTCCGCCGCCTCGTGTCGCGACGCGGCACCTGCTGGACGGGCACGGCGGCGCCCCGCCAGCGCGCGGTCGCGGGCGGGGTCGTCCCGGCCAGGCGGACGCTGCAGCCATAGGCGCGGGCGGCGGGGCCGCGCGGGGTTGCGCGGGGCGGCTCGGCAGCAGTGGTTGCGGGCCGAGGCGTGGGGCGGTTGCTGTGCTCGCGGGACACAATGGCCCGATGCGGTACCTGATCCTGGGCGCCACCGAGGCGCGAGACGAGAACGGCAGTGTCCTGCCCGTGGGCGGTACGCGACTGCGCGCCCTTCTCGCCGCCCTCGCGCTGCGTGCGGGACGTCCCGTCCCCGTCGCCGATCTGGTCGACGACATATGGGCCGCGGACCCCCCGCACGACGCTCCCGCCGCGCTCCAGGCCCTCGTCGGCAGGCTGCGCCGGGTGCTGGGCAGGGACGCGATCGCGAGCACCCATGGGGGCTACCGCCTGGAGGCCGGGCCCGACGACGTCGACCTGCACGTGTTCGAGCGGCTCTCCCGCCAGGGGACCGAGGAGCTCGACGCGGGCGATCCCGTGACGGCCGCGCGCACGCTCCGTACCGCGCTCGCCCTGTGGCGCGGCCCCGTGCTGGCCGACCTGCCGGACCGGGACCACGGCCACGGCCTGCGCCCCGAGGGCCACCGCCTGGCCGCGCTGGAACGCCGTATCGAGGCCGACCTGCGGTGCGCGGCCACAGGCACGGACGGCGGCGCGGGGCCCGACGCGGGACCGCGGACCCTGGTGCCGGAACTCATGGAGCTCACGGCGGCCCACCCGTACGACGAACGCTTCCGGGCCCAGTTGATCCGTGCCCTGCGTGCCGAAGGCCGCCAGGCCGATGCGCTGGCCGCTTACGAGGACGCCCGCCGAGCCCTCGCCGACGATCTCGGGACCGATCCCGGACCGGAACTGACCGCACTCCACGGGGAGTTGCTCGCTCCACCGCACATAGCGCACATACCGGCGGCACCGTCGACAGCGCGGCAACAGCATCCGCAGTACTTGCAGTACCCGCGCCCACTCGACCCGCGCCCGTTCGACCCGTCCGGCCCCGCTGTCGTCCACGGCAACCTCCGGCCCCGGCTCACCTCGTTCGTCGGGCGTGAGCCCGAACTGCGGTCCATCCGCGCCGATCTGACCCGCTCCCGCCTGGTCACCCTCACCGGACCCGGTGGTTCCGGCAAGACCCGGCTCGCCGAGGAGGCCGCCGCCCACGGAGACCCGGTTCCCACCGGCCCCACGTCCCCCACATCCCCCGCCTCCTCCACATCCCCGACGTCCCCCTCGGACGCCTGGATCGCCGAACTCGCCTCCGTGGACGACCCCGTCGACGTACCCGGAGCCGTACTCTCCGCTCTCGGGCTGCGCGAGACGGCCCTCCTCCGGGACAACAACCGCGACGGACAGCCGCCGCGCACCGACCCGACCGGCCTCCTCGTCGAGCACCTGGCGCACTGCTCCCGCATCCGCCCCTACCTGCTCATCCTGGACAACTGCGAGCACGTCATCGACGCCGCCGCCACGCTTGCCGAGACCCTGCTCACCCACTGCCCGCAGCTGCGCATCCTCGCCACCAGCCGCGAACCCCTCGGCGTCCCCGGCGAATCCGTACGCCCGGTCGGTCCGCTGCCGGCCGATCCCGCCCACCGGCTGTTCGCCGAGCGTGCCCGCGCCGTGCGCCCCGATTTCGACCCCGAGCAGGAGACCGCGCACGATCTGGAGGCCGTCGCCGAGATCTGCCGGCGGCTCGACGGGCAACCACTCGCCATCGAGCTGGCCGCCGCCCGGCTGCGGATGCTCAGTCCGCGTCAGATCGCGGACCGGCTCGACGACCGTTTTCTCCTGCTGACCGGCGGAAGCCGGACCGTACTGCCGCGTCAGCAGACGCTGCGTGCCGTCGTCGACTGGTCCTGGGACCTCCTCGACGAGGACGAACGCACGGCTCTGCGACAGGTCTCGGTCTTCGCGGGCGGCTGGGATCTGCAGGCCGCGGAAGCCGTCATCACACCTGGAGCAGCGCCGGCCGGGTCGGTCCCAGCCGGTGGGGTCCGTACCGCCGAAGCCCCCGCCCGGCTCTCCACCGCAGATCTGATCGGCGCTCTCGTCGACAAGTCCCTCGTCGTCGCCACTCCGACCGCCACCGGCGAGATGCGCTACCGCCTCCTGGAGACCATCCACGAGTACGCCACCGAACGCGCCGCCGAGGCCCCGGAGATACGCGCCGCCGCCGCGAGCGCGCACACCGCACACTTCGTCGCGCTCGTCGAGGAGGCCGAGCCCCGCCTGCGCTCCGGTGACCAGCTGCCCTGGATCGAACGCCTGGAGACGGAACTCGACAACATCCGGGCCGTCCTCCACCGGACCGTCGTCACCAGCCCGTCCGAACCCGAAGCTGTACGACTGGTGCTCGGCATGGGATGGTTCTGGTGGCTGCGCAACTTCCGCTCCGAGGGCCTCATCTGGACCGAGCGTGCCGTGGCGCTCGGGCCGGAACCGGCCGATGACAGCGATCCCCGCTACTGGCCGCGCATGCAACTGGAGATGCTGCGGTACTTCCTCGCCGTGGAGAGCCGACCTGCCGCGGACGTTCACGGCGACGAGCGCCATCGGGCGCTGATCGGCCGGGTGGCCGACGCGTTCATGTCCTCGGCCCGGCAGGCCGCCCGTTTCCCGGGACTGCTCTGGCCGATGGCCCTGTTCGCGACCCGCACGGCGGCCGAGACCCACATGCTGATCGACAGAGTGGTCGACAACACCCGCATCCACGGCAGCGACTGGGAGTACTGCCTCGCCCTGATGTTCCGTACCCACATGGTCGTCGACATGGCGGGCGGCATGCTCGGGGTCGACGCCGATCTCGCGGAACTGCGCGAGCTGAGCCGCCGTGTCGGCGACCGCTGGATCCGCGCGCAGGTCGCGGGCGCGGCCGCGGAGGCGGGTGTGATGCGCGGACGGTACCCGCAGGCCCGAGCGGCGTACGAGGAGGCGCTGCTGCTGTCCCGCGAGGTCGGGGCGCATGCCGAGGCGCCGTTCCTCCTCGCACGCCTCGCGGAACTCGCCTACCGGACCGGGGACTTGGCGGAATTCGAGCGGATGCTGACTGCGGCGGAGAGCGAGGCGGACCGCTACCAGGTGCACGACGCCCACGCCTACGGACGCTTCCTGCGCGCCACCGTGGCCCTGGAGCGGGGTGAGATCGCAGAGGCGCGGCGGCTGGTCACCGAGGCGGCGTGTGCGGTCGGGCGGGGCAGCCCGCCGTCGCACTTCAACGCTGTGGTCGAGGGGCTGGCCGCCCGGATCGCGGTGCACGAGCCGGGACCCGGTCGTGGCCCGGTCGCCGGATTGCGAGGTCTGACGGCGGCACTCCGCGCGGCGAGGGACGCCAATTGCGCCGAACTCGTCACGGGGCATCTGGCAGACGGCGTGGCGACCGTGCTGCCGATGGTGGGCCGGCACGGAGCCGCTGTACGGATCCTGGCGGCGGCGGACGACTGGCGCCTGTTCAGCCCCAGGACCGATGCGCAACAGGCCGAGGTGGACGAGGCCGAGCGACAGGCGCGCGAGGAACTCGGACCTCAGCTGTACGAGGCCGAGCGCGCCGCGGGCCGCACACTGACCGTCGACGACGTCATCGAGCTCCTGACCCGGATCACCGAGGAGCTCCCGGAAACGCCGGGGTGCACGGATATCCCGGGGTGTGAGGATGCCCCGCAGCGCACGGAAGCGCCGGGTTTCACCTCCGGCCTCACCCCGGACCGGCTCAGCGGCAACTGATCCTCGCATTCGCCCAGTCGGCGAGCGCCATGACGCCACCGGGCCGGGCGGGCTCGACGACGAGCCGGATACTCGCCTGGCCGGCGATACCGACGCCCACGGGCACGGCCGGGTCGTTGTCGTTCATCACCGGGGACTGCCACAGCCGCGCCCCGTCGCCGTTGAAGACGGAGAAGCGCACCGAGCCGAGCCCCATCGTCATGTCGTCGATCCCGACCGTCGCCTCGTACTGCGTGCACTGCCTGTTCAGCTGGATGGTGACCGAGGAATTGCGGTTGACCGTCACCCCGTGCGCGTACGTCGTGCCGCCGATCGACACGTTGGAACGCTGCCAGACCCAACTGCTCTCACCTATTACCAACTCCGGTTCGGTGTGGTCACCCACGAGCGAGTAGTTCAGCTCGCTGACCTGGTAGACGGTCGGCGCGGGCGGCGGGGTCGGGGTCGGCGTCGGAGTGGGCGTCGGAGTGGGCGTCGGTTTCGGCTCGGGCTTCGGCGAGGGTGGCGTCGGCTTGGGAGCGGGCTTCGGGGGCGGTGTCGGGGTGGGCGTCGGCTTGGGCCTGGGCTTGGGCGGCGGTGTGGGCGCCGGGGGCGCGGGCGGCGCCGGCGGAGGGGGCTTCGGCGCGGGCGGCGCCGGCTCGGGCGGCGGTGTCGGCGCCGCGGGCGCCACGGCAGCCGGCTTCGCCACATGCCTGGCCTCGGGCTTCGGCTGGTCGTCGCCGACCAGCGCCCAGGCCAGCCCGGCCGCGGCGGCCACGACGACCGCCGCCGCGATACCGGCCTTCGCCGGGGCACCGAGCCCCTCGGCCGCGGCACCGCCGGCCGCACCCCCGGTGGAGCTCCCTCCGGACGCCGCGGCGGCGGCACCCGCACCCGCGGCTCCCGCCGCGCCACCGGCGACGATCCCGGCAGCCTTGAGCGAGTACCCGGCGGCGAACCAGCCGATGACCGCGACCGGCAGCAGCGCGGGAATCCCGGCGTTGACATGGGCCAGTTCGCCCGCGGCGAGCCGGCACTTCGAGCACTCCTCCAGGTGTCCGCGCAGGCCGCGCTCGGCCCGCATACGGAGCCCGCCACGGGCATACGCGCCGAGCCGGTCGGCGTAGCGCGCGCAGTCGCCTCCCGAGGTCAGGGCCTGGCTCACATGTGCCTGCAGGTAGGCCTGCTTGAGGCCCTCGCGGGCCCGGCTGGCCAGCACCGCCGTGGCATTGGCGGTCAGCCCGAAGAGCGGGGCGATCTCGCTGGGCGACTCCTCCTCGACGGTGGTGTGCCACAGCACGGCCTGCCAGCGCTCCGGCAAGCTGCGGAACGCCTGCATCGCCATCGACTGCTCGGCTTCATGCATCGCCAGCACATCGGCACCGAGGTCGAGAGTGTCCGCGTCCGACACCTGGGAGGCCTGGGACGCCTGCGCGGCGAACACCGCGAAGTCGTCGACCAGATGCTCCCGCTTCGCGGTCTTGGTCCAGGCGGCGCCGACGTGGCGGACGGCCGTCATGAGATAGGCCCGTACGGCTTCCTCGGGCCCCTTGCCCCGCCGTACCGCCTGCAGCGTGCGGGCGAAGACTTCGGCCGTCAGGTCGTCGGCCGTGTGGGCATCCCGGCAGCAGCTTCGCGCGTAGCGTCGCACCGCGTCGGAGTGCCGGCGGAAGAGTTCCTCGTACGCGAGATCGTCGCCGTCCCGCATCTGCCGGATCAGATCGGCGTCGGAGGGAGCGGTGCCGGAGGCATCGGTGGCGCTGGTGCTGCCGCCCTCCCGCTGCATCGGCACCGAGGCGTCGGCCCCGGGATCGGGATCGACCGGTGTCGACCACGGACCCGGCAGGATGGTGCCGCCCTCGGCGTCACCACTCGACCGCCCTGGTCCGGCCTGACTCGGTACCTGCTGGGCGGACAGCCCACCGGCCTCGGTGACACCGCCCACGGCGGAGACGTCGTCGAACGACTCTTCCTGCTGCCCGTCACCGCTCATCGCGGTAGCCCCCGTATGCGCTGTCGGACCCGAACATCGGGCAAGAGTGCCACATGGCGCAATCACGCCGGACTCTCGGCCCCCGCAACCACTCATCCGGGGCGTTTTCTCGAATGTGAGTACTAACAGCCATTCATTTGGGGAAAGCGCGACAATCTCTTCCTGCGCGGGCGAGTCATCGCCACAGTGCGCGATTCGAGAGTGGCGGACGCGCCAGGACCGCAGGGGGACACGGGTTCCGGCAGCGAGAGAGGCAGCCGCCGGACGCCGGACGCGGAGGTCGGACGGGTGATGACAGACGATGACGAGCGATGACGAGCGATGACGGACCACCCACCAAGACCCCATCAAAACGGGCCACATCAACCATTCGCGTCGACCGTCGCCGCTGCCCCCGATCACCCACCACCCGGCGCCCCGACCCACCCGCCCCCGGAGGCCCCGGAGAGGCTCAGGGAGACAGCACAAGCACGCACCGGACCGCGGCTCACGCATGCAAGCTCGGCGGGCTCGACGCCACGCTCCCGCGCTCCCGCGTTCGTCAGGAAGAACCGCAGGCAGCACGCCGGGCGCAGCAGCACACGCCACTGCGCCCGCGCACTCTGCTCAGGCGACCGGCCGGGAGCGCAGCCCCTCCAGCAGGATGTCCAGGAGCCGGCTCGAAGCGGCGGCCTGCTGGGCCGCGTCGGGCAGCGAAGGCGCCGCCGTCGCTATCACCAGCAGTACGTCCGCGACCGTCACGTCGCGGCGCAGCTCACCGGCTGCCCGTGCCCGGTCCACCAGGTGGCCGACCACCTCCAACAGCTCTCCGGCTCCCGTGTCGTCGTCCTCGATACCGGTCTCCGCGGCGGAACGCTCCTCGGCCGGCCGGAGGTCGGCCTGGTCCGCGCCCTGCCGCTGCTGAGGCACCCGGACCTCGTCCCGACCGCTGCCCGATGCCGAGCCCGATATGGTCACCGACTCCCCGACCACCGTCGAGCCGTCGCCCTCGGAATCGACGCCGACCCGCAGCACCTGGGGCGGCAGCAGCCGCCCCGCGCCCGAGGCCACGGACGTCCGCAGGAAGCGCGACAGCGCCGACCACGGCTCGTCCTCCTGACCGAGCGCGGTCCGGGCCTGGTCCGTCAGCCGGGAGGTCTCTTCCTCGGCTATCCGCCGGACCAGCACGTCCTTGCTCGGGAAGCGCCGGTACACCGTGCCGACGCCGACTCTGGCGCGACGCGCCACGTCCTCCATCGGAGCCCCGTATCCCAGCTCGCCGAACACCTCGCGCGCGGCTCGCAGGACATGTTCCAGATTGCGCTGTGCGTCCACGCGAAGCGGAGTCGAGCGGCCGTTGGCCCCGGCCGCTCCATTCGCCCCGTTCGCACCGTTGGCTCCGACCGTGCCGACCGAACTCGTCGGCGCCACCGTCCCGACCGTTCCCACCGCTCCGTTTCGTCCTGTTCCGTCGGACGAATGGGACGGAACCGCAGCAGCAGTCTGCCAATGAGAATCCTGAATGTGCATAACTGTTCCCCCGGTAATGACGTCTCCCCCCGGAGACTTCCCGCCGTTTGAGCCGGGGAGTGGATCATGGTCCCCACCCGACACCCCGACGACATACGAACATAGTTGAGCCCGGCTCAATTCAGAAGGGGGTAGTTCCGCACGGAGCGCCCCCCGACCGGCGCAAGGACCGGTTGGTCACTGATTCGGCCCCCGGCCGGCACCCCCACCTCAACCCCTGACCTGCGCAGCTTGCGTATCACCGCCGAGTCCCGCGACAACCGCACATCCAGAACCTCCGGTCACACAATTTGCCGAGGCTGTGGACAAACTCTTGAGCGCGTTGCGTCATGGGGTGGTGATGGCTTCAGATTCCGGGGGAACACCCCCCGGCCCCCCACCGGGTGTGCGCATTCTCGTCATCGGTGGCGGCTACGTCGGGATGTACACAGCGCTGCGTCTCCAGCGCAAGCTGAAGCAGAGACTCAGAAGCGGTGAGGCCGAGATCGTGGTCGTCACCCCCGAGCCTTATATGACGTATCAGCCGTTCCTGCCCGAAGCGGCCGCCGGCTCGATCTCACCGCGCCATGTCGTCGTGCCGCTCCGCCGCGTCCTCGCGCACTGCAAGATCGTGATCGGCGAGGCGCAGTCCATCGACCACGCCAAGCACACGGCCACCGTCACCACCCTCGCCACGGGGGAGGACGGCACCGGCGCGGTCGAGATCCCGTACGACGAACTCGTCCTCGCCCCAGGCTCCGTCTCGCGCACCCTCCCCGTCCCCGGCCTCGCCGACCACGGCATCGGCTTCAAGACCGTCGAGGAGGCCATCGGCCTGCGCAACCACGTCATCGAGCAGATGGACATCGCCTCCGCCACCCGCGACCCCGCCATCCGCGACGCCGCGCTCACCTTCGTCGTCGTCGGCGGCGGATACGCGGGCGTCGAGGCCCTCGCCGAGCTGGAGGACATGGCCCGCTACACCTCGCGGTACTACCACAACATCAAGGCCGAGGACCTGAAGTGGATCCTCGTCGAGGCGTCCGGCCGCATCCTTCCCGAGGTCGGCGAGGAGATGGGCACCTACGCCATCCGTGAGCTGCGCGGCCGCAACATCGACGTACGCCTCGACACCCGGCTGGAGTCCTGCGAGGACCGGATCGCCGTCCTGAGCGACGGTTCCCGGTTCCCGACCCGCACCCTCGTGTGGACCGCGGGCGTCAAACCCGCGCCGGTCCTCGCCGCGACCGACCTGCCGCTCAACGAACGCGGCAGGCTCAGGTGCACGGCGGAACTCGCCGTCGAGGGCGTCGAGCATGCCTGGGCCGCCGGGGACGCCGCGGCCGTACCCGACCTGGCCGCCGCGGAACCGGGCAAGGAGACCGCCCCCAACGCCCAGCACGCGGTGCGCCAGGCCAAGGTCCTCGCCGAGAACATCCTCGCGTCGATCGCCGGAGAGCCCCTCAAGGAGTACCGGCACAGCTACGCGGGCTCCGTCGCCTCGCTCGGCCTCCACAAGGGCGTCGCCCATGTCTACGGCCGTAAGCTCAAGGGCTATCCGGCCTGGCTGATGCACCGTACGTACCACCTCAGCCGTGTCCCGACGTTCAACCGGAAGGCCCGTGTCCTTGCCGAATGGACCCTCGCCGGGCTCTTCAAGCGCGAGATCGTCTCCCTCGGTTCGCTGGAACACCCGCGCGCCGAGTTCGAGCTCGCCGCAGGCGGCAGACGCCCCGGGCCGAACGGACCGCCGAACCCGCACACCCCTCCGGGACCCGGCAACTCGCCGGGGCCGGGTGTCCCCTCCGGGCCCGACGGCCCGCCGGGGAACGGCGGCTGACGAGCCGTCGACCCGCCCATGCGCCCGCCCGGGGGCGGGCCGTACCGACGACTGTCAGTACGGTCCGCCACACTGGACGTGTGACCATAGGTGGGCCCACATCTGCACAGAGTGACCCGGCCGGCAGTGACCGACAGCGAGCAGGCCGCAAGAGCGGACCAGACCGACACACGAGGCCAGAAATTCCGTGAACTTCACGCGCTGGAGCGCCCGCCTACCCGGAACGCAGCGCCGCGCCGCCGCACGGGACGACCGCAGTTCCGTGCCCCCGGCCCGCGCCGAGTACGCACAGCCCGAGACCGGGCCCCGCCCGCCGGACGGCGACACGCACAGCGACACGCACGGCGGGACGAGTCACGATCCGCAGGACGACTCGCGCGGGGCGGTTCCCCTGCCGGGCGGCCCCGGCCCGGAGGATCTCTCCGCCCGGGACATCCTCGGCCAGCTGCCCGCCCTGGTGGCCCTGGTGTACGGCCCCGACCACCGGATCGCCTACGTCAACGACGCCTACGCCGCCGCCTTCGGGCCCCGCCCGGCCGGCGCCACCGCCGCCGAGGCCATGCCCGAGCTCGACGAGCTCAGCCTGCTGCCCCTCATGGACCAGGTCCTGCGCAGCGGCACCCCCCGCACGGTCAAGTCCCGCAAGGCCCGCAGCGGCAATTCGTACACCGTGACCTGCACCCCGGTGCACCGGGACACGGAGAACGAAGGCGAGGGCGACGACGGCGGCCCCGAAAAGCCGAACAGGACCAGCAAGACCAACAAGAGCAGCAGGAGCAACAAGGGCAGGGGCAGAGGGGGCGAGGGCGGCGTGCTCGTGTACGCCGCCGATGTCACCGACCACGCCGAAGCGGCCGAACGGCTCCGCGCCAGCGAGCGCCGCCACCGCGAAACGGCCGTCACCCTCCAGCGTTCCCTGCTCCCTCAGGAGCTGGAGCAGCCCGACGACCTCCGGATCGCCGCCACCTACCAGCCCGGCGGGACGGACGCCGCGGTCGGTGGCGACTGGTACGACGTCATCACCCTCGGCGCGGGCCGCACCGCCCTGGTCATCGGGGACGTGATGGGCCGGGGGGTGCGAGCCGCCGCCGTCATGGGCCAGCTCCGTACGGCCGTACGCGCCTACGCCCGCCTCGACCTCCCGCCGCACGAGGTGCTTCAGCTCCTGGACGGTCTCGCCGCCGAGATCGACGCCAGCCAGATCGCCACCTGCGCCTATGCGGTCCACGACCCCAACGAGGGCCGGCTCGTCTACGCCTCGGCCGGCCACCTCCCGATCCTGGTGTGCGACGAGGACGGCACGGTCCACCGCGCCGAGGACCCGACGGGACCGCCGCTCGGCACCGGAGGCTGGATCCACACCTCGGGCACGATCGCGCTGCCGCCCGGTTCCACCGCCGTCCTCTACACGGACGGCCTGGTGGAGCGCCGCAGCGAGGACATCGACGAGGGCGTCGCCGCGCTGGAACGGGCCCTCTCCGGCGCCAAGGGTTCACCCCAGGTGGTCTGCGACCGGCTGATCCGCTCCCTGGGCGTCACCGCGGAACACGACGACGACGTGGCCGTGCTGGTGGTCCAGCACCCCGCCCGCACGGGGGCGAACGCGGAGCTGTTCCACAACGCCTCGCTCGATCTCCTCGGCGGCATCGAAGCGGCCCCGCGCGCCCGCGCCTTCGCGACCGGCGTCCTGACGTCCTGGCGATTCCCGGTCGAGCTCTGCGACCTGGGTGTCCTGGCCGCCGGTGAACTCGTCGCGAACTCCCTCAAGCACGGCACCCCGCCGATGCGGCTGGGCCTGCGACGTACCGACCGTCGCCTGATCATCGAGGTGACCGACGGAGACGACCACCTGCCGCGCCGCCGCCGGGCCGACCCGGCGGACGAAGCGGGCCGCGGCATCTCCATCGTCGCGACGATCGCCTCGTCCTGGGGGAGCCGTCGCACACCGGGCGGCGGCAAAGCGGTCTGGTGCGAATTCGCCCTGCCGCAGTGAGGGCCCTGCCGAGGACAGGGCCCGGCCGCTCAGCGCGCGGCGGCAGCCGCGGAGGCGGAGGCGGCAGCGGAGCCGGGCTCGGCATCGGGCAGTGACACGGCCACCACCCTGGAAGGCACCGTCTCCAGCGAAGGCTGGTCCTGTACGGGGGTGAGCTGTCGGCCGAGCCGCAGCGCCAGCGCCGTGATGCCCAGCGAGAACAGCACGAACGTCACGATGTACGGCCCGTGCAGCGTCGCCCCCATAGGCCCGCCCACGGCCGGACCGACCGCCAGCGCGAGCTGCTTGCACAGGGCGAACGCGGAGTTGTACTGCCCGACCATCGACTCCGGCGCCAGATCGGCCACCAGCGGGGCCACGGTCGGCGACAGCATCGACTCACCGAGTCCGAACAGTGCGTACGTGGAGATCATCGCGGCCGTCGCCATGGTCTGGCTGCCGTGCCCGAGCCCCGCGTATCCCGCCACGATCCAGGCGAACGCCCAGATCAGACCGACCGAGGCGATGACCCGGCTGCGCCTGCGGCGCTCGACGAACCGCAGCACGACGAACTGCGCCACGACGATGACGGCGGTGTTGGCGGCCAGCGCGATCCCGAGCGTCGACGGCTGCATCCCGGCAGCCTCGGTGCCGTATGCCGCGAGCCCGGACTCGAACTGTCCGTAGCAGGCGAAGAACAGCACGAAGCCCAGCACGCACAGCTGCACCATGGCCCGGTGCGAGAGCAGCGCCCGCAGCCCGCCCGGCGCCTTGGACCCGTCGGTCGGCCTGGCGTCCGAGAAGGACGGCGCACGGGACAGCCGCACCGTGGAGGCGATGACACCGAGCACGACGAACATCGCGGCCTCGATGAGGAACAGCAGGGTGAAGGTCTCCGGCCGGTTCGTGTCGACGATCTGCCCGCCGACGAGCCCGCCGACACCGAGCCCGAGGTTCTGCAGGAAGAACTGCATGGCGAAGGCGCGCGTACGGGTGGCGGTGCTGGAGCACCACACAAGCATGGTGGCGAGCGCCGGCTGCATGACCGCCGTACCAGCGCCGAGGACCGCGGCCGACAGCACGGAGGCGGTCACGCCCGACGACAGACCTAGGGCGACAGCGCCCAGGGAAGCGACGGCCGAGGCGACGACGAGCACGGGCAGTGGCCCGCGCCGGTCGATGGCCCGCCCGGTGAACGGCAGAACGGCCAGCGCCGCCATGGCGAAGACCGCCAGTACGACTCCCGCGGTGCCAGCACCAAGATCACGTACCTGTGCCACGTAGACGTACAGATACGGAACGGTGAACCCCAGCCCGAACGCGCTCAGCGCGCTCCCCAGCTGGATCCGCCGCAGTGCTGCACCCATCTCCCTGGTCACACTCACCTACCTCAAGGTCTCGAAGCGACATGTCGAGCCATCCGAACGACTCGAACCCGAAGACTTTAGCATTAAAGTTAGAACATCAACAATACAGCTCGAAGGACTTCGATGGCTTTGGAGGGCGTGCCATACTGCCCGCCATGCCTGACACCACCGAGCAGCCCGGACCACAGGAGCCGAGCCTCGACGAGCAGATCGCCGCCTACCAGCGCGAATTCCGGGACCTGGATCCCCAGGTCGAGCAGGTCGTCTCGGCCCTGGGTCGGCTGAACCGCCGGATGAACGTGGCGTACGGACGCCAGCTCGCCGCCCTCGGCATCAGCAACGCCGAGTGGGAGGTCCTCAAAACCCTGGTCCTGGCCGGCTCCCCGTACCGCCTGGGTCCGGGAGAGCTGGCCAAGCGCCTGGGCCTCACCCCGGCGGCGATGACCCACCGCATCGACCGCATGGCGGGCGAGGGCCTGGTCACCCGCGACCGGGACGAGAACAACCGGGTGCGCGTGATCGTCGAGCTGACCGACGAGGGCCGTACGAAGTGGCTGGAGGCGATGCGCATGGCCACCGACTTCGAGGAGGACCTGCTCCAGGACCTCACGGGTGATGAACGCGGAGGCCTCGGCGACATGCTGATCCGCCTCCTGCGTCGCGTGGAGCACGCCCAGCCGGACGCCGGCGGCCGCCTCACGGACCTGGACTGAACCCGTGTCCGACACGTGGGAAAAGGGCTTGACCTGGCGAGGTTGACACACCCCACCTCGATCCGTAAGGTTCTTCGAGTTGTCACGGAGCCGGAAACGGTTCTGCGACAGCCGATCCCGCCGCGAATGCGGCAACCAAACTCAGCACGATCTCCCATTCGGGGCAATTTCGGCATGCCGAAATTGATTTCGAAGACTCGATTATGAGTCGCCGGGAAAATCCGCTAGAGTTCGGACGTCGGAACGGCCCAACGGCCGGGAAGACAAACCCCGCTGACTGGGAATCAGGCCCGAAAGGATCTGATAGAGTCGGACTCGCCGGAAGGGGAAACGCGAAAGCGAAGAACTGGAAAGCGAAGCAGGGCCCGCTTCGACCGGGAATCGGACACGAAAGAGTCTGATAGAGTCGGAAACGCAAGACCGAAGGGAAAAGCCCGGAGGAAAGCCCGAGAGGGTGAGTACAAAGGAAGCGTCCGTTCCTTGAGAACTCAACAGCGTGCCAAAAGTCAACGCCAGATATGTTGATACCCCGGCCTGCTTCGGCAGGTTGGAGGTTCCTTTGAAAGTCCTACGGGGTCACTGACCCGGTAGGCAATTACACAGCGAGGACGCTGTGAACGACCGGTCTTATTCCGTCCGGTCGTTCCGCTCTCGTGTTGTGTTGTCCCGATCACGGGAAAACATTCACGGAGAGTTTGATCCTGGCTCAGGACGAACGCTGGCGGCGTGCTTAACACATGCAAGTCGAACGATGAAGCCCTTCGGGGTGGATTAGTGGCGAACGGGTGAGTAACACGTGGGCAATCTGCCCTTCACTCTGGGACAAGCCCTGGAAACGGGGTCTAATACCGGATAACACTCTGTCCCGCATGGGACGGGGTTGAAAGCTCCGGCGGTGAAGGATGAGCCCGCGGCCTATCAGCTTGTTGGTGGGGTGATGGCCTACCAAGGCGACGACGGGTAGCCGGCCTGAGAGGGCGACCGGCCACACTGGGACTGAGACACGGCCCAGACTCCTACGGGAGGCAGCAGTGGGGAATATTGCACAATGGGCGAAAGCCTGATGCAGCGACGCCGCGTGAGGGATGACGGCCTTCGGGTTGTAAACCTCTTTCAGCAGGGAAGAAGCGAGAGTGACGGTACCTGCAGAAGAAGCGCCGGCTAACTACGTGCCAGCAGCCGCGGTAATACGTAGGGCGCAAGCGTTGTCCGGAATTATTGGGCGTAAAGAGCTCGTAGGCGGCTTGTTGCGTCGGTTGTGAAAGCCCGGGGCTTAACCCCGGGTCTGCAGTCGATACGGGCAGGCTAGAGTGTGGTAGGGGAGATCGGAATTCCTGGTGTAGCGGTGAAATGCGCAGATATCAGGAGGAACACCGGTGGCGAAGGCGGATCTCTGGGCCATTACTGACGCTGAGGAGCGAAAGCGTGGGGAGCGAACAGGATTAGATACCCTGGTAGTCCACGCCGTAAACGTTGGGAACTAGGTGTTGGCGACATTCCACGTCGTCGGTGCCGCAGCTAACGCATTAAGTTCCCCGCCTGGGGAGTACGGCCGCAAGGCTAAAACTCAAAGGAATTGACGGGGGCCCGCACAAGCAGCGGAGCATGTGGCTTAATTCGACGCAACGCGAAGAACCTTACCAAGGCTTGACATACACCGGAAAGCATCAGAGATGGTGCCCCCCTTGTGGTCGGTGTACAGGTGGTGCATGGCTGTCGTCAGCTCGTGTCGTGAGATGTTGGGTTAAGTCCCGCAACGAGCGCAACCCTTGTTCTGTGTTGCCAGCATGCCCTTCGGGGTGATGGGGACTCACAGGAGACTGCCGGGGTCAACTCGGAGGAAGGTGGGGACGACGTCAAGTCATCATGCCCCTTATGTCTTGGGCTGCACACGTGCTACAATGGCCGGTACAATGAGCTGCGATGCCGCGAGGCGGAGCGAATCTCAAAAAGCCGGTCTCAGTTCGGATTGGGGTCTGCAACTCGACCCCATGAAGTCGGAGTTGCTAGTAATCGCAGATCAGCATTGCTGCGGTGAATACGTTCCCGGGCCTTGTACACACCGCCCGTCACGTCACGAAAGTCGGTAACACCCGAAGCCGGTGGCCCAACCCCTTGTGGGAGGGAGCTGTCGAAGGTGGGACTGGCGATTGGGACGAAGTCGTAACAAGGTAGCCGTACCGGAAGGTGCGGCTGGATCACCTCCTTTCTAAGGAGCACTTCTCACCAGGCTTGCCTGGTCAGAGGCCACTACGTCGGCAAATGTCCGACGGTGGTTGCTCATGGGTGGAACGTTGACTATTCGGCACGGTTCTTCAGGGATCATTAGTACTGCTTCGGCGTGGAACATGAATTCTGGGGGATCGGGTCGGGCACGTTGTTGGGTATCTGAGGGTACGGCCGTATGGTCGCCTTCAGTTGCCGGCCCCAGTGAACCTGTTCTTCGGAGCGGGGTGATGGGTGGCTGGTCGTTGTTTGAGAACTGCACAGTGGACGCGAGCATCTGTGGCCAAGTTTTTAAGGGCGCACGGTGGATGCCTTGGCACCAGGAACCGATGAAGGACGTGGGAGGCCACGATAGGCCCCGGGGAGCTGTCAACCGAGCTTTGATCCGGGGGTGTCCGAATGGGGAAACCCGGCAGTCGTCATGGGCTGTCACCCGCTGCTGAACACATAGGCAGTGTGGAGGGAACGAGGGGAAGTGAAACATCTCAGTACCCTCAGGAAGAGAAAACAACCGTGATTCCGGGAGTAGTGGCGAGCGAAACTGGATGAGGCCAAACCGTATGCGTGTGATACCCGGCAGGGGTTGCGCATGCGGGGTTGTGGGATCTCTCTTTCACGGTCTGCCGGCCGTGAGACGAGTCAGAAACCGTTGATGTAGGCGAAGGACATGCGAAAGGTCCGGCGTAGAGGGTAAGACCCCCGTAGCTGAAACATTGACGGCTCGTTTGAGAGACACCCAAGTAGCACGGGGCCCGAGAAATCCCGTGTGAATCTGGCGGGACCACCCGCTAAGCCTAAATATTCCCTGGTGACCGATAGCGGATAGTACCGTGAGGGAATGGTGAAAAGTACCGCGGGAGCGGAGTGAAATAGTACCTGAAACCGTGTGCCTACAAGCCGTGGGAGCGTCGCTGTATGTGCTTGCACATGCAGTCGTGACTGCGTGCCTTTTGAAGAATGAGCCTGCGAGTTTGCGGTGTGTTGCGAGGTTAACCCGTGTGGGGAAGCCGTAGCGAAAGCGAGTCCGAACAGGGCGTTTCAGTAGCACGCTCAAGACCCGAAGCGGAGTGATCTAGCCATGGGCAGGTTGAAGCGGAGGTAAGACTTCGTGGAGGACCGAACCCACCAGGGTTGAAAACCTGGGGGATGACCTGTGGTTAGGGGTGAAAGGCCAATCAAACTCCGTGATAGCTGGTTCTCCCCGAAATGCATTTAGGTGCAGCGTCGTGTGTTTCTTGCCGGAGGTAGAGCACTGGATAGGCGATGGGCCCTACCGGGTTACTGACCTTAGCCAAACTCCGAATGCCGGTAAGTGAGAGCACGGCAGTGAGACTGTGGGGGATAAGCTCCATGGTCGAGAGGGAAACAGCCCAGAGCATCGACTAAGGCCCCTAAGCGTACGCTAAGTGGGAAAGGATGTGGAGTCGCAGAGACAACCAGGAGGTTGGCTTAGAAGCAGCCACCCTTGAAAGAGTGCGTAATAGCTCACTGGTCAAGTGATTCCGCGCCGACAATGTAGCGGGGCTCAAGCGTACCGCCGAAGTCGTGTCATTCGTACATGTATCCCCAACGGGAGTACGGATGGGTAGGGGAGCGTCGTGTGCCGGGTGAAGCAGCCGCGGAAGCGAGTTGTGGACGGTTCACGAGTGAGAATGCAGGCATGAGTAGCGATACACACGTGAGAAACGTGTGCGCCGATTGACTAAGGGTTCCTGGGTCAAGCTGATCTGCCCAGGGTAAGTCGGGACCTAAGGCGAGGCCGACAGGCGTAGTCGATGGACAACCGGTTGATATTCCGGTACCCGCTTTGAAACGCCCAGTACTGAGCCCATTAATGCTAAGTCCGTGAAGCCGGCCCGATCTCTTCGGAGTTGAGGGTAGTGGTGGAGCCGATGAACCAAGGTGGTAGTAGGTAAGCGATGGGGTGACGCAGGAAGGTAGTCCAGCCCGGGCGGTGGTTGTCCCGGGGTAAGGGTGTAGGACGCACGGTAGGTAAATCCGTCGTGCACATAGTCTGAGACCTGATGCCGAGCCGATTGTGGTGAAGTGGATGATCCTATGCTGTCGAGAAAAGCCTCTAGCGAGTTTCATGGCGGCCCGTACCCTAAACCGACTCAGGTGGTCAGGTAGAGAATACCGAGGCGTTCGGGTGAACTATGGTTAAGGAACTCGGCAAAATGCCCCCGTAACTTCGGGAGAAGGGGGGCCATCACTGGTGAGGAGACTTGCTCTCCGAGCTGGGGGTGGCCGCAGAGACCAGCGAGAAGCGACTGTTTACTAAAAACACAGGTCCGTGCGAAGCCGTAAGGCGATGTATACGGACTGACGCCTGCCCGGTGCTGGAACGTTAAGGGGACCGGTTAGCTGACTTTCGGGTCGGCGAAGCTGAGAACTTAAGCGCCAGTAAACGGCGGTGGTAACTATAACCATCCTAAGGTAGCGAAATTCCTTGTCGGGTAAGTTCCGACCTGCACGAATGGCGTAACGACTTCTCGACTGTCTCAACCATAGGCCCGGTGAAATTGCACTACGAGTAAAGATGCTCGTTTCGCGCAGCAGGACGGAAAGACCCCGGGACCTTTACTACAGTTTGATATTGGTGTTCGGTTCGGCTTGTGTAGGATAGGTGGGAGACTTTGAAGCGGCCACGCCAGTGGTTGTGGAGTCGTCGTTGAAATACCACTCTGGTCGTGCTGGATGTCTAACCTGGGTCCGTGATCCGGATCAGGGACAGTGTCTGATGGGTAGTTTAACTGGGGCGGTTGCCTCCTAAAGAGTAACGGAGGCGCCCAAAGGTTCCCTCAGCCTGGTTGGCAATCAGGTGTTGAGTGTAAGTGCACAAGGGAGCTTGACTGTGAGACCGACGGGTCGAGCAGGGACGAAAGTCGGGACTAGTGATCCGGCAGTGGCTTGTGGAAGCGCTGTCGCTCAACGGATAAAAGGTACCCCGGGGATAACAGGCTGATCTTCCCCAAGAGTCCATATCGACGGGATGGTTTGGCACCTCGATGTCGGCTCGTCGCATCCTGGGGCTGGAGTCGGTCCCAAGGGTTGGGCTGTTCGCCCATTAAAGCGGTACGCGAGCTGGGTTTAGAACGTCGTGAGACAGTTCGGTCCCTATCCGCTGCGCGCGTAGGAATATTGAGAAGGGCTGTCCCTAGTACGAGAGGACCGGGACGGACGAACCTCTGGTGTGCCAGTTGTTCTGCCAAGGGCATGGCTGGTTGGCTACGTTCGGAAAGGATAACCGCTGAAAGCATCTAAGCGGGAAGCCTGCTTCGAGATGAGTATTCCCACCCCCTTCGAGGGGTTAAGGCTCCCAGTAGACGACTGGGTTGATAGGCCAGATGTGGAAGCCCGGTAACGGGTGGAGCTGACTGGTACTAATAGGCCGAGGGCTTGTCCTCAGTTGCTCGCGTCCACTGTGTTAGTTCTGAAATAACGAACGGCCGTGTTTTTCCGGTGTTGGTTAATTTCATAGTGTTTCGGTGGTCATTGCGTTAGGGAAACGCCCGGTTACATTCCGAACCCGGAAGCTAAGCCTTTCAGCGCCGATGGTACTGCAGGGGGGACCCTGTGGGAGAGTAGGACGCCGCCGAACAATCATTGTGGAAAGCCCCGTGCCCTTGTGGCACGGGGCTTTTCTGCGTTCCGAGCGTTTTCTGCCGTTCTACCGGCCTGCTGTCAGGCGGGGGTGACCAGGTGGGTGTCGTACGCCAGGATGACCGCCTGGACGCGGTCACGGGATCCGGTCTTGGCGAGGATGCGCGTGACATGCGTCTTCACCGTTGATTCGGCGAGGTGGAGTCGTTCGGCGATCTCCGTGTTGGACCAGCCTTGGCCGATGACGGTGAGGATTTCCCGCTCCCTCTCGGTGAGGGACGCGATGCGTGCGTCCAGGGTCGCTGGGCCGCCGGGAACGCTCGGGAGATGCTGGACGTACGCGTCCAGAAGACGGCGGGTGAGGCTCGGGGCCACCACCGCGTCGCCGCCGGCCACGGCCCGGATGCCGGAGAGGAGCTCCTCCGGCAGCGCGTCCTTGATGAGGAAGCCGCTGGCGCCGGCGCGGAGGCCGTCGTACGCGTACCGGTCGAGGTCGAAGGTCGTGACGATGAGGACGCGGGTGCGGGCACCGGTCTTGACGATGCGGCGGGTGGCTTCGATGCCGTCCAGGAGCGGCATACGGATGTCCATCAGTGCGACGTCCGGCCGATGCTGCTGGACGAGGCCCAGGGCTTCGTGGCCGTTGCCGGCCTCGCCCACGACGGTCATGTCGTCCTGGCTCTCCAACAGCATGCGGAAGCCGAAACGTTGCATCGGCTGGTCGTCCGCGATGAGCACGGTCGTCACGAGGGTGTGTCCTCCAGAGGAAGTCGGAGTCGTACCTGCCAGCCGGTCACGGCCGCGGAGTCCGGCAGCGGGCCCGCTTCGAGTGTGCCGTCGTAGAGGGATGCCCGCTCGCGCATCCCGGTGATTCCCTGTCCGCCGCACTCGAGGCCGTGACGGGCGGCGGCGCCCGTGTCCGTGATGACGGCCTCCAGTTCGGTGGCCCGGTAGGTCAGAGTGACGTCTGCGGTCGGCGACGGGTCCGTGCCGCCGTGCTTCAGCGTATTCGTCAGAGCCTCCTGCACCACCCGATAGATCGTCAACTGCCGCCCCGCGGTGGGCGGGGCGGACGGGGGCGTGCCGCGGATGTGCAGGCGTACGGGGAGGCCCGCTGTCCGTACGCCGGTGAGGAGCTCGTCCATGTCGTCCAGGGTCGGCTGCGGGGTGCGGTCCGCCTCGGCGGGGTGGTCGCGCAGGACGCCGAGCAGACGGCGGAGTTCGGTAAGGGCCTGGCGGCTCGTGGTGCCGATGGCTTCGAGGGCCTGGGCGGCCCGTTCCGGGCTCTTGGCCGCCGCGTAGGCGCCGCCGTCCGCGAGGCCCGTGATGACGGACAGGTTGTGGCCGATGATGTCGTGCATCTCCCTGGCGATCCGGGTCCGTTCGGCGGCGGCCGCGAGCTGGGCCTGCTGGTCGCGTTCCAGCTCCAGCCGGTGGGCGCGGTCGACGAGGGCCTCGGTGTACTCCTTGCGGGTACGGACCACGATCCCGAGCAGCGCCGAGAGCGCGAACGCCCAGAGGTGGGGGACGGTCAGCGGGTCCCAGCTGTGCGGGTGGTGGACCGCGCCGGCCAGGAGCGGGGCGGCCACCAGGGCGCCCGCCCACGCCAGGGACCGACCGGGCAGTCGCAGCGCGATGTTGAAGACGACGATTTCCTGCAGGAAGGCGGCCTGGATGACGGCACCGGACCAGGCGTTCACCAGCGAGACCGGTGCCATGAACGCCAGCACGGCCAGGGGATGCGTACGTCGCCACAGCAGCGGTGCGGAGAAGGCCACGCTCATCAGCAGAACCAGTGTCCCGGACACATTCGGGTCGATGGCCACCGTGCGCCAGCCGCCCGAAGTGACGTCGAGTACGGCGAACAGGATCCAGGACGTGGTCAGCAGCCCGTCCCAGACCACAGGCCGTCGCACGTCGAATGCGCGGACGCGCTGGAGCAGGCGCTGGATGTGACCGGTGAGCGGGGTGGTTCCGGATGTGTTGCCGGATGTGGTGCCTGGGGCGTTGTGCCGGGCCTGAGCCCCGCTCTCGTCGTCGTTCGTCACATGTCCATCCTCGCGGCCCGCCGCCCCCGGGGTCATGCGTCTCGTCGACGCAGCAGCAGGGCGGCCGAGCCCAGGGCCGCCCCGGCCCACAGGCACAGGGCGAGCACGGCGCCGCCCACGGAGGCATCGCCCTCCAGCGGGGTTGCGGAGCCGAGGACGCCGGCCGCCTGGGTGGGGAAGTACTTGATGGCGCTCTCCACCACGTCGTACGGAAGCATGGAGAGGACCTCCGGCAGGATCAGCACGCCGCCGATGTAGGCGCCGATCGCCCCCGGCACCGAGCGGAGCAGGGCGCCGAGCCCGAGCGCGATCAGGCTGAGCAGGGTGATGCCCGCGGAGTTGCCGACGACCGCGCCGAACACGCCCGGGTCGCCGAGCGAGGCCGCCTGGTCGGTGTCGTGGAGGAAGAACTGCGCGACGAGGAAGGTGAGCAGGGAGGTCGTGAGCATGACGGCGAGGACCGTGACGGTGAAGACCGCCGCCTTCGCCCACAGGACCGGGAGCCTGCGGGGGACCGCGGCGAGCGAGGCGCGGATCAGGCCCGTCGAGTACTCGCCCGCGGTGACCAGGATGCCCAGGACCACGGTGCACAGCGTGCTGAGCAACGAGCCGTAGAGGACCAGGACCACGGTGTCGACGTCGGAGTCGCCGCCGTCGGAGGTGTACGTCGCGCCCATGGCCACGCCGACGGCGAGCATCAGGACGGACGCCGAGACCAGAGTGATCCAGGAGGAGCGCAGGGACCGGAGTTTGTGCCACTCGGAGCGCAGGACCCGGGCGGGTGTGACCCGGTACGGGCGCCTCTGGTCCGGGTGCGGTCGGTGGCCCGGGTGGGGGGCTTCGGTGGTCATGCGAGGACTCCGGTCGGTTCGGGGGCGGTGATCCGGTACTCGACCGACTCCTGGGTCAGGTCCATGAAGGCCTGCTCCAGGGAGACGGTCTGCGGGGTGAGTTCGTACAGCGGGATGGCGTGGGCGGCCGCGGTGCGGCCGATGTGTGCCGCGTCCGTGCCGCGGATCTCCAGCTCGTCGGCGGAAGCGGCCGGACCGGTGGTGATCTCGATGCTGATGTCGACGCCGGGCCCGGTGAGGAGGTCGCGCAGGGCCCGGGCCTGCGGTGTGACGACCTTGACCGAGGCGCCACCGGCCGTGGCGACGAGTTCGGCGACCGTGGTGTCGGCGAGGAGCCGGCCGCGGCCGACAATGATCAGGTGGTCGGCGGTGAGTGCCATCTCGCTCATCAGGTGCGAGGAGACCAGGACCGTACGGCCTTGCTGCGCAAGGGATTTGAGGAGGTTACGGATCCACAGCACGCCCTCCGGATCGAGGCCGTTGACGGGCTCGTCCAGGATGAGCGTTGCCGGGTCGCCGAGGAGCGCGGCGGCGATGCCGAGCCGTTGACCCATGCCGAGGGAGAAGCCCTTGATGCGTTTGTGGGCGACCGCGGTCAGCCCTGCCAGGTCGAGCACGTGCTCGACGCGGCTGCGCGGGATGCCGTGGGTGTGGGCCAGTGCCATGAGGTGGTTGAAGGCGGTGCGGCCGGGGTGGACGGAGCGGGCCTCCAGGAGCGCGCCGACCTCGGTGAGCGGTGCGCTGTGGGCGGCGTACGCCCGTCCGCCGATCGTCGAGCGGCCCCGGGTGGGCGCGTCCAGGCCGAGCAGCATGCGCATGGTCGTCGACTTCCCGGCGCCGTTCGGGCCGAGGAATCCGGTGACGGTGCCGGGCCGGACCGTGAAGTCGAGGCCCTGGACGACGGTGTTGTCCCCGTATTTCTTGGTGAGTTCGTATGCCCTGATCATGCCGTCGACGTTACGGAGCGGGCCCGAGGCAGGCGTCGGACCCGGGGCGGGACGTGGCGGTGTGCGTAGTACCGGGGTACGACGTCACGCGGTGCGGGAAATGATGTTTGCGCAGGTCGGGCGGCAGGGGCAGGATCGGCGGATGGAACATGTGATTCGAGCCGTACGCGCCGATGAATGGCCCCTGGTCAAGGAGTTGCGGCTGGCCGCTCTGCGGGATCCGGCCGCACCTGTGGCGTTTCTGGAGACGTACGAGCAGGGCGCGGCCCGCTCCGACGAGTTCTGGCAGGACCGGGCGCTCGGCGCGTCCGGGACCGGGAGCGGTGACGCGCGGCAGTTCGTCGCCGTCGCGCCGGACGGGCGGTGGGACGGCGGTGTCACCGTGCTGATCGAGCGGCCGGACGTGGAGGTGCGGTTCGGGGAGACGGTCAGTGTCCACCAGGCGCATGTGGTGGGCGTGTTCGTACGGCCCGGGGCGCGGGGTGCGGGTCTGGCCGAGGAACTCTTCCGGGCCGGGACGGACTGGGCCCGGTCGCTGGCGGAGCCGCGGATCGAACGGGTGCGGCTGTATGTGCACGAGGGCAACGCGCGGGCGGCGGCGTTCTACCGGCGGATCGGGTTCGTGGCGACCGGGTGCTCGGTGCCCGTGCCGGGTGACCCGTCCGCGCGGGAGCTCGAGTACGCGGTGGAGCGCGTTCCATCAGGGTGAGGTGGTGAGTTCTTGGGTCCAGCGGGCGCGGGCCTGTTCCTGGGAGCGGAGGAGGGCCAGGGCCGGCAGCCCCATGGCCTGGCCGGTCGCCAGCAGCTCCGGGAGCCGGGGGAGGGGTGCCACCGCGGCGACGTCGTCGAGGACGAGCGTCATTGGTGGGTCGAGCCGACCGTCGGTTGACCGTGCGGCCATGCGGCGGCCGTGCTCGACCACGTATGAGGCGAGTGCCGTGAGCAGGGGCATTGCTCCTGGTCCCGAGCGGGGGTCCTCGATCGGTTCACCCACCACATAGAGGGTGCCCCCCTCACCCGCGAATGATTCCAGCGCGAGCGAATCGGCCCGGTTCGGTGTGCAGGCCTCGCGGATGTGGACCGACGAGAGCGCGCCGAATGCCCGTACCGTCAACTCCTGTGCCATTTCGCGGCGTTCGGGGTGGGCGGTCAGCGCCGACTCCAGCAGGCCGGCGAGCCCGGAGGCCGCTTTGGGGTGGGTACGGAGCAGGCGCACCGGTTCGTGGGCGCTGCCGCCGAGGGCCCAGCGGTGGACCTGGCGGAAGGGCCGGCCGTCGACGGCGGCGGCGTGCAGCCAGCACTGCAGGAGCGTTTCCGCGGTGTCGGCGGTCGCCGCGTCGATCCGGGCCTGCGGTCGGACCGGGGCCAGGAGCGCGGTGGCGCGGGCGGCGGCCGTGTCGGGCTGTTCGCAGCCCGCGGTGGGGGACCAGTGCAGGCGGGCCGGGGTGTCGCAGAGGTGGCCCGGGTCGTAGACGAGGACCGGGCCGAGCTTGGCGCGGGCGTCCTTCGTCTCGGCCCAGACGGTGGGGTCGGAGGTGACGACGAGCGCGGGGCCGCCGGCTTCGCGGATGGCCTGGACGACGGTGGGGCGGCGGGTCGCGGCCGGTCCGTAGACGACGAGGGGGGCACGGGGGGAGGGGAGCGGGGGGAGGACGGGGGTGGGCACTTCGGTTCCGGTTCCGGTTCCGTGGGCGGGGTCGGCTTTTGCTTCGGCTTCGGTTTCGGCGACCGGAATGGTCTCGGCCGGGGTGTGCTCTATGGGAACGGCGGCGGGGACCGGAGCAGGGGCAGTGGTGGAGGCAGTGGCGGAGATTGCGGGGGGCTGTGCCTGGCGGCGGGGTTCCTGCCGCTGACGGGACCGTACGGACTCGCTCCTGTCCCTGTCTCCGTCCCCGTACGCGTCCACGTACCGCTCGCTCCGCTGCCGTGCCCGTACGGCCCGCCAGCGGGCCACCACGCCCAGCACGAACACCGTCAGCACCAGCAGCACCATCAGTTCGCCGATGAACAGGCCCCAGAAGAGCCCGTACCCGGAGAGCTCGCCCGCCGGGGTGTTCGGCCAGGCGGCCGGAAGGTCGTGCGGTGCGGCGACGAGCCGGCGCAACGCCAGAGGTGTCTCGGGGAGCGTTACCCCCTCCGGCCAGGCACCGTGCGCGAACAGTCCGGCCAGCCCGGTGGCCGTCCACGCCAGCAGCGTCAGCCCGAGCAGGAAGGCCAGCAGGCCGATCAGCAGGCCGTCCGGGATGCCGCCGCCGCTTCCGCTGCCACCCGTACGTTCTTCAGGGCGCCCCGCCATGTCATGCCACCGTTGACTCGGACGACTCGTTCAGCCGTTGTTGGTGCTCGATCCGTGCCGCGCGCTGCTCCGCCTCCAGGTCCGCGGCGCGTACGTCCTCGGGGAGGAGTTCGGTGGCGGAGGACTCGGTCATCGCGCGGTCGGTGAAGACCAGGGGGCGTTCCGCCTCGGTGATCAGGTGTTTGACCACCTGGACGTTGCCGTTGACGTCCCAGACCGCGATGCCGGGGGTGAGGGTCGGGATGATCTCGACCGCCCATCGGGGCAGGCCGAGCACGCGTCCCGTGGCTCTGGCCTCGTCGGCCTTCTGGGCGTAGATCGTGCGGGTCGATGCCATCTTGAGGATCGCCGCGGCCTCGCGGGCAGCCGCTCCGTCGACGACGTCGCTGAGGTGGTGGACGACGGCCACGAACGACAGACCGAGCCGGCGCCCGAACTTCAGCAGCCGCTGGAAGAGCTGCGCCACGAAGGGCGAGTTGATGATGTGCCAGGCCTCTTCCACCAGGAAGATGCGTTTCTTCCGGTCGGGCCTGATCCAGGTGTGCTCCAGCCAGACGCCGACGATCGCCATCAGGATCGGCATCGCGATGGAGTTCCGGTCGATGTGCGAGAGGTCGAAGACGATCAGCGGGGAGTCGAGGTCGATGCCGACGCTCGTCGGTCCGTCGAACATGCCGCGCAGGTCACCGTCGACGAGCCGGTCCAGGACGAGGGCGACATCCAGGCCCCAGGCCCGTACATCGTCTATGTCGACGTTCATCGCCTCGGCGGACTCGGGCTCCGGGTGACGGAGCTGGTCGACGATGTCGGTCAGGACCGGCTGCCGGTCGGTGATCGTCTCGTTGACGTACGCGTGGGCGACCTTCAGCGCGAAGCCGGACCGCTCGTCCAGCCCGTGCCCCATCGCGACCTCGATGATCGTACGGAGCAGGGCGAGCTGGCCGGTGGTGGTGATCGCGGGGTCGAGCGGGTTGAGCCGGATGCCGCCGTTGAGGGCGGCGGTCGGGTCGAGGCGGATCGGGGTGAGGCCGAGCTCCTGGGCGATGAGGTTCCACTCGCCGACGCCGTCCTCGCCCTGGGCGTCCAGGACGACGACCTGGCGGTCGCGGAAGCGGAGCTGGCGCAGCACGTACGTCTTCTCCAGCGCGGACTTGCCGTTGCCGGACTCGCCGAGCACCAGCCAGTGCGGGGCGGGCAGCTGCTGTCCGTACAGCTGGAAGGGGTCGTAGATGTAGCCCTTGCCGGAGTAGACCTCGCGGCCGATGATCACGCCGGAGTCGCCGAGGCCGGGGGCCGCGGTGGGCAGGTAGACGGCCTGGGCCTGTCCGGTCGATGTGCGGACGGGCAGCCTGGTCGTCTCCACCTTCCCGAAGAGGAAGGCGGTGAAGGCGTCCGACAGCGCGGACAGCGGATCTCGCATGGCGTGACCGACCTCCCTTTCGGTTCTCTCGGTTGGTGTTGGTGCTGGTGCTGGTGCTGTGCGGCTAGCGGCGGATGCCGGTGGCGAACGGCAGAGTGTTCACGAAGGCGCGGTGGTGCTCGCGGTCGCACCACTCCAGCTTGAGATACGACTTGCCGGCCGAGGCCCGGATCGTCCGCTTGTCGCGGGCCAGGGCTTCCGGCGAGCGCGACGAAACGGTGATGTAGCCCACCAGGTTCACCCCGGCCGCCCCGCTCGCGAGATCTTCACCCCGCTGGTCGAGCCGGCCGTGTGCGGCGATGTCGCGCGGGTCGACGGTGCGGTTCATCTTGGCCTGACGGCTGGCTTCCGCCTCGTCGTTCGTCTTCTCGGTGAGCATCCGCTCGATGGCGATCTCGGTGGGCTCGAGATCCATGCAGACCGCGACCGTACGGATCACATCGGGCGTGTGGACGAGGAGCGGGGCCAGGAAGTTGACGCCGACGGGGGTCATCGGCCACTCCTTCACCCAGGCCGTGGAGTGACACCAGGGAGCGCGGGTGACCGACTCGCGGGTCTTGGCCTGGAGGAACGTCGGCTCGACCGCGTCCAGTTCGGCCGGCCAGGCGTTGCGCTTGGTCATGGCCTGGATGTGGTCGATGGGGTGGTCGGGGTCGTACATCGAGTGCACGAGGGAGGCGAGCCGGCTCTGGCCGAGCGGCTGGCGGACCCGGATGTCGGCCTCGGCGAGGCGGGCGCAGATGTCGGTGAGCTCGCGCGCCATGACGACGGCGAGGCCCGCGTCCCGGTCGAGCCTGCGACCGGCCTCGGGGCGGGCGGCGCGGGCCATGGCGTTGGCCTCGGCGGCCAGTTCGCGGTTGAAGTGCATGCAGGCCACGAGGTACGCGCGGTGCTGCTCGCTGGAGGTGGAGACCATGGACTGGAGCTGGTCGTACGACTCCTGCAGCCAGCCCGGGGACGTCTTGTCGCCGCGCTGGGCGACGTCCTTGGCGTGCGCGTCGGGGTCGGCGGGCAGCGTGCGGGCCAGCATCTGAATGCGGGTCACGAAGCCGTCGCCGTTGGCGACGTGCTTCAGCAGCGTGCCGAACCGGTCGACGAGCGCTTCCTGGTCCTCGCTGTCGCGCAGCCCGACGCCGGGGCCCTCGATCTCGATCGCGGCGGTGACGGTGCGGCGGTCGGCGTGCAGGAGCACGGCGATCTCGTCCGGGCCGAAGGGGGCGGCGAGCCAGTTGATCCGGCCGATGCCGGGGGGCGGTCCGATCTCGACCTCGCGCCCGTCGGCGCCGACGCCCGCTTCCATGGCGGCGGAGCGGTAGGCCGTACCGCGGCGCAGGGAGCGCTTGTAGCTGCGGTTGATCTCGAACCATTTGTAGAAGGTGCGGTGCTTGTACGGGAGGTACACGATCGCGAGGGCGAGGAGGGGGAAGCCCGTGAGCAGCACGATCCGCAGGGACAGGATCGGGACGATCAGCCCGCTCATCATGCCGAGGAACGCGCCGACGATGATCAGGGCGATCTCGCCGGTCTCGCGGTTCTTGCCGACGATCGCGTTCGGCCGGGCCCGGCCGATGAGATACGTACGGCGGGGCGCGATCGTGTGGGACTGAGTCGTCAACGCCCTCCACCTCCCGTGCTGTTGTTACCTGAACTGCCTGATCCGCCACCACGGTGGGAGCGGCTGCCGTGCGGGGTGCCGGAGGTCGGCCCCGATCCGCTGCGCGGCGGAGGTGCGGCGGAGGGGACAGATCCGCCGCCGACTCCGCTCCCGCCGGAGTTGCGGGAGCTGTGCGCGGCGACACCGCCGCTGACCGCGTTGGCGGGCCGGCCCCCGCCGCTGCCGCTGTCGCCGCTGTTCTGCCCGCTGCGGCTGCTGTGGGTCTTGATGCCCTGGGAGACCAGAGCGGCGGGGGAGCTGATCATCGCGGCGGCCTGGGAGCCGTCGGTGGCCTGCTTGCGGTTGGTGCGGGCGCCCTGGATCTCGTCGCCGAAGCCGGGGACGAACCGGTAGATCATCGCGGAGGCGAAGATCGCCAGCAGGATGATGGCGAGACCGGACACGACGGCGGAGATCGCGTTCGGCCCCTCGTTCTGGGAGAGCGCACCGGCCAGCCCGAGCACGACGGCGATGACCGGCTTCACCATGATCACCGCGATCATGATGCCCGCCCAGCGCCGGACGTGGCCCCACATGTTCTTGTCGACGAGCCCCGCGTAGACGACGGTGCCGAGCAGGGCGCCGACGTAGAGCAGGGCGGCCCGGATGACGAGCTCCAGCCAGAGGATGCCCGCGGCGAGGATCGACACGAGTGAGACGACGATCAGCATGATCGGTCCGCCGCCGATGTCGGAGCCCTTTTTGAGGGCTTCGGCGAACGACCCGAAGAAGACGTCGGTCTGCCCGCCGGAGGACGTGGCGATGACTTCGGTGACGCCGTCGGTCGCGGAGACGATCGTGTAGAGGATCAGCGGAGTGAACGCGGACGCGAGGACCGTCAGCCACAGGAACCCGATGGCTTCGGAGATCGCGGTGGTCAGCGGCACGCCACGGATCGCCCGCTTGGCCACGGCGAGCAGCCACAGGATGAGCGTCAGGACGGTGGAGGCGGCGAAGACGATCGCGTACTGCTGGAGGAACTTGGTGTTCGTGAAGTCGACGTTGGCGGTGCTCTTCACGGCCTCGCTGAGCTTGCCGACGATCCACGCGGCGGCGTCGGCGCAGCCGCGAGCGAGGGAGGAGAGGGGGTCGAGGGAGCTGTCGAGGGTGGAGGGGGCGTCGGCCTTGGGGGCGGCGTCGCCGTCCTCGCAGTACTGCTTGGCAGGCCCGATCAGCAGATCACATGCTTCGTTGCTCGGGCTCGGGCTCGGGGTGGGCGCAGCGAAAGCACGAGCCGAGAAGAGGACAACGGCTGTTTGGGCCGCTGCCAGTGCGGCCATGATGGAGCCGGTTCGAAGGCGAGGGCTACCGGGCATAAGTGAAGCCTCCGTACTCCTCGACGGCTTTGCTGATCTCGTCCGAGCTGGAGGCGGCGACATCCCCGGGGACCGGGGCCGGCCCGTCCTTCTGAGTGTCGCTGACAGCCTTCCAGCCGTCGCTCGTCCAGCTGAGCTGAACGGTCCAGGTCTTCCAAGTGGTTCTGACGGGATCGGTGGACCCGGCCCCGGACATGCCGATCAGTCCCGTGTACCAGACCGAGACCTTGGCCGTATCGCCCTCGAAGGCTTCCAGTTTCGTTCCCACAGGGATCGTCCGCGAGACGAATGTGCTGCCCTGCGGCGCATTTCCAACGGCATCCAGGCCCAGCTTCCCGAGGAAATCAGTGGAGTACGCGGTGTCCTGCGGGCCTCTGAGCTTTGCTGCTGCCTCAGGCGTGTAGATGGTGTCCACGATCTCGTGGCGGCTGTCTTTCTTGAACATCCCGACAGAACCCAGTGCCACCGCGAAGTTGGACGCCGCGCTCTGCGCCCCCTGCTCGTCATGCGCGAACCCCGACGGAATCGCCCCGTTCTTCCCCGCCACCGGCTTTGTCCCCGTGGCCGCGGTGGACGAAGATTTCGGGCTGCTCCCCCCGCTCCCCGAACCACCATCGCTGCCCTTCCCGCCGCCCCCGCCCATGTTCGCGAACGCGATAGCCGCGATCAGGAGGGCGACCACGCCGACCATCATGACCAGGGAGCGGGATTTGCGGGCGGGGCGGCGCGGGGTGCCGTAGCCGTCGCCGCCCTCGCCGTCGGGGAGGCGGGTACGGGTCTGGCGCGTACCGCCGATGGTGCTGTATCCATCGTCCGTACGGCCTGAGTCGTTGCCGTAGTCGCTGTCGTCGCCGAGGCTCATGCCGCGTACGCCCCCTCAACCGTTGCCTGAACCGGGTAGTACGACGGTAGCCGTGCGGGATTCCGCGCGGACGCGGTGTGGTGACTCGACATCAGGGAACGCAACCTCTGCCGGTGGGCACGACGGACGGATGGTGTGGGGGTGGGCGGGACTGCCCCTGGCGTGGGATGACAGCCGGTCAGACGGCCATCCCGTAGACGATGGTGAACACGGTTCCGAGTGATCCAATGATGAACACACCGGTCAAACCGGCAACGATCAGCCCCTTGCCCTGTTCCGCGCTGAACGTGTCGCGCAGTGCCGTCGCGCCGATGCGCTGCTTCGCCGCACCCCAGACCGCGATGCCGAGGCAGAGCAGGATGGCGATGGCCATCACGACCTCGATCATTACGCGGGCCTCGTTGCCCAAGGTCCCGAACGGCCCCCAGTTCGGGGCGATTCCGCCGATGATGGTGGTGATGTCGCCCTTTTCAGCTGCCAGGATCATGTAAGTCACCGCCCCTGTTGGGTAGTTCATTGCCCCTGCCACTTGGCACGGGTCGCTCTCTATCTTCGCTGATGAAACTGCTCTCGTACGACGGCTTGACGGCTCTCTTTACCCGGATCCCGCACATTTGACCGGTCCGAACGCCCTGACCTGCGGATCGAAACGATGTATGACCGAATATGTATGGTTACTCTGTGTATCACGGGGTGTGACCCCGGGCAATGATTGCCATCCCGCCACCCTGTCCGAGAATTTTGCACATGCCCTGGTCAGCGCGCCGGGCCTGGTCGGAGCAGGGGCGGTCAGAGCAGAGGATGGCGTGGGACGGGTGGCCGGGGCGGTGTGGTCCAGGTGGCCGGCGGCCGAAAATCGCACCAGGTCCCGTCGAAGGGAAACGTTCCGGCCTCGGCGAGTCGGGCAACCGAGGCGCCCTCGTCCCGGATCGCGGACGCCTCGTCGGCGGACCAGTAGACGGGGTGGCCGGTTTTCTCGGCGAAGGACTCCTCGTCCTTCCACTGCCAGCTCCGGTCCGGCGCGACATTGATGTCGAGTTCGTGGTCGGTGATGTCGATGTCGTCACCGTGATGGATCCGGCGCTCCAGGTTTACGTACCAGCCGCGGAACTTCCGTCTGCGGCCGAAGAGCCAGAGCACCGAGTGCGCGGCGCCGGTCGGCTGGTAGAAGAGCGCGCTGCCCATCGGCCAGCGGTCGGCGACCACCGGGTAGCCGCAGGGCGGGCGGTCGTCCGGGGCGATGTCCCGCAGATGCGCCCCGCGCGGAAGCTTCGTACGCCACATCGGCGTGCCGGTCTCCATCCACACCAGTTGGCCCCGGTCGGTGCGCTCGACGAGGCGTACGGGCACCGACGCACTCAGGTGGCCGCCGATGAAGAAGTTCCAGCGGAGGATCCTGCCCGGCTCGTCGTTCATGCCGTTGATCATGCCCGCGGTGCGGTGACCGGACACGTTGTCCGATCACTTGACCCGGAGTCACTTGACCTGGAGTCACGTGACTTGGAGTCACCGGAGCCGGAGTCACCGGAGCCGCAGCCGTGTGCCCGCCCGCCTCAGTCGGCGGCGATGCCCCGGGCGGTGAGGATCTCTTCCTTGAACGGGACGCCCAGCCCGCAATTCTTGGTGCCGGTGATCCGCCGCAGGTTCGGCAGCAGGTCGAGGTCGTCGAGTGAACCCACGTCGAACAATTCGTCCTCGCCGTCCCAGACCGGGGAGCACTCGTAGTACACCTGGTGCCCGCCGTCGACGAGGAGGCTCTCCACCGTCGCGAGCAGTTCCTCGCTTATCTCCAGTGCCTCGAAGTGGGCGCGGGCCTCGTCGAGCACCGTGTAGGCGAGATCGTTGTCGAACGCGTAGAGCTGCGCGTCCTCGATCCCCTTTGCCCGCAGGCATTCATCGATACTGAAGGCCGGGGTGAGCGTCTCGTCCTCGTACATGAGTTTCTCGATGACCAGCAGCTTGAAGTTGAAGTCGCGGAAGGCAGGCATGCCGGGACCCTACACAAGGTCATTGCTCTACCCGGGCTCTCGAGATCGGTTGTCAGTGCCGCCTGCCAGACTCGTACACATGACCAGCAGCACCGGAACTCCCGTCCCGCTCCCGGCCAATCACCGCATCTCCGAGACGTACGCCGACTGGGCGCGCGCCCGGGTCCCCGGCGCCGAGGCCGGTGCCCGCGACGTGCTGGAGCAGGCGGACCGTGGCCGGTACAGGTCCTGGGAGAAGCCCGGACGGTTCGTGGACGAGGCGGGGCGCCTGGCCCGGGGTCTGCCGGCCGCCCATCTGCCGTGGTTCTGGGACACCATCGGGCACTGGATGCTGGAGACGCACCGCCGTTCCGCCGCCCGCGCGTACGCGAACGCGCGCGCTGCGGAGCGTACCCACGAGCTGCCCGTCGACCCCGACTGGCGGTGGGCGAATCTGCAGCTGTTCGCCCGGTTCGGCGCGCTTCCCGCCACCGAGCTCGGCGGCGCCCCGGCCTGGTTGGCCGAGGTGTTCGAACCGGGCGACGCGCACCGCGAGTTCGTGCGGCTGCTGGCCGTCTGGGCGGCGTCGCCGGGCGAGCTCCCCGCCGATCTGGCCCGCCGGGTCCGGGATTCCGCGCGTGCGGCCGGTCTCGGCGCCGACGAGGAGGCGCGGGTGCTGGGCGAGGCGCTCGCGTCCGCCCGCGGAAAGGCCGTGCCGGACCGGCTGTTCGACGCGGCGCTCGGCCCACTCGCCGCTCACTCGCCGGCCGACGACCGGGCCGCCGCCCTGCTCGACCTGTTCCCCGAGTCGAAGAACGACGCGGCCGCCTGGCTGCGGCTGCTCCTCGGCTGCGGGGTCGCCGACGCCGCCGCGGTCGGCCGGATCGCCCCGGAGGGCGGCCTCGGCGAGTGGCTGCGGCGGTACGCCACCCAGTACTCCCACCGCACCGTCGCCGGCGGCGGGGTGACCCGCCAGGCCATGCCCGCCGAGCTGTTCGACCTGGTGGCCCGGTTCGCGCCGCTGCTGAAGGAGGACGGCACCCCGGTCCGGCTCCACGAGGACCGCTACCGGTGGCCGCATCTGGACGCCGACCTGCTCGACGTGTGCCTCGCCGAGGGGATCCCTGTCCACGACCCCGGCCCCACCATCTCCCTGGAGTTCTGGGACAAGGACGCGCAGCGCGACCTCAGGGCCCTCGCCGCCGACCCCGTGTTCGGCTCCCGGCTCGAAGGCACGGTGCACGCCGGGCTCCGGTCCGGGGGCGGCTCCGCCATCAGCCGGCTCCCGCACAATCCGGGCATCGCGGCCGAGGTGCACGGCCGGATCGAGAAGCTGCTCGACAGTTTGCGCGGCGGCGGGCTCGCCGCGGCCGACGAGGCGGTCGACGAGCTGCACGGCCTCCTCGACCGGCCCACCGCCATCGTCCTGGACGGCATCGAGGAGGCCCTCGACGCGGTGGACCTCACCGGCCCGCTGGCCCGTGCCCTGCGCGCCGGCCTGCCCGAGGAGCTGGGCTGGACCGCCCTGGAGGAGGCCCTCGCCGAATTCCGGCCGGACGAGACGGTGTACACCACCTGCACCTGGCCTGTGCTCACCGTGTACGGGGAGACCCGCGCGTTCGCCGTCGACCACGCGGGCCGGCGCGGCGAGCACACCCTGGAGCTGCCGGAAGGCGCCGCCCATCCCACGGTGCACTGGGTCGGTGGCCAGTTCCTCGTCGCCTGGACGGGCTCGGGCGACGAGAACGGGATCAGCACGGCGTACTGGTCCGACAGCCCCGCCGACACGTTCGAACCGGAACAGTCCTACGGGCTGCGCCCCTACGGCGGCAGCATCCAGGGCGGCCTCGGCTACCAGTTCCAGACCCCGGATGGCGGCGGCCGGTTCGACGGCGAGAGCGTCCTGCGCCCCGGAGACACCGCGGGCATCGGCCACCGTGACTACCAGATGTACGACGGCCGGGACTTCTGGAGCACCGAGGTGTTCAGCGAGGACCGCGGCGGCAGGGAGTGGGCCCGCCTGGACCCCGCCACCGGCGTGCCCACCGCCGACCGCACCCTGCCCGACTTCCACCGCCCCGACTCGTTCCCGGACGGCACCAGGCCCTTCCCCGACCACCGCATCCTCGCCGAACTGCCGCCCGGCGCCCCGCCGTCCCCGCTCGGCCAGGACGGCCGCCTCACCGGCTGCCGGGTCAACTACCACACCCCCTACGCGGGCCCCTCGCCCCGCGAGTTCGTGCTGGAGTCCGCCGACGGCCGTACGGCTTCCTACCGCACCACCGTCTGGGGCCGCCGCCCGTGGGGCATCCTCGCCCTCCCGGCCGGCGGCGAGGACGCCGTCGTGGTCGGCAGCACCACCGTCCGCTGCCATGCCGCCGAGGACAACTCACTGCTCTGGCAGGTCCGGGGCTTTGCCGGCAGCCGTCACCGCGGACCGGTCCGGGCCACCCTCGGCGAGCAGGCCGGGCCCGTACCGCCGCCCGCCTTCTGGCACTTCCTCACCCCGCGCGACGAGCCCTCCTCCCGCGCTCTGCGCGCGGTCCCCGACGAGGCCGTACGCGAGCTGCTGCGGTCCGGCGTCGAGGACGCACTGCCCGGGGTGACCGACCCCCGGATCCGGCAGGGTGTGGCCCGCGCCGCGCAGCTCGCCGCCGATGTGCTGCGCCGCCGCCAGGAGCTGTCGCACCGGGTGGCCGTCATGCGCTCCGGACCGGTCGTCGAGCTGCCCGACCCGGAGCCCGACACCCGGCTCGTCCCGGCCCTGCACGGCCTGCTGGCCCAGCTGCGGGGGTACGAGGAACGGCCTCCGCAGCCGCAGCCCGCCCTCCTCACCGCGGTCGCCGCCGACGGCCGGTATCTGCGCGGCGAGATCGACGACGAGGTACGGGTGCTGGCGCTGCCCGCGCCTCCGTCCGAGTGGGCGGTGCTGACCGGCCGGATCGACGCCGTGGCTTGGCGGGCCGCCGTCGCCGCCACCCCGGGCGAGCACCGGCAGGCACTCACCGCGCTGCTCGACGTGTGGAGCCGCCAGCCGTTCGCGGAACCGGGCACCACCTGGCGCACCGGCCGTGCCCCGGAACCCGGGATCGCCGAACTCCGCTCGTCCGGCGCTCTGGTGGCTTCTGGCCCGGTCCGCAGCGACCTCGCCCCCTTCCTCCAGCGGTCCGCCGACCCGGCGCCCGCCGGTGCCGAGGAGTGCGAGACCCGCACCGTCGCGGCCGACGAGACCATCCGGCTCCCCCGCCTGCTAGCCGTGCTCGCCGAACGCGGCCCGCTGCCGGTGCCCGAGGAGGCCGTGGACCTGTTCCGGTGGCGTACGGGGGTGCCCCGCGCGATCGCCGCCCTGGTCCTCGACGGATTCGCCGGCAGCGACGACTACGCGGCGCACCTGAAGCTGTGCCGCGCCAAGCCGTACAAGGCCGACCGGACCACCGTGTACGCGTACGACGAGCTGAAGGGGCGTCTCGGCCTCGCCGGCCGGCATGCCGTGCTCGCCGCCGCCGTACCCGCCGATCCGGCGGACCTCTGGGCCCCCGGTGGCATGACCGCTGCCGCGGACCGGATGGCCGCCGAATGGTCCGACCGGCTCGCGATCACCCCGTACACCGACGACGGCAGCCATGCCGCCGCGCTGGCCAAGGACCACGGCCTGCCCGAAACCTGGGCCACCGCCCTCCTCACCGGGCGCCTGGCGGAAGCGCCGCTGGACACCGAGGAGATACGGTCCGCCGTCACCGCCCTCACCTGGGCGTTCAGCGAACGACCGGTCGGCGACCCGGTCGCGGAGGGTGCCCGCCTGCTGCTCGACCAGCTCACGGACATCCCCGCCGATCAGCTCACCGCCCTGCGCGCCCTGGCGGACCGCTCGACGGACACCCCGGTCCCACCGGGCCAGTACGAGGCCAACCCGCTGTTCAGCGTCCCGGCCCTGGTGGACGAGGTGGCGGCGTCCCTCGGCGTCGGCCGCGACGCGGCGGCCCTCCACCTCCAACTGCACGCCTTCGACCGCCCGGCCGACCGCACCGTACGCCGCTGGAACACCTGGACCCTCGACCACCACCGCGCCGTCCGCAAGGAACTCACCGCCGCGAAGGCCCCGCGCCCCGTGCCGACGCCTCCGGCCGCCGCCGTCCCGCCGCCCGCGCACGAACGGTTCGTCCGCGCCTGGGCGGACGCAGGCGCTCCTCCTCGGCGGTGAGGCCCGGCACTAGCCGGTGGCCGGGGCCTCCCCGCCGAGTTCGGCGAAGTGGTCGAACTCGCCTGCCATGACGCCCTTGGTGAAGGCCACCCATTTCGTCCGAGTGGTCGTGACGATGTTGGTGGGGTCGCCGGTCTCGCGGAGGTAGACGAGTTCGTCCGGACCGAAGGCGATCTCGATCCAGGGGCCGGGCCCCTCCTCGCCTTCGGGGGCGGCGCGGACCCAGGTCAGGTCGGCGGGGATGCCGGGGGTGTCAGTCATGGGTGCGGTCCATCCTTGATGGTGCGTACGAGGGCGGCCCAGGCGGTGGGCGTGGTGCGGAGTACGGCTCCGGCGGGGTCGCTGCTCTCGGTGAGGCTGACCGTGCCGGTTCTGGTTCTGGCTGTAGTCACGTGAATGCATGCCTCGCCCTGTGCGCAGTAGGACGACTTCTGCCATGCGGCGGAGCACATTTCGGTTCCTTCACGCGAGGTTGGTGGGGATGCCGACGGTGTCAGTCAAGGCTGCGGCTCTCCTTGATGGTGCGTACGAGGGCGGCCCAGGCAGTGGGTGTGGTGCGGAGCACCGCTCCGCTGGGGTCGCCGGATTCGGTGAGGCGAACGGTGCGCCCGGGCGAGGTGGATATGTGTATACACGCATCTCCTTCCCCGCAGTACGACGACTTCTGCCAGGGGGATGTGGGCACGGCGGCGTCCTTTCACAGTTCCTGTGCGATACGGCGGATGAAGTTCTGCGATTTCTTCGGGGTGAGCGCGACGGCTTCCATCCGGTCGAGGAGCGTGCGGTACTTCAGTAGCTGGTGCTCGGCGTCCAGCAACACCGGCCCGTGGGACTGGTCGAGATGCACCGTGTCCAGCTGAGGAGCCGGGCCGAGCCCGTACGCGACCGATTGTCCGGATCCTGGGTAGGCGCCGGCGTCGAACGGGATCACGGAGACGTTGATATGAGACTGGCTGCTCATCGACAAGATGTGCTCCAGCTGCTTGCGTGCTGCGTTGCGTCCGCCGAACTTCATTCGGAGAGCCGCCTCGTGTATGACGGCCGAGTATGTGACGGGAGATGCCCGGTAGATGACGTCCTGGCGCTTGATGCGGTGGGAGACGCGGTGCTCGATCTCTGGCGGCGTCAGTTGCGGTACGACCTGGCCGAACACGGCGCGTGCGTGGTCCGGGGTCTGGAGCAGCCCTGGAATGTGGCAGGTGTAGGCGGTTCGCAGGGCGACCGCGTGGTGTTCGAACTCTGCCAGGTCCAGCAGCCCTGTCGGGAGGATGTCCCGGTACTGCTCCCACCAGCCGGATGACCGCTCGATCGCCATGGCGGCCAGCGCATTGACGTACGCGTCGTCGGAACAGGCGTAGATGCGCGCCATCGCGCGCACCCGTTCGGGGCTCACACCGAAACGGGCGGACTCCACGTTGCTCAACTGTCCTGAGCTGGTTCCCACCCGCTTCGCGGCCTCGGTCGCGGTCATCCCCGCCTGCTCCCTGAGCTTGCGGAGCTCAGCTCCAAGACGACTGCGACGGGCCGTGAGTGGTGGCCTCGCTGCCATCGAACTCCTCCTGATGTGGGGATGGTTGGGCTGTCACTCACACGAGGGAATCGGCCTGCATTTTCTCGCTATTCGGCAAAATCTCTTTGCCGTGAGTCTAGTCTCGGTCTCAGGCCACCCGCCCGGAAGTACCCCGCTCGACGGAGCGGCCTCGTCACCGGGCAACCGGAAATCCGCGATCCAACTTCCTCCCGTGAACGGAGACTTCCATGGTCGGTTCCACGGTATCCCCGCCCTGGACATACACACTCCAACTCCCGCAGGATCCCCGCGCCCCCGGCGTCGCCCGCGCCACCCTCCGCAACGTCCTGCGCGTGCACGGCATGCCCGAACTCACCGAAGTGGCCGAGCGGTTGGCCAGTGAGCTGGTCACCAACGCCTACCTGTACTCCTCGGGGCCGTACTCCCTGCGCCTGCGCGACGCCGGACGCAGCCGGGTCCGGCTGAGCGTCTGGGACACCGATCCGCACATCCCGGCACCGTTCCGGTGGGGCGCCGAGACGCCGGAGGAGTTGGCCGAGCGGGGGCGCGGGCTCTATCTCGTCACGCTCTACGCGGAGTGCTGGGGCGCGTATCCGATGCGGGGCGGGCTGCCGGGGCAGGGCGGGAAGCTGCTCTGGGCCGAGTGCGCGGCGAAGGCGTAAGGGAGGGGCGGCGGGAGAAAGCTGCGTGAAATGATCCCGGACCGTTTGTAAATGCCAGGGAGGCAGGGAAAGTTGTTCCGCAGAGTAACGAGCTGGATCGCTGCGTTCTGCGCCGCGCACTTCAGCACCGGGGGCAAGGGCTGGGACGACCCCGAGCGCACCTGGCAGAAGAAGCAGGCGGCGACGCTCATGGAGAAGGCCGACCAGCGCGGCTACCGGCCGGTCTTCGGGGGCGACCTGAACGTGAGCCCGCCCGCCCGGAACCTCGACGTGCTGACCACGATGTACGACCGGTACCAGGAATGCGCCGAGAAGGACGGTGTGTACGACGGTCCCAACACCAAGGACGGCGAGAAGATCGACTACATCTTCAGCCCGTTCCAGTTCAGCGCGTGCTCGGTGACGGCGTACGTCGGGCTGTCCGACCACTACTCCATCCACGGTTCGGTGCCACTGCCCGCCAAGTGATCCGCGCGGCCTCGCTTCCGGAGCGAGGCCGCCGGGACGTCCCCTCCGGGGACAGGGGACGTCAGGGCTGGATGCCGTCGTACTGGAGGACGCGGTAGGGCGTCTTTCCGTGGTTCACGGACTGCCACTGCGAGGCGATCAGGGTCAGGGACGTGGCGCTCGCGCTGCCGGGGTGGATGTATCCGCCGTAGAGGAACGGGAGTTGGGGCTTGCTCCAGTGGTGCGGCGGGAGGCCATCGCCGACGATCTGGGGCTTGGGGGCGGTCCACACGGCGTCCGGGCGGGGCGCGGTGCGTGTGCAGATCGAGTAGTCGTCCACATCGAAGTAGCTCATGCAGTACGTGTTGCCGATCCGCTTGACGGAGAACTCGCCGATCTTGTTCCCGGACAGCATGATCGATGGCCCCACCGCCCTCGTCCACTGCCAACGGCCGTCCAGGAAGGCCCAGTTCTCCTGGGCCCCGAAGTTGCCCGCGCGGAACTCGTCCGGCCAGATGCGGAACAGCTGGATCGCGCCGCCGTCGGCGGTGTTCACGTGTGTGCCGTTCCAGCGCTTGGAGAAGATGTACAGCCAGCCGTCGGGGTCGATGCCGGCGAACGACCACATCCCGTACATGGACTGGTTCGTCCCCTGGGTGTCGCCGGCCCAGTGGTACGGGTAGTCCTGCCAGGTCACGCCGTAGTCGTCCGAGTACGCGACGCCCGACATCAGCGAGCCGTCGTACCCGGCCGGGATGTTCTCCCACAGGGCCACGGACGTGTACTGGATGTAGGTGCGCCCGCCGAACTCGATGCAGTCGTTGGGAATGCGGGAGATCTCGAAGCCGTGCCCGTTGTCCGCCCAGTGCGCGTAGTCGAAGCACTGCTTGGCGGCGCCCCCGGTGGGCATCGCCCAGGAGAACGAGATGGGAGTCCCGCCGGAGGCGTCGAAGTTGTCTTGGTTCAGGATCACCGGAGACCCGAGGTAGGGGTCGGCCTGGGCGATTCCGCCGAACGCGTCGCCGAACACGTAGCCCCAGGTGTTGTCGTGCTCCCGGTAGTACGGGATCGCCAGGTCCCCGGAGCCGAGCCCCTGTGCGCTCGCCGAGTCGCCGGGCTGCTCGCACAGCGGCGTACCGGTCTGGAGCAGTCGCGCAGTCGGGCGCCCGGTGGCGGTCGGGGTGGACCGGTCGCCGGCGGCTGCGGTACCGGGGGCAGCGCCCAGCAGGCCGGCGCCCAGGACGAAGCCCATACCGGCCTTGAGAGCCGACCGGCGGGTGGCGGCTCGGCGCTCCGGCTGCGAAGGGGTGGACATGTTCGATCCTCCGTGTGTCTGGGGGATGGGGCGGGCGGGGCGGGGCCGGGCGCGAACCAGCCCAGCCCCGCCCCGCCCCGGGTTTCACAACGCCGTGTTACGCCTTGCGCAGGCGCCCGATGATGCCGTCGAGGTCGCGGAGGAACAGGGGGACGCGGAACTCATGGCTGCCGGGCTCCTCGTGCGCCTCGTACGGGATGCCGGCCCCGTCGAGGAGGCCGCGGAACTCCCGCTGGCCCTGGAGCACGTTGTCCTCGCTGACCTGGCTGAACCAGGGCACGGGCTGGCCACCGGTGCCGGCGACCAGGAAGACCCGCTTGTTGCGGTAGCTCTCGATGCGCTCGACCGGGTTGTCGGCGCTGACCCTGGCCTCGTCCCACAGCGGAGCGCCGTAGACGGTGCCGCCCGCCAGGTCCGCGGCGGCGGAGGACACATTGGCCCAGTGCGTGATCGCGCCGAGGTTGCGGCGCAGGCTGGCCGGGCCGGAGTGGGCGCTGACCGAGGCGAAGTGGCCGTAGTACTTGGCCGCGTACTTCAGCGCGCCGAAGCCGCCCATGGAGAACCCGGCGACCGCCCGGCCGTCGTACTCGGCGTACGTCCGGAAGTTCGCGTCGATCCACGGGACGAGCTGGGCGATGTGGAAGGTCTCCCAGTTACGGGGGCCGGTGTTGGAGCTGACCGGGTTGGAGTACCAGCCGGCGTGGCCGCCGTCGGGCATCACGACGATGATCGGCTTCCCGGCGGTCCATTCGCGGACACCCGCCCGGTCGAATTCGATGAAGTCCGAGGTGAGACCGCCGCCGTGGAAGAGGTAGAGCACCGGGTAGGTGCGGCCGCTGGTGTCGTAGTCGTCGGGGAGCAGGACGTTGACGCCGGGGTTCCAGCCGATCGCGCCGGTCTGGAACCGGTAGTACTTCATGCGGCGATCGCGCTCGTCGTGGTTCACGATGTGCAGCCCGAAGCCGTCACCGGCCGCGCTCGCCGTCGTGGCCGTCGCGAGGACGCTCCCGGCGCCGAGCGCCAGCGCGGCGGAGAGCCCGCCTGCGGTCTTCAGGACGTTCCTGCGGGTGGGTTGGTGCTTGCTCAACACGACCTCCGGGTCGTAAGTGGCAGTGAAGGGACGTCAGTTGTCGGTGATCCAGGTGCCTCGGTCGGCGTTCCAGTGGATGGTGGCCTTCTGGAACTTCTGTGCCTTGCCGCCCGCTTCGTCCATCTCGTCGGTGATGGGGTAGCCGAGTGCGCTTTCGTGTCCGGCGGCGTGGAAGGCGTCGTAGATCGCGCCGTGGACGGTGTGGGCGCCGGTCTGGGGTGACCAGAGGAAGAGGCCGCGTTCGAAGAACTGGTAGCGGCCTCGGGTGCCGTCGGGTGCTTGTGCCGCGTCCGCTTCGTCGGTCGTGGGGAAGCCCCAGCGGCGTTCTGCGTCCGTGTCCCAGAACTTCGTCAGGATGTCCCCGTAGATCGCGTGGGCCTCGTCCGGGTGCCAGATGATGATCCCGTTCTGGAACTGCTGGAACCGTCCGCCGAGCGAGGAGTCGCGTTCACCCGTGATCGGCCGGCCGAGCGGGCCGTTGGGGCCGCCCGTGCTGTCGTACTTCGTCGCGATGGTGCCGTACGGAATCAGGTCGTCGAGGTTGTTGTAGCGGCGGGGCGTGAAGCCCCTGAGTCCGTCGGCCCACACCCGCTCCTCGGCGACGTGCCCGAAGTCGTACTCCTCGCGCACCACCGGCTGTGTGTGGGCCGGGTCCGCCCAGCGGAGGAACAGTGCCACGTGGTCCGTGCCGCCCGAGTCGCGCAGCAGGGCGTCGCCGGGCTGGAGGTCGCTCGCGGGGATGTCGAAGGTGACGTCCCACAGGGCCCAGGTGGTCAGGGACGTGCCGAGGTTCCAGGCCATCGATACGTATCCCGAGCAGTCCGGCCGGTAGCAGCCGAACTGGTTCTCGTGGCAGCCGCTCTGGCTGTACGGGACCTGCTCGGCGATCCACGACCATGCGCGGTCCATCGCCTCGCCGCGCCCGATCGGCCCGCCCGGCTCCGACGCGCTCGCGGCCGGCGCCGTGGTGAACATGACCGCGAGGGCCGCCAGGATCAGCGTCACCGCCCCGATCGCACGCCGAAGGATCAGCGGTCTCATAGCTGTCTCCCGGTCAGTTGTCGGTGATCCAGGTGCCTCGGTCGGCGTTCCAGTGGATGGTGGCCTTCTGGAACTTCTGTGCCTTGCCGCCCGCTTCGTCCATCTCGTCGGTGATGGGGTAGCCGAGTGCGCTTTCGTGTCCGGCGGCGTGGAAGGCGTCGTAGATCGCGCCGTGGACGGTGTGGGCGCCGGTCTGGGGTGACCAGAGGAAGAGGCCGCGTTCGAAGAACTGGTAGCGGCCTCGGGTGCCGTCGGGTGCTTGTGCCGCGTCCGCTTCGTCGGTGGTGGGGAAGCCCCAGCGGCGTTCTGCGTCCGTGTCCCAGAACTTCGTCAGGATGTCCCCGTAGATCGCGTGGGCCTCGTCCGGGTGCCAGATGATGATCCCGTTCTGGAAGAGCTGGAACCGTCCGCCGAGCGAGGAGTTCTCCTCGGCGCGGACCGGCCCGCCGAGCGGGCCATTGGGGCCGCCCAGAGCGGCGTACTTCGTGCCGATCGTGCCGTACGGCTGGAACGCCTCGGCCATCAACTCCCGGGCGGAGCCCTCCGCCTGGGGGTAGCGCTCCGGGTATGCGGAACGCTGGACGGCCTGGGCCAGCTCGCCCGCGGTGTCCCAGTCGGGCTCCATCTGCTGGGCCACCTCGAAGAACTTGTTCGCCGCGTAGTCGACGTCGAGGCACTGGGCGGGTTCGCACCAGCCCATCGAGGGCCGCTGCTGGAAGACACCGAGCGAATCCCGGTCCCCGCACGCCAGGTTGTTCATCCGGGACTCGACCCAGCCCGTCTCGAAGCCGGCGAGCATCACCTTGTCGGACACGCCGCGGCGCTGCCCGACCTCGTACACCTTGCGGGTCACGGCGATGTCCCGGTCCGCCGGAATGTCGCAGTACAGCGTGGCCGGGGCGGCGTGCCCGAGGGGGCCCGGCACGTCGTCGGCGCTCCGGGCGAATGCCGGGTTGCCGAGGCCGGTCACGGTGGCCACTACGACCAGCAGGACCGCTGATCTCCAAATCGCGCGTCGTTCGGTCGAGCCACGCACGTGTCTGCTCCTTCGTGTGTCGGAATAGCCGGGTGGAGAAGGGGAGAAAACTGGTGAGGGCGCGGCCCGTCGGCCAACGGTCCGCAAAGTAGTCGTGGGGTGCCGGGCGGCATATCCGGAACGATCCGGAGTGACAGCCCGCGCCGCGAACGCCGACACTCACGGTGTGGGTGTGGGTGTGGGCCGCGGGCAGTCGGGGACCCGGGGGTGGTCCGTGGTGCGTACGGCGGGCAGCCAGGCCGAGGTCCGGGCGGAGCCGGCCGGCAGGCGGACGCGGTACCACTCGGTGGAGCTCGCGTCCGACTCGTCGATGATGGGTATCCCTTGGGGGAGGCGGCAGTCGACGGCGAGGACGTCGCCGTGCCACACCCGTGTCGGTACGACGTTGTCGACGGTGTACGGCTGAAGGGGGTCGATCGCCAGGCCGAGACTGCACTGCGGGTTCCGGTCCGTACGGTCCCGGCAGCCGTCGTCGGCGTTGAACACCCGGAGTCGGCCCGGAGGTTCACCTCTCGCGCCCGATGCGGCGTCGCCGACGGCGTACGACCAGATCGTCGCGGCCACCGCGCACACCGCGACGGTCACGAGGGTGGCGCGGGTTCGCCACCGGCGGCGTACCCGGCGGGGCGGCGCCGACCGTGCGGTGATGCGGGCCAGGAGGCTCTCGGCGCTGTGCGCGCAGCGGTCGGCGTGGGTCGGGGCCAGGCAGTCGATGGCCAGCGCACGCCAGAACGGCGGCACCGCACTGTCGATCCGCAGCGGTGCGCGCCCCTCGGCGTACTCCTGTAACGCCGCGCCGCGCGCCACCGGCGTCGCGCCGGGGAACGGCGAGGCGCCGGACGCGAACACCTCGTGGACCATGATGCCCAGGGCCCAGATGTCGGCACTGGGCCGGACCTCCACGCCGTGCTCGCCGAGCGGGGCCTGCCAGCGCTCGGGCGGGAGGTAGTCCAGGGTGCCCATCGGCGGCGCGTACCCGTGGGTGCCGTCGGTGCCGGTTAGTTCGGTGGCGAGCCCGAAGTCCGAGAGCTTGAGCGCACCGTCGGCCATCAGCAGGATGTTCTCCGGCTTGAGGTCGCCGTGTACCCAGCCGCTGCCGTGCAGGTGGGCGAGGCCTTCACAGATCTCGGCGAACAGCCGGGCGACGTCCGCCTCCGCGACTCCGGCGTCTTTCGCGGTTCCGGCGTTCTTCGCGGTTCCGGCGTTCTTGGCGGCTCCGGCGTCGAACAGGTCCCGCAGACTTCGCTCGGCCCGCTCCATCACCAGCACGATCGCACCGTCCAGGAACGCCCGGTCCGGATCGCTGATCACGACGGAGTCCAGCAGGTGGATCAGCCGCGGATGCCCGGCCCGGCGGTCCAGTTCGACCTCGCGCCGGGCGGTCTCCGCGACCTTGCGGGCCTGGCGCGGTGCGAGCCCCGCGGTCGGCAGGACTTTGAGCGCGACCTCTACTACCGGCTCCTGCGCCGAGCCGTCGGCCGAGCGGCCCGCGTACACCGTTGCCCAGCCGCCGGACGCGATCGGTTCGGTGACCTCCCAGCCGCCGACCCGGTAGCCGCGCGGGAGCAGCTCCGTACGGTCACTTCCCGATGTGTCGCCACGGCCAGGCACCGTCGCCCCCTCCGGTCCCCGGCCCGCACCGGTGCGGGCCGCCGCATTCCGTGAGCCTGGTGCCTTCCGTGGGCCCGGCGCACTTCGCGAGCCCCGCACACTTCGCGAGCCCCGCACACTCAGTGCGTCCGTTCCTCGTCAACGGTCTGTCTCCCGGTCCCGGAGGCCTGTTGCGGCCCGGGGCGGCAGCAGCGCCAGATGCTCCTCCCGTACGAGTCCGAACCGCAGCGCGATCCCGACGAGGGCCTCCCGCTTTCCGTTGCGGCGCGCTCCTCCGGATCCGCGCTCGGGCGGAGCGCTGATCCGCATCTTCTCCTCGGCGAGGTAGTCGATGTGCGAGCTGACCGCCCGGGCCCTCAACTGGCCGCACGCGGCGTGCCCCCTGAGCCGTTCGACGATCTGCGGGGTTGTCGGCACCGCGACCGGCGACTCGTCGCGCAGCCGCGGCTCGCAGAGCGCGACCAGGACCAGGAAGTAGAGGGCCGTCTCGTCCAGTGAGTACGCCATGACGGTGCGGCTGCCCCACTGGCCCGCCATGCCGTCGGGGTCCAGATAGACGTGGTCGGGTGCGAACACCTGGAAGGCGACGGTGGTGCCGCGGCGGGTGGGCAGCACGACCCGGGAGAACTCGAAGGGGATGGGGGCGCCGGCCCGCCGGGGCGGGACCCGCAGGTACTCTCCCGCTCCCTCCGGGTTCTCCACCAGGTAGCTCTGCGTCGCGCTGTGGTTGCTGAGCTGCCAGTGGTCGTCGGTCACCCGGATCTCGCCGGCCAGCCGGGAGATGGCCTCGTCGTCGAGGCGCAGTTCGACCGGGATCGTCGCCGATCCCCGTCCGAAACGCGCCACTTCCCCCGGGCCGAGCCGCAATGTCACCGGGTCACCGCACGGCACCCCTCCGACGTCACCGCCCACCCGCGGCAGATGGACAACTATGCCGCTCACTGCCCTCACCTCGCCCCCCGTGGCAACGACTCTCACACCCGTCGAACGTTACCCATCCCGAGTAGCGGTCCCCGTCCGGATTCTGGTCGTTTTCGGACCGTTGTCAGGTCGTCCGCCGCGGTGCGGGGGCGCTTGGGGAACGGACGTCATCGGGGCTCGCGCCAGGCGCCCAGCTTCAGGTTCTTGCGCGGTGAGGAGAGCCCGGGACGGGCGCGGTCCGGGCGGAACCCGGTGTCCGACAGGGAGTATCCGACCTGGAGCACGTCTTTGTCCGCTTTGGCGAACTGGCTCGATTTAGCGCCTGTACGGCGTATGCGGCGCACGCGGTTCGGGGCCGGTCCCGGTGACTGCGCGGCGGCGCCGGTAGTAGGAGACGGTGATCGCGGCGACCAGCGGCCCCCAGAGAACGAGCGGCTGGTAGAGGATGCCGACGAGTACGTTGCCGGTGTGTGTCATGTCCTCGTTCGGAACGTCCAGTTCTCCGCCGTGCAGCGGAGGTCTCGTCCGCGATCGACGCCGAGGGCCCGGATCACGGTGGATCCGGGCCCTCGGCGTCGGGTGGGGGTGCGGGGGGTACGGCGAAGGACGAGCGGGAGATGGTGCGTCCTGCGAAGTCCGTCGTACGGCCCGGTTCAGCGGGTCAGGACTTGCCCGCCGACTGCATGGAGCTCACCGCGTCGGCAACCGTGCTCCGGTACAGACCCAGCTTCGGGTCGCCCACCTTGACGTCGGGGCCGAGCTCGAAGTTCTGCGTGTCCGCGTTGGCCATGTGCTCGCTGTCGGGCAGCACGTTCATCTCGTCGACCCAGGTCACGCCGTTCTTGCCGCTCGGGTTGAGGTCGATCACCGCGATGGCGGCCGTCTTGGGCTTGACCGGGTACGCGGGCGCGCCGCCCAGGCCACCGGGAACCGCCGGCTTGATGTCCCCGCTGTGGTCCGAGGCCTTCGAGGCACCAAGGCTGACCTGCGGGAAGTAGCTCAGGCCGCAGGAGTTCGCGCCGGTGTTGTTGATCTCGATCACCTGCTGGGTGGCCGAGCCCTCCCGGGGGTACACGCGCACCGACAGGTCCGAGCTCTTGCACGGGTGCTTGTAGGCGTAGCTGTCGCTGGTGTTGCCGCCCGCCGCGCTGCCGCCGCCGGAGGTGCCTGTCTTCGAGGTGCCCGCCTTCGTGGCTCCGGTGTTCTGCGCGGCACCGCCGGTCTTCGAGTCGTCCGTGGTCTTCGCGCCGTCGTCGGACTGGGAGGCGTCCGCCGAAGCGCCGGCCGATGCGGCGTTGCTCGCCGGGCCGGCGGACTTCGTACCGGTGTCGTCCCCGCCGCAGGCGGTGAGGGCGAGAGCGAGTACCGCGGTGAGGGCGCCGAAAGCAGCAGTGTGCTTGCGGTTACGGATCGTGCGCATGGAGTTCTCCCAGGATGAGGGTGAGGCAAGGCCCGGATCCTGCGGCGAACCGCTCTCTCTGACCTCTTGACAACCAAAGCATCCTGTGGATCGCTCACGTTCCGCTGACGCCACACTGACGTCCTGCTGATGTCCTCGGGAGCGCCTCCGGAGGCGCTCCCGATGTCGTCTGGTCCGGCTGGCCCCGCCGCCGCCTTCCCGGCTGCCCCCGCACGAGCTTCCCGAGTACCGCTTCGAGGCAGCCGCGTACGACGCCGAGATCGCGCGTGCCGAGAACGACCACTCGTGGACGTGGCCGGCCCGCAGAACCGCACGGCTCATCGCGGCAGGCCTGCGCGACCGGCCCGATCTGCTGACCCGCTGGGACGCGAAGCTGGGCTGGATCGGCACCGATTTCAGGGACTGGGGCCGCACCGCCGTCTCCCTCTTGTACCGCGCGGCGTCGGCTGCCGGGCAGAGCGGGGAGGACGCCCCCTGGCAGCACTTCATGTGGCACATCCCGGAGGACGGAACCGCTCCCGAGGACCGGGCTGCCGCTGCGCTGCACCACCTCGCCACGGTGGACCCGAGGACGTACGGCGGTGGCGTCGTCGGACGAGGGTAGGTCGCGTCGCCCGTCGCCCGTCCATCGTTCGGGTGATCCACGCTCGGGGGCGCTGCGCCGGGACGCCCGGGAAACAGGGGCTGCTCCGCTCGGCGGGCCCGGGTGCGTGGCGTGTCGCGTCCGCCGGGTTTGGCACAGTGCCGCTCCGCGATCAAGGAACGGGGTGAGCGGCGTGGCAGTGGTGGGGCAGCCGGGGGGCCGGCAGCGGCTGAGCGACCTGGTGGGTGGTGGGGACGTACTGAAGCACAGCGACGGTGCCTGGCTGCGGGCAGCCGGTGGTGCGGAGGGGATGTGTACGCACCTGGGCCCGGTGAAGTCGGAACTGGAGACCGCACACGAGGGCCTCCTTGCCGGGACCGGCGGACTGACCGCGCTGGGGGAGCTGTGCGCTGTACGGGAGTCGTGGACGCGGAGGTTCGAGGCGGCGAGCGGGGAGTGCCGGGCGCTGGCCGGAAAGCTGCGGGCCGTCGCCCGGGCCCAGGGCGAGACGAACGAGACCGTGAAGTCCGCCTTCGCTCCCGTGGCTTCGTCGGCTTCGACTGGTGGGGACGGGACGCGATGACCCTGACCTGGGCGCAGTTGCGGGACCTGAAGTGCGGCGAACTGGAGGGCGCGGCCGACGGGTGGGGCAAGGCGAGCAACCGCGCCGACGCGGGCCGGGACCGGATCGAGACGCAGCTGCTGAACGGGTTGCGCGATACGCAGCACGGCGAGGCGGCGAAGGCGGCGGTCGGACGGCTGCGGCAGATGAGCCGGAACCTGAGTTACGTCTACACGGAGTGCGGCCTGCTCCGTACGACGCTGAACAGCCTGGCCCATGAACTGCGGGCCCAGCAACGGGCGTTGCGGGAAGCGCTGGACGACGCGGAGGCCCTGAAGTTCACCGTGCACGCGGACGGTTCGGTGACGTATCCGGCGGCGGGCGAGGGCCTGATCGACGGCAAACCACTGCCGGGCGGCACGGCGACGGTGGGGGCCCAGGCGCCCGGCCTGCATCCTCCTCCGGGCATGGTCGCCCCCAACCCGAACGTGGCGAAGGCGCAGGACATCGCGGACCGGGTGGCGAAGGCGGTGCGGACGGCTGCCGAGATCGACTGGCGGTACGCCCGGATCCTGCGGAAGCTGAAGGCCGAGGAGGGCCTGAAGGTCCCGAACTCGACGTGGAAGGACGCGGCGGGGGACGCGGCAGCGGTACGGGAGGCGGCACGCGGCTACCTGAAAGCCGCGATCCCGTACGACGCGTCACCGGCCGAGCGGAAGGCCTGGTGGGCCGCCCTGACGGACGAACAGCGCGAGGAGTACCTCGCGGTGTACCCGGACCGGATCGGCAACTTGGACGGCATTCCGGCCTTGGTGCGGGATGCGGCGAACCGGGACAACATCCAGCTGTTGATGGGCAAGTTGGAGGGGCGGGACGACACGAAGTCGGAGACGCAGTTGGCGGCGCTGCGGGAGATCGACCGGCAGTTGCGGGTCGGCAGTAAACCTGGTGAGCCGCCAATGTATCTGTTGGGTATTAACGACGAGGGAAATGGGCGCGCGATCGTTTCCTTCGGGAATCCCGATACCTCGAAGAATGTATCGGCCTATGTGCCGGGGTTGAATACGTCCCTTGACGAGGACTTCGCGAAGAACGACCTCAAGCGTGCCCGTGACACCGCCATCGGTACTCGCATCCATGATGCCTCGAGTGCGTCGATTGTATGGCTTGGTTACGACGCACCACAGTCCCCGGACGGGTTGGACAGCTTGGCAGTCATGGGTGATGAGCGGGCTGAAAAGGGTGGACGTGCCTTCAACGGGTTTATGGACGGCCTGTCAGCTACGAATCATGACGGCGATCCTCACTTCACAGCCATCGGTCACTCTTATGGATCGCGCACGGTGGGTGCGGCAACACAGCAGGGTGGCGGGATTCCGGGAGTCGACGACATCGTTCTCGTGGGGAGCCCCGGAGTAGGAGTCGGTCGCGCGGAAGACCTCGGAGTTGGAAGTGACCACGTTTTTGTTGGTGCAGCAGAGCACGATGTGGTGACCAAGCTTCCATCTAGGCAAGAGAGCACCGTGGGCATTGTGGGGACGATCGCCGCTGGTCCAGTGGTCGGATATGTGGCGGGAGACCTCGCGGATCAGGGTGACGACGATCTGTGGTTCGGCAAGGACCCGGCGAGCGAGGGATTCGGCGCGAGGCGTTTCCCTGTTGACGAAGGACCGAGTCTGCTCAGTGGCGGGCGAATCACATTCGATGCACATCGCCAATACTTCGACCCAGAAAGGGATGCTTCATCTGCCAACAGCATCGCCCTGATTGCTGCAGGAAAGCCTGAGAGGGTCAAGGTTGAGGAGCATCGATGAGGATCAAGTTTCGAACGATGATTGTGGCGCTCATTTTCTGTGTGCCACTCGCTGGATGTGTGAGTGACGGAAAGGAGGCTGACATGGATATGCAGGGGGCTGCGGACTATGCGGATGAAATCATGGACGCGACAGTAAATGGTATTGAGCCGGAGGTGGAATGGGTTCATGGGCCAACAACCACGGGGGGCTGCGCGGTGACGCGTAGGCGTGTGGTGATGACTGTTGTGTCCGCAGCGCGCCGAGGGAACTTTCTGGGCTTGGTGGAGCGCATGTGGCGGAGTCGTGAATACAGGATCAAGAGTGTCAATCGCGACATGGACTCCCCGGCCATCTATGCCCAGACGCGAGATGGTTTCGGTGTCACTCTGATCGTTGGGGGCGAAGGGCAAGTGTTCTTCGAGGTCGACAGCCCATGCGTGAAGGAGTCTGAAGTCGCGGATCCCGTCACTGAGCCCAATGGGCCGACCTATGCGGACGCCGAGATCATTCCCCGCCCCCACGTCCACTCCGACTTCTGGTCCGCCGGAGCGTCCTGACGCCCCGTTGCTGTCCCCAATGACCCGTAACGGGGCGGTCGGTGGGGAAACGGAAGGGTGGGGCGGGAGCACGGACATTGAGTCCGGCATTGGGCCCTGGGGCCCATGCCGGGCCCCGCGTTGTTGTGGTCGCATACGGATACCGGGGGAACTGTCGCTGCGCCCACTCACAAAGCTGGGGAGACTCGCCGTGTCTGGCATACGAGAACTAGCGGTACCGGGTGGTGCCGCCTTGAGCACCGCCGAGGTCCCTCCGGGCAGACAGCCACTGTCGCGCCCCTTGCAGGCGGTACTGATTCTCGTCCGATTGCTCTTCGTCCTCACGGTCGTAGGCGCGTTCGACGCGCTGGTCGTGGCCTCGTCCGTCGACGCGGTGGACGGCCGGCTGCTGGGCATGGTGCTGTACGCGTCGCTTCCCGGCATCGCCGGGTTCGTGTTGTCGCTGTACCTGCGGACCGGTGGCGTCTGGGTCTGGCGCGGGCTCCTGGCCGTGCACGCCTGGCTCCTGCTCGGTGCGCTGGCGACGCTGAACGACGCCGAGAACGGCCGAGGCGTGACGCAACTGGTGCTGCCTGTCGTCCTCCTCGTCCTGCTGACCCGGTCCAGCTCCCGCGCATGGTTCAGGCTCACGCCCGAACAGCGCGTCGAGCACCGGTCGTTCAGCACCGTACGGCGGCTGATCAAGGCGCGTCGGGACAACGGGCAGACCGCGATGGAGTACCTGGGCATGATCCTCGTGGTCGTGGCCCTCATCGGCGGGCTGGTGGCCACGGGGATCGGCGGGCAGGTGTCCGGCCAACTCCGGAACGCCATCTGCCAGTTGACCGGAAGCGCCTGCCCGCCGCCTGGTGCCGTCGCCGGTGGCGGCGGCAACGGGAACGGCAGCGGGAACGGCAGCGGGGGCGGGAACGGCAGCGGCGGCAGCGGTGCCGGGTCCGAAGGTGCGACCGTGACCGGTGGAACGGGCTCCGGCGGGTCGGACTCGACCGGGGGCAGCGGTGCTTCCGGGGGCAGCGGGTCCGGCGGTAGTGGCTCCGGTGGCAGCGGGGCCGGTGGGTCCGGGGGCTCGGGCGGTGCCAGCGGTGCTGGTGGTTCAGAGGGAACCGGCGGTTCTTCTACAGAGGTCAACGCGGGTAGACAAACCCCGGTCCCCGGTTCCACCGACAAGTCGAAGGGCGGCTTCCTCGACGGCGTCGTGGGCGACGACGGTCTGCTGGGCGACGTCACCGGGGCCATCGACACGATCGCGCACCCCGTCGACACCGCCAAGGGCGTCGCCGACCAGTACGCACAGGCCGCGAAAAAGGCGAGCGGCAAGTGGGACAAGGGCAAGTACGTGGCCGGCGCCTTGGACGTGGCCAAGGGTTCCGGCGGAGGCGGCAGCGCGCTCACCGGGCTGCCCGGGTCCGGTACGCGCGTCGAGTCCGCGGTACGGGACGGGGAGCGGCAGTACCTCAACGACCGCATCCCGCGCGGCTCCAGCCCGGCCGGCCGCAGGGCGTGGTGGCACGGGCTGACGCAGGCGCAGCGTGACCGGTACCTGGAGCTCTCCCCGGACCAGATCGGCGGTCTGGACGGGATTCCGGTGGCGGACCGGGACACGGCCAACCGCCGTAACCTGCCCGGTCTGATCTCGAAGCTGGAGGGCCGGAGCGACAAGGCGTCGCAGGAAAAGCTGGCCGGGCTGCGGGAGATCGACCGGCAGCTGAAGGAGGGCAGCCAGCCCCCGATGTACCTCATCGGCATCAGCGACGAGGGCAACGGGCGGGCGATCGTCTCCTACGGGAACCCCGACCGCTCGAAGAACGTGTCGGCCTACGTGCCGGGTCTGAACACCTCCCTCGACGAGGAATTCGCGAAGAACGACCTCAAGCGCGCCCGTGACACCGCGATCGGCGCCCAGGGCTACAACCCGTCCAGCGCGTCGATCGTCTGGCTCGGGTATGACGCACCGCAGACGCCGGACGGGCTGTCGAGCCTGGCGGTCGCGGGCACCGGCCGGGCGGAGAAGGGCGGCGCGGCCTACTACGACTTCATGGGCGGCATCGCGGCCACCAACCATTACAGGGACCCGCACATCACGGCCATCGGGCACTCCTACGGTTCGCGCACCCTCGGCGCCGCGACCCAGAAGCTCGGGGGGATCCCGGGGGTGGACGACATCGTCCTGGTCGGCAGCCCCGGGGTGGGCGTGGACCGTGCCGTGGACCTCGGCGTCGGTGCCGGGCACGTCTTCGTCGGCGCCGCGGCCAACGACCCGGTGACCAAGCTCCCGTCCAAGACGCAGGTCGTCGTGGGTGGGATCGGGATGCTCCTGGGCGGTCCGGCCGGCGCGTACGCCGCAGGGGACCTGGCCGACCCGGGCGACGACGACCTCTGGTTCGGCAAGGACCCGGCGAGCAAGGCGTTCGGGGCCACGCGGTTCCCGGTGGACCCGGGCAAGCCCATGAGCTTCGACTCGCACTCCAACTACTTCAACCCGGTACGGGACGCCATGTCCGCCGACAGCATCGCCCTTATCGTGTCGGGACACTCCGACCGGCTCAAGATGGAGGAACAGCGATGAGGCGCAGGTTCCAGATCGTCGCGGTGGCTCTGGCTGTCGGCTTCACGCTGTCCGCCTGTGGCAGCGAGAATGCGCAGTCGGGTGCGCGCACGAGCACCACGGCCACCAAGAGCGACAAGAGCGACAAGAGCACCGAGGGCACCAAGGGGAACGGCATGAACATGCAGGAGGCCGCCGATCGGGCCGACGGCATGCTCGACGCCGTACTGAAGAAGATCGACCCCGAGGTGCAGTGGGCCCACGGCCAGACGACCAAGGGCAGTTGCGATGTGACGCGCAGGCGCACCGTCATGACCATCGTGTCCGCGGACCGCCGGCAGAGCTTCCTGGACCAGGTCGAGAAGTTCTGGCGCGCCGGTGACTACCGCATCAAGGCGAAGAACACCGACGAGCAGTTCCCGGCGGTCTACGCGGTGACGAAGGACGGCTTCGGCATCAGCGTGAGCATCCGCGCCAAGGGGCAGGCCTTCTTCGAGGCGGACAGCCCCTGTGTGAAGGCGTCGGAGGTCGCCGACTCCGCGTCCCAGCCGAACGGGCCGGCCTACAAGGGCGTCTACCCGCTCCCGAGCCCCAATGTGCGCTCCGACTACTGGTCCGCCGGGGCATCCTGACGGCCACTCGGTCACACGACCATTCGGTGCGCCGGTCGATCCGGCCGGTGCACCGAATGCGCCGTGTCGGTGGCTCCGTGCGCCGGTACGGCCGGTCGGTGAGCCCCGGTGATTCGGAAGACTCGCACACACCCTCGAAAACGCCCATGAACGGGGCCCCGATGGGGGATGGTTGAGGGGTGCGGAAATTCTGGGTGGTCGGTGGCATCGGTGTCGGCATGGCCATGTGCTTCGTGGCGCTGCTCGTCGTCGGTACGTACTCCGCCGCCGCCGGACTTGCAGGTTCCGGTGGCGGCGGAGCCGTTGCGCTGGCCAAGGGGGCCGTGCCCGCTAAGTACCAGCCGCTGGTGGAGAAGTGGGGCAACCTCTGTCCCGCCATCAATCCGGCCCTGCTGGCCGCCCAGCTGTATCAGGAGAGCGGGTGGAACCCCCGGGCCGAGAGCCCCGCCGCTGCGCAGGGCATCGCCCAGTTCATCCCGGGCACCTGGGCCGGACACGGGATCGACGGGGACAAGGACGGCGACCGGGACGTATGGGATCCGGCTGACGCGATCCCGTCCGCCGCCTCGTACGACTGCGAACTGGCCGGCTACGTGAAGAAGGTGCCGGGGGATCAGACGGACAACATGCTCGCCGCGTACAACGCCGGCGCGTACCGGGTGATCCGGGCCGGTGGAGTTCCGGACATTTCAGAGACGCAGAACTACGTCACCATCATCCGTTCCCTGGAGAAGAGCTTCGCCAGGCCCGTCGGGCGTGTGCAGCCCTCGCAGCAGGCGGCCGGGGCGATCTACTTCGCGCAGAAGAAGCTCGGTACGCCGTACCTCTGGGGCGGGAACGGCACGCCGGAGCAGAACGGGCGGTTCGACTGCTCGGGGCTGACCCAGGCCGCGTACCGGACCGTGGACATCGAGCTGCCCCGGGTGGCGAACGATCAGTACAACGCCGGGCCGCACCCCTCCCGGGACGAGCTGCTCCCGGGCGACCTCGTGTTCTTCTCCGACGACCTGACCAACTCGCGGGCCATCCATCACGTGGGGCTCTATGTCGGAGGCGGGTACATGATCAACGCTCCGTACACAGGGGCCGTGATCCGGTTCGACAAGATCGACACGCCCGACTACTTCGGCGCGACGCGCGTGACCAAGGACGGGGCCGCGGCCCTTCCGACGACCCGGCCGGCGCCATGACGCAGCGACGGCGGTGGCCGGAACTCTCTGTGAAGCCTGGGCCCTGAGCTGCGACGATGAGTCACTCTTCGATAACGTCATGGTGATCATTCGGTGGAGAGTGGAACGCACGCACAGCGGACGTCGTTCCCTGGGTGGACCGGGGTGACGGCGCATCGAGACCGACCATGCGGCGCGGCACCGATTTACGCAGTAGTGATCCACGCAGTGATCGAACCGACACGGGGGTTCGTCAAAGCGGTGCACACGGGTGTGCCCGCGGCAGCAGACAAGGCAAGGGGCCGCAGCAGATGGCTGGACTCGCACTGGATGGGTCGAACCCCGACGTCAGCCTGCTCTACGACATCAACGGACTCGCGAAGTCCGCTCCCACCTGGTTCGACCGGGTCATGGAGTTCGTCGGTGAGTACGGAATCATGCTCGGCATGGTCCTCGTGGTCCTGTGGTGCTGGTGGAGCGTGCGCCGGCGCGGCACGGCCGACGACTCGGTGACGGCGGTCTCCGGGATCGTCTGGGCGCCGCTCGCCGCCGGGATCGCGCTCCTGATCAACATCCCGATCCGCGGATTCGTGCACCGGCCCCGCCCGTTCAAGGACCACCAGGGGCTGGACGTCCTGGTGGCGGGGAAGAACGACTTCTCCTTCGTGAGCGACCACGCCACGATGGCGATGGCGCTGGCCGTCGGGATCTTCGTGGCCAACCGGAAGTTCGGTATCGCCGCGATCGCGCTCGCCCTCGTGGAGGGCTTCTGCCGGGTCTACATGGGCGTCCACTACCCGACCGACGTCATCGGCGGATTCGCGCTCGGCACGGCGGTCGCTCTGCTGCTCGCCCCGCTGGCGATGATGCTGCTGACCCCGTTGACGGCGGCAGTCTCGCGTTCGGACCGGTTCGGATGGCTCGTACGGTCGCGCCGACCGGTGCCGTTGACGGCGGCCGGGAGCCGGACCGGGGCGTTCGGAATCCCCGAGCCCCGGCCGGGCACGGGCGGCGGGGACGGCGAGAAGGACCTGGCCGCGTAGGACGGCGTCCTCCTGCCGCGCGTCCCAGCACCACGCGCCCCGCGAGCGCCTGTCAGAGCGCCTGCGGGAAGGCGAAGAGGCGCTGCGGGTCGTACTGCTTCTTCAGGTCGGTGAGGCGGTCGGCCGCCGAGCCGTAGTAGGCCCGGCGCCAGTCGGTCAGCGTCGGGTCGGTGTAGTTCTGGTACGCCGCTCCAGAGGCGTACCGGCGCATCGCCGCGTGCGTGTTTTTCAGCCAGTTCTGTTGGGCGCTGCCCGCCGTGCCGGGGCTCCAGGCACCGATGTACTGGGCAAGTACGCGCGAGCCGCGGTGGACGAAGGCCGTCGACTGCGGGGAGACCCGGTTGATCGCCCCGCCGAGTGCGGTGAGCGCGATGGAGCCGCCGCCCCCGTTCTGTGTCACCGGGATCCGGGTGAACGCCTCGGTCCGGTCGAGCAGGGCCTGCACGCCCGCCGGGGACAGGGGGCGGTCGTAGAAGTCGGACGCGGCGGCGTACGTCTCGCGCTGGAGCGTGCCCTGGGTGGTGCGGCCGGGCGTCGTCCCCGGCAGATGGCACTGGGCGTCGGTGATGCCCGAGCAGCCCGCGTACACGAGCATCGACTCCTGGTAGCTGCGGCGGCGCAGCGAGACGGAGGAGGCCGAAGCGCCGATCCGGTCGGCGAGGCGGTCGACGGCGTTCTGCAGGTCGCCGTACGTACCGAGGCTGAACGCGGCGACCGAAACGGTCGGGTTGCCGCCCCCGGGGCCGGCCGCGAGGTGTGCGGAGGACCAGATCTCGTCGGGCTGGGACGGGCCCCACTCCTGCCAGGCCGAGACGACGGACCGGGCGCGTGACCACGGCCACGACATGTACGCGGTGACGGTCTGCGGGGCCGGGCGGGTGCGGAACGTCAGCTCGGTGACCACGCCGAAGTTGCCGTTGCCCGCGCCGCGCAGCGCCCAGAAGAGGTCCGGGTGGTGATCGGCGTCCACGGTGAGGGTCTTGCCGTCGGCCGTGACGAGCGTCGCCGCGGTCAGGCTGTCGCAGGTCAGGCCGTACGCGCGGGAGGCGACGCCGTGGCCGCCGCCGAGGGTGAGGCCGGAGATGCCAACGGTGGGGCAGGAGCCGCCGGGGATCGTCAGGCCGCCCGGGGCGAGGCCCTGGTAGACATCGATGAGTTTGGCGCCCGCGCCGATCGTGCCGCTCCGTTCGACGCGGGACAGTGACGAGACGTCAAGGACGAGGCGTCCGTTCCCGCTTGACCAGCCCGCGTACGAGTGACCGCCGCTGCGGATGGACACGGGGGTGGCCGTACGGCGGGCGAAGGCCAGGCATTCGCGGATGTCCGCCTCGTGCCGGACGTAGGCGACGGCCGCGGGCTTCAGGCCGTCGAAGCGGGTGTTGTAGAGCTGACGGGCGGTCGGATAGGCGGCGTCCTGGGGCCGTACGAGGCTGCCGTCGAGGCTCTTGGCCAGGGCGGACCAGTCCGCCGGCCCGGCGGGGGAGGCCTTCGGCGGGGTCGGTGAGGCGGGTGAGCTTCCCGTGCTGTCCGCGCTGCCCGAGGTGCCGGAAGCGTCGGAAGTGCCGGACGTGCCCGTGGAGTCGCCGCCGGAAGCGGAAGTGCCGCTGCAGGCGGTGGTGGTGACGCCGGTGAGCGCCACTGCGGCGCCCGCGGTGAGCAGGGTGCGCCGGGCGGGCAGGGTGCGCCGGGCGGGCAGGGGCGGCAGGTTCATCGGATCTCCGAGTCTTGACGCTGACGGGCCGGACGGTGGGGGGTGGCGGAGGCCGGGTGCGGAGGAAGCCGGGTGCGGGGGGATCAGCTGGAGAAGCCGGGGCCGGCGGACGTACTGGGAGAGATGTCAGGGTGCCGCGCGGTGCTCCGCGGCGTCCGTGCGTGCCCGGTCTCTGGAGCGGCGGGCTGGTCCGGACCAGCCACAGGCGCAGCGTGCGGTGCAGAAGGAGCCGCGCTCCACGGTCGTGGGCTCGTGCCCGACGGATGCGGATGCGGAAGCGGGGGCGGGAGCGGTCGGCGGGACCTCGTCGGTGCGTTGGTCATACACCCATCCACGGTACTGGGCACGGCCACCCGGCGGTGTGGCCGATGGGGGCGGCGTGACGGGGGACACGGGCCGTCGTTATGCGGAACGGACGGGCCTCTCGGGCAGGCGTTACGCGTTGGGGGTTGGCAGGCGATGGTGGTGCAGCAGCACAGGTCCGGAGGCGGGGCGCGCGCTGTCTGCGCCCTTGCCGTGGTGGGCGTGATGGCGGCGACCGCCGGATGTTCGGGCAGCGGTGGCGGCGGTGACCGTGCCGTGGCCGATGAGCGGGGCGGGGCTGACGCCCTCGACGCTGTCCACCGAGCGGCCGCGGTGCTCGCGGGGACGGTGAGCGGGACCGGAACGGCGGCAGTGGCCGGGGCCGCCCCCGCCCCCGCTTCAGGGGCCGACCCCGCCGCCGGGACCGCCGAGGTGCTCACGTCGATGGAGACCGCGGCGGGCGGGACGCGGGTGACCATCCGGGGCCGGGGCACGTACGACTTCCGCAGCCGGAGTGGCCGGCTCACGGTCGTGCTGCCCAAGGATGCCGCCGGTCAGGACGAGCACCGTCCCATCACCGAGCTGCTGGCCCCCGGCGCGCTCTACATGATGAACCGCGGCGCCGGAGTGCCCGCGGACAAATGGGTCAGGGTCGACACGACGGCCCTGGAGGACGGCAATCTCGTCACCGGCGGGGTGACCGATCCGATGGCCGCCGCCGAATTGCTGCGCGGGGCGCGGCAGGTGACGTACGTGGAGAAGACCGTGCTCGCCGGGGTCCCCGTGCGGCACTACCGGGGGACGGCGGACATCGGGCTGGCCGCGCGCGAGGCCGCGCCGGGATCGCGGGCGGCGCTGGCCGCGGCAGCGAAAGGGTTCCGCAAGGACACGGTGCCGTTCGACGCGTACCTCGACGAGCAGGGGCGGCTGCGCAAGGTGCGCCACCGGTTCAGCTTCGCCAACGAGGGGCCGGCGGCGGAGGTGGTGTCGACCACACTGCTGTACGGGTTCGGGGTGCCGGTCTCCGTACGGCTGCCGGACGGTCGCGACATCTATACCGGGCAGATCCGACAGGAATAGCCGAGCGGCGGACGGGCGCGGGTGTGGAGGTGGGCGCGGGTGTGGATGCGGGCGGTGACATAGGCATGCCGGCAGTGGCGAAATGGTCCGTCCGTGCCATGCGCGGCGTGTGGTCCGCTCCCTACGCTAGGAAGTCGGCGACGGAAGTGAGAGGCGAGTGACGTGGTGACGCTCAGCGCGCGGACCGTATCCGACCATGTGGCCCTCGCCGAGATCGAGCTCTGCGGCGAGCTGATGATCGCCGCGTCGGCCGCGATCGGGGAACGGCTCAGTGCGGACCGTATCGACGAGGTGCTCAACGTCCACGTGATCACCGACCGGACCACCGTCCCCCGGCAGGGCGACCACCGGGGGTGAGCGCGGCCCCGCGCCCGCGAGCCGCCGCCATCAGGTACGGAGCAGCCGGGCGATCGCCTTCGTGGCTTCCTCGACCTTGGCGTCGATCTCCTCGCCGCCCTTGACCGCCGCGTCCGCGACGCAGTGCCGCAGGTGCTCCTCCAGCAGCTGGAGGGCGAATGACTGGAGCGCCTTCGTGGACGCCGAGACCTGGGTCAGTATGTCGATGCAGTAGACGTCCTCGTCGACCATGCGCTGCAGGCCGCGGATCTGGCCCTCGATCCGGCGCAGCCGCTTGAGGTGCTCGGCCTTCTGGTGGTGATAACCGTGTATGCCCCGGTCGTGATCGGTGACGGCGGATTCCGTCTCCGCGGTGGTCCCGGCGGTCTCGGTGGTGGTCATTACTGCCTCCCGTTTTCCCTTTACCCTGCCGTTTATATACCCCTGGTGGGTATATCCTAACGAATTCAGCTGAAACGTGACCGGGGGCCCGTGCTGATCACTGTGCCCGATGCGCGACACTGAAGAACGCCGGTTAGCCGTGGCCGGATGATGCGCCTAGCATCAGCCTGACCGAATCCAAAGCACCCGAGGACCCCACGTGCGCTTTCGTCTGACCCCCAGGGAGACGAGCTTCTACGACATGTTCTCCGCATCCGCGGACAACATCGTCACGGGCTCGAAACTCCTGATGGAACTGCTCGGGGCGGACTCTGCCTCCCGAGTCGAGATCGCGGAGCGCATGCGGGCAGCGGAGCACGCGGGGGACGATGCCACCCACGCGATCTTCCACCAGCTGAACTCCTCTTTCATTACGCCGTTCGACCGCGAGGACATTTACAACCTCGCGTCGTCGCTCGACGACATCATGGACTTCATGGAGGAGGCCGTCGACCTGGTCGTGCTGTATCAGGTCGAGGAACTCCCCAACGGCATTGCCCAGCAGATCGAGGTGCTGGCCCGTGCGGCCGAGCTGACCGCCGAGGCGATGCCCGGTCTGCGGACGATGGACAATCTCACCGAGTACTGGATCGAGGTCAACCGTCTGGAGAACCAGGCGGACCAGATCCACCGCAAACTGCTCGCTCATCTCTTCAATGGCAAGTACGACGCCATAGAGGTGCTGAAGCTCAAGCAGATCGTGGACGTGCTGGAAGAGGCGGCCGACGCGTTCGAGCACGTCGCCAACACGGTGGAGACCATCGCGGTCAAGGAGTCCTGAACCACGTGGACACCTTTGCGCTGATCGTGACCATCGGTGTCGCGCTCGGCTTCACGTATACGAACGGCTTCCACGACTCGGCGAACGCCATCGCCACATCCGTCTCCACCCGTGCGCTCACCCCCCGCGCGGCGCTGGCGATGGCCGCGGTGATGAACCTGGCCGGTGCGTTCCTCGGTAGCGGTGTCGCCAAGACCGTCAGCGAGGGTCTGATCGCGACGCCCGAAGGCAGCAAGGGGATGGGAATCCTCTTCGCCGCGCTCGTCGGCGCGATCATCTGGAACCTCGTCACCTGGTACTTCGGGCTGCCGTCCTCGTCCTCGCACGCCCTGTTCGGCGGCATGGTCGGCGCGGCGCTCGCCGGCGGGACGATGGTGCACTGGGACGGGGTGCTCGACAAGGTCGTCATCCCGATGTTCGTCTCCCCGGTCATCGGTCTGGTCGTCGGCTATCTGGTGATGGTCGCGATCATGTGGATGTTCCGGAAGTCCAACCCGCACAAGGCCAAGCGCGGCTTCCGGATCGCACAGACGGTCTCGGCAGCGGGCATGGCGCTCGGCCACGGTCTCCAGGACGCGCAGAAGACCATGGGCATCGTGGTGATGGCCCTGGTCATCGCCGACGTCGAGAGCCCGAGCGACCCGATCCCGGTCTGGGTGAAGCTGGTCTGCGCGCTGATGCTCTCGCTGGGTACGTACGCGGGTGGCTGGCGCATCATGCGGACGCTCGGCCGGAAGATCATCGAGCTGGACCCGCCGCAGGGGTTCGCGGCGGAGACGACGGGCGCGTCGATCATGTTCGGCTCGGCGTTCCTGTTCCACGCGCCGATCTCCACGACGCATGTGATCACCTCCGCGATCATGGGTGTGGGCGCCACGAAGCGGGTGAACGCCGTGCGGTGGGGTGTCGCCAAGAACATCATCCTGGGCTGGTTCATCACCATGCCGGCCGCGGGGCTGGTCGCCGCCGCGAGCTACGGGGTCGTGGTTCTGCTCTTCGGCTGACGGCCCGCCATGATGATCACGGCGGTACGGAAACGGGGCCGCCCCCACTCCCTCTGCGGGGAGTGGGGGCGGCCCCTTCGCCTTGCGGTGGCACCGCCATGCAGCACCTCAAGGCCGTCTGGGGTCTATCCGAAGCGTCCCGAGATGTAGTCCTCGGTGGCCTGGACGGACGGGTTGGAGAAGATGCGTTCCGTCTCGTCGATCTCCACGAGCTTGCCGGGCTTGCCGACCGCCGCGAGGTTGAAGAACGCCGTGCGGTCCGAGACGCGGGCCGCCTGCTGCATGTTGTGCGTCACGATGACGATCGTGAACCGCTCCTTCAGCTCGCCGATCAGGTCCTCGATGGCGAGGGTGGAGATCGGGTCCAGGGCGGAGCACGGCTCGTCCATCAGCAGCACGTCCGGCTCGACCGCGATCGCGCGGGCGATGCACAGGCGCTGCTGCTGACCGCCGGAGAGGCCGGAGCCGGGCTTGTTCAGCCGGTCCTTGACCTCGTTCCACAGGTTGGCGCCGCGCAGGGACTTCTCGACGATGTCGGGCAGCTGGCTCTTCTTGTACGAGCCGTTCAGCTTGAGGCCGGCCGCGACGTTGTCGAAGATCGACATGGTCGGGAACGGGTTCGGACGCTGGAAGACCATGCCGACCGTGCGGCGCACGGTGACCGGGTCGACGTTCGCCCCGTACAGGTTCTCGTCGTCCAGCAGCACCTTGCCCTCGACGCGGCCACCGGGGGTGACCTCGTGCATGCGGTTCAGGGTGCGCAGGAAGGTGGACTTGCCGCAGCCGGACGGGCCGATGAAGGCGGTCACGGAGCGGGGCTCCACGGTCATCGAGATGTCCTCGATGGCGAGGTGGGAGCCGTAGTAGGCGGACAGGCCGCTGACGTCGATGCGCTTGGCCATCTGAATCACTGCTTCTTTCGTGCCGCGGTCAGCGGCCGGTCTTCGGGGCCTTCCAGCGGGCGATGCCGCGGGCCACCAGGTTGAGGATCATGACGAAGGCGATCAGGACCAGCGCGGCGGCCCAGGCACGGTCGTACGACTGGTCGGTGCCGACCTTGTACTGCTCCCAGATGTAGAACGGGAGCGAGGACTGTGCGCCCTGGAACGGGTTGGTGTTGATCAGCTGGCTGCCGAAGACCAGCAGCATGATCGGCGCGGTCTCACCGGCGATCCGGGCGATCGCGAGCATCACACCGGTGGTGATGCCGCCGATCGCGGTCGGCAGGACCACCTTCAGGATGGTGCGCCACTTGGGGATGCCGAGGGCGAGCGATGCCTCGCGGAGCTCGTTCGGGACGAGCTTGAGCATCTCCTCGGTGGAGCGGACCACGACCGGGAGCATCAGGATCGTGAGCGCGAGCGCACCCATCAGACCGGACGGCTGGGTCTTCGTCATCAGCATGATCGACAGGATGAAGAGACCGGCGACGATGGACGGGATGCCCGTCATGACGTCGACGAAGAAGGTCACGGCCTTGGCCAGGGCGCCCTTGCCGTACTCCACCAGGTAGACGGCGGTCAGCATGCCGATCGGGGCGGAGATCAGGGTGGCTATGCCGACCTGCTCCAGCGTTCCGATCAGTGCGTGATAGACGCCGCCGGTCGGCTCGGAGCCGAGCACGCCGGCCATCGAGTGGGTCAGGAAGTACCCGTCCAGGCGCTCCGCGCCCCGGCTGATCGTCGTCCACAGCAGCGAGGCGAGCGGCACGACGGCCAGCAGGAAGCAGACCCAGACGATGCTGGTGGCGAGCCGGTCCTTGGCCTGGCGCCGGTTCTCGACGACCGAGGTCGTGATGTACGAGATGACGACGAAGAGGAGGGCGGAGAACAGCCCCCACTGGGTGCGGCTCTGCCAGCCCGCCACCGCGCCGGTGCCCACGCCCAGTGCGAGCGCGACGACCGCGAAGGCGATCGGGGCCCAGCGGGGGAGTGCCCGGCTGCTCAGGCTGGTCGGGCGGGCGGGCGCCGTCGGGGCGGGGCGCTCCTGTATGCCGGTGTTGGCTGCCTGGCTCATGCGTTGGCCCCCGAGTATTCCTTGCGGCGGGCGATGATCAGCCGGGCCGCGCCGTTGACCAGCAGGGTGAGGACGAAGAGTACGAGACCCGAGGCGATCAGGGCGTCGCGCCCGAACTCGTTGGCCTCGTCGAACTTCGCGGCGATGTTCTGGGCGAAGGTGCCGCCGCCCGCGTTGAGCAGATGCCCGGAGATGATGAAGCTCGGCGACAGGACCGTGGCGACGGCCATCGTCTCGCCGAGCGCACGGCCCAGGCCCAGCATCGAGGCGGAGATCACGCCGGAGCGGCCGAAGGGGAGCACCGAGAGGCGGATGACCTCCCAGCGGGTGGCGCCCAGGGCGAGGGCGGCTTCCTCGTTCATCTTCGGGACCTGGAGGAAGACCTCGCGGCTGACGCTGGTCACGATCGGCAGGATCATGATCGCGAGCAGGATGCCGACGGTGAAGAGCGAGCGGGCGACGCCGACCTCGGTCTTCTCGAAGATGTACGTCCAGCCGAAGAACTGGTCGAGCCAGAGGTTCAGGCCCTCCAGGTACGGGACCAGGACGAGGGCGCCCCAGATGCCGTACACGATGCTCGGCACAGCGGCGAGCAGATCGACGACGTACGCGAGGGGCGCGGCCAGCTTGCGCGGCGCGTAGTGCGAGATGAACAGGGCGATACCGACAGCGACCGGGACGGCGATGGCCATCGCGATGATCGAGCTGACGATCGTGCCGAAGAGGAGGACCGCGATACCGAAGACCGGCGGGTCGCCGGCCGGGTTCCAGTCGAAGGTGGTGAAGAAGTTGCCTTCGTTCTCGGACACGGCGAGCGAGGCGCGATAGGTCAGGAACACGGCGATCGACGCCATGATCACGAGCAGCAGAATGCCCGAGCCCCTGGAGAGGCCCAGGAAGACCTTGTCGCCCACGCGCCCGGACTTGGTCCCGGCGCGCTTGCGCGCCACCGGCGGTGCCGGCGGCGTTTCTATCGGTGTGGTGGAAGCCATGGTCTTTCCGGTCTGTGTGGGGGAGCGGTCTGGCTCCCCTGGCGGCGGTGCACCGGATGGGTGGTGGCGGACCGGTCCGGAGGGGTGCACCGGACCGGTCTGCCGGATGTTGCTGGTGTTGCTGAAGGTGTTACTGGTGGGGCTTGCCCGTCCCGGTTACGAGAGGGAGGCGATGGTCTCGCGGACCTTGGCGTTGATCTCGGTCGGGATCGGCGCGTAGCCGGCCTCGGTGAGGAGCTTCTGGCCCTCGTCACCGGCGGTGTAGTTCAGGAAGGACTTGACCGTGGGAAGGGTCTCGGCCTTGTTGCCCTTGTCGCAGACGATCTCGTACGTCACCAGGACGATCGGGTAGGCACCCTCGGCCTTGGTCGTGTAGTCGAGCTCCAGCGCCAGGTCCTTGCCGGTGCCCTTGATCTTGGCGGCGGCGATGGCCTTGGAGGCGTTCTCCGGGGTGGCCTTGACCGGGGTGGCGCCACCGGTGTCGATGTCCACGGTGGAGATCGACTGTGAGGTGGCGTAGCTCAGCTCGAAGTAGCCGATCGAGCCGTCGACCTGCTTCACCTGGGCGGCGACACCGGAGGAGCCGGACGCGGCCTGGCCACCGGGGGCCGGCCACTTCTTCTCGGCCTCGTACTTCCAGTCGCTCGGGGCGGCCGCGCCCAGGTACTTGCCCAGGTTCTGCGTGGTGCCGGAGTCCTCGGAGCGGTGGAAGGCCTGGATCGGCTTGTCCGGGAGCTTCGCGCCGGTGTTGAGCTTGGCGATCGCCGGGTCGTTCCACTTCTTGATCTTGCCGTCGAAGATCTTGGCGAGTGTGGGGGCGTCCAGCGTGAGGCTGTCGACACCCTCCAGGTGGAAGCCGATGGCGACCGGGCCGCCGACCATCGGGAGGTTGATGCCCTGGCCGCCCTTGCAGATCTTCTTCGAGTCGGCGACCTCTTCGGGCTTCAGCGCCGAGTCGGAACCGGCGAAGCCGACCGTGCCCTGGTTGAAGGCGACGATGCCCTCACCGGAGGAGGACGACTTGTAGTTGATCTCGACGCCGGAGCAGCCGGCCATGTAGTTCTTGGCCCAGAGGTCCATGGCGTTCTTCTGCGCGCTGGACCCGGAGGCGGGCAGCTGGCCCTTGGCGTCGTCGCACTTGATGTTCGACGCGGCGCTGGTCTTCCCGCCGTTGCCGCCGGTCGTGCCGCCGCTGTTGTCGTCCGAACCGCACGCCGTGAGGACCAGGGCGCCGGAAACGGCGAGGGCACCGAGCGCGGTGGCACGAAGCAGGTTCTTGCGCTGAAGCTTCACTTTCGGGTGTTCCTTCCAGGAGCCGCCGAGGTCTTTTCGTTCTACGACGGCGTGCGATGTGGTGGGTGCTCCGGCGTTGCGCCGTGCCCCGTGCACTGCCGAAGTTAGGCAGAACAGGTGAAGCGGCCTACGGGGGAGAGTGAACGGAAGGTGAACCGTGTCGGACGGTGCGGTTCTGGCCCTCGGTCAGGCCCTCGGTCAGTTGTTCGGTCAGGTGTTCGGCAGCGTCGCGAGCAGGGCGTCCAGCAGATCCCGGTCGCGGTCCTGGGTGAGGCGGGCACGGGCCGCCGCCGGGGAGAGCCAGCTCACCCGGTCGACCTCGGTGCCGGGTACGAAGGAGCCGCCGGTCGCCTCGGCCGCCCAGTAGGCGACCTCCTTGGGCCGGCCGTTCGCGAGATAGCGGACCGTGGGGAGCGGGGTGCCGGGGGCGCAGTGGTGGCCGGTCTCCTCCAGGACCTCGCGCCGGGCGGCGTCCAGCGCCGGCTCGCCGCGCTTCAGCTTGCCCTTGGGGTGTGACCAGTCGTCGTAGCGGGGCCGGTGGACCAGGCAGATCTCCAGCTCGGCGGTGCGCTCCGACCGGCGCCAGAGCACGCACCCCGCGGCGAGCACCGGCCCGTTCACGGCGCGCTTGCCGCCGCGGGCGCCCACCGCCCCGCTCATGGCGCGATCACGGCCGCGGCGGTGTACGGCCAGCTCGTCCGGAACACGGTGCGGGCCGCCTCCACCTCATGGCGCTGGTCGGCGTGGAGCACTCCCAGGGCGTACGCGGTCGCGGGCGCGATACGGGGCGTGCGGGCCGCCGATGCCGCCGCCGCGGCCGCCTCCGAGGCGTCCCGGTGCAGATCGAGCGCGTGCCCCGGCGCGGCCAGGACCGGGTCGGGGGCGCCCCGTACCACCTCGTGGGCGTACCGGTGCAGCCGGAGCAGCAGCCGGGCCCGGTGCCAGGGCGCGTCCTGCGCCTCGTTGTACGGCTCGACCGCCTGGGCGGACGGGAGCGCCGCCACCGCGCCGAGCAGCTGCTGTTCGGCCCGGTCGGCGGGCCGGTACAGCATCTCCTCGGCCGGGGCCGCGGCCGCCGGGGCGAGCGGGACCTCCGAGGCCAGCAGCGCGACGGCGTCGGCCACCGCGTGGAAGCGGGAGGAGCCGAGCGCCTGGAGCGCCGCGGAGTGGGCGCGGGTCCGGGCGAGGGTCAGCTGCCGTTCGAGGAGTGCTCCGGCGCGGGCCGCGCCGACGCCGAGGGCGGCGCGCTCCTTGTCGGCGGCGCTGTCGGGGCCGGCCCCGTTGCGGGCGGTGGGCAGCGAGGTGCCGGACAGGGCGTGCAGCGCTTCGAGGAGCCGGCTCAGCCGGGTCGCGTAGGCGTGTTCCCTGGCCAGAGTGCCCGAGAGCCAGGCCAGTTCGGTACGGAGCTGCTCGGCCCAGGCGGCGTCCAGCGCCGCCCGGAAGGTGTGCAGCGTGCCGCTGATCCGGCGCGAGGAGCGGCGCAGCGCACCGGCGGCCTCCTCGGTTCCGTGGGTTCCGGCGTCCGTGGGGGCGCTGTTCTCGCGGTGCAGGCGCAGGCTGCGGAGGAATTCGGCGGCTTGTTCCTGCAGGTAGGGCGCGAGAACCGCGCCTGCCGTAAGGTCCGCCTGCGTCGTCTGGTGGTCATGGCGTCGCACGCCGGCGCCTCCGGGCGTCAATGAGCATTTCCTGTACGTGCCGCAGCGGCTGGCCGTCCGCGTCCGTGGCGTGCCGGGTCCAGTTCCCGTCGGGACCGAGGTGCCAGGAGGAGGTGGTGTCGGCCATGCCGGTCTCCAGGAGACGGCCGAGCGCGGCGCGGTGGGCGGGATCGGTGACCCGGACCAGTGCTTCGATCCGGCGGTCGAGGTTGCGGTGCATCATGTCGGCGCTGCCGAACCACACTTCGGGCTCGCCGCCGTTGCCGAAGGCGAAGACCCGGGAGTGTTCGAGGAAGCGGCCCAGTATCGAGCGGACCCGGATGTTCTCGGAGAGGCCGGCGACACCGGGGCGGATCGCGCAGATGCCGCGTACCCAGATGTCCACCGGCACGCCGGCCGTCGCGGCCCGGTAGCAGGCGTCGATGATCGCCTCGTCGACCATCGAGTTGGCCTTGATGCGGACGTAGGCGGTCCGCCCGGCCCGCTGGTGCGTGATCTCCTTGTTGATCCGGGCGATCAGCCCGTCCCGCAGGGATTTCGGGGCGACCAGGAGACGGCGGTAGGTCTCGCGGCGGGAGTAGCCGGAGAGCCGGTTGAAGAGGTCGGAGAGGTCCGCGCCGACCTGCGGGTCCGCGGTCAGCAGGCCGAGGTCCTCGTATAGCCTGGCGGTCTTGGGGTGGTAGTTGCCGGTGCCGACGTGGGAGTAGCGGCGCAGGGTGTCGTTTTCCTGCCGGACGACGAGCGAGAGCTTGCAGTGGGTCTTGAGGCCGACGAGACCGTAGACGACGTGGCAGCCCGACTCCTCCAGCTTCCGGGCCCACTTGATGTTGGCCTGCTCGTCGAAGCGGGCCTTGATCTCCACGAGTACGAGGACCTGCTTGCCGGACTCGGCGGCGTCGATCAGGGCTTCCACTATCGGGGATTCGCCCGAGGTCCGGTACAGGGTCTGCTTGATGGCGAGGACGTCGGGGTCGGCGGCGGCCTGCTCCAGGAACGCCTGTACGGAGGTGGAGAACGAGTCGTACGGGTGGTGCAGGAGCACGTCGCGTTCCCGCAGCGCGGCGAAGATGTCGGGCGCGGAGGCGGATTCGACCTCGGCGAGGTCGCGGTGGGTGCCGGCGATGAACTTGGGGTACTTCAGCTCGGGCCGGTCGAGGGAGGCAATGCCGAAGAGCCCGGTGAGGTCGAGCGGTCCGGGCAGCGGGTAGACCTCGGCGTCGGACACCTTCAGCTCGCGCACCAGCAGGTCGAGCACGTACGGGTCGATGGACTCCTCGACCTCCAGGCGGACCGGCGGGCCGAAGCGGCGCCGCATGAGCTCCTTCTCCAGGGCCTTGAGGAGGTTCTCGGCGTCGTCCTCCTCGACCTCCAGGTCCTCGTTCCTGGTGACCCGGAACATGTGGTGGGCGAGGACCTCCATGCCCGGGAAGAGCTCTTCGAGGTGGGCGGCGATGATGTCCTCTATGGGCACGTACCGCTGCGGCGACGCCTCCAGGAAGCGGGTCAGCAGTGGCGGCACCTTGACCCGGGCGAAGTGGCGGTGGCCGCTGACCGGGTTGCGTACGACGACGGCGAGGTTGAGCGAGAGCCCCGAGATGTACGGGAAGGGGTGCGCCGGGTCGACGGCGAGGGGGGTCAGCACGGGGAAGACCCGCTGCCGGAAGAAGGTGAACAGGCGGGCCTGCTCCTTCTCGGTCAGCTCGGGCCAGCGGATCAGCTGGATGCCCTCGTCGGACAGTGCGGGGGCGACGTCCTGCTGGTAGCAGGCGGCGTGCCGGGCCATGAGTTCGCGCGAGCGGGTCCAGATCAGGTCCAGGACCTCGCGGGGCTGGAGTCCGGAGGCGGAACGGGTGGCGACGCCGGTGGCGATACGGCGCTTCAGCCCGGCCACCCGGACCATGAAGAACTCATCCAGGTTCGAGGCGAAGATGGCGAGGAAATTAGCCCGTTCGAGGAGGGGGGTCGCGGGGTCCTCGGCCAGTTCGAGCACACGTTCGTTGAACGCGAGCCAACTGCGCTCGCGGTCCAGGAAGCGGCCCTGGGGCAGTTCGTCGCCGTCGACGTCGGGTTCGTACGCGTCGACGTCGGCGTCGATATCGGGATCCAGGTCGGCGGCGGTCGACAGCGCGCCGTTGGACGCGGCGGTGGCGACGGCGTGCGGCCGGTGCGCGGCGAGTGAGCCGACCGACGGCTGCACGGTGGACTGGACCGGTACCTCGGAGCTGGGCTGCTGGCTCATGGCCCTATTGTTCCGCGCGGACGGCTCCGGGGGCGCGCCGGAGGGTGCGGAGATCGCGGGGAACGCACGGTTGACGGCGTTCGCGCGGTCTCCGCCGGGATTTCTCCCGTTGCGGGGGGTCGGCACAGCTGGCTGCATTTCGAGAGGGTCGCAAGCGCTTCTGAATGGCTGGTAACGGCGACATGACATGCAGGAAGCGGTGTGGCCGTGCCCGGGTGCCCAGAGAGGCACCCGGACACGGCCCGGACACGGCCGGCGGCCCTAGCCGTGGCGGCGGCGCAGCACCCGGAAGGCGACGGCGACGGCGAGGGCGGCCAGGACGAGCAGGAGGCCGGTCTCGACGAGCTGGAGGGGCCAGAAGTGCGAGGCGGGGTGGTAGTCGAAGTAGCGGAACTCGATGTTCTTTTCGGTCAGGCACTGCTTGAAGCCGGGGTCCCACTCCAGGCACGCGCTGTGGGGCAGCCGTCGGCCGGAGTCGGTCAGCCAGCCCGTCCCGACGTTGACCGCCCCGTCGGGGAACCGGTAGTGGCTCCCCTGCTCGAACGTGTCCGTCAGGGTCGGCCACAGGTTGTTGCGCACGGAGTTGAAGGCCGCCACCAGGGCGCCGTACCCGATCACCGTCACGGCCATCGCGGTGAGGGTCCGCCGCAGCACCAGGCCGGCGAGCGCGCCGAGGGCCAGCATGCACAGGGCGTAGCCGACGGGGACGGTGCCCATCGAGCCGTACGCGGTGCGCTCGTGCCACTCCTGTCCTTGGTACGCCCTGTCGGCCCGGCCCTGGGCCCAGGTGCAGGCGGCCGACAGCAGGGAGACGGAGGCCAGCGTCACGACGGTGGGCACGGCGAGTTTGGCGGCGAGCCAGCGGGCGGGCGTCACGGACTGTGCCCACGCCAGCCTGTACGTGCCGCTCTCCAGCTCACGGGCGATGACCGGCCCCGCCACGAATATCCCGATGAGCGCGGGGAGGGCCATCATCAGCAGGCCGGCCCAGTTGAGGACCTCCCGCAACCACATCTGGCGGTCGAGGTACGCGTTGACCGTGTCACCGCAGTCGGGCGTCGTGTGCATGACCGAGCAGCCCGTGGCGGCGAAGGTGTCCAGGACATGCTCGGTCCACAGCCAGGCGCCGACGAGCGAGACGGTGGCCAGGACGGGAAGCACTCCCATGATCCACAGGGCCCATCGGTGCTGGGCCACGACGACCCGCTCCGGGCCGCGCAGACGGCCGCGCGACGCGGTGGCCGCGCGAGGGGCGGGCGACGAGGAAGGGGTACTGATCGCGCTCATACGGCGGCCACCTCCTGACCGGCCTCCGCGCTGGGCGTCAGCAGCGCGGGCGCTTCCGGCGAGCGCAGATGCGCCAGTAGCAGTTCCTCCAGCGAAGGCTCGGTGGCCTCCCAGACGGTGGTGTCCACGGCGCCTTGCCTCCGTACGAGTGCGGTCTGCAGACGTCCCGCGGTGCGGGACTCGACGACGGTGTGCGGTGCGGTGTCCCGTACCGGACCGGTGAGCAGGGTGTGCGCGGCGAGGATGTCCTCCGTCTCGCCGCCGAGGCGGACCCGGCCGCCGTCGACGAGCAGAAGGTAGTCGCAGGCGCCCTCCAGCTCGGTGAGGATGTGCGAGGACATCACGATGGTGGTGGAGTGCTCGGCGGCCTCCGCCATCAGCGCGCCCATCAGCTGGTGGCGGGCGAGCGGGTCGAGGTCGGCCATGGGTTCGTCCAGCAGGAGCAGTTCGGGCCGCTTGCCCAGCGCGAGGGCCAGGGCGAGCCGGGTGCGCTGGCCGCCGGAGAGGTCACGGACCCTGGCGTCGCGCGGGAGCTCCCCGGCGATGCGTTCGGCGATGTCCTGGTCCCAGGTCTCCGGGTTCAGCTCGGCGCCCGCCCAGAGCGTCGCGGCGACCGTCAACTGCGGGTACAGCGGCTTGTCCTGGGCCACGAAGGCCACCCGGGCACGGGCCTCCCCCGGGGCCGCGCCCAGCACCCGTACCGCCCCCTCCGACGGCCGCAGGAAGCCGGCCGCGAGGGCGAGCAGGGTGGACTTGCCCGCGCCGTTGGGCCCGACGAGGGCGCACACCCGCCCGGCGGGCAGCCGGAAGGAGCAGTCGCGCAGCGCCCAGCCCCTGTCTCTGCTCCGGTACTTCATGCCGAGGCCGGTGGCCTCGATCGCAGCGCCTGTCATCCGTCCTGATCCCCCTCGAAAGTCCTGTCCAGTACGGCGGTGAAGAGCGCGCTCACGTCGTCCTTCTCCAGCCCGGCCGCGCGGGCCCGGCGGGTCCAGTCGGCGAGTTCGGCGCGCAGGGGTGCGTCATCGGCGGCCGCCGCGCCGCCGAGGGTCCGGGTGACGAAGGTGCCGAGCCCGCGCCGGGCCTCGACGAGGCCCTCGCGCTCCAGCTCCCGGTAGGCCTTGAGCACGGTGTTCGGGTTGATGGCGGTGGCTTCGACGACCTCGCGCGCGGTGGGCAGTCGGTCGCCGGGCTCCAGCAGGCCGAGGCGGAGCGCCTGCTTGGTCTGCTGGACGATCTGGAGGTACGTGGCGACGCCGCTGCGCCGGTCGATGCGGTACTCGACCGCTGCGGACTCTGCCATGTTCACCCCTTTCACTAATTGAGTAGTGAAAGGGTGGCGTAAAGCGGGGGCGACGTCAAGCGACGCCGCCCCCAGGGGGAGTTGTGCCTGGTCCGGCCCTTGCCTCAGGACCCCTGCCTCAGGACTCCGTGCGGTACATCAGGTCCACCTCGTGCGTCGCGAAGCCCATCCGCTCGTAGACGGCCAGGGCCGCCTTGTTGTCCGCGTCCACGTAGAGCATCGCGGTCGGCAGCCCCTCGGCGGCGAGATGGCGCAGCCCGATCGCGGTGAGCGCCTTGCCGAGCCCGCCGCCCTGCGCGTCGGGCCGGATGCCGACCACGTACACCTCACCGAGCTGCTCCTCGGCGTGCACCTTCGTCCAGTGGAAGCCGATCAGCTCGCCGTCGTGCTCGGCCAGGAAGAACCCCTTCGGGTCGAACCACGGCTCCGCCTTGCGGTCGTCCAGGTCGCGCTGGGTCAGCGAACCCTGCTCCGGGTGGTGGGCGAAGGCGGCACGGTTCACCGCGAGCCAGGCGGCGTCGTCCTCGCCGGGCACGAAGGTGCGGACGGTGACGCCGGGCGGCAGTGCCGGCTCCCCGATGTCCAGCGGGGCCAACGGGCGGCGCAGCTGGCGCAGTTCGCGGAAGAGCGAGAGGCCGAGGACCTGCGCGAGATGCCGCGCCGCGGACTTCCCGCCGTGCGCCCACACCCGCAGCCGCTTCCCGGTCACGGCGAGCAGCGCCGCGCCCAGCGCCCGCCCGTGGCCCTGCCCGCGGTGCGACGGATGCACGACCAGCTCGGCGGCCGGGGCCTCGACGGGGTCGGTGTCCTCCAGCTGCGCGTACCCGACCAGGTCCGGCCCGCTGCTCAGCAGCAGATGCCGCACCCCTTCGCGCCGCCCGCCCCGCAGCTGCAGCCGCCCCTGCTCGGACACGGCCTGCCTGCCGTCGGACCGGGCCGCCTCGGCGAGCAGATCGGATACGGCTTCCGCCTGCTCGGGGGAGAGCACGTCGAGCGTCCGGATCTCACGTCCGGGGGCGGGGAAGGGCGCGTCAGTCGTCATGTCTACGAGCCTACGGGGGCGGGGTGGGTACCGGGGTGGTGCGCGGGTGCTTCGGGTCTTCAGTTCCAGCACGGCGTCGAAGTTGTTGATCGCGAAGGCGTGGGAGCGATGCAGGGCGTGGTGGATCGCCGAGGTCGGCTCGTCCCGGGACCAGCCGTTGCGGATTGCGTGCTGGAGGAGGAAATCCTGTTCAGGGCAGGTTTTGTAGGCAGTCATGAGGGTGACGATGCGGTCCCACGGCAATTGCGCAACGGCCTGCTGCGCAAATCGTTCGGGCCGTGTTCGAGCCATCTGCTGCGTGTACTGAAGGCTCCGCGTGCTGAACCCCGACCGGGTCGGGAACTCCGCCTTCAACTCGGCGGCAATGCAGGCGATGACCTTGGCGTCCCACCTCTCCTCCCGCTGTCGCGCCAGGATCGTCTGCCCGATCTCCCAGTACATCTGGAGCACTCGGTGTTGACCTTCAGCTGGGCCCGGCACATGCGCGCCGCGCCTTACGAGTGACGTGTGGCTGTTTGGGGCCATTCCCACCGCACGGCAACCAGTTCGTAACCCCGGACACCTGTCGCGCTACGCGCGTTGACCCTAGGCTGCGCACGAAGTCTCCAGACTCGTCACCACTTTCGAACTCCCGCTGAACTCACAAGGGGACCGATGTCAGCGACACCGCAGAAGAACCGCGCATCCCGGCGGGTGCTCGCCGCCGCAGCCGGGCTCGCCACCGTCGGCGCGCTCGTCGCCGCGATGCCGGCCGGCGCCCAGGACCGCCACGGCCACGGACACGGGCACGGGCACGGCCACCACAAGCCGGGCCGTACCGTCGACGTACAGCTGCTGTCCTTCAACGACCTGCACGGGAACCTGGAGCCGCCGGCCGGCTCGGCGGGCTCGGTCACCGAGACGCAGGCCGACGGTACGACCAAGGCGATTCCGGCCGGTGGCATCGAGTACCTCGCCTCCTCGCTGCGTACCGCGCGCAAGGGGCACCCGTACTCGATCACCGCGGCCGGTGGCGACATGGTGGGCGCGAGCCCGCTGCTGTCCGGTCTCTTCCACGACGAGCCGACCATCGAGGCGCTCAACGGGATCGACCTCGATGTGACGACCGTCGGCAACCACGAGTTCGACGAGGGCGCCACCGAGCTGGCCCGCCTCCAGAACGGCGGCTGCCACCCGGTCGAGGGGTGCTACGAGAAGGACAAGAAGTTCGAGGGCGCCGACTTCCCCTACCTCGCCGCCAACGTGACGAACGAGAAGACCGGCAAGCCGATCCTCAAGCCGTACACGGTCTGGAAGAAGAAGGGCGTCAAGATCGGCTTCATCGGGGTGACCCTGGAGGGCACGCCGAACATCGTCACGGCCAACGGCGTCAAGGGCCTCGAGTTCCACGACGAGATCGAGACGATCAACAAGTACGCCAAGGAACTGAACCGGCAGGGCGTCAAGTCCATCGTCGCGCTGATCCACGAGGGCGGGGCCCCGGCCTCCACCTCGTACAACTACGACTGCGACAGCTCCGGCGCCGGTGACGGCATCTCCGGGCCGATCACCGACATCGCCAAGGGCATCACGCCCAAGGTCGACGCCCTGGTCACGGGCCACACCCACCAGGCGTACGTGTGCACGATCCCGGACCCGGCGGGCAACCCGCGCATGGTCACCTCGGCGTCCTCCTTCGGCAAGCTCTACACCGACACGACGCTCACGTACGACCGCCGCACCAAGGACATCGTCCGTACGTCGGTGAAGTCGTCGAGCTCTTCGAACCCCACCTCGGCGAACCACATCGTCAGCCGGGACCAGCCCAAGGCCAACGACATGACGGCCCTGATCGCCCGCTGGAACACCCTCGCGGCGCCCATCGCGAACAAGCCGCAGGGCTACATCACCGCGGACATCAACGGCCGCGGCTCCACGGCCCCAGAGAAGCCGCTCGGTGACCTGATCGCGGACGCCCAGCTGGAGGGCCTGGCCCCGGCGGACAAGGGCGGGGCGGTCGTCGCCTTCATGAACCCGGGCGGCATCCGCGCGGACCTGGTGCACAAGGCGAGCGGCGCCGAGGGCGACGGGGTGGTGACGTACGGGGAGTCCTTCACTGTGCAGCCCTTCACCAACATGATGAACGTCGTCGACCTGACCGGCGCCCAGCTGGTCGAGGCGCTCCAGCAGCAGGTCAGCGGCTCGAACGAGGCCAGCCCGAAGATCCTCCAGGTGTCCAAGGGCCTTACCTACACCCTGGACATGACGAAGACGGGCGCGGCCCGCGTGGTCACCGACACCATCAAGCTCAACGGTGAGGCGATCGACCCGGCCAAGAGCTACCGCGTTGCGATGAACGAGTTCCTGGCAGGCGGCGGCGACGGCTTCGCGGCGCTCGGCCAGGGCACGAACAAGCTGGTCGGCCCCTCCGACCTGGACCTGTTCAACGCCTACCTGGCGGCCCACTCCACGGCCGCCGCACCGCTGGCACCGCCTGCGGCGGACCGGATCACGGTCATCCAGTAACTCCCGTACGCGGGTGAGCGGGGCGGTGGGCCGGCGGGCCCACCGCCCTTCTGCGTTTCCGTGGCCTGTTCCGCCAGTGACTCAGTGACGTGCACCCGCCATAATCTGACGGCCGACCCCCCAGGCCCCCCACGGCAGACGGAGGCACTCCCCGCATGAGCCCGTACACCGCCACTCGCCGGAACTTCCTGGCCGGCGCCCTCGCCGCCACCGCCACCGTCGTCATCGGCACGGCTCCCGCGGGTGCCGCCACCCGTCAAGTCCTCACCACCCAGGACTGGATGGGCGCCGTCCCCGACGCCACCGCGCTGCAACGCCTCACGATCCCCGGATCGCACGACTCCGGCGCCCGCTACGGCGGCCCCTGGACCGAGTGCCAGAACACCACGATCGCCGAGCAGTTGAACAGCGGCATCCGTTTCCTCGACGTACGGTGCCGGGCCACCGGCGGATCCTTCGCGATCCATCACGGGGCCTCGTACCAGAACCTGATGTTCGGCGATGTGCTGGGCGCCTGCTGGGACTTCCTGGCGGCGCACCCCACCGAGACCGTGCTGATGCGGGTCAAGCAGGAGTACTCGGAGGAGAGCGACGCGACGTTCCGGGCGATCTTCGACGACTACCTCGACAACAGGGGTTGGCGGCCGCTGTTCCGCATCGACCCGGCACTGCCCTCGCTGGGCGAGGCGCGGGGCAAGGTCGTGCTGCTGGCCGACAACGGCGGGCTGCCCGGTGTCCGGTACGCCGACTCGGAGCTCTTCGACATCCAGGACGACTACATGGCGGAGCCGTTCGCCAAGTACCCGAAGATCGAGGCCCAGTTCCGCAAGGCCGCGCAGCAGCCCGGGAAGCTGTTCATGAACTACGTCAGCACGGCCGCCCTGATGCCCCCGCGCTGGAACGCGGACCGGCTCAACCCGCAGGTCCAGTCGTTCCTGGACGGCTCGGAGGCTGCGGGCTGGACCGGCCTCGGCATCGTCCCGCTGGACTTCCCCGCCACCCGGTCCGGCCTGGTGGAGTCATTGCTCCGGCACAACCCGGGGCTGCGGGTCTGAGGGCCCTGGACCCTCGCGATCGACCCGGCCGGGCTCGCCCAGCAGTACCAGGCACCGCATGGCCACTGCGGTCCGTTGGTCATGCCCGGTCACTGCACTCCACGGCTTCGTACACATCCACGTCTTCTCGTCCTCTCGCCCGACGACAACCGCCTTTCCAGCAGGGTAGTTTTCATGGACATGCAGGGTTGATGAGGGTGGGGCGGACCGTGAAGAAGTTACTGGCAGGCACACTCGCAGCCATGACCGTACTGGCAGTGGCAGGCTGCGGTTCGTCGGACGACGATTCGGGAAGGTCCGGGACGCCCGGCGCGGTGCCGAAGGGTTCCTCAGCGCAGAAGCCCGCAGTGCCTCGGGCGGGGCAGCAGCAGGTCCCGCCCGCGTTCGACGGTGCCAAGGGGTGGGCTGTCATGCAGACGGAGCGGCTGGACCGGCCAACCGTCGCGCCGCACTCGAAATTGGTGCTGCTCCTCAAGACACATGCGGACGGCAAGGCGCTCGGTGTGGAAGCACGCGACGCAGCCACCGGTGCCGTTCGCTGGTCGAGCGCACCCTGGAAACCGAGCCCCCGGCCCGCGGAATTCCGGGCCGAGGACGCGGAACTGGTGGTTACCAGCAAGGACGGGAAGGACTACGTCGTGTTGGCCGCGACAGTCCAGGAGGGCAAGGACGCGATCAACCGCGGGAAGCCCACCGCTCATCTCGCTGTCTATCCCGCGGACTCCTCCGGTACCGGCGTGGCCCCGTTGCACCAGGTCACCGTCCCCGGGACAGACGGCGGCGCCGTTCCCCACGACACCGACGGCACCGTGGCTGTGGAGACCCGCGACGGAATGGCAGTCGTGGACGCTGCCGACGGCACGACCAAGTCCTCCCCCGGCAAGAACACTCCCGAATTCATGCTCCGTGTAAGGAGTGCCACCTATCCCACGCTCGACGTTGCCGACGTCTGGACCGGGCGGCAGCAGGTACCTCCGGGCGCGGTTTCGGAGGACGGCATGGACAAGGGAGTGGCCTATGGATTCCGTGGTGGCTACCTCGTGGCCCGATGGCCGTCCAAGAATCAGGACTACACCGTCTCCGGGCTGGCGATGAACTACGTGTGGGCGGTGCACGACGAGCGCACCGGAAAGCCGGCGTTCAGCGTCAAGTGCGACGGCCTGACCGACGCTCTTCCCACCGGTGGTGAAGCCGACACGCTCCTCAGTGACAACGGCCGCTACCTGGTCAACGGAGATGTGGCCTTCGATCTCCAGGCCAAGAAGGGCTACTGCTTCGGCGAGACGGAGTCCCGTTCCGGGGTGAAATTCAAGGGTGTCGACAACTCCGGCACGGCGTACGGCACTGTGACGACATCCGGATCAGCGGGCCCCGTCGCTCTTGATCTCGCCACCGGGAAGCCCACCGAGCTCGACGGAAACGTGCCGCTCCCGACCCGTGTGACCGGCGACGTAGCGCTTTACGAAGCGACGCCCGTCAACGAGAAGGACCCGGGGGCCGAACCAGCCACCCATGCCATCCTCAGCGTCTATCCCCGACGGTGACCCACCGACGGGCCAGCCGTCTCCCAAGAGCACCGCGTACTGGTTCCTGATCCGGCACAATCCGGGGGTCTGAGGCCCCCGCTCACAGCCCCGGCGGCGGCGTCGGTGCCCCCGGCAGCCGGATCGACGCGACCGTGCCCGGACCGTCCGCCGCCGGGCGCAGGGTGATCTCGCCGCCCGACTGCTGGACCGTGCGGGCGACGATCGACAGGCCCAGGCCCGAGCCGGGGAGCTGGCGGGCGGACGGGGAGCGCCAGAAGCGTTCGAAGACGTGGGGGAGTTCGTCGGCGGGGATGCCGGGGCCCTGGTCCCGTACGGTCAGCTCGCCGTCGCGCAGGGCGATCTCGATCGTGCCGCGGGCCGGGCTGAACTTGACCGCGTTGTCCAGGACGTTGACCACCGCCCGTTCCAGCGTGGCGGGCTCGGCCCGTACGTACCAAGGGGTCAGGTCCGCCCTGATGGTCAGCTCGGGGCCGCGCAGCCGGGCGCGTTCCAGGGCCGTGTCCGCGATGTCGTGCAGCGCGACGACCTGGAGCGGGCCGGGGGCGGGGGCGTCGGGGCGGGACAGTTCCTGGAGGTCGCCGATGAGCGAGGCCAGCTCGGTCATCTGCGCCTTGACCGACTTCATCAGGGCCCTGCGGTCGTCGGGCGGGATCGCGCGGCCCGTGTCGTCGCTGCGGGCGAGGAGCTCGACGTTGGTGCGCAGGGACGTCAGCGGGGTCCGCAGCTCGTGGCCCGCGTCCGCGATCAGCTGGGCCTGTCGGTCGCGGGAGCTGGCCAGGGACGCGGTCATCGAGTTGAAGGAGCGGGACAGCCGGGCGATCTCGTCCTCGCCCTCGACCGGGATGCGGACGGTGAGGTCCTCGGTACGGGCGACGTGCTCCACGGCCTCGGTGAGCTCGTCGACGGGGCGCAGGCCGGTGCGGGCCACCCAGAGACCGGCCGCGCCGGCGCCGATGGCGCCGATGCCGGAGACGGCCAGGAGCATCCAGGCGAGGGTGGAGAGCGGGTCGTCGATCTCGCTCATCGGGCGGGCGACGGAGACCGCGAAGCTTTCCGGGACCAGGCCGGGCACCGGGTGGCGGGGCTCGTACGTGTACGTGTACACACGCATCTTCTTGCCGCTCTTCGTCCTGGCCGTGTGCAGGTCGCTGTCCCGCGCACCGGCGGCCACGGCGATGTCGGCGGCCGTCACACCGATCGGCGACGTCTCGGCGGCGGTACAGGTGCTCCCGGACACGGTGACGAGCTGCACGGTGTACGTCCCTCCGACTTGCGGGGCGGCCGCCCGGTCGGGGCGTGCACAGGCGGCGAACAGGGCCTGCACAAAGTCGTCACTGACCGAGACATTGCGCAGCGAGGCATCCAGCTGGTTCTCCAGCTGCACCCTCGTCACGAACCAGCAGGCCGCCGCGACCGCCGCGACCGCCACCGCCACCGCCGTCGCCACCAGCAGCGCGAGCCGGGAGCGCAGCGGCAGGGCGCGGAGCCGGCGCAGCGCCCCGGTCATCCGTCACCGCCGCCGGAGCGGAGCGCGTAGCCGACACCCCGCACCGTGTGGACGAGCCGCGGTTCGCCGCCCGCCTCCGTCTTGCGGCGCAGGTACATCACGTACACGTCCAGGGAGTTGGAGCTCGGCTCGAAGTCGAAGCCCCACACCGCCTTCAGGATCTGCTCGCGGGTCAGGACCTGCCGCGGGTGGGCCAGGAACATCTCCAGCAGGGTGAACTCGGTCCGGGTCAGCTCGACCCGGCGGGTGCCCCGGGTGACCTCGCGGGTGGCGAGGTTCATCCGCAGGTCCGCGAAGGCCAGCACATTGTCGTCGGGGACGCCGCCGCCCGCCGCGGCCGCGTACGAGCTGCGGCGCAGCAGGGCCCGGATGCGGGCGAAGAGCTCGTCCAGTTCGAAGGGCTTGACCAGGTAGTCGTCGGCGCCCGCGTCGAGACCGGTGACCCGGTCGCCGACGGTGTCGCGGGCGGTGAGCATCAGGATGGGGGTGGTGGTGCCCGTGGAGCGGAGCCGGCGGGCGGCGGTCAGGCCGTCCATCCGTGGCATCTGGATGTCGAGGACGATGAGGTCGGGGGCGTACGACTCCGCCCTGGTCAGGGCGTCGAGACCGTCGACGGCGACCTCGGTGCCGTAGCCCTCGAACGCGAGACTGCGCTGCAGGGCCTCGCGTACGGCGGGCTCGTCGTCGACGATCAGGATGCGCTGCGGATCGTCTTCGGCGGGGCTCATCGCTCGTTGTCCTCTTCTCGTTCCCGTATGGCTGTGCCTTCCGGCTCTCAGCCTCGCACGGCTGCGGCACGTCGTCGTGCGGCCCGGCGCCCGCGGGCAGTGGTGGCACGGATTTCCGGGGCCCGGCGCGGCCCGTGTGCGGCCTGTTCCGCTACGAGGGTGAGGGGGAGGGCAAGGTCTGCCGGGCCGGTGGGGGTGTGGGCGGGGTGGTGCATGTCTGTCTCCTCAGGAGTTGTTGCCGGCCCGCAGGGTGTCGAGGTCGGCCTTGAGGGTGTTCACCGGGATGGCGAAGCCGAGACCCACGCTGCCCGCGCTCGAACCGCTCGACCCGCCGGACGAACTCGCCGAGTACATCGCGGAGTTGATGCCGATGATCTCGCCGTTCATGTTGATGAGCGCGCCGCCGGAGTTGCCGGGGTTGAGCGAGGCGTCGGTCTGGATGGCCTTGTACGTGGTGGTGGAGTTGCCGGTGTCGCCGTTGAACTGCCGGCCGCCGAACTCGAACGGCCACTGTTCGCCGCCGCTCTGCCCGCCCTGGGCCTGGCCCCGGCCGCTGTCGTCCTCCTTGGCGACGGTGACATCGCGGTCGAGGGCGGAGACGATGCCGCTGGTGACGGTGCCGGTGAGGCCCTCGGGCGAGCCGATCGCGACTACCTGGTCGCCGACCGCGACCGCCGAGGAGTCGCCCAGCGTGGCCGTCTTCAGCCCGCTCGCGCCCTGGAGCTTGATCAGCGCGAGGTCCTTGTCGGGGTCGGTGCCGACGACATCGGCGGTGTACGTCCGGCCGGTGCTGAGCGTCACCTTGATCGACGAGGCGCCGGAGATGACGTGGTTGTTGGTGACGATCTCGCCGTCGGACGTGATGACCACGCCGGAGCCGGTGGACTCGCCCGCGGTCGAGGTCGCGTTGATCTCGACGATCATCGGCGAGACGGCCTTGGCGACACCCGAGACGGTGCCCTTGCTGCTCTGCGAGACGGTGGTGCCGGGGACGACGCTGCCCGCGCTGTTCGAGTCGTTGCCGGTGAGCTGCTCGATGACGGTGGCGGTGCCGCCGCCGACGATCGCCGCCGCGATCGCCACCGCCGCGAGGAGGGCGACCGGCCGCCTGGCCCGGTGCCGGGGCGCGGCCGGCTCGGGCGGTGCGGGCGGCGGGAAGGCCTGCCCGTTGCCGCCGTCCCCGCCGCCGTGCCCGCCGTCTCCGCCGCTGCTGGGCCACACGGTGGTTCCGGGGCCCGTCGCGATCGGCTGCGCGGGCCGGTATGACGGCGGCGGCGGGTAGGCCGCGTCGCCGTTGCCGTACGAGGGGTACATCGGGTACTCGCCGCTCGGGCGCTGGCTCTCTGTCATGTCTACGAGCGTGTCCGGCGAAGATGAGAGAAGCCTGAGCACGCGCTGAGAAGCCCGGCAGAACCTCGTATGCCCGATATAAGGAGCGGCCGGCACGGGGACGGACCAGGATCCCGCCCCGGGCCGCCCCGTCCCGCCCCGGGCCGTCACGCCCGGAGCGTCGGCTCCCCGCAGCCGCACGAGCGCCGGACCACCAGCGCCGACGGGAACTGCTTCAGCCGCTCCCGCCGCGACCCCGACACCCGCAACGAGTCGTCGAGCACCAGGTCCACCGCCGCCCGCGCCATCGCGGGCCGGTCCGAGGAGACCGTCGTCAGCGGCGGATCGGTCAGACCCGCTTCCTTCACGTCGTCGAAGCCCGCCACCGCGAGCTCCCCGGGCACATCGATCCGCAGCTCGCGCGCGGCCCGCAGCACCCCGATGGCCTGGTCGTCCGTCGAGCAGAAGATCGCCGGCGGCCGGTCCGGCCCGGCGAGCAGCTTCAGCGCCACCTGATAGGCGTCGTAACGGTTGTACGGGGCCTGGAAGAGCCGGCCCTCCGTCGAGCGCCCCGACTCGTGCATCGCACGGCGCCAGCCCTCGACGTGGTCGGCGACCGGGTCACCGACCGCCGGGGTGGACTCCACGCCGCCGAGGCACGCCACGTACTCGTTGCCGTGCTCCAGCAGGTGCCGGGTGGCGAGCTGGGCGCCGCCGACGTCGTCGGTGACGACCGCGACGTCGTCGATCGCCTCCGGCCGCTCGTGCAGCAGCACGACCCGCGCGTCCCATGCCTCTATCTCGGCCGCTGCCCGCTCGCTGGGGCCCTGGCTGACCAGGATCAGGCCGGAGACCCGCATGCCGAGGAAGGCCCGCAGATAGTGGACCTCGCGCTCGTCGCGGTAGTCGGAGTTGCCGACGAGCACCATTTTCCCGCGCTCGGCGGCGGCCTGTTCGACCGCGTGCGCCATCTCCGCGAAGAACGGCTGCCGGGCGTCCGGCACGATCATTCCTATGAGATCGGTCCGCCGCGAGGCCATCGCCTGGGCAACCCGGTCGGGCCGGTAGCCCAGCTCCTTGATCGCGGCGAGTACCCGCTCGCGCGTGGCCGGGGCGACCGGCCTCGGTCCGTTGTTGATGACGTAGCTGACGACCGCGGTCGACGTCCCCGCCAGTCTCGCCACATCGTCCCGCGTCACCTTGGCCACGCGCGGCAGTCTACGCGGATATACCTACCTCCCGGCAGGTCGGACCGGGGCTTCTTCCGTCATCTCGGCACTCTGCGACTGCTCCGAACGGGTTACGGGCTCGGCGGCCGTCTCCGCCGCGGCCTTGGCCTTGGCCTCCTCGGCCGCGCGCTCCACCTTCTCGGGTGTCACGAAGCGGTAGCCGACGTTGCGGACCGTGCCGATCAGCGACTCGTGTTCGGGGCCGAGCTTGGCGCGCAGCCGCCGCACGTGGACGTCGACCGTGCGCGTACCGCCGAAGTAGTCGTAGCCCCAGACCTCCTGGAGCAGCTGGGCGCGGGTGAAGACCCGGCCCGGGTGCTGCGCCAGGTACTTGAGCAGTTCGAATTCCTTGAAGGTCAGGTCCAGGACCCGGCCCTTCAGCTTCGCGCTGTACGTGGCCTCGTCGACCGAGAGGTCGCCGTTGCGGATCTCCATCGGGGAGTCGTCGGCGGTGATCTGCTGCCGGCCGGTGGCCAGCCGCAGCCGGGCCTCGACCTCGGCCGGTCCCGCCGTGTCCAGCAGCACGTCGTCGATGCCCCAGTCGGCGGTGACGGCCGCGAGACCGCCCTCCGTCACGACGAGGAGCAGCGGACAGCCCGGTCCGGTGGACCGCAGCAGCTGGCAGAGCGACCGCACCTGGGGAAGATCGCGGCGGCCGTCGATCAGGATGACATCGGCACCGGGGGTGTCGATGAGAGCGGGGCCTTCGGCCGGCGCCACCCGCACGCTGTGAAGCAGGAGACCGAGGGCGGGCAGCACCTCCGTCGACGGTTGAAGGGCATTCGTCAGGAGCAGCAGTGAACTCATCGCCGCCCACCTGCCTGGGTCGTCGGTCGATGATCGTGCACGGTTCGCTCGCCCATTACGTCGGTCCTCCTCGTTCCCTGCGAGAGGGGCACTCCCGGGCCCGGCCCGGGGGAGTATGCGGCACTGCTTCGTACGTCGTGCTGGTCCTGCGGTGCGGTCCCGCGCCCTGGGACCGCTGAGCTTGTGGAAACGTCGCCGTAACAACGCCTGGAAAGCACAAAAGGACCCGGGGGCTGCTTTGCCCGGATCCTCTTCCCAGCACAATAGCCCACATGAGTTCTGTGTCCGAGGGGCGATTTCGGAGTTCCGCTGTTCCCTCGATCACGTCTGGTCCCCTGCGCACCACATTGCGTACCGATGACGGGGTGCGTATCGAGGCGGTGTACGAGCCGTGTACGGCAGGCGCCGGGGCCGCTGCCGGGGTCGTTGCGGAATCACCCTTCGACGGTACTGCGATCGTGCTCGCGCACGGGTTCACCGGTTCGGTGGACCGGCCCGCGGTGCGACGTGCCGCCGGGGTGTTCGCCCGGCGTGCGGCCGTGATCACGTTCTCGTTCCGGGGGCACGGCGGGTCCGGCGGGCGGTCGACGGTGGGCGACCGCGAGGTGCTGGATCTGACGGCCGCGGTGGCGTGGGCGCGGGCGCTCGGACACCGCCGGGTGGTGACCGTCGGGTTCTCGATGGGCGGTTCCGTGGTGCTGCGGCACGGGGCGCTGTATCCGGGGCGGGCGGCGGACGGCGCGGAAGCCGGTGGCGCTGCGGAGCGCGAGGGGCGCATTGGGGCGCGTACGGAGGCGCACGCGGATGCGGTGGTGGCCGTGAGCGCCCCCGCCCGCTGGTACTACCGGGGCACGGCCCCGATGCGCCGTCTGCACTGGGTGGTCACCCGGCCCATGGGCCGCCTGGTCGGCCGCTACGGCCTGCGCACCCGGATCGACCGCGACGAGTGGGATCCGGTGCCGCTCCCGCCGGTCGAGGCGGCCGGGCTGATCGCCCCGACGCCGCTGCTGATCGTGCACGGCGACCGGGACCCGTACTTCCCGCTGGATCACCCGCGGTCGCTGGCCGACGCGGCGGGCGACGGCGCCGAGCTGTGGCTGGAGCACGGCATGGGGCATGCGGAGAACGCCGCGGACGAGACCTTGCTCACCCGCATCGCGGACTGGGCGGTGGCGCCGTGACCGATGATGGACTGCTGACGCGAGACGAGAGGAGTGGCACCATGCCCGCGGGAACCATCCGCTACTGGGCCGCCGCCAAGGCCGCCGCCGGGACCGCGGAGGAGCCGTACACAGCTGCGACCCTCGCCGAGGCGCTCGACGCGGTGCGTGAACGACACCCCGGAGAGCTCACCCGAGTGCTGCAAAGGTGCTCGTTCCTCATCGACGGTGACCCCGTGGGGACCCGCGGCCATGAGACCGTACGCCTTGCCGAGGGCGGCACGGTCGAGGTGCTCCCGCCGTTCGCAGGAGGGTGAACCGCAGAACATGAGCAGCAACGATCAGCAGCATCCGTACGGACAGGACCCGCGTTACGGGTACGGCCCCGGCCACGACCCGTCGAACGGCGGGCAGCCGCAGTCGTACCCGCACGGCAACCAGTCGTACGGCGACCAGTCCTACGGCGACCAGTCCTACGGTGCGCAGTCGTACGGTGGCGAGTCCTACGGCGCGCAGCCGTACGGCCAGCAGCCCTCGTACGGAGCCCCGCAGCAGGCGCAGGGTCCGTACGACCCGAACCAGGCGCCCCGGTCGAGCCCCGGGCAGGCCTGGCCGGCCGGGTACCCGCAGGAGCCCGCCGCGCCCGCGGCCCACGGCCCGCAGGACCCCGGCGTCGCACAGACGTGGGAGGGCCAGACCTGGGACACCCAGTACCAGCCGGTCCTCCAGCCCGCCCAGCCCGCCCAGCCCGTTCCGGACGCCGCCGAGACCGCCTACCTGTCGCCGCAGGGCGCTTCGGGCTCGTACCCGCTGCCGCCCGAGACGCCGGCCGCACCGGCAGCCCCCCTCGCCGCCGAGCCGGCCGGGCCCGCCGCCTCCGCGCACGACGCGGACGGCTACAGCGCACCCACCACCCTGGGCAACAGCCGCATCACCGACGCCCAGCGGGCCCGCGCCGAGGGCCGCTCGCCCATCATCGCGCCGGGCATGCAGCCCGCCGCGATCACCGCCGGACTCGGGCTGCTGCTCGCCCTGGGGGCCGCGATCGGGCAGTACGCCCTGGTCGTACCGCTGGTGCTGCTCCAGGCCGTGACCGCGGCCGGCTGGTTCCGGCTCAACGGCATGTGGCCGGCCCGGCAGGGCATCGCGCTCGCATTCGCGGGCGGCCTCGTCGCCGACATCGCGCTGCTCGCCGCGGGCCGGGAGAACGGACCGGCCGCGGTCCTCGGCACCCTCGGCATCTGGGTGCTGCTCACCGTGGTCCTCCAGCTGCGCAGCCACGCGAGCGCCGACGAGCGGATGCAGGGGCTGATGGCCACCGTCGCCTCGGCCGCGCTCTCGGTCCTCGCCGCCGGACACCTCGCGGCGGTCCCGGACGCGGTGACGGTGGGCGGAGTGGCCGTCGCGGTCGCCGTGCTCGCCCGCGCGCTGCCGCTGCCCGGACCGGTCTCGGTCGTGGTGGCGCTGCTCGCCGCCGCGGGCGGTGGCGCCGTGGCCGGGGCGCTCACCGACCTGGGCACGAAGGGCGCGCTGCTCGGCCTCGCGGCGGGTGGCTGCGCACTGATCGGGCTGCGGGTGGCGAGCTACGACTACCCGTCGCGCTTCGTCCACATGACCGCCGGTGTGGCACTGCCGCTCACCGCCGCGGCGCCCGCCGTGTACCTGATCGGCCGCGCGATCTCGTAGCGCGGGACCGACCGCCCCGGGAACCGAAGAGGGGTGCCCGCTCGTCGATCACCCGGGGCGCCGTGCACGTTCGGTGGATGTGCGGGGCGCCGGGGGTCCGGCCGGATTGCAGGGTGGGGGAAAGAGCGGGCATGCGTGCACTGCGGATACTGCTGGTCATCGTGGTGGTTCTGGGCGGGATCTTCGTCGCCGTCGACCGGGCGGCGGTGTACTTCGCCGAGTCGGAGGCCGCGGGGAAGATCCGGATCACCGGTGCCACGATCGGCTCGACGGACGTCTCCATCAAGGGATTCCCGTTCCTGACACAGGTCGCCGGAGACCAGCTCGACGAGGTCGACGTCGAGATCACCGGCATCGAGACCGCCGCCAACGGCCGCAGGCTCCGGATCAGCAAAATGAACGCCGCGCTGCACGACGTCAAGCTGGCCGACGGCTACTCCAGCGCCACCGCCGCCCGTGCCACGGGCACCGCCGTCATCTCGTACAAGGACCTCACCGAGGCCGCCAGTGACGGCGTCGCCGTCGAGTACGGCGGCAACAACAAGGTGAAGGTGACCGGCTCGGTCGACATCCTCGGCCGCCCGATCTCGCGCAGCGTGCTCTCCACCGTCACCCTGGTCGACGGCCACACGCTCCGGGTGCACGCGGACAAGGTGCCGGGCGAGAGCATCCCCGGGCTGGAGGAGCTGGTGCGGCAGAAGACCGACTTCGACCGGGAGGTCGGCGGCCTGCCGAGCGGTCTGAAGCTCCAGAAGATCCAGCCGACCGCCGACGGCCTGGAGATCTCGGTCACGGGCACGGACGTGCAGCTCGCCGGTTAGGGCTTAGACCGCGGTCGGTCTTATCTCCCCTCTCCCCTCAGGGCCTGTCTCCCGCCGAAGCCGGGCAGGGCTTCGACAGCCCCGCGCGCCACATATTGAGACGGCCGTGTCCGATCCGTAGATGGCCGACGGCCTCCGGTGGCACGGGAGCGGCGCCGGGGGTGCCCCGCCCCCATTCTCATCTCGCATGACGGACGATCTCGTCTCAGGATGCGACACGGCGGTGACATGTCCGCCCGCACCTCCCTACGATCGGTCCCATGCAGTGCTCTATTGGCGGTCTCCCACAGCGGGGACGGGCGGATCTCACGAAGCGGCGGGCAGTGGACCTGTGCCGCGTCGCCGCCATGCTCTGTCGCACTGTCTGAGCGGGAGCCTTCGGCACCCCGCATTCCCCCGGCCCTTCGACCGACGCGTCAGGGTCCATCCCGATAGCCGTTGTACGTGTGCCGCACGCCGCGCCGCCGTACACCCGCATCACGCACCGTCTCGCATCATCTCGCCGCAGACTGCCCCGGAGGAGAACAGAATGAGCCGCAGTGACGTCCTGGTAGACGCCGACTGGGTCGAGGCCCACATCGACGACCCGAAGGTCGCTCTCGTCGAGGTCGACGAGGACACCTCGGCGTACGAGAAGAACCACATCAAGAACGCGATCCGGATCGACTGGACCAAGGACCTCCAGGACCCGGTCCGCCGCGACTTCATCGACCAGGCCGGCTTCGAGGAGCTGCTGTCCGGCAAGGGCATCGGCAACGACACCACGGTCGTCCTGTACGGCGGCAACAACAACTGGTTCGCGTCCTACGCGTTCTGGTACTTCAAGCTCTACGGTCACCAGGACGTCCGCCTGCTCGACGGCGGCCGCAAGAAGTGGGAGCTGGACTCCCGCGACCTGGTCGACGGCGACCAGATCCCGTCCCGCCCGGCCACCGAGTACAAGGCCCAGCCGCAGGACGAGTCGATCCGCGCCTACCGCGACGAAGTCGTGAAGGCGATCGGCAACCAGAACCTGGTCGACGTGCGTTCGCCCGACGAGTTCAGCGGCAAGCTGCTCGCCCCGGCGCACCTCCCGCAGGAGCAGTCCCAGCGCCCCGGCCACGTGCCGAGTGCCCGCAACATCCCGTGGTCGAAGAACGCCAACGACGACGGCACCTTCAAGTCGGACGACGAGCTCAAGGCCCTCTACGAGGCCGAGCAGGTCGACCTGTCGAAGGACACCATCGCGTACTGCCGCATCGGTGAGCGCTCCGCGCTCACCTGGTTCGTGCTGCACCAGCTGCTCGGCCAGGAGAACGTCAAGAACTACGACGGTTCGTGGACCGAGTACGGCTCCCTCGTGGGTGTGCCGATCGAGCTCGGCGCCAACAAGTAACTCCGCACGACCCGGACCAGCACGCCCCCCCCCGACCCGAAGGACGAAACACATGTGTGGAGCAAAGGCCGGCGGCCCCGACGCTTCGACCATCAAGCCCGGTGAGACCACCATCCAGGGCAGCGTGACCCGCGACGGCGAGCCCGTCACCGGCTACGTGCGCCTGCTGGACTCGACCGGCGAGTTCACCGCCGAGGTCCCGACCTCGGCGACCGGACAGTTCCGCTTCTACGCGGCCGAGGGCACGTGGACGCTGCGCGCCCTCGTCCCGGGCGGCAGCGCCGACCGCACGGTCGTGGCGCAGACCGGTGGCCTCTCCGAGGTCGCGATCGCCGTCTAGGAGCCGGGCAGGCCCTGGTTCCCGTAGTTCCCGCCGCGGCCCGCGTGCCGCGACACAGATCGGCCGAAGGGCCGTACCCCAGGGGGTTGGACGCCTTCCTGGACGGGGTACGGCCCTTCGCGCCGTCCGGACCCGGTCGGACCCGTTCGGGCCGCTCGCACGGGCGGGCATGAGGCCTACCCTGGAGGCATGTACGCGCGGCGCCGTCGCGGCTATTTCCTGATGATGGGCGGTTGCATCGTCCTCTTCGTATCGGCCTGGTCGTTTGTCAGGCTGTGGTCGATGCCCGCCGCGATAGTGATGTGCCTCGTCGCGATGGTCATCCCGCCCATCGCGGCCATGGTCGCCAACCGGCGGGGGCCGGATGACCGCTGGTGGGACGATCCGTCCGGTGACCCGAAGTCCGACGAGTGGTGGGACGAACTCGACGGCAAGAAACGGCGCTAGGGTCTTTCGTTTGGATCAGTAGACGAGGGCCTGGACGCCGTCGGCCATGATCTCGCTGACGAAGACCTGCGCACCGGCGATCCGTACGCCTTCCAGGACGTCCTGCTCGGTGATGTCACGACGGGCCGCGCACTGCGTGCACAGGGTGATCCGGCCGCCCGCCTGGATTGACTCGATCAGATCCGGCAGCGGCGCGGCATGCGGCAGTTCGAACTCGGCGGCGCGCCCCGGCAGCGCGAACCACGAGGACTCCCCGGTCAGCCAGAGCGAGACCTCCACACCACTGGCGACGGCGACCGCGGCCACCGTGAACGCCTGCGAGCAGCGCTCGGCGGAGTCGGCACCTGCGGTCACCTTGATCACGAGCTTCTTCGGCATACGCCGAACTGTAATCGCCGGGTGGGTCGGGCCCGGCGAAGCCCCGGACCGGCGGGCCGGGCCCCAACCCATTAGGCTGGGGCCCGGCCCCGTACTGCTGCCATAACGCTTGTTGCAAGGAGTTCCCGTGCTCGAGGCATTCTTCTCCGCCCTGCTGGTCCTGGTCTGCGTCGGCGTTCTCGCCTTCGCCGGTTTGACCGTGAAGAAGCTGTACCAGGGTCAGCGCTGACCGCTCCGCGCTCCCCGCACCGGCCCGCGCGGGTGCCCCGTCACAGCAACGTGACACCTCGCACCCCATGTGTCACGTCCGCAGCCACCCCCACCTCACAGATCGTCTGAGCCGCTCATGATCGAGATCCCGTCCGACCTCCACCCGGACCTCGTCCCGCTGGCCTTCCTCCTCGGCAACTGGGCGGGCGCGGGTGTCTCCGACTTCCCCGGCGCCGAGCAGTGCAACTTCGGCCAGGAAGTCTCCTTCAGCCACGACGGCCGCGACTTCCTGGAGTACGTCTCGCACAGCTGGGTGCTCGACTCCGAGGGCGAGAAGGTCCGGCCGCTGGAGTCCGAGTCCGGCTACTGGCGCATCGACAAGGACCGCAAGGTCGAGGTCGTCATGGTCCGCGACCAGGGCGTCATCGAGATCTGGTACGGCGAGCTGGCCGACAAGAAGCCGCAGATCGACCTGGTCACCGACGCGGTGGCCCGGACCGCGGCCTCCGGCCCGTACAGCGGTGGCAAGCGTCTGTACGGCTATGTGAAGAGCGACCTGATGTGGGTCGGCGAGAAGGCCACCCCCGAGGTGGAGCTGCGCCCGTACATGTCGGCGCACCTGAAGAAGGTCGTCACCCCGGAAGAGGTCGAGGCGATGGCGAAGGGCCTCGGCGACCTGCCGGACGACGGCATCGCCTTCTTCAAGTAGTCCGCGGGCAGTCCGCCGGCTCACGGGTTCCCCTCGCACACAGCTGCGGACAGGTGCTCACCCGGTCCTACACTGGGCGTGTGGTGAGCACCGACTGGAAGACCGATCTCCGACAGCGCGGCTATCGGCTGACGCCGCAGCGGCAGCTTGTCCTGGAAGCCGTCGACGCGCTGGAACACGCGACACCCGACGACATCCTCTCCGAGGTGCGCAGGACCGCGTCCGGCGTGAACATCTCCACCGTCTACCGGACGCTCGAACTCCTGGAGGAGCTGGGGCTGGTCAGCCACGCCCATCTGGGACACGGGGCGCCCACGTACCACCTGGCCGACCGTCACCACCACATCCATCTGGTCTGCCGCGACTGCACGAACGTCATCGAGGCCGATGTCGCCGTCGTCGCCGAGTTCACCGCGAAGCTGCAGAACAGCTTCGGGTTCGAGACGGACATGAAGCACTTCGCGATCTTCGGCCGCTGTGCCGAGTGCACGGCGAAGGCGGCGTCCGAGGAAGCCGACCGGGCGTCCGCCGAAACGGCCGGTCCCAAGCCGTAGGGCGCGCGGGAGCCGTCCAGTGCTCGTCCAGTAGCCGCCCGACGGCCTCTCCGGCCGTGTCGTTCATGCCGCGTCGTACGCTGGTCGCATGAAGAGCCCCCTGCTGTCCCTGCCCGGCGCCGTCCCCGCCGAAGGCCGCGACGAAGGCGTCGCCGCGCACTACGGCGACCTGTTCCGCGAGCAGCGCGCCCTCGCCGACGGCTCCGGCCTCGTCGACCTCTCGCACCGCGCCGTCGTCACCGTCACCGGCAGCGACCGGCTGGCCTGGCTGCACCTCCTGCTCACCCAGCACGTCAGCGAACTCGCCCCGGGCCAGGCCACCGAGGCCCTGATCCTCACCGCCAACGGGCACATCGAGCACGCCCTCTACCTCGTCGACGACGGCGAGACCGTGTGGATGCACGCCGAACCGGGCACCCAGGGCGACCTCATCGCCTACCTGGAGTCCATGAAGTTCTTCTACCGGGTCGAAGTCGCCGACCGCACCGAGGACTTCGCCGTCGTGTATCTGCCGGCCGGTTCCATCGCGGAGGTCCCGGACGGCGTGACGGTACGGGAGACGGCGTACGGCCGGGACCTGTTCCTGCCCCGCGCCGACCTGGAGAAGTACGCGGCGGCGCACGGCCCGGTGGCCGGCATCCTGGCGTACGAGGCGCTGCGCGTGGAGGCGCACCGCCCGCGCCTCGGCTTCGAGACCGACCACCGCACCATCCCGCACGAGCTGGGCCTGATCGGCACCGCCGTACATCTCCAGAAGGGCTGCTACCGCGGCCAGGAGACGGTGGCCCGGGTGCAGAACCTGGGCAAGCCGCCGCGTCGGCTGGTCTTCCTGCACCTCGACGGCAGCGAGGTCCTGCTGCCCGGACACGGCACACCGGTGCGGCTCGCCGCGGACGGCGCCGAGGGGCGCCAGCTGGGCTTCATCACCACGTCCGCCCGCCACCACGAGCTGGGGCCGATCGCCCTGGCCCTGGTCAAGCGGAACGTCGCGGTGGACGCCGAGCTGCTCGCCGGGGACACGGCCGCGGCCCAGGAGACGGTCGTCGAACCGTAAGGTCCTCGGTTCAGACCTCGACCGGATCCCGGTCGGATCAGACCTCGACGATGACGGTGAACGGGCCGTGGTTCGTGAGCGAGACCCGCATGTCCGCTCCGAACCGGCCCGTCTCCACCTGCGCCCCCAGTGCCCGCAACTGCTTCACCACCTCGTCGACCAGCGGTTCGGCGATCTCGCCGGGCGCCGCGGCGTTCCAGGTGGGCCTGCGGCCCTTCCGGGCGTCCCCGTAGAGAGTGAACTGCGAAATCACCAAAAGCGGTGCATTCACATCGGAGCAGGACTTCTCGCCCTCCAGGACGCGGAGCGACCAGAGCTTGCGGGCGAGCTGCGCCGCCTTCTCCGGGGTGTCCCCGTGGGTGACTCCCACCAGCACACACAGCCCTTCGCCGACGATTTCGCCGACCACCTCGGGCCCGCCCGCCCCGTCCGCGCCGTCCGCCACCGTGACGCTCGCGCCGTCCACCCTCTGTATCACTGCACGCATACAGACCAACCTATCTTGGGCTGAACGGGTACAGAGCATCCACACAAGCCCCACCGGAGTGGCACCATGCTCGGAAGGCGGTGTGCCGACGCACCGGTCGAGGGGATGGACACAAGCATGAGCATCTATGGAACCGGGCAGTCCCCCGGCGCCGTACCGGTCACGCGTACCGGCGCCAGCACCAGCACCAGCACCATGCGCCCACCCGTGCAGCGAAACGGTCACGGCCCGGCGGACGGCCTGTCCGCCGGGCCGCAGCCCGAGCTGGGCGCCCTGCGGCTGCCGGAACTGCGCACGCTGCGCCGCGATGCGCAGCGCGACGAGGCGGACCTCAGCTATGTGCGCCGGCTCGTCCAGGGCCGGATCGACATCCTGCGGGCCGAGCTGGCCCGGCGGCTGGATCCGGAGACACCGGTGGTGGACCGGCTCTCGGAGATCCTCGCCGACACCCCGTCCCAGCACCGCTCCTCCGCCCGGCACGTCACGCTGACCACGCCCCGCAGCGACGAGTACCGCCGGCTGGCCGCCGAGACGCTCGCCGAGGTCGAGCTCTCCGACCTCGACGCCCGTACGGACGAAGAGCTGCACACCGCGATGGGACGCCTGGTCCGCTACGAACAGCAGGTCTCCCGCCGCCGTCACCAGCTGCAACGCACCACTGACGATTGCAGCGCGGAGATCGCCCGCAGGTACCGTGACGGTGAAGCACAAGTAGACGACCTGCTCGCCTGAAGCGATCCTTCCGGGGGCGGGTTCCGCCCGTCCCCGGAAGGCCACCATGACCTCCAGCGCCGCCCCCGCTGCCCCATCCGCCATATCCTCCGCTCTCCCCGTCCTGGCCGAGGTCGTACGGTCCGGCTTCGTGGAGGGCCATCACCGGGGCTCGCTGGTCGTCCTGGCCGCCGACGGCAGCGTGGAGCGGTCCCTGGGCGACCCGACGGTGCCGGTCTTCCCGCGCTCCTCCAACAAGCCGATGCAGGCAGCGGCCGTGCTGCGGGCCGGGCTCGATCTGTCCGGGGAGCGGCTGGCACTGGCCGCCGCGAGCCACTCCGGCGAGGACTTCCACCTCGAACTCGTCCGCACGATGCTCGCCGAGCACGGACTGACGCCCGGTGATCTGCAGACCCCGCCCGATCTGCCGCTGGACCCGGTCGAGGCGGAGACGTATCTCGCCGCGGGCCACGCCCGGGAGCGGATCACCATGAACTGTTCCGGCAAGCACGCGGCGATGCTCGCGGTGTGCGCGGTGAACGGCTGGGACCAGGAGTCCTACCTCGACCCGGCGCACCCGCTCCAGCAGCTGGTCCACCAGGTCGTGGAGGAGGCGGCCGGCGAGCCGGTCACGGCGGTCGGCACGGACGGGTGCGGTGCGCCACTGATGGCGATCAGCCTGGTGGGCCTGGCGCGGGCCTTCCGCACGTTCGTACTGGCGGGGCCGGGGACGGCGGAGCGCCGGGTCGGGGACGCGATGCGGGCCCACCCCGAGTACGTGGCCGGAACCCGCCGCCCCGACACCTGGCTGATGCGGGAGGTGCCGGGCACGCTCTCCAAGATGGGCGCCGAGGCGGTGCAGGCGGTGGCGCTGGCGGACGGCCGGGCGCTGGCCTTCAAGGTCGACGACGGTGCGACGCGGGCGCTCGGGCCGGTACTGGCCCGCTCGCTGCGGCTGCTCGGCATCGACGCCCCGGTGGTCTCCCGGATCGGACACGCGCCGCTGCTGGGCGGCGGCGGGGAGGTCGGCGAGATCCGGGCGGCCTTCTGACCCGTCCGTTCCACGGCGGCGGAAAACCGGGAGACATCCCGTGCGCCGTGTGTCTAGCGTGGCTCGCATGGCCTCTGACGTCCGTACGATCACCGCCGCCGAGTTCCCCGACTGGCTGCGTGCCAAGCACACCGGATTTCTGAAGCAGCCGACGGGGACGGAACAGGAGGCGGAACGGCGCCTCCCGCACACAGATCTCATCCGCGCGCAGGGCGCGTTCGACGGCGGGCGGTGCGTGGCCACCTTCCGTTCCTTCGCGCAGGAACTCACGGTCGTCGGCGGCGCCACGGTGCCGGCCGACGCGATCTGCAACGTCACGGTGTCGCCCACGCACCGCCGCCGCGGGCTGCTCAGCCGGATGATGGCCACGGACCTCGCGGCGGCGAAGGAGCGCGGTGACGTGGTCGCCACGCTGATCGCCGCCGAGTACCCGATCTACGGGCGGTACGGCTTCGGCCCGGCGGCATGGACCACCGAGTGGGAGATCGACGTACCGAGGGCGGGTCTCGACCCGCGCTGGTCGGGCCCGTCCGCGCAGGACGGCGGCCGGATCGACCTGGTGAGCGGCGCGGACGTACGCAAGCTGGGCCCGGCCCTCCACGAGCGGCTGCGCGCCCGGCAGCACGGTGTGATCGACCGCGACGCGCGCTGGTGGGAAGTGAACACCGGCGAGGTCGAACTCGGACCAGGTAGCTGGACGGAGCCCTACTACGCGGTCTACAGCAACGCGGCCGGCGAGGCCGAGGGCCTGATCGCCTACCGCGCCGACAACAAGTGGGGCGATGCCAAGCAGCCGCTGAACGGGGCCACGGTGCTCGGGCAGATCGCCGTCACCCCGGCCGCCGAGCGCACGCTGTGGCACTTCGTCTGCTCGATCGACTGGATCACCACGGTCCGCTCCGGCTACCGCGCCCCCGACGACCTGCTGCCCCTCCTCCTCCCGGACCCGCGCGCGGCCCGCATCGTGACCCAGGCGGACTGGTTGTGGGTACGGGTCCTGGACGTCGTACGCGCCCTGGAGGCCCGCACCTACGCGGTACCCGGCACGCTCACCCTCGACATCCACGACACCACGGGCCTGACCACCGGCCGCTACCGCCTGGAAGCGTCCGCCTCCGCCGCGACCTGCACCCCCACCACGGCCGACGCCGACCTCGCGCTGGACGTACGGGAGTTGGGCACCCTCTACCTGGGCGACGAATCACCGTCCCGGCTGGCGGCCCTGGGCCACATCGAGGAACTCACGCCCGGCGCGGTGGCGGTGGCGGAGGGGATGTTCCGGGCGGGGCGGCGGGCCTGGTGCCCGGACCTGTTCTGAGGGCGCGCCCACCCGCTCAGTCGCAGTCGCACCCGCGCATCGCCACCACCTCCGCCTCCTGAACCGCCCGTCCGTGTGCGTAGTACGCATAACTGTGTACGCATTACGCATATCTAGGATGGGATCGAGGGAAGGTGGGGTTCAGGTGACTGAAGAGAAGGGCCCGTCGGGCGGTACGGGCCTGCCGGCCAGTATCGAGGCCGCCTGGGGGCTGCGGGCGCGTCCGGTCAAGGGGCCGAAGCCGGGGTTGAGTCTGGCCCGCATCGTGGACGCCGCGGTGGCGGTGGCGGCGTCTGAGGGGCTCGGTGGGGTGTCGATGGGGCGGGTCGCCAAGGACCTGGGGGCCTCGACGATGTCGCTCTACCGGTATGTGTCCGCCAAGGGGGAGCTGTACGTCCTGATGCAGGAGGCGGCGATGGGCCCGCCGCCCCCGCTGCCCGCGCTGGAGAGCGGGGCCGGCTGGCGGGAGGCGCTCACGCAGTGGGCGTGGGCGCAGCGCCGGGTGTTCCACCGCAATCTGTGGATGCTCCGCATCCCCGTCTCGGGCCCGCCCGCCAGTCCGAACTCCGTCGCCTGGTGGGAGCAGGGCCTCCAGGCACTCGAAGGCACCGGCCTGGACGCGCGCGAGGAGGTCTCCGTCATCCTGCTCATCAACGGGTTCGTACGGAACGAAGCGCTGCTGATGGGCGATCTCGCGGCCGCCGTGGAAGCGCGCGGCATTCCGGCGCAGGAGGTGACGGACGGGTACACCCGCACCCTGAACCGGCTCGTCGACCCCGTACGCCATCCGTCGCTCTCCCGGCTGCTGGGTTCCGAGGTGCTGGGGGCGCCGCGCGAGCCCGATGACGAATTCAGGTTCGGGCTGGAGCGGGTGCTGGACGGGATCGAGGTTCTGGTGGAGGCGCGGGCGAGGTCCGGGGCCTGAGGGCGGGCGGACCTGGCGCGTCACGCCCGTGCGACCACTCTCGGACGTCAAGTTCGGTTGAGGTCAAGGGCGTACGCTTCATGGTCATGGACGGAGAGAAGCCCGGGAACGAGCAGACGAGTCTGCGGGAGCGGAAGAAACGGCTGACCTATCAGGCGGCCTCCGAGGCCGCGATCGCGATGTTCCTGGAGCGGGGCTTCGACAAGGTCTCGGTGGCGGAGGTGGCGGCAGCGGCCGATATCTCGAAGCCGACACTGTTCCGGTACTTCCCGGCCAAGGAGGACCTGGTCCTGCACCGGTTCGCCGACCACGAGGACGAGGCGGCCCGCGTCGTCGCCGCCCGTGCGGAGGCCGAATCCCCCCTGGACGCCCTGCGCCGCAACTTCCTGGACGGTCTGGAGCGGGGCGACCCGGTGACCGGGCTCTGCGATGTGCCTCAGGTGCTGGCGTTCCAGCGGCTGCTGTACGGGACGCCGTCCCTGGTGGCCCGCCTGTACGCCTATCAGAGCCGCTCGGAGGCGGCGCTCGCCCGTGCGCTGGGCGACCGGGTGCAGGACAGGCTGGCCGCGGGCCAGATCATCGCCGTACTGCGCATCCTGGCCCTGGAGAACTGGCGGCGGATCGACGCGGGGGAGAGTGCGGACCAGGTGTACGGGGACGCGGTCGAGGCGGCCGAGCTCGCCTTCGCGCAGTTGCGGTCGGGGCTCGGGGAGCAGGGGTAGCGGGGCCCGGAGGGACGGGGCGCCCGGCCCGCGGCGCTCAGGCCCGGACGTCGTCGGCGTGCAGCACCGCTTCGGCGATCTCCCGCACCCGGTCCCGCGTGATGCCGGTGCGCTGCTCCACGGCGAGGGGGTGGTCGGTGGGCTCCAGCTCGATGCGGGGGCGCCGGCCGATCGGGCGGGTGTGGGCGTTCGTCCTGAGGTTGGTCGTACGGGGCGAGTACAGCCCCAGCTCGGTGCTCAGCCAGCCGAAGTACGGCTGCTCGGACTCACGGCCGGGGGTCTCCCACACATCGAGGGCGCGGGTGAAGTTCTCCCGGCTGAGCGAGACCCAGACACCCCAGGAGAAGGGCTCCTCGCTGCCGAACACGGGTATCTCGATCAGACCCTTGATGAAGTAGTGCTCGTGTCTGACGATGCACTGGTCGGAGGAGAGCATGCTGTCGGGGTCGCTCTCCAGACCCGCGTCCCAGATGTCGGGTGCCATGGTCGAGTACCCCATCGGGAGTTCCGCGTGGTGTTCGCCGCAGCGGGAGCAGGTGTAGCCGGGGTCGATAGCCATGGGCGGATCCTAGGACGTGTTCCGGAGGTCCCGCCTGCCTCCCGGGCGGACGGCACCGCTTTCGGAACACGCCCCCGTGCCGCCCACCCGCCCGCGTCACGCGTCCGTGTACGCGCCGAGCCGTCGGCCTACGCGGAGCCGTCGAGCACGTCCTCGCGTACGGCGGCCCAATCCAGGGAGTGGCGAATGCCCTCCGCCAGCGAGTACCGCGGCCGCCACCCCAGCAGCCGCTCCGCCCGGTCGCTCCGGGTGTACGCCCCCGCGACATCGCCAGGCCGCGCTCCGGCGTCGACCGCCGGCACGGGGGTGTCGATCACATCGTTGAAGGCGTCGAGGAGTTCGCGCACGGTGGTGCCTGTTCCGGTGCCCAGGTTGATGACGGTGGAGCCGGCCGCAGGCAGGACGGTGTCGAAGGCACCGAGCGCGGCCACGTGTGCGGCAGCCAGGTCCCAGACGTGGACGTAGTCCCGGATGCCGGAACCGTCACGCGTCGGGTAGTCGGTCCCGGTGACCTGGAACGGAACGCCCTCCTCCTGTGCCTGGATCATCTTGCCCAGGGCATGGCTCGGGCGCGGCAACTGCAGTCCCGTGCGCATCTTCGGGTCCGCGCCGACCGGGTTGAAGTAGCGCAGGGACAGCACCCGGAGCGGCTGGGTGGCGGCGATGTCGGCGAACATCGCCTCGCACACCGCCTTGGTGCGCGCGTACGGGCTCTGCGGGGCGACCGGGGAGTCCTCGTCGACCGTCAGATCCGCACCGGCGGCGTAGATGGAGGCGGACGAGCTGAAGATCATGCGGGTGCAGCCGTTGCGCATCAGGTGGCCGGCGAACTCCAGGCTCTTGGCCACGTTCGCCCGGTAGTAGCCGACCGGGTCGGCGACTGATTCCGGGACCACGATCAGCGCCGCGCAGTGGACGACGGCGTCGATGTCCGGGTGCTCGGCGAAGATCCGGTCGATCAGGGGACCGTCCGCGATGTCGCCCTCGTGGAAGGCCCGCCCCCGCGCGAACTCCCGCCTGCCCGTGACCAGGTTGTCGAGGACGACGGGAGTGATCCCGGCGTCCGAGCAGGCGGATGCGACCGTACTGCCGATGTACCCCGCGCCTCCGGCGATCAGGACCTTCATTCCGTGCCTGCCTCTCTGGGATCGTGGGGCGATCGTAGACCGACGCGGAGCTCCGGGAATTACGTCGACCTCGTCCGCTTACGCGATTAGCCTCGGTCTCCATGAGCATCCTGCAGACCATCCATGACGTGCCCGTGCTGATGTGCGCCGAGGAGGGCGAGGTCATCGGCGGCGAACGGGACGCCCTGGATCTCATCGGTGATGCCGGATACCAGGGTGCCCAGTGGGTGGTCGTCCCCGCCGGACGGTTCGACGAGAAGTTCTTCCGGCTGAGTACCCGTGTCGCCGGCGACATCATCCAGAAGTTCGTCAACTACCGCATGGGGATGGTGATTCTCGGCGACATCTCCCGCCACACGGAGGCCAGTTCGGCGTTGCAGGACTTCGTCCGGGAATGCAACCGGGGGCGGCAGACGTGGTTCCTCGCCGATGTCGAGGAGCTGGGGGAGCGGCTGAAGAACTAGAGCCGTCCGGATCGTGCCGGGGTGGGTGTGTGAGCCCGGCACGATCCGAATCAAGCCCCCGACAGGGCCTGGCCGCGGCGCCCGAGCAGCGCCATGTCGTCCTCGTCGAGGGTCAGGCGTCCGGCGGCCATGTTCTCCTCCAGGTGGGCGAGCGAAGCGGTGCCGGGGATCTGCACGATCGAGGGGGAGCGGGCCAGGCCCCACGCGATGGCCACCTGGAACGCCGTCGCGCCGTGCCGCTCGCTCACCTTCCGGAGGTTCTCGCCGTCGAGTTCGGTGTGACCGCCGCCGAGCGCGAAGAACGGCATGTACGCGATACCGGCGTCCGCGCACTCGTCGACGAGCGCGGCGTCGGCCTGGTCGAGCACGCCGAACCGGTTCTGGACGGCGGCGACCGGCGCGATCGACCGGGCCTCCGCGAGCTGCCCGCTCGTCACATTGCTGACGCCGAGCTGCCGGATCAGCCCTTCCTCGCGCAGTGCGGCCAGCACGGCGAACCGTTCGCCGAGCGACTCGGCGACGCCCGAGCCCAGCCGCCCCACCCGCAGATGCACCAGGTCGAGGGTGTCGACCCCCAGGTCCTCCAGATTCCGCTCCACCTCCCCGCGCAGCTGATCGGGGCGGGCCTCTGCGTACATCTCACCGGTCTCGTCCCGCAGCGGGCCGACCTTGGTGGCGATGATGACGTCCGGGGGATACGGGAACAGCGCCTCGCGCAGCAGGTCGTTGGCCCGGTGGGTGTCGGAGAAGTAGAAGGCGGCGGTGTCGATGTACCGGGCCCCGAGCTCGACGGCGCGCCGCGCCACGGCAATGGCGTTCGCCGTGTCACCGGCCGGGCCGCTCCACCGCCCCGGCAGCTGCATCGCCCCGAAGCCGAGCCGCGGGATGGTGACGGTGCCGCCCAGTTCGAAGACGCCGGGGCCCGAGGCGCCGGCGGTGGGTGTGGGACCGGAGTCCGGGGCCGGGTCGATAGATGAGGAGGTCATGGGGGCAGCATCGCGCCCAAGGGGCCGGATCGCCACATCCATTCTTCTCGGCCTCGGCTACCGTGGGCCGATGGCCCCCGAACCGACCCCCGTAGCCGGAGTCTTCCCGCCCCACCCGATCCGGGACGTCCAGGCGACGTACGCCCGTCAGGCCGGCTGCCCCTCCGACTTCGCGCAGGTCGTCGCGGACTTCGAGCCCTGGGAGGAAGGGGTCGAGTTCGAGGTCGTCGGCACCGCGTCGGTCAAGGGCCGGCCGGCCGAGGAGATCGCCTCGTTCCACGAGGGCTTCATCGAGGGGGTGCGCGAGGAGCTGGCCGCCCTCGCCGAGCGTGAGCCCGCAACGGCCGTCGCGGTGGCGGTCGTTCTGCGGCGCATCAAGGTGCACGAAGCCGACTCCCACCGCGGGGCGTTCCTGGCGGCCGGACGCGTCGCCGTGCGCAACGCCTTGGTGCAGGCGTACGGGCCGCCGCCCCGGCCCAAGCGCCGTCGCGGGTCAGCCGAGCGGTGAGGCGTGGCCCGGCCTGCATCCGGAGGGGACGCTGTTGCCGCTGATGTCGAAGTCTCCGCAGGTGAGGAAGAAATCGTTGAACTGGCCGAGCAGGAAGGCCAGCACGCCGACGAGCGCGACGACACCGATGACCATCCTCCGCTGGCGTACGGAGAGTTCCGACTCGCCGAACAGCAGGAGCTGGAGGAGTACCCAGGTCAACAGCGGGGTGCCGATGACGCTGATGATGCCGCCGATCAGGAAGAGCGCCTCGCCCTGCCAGTTGCCGCTGCGCGGCACGACGGCGGCGAGGACGAGCCAGGCGCTGGGCAGTGCCAGGCAGGCCCAGTACACCCAGCCGTGGCGCGGCCCGCGCTCGCGCATCAGGAAGCCGGCCAGCAGCACGGCCGTCGACACCGCCCAGAGGGTGAGCATCTGGTAGTAGAAGATGACGTTGTAGGCGCCGAGCGTGAACGCGGGCTCCCAGACTGCCAGCGCTCCACCGCCCGCGATCACGGCGGTCCTCGGCACCACCGAGGCGCCACCGCGCGCGAGCCCGTGCCCTTGGTCGTGCCCTTGCGCCGCGGTTCCTGCACCCGCCTCCTCGCCTCGGCCTGCGGATCGGGCGTCGCCGTCATCCATGTCGTCATCCACGGGGATCCGTCTCCGGCATGGGGATATTTCCGGATACGTTACCCAGCGTCGTCCCCCGCCACCGGGAGAACCCGTCGGTGTCACCCGAATTGGAAAGCTTCGCGGACGGCGGGCCCTTCTCTCTGGCATGCTCTCGACAAGCAACGCGCGTAGAACGAGCGGAAAAACCCAAGGAGGACGGGACATGTGTGAGCAGTGCGGTCCGGCCGACGGCGCGGCGGAAGAACTGCGGGACATCCGACCGGCGGGCCCGTCACGCAGAAAGCTGCTGCTCGGCGTCGGCGCCGGGCTCGGGGTGGCGTTGACGGGCGTACCGGCCCTGACCTCGTCGGCCTCGGCGGCGACGCTCAAGGACGGCCGGTGGTGCAATCCCGCCCGGGGCCACTTCCCCGCAGGCGGCTATTACGGGGCCCCGCGCGGCCCTTACCCGCACGCTGGCCAGGACGTCACCAACTCGACGGGCACGGCCGTCTACGCCGCGGCCGCCGGCACCGTGATACGCCGCGGTACCGGCGTCCTGTCGGGACGCACCGGGAACGGCCTGGTCATCTCGCACGGCAGCGGGCGGTACACCTACTACGGGCACCTCAGCGCGTTCCGGGTCCCGCTCAACGCCAAGGTCGCCGCAGGTCAGCGCATCGCCGACATGGGCGCCACGGGCAATGTGACCGGCCCCCACCTCCACTTCGAGACCCACAGCGGAGGGCTGGGTTCCACGGTCGACCCGGTCTCCTACCTCGCCGCCCGGGGCGTGGATCTGGGCGGCGGCTGGCCGGCCATCAGCCCCGGTGCCGGGGGCGCGACCGTGAAGGCCATCCAGTACCTGATCACCCGGCGCGGCACCGCGCTGGTCGCCGACGGCAACTACGGCTCGGTGTCGGTCGACGCGGTCAAGAAGTTCCAGTCCTCCCGAGGTCTGGTGGCAGACGGCCAGGTCGGCCCGAAGACCTGGCCGGGCCTGGTCTACTCGCTCCAGCGGGGCAGCTCCGGAGCGCATGTGCGCGGCCTTCAGGTGGTGCTGAACAAGCACAGCGCGGGACTTGCCGTCGACGGCGGCTTCGGCTCGGTGACCCACTCCGCCGTCCGCGCCTTCCAGAGCGTCAACCGCCTGGCCGTCGACGGCCAGGCGGGCCCGAAGACCTGGGAGGCCCTCGTCGGCTGACGGCCCGGCAGCCACGTACGCACCACCGGAACCGCTCGTCCCTCCTCCCGCCGCACCTTCCCTACTCGGTGCGAGCGACGGCCCCTCGGCCCTCGGGCGGTTCCGGTTCCGGCTCAGGTTCTCTGGCCTGCTGGGTGAGTCGGTATTCGTCGGCTTCGTGGATGAGTTCCCGGGAGCGGATTCGGTGCAACTCGAAGTGCATGCCGTCCGCTCCTATTGCTGGAGCGCCACGACGTCGGCGACCACGCAGCTGACGTTGTCGGGGCCGCCGGAGCCGTTGGCGAGGGCGATGAGTTCGAGGACGGCCTGCTCGGGATCCCTGATCCCGGAGAGCACCCGACGGATCTCATCGGTCGGCACGACGGTCGACAGACCGTCGGAGCAGAGCAGGTACCGGTCTCCCTGCCGGGCATCGTGCAGGCGCATGTCGGGGCTGCCATCGGCTCCTTGGCCCAGGGCTCGTAGCAACAGCGACCGCTGGGGATGGGAGGCGGCTTCCTCCGGGGTGAGGCGCCCTTCGTCGACCATCGACTGCACCATGGTGTGGTCGTGCGTGATCTGGAACAGCTCTCCGTCGCGCAGGAGATGGACTCGGGAGTCGCCGATGTGGACGAGGGCCAGCTGCGATCCGGTCCAGAGCATCGCGGTGAGTGTGGTGCCGGTCTCTTCGGGTGATGGGCCGGGTCCGGCGACGCCGTTGACGGCCTGCTTGGCCTGCTCGATGGCGTCTTCGAGGACGTTGAGGAGATCGCCTGCGGGGATACGGTCGATTTCGAGGCGCCTGAGCACGTCGATGGCGGCCGCGCCGGCCGGGGCTCCCGCGCTGCCGTAGCCGTCGGCGACGGCGAGCAGGCGGGAATCGGCGTAGGCGGTGTCCTGATTGCTCCCGCGGACAAGGCCCGAGTCGGAAAGGGCGGCGTAACGGATTCCCAGGGGCTCGGTGGTCGGAGACATGGCGGGGTCCTTCCAGGAAAGATGGTCGATGAGGAAGGAAGCGAGGTCCCGCCGCGCGGCGGTGTCGGCCTCGACCTGGGCCCAGAACGCGCGGATCTCCTGTGCCGCCGCGGCTGACTCCAGTGCGCAGACTTGCTGGATGCGGGCCAGGGGCATCCCCAGGCGCCGGAGCCAGGCGACCAGTCGGGCCTGGTCCAGTTGTTCCAGTGCGTAGAGGCGATAGCCGCTCACCGGGTCGACGCGAGCGGGGGTCAGCAGTCCGAGCTCGTCGTAGAGACGCAGCGCCTTCGGCGACAGGCGGGACGCCTTCGCGAACGTCCCGATGGTCAGCAACCCCATGCTCGCTCCTCCTCATGCCGAGCACATCGCCCGGCCCCACCGATGCTGTGGCTTCCCCCAAGGTGAAGGTCAACCAAGGGCTCTGCCCGACTGCGTCCGATGGTCGCCACGGGCTCGGTCCCACAGGGCCATGCGAGTGGTATGGCGCACTTTTGCAAGCACCTGCTTGCAAAAGTTAGCAAAGGTGGCGCACCATCGGGGTATGGCCTCACTCAACGTCGGCAATCTCGGCGAGTACCTGCGCGAGCAGCGGCGCAACGCGCAGCTGTCGCTGCGGCAGCTCGCCGATGCCGCCGGGGTGTCCAATCCCTACCTCAGCCAGATCGAGCGCGGGCTGCGCAAGCCCAGCGCCGAGGTGCTGCAGCAGGTCGCCAAGGCGCTGCGGATCTCCGCCGAGACCCTTTACGTACGGGCCGGGATTCTGGACGAGCGGGAGCGGGAGGAGCTGGAGACGCGGGCGGTGATTCTGGCCGATCCGTCCATAAACGAGCGGCAGAAGAGTGTTCTGCTGCAGATCTACGACTCCTTCCGCAGGGAGAACGGGTTCGAGCCCGGACCGGAATCCGGCGTCGCGGCCGGATCGGAGACCGGCGACGAGTCCGGGGCGGATGCCGGTGCGGACGGCGGCCCCGGTGCCTGCAGGGCTTCGACGCCTTCGAAGTCGTCGAAGTCCTCCGAGCCCTCAAAGCCCTCAAAGCCTTCAACGCCAGAGAAACCCTCACACTGAGTCTGATGATCCGGGAGGACCACAGTCATGGCCATCACCGATGACCTGCGCAAGACCCTCACCGACCCGACCCCCCTCTACTTCGCCGCCGGTACGGCCGATCTCGCCGTCGAGCAGGCGCGCAAGGTCCCGGCGCTGATCGAGCAGCTGCGTGCCGAGGCGCCGGAGCGTATCGAGGCCGTGCGCAACACCGACCCCAAGGCCGTGCAGGAGAAGGTGACCTCGCAGGCCAAGGAGGCGCAGGCCACCGTGCAGGCCAAGGTCACCGAGGTGATCGGGTCGTTCGACAGCGACCTGCGGAAGCTGGGCGAGAACGCGCAGGACCTGGCGCTGCGGAGCCTGGGCGTGGCCGCCGAGTACGCGGTGCGGGCCCGGGAGACGTACGAGAAGGTCGCCGAGCGCGGCGAGCAGACCGTGAAGCACTGGCGTGGCGAGACGGCCGACGAGATCGTCGAGATCGCCGTCGTCGTCGAGCCGCGCAAGGAGTCCAAGCCGGCGGGCACCACGAAGGCCCAGCCGGCCGCCAAGCCCGGTCAGGCGAAGGCCGCCCCCGCGCCGAAGCCCGCGCCGAAGCCCGCCAAGCCGGAGAGCAAGGCCCCGGCCGCGCCCGCCGGGAAGGCGCCCGCGCGCAAGCCCGCCGCGAAGAAGACCACTCCGCCGAGCGCGAAGTAGGAACCCGGCGCCACAGCACCCTCGCCGGTGCTGTGGCGCCGCAGTGTGTAGCGGGGCGCGGGCCGGGCACCTTCAAGGGTGCCCGGCCCGTTGTCCCGGTACCTTGGCCGCGAGGCGCTCATCCACTTATTAGGCGGTGCACACACCATGTTGCTCACAGGATTCAGCACATTTGTCTGGCTGCTCTACATGGTCATGCTCGTGCTGGCCGTGGCCGCACTGATCATGGCGGCGATGGCCCGTGAGGACGCCTACCGGGCCGCGGACAAGCAGAAGAAGTCCTTCTGGCTGATCATCCTCGGCGTCACCGTCGCCGTGAACCTCTTCGTGCCGATGCTGTTCCTGCAGCTTGCGGGCGCGGTCGCCTCCATCGTCTTCCTGGTGGACGTGCGGCCCGCTCTGCGTGCGGTCTCGGGCGGCGGCCGACGCGGCGGCTCCAGCAGCGACGGGCCGTACGGGCCCTACAACGGCGGGCGCTGAGCGTCCGCGGGGTTCGCGGCGCCGACGGGGGCCGTGGGTGATGCCGATCCGGGGCGGGGGCGCGGGATGCTCCGGCCCCGGTCGCCGTCGGGGAGCCGGCGGCGGACGTGTTCCTGGTCGCGGTCGAGCAGGAGGACCGCGACGTCGTCGGTCAGTTCGCCGCCGTTCAGCTCCCGCACCTGGGTGACCGCGGCCTCCAGGAGATCTTCGCCGGTGAGCCCCTCCGCCAGCTGCTGGTTGATCATCGCGACCATGCCGTCCTGGCCCAGCCGCTGAGTGCCGGTCGGGCCCACACGCCCCTCGATCAGCCCGTCCGTGTACATCATCAGGCTCCAGGTGCCGCCGAGGTCCACCTGCCGGCGCGGCCATGGGGTATCCCCTGCTCGAAGAGCTTGGGGAAGGGCGTTGCGCGGAAGCAGGCCCAGGGCCGGGCCGCCGTCCTCGTGCGGGAGAAGGTGTGCGGCCCGTCCGTGCCGGGCGATCAGCGGGGCGGGGTGGCCCGCCAGGCAGAGCCCGGCGCGCCGTCCGTCGGGGGCGATGTCGACGGTGCAGAGGGTCGCGAAGATCTCCTCGCTCTCCCGTTCGTGCTCCAGGACCTGCTGGAGGGTGGAGAGGAGTTCGTCGCCGCAGAGCCCGGCCAGGGTCAACGCCCGCCACGCTATGCGCAGTTCGACGCCGAGCGCCGCCTCGTCGGGGCCGTGCCCGCAGACGTCGCCGATCATCACGTGGACGGTGCCGTCGGGCGTACGGACCGTGTCGTAGAAGTCCCCGCCGAGCAGCGCGCGGCTGCGGCCGGGGCGGTAGCGGGCCGCGAAGCGCAGATCGGAGCCGTCGAGCAGGGGCGTGGGGAGCAGGCCGCGTTCGAGGCGGGCGTTCTCCTGGGCGCGCAGTGTGGACTCGGTGAGCTGGTGCTGGGCGACGTCGGCGCGCTTGCGCTCGACGGCGTACCGGATGGCGCGGCTGAGCAGCCGGCCGTCGAGTTCGTCGCGGAAGAGGTAGTCCTGGGCGCCGACCCGTACCGCCGCGGCGGCCAGCTCGGTGTCGTCCTCCGCCGTGAGGGCGAGGACGGCGTGGCGCGGGGCGATCCGCAGGACGTGCTTGAGGGTGGCGAGCCGGTCGGCTCCCTCCGCGTCCCCGGCCCCGGAGGCGCGGGTCTCGCTGCCGACGGGCAGGGCCAGGTCCAGCAGGATGCAGTCGACGTCGTCCGTGAGGAGCCGGCCCGCCTCGGTCAGGTTGCGGGCGGTTCGGAGGCGCACTCTCGTGCCGGCCGAGGCCGGGAGCTCGGGGACGGTGAAGGTGCCCGCCGGGTCGTCCTCGATCACCAGGAGGGTGAGGTCGGCGCCATGGGAGGCCTCCGCAGCGGCGTCGGCACGTTGCTGCGGTACGGGTACGGGCATCGGTTCGGGTTTCCTTCCCTCCCCCCGAGGGCGCGGCGGGACGACGATCGACGACCCGCCAGACGGGGACGATAGCGGGCCGCGGCGGGGGAACGGAATGGCGTTCCGCGATCGGCCTCTGGCATATGCACAGCCATAAGCCGCGTCAGGTCACGGATCCGGCGAGATGTGCCGGGGTGGGGGCGGGGGTCCGGGCATGACAAAGGTCACGCGGGGTGGTGGGCGGCGGGTGGTGCGGGTCACTCCGTGGGGGTGCGGGGTGCTCTGCGGGGTGCCGTGGGGTGTTCGGCGAGGGTCCCGGGGGGCGTCCGGGGAACGCTTTGTCCTCAATCGCCGGACGGGCTTGATTTAGCCGGGTCGGCAGGATTTGCCGGGAGGGCTTGTCCTGCCGGGCAGGCCTGAGCTCCGGCTACTTGTCCGGGCGTACGACGCCGAGTATCTGCATCGAGCCCGCGCCCGCCAGGGTGACGTTGCGGCCGGGGCGGGGAGCGTGGACGATCGCGCCGTCGCCGATGTACATGCCCACGTGACTGGCGTCACCGTGGTAGATGATCAGGTCGCCGGGGCGCATGTCCTTGATGGCGATGTGCGGCAGCAGCCGCCACTGCTCCTGCGAAGTGCGGGGGATCGGCCGACCCGCCGACAGCCAGGCCTGGGACGTGAGCCCCGAGCAGTCGTACGACTTGGGGCCCTCGGCGCCCCAGACGTACGGCTTGCCGATCTGCGCGGTCGCGAAGGCCACCGCCTTCTTGCCGCTCGCGCTCGCCTTGCGGTTGATGTCCTTCAGGGCGCCGGAGCTGAGCCAGGCCGTCTGCAGCTTGTACTCGGCCGCCTGCTCCAGCTTGAGCAGGCGGGCCCGCTCCTCCTTCTTCAGCCGCGACTCCAGCTTCTTCGCCGCGGCGATCTGCGCGTTGATCTTCTTCTTGGCCTTGGCCTGCTTGACCCGGTTGGCTTCGAGCTTCTTCCAGTTGGTGCTCGCGTCCTTGGTGTACGTCTCCAGGTCCTGCTGGGTCCTGGTCAGTTCGCCGAGCACGCCCTGGGCGGCCTGCTGGCCCTCCCTGACCCGGCTCACCCCGTCCAGGAACAGCTGCGGGTCGTCGCTGAGCATGAACTGGGCGCCGGGCGGCAGCCCGCCGGTGCGGTACTGCTCGCGGGCCTGGGCGCCCGCCTGGCTCTTGAGCTCGGAGATCTTCGACTGGCCCACGACTATGGCGCGGGCCAGCTTCACGATCTCGCCGGACTGCTTCTCGGCCTTCTCCTCGGCGAGGTTGTACGCGTCGGTGGCCGCCCCGGCCTTGCGGTAGAGGGCGTCGATCTCCTTGCGTACCTCTTCGAGGCTCTTCTCCGGCGCCTTGGAGCCGGAGTCGGACCGCGCATCGGAGGGGGATGGGGGCGCGGGCGTGGCGAAGGCCTGGACCGGCGTGATGAGTACGGACAGCGCGCAGACCAGAGTGATCGCGGCTGAGGCACAGTGACGTCGGTTCACGAGATTCCCCCCGAATGAATCTGATTTACCGTCAGTAACTTTTCGCCGATGTCGAGATCGTGCCATGCCATACCGAAAAGCAACAGAGGCGCACGCCCGCTGTCCTGACGGTCACACGGATCGCGACCGAAGCCCCCTGCTCTCCACTGTCTGGACGAACGATGCCCCGTTCCCGTTCCCGTCCGCCGCCCGGGACACGTCCTCGCCGGTCCTGTTCAGCGCGAGTTGGGCTACGGGTTGGGCTGGAGGGCGGTCCATTTCACCGTGACTTCGCCCTGGCGCCACCGCCGTACCCCGTCGGCCAGCGGCCAGTCGCCCGACAGCGACCGCACCGCCGTGATCCAGCGCTGCCGGGCGCCCAGCGAGGCGTACGGGGCCGCCGCGGCCCAGGCCCGGTCGAAGTCCCGCAGGAACGCGTGGACCGGCTCGCCCGGCACATTGCGGTGGATCAGCGCCTTGGGCAGGCGTTCCGCGAGGTCGGAGGGGCGGTCCAGGGAGGCGAGCCGGGTCGCGAACGTGACCGTGCGCGGACCCTCCGGGCCGAGCGCCACCCATACGTGCCGGCGCCCGATCTCGTCGCAGGTGCCCTCCACCAGCAGCCCGCCCGGCGCGAGGCGGGCGCACAGCCGCCGCCAGACCGCGGTGACCTCGCCCTCGTCGTACTGGCGCAGCACATTCGCCGCCCGGATGAGGTCGGGGCGCGCGGGGAGCGGGATCTCGAAGCCGCCGTGCAGGAAGGTCAGGCCCTCGCACTCGTACGGCTTCGCCGCCGCGACCCGTTCCGGGTCGATCTCGATGCCGACCACGGCCGTGCGCGGCTCGGCGGTGCGCAGCCGGTGCAGCAGCTCGACGGCGGTCCAGGGTGCGGCGCCGTACCCGAGGTCGACGGCGACGGGGTGGTCGGCGCGGCGCAGGGCCGGGCCGTGGGTGGCGGCGATCCAGCGGTCCATGCGGCGGAGCCGGTTCGGGTTGGTGGTCCCGCGGGTCGCGGTGCCGATGGGGCGCATGACAGCGAGCGTAACGATCTCGCGCCGGGCGGCGGGCGGCGCGGGGGTCCGGTCCGGTGGGCGGGTCCGGCCCGCCCGGAGTGCGGCACGCGCACCGTAATGATTTGGTAAAGCGGAAATGAAAGGAGAGATTCCGCTGTTGCAGCCGTTCGCAGGGGCTCGGGTCCCTTCGGTGTCATGCCCTGAGTGAGGAGGACCGGACGACGTGAATCAGTACGTCTCCCGGCTCGGCAGCAGCCGTGTCGCGCCGCGCCTCAGGTTCCCCGCCGCGTTCCCCGGCGGCCACCGCAAACCCCGCCGCATCGCGATGCTCTCCGTGCACACCTCACCGCTGCACCAGCCGGGCACGGGCGACGCGGGCGGCATGAATGTCTACATCGTGGAGCTGGCCAGGCGCCTCGCCGCGATCAACATCGAGGTCGAGATCTTCACCCGGTCCACCACCGGCGGGCTGCCCCCCGCGGTCGATCTGGCGCCCGGCGTCCTGGTCCGGCACGTCGACGCGGGGCCGTACGAGGGTCTGGCCAAGGAGGAGCTGCCCGCCCAGCTCTGCGCCTTCACGCACGGCGTGATGCAGGCGTGGGCCGGCCAGCGCCCCGGCTACTACGACCTCGTCCACTCCCACTACTGGCTCTCCGGCCATGTCGGCTGGCTCGCCGCCCAGCGCTGGGGCGTCCCGCTCGTCCACGCCATGCACACCATGGCGAAGGTCAAGAACGCGGCACTCGCGGAGGGCGACACCCCCGAGCCGGCGGCCCGCGTCATCGGCGAGACCCAGATCGTCAGCGCGGCGAACCGGCTGATCGCCAACACCACCGGGGAGGCGGACGAGCTGGTCCGCTTCTACGAGGCCGATCCCGGGTCCGTCGCCGTCGTCCACCCCGGGGTCAACCTGGACCGCTTCAGCCCCGCCGACGGGCGGGCCGCGGCGCGGGCGCGCCTCGGGCTGCCGAAGGACGCCCTGATCCCGCTCTTCGCGGGCCGCATCCAGCCGCTGAAGGCCCCCGACGTGCTGCTGCGGGCGGTCGCCGTCCTGCTGGACCGCGATCCCACCCTGCGCTCCCGGATGGTCGTACCGGTCGTCGGCGGCCCGAGCGGCAGCGGGCTCGCCAAGCCGGAGGGGCTGCAGAAGCTGGCGGCGCGGCTCGGCATCGCCGATGTCGTACGGTTCCAGCCGCCGGTCGGGCAGGAGCAGCTCGCCGACTGGTTCCGGGCCGCTTCCGTGCTGGTCATGCCCTCGCACAGCGAGTCCTTCGGGCTGGTCGCCATAGAGGCGCAGGCGGCGGGCACCCCCGTCGTCGCGGCGGCCGTGGGCGGTCTTCCGGTGGCGGTACGGGACGGGGTCAGCGGCTTCCTGATACCCGGGCACGACCCGCAGGCGTACGCACAGGCGCTGGCCCGGTTCGCCGACGCGCCGGAACTGGTCGCCCGGATGGGCGCCGCGGCCGCCGCGCACGCTCAGAGCTTCGGCTGGGACACCGCCGCGTCCGCGACCGCCGACGTGTACACGGCCGCGATGCACGAACACCGCCGCCGCGTCCGCTCGCACCACGCCTGACCTCTGCCCGCTCCATGGCTGACGTACGCTCGCTCCATGGCTGACGTACCCGATGGAGCGGCACCGACCGAAGCGGCGACGACGCAGGTCGCGCAGGTCATCGAGGCGACCCTGAAGGACGCCGGGCTCGAATGGGAGAGCCCCGAGCCGGGCGATTACGTGGTCAAGCTGCCCGGCACGCGCAAGCTGTCCACCACCTGCTCGCTGCGCATCGGCAAGCACTCGCTCTCCCTCAACGCCTTCGTCGTCCGCCACCCGGACGAGAACGACGCCGCGGTCCACCGCTGGCTGCTGGAGCGCAACCTCCGCCTCTTCGGAGTGAGTTACGCGATCGACCGGCTCGGCGACATCTACCTCGTCGGCAAGCTGCCGCTCTCCGTGGTCACCCCGCAGGAGCTGGACCGGCTGCTCGGCACGGTCCTCGAGGCGGCCGACGGTTCCTTCAACACCTTGCTGGAGCTGGGTTTCGCGAGCGCGATCCGCAAGGAGTACGAGTGGCGGGTGTCGCGCGGCGAATCCACCCGGAACCTGGACGCGTTCACACACCTGACCCGGCGCCCGGCCGGATGACCCGTGGGTCGAGGCTCGACCGACTGGCCCAACTGACCGGCCCTGCCGGAAGATTCCCCCTGAGGATTCTCCGGTGCACGCCCCTTTCGGTGCGCCGGGGAGCCGTGGCATGCTCGCCGCCGACGCAGATATGAACGTCGTTCACATGGGTGAAAGGCGGCTCGGATTCATGGCGATCAAGGGGAACATCAGCAGGCGCGGGTTGCTGGCCGGTGCCGTGGCTGTTGCCGCGACGGCGGCCACCGGCGCCACCCGCAGCGGCACGGCGGCGACGCGAGCGCGGGGCCGCTCTTCGGCGCCCGCTTCACGCACTGGAACATCCGGGTCACCAACAGCCGTGCGGGCCTGATACGGATCGACGGACTCGCCCCGTACAGCGCGACGGTCGGCATCAGTGAGGTGACGGAGTTCGACCAGATCGACGTCCCCGACTTCACCGGCGATCTGCACACCCGGCTGGAGGCGTACGGCACACCGGAAGCGGTGTGGCCGCCCAACCTGTACGACGCCCAGCGCGCCCTGGCCGGCTGACGCCGACGGGCGCCGCGCTCAGTCCGTTGCCCGCAGCGCCGACTCCACGTCCGCCAGGGCCGATTCGAGCTGCGGGGCGACCTGTGTCCACGCCCATTCCAGGTCCTCCTGGGGGGCGCGGCGCGGGACGGTCTCCACCAGCATGATCAGGTAGAGGTAGCAGCGGTAGAGCGCGAGCCGCAGCCGCACGGACGCGCCGAACACCACCGGTCGCCCGCTGCCGTCCGCGTACCCGGCGAGGAAGTCCTCGTCCTCCGCCATGTTCCCGAACAGGGCGAGCGATACGAAGTCGGCGACCGGGTCGCCCCAGAACATCCGCTCGCCGTCGACGATCCCGCCGATGGTCCGTGCACCGGGCCCGCCGTCGACGAGCAGGTTGCCCTGCCACAGGTCGAAGTGGACCAGGGAGGGTCGCGTGACGTCGTCGAGCACGGGCGACGCGGCGGCGAGCAGGGCACGGATTCCCGCCGTCGGGCGCGGCAGCCGGGCCCGGTAGGCGTCCGCGTCGGCGAGGACGGCGTCGGTCATCGCGGTGAACGCCTGCCGCCACGACGGGGCCAACGGGCCCACCGCCAGGGAGGGGTAACCGAAGCCGGCGGGGTTGGTGACGGCGTGGCACCGGGCGACGATCCGCCCCAGGTCGTTGCGGAGCCGGCGCCCTTCCGCGGCAGACAGCGAGCCGGGAGTGAACTCGCTCCAGGGCCGGCCCGGACAGGCCGACATGATCACGTACGGGCCGGTCGGCGCGGCCGGGTCGAGCTCGCTGTGCAGGACGCGGGGGACCGGTGCCGAATCGCCCGCCGAGGTGTAGAACGTGGCCTCGTTGACCAGCAGATCGCGCTCGTAACCCATCAGGGTTCCGGGAGTCGCGGGCGGCGGTATCTTCACCACCCAGTCGCTGCCGTCCGTGAGCGTCACCCGCGAGACCGCGTTGAACGTGCCTCCGGTGAGCGGGACGCATGCGGCGATCCGGTCCTCCGCCAGGCCAACGGAGCGGAGAACGGCCGAGGTTGTCGAGTCAGCCTGCATGGGGTGATTGCACCTCTGTGTCTCGTTCTGGTGTGGATCGTGGCGTCGGACAGCGCCTTCACAGGATGATCACGGCGCCGTCACGATCACATCCCGTGCCCGACTTGATTGATCATCAAACCATTTTTCACTCATACAGTGAGCAAAACCGAACACCCTGCTCATAGAGACGGACCGGACCATGCGTTCCACCGCCATACGCCGTACCGCTGTTGCCGCCACCGCGGTGTCCCTGGCCCTGCTCGCCACCGCGTGCGGCGGCGACTCGGACTCCGGCTCCGGGGACAAGGGGGCGGACGCCAAGGGCAAGGAGTCCGCGGCCGCCGCGCCCGCGGCCAAGGCGCTGAGCGCCGCCGAGCTGGAGAAGGCTGCGCTGACCCAGGGCGACGTCAAGGGGCACAAGATCTCCAAGGCCGCGGCCAAGGATGTGGTCGCCGCCGACGACATCAAGGTCGAGAAGGAGGTCTGCGCCCCGCTCGCCGACGCGCTGATGGGCGCTCAGGTCGGTGAGCCGGGAGCGTTCACCAAGCGCACGGTCGTCAGCGAGCCGAAGAAGGACAGCCTGGGCAAGCAGGACAGCGGGGACGCCGAGGAGGCGTTCAAGGCGGCGTTCGACATCACGACGACGCAGCTGGCCCTCGGCTCGTACGACGGCAAGGGCGCGCAGGAGTCGGTCGCCTCGCTGCGCACCGCGGCCACCGAGTGCGCCGGCGGCTTCGAGTTCACGGCGGCCGGTGAGAAGCAGAAGGTCGCCAAGATCACCGAGGAGCAGATCAAGGGCGGCGAGGAGGCGGCCGCCTGGACCGTGCAGATGGAACAGGGCGGGGAGAAGGCCGAGTTCAAGCTCGTGGCGATGCGCCAGGGCGCCTCGTTCGCCTCGTTCTCCTCGATGAACCTGGCCGCGATGGGCGGCGGCGGGGACTTCGAGCTGCCGACCGCGGTGGTCGAGGCGCAGGCCGCGAAGCTGGCGTAGGGCCGCCGGGTGCGGGGCGGACGAGTACCGGGCGCCCCGCACGTGAGTATTCGTACTCATGATCGGTGATTCACGCTCCGTGCAGGCTGGTAGTACTAGCCAGCAGGAGGAGCGACTATGTACGGGATCAGCCGATTCGGCCGGGTGGCGTCCGCGAGGAGCGGGCGCCGCCCGAGCCGTTCCGCAGCGGGACTCGCCCTGGCCTGCGCGACCGTGGCGGTGCTGACCACGGGATGCTCGATGGAGGACGCGATCTGTGGCGGCGGCGAGTACCCCGTCATGACGATCGGGGCCACCGGATCGGCCTGCGTGCCCGACGACGAGGACCCGCCGAAGGGGTACGTCCGGTACCCGGAGGGCAAGGTCCCCGAGCACGTGGACGACAAGTGGGACATGTACTGGCGGACCCACAGCGTGGACAGGAACGGCAGGATCATCGAAGTCCCCGACGCCTCCGAGCAGTGAGGCCGGTGCCGGGGCCGGTGCCTGTGTCGGCACCGGTTCAGGGCAGCGGGACGAGCCTCACCACGGTGACGATCAGGACGGACCCGGAGACGTAATAGAGCACGATCGCCCCGGCGACCGTCGCCTCGCGGCGGTCGCGCTCGCTCTTGACGGCCGACGAGCCGTGTCCGTACGGGTCGAGGCCCAGGGTGCGGGCCATCTCGGCGCGGAAGGTCTCGCCGTCGCGCATCTTGGCCAGGGAGTCGTCGGCGGGCGGTGCGTAGGAGATGCGGAAGCTCAAGCGACGCTCCGCCTCTCGGCCTCGTCCTGCGCCAGCCGGTCCAGGATCTTCTCGGCCTCCGGATCGGGTACGGCCTCCAGCATCCAGTGCCGCATGACCGCCTGGATCTCGCCCACACCGGCGTCGTTGATGGCGCGGTCGAACTCCTCGCGTCTCTCCTCGGGCAACGCGGCACGGATGGCCGGAATGCTGTTGGGCACGTCGACCTCGGCGCCGCCGACGAAGGTTTTCAGGGGCTCGCCCATGATTGCTCTCCCCGCTCTCCTGCTCTCTCCGCACGGCCCGTCCGGTCGGCTCCGCCCTCGCGTGGGCCGGTACTCGGGTCACCGTAGCGCCAGGCCCGACGACGAACACGGAAGCCCACGCGATACGTTCGCCCCGTGACAGCGACAACATGGGACATATTGCTGATCGGTGGGGCTTCAGGTGTCGGCAAGAGCCGGGCAGCGGCCCAACTGGCCGGTGAATCGGACGAGTCGAAAGGCTTCGTGGTCGAGTTCGACGACATCGTCAGCGCCGTCGAGGCCATGACGACGGCCGAACACCACCCCGCGCTCCATCACTTCGACGACATCCCCGACACGGCGCAACTCACCGTCGACCAGGTGCTGGACCTCCAGATCGCCACCGCCAGGGCCCTCGAACCCGCGGTGCTGGGCGTGGTCCGCAACCGCCTGACCGTCGACGTACCCGCCGTGATCGAGGGCGACTACCTCACCCCGGCCGCCGCGGCGGCAGCGATCCGCGAGGGACGGGCAGCCGGCCGCCGGGTGCGGGCGGTGTTCCTGCACGAAGGCGACCCGGACCGGATCACCGCCAACTACGCCTCCCGGGAGCCAGACAGCGGCGAACAGCGGCACCGGGCACAGGTCAGCGCCGCGTACTCGCACTGGCTCGCCGGCCAGGCGGCCCGGCACGGACTGCCGGTGGTCGAGTGCCGCCCCTGGGACGGCCTCGCGGGGCGCGTGGTACGGGCGTTGGGGTAGGACGGGGGACGGTGTTGTCACACCCCCGCCTTACGCTCGGACCATGAGCGTTTCTGTCTACTACAGCGCCCGCCGGGCGGAGCCGCTGACCGGGGCCGAGTCGGCCGCCGTCGAGCGCGTGGTCGCCGCGCACGCGGAGTCGTTCCCGTACGACGACGAGGAGAGCCTGTATCTGTACGGCCTGGGCGGTGACGGCGACCAGGACGACGAGATCGTCGCCGGGTCGACGAAGCTGCCGATCGACCCCGGTCGGTGGATGCCGGTGATAGCCCATGTCCTCGACTCCGTCACCGAGCTGCGCCGCGCCGTCGGGGGAGCGGAGTGGCACGTCCACGCGGATGACGTCGACGTCCCGTGGGACGAGAAGGAGGGATACGCCCTGCCGGGCATGCGGGACGCGGCACTCATCGCCGAACTCGGCAGCCTCTGCGACACCCCGGACGAACAGGGCGGGTGAGGGGGCCGTTGCGACCGGGGTGGTCGCTTGCCCTGGTACCGGTCGGCCTCATCGCAGTGGGCCGAGTACCTCGTCGGCGCTGCGGGGTTCTGTCCGCGGCTGTTGGTTGAGCTTGTGGCGCTCGATGGAGGATCGCCGGTAGACCTCCTTGCGGGCCCGCATGATGTTGCCGAGGGGCGCGTGCTCGGCGGTGACCCGCCAGGGCGTGAAGGACAGCGCGTCCATCTTCTCCAGGTTCTCCGGGCCGGAGATGTCCTGCCGCGGCAGCCGCAGTTTCGCCACGGTGGTGGGCGGTGAGAGCTGCTCGGGCCACTCCACGGTGGTGTCCTCCACCGGCATGCGATCCAGGTCGGTGCAGAGCTGGACCTGGATGTCGAAGGCGTAGGGGCGCTCCTGCAACTCGGCTTGCAGGGCCGGTCGGAAGACCTCCGCGGCCGAGGCCGGGTCGAGGTCGCGCCGGACCACCGCGGCGGCGGAGGACGGGTCGGGGGTGATGCGGACCTTGGCGATGTACTCCCCGTGCCGGACCGCGCCCATCGTCCAGTAGCTCGACAGCAGCACATTGACCGGAGGGGTCTTCGACAGGCGCAGGAAGGCGAGGAACTCGTCCCACGCCCAGTTGTCCTGGTCCAGGGTTCCCTTTCCGGTCACGAACTCGGTGAAGAAACGATGTGCGCCGGGGCGGCCCTGGGAGAAGTAGGCCGGCGCGTTCAGGAACAATTCCTGGATGAACAGGTAGTGCTCGACCGTGTTGCAGAAGAAGATCGGTCCGTTGATGTTGGCGTAGTCGAATGTGCCTGTGTCCGGTTCGTCTTCCAGCAGGGTCGGGCCGGGGATGTCGAACATCTTGAGCGCCAGTCCGGTGGCGGCGCCCAGTCGCGCGTCGGCTCCGGCGTGTGGCGAGCCGTTGGAGAAGCGGATCAGCGCATCGTGGGTTCCCGGAGTCGCGTAGATTCCTTGGGCGTACTCGGGTGGCAGTCCGTCCAGGACTTCCACTTCCCCCCGGACCAGCCCGTAGCCCTTGGCATGGGCGTCGCGCAGTGCCCGTCCGGTGCCACCGGCCTCGACCGACTCGGCGATGTAGCTCTCGGTCTTCTCGATCACCGTCTGCAGGTTCTGGTCGAAGTGCGGGTCGTCGTCTTCGACATCAGGTGTGTAGCGGACGAACTGTGCTGGCATGACTTCGACCTCTCCTCGGAGAGCATGAACGGACCTCAGGGGGTGGGAATCGCTGTCAGTCCTCCAGTTCGGCGAGCCAGCGCAAGGCACGCAGACCCGGCAGGAAGCAGTACTCGCCGCCGCGGGTGACCACGAAGCTGGGCAGGTTCTGCAGGCGGCGCCGGACAGGCTTCTCGGGAATGGTGGCGCTGCCGGTTCCGTCGTGGTGCCCGGCCACCGGGTCCTTCTCGCCGGGGTAGCCGATGAAGTTGCCGTCGTTGACCCACTCGGCCTTGATGAACTCGAACTGCCGTTCCAGGTGGGCGCCGAGGAAGACTCCGACCAGGCCCCGGTCGGCACCGTCGTCCTCCAGCACGCCCTCCGGCAGCGGCGGCCCGTAGGTGGTGCCACGGCGGATGAGGCGGTGCATCCGCACGTCGCCGATGATGGTGGAATCACGGGGGTTGATACGCCGGATGTGCGCACCGGCGGGGCACCGGAACCCTCGGTCGTCGTTCTCCCGGTACAGGAAGTTGTTGACGCGGTGCGGATCTGCTGCCAGCTCCGGATCATCGTGCTCCGGCGTCAGCGTCAGTGGCGCCCCGCTGGGCCAGCGCCCGACCATCTTCGCCGCCAGGAGCGCCTCCTCCTCGGCGCCGGAGCTGTTCGCGCGCAGGTACCGGCGCCAGGCCGCCACATTGGTGTGGACCTTGCGCACGGCAGCGTAGGTCCCGTTGCGCCCCAGCACATCGGGGCTGGGCATGGGCGGCAGGCTGCCGGTCTCGTCGGGGTAGCCGAGGATGAACTCGCCTGCCTTGATGGGGACTTCCTGCGGGTTGGAGCCGGGCAGCCCGACGCCCTCGATGTTCGGCTGGCTGATGCCGTCACGGAAGCCGAAGGTGGTGCGCCCGGTCGGGAGCTGGTGGACGTCCTGCTGCCAGATCACCTGGACACCGGGCGTGTCCTCGTAGGCGACCCGGGCCCGCTCCAACTCCTTGGTCAGCTGGGCCGTGTCCGAGGAGAGGGCGCTCAACGCGATGTGGACCTCGCCCGTTCCGAACGGTGCCTCCCAGTGGGCCGGTGCACTCTCGCCCACGTCGCCGATCATCTCCGCCCGGGCGGCCATGCCCTCACGGAACGCCCGCGGAAAGCTGTCCAGCGAATCCTGGGGCACCCCCAGGGCCCTCAGCCCCTGGTAGGTGAGCGCCACCGCCACCCAGGCATCCTGGCTCCGGTCCACGCTCGGCAGACCACCCGCGGTCACCGGAAGCAGCCGCCGCAGCAGGGCGCGCCCGGCGTGGCGGTCATCGACGCGCAGGAAGATGAACTTCCCCTCGTACGGGACGGGCCGTGGGCGCAGTGCCCCGCTCTGGACGTCGTCGATCTCGACGCGCACGTCGGCCGGACTGCTGCTTCCCGTCGCATTCATGATTTCTTGTGCCTCCACATCGGTCTCCGCCTGGACAGCCCCGGCAGCGACTGGTCCGCGCCCGCCGACGCGGTCCACAGATGTGGGGTCGGCTCCGAGAGTCGGTTGTGTCCTGGTGCTAGGCCGAGGCTTCCGCCAGCAGCTTCTGGAAGGCCGGGGTGGCCACCAACTCGGCGTTCGCCGGGTTGTCCAGCGCTGCCCGGAACTCGGCGGTGTCCAGCACGTCCTGGAACGCGTCGTCCACGCGCTGGTCCTTGTAGATCTGCTGAACGGTCAGATCGGGGTAGGCGCTGACGAAGACCCCCGCAGGCGCCTGGTGGGCGACGAACCAGTCCTTGGCTCCCGGATCTGAGACGCCGGGGAACCCTTCGCTGTGCGAGAAGACCTTGTCGAAGCGGGCCCCGACCACCGTCTTGGCGAAGTCGTCGATGTAGGTGTCCCAGGAGCCGTCGAAGACGCTGGCGAACATGAACCGGGTGTCGTTGTCGAAGATCACGTGCCGTGCGTCGTGCAGGGTGCCGATCTGGCGCACCGCTGCATGGACCCTCTCGTCGTCCGCCGCGTCGGAGAGGGTGGCGAGATCCTCACGCAGAGCATCCGCCTCGCCCGGCTTGATCTTGGTGAAGACGGTGAACTCGCTGCAGACCCCGTCCGACCTGCCCGGCCGCTCGGGGTGAGCTGTCTGGGCTGCACCTGTCACCGCAGTCATCGTGAGATTCTCCTGCCACGGATCGATGCGAGGGTCGCCAAGCGCCCGAATCATGGGACGCCATCGCCCTCACGCATCAATCCTCACCACGGGTGCGCTGCCTCGCATCTCGGCTCTTGGGCGGGATGGCCACCCGGGGCGGATGCGTGAGGAACCCCCGGCACCGCGAAGCCCGGCCTCCTGATCACTTCCCGATCACCCCACCGGAGCCGATCGCGTTCCGTGCCGCGTCCGTTCCCGAGGACAGATCGGGCCAGGCGAAGGAAGATGGAACCGGGACATGCCGAGTGCGTCGGCGTCACCACTCCTCGCAGCCCCTTTCGCGGCCCTGGCCACAGCGGCGCAGCCGATCACGCAACCGCCCATCGCGCCGCCCAGGCGGTCGTGGCACCCCCTCCCGCCGAGCCCTGCTGCGGACCGCCGCTCTGACTCCCGTACGGAGGCAACCATGGGCGCAGTTCTCGGTGACGTGCTGGGTTTCGCGGCTGCCGTCGCGGTCAGCCCGCTCCCGATCATCGCCATCATCCTCATACTCGCCACGCCCCGGGGACGTCTCAACGGAGTCCTCTTCACCGTCGGCTGGATCCTGGGACTCTCGGCGCTGGGCGCGGTGATGCTGGCGATCGCTTCCCCCGCAGGTGCCTCCGTCCACAATCACCCGGCCACCTGGGTGGGAGCCCTCAAGCTCGCTCTGGGCTTGTTCCTCGTCCTCTTCGGCGCTCGGCAATGGCATCGGCGTCCCAGGGATCCCTCGCAGGCCCAGCTGCCGAAGTGGATGGGCGTGATCGACCGCCTCACGCCGGTCAAGGTCTTCGCACTCGGGCTGGCCCTGGCCGCGCTCAACGCCAAGAACGCCCCGCTGACCATCGCCGCGGGCGCCGCGATCGGCTCGGCCGGACTGCCGGTCGGGCAGCAGATCGCATCGCTGGCGATCTTCGTCCTGATCGCCACCCTCGGCCTGCTGGCCCCGCTGGGAGTCTTCCTGCTCGGGGGAGAACGAGCCAAGACCACGCTCGGCAACTGGAAGGACTGGGCAGCTCAGCACAATGTCGCAGTGATGGCCGTCCTGTTCTTCGTTCTCGGGTTGAAACTGCTCGGAGACGGCATCTCCATCCTCACCTCTTGACAGACCTGCCGCCGTCTTCGATACGGCCCGGTCCGGCTCCTCCCGCACCTGACGGCCCAGATACGGCCCCAGGGCAGTGACAAAGCCCCCTACTCGCGGAGAGTCCGCAGGCAGGGGGCTTGATCGTTCCGGGCTACTTCTTGCCCTGGTTCTTCACGGCCTCGATGGCGGCCTTCGCCGCGTCCGGGTCGAGGTAGGTGCCGCCCGGCTTCAAGGGGCGGAAGTCGGCGTCCAGTTCGTAGACGAGCGGGATGCCGGTCGGGATGTTCAGGCTCGCGATGTCGGCGTCGGAGATGCCGTCGAGGTGCTTGACCAGGGCCCGGAGGCTGTTGCCGTGGGCGGCGACCAGGACGGTCCTGCCGTCGAGGAGGTCCGGGACGATGCCGTCGTACCAGTACGGCAGCATGCGGACGACGACGTCCTTGAGGCACTCGGTGCGCGGGCGCAGCTCCGGCGGGATCGTCGCGTAGCGCGGGTCGTCGCTCTGCGAGAACTCGGTGCCGTCCTCCAGGGCGGGCGGCGGGGTGTCGTAGGAGCGGCGCCAGAGCATGAACTGCTCCTCGCCGAACTCGGCGAGCGTCTGGGCCTTGTCCTTGCCCTGCAGGGCGCCGTAGTGGCGCTCGTTCAGCCGCCAGGTGCGGTGGACCGGGATCCAGTGGCGGTCCGCGGACTCCAGCGCGAGCTGCGCGGTGCGGATGGCGCGCTTCTGGAGGGAGGTGTGCAGGACATCGGGGAGCAGACCGGCGTCCTTGAGCAGCTCACCGCCGCGGACTGCCTCCTTCTCGCCCTTCTCCGTGAGATTGACGTCCACCCAGCCGGTGAACAGGTTCTTCGCGTTCCATTCGCTCTCGCCGTGGCGGAGGAGGATCAGCTTGTACGGTGCGTCGGCCATGGGCCCGAGCGTAATCGAACCCCTGTGGGCTCCGTGCGGCCGGTCACAGAGCGGACAGGGGGCGGGGCGGACGGCCGGGAACGGGGACGATTGACGGCAGGCGTCAATTGACTGGCGTACCGGAATCCAGGATTCGTAACGTTCGTACAGCCACCGGGACTCTTACCGCGGTGTCCGTTCCGTACTTCCCTGGGGGGATGCCGCATGTCTGTCGCCGGTCTCAGACGGGCCGCACACGAATCCGTGTCCGGGCTCCCCAGACAGTTCTGGTGGCTGTGGACCAGCACGCTGGTCAACCGTCTCGGAGCGTTCGTCGCCACTTTCATGGCGCTGTACCTGACCCTGGACCGGGGCTACTCGGCCTCGTACGCCGGTCTGGTCGCCGCGCTGCACGGGCTCGGCGGGGTCGTGTCCTCGCTCGGGGCGGGGGTGATGACCGACCGGCTCGGCCGCCGGCCCACCATGCTCATCGCGCAGACGTCGACGGCCGTGTCCGTGGCCGTGCTCGGATTCATGGTCCACCCGGTGGCGATCGCGGCGGTCGCCTTCGTCGTCGGCATGGCCAGCAACGCGTCGCGGCCCGCCGTGCAGGCCATGATGGCCGACATCGTCCGGCCCGAGGACCGGGTGCGGGCCTTCTCGCTCAACTACTGGGCCATCAACCTCGGCTTCGCCGTCTCGTCGGCCGGTGCCGGGTTCGTCGCCGAGTACAGCTATCTCGCCGGGTTCCTCGGCGAGGCCGCGATGACGCTGGTCTGCGCCGTCGTCGTCTTCATGAAGGTGCCCGAGTCGCGGCCGGAGAAGCCGGTGGTGTCCGGCCGCGCGGTCGACGACGGTGCGGACGAGGTCCGGCTCTCCACCGTGCTGCGCGACGGCCGGTTCATGAGCGTCGTCGGGCTGTCCTTCGTCATCGCCCTGATCTTCCAGCAGGGGTACGTGGGGCTGCCGGTGGCCATGGGGACGGACGGGTTCTCCAGCTCCGACTTCGGCACCGCGGTCGCCGTCAACGGGGTGCTGATCGTGGTGCTCCAGATCCCCGTCACCCGCTTCATCCAGCATCGCGATCCGCGCCGGCTGCTCATCGTGTCGTCGCTGCTGGCGGGGTACGGATTCGGGCTGACCGCGTTCGCCGGTTCGGTCGCCGTCTACGCGCTGACCATCTGCGTCTGGACGGTCGCCGAGATCGTCAACTCGCCCATCCAGAGCAGCCTGGTCGTCCGGCTGTCGCCGGCCCGGGGCCGGGGCCGCTACCAGGGCATGTACACGATGTCGTGGTCCGCGGCCGCGCTGGTCGCACCGCTGATGTCGGGCCTGGTGATCGACCGGTTCGGGGCGCAGTGGCTGTGGGGCGCGTGCGCCGTCCTGGGGACCGGGGCCGCGCTGGGGTACTGGCTGCTGATGCGGAACCTTCCGGGGGAGGACGGGACGGCCGAGAGCGGCAGCCGGGTGGCGGAGAGCGGCGGTGGCGAGGGGAGCGCGGCCCCGGTCGCTTCCGGGGCGGATGCGGCTTCCGGCACCGGGCCCGCCGTCGAGCGGACGGTCTGAGCGCCGCCGCCCCGCACACGGAGGCGCCCCGCGCGGAGCGGTTCGTCTCCGCGCGGGGCGCATTCGGCATTCGTGGCAGCCGGTCAGCCGCAGCAGCCACCGCACTGGCACGGGGCCCCGGACTGGCAGCCGCAGCCGCAGCCCGAGCCGCAGCCGCAGGCGCCGAGCAGGGTCAGGTGCACCACTTCGGCGGGTGCCTCCTGCTGAGGGTCGGTCGTGGGGGAATCGGCCATGGTTCCTCCTCAAGGCGTACGACAGGGCCGTACGCCACGAAGACGCGCGTACGACCGGGGCGTACGGACAAGGCGTGCCGCCCCACCCCATTGCATGCCCACCCGGGCGGGCGCATCAACGGCGCATACGCGCAGAAACACTTTTACGACCCCGATGCGCCCACGCACGCCCGTACGCGCTCTGGTCACGCGTCTTTCATGCGCCTCCGGTCACGCGCCTTCTACCGGCGTCTGCTGCTGGATCTCGTCGGCGTGCTCGCCCGTCACCAGATAGACGACCCGCTTGGCGACCGACACCGCGTGGTCCGCGAAGCGCTCGTAGTAGCGGCCGAGCAGGGTCACGTCGACGGCGGTCTCGATGCCGTGCTTCCAGCGGTCGTCCATCAGGTGCTGGAACAGCGTGCGGTGCAGCAGGTCCATCTCGTCGTCGTCCTGCTCCAGCTGGAGCGCCAGGTCGACGTCCTTGGTGATGATCACCTCCGCGGCCTTGGCCATCAGGCGCTGCGCCAGCTGCCCCATCTCCAGAATGGTGGCGTGCAGGTCGTTCGGCACCGCCGACTGCGGGAACCGCAGCCGGGTCAGCTTGGCGACGTGCTGGGCGAGGTCGCCCGAGCGCTCCAGGTCGGCGCTCATCCGCAGGGAGGTGACCACGATGCGCAGATCCGTCGCCACGGGCTGCTGACGCGCGAGCAGGGCGATGGCCCGCGCCTCCAGGTCGTGCTGAAGGTCGTCGACCTTCTGGTCGGCGGCGATCACGCTCTCCGCGAGCTTGAGATCGGCATCGAGCATGGACGTCGTCGCCCGGCCGATCGCCGACCCGACGAGGCGGGCCATCTCGACCAGCCCTTCGCCGATCGAGTCGAGTTCCTCGTGGTACGCGTCACGCATGGAAGTCCCTCTCCAGTCCTTGGTAAGGCCGGGGCCAGGTTTCGAACCCCACGCTGCCACCCTGAGTGGCGTACGCGTCGGCTTCCGGCCGCCCAAGTGAACCAACCCTTGCTCCTCGGTGAACTCTGGGCGACGAGTGTTCGGATACGCACTCGGATGGCTGGGAGAGTCCTCCCGGACCCGCATAACCTTGACGTATGGACGTGAACGCGGCAGTCGCCGCAGCTGCGGCGATCGGCGGTGCGTGTACCGGCGTCATCGCCATGCTTGCGTTCCGCTGGAGCGAGCGCGACCAGAAGAAGCCGACGCGAACCTCCATGCGGCCCGACAGCAACGCGCCCCTGCCGCCCGGGGTGGACACGGTCCTGTCCGTGCTCAGCTCCTCGGCGGTCGTGCTCGACGAGAGCGACAGTGTGGTCAAGGCCAGTTCCGCCGCCTATGCGCTGGGACTGGTCAGGGGCGGACGGCTCGCCGTCGACGCGATGCTGAACATGGCCAGGGACACCCGCCGTGACGGTGAGATACGGCAGGGCGAACTGGACCTTCCCCGGCGCGGCACGGGCCGCGGCGAGGCCCTCGCGGTCTCCGCCCGGGTCGCCCCGCTCGGCTCCCGGCTGGTGCTCCTGCTGGTCGAGGACCTCACCGAGGCCCGCCGGATAGAAGCGGTACGGCGCGACTTCGTCGCCAATGTCAGCCATGAGCTCAAGACCCCGGTCGGCGCGCTCTCGCTGCTCTCCGAGGCCGTGATGGACGCCTCCGACGACCCGGAGGCGGTGGAACGGTTCGCGGGCCGGATGCAGATCGAGGCGACCCGGCTGACCAACCTCGTACAGGAGATCATCGACCTCTCGCGGGTGCAGAACGACGACCCGCTGGAGGACGCCGAGCCGGTCCGGGTGGACGAGCTGGTGGCCGAGGCCATCGACCGCTGCCGCCAGCAGGCCGGCTCGAAGCAGATCACCATGGCGGCGGGCGGCACCGCGGAGCTTCGTATCTGGGGCAACCGCGGCCAGCTCGCCGCGGCGCTCGGCAATCTCGTCGAGAACGCCGTCAACTACAGCCCCGCCCGTACCCGAGTGGGCATCGCCGCCAGGCGACTGTCCGTGCCCGGCGGGGACCAGATCGAGATAGCCGTGACCGACCAGGGCATCGGCATCTCGGAGAAGGACCGCGAGCGGGTCTTCGAACGCTTCTACCGCGTCGACCCGGCCCGCTCACGGGCCACCGGTGGCACCGGCCTCGGCCTCGCCATCGTGAAGCACGTGGCCGCCTCGCACGGCGGGGAGGTCACGGTCTGGAGCTCGGAGGGCCAGGGCTCCACCTTCACCCTGCGGCTGCCCGAAGCGGGCTCCGTACGGGAACGGGACCGCAGCTCGGGACCGCCCGTCGTCAACGGCGACGAGGGCCCCCATGGACCCGCTCACCCCGACACCCTTGAATCATTCCCTGCCCCGGAGGTCCTTCCGTGACCCGAGTGCTCGTCGTCGAGGATGAGGAATCCTTCAGCGACGCCCTGTCCTACATGCTCCGCAAGGAAGGCTTCGAGGTCGCCATCGCGGCCACGGGCCCGGACGGGCTTGACGAGTTCGAGCGCAACGGCGCCGACCTCGTACTGCTCGACCTGATGCTGCCGGGCCTGCCCGGCACGGAGGTCTGTCGTCAGCTGCGCAGCAGGTCCAATGTCCCCGTGATCATGGTCACGGCGAAGGACAGCGAGATCGACAAGGTCGTCGGCCTGGAAATAGGAGCCGACGACTACGTGACCAAGCCGTTCTCCTCGCGGGAGCTGGTCGCCCGCATCCGCGCGGTGCTGCGCCGTCGCGGCGAGCCGGAGGAGGTCACCCCGGCCGCCCTGGAGGCGGGCCCGGTGCGGATGGACGTGGACCGCCACGTCGTCACCGTCGCCGGCGGCAAGGTCGACCTCCCGCTCAAGGAGTTCGACCTGCTGGAGATGCTGCTGCGCAACGCGGGCCGGGTCCTGACCCGCATGCAGCTGATCGACCGGGTGTGGGGCGCGGACTACGTGGGTGACACCAAGACCCTCGACGTTCACGTCAAACGGCTGCGCGCCAAGATCGAGCCCGACCCGGGTGCTCCGCGCTTCCTGGTGACGGTGCGGGGCCTGGGGTACAAGTTCGAGCCGTAAACCGTCAGGTGTGCGAACGGCGGAGGGCGCTCCCCGAAAGGGAGGCGCCCTCCGCCGTTCGTTCACGTACCGGCGCGTCAGGTGTCCGCGCGCCGCTGTCCGCGTGCGGTCAGTGGGACTGCGCCGAGGCGGACGCGGCGTCGGTCGGGGTGCCCTCCGGCGTCCCGGAGGCGGAACCGGTCGGCTTCGCCCCGGGCGACTTCTCCGGCGCCACCGGCAGCGCGCTCGGGCCGGAGTCCGCGAAGTAGCCCGTCGCCGGGACGACGAACGCGCCGAGCGGGATCTCCCCGGTCGAGCTGAACTTGAAGACGACAGGCTGCACATTGCCCGCCTGGGCGGCCTCGCGGCCGTTCTCGATCACGGCGGACGCGTTGCCCTCGCCGCCGAGGATCACCGTGCCGCCGGCCGGGACGACGACCGGTCCGGCGCCCTTGGCGGCGTGCAGCTGCACTGAGGCGCTCGAACCCGGCAGCGTGACGGCTTCCAGGGTCTGCGGCTTCGTGCCGTTGTTGAACAGCGTCGCGGCGACGACGGCCGGGCCCTCGGCCGTGCGCTCGGGCTGGGTGACGACGTTCGCGTTCTGGATGCTGATGTCACCGATGGTGGTGGCAGCAGTGTCCGGCCTGACCTTGAGCGTCGCGGCGTCATTGCCCGCACCGCACGCGGTGAGCGAGGCGATCGAGAACACGATGGCTGTGGCGGCGAGGGCGCCGTGTCGAAGGCTGCGGCTCACGGCGGCGGCATCTCCTTGAACGTTCGGACTGCGGACGGGAGGGGAGCGACGTAAAGCCGCCCTAAGGGTGTGTCAGCGGCCTTAGGCTACCGAGCCGCCCGGCCCGCCCCGCACCCGACCCGCCTCTAGGTCCTCTCGTTCGGATCACGCGAGCCCGGCGTGATCCGAACGAGAGGCCCTGGGCGCCTCGGTACTTCCTGCGGTCGTGCCGTTCGGAGGCCTGCTGCCCGGCAAAGGCTCGCGGGTCGGCGCACGCCGAAACGGGCTGACACATGCCGTTCACATATCGCCGGTGATCAATTCATGGAGCGTGGCGCATTCCGTGCGTATAAGCGATCGAGCGGGGTTGTTGATCAATTCCATTGATCAGCGGCACTTAGCTCCGTACGGGTGATCGGTCTTCGAACGGAGTACGGAAAGTTCACCATCCGGAATCCGGCAAAACGGGATGTTCAACCCCTTCGTGGGGTGGTTCCGATGTGTGTGACGTGCGCGTTTCGCCCCGCCCGCGCAACCGCTCCGACCTGCGAATACCGTCCCCCGTGAACCTTCCGCAGCACGTACGCGTCGCTGTTGTCAAGCCCCGAGATATGCCCTGACCTGCGAAAACGTCATTCAGGAGAAGCTGTTCTCGTGTTACTCTTGATAGCCACGGAAGGGGTACCTGTCACATGACGTTCAAGGTTGGCGACACCGTGGTCTATCCCCATCACGGGGCCGCGCTGATCGAGGCTATCGAAACTCGCCAGATCAAAGGCGTGGACAAGACCTACTTGGTGCTCAAGGTCGCCCAGGGCGACTTGACGGTTCGCGTGCCGGCGGACAATGCGGAGTTCGTGGGTGTGCGCGACGTGGTCGGGCAGGAAGGGCTGGACCGGGTCTTCGAGGTGCTTCGTGCACCGTATGCCGAGGAGCCGACGAACTGGTCCCGGCGCTACAAGGCAAATCTCGAGAAGCTCGCCTCCGGCGATGTCATCAAGGTCGCCGAAGTGGTTCGCGACCTGTGGCGTCGTGAGCGCGAGCGTGGACTCTCCGCAGGTGAGAAGCGCATGCTCG